>NZ_PJCE01000001.1:0-4554090 GCF_002836275.1 Shewanella sp. Actino-trap-3 | reverse complement strand
ATGAACGTTGATTTCATCATTAAAATCTATTGTTTCAGAAGATTCATTTATAGAAGTAGCAGAAATAACATGGAAATAATTAAAACTATTCAATATCCTTTCATTATTCAAAAACTGAGCTAGCCATGTTTCTCTCCCGCCCCCTGATTTAGCAAGGTCGCTGTAAATAATAATTATAAGGTTGTCATATTTTATCATAGGTTGTCTTTTGGTTTTTAGATAAATAAAAATACATTAACACAATAGTAATTGTAACTAGGGGTGAATATATTACATGCCCTGCCATTACAGAATGGATTAAAATAAGAGAAACTACCGTTTTTTCTAAAAAATAAAGAGAAGAAAAAAAGTTTTTCACAAATACATAGACGAGTGAGATATAGAGAATAAAAAAACATAAACCATAAGAAAAAAACAAGTCGAGAAAATCAGCTTCGAAAGTACTTCTTCTGCCCACGGGAATATCAATTCCTTTGGCAATAACATCGGCAACAAAATTCTCGCCAAACCCGAAGAAAAATAATCTTATCAAATTAAAATATGAATCAAAATCAATCCCACTAAAAAAAGCATTCATGTACACTTGCCTTCCACGAAACAAAAACTGAACAATACCTTGATTTAAATCAAAAAAAGTACCTGTAGTAAAAATGATAGCTTGTTCAAAAATCGTAGACCAGTAAAAAGAAAATAGTAAAGTAAAACCCAACATTAGAAAAAATTTAACATACACATACCGATTAACAATAAAGACTGCGGCAAAACAACTTGCAACAAGAGAGCTTTTAGTTAAAACAATCACACCACAAACACAAATAGCTAGCAATAAAAAAATTCTTATATAGTCTGACCTCATTCTATTAACGAAAATTAGCAGTATTAAAAGCAAGATTCCGACTTCATTTGCTCCAATAAAAAACCCCTTATTACCCGCAATATCTGTACCTCGACCACCTATTTCAGCTCCCATTCCGCTAAAGGCACCTAATAAAATCGAAAATATAGCCAAAAATATCAGAGTTCCTAGCGATAAGTATAGTGCATAGCGTATCTTTGCTTCATAAAACCTAAATAATGAACCAAGTGAAACAAATAGAAAAAAAGGAATCATCAACCTAAGCCAAGAGTTAAGTGACAAATGAAGGTTTTGACTATAAAAAAATAGCTGAATCAACAGCATAAATAATGAATAAAAAACGAAAACAGCAATAAAAACATAAGTTCTATTGCAGAAACTTTTAGTCATCAGAATTGCAAAGGATAAATAGATAAATACTTTTTCAATTAGCGTAAAAGGGAGGAAACCATTCAAAACGGATGTAAAAGTAGATGAGATAGGAAAAATACAAAGAAAAAAAATCAAGAATAGATACGAAAGATATAACGAGTTCATCCTTAGTTCGGGATTAATACCTTTAGACATTATTAAATTTCATGATTTTGGCTGGTACCCCAGCAATAACAGAATAATCAGGAAAACTTTTTGTAACTATAGCCCCTGCGCAAACAGTTACCCCCTTACCCAAAGATACTCCCGGTAATATAATACTCCTAGCACCTAGCCAACAATCATCACCAATTGACACATCATCAGTAACGATACCTTTACCATAAAACGTTTTATCTTTGTCGCACCATATATGGTTTGCAGTGAAAATCATTACCTCAGGGCCTATCAGGACTCTTGCCCCTATAGATAATTGTGCCTCACAGTTAAAAACACACCTGAGACCAATACCGCTATTAGTTCCGATAGAAAAATTAATTGGATTTCTAACTTCTGAATAAGGGTAGATCGCTACACCATCATTAATTTTGGCGCCATTAAGTTTCAAAAAAAAAACTTTAGCCTTTGAAATAAAAGATGCAGAAGAATTAGATGGGAATTTACTCAAAAAGAAAAATATAAAATTGAACACTTTAAAATAGAACATGATTATTACCTTGATATATTTTTATTTACGAAGCCCAATAGTTAGTTCCCGGCACTTATTCAAAGACCAACGGGTTAATTTTAGGACAATTGGAGCATGGGATAAAAAATTCACAAGATATTGTCTCACTCTAATAAATTTTGTATTATCCTTAAACTTTACATTAAGAAATGGCTTATAATCATCAGTACATATATTCCCGGCATGTTGATTAAACATGATGATTTTAGATAACTCATAATAACCACTTCTATTTAGATGTATCCCATCATTGAAAGCTATCGAGTCCAGCAATGAATTCATATCAATTATTTCTAAATTATCATTTTTAAGCTTATTTATTACATGAGAAAATATAAGACGCCTCATAGATAGTTCACTCGGGGTTTTGCTATTATAAATACTATCTAAAATATAAATTTTACAATTCTCACTAACAGCTCCGAATAAATATATTAATATGTTTTTCAAAATTATCACTCTGGAATTTATATCTAGAGTAATGTTTTCATACTTTATATTTTCAATTTTCTGTGCTTTGGGAATTCGAAAAATCATACCGTCAATTTTAATTAAATTATCATTCATCAATATATCATCAAGTGATAAAACTACTTTATCGAATGTGTGCAGTTCATTATGAAATTTTGAATAGTCTTCGTGGCTCCAGGAATATCCTTTTGATATAAATTCAGAACTAGCAACTTGTTCCTTAGTACTCAGAATGAAACTAGGGCAATCAAATTTTATAACGTGACCATGTTTAACAAAATGAACATAGTTAGTTGAATTAGGTATAAAATTTGTTAACTGGAGCAAATGACAAGGACCAAGTGTCATTACATTTAGGTCGTGGCTATGTTTTGTTTTTTCAGTAAATGGGGTAGTTATACACTTGACCCAATCGACAAGCTCATATTGTGATAATGGGTAAGCAACTGGCTGTACTACATCTAGTTGAGGTTTTCCTAAAAGTTCATATACAAAACTTTCCACCCCCATATTCATAGCTCTACATGAAAATGAGAAATGCTTCAATTGCTTGCCATCATCTGTAGTTGTTTTCAACAAATAAAAACCTACGGCCCCATATTCACCATATTTATCTCGACAACAAATAACACCTGAACTACTTTGAAAGTGTTCCATTTCTTTAAGAAACATTTCTTTTTTTGCTTCAGATCCCAGTCGAATTTTCGTATAGTTAAGTTGATTAGTTCTCTCAATTATCTCATAAATTCTTTTTAGATTTGATTTGTAGTCATAGTCAATATATATTTCAATTTGACTTTTCCTCAAGAAATCAACATTAGAAAGACCATTACCTTCTTGGTCTAATACCTTACTTTCCAAAACCTTATACTGATTCAACCTAGAAAAGTCTTTGTCAACTTTACCCTTAAATGCGTCTACGGTATTTATCTTGTTTATTATATCGTCAGGGTGATATGCATAAATCCCAGGGCAAATATCTTCTACTTCATTTAAATTCATTAAATTATCATCTATAAAGACACAATTCTCGAATCTTAGGCCCATATTTTCTATTGTTTTTTTAACTTGTAGCCCTTTCGGGTTCCAAGATATTTTGTTAAAAACAAGAAGTCCCAAACTTGAAGTTCTTTCAACTTGCGCTCTACGTCAAAATAGTTATTCTTAGAACAAATTGAGTTTATAACCCTCTTTCAGTCAAAACTTAACAAGATTAATATTTTCGACAATCGGAATAACCCCTTCTTCTGAAAGAGTGCCCGTCCAGAATGTTTCATCTAGGTCCCAAATGACTAATTTCACTACATCAGGATATTTCATAAATTAATTCCCACACTGAACTTTAGTAATTGAACGATAACAAAATAATTAATAACTAAATAAAAGATTGAGGTTGCAAGTGAATACAGAATAATTGCAACATTTAAACTTTGACCCGACTCTAATAACGCATATCTTAAAACAAGGAATATACAAATAAAAAAAAGACCGTACTCTTGCTTGTCAACTACGTTTAATGTCGTACTAATAGGGCTGGTGACTAACTGCGCAACCTTTGAACACAACAATAGTATAATGATCACATTAACCCCATGCCAATTGCGACCTAAAACTAATTCGACCCCTATAAAATACAATCCCAAAAAAACAAATAAGTAAGGCACTGAAATTATTAATAATTTTTTCAAAGTTGACTTGTATAGCAGCATCAATTCGCCCCCCCCCTTATTGAATGCATCGGCTGCATACTTCATATAAACCTGACTAATAGAACTAGCTACCAACGCCATAGGCATATCTAATAACTTATTTGCCATCATATAGAAACCAACAGCCTCGTGACCGAAAGATTTAGATAGAACAAAAACAGGCATGTGATATGACAAATTATTTAAAAAACTTCCTGCCAAGTTAATTGTCGGGTATTTTTTATACTTCACGAGATACCTAAATAACATTTTCTTAGAATAGCATTTAGCACTAATTTTACGGCTTTTATTTGTAAGAAAATAAATCATCACCACCAAAAGAAATGACATAAGATAAGACACAATGAGGGATGTCAACGATGCTACATTATAACCTAAGCCAATTGAACCAATATTATTGGTTAGCGATTGTGAAATCTTATTTATAGACAGTTGGCTATACGAACCGGAGGCGACAAATCGCATTTGAGTTATTTGCGATAAACCCACAACAAAACAACCAAACGGAACAACTAAAACATAATTACTGTACATTGGTAGATTAAAAAACGTGAATATATAGTCTGAAAATATATAAAAAACAAATCCAAAAAAAACAGTCGATACAATTAACGCAAGGATGGACAGAATATATAATATTTCAGTTCTGTACATTCTAGTTGGTAAAATTAATGCCTCTTCCAATCTAAAAGTACTTAAGCTAGACAAAACTAGAATCATACTGATAAGTAATTGTAAGCTGCCTAAATCTTCTGGGGCATAAATTCTGGAAATAATAGGTAAACATAAAGCACCTAATATGCCCACAAATATGCCTGACCCCATCAGTTTTCCGATATTGCGACTAAATGATGAGCGAAAGATTTGAGGTTTATTGGACATAGTCATATCTCTAAGTCAAGATATCCATGCATAGGTAGACTAAAAACTTGTTTAGCTAATCTTTCTGCTACTGGATAATCACCAAGCTGGTATCCTAAATACTTAAATGCAGACTGTTGGTGCATGCAAGTTGCATAATAAATAACCGTTGGAATGCCTTGCGCTTTATATTTAGCCATAGCTATATCACGGTATTCATCAACAAGCGTATATTGCGCCCAAGAGCTTACATAACCTTCTGGTACTTGAGGGGTCTTATATTTTAACGCGAGTGTTTGTTCGTAGTTTGCAGCGGCTTTGTTACGATTTATAAGCTCAGTTGGAAACTCTGCTAGTTTTTCAAGTAAAATGGCAGCTTGAATAGTATCTAAGCGACTATTAACACCAATACGGACATTATCGTATTTATCAGTACCTTTTCCGTGGACTCTATAAGATTTTAATAACTCGGCATATTCATCATTATTAGTAAAGACAGCACCACCATCACCATAACAACCTAAAGGCTTCGCTGGGAAGAAAGAGGTAGTAGCAATATCACCAAAGCTACCAGCTTTTTGACCATTAATTGATCCGCCAAATCCTTGTGCAGCATCTTCTACAAGTTTAAGGCCATATTTATCGGCTATTTTTTTGATTTCAGGGTAATTTGCAGGTAAGCCGAATAAATCGACTGCAATAATAGCTTTAGGGGTTAATTTACCTTCGGCTATAGTTGCTTGGATGCGCTTTTCAAGATCAATTGGGCAAATATTAAACGTTGCTTCATCAGAATCTACGAATACAGGTGTAGCGCCTTCAAACGCAATGACTTCTGCTGTTGCAAAAAAAGTAAACGTAGGGCAAAAAACTACATCACCTTCTTTAATATTAAGCACCATCATTGCAAGTGTTAATGCATCTGTACCATTTGCGCAGGTAATGACATGCTTAACGCCAACGTACTTCGCCAGTTCTTCTTCAAGCTCTTGCACTTCTGGTCCCATAATATAATGACCATGGTCTAGCACTGTTTGAATGCGTTTGTCTATTTTGGTTTTAAGATATTGGTATTGGGCGGCTAAGTCTATAAATTGCATTTAAATTACTACTCTTTTAATGTCAATATTGAATCTGAGAGCTGATAAGTATCGCCCGTGTGCTGGCACATCTCGGTGCCTTCACCTGTTAATGGCAAGTTAAGTTGTTCACCGTATTTGCTTATCCAACCTATTTGCTTGGCCGGCACGCCCACCATTAATGCAAATGCTGGCACATCTTTATTAATAACTGCACCAGCACCAACGAGTGAGTATTCACCAATAACAACGCCACACACAATGGTGCAATTGGCACCTAATGTGGCGCCTTTTTTAACTAATGTGTCGCGGTATTCTGTTTTTCGCTCAATGAAGGAGCGTGGGTTATACACATTAGTAAACACCATGCTCGGCCCACAAAACACGTCGTCTTCAATATGTACGTTATCGTAAACTGAAACGTTATTTTGAATTTTGACATTGTGACCAATGGTGACTTTATTACCAACAAACACATTTTGACCTAAAGAGCAGCCGTTACCTATTTGCGCACCACTAGACACGTGCACAAAATGCCAAACACTCGTGTTATTGCCTATTTTTGCGCCATCATCAATAACGGCGCTTTCATGCACATGATAGTCCATCGCTACAGTACCTTTGAAAGTAATGGATGTGCTTTATCACCAGCTACGGAAATTGGCATTTCACGGATTTTTTCTACCGTTTCAATAGCTACACGGTTTTCGTCTATACCAAAACCATTGCCAGCCAAAATATTCTGGTAACTTTGTGTATGTAAATCAGTAAAACCACCCGAAAACTCAAGCTCTTCGTCACCAACGGTGATGCTACGATAGGTTAACTTTTCACCTTTAACGGCATTTTCAGGTAAATTATTTGCATCTATTGATAAAAACCATTTAACGCGGGCTCGCTCGTATTCTAGATAACCACTGGCCGTTTTTTCGTCACGATAATGAACTTCACTTGACTTTAATGCACCAAATACAAAATGTAACATATCGTAAAAATGAACTCCTATGTTGGTCGCGACACCGCCAGATTTTTGATCAAACCCCTTCCATGACTTCATGTACCACTTACCGCGTGATGTCAAATAGGTTAAGTCAACATCAAAAATTTTATCTGTTGGCGCAGCTGCAATCTTTTCTTTTAACGCGATGATTGACGGGTGTAATCTAAGTTGCAAAATTGAATTTACCCTTGCACCGTATTTTTCTTCATACAGTTTAAGAATATCCATATCTTCAGAATGAAGCACTAATGGTTTTTCACAAATAACATCAATGCCATTTTTGAGTGCATACTTCATATGTGGTGCATGGAGATAGTTAGGGCTACAAATGGCAATATAATCTAGCTTCTTACCTTTCATCGCTTGATCTTCAACAAAGGCAGTAAAGTCTTCAAACTCTGTAAAAAACTCAGCATCAGGGAAATGGCTATCCATAATTCCTACTGAATCATTAATGTCCATTGCAACTAATAGTTTATGACCAGTCTCTTTAATAGCTTTTAAATGACGAGGCGCGATATAACCCGACGCACCGATAAGAGCAAAATTTTTCATTATATATTCCTGATTATAATCTTATGTCTGAATCATTAAGGCTAAATACATATTTTACATCGTATAATACATGCTTTTCTTTACCTAACTTACGAACAGTCTCAGCGCCCATTTTTTTGAATTCACTATGGTCAACAGCAACAATAATTCCATCATAGTGATTTTTAGGTAAAGTATTGATTAACTGTATGCCATATTCATGGTGCACATCTTCAGGGTTAGCCCAGTTATCGTATACATCAACATTCATATTGAAATCTTTTAGCTCGTTAATAATATCAATTATTTTAGTGTTACGTACATCAGGGCAATCACCTTTAAAGGTAAAACCGAGTACTAAAATATTTGCTTCATCAATATGTATTTTTTGACTTGATAGTTTTTTAACCATTTGTGTAGCAACATACTCACCCATACCATCGTTGATGCGACGACCCGCCAAAATAACCTCAGGTTGATATCCAACTTCTTTCGCTTTATATGTTAAATAGTAAGGGTCAACACTAATGCAATGTCCACCGACCAATCCAGGCTTAAATGGCAAAAAATTCCATTTAGTACCAGCTGCTTTTAATACCTCTTCAGTATCAATACCTAAGCGATTAAAAATCTTTGCGAATTCATTTATAATTGCAATGTTTAAATCTCGCTGTGTATTCTCAATCACTTTTGCAGCTTCAGCTACTTTAATTGAGGATGCTTTATGCGTACCGGCTGTAACAATAGATGAATATACGCTATCAACAAAATCTGCTATTTCAGATGTTGATCCTGATGTTATTTTGACAATGGTTGTTAATCTATTTACTTTGTCACCAGGATTGATACGCTCTGGTGAATAGCCAGCAAAGAAATCAATATTAAACTTAAGCCCTGAAACTTTTTCGATTATAGGAATACAAACTTCTTCTGTCGCACCAGGATAAACAGTTGACTCAAAAACAACGACATCACCATTGGAAATAACTTGACCAAGACTTTGTGAAGCTTTTTCCAAAGGGGTTAAATCTGGTGCATTATTATCATCGATTGGAGTAGGGACAGTTACAATATAAAAGTTACAACCCTTAATACCTTCAAGTGAAGTGGTATATGTGAGTAATGTGGCTTCTAGCAACTCTTCATTTTCACACTCTAGAGTCGAATCTTTACCACTCATAAGTTCTGCAACTCTAACTGGTGCAATATCAAAACCTATTGTTTTATATTTTTTACCAAACTCTACGGCTAACGGTAATCCAACATAACCAAGTCCAATAATTCCTATTCTCAAATCTCTCAAATGAAACATATTTTTACCTAATTTTAAAATGTAATAAATCAATAATTCTTTGACATGCTTGACCGTCACCATATGGATTATGTGCAAAGCTCATCTTTTGATAAGCCGAATCATCACACAATAATTCATTCAAGCTTTGAATAATCGTCTCTATGTCTGTTCCAACCAACTTAACAGTGCCAGCATCTACAGCCTCTGGTCTTTCGGTGGTATCACGCATGACCAAAACAGGTTTACCTAATGAAGGCGCTTCTTCTTGAATTCCACCAGAATCTGTTAAAATAATATAAGCGCGTATCATCAAATATATAAATGGTAGATATTGCTGTGGCTCAATCAAATAAATATTATCGATCCCATCTAACATTCTATTAACGGGCTCCCTGACATTCGGGTTTAGATGCATAGGATACAATATTTGACAATCTGGATGCGCCTTTGCGGTTTTTGCTAATGCTTCGCAAATCCGTTCGAATCCCCCACCAAAACTCTCGCGGCGATGACCGGTGACTAAAATTAACTTTCTAGCTTCATCGAGGAATGGAAACTGAGAAGAAAGTGTTAGCTTTAATTCATCATCAGTTTCTATTTTGTTCTTAACCATAAACAGAGCGTCAATAACAGTGTTACCCGTTACAATGATGTTTTCTGAGTTAAAGTTTTCTTTAAGGAGGTTTTCTTTTGATGTTTCGGTAGGTGCAAAATGATATTTCGTAAGTACACCAGTTAGGCGTCGATTCGCTTCTTCCGGCCAAGGTGAATAAATATTGCCAGTTCGAAGTCCAGCTTCAACATGACCCACTTCAATCTGTTCATAATAAGCAGCTAAACTCGCTGCAAAGGTTGTTGCTGTATCACCATGAACAAGCACAACATCAGGTTTGAACTCTTGAAGTACAGGCTTGAGCTCTTGGACGACCCTTGATGTAATGTCATTTAATGTTTGGCCAGCTTTCATCAAGTTAAGGTCATAATCAGGAGTGATGTCGAAGAGTTCAAGCACTTGATCTAACATTTCTCTGTGTTGTGCAGTCACACAACATTTTGCTTCAAAACGCTCATCTGCAGCGAGTGCATGAACTAAAGGAGCCATTTTGATTGCTTCGGGCCGGGTACCAAAAACCGTAAGTACTTTCTTTTTTGACATTACTTCTAATCCAATTATGATTAATATCTACTGTCAGGAATTGATTTCATTCAATTACCAATCTCAGCACTTTAAACCACGCTGAGACACTTTTTGTCCATTTTGAGACAGGTTAATCGTCGCTAACCTGCATAAAACCTAGGTTTTGCTGTTTTCTTTAAAACAGTCCCAATAGGCTCTAATAAAGAGTTGAGCCTAGATTGCTAGAGCGCTTCGCTGCTAGAAACTATAAAAGCAGAGAGTGTTAATCTTTTCTGACAAAATACCGAATTAACACCAACATTATGGCTAACATTCCGCCTAGCATGGTGCCTAGTACACAGATTAATGCGCGCTTCGGTTTTGCTTTTTCTTCTGGAACAAACGCAGGATCGATGGTTTTAAACACATACTCATCACGCACTTCTGCAAACATAATTGTTTTTGTTTGTTCTTCGATTAATTTATACAAAATTGTGCGTATATCCGCGACATTCGTTTGTTGTATCTGTGTTTGTAAAAAAGCTTTACTTCGATTGGCTTCAGCAACATCGCGTTGCTTCATTTCGTTATTGATGTCCGCAACTAACCAACTAACCCATTGCTGTGCAACTTGAGGGGATAGATGCTCTACTGACACATTAACCATGCCAGTATCTTTTGCAGCATTAACGGCAATAATTTTACTGAACTCTTTGTAAGCTTCCTGCATTGATGGCTCAGGCTTATATGGCAGTTTGGCTTCACGAATCCACTTACTTTCAGCTGCTTGGTATAAATCGTCATCATAACTGATACTGTTATCAGCCATATTCCATTTTTTCGCCGCCATTAAGTCAGGCAAAATATTGTGATTTTGAATAAAGTCACTGGTAAATTGACGTGATTTCATCACCTCGATTGCCATTTGTGTTTTATCGACACCACCACCGCCACCTAAGTTGATGCCAGCCATACTTGCTAGACCACCGAACTGTCCGGCCAGCGCACCTAAACCACCGCCACCTTGCTCTGAGTCAGCAGGCGCTAATAGCGCTTCTGACTTATAAATATTCGGCTGATTAATGGCAAAAATAACCGAGCCAATAGCAAACACTGCAGTGATGGCAATAATTAACCACTTACCTTGCCAAATTACAGAAAAAAGCTCACGAAGATCGATTTCGTCGTCTTGCGCACTTCCCATTGGTTGGGTGGCATAGGGTTGAAATTGTGCATCTGGATTTAATTGTTTGTTTTTGTTATTCATCATTTCTTGTCTGTTGGGAAGCAGTGCGCTTCGCTTCTAAATGCCATAAAAGCAAAAGCCTAGATTCTAGGACGCTTCGCGGCTAGGGCGCTTCGCTGCTATACAAGCAAAGCAAAAGCCTAGATTCTAGGACGCTTCGCGGCTAGAGCGCTACGCTGCTATAAGGTCAAAAGATGTCAGCTTCGCTGCTATACAAGCGGAAATCACAAGCTTGCGTATTAGTCACTTTGTTTGGTAATCGGCGTTATCTTCTTTAATCTGTGCTTGTTTTTGTTTTATAAGAGCACCTAAAATTTTGGCTAACTCTTTAGCTTCTTTTACCATCGACATAGCCATTTGTTTATCAAGGTATTCGATTTCCGCTCCGATATATAACTGAGTTACAAGCTCACCTAGAGACCCTTTTGCGTAATACAGAAACCTTATCTTTTCTTTTAGGGTTTCACGTTCCTCGCCCTCCGCTATGTTTGAGGGAACAGATAATCCTGAACGTGTAATTTGATCTTTGAAGCCCCAGTTACTGACTGATTCCGTCAACTGATAAATTTGACAAGACAATCTAGAAGCTCTTTTCCACACATCCAGTTGTTCGAAACGCATATCAGTTCCTTCTGAAGTTGAAAATCTAGGACGCTATAAAACAAACAGCCTAGAGCGCTGCGCTGCTAGGACGCTTCGCGGCTAGAGCGGCCTACGGCCTGCTATAAAATCTTAGCAGCGTAGCTGTCCTAGAAGCGAAGCGCACTATCCGCGTAGCGGCCTAGCAGCGAAGCGATCCTAGCAGTGACGAAGTCACGCCCTAGAAGCGAAGCGCACTATCCGCGTAGCGGCCTAGCAGCGAAGCGATCCTAGCAGTGACGAAGTCACGCCCTAGAAGGCTAGATCCCTGATACAGCAGCAAATGCTACGGCGGTGTTATAAATAATCTGGGTGACTTGCGACCAAAGCGTTAGGTTATCTTTATATTCTGTGTCTAAAGGAATAATAACCGTATCACCGGCTGAGATTTTTGATTCATTGCTAAACCAACTACTGTGAGTCGGCATCATCACCGAACCATTGGCCTTGATGACGTAGACTCTATCTTCATCGCCGCGTTCTCTTGGGCCACCAGACATCAATAAGTAATCGTCTAGGGTTAAGCCTTCTTTAAATCGATGCGTCGTAGGATGTTGCACCTCACCCATAACGGCGACGGTTTGCTTAATGGTTGGCACGTACAATACGTCGCTGTCTTCCAGTTGCAGGTCAGCCTCTTTAATGCCTAACTTAAGCGCATTTAAATCTACCACTAACCGGCCTACCGCTTTTATATTTTCTAAGTCGGTTAACATTAACTGCGCTTCGGAATAATTAATGTTTAAACCATCTTTTGATACTCCGCGAGTAGCAAGGTCTCGGCGAAGTTGGTTGGCTAACTTTTTAATTTCGAGCTGTTCTTGCATCCGTACGGATTCACGTACAAATACTGATGCGGCAGGATAAGCAAACTCGGTAAAACCACCCGCCCTAGCAATGGCATCAGAGAGTGTCTCACCGCGTCTAATGTTATAGGTACCCGGGAACTTAACTTCGCCTTTAATTTCGATAACTTTTCTTTCTTGCCATTCAGGCGTGGTTAGAATAGTGACCATGTCACGGCCTTCTAGCTTGATATTCTCTACTTGGCTGCCATTAATGACGGCATGTAGGTCAATTTGTTTATGGATAATATCTGAAATGACGGCAGTAGTACGGGTGCGAGTTAATTCAGCGCGTTCAGTATAAGCCCCTTCTAACAGTCCACCAGCCGCTTTAAGTAAGTCGGTAACTTTGGCAGAGTTTGTTAACGGGTAAACACCTGGATGTCGAATTTTACCGCTGATGGCGACAATTTGTATGCCTTGTTGTGCATCGCCCTGCTGGGTCAGTTTGGTCACTATGGGGTACAATAATTCTTTGCGTGACATAACATGACTGAGTTTAATTAAGTCTCTGTCCTCAAATAAATTTGACAGCATCTGAGACACTTCACTGCCAACCAGCGTTTGCTCTACAGATGTTTCTACATTTAATACCACGCCCGCTATTTGATTGGTATATTTGCTTGTTACCGTACTGTCTAAGGTTTCAAATCCTGCTTTAAAAAGGTCTGCATCCAGTAATGAATCGCCTTTAAGTGATTCAACTTTATTAACCCGTTTTTTAACCAGTGCATTTAATTCAAAGCGATTTTGAGTATCATCATTAAAATTGAATATCATCACCTTGTCGCGTGGCTGCAAGCGTAGGTTTTGCACGGAATTAGGTGACGTAATGGCTTCGCCAGGGGCAAATTGCAGCGTTTCGATGTCGCCATGTTTGTTTATTTCACGCACAATCAAGCCGTAATCTAGATCGGCAGATAATAATAAATCACCCCAAATAGACGGCAGTAGATCGCTTATTCGCTGTTGCTTCCACTGGTATTTACCTGGGCGAACAACGGCACCCACAACGGTGATAGCATCTTCATATTGATTAGAGGCATTTTTAACCCGAATATAATCACCCGCTTTAGCTAAGGTGTTGTTGCCTTTTGCAGACGTTAAATCGACATTAATAATGGTTTTTAAGCCATTGGCATTATAACGCTCAATACTGCTATTTTTAGGATAAGCACCTTGCTTGATGCCCGCTGCCATGTTGATAACATCACTAATGGTTTCGTGCTTTTTCAGCTCGTAAATTGCCGGGCGTTGTACTTCACCCGCCACGCTGACTAAACCACCAATTGATGGAATGAATACTACATCACCTGAACGAAGGTTAATGTCGCCAGAGGCATCACCACGGAGCAGTAAATCGTATAAATCAAATGCGCCAACTAACTTACCGTTGCGCTTAACTTGCACATTACGCAGGCTACCGATTTCATTAACACCCCCCGCGACAAATAGCGCCTGAGTAATGGTGGATAAACTTGATACTGTGTACGAACCGGGCTTGTAAGCATCGCCAGCGATAAAAATGCGAATTGAGCGTAATTCACCCATGGTGATATTCGATTCGATGCCGATCATTTGCTGCTGTATGCGTTTAGACAGTTCTTGACGTAAATCGGCAAAACTTAATCCGGCAACAGATACAGGGCCTAAATCGGGTATTTGCACTGTGCCATCACGATTAATGGTTAAACTGTATTCGTTGCTTTCTTTGCCGTATAACTGAACCTTAATGACATCGCCAGGGCCGACCATATATTCACTTGGCACCGGAACATCTGTTACAGGAGCAAAGGTGGTTGGTTCACCGGCAAACATGTCGTAACCAAAACGTTTTAGGGCGTCTTTATCACTGTCTTCATTAAAATCAAACTCGTTCTTTTTCTTTTTGTCAGTGTATTGCTCGCCATCGATGTTTTGTCCTTCATTGCTACCATCATCTCGAGGGTTAACTAAATTAGGATTAGTCACAGTAGCTGAATTGCTAGCTTTACCTGATAACAATGAAGGGTCTATACCATACTGTTTTGCCACTCGCTCCTGCTCTGCTTTGGGCAATTGTTTAAACTGCTCAATCATTTGCGGTGTTGGGGTGATGGCTTGCGCTTGCGTGGTTAAAATAATAAAGGCTGTCATGCCTGCTATCAATGCGTTTTTGGTTTTATGTAACACCAGGTATCTCCAATATTATTATTGTAATTAATGTTCTAGGAACTCGCAGGCTCGCCAGATTCTAGGCCGCTACGCGGATAGTGCGCTTCGCTTCTAGGGCGGACTACGTCCTGCTAAGTTCTAGGACGGACTTCGTCCTGCTAGTATCTAGGAACTCGCAGGCTCGCCAGAGAGCGGACTTCGTCCTGCTAAGAACAGCTCCGCTGCTAAGATTTTATAGCCTCTAGCCGCGTAGTGTTCTAGTCATCGAGGTTCTAGGCCGCTTCGCTACTAAGATTTTATAGCCTCTAGCCGCGTAGCGTCCTAGCAGCGAAGCGCTCTAGGCTTTTGCCTTTAATGCGTCCTAGCAGCGCTCTAGGCCCTTGCTGTTATCGATTTATAGGCACGCTACCGCCCATAGATTACGGCTTCCAAAGTGCCCTTCGCTGTGCGAAATATTCATTTTTATTGGCTAAAAACCATAGCAGTCAATAATTGAGCGCAAGATTATACTCAAAAATCGACTTGGATGCTTGAGTAAAAGTCGCTATCCGTTGTAATTTTTTCTAAAATAGTATCCACGTCGCCTGAACGGTTAAAATTCAACCTCTCAAGCTTAAAATCGTTCAGTTAATTGCCCATACTCATTTTACGAATGGACAATATCCTACAAAAAACATCGCGATTGTCTGACACTTTAGCCATTTAAGTTAATGCGTCATTTTTTGATATAGCTTGTAAATTGGTAAGTTCGACTAAAATTCGTTTCTGTTGTCCCATAATGTTAAATAACACATGGCAACGTTTATCTGGGTTGTTCTCATCGAATATGGCTTCAAGGTCTTTAAACGGTCCGTCGACAAATTTGACTTTATCGCCTTTGCCTAATGGTTTGGCTTCTTCTGGCACATAATCTTGAACTCGTCGTTTAAGCGCTGAAATAATTCTTTCGTCAATGGGCGTCATCACTTCTCGACAACCAACAATGCGGTTAGCGCCACGGGTATTGTGGATTTTGCTCACGCTAGTGATTTGAGGATCGAAATAGATAAACAGGTAGCTAGGGAAAAGAGGCGCTGTAACCATTTTTTGCTTGTTACGTACCGTTTTTTGCTGGGTGATCATAGGTAAATAACTATCGACTTGTTGCAACGCCAAATTTTGCTGTGCACGTATTTCATGACGCGTTTTGCAATACAGTAAATACCAAGATTTCATTATGACTCGCTTGTTTAAATTTGCTCATTAGTCTGAACATGTGACATCCCATTCACGACCCAAGATAGTAGCAAAATTCCTTACCTATTTGAATGGATTTTTAAGCCTTAATGCCTATAAATACTGCGTTTAAGTCATTAATTGGTTTTATATTAAGCAAAAGTACTATCAATTGTGATCTGAATCTGGGAGTAACTAATTGATTTATCATTCGACGTACACTTGACGTCTTTAACACACGCAGTTTGGTTAATTTTATTTTATGTTTCATCGCACTGGCATGTTAAGTCTATTCTAGGAAGGGCTGCGCGGCTAGATGCTAGGAATAGGGCGCCTGCGGCTGCTAGGACGACCTGCGGTCTTCGAGGACGCTTCGCTGCTAGATGCTAGGAATAGGGCGCCTGCGGCTGCTAGAACGACCTGCGGTCTTCGAGGACGCTTCGCTGCTAGATGCTATACAATCTTAGCAGCGAAGCTGTCCCTAGCAGTGACGAAGTCACGTCCTAGAAGCGAAGCGCACTATCCGCGTAGCGGCCTAGAATCTTAGCAGCGAAGCGGTCCCTAGCAGTGACGAAGTCACGCCCTAGAAGCGAAGCGCACTATCCGCATAGCGGCCTAGGATCTTAGAAGCGAAGCAAACTATCCGCGTAGCGGCCTAGGACCTAAAATCTAGGACCTAGAGGTTACTGAATTGGCTTGGGTGGGTAGTTCATCATTACTGCATCAATGGCTTTATTGATGATTTGAATCCGTTCTTCTGGAGTATTCTGTTCTCGTACTGTATCGGCCACAGTGCCACGCCAAACCAATTTACCGGTTTTATTATCCACTAAATCAACCATTAAGGTGCCAACTTCATATTCGCGCACTGTGGTTTCAGTTTGTATGCTACCACCTAACCCCCAACGAGGACCGTAATATGGGTTATAGCCATAATGACTGTTAAAGGTGTCGATATTAATTTTTTTATCGACTTTAGTGATGTAGTTAACCAATAAATCTGCGGTTTGCTTGTCTGTTTTACTGATACCTTTTTGGTTTAATTGGCTTTCAATAGCGGCGCGGATACGTTGATCCATGAGTCCGTCTAAATGATAACCCGCATCGTTATTTTTCTTCACTACCCATGAGTAAGTTTTATATTGATCAAATGATACCGATGGATCGAAGTCTGAAGTCGATTTTAAGGTACTACATGCGCTCAACGCTAATACCGCAACGGCTATAAATAATTTTTTCATACAGGCTCCAATAACAATGTGTATATGCTTATAAGCTTATAATGAGCTAAGACATTGTAAAAAGCAAAAGCTTGCTAATAGCCAAGAGCCTAGAGCTACGCTGCTAGGACGCATTAAAAGCAACAGCCTAGAGCGCTGCGCTGCTAGGACGCTTCGCGGCTAGAGGCTATAAAATCTTAACAGCGAAGCTGTCCCTAGCAGGACGTAGTCCGCTCTAGAAGCGTAGCGATCCTAGCAGGACGTAGTCCGCCCTAGCAGCGTAGCGGCCTAGCAGCGTAGCGGCCTAGCAGGACGTAGTCCGCTCTAGCAGGACGTAGTCCGCTCTAGCAGCGTAGCGGCCTAGCAGGACGTAGTCCGCTCTAGCAGCGTAGCGATCCTAGCAGGACGTAGTCCGCCCTAGCAGCGTAGCGATCCTAGCAGGACGTAGTCCGCCCTAGCAGCGTAGCGGCCTAGCAGGACGTAGTCCGGCCTAGTAGCGTAGCGGCCTAGGATACTAGTTACTAATCCACACTGTTTGGTAGGGTTGCAGTTGCATAGGTTGGGTGATGTCTTCAATCTGTTGGCCGGTTAATAGATCTATCCAGTAGTCGGCAATAGTAAGATTAAGTTCATTAATGGGTAGCGTGGTGACTTGATCAGATACGTTACTGACGCAGAAGATGCTCTGTTTACGGTTACGACTTTGACGCCAGAAACCAAATAATTGTAAGCCTAAGTGCAAGGTGAACTGGGTGGCATTGGGGTGAAAAGCACTTTGTTGGGTGCGAATATTAATTAAATGGGTCAGCGCGGTTAACACTTGGCTATGGTCGCTGTTGGTATCACTTAGCTGCTCAGTTAATTGATTGAGGTCCCAACGATGACGGTTAATAGCACGATTATGTGACGTGTTTGCCAGCTTTTCATAGTCGTTGCGGGTTCCCAGTAAACTGTGAATATAAATACCTGGAATACCTTCTAGCGCTAACATAATGGTATGGGCACACACAAAACGTTGCATGCCCCAAGCGTCTTTGCCTTTAGTGGTGCCTTGCAGCGCATCAAACAGGGCTATGTTCATTTCGTATGGCTTTTGCTGACCATCTTCTGTCGTTCGTGATGATATTTGGCCACCGAATTGTTGCATAGTGTCGACGAGTGTATCTATCTCATCGTCGTCGAGTAACCCCTCTGCCGGGCGAAGGCCGATGCCATCGTGGGAGGCAATAAAATTAAAGTAGGTTGTGCCATCTTGTGCGGGCGGCATGCTCATAAGCCAACGCTTTAAGTACAAGCAACTACCGGTAATAAGGCTGTTGATCAACAATGGTGGCAGTGAAAAGTTATAAATGCTGTGGGCTTCGTTAGCATTACCAAAATAGGTCAAGTTTTGAGGGTTAGGGATATTGGTTTCGGTAATAATAATGGCGTCTTGTTGGGCGTGCTCGATTAATGTACGCAACAAACGGACTATTTCATGGGTTTGCGGTAAGTTAATTGATTTACTGCCCACTATTTTCCATAAAAAAGCCACCGCATCTAGGCGAAAAATGCTGATCCCAGCATCTAAATATTGCCGAATTATTCGCACAAACTCAATTAACACTTGTGGATTACGAAAATCAAAATCGACTTGATCGTGGCTAAAGGTACACCATACATGTTGAGTGCCGTTAGGTGTCTCAGTTGGCCTGAGTAGGGCTGAGGTTCTGGGCCGAACCACCGCGCTTAAATCATCCTCCGGATCGGCGGTAAAGAAGTAGTCATGGCCCACGCCCTCACCTTTACAAAAATGTTCAAACCATAAACTGCGGCTGGAACAATGATTGATGACTAGATCTGACATTAATCGTCGCTTGCTGGCAATGGCACTAATGTCTGCCCACGAGCCTAGACCTTCGTTAATGCTTGAGTAGTCGATAACGGAAAAACCATCGTCTGAGCTGTAGGGAAAAAACGGTAATATATGCACCGCATTGATGCAACTTAAATAGCTGTCGATAAATTGCGCCAGGGTTGTGAGTGGACGCTCACCTTGTTGGAGCACACTGTCAGCATAAGTGATCATAATGATGTCTTTTTCGGACCAATGATTAACAAAAGGTGCTGGTACTTGGCAATACTCAGTTATGCGCATGATGTCGATGAGTTGAACCGCCAACTCTGAGGTGCTCATGTCGAGTTCGATATCATTGTAAATAAAGCTAAGTTGTTGCTGCAGCTTTTGCTGTAATACTTCCATTACTGACATAAGGTGTCCTTGTTGTTCGATGTTCGAGGTTCCAGCCTCGACTTATGGTGATAAAACGTCATTAGACAGCTGCTTATTCAGCAATCCTCCCCGCTATCTTCGATACGTTTGGTTGCATTGACTTACAATAGGCCAGATCTTGATGCAGCTATTTACACTGCTATTATCCCAACTATTAACCCGAGGATTATTATCCCGGCTATTATCCCAACGATTAAGTCGTGATCCGGTTAACTAAACTCGGCGTGATCGGCTTCAACGGCTGCTTTTAGTTGCTCAAGTACGTCTGGCATGGCACTGACTACTCGGCTCCATGTTGGCATAAAGGGGGTTTCCATTGGGTTATCTAAAAAGCGCTGCCCTGCCGTTACTATATTTTGGGCAAACATTTCAACGGCTTTTTCTTCTAAATGAATATCCGTGGTTAAGCCGTTCATTATTGCATCGTTATGATAGGTTTCGACATAATCTAGGGCGATACGGTAATAAGTCGCCTTAAGGGTTCGGAACGATTCGGTGCTAAAAGTATTGCCTTGAGTGGCTAGTTTACGAAAGAATGCTTTGGTGATATCGATCGACATTTTAGACAGACCCTCTTCTTCGTTATCTAATGATAGGTCTTGATGTTTATGATCGTAATTGTCGGCGATATCGACCTGACAAATACGATTATGGGCATAATTGCGCTGCATTTCTGATAACACACCAATTTCTAATCCCCAGTCACTTGGGATCCGTAGGTCGTTGAGTACATCGCGTCTAAATGAAAACTCGCCCGCTAATGGATAACGAAAACTGTCCATGTAGTCTAAATATTCGTTATAACCGACCACTTTTTTAAGCGCTTTAATCAACGGAGTGACTAACAGCCGTGACACTCGGCCATTAATTTGCCCATTGGAAATACGCGCATAATAGCCTTTACTAAACTCGTAATTAAACTTCGGGTTGGCCACAGGATAAAGTAAACGTGCCAGCAATGACTTTTCATAGGTGACAATATCGCAGTCGTGCAAAGCAACCGATTCGGTTTTTCCAGAGGCCAGAATATAGCCCATGCAATACCAAACATTACGGCCTTTACCCAATTCTTTAGGCGCTAAACCTAAGGTTTGCAGTTTTGCATCCAGCGCTTGTAAACGTGGGCCGTCATTCCACAAAATGCGGTGATGTTGGGGTAAATCGCCAAAAAAGCGCAGTGCATGTTTATATTGCTTGAGATCGGCTCGGTCTAATCCAATCACAATTTCGTTTAAGTATGGTACCTCTTTCAATTTACTAACAATATCTTTAAGCGCGTCACCTTCTAACTCAGAATAAAGAGAGGGCAGTATTAATCCTAATGGACGTGTTTTTGAAAACTTAATTAACTCTTTTTCAAGCTCTTCATGGGTACGTCGGGTTAAATTGTGCATTGTGGTGACAATGCCATTTTGATAAAAATCGGCCATATTACGCCCCTCCAAATGTTAGTTGGTTTTTCTGTGATTCAACCGATGACGACAATAGCGTTTGGGTTATACATTCAGCCCACCCTTTAGGACCGTATAGACTGCTTTTAATACTTTGTTTTTTTGTCGTTAAGGTAGGAAAGTCATGAACAGGTGACTTAATTTGTATGGCAATATCGGCAGCTTCGAGCATGGCTGTGTCATTACCACTGTCACCCAGTGCAATGGTAATAACAGGTGCGTGATATTGCTTGGCATACACATCGGCTAACCATTTCATGGCCTTGCCTTTATCGGTATCACCGCCAACATGTAGAAATCGTCCGCCCTGGAGCATTTGAGCACCAACACCTGTCATCAACTTAATAAAGGCTTGTTTACTGGCTTCATCACCCTGCCAAAGTAGTGGTTCGCCGTAGTGCCTGATTAATGCCAGCTTGGCATTGTCTGGTGACAGATCGGTGACTTCACATAACGCTTCAACCGACAACGTTGAAAAACCAATAAAGTCATCGTCAAAGGCTTGTGCATGCTCTGTTAACAATTCGAGCCAATATGTTCGCGGCTGACAAAACTCCTTTACCCAATAATATCCTTGGGTAAACGTATCTTGTGGCTGTTGGTCAAAGTAACCAATAGGGATATAAATTACCGCACCATTTTCTGAAATAAATGGCGAATTAAAACCGATGGTTTGTTGGAGCTTTTCCATTTCGGCAAAGGTTTTACTGGTATTGGCAATAATAGGAATATGCCGTTCATTTAATGCTTCAATCACGTCTATTGCATGACTAAAGCTATAGTCATAATGGTCAAGTAAAGTGCCATCTATGTCAGTAAAGATAAGTGGTCGTGTTGTCATATCATCTCCCTTTTAACCAATGAACGCTTCGCTAAAGCCTAGGACGCTATAAAATCAACAGCCTAGAGCGCTGCGCTGCTAGGACGCTACGCGGCTAGATTCTATAAAATCAACAGCCTAGCCGCGTAGCGGCCTAGGATCTTAGCAGCGAAGCTGTCCCTAGCAGGACGTAGTCCGCCCTAGAAGCGAAGCGCACTATCCGCGTAGCGGCCTAGGATCTCGATGCCTAGAGCGCTTCGCTGCTAGGACGCTATGCGGCTAGATTCTATAAAATCTTAGCAACAGCCTAGTCGCGTAGCGGCCTAGGATCTCGATGCCTAGAGCGCTTCGCGACTAGATTCTATAAAAACTAAAGCATAGTAGCGAAGCGGCCTAGAATCTAGTCACTCAATCTTAGCTACAGCCGAGAACGCTACGCTGCTAGGACGCTTCGCGGCTAGAGGCTATAAAATCAACAGCCTAGTCGCGCAGCGACTCAATCTTAGCAGCGAAGCTGTCCCTAGAAGCGCAGCGCTCTATCCGCGTAGCGTCCTAGCAGGACGAAGTCCGCCCTAGCAGTGACAGAGTCACGCCCTAGTAGCGTAGCGACCTCACACTTACTCGATTTAGTTATGGATTTAGTTATTGATTGATTCAGGATATATGCCAAGCATAATGACTTTGCACCTTAATGGCACAAATAGACTTTAGCCTTTGATATATATAACGTATTTGAAACACGTCAAGTCATGATATGAAAAGTAGTGCGGAGAATAAGCTTGATAATTGTGCAACAAAGACAAGCGGTTGCACCATGTTGGTGCGAATTAAACGGTAGCGAGCCAAAAGCCTAGAGCGGTAGCGAGCCAAAAAAGCCTAGAGCGCTGCGCTGCTAGGACGCTACGCGGCTAGATTCTATAAAATCAACAGCCTAGCCGCGTAGCGGCCTAGGATCTAGATTAAAACTGATTTTCAAAATAACTTTCGATAATTAATACCGCTGAAACCGCATCAATTTGACCTTTGGTTAACGCTTTAAAGCCACCGAGTTCGAATAAGCGAGCTTTAGCATCGGCAGTGGTTAAGCGTTCATCTTGGGTGGCAATTTTAACCCCAAAACGACCATTAATTCGGTTAGCAAATTTTCGGGCTCGTTGCGTCATCTCTTGTTCGGTGCCATCCATATTTAACGGTAGGCCGACGACGACAAGGTCTGGTTGCCATTCTTTTAATAATTTATCGATATCATCCCAATTAGGGATCCCATCAACCGCTTTAATTGATAGTAAAGGCGTGGCACTAGCAGTAATGGCTTGACCTATAGCGACACCAATACTTTTGGTGCCGTAGTCGAACCCTAAAACGGTTTGTGGTTGCATGTTTATCTCTTTGTTTAATCACTTTAAAAGCAACAGCCTAGAGCGCTGCGGCCTAGTATCTTAGCAGCGAAGCTGTCCCTAGCAGGACGTAGTCCGTCCTAGAAGCGAAGCGCACTATCCGCGTAGCGGCCTAGGATCTCGATGCCTAGAGCGCTGCGCTGCTAGGACGCTACGCGGCTAGAGGCTATAAAATCAACAGCCGAGTCGCGCAGCGACTCAATCTTAGCAGCGAAGCTGTCCCTAGAAGCGAAGCGATCCTAGCAGGACGTAGTCCGTTCTAGCAGCGCAGCGACACTAGCAGTGACGAAGTCACGCCCTAGATCCTAGCAGGACGTAGTCCGCCCTAGAAGCGTAGCGAACTATTTTTAAGCATGACCTATTTGACTAGACATTTGCCAAATATCAAAACCCAGTTCTTCAGTCGCCATTTGCCACAGGTGTTCATGATCAATGTTGAAAAGTAACTCTGGTGTGGCTTTAATCGTTAACCAGGTATTGTCTGCAATTTCTTGTTCAAGCTGATCTTTACTCCAACCAGCGTAGCCAAGAGCAACAATGAATTGCTCGGGAGATTTATCTGAACCAATCGCGGCTAATATATCCCGTGAAGAAGTTAACATCGTCTCTTCACTGATCTCAGTGCTATTGATCCAATGTTTTTGAGGCGTATGCAGCACAAAACCACGTTCGGGCGCCACTGGGCCACCTATGAGTACTTGATTGTCTAAGGAGAATGAAAACTCTGGCGATAAATATAATTCCATTTGTTCAAGCAGATCTTCAACTTCAACGCCAATGGGTCGGTTAACCATTATTCCCATGGCACCCTTTTGATCATGCTCACAAATATAGATCACCGCACGTTCAAAAAATGTCTCATCTAGTGATGGCATGGCAATTAAAAAATGGTCTTTGAAGCTATCCATATACTCTCCCAAATCGTGTCTCAGCGATATGTATCATCCACCCGCTAATTTCACTGTGAAATTCAACTTTTCTAATATGGATTTTATTTGTTCGCGATTGTCGGTTTGTACTTCAATGCAGAAGTCTTTTACTGTACCACCGCAGCCACATTGTTTCTTCAGTTTTTGCGCAAGATCTTTTAAGGCTTTTTCATCTAATGCGAGCCCTTTTATCACACTCACGCCCTTACCTTTACGACCTTTAGTATCTTTGTGGATCCGCACTATGCCGTCACCAGTTGGAATTTCAGCTTGTGGTTTAGGTTGATCAATACGACCTTTATCAGTGCTATAAACTAATGCGATATTGGGATCTATTCTCATATTATTTCTTTAACGACGAAACATTATTTGAGTTTAACAAATCATAAAAGCAGAGGCGAGGATATAAAGCTAAAAGCCTAGGTGCGCAACAGCCTAGAGCGCTGCGCTGCTAGGACGCTTCGCGGCTAGATTCTATAAAATCAACAGCCTAGTCGCGCAGCGACGCAATCTTAGCAGCGAAGCTGTCCCTAGCAGTGACGAAGTCACGCCCTAGAAGCGAAGCGCACTATCCGCGTAGCGGCCTAGGATCTCGATGCCTAGAGCGCTTCGCTGCTAGATTCTATAAAATCAACAGCCTAGTCGCGCAGCGACTCAATCTTAGCAGCGAAGCTGTCCCTAGCAGTGACGGAGTCACGCCCTAGCAGGACGCAGTCCGCCCTAGAAGCGAAGCGCCCTAGCAGTGACGAAGTCACGCCCTATAATTATAGAAAAGGTTTTACCAGATTGGCCATCATGTTGATGTGGTCATCGTTATCATTTAAACATTCAATGTATCTGAAGTTTTTGCCGCCGGCATCTTCAAATACGTGACGATTTTCGCCTTTGATTTCTTCTAAGGTTTCTAGGCAATCGGCACTAAATGCTGGGCAGATAACGGCGATATCGGTGATACCTTTGGCTGGTAGGCTGGCTATTGTTGCGTCGGTATAAGGTTGTAACCATTTAGCCTTGCCAAAGCGAGACTGGAATGTTGCAACGTAATCGTCTTCACTTAAGCCTAATTTTTCAACCACTAAACGAGTCGTTTTCAAACAGAAGCAGTAATAGGGATCGCCTAAATGTAGATTTCGCTCTGGCATACCATGATATGACATCACCAATTTTTGTGGCTTACCGTGTTCATCAAAGTCTTTTTGAATGGATGCGGCAAGGGCATCGATAAGATCACTGTTGTCATGATAGGTATTAATAAAATGCAGTGCCGGAATATAACGCCATTTCATCAGTTCTTTGGCCAAAGCATCAAACGCAGACCCGGTTGTTGGCGCTGCATACTGCGGATACAAAGGCAAAACCACTAAGTTGTCTACACCTTGTTTGTGCATAGCTTGCAAGGTGCTAGACGTTGATGGCGATCCATAACGCATCGCCAAATGCACACTGGCATCGTAGCCTTGTGCTTGTAATTGTTTGGCTAGTTTTGCTTGTTGACGCTGGCTGATATCGAGTAAAGGCGAACCCGCATCGGTCCATACTTTTTGATATAACGCTGCTGATTTAGCCGGACGAATACGCAAAATAATGCCGTGAAGAATAATCATCCATATTAGTTTTGGAATTTCCACCACTCGAGGGTCTGCTAAAAACTCAGCCAAATAAATGCGAACAGCAGATGCCGTTGGCGCATCTGGTGTACCTAGATTTAATAGTAATACGCCAGTTTTGCCACGTGCTTTATGGCCGGTGTCTTTATCTAGCCCTGAAAATCTAGCCAAAGTATCTTCTCCGTTATTGATTTTGATCGACAAATATATCTCACGCTGAATAACTCATGAGTTTAAATTAAAATTGTATCGCATTCATTTAAAACATAAAGAGTGCTGGGTATCGATTTTATATCAAAATACCCCGCAATCTGTAAATATTTATTTAAGCTAGAAGGCTCATTGAAAGAGCTCAGTTAAAGAATGCTGTAAAATAACTCACTTGAGTTAATGATCACAAAACTGATTCAATCGCTTTTTTCAGTTCATCGCTATCAGGTTTAACCCGCGAATTAAATTGCTGTACGGTTTGACCATCACCTGAGATAACATATTTGTAGAAATTCCATTTTGGTTCAGCACTGTTGTCGCCTAGGTATTTAAATACCGAGTTAGCACTGCTGCCTTTAACGGGTGATGTTGCCACCATGGTGAAGGTGACACCATAATTAATAAAACAAACATCGGCGGTTTTGGCTTCATCTTTTTCTTCTTGGAAAAAATCATCTGAAGGAAAGCCAATGACCACTAATCCTTTGTCAGCATACTCTTTATGTAATGTTTCAAGTGCTTCAAATTGAGGTGTAAAACCACAATGAGAAGCCGTGTTAACAATTAACACCGCTTTGCCTTGAGTGAGTTCACATAAATTAACGTTTTCTGTTGAGTGTAATTTTCGCGCTTCAACATTGAGGTAGTCAGGACAATTGGTGGCAAAAGCAGCAGAACTTAATGTGAATAAGCCAATGGCTGTTAGGTATTTAATCATTTTTAGTTTGTCCTTTACTCAAAGTTAAAAGGCACCGATAAATGACTTTATCGGTGCCTAATGAAGTATCACACTATTGTACGTAATACTTTTTTATTGAGATCAAAAATGTTTAGAAATAGAAACCAACATTGATGTTCAAACGAGAATGCCATGCTGTGTCGCCATTATCGATACCCACACCTGGGCCTTTAACAAACCACATATTTTTACCGGCAATCCAGTCGACATAAGAATAAAACTTACCAGCAGTGATGGCACAACCCGTCACGTTTTGGACAGAATCATCTAGCCCGTCGCCTGATGCCATTACTTGGCTGTAATCGTTGTAACAATTTACATTAGTGATTGGACCCCAGTCGACATCAAACGATTTAGCTAAGTTAACTGTCGCAACATCGGCTTCAGCAGCAATTTCGAATGGAAACTGAAACGCACTAAGAGTAATACGTTCACTGTCTTTTACGTCATAGTCGTAATGAATATACTGTAACTGTAATTGCCATTTTTTCCAGTCAAGTTGCCAATGAGCTGCAGCTGCAAGGCTATCGACATCTTCACCATCTACGCTAGAGATATCGGCCATATAATCTAATTGGCTTAACTGTAATGAGCCACCTAACTTATGAGTGACGTCACCAGAAGTAAATTCACGCTCAACTCGGGCGTTGATTTGGCCTGACTCTTCATATGGAGATTGATCCGTTGTAGCAACGTCAAATGAGTAGCGATCGACACGCGCACCATTACCGTATTCATCATTACTAAAGTAAGCTAGGTCGTAGCGCCAACCATCTTTTTCATTTTTATAATGGATACCTGCATCGTAATCATCTTCAAAACCAAGATAATACGTTGCACCAAACCAAAATGAATGTGCTGCATAAGGTAATAAGCCAAATGGTACTTGGGTTACACCCACTTGTACTGATTGTGCTTCGTCAAATTGATAACCCATGTAGGCATGATGCACTACATCCATGCTTTCGTACCAACGATACTGAGCTGAGGCGAACAAGCCATCTTTACTCTTATAGTTGACATCGGCACGGAACAGTTCAAATTTAAGTTTGGAGTTATTATCGTAATCTTTCCAACCGTAGTTGATTCTTACTGCGCCGCCAATATCGACTTCATCGGTAACTTTTACAGCCGAAGCCGAAAATGGAAACAAGATTAGCGAAGATAAAACAGTGACTTTTTGCCATAACTGCATAATACATCCTTGATACATATTGTTATAAAACGTGATAAAAATTAGTAACGTATAATGTACTTACACGAAGTGGATTAATCGCTGAAAATTTAACCCTCTTTTATCATTACAGCATCCGTAATGACAATCCAACGTTGATTATAACAAAAAAACACACATTATGTGACGCTCGACCTCTAAAAAACCACCAACTGGCTTACTATTTGAACATTTTGTTCATATCACGCCTAATCCATATCGAGTGTAATGCCTTCCATGGCGCCCGATGAAGCCGCTTCGTTGTTTTGCAATTTAATCATTAAACGCAAATCATTAGGTGAGTCGGCATGATGTAATGCATCGGCGTAACTGATCTCACCTTCTAGATATAAATCAAGCAATGCCTGGTCGAAAGTTTGCATGCCTTGCTCGCGAGACTTAGCCATGGTTTCTTTCAGTAAATGCAACTCGTTTTTAGCAATCAAACTGGCCACACGTGGAGTATTAATTAACACCTCAATGGCGGCTCGACGTCCGGTTCCGTCTGATTTAGGAATAAGCTGTTGCGCCACAATACCGCGTAAATTTAATGACAAATCAAATAGCAGCTGATTGTGCTTACTTTCTGGCACCAAATGCATAATACGATCGAGTGCTTGGTTGGCGTTGTTTGCATGTAAAGTCGCCATACATAAATGACCGGTTTCGGCAAACGACAGTGCAAATTCCATGGTTTCTTGAGTACGAATTTCACCAATTAAGATCACATCTGGCGCTTGGCGCAGTGAGCTTTTAAGCGCGGCATCAAATGAATCGGTATCAATACCCACTTCTCGTTGAGTAACTATACTTTTGCGATGGTTATGCACAAATTCAACCGGGTCTTCAATGGTCAGAATATGCCCCCGAGAATGAGCGTTTCGGTAGCCCACCAGCGCAGCTAGCGAGGTTGACTTACCGGTACCTGTTCCGCCGACCATGATAATAAGACCACGTTTACTCATGACCAAATCTTTTAAAATGGCGGGAAGCTTTAAGTCATCCACTTCTGGAATTTGGGTTTCGATACGGCGCATAACACAACCGGCTGATTCTCGTTGCCAAAAGGCACTGACACGAAAACGGCCTAAATCTTTTGCCGCAAAAGCAAAGTTGCATTCGCTGCTGTCGTGAAACTCTTTCTTTTGTATATCACTCATTAACGACTCAACAAACATCAGCGATTGCTCTGGTGTTAATCGGTCTTCAGATAGCTGACGTAACTCACCGTCAATTTTGGCACTCGGTGGAAAACCGGCGGTGATAAATAAGTCAGACGCCTTTTTCTCAACCATCATATTTAAAAACGGACGAACATCCATGATCCAGTTCCTTAGAAATTAGCTTGTTTATTCGAACTTTTCTGCATCGCATCTTCGCGGGTAATTAAGCCACGATTGACCAAATTTTGCAGGCATTGATCAAGGGTTTGCATGCCGTGAGACATACCCGTTTGAATGGCTGAATACATTTGCGCGACCTTGTCTTCACGAATAAGATTTCGGATCGCGGGTGTACCCATCATAATTTCATGAGCGGCTACTCGGCCACCACCAATTTTCTTAATCAATGTTTGCGAAATAACGGCTTGAAGTGACTCTGACAACATGGTGCGTACCATGCTTTTTTCACCTTCAGGAAATACATCGACCACACGGTCAATGGTTTTGGCTGCCGAGGTGGTATGCAAAGTACCAAACACTAAGTGACCCGTTTCTGCGGCCGTCATGGCTAAACGAATGGTTTCAAGGTCGCGCATTTCACCCACAAGAATAACATCAGGGTCTTCACGCAGTGCACTTCTCAGCGCCGCATTAAAGCTATGGGTATGTTTGTGAACTTCGCGCTGATTGATTAAGCATTGTTTGTTTTGATGGACAAATTCTATCGGGTCTTCAATGGTTAAAATATGTTCATGTCGATTTTCATTAACGTAGTCGACCATCGCGGCCAATGTAGTCGATTTACCCGACCCCGTTGGCCCTGTCACTAATACCAATCCACGTGGGTAACTGGCGATTTTCTTAAAAATTTCTGGTGCACCAAGTTGCTCAAGAGATAAAATTTCAGAAGGAATGGTACGAAATACCGCGCCTGCACCACGAGACTGATTAAATGCGTTAACACGAAAGCGAGCTAGATTGGGGACTTCGAATGAAAAATCGATTTCTAAGTGTTCTTCATAGTCTTTACGTTGTTTATCATTCATGATGTCATAAACAAGACTATGAACGCCTTGATGATCTAACGCAGGTAAATTAATTTTCCTCACTTCACCGTCAACACGGATCATGGGGGATACGCCTGCTGAAAGATGTAGATCTGATGCTTTGTGTTTGACACTAAAGGCCAGTAATTCAGTGATTTCCATTGTAGAGACATCCATTAAACCAACATTATGACAACAATAGCAGACAGAATATCAATCGCCCAGAGCAGAATTAATCAAGCGGCGCAAAATTGTTCACGTTCTCCAGATGAGATAAACCTACTGGCGGTGAGCAAAACCAAACCCATAAGTGACATTATTGCAGCTTATCAAGCGGGGCAACGTTTATTTGGGGAAAACTATGTCCAAGAAGGCGAAACTAAGATTAACGCTTTGCAGGCAGATTACCCAGATATAGAATGGCATTTTATTGGCCCGCTGCAATCGAATAAAACCAAAATTGTCGCCGAGCATTTTGATTGGATGCATACGCTAAGTCGCGGCAAAATAGCCCAACGTTTGCATGAACAGCGGCCGAGCGACAAGTCGCCATTAAACGTGTGTATTCAAGTCAATATTAGCCAGGAAGAGTCTAAGTCGGGTATCAATTCTGCAGATTTTGCAGATGTCGCCACGTTAGCACTTACTATCGCATCCTTGCCCCACCTTAAACTGCGCGGATTAATGGCGATCCCAACTGCCACTGATGATGTACAACTTCAGCAACAAGAATTTAGTCAATTAAAACAACTTTTTGAGCAGCTCAAACAGCAATATCCTAGCGTCGACACTCTATCTATGGGCATGAGCGGCGACATGGATATCGCCATCGCTAACGGATCAACCATGGTGCGCATCGGCAGTGCTATTTTTGGTCAAAGATAAAATCAACAGCCTAGAGCGCTTCGCGGCTAGAGGCTATAAAATCTATAGCAACAGCCTAGAACGCTGTGCTGCTAGGACGCTTCGCGGCTAGATTCTATACAATCTATAGCAAGAGCCTAGAGCGCTGCGCTGCTAGGACGCTACGCGGCTAGATTCTATACAATCTATAGCAACAGCCTAGTCGCACAGCGACTCAATCTTAGCAGCGAAGCTGTCCCTAGAAGCGAAGCGCTCTATCCGCGCAGCGGCCTAGCAGGACGTAGTCCGCCCTAGCAGCGTAGCGACACTAGAACCGAGCAGCGCAGCGACACTAGAACCGAGCAGCGCAGCGACCCTAGAACCTGGAAGCGTAGCGTCCTAGAGCTGAATTAGGTAACATACACAGCAATTGGACATAAATTCACTCTTTTATTGGATACAGACTTAATGACTCAAGCAAAAGTATGTTTTATCGGTGCGGGCAATATGACTCGTAGCATTATCAGTGGCTTAGTTACACATGGCTATCCTAGTGATCTTATTCATGCTACCAATCCAAGCAAAGGTAAATTGGATGCGTTGCAGCAAGATTTTGCTATTGAGGTTTCCCATGATAACCACGCAGCAGCCAAAGCAGCAGAGGTGATCGTGTTAAGCGTAAAACCTCAATTAATGGCATCTGTTTGTGAAGACTTAAGTTCACTGGATTTAGCGGATAAGTTAATCATCACTATCGCTGCAGGTATTCCGGCGTCTCGTTATCCGGTCTATTTTAAACAACCTATCAAGCTTATCCGCACTATGCCTAATACTCCAACTCAAATTGGCTATGGTATGACGGGTATTTATGCCGATGACAGTATTTCTGCCGAAAATAAGGCCATTTGCGAAACATTAATGCAAAGTGGTGGCAAAGTAGTTTGGGTTGATAAAGAAGCAGAATTAGATCAAGTGATTGCGCTTGCGGGCAGTTCTCCTGCTTATTTCTACTTGTTTATCGAGTCAATGATCGCTTCTGGCGTCAATATGGGCATGGCTGAGGACAAAGCAAGACTCCTTGCTGAACAGGCCGCTTTAGGTGCCGCGCAAATGGTGATCCAAAACCAACAATTATCGGTGACAGAATTACGTCAAAATGTTATGTCAAAAGGTGGCACCACAGCCAGAGCGGTTGAAACGCTCCAGCAAGGCGGTTTAGTTAAATTGGTAGACGAAGCCATGACAAACTGCGTTGCCAGAGCCCAAGAGATGGCTAAAACATTTTAACGCTATGGGATGAATGATTATTTAACTTAACGTTAACCTCTTTAGTGCTAAAATAGTTTTTAGTAAAAACTCAGCTTAAACGCACGAAATCTGAGTGAAAATCGGGTATATTGCAGCTGAGTTAACTGAACTGTTAAATATGCGATCAGTTAATTTAAGCATTTATTTAAGCACTAATTTAAGCACTAATTTAGGTACTAACTTAGGCACTAATTTACATAAACGTAAGGCAATATCCATGAATGCAATGAGTTTTTTAGTCAACACCGTGTTTGACTTATACCTAATGATCGTCATTCTTCGTTTTATGCTGCAGCTTGCAAGAGCGGATTTTTACAATCCATTTAGTCAATTTGTGATTAAAGCGACACAGCCTATTATCGCACCAATGCGTCGACTATTACCTTCGATAGGACGTATCGATACTTCATCAATCTTACTGGCACTGATTGTCGTGTTAGTTAAAATGTTAGTACTTACTTTGATTGCAGGTGCTGCTGTAGACATTCTTACCTTGTTATTGTTCTCATTTATCTCTGTGATAAAACAAGCGGGCGTATTGTTTTTTTGGATGTTACTTATTCGTGCAGTATTAAGCTGGTTCAATCAAAACAATAACCCTATTGTTATGGTTATTGCGCAATTAACAGAACCGGTTTTAGCGCCAGTGCGTAGAATAATACCTGCAATGGGTGGCTTGGATTTATCGGTATTGGTGGTGTTTATTGCAATGAACTTCATTAACATGCTGTGTGCACAATATATTCCTTTTTGGTCAATTATTTAGTTGTCGAATTAAACAACCTCAACTCGGGTTAAGAGTTGGGGTAAATAAACTAAAATTAGCCCATTTCAACAATTTAATATCTCGAGCTGAGGTTAAACAATGAACCCAGTAAGCTATATTAACGATGAGCAGCAAGGTGACTTGCTGCTTTTTGTCTATGTACAACCCAAAGCAAGCCGCGATCAAATTGTCGGCTTACACGGTAACGAATTAAAAATAGCCATAACAGCGCCACCCATTGACGGTAAAGCAAATGCTTATTTATCTAAGTACCTCGCAAAAGCCTGTAAAGTCCCTAAAAGTCAGGTACATATTATCAAAGGTGAACAAGGTCGTCATAAGCAAATTAAAATATGCCAACCCAAAGTTATCCCAGCGGAAATAGCCGCGCTTTTATAGCCGACTCATCTATAATAACGTTATTGCTCAAGCACACTAAGGACAGATTATGTTTCAATCATTGCGTTTATCTCGCTCACTGTTACAAATATTGCTGTTGTCACTCATCGCAATCAGCAATATTGGCAATGCTCACGCAGAACAAAAGCAACAAGTGGGTAATTTTGATATTCATTACATGGCGCTTAGTAGCACCTTTATTACCCCAGAAATAGCTAAAACCTACGGCATAGAACGCAGCAGTTACAATGGATTAGTCAATATTACCGTGCTAAATACCAGCCAAGAAGGACATCCCGCGGTCTCGGTTGAAATTTCAGGCATCGCCAATAACTTAATTGATGCACGCATGACGCTTGATTTTAAAGAAATCCGTGAAGGCGAATCCATCTATTACATCGCAGAAGTGCCTTACCGCGACGATCAAGACGTCAATTTCACCATTGCCATTAAGTACAAAAATCAATTAAATACCTCGGTGAAATTCAAACAGAAGTTCTATGTAGATTAAGGCCTAAAATCTCGATAACGAGCGATATCGAGCGATAAAAGCCTAGAGCGCTGCGCTGCTAGGACGCTTCGCGGATAGATTCTATAAAATCAACAGCCTAGTCGCCCAGCGACTCAATCTTAGCAGCGAAGCTGTCCCTAGCGGTGACGCAGTCCGTCCTAGAAGCGAAGCGCACTATCCGCCTAGCGGCCTAGGATCTTAGCAGCGAAGCTGTCCTTAGCAGTGACGCAGTCACGTCCTAGAAGCGAAGTGCACTATCCGCGTAGCGGCCTAGGATCTTAGCAGCGAAAGCTGTCCCTAGCAGTGACGAAGTCACGCCCTAGAAGCGAAGCGCACTATCCGCGTAGCGGCCTAGGATCTTAGCAGCGTAGCGCATCGCAACCTTGTTAGCGTATAATGACCGCAAATTTATCCTCATCTTAAAAAAACTTATGCATACCCTAGTGAAACAACAAATTGTTCTTGCCAGTGGCAACAAAGGCAAACTTGCCGAATTTGATCAAATGCTGACAACATTTAATATTGAAGTATTACCACAGAATAAATTTAACGTGACTGAGGTTGCAGAGACAGGCACCACGTTTGTTGAAAACGCTATAATAAAAGCTCGTCATGCCGCTGAAATTACCGGTAAAGCCGCTATTGCAGATGATTCAGGTATTGAAGTTGATGCATTACAAGGCCAACCAGGCATATATTCAGCGCGCTATTCTGGCCCCGGTGCTACTGAAACCAGCAATTACCTTAAATTACTTGATGCATTGCAAGGTGAAACGCTTCGTAATGCCCGGTTTCAATGTGTGCTGGTGTATATGCGCCATGCAAAAGATCCGACGCCCATTATTTGCCAAGCCTCATGGGAAGGGACCATAAATCATACCCCACAAGGCGAGCAAGGCCATGGTTATGACCCGATATTTATCCCGCAAGGTTTTGATTGCTCGGCAGCAGAGTTAACTCGTGAGCAGAAAAATGCCCACAGTCATCGAGGCAAAGCACTTGAACTTTTAGTGAGTGCAATGAAAGCCCAAGGTATCATTTCATCGAACAATACTACGGATGATAATTAATAAATGACATTGCAATTGCCACCCCTTAGCTTGTATATCCATATCCCATGGTGTGTACAAAAATGCCCTTATTGCGATTTTAACTCTCACGGCCAAAATGGTGAGTTACCACAGCAACAATATGTCGATGCGTTATTAGACGATTTAAAACAAGACTTGGCTTATGTTCAAGGTAGAAAGGTGCATACCATCTTTATCGGCGGTGGCACGCCATCGTTATTTGATGCGAGCCAAATTCAACGCATACTTGAAGGGGCGCAAGCATTGATCCCTTTTGACGATAATATTGAAATCACTATGGAAGCCAACCCAGGTACACTAGAGCACGATGACTTTAGTGCTTACCGTGCTGCGGGTGTCACGCGCTTATCTATTGGGGTGCAAAGTTTCTCAAAAGAAAAACTTAATTTACTCGGACGTATCCACAACGAAGATGAAGCGAAAGTGGCGGCTGAAAAAGCCAAGCAAGCTGATTATTTAAGTTTCAATCTCGATTTAATGCATGGTTTACCGAACCAAAGCTTTGATGAAGCCATGCATGATATCGACACGGCAACAGCCTTAGCCCCACCGCATCTTTCTTGGTATCAACTCACCATTGAACCCAACACCTTGTTTCATTCAAAACCGCCACAATTACCAGACGATGAGAACCTGTGGCAAATTTACGAGCAAGGTCAGCAACGCTTAGCGGCATTAGGTTATGAGCAATACGAAATATCAGCCTATGCAAAACCTGGATTCCAATGTCGCCATAATCTTAACTATTGGCAATTTGGCGATTACCTTGGCATCGGTTGCGGGGCCCACGGCAAAATCACCCTGCCCGACTCAAATCGGATTGTCCGTACCGTTAAAATAAAGCACCCCAAAGGCTACCTCTCAGCAGATAAATATACCTTTGAAACTACAGAGGTGATTGAAGACGATCGCCCATTAGAGTATTTAATGAATCGTCTTAGATTGATGACGCCAATCCCTAAAACTGAATTTGAGCAGCGAACAGGGCAATCGGCAGATGTGGTCAAGCAAGGGATGCAAAAATCAATTGAACGCGGATTATTGACCGAGACCACAACACATTGGCACTTAACGCAAAAAGGCCACATGTTTGTCAATGATTTGCTATCCCAGTTTATCTAATCACTAGATTTAATTACTGGATTTAATTACTGGATTTAATAGAAAAATATGGCTCGCAGCTTACTGTTATACCCAGATGCTGCGAGTCGCAAACCCCAAATAGCGACATAACCGCGCCATTACCTCTACCTTACATACACATTTTCTAACATTTATATTTACACCTTTAGCTAAAGCTTGATTAGGATGTGCCCTTATAACTTTGGGATGATATCAATGACTATTAAAACAAAAACAACTCTGATTGCTGTTGCGTTATCAAGTTTATTCGCTACATCAGCTATTGCACAACTGCATAACATGCCGCAATTAAGCTCTCAAGAAAGTACAGTAACAACAAGCCAGCAAACCGAATCAGCAAAAGCCAATGCATTGTTTGAAGCCATTTTTATGGAAAATGTTATGGCAAGTCCAGTTAACCAAACTTACCTTGGGATCAAACAAGATTATGGCAAGTGGAATGACTTATCAGAAGCCGCTGCCGATGCAAATTTAGCCCGCAGTAAACAGCAACTGGCAAGATTAACCCGCCTTGATGCGACTAAGCTCGATGAACAGGCCTCACTCAGTTTTGAACTATTAAAAGCCAGTTTAGAACACAGTATTAGCGATGATAAATGGCGTTATCACACCTATCCGATTAACCAAATGAACGGTGTTCACTCAATGGTGGCCTCGTTGCTTATTAATCAACATCAAATAACAGATGAGAGTGATGCAAAAGCGTATATCAGTCGTTTAAACGCCATACCGACACTGTTATCACAATTACAAACCTCATTAGAAATTCGTGCCGAAAAGTATATTATCGCGCCGAAATTTGTATTCTCATATGTGATTTCTGATAGCAAAAATATTATTACTGGTGCCCCATTTGCCAATACGGGAAAAGACAGCGCGTTATGGGCTGACGCGAACCGTAAGATAAATAAACTCGATATAACCGATGGCAACAAACAAGCCTTATTAGCCGAAGTAAAACAGGCTCTGCTTACTAAGGTAAAGCCTGCTTATGAGCAATTAATCAACTATACAAAGTCACTTGAAGCACTTGCTGATACTCAAGATGGTGTTTGGAAACTGCCTGACGGGGAAGCGTTTTACAATAATGCCCTCGCCCGCACCACCACCACTGACATGACAGCAGACACCATACATGAGCTCGGCTTAAACGAGGTTAAGCGTATTCATGATGAAATGCGTGTCATTATGAAAAAGGTGCATTTTGACGGCAACTTAGCAGCGTTTTTTGTTTTCATGCGCGATGACCAACAGTTTTATTACCCTGACACTAATGAAGGTAAAACAGCATATCTCACCCAAGCCAAGTCTCTGATCGATACTATGGAGTCTCGTTTAGATGAAGTATTTACCATTAAGCCTAAAGCCGCTTTAGTGGTACGAAAGGTGGAGGCTTTTAGAGAGAAGTCGGCAGGTAAAGCATTTTACGATCAACCAGCACCAGACGGATCTCGTCCAGGCACCTATTACGCTAATTTATATAAAATGGAAGCGATGCCAAAATATCAAATGGAGGCTCTGGCCTACCATGAAGGGATCCCTGGTCATCACATGCAAATTGCTATTGCACAAGAACTGCAAGGCATTCCAAAATTCCGTAAATTTGGCAGTTACACTGCTTATACTGAAGGCTGGGGACTTTACTCTGAATATTTTCCTAAAGAAATGGGCTTATATGCAGATCCTTATTCAGACTTTGGCCGTCTATCAATGGAACTGTGGCGCGCATGTCGTTTAGTCGTTGACACCGGAATACACGCTAAAAAGTGGACTCGTGAGCAAGCTATTGCCTATTACGTCGATAACACACCAAATGCGCAATCTGATGCCATTAAAATGGTCGAGCGCCATATTGTTATGCCATCACAAGCAACCGCGTATAAAGTGGGAATGATTAACATACTTCAGCTACGTGAACATGCCAAAAAAGAATTAGGCGCCAAGTTTGATCTTCGTGAATTTCACACCTCCATCTTGAAAAATGGGCCATTGCCATTAGACATTCTTGCAGAGCAGGTAAATAAGTGGATTAAACAGGTTCAGTCGCAGTAATTTAGCGTTGGTTATTGGTACTGGATAAAGTAAAGCACCAAGCTTGGATTATGGTTATGGTTTTACTTTCATAATGCCACAAAAAAATAACCCCAGCTCAACGTCTGGGGTAACCAAATAAACTAGGATGATGGTTTCAAGACTGGCATTATATTAGTTCAAAACCACTGCCAGTACTGATTCAAAATTTGCTACCTTGCCGATTTGTACGCTTAACTGAAAAGGGGTCATTTCTCAGAAAACGCATGCTTCAAATCATTTCGAATCAACTAATAACTATTGTATTGATATCAGAACAGACTTCAACAACTTAACTCTGGTATTTAGCAGCCCCCTTGATTAGCTACCTAATGAATAACTAATAAATTAAAAGCTTAATAAACTGATAAATATAACTTTAATATTAAACTGCAAGATAATTTTTGGCTTTGTTTTAAAAAGGAAACAGTGTTTCCGCTTTTACCTAGCATCGACTCTAAACAGGAGTGGGAATATATGGTTAACAACGGATGTATTTTAAGTTTGCAGTATCAAACTTGCCATGTGTTTTGCTAACAAGGCGGATTGACGTATTAATCGCTATGTTAAGAGCCGCATTAAGCGCTGCCTCAATAACTATATTAATAGCTGGCCTATTGTAAGTCGATACAAGGCGGGTAGCGCAACACTGGGCTGTTTGATAACCGTTTATTATCCAGAGTTGAGGTTAGTTAACATCAACTCTTGATAAGAGATGGGAGTAAATGGTTAGAAACGGATGTCTTTTAAGTCCGTAGTATAAAACTTGCCATGTGTTTTGCTAACAAGGCGGATTGACGTATTAATCGCTATGTTAAGAGCCGCGTTAAGCGCTGCCTCAATAACTATGTGCCATTCCAGCCTATGTAAAGTCGATACAATGCAGCTAGCACAACACAGGGCTGTTTGATAACCGTTTATTATCCAGAGTTGAGGCTATTTACGCTGTTTGTACAAATTTTCAAACTTAGCGTCCCAATAAGGTGGGCTACTAATGTGCGTTTTAATAAAATCAATAAACGCACTCACCTTTGGAGCCAGGTGTTTACGACGCGGATACACCGCTTGTAATGGAAGATTATGGGTCAACTGCCAATCAGGTAACAAAGGAACCAATGTCCCTTCAGCAATTTCATCTTCCAGCAAATAACTGGCTAAGTAAACAATACCTAAACCACTCACTGCCGCCGATTTTAATGCCGGCGCATTATCAACACGGAAATTGCCTGATACGCCAATTTCGCAATAATCATCGCCCTTTTTAAATTGCCACATACTGTGCTCATGCCACTCGCCTTGATACACCAAGCAATTGTGTTCAACCAATTGTTCAGGCCGGCTAATGTTTCCGTGCTGGGCAACATAACCTGGTGATGCGACTAACAAAAACTGACATTTCATCAACGGCCTTGCCACCATACCCAGCGGTAATTGCTCAGACATGGTTAACAACAGATCTAAACCTTCGCTGACAACGTCAACTTTGTGGTCAAGCAAGCTGATTTGTAGTTCAAGATCTGGGTGTCTCGCCATAAATTCTGGTAAAGCAGGAATAATATGCATAGTACCAAATGATTGCGAAATCCCGACTTTCAATACACCACGAGTGGCATCATTTAAGTTGTGAACACTTGATACTGCCTGTTCTGCATCTCGAAGTAGTTCTTCGCCTTGAAGATACAATAGATTGCCGGCTTCGGTAAGACTTAAACTGCGTGTTGTACGCTGAATAAGTTGAACGCCAAGTTTATGTTCAAGATCTGCAACTTGAGTGCTCACTTTAGATTTAGAAATGCCAAGACGTCTGGCTGCAGCACTAAAACTTCCTGCACGTGCAACATGAGTAAAAATTGCGATAGGTTCTAACAGTTCTAACATGAAAGTCGCCTTAAGCTGGTTACGACATTAATAAAAATTTCAGATGTCTGTTTGCCATTGCTGGTAACTAAACCTTGCTAAGCACAATATCAACATTCAGTTATTAAGAGTGTTGATGCTCAATGAGCATCGAAACAAACCAATACTGTAAATCAACACAAACAAATGACTACTCCGAAATATAACCACATCCAAAAATAGAGTGCAATTTTGTTATAGTTTTTATTAGTATAACAAAAAAAGCCTGTCGAGCTGTATATTTATAATTGACAATTTTTTTATCAGAACAAAGCAACACTAGCTATAGCGGCAAAATAGCTAAAATAGGCGGAAAAAAAAAGCCCCTGTGTCTTTAAAAAAGCACAGGGGAAGGTCAGGTGTCCGGGAAGACAGCTTGAACAAGGTTACTCTTTTATATCGCCTAGCGTAGCTAAGGTGTAAGGTGCAAGTTCTGGGATGGCTTTACGCACTCGACTTTCTAACACTAATAATCCTTCAAAATTATCACAAACCTCAGTCGCGCGTTGCTCCAGACCTTGAGATTGCGACTCAAGTTGTTGCTCGATGTCTTTACCGACGTTGTCCATTTTTTGTGAAAAAGTATTCATTTTCTCTTCAAACGAACCACCTTCAGAAGACATGATCTGGCTACCTAATGTCATCATTAATGAGCCCATTGAGTTCGTTACCATTTGCTCTATTTCTTGCTCAAACTCTTCATTAAAGGCATGTTCCATTGAAGATTCAGTTGAGCCTAAATAAAATTTATCACCTTGTTGATAAGCCATAGTATCAATGCGTTGTTGAATACCTGTCATCATCTTATCAATCTGAACGCCTGTGGCATCGCCAAATATTGGTGTTAGCGCCATATTGACAGCCTGAGATGCCATCGACACAACGTCGGTGACTAAATCAATCACTTCAGGAACTTGGCGAGATAGCTCATCAGAATATTGAGTTAATAACAGCCGTTGCTTGTCATTTAATGCGACTTCTTTACCGTCGACATACAATTGACCCAGTTGAACGCGATATTTCTCGCTGCCATTATCACTGATCTGTAAACTTTTCGGTTCAACGGTCACGTCATAGTTTAATGTCACGTTACACTTTTCATCATTAATTGACATTTTTGCCATGGCTGGAGTCAATGCCCCTGCAGTGAATAACATGCTGGTTAACGCTAAACCACAAATTAACTTCTGTTTGGTCATGATAAAAATCCTTTTGTTAAACGAATATCGATAAAATCTATTCAATATAATTAGTTATAGCACAATAAAGCACTAGTCATGCCAACAAGTATAGTTGCTTGATTTATATGTTATTTTTATAAACTTTCAAATTTAACATCTACTAAATGAACAAAAAACATCACCCTCTTCGTAAAATAAACCAAAAAGTAGTCTATTTTACGAATAGTGATGTGAAATTAAAAATAGTGATGTGGAATTAAAAAATTGAACGACCTAACTGCTGGCTTAAATGCTCAAGTAAGGCTGTACCCGCCAATGAATTGCCATTATTGTCGAGTTCAGGCGACCACACACAGATAGACATGTCACCAGGAATAATCGCAATAATACCGCCGCCTACGCCACTTTTACCCGGCATACCCACTCGGTAAGCAAACTCGCCTGCGCCATCGTATAATCCAGACGTTGCGAGTAATGCATTAAGCTGCCGAGTTTGCACTGGTGAGACTAAGCTATCGCCATCGAGTGTCTTACCACGATTGGCCAAATAGAACATCGCCCGGGACAAATCAGCACAATTCATCCTTAACGCACAATAATGAAAATAGCTTTTAAGTACGGTATTCACGTCGCCATTGAAATTACCAAATGACTTCATTAAATAGGCAATAGAAGCATTACGTGCACTAAATTGATACTCAGAATCTGCTACCACTTTGTCGAAGGCTAATGTGGTATTTTGGCTCAACTGACGCACCACCTCAAGCATATGATGTTTAGGTGCACCCAAGCGTGCTTGCAACAAGTCCGCAATGACTAACGCGCCTGCATTAATAAATGGATTTCGCGGTTTGCCACGCTCTAGTTCAACCTGTACAAGCGAGTTAAATGAATGCCCAGAAGGTTCTTTACCCACTCGACTCCAGATTTCTTCTTCTGTATATAAATTAAGTGCCTGAGTCAGGCTAAAGACTTTAGAAATACTTTGAATGGAAAAAGGTTCAAGATAATCACCCGCACCAATTGTTTGACCGTCAATGGTGGTAACTGCAATACCTATTTTGTTGGGGTCAACGCAGGCAAGAGCAGGAATATATCCTGCCACCTTACCTTTACCCAATAGCGATCTTACTTTATCGACAGCGTCTTGAAGTAATAATTGCTCTGGCAATTTAGCTTAACCCCACCAAATATCATATAAATCACTGACTTCAAGGTTAGAAACTGGCTTGTCTTTCCAGAATGCATTGACTGCTGCAATATCTTCATCAGTACATTTACCGATAGTTTGGGTAGCCATAATGCCTTCCCATTGCTTGTGTCCACCACCGTGGAAACCTAATTGACGTGGTTCAATCACTTGAGCAATAAACTGATCAACCAAACTATCGATATCTTGTTCAGAAACTGACTCATTAAATGTCCAGTTCATTTCGAAACCTAATTCTTGAAATTCATCAACTCGTAATTTTTTACGTAAACGTCGACTGCGATTTTGCGCCATGGTGTATTCTCCGATTGCTAAAAAGTGTAGTAGTGATTAAGCGATACGCTCAAACATGATATCCCATACGCCGTGACCAAGTCTGTGGCCTCTTGCTTCAAACTTTGTAAGCGGACGGTGGTCTGGACGTTCGACAACTGTACCAGTTGTTGATTGATTATTATAACCTTCAGCGGCATTCATTATGTCTAACATATGCTCGCTGTAATTTTCCCAATCAGTGGCCATGTGAAACACACCACCAATTTTAAGCTTACGACGGACTAGCTGTACAAACTCAGCTTGTACAATCCGGCGCTTGTTATGACGTTTTTTATGCCATGGATCGGGGAAAAACAATTGTACCCGCGCAAGTGAACCATCAAGAATGCTGTGCTCTAGCACTTCCATTGCATCATGATGATATACACGTAAGTTAGTAACTTCAGCAGCACCGGCCTCAGAAAGACACGTACCAATGCCTGGCTTATGCACTTCTATGCCAATAAAATTTTGTTCTGGGGCTGCTTTTGCCATTTGCACTAATGATGCACCCATACCAAAACCTATTTCTAGAACGGTATCAGCATCGCGACCAAACACTTGGTTTAAATCCAACGGTTGTGGAGTGTAATCAAGTCCCATTGCTGGCCAATGTGCTTCAATTGCTTGAGATTGGCCTTTGGTTAAACGGCCTTCACGTAAAACAAAACTTCTGATTTTACGAATGTATTTACCGTCTTCGTTAAATTCAGCTGTGGTAACGTCGCTCATCTTTGCCTCATTGTCTGCGTACTTCTTGTGCTGTTATAGCGAGTGATTAAATGGGTTAGTGGCTAAATGCCATGGTAGCCACTTTTTAGCTGCACATTACGCAATTGTTATCTGTAACAGATCATTTTTAAAGTCAGTGGGCCATTATACCTAAACTGATTGCACATGTTTACGCTAATTTGGTGTAAACGAGTGATTTAAAATAGCCTGGCTACTTGTGTAATAAAATGCCTATGGCTACACTGCGCCCATGAAAAATCTGACTCCATTTTCTGAGCGTATCATCGCTTGGTATGACCTACATGGTCGTAAATCACTGCCTTGGCAGATCAATAAAACGCCTTATCGTGTTTGGGTGTCGGAGATCATGCTCCAGCAAACTCAAGTCGCAACTGTGATTCCCTATTTCCAAAAATTTATTGCGCGTTTCCCTAGCATTATAGATCTTGCTAATGCTCATCAAGATGAGGTGCTGCATTTGTGGACGGGCTTGGGCTATTACGCCAGAGCACGTAATTTACATAAAGCAGCTCAGCATATTCGCGATGCTTTTAACGGCGAGTTCCCTACTCAGTTTGATGATGTAGTGGCTTTATCTGGAATAGGTAAATCGACTGCTGGCGCGGTATTATCCTTATCGCTCGGGCAACACCACCCTATTTTAGATGGTAATGTAAAACGGGTATTGGCCAGACATGGTGCTATTGAAGGCTGGCCTGGACAAAAAAACGTTGAGCAGCAATTATGGCAATTAACCGACACATTAACGCCAGTCAAAGATGTTGAAAAGTTTAACCAAGCAATGATGGATATTGGTTCAAGTGTTTGCACCCGCAGTAAACCCAATTGCGCAGCTTGCCCTGTGGCAATTGATTGTGTGGCTCAACAAAGCGGTCTTCAAAGTCAATATCCAGGTAAAAAACCTAAAAAAATCACTCCAGAAAAATCTGCTTTTATGCTGGTTTTAGTCGATAGCAGCGAAGATTCAGTGAAAGTTCAGCTTATTCAACGTCCACCCGCGGGGATATGGGGGGGATTATGGTGTTTTCCGCAATTTGAGCACCAAGCAGAAATAAATGATTATTTAAGCCTGCATAATTTGACAGAGTCAGAGCAAGGGCTTGCAGGATTTAGGCATACATTCAGTCACTTTCATCTGGATATTCACCCGGTATTAGTTGAACTATCTCCAGATCTCGCTAGCGGTATCATGGAACAAACCTCGGCACTCTGGTATAACATAGAACAACCTGCGAAAGTCGGGTTGGCAGCTGCCACAGAACGTATTTTGGCTAATTTAGCCGTACTTTTCGCGACACATTAATTTTTATCGTAATTAAAGTTAGTAAGGGATCATCATGGCTCGCACCGTTCACTGTCAACATTTAAACAAATCCGCTGACGGCTTAGATTTTCAGCTATACCCTGGCGAATTGGGTAAGCGCATTTTTGATAATATCAGTAAAGAAGCTTGGGGCTTATGGCAACAGAAGCAAACCATGCTCATTAATGAGAAAAAACTCAATATGATGAATGTTGATGACCGTAAATTTCTTGAAGAGCAAATGACTAATTTTTTATTTGAAGGTAAAGACGTTGAAATTGAAGGCTATGTTCCGCCAGCTGAAGACGAGTAACCAGTCAATATAATCAATTGTTTTACATAAAAATAAAGCCGCTTTACTAAGCGGCTTTATTATATCACCTTCATCGAAAAACCTCGTTGTTCGACACGAAGTGACGTCGGTGGGCGCTCATTTATTACTTTGCCTGATGCCAGTTAGTGAACTCATAGTGTTCATTATTGCTTAATGCCTTCCACTACTAATGCTAATTCAACGTTAGCAGAAGCAGGACCTAAATCCATTTTGACACCGAAATCTTTCATCGCAAAAGTCGTTGTACCACTAAAGCCTGCACGGTAACCTCCCCATGGATCTTTACCTTCACCAATGGCAACGGCATCTATGGTTAGGGGTTTGGTCACGCCATTTAAGGTAAAATCACCATTAATCACAAACTGGTTATTACCTTTATCCACTATGGATGTCGACGTAAAAGTGGCTTGAGGGAATTTACTGGTATTTAAAAAGTCTTCACTGCGCAAATGCTTGTCACGTTCGGCGTGATTTGAATCAACACTGTTAGTGTTAATTTTGACGTTCAGTTTGGCATCAGCCAATTTGTTAGCATCAAAGCTAAAGTCACCTGAAAACTCATTAAAACGTCCTACCACAAAACTATAACCTAAATGGTTAACACTAAATTGAATCGATGCATGTGCACCTTGGGTGTCGATAACATAGTCGGCCGCATTAGCTGCAACGGGTAACATAAGCGTTGAACCGATTATGGCTGCAATAAGGTGTTTTTTCATGATTTTTATTCCTTTAAATTAAGCGTTAATGGTAAATAGGTAGAGTAAATAAATAGAGTCATCATCATCGAACATAACCGTTAGCTGAACCGACGATTAATTAGATTGTTAACCAATACAACTGTTAACGAACATGGTTGGGAATAAGCATTCTTTTCAGAGTATTATCTTTATCTATAATATGATGCTTAATCGCACCTGCGCTATGCAACACAACTAGGCCAATTAAGCTATAAGCAAGGTATTGATGTATAACACCGGCTGTATCAGCTTGTTCGTCAATAAAAGCATTAGGAAACGGCACGGCAAACCAGTCAAAAATCCAAATATCCCTACCATCTGCTGTAGAAATCATAATTCCTGAAAACATAATCAGCAGCATTAACGTATAAAGACTAGCATGTGCCCAGGTTGCCATACGTTTTTCCCATGGCTGATGGTTAGGTAATGCACTAGGCGTTAGTGACATAGCTCGCCAAACTAATCTTAACAAGGTTAATCCGAGTAACAGCAGACCAATACTTTTATGAACATGTGGCGCAGTTTGGTACCAACTACTGTAGTACGTAAGATCAACCATCCAATAACCTACAATAAAAAGGCTAATAACTGCGATGGCGGACAACCAATGGGTCAAAATGGTTATTAATCCATAGCCAGCTGAAGTGTTTTTTAACATGTTACCTTCCTCAATAAACTCACAACATATTAATGTCATTTTTAGTAAAGAAAACCGCTAAATATAGGAGTATTCATTCGATAAAATAGAAATGAATTGTTAATAAAGATTCTCTGTGAGGATGATGAACCGTTTTAGTCGGTACAAGAGCGGTAAATACCCATTATAGTAAGAAAAAACGCATCCACTTGTCCGTTAACAGCTCGAGTACGGTTAACTAGGATAGAAAACGAACCCACAACGGGAATTAAACACTCTATATATGGGGTATACAAGGTTAATAGCGAGTACTCAACGTTAAGTATGAGGTAATAATAATTGTCTTTTTAGCTTATTGAGCCAAGCAAAGTCAGCGCTTAAACGCATCTTACTTAGGATGTCTTATACCGCTCCCCCCTCTTAATGCTATTAACGACTATGGTTAACCTCAAAATGGCTTAAAGAAAATCAGTAAATGGATTATGCCTGCTATTAGCTGGGTTTTGCCTTTCTTTATAGGAAACTGACACAGTTACGCTCACCTATATACTGCATGACTAGGGCCTGTTGATCTTCGCTGGTTAAATTTTGTTCGAGATGAAAACGTTTTAATTGAGGCGAGTGGATTGCTGCCTAGCAATCTAAGCAACACTCGCTTATCAAAGACTCACTCAACAAAGAGTAAAACGTTTTTAGCCGACCCCTTCGGGCAGCGTTTGTTGGTCATTTCTACTGCGTTATCGACTTTTTATGTAGAATAACTACACCACAAAGCCTCTGCCTTGTAGCTCATGTTAAGTAATGAGCAACAATTCGCTGCAAAAACAACATTGAAAGATCAACAGGCCCTAGTATATTAATTCCTCCCTTCGCGTTAAAAACCATCAATTACTTATAAAAAGCCACCCGTTTGCACATTAACTAGCCGAACGAGTGAAAACATTTGAAAAACCACTTGCACGATAAAAACCATCACTATACTATGTGCGCACTCCAGACGAGACAGGTATTGATTACCAAGTTAATACTTAGTCTGTAGTAGTTAACTGACACTTAGTTAGTTGCCCGAATAGCTCAGTCGGTAGAGCAGAGGATTGAAAATCCTCGTGTCCCTGGTTCGATTCCGGGTTCGGGCACCACAATTTAGCCGGCATAGCTCAGCTGGTAGAGCAACTGACTTGTAATCAGTAGGTCCCGAGTTCGACTCTTGGTGCCGGCACCATAAAAACAAAAAAGCCACTCAATGAGTGGCTTTTTTGTATCTGAAATGTATTCGATTTAAGCGCTCTATTTATTGCATTTTAGCTTCTTAAAACAAAACAGGCACTCAATTGAGTGCCTGTTTTAATATAACCTTACGAAACTATCGACCAAGCGCTTCAATTCGAGCTAAGCGATTAACTTGGTTAAGTGAGCCTAAATGACCGTATATAGGACCGAGTAAACCACGCTTTTTAAGCTCAATGAACTCTTCATCGGTTAGTGCATTTAATTTAGCTTCATCAATAAGATATAAACCATTAATATTACGTTTTTCACCGGCGACATCAACAGTTAGAGTCTGATTAATCAACAAGCCTTTTTCATCTAAAAAGCTCAAAATACCCCGTGTAGCTTGATCTTGTTCATAGTGACTAATCAATGCTTGCTTACGCGCTTCTAAAAATGGGGTTTCTTTACCCTCTTCAAATAATGCTTGGCCGTCTTCTTTAGTCACTTCTTTAGCATTTTCACGAATGCCAATCCACACTTTATCTTTAACGTCTGGGTTAACGACTAAGCCAAGAGGATAATCTCGTACAACCGCAGGAATATACAAGCCTTGCCATTTGCCGTCTTTTACACTTAGATTCTGACCAGGCTTTAACCCTAGCATAGCAACTGATTGAAACTCGTTTGTGTCACTATTTTTAACGAATACGATAGGATATTCAGTGGCAGCGCGATTAATTTCATGTAAGGTTACAGGCACAATGTGCTGTTCTGCCACGTGTGAAAAATCACTTGGAGTCAGTTTTAAATCACCATGTTTGGTTTGTTCTAATAATGTAATTTCGTTGGGCATCTTGGCTCCTTGAAGCACTGATTATCTTCTCTGATTTAAGTACAACATCATTGTCATACCTTAGGTTAACAAATAATTAATAACTGAAACTACCAAGTTAAATCTTAAATTCAAGTATATTTAGGCTAAATTGCGTCAATAATCACCAAGTGACCAATTCTTGTCCAAAAAAGGCTTTGTATTCAATAAAAAGAATACAATGGGCGCTGATTATCGATTTATTGGCCGGGTAATCACCTAATGCAATTTCAGTTTAGGACGTTGCCAGCGAAGTAGCTTTTGCGCAATACGGTATACAGAAGCGGAGAACCAGCCATATAAACTGGCTAAATGACGTTGGTAAAGCGAGATATACATCAAACGTGCAACGTGACCTTCAACAAAAAAGTCTCCCGAACGAAGGTTACCCATTAAATTTCCAACCGCAGAAAAACGACTGAGCGATACCAGTGAACCATAGTCTTTATAAACGAAAGGTTTTTCTGGTTGCTGCTTCATCTTTAAGCAAATATTGTCATATAGGCGATCGGCCATTTGGGCAGCTGCTTGGGCTCTGGGTGGTGCAGGTTTACCTGATGGTAAAATTAATTGAGCACAGTCACCTAAGGCGTAAATATCATTAAGGCCTTTAACATGCATACACTCATCTACATCGATTTGATTACGTGGCGTAATAGGTAATTGGGTAAAATTTTCAAAGACCTTTGGACCTTTAACACCTGCTGCCCATACTTTTATATTGGCTTTAATCGTCTCACCTGTCGCAGTAACAAAGCCTTCTTTAGTCACTTCTTTAACCTGCACACCTAAGTGCAACTTTACCCCTAATTTTGACAGTACAGTTTGTGCCCTCGAACTGACTTGTTCAGGTAATTGGGGAAGAATTTTAGTGGATGCTTCAATTAGGTTTATATCTAAATGATCTTTGGAGATATTTTGATAACCGTACTCCCTCACAGACTCAATAACATGATGGAGTTCAGCGGCCAGCTCGACGCCTGTTGCACCGGCACCTACGATACCGATCCCTAATTGGTCTTGAGTTTCATTAAGCTGTAAGAGTGCATCCATAAGCTTATGGTGAAAAAGATTTGCACTGTCTAAACTGTCTAAGAAAATACAATGTTTTTCAGCACCCGGTGTATTAAAGCTATTTGAAACCCCGCCTAATGCAAGCACAAGAGTATCGTATTCAATACTGCGCGCGGCAATGATCATCTCGCCTTCATCGTTATACACTGGAGCAAGTTGAATTTGCTTAGTGCTTGGGTCGCATTGTTCAATTGCGCCACGGATATATCGATAGCCATTCTTTAATCCGTGATCTCGATATTGCAGGCCTTCAATTGATTGATCAATCACACCAACGGCAACTTCATGTAACTTGGGTTTCCAAATATGGATGGTATTTTTATCAATCAGACTAATATCGATTAACGGACTTTTACCAAACTTCCGTCCCAATTTGGAGGCCAATGCTAACCCTGCAGCCCCACCACCCACAATAACAATTCGTTGAACCATACATTACCTCAGAGATACCCTATGCCAGCAACTATGTAACCTAACTGTGGATAATAAACGGTTATCAAACAGCCCTTTGCTGCGCGGCCAAAGTTGCATCGACTTAAAATGGGCCCGCTATTGACGCGTCAATACGTCTTGCGATCAAAACACATGGCGAGTTTGATGTTGTAGACTTGAAATAAAGCCGTTTTTAACAATTTATCCCTTCTCTTATCCAGAGTTGAGGTTAACTAAACAAAATGTACAAGTGAAAAAAAAGGCCCTGTGGGCCTTATACTGCTTCTTCGTTTTCTTCACCGGTACGAATTCGAATGACTCGCTCAACGTCGGTTACAAATATTTTACCATCACCAATCTTTCCCGTTCTGGCGATATCAACAATAACATCGATTGCACGTTCAAGAATTTCATCTTGAATAACCAATTCGATTTTTACTTTTGGTAAAAAATCCACCATGTATTCTGCGCCACGATAAAGCTCGGTATGACCTTTTTGACGGCCAAAACCTTTGACTTCAGACACTGTCATACCCGTAATGCCAATTTCAGCAAGTGACTCACGCACATCATCAAGTTTAAATGGCTTAATAATCGCTTCGACTTTTTTCATTAAATACTCCTGTCATCGGCTAAGTTGTTGATTAAGCATTTGTCCTGATTACAGTTTATATGCTTACTAATATCATTCAAATATCTTACTTGAAAGCGCAGCCAATTGTCGCGGCTATTTTACGTATTTATGAAAAGATATTTCGCAGCAAACTTGCTGTTCGTTTTCTATACTAGGTTAAGTTTTACTGCAGGACGCAGCCGACAACGTTTAAGGATGAACCAGTATGCCTCATTTTAATCACATAAAAGGCTTTAGTCTGATTGAGTTAATAGTAACTATGCTGATTGCCACACTAATTTCACTCATCGCAATTCCCTCATTTACTGCATTAATTGAACAAGTCAGGGCAAGTAGTAATATTAAAGTGATCCAACAGACCATTCAATTAGGCCGAAATATGGCAATCAGTTATGGCTCGAGGGTAACAATTTGCCCTTTAGTCGACAACTTGTGTTCATCGGATTGGAGTATTGGGTTAAGTGTATTTATTGACCATGGGCAAAAAAACCAACTTGATGCCAGTGATCGCTTACTCCAACAAACATCTCCTTTTCATGAAAATGATTACATTGACTACAACCGTCCCGCGATTAGATTTCAACCCGATGGATTAGCTTCAGGCACTAATGGAACATTAACCTATTGCCCCGGCTCTGTTGACAGTCCTTATTCAAAAGCGGTAATTGTTAATCAAGCTGGTAGGGTAAGAATGTCAAACAAGAAAAATATAGAATGTAAATTTTAACAAAATGTAAAATGACAAAATATAAAATAATAAAGATTATTGATAAAGAATTGATTAGCAGTGATGTCTGCAAATAGTCAATAAAACACTGTCATTCATGTTGCGCTTGGTTATACTCTGTTTTATATAGCAGAGGAATTGCGCATGAAAAAAATACATTCTGGATTTACCCTAATAGAATTGATGGTGACCATTACCGTTGCTGCAATACTGTTAGCTATTGGCGTGCCATCGTTAACAAGCCTTTATGAAGGTATAAGAGCAAGAAGTGTTATCAGCACCATTGAATCCTCGTTTGTATTTGCCCGTAGTCAAGCCGTTAGTTACGGAAGCAGAGTTTCTATCTGTCCTATGACAACAACGTCGTGTGGGGGTGACTGGACAAAAGGATTTAGTGTATTTATTGATAATGGTACTGTTGGGTCAATGGATACAACCAATGGCATTGCTGATGTGGTTCTACGTAAAGTAGACGCGTTTAATAGTAATGATATTATTAAATCTGACTTATCACGTTTAAGTTTTAATTCTGACGGCTTAATGTCAAATGGCAGTAGCGGAATATTTCGCTATTGCCCTGGGTCAGCAGATAACAGCTCATCTGAAGCGATAAGCATCAATTCCTCTGGACGTATTTCAACAATAACGTCCACAGTAAATTGCAATTAATATAAAAACTCCATCTATCTTACCGTCAATAAATCCTTAGCTAAAGCGTTAATATTTTGAAATGTATCATCTAACTCAACGCACTCAACAACCTCTTTTATATATACATCAAGCTTGCCTAATTTGTACTTTGTTGCTGGTAATTTTGCAATCATCAACTGTATTTTAGAAGGTTTCCAGCTATAAAAATTTATCTCATAACCGTTAGTTGATTCTACGTAGCATTTATAGTCAATCAATTTTTCTGTCGCCATAAGCCCAGTTGAATAGACAAAGCTTAGACCTAGCATACTCAAAATAAATATTTTTTTCATTACCAACACTCCGTGGGACTTTTAGAACCTACTGACGTTAACGATATGGTTGCACAAACAGCATCTCTTGTCGCTTGCACCCCGACTGCAGTTGCAGTGACCGTATAATCATCTCCGCTCAATGTGGTATCAATTTGATAATAGGTATTCTCCACAATCCAAGGGTCTTCCTTAAGTCCAAGTTTTGTCATGTCAGTAGCAAAGCTTCGATGATCTAAATAGTACTGTTCTTGCAAGTTAGCGACATGCATAACGCCAGCTAATCCATCAGCACGCGCACCTTTTGCAACAAACTGAGTATAGTTTGGGTATGCAATAGCCGCTAATATGCCCACTATCACAACGGTGATCATCACTTCTATTAATGTGAATCCTTTCTGATTTATCATTACAGTTATACTCACTTTTACTCGGCTATATAGTAATAATTCTTGTTAACGCCTAATCCGTTACCAACCTTACCAAAGCCAATCAAGTACATAGGACTCTCGTTATCATAGCCCCCGTCGTCATCGTCATTGTCATCGCTAGTAGTACTATCATTAGGTGGAATAACAAGTGTTAGTGTATCAGGCACTCGCTCACCCAGCTCATAGTATGTAGCAGCATAAGAACGAGTACCTCTGTGAAGGTCAAATCCATATAAGCGACCTTGTCCAGGAACTAAACATTGGTTCACGGCAGAAATATCCCCAGGGACATAAGAAGTGAAGAACACTCGACCTCGGATAATAGAAGCCGCCGCCAGAGACTTCTCACCGGCATCAGCAAATTGGTAATACCAACCTCTCTTAGAACCGAAGCTTAAATTGTCAGCTTCTGTTGTTGGAGCAGCCGAAGTGACGTCATATAAGTCATCTTTAGTTAACGTAGTCGGTATGGTATTACCGCTAGATGATGAATATGATTTTGAAGTTATATTTCGGTCTTGAAACATGAAAAACATATCAGAGCGATTCTTATCAGACGGATGAGGTCTATTACCAGAGCCAATTGCAACTGCATCATATGGCACATTTTGATAAGACTTCACAGTGCTAGTCCCTGATGGTCCAGTTACCGAAACTTCGGAAATATTTGTAAACGATGTTTGGGCAACTGTTGCTTCAGCAAAGAAACGTCTATCGTCACTTTTCGAATCGCCACCTAAGCTTGCAAATTGGAACGCCGACCATTCTGAAGTTTTATTACTGGGTAAGTCGATACGCCATATATTAGCTCCAGTATCGGTTGCATAAATCCTATCTGTTAGCCCATCCCCATTACTGTCAAGTACCGCGACACTATTTGGAATACTATCTACAATCCCTGGAATTATGGTATTTGATGAACCTGAAGGGGCGAACGAATGTATTAAATTCCCAGATTCGGCATCAAGGATAAAAACGCCTCGGCCAGAAGTATCATCAGTACCGACTTCAGCGCCATCTTTGGCTGCAGGGGAATAACCGGCGCCAACAATGATAACCGGTTTCGCATTATTCCTGGAAGTAGAACCACTTGGCCAATTAGGAATGTAAGTAACAACAGGTTCTGACCAAGTTTGGCCCATTTCACCAAACCCTACGTCATCTACACTTTTTTTCCACATAAATTTAGGCAAATCGGGATTGGTAATATCAATAGCGTAGTAAGATTTTCCTCCTCGTCTCATCCCAAAGAATAACCATGCTTTATCAATACCATTAGTCCCTTGTTTGACATATGAAACCGGAGAACTGTCTAACCCATAAACAGAATGAACACCCGATGGAATATTTGCTCTTAAAGGACGAATGTTAGGCAGAAGCTCGTAAGGCATAAACGCCCAGGACTCTTCAACTGAACTACCTGAATCTTTAAACATATGCATAAAACCAGCATTGGTGCCAAGTAAGATTCTAATATCAGGAGTAGATGAGGTACCAAAATTGAGCGCTAAAGGTTTAGAGTGCAGTGGATCACCCATGACATCTAGACGAATTTCAGACAGGCTTCCAGACTCCTCATCAACATCGAAACCTTGTGACCATTTAAAATAATCATCTAAGTTACCTTCATCAACTCCCATATAGGCAGCTAACTCTGAATCCCCCCCAGCAAATGAAGATGCATTATTTTTCGTAAAACTGGTTAAACCACCACTAGCCGAAAAGTTACCATACAGGGTTCTGGCTTTTGGGTTGTGTATAATATTATAGGTAGCACCACCAATAGTCACATCATTACCATCGCCATTATCGCTAGAAGCAGAACAAACCGCATCGGGTGTCCAATAGGAACAAGCTGAAGAACTCAAATTACCATCAGCATCAATTGCCGGATTACCCTTTTTATCAACGATATCTCCCGAGCCCGTTACTCTTAGCTTTTTTAAATTCCCCCGCCAACGAGGCCCTTTGTTAGGTACGAACATTGCGTAATAAACAGAATCGAATGTTTCAGTTCTGTCAAAATTATTATTCGCAATTGAGGGCGATGTAAAACTGGAATTAACTTCTAATATTTTAGTAAAGACTTTTTGTAATGCAGCGCTTAATTCTGTTGAACTTTTTGCAGCAAAATACTTCCCCCCTCCTTCATCTGCTGTTTTAGTTAGCAACTCTGCAGCGTCATCAGCACCAGTACTAAAACCAATAGTAAAAGTAGTAACGTTCTGATCTCCAGAGATATTAGTATTTACATCATTGTTATTCATCCAACCGGCAAGATTCGGTAGGAAACTAGTAAAGTCAGGATTTGCATTTACAAAACCGGTCTTATTTACGTTTGGTAAATTTTTAATCAGACTATCGGCATTATTATCTAGAGTCGGAACACCGTCGGTAATATAGACAACATATGCTCTATTTTGGCACTCTTTGAAGGGCGAAATATAGTTATTGCCATTCTCGATAGTTATATCTCTTGGTGGTTGATTTGGAGTATAGGAATATCCACTGGGCTTTTTATCTTTTTTTCCAAAAGTTACCGCGTTGCCGCCAAAATAACTATATGCTTCATAGAGCGTTTCACATAATGGAGTATTCGTTTGAGGGTCTAGGTTTGAAATAGTGTTAAGTAAACTAATCTTGTTTGATTCTGACATTGTTTTTATACCAGAAACGATTCTGCCGCCATCAGCATCACCTTCACTAAAAGCATTAATATTAAAAATAGCCAAGCCAAAGTCGACACTAGGTGTGGTTACAATTGTTTCGGTTATCACTTCTTTAGCAATTGCTAATCGACTTTTTGGTTCAGTGACTTTGGGGCCATTATACCAACGAAGGTAATTATCAGTATATAAAGTCAGAGCCTTACCAGTACCAAAACCGGTTTGCTTTGCTTTGACTAAAGCAGCATCGATCGTAGCTTGATTAGATGAACCATTAACTTCAGTATATCTAACAGGATCCTTCTTATTACCGGCACTATCAACCGGAAAACCATCAGGCTGATTTGGAGCATTACGCCATTTAGCAGTATCAATATCATCAAAGCAGTCTAAGACAGTAATATTTGCCCCATTATTATCTGGAACTTCTTGCCAAGTACCATTTTGTCCGCTAAAAGAATACTCGCGAAAAAATCCTGTAAAGACACCATATTTATTAAGATAATCCCAAGAAGTCTCACAGCCATTTATTTCATTTAGAAATCGACGACTTTCTGAAGGACTATCGGGGACTGGCAATGAAGTATTATCGATCCCCCCTTTGGTAAAATACACCATGCGTTCCTGTAATGAGTTATCACTACCGACGGCTGGGTAAGTAACACTTGAGTCATAACCTGACTCTGCATCTGTTTCAATTGTCTTCATAGAGCCTGAATTATCAAAGATAATTAACACTTGAGGTCTTACACCTGTCCGTGCCGAGGATTCATAAACATATAATTCAGTATCATCGGCAAAACTAATCGATGAGTAAGCCAGTATAGTAAATAGTAATGCTGACTGTAATTGTTTAAAAAACATGACTAGCTCCCTGTTCATCATAATACTTCTTTTTCTATCCCAGAAATAACGGTAACTAACCCCATTTCACTGCGTCCGAATGTCGCCGCGCTGGATATCTCGAAACGAAGACAATTGATTAAATTTTGTCCCGTTGCTGCAGGACTTCGTTGACAGCCGACATCACCAATGCTCATCGGCGTTAAAGTACTTGACACACCTAACTCATTATCGATCGTTGTAGAAATAGCCGTCATATTCGCCATTGCGTCTGCATTTGCAACAATGGTTTTATCTTGTGCACCTTGAGCTGATGCCATTGCGTCTAAACGCTCAGAGCCGGCACCTGCCATTCTTAATGACTGAGTAGAATTAACCGCTAATGCCACACCAATTAAGGTCATAAGCACAAGCACTATCAATGAAAAAAACAACACAATACCTTGCTGTTTTCTTTGCGATTTAATCATTTTCATACCATTTACTCACTTAACTACTGTGTTCAACAATTAATAATAAAACACCACACATAATAATAAAAACACCATACATAAAATTTAAATTTGCTTAAAATAAAATAGGGTTTTTTAAAATAATCGTAGTTGAAACCACTTTACGACGGTAATTATCGTTTAATGGTTCAATAGTTTTATCACCCAACTTATAGGTAATATCGTTTTTATAGCTTCTGTCTTTCTCACTTGAACGAACCAACAAGAATACCCTTAAGGCAACTAAACGCTGATTAATGATAATGTTATTCCACTCCCACATTAAGGAAGTCATATTTTGTGCCGGCATATAGCTGTCTGCAGTACCATCACCATTGTTGTCAAATCCATATAAAATGCGCATATTTTCTATACCTTCAACAAGCTGCTCTTCGTTGTTCATGCCATTATTAATTGATAAGGTGCGACGCCTTAATACGGGTATATCACCATCATCCCGGATAAAATAGACATGATGCTGATACTCCCATAATCGACTATCGGTAAGCGAAGGGGCTGCAACGCTGCCATTAAAAAAGACAATATCACTAGAATTAGAAGCCGCATAATAGCGAGTAGCAGTTAATACTGTCACTGGTGGGCCAATTAGGCGTTTAATTTGAATAACATCGGTTTTATTATTTGGGGTTATACACGTTAAGGAGCCAGCACCGACTCCTTGCTCATATCCCCATAATGTACGAAAGTGAGCCTGCAGCCCATTAGGAAAACTAGCATTATTAGGTCCTCCACCGATGCAATCTACGTTAACTGCAGTGGCAGAAACAATAGTATTGCCAAGACTAATACCTAGACGAGTAGCGTCTCCCATAAAGCCCAGCTGACTTAGGTCTCGCTCCATAATTGCCAGTGCAATACGGCCATTTTCTTGCAATTGATTAAACTGGCTTGTGGTAGTCACATTACTTGAAGACATGCTAAACATAGTGAAAAGGCCGGCCGTTAAAAATAAGCTGATTAACATAGCGACCATTAACTCTACCAGCGACATGCCTCGCTGACTATCAAATGCTTTTATCATATTATAATCGCCGTATTGACAACCAATGCTCGCCGTCTATCGCTACTAGAACCACACCCTTTAACAAAACTAGTTTGTCCTTCGGTACCATCTGATGAAACCCTTACGCCCTTCCAAGTCATGACTACGGTGACATTATTGCTAGCGTCGATATCAATACAGGCCGTAGGCGAATCTAAGCCACCCACATTTTGATTGTCAGGTGATTGTTCATTTTCACCTAAAAATGCCCGTTCCCATTGATATAGATCCCAGTTTCTGGTTTCAATATTAGTACAATTGACATTACCACCAACTGCAACATCGCAAGACTTAGCAGATGTAATCGTTGTACCTGTGTAGGTCCCTGCATAAGTAGCTAATTGACCGCTATTGATACGCATACGATTAATAATGTCGTCGGCATAATATGAGGCTTGGGTTTGCTGAAAAGATTCGAAACTGCCTTTCTTGGCAATAATATGAAGATTAAAAATCCCAATAAGGCCTATCACTAGGATCACTAGTGAGACCATAACTTCAATTAAGGAAAATCCATTCCTTTTACATGACATGAGTGCCAACTCCCCTAATAAGGTCAATAGCAGATACTTTCAACCTTAGATCCTTTACTTGAACTTGAATTATTATTATGTATTGATAATAGCTGACTTAAATGTAATCAGATAGTATCAATTTTGTATAATTTCTTATATTAAGCATGATTAAGAGCTCAATACAGTCTTTTCGGTATTATACTCGGTTTATTTTGCAAGTACAAAAAACCCGCAACCAAGTTAGGTTGCGGGTTAATATTGATAGACAGTTGAAACTATTGAAATAATTAACGTAATTCCGCCGGAACTGCAAACACAGTGTCTTCTTTACGACCTTCAACTTCAGTTATCACACTCGGTGCAAGTGTCGCTATCGCGTTAACAACTTGTTGCACTAGCACTTCAGGCGCTGATGCCCCGGCTGTTACTGCCACTTTCTTCACCCCGTTAAACCAGATTGCTTCAACATCGGCGGCGGTATCAACTAAATAAGATTGCGTACCGGTCTTTTCAGCCAGTTCACGTAAACGATTTGAATTAGAACTATTTTTGGAACCGACAACAATCAATAAATCGACTTCAGCAGACATACTTCTTACCGCATCTTGGCGATTTTGTGTCGCGTAGCAAATATCATCCTTACGAGGTCCTTCAATGGAAGGAAAACGCTGTTTTAGTGCAGTAATGATATCCAAGGTGTCATCGACAGAAAGCGTAGTTTGAGTGACAAAACAGAGGTTATCTGGGTTATTGACCTGAAGACTATTCACATCCTCAGGAGATTCAATAAGATAAACACCACCGTTAGGGTTATCATATTGCCCCATGGTGCCTTCAACTTCTGGATGTCCCTCATGACCAATTAAAATGCACTCAACACCCTTGCGACTTGCACGGGTCACTTGTAAATGTACTTTGGTCACTAGAGGACATGTTGCATCAAACACTTTTAAACCACGGTGTTTTGCTTCTTTTCTTACTGTCTGTGATACTCCATGAGCGCTAAAAATAACAATGCTATTGTCTGGTACTTGCTCAAGTTCATCAACGAAAATAGCACCTCGCTGTTTTAGGTTTTCAACCACATAACGATTATGTACGACTTCATGACGTACATAAATTGGAGGTTCAAATAACTCTAAAGCACGTTCTACAATACTGATAGCGCGATCTACCCCTGCGCAAAATCCGCGAGGGTTGGCGAGTAGAATATTAAGCTCAGGAGACGTTGGATCAACTTTTAGCATGTGATACCTTTTTTACTCAGTGATGACACTGACAACTTCAAGTTCAAACGTTATCGTGCGTCCTGCTAGTGGATGGTTTAAGTCGACGGTAATGGAATCGCCAGCAGTATCACGGATAATACCCGGTATTTCACTCCCACCAGGACCGCCAAAACTGACAATAACGCCTTCTTCAAGCTCCATATCTGCAGGAAAGCGGCTTCGGTCCATATAATGAACCGCATCTGGATTGGATTCACCAAAAGCATCTTTTGCCACTAAGGTAAATTGGTGCTTATCACCTTCATTTAAGTCTTTAAGCTGGTCTTCAAAAGCCGGACTTAAGCTACCATCACCAATGTTTAAGCGTGAAGGTTTACCTGATGATTTTGTACTTTCAGCTGTAGATCCATCTTCCAGTACAATATTCATATGACACAACAATGAACGACTATCTTGTTTAGTTAAATCTGTCATAGTTAATCTTGCTCCTTCAATGGCTTTGTCTCGGGTCTAAATGAGTCCCAAATGATCAATGCGGCACCCATAAAGATCCCCGCATCGGCTATATTAAACGCTGGATAATGACTGGTATTCCAGTAGAAATCGATAAAATCAACCACGAAACCATGCATTAAACGATCAATCAAATTACCTAATGCACCGCCAATAACTAACGTAAAAGCGAGGTTGCTGCGCCATAACGAATAAGACTGCTTACGCAACCAGATCGTTAACAAGGTACTAAAACCGAGAGCAATAACGGTAAACAACCACCGCTGCCAGCCACCTGCGTCACTTAAAAAACTGAAAGCCGCGCCGTAGTTTCGCACATAAGTGAAATTAAAAAAGGGTAAAAGCTGTATAGACTCATACAAATCAAAATTGGCGAGCACCCATTGTTTAGAGAGCTGATCGGCTATAAACACCAATGCAGCTACCCAATACCAACGCAAGCCACTGTCTTTCCACGTTAATGGTACAGAACTCATGTATATGCTTCCTTAAGCAAAGTCGCGGTGTTCGCCTTCACCTTCAATATTGGTCACACAGCGTTGACACAATGTTGGGTGAGCTTCAATGGTGCCAACTTCTTCGCGATAGTGCCAGCAACGCTCGCACTTGTGTGCCGCACTTTTAGCAACCACTAACTTAAGCGAGCTTAATTCAGTTTCGATGGCGTCACTACCCGCTTGTGACATATCGGCAACAGCAGCTTTAGAGGTGATCAGTACAAAACGTAACTCATCACCTACTTTAGCTAACTCAGCGGCTAAATCAGCATCAGCAAACAATGTCACTTCCGCTTCTAATGAACCACCAATACGTTTATCACGACGAGCTTGTTCAAGTACTTTGTTAACTTCGTTACGGACAGCTAATAGTTTCTCCCAGTAATCATCACTTAAATCACTGTCAAGTGTCACCGCTTCTAAACCTTGATACCATTCTTGGGTAAACACATACTTTTCACGCTTACCGGGTAGCAACTGCCACAGTTCATCAGCAGTAAAGCTTAAAATGGGTGTCATCCAACGTACCATTGCTTCTGCAATATGATAAAGCGCTGACTGGCAACTACGACGAGCATGACCTTCTTGCTTGGCGGTGTATTGGCGGTCTTTAATAATATCAAGATAAAAACTGCCTAACTCTACTGAACAGAACTGCATCAGCTTTTGAGTCACTAAATGGAAGTTGTATTGATCATACGCTTCAATTATTTCTTGTTGCAGTGCAGCGGCACGGCGCACAACCCAACGGTCTAACGCGACCATGTCTTCAGACGGGATCATGTCAGTTTCTGGGTTAAAGCCATTTAAGTTAGCTAACAAGAAACGGGCAGTATTACGAATTCGACGGTACGCATCAGCGCTGCGATTTAAAATCTCGTCAGAGACTGTCATTTCACCACTGTAATCGGTTGCGGCAACCCATAGACGTAAAATGTCAGCGCCGAGCTTATTGATCACTTGTAAGGGAGCTATCACATTACCGACAGATTTTGACATCTTGCGGCCTTTACCATCAACGGTAAAACCATGAGTCAATACTTGCTTATAAGGTGCTTTACCATTCATCGCCGTTGAAATCATTAATGATGACATAAACCAACCGCGGTGCTGATCGCTACCTTCTAAATACAAATCAATTTCATGTCCTTGAAACTCTGGACGCGCAGCAACAACTGAAGAAAATGATGAGCCTGAGTCAAACCATACGTCCAATGTATCAGTGACTTTACGGTACTGATCTGCTTCATCACCTAACAATTCACTTGCATCTAAATCCCACCAAGCTTGAATACCTTGCTGTTCAATGCGATGCGCAACTCGTTCCATTAATGACACGCTATCGGGATGCAGCTCATCCGTTTCGCGGTGAACAAATAATGTGATCGGTACGCCCCAAGTTCGCTGACGTGAAATACACCAGTCTGGGCGGTTTTCTACCATTTTTTCAATACGGCTTTGACCCCAATCAGGGATCCATTTGGTTTGCTTTATTTCTTCTAATGCTTGCGAACGCAGATCGTGGTTATCCATAGAGATAAACCACTGTGGTGTCGCACGGAAAATAATCGGTGTTTTATGGCGCCAGCAATGTGGATAGCTGTGAAGGTAAGCAACATGAAGTAATAACGCACCTTTCTCTTTTAACAGCTCAACCACATTGGCGTTAGCTTTAAAGACATGCTGACCGGCAAAAAACTCAGTATCGGCTTTATAAACACCGTTATCGCCAACAGGGTTGGCCACTTCCAAACCGTATTTCAGGCCAACAATAAAATCGTCCTGACCGTGACCTGGGGCGGTATGTACAATACCAGTACCCGCATCTGTGGTGACATGGTCACCTAAAATAGCTGGTACATCAAAGGCATAGAATGGGTGGTTAAAGCGCATTAACTCGAGCTCAGCCCCTTTAACTTCGCCTAATAATTGATGGCTTTCAACGCCGTAACGTTCAAGACATGACTCAACAAGCACTTGAGCCAAAATCAATGTTGTGGTTTCACCGTTTTTAACAAACTCAATCAAGCTGTAATCTAACTCGGCGTTTAACGACAATGCACGGTTAGCAGGGATGGTCCACGGCGTAGTAGTCCAAATTGCCATCGCTACTGGTTTAGTATAATTTTCAACGCCAAATTTAGCGGCAACAGCTTGACTATCAACCGCCACAAAAGCGACATCAATAGCCGGAGATTTTCTATCTTCGTATTCCACTTCCGCTTCAGCGAGTGCCGAACCACAGTCGGTACACCAATGCACTGGCTTAACACCTTTGTGCAAATGACCGCTATCAATCACTTTTGCCAGTGAACGAACAATATTCGCTTCAGTTGAAAAATCCATGGTTAAATACGGATTTTGCCAATCGCCTAATACCCCTAAACGAATGAAGTCATCACGTTGACCGTCAACTTGAATAGCAGCATATTTACGACATTCTTCACGGAATTCCGCTGCAGAAATCTTGACACCAGGCTTACCGACTTTTTGCTCAACTTTCAGCTCAATCGGTAATCCATGACAGTCCCAACCAGGGATATAGGGTGCGTCAAAACCAGACATGGTTTTTGACTTAATAATAATGTCTTTAAGAATTTTATTAACAGAGTGACCAATATGAATGCTGCCATTAGCGTATGGAGGGCCATCATGCAGTATGAAAGGTTTACGGCCAATTCGGCTTTCACGGATCTGTTGATACAGTCCATCTTGCGTCCAGCGAGTTAACATTTCTGGCTCGCGATTTGCCAAATTACCGCGCATCGGAAACTCTGTTTCCGGCAAATTCAAAGTAAATTTATAGTCGCTCATTGATCCCATACCATTATTAAAGCTGATTCATTTCAGCTAGCATCGTTGCTAAATAAAGCGCGAGCTTCATTTGCATCATTTAAAATTTGTTTTTTTAGCGCATCCAATGACTCAAAGGGTTGCTCATCACGGATTTTTGCTATTAATTCTACTTCCACTCGTTTGCCGTATAAATCACCGCTAAAATCAAACAAATGGACTTCTAATCTGCAGGTTTGGCCATTTACAGTGGGCCTGAACCCTACATTAGCCACACCGTCATAAATATCGCTGCCATCCCAATACAAACGCACAGCAAATACCCCTCGAACAGGCACAACGTTACGCTTTAATGCTATATTTGCCGTTGGAAAACCGATTGTACGGCCTATTTTTTGTCCGTGAGCAACCCTACCACTTAAAATGAACGGATGTCCCAATAAACGTCTTGCTTGTTCTAAATTTCCTAACGCCAGTTGTTCTCTTACAGCCGTAGAACTTACTCGCGACGACCCAACCACAAAGCTTTGTGTACTGACAACCGTAAAGCCAAATTGCTTACCTGCAGCAACGAGCATGTCAAAAGTACCTTCGCGGCCTTTACCAAAGCAAAAGTCATCACCCACGACGAGATATTTAACCCCGAGTTTTTTGACTAATAACTCTTCAATAAACGCTTCAGCAGGTTGATTAGCAAAAGCGGCAGTAAAATTGATACAGAGTAGCTGGTCAATTTTAAGCTCATCGAGTAATCTAATTTTATCGCGCAGAAGACTGAGACGAGCGGGAGCATCTGCACCACGAAAGCGTTCTTGTGGCTGAGGCTCGAAGGTCATTACTGTTGCAGGTAGTTGAAAATGATGCGCTTTACTAACCAAGCAGCTGATCACCTGCGCATGACCACGATGGACACCATCAAAATTCCCTATGGTCAAAACGCAACCATGATGAGAAGGTAAAATATTGTGTATACCGCGGATTAATTCCATTACGCTCAATACTGCCTATAGCAAATCGGCAGATTATATACCCAAACCAATGTTAGATGCGAGTTTCAGTCTCAGATTATTACACAGGATTTAGGATAACCTGCCGATCCTCGGTCGGCGGTTCACCTTAGGAAATTATCCCTGACGTTTAATTTTCCAAGGCCGAACGCCCAATGCCAGTAAACTCAACAAATAAATAACTGCACCGCCTACAATAAGCTCAATCAACATAAACATACGTTCAAAGGTTTGCCATTCAAGCCATACGCTTTGTTGTGGCATAAAATAAATAATGGCAATGGTCATTAAGGCTGTAGAAATGATCACTTTTAATGAGAAAAATAACGTTTGTCGACTCATTTGATAAACGCCCGCTTTGTGTAAACCGCGATATAACAAACTCGCATTTAATAGTGCAGACATTGATGTCGCAATGGCTAAGCCCACGTAGCCAAATGGAATAGCAAAAATAAGGTTAAACACCATATTGCTGACCATGGCAATAATGCCATATTTAACCGGTGTTTTAGTGTCTTGACGCGAGTAGTATCCCGGCGCTAACACTTTAATCATCATAAAACTCAATAAGCCACAACCGTATGCAACCAAGCTATAGGACGCCATTTCAACGTCATTAAGACTAAAGGCTCCGCGCATAAACAGCACCATCAGCATAGGTTTGGCCAGAATAATTAACCCTAACATCGCCGGAGTGCCTAATAGCAAAATGGCTTTAACGCCCCAGTCCATGGTTTGATTAAACCCACTGCCTTGGGCATTAACATGTTTTTGCGATAACGCAGGCAAGATAACTGTGGCGATGGCAATCCCAAATAATCCTAAAGGGAACTCCAATAATCGGTCAGCGTAATACAACCAACTTATCGATCCCGTCATCAGGAAACTGGCTATAAAAGTGTCGAACAATAAATTAATTTGTGAAACAGACACACCAAATAAGGCTGGGATCATCAAGGTTCTAATTTTTACCACACCAGGATGATTCCATCCCCACGTTGGCTTAACGAGCACGTTCTCACGAATTAAAAAGGGGATTTGGAACAAAAACTGAATAAGACCACCAAAAAAGACCCCCCAAGCTAAACCAATTTCAGGATTTTCTAAGGTGTCCGCATACCATAAAGCCACCGCAATAATTGCAACATTCAAAAAAACAGGCGTAAAGGCTGATACAGCAAACCGTCCACGAGTGTTGAGTATCGAGCCCGCCAAGGCGGTAAAGGTGATAAACCACAAATAGGGAAAAGTGATTTTTAACATAACTGATGCAAGTTCGAACTTTTCGGCATTAGGCCCGTCATTGAGCCAATCGACGAACCACCCGCCACCAAAAAGGGCCGCTAATACAGGTGAAAATACGACCCCAAACAAAGTCACAATCGTCACTAGTACGCCTAAGGTACCAGCAACCTTACTGATTAACTCACGAGTATCTTCTGGGGTCATGTTCTCCTGATACTCAGTCAGTACTGGCACAAATGCCTGCGCAAAAGCCCCTTCAGCAAATAAACGTCTTAAAAAGTTAGGTATTTTATTAGCAAAAAAGAATACATCCGCACTACTACCCGCCCCCATTAAATTGGCGATTACCACATCGCGAACTAAGCCTAATACTCGGGAAATCAGCGTCATAACACTGACAATCAGACCTGATTTAAATAATTTTTTGCTCAAACAGCCCCCAGACACTCGGTCACTTCTAAGAAATTAATGGGATTTATAATAAATATTCTATTCTAACGCTGTCACACAGACCGAAGAGCTGGTAGAATTACGCCACATATTACACGAGTTGGGTTGAAGTTTGGCATGCTAGGTTGGATTAATTTATCTTTATGATTATTATTCAACTATAGTCGTTGACAAGACGACAAAAAGCAGGCATATTCCTCGGCCTTAAAAGTATCAAATCCAGTTTTTAGGAGTTGCACCTTGGCTAATAGCAAGTCTGCAAAGAAGCGCGCGCTTCAGTCTGAAAAGCGTCGCCAGCATAACGCTAGTCGTCGCTCTATGTTACGTACATACGTTAAAAGAGTCATCGCTGCTATCAAAAGCGGTGATCATAAAGCGGCTACAGAAGCGTTTGCTACTGCACAACCAATTGTTGACCGTATGGCGACTAAAGGCATTATTCACAAGAATAAAGCCGCTCGTCAGAAGGCTCGCTTAAACGCAAAAATCAAAGCTATTGCAGCTTAGTTTTTTGTAGATTAAGATCCAAAAAACCGGCCTCGGCCGGTTTTTTTATATCTAAATTTTACCCTCGCTATAGGATCTAGGTCCCTACATCGCTTGCCATCGCTTGCCATCGCTTGCCATCGCTTGCCATCGCTTGCCATCGCTTGTCATCGCTTGTCATCGCTTGTCACCGCTTGCCATCGCTTGCCACCGCTTGTCACCGCTTGTATCGCTTGCCACCGCTCGTCATCGCTTGTCATAGCTTGTTATCGCTTGTTATCGCTTGTCATCGCTTGTATCGCTTGCCATCGCTTGCCACCGCTTGTCATCGTTCCCTACCGCTTATCATCTCAGAGATAGGAACAGCTTCGCGGCTAAGATTTTATAGGATCTAACGACTTAACAAGGGAAGCAAGGGTACAGAGTGGGCGGCAAACAGAATGGAAACTTTCGCCAATGTCTATTTGAAATGAAGCGCTTGAGATGATCGTTGACAGTATTTATCATACTGACACATTGGTAATATGAGATATAAACGTATTGGGATTTATTGGGTATAAACGCGCACAACATTATTAAGGTTAATAACAGCGTTAATAAAACTAAACGCCTTAACTTAAGACACCATTAATGAGATGTATCAGTTAAGACGTTTGCGGAGTTAATTTAGTAACAGTACATATTGTTCAATACTTGAATTAACTCTTTTACCTCATCACTTTTTAATGAATAGAAAACAGTTTGAGCTTCTTTCCTAGTACAGACTAAATTGTCTTTACGAAGCCATGCTAAATGTTGAGATAAAGCCGATTGGCTTAAGCCCAACTTCTTATTCATTTCGCCAACACACATTTCACCTTCATTAAGAAGATGACACAAAATAAATAATCTACGTTCATTTGCTAAAGCTTTTAGCAACACGACTGCATGATCTGCTTGATGTTGCATTTTTTCTATATTCATCACGCGCTCTTCTCCTCATCGATCCCCACTCTAATATAGCGTTCCCTTACAAATAGAGTCGGGACATGAAGCACACTTTTTGCTAGATTGTTGTGAAAAATGAGACTTAGCTATAATAATCAAAGGAAACTCATGAAAAACTATCACAGAGCCACTCTCGTCGGAGCGGTATTTGTCGCTATTGTTGGCTGCCAAGCAACCTCACCATCAAAAACGGTGGGCGATAATCTGATCATTAATCAGTCAGATGATGCCCAAATCAGTCTGCTGTTAGCCAAACAAGCCTTATCATCGAGTTTGAGCTATGACATTGTTGAATCGCTGACGGTCGAAGTGGGTCCACGATTGACTGGAACAGATAAAGATATTATCGCTGTCGATTGGGCCATGGAAAAACTGTGGTTACTCGGATTTGATAGAGTTTATAAAGAATCAGTCCAAGTGCCTGCTTGGTCTAGAGGGACCGCCCGCGCAAGCATAGTATCTCCTTATGAACAGCCGTTGGTGATCACAGCCTTAGGTGGCAGTGTCGCTACGCCCATTAATGGTCTTAAAGCTTCCATAGTACGTTTTGATAGCTTAGAAGAGTTAACCAATGCCTCGCCTGGGCGCATCGAAGGCAAGATTGTGTTTATCGACCACAAAACTGAACGCCATATTACTGGGAAAGGTTATGGTGAAGCCGTTGGTGGTCGTTCCCGTGGTGCTATCGTTGCCGCACAAAAAGGTGCAGTGGCAATCGTGATCCGTTCTATTGGGACCGATCATGACAGAATGGCCCATACTGGCATGATGCGTTATGAAGAAGGGACGCCTAAAATACCCGCCGCGGCGATGTCGAATCCCGATGCCGATTTAATTAATGCGATGTTAAAGCGAGATCCTAACATCACGCTATCCTTGAACATGACCTCAGAAAACTTAGGAATTGCCACTTCTTATAATGTTATCGCAGAAGTCACTGGTAGCAGTAAACCAGACGAAATAGTCCTTCTCGGCGCTCATCTTGATTCATGGGATGAAGGTACAGGTGCGATTGATGATGGTGCAGGTGTCGCGATTGTTACCACCGCAGCTAAACTTATCCAAGACTTACCACAAAAGCCAGCACGCACAATTCGAGTGGTATTATACGCTGCGGAAGAAGTCGGTATGGTCGGTGGTAAAGCCTATGCAGCGCAGCATGCGGATGAGTTAGACAAGCATTATATTGCTGCAGAATCTGATTTTGGCGCAGGACCTGTCTATAAAATTGATTTTAATGTTAACCCCGCCACATTTGAACAGGTGAAACAACAACACTCAGCCATAACGCTAAACGGGGTTGAACTCGGTAATAACCAAGCCTCAGGCGGACCAGATGTGTCTATGCTGCCAGCATTAGGCGTTCCGGTCGCGTCGTTAAATCAAGATGGTACTGATTACTTTGATTATCACCATACGCCGAATGATACATTGGATAAAATTGATCCAAAAAAACTGGCACAAAGTGCGGCGGCTTATGCTCAATTTGCTTATATGATGGCGCAATCAGAAATTACTTTAAGACCGGTTACCCAGAAAAAACAACAGCACTAATCCGTTTTATCTCTACAAAGAACCTATCTTAATAACTCAAAAAGCCCTTATTTAAGGGCTTTTTTATTATACTCATTTTGTCCTAATATTATTATTTTCAAATGAGTTACTTTTGTTCATCGCGTAAAAACACCGGTTCTGTCGCGGTTGATTGTGCTTTGCTGTAATAATAGCCTTGAAGATCAAACTCAGTTAATTGCTCAACAGTAGCGGGTTTGGTATCAACGATATAACGAGCCATCAATCCACGGGCTTTTTTAGCATAAAAACTAATCACTTTAAATTGACCGCTTTTGAAATCTTTAAACATTGGCGTAATTAACTGCCCTTCAAGCTGGTTCACTTTGACCGATTTAAAGTACTCATTCGAGGCCAGATTGACAATGATATCGTCACCCTGCTCTTTTAACGCCTGATTCACTTCACTAGTAATAATATCCCCCCAAAAAGCATATAAGTTACTGCCTTTAGCGTTAGTCAATTTTGTTCCCATCTCTAAACGATAAGGTTGAATTAAATCTAACGGTTTAAGCACACCATATAAGCCAGATAAAATACGCAGGTGTTGTTGACTAGAAGCCATTTGTGACTCAGATAAATTATCTGCATCAAACCCCGTGTATACATCACCTCTAAACGCAAAAATAGCTTGTTTGGCATTATCGAGCGTAAATGGGGGCTGCCACTCGGCAAAACGAGCCGCATTAAGCCCAGCGATTTTATCACTCACCTTCATCAAGCTGGCAATATCCATTGGTGTTAATGCACGGCATACATCCATCAATGTTTGGCTTTGTTTAAGCAAACTCGGCTGAGTATGAGTATTGGTAATAGGTGGGTTTTCGAAATCTAATGTTTTCGCAGGTGAAACTAAAACCAACATAAGTCTGCTCCAGATAAAATCATATTGTTATCATACTAAATTGATGTAAAAAAACCATGCCGTACTCGCATGGTTTTTTCGATTAGGTTAATAGACAAAACTTATTTATTAACAGGTTCACTGGAATTAGGCCAAATATTTTCTTCTAGCTGATCGGCTAACTCCGGAAACTTACTGGTATCAAAAATAGGATCTATACCGGCATCAATCTGCTCACGATAATCATTAATGACTCGGATCGCGAGACCAGATAACAACACCAGTGCAACAATGTTAACAATGGCCATTAATCCCATTGAGACATCGGCTAAATCCCACACCAAGCTAATTTTGGCTAGCGAGCCAAACATCACCATGCCTAACACCACGACACGAAATAACGGTAAGGCCTTTTTACTATTGCCAAACAAAAACATCACATTGGTTTCTGCATAAGAATAGTTAGCAATAATAGAAGTAAAGCAGAACAGTAAAATGGCAAAAGCAATAAATGCACCACCCCACTCGCCAACATGACTCGTCAAGGCACTAATGGTTTTGGCTATACCATCAGAACTCGCCGCAGCATCTCCTGACAATAAAATAATCGCGGCTGTTGCAGTACAAATAACAATAGTATCGACAAAAACCCCCATCATTTGCACAAAACCTTGTGACGCTGGATGATTAGGGTTTGGCGATGCACTAGCCGCAACGTTTGCCGCACTGCCCATTCCGGCCTCATTTGAAAACAATCCTCGGGCAATACCCGCTTGCATTGCTTGAGCAACACTATAGGCAACACCACCAGCAGCGGCTTCTTGCCAGCCAAATGCACTATTAATTACCAGCATAAATATGTCGGGTAACTTTTCAATATTCATTGCCACTACAACCAATGCGATCGCGATGTAAGCAATCGCCATAACAGGCACAATTAACTCAGAGACTTTAGCTACTTTCTTAAGGCCACCAACAATGACAAAAGCACTGCAGAGCACAATAACAATTCCGACATCGAATGGCTCAAAACCAAAAACCTGAGTCATCGCGCCAGTAATGGTGTTGGCTTGAACGGCATTAAAGACTAACCCAAAAGCTACAATTAACAATAAAGAGAAAACCACGCCCATCCAGCGTTGGCCAAGACCTTTCTCCATATAATATGCAGGTCCACCGCGATACTGGCCATCACTATCGGTCACTTTATAGACTTGGGCAAGCGTCGACTCAATCATTGCTGTTGCCATACCCAGTACCGCAATAGCCCACATCCAAAACACGGCACCAGGGCCTGCAGTACCAATTGCAACGGCCACACCGGCCATATTACCCGCCCCCACGCGCGCCGCCATACTGGTACAAAAAACTTGAAATGATGATAAGCCATGCTTGCCTGGACGACGGCTAATCGTCAATACTTTAATGCCATGAACAAAATGTGTTACTTGAATAAAACCGAGACGAATGGTAAAAAACAATCCAGCTCCCACCAGCCCATAAACCAATAACTTGCCCCAAAGCAAGCTATTCATAAAATTAATAATCGTTTCTAACATTGCCATATTGTCTAATCTTCCCCGTGAATAATATTATTATTTTAGTCCAGGCTATTGCACTGAATATAAGCCACATAATAAAACAGAATCTATACTGTTATGAGTCTAACGATAAAAATAAACTCAAATACCTTGGCTAACTTGCCATAAAAAACCAACCTATGGCGTATAAATAGGTATTGATTATCAAGGACTGAGAATACTAAGGCCACTTGTTTGTAAGCGATATACGACTAGATGTATTTTTCTGCGCTGCAGAAAACCTTAATTGAAATGCAACAAGTGAGTTCCATCACACTTTATCATTTCTCATCTAAATGCTCTATGTTTAAAATTTCGTAAAAGTGTAGTTAAATTTCAACTAATTAACCACAAACCTCTCAAAATGCGCTCTAAAGCGAAATTCATTATTCAAAAGTTAGATAAAGGCCACGTTATTGTAACTAAATTACAAATACAGTATTCTTAAGATAGATTATTAATGCTTTTCCCTTTGAACGAGGCAACTATGACAGACTCACATGAAATAATCGCGCTGAAGAAATACGTTAGAGCAACGAACTTCCTTGCAACGTCACAAATTTACCTAAAGCAAAACGTGCTTTATAAACGCCATTTAGAGCACACAGACATTAAACCACGCCTTTTGGGCCATTGGGGCACATGCCCGGGGATCAACTTTGTTTATGCTAACGTAAACCGTCTAATCGTTAAGCACAAGCGTGAGTTTCTTTATCTTGTAGGCCCGGGCCATGGTTTCCCAGCGGTGCAAGCTAACTTATTTATGGAAGGCTCATTAAGTCATTTCTATCCAGAGACCATTCCATTTACAGAAACAGGTATCGAAGATATCTGTAAAAAATTCTCCGCCGCTTACGGTTATCCATCACATGCAAACCCAGAAGCGCCAGGTCAAATATTAGAAGGTGGTGAGCTTGGCTATTCACTTTCAGTTGCTTGGGGCTCTGTATTAGATAACCCAAATCTTATTGCCGCCTGTTTAATCGGTGACGGTGAAGCAGAAACCGGTCCATTAGCTGCGTCTTGGTATGCCAACCGTTTAGTTTCTCCTGAAAATAACGGTGCGGTTCTGCCAATCGTACATATTAACGGTTACAAAATCTCTGGCCCTACCCGTATGGGACGTATGAGCCATGAAGAACTCGATTTAGAATTCCGTGGTCTTGGTTATCACCCAATCATCGTTGATGATGAAATGGAAACCGATATCTTTGAACAAATGACTGCGGCAATGGACTTGTCTTATGACATGATCAATGACATTCAACGCCGTGCCCGTTCTGGCGAAGATGTTGTCAAACCACGCTGGCCGGTTATTTTAATGAGAACCTCAAAAGGTTGGACGGGTACCGCTGAATATGAGGGTAAAAAACTAGAAGGCAACTGCGAATCTCACCAAGTTATTGTGAGCAATTGTGCTAAAGATAAAGGGCACCTTGAAGCACTTGATAAGTGGTTAGCGAGCTATAAGTTCGACGAACTAGTACAAACTACTGAAAGCGGTGAATTAATATTTGATAAAGACATTTTATCATTAATGCCACCAAAAGATTTATGCTGTGGTCGTCAACGTCTAAGCTACGGCGGTGAAGTGGTTCGTGCTTTAGCTAATCCAGACTTAAATAAACTAGGTTATGGTTCAGAAACGCCTCGTGGTCAACGTGGTTTCTCAATGTTGAAAATGGGTGAGTGGATGCGTGATGCGTTCAAGCTAAACCGTGATCAACGAAACCTACGTATCTTCAGTCCTGATGAAACTTATTCTAATCAACTACAAGCTGTGTTTGAAGAAACCGACCGTTCATGGCAGTGGCCGATAGAAAGTTGGGACCAAGATATGTCTCGCGACGGCCGTGTTATTGAATTATTATCTGAAAACTTGTTGTTTGGTATGTTACATGGTTACACAGTAACGGGCCGCCATGGCATGTTCCCTACCTACGAGTCTTTCTCTCAGGTAGTGTCATCAATGGCTGACCAATACTGTAAATATGTCCATGCAAGCCAAGGGATCCATTTCCGTAAGCCAATTCCAGCATGTAACGTCGTATTATCATCGCTACTAGAGCGTCAAGATCACAACGGTTATTCTCATCAGAACCCGTCTTTCCTAGGCGCTATGTTAGAGAAGCACCCAAACATTATCTCTGCTTATTTACCATCAGATGCTAACAGCACCTTGGTCTATACCGAAAAAGCTTATGCTGACAGAGACAAATTGAATATTATTGTTGCCGGTAAAAAGTCACTACCACAGTGGTTATCACTGGATGAAGCCCGTAAGCAAGCTAAAGACGGCGTTATGGTGTGGGACTTTGCCTCTGATGAAAATCCAGATGTGGTATTAGCGGGTTGTGGCGACTATGCAACTCAAGAATGTATGGCCTCACTAGTACTCATCCGTGAGATCCTACCAAGAGTGCGTATCCGTTTTGTGAGTGTGTCAGAACTTCACAGCAGCGGTTTAGGTAATCTTAAGTTCCAAAGCAAGCCTTGGATGATGGACGAAGTGTTCACCCAAGACAAAGGCGTGGTATTTAACTACCATGGTTACCCAAATACCATCAAGAAACTGGTATTCGATTATAAAGGTAACCGTCGTTTCCGTATTAAGGGTTATGAAGAAGAAGGTTCAACGACTACGCCATTTGATATGGGCGTACGTAACGGTACCTCTCGCTACCACTTAGTTATCGATATGGCTTACAAGTTGTTCCAGCAAGGCGTGATTGATGAAACACAACATGTGACCATCACTACCGACATGTTACAACGCTTGGTAGATCACAAAAACTATATCAAAGCAAACGGTGTTGACCCAGAAGAGATCGAAAACTGGGTGTGGACTCGTTAAAAAAACGTCACTTTAGACAACAAAAATACGCCTTTAGGGCGTATTTTTGCTTTTACCATTCAAAAAAATAATTATGTTGACCGGATAAAACTAACTTAAAAACATAGATAATTTTAACAATTATTATTCAATATTTTATAAATATAAACTCAATCATACTTAGCTTCTTTTTAGCAATTTTTCAATGAAACATCTATTTATCAACAGCGCCATTAAATTAATTATGACCAAAAATTAATCTTTCTTACTATAGATAAACCTCTCATTACCACCCATAATTGCGCCGCTGACTAAAAATACAAAGAAACCCCACATTAAGCGTCAGTAATGCATAACAGTAACAACTCCGTTACATGCATTTTTGGAGTAAAATAACAATGGACGTATATATGATGAAGAACACATTAAAAGTAGTATTACTTACCTCTCTATTACCTTTTGCTGCATCCGCGGCAGAACAACTAACACCTTGGTACGTTGGTGGTGGTTTAGGCGTCAACAACTATGAACCAAATTGCGATCAAAAAACCATGAAAGTGTGTGGTGAAGATGACCCATATGCATGGGATGTATTTGGTGGATATTTATTTAACGACTATGTTGGTATCGAACTGGGTTATCGTGACCTTGGCCGTGCTGAATGGACTGATTATTCAAACAAGCGTAATGATGTTGGTGCTCGTGGTATGTCATTAGGTTTTGTTGGTTTTTACCCACTGGCAGACAAGTGGAGTTTATCTGCTGAAGCAGGTGCACTTAACTATCTGATCTATAACAAAAAAGAATACAACACTGAATACTACAGTGATAGCGGTATTGCACCCTACTTAGGTGCTGGTATTGGTTATAACGTTACTGACAATCTAAAGTTACAAGCTAAGTACCGTCGTTATGAAAACCTTGACGAAGAAAAGTGGAATACACTGTCAATGGAAAGCAACTACTGGGGTCTTGAACTAAGTTACCGTTTTGGTACTAGCGCTCCTGCAGCCGCTCCAGTGGCAGCACCGATGGTTGTCGCAGCACCTGGTGATGCTGACAAAGATGGCGTAACAGACAACATGGACAAATGTCCAAATACCCCTTCAACCCACAAAGTTGATGCGACAGGTTGTAGTGTTTATGAATACATCACCACTAAGCATGACTTAGGCGGCATTTTGTTTGCTAACGATTCAGCGGTTATCCGTAAGGGTTCATTGGACGATTTAAATAAATTAGCCAATTTCTTAAACAAGAATCCACAACACACGGTATCGATTGAAGGCCATGCGTCTAACGTAGGTAAAGCAGCATATAACATGAAGCTTTCTGAGCGTCGTGCCGATTCAGTTGCTAAAGCGCTAAACCAAAAATACGGGATCAACACTAGCCGTATTGATTCAATTGGCTATGGTGTGACTAAACCTGTTATTCAAGGTAGTTCAGCTGAAGCTAACCGTGTAAACCGTCGTATCGAAGCTATCGTGACGGGTACCGAAAAGCGCGTAGTATTACGTTAATTTTAATATTGATACGCTATACTTTACAGTCGCTGCTCGCAGCGACTTTTTTATTTTAAGAACAACGTAAAAAACAGTGTAGCAGAGGCTATCACTGACGTTGCGATACTAGAACTGGAAGTATTAATCATATTAAGCGACCCATTCTGTCTATTTAGCAACAATACCGGCGTTAATTAAGTAAAAATTACCTAATATTTGGTAATTTTTTTACAAATAAAGTTGGAATAATCACTAAAATCGCTTCTAATAAAGGCATTGATCTATATTCATTGCTTATCGAGAGGAAATTTACATGACCAGTACACTCGCGCAACTCAAGTCATTCACTACCATCGTTGCAGATACCGGCGACATAGAGGCGATTAAGCGGTACCAGCCTCAAGACGCAACAACCAACCCATCACTTATTTTAAAAGCCTCTCAGATCCCGCAATACGCTTTTCTGATTGAGAATGCAATTGAATGGGCCAAAACTCAAAGCCACAGTATTGAACAACAAATTGAAGATGCTGGTGATAAACTAGCCGTGAATATCGGTGTAGAAATTTTAAAAATAGTCCCAGGCCGTATTTCAACAGAAGTAGATGCTCGGTTATCTTTTGACAAACAACGCTCAATTGACAAAGCGCACAAGCTAATCAAGTTATACCAAGAAGCCGGAATTGATAAATCACGTATTCTCATTAAACTAGCCTCCACTTGGGAAGGAATTTGCGCTGCCAAAGTACTTGAACAAGAAGGCATCAACTGCAACCTAACATTACTGTTTAGCTTTGCTCAAGCAAGAGCGTGTGCAGAAGCTGGTGCTTACCTCATTTCGCCTTTTGTTGGCCGCATTTTAGATTGGTATAAAAAAGACACCGGCCAAGATTACACCGCTGAAACGGATCCTGGTGTGGTCTCTGTAACTGAAATTTACAACTACTACAAGCAGCATGGTTATAGCACGGTTGTGATGGGTGCCAGTTTTAGAAACATCGGTGAGATTATCGAATTAGCAGGTTGTGACCGTCTAACGATTGGCCCTGCATTATTAGAAGAGTTAGCCAATACTGATGTGGAAATTAGCCGGAAATTAGTGGCGACTTCATCAACGCATGCGGCTCCGACAGCATTAACTGAAGCACAATTCCGTTGGGCGTTTAATGAAGAGCCAATGGCAGTTGATAAATTAGCTGAAGGTATTCGTAACTTTGCTATCGACCAAAGTAAACTTGAAGTTATGCTAAAAATCAAATTAAGCTAGTTGGAGGCTTTACTCGTGACTACACTGACTCAAAGCACGACTTGGAAAGCGCTAAAAAACCATACAAGTCAACTTCCTCACATGCGCGAATTGTTTGCTCAAAACCCACTACGTTTTGAGCAAATGAGCGTTACGGCTTGTGGTCTATTTTTAGATTACTCTAAAAACCGTGTGAACGATGAAACACTTAAACTGCTATTCTCTCTCGCTAAAGAAGCAAAACTGAGTGACAAAATTAGCGCAATGTTCAATGGCGATGTGATTAACAATACTGAACAACGCTCGGTATTGCATACTGCATTACGCAGTAAAGCCACTCAAACAATTATTGCTGAAGGCGCGAATATCGTTCCTGAAGTGCAACAAACATTAGCCAAAATGACTAAATTTGTTGGCTCGGTTCAGTCTGGTGATTGGAAAGGTTATACCGGTAAAGCGATTACAGATATTGTCAGTATTGGCATTGGAGGCTCGTTTCTTGGGCCTAAAATTGTTTCTCAAGCGTTAAGACCCTATTGGCGAGATGGGCTTAACTGTCATTTTGTCGCTAACGTTGATGCGAGCTCTATTTGTGAAAAATTAATCCACCTCAATGCTGAAACCACATTGTTTGTGATGTCGTCAAAATCATTCGATACCCAAGAGACACTAACCAATACCCTTAGCGCTAAAGATTGGTTTTTAGCCCAAGGGGCAAGCCAACAAGATGTCGCCAAACACTTTGTGGCTGTGACATCAAATGTGGCTAAAGCAACAGAGTTTGGGATGGACGCTAACAACATATTCCCAATGTGGGATTGGGTTGGCGGACGTTACTCATTATGGTCAGCCATTGGTTTACCTATTGCTCTGCTTATCGGCATGGATAACTTTATAGCCTTGTTAGAGGGCGCTCATCAAATGGATGAGCATTTTGTTAATACGCCTATCGAGCAAAACATGCCAGTGATAATGGCGATGTTATCGGTATTATATGGCAACTTCCATGGTGCTCAAGCACATGTCATTTTGACCTATGATCATAATCTGCGCGGACTACCTGCGTATTTCCAGCAGTTAGACATGGAGAGTAATGGTAAATCAGTGACTCTGGACGGTACAGATGTTGATTACAGCACAGGCCCGGTCATTTGGGGCGGTGAAGGCACTAATGGTCAACATGCCTATCATCAGTTGTTGCATCAAGGTACCGCTCTTATTCCTGCAGACTTTATCATGCCGTTGCAAAGCCATAATCCGCTCGGTAAACATCATGACCAACTTGCATCAAATTGCTTTGGCCAAACCCAAGCGTTAATGCAAGGCCGGACTTATGATGAAGCTCTTGCTGAACTCAGTAATAGTCCGTTGGACGATGCTCAAATAGCGCTTATTGCCAAGCATAAAGTAATGTCAGGTAACAAACCAAGCAATACTCTACTGATGAACAAACTAACGCCAACGACATTAGGAGCGTTAATTGCGCTGTACGAGCACAAAACGTTTGTTCAAGGCGCTATATGGCAAATCAATTCATTTGATCAGTGGGGAGTTGAATTAGGTAAACAGCTAGGCAATGACGTATTAGACCGTATTGGCGCTAAAGAAGGAGCGACACAGTTAGACTCATCAAGTAATGCGTTAATCAACCTGTATCGTCAGGGACAGCTTTAAGACTTAACACACTCGATAGGAAACTTATTTATCAAAAACACCTTTAACACTGTTGAGGGTGTTTTTTTATTGTCAGGATATATATTGAAAAATATCGTTAAAGGCTAACTAAAACATCGATATAACGCATTTAACTTTAATTATTTAGTAACGCAAATGAAACGTAAATGAAACGTAAATGTTGCACCCTATGGTTGAAATATGATATCTATTTACAGAGACATCATAATAACAAGGGAGGTTACCATGGATAGATTAGACTATGGTGGTGCGCTAGACGAAGTTGTTGAAAGACCAAGCCGTTCAAAAAGCTCGTCAAAAAAACGAAAATGGCGTGAAATTGAAGCCATTAAGGATAAACAGCGTTTACTCAAGGAATTGCAAGATATTGACGATTCATTCGATTTTGATGTCAACACATTAGTGCTTTAATTGGGTCCAATCACAATGAAAGCTTAACGATAAAATCAATTAAAAGAGCGCTTAATGCGCTCTTTTTGTTGACAAGATTTATTCAGCTTGACCATTAATGGACATCAAAGCCCTCTAGTACAAGAATAAGCGCATCATTTATTATCCGCATGTTCAATATAGTCACGTAAATCTTCAAAAATCGTTTTATCATTGTCATTAAATAATGGATCTTCAATTAACCGTTTCTGGCATAAGACGGTGATTTTTTGCCAATCACTATCGTCCAACGTCTTAATAAAATTGGGAAACACTTCTTGCTCTTCATACTGCATATGTCGTTGTTGTAGTTCAATATACTCTTGTAGATCATTAATCAGCTTTTCACGTGAAATCACCACATCAGATAAAATCATATTCAAGCTATACACTAAAGCGCCTGATGTTTCAGCTAAACGATGATGTTCATTATACAACTGACCACAATTTGCTTGGCCCGTTTTATTACTGTAATAATCAAAAATGATATCTTCTAATGGATGATGACTGTGTTCAGCATAACCCTGCATGTACTCAACAATATCTCTAACCAGATTAAAATTTACGCCTTGACCATCGGCCAATCGAGTCAATTTATTGGAAAGAATATTCAACAAAATGGCAATATGCTTATGATCTTGCATTAAACGTTGCAACATAGTCTTCTCCCGTAATCTCTTTTCCAAACGCCAATCTATAAATAATAGCCAATAACGCACTATTTACTAATCTACACTGGTATAAACCTTTTGAGGTATGACCAAGATCATAATATTGAAATATATCTACCACCTTATATCGATTAAATTGATATAAAGTGGTAGACATTTGAAAAAGTAGACTATTTCAATACAGCAAACATATGTGCTTTGAGTTGCTCAAAGTCTGCGGGTAACTGTGCTGACAAAATATCTTTTTCTACAACCGCAGCCAACTCAGGAGGCAAGGGCAAATTAATTGATAACTCACGGTCAACCACATCCTTAAACTTGGCAGGATGGGCGGTACCAAGAAAGATACCTTTTTCGTTGCCATCAAGACCGAGTGTTAATGCATGGGCTGCGATGGCCGCATGAGGTTCAGATTGATAACCTAAACGATACAGTTCTGCTAACGCCGCCGAGGTATCGTCCTCCGACAACGCTAAACCCGATACCAAAGACAATGGCCAGCCCATTTGCCCGCAGATAGCTTCAACACGAGGCCAATTACTTGGCTCAGACACATCCATCGCATTTGACATGGTTGCCACTGTTTTATGCGGTTGCCATTTTCCCTCCACAAGGTAACGCGGTACAGTGTCATTACTGTTGGTGGCAGCAATAAAGCGTTTAATCGGTAAGCCCATGGCTTTAGCAAATAAACCCGCGGTTAAGTTACCAAAGTTACCACTGGGTACTGCCATGACAATCTCATCATAGCCAGCTTGTTTGGCTTGCGCGACAGCTTCAAAGTAGTAACAAATTTGCGCCAGTAATCGGCTGATATTAATTGAATTAGCAGAGTTTAACGCTAAATCATCACGAACATCACTATCATCAAAAGCTTGTTTGACTAAATCCTGACAGGCATCAAAGTCAGCTGTTACCGCCACAGTATGAATATTTTTGCCTAAGGTGGTAAACATCTTTTCTTGCAGCTCGCTGATTTTACCTTTTGGGTATAGCACCATCACATTGACGTTATCTAGGCCATAGAAGGCATCTGCTACTGCGGCACCAGTATCACCAGATGTCGCCGTTAAAATAGTCAGTTTTTTATTTCCGGCAAGTAAATCAATGCATTGGGCCATAAACCGCGCGCCAAAATCTTTAAAGGCCAATGTTGGCCCATGGAAAAGCTCTAAACAGGCACGTTTCTCATCAACCTTGCTTAGCGGCACATCAAAGGTAAAGGCCTTATCCACTAGCTTATCAACACTTTCCTGCCCTAGCTCATCGGCTAACCAAGCGCCCAACACTTTTTTGCTACGCTCAGCAAAGGGTAATGCCAATAATGCATCGATATCAGCCAATACAGGGATTGATGTCGGGAAAAATAGCCCGCGATCTTGGCCTAAACCAAGCTGAACAGCCTGACTGAAGTTAACTACCTGCGATAGGTGCTTTAAATTATATAATTCCATTGCGACTACCTTTTAAATTTCAATATGCATAATACCAAAGAGTGTGAGTTACACGCAGCGCGTGCCAAGCTGATCTAATTTACAAACATGAGCAAAGCCACCTGACTCAGAAATATAATGTTCCATTAACCAATCTTTGGCTTTTTCTGCTGTGGCCATATCGTCGGTCACACTAAACAGTGTTGGGCCACTGCCAGAAATCCCTGTTGTCAGCATGCCTAATTCAGTTAACGCTGCTCGAGCATCGGTATAGCCAGGGATCGACGCCGCTCGATAAGGTTCAGCCAGGACATCTTTTAGCATTTCAATCGCCAGTGCAGCATCTTGCTGATAACTTGCGTGAACAAATGCACTTAAGTGACGACCGAAATCAATCGCAACAGATTTATCATATTGTTCAGGTAATAATGCTCGCATTTTGGCGGTAGATAATGAAATGCCAGGATAAGCGACCACCCAATACCAATTATCAAAGCTAGGAATAACGGCACAGGCTTTGTCACGAGAATTAAGCATTAATTGCATGCCACCTAAGTAGCAAGGCGCCACATTGTCATAATGTACGCTACCGGATATTTTACCTTCAAACTCACCCATCAATCCTAATAAGGCTTGCTGGTCAAACGGTAGTCCAAAATATTCATTTAACGCATATAGTCCAGCAACAACTGAACTAGCACTTGAGCCTAAGCCACTGCCTACAGGAAGGTTTTTTTCCAGACAAACGGTTACCCCATCTTGTCTTTGAAGTTTATCTAAGAAGAACTCAGCACATTGATAGACGATATTGTCCTTGCCATCTGCCGGTAACTTATGTGCCCACGGACCGACTTGGCTAAAATGAACACCTTCTTCAGCGCCGCTAATCATCACCCTATCACCCAACAATGACCCATCGACTGGCGCTAATGCAGCACCCAGCAAATCAAAGCCAACGCCAACATTACCCATTGATGCAGGAGCATAAACAGTTAGCATTTTCTGACTAATATTTAACACCTGACTCATAGACCCACCTCACGGGTCCAATTTAGGGTTCTTAATACGTCAGCGAAGGCGCCAGCTGCCGTGACGTCGATACCTGCACCATATCCCCTTAGCACAAAAGGAATGGGCTGATAATAGCGGCTATAAAACGCCAGCGCATTCTCGCCGCCTTTTACGCTGTATAGCGGGTCGGTTGCATCAACCTCAACAATTCTGACATAACATAAGCCCGCTTCGATTTGGCCTACATAACGCAGCACTCTCCCCTCGGCTTTTGCCGCCGCAACTCGGGCAGAGATTTCAGCATCCAATGAAGGAAGGTTAGCCATAAACTGGTTTACATCGCCTGAGTCATCAAAATGAGTCGGTAATACAGACTCAACATTAATATCATCGAGTTCTAAAGGTAAACCCACTTCTCTGGCTAAAATTAACACCTTACGCGCCACATCCATACCACTGAGGTCATCTCGGGGGTCGGGCTCAGTAAAACACTTATCGCGGGCAATCGCGGTCGCTTGTGATAGGCTCATGCCTTCGTCTAACATACCAAAAATATACGATAACGACCCAGATAAAATACCATTAAACTTATGTAGCTTATCACCCGCATACATCAGTTTTTTAAGGTTATCGATAACGGGTAAACCTGCACCTACCGTCGTTTCATACAAAAATTGACGACGTTGAGTTAATGCCGTTTTACGCAATGCTTGATAGTAAGCATAATCACGAGTGTTCGACTTTTTGTTTGGCGTAACGACATGGAAACCGGCATTCATTACATCGAGATAACGGTCTGAGATTAGCTCGCTTGAAGTACAATCAACCAATACAGGATTAAGCAATTGTTGCTCTTGCCCCCACTCAAGTAGCTTAGGTAAATCATACGGTTGACCTTTTTCGGTCAATAATGATTGCCACTCACTAAGCTCAAGACCGTCACTGTTTAACAGCATTTGACGTGAATTGGCGATACAACAAACACGGATACTAATGTGCTGCTCTTTTAACATCGCGCTTTGCTGCTTAATTTGCTCTAATAAACCCGCGCCAACATTACCACTGCCCACTAAAAAGACATCAAGATACTGTTGTACATCAAAAAAGGCTTGATGACATGCCCCAATAGCATGCTTGGTTTTTTTCTGCTGGATTACCGTTGAAATTGAGCGCTCTGATGATCCTTGCGCAATAGCAACAATATTGACACTGGCTTTAGCTAACGCAGTAAAAAACTTAGCCGCTACGCCTTTGTGGGTTTTCATGCCATCACCAATCAATGACACAATCGACAAGCCTTCACGTAACTCAATTGGTTCAAGTAATTCACTTTTAATTTCAAGTTCAAACTCTTGCTCTAAAGCCCATTTAGCTTTGCTAGCATCGAGGGTAGCCACACAAAAACTGATACTGTATTCCGATGAACTTTGAGTGATAAGAGATACCGAGATACCACTCCGAGATATGGCCGCTAAAGTACGACTTGCCATGCCAACCATGCCTTTCATACCTGGACCAGAGACATTAAACATGGTTTGGTTATCGAGATTTGAAATAGCCTTTACTTGCAAACCGGTTTTATCATCGTCATTAGACACTAGCGTGCCGGGAGCCGATGGATTGAAACTGTTTTTGATATAACAAGGAATATGATATTGAGCAATCGGTCCAATGGTTTTGGGGTGCAATACTTTCGCACCAAAATAAGATAACTCCATGGCTTCTTGATAGCTTAATTGTGACAATAATTTAGCATCTGCGACCACTCGAGGGTCAGTATTGTAAACCCCATCAACGTCAGTCCAAATTTCACAACTAGAGGCATCTAAACAAGCGGCTAGCACTGCAGCTGAATAATCAGAACCATTACGCCCTAATGTCACCACTTTGCCATGAACATCGGCAGCGGTGAAACCTGGCATAACCCACACGCGATACTGATCTAAAGGCAGAACAGAAAAACGAGGTTTGCTCACTGCAATATCGACGACCGATTCCAATGGCTGTCCATGCGCTAAAAATAACGCAACTGGATCTAATTGTGCTGAAGTGATGTCTTTTGCCAGCATAACTTGTTCCATTAATGCAGCAGATAAACGTTCACCTGTGACCACTATTTCTGCGCGAACACTATCAGGGCATTCCCCCAATAATTTAATGCCGTAAAGTTTGTCTTTCCAAACTTGCATCTGCGCAGCTAATTTTTCAACCAGTAAGCCATGCTGATGAGCCGTTATAAGTGATACTGCTGCGTCAGAAAAGAGTTCGCTATACACAGTATCAATATGGTCTAACACGGGTTGATAGTCTTGTTGTTTAACCGCTATATCGACCATTTCTAAAAGTGCATTAGTCACTGTGGCCGGAGCTGAAAGTACCGTAGCAACTGATTCTGTCGAAGCCGTGTCAGCAATAATGTCTGCCGCCATCAAAAAGCGAGGCCAATTCGCCAGCGATGTCCCACCAAATTTCATTACTTTCATGTCGCTCTCCTTGTCACTCATACTAGTGACAACATTAAATTAAAATCAAATGACTATAATTAAAAACAAAAAAGCCCGCTTCAGGTGATGAGAAGCGGGCTTGTTATGCAAATCTTTTAGGGTGAAATCAGCCCGCCCCCACTATGGTAATAGTGGTGGTTGTAATGGTAGTAATTACAACAAGCATGAGGGTAAACATTTGATGATTCTCTTTGTTTTATTAAATGTTAACGGCCGATATTATTTAATCCGATTAAATAGCTGATCCACTTCAGCTAACAGAATTGCTTTTTTTACCTAAGGTTGTCAACCCCTCCTTACGCTTTATTTACCAGTTATTTTAGAACTTGAGTTGATTTTTGAATATTCAACAGATTTAAAATGAGAATTGAGTATCAATAACCATTACCGCTATCAGCAAATAACGTTAACGTCAACGTCAATCAAGGCGCAAAAATCAATAAAGCACAATAAATACATATGGTTGAATAACATGTAACAGTTAAGGTATTGCCGATAAATGTGTTACCAAGATGATTTAAAAGTCTTATCAACTTGTACCACAATTAAGATGAGTTAATTTCAACATCAGTACCATAAAACATGCAGCACAATACAAAATAAAAAAAGCTGTGATTCAATAAGCAAAAACTGATGTTATCCATCGCAGCCTGATAGCAAAATACGCTATCATGATCACATTACAATTGGAGGCGATATGAAAATTACAAAACATGCGGCGGTCACTATTCATTACCGTTTATCTGATGAGCAAGGTTTATTAGTTGAAAGTTCATTTGAAAGTGAGCCAATGGTTTACTTACATGGAACTGAAAATTTAATTCCTGGACTTGAATCAGTTTTAGAAGGTAAAACTGCTGGTGAAAGCATTGAGGCGAAGATCCCTGCGGAACAAGCTTATGGCGAATATCATCCTAGCTTAAAGCAAGAAGTTCCTGTCAGTGCATTTGGTGATGTCGAAGATATCGTTCCAGGTATGCGTTTTATCGCTGAAACTGAAATGGGTCAACGCCCGGTTCAAGTGACTGAAGTAAAAGACGATGTCATTGTTGTTGATGGTAATCACCCTCTAGCGGGCCAATCGCTTAACTTTAGTGTTGAAGTTCTCGCTGTAAGAGAAGCCACTGCAGATGAGCTATCTCATGGACATATCCATGCTGAAGGCGGATGTGGTAGCCATGGACACGATGATAACCATGAATCATGCGGTGAAGAAAAACCTGGCTGTGATGGCAATGGCGGCTGTGGCTGTAGTTAACTCATCGTCGGATAAATAGACAACCAAGTAGTACGTCCCATATTTAATGTCTATTTGTCAGTAGAAAGATTGAAACGTTGTAAGGCACTGCCTAGTTACTAGGCAGTGCCTTTTTGTTTAGGTTATAGTCTGAGCTTAAATCATATCAACTAGTAAGATTTATTATGCTGCTGTTAGGGACAACAGAGGTAGCATAATCCTTATTAATTGACCTCTATATAAGAATTAATACATAGCGACGGAGTGCTTATGTTAATTAAACCGCTATACGAATCGTTGCCTTTCACTTACATGATTATAGGCTGCGTAAGTATTTTCCTGCTTGAGCCCAATTATGTACTGATCGCTTCTGTGGTGGTGTACTTATATGGCGCGTATATCTATACTTTACGATCAAAAAATCGCCGCACGGATCCTAAACGTAAGCGAAAATCAGGATTTATGCCTGAAACACTCTATGGATTACTGCCATTTATTTATGTATTGATAGCCGCGAGTCTTTATAATTTCTACCCAAAAAATTCCAGCACACTTTTTGCTTTGTGTTTAACTACCTATGGCGGATACCTATTCTTAAGTCGTTTAAGTTATCGTCATCACCGATTACCGCGAGGCATTAGCCAATAACCGGTTACTGTGATGACGCTTTGAAAAATAGCGTCGCTTGGTAAAACAAGGGCATTAGCACTTGATAAATTAATCACTCGCGACTTAAGCTCAACTATGGGTAACTAAAGTCGATTGGTGTTGGATTGGTAGTTCGGAGCATGCGTTAGGCTCAAAGGGGTATGCATATCTCTTGTTGGGCCGTTGCCCATTTTTTTAAACACTACAGTATTAACCATGTTTATTGAGCTGGACCTTACAGATGCTCTACCATAATCGTCACTAGCAAGGTATTGCTGTAGGATTATGACTTTGAATCTTAGCTAATCCAGAATCAATTTTTTGACTAAGTTTTTTTGATTTGTCGGCATATTTTTTAAATAATTTGAACAACGTGTAATCGTTGCAATACTCACTTGATGATCTGCAGCAATTTGTCTCTGGCTCAACTCCCCTGCTAATAACGTTTGAAACACCTGCAAACGCCCAGACACCGCACTCCGCTCTTCTTCAGTTAATAATAAATGAAACAACACAGACAAATCATCTTCGTTTGCATGGGTTAATATTTTTTCTACCACTAAATTCCAATTGGCACGCATTATTTTTCTCTTTTTAGTAATGCCCAGACATTACAATTGTATCAAGGAATAACGCCGATGTGCAAAACTACTCCCGATCAACGTGTCATAAAAAATGAATAGAGCTGTTGTAAGCTATTGATAAAACATATCACAAAGTGATAATAAAATTGTGTAGAATAGGATAAATACCCTCATAACTTAGTGTTAAAGATTTAGCTAACATTTAGTATTAGCACAGTTGCATAAGATTTGGCATAACTAAGTGGGTATTTAGTGCTAATGGAACCGGTACCATCCACAAAAAAGTGAAGGATAACGATGAAAAAAATATTACTAACCGTTGCAGTAACCGCAATGATGATCCCCGCAGTGTTTGCCAACAATTTCGAAGAAACTGCAGATGCCATTGAATATCGCCAAGCGGCTTTTGGCTTAATTGCTTATAACTTTGGTGATATGGGTGCGATGCTAAAAGGTAAAAAGCCTTTTGATGCAGCTGTATTTAGTGCTCGTGCTGATAATGTTGCAGCACTGTCTAAAATACCTCATGAAGGTTTTATTGCCGGTTCGGATAAAGGCGATACTGAAGCGCTAGCAAAAGTTTGGCAAGATAAGGCCGATTTTGATAGCAAAATGACAGCATTTCAAGATAATGCCGCAGCTTTAGCCGTTGCAGCTAAAACAACTGATGAAAACAACATTAAACAAGCTTTTACTAACACAGGCAAAAGCTGTAAAGGGTGTCACGACGTTTACAAAAAAGACTAACGTGACAAGGCGCTAAGTTAGCCTGTCACTAATTTGATTGGTAAGTTCAGCTTGAATAACCGCAACTCAGTTCAATAGCAAAATGATTAACGCCCATGTATATGGGCGTTTTACTGGCTGATAATAAAGCTGAACTTATAAGTAACTGACCACAGGTTCGAGTAATAGCCACCAAATACATGCAAAGATAACGAATACAATCACTAATGCCATCCAAGGTGAGCGTAATGTTGGTGACGTTACCTGCTTGTTGATTTTTTTATAACCACTGAACATGGCTTTAAGTATATTGTCGCCCTTAAAAACATGCACTATCACGGCAATGATATGCAGCGCAGCCAAAGCTAGAATAAGATTAAAATTGGTTTTATGTAGCCATGTTAACCACCCTGCAATATCAGACGACACAAGATACATCAATGGACCTTCGGTAAAGATTTCATCGGTGGCAAATAGCCCTGTGGTTAATTGCAGCACAAGAATGCTTAGCAACACGACCACCATATAACCACCTAATGGATTATGGCCCAGTGTCGAAGGTTTTGGTTGAGCTTTTACGTAGCTGATAACTTGCTTAGGCAAGACAACAAAATGTCTAAATTGAGAAGTCTCACTTCCAACAAGTCCCCAAATCAATCTAAATCCGATTAAGCCCATTAATACATAAGCCAATACTTGATGCCATTGCATCTCACCCACGTCAGCTGTCCACCATAAGCCACCGAGTAAAAGTACCATTGCCCAATGAAAAAAGCGTGTAGGAAAATCCCATACCTTTATTTTTTGTTGTTCTATACTCACTAATAACCTGCTTAATACTATTGTTTTGCTGGCAAATTATAAACTCATCAGTAATAAACAAAGCAAGTAGTTTACAAACTAATAGACATAATGATGATTTTGTTTCTTTATGTGGCTAACGACTGGACAAATAAAGGGGGGATTACCGAGAAAGAACACAGTGAAGAGAGAAATGAAAAAAATTCAGAGACCTTTTTGTCATGGCGGTAAAATACCACTTAGAATGTGTATCTAGTGCAGTTGTGAACAGCAATAGGCCAGACTTATCCCTTGTACTGTCGTTACCAAAATAGTAACAATGACTTTGAAGACTAATTAAGTGTTAACTTATCCATTCAAATATGAGCCTATATACACAGCATTACAAGCATATTTTAGGTCTTTTTTGTCCAAAATGTCTAAGCGATCAAATATGCATCAACCGAACGTTACAGTCAGCAGAAGTGTGACATAGATCACAATTTACATGGTTAATCTTGGTAATCTGGAGTTAAGCAAACAACAAGAAGGTTCGAAATATGCTGAAAATCACTAGCAAACAACTTGAAGTCACTGCCCTTATCCGCGAACGTATCGAAGGACGATTAGAAAAATTAAGTCGACATGATATCCATTTAATTAACCCGCACGTTATTATCACCCAAGAAAAGCAGTTGTTTAAAATAGAGGCATCAGTTGGATTACCTAGTGGAGAGTTATTCGCCCAGGCAAAAAGAGAAAACCTATACGCAGCGATTACTGCAATGGGACAAAAGCTGGAAAAACAGCTAAATCGCCTGACCCATAAACCCCAGGCTCAACGTAATGTATCATTACCAAATGACACAGAAAGCGAATTTGAGTATGTCTATAAGGAGGAAAACGCCGCTTGATATTATTTATCTTTCACCAGCGCACCTTCGGGTGCGCTTTCTTTTGTCTATAATCAGATACTTAATACCTTGATGAATAAATTTACATTGACAGTCGTCTGTCAGAGCTTTATTTTTAATCCATGAACAATCAAATACTCAGTCTTTTTATTTTCTTTTTTATTCAGCCCACCTTCGGAGGCGGATTTTCTGTGTAAAAACGAAAATGAAAATTCTAAAGCCTCCCAACTGGGAGGCTTTTTTGTCTTATTAACACTGCCGTATCTTCCAATACGTCAGTTTGTAGCGTTACATTGAGGTCAATATGCAAAAACCACCAGAGTTAAGTCAAACTCGCGAACAGATCACTGTTCTTGATAAAGCGCTGTTAGAGCTGTTATCTAAACGCCGCCAATTGAGCTTAAATGTTGCACGCAGTAAAGAAATTGATGTTAGACCGATACGAGACACGCAACGAGAAAAAGAACTGCTTGAGCGACTAGTGCAACAAGGACGTGAACAAGGTCTCGATGCTCACTTTGTCATCTCCCTTTATCAAAGCATTATTGAAGACTCAGTTTTATTTCAACAAACTTATCTTCACGGCAGAGCAAATCCTGACACTCAAAAGCAGCAATATACCGTTGCTTACTTAGGTGCGCGAGGGTCTTATTCTTACTTAGCTGCCAGCCGTTACTGCTCTCGCCGCCAAGTAGAAATGCTTGATTTTGGTTGCCAAAGTTTTGATGACATTGTTAATGCCGTCGAATCTGGTCATGCCGATTATGGTTTTTTGCCGATCGAAAATACCTCTTCAGGATCTATCAATGAAGTGTATGACGTACTGCAACATACAACGCTATCGATTGTGGGCGAAACCACAATAGAAGTGAGTCATTGCTTGCTCACTAAGCCAGACAGCAAACTAACTGATATCAAGACTATTTACGCTCATCCGCAGCCGATCAGCCAATGCAGTCGTTACTTAAGCCAGCATCCCCATATTAAACTCGAATATTGTTCTAGTAGTGCTGAAGCCATGACTAAAGTTATCGAGGCGGACAGCGGCACTGTGGCGGCCATAGGCAGTGCTGAAGGCGGAGCCTTATACCAGCTGATTGCAATTGAACAAGGTTTGGCAAACCAAAAAATTAACCAAAGTCGTTTTATCGTCGTCGCCAGAAAAGCCTCAGCGGTTCCCTCTCAGCTACCGGCAAAAACGACCTTGATTATGGCGACAGGACAAAAACCTGGAGCACTAGTGGAAGCGTTACTGGTACTGAAAGCACATAATTTAAATATGAGTAAATTAGAGTCTCGCCCGATCCCTGGTACGCCATGGGAGGAAATGTTTTACCTCGATATCGATGGCAATTTAGCCACTACTGAGGTACAACAAGCCATTAAAGAGCTAGAACGCCTTACCCGTTTTATCAAAGTATTAGGCTGCTATCCATGTGAAACCGTTAAGCCGACACAATTATCGCAAGCTCAGTTGTTGATTGAACCTGGTAGTTCAAAACAAGAGCCGCTCAAACCTTTGCCAAGCAGCCAAGCGAAACATTCACGCGACTATAAATCACAAGATACTCAGTTGTTCTGCCAACACTTACAAATAGGTGCTGGACAATTTAGCGCATTGCACCAAATCAACTTACCGATTGATAATACCGAGCTGGCAACCCAAGCTAAAAACATCAAGGAATCAGGTTTTCAAGCCATTGTATTAAATGATTTGAAACAACAACTCAATGAACCACAGTTAAAACAACATGCAAAGGTCATTAAGCAAGCTGGTCTATTGTGCATAATGCAGATAGATCAAGAACAAGAATTTATTATTGCGAGTCAATTAGCAGACATGCTGATCTTAAGCGGTAAACAAATGTATAACCCAGACATGTTAACCTTAATAGGTTCAGTCAATTTACCGGTAATATTAGAACGAAACACCATGGCGAGTGTCAATGATTGGTTACAAGCAGCTGACACTGTCCTTAGCCACGGTAATCAACAACTAGGCTTGTGTGAGTCAGGCGTACGTAGTTTCACTCACCCTGAGCAGTTAAGCCTCGATTTAGCTGGACTGGTTGAAGTGAAATCTCGCAGTCATTTACCTGTTATCGTTAATACGAGTTTTAGCAGTAACCCTGCACTGATCGGTACTCATTCCATTGCCGTTAAGCAGCTAAAAGGCGATGGCATTATCATTTTGCATCAAGACCAATTGTCCCATGCTGAGCTGATCCATGACTTATACCAGACAGATTAAATCAACCTCAGTTCGGGATAATAAGCGCCGATCAAAACAAGGGACAAATTTGATATTGCCAACTTGAATAAACCCTTTTTATCGCTTTAGCCCATCTTTTACCCTAAGTTGAGGTTAAATCAACAAAATAAAATGCCGAGATATTATCTCGGCATTTTTGTCCACATCATCTTTGCTTAAACAGCAATACCATCATTAAGACTAATCCAGCCTTTAAAAATACGATAACTAAACCAGCTAACACCCAGTATATACATGGGTAAACTCAGCCATAATGGACTGATCCAATAACCCGCAATAAAAAATGGGCATAAACCAATAATACTCATACGTTGCCAACGCAGATGGCTGCCCAGCACGGAATCTGGATTAACGTTTTTCTGGATCAAATTAAGCCAAAGACTCAATAATACGGGTACAAAAAATAATGGAAAAGCACTCATTAAACCATAAAGACAATGCCCTAAGGAATTATCTTCAACCTGTTGAATAGGTAGCATATTCGATGGCATCATCGACATGGGGTATCCTCCAAAGGTAACTAAGATTACCTATCTAACACGACGTTATTCACGCTATCGTGTAGCTAAACATAAGCTTTGTGTCATTATTTCGCAATATTTACACCCATTAATAATACTTCATTTAAGCCTAACTTACCTCAATTTAGGATAAAAGATGAGTTAAATTAATAAAAATGAGTCTCTTTAAAGTCGGCAATATCAAACATGCTATTTGTTCTACTAACAAGACATATTGACGAATTAGTAGTGGGGCAAAGTGCTGTTTGATAAGCGTTTATAACCCGAGCAGAGGTTAACTACTTTTCATATCATTAACCGATTGCAACATAGTGCGACTTTCATGTTGGAACTGCGGCGCAAAATCACCAAACCATGCAGCAACACGTTGGAATTGCTCCACAAAGGCTTGCCTATTACCAGTTTGTAACATAATTAATGCATCACGATAATTGTCGAGATAATCACTTATCGCGTGTTGGCTACCAGGTTGCGCAAAAATAATATCGGCATAAAGCTCGGGATCTTGAGCAAATAAACGCCCAACCATGGCTAACTCTAAACGATAAATAGGGGAGCTAAACTGTAATAAATTATCAATATCAGCTTCTTCTTTACACAGGTTTACGCCATATACAAATGTTGAAAAGTGACGCATAGCTTGCACAAGTTGCATGGCTTTATCATGACGTTCAGCTTCAGCTTCGACAATACGGGCACCCCAAATCTCAATCTGTTGTAGCAACCATTGATATGCCTCTTGATGACGGCCATGGCACACTACCACCACCTGTTTGGCCAGACTACCAACATCAGGGCCAAACATAGGATGCAAACCCACTACAGGGCCGCTATGGGCGGCTAACATTGCCGCTAAAGGGGCTTCTTTAATAGAAGTGAGATCAGCCAGAATACAATTTTCAGGCAATTGGGTTAACTTGTCGCGGATCACCTCGCAGGTCACATTAATAGGTACGGTAACAATGACCAGTCCAGCACCATCAAAAATAGCGGCGGAATCTTGCCAATCATTTTTATCAATACATTTCACTTCATAACCGGAGAGAACTAACATTTGGCTGAATAACTGCCCAAGTTTGCCCTGCCCACCCACCACCACTACATGGCCAAGATCTTGCTTAATCTGCTTAAACCCCACATCTTTTTCATTTAGGTAAGATTCACGCATAAGTCGACGCAGTATATCTTCGATTAATTGAGGCGAGATATTCATGCTTTGCGCTTCATCTCGACGTTTCGCTAACATCGACGCTTCGCGCTGTGGCGCATAGATGGGCACACCTGCCGAGTGCTTTACCGCACCAACCTGTGCCACTAAATCGAGGCGTTTACGTAATAAATGCAGTAATTGTTGATCAACGCCATCAATTAAATCACGAAGATGTTCTAAGCCTGCTGTGGTTTTTTCATTCATGTGTTTATCCATTAACCGTTGACAACCTGCAGCGTCTCAAAACGCGTTGGTAATACTGCAGACAACTGGCTAGCGCCTTGTTTTAAAATGATTTCAGTAGTTTCCCAGTCAATGCATGCGTCAGTCACAGAAACACCATACTTAAGTTCAGCAAGGGGTTTGTCTGCACTTTGATTACCAGCATTTAGGTTACTTTCCAGCATAACACCGATAATCGATTTGTTACCTGCTTCAATTTGGTTAAATACATCTTCACAAACGTTTTTTTGACGTTGATGATCTTTTGATGAATTGCCATGGCTACAATCAACAACTAAACGCGCACTGAGATTAGCTTTATGAATTTGAGCTTCGCTCACAGCAACACTGTCAGCATCATAATTAGGGGTTAAGCCACCACGTAAAATAATGTGACCGTCGGGATTACCGGCGGTTTGCAGTAACGCAACTTGACCGTCTTGATTAATCCCCATAAAGCGATGGCTACTGGCGGCTGATTTAAGTGCATTTATCGCCACTTCTAACTTACCATCGGTACCATTTTTAAAACCAACAGGCATAGACAGACCTGAAGCCATTTCACGGTGAGTTTGCGATTCTGTGGTTCTGGCGCCAATCGCAGACCACGTAATCAACTCAGATAAATACTGTGGACTGATGGGATCAAGTGCTTCGGTCGCAATAGGTAACTCTAATTCTGCAAGCCAAATCATAAGCTCACGGGCCATTCTGAGTCCTTTTTCCACATCGAATGACTCATCCATATCAGGATCATTGATTAACCCTTTCCAACCAACGGTTGTGCGCGGTTTCTCAAAATACACTCGCATTAAGATGTAAAAGTCATCGCTGAGTTCATCATGTAACTTTTTAAGTTTTAATGCATACTCTTTTGCCGCTGCAATATCGTGAATAGAACAAGGGCCTGTCACCACAAGCACACGATTATCACGTTTGTGGACAATATCCGACACTTGCTTACGCGCGTTAAGAATATATTGATAAGCATGAGTTGATAATGGAAGTTCTTGCTTTAACTCTGCAGGAGTCACTAGCACTTGCTCTGAACTAATGTGCACATTATTAATGGTATCTTGTTGCATACTTATCACTCTCTTTTGACGACTGACCAAAGGTCACTAATAGATTTATTTTTTAGGTATTGGATCGTTCAACTTGTACCTTTGTAACGCTACACCATTACACCTTAGATGCAACTATGCCTGTAGCAATGAATGAGATCAAGGCTTATTTAGCCAAAGCGTAAATAATCACTTCATCACTGATATTTTAATCAAATTATTTAAGCACTAAGCTGTAGCCTAGTTTATTTTCCGCTCCTGGCGCTTTTCTCGCTTTTACCGCGTTTGTCGCTTTCTCGATTTTACATTTTTAAAAGCGCCACAAACAAAAACCCGCCTTTCGGCGGGTTGTTGTGCGAACACTGCATCTTTATTCTGTATCGGTAACTATTTTTTAGTTGCCAATTTTTCACGGATACGTGCAGACTTACCTGAACGCTCACGTAAATAGTACAGTTTCGCACGACGTACACGTCCGCGACGCTTAACTTCGATGCTAGCAATTAATGGGCTGTGCGTCTGGAAAGCACGCTCAACACCTGTGCCATTAGAGGTTTTACGTACTGTGAATGCAGAATGCAAACCACGGTTACGCTTAGCGATTACCACACCTTCAAAAGCTTGAAGACGATCTTTCTCACCTTCGCTTACACGTACTTGAACCACTACTGTATCACCAGCACCAAATTCAGGTACATCTGTTTTCATTTGCTCATCGTTGAGCATTTTAATGATGTTGTTCATAATTACTCCATCCTAGTATTAACTGAGCATTGACTATGCGGACTTGTCCGTTTCATTCACGAACTGCGCTAATAAAGTCGTTTGTTCGTCAGTCAGAGCTAGATTTTCAAATAATTCTGGTCGTCTCAAAAAAGTTCTTCCGATACTTTGTTGTAGACGCCAAAGTCTAATTTTTTCGTGGTCACCGCTTAACAGCACTGCAGGTACGTCAAGACCATCCAATAGTTCAGGGCGAGTATAATGAGGGCAATCCAGTAAACCATCAGAGAAAGAATCTTGCTCTGCTGACGCTTGCTTACCTAGTACACCGGGTACTAAACGAGCCACTGAATCGATTAACGTCATTGCCGGTAATTCACCACCCGAAAGTACGTAATCACCGATTGACCATTCTTCATCTACTTCTGTTTGAATAATGCGCTCATCAACACCTTCGTATCGACCACACACTAAAATCAAACGTTCTGATTTAGCTAACTCAGTGACGCCTTGCTGATCCAGCTTGCGTCCCTGAGGAGACAGATAAATCACTTTTGCCCTATCACCTGCAGCTGCTTTAGCTGCATGGATAGCATCACGCAAGGGCTGCACCATCATCAACATACCAGGTCCACCACCATAAGGTCGGTCATCCACAGTATTATGTCTATCATGGGTGAAATCTCGAGGATTCCACGTTTGCAACTCAAGCAGGCCGTTTTTCACGGCTCGACCCGTGACCCCAAAGTCTGTAACAGCACGAAACATCTCTGGAAACAGGGTGATTACCCCTAACCACATATGTTGTACCTCGACTTAGAAGTCAGGATCCCAATCCACTAAAATCTGTTTCCCTTGCAGATCCACCTGTTTGATGAACTGCTCAGGGACAAAGGGGATCATACGTTCCGCTTTGCCGAAGGCATCTTTGGCATTAGCTTTAACCAGTAATACGTCGTTTGATCCTGTTTCCACGATCTGCTCAACAATACCCATGTTATAGCCGTTTATATTGGTCACTTCGCAGCCAATAAGATCACGATGATAGAATTCACTATCATCGAGTTCTTTCATTTGCTCAGGGTTGATCGCAATTTCACAATTCGTGAGCATTTGCGCATCTTCTCTGGTAGCGACACCTTCAAGTTCAGCCACAACAGCTTTACCTTGAAAACGCCACTGAGCGACCTTAACTTCACGCCAAACGCCTTGTTCTTTTATTAGCCAAGGCGAATAATCGAAAATACCTTCAACAGAATCGGTATAGGAAGTGATTTTTAGCCAACCTTTAATACCATGACTGGAGCCTAATTTACCCAGTACAACGAGTTCTTGGTTACTACTCATCTATCTATACCTTATACGCGATTAAGCAGTAGCTTTACGCGCGTCTTTAATCAGTTTTGCAACACGCTCAGATGTTGCAGCGCCAGTAGCAACCCAGTGCTCAACACGATCAAGATCTAAACGTAACGTTTCTTCTTGGCCACGAGCCAATGGATTGAAGAAACCTACACGTTCGATGAAACGACCGTCACGAGCATTGCGGCTATCAGCAACAACGATATTATAAAATGGACGCTTTTTTGCGCCGCCACGAGCCAAACGAATGGTGACCATGCGTTTTATTCCTCTAATGATTTGCCAGAAGCAAAAATAAAAACTGGAACTCCGTGTTCGCGAAGAGTTCCAGAAAGAAAGCGGGAAGATTTTACCTGACTTTTGAACTAATGCAACCAAATCTGATGTTTTTTAACTCACCAGTTTTGTTACAATAAAGTCAACAGCATAACCTAACCTACTGATTGAATTTAAGATTAACTAATTTTGTACTTGAAAGATGCTGATGTTATCGACCAGGTAACTTCATTCCTGGAGGTAACATTCCGCTCATTCCGCGCATCATCTTCTTCATTCCACCTTTTGCAGACATTTTTTTCATCATTTTCTGCATTTGGGTAAATTGCTTCAACAAGCGGTTTACATCTTGAATTTGAGTCCCAGAACCTAAGGCGATTCTACGTTTACGAGATCCTTTAATCAAATCTGGATTTTTACGTTCTTTAAATGTCATCGAATTAATGATGGCTTCCATTTGTCCAGTCATCTTACCGTCTTGAACTTGAGCCAATGCCTCTGGTGGTAATTGCCCCACACCAGGAAGCTTCTCAATCATGTTCATCATTCCGCCCATGTTTTTCATTTGCTGTAATTGCTCACGAAAATCTTCTAAGTCGAAACGGCCACCTGATTTCACTTTTGAAGCCAACTTCATCGCTTTGTCTTTATCGACGCCACGTTCAACTTCTTCAATTAAAGACAGTACATCACCCATACCTAAAATGCGTGAAGCAATTCGGTCAGGATGGAAAGGTTCTAATTCATCGGTTTTTTCACCGACACCTAGAAATTTAATCGGTTTACCCGTGATACTGCGAATAGATAACGCAGCACCACCACGAGCGTCGCCATCAACTTTGGTCAAGATGACACCCGTTAAAGGCAACGTTTCATTGAATACTTTAGCCGTATTGGCCGCGTCTTGCCCCGTCATTGCATCAACGACGAATAGCGTCTCAACAGGATTGACAGTGGCATGCAGCTGCTTGATCTCATCCATCATGGCTTCATCAACATGCAGACGACCCGCTGTATCGACAATCACCACATCAATGAATTTTAATTTTGCATAGCTTATTGCTGCTTTAGCAATATCAACGGGTTTTTGGCTAACATCAGACGGAAAGAACTCAACCTCAACCTCTGCGGCTAATGTTTCAAGCTGTTTAATCGCCGCTGGGCGATAAACGTCAGCACTCACCACAAGTACAGATTTCTTATGACGTGTGCGTAAAAACTTACCTAATTTGGCAACCGACGTTGTTTTACCCGCGCCTTGAAGACCCGCCATCATGATCACAGCCGGTGGTATTGCCGCTAAGTCGAGGGCTTCATTCGACTCACCCATGGCTTTTTCAAGTTCGTTTTGAACAATTTTTATAAAAGCTTGCCCTGGGCTTAAGCTTTTTGACACCTCTTGTCCTACAGCGCGTTCTTTTACGCTGTTAACAAAATCCCTAACAACAGGCAAAGCGACATCCGCCTCAAGTAGCGCCATACGCACTTCACGCAGGGTTTCTTTAATGTTGTCTTCTGTTAAGCGACCACGGCCACTAATGTTTTTTAGTGTGCTTGACAGTCTGTCAGATAAATTTTCAAACATTGGCGGCTCTTTAAGCATATCAATAATTGAGCCCATTATACCCAAGCCACTCTAAATTACGATACTTGCAACACGAAGAACTCAAACACTAATCAACTTTACGTAAATTAATTGCCCCTAAAGGCAGGAAACTGTTAAATTTTGAGTCTTAGGTCACTGCCATATTAGGCCATGATCATGTTAATCTAATACAAATAATGAAAATGTGATGCTTTGGTAGTATTGTTCAACCATCAGGGCGCAGTTTTTCAGCATTAACTACTATGATAGGTTGATTCTAAATGGTTATTTTTTCAGCGGCAGCTATGCTTTTTTACTGCTTAGCGTTGGTTTTAGTGACGAGCCGACTTTTTCACGTAAAAGGGCCGAATCGTAAAGCTGTCATGGTGGCTTCTGGTATTGCCGTTATCATGCATGGTTTTGCACTTTCAAATGCAATTTTTACCGTCGATGGACAAAATTTTAGTTTAACCAATGTGATTTCATTGGTTAACTGGATTATTGCATTAACGTTCACCATTACGATGCCGAAACTTAAAGTCATCATTGTTGTACCCGTTGTTTACGCCTGCTCAATTTTATCGGTAGCGCTTTTATGGTTACTACCACCGCAATATATTATTCATTTTGATTTGCACCCTGAAATTCTGGCTCATATTATTTTATCACTCATGGCTTACAGTGCTTTGATGATAGCGGCAATGTACGCCATTCAACTGTGGTTAATCCAAAATAAGCTTAAGAAAAAGCAGATGATGATGAGCCCTGCAATGCCGCCATTAATGACGGTAGAAAAACAGCTTTACCATCTCATCATTATTGGATTTATTTTACTGAGCTTGTCACTCGTGACTGGGTTTATATTTTTAGACGATATGTTTGGTGACGGTAAAGGGCATAAGGCCATATTATCCATGATCGCTTGGATCGTTTACGCGATTATGTTGTGGCAACAATATACTGTTGGCTGTAGAATCCGTACCGCAGTGATATACAGTCTCTCTGGCGCTAGCTTACTTTCACTGGCTTATTTTGGTGCGAGAATTGTTAAAGAGTTGATATTAAACTAATTTTAACAGTTTATAAGCTCATTAACTTATTCTATTGTGTTGATAGATTAACAAGATAACTTGACACTAACGGCCAATAATAAATAATGGCCGTTAAATTAATGACAATTCGGCCTGTTGGTCAATTTCACACCACTTCATGGGGCCCCTTTTTTGGACGCTATATCTACCAGCGCACTCCTTATATTCCTTTTGGTTTTAATCGTAATGTCTGCATACTTTTCCGGCTCGGAAACTGCAATGATGAGCCTCAACCGTTACCGCTTACGACATCTTGCGGCTAACGGACACAAAGGCGCGATTCGTGCGTTAAAAATGCTTGATCGCCCTGACCGACTCATCGGACTCATTCTCATCGGTAATAACCTGGTTAATATTCTGGCATCGGCAATAGCAACGATTATTGGAATGCGTTTATTTGGCGATATGGGCGTTGCAATTGCAACCGGTGTATTGACCCTTGTGATACTGGTGTTTGCTGAAGTGACACCAAAAACATTTGCCGCTTTGCACCCTGAACGTATTGCATTCCCCTCGAGCATTCTATTAGGTTGGTTATTAATCTTGCTGTCACCATTAGTGAAAGCAATCAACCTAATTACTACGATATTTTTACGTTTGATGGGTATAAAAACCGTCAAAACAAATGATGCATTAAGCCAAGAAGAACTGCGCACCGTTGTGCATGAGGCCGGCGCGCTCATCCCACAGCGTCACCAAGAAATGTTACTGTCGATTTTAGATTTAGAAAAAGTCACTGTCGAAGACATTATGATTTCACGCTCAGATATTTATGCCATTAACGTCAATGACGATTTTAAGTTGATTAATAAGCAAGTGGTGCAAAGTCCGCACACCAGAGTACTGGTGTATCGAGACAATATTGATGATGCTGTAGGATTTATCCATTTACGTGATGCATTGCGCTTGCAATCAAAAGAACAATTCAGCAAGTCATCATTATTACGTGCGGTCAAAGAATTGTACTTTATTCCTGAAGGCACACCACTAAACGTACAATTGACTAATTTCCAACAAAATAAAGAACGCATTGGGCTTGTTGTCGATGAATACGGTGATATTCAGGGTTTAGTAACCTTGGAAGATATTCTGGAAGAGATTGTCGGTGACTTTACCACCTCGATGCTTAGCACTGCCAGTGAAGACATTAATATCCAGCAAGATGGTAGTTTCATCATTGATGCCACGATTAACATTCGTGATCTTAATAAAGAAATGAAATGGAACTTGCCCATTGATGGTCCCAAAACCTTAAACGGTCTGATTATTGAATTCCTTGAAGAGATCCCAGTGGCAAATACTAGTTTACGCATAGTTGATTATCAAATAGATGTCATCGATGTTGCGGATAATATGATTAAAACAGTCAGAGTGTTACCGAGTAATTTACAGCTCATTGATGATAACGAATAGGTTATCACTTATAAAAAAGGCGCAGCATGCGCTTTTTTATTGCGGTTAATGCGTCATCGCTAACGATGACGTTTAGCCTCCAACGCACGGCGTTTTTTATGTGCTATTGGGGTTATTTCGGCGGCTAACTCTTTTTCCAAACCTAGCATAAAATACAATTCTGCCATCAAGAAAAATGGCCCTATCAGTAGTTGATTGAGATCATCCATAAAAGCAGGCTTAGCTTTTTCAAACTTATGGCCAATGAACTGAATAATCCAACCGATCACAAAAATACCCATGGCAATCATAAAAGGGTGCGAAGTATGAACAACCTGCTCTGTGGTATATAACACCGGCACAATAAACAAGACTAGACCAAGTGCTAAGCGCATGTGAAGCGCCATGTAGTAGCACAACACCACCACAGCTAATATCATCGCTAGACTGACTTGATAATCTTGCCATGCAAAGCGAAGTGTCCCCAGCATTAGAAATGCCGACCAAACAATCATCGGCACACCGACAAAGTGCGTGTTAATGTTTTGCGGGTTTAAGTGCACACTTTTATAAGTTGATAGTTGTTCTACTGCCGATTTCATCATTGCTCCATATCTTTATGATTATCACGAATATCCAAGCTCATATAAATGTCCCTATTCGATACTAATGTTAATTTAGCGTATTTACTGAGTAAATAACATCATAAAACATTTGTCGTTTAACCTTGATGCAGGCTTAGATTTATCCCTGAAGATTTGAGACTGAAGATTTGAGACTGAAGATTTAGGGCTGAAGATTGACTAAGATTACTGCGGATGGCAGCTATGGGGATGGTTAATTTCTAGGCGGTTCATTGTTAACGATAGTTAGTCAGCCGATGGCGCTAATCAGCTGACTCTAAAATGACGGTTGCGGTGGCATAATGTTTTTCATCAGCAATAGACAAGTGACCTTTTACACCACCTAACAAAGCTAACCTTTTGGCGGCACCCTCAGTGAAGGTCACCAAAGGTGCACCATATTCATCATTGCTGGTGTGAATATGCTGGAATGATACGCCACGTCCAATCCCAGTACCTAAGGCTTTGGCAGCAGCTTCTTTAGCCGCAAAACGCTTAGCAAGGTAACGCTCCGGTAATGTAGAAGCACAATACACAGCTAACTCAGCTTGCGTTAACACCCTTTTGGCCAGTTTGTCACCCAAGCGAGTTTGTTGCTCGCGAATGCGCTCTATCTCAACAATATCAGTCCCAATTCCCACAATGGCCATTACTCGCCTCTACGCCCAGCTTGCATCAATGCTTTCATGTCTCTGACGGCAGTGTCTAAGCCATCAATTGCCGCCCTTGCTATGACAGCATGACCAATATTAAGCTCATAAAGCTCTGGTATTGCCGCAATCGCTTTAACATTATGGTAATGCAAACCATGACCGGCATTGACGACCAATCCTTGGCTATGGGCATACTTTGCCATTTCGATGATACGAGCTAATTCAACAGCCTGTTGTGCATCGGTTTTGGCATCTGCATAACAACCCGTATGAATTTCGATATAGGGTGCACCAGAAGCAACGGCAGCATCAATCTGGCTTTTATCAGCATCGATAAACAATGACACTTTAATGCCTGCTGCGGCTAAACGGATGACGGCTAAACTAACCTTCTCCAACTGACCCGCAACATCAAGACCCCCTTCAGTCGTCAGCTCTGCACGCTTCTCTGGCACTAAACAAGCGTAAGCAGGTTTTATATCACAGGCAATGGCGATCATTTCTTCCGTGACAGCAAACTCAAAGTTCATTCGCGTTTTCAATGTTTTTGCTAACAAATACACATCACGATCTTGAATATGACGTCGGTCCTCACGTAGATGTATAGTAATGCCATCTGCACCAGCATGCTCTGCCACTGCCGCGGCGTGCACCGGATCGGGGTAGTGAGTACCGCGAGCCTGACGCAGTGTCGCGATATGATCGATGTTAATGCCTAACAGTATTCCGCTCACATCGAGCTCCTTAAGGTAATAAATAACACAATAACGACATATGCTCACCAAGGTTTAAACACGAATGAGATCGTGCTCGGTTTGCGTATTCAGTTTACGAAATTCTCTATACTAATCGGCTTTCTTAGCGAACAATTGCCTACTTAATAGTGGCTTATTACCCAGCAATGGCGTGAGTAAATACCGCATTAACCCTTTGGCTTGATTAAACTGTTCAGGTTGTAAATCTTGCGATGCCAATGCTAGCAACATTGAGCCAGATAAACAGCCTTTGCCATGAGAAAAAGATGACGCTTGGGTTGTTACCACAGGGATAAAACCACTTTGTGCAATAAACCGATAGTGACAACGGCAATCTAATGGGTCACCTTGAGTGTCATGGGCAAGAGATGGCAATGCACCTAGCTCTAATAACAGTGCCATTTCAAAATAACGCAGGTGACTTGAGCAAAACTGTTTGGCTAACGCCAGTAACGCACGGTGATAGTCTAAAAATAACCCTTCAGCTTGGTGTTCAACTGATAATAGACGAACCAATAACTCGTTTAGATAAAAACCAGAATACAGACTATTACCGCTTAAAGGTATAGCTGGTGCTGCTGATTCAATTTGGGTAATGGTTTTTAAACCTAGGTTTCTGGCTTCCGATTGGGCACTAAACTGGATTATTAGCGGTTGAAAAGGTTGTAAAATACTTTTAATCGACCGTTTACCTGAACCGACTCGAGTGATGGCATCGACACGTCCAACGCCCTCGACCAGCAAATTAACAATCACGCTCGATTCTCGAAATTGACGATGATGAAGCACATAGCCACGTTTCATGGTGGCCATGCCTAAAAGCAAATAATCAAAAATACTAAGGACGATTTAGTCTTCGCCATAACCTAGACTTCTCAATGCGCGCTCGTCATCAGCCCAGCCAGATTTCACTTTCACCCAAACTTCAAGAAACACTTTATTATCAAATAATTTTTCCATGTCGAGTCGGGCTTGAGTGGCAATAGTCCGAATTCGCTCACCTTTATTACCAATGACCATACGTTTTTGGCCTTCACGTTCAACTAAAATCAACGCGTTGATTTGGTAAACACCATTTTCCATCATTTTAAACTGTTCAATTTCTACTGTCGCATCATATGGCAGTTCGTCGCCTAGAAAACGCATCAGTTTTTCACGGACAATTTCTGATGCCATAAATCGTTGCGAGCGATCAGTCACATAATCTTCAGGGAAGTAAAATGGCGCTGCAGGTAATGATTCTCGTGCCATATCTAAAATGCGCTGCACGTTGGTGCCTTTGGTGGCTGATATTGGCAAAATCTCATCAAAATCAAACTTTTTAGCCAATTCAGTTAAATAAGGGAATAATGATTCTTTATCTTTAATATTATCAACTTTATTAATGGCTAAGATGATTTTACGCTCATCATTACGATGTTGGATTTTTTGTAACACCATCTCATCATCGGCAGTCCACGTCATGCCATCCACAACAAAAATAACCATAGCAACATCGGCTAATGAACTGGCAGCAGCACGATTCATTAAACGGTTAATCGCGCGTTTTTCTTCAATGTGCAGGCCTGGGGTATCAATAAATACAATTTGACTTGGGCCATTAGTATGAATTCCCATAATACGATGACGAGTCGTTTGGGGTTTTTTCGACGTGATACTGACTTTTTGGCCAAGTAACTTGTTTAAAAGAGTCGATTTCCCCACATTAGGGCGACCGACAATGGCTACCATGCCACAATAGGTCACATCGTATTTCGCCGTGGCGATTGGTGCTGCTTGGTTCATCCTTGCCAGCAGTTCATCTAAGCTAGGTTCTTGGCTATCACCTGCTGGCAAGTCTGTTTTCTTGGTCATTTATTCAGTAGCTCCAATACCTGAGCTGCAGCAAGCTGCTCAGCTTTTCTTCTTGAACTTGCCACACCGGTGACAACTTTATCTAATTCACTAATTCGACATTCTACCGTAAAGGTTTGGTCATGAGCTTCACCGTCTACCGCTACAACTTGGTAATCAGGTAAAGGCTTTTTAAAACCTTGTAGGTGTTCTTGCAAAATTGTCTTCGGATCTTTTTGATTAATACCCGGTTTTATCTCAGCTAAACGCTCTTTATACCATGATAGTAATAGCTTACGGCAAACTTCAATATCAGCATCGAGGTAGACCGCACCAATAATGGCTTCTACTGCATCAGCTAAAATAGATTCGCGTCTAAAGCCACCACTTTTGAGCTCACCTGGGCCTAAATACAAATAGTCACCCAGTTTGAATTCTATGGCAATTAATGTCAGCGTGTCACCTTTAACCAAGGTGGCGCGCATGCGGCTTAAATCACCTTCAGTCGCCTTTGGAAACTGATGATACAAGGCATCTGAAATGGCTATCGACAAAATCGAATCGCCTAAAAACTCTAAACGCTCATTATGTTTATTTGCTGCGCTACGATGTGTTAGTGCTTGGATAAGTAATTCAATATTATTAAATTCATAACCTAAAGTACGGCACAAACGCGGCAAATTTTTAATGGGTTCCATCAATGTATTCCACCTACTCTATCAAAACGCACGCCGGTCGGCACCCACGTCGGTAACCAATCACTCGGCTTACTATCAAATTCAAAACTAATCCAAATTGCGACAGCTTTTCCGACAAGATTTTCTTCCGGTACAAAGCCCCAAAAGCGACTATCGGTACTGTTATCGCGATTATCACCCATCGCAAAATACATGCCTTTAGGCACCAAAAACTCACCGACTTGAAGCCCAGCTTGAGGATAAAAGTGTTGTCTAAAATCAGGACGCGACGGGTTCATCAAAATATCATGTTTAACATCGCCTAATTGCTCACTTAACCGAATAAGCGGCACATTATCCTGACTAAACTCACCCCGATTAACTTCAGTATGAGCAATGACTCTTGGTGCTGGGCAATCGATGCCTGTGTCACACGGACCTTGGATCATTAACTGTTTATTACGGTAAATAATTTTGTCACCCGGCAATCCCACTACACGCTTAATATAGTCAATTTTCGGGTTTTCTGGGTATTTAAAGACAAAAACATCGCCGCGTTCTGGCTCACCAATTTCAACGAGTTTACTGCGCCATACTGGATCGCGTAACCCATAACTAAACTTCTCTACCAGAATAAAATCCCCCACCAACAATGTTGGCATCATAGAACCCGATGGGATTTGAAATGGCTCATAAATAAATGACCGTAAAATCATCACAAACGCGATCACCGGAAAAATAGAATGCGCAGTTTCAACTAACACAGGTTCACGAATGATTTTATCGATGGCATCGGCGCTCAACTGCGTCGAATTGGCATGTGCAACTAATAAATTTTCACGGCGTTTAGGCGCGAAAAAAACCACATCAATTAACCAAATAAGACCGCTGACTAAGGTTACGAGCACTAAAATAAGCGAAAAATAGGCTGCCATTACTAATTTATCTCCTGCTGGGTGTGTTGGATCCATATGGCTTGAGCCAAGGCTTAGAATAACTCAATCAAGTATGGTGATAAACGTATAAACATTCACCCAGTTGAGTGTTACATAATATATCGTGAAAATAACGATAACGCCGCAATACGCGGCGTTATTCTGCACATTAACTTAATTAATTATTATTAATTATTTAGCTTCAGAACCGCTAAAAATGCCTCTTGTGGCACCTCTACGTTACCGACTTGCTTCATGCGCTTTTTACCTTCTTTCTGCTTGTTAAGCAGTTTTTTCTTGCGCGAAACGTCGCCACCATAACACTTAGCGGTAACGTCTTTACGCAACGCTTTAATGCTTGAACGAGCGATAATCTGACTGCCAACAGCGGCCTGAATCGCAATATCAAACATTTGTCGAGGGATCAGCTCTTTCATCTTATCAACCAAAGCTAAACCACGATGACGAATATTACTGCGGTGAATAATCATCGCTAACGCATCAACACGATCGCTGTTGATTAAAATATCTAATCGCACCATGTCCGCAGGTTCAAAGTGAATAAAGTTATACTCTAATGATGCATAACCACGACTCGTTGACTTAAGACGGTCAAAGAAATCCATGACCACTTCAGCCATCGGTAAGTGATAAGTAACCGCCACTTGATTACCGTGATATACCATATTAGTTTGTGAACCACGCTTTTCAATACACAAGGTAATCACGTTACCTAAGTATTCTTTTGGCACTAATATATTGGCTTCAACAATCGGTTCACGAATTTCTTCGATGTTGTTCAGCGCAGGTAAATCCGATGGATTATCAACATAAACAGTTTCACCACTGTTCATAATAACTTCGTAAACTACGGTGGGAGCTGTGGTGATCAAATCGAGATCGTATTCGCGCTCTAAGCGCTCCTGCACAATCTCCATGTGGAGTAGACCAAGGAAACCGATACGGAAACCAAAACCTAACGCGGAGGATGTTTCAGGTTCAAAAAACAGTGATGCGTCATTTAAACTTAATTTATTCAACGCATCGCGGAAGCTCTCATATTCATCGGTAGAGATTGGGAATACACCGGCATAAACCTGAGGCTTAACGCGCTTAAACCCAGGTAGAGGTTTATCTGCACCATTTTTTGCATGGGTCAAGGTATCGCCCACTGGCGCACCATGAATTTCTTTAATACCAGAAATCACATAACCCACTTCACCGGCACGAAGCTCTGTTTTGTCTTTTTCTTTTGGTGTAAAAATCCCGATGCGATCGGCGTTATAGTTTTGTCCTGTGGACATCACTTTGAATTTGTCACCTTTCTTAAGTACGCCATTCTTAATACGGACTAAAGACACTACACCCTGATATGCATCAAACCATGAGTCGACAATCAGCGCTTGTAATGGTGCAGTCTCATCACCCTCTGGAGGTGGAATTTTGGCAATAATTTCTTCTAATACTAAATCAACACCCACCCCTGTCTTTGCCGAGCAACGCACTGCATCGATGGCAGCAATACCAACAATATCTTCAATTTCAGCGGCGACACGGTCAGGTTCAGCCTGAGGTAAGTCAATTTTGTTTAATACTGGAACAACGTCCAAATTCATCTCTAGTGCGGTATAGCAGTTTGCTAATGTCTGAGCTTCTACGCCTTGACCAGCATCAACCACTAACAATGCACCTTCACAAGCAGCCAGAGAGCGTGAAACTTCATAAGAAAAGTCTACGTGGCCAGGTGTATCAATGAAGTTAAGTAGATAAGTTTTACCATCTTTTGCATGGTAATCTAGGGTGACACTTTGGGCTTTAATCGTAATGCCACGCTCACGTTCTAGATCCATTGAATCTAAAACCTGTGCAGCCATTTCACGGTCAGTTAAGCCGCCACATACCTGAATAAGGCGATCGGATAAAGTTGATTTACCATGGTCGATATGGGCAATAATCGAGAAGTTTCTAATGTGTTTCATTATGCTGCAATGACTACTACTAAAATGATGAAAATTAAGGTGACAAAGTGTACCTGATTAGGGGGGTAATACCAATCAGATTAATTAATAGTATCTGTTTGGGTATATTTATTGGTCATAAAAAGCAGTTTTTAAGCATCTCTTGATGGGATTAATGGCTAGATCAGCATACTCTTAGTTCGATTGAGCAGAATTAGTTCGATTGAGCAGAATGCTAGTGCGATTGAGCAGTATGCCTATCGTTAATGATCATTCAAACTGCACCGAAAATATTTCGTCGCAATATCTTATGAAAAATCACTAATGACCCATGACTAACGAGTCGCGCTAATAATCCCTACTTCTTGGCCTAAATAGGTGATGATCACAGGCGTAGCGAGTGCTTCAAGTTGAGTAGCAAAGTGTTTGCCGATAAACCATGCTACCAACGCCCCTGAAGCCCCAAAAGCCATTGCAAAACCATTGGTACTTAGCCCTAAACCCGCGGCCAGCATATGCCCAATAATAGCCGATAGAAACAGGCCTAATAATGGCAACAAATAGACTAATGCAGCCGCCTTGATGATCACACTTTCAGGCAAGCCAATTTTAAGCAAATCACCACTACGGCAAGGTTTCTCACTGGGTAATGAAAAACGCTGTGTATGAACCGAAAAGGCCTTGGCGATGGTTGAAGTACCGCAATTTTCACTGCTGGCACAATGATTACAAGCACTTTTTAATTCTACTTCAACGGTGACCCAGCCTTGTTGATAATCAACCACGCGGGCAATTTCTTCCATCATTGAAGAAGTAGATGACTCAGATATATGCTTAATCATTTAACACACTCAACCAATAAATATGTTGGTATTTTAGCACAATGACCATCATTGGCTAAGTCAGTTTATGCCTAAGCTATATCGCTTATGGCTCATCATAAAAACACGTAAGCCGCAACACAATAGCATCATGTCACGGCTTACAAATCAATAAGCTAAGGTTTATTTCAACACTAAACTATTGGCAATTTTGTCTAAGGTCTCTGAAGGCACTTTACCAATAGCAACCACCTCAAGCGTACCGACTTTAACAACGACCATAGATAACCCATTACGAATAAGTAATTCATTCGGCATTGGATTGTCTCCCGCTCGCGCAACATAAACAGAAATATTAGCCAATCCGTCAGTTAAGGCAACATACTCAACGGGCTCGTGACTACCAATCAACCGATGATGATCGCGAACAACGACATCAAATCCTTCTGGTAACCAAGTAAATTGCCAGTTTTTGCCATCAGTGCGTTCCGCTTGGTTCATTACTGCTGGCCACTCTTGCTTTGCGGCTTCAATTAAAATTTTCGCAGGTTCGGCTAATTCAATCAGCTCAATGACCATGGTTTGTTCAAGTAATTGTTTGTCTTTATTAAGGGTATCAAAACGTAATGGCAGATAAGTGTCCATATCGATCCACACTTGAGCGTCATAACGATTATCATCATTAGCCAATAAACGGATCATTTGCCCAGGGCGTCCAGCAATACGTCCGCGGCCACCTTTTACAAATTGGTAGCCTTTTTCGAGCTGGTGTAAGTCTCCCGCTAAAGCAGCAGGCCAAACCCCCTGAATACGAGGGGCTTGAACGCTGTAAGCCGATTGGTCATGTTCTATAAACGTAACCGTATTACCCACTCTAACAGCACTTTTAGGCGGGCCATTTAGGTATTCAAGTAATGCGATTTCTTTATTATCGACAATGCCATGAATGTAAACAAGCGGACGAATATGATCGGCTTGTAGCTGAATAATAGAGGTTTTAAATTGCTTAACGCGCATTGCTTGGCTCATATTATTAAGCCAAGCTTTAGCAGATAAATCATCTTCAGCGTGTGTTGGAAAGGTTAACACTAACAGTGCTAGCAGGATAAGGCGCAAGCTAACTCCTAAAATGGTAAGACAAGGTTTCTGCCGATGGATTATGGATTTACCGCAGCATCTTGCACGCGATTATCATCAACAGCAACACCTGGGTTTAAACGTTGTTGCAGCATGTGATCTTGAATATAAGAATTAATACGGCGACGCTGTTCTATCACTTGTTGATCAGAATAATTTTGTTGATTTTTCACTGCACCAGTTTGATAACTTACCGGAGACACACTACCCACTAAAGGACGTGTCATTAATACTGGCAATGGTGACTCTGGATCATTACTTTGATCATAGTTTTGTACTCCAACAATGGCAACCATGGCAACCGTTGCAGCAATAGCATATTGGCCAAACTGTTTGAAAAATGGTACCACGTTTGAACCCGATGCAGCTCGCTGTTGTGTTCTAGCTTGCTCGGCTAATTCACTCTGCTTGGCTTGAGGCGCTATAATTGTTGGCTCAAGCTCAATCGCTGCTGCGATGCTAGCAAAAAGGTCTAAGTCAATGGTTGCCGGTGTCTCACCGCGCATTGCATCGCCTATCATGTGATAGCGTTGCCATTCATCATGTGAATCAACGTCAGCAGAAAGTTGTGCCAATGTTTTATCATCAACTTCGCCATCAACTGATGCAGATACCCACTCTTGACTTGATTTAAGCATTATTCACCTATCTAAGATTAAGGCTATTACTTTTCCAGCAAAGGCTGGAGCTGTTTGTCGATTGCTTCTCGAGCACGAAAGATTCGAGATCTTACCGTACCGACGGGACAATCCATTATATTGGCAATATCTTCATAACTCATTCCCTCTAGCTCTCTGAGCGATATTGCCATTTTTAACTCTTCAGGCAGAGTATCGAGCGTATCAAAGATCACTTTACTCATTTGATCTTTCATTAGTAATCGCTCTGGTGATGCAAACTCTTTTAACGCATCACTGCCTTCATAATATTCTGCATCTTCTATATCGACATCGTTTGCAGGTGCTCTGCGCCCTTGCGACGTAAGATGGTTTTTTGCAGTGTTTACCGCAATGCGATACAACCAAGTATAAAATGCACTTTCACCCCGAAAATTGGCTAACGCTCTATAGGCTTTAATAAAGGCTTCTTGTGTCACATCCGCAACATCCGCTTGATTGCGCACGTATCTGGAAATTAAACTCATCACTTTATTTTGGTACTTCAGCACTAGCAGGTTAAATGCGTTTTTATCGCCTTGCTGCACTCGCTCAACTAATTGTTGATCACTATATTGTCCACTCATCCGAGCTGACTACTCCTAAATCTGTCACACTGATTACTCAGTCGCTCGAATCCTGTTCATATAAATAGACCTACTGATATGAAGAAAGTTCGATATTGAATTAAAAAAAGTTAATTTATTTTACTTATAAATAAAATATATAAGCAAAATCAAATAAAATACGCTGTAAAAGTACCCTGCTAAAGAAATTTGTTTTACTATGATCAAACCACTAAACCATATCATGATACCTGATGAAACAAGCAGTTGAACACCAATCTGACATTTTGGTCATCGGCAGCGGCGCTGCAGGACTAACTTTAGCACTACATCTTGCTGAAAAATCAAAAGTAATTCTTCTTTCTAAAGGCCCACTATCAGAAGGGTCAACCTTGTACGCCCAAGGTGGAATTGCATCTGTTTTTGATGAAGATGACACAATTGAATCACATGTAAACGACACCTTAATCGCTGGAGCTGGATTATGCGACAAATCTGTAGTGACATACACCGCAGAAAACGCAAAAAGTGCAATGGAATGGTTAATTAATTGTGGTGTCGCATTTGATAAAGAAGAAACCGTTACCGGTGACGATAGCACAGCCCATTATCACTTGACCCGTGAAGGTGGACATAGCCACCGGCGCATTTTACATGCTGCTGATGCCACCGGTAAAGCGGTGCAAATTACATTGCAACAACAAGCTATCGATCACCCCAATATACAAGTACTAGAACGCTACAATGCGATTGACTTAATTACCACGCGCAAATTGGCTCGCCCAGGTAACAGGGTGCTTGGTGCTTATGTATGGAATCGTGATGAAGAACATGTTGAAACCATCAGAGCAAAATTTGTTGCTCTTGCAACAGGTGGCAGTTCTAAAGTATATCAATACACCTCTAACCCCGATATTGCCAGCGGTGATGGTATTGCGATGGCCTGGCGTGCGGGTTGCCGCATAGCTAATATGGAATTTAATCAATTCCATCCGACATGTTTATTTCATCCCAACGCCCGAAACTTCCTATTATCAGAAGCGTTACGCGGTGAAGGTGCGTATTTACGTCGCCCTGATGGCAGTCGTTTTATGCCTGACTTTGACGAACGAGGTGAACTCGCCCCTCGCGATATTGTCGCCCGCGCCATTGATTATGAAATGAAACGCTTAGGATCTGACTGTGTCTATTTAGACATAAGCCACAAACCGGCGGACTTTATCATTAAGCACTTCCCGACCATTTATCAGCGTTGTCTAACATTCGGAATCGATATTACCAAAGATCCTATTCCTGCCGTGCCAGCGGCACACTATACCTGCGGCGGCGTAATGACGGATCTTCATGGTCAAACTGATATTAATGGCTTATATGCCATTGGTGAGGTGGCTTACACAGGCTTACATGGTGCCAATAGACTGGCGAGTAATTCATTACTGGAGTGTTTAGTCTTTGCCCGTGCAGCATCACAAGATATCGAAGGTCTGTTACATAAGATTCCTATGCCTAGTCCAATACCGATGTGGGATGAAAGTCAAGTGACTAACTCTGATGAAGAAGTGGTTATTGCCCATAACTGGCACGAACTGCGGCTCTTTATGTGGGATTACGTTGGCATAGTGCGCACAGACAAACGTTTAGAGCGGGCACTAAGAAGATGTTTGATGCTTCAGCAAGAAATTGAAGAATATTATTCAAACTTCCGGGTCAGCAATAACCTATTAGAACTGCGTAATTTAGTCCAAGTCGCGGAGTTGATTATTCGATGTGCAATGGAGCGAAAAGAAAGTCGAGGCCTACATTATAACGCGGATTATCCTGATCAAATCGATAATCCTAAACCGACAATATTGCAGCCAAGCCGTTAAACACTATCAAGATTAACCCAGTCTGAATGGCTCAATTATTGGCTCAATAACAGGCGACACAGAGTACGATATGCTGTGTCGTCTACCATATCACTCCACACCAGCAATAGCCGACGTTCTTCGGTTTTAGTGTACTGCAAAAAAATGATGCACAGTAATGGGCTAATAAACGGTTTTTTACAAAGCCTGACGTTATCCGATTGACCCTCCACACCATATAATAAGGTGCCAGCCTGTTTGTTGCCCAGAGACAACAAGCAACGCCAGCGAGACACTCTGCGCCATTCGAAAATGAAAATCAGTATTGTGGCAATAAAAAGTAACGTTTGGATAATTTGGTATATCAGGGAGGGATAACTGGGCCAAGCTAAAAAACTGCTTAACACAACCGCTAATGAGACGATTAACGCCCCACGCTGTAAAAACGAAGCACTCAACGCAAATTGTTGCATTTGAGTGCTCGTGTTGAGCAACGAGTCAATCGGCGGGTTAAGGTGCTGCTCTTCCACGGACTTTGACTATCATATCAGCTAGCAGTGGATCTTGGCATTGTTCATGCCCCATAAACCAAGCAAATAATTCAGGATCTTCACATTCTAATAAACGAATAAAAGTATTTTTATTTTCGTCTGTCATTGCTTCATATTGAGCTTCAATAAAAGGTTGAAGCAACACATCTAATTCTAACATTCCGCGACGACATGCCCAGCGTACACGCGCTATATTCATTAATTCCAACTCAAATCTCCTGATGTCAATATCACAAGCTAGTTATACGGTTGCCTAAATCTTTTATGGATTGATCTCGTCCAGCAAATAGATCACTAAAATCCGTTGCCAGCAATGACTTTACCGCCGGATGTTGGATCATTCGCTCTGCGAACATCACATGGTATTCTTCTTTTATATCGGTTGTTTCACCAAGTAATACCATACCTTGTGACAGTATATCATGACGATAAATAGACGGCGCAACAAAAATACCTCGATTAAAATAACCGAAAGCTTTCATCATTTCTGCATCGTCAAACTCGCCTAAAATACTCACATTAAGATTTTTTTCGGCGAACCAACCATGTAATTGTTGGCCCAATGACGTTCGTTTACCCGGGATCAGTAATTTTCGCTGTTCAAGACAAGCAGGAAACGGTAATGAGATAGGTTCAGCAGAGAAGAAGCTCACGCCGCTCTCACCTAGTTTTTTCGACAAAATCTCAGGAAACTTCAATGAAGCGCCAGCACAATCCGATAAAATCATATCCAGTTTATGCTCACGTAAACGCTCAATAAGGCTATCGTGAGTTGATTCATAACACGCTAAATTTACCGAACCATCGTTAGGAATAACGGTTAACAACACTCGACTCACTAAGGCCTTAGACAATGCATCAGCAATCCCTACCTCGAACAACAGTGAATTATCTTTTTGATAATTAAGGACATCGAGCATTTCATAGCTAAGACTAAACATCTTATCGGCATAACGAAAGATTAACTCACCCAGTTCAGTGGCCTCCAAGTTACGTCCTACACGTTTAAAAACCGCCCCTTTTAATCTTTGTTCCAATGCGCGTATCTGACCCGTAATCGTCTGAGGAGCAAGGCATAATACTTCAGCGGCTTTAGTCACAGAGCCTTTCTTTTGCACCATCCAAAAATAATATAAATGGTTATAATTTAAATGCTGCATAGTAATAAATAACCTAACAAAATCACTACAACCAAAATATGATTGATTAAAAATAATATTGATCAATACGCAGTGTCTATGCTGCGTATTGTTCAATACATAAACCTTACTGTTGGCTAGGGCGACAATCTAATAAGCTGTTAATCACTGACTCCAGTTCGTCACTGTTAGTGACATTGTTCAGTGAGACTTGTTCCGCTAATGCCGAAACGATTTCTGACTTCACCGGAACATGGCTGGAACAATAATTTAAATACGCTTTTTGATAACGTTTCCCTGCCCGAAATTTTAATGCTCTGGAAGCATAATCATTGGGATCAATTCGATTTGCGGTCGCATCATTGCGATACATTAATGCCCCATCAACCACACCTTCAAGATAACTTTGACACGTTAATGATTCTGGTGATTGCTGACACACGTTAAATGAATCCGCCAATGTTGGCATCGCCACCATTGTTACAAAAAGACCCGACATAACACTCAATTTCTTCATGATGATTCTCCATTTTTAGGCAGTACCTTGGCTAACCAAAAATATCCAATTGTAGCCGCAAATAATGACCCAGTTAAAATCCCTAACCTTGCATAGTCACCAAATGCAGCAGGTGAATGTTCAAATGCTAAGGAAGCAATAAACACCGACATGGTAAATCCGATCCCACACATAACGGCAACAGGCGTAATGTGTCTCCAGCCAATTCCCGGAGGTAACTCAGCGAGTTTCAGTTTTACCGCTAAATAACTAAATAAAAGCACCCCAGCAGGCTTACCTAACAACAGACCAATGATAATCCCTAGCGTAATAGGTTCCGCAAATGAACTCAATGACATATTCGTTAATGACAAACCAGCATTAGCAAAAGCAAACACAGGCAGGATCATAAAGGTGCTCCAAGGGTGTAAGCTATGCTCTAGCGACTCAGAAGGAGATGAACCATCTTTAGCACGAAGTGGAATACAAAACGCAATAATTACGCCGGCCAATGTCGCATGTACTCCAGATTTCAATACCGCAACCCATAAAATAAAACCAAGTAAACCGTAAGGCAGGATCGAACTGACCCCTTTTCTGTTCAGTGCGATCATAAGCACAATCGACACCGCGGCAATAATCAAACTGAGCATGGATAAATCAGTACTGTAAAACAGCGCAATAATCACAATCACCCCGAGATCATCAATAATTGCCAGCGCCAACAAAAACACTTTTAACGCCACCGGAACTCGGCTGCCAAGTAATGCCATAATACCTAGTGCAAAGGCGATATCTGTGGCAGCAGGAATAGCCCATCCGATCTGAGTATCGGGGTTAGAGTAGTTAAATGCCAAGTAAAATAATGCCGGAAAGACCATGCCACCGATAGCAGCAATGCCGGGTAAGGATGCCTTTGCCACACTCGACAACGCCCCTTCAAGTAGTTCGCGCTTCACTTCTAAGCCGATTAATAAAAAGAATAATGCCATCAAGCCATCATTAATCCACAGTAAAAGTGGCTTATCGATATCAAGATCACCTACTCGAAGCTGTACTTCTGTGCCTAAGAAACCTTGATATACGTCAGCTAAAGGTGAATTGGCGAAAATCATCGCCAATGCCACTGCGATCATTAATAAAATGCCACCAGCAGACTCTTGGCTTAAGAAGTTTTTAATTGTACGTTCCATATAACACTCCTAAAAAACAATCGCTCAGTCTATAGAGAAAACTCAAACAATAATAATCGATTCTTTCTTGATGTTACCTCGGAATTGCCGAGGTAACAAGCTGCAATAAGACGGTTTCCCGTCTTATTGCAAGTAATGCAGACATGGTGATGCTTAATTCTGATTAACGCGTTATCTACAGATTAGGTCGTGTTAATTAACCATCATTTGGGTATAATCTCGAAAAGAGAAAAGGATTTAAATACATGAAACAATATCTAGATCTGTGCCAGCGTATTGTCGATGAAGGCGAATGGGTCAATAATGCTCGCACTAACAAAAAATGCTTAACCGTGATAAATGCAGATCTCGTTTATGATGTTGCAAACAATCAATTTCCGTTAGTCACCACACGTAAAAGCTTCTGGAAATCGGCCATCGCAGAGGTCCTTGGTTATTTACGCGGTTATCAAAATGCTGCCGATTTTAGAGCATTAGGCACTAAAACATGGGATGCCAATGCCAATCTAAACCAAGCTTGGCTAGATAACCCAAACCGCAAAGGGCCCGACGATATGGGGCTCATTTACGGCGCTTTAGGACGTGCATTTCCAAAACATGATGGTGGCCACGTCGATTTACTGCAACAAATCGTCGATGATTTAACTAATGGCATAGACAATCGCGCTGAGATTTTAACCTTCTTTCACCCAGGCGCATTTGACCTAGGTTGCTTGCGTCCATGCATGTACGAGCATCACTTTTCATTACTCGGTGATACCCTGTATCTCAATAGTACCCAGAGAAGCTGTGATGTTCCGCTAGGATTGAATTTCAACATGGTACAAGTCTATGTATTGTTGGCTTTAATGGCCCAAATAACGGGTCATAAGCCCGGTAAGGCATACCATAAAATTGTTAACGCTCATATTTACGAAGATCAACTTGTCTCAATGCGGGATATTCAGCTTAAACGTGAGCCCTTTGCCTCTCCTAAGTTGATAATTAATCCAAAGATTAAAACCCTAAAAGACATTGAAACCTGGGTGACCTTAGCTGATTTTAGCGTTGAAGGTTACGAGCATCACGACGCCATTAAGTATCCTTTCGCGGTGTAATAACGGCGTTATTAATTAATAAAAAAACGCCTTTGCTCAAATACTTGAACAAAGGCGTGTCTATAACCTGACTGAGGTTAACTCAATAACAGTTTCACTCCCACTACGACTAACAAACCAGCAAAGATCTTTTTCAATACTGGTGTTGGCCAAGTGCTTGCCGCTTTTACGCCCATAGGCGCACACAGCATTGAGCTAATAATAATCCCGATTAATGCCGGTAGATAAATAAACCCTACCGAACCCTCAGGTAAATTGGGGACATCAAAGCCCGCAATGATATAGCCAATGGTACCGGATACCGCGATAAGCATTCCGGTTGCCGATGAAAACCCCACAGCTTGGCGCATTTGTAAACCGCAATAGCTCAAGAATGGCACCAGTAATACCCCACCACCAATGCCCATTAAGCCAGCAATTAACGCGATCGCCGTTGAAATGGTTAATAACACGGCAAAACTAGGCAGACTGCCACCTGTTTTGACTTTAAACGGAAACGCCATTTGTGCTGCCATCAACACGACAAAAATAGCGAAAGTCTGTTGTAAATCATCCGATGCAATTTGTTCAGAAACAAATGCCGATGCTAACGATCCAATAACAATGCCAGGGAAAATAGGCTTAAACAATTCCCAAGGTATATTACCGCGTTTGTGATGCGCAGCAGCTGAAGACATTGAAGTTAAAATAATTGATGCCAGTGATGTAGCGATAGCAACATGAGTGATTTGTGTCGAATCGATCCCGACTGAGGGTAAAATGTACAAGAGTGCAGGCACAATAATTAACCCGCCACCAATACCTAACAACCCAGCTAAAAAACCCACTACGGAACCTAAAACAAGGCAAATTAAAAATACCTGCAGCAAACTATCCACGATGACATCCTTAAAAATGACGTTTGACTATATTATCAACCATACGAAAGATCATCTAAGCATTTCCCAATCCGATCCAATCGTATGACTAATCTATGTTAACTAAATCTGATAAATCATGTTTTCGCAAGAAATGTGCTAATAACCCTCGAACCTGGTTACCCGTTGACTGTTGTAAAATAGACTCCAACAACTCAGTTAATTCTTGTTTTGATACTCGTCTAAGTAAAAAATTTATTCTGGCCAAGCTGCCCTGGTTCATACTGAGTTTGTTATAACCCATTGCCACCAAAAGTAATGCACCATAAGGCTCACCAGCAAGTTCGCCACAAACACTCACATCCAAGTCATACTGTTTGCACTCATCGACGGCTCGTTTAAGGGCTCGAAGAATACCAGGATGATAGCTATCAAATAGTGAACTCACACTAGGATTATTACGATCGACGGCCAGTAAATATTGGGTTAAATCGTTACTGCCAACCGATACGAAGTCGACCCGCTTCGCCACATCTTGCAACTGGTACAATAATGCGGGTACTTCAAGCATAACGCCTACTTGAGGCCTAACCAAACGGGTATTTAATTCTTGGTTTAGTTCAGTAAACGCTTGCTCTAAATAACTTAATGTTTGATCTATTTCATCGAGATTACTGACCATTGGCAGTAATATTTTCAATTGATTGCCGTTGCCAGCGGCTTGCAACATCGCACGCAATTGCACTAAAAATAACTCAGGATGATCAAGAGATAAACGAATACCACGCCAACCTAAAAACGGATTGTCTTCTTTAATCGGAAAATACGGCAACGGTTTATCGCCGCCCACATCCAAAGTACGCATCACAACAGGTCTATCACCTGCTGCACTTAATACTTGACGATATACATTGATTTGCTCTCTTTCGCTTGGAAAGCGTTGATGCAACATAAAGGGAATTTCGGTTCGATACAGCCCAATACCATCAGCACATTCAGCGATTTCAGAATCAATACCACTCAATAGTCCAGCATTAAGATATAAATGTATCCGCTCACCATCTGTGGTTACAGAAGGTAGACTCAACTCCGCAGAAAATTGTTTTTGCTTTTCGACATCTGCATCGATCAGTAGTTGGTACTCTTCAATCACTGCAGGCGATGGCGACACCAATAACTGACCACGATTGGCATTCAGAACTAATAGCTTTTGATCAATATCTACTGATAAAACATCATCAACACCAACAATGGCTGGTACACCCAGCGCACGCGCTAAAATGGCCGCATGGGCATTAACGCCACCACGCTCAGTAACAATACCCGCCAGCTTTTGACGAGGAAACTCAGCCAGTAAAGTGGCATCCACCTCTTTGGCGACTAAAATCACCGGTTTTTCAGGCTCTAATACTAACCTGCCTGGCTCTATAAGCTGTCGTAGTAGCTTTTGCCCAAGTTCGCGAATATCGCTTGCGCGTTCTTTTAGATAAGGATCTTCCATCTCTAGAAACTGTTGGATATAGCGCAATGAAACCCGGCTTACTGCAGACTCTGCCTGCCAACCTAAAGCGACTTCACGGGCATATTCGCCACCAAGGCTAGAATCATCCAACAGTAACTGAAATGCGGTAAAAATAGACGCAACATCAGCCGATTTTTCTTGTTCGAATCGTTGCGAAATTGACGACAGGATGTCTTTACAACGCTGCATAGCCGACTTTAAGCGCTGAATTTCAACATCAATATTGGAACAAGCCACCTCGGCTTGTTCCAATGAAATAACACCACCTAATACCAGGCCATGAGCAATCGCAATACCACTAGATGCATTAATACCACTGAAAACAACTTGTTGTTGTACACTGGTATTTGACGCTTTGTGCTTCAAACTGCGCACAATCACTGCGAGTTGAGCGGCTAAGGTCATTAAAAATGCTTCTTCGCTTTCACTGAACTGACGGGCTTCAGGTTGCTGTACGACAATAACGCCGACAAGCTGTTTTTGAAAAATAATCGGCACAGCCAAAAATGCGCGATATTCTTCTTCTGCTGCTTCGGGAAATAATTTAAAACGAGGATGAATACGTGCATCAGCGAGATTGATAGCTTCTTCACGCTCTGCAACTAAGCCGACTAAGCCTTCTGATATTGGCATGCTGACTCTGCCCACAGCAGATTGTTGTAACCCTTCAGTGGCCGATAAGACAAGATTTTGTTTTTCAAGGATATAAATAGAACAGCAATGGGTCTCCATTGCTAATCGAGTTTGTGACACTAATATATTTAATGCACTTTCAAGGCTGCTTGCTCTGGCAACAGCTTGAGTGATATCCCTGAGCATATTTAACACTGTTCCAATCCTCTTTGAAATCAGTTAACTCCGTTGTTTGCTTCGTTTTTTACTAAACTCGCGCGTTTGTAGCGCTAATGTCGTCGATGCGAACTCTTTCATTACTTTTCTATATACGTCGCGTTTAAAAGACACTACCTGACGAACAGGATACCAATAACTGACCCAACGCCAATCATCAAACTCAGGATGACCAGAAGAATTCAAGTTAATGGTATTATCGTGACCTTTCAATTGTAGTAAAAACCATTTCTGTTTTTGGCCAATGCAAACAGGTTTGCTTTCTTGGCGTACCAAACGCTTAGGTAAACGATATCGTAACCAAGAACGAGTGGACATTAGAATTTGAACATGTTCAGGTCTGAGTCCCACTTCTTCGTAAAGTTCTCGATACATGGCTTCTTCTGGTGACTCGCCATCATCTAACCCACCTTGTGGAAACTGCCATGAATGCTGACCAAAACGTCTGGCCCACATAACTTGTCCAAATTTATTACAGATAATGATGCCCACATTTGCGCGAAAGCCGTCGCTATCAATCACATGGACTCCGAAAATAGCAATTTTTATATCGTCTGATTGTTTCACAAAGCATGCCTATCGGCAAACCTCTATTTACTGTGGATAATTGAATAACAATGTTAATAAGTCAGAATTATCAACAATTGATTAAAGCCACTCTGTGGATTATCCACAAAATCTGTGGATATCTCTGTTCGAAACTTTAGTGAGGCTTGATAACAGGGTAAAAAACCATTGAGATTTTTTTAAGAAAAACAGCACATAACTATAAATAAAACAATATTAACAATGATTTATAAATATTTACAAACCATAAAAATATCCGATCGCCACTATCGTACAAAAAACACACAAGCCTAATTAAGATAGGTAACCACTCATTTAGCAACTTAAGTTATACACAAATAACAAGGCTTATTTTAAATTAAACCCCTTAAAAAGCCATTTTATTGCGTTGACTTGGTGTTTTTAATCAGTTAAAGACACATTTTATGACAGTTATCCATTAAATCTGTGGATAAGTATGTGTGAAATACAGGGGGAAAATGAGTGTAACTCGGGACAAGTATATTAAAAAAACAACGCCACATTAAAAATACAATATTAAACAGTCACTTGGAACTAAATTCAATCAAGCTGTTTGAAGTGAGCAATAATAGTTTACTTTATAACCTGCTCGTGGATAATTCACTAAACTTATTATAAATTAATAACCTTGTATAAATTTATGACCTTTTTATACATTAACTAAACTTGGTATCGATGAATATTACTTGATAGCATAACCTGTTGATTTTGATTGTCGACTAATCCATTTACCCAGAGGCAAAGACTCATTCATGGCTAAATCATCGCCCTTAAATCTTAGCGAATTAATGGAAAGAGCGCACAACATGGCAGGTATTCGTTTAGCTGACATCGCAGCCGATAATCGTATATTGGTGCCGGTGGATTTACGCCGAGATAAAGGTTGGGTGGGCCAACTTATTGAATCTGAATTAGGGGCGCTCGCGGGATCAAAACCTGAGCAAGACTTTCTCCATTTAGGGGTTGAACTCAAAACGATCCCTATCGGTCATAAAGGCAAACCACTTGAAACCACTTATGTCACAGTCGCACCACTGACAAACATCCAAGGTATGACCTGGGAAAACAGTGTGGTTTATCATAAACTGCAGCGGGTTTTATGGATACCGGTTGAAGGGGAGCGAAGCATTCCGGTGGGAGATCGTCGTATAGGCACCCCCATACTGTGGCAACCCAACAAAAAACAAGCCAAACAATTACAACAAGATTGGGAAGAGATAATGGAGCTCATTGCGCTAGGTCAGGTTGATAAAATTACCGCGCGTCAGGGTGAAGTACTTCAATTACGTCCAAAAGCAGCAAATAGTCAAATACTCACCGAAAGCATCGCCGAAGACGGCAGTATTCAATTATCAAACCCCCGAGGGTTTTATCTCAAAATTGATTTTACTCAACAGATTTTAACCAATGCATTTTCATAATCTGTCGCAATCACAATCCTTGGTATTGTTAGCAATATTGGAAAAATATTGCGTTAGAGCACATATTTTTTCATTTCTATTGATCTAAATCACAAATAAACTATCACATGTAAGTAAATTTTCTATAGACTACCACCCTTATATACTAGGTCATTTAGGCAACCACATACTCCGTGAAAGCACGCCGTCAAACACAAAAATTATTGTTCGCTATTTTTGCCTGGTGTGTAGCAATGGCTTCTTTCGTTTTTTTTCGCTACTCACAATCATCGCAGTTGCCCGAATGGGCTATTGGTAACGCTGATCTAGCCACACTAGCAATATTTATGGGGTTTATATTTGGCAGTTTGCATTGGATGTCGAATTTAATTGCAGACTTTAGCGCCATCAGCCGCCTACCTTATCTTTTCTCAGTCGTGTTTAAAGGGTTATTTTTATTACTCGGCGCAACTACATTGGCGTATGTCACTCAGTTTTTAAATATGTGGGCGATTGAAAACCACATGTTGACGTTACGGCAAATGATCACCGTCCACATTATTTACAGCCCATCGTTTCAGGCGTTAGTGGTGTATCTTGTCGTGGTGCGGGTCGGATTAGCTTTTATTGAACAAATGTCACTTTTGGTTGGTCCCAAAGTATTACTTAATATTGGCTTGGGTAAATACCACAAACCACGTTACGAGCAACAATTGTTCTTATTTATTGATATGGTGTCATCCACGGCCCACGCAGAGACCTTAGGTGATTATCGTTTTAGTCGTTTAATTCAAGATAGCTTCAGTTTGCTCGCGGACACAGTGACAGATAATGAAGCTGAAATTTACCGCTATATGGGCGATGCCGTATTAATTCACTGGCCGTTAGAACAAGGCATTAAACAAGATAGGTGCATGAATATCTATTTTGAGTTTTGTCAGCAGTTACAGTGGCAAAGACAGTATTTTGAACAGCAATATGGGTTTGTGCCTAAATTCAAATCTGCTGCACATTGTGGTCAAGTGGTAGCCGCGGTGGTTGGCGTACATAAACAAGAAATTAGCTTTTTTAGTGATGTCCTTAATACCTTGGCGCGGCTACAAGATCAATGTAATCCATTAGGTCAAAGGATGTTGTTATCAGGAGATGTGGTGCATCGGCTTGAGCAACAAAACAGCAAATATAAGCTCACTGACTTAGGCCCAATAATACTTAAAGGTAAGCAACTTCCTACTCAAGTCTATGGTGTTGCCCCGATACAGTCCAATCCCCCTCGTTAAGGTGAGTTAATCTCAACTCGCGACATTAAACGGTTATCAAACGGCTCAAGGTTGCGTGAAGAGAGTTTAGGTTACTGCAATCACTTATAACCGACAGACTCCTAATGTACCTTGTTTGCAGACAATGAAAGTTTGCTAAACAAGACTTGCCACTGTGCTGATGTTGATAACATTTTCCCACCTATCACCTGACATAGAGGTTAATTAACCTCAACTTGGCATAATAAACGGTTATCAAAAGCTCTTGGCCCTGCTCTGTGCAAAGACTTATGCGTAATAGATATGCGTTGATGGGGCTTTTAACCCCTGGGTGCGCCTTGTTAGTAAAACAACTGGCCAGTTGTGATATTGAGACTGTAAATAAACCTTTTGTTATCGATTTAGCCCATGTCTCAACCCTAGTTAATGTTTGTTCGGTAACGATTGTGCGAGCAGTTTTTGCTGAATCGCTAGGCCTAAGGTTCTAAACGTTGAAATCCGGCTAGTCGTTTGTCGCCAAACCAATCCAATCTCACGATAGGGTGCCTCACCCGGTGGATCCATTGCGACAAGATCTGTGTCGGTTAAAATCCCGGTATCAATTGCCATTTGCGGTAAAAAAGTGGTCCCCAGTTTGCTATTTACCATCTGCACTAAGGTATGCAAACTTGTGGCAGCAAATGGATTGATTTTAGCGCTATTACCAAGCTGACAAGCCGTTATCGCGTGTCCGGTAATACAATGTTCTGCTTGCAGTAAAAAAATACTTTCATCGGGCATTTTTTGATAATCAATCGGTTGCAAAAATTGTTGCGATACCTCTTTATGCATTACTATTTTAAATGGATCAATACCGACTTTCATGCTGTGAAAACCACTTGTGTCGACAGGTAAAGCGAGTATCAATAGATCTAACTCCCCTTTTGCTAACGCTCCTAATAAGCGTTCAGTTGTGTCTTCTTTTAATAACAAACTGAGTTTGGGGTAGTCTTGCTGACATAACTTGACCACTCGACTGAGTAAAAAAGGTGCGATAGTCGGAATACACCCTAAGCGGACCTCTCCGGTCATAGGTTCACCTTGATTTTTAACCAATTCTACTAAATCATCAACATTAGTTAAAATACTTCGAGCACGTTCCACCACCTGTTCACCGATGGCGGTAAACATAAACGATTTATGGTCGCGTTCAATTAACTGATAACCGAGTTGCTCTTCAAGATTTTGAATGCCGCTAGATAGTGTAGATTGACTGACAAAACACATTTTGGCTGCGCGATTAAAATTCTGTTCTTGGTGTAAATGAACCAAGTAATAAAGGTTTTTGAGGCTTGGAAGATTTTTCATATAAACGATTGCCCTTATCTATTTTAATTCAAATAGTGAATTAAAACGGGTAAAATAACAAGACGTCTATGTGTAATAGTCAATAGACGCCCATAAAAAATGCCACTTTAATAAGAGGCATTTCAAAAAAGCGCTTTTAGGCACTAATGGAGGTTAATATCTATCCATTATGCTACCTACATGACGGACAATTACGCTTTTGCTTCTAAATAGGCTTTCAATTGCTGTAAATCTTCAGCGGCGTGGTCAACAATTACAGCAAGCCATACTTTATGCTCAGTGTCCCATTGGGTTTCTTCACCGTGCTGTAATAACTGTGAGAATTGCTGAATGCGTTTAAGGCCAACAGATCCCGCAGCGCCTTTAAATTTATGGGCTTCTGCACATAACGTTTCTTTATCATTTGCATCGCCAGCTTTCACTAGGCTACTGACATATTCAGGCATTAGCTGCTCGAATAACACTACGCTTTTCAATAACGTTCCAGCACCAATGGCACTGATATATTGCTCAAGCGTATTGAGATCCAATATTGAGTCTAACTGCGTTGTGGCCATAAAGGCACCTCTATCAATAATATAACTTTCTAGAATTTTAAATATGATACCGAGTAAAATACCCTATGCAAGGCTTGCCAATATTTAGCTGCGATTTAATTATAAATATTACATTTTACTAACACAACTGATCAACTGGTATTACCAATGTTTAAAAATACCTCATATTGGTAATGTTTTATTCAATAATGAGTAAATAATCGTTACCAACCTTGTATTACGTCATCAAAACCGACCTTTATTTTGATCGTATTCAGCTGACTCACGACCAATCTATCGATATATCTAACACTAAGCCGTTTTACTTTGGCTACACATTAAAGCACTACCTTGGCCGCCAAAGTCTCGTAACTCATTAACAATCGCAACAAGACCATCCCAACGAAAAGCACACCAATCAGGCGCAAGCAACATTGGTTTTTTTGCATAAGCGGTCACGCGATGAAAGATAATGTCTTTTGGGGTGTGACGGATCAGTTTTGCGACCTCTGAAGCATACTCGTCCAGACCGATCAATGGCATGGGATTATAACGCCATTGTTTTGCCATAATACTGCCTTCTACAATATGTAGTGGGTGCAGTTTTAGCCCATCAACACCTATCCCTAATACGGTTTGTAAGCTATTAAAGTAGTCCACGGAAGTTTCTCCTGGGAGGCCTAGTATCAGATGGGTGCACACTTTAATCCCTCTAGCACGAGCCTTTTTAACTGTTTGACGGTATTGGCATAATTGATGGCCACGATTAATCCGCTTTAAGGTCTGATTATTGGCCGTTTGTAAACCAAGCTCCAGCCACACCTCGATGCCTCGTTGTTGATACTCAACCAATAAATCAAGTACTTCATTAGGCACACAGTCAGGACGAGTGCCAATATGAAGCCCGACAATATCGGTATCTTCAACGGCTTGATCATATTTTTGTTTGAGTACTTTGTACTCATCGTAAGTGCTGGTATAGGCCTGAAAATAAGCAATGTATTTTGCTGTCGACGCTGGGGCTACTTCAGTGGGAACCACACTTTTTTTGGCTGACTGGGCACGTATTTTTCCTTCGGATAATTGCACCGCAATGGGTTGAGCACTGTCTTGTTCGCCGCTAAATGAAGCCACATTACAAAAAGTACAACCGCCTACACCTAAGGTGCCATCTCGATTAGGACAAGTAAATTGGGCATCTATAGTTAATTTTTTTATGCGTTGACCATAACGTTGCTTGCAATGTAAACCAAATGTATTAACGTAGTCATCTAAACCCAAAATTTACTCTCAACATTACTATAAAGTTCGCCAGTTTAGTCAACCGATACACACCTGTCTTGGTGCTAAATCAATAAAATAGTTTATCTATTGGCGCTGGCAGTAAACTTGTGCGCTAACGCTAAAAACAGTTAGCACCATTTAATCAACTTACAAAACACTCGATATGAATATTTAGTCATTTAGAATAATTTTTTACTCAAAGACTGTGTTTGAAATAAAATTCACTCTTTTTGTTTCAAAAACAATTCTTTGTTGTTGTTGCAAAAAAGTAGCTGATCATTTTATCATTTTCTAAAATTCTTTTTATTCATAAGGTTATAGGTGATATATCACAGTTTACGTTAACGTAAGGTTGGTAGGGTATTACGTTTTATGAGTAATTATATTTCAGTTTGTTGCATTTTTTTGGTTTGACCTTTATTCAATCTCAGTTTATTTTGAATGGTTCGGGTGCATATCTATGGATATTCTTTGAATTTACCCCGAGTCGTATCTAGTAGAGGTTTAGGGGGTTTTTGTATGAGCTTGTATCATCCCAGTTTTGAGCGTGACAATTGCGGATTTGGTTTAATTGCACAAATGGATGGTGACGCGAGTCACCGCATTGTGCGTACTGCGATTCATGGTCTCGATCGAATGAAGCATCGTGGTGGTATTGCAGCGGACGGACGCACAGGTGATGGCTGTGGTCTATTAATGCAAATGCCTACAGGTTTTTTTAAAGCTATTGCGGCAGAAAATGATTGGCATTTGAGCCGAAAGTTTGCCGTGGGTATGCTATTTCTCAGCCAAGATAAACAACGCGCTGATGAAGCCAAACTTATCTTAGAAAAAGAACTACAACGAGAAACGTTAAGTGTCGCTGGTTGGCGTAAAGTTCCGATTAATCCTGATGTTTTGGGGGAGATTGGTCGGGAAAGCTTGCCACAGATTTATCAAGTATTGATCAACGCGCCAGTTGGCTGGCGGGAAAAAGATCTTGAACGTCGCTTGTACATGGCGCGTCGCCGACTTGAACAGCAAATCACTGATGATGAAGACTTTTACGTTGCCAGTCTTTCTGGGCAAGTGATTGTCTATAAAGGGTTAATGATGCCAGCCGATCTGCCGTCATTTTACACAGACTTAGCAGACATACGTTTGAAAAGTGCCATTTGTTTATTTCACCAGCGCTTTTCAACCAACACACATCCCAAGTGGCCATTAGCCCAACCGTTTCGATATCTTGCCCATAACGGTGAAATCAATACCATTACCGGTAATCGTCAATGGGCTAGAGCGCGTGCCTATAAGTTTAATTCGCCTTTATTGCCCGATTTACAACAAGCGGCACCCTTTGTTAACGAAACCGGTTCAGACTCCTCTTCTTTAGATAATATGCTCGAAATGCTGTTATCAGGAGGGATGGATTTATACCGAGCTATGCGTTTACTTATTCCACCAGCATGGCAATCAAACCCAGAGATGGACGACGAGTTAAAAGCTTTCTATGATTTTAACTCAATGCACATGGAGCCGTGGGACGGCCCTGCTGGCATTGTAATGACGAATGGTCGTCATGCTGCCTGTGCGGTTGATCGCAACGGCTTACGCCCTTCTCGTTACGTTATAACCAAGGATCGTATCTTAACCTTAGCCTCTGAAGTCGGCATTTGGGATTACGCAGCCGATGAAGTGATTGAAAAAGGCCGTGTTGGGCCGGGTGAATTATTAGTATTAGACACCTTGAACGGTCATTTGCACCACTCTTTTGAAATTGATAACGACTTAAAACGTCGTCATCCTTATAAAGAATGGATGGCTAAAAACAGTCAGACTTTAATCCCTGCTGAGCAAATGCCTCCCAGCAAACAAGGTTCAAGTGGCTTTGATGCTAAAACACTGCTGCAATACCAAAAACAGTTTGGTTTTACTCGTGAAGAATTAGAGCAAGTTATTTGGGTACTCGCCAGTAAAGGTGAAGAAGCCGTCGGCTCAATGGGTGATGATACTCCCATGGCAGTATTGTCGAAAAAATCGCGTTCATTGTATGATTATTTCCGTCAGAAATTTGCTCAAGTCACCAACCCACCAATTGACCCATTACGTGAAAAACACGTGATGTCATTAGCCACTTGTGTAGGCCGCGAGCAAAATCTATTTAGCGAAACCACTGGCAACGCTTACCGAGTGATGTTTAATTCGCCGATTTTATTATTCAGTGACTTTAATCAACTGCTTGGCTTAGATAGCACCAACTATCGCGCTAATATGGTTGATTTAAACTATGATACCCACGAAACCCTAGAGCAGGCGATCCGTCGTATAACGGATGAGGCAGAACGCCTAGCGCGCAGTGGCACAACATTATTAGTCTTGTCTGATCGTGCAGTAGCGGAAAATGCACAAGTCATCCCTGCCGCTATGGCTGTGGGTTCTGTGCAGACACGTTTAGTGGATAAAAGTTTACGCTGCGACACCAACATTATTGTTGAAACGGCATCTGCCCGTGACCCGCATCACTTTGCCGTGCTGCTAGGTTTTGGCGCGACAGCTATCTACCCTTACCTTGCCTATGAATCTATCTCTGCAATGGCGAAATCACGTCAAGTAGAAGATGTAACGCCTTTATTGCTTAACTTCCGTTTTGGCATTGAAAAAGGTTTACGTAAAATCATGTCTAAAATGGGTATCAGCACTGTGGGGTCATACCGTTGTAGTCAACAATTTGAAGCCGTGGGTTTAGCCAGTGATGTCATTGAATTATGCTTTAAAGGCGTCATTAGCCGTATTGAAGGCGTCACCTTTACCCATATCGCCGATGACCAAAAGATACTTCATACTGCTGCGTATCGCGCGCATATGCCGTTACCTCAAGGTGGGTTATTAAAGTATGTTGAAGGCGGTGAATATCACTGTTTTAATCCAGACGTAGTCAATACCCTACAAGCATCACTTAAAGACAAAAACTATGCTGAGTATAAAAAGTTTACTCATTTAGTTGATGACCGCCCAGTGGCAACGTTACGTGACTTAATTGGCATCAAAGGTCAACTTGACGCTGTGGAACAAGACACGGTTGAAGGAGCTGAAAAGCTCTACTCTCGCTTTGACAGTGCCGCCATGAGTATTGGTGCCTTAAGCCCTGAAGCTCATGAAGCCTTAGCCGTTGCGATGAATCGTCTTGGTGGACGCTCAAACTCTGGTGAAGGTGGCGAAGATGCGCGTCGTTTCAATAGCGAGCGTAACTCTGCCATTAAACAAATTGCATCTGGCCGATTTGGGGTGACAGCGCACTATCTTGTTAACGCTGATGTGCTGCAAATTAAAGTGGCCCAAGGGGCTAAACCCGGTGAAGGTGGTCAGCTGCCTGGTCATAAAGTCAGTGTTGAAATTGCAGGGCTGCGTCATGCTCGTCCTGGCGTAACGTTAATTTCACCCCCACCACACCACGATATTTATTCAATTGAAGATTTAGCCCAGCTGATTTTCGATTTAAAACAAATCAATCCAAAAGCCTTAGTGTCGGTCAAGCTGGTTTCTGAACCGGGTGTTGGCACCATTGCAACGGGTGTCGCCAAAGCCTATGCCGATATGATCACCATATCCGGTTACGACGGCGGTACTGGCGCAAGTCCAATTACCTCGGTTAAGTATGCCGGGTCACCTTGGGAACTAGGCTTAGCTGAAGTGCATCAGTCGCTGGTAGAAAATGGCTTACGTCATAAAATTCGTCTGCAAGTTGATGGTGGCTTAAAAACGGGTACCGACGTGATTAAAGCCGCTTTACTTGGGGCAGAAAGCTTTGGTTTTGGTACGGTGCCCATGATTGCGTTAGGATGTAAATACTTACGTATTTGTCACCTCAATAACTGTGCAACCGGTGTGGCAACCCAAAATAAAAACTTACGTGAAAACCATTTCCATGGTTTACCAGAACGTGTGATGACCTACTTTGAGTTTGTGGCTCAAGAAGTGCGTGAATGGATGGCGGCATTAGGCGTGACACAATTTGACGATCTGATCGGACGTAGTGACTGGTTATATACGCTCGAAGGTCAAACAGATAAGCAACGAGGTTTAGATTTAGCGCCGATTTTATATAAACCTAAAGTGCAGCCAAACTCGTCACTCACTTGGAAAGAAACTAACCCACCGTCAGACGTAGGTCAGTTAAACCAAACCCTATTAGCAGATTGTCGTAAAGCGGTTGATACTGGAGAGCCTTTCTCTTGTCAATATCAAATCAATAATACCGATCGTTCAGTGGGTGCAACATTGTCAGGCTATATTGCAACTACCGTAGGCGTGGCAGGGGCAAAACAGCCGTTAACACTTGCCTTTAGTGGTAGCGCAGGTCAAAGTTTCGGCGTGTGGAACAGTCCAGGCCTTGAACTTAAGCTCTGCGGCGATGCCAATGACTATGTTGGCAAAGGGATGTCTGGCGGTAAGATCGTAATTCACCCCCCTATTGGTAGCCCGTTCCAAAGTGAACGCAGCGCCATCATGGGCAACACTTGTTTGTATGGTGCTACGGGCGGTAAATTGTTTGCAGCGGGACAAGCGGGTGAGCGTTTCGCAGTTCGTAATTCTGGTGCCATCGCGGTTGTTGAAGGCTCTGGTGATAATTGCTGCGAATACATGACTAGCGGTATCGTGGTTATCTTAGGTAAAACTGGGGTCAACTTCGGCGCGGGGATGACAGGCGGATTTGCCTATGTATTCGACCAATTTGGTCGTTTTAATCGCCGGGTTAACACCGAAATGGTCGACACTCATAAAATAGAATCAAAAATCCACCAACAACACTTAAAATCGTTAATTGAAACTCATTATGCTGAAACAGGCAGTGAGCATGCCAACCTGATATTAAGTGATTTTGAAAACTGGTTGGATTGTTTTGTATTAGTAAAACCAAAGAATATTGCCGTTGCCGACCTGCTAAAAATTGAGCAGAAGAGTCCGGAATTAGTGGTAAAGGCGGGGTAATCATCATGAGTAATGACTTTCAATTTATCGAAGTGGGTCGAGTAGACCCCATTAAACATGAAGCAAAAAAACGTGCTACACAATTTATTGAAATTTATCAGCCGTATACGCAACCTGAAGTCAAGCAACAAGCAGACCGTTGTCTTGACTGTGGTAACCCTTATTGTGAATGGAAATGCCCACTGCATAACTACATTCCAAACTGGTTAAAACTGGCAGAAGAAGGTCGCATTATGGAAGCGGCAGACTTGGTACATGAGACCAATACTCTGCCAGAAATTTGTGGACGAGTGTGTCCACAAGACCGTTTATGTGAAGGTGCCTGTACCTTAAACGATGACTTTGGTGCTGTCACTATTGGTAGTGTTGAAAAATACATTACCGATACCGCTATCTCGCAAGGATGGCGTCCCGACATGACCAAGGTGACACCACGCACAGAGCGTGTTGCCATTATTGGAGCAGGTCCTGCTGGTCTTGGTTGTGCTGATGTGTTGGCTCGCAATGGCGTGCAAGCAGTGGTATATGATAAATATCCTCAAATTGGGGGGTTGCTCACTTATGGCATCCCTTCTTTTAAGCTTGATAAAGATGTGATGGCGACTCGCCGTTCAGTACTTGAAGGCATGGGGATTAAATTTAAATTGGGGATTACCGTTGGTAAAGATGTGAGCTTTCAGAGTCTATTAGACGAATACGATTCTGTCTTTCTTGGTATGGGTACCTACACAGCCATGAAAGCGAAACTGCCCAATGAAGAAGCGCAAGGCGTGATCCAAGCGCTGCCATATCTTGTCGGTAATACGCATCATATTATGGGCACTCAAGACGATGCTACACCGTATTTAAGCCTTGAAGGTAAAAATGTGGTTGTGCTGGGCGGCGGTGATACTGCGATGGATTGTTTACGCACCGCAGTGCGCCAAGGTGCTAAAAGTGTCACATGTGCTTATCGTCGTGACGAAGCCAACATGCCCGGTTCACGTCGTGAAGTAAAAAATGCCCGCGAAGAAGGGGTCAATTTCTTATTTAATCGTCAACCTGTGGCAATTAAAGCTGAAAATGGTCATGTGGTCGGTATTGAGTGCGTTGAAACCAAAATGGGCGAAGCTGATGCCAGCGGACGTCAACGCGCTGAAATCATTGCAGGTAGTGAGCAAGTATTAGCAACCGATGCGCTGATCATTGCCTTTGGCTTCCAAGCAAGTCCTGCATCTTGGTTTAGTGAGTTTGGTATCGAAACCAACGAATGGGGATTAGTTAAAGCTAATAAAACAGATGATAATCCTTTCCAAACCACGAATGCTAAAGTGTTTGCCGGTGGTGATATGGTGCGGGGTTCTGACTTAGTTGTTACAGCAATAGCTGAAGGCCGAGACGCTGCATTAGGTATTTTGAATTATTTAAATTAACGACTTACTAACCTCTAGCCTGCAATGGGCTAAAGGGTAGCGTTCAAAGGTTAACAAGTTAATAAGTTAATAAGTTAGCTTGATAATAAAAGTCGCCATAACGTGTTTGCTTGTGAATTTTGCGCATCTTCTGATGCGCTTTTTTTCATCTTTTTTTTGCAAAAATGACTCATTTTAGATCACGATTGTTTAGTCGAATTCACCAAACAATAACTGAAAATATTGTCGGTTAACTCAGGATGTTCATCTGAGAATTTAATCCCAACATGCAGTATACCGTCGACATGTTGAATTTTAACCGCACTGCCAGTTAAGATGCCAGAAAGATCAGTATTAATCGAAATAGCCACATGCATTTGCTCGCCCTGCTCAATACTCACGGCGTTAGCATCTAATGTCAGTAAACAACCCGAAAATGAAAAATCAACCATGGTAGCGCTAACTTTACTCTCGTTGTGAATAACAAACACTGCTTGCTCTATATTGACTCTGGGCTGATCTCTGACCTTTTTCTTGGTGATGGCTTTGGGCACACTAAGACACAACATTTTAATCGGATGATTTACCACAGATAATATGGTCGACTTAAAAGCAATAATGTCTTTAAAGCCACTATTAGTTATCGCTCTGACAACAATTTCAGCGTTAGCTAGCATGTACTGATAAGCCTCAGAAAAACCTTTATTTGGATACTCAATCAAGATAAAACGCTCCAGTTGATATCCAATCATGCTCGAACGTGATTGCACAGTTTTACCATTGGCAAAATGAATCTCAATGAATAATTCCATGCCTATGTCAATCAGGCGAAGGTCTTCATACAACGTAACGCTTATGGGTTTTTTCATCATTTACCTGCCATAGTGTAACTCGTCATAATAGCGCTATTTTTTATCAAAAAAACATAAAAATCAATAATGTAAACATATCAGATGTAGCTCAAAAATAATGATAGCCTTGTTAATTCTAGTTAATCTCAACTCACAATAAAAGCTAGGGAAACTAGGTAACGGTCAAATATGTTCAGGATAGTCATATCAACCATGTCATTCGTTTTGCTAACAAGCTGCAAAATTAGGTGTCTATTTTAGTCAATGCCGACAGCAGAACAAAGGCCTATTTAATCAGCGGTTATTATCTCAAGTAGAGGTTACTTATACTAAACAGTGATAATGGATACTGACTAGTGTTTATCAATCCGTCACAAAGCGAATCACCTCACCCACCCATAAAAAACATAACCCGCTGTTTCAAATCTAAATAATAATCAAAAACTGATTATTAAATTATTTTCTATCCACAATAATCTCGCAGATAACCCTTGTTGCCACTAACCGCCCTCACCAGCACAGTTTCAGAATGATTGATAAGCCGCCAACAAGAAAGTAGAATGCTAATCATTATCATTTATTCAATTAGTTTACAGAATAATTCTTTCATTCCTATTAAGGCAATACCTTGAATACTTTCTTAAGCAGCATCACGTTATGGCGACAACAGCTTACATCTTCAGTCTTCAATAAGTGCCTACTGATTGTCATTAGTTCGGTGTTTTCAACCTCATTATGGGCGCAAAGTCCGGCAGTCACGTCACAAGAGATATCACCAGAGACATCTCAAGATCGCCTAAAACAAACACGACAAATTCTCCAATTAGCGGAATACATTGGTGTGGATTATTCTGAAGCCATCAGCGCAGGAGAAATTAATAATGCCGATGAGTTTGCTGAAATGCAGCAATTCGCCAGTATCATCATAGAAAAAACCAGCCTGCTCGCTAATGATAAGCCAAATTCGTTAATGACAGATGCACTGCAATTACAACAAGCCATAGCAGACAAATCATCACTGGATGTTATTCAACAGTTTAGTCAAAAAATTCGCAAACAGTTATTAAGCCAGTCTCCCGCCTTACTACTGCCATCACAGCTGATAGCCAAAGATAATGTTAAGCAACTGTTTATTGAAAATTGCTCAAGCTGTCATGGTGATTTAGGCCAAGGGAATGGGCCACTCGCTAAATCCTTATCACCTCAGCCGACTAATTTTACTGACCAAGAACGGGCATTAAATCGTTCGTTATTGGGACTTTTTGATGCGATTTCTGATGGCTTAGATGGCAGTGCTATGCGTGCTTTTAGTGAGTTAAATGATCAACAGCGTTGGTCTCTGGCTTTCTATGTTGGCAGCTTAGCTTTTGAGCCAACGGCTGTCACAACGAAGCACATTAAGCAAGATGCTAATATTGAATTACAACAATGGGTCAATAGTAATCCAACACAATTACTTCAGCAAAATGTCGGCATTGATCGCAGTCAACTAGAACGATTACGCTCACAACCTGAGTTGCTATTCCAACATGCAGAGTCACCTATTTCGGTAACGCGCACAAACTTGCAGGCAGCAGTAAAAGCCTATCAAGCTAATGAATTAGCACAAGCACAAACCTTGGCGGTAAGTGCTTACTTAGATGGTTTTGAGTTAATTGAAAACAATTTAGATGCTCACGACAGTGGTCTGCGTAAATCAATCGAAACCAAGCTGCTTAATTTTAGAAACTTATTGAAAACAACAGGTCAAAACACGCTGGTAAATCAACAGTTGAGCAGCATACTGACACAGCTCAATCAAGCCGACACTGTCTTAACCGGACAATCACTATCAAATAACGCTATGTTTTCGGCGGCGTTAATTATCCTGTTACGCGAAGGCTTAGAAGCCCTATTGGTGATCATTGCCTTAATGACAGTGTTAATCAAAACCGAACGTCATGACGCTATTAAATTTGTTCATTTTGGTTGGATATCTGCATTAGCCGCTGGCGTATTAACCTGGTGGGCGGCAGATAACCTCATCAGCATTAGCGGTGCATCTCGGGAGGTAATGGAAGGTGGTGCAGCACTGTTAGCCGCGTTAGTACTGTTTTATGTAGGCTATTGGATGCACAGTAAAACTCAAGGTTCAAAATGGCAAAGTTACCTTAAAAAGAATGTCGATCGTCATTTAAACACCGGAACCTTATGGGGACTGACTGGACTGGCCTTTATTTCGGTATATCGAGAAGTATTTGAAACCATTTTGTTCTATCAATCGTTACTGACACAAGCCATTGGATCCGCCAGCAGTAATGAGCAGGTCACTTATTTGGCCTACGGTTTGTTCACTGGCATGGCCATTTTGGCTGTTATTGCTTGGTTAATGATGCGATATTCGGTGAAATTACCCTTGGCACGCTTTTTTGCCGTCAGCTCTTACTTCATGCTTATTTTAGCTTTTATCTTGGCAGGAAAAGGGATTTCAGCGTTACAAGAAGCTGCCATCATTAACCTGACACCTTTCCCTGTTGATGTGTCGATTAGCTGGTTAGGCATAGCCTCAACGTGGCAAGGATTAACCACACAAATGGTAATTGTAGTGTTATTTAGCTTTTTGGTTATTCGTAATCGTGAGGCTAAATAATGCCTAATTCCAGCTACTTTAACGTTTAATCTTGCGGGGAGTTCAACGTTTAATTCCAGAGTGTCCCAATAAAAAAGGCTGGCTAATAATATTTAGCCAGCCTTTTTATATCGATAAAACTATTTAACTCGAGTTGAGGTAATTTAGGAACTTATTTTACGGTAAATTTGGTATCTTGCTCTCTTAACATATACAAAGCGAAACACGCGGCCCACATTGGCCATGCAGCAAAGAATAATAAATTATTAAAGGCATCAAAATATTGATTGAATGCCGATAACGTTGAAGCACCGTGCATAAGAAAGATCACCCCATAAGTGATCCGTTTTTTAATCCCAAGTACAAACGCAAACACCAATAATAATTGTAGTGCACCCAAAATATACGCTGCGACGTCACTCATGCCACCAATGCCATAGAATTTTTCAAATATCTTCATGCTATGACCAGGATTAACAAACTTATCCACTGTCCACACTAGCAACACCAAAAACACGCCTAGACGTAAAGAGAGTAAAGACCATTGCAATTTACGTTGAACGTCGCCGCTAAGTGCTGTTTGCATCATAATTCCTTAAAAATATAAAATAAAGTGGTATCTATCTAAAACTAATCAGCTTTTAATAGGCTAAACTGATCTTTTATTGAAAAATTTCATCAGCCACCAATTGACCGAGTCAAGCGGCACTATGTTGCAAATATATTTATGCCATTTAGGTCTAACACTTTAAAAATAGGCATAACATCGTTGAAATAAAACCGTTAATTAGAAGGTCTCTTTAGCCATGTTCATCACTACAGAAAATATTATGTCTATTCAGCGCCACCAAAATCGCTCACTTATTGCGCTAGCCATTAGCGTCGCCTTGTATTCATCGATTACGATGGCGGCTGAAGACACGTCAATAGAAGTCATTCACGTTTCAGGTAAAACGATTAATGACCAAGGATTATCACCTAAAAACACCACGGTAGATGGCCCATTTGGCGATGGCATAGCACTTAAAGATATTGCCCGCTCTGTTACACCCATCACGAGTGAGATGATTGACCAGCTTAATATTACTGACTTATCAGACATTCAAAAGGTCAGCCCTAATAGCTATTCTGCCAGTGGTTTTGGTGCATCAAGTTTGCCAACAATTCGCGGCCAATTAGGTGAATTATATCAAGACGGTGTGCGTCGCCAAGCGGGCAACAATGGCTTTGGTGTACCTATGTCATTTAACGCAGTCGACCAAATTGATGTGGTAAAAGGTGCGCCGCCAGTGCTATTAGGCACCAGCCAACGTAATGGTGGATTTGTTAACATACATTCTAAAGTCGCGCCTACTGACGAGCAATTTACTAAGCTCACCCTCTCTGGCGGCAGTTGGGATCATTACCGAGCTCAAATAGATGTTGGCACCGACATTGTCGCCAACCAAAGCGGTGTTCGCTTAAGTGCAGAACATATCGATAATGGCAGCTACTACGATTATTCAGGCTTTAAAAGCGACAGTATTTTTGTCGCATTTAGATTTTTGCCGGACGATGTCAGCACGTGGGACATTAATGTCGAATACTATGATGTTAAGTTTACCGATAACGCGGGGATTAACCGCCCTACTCAAGCATTAATCGATAACGGTTTATACGTGACTGGCCAAGGTGTACAGCCTAATGGCAGTACTATTGCTGGCGCCAATGCCATCGTATCGCCTACCGGGTTAGTTGAGATAGATCGCAGCCAAGTATTAACCGATCCCGACAATATCAATGACGCGCAAACCTTGTTACTCCACAGTACTTATGTACGTAAACTAAGTAATAAGGCCACGCTTAAAAACATCACTTATTATCAACACTTAGAGCGTGAAGAAATTGCTCAAAACAGTTTTGTTGAAATTATTGATGGTGCAGATACCGCTCAAAACAGAGTGGAACTGGCTTATGAGTGGAATGACGCCCAAAGCACCATTACTGCGGTCGATATTCGCTACAACAAGGTGTTAGGTTACAGCCAATTTACCACCGAAGCCGACTTACCTATCGACTTAACCGGTCCAATTGCAAACCGCCGTATTCCACTTACTGCTGAGCAGCAAGCAAGGCTAGTTGAACTGCGCCCTGGTGTGTTTGTGTCACCTGGCGCCCAATACGATACCAATGCAGATGGTAGTGGCGACTTTTCATTATCTGACACCACTGACTCAACCAGTTGGCAAACGGGTCTAGCCATTCAACATAACAGCCAATGGACAGATAAGTTCTCAACCAGCGTAGGTTATCGTGCCGATTTTTATAATGTAGATGCGCGCGATGCCATTGCCCCCCAAGAACAAGTTGCAGCCAGCGATTCGATAAGTGAAATGCTTGAATCTGGGCAAATCAGTTTGAGCTATCGCATTACTGACGATATCACCACCTATGCAAGCGCCAGTTATAACGAATCAACCTCAAATAGCATGGCAGGCGGCACGACGTTAGGCGCTAATAACCAGATTAGTAGCCAAAATTTTGCCACCGAAAATACCCTTACTGAAATTGGCATTAAATATTCACCCACTGACAGTGCTTGGTATATCGACGGGGCAGTGTTTGACCAAAAACGCAGTCTGCGAAATCGTGACGGCAGCAACACAGGCGTTCGCACTAAAGGTTTTGAAGCCCAAGCCTTTTATGATGCCGACCCATTTTGGTTAAGCGCGGGGTACAGTTATTTAGACGCTCGTTATGATGATTCAGGCAGTAGCCAAGATACGGTACAAGTTGCCGATACCTTTGATAACTCAAGACCAGATATCATTCAAGGCACAGGTATTGGCGCACCCAACTTCGCTTCATTTGCACCGTCTGACCGCCGTGTACAAGGCTTACCTGAACAAACGTTCACAATTAATGGCGGAATGTCCATTACTGAGAAATGGAAAGCCGGTTTCTCCGGTCTATATACCAAGAGTTACCCATTGGATTATTTAGCGACTGTGTATATTCGCGATCAGTACACGCTAAATATCAACACTCGCTATGACTTTAGCGAGCAAACAAGTTTAAGGCTAGACGTGAATAACATTACTAATCAAGAGAACTGGCGCCCAGTATTTGAAGGCGGTTATTTCGGTTCTACCTTGGTTTTCCCTGAATTACCGGTTAACGCCACACTTACCTTACAGCATTCATTTTAAGGCTATTGTTTATGTTTAAAAAAATTGTTTTATTACTCATTGCCACAATATTAGTGGGTCTGTTTTTCTATTTTGACCTACATCAGTTACTGACCCTAGATGGCTTAAAAGGCTCAATGAATGATTTCGACCAATTGCGCGAGCAATCGCCGCTGCTGGTTATTGGCGGGTTCTTTTTACTGTATGTTGCAGTGACGGCATTGTCCCTACCTGGTGCAGCCATTCTCACCATTGCCTCAGGCGCACTATTTGGCATAGTTGAAGGATTAATTATTGCCTCATTTGCCTCAAGTATTGGTGCATTACTGGCCTTTTTAGTGTCACGTTACTTGCTACGAGACACCATCAAGCAGCGCTTTCCTGAACGTTTAGCGGCCATTGATGCCGGCATTGAAAGAGAAGGTGGCTTTTATTTATTCACCTTACGCTTAGTGCCTATATTCCCGTTCTTCGTGATTAACTTGTTGATGGGCGTCACCGGGTTTAAATCGTGGACCTTTTACTGGGTCAGTCAAGTAGGTATGTTTTTGGGCACCTTTGTATATGTTAATGCCGGAACTCAACTGGCACAAATAGATAGCCTAGCGAACATTTTATCATTTAACCTGATTGTGTCATTTGCACTATTAGGTTTATTCCCACTGATTGCTAAGGCGATTGTTAATATGATCAAAAAACGCCGCGTATACAGCAACTGGACCAAGCCCGCCAAATTTGATCGCAACATGATTGTGATTGGCGCCGGCGCCGGTGGTCTTGTCACCAGCTACATTGCCGCTGCAGTGAAAGCCAAAGTCACCTTAATTGAAGCCGGTGAAATGGGCGGTGATTGCTTAAACTATGGCTGTGTGCCGAGTAAAGCGATCATTAAAAGCGCCAAGATAGCCCAGCAGATAAGAAACGCCCATCATTATGGTTTAGAAGACATCACCCCTGAATTTTCGTTTAAAAAAGTCATGGCACGCGTGCATCAAGTCGTGGCCGATATTGCCCCACACGACAGCGTTGAGCGTTACACCAATTTAGGTGTCGACGTAGTAAAAGGCTATGCCAAATTAGTCGACCCATGGACCGTAGAAATTAGCGACCCAGACGGCAACACCAGTCGCTTAACCGCGCGCAGTATTGTCATTGCCACGGGTGCTCGTCCGTTTGTGCCGCCGTTACCTGGCATTGAAGAAGTCGGCTATGTCACCAGCGATACTTTATGGGATGAATTTGCCAAACTCGATAGCGCACCACAAAAATTAGTGGTATTAGGCGGCGGCCCAATTGGATCAGAACTGGCACAAAGTTTTGCCCGTTTAGGATCCAAAGTGACCCAAATTGAAATGGCCGAGCGCATCATGATCAAAGAAGATCTTGAAGTGTCTGAATTTGCCACCCAAGCGCTGCAAAAAAGTGGCGTCAACATTTTAACCTCGCACCAAGCGCTGCGTTGTGAGCTGCGTGATGATAAAAAATTCATTATCGTCAAGCATCAAGAGCAAGAACTGGCAATCGAATACGATGAGCTTCTGTGCGCCGTCGGTCGCAGTGCCCGCTTAGACGGTTACGGTTTAGAAGCATTAGGCATCGAAACCAATCGTACCATTGTCACTAATGAATATTTAGAAACCTTATACCCTAACATTTACGCTGCAGGCGACATTGTTGGTCCGTACCAATTTACCCATGTGGCCGCTCATCAAGGCTGGTACGCGGCAGTGAATGCGTTATTTGGTCAATTTAAAAAGTTTAAAGTCGATTACCGCGTCATTCCATGGACCACCTTTATCGACCCTGAAGTAGCCCGTGTCGGTATTAACGAATATGAAGCCAAGCAGCAAGGCATTGATTACGAAGTCACTCGGTTTGATTTTGCCGAATTAGACCGAGCCATTACCGACAGTGCGACCGACGGTTTTATTAAGGTGATAACCCCTAAAGGCAAGGACAAAATCTTAGGCGTTACCATTGTCTCGGAGCATGCTGGTGACTTAATTGCTGAGTTTGTATTAGCAATGAAACACGGATTAGGACTGAATAAAATTTTAGGCACCATTCACAGCTACCCGACTTGGGCTGAAGGTAACAAATCCGCCGCCGGTGAATGGAAGCGTAACCACGCGCCAGAAACAGTGCTGGGTTGGTTAGAAAAATACCACACATGGCGTCGTGGTTAATGGTTTAAAGATAGTGTTGATGAAGCTATATGCCCATAAACATCAATGCTTTAGAGGCTAACAAATCATGGCGTCAGCTAAAGAAATATTAGTTGACGCCTATTGTGTGACAACACTGATTAATGAGTACACACAGAATAGGCAAGAGTAATGGCACAAACAGTAAGTGAGCAAAACATGATGAATAAAATAGTAAAGGTATTTTCAACTGCAGTGGTTATGTTCGCTTTTGTTTTTAACTCACTGAGTTTTGCCGCTGAATCGCAGCCATCGGTTACGACCCAAGTTGCAGCGTCAGCGGCGCAACAGACGTTACACCAAGACTGGCAGTACTTAGTCAGCCAACATGTACAACCCATAAACCAAGGTCACAGTAGCGCGGTAGATTACTCTGCTATGCAACAAGACCATGCCAAATTGCAGGGCTATTTGACACAACTCAGTCACATTACTCAAACTGAATTCGATGCTTGGGATAAATCGTCACAATTAGCATTGTTAATCAATGCTTACAACGCGTGGACGCTTGAACTTATCTTAACCCAGTACCCTGATATCGACTCCATCAAAGACTTGGGCGGATTATTTAGCTCACCTTGGGATAAAAGCTTTATCCCCTTATTGGGGAAAACCCGCAGCCTCAACGATATTGAACATAAATTGATCCGCGGTAGCGATCGATACAATGAGCCTAGAATTCATTTTGCGGTAAACTGTGCCAGCATAGGTTGCCCTGCACTGCGTGAAGAAGCCTACACAGGTGCCAAGCTTGAGCAGCAACTAAACGCACAAACTGAGCGTTTTCTTAGCGACAACAGCCGAAACTACGCCAAAGGCGATACGGTCTATTTGTCAGCCATTTTTAAATGGTATGGTGAAGATTTTACCCAAGGCTTTGGCGGCGCGGATTCGATCGATGGCTTTTTATTACTGTATCCTAGCGCATTAAAGCTCAGTCCAGCACTTCAAACCACTGCAGAAAAGCAGCAATTGGATATCGATTTTTTAGATTATGATTGGTCGCTTAATGTCGCTCGATAAGATCATGTTTTTAATAAAAAGGCCTAAAGCTATACTGCCTATTGTTGCAGCAACCGCATTGGGCTTTTTTATATGCGCCAGTTTTGGGGCTGGTGTGGCTTATGCCAAAACTAATGAGCAAGCAGCATGGTCAGACATTGAAGCACGTGGTGCAAATCAAGAGGTGTATTTTCATGCTTGGGGCGGAGATCCACAAATCAATCGCTATATTCAGTGGGTTGCAGATCAGCTTGACCAGCAATATCACATCAAATTACATCATGTAAAACTGACCGACACCAGTGAAGCGGTCAGCCGAGTATTAGCCGAAAAATCTGCACACAATGATCATCAAGGCCAAGTCGATTTAGTGTGGATTAACGGCGAGAACTTTGCCGCGATGGCAAAACATCAATTGCTCACCCCTAACTGGGTGCCTCAATTACCCAACTTTAGTTTAACCGATCCAGACAATAATCCTGCCATGACCCGCGACTTTGGTGTGCCTACATTAGGCATGGAAGCACCTTGGGGCAAAGCCGCGTTAACCTTTTATTACGACAATCTGGTTAGCCAAACGCCGCCACAAACATTGTCACAGTTAAGCCAATGGACACAACAACATCCAGGCCGATTTACGTATCCTAAGCCGCCTGACTTTTTGGCTATGAGCTTTTTAAAATACGCCTTAATTGTGCTCAATAGTTCACAACCTGCGGCGATTAAAAATCTACTTTATCAACCTGCCACAGCGCAAAGCCAAGCGTTGTTGTTACCTGTGCTTTGGCAATATTTAGATAAAATACATCCCAATTTATGGCGTAAAGGCCAACACTTTATGTCCAGCGGCATGGCACTGCGCCGCTTAATGGGTGATAGCGAACTGGCATTGGCATTTACCTTTTCAGCCGCCGATGTTCCAGCAGCCGTGGCGCGCTTTGACTTGCCAGACAGCATCCGCAGTTATCGCATGCGTGATGGCAGCTTAAGTAATATCCATTTTATTGCCATTCCATATAATGCGACGCATATTGACAGCGCTAAACTGGTGGTTAATTTTTTACTCAGCCCAGAGGCTCAAGCGAAAAAACAACAACCTGGCGTATGGGGCGATACCAGTGTCATCGCACAATCGCAACTACCCGCAACGCAACAAGCCTGGTTTCAACCGCCAACCCAGTCTCACCCCAGTGCCATTATCGCCAACCAAGATAGTAGCCCAGCATTGAGCGAACCCGACCCAAGTTGGACCAAGGTGATCGCAACCCAGTGGCTACAACGCTATGGGGTAATGCGATGATGACGTCCACCAGTGGATTTACAACCTTAGTGCGCAGCAGTCCATATTTAATGATGGCGTTATTGGTGATCCCGGTACTGGGCGGCTTAATTGCCGTTATTTTGCCTGCTTTTGGCTGGTTTCCGGTATTAGGTCATACTCAGTTCAGCGTGGCTGGTTTTGTCGATCTATGGCAAACACCGGGTCTTGGCTATATGGCATTACTCAGCGTATCGACCAGTTTTATCAGTACCTTACTGGCATTTGTGATCACCATTTTAATATTAGGCAGTTACTTTACTAGCCCTTGGCTCGGCTATATTCAACGGCTGTTAGGGCCTATTTTAGTCATCCCCCATGCGGCTGCCGCAATTGCCATTGGCTTTTTAATTACCCCATCGGGCATGTTATCTCGGATTGTGTCACCTTGGCTAAGCGGATGGGATGCACCGCCTGATTGGCTGTATCCTCACGATGCGATGGGCCTGAGCATTATTATTGGGCTGACGCTAAAAGAACTCCCCTTTCTATTACTGATGGCACTTGGGGTATTAGCACAACCCGAATTAGGCCATACCTTGCGCGCTCAACATCGAGTGGCATTAAGCCTAGGTTATTGCCCAATGACCGCTTTTTTCAAAGTGGTGTTACCGAGCTTATACCCGTTTTTACGCTTACCGATATTGGCCGTGCTCGCCTATGCCAGTGCCAGTGTCGAAATTCCATTAATTTTGGGTCCTAATAGCCCACCGACACTTGCCGTTGCCATTATGCAGTGGTTCCATGATGTTGACTTAAGCTTACGAATAAAAGCGTCAGCAGGCGCCATATTACAAATTGTACTGACATTACTCTTGCTACTGAGTTGGTGGCTGCTCGAAAAACTAATAAAAAAATCCTCCCAAACCATGCTTATCAACGGCCAACGTGAGTATGGTGGCGCCATTATGCAAAACATCACTCATGTGCTTACTGTGGTGATAATCAGTGCCATTGGTTTGGCATTAATCGGCATGATGTTATGGTCTGTTGCCGGTTTCTGGCATTTCCCTACGGTATTGCCGCAACAATTTGTCAGTTTACATTGGCAGTCGGCATTACAACAAATGCACACGCCATTACTAGACACAGTTTTGATTGGTGTTTGTGCCACCAGCTTGGCAATCATTTTGACCTTATTTACTCTGGAGGCTGAGCAATACACAGGTAAAACCATGTCGAGATTAAGCAGTGTGATCATTTATTTACCCCTGCTTATCCCCAGCATTGCGTTTCTATTTGGTTTGGTGTGGTTATTGGAGCAAATCAACAGCCATCACAGCTTCATCAATGTGGTGCTAGCGCATCTGTTGTTTGTATTGCCTTATGTGTTTTTGTCGCTGTCCAGTAGCTACCGCCGTTTAGACCCACGCTTTAGCACCGTCGCCGCCAGTTTGGGGGCGAGCGAAGCAAAAATATTCTGGCAAATTAAACTGCCTATGTTGCTAGCGCCTATTTTGATTGCCTGCGCATTAGGATTAGCCATTAGTTTTAGTCAATATTTACCCACATTACTGGCGGGGGGTGGGCGCATTAATACCATTACTACCGAAGCGGTTTCGCTCGCCAATGGCGGCAGTCGTCGCACCAGTGCTGTGTATGCATTAGTGCAAATGGCCCTCCCTGCCCTTGGTTTTTTACTGGCATGGTTACTGCCAAAAATGCTATTTAGACATCGCGAATAAGGAAACTAATGCAAACTCGTTCAACGGTGATCTCAGAGGAAGTCCCTTCGCTATCCATTGATGATCTAACCTTATATCGACAACAGCAGTTGCTGTTATCGTTAAATGAAACCATTCAAGGCGGTGAAATTCTCACCATCATGGGACCGTCTGGTAGCGGTAAATCGACCTTGTTAAACTGGTTAACCGGTATGCTACCAAAAGGCTTTCGCGCGACGGGAAAGCTGTACTTAAATGGTCAACACATTACTGATACCGCCAGCCATTTACGCCGTATTGGTTTATTGTACCAAGACCCTTTGCTGTTCCCACATTTAACCGTGACAGGTAACATTAGTTTTGCTATGCCCAAAGGGCCTAAAGCACAGCGACAAACTACCATTAGCCAAGCATTAACCCAAGTGGGTCTGGGTGGGTTAGAGCTACGTAGTGTGCAAAGTTTATCTGGCGGCCAACAAGCAAGAGTGGCATTGTTACGCGTATTACTGAGTCAACCTAAAGCCATTTTATTGGATGAGCCATTTAGTAAACTCGACAGTCAATTACGCCAAGAAACCAGACAATTGGTGTTTGATCAAATACGCCAACATCAGTTACCCGCCATCATGGTAACGCACGATCAAACCGATGCGGACGCCGCCCAAGGCAAAGTGATTTCACTTTGATAAAGGGTACTGATGTCATTAACCTTATGGTTAACAATATGAACTAAATTTATATAAGCCACTGATTTGACATAAACCACAGCTTAATTGGAAACGACCCATGTTAGATAAATTTATTACGCCAGTGATTAAACAAATATTATCCCCGGTAGTGGTGTTACTCGCTAAGCAAAAAGTGCACCCAGACCAATTGACATTAGTCGGTTTTGGTTTAGGAATGCTGGCCGTGCCGTTTCTCGTAATGCAGCAGTGGTATACGGCATTATTTTTTATTGCCCTCAATCGTATTATTGATGGCCTTGATGGCGCCCTCGCGCGCTATCAAAAACACACCAGCGCAGCAGGCGGTTTCTTAGATATTTGCGTCGACTTTGTATTTTACGCCGCCATCCCATTAGGATTTGCCTTAGCCAACCCTAATGAGAATGCCCTAGCCGCAGCTGTTTTATTAACCGTGTTTATTGGTACCGGCTCAAGTTTTTTGGCTTTTGCGATACCAGCAGAGCAGCTTAATCTGCCTCGACCACAATTTGCCAATAAGAGTTTCTATTATTTAAATGGCTTAACCGAAGGCACAGAAACCATCGCCTTTTTTGTCGCCTTTTGTTTATGGCCAGCCTATTTCCCAGAACTGGCATACAGTTTTGCATTTTTAGGCGCGATTACCATTTTTACTCGTATACATGGCGGTTATCACACATTGAAAAATCATACCGTTAAAGAATCAGGCTCAAAGAAACTTGAAGCTAACAAACCTGCCGTTAAGGAAACGGCCATTGAGGAGCCTAGAATATGATAGATGAAATGGCAGCAATCCGATTAGGCGTGTTTATAACAATTCTTGCATTGATGATGGGTCTAGAACTGCTATTCCCCGCAAGAACCCTAGCTAAAACCCCACAAACTGCCACCATGGCAACACGCTGGTTTGGCAACTTTGGCTTATTGGTCATTGCCTCTGTGATGGCAAGATTAATACTGCCACTGGGTTTAGCAGGTTTTGCCCTGTATACCACGCAGCAGCAATGGGGAGTATTGCATTATATTAGCCTGCCGCATTGGGCAAATATTGCCATAAGCCTACTGTTACTCGATCTGCTTATTTACTGGCAACATCGGCTATTTCATCGCATTCCTTTATTGTGGCGCTTACATAAAGTGCATCACGCAGATCGGCTGGTCGACAGCACTACCGCGCTGCGCTTTCATCCATTTGAAATCATCGCCAGTCTTGGCATTAAAGCTCTGGCGATTATGTTATTAGGGATATCTGCTGAGGCCGTCATACTGTTTGAAATCTTACTTAATGGATTTGCAATTTTTAACCACGCCAACATCCGTTTACCTAAACCACTGGAAAAAGTAGCTCGTTATGTCATTGTGACCCAAGCGCTGCATAGGATACATCACAGCCAAATTATGGCCGAAAGTAACACTAACTTTGGTTTTAGTATTATTTGGTGGGACCGCTTGTTTGGCACCTATACTAGTGATGCCAGCAAAACCGATAACCAAATTGATATTGGGTTAACGGATTACCCCAATGCAAAACAAAACGCATGGCTAAGCGGATTATTGTGGATGCCTTTCACCACGAAAAAATAACCGCTTGTGCCAAAGTAAATCAATACTAATGTTGTATTGTGCTGAAATTTAACCCAACAACTGAATTAATGTATAAATAGCCAACCAGCCCGCCAACTATTCATTGTGGGTTTTCACTAATTTATCGAGCTCGTGATATATTAATGCCCTTTCGTATTTGCTCATTCAGTTAAGGTTCACTCATGAAAATCGGTATTATTGGCGCAATGGAGCCAGAAGTTGTTCATTTAATCCAAGCCATCGTCGCGCCAGTGCATAGTACTATTGCTGGGATCGAATTTGTTAGCGGTAACATTGCCGGTAAAGAAGTGATCGTTACACGTTCTGGGATCGGTAAAGTGGCTGCCAGCATCGCGACCACATTATTGATAGAAAAATTTGCCGCTACTCATGTGATTAATACCGGTTCTGCTGGCGGCTTTGTTGATACCCTTGCCATTGGAGATATTGTCATTTCATCGGAAGTGCGCCATCACGATGTCGATGTGACTGCTTTTGGCTATGAAATGGGTCAAATGGCACAACAACCAGCAGCATTTATGCCCGATAGCACTTTAGTGACTGCCGCTAAAAAAGCGGTGGCGTCGTTAGGCGAAGTCAACGCCATTGAAGGATTAATTTGTACTGGCGACAGTTTTATTTGTGATCCGGTGCGGACTAAAGTAATGCTCGAAAACTTCCCAACAATGGCGGCCTGTGAAATGGAAGGTGCGGCGATTGCGCAAGTTTGTCACCAATTTAAGATCCCATTTGTGGTTATTCGTTCTTTATCAGACAATGCCAATAATGACTCACCGGTTGATTTTGACTCTTACATTATAAAAGCGGGTTTGCATTCTGCCATGATGGTTATCGCACTGTTACAACAGCTATAATCCATCTAGGCTCTGCTCAGGTTATATAATCTGCATAGTACCTGAGCAGAGCAAACGAAGTCCGACAGATCAACAACAGCCAAGCTATTGAGTCCCTATGGTCAATCAATTATTCAATCCTCAATTACTTAGCCAAGATGGTGGGTTACTACAAAGCTGTTGTATTTTATTTTGTGCCTTAATATTGGCACGATTTGCCCCTATTCCCAGAGATCTGCAACCCTTATTATGGTTCAACCGCTTAGCCACACTGATAGCCGCTAAAGTGAATCACCCTGAGCGAACTATGAGTCAACAACTTACCGCCGGGATTTTAGCGACGTTGATTTTGATTGTGCCTAGCGGGATTATCGTCAGCTTTTCACTCAGTTTTGCCGCTTACCCATGGTTTTTTGAACTGCTCATTTTGTATTTCTGTTTATGTGATTCTGCTTTTAAGCCCGTGGCAGAAAAAGTGGTCGCTGCAATAAACACCGGCAACAAACAAGAGGCCAAGCAATTACTCACGCCTTGGGTGAGTCAAAACACCCAAGTGCTATCGATAGTGGGTTTAAGCAAAACCACTATCGAAAAACTGTTTACCACCCCGATTTATGGCACCTTAGCCACTATCTTATTTTTTAGCTTGGGCGGGGCTACGATGGCGTTAGTCGTGCGAATGTTAAGACAATTAGAATATTGCTGGCCTCCGTATCATCCACATTTTCATATTTTTTCTCGTTTTGTCGGTCAGTTTAATCGAGTGATTTTTTTTGTTCCCACCGTGTTATGGCATTGCTCATTAGCCATTCAGTTTGGTCAACTGGGTGTTAGGTCTATTTTATCGCAGCCAATATCGACCCAAGCGGATAAAAATCAGTTAAATAATTATTACAGCAGTTATGCATTGGCGGCTAAATTATTGAAAATAGAACTTGGAGGTCCACAGCAATTTATTGAAAACGGCAAATCCATTCGGGTTGATTTACCTAAGGTAAAATCCGGCCCTTTGCCTGATCATCGCCACATCAGTCAAGCCATAACGATAACTCATACGGCCAACCTCTTTTGGATCAGCTTAACCTTGCTACTGCCGCTTATTTGGACCGGATTAAGATTTATGTAAACCATATAAATCTTGTTTTAAACAGGCTATCATTTAGCGATAATGGATCTATGCCCGTTTGATATAGACCTGTTACGACCTAATGTCATAGTCAGTTGTTAACATGAGACAATCATGTCGACATGCGGCTTACATCTTGGTAACAAAAAACTTATCGTCACTCGATATTGATTCTTACCTGCTTGCAGACCTTTTTAGGAATGTCATTTTGTTCAACAATTTACATGTATCATTAACGACACCAGCTTTGCTGTTCCCGGCTATTTCATTGCTATTGCTGGCCTACACTAATCGATTTTTTTCATTGGCTGCATTGATCCGTCAATTAAGCAATGACAAAAAACCTGTGCAAGGTGATCAAATTAAAAACTTACGCCAACGCATTATTATCATCCGTAAAATGCAAGAAACCGGTGTCAGCAGCTTTGCGTTTTGCGTTTTATGTATGATTCTGATTTATATCGGCTTTAATCAAATAGGCTCAATAGTCTTTGGATTGAGTCTATTATTGTTACTGTATTCATTAATTTTATCGGTAATCGAGATCCGGATTTCAGTTGATGCACTCACTATTCACCTCGAAGAGTTAAGTAAATGAATCAGTGGATCTACTTTTTAGATTTATGTGGTACCTCTGTATTTGCAATTGCGGGCGTGTTAGCGGCTGGTAAATATCGTATGGATCCATTCGGCGTTATCGTATTAGCTTTTGTTACTGCAATTGGCGGTGGCAGTATGCGCGATGCATTAATAGGCGCTACACCAGTATTTTGGATACGCGATCCTAACTATATTATTGTCATTCTTGCGACGGTCATAATGTGCTTAATTTTAGTGCGTAAACCCCATAGAATACCTACATATGCTTTACCTATTGCAGATGCACTAGGCTTAGCCGTGTTTACCGTCATTGGTGCAGAAAAAGCCTTATCACTAGGATTATCAAGTATGGTTGCTGTGGTAATGGGCGCCATAACCGCTGTTGGGGGGGGGGTTATCCGTGATTTGTTATGTCGTCAAATTCCAATGGTATTGCGAATAGAAATTTACGCAACCGCTTCCATCGTTGGAGGGATCTGTTATACCTTAAGCATCATTGTCGGCATGGATAGCATGACATCGGTGTTGTTCGCTATGTTCAGCACGCTAATCATTCGTCTGAGTGCTATCCGCTGGCACTTATCTTTACCGGCTTTTGATTTGAAAACAAAGAGAATTTAATGTGCGAATAATCTTCATATTATGCTGTTTGCTATTGAGCTTTCCTAGCAAAGCCAATATTGGCGATATGCCACGAGAGCAACAACTCGCAATGCAATACATGGAAGCACTCACCGACCATGACTATACTGTCTTGCGTCGATTTTATTCTCGCGACACGGTATTTCACGACAAAACAGCCAATACCACTTATACCGGTGGGCGTCATATTATTGCGTTTTTACAACGCGCTCATGAAGGCGTATTAGAGTACCGTTTAAACGTAGAACACATGTTTAATACTGGCTCTCTTGTGGTGATCATCGGCAGTTACAGATTACGAGGTCCTGGCGATCAATATGGAAAACCCGGTAAAATTATCGATTTAGCCGTGCCAGGTGTGACCACACTTAAATTTGATAATAATACTGAACGCTTGATAGAACAAATGGACTTAATGGATTATCAAACCATGTCTGACCAACTTGAATCTCAGTAATGTCACCATTTAAATCAAACATGGTCAGCCATGTATGAGACATAAAAAAACGGCTTAATTGATAAGCCGTTTTTTTATTTATTTCGTTAAGCTTATTTCAAGATAACTTTTGCAAATTTACGCTTACCGACCTGGAATACCGCTTCAAGACCTGCATTAAAACTGATGCGACTGTCTTCGATTTTTTCGCCGTCCATTTTTACCGCACCTTGCTTGATCATCCGCATACCATCAGATGTCGAGCCAACAAGGCCAGCATCTTTGAGTAAGTTAGCAATCGCTAAGCCTTCACCGGCTTCTAATACCACTTCTTCGATGTCATCTGGGATAGCGCCTTTTTGAAAACGGTCAATAAACGCTTGATGAGCGGCTTGCGCTTGTGCTTCGTCATGGAAACGAGCAATAATTTCTTTAGCTAACAATATCTTGATATCACGAGGGTTAGTGCCGTTTTCAACATCTAACTTAAATTGAGCTAATTCAGTTAAGGGACGGAATGACAACAGCTCAAGATAGCGCCACATTAAATCATCTGAAATTGACATAAGCTTGCCAAACATTTCGTTTGCAGGTTCGCTCACACCAATGTAATTGTGGGCCGACTTAGACATTTTTTTAACGCCATCTAAGCCTTCAAGCAAAGGCATCATGATCACGGTTTGCGGCTTTTGGCCTGCCACTTTTTGCAGTTCACGACCCATCAATAAATTGAATTTTTGGTCGGTACCGCCTAGCTCCACATCCGCGTTAAGTGCGACAGAGTCATAACCTTGTAGCAAAGGATACATAAATTCATGAATCGCAATTGATTGACCTGATGCATAACGCTTTTTAAAGTCGTCACGTTCCATCATCCGGGCAACGGTTTGTTGAGAAGCCAAGCGGATCATACCTGCGGCACCCAACGGCTCTAACCAGCTAGAATTAAATTCGATACGAGTCTTAGCTGGGTCTAAAATTTTATAAACCTGTTCTTTATAAGTTTCTGCGTTAGCAAGCACTTGTTCACGAGTCAGTGGCGGACGGGTACTGTTTTTACCGCTAGGGTCACCGACCATACCAGTGAAATCACCAATCAAGAAAATCACTTCGTGACCTAACTCCTGAAAGGTACGCATTTTGTTCAAAATAACCGTGTGACCTAAGTGGATATCAGGCGCGGTAGGATCTGCACCTAATTTGATGCGTAATGGCCGCCCTTCTTTGAGTTTCTCAAGTAAATCCGCCTCAAGTAATATCTCATCGGTACCACGCTTAATCTCTGCCAATACTTGATCTAAATTCGCCATCTCTACCGCAACTCCCAGGGCCTGCACAAAAAATAAAGAGGTCTATGTTACTTGTTAGCCACAGCAAATGAAAGCGTGTACACTTAGCAGATCATAACAAGAAAGAAAAATTGGTATCTGAGTCAATGGCAAAGCTTCTTACTTTATTCACATTGTTGCCAAAAGCACATCAAGTTACATTGTCTTTATTGGTAATTTTAACGACATTTATTCTGATGTTCCCATCGGAAGATGCTCAGGCATCTAAGCAAAGCCGATCGGTGAGTCAATCGGATGACAACTCCGCCTTAGAAACGAATAAGCGTTATGCTGTTCAGCTAGCCATTAACGCGCCAACACCAGTCAATAATGACAGCAGTATTGATCAAGATGAGTCAGCTGATTTCATATCAAGTAATGACAGCGAAAATGTGATCAGCGCTGAAACCCCAGACGATGAAGTTTTTGCTCAACATCTTGCTATGTTGCAAACCAGCACATCGGATATTGATGGCATGATCAATGATATCGATCAGCAAGTTGCCACTCAAAAAACCAAATTAAAACAGCAAGCGGCTAACGATGGCTATAGCGTTGAATACTATAAAGTGGTTAAAGGCGATACCTTAGGCGGCCTATTTAGCCGTGCAGGACTCAGCCCTAAAGATGTCTATGACATTACTCAATTGCCGCTAGCGAAAAAGAATCTACTCAGAATAATGCCAGGCGAAGAGATCGCTATTAGTAAAAATGCACAAGGTGAATTACAAGAATTAACTTATCGGATGGATCAAGTGTCGACGTTAGTGATCAGTCAACACAATGCCCAATACAAAGAAACCGTTAACACTAAAGACGTTGTAAATCGCACTTCGTTTATTAGCGCCAAGATTAAAAGTAACTTTTGGAACGCCGCTGCCGATGCAGGCTTGTCGGGTAACCACATCATGGAGTTAGCCAATATTTTTGGTTGGGATGTCGACTTTGCACTCGATATCCGCAAAGGTGATCACTTTTCATTATTGTTTGATCAAGAATACGCCGATGGCCAATTTTTACGTAATGGCAATATTTTAGCCGCTGAGTTTATTAACCAAGGTGAACGTTATACTGCAGTTCGTTATACCGATGGTGAATACTACTCGGAGAATGGCAGTAGTATGCGCAAAGCATTTTTACGCTCGCCAGTGGACTTTAAATACGTCAGTTCTAACTTTAATCCACGCCGTTTACATCCTGTCACAGGGCAAGTTAGAGCCCATAGAGGCGTAGATTATGTGGCGGCCATTGGGACACCCATTAAATCTGCGGGTAAGGGGCGGGTTATTGAGTCGAGTTATAACCAGTATAATGGTAACTATGTGTTTATTAAGCACAACGAAACCTATACCACTAAGTATTTGCATTTAACCAAGCGCAAAGTTAACCGTGGTGAAACGGTTAAGCAAGGTCAAATAATCGGAACTCTAGGTAAAACGGGTCGAGTAACCGGCGCTCATTTACATTATGAGTTTATAGTCAATGGCGTACATCGCAATCCAAGGACGATTGACTTACCTAAATCGGTGCCGATTGATCGTAGAGAGAAAAACAAATTCACTGCACTCAGCAAACAATTGATGGCACAACTCAAATCAAATCAACAACAGCAATTAGCCAGTAATTAATGGTCTGTTTGATTGCTGCTACAAGAGAAAAACCACATGTCTAAGCCAGAATATTTTATCGGTCTAATGTCAGGCACAAGCATGGATAGTGTTGATGCCGTATTGGTCGATTTTTCGGCCAAGCAGCCAATCTTAATCGCCAGTCATGCTGAAGCCATTCCTAAACATTTATTAAAAGGCTTACAGCATTTATGCCAACCTGAAACCGACGAGATTAACCGCTTAGGTCGACTCGATCGCAGTGTCGGCCAACTGTTCGCTCAAGCGGTCAATAACTTGTTAGCCAAAACGACGGTCACTGCCGCTGAGGTTATCGCGATTGGTTCGCACGGACAAACCGTACGTCACATGCCCAATTTAGAAATTGGCTTTACTTTACAAATTGGCGATCCAAATACCATTGCCATTGAAACTAATATCGATGTTATTGCTGACTTTAGACGTAAAGATATCGCCCTTGGCGGCCAAGGAGCCCCCTTGGTGCCAGCATTTCATGAGCAAGTGTTTGCTCAGACAGGCCATTCAAGAGTGATTTTAAACATTGGCGGCATCGCCAATGTGACCTATTTACCCGGCAATAAAGACCAAGTGTTAGGCTTCGATACTGGCCCAGGTAACACCTTAATAGATGCATTTATCCAACAAGCACTAGGGCAATCTTTCGATGAAGGCGGGGCTTGGGCTGATTCTGGCACCAGTCATCCAGACTTACTCAAACACTTATTATTACACCCTTATTTCGCATTAGCCTACCCTAAGAGCACTGGCAAAGAGCTGTTTAATCAAGCTTGGCTTGAGCAACAACTCGCCGACTACAGTCATTTAGATCAACAAGATATTCAATCAACCTTACTTGATTTAACTTGTCACAGTATTGCCAATGATATTAATAAGCTAGCACCAAAGGGTGAATTGTTTGTTTGTGGCGGTGGCGCGTTAAATAAAGCCTTAATGCAACGACTCGCCACTCTGGTACCGGGGTATAAAGTCGATACCACCAGCGCCTTAGGTGTTGATGCTAAATGGGTTGAAGGGATTGCCTTTGCGTGGTTAGCGATGCGTCATCACCATGATTTACCGGCCAATTTACCGGCCGTCACAGGTGCGTCACGCCCTGCGGTGTTAGGTGGTCGTTTTAAAGCCAGATAAAGACACCAATATGGGCGGTTTACTTTTGCAATTGTGGCCTCAATGTTATAATGCCCACAAATTTGCTCAATCGTTTGAAATTGAGTAAAGCCGTAACTTAAGATGAGAGTCAATATGAGCAACAAAAACAAAAGTATATCTGAACTAATGAATCTAACGCCAGAAGGTCGTTACGATTATATGGTTGAGCAAATTAAATCTGAAAAAGTCATCTGGACACTTCAAGATCAAGATGGTTGCGTGATGCTAACCACTGAAGATGAAGATTGCATCCCTATGTGGCCAACAGAAGAAACGGCCACGCTTTGGGCTGTAGATGAATGGAAAGACTGCGAACCATTAGCCATTCCACTAGACGAGTTTCAAGAACGTTGGGTTAGCGGCATGGAAGATGATGACTTATTTGTCGCGGTATTCCCGGTTCAAGAAGACTTAGGTGTCGTGGTACCTCCGTTTGAAGTGAACGAGCGTGTTTCACCAAAGATACAGCAAAAGCATTAATTGTAATGACAGATATCAGCTCTGGATCAACCCACGTTGATGAAGCCAAGATCCCTGTTAAGCCACATTTACCTAAACGGTTAATTGGCTTAATGATCATTTATACCCTCGCGGCCATCAGCGGATTAATGGCCGTAAATTCAATATCAGAGTTAAGTGCAATGTTATGCATTTTGACCTTGATGATGGTACTCGCAATTATCGGGCGCCAAAAAGCCGGCTTATACTTACTGCGGGTTTATTGTGTGCTGCAACTTTTGTTATACAGCGTACTGCCAATTATTATGTATGACCCTGATAATTTAGTTGCCGGTCCAACCACGTTTGATTTTGGTTTCTTTCAAACCGTAGTGACCGATTGGGTGATCTACTCGGTACTGATTGTACTGGGGATAATCCAAGTATGGATTAGCTTTAATGCTAAAGTGAAGGCGTGGTTTAAACCGCGGATGAATCTTAATATTATGAGCAGCTAGTCATAGGTTAGCCAATTCATTATTATTGTTCAGAAATCAAAAAGCCGTCGAAAGACGGCTTTTTATTACAGGGTTACACTCAATTTTTAGTGACTATGTTTATCGTCACAATAATTTATCGTCGCAATAGTTATTGTCACAATAAAATCTATTACACCGAGAAACTCGCCCCACAACCACATGTGGTGGTGGCATTAGGGTTTTTAACGAAAAAACGTGACCCTTCAAGACCTGATGTATAATCCACTTCACCACCAACAAGGTACTGAAGACTCATAGGATCAACAACCAATTGCACACCTTGTTTTTCAATGGTGAAATCACCTTCGTTGACTTTTTCATCGAATGTAAAGCCATACTGAAAACCAGAGCAACCACCACCTGTGACATACACACGTAGCTTTAATTCAGGATTCTGTTCTTCTTCCAACAGCCCTTTTACTTTTATCGCCGCCGCATCGGTAAATTGGATCGGCATTGCTGCATCAACATGTTCAGTCATTACTACCTCTTACTTCGATTCTACTGAGAATTATCCTTTACCTGACTATTTTGTTCAAGTATTACCCGCAGTTCTTTTTCACCCATTAATAATTCCGGCACATTAAAGGTTTGCTCAATCTCACCACCTTTCACGCCACGGCTGGCGGAGACCTTAACTTTAACGGAAATCCTTTGCAAATTAAAACCGCTAGGTAGGACAAAATCAGTATCCATAATTTGAAAATAATTAAACTCGAAATCCAATTTATTATTCACCAACTTGCTTAGTGATAGCTCGACGGGGTGGTCATTTTGAACACCGAGCAACATCACGTTAGCTCGGGCCTTAACTTTCATTTTGCGTTTTTGCAACTGGGTTAGAATTAATCGTAATTGATATTGCTCTGGCAGTACCCCTTGGGACATTTCCACCCCATGAATCGCCACGCCTTCAACATCAGCATCCGTCACCATGACGCTGCGATAAAACGCTAATTCTTTTTCTAACGCTTTTTGCTCGGTTAATTGACGACTAAACATCTGTTGCATTTCTTTATTGGCATTTTCTGCAATACTTAATGCTAAATTCCGACTGGCAAGCGCTTGTGCTTGTGTGTCGAGTTCTTGCAATAATTTACGCTTACCGCTAACGCTATTGGGTGTTGCCTCTGGCGCAAAAGAAAGCCATAAATTAAAGCTTATCGCCCCCAGTAAAAAGCACACTAGCATTAAACTAATCAAGTATATGCTCGATGTCCGATTTTTACGTCCTAAAACTTGCAGTCTGTCCAACCAACGGTGATAATTTAACATTAAGTTACAACCTTCTAATAAAATACAGTATGCTTGCTAATGCTTCTTCGCCTTAGGCTTATTTCATCTATCAAGCAAAACTTTTGTGTCAATCATATATGTTTAATATGGCTCCACAGGTGATAGTGATCTTACTTTTATTGTCCAACCCAGGATGCTGCAAGTGAAATTTCGGCCAACGTTTGTTGTCCTTTAGCACTGACTCAACGCTTATTGATGGAGAGTAATAGCATGACACAAGTACGCTTCCCAAAGATCAATAAACAATTGCAATATATAACCCTCAAAGATAAACAGACCCTAGAGTCAAACTGTGCAATTTAAGATAAATAAAGCCGCTATTATTCACGCCAAACGCGCTACGCGCAAATATCTGCATAACGAATTTAGAGATAAATTATCTCAGGCCAAAATTAGTGTGCAACTTTGTGCCCTCGCATTGCTGTTTGCCATCATAGCCTCGTTGGTGATTATCTTATTTCGCCTAAGCTTAGTGTGGGCAGAACAATATCTGCATTCCGATGCCATAGACATCGGCACAACTTTTTATGATTGGCGTTCATACTTACCTATACTCGGTGCATTACTTATTTGGCTGTTGTCATTACTGGGGTCCAAACGTTATCAACGCATGGGAATTGCTTACGTATTGCACCGATTTAAACTGCACTACGGTAAAGTACCGCTTCAGTCTGCCCCAGGACAGTTTTTTCAAGCATTAATGGCCTTGATGACCAATTTCTCTGTCGGAAAAGAAGGTCCGGCAATTCACTTAGGCGCTGTAAGCGCCAGTGTTCTAGCAGAGAAGTTTTCGCTGCCAGATAATAGCGTGCGCATTATGTGCGCCAGTGGAATCGCCGCCGGCATAGCGGCCATCTTCAATGCTCCACTTGCGGCAGTATTATTTGTATTTGAAGTCATTGTTCGAGAATACAAAATCCACTATTTCTTCCCCATTATGATCTCCGCTATTTGCGGCGCCGTCTCTAGTCAACTGGTGTTTGGTAATATTCACGAATACGACTTGATCAATGTGATCCATATTCCACTCGATCACTATCCCATTTTGTTAATTGGCGGCATAGTTTTGGGCTGTGCCGCTGCACTGTTTAATTTTTCACTCGTCAAAGTCACCGCGACTGGCCAGCACTGGCCATTACTTTATCGACTGCTTATAGCTGGAGCCATCACTACGGTGGTGGGATTAGTCATGCCACAAGCTTTAGGTTCTGGTGATTTAGCCATTACTGAAGCCATTAGTGAACATCCTAGCCTATTGTTTTTAATCGCACTGTTATTAGCAAAAATGCTGGCCACCGTCGCCGCCATTGGCTTTGGGGTTCCTGGCGGACTTATCGGTCCACTCTATGGTATTGGCGCATTAATCGGGGCGATATTAGCGTTAATCATTAGTTTACTGTTTCCATCAGTTGCGCCTTATATTGGTTTATATACTGTGATCGGCATGACAGCAATGATGGGAGTTTGCTTAAGTGCGCCATTGGCTGCGTTAGTTGCGCTACTTGAATTAACCAACGATGCCTCGATTATTTTACCGGCCATGTTTGTTACCATTCCGGCATATTTGGTGGCATACCAAGGTTTTAACACCAACTCGATGCTTTTAAAGCAACTCGATATTATGGAGCTTGGTTACAAGGTTGCACCACTGAATCAAGGACTGCAACAGAAAGGCGTTAGGGTGTTAATGAATAAACGCTTCGTCATTGTTAACGATGATGACGAACTGCTGCTTGAAGTACTGAAACGTGCAGCGGGTCGGCCTGTCCTGGTGCGTAATGCAAAGGGCGTCATCGAAATGCTCCGCCTTGAAATTCAATCAGCTGAAGACACAACCACACTGTCACGCCAACCAATGCTAGGATTGCCCGACAGCGCCACCTTAAATGAAGCCTATGAAGCATTGGCCCCTAAACGAGCAGGTGAAGTGTATATCTACCGCAGTGATAATCAACACGTCGTTGGGGTGATCAGTTGGACCAATTTATTGCAAGAAATTCGTTCTGGGCAAATATAAACTCATACTCGATTAGCGTGTTTATCCTCTACTTGCTATATGCGATGCAATAAAGCGATGGAATAAAATGATAGAAATCAGTCTATTTCAAGTCAGGCATATTTGCTAACAAGGTACATTAACGCTTCAATTGCGTGTCTATTACAGGCAGTACCCAGTAGATAGCGGCACAAAGAGCGCTTGAATAAGCGTTTATTATCCCGAGCTAGGGTGAAGGTTAACTTAACATTTCATAGATCATGAAGCTCATTCGCTGCGAAATCAATAACAAAGCCCACGAGTAAGCGGAGTTAACGCGCAGGCTAAAGTCCTTACAATGTTCTTTATAGCAGCAAGTGAATCTCTAAGTTCAGCACGGTTATTATATTTATCTAGCGGTTATTTTCTGCTACAATTTTGCCTCAGCCACCCTACACAAAACTCTATAAAACCCTATATAATAATATGGTAAAATAGCATGCTGTTCTGGTGAATATTTTGCCCCAAACTTTGGAAATCAGGCTGATGACGCAATTCGAAGGTTCACACATCCTTTCAGTAAACCAGTTAGATCTGGATTCAATTGACACTATTTTTAACGTCGCAAACAAAATGACCCCTTATGCTTTGCGTGAAAAACGCACCAAAGTATTAGACGGTGCTATTTTAGGCAATCTGTTTTTTGAACCCAGCACCCGGACCCGTGTTAGCTTCGGCTGTGCCTTCAACTTGCTTGGCGGACATGTCCGAGAAACGACTGGAATGGCATCATCGTCATTATCAAAAGGTGAGTCCTTGTATGACACGGCTAGAGTGCTATCAACTTACTCAGATGTGATTGCCATGCGTCACCCCGACGCATACTCAGTCAAAGAATTTGCCGAAGGCAGTCGCGTGCCAGTGATCAATGGTGGCGATGGTCCCAATGAACACCCAACTCAAGCATTACTCGATTTATTTACCATCAAAAAAGAGCTAAGCCAAACCGGTATGAGTATCGACGGGATGCATATCGCGATGGTGGGTGATTTGAAATATGGCCGCACAGTACATTCACTATCACGCTTACTTTGCATGCATAAAGACATTAAGTTCACATTGATCTCACCAAGTGAACTAGCAATGCCTGACTATGTGATCGCCGACATTGAAAATGCTGGCCATAAGATCACAATAACCGAACAACTTGAAGGTAATTTGCACCAAGCAGATATTTTGTATCTGACTCGCATTCAAGAAGAGCGTTTTCCTTCACAGGAAGAAGCCAATAAGTACCGCGGTAAGTTTCGCTTAAATCACAATATTTATACGCAGCATTGCAAATCAAATACGGTGATTATGCATCCATTACCTCGTGACTCACGCGCACAAGCAAATGAACTCGACAATGATTTAAACAGCCATCCAAGTTTGGCTATTTTCAGACAAGCCGACAACGGCTTACTTATACGCATGGCACTTTTTGCATTAACACTTGGGGTTGAAAACCAACTCGACAAGTATGAGTGCCCAGTAAACTGGTATTCACGTAAAGCCGATAGATAATTGGCACACAATATTAAGGATTAGACATGACCCGTTCCGAAGTTTTATTTGAACAGGCTAAAAAAACCATTCCTGGTGGCGTTAACTCACCTGTACGAGCTTTTAATGGTGTGGGTGGTTCACCTTTGTTCATTGAAAAAGCTGATGGCGCTTATATTTTTGATGCCGATGGTAAAAAGTATATCGACTATGTCGGTTCATGGGGACCAATGATTTTAGGCCATAACCATCCTAAAATCCGCCAAGCGGTTTTAGCCGCTGTCGAAAATGGCCTATCATTTGGCGCGCCGACTGAACTTGAAGTCAAAATGGCTGAAAAAGTCATTTCTATGGTGCCATCAATAGAACAAGTTCGTATGGTCAGTTCTGGTACTGAAGCCACTATGAGTGCAATTCGTTTAGCACGTGGCTTTACTAACCGTGACAATATTTTAAAATTTGAAGGTTGCTACCACGGCCATGCTGACTGCTTATTAGTAAAAGCTGGTTCTGGTGCATTAACGTTAGGGCAACCAAGCTCTCCTGGTATTCCAGAAGATTTTGCTAAGCACACATTAACCGCTACCTATAACGACCTTGATTCTGTCCGCGCTATATTTGAACAGAATCCAGAAAGTATCGCTTGTATCATCCTTGAGCCCGTTGCCGGCAACATGAACTGCATTCCACCGGTTGAAGGATTTTTACAAGGCTTACGTGCTATTTGTGATGAATTCGGAGCGTTACTGGTTATTGATGAAGTAATGACCGGTTTTCGCGTGTCTATGAGTGGCGCACAGGGCCATTATGGCGTTACACCAGACTTGACCACACTAGGTAAAGTGATTGGCGGCGGCATGCCCGTAGGCGCTTTTGGTGGCCGTAAAGATGTCATGCAGTTTATTGCACCGACAGGCCCAGTTTATCAAGCAGGTACTTTGTCTGGTAACCCGATTGCGATGACAGCAGGTTTAGCCCAAATGGATGCCTTGTGTGAACCCGGTTTGTATGACGCGCTTGCAGACAAAACTAAACGTGTTGCAGAAGGCATTAAAGCTGCAGCAGATAAACACGGTATTCCATTAAACATCACTTATGTGGGCGGCATGTTTGGTTTATTCTTTACTGAAGATAAAGCGCCAATGACGTCGTTTGCTCAAGTAACAAAATGCAACATGGAACACTTCCGTCATTTCTATCATGCCATGCTAGATGAAGGTATTTACTTGGCGCCAAGTGCATATGAAGCGGGCTTTATGTCAATGGCTCACGGCGACGCTGAGATTGAGTATACTTTAGCCGCCGTTGATCGTATTTTTGCCGCAATGAAATAAGTCTATCTATCACAGCTAACAAGCCGTGATAAAAAAGGGATAAGCAGCTAAGCTGTTTATCCCTTTTTATTTGCTTCAACGTCCGCATTAATCTCTCACCTCTTAGTCATATGCTTGTGCTGTGTTAAATACACTCATAAATAAACAAACAAGCATAGTGTTGGTTATCTACCTCCCATAGTTAAAATGACCCATTAATGACGCCTTATTAGTGACTCATTAATAATGAAAGAGGGTCTTTGATTGACCAAATAAACAACTCGTTTATCGACAGATGACTTACCCTACATCCATCACAATAACCAAACGTCGGCTCATGCTCACTATCAGAACAATAGTAAATGGCCCAATTGGGCGTTAAAGCGCAAATATATCCATTTTTCAATGCGCTACTTTGGTCTATTACCCGCAAAATAAATGTGATCTAAGTTGCGAAATCGCTCGTTATGTGATGTGATCGGCCCGCCAAACAAAAGCTTAATTTAACCTTAAAATTAGGGACTGAATTAGGTTAGCAAAAATTCAGGGTAATGATGTTGATTACCTACAACACAAAGTTGGAATTGCAGTCATGCTACATACCTTTCTTATCTCACTTGCGGTGCTTGCGTTACTCAGTATCGTGTTCGAAGAAGTTACCCATATTAACAAAGCAAAAACCACCCTGTTCCTTGGCTGCATTGCTTGGATCACCTTGTTCATTGCCTCTGGGAGCCCAGAGAAAAGTAAACTCGTGGGGGAAAATCTCAATGAAAATTTATTAGAAATTGCCACATTATGGTTGTTTTTAATGTCAACAATGACCTTTGTTGCCTACCTTAATGCTAAAGGCATGATCCAAGTACTGGTACAGAAAATATTTCCGCAGCAAGTCTCAGTGAGAATGTTGATGATGCAGGTAGGATTATTTTCATTAGTATTATCGACTTTTTGTGACAACGTTACTGCCACATTGGTGTCATTGGGGTTACTGACAACCTTTAATTTAGACAAGCAAATGCGTCGCCGCATGGCGGTGTTAATTATTTTTGCTGTCAACTCCGGTGGGGTGGCATTAATCACGGGTGATGTGACGACCTTGATGATTTTCCTTGCGGGTAAAGTGCATATTTCTGAATTACTAATCTTGTTTATTCCCGCAAGTGTTAGCGTCATGATGCTAGCAATATTGTTTTCACTCAAAGCGGAAGGACAGGTTAGCACCACTCCGATTGAGCAAAATTACAATACGGTTGATATTGTCATCGGGGTGATTTTCTTCACGACCATCGTCTTGACCATGGTACTTAACGTATTGTTTGGCATTCCCCCAGTATTAACCTTTTTATTCGGCTTATCAGTGATGTTCTTAGTCGGGCGCACCAATAAAAGCAACACGGAAGAAGTGCAAGTATTAGAGTATATTCGTCAGGTTGAATTCGACACCCTATTGTTCTTCTTAGGTATCTTGTTACTCGTCGGTATGCTTAAAGAGATTGGCACCCTTAATTTATTAACCGAAGTCTATGGTATGTATAACCCTAGTATTTCTAACTTTTTCACTGGTGTTGGTTCTGCACTATTAGACAATGTGCCATTAACGGCAGCATTATTAAAAGCAGATCCCGTGCTGACGACAGCACAATGGTTAGGATTAACCTATTCAGTCGGCGTCGGTGGGTCACTATTAATCATCGGCTCAGCCTCAGGCATTATCGCCATGAGTAAAGTTGAAGAACTGACATTCGTAAGCTACTTAAAATATGTCCCAGCATTACTGTTTTGCTACTGCATAGGTTATGGATTAACCTTATTTTTAGCCAATCATATTCACGGCTAACATTGCGGTTTAATGCAACCAATAACACCAAGGCGCGATAAGCGCCTTGGTGTTATTTATCTATTGAGATTAACGAATTAAAATAGAGGTGTTGATATACATATTTTGAGACAGCTATGTTGAAACCGATATGTTGAGACTGCTTAAAAGCAGCGTCTAAATTGCCGGCACTCTAAATTGTTCACCGCTAATTTCTAACACTATGTCCCTAGGCCGGATCTCAATAATCGTCAGTTTATTGTTAATCATGTCACCCTGCTGTAATTCAACCCCGTCAACATTTAACCAACGATTGTTGGGTTCTGATGAATACACATGAGCATTAATATTAAACTCAGGCACTTGTAATTGAATACTCGCAGGCAAATCGCCATATTTGGGAATTTGTTGATTTGAAGGCCGAGGAATAGGATCCAGTTCTTCCTGCGTCACTGGCTGATTAACCGACCGTTCGTATTCAACGTCTTTAAGGGCCGTCTTAAACGCGGCTAGCAAGTTATTACTTTGATCAACTTTCGGTGCGCTGACTGAGGCAAAGTCGACTTCATTTGCCGCGGCATTAATTTGTAGCCGTAACGCTTCTATTTCAGCTTGGCTTTTTCGGTTCGCATGGCTCTGATTTGATGCAAAATCTGTATTTGAGCGCTCATATCGTCTATCAGGCATTTGTTGGGCTGATACAGTTTGAATGTCACGATTACTCACTTGCTGCTGATTCACATTGGTACGGTCAACCGCTTGATTGCTTGAACCCGTGTCGTTATATGCTAAGGAGTTTGGCGCTAAAGCGTTTGGAGCTAAGAAGTTTGGATCAGTATTGACACCCATAGCCGTTTGGTTGACGCGTGGAGTATAAGGTTGTGCGATAGGCAAAGCCACTTTGCCGGCCAAACGAACCTGATCATTGCCTTGAACAATATGGTTTTGATCTGCACTAACCTGATCAATACGAGCCTGAGCATCACCGCTCTGATCTCTCGACGGTTGAACAATGTTGCCATTGCCAGGCATCACCAAATCCGTGGGGCTCCCTTGCGGGTCAACATTAGGGTTAATGACGGGTAATGTCGCTAGTTGTATAGATGATGGCCCAGGTTGCAATAACAGACTCACGCTCCACGCCCCACCAATCCCCAACGAAATAGCTAATGTCAGCACTGTCATTTTTTTTGTGGTCGCCGACACCTTAGGCTGTGAAGGATAATGGGCCCTCGGCGTTGAAACAACATCAACAATATTAGTTTGTTGTTGCTGTTTATTGCGGGTAATCGCATCCAATAAAATCGACATTAACTGCGCTCCACGGAAGCACTCAAACGCGGGCCTTGCTGGCTTAAATACAAGTTTAACTGCACCAAAGTTTGATTCCCGGCAATCCCGTCGGGTTTAAGACCATGTTGACGTTGAAAATGCATCAACTGCTGCTCAAGCTCAGTATCAAATTGAGTTAACAATCGTGCCGGACGTTTATTGACTCGTGCTAAGCTATTTTCTAACCATTGTACTTGCGCCATGCTCGAAGACTGGCTGATGTCTCGTGGAATAACGGCATCAGGTTGCCATAAAATTTCAAACGTGCCACTAAAGTGGCGATCGAACCAATCTTTGCTCACCCAAAACTGTTGCTCACCAAGCTGCAATAAAATTTGATCCACTTGACGTTCAACCATTACGCCATAAAACACATTGGTTTGTGCATCTTGCAAATACACGACAGCAGGATAATTAAGGCGCATGATACTGTGCCAATTCCCCTGCTGTTGATAACAAGCTAAGTCCTGCTGCTGCGCCGCCTGACAAGCAGATAAGCCAATAATAGGTTGCTTATTCCACAAGCCAAATAAACCAGCAAAGGCATTTTCGATACTGGTACTTTGCGCCATAGCTTGGCGCATTAGTTGTTGCTGCGCATTGATTGCTGAAGGTTGTTGTACTGTGACTTGATTTACCGCTGCAGGAGTAAGACTCGCAGTGACTGATGATTGCGTTTTTGTTTGAACTTGCGTTTGCGTTTGCGCAGCATCAGCGGTATTAGGCATAAAACGACTATCAATCGCCGAGCGATTGAACAAATATAATGACAATCCAAACGCTAATACTAGTGCCACCGCCACCACAAAAGGCCAACGCTTGTTGTTGGGTGTATCGATTTGGCCCAAGACTTCTACCGCCGCTTGATTGACCATTTTATGATCGATTGGCACCTTAGCTTGACCATAGCCAGCCATTAATGCCCGTTCGCTCAACAAATTGATCAACCTTGGTATGCCGCCGGTATGCTTGTGCAGTACTTTTATCGCTTTTTGGGTAAAAAGAGGTTCCTGTCGACCAGCCACTTTTAAACGATGCAACACATACAGTGCCACTTCGTCATGATCCAAGGGTAATAAATGGTATCGCGCCGTAATACGCTGGGCTAATTGACGCAAATCTTGACGCTTTAATAATTGCTGCAGTTCTGGTTGGCCAATTAAAATAACTTGCAGCAACTTTTTGGTATTGGTTTCTAAGTTAGTCAGCAAGCGCAGCTGCTCTAATACTTCAGAACGCAAATGTTGGGCTTCATCAATAATTAATACCGTATTTCGACCGTTTTTATGATTCTCCAATAAGTACTTGCTGAGTAAGTCAGTCAGTTGTTTTAAGGTCGGGTGGTCACCATATTGAATTGCGAGTTCATCACATAGCGTAGCTAAAAGCTCGAGCTCTGTTAACGAAGGATTAAGAATAAAAGCGGTGTCGGTATTTTCAGGTAATTGCTGCAACAAACAACGTGAAACGGTTGTTTTCCCTGTACCTACTTCCCCCGTCAACAACACAAACCCACCGGTTTCTCCTAGCCCATAAGTTAAGTGTGCTAAGGCCTCGCGATGACGATCGCTTAAGAACATATAATGAGGGTTAGGCGCGATAGAGAATGGATTATCGTTTAATCCATAAAAGGCTTTATACATTCGACCAAAAATCCTTATTTGAAACTGACGACTAACGTTAATGCTTGTACAACAGCTTGTCAAAAGTTAGCTGTAAAAATCTAACTCTGATAAGATTTAAGCTACTTATTATTACACGTTGTGGTACGCCATGAAGATTTATTTAGTAGGCGGGGCAGTGCGCGATACTTTTCTTAAACAAACGGTTGTCGACAAGGATTATGTGGTTGTTGGCAGCAGTATTGAAGAAATGTTGGCACAAGGCTATCAGCAAGTCGGTAAAGACTTTCCGGTTTTTTTGCATCCTAAAACTCAACAAGAATATGCATTAGCAAGAACGGAACGAAAAACAGGTAACGGCTATCAAGGTTTTAGCTGTGATGCGAATAAAGGTGTCACCCTCGCCGAAGATTTACTGCGCCGCGATCTCACCATCAATGCCATTGCACAAGATAGTGATGGTAACGTATATGACCCCTACAATGGCATTGATGATATTAACGCCAAAGTACTTCGCCATGTTTCAGATGCATTTATCGAAGACCCATTACGTGTATTACGCGTGGCCCGTTTCGCGGCTCGATTTCATCATTTAGGGTTTACTATTGCTAACGAAACCTTACAACTGATGACAAAAATTGCCCACAGCGATGAACTCAATCACCTCACGCCGGAGCGGGTATGGCAGGAATGTGACAAGGCATTAGCGAGTCAAAGTCCGCAGGTCTTTTTCGACGTGTTAAAGCAATGCCAAGCATTGGCGGTATTATTTCCAGAAGTCGATGCGTTGTTTGGGGTACCGCAACCAGAAAAGTGGCACCCTGAAATAGATACGGGTATCCATACCCTTATGGTTCTCGAGCAAACTAGCCTGTTAAGTGACAATAAAGCCGTACGTTTTGCCGCATTGGTACATGATTTAGGCAAAGCATTAACGCCAAAACAAGATTGGCCGAAACATTATGGTCACGGCCAAAAAGGCTTAAGCGTCATTAAAAAGCTTTGTGAACGAATACGGGTACCCAATGAATATCGCGATCTAGCACTATTAGTCAGTGATCAGCACCAAAATGTTCATAATGCATTTGAACTAAGAGCTGAAACCATCATAAAAATATTCGATAAAGGTGATTTTTGGCGTAAACCTCAACGCTTAACAGAGCTATTATTATGTTGTCATGGCGACATGAGAGGACGCAGCGGATCCGAACAAGTACACTATCCACAAGCTGAATATTTACAACATTGCTATCAGTTAGCAAACAACGTTGATGTGCAGTCGATTATTACCGCGGGCTACCAAGGTTCACAAATTAAAAACCAACTACAGCTAAAACGAATAGAAACGATTAATACATATAAAATACAATACCTTAAGTAATTAGCATTTCATTAGTGATCGCCTGTTTAGCGTTTTATGAATAAAAGCGGATAAATGCATTTTTTAGCGAGGAATAAGCAATAAATCACTAAAATTTATATAAAATCAGTAAATAATAATGCTTTTTGCCCAGTAGACTTGCAATTTTCATTTATTTCGCTATTTTAAATGAACAATATTTTATTTGGCTATAGCAAATAAAAAAATCTGTGACATAATTACGCCGTTGCAAAGGCACATGCCGTTGCACTATTTAACAACCTATATTAAGGGATTTACCCATGAATAAGAAAGTACTGATGATTGCTGGTGTTGCGATGACTGCTTTATTAGGTGGTTGTGCTAACACTACTGCTTTAGAAGAAAGTGTAGCAAATCTAGGTAACAAAGTTGATCAACTATCAGCAGAAGTTGGTTCTTTAAAGTCTGAGCAAAGCATGCTATCTGCCGATGTTAAAGGCGCTAAAGCTGCTTCTATGGACGCACAAGCCGAAGCTAAACGTGCTAATGACCGTTTAGACAACATGGCTTCTTCTTACAAAAAGTAAGAATTGCTATTATAAATTAGCTTATTTAATAGGTTGATTATTAGGGCTTGATTGTTGATACCACTACTTGCAGTAGTCATTCAACATCAAGCCTTAATTATTTGTGCTTCACTTAGAAAAGCGGTATCAAGCGGTATCAAGCGGTATCAAGCGGTATCAAGCGGTATCAAGCGGTATCAAGCGGTATCAAGCGGTATCAAGCGGTATCAAGCGGTATCAAGCGGTATCAAGCGAAAAATCTAAACACCTACAGCTTCTCCACATCAGCTTTTTCACTCTTTAATCTATACATTGTTCAACCATTTAATCTTTCTAAACAATCTCACAGATATCATCTGGATTGACCATTAACACAGCGTTCAATCCTAGCATTAGCTCTTATAGCATCTAGCAGCGAAGCGCCCTAGCCCCTAGGCTTGTAAACGCTCTCACCGCTCGTTATCGCTTGTCATCGCAGAATACCCGCAACCCTTCTTAGCTCTTATAGCATCTAGCCGCGAAGCGCCCTAGCCCTTAGGCTTTAACGCTCTCACCGCATTGTCGTCCTTATCGCTTGTCATCGCTTGTCATCGTTTTCCATCAGCTTTCACGCTTGTTATCTATTTTGCCATTTTTATAAGCGTTTCTTGAGCGTTATAATCTGCCAATCAAACTCTAAATCCGAAATGGCAGTCGATTTAATTTGATGCTTTAGCTGATCATTCGCGCGCCAACCAAATACTGACATGTCGAGTAATGTTATTGCTTGCTCACCGGTCACCGACTGCGTAAATGTCACCTGTTGTTGCGCATCAATTTCAACATCATTGGGTAAATTAAGCTGCAGTGTTTTTTCCACTAAATCAGGATACACTTGTTGCTTGATTTGCCATAAATGGCGAATACCTGGCTGCAATAACACAATACGACCATCATCTTTTAAAATACGAATACATTCTTTACCCTTCAAGGGTGAGTCAAGTACCGTCACAATATCGATAGATTGTGATTCAAAAGGTAATTTCTTTAGTGCCAACAATAATAAGTTAGCCGGGGTTTCAGCTTTAGCGGCTGCAAAGATAGCATTTTCAGCATCGGTAATACCCCAGTGCTCACATAATACATTTGCTTGAGCTAACGCAGGCACAAGCTGGCGCAAATAATAACCATCAGCACATTGGTAATCGATATGCTGTAGCTGAGTTTCGCCACGTGCTGCACACAAGTCTAATAACACAGTTTGAAGTTGTTTAATTAGCGGTGCAAACAAACCTGATTCCAATAAAAAATGTCGCCCACGCATTTGCTGGCGAGACTCCACTTTTGGCTTAGTTTTGGCCTTAGTGTTGTTCAGCAGTGGCCAGTAGCCCTTAGGGTTTTTATCAAAATGATGTTTGTTCTCACAATAAAATCCCGATGAAGCTTGATGTTGCTTTAGTGAAGCCGAACACTCTGGACATAATAAAGATAAAGTCATAATTACACTGATAGTTAATTGAAAGAGAGTAAAACAAAACGGGTAGAAATACCTAGTATGGTAAGACTACCCGCGATGCAAAAAAACGTCGCTTAAGTGTTTATCTTAAATATAGAGCAATCCAAGCAACACTGCACCAAGCGCAAGACGATATAACACAAACGGTGTCATACCTATTTTGCTAATAAACTTTAAAAAGAAATGGATACATAAGTACGCAGCAAAAAATGATACGACAATCCCTAAACCAAGTGCTTGATAATCAATCGGATCTGGACTACTGACTAAGTCTTTAGTCACCAGTAATGCTGCTCCAAAGCTCACGGGTACAGACATGAGAAATGAAAATCGAGCAGCAGCTTCACGCGTCAAGCCTAACATCAGTGCTGCCGTCATCGTGGCACCAGAACGTGAAGTACCTGGAATTAATGCCATTGCTTGAGCAATACCAATTAATAGCGCCTTTTTCCAACCCATTTGAAATTCACTTAACTGGGCTTTTGACATTCTATCGGCTAGCCACAACAGTAAGCCAAAGAAAATGGTGGTTATCGCGATAACCAAGGTATTTCTAAAATGCGTTTCAATAAATTCTTTTGCGGTAAATCCCACAATCACAGCCGGGATAGTAGCCAAAATAATCCACCACGCCAGTTTACTTTCTTGAGTTTGTTGCTTGCTGGCTAAGCTGGTAAACCATGCCTTAGCCAGTGCGATAATCTCGTAACGGAAATAAATAATCACCGCAAATAAAGAGCCTGTATTGACCGCAACATCAAATGATAAACCTTGATCTGCCCAACCTAAAATTTGTGATGGTAAAATTAAATGTGCCGAGCTAGAAATCGGCAAAAACTCTGTAAGCCCTTGAATTAATGCCAGCAGAATAACTTGAAACGTTTCCATATTTGTCCTTGTTAGAAATTAACTTATCGAGTAATTATTAACGGATTAGTCGCTAATAATTCTGCTGGGAACTCAAATGCGATAGGCCATAATTGCTGACACTGTTTATCGTAATGTTGCCAAAGTATTTGATAGGTTTGTAACGTCACCGGATGACATAAGTTAGGAACTAACTCTGCCAAAGGCCATAATACAAACGCATTAAACAAAATTTCGCCTCGGGGTAATTCAACGGGGATTTCACAAATAACATCGTCATACAGCAACAAGTCAATATCAAGACTTCTTGGGCTAAATTTTTTCTCGCCTCTAATACGGCCGTTATCTTGTTCAATTTGTTTAAATGTTGCCACAACCTCTGTAATCGATAACTCGGTATCGGCGGCCGCCACCATATTTAAAAAATTAGTGCCTTTAAATCCTACCGATTCACTCTCAAAAACGCGCGATAACTGTAACGGGCCAAAATGTTTCTGTAAATCAACCAAACCAGCTCTAAGATGTTGCGCAGGCGAAATATTCGTGCCTAAGCTAATGTAAATACGTGCCATTGACTGACCTAATGCTAAACAATAAAAAGAAATAAGACTTAAATGCTGCCGCGTTCAATCTCAACACCGACAGAAACGGCATGGGGTATTGCCCCAGGTTTCATCACCACGACTTTAACCCACGGCACATTAAATTCATCTTGCAAGCAATGGGCGATCATTTCGGCAACCGTTTCAATCAGATCAATCGGATTTTCAGTAATTAATGTCGTTAAACGATTTGATACCGTTTCATAACACAATGCATGTTGGTAATTATCACTGGCAGCCGCAAGACGATTATCCCACGCCATATCTAAATCGATGAGTAATGTTTGATGAAGTTTTTTTTCCCACTCATAGATACCAATAATGGTCTCTATCGCTAACTGACGGATGAGTACTTTATCCATATAAATCCCTACCTTAATCGACGCAAAAAAACCACAAGATCACTCTAAACAAACTTTATTACCGATTATATGCTTAATAATCCACATTTAAGCTTTTTCCTAATGAGTTAACGCAGTAGGATAGGCGCTATTATGCAATTAACATCAATCAAATCTTTAATGTTAACGCAAAGGCGGCTTTAGTGGTTACTGAAAATCACTTGTCTTGCAAATGAATGCGCGATGATACCCTAAGAAGAGTAAGGAAACCAATTTGAACGCCGTTACCGTCACCATTTTGATGATCATTGCCGCCTACCTAGCGGGTTCGATCTCAAGTGCCGTACTGGTTTGTAAAATAAGAGGTTTACCCGATCCAAGAACCAGCGGTTCAGGCAATCCCGGTGCCACTAATGTGCTACGCATTGGTGGAGTAAGTTCTGCTGCTATGGTACTTTTTTTCGATATGCTCAAAGGCGCTCTGCCTTCTTATCTGGGCTACAAAATGGGACTTGATGCCGTATCATTAGGTTTTATTGCTGTCAGCGCCTGCTTAGGGCATATATTGCCGATATTTTTTGGCTTCAAAGGGGGTAAAGGTGTTGCGACAGCCTTTGGTGCGATGGCGCCCATTGGTGGTGATTTAGCAATATGCCTAATCCTGACTTGGATTGTATTTTTGCTTTTAACACGTTATTCGTCTGTTGCAGCAATGGCAACTGCCACCTTAGCTCCCTTGTATACTTGGTGGTTAGACGAACGCTTTATTCTTCCGGTCGCCATGTTGTCAACCCTGATTTTAATCCGCCACAAAGACAATATTGGCCGTTTACGTCATGGTGAAGAAAGCAAAGTCTCACGAAAAAAAGCTATAAAAAAACCCAATACCAACTAGTATTAGGTTTTCTATGGATTTGAAGATCAGAACAATCATTTAAATCAGTCGCATAAACTTATCGGTTAATCAACCGCAGGTAACGTATCCAAAGGCCAACGAGGTTGACCTTTAACAGCAAGTTCTTCTATATGTCCAGCACGTAACCGTTGTAATCCAGCATAAGCAATCATCGCACCATTGTCGGTACAAAACTTCCCACGAGGATAATACACTTGACCGCCTAAACTAGTCATCATCTCAGCCAATGACTCTCGTAAGCGCGTATTAGCACTCACACCACCAGCAATCACCAAACGGGTATAACCCGTCTGTTTCAAGGCACGTTTACATTTTATGGCTAGGGTATCAACAACGGCTTCTTCAAATGCACGAGCAATATTAGCACGTGTCTGTTCATCATCAGGCTCTTTAGCTATTGTATTTGCCGTAAATGTTTTTAAACCAGAAAAACTAAAATCTAATCCTGGTCTATCCGTCATCGGACGCGGAAATTTATACCCTGCAGGCAAGCCTTTTTGGGCTAATTTAGCTAACCGTGGACCACCCGGATAATCTAAACCCATTAGCTTGGCGGTCTTATCGAAAGCTTCGCCTGCAGCATCATCAAGAGATTCACCTAACACTTGATACCGGCCAATGCCTTCAACTTGTACTAGCATTGAATGGCCGCCAGACACTAATAAGGCTAAAAAAGGAAATTCTGGAGCGTTATCTTCCAGCATGGGCGCTAATAAATGCCCTTCCATATGATGTACACCGATTGCCGGCTTGTTCCACGCATAGGCCAACGAACGCCCCACACAAGCCCCAACAAGCAATGCACCCATTAACCCAGGCCCCTTGGTGTACGCCACACCATCGATATCATCTACACTCGAATTTGCTTCGGATAAAGCCTGTTTAATTAATGGCACAATTTTACGAACATGATCACGAGAGGCAAGCTCAGGCACAACACCACCGTAATCGGCGTGCAATTTAACTTGGCTATATAGCACATCTGACAACAGGCCCAATTTATCGTCATAGACTGCAACCCCAGTCTCGTCACAAGATGTCTCAATACCGATAACCCGCATAATCTCTCGTCTTCATTAAAAATATGGACGCTAATTCTACCCGTCTCAGCGTAAATACTCCAATGTTTCAGTATTTGATCTCAACTCGGGATTTGAGATCAACAAACTGTTTTGAATGAGCTAACATTGACTATTTTGATCTCAAACTTGAATTTTAGTCTGATAACAAGACGAATTTATGCGTCAATAGCAAGTCTACAGCCAGTAGATTCAAGACCTCTATCGGCGCAAACGGCTGTATGATATGCATTTGTTATCTCCAGTGGAGGCTATTTAAGCCAATAACGTTTTATAAAATCTTAAAAATGAAACTGTTACACCTTAGCTAAAGAGAAAATCAATCAGGGGTTTACAAATGGTCGTCGCTCGGTGTAAAATTCCGCACCATTTTGAATAGCCTTTGGTTTGAGCTAACTCACTAAAAATGTTTAGTCGATTTAGTCATCCAGCATAACTACACCTAAGGGGTGATGGCGTATGCCAATAATTAAAGTACGTGAAAACGAACCATTCGACGTAGCTCTTCGTCGTTTCAAGCGCTCTTGTGAAAAAGCTGGAATTCTAGCTGACGTGCGTGCTCGTGAATTCTACGAGAAGCCTACTACTGCCCGTAAGCGTGCAAAAGCAGCTGCAGTTAAGCGTCTAGCAAAGAAGCTTTCTCGCGAAAACGCACGTCGCGTACGTTTATATTAATCTCATTATGAACTTAACCGATCAGCTAAAAGACCAAATGAAAGATGCTATGCGTGCTAAAGAAAAAGTGCGCTTAGGAACAATTCGTATGGCGCTTTCTGCCATCAAGCAGATTGAAGTGGATACCCGCGAAACTCTGACTGATGAGCAGACAATAGCTGTATTAACCAAAATGGTAAAACAACGCCGAGATTCGATTGCTCAATATGAAGCCGCGAATCGTCCGGAGTTGGCCGCAGCAGAAGCAGAACAAATTCGAGTTATCGAAGACTTTTTGCCTACGCCGCTAACCGAAGATGAAGTTGCAGCGATTATCGATGCAACGATCATTGACGTTGGTGCGGCATCCATGGCGGATATGGGTAAAGTAATGGGAGCATTAAAATCTAAAGTTCAAGGCCGTGCAGATATGAGTGCCATTGGTACAATGATCCGCGCTAAATTGAAGTAATCAAGTTTTAATGTTGAATAAGCCGTGCACTTGCACGGCTTGTTTGTTTTAATCAGTTGATAAAGTAAATTCGAGAACAACAGCAATCAATGGCGATACCTCGTGATTTTATCAATGAGCTAATAGCTCGAATAGACATAGTCGATCTAATTGATCGTAAAGTCCCGTTGAAAAAAGCCGGTAAGAATCACTCGGCTTGCTGCCCTTTTCATAGCGAAAAATCACCCTCTTTTACCGTTAGCAGAGATAAACAGTTTTATCATTGTTTTGGTTGCGGTGTTCATGGCAATGCCATTGATTTTGTCATGGAATATGATCGACTAGAATTTATTGACGCCATTGAAGAGCTTGCAGGTCAACTTGGTCTTGCCGTACCACGGGAGCAAGGCACAGGGAAAAGACCCGACCAAGGATTAAGTCGCGATTTATATGAACTGATGGAAGAAGCCAATCTCTTCTATCAAAGCCAACTTAGGCAGCATACAGACAAACAAAAAGTTGTTGATTACCTAGAGTTCAGAGGTTTATCAAATGACGTTGTTGAACAATTTGGTATCGGGTTTGCCCCCGATGGTTGGGATGGTTTATTGGGTCGTTACCGGCAAAATTTGCCCGCCCAAGATAAATTACTGACAGCAGGCATGCTTATTGCCAATGATAGCGGTAAACGCTATGACCGTTTTCGCGACAGATTAATGTTCCCAATACGCGATCGTCGCGGTCGTGTTGTGGGATTTGGCGGTAGAGTTTTGGGTGACGGAACCCCAAAGTACTTGAATTCGCCAGAAACGCCCATATTTCATAAGGGTAATGAACTTTATGGTTTATATGAGCTAAAGCAAAAACACCGTGATCCACAGCATGTGTTAATTGTTGAAGGATATATGGATGTCGTCGCACTCGCCCAATTTGGGGTTGATTATGCGGTTGCATCTTTAGGGACTTCGACTACTGCTGAACAATTTCAGCTTTTAGTGCGTAGTGCAAAACAGGTGGTCTGTTGTTATGACGGCGACCGTGCAGGCCGCGAAGCTGCTTGGCGTGCACTCGAAACAGCATTGCCACTGTTAAAACCGGGTGATCAAGTCAAGTTTATGTTTCTACCGCAAGGTGAAGACCCAGACACTATGGTCCGCAAAATTGGTAAAGAAGCATTTGAAGCCTTAATGCAGAAAGCCATGTTACTACCCGAGTTTTTGTTTGACACATTAAGTGCTAACCACGGGACAGATAAAGGGGCATTAGCCAAGCAAGCAATCTCGCTAATTGAAAAGGTACAAGATACCGTCCTACAAAATTTATTGCTAGAAAATCTGGCACACAAGTTAGGCATGAACAGTGCCGATGACTTGAAAAAGAAGTTAGGTTTTTCTGCAAAACAGAAACCATTAAATGCGAAAGGCTTACAAGGTCGTGGCACGCCATTAAGATTGGCTATTGGCCTCCTGATCCAAAACCCAAGTTTAGGCTTTGGTTTGGCAAAACAGCCAGCACTAGATCGATTACAAATGACCGGCATAGAATTGCTAAATCATTTGTTAGATATAACTCGAGAGCAAACGTTAAACAGCGCACAACTACTTGAAATGCATAGAGAGCATCAGAAAAAAAGCACTCTAATTAAGCTAGCCCAATGGGAACATCAAGTGGCGGATGAAAACGTATTGCCAGAGTTTAAGCAAACCCTGATTTGGTTAAACAACCAATATATTGAACAACGATATCAGGAATTGAGTCTCAAACAGGCTTTAACGAAAGTTGAAAAAATGCAGCTAAAAAAGCTGATTTCGATAATGAAAGGCATAGCGAAGTAATACGCAATTTATTCGTCAAGAATGTGCGTACAAACATTGCCATGGACTAGCTAAGGTTAGCCCATACAGCTATAATTGACGATTTGCGCGCCACTTAGTAAAGCTAACTGGCCTATCGTTTTAACAGTTACCCAAAATTGGATGATATCTATGGATCACACTCCGCAGTCGCAACTTAAACTGTTGCTCGCTAAAGGTAAAGAGCAAGGTTACTTAACCTATGCAGAAGTGAACGACCACTTACCTGCAGACATGGTCGATTCCGATCAGATTGAAGATATTATCCAGATGATAAATGACATGGGTATCCGCGTTTTTGAACAAGCGCCAGATGCCGATGACATGATGATGTCGGAAGACAACACAGACGAAGATGCTGCAGAAGAAGCAGCGGCAGCTCTCGCAACCGTAGAAAGTGAGTTAGGCCGAACCACAGATCCTGTCCGCATGTACATGCGCGAAATGGGCACGGTAGAGCTACTTACCCGCGAAGGCGAAATTGTTATTGCTAAACGTATTGAAGAAGGTATTAACACTGTACAGAGTTCTGTCAGTGAATACCCTCAAGCGATCGCAATGATCTTAGAGCAATTCGATAAGTATGAAGCTGAAGAATTGCGCTTGTCTGATATTATCTCTGGATTTATCAATCCTGACGACGATGACGTCGCACCTACTGCCACCAATGTTGGTTCTGAATTGGCTGACAATAAAAAAGATGATGATGACGACGATGATGAAGAGGAAGAAGGCAACAAAGGGCCTGATCCTGAACAAGCCAAAGAAAAATTCACTCAACTCAGAGAAGCCTACGAAAAAAGCTTAGGTATTATTGCTGAAAAAGGCCGTGATCATCCTGAAGCGATAGGCTCATTATTTGTTATCGGTGAATTATTCAAAGAATTCCGCTTAATCCCTAAACAATTTGACCGTTTAGTCAAAAGCATGCGCAGCATGATGGATCGCGTACGAATTCAAGAACGTTTAGTCATTAAGCTTAGTGTTGAACAAGCTAAGATGCCAAAGAAAAACTTTATTAAAGCATTCACCGGCAATGAAACAAACTTAGATTGGTTTAACAAAGAAAAAGCCAGCACCAAGCCTTATGCTGAAGGTTTGCGGATGATCACCGATGACGTAACGCGTTGTGTGACAAAGTTGGGGGCTATTGAAGTCGAAACCGACTTAACCATCGCAGGCATTAAAGACATTAACCGTCGCATGTCTATCGGTGAAGCTAAAGCTCGTCGTGCGAAAAAAGAAATGGTTGAAGCTAACTTACGTTTGGTTATTTCTATTGCCAAAAAGTACACCAACCGTGGTTTACAGTTCTTGGATTTAATCCAAGAAGGTAACATTGGTTTGATGAAGGCCGTAGATAAGTTCGAATACCGTCGTGGTTATAAGTTTTCGACGTATGCAACGTGGTGGATCCGTCAGGCAATCACCCGTTCAATTGCTGACCAAGCACGTACTATTCGTATTCCAGTACACATGATCGAAACGATCAACAAGTTAAACCGTATTTCTCGTCAAATGCTTCAAGAAATGGGCCGAGAGCCGTCTCCTGAAGAATTAGCAGAACGTATGATGATGCCTGAAGATAAAATTCGTAAGGTACTGAAAATTGCTAAAGAGCCAATCTCAATGGAAACCCCAATCGGTGACGATGAAGATTCGCATCTGGGTGATTTTATCGAGGACACGACCCTGGAGTTACCACTAGACTCAGCAACTAGCGAAAGTCTTAAGAACGCCACACACGAAGTCTTAGCAGGCCTAACCGCTCGTGAAGCAAAAGTACTGCGTATGCGTTTTGGTATCGATATGAATACAGACCACACCTTAGAAGAAGTGGGTAAGCAATTTGATGTAACACGTGAACGTATTCGTCAAATTGAAGCCAAAGCGTTACGTAAGTTACGTCACCCTTCTCGCTCTGAAATATTAAAGTCTTTCCTAGACGAGTAAACTGACGGTTTAGTCTTCTATGATCATGAAAACCCAGCATACGCTGGGTTTTTTTATTTGCATTCTAATCTACGCGGCACAATGACTTATCAGATTAGGCCTAAATGCTCATGCCTATGCCCATGCAAAGATATAGCCTTCACAACACTCTCTTGATGACATTTTAAAAAAACTATCCGCATTAGTTCATGTTGGTCAAAGCATGCCATCAATCAGATAGTCAAGTGACTTGAGCGATGATATTTTAGAAAAACTATCCGCATTAGTTCATGTTGGTCAACACATGCCATCGATGAGACCGTCAAGTGACTTGAGCGATAATAATTCAATTGTTCCTGCAAACTTAAGATAAAAAAAGCCCACGCTATTGCGTGGGCTAATCAAGGATGAAATCAGCGGTTTATTGCTGTTTTCTGCTCGCTGCTTTATCAAGAAGCGTTAAGATGTTTTTATATGGAATACCCGAGTGCGTCGTTAAACCAACATCACAGGTTGCAGAGACTGAGTAACCATGGGTACAACCTTTATCTTTGGTCTCTTCTTTTAAACGACGAAGTCCATGTTCATTAAGCTCAGGGTAATTCATACCGCGGTTGCCCGCCATACCACAACAACCTACATTCTCTGGCACCACTACTTCAGTGGCGCAAAGCTTGGCAAGTTCAGTTAATTTGCCTGCCATACCGAGCTTACGCGTGGTACAGGTTGGGTGAACAGCTACTTTTTCAACAACTTTGTTTATTTGCATACGGTCAACCATGAATTCAAAAGCAAACTCTTCAGGGCCATACATCTGCAAACGGCTATCACAAGCACGGCGCATCCGCTCAAGACAAGCAGTGGTTGCCACTAGGATAGGATACTCACCATTATTAGAGGCTTTTAACAACCACACCGAGAGTTCATCAGACTTACGGTCGGCCGCATCATCATGACCATAAGACTCCCAAGGTTGCCCACAGCATAAACCTTTGGTTTTCTCACCTAGAATTATCTCAATATTGGCCTTTTCAAATAGGCTCACGATGGTTTCGGGTAAAGAGCGCTGATCGTCATGTTTAGCACTAGTGCCCATCATGCGGTTCAAACATGCAGGGAAGTACACGGCTTTCATGTCACCATTGGTTTTGCGAGTTGGCAAGGCTTTGCCTCGTGTCGGCATCCCTTCAGTCCATAACGGCACCGGCATACCTGGCATAACTTTACGCACGATTTTGGTTATAGCGCCCATACCAGACTCGCCAATCACTTTACGGGTAATATCGGTGGCACCTAAAGCAAATCGAGCGACCGATTCCATAGTGCCAAAACGATCGGCAGTGAAATCAGAAATTTTCTTATCCATATTGCTGGCCCCTTCGGCTCGCAATACCTTCATATATTTACCGGTATCAATCGCCATTGGACAACCTAGCTTACACAGGCCATCTGCAGCACAGGTGTCAATAGCAAAGTAAGGATAGTCCTTTTTCAGCGCCGCCAAGACATCAGGCTCGTTGCCCGTGGCTTCTAGCGTTTTCATCACGCGCGCAACGGCGGTACGTTGGCGTGGAGACAGGGTTAAACCATGAGCCACACAATGCGGTTCACAAAATCCACACTCAATACATTTATCCACAATACTATGCACTGCTGGCATAGGCTTAAAGCCTTTAGCATGGCAAAGTGGGTCGTCATTAATGATGACGCCAGGGTTTAAAATACCGTTTGGATCAAGCGTATTCTTGACTCGCTTCATCAAGTCATAGACTGCTGTGCCCCATTCTTTTTCAACGAAGGCAGCCATACCAAATCCGGTGCCATGCTCTGCCTTAAGCGAGCCGTCATATCCCACAACAAGATCACACATCCCTTGCATAAAGCCTTCGAAACGATCCACTTCAGCTTTAGAGGAGAAGTCTTGTGCGAAGATAACGTGATAGTTACCTTCAAGTGCGTGACCATAAATCACCGCATCATCATAACCATGGGCAAAAGATAAGTTTTGTAAATCTATGGTTGCCTGCGGCAACACTTCAATTGGGAAGGCTATATCTTCGATAATACAAGACGTGCCGACCGGACGCATTGAACCTGCGAGCGGGAAAATCGCCTTACGAATAGCCCACATATTGGTAATTACAGCAGGATCTTGGGTGAACTCGACGTCATGATACAAACCATGTTTTGCCATAATCGCTGACATTTTAGCAACATTGGCATCGATCTGCTTTTGGTTATCGCCAAAGGTCTCGAATAATACGGCCGTCACATCTTTGTGCACATTGTTTAAGAAGTCTGGTGTTTCATACTTAGACTGGGCAACAGCTTTCAGAGCGAAGTTATCTAACAACTCCGCCGCGTTGGTCTCTTTGAAGGCATCTCGTCGCAGCTCAACAATCGCCTCACAAGCACCGCGAAGTGAATCGAAATAAACCATAGACGACGCAGAGAATTTGTTTTTCACCACACTTTTCATGGTGATTTCTGATAAGAAGCCGAGCGCACCTTCCGAGCCAACCATCAAGTGTAAGATAATGTCGATAGGGTCTTGATGATCTACAAATGAATTCATACCAAAGCCAGTCACGTTTTTAATCGAGTACTTACGCTTGATACGACTAACTAATTCTTTATCAGCCATGATTTCGTCACGAATGGCTTCAATGCCTTTGATCATCTCAGGGTGATGTTTTTTAAACACTTGACGACTTTGCTTGCTTGCGGTGTCTAAAATCGAACCATCAGCAAATATAATTCGAGCAGAGTCAATTAACTGATAAGAGTTATGGTGCGTACCACAGTTCATACCAGAAGCATTATTAGCCACAATACCACCGGCCATCGCCGAGGCAATCGTGGCCGGATCGGGACCAAACTTCCATCCCAGAGGTGCCAGTGCACCATTAAGTCTAGAGCCAATCACTCCGGGCTGCATTTGTACCTTCTTGCCGCCCTCTAACACCTTAAAATTATTCCAATGAAGACCTGCGACCATCAGAACTGAATCAGAAATCGCCTGACCACAAAGCGCTGTACCTGCGGCTCTAAATGTCACAGGAGTAGAGCTCTGATAACATTGCGCCAAGACTTTTGACGCCTCAGCTTCATCTTTAGTGTGGACTACCATTTGTGGACGTTTTTGGTAGAAAGAAGCGTCTGTACCCCATGCCACGCGGCGTATGTAATCGGTATTGACTCTTGAAGGCTCAAGGAGTTGGCCTAGCTTATCTGCAAGCACTTTCAAATTAGATTGCAACATGTGTGTATCCCCATTCATGTCATCTCTATGTGAACAGAGTCCTAGTAGACCCCATCTAAAAAACTTTATGCCGACTACGCATCAAACTTGATGACCTCGACATAACCAAGATGAGCTTTTGGTCAGACGTTCCCGCATGTTCATTTCTACTGATATCATGCAAGCATTTATTCCCACACTATTTAAGACCGCAAATCTACACTCGTGCTTGTTTTGTTGTTACCTTGATTTCAAGCTCAAGCCAATTTTTCGTCTAAAAACAATAAAAATAATTGTCACTTGCATCCATAACCATTCTCGCTATTTAAGAAGACATTATTATGGGGCAGTACATGGGTTTACAGACTGACGCAATCACACCTTGACTACCTTTTTAACAGAGATAAACGCAAGATACTGCAAATACTTAAGACCTTAGTCTCAACCTTTAAATCAGCTCGAAATTTGCACGATTAACGTGAGCGACACCCGCATCTTAAAACACCATCGACCCGCATGATCACAAAACCTAACAAAGCAAAACCCAGCACGCACATCGTCGTCACAGAACATGCAAAAACATGCGTTATAGCATCACTTAATTGAAGGGGTATTGTCTTTTTTCGCAGCATTGCGCCGAACAGCTGTCATTGAGGATAGTTCTCATTTGGGACTGACTTTATAGACTCACTCACACCCGAGATCCATAAGGAATGACATAATCACTAACCCGTTATTTTTCGACTAAAAAAAATCATTAGCCACAACTGTGATCAAAGTATTTATTTCATCTTAAACTGCGACCAATATCTGCCAGAATTTTATTTGATATTTAGTTGCACTGATTAACAGATAACCAGTTGAATCATTTCAACAGAATTCTTGCAAAATCAGAGGTGACAACCACAAATAAACTTCGTATACTGCACACGCTTTCGATAGTGACGACTATCTTAAGTCGGCCCCTTAGCTCAGTTGGTTAGAGCATACGACTCATAATCGTCAGGTCCCCAGTTCGAGTCTGGGAGGGGCCACCAATTTACAACAAAAAAGCCCATTGAATTAATGGGCTTTTTTGTGTCTGAAATTCGTTGAAACTCCGCTTTAATCATTCACCCTATACGCTGGGTCTTGCTCTAAATGTGCTTGAGCAAGAGTAATAGCTTGCACCGCGCGGGAATTAAACTCCCGTTGATACAAGGTATACACCACAAATAAGTTAGCAAAGATAAACGCTAACGGATGCAGGAACCAACACAATGCCGCCATCGCGAAGTAATAAGACCTTAAGCCGTAATTATATGAATGGGCAGCTTGATCTTGTACGACCGCCATTTGCCTTGCATAGCCGAGCATATTTTTATCGGTACCGGTTTTATCCAGTGGTGCAGCACCAATCATAATATTCACAAAACCATATTGACGCATGGACCAAGTAAATTGGAAAAAAGCCAACACAAAAATCCCAGCTAAAAGAGCCAGTTTGACTTGTACCAGAGCATGGTTAGGTGATGCAGTAAAGGGAATAGAACCAATCACGATTTCAAGCTTTTCAACTTGAGAAAAAAGCGTTAATACCCCGGCAAGTATCAGTAAGGTTGTAGAAGCAAAAAAGGCAATGTTACGTTCTAAATTAGCTAATAACGCCGCTTCAGCCACGCGTATTTCTTTGGCAATCACCTGTGACATCCAATGAATACGTTGTTGATGCATCACTCGCGCTATGCAATTGGTGGTTTTTGCTTTACGACGAGCAAAACTGGTATAGCCTAACCAACTGACTAAAAATACCGTCAAGGCCAGCGCATCTAACCATGAAATCACCATGCTGATTCACCTATGTAAGAAGAAAAATAGATAGATTATGCATCAGTTATCATCAGGCTCAAATCAGTTTGTTATCTAAAGAGCCAAATAACTAAATAGCTAACTCGTTAAAATGGACTTGGACAAACAGCATTAATCCGTTGTTCCGTCATGGGATGGGTAAACGATAATCCATTGGCATGTAACATCAATCTGCTCGACATCTGCTGCGAATGTTCATTATGGTACAAATCACAACCTAAAATAGGATGTCCAATTTGTTGACTGTGTAAACGTAATTGATGGGTTCGCCCTGTGATTGGGGTAAATGTCACCCGCGTCGATAATCCTTGTTGATGTCGCTCAATAACTTGGTATTGACTGTGAGCCGGTTTGCCGCTGTCGTGGCAAATTTTCATTAACGGGAAATGATCACTGTCTTTGGCTATCGGTAATTCAATATCACCGCAATCATTAAGCAAGTCACCATATAACACTGCGGTATAGCTTTTGGTAATAGTGCGCTGCTGAAACTGCTTAGTTAATAATCCATTGACCACTTTATTGAGTGCCACCAGCATGATGCCAGAGGTGCCGAAGTCGAGTCGGTGCACTAACGTTGCCGAGGGGTGATCTTGCACTAAACGGTAGTGTACAGAATCTTTGTTTAATGGATTTTTACCTGAGAGACTCAATAATCCTGTCGGCTTATTGATCAGCAGTAGATGTTCATCTTGGTATAATACTTCAATGATCCCATCGCAGGGAGGAGCAATAAATTCGGCCATAATGTCTTCGTAATAACTATCTAAGCCAAGATGATAATAGAAAAGGTAGCCTATAAGCCACCTTTGATACTATTCTCCCGCTCTGGCAGCCTCAATAGCTGCGTTTAACGCTAATAGGTTAGTCTGCTCAGCAATAGCACTAATCTCCTCTACAATACGGCTAATATTGGCGCTGCTGTGGGATACCATGCCCACAGCTTATTGAGCTTGAGCCGAATCAGTCGACATACCTTCAACAAGCACCATGGCTTGGCTTAGACGCGTCTGACCTCTTTCACATTGACCGTCATTGACTATGTTTTCATTACTGTTTTTATTACTGTTTCCATTGCCGTTTCCATCACAGTTTGCTTAGAGGCTTTAGCCACTTCAAGCGCTGGAACTCATTTGATTGACCGCGGTGACGACACTTTTAATTTTGCCATATTGTCGATTAACACTCTCACGTGTATGTTTGGCAATATCTGCCGACCTAATGCTTTGTGGTTGTGAACCATCGCCAACAACCTTCAATATTCAACCAAACCGTGAATTAAAAAAAATCCCGCTTAATGCGGGATGTTATCGAAACGACTAGATCAGGATAAATTTAATTGAAGACACTATTAAATGTCGCATCCATAATGGCAAGCCCAGCATGGATTTGCTCATCAGGAGCCGTTAACGGTACCAATACGCGGATAACGTTACCGTAAGTGCCGCAAGACAGTAAAATCAGTCCACGGTTACGGGCTTCAGCTAAAATCTTAGCACTGTACTGAGGCGCAGGCTCACCATCTTCCATCAACTCGACAGCAATCATCGCACCTAATCCACGCACTTCAGCAATCTGCGCGTATTTAGCCTGCATATCGCCTAAAACAGACTTCAACATGGCACCAACATGATTGGCTCTGGCAAGCAATTGCTCTTCTTCAAACACTTCGATCACCGCTAATGCAGCAGCGCAAGCAATAGGACTACCACCATAAGTGCCACCTAAACCACCGGCAGTGACGGCATCCATCACTTCGGCTTTACCGGTAATACCTGACAGTGGGAAACCACCGGCAATCGACTTAGCAAACGTAGTAATATCTGCAGCAACGCCCATTTGCTCCATGGCAAAAAAGGTACCTGTACGTCCCGCGCCGGTTTGGACTTCATCGGCAATCAATACAATGCCATGGTTGTCGCACAATTGACGTAAGCGTTTCATAAATGATGGTGTAACCGCGTAAAAACCACCCTCACCTTGCACTGGTTCTAAAATAATGGCGGCGATGTCTGCAGGCTCGGCATCATTTTTAAAAATGCGTTCAATTGATGCCATCGAATCATCTTCAGACACGCCATGCATTTCACATGGAAACTCAGCCCGAAACACATTAGCAGACATCAAGCCCATGCCTTTACTATAAGGTGCCACTTTGCCGGTTAATGCTAGCGCAGCGATGGTTCGACCATGATAACCCGAGGTAAACGCAATAACGCCTGCACGTTTAGTATAAGCACGAGCGACTTTAACCGCGTTTTCGACCGCTTCTGAACCACTGGTAAATAGGGCCGTTTTTTTAGCAAAATCACCCGGCACTAAATGGTTAAGTTTTTCACATACGCTAATGTAACTTTCGTAACCCAAAACCATAAAACAAGTATGTGAAAATGCATCTAACTGTGCTGCCACAGCCGCTTTAACTTTAGGATGCAAATGGCCAGTATTAAGTACCGCAATACCACCGGCAAAATCAATATATTCACGACCTTCAACATCCCATACTGTGGCGTTTTGAGCACGTTCAGTAAAGATTGGGTGAATTTGCCCTACACCTTGTGCCACTGCCGCTTGGCGCCGTGCCATTAGTCCATCATTTGTTTTAGTCATAGCCTGCTCTCTTAAACTGACATGCAGATATATTTCATTTCAAGGTACTCTTCGATACCAAACTTAGACCCTTCGCGGCCTAATCCAGATGATTTAATGCCGCCAAAAGGCGCCACTTCTGTCGAGATCAATCCGGTGTTAACCCCCACCATGCCGTATTCCAAAGCTTCAGCGACCTTGTACACTAGCGAAATATCACGGCCATAAAAATACGCCGCTAAGCCAAATTCAGTGTCATTAGCCTGCTTAATCACATCATCCACTTCATCAAACTTAAACAAGGGGGCCAACGGACCAAAGGTTTCTTCGGTTGCCACTAACATCTCACGATTCACGCCCGTTAATATGGTCGGCTCGAAGAAATAGCCACCTAAAGCATGAGGTTTGCCACCGGCAATAATCTGCGCGCCTTTTGCTACCGCATCATCTAAATGACGCTGCACCTTTGCCACTGCATCTGCATTGATTAATGGCCCTGTTGTCACGCCAGCATCGGTACCTAAACCTACTTTGAGCTGAGTCACCGCCACGGCCAAACGTTTAGCAAACTCATCATAAACGCCCGCTTGCACATAAATGCGATTCGCACAGACACAGGTTTGACCGGCATTGCGATATTTGGCGATCATTGCGCCTTCAACAGCGGCATTTATATCGGCATCGTTGAACACAATAAATGGCGCATTACCACCCAGTTCAAGTGACAATTTCTTTAACGTAGGAGCGCATTGCTCCATCAGTTTAATGCCTACTGGCGTTGAGCCCGTAAACGACAACTTACGCACAATAGGGCTTTCACACATGGCTTTACCAATGGCGATTGAGTCACCAGTCACCACGCTCAATACACCGGCAGGAATACCAGCACGTTCAGCTAGTTCGGCTAAAGCCAGTGCAGTAAACGGCGTTTGTGGCGCAGGTTTCACGACCATAGTACAACCCGCCGCCAGCGCTGGAGCCGCTTTACGGGTAATCATTGCCGCAGGAAAGTTCCATGGTGTAATTGCCGCGGTAACCCCTACAGGTTGTTTGATCACCGTAATGCGTTTATCCGCTTGATGCCCAGGGATCGTCACGCCATAAATGCGTTTGGCTTCTTCTGCAAACCATTCAATAAAGGATGCTGCGTAACCTACTTCACCTTTAGCTTCAGCAAGCGGTTTGCCTTGCTCTGTGGTCATCAACAACGCTAAGTCATCGCTATGTTGATGGATTAACTCAAACCAACGACGCAACTTTTGGCCACGATCTTTAGCCGTTAATGCACGCCAGGCAGGGAGTGCTGCTTGTGCAGCATCGATTGCCGCAAGCGTTTCAGCACTGCCCATCACTGGGACATGGCCAATGACTTCATGGGTTGCTGGATTGGCTATCGCAATAGTTTGGCCATTATCGGCATTACGCCATTGCCCATTAATGTAGCACTGTTGACGTAATAAACTTGGATCGTTCAATTCCACAATATTCTCCTAAACTGACTCGCTGTACTCAACCTATTCGTACTCTATCTACCCGCACTCGACGTAGGTTAAATACCAAATTTATCTCTAAGGGTGTAATACCACGCACCTAGCGCACTAAATGGCACTCGTAGTGCATGTCCACCCGGGAAAGGGTAATGAGGTAACGCCGCAAAGGCATCAAACCGTGTGGCCTGGCCATTGAGCATTTCGGCAATTAACTTACCCGCTAAATGAGTATAGGTAACACCATGACCGCTACAGCCTTGGGAGTAATAAATATTGTCACCAATGCGGCCCACTTGGGGAAGGCGCGACAAGGTCATTAAAAAGTTACCGGTCCACGCATAATCAACCTTAACCCCTTTCAATTGCGGGAAGGTCTTTAATAACTTAGGCATAATCAAGGCTTCAATGTTGGCCGGATCGCGAGCACCATAAACCACGCCACCACCAAAAATAAGGCGTTTATCGCCAGTAAGTCGGTAATAATCTAATAGATAATTACAGTCTTCAACGCAATAATCTTGCGGCAGTAAACTCGCAGCAATTTCATCTGACAATGGCTCAGTGGTAATCACTTGAGTACCACAAGGCATGGATTTAGCTTGTAGCTCTGGCAGTAATTTACCTAAGTAAGCATTACCAGCTACCACCACAAATTTACAGTTAACTTGGCCTTGTGCTGTGTGCACAACCGGCGATGCACCGTCATCCACTTTAATGACCGCTGAATCTTCAAAAATTAGTCCACCGAGGGATTCCACCGCACGGGCTTCACCTAAAGCAAGGTTTAGCGGGTGAATATGTCCACCGCTTCTATCGAGTAAACCACCGACATAAATATCAGTATTGACTACGTTGCGAATGCCATCTTGATCGAGTAACTCCAATTGGTTGTTATGACCATGAGCTTCCCATAATGATTTTTGGCTCTGCAAATGGCCCATTTGCTTGGCATTCATGGCGGCAAAAACGCCACCATCTTTTAAGTCACAATCTATGTTGTATTTGGCGATACGATCACGAATAATCTGACCACCTTCGAACGCCATTTGACCAAATAACTTAGCTTGCTCTTTGCCGACAACGCCTTCAATAGAATCAATATCACGACTAAAAGAATTGACGATTTGGCCGCCGTTTCGACCGGAGGCTCCCCAGCCAATTCTTGCCGCTTCAAGCACCACCACTTTCATGCCGCTTTCTAATAAATGTAACGCAGAAGACAAGCCAGTATATCCAGCGCCGATAATGCAAACATCTGTTTCAATTGTAGATTCTAAGCGAGGACGCTCAACTTTATCATTAGCCGATGCAGCATAATATGAACTAGCATGAGGTGTGGCAGGCATAGCACTTCCTTTATAGGTTTAAAGCGTAATACAACTCACTCATCCTACACTTAAGCAAATTTAAACACTAGCATTTATCATATAATTTTTGACACTTTGTTGAATATATTAAACACCCATATCGCCAGAATACCTTAAATCAATTCTGAAAAATAAAAAGCCACACTGACATCAGCGTGGCTTCTATAGTCTGTTTATTCAACGCTGTTATTCCATCGCTTCTTTAGCTTTTATCTCCGACCGACGCGCGAAATACCAAGACAAGAAGGCCACCAAAGACACGGCTAAAATAATAATCGTCGCTAGCGCGTTAATCTTGGGTGAAACCCCTAAACGCACTGACGAAAACACCACCATAGGCAAGGTTGTAGAACCAGGCCCTGAGGTAAAGCTGGCAATCACTAAGTCATCTAATGACAAGCTAAATGATAATAACCAGCCGGCGATAAGTGATGGCGCTATCATAGGGATAGTGATCAAAAAGAAGGTTTTTAATCGCGTTGCCCCCAAATCCATTGCAGCTTCTTCAATCGACAAATCCACTTCCCGCAGTCTTGACGACACCACCACCGCCACATAAGCGGCACAGAAAGTGGAATGGGCAATCCACACCGTAAACATGCCACGCTCAGTAGGCCAGCCAAAGGTCTCTGACATTTGTACAAATAGTAGTAACAAGGATAAACCGGTGATCACTTCAGGCATAACCAAAGGCGCGGTGATCATGTTAGACAAGGTTAACTTAGCCCATGACCGACGAAAACGAGTCATCACAAAGGCCGCCATCGTACCAATAATCACCGCCATGGTAGAGCTGTAAAAGGCGATGCGTAAACTGGTCCAGACGGCATTGAGTATTTGCTGATCCTCAAATAACTCACCATACCATTTAGCAGAAAAACCACCCCACACAGTCACTAATTTAGAGTCATTAAATGAATAAATGACCAAAATAAGCATTGGTGCATATAAAAACAGTAAACCCACCCACAACATCACTTTAGAGAAACTTAACTTCTTCATACCGCGTTCTCCATATTACGTGATTGATAACGATGGAATAAGGTTATCGGGATAATCAGTAACGCCAGCATCACAATCGCTAATGATGAAGCTACTGGCCAGTCGCGGTTATTAAAGAATTCTTGCCACAGCACTTTACCAATCATTAATGAGTCAGGGCCACCGAGCAATTCAGGAATAACGAACTCACCCACTGCAGGAATAAATACCAACATAGAACCGGCTATGACCCCTCCCATAGATAATGGCAGGGTAATTTTCCAGAAGGTATTAATACTGCTGGAGCCTAAGTCTGAAGCCGCTTCAATTAAGCTTAAATCTAATTTCACCAAGGTGGCATAAAGTGGCAAAATCATAAACGGCAGGTAAGCGTAAATAATACCTATGTACACCGCAAAATTAGTATTGAGCATTTGAATCGGTTCTGAAATCACCCCTAACCAGGTCAAGGCATTATTAATTAAACCGTTGTTACTTAAAATACCCATCCAGGCATAAACGCGGATCAAAAATGAAGTCCACGACGGTAACATCACCAGAAGCAGCAATACCGCCTGTATTTTTACCGGGGCGCGGGCAATCGCGTAAGCCATGGGAAAACCAAGGACTAAACACCCAAGGGTCGCAATAAAGGCAATTTTTAATGATGAGAGGTAAGCCATATAATACATCGAATCTTGAAGTAACAATAAATAGTTACCCAGATTGACAAATATGTTGAGCGCCTCATCAACATAATTAAACGTTGGCTCGTAAGGTGGAATGGCAATCGCTGCAGTCGAAAAGCTCAGCTTTAATACAATGGCAAACGGTAAGGCAAAAAACAGCAACAACCACAGGTAAGGGACTCCCATGGTGAGGTAACGACCTTTGAATAGTTTCAGTGGATTCTTCATGAGTTTAATACAACCCCGCTGGTGTCTTCCCAACTGATGTAAACCTCGTCTCCCCATGTAGGGTTATCGGAGCGACGTTCACGGTTAATCATTGAGCATTGAACGATTTGGTTGTTTTCTAACTTAATGTAATACACCGACAAGCCACCAAGGTAGGCAATGTCGTGAACGACGCCATGAGCCCAGTTATATTCACGTTCGGGCTTCTGACGGCTAATAATGGTTTTTTCTGGGCGTAAGGCCAAAAATACATTTTTATTTTCTAGGCTGGTTGAAATACCGTGGCCAATATAAAATTGCTGCGATAAGGTCGGCGACTTAATAATCGCGTGATCGACTTCATCTTCAATGATTTCACCTTCAAATAAATTAACCGTACCAATAAATTCAGCCACCATGCGGCTAGCTGGCGCCTCGTAAATATCCATTGGACTGCCAGTTTGGGCAATCCAACCGTCATGCATAATCGAAATGCGTCCGGCCATGGTCATGGCTTCTTCCTGGTCATGGGTCACCATTACGCACGTTACGCCTACCGCTTCTAAAATATCGACCACTTCTAACTGCATTTGAGTACGCAGCTTTTTATCTAACGCGCCCATGGGTTCATCGAGTAATAGTAATTTGGGACGTTTTGCTAACGAGCGAGCCAAAGCGACACGCTGACGTTGTCCACCCGATAACTGATGCGGTTTACGTTTACCGTATTTTTCCATGTGCACCAGTTTCAGCATGTCTTTGACGCGCACTTCAATATCGGCTTTGGGCATTTTGTCTTGCTTGAGTCCAAATGCAATATTTTGCTCAACCGTCATGTGCGGAAATAAGGCATACGACTGGAACATCATATTAATCGGACGCTCATAGGGTGGCATATCAGTAATGTCGACACCATCAAGAAAAATACGTCCTTCGCTTGGCTTTTCAAAACCCGCTAAGATGCGCAGTAAGGTTGATTTACCAGAACCTGAACCGCCCAGCAGCGCAAATATTTCGCCACTGTTAATGGTAAGCGATACATCATCTACCGCACGCACATCATCGAAAAGTTTGCTTACGCGATCAATCCTAAGCAGTACTTTATCTTGCGTCTTTGTAGTGGGTTTATTGGTGACGCCCGAGGTGTTTACCATAATACTGCTCCGCCTTTTTGGAGTATGCGTACCGCAACAGAACAGCCTGTTTTAGGGCACGCGTAACAAACTGTTAAGTGGCTAAATGAGCCAATAAATACATCAATACTGCTATAAAAACAGGGCGAGGCTTCTCGCCCTAGTGCTAGTGAGTTAGATTATTGACCTGACTTCACTTTGGTCCAAGCACGTGTGACTACACGCTGAATTTTTAATGGACGAATATCACCAATGTATAATTTATCAATCACTGATTGTGGTGGATAAATGGCTGGATCGTTACGGATTGCTTCATCAACTAGCGCTTGCGCGGGAACGTTAGGGTTAGCGTAAGCAACATAGTTACTGATAGGGGCAATCACTTCAGGGCGAAGTAGATAGTTAATCAGTTTATGGGCGTTATCTACGTTAGTGGCATCTTTTGGAATGGCTAACATATCAAACCATAAGTTGGCGCCCTCTTTTGGAATAGAGTAACCAATCTTATTGCCGTTACCCGCTTCATCAGCTCGTGCGGCAGCTTGGAACACGTCACCAGAGAAACCAAACGCGACACAGATATCACCGTTAGCTAAATCTGAAATATAACGCGATGAATGAAAGTAAGTGATGTAAGGACGCACTTTTTCCAATACTTCGGCGGCCTTTTGATAATCAGCAGGATTTTTACTATTAGGATCTAAGCCTAAATAAATCAGTGCTTGAGGTAACATATCGTCGGCAGAATCTAACATCGAAAAACCACACGAGGCGATTTTCTCTGCATATTTTGGATTAAAAATAAGCTCTAAAGAATCAAATGGCGCATCTTCACCTAATACGGCTTTAACTTTATCGATGTTATAGCCGATACCGTTAGTGCCCCATAGGTAAGGGATAGCATGCTCGTTATCCGGATCCGCTTTTTGTAACTGCTTCATTAAATCAGGCTTTAAGTTGGCATAATTCGTCAGCTTAGCGCGATCTAACTTTTGAAAAGCACCCGCTTTAACTTGCTTGGCTAAAAAGTGATTAGAGGGAACGACTATGTCATAGCCGCTGTGGCCAGAAAGTAATTTCGCTTCAAGTACTTCATTACTATCAAACACGTCATAAATAACACGGATACCGGTTTCTTTTTCAAAATTGGCTAGGGTATCTTCGGCAATATAATCCGACCAATTGTACATTTTAACCACTTCCTCGGCCTGAATAGAAGTGCTGGCAAATACGCCTGCAGTAATTAAGGCCAATGTGGATAGTTTTGTTAGTAGCTTCATACTTTCTCCCTGTTGGATAATGGTCAGCATGACACTGACATTCGTTTTTTTCGCTAGCCTTACCAGCGTGTAAAATCTTCTTTCTAATGAAAGAAATTATCCAATGCTACAACTTAACTATGCATCGGTATGGTTACAACAACATCGCTTTTCCCTTCAATATGAATGTTATCAACACATTTTCAATGATTAGATCCTTGCAATGCATTGGGTTAAACAATCACGATAAAACAATCACCATTCAGTTACTGAACCTTATTTAAGCGCTTTTACATACTGATAAGTATCATCTAGCGCATGCGTCGCTTTAGTGACTAGCTCGTCAATTTCAGCATGACTGATGGTCAACGGCGGCGAAATAATCATGGTGTCGCCGACTGAACGCATCACTAAACCGTGGGTGATACACGCATCGCGGCAATAGGTTCCCACGCCTACGTTGGCATCAAACCGCTGCCGTAACGATTTGTCTTTAACTAACTCGATGGCCGCAACCAAGCCGAGGCCGCGCACCTCACCCACTAATGGGTGTTGAGCTAATTGTTGTAAGCGCGACTGTAAATAAGGCGAAGTATCATTAGCCACACGTTCAACTAATTTTTCTCGCTCAATAATCGCAATATTCTCCAATGCCGCCGCCGCGGCAACTGGATGGCCAGAATAGGTAAAACCATGGGTAAATTCACCGCAGTCTTGCTTAATAACCTCGGCCACCTTGTCTGACACAATCACCCCGCCCATTGGCACATAACCCGACGTCATGCCTTTGGCGATAGTGATAAGGTCTGGCTGCAAATCAAAATACTCAGCCGCAAACCATTTACCCGTGCGACCAAAACCGCTGATCACTTCATCAAGAATAAATAAAATATCGTATTTGGCTAAAATCCGCTTTATTTCAGGCCAATAAGTTGACGGTGGAATAATGACGCCACCCGCACCTTGAAAAGGCTCAGCAATAAAAGCCGCTACATTGTCTTCGCCTAATTCAATAATTTTTGCTTCTAATTCCTGTGCAGTTTGTAATCCAAACGCTTCTACAGATAAGTCTTTACCTTCGGCATACCAATAAGGTTGCGCGATATGCACCACACCAGGAATAGGTAAATCCCCCTGTTCATGCATGCCCGACATGCCGCCTAAACTGGCACCCGCAACGGTTGAACCATGGTAAGCATTCACCCGACTGATGATGGTTTTCTTGCTCGGCTTGCCTTTTAAATCCCAGTAACGCCTCACCATGCGTAAATTGGTGTCGTTTGACTCAGAACCAGACCCCGTAAAAAACACATTATTCATGTGAGCTGGGGCTAGCGAAGCAATTTTTTGAGCTAACTCAATAGCAGGAGGATGGGAACATTGAAAAAAACTATTATAAAAAGGCAATTTCTGCATTTGTTGGCTGACAGCATCCACAATAGACTGCCGACCATAGCCCACATTGACACACCATAAACCCGCCATAGCATCCAGCAGTTTATGACCCATGACATCCCACAAATACACCCCATCTGCACGCTCTATCACCCGAGTTCCCTTTTGGGCTAAGCCCTTTGAATCGGTAAATGGGTGAATAAAATGCTGTTTGTCTGCCGTTTGCAGACGCTCAAGCTTGTGCTGCTGCTTCATCGCATCTGTCGATAATGGGTTTGTCATACTTATATCCTTTCAAGCAGATAGCAAACCCGTTTGTATTTGCTATCTGCTGTTATCCACAAACATTCATAGTGTGAGCCAACGGGCTCAACCATCATTATACTGTTAGTAATAAAAACTCACGTTCCCACGAACTCACCACGCGTCTAAAGTTTTCAAGCTCCGCTTGTTTTACCGCCACAAAACCCGTGGTAAAGGATTGACCTAAATACTCAATACAAGCATCACTGCTTTGCATCGCCACTAAGGCTTCTTCTAAGGTCAAAGGTAAGCAGTTGTCATTATTTGTTCGGCTATCGTTTGACTTACCTGTCACAGGTGTAGAAGGTTTTAAGTCATCAACCATACCGATATAACCACATAATAAGCTGGCAGCAATCGAGAGATAACAGTTAGCATCCGCACCAGGGATACGGTTTTCAATACGACGATTTTGTGGCGATGATTCAGGAATACGTAAACCACAGGTGCGATTTTCAACACCCCATTCAAGATTTACTGGCGCAGAGGTACCCGGCAAAAAGCGACGGAAAGAGTTAGGACTTGGCGCCATTAACGGTAACAATTCAGGAATGTACTGCTGTAACCCTGCAATATAACTAAGGAATAATTTACTTTGAGTGCCATCTTCTTTGGTGAAAATGTTTTTACCAGTTTTAATATCAAGCACGCTTTGGTGAATGTGCATGGCACTGCCAGGCTCATCGGTAACTGGCTTAGCCATAAAGGTGGCACAAACATCATGTTTTAAGGCCGCTTCTTTCAATGTACGCTTAAAAATGAACACCTGATCGGCTAATGACAATGCATTACCGTGGCTGAAGTTAATCTCCATTTGCGCGGGACCGTCTTCATGGATCAAGGTATCAATATCTAACCCTTGGATTTCACACCAATCATACATGTCTTCAAACAGTGGATCGTATTCGTTAGCGGCGTCGATAGAGAAAGACTGACGTCCTGCTTCTGGGCGACCAGAACGCCCAATAGGCGGCTTAAGCGGTAAGTCATGATCGTCAGAACGTTTGGTGAGATAAAACTCCATTTCTGGTGCAATAACCGGTTGCCAACCTTTATCTTCATAAAGCTTAAGGACTTTCTTCAGCACGTTACGCGGTGATAATTCAATGGGATTGCCCATACGATCATAACAATCATGGATGACCTGAGCAGTAGCCTCAACGGTCCATGGCAACATAAACACCGCATTTTCGTCTGGTACGCAGACAAAATCGATATCAGCATCATCAAGAAGTTGATAATAAATATCCTCATTAATGAAATCACCTGTGACCGTTTGCAGTAACACGCTCTCAGGTAAACGCATGCCTTTTTCTGAGACAAACTTATCCACCGGGGCAATTTTGCCGCGCGCAATCCCTGTCATATCACTAATAACACATTCTACTTCGGTAATTTTTTTGTCTTTTAAAAAAGCGATTAACTTATCCATTTTTATCTCACTTGTGTTGCCGCATGATGTCTACAGGCCTGTCCGAATGCTTCGAAAATTGCAGTATAGAATGCATTTTCGGTTACTTTCCATTCAGGATGCCATTGGACACCTAATGCAAAATTTTTAGCATCTTTAACAGAAAATGCTTCCACTAATCCGTCTGGAGCAAATGCTTCTGGCTGCAACCCCTCACCTAGGCGCTCCACGCCTTGAGTATGAACAGAGTTAACCTCTGCAGTGTCACAGCCCCATGCATCGTGAAGAAGCCCGCCAGCAACCAGATTAACTGGATGCGAAATACCATATTGCACATCTAATGGGGCTTTCTTATCTTCACTGTGTTCAATATATTTACCAACGTCATGTAGCTTCTGATACAAACTGCCGCCGAACACCACGTTCATCTCTTGAAAACCACGACAAATACCGAATACGGGGATCCCTGCATCAATGGCGGCTTTTATCAGCGGTAAGGTTGTTGCATCACGCTTAGGATCGTGATGAGTGCCGTCCTCACTAATAGGACCTTGGTAATGGTGAGGTTCAACATTCGATGGTGAGCCCGTAAAAAGGATACCGTCGAGACGAGCAAGAATAGCGTCAATGGGCAAATCGACACCAAGTGATGGGATCACCAAAGGGAACCCTTTCGCGCCATTGACCACACTCAACAAATATTTTTCACCCACAATGTTAAATGGATGCAGACCAATTTGCTGATTGCACGCTACTACCCCAATAAGAGGAAGACCTGACTGAGACATATCTCACCTTAAGCAAAGAATAGTGATGAACTTATCATTTACGTGTTCATTTTTTCACACACTACACGGATTTTTTTAGCTAGGCAAGAGGATAACTGAGGATAAAAACAATTTTTAATAAAAATTAATTAAAACACTTTAGAAACATACTGATAACTTTAAAATAACCATAATGCCAAAAAAAACTATCTGACTGACTTTGCTTAAATCTCGCCAAAAAATGCGCCAAAATGGGGAGGGAATGCACAAAAAAAGGGAATCTATTGCTTAATATTCTTTACACAAGATAATAATGACATGCTAGGAATACCATCGAAAATAGATGAAACCCTAAAAATCATCAGCGACTAACTCGTTGGGAATAGCCTGATTTATTGATTATCTTACACTATTCCCTTAAGTCGTCGAGTTAGACATAAGCAGTAAAAGCTAAAGTGAAAACCGTTAAAAATCGGCTGAAGTAGTGGCACTCATTAACTGACAAGGCTGTTCAAATGGGTTACGAAATCGATGGGGGTGTTCACTATTAAAATAATAACTGTCACCTTTTTCAAGGATAAACACCTCTTCACCAACAGTCAGCTCAATCTTACCTTCAACGACAATACCGCCCTCTTCACCCTTATGTTGCAGCATTTCAGCACCCGTATCAGCATTGACAGGATAAGTCTCACTCATCACCGACATTGCACGGTTTGGGTAGTCACGGCCGATAAGTTTATACACTAACTCACCGGTACCGATATCCAATAACTCATTACCACGGTAAACCACTTTCTGATCACCAATAGAGCCATCATCAATCGAGAAGAAATCTACCAATGACATCGGGATCCCCGCTAACACTTTTTTAAGTGAACTCACCGATGGACTAACACTGTTTTTCTCAATCATTGAAATTGTACTGTTGGTAACCCCTGCACGCTTGGCTAACTCGCGTTGAGATAACCCTTTCAATTTGCGAACAGCTTTTAGGTTTGCACCAATATCCAAATTCGTTCTCCTAGTAAATGTTGACCCATGACTTGTTATTAAAGTGTTGCAGATTATTAACACTTTAACAAAAAAATGCTAGCGATCAAGCATGATAACTTGCTTAAATCAAAGCAATTGTATTTTACACTAAATAAGTGTTAAATAAAATGCACACCCTAGATGACTTACACTGCATCTGACTATTCATTTAAACGTTATGATTATAATCGCAATCAATAGCTTGGAGTATTTATGCCACGTAAATCCCCGATCCATAGCCAACACTACCCAGACTCCTTTTATGTGGCGACCGCAAAAGAGCTTTATTCGCATCCCAAGCTAACCGAACAGCTAACTGTCGATGTGTGTATTGTTGGTGGTGGATTTAGTGGCATTAATACCGCCATTGAACTCAGACAACGTGGCTACAGTGTCGCATTGCTCGAAGCTAAACGCATTGGCTGGGGCGCCTCGGGACGCAATGGTGGTGAGTTGATCCGTGGGATCGGTCATGACGCCACCCAGTTCCGTAATGAAATTGGCGACGAAGGCGTAAAAGCCATTCAGCAAATGGGTTTTGAAGCGGTTGATATCGTTACCGAGCGCATTGCCGAGCACAAAATCGATTGCGACTTACACATGGGTTATTGTGATTTAGCCGTAAAGCCACGGCACATGGATGATTTAGCGGCAGAATACCAAGATCTGCAAGACCAAGGTTATCAAAAATCAATCAAACTGCTTGATCGTTCACAAATTGGTGAAGTTATCGGTTCAGACTTTTACCAAGGCGCCTTGGTCGATATGGGCAGCGGACATTTACACCCACTTAATTTAGCCCTAGGCGAAGCACGTGTTGCACGTGAACTTGGTGCCCAATTATTTGAATACAGCGCCGCAGAAAAAATCATCAAGGGCAGTAAACCCAAAGTGATCACCGCCGAAGGTGAAGTGATCTGTGACTCTCTGGTATTGGCAGGCAATGGTTATATCGGCAATACATTAAGCCCTTTTCTTGGCGGGAAAGTGTTGCCAACAGGCACCTATTTATTAGCCACTGAACCGTTAACCGAGCAACAATGTGCCAGTGTTATTCCGCAAAATATGGCCTTTGCCGACATGCGTGTGGCGTTAGATTACTTCCATTTATCAGCAGACCGCCGCCTACTCTTTGGTGGTTTATGTACTTATTCAGGTAAAGACCCCAAAAATATTGAAGCTGAATTAAGGCCTAATCTTGAAAAGGTCTTCCCACAATTAAAAGGCATCAAAATTGATTATGAATGGGGCGGCATGATGGGTATCGGCGCCAACCGCATGCCACAAATAGGCCGTTTACCTGACGCAGACAACATCTACTTTGCCCAAGCCTATGCCGGCCATGGAGTGAACGCCACGCATATGGCCGCAAGGTTAATTGCAGAAGCGATTAGCCAGCAGTCACAGCGTATTGATGTGTTTAATGATATTAAGCACATGACCTTCCCCGGTGGGCCCATGTTGCGATCGCCATTGCTGGCAGCAGGGATGTTGTACCACAGAATGAAGGATTTACTTTAGGGTTGATGGATTTGCTGTGGGTTGGCAAAAGGGTCAACCTTTACATCTTTTTATGGCCTACGGCCACTAACGTCGTGGCGCTTCGCCCACACCAGACCAAGAGGAAACCAACGGCTGTTCCCTCTTTACTCTTTATAAAAGAATTGGCCCCTGCCATTCCGGCAACATTTTCGCTATTTACCAAAACAACAGCTGCGAAAAGGTTGCGACAGAAATGAATCCAGCTTTTAACCTCATTTGTCGACTGCTTCGGCCCATCTTATTGTAAAGAGTAAAAATGCTAACGCTTCCGATGGGAGTCTGATGTGAATGGATTCACGAATGTCGTGGTGGCATGGTCAATGATGTTCCCGACATCAAATGACATTCCCCTTGTCCATATGGGTTAGATGCCAAAGAGCGACCTATACCGCGAAAGCTAGCCTGACATCTGATAGGCAGGATGCCTGAATGCCTTGGAGTATATGGTCAATGATATTCCCGACATCACTATGATATTTCCAATATCCATATAGTTCAGATATACGTGAAAGGCCATGGCCAGCTCACGTATTCTTTTATAAAGAGTCTTCAACGACCTCAAGTTCAAAGTTGAATTTGGGCATTTGAAAGCTAAGAACAACTCGTTTTTGGACATAAACGTTTTAGAAAAGCCAGTGTTTCAATTTACTTTTTATAAAAGTTTACCCTGACCTGACGAATCCCCACAAAAAGAACTGAATAAATAAAGAGATAAGTAAAAAAGAAAGGAACATTCATGGCATTTGGTGATCAAATTTATCGCCAAACAAATATTACCACGAGTAAATACCATGAATGCTAAACATGTTTTATCAAAATGCCTCTCACTTGTCACCCCATTAATGCACAAAACACTTCGTACTAGTTTGTTTGCTGCCATTGAAAGCTCAATGAATGGTGGTCCACTTTCTATCACGGGACTCGGCCGTAACATAACGAATAAAGCGAAGGAAAAACATAAGATTAAGCGTGTAGATAGGCTTTGTAGTAATGCTAATATTCATCGTGAAATCGAGTGTGTCTATACTCGAATGACACATTTGTTAGTGGGTAAAATGAAGCAGCCAATCATTCATATCGACTGGTCAGATCTTGATGACCGAAAGCAGCATTTTCTCATTCGAGCATCTCTTGCCGCTCGAGGACGTTCACTGACACTTTATGAAGAAATACATCCACTAAACAAAAAAGAGAAGCCTAAAACCCATTTACTCTTCCTGACTCAACTTAAGGCTATGCTACCCAATGACTGCAAGCCTATTATCGTTACTGACGCAGGTTTTCGGATCCCTTGGTTTAAGCAAATATTGTCGCTTAACTGGGATTACGTAGGTCGATTTAGAAACCGAACACACTGCAAAAAATGCCTTGTGGATGACTGGTATCCCGTTAAGCAACTCTATGTTCAAGCAAGTGCTAGGGCCAAAAGTCTCGGCGTTTACTTGTTAGGTGAGAAAGTGTCTTTTAAATCACGCTTAGTTATTTTTAAGCGCAACGCAAAAGGTCGAAAAGATAAAGTGGCCACAGGTGACAAAGCTAGACGGAGTAAACAGTCTCGTGCAAGTGCAGAACGAGAAAAAGAGCCTTGGCTACTAGCGACATCACTATGTAATTCAAGTGCTACCGCTAAAAGGGTCGTTAAAATTTATGCGACAAGGATGCAGATAGAAGAGAGCTTTAGGGATGTCAAAACGGGTTTGAAAATGAATGAGAGTGGCTCAAGGATTATGCATAAACTAAGCGTATTGCTACTCATCGCCTGTCTATCTCAATTTATATTGTACCTGCTAGGATTGGCAGTCAAAGCGGCTGATAAGCATAGGCAATACCAAGCAAATTCGATCAAACATCGTAATGTTTTATCAAACCAATTTATAGGATTAAGAGCCTACAAAGATAAGTCTTTGAGGCTGCTGAAGTCTCACTGGCAAACAGGGATCAAGACGCTACAAGATTTAATCAAGGATCCACAAGCATGCTATTAAATTCGTGGGGATCCCTCAGACCCTGACCCCACTAAATTCACTTAAAGGCACCAGCTAAAGACAGCATCGTGGCGATATAACGACAAATAGGGTCATCTGACCCTATTATTCTGCTACACAGGTAAGGGTAAGAACAGCTCTTTTGCAATTTGATGAACCATACCTTGAACCTGTTGCTTCAATTTATCCCCCACTAAATTGTGATTACCTGAATGAAAGGGGGGCTGAGGATCATATTCAAGCAGTAACTCGATGGTCATGGCATGCTGGTCTCCCGCGATTTCAGCTATCAAAGTTAAAGCAAAATCCAAACCTGCGCTGATCCCTCCGCCACTGATCCGGTTTCGATCTTTAACGATACGCTGATCGACGTAATTGACACGATTATAACGCTTGAGGGACTCAGCATAAGCCCAGTGCACTGTTGATTTATAGCCGTCTAACAAGCCTGTTTCAGCTAAGATAAGGGCGCCTGTGCAAACAGATGTCACGTACTTAGCCTGTTCCCCTGCGGCGCGTAGAAAACTGATAACTTGCTCATCTTGAATCTGCCCAATAGGATTCGCACCACCCGGAACGATTAACACATCGATCCGTGGACAGTCAGAGAAACCATAGTTGGGCAACAGAGCAACATTGGCATCAGAGGGTAAAGGCTCAGAGGATTTTGCAAAGGTAAAAGTGTTGAACAACTGGCATACGGCCAATACCTGCAATGGCCCGTATGCATCTAACATCGTCATGCCGGGGAAAAGAAAGATACCGATATTCAGCTTTTCAGGATCTAAACGAGCGGAACTAGGAGAAGTCTTATCTTTTGATTGTGCCATTACACTTGCTCCTAAAAGGCTGGTGCTGGAAGCCGCTATCAAGCTAGTTTTAACAAAAGTGCAACGATTCATCGATGAGTTCATGGAGTCTTCCAATACTGGTTATTGATGCACTCATATTGCTGGATCCCATTGTCATTCAACAGGAACAAGACGGCAGATAAGTACCATATGGAACAATTGACCCAAAAGGTTCCATTTTACTAACTTTACTCTCCCTATATGTTGCTTAAGCATTAAGAAACCCTATACTGATAGTCCCATTTTTTATCGTAATGACATCGATATCAGAGCCCTCCTATGCCAGAGTCTATCAAAATCAACCGCTCTCACAGTCGCATACAGCAGGCCCTAATTGAGCTACTAAAAGATAAAGACTATTGCGATATAACAGTGGCAGAATTGATTGAAAAAGCTGATGTTGGGAAAACCACCTTTTACCGTCACTATGAACGTAAGTTAGATGTTTTTCTTGCAATGCACGATTCACTCTTCGATTCACTTTTTCAGGATTTAACCGCTCGAGAGGATTGGCTAAGCTTGAGCCCTCGACCGTCAGTTATCACTATGCTGAGCAGAATTAGCGTGCAGAGTCGTTTCCGTCGATCTATGTCTTATAAGCTTGGCAATGATGCACCACAAGCTCATCGTAAATTGAAGCAAAATTTAACAAAATTTATCGAACAACGACTGACCTCAGCATTTGATACTGATGATTTCATCATCGCCTTACCCAGTTTGGCAAGCACCCTTGCTGCCATATATCTGGATTTCATCACCCAGCTTTTTAATGACCCTCTATCTTCTTCAGTAGAAGAGAAGGCTGTCTCATTACAACGTTTAACTCATGCCAATCTAAGAGCGGCTATCGAAGATTAAAGAAACCGAATACTCCGATCAAAGATACAGATATCAACCTCAATTCAAGCTTTAATACCTCAATACAAAAATTATCGTAATCAAAAAAAATGCCACCCATTTTTTAAGTAGAGCGTAATCTCAGTCTGTTATTTACATAATAAAGAGTAACATTCCAAGTGTTCGGGCTTGTTCAACACTTGGGATAAGGACGCGGCTTCGCGCGGCCTATCCTTATTTGTATACGTTTTTTTGATTAGCCATTGTTTTGGCTTTTGATAAAGCCCACCAACCTATAAATATACTCATAACAATACGAGCAGGAAAATAAACTAATGCGGATAAATTAAACAACCATAAAACTATGCTTTCAGGTAAAACATAAAATGCGAGTTGCTTTACCCAATAAATGACGGGGACATAATCGTGAAGAAAATCATTGACCGATATGTTTAATAAAACCCAATCATTTGTAAAGTTAATCCAAAGTGCATATATGCCTAAAGCACCATCACCAAAACTGCCAACAATAGATGACCAGCCAAGAATTAATAAAAAATAGCGCATAAACTCTCCGGGGTTCATAAACGTATAACGAGCCTGTAGAATTACTCGTTTTAAATATATTTTTATTAATGAACAAACGATATCTGAGTTTCTATTTTGATTCAATCATTTAGTCTGGAGGGTAATAATATTTAAAACAGTGAACTTATGAGGGTTTTATTGCGGTATCGGTGAGGTTTTAAAGGCCTTTTTAAGGTTAAATAGAGTTTCCCATTACTTAGTGAATCTTGCAAAAATATGCCACTCATTTTTTAAAGTACCAAAGGATCTGGAAAGCGTCAGGCAGCAATCTTTATTATAAAAGAATTCACAATAAGAGAGGCTCATCTGTGTTAGGGCGAAACTATACTATGCTGAAACTTCCCTGTTTTTAGGAAACTTTTAACTTGCCTAATCACTTCGTCATTTCGCATAAGAAATGGGTGAGAAACGGGGAGAATTATGTGATCAGCCATCCCTTCCACCTTTGTGTTCTCGACTGACACCTTACCGTCATCAGGATTTGGAAGCATTTGAGAAAGTATTGGGTTAATAGTTGAACTGCCTGCTATTATTCCTACTGGATAGGTGACCGCCCCAAGTAAGTTTGGAACACTTGTTTTATCAGTACTTAATTCCATACCCGCCGGGCCATTAATAAATTCAAAACCTGGAACATTTTTTAGTTTATCAACAACCTCACTTCCTTTATTCGGCGGACCTAGCATTACCACACGGCCTAGGCGTTCTAGTTTGTTATCGCTTAAATATTTACGTAACACAATCCCACCAAGAGAATGTGTCACAAAATTTATGATTACGTTAGGTTTACATTGAGCTATAGCATTAGGAAGGTAATCTGTGGCTATACTCTCAATATTATGCTGCGTTGATGGGTAGTCAAAATTCACGACGGTATAACCTGCCTCTTTAAGCTTCGTCTCCATTTTATTCATAGAGCTATCGGAACGAGCCATCCCATGAAGTAATACAACACACTCTTCAGACATAGAAAAAGAACTCCATAAGTACAAAATGAAACAAAATAATATTATTTTCATACGCCATTCTCAATATTGCGCCCTAACACTTGGGATAAGAACGCGGCTTCGCGCGGCCTATCCTATTTGTTATGTTTCTCCTACTACTCAGAATGCGCTTTTCCATTGTTGAGTATCGATAAACCAGCGCTCCTCATAGATTTTTTCATCATCAAACTTGAATAAAACTGACAGCTGAGAAGCAGTAATTTTATCGGATTTCCATTCAACGATCGAGACAACTTCTCTTTCCCCCTCTATTTGCCTAAGTTCCGTGATTTCGAAACCAGGAGGAAGGATTGAATCAAGACCATTCAAGGCAGATCGAAACTCCTGTCGCCCTTCCAAAATATTGACTTGGCCGGGCATAATGAATTTCATTTCATCAACATAATCTTTAACTAAGGCATCAAAATCACCAGTGCCAACGGCTTCCCAACCACGCTGTACTATGTCAGCTAATTTCATTGTATATTCTCCTAAAGTAATTAATACAAATTAACTATAGAAGGTATCCACTAATTGTGAGCGAGCAGTGAAACATAACGTTTTAGTATTTATGCGTTGCGCTGTTTGCAAGGCGTAAATCGCTTGTTGGACTTGGCCGATGCCGAGTCCAGATTAATCGGTACACTTTATGCTATAGGAATGTGCTTTTTTTGATGCTAGCTCTGAGCTGTAGAGCAGTTTTAAACAGAATATATTGCGTAATTTGTATGTATTCCATTGAAATTCCCTTGTCATTGTAGTGTTCCATCACATATTTTTAAGTCTAGCTGATTCAATGAGGATAATACACTCAATTGAAGCCTCCGTTGGCTCCGCGCAGCGGCTTAGTTCAACGCCGTTTTAAGCGGCAAATTGCAGTTGGCTAAAATAAGTGAGGCACGAACAAAAAGCCAACTGTAATTTGTCTGACTTGAAAACCCTTGTTAGGCATTTTGCCTTTTGATTGATTCGGATAACTCACAAATCAATGTTGCCGCTTGCTCTGTTGTTAAGAAGTCTTTCTTCGCACAAGATTCCACAACATCCATTAGAGCCCATTCAGGTAATTCACCTGATGAGATTGGATCAAAACGCCCATCGCCACTCCACCAAGACAGGCGTACAGATTTTTCTATAAAATCATATTTTTCACCTGCACTAGAGTTTCCTCCATCTTTTGGAATAGCGAACTCAATTTTCACAACTCCTTCTTCGGAAGGTCTCTCATATCTAATTGTTTTGGTGCTAGAACATACTTTCATGTAAACCCTTATCCTTGTTGATTTTCTTGTTAGCTTACGATTTTCTCGAAACGTAAGATCTTAGCCAAGTATCAAAGACAGCAACACCATCATTTATGCTAGAAGTGAAATCACAATTTTTGGGATTTTCACCCATATAATTAATGACATACTTTTCTTTGATACGTTCCTCTTTAGTTTTCCAATCATCTTGCTCAGGGTCTTCGTACCTTCTCAACATGTCTTGGATACTAACGAGTAATTCTGCTCTGCGCTCCCTAAGTTCAGAAATTTTATTTTGATGTTCTGAACCCCACTCGACAAGTGCTTCAAGGTTTTTCTCTTCTAATTTAATAAATGCTAAATCTAGTTTTTTGAAACGTTCTTGATAAACATGAGCAGTGCCTTTGTGTTTAAATTCTTTTTTCAAATGACCCGAATTTGTAATCATATCTTCAGGGTATTCGTACGTGAAAATGACAGGGTTTCGTACATGTTTGAAGCCTTCTCTAACTTCGTATACACATCGCAATACATCTTTGGCTAATTGGTATTCTGACTTTCCTTTGAGCTCTTTTTGCCAAGTGCCCAATCCTTTGTATGCAATACATGCAGCACCAAACGCTGAACAAGCAACAACTATGTCTTTTACCATGGGTAACCAATCACAACTCATTTTGAATCCTTTCACCAAACTTTGATAAGTAAGATAACGCCTTGCTAAGAGGAAAATAATGGTTGGCTATAATCGCGAAGCGATGGCCAACTGTTATTTTTCCTTTTAAGCAACTTGTTATATTTTTTAAGCAACTTCTGCTGCATGGTAATTTGATAGTGACTCTAATATTTTGATGAGGTTTCTTAAGTTACCTTCAGCGGTAGCCCTAGACACACCAAAAGTTAATTCTTCTTGTGTTTTAGGGTTTTGAAGATCAAGGTTTATAGCATCAATGGTTTTATCTTTAATTTTTGAAATTGCTGAGCGATCATCAAAGCTTTCTAAATTATTAGTTGTATAATGTTTTAATAAATAGCCAAAATCATGAACTAAATTTCCATTTATTGATAAGCCCATGCGCGCATCAAAGTCTATGCTATTTTCTAACGCAACCTTCTTAAGTTTTCTACCCTTGAAAAATGACACTAAACTCTCCTAAAAATAACAGCGTATTAGCGAGAATTCCGATAAACATCCTGAGAAGCTCACCAAAACTCAACATCCATACTACTTTAATTATTAATAATTTTAGTAACTTATCAGCTTAAATAACCCAAATCAATCACCTTTGAGTCTAGGCAAAAGCGAGAATTTAGATAATCGAGAATAATACAAACTCGTTATGTAGAGCAGATATATTAACAAAATCAGCTAATTCAATTAGATAGAATTATCCTTTAGGTAAAACCGAGAATTTTCGCAATTACATAACGAGAAACAACACTGTTGTTTTAACACAAATGAATTATAACTGTGTAAAACACAGTGTGCTGTCAAAGATTTTATGATGTTCATCGTAGATAGATTTACATCAAAATGGTGCTTTCATAAATTAGAAATAAATACGTTTGAGCAGAGCTAAAATTGATTTTCCTAACAAACTTTGGTCGGATAAGCGGCACCTGTTACCAAGTGCCGCTCTCCTAAGAACCGTACGTGCAACTTTCACTGCATACGGCTCAAGCCTCCACTAAGGCGTACTATGTTACCCGGTAACCACAGGGGTTACCTTTGCAATACTCACTCGAAGCTTTGATACTTTCTGCTCCATGACTTTCCAATCTTTGGATTATCGTTGAGCAAAGCAAGGAGAGGCACTAACTTCAATCGAAGTCATCATTTGCGTTTCTCCATTAACAAAGTTCTTTTAATTTTCTTGCAACGGAGACCAGCTGGAAGTGGGCTCACTTTCGTGCCAGACACAAGGTCTGTATCTGCATCATTACAATGCAGCATTGGCTTTCTCCAGCCTCCTTTACCTGCACCACTATCGGCTATCTTCACAGATAACTTTCCCAATGGGAGCGATTCAGGCTTACCGTGTTCCGTATGAAGCGTAATGTCAGTTTAGATGCCCACTCTAGTGCGAAGAGCTATATGATCACGAAAGAGCATTGCCCAATCTCTTTCCAGCTCTCGTTGCCTTTTGGCCACAGCGTATAAACCACTTCCGCTGCTTCTCGTATAACGCACCTTTCGTGGATTCACATATGTTCATCATACTGACTCCCTAGCACTCACCCGATTGTGGTTATCAGGAAGAACGTCCTCTCACGATTCTGTTCCCGTCCAATGGACTTCGTTACATTGTCTGGCTCGCTACTTTATTCAGAGCCATAGGGTCATCTGGTGATACAGATGGTTCACTCTTATCGTGGTGAACAACGCTTCATACGACTTCACGTCGCACAGACAAAAACGAGTTAGTTTTCTTGACTTGGAAATTGACGGGTTCAACTCTGAACTTGAGGCCGTTGAAGACTCTTTATAAAAGAATACGTGAGCTGGCCATGGCCTTTCACGTATATCTGACCTATATGGATATTGGAAATGTCATAGTGATGTCGGCAACATCATTAACCATATACTCCAAGGCATTCAGGCATCCTGCCTATCAGATGCCAGCTAGCTTTCGAAGGGAAGGGTCGTTCTTTGGCATCTAACCCATATGGACATGGGGAATGTCATTTGATGTCGGGAACATCATTGACCATGCCATCACGACATTCGTGAATCCATTCACATCAGACTCCCATTGGAAGCCTTAGCATTTTCACTCTTTACAACAAACAGGGCCGAAGATGGTTAAATACGAACTCCAAAGCTGGATCAATCCCCATGGCGACCTTTTCGCTGCTGCTGTTTAAGTCAATGGCGAAATTGTTGCCGGAATGGCTGGGCCCAATTCTCTTATAAAGAGTAAAGAGGGAACAGCCGTTGGTTTCCTCTTAATCTGGTGTGGGTGAAACGCCACGACGTTAGTGGCCGCAGGCCATAATCTAATAGCCCGTGCAGGGTGGAACCTTGCGATCTTAAGCGTTAGTGGCCGCAGGCCATAAAACAAAAAATACCCACCAATTATTCAATTGGCCCTACTCTATTGGAAGCGCAGCATCCCCGCCCCATTCAGCCCATGAACCATCATAAAGCACCGCTTGATGATGCCCTGCGGCATAGGACGCCAAAATCAAAATACAGGCTGTGATCCCAGAACCGCAACTGAACACCCGTTGAGCATTATGGCTAGTATCTAAAGCCGCAAAAATGGTATGCAACTCACGAGTAGATTTCATTTTAAACCGACTTAAAACCTGAGCAAACGGCAAACTCAGCGAGCTGGGAATGTGACCACTGCGCATACCAACACGGGGCTCTGGTGAAGTGCCATTAAAACGCCCTGCTGCGCGAGCATCAATAATATCAACGTTGGCATGACCAAGATGGGTTAACACAAACTCAGTGTCACATACCTTGTGTTGCTGCAAACGGCCTTTAATATCGCCAGAATGAGTAGCAGAGGCAAACTGGCGCACAGTATCCCGCCCTTCTACTTGCCATTGCGGTAAGCCACCGTCAAGCACAAATACCTTATCAAAGCCCATCGCTTTAAAAGTCCACCACGCACGCGGCGCAGAATAAATACCTTGATTGTCGTATATTACCACTGTGCTGTTATGGTTTATCCCTAACCTTTGCGCAGCATCGGTAAATTGCACTGCTGTTGGCATAGCATGGGTTTGCGAAGCACGATGATCAAAAAGTAGCTTGTCAATTTGGCAGGATAGCGCACCAGGAATAACGAAAAGCTCATCATATACTAGTGGCTCTTTACCCAACACAACCTCCATACTGGCATCGAGCAACACAAGGTCTGGATCATCAAGATGTAATGCTAGCCAATCGGTGGTCACTAAAGGAAAATTCACATTAAACCTCTCTTTGCTGTTAGGAAAAATATTGATGTTAACTTGAGTTACGCTTGAAGCGATTATTATCTCAACATCGCTGCGTTAAGCCGCTAAAATAACTGAATAAAGTAATGCCAACGCCATCGGCTGCTAAGTCGATGATGTCCAATGTTCTTGACGGGATAAATCCCTGACTAATTTGGTCACTTAAGACGAATATTGACACTAACACAGTGCCGTAATAAAGCGGAAGACGACCGAGTCTAAAATGACGACTGTGCAAGGCTAAATTGGCCATATAGGTTAATAGACCAAATAACAGCATATGGCCAGCCTTGTCACCATATAGGCTCTTTTTATCAAATCGAAAAATAGTCTGTGACCGACGGTATTGGCTAACTAAATAGCTAACTAGCTAACTAGCTAACACAATAAAACTAAAAAGCCGACGGCAATAATAGCCAATCGAGGAAAGGTCTTATTGGTCATTTATGTTCATCTGTGGATGACATGATTGATATGAAATGATGGTTATGTGAAGTGCTATCTTTATATGGTGCGATCTGCACAATTTAGTGCTATCAAGTAACGATCACTCTACTGCCAAAATATAATGTTACCTGTTATTTTTGCTTAATAAAAATGCCCTTTATCACTAAAGGGCTTGATATCAATCACTATAAAAAATCCCAGTTATAGGACTATCCAAGTGGCTTTGATTTCGGTGTACTTATCAAATGCATGTAATGACTTATCACGACCATTACCCGACTGTTTGTATCCGCCAAACGGCGCGGTCATGTCGCCGCCATCATAATGATTAATCCACACCATGCCGCTGCGAAGTGCTTTAGCCGTTTTGTGAGCTTTGCTTAAGTTTGATGTCCACACTCCAGCCGCTAAACCATACATGGTATCGTTGGCAATTTTGATGGCTTGTTCCATGCCATCAAACTCAATAACGGATAATACCGGGCCAAAAATCTCTTCACTGGCAATGGTCATGTCATTGTTAACATTGCTAAAAATGGTCGGTTGCACATACATACCGCCGGTTTCAGCCATCACTTGCTGTCCGCCTTCGACTAAGGTGGCACCTTGCTCACTGCCACTTTTAATGTAGTTCAATACATTGGTCAGCTGCTGTTGATCGACCATTGCACCGCAAGTGGTTTTAGGATCAAGTGGGTGACCAGGCTGCCAGCCTTGCATTTGTTCGGCTATAAGCTTAATCAATTCATCTTTTACGCCCGACTCCACTAATAAACGTGAGCCCGCAGTACACACTTCACCTTGGTTAAAAGCAATGGCAGTAGCCGCCGCTTCAGCTACCGCTTTTAGATCTGGTGCATCATTAAACACAATGTTTGGACTCTTGCCTCCGGCTTCTAGCCACACGCGTTTCATGTTCGACTCGCCTGCGTAAATCATTAACTGTTTGGCAATTTTAGTTGAGCCAGTAAAGACTAAAGTATCAACATCCATGTGCAGAGCTAACGCTTTACCGACAGTGTGGCCATAGCCGGGTAACACGTTCAACACCCCCGCGGGCATACCTGCTTCAATCGCTAATTGCGCCATACGAATAGCGGTAAGCGGTGATTTCTCGGATGGTTTCAAAATAACGCTATTGCCGGTGGCGAGCGAAGGCCCAAGCTTCCAGCATGCCATAATCATCGGGAAATTCCATGGCACAATGGCGGCGACTACGCCTACTGGCTCACGGGTGATCATGCCTATCTCATTATGAGCAGTAGGAGCGATTTCATCATAAATTTTATCTATCGCTTCACCGTACCAGCGTATGGCGCGGGCGGCACCGACCACATCAACACCTTTGGAATATTGAATTGGCTTACCCATATCGAGGGTTTCAAGTAACGCCAACTCATCGGCATTGGCTTCAAGTAAATCGGCAAACTTAATCATCACTTGCTTACGCTTAACGGGCGGTAACATTGACCAAGTACCCGCTTCAAACACTTCACGCGCATTCGCCACCGCAAGGTTAGCATCGGCTATATCACAACTAGCCACTTTGGCTAATACTTGGCCATCAATAGGACTGATACAGTCAAATGTGTCACCCGAAGAGGCACCTTGATATTGTCCATTAATGAAAGCTTGCCCGGTAATTGTCAGACTCGCTGCTAGTGCTTCCCAATCGCGACGGCTTGTTGGAGTACTCATTGTGACCTCGAAATAATAAATGGATTGATACGCACCCATTAGGTAGATGCCAAACACAAGATTTGTGTCGCATAAAAGCAATTATCGACACAATAATATTAGTGAATATTGTCACCAGATTATGCTGAACAGCAAGATGTTTTCAATATATTTTACAAAAACAGCATATTTAGTATAAATAAATGCACAAAACACTTTAACGTTCATTATTTTTGACATAGCATAGCAAATATTAACCACTCATAATTTAACCAATGTGAGATGGATCTCCCATAATTGTAGCGATCAATATAGAGTCAATTTATGAGCCAATATCAGCGAAACAATAGCGGCAATTCATCGCAAATGTGGCCCAACATGGAACATTTTTGGATGCCTTTTACCGCTAATAAGCAATTCAAGGCCAATCCAAGATTATTAGTATCAGCCCAAGGCATGTATTACACCGATATCGATGGTAATAAAATACTCGATGCGACAGCTGGATTATGGTGTTGCAATGCCGGACATGGCCGCCAAGAGATTTCCCAAGCGGTGAGCCAGCAGATCAGTCAAATGGATTATGCGCCGTCGTTTCAAATGGGTCATCCGCTCGCATTTGAATTAGCCCATAAACTCTGTCAATTAAGTCCAGATGGATTGGATAAGGTGTTTTTTACCAATTCAGGTTCAGAATCGGTTGATACCGCCCTAAAGATGGCACTTTGTTATCATCGCGCTAATGGCCAAGCAACACGAACTCGGTTTATCGGCCGTGAGCTTGGCTATCATGGCGTGGGGTTTGGTGGTATATCCGTCGGTGGCATTAGCAATAATCGCAAAACCTTCAGCCAGCAATTACTCCAAGGCATTGATCATCTACCTCATACCCTCGACATTGCCAATAATGCCTTTAGCCACGGTTTGCCTCCACATGGCTTAGATAAAGCCGAAGTGCTTGAACAACTGATTACCTTACACGGCGCCGAAAATATTGCCGCTGTGATCGTCGAGCCCATGTCGGGATCGGCAGGGGTCATTTTACCGCCAGAAGGTTACCTAAAGCGCCTACGTGAAATCACTCAAAAGCACGGTATTTTGCTTATTTTTGATGAAGTGATCACCGGATTTGGCCGTCTTGGTGCCGCTTTTGCTAGTGAACGTTGGCAAGTCACCCCAGACATGATCACCACTGCCAAAGCCATTAATAATGGTGCTATTCCAATGGGCGCAGTGTTTGTCAGTAATACCATTCACGACACTTGTATGCATGGCCCTGATGAATTAATTGAGTTTTTCCATGGTTACACCTATTCAGGCCATCCGGTGGCGGCGGCTTCAGCACTGGCAACCTTATCGATATATGAAGATGAAAAATTATTTGAGCGCGCTAAAGGTCTTGAGTCTTATTTTGAGCAAGCGGTTCACAGCCTTAAAGGACTAGCCAACGTAATTGATATTCGTAATACCGGTTTAGTTGCCGGTATTCAACTGGCGCCGAGCGATAAAGGCGTGGGTAAACGAGGTTACGCCATTTTTGATCACTGCTTTAGACATGGTGCGTTGGTGCGGGCAACCGCTGAAATTATCGCATTATCGCCGCCACTGATTGTCGAGAAGTCACAAATCGACGACATGGTTAATCACATTAGCGATGCAATTAACGCTGTTGGTTAATGTTTTTTGAATACATATTTGGCTTAAAAGGATCCTGTTAATGCTTAACATCACTCATTTTGTCGATGGGCAACACACGCCAGCCAGTCAGCGCAATCAAAGGATCTATGATCCCGCAACCGGTGAAGCCCGTGGCCAAGTATCATTGGCGAGTCACGATGAAGTCAGCTTGGCGATAGCTGCTGCCAAAAATGCCTATCAAACTTGGTCGCAAGTCACACCACTGAATCGTGCCCGGGTATTATTCAAATTTAAAGCCTTAGTCGAACAACATGTTGATGAATTGGCCAAACTTATTACCCTTGAGCATGGCAAAGTGCTAGACGATGCCAAAGGTGAAATCACTCGAGGACTCGAAGTGGTTGAGTTTGCTTGCGGTATTCCACATTTACTCAAAGGCGAACACACTCAACAAGTCGGTGGCGGCGTTGATTCATGGTCAGTCAACCAATCTTTGGGGGTTGTCGCGGGCATTTCGCCGTTTAACTTTCCGGTCATGGTACCGATGTGGATGTTCCCCATCGCCATAGCCTGCGGTAATGCTTTTATCATGAAACCGTCTGAAAAAGACCCCAGTGCAGTGATGTTCCTTGCCCAATTACTTAAGCAAGCGGGTTTGCCTAATGACATATTTAATGTCATCAACGGCGATAAAGAAGCGGTTGATGCCTTACTGACCCACCCCGATGTACACGCCATCAGTTTTGTTGGCTCAACTCCGATTGCCGAATACATTTACACCACAGCCTCTGCTCACGGTAAACGGGTGCAAGCATTGGGTGGGGCTAAAAATCACATGCTATTAATGCCAGATGCTGACTTAGATCAAGCCGTGAATGCGTTAATGGGTGCGGCATATGGGAGTGCAGGTGAACGTTGTATGGCCATTTCAGTGGTATTGGCCGTAGGCGATGTCGGCGACAAATTAGTCACTGCATTATTACCGCAAATTAGTGCCTTAAAGGTGGGCAGTGGTATTACCCCAGAAATGGACATGGGACCGTTAATTTCAGCTCAGCACTTAGCTAAAGTACGCGACTATGTTGAAGCTGGCGTGAATGAAGGCGCGACCTTAGTGGTTGATGGCCGGGATATTAGTATTAGCGATCACCAGCAAGGTTACTTTTTAGGGGCGTGCTTATTTGATCATGTCACGCCAACGATGAGCATTTACCAACAAGAAATTTTTGGTCCTGTGTTAGCTATCGTCCGAGTCGATAACTATGCCGATGGGTTGGCACTGATCAACCAACACGAATTTGGCAATGGTACCGCTATTTTTACTCAAAGCGGCCAAGTGGCACGCCACTTTTGTCACCATGTTGAAGTGGGCATGGTCGGCGTTAATGTGCCGATCCCAGTACCGATGGCATTTCATAGCTTTGGCGGTTGGAAACGATCGCTATTTGGACCGCTACACATGCATGGTCCAGATGGAGTGCGTTTTTATACTAAGCGAAAAGCCATTACCGCCCGCTGGCCACAAGCAAAAACCGACAGTAACGAACCTTCGGCTTTTATTATGCCGACGATGACATAAATGAATGCAATCAGCCAAAATATTAATAGTCTTAGCCTTTTTAGTAATGCATCAACCTTGGTTTAGTCTTATTATCTAGTCGATGAAACACTGATTACAGGTTATACATTACCGTTGGTGCAACATCATTTTCAAAGCCCGAATAAGCCGTTTAACCTCAGAATTTGGCAAAGCGGTTCGGGCAGTGGGAACATTCATCATCGCGAATATGAGTATGGTGATAATCTCGAAGGAAGCAGCTTATTATCCACAGCCAAGACCAAAGTGTAGCGGCCAATGTAGGTGATAAACGTGTTATTTCGGCTGGCCTTACTGGCACATGGTCAATGGTCAATGGTCAATGGTCAATGGTCAATGGTCAACCACTGTATAAAAATCTACGTTATGTTTGAACAACAAAACGTTTAACCGCCATGCGGTACAGGCAAAATCTTTATGATTTTAGTTCTGATAAGTGGCATTCGCGGTCGTTGAGTACCTAGATACCAGCGGCTGCATTTTATGTAAATGGAGATAATATCGTGTCGAACACATTAAAAAGAACGCGAATTGCACTGTTAAGCGGATTAACGTTATCAGCTACCCTACTGGCTCCGTTAGCTACGGCAGAAGTGTCTGGTGCGGTTACTGTAACCAACGATTATCGTTTCCGTGGTGTATCACAAACAGCCGGTGACCCAGCGCTACAAGCCAATATTGATTGGAGCCATGAAAGCGGCTTTTTTGTTGGTGCTTGGGGCAGTAATGTCGACTTTGATGAGCCCGGATATAACGGCCCAGACATAGAAGTAGATCTGTACGCGGGCTACTACGGCGAGATTAACGACAACACAAGTTATGACTTAACTTTGTACCGTTATAACTACCCAGGAGAAAGCGATTTAGATTATTTAGAAGTCAGCGCAGGTATTGATTTTAGTGGTTTTAGAGCCGCCTATTGGTTTACCGATGACTATGGCGGCAGCGATCTTGACCTGCATTACACTGAAATCAATTATGGCTGGGCGTTTGCTGAAAACTGGAGCGTAGACCTGCATTATGGCTACAATTTCGGTGATGCGATTGATGACGGCGAAGGCTTTGATAGCTACTCAGACTACTCTGTTGGAGTATCAACTGAAGTCGCCGGCTTTGGCATCTCGGTTGCCTATCTAGACACCGACATTGATGGTGATTACGAAGTAAGCTCTGGGCTATATAAAAACTCAGGCACCTTATTGGCGAGCGTCAGTTACGCGTTCTAAGTCACTATGTGTTAATAAGTGATGCTAATCAGTGTAAATCTGAGCTAATGATGATGAATAATGTTTGTCGCTCAGTATTAAAAACAAAAACCGCCATGGGGCGGTTTTTTTATTACTTAACCTCAACCCTGGATAAAGAGGGAATGAATCGATGGGTTAAGGGGTAGAATAAATGGATAAAACTAAACTTACTTGGTGGTTAACGCTATTAGTGGTTGCCCTTGCCGCTTGCGTTTTCACGACTTACCAACCTAGTAGGACGGACTACGCCCAGCTAGTGTCGCTTCGCTGCTAGGGCGGACTGCGCCCTGCTATAGTGCGCTTCGCTGCTAGGACGGACTTCGTCCTGCTATAGTGCGCTTCGCTGTTAAGATTTTATAGCATCTAGCTGCGTAGCATCCTAGCAGCGCAGCGCTCTAGGCTTGTTGATTTTAGATTTTAGCTTGTATGTCATAGCTCGTCACCGCTTGCTATCGTTCGTTATCGTTCGTTATCGCTCGTTATCGCTTGTCATCTCAGGGATAGGGATAGGGATAGAAATAGCTTGCTTCTCGGCTTACCTTTCGGGAGACAATGCGAGCATGTTGAAGTGGCTTGGGTATCACACTTAAAAGACAAAAGCGTGCTGCATTTCTAAATGATCTATTATTGATAGAACATAACTTCGATCTTGCGCATAGATTTCAACAAAATAGCGTTGCATCCATGACGTACGAGAGTATCTTATTGTTATAGCAACCGTATAACTAAACGGCACAAAGGAGCAAACTATGGCTGATAACATTATTAAAATACTGGTCATTGCAGTATTATTTTTTCTGGCCTATAAACTAATTTTTAGTGGTAGCCGTGGATTAACACTTTTTGAAATGCATTTTAAAGATGGCAAGCTCAATAAGCATAAAGGCAAAATACCAGAGAAGTTTGAACGTGATTGTCGTGCAATAGCTAAATCTAATAAACTGACTTGCACTGTCAGAGCAGAAAAGTCTGGTGACGTGCGTTTGCATGTGTCGGCCAATATTGGCGACAACTTAGTCCAGCAAATTCGTAACCAGTTTCCGTTTGAGTATTACGATAAGAAACAGTCAGACGCGTCTAAACTTAAAGGTTAGTAAAAGTTGTTGGCCGACATAAAAAATGGACTCTATTGAGTCCATTTTTTATGTCCGTAGAGGCGTTAGAATACCTTGTTTTAAATTAGCCTTGTGTGGGCTGTTATTGCTTAGCAACTCATATAGCTATATGAGTCAGATATATGAGTTAACTTTTTGCTTTAGTCTGTTACTTAATCTTGTTAGTGAGCCTTGTTAATTAGTCTTCTTGCTTAGAGATGACCAAGGTCACTTGAGCGACAGTAATACCAAACTTGATAATGTCGCTTTTGTTAATAATGGTCTGGTTATCAACTAGAAACATCCAATCATCAAAGTGCACTTGATACTCACTACCATCCACGGCTAATTGCATATCATAACGCCAGCGTAATGCGCTGCCGCGCGACTCCCCTTGAGCAATGCCTAATATATCATTGGCTGTACCCTGATAAACCCCATTACCTTTATCAATAATTTTCCATACCCTGGTTTGCTTTTCACCATCATCGTAAATAAACCATTCGTTAATCACTCCTTGCTTACCTTCAGGAGAATCAGTCCAGTTTGCTTCCATAGTGACAGTAAATTTGCGGGTTACCTTGCCCGAAAAGTCTTGTACTATCCCTGCTGCTGTTAACTTACCATCAAAAAACGTGGCTAAATCTAACCGGGGGGTGGTGTTTTGATAATCTTCAATCGATGCAGATGAGCATGACATGACGCCTAAAAGTAATCCTGTGTATAAACATACATAAGCTAACTTTTTCATCAACCCTCGTGCAAAAAGATGACCTCTGTGGTGCATAGAGAATAGGATGGTGGGCATTTAGTTGGCTCCAATTAATTGTTTGCGTAATTTAGGGTGGCTGGTTTTTTCCGACAACCAAATGTCGAGAAATGCTTCAGGAAATTGCGCATTACTCACTTGATAATAAGGCGTGTCATTGAGTAAAAATGCAGCGTCATTAGGATTGTTGACCCTAAAGGTAAGTCTGTCGCCCTGTTTAACATCAGGCCATGCTCGCACTAATTGCTGGCTTAGCAGGCTGATGTCGTCTTCGGTTAACCCAAGGTGTTGCCATTGTTCGATAGTGGCATCAACTAAATCAGGGGCTTGGATATCACGGTGATATTGAATATCGAGGATCATTGGGAATCGATTGGCTTGGTACTTGCCATCAAGAGAAAACAGCTTCGCAGTGTAGATATCGAACCATAATAAGCTCATGTCGGCAGAACCCACTTGAATCAATGTCGTATTCGTTATGCTGGCTTTATTTGTGGTCTTGGCGCTATTGGTTATATTGGCTGCATCGGTTGTATTGGCTGGTTGCATCGACAATGCCGAACCAATGTCGCTATCATTGGCAGCAGCATGGTTAATACTAGTCGCGATGATCACTACTAATACTAATGCCCCTCCCGCACCAAATAACAATTCGCTCAACCAATGAGTTAATGGTTGCAGCCCTTTATCTTGCTGCAGCTTGTCGGTGCTAAGTAAGGTTTTCATTGATTGTTCTCCAAGACCATATTCGCTGGTGCGATACGTTTACTCACCCAAACCAATACGGGAAATAAGCCACTCCAGATCAATGCCAATATCAGTGCACTCTTTTCATAACCTAAAGGCAACACCACAGCATCAAATTTAGCGCCCGTCAGATAACTTAAACAGCCAAACACGCCACCGAGTATTGATTGTAACCATAGTGGTAAGGTTTTAAAAAAAGCTAAGCTGTAATCTAAACTGAGAGCAAAGTAACACCACAATATCGCCAACCAATAAGGGATTATGTTGAATTCAAACACGCCAAACCATACTAATAAGCTGTCAACGACTATCCCAATGGCACCACCGACACCCATTAACAGAGCATCATGGCGAGCAGAATTGGATAATAAAAAATGACCGATGATCAGTAAAATTGACAATATGATAAGTTGGTTTTGGGCTATCACACCCGACCACCACACCAACTGAAAACACACGGCGTTAATCAGGATAAATAATGTTGAGGGCAAAGCGTAAGTAGGCATAATATCTCACCCAAATAGGAGGATACGACCCGGTAAGCCGTTACCGGGGATGTAAATCACTAAGGGCAATAAAACGCAATTATCAAGGGCGATATAGCGGTCTAACCGCGACCAAGTGAACTGTACTTGTAGTACGTTCTAAAAAGCCACCTTCACAATAGCTTAGATAAAACTTCCACATCCGAATGAAATCGTCACCGTAATTTAACGCTTTTATTTTATCGTAAGCGGCATCAAAGTTTTCATGCCAATGCTTTAATGTGCGGGCATAATCTCTACCCATGTCGTCAATTGACCAGGTAACCATGTCAGTTTTCTTGGCAATGTGTCGGGTCATTTCGCTGACAGAGGGTAAACAGCCACCAGGAAAGATGTAGCGCTGAATAAAGTCGACACTCTTGCGATAACTGTCATAACGTTGATCGGCAATGGTAATAGCTTGGATCAGCATTCGCCCTTCAGGCTTAAGTAAATGCTGTAGCTTTTCAAAAAACCCGCCTAAATATTCGTGACCCACAGCTTCGATCATTTCAATAGAGACAATGCGATCATATTCGCCAGTCAATAAGCGGTAATCTTGTTTGAGTAAGGTGATCTTATCTTCAAGGCCTAGTTGCTTAACTCGCTCAACAGCGAACTCATATTGCGCATCGGAAATAGTGGTGGTGGTAACATTTACGCCATAGTGTTTTGCAGCATAAATAGCTAATGCCCCCCAACCGGTACCAACCTCAAGTAATGTTTGACCTGGCGATAAGTCTAGGCGTTCACAGATGGTTTGCAACTTATGTAATTGCGCTTCATTTAGATTGCTATCATCGTTCGGATAAAGTGCACTTGAATACATCATTTCCGGGTCAAGAAACTGTTTATACATGTCATTACCTAAATCGTAATGAGCCAGAATATTGCGCTTTGAACCTTGTTCAGAATTACGATTAAACACATGCTTAATCCGGTTAACACTATTACTTAACCATGAAAAATAGCGTTCAATATTGTCTAACAAGGCTAAGTTTTTAGCAAAAATTTGCACCACTTTGGTTAAATCTGGACTGCTCCAGTGACCTTGAATATAAGCTTCACCGGCACCAATTGATCCACCAAACACCACTTGACGATAAAAGTTAGCATGCTTGACTTGCATGGTGGCGTGAACGTTGCTGTTAACGTTACCAAACTCAGACGTTTGGTTGCCGTCAACAATAGTTAAATGCCCTTCAGCAAGATGGGCTAATGCGCGAAGTAGAATTTTCCTTGCAAGACTGTCAGATAGACTCGCTTGAGTCATGCTACTTTCCGTCGCCATATTTTCCATGTCATCTCTCCAGTTCGTACACTGTATTATTCGCTTTATTGGCGTCATTACAGCTTAGTACGTGGTAACCATCCATTTGGTTTACATTTTGCTATTCACATTTTGCAAGAGTGAGGGGCCGATTGTTGTTTGCTGGTAAAATTCATCTCGATAGATCAACAGGCCTAACTCACCTTAATAGTTTGTTTGCCGACAAATGGGATCCGTTTAATAAATAACTTCATTGCTTGCCAATAAATACCTAACATAATTTTGCTGGTCATTAATGGATAACTCAGCATAAATTGACGCATGGAACTCGAAGTAATTGGTTGGCGTTTTAACACTAAACTGGCATCAAATAATTTATCATTATTAGCATTTCGATTTTCAATGATCACTTTTAAATGCTTGGCTGGCGGCGTAATACGCCACAGATAATGCATCTCTAAATTCATAAACGGCGACACAGGAAATACTTTGTCGGTTTGAATAGTATGGGCAATATCGACCAGATAACAATGGCGCTCATTCCAAGGAGTATTACTCACCTCAGCAAGCATATAAACCATGTCATTTTGATGATAGCAAAAGTAAAAGTTGACCGGACTAAAGTAAAAACCACAGTGGCGTATTTGTCCAGAAAATATAATTTTATCGCATACTTGTGTGGCCCCAAGATGCTTAATGGTTGCTAAAACGCGCAGCTTCAAGGCCATAGCATCATTGCCATGACAGGCTTGGTTCAAGACAAGCTTGTCACCAAATTGCTTATCGAGGGCATTGAGGTAATCACTGGGATTAAATTTAAGCGGGGTAAATTTGTCTGTTGAAAACAACTTACTGACCGCCGTTAATGCAGGCAGTTCATCTAAATCAATCGCCATCATCGCAATATTATAACCAAAATGATGCAACTTAGGCGTATGACGGCGATGGTTTATATTGCCGCAATAAATGCCACTGTTTAATTGATCATGTTCCATTACCGATGTGGTTTGATTCATAAACTAATCCCAAACAGATCACATACTTCAACCGCGCTACGAACGCCGTCCTCATGAAATCCATTATGCCAATAAGCTCCGGCAAAGTAAGTATTATGTTTACCATTAATAAGCGACTTTTTCGCTTGAGACTTCATGCTAGCATCATTAAAAACTGGGTGAGCATAATTAAACTTGCGCAAAATTTTACTGTCGTCAATTAATGCAGTTTGATTTAAGGTGACACAAAATGTGGGTGCACTGGCAGGCAAGCACTGCAAAATATTCATATTATAGGTCACACTGGCTGGACGCTGGGCAACATCTTGCGGGTTATTGCCATCCAAACGATAGTTCCAGCTTGCCCACGCCGCTTTGCGCTTAGGCAACAAATTAATGTCAGTGTGCAGTACCACTTCATTATTTTGATATTCCATCGCAGCTAACACGTCTATTTCGTCTTCAGTAGCATCGGTTAACATGGCTAATGCTTGATCGCTGTGACAACTTAACACCACATCATCAAAGCGCTGCCATTCGCCTTTAGCGACTTGAACATACACACCATCATCGGCGCGTTTAATACCGGTAACCGCTGAATTTAACTGGATGCGATCTTTGAAAGGCGCGGTTAAGGCGGGGATATAACTGCGCGATCCACCTTCAAGCACATACCATTGCGGTCGATCATTAATATTTAATAAACCATGGTGTTGGAAAAATCGAATAAAAAATCGCAGAGAAAAACCACGCATGTCATCAATACTGGCAGACCAAATAGCCGCGCCCATAGGCAGAATGTAATGCTCACAGAAAAAGGCAGAAAAACCTTGTTCATTAAGGTACTCACCTAATGAAGCGGTAGGGTATTTGTCGGCCTCATAAATCACTTTACAACCATTGTTAAAACGAACAATTTCGCCCAAAAATCGATAAAAACTCGGACGGAGTAAATTACGACGTTGGGCAAATAAGCTCCACAAATTATTGCCATTATATTCAAGCCCGGTGAGTGCATTATTAACACTAAAACTCATTTCTGTAGGGAGAGACTTAATCTCAAGCTGCGCCATTAATTTTTCAAAACGCGGATAGGTACGGTCATTAAACACAATAAAACCAGAATCAATGGCGTATTGCTGCCCAGCCACTTCCACATCTACTGTAGCGGTATGTCCGCCAATATAATCATTGGCCTCAAACACAGTTACCGTGTGTTCACGGCTTAATAGATGGGCGCAGGTTAAACCGGAAATTCCAGAACCAATCACGGCGATATTTTTCATTAAGTTAATCCTTGACCTAATAATTATTATTGTTACATTTTGTTGTTAATTTTATTGTTACTTGTATTGTTAATTGAGTTGTTCCAGCTATTTGGGCGCCAACAAATACACTAATAATTTTTCTGGTAATAAAGAGGCTAATTTAAGTAACCAAGTAAATTTAGTTGGAAAATGGATCTCACGTCGTTGACGCTGCATGCCATTAAAAATCTCAGTCGCAGCTTGCTCGGCACTGATTTGCATTGGCATGGCAAAGTCATTTTTGGCGGTTAACGGGGTTTTAACAAAGCCTGGGCAAATGACACTCACCCCAATACCATGCTGAGCAAGGTCAACCCGTAAACTACGACCTAAATAACCAATAGCCGCTTTAGATGCACCATAGGCTTCGGCACGCGGAAATGGTAAATAAGTGGCACTTGAACTCATTAATCCAAGTTGGGCACCACGACTCAGTAAAGGCAAAAAATGCTCAAGGCAATAACCCATCGCCACCACATTGGTATTGATCACTCGGGAAAATAGTGCCGAGTCAAAATGTAATGGATCGTCAATGTACTCACAACTTCCGGCATTTAGGATGATATGGTGTAACTTCCAGCCATTATCTTTTAGCAGTTGTTGCAAGTGAAGAGATGCCGCAGACACTTGTCCAATGTCAGTGATATCAAATACCAAAGGGGTTGCAGATGAAATTTTCGCCAAATTTTGTTCGTTGCGACCACAGGCAATTACCGCAAAACCTTCACGGATATAGTGCTGAGCTAAAGCAAGACCAATGCCTGAGCTGGCACCGGTGATCAGTACTGCAAGCTGTTTGTCATTGGTGTTAGTCATTACTTGCCCGCCCTATTTTTGAGTAATCCAATTAAGCCACCTAAAAATGGCACTTGCTCATAGAGCATTTGGCCTACATCAAAGTAATCTCGGTGGGCAAAAATTTTATCGCTAAACCTAAGCTGTGACATGCCTTCGACATTGATACTCTGCCCTTTGTTTAACTTAGGGTGCGAGTAGGTCATGGTCCAATATAACCCAGCTTGTTGCTGATTAGCACTGATAACCACTTCTTTAATATCAAATTCAATGTGGGTGACATTTTGGTACATGTTAGCAAAATAACGCGTTAGTGGTGCAATGCCTTCCACTTTATGGAGCGGATCTTGAAAGCGAATATCGTCACGATACACTTGCGCTAACATTGATAAGTTATCTTTATTAAGCTTTTGATACATATCTATAAATGCATCAATAATAGCAGGATGACCATTAATGGACGCTGAGCTATCCGGATTTAATGGTTCTGATTGAGTATCAACTATCGACGGTGCGCCTTGCATTTACCAACTCCTATTACGTGACCCAGAAAACTCACGGAACATACTTATAAGAATGCCTTATATGACAACAAGATAAAAGTATTAATATCCATGAAGTAAATAAAAACTAACTTAAAATTGATACGACTTATCGGCGCAAGTAGATCACCGTTTTACACCAGTCACAAAGCAAAACGCCTAAGCAGGGCTTAGGCGTTAATAAAGTCAGTAATTTGGGTGCTTTTATTCAGAAGCTTAGTAACCGGTCTTAGCTACCGGATGCCAGTACTTATCAACTTCTTGTTTAATAAAAGCTTGCTTGGCTTTAATGGCGTCGGCTTCAATAAAGCCAATAGCAGCATGGGCTTTTTCTTTGGTACTGTAATCTGGATACTCAACCTCAGTAACGGATAATTGACTCAAAATGCGGGCTAATGCTTCACGTGCATAAGTAACCTGTTCAGTCGATTTATCCAGTAGTTCAATGCCTTCTTTAGGATTATGAGCGTACATTCCATGTGATGCTGTCGCAAAATCCCAACGCCATTGTGAATGACGTATAGCCATAATAGCATCATTCATTTGCGGCCATGTGGCCCCCGCATCCCATGCCGCTTTAGCTTCATAATGTGCTTTAATCAGTAATGACTCTACATTTCGCGATTTAGCATCAATATTAGCCTTGGTTTTATCAAGCTTTTTGGTGATGGCCGCTTCACTACTATGACAACTTGCACAACTACGATCAAAATTGTCTAATGCACCACCAACCTTATGGTCAGTAAATGTAGCGCCTTTTTCATCGGTCGCAGGCGGCATATGACAGGTTATACAGGTCACGCCTTGCTTAGCGTGAACCGAACGACTCCAATGCTCAAACTCTGGATGACGCGCTTTTAATATTGGGGTTTTAGAAATGGGGTGGATCCATTCATAAAAGCGGCGAGTGTCATAATACTTTTCAATTGCATCGGCAGTGCTACCGAAAATCCATGGAATATTAACTTTGTTATTATTTTCAGGCTGGAAATAATAACTCACATGACATTGACCACAAACCTGTGCCCCTTGCATGCTACTGTCTTGTTGATCAAACGGTAATTTAATTTTAGCCATCGCATTTTGAGCATGAGGGCGAGGCAATGCCAGTTCAGCGCTGCCATCAACATGACAATCGCTGCAATAGACAACGGATTTGATTTCACGGCCTAAATCGACAAAATTGGCACCTGAAAAACCTTGAATACCCATTTCTTTGATCAATCTTGGTGCATCGGGTGTTTTACAGGTCCAGCAACTGGCAGATAAGCCTTTGTCACCTTCAGCTATTGCAACACCAGTGCGCAAAGTATGTGTCACGTCAGCCACAGCAAATTGATGACCACGAGGGCTATGGTATTCTTTGGCAAATGACGAACCCGCCCACAAAATGATATTGGCAGGATATTGCGCCAATATATCGTCTCGTTCGGTTTGTTCTTCTGTCGCTTGCCAAGAATCATATTGTTGTGGAAATTTAAGTTGATTGGGATCCACTTCAGCACTTTTAAGCGACCAAGATGTCAGACTCAGCAGCGCGAGTGCGGAAATAACAATACTTAACCCTACCTTACTTCGCATCGGCCGCGTTGCTTTCATTACCACGTCGACAAGTTGAACCATCATATTGCTAACCTTTCTCTGTTAATCGCTTAATTAAAATCACTAGATAGAACCGTAAGTCTGTAACATTACGTTTATTAACGGCTTTAGTTAACTGCTTTAGTTAACGTTTACCAAATTCGTTGCTTGGATAAATTTATTTAAATTGCGCTCAAACTAGCCTGGACGACCATCAAGACGCGGACGCATTAAAATTGGCGCATAAAACCACACAAACGAACCAAAACCAATAAACCAACACGCGCCTGCAGCCCACAACCAGACTTGGGTATATTCAGGCATCAATAGCGGCATTCCGGCACGTAACACGGCAGCGAGAGGCACAGATAAAAATGCCAACGTCATGTTTGGGCCTTGGTATATATTACGACTCGTGTGCCCGAGAGAAACCCGTGAAATCATTGATAAACACAATGATGCAATTCCACCAATGGCAAACAGATGTAGCAAGGTGCGATAGGCATATTCGTTGTCGATATTGATTGCCATTAATAACAGTGTCAGCGGCAACGATAAATAAGAAATATGTAACGACCACAACATCGGTTCTTTTAAGGTTTTATGCGCTTGCCAGCGAGCAACTCGAAGTAAATGTAATATGCCCGCAACAGCAAGCAGTATCTGTTCAACACCCTTAGGCAACCAATGGCTTATCGCTTGAACAAACAGTAAACCCATTACAAATATTAACGTATTCTCTAGCGCATTAATGGGATCGGGCTTGGGTTGTTTAATTTTCATTGCGGTAAAAAATGGGATCACCCGTCCACCCACTATGGTGATCACCATCGCGAACCACCAAATCATCCCTTGCCATAACTGAGTCGATAACGAAAAATCACGTTCCGACAACGCATAATAACTGGCTAAATTCACCAGCAATGCAACGATGAGCATGATGGGAAAACCAATATTGCGCCATTGTTTGACAGGATAAATACAGCGCCATAATGCATAAGCGCTCAAGCCTAAAAATAAGCTGTCAAATATTGCCGGTAATACCAACGGAATGTTCATCGGTAATAGCAACATCAAGCGAGCAATGAGCCAACAGCCAAACGTAACCATTAATGCGCGACCCGTGATGGTGGGTTGATTGGTCCACGCTTGCACTGCCGTGAGCAGAAAACCACACACTATGGCCATCGCAAAGCCAAATAACATTTCATGAGGATGCCACCATAGCGGCACCACATTTGCCCAAAACTCAGTGCTAAATAAACTATATTGTGGTGTGAACCAACCCATTAGCCAAAGCGGAATGTATAAGGCTGCGAGAATTGCGCCGCCAAGAAAAAACGGCCTAAAGCCCAAACGCCATATTGCAGGCGTGTTATCAATTTTAGCGGGATCATCAATATTCAGCATAAGCAGTACACTCACTTAGTGGGTTAACATCAACAAGATTTAAACATGTATAATATATGAATCTTTAATTGCGCTATTCTATGCTGTTAATCGATCGGCTTCAATCAATACTCACATATTCGCTATTGAGCCAAGCTCATAGTGTGATCTAACGCAAAAAAAAACCGCTATTATCCTAAAAGATAATAGCGGCCTTACCGTGATTTTGCTGATGTATCGAGTCAAGGCAGTCAAACTAAGCTAACTGAACAATGGGTCTTGGTTGTTAATAAAAAGGCTTAACCACGCTTTAGCGCACTTAACGCCTCTATCGCCCGAAGTCGCGCCATCTTGTGTTCGACAATAGGCTCTGGGTATCGGTCATCTTGTCGTTGTGCAAACAGATCATTAACATTAATAGATTTAGGTTGATGAATATCAGCCAAAGACCAACCTGATACCTCACTAACATAACGCTTTATAAAACTGGCATCTGGATCAAATTTGCTGCTTTGAGTCATCGGATTAAACACTCGAAAATAAGGTTGCGCATCGCAGCCTGTGCCCGCAGACCACTGCCAGCCGCCATTGTTAGCGGCTAAATCACCATCAATCAGTTTTTGCCTAAAATAACGTTCGCCCCAACGCCAATCGATCAATAAATGCTTGGTTAAAAAACTGGCTACTACCATACGCAAGCGATTATGCATCCAACCCGTTTGGTTTAGTTGGCGCATGGCTGCGTCTACAATCGGGTAGCCCGTTTGCCCGTCACACCAGGCAGTAAACTCATCAGGATTATTGCGCCACGCAATCGCCTTACCCAGTTCATTAAAGTTATGGTTCATGGATAAACGTGGAAATGCCACCAGCAAATGATGATAAAACTCACGCCAAATCAGTTCATTGAGCCATGTTTTAGCAAGGCAAGTATCATCCACTAACGCTTGGGGGTAACGCGCTAAAATAGCCGCTACACATTGACGCGAACTCATTACTCCGATGGCCAAAAAGGGTGATAAGCGGCTAGTACCTTCTAGGGCAGGAAAATCTCTTTCGGCTTGATAATCTTCTACTTGGCTTGCTAAAAATTGATCCAGTATTCGCTTTGCAACGCCCTCTCCTGCAGCCCATTGATCACTGCTGTGTGTTGGGCAATTAAATTCGATAGCCGCTGGCAATGCCAGCGCTGCAGCAACAGGTGCTGGCGCGGCTAAAGGCACTATCGCTTTTTGACTGGCAATACTTTTCCATTTTTTAGCAAATGGGGTAAACACCTTGTACATATCACCGGACAAATTTTGCACTTGTCCGGCTGCAAATACGCAGTCTTGATCGATTAACGTCAGTGGCAACCCCTGGCCAATTAATGCGCTATCACGGCGACGTTCGTTAATTTCCGGCTCGTTACCAGCGAAAACAGCATCAATATTATGTTGTTGTAAGTAATCATTTAAAGCGGTCTGGGTATCGCTAAACCACTCAAGATGCAGCACATCCAATGATATGCCTAAGGCAGCAAGCGACTGTGCTAATAGATTGACATGACGCTGGATAAAATCAATTTGTATTGGCGCCACATCATGCTGCGCCCATTGCGACGGAGTAACAATATACACAGCCCGAACCTTGCCTTGATGTTGTTGGGCAAATTGACACGCTGCCACAAGGGCTGGATTATCGCCAACCCGCAAGTCTTGCCTAAACCACATTAAGCTATTTACGTTACTCATTTTACCGGCAACCTAATAGGCATAGCGAAGCTTTAGCGCTTCTGGGTGCGGATTTAAATACACTTGCTCTTCAATGTACGCTGTGGGAAATTCGCGTACGTAATGATTAATCAAGGTAATAGGCACTAACAAAGGCAATAGCCCTTGGCGATATTTTAAAATCGATTCGCTCAACTCTTCTTTTTGTCTCGCATTGAGCTGTTTCTTAAAATAGCCTTGAATATGCTGCAAAGTACTGGTGTGATTTTTGCGGGTAGCAATAATTTTGAGTGCCGTCATAAAGCCTTCAAAATATTGTTGTGCGGTTTGCTCAACATCTTGAATATCGGCCAATATAGGCCCTAAATCTCTGTACCACTGTGGACTGTGGGCCATTAATAAATACTTATAACGCGAATGAAACTGCATTAGCTTGTGTTTAGTGAGACCCGATTGAGTCATTTTCTTCCAATCGTTATAAGCAAATACACGGGTAAAAAAGTTTTCTCTTAATGGCAAGTCATGTAAACGCCCTTCTTCCTCTACCGGTAAAAGTGGATAGCGTTCCATTAATTTTTTGGCAAAAACACCCACGCCGGTTTTGCTACCATTATTGGTACCAATTTTGTACTCGGTAACCCTTTCCATGCCACAGGTTGGTGATTTGGCACATAAAATATAACCACCAAGGTAATCTAGTTCTTCCACTTTGGCTTGGGAATACTCATTAAGCTTGTCAGTCACATCGAGCGATCCATCAGCACTGCGAATATGCACCACATCGCCGTCTCGCACTTGGCGAATACTTTTACGCGGTGTGCCCATGCCAATGGCCATCTCAGGACAGACTGTGATGTATTCAAAAAACGGTTCAATTTCTTGTTTACAGTAATAAGAATTTTTGTGTCCACCATCAAAACGGACTTGATTACCCAGCAAGCAGCTGCTGATCCCAATTTGGATTTTTTGTGGCACAAATGAATCGGTATCTGGCATGTTATGCACTCCTGTGGCGGCCGTAATATCCCTAAGCGGGATGAAAAATGAGGTTATCTTTACCCATACAATATGCTAAAAAAATACGTGTAATACACCAATTAAGTTCATTATTGTATTATTCAAGCATATTGGCTGTATTTGCAATCATAGTCTGCATATTTGCCATAAAAATAAAGCAGAACGCGAGTTCTGCTTTATGGGGATCGATTGACATATCGTGCATATTAAGCCTGAGCTTTCGCCCCTAGACGCTCTACCCCCCATACCAGACCAATGCCCACAAACACGCACACAATCGCCACAAACAGTTGCGATGACTCACCGGTGATTTGCTCAAATTGAAATGGGGATAGATTTTGCTCTACCAATGGCACTAACTCGCCTTTAGAATTCTCGCGCCAGCTAATCACTTGTTTCCAAGGCCAAATCTTACCTAATGTCCCCAGCATTAATCCGGTTAAAAACAATAATGTTGCATCATGGAATTTACGTAACAATGCCGATAACACGTGACTAAAACTTAATAATCCAACCACAGCCCCAATAGCAAAACAGGCCAAATACACAATATCAAATCCTTTAGCCGCCGCTAACACCGCGGGGTACATCCCTAAAAGCAGTAAAATAAAACTGCCTGAAATACCGGGTAATATCATGGCGCAGATAGCAATCGCACCACAGAAAAAGAAGTTAAGGTAACTCACTTGCAATTCAATGGGGTGCAACACGGTAATGGCCCACGCAAAGGCGACGCCGACAATAAACATGGCAACCCGAATAGCACTGAATTTATTCACTTGTTTAAGCATGTGAACCACGGAAAACAGAATCAAGCCCAAAAAGAACGACCACACAGGTATAGGATGTGTCACCAACAACCAAGAAATTAGCTTAGCTAAGGTAAAAATACTGGTTAAAATCCCGCCGAACACGCACAGCAAAAAAGGACCATTAATATGTAAAAAAGCAGCTTTAATCCCTTTGTGTTTGATAATCCCTACTAAAGACAAGTTAATCTTGCGAATGCCATCCAATAATGGATCTAAAATACCGCTAATAAATGCGATAGTGCCACCCGATACGCCCGGCACAACATCTGCAGCGCCCATGGCCATGCCTTTGAAATAATTCAATAACAGTGAGTCAGTTTTCAAAATTCATCCTTCAATGTGTCTACACCTGTAAATTATACCTGTGCCCTGTGTAATGAGCGATGGAAAATATTGATCGGGGCTTTTCCACAGGTTACAACAATGTTAACCTCATCCGATAAAATAACGAGTAAAGTTTATTTATGACCCACACAAAACCCAATAAAGTCATGTCGCTATACCACAAAGTCACTGCTTATCCATTGGGTAAGCATATTTTCTCTAAAATGGTGTCTCGGATGGCGCCCTATTTTGGCACAGTACACCCTTACATAAGCGATTTACGCGTTAACCGCTGCGAATGTTTAATAAAAAAACGCAAAAAAGTCCAAAATCATATTGGTACAGTGCATGTAATAGCCATTTGTAATGGCTTAGAAATGGCCATGGGCACGATGGCAGAAGCATCGATCCCGGCTCATTTACGTTGGATCCCAAAGGGCATGAGCGTTGATTACACCGCAAAAGCGGGTAGCGACATTTTATGTGTTGCACAGGTAAAATCAGAACAATGGCAAGTGGGTGATATGTTAGTTGACGTAAAGGCCTATGACACTAATGGTGTTGTGGTAGTCCAAGGGCATATTAAGCTATGGATTTCAGAGAAACCTCAAAAAATAACGAAGTAAATTAATCACCTTATTCACTTTTGCTAGGGAAGCATAATGTTAAAGAATGATCTGGCGCAAGCCAACAAAAATCATCTAGGAAAAATTATTCCGATCGCTATTTTGCTAATAATGCTTATCAGTTTATATGGCAGCTGGTATACGATTGATCAGGGCGAACGTGGCGTAGTGCTACGTAACGGTAAAATTATCGATACTGCAGAACCAGGACTTGGGTTTAAAATTCCGCTTATGGATACCGTGGTTAAAATTTCAACTCAAACTCACACAGCAAATTACCAAGGTTTACAGGCTTATAGCCGCGATCAACAACCCGCAACTTTACGCGCCTCAGTGACATTCAGCATACCGCCAGATCGTGTTGAAGAAGTGTATGCAAAATTCAAAAGCATAGACTTAATGGTATCGCGCTTACTTGACCGCCAAGTGCCGACTCAAATTGAGAATATTTTTGGTAAATATACCGCTATTTCTGCGGTCCAAGAACGGATCAAGTTTGGTATTGATGTCACCGAAGCCATTACTCAATCGATTAAAGGCCCGGCGACCATTAACTCAGTGCAAATTGAAAATATCGACTTTAGCAATGCTTACGAAAAATCGGTAGAAGACAGAATGCGCGCAGAAGTAGAAGTGCAAACCCAATTACAAAATCTTAAAAAAGAGCGCGTGAGTGCCCAAATTGCCGTGACTCAAGCGCAAGCTGAAGCAGACTCGCAACTGGCCCGTGCCATTGCCGAAGCAGAAAGTATCCGAATTAAAGGTAACGCAGAAGCATCAGCCATTAAAATTCGTGCAGAAGCGCTAGCGCAAAATCAAAATTTAGTTGAATTGACCAAAGCTGAACGTTGGGATGGAAAATTGCCGACCACCATGTTGCCGACAGGTACAATCCCGTTCCTTGAAGTGCAAACCACCCAATAAATATCTCTATTGTAAAAAAACCAAGGGATCGGTATTAAAGCGGATCGTTTGGTTTTTTTATGATGCTTTGCCCTACTTAACAATATTTTCTAGCGGCATTACAAGGTTTGGCTGTTAATCTCTAGTCGCGCATCTTTATTTAATAAAGAGGGCTTATAAACAGCTAATAGTGAGAGGAATTCAGAGATTAAGTACAACTAACATGAATAAGCATGGTTCTCCCATTCAATCAATACGTTTAGCCAATCTTGATGCAATCAGAGGTGTTGGCGTATTAGGTATTTTCTTCCTTAATATCTATTTCATGGGCAATAGCTTTTTGGGCTATGCTCCTCATGAAATTCAACCTACAACAGATATAGTCATACTCATTTTCAGCAACTTTTTTTTAGAAGGACGCTTCTTTAGCCTATTCGCCATGCTTTTTGGGGTGGGATTATTAATCCAATATCAACGCCAGCAAGCGAGTCCGGTATCTGCCGTCGCGGCACCATCCCAAAATAATCAGATAAAATCCCGCTTATATTGGTTAATCGTCTTTGGGGTAATCCACGCTATTGTTATCTTCCCAGGAGATATATTATTGTCTTATGGCGTGAGTGGGTTATTGGCTTTTCGCTACATCAATCTCAATGCTGATGAGCTACTGCGCAAAGCCAGAGGGTTTATCTTGTTATCATTGATCCCCATTGCGCTCATTTCACTTATGCCTGACGAGCACGTTTATATACGCGACTCAGCATTTTTCATCGAGCAACTGTCAGCTTGGACAGGCAGCTACAAGCAACAACTCACTCTGCATTTAACCATGTTGGCTTACATGTTAGCGGTTATTCCGTTAACCCTAATGTGGTATATCGCAGGTCTAATGTTATTGGGGATGGCATTATATAAACGCAACATTTTTACCAATGGATTAGAGAAAAAAACCCTGTGGCAATGCGTATTTTGGGCCATCATATTGTCATCATTAGATTCGCTATTCAGTGTCAGCGGCAATCCGAGGTGGGAAGCGATGTCAGACCTATTATTATGGTTCAGCGCTATTGCGACGGCATTAATTTATATCCATATTATTGTTAAATTTTGTCAAAATGCCCCCCACAGACTAACACTTCTGCAAAACGCCGGCCGAATGGCATTTAGTTTGTACATTCTCCAGTCTATTGTTGGTATTTTATTATTACGTTATATTGCACCAGACTGGTTGTACTCACTAGACAGGATAGGTTATCTCTCCATTGCCATTATTTACAGTGTGTTACAGTTGCTATTAGCCGATGTCTATTTACGCAAATTTAATCAAGGTCCGTTAGAAAAACTTTGGCGCGTCTTAGTCTCCCGCACAAGTTAATCAATCTCAGCTTAGGATCATAACCACTCAAGGAAGAATGCATGCAACTAAAATACTGTGCCATATTGATTAATCTCATCAGTATGAGTGCCATTGCCGCAGAGACATTACCGCCTATTTTAGATTTTAAGCCTAATTGCAGCCCAACCATTATCAATCAGCTTGCAGTAAGAGACGTTTATCTGACTGAGGATTTTCAAAGCCAAACCGATCAACAAATAGAACTGAGTATGTTCGACACCAGTATGATCAAATTGCAGCGAGCAGCAAAACAACAACATGCTGACGCCATCATGTTGATGGCGTTGAATAAAACCACTATCACTAAAAGCAGTCACACCAGTGACTACAAAAGGGTAATTGAATACCAAGCCGACTTAGTCACGTTTTGTACTGATGATCGATCATTATCTGCCACACCAACGCCCTATAATCACTTAGGTAAAAAGCTGACGGTGACGACCTTCAACTGGCAAGTTAGCGAAACATCAGAAGAATCGTTAGCCTCTCTGGCAAAAACGGTTAAAAAGCCCCAAGCCGATGTGTCATTCACACATATTTACGGTATTCCCATGAGCGCATCAAGCCAAGTACTGTTTAGCACTCTTGGTCCGGCAAGTGTACAGCTGTCGCTTGAAAAAAATCAGTCAGCTTGGTTATATGGCCGTAATCTGTGGTTTATTTTGATTAATGATAAAGTGGAATTTGCCAGTTCAACGACCGCGCTACTGAGCGCATATGGTAAAAATTGGATCAGTTTCAATGATAATTTCGACGATAATCCTTGGACCTTGTTCGGCAAGATTAATATAAGAGATGAATTAGCCGATGTGTTAACCCAGAGCGATCACAAAGCGGTAAAAATCAGTTCGCATCAATACGCCATTAAGCATCAAAACAACACCTTAATAATGGATTTTGCTGACTACAAACCCAATGCAACAAAACCCGTTAACACTGAATTGACTCAATTTACTCTCCATAGTAATCATTTCACTCAACCGATTGCTCAACTTCAGTTCAGCCCTATCGATACTCAAGGTTTTTCCAATGTGGTAAACGGTAAAAATGCCACCTTAGCAGACCGCTCTGCAGCGCGTTATATCAATAACGATCAGCAAAACAGCTTTAACCTAACCCAAGATAAACAGTGGTTTATGTTATCGAGTTTTATCTTGGTCAAACAAGCCAATGAAGTGATCACTCGAGTCAAACTCACATCACCCCTAACGACAGAAAAATATACCCAAGGCACATTTGCCCAAGCAGCGGTAGCGCTAAATTTACCGCAAACTAAAAGTGAATTTATGGCGCATTATCCCGATGCAGAAGACAACTATGATTCGGTCAATATCGATGCGGATAATTTCACTATTGAAGCCATATTTGAATCGGAGCAAGATAATGCCCTTTTGGTTGAATTTGAAATAAGCTACCTAGACTGAATTAATCCCCCTGGACTGATATTAGAATGAATAAATTTGCTTGGTTGATGTTGCTGTTAATCGGCGCCATTTTTGGCGCCGTCCAACCCTGGTTGGCAGGTATTTATGGATTAATTAATGTGATCACATTTGGTTTGTATTACCGTGACAAATCGGCCGCTAAGCAGGGCCAGTGGCGCATAAAAGAAAGCACCTTACAATTTTTTGCTTTGATTGGAGGCTGGCCGGCAGCACTACTTGGCCAGTATCACTTACGCCATAAAACCCAAAAATCATCTTTTAAACGGCTATTGTGGTGTTGCATAGTACTCAACTCAGTCGGGGTTAGTTTATTGTGTTACCAGCAATGGCAGCCGCTATTTGATGGGTATCGTTAATTAACTTATTGGTTCAATTATCTCTTTAAACGAGGTGATAAGTATTAGCCCATCACTTTTTACGCTAAACTAGTCGCACAATTACTAACCATTCGAGAGCAACTATGCGTATGATTTTGGCCATTGTGGTCATTGCGGGCGTTATTTTTTATTTTTTCACTCAATCGAACAATCAAAAAGCCGCCAAAGAGAATATTGAGAAAGGTAAGATTTTTTTAGCTGAAAATGCCCAACGCGAAGGCGTCACGCAAACCTTATCTGGCTTACAATATGAAGTGCTCGTTAAAAGCGAAAACACTGACCATCCAAGCGCAAAAAGTAAAGTGACCGTGCATTATCACGGTACGCTAATCGATGGCACTGTATTTGACAGCTCTGTCGATCGCGGCGAAACCATCAGCTTTGGTTTAAATCAAGTGATTAAAGGTTGGACTGAAGGCGTACAATTAATGAGTATTGGCGACAAATTCCGTTTTTATATTCCAAGCCAATTGGCTTACGGTAATCGCTCCACTGGAAAAATTGAAGGTGGCGCAGTGCTCATTTTTGATGTCGAGTTATTTGAGATTAACTAATCAGCAATGAATATCAGTTTAGTCTGAAAATGAAAAAGCCTCCTTTTGGAGGCTTTTTGCTATTGGCTCTTGGTTATTGGCAAATGAGTCTTTACCCCATCACCATTTGACTATCATGCTAGGTAAAACGGATCGTCAATCGATTTTGCAGGCGCTGTAAACCATTTTGGCCCTTGGGCTGTCATGTAGAAATGATCTTCATGACGGATACCAAACTCGCCTGGCACACATAACATTGGCTCGTTGCTAAAACACATGCCAACGGCTAACGGCGTAATATCATTGCGAACCAAGTATGGCCATTCATGAATGTCTAAACCTATGCCATGGCCGGTACGATGAGGTAAACCCGGCAGCTTATAATCTGGACCAAAGCCAGCCGCTTCTAGCACTGCACGAGCGGCTGTGTCCACATCGCTACAAGATGTGCCAATTTGCGCCGCATCAAATGCCGCAATTTGCGCATCTTGCTCAAGTTGCCATAATTGACGTTGGCGATCATTGGCTTCACCAAACACATAAGTGCGAGTAATATCAGAGTTATAACCCTGTAACTGGCAACCCGTATCAATTAATACCGTGTCATTTAGTGCTAGCGCCTTAGGCGATTTAACCCCATGGGGATAAGCAGTATCTTCACCGAATAATACGATGCAAAAATACGAGCCTTTTGCGGCACCCACAGCATAATGAGCTTGATTAATAAAGTCTTCAACTTCAGCGGTGGTGATGCCCTCACGTAATATACTGGCCGTCGCTTTATGCACTTCAAGGGTCATGTCCTTAGCCCGCTGCATTAAGGCAATTTCAGCAACCGACTTAATCATCCGACAACCCGCCGTCACACTTGTTGCACTCACAAATTGTTGCTGAGGCGCAGCTTGAGCCATGCCATCGCTAATAAAAAAGGCGGTTGACTCATCAATACCTATTTTTGCTTGGTTAATGCCCATGTGAACTAACACATCGGCAAATAGCTGGAATGGGCTTTCATCTTCATGCCAAGTATTTACTCGACCTTTAATGACCATGTACCCCTGTAAGGTATCGAGTTCAAAAGCGGGGGCAATATACTGCACCTCACCAACAGCTGGAATAATCGCCCCCACCATACGCTCACTCGCAAACCAAGATGTACCGGTAAAATAGTACAAATTAGTACCCGCATTGAGGTAAATAGCATCTAAGCCATGCTGTGTCATTAATCGCTGTGCATGTTGAATACGTTGGGTAAACTCATCACCACTTATCGCCGCTACGCCATCGGTCATATTGGCTAATGTGGCTAATGCTTGTTGTGGGCTTGCGCCGCCGACACCCATTGTCATAGGATTTCCTTTGGTTATTGTTATCGTTTTAGTTATCGTTTTTGTTATCGGATTAACAGTAGATTGCTTATAACGTATCGTCTTACCTTATTTAAATATGCCAGATAATCAACATAGCCAACGATACCGTCTGCATCGTTTTGTTACCATCTTATACAATATAAGGTTACAATTTTAGTCTGCTAGCTAAACATAATGTCGGCGACTTCACTTGCCAGTTTACTGCCACACTTGCGATAATCGTTATTCATTCTACAGAGCTGAGTTCATCAGCCGCCTCCAACGGAGAAACCATGACCAATATCATTGCTAAGCGCCTTAGCGCCATTCGTCAGCAGCTTGAAGTTAATCAAATCGATGCCTTTATTATTCCCCGCGCCGACGAGTATTTAGGAGAATACGTGCCTGCACGTAATGAGCGCTTACAGTGGGCCACTGGCTTTACCGGTTCAGCAGGCATGGCCATAGTGCTAAAAGACCGCGCGGCAATATTTACCGACGGACGTTACACTGTGCAAGTACGCCAACAAGTGGATGGCAACCTATTTGAGTATTTAAGCCTGCATGACGATCCCCAAATTGACTGGTTAATCGACACCTTACCTGCTGGCGCTAGCGTCGGCATCGACAGTCGCTTACATACGCTGGCTTGGTATCAACAAACCAAAGCGCAATTTGATAAAGCCCACATTAATTTAGTTGAAGTTGATGACAATCCGATTGATGTGAGTTGGTTAGATCGCCCGGCGTTATCAGCATCCATCATGACTTTATTTAGTCATCAAGGCGCTGGACGCAATAGCATCGAGAAGCGCCAACAAATTGGCCAGCTGGTGAAAAAACAAGGCGCAGATGTCGCCCTTATCGCGGCATTAGATTCATGTTGTTGGTTACTCAATATCCGTGGTAACGACGTGCCCCGCTTCCCAGTGATCCTTGGCTGCGGGTTATTATCAGCCAATGGCGACATGACCTTTTTTACCGATTTAGCCAAAGTACCGCAAAACATTGAAGATCACGTAGGTGCAGGTGTTAGTTTTAAAGATGAAGCGGAACTGGCAAGGGTATTAGCCCAAATGAATGGGGTGAAGCTATTAGCCGACCCACATTCTGCCAACGCATACTCGCAGTTACTGGCACAAAAAGGCGGTGCTAAGCTGATTGCAGGACTTGATCCTGTTGCATTACCTAAAGCACAAAAAAATGCTGCCGAATTAGCCGGTATGCGGGCGAGTCATATTCGTGATGGCGCAGCCGTAAGCTGCTTTTTAGCTTGGTTAGACAATCAAGTTGCACAACACATTATGCATGATGAAGCACAACTGGCTGACAAGTTAGAAAGCTTTAGATTGCAAGACCCGCTGTACCGTGAGCCAAGCTTTGACACTATTTCAGCCACTGGCGCCAATGCCGCCATGTGCCATTACAACCACAATAATGGCACCCCAAGCACCATGACCATGGACAGCATTTACTTGGTCGATTCTGGCGCCCAGTACCTTGACGGTACTACCGATGTCACCCGCACCATCGCCATTGGCAAGGTGACAGATGAGCAGAGAAAAATGGTCACATTAGTATTAAAAGGCCATATTGCCTTAGATACGGCCCGCTTCCCTAAAGGCACGTCGGGTCAGCAGCTTGATGCCTTTGCACGCCAGCATTTATGGCAACACGGTTTTGATTATGACCATGGTACAGGCCATGGTGTCGGTCACTTTTTAAGTGTTCATGAAGGCCCACAGCGCATTGGTAAAAACGTCAACGCCGTGGCTTTACTGCCGGGAATGGTATTGTCGAATGAACCAGGTTATTACCGCGCCGATGGTTTTGGTATTCGCATCGAAAACCTCGTCACCGTGCAGCATTGCCAAGCCCTAGCCGGTGCAGAGCGTGAAATGTACGAGTTTGACGTATTAACCCATATTCCAATGGATGCACGTTTAGTCGATAAGTCGTTATTAACTGAATTTGAAGTAAATTGGTTTAATCAATATCAGCAAAAAGTACGTAATACCTTAGCACCACTGATGCAAGGCGACGCGCTAGCGTGGCTCAATAAAGTCACCATCGCCATGTAAGCTTTTATCGCTACCGCCAACATCAATAACCGATAACCAAAGGCTTAGGACAAGTAATTTGACCTAAGCCTTTTTTATACATGTGATATGACTTTAGATATTAATACCTTACGGATATCACTCTTGATATTTACAATCTATTAACGTTTAATGGCTGTCTTATGTTGTTCAAAAGCTTAGTTGGACGTACACAAAAAATGTATGTCTAAACGACTACGACATCAAGGTGAACTGATTGCTGGTAATTGAAGCTAAGATAGGATGATATAAATCAATAACTTACATGTCGGATATTATCAGGCAAGCCGTGCAATAAGCCTTAGATGCTATAAGTAATTGAAATCGTTAACAACACAAAAACGGTTATTATTGAAGTGTTTGAATTGCCTTACGCAGTTTTATTGGTATCGGAAGCTGAAAATAATATTGTCGACATTTTTGATTACATGGTGTTCCCGAACAATATGCCAGCTCAACAGTTAATATGCATTAATCGTCATGGACAAGTGTTGTGGGTTGCTAAAAATCCTTCAGTACCAAACACCAGTGCATATACAAATTTTACCCGTTCTACCAATAATGTGCTGAGTAATAGTAGTCAATAATGTCGCAGGTTGCTCTTGTTCAACCTTCTTATCTACAGGGAAATGACTGGGTACGGAATTCACAAAATAATCACCTAACCAAAAGCAGCAACTGACGCTATCATTTGTCGCGGTGCTAAACGTTAGGGTTTTTAGCTCTCTTATCGTTTACTGATAATATCTATCTTGGGAAAATTTATGAAACATGAAGAGTTACCACAAGATCATTCTGATCAATTATTAAAAGTACTGCATCGCACGATCCGATTTGCGATAAGAATACTTGCCGTGTTGATGGTATTAGTCATTTTTTGGAGCGTTGCAGACGTTGTCTATGTTATCTATAGCAAAGTGATAGTACCCCCGTATTTTCTCCTCGATGCTGAGGATATTCTTGAGACTTTTGGCGCTTTTATGCTTGTGCTCATAGCCGTTGAAATCTTTATTAATATTCGTTTATACCTTGGGTCAAATATTATCCCAGTAGAATTAGTCATTGCCACCGCTCTTATGGCTGTAGCGCGGAAAGTTATCGTGTTAGATCTTAAACTTGTTTCTTCAGAACACATCATAGGTCTTGCTTTGGTAACAATTGCATTGGGCATATCATACTGGTTAGTAAAACAAAGAAACGCATCCCAAACCTGACAAGTGCTTGCTACAGATTGGATACAGATCTCACCCTTTTTGCGCTAGGCATTAACGGGCCAACAACGGCACCTAATTGAAGAACCCGATGTTAGCTTTATTTATCAGGTATAAGGAAATATGATGATCATCTCAAACACCCCCGAAATTTCTGGCTATAAAATTGTTGAATCAATCGACCTTGTCACCGGAAGCATGGTTCAGTCAAAACATATCGGTAGAGATATTATGGCGAGACTCAAAACCATCATTGGTGGTGAAGTGGCGGGTTATACTGAAATGCTGATCGAGGCCAGAGAGGAAGCATTGAGACGAATGATGACACAAGCAAAAAGCAAAGGTGCTAATGCTGTTGTCAACGTAAGATTTACGACAAGCGCTATTGCAGTTGGCATGTCAGAACTTTTAGTTTATGGAACTGCCGTTGTTGTAGAGAAAAGCTAATCGGGTTGCTGGGGTCTCTAAGCTCCAGCCCTAACCACTCTAGATGCTGCTTCGCACGACAATCACGTTTCTCCGATACCAACACGACCTGAAATTCCTTGTGGTCACCTTGAGCCTAAGACGCTGTGGCGATATAAGTCTTCCTGAACTCTTTCGGATGACATAAATCAGACTTTTGGAAGCGTTTTTTACATGATGTATATGACAATAACTTAATCCAGATTAAAGATTTTCATATACATTATCGGTAGTATTTACCATCGCTCATCGCACATACCAAACACACACAAGATAAGAACAGCCATGTAATAAGCATGGCTGTTCTTATCTTGTTCTTTATAAAGCTGATGAATAATACTAAAAACGATTTTTAAGAGGATTGGACTTGAGTACTTTGTTTACAGAAACTCGTATTGGCAAAATGAGATTGAAAAACCGCTTTATTAGAAGCGCGACGTGGGAAAATCTGGCAACAGAAGATGGCCATATGACGGATAAGCTATACGCTATCTACGAAGAACTTGCTAAAGGCGAAGTCGGCCTAATTGTAACGGGTTATGCCAATATTGTAGAAGAAGAGAAGCCAAATGCCGGCATGATGGGAATGTACAATGATTCCTTTATCGATGAATACAAAAAGCTCACCGAGTTAGTCCACCGCAATGATGCTAAAATAGTGATGCAGCTTGCTTACGGTGGCACAAAAACAACTCACAATGTAGGTGAAAGGGTGATCTATGCGCCGAGTGAAGTGTGTGAAAAAAGCACACAAACATTAGGCAAAGCGATGACTAAGGATGAAATAGATTACATCATTAAGGCATTTGCTCAAGCAAGCAGAAGAGCCCAACAATCAGGGTTTGATGGTGTAGAAATACACGCTGCACATAGCTATTTAATCAATCAGTTCTTGAGCCCATATTACAATCAAAGACAAGATGAATATGGTGGCAGCCTAGACAATCGGATCAGATTCTTAGTAGAGATCTATGCTGAGATTAGAAAGCTTGTGGGTAATGAGTATCCAATATTAGTTAAATTGACCGCATCGGAGTTTTTTGATGGTGGGTTAACCTTTGATGAAACACGCATTATTTGTAAAAAATTAGCCGCCATAGGGGTTGATGCCATTATCATCTCAGGGAATATACATGGCAAAGCAAGCACCATGATTGGCGAATCTTTTGATGGATATAACATTCAACAACAAGGCTATTTTCATCAATATGGGCAAGTTATTAGCGCAGAAGTTAATGTACCCATTATTACCGTTGGTGGATTAAGTGATATTAGTGCGATAGAAGAGATTGCCAATACAACCAATATTCAATGTTTTGCGATCTCAAGACCTTTGCTTGCTGAACCTCATTTAATTAAGCGCTGGAAAGAAGGCAACAGAGCACCTGTTGATTGTGAAAGATGCTCAAAATGTCGCACAAGACGTGGCAATTTTTGTGTTGTCCACAAGAAGAGATAATAAAGACTCGATCGCTTTTAAACTAAGCATTAACACCTGATGTCCAAAAATGAGCTGAAAGGCTCATCTGGCTAGGTATTATAAAATGATATCACCCCATTAATGTCTATCAGAGCCCATTCCTATTTGATAGATATTAATCTATTTCATGCTAAGGCATAGGCCCCTTCATGTTAAGGCATAAGGCCCCTATACCCTTGTTTATTAATAAATAGTTATTCCGCAGCATGAGTTCAGCGACAACCACATGCTGACCCCCATTACTCTGATCTTAAGATAATATATTCTATATCCTATGTTGTTGTGATCTATTTTCGTACAACTTAAGTATTAGTATCGGTATCATTTTTCAGTAGCGTTTTTCAGTAGAGAGCGATTATGTGGTTTAGTTCAAAAGTTTATAGAAAAGCACTGGCAGCACAGCTAGTTATCACCCATCAATCAGCGGCTATTGTGGTCGATGGTCAACAACAGCTTATTGCTGTTAATGAAGCGTTTAACCAATTAAGTCGACGCTTAACACTATCTGATCACAATCAAACCTTTACTACATTGCTTAAACGTTATGACCGTGACAGTAAAACCATTCGCTGTGACGAAGACTTACACCTAAGCCAACAAGTTGTCTCACTAACGTATAAAGGCCTTGAATCTTGTTCCCTTTATACGTTTAAGGCGGTAACAGTGCCGTTATTAAGCGAGAAAGCATGGCAAGAATTATTAGCCTTTGGCGAGAAGGCCTATGTGGTTTTTGACCTCCACGGAAAATTAGTAACGGCCAATTTGGATCCGGTTAATACTAACGATCTGTATTTAGATAAAGCGGATTTGAATTTACAGAAAATTTTGCAAAGCGGGGTTAACAGTAAAGAGCAAATACTTTGCTTATCAGAGCAAGATAATCTTTATTTCCGGGTAGTTCGCAATACGATTAATTCAGGTAATCAACAGCTCATCACTTATGTGTTATCCCATCAAGCGCAAAATGCTGATTTAAAACAGTTTGAAATGCTATCAAAGGTGGTCAGCAATACCAGCTCTAGCGTGTTGATCACTGATAAAAATGGTTTGGTTGAATATGTTAACCCTGGTTTTGAAAAGCTCTCAGGTTTGACCCTTGCAGAAGTAAAGGGCAAAAAACCCGGGGTATTATTGCAGCGTGAACAAACCGATAAAGAAACGATTAAGCGGATATCGCAAAAGCTCAAAGCAAAACAAGCTTTTTATGAAGAGATATTAAATTTTGATAAAAATGGAGTGCCCTATTGGATTGTGTTGTCGGTCAATCCGATTTTCAATGAAAATGGTGCACATACAGGCTTTGTTGGTGTGAGTTCTGATGTGAGAGAAATAAAACGCCTAGTGTTAGAACAAATCAATCAAAGAGATGCAATCAGCAGTCATTCAGCCGTGTTGGAATTTAATCAAAGTGGCCAGTTTATTTCAGCTAATGAGTACACCCAAACACAGCTAAAAATATACGATGCCGCACAAATGCTAGCTGTAGTAGGCAATTTAAACGATCATCTAGACCAGTCTCGGACGCAAATGATACAACGAGGCGAACCGACTGCGGTGATGATGAAACTAACTCATCAAGGTGTGGAAGTAATTTTAGATTGTATTATCTCTTCAATCACAGATTTAAATGGCAGTATTGCTAAGTATATTGTTTTTGGTAGTAATGTCTCTTCTCGTAATAAGTTAGTCACCGAAACCCATAACGCTATGTCGACCGTGTTAAGTAAAATTCAAAGCACGGTAACAACCATCAATGCAGTCGCCGATCAAACTAACCTTTTAGCCCTTAATGCCGCGATTGAAGCCGCTAGAGCGGGTGAAGCCGGACGAGGTTTTGCCGTGGTAGCGGACGAAGTACGTAACCTTGCAAAAACATCCAATGACGCCGCGGTTCAAATTGGCCGTCTAATTAATGAAACTCAATCTCATGTTGATGAGCTAGCTTCATTTTTAAGCGAGTAAGCAGGTTTCAATTAGCCGTAAATAAGTCATCTTAACCCACCCCAATAAAACCCACTTTACTCAGTGGGCTTTGCAAATAATGTGATTAACACTCATTAAATAGACGGTCTTTATTAAGCCAGCGGGAACTGCCGACAGGCTTTTTGAAGTACTTCTTTTTAGATTTTAATTCAACATGATAGCCGTGGGGCAAATAAAAAAGCCCCAAGTTGTTTAGCTTATCTTGGGGTTTCTAAAATGGTGCCCCAAAAGGTCAGCACTATCTGAATACCTTAGGTTGGAGCAAATGATCTAAATCGTTTATATCCATATATGGGATAGGTGAATTAACGCGTTAATTGCCGAAAATTAGTTAGCATAATGACTCCTTCACATTTTCTTATTTGGATGATCTTTATTAAAATCGAGGTTAACAACAGCGCTAATCATAAGTGAGTATGATTTGTTGGCATTGCAATTAAGATCGGTAATCACATTAATTGTCGTACAGAGCTTAACGTCTTTCTGGCATTATTTAATATGGCAGTCACAGTAACGCTGTGGCCCATAGTTAGGCCGATAGTTAGGCCGATTAAAAGAGGATGGGGCATTTCATTATCCATGTTGTTCGAAACGAGTGAAAACAGCGTTACTCCTCGCTTAAGCGGGTTAACATTGCTAACACTCATCTTTGAGGAGTATGTTTGGCTGCCTACTTCTGCGTTGAATGACTTCAGAAGGGAGCGCCATTCTTTTATTCATTCGTGTTGAATTAGTTTGTCAAAATGCTCTAAGTAGATGTTTTTTATACCTCTTGGTATAACATCAAAAATGTTCTGCCATAAATGCTTTGATGAGATTGATAAAGTCATTCTGCGCTAACTTTGCACACTTCAGTGTTTGTTCATGGGATAGGGCTACATCTCCTAGGCCTTCTGCCATATTAGTGATAGCACAGATAGCCAGTACCGGGAGATTACAGTGAGCAGCTGATATGACCTCAGGTACCACAGACATTCCGACTACGTCTCCGCCGATTATCTGCATCATGCGGATTTCGGCAGCCGTTTCGAAATTCGGTCCACTGTAAGAGACAAAAACTCCTTCGGTGGCATTAATACCCTCTTTTTTTGCCACCGCCAATGCTTGCATACGTAAGGATTTATCATAAGCATTCGCTAAGCTAAAAAAGCGTGGGCCATAGGTGTCATCATTACGACCTGTCATGGGTGTGCCTGGCATGGTATTGATGTGATCGTTGAAGATAACCAGGGATCCGACGTCAATAGTTTCGGGCCGTAAAGACCCTGCAGCATTGGTCACAATGAGCAGTTCGCAGCCTAAACGTTTAAAAGTACGCACCGGATTGGTCATGACTTTCATGCTTTGGTGTTCGTAGTAATGGCCGCGGCCTTTCATGCAAACAACGTCAATACCATTCATTCGCCCCAGCACTAACTCGCCAGAGTGACCTTCGACAGTGCTGACAGGGAAGCCATCAAGATCTTCATAGGCAATACAAACTTTGTCTTCCAGTTCGTCGGCAAGGCTTCCCAAGCCGGAACCTAAGATGAATGCAGCCTTGGGACTAAAATGTGGTTTACGATCTGAAATGGTGGCTAGCGCATTGTCTACAGGATCGATCTTCATGGTTTATTCCTTACTGATTAATTATCTTAAGGTTAATTTACCCCAAGCTTTATTCTCAATTAATCACTAAATTCAACACTATTATCCTGATTTTAAGTACAATATGATTGCCAAATATTGAGGACCGGATAATGGATATTAATGAAAATGTACTAAATGGTCGTATAACATTGAAAATGCTACGTTATTTTTATGCCGTGTCTCAATGTATGCATTTTGGACAAGCTGCAGAACAGCTTAATATTTCAACATCGCCCTTAAGTGCTCAAATTAAAGCCTTAGAGTCGGTGCTTGATGTGACCTTATTTGAGCGAACGACCCGCCATGTTCAGCTCACTGAAGTGGGTTTGATATTAAAACAGGAGTGTGCACTATTATTCGATATGTTTAGTGATTCGGTAAACAAGGTGGCTAAGGCGGGGCGGGAGTTAGATAACACAATCAACATAGGGTTAATGAGCTCGGTCTTTTGGACCGGTTTCGGCACAGTTCTAAGAGAGTTCAAAAAGCGTTATCCGCAATATACCTTTAATTTTATTGAGTTATCGCCAGAGATGCAGAAACAAGCGTTAAGCGAGCATCGTATCGATATAGGATTAGCCCGATTCGCTGATACCCGTAACATTTATCCACTGAGTGAAAGGCTTTTATACGCAGAACCCATGTGTGTTTTGGTGTCGGATGAGCATCCATTGAAAATGAAACAAAGTCTCAGTATGGATGAGCTTATTAATCAAGAGTTTGTGTTTATGAAGCGTACTAACTCTGCATCCACCGATATGATTATTGAGCGACTTTTAGACAGCGGCTTTTACCCTAAGGTGACTCAGGAAGTTATTGAGCCTACGACCTTAATGGCTGTTGTGGCGACGAGCACTATGGTGTCGATTGTGCCTCAAAGTTATCGTCAACATCAATGGCACAATGTGTGTTTTATTCCGTTAAAAGAGGCTATTCAAGCCGATATTTACGCAATTTATGACAGCCGGAGTGAAAGAGAGTCCGTGAATGTATTTTTAGCAGAAATACCCGCTTTACTGAGTTTACAAAATATCAATTAGCGAATGAATTCGAATAGGTGTCCCGCTCAAATGTTGAGGATTTAATCCGCTTAATCTAGGCGGCAGAAATGGGGGGCTTTTGTGAGATGGTATTACATCATGTCTTCAGTTCTGTCTTTGTTCACGTCAGGTTCCCGTTCCATTTTGGCCAGTCATCATTGGTTACAGCTCACTCGTTATATCGACAATCAAGGATATACCTTGTTCCATGTCACCCAGAGACCTTGAGGCTGAATAATCGTTGGCCTGTTTGTGATGTCTGAGGCTAATGTAGTCGGCCAAGAACACAAACTCATAAACAGTAAACCTAGCACGTCCTATTTGATTAATGAGAAGTGAACGGCGTAAAAAATCAGGCCATTTTTCGGTCTTAAGTCAATTTGGACACGCTGCGGTCTACTGGCAACCCTTTTGAAATAGTACTAGCCAAATTGTTGGTGGTAAGCAACCATAAAATCTTCTCTTATCAGCTGCTCTAATTGTATAGCGCGTTCAGTGGGGCAAAAAATCATTATATGAACATTCTGTTCACCATTTATGCCACTAGTGATATGAATATGCGGTTCGCTGCCCGGTAAATCGACACCTGCATGTTTTTCTATAACGCCGTTGTAGCGCTTTGCCACTTCAATAAAGTCTTCGCAGTGATCTTCTATTTGACGGGTTAGCTCAGGAAAAAGCTTATAAAGGTTAACAAACTCGACCACGGTAATCGTAATGTTATGGTAAACGTAGCGTTTCATAAAGTTGAGGTTTTTGACCGCATAGGTAAAAAACATACTGTTTGGCAACGTCGCGGTTTTTCCTGTGTAATGGTATTGACCCTGATCCAGATCGATCTCTTGGATCACTGTGGCCATTAAGTTGTGTTCAATCACTTCACCATATATTTTGCCAACTTCAATCCAATCACCTATCACAAACGAACGAGAACTGGCTCGTTGTATCGAGCCAGTAAAGCAAAGAATAATCTCTTTTGAAGCTATCACTAAAGCAATGGCAATAGCGGTAACTGACAGGGCAAACTTGCTGACTTCGGATTGCCAAAGCATGAACAAAATAACCAGGATTAAAATGAATGTGCCATTTTTAGTACGTGACATCCATTTACGTTGCACATCAGAAAGAAAAGCCACATCGCCACGAATACTTGAAATGATAAAGCGCTTAATCACTGAAATAAGCATTACTATCAACACAGTTAATAATAATTTGTGTTCGAGAAAGAAATCGACTATTGATACAATTTTATCTACCAAACCTGCTACCTATATTGTTATTTTTTAATACTGATGGTGCTGAATCGCTATGATTCTGGGCCGACACTCTATGGGGAATGTTACCAGAAAACAAGGTGATTTTCAGATAACTAATAGGGGGGCTAACGTTGGGATAGATCGAGTTATTAAAGCAACTGCGGGAGATCCAGCCCAAGTCAAACCAAGCGAGTGGAATAACCCCTTTAGCGCTGTGGAGTTGAAAGTATTGAAGCGTTTTAAGCAACTAAATACGGAAGCGATTATTCACGGATCTAACGCCATGTTAAGCAAGACAAAAAATATCGAAATACTGACAGACATTGGGCTATCGATACCCACCAAACCAGCTCTTAGGCTAATTTGAACTTATTGACTAACAAATTGAGATGATCATTTGCAGTCGAAAGGTGTTGAGTACTCACTGCGGTTTGCTTACCATTTTGCAACAACTCAAGCGCCATAGTTTCGATGGTGTGTATATTTCGACTAATTTCACTGGTTACTGCACTTTGCTCCTCAGATGCAGTGGCTATTTGACCGCCTAAATCGTTAATGTTTAAGATAGAACTTGTCATTGAATCAAGGTTAGAGGTCACTCTAAAGGTGTTATCTGCCACCTTCTGACAGCTCTGCTTAGTCTCAATCATCACCTTTACTGCCGACGAAGCGTCATCTTGTAACCTTATTAAGATCTGGTCAATTTGAGCTGTACTCGATTGGGTACGAGAGGCGAGTGAGCGCACTTCATCAGCGACAACGGCAAAGCCTCGCCCTTGTTCTCCTGCACGTGCGGCTTCTATTGCAGCATTGAGTGCCAACAGATTGGTTTGATCAGCTATCCCCTTAATTACGCTTAAAATCGATACGATTTGGTCGGTATTCTCGCTCATAGTATTAATCTTGTCGGTCGCCGCATTCATATCTTCTACAAGGGCTATTACGCTATTTGATGCATCAACAACGTTGATTTTAGAGGCTTTAGCTTCTTCGTTGGCTTGCTGGGTGCTCGATGCAGTTTGCGCTGCACTGTTAGCCACCGCCTCTGCTGAGCTGTTCATCTGAGTGATTGCGGTAGCTGCGAGACTCGTTTCTGAACTGTGGTTGTTCAGAGCAATGCTGTTACTTTCTGATTGACGGTTAAGTTGTGTGATGCCTTCAGTAATGTCTTTGGATGAACGGGATATATCAAGCATCATGGTTTGAAGGTAACCAATAAAATTATTAACTGAATGGCTTATATCTCCAAGCTCATCATGATTAATGATTTCCAATCGGGAGGTGAGATCGGCTTCGCCAGTGGATAAGGTGTCTATACGTGTTTTTAACACCACCATATCGGTGATTAGTTTGCTTATAAGCCAGACACAGAAAATGAGTGCAACGATGATAATGATGCTTGCCACTGCAATACTCTGGAAAATTTTGTTGTCGAATATCTCACGAGTACCATCCGTAAGGCCCTGTTGAATCGAGGTCACATCAGACTCGTAGGTTCCCGTTCCTATAATCCAGCCCCATTGAGGTAGGATCTCTCTGACGTATGAAATTTTTGTTTTATTCACATTCGTTAAAGAAGAAAACTCAGAGAGCAGAACAAAGGCATCAGATTTTCCCTCTAAGACTTGGTTAACTTTAGCGGTGTTGTTTGTCTGAGTACCAATAAGATCTGTTTGCGAGTGAGCCAGAATATTACCGTTTAGATCCTGCACCCAAAATTTACCATTTTTACCATATTTTGCTGCCATTATAGTTTGTAGAGCAGCAGTGACATTCCCCTGCTTTAGCGTGCTGATGTACTCACCCGTAGCAATCACTAAATTAAGCGGTTCAAAATAGAAAGAAGCTGATATTTTTTCTTCGATCTGTCCTGTTGATGGGTTTGAAAAGAAGTAGTTGGTGAAACCTATCTTGTTTTCCTTGGCGGCTGCAACAATATTACGGGCGTAATAGTTGCCTTTTTCATCGATAGCATCACGACTATTTCCCATTGAAACGCTGCCATTGCCAGCGGCTTCATTCGTTAAAGTATCTGCATCATAGGCAAACAGATAACGGCCCTTTCCCCATTGGTATTCATTGATGAAGGTATAGATCATCATATCGGGGTCATCGGTGAGATTATTTTCATACAGGTTATTAATTGTATTACGCAACATGACAATCTCATCGCTCAGGCCCAGCCTAATATTTTCGACTTTGGACTGTTGATAGAAATCATTAACTGAACGGCTAAGAGTATCCACCTGACCGATAAGGTTATCCTTTACTAAACTTTCGACTTTATCATTGATATTAAGCTTTTCTTTTTTAAGAACAGCCTGTTCAACCATGAACATGTTGACGATAAAAAAGCTAGATACAAGGATTAGTAAAGTACCTACTAATATGATTAATTTAGCTTTAATAGTATTTATCATAATAAAACCTTAGATAAGCTCAATAGTACATAAGAAAAATCTAATGGCATTAGGTGATAAAAAACAGCTAAGTTCAACATGGGTGTTGCAGGAGTGTGATCTAGGCGTTAACGCATTAGAAAAAATGCGAGCTAATTAACAAAATACAATCCAAGCATTCATCATTAATAATACATTTTAAAAAAAACTGACTAATCTTGGGTGATAATTTAAGTAGCAGTAGCTGTGCCCAAGAAGTACTGACTCAATGGCATATAAATGAAAACAAATACATTCACTATAAATATTGAGGGGTTGTTGAGCATCAAGCTCACGTAAAGTGGCATAGTGAATTTGGCCACCGAATAACAAATCGACTATAAGAGCCCCCCTAGTGTTTAACAAAGAAGCCATACTTATAATAATGCGAACTATTGAATTTTTAACTTTGGCGCTAACAAATTTATGCTCCAAAGCTTATTAGCCTTTGGGCTTTCCCCCCGAGTAATACCTAAACCATTTTGATATTTAAATCTACTATAGGCCATCAATCCAATGGCATTAATCAGACCATATATGGCTTTTTTCAAATAGTATTCAAGCACAAGGATACGTCTAGCGCGTACTCAATAACACCGGGAACTGCTACACTGCTGTTGGTTATTTTTTAATTTAAGATCAATTTTTATGCAGCGCCCTCCTCTACGTCAAGCCAAAACCATCGATAACGTTTTTAATAGCGCCTATTGGCACCTTGGCCAACAAGATTTTACCATTAATGAAATTCGCACCAAGCTTGAGCGTAAAACAGAAAATCAACAATGGATTGAAACCGTACTGGCCAAACTCATAGAGAACGGTTATTTAAAAAATGACAATGACTTTGCGGTACGCTATTGCGAGTTAGCCTTTAGAAATGAACTCGGTACCAGCGCGATAAGACGTAAATTACAACTGCGCGGTGTACCCGTTACCGTGATTGATACCGCGATAGAGCAAGTGATGTACGAGCAAAAAGTCGATGCCTTTGCGATGGCCACATCTAGGCTACTAAGGCGATTTGTTAACTTTTATGGCACCAGCAGAGAAAAAGTCTACACCCAAATGACCACAAAAGGGTTTTCTCGGGCCGAAATAGATCACGCATTAGCACAACATCCTGAACGTGAAACACTGCGCAGTAAATTAGCCATAAAAGCAGACAAAGTTGACTTAACCACTGAAATAATCAAACTATTTAACAAAGGCAAAGGCAAAACCCTCATCTTGCAAGAACTAAAACAGCGACTGATTGATGTGAGCGACTTTGAAGATACGGTGTACCAATTAACGTTAACAGAGGATGTCGATTTTTATCAAAGCTGTAAAAATGAGCTGGCGAAAAAGCGCTATGACTTATCAATCTATAAAGAAAAGTCCAAAGCCTATGCCTATTTATCCCGTAAAGGGTTCGGCAGTGATGAAATAAAAGAAGCAATGGATTCAGACGATGACTAACAAAACACAAGATTGCCACCCAAGATTATTGCTGCAAAATGCGGTCAATTTGTGCATTTAAATAGCCATAAAAGGCTATCGCAATCAATAACTCTAGCCATTATGATATTGATTTATAATTATGGGTGGCGGCATAACTATCTGTGTCATAACGATCTACTTCATAAATATCTTGAAAAACACCGACTCTCTACTTCATAGCTCTCGGCTTCATAAATAATGATATATCATTATAATTCTGTTTTTATATCCCATAGATAATCTTGATGACTAGTGCAAATTTCACTAAATTCGGCACTGTGTTTATTGTCTTTATCATAAAGGGTATCAAGGATATTTTTTTGTGCTTTTAATAAATCAGAATAGTTATCTGCGGTGGCCGTTTGCAATCTACGGTATTTCCCGCCAACGACATGAGATAACCAACCCCAGGATGTGAGTTTTCCTTTACCGACTTGAGCATTGAATACTGGAGCAAAATGTTCTTTGACAATAGCATCTGCTTTTTCTTCTCCCGAAAAACTACATTCCATGTAAACAGATAAGCTTACTTTTCCACGCGTTTCGCCCCCCAAAGTAGGTCGACTCCCGGTCACATACTTCCAAATATAATCTTCATGAGATTGACAACCACGTCCAAGGGCATCAGTATTTTTTCCCAAAACAGCTTCAAATTTTTTGTTCATCGTCTCTTGTGCAGCAAATAATGAATCTATACTCGGTGCTGAATGGTATAAAATTCGACGCCATTCGCCTCCGGTATGATGCTTCAGCCAACCCCAACTCGCTATGGTGCCATTGTTAACACCATCATTATATATGGGGGCATAGGCTCTTTGAACTAGCTCGTCTACAGCGGATTCTTGCTCAGGTATGCATTTAAAATAGGTTGAATAAACATACATTTCGGGCTCTTCTTCGGCAGCACATAGCGCTGTGAAAGAAAATAGCAGTACGCCTATAAATTTTGGTAGAACGTTAAAAGGGTTCATATTGAATCATCCTTAACTATTTCTAGTAGCATGTTCTAGTAGCATTTCTACTAGATATGAATAAATGAAATGTTTTTCATTCGTATTACCACCAATTAACCATAGTCCAATCAGGTAATTTTATTTAATTAAAATATGATAAAAACCAGGCATAGGATTCAATTCTGGTAAATTAAATATCTTTACATAATTAAATTCAACTGCTTGAGCGAATCAAGCTGCTTAAGTGAATTAACCGGCTTAATCAAGTGTCATTAACGGCTTTGATTGGCCTTGTTGATTAAATCATTGTCTGGGCAAGCTGACCCGTTTCTATTTATGTCGGGTAGACGACATGTCCTTTTTAGCAACTTCATTCAATAAATCCACATCGAAGAGATAAAATACCCTAGTGTAGATGCGACTGCGAGCTTCGATTTCAGGGATGAAATCGCAGAGCGTATAGGGACATATTCACAGCGTCTCGCAGAAATATCTGCACATCCCCCGCTGGGAAGTGATAGATATCAATGAAGGTATAACCTCCACACAAACTGACCAATACCAACTCAGCCAGAAGCTAAATCAAAAAATGTAATCAGCCTTCATTCGAAGGCTAGCCAACTTTGGTCCACTAACAAATTTAGCATTAACGCTTCACTGTCACGTCTTCACAAATACACGGCATAATAGCTAACGATGTTCGACCTCGATAATCGACTACAGCGAGTTAATTTGCCCACTCGCGGCAAACACTGTTATGCCTTCATATCGGCATTGAGTTGCCGGACTAAGGCCGCTGATAAGTTATTGGCAATACATACTGGAGAGTGGTTGTCACTGCAGTGAGTCATTTTATGATGCGGCAGGTAAAACAGCCGGTTACTTTTGTGTGTTTATGGGCGTTGTTTTATCTATGTAACAAAAATTGTTAACTGCTTCCTGTTTCCTTATGGTCGATTGTTGTAAACTCCGCGCCAACAAAAGCTATGTTGGTAAGAGTAAATTTTACCAGACATGTGGATAACAAATTTGTTTACCACAATACTCGCAGGTCACTAACGCTATAAGCGCCAAGTGGATCTCTCACCTAAGTCTATCTCGATTGGGGCTCTACCTGCCATAGCTGTGTCGCCAATGAATGATCATTGGTTAACTCATATTTAAGAGATCAAAAGGTATAATATCTATGAAGTCTGAACAGACTCTCTCTAACTCGACTGCTGCTTCTGATCCATTTTTGGATAGCTATTTCAATATTTCTGCCCGTGGAAGTACCTTAAAACGTGAAGTCATTGCCGGCTTAACGACGTTTTTGGCTATGGTTTATTCGGTAATTGTAGTGCCTAACATGCTTGGCACTGCAGGGTTTGACCCTGCTGCGGTATTTATCGCGACCTGCTTAATTGCCGCTTTTGGTTCGTTACTCATGGGGCTATGGGCTAATTTGCCGATGGCCATAGGGTGTGCAATATCACTCACGGCCTTTACGGCATTTAGTATGGTGCTGGGCCAAGGCATATCCATTCCTGTCACCCTTGGCGCTATTTTCCTTATGGGTGTCGTATTTACCTTTGTGAGTGTCACGGGTATTCGTCAGTGGGTACTGACGAACTTGCCAACCGGTATCGCTCACGGTACGGGTATTGGTATTGGTTTGTTTTTACTGCTTATTGCGACCAATAGCGTGAAATTAATTGTCTCCAACGATGCCGGTTTACCCGTACAGCTTGGTGATATTAATAGCTTACCGGTTATCGCAACAATAATTGGCCTTGCTATGACGATTGGGCTTGAGCGCCGAGGCATGCCAGGTGGCATATTGCTGGTGATTGTCGGACTCTCTGTCTTTGGGTTAATATTTGATCCGAACGTGACATATCAAGGCTTATTTGCATTGCCTAACTTGATGTCGGAAACATCACTGATTGGCCAGCTCGATATTATGGGTGCACTGAATCCAGTGGTACTGCCGATTGTGTTGGCATTGGTGATGACCGCAATATTTGATGCCACTGGCACGATTAGAGCGGTGGCAGGCCAAGCGGAACTTCTTGATGAAAATGACAATATTGTGGGTGGTGGTAAAGCACTGACATCAGATTCTGTCAGCAGTATTGTTGCTGGCCTAGTCGGCGGTGCCCCTGCGGCCGTTTATATTGAATCCGCTGCAGGAACCGCTGCAGGTGGCAAAACGGGCCTGACCGCTACCATAGTTGGCTTGCTGTTTTTGATGATGATGTTTTTAGCGCCGTTAAGCTATTTAGTGCCGGCTTATGCGACCGCGCCAGCGCTTATGTATGTTGGATTACTGATGCTAAGCAACGTCACTAAGCTTGATTTTGACGATAAAGTGGATGCGATGGCAGGCCTAACCTGCGCAGTATTTATCATTTTAAGCTGTAATATCGTCACTGGGATTATGCTTGGGTTTGTTACCTTAGTGATTGGCCGCATATGCAGCGGCGAGTGGCGTAAACTGCGACTTGGCGTCATCGCCATTACACTCGGTTTAGTCGCGTTCTATCTAGGTGGTTGGGCAATTTAACCCGATAATAGACTCAATAGTGAGGCCAGCCATAGAGGCTGGCCTTTTTATTAGCGGCGGAATACGGTCAAGGCCTAGAAAGACGAGATACTTTCTAGTTACCTACCGTAGCGACTTTCATCTTCAGCAGGTGCTAGGTGATAGCTGGCCGCTAGCAATATGGGCGTTTGACCATAATAGGCGCAGGGGTTACGGAATTCATCGCGGCGCAGCGATACATCTAAGTCCACATCTAGGCCCACATCTAAGTCCATATCTAAGTCCACATCTAAGTCCACATCTAAGTCCACATCTAAGTCCACATCTAAGCCCACATCTAAGCCCACATCTAAGCCCACATCTAAGCCCGCTTCACTTATCCATGTCAGGGCAATCCCCTTGCTTTTAAAGCGCCAGCGTCACAATGAATACACTATAGTGTTAGCTAGACAGCAAAAGCGCTAAGGCCCATAAGCAAACCATTGCCTTGACCAATAGGAGGCATTCACCCTTTCTAGCAATCATAAAACCAAAGATATATCTTAATAACGTAGCCAGTAAAAATAGCTATCCGCATCACTCTTCGCAAAAATCTTGTGTCTCTAACAGTAATTTGGCATAAGGTTCCATCGGAATGTTCATTTCCTGTTGCAACCATTGACCTTTAGCCAGTAGATCTTGTTCTTTTAGCGCGGGAATGTCATTTTTGAATGCAAGAACAATCGTGTTTCCACTATCGACTTCGAAACTGAGTAGTTGGTTGTCAAATACGCCCGCGAGTAATTCATCTAACTCTTCTCGTAAGTTAACTGTCGTATGCCAGATATTAAGCACGAGGACACCTTGTTGGTTCAGTGCCTGTTTACAATCACGCAAGTAGGATTGTTGTACTTGCTTCGGTTCCATGCCCTTAGCGTTGTAGAGATCTGAAAAGATAATATCGCTTTTTATGTCGGTGTGTTTCATGTAGTTCACCGCATCATCTATATGAATACACAGGCGATCCGTGTCGGGTAAGTAAAAATATTCTGTTGCAGTCTTGGCCACGGCTGCACGATATTCGACCGCATGGACCTGCAACTCGGAGAAACTACTGAGTAGGTTTTTTGCCATTGAGCCGGCGCCCAGCCCCATAATCGTGGCAGTTTTTACTGTGGGGATAAACAATAAACCCGCCATCATGGCCTGAGTGTAGCCCAGAGCTAATCCATTAATGTCTTTTAGTTTCATACTACTTTGATAGATTTTCCCATCAAAGCTGAGGATCCGGCTGGTCCTTGTTTGGTAAACATAAATTGGGCCGTGCTCATCGTTTATTGATGAGATGCAGTTTCCTTTGATATCCATGATCTTTTTAATACCTTTTAAATACGGGTATATAACGGGTAGAGCATTATAACGAAAAAGAGGGCTAGGTGTTTCTCGGTGATTTTTTCTGCTTTAATCAATAAAATCCTTTAGCGGACAGCCACTTTTATGTCTTGCGCTATCACGCGACAAAGGACGATGCTTGGATCGGAGATATCTTGTTAACCAAGCCAAGAGGGTCTAGGCCGCGATGAACATCGACCATCTCGTTAAGTATCATAATGAGTGTCGGCTAAATCATTGATAACGGATGGCCAGTATTTAAGCTGAATGTGAATTTAAATTTAAATCTAAATATGAACCGAATATGAAGATAGAAAAACCACTAAGATGCCCAAAATTGTCAGTTGAAATAGGCAAAAATTGCTACCTTGGTAAGCGCTTGGATCACTAGACACGGCACATTTGCTACGGGTACTGGCTGCAGTTCAATGTCAAAAAGCATGTTCGCGGATTTTGCTAGAACACGACACCTCAATGTCGTTGCCATCGAGTCATTTCCGTTAGAACGATATCGCCTAAAAAATCTTAGCGCCAGACACAGATAAAGTTCAGGATTTATACAAAAGTTTGTTATACTCCGCGGCCGCTTATCTATGGCACAAAATTGGCGCTTAATTCAGGCTTAACGTTTTTCAACTATCCTAAGATGTTAATCACGCTAAATTAAGCATAGAATCGACCATTAGATAGGGCTCTAAACCATAAAATTCCAGATTAATTTGCGAACACTTTTTGTTAACTGATGTTGACTGAATCGCATATCAATCGCTTTGTTTTGATGTACATACAGGAACTGCACCATGAAATTTGAATCTTTTAGCTTCGCCCCAGAATTACTACGCGCGATCGCTGAGTGCGGTTATCAAGCTATGACACCCGTTCAACAACAAGCGATCCCTGCGATCCGTCGTGGTGAAGATGTGTTAGCCAGCGCCCAAACCGGTACCGGTAAAACGGCGGCGTTTGCATTGCCTATTTTACAAAAAATGTGTGACACCCCCAAAGAGACGCTACCGTCTAACACTCGCACCTTAATTCTAACGCCAACCCGTGAGCTTGCTGCGCAGGTTGCCGACAATATTAGCGCCTACAGTAAATACCTTAACGTAACGGTATTAACCATTTACGGTGGCGTTAAAATGGACTCTCAATCACAGAAACTTAAACGTGGTGCTGACGTGATTGTGGCTACCCCAGGGCGTTTACTTGAACACATTGTGGCCTGTAACTTAAGTTTATCTAACGTTGAATTTTTAGTCCTGGATGAAGCTGATCGCATGCTAGATATGGGCTTTAGTGCTGATATTAAAAAAATTATCCAAGCGGTAAACAAAAAGCGCCAAAACATGTTGTTTTCTGCGACCTTCTCTACTGAAGTGAAAAAGTTAGCCAATGAGATGCTTAATAAGCCTAAAATTATTGCCGCTGATAAGCAAAACACCACGGCGGACACCGTTAGCCAAGTGGTGTATCCGGTTGAGCAACGTCGTAAACATGAATTATTATCTGAGTTAATTGGCACTAAAAATTGGCAACGTGTCTTAGTGTTCACCGCGACGCGTGATGCGGCAGATAAATTAGTGAAAGAGCTAAACTTAGACGGGATTGTTTCTGGTGTGGTTCATGGCGAGAAAGCCCAAGGTAGCCGTCGTCGTGCACTGCGTGAATTTGTTGAAGGTAAAATTCGCGTATTAGTCGCCACCGAAGTGGCTGCTCGCGGACTCGACATCCAAAATCTAGAATATGTTGTTAACTACGATTTACCGTTTTTAGCCGAAGATTATGTCCACCGTATTGGCCGTACTGGTCGTGCGGGTAAAACCGGTGTTGCCATTTCATTTGTGAGCCGCGAAGAAGAACGCACCTTAGCGGACATTGAAAAATTAATCGGCCAGAAAATCCGCCGGGTCACAGTGCCAGGTTACGAAGTCGGCAGCCGTGAGGTATTGCTTAAGCAAATTGAACAACGCCGTAGCTTTGCTAAAAAGCAACAACGTAGCGATAACGTGGGCGAGCAGATGATTGCCGAGAAAAACATGGATGGACGTCGGGTTAAAGTCGGTAAAGCCAGTAGCACGGTAAAATACAAAAAGATTAAATAGCATCACGCTATTTAATCAACTAGGCGCTTAGGCGCCTTTTTTGTGTTTGGATGAAATTATTTTGTTTATGCTATGGTCTATTGTTGTTGGGACATCACTTCACAAGGACTTACTATGCTAAAAACGCTACTTATCGCTACCGCACTGACCCTAACCAGTTTAGCCAGTGTGGCTAAACCCATTGCCAGTGACGAAAATCATGTAATCCCCCTGCTTAATGGTCATCAAATTCCGGCAATTACACTGCAAGATGTTGATGGAAAAGCGGTTGATCTGAGTCAATTGGTAGCCCAAAAACCCACGGTCTTTTTCTTTTATCGTGGCGGCTGGTGTCCATTTTGTAATTCGCAAATGGGTCAGCTCAAAGCCATTGAACCTAAACTCATTGAGCTAGGTTTTCAGTTGGTGGGGATTTCACCCGACACCCCAGAAAAAATGCGCGCCTCGATAACGACTAAAAAACTGGATTATTTACTGCTGTCCGATGCATCAATGGCCGCTTCACAAGCTTTTGGTTTGGCGTATTACACCAGTGAAAAAACCACCCAGACTTACCAAGCTAAGCTGAATGTCGACAATACCCTGTTTACCACGCCACAAGGTGATAAACGCTTGGTGTTGCCTGTGCCTGCGGTATACGTGGCAGACAAAACCGGCTTAATCCATTTTCAATATGTTAATCCCAACTATAAAGTTCGCCCGGCTCCTGAATTGATTTTAACTGCAGCAGAGCTGTTGGTTAACTAATATCGCCCTGAGCAATCGATTCCAATGGCACAGCCAACATCAGCGATGTAGTCAATGATGTTGGCTTATTCAGCTATTTTTTATCACATGCAGAGCATTTATTTCAAGCATACAAACACCTACTTATCGCCATAAAACACAATCATCGCTCACATTTTATCGCCTTATCCCCCTTGGTTTAGCTAAACAATGCTTTTTCTGTTGGATTTATAACACCATATCTCGTTACACTGTTCTTCATATAAAAATATATCCTATTTAGTAAGGCCGCACATGACCATAGCAACCCCAACGACTTTTGGCACAGCAAACACCCCAGGCACAATCAAAGCGATGTTGTTAGGCTGTGGCGAACTCGGTAAAGAAGTCGCCATAGAATTACAACGTTACGGCATTGAGGTGATTGGGGTCGACCGCTACCCGAATGCACCAGCCATGCAAATTGCTCATCGTTTTCATGTGATCAACATGCTCGATGCCGATGCACTCAAAACGGTTATTGAACTCGAGCAGCCTGACTTGGTGATCCCTGAAATCGAAGCGATTGCGACTAAAACGTTATTGGAACTGGAGCAACAAGGCTTGCGGGTGGTGCCGACAGCAAAGGCGACCCAACTAACCATGGATCGCGAAGGCATTCGACGCTTGGCGGCAGAAACATTAGCCGTGCCCACATCAGCTTACTTTTTTTGCGACAACCAAGATGAATTTGAACAAGCTGTTGCCACCATTGGAATGCCTTGTGTGGTTAAACCTGTGATGAGTTCATCGGGTAAAGGCCAAAGTGTGATTAAGACGGCAAAGCAAATTCAACCGGCGTGGGCTTATGCTCAAGAAGGTGGCCGAGCAGGTCAAGGTCGGGTGATTGTTGAAGCCTTTATTCCTTTTGACTATGAAATCACCTTACTGACCATCAGTGCGGTCAATGGCATCCACTTTTGTGACCCGATTGGCCATAGGCAAGAAGACGGTGATTACCGTGAATCTTGGCAACCACAAGCCATGCCCGCGAAGGTATTGCACAAAGCCCAAGCCATGAGTCAGCGAGTTGTTGAAGCCTTAGGTGGATATGGACTGTTTGGTGTAGAGCTATTTATTAAAGGTGATGAGGTGTATTTTTCTGAAGTGTCACCCAGACCACATGATACCGGTTTAGTCACCTTAATCAGTCAGGATTTGTCAGAGTTTTCCTTACATGTGCGCGCCATTTTAGGCTTACCCATCAGCAATATTGTGCAACACGGTCCCAGCGCCTCTGCGGTTATTCTGGCTGAAGGCACATCAACCAATATCCGTTACCAAGGCATGGCTGAAGCACTCGCGCCTGTTGATACTCAACTGCGTTTATTTGGTAAACCAGACATTAATGGACGCCGTCGTTTAGGGGTAGCGTTAGCCAGAGACAACACGGTTGAAGAAGCCATCGAAAAAGCCAAAACGGTTGCCAGTAAGATTAAGGTATTGTTTTAAGCAAAGCTGGAGTGAACTGGATCAAACTAAAGTTAATTAACAACAAACTAAGCCGCAGATTATCTGCGGTTTAGTTTGTTGCTTTAGGCCGTGGTTTAGGTAGTGGTTTATTGGCTAAATGAAAGTGGACTAACATCAGTAAACGAAACAGTGCTTTAAGCTTACGATCTTGATCAAGCTTACCTGCGTTAATCAGTTTTTGCAGCAGCGTTATTTTCAGGTACAGATTTTTAACCAGCACATCACTTGGCTCACCTAAATACTTATCAAACTCTTTATAACCCTCAATGGTGCGCGACGCTAACTTACCCTGGCGAATATGTAATCCCGACAGCATCGCATGTTCAAACGCTTTGGTTTCTAGGCCGTTAATAATGTCTGCGGTGCTAACAGCTTGCGCTACGCCATCAACAAAAAAATGAATGTTGGCTTCAATTTCAAATTGCAGCGCATGGGTATCATGACGCACGTTATCAAACCTGGTGCGCTCTTTATCGACAAAATCAAACAGGACTTTCCATAGTGACATGTGCAGAACTCCGTTCTAAATGAGAGTTTAAGCGACCGTGATTAGTGCTCGTTGCTAAGAATGCGAGTGGCTAAGAGCACTCATTGTTATCGACTACTTTAGCCATTGATTATATTCAACATTTTACCTTGCTGGAAATGGCGCACATTCTCAATGGCAATATTGAGTAGATTTTGTCTGGCTTGTAATGTCGCCCATGCTATATGCGGCGTGATGCTAATATTGGCGGCACTGAGTAGCGGATTATTCGCACTCGGTGGCTCAGTCGATAATACGTCGACTCCGGCAAAGCCATTATGGTCATTTAACCATTGGGCCAAATCTGCTTCATTAATTAAATCACCACGGGCAGTATTAATCAGTAAACAACCGGATGGGAGTAAAGCTAAACTGGATTTATTCATCATGTGTTTGGTTAATGGATTAAGTGGGCAATGCAGTGACACAATATTGGCTTGGGTTAATAACGTCTCCAGTTCACACCAGTGAACGCCCTCGGGTAAAGCGGTTTTAGGTTTGGCACTGGTGATCAACACCTTCATGCCAAACGCCACGCCTAATGTTGCCACTTGTTGGCCAATATCGCCATAACCGACAACACCTAAGGTTAGGCCTTTTAGCGAGGTTAATGGGCTTAAGGTAAAACAAAAATCTCTATTAGCAGCCCACTCTCCAGCTTTAACAGCTTGATTGTGTAACGCCACATGTTGATGATGATGCAAAATATGCGCAAATACCATTTGTGCCACAGCATCTGGACCATAGGCAGGAATATTGGTAACGCTAATACCCTGCTCTGTCGCCGCCTCAACATCGACCACATTGGTGCCGGTCGCGAGCACACCGATGTAGGTTAACCTGGGCAGTTGTTTTAAGGTCTCTGCGCTTAACAGGGTTTTGTTGGTCAGTACTATATCTGCTTCGTGACAGCGATTAACCACTTGTTCGAGTGTTGTATGATCGTAAATATCACACTGGCCTAGCGCTTCAAGCGCCTGCCAACTCAAATCACCTGAGTTAAGTGTATAACCATCTAATACCACTATTTTCATCACGTACTTCAGTCCTTTGCTTGGTCTACTCTCAGTGTAAAATTAACGCATACCACGCGAGGTTTTTATGCGTTCGTAAGCGACTTGAATATCTTGAGCTTTGGTTTTAGCCAACTCCATCATTTCAGCTGGTAACCCTTTTGCCACAAGCTTGTCAGGATGATGTTCATTCATCAATTTTCGGTAGGTTCGTTTAATATCTTGATCGCTAGCAGATTCTTTTACCCCGAGTAACAAATAGGCATCAATCAGCGAAATTTTATTACCTTGCGGCGCCTGATGATGGCTAAACTCTGCTTGCCAACGAGCCAGTAAGGCATCAAGTTGTGCACCAAGACCAAGTTTAGCGGCAATCACTGACAATATTTGTTTTTCATTTGCATGTAATTCACCATCAGTCAAAGCAGTTTGAATTTGGATTTCCAAAAACATCTGCGCCAACTCAACCCGGCCTTGTGTGGCTTGTCGAAACAGTTCTAGCTGCTTGAGTAAATCAAAATCCGCTTGGCGACCTTGACGAAAAGCGGTTTGCGCATCGACACGTGATTGCCCAGACAGCTTCATTTGATCCATTAACAGAGTCGCAATGCGAACATCAGTTTCGGTCACCCTCCCAGAGGCTTTGGCTACATGACCCATAACCGCAAAGGTGGAATTAAAAAACATCGCCTGACGTTCACTACCTTTACGAATTAACGACTTAAATCCTTGGCGTTTATCAAAAGCATGACCTAACCATAACCCTAATATTGCCCCGAAAAAACGCCCAAACATAAACCCAATGATAAACCCAAAAATTTTACCCCAAATTCGCATTTTTTCTTCCACTATATTTAAAATAATTACGCCACTGTGCGCCCATCATTTGACCTAACTTAAGGCAACAACAAAGAGACTAAACGTGTTTGTAACTGTTCAAGCCGCTCGAGTGTTCCTACGTCACACCAATAAGCATTAAAATATTCACCATAGATCCGCTGTTGGGTAATCGACTGTTTCAATAACGGTCCCAAAGCATGCTTACCTTGAGGCAATGCGCTAAATAATTGAGGATGATAAATCCCCAGTCCAGCAAATGTTAACCTTTGTTCATCCTGCAAGGTTAATTGCCCTTGCGCAGCAATCGAAAAATCGCCTACCGGATGGTGGTCTGGATTGTCGACTAACCATAAATAGCCCAAGGCATCACCTTGGCTCACTCGCTGATAAGCCGCGGTCATATCGGGCAAGTGATCGATAAAAATATCACCATTGATCACTAAAAAAGGCTCGTCACCCAACAAAGGTAATGCTTGCTTTATGCCACCGGCGGTTTCTAAAGCCGTGGTTTCTTCACTGTAGCTAATCTGCAGTCCCCAACGACTCCCATCGCCTAACATTTCAGGTAACTTATACCCTAACCAAGCTTGATTAATTACCACGTCGGTCACACCGATTAACGCCAATTTTTCTAAGTGATATTCAATTAAGGGTTTACCCGCAACACTCACTAACGGCTTAGGTAACGAGTCGGTTAATGGTCGTAAACGCTCCCCACGTCCCGCAGCTAAAATCATCGCTTTCATGCTTCGCTTACCGCCTCATTGATGATCTTATGGTTTACTAACGGTAAAATCACCTTTTTAATCCATACGCCAAAATCAGCAATTTGTGGGTATTGCATCCCAATATCGGCTATATACTGTAAGGTTAATGGAATATCAGCTAGATAACCGTCTTTGCCATCACGATGGTATAAACGCGCAAAAATACCTGCCGCTTTAATGTGGCGCTGTAAGCCCATTAAATCAAACCATTGTTTATAGGTTGAAAACTTAACCTCTTTAGCCATCAATTTATGATCTATTGCAAGTTGATAGTGATACCTCATCAAGTGATCAATAATATCGTCTGGCCAACGCACGTAACAATCGCGCAGCAATGATACCGCATCATAAGTCACCGGCCCATGCACCGCATCTTGAAAGTCGATAACCGCTAATGCATGATCATTTATCAGTAAATTACGGCTATGGTAGTCACGGTGCATCCCCACTTTGGGTTGTGCAAGCACATTTTGGGTCAACGCACTAAACGTTGACGTCACCATTTTTTGCTCATTGTCCGTCAATACGTAATCTAAATGTTTGTTTAATAGCCAATCAACAAAAATAGCTAACTCTCTCGCCACAAATGCACCATCGTAATCTGCTAACGGTCCATTTTCGGTATCGGTCACAGTCGCAATCACCGGGAGTAAATTTAATGCCTGCTGATAATAGTCGGCTACATTGTCTTTATTGAGCACCGACAATAGTTGTAACTCACCCACATCAGTTTGCAAAACAAAACCATACTCATCGCAGGTTGCAAGCACTTCGGGTACCAGTAGCCCAACGCGTTGGTAGGCCTTTGCTATTGCAACAAAAGGGGCGATGGGCACTAAATCGATGGGCGAATCAGAGACAATATAATGGTTATCTTGATGATGAATACGAAAATAGCGTCGAAAACTGGCATCACCACAGATCAAGTTAATGGCAACTCCATCGCCGAAATATTGGTTTAACCAGTCACTTAACGCGATAAATCTTGGATCAGATAAAATCATCTCAATGGCTCTTAACTAAAAATTGCTTTATTATAGCCAGCATAACATTTGGAAACAGCTAAAGAATGGAATGTTTCATTTAGCTGAGTATCTTTTCTCTCCAAAACTTTTCCAGCATCAGAATTCATAAATTATTGACAACAATGCAGATCCGTTATTTTCTGGCATTATGCCTACTCCCAAATATCGTGTTGGCTGATGAGCCAACAACGACACCAGCGCCTGCGTTGCAATGCGTTGTAGTTCCTCCGGTTTCTCGTTCATTCGAAGACCGCGCAGCATTAACTGGCATCTCAGACGATCAGATTGTTATCATTAGCGATCAATCCACCGTAGCTTACAATAACCAGGCTGAGTTTTCGGGTGATGTGAGTTTCAGCCAAGGACGTCGTCATATTGCCGCTGACAATGCCGTGCTGGATCAAAAGCAGCAACGTTTAAATGCAAACGGTAACCTTATATTTAAAGATGAGTTATTTACCATCACCGCAAATTCATTAGAAGCACAAATGAGCGCCAATAATGCCACTCTGAAAGGAGCTCAATATTGGTTACATGGACAACAAGTGCATGGTGACGCAGAAAAGCTTCAGATCACTTCAGACAATAATCTATTGCTGACAAAAACTAACTTCACTACCTGCCCTCCCGGTGATGAATCATGGTTACTCGAAGCTGAAATGATCAAAATTGATAGCGAAGAAGAATGGGGCGAAATTTGGAATGCCAAACTGCGTATTGCCAACATCCCAGTGTTATACATTCCGTATATGACGATCCCAGTGTCAGATAAACGTAAATCAGGCTTTCTATTCCCTAGTTTTAGCACGAGTACCACCAACGGCGTTGAAATTAGTACCCCGTATTATTGGAATATCGCGCCAGAATTTGATTTAACGTTTACGCCAGACTATATGTCATCTCGTGGTTTATACACCAAAACTGAATTCAGATATTTGGCGGGTGAACGTCAGAATGGCCAAGTTAATTTTGAATATTTAGGCAGTGATAATAAGCTCACTAATAACGCAAATCGTTACCTTTACCACTGGAGTCATCAAGGTGCGGTGAATGACAATTGGCGGGTAAGAGCAAATTATACAGATGTATCTGATAATAATTATTTCAACGATTTAAATTCCGACGTCAATCAGTCAACCGACAACCAGTTATCACGTATTGGTGAAGCCAGTTATTTTGAACGTGACTGGGACTTCAACATGCGAGTACAAGACATTAAAGTACTTGGCGAAGATGAAAAACCGTATCAAGTGATGCCACAGTTAAACTTTAACTATCGTTCTGCAGACATTATTAATTCTATCGACTTCAGGTTTAATTCTGAACTGACCAATTTTCGCCATCAAGATAACGAGAACAATACAGCAACCCGCTTACACTTAGTGCCCAGCTTAATTTGGCCAATTCAAGGACCTGCAGGCTCGTTTACCAGTGAAGTTAAATTACTGCAAACTCAGTATTGGCAACAAAATATCGACGACGACTCAACATTAGACGACAGTATAAGCCGCACGATTCCACAAGCGCGTTTACATGGTCAGGTCAATTTTGAGCGGGCAACACAACTGTTTGACGAGCAATACCGTCAAACGCTCGAACCCCAGATCCAATATCTTTATGTCGGCTATGAAGATCAATCCAATATTGGTATTTATGACACCGCACAATTGCAAGAAGACTATTATGGTTTATTCCGCGATCGCCAATATTCAGGTTTAGACCGCGTGGCAGATGCCAACCAGTTTACCTTAGGTTTCACCACTCGTTTGTTTGATCAAACTAACCGCGAAAAACTTAAGTTTAGCGTGGGTCAAATCATCTATTTAGAAAACTCAAAAGTCAGCATTGAAAATACCTACGAAGAAGCAACTCAGTCAACGTCGGTCTTGGCCGCTGAATTAGATGCCCAGTTATACAACGATTGGTTTGTCAGTGGTTCGGTTCAGCACGATACTGAAACGGGTAAAAATAAAAAGAATGAAGTCACCTTAGATTATCGTCCAAGTAATGACAGATTATTGCAACTAAGTTATCGTTATGTACCCGACTTGCTCAATACCAACACCAATGACCAAGTAGATATTTCGCAGGCTGGTGTGCGTGCATCGTGGCCCATTAGTGACAACTTATATTTTGTGGGTAACTACTATTACGACCTCAATGAATCTCGTAGTATTGAAACTTACACTGGCGTGCAATACGAATCATGTTGCTGGGCATTGCGTCTGAGTTATCATTATCGTATCAAAACCAACTACGATGATGATTTATCAGAAACCATTGACGGACGTGAGGAGTTTGAAAGCGGTGTTTACCTGAACTTTGTCATTAAAGGCTTAGGGGGATCGGGTCCGTTAGGGGTCGACGACATGTTAAATGAAGGCTTATTTAACTACCGTAAACCACTTTACTTGAGGAATTAGCATTCTTTTGTGATAGATTGCTGAACCTAGCGATAAACTCATAGTCCAATAACAACAAACACGCTGTTGTGTATGAAGTAGTAACCTTATTTTGGCGATGTATCGCCAGTTTATATTGAATCGAATGTGCCAAGGATTTTGTGGATGAAACACAGTAAAAAATTAATTTTTGCATTACTAGCACTGGCTGTGAGCCATACCAGTGTTGCAGCACCAATGCCATTAGATCGCGTATCAGTACAAATTAATGATGGTATCATTCTTGAAAGTGAAATAACCAACATGGTTACGACTGTTAAAGCCAATGCTAAAGCAGCGAAACAAACATTACCCTCTGATGATGCTTTACGCACTCAAGTTATTGAACGCCTTATTTTAACCCATTTGCAAATGCAAATGGCTGAACGTATCGGCTTACAAATTGGTGATTTGCAATTAGACCAAACCATTGCCAATATCGCTAAAGAACAAAAAATGACCGTTGCACAAATGCAACAATCGATTGAAAGTGAAGGCACCAGCTTTAGCCAATATCGCGAACAGTTACGTCAAGAAGTCACCCTAGGTGAAATTCAGCGCATCCAAGTGCAACGCCGTATTCAAGTGTCGCCACAAGAAATTAGCGGCTTAGTTAAATTAATTCAAGAACAAGGCTTAAAAGATGTTGAGTTCCAAATTGGTCACATTCTGATTGAAGTGCCAAGTAGCCCAAGCAGTGAACAACTCGAAAGTGCTAGCAGTCGTGCAGATATCGTGCTTAAACGTTTAAATGGTGGAGAGGATTTCCGTAGCACAGCTATCGCGTCTTCATCAGGTCCTAAAGCATTAGAAGGCGGCATATGGGACTTTATGAACATTAACGAAATGCCGACCTTGTTTGCTGAAGTGATTAATACCGCAAAAAAAGGCGACATTATTGGTCCGATTAAATCGGGTTCCGGCTTTCATATTATTAAAGTAGTAGACACTCGTGGTTTGCAAACCCAAGAAGTTGAGGAAGTAAAATCACGCCACATTCTACTCAAGCCATCGCCAATCCTATCGGAAGATCGTGCTAAAGCAATGTTGGCCAACTTTTTAACTCAAGTTCGTTCTGGTGACGCTGATTTTGCTAAATTAGCCAGTCAGTATTCAGAAGATCCTGGTTCTGCTGCTAAAGGTGGCGAATTAGGTTGGGCAGACCCAAGCATGTATGTGCAAGAGTTCTCTCAAACCCTTTCGAGTCTTCAAGAAGGTCAATTCAGTGAGCCATTCCGTTCAACGCACGGCTGGCATATTGTTCAACTTGAATCGCGTCGTACAACCGATGCAACAGAGCAATTTAACAGCAACCGTGCTCATCAATTGATCTTCCGTCGTAAGTTTAATGAAGAGTTACAAACCTGGTTAGACGAAATGCGTTCTGAAGCGTATATCGAAATCGTTGAGCCAGCAAGCAAACGAGGCTAAGCAAAATTAATGACTAAACGTATTGCCATCACCCCAGGTGAACCAGCAAGTATTGGTCCCGACTTAGTCATCAAACTAGCTCAACAGGCCTGGCCTGTTGAGCTAGTTGTCTGTGCCGATCCCAATTTACTCATCACACGAGCTAAAATGCTTGGACTGCCTTTACAACTCAGGCCTTATCAACCATCGCAGCCACCGAAACCACAAACGGCAGGAACATTAACCATTGCTCCTTTTACATTAGCCGAAGAGGCTAAGTGTGGTGTGTTAAATGAAGCAAACAGTGCCTATGTAGTAGAAACCTTGCGTTATGCCGGTGAAAAAAATATGTCGAATGAATTCGACGCCGTCGTAACCGGTCCCGTACATAAAGGGATTATTAACCAAGCGGGTATCCCGTTTAGTGGTCATACTGAGTATTTTGCACTGCAAGCCAACTGTGCTGATGTGGTGATGATGTTGGCCGCGCCTGGTCTACAAGTGGCGCTAATGACCACTCACATTCCACTGGCCTACGTTGCAAAAGCGATTACTCGCGACCGATTGCATCATATTATTACTATTTTGCACCGCGAATTAGTCAGCAAATTTGGTTTAGGCTCACCTAAAATTTATGTCTGTGGGCTCAATCCACATGCAGGAGAAGACGGTCACTTAGGTCGTGAAGAAATTGATACCATCATACCGGCGCTCAATGAGTTACGAGAACAAGGCATGGATATTGTTGGCCCGTTGCCAGCAGATACCTTATTTCAACCTAAGTATCTTGAACAAGCTGACGTCGTATTGGCCATGTATCATGACCAAGGATTACCTGTGCTTAAATCATTAGGATTTGGTAAGTCGGTCAATATCACCTTAGGTTTACCTTATGTTCGCACCTCAGTCGATCATGGCACCGCGCTCGAGTTGGCTGGAAGTGGTAAAGCAGATTGCGGCAGTTTTACCTGTGCATTAAACAAAGCCATCGAATTGGCCTCAAAAAGTAAGTAACCCATTTTAATGAGTAATAAAGTACATTTAGGCCACACGGCCAGAAAGCGTTTTGGACAGAACTTCTTAACCGACCAAGGCGTGATTAGCAGTATCGTAGGCGCTATTGCTCCAGATAATAATCATGTTATGGTTGAAATTGGACCAGGCCTAGGCGCCTTAACTGAGCCTGTTGCAGATATGATTGATAACCTAACCGTGGTTGAATTAGATCGCGACTTAGTTAAACGCTTACAATATCATCCAATACTTAAAGACAAGCTAACCATTCACCAAGGTGATGCGTTACAGTTTGATTTTGGTCAGTTGCAACAAGCTGGCAAAAAAATGAAAGTGTTTGGCAATCTGCCTTACAATATTTCAACACCACTTATGTTTCATTTGTTTGAGTTTGCTGAACAAATAGAAACCATGCATTTTATGTTGCAAAAAGAAGTGGTCCTGCGCTTATCGGCGAGCCCAGGCACTAAAGCTTACGGCCGTTTAACCGTAATGGCACAATATTATTGCCAAGTGGTACCCGTATTAGAAGTGCCACCGGAAAGCTTTACCCCGGCGCCCAAAGTTGACTCTGCAGTGATTAGATTATTGCCTTTTGAAGTCAAACCTTGGCCGTGTAAAGATGTCCACGTATTAAGGCACTTAGTCACGACAGCATTTAATATGCGTCGAAAGACGTTGCGTAATAATTTGAAAACATTACTGTCAGACGAAGACTTTGTAACACTGCAAGTTGATTCGAGTTTGCGTCCAGAGCAAATTAGTGTCCCGCAATATGTGGCAATGGCTAATATGCTGTGTGACAAAAAAGATTAATCATAAGGGTATGCATAAAGAGCATGCCCTTTCGCTTTAGGATGTAATATGAGCCAAGTTAAATCGCCTATTAAAATTAAAATCGACACCCAATATTTAGAGCAACAATCAGATGTCGCTGATAATAAATATCTTTTTAGCTATACCATTACCATCATCAATCTAGGTGATAACAAAGTGACCCTTAAAGACCGTCATTGGATTATCACCAATGCTGACGGCAAACAGAATGAAGTAAAAGGCCCTGGTGTAGTCGGAGAAACACCCACTATTGCGCCTAATACTGCTTACCAATATACCAGTGGTACAGTGATGGAGACGCCAGTGGGCTTTATGCAAGGATTTTATGGTATGGAAGATCATAAAGGAGAGCGTTTTTTAGCGACAATCCCACCTTTTCGCCTTGCTGTCCCAGGGATACTTCAATAACTCATGGCCCATTATTTTGTTGGCGATGTTCAGGGCTGTAATTCCGAATTACAACTATTACTCCAAAAAGTAGCGTTTAATCCATCCAAAGATCAACTTTGGGCAGTGGGCGATCTTATTGCCAGAGGGACTGAATCGTTAGACACTCTGCGTTTTTTCCAGTCATTACAAGATTCTGCTAAAGTGGTGCTCGGTAATCATGATTTACATCTATTGGCTCTGCACGGAAAATTAAAGCGAGCTAATCCACAAGATCATCTTGAAGCGTTACTCAATGCACCCGATATTGATGGTTTGGTTAATTGGATCCGCCAACAACCGTTAGTCAGAACCTTGCCCGAACATAATATCATCATGACCCATGCCGGCGTGCCTCCTCAGTGGGATATAGCAACCCTTAAACGTGAAGCAAAGCAAGTTAGCTTAGCATTGCAGCAAGACGATTATTTAACGGCATTAATTGCCCAAATGTATACCAACGATGCAGAACAGTGGTCGCCCACATTAACCGGTATCGACAGATTACGTTACTGTATTAATGCATTAACTCGGATGAGATTTTTGCACCTCGATGGTCATCTTGATTTTAAGTGTAAATCACCGCCAAGCGAACAACACTCAGCCCAATTACGTCCATGGTTTGAACTCCCATCAAAAACAGTACCACAATACACCCTAGTCTTCGGTCATTGGGCTGCTTTAATGGGCCAGACTAATAATGCGCGCATTCTCGCATTAGATACTGGCTGCTGCTGGGGAGAACACTTAACCTTATGGCATCTTGAAAAAAATGAAAAAATCACTCAAAAAAAGTTAATTTAACGTTAAACTAAAGTAGCATTTAGCCGATAGTTAACTGTAGCGTTTATTACATTACCATCGATACAACCACCCTTTAATAAATTCGATATTCTAATATACGATCGCACTTACAAGATAAAAATCAGCATCAAATAATAATAATAGCCGGAGTACTGTATGAAAATAAATGTAGCGACCAGAGTCATTGGCGGTTTTACTGTGGTGACGCTGTTACTGATGGTCCTCGGTGGTGTGAACATGCTGAGTAACAATAGTATTAAAGATGGCACGACGATTCTTAAAACTATCAGTTTACCTGCACTTGAAACCACGAGTATTTTAAGTGAGAACCTAAGCACCCAGCAAATTGAAGCACTATTTGCTTATTACAGTACTCATTCATCGAAAATTCCAGCGATAGAAAAAAAGCTAACCGACTTAGATAACACATTTGAATCCGATCTGACTCGTCTAAACACCTTAGTTAAATCCCAGTCACAACTGACAACACCTCTGATAGGTCTCACTAAAAGCTACCGCGATTATGAAAAAAGTGCCGTAACCATGCTCGCAGAGCGTGAAAGAGCGCTAAGTCAACAAGAGCAATTACTCAGTCTACGCAGCAATTTCGAAAACTCCGCTGACGATGCATCATCGATATTACTGGATATCATTGACCTTGAAACCAGTGAAAACGATACCGAGAAAAGCCTCGCTGCCACAGCAAGCGCCATTGACAGTACTTTTATCAATATGATCACCACTATTTATGACCTTGTGGCCGCTACTGAACAAAGCAAATATGACCTTATCATCAAAGAGTTGGATTACTTAACCAGTGAAGCTAAGGCTAAACTTGACTACATTAATCGTCAAGGTAACGGTATTGTAAATAATTCAACCTTAGAAGATCTCACCACTGAATCAGCGAAAGTGCTTAAATTACTGAATGGAGCAGATTCGATTCAGGCATTGAAACAAAAGCAACTAAATCATGATTTTACTGCCGCTAAAATGCTTACTAACACTCAAAGTGCAGCAAAAACAGTCAATAAAAGAATGACAGTGCTCGCTAAATCAATCGATAACTTTGCCATGGAGATCAGTAACGCAGCCATTGAAATTATCGATTCAGCAACCATTAAAACCTTATTAGTGGTATTAATCGCCATCATTGTCGCCATTATTGTCAGTATTGCAGTGGTAAAACCATTAACCCGCTCGTTAGAAAAAGTCAATAAAGCCCTGAATGTTCTGGCATCAGGTGATTTAACCCATAAATTGGATGACACGGGACACGATGAATTCGCAGAATTAGCCAAAAACTGCAACAGGTTAGTCGACAGTCTCCGCAGTCTTATTGTTGGAATTGTTGATCGCTCAAACCAATTAGCGGCTGCGGCTGAAGAAACCTCTGCAATTACCTCGCAGACAACCATTGGTATTCAAGAGCAAAAAAGCCAAGTTGATCAAGTCGCGGCGGCAACCACAGAGCTGAGCTCAAGTGCACAACAAGTGTCAATGAGTGCAGACCAAGCTCTCAATGAAATAAAACAAGCCGACCAGGAAGCTCAGCACATGCGTGTGCTTGCAGAAGAAAGCAAAAACACCATTCTCGCGCTTGCTGAAGAAGTCGCTAAAGCCGGTATTGTCATCAACAAAGTGCATTCCGATAGTGCTTCTATTGGTTCGATTTTAGATGTCATTCGTGGTATTGCTGACCAAACGAACTTACTTGCCCTGAACGCCGCTATTGAGGCCGCTAGGGCTGGCGAACAAGGGCGAGGTTTTGCTGTTGTTGCTGATGAAGTGCGTAACTTGGCGTCGCGTACCCAGCATTCAACCAGTGAAATTCAACAAATGATTGAAGTGTTGCAAGTCGGCACTCAAGAAGCTGTGGCAGTAATGGAACAGAGTCGAGGCCAAGCTAACAGCTGTGTTGAAAAGAACGAGCAATCTAATATTGCCTTAGAAACTATCAGTAAGTCTGTTCACAAAGCCTACGATTCAGGTAACCATATTGCTCAAGCGGCACAAGAGCAAAATATTGTTAGCCAACAAGTCTCAGAAAAACTCGAGCACATTGCTGCGATTTCTGAAGAGACATCGACGGGAGCAGACCAAACAGCACAATCGAGTCACCAAGTTGCTGTGCTTGCTGAAGAGCTACAAGCCTCTGTACGCGAGTTTAAAGTGTAAAAGCAATCATAGTATTGCACGACAACAAAAAAGGCCTACAAGGCCTTTTTTGTTTAGTAGAATAACGTCGTGAAGCACACGATATAATCTACACATATAATATGATCTAAACAGATAATATGATCTAAACAGATAATATGATCTAAATACATAATGCGATCTAAATACATAATATAATCTAATACCTATTACGATGTACGTATATTGTGCTGATAAATGCTTGCCGTAGAATAAAAAATGCCGACAAATAATGTCGGCATTTTTTTATATTATCGTACTCATTCGATGACTGATGATGCATCATCAGAATCCATCAACGGGGCGGCTTAACCGCCTATACGTTCCTTGATCGCAGCACTAATGGCACTTGCACTATGGCCATTTTCTGCAGCCCAATCTAAAATGGTTTTACCATCAGCTTCAGGTGCAGCAAGATCAGATGTTGGCATCCGCTTCGCAATATATTCACCGGTATCATCAGCATTCGATTTGTAGGCAGTACGCAATAAACTGCTGCCATCACAAGAAATGCTTGAGTAAACATTACGTAATTTAACACGGTTCTCTTTCATTTTTTTACGTAAACGGTTTTTATCGTCTGATTGTACATAATTACAAATATTTGCAACTAATTGATCTGTATCGGCGATAACAGGGGCTGACACAGAAGATGCTGCAATCAGGGCTGCAATAGCCACAGGCAATAGACGCATCTGACACTCCTTTCTAATTATAGTTATATAGCAATGAACTTAGCTTATTGTGTAAATAGCCAGTTCATCCAATTTCAGGGTTAAACACTGCTAATTTAACACTTTTTGTGTAAAGTGTTAAAACTATATTGCAATCCTTTGTCGTTTGTTGCATTTTCTGAGTTCTGTAAAACCCAAGAACCATCATCCCAATCAGGAAAGACGGTGTCACCATCTACATCGACATCAATAAAAGTAAGATAAAGAACGTCGGCTTTAGGTAATATTTGTTGGTAAAGCTGACCGCCGCCAATCACCACGATTTCATCACAATCACCAGCAATGGTAATAGCCTCATCAAAACTTGTCACGCAGGACACACCCTCAAAACTCAGCTGGCTATCACGGCTAATCACAATATTATGCCGTCCAGGTAATGGCCGTCCGATTGACTCGAATGTTTTGCGGCCCATCACCACGGGTTTAGATAGCGTCATGGCCTTAAAGTGGCGTAAATCTTCGGGTAAATGCCAAGGCATTTTATTGTCTTTACCAATGACTCGATTGTTAGCCATAGCAGCTATCATCGCGATACGCATTATATCAAAATCCTTGTCGTTAAATAATCGGTCTGTTGCGATAGTAAAGTAAGCTAGGTAACGCTAACCCAACAGCAAGCGCACCTAGAATAAACACCGTTTTCAACCCGTTTACGATGACCTGAGCACTGAGCTCTGGACTGACTTGGCTTTGTGCCGTTAATTGAATTAATGCGATGACAGTATTGAATGCGTAGGTACCTGGCACCATAGGAATAATAGCCGCCACGGCGTACATCAATGGTGGCGCAAGGTGACGTTTAGCGAACTGAATGGTGATCAGGCCAACAATCGCAGCTGCAACAAAGGTCGCCCATTCAATTGGCATTGAAAAATTTAATAAAAAAGTTCTTGAACTATGACCTATGGCACCCGCTATGGCGCAGTAGATTAAATAGCGTTTAGGGACATTAAACACCATCGCAAAACCGACCGCGGGTATCGCCGAAAAAAAAGCATCATGTAACAGTAAACTCAGCAAGGATAACATTAAAAAATGCCCCCCAGTTGCATTGCAATGGTAATACCAATAACCGATGCTAAGGTTAACAAGGTCGCATGGCCCCAACGAGAAATACCCACATTCATGTGGCCTTTAACCATATCAGAAATGGCATTAATCAGTGGAAATCCTGGGACAAGCATTAACACGCTTGCCGCCATTGCCGCTTGAGGCGTTTCGGTAATAGAGGAAATGTAGCCAATTTGGGCAATGCCAGTGATCACAAACGCGGTCAGGGAGAAGTTAACTAATAAATTGAAATGTCGCGAGGCAAGAAATAACCGCACCATCATTCCCGTCGATGAGGCAAAAAATGTGATTAGGCACGCCATCAGATCACCATCAAATAAATGACAGAAGCTTGCACATGACAAACCAATCATAGGAATTACAGCAATAGCGGGGTACGATTTAGGAGTGATATGAGCGAGGCGTCTACGAACTTCATTAGCACCATAAATACCTTTTTCTGTCAGTATACAGATGCGTTGAAGTTCACAAATCACCATCATATTAATGCCATGAGCACGAATACGACGGGTCGTGGTAACGCATCGTCCTTGTACTAAGCTAGTTAATACTAATGCATTAGATGAAATCGATAACTCAATGCTAGCAAGACCTAGCGCTTTACCAAGGCGCTGGCTAATCTCTTCAACAAGATCAGACTCAGCACCATAGGCCAACAGTAGTTGCGCACAGCGCACTACAAGGCGGGTAATTTCATTTTGGCTATCTTCGTACACGAAATCCTCAAATGAGCAATTTAGCGTTGGTAGATGACTTCTACATCATAATCATCATCATCAAAATCATCATCAAAGTCATCATCATAATCTTCATTGGTAATTTCTTCTTCACCACTATGATAATTATCCCATTTGAATTCGACGTCTGCATCAGGGATTATTTCTTCAACAATGGCCGGTAAACTTCTAATATAATCAAGCACTTTAATGCTTAACTCTTCAGTGCCAGTTCTGTTGAACGCTGACATGATGTACACATCACCCTGCCAATCTAATTCATTAACGATTTGATCAATCTTTTGCTGAAGTTCATCTTCAGGTATCAAATCTATTTTGTTAAACACTAACCAACGCGGTTTTGCTGCTAGCTTTGGAGAATATTTTTCAAGCTCACCTACAATGGCACGAGCAGAATACACTGGATCGGTACCATCAATGGGTTCGATATCGATTATATGTAACAACATACGGCAACGTTCAAGATGCTTTAAGAAACGAATACCTAAGCCAGCACCTTCAGCAGCACCTTCAATTAGACCTGGGATATCGGCAATAACAAAGCTTTGACCTGGACGCGGATTAACCACTCCAAGGTTGGGTACCAAAGTGGTAAACGGGTAGTCAGCGACTTTAGGCGTCGCACGTGATACCGAGCGGATAAAGGTTGATTTACCGGCATTTGGCATGCCTAACAAACCCACATCAGCAAGCAATAAAAGCTCGAGCTTCAATGAACGGACTTCACCTGGGGTACCTAAGCTCTTTTGACGCGGGGCACGGTTAGTACTGGTCTTAAAACGAGTATTACCTAAACCATGAAAACCACCCTTAGCCACAAGTAACTTTTGCCCATTAGCAGTTAAATCGCCCAGAGACTCACCAGTGTCTTGATCAATAGCACGAGTACCGACAGGTACTTGAAGAACCAAATCTTTACCACCATGGCCAGTACAATCACGACCACGGCCATTTGTGCCACGTTCAGCCATATGAAAACGAGTAAAGCGGTAATCAATCAGTGTATTGAGGTTTTCGTTAGCTTGCAGATATACACTGCCGCCATCACCACCATCACCACCGTCAGGGCCACCATCGGGAACATACTTTTCGCGTCTAAAACTCACGCAACCGCTTCCACCGTCACCGGCTTCTACGCGAATATTCGATTCATCAACAAACTTCATACTGACTCCTGACGCCACATAATCTGTAATTATAGCCCCAAATCAATGGGGTTTGCAGGAAAGCGCTGAAGATAGTATTCATCACGATATCGCCTACTGCATATAACAAAACCATCAAACTATCTATAATAGTTTAGTGATATAAAAAACACAAAAGCCCCACCATAGGCAGGGCTTTCGAGATCTAGCTTGTAAAGAGTTAAGCTTCGATGCTAATAAACTTACGGTTATTAGCGCCTTTAACTTCAAACTTTACTTTACCGTCTGTTAATGCAAACAAAGTATGGTCACGACCAATACCTACATTTACACCAGCGTGGAATTTAGTACCACGTTGACGAACGATAATGTTACCAGCTAGAACTGATTCACCACCAAAGCGCTTAACACCAAGACGCTTACTTTCTGAATCGCGGCCGTTACGAGTAGAACCGCCAGCTTTTTTATGTGCCATGAGTTAGACTCCTAAATTATGCGCTAATCGCAGTGATTTTAACTTCAGTGAACCACTGACGGTGGCCCATTTTCTTGTCGTGATGCTTACGACGACGGAACTTGATAATAGTTACCTTTTCGCCGCGACCGTGGCCAACTACTTCAGCTACGACTTTACCGCCAGCAACTAAAGGAGCACCAACATGCACTGTTTCACCATCAGCGATCAATAAAACTTGATCGAATTCTACGGTTTCACCAGTAGCAACTTCTAATTTTTCTAAACGAACTGTATGACCTTCAGCAACACGATGTTGCTTACCGCCACTTTGAAAAACAGCGTACATGGCTATTTTACTCCAAATGACTAACACACTAACTCATATTATTGACGAGACTAGGTGCTAAAAAACTTTTAATGACAATGGGCGCGGATTCTACGCGAAGAATTATCATCAGGCAAGTCATAATTCACTCTCAAATAAAAAAGACCTTATTACTGCACACTATTCATTAATAGCTAATGTGTCATCTTTAAAATTTAGTTAACATGGTTGTGTTCATTTAGATCTACGTTTTATAAGTGAATTGAGAGTAATCCAGCAAACTATCGCAAAATCAGGATTCTGTCGGCTCAATTGTGGAAATACATACTTTGAAAAATAGCACTGATATCCTGTAAGATATGCGCTCTAATTCGATATGATTAATTAAGGGTGCAAAGCCTGTCGCCCAACAACCAGAGACTATTATGGATTTAAACGCCATTCGTCAACTGGCTGACACTGATATGCAAGCAGTCAATCAGCTGATATACAAACAACTTGAATCTGATGTAGCCCTAATCAATCAATTAGGCTTTTACATTATCAATGGCGGTGGTAAACGTTTACGCCCGTTATTATCAGTATTAGCCGCCCGAACTGTTGACTACCAAGGCGAACATCACCTTAAGCTTGCGGCAATTATTGAATTTATTCATACAGCGTCTTTATTACATGACGATGTTGTTGATGAATCGACGCTGCGTCGGGGCCGTGAAACTGCCAATGCTTTATTTGGTAATAGCGCGAGCGTGCTAGTAGGTGACTTTTTATACACTCGCTCATTTCAAATGATGACCGAGATCGACAACATGAAAGTGCTTAAAGTCCTTGCCCATACGACTAACGTGCTCGCAGAAGGTGAGGTTTTACAGTTGATGAACTGTAATGACCCAGATACCACCGAAGCAAACTACATGCGTGTTATTTACTGTAAAACGGCAAAGTTATTTGAAGCGGCAACTCAATTAGCCGGCGTATTAGCTAAGGTTAGTCCAGAACAAGAGCAAGCATTGGCTGACTACGGTAAATACCTCGGCACGGCTTTTCAATTAACCGATGATTTACTCGATTATACGGCTAACGCCGACGAGCTAGGCAAAAACATTGGCGATGACCTTGCTGAAGGGAAACCAACATTACCGTTAATTTACGCAATGGAAAACGGCTCTGATCAAGCAAGAAAATTGATTAGAGACGCTATTAAGCATAGCGATGGAACCAAAGTAATTGATGAAATTTTAGTCGCATTAGATGAGTCTGGAGCCTTGACTTATACTCAAGAAAAAGCTCAAGTCGAAGCACAAAAAGCCATTGATGCACTGAGTATTTTCCCTGACAATGACTACAAACAAGCATTAATTTCATTAGCTCACTTGTCGGTTAATCGCAATAATTAGCAGTAGCTAAAAACTGAATAGCTCGCGATGACATTGGTTTTCTGATGACGATGTATTGACAAAAGAAGGTGTGAATATCATATTCACGCCTTCTTTTTTGTTATCAAACTTGCCAATTAATGGGTTTGTTACCCTGTTCAATTAATATTTTATTTACGCTTGAAAAATGACCGCAGCCAAAAAAACCACGGTAAGCAGATAATGGCGATGGATGTGGCCCCTGCAACACATGATGAGGCGCGGTAATCAATCGACCTTTTTTAATCGCATGATTTCCCCAACACACAAATATAATGGGCGATGATTGCTGATTCAATCGACTCAATACATTATCAGTAAACACCTCCCAGCCTGATTTAGCATGTGAATGAGCTAACCCCTGCTCTACCGTAAGCACGGTATTTAATAATAGTACTCCTTGCTTAGCCCATGGGGTCAAATCGCCGTGTTCGGGTATTACAAAGCCTTCAATATCATTACGTAATTCTTTATAGATATTCGCTAATGATGGCGGCGGTTTTATGCCTTTTTTGACCGAAAAAGACAACCCATGTGCTTGATTAGGTCCGTGGTAAGGGTCTTGCCCCAATATCACCACCTTAACCTTTGACAGCGGTGTTAAATCAAAAGCCGCGAATACTTCATCATCCGGTGGATAAACAACCTTGCTACCGTCCCTTTGTGAGGTGATAAAGTGTTGTAAATGTTGATAGTACGGCTGCAATTGTTGTTGTTCAAAAAGCTCTTGCCAATGGGACGTCATCCAATGTATTCCTTTATAAGTAAGCGATAAATGAGTGAGCTCAGTCTTTAGTTTACGATTAACAGATCAATCACTCTTATAATTAAAATGATGCCATTACATAATAACAAAAGCACAACTGAGATTGGTTTTACCCTTATTGAACTCGTCGTGGTTATCATCATACTTGGGATTATTGCGATTATTGCCTTACCTAAGTTCATCGATTTAGGCCAGAATGCTAAAATCACAACGGTAAAACCCCTGGCGGAGCATGTTCTTCAGCAATAACTTTGGCCTATATAAAATGGGCCGCCATGGGGTATTCAGGCCCAGCAGATAACCTAGCTATTTTCAGTCAAGCCGGAACCGATGGCGAACTTGATATGAACCAATGGGGTTACCCTGCACAAAATCATCCACCTTTCGAAGCTTCGCCAAGGTTGAAAATACTCATGACGGCCTCTCAGTCTGGCCTACCCCGTGGCAGGATGGACCCAGCGTATCGAGCGGTGCTAATAAAGATACATCTGATTACCAATCTCAATATATCAACCCAGACCAATGCCGTTATTACTTCAACTTACTACCGCTTATATCGATATATTATGATTCAGTTAACGGCCAAGTGTTGGTAGATTCAGATCCCAATCGATAATTTTTTACCTGATATTTTCAATTAAAGACGTTACACTCAGTAGAAAATTAACTTACCAACAAAGTGGATCTAATGTCTGAAGCCAAAACAGAATTAACAATGTATCAAGTAGCGGACCAATTTATTGCCCTAGCCAACCAACTAAGCCAACAAGAAAATGATATTGGTAAAGTCGGTACAGCAATGAGATTTGCTTCTGCACGCTTTAATGCGTTCGAAGCCTCAATTAAATCAGCTGATCTTGCCGCTGAAAAAGATCATGCATTAGCTTGGTTTTCTGATGAATTTAAAGCCATGCTAAAAGAAAACTTAGAAGACCATATCGCTAACCCTCCAGTAGCTGCACCTGAACAAGAACAAAAAGGCGATGATAGTGTGCAACAGTTTAAAGGCGGCTAATATTCGTTCTACGCACCACAGATGATTAGTTGTAACAATAATCCTTAGCAGATTACTGCTAGGGATTATTGTTAATAACCGCCTTGCTCATCACTGACCACGAACTGTTGCCAAATATAAGCGTCACACGCCATCGCCCCAATTCACTTTTCAATTTTCACTCTAACCATTGCATTTTATTGCAGCCAATCTCATTTATTAGTCTAAGCACCTCAAACGCACGCGCTATAACAGAGTGTAGATAACCCTAATAGAAAGCAGGATCAATACAATTCCAGAAAGCCTGTCAATCAGCTTGGCCTTTTCACGTAACCTAGGTAATACTGCTGAATGTGATAACACGAATGCAATAATGGTATACCACAAGCCATCAATAATTAACGGCGTAAACACAATCAAACCTTGACCGGTAACGGTCTGAGCCGCTAACACAAACTGACTAAACAAAGCTAAAAAGAACAGTAATATCTTCGGGTTAAATAATGAAATAGCAATACCATCTCTTGCAGCAATCCACAGGCTTGTAGGTTTGCCCGCAGCCAATTTTTGCTGCATACCGCCTTTAGACCCTAGAGCCTTAATCCCCATCCACGCTAAGTAAATCGCCCCGATGATGGCTATGGTATTAAAAATTAATGGGGATGCCTTTAATACTGCCGCTAGTCCTAGTAAAGTGACTAACGCATACACACCAATCCCTATCGAATGCGCCCAAGCACATACAACGCCATGTAATCTTCCGCCACTGAGCGTATGCCTCACTACCATTGCTAAACTAGGTCCTGGAGACATGGCTCCCAAACAACAAATAGCGAGGAGTCCCAGCCAAGTACTTAACGTCATAACACCTCTTATTTATAATGAACAATCATGAGTCTTTGTGCAAAATACATTTTAACAACCAGTTAAGCCGACAATGCTAATGTACTGAAACTCCAAGAGATGATAAAGCATTTACACAGGAAACCTATGGCGACATTAATGATGATATTACTTTTGGTTATGTTCAGCGCCGTAGTCATACTGATTTGGGCAAAAATAAAGGGCAAACCGATCCCGACCTTAGTGATAGTTATGCTCATTTTCATGGGGATCTGTTTTGCAGGTGTTATTGGCTTTATTAATAAAGGTGAAGACTATCAAGCCTACCAAACATTGAATTGGCAGCCACTTGAACCGCAAAAAATTGCTGACTATGTGGCACAAGGAAATATCGTGTTGGTTGATATTACGGCAGACTGGTGTGTGCCCTGCCAAACCAATAAAGCCAATGTGCTTCATCGCGAGCAAGTGGTCAATACATTAAACCAACGGCACATTATCTTAATGCAAGGTAACTGGACCCGAGCTGATACTGTTATTGAGCAGTATATGGGCCTGCAAGCCGTTGCTGGTACCCCATATAATAAAGTCTATGGCCCAGCCTATCCAAATGGTATTGAGCTGCCTAAAGCACTTATTATTGACGACCTTTACCATGCTTTATCGTTAGCCAACCCGAACGGTGCTTAAGTGGCAGTATGAAAATAAAAAAAGACTGCCACAGCAGTCTTTTTGTCATTGAGCCAATAACGCTCATTGCCACTTCAATTAATTAGAAGCGATAGTTTATACGGCCATAGTAGAAACCACCGTTGTAATCGAATGGACCACTTTCATAGTACACCGCACCTAACGCACCTAAAGTGCCGTCTTTTAGCTTCTGCGCTTCTTGATCGAAGATGTTGTTTGCACCCACTGATACGGTTAAGTTATCAAGTACTGCATAGCTGACTTCAAGGTCGATAGTCACGGCAGCGTCTGCCGTTTCAGACCCCCAATCAGAAGTATCATCAGCATGGGTTGCATAGTACTCACCAAAGACATTACCACGAACTGACATGCTTAAATCATCCCAGCTTTGGCCCCAAGTAAGGGTGGCCCGGTGTGCAGGAATACCATCTTCTAAACGACGAACCTTACCCGCGTCCGTTGTTTCAGGGTCAAATTTATCAACAATGGTATCAGTCCAACCATAGGCTAAACTAAATTTGGCATCACCTGACAGCATTTCTGTAGTATAAGTACCTACAATATCTACACCTTGAGTCGTTGTGTCAAAGTCATTAGTGTAGAAGGTTACCGCCGAGATCAACTCAGGGAATTCAACACCAGCAGCGCGTAATGCATCATAGTCACTGGCTTCAACCGAAATTTGGCTTGACTGCGCAATACGACCGGTTACTTCAATGTTGTAGTAATCAACGGTTAAGAACAAGTTATCGTATTGATACACAAAACCTGCAGCAAAGCTTACAGACTCTTCTGGATTGAGCACTTCACCACCATAGAAAGCGGCTAAAGGATTGGTTGGCGGCGCAATAAAGGTTTGAATCAAATCACCGTTAACAATCGATGTTTGGGTGTTCACTACGTTTTCTTGACCCACAGTTGGTGCGCGAAAACCGGTACTGTGTGAAGCACGAAATGATATTTCATCGGTGGCAACATACTGCGCGGTTAACTTATAGTCTAGTGTGTCACCAAAAGTAGAAAAATCTTCGTAACGCAGTGCAAAACCTAACAACAAATCATCGGTGACATGCGCTTCAACGTCGGTATAAACACCAATATTGCTACGGTCATTTTTACCCGCAGACTCTGGACCAAAACCTTTAAAGCCGTGAGAGCCAATATTGAATTGTTGACTAGCATAAGGACCAGCAATCCAAGAGGCTTCATCACCTTGACCAATTTCAAATGATTCTTCACGCCATTCAAAACCAGTAGCAAAGCTAATATCTTCTAAGCTACCGATAGTCACGAAACGGCTAAAGTCTATGTTAACAGTTGTTTCTACTTGCTCGTACGACCCGGTATCAAAGTCAGTGGGAGTATCTAAGCCCAGAGAAGGGTTTAGTGAGTTCTTTAAACCAAAGCTGGCTTTATTGCTGCCGGTACCCGCACTGGCATCATACATCCACTCGCCTAACTCGCCTTTAACACCGGCAAAGAAAGACATATCTTCAATTTTACCAGTGAATTGAGGCGTATACCCGCCAGGACGAATTTGGTTCATTGAGAAACAGTTCGGATCGGCAACCATTGATTGATAATCATCAGTCGCTAGCACATTAGGCACATTTGCAGAGACATTACCAACCCAAGAACACGATGCTACGCCATTCTCAGCTAAACCAACGTCACCGACTAATAATGTTTCACCATCATCAACCGAGTAAACATTACCGCGATTATGTGGATTACGGTAGTAGAAACCACCTGTTGCTTCGCGTGAGGATACGTTACCAAAAGCGTATAAATGAGTCTTATCATTGATATCAAAGCCTGAATTTACGAATACAGTAAAATCATCTTCGATTTCTGGGTTACCCCAAGTTTGCGCAGGGTCTGGAATTGATGTGTTACCCGCCTCAGCAATATCAAAAGCATCGGGGCGTTGTACACTGCGGCTAGTCGCATCAGCGGTTTTATATTGTGCACTGATGTTAATAAAACCATCATCCGTCAAAGGTAAACCAATATTACCGTCAATGGTGGTTGCTGCGCCGTCACCTTCGTAATATTCACCCTGACTAACAGTAATTGATCCGCCTTCAGAGTCATCTTTTAATACGAAGTTCATCACACCCGCAATCGCATCCGATCCATACTGCGCCGCAGCACCGTCACGTAATACTTCAACTTGCTTTAATGCCACACCAGGGATCACAGAAATATCAGGGCCTTGTGCACCATCGTTAATACCACCACCTTGGAAAGCAATAACGGAAGCACGATGACGGCGTTTGCCGTTGACCAAAATAAGCGTACTGTCAGACGGGAGGCCACGTAAGTTGACCGGGCGAACAAGCGTCGCGGCATCACTAATAGGTTGTGCTCGAGAGTTAAAAGAAGGCACTGATGTCACTAACATATCGATCATGTCAGTCGAACCATTTTTTTTCAGGTCATCACTGCTGATAATATCAATTGGAACTGGTGAATCACCAATCGAACGAGGTGCCGCACGAGAACCTACGACTGCGATTTTTTCGACATTGTCTTTTTTTGCGATGTCTTCATCTTCAGCAAAAGCTTGAGAGCTAATAACCGTTCCGGCAAGTGCAAATGAAATGGCTAAGCTCAGAGAGCTGATACCAAATTTAGATTTTTTTGATTGAATCATTATTATGTTCTCAATTGCTTATTATTGTTGTTTGTCGACGATATTTTTCACAAAAATGAGTGAAAAACATGTCTCTCCCTATCGAAATACTCCCTATTTCTAATACATTTTTATAACAATTAAATTACAATTGCTAACACTTTTTTGGATAAATAAGCACATGCTAAATAGAGGTTAACAAAAACATAACCTAAGCAGTTGATTTTTAGTGACATAGATCACACAAAAAATTATTTTCAATAAGTAAACTTTTACAACACAATCTCCATAAAACTCAACTGTAACCATAATTTTACGTTTAAAACCATGTTTTTTATAACGAGAGTTTTAAATAAAAACATCTAAAGTGAATCATCTAATTCCGATTCGATTTCAGTCAATCTTTGCCAATTAATATTGACCCGTGTAGCTTAATAAAATAATCTAAACAGACGTTTGATTTATACTTATTACTAATAACCAAAAATAATAACCAAAAATATCTAAGGTGGTATGTATGGCATATGATGCAGATTCAATACTTGATTTACACCAATACACATCCATAGTTGATTTAATCGAAAAAGCTTGCGACAAGTATGCAGATAACACGGCATATGCCTGTCTTGGAAAAGGCACTACGTTTGCTGAAATAGAACGAAATTCTCGCCATTTTGCCAGTTATTTACAGCATTGCACCTCGTTGCAACCGGGCGACAGAGTCGCAATCCAGCTGCCTAATATTACTCAGTTTGTTATCGCAGCTTATGGCGCGATTCGTGCGGGAATGGTGTTAGTCAATACCAACCCAATGTACACCGAGCGCGAACTTATTCATCAATTTAACGACTCAGGTGCAAAAGCCTTAGTTGTGTTATCTGATTTACTGCCAACCTTACCCAACGTCATCAGCAAAACAGCAGTAGAGTTGGTTATTTCAACCCACGCAATGGATCTTATTCAGCCACAACAACAGCCAGATACGTTATTCGATAAAGTCACCTTTATCGCCGTGTTAGCGGAAGGAGCCCAACATCAATACCACCCCGTAAAACCAACCCACGATGACTTAATTGCATTGCAATACACAGGTGGAACAACGGGTTTGTCCAAAGGCGCTATGCTCAACCATGGCAACCTTTTAGCCAATTCTGGCCAAGTAAAGTCACGAATTGCCAGCACCATGACCGAAGGACATGATGTATTTGTCGCACCATTACCGATTTATCATATCTATGCTTTTATGGTTAATTTAGTGTTGTATTTTGAGTCTGGTGGTTGCTCAGTATTAATTCCAAACCCTCGTGATATTGCTGGGCTAATCAATACCATGAAAGCCTATCCATTTACCGGGTTTGCCGGCTTAAACACTTTATTTGTCGGTCTATGCCATCAACCAGAATTTAAAGCCCTAGATTTCAGTAAAATGAAAATAACCATTTCGGGTGGTACGGCATTAACCAGTGCAGCGGCTGATTTATGGCAGCAAACCACAGGTTGTATGATTTCAGAAGGCTATGGTTTGTCTGAAACATCTCCGGTAGTCAGCATTAATGCCCCAGGATATCAACGCCTTGGTACTATTGGTAAACCAGTATTAGGGACTGAAGTTCGAGTACTGGATATAGATGATAATGAGGTCGCGGTCGGACAAGCTGGCGAACTTGCCGTGCGTGGCCCGCAAGTGATGCTAGGGTATTGGAATAAGCCAGAAGAAACCGCTAACGTCATGACCAAAGACGGCTTTTTTAAGACTGGCGATATTGGGGTTGAGAGTGAAGATGGTTATCACACCATTGTCGATCGGAAAAAGGATATGATTATTGTCTCTGGCTTTAACGTTTATCCTAATGAAATCGAAGATGTGCTATCAACCCATGAGTTAGTGCTCGAATGTGCCGTGGTGGGGGTTGAAGATGAACGTTCTGGTGAAGCAGTAAAAGCCGTGATTGTTCTAAAACAACAATCGACGAATATTGATGAGACAAAACAAGTCATTAAAGATTATTGTCGCAGCCAACTGACCGCATATAAAGTGCCACGAATTATTGAGTTTACAGAACAACTACCGAAAAGTGCAGTTGGCAAAATTTTGCGTCGGGAGCTCCGTAAATAGAGAGCGAGTAAATAGAGCGTTATGTTGGTAAAACGTCAGGTCAATCACCTCAACTCAGGATAATAAGCACTCATCAAGCTGTCGTTATCAAGTGCGATTATCTAACTGTGATTATCAAGCTGTGATTAACGTCATTTAACACGGTTAATCGATTTGAATAAAAAAGATGCCTAGGCATCTTTTTTATTCGCCACACAAGCTCATACCTTAAAGCGATAACGATTATGACGACTCGTTATCCATCAATAACTGTAAACTGGCAAATTCACGATATAGCTCATTGCTCGCCATTAATTCGTTGTGGGTGCCGCTGGCAACGAATAGCCCTTTATCTATCACAAAAATTCGGTCTGCATTGATCACGGTCGCCAAACGATGGGCAATAATCACCGTAGTCCGTTTGGCCATAAGTGAATCAAGCGCCTGCTTTACTTTGATTTCGCTTATGGCATCTAACGCACTCGTCGCTTCATCAAGCAGTAATATTGGTCTGTCAGCAAGAATAGCTCTTGCAATAGCAATACGTTGCTTTTGCCCGCCAGACAAACGGACTCCACGTTCACCTAAGTAGGTCCAATAGCCTTCAGTAAACTCGCTAATAAACTCATCCGCTTTAGCGGCAATACAGGCCTGTTTCACCTCTTCATCGCTGGCATCTAAGCGACCATAACGCACATTGTCGAGGACATTCATGGCAAAAATCACCGACTCTTGCGGCACAAGCGCATACTGTTGGCGTAAGTCAGCCAATGTCAGAGTCGAAATATCAATACCATCTAATAAAATTCGCCCTTGTTTAGGCTGATAAAAACGCATCATTAATTCAAATAAGGTGCTCTTCCCTGCTCCGCTAGGCCCTACTAACGCCACTCTTTCACCTGGAGCAATCGTTATCGACAACTGGCGGATCACGTCTTGTCCCAGATCAGACGGGTAAGCAAAGCTCACCTTATCAAAATTAAGCAAACCATTAACAGGCACGACTAATTGATTCGGTGTAACTTGCTCAGGTATATCAATAGGGGTATTAACTAACTCAACTAACCGCTCTGCTGCGCCAGAGGCGCGCTGGATCTCGCTAAACACTTCACTGATGGTCGCCACCGAGCCTGCAACCATAACGGCATAAAACATAAACGCAGACAGCTCACCACCGGTGATACTGCCAGACATAACATCTTGTGCCCCAATCCAAGTCACAAAAGCTATCGCCACAATGCTTAAAAACATCACAGTTGAAATCAGTAGTGCGCGATATTTGATCCTGCCTTTAGCCACATCCATTACCGCCTCAACTCGGTCGGCAAAGAGTTGGCGGTCTTTAGCTTCGTGGGTATACGCTTGAACAGTATGAATCTCATGTAATGTCTCATCGATATACGCACCAAGATCACCGACCCTATCTTGGCTTTTCCGCGACAAGGTTCTCACTTTCCGTCCAAAAAAACTGACTGGCCCTAATACCAAAGGCACCGCTAACAACACTAAAGCCGTCAATTTAACACTGGTAAAAGCCATCATAACGATGCCACCAACCACAGTCACACTTGAACGCAGCGCCATAGATAAACTGGACCCGACAACGCTTTGTAACAAAGTGCTGTCTGCGGTAAATCGTGAAATCACCTCACCCGTTCGCTGAGTCGCAAAAAAAGCAGGTGATAACAATAATAAATGATTGTATACCTGTAACCGAATATCAGCACTGACCCGCTCGCCAAGCCAGGTCATAATATAAAACCGGCAGAAAACCGCAGTGCCACTGATCGCGGTAATAGCAACTATAAACAACATAATTTCATTCAAGCGCCCAGCATTATCAGCAATAAAGCCTTCATCGACCATTAACCGAACACCTTGCCCAAGCGATAGCCATGCAAGCGATCCAATAAACAGAAATACAATCGCCGCCACTACCTTCATACGATAAGGAGACAGAAATTGTAAAATCCAAGGTAAAACAGGGTGTCGTAAGCGCGGGTTAGCAGCAGAGGTAGCCGAGGTTGAAGTAGTCGTTAAATTCGTCACAGTATTAACCAGCGTATAAAACCAAGATGTATTGATAATAACAACAAAACACAATATTGTAGATGTCTTAACAACAAGGCATCTATACCACGGCCTAACTGACCTCAACTTGGGATAATAAACGGTTATCAAACCGCTCCTTGTCCTACTGTCAGTGTTGCATTGACTTGCCATCGACTCGGCGATGCGATCTGCGGCAACATTAAGCGATTCAAACGCCGCTATTGTAGGCGTTGAAAGGCTGGCGCCAACCATGCTTAATATTGATGATGTAGATTATTAAACTGGCGTATGGTTATCCCAATGGGACTGCTGCTGAGGGGATAACAATATTAATCAATCTGCCAGAGGTGATTGAAACAAACGCCCCAGTGTGTTTACTAGAGCATGGCTACATTGGCATGGGGAGATCATTGTAGATGCAGGCACCGCAGCATGTTATTTACGTTACCGTCAAGCAACATCAGCCGCAGATCGCCCTATTATAAATGTTGAAACGAGCACCTGTTAACCGTAACAAAACACCATTAAGATTCAGGATAACGCTTTTCAATCGCTTTCAAAGAGCGTAAAAACAAGCCTAAACCACCCACGCTGAGTACCAAAATAACGATTAAATCAAACGCGCTCATGTAAGAAAAACGAAAATGAATCGAGCTTATCACCCCAAAAATCAACGCCACTAACGAACCAAATGTCAGCAACCACCCAAGAATATTTTTAGCGTTATAAAACATAATTCCCACGCCAAACATAAAGGGGATCATCACCATGCCACTGGTAAGTCCAAAGCCGCCCAGCTGATATAAATGGCTGCTAAAACCAAATGAGCTGGTTACTTTGATAGCATTTAACAACATATAAAAGCCACCACAGATCATCACTAACCCAATAAAGAACTGACCCATTCCACCAGATGTTCCACCAGCACCTTTCATCATTATCCCTTGAAAACCATTATTTTACGGCAATATATTGATATTACTCAACCGTACCGTTAATAGCAATTATCTCTGTTGCATGAGTCTTTTTACCGAATAATGATTTACCATCAAAGCAGAATATTTATATCACCTTGTTTATATTAAAAATTCAACATGGAGTCTAAAAATAGCTATTTCAGGAGGAAAGACAGATAACCGATAAAATCGCGGCACTAGGCTAATTGTCCTTATTAACTTGTTTAAGTCTAAGCCTCGCGCTGCTAGGTGTTATCTGAGATAATATCTGGCTATTTTATCGATATTCTTTTTATTAGGTAACACCGTTATGACAACCCAATTTGCTTGTTCAGGTATAGAGCTTGAGCTTTTTCGTTATCCAAGCCAACAAGCATCAAACTTACAAGCATGGGATGCCGCTGATGAACACCTAATCAAATATTTAATCGACGCCGAAATAACAGCAACCACTACCGCCATCCTTAATGACAATTTTGGTGCGCTGACGTGTGCTTTAGTAACCCAAAATCCAAACAGTACATTGCTTGTCGAAACGGATGCAAAAACCAGTTTACTGGGCTGTCAGCAAAATTTATCACACAACAAACTGGCACCAAGCGACATACATTGGTTAAATAGCCGCGATACATTGCCGCAAAATATTCAGTTAGTGCTGATGAAGTTGCCGAAAAACCTACACTACTTTAGCCAGCAACTTGCGCGTTTATCCACAGTGCTACCTGCAGGAACCCAAGTCCTGATTGGGGCTAAAGCCAAGTCAATTAATCCAGCATTGCTGGCCAGTATTGAAAAAAACCTTGGCCCAGCCTCAGCCAGTTTAGCGTGGAAAAACACACGGGTTATCAGCTGTATTAGCGATGGCAAACAACGCCCATTAGCAAAAGCGGTGAGTTGGAATGTCGATGAGCTTAAACTCACTATGAGTAATCTTGCTAATGTATTTGCTGCCAATAAACTCGATATCGGCGCAAGGATTATGCTCGACAACATGCCCAAAGGTGAATTCAACCACATTATAGACTTAGGCTGCGGTAACGGCATTTTAGGATTACACGCAAAGCAATGTTATCCCGATGCGCATATTCACTTTGTGGATGATTCTGATATGGCAATAGCCTCGGCCAAGCATAATTGGCAAGCTAACGCTTTAGAGACTCACACCCCAAACACTCAGACCCAAAAACCAGATAGTCAAAACCCAGCGGCGCCTCAAGCCTTTTTCCATTGGGACGATTGCCTGAGTAACTTGCCAACAGATGTTGAGCCAGACTTAGTGATATGCAATCCACCGTTTCATCAAGGTGAAGCCATTACCGACCATATCGCTTGGCAAATGTTTGTTGACGCCCATAAACGTTTAAAGAAAGGTGGCTTATTACATATCGTCGGCAACCGGCATTTGGCCTATCACGTTAAAATAAACCGCATTTTTAAAAACTGCACCACGGTTGCATCCAATGGTAAATTTGTAATTTTACAAGCGATAAAATAACCCTATTAACGACTGACAGTGAGCCCTTCAGTCGCTTGACCAAGAGGCTGAAGCCATGTTGATAAAGCGACAACCCGGTCTACGAATGGCTTTTTGCAGACCTTAGAGCGAATGTCCACTAAAGCATTTCCAACTTAACCTAATACGCAAATTAACCAATACAAAGTCGTCTTTAAGAAAATGTAAACGTTATTTTTACGTTAAAAAGGAAGTTATAACCGTGAAAAGTATTTTTTTATTTGGTGAGTGTATGGTCGAATTACAGCGTGTAACGGCCACCAGCTTACAGCAATCTTTTGCTGGTGATGTGTATAACACTGGGGTTTACCTTAAGCGCACCTTTAGCGATATTAGCACGCACCTAGTCACAGCCATTGGCCAAGATAGTTTTAGCCAGGCCATGTTGCAACGCTTTGAAGATGAAAAAATTAATACCGATATAGTCTTTCAAAGCACTGACAAAATTGCCGGCCTGTATGCAATACAAACTGACAGTAAAGGCGATCGTAGCTTTACATACTGGCGCAGCGACTCCGCAGCACGGCAAGTGATGCAATTTATTGACGATGCAGCCATCAGTAAAATCTCTCAGGCGGATATGGTGTTTTTTTCAGGCATTTCTTTAGCGGTTATTAAAGAAGAAGATCGCGAAGCGTTTTGGTTACTGATTAAACAATGTAAGCAAGCGGGTGTCAGTATTGTATTTGACCCTAACTACCGCGCAAGAATGTGGCACAGTCCAGACCAAGCAAAGGCACAGTTTGATATTGCGTTTAGTGTGGCCGATGTCGTACTCCCAGGTGTTGATGACTTTAATCAACTTTACGGTATTCGTTCTGTTGAAGACATCATTGCGTTCTGCCAGCCTTACGCCATTAACGAACTGGTGGTTAAAAACGGTAAAAACAGCATTCACTATGTGATTAATGGCCAGCAACAGCATTTCTCGATCATACCTGTGACAAATGTTGTCGACACCACATCAGCGGGTGACTCGTTTAACGGGGTGTATTTAGGCGCGCGCTTAACTGGCGTTGATATCAGTACCTCCATTAAATTAGCCTCACAAGCGGCAGGATTTGTTATTCAGCACAAAGGGGCTATGGCCCCTAAAATTGAGTTTCATCAATTTATTGAACGTCAAAAATTAATCATGCTATAACAGCTAAAGAGACATCTTTTGTCGCTTATTGAGTCATTCGTGTTTTAGCTTTAAACCAAGTAATATTATTGAGTCATTTGGACCATTTACCCTATAAAAGTAATAAGAAGACATTGAACATGGACTATTTAGCCATCAATAAACACGCATGGAACCAGCGAACTCAAATCCACCTCGACTCAACATTTTACGACCTTAATGGCTTTGTTAACGGCAAGTCATCACTCAATCCAATCGAGCTTGAGCAAGTCGGCGATGTGTACAATAAAACCTTGCTTCATCTGCAATGTCACTTTGGCCAAGACAGCTTATCGTGGGCAAGACTTGGCGCCAATGTCACTGGCGTAGACCTATCCTGCGAGTCGATAGCAAAGGCTAAGCAACTAGCGGCCCAATTGCAATTATCGGCAAGATTCATTAACCAGGACATCTATCAATTTGGTGAAAACAATACCAAGCAATACGATATCATATTCACCTCATATGGAGTGTTATCTTGGTTACCAGACTTAACCCGCTGGGCGCAAACCATTGCTGGAGCATTACGTCCAGGCGGTGAATTTCATTTGGTTGAGTTCCACCCTTTTAATGATGTGTTGTGTGGTTATGGATACTTTCCCCAGACACAACCGGATATCGAAGATGAAGTAACCTACACCGAAAACCACAACGACCAAATTGAAACGGTAGTCACTTGGCCACATCCGATAAGCGAAGTCATTAGCGCACTCATTAATGCGGGGCTCAGCATCGAAGCCTTTAACGAGCATCCTTACAGTCCCTACAACTGCGTCGAAGGTTTGGAGTTTGTGGCAGGTAAAGGTTACCAGCTAAAACATCAAGGCCACCTCATCCCACTGATTTACTCTATTAAAGCAAGCAAAGTGGGGTAAGTATCAGCCTGAATCCTGTTTACAGTGGGCTCAAATATCCGTTTTAGTGGCAGACTGTTGATGGGTTGCGGGCGGTGCAAATAATATTCGTAATCGCTGCCCTAGAGATAATTGCGCTTGGGTGACATCACGCCACATCTCGCGCCATTCGCTAAATGTCACCACTATCGGGTTAAAACTGTTTACCGGTTTAGTAATACCGTATACCACAGTTTCAATCTCAGGCTCGAACGTACCAAACATTTTGTCCCATATAATCAGCACACCGGCATAATTTTTGTCGATATATTGTGGGTTGCGCCCATGATGAACACGATGATGGGACGGCGTATTAAAAATCAACTCTAGCGGCCCTAACGACTTAATCGCTTGGGTATGAACAAAAAACTGCAATCCAAGATTGAGCAACACCGCAAACACCACCCAATTAGGATCAAAGCCAATCACCACTAACGGTAACCAAAACAGCCACATTCCCGCCAGTGGATACATTAAGCTTTGTCTAAATGCAGTAGTGAAATTCATATTTTCAGAGCTGTGATGCACCACATGCGCCGCCCACATCCAACGAATACGATGGCTAGCACGATGAAACCAGTAATAACAAAAGTCTTGGGCAATAATCAGTAATCCAAAACTGAATAGGGTCATTTCGATATCAAATAAGCGCCAGCCAAAAAAGTGTAAATAGATCTTCGCAATCAATAAGCCCGCGATAATATCCGCCACTTGATGCATGCCTGCCAATACAAAATTACACAACACTTCGCCGGGGCGATATTGAGCATTACTCGGCAATCGCTGGGCGCGAACACCAAACCACCACTCCAATAAAATGCAGCCGAAAAAAATCGGCGCTAACACCAGTAATAACCACTCTGGGTGAGCTATCAGTAAATCCATGTCCATATGTTATCCATTTCTATTTATTATTATTTTAACAACGTTTGTAATAACGCTTCGCTACTTCGCATTCCTAATCAAATCGCTCTTCCGGCACAACCCATTTTAGTAAACCGCTTTTAATAATCCGTTTTTAATAGGCCATAGACCATAGACTAAAAAATCACTTATCTAGTCGACACCGTTAGTCGTCATCACCATTTGGCAAAATGATCTTCTGTTAAGCCTAGCTGGTTTTTTAAGCGATATTGTTTGCCATTATTATCGCCAATCATCCCGCTAAAATAACCAATGTATTGTCTAAAATTGTTTTTTAACCAGATTAAATTCAGCTTTTCGCTGCGTTGATTTAACGGCCTAAAATGCAAATCAACTTGACCATCATTGGTGGTGATATGCCACACATCTTGTTGTGAGTGTCGATTAAAATTAAACTGCGCGCCGCCCAGCAAGTGACGCTCGCCATTTACCCACATGACATTTTCGGTTTGACCAGTTTCATTAACCCCAGCCGCCAAATTCAACCCAATAACACCGTCTTCAGTTTGGGCATTGATGGAAGCCCAACGCCAACTGGTTTCGCGGCGCATAAATCCGGCCGAAAAATCATAACCCGCCAGCGCATATTGTAAAGGCTGCGGTTCATGATGAATGGTTAATTGCCCCGTTACGGCTAAGCCATTATGCTTTTGAGTATAGGTCCATCCGTTATAACCTGTTGGAGTACACAAGCTGATGGGTAAACTCAATGGCGCAGGTTGAATACGTAAATTGGCTTGTATGTCTGCAAGATTAATCTCGACTTGCCATTGACCATCGACAATATCAATAACAATACCTTTTTGTTTACGGCCAATCTCGGCGCGCCCACGTTTTGGAGAATCACTTAACTGGCACCCAAGCCCTAGCGGGGTTAACCATTGCGTTTGAGTAAGCTTGTTGGTGTTAATGTCATAAAGGTAACAAAAACCATTGGCGACATAACGAATATCGGCAATCGCAACAGCAATAATATAATGAGGGGTAATAATGTTAACAAACTGGAACTGCTTAAAATCGAAATGCTTAGCCAATGTCGATGCGGGTTTGTCCATTACCGTCGAATAAACAAATTGATTAACATTGAGTGAATCAATAATCCCATCAAATAGGCCAAATACTGGCTGGCCATTAGTATTGATCAATTTATCTGGAGCCAATTGTGGTTGTTTATGTTGCATTACATTACCTACATCACATTGTTTATCTGACTTAAGTTGCATAACACTAACCTGAATTGATCAGTCATTAATGTCAACAACCGAGTAACATTGATGCCGTGTCTCTCAGTAAAAAGGGGGGGCAAACGGAATATTGATTATTAGTTACACCGGTATGCATAGTGACGCACATAACTTGAGTTATCTTTAATAACAACATAACCCTAGCGATACTGGAAACCCAGACAAATTCTGGTATGATTTATCTACCTATTGCTCGTTATTGTTGTCTCATGAAGTTACTAATCACTATTTTACTGTCTACATTATTGTTAACAGCTTGCGCCAGTCATGAACCGACTCATGTTGGTCTTAATCCCACTCTGGGTCGGATCCAGTTACAAACTGAAGCGGATTTCCCTGTGATGGTAGACACCATCGACACTCGCGAAGCAAGCTTTGTGGTGCGTTTTAATGAAGAAGGCAAAGCGCCTAGATTGGTGAGCGCCAGTGAGCCGATCCGTCAACAACTGGAAAAGCTGTTCCGTGATGGGATAAAAAAAGCGGGTTATGTCATAGATCCTGCCGCACGTAATTCAGTACAGTTTCAGCTAAATTATTTGTTGGCTGATGTCACTGATACCACGTTCAGTTTTGAATCAAAAACACGCTTAGTGATCAACGTATTGGCTAAAAATTCACAGCAAGAATTCACTAAATCGTATAATGCTAACGGTTATTTAAAAGGCCCGTTAAGCCCTGATTTTGCAACGCTTGAATTAGATATCACCAAACTAGTTGATAAACTTACCACTGAAATGCTTAATGATGAAGAATTACACCAGTTTATTCAACGTTAACCCAACTCGCGCTATCACGTATTGGCATCGAAAGATGTCAATAAAAGGACTGAAGATTATGTTGAAATGGCTAGCCACATGTCTATTGCTATTAACCAGTTTACACACCCATGCCGCGGTTGATATTCAAAAAAACACCTTATATCCGCAAGTTGAGTTTGACACCTCAATGGGAAAAATTGTGGTTGAGTTAGATCGCACCCGTGCACCGCTTACCGTGGATAACTTTTTAACCTATGTGGTTAAAGGCGAATATGATAATACGATTTTTCATCGTGTCATTGCCGAATTTGTGGTTCAAGGCGGTGGGTTAACCACTAAACTAGAAGAACGCCCTTCACACGATCCCGTAGTGAATGAATCTGGCAATGGTTTATCAAATTCTCTTGGTTCAATTGCAATGGCTCGAGATAACAACCCCCATTCAGCAACACGGCAGTTTTACTTCAATCTGGCTGACAATACCAAATTAGACCCGTCTAAACGTCGCTGGGGCTATACTGTTTTTGGTGAAGTGACTCAAGGAATGGAGGTATTAGAAGCTATTTCATTGGTACCGACTGAAAATAACACTACGCTAAACTGGCCCGATTTTCCGGTAAATACTGTTATGCTAAAAAAGGCCACCTTACTGCCTCACTAATCTCCTGCTATTCGTCTATACCTATCGACGGTAATGCGCGCATACCATCGGTATTCGCTTTTTACCCACGAGCACCTTTAACCAATACCAGCATCATTATCATTAATAATAAGACTATCTTTAGCTCATATGATGATGCTATTTCTTATTACCCTGTATATTTTTACTAGCTTATAAATCAACTAATAGCACTATAGAATGACAAAATAACACTTTTTTTAAGATTTTCACCTTCAACAACGTTATTAACGTCTATACTCTATTTTATTCACTCACTCAGTTAGCTGCGCAATTATTCGCAACCGCATTCCAAATACTCAAGGACGCACTTATGATGACGGCTAATGATTTTATTGAAACCAAAGCCCCACAGCTTGCCTATTACGGCAAAGCTTTTTTAGACAATCAGCTAGATTACAAAGAAATACAACTGTATATGTGGGATGTGTTGGAAGAATGGCAATTTATATCAAACCATCCCAATCAATTAACCGAGCAACCTAGCGATACCGAAAAAGTGTTTTGGCACTTACTGTATTGTTTTGATCATTGGTCTGGTTGGACCATTAAAGGTAATCAGTATTTACGCCAGCAGGTTCATGAATGTTGCGACTACATCAATATTGGCGGTAATGTGCCACATCGCTGTATTGGCATCAGACCTTAAGGTTAATTAATCCAAACTGATAGAATAAACTCTTCGAATGGCTTGAACCTAAGCCCCTTGCAACTTAAGCTATAGCCATTCTCCTTCATCCAGTTGGCTTATGTCGGTTTTTTTGTCTCGTACCCGTGAAGCATTATCGGTTTATTACCATAAACGAGTATTGATATTACTCTTGATGGGCTTTTCTGCCGGCTTACCTTTAATGCTCGTTTTTTCGACCCTCAGTTTTTGGTTACGTGAAGCGGGTATCGATCGAGCCGCGATTGGTTACTTTAGCTGGATAGCGCTGACTTATGCCTTTAAATGGGCATGGTCTCCATTAGTTGATCGCATGTCGCTCCCCTTATTCACCCGCTTTTTAGGCCGACGACGTGGCTGGATGCTATTTGCACAACTGTGTTTAGTGGGTGCCATTCTCGGCATGTCGGTTAGCGATCCGGTGGTTAATCTTGACCGTCTGGCGTTATGTGCACTGCTTTTAGCCTTCGCCTCTGCCACTCAAGACATCGTAATCGACGCTTTTCGGATTGAATCCGCTCCAGAAAAAATGCAAGCAGCGCTAGCCGCTGCATACCAAGTGGGCTATCGCAGCGCGATGATCATTGCTACTGCTGGTGCGTTAACCATCGCGGCTTGGGTATCACCAGGTAATGATGCTTATAACCTACAAGCTTGGCAAACGGCGTACTTTGCTATGGCCATGTTAATGGGCATTGGCATTATTACCACCCTATGCAGTAAAGAACCTCAAGTTGATACTAAATACGCTGACGATAAAGAACGCCAATTAAGGGCGGAGTTTTCTGCCAAGTATCCTGCAAAAGTCGCCGGAGCATTAGCTTGGCTATACAGTGCCAGCGTATTGCCTTTTATTGACTTTTTTAAACGTCATGGCAAAAGCGCCATTCTGATTTTGTTGTTAATTTCATGCTATCGCATCTCAGATATTGTCATGGGCATTATGGCCAATGTGTTTTATGTCGATATCGGTTTTAGTAAAGAAGAAATCGCTTTTATCAGTAAAGTCTATGGGTTGATCATGACCCTAGTCGGTGCCGCTTTTGGTGGGGTATTAATCATGCGCTATGGCACCATGAAAATTCTGTTCTTGGGCGCCTTGCTAGTCGCGGTCACCAACCTGCTGTTTGCTTGGCAAGCGTATATTGGCTATGACGTGCCGTTTTTAACCTTGGCGATATCGGTGGATAATTTTAGTGCCGGTATTGCGACTGCGGCGTTTATTGCTTACTTGTCGAGTTTGACCAGTACGGGTTATAGCGCAACACAATATGCCTTGCTGTCGTCGATTATGTTGTTGTTTCCTAAGTTTATCGCTGGATTTTCGGGTTTGTATGTTGATGCTTTTGGTTATATCAATTTCTTTGTTGCAGCGAGTTTGATTGGTTTTCCGGTGTTGTTGTTAGTGGTGTTGGTTGATCGATCGCAAAAACAAGTGATTGCAGCGAAACTAGCATCATCTGATGGTTCGATTGATGTGTGAACGGATGTGGGTAAACCACAACTGTAGCAACTGTATGACCAGTTTGTTGTCATTCTTTTATACCTCCAAACTTCGTTTGGGTTAAGGCCGCAAGGTTCCACCCTGCACGACCCAAAAGAGAGTTACAGGTTTGATAAATTTAGCCTAATTAACATTGGCTAAGTTTATCTACACTATGAATTCACTGTAACTAACTGCCTGCAGCAGGTGATCTACAGGAAGTAGCGAATGTCGCGATCACAGGGATGTGAAAAAGCGACCTTAGTGCAGATGATTAAGCGAGACGCCGGCTGTTGATTTTTAAAATAAGCATCCATGTGGGCTTAACCAAAACCAATAACATCCTTGTTAAACGGCCAGTTCGGCATCCATGCCTCTCGCTCAAAACGTTTACACCGTGAAACTTCGCCCTGTTTTGGATGCTCGCTGACTCATATGCATCGGTAATTTAACTATCTTCGATTAAACATCATAGTTATCTGCAGGTAAGGGCTATACTGGAAAAGATGAAAACTAATGAGCTGGCTCACTTTTGCACAGAAACACGTTTGAGTTAACGCGTTTAAAGTGACGATTTGCATTAGGGAAAGTATGCCCAGCAGGTATCGACAAACACTGTCAGTCACAGCATGTGGTATGTCATTATTTTTGCTAATTCCTGGAAAAAAGCTTTTTTGACTGTCAGGTTAAGGGCGGTGAATAAAGGTTACCCGGCCCCTACTTATTGATTTAATTATTGATTGATTTGAGTTTGACTGCACAAGCAGCCAAATAAGTTAAGCCTGCCTATTGACTGACGGAAAGCTCATATGTGTTATACGAATTATTTACAACAATCATTTCCTTCTTGAACTGGCGGACACTTAACAGTACCAAATGAACAATAAACACAGCAATCACCTTTCAGTGGTTTTAAAACCTCGTGACAAGAAGTACATTCGTAAAAATACTGGCAAGCATTTGTAGGCATAACCTCTTCTTTTTCAAATCCACACTCAGGGCATTTAAGTTGTGAAACTAATGTTATATCAATCATATTCACCTTCAGGTTACGCATTGCTTATTATGTTCGCTATTCGTATAACGCCCGCATAAGAAGCAGAGTAAATTGGATACATTTTTGTGTCTTTGTTCTTTGCAAAAAGTTGGCTCATATGTGCTATGTTTAAATTGCGTAAAAGTATACGGCCAAAAATAATGGTGAATATAAAACCAAACCAATACCTGCAAATATACGCATTTTAGTCTTACCCATAACTTCAGTTGCATAGGTTAGTTTAGGTGACCAAAACATTGCGCTGACAGACCATATCACGGAGATTACTAACCATGTAATCCAGAAAATTGGAAAAAGATAAACCTGATCATTTAAGTAACCATAGAAAGCAATTAGTCCTACAGCCATAAAAAGTGCATTAGACATTTCTTCTATTTTTACACCAATTGAGCTTTTATCCTTACCTGTAGCATATTCATAAATTTTAAACGGTAACGGTAAGACTATTAATGCCACTAATATCCAGAAAGATATCTGCCAAAACATGATGTAATTCCTTTTAAACTAACGTTTTAGTATTTATGGGTTGCGCTGTTTGCGACGCATAAATCGCTTGTTGGATTTAGCCGATGCCTAGTCCAGATTAATTGGTAACGTCTTTACTTAACGTAATATGCTATAGGAATTTGCTTTTTTGATGCTGGCTCTTGGCTGTAGAGCTGTTTCAAACTGATTATGTGGCTTGATTTGTACGTGTTTCATTGAAATTCCCTTGTCATTGTGGTGAACCATCACATCTTTTTTTAGTCTAGCGGATCCAATGCGGATAATATACTCGATTGAGTCCTCATTTGGCTCCGCGCAGCAGCTTAGTTCAACGCCCCATTAAGAGGTAAATAATGGTTGGCAAAAATAAGCGACGAAGGAGCAAATAGCCAACGGTTATTTGTCATTTTGAGTGACTTGTATGGATAATAAACCAATAAATAAAAGCAACCAAACTGCGTGTTGATAGGGTTTAGATACTTGCTTATAAGCCAAGTCAATATACACAAATAACGACAAAAAAACTAAGAACATCCATAGATACAATAAATGGCATACTTTGACTAATTTCATCAGCACCAATAACCATTGTGGCCGTCGTTGAAATAGCACATTAAAAACTCACCAAGGTTGTTGTTAACGATGAAAAAATGGCTCAGTCCAATCAGTGCTAGCCCGAGTAGGCCAAGGTTAGGGTAATCCTAATCCGCATGGGTGTTTCACATATACAGGCGCAGTGGTACGGATTTCATTAGGGGCGCAGCTAGACTGTTAGCCCGAATCTTTTATAAACATCAGGGCAGTACAACCGCTTCTAGCGGTAAATGAGTCGCCTCAAAAGCAATAACAAGAGTGAGCGGTTAACAAGAAAACTAAGGTCAAAATCCTTGGGTGAGCAGAGTATTGTCTTGACTCACCGGGAGCGTCCATATATGGCCATGTTGACTCTTTGGCGGCCCAGCTCGCTATACCCCACGCCGGCCGGGTAGCGATATTCACGGTGGCTTTATTTCACCGCACAGCAATAATTTTTGCCACTAATGTAATCGGGTACGCGTGACCGTTGAAGGCCGTTTATTACTCTGCCTAGGCAATGAGCATTCTGTCGATTTAAAAGCTATTTTGCGAGAGTTTGCTGATGATATCGAAAAACTCAAAACCGCTATTCTAGACGACATACAGCATAAGCCAAAAGATCATCACTTTGATCCCAATGGTCAAACCCAGATCCTGCGGTTTATGAATGCCACAGGTGGTGGATCTATTGCATAATAAAGGGCGCTAATGCGCCCTTTATTATGACCAATTGCACATATCTAGTGAATCGTGATTGGTACCGTTGCCACCAAGGTATCGACTCCGTTTGGCGTCAGCACTTCAATCAACAAAGCCCCAGAGTTAGGTTCCTCTTCGCCTTTAACTATTATGCCAAAGCTAAGGCCACCGATACGGTTAGACGAAGGCCAAATGTAACTATTCTTACTCACAACGACTCCTGCTGTAGCAGTAATATTTATTTTAGTACCTGCAGGCATTTGTTGCCCATTGATATCCATTATATTCAGCGAAACCTGGCCTGACTCTGTATTATAGAGATCCAACGTACCATCACTATTATCAGCGCTACTATCAGTCACAAGCAGATTTGACCCATATGCGGTGCTTCCCGACATGACAAGCACTAGGTTACTACGAACATTGATTGACTTAGAATTAGAAACTCCATCGGCACACCCACTGTGTACAGGGTCGCTACATAACACACCGTTATATAAACTATCTCGCTGGGTAAATGCACCATCATTATCAAAATCAATTAACTCCTCCAAGGCATCCTTATCGTATACCTGATTCTCATTGTAGTCGTTAAAGGCTTCGTCCATATCATATGCTTTACCATCGACGCCATTGCCACTGAATAACATAAATTCATCAGCGTCAAAACGGCCATTACCATTTGAATCAGGGAACGATTCCTCTCCAATAGCTGTTGCCGAAATAGTTGCACGACCATTCAGCGGGCGGGGGTTCTGACTGAACCAATCTACACTACACTCTCCATTCGTCGTTACACAAAAGGCACCGACTTTACCTCCCTCAGCGGTAAACGAAACTGCCGTGCCATCAGGGGCAGGATTATTAAAAGCATCGGCTAACCTCGCTACAAGCGTCACCTTTTCTCCATCATAGTCCCAGCCCTCAGGATTTAATATTTCAGCTGAAAGAGAGAAACTGTCTTGATCCGGTATTCCTGTAGAAACAACCAATGTACTTGACTGACTTGTTATTAATGGGTCTGTGCCATCAACAACGGCGGTGACTCTGACCGGAGTCGCTACGGTTCCGGATGTCACAACAGTTTGAACCATACCGGAACCATTAGTTGATGCCATTGCGGGCTGCAGTTGTATTCCGCCAACATCAGTATTCAAGGAGAAACTTACTGCAGCATTGCTAACTGGATTGCCATTCGTATCTAACACCTTAAATATAACCGTCGATGATTCATTCCCTCCAGAACCCAAAATCCCAATATTGCTCGGAGTAGCAGAAACGAATATCACACTACCCTCTTTTGCAGGCAGAACATTGATGCCTCCGGTTGCAAATAGATTTACCCCTCCTGCGTTCGCACTGATATTAATAACATCATCTCCAACACAACCCTTAGCGAGATAGGTACTTGTCGCAACGCCATTTACCAGTATGACTGGAGAGCTCAACTCTGCCCGCGGTGTAGATAGTTGGGAACAACTAGAACTAAACACAACATCGACAGCCTCCTTAAAAGGCATCCCCTGTTCATCGACAATTGTCACTGACACACTCGCTGTACCACCAGCAGACAACGAGTCTGTACTGACTTCAGCTATACCTGATTGTAATGGGTCACCACTACCCATCTCCAAGTTGGTCGCACCAACCACAAAAATAGCCGTATCTTGTTCGCCCGTAACCAAAGCCGCAGTTATTGTCCCAGCGCCAAGTGACGTACCCGAATAGATGACAACTGTCGCATTCCCATCGGCATCGGTTACCGCTGTCGTTATTGGTAGGTCTCCTAAGGTGCTACTAAATGTCACAATAACAGGCTCAGCCGTGCCGCTTATTGTCGCGACTAATTTTCCAGGTTGAATAGAAGAAATAGATGAGATCTTGTTCCCTTCTGCATCAGTGATACTTAAAGCTACCTCATAGGTAACGGCTTCACCTGAAGTGGAATCCGTTCCATTATTTAATAGTTCACAAGGAACATTTGACGGGCAAATGGGCTCGTCTCCATCATCCCCACCACAGGCCGTTAATACTAGGCAGAAAAAAATAAGCGCGACTATTCTATTAAGTGACAACATACCTATCTCCATATAAATCTTAAGTGTATTAAAATTATGCACTCAATAGGTATAGGCGAATATCATTAGATTTTCACATTTTATTTTACTAAACAGTAGAGTATCGACTCGCTTAATTGCCGGCCCCCCTTAATCTGCAGTGAAAATTGTCCAAAGAGATAGTGATGAACTCCCTAACGAGCAGATAACATCGATTCCTCATTGGAACCGTTAGGCTATTTCGAATAATGGCAAGGATCACAATTTCGTCTGGGGCGCAGAGGGATTGCCAAGGGATTTAACAACTTTACCCCTTGGCACAGGTGTGGGCGAAGCACCACGACCTTTTCGCATCTGTTGTTTAAGTCAATAGGGGGAATATTGCGGGGCAGCTGGGCCAATTCTGCTATAAAAATTAAGGAGGGAATAGCCGTTAATGTCCTCTTGGTCTGGTATGGGCGACACGCCACGACGTTAGTGGCCGCAGGCCATATCCTAAATAAACTTAATGAAATTGATTCAATCAATTCAACAAAAAAGCCGACAGGGTTTCCCGTATCGGCTTTGTTATCTCTATAGTACTTGTCAGTGCAGCATTAATCACTTCAGGATTAGTCTCTGAAGTTATCGAACTGAAAGGGTTGGCCGAGTTCTGCTTCTTTGGCTAAGCGCATGACGGCTTGCAGGTCATCGCGCTTTTTGCCAGTGATCCGTACTGAGTCGCCTTGGATGGCAGCTTGTACTTTAAGCTTGCTGTCTTTGATGGCTTTGACTAGTTTTTTGGCAATCAGTGATTCGATACCTTGTTTAAAGCTCACTTTTAAACTGAAGGTTTTGCCGCTGTGAACCGCTTTGTCGTCAACTTCCATTGAAGATGGATCAACGTTACGTTTACTGAGCTGAATGCGCAGAATATCGACTAGCTGCTTACAAATGAAATCGTCTTCTGATTTTAAGGTAACGACATTGTCTTTCAACTCAATTTCAATTTCTTTGCCCCGTAAATCAAATCGACCAGACACTTCACGGCGTGAGTTTTCTACCGCATTACGTAATTCTTCTTCGTCAACTTCCGACACAATATCCATAGATGGCATGTTGCTTTCCTCTTTGGTTCATCACAAATGTATATACGACTATTTTACACTAGGAGTCATTATCAGGATAGTAGAGTACAACCTGAGATCCATTAGCGAAGTTATTGAGCACTAACCCAGATTAATTAACAAAAAATCATTAACAAGCTATTTTCATTGATAATCTGGCTTAAACACCCATTGTGATTGAGTTTAACGGTTTAGCATTTATCATTTTCAAGCGTAAACATAGCCCTGATGGCACAATTATTACTTTCCAAAGAGGTTAATTAGTGACAATTTAAAACAGGTTTCTTATTATTAGCAATATTCTCGTTTCACAAGGCTGATGTTACGCTCGTGATCACTTATAAAAATATTTTTAAACTTGCGTTAGTTGTCGCTGTCATTGTGACTAGCTATCTTGTTTTTTCAAAACCAAATTACCCGCAGGCTTTTGCTAATATGGATAAAGTAGGCCATTTAGGCAGCTTTTTTGCCCTTGCATATCTTGCGCATTACGCTTTCAAACCCCGTTGGTATATTTTGTGTACCTCTTTGGCTACCTATGCTGTGTTAATTGAACTGATCCAATCTCGCTTACCTTACCGCAGTGCATCCGCTGCCGATGTAATTGCCGATTTTGTCGGTATTGCACTGTTTTACTTACTGCATTTTTCAATAACTCAATACCGTAAATTAAAAGCGAATCGTGCATAGACCATGGGAATAACATCAAGGTTGCCACCGCCATCCACACCTGACAATACTGCGCATATTGCCGTATTGGGTGCGGGTGCGATTGGACAGCTGGTGTATCACAAACTGAGTGTTAATACTCAAGCAGTTCAAGCAAACGATGTGGTGTTTATTGGTAGAGATAAGTTGACTCGTCAACAGCCGCTAAGTTTTATTGACCACACGCAGCACACTCATGAATCATTAGCGACAATATTGGGAACTAATGATGACTGCTTAGTACGAATTGAATTACTGTTCGTGTGTGTTAAAGCCTATCAAGTAGAGCAAGCGCTTATCCCCTTATTAGTGAAACTGTCACCTCAATGCCATATTGTATTACTGCATAATGGTTTAGGCCCGCACTTGCCTGTCGCTGCTGCGTTGGCAAAACACCAAGGCCAAGGATTAAGCTTAGGCACGACATCCCAAGCGGCGTTAAAACTAAGCCAGTGGCAGGTGAAACACAGCGGTTTTGGCGTGACACAACTCGGGCATTATTGTGGAGCGCTTATATCGGCCAAGCTAAAGGCGCGCTTAACTAATCTACACTGTGACAATCAACCTATTGAATGGCATCAGCCTGTGTTACCTGTGTTATGGCAAAAGCTGGCGATTAATGCGGTGATAAACCCTCTCACGGCACTCAACCATTGTGCCAATGGCCAATTAGCCAGAGCAGAATATCAACCACAGATCCGCGCCATTATCGATGAGCTAGTACAAGTGGCTAAATATGATGGCATCACGTTAGATAAGGCTGCCATCAGCGCACGGGTTTATCAGGTAATCGATTTAACAGCAGCAAACTTTTCATCGATGTATCAGGATATTGCCCACAATAGGGCAACTGAAATTAATGAGATTAATGGCTATATTTGCCAGCAAGCTAAGTTGGATCACCTTAACGTACCCATCAACCAATCTTTAGTCGACAAGGTTTTACAACTCAGTCAATCTTGAATGCAATTTGATAACGAATCTCGACTCGAGGTAATTAGCTCCACATCACTAAAATCGCGGCAATGGCGATTAACAATAACCCAGCCACAGCATTAATTTTAACCTTCTCTTTAAGCCAAAATGTCGCAATAATCAGAGTAAAAAACACCTCAACTTGGCCTAATGTTTTGACATAAGGTACCGCCTGTAATGACATGGCGCTAAACCAGCCGATAGAACCAATACAACTGGTGACACTAATGGATAAGGTTAATGTGGGTCGTTGCCACAACGCGGTTAAGGTCGATTTATCTTTAGCCAGTAAATAACCTATTAGCACTATGGTTTGTAAACCTATCACCCACAACAATACCCACGCAGCGCGATGCGTAAACGGGCCTTGTAAGGTTAAGCTGGCTTCTCTTACCCATAATGATGTCAGCGCAAAAGCGCTGCCACACGCAAGGCCTAACAACACCGTTTTAAGCGACAAATGTTTAAAGCCTTGTTTGCTGCTAAGCAACATCACCGCAAGACCACCAACAATGACCCCCATCCAACCCAACGCCGAAAGTTGAGTACCAAAAAACAATACACCCAGTATTGCGGCTACTAAGGCTTCACTTTTGGCAAGACCGGCACCTATGGCGAAGTTTTGCATTTTAAATAGCTTAACCATTAGCCCTGTTGCCAGTATTTGCATGGTTGATGCACCAATAACAAAGCCCCAAAAGCTGCCACTAAATTCTGGCATTGCTGTGGGTTGATATTGATGTAAAGCAAAAAGGTAACCAGCGGCAATTGGGCCCGCCCAAATAAACCGCGCTAATGTGACCCCAGCAATACTCACGTCTTTACTGAGTTTACTTTGAAATGCATTGCGCCACGCCTGCATAAACGCGGCGAGAAAGGTAAACATGATCCACATATTTATTATTGCTCTTTACATAAAAAAGCCCTGAAACTTGGTAACAAGTCAGGGCTTATACAAGGGCAATTAGATTACTGTTTACGACCATTAAAAGACACTGATTAAATGTCTAATTGATTAAAAATCAACTCGCCGGTGTTTCAGTTATTCAATGCCATTGATGGTTTACTTGCTGGTATCAATAAACTCAAATGATTTGACCAAGTCATCAACTGCTTTCATCTGCGTGAGGTATTGCTCCAATAAATGCAGTGGCAACGCGCAAGGACCATCACATTTTGCATTGTCAGGATCTGGATGCGCTTCAATAAATAAGCCCGCTAAGCCTAATGCCATACCACTGCGCGCAAGCTCGGTTGCTTGTGCACGGCGTCCGCCCGCTGAATCGCTACGTCCACCAGGGCGTTGCAGCGCATGGGTGGCATCAAAGATCACCGGGTAACCTGTTTGCTTCATTTCGTCCATGCCTAGCATATCGACAACGAGGTTATTGTAACCAAAGCTGCTGCCGCGTTCACATAAAATAATATTGTCATTACCGGCTTCGTTAAACTTAGTAATGATATGACGCATTTCATGTGGCGCTAAAAACTGCGGTTTTTTCACATTAATCACAGCGCCGGTTTTGGCCATCGCCACCACAAGATCGGTTTGACGGGCTAAGAATGCAGGTAACTGAATAATATCAACCACTTCAGCCACAGGTGCACACTGATGGATTTCGTGTACATCGGTGATAATTGGCACGTTAAACGTTGATTTTATTTCTTCAAAAATACGTAAGCCTTCTTCCATTCCTGGACCACGGTATGAGTTAACCGATGAACGATTGGCTTTATCAAAAGACGCCTTAAACACATAGGGAATGCCTAGTTTTTGAGTCACTTCGACATAATGCTCCGCTATCGACATGGCTAAGTCGCGCGACTCAAGTACGTTCATACCACCAAATAAAACGAACGGCTTATCGTTAGCGACTTGAACGTTATGAGATAACTGAATAATTTTTTGATCCATTTGATCCTCTTAGCGCATTACGCTGCGACAATTTGTAATAACTGACCACATAGCCAAGCCATGTAAGTACCTAATGCATATCCGAATACTGCCAACAGCACCCCAACAGGTGCTAATGCAGGGTGGAATGCTGCCGCCACCACAGGGGCTGATGCGGCTCCACCAACGTTTGCCTGACTGCCCACGGCCATATAAAACAATGGCGCTTTAATAAGCTTAGCCACCAATAACATTAATCCTGCGTGAACTAACATCCACACTATGCCGACTAGGAAATAAATCGGTGTATCCATTATTTTAGACACGTCCATATGTAAACCAATGGTCGCGACTAAAATGTATAAAAATGCCGAGGCAATTTTAGAGGCACCAGAGGCTTCTAAATGACGAACCGGGCTAAATGAAAGACCTAAACCAACGGTGGTCACTATCACCACTAACCAGAAGAATTTAGAGGTTAAACTGTAATCTTCGGTCCATGGATAGTTGGCTTCGAAGAACGGCCCCAAGAAATCGGCCGCAAAATGGGCGAAGCCCGTCACCCCAAACCCAACGGCCACAATCAACATAATGTCGCGAAGTGAAGGAATACGTGCGTTTTCTGCGTGGTACTTTTCGACTTTCTGTTTCAGTGCTTCAATTGCGCTAGTATCGGCGCCAGTTCTGGCATCAATTTCTTTGGCTTTCGATGCCATAAATAGCAATACAGCCATCCAGATATTGGCCACGATGACATCTACCGTCACCATTACCGAGAATATCTCACCACCGACCGAATAAATCTCTTTCATCGCGGCTTGGTTTGCACCACCACCAATCCAGCTACCCGCTAAGGTCGTCATGCCGCGCCAAACGGCATCCGGACCATTACCACCCAGCAGTGATGGGTCGATCATTGACACACTCAATAATGCAATCGGTCCACCAATGACAATCCCTAGAGTACCGGTTAAAAACATAATAACCGCTTTAGGACCTAAACTCAGAATGGCTTTTAAATCGACACTTAAAATCAATAAAACCAAACAGGCTGGCAATAAATAGCGTGACGCAACAAAATACAGTTGTGATGTATGGCCATCAATCACGCCAAATGTGTTTAATAATGAGGGTAAGAAATAGCACAGTAGTAATGCAGGTATGTATTTATAGAATTTTTGCCAAAAAGGATGAGTTGATGAACTAGTGTAAAAAACAAAACCTAGAATAACGGCGAGTATACCCAGTGCGGTGGCATCATTGCTCACCATTGCTGACGTTGTCATGCAGTGTTCTCCCTTACAAATACATTATATTTTTAGTTGTTATTGTTATTATTATTGTGAAATCAATTGTGATTCAATTCGCATGGTTTCACAGGTAAGCGCTGCATAAACGAGCTACACCATCACTGCGAATAAAAACTGCTTTGAGTTAACCCAAAGCAGCCTAAGCAGCAAGTACTATCAAATGATTAATGATAAACCTGCGTATGTTGACTAAGTTCCTTTAATTGAATCTTAACCAGTTCAATCACCGGATCATGCGGACTCAAATCAATGAAGTGCTGTAAATCAGACATGGCCACTTTAATACAACCTAATTGCTGGGCAATAAAAGCTCGCTCGCGATTAAGGTGCACATCGTCAGGGTGCCATTGTAATAATAAATTACAGCATTCCATTGCCTGTTCATATTTATGACTGACAATACAACCCGCTTTTAGCTCATGTAACATGCGACTAATTAGCCGTTTTAGTGTAGCTGTTTTTAGATGGCTGGGCTTTAATTTAGCTGCATTACCCAGCTCACCACGCACTAATGCGTGCATCTGATGACGGCTAAGCTCTTTACCTGTAAGTGGGTCATGGTATCTAACAACATCATTTATCTGGCTTTTTAGTACCGTATTACTGGGTAATAAAACCGCCTCGAGTGTTATGTCGAGTTGCTTGGCCAATAAAATTAACAATGTTGATAGCGTGGTGCTGTTACCTTGACGCTTTAACACGCAATAACTTAAATCTGCTGCCTCGACACTAAAATAGTCGTCTCGAACACAAAAACCGAGATCATTGTAAAACCAATTAAACAGACCATCAAGCCGTGCTTGCTGGTCAACAACATAGTGACTCAATACTGAACCGGCCATTTCATACCACGCCCACATAGCAGATTTGGATGTTGAAAAGCCAAGGTGTTCAGATAGTTCAAATGCAGTTTCGGGGATCGAAACTGCATCATTAAGAAGATATTTTGCCATTAAAACCAATTAACCCATTAAGACGACTTGTTTAAAATAAGCCAGTTTGGCCGCTAACACTACCCAACCAATTGCGCCGATAAAAGCAAAAAACTTAAACAGCTTATTACGGTTAGATTTTAGTGCCATGACACCTAAAGCAATGTATGCCACCACACAGATTATTTTTTCGGTCATCCATGGATCGACAAAAGGATACTGTTTGATCATAAAGCAAAGGGTAAAGCCTGACAGTAGTAAAAAAGTATCAACAACATGTGGCGCCACTTTCACAAACTTTTTTTCCATAATAGGAGACTGACGTAAATGTAAAACAAAACGCACAATAAAAAAGGTCACACTTGTGGCAACTAACAGCATGTGAGTATGCTTTACCGCTGGATATAAACTGTAAAATGTTTCCATTGATGAAGTCTCATTGAGAAGGTAAAAGTAAAAGGCGGCTAGTGTACGCTATCAATCAGCCGTGTACCAATATCTCGATTGTTGTTATTTATTTGTTGTTTATATCTTGAGAGGGGGAAACGCCTATTGATTGCAGGAATATTAATCACCCCATTGCCCTAGCGTGCAGCGATCATTGCTGCCAAAGTCACGCACCGTAGCAACATTTTTATAGCCTAGTTCGATGAGCTGTTCACGCACTTTGATTGCTTGCTCATAACCATGTTCAAGCAATAAATACCCCCCGGGAAGTAAATGTTCACGCGCTTGAGCGGCAATGTAAAACAGATCAGCATAACCTTCATTTCCTGCGGTTAGCGCACTTTGCGGTTCAAAGCGAACATCCCCTAAATGAAGATGCTCATCGGCTTCATCGATATAAGGCGGGTTAGACACAATCAAATCAAAATCACGCTGCTCAACCGCAGAAAACCAGTCTGACTGGATAATTTCCACATCGAGTAAATTAAGATTGCCGCGATTAGCTTTGGCAAGCTCGACAGCCTCAAGAACATTATCAATAGCAGTAATGCGCCATTTAGGTCGCTCCGATGCTAAAGACAATGCTATAGCCCCTGTTCCTGTGCCTAAATCCAATACTTTAGCATTGTGACGCACTGTTAAGTTCAGTGCTGTTTCAACTAAAATCTCGGTATCAGGTCTTGGAATAAGGGTCGAGTCATCAACAATAAAGGGTAATGACCAAAACTCGCGCTCACCAATGATATGCGCAACCGGCGTCCCTTTTTGACGCTTATCAATCATCTGGCTATAGGCTTTAAATTGATCACTAGTAAGCTGCCGCTCAGGCCAAGTATATAAAAAACTACGTTTTTTATTCAAACAATGCAATAGCAGTGCCTCTGCATCTATATGGGCAGATTCAGAGGTTGCGGCTAATTGTGAATAAGCCCATTGTAGAACTTCTGCAATCGTTGAATACGAAGACTGAGTCAAGAGCACTCCTTAATCGTCAGCTAACGCTGCAAGCATATCTGCTTGATGTTCTTGCATAATAGGCTCTAGCAAGACATCTAAATCGCCTTCCATAACTTCATTCAAGCGATATAGCGTTAAGTTGATTCGATGGTCACTTACGCGACCCTGTGGGTAATTATACGTTCTAATACGTTGAGAACGATCACCACTGGCCACTAAACTACGACGTGTTGTTTCTTCAGCGCTGCGTCTTTTTTCATCTTCAACAGCTTGAATACGCGCGGCCAATACACTCATCGCTTGGGCACGGTTTTTATGCTGTGAACGTTGATCCTGACACTCAACAATAATGCCAGATGGAATATGAGTAATACGAATAGCAGAATCGGTTTTGTTAACATGCTGACCACCCGCACCAGACGCGCGGAATGTATCGACTTTTAAATCAGCAGCATTAATCAACACAGCTTCGGCTTCGGGCACTTCATGCAATACCACTACAGTACAAGCAGAGGTATGCACACGACCTTGAGATTCGGTTTCTGGCACACGTTGAACACGGTGTCCACCTGACTCAAACTTTAGCTTACCGTAAGCACCGTCACCACTGACTTTAACAATAATTTCTTTGAAGCCGCCATGTTCACCTTCATTAACGCTCATGATTTCCATTTGCCAGCGGTTGGCTTCACAGTAACGTGAATACATGCGGTACAAATCACCGGAAAAAATAGCCGCTTCATCACCACCTGCACCCGCTCGAATTTCAAGAAACGCATTAGTATCATCGTTAGGATCAGTGGGTAATAATAAAACTTGTAGCTTATCTTCGAGCAACTCTAACGCTTGCTTTGTTTGTTTATACTCATCTTGGCCCATTTCGCGCATTTCAGGATCGTCTTCTTCAAGCATCTCTTTGGCGTAGTCGAAATCTTTTTGGGCTTGTTGGAATGCAGTAAACTCTTTTACCACATCTTCAAGTTGAGCATATTCTTTGGATAATGCACGAAAGCGGTCTTGATCGGCTATCACGCTAGCATCACTGAGTAACGCCAATACTTCTTCATTACGCTCTAGCAAGCCTTCAAGCTTGCGGATAACGGATTCTTTCATTTAGCTCGCTAACCTTAGTTTTTATCTAAACCAAGCGCAGTTCTTAATTGGCCTAACGTATTCAAATCACCTTGACGGCTTGCTGATGTGAGCGCTTGTGTAGGTGAGTGTATCAAACGATTAGTTAGCCTATTAGCTAACTCTAGTATCACTTGTTCACTATCACTGCCTTGAGACAATTTATTCAGGGCACGCTCAACTAATTCATCTTTAATCGCCAAGCTCTGGCTGCGATATTCGCGAATACTGTTGACTGACTCTAAAGACTTAATCCACTCCATGAACAAGTGTGATTGATCTTCAGTAATTAATTCTGCTTGCTCGGCGGCTTCTTTACGTGAAGCCATGTTCTGTTCAATTATGCTATGCAGATCGTCTACAGTATAAAGGAATGCGTCGTCTAACTCACCGACTTCGGCTTCAATATCTCTTGGAACTGCAATATCCACCAACAACATAGGTTGATGACGACGCTGTTTTAGCGCTTTTTCGACCATGCCTTTACCTAAAATAGGCAAAGGACTGGCGGTAGAGGATATCACGATATCGGCTTTAGCGAGAAAGTCTGGAATTTGTTCTAAGGTAATTGCTGTTGCATTAAACTCTTCACACATGGCTTGGGCACGTTGGAGTGTGCGATTCGCCACCACCATAGAAGCGACACCGTTATCTTTAAGGTGCTTGGCAACTAACTCAATGGTTTCTCCTGCACCAATGAGTAACACCTTAGTGGTGCTCAATGATGAGAAAATATGTTTCGCCATGCTGACTGCCGCAAAAGCAACAGAGACGGCTGCGGCACCGATTTCAGTTTCCGTGCGCACTTTTTTAGCCACAGAAAAGGTATTTTGAAACAAACGGTCAATCGTTAACGCTATGGTGCCAGCTTCTTTAGCTTTCACAAACGCTTGTTTGACCTGTCCCAAAATTTGCGGTTCACCTAACACCAGAGAATCTAAACCCGATGCCACTCGCATTAAATGCTTGACGGCAACTTGTTCTTCATAGGCGTAGATACACGGCATTAAATCACTATGGTCTAAATTATGGTAATCCTCTAACCATTCAATAATGTCTTCCTTATTGGCATTATTGCAATACAGCTCAGTTCGGTTACAGGTAGACACAATAACGGCCTCACCCGTGCGGGTGCGACTGGCCAAGCTTTTCATGGCGTCATGAATGCGGTCTGGAGAGAAAGCGACTTTTTCACGCAAATCTACCGTGGCGGTTTTATGGTTTATCCCGATTATTACTAGGCTCATTTGACAGTATCAAGTTCTTTTCGGTGACGTTAATTAGTCTATTCTACTGAATTGAACCAACTAAAAACACAATTGGGTTAACAAAACCGAATAAATGTCTAAATTTTTATTTATTATTCACATAAGTATTATGTAAACCAGTACATTAATATCACATTAATTTTGTAAAAAGCATTTTTACATAATGGCTTAAGCCCAGTATCATAAGATAATCTTAAACCACTGTTAGGCAATCCATTGCGTTTATCTGCCTCTTTATTTCATATAGCTTTCATTACCGCGGTGCTTTTATTAGCCGGTTGTAGTGTCACCCCATCTGACGATTTTATCCCGATAACGGTGAAAAACGCAGCTCAAGCTAAAGCATGGGAACTTCAAGGTAAAATTGCCGTTAAGACATCTGAAGACAAATTCAGCACCAATATATACTGGTTACATCAACCGGCAGCCAATGATTTACGGTTAACAACTGTATTAGGCACAACGGTATTATCCCTTAAGACGGATCAGGGGATGGCGACACTTGAAGTTGACGGCAAAATATATCGTGACAGTAATGCGCAAGATTTACTGAAAGCGATTAGCGGATGGTCAATCCCCCTAGAAAGCCTTCCGTTATGGATCACCGGCCAAATTGGCAATAATGATAACATTGTCAGCTATAATCCTGATGGCACAATTAAACAATTAATCAGTCATGATCCCCAAGCAAATTGGTCGGTCAGTTTTCTCAGTTGGCACCATCAAAGTGGCGCATTAGTGCCTAAGCTGTTAAAAATTGAACGTGAAAATGTACAAATTAAGATTCAAAGTAATCAATGGACAGCGGTAGCAGCCAGAACAAAATAAGCGTTTAATCCTTAATGTTACGCGGGTTATTAAACAAGGTAGTGAAACGAACATGACATCCACGAGCTCACACAAATCAGCATCAATAAGTTGGCCTGCTCCCGCAAAACTGAATTTATTTTTACATGTTACTGGCCAGCGAGCCGATGGCTATCACGAATTACAAACTCTGTTTCAATTTATTGACCATTGTGACTATCTTGATTTTCATATTACCGACACACCTGATTTGGTTCTACATTCAAATATTAGCGATTCTGTTGCTGACAGCGATAACTTAATTCTTAAAGCCGCAAAATCACTCCAGAGATACGCCCAATATGAAGGCGGCGCACATATCTGGCTAGACAAATTATTACCTATGGGTGGCGGTCTAGGGGGCGGTTCATCTGATGCCGCAACCACATTAGTGGCCCTAAATGCCTTATGGAAAACCAATTTATCACCCAGTAAACTGGCTGAAATAGGCTTAACGCTTGGTGCGGATGTCCCTGTTTTTATTAATGGTTTCTCCGCGTTTGCCGAGGGAGTAGGAGAAAAGCTGATCACAGTAGAACCAACAGAGTCGTGGTACTTAGTCATTGTGCCGAATGTGCATGTGTCAACCAAGGATATCTTCCAAGATCCTGATTTGCCCCGCAACACCCCGAAAGTTGATATAAACACCTTAATGACTCGAAAATGGACCAATGACTGTCAGAAACTGGTCACAACTAGGCACCCTCAAGTTGCCAATGCCTTAAGCTGGCTGGTAGAATATGCGCCGTCGAGAATGACCGGAACAGGCGCATGCGTGTTCGGGGAATTTACACATTCGCAACAAGCCCTTGACGCTTTAGCCGAATTACCGGCTGATATGCGAGGGTTTGTCGCAAAAGGGATGAATAAGTCGCCATTACAAATACGGCTTGAGCAACTCTGAAAACATAATATCTTCTGGGTCAGTTTTGAGTGACAACACATAAAATTGATCTAGCCTTTAATTGTAAAGCAAACACCTGAGGTTCATAAAGTGCCCGACATCAAGCTCTTTGCTGGTAACGCTACCCCAAATCTAGCCGCTAAGATTGCCGATCGTTTATTTTGCAAACTTGGCGACGCCGTTGTAGGCCGTTTCAGCGACGGTGAAATCAGTGTTCAAATAAACGAGAATGTACGTGGTGCGGATGTGTTCATTATCCAATCTACTTGCGCACCCACGAACGATAATCTCATGGAGCTTATTGTTATGGTTGACGCATTACGTCGTGCATCAGCGGGTCGTATTACTGCCGTTATTCCTTACTTCGGATATGCTCGTCAAGACCGCCGTGTGCGCAGTGCACGTGTGCCTATTACAGCGAAAGTGGTTGCAGATTTCTTGTCAAGCGTGGGTGTTGACCGCGTATTGACTTGTGACTTACACGCTGAGCAAATTCAAGGTTTCTTTGATGTCCCTGTTGATAACGTATTCGGTAGCCCAGTGTTACTTGAAGACATGCTCGCCAGGAAATTTGAAAACCCTGTTGTTGTATCTCCTGATATTGGCGGTGTTGTTCGCGCTCGAGCAGTCGCTAAGCTATTAGATGATACTGATCTTGCAATTATCGATAAGCGTCGCCCACAGGCAAACGTGGCTCAGGTAATGCACATCATTGGTGATGTTCAAGGCCGTGATTGCATTATTGTTGATGACATGATCGATACCGGTGGCACCTTATGTAAGGCTGCAGAAGCATTAAAAGAACATGGCGCTAACCGCGTGTTCGCTTATGCTACTCACCCTGTATTCTCAGGTAATGCGGCTGAAAATATTACTAATTCTGTTATCGATGAAGTTATCGTCACAGACACTGTGCCATTAAGCCCTGAAATGATGAAAGTGGCTAAAGTGACTCAGCTGACCATGTCTGCAGTATTAGCCGAAGCGATCCGTCGTGTTAGTAACGAAGAGTCAATTTCTGCGATGTTTCGCCACTAATCTTTATTCGATTAGGCTTAACGCTGACATAAAAAACGCACTCAATTGAGTGCGTTTTTTGCATCTGCTGCTTATGCATCTGTATTTGTGACTCAGCAGCGGTAGCCTTTCGTCATAAGTACCTTAGAGTGACACTTGCTCTCTATGAGCCCACACCATAGTCTCGCCCCATAGTGGTAGCATCCAAACGCCACTGTCATCATCTTGATAAAACTGCCTGATGACCATTTGCTCATTTTGCAGAACGTTCTTACGGATCTCACGGTAGATGGTCGCAGACTCTTTTGATATCTGTTGTGGACTCGTAAAGGATCGCTCATTTACATCGACTAAGAAAGTGCTGACAGCTTTGCCATCGACCTGACGTTGAGTCAGCTTAAAGTCGCCGCTAAACTGATAGCGAATGGAGATATCTTTAAGCATATCATCGGTAATACAGGCCGCGGCAACCAGCTTGCCTCGATTCGCTGAATCAAAAATCAATGACAATCTGACATCTGCACGCACCACATTTTTACTCTCTGAGTAATAGTACACGTCGGCCCGAAATACATCCTCGACCAAATCTTTATCAGCAGGCTCGAATTCATCTAATAAAATATTATTATAGGTTACCTGCTCCATTCTGAGCTTGGTATCCGCTAACCATTGAATATCTAATGGGGTAGTCGGCGCATTGACCGAACGAACCAGGTTAAGCGGTTGTTTATCATTACAAACTTCACTGAATTGGTTACATAAAGCGACTGATTCATAGCGGCCATTATCAAAAGAGAACAGTTGTTTATCGGTCGCATTTTTGAAGATGTTGTCATAATTAAACCAATTTTCAACCAGTTTTTCAGCAGTAATAGCCTCTTTAAGTTGATTCTCTAACTGAACCGTATTGAGTAACGAAGGGGTTTGTGCCAATGAAAAGTGCTTTTGAGTGATTGACGCCACATCCGGCTCGGTGAGTAAAGAAAGCTGGTTAACGATAGTTTTAAGCCCTCCCGTAAAGTGCAGCCCAGCCACAAAAGTGACGACAACAGCGATGCCAATAAGCCGATAGAATCTGGGGGTTAATATACCCAGCCGACCAGCCACTTTAGCGGTTCTTGGGTTTATTAGGTTTGAGTTCGGCGCGTTGACCTTGCCAGATGCCAGCTTAACGAAAGTACTGACATTATCGGTATCGGTAGAAGTGACGGCTTCGGCATGCTCAATAATGCATAAGCTATAGCCGTAACGGGGGATGTTTTTTAACTCAACGTCGGCTTGCCCAGTCAACTTTTTTCGTAAACTGCTCATGCATTGGGTCAATGATGAGGGCGCAACCACTCTTCCTGGCCAGCCCGCGGCGTTAAGTGCCTCTTTGCTAACCACTTCACCTACATGGTTGACTAAGCTTTTTAGTACTTCTAGCTCTGCTAATGATAATGCGCAGCGCGTTGAATTATTGATATCGACCAACTCTCTGGCATCTAAATCAATAATTAAAAATTCAGTAATATTCACAACCTAACCTCTACTACTTTTTAGTAGATCCCCAAACAACATTTTAAGCTATTTTGTTAATGCTAAATCGACATAATGCTGAGTTCTGATCAAACAGTTGATGCTTTGTTAATATTTGTGATCCCCGTCAAAAAAGACCCCAGCAAAATGCTAGGGTCAAAAAAGTATTGGGGGATGTGAACGTTATTTCAGGTGATGTGATTCCTTTAGGTTGTTTAGGTCATGACACACAGCACATGACTCTTCGCCAGTGTACTGACCAAGCTCTACACCGAACTGAGCCCCATTTTGCTTCATGTGACTGACCACATCCTTACGGACTTGACGGCGGTCTTCACCCTCTTCTGCTGCACGCTTACCATGACAGCTCAAACATACGGCGGCGGTAGGCGATACAAAAGCATCTGCAACAGCATCGACGGCATAACGCTTGTTACCGCTAGTGTCTTTACCATTTGCAGGGTCCAGACCATCATAGGTATCCATGTAGTCAAGATCCAGTGCTAACGGCTTACGGCCCACTAGGTACTTGGCGTCGTAGCTATCTTCGATATGACATTTAGTACAATTAGCTAGATCGGCAGAGTACTCAACATTACGCTTCCAGCCTTCACCGCTTTGATTGGCACGGTTGTTGGCATGCATAGCATGGATCCATACTTTCTGATCCGGGTGACTCATAGTCAACTGTTCGATGTAATCCTCATCACCTTGCTTGGTTTGCGAATTACGTATCACCTGAGTTGGCATATTATTGGCGTTATGACAGGCCACACATTCTTCACCCGCATTCGATGCTGTCGTCCAGTCACGCTCGCCGCGTGGCATCAGATTTTTCATCATAACCATTGGATCCAAAGCGCCATCGCCATCGGAATCGACCGAGCCTGAAGCACAAGTGGTAGCGAAGTAAGTACTATCGTTCTTAACCACAGAATGACAGCTACGACAGTTAAGCGTCATCTGTACGAAACCCTCTTCTGAGGTAGTTGTACCGTGACACTCACCACACAGCTCGTTGGTCACGATCTGACGACGAGGACGCTCTTCCAGCATGCCTTGCTTATTGAAGAAGTGTTGCCAGTTGTACCCAGCCGCACCATTACTCCAATCAGTGGTGCCATCACAGTCCTGGATGGTTTCACCATCTTTGTCGACACAGAACCAGATCCGTGGCGTCACCATGCCGTAGCTAGCGTTCAAGTCACCATCGAATTCATCTTCAAGATCGAATGGACCAATTTCAAATGTCGTCTTACCATTTTCATAGTTAAGCACGATTGGCTCATCGACATAACCTGGGAACTTTTCTTTGTTGGTATGAACACGCAGTACCTTACCACGCGGCATGCCCATATCCTGGCCACCCCAGTTGATATAGAACTCGGCGTAGTACATATACTTAACCAGATCTAACTGCTCATTACGCGTGTTGCCATCTTTATCCAAAATGTCGACAGTTAACTGTACATAACCTGTCTTATTGGTATCTAGATTGGCATCGATGTTGGCTTTTGCTTCTGGAGCATCAACCATCTTAGCTTCGGTCACAGTCAGATGAAGATTTTCACGGCGCTCGTTCTGACCTTTATAGGTAGACAAGTGAACCATTTCAAGGGTATCAGGCGTGTGACAATTGGCACATTGTGCATTGTCTTTATACGGCCAATGGCCAACGCCTTCCTTGAAGTTAACGTCTGTATGACAGGTAATACACGTTTCCTGAGTCGGTACGCTCTTCCAGTTTGCAAAATCAGTGGCTTGCTCATTTTCAGCATGGCAGTTATCACAACCACCCACTGGAGCAGGGATCACGCCTATATGGACTTCATGAGCCAGCATTGGAAATACTTTGCTAATATCACTGACTTTGTTGTCCGTATGGCAAGACACACAGGTTTCGACTTCAGTGTACTTACCGCCATGAATAGAGAAATCATCATGACAGCTAACGCAGTTTTGGTTGTTGACCACATTTTTGGTATAGAGCGGCTCTAAGTCTTCGCCTCTAAAATCATAGTGCATATTTGCATAGTTTAACTCAGTTGCGCCTACAGCTTCGCCACCGGTTCTTAGCACTAATCTTAATGTCTTTTCATCAGTGATAGTAAAGGCTGTTTCTGCGGTAACGTCTTTGTCAAAGCTATAGGTATAAGTACCGTCTTGATTATCAAGCAAGCGACCACACTGAGCGTGGTTGCTGGCAGGACAAGCTTCTGAGCTGAGCAACTTCCAGTTATTGGCATCACCCTGAGCGCCTTGCTCAAGGCCTGAGAGTATAAAACCAAACTTTTCTAACCCTATAACTGGAAGGTCTTTTTCATTGGTGACGGTAAACGTAATATCAGACTGCGCCCCAACAACAATCTTATCTACCGCTACCGTTAATGCCTTTGCATCTGCTGCAACAGTAATACTAGGTTGACCAGGCGAACCTGCTTCGCCATCTTTACCATCATCACCAGAACAACCGGTTAAGGCCAGTCCAATGAAGGCTGCTAATGTAGCAACTTTTATATCGACTCGTTTCATCATCTTTTCCACTCACTTTTATTTAGCCCTCTTTTTTGGGGCAAGCGAAATGTAACTAAACGACGGTAAATTAAGTGTGACAACCTCGATTGCATTTTGAGGCAACTTGCTTAACGAGAAATACAGCACAAACATAGCCCTTATTGATATCAACATGTGCCGCATCAGTTGCCAGATAACAAGAAATAAGTTGATAAAAAGTAAAATCTTGTAGAAAAAGCGTGATTGTTAGCACTATCGCGACTAACAAAAGTTAACAAAAAGCTGATTTGTTACCAATCATTAGGAATTCACTCTAGTTTGCCAACTCAAATGCAGCCGGCACGACCACAATCACTGAATGACGCTAAGAAAAAGGGAATCTGTAGGACCAAGATGAGTTCAGAAAGCCGGCACGACAAGTAACATTTTGCTCGCGCCAAGGGCGGAAGACTTAACCAATGAAGAGGGTTATTGTTAAGTTCCCGTATGTCTCTCTACCTGAGCTCGAGTTTTCAGCTCACTACAACACGCCTATAATTGCTACGCATTCATATTATGCGCCCTGATACCAATGGCATTAAGTATCGGTTCAATGACTGGGAATTCAACGTACTGAAGCCAAGTCGGGGATCGAAGCTAATAGTGGCTCTATATCAAGGATCAAGAGTTTCCCACGCTGCATGCAGCGCTTTGAATTGCCACACTTGAGCGGTTCTGAATTGACTCAATATTCAATGCTATTAATCTTATACAGAATCCGGTGAATTCTTTACTAAGCACTTAAAAAGCATAAGAGAAGACGTCAGAGTTTTGCTGCACTCCATACCTGAGCGGCTATAAACGCCATGATAGCGATAAAGCTCATGCTAATGGGTAGCAAATTTAAGTTAGCGGTTTATACAGTTTGATGTAACGGCCAGAGTTAATCGCTATTGCTTAAGATAATGACTTGATCCGTATTAATTAGGGCTGTAGATAAAAGCGAGGATTTAGAAAAACAAAAAGCCCGTCTTAATAGACGGGCTTTTCAGAATTTGGCTGGGGTACCAGGATTCGAACCTGGGAATGCTGAGATCAAAACCCAGTGCCTTACCGCTTGGCGATACCCCAATAACAACTATTTATTTTAAAGCAGAGAAACCATTTAATTTAACTAAAATTTGATGGTACGGAAAGAGAGACTTGAACTCTCACACCTCGCGGCACCAGAACCTAAATCTGGCGTGTCTACCAATTCCACCATTCCCGCATCAAATTTTAACTTACAGTATACTCTTTTTATTTCAGAGTAAACTTTGGATTTACCAGCTAGCGCAAATAATACTCACTCTACCTAATAAATATGGTAGCAATGGCGGGACTTGAACCTGCGACCCCAGCATTATGAGTGCTGTGCTCTAACCAGCTGAGCTACATTGCCAAAGATGGCTGGGATACAAGGATTCGAACCTTGGAATGCTGAGATCAAAACCCAGTGCCTTACCGCTTGGCGATATCCCAATAATCTTGTCTAACTTTATAAATGGCTGGGATACAAGGATTCGAACCTTGGAATGCTGAGATCAAAACCCAGTGCCTTACCGCTTGGCGATATCCCAATTAAGCTTTTTAAAACATCCGCCTGAGCCAATGTCTCGAATAAATGGTGCGGGAAGAGAGACTTGAACTCTCACACCTTGCGGCACCAGAACCTAAATCTGGCGTGTCTACCAATTTCACCATTCCCGCACAACACTCTAGTTTAACATCTTGAGTAGATGGGTAAGAAATAGATGGTAGCAATAGCGGGACTTGAACCTGCGACCCCAGCATTATGAGTGCTGTGCTCTAACCAGCTGAGCTATATTGCCACTATTTCTTGCAATCCCTCTTGGCGAGGAACGGGGCGTATTATGCTTATTCAGCTTATCTAGGTCAACTGGTTTTTTTCGCTATTTTCATCAATTCGTCTTGTTCGGCTATAACTTCACCAAACTGAATGCCGAATCGACAAAATAAACCCTATTAACTTAGCGTAAACACCTTTACGCCCCTTTTAAATTTCAAATTAACCTAAATGACGCTTATACGTTAAATAAGAAATGCATCACATCGCCATCTTTAACAATGTACGTTTTACCTTCTACACGTAATTTACCCGCATCTTTGGCGCCAGCTTCACCTTTGTAGGTAATAAAATCTTGATACGCCATAACCTGTGCACGAATAAAGCCACGTTCAAAATCGGTGTGGATAACACCTGCAGCTTGTGGTGCTGATGCACCAATAGGTACTGTCCATGCACGCACTTCTTTTACACCGGCAGTAAAGTAAGTTTGCAGATTTAATAACTCATAACCAGCACGGATCACGCGATCTAAACCTGACTCTTCTAAACCTAAATCAGCCATGAACTCGTCACGGTCATCGGCTTCCATCTCAGCCAGTTCTGACTCAATCGCGGCACAAACAGGCACAACGATTGCATTTTCGGTTGCAGCAATGGCAAGCACAACATCAAGATGAGGGTTATTTTCAAATCCATCGTCAGCAACGTTAGCAATGTACATCGTTGGTTTTAGGGTTAAGAAGTTTAGATACGCTATGGCGGCTAATTCTTCTTTGGTTAACGCTAATGAACGTAACATTTTGGCTTCGTCTAATACTGGACGCATTTTTTCAAGCACACTGATTTCAAATTTTGCATCACCATCGCCGCCTTTAGCGCGTTTGGCTTGACGAAAAATAGCGCGCTCACATGCGTCTAAATCCGCTAGGGCTAGCTCAGTGTTAATCACTTCAATATCGCCTGCAGGATCAATTTTGTTCGCTACGTGGACAATATTAGGATCTTCAAAACAACGCACAACATGACCAATTGCGTCGGTTTCACGAATATTGGCTAAAAATTTATTGCCTAAACCTTCACCTTTCGATGCGCCAGCCACTAAACCAGCGATATCGACAAACTCCATAGTAGTCGGTAACACGCGTTGAGGTTTGACAATGGCTGCTAACGCATCAAGACGAGAGTCTGGTACAGGTACCACTCCGGTATTTGGCTCAATGGTACAAAACGGAAAGTTTGCCGCTTCAATACCTGCTTGTGTTAGCGCATTAAACAACGTTGACTTACCTACGTTTGGCAGACCAACAATGCCGCATTTAAAACCCATATGCTTACCTTTATATATGTAGAGTTATCCTATTGGATAATGATGTCGAAAGGGTGTTAAAACAAAACTCGCGTGGCTTATTCTGCTTTGAACGTATGTAATCTGTGCATGGCTTTCGCCATGTCTTGTTTAAATAAAATCTCGGTTGAACGAACCGCTTCATCGATCGCAGCAATTATCCGTTCTTGTTCTAACGCTGGGGCTCTTCCCAGTACGTAGCCGCTAACTTTATTTTTATCACCAGGATGGCCAATACCAATGCGCAAGCGATGAAAATTTTTGTCGTTTCCTAAGCTGGCGATAATGTCTTTTAGGCCATTATGTCCCCCATGACCACCACCCAATTTAAATTTAGCCACGCCAGGGTCCATGTCAAGCTCATCATGGGCAACCAAGATTTCTTCAGGCAGGATCCGAAAAAAATTAGCTAAGGCAGCAACCGACTTACCGCTTAAATTCATGAAAGTTGTTGGGATCAGTAAACGCACATCTCTTCCATGCAATGTTACGCGGGCAGTGACGCCAAAATATTTACTGTCTACAACCAATGATACGTTGCATAGACGAGCCAGTTCTTGCACATACCATGCACCAGCATTATGGCGAGTTTGTGCGTATTCAGCACCGGGGTTTGCCAACCCAACAATCAGTTTAATGTTACTCATCCCAACCTAGTCAGTTTATCAGCGAACAATGTCGCTAAATGCCTTTCATGGCGTACATCAAAATACACATGATGCAAAACGCGGCATTTTATACCAATTTCACTCATAATGTAATCACTCAGAGCCACTCAAGCTTTACCGTTCACCACGACTTATTAAAGTAATGCTTATTCCATTACTTCAACGAGGCAACAAACCACACATTGAGCCGATAGAATATCTAATTAAGTCCAAGGGCGTACTTTAATACTTTACGCTTTAGCGGTGAGTCGATGTTTGCCAGTTTTAATGCGCCATTGCGCAGTAATTTTAACGGCAGTAAATCGTTACTAAACCCCGCATAAAAAGCATCCATTGCGGTCATCATTAATTGATTATCGTAATAACGCGCTTGCTGATATCGCTTTAGCACGCGCCTGTCCCACCATGTTTCACCACTGCCAATGGCATTAGCGACTTGGGCCACCAGCACATCGACATCTTTAAAACCAATATTAACCCCTTGGCCAGCTAATGGATTAATCGTGTGTGCCGCGTCACCAACAATAACGAGATTATCTTGATAGTACTGCTGTGCGTGGCGGCGGGTTAACGGAAAGCTGCCACGATTATCAACCGTAAAATGAGGGTCTAATCGCGACGGAAAATGCTGGCGGATCTGCTCTGCCAGTTGCACATTATTCAGTTGAGATAATTGTTTAATTCGGTTGGCATCGTCATACCAGACTAATGAAGCGTGATTCCCCGGAAGCGGCAATAAGCTTCTTGGCCCGACAGGAGTAAACTGCTGCCAGGTGACGGATTGCTGAGGCGTTTGAGTGCTAATATTAATTAACATCGCCGATTGAGCATAATCCCAACCTGTCACACCAATACCGGCCCATTGGCGCACTTGCGAATGAGCCCCATCTGCGCCGATCAGTAATGTTGTCGAGAGTGTAGCGCCATTATCAAGCTGAATACTCACTTGATGACGATCATTTGAGCGAGAGAATTGGGTCACGTTTCGCGGACACAACAAGGTGACATTGTCCATTTGCTCGATTTGTTGCCATAAACTCAGTTGGATCAATCGGTTTTCAAAAAAATAGCCTAAGTGCGATTGACCAACTTGCTCGGCGCTAAATGCAGTAAGGCAGCCATCTAGTTCCCATGTTTCTAAGCCAGTATAAGGTGCATGGCGCATGGTCAATAAGCTATCCATCACGCCCAAACGTGTTAATAACTGCTCAGACGCCACACTAATAGCCGATATACGAACATCCAAAGGTTGTTTTGGATCATAAGGTTGCGGTTGGCGAGACTCAATCACCGCGACACGGAGCCCTAACTGACCTAAGCCAATCGCGGCAGCCGCACCGACCATTCCGCCACCAACAACGACAACATCATAATCAATCGCGTTATCCGAGGTATTCGTTGAAGTGAGTGAAGCATCTTGCATTGTGTTTACATCCATAATCTTAAGATGACTTTATGCCGAACAGGGCAGTGAACGGGACGGAAATATATGTATAACTACATATAAAACAGCTAACTATGTCTAAAACAGCTAAAGCATAAACAAATGTTGTCACAACACCTTTTTTACATCTATTTACATCTGTTTACAATCCACAATAATAAACCCATAAACGGTTTATAGACTGAGACTGTCTCATTAATAGAGCCACTTTTACTTAACCAAGAGAGGACATCATGAACAGTCATCATCATCAACCTTCACACTACCTACCTGTACGCCATTACATTCGTTGTGGTGTGGTTGTTACAATACTAACTTGCACACTAGCATTATCCGCCCACGCGTCGGCCAATAACAAAACAAACCTGCTGGTTACACCTGTCATGGCTGCGACAAATTCCAGCCCGATGGAAACGATTACCGTGATATACCGTAATCCATTCGATTATGCCCTATATCAACAAACCACGGAAATATTGCTGAGTTTTAATCTTGAATTAAGCCAAAGGATTCCGTTAGATGCTCAACAGCAAAGTCGTCAAATGGCTGCTGAATTTGGTTTTCCCGTCGCCAAATCAGCCAAGTTAACCCCAAACGATAAAATATTACTGATTTGAGGGTTATAGCAAATTTCAAATCGAAATTAGTGAAATGTGCACTAGTGCTAGCCAGACAGCCTGACAAAAGGTAAAATGTCGCGCTATTTTTTAACTTTGGTTTACCGGCGAGCACTGATGAGTAAAAAACTTCATATAAAAACCTGGGGCTGTCAGATGAATGAGTACGACTCATCAAAGATGGCTGATTTATTAGACGATTATCAAGGGTATACCTTGACAGACGACGCAAGCGAAGCAGATGTACTGCTGCTAAATACTTGCTCTATTCGTGAGAAAGCACAGGAGAAGGTGTTCCATCAGCTAGGGCGTTGGAAATCTTTAAAAGATAAAAATCCTAATTTAATTATTGGGGTCGGTGGTTGTGTTGCCTCACAAGAAGGTAAGGCAATAAAAGATCGCGCCCAATGTGTAGACATTATTTTTGGTCCGCAGACTCTGCATCGCTTACCTGAGATGATCGAACAAATTCAACGTGGCGAAAAAGCCGTGATTGATATCAGTTTCCCAGAAATTGAGAAGTTCGATCGTCTTCCCGAGCCTCGCGCTGATGGTCCAACGGCATTCGTATCCATTATGGAAGGTTGCAGTAAGTACTGCTCTTTCTGCGTGGTGCCTTATACCCGTGGTGAAGAAGTCAGCCGTCCATTGGATGACGTTATTCTCGAAGTGGCTCAATTAGCCGCCCAAGGCGTTCGTGAAGTCAACTTGCTTGGCCAAAACGTTAACGCGTATCGCGGGGTAACCCACGATGATGAAATCTGCACCTTTGCGGAATTGTTGCGCTTAGTCGCCTCAATTGATGGTATAGACCGTCTGCGTTTTACCACCAGCCACCCAATTGAATTTACCCAAGACATTATTGATGTGTATGAAGACACACCTGAATTGGTGAGCTTCCTGCATTTACCGGTGCAATCGGGTTCAGACCGTATTTTGACCCAAATGAAACGCGGTCACATGGCCATTGAATATAAGTCGATTATTCGTCGTCTGCGTAAAGCGCGTCCTGATATTCAAATCAGCTCAGACTTTATTATTGGTTTCCCAGGTGAATCTCAACAAGATTTCGCTGATACCATGAAACTGATTGAAGATGTCGCCTTTGACCACAGCTTTAGCTTTATCTACAGTGCACGTCCAGGAACACCTGCAGCAGATTTGCCTGACAATGTCAGCGATGAAGAAAAGAAGCAGCGTTTAGCGATTTTACAAGAACGTATTACCCAGCAAGCGATGCGTTATAGCCGTCATATGCTAGGCACTGTTCAACGTATTTTAGTAGAAGGTCCTTCGGTAAAGAATCCAATGGAGCTTCGTGGTCGTACTGAAAACAGTCGTGTGGTTAACTTTGAAGCTGCCCACACTCATATCGGCAGTTTTGTTGATGTGAAAATTGTTGATGTTTATACCAACTCATTGCGCGGAGAATTTGTCCGAGGTGAAGATGAGATGGATTTACGTCGCAGTTTACATCCGTCTGATATTATGGCTAAACACAAGCAAGATGACGCATTGGGTGTTGCTCACTTTAAGCCGTAATTGATGTTTGTTGCTTAAGCAGTACTAAAGGCGGCTTGTCCGCCTTTAATTTTGCCTAAAATGAGTCATATTATGGTAATTCAATACAGAGACTCGTAAACTGTTATTATTGTAATATGGCATGTTTAAGCACTTATTCTTTGCCCTTGACCAAAATCTGGAGCCTTATTTGACCACTAAAGCCACCACCATGAACGTGTATCTAGAACCGTCAGACACTCGCCGTTTAGCCTCATTATGTGGCCCAGTTGATGACAACATCAAACAACTCGAACGCCGATTAGGTGTTGAGATTATCCATAAAAATAATCAATTCACTATTATTGGTCTGCCACGTAACGTGCTCAATGCCAATAACTTGTTACGTCAGTTATACATTGAAACCCAAACCGTAAAAGGCAGCACGCCTGATTTAGAACCTGAAATCGTTCATCTCGCCATTCAAGAAGCCATTAACCTTGAAGCTGAACAAGACCCAGACGACAGTAGCATCCATATAAAAACCAAACGTGGCGTGATTAAACCTCGTACACCCAATCAAAGTGTGTACATGCATAACATTACCCGTCACGACATCAGTTTTGGGATTGGCCCTGCCGGTACCGGTAAAACTTACCTTGCTGTAGCAGCAGCGGTTGATGCCTATGAACGTCAAGAAGTACGTCGTATTCTATTAACTCGCCCCGCGGTTGAAGCGGGTGAAAAGCTGGGGTTTTTACCGGGCGATTTAAGCCAAAAAGTCGACCCTTATTTACGCCCACTCTATGATGCCTTGTTTGAGATGATGGGGTTTGAAAAAGTCGAAAAACTGATTGAACGCGGGGTGATTGAAGTCGCACCACTGGCGTACATGCGCGGTCGTACACTCAATGACGCCTTTATTATTTTAGATGAAGCCCAAAACACCACCGTTGAGCAAATGAAAATGTTTTTAACCCGTATTGGGTTTAATTCTCGCGCGGTGATCACCGGGGATATTACCCAAATAGATTTGCCTCGTAGCCAAAAGTCAGGTCTGCGACACGCCATTGAAGTCCTCAGTGAAGTGTCCGAAATTAGCTTTAATTTCTTTATTGCCCAAGATGTGGTTCGCCATCCAGTAGTGGCTCGTATTGTTGAAGCCTATGAAGCTTTTGAGCAACAAGAACAAATTGAAAAAGCCGCAAAAGAACAAGCTTATCGCGAACGTGAGCAGAAACGTGTCCAACTGGAAAAAGAGGGACATACTCAATGAGCCAGCAAGGGATATCATTAGATCTCGACCTGCAAATTGCAGTTGATAACCCAAGGTTACCGACTCAAGCAGAGTTTGACACTTGGGTACGCACCGCGATGGGGCAAACGATGCCAGAAGTGGAACTCACCATTCGTATCGTTGAGGTTGCCGAGAGTCAGCAACTCAATTTAACCTATCGCAGTAAAGATAAACCGACTAACGTGTTGTCATTTCCGTTTGAAGCGCCGCCTGAAGTTGAATTGCCGTTATTAGGTGACCTCGTTATCTGCGCGCAAGTGGTGGAACAAGAAGCAATTGAGCAAAATAAACCGCTAAACGCGCACTGGGCACACATGGTCATACACGGCTGCTTGCATTTGCTGGGTTATGACCATATTATCGACGAGGAAGCCGATGAGATGGAGTCATTAGAGACCCAACTTGTTGAAGGCTTAGGTTTTACAAATCCCTATAAGGAAGCATAAATAAACAAGCTATATCTGATAGATATCCCTGTTTAGGTAAATATTATGAGTGACGATATCCCCCCGAGTACAAACGCCCACAAGAGAAGCTGGTTCGATAAAATTAACCAATTATTTCAGGGCGAACCTCAAAATCGCGAAGATTTAGTTGACGTCATTGCAGGTGCAGAAATGCGTGACCTTATTACTGAAGATACTCGCGAAATGATTAAAGGTGTATTAGAGGTTTCCGACCTTCGTGTGCGCGACATCATGATCCCAAGAGCGCAAATTGTTACCATTCAAATAGACTCGACTGTCGATGAATTTTTAAAAATTGTCATCGATTCAGGCCACTCTCGCTTCCCTGTTGTTAATGAAGATAAAGATCATATTGAAGGCATTTTACTGGCTAAAGATTTGATCAAATACGGTTTTAAACAATCTGATGAATCTTTCACTCTTGCCCAGGTTATTAGACCTGCAGTGGTCGTTCCTGAAAGTAAAAGAGTCGATGTGCTACTCAAAGAATTCCGCTCACAACGTTATCACATGGCCATTGTTGTTGATGAATATGGCGGGGTATCAGGCTTAGTCACTATTGAAGATATTCTGGAAGAAATCGTCGGTGAAATTGAAGATGAATTCGACCACAATTCAGTTGAAGACACTGAAATTAAAAAGCTCAGTAATACTGTGTTTATGGTGAAAGCGCTCACTGAAATCGAAGATTTCAACGAAGCGTGTGGCACCGCGTTTAGTGATGAAGAGTTTGATACTGTGGGAGGTATGGTGTCCCATGCATTTGGTCACTTACCTGAACGTAATGAAAGCATTGTCATCAGCAATATTGAGTTCAAAGTCATTAATGCTGATAACCGCCGCTTGGTGCAACTTCGTGTTAAACTCCCAGACCCAAATATTAGTGAAGAACTCAACGACTAAATCGTGCTAAAAACTCAACCTTTATACTCTCCTTTGAGTATTGCCCGTCTGGTGATGGCATTTTTTGCTGGCGCCAGTACGGCATTATCGTTTGCGCCTTATGAAATGTGGGCCATATTTCCGTTGGCACTCAGTTTTGCCTTATGGCAAAGCCAAACCTTAACCGCTAAACAAAGTTTGTATTATTGGCTTAGTTTCGGTTTTGGCTGTTTTGCTATTGGTATTAGCTGGGTCCATGTCAGTATTGACACTTTTGGTGGCATGCCTATTGTTGTGTCGATAACTTTAATGGCTTTACTGGCACTGTATCTTGCCATTTATCCCGCCATTTGTGGATACTTGCTCAGTAAGCTATCCCGCACATCAAAACATACGTTAAACCCTTACATAACCTATCTTGGGCTATTCCCTGCATTATGGGTCCTCACCGAATGGTTACGAGGTTGGATACTCACGGGTTTTCCTTGGATTTGGGCTGGCTATAGCCAAACATTAGGACCTCTGAGCGAATTTGCCAGCTTTATTGGTGCGTTGGGACTAAGTTTTGTGGTGGCTTTAGTTGCTGGCTCACTGCTGCTATTAAGCCAAAAGCGGATAATACCGATACTGCTTATTTTACCTACGCTGGCACTGCTTGCATGGGTGGCACCACAAGTAAATCCAATTTCCACCTCTGGGAAATCAGTCAAAGTCGCCTTAGTGCAGGGTAATATTGCCCAAAGCATGAAGTGGGAACCCGATGCATTGTGGCCGACTATGCTTAAATACATGGATTTAACCCGTAGCCAGTTTGATGACGCCTCGAGTGTTGATATCATCATTTGGCCAGAAGCCGCTATTCCAGCGCCAGAAGCCATGGTGGAAGACTTTTTAATCAATGCCAATCAAGTCGCCAATATCAATAACACGGCGATAATTACCGGCATTATTAGCCACCAGCAAAAAGACTTTTATAACTCATTAATCGTTTTAGGTAATCATCATCTGAAGCAGCAGCAAAGTGCTGATTATGTCATTGATGGCAGCAATGAGTATAAAAAGCATCATTTATTGCCTATAGGTGAGTTTGTGCCGTTAGGTGATTTATTGCGCCCTATTGCACCGTTTTTTAATTTACCTATGTCATCATTCCAGCGAGGTGGCTACACTCAAGCTAATTTAACTGCGCTGGGTTACCATATTGCGCCTGCAATTTGCTACGAAATTGTCTTTCCGGAGCAAGTAAGAGCCAGTGTTACCGACGAAACCGATATGCTGCTCACGGTATCAAACGACGCTTGGTTTGGCGCCTCTAATGGGCCATTACAACACATGGAAATCGCCCAAATGCGCGCGATTGAAATGGGTAAACCGTTACTGAGGGCGACCAATAATGGCATTACTGCAGTGGTCGATCCGCACGGGCGAATTACCGATGCAATCCCTCAGTTTGAAACGGGTGTCTTAGTGACCAACGTTGCCCTTTATCAAGGTGAAACTTGGTTCAGAAAAATAGGTCAATTCCCCTTGCTGATACTGTGCAGCTTATTACTGTTATTGGGTGTAAGAAACTATTTACGTAAATAACGGGCAATTGATCCAACTCAAAAAAGACGCTTTTCACAAGATTTAGCCTAATGGCATGGGGTGAGGTCATCATTGTCGTTATGTTAGCGATTGTCGCCGCGCCTACATTTATTAGGCTCAGTACCCATGCTCGACAAGGCAGATAATCTGGCGTGACGGCCAGTGTGAAAACCCGCAATTGTCTGCTATATGCCCGTTCAAAATGACGCACTTACAAGTGCAAGGCAAACAAACCGCGATGACTTAATCGATATTGATATTGATATCGACAACGAGGGGGTATTTGACACGCGGTTAAGACCGGGTGATGTAGATAACACTGACATCGAACGATGGATTGTTGCTGAGAAAAATTTTACCCTTCAAGATCAATAAATTGCTGTTATTTAGATATAACCAAAATGATAATGTCCAAGTCAACAATGATAACGGCTAGTTTTTATACCCTTGAGCCGCCAACGCTGCCACAACACCTCAATATCAAACCATATTAAGCTATTGCTAAAATAACGTCATTTTAAAGACCTTTTTCTGTTTAAAAATTGAACTACCTTTGAGTTTGCATCGTACTGCTTCTGATAAACAACTACAGGAGGTTATTATGCAATTATCTGAAATCAAGTTAGCCATATCCCAACAAGCTAAACACCCGACGATTATTAGCTATGCCGACTCCAATCATTACTTACTTGGTATTAAAGACGAAAATGGCAGTTTTCAAAGCGCCCGCAATAAAGCTGGCGTTTTACTCAGTCTTAACTCAATCAAACAAGCTGAAAACCTATTGAAACAACAAGGCATTAATTACGCCATAATAGAAATTCAAACGGCATATGATGAGATGGTAGGTGTGAGTAGCGGTAGCCATTGCCGTTACCGAGTCGAATTTTAATCTCGAACCTCATTTGGGATAAGGGTATGGGAAAAAGTTAATCAAAAGCAGTCTATTTCGAGTCAACTTTTTTCCAGTCAAGCATATGAAAATGACGCATCACAGTGTATACAAGGCGAGTTTACCTAGCGATAGCGTGGATCTTGCCGGTTAAGTTACTTCGAGCTCGGGACAAAAGCGGTCCGATTACCGCTTTTTACCCAGAGTTGAGCTCAGTTACACACTATGGCGTTAATGGCTCCCGTGAAAACTCATTATAATCACATTGTGGACAATCGGGGATGACCCCAGGGAAATCGATTTGCATTTGGTGACCACACTTATTACAGATCAATATACCTTGGTTAATAATTTCTCCAGACTTATAAACACCACGATGTTTAAAATCTTGTAATAGTTCATGCCATTCCACTTGGCTACGATCGGTTATCTGGCTTAACCACTGCCATAATGTATTTTCAATCCCAATGACCATCGGGCTAAAACTCAAATTATCGGCATTTTCCTCATTTAAGAAGGCTGCAATGTCACGCTTTAAAAATTCTTCGACTAATTCTAACTCTTCTTCATCTGAATGAGATTTAAGTGCCAAGTACTCTTTCCCCTTGGTCACCGACTTAAACAAACTCTTAGCTGTCAATGAGTTATCTTGATCAAACGTGGCTTTCACCTGTTCGAATAGTGACTGATATAAGGCTAATAGTGCTGAACTTTTTCCACTCATAATTAATACTCCTTAATACGCACCTTTTTAATAGATCACTTCTGGTTTATTCTATGCAGTTATAAATCGCGCTGCTGAGCGTTAGATCAAACAATAGGCGGCATGGCCGGAAATAGATTGATGCAAGAACAATATAATCCCTCAGAAATTGAAGCCTTAGTGCAAAAGCACTGGCACGAACATAAAACCTTTGAAGTCACTGAAGATGAAAGCAAAGAGAAATTCTATTGTCTTTCAATGTTTCCGTATCCTTCAGGTCGTCTCCACATGGGCCACGTCCGTAACTACACCATAGGCGATGTTGTAGCACGATATCAACGTTTGCAAGGTAAAAATGTTTTGCAACCTATTGGTTGGGACTCATTTGGTCTACCTGCAGAAAATGCCGCGATCAATAACAAGACCTCTCCTGCACCGTGGACATACGAAAATATCGACTATATGAAGAACCAACTTAAATTACTAGGTTTTGGTTATGATTGGAGTCGTGAAATCGCTACGTGTACCCCTGAGTACTATCGTTGGGAGCAATGGTTTTTCACTCAGTTGTTTGAAAAAGGCTTAGTGTATAAAAAAACCTCATCAGTAAACTGGTGTCCAAATGATGAAACCGTACTGGCAAATGAACAAGTGCAAGACGGTTGTTGTTGGCGTTGTGATACTGAAGTCATTCAGAAAGAAATTCCTCAGTGGTTTATTAAAATCACTGATTACGCTGAAGAACTGCTTAACGATCTCGACACGTTAGATGGCTGGCCTGAACAGGTTAAAGCCATGCAACGTAACTGGATTGGCCGCAGCGAAGGGATTGAAATGACCTTTGCCGTAGCTGACAGTGACGCCACCTTTGATATCTATACCACTCGTCCAGATACCTTAATGGGCGTGACCTACGTTGCTATTGCTGCGGGTCATCCATTAGCGGAACAATCGGCGCTGAATAATCCTCAATTAGCCGCATTTATAGAAGAATGCAAAAATGCTGATACCACTGAAGCGGCGATGGCTTCGATGGAGAAAAAAGGCGTAGCAACCGGTCTTCAGGCTATTCACCCTATTTCTGGTAAATTAGTCCCTATTTGGGTGGCTAACTTTGTATTAATGAATTATGGCACGGGCGCGGTAATGTCGGTTCCCGCTCATGATCAACGCGATTATGAATTTGCGCTTAAATACCAGCTCGCTATCGAAGCGGTGATCAAGCCTGTTGAAGGCGAATTGGACATCAGCAAAGAAGCCTATATTGAAAAAGGGGTGGTATTTAACTCAGGTGATGCTTTTCCTGAGCTAGATGGTTTAGATTTCAAAGCCGCCTTTGAAGCCATTGATACTAAATTAACCGCAGAAGGCAAAGGCAAACGTCAAGTCAACTACCGTTTACGCGATTGGGGTGTATCTCGTCAACGTTACTGGGGGGCACCGATCCCGATGGTGACCTTAGCAGACGGCACCGTTATCCCTACGCCAGAAGATCAACTACCGGTCATTCTGCCTGAAGATGTGGTGATGGACGGTATTCAAAGTCCGATCAAAGCCGATAAAGCTTGGGCAGAAACCACAGTCAATGGTCAGCCTGCAATGCGCGAAACAGATACCTTTGATACCTTTATGGAATCATCTTGGTATTACGCGCGTTACTGTAGTCCTCACGCAGATGAAATGTTAGATCCAGCCAAAGCTAACTACTGGTTACCGGTAGATCAATATATTGGTGGTATCGAGCATGCTTGCATGCATTTATTGTATTTCCGCTTCTTCCATAAGTTGCTACGTGATGCTGGCTTAGTCAACAGTGATGAGCCCGCAAAACAATTACTGACTCAAGGCATGGTTTTAGCCGATGCTTACTACTACAACAACGAAAAAGGTGCCCGAGTGTGGGTATCACCTTTAGAAGTGACTGTGGTAGAAAAAGACGACAAAGGCCGCATTATCAAAGCTGTCGACAATCAAGGTCATGAACTGGTTTATACCGGCATGAGCAAGATGTCTAAGTCGAAGAATAACGGCATTGACCCACAAGTCATGGTCGAAAAATACGGTGCTGACACAGTCCGTTTATTCATGATGTTTGCCTCGCCACCAGAATTAACCCTAGAATGGCAAGAGTCTGGCGTTGAAGGCGCACATCGCTTCATCAAACGTTTCTGGAAATTGGCCAGCGATCATGTTGCCGCCGGTAAAACTGAAGCACTAGATGTCAGCAAATTAAATGCTAATCAGAAAGCATTGCGCCGTGAATTACATAAGACCATCGCCAAAGTCAGTGATGATATTGCGCGTCGTCAAATGTTTAACACTGCGGTTGCCTCGGTAATGGAGCTAATGAACCATTTACTCAAAGCATCGCAAGAAAGCACTCAAGACCGTGCATTGCTTGCTGAAGCCTTGTCTGCTGTAACGCGTTTGCTTTACCCTATCGTTCCGCATATGACCTTTACGTTATGGAATGAGTTAGGTAACGAAGGTGATATTGAAGACAGCCGTTGGCCAGAAGTCGATGAGTCAGCATTAGTCGAAGACAGCAAGCTCATTGTGGTTCAAGTTAACGGTAAAGTGCGTGCAAAAATTACTGTCGCTGCCGATGCATCGAAAGAAGATGTTGAAGCCTTAGGCATGAGTGATGAACATGTGCAAAAGCACACTGAAGGGTTAACGGTTCGTAAGGTAATTTACGTGCCTGGTAAACTATTAAGTATTGTGGCTAACTAGTGACAATATCAGCCCTGATATGAGGCGACAGAAACCTCCTATGGGCTAAGTCATAACGCCTAGTATTGTCAGTGTCATAACTTACCGCGGGTGACACCGCGGTAAGTTATTTATGTAACCGATACCAATAAACAAGGATGCCTACCCTCACTATGCTAGCCAAAAAGATTTGCTTGGCAATAATGACATTGGTAATACTCACCAGTGCAGGTTGCGGCTTTACACTCCAACGCAGTTATTCTATACCTGCAGAATTAGCCGAATTGCATTTAAGCAGCAGCGATGAATACAGTGAGTTAACTCGCTTAGTTCGTGACAGATTACGGATCAACCGTATTAGCCTTGTTGATGCAGCAGAAAAAACGCCTACGTTGCGACTTATCAATGACTCACTCGAACGCGCCACATTGTCACTTTATCCCACCGGGAATGTCGCAGAATATGAACTCATCTACTTAGTGCATTACTCTGTCACCTTACCTGAACAAGAACCACAAGAATTTGATACAGAAATCCGCCGCGACTATCAAGACGATCCTCGTACCGCATTGGCAAAAAGCCGCGAAATGGAGTTGTTAGTTAAAGAGATGCGCGTACAAGCAGCCGATTATATTATCCAAACTCTGGCGTTAATCGGGGCAGAGTAATGCGGGTTTATCCTGATCAACTCAAGCAACATCTCAAACAGCTACCCCAGTGTTTTTTACTGTTTGGTGATGACCCATGGCTAATCGAAAACAGTAAACAACTTATTCTTAACGCCGCTAAAAAACAAGGTTTTGAAGAACGCGTGCAATTAAGCCAAGAAACCGGCTTTAATTGGGGCGATTTGATCCAAGAATGGCAAGCAATGAGTTTATTTGCTAGCCGACGGATTATTGAGTTAACCCTGCCACACGGTAAGCCAGGCATCGAAGGCGCAGCGGCATTTAAAACGCTTTTACAACATCCTAACCCAGATATGTTGTTGATTGTACAAGGACCTAAAGCCAGTGCAGAGCAAACCAACAGCAAATGGTTTAAATCACTCGATGCCAAAGGCATATACCTACCCTGCACCACACCTGAAGGTAAACAGTTTGAACGCTGGTTAGACAGCCGTATTGCTCATTATGCTCTCACGGTTCATCATGATGCAAAAGCCATGTTGTTTAGCTTATTTGAAGGTAATTTACTGGCAGCCGAGCAAGCGATGCAATTGTTGCAACTGCTCAGTCCTAAGCAAAATATTACTCCAGAACAATTGAGTGAATATTTCGAAGACCAATCTCGTTTTAGTGTGTTTCAACTCTGTGATGCCATTTTAGGTAATCATCAAAAAAATGCCCAACACATGTTGGCTCAATTGAAGGCTGAAGGCACCGCTATGCCCATTTTAATGTGGGCTTTATTCAAAGAGATTAATCTACTGCTCACCTTAAAACTGGCGGTTCAGAATGGCGAACAACTCAGTAAACTGTGGGGACAACACCGAATTTGGGATAAGCGAAAACCGCTCTATCAGGCTGCAATAACGCGATTGGATTTAGACCATATCGAACATATGCTCGCTTTTGCCTCTACAATAGAATTAAATCTTAAACAAAAAGGGCTTGAAGATTGGATTGGTCTTAGCCATTTATGCATTTTATTCGATCCACGAGCACATAATCGTTTAGCCCATATTAAATTAACGGACTGAGATAAAAGGTAAGGACAGCGAATGCGTATCGGTATTTTGGGCGGCACGTTCGACCCCATCCATTTAGGACATATCAATCCTGCACTAGATGTTAAACAGCAACTTAATTTAGACCAGATTTGGTTAATGCCCAATCATATTTCACCCCTCAAAAATACCACCGTGGTGAGTAGTCATCATCGGCTTGAAATGGTGAAGTTAATTTGCCAGCAATACCCTGAATTTGAGCTATGCGATATCGAAATCAATCGCAATACACCGTCTTATAGTGCCACAACGCTCTCATTACTCAGGCAACAGCACCCCAAAGATGAATTCTTTTTCATTATGGGAATGGATTCATTCATTCAATTGCCACTGTGGTATCAATGGCAATCATTGTTTACCCTGTGCCATATTGCGCTGTGTCAACGCCCTGGTTGGGCAATGGACACTCATAGCGAAATGACCAAACAATTATTATTAAGGCAGGCAGCTGCCAACTACCTCGACTCACCTTCCCATGCTACACATGGAAAAATATTTTGCATCAACAGCCAGTTAGTCGATATTTCCTCGACAGAAATACGCCAGCGGTTAGCTGAAGATATTGATATCAGCGCGGTATTACTGCAAACAACGACCGATTATATTCGTCAACATAAACTCTATCGTTAACACTGCGATTAGCACTATTATTGATTCAACTGCTGGCACTGTCGGTTAAATCATCCGCTAGCACAAAATTAATTCTATCTTTGTTTCGCTGCGCTTAATTGCGCATCAACAATGAATTTGAGTATAATACTCCGTTAATTTTTACTTATGAGGTACTTCGAGTGCAAGGCACCGAACTAAAAGATTTCGTTATCGACAAAATCGATGATTTAAAAGCAAAAAATATTACTGTTTTAGATGTATCTAAACGGTCAACCATCACCGACACCATGATTATCTGTACTGGTACGTCAAAAACACACGTTCGATCTATTGGTGAGCACGTTATCGTGTCAGCCAAAGACGCTGGCGTGCAACCTCTTGGGGTTGAAGGACGTGACAGCAGTGAATGGGTATTAGTTGATTTGGGCTCAGTTATTCTGCACGTGATGCAAGAACAAACTCGTGATTATTACGAGCTTGAAAAACTTTGGTCTGAACACAGCGCCTAATGAAGTTACAGCTTATTGCCGTTGGTAACAAAATGCCCGATTGGGTAACCCGAGGCTTCGAAGAATACCAACGCCGTTTCCCTAGAGATATGGCTTTGGAACTCATCGAAATCCCTGCGGGGAAGCGCGGAAAAAATGCCGATATCGCCCGAATTTTACATAAGGAAGGCGAATTAATGCTAGCGGCAGTAGCCAAAGGTAACCACATTGTCAGCTTAGATTTACCCGGTAAAAACTGGATAACACCAGAACTTGCCGATCAAATGACAAAGTGGCAATTAGATGGTAGAGATGTCAGCTTACTTATTGGTGGTCCAGAAGGACTTTCACCTGCTTGCAAAGAGGTGGCCCACCAAAGCTGGTGTTTGTCTGCCCTAACCTTACCTCATCCTTTGGTTAGGGTTATTGTGGCAGAAAGCCTATACCGAGCTTGGAGCATCAATAACAATCATCCCTATCACAGAGAATAAATTCAGTCGCATGAATAACTAAGCTTATCGATAATGATTATCATGCAACTCTTTGTTTCATATTCATCAGCTGATACAGTGATCTTTTATCATCCATTCTTTCATTTGGTAACGACGGGGATAGCATAAGTGTCGCCAAAAAAGCGCATTACCATGCATGATCACGCCGCAGAGGCTGCGCTATTTAAACGCCGTGCATTGTTTACTTTCATTTGCGTGTTATTGCTACTCTGTATACTATTTTCAAACCTTTATCAGCTTCAAATTGTCTCTTACAAAGACTATGAAACTCGTTCAAATGATAACCGTATCCGTGTGGTTCCGACCCCGCCTAGCCGAGGGTTAATTTATGACCGTAATGGCGTACTATTAGCGGAAAATCAACCTTACTATTCTTTAGAGCTTATTCCCGAAAAAGTCAGTGATATCACGGCAACCTTAGATGAGCTTAATAGCCTGATTGGACTCTCAGATGATGAGCGCGAAAACATCACTGAAACCCTAAAGTTTCATCGTCGTTTTAAGCCGTTAACCATCAAAAACAAATTAACTGACGAACAAGTAGCCATATTTAGTGTTAATCAATTTAAATTCCCCGGTATTTATGTTGAAGCAGGCTTAAAACGTCACTATCCCTATAATGAGTTAATGACTCATGTGTTGGGTTATGTCGGCAAAATTAATAGCCGAAATAAGTCGCAGCTTGAAAAAAGCGACCAATGGAAAAACTATGCGGCAACTAAAGACATTGGTAAGATCGGCATTGAAAAATTTTATGAAAGTTTACTTCACGGCATGCCAGGTCACCTCGAAGAAGAGGTTAATAATCGTGGCAGGGTGATCCGCACGCTCAACGTCACCCCCCCGACACCGGGGCAAGATATCTATCTCACACTAGACCTCAAACTACAGCAAAAAGCCATGGAGTTGTTAGCTGGTCGTAAAGGGTCCATTGTTGCAATAGACCCTAGGAATGGCGATATTTTAGCCATGTTCTCAAGTCCATCATATGACCCTAACCCATTTGTACATGGCATTAGCTCTAAAGCTTATAATGGGCTATTAAATGATAAATCACGTCCATTAATTAATCGTTCAACTCAGGGACAATATTCCCCAGCATCAACCATCAAGCCGCATGTGGCGTTACTCGGTTTAGAAGAGAAAATCATTAACGAACGCACTCGAATTTGGGACCCTGGCTATTGGCAAATGCCAGGTGTGGAGCGCAAATGGGGGGATTGGAAAAAATGGGGTCATGGCTGGGTAGATACCTACCATGCCATTGTCGACTCCTGTGATGTTTTCTTTTATGAGCTCGTCTATAAGGTTGGCATTGATAGAATGGCTATCTTTATGGACCGTTTTGGCTTTGGCAGAAGTACTGGCGTTGATATTTTCGAAGAATCAAATGGCGTTATGCCCTCTCGAGACTGGAAAAGAATGCGTTACAATCAACCTTGGTATAACGGTGATACTATTTCGGTCGGTATTGGCCAAGGATATTGGACCACAACACCATTACAGCTTGCTAATGCCGTCACGATCATGGCAAATAAAGGCAAGCGATTTACGCCTCATCTATTAAAGTCATTTAAAAATAGTACCGTTAAAATGGATTCGCCCATTGATGAACAGCCGCCAATTGAGCTTAAAGATCCGCATAATTGGGACATTATTAATGAGGCGATGCGCCAAACTGCCGATAAATCTCGCTTTACGGATGCGAGCTATACCGCCGCAATGAAAACCGGTACCGCACAGGTGTTTAGTGTTGGCAAAGATGAAAAATATAATGCCGACACCATCGCCGAACACTTGCGCGACAATGCATTGGTTGTTGCTTATGCACCTTATGAAAATCCTCGTATTGTTTTGGCAGTCGTACTTGAACATGCTGGCTGGGGGGGGTCTAACGCTGGGCCGGTCGCAAGAGCACTGCTCGATGAGTATATTTTACGAGACGAATGGGCGGCAAAACCGTGAATAATCATCCATATCAAAAATCATTTTGGCAGAAGATACACATAGATGTGCCATTACTCACCGGCCTGTTAATACTAATGGGGGTTGGTCTCTTTATTATCTATTCAGCCAGCGGTGAAGATCCCGCGATGATGGAACGCCAGCTGGTCCGTATCACATTGTCACTGGGGGTCATGTTTTGTTTTGCACAAATCAACCCTGAAATACTCAGACGTTGGGCATTGCCGATTTATATCGCCGGAATACTCTTGCTACTGGGAGTCGACTGGTTTGGCACCATTAATAAAGGCGCACAACGTTGGTTGAATCTTGGGTTTATGGAGTTTCAGCCATCGGAACTGATAAAACTGGCCTTCCCGATCACCATGGCATGGTACATCAGTAAGTTTCCGCTACCGCCGAAAAAGCGCTATCTGGCGGGTGGTGTCATTATTTTGCTGATCCCAACACTCTTAATCGCTAAACAACCTGATTTAGGGACGTCTATTTTAGTGGCGGCCTCTGGGGTGTTTGTGTTGTTTTTATCCGGTATGAGCTGGTTGATTGTTGGCGGATTTATTACCGCCATTTTAATCTTTTTACCTATCATGTGGTTTTTCTTGATGCACGATTATCAGCGCACTCGAGTATTAACCTTATTTAACCCTGAACAAGATCCTCTCGGCGCGGGTTATCATATTATCCAATCCAAAATTGCCATTGGTTCTGGTGGATTGTGGGGTAAAGGTTGGCTTGATGGGACTCAATCACAATTAGAGTTTTTACCAGAGCGCCACACTGACTTTATCTTTGCGGTAATAGGAGAAGAGTTTGGGCTCATTGGCAGTTTACTCTTATTGGCAATGTATTTATTTGTGATTGCCAGGGGCCTTGTTATCGCTTCACGAGCACAGACCAGCTTTGCACGCTTATTGGCGGGCAGTATCACCCTAACATTCTTCGTCTACGTTTTTGTCAACATAGGCATGGTATCAGGAATTTTACCCGTAGTAGGTGTTCCTTTACCACTGATAAGCTATGGTGGAACCTCGATGCTGACCTTAATGACAGGCTTTGGTATTTTAATGAGCATTCACACCCACAGACGATTTGTCGACCGATAGGATTAACCGCAACTATGACAAAAATAACCGTTCAAATCGCCAGCCTAGCATTACTTAGCAGCGTCATGTTCAATCTCAATGCTGCAACTGAAAATGATCCCCAAGCATTACAAAATGCATTTGTAAAAGAACAGGTAAAAAAAGGTGCTAGCAAGGCTGAGGTGGAACAATTTTTATCCACTTCCACCTTCGACCAAAACATTATTGATGCCATGACTAAACCATGGGAAGCCAAGCCATGGCACCAGTATTATCCTATTTTCTTGACCGACAAGCGCCTAGAAAAAGGCTTAGCTTTTTGGCAAGAAAACCATGCAGTGATTAGCCAAGCTGCTGAAAAATTTAACGTCGACCCACAAATTATTGTCGCCATAATTGGTATTGAAACCTTTTATGGTGGCTACATGGGTAATTATCGTGTCCAAGACGCGTTGTACACCTTGGGCTTTTATTACCCACCACGCGCCACGTTCTTTCGCAGTGAATACGCCAACTTAATGTCGTTAATTAAAGAAGAAAAACTCGATAATGACACCTTAAAAGGCTCATATGCTGGCGCGATGGGCTATGGACAATTCATTCCATCAAGCTACCGTCATTACGCGGTCGACTTTGATGGCGACGGTCGACGTGATTTGTTAACCAGTAAAGCCGATGCTATTGGCAGTGTCGCTAATTATTTTCATCAGCATGGATGGCAACAAGGCCAACCCGTGGCATTATTGTTAAACCACACGTCAACCTCGACCCCAAAAGCTAAAGTGTGGACCAAAGAGAAATTGCATTACAAAGTCTCTGATATATTAAGCCCAACATTAAGCTTGGCTAATAACCAAGATATTGATGCATCGCAAGCGGCTATGTTAGTCAAATTAGACCAAGTAGAGAATGCTGAGTATTGGTTAGGACTGAAAAACTTTTATGTCATCACTCGATATAACAGAAGCCCATTATATGCAATGGCGGTATATCAATTTAGCCAACAACTTAACGCTCATCATTTATCGGTAAATCAAAATGGCCATTAATTACCGTTTCATTCTATTGATCATTTTAAGCAGTTTATTACTCATAAGTTGTTCGTCAAATGAGGGTAAGAAATCCTCTTCAGAACAAAAAAGCCGCTATCAAATGGCTAATGATCGTTATCCAGACGACGCACCAGACGTAAGCTTGGTTAAAAATGCCCAACCTAAATACGAACCTTATAGCAGGCAAGGCAATCGTGATTACACGGTTTTAGGCAAAAACTATCAAGTACTCGACAGTGGAAAGGGATTCAAAGAACAAGGTCATGCCTCATGGTACGGCTCAAAGTTTCATGGTCATTTAACCTCAAATGGTGAAACTTATGATATGTATACTATGTCAGCAGCACATAAAAACTTGCCTTTACCCAGTTATGTCAAAGTGACCAATTTAGAAAACAATAAGCAAATCATCGTCCGTGTAAATGACCGTGGACCGTTTCATCATGGTCGAGTCATTGATCTTTCTTATGCGGCGGCTTATCACTTAGGTATGCTGGCAAGAGGCACGACAAAAGTAGCACTGGAAACCGTTTACATTCCCTCACCAGAAGAGCGAGCCATTAGCGATTTAAACGATGCCGACAATCACTTTATTCAAGTTGTGGCCTCCCAAGATAAATTACGCATCAATATGTTGGCAAAGCAATTAGAAACCAAATACGCGGTTACCTCACGCGTATCCTCCACAAAGGGTATTCACAGATTACAATTGGGTCCGATCCGACAAATTCACCTCACCAATAAGTTGCTCGATCGTTTGCAAGCTGATGGCTATCCGCAAAGCTTTATCGTACCGTAAGCCATAATACTGGCGATAAGAGTCTCATTAAGGTTCATTTATATCGGATGAATGAACCTTAATGCGAAATGATGGCCTACTAATGTATAATCAATAAAATTATACCAATTGATTTTTGTCTTTTCTTCGACTAACTAGAGACGTGCTAACTTCATGATAACTTCCAAAACTGCTCAATTAACAACTATGCTCTTTGCATCAGTTGTGTGTTTTTCTTCACTCGCAGCAACGCCACAACCAGATGCACGTCCAACGCCTAATCGCGTACCTATGGTGACACCTGATGCACCCAGTGTTGCAGCCAAAGCTTATGTGCTAATGGATTATAATTCTGGCAGAGTCATTGCAGAAGAAAATGCCTACGAAAGTTTAAATCCAGCAAGTCTTACCAAGATGATGACCAGTTATGTGATTGGTCATGAAATCCGTGTCGGTAATATTTCATTAGATGATGATGTCACCATTAGCAAAAATGCTTGGGCAAAGAATTTCCCTGATTCATCAAAAATGTTCATTGAAGTGGGTAAAACCGTCAAAGTACACGACTTGAATCGCGGTATTATCATTCAATCGGGGAATGATGCCTGTGTTGCGATGGCAGAGCATATTGCCGGAACAGAAGGTGCATTCGTTGATCTAATGAATTCATGGTCCAAGCAATTGGGCATGAAAGACAGTTACTTTGAAAACTCTCATGGCTTAGATTCTGAAAATCACAAAACAACAGCTTATGATATGGCTATTTTAGGCGCTGCGCTGATCCGTGATGTGCCTGATGAATATCGTGTTTATGCTGAAAAATCATTTACCTATAACGGAATTAAGCAATATAACCGTAATGGCTTATTATGGGATAAAAGCTTAAACGTAGATGGTATTAAGACGGGCCATACATCAGGTGCTGGCTACAACTTAGTATCATCAGGCACCAGCGAAGGCATGCGTCTTATCACAGTCGTGATGGGTACCGCGAGTGAGTCTGCACGTAAGGCTGAGAGTAAAAAACTACTCAACTATGGTTTCCGTTTCTTTGAAACCATCACACCTTACAAAGCTGGCGATACCTTTGTGACTCAAAAGATTTGGTATGGCGATAGAGAAACGGTTGATCTTGGTGTCATGACCAATACTCCGATTACCATTAGCCGTGGTCAGGCAAAAGATCTACAAGCTAACTTTGAATTAACCAAACCATTAACGGCCCCGCTGGCAAAAGGCGAAACCGTAGGGCGTGTGTTTTTCCAGCTTGATGGAAAAGACATTGCTCAGTTTCCGCTAGTGACATTGAATGAAGTCCAAGAAGGCGGCTGGTTTAGCAAATTAATGGATTACTTTAAGCAAATGTTCGCCAGTCTGTTTGAGTAATTAAATTGATGTAGATTATTTATTAATGAATCTATTAGTGAATCAACTAATTAAAGCCGCCTGATCAGCGGCTTTAATATTTCAGATCTATCAGGCTTGAATCGGGTATAATTATCACCATATAAGTAATACCAAAACAGAATCGAGTAAGCTAATGTTAAATACAACGTTTGACCAAGTAATGGAATTTCCTAATTCGTGCCCTTTCAAAGTGATTGGTGAAGCAGATGATACCTTAGCCGATCGTGTTGTTGCCGTGGCGCAACAACTTGCGCCAGATGATTATGTTCCAAGCGTTAAAGCATCGAGCAAAGGCAGTTACTATTCAGTGACCATTCGGATTACGGTAACCAGCAAAGCGCATATTGAAAAAGCGTATATGGATCTTGCCGCAATTGAAGGCGTAAAAAGAGTATTGTAAACGCCAAAAAGTCATCATTACCTATATACTTGAGTATAATACTCAACAATTAATCCATTCATTCGATGGATATACCCAATTTATCTGGGGGAGATGTTACCCTTGCAAACACTGCACATTCGCCACCTTGGCATGCAAGACTATGAATCAACATGGCATGCCATGCAGGACTATACTGACACTCGTGATAGCGACAGCCAAGATGAACTTTGGATTGTTGAGCACCAGCCAGTATTTACCCAGGGTCAAGCAGGTAAAAGCGAGCATATACTCAACCCTGGTGACATTCCGGTTATTCAAGTAGACCGAGGTGGTCAAGTCACTTATCACGGACCTGGACAACTAGTGGTTTATCCACTTATCGATATCAAACGTTATAAAATAGGCGTTCGTCAGTTAGTGAACAATATAGAGCAAAGTATTGTGGATATGCTGACTTATTACGATATCAATGCGTACGCAAAAGCAGACGCACCGGGTGTTTATGTAGCAGAACGAAAAGTGGCCTCTTTAGGATTACGCATTCGTAAAGGTTGCTCTTTTCATGGCTTAGCATTAAATGTCGACATGGATTTAGCCCCGTTCCAGCGCATCAACCCTTGCGGATATGCCGGTTTAGAAATGGTGCAATGTAAAGCATTGGGGGGTCCACAGACCGTGCTTGAAGCTGGCGATAAATTAATCCAAACCTTTAGCCAAATTATGGGCTATCAACAACTTTTACATCATCAAGGATTAGCAGAATAATGAATAGGCCTGAAAGATTACAGCCAGGTGTCAAATTACGTGATGCCGAAAAAGTCGCTCGAATTCCTGTAAAAGTAGTGCCATCAGAGCGCGAAACTATGCTGCGTAAGCCAGATTGGTTGAGAGTCAAATTACCCGTATCAAATCAACGCATTCTCGATATAAAAGCGGCATTACGTAAAAATGGATTACACTCAGTGTGTGAAGAAGCCTCTTGCCCTAACTTAGCAGAATGCTTTAACCACGGTACGGCAACCTTTATGATTTTAGGGGCGATTTGTACCCGTCGTTGCCCATTTTGTGATGTAGCCCATGGTCGCCCGCTCAAAGCCGATGCTAACGAGCCTAAAAAGCTAGCGCAAACTATTCAAGACATGAAGCTGAAATATGTGGTGATTACCTCTGTAGATCGTGATGATTTACGTGATGGTGGCGCGCAACATTTCGCTGATTGTATTCGCGAAATTCGTTTGTTAAACCCTGAAATCAAGATTGAAACTCTGGTTCCTGATTTCCGAGGCCGTATTGATGCTGCTTTAGATATTTTAGCGACAGAGCCACCTGATGTCTTTAATCACAATTTAGAAACGGCTCCAGCGCATTATCGTAAAGCGCGTCCAGGCGCTAACTATCAGTGGTCATTAGATCTGCTTAAGCGCTTTAAAGAACGTCATCCAACTATTCCGACAAAGTCTGGTTTAATGATGGGTCTAGGCGAAACAAACGAAGAGATTGCCCAAGTATTACGTGATTTACGTGCCCATAACGTTGAAATGTTGACCCTTGGTCAATATTTACAACCGTCTAAATTCCACCTGCCCGTTGAACGTTATGTTCCACCAGCGGAATTTGATCAATTGAAAGTACTAGCCGATGAGCTTGGTTTTACCCATGCAGCCTGCGGCCCATTGGTTCGTTCAAGCTACCATGCTGATTTACAAGCACAGGGTAAAGAAGTGAAGTAACCTTTTCCTTGAATAAAAAAACAGCGCTAAATTAGCGCTGTTTTTTTTCAATGAGTTCGAAACAAGCCTGATGCTTTACTCAAAAATCAATCCAATGATAAATCCATTAAAATTGCGTCTTCATAGCCATCATGGGTAGGGTAATAATTTTTACGCCGTCCAGCCTCAATAAAACCGACTTTATCATATAAGTATTTTGCTGCCTTATTTGACTGGCGTACTTCCAACATCAACACCAAGGCGCCGGCATTTTTTGCATCATCAATGAGCTGCTGCATTAATGCCGCCCCCAAACCTGAACCTTGTTTTTCAGGTGCCACACAAATATCAAGTAAGGTCGCCTCATCAATAATCTGCTGTACTATCGCAAAACCACACAAATCATCTTGGCGCTTAATGCCCACTACTCGATATAAAGGCCCAAAACACTCTTTTAAGCTCATTTCAGACCAAGGATGAGTATGCGCTAGCTTTTCAATCTTCGCCATTACAACAGCATGCTCAACCCTAAGAGGCACAATTACGTCAGCATCAATGTTGTTCATTGGGCTCGCCTTTGCTCAATGGTTGAGTTTTATCTAAATACTGGGATATTTGCTGCCACAGTTGACGTTTTTCGTCTGCCTGAGCATGGAGTTCTGTTAATGGGGCGCTTACAATCCAAGCGACACGGGGACGGGTTTTTATCTTACGCATATCCCATATCACCTTTGGCCCTTTGACCATTTCACAATCAAATTCACACTGATCAATTTCAACGTCCAATAAACCGAGTACATCATTAATGAATGTTTGATCAGACAAATCGGCATCAAGATCATGTAACACTAAGTAAGGCTTTAACGGTTTATCGGCACTAAGCCAGCGAGTAATATTCATCGCATCTAAATAAGCAAATTTATCCATCGGACTCTCAAAACAACGATACTGTGTTAAGCATAACAGCTAAGTAAACGAGGTTGTATGGTAATTTAACATCAAGCTTTGTTGATATACGGTTTAATTAATAGCAATCAAATTCAGGTTGGTATTAGCATAAAACCGCACGTAAAAACCTCTATCAGCACTCAGGTTGCTTCTATGTTGGCCCATAGATGAGTCGCAAGTTGAATCGAAAATACACGACTCTCGTGCTACGTCTGTTAGTCTTGGCATCGCTACCGAGGTTTCAAGCACCTCAAACACACCTATAAATCGATTGAATAATATCAATACCTTTGGCTTCACACTGATCTAAACGTGATAAATAGCTTATGTCTTGTCAGTCTCTTGGGGTAACCATTGGCCTTGGTAATAACGTTCTATCAAGCCTTCATCTGACCAGCGCAGCAGATACAACCATTGGTTATCTATCAGCCAACGAACATTGTCATGTTTTGCGGTGATTTGTTCGATAGGTTCCCTCGGCGCGGCTAAATAAACCGCTAAACGCTGTGGCTGGTGCATCCATTTTTCACCATCATGCAACGACTGCATCGACAAGCCAATGCGTAAATCGCCCCCATTACCTTCAAACACCCCTATATGACCTGCTACTGCGTTATGTAATAACTTATTGCCACAACCATATTTCAAATTATCGCTGACCGATGCGTTATATTGCATATTAATCCAATTGGTTACGACCATGGGCGCCGTCATAATTAATTCTAATACCGCAAAGCCATCATCATTTTGCCACTGATAGTCATGTAAAAAACTACGACCTTGTAGATTGATATTTCTGGTCCAACACCGAGGTGCAACAATAAAGGCGGCATTGTTTGCCAGTCCCCACTCGGGACGCACTTGAGACCAGTCATGACTGCGTTGAGTATAAAATCGGTCCAGCACAGCTGCACTGCTGTTAGCCAAACTCGGGGCGATTTGCACGATACGTTCTCGTTGTGCTGTTTCGGTAGCCGCTTGTAGCCATGACGCGACGGTCTTATCGAGTTTGGTATCAAAACAATCAATATGATCCGTGGTGGTGTTATGCAGTGCAGCCACAAACCGTGTCGCCGCGGGGATCGTAATACCTAATTCTGTCAATGCCTTGCGTACCTCTTGATCATTGAGCAATTGGGCTAAAACACGCACATTCACTTCACCGGATTGCCCACCACAGGCACCACAATCTAAACCTGCTGCATGCAAATTGTTGCTTGTATGGCTGCCATGCCCAACCAGCAGCACGGTAGCGGCAAACAGGTCTAGTCCCATCGCATGTAGAATGCCTTTTGCCAGTTCGGCTTTATCGGTTACTGATAGTACCTGAGCATTTTTTCGTAGCAGCCAGCTTTTTTGATGGGTCAGCGCATTAACAGGATGATCAGTTTGTGTAGCAAAAAATGACCTTTTTAGCATCTTAAAGGCATAAAGCCATCCCATGGATTCCACCATAGAGAATGCCGAAGGGGCAGCTTGTGACCATGTTTGCCACCGCGCCTTTATATTGAGCGTATCGACTTGCGTTTGGGTATCACGCCATTCAGACACTTGTATAACCGGCTTTAACAATCCCGGTAACTGAGGTCGAGACAGTTCACTATCGTGCGGTTGATACTCTAAAGGTAAACCAAAAAAACCGGCAAACCCTATTGTTTGAATGTCATCACTTTGATCTTCTAACGCTCGACGTATCACCTCTGAACGCACATCAATGCAAAATGCCGCTTGTAGCCTTGATGTTGTCATCAGGTGTTTTTTAGCATTGATTAACTGAGTATTAAGCCAAGCTTGATAACTCAACTCAGCGGCCTTTGCCCACACCCAAAGGGGTTTCTGTACTTGCTCATGTTGCTCAACTAAAAGCGCTAATTGGTCTTTTTCACCTAACCAAAGTGCAGCTAATTGAGTGAAACTATCTGTTTGTTGTGCCTTTAAATAGCGCCAAATGACCAATTCCCAAGCCATACGGATCGCGAGTAGTTGCAACATTTCATCGCAGGGCTTTGCATGTAAGTCACCTTGCCAGCGCAAATAAGCAACCCAAGACGCCCAGCCATTAATATCGAGTAGCAATGCATGGGCATAATCTTCTATCACAGTATCATCGACACCCAGCTCATCAACCGCCTCAGCGAGCAAAGTCTCAGCATCTGGTGGCAATTGCTGAAAATACTGCTGCAAACCGGGTTCATCCATAATAATACTGATCCCTCGGTCACGACGTGTCATATCGAGCCAGTGACGATATAAATCTGCCGGAGCTGAAATATCGCTAGCAGGAAAAATAGGGCGCAATTGTTGATAGTATGCAGCGCAAAACTGACTAATTTGATGAATAATTTCATCACGCCATGCCATCTTGTGCTGGTCACGTTGGTTATCCAATAAATCGGCAATATTATGCCAGTGAGCAAGATCATCTTCTTGGTTAAGAAAGATCGCGAGTTGCTCGACGGACATCGCGATGCCTTGTTGCTCAGCCGCTAATTGCAACGCATCTTGGCTGATTTCGCCTTGTGCATATAAATGGCGATAATGAGCTTTTGGCATTAAACACTCAACCCGATCAAGTGCAGAGACTCGCGCTGAGACCTGTTCGATTGGCTGGTCACGCATTTGCCAAAAGGGATTAACCGCAATCATTTGATCGAGCGGCCATGTGGGTGCTATTTTCTGACCCGCAGTGGTCAATAGTGCCTTTTGGGTTTCAGTCAGCTGCCCCACCGAGGTTGATTTAATCGCGACATTCATGCTTATAACTCCTCAATTTTAGTGGCTTTGGTGCTGTCTAAAACCTTAATATTGGTGCGCACAGGCAACCGCACAGGCCACACTTTTAACGTCAGTCGTGTCAGCCACTCATCTAAATATAAACCGGCAAACAAATCGATATACAAGTGCTGCAGTGCCGGTTTATGTAGCTGATATCGCAGCATCCAACTCAGAACAAACAAGCTGACAAATAACAGTATCGCGACAATATCAACCGCACTAAAAGCCTCAACCTGCAATGCTGGCGAGGTGGTAATAATTTCGCCAAACACCCACTTAAACCCGCTGTAACTGAGCACCAATAAGATGGTTAATAGCAAGACGGGCATAATGCTGCTGCGTAAACGCTCACTATGGCGTTGGGCAATTAACATCGTCAGGGCTAAAACCAACAACAGCCAAACACTCCATACACCTTGATAGTCCAATGCCATTACTGCCACCGATACAATGAGGGTAGAAAAGACTGCTGCCACTATCCAATCTATCAGGTTAGGATTGGCCGCTGGCGCAAGACGACGTTGCATGTCTTGATACACTGCGCTCCCAGAGTTCAAAAATGCATACGCTTTGTAGACTGAATGAGTGAGTAAATGCACTAATGCTAATTCAAATAAACCCAATGCACATTCAACTAACATCAAGCCCATTTGCGCACTCGTTGACCAAGCCAAGCGTACCTTTACACTAATTCGAGTGGCCATAATCAATGCGGCGATAACCGTGGTCAATCCAGCAACAATAATCACTAGCCACTGGGCAACGGCAGATTGAATGAACAAAGGGCCAAATAAAATCAGCAAAAATCCCCCTAAGTTAATGACCCCAGCGTGCAGTAATGCACTGACAGGTGTTGGCGCTTCTACAACCTGCATTAACCAGCCGTGAACGGGTAATTGCGCACATTTAATCAAGGCCGTTACCGCGATGAGTACTGCAGCAATATGATCAACGGTGGTGAGTTGCACACTATTGTCTATAGCAACGGCATTAAAGTGAGCCACTAAGTCACTTATCAATAACGTACCATGCTGCTGATACAACAAAATAATCGCAGCCATTAACGACATTTCTGCGGTTCGTGCTAATAAGAATTTTTTATGGGCAGCGAGCGCTGCGCGAGGACGTTCAGGATAAAAAGTTAACAGCTTATGCAAAGCTAAGCTAATCGATACCCAACCCAACCAGAACAATAGCAAATGGTTGCTAATAACCACCAACGAAACAGCGGCAAGGGTATTAAGTAGCCAGTGCCAATAAGTACCGCCACGGGGTTCGCCCGCCATGTAATTGCGAGAAAATGCAATTAAGATGACACTCATAAATACCACCAGCCCCATCATCACTAAGCTTAGCTTTGATTGGCTAATGTATTGCGCATCGGCGTCTAGACTAGGTAAGCCCAGTATCGCAGCTAATGCAGCCATAAAGAGCAACACAATAAGGCCACTTACGTTAACTAACCATGTCGCTTTATTTTTTAAACTAGCACGACCACTCCACCCGCTAGCAAAAATTAACGTGATTGGAATACTTAACAAAAAAACGGATGATAACGCTATATTCATAAACAGCCTCTTCTTTTAGTCGTAAGAGTATGTCAGAGCTATATCTTTAATAAAAACATATATAAACTAATAAAACGTTCTGTTTTGGTTAACTATTAATGAGCCGTCTTAATTATCATCATCTTTACTATTTTTGGCGCGTAGCGGTTGTGGGTAACCTGACCCACGTCGCCAAAGACCTGCATATTTCACAGTCCGCATTGTCGGCCCAAATTAAGCAATTTGAACACAACATGAATGTTAACTTGTTTGAGCGAAGAGGTCGGCGCCTGATCCTAACCGCTCATGGCCATCGCGTGTTGGCATATGCTAACGATATATTTAGCAAAGGCGAAGAGCTTGAGTCATTTTTACGTAAAGGCAGCATCAGTGAAAAGCAGCATTTATCTATCGGAGTATTAACCACGTTATCACGAAATTTTGTAGAGAGTTTTATCAGCCCGTTACTTGCTAATGCGGATGTGAGTTTTTCTTTAACAGCTAAAGGAATGAGTAATCTCTTAAACGGACTCGCTAATCATGAACTTGATTTGGTGCTAACCAATCGACCAATCAGTGTCGATAAAAAAGATCCATTATGGCAAACCCAACTAGTCTCCCGGCAGCCCCTGGCGATTGTTGGCCCAAAAGGCAAGGTGATTAACGACAGTTTTCCTAATGGTTATCAGGATATGCGTTGGGTATTGCCCGGTAAGAATAGTGAAATTCGGGCTGCATTTAACTCCTTCTGTGCAACCTGGCAATATCAACCAGATGTGCAAGCAGAAGCCGATGACATGGCAATGCTTCGCCTTTTAGCCCGAGACAGTGGCGCATTGGTAGTGCTACCCCCTGTCGTCGTTAAAGATGAAATTGAACAGGGTATTTTAGAAGTGTATCAACGCTTACCCAATGTGTACGAGAATTTCTATGCCATTACGACCCAACGAAAGTTTGTCCCAGAGGTGTTATTAGCGCTGTTAAAACAACATATAGACACTGAAGTCAGCAATTAACGGATAGCAATACAAACGCCTGGTATATGACGACCACCGCGGCCAATAAGATTGCCATCAAGCATTGATAAATGACGCTCTTCAATCCAGCGTGCCTAACGATATTGGCACGCTTACTTAACTTTATCGGCAAACATAACATCCGTTTAGGCGCTGGCGCTTAACTAACGTTTTGTTGGCTCGTAGCCCTTGGCTCATAGCACATAGTCGATAGTCGATAGTCGATAGTGATAAGGTCATCCCCGTGGGCTAATGATGCAACTTTTTATGCAATATTCCGTATTTGTGCGTTTTAGTTGATGGTCGAGGATAGATGTCATCATCTGGTATTGTTAACTTTATATCCCCCTGTTGAATTGAATTATCATGGTTGTAGATCCGCCATAAAATGAGATAGTCAGCGGGAGCAAGTTTGGGGATCTCAAAAGAAAATGCCTTATGCTCACCCTTAGGGACTTGAACACCTAAGTTAATCAGGTAACCGTCGTTATCCTTAATAGTCATTGACGTTAAGATAACGGCCTCATCGAATGAAATCTTCATTATACTCGCAGGAGCCATAATGAACTCTACGGCTACACTACGATCAGTTACGGTGCGATCATTTGGGCTTAGCTCATTGGCAGAAACGCGGTTAAAGGCCAACATCGTCAATAAAAATAGTCCGAAACAGTTATAAAATGTCATTTGTAACGCCTTATCATTTAGCTAAATAATGATAATCAGACTGTAAAACCCGTTGCATACTAGCTTCGAAATACCAACAGGCTACGGCAGTAGCCTCTAACTCATATAACAACTGACTGTCTGCTAACATAAAGTACCGCTATGTACGATTGGCGTGATCCAGTAACGACAAGGATTGTTTTTACACACAACAGCGAGGGCGCTCAATAATGCCTGTTGCTGCTCAAGCGGATGCATAATTTCAAATTTACAAAACTCCCGGTAACCTTCAACTTGCTCCTTAATATTAAAGTGGCTGTGCTCGCGACTAAAACCACAGATATTACCTAGGCTAAAACCTGACAAGAAATCAAGCTCAATTAAGGTATCGACGATATCATCCTTGATATCATTTTGGGCGATCAGCACTAACAGTTGCTCGGTGATCATTGACGTTTCTCCAGCCAGTAATAAAGGATGGGCAATAAATAAAGTGTTGTAATGGTTGATGTTAACAAACCACCTATGACCACAATGGCTAAAGGTTTTTGGATTTCAGCACCCGGTCCAGAAGCAAATACCAGCGGCATTAAGCCAAACATCGCCGTGGTGGCCGTCATCAAGATTGGCCGTAAACGCCTGGCAGCGCCCTGCTCTACTCGTGCCAATAAACCACTGAATAGATGTTTGGTCTGCTCATAATAACTCACCATCACCACGCCATTGAGTACCGCCACGCCAAGCAGTGCAATAAAACCGACAGATGCTGGTACAGATAGATATTCACCGGAAAAATATAAGCTCACAATACCGCCCATCATGGCAAACGGCACGTTAGCGAGGATCAAACCGGCTTTAGCCAGTGAGCCAAAAGTGGTGAACAAGATTAGCGTAATTAATGCAATCGCTATTGGGATAACCAGCAGTAAATTATTGGTCGCACGTTGTTGGTTTTCAAACTCGCCACCAAAGCTGACACTGTATCCGCTAGGAAACTTGATCTCGGCGGTAATTTTAGCGTTGAGCTCTTCTACAAAACTGACGATATCGCGTCCCTGCACGTTAGTAGTGATAACCGAGAAACGATCGCCTTGCTCTCGTTCAATTAAAATCGGTCCTTCTTTGTAGCTTAACTTGGCCACATCGGTAATGCGCTTCAGTGAATGATCCGGCATCACCAGCAACTGGTTTTGCAGTTCATGAATGCTACTTAAACCACTTTGATTATTGGCTATCAATACTGGCGTGCGCTTCTTACCTTGTAGCACTTCGGTGACAACCACTCCTTCGAGTTGACTCTTGAGGTAACGAGCAAACTCCATGGTACTCATGCCAAAACCGCGAGCCAATTCGTTATCTAAGGTTAAATTGATAAAAGGACTGCCTTCAATCATCGACATTTTGACATCAATACTGCCGCTCGTGGTACTGACCAACTGCTCTATCTGAGCGGTTAATTGCCCAAGAGTATCAATATCGGTGCCAAATACCTTAATGGCCACATCACCAATACTGCCGGTAAGCATTTCCGAGACGCGCATCTGGATAGGCTGGGTAAAGTTAAAATTCACCCCAGGAAAATTAAGCAGCTCGCTGCGAATCGCCTCAATTAATTGCTCTTTATGATCAAATCGCCATTCATCCCGTGGAGCAAGCTCCAGAAATACATCGGTCTCATTAAGGCCCATAGGATCTAAACCAATTTCATCGGCTCCGGTGCGAGCAACCATCTGCTTAATCTCAGGAACTGCAGCAAGCAAGGTCTGCTGAATTTGCTTATCAATCGCAATAGAGGCCTCAAGCGAGATAGAAGGCGATTTTTCTAGCTGTAAAATGATGTCACCTTCATCTAAGGTGGGCATAAAGGTTTTACCCACTAAGCTAAACAAGCCTAAGCTGACAATGAGTAAGACAAACGCGATGATCATAAAAGGCTTTTTATGATTAAAGGTACTTTTAAGGCTGCTGAGGTAGGCGGCTTTGAGTTTTTCAATGGCCTTGGGTTCTTGAGCGGCCTTTTCATTAACAAGATAAGAGGCAACTACCGGAATGACGGTGAGCGATAACACCAATGCCGACAACATGGCGAACACGATTGTCACCGCAACAGGAGTAAACAATTTGCCCTCAAGCCCTGTTAACGTCAGTAACGGCGAGAACACTATCATTACAATCACAGTGCCAGACACCACAGGAATGGCGACATCTTTAGTGGCACGATAAATAAGATGTAAGCGCGGTAAACGTTGCTTAGTCGCAATCAGGTTGACCATGTTTTCAACCACCACCACTGAAGAATCAACCAACATACCAATGGCAATCACTAATCCCCCCAAGCTCATCAGATTGGCAGAAAGATTGAATAGATCCATCATCAAAAAAGTCATCAATGCAGCGAGAGGCAAAGACAATGACACCACCAAAGCGGCGCGGACATTACCTAAAAACAGAGCCAATAGCACAATAACTAACAGCACAGCTTCAAACAATGCACTTGAAATGGTATCGATGGCGGTATTAATTAGATTAGCGCGATCATAAAAGGTATTAATCACACTGCCTTCAGGTAACGTTACGCTTATCTGTTCAAGCTTATCTTTAATGCTGCTGACCACTTGGGCAGTATTGGCATCTTTAAGGGCAATAATTAATGCCTCAGCAGCCTCTTCACCGTCTTTGGTCACAGCGCCATAACGAGCCAGATGGCCAATTTGAATGTCAGCCAAGTCCCTAAGGCGATACACCTTGGCGTCATCGGCCTTAATCACCAATTGCTTAAGTTCATCAATATCATCAATGCGCCCTTCAGCGCGGACGATAATAGTATCGGTGCCAATAGTGAGCTTGCCGGCGCCTTCATTATGGTTATTATCAATAATCGCTTGTTGTAATGAGGCAAAACTCACCCCGGCGGCGGCCATCGCTGAAGGATTGGGATTAATGCTAAAGCTCTTAGCATAACCGCCCAAAATATTGACATCGGCGACCCCAGCAACGGTGCGCAGCAGTGGGCGAACTTCCCATTCCAGTAACTGCCTGCGTTCCATTAAAGATAAATTAGGGTTTTCCAGAGTGAACATAAAAATCTCACTCAATGGCGTACTCATAGGTGCAACACCACCCGATACGCCCTCTGGAAAACTGTCCCACACCGCGGCTAGTCGCTCGCTCACCTGCTGTCTTGCCCAATAGATATCAGTCCCTTCGATAAAATCCAAGGTAATGTCGCTGATGGCGTACTTGGTCGTTGAGCGTAAAATAGCCTGATTCGGTATACCTAATAACTCAGTTTCGATAGGCACGGTAATTTGAGCTTCAATTTCTTCAGGCGTCATCCCGGGCGCTTTTAGGATGATTTTCACTTGGGTCGGTGAAATATCAGGAAACGCATCCAGCGGAATAAAAAACCAAGCGCGAGCGCCAGCTAACATTAATATCAGCGCCACAATAAGCACGAACAGGCGCTGAGTGAGCGAAAAACGGATCACGGAAGCGAGCATATTATTCGCCTCCTAAGCCAAGTAATATCCCTTTAACAGCAGCAACAGATTGAGATAACACTTGTATTTGGCTTAAGTCTTGATCACTCGCAACAATATATTCATCAGGGGTAGAGCCTAAAATATCGATACTGAGCGCGGACAATGTTTGCGTTGTTTGTATAAAGATTTGGCTCTCTTGTTGCCAACTAAATACGCTATTTTTGGGTAACAGATACACGGCTTTTTGATACTCAGGTATCGCGGTGATTTGCTGCCCTAACAGTAGGTTACACTCTTGAGGTACCGGCATTGACCACGCAGTTAAAAAAACACCATCCGCAATAGCCGATACTTCATCTATCGCAATATGACACTGATTAATGTTAACCGCCGATAATGAGGTTGATTGACTCATGGGCACATTCACCTTAACCCGAATACTGTCGGTGGGTACCAGCGAAAATAACTGGGCGCCGGCGGTATAAGGGCTATTGAGATGATTAAGATTAACTATGCCTGCAACGGGTGCCATCACTACTAACGATTCTGTATCAGCATCGATGCTTTGCACCATCTCCATAAAATGTTGCATATGCTCGTATTCAAGATGAGTACTGAAATAGTCTTGACTGATCTCGCGCCATTTATCCGTGCTAATACTGCCATTGTTTAATAGCGGCTTGTTGCGGTCATAACGCTGTTTAGCAAGTTGATAAAGACTTTTAGCCGCCTCTATTTGAGCCAGAAAATGAAACACTTCAGGCCCGGTCAATCTTACAATCGCCCGGCCTTTGGTGACAATTTGCCCTTGGCCCACTAAAAACGTCACTTGTTGGATATTTTCAGGTGTACTGACCCAATAATCATTACCGGGTAAGCGCTCTATTTGTGCTGGCAGAGAGCTACCTTCATAACTGGCCACTTTTCGAGGCTGAATATAGCTCAGTTCTAAGCTACCCAATTCGGCAAGTGATATCGACTCCGCGGACGCGAAACTGACTGAGAAACAGATTGATATACATAAAAAGCTGGCACCAAACTTGGCCATCATAATGAAATTCCTAAGGCTTGCAGTTGCTGAGAGTGAAGTTGTTGCTGAGAGACTTGGTTAAGCGCTAATTGCGATTCGGTATCAAGCGCATCCATATAGCGGCGCAGCCAGATTTCATAGCCAATTTGATTTTGATCTTTCACTTTAGCTAAATGTTCAGTAATGGTTCGGCTTAGCGTCAGCCCGCGCTGCAACAACTGCTGCTGTTGGCGGAGACTTTGCTGTTGCATTGCAAGCTTTTCTGTTTGAGTTTTTAATTCAAGGTAGATGCGTTCACTGTTTAGACTCTGTTCTTGATGGTCTTTTTGCCAAATGGACAGCTCACTTTGTGATAACGCCGAGCCAAAGCCCAGTGGCACGCTAATTCCGAGCCCTAAATGTTGGTCATTAAATTGATCGCCAGCGGTTTCTTTTGCGGTCAATGACAGTGTCCAGGGATCTTGCTCTCCTGCTTGCTGACTTTTAATCATTAACAACTGTTGTTGCTGTTGCAAAGATTGCAATTGCCACAATGGATGCTGCATTAACGCCACGTGAATCGCATCAAAGTTATTGGTTTCAAGTTGAGAGATTTCATGGCCGTCTTCTTCTATTTTCTGGGGCATTTCGTTAAGGCCAGTTAACGAACGAAAAAGAGAAAGCGCCTCAGCTTGTTGCTGCTTAAGATCAATCTGGGCTAAATCAATATCAACGCGCTCACGCTCGAGCAGTAATAAATTCACCACAGGTAACTCTCCAACATCGGAAAGTTGCTTTTGCTGAGCATATAATTTTTCGAGTAAACTGGCTTTACGATTCAGCTGACTAAGCTTGACCGATGCAATGCGATGGTCCCACATGCTTTGTCTGAGCAATCCAGATAAGTACAATTTTTGTAACGCTACTTGTTGGCCTTGCAAAGCTTGCGTCAACTGCCTTAGCTGTTTATCGCTGCTGTGCAAACTCAATGATTTCATCGGTAGATTGAGCGATACCTCTTGCTCGTAAATGTTATTATTATCAAGGTCGTTAAGGTAACTTAAACTAATAATGGGTAAGCCTGACAACCAAGTCGAACTGCTCAACTCTACACCACGACCATCATTGAGTGGCGTGCCATTGAGTTGTGTCGCTTTTAACCTAGCTTGGCTTATTTGCACAAGTTGTGGCAGTTCATTGCTAAAAGCGACATGGCTAAAAATACCGCTAGCTAAAGTAATTAAAAGACATATTTTGAAACTAAACTTAACCGCAGACATAAGTAATTTCTTTTACCCCAAATGTATACAGATTGTAACGGTTACCCCCTAGAATACATGGGGAATATGTATCATAATGATGGGTATAGTACATATGTACCATAAATTAGATAACTGATTTTATTGAATTAAATTAATAAGCATCATTTTTAGTTAATTTGTATTACTTATTCGTTTCAGGATCTCTGCCATGAAAAAAGATGTAGCCATTATTGTATTATTACTGCTGATAACGCTGTTTAAGCTGTTTGACATCATCGCTGACTTGCAGCTCGAGATCCCTGCTTGGCATATAGCGCAAGAGAGTATTTTGGTATTGCTTACCATCGTGGGGAGTATCTATTTAGGTTACGACCTCATACGCAGTTCTCGCCAAGTAAAAGCGCTGGGGTTCAAACTCGCAAACGCTGACAAACAGATCAATAACATGTCGAGCAAAATGCGCGCAGCCAGACAAGAATATAGTCAAACGATTGCCATTCAATTTGATACTTGGGGTTTTACAAAAAGTGAGCAGCAGGTTGCCCTTTTATTGTTAAAAGGGCTCAGTTTTAAAGAGATTGCCGAAGTGCGACTAACAAAAGAAAAAACGGTTCGTCAACAAGCCTCAACGATTTATAGTAAAGCTGAAGTCGATGGCCGCCACACTTTCAGTGCTTGGTTTATGGAAGATTTTATTCAAGACTAAAGACTTAAGATCTGGACTCGGTGTAAGACGTAACGTCTACCTGTGTGCTCACTGCTACATTTTATTATTGGCTCAACGGATAACGTAGACATAGCGATAGATCAGTTTTTACTGAGAAAGAGAAAGAGAAAGCGGGATTCCCAGAGACTGTCATTTTTCAGCGAATGTGTCTAGTATTCCTAGGCCTTACCAGTCTGTAGGTGTTAATTAAACGTCAAATTCTCCCCCCATCATTTGAGCTTAACAATTGGCATTTAACCCAGATTTTCAACGACATAGTAAGCAATCATTTTCTTTCTCTGTTTATCAAGACGTAATAGCCCCAATCCATAATCTGTTGTGCGGTCATTATTGGACACTAAGGTCATATTTTCAGTGCCGATGGTTTGAACTCTTTGATAATATTTTCAGGAATACCACATAATCCAAGACCACCCGTAATGATGGTTATACCAACTTAACGTCCTGCTAATGCTGCGGCGTAGCTGTCAACGACCTTATTAAATCCACACATAAAGCGCTCTATTTTGAAGATTAACCAGCAAATCGTACTAATTAACCACAAGGTTGGTTAAGCGGTCTGATAAGTAAGCCAAAATCAAAATAGTTGACCTATTCCATATCAAACTTGTTATTTGTTTTACTAGCAAGGCGCATTGGCGTGTCAATAACAAGCCTATTGCAAGTTAATGCAACACAGTTAGCGGGATAAAAGACTGTTTGATGACCCTTTTATTATCCCGATCTGAGATTAATAACAATTACCGAAAAATGTAACCGTTCCTATGGTACTAAGGTGCCAAATAAATAGTCCTGTAATTGCTTTACTCTGAGGTACTAAATCTGAGAGTACTAAATCGGATTGTAGTGAATACAATTTCGCTATGAAACATTAACTGTGGGTGATCACATATGCTGTCATTGCCGCTATAGAATTGAGGAACGGATACTATGTCGACGTTACAAACAGGACTAAAAGGGAAAGTGGCGCTTATTACTGGCTCAACTAGCGGTATTGGTCTGGCGACTGCCCACGTGCTTGCAGAGCAGGGTTGTCATATCGTGTTACATGGGCTAATGGACCAAGATGATGGACTCTCTTTAGCCTCTGAATTTGCAGCTCAGTACCAAATAAACACTTTTTTTAGCAATGCGGACTTAAGAGATGCTAACTGCATACATGAGTTTATCAATAATGCGGTTAATGCCTTAGGGAGTATCGATATTTTGGTCAACAATGCTGGAATTCAACATACACAAGATATCACTAATTTTCCGATAGAAAAATGGAATGACATCATCGCCATTAACTTATCCTCCGCTTTTCATACCATTCAAAAAGTCGTGCCTTTAATGGCTGAAAAAAAGTGGGGACGGATCATCAATATTGCCTCAGTCCATGGTTTAGTCGCCTCAGCGAATAAAGTGGCCTATTGCGCAGCAAAGCATGGGATTATTGGATTAACAAAAGTGGTCGCGATTGAATGTGCGGAGCAAGGTATTACCGTTAACGCAATTTGTCCTGGATGGGTTGATACGCCGCTTATCAGTAAGCAAATTGACACAATAGCAACGGATAAAAGCTTGAGTTATGAAGATGCAAAATACCAGCTGGTGACCTCCAAGCAGCCATTACCAGAAATGTTAGCCCCCAGAGAAATAGGTGAGTTCGTGTTATTCCTTTGTGGCAATGCAGCAAGAGGCATTACAGGTTCAGCACTTCCGATGGACGGCGCTTGGACGGCACAATAAGCTTAGCTAACCTTATGTTTAAACGTTAGTATTTAGCAAAAAATTCAACCCGTATTCGCTGTGTGCGAATACGGGTTGTTTTATTTGCCGAGACACAGACCTTACCAATCGATGTACTAGCCAAGATGATAGTGTTGCTTAAAATATGAGTATGAGTTAGGCCTTGGCCATAAACTCAGCGATGCGCTGATAGGTTGTCATGCACTCTTGTTTAACCAAATCGTGCAGTAACATATAGGCATGGATCATGCCGTCAAACGAATAATGCTCAACATCCACACCTGCCGCGCTCAGAGCCTTAGCATAGGCTATGCCCTCATCTCTGAGCGGATCACAACCTGCAGTAAAAATGAGTGTCTTAGGTAAGTTAGCGTTAATGGTGCCAAGTAAAGGTGAAGCCTGTTTGATTTGATCAGAGCGTTGATCGGACTGCTTGAAATACTGCTCAAAATACCATTTGATGCGGCTAGTCTCGAGTAAAAACCCACAGCCATTACTATCAAGTGATGGGCTAGTTAATGTGTAATCGACACTGGGGTAAATCAGAATTTGTTGGTCTATATGAATCCGTTTATCGGTTAAGCTTTTCATGCTTAAACTGGTGCAAATAGCACCACCCGCACTGTCACCAATAATGGTGACTGAGTCTTGATGGTTAACATCATTGAGTAACTGCGCGTAATGTATTAATGCATATTCACAATCTTCAACCCCAGCAGGATAAGGATATTCAGGTGCAAGTCGATACTCGACAGATATCACCACGCACTGCGCAATACTGGCAAGGTGACGGCAAATAGGATCGTACAGCGCCACACTGCCACACATATGGCCACCACCATGAAAATGCACTAACACAGGCAAAGGCAGCTCTGGTGCAGGACTATAAACTCTAACCGGAATGGTACGATCGGTTAACGTAAGCGCTTCGTCGGCAATATAGCTCACCGATGGCGAGTCACTCATTAACGCGCCAAGTTTGTTTAAGTTTTCACGCAATATTGTCGGCGTAAATTGAACATTATTTTGCTTAGCCAAGGCAATATTACTGTTCGCTAAGGCTAGAAAATCAATGAGTTTGGGGGATACTATTCCTCGCATGATATTAACTCCTTTGGTTTTCCGGTTTCTGGTAGAAAATAACTGCCTACAAACACAGTGCCACTGAGTAAGGTGATCATCACAAATGAGCTAAAATAGCTACCATCGCTTAAATCAACAAGCTTACCAAATACCCACAACACGATAGTAGAAACAAGATAACTGATTGACCAAAATAGGCTAAAAACCACAGTAATTTTTTGGCCTGTCATCTTAGGGAGCTCGTGAGGAATGGACACTAATGCCGTCACCGGGAAAAAGATAAAAAAGCCCAACACTATTGCACATAACGTTTGCAACCAAGACTCGGGACTAAAAGATAAACCGAAAACGGTGATAACAATAATCAACCCACTCCAGCGAAGAATAGGCAAGCGTAACGGGTTTTTGCGACTATAAAACATTCCTGCAATAGTGCCGACAATACCAAAACCAATCACCCATTTGCTTTGACTTATTCCCGCTTGAGGATAGAAAGTAAATAAACAAATGTAAAAAGAAAGCAGTCCTGAATAGGTAAAAGCATAAGCCCAATTAAATTTATCTTTTAACCCTTCAAGATAACCGTATATTGCCAGCTCTGAACCAGATACATGGTTAGCGGGCGATGGCGTTTCAAACTTAACCAGTAGCCACAGCATTGCAAGTACCAAGCTAGCGGCAGAAAACAACACCAAGCTGTTTTGCCAACTGCCAGTGAGAGAGTTAATACTGGTCATTCCCCATAAAATAATTGCAGTACCTACGTTAAATGCCACCGCATTGAGACCATTAATAACCGGGCGATCTTCAGGCGCAAACCACAGCATCACTATTGGGTTGAAGTACACAATCATGAAGGCCCCACCTAAGCCCATTAGAAAACGGCTGGCCAGAAGTAATTCATAATTAGTCGCAAAAGGTGTCACTATTCCGATAACAATTAATAGCGCCGCGAGTAAAAATGCATACTTTATCCCGCACTTCACCGCCACATAAGCGGCGCCAAATGTGCCCACTATCTTAGCCAGAGTGACAGCACCACTGATAAAGCTTGCTGAAGCTAAGCTATCAATGTGCATCGATGCCATGATGCTGTTCATGCTGGCAGTGCCTCCTACCCATGCCATGGCAAAGAGAACATAACTCGTAAAAACCAGGCCTTCTACCAAATATCTATGGGTTATTTTCATAGGCGTAATGTGTACCTTAAATGACACTAATGTAGTTTAATCATGTTATCTGATGGGTATGGATAAATAAGTACTACCTTAGTGCACCGCGATATTAAAAATCTTTATCAAACAGGATGTCTAGTGTAGTTTCGCAAGGATATAAAATAAAAATCATTGGGGAATATCTTGCAGGCTTGGTTATCTATTGATACTTGGTTGATCAGTTCAATTTCGATTGCTTATCTTGCGATGCTATTTGTGGTCGCACAGTGGGGGCAAAGTCGCGCTATAAAAAAGTTAAGCCAAAAGCCATGGGTCTATAGCTTATCCTTAGGTGTATGCTGCACTTCGTGGGCATTTTATGGCACTGTCGGGCAAGCTGCCACAACAGGGGCATGGCTTGCTCCCATTTACATAGGTTCGATCATTTGTTTAGTACTTGCTTGGCCAATGCTAATGCGGACGTTACAAATAATCAAAAGCCAGAACCTCACCTCTATTGCCGACTTTATTGCCTGTCGCTTTGACCGCTCGCCTAAAATTGCCGCCAGCGTCGCCATTGTGTCACTGCTTGGGACCATTCCTTATATTGCATTGCAGTTAAGAGCTATCAGTACCAGTTTCGATCTACTTACTGGCACGTTTCAGTCTGGGATTAGCACGGCATTTGTGGTCACTATTGTATTAATTATCTTTAGTATCTTATTCGGCACACGCCAACTCTCCGCCAGTAAGCACAATCAAGGCTTAGTACTTGCCATCGCGTTTAGTTCTATCGTGAAATTATTTGCCCTTACCGCCGTGGGCATATTTGCCACGTTTTATGTTTTCGATGGTTTTGGCGACTTGCTAACTCAAAGTCAAAACATCAAAGAAACCACCCAATCAGACTCCACTTATCTTGTGGTATCACAGGTTATTTTGGGCGCGATTACTATCTATGCGTTGCCGCAAGAGTTTCACATGATGATGATTGAAAATAATCATGACAACGAACTTAAATCGGCTCGCTGGATGGTGCCGTTATATCTATTACTGATCAATATTTTTGTATTACCTATCGCATTAGCCGGACAACTTAGCTTCCCCGGTGGCAGCGTGGGTGCAGATACTTATGTACTGACGTTACCGCTATTTTATCAGCAAGCTTGGTTGGGAATATTGGTTTACATCGGTGGACTGGCTGCAGCCACTGCAATGGTTATTGTGGCAGCTATTGTGCTTAGCACCATGATTTCGACAGAAATTTTAACCCCATTACTGTTACGTCTACCAAAATTTAACTCTCAACAAACCCCGCAATTATCAGGAATCTTATTAAATTTACGCCGTATATCTATCGCCGTAATCTTACTATCGGCCTTTGCATTTGAACGTTTTATCAATCAGCAAAATCATTTAGCCAGTATTGGCTTACTATCATTTGTGCTGTTATCTCAATTTGCGCCAGCCGCTGTAGGCGCCTTATATTGGCGAAATGCAACAACCCAAGGGGCATTCATTGGTTTAATGATGGGAAGTATTGTCTGGCTTTATACCCTACTTTTGCCCGTTACATTTCCTGATGCACTATGGGTTAACTTTGGTTTATTTGATATAACTTGGTTAACGCCAACTGCATTGTTTGGATTAACCCATTTGGACAATATCAGCCACGGTGTATTTTACAGTTTAGCGGCTAACATCGGCTGCTTTGTGGTCATTTCACTGTTTAAAGAGCAAAGCGTTGGCGAGGTTTTACAAGCCGATTTATTTGTTAACAGAAAACAAGTTCAGTCAGAACGTCACTTATCTATAGATGATTTAGCCAGTTTATTAAATCGTTTTATTAATAAAGATGAAGCCGATACCCTGCTAGCAGAATCCAAAAAGCTCAGCGGTAAAGATCAGCAGCAACAACTTGTTGATTACACTCGCCTAAAACTATCAGGCGTACTCGGTTCTGCATCGACTAGAATGGTGATGAGCGCTGCTTCTCGCAGCCAACACGTGCCACTAGAAGATGTGGTTAGCATTGTTGATGAAGCGAGCCAAATCTTTGAATTTAACCGCGAACTGCTGCAATCGGGCGTTGAAAATATTGAGCAAGGCATTAGCGTTGTAGACGCCGATATGCGCTTAGTCGCTTGGAATCAACGCTATATTGAACTGCTCGATTACCCAAAAGATTTTGTAAAAGCGGGGCTACACATTGAGCAACTGATTAGATTTAACATCGACAGGGGGATCATTGTCGGCGACGCTGCCCACGAGCTAGTTGAAAAGCGCTTAGATCATATGCGCAGTGGCAGTCCACATCATTTTCAACGCATCATGCTTGACGGAAAAGTGCTAGAAATTCGCGGCCAAGCCATGCCAGGCGGTGGGTTTGTCAGTACGTTTTCTGATATTACTGCCCATATTGAAGCAGAAAAAGCCTTACAACTTGCTAATGACACACTCGAAAAACGGGTAGAAAGCCGCACCAAAGAACTTGAAAAAGCAAAAGCAGAAGCAGAAGCGGCCAATAGCAGTAAAACACGATTTTTGGCCGCTGCAAGTCATGATTTAATGCAACCCTTTAATGCGTTAACATTATTTACTGAGATGCTGAAGCAAAGAGTCAAATCAACCGAACTTCAGGATTTAGCCACTCATATCGAAGACTCATTAAACGTAGTAGAAAGTTTGCTATCAGACCTTGTTGAAATATCTCGCTTAGACAGTAACTCGTTAAAAACCGAAAAAAGTCAATTTGCAATTGATGATATACTCTCAACATTGGTCAATGAATTTAAGGCGTTATCGGTTCAACAAGGCATTGATTTTAATTACCAGGTCTCTTCCTGTTTCGTCCACAGCGATCAAAGGCTATTACGCCGAATTATTCAAAACTTTTTGTCTAATGCGTTTCATTATTCCCCTTCAGGTAACACCAAGCACCAACCAGCGCTTCAAGATACTAAGTCAGGCAATAAAGCAAAAGAGGCCATTGAGAACGCCGATTTTGTCCCTAAGGTTCTATTAGGTGTCAGGCGACTTGAGAACGCTTTGTTAATACAAGTTTGGGACAATGGACCTGGAATTCCTGTTGATAAACGACAGGCAATTTTTTGCGAGTTTGAACGCTTAGAACTCACACGTGAAATTCCAGGTTTAGGTCTGGGCTTGGCGATATGCGATCGTATAGCAAACTTATTGGATATTAAAATATCGCTGCATTCTGAAGTCGGTAAAGGGACTTGCTTCAGTGTTGAAATACCCCGTGTCTCACAACAAAAAAAGTCTGTTAATTTACTAAACATCCCCGTCGAAGATGAGATCAATAGCGACAGCTTTAATATTACTGTGCTCGTTATCGACAATGATGATCTCATGCTAAAGGCAATCTCGTCATTATTGAGTGGTTGGGGATGTCATGTGATTACGGCCAAAGATCAATCTAGCGCAATGCAGCAACTGGCGGATAATCCACAACCAAGATTAATCATTGCAGACTACCATTTAGAAGATGATAAAAATGGTGTCGATTTAGTACAATATTTATTGGCGAACCACAGTGAAATGACCAATAAGCAAACCACATGTGTTATTTGCTCCGCAGATCCCTCAGAAACTGTTCGACAACATACGAGCAGTGCTCAATTTAGTTTTGTACGTAAACCGCTCAAGGCAATTGCCTTGAAACGGATCATTAAACAACTGACACCATAATAACGAGTACATTTTTAGACGTTGCTTGTTGTAGACATCGCTTAGACAAAAAGGCCTCACGTTGCGGCATTTTATTTAACGGTTTTCAATCTAAATCAGAATATTAAGCATTTATCTGCCGATTTTCAGTTGAAGTGATCATTAATTGTTGAAACACCAGCCCTGCTTGAGTGCGATTGTACACTTCAAGCTTTAGCAAAATAGCTGAAACATGCTTTTTAACGGTGGTTTCTTTAATGTTTAAGTCGTAGGCAATTTGCTTATTTAAGCGGCCATTTGCAATATTGGCTAGCACTGTGTATTGCTGGGGGGTCAACTGAGCTAATTGTTTTGCCAGACGTTGATGCTCAGCGGCTGTATGTTGATCGGCGCTGATATTAGTGTGTTCGGGTAACCAAATTCCCCCTTCAAGCACGGTTTCAATGGCGGTCGATATTTGGGTTAAATTAGCAGATTTAGGAATAAATGCACTGGCGCCAAAATTGATCGCCTTGCGAATAATTTCGGGTTGATCGTCAGAAGACACCATAATAACGACAATATCTGGGAAGTGATTTTGTAATAAGGTTAATCCTGTAAAACCATCGTTTCCAGGCATATGCAAATCAATAAAGATGATCTCTATATCTGAATGTTGCTCCACAATAGAGATTAATTCTGGAAAATTTTCAGCCTCTAACACTTCAGCATCATTGAAATTTTTAAGTACAGCTTGGGTTAAAGCGGCACGAAATAGCGGGTGATCATCTGCAATTGCCACTTTTATCTGAGACATCGTCGGCTCCTAAAAAATTGCGCTGGTGTTGTTTATTATTTATTGATTATTGATTATTGATTATTGATTATTAATTATTGATCGTCCAACACACGCAGACTTCATCATCTATAAAAAGAATAACCGGTTCTATAGTGATCCGGCTATTCTTTAATAGGCAATTGACTCATTAACGCTTAGAACATATAGCCAACCGTTAACGAAATCGTCTCCGGATCGCCATAATAACCAATTAAGGTGTTATCGCCGCCAAGTCCTGGCGTAAAGTCTCCGTTGCCGGTTGGCGTGACAAAAGCGTAGTTACCAACCAAATACTCTTCATCAGTGACGTTTTTCCAATGCAGGCCGGCATTCCAATGGCCGTCATTGCTATACCAATTCACCCCAAAATTCAGCAATCCATATCCATCTTGGCTCAATAGGTTATCCACCACCGCTAAGTCATAGTCACTGCGGTAATAGTAATTACCATTAATGATAAAACTACCTACGTCGGCTTCAATACTATAACTAAAACCAAGGTTTGCGGTGGTATCTGGGGTGTTGGTAATTGTGTAAGTATCACTTATATCAATTTTAGTACCAAATTCATCATAAGAAATCACTTCATCAAACGTGGCGTCAATTAAGCCAAGATTTGCGAATAAATTAAGTGAATCTGTTGCAGCATATTCAACTTCAAGCTCTAGTCCACTGGCTGTAGACTTACCAATGTTGCCTAAACGCTGATTGAGGTCTGAAGCATCATCACCGGGTAATACAGTCACAAATTGTCTGTCTTTATGGTTGAGATAAAATACGGTTGCATTAACACGAAGATTATCATTCCACTCACTCTTGATACCAATTTCATAGGAATCGACCGTTTCAGGGTCTACAGCAGGTTCAGCTCCGGTTGCCCTAGGGTTGAAGGTGCCCGACTTGAATCCTTGTGAGTAACTGGTAAACAGCATCATGTCATCGTTAACTTGATATTCCAGACCCACACGTGGGTTGAATTTAGACCATGTTTCTTCGTCATCAAGCACTTTAGGTATTTGAGATTCAATTAACGCTTCATCGCGCACAAACCCTGGATACCAACCAGTTTGAGGATAAATGCTGTCGAATATCACCCCGTTATAAACCGTGGCTTCTTTAGTCTCACGGGTATAACGGCCACCTAATGTCATTGATAATTGTTCAGTGAAATCATATGAGCCTTGCACATAAGCGGCATAGCTTTCACTATTGTTACAACCACTCACTTCACGCGTTAACCCTCCAAACGCTTTAAAGGCTTCTTCTAAAATAGCATCGAAAACACCACAAGAATCACCGTCAAAATAGTAAATTCCTGAGACGACATTGAGATTGTCACCAACATAGTTTGCTTGGAACTCTTGGCTAAACTGCTCATCTTCATAAATGGCGGGGACGTCAAAAATGCGTAGACTGGTATTATCAAAATCGATGTTTGTTGGCGAGTAACCTTCACGTTTGGCTGTGACAGACTTTACACTCCAATCCTCATTGAGGTTATACTCAATGGTTGCTCCCCAGCCTTCTGTTTCCACCTTATTCCAGGTAGGTAAACTGGTATAAGAGTCATATTTACTGTCAGGCACTGGGGCATCGGTTAATAAACTAGGCAGCAGGCGATAACCACCTTTTGAATTTGATTCATCTTGGGTTTTATCATAGGTAAAGCGCATAAACAGGTCATCGGTAGGCGTATATTCAACGCTTAAGCGACCCGCCATGACGTCCTTGTTATAGTTTTCAGTATCTTGGCCCTCTAATGCTGAGGTTTTAAATTCACCAAAACCATCTCGATTTAAGCTGGCAAAGGCGAAACCAACATAGAGCTTGTCGTCAACAATGGGTAATTGTCCTGCGACTTTAACATCCTTTTGACCAAAGCTACCTGCAGTACCTTTAAGGCTCAATTCTCCGTCACCGGTCATTTTCTTTGTGACGTATTTAATTGCACCACCGATAGTGTTTTTGCCGTATAACGTGCCTTGTGGCCCACGAAGCACCTCAATACGCTCCACATCAAGAATGTCTAGCACTGCACCTTGCGGACGAGCAATATAGATATCATCAATGTATATACCGACACCAGGCTCATAGCCCCAAAGTGGATCTTCTTGACCTACGCCACGAATAAAAGCGGTAAGCGTAGAATTAGTGCCTCGGCTAGATTGTAATGTGGTATTGGGAGAAAACTGCTGAATTTCAGTCATTACGCTGATGCCGTTTTCTGCCAGTTCTCTTTCACTGACAGAGGTCACTGCAACAGGAACATTTTGTAAACTTTCAACCGTTTTACGAGCAGTCACTTCAATGCGCTCTAAAACAGCTTGCTTGTCGCCGCTGTTATTTTCTTCATCAGCAGCAACGGCATACTGTGCAGTTAATACCGACGAAATGGCTAAGGCAATACAACTCATTTTAATAGTATTCTGTTTCATACAGATCCCCGTGGTAATATTTATTATTAATGGTTTTGTTTACTACTCGTGTTGGTTTACTACTAACTGTTCACATATTGACTGTATAGCATTTTCAACAGCATTGAATCGGTACTATAGTAGTATGTGTTTTGGTCTATAAATTCTAAAAATATTAAGCTAATACATATTAAAAACATTAAGTTATCAAGATACCTTAATTAAACTCCCCAAAGCTTAATGATCTCAGTAACGCTACTTATTGGCGCTCTGAGTAGAAAGTCACTCTCTTCTCCACCATGTTTAATATCTGGATTGACAGCAATTCCGTGTCCGAAATCTTTGATGGTGATAAGTTCTATTAACGCCTTATTTTGAGCATTTTTCCACCGAAAAATACTGTAGCCAGCTTCATTTGTGACAGTTGGGTTAGTGTCAGATTGAGTCAATATTTGCCACTGAAAAGCTAACATTTGCGCATTATTAGCGTTGACGACATTGTCACTGTCTCCAGTCCAAATGCTTAATGAAGGCCAGCGAGTTTGCAGAGGATGTATTGCTTTGGCAAATTGAGCTAATTCCTCAACCGATTGTGACGGACCTTCTTTCATACAAGATATCGCTTTGATAAGATTATCGGCACAAGGATATGGCAACCCAGCAATAACAGCGCCGCCTTGAAATAAGTCTGGGTAATTGACGAGTGCAGCACTAGCCATAGCGCCGCCAGCAGACAGTCCGATCACATATACGTGCTTTGTAGCTAATTTCTCTTGAGTAGCCAGAATCATATTTTTTATTGACAGCATTTCGCCACTATCAAGCTGTGTATCTTGACTCGCAAACCAGTTAAAACAACGTTTCACATTATTTTGATAACTTTGTTGTGGAACTAAAACCGCAAAATTATTTTCCAATGCTAAAGATGTCAATCCACTTTTATTAGCCAGTTCCACGCCATCTTGAATACAGCCATGAAGTAAGACAATCAAAGAAGCATTACCAGTACCCGGAACATTCAAGTTTTCACTAACCGGGAGATAAAAACTTGTTAGGGCTCCAGGGTTATCTCCAAAACTTGTTAGCGGGACATAGGGCATCTCAGCGGCTTGAACAGGTAGCATCCAAAAGGTCCAACACAGAGCAAGAAGCTGCATAGTTAGACCGTATTTTTTATTTCTCATTTCAGCAATATCCAAATTCGTCATAATCATAACTTGCTGAATTTTACTGCAAACTGCAATGGCACTTTAGATCCACATAGGAGAAAGATTATATTGAAATGACTCTAAACGGTGTGGTCGGGATAATACGAGTGGAATGGGAAAAGAGGTTTAGAAAACGGGTATATTAGAAACGACAAAGGCCTAGCATTTCTGCTAGGCCTTCTAAATTTGGCAGGGGTGGCAAGACTCGAACTCGCAACCATCGGTTTTGGAGTGAGAGTTAATTGTTATTAAATTCAATGTAGTAATCTAAAAGCGTAGAAATAAAACGTACTGAATAGGTTGGGTATCTTATTGATTTGTAATGGCAAGGTTTGCGTATTTCTACGGCTTTATTCACAGGTTAATGCATAAATAACCTGTGATCATCTGTGTAACTTACTAAACCTCTATCTCGACAAACGCCAAGTCGGGCGCTGCTCCTAGCACCCTGCCGTCTTGAACATAGATGTGATCGCCAACATTGCCAGAACCTATTACCCGTTGAGTGTGGTTGCTGGCAGTGCTGGCGGTGACGGTGCCATCGGTGTTGACAGTGTTAATCGTCATGATCACCCGCGGGGCGCTTAGGCTTTGTTGTAACTGCTTTAACATTATCCCTCCTTATACAATTGCTGATACAACAAGTTATGCCACATGACGAACGACGGTGATAGTTTGCTCGATATCGATGTCGCCGGTATCGCTAACCGATGCGCTGATCGTCACTGAATCGCAGGTACCTTTGAACACATCAACACCTTCACGAATACCAATCAACATACCAGGTGTTGCGGGTGGTAAGTCGGCCATGATGGGTAAGCTCATATTGATATTAAGCTTATTGCCCGTGTCGGCCAGTGCGTTGGTACCGGCTGTTCGGGCGGCTTGGTTATCAACTATCAATTGAGCGCTAATGTCATCGGTCGCGATATTACCGGCAGTGCCAGCGCGTTTTACTTTTGCGCTAATGCCCTGCTGCTCACCGCGAAGCCAAACCACGTTGCACTCGGGACTAATTTCTTTTGACTCGCTGTAACTGGTGATCACCGCATCATGCACGGTTAAGTCTGGTGTTACCCCATCCATCAACCAAGGCACTGTTGGCCAACGTGGCACCACGGTTAATGCTTTGGTTTCATCATTAGATAACAACATGCAACCCAATTGCGCAACGGCTTCTTGCACTGCATCAATGGGCGATTTATTGCCAACACTAAACGCGCCTGCAGGTACGTTAAAATCAACGATGCCATTAAGCGCGATTGTCCAACCTGTAAACTGCAACATATCATTAAGTAAACCAGCAAAACTGCGTGATGTTGCATTGGTATAACTGATCGGCAATACATATGGCGTAGCAAGTTCGGCGCTGCGGCTGCGGCCCGTTCCACGATAGGTCGCATTACCAAACACTTTGCTTACACTGGTTTGTTCAACTAAGGCAAAGAACTCATAGCCGTTAATACCGACTTTAAGCAGTTGGTTTTCAGCGCGGCTGGCATCGATGTGACTTGAAAAATCGATACTCACCGAACTGGCCCACTGGCCACGGCTGCGGCTGATACTGATATTACTGATCACAATCGGTACGTCATCAGACACACGCACACACGTTATGGTTGGCTGCATTAAATAATACCTGCGCAGTTGTGGTTCAATGGGGATTTCAAAATCAAGGCTGGGTAAGCTTGGGTTGGCATCAATCAAACCGCCGCCGTCGTCAAAGTAGCAATACTCGGATGATGGCGTAAAGCGGATCACTTTTGGACTGTTTTTTTGAGTCAATGGCTCATCAAAACGGATAGTGATTAACCCCGCCCGAGGTGGGCGATAATTGGTTGAACAAATCCAGCGCGGCCCATTTAGCCCCCATCCTATTTGATGCTGTCCATCACAGACTAGGCCACGATAATGAAAAACATAATTAATATGCTGTGGGCTTCCATCATGCCATACGATACTAGAAAGCAGTTGTAATGCTGGTATATTCAACCAAGGAATAATATTGTTTAACTGATGATCATTAGGTGCTTTCCATATTACTGTAGTATTCATTTCATGAATATTAGGTTGTGACCATTTAACGGTAATATTGCTCCTAACTTTAGACTTTAGCGCCCAAAACGGGCTGTAATTAACCTCTAATCCATTGAATGACATCCAATACAATTGGCTGAATTGTTCAATAACATCAGGTGTAGAACAAACAAAATCAACGGCAATAGCGATTTTTTCTGCATGTTCAGTTAATACCAGTTGACGCTCAATATCTTTTGCCTGACTCCACCGAATGCCACACTCAATACCTATAAGGTCACCAACTGGAACAGGTGGTTCTACAACACCACTAAAGTTGAAATTAAATTGGGTTAACGCTGGTTTAACGTAAGGTGGTTTACCTGTGAAATCAAAGTTTATAATCATGCTACATAAACCATTGGTGCAGCAACATCATCAACACACACTACGGCATAATTAGCGGTATCAGGCACCGTTAATGAGTACGCACCCGTTATGTCACTTTGGGCTACGAAACTCACCTTATTTGTCAAAAGGTTAACCGCTATAACATTACGTTGGGCGGGGTTGCCGTTACTATCAGTTATCACGCCTGATATAACCTTAGACCCCGCTAATGATAATAAAATCAAACGGCGTATTATTTCTTTGGCGGCGGCGGTATAACCATTTAAACCGTAAACCCAAGGTACAAAAGACACAGTGGCGGCAATTGGGTTACCTTGGGAATTTAGTGTACCCATAGGAAATAATGCAAGCGATATTGTTGTGTTATCACTTGCGCTTGCTGCTATCTTTATAGCACCAGAAACTAATTTAGATTCTTGTGCTGGTATTAAATAGGTGTTGGATGGGTAAACCGAAATTCCGCTACCAACTGAACCAAGTCCGTTAATTAACTCATGTTCCATTAATACCGAAATAGAACTCTGAGTGGGGTCATTTGGGCCTTGTGAAAATGAAGCTGTGATTAAATCGAGTTCCTGCACAGGCAGGTAATTAAATGTAGTTACAGCACCCGCTGTGGCGCAAATCAAAGGGGTTCCCTGATCTACTGCACCAACAACCTCAGCACTATAAATAGCGTTATCATCACCCCTGCACCATACAATTAAGTCATAGGTTACCAACTGGTTAGTTCTTGCGGCTGATGACAACACAACCGTCACCGTATGACCCAAACCCTCAAGCATAGCTTTTGTCTGAGTTACTGCCCCATGCGAGGCCGATAGTGTAACTAATACTAAATTAGACATTGTTTACTACATCCCTAATGTTTATTAATTCAGCTGTATGACCATCAGTAACTATTGCTTGGTAAGTTAAGTCACTAGTCATCGTTAAACTTAAACTTGGGTCTACCGTATATTTGGTCGGTACAATACACGAGAACAAACCAACCTTAGTTGTAACACTGACCACGGCACTATTTAACCGATTTTGTATTGATAATAACTTTGAATTTTCGTCAATGTCTAATCGCAGTAAACCACGGTACAGGGGTTGGTTTGATTGCACAATTTTAATCATCACCAATCACCTAAGCTTATTAACGTTATACTAGGTGAGTTAGGTTGTGTGTTTCGCATTACAAAATAATCAACGTTTTCGTATGTTACAAAAAACGGCCATGTTTTCGATTTATCCATTGGTATGAGAATCTCACAAACACCTTTGATAAAACCTCGACTAACTGGCCTTGTGTTACTAACTTCTATTGAAATACCATCCCTATCAACCGCACCGCCATAAGGGATATTATAATTAACATTGATGTTAGTTATAACGTTATAACTAGGTAAACCACTTGGTGAATCACGACCACAGGGGGTGTCTCGCAAATACCTAGCTAAAGAATACTGTGATTGATTAGAGGCTAAATCAGTATCTGGCATTAACAAAGCGCCCCCGATCAGTTGAGCAGCGGTAGCGCCTGAATAAAACCCCAAATTCTGACCGTAACCACCACCAGCACCACTGGTGTCTGTCACTGGTGTATGCGAAGTTGATATAGGTGACGCAAATGTTATAAACACACCAACATCTGCTGGGGTTGTTGGTGTGATATCACCCGCGTATACTGTGGCTATATGTCGTGCATTATCGTTAGAATATGAACCCTCATAATCACTAATGAATATAAAACCAACGCTATTACCAATAACAATCCATTTTGTATTAGGGTATTGAACGGAGTTTGGAAATATTTTAAAAGCCTGTTTGTATCCAGCAGTAATGAGATTATTAAAATCAACCATATCAATTGCTGATTGGCACCTCATACCCAAGATATCATCGAAACCTGTGTGACCACTAAGGATAAAACGACCACCACTACCGCTCACGGTTGAGTTGCGAAAAGCGATTTTAAAGTTTTGAGCATCCTCTTGATCAATGGTCCAACCAAGCGGCTGTTTAGTACCGTAACCCTCAACCAACACTTTTTTAAATACGTTTATGATACTACTAGTACGAGCATCGGTGAGACCAGGAGCGCCCACATCATCCCAACGGTATATTTTTACTGGTAAACCCATAATATAAACCCCTATTAAGATTCGTTACCACGGAACGCCAAAACAGGGCGATCCTCATTAATTTCGCTGTGCCCAGCTTGCACTGAGCGCAGTAGCATTACAGGTTTACTGCTAGCATAAGTGGCAAAGCGAATCGCTTCACCCGCTTGCCAGCCGCCACCAAATGCGCCTGCGCGAATAATAAAATACGGCACTAGTGTTAGCGGGTTGATTGGCGCAAAGTCATTTATCGTGTCGCCAGTGGCGATTTGACCAAGACGTTTACCAACACATCTAAATGCAGTGGGGCTAGTGAATATCAACACCCATTCTTCATTAGTCGCATTGTTGTTCACCACTTCAATCGGAAAATCGACCACGTTTAAATTGCCGGTTGCACCGCTACCATCTTGATCCCAATTATTTAACCAAGAAGTCATATCTCGAACAATGCCAACCCGGGCTTGTAAGTCGCCAAGGTTTTGCACACTCGATACGGTTGAACCAATGGGGTAAGTTTGGGTTAATGCTGATGCAAGCACTAAGGCATTGGGTTTAACTTCGGTCACTAATACCGTTTCACCTATGCTGTCTGTCAGTAAAAATGGCGCAGTAAAGCCGCTAAAGTCACTGTTAATCGTCACAACACCCGTGGCTTTAACTACGCTGTAATGCTGATTATCGAGTGTCCACAGGCTTTTACTCATCGCATCGGTAATATCAACAAAACGAGCATTTACTCTTACGTTATAGGTTTGTGCTGCTGCAGGGTTGCTCACTAGCTGAGTTTGAGTATGTTGGACTGAAATATTTTTCCACGGAGTAAAGCAATTCACGACACCATTGTTTTTAATTCGCAGTGGATTTAAGCCATAAAGCTCAGGGGGTGGCGATAACGTCACAGTTTCAGCTATGTCATAGCGCAGTGTGGTTAAGTCAACGTTCTGCGTAAATGACAAGCTGACATAACCATCGACTATCGTGCCGCTAATACCGTTACCCGTCACTGTGCCGCTGCTATCGCTACTTGCACTGAGCAACGTATCACCCACAGTTGAAATGGTTAAATAAAAGGTGTCTAAAATGGGCTCAGTCACACTGAGGGGAAATGATGCCGTGTTATCACTAATGGCCTCATCTTCTATGATTGCATCAAAAGTGACACTAAAATCACCTCTAGCATCAATGTTTTTAGTAATAGCACCTGTGGGGTAATCAATGCTAGCTAATTTATAGCCATTTGATTCACGCAGGTTACCGCCGGTCATTTCGATTAATTCACTGGTACCGTAATTACCATCATTAAAGGTGGCAATAGCAGACACGCTACCAACGACTAATTTTTTCGCACCTGGTAACACATTAGCACTGTGATAAATACTGTAACGTAATGATGAATACCAACTGATACCAAGGGTTTGCCCATCTCTAACATCGCGGCTATAAACAACGCTTACCGTATTGCCAGTAATGCTGATATTTGCAGCCCACTCGTAAGCGCCAATCACGGCAATATTTTGCAAACCATTGGCGGCAAAAAATGGATCATCGAGTAAATCATTGACTGTATATAAATAGGTACTTTTGCCTGTTTCTGCAGGAACAGTAACAGACTTATAAATAAGCCCACTGGCAACATCATTATCATTGCCAACGGTAATACTATTGCCTGCACTTAGACTAATCGTTTTTACCTTGGGTAATAGCTCTGTTTGGGTTTCTGCAACCGCTATTACAGCGCTGGTAGACTCAGCCGTTAACTCAGTGATCCCATGGTAGGTAATTCCATCATTTTCGCTAACATAGCGCAGCTTAGTGCAACCCGATTCACCATTGATAATCACATCATAATTGGGAGTATCTAACGGGATTGGCGGCTTAAAGCTCACCACGCCACCTTGGCCACCGAATACGCTTTCTTGAATTTGGCAAAAGTGCTCAAAGCGAGGCCATCTTGCATTTTCATTGCCCTCGTATTCAACTGAAATAACGATGACTTGGCCTTGGGCCAAACGAATGGTTTCGTAATATTCTTTACCATTGAATTGATAAATCGACTGCAGATAAGCGCGTGGAAAGCTATCTTGTCCATCTAATAAGCCAATTAAACGATTGCGTATTAACTGCCCTGCCACAACCGATGATTCAAGGATTTCAACCATATCAGTCATGCGATCAGCATCAGTTAATTGCTCAGTTTCAGCGAGTAATAAACTCACTAAATCATCAGTTGGTTTTTGACTAATAAACACATGGCCATCAAGCAAAACGGCGGTGTCTGCAGTCGCTAACGCTGGATAGCATTTAACAATATCAACCGCTGATTGAGAGTGGTCGATATCAGATATCGCTCTAAATAGTTCATTAAGCTCACCTGATTGAACCTCTAACTTTGTACGCTGGCCTCCAGCGTCATCGCTTGAACCTAATAATTCGGGTTTAAATATTTTTAAATTGGCGCGGGAAATGGTCATGGGCCACCTGTACTAAGTGAATTAAAGCGTAATAAATCGTAAAACCACATTGGTTAGCAGCGGATACGCGCCCAGTTCTTCGTCAACATCATCGGCAGTGATCACGTTGCTTTGGGTGTTATCCCACATCACGTTAATGACGGTGCCGTCGTGGTTAATCGTAAACTCGGTTAGCTTGGTGGCAGCGTGGGCTTGCAGCTGCTCGAACTCACTGCGAAGCATCCAACTGTTTTTGCTGCCAAGCTCCAACGTAATACCCGCGGGAATAACAGTTTGTTGAATATGCGGGGCACCGTTAAGTGCCCGCTTCATATTGGCCGCGACTCGTTGAGTGTTATTGCGATTAAGCCACAGCAGTGGTTCGGTCAACACAATAGTGTCGATAGTGGTGTTAAACATAGCGCCTCTTTATGTAGTGTTACTGCAAACGAGCGGCTAACCACCCACCGACTGCAAACGCTTAATCTCGGCCACCAGTTCATTCACAATACTGCGCTTGGTTTGCGCATCAAATGTGCGGTTACCCACTTGCAGCTGCAGCACTACGGTGTCGCTACTGTTCGCGGCGGCCGTTGTAATGGTTGGCTGGGTTTGGGTAGTCACATTGGTTTGCACCGAACTGGCGGTAGATTGCTGTTTGGTGGTAGCGGCATCGGCAATGGCTTGTTTTTCGCTGGCCGCTTGTTGGGCTTTGATTTCAGCGGTGCGATAAGCGTAAACCTTGTTTAGCGTTTTTTCGGCTTCTTTCAGTTGGGTGATTAGTGTCTTGTCGCCCGTTGATTCAGCCTTAGCTAACTGGGTTTTAATATCGGCTAGCTCTTGCTGATAACGGCGCTTTTCGATTTCGTCTTGACGGCCAAGGTAGCCGTCTAGTTCGTCTTGCAACGTATCAAGGGTTGATTGGGCACTATCACGCAACGAGTCCATGCTTGATTTTGCCGAATCAATAGCTGACTTAAGCACCCCCAAGTCTTGATCGTTCATCAAGTTCATTGAGTTAGCCGCACGTTGGGCGCTATCGACTAAGCCAATGTTGCCACTTTCGGCAGCATTGAGGGCATCGACCATTTTAAGCAGCTCAATACGCTGACTGTAATAGGCTGCTTGGGCTTGCTTACCTGCTATTTCGGCTTTACGGGCAAAATTACTAATGCCAGTAAAATCGATAGACTTGGCTTGCACATCGAGCAGATCACCAATCTCACCCGTCAGGTTTTTATAAACCTGAATGGTTTTTTCTAACTCACTACTCGAGTCAGTAACCAGCCTTTGGCCATATAGTATCGACTTAAAGTAAGCGACTGCACCCGTACTGAGTTCGGCGACTTCAGCTGTAACACTTTTTAAATAGTCAGTGAAAAATTTGGCAACACTGGCTAATGTAGAACCAGCATCTTGAGCGCTTTTAACAATCACGCCCATGGTATTCTGAATGCTAATACCAATGTTAGTGCTTGAGCTTTCTACATGCTGTTCAGCTTGTTGGCCGCTTTCACCAATCGACGTTTGCGCTTGCTTTAGCTTTTGATATTGAGCAATTAACCCATCAATATTATCAGCTAGCCCGAGGTTAGCGGCTTGCTGGCGAATACTCGCATCGACCTGAGTATCACCAGCAGCAGCGGCTTTAATCGATGCTTCAGCGTATTTTAAAAATGCTTGTTCTGCGTCATAAGTGGAGCCAACACCATTTTTAACAGCTTCATTAACTTGGTCGTAAGCTGTTTTTGCCTTAGCAGCTATATCCTGTAAAGACTTTAATGTAGTTACATTTGCTTCTTTCATTGCTGCTTCATAAGCATCAATGGCTTTAGTTTGATCGTCAGTTGACTCGGCTAGCTTATCTTGAGCATCAGCCACTTTATTAGCAGCATCAGTCTGCACCTTGGCGCTTTTGGTTGCGGCATCACCAGCTGCTTTATAGGCACTGTTTGCCGCACTCTCAACTTCACCCGTTATCTGTTGCCAAGCAGCATTAATATCTTTGCTGTCTTGCTCAATTTGCTGTTTATAACCTTCAGCAATCGCTTTAATCGCACCCGATGCTTGGCGAATTGATGCGGCTAATTCATCACCACCGAGCTTTTCAATCATAAATGCATAGGCATCAATGACCGTTGCGAACGATGATGTAGCAACCAAGGCAATAGCCGATAGGCCTGCAGTGATGCCGTTCCACACCAAGCGCAAAGAGCCACTAATCACATTTAATGCCCGAGCAAACGCGGCAATGTTTTCAAGCGTGGCGGTAATGCTGGCGCCACCATCACGGATCATGGTGGTAAAAAAGTCGCTAATATCTTGCGCAGCTTGTTTTATTTGGCCGCTTTTATTGAGTTCGTCAAACTTTTCGTTTAACGATTGAATAAAATCAACCGCCACCTGGTAAGCGCCTGAATCAGCAATAATGGTTTTGAATTCGGTCCACTTGTTAGACATCAAGTTAACTTGACCGCTTAATCGTTCAAGGCTTTTTGATGCTTGGCCAGTGGCCTGATTGCCCATTTCATCAAATAGCTTCTGCATAACATCACGGCCAAGCTTTCCAGCAGCACTCAGTTTTTGCAGTTGAACCGCATTTTTACCAGTGACTTTTTCAAGCAAGTCCCAAACAGGTATACCCCGCTCAACTAACTGTAGTATTTCTTCACCTTGAAACTTCTGCTTAGCCCACGCTTGGCCTACACCAAGAATGATGCCTTCAAGCTTTTCTTGACTACCACCTAAGCGGGCGTTGTAATCGACCATGGCTTGCAAGCTGCCATTCATGGGGTCGATACCGAATGTCTTTAACGATGCAAAAGCTTGTTTAGCCGAATCTAAACGGGTTCCGGTATTGTTGGCAAACTCTTTAATCCATTGGGTTGCTTGCTCACCACTGGCAATACTGCCCATCATGGCGGTCATTTGTGCGCCGAACGCGGCGGCCTGATCGCCCGCGGTTAAAATCGACTTTAGGCTTTCCCACAGTTTATCGACGCCAATGTAAGCACCGGCCATTGCCACCAGTGACCCTGTAGCACTTTTAATGCTGCCACCAAAATCACCGGCTTGCTTTTTCGACTCATTTAATAGCTTGTTGTGCTTTTCAAGCCTAGTGTTTACCCCGCCTAATGCGGTTTCGGCAGCAGCTTGTTGTTGCTTTAAATCCTTAGTTGCATCAGCTAGATTGTCCATGCTGATGCCGGCAGTTTTTAAACTGGCAGTATTTTGATCTAGTTCGGTTTTATTTTTGTTTAAGCCTCTAGCTAGTTGATTTAACTCACTGCGGGCGGTTTTAACGTTAAGCGTGTATTCCGCTTTAGTGCGACTAGCGTTATCTGTCGCGGCGCTGGCTTGCAGCAGTTCGCGGCGTTGGGTATCTAATGCAGTTGCCAGTTCGGTGGCGGCATTTTTTGCGCCTGTTTGTTCGTTAGTTAATTTTTGTAAATCGGTACTGGCTTTGGTTAATGCAGCGGCTTGTTCTTTGCTGGCCGTGGCACCTTGTTGTTGTTCGGTACTAAGCTTGGCTACTTCAACCCGGGCTTGTTGTAGCTCGGTTTCATATTTAACCAATGCCGCTTGAGCTTGATTGTATTCTTGCTCAAGTTGATTGGTTGAACCTTCTGCCGCCTTTTGAGCAGCCTCAAGTTGCTTTAATTCTTTAACTGCAGCCTTTTGCTCGGTAACCAGCTTGTCGAGCGCAACAGAATTATCTTTATAGGCTTTTTCACCTTTACTGATTGATGCTGTTAACCCATCAATTGAGTCCGCCGCGCCTTGTAAATCTTCTAACTCTTTTAAGCGCGCATTTAAAATTTCGCTTTGTGATGCTAATTCAGCAACCGCCTTTTCAGACTTTTTGGCTTCGCTTGAAAATAAATCTTTGCCCTGAATGATCAGGTTAATGACTTGGTCTTTAAAACTCATACATCACCAAATTAGCGTTAAAAAATAAAATAAAAAACCCACAACACTCAAGTGGTAAGAAAGTGCTGTGGGTCGTTGAGGTAAAACGATTTACGCTGCGCTACGCACAAAGAACTTAGACTTACCAGTCGCAACAATGCTGCTGTCGGCAAGTACGCCGCCTTCGATGTCGAATGACCCGAAATCGTCGCCAATTAAGTCTAGTCCTGAGGTTGGGGTAGGCTTCCAGCGGTAAAACTTGAGCACGCTTGGCTTGCCGGTCACGTCGTTAATACCGTCCACCACCACCTTCACTTCTTGGCCAGACTCAACCAGTGCTTGCAATGCATTACCTGCTTTACTGGTGTAAGTGACTTTAAGCGACTCAGCTGCCGTGATAGCACCGGTGCTTAATGCGCGAATACCTGCCGCACTGACAATGTAGTCGGTGTTAACATCGTAAGTTGTGGTACCTGCAGTGTCGGTAACCACAGCAGGAATGTCGGTATCAATCATTTTGGCTGTATCAGCTAAACCGTCTAACACGGCGATAAGCACTTCTGCTGTGACAGGTGCAGCCGTTAACACATCGATTTTACCGCGCAGTGCTAACGCTAAGTTGGCGTTACTAAAATCGTTTAGTGTCATCGACAAGCCAACGGCTTTAATAACGGTAATTTCAGCAGTGTTACCGCCCCCGCCACGATAGTTTTTCTGCTCTTTGGTTTCTTGCTCGATAGCAATTTTAACGCCGCTGGCGTTACCCACATCGCGGCCATTGACATACACGATGCCCGTGCCGATATAACTCTCTACTACTGTTTCGTTCATGTTGTTTTTTCTCCGAATTTAACGGTTTGAACTAGGGTTAGGGTGATGACCGCCAGACCATGTTTTTCGTGGGCTTCGGGCATAATGTATTTACAGGGTTCAGCTTCTTTAAAGCTAATCACTTGTGGTAACCACGATGGCCGTTCGGCGGTGCGTTCGCCTTCAAAGAACGCGTCGCGAATGTCGCGAACCAAATTGATTAGCTCGGCGGTTGGGGTGGTCGATTTGCTTAAATTGATACCTGCAACCACTTGTAAGTTAAGCTCGTCGCGGTAAGGGTTAATGCCATTTTTAGCACCGAATAAATCGGTATAGGGCTGCAAAAAAATAAACTGCGACTCTTTGGCTAACCCTTGGGTGTAAAATCCTTCTCGCACAGTTGCACCGTCAACCAATTTAAGTCGGTCTAAAAGAGTTTGGATCATGGGTACCTCGATGCCTGGTAAAGACTACTTAGCGTATTGGCCGTATTTTTTACGCAGATGGGCGATAATGGGTGGCTCTAAATCGTCACGCATAAAGCCAAAACTGCCTGCCACTGAAGGGCCGTATAACGCTTTTTGTTCACTCAAGTTGCGCCAAGAGTTGTCACCCTTTTTGCGACTAAACATTAATTGATTGCCGTTGCGGCCAATAACAGTAAACGCACCGCTAAACCACACGGGTTGGTTTCGAATAACGTTAATGCTAAAGCCACCGGCTACCCTTGCAGCCCGCTTACCCACTTTATAACGAGGGCTAGCAAAACGGGTTAAGGTGCTGGCACGCATCCTTGCGCTAATTGATGCCGTTAGGGTTTTGGGGTTAATGCTGACACTGAAATGCTGCTCAACATACGACTTAGACTTAAAGCCGTATTTGTTGAATATTGCATCTACAGCAAGCTGACTACCAAATTTAACAGCATCATCTATGGCACTATTAATTGCAGGGGATTGCTCAGCCCGCATGCGTTTAAGCTCGCGATCAACGGCATCAAAACCTGTGATTGTTAATGCCACAACTCCCCCTACAATTCCAAGTAAACAAAACTCACTGTTATCTCGTCGCGTTCGTTCAATTGAGTGATGCGGTATTGTTTGCCGTTAAGCTCAAACACATCATCAGCCGTTACCGCACCCTCTTGCGCTAAAAACTCAGCAAGATGGACAGGCTCAAGCAAGTATTCATTACTGCGATCTATTTCGGTTGGCGGCAGGTGAACACTTCGGCTGTAAGCTGGGTTGCCATTAGCGGGAATAAACTGGCAGGGAGCTGCCAGTTTTTTAAAGGCTCGCGCCAGCTTAGTGGCAAAGCGCGATTCAATGCTAAGCATTGATTTTCACCCAAACGCTATCACTCGGGTTGGCCGCATCGGCCCATGCTTTACCCGCTAAGGTATTACCCGATGCAACGCTAGTGATCATGCCATCTGCCTTTAGATACACCTGCCCGCCTTGGGTAATGTCATCGGCGGTCACTTTTGGCAATTCGTACACGCCTTCGGTTGCACCGACGCCCGCTTCACCAATGGCAACAGCGCCTAACGACACAGCAACCAATTTACCTAATAACACGGGCTCACCACTGGCAACGGCGGCCGTGGCGATAAAGTCGATGGTATTACCATCTGCTACACAATTTTTCATAAGGATTTTTCCCAATTACGTTAAAAATTTGCCATTAAAAAGGCCGCTACTCTTGCGAGGTCGCGGCCTTTTCTGTTGTGGAATGTATGAGGTTTTTAGCTAGGTTACACACCAGTTGATTTAACTAAACCACGGTAATCAAGCGGGGCAACACCTGCATCGATACGAACTTTGGTTGCGACGCCATCAATAGTGAACCCTTGTTGCTGTTCAATATATGGAGTGTCGATACCATCAAGGTAAGCCACTTCAATGGTGTCATTACCTTGCCCTGCAGCAAGGTAATATGCCTTATCGCTATCTAATTTCAGACGAGATTCTGAAATTACTTCCGCAAAATCTTGCATTGGATTAGCAATACCTGAGTTGATATCAGCGCCTTTAACAGAACTAGACTTGATGATCTGAGTTAACGTGCGCTTAAGGTTAGGTGGGCACAACACAAACTCAGGCATGATGTTTAATGCCCTTGGCTTCTTACCTCCTGTGGTTTGGCTTTCCATTAGCTCAGCTAATACAGCTAAACTTTCCGCACTTGGTGCGCCGGCCCCTAAGTTTTTATGTCCAGAATGGAACAAGTTTTTCCCGTCTGCCATCATCGGATTACCTGTTAAGATAGCAAACACTAAATCGCCAATGGTTGCTTTAGCAGCTGCGCCCATTTTTTCAGGGATGGTCGTCAAAACGGTCATATCATCATTAATGATACATTGACGGGTAATAGAGAACAGTTCCCCGTAAGTAGCCAGCGCAATATCAGCACCATTGTCACCTAAGGTGATGTATTTATATTCAGCACCTTCACGGACTTTTCGTAAGCTGCCAAACTCTTCCAAGCCAACACGTTTAGAGACTTTAAAATCACTAAGCTGTCCTTTTCGCGTGAAACGCTCAAAACTTTCTTGCGATGCAGTCCAACCTTTTAACACCGATTTATTAGCCACATCTAACAAGATATTGCCAAAATCGCTTGAGCTATGAGTAAACGCTAATGCAACCATTTGCATTTGATTAAGCCCAGCCATACCAATACCACGATCACCAAGCGATGCTCGCGCTAACTCTTTCAAGTTATAGCTTGTATAACCGTTCGATGCTTCGGCTTTTTCATAACCAGCCCGTGACATTAGGTGAGCACGAATTGAGTCACCAACGATGTTACCGTTACTCGAGTGTATAGTGGAGCGAGGCAACTGGGCGCACGGCGTGATACCTTCACCAAGCTTAGCCAAGATAAGGTCTTTCGACTTTTCGGCATTAATGTTGGCATCGGCAATACAGCTGTTTTTAAGCTCAGCTAATTGCGGGAACGTTACGAACGCGGCATTAATGCCGGTAATACGGTCAGTATTAAATGCAATAGCCGCCGCTTGAATATCAGCTTGCGACGGTGCAGCTGGTGCTGGTACCGATGCGGCTGGGGTGATAGTGGCTGCTGGCGCAGGCGTGTTGGTAGCACCGATATTGCCCTGTTGTGCTAGCAGGGTTTGTAATGCTTTAGGCATATTATTAAAGTCCTTCAGTCGTTTAAAATTAATTGATGCAGCCATTTGCATCGGTTCTATCACTTCATCTGCTAGCCCAAGATCAACCGCTTCTTGTGCCGACAACCAAGTATCTTCTTTGAAAAATTGTGCGAGCTGCTCATCACTTAACTTGCCACTGGCTTTGTCTTGATAAGCCTTACCCATACTTGAGCGCCACTTATCGAGCAAGTCAGCATATTCACGTAAGTCATCGGCGGTACCAACTGCACCACCCCAATTACTGTGGATCATCAAAAAGGCATTTGACGGCATAATCACTGTGTCGAATGCCATACAAATCACGCTGGCCATTGATGCTGCTACCGACTCAATACAAATCGACTTTTGGCAAGGCCAACGAGCAAGAATGTTATAAATGGCCATGCCGTCCATCACATCGCCGCCACCTGATTGAATGTAAGCTTTAATCTGCGACACTTTTCCCATTGCGCGAAGGTCAGTGGCGATTTGTTTAGCGGTAAAGTCCCAGCCAACGTCGCCATATAAAATCAATTCGACCACGCCATTTGCAGCACCTTTCATGCTGTAGATACCGCGTTTTTCTTTACTCTCGGTCAAGCTCGCTGATGCGCTTGGCATTAGCATCATGGCGGCCGCGACTAGACTTAGTTGTGTCTTTTTCACTTTGGGTTTCTCCGTTTTTTGGTTCTGGGTCGTTACCCGTGACCATGTCGTTTTCACGGTTAAACTTCACCTCACGTTGACGCTGGCGTTTAACTTCGCTTGGGTTACGGCCACGGGCTCGCGCCCAATCAGCCTCGGTGGCAGCATTACCGGCTATCATCATCTCCCAACCTTGGGATTCTTTGCGGGGGTCAATCCATGGCATGGTAGGCCCGTAATAAACGGCATCAAACAAGGTGCGGATGTCTAAGTCTGGCGGCATTGCTAAGGGGTCTTGCTTGTTCATTAACTCCATTTGCAACCAATTACGAAACGCTGGCCGCGCCCAACCGGCACAAAACCATTGCTGCATAATGCGGTTCGACTCATCTTGTTCAACCAGTTCTTGGCGTTGGCTTGAGTAACTGCCTTGATAATCACGGGCAATGCTCGAGTAACTGCCACGGGTACCCGCGGCACAGGCTTTTAACTGACCATTACGAAAATCGACTAAATGCACGTTAGGTCGATTTGACTCAATCATGCCGACATCTTCACCGACGGCGAGATCATCAAAGGTCATGCCTGGTGCAATATTGATTTCGCGGTCAGCCTTGGCATCACCATCTAGGCCGAACATACTGGCGTCACCGCGTTTGATGTAAAACGCTAAGGCGGCAGCAATACGAGCTGCTACCCGTTCAGATTCTTCATAGTCTTTAATGTCGCCAAGGCGCGTTAAAATACCGTGAAAAATACTGATACCGCGTAACTGGTGCAAACGCTTAAACATGCCAAGGTGCAGCATGTTACTTGCGGGTACGATTTTAGTTTTGTAGCGAAAGCCAATTTGGTCAGACGGATGATCAAGCAGCACATGGTAATTAACCACTTGCCCCCATCCGTTAACCTCTAACCCCTGGCGAACACGGCTTGATACATCGTTAAGTTCAAACGGAATGTAATCAGGTTCTAACGCTTCAATACTGTATTGAGTGCCTTGCGGGTTGGGATGACCAAACTTAGCCATCTTGCCACGCACTTGCTGGCCGAATACTTCACCATCGCGCAATGCGGTACGTAAAACTAAGCGTTCAAGCTCTGGCCGTGTGTAGCGACCTGTTACGTCAGGCTTTAATGACCATGCAGCAAAACGGCGCTGGATGTCATTGGCTAGTTCGTCAAGGATTTCACCACTGATACTGCGGGGCTGAGGCTCAACCACAATGCCTTGGGCACCTATTACCCGTTCTTCCATTCGGTCTAAAATACCAATGCTGAGGTCGTGGTTTTCATCTAACCAGCGCGCTTGTTCGCGCAGGCTTTTACCTGCAGCAAATACCGCTTGGTTTGCGCCGCGGCCCTCTTTATTAGCTTTATGGGTTCGGCTTGGACTGGCAGCTTCGTAACCTTTAAGGTTGCGATAACTCATTGCAGCCGCTTCACGATTAAGTGCCCAGCGTGGGGCTATGTACGATAGTGCATCGTTAATAATGCTCATATTGATTCCTAGCCAAATCGGGCGAGTGTGGTGCCCCGAGGACGGGTGTAAATGCTTAGGGCGCGCTGCCATTCGATACGGCCGCGGCGAATTTGTTCTAGGTCTTCTGTACTCATCATCTTGCCGTTGATGCTGACGGACTTACCCGCTAGTACATCTTTTTCGGCTTCGATATACAGCGCGACCATGTCTGCCGCTTGTTGCTTTGACATTACAGCCAGCCTCCTGATTTAACCGAACCACCGTTTAGCCAGTTATTGGCTTGGCTCTTTTTCGATTTTTTGGGTTGTGGGGATGTTTCGGTTGATGCTTCGTTTTGATTGTCGGTTGTTATCACTTTACTGAGCGATTCGAGATTAATGCCGAACCGATCAATAGCGATATACAGTGCAGCCAAGGCATACACAAAACAGTCGAGTGCTTCGTTACGTCTGCCGCCTGCTTCCCAGCGATAAACAATGCGACCGTCGCGGCGTGTCGGCAATTTTCGTTCAGACGTTAACTGTTGCAGTTCGGTGTCATCACAAATGCTGTCGTTAAGTGGCAGATGAATTGCACCAGGTGTACGCGTATCAACACTGGGTTGAGTGCGCATCATGGCCATGATCAACTCTTTGGCGTTGTCGGTACCGACCTCGGTTAAATACACACCTTTGTTACTTCGCTTGCGAGGAAAATTGGCGATCGGCTTGCCGTACATGTTGGCGCCTTTAATGGGTACCACGCGGAACAAACCCAGCTTTTTACTCATTGAGTAAACGGTATCGGAGTAGTGACCGCCCGAATCCCAACACGTTGTGCCAATGCTCAACACAATGCCGTCGTTACGGGGGTAACTTTGGTTTAAGCGCAGCGCAACTTTATCCAGCAGCACTTGGCTTGCTGGGTCGCCGTACAAAATAAACCTATCGATTAGGGCGCTTTCTTTACCTGCGCCCCACCCCCAAACACGGCCTTCGTATCGGTCGTCTTGGGTATCGACACCACAAGTTAAATACACAACCCAATCGGGCATTTTGCCGTTGGGGTACATTTCGCGGCGGCGGCCTAAGTCTTCCCACTCAATGCGTTCGCCGTTGTCGTTGTCCCACGGCTGGCCCAATTTTGTGTTAACAAAGGTTTGTAACTTTTCCTTATCGCCTTTGGCTTTGTAAAACTCGGTGACTAGCTTGGCCCAACTGTTAAGCGTGTTATAAGCCGACCAGATATAAATCGAGATGTTTTCAGGGGTTAAAAAGTCGATGCCGTCTTTGTCGAAAAATGAAATAAAGTCTGAGGTGTAAACGCCCGTTTTATCGCATATCCATAAAGCATTGGGGTGCTCTTCCATGTCGTGCAGTTGATTGTTTTCAATGCAGCAACCGCAGTGCTCGCACACGTAATAGGCGGTTTTTGGGTCGCTACCTTGCCACTTAATGCCAAAGGGTTCAGTTTTACCGCCCCACTTTAAATGCTGCAGCTCATCACAATGTGGGCAAGGCAAGTTGAATCTAAATTGGTACTGGCTTTCGCTACAGGCCTTTTCAATTTGGCAGGTACCTAATACTTTAGGCGTTGAACCCCGTATCGATTTAGGAAACAACGACAGTTCAACACGGGTATCACCTAACGATGTGGCATTACCTTCGTGTTCGATTGACTCATCAAAACCGGCTAACTCATCGTAAATAACATCATCAGTTGATATTTCACGGTAGTTAGCCGCGGCTGTACCACCACGCACCATTAAGGTTTTACCGTTGGTAAAAATTTTATCTTCTAACGTACTGTCTTTATGCTTGCGGCCAATCCACGGCGCTAGGGCTTTCCAAATCGGCATATCACGTATTGCGGTTTCAACGTGTTTTTTCATAAACGTTTTGGCGGCACCGTCACGCGGCTGGTATATCAGCACGTTACGTTTTTTGTGTTCTATCTTGTAACCCGCATTGGCCATCAGCATTTTGGTGTAACCCACACGAGCAGACTTCATAATGTTCAGCGTGGTGATTTGGTCGTTACCCATGGCATTTAATATGCCGATTTGAAACGGTAAGCTTTCCCATTTGCCTTCGGTGTAAGACGATTCAGACGACATATAAAAATGCGTGTCGGCGTATTCACTACAGGTCAACATAGGTGGACGATAAAACGATTTAAGGCCAGCAGCGACAGCAGCTTTCAAATTTTTAATCTGTGCTTCTGATATATTCATCTAATAAATCCTCAATGCCGTTGGCCAGTTCAGCGGCGGTGTTTTGGCTTTTAATCACTTCAGCGCGAATAGCGTCTATGGTTCGTTCAGGCATATCGGGGAATTTACGTTTTACACGAATGTGTATTTGGTCCAGTACCGGCGATATTTGCGCGGCTATTCGGCTAAGCACAAACGAGCAAAACGTCACCTCGACCACTTCTTTGCCGTCTTTTTCGTTTTTTAGCTCTTGGCCGTAGGCTTGCGCTTTGATTAAGCGGTAACGCTCAAACTCGATATTGGGTTTATCGTTATCTTCGGGCGTTGGATTGCTTACATGTTTTTTACGCTCATTAGCCACGCGATTACCCACCACGTCGCTCATGGTGTACAAACACTCACGGCCTTTTTTACTGTGTATTGGCACATCCCATTTATCGAACGCCTGGGTACTAATACCCAAACTTTTGCACAGGTCGGTTTTGTTCAGTAGCACTGGCTCGGCGTCGGGTGATTGAATACGTGCCATTAGCTAGTCCTTGTGAATATCATCTAACACATGGCTACATCGTTCTTGTTCAATATGCTGCAATTGTTTGGCGAGTAATTGTGCTTGCAACGTTTGTATGTGTTTTTCACCCTGTCTCTTACGGGCCTGATAAAACCAGTTAATAAACGCGGTAAACACAGCACACAACACGCCGACTAATACCCCAATATCCATATCGTTCACATAACTGCCTGCAGCGGTAAAAAACGAGGCGATGTAAGACAATAACGATGTGAGTTTTGCACTTAGGTCAGTCGTTATGCTCATATTGCTGCCGCCATTGTTGTAGGCGCAGCATGTTTGCATTACAAGTTGCTAGCGCGTTGGTTTGAGTAAGGGAATGATTCAGTAAATCGAGATTTGAGGACCCGATAAAACGTGGGGTATCACAAAGTTCAAGCCAGTCAGGGGGTGGCAGCACATAAACCGTTATCGTTTTTGTTACCACTTTGACAATTGGTTTACTTGAGCAGCTGCAGAGCATCACCAGGCAAATCAGTATTAGCCCATGTTTTAGTTGGCTCATGGTTTGATGTCCTTAGCTGATTAGCGCGTACTAGTTTGTGGTCTAATGTCGATTGAAGATCGGCTACTTGCTTGCGGTGCGACGTGTTTAGCTCGGTGATAATGCGGTGATCACGTTCAAGCGTTTTAATCCGTTCATCTTTGTTGTCGTTGCTGCTTAATAGCGCTTCAACACTCACTTGCGATTGCAGCAAGTCATGGCTTAACGTGCCGTTCTTAGCTTTGAGTGAGGTAATACCTAAGGCCCCAACGACAATCACCGTCGCCATAACAAGCACTGCACATAACAGCAATGTGGTTTTAAAATCATTAAACATTACAAGTCCCTCAAACAATAACGCCGCTCATTTGAGCGGCGTTTAATTAAGCCTGGTAACTTTTTACGTTTGGCATAAATCCACCTCGGCAACTCGTTACATGCACCAACGCGGTCACCTGCCCACAACTTTTTACGAAGCGTAGAAGCCCCAAAAGCCTCGGCCCCAACGTTGTAAATAAAACTCAGGTAAGCAATGTGTTCACCCTCGCTTAATGGCGGGGTGAGTGAAACCAATTCACGGTCAAAGGTTTTAAGGCTAGTAGCCAGCATGTCTAGGCACTGTTCGTTAGTGAACACCATGCCCTGTTTGATGTTATGCCCAGTTTGACCAAAGCAGGCCGTTTCAATACCTGCAGGGTCAACATAGGTGCGTAATACTTCACCTTCACCAGTAGCAACTAAAACACCGCCAGTAAGTAAGGCACCGGTTAAACCCAGCGCCAAGAGTCGGGATTTAATATTCATCAGCTGATAATCCAATTAATGCTATTTCATGATCAATGCCCTCTTGGTAAACAATATGTAAGCCAAGCTTTTGCGCTAATGCATGCTCTGCCCTTGCCCCGTGTGATTGCTCCCAACCGTCCAACAGATAGATCATGTCAGCACACATCAACATGGTTATCCCAATCTGCATGCATTCAGGTTCAGATAACCCCACAGGTAAGGCGGCTGGATTAAGCACAATATGGGTTAACGACTTTTGCACTTGTGCAGCCAAGTTAAATGCGTGGCGATTACAATCTGGCAAACCAGACATTGGCCCCGCAATATACACTTTTTTACGGATCATGTGTTCACCAAATAACGAGCAAAAAAATGGGCTCCTATAAAGGAGCCCAACGGCGAGGATGTAACAAGAGAGGAAGCAAAGCCAGTTACGTAGTCGTATCAAGCATATCTAAATATACCCGTTTTTAAGGGCCGCAAACACGCCATATATGGCGTCTTTTACGCCACATATGGCGTTGAGGTGTTTGGGTTTTCGTGATATGTAAAACCGATAATTTCTAGGTTTGATTTAAAAGTTATCGGTTAAGTGAGTTGCCAACATATAAGAGTTTGCGCACTAGCGCTTTAACACGCTGAATTACATTATGCGGAGTATAGTTCGCAAGAGGGGCGCAGTTTACTGCGCCCCTTTACTTGCATTGTTAGCTGAGTTTCCCTGTAAAAGCTTCGATAACGCATGATTCAATTCAGCTTCGTCTTTAAGTGCCTGACCTAATCTATCTGAAAGCTCCCCTAGAACTACGCGAACACTACTCGCAATTTCTAGGCAATACTCATCTGTTTGATTATGCAATCCTTCACTTAAAGCAGAATGTAATAACGAAAGTGGATTGTGGCCGTTGATAAGCAGTGCCTGAGGTAATGCATCTTTTACAGAGCTGAGTGCTTTGCTGAATTGAGTTTCATTTTTGGCTTGTTGAAGTGTTTCTATGCTTGCTGCAGGTGCCGATAACTTTTCAGACACTTTAATGATTTCATCTAGAATCCGGTTTTTCTGATTTTCTACAACTCTGCGGTAATAAACAAATGCGCCAATACCTAAACCTTGATTCTCACAACGCCGACCTTTAAGAAATATATCTCTGTCTGGACCAATAAGTTTTATAAGTTTGGATGGTGTTGGAGGACCATACAGCGGCAGCTCTCCAAACTTGTAGCTTGAACCCGCGCCGTCAAGCCCAGATCTCTTTACTGCAAGAGAAAATGTCTTTTCAGTTTTTCTACAATTTGAGCAAATGTAAGATATGTACTCAAAAGAAAATTCCTCTGAAACGCTAATCTGCTTTTTAGTTGTACACCGAAAGAATCTCGTACCGTTGCAGCTATCATCTGGGCAATGCAATTGGATTTCTGGTCTAGTTAAATATGCACCAGAAAACTCTCCATTTTGGTAGTAATTTGCCTCAACTAAATCACTTATTTCAGTTAAGGATGATGGAGGTGTACTCTCTAGAAACTCCGCAAGACCTATTGCTTCATGTCCTTCTTGAATTTCTTGTTTTTCTTGTTTTTCTTCACTCATTCCAATGATCTCAATTTGGTTCAGCTAACAGCTTACTGAACGGCTCGACCGATAAAGCCGACCGTTTAAGTTATTGATTAATATCATCCTACGTTTTCTATTTATTTGAAGTAAAGCGATTTAATGACTCTTACGCTCAAATAAAAAACACAAATTGCACGTTAAAAGTGTCAACGTTAAATGTAAACATAATCGTGGCCATGTTTTTTCCTCGCCTATTCACTGGCGGGTGGCTCATATGTCCTAAATGGCTGTAAAACCAATCATAAATTATTTATTTAATATAAATTTCGTAGTGTTATCAATTTCATAACTGAGCAAAGTAAAACCAAACTTCTTGGCCTCAATCTCATCAGAAGTTAATTGTCTTTCACCGCCTCGTTCACAAGCATGCTTATGAGGACCTAACTCTTTGGATGAATCTGCTTTTTCTGCCGCTTTAATCAATATTTCATTTTCTAAATGGCCGTGATCTTTAATTAGCTCATTTACATCTTTGTGATTAGTGATGACATCACTAACTTTCAAGTCAAACTCAGATTTATTTCCTTCATATTCATATTTAACTCTGATCATTTCTAACTCCTTTTAATAATGCGATTAACTAGTTTAGCCATTTAACGCCTTGCTAGGCATTTTTACAATATATTTGCGATATCGGTACAGTGCTGACAAAACTCATCAACATTGAACTCAACTATTGAGTCAGGTTGACGATTAGGTTTATCAACACCAATAAGAAAAATGTGCTCTCCTGAAGCGCCAATTCTAAAATTAGCTGAATCAGGTCTTCGGTGCTTAATTTTATTCAGTAACTTTTCCATCGTAATAGGAGTACCTGTAAACGGAAGAGAACCAACTCCAGAACCAGATGAACTCAGGGCTAATTGTTGAACTCGGGTAACAGGAACTGCTGAAGATGACCTATTTATATTTAATTGTGTTTCTAATGTAGACCCTAAGTATGAGCCGTCTGCTTGGGACTGATCCCTAGCTCTCATGATTTCATTAACTATATGGTCTAAGTGGACCATAGCTTCCTGACTTGAACGGGCTGCTCGTTGAAAATCTTGCGGTACTCGTTGCCATGCTCTCAAGAAGGAAATAGAAGATATTTCTAATTGATAAATGGATTCATCAACAGATTGAGGTGAGCTCGAACTGCTGCTTGTCAAAAAAGAAATATTTCCCATGTTCTGATAAAACTCCAATATATGATGAATGCCTAACAGCTTATTGAACGGTTCGACCGATAAAGCCGACTGTTTAAGTTATTGATGCGTATAACCTTACATTTTATATGTCTTTGAAGTAAATCAATTTAATGACTCTTACACACAAATAAAAAACTTAAATTGCACGTTAAAAGTGTCAACGTCAAATGTAAAAATAATCGTGGGCGACCATGTTTAATTTAATGTTTAATCTAGAAAACGGCTGATAGCTCACACCAAAATTAAGCGGGCTAAAATTGTTGAAGAACGCGAAATGCCAAACTTTTTATCCGTTTAGAGGTTTTGTCATGTTTCTTTTACATACAAACAAAGCTTATTTACTGAATTACTGAAAAATATCGCTTAATTTGTTCAAGTAAAAAGATCTTCTAGTTCACATTCACTTAAAAGGTAGAGTGAAACATTCTTATAACGAGGAAAATTAACTTTTGCTAACTCTCTATAGTTTGAATCAACAGAAAGCCAAATATTAAACTGTTTAAAATAACTCTCTACTAAATTATTAATTACTTCTTTTGCTCCCTCGGAGTCATCTGACGCAATTTTTTCTTTATATAAAAGAGCTGATATACGTAAGGCCGAATTAAAACTCTCTTCACGTAAAGCATCTGATAACTTTGGAATTAGATGTAATATATCTTTTTCAAGATTTTCACTCTTACGCTGAATCAATTGCTCTCTCAATTGGTAGCCAAGAAATACAATGGAAATTGATGTTATTATTGGACCAACAACACCACCAAAATACGACCCCATTAAAGCCCAATCTGAATGTTTATCCCATAGACCAAATCCGAACTTATAAATGTAAAGAGTTATTGGCAAAATTAAGGCTATGCTACACCCAATTACTACAGCAACAAATATTTTACGAGTCATATGTATGATCCCAGCATTGAAACATAAAGCGTTTTAGCAAAATACCGATAAACATCCTGAGAAGCTCACCCAAACTCAACATCTATATCACTTTATTTATTAATAATTTTAGTAACTTATCAGTTTAAATATCTCTAATCAATCACTCTTTAGTCTAGGCGAAAGCGGAAACCTAAATAACCGCTTAATATCGCCCCCATTATTTTTGCTTGGCCTTTAAAACGCATACGCTTTGCTTTAGGCAGCAAATAGCCGTGTGAACAAAGGTTCTCGATTACACAATGTTAGCTTTATAAAATGGCTGAAGGGTTATCGTTAACTCACTTAACTGATAACTCATAAGTAAAATTGACAAATGCGCCTAAGTGGGGCGATACTAATTGGGCATTGGCAAAATCCAATGCCGGGATTAGTACCCCGCAGTATCACAGGCGCAATTGTCGCCAGCCTTTCGTGCTGGTTTTTTATTGCGTGACTCGGCGCACCACTACTATGGTGGGCTGGGTGAGGCAGCCATTTGGCTGGCCGTTCCTGTGGCGGTAGTACTAACCTCATTCAGCTCATCACCCAATGATTAGTACCATTTGGTGATGAATGCTCTCGAACACAGGAGTGTCACCCATGAACTTACAACAGTCTAAAAACTACCCTGCGCAATTGGTCTTTATTAACGGCCAACAAACCATTACCAATTCGCTTATCATTGCCGACTATTTTGGTAAACGTCATAGCCATGTTTTAGATAAAATCGAAGCGATAAAACGCGATGCACCAGAAGAATTTACGTCAACCAACTTTTCGGCTAACGTGCAAAATCAACAGGTTGGCACGAGTCAGCGTGATTTAAAGTGCTACCACCTGACCAAAGACGGTTTTATGTTTTTAGTGATGGGGTTTACCGGTGCCAAAGCTGCTGAACTCAAGATCAACTTCATTAATGCCTTTAACGAAGCCCAAAAGCGACTTAGCCGCACTCAACATCCGTTTGAGCGTCAGCGCATGTTGTTTACATGGGAAGGTGGCAAAATAGTGAGCTCGCAACCGATAAATGATGACCAGTTTGTCACCAGCCGCGATAAATTAGTGCAGTACATGCGCGAACCCCGCTTTTTATCACTTGAGCAATTGCTAGAAATCAGTGAAGCCGCAAACCAACAAATTGCGACATTAGCAAGATTGGCAGAGAAACAAGCCCGTTTACGATAAAACCACTGTAAAACGCCCATAAAAATGGCTACATCAAGTAGCCATTTTTTGTTTGTGGCGCCTTGTTATTTGTCCGTTTGAACGCCTTGTAGAAGTTTATTACACCATGTAATTGCATAAAGAACACCTCCACTTCCCAAATTTACTAAAGCTTTGAGGTAATGCACTTAAGTAAATAGGCTTAGATTTAGTCGTACAGTTGGGACAAGTCTTCTTGTCTGGATCAGCCTTAACTGTAACACCAAAATTTGAATTACCTGAAACACAATTAGATTTCCACTTTTGGATTGCTCCATTTAAAGCAGAGTCCATAGACCAAGTAGCAGAACTAAAGTCAACCTCATGCACAAATGCATTCATAACACCACGATCAAAAACACCGCGGGAAACACCTTTGTGGTGAAACATGATAATAGGGATGCCTTTTGAATAAGCTAAAGCAGCCTCTATATGGTTCCATTCTGTTGGAAGTATAAGGTCTGATTCAATATCAGAACCTTTAACCTTTCCTTCAGAAATTAATAATTGTGGGTAGCCAAGGATAATTGCTCCTTTGCACTCTTCCATTATTTCAATCACTTCGTCTAATGGTGCTTTACTTGGATAATCTGTACTACCAAGAGTGCGCGGTGTTAACCCCATATTTTTTATCGAAGTTAAAAAGACTTCTAAACCAGCATCAAACTCAGGGGAAACCCAAGTAGGTCTACTTACGAAAATGTGCACGATATTCTCCTGAACTTCTAACGCTTTAGTATTTGTGCGTTGCGCCGTTTGCATACCACAAACAGCTTGTTGGACTTGGGCAATTCCGAGTCCAGGTTAATAGTTACACGTTATGTTATTGAAATTTGCTTTTTTTGATGCAAGCTCTGGGCTGCAAAGCAATTTTGAATTGTTTGTGAGGCTTGATTTGTATGTGTTCAATTGCAATTCCCTTGTCATTATGGTGTTCCATCACATATTTTAAGTCTAACTGAGCCAATGAGGTTAATACACTCGATTGAGTCAGCATTTGGCTCCGCGTTGCGGCTTAGTTCAACGCTTTGCTAAGCGGGAATAAAATAGCTGGCTATAGTTAGCGAGGTACGAGCAAAAGCCAGCTGTTTTTTGTCCGTTTAAGCAACTTGTTAAATTGCAATCTACTTTGATAGAGGTAGCAAAATAGGTACTTTAAATTTGATACGGCTGACTGAACTGTTTTGATTAGAAGCCTGAGATGCCGAAGTTACAGAAATTTCGCCCATATCTCCTCCCCCCTCAGAAGTACTACTTACTTCTTTAACTGTTACAGCTACATCAAACTCCACACCTTGCAGAGGGACATACGTTTCCACGCAAAAGCTATAATCAGTAGCTTTACCATCCATTCGAGCGGTACTTGGATTTATTTTTGCATTTTTAGTTTCACTGTACGATTGTGCTGAAGAAACACCGTCAATGATCTGTTTTAAAGTTTGTGATACAAAGTTTTCGAGTTGCATGACTACCCCAATAATGAAACGATTAAAGAACCGATAGATGCAATACTTGCAAATGTTGGCAAAGAGTTTACCAGCGCGCCCACAACAACTTTACTTGGTTTTTCAGATTGGCACTGAGAATCTATAGCATCAACAACTTCTAGAGCATCTTGAGTCTCTTGCTCAGTTAGTTTCAGGCGCTTAATTTCTTCGCGTAGCGCGAATACACTTTCAAGTAGCTCACCATTATTATTGACAATATTTGTCGAGTTATCGACAGAGTTATTGTTTACTCTATTGTTTGCACCATTCAAATTATATGTAATTGATTGAATAGCTTTATCAGCTTCAGGTAATCCAAGATTTTTGTGAACAATTTGATAACCAGCGGGGATACCACCTAAACCCTCGTGGAAGCCAGGATCTATAACTTCATATGTTTGCATTGCTCCATTAGACATAGCTCTTTGAATTAAGTCACCAGTTTCTATCAAAATGTCGGAACGCTGAATAAATGTCTTCTTTGTTTGAACACTAGCTTGAATGTCTTCGAAAACTTCACCATTTGCTTTTAACACTGATACTTTATCTTTCATCAAACTTGTAAATGGCACATCGGCCTCCTTGCAATTTAACGTTTTAGTATTTATGCGTTGCGCTGTTTGCAGGGCATAAATTGCTTGTTGGACCTGGCCGATGCCGAGTCCAGGTTAATGGGTACGCATTATACTATAAGAATTTGCTTTTTTTGATGCTGGCTATGGGCTACAGAGCAGTTTAGAGTCAATTGATATCGAGTAGTGGGTAAGCTTTTCATTGAAATTCCTTTTCATCGTATTTTTCTATCATACATTTTTAAGCTTGGCTGATTCACTGAGGAGGATACACTCAATTGAAACCACTGTTAGCTCCGTGCAGCGGCTTAGTTCAACAGCATACTAGCGTGAAGTTGAACAGACTAAGACATTCATCACAATCCAACGTCTATAAATCTGTATTTTTTAATATTTTTAGTAAGTTATCTGCTTTACTGAGTTAAATGCAGAGTGCACGATTTTGACTAATACTTTTTCTTGCTCAAAAGAAATGGCAATAGAAGGATCGTAGTCCCAACATATACTATTGTCCTTGGTAAAAACTTTTACAGCTAACTCTTGGGGTAAGCCGTCGGCCCTTTTCAACTCATTTTGAATTATCTCTTCGATGATCGACGTGTCAGAGGTGGATTCAATACAATAAAATTCTGTGGCGTTACTCATAGTCATCCTTAACTAGTGAACTAGTGAACTAGTATTTACATCAATGTAACCAGTGCATTAAAAGTAGCAGCAAACTAAAGCTATGGACACAAAGATTTAAGCGATCAAAAGTTGCGGTTTAAGACGATCAAAAGTTGAGTGGAATTGTGCATCATCAAATGTAGGGTAAAACACTATTAATTCATTAGCTTAATAGGTTTATTTTTTAGGTAAAATTGATTGGCAGAGATCAAGCCTATAAAACAACAACACAACCCCCTAAAATTTTCATATGTAGTGAAGCACTGCGCTTGTCCTCCCCCGCAGTGCACCGAGCCAGAAGGACCCATTTAATTTCAACCACAAATGATAATCGATCTCATTTGAGTTGAGTCAACCCAACACCCTGAATTATCAGCATAACTCACTCCACTATCTCAATTTCTGCGCGTCTTAACCAGTACACATATGACTTCTTACTATCGAATCCCATCAAGGCCCACTGCCCTTTGCAGATGTAGTGCGCTCTAATGGCCCTTATACATTGCGGTGCTAACCGTTCAATCATCTGGTCGAACAGCCTAACCTCACGAGGTGGCGTTATCTCGACCACTGCCGAACTGCCGTAAACAATCACCTCGCCTAACTTGTCGCACTGGCTTCGGCTTGCGAACCCTTGGCCGCGTTCTTGGTATGCCCAATATTTACCCCAACGTGTTAACCCATGACGTAACGCCTTCATGTTCAGCGTCACTTGTTGATGCTGCACATTAATCTTCGCCATTAATCACTGCCCTTATTTCATCAATTCCTAACTTAAACACACGGGCGCATATTGCCGAAACATCATCAAACGGCACCCTAACCACCCCTCGTTCCCAACGCTGATAAGTCCGTTCACTTACCCCATAAATCTCGGCTACTTCGATCTGGGTTAGCCCGCGAATATTCCTGCCCGTTTTCAAAATTCAAACCCGCGTAATGCCATTTCGCCCCAAAACCTCTAATTGCATATTCTACTAATAATGATGCAGTGATCATCACAGCCACCCACTCGCAGTCATGGTTTGACCGTTCTCAACTTCAACAGACGATCTCAGGCAATATCTCGGGCGCAACAGAAGAAAATCCACGATAAATTAAATATTGATGATATTGCTCTAACGCTAAACTCATGCCCTTATCCAAGGTCGATTTAACGTACTTACGCAGTAACACAGGCAAGGCATGATTAAGCAAACGTTCACCAATCATCGTATCGACACCCAAGTCAGCAACAATGGTCCTGAATAAACGACGCAAATCATGACTAGTGAAATGTTTAAAGCGGATTTGAGTGTGCCAATCATGGGCACAACGAATGGAAATAGCGCCAACGTTGCCGGGGAACAAATAAGCGCGTTTGCCAACATGCTTTAACTGCCAACATTTATAATGCTGAATAAGTGCCTTAGCCGACTCCGTCATCGGTATACGATGTTCTTCTTTGTTCTTGGCATTACTGGCCGGAATAACCCAATAATCACCCGCAAAGTGTTCCCATCGCGCTAACCGAGTTTCGTTAATGCGAGTACCAAACATCATCATCAACACAAACAACATCTGCACCGGCATCACCACTGCACCTAAACGAGTAAACAACTCGGCCAAATCCGACTCAAACAAGCGCGTATCCATGGCATCATTCACTTTGATGGAATACGTCACCCGATAACCCGCTAACGGATTAGCACTAATCAATCTAAGCTTTGAAGCCGCAGCAAACACCGCCTTAAGCTTATTCACCACCTCACGAATGTACTTAGGCGAAAACCCTCAACCAACATCGGTTTAACCAAAATGCCATCAACCGCGATAAAACTCACATCATGCAAACGAACATCAGCCAACCTCGGCAACAGGTGACACTTGATCATCGACTTAATATTGCTGCGCCAACTCTTGCTATAGGTCGTGTTATTGGCAATATGTTCTGGTACCACTCAAGCAAACTACCGACTGAATCAAACTGGCCCGTCACCATGCCGCCCACATTGCGTTTAGCCAACATCACCGGTAAATCAGCGCACAAGGTCTTAATACACATGCTTGGCCAAGTGCCCACCTTTTGCCAAACTGTCTTACCGTTTTCATTCAACACCAAATGAACACTCGCCCGCGTTCGGCCAGCTGCAGCACGTAAACGAATTTCAGGAAACTGCGGATCACGATAATCACGACTCACCCCAGCATGTAACCAACGCCTTAACGCCGCATCGTTTAACTTGCTAACCTCAACACCAGATGCCGCCTTTACCATACTCTCAAGCCACCAACCTATATTCCCAAGCTGTGCACTTTTCACGACGGCGCTTTTGCTTAACTGACTCAGGCAATTCACGCCAACGGGCACTTAACGCAGTTTCGCTATCATGAACACCAAACTGGTCAAAACACTGTTGTTGGATTTCGTACAAGGTTAGAAAACGGCCACCGCTTAAAATCCGCAGCAAACGCTCTTTTGAGTCAAAGATTGATTACTCATCGTTAGCACTCCTTAAACCAAGTTGGCGCCTAAACTTTGCCACCAACGCTTTACCCTCAGCAGGTTCAATGCGGCGGGTAGCACAGTGGGTAACGCTTTAGGTAACTCAACATCAACCAACTCACCTTTGCCGTACTTGCGGCATAAAATTTGGTACTGACGAGTAAACATGGTTAATACATCTTTATCTAAGCCCGTCGCAAACAACCAAGAGCCGCATTCACGAACCGCCAAGCCAACCACATCGTGGCTCCACTTATGGCCAGCTAAATTATGATAATGACGTTTAGCCTCACGATAAGCCGAATCCAAATCAGGCAAACCATAATCATAAGCCGTTGGCTGACACCACAAAGCAAACTGGCGTGGTGTTGGCCAAAACTGGCGGTCACCCTGCTCACGCCTTGCCCTATTTAGGCCCATTTGTACTTGTTCTTTGCTTCTAACGTCCTGCATTGCCAACGTCTTAAGCCATTCGCTCTTGTGCACCACTTCGTCTTCAGACTTAGGCGCCCCAACAGGAAACAGCACCCGCAGCTTAGCAAACACACTGTCAACAATGGCCATATCCATAGCCGACGGCTGCTTGCTAACACGTTCGTTCGCAGGCAGGCCAACTTGAGTCGAATTAATCAATGTTTGAATAGACTTCATATCAACGGATCCTCTGGGTCAAAAACTGAGTTACCCCAATCGCCCTTAACCGCCTGCTTAGCAATCAAGCCGGCGTTGGTTAGCCACTCAAATTCAAAACCAATCCAACAGCGCGAAACACAAAGCGCAAACACGTCATCAACCGAACAACCTGCAGCAACCGCTTTCACCAAATGCGGTGCCGGGCGATTAACCGCTGTTTGGGTTAACTTGGCTTTTTCTGCTTACGAACGGCTAACCAATCTTGAAAAACTTGGTAGCTTGGCAAATCAGGCCATAGAGAAAATCTAAAACTGATTTTGATGATGTGGTGACTAAATCTTTTAAAGATTCATTGACTGGTTCTAAAGTGACTGGTTCTGGGTGCAGGAGATTCACTAGGGGTAGTGCAGGAGATTCACTAGGTAGTGCAGGAGATTCACTAGGGGTAGTGCAGCAGATTCACCACCTAGTGCAGAAGATTCACCACCTAAACCGCTTTTATCATCAAAATTCAGATGAAAACATTAGATGAATTACCCTTAACACCCTTGCGATATTCACGACGTAAAAACCCGACAATTCAAGTTTTTAACATGGTCCATAACGCTACGACGGCTCATTTCACACTGCTCAGCAATGTAATTATAACTAGGCCAACACTCACCTTGATCATTAGCGTTATCTGCCAATTTAAGTAAAACCAACTTGCGTAGTGGATTTCCCACTTTTGTTTTCATGGCCTTAACCATCAATTCCATACTCATGGGGCACTCCCACGCACTCAATCTAGCAATCGCTATATTGACGAAACACAAATGCTTGAGTAACATAATATTGCCTCTCTTTAGGTATTAACCCCGTTCGGTCGCCAAACTTAAGCGGGGTTTCTTATTAACTTTAAACAAGGATGTTTATAATGAATCTAAATACATACGGAACCGTAATTGGCATAAACCCAAAGACCAGTCTCATTGCCTAAGAATTGATTCCGGCGATATCAGCATTCTTGAAGTTGAAGACACATCAGAATTTGAGATAAACGACGTCCTTTACGGTGGCCTTGAAAAGAAGGCGATAACCTTATTTTCAACAAAACAGGCAAAAGGATCACGACGTCTACATTCAAGCCACTGGATGTAACTTTAGAACGGCTCATTCGTTTCTGTTTTCAACATAAATGCTGAGTGCCAAGTTAGTCCGTAACTGGCAATAAATATCTCGCCGATTGACGTGTTTGGCTTGATTAACCGGGTCTATTCTTGTTATCTCAATAGAACGCTCGGCACGCTTTTCTTGCATCAACAAATAACCCATAAACCAATCAACGCTGACTTGTGGTAACAACAACTTGCTGTCATCACCTAAAAGCACTTTACTCACAATCTTGGCCGCAATAGCCTCCAAGCGGTCTGCCTTAACCTTAAGCAATTCGGGTTCACGCTTTAACACATCAATAATTCTGCCAATCTGTGAACGGCTAAAATTATCTAAGGTACTAAACCCATAGAAAGTCGATCTATCACGTCTAAAATCAACTTCACACATAGGTGAAGCATTTTTACTCAAGGCTGCCGCCTTCATCATCAACGCGTCAGCCTGAGCAACCAACAATGCAACCTGTGGATCGGCCGCTTCATCCTGCTTCCTCAAAAATCTGCAAACTTTGGGGTAATCGGCTCATCACTACTTGTCACTTGGCTATGAACCGAACAAGCTTTAGCGCCCTCTAAACAACAAATTAAACATTCAGAATAAAACATGCTATTGCCTCTCTTTAAGTGTTAACCCCGTTCGGTCGCCAAACTTAAGCGGGTTTTCTTATATCTGAACGCTCAATAACTCAATTCGACAACCCGCATCAAACAAAACTCTGCAATACCGGTTGAACTCGTGGTGGGACATTTTCTAGCAATAGCCGCCATTGCATTGATTTGCTGTTCACTTCTAAACGCTCAAAACATTCACGTTCTTCTGGTGACTCGAGCACATCAAAAGTCCGATAAACTAATCCTTCAAGATGACCTGTGATGCCACATCTTGACCATTTAATCGGCTCACCTTCCTTGATATCACTCGAATAAATAAACTTATATGAATTAGCCGTAATATCTTTTATCCAAAATCTCACCAAATAGTGCTCTGCCATAAGCCTCTGCATCATGTGGAGCATCTAAAAATTCACATTCAAATCATTAATCAATGTACTGTTATCACTTAACTGAGTCATTACCTGCCCCTTTAAACATAAAGCAAAACCAGCAGTTAATATCACCGCAAATAACAACCAACCCAACACAAAAAGCCCATATCAACCCCGCTTACGCATTAATGTTCTGCGTTGGTCACGTTCATAATCATCACGACAATCAGCATCACAAAAGCGTTCTGTAGTCGCAGTGTCGCAATAAAACAACGCCCGGTTAACGGTGGCTGGCTTGGCTGCATTGGCTAATCCAAAGCTAAATGCAGATCAGCAATTTCATTTGCCTCATCAACGTTATCAGCCATAACTAACCTACCGACGTTAATTTTGATTCAGTCAAATACGGATAATGCTTCTCAAGAATATCCAAAGACATTGATGTCACTGCGCGAGATTCACGCAGTTCACGGTGAGCAGTTTCAACTTGATGACGACTTGGGTTAATGCCTAAATGAATAACCGCTACCTGAGCATCACAATTCTCTTTGGTTAACGTTGCCGCCATTTCATAGGCACTTAACGACATACCATCGCCAACATAATCAACCACAACAGTCACACCAACCATGCCGTAAACGTCGTTTAAATAACCAATGCGCAACTCAACAGGCATAGCGGCTAATAGTGCTTGCTCAACATGAAATAAACGCTCTGGTACTGCATGTTGCCCTTCGTACTGCCCAAGCCAACGGAATATCTTTTGCGCGTTCACTCTAGCGTCGTTAAAATGTCGTCAGAATACGTAAATGAGATCCCTCTTTAGCCAACACAGTGGCAAGCTTTAAATCATCAACAGCCTGAACAACTGCAGTGGCCATTGCTGAGCGGCTAACCTTGGGTAACTCAAGCCATGCGTTAATGGCTTTCATCAATAAATCTAAACGTGATTTCTGTTTCATGCTTTTGTCCCCTACTTACTATTAAACTGGATTCACTTGCTCGATTAGCGGTAGATCAACTTTTAACTCACCGAGTGTAAGAACTTGGATTTGATAAGCTCGAAGCGTGGGAACATCCTCACCCCACTTTGAAATTGCTGGTTGTGAAATATCAATTGCCTTGGCTAAACGGCCTTGACTTCCAAAGTAAGCAATAGCATCAGCTGTTCTCATAAAAACCTCATGAATGATTAACTCAAGTCATAATATAACCAAAGTTAATTAATTTCAACTAGAAATATTAACTTTGGTTAGTGGCAGCTTTATAACTTAGGTAATATAATTAACTCATGAAAACACTTGCCCAAAATCTTCAAGAAAAGCTAAAGGCTTCAGGATTAACCCAGAAGGAATTAGCCGAGCGCGCCAACATCTCACAGGTGATGGTGCATAAACTTATTTCTGGGAAAGCAAAAGAATCATCTAAGTTAGTTGCTATAGCAGGTGTATTAGGTTGCACTGCAGAAGAGTTAATGTATGGATTAGAAAAGCATGTTCCAACGAGCAACGCCGAATGGGCAGGCCCAATGGAAACATGGGACAGCAGCACACCTTTGAGTGATGATGAAGTAGAGATACCGTTTTATATGGAAGTAGAATTAGCAGCAGGACATGGCGTATCTGACATAAGGGAATATCGCGGCCCTAAACTTAGATTTGCTAAGTCAACATTGCGTAAATCAAGTGTTGACCCAACCAATGCCGCTTGCGTTCGGGTTAGTGGCAACAGCATGGAACCGGTATTACCCAATGGCTCAACTGTTGGCGTAGACATATCAAAACTGAAGTGACTGATGGTAAAATGTACGCTATTAATCACGACGGAATGTTACGCGTAAAACTTTATACAAATTACCGGTGGCGGTTTACGTCTTCGCAGCTATAACATCGACGAGTGGCCAGATGAACGCTACGAGGGTGATTACATAAAACAAATAAAAATTATTGGTAAAGTTTTTGGTATTCTGTATTAATTTAAATATCTTTTATTTACATCACTTGGTGTTAAATAAATTTTTATTGAGTAAACAGAAGTTAATTTTAATTCTTAACTCCTATTATAGTGATAGTGAATAAACGATAAAAACTTGCATAAATACAATCTGTAAATATCAATAAGACCAAAGTTATTATTGTGGATTAACTTATCCGCAGGGCGATAAAATTAGACTTTATGTTTTAAACATAAAGTCTAATTTTAACTTAAAACTCAATTTATTTACCGTATGAAAGAAACCACAGTCTCTATATGATGTTGAATTGAATGCTTTTAACAATTCTAGCCGGGATAGTGATCACTTGTATGAAGAGCTCTAAAGCAAGACAAACCTAAAGTTGATTCAAAATGAAGTGGATTAGTATCAACAAATGAAATTAATCCCCGCAGTGCATCACCAAACTTATCACCCGGTCTAGAGGCAGTAGAATCATCATAAGATTTGAAATGCCTTATGTATATTGAGTTAAATTCATCTGGATTAACATAGGATAAATGAATAGTCACAACATATGCAGGCCCACCAGATTCAGAAAATCATCACCGGTAATCGTATAGTCACCAAAACCTATAACATTATCATGTTCATGGAATGAGATATGTGTATCTGAAAAATATGAAAATCAGGGTAATCAGCATTTCTAGATCGTCGATTAAATCCGTCGTGAATAATCACAACATTTGAACAATCACTAAATACAGCAGACTGATAATTTTAGTAATAATCAATTCTGCATCATTCAATAACCCCATATGCTCGCGACTTATTCCTCTTCAATATAAACAGAGTAAGAATCACACTCATCAGCCATAAGTTCTTGTAAAACAATTGTTGATAAACCATTTGTTAAAATGCAAGGCAGGTAATCTAGATCTTCAGGTAATGATATAGCAGTTGGTTGAGGTGTATCCGTAAAATCACCTAAAGTAGGATTGATGATAACAATGGGGTAATGCCGGCGTCATTCAATGCTGTGACTGTTCGAATTAGTGCTGTATGGTCAGTTCTTACAGGCTCTATGATGGGGCGAACCAAATCATTTCGCAAGACTTCTGTCATTTCTCTTAAAGCAGCTAACTCAAATTGCTTCCCTCTTAAAATCGGATAGTACATGTGAACTCCCTTCACTAGTATTGTTAAACAAAGTAATCAATTTATCTTGTAATTTGATAGGTAACTTATAACTTACCCCTGCATTAGTAAAGGAGCGAGGGAAAGCTGTCAATACTTTTCGTTATTAGACCTCATCCTTTTCATTACTATGCGAAAATGCTCACGTAATTGACACGAATCAACTGTCTCCAGTAGTGAGCGGCATTCTGAATAAATTCTTATATTTCCTACATCAGGCACAAAACCAAAATCGAGTCCGTTAATGCCATGTACTCAACAGCTCTCATAGAATTCATGATTAAATCTACAGAAATTGGAACATGACTTAAATTGTTTGCTTCTCTAACTGTTGATAAATAACCACGCTTGCTAAGCTCAATAATTCCAACATCTTTAGGTATCATCTCATTCAATGTAGATAAGAACTTAGAATCAGAGACTACATATGTATTATCAAAATTTGTAAATAAGAATCTAACTGCGCATCCAACCTCGATAATGAGTCAAATTCAGTTTTAATCTCATAACATGTTGAGCTGCCATTAAAAATAACACAATCAGCGATGTTCCTTCCTACTCTAAATTCTGTAATCATTGCGGCTGTTCGCAGAGAATGCCTCCCTAACAATCTATTGTTTGCTATGGTGTTTTTGTAAAAATATTCATACCTATAGTGTTTATCTAAAGTGGCATATGTTTTCAAAACATCAACAATTGAAATTGTTGATGGCTCTACCATCAGATATTCATTAGCTATACGGTACAAAATGAAAATCTCCAGATGCTAAACGCACTAAGTGATTGCTACTAAACATTTTGATGCTTCTTGTATTTTCATTTTTACTCATAAACAGACAAAATTTGAACTAGAAATAATAAAAATTAATATTTAAAGCTTTTAACATTGAAAGCGATTGTAGTTTGCACTGTCACTTTTTACTAATAATTTATCTAATTTATCTAATTTATAATTTACCACCTACAAAAAATAATTAACCAAAGTTATTGACCAGTTAATTAACCTTGGTTATATTTGTGTCGTACCCAATAATCGAGGACGGCAAAATGATACTGACAAACACCCCTACAACAGACAAACAACGTGCTGAACATTTTCACTTAGTCAGTATCCGTTTTGCCTGTCTGCTAAGCACTGAACAAGACCCAATGGAAAACAAGCGAGTGCAAGAGCGTATCGCCAAGCTAGAACGCCACTTAAACCTAACCAACCCTAGTCAACTGTTCTCGTCACAGTTTGAAGGCAAAGCAGGTGAACTAGGTGACAACCTCGCCATGCGCTTTAACTACCAAACAAGCCGCCTGACTATCTGGCGCAACACTCCACTGCACCAATGCGGCAAAGTATTCCAACTAAGGGCGAATGTATGAGTGCCGCAACCGAATACTGCGACCGTGAAATAGCCAAGTGCAAAGACATGATCCGCGGTTGGCCAGAATCAGAATGGCGATTTAACCGATTAATCATCGGCTGGAAACGCATCAAACACCAGTTACAACAGCGTGAAAACGCATAACCAACAATCGAAGAGAGCAGCGATTATGAATAACGTACCCGCTTTTTTAACAGAAATGTCAAAGCAGATGCACGAGCAAGGCAATCGCATGACTGCCGATCCAATCTTTCAAGTGCGCTACAAGCATTATTTAGTTACTGCACCTGACTATAACGAGCATCACTGGGAAATTATAGAGCCTGATGATGGTGGGACTCTTTATCACTCCGAAGTTTGCGATAAGCAACGGTTAGCTGAATGGCTTGTTGATTATGAAAGTGATTGGTGTAGCAAGTGGTTCATGGAGCAGTGGGAAGATGAACAATGCGATAAATCAGACGGTGTTGTCTTTGCTTTTTGTGACTTGTTCGATGTTGAAAATGATTTTGATGAACTACCTGATTCATTGATGAAAATACATCTTCAAGAAACCGAAGAAGTCGTAAAAACTTGCTTAACCGAAGCTGATGCTAATTGGTTTATTCAACGTAAGCAGCACGACTATCCAAAGCTGTATACCTACGTTGAGTCAATGTGTTTCTGCCCTCAAATGATTGAGCTACGCGACTGGATCATGTCATTGACCAAAGCAGAGGTGGCAGCATGAGCCAACTCAGCCAAAAGCAAATTAAAGCCCGGGCTTACTATCAAGAAAACCGTCAACGCATCCTAGCCGATAAGCGCAATAAGCATGTGCCAAAGCGCAATAAACCTGCAGTGTTAAAGGTAACCAACTCAAAACCTTCAGCGCAACAGCCTTCGGTGACTAAAGCAGACATCGAGTGGGATGGCCAATTAAACAAGGGGAATGGTTTCAACGGTGTGATCAACGACGACAGCGAATACCGCGACCGTAAAGCAATCAACAAGGCCATTAGTGTGCAAGGCAAAAACAACGTAGCTGCACGCCGCCGTTCTGAAGATATCAATCTAGCCTTTGAGTTGGGTATTAGCGTAGAGGATTTTGTATGAGACAACGTATCGAATGCGGTCGCCGACCATGCAGATGGACTGGCACACTTTCTATCACAAAAAGACGTAATGATGGCGGAATGATGACAGCTATCTGCCCTAGGTGCGGTTGCGCCTCTTTTTACGACTTACCTGAGCCAATTATCACTGAGCGTGTTGAACACGTTAATGCCTTGATAAAAATCATAGCGTCACATGGTCGTAAATTCTTCGACCACAAAGGCGACTTAGCCACCATGGAGTTAGATCGACGCGGCAAAGTGTGGTTTGTAGACGAATATACCAAAGCGCGTATTTATACCCATTACTCGAGAAGATGGAGCGGCTTTAATCATGGCGGAACGTTAAGGGGTTTGGTTGAAGCTATGCGTGATTACATTACTAAAGGTGAGAAGTTACCAATAGGTTGGATAGCCCCTACTCGTTGTAATCCTGATAACGGTGATATTTGGGGCTATGGCAAAGAATCAGCTGCAGTTGTTCGTGAGGAAGCAGCCAAGTTGCCAATATTTGAACAAGGCGGTGAGATATGAGCCCATTTGAATACATAAATAATTACTACAACGTAAATGCTGAGTTTGGCAAAAAGGTAATTGTTGATGGTGAGCCAGGTGTTATTGCTAAAGATTGTGGTCACTACATTGGTGTTAACTTTGACAAAGATAAGCCTGGTTTAATTTCAAATTGCCATCCAACTTGGCGCGTTGAGTACGGCGCAGTAGGAAAAATAAGAAAGCCGACAGCATCACAGCGTAGATATCAGCGCTATTTAGAGGTTGGTGATTGCTTTGATAGCTTTAAACATTTCTTACACTGGGAATCATCACAAGGCGGTGCAGCATGAATTACCTAATCCAAGGCGGCGAACCTGCCGAACGCCTGCAGCTGCTATTGCAACTAACCCGCATTGATTCGGTAGAAGTAATTGAAGCATTGCGCAGTCACTACATTTACGGCCTAAGCAAAGGTAATGCCGCAGCCGTTAACTGTATCGAAAAATCAAACCTAACCAGAGCAATTCAGCGCATCAATGAAGTCGCTGAAGTGATTGAAAAAGTTAAGGCGCTAGATTGGAACAAGTTTGGTTATAAGTTTGAACCACGCGAGGTGGCATAAATGAAATCTAAAGCAGCGTTTAATCATCTTCTCGGACACTATCGCGCCCAAAAAATTGGATTGCCATTGAAGATACAAAGCGGTGACAGCATCAAAGTAGCCATGTCACTTGGTGCGCTTGATTGCCTTTACTGGCAAGCGCTTGGAAATGGGTTAACTAACCTAGCTAAAGGGATTGGCAGAACGATTATTCATTCTTACAAATACCACCAAATTCGATTACCTAGTCACCCGAAGGCTGGCTACAACATTAACGGTTACCCAAATATGGATATTGAAATGTTAATGGGCGGTGCAGCATGAATAAAGTAACTAAAACGTTCGGCACCAAACAAGGTGTCGTCACGTTATCAGAGCCGTTCTTCACGCTTATACATGACCAGCAGCAAGTTGAAGCAACCTATAAGCCAAACAACTATAGCGGCTGGGGCATGTGTAAAACCTACAACGCCATTGAAGTTACCGAGTTCACCCAAGCCGATGCCGAGCTATTTGCCAGCACAGCGGATTCAAAACTACGCATACAGGGGCAAGCAGCATGAAACAGTCAGAAACAATCAAACAAGCGCTAAGCCAGTGGTATAGCCTTCCACGCGATCAGGTCGGTTCATGCCAACAGTTCATGAAAACGCTAGCAGAAAAACTAGCTAAGGAAGGTAAATAATGAATACGGCTATCGAACATAAAGCTGACTCAATAGAACATTGTTATCTACAACAGCATATGAGCGGCGATCAGGTTGCCGCCTACCTTGGCCTAAGCCAGTACCAGGTAAAAAAATATTTGCGTGATAACGGCATAGCCAGAAGCAGAAAAGAGTCAACATCGAAAGCCGCACATACATTAAGACAAAAAGCGGCTAACAGTGCACTGAGCGCATACGACATGCAAGAGTTACGTGAATGCAGGGCCTCATCACTCGCTCTATCATTAATTCATCAACGGGGTACAGCCAATGGCATTACTAACTAAAGAAGACCTTGAACAACTTAGTGGGTTCACTCAGCCGTCTGCCCAAATTAGATGGTTAAAAAGGCAAGGTATTGGCTACTTTGTGCGTAACGATGGTTACCCGTCAGTAACGTGGGAATTTGTTAATCACCCTCATGGAAAATCATTGAACATGCAGCCAAAAGCAGCACAACCAAACTTTGGAGCTATACCTCATGCGTAAACGCAAGCCAGAAGATGCATGGATGCCGCCTTCTGTTTATCTTCATAAACGTGCCGGTGTGCCTGTTAGTTACATCATTAAACGTCGTAACTCAACTAAGGTGCTGTGTAAAATCACGGCAACCAAAGCCGACGTATGGGAAGCCTTTGAACGTGAAGTTGCTGAAACAGGTTTGGAATACACGGTAAGTCGATTGGTGATCGACTACCTTGGAAGCCAAAACTTTATCGACCTGGCGCCACGCACGCAACGGGACCGAACGCGTGAACTTGAACTATTTAGTAAAGTGTTTGGCGAAATGAAGCCTGAACAAGTCGAACCGTTTCACGTTCGCCAATACATCGACTTGCGTGGAAAAACCAGTAAGACGCAAGCTAACCACGAATTAGCCGCTGCCAGCGTGATGTTTGCTTGGGGATATGAGCGCGGACGGTGCAACAATAATCCAGCTAAAGGGGTTAAAAAGTTTAAGCTTAAAGCCCGTGACCGCTATATCACCGACATTGAATACAATGCCCTATTGGCATGCGCAGAAACACGGCTAGGGATAGCCTGCGAGATAAGCTACCTATGTGCAGCAAGACAAGGTGATGTGGTCCAGCTTACTTGGGCGCAAATTACCGATGATGGTATTTACATTCAGCAAGGCAAAACAGGCAAGAAACAAATTAAAGCATGGTCGCAAAGACTGCATGAAGTGATCAACCAAGCAAAAACATTGCGCAAAGGCGTGGCAAGTATTTACGTGATCAATAAAAATAAAGGCGGAAAACTCACACAAGAAGGGTTACGCAGCGCATGGAAACGAGCAATGTTAAAACTGGAACAGGAATACCCGCACATTGAGCGCACGTTTACGTTCCATGATATTAAAGCTAAGGGGATATCAGATTACGAAGGGACACTGTCGGAAAAACAGCAATACTCAGGACATAAAACGTTAGCACAAGTAAACACTTACGACAGAAAAGTAAGCGTGGTACCGACAATTGGCAGTAAAGCGAAGTGAATAAAAATGCAGGTTTGAATGTTTCTTTTTCTACGTTTTATTCTACAGAATCGAAAACGGCTCGCATATTTCTATGCAAGCCGTTGTTTTATTTGGCAGGGGTGGCAAGACTCGAACTCGCAACCATCGGTTTTGGAGACCGCTGTTCTACCAATTGGAACTACACCCCTGTTGACGAGGGCATTATGCTAAAACCCCCTCCAAAGGTAAAGTACTTTTTTAAATAAACCGTTCAATTGCAGTTTTTTCAGGCAAGTTAGCCATTCTAACTGGTTTATGAGTCGATGATGCTGTTACATGTTGGTTCTGGACATTGGTTAATCTCAACGGTGACATGGCTAAGTTGAGAAAACTTACGCTCAAGTTGTTGCTTTATTTGCGCAGCATTGATGTCATTGTGAACCAGAATCGAAACAATGGCAGCATAATGCTCAGCACTGACCTTCCAGATATGAAGGTCGGTAACAATAACACCATCATGTTCAAGAAATTGCTTAATTTGCGATTTCTGATGTAATGATATTGAACCATCAAGCAAGATTGGACTAGTTTGTTTCATTAATCCCCATGCCCAACGAGTAATAATCACCGCACCGACAATCCCCATTACAGGATCTAAGAAAGTGAGTCCCATATACTTACCAAAGACTAAAGCCACTATAGCTAATACTGACGTTAAAGCATCTGCAAGAACATGGAAATATGCAGCTCTTAAATTATGGTCATGATGAGGTTTCGGCTGACTTTTATGTTCATGTTCATGTTCATGTTCAGCGTGATGATGATCATGTTCAGCGTGATGATGATCATGATCATGGGTATGATGATCTTTCAATAAAAATACACTGACAATATTGACTGTAAGACCAATAAAGGCAACAAAGATAGCTTGGTTAAAATAGATTTGTTCTGGATTAATTATTCTAACTAAAGACTCAATCAACATTATCAACGCAACCATACCTAAAGCAATTGCACTGGTAAAACCACCTAATACACTCACCTTCCCAGTACCAAAAGCAAATTTCGGATTATCAGCATTTTTACGGGAGTATCGATACGCGAATAAGGTGATCATGAACGCTGCGGCATGTGTTCCCATATGCCAACCATCGGCCAATAGTGCCATAGATCCATAAATTGAGCCGGCAATAATCTCGGCTAACATAGTAATGATCGTTAATATAAGAACATAAAGAGTATTTCGCTCACCATCAGAGTTATTATGACTAAATTGATGATGATGTTGCCATTGCTTTATAGGATGAGATTGAGGAGTCATATCAGCATTTATGAAGGAGAAATTAAGACTCCATTATTTATGTATTTACTATTAATTATCAAGCCCAAACCATTGAAAGTGATACACCCGTAGCATAAATAACAATAGTAATCGTTATTGTTACTTATAACTCTCCTTTAACTAAACAGATAAACAATAAAAGCGTCTTCATCTAGTATTTTGTACTTTAATAGGCGTAAAAAAGTGACCAAATGGCTCTGTCGAGGAACTGTCTCTAGCAGGACGCTGTCCGGGTCATCTAAATCTGTATACAAACAGGAGTTACGTCTTTACGCTGCTATTTCGGTTGCTGTTGGAGTCATATAATTGTTATAACTATGACCTCGTTTTATATTGTAGTGCTTCTGTATATCATTCAGCACATCATGCTTCGTTTCATCAAAACTATTTTAGCCATACATAACATCCATTCTGTTTTAAAGCTTCTAAGAAACGTTCCCTAACAGTTTCCTCGTCGGCTCATACGTTGAGTTATCTGATATTTCCACAGTATTTGTTGATACTGAAGGCTAGTGTAGTGACAACTCTGGTCAGAATGAAACACTAGGTTTCTAGCACGCCCACAGTTTTCAAATGCCATTCTTAATGCTGCATAAGTCAAATCGGTATTAGGACTGTCAGAGCAAGCCCAACCCACAATCTTTCTCGCGTATAAACCCATTACCACCGCTAAATAAAGCCATTTTGTGCCAGATCAAACATAAGTCATATCACCACAGCAAACCTGATTTATTGCTTAACGTTAAACTGCCGTTTTAACACGTTAGGTGCGATTATTGACTCATCATTGGCTATCTTGTAACGATGTTTTCTGGGTTGACTACTGATGAGTCCTGCATCTCTCATTAAACTTGCTGCCTTATAACGGCCAACATTTTCACCAAGTTGATTAAGCTGGCCATCTATCGTTCTTGCCCATGCAGAGTCTCGACTGTCACGATGTATCTTAATAGCTTGTTGATATCATCGTTCACGCTTCACTAATCCACGCAGTTTGACGATGTTCTGCTCTCTCGATAACAATTCAATTAATACTATCGTTTGATGTTGTCTTGCATTAAGAGAGCGGTAGCCTCGGTGTGCCCCTTGGATATTTTTAAGATATCTTTCTCCCATTCAATTTTCTTAATTTGAGCTTTAAGCTCTTGAGGACAACAAATACAATGGGTTGAATTACAATCCATCTCTGAATATGAGTTCCCTGAAGCCAATAAACCTATTTTAGATAGGCTGTTAACCCTGCCTTGGTAAGTCATATTGATAAGTTGTGTAATGACAGCTTATTAATCTATTTAAGCCACTTCAACATGCTCGTTTCAAAGCGAAATACCTAAATGCTAGGACGCTGCGCTGCTAGAGGCTATAAAATCTTGGTAGCGAAGCTGTCTCTATCCGTGAGCACAGCGTTCGCTTGTTATCGCTTGTTATCGTTTCTGAAGCTATCCCTAGCAGGACGCAGTCCGCCCTAGCAGCGAAGCTGTTAAATTGCAGAACTACTCTTTCGAGTAAATTAGGCGCCTGGAAATGACCTACTCTCGCATGGGGAGACCCCAAACTACCATCGGCGCGATTGCGTTTCACTTCTGAGTTCGGAATGGGATCAGGTGGTGCCACAATGCTATGGTTTCCAGACAAATTTGTATATCTACCGCCTTTAAGGCCGTAAATAATAATTCGGAAAGCTGATTTTTTTGAGTCTACAAAACACTGTTTAAGCGCTCTATTCTAACACTAAGGTCAGTAAAACCCATCTGGGTTGTATGGTTAAGCCTCACGGGTCATTAGTACAAGTTAGCTCAACGCCTCACAACGCTTACACACCTTGCCTATCAACGTAGTAGTCTCCTACGGCCCTTTAGAGAGCTTAAAGCTCTAGGGATGACTCATCTTAGGGCTCGCTTCCCGCTTAGATGCTTTCAGCGGTTATCGATCCCGAACGTAGCTACCGGGCAATGCCATTGGCATGACAACCCGAACACCAGCGGTTCGTCCACTCCGGTCCTCTCGTACTAGGAGCAGCTCCCTTCAATCATCCAACGCCCACGGCAGATAGGGACCGAACTGTCTCACGACGTTCTGAACCCAGCTCGCGTACCACTTTAAATGGCGAACAGCCATACCCTTGGGACCGACTTCAGCCCCAGGATGTGATGAGCCGACATCGAGGTGCCAAACACCGCCGTCGATATGAACTCTTGGGCGGTATCAGCCTGTTATCCCCGGAGTACCTTTTATCCGTTGAGCGATGGCCCTTCCATTCAGAACCACCGGATCACTATGACCTACTTTCGTACCTGCTCGACGTGTATGTCTCGCAGTTAAGCTGGCTTATGCCATTGCACTAACCGTACGATGTCCGACCGTACTTAGCCAACCTTCGTGCTCCTCCGTTACTCTTTGGGAGGAGACCGCCCCAGTCAAACTACCCACCAGGCACTGTCCCGAACCCCGATTAGGGGCCGCGGTTAGAACATCAAAACTACAAGGGTGGTATTTCAAGATTGACTCCACTCAGACTAGCGTCCAAGCTTCAAAGTCTCCCACCTATCCTACACATGTAGGTTCAATGTTCAGTGCCAAGCTATAGTAAAGGTTCACGGGGTCTTTCCGTCTAGCCGCGGGTATACGGCATCTTCACCGCAATTTCAACTTCACTGAGTCTCGGCTGGAGACAGCGTGGCCATCATTACGCCATTCGTGCAGGTCGGAACTTACCCGACAAGGAATTTCGCTACCTTAGGACCGTTATAGTTACGGCCGCCGTTTACCGGGGCTTCGATCATGAGCTTCTCCGAAGATAACCCAATCAATTAACCTTCCGGCACCGGGCAGGCGTCATACCGTATACGTCATCTTGCGATTTTGCACAGTACTGTGTTTTTGATAAACAGTTGCAGCCACCTGGTATCTGCGACTGCCAACAGCTTAAGGAGCAAGTCCTATCACCGTCGGCAGCGTACCTTCTCCCGAAGTTACGGTACCATTTTGCCTAGTTCCTTCAGCCGAGTTCTCTCAAGCGCCTTGGTATTCTCTACCCGACCACCTGTGTCGGTTTGGGGTACGATCCCCACTAACCTGAAGCTTAGAAGATTTTCCTGGAAGTATGGCATCAACTACTTCATCACCTTAGTGACTCGTCATCAGTCCTCAGTCTTGCAATTAAATGCGTATCCCCGGATTTGCCTAAGAATACAACCTACCACCTTAAACGCGGACTACCAACGCCGCGCTAGCCTAGCCTTCTCCGTCTCTCCATCGCAGTTAGTGAAGGTACAGAAATATTAATCTGTTTCCCATCGATTACGCCTTTCGGCCTCACCTTAGGGGTCGACTCACCCTGCCCCGATTAACGTTGGACAGGAACCCTTGGTCTTTCGGCGAGGGAGTTTTTCACTCCCTTTATCGTTACTCATGTCAGCATTCGCACTTCTGATACGTCCAGTGTGGGTTACCCCTTCACCTTCAACCGCTTACAGAACGCTCCTCTACCGCGCAATTCTAATGAAATGCACCCGTAGCTTCGGTGGTATGTTTAGCCCCGTTAAATCTTCCGCGCAGGCCGACTCGACTAGTGAGCTATTACGCTTTCTTTAAATGATGGCTGCTTCTAAGCCAACATCCTAGCTGTCTGAGCCTTCCCACATCGTTTCCCACTTAACATACACTTTGGGACCTTAGCTGACGGTCTGGGTTGTTTCCCTTTTGACAACGGACGTTAGCACCCGCTGTCTGTCTCCCGAGTAGTACTCATTGGTATTCGGAGTTTGCAAAGGGTTGGTAAGTCGGGATGACCCCCTAGCCTTAACAGTGCTCTACCCCCAATGGTATTCGCTCGAGGCGCTACCTAAATAGCTTTCGAGGAGAACCAGATATCTCCGAGTTTGATTGGCCTTTCACCCCCAGCCACAAGTCATCCGCTCATTTTTCAACATAAGTCGGTTCGGTCCTCCAGTTGATGTTACTCAACCTTCAACCTGCCCATGGCTAGATCACTCGGTTTCGGGTCTACACCTTGCAACTAAACGCGCAGTTAACACTCGGTTTCCCTACGGCTCCGCTATTCGCTTAACCTCGCTACAAAATGTAAGTCGCTGACCCATTATACAAAAGGTACGCAGTCACGGTCTCAAGAACCGCTCCCACTGCTTGTACGTACACGGTTTCAGGTTCTATTTCACTCCCCTCACAGGGGTTCTTTTCGCCTTTCCCTCACGGTACTGGTTCACTATCGGTCAGTCAGGAGTATTTAGCCTTGGAGGATGGTCCCCCCATATTCAAACAGGATGTCACGTGTCCCGCCTTACTCGTTTTCATCTACGGTTAGTTTTCATGTACGGGGCTATCACCCTGTGCCGCTGTGCTTTCCAACACATTCCACTAACACCCCATAGACTTAAGGGCTAATCCCCGTTCGCTCGCCGCTACTAGGGGAATCTCGGTTGATTTCTTTTCCTCTGGGTACTTAGATGTTTCAGTTCCCCAGGTTCGCCTCATAACGCTATGTATTCACGTTATGATGACCACTTATGTGGCCGGGTTTCCCCATTCGGATATCGTTAGCTCAAATGCTTATTACTAGCTCGCCAACGCTTTTCGCAAGTTATTACGTCCTTCATCGCCTCTGACTGCCAAGGCATCCACCGTATACGCTTGGTCACTTAACCATACAACCCAAATGAGTTTCACTTGCGTGAACCTCTGAGTCATATCATGACCAGCTGGTTTTTACTTGTCTCACCTCCGGGTAGGAAGTGGACTCGCCTTAGTTTTTTAGAATATTCAAGACACTTAAACAGTGTTTTGAGAACTCAAGATACTAATGCTTTCGCATCAGTATTATTTTTCGCACTAACGTAATCACACCAATAACAACGAATCATTATTCATGCGCCTTTAGTTAGTACTATCAGCTTTCCAAATTGTTAAAGAACAACACTAGCCGGCTGGCGGCGTGTTTCACTCTACTTCCGAAGAAGTTAACAAGTAATCTGTGTGAACACTCACATGCATCGCTGCACTTTTAGGTATTGAGTTAGTCGTATAGGTAAGGAGGTGATCCAGCCCCAGGTTCCCCTAGGGCTACCTTGTTACGACTTCACCCCAGTCATGAACCACAAAGTGGTGAGCGTTCTCCCGAAGGTTAAACTACCCACTTCTTTTGCAGCCCACTCCCATGGTGTGACGGGCGGTGTGTACAAGGCCCGGGAACGTATTCACCGTGGCATTCTGATCCACGATTACTAGCGATTCCGACTTCACGGAGTCGAGTTGCAGACTCCGATCCGGACTACGACAAGCTTTGTGAGATTAGCTCCACCTCGCGGCTTTGCAACCCTCTGTACTTGCCATTGTAGCACGTGTGTAGCCCTACTCGTAAGGGCCATGATGACTTGACGTCGTCCCCACCTTCCTCCGGTTTATCACCGGCAGTCTCCCTAGAGTTCCCGCCATTACGCGCTGGCAAATAAGGATAGGGGTTGCGCTCGTTGCGGGACTTAACCCAACATTTCACAACACGAGCTGACGACAGCCATGCAGCACCTGTCTCACAGTTCCCGAAGGCACAAGTCCATCTCTGGTCTCTTCTGTGGATGTCAAGAGTAGGTAAGGTTCTTCGCGTTGCATCGAATTAAACCACATGCTCCACCGCTTGTGCGGGCCCCCGTCAATTCATTTGAGTTTTAACCTTGCGGCCGTACTCCCCAGGCGGTCTACTTAATGCGTTAGCTTGGGAGCCCAGTGACTAAGTCACCAAACTCCGAGTAGACATCGTTTACGGCGTGGACTACCAGGGTATCTAATCCTGTTTGCTCCCCACGCTTTCGTGCATGAGCGTCAGTCTTTGTCCAGGGGGCCGCCTTCGCCACCGGTATTCCTCCAGATATCTACGCATTTCACCGCTACACCTGGAATTCTACCCCCCTCTACAAGACTCTAGTTCGCCAGTTCCAAATGCAATTCCCAGGTTGAGCCCGGGGATTTCACATCTGGCTTAACAAACCGCCTGCGCACGCTTTACGCCCAGTAATTCCGATTAACGCTCGGACCCTCCGTATTACCGCGGCTGCTGGCACGGAGTTAGCCGGTCCTTCTTCTGTAGGTAACGTCACAGTAACGGGCTATTAACACGCTACCTTTCCTCCCTACTGAAAGTGCTTTACAACCCGAAGGCCTTCTTCACACACGCGGCATGGCTGCATCAGGGTTTCCCCCATTGTGCAATATTCCCCACTGCTGCCTCCCGTAGGAGTCTGGGCCGTGTCTCAGTCCCAGTGTGGCTGATCATCCTCTCAGAACAGCTAGGGATCGTCGCCTTGGTGAGCCATTACCTCACCAACTAGCTAATCCCACCTAGGTTCATCCTGTCGCGGAAGGCCCGAAGGTCCCCTCCTTTCCCCCGTAGGGCGTATGCGGTATTAGCAGTCGTTTCCAACTGTTATCCCCCTCGACTGGGCAGATCCCTAGGCATTACTCACCCGTCCGCCGCTCGTCACCTCAGGAGCAAGCTCCCTTGTGTTACCGCTCGACTTGCATGTGTTAGGCCTGCCGCCAGCGTTCAATCTGAGCCATGATCAAACTCTTCAATTAAAGTTTTTTGAAAACCCCACTCTTACAAGTAAGAACGATGCTTTCGGCTCAATGAATTCTGATTTCATTAATTAGACTCGGAAGAATCTAAATAATGTTTGTACATATTACTATGAACACTCATCGTTGCATTGAGTTGAAATTTTTTGATTGCCAACATTCCGAAGAACAGAAGACAATTTCGAATAACTCAATACCTGTGAATGTCCACACAGATTTCTTGTTTAGATTGTTAAAGAACGTTGCTAACATGAACATCTTTCGATTTTTCATTCAGCGGCCGTTGACGCTAGGTCGTTGGCTTGGGGTGCGTATTTTACGCATTTTCCGTTTCGCGTCAAGTGTTTTTTCAAACTTTCTTTTCGCCTTGAACTCAGTGTTTTGAACCACTTAATTCAACCCAACTCGGTGACTGCTTTCGCTGTCTGCCGTGTCAGTGGATGCGCATTATAGGCAATACAAGATTTAGCGCAAGCCCTTTTTATGGATTTATCAAAACAACGCCCAACCGAACACAATTCAAACAAAGCGATGTTAAAACGATTAAAATCACATCAAAACCTATCAATTCATAACTTAATTAGTCCTTTTATTGTTTGTTCTTGTTTGTTTACTCATACAAGAAACAATAAAAGGGAAACTAACTATAGTACAAATTTGCTGAATGAAAACACAAATGGCGATTTGATCATATTAAAATGAAAGATGCCTACTGCTAAGCAGGCATCATTAAGCAATTAAAGAAGACTAGTTGGAAGTTAGAGGTGGACTTAACAGAGCTTAAAGCAATGAGGCTCCATTAATAGCAGGTCTTATTGGACATCATCTTTTTGTTGTACTTTATCAGTTGGTGCTGAATGGGAAGATGAACGGCTATGGTTATCAGACTGAGTGGCTTTTTTGCTTATCGGTTCATCACCCACTATGTGTTCTACTTTTAGCTTCTTAATCGTTTTGATAGTGATCACGGGTCCAGAGAGTGCATATATATAGAAACCAAGACAAAGTATTATTGCAGGTTCTACAGAGATAATAACGAAGACCCCTACCAGCAATAACATTACAATGAAATTCACTTTCCCCCGCCAGTCTACTTCCTTAAAGGAATGATAACGGAAATTACTCACCATCAGTAAACCCGTTAACGCAGTGATGATTGCCACTATATAGCTAATATCAGTAGGGTCGACTTCATATTTAGTGCCGCTCCAAATACTACCAGCAATTAATGCAGCAGCTGCAGGACTTGCAAGCCCTTGAAAAAATCGTTTATCCGCCACACCCACTTGAGTGTTAAATCGAGCTAATCTTAATGCTGCACATGCACAATAGATAAATGCAGCTAACCAGCCGATTTTACCTAAATCCTGCAGGGCCCAGTTGTAGGCAAGAATGGCTGGCGCCATGCCAAATGAAACCATATCGGCCATACTGTCATATTCAGCTCCGAAATCACTTTGCGTATTGGTAAGCCTTGCGACTCTGCCATCAAGTCCATCACAAATCATGGCAATAAAGATAGCAATTGCTGCAGACTCAAAGTGGCCGTTCATTGATGAAATGACAGCATAGAAACCAGAAAACAATCCTGCTGTTGTAAATAAGTTAGGTAATAGGTAAATACCTTTATTTTTTACTGGGTGATCAGGCGATTTTTGCATACACTTCAATCATTACCGTTTTAGATGTTAAATTTATACTCAAAGATAGCATATTTTGAAACATTCAAGCATAACGTCAATTAGCTCTAGGATACTCACATGAGAATTATGCGGATAGTGATTGGTTTGGCCACGTTAGCATTTAGTACATCCACACTAGCGGCGACGATTTACACTTGGGTCGATACTGCTGGTGTTGTACATTACAGCCAGCAACAACCCTTGAGTGTAGATGCTCGCAAGATTTATAGTGAAGATATAGAACCATCGAAAATTGGAACTCACACCCCACAAAAAAAGGTCTCAACTAAAGTGGAGTCTGAATTAGAACGATCGGCAAAAATCATTAATGAAAAAGATAAGCAACAGGCCAAAGATATCTGTGAAAGTGCTAAGCACAGCCTTAATGTGTTAAAGAGTCAAAGTAAATTAAATCAGCAAAATAAAGATACTGGCGAGTCGGTCGTAATGACAGAAGAGCAAAGGCAAGCTGCCATTGCTGAAAATACCGAACGAGTTAGCTTATTTTGTCAGAGTAAATAATAGAAAAAGGGAGCCGATGCTCCCTTTTTTATGCCGATGTCATCTAATAATTCTCAATAACATTATTGAATAAATGCTAGCTTGCCATCTTCCACTATGACTTTAATCATTTTACCCGGTAGTAATTGACCCCGAAGCAATTTTTGAGCTAATGGATTCTCTACTTCTTGTTGTAATGCTCGTTTTAACGGCCTTGCACCATAAACAGGATCGAATCCAGCTTCAGCGATTAATGATAATGCCGCATCAGACAATTCAATATCGAACTCCCTTTCAATCAAACGCTTGCGCAGCAACTCAAATTGAATACTGGCAATATGCTTGATGTTTGCAGCGTCTAAGGGATGGAATACCACAGACTCATCGATTCGATTTAAAAACTCGGGACGGAAACTTTGCGTCACAACATTCATAACCCCGGCTTTCATCTCCTCATATGTCGTATGACCAAAGCCCTCTTGGATAATATCTGACCCAAGGTTTGAGGTCATAATAATCACAGTGTTTTTAAAATCGACCGTTCTGCCTTGACCATCGGTTAAGCGACCATCATCTAACACTTGCAGTAATACATTAAATACATCCGGATGCGCCTTCTCAACTTCGTCTAACAAAATGACAGAGTAAGGTTTACGACGTACCGTTTCGGTTAAATATCCGCCTTCTTCATAGCCAACATAACCGGGAGGAGCCCCGACTAGACGCGACACAGTGTGTTTTTCCATAAACTCAGACATGTCGATACGTACCAAAGCGGATTCGCTATCGAATAAAAATTTAGCTAACGCTTTACACAGCTCAGTTTTACCGACACCTGTCGGTCCAAGGAATAAAAATGAACCGATTGGACGTTGAGGATCGGCAAGACCAGCACGACTACGACGAATAGCATTCGATACTGCATCAACGGCTTCATTTTGACCGATGACACGTTGGTGGAGTGCATCCTCCATGTGTAACAGTTTTTCTCGTTCACCTTCAAGCATTTTTGACACCGGAATACCGGTGGCTTTTGATAGCACTTCAGCAATTTCAACATCAGTAACTTTATTACGCAGCAATGTCATATCTTGCATTTCAGCTTGTGATGCTAAATCCAACTGTTTTTCAAGCTCAGGAATACGCCCATATTGCAATTCTGACATTCGAGTTAAGTCACCGGCGCGTCGAGCCACTTCCAAGTCCATTCTCGCTTGTTCGAGATCGGCCTTAATGTGCTGTGTGCCTGCCAATGCGGCTTTTTCGGTATGCCAAATTTCATTCATCTCAGCCGCTTTACTTTCAACATCTCTCAATTCATGTTGTAAAAAATCAAGACGTTTACGACTGGCTTCATCGGACTCTTTACTTAACGCTTGTTCTTCTAACTTAAGCTGAATCGCACGACGTTCTAATCGATCTAGCGCTTCTGGCTTAGAGTCAATTTGCATCCTGATACTAGACGCTGCTTCATCAATTAAATCGATGGCTTTATCAGGCAATTTTCTATCTGAAATATAACGATGCGACATCGTAGCGGCGGCCACAATAGCAGGATCGGTAATCTCAACATGGTGATGTAATTCGTAACGCTCTTTTAAACCACGTAAAATGGCAATCGTGTCTTCAACACTGGGCTCATCTACAATCACTTTTTGAAAGCGACGTTCTAGTGCGGCATCTTTCTCAATATATTGTCGGTATTCATCGAGTGTTGTGGCCCCGACACAATGCAAGTCACCACGAGCCAACGCGGGTTTAAGCATATTACCGGCATCCATCGCGCCCTCGCCTTTACCGGCTCCCACCATAGTGTGTAACTCATCAATGAATAAGATGACTCGGCCTTCTTCTTGGGATAGCTCATTTAACACCGCTTTTAAACGCTCCTCAAACTCACCGCGGTATTTGGCTCCCGCAATTAACGAGCCCATGTCTAATGATAATACCCGCTTATTTTTAATCCCTTCAGGGACTTCACCATTGATAATACGTTGCGCTAACCCTTCAACAATGGCGGTTTTACCCACACCTGGCTCACCAATAAGTACTGGGTTATTTTTAGTGCGGCGTTGTAATACTTGAATAGTGCGACGGATCTCTTCATCACGACCAATAACAGGGTCTAATTTACCTTGCTCAGCGCGCTCAGTTAAATCAACGGTAAATTTTTTCAATGCTTGGCGTTGATCTTCAGCATTGGGATCATCGACTTTCTGTCCGCCACGCATGTCCTCGATGGTTTTCTCCATTAATTCTTTACTTGCACCAGAGTCTTTTAATGCTTTGGCAAGGGGATCATTATTTTCCAATCCGGCCAAGACAAACAATTCCGATGAAATGAATTTATCTTTACGCTTTTGAGCCAGTTTGTCACACAGATTCAGTAAACGAATTAATCCCTGTGACAGCTGAACATCACCACCAGTACCTTCAACTTGCGGTAAACGCTCTAACTCTTGACTAATAGCTGAGCGAAGTGCGCTTACGCGAATACCCGCTTGGGTGAGTAAAGAATGAATAGAACCAGAATCTTGATTTAATAGCGCCATCATTAAATGAAGAGGTTCAATAAATTGATGATCGCGTCCCAATGCTAGTGATTGGGCATCAGAAATGGCAATTTGAAACTTATTAGTCATACGATCGAGTCTCATACAATCTCCTAGGATCTGATACTAATAGAACGGGAAATTAATTCAGAAATGAATAATTTGTTAACTTAAAGATGGGGGGCATTTAATGTAAATTCAAGCTTAAAACATAACCTAGATCAAAAAAATGTTGCTTTTTTGAGCGCCATAACAAAATTTAGGCCTTAAGCCAGATTAGCGAAGCCATTCGACCCGTTTGTTTGTTGCGGCGATAAGAAAAGTAATCAGGATCGGTAAAGGTACACACATTGGCACTATAGGTTTGAATTACACCAGCTGCAGACAAACGCAACCTTGCTAATCCGACCAAATCGCCTAAATACTTGCTGTTGTGGCCAACAAAGTGCATTGAAGCTTGTGGGTCTTTATTGATAAAAGCATCACGCACCTCACTGCCAACCTCAAAAGCAGAAGGGCCAATTGCAGGCCCTAAGTATGCGATCAAACTTGACGGTGGAGAATGAAACATCGCCAATGCCTGCTCTATAACGCCCTCACACAAACCTCGCCATCCAGCATGAACAGCGGCCACTTCACTGCCTTGTTGATTGCACAACAATATGGGTAAACAATCGGCGGTCATTACCGTGCAAACATGGCCAAACTGATTACTGTAACTGCCATCCGCTAATGCTATAGCGCTACCTGGCATCAATGTTTGTACATCAACAACGTTAGTACCATGAACTTGCTCGAGCCAGATTGGCTCAGCTGGCAACGACAATCGTTGGTGTAAAACGGCACGATTAGCCAATACATGTTGAGGCTTATCACCTACATGGAGCCCTAAATTTAGACTATCAAAAGGGCTTAAACTGACACCGCCATAACGATTAGTCATCGCAATGGCGACATTATCAGGTATTGGCCAATCGTGCTTGAGCATTATAAATACACTATCGGATGAAGCTCAGTATCTACTCGAAGTGCTTTTGTCAGCTCAACCATGTCATCAGGAATAGGCGCATGCCAAGTCATGATCTCACAGGTAAAAGGATGAGCAAGTTCTAAACGTACGGCGTGTAAAGCTTGGCGTTTAAAGCTTTTAAGTAATTCAAAAAATTCTGGGCTAGCGGATTTAGGCGGACGAGGACGGCCACCATAAACCGGATCACCCACTAACTCATGACCAATATGTGCCATATGAACACGAATTTGATGAGTACGACCAGATTCTAAACGTAAACGCAAACGAGTGTGAGCACGAAACTTTTCTGCAACTCGGTAATGAGTCACCGATGGACGACCACCATGGATCACTGCCATTTGAGTACGACGAGTAGCATGACGTTCGATAGGCTCATCAACCGTACCACCCGCCGTCATAGTGCCTAATACAATCGCTTCATATTCACGAACGATATCGCGAGCTTGTAGAGCTGCAACTAAATGGGTTTGTGCTTCAACCGTTTTAGCGACAACCATTAACCCTGTGGTGTCTTTATCTAAACGGTGGACAATACCGGCTCTTGGAACATGCTCAATATCAGGACAATGGTGCAATAATGCGTTCATCAATGTACCGTCGGCATTACCCGCACCAGGATGGACGACCAAACCAGCTTGCTTATTAACCACTAAAATATGATCATCTTCATAAATAATGTTGAGGGCGATATCTTGCGCTTTTGCCCGCACTTCTTCTTCGATAGTCGCGGTCACTTCTATCTGTTGAGTTTCGAAAACCTTTTCCCGTGGCTTGTCGACTGTGATACCGTCAATAGTAATTGCACCAGATAGGATCCATTCCTTGATGCGTGTGCGCGAGTAGTCAGGGAACAAACCAGCTAATGCTTGGTCTAATCTCAGACCGGTTTGTGTTGCTGTGATCTCGCTTTTTAGATTAATCTCTTGTGTCATAGGAACCGTACCCCAGTTTTGGGGTCCAAAGTGAATGAGCTATCTGTTACAATCGGATGTTTTCTATTTTACCGTGATTTTACCGTGAAATAGAAAAAATCTTAACAACAACTTAAAAAGAATTGAATTCAAGTATGCATAAAATTGCCAAAGTTGCCGCACTAGTATTACTTTCACTGGCTATTACAGCCTGTAGTAGCAGTCCAGAAGACGTTGATGTTGCCAGTAAAGCATCACCTGACGTCTTGTATTCTCAAGCACGAACGTCAATGGAATTAGGTAATTACTCTAAAGCCGTCCGTTCACTTGAAGCATTGGACTCTCGTTTTCCATTTGGTCCGCACAAAACTCAAGTTCAATTAGACTTGATTTTTGCGTATTACAAAATGGATGATGCAGCCTCAGGACTTGCCAATATTGATCGCTTTTTACGCCTCAATCCAACGCATCCTAATATAGATTACGTCTATTATATGCGTGGTTTAACCAATATGCAGGCAGATAATTACTTATTTCACGATTTAATGAATATTGATCGTACCGATCGTGACCCCAAAAATGCCCAAGATGCATTTAAAGATTTTGACCGATTGATTAAATCGTACCCAAATAGCAAGTATGCTGCTGATGCACAACAACGTATGCAGTTCTTAAAGAACCGTTTAGCGAAATATTCTATTCAAGTTGCAGAATATTATATCAAAATGAACGCATGGAGTGCAGCGGCAGTTCGTGCCCAATCAGTCATGGAGAAGTTCCCAGGAACACCTTTAACTGAAAGAGCATTAGAGATAATGGCTAAAGCGTATGACGAGTTAGGTCAGGAAAAATTACAACAAAACGTTAAAGCTGTGATGAAAGCAAATTTTCCAAATAATGAGATATTAACTAATTAGTCATTATTGAAGCTCAACGACAGTTAACGAATATTTAGCATTAAACGCTCCTCGGAGCGTTTTTTTATACCTGACTCATCAGCATTAGTAAATTTCATATCTACTTATTTTACTCTTTTTACTTGGCGCTGTTATCACACCAGTAAAAAGGCACCATAACACCTTTTAACCTAGCAACCATCATAGGAATGAAGTATTTATTACACCATGGTGCTTTGGCTGAATAACACTCGATACGACCAAAATACATCCAAACAAATCTAATTTTGATATAAATATAAAAAAACAGGTTGACTCAGCAGGTCAAAACCCTTTAAATTGCGTCCGTCGCCCGAATAGCTCAGTCGGTAGAGCAGAGGATTGAAAATCCTCGTGTCCCTGGTTCGATTCCGGGTTCGGGCACCATATTTATATTGGTGGCTACAGCGACTAATAAAATAAAGTTATTTTGCAATAATGTTTTGCAGGTGTGGTGGAATTGGTAGACACGTCAGCTTCAGGTGCTGATGCTCGTAAGGGCGTGGAGGTTCAAGTCCTCTCACCTGTACCAAATAACTTTATCCGTTTTAACAAAAAGGCCTCGCATTGCGAGGCCTTTTTGTTTTGATTGTCTATCTCATTTCGAAATGTGTTAAGACAAACTATGTTGGTTTATTCAAATAGTACGACATCACCCCTTCTTCACTTACGGCAGCTAACTTACGGCAGCTAACTTACAGCAATAGCACACTGTAAATGATCCGTGAGTTCGCCATAAAACTCAGTTGCAAGTTAGCGCTTAAATATCAATATGTCGCAAGGTACTATCAAACCATTTTTCACTGGCAAGTCATTCAACTCGCCAGAACAATCCGCTACCACATAAAAAAGCAATTACATCGGCTCAATATAATCCACCATTAACTGCACGGTTTGTTTACCTCTAAACTCATTAACATCAAGCTTATAGACCACTCGGGCATGTTTAATGGTTGCGTCAGGCCATATTGCTAAATCCACATTAAAGGCAATACCGTCTAACATCGAACTGCCACATTGGGTCTCTAACAATAGCTTTAAATGTTTCTCGCCGACAATGCGCTGCTGGATAACATTAAATATGCCATCAAATAAAGGCTCTTCAAACGACTGTCCCCACGGTCCCGCATTACGTAACATAAATGCAGTATCAAGGGTCATTAGCTCACTTGACAGCTCGCCGTCTGACAGTAACTCTCCGGTCAGCTGTTCATAATCCAATATTTCTCTTACCGCATCATCAAAGGCTTGTTTAAATTGTTCAAATACGTCAGCTTTTAATGATAATCCTGCCGCCATCGCATGACCACCAAACTTAGTTATCATCCCAGGATAGCGACTATTAATGCGTTCGAGTAAATCTCGCATATGCAGTCCTTTAATCGAGCGGGCAGAACCTTTTATTTGGCCATCCCCCGCATCAGCAAAGGCAATAACAGGGCGATGATAGCGATCTTTAATCCGTGATGCCAAAATACCAATCACGCCTTGATGCCAATCATCCTTAAAAATGGCGATGCCCCAGGGTAAATCATCTTCATTAAGCGACACTTGCAATAAACTCTTTAATGCCTCTTGTTGCATGCCGGTTTCAAGTTCACGCCGCTCTTGGTTTAGTCCATCCAGTTCGGCAGCCATTCTTCTTGCCAACATGATGTCTTCACACAGTAAGGTTTCTACCCCCAGCGCCATTTCATCTAGGCGGCCAGCAGCATTTAATCTGGGACCAACCGCAAAACCAAAATCGGCAGCAACCATCTTTGCAGGGCTGCGTTTGGCGACTTCTAGCAACGCGGTAATACCGACTCGACAGCGGCCACTTCTAACACGCTGTAAACCAGCATTAACTAAAATACGGTTATTAGTGTCTAACGACACCACATCCGCGACAGTACCCAAAGCGACAATATCAAGTAATGTTGCCAGATTTGGCTCAGTAATTTGTTGCTGTTGATACCAATTACGTTGCCTTAATTCTGCTCGCAAAGCTGACATCAGATAAAATGCCACACCAACACCGGCAATAGACTTACTGGCAAACTGACAACCAGGCTGATTGGGATTTACAATAACATCAGCATTTGGCAAGCTATTACCAGGTAAATGATGATCTGTCACAACGACGGTCATGCCCAGTAACTTGGCAGCCGCAACCCCCTCAATGGAAGATATCCCATTATCAACGGTAATTAATACATCGGCACTCTTCTTGTAGGCTACCGCAACAATTTCAGGACTTAAACCATAACCATAATCAAACCGATTCGGAATAAGGTAATCAAGCCGTTTAGCACCCATCATGTTTAACGCCAGCATGCATACACTCGTTGAGGTCGCACCATCAGCATCAAAATCGCCAACAATCAAAATTGATTGCTGTGCAACAATCGCATCAGCGATCACTACTGCGGCCTCGGCTAGACCTTTCATCGTCTCGGGACGCAATAACTTACTTAGCACTAATTCACAGTTATCTTGATTAACACCACGGCGGGCATAGAGTTGTTTCAGTAATGGCGGTAAAGAACTGGGTAAATGATTATCATCAACCTGAGGGCGACGGACTATATTATGAGACAAAAGGCAACCTTAATCGGGCAATAAGAGAATGGAGCATAACAAAAAGGTGAGCCTAAGCTCACCTTGATTTTACGTTTATAGCACAGGCTATACGACTTTGATTTATAAGTTTGATTCAATAGTACGTAATAATTCTGCCGGAGCTTGATAACCTGGCACCATGGTTCCATTTTCTAAAATCAGTGCGGGTGTACCGTTAACACCAAACGACATACCTAACTTATATTGCGCCGCAATATCAATATCACAACTCGCGGCTTTAACATTGCCACCCGCTTTAGCTTCTGTCATCGCTTTTAAAGGATCTTTAGCACACCAAACGGCTTGCATCTCATCAGCATTTGCAGAAGGAATGCCTGCACGCGGATAAGCTAAGTAGCGAATCGTAATACCTAAATCATTATAGCCTTGCATTTGATTGTGTAGCTTACGGCAATAACCACAGTCGACATCGGTAAATACAGTGACGACATGCTTCTCATTTTTAGCTTTGTAAACCAACATTTCATCTACAAATGGTTCGAGCAATGCGATACGAGGTCCGGCTAGTGCTGCCTCGGTTAAGTTTTTCATGCCGTTGTCGATGTCATACAGATTACCATGAAATAACTTAGCGCCATCTTTGGTGACGTATAGCACACCTCGGTCGGTCAGCACTTGATATAAACCGTCGATGGGAGATTGCTGAATTGTCATCACGTTGACACCTAGCGTGTCGGTAAGTTTTTGCTTTAATGCTGATTCGTTGGCTACATCAGACGCAGCTGACACCATTGGAGTGATAACAAGGCTGGCAACAAGGGCTAATGTTTTGGTTAACTTCATGATAATTCCTAAATTACACGGGTTCAAAGTGAATAGACCCGATTTTGTCAATAAAACTTACAGGCTTAGTTTAGCTAACGCAACTAAACTCACAGGCTTAAATGTAAGGATTTGATCAACCTCGCACTCAACCGCGCGGATGATGCTGGCTATGCAATTGCTGCAAACGCACTTTTGCCACATGAGTATATATTTGAGTGGTTGATAAATCACTATGTCCCAACAAAAGTTGTACAACCCTTAGGTCAGCACCGTGATTTAATAAGTGAGTGGCAAAGGCATGTCGTAACGTATGCGGTGATAAATGGCACTCAATTCCAGACCTTGCCGCATACAACTTAATTCGATGCCAGAAAGTTTGCCGAGTCATCATTTGCCCACGACGTGACGGAAACAGTACATCGGACTGTTTCATATTTAACAATTCAGTACGAGCAAACTTAATATACTGTTCAACCTCAGTAATGGCCACTTCACCCAATGGAACCAAACGTTCTTTGCCGCCTTTACCCATCACTCGGACTAAACCTTGACGCAAACTGATTTGCTCCATCGTTAAGCTCACTAATTCAGTCACTCGCAACCCGGTGGCATACAAGAGTTCCAACATGGCTTTATCACGACATTCAATCGGATCGTCGGTATTAGGCTCAGATAATAAACACTCAATTTGTGCCTCAGACAAGGTATCAGGCAACTGACGAACTAACTTAGGCGACTTAATCAATGAGGTCGGATCTTGGCTAATTTGCTTTTTTACCAATAAGTAAGCATAAAAACGCCGTAAACTACTGAGTAACCTGGCGGTACTGCTTTTAGCAAATTGTTTGTCAAAACGCTCTGCGAGGTAGTCGCGCAACACAGCTTGATCAACTTGCAGTAAGTCTTTTCCGTGAGACAACACATAACGTTCTAAATGTTGTATGTCGGTGCGATAGGATGCCAATGTATTATCACTTAACCCGTTAGTTGACCATAAGTCATCAACAAACTGGTTAATTAATGGATCGGGTTGATAAGCAGGTTTGGCCAAAGCAGTTTCCAATAAATAATAAAAAACGACGTTAGATAATCTATCATAACGCCGTTATATTGATCCGTTTATTATGGCCTATTTAACGTTTAAGCCTGCACTTTTTGAAGCCTCTTTTTGGGTAAAAACAAACACACAATCGCGGTCAACGCCGTAGGCAGCAACCAAGCCATACCCTCAGCATGTAATGGCATAAAATCTAAGAAGCTCATGTCCATCCCCGCGGTTTGTAACCCATCAAAAATGCCGAAAAAAAGTGCCACAGTTAGCACTATTCGGTGCGAAAACTCAGGTCGAGCAAAACGCTCCGTTAAGAAAGTGACCAACACTAATGCAATAGCGACTGGGTAAATCGTCATTAACACCGGAATACTCACACTAATTAATTGCGCTAAGCCAACGTTTGCAACGGTGGCACACACTGCACTTAGCAGGACAACCAACAATTTATACGACAAGCGCGGTAATAATTCATTAAAAAATTCAGCACACGCAGTAACTAAACCGACTGCCGTGGTTAAACAGGCTAAGGTGACAACGGTCGATAACAATAGTGAACCAAGATTACCGAAGTGATACGTGACGTAGTTGGTTAAAATTTGCCCGCCATTGTCAGCGCCAATGGCAAAATCACCCGCAGAAGCACCAAGATAAAACAAAGAAATATACACAAATGCTAGACCACCAGCAGCAATAAAGGCGGCACGAATTAAATACTTGGTTTGATCTGCGGCTTCATTGACACCTTTTTTGCGTAATAAATCGATGATTAACATACCAAACATCAAAGATGCCAAGGTGTCCATGGTGTTATAACCTTCAATAATCCCTTTCGTTAATGGACTATTAATGTAATCACCAACGGGTTGGCTCACCTCTGCGCCAGGAATAATAATCACTGAACTGGCCAATCCCACCAATAATAAAATTAATACTGGCGTAAGCACTTTCCCTACGCTGTCCAGTAATTGGCCTGGATATAAAGATAAAAACATCACCACGGAGAAAAACACTAAAGTATAAATAAGTTGGGCAATATTGAATTCTTTACCGCCTAACATCATCAGTGCATCAGGATTACCGATAAAAGGTCTTGCACCAATTTCGAACGCCACCAGAGCTGTACGCGGGGCCGCAAATGCCGGGCCAATAATAATATAAATAGCAATGGCTAATGCCGTTGCAGCAAATCCAGGTAATAATGCCATCACTTTACCGTTGGATTTGGCAACCGCAATTAAGCCTATCAACGGCATACCCACTGCAGTAATTAAGAAACCGAACATCGCAAAAGACATATTCTCGCCAGCAAGCATGCCAGCAAAAGGAGGGAAAATTAAGTTACCCGCCCCTAAAAAAAACGCAAAGGTCATAAATCCTAACCCAAGCGTATCCGTTACACTCATTTTGGTTGTTTGCACTACTCACTCCGCTTTGTTGTTATTTTTTACAAACCTAATTGATTACACCATCATTAGCTACTGCTAAACTGAACCAACAATGATTTGTAAAGTTAAAAATACACTTGAAAAATACTCAATTTGTTAAGACAACAACGGAAACGAGCTGTTAGTTCTATTTTCAGTGTCATGTTCCAGCCAAAATAGCTTAAATTAGACTTTTTACTCAATTTAATGCGTAAAAAAGTGTGCAGACTAATATCAAATATCGCCTTAATACTCAAGCTTCAGCACTCCAAACAATTAAAAAAACCTATTTAGTTGCGATTTGTGGCAAGGCTTGTGTACATATTCAGCACATCTATTGTTTTTAAGTTAATTTAGCATTACAAAAAATCAACGATGACAAGCGCTGGCAATTAAACCGCGACAGTAAAAACCAAAGCCGCTATGATCCTATTGAGTCGTTCATACAGCCCAAAGAGTACTCTATTATCTATGTCTTTTACGTTTAAGCAATTTCATATCGATGATAAACAGTGTGGAATGTCAGTCAGTACAGATGGGGTTTTACTCGGTGCTTGGGCTGAATTATCGCAATCTAGCAACATTCTCGATATTGGTGCAGGAAGTGGCTTGCTAAGCCTGATGGCTGCACAGCGCAGCCCTCATAACGCCAGTATTACTGCTGTAGAATTAGACGGTGCAGCAGCAAATGCCTGCCAATATAATATTCAACAAAGCCCTTGGCCTGAGAAAATTCAGCTATTTCAAGGTGCTATTGAGCATTTTCAACAACAACATAATCAAATATCAGCACCGTTATTCGATCATATCATTTGTAACCCGCCTTACTTTGAACAGGGTTTGCAGGCCAAAAATAGCGCACGAGCCGACGCAAGGCATACCAACACCTTGTCTTTCGCAGAGTTACAGTACGTGATCGGTCAATTACTTGCTCCCCAAGGCACGGCTAGTATTATTCTACCGCAACAAAGTTTAGCCCGTTTTAGGCAACAACTTAACGCTCATGGTTTATTCGTTATAAAACACCTTGATGTTATTAGTGTTGAGGGAAAGCCTCCCAATAGAGCACTATTGGCAATACAATACGACCCAATGAGGGTTAATCCCCGACAAACCAATAACAAGGTCACCATTGAAACTCAATGTCTACAACTAGTGATCCGCGACAAACACGGACAATACAGCCAAGCTATGGCAGATTTATGCCGCGAGTTCTACTTAAAGCTTTAGCCTGCTCATTAGGTCAGTTATAATACTCAACTATTTTTCAGCGAGACCCAAGTGCATGCAATTTGAAGATTTCCAGCTCGACCCTAGCTTATTAGAGTCACTCAAGGCCATGGGACATCACAGCCCTACCACAATTCAACAACAAACGATCCCATTGGCCATGGACCAGCGGGATATTTTAGCGCGAGCGCCTACCGGCACAGGGAAAACGGCTAGCTTTTTACTGCCTGCATTACAGCATTTAATCGACTTCCCTCGGCGTTTTGAAGGCCAAGCACGTATTTTGGTGCTAACGCCAACGCGTGAATTAGCCAGTCAAATTCATCGTTATGCAAGTCATTTAGCCACTGGGCTTGATCTTAATATCGTCATCATTACAGGTGGTGTGCCATATGGCCCACAAGAAGAAGCACTTGCAGACAATGTTGATATATTGATCGCCACCCCAGGTCGATTAATGGAATACTTAGATAAAGATAAATTTGATGCCACTGAAGTGGAGATTCTCATTATTGATGAAGCTGATCGTATGCTTGATATGGGATTCTCGTCAGTAGTGCAATCTATTGCCATTGAAGCTCAAGGCCGCAAACAAAATATGTTGTTTTCTGCCACACTTGAAGGCAATGGGGTTAACCGTTTCGCTCGCGAATTGTTAAACGATCCGGTAGTGGTCGATGTAGAAGCGCCACGCAGTGAAAAAGCCAAAGTGCATCAGTGGGTGCATTTGGCCGATGATCAAGCACATAAATTTGCGTTGTTATGCCACATTCTTCAGCAAGAAAACGTTAAACGCACCATAGTGTTTGTTAAAACTCGCGAAATGGTTGCCAGCTTGGAAGGCTTATTGCTAAAAGCGAATATCCCTTGTGCATTTATGCGTGGCGATATGGAACAGAAAAAACGCTTCCAAGCACTGGGGCGTTTTTCTAAGGGCGAAGTCAACGTGCTACTGGCGACAGATGTTGCTGCTCGAGGAATTGATGTTGATGACATTACCCATGTCATCAACTTTGACATGCCCCGCTCTGCTGATGCCTATGTTCATCGAATTGGCCGCACCGCTCGTGCTGGCGCTAAAGGAACCGCGATTTCATTAGTTGAAGCGCACGATATGCGTATTATTTCTAAAATTGAACGATACATTGAATTACCGCTTAAACGCCGCGTGATTGAAGAACTTCGTCCTAAACACAAAGAAGCCAAGGTCCCAGGTAAGAAAAAAGCCAATGCAAAAGAGGCTAGAGTGACATCGAAAAAGTACAAGAAAAAGTAACCTACAGGTTTAGCTATACCTCGTCCTAGAATACCTTGACTAACGATTATTAAAGCGAATTACTCAGTAATTCGCTTTTTTTATCCTCAAAGCACTATATCGCATCATTAAATAGACATAATACAGCCAGAAAGTGTCAACTAATGTCAATTTGTGCACAAAAAACACTCACCCGAATAATCTAATATAACCTACTAATTAATAAGAGATAAAATATAATGGATTATTTTATCTCTATTCAAACATGGCAAAAATCAGTTTATTAAGCGTTTATCGCCAAATCAGAAAAACATAACTTTATGAAACATTTTATTTACATCAAACTATTTAGATAAACGTAATACTCTGTTAATTTAGACGCTATGAGTAATAAAATTAATTTGAATGAACATGTTAGCCAACGTAGTTAACTGTCTAAAGCATTATTTCAGCATGGATACGCAATAGAAATGATTAAAACCATATTAAGAAGATCATCACCACTGCTTATCATTGCTGTGTTTGTTGCCGCAGCCATGCTGCTCATCAGCACACAAGAAGCACCCGAGCAAAAAGATGAACCCATTAGCGTGCCAATTATTGATGTGCAAACCATCACGCCGCAAACCTTGTCGCTCAACTTACCGTCATACGGCGTGGTTAATCCCAAATATAAAACCCAGTTAGTCACCGAAGTTCAAGGGCGTTTACTGAACATTTCAGCAGACTTTGTTGCTGGCGGTGTCGTAAAGCAAGGCCAACAACTTGCCATTATTGAACCCTCTGATTACGAAGCGGATCTAATACAGGCAGAGGCGACACTTGCTCAAGCAACCGCCGCATTGAATGAAGAAAAAGCCCGTGGTGTAGTCGCTAAAATTGAATTTAAAGATTTTGGTACCGGTTTACCACCAGAGCTCGGATTACGGATCCCACAGCTAAAAAAAGAACAAGCTAACGTCAAATATGCACAAGCCGCATTAGCCCGTGCACAACGCAACTTAGCACGTACAGTAATTAGGGCCCCATTTGATGGCATTATCAAAGCACGCAATGTCGACTTAGGTCAGTACGTAACCTTGGGCACTAACTTAGGTGAACTCTACAACACCAGTATTGCTGAAATTAGACTGCCATTAACAAATGCAGATCTCGCGTATTTAGAGTCGGTTGATAATCCTGAAACCGCTGTCACACTCACCGCATTTCTGGCAGGTAAACAAGTCACTTGGCAAGGCAATATTGTTCGCAGCGAAAACGTCATCGACGAGCAAACTCGTATGGTGTATCTAGTCGCAGAAATACATGACCCGTATTTACGCAAAAATAAAACCGAAGGACAATTACCCTTAAAATATGGCAGCTTTGTGAACGCCGTCATCACAGGCCGCACGGTTAATGATGTAGTAAAACTGCCACGTCACGTGGTACGAAATGGTCAGGTTGCCGTTGTTGGTGCAGACAATATTATTGAGATGCGCCCAGTGAATGTTATTCGTTCAGATGCCGATACCATTTATATTCAAGGCAGCTTCAAGGCAAATGAGCGAGTATCCATGACTAGCATTAATAGTTTGAATTCTGGGCAGATCATTAAAGTGCTCGGAGAAGAAACCAAGTCAGCTCCAGTCGATACTGACGCCCAAGCCGCTACGACTGCAGGTGAATAAGAATGGATACTAATAAAGGGATCATCGCCTGGTTTGCGCGCAACAGTGTAGCAGCCAACTTACTGATGGCCGCCTTGCTTATTGGCGGTTTGTTTAGTGCGGTACTCATTAATAAAGAAATCTTTCCAACATTTGAATTAAATCTCATCAATATCAATGTTGCCTATCCAGGCGCAGCGCCACAAGAAATTGAAGAAGGGATTAATATAAAAATCGAAGAAGCGATTCAAGATATTAGCGGCATTAAAAAAGTGACTTCTGTTGCCAGTGATAGTGTGGGCTCAGTGACCATTGAGGTCGAAGACGGTTACGATGTGCAGCAAGTACTAGATGAAGCTAAGCTACGTATCGATGCCATTGCAACCTTCCCTGACAACATCGAAAAACCCAATATTTACCAAATAAAGCCAGAAAATAATGTGATTTGGGTATCTGTTTATGGCGACATGAACCTGCATGACATGAAAGAAATGGCTAAAGCGATCAGAGACGACATTACCGACTTACCAGCAGTGACTCGCGCAAAAGTCACCGGAGTTCGCGACTACGAAATAGGCATCGAACTGTCGGAAGACAAACTACGTGAATACGGTATTACTTTTACTCAAGTGGCTTTAGCAGTACAAAACTCGTCGATTGATTTACCCGGCGGTTCTATTCGGGCCCAAGATGGTGACATCCTACTGCGCACAAAAGGCCAAGCTTATACCGCAGATGACTTTGCGCAGATTGTGGTAGAAACGCGCCCAGACGGCAGTCGTATTATGTTACCGCAAGTGGCCACAATTAATGATGATTTTGAAGAACGTCTGGAATACACCCGCTTTAACGGCAAACCGGCTGCGGTAATAGAAATCACCAGTATTGACGATCAAAATGCCTTAGATATTTCATCACAAGTTAAGGCTTACGTCGCCGAACGTAAAAAAACCTTACCAAGCAATATTCAACTTGATACCTGGGGTGATTTAACTCACTACCTGCAAGGGCGTTTAAACATGATGTTGTCGAACATGTTTTATGGCGCTCTGCTGGTGTTTATTATTCTGGCCTTATTCTTAGATCTTAAACTCGCTTTTTGGGTAATGATGGGCTTACCTGTGTGCTTTTTGGGCACCATGTTATTAATGCCGCTTGAACCGTTTAACATGTCGATTAATATGCTGACCTTATTCGCGTTCATTCTGGTGCTGGGGATCGTCGTCGACGATGCCATTGTCATCGGCGAAAGTGCCTATACCGAGTTAGAGGAAAACGGCCACTCTTTAGATAATGTGATAAAAGGGGTACAAAAAGTGGCGATGCCAGCCACTTTTGGGGTGCTCACCACTATTGCAGCCTTTATACCCATGATCATGGTGTCTGGGCCCATGGGCATTATTTGGAAATCCATCGGTATGGTGGTGATTTTGTGTTTAGCCTTTTCGCTGATCGAATCAAAACTGATTTTACCCGCACATTTAGCTCACATGAAAATCAGAAAACGCACCGCCCCAACGAATCCTTTCTCACGCTTTAAATTTGCTATCAACGAATGGTTACAGCATTTCATTCACAACACCTATCGTCATTTTCTTGAGCGCTGCATTAAGCGTCGCTACAACGTCGTGGCGGTATTTGTGGGGGTATTAATTCTGTCACTTGCTTTAGTGCAAAGCGGCAAAGTACGCTGGGTTTTCTTCCCTGATATTCCATCGGACTTTATTCAAGTGCAACTTGAAATGGAAGAAGGCAGTTCTGAGCAGAACACCTTAAAAGTGCTGCAACAAGTCGAAGATGCGTTATACAAGATGAACGCCAAACTTGAAGACCAATACGGTTACCCCATGGTGAAGCACAGCTACATCGAACTGAGCTCACGCAGCAGTGCCTTTGTGTTTACCGAGCTGACTAAAGGCGAAGACCGTGAAGTAGACGGCGTCGCTATTGCTGAAGAATGGCGTAAACAATTACCCGAGTTATTGTCAGTTAAAAAGCTTAACATCAATGCCAGCACCAACGATGCTGGCGGCGATTTATCGTTTCGCTTAACCTCAAGTGATTTAAACCAACTGTCTGAAGCGGCCAAAGTGCTTAAGTCTAAATTGGCCACTTATGAAGGCGTATTTGATATTACCGATAACTTTTCTTCAGGTTCGCACGAAATTCGGTTAAATATCCGTCCTGAAGCCGAAGCGCAAGGGCTGACACTGTCAGATTTAGCTCGCCAAGTTCGTTACGGTTTTTATGGTTATGAAGCCCAACGTATTTTGCGTAATAAAGAAGAAGTCAAAGTCATGGTGCGTTACCCGCTCGAACAACGCCGCACTGTGGGTGACCTTGAAAACATGCTGATCCGCACCCCGTCAGGCGCAGCAGTGCCGTTTTCAACCGTAGCAGATATCGAAATGGGTGAGTCGTACGCGTCGATCACCCGGGTTGATGGCCGCCGAGCGATTACCATCAGCGCCAATGTGAATAAAAACAACGTTGAACCATCGAAAGTGGTCGCCGAAATTCAGCAAGATTTTTTACCCGAATTAACCGCACGATTCCCTAAAGTAACGTCAGCATTAGATGGCGGCAGCTTAGACGAGCAAAATGCTATGCTTGGTTTAGCGCAAGGATTTTTCTTTGCCATGTTCACCATTTATGCCTTAATGGCCATTCCATTAAAATCGTACACGCAACCGTTAATCATTATGTCGGTCATCCCGTTTGGCATGATTGGCGCCTTGTTTGGCCACTATATTCTAGGCTTATCCATGAGTGTGTTGAGCTTATGCGGTATTGTGGCGTTAGCCGGGGTAGTGGTAAACGACTCACTCATTTTGGTCGACTTTGTTAACCGAGCCCGCGAAGAAGGCAAGTCGCTAATGCAATCGGCTATCGATTCTGGTTGTTATCGTTTTAGGGCAATCATCCTAACCTCGTTAACCACCTTTTTTGGCTTGGTGCCCATTATTATGGAAAAAAGCTTACAGGCTAAAATTGTTATCCCAATGGCGACATCTCTAGCATTTGGTATTTTATTCTCAACGGTAGTGACATTAATTTTGGTGCCCATCTTGTACATTATTCTTGATGATATAAGGCGCTTATTACGACGCGTTTTTATGTGGTGGTGGCAACCCAAAACAGTTGCGGAACCATTAGGCTCTGATGAACACCATTAACCCATATCGTTAGTCCCAGAAACAGAGCTAAATCAGCTCTGTTTTTTTTGCTGTAAAAACTGCGAGCTAAGCAACATAGTCACATTCGATATTTAGCTACAATACTTACCCTGTTCTCCATAATAAAAAGCTGCCATGAACGCCTCTACCTCACCCACGCCAACCTTAGTTTACGATATCGGCAATCACCGTTATCTCAATATTACGGCAAGATGCACCTTAAGATGCCAGTTTTGCCCTAAACATAATGGATCGAAACAAGTGCACGACTTCGACTTATCACTCACTCAACGTATTACCGCAGAGGATGTTTTACCCTTGTTAGGTAATGTGCATGACGTGGAAGAATATGTCTTTTGCGGCTTTGGTGAACCAACGTTAAACCTTGAATGTTTGCTGCAGCTTGCCCATGCCATAAAAGCACAAGGTGGGCGTGTAAGGCTTAATACCGATGGATTGGGCAACCACTTTCATCGTCGTAATATTTTGCCAGAGCTCAGCCAATGCATAGACAGCCTGTCAATTTCACTTAATGCCGACACCCCAGAAAGCTACCAGCAACACTGTCACCCCAAGCTGGCAAATTCCTATAAGGCACTGCTTGAATTTATTCAACTCGCACCTCAATACATACCGCAAGTACAAGTCAGTGCCATTAACGGACTGGCTAATGTAAACATCGAACGTTGCCGCGTTATCGCAGAGCAAAACGGTGCAATATTTAAACAACGCGAACTGGATAAAATCGGTTAAATAAATGGGCTATTGATACCTAGACGTTTTCGCCAACGTCGGCTTCATGCTAGTATTGCCAGTAAGAGAATGCTAAAAAAGTGGCACCATGTCTAAACACAAAGCAGTGGGTTCTTCAAACTCGTTATTAATTTCTTCACAAGCGAGTCATTGGTCGCAACAGCACATTCTTTCGCTGCTAAGCCAATTGATTATTTTATTAATTGTGGTGTTTATCGTCACTAATATGGTGGTCAATCTAGGCGAGCGTCGCCTGCAAGAAGATTGGGCAGATCAACGCTACAGTGAGTTGCAAACGGTAGCGTCTTTAGCCTCTGATAAAGTCTCATTTTTGCAGTTTAGAACCCAAACCATCGCAAAAGGTGAATTACTGCGACAATATCTGCAAAACCCATCAGACAAACTGCAATTAAAGACCATCGAAAACTGGAATTCATTGACTGAAAATATTCCTGAACTACTTGGGCTGGCATTATTTACTCCTCAAGGAGAACTCCAATTTGCCACCACGGGTAGTTTCAATAACATGCAACTACCCGCCGCGTTATTGGGCTCGGGTAGAAATATGGGCGGCAATGATATTTACACTTCACCAATGGCGTTTACTCCTATTGATGGCATATTAGAACCTTATTTTTATCAGTTATCGTGGATAGAAAACCCAGACCAAAGTATTAAAGGTTATTTGGTCACTTACAATTCTATCGTTAAACTACTGGAAACAATAAAGCCTGCTTTTTTTAATCAAAATTCACCATTACTCCTGCTTGATACTCAAGGTTTCCTCTATGCGGGTGCCTCTCAACCTGCGCCATTAGACAGTATGCCCAACACACTTGGGGCAAGTTTAAAACAAACTTACCCAGAATTGTGGCGTGTAATAGCAATGAATAACTTTGGTCAGTTTCACAGCCAAGACTCCACTTTTGTGTATTTAAAAGTCGAGTTAACCAACCAATACGAAAACAAAAGAGAATACTTTTTATTGTCTTATATTCGCCATGACGACATTGCCACTCGCTATGCTCAATGGCGAATACTCATCATAGTTGCAGGATGCTTGATAGCTCTGTTAGCCAGTTTACTGATTATATTAAGACATCGATTTGTACTTGAGAGACGCGCGAGGCAAAATAGCCTTCAATTGAGTAACAGTTTGTTTAGCAGTGAATTAAGCTGCTTAATCGTCAATGATAGTGGCCGTATCCAGAGCGTTAATGCCAAAGCCGCTGCCGCACTATCCTTACCAATTGATGATCTCAAAGATCGCAGTTTACAACGAGTACTGCATCTTGATGATGATCGTTTCAACCACATTAAAGATGCATTAACTCATCATAAGCAATGGAATGGTGAGATCAATTTAGAAACGCTTAATAGTAGTATGTTACAAACTCATATTCGCAGAGAAAAATGCCCTAACAGTAATGAGTATTATTGGTTAGTCACATTTGAAGATATTACCGCATTATTTGATAGTCAGAGCCAGGCCTATCTCTATCAATTAATGAGCAACTGTGCTGTCGCTACGGCGCTAACCGATGCCAGTGGCATGATAATAAAATGTAATAAGCAATTTGATCAGCTGATGTCTTTACACGGAGACACTGATATTTCTATCACAGAATTACTCGGCGATGAACTGCATAATCAATGGCAGAACATAACCGCGCAAATTAGCTTACAGGGGGAGTGGACCGCGCAAATTATGCCATTTAACCATGGCCGTTATGAGCATTGCTTAAAAACGACATTAACAGGTCAACTTACATTCGAAGGTGATATTGAATACCTTATTTGTACTTTTGAACAGACCACGCCAGTGGTGTCGGCCCAAAACAGCAGTAACGTCATTGGCCATCGAAGCGCCATAGTATTACGTTTAAATGAGCTTGAAAATTACTTTATCAACCTTAGTGAGCTCACTAAAGAACATTCAAGCTTACTCGTAATGGACATTAATCCAGAAGGCATTTTCAGCAATATGGGCAATATGAGCCAACTTGAAAAGCGTCAAAAAGACATTGAGCTACAGTTACTGATTGAGTTACCGCTTAATTATCAAATTGCGCAATGGCAGCTCGGAAAGCTAGTCATATTGTTGACCGAAACGAATGCAAACTCAGCCCATCAATATGCGATTAATATGATGCAGTGTCTGGAAGAAAAGAATTTGGGTGAAGGAATTAACATTGGTATCGCGAGTTATTTACAGCGACAAAGTTTGGACCAATACCTTGCTAACGCTGAAATAGCCTTAAAACGTGCTAAACAATCTGTTGACCAAAATATTTGCCAAGCATTTACTCGCCCTACCAAAGCCACAACATCCTCTAAAATTGACTGATTCAATCACCTGACACAGCGTTGCTTAACGTCAGGTGGTGATCAATATTGACCGTTGAACAGAAGATGAATAACGTCAAGTTATTAATAAATAGAAATAAAGCCATAAAAGAAAACTATTTTTAATTACTTCATCTGTAGTCTTATGTGTGCGGATTAGAATGACTAACAACCTCTGGAAGGAGTTCGTCAGACTCAAGCCTAAAAGGTTGTACATTATCAGGCAGCTTACTTTCATGAATATCAATAATACTTGAACGGTTCATGGTCACTTTAAAGCGGGCATATTCAGGTTCCTGTTTGCCATCACGCAACACAGCAACCAAATTGACTTGATAGCGACGCTCAACAGACTCATTGCTAATATTACCTTCGGTTTCTTTATATATCTTCGCTTTACCACGTTCTAAATGACGAGCAAAAGGCACTAGACTAAAATTCACTTGTTCTTGAATTTGTGAATAATCCGCCTCAAAGGGCTTATTTGTCACCTTGGTTGCAATACGATAATGCAGAACTTCTGAATCCACTTTATTCTGACTGTGGCGTTGCTTCATGATATCAGAAACCGCTTTTGGGATATCTTGACTGCGCATAAATTCGAGCCAAACTAATTGTTTAGCGACCACAGTTTGGGTGGTAGTATCACGTAAAATACGGCTCCACCTTGGACGGCCTCGTTGGATAAACCGCCACATCGCATTACGAAAATCCTCTTTAAAGATTTCCCTAAAACCATAAATAACCGCTAACGTCAGCAGCAAGGTCAAGGTTAATCCATTAAAGAAACCTTGGGCTTTTATTATCAATGCCGATACCACCAGCATCACAAGCCCCGTGGCAACTCCAGTTACGAATTTTTTGAGACCGACGCCTAATGGCTTTAATTCTTCTTTTAAAACAACACCTTGTTGAATTAAGCGTCTTAAAAGAAGCATTTTATTAGAGATCCGGTTAGCATCAAGCTGAGTCTGCAACGAGTTGTATTTGCACTCTTGCTCTCTATAGTGATTCTCACTACGGCATAAATTTAATACTTTTTCTTTAACATCACTATAGTCAGCACTTCTAGGGCTTCGAGCCAATGTCTTTAATAGCTGCTGCTCACAAAACCAGGACAGGTAATTATCGGCATGCTCAAAATAAGATTTCCACTTAGGATCGTTCGGTTCATTACGCCGAAACTTTTTAAATAGTTGCGTAACCACATCACACAGCTCATCTAATGCCGGATAAAACTCACTTGTGTCAGTATTTTGTTGTAACTCTTTGGCATCAGTTTCAATGGCGACAGCAAATTGATAAGCGAATAAGTTAAGGTATAAACGAAACTCTTCTAACGTTCGTTTATTTAAACTGACAAAACGTGACTGGACTAACGGTAAATGCAGTCCTTTAGAATAATAAGATCGACGTCCAAGAATACTACTGTGATAATAATCCTCTTCATCTAAGGTATGCGAACCAATGCCCATTTCTGTTGGCAAATAAAAATACAGATCAAATACCCGTTGATCACCAGGGCCCATTTGATGACTAAATTTAATTGATAACGCTTCTTCTTGTTTTACTTTAACTTTTGCCACTATATCTTTCACACACCTTTTTTCATTGACACTTACCTACTATACCGCAAAGGGAATATTAAGCTAAAAGTTAATTTATTCAATGAAAATTAGTCAGCAGTATTGGGGGATATTAACTGACAAGCCCAAACGTTATTACTTGGGAGAAATTTTAGCGTTCCCCGTGTGAATGTGTCATCTAAGTCGATCACCTGAACCTCCTGAGATATGCTAAAACCATCCATAAAGTGAGATGCAGTAATACCAAATTCATTCTGTAAATATGGGCGTAATAGACTGTTATCTTGCCAACGGGTCGGCGGTAGGGATAATGCTAAATGATAAGTAAATGAGCCCATATGAACCTCTTCGACCTTGCCTGATAATTGAACCGTTTCGAGATCATGAGTTGATGACTCTACCCTATAAGTCAGTTCGGCTTGATTGTGCTCAATGTATAAGGTTAACCGTAAGTTACTTTTATCAACGGTTAATGGTAATTCTCCTTGATGACTAAGATAACCGTCAGCATGGCAATCGAAATGCCAAACATTATGGGTGCTAGCAATGCGATTAAGCACACTGGTCACAATAAATGTAATCAGCAAAAAACTTAATACAAAAAAAAGCTTGCCGCGTTTTGACTGTAGTAATCGGCGTATTTTCATGTGCATTAATAGGGACATAAATCTAGCCACAAATGTGCACCTTTTGTAGCCATTCTTGAGTGATAAATGGCGTGCTCATGTTATCGATACTCACTTTAATGCTATTAACTAATGGTATCGCTTCACTGGAATCGGTCAAAATGAAACTCATGTAACCTTGATTAGCCGATAACGTCATCGTAATTGAATCCCAGCGGGCATGGTGACACAAGCGTAATTGTGTTGATAAGCAGTCTGCATGCAATAGCGCATTTTGCTGATTATCCCCCCCAAAAACAAACAGTTGAACAATATGTCCATCAGAGGTCAACACTTGCCGCAATACATCGGCTTGAGCAAGCTGAGGAGGGTTAAGGTTAGCGTAAACAAACAACAATATACTTAATAGAATGGCAATAATAAACAGATACTGACCTAACGATAATAGCCGATTAGGCATTTCCAAGATCTTGCTGCGCTTAGTGGTCACAGTGGTATATAAAATCACCCCCTGTTCAGGGATATATTCAATGAGATTAATATGACGATGACACAGATGATTGATAATTTTATTGATAATACCTAGCAGTTCGGCATGAGATAATTGATGCGCACAGTCACCAGATGCCACCACAGTTGCAAGCAAAGATAAAGGCACTACTTGCCCGCGATGCTGAACCAATTGGTTTAACACCCAATATTCATTATCGTTTAAATGCCATTGAGTCGCCGTTGACTGATCTGTCAACAAACGTTGTGCATTGTCGAACCAACAACATCCTATTTGCATCGCACTGTCTTAGTGTATCGACTGATTAAAAAAGTATACTCCCAAAGAGAGAGATGAAAGGATGCTAACTCGACTATCCTTTGGATAAGATTGCTAATTCGTGAGCAAACCCGCGAATATGGCGTTTTTCTGCGCAAGGTATAATTGCATGATAGTAAATATAGAAATCGCTAACTTACGACATTGCTGATTAATAATGGGACACGCTGAATTAATCACTTACGGATAAAGATTGGGGGGATCCATTCGTTAAGGCGATAATAAGCCGACATTGTAGTCATTCAAAAAAACAGCTATAAAAAAGCTGGCAAGGCCAGCGTTTCGATACATAAATTCAAGTTAACATGACAAATACTGTTAACTTAAAATGCGTAAAGTAATGTCATGTTGGTTTCAGTGTCAGTACTTTCTTTGTCGTCAAGCGGTTCACTGTTATAACGAACAATAACAGCAAATTTCATCGCCAGTGCGCCAACGATATTGGCTGTTAATGAGGTTTCAGAACGAGCATCTAATTTACTCCCCCAATCGGCAACAAACCTCTGCTGGAACTTAGATGAATCACTAATCTTAGTTTGGAAATCAATCACGGCGTGAGCAACAACGCTATCTTCGCTATCATAACCTTCAGCAAGTGCGGATTCTTCATCCAGTTGTTGATAAATATAACCAGGACCCGCCTCAGCTTTTAAAGACATTCTGTCAGTATCAATAAAGTGTTGACCATAACCGGCAGAAGTCGTTGAGGTGAAATCGTAACCAGTGAATGGATCAACTTCATAGTTAGTGTTAGCAAACAAATAGCTCACATCGTTAATTTGGTAGTTGCCTTGCGCACCTAGGAAATAACGTTTTGCAGTCACTTCTTCAGAGTCTTCTTTGTACAAGCCTTCTAACACATACTGGTTCTCCCAGTTGTCTAATTCTTGTTTCAACGCTAGGCGCGCTTTAAACGAAGAAGTATCTGTATTACCGGTGGTTAACGTTGCACCTAATTCTGCTTCACCAGCAAAAGTGGCATCGCCTTCAACAAACTCACTTCCAGCATGTGCTGCAAATGGCATGGTTAGTGTAATAGCTGCAGTAAGTAGCAGTCTCTTCATGTCATTTCATCCTTTATTTACGATTTACAAAATCTAATGTGGGGGGGTTATACGTTTAACCCCTAAAATATTAACACTTTGATAATAAAATTGAAAAAATAGTCATCCCATCAATCATTAAGCCACTAGGCTGTTGCTTTGCCGACATGCGGTGCATTAACAGCCACAGCATGGCTAAACCTATTCATCGAGCGCTAAAACGGCCCAAACACCCAGCAAGCTAAACGCTAAGTGGACCGCATCAGATCCCGCTATACATCACATGGAACAGGCCCATGCAAAAAGCCAACATGGCATCACCGCAGGCTCTTAACGCATTAATCACTACTAAGTTAAATGTCCTAGCGGTTTCCATAACTAACGGCAGCACAAATAATTATCCTATAAGGAAAAAAAGGTCGTTTTTATCACTAGGTCCCCATGATATTAGGCCCTATATCATCACGAATAGCATCATAATACTGGTTAGGATTAAGCCTAATGTTGGCACAAGATACCTTTGAGACTTAGCAGCTCATAGCTGTTTAGCACCGACCATAGGGTCAATAATAATCTCGTTACCTATGCCAATCGACAATCGACAATCCGAACAATAAGATAAACATTCAAATTTGGCAATAGAATCACTGTGCCGCGAAAGCTTTGTCACCCATGGCGTCTTACATTAGGTCGCGGCCATTAATGGCCACATCCATGTGATTTTTCGCCCATAACAGGTAAATCAATAAATGTTGACGTTATAGCATCAATTTTTTAACCGATAACCATGTTCGATAAGGTTTACAAAATAACGTTTTGGGTTATTTTTTCACAAAAAATCAGCTCATTGATAAATGAGCTGATTAGTGGTTTTAGTGTAAGACTGGCTTACATTATTTTAGGATCAAGCTCACCAGATTGATAAGCTTTATACATTGCTTGCAGTGATTTAGGCTTAATTTTAGAGCCCATACCAGCACAACCAAATGCTTCATAACGGATGGTACAAATGTCAGCCATCGCTTCCATTGATGCTTTCAAGAATTTACGCGGATCAAATTCTGCAGGATGTTCAGCCAAGAATTTACGCACGGCACCCGTTGATGCTAAACGTAAATCAGTATCAATGTTCACTTTACGCACACCGTGCTTAATACCTTCAACGATTTCTTCTAACGGTACACCGTAAGTTTCTGGAATTTCACCACCGTACTGGTTGATGATTTTCAGCCACTCTTGCGGTACTGAAGATGAACCGTGCATAACCAAATGCGTGTTAGGGATCCGCGCATGGATTTCTTTAATACGGTCGATACGTAATACATCACCGGTAGGTTTACGGCTAAACTTGTACGCACCATGACTGGTACCAATGGCAATCGCTAACGCATCTACATGAGTATCAGCAACGAACCGAGCAGCTTCTTCAGGCGACGTTAGCATTTGGTCCATGCTCAGCGTTCCCACAGCACCAACACCGTCTTCTTCGCCAGCTTGGCCAGTTTCTAAACTGCCTAAACAACCAATTTCACCTTCAACAGACACACCACAAGCATGAGCAAATGCCACTGTACGACGAGTAACATCTACGTTGTAGTCGTATGATGCAGGTGTTTTACCATCGGCCATTAACGAGCCATCCATCATGACTGATGACATACCTAACTGAATTGAACGCTGACAAATGTCAGGATCAGTACCGTGATCTTGATGAATACAAACTGGGATATCAGGATACTGCTCAAGAGCGGCTGCCATTAAGTATTTTAAAAATTGTGGGCGAGCATATTTACGTGCACCGGCAGAGGCCTGAACAATCACAGGGCTGTCAGTGGCTTCAGCGGCTTGCATAATTGCACGCATTTGCTCAAGGTTGTTAACGTTAAAAGCAGGGACGCCATAACCATGCTCTGCAGCGTGGTCAAGCAGTTGTCGTAGAGAGATAAGAGCCATTTTGTTCTCCAATAATAGGGTGATTACTCACCTAGGTCACTATCGTTTGGACGGATTTTTTACTCTGTCGCGGCTAAAAAATAACAGTGACAGAGCGGTTTTTTTTATAATAATTATTAGGTTTACGCTACAAATACTTGATGTGTGAACTAAGCGCCACGCTTTTCAAGCATTGCTACTGCGGGTAATTCTTTGCCTTCTAAAAACTCAAGGAAAGCCCCCCCACCGGTTGAAATATAAGACACTTTGTCTGCAATATTGTACTTATCGACTGCCGCTAGGGTGTCACCACCGCCAGCAATAGAAAATGCTTTGGAATTTGCGATCGCTTCGGCGATACGCTTAGTGCCTTCGCCAAATTGATCAAATTCAAACACGCCCACTGGACCATTCCAGACGATCGTGCCCGCTTGTTCAATAATTTTAGCTAAGGCTTCTGCGCTGTCAGGACCGATATCAAAAATCATATCGCTGTCAGTCACCTCGCTAACCGATTTAAGCGTCGCGGCAGCCGTTGGACTAAATTCACTCGCTACTACCACGTCAGTAGGAACCGGAATATCACCACCACGACTTCGGGCATTGGTCACTAGACGCTTGGCCTCTTCTACTAAATCAGCTTCATACAATGACTTACCTACTTTATAGCCTGCTGCAGCAATAAAGGTATTAGCAATACCGCCGCCCACAACAAGTTGGTCAACTTTAGTTGAAAGGCTTTCAAGTACGGTTAATTTAGTCGACACTTTAGAACCACCAACAATCGCCACCATTGGACGAGCTGGATTATCAAGCGCTTTGCCTAGTGCATCTAATTCTTGGGCTAATAACGGGCCAGCACAGGCAATGGGGGCATACACACCGACGCCATGAGTAGATGCTTGGGCACGATGAGCCGTTCCAAATGCGTCCATAACATACACATCACATAATGCGGCCATTTTTTTAGATAATGTTTCATCATTTTTACCTTCGCCAATATTAAAGCGAACGTTTTCAAATACGACGACTTCGCCAACATTAACCTCAACACCATCAAGATAATCACTCACTAAACGCACTGAGCAATCTAACGCTTTCGTTAAATAATCCACTACAGGTTGCATTGAGAATTCGGCGTTAAACACACCTTCTGTTGGGCGGCCTAAATGTGACATCACCATGACTGCGGCGCCTTTTTGCAGCGCAAGTTTAATCGTTGGCAATGACGCCCGTAAACGCGCATCACTTGTCACTACACCATCGCTGACAGGCACGTTTAAATCTTCACGAATAAGCACCCGCTTATTTTGTAGATCTAAATCTGTCATGTTAATAATTGCCATAATTAGCAGTTCCTTTTTAAGTTAATACAAAGTCTTTGTGCGCAACCGGCTTAACCCATTACGGCATAATCTGTTTATGTTACCGATCTAATTTTGCTTGGATCATCGCTAAACTGGTATCAAGCATGCGGTTGGCATAACCCCATTCGTTATCGCACCATAATAATAATTTGACCAAGTGGCCAGCGCTAACACGGGTTTGGGTACCATCGACAATACTTGAACGTGGATCGTGGTTAAAGTCACACGATACCAGAGGCTCGTCAGTATAGCCTAAAATACCATTAAAACTTCCGTTTGAGGCAAGTTCTAACACACTGTTGATCTGTTCAATATTGACTTTTTTCTCAAGGGTGACGGATAAATCGATCGCGGTCACATTAATGGTGGGCACACGCACAGAAATAGCTTCAAACTTATCTTTCATGCGCGGCAAAATGCGTTCGATGCCTCGAGCTAATTTAGTATCAACAGGAATAATGGACTGGCCCGCGGCGCGCGTTCGACGTAAATCATCATGATAAGCGTCAATGACCTGCTGATCATTCATCGCCGAGTGAATAGTCGTAATAGCCCCACTTTTAATTTCAAAATGCTTATCCAATACATCGATAACCGGGACAATACAATTGGTAGTGCAAGACGCATTAGAAATAACCGTATGGTCTGCACGCAATAAATCATGATTAACACCATACACAATGGTTGCATCAACATCTGCAGAAGAAGGATGGCTAATCAGCACTTGCTTAGCGCCAGCATGAATGTGTGCTTCGCAAGCTTGACGATCAATTAAGCTGCCGGTGGCTTCATAAACGATATCAATATCAAGCTCAGCCCAAGGCAATAAGTTAGCATCAGCTTGATTGAGTAACAAAATACTGTCATCACCAATAAGCAACTGTTCACCCTTTAGCTTAACGTTATGCTTGAAACGACCATGAGTAGTGTCGTATTGGGTTAAATGACAAATAGCTTCTGGCTTTGCCAGCTCATTAATCGCCACAATTTGAATTTGTTGACGTTTACCAGATTCGTACAGTGCACGAAGTATTGAGCGGCCAATCCGGCCATAACCATTAATTGCAACTCGAATCATTTAGGGTCCAGTATCATTCACCGAGGTACCTATGGTGTCATCAACTATTGTAGAAACACTGACACATAAGTGACTTAGTAAATGTTATTTAGTGTGAATTAAAGACATAAAAATAACGGCCTGCAATAGTATTGCAGGCCGTTATTATACAGATTAACCACCTAATAGATAAGTGTTTAATCTCAGATGATTATCCTAAAGATTGGACAGTTTTTACTACATTATCAACAGTGAAGCCGAAATGCTTAAGTAAATCACCACCAGGGGCTGACTCACCGAAGGTCGTCATACCCACTACGCCACCATCAAAACCAATATACTTGTACCAGAAATCTGTATGTGCAGCTTCAATGGCAACACGTTTAGTGACACCTTTTGGCAAGACAGATTCTTTGTAGGCAGCATCTTGCTTATCAAACTCAGTCGTAGAAGGCATAGAAACCACACGCACTTTTTGACCTAACTTGGTTAACTCGACGGCAGAATCCATCGCCAATTGCACTTCACTGCCGGTGGCAATCAAAATCACCTCTGCAGTGCCTTGACAATCAGACAGTACATAACCACCTTTAGTCACGTTAGCTAATTGCTCGGTGCTACGCGCTTGTGCTTTAAGACCCTGACGGCTAAAGACTAGCGCTGTTGGTGCATTGCGACGTTCAATCGCCACTTTCCATGAAACAGCCGTTTCAGCTGCATCACATGGACGCCATACGGCCATATTTGGCGTTAAGCGCAAGTTAGCTAATTGCTCAACAGGCTGATGGGTTGGACCATCTTCACCTTGACCAATTGAGTCATGGGTATACACGAAAATATTTTGAATACCCATTAATGCAGACATACGTACTGCGTTACGCGCATATTCCATAAACATCATGAAGGTTGCACCATAGTTAATAAAACCACCATGCAATGATGCGCCGTTCATAATACCGCTCATGCCAAATTCACGTACACCGTAATAGATGTAGTTACCGGCAGGATCGTCTTGAATACCTTTTGAACCAGACCAAAGTGTTAAATTAGAACCGGCTAAGTCTGCGCTACCACCGAGTAATTCTGGCAACATGGCACCGAAGAAACCTATGGCATTTTGCGATGCTTTACGGCTGGCAATACCTTCAGCTTTATCTTGGCTTTGTTGGATAAAATCTTGTGCTTTAGATTCGAAATCTGCAGGTAAATCACCTTTTAATACCCGGCGATCATATTCTGCAGCGAGTTCTGGAAATGCAGCTTGATAAGCGCCAAATTTTTCATTCCATAATGATTCATTGGCCACACCTTTTTGCTTAGCATCCCAACCAGCATAAACATCAGATGGGATTTCAAAAGGAGCATGTGGCCAGTTTAAGAACTCACGAGCAGCGGCGATTTCAGCATCACCTAATGGTGCACCATGGCAATCATGGCTACCCGATTTGTTAGGCGAACCGAAACCAATAATGGTTTTACAGCAAATCATCGATGGCTTGTCAGTGACTGATTTGGCTTGTTCAATTGCAGCACGGATAGCGTCTGGATCATGACCATCTACACCCGCAATAACATGCCAGCCATAGGCTTCAAAACGCTTAGGCGTATCGTCGGTAAACCAACCTTCAACATGACCATCGATAGAAATACCGTTGTCATCCCAAAATGCCACTAACTTACCAAGACCCAATGTGCCCGCTAATGAACTGGCTTCGTGAGAAATACCTTCCATTAAACAACCATCGCCTAAGAAACAGTAGGTAAAGTGATCAACAATCTCGTGACCAGGGCGATTAAACTGAGCCGCTAAGGTTTTTTCAGCAATTGCCATACCAATAGCATTACTGAGCCCCGCGCCTAAAGGACCGGTTGTGGTTTCAACGCCAGGGGTGTAACCATATTCTGGATGACCAGGGGTTTTTGAATGTAATTGACGGAATTTTTTTAGCTCTTCAATTGGCAATTCATAACCCGATAAATGCAGTAAAGAGTATATAAGCATAGAGCCATGACCGTTTGATAGTACAAAACGATCGCGATCGACCCAGTTAGGATTAGTTGGATTGTGCTTTAGAAAATCATTCCATAGCACTTCGGCAATATCAGCCATACCCATAGGGGCACCTGGATGACCAGAATTGGCTTTTTGAACCGCATCCATACTTAGGGCGCGAATGGCGTTAGCGAGTACTTTACGAGATGACATGCTCTCTCCTGCTTGTTTGTGAGTAGCTGACAATTGTGAAGTCATATTTTCCCCTACTAGGCGATGTGACGCAAATTAAAATTTCTCACATTGCATATTTATACCCAAACGACCTCGAAAGACAGGATTGTGCATGTCCAGAATTGACCCAGTTCAAGGGTCTAGAAATAGAGCGCCTGCGGCTGCTAGGAGCGGACTCAGTCCTACTAGGGACAGCTTCAGAAACGATAACAAGAGATAACAAGCGAACGCTGCGCTCACGGATAGAGCGGTCTAGCACCTAGGCTCGTGGCTTATCATCTCTTGATATCGCTCGTCACCGCTTGTCATCTCAGGAATAGGGACCGCTTCGCTGCTAAGATTTTATAGCATCAAGCAGCGAAGCGACCTAGTACCTAGCCATATGCTCAAATACCAATGAAGGGCATTGATGAGCTAAGTCATTATTTATTGACAGTCGAGCTTGAAAACAGCGCCATATCAGTCAAACATAACCTTATATCGCCATTTAAAGCCTAATAATCAACCCTGATATTGTTCAATTTTTGGCACTAAAGTGATTATAAAAAACTATAAAAAAATCTAAAATTATTTATAATCAATTAGTTAATTAGCAACGAAGCTAAAAATAGTTATTTTGAATATAAAATATTCATGCATCACTGCACAATTATAAAGTTAAATTCGTATAGGGGGGGTGTTATCAGATTCGATTTCGACTAAAATAGACGTCTAGACGTATATTCAAATGCAACCAACGAGATTTTCCTATTATGGCAAAGCACTTGTTTACCTCTGAGTCTGTCTCAGAAGGTCATCCAGATAAAATCGCCGATCAGATTTCTGATGCGGTATTAGACGCAATACTTGAGCAAGATCCAAAAGCTCGTGTTGCGTGCGAAACATATGTTAAAACCGGTATGGTATTAGTGGGCGGCGAAGTCACCACTTCTGCTTGGGTAGATATTGAAGAAATTACCCGTAAAACCGTGCGCGAAATCGGTTACACCAATTCGGATATGGGTTTTGATGCTGATTCATGTGCTGTACTGAACGCCATTGGCAAACAGTCACCAGACATTAATCAAGGTGTTGATCGCTCAGATCCGGCTGAACAAGGCGCGGGTGACCAGGGCTTAATGTTTGGCTATGCCAGCAATGAAACCGATGTATTGATGCCTGCACCGATCACTTACGCGCACAAATTAGTTAAGCGTCAGTCTGAAGTGCGTAAAGATGGCACCCTACCTTGGTTACGCCCAGATGCGAAAAGCCAAGTAACGTTTGCCTATGACGATGGCAAAATCATCGGTATCGATGCGATTGTATTGTCAACGCAACATCGTGAAGACGTGAAACAAGCTGATTTGATTGAAGCGGTAATGGAAACCATCATCAAGCCTGTATTACCGGCACAATGGTTAAATAAAGACACTAAATACTTTATTAATCCTACCGGTCGCTTTGTAATTGGTGGACCTGTTGGTGATTGTGGTTTAACCGGACGTAAGATTATCGTAGATACTTACGGCGGAATGGCCCGTCATGGCGGCGGAGCATTCTCTGGTAAAGACCCATCTAAAGTGGATCGAAGTGCCGCTTACGCTGCACGTTATGTGGCTAAAAACATTGTTGCGGCTGGCCTTGCTGATCGCTGTGAACTTCAAGTGTCTTACGCCATTGGTGTGGCAGAGCCAACATCTATCAGTATTGAAACATTCGGTACCGGTAAAGTGTCTGAAGAAGTGTTAATCAAATTGGTTCGTCAACACTTTGAGTTACGTCCATATGGCTTAACGGCAATGCTAGATTTGGCACGTCCAATCTACCAACAAACAGCCGCTTATGGTCATTTCGGTCGCGATATATTCCCTTGGGAAGCAACGGATAAAGCTGAAATGCTTCGGGCTGATGCAGGGCTATAATGAAGAAACGAATATCGTCTTAGCCTAGCGACTTTAGGCTAAGCAAAACGATATCAAAAAAAAAACCGCCATTGGCGGTTTTATTTTATCTGATTTATTAGACAATTATTTGATCTCACAAATGGCTCACGTTATGTATCACCCCACTTGGCTAGACACAAAGATAACGGCAAACCACCAGCCATCTGTTGCGACTAAATCCATTGCGGTTAACCCGAGTGCAACTAATCCGACTGCAACTAATCCGACTGCAACTAATCCGACTGCAACTAACCCGAGTGTAACTAATCCGACTGCGATTGAACTCACGGCTATCAAGCACTGTGCCAGTAAACTTTCTGTTATAAAAGCGTGGTCTGCAATCAAATTATTTTATCGTCAGCATATGCCCTATGCTCGATTAGCCCAAAAAGAAGCGGTTGCTGTGATTCATCACCTACACTCTTCTGACACAGATAGCACAGACTTAAACCAGCAAACAATCGTTGCCGCAATAAGAATTAAACCGATAGGCCAATATCAATTGATAAGTGGATTATTAGTCCATCCTCACTATCGTGGCCAACAACTTTCAAGTCAGTTATTGCAATTTATCGCACCCAAATTAACGAGTAGACATTGCTTCTTATTTGCCCACCCCTGGTTAATTGACTTATATCAACGGCAGCACTTTGTGGTGATAGATCCGAGTGCGTTTGCTAGGTTACCGGCAGAGATAATGCAGTTATATCATCGATATCACAGTGAACAACGGCCATTAGTGATAATGCAACTCCATGACGCTGAAGTGACAGCGCCATAAATACGGGGTGATGCTCAGTTAACAATGGTCAAAATGCGCCGTTTCAACACACATAAACGATACTTGCTGCATGGTCATTACCGGCACCACTTTGACACAAATTGACGCCTTATTAATCCGCTCGACTTGGGTAAACAATGTAATCGCTGCATGGTAATCATTGGTTACCCCACAAAATAACCACGTTTGTTGCCAGCACACAAAATATCCCGACTGCTGCAACTGTGGATCATCTTCATCTTGTAAATCAGCTGCAACACACTCAAACGTCTCACTCGCGTCAGTCAATACCGCAGCAATCAGCTTCATATTGTCAAACGCCGATAACCTTAAGCCAAGGTAAGGTAAAAAAAGTGTTTCAAAGTCAGTACTCATAATATTCCTAATAAATAACCTCAGCTCGGGATAGCAAGCGATAATCAAACAACTCTTTGTCCTGCTATCGGTGTTGCATTGACTGACAATAGGGCCACAACTAACACGTCAATGCCCCTTGTTAGCAAAGCCAATGGCCAGTTTGATATTGCAGACTTGAAATAAATCGGTTTTTATCGATATATCCCATCCCTTATACCGCCTTGACGTTAAATAACCACCTTAACGACACAATTGATCAGATACCATTTACCGTGGCAGTGGCAGTGGCCAGTAAACAATAATCACGTTGTTCAAAACTAAATTGATCAATCTCTGTCATCGCCGCTTTTTGTTGATGCGCGGCTAATGAACGCGCATTGTCTGCGGCGACATACGTAATCATAAATGGAAAGGTATTGCTTACTTGTTTTTTTAATTCAGTGACTAACGCCGAAAATACTCCTTGGCCACGTTTTGATTCTTGGATCCAAACCGGCCCATATTGGCATGAATTAGTGGTCGATAAAGTTTGTCCCTCTAAATCGGTAAACTTAATTTTTTGAATAATATGGCGATACAATGGTTGCGCGGAAAAAAAGGACCATTTGGCTGCCATCACATAACCAATGATTTGCTCTTGCTCTTCTGCCACGATAAACCAATGCTGATTGATAAGCTGTATCACCTCGCCTTTGCTGAGTGAATGAGCATGAAGTTGGTTATTTGAACCTAGCAACTCATCATCTACATGAGCACGTTCTAACTGCACAATAGCAGCAACATCGGTTAATAACGCCTTACGGATAATAAATGACAATGATTATTCCTTTGACCCTGAATTGGGAGATTGTTTCTTAGACCATTCTATCACTAGCGCAACAGGCAGCGGAGACATAATTAATGTCCCCACACCAATAAGTAAGGCAATGACTAATATACCACTGACTTGCTGGCCTATATCACTTTGCCAATGTAATCCTACGCCCACCAGCAACATGATTAAACCAACGATATGCAACACTTTGAGTATTTTGATCATTTTAGACTCTTTAATACGTTAAATAATGTTCATTAATTCGAAAAATTACAATTATTTACGCTCTTAATCACCTTCAAGTAGTAGAATAACGGCAATTTTTTCGTATTTGGAACTCTCTTCGCATGATAAAGCATATTCTTGGCGCCACCGTTATATTTTTAGGCCTGAGTGCTTGTCAAAACCACACTCAAATTGTCTCAAATGAACAATTAATTGGTACTTGGCATGTAGAAGTCGTCCTTGACACTCCTACCATCAATAATAGCCCAGCAAAATTAGTTTTTGCCCAAAATGGTGAGTTAAGCGGCAATAACAGCTGTAATCAATTTTTTGGTCATTACGATCAACAAGGAAATCGACTCCAAATGGCACCATCGGGATCAACTATGAAAGCTTGTGTGGATAGTTTAATGGCCCAAGAAGCGGATTTAATGCACGCTATTGCACAGGTACAACAGATTGATTTCTCAAAAGGCAAACTCAATCTGCTGTCTGAAAAGGGTGATACGCTATTGGTACTAACAAAACAATCATCGCCACGATCGTTATATAAAGAATCTTCAGATAAAGCCTCTTTAAATACAGCACCATATTAATTTATGGTTTATAACCTCAATACTGTGAATTATTCACTTAAGTCGGTAGACTTATTACTCACCCAAGTGTCAGCTTAAAGTTCCACTGCAAAATGAATTTTTATTCAATAAATCTGATTCTTTCTTGACTTAACAAGCCAATATATTCAAAATGTGCTAGTTTTTTGAATAACAACTATAAGATGAATTATCACTATGCCAGCGACAAGAAATCAGGATGAGCTCGTTCGAACTTTTAAGGCGATTCTGAAAGAAGAACGTTTTGGAAGCCAAAGCGAGATTGTTATTGCGCTTCAAGCCGAAGGATTCGGTAATATTAATCAATCTAAGGTCTCTCGCATGCTCAGCAAGTTTGGTGCTGTGCGAACTCGAAATGCTAAGCAAGAGATGGTGTATTGCCTCCCTGCCGAGCTAGGCGTTCCGACTGCGGGTAGTCCAGTTAAGAATTTAGTACTGGATGTTGACCATAACCAAGCCATGATTGTGGTAAGAACCAGCCCAGGTGCAGCGCAATTAATTGCACGTTTGCTCGATTCAATAGGCAAACCAGAAGGCATATTAGGTACCATTGCCGGCGATGATACTATTTTTATTTGCCCAGCAAGCATAAAAACTATTGATGATACTCTCGAAACGGTTAGATCCTTATTCAACTATAGTGAATAAAAAAACTGTTCCAATAAAAAAGCAATGCCATGGCATTGCTTTTTTATTGCCTAGAATCGGCGTTTACACATCATCAAATTGAGTTAAAAAATCCAGTGATGGTACAAAAAATGACGACCCAGTCAACGCTTTAGTAAACGACATTAAATGATCATGATTTCCATGACCATCACCGTGCACCATACTGCGGAGCATTTTTTCGAAATTATCAGGTGTACGGCATACAGAAAGAAACATTAGCCCTTGTTCTCTAATCGAACCATATGGCATGCTTTGGCGTAAAATCTCTAATGCGTTACCCTGTGGGTCCTTTAAATTGACTCGTTTCGTATGGCTGGTTAATGGCTTATCTTCTGACTCGTACTCAATATCATCAACTTTGGTTCGACCAAAAATATCTTCTTGTTTTTTAAGTGGTAAACGATGCCATTTACTTAAGTTATGCATGTATTTTTGTACATGTAGATAACTACCAGATACAAAGTCTTGATCTTCATCACCGACGAGCGCAACTTGTTGACGATGGCGCCCTTTAGGGTTTTCAGTACCATCAACAAAGCCGGTTAAATCACGACTGTCCATAAATCGAAAACCGCGCTCTTCATCGACTAACTCAACCAAATCCTCAAACATTTGATTAATTTCATTAGCAACAAGATGCAAAATATCATAACGATCGCAACGGATATGAACAAACAGATCATATTCCATCGCGGGAGCATCACGATTACCGTCATTCATTGCAGGAAAAGGTTTCAATAATGCTGGACGAGCTTCTGGATAAAAAGTATCCCAAAAATTGGCCCCAATACCCACAAAGCCATTAAAAGCACTGTCTGCATACTGATCCGTGAGTTCGTAAATGTATTGCGCCACATTAGCGATGGACGGACGTAGTTGATCTTCAACACCGTCATTGGCATTAAACATCAAGTACACACTGTGTAAATTCCCTTCTGCGCAAATCCCTAACTGTTCACGAGGCATAACTTGGTTACCCATATTAACTCATCTACCTTAATACTTTATGTCGGCCTAAATGGTTATAACTTAACGCTTTGATGTAATTAAGTAGTCATTAGATAACCAATAGCATCTTTTATCAATTCCGCTAATTAATAGCTTATCTTAATTCAATATACATTACCCGAAGTGTACTCACATTTAGCTGATTTGTATCACCTATTGTACTCATATTATCTCAAGTAAAAGATTGAACATCTGTTGTAATTGATGACTCACTTAACTCGAGTTACAGGATATTCTACGTAAGCCGACATCATAGTATTGAGCTTATTTGCTATCGAACTTGTCATTTATTTGATTAACCGACCCAGACTCTTATGACTGCTGCTGCAAGTGATGGTCTATTTTAAATTAATGCAGCACAGTGGACTAGACAGTAAACGATTTTATAACGGGTTATTATCCAGGGCGGAAGTTAACAATTATGCCCAAAAATTAAGATGACCACATCAATCGTTAATTAAAAATGACTAGCGGATGTGGCGCAATGCGAATATCAACTCGTTGACCTGGTATTAGTGTCGTTGATTGGCTACTTACATCCAAGATATCAGCGCCAATTTTAACTTGATAATGGCATACAGTACCTAGAAAATGCCTTTCAACAATATAGCCACGACCATCGATATTAGGATGAACTTCAATTTGCTGTGGCCTTAATAATACTTGCCCTTGGCTTCCAATAGGCCAAGGTAATTTTTCAGTACTATTAAGAGTGCCAAGAGCATAATCGACTTGATAACGAGTCGTTACAGTAACAGGTAAATAATTACCCGCTCCTAAAAAATCAGCCACGTAGCGCTCTTTTGGCGAACTGTATAAGGTTTCAGCTTTGCCATGTTGAATAATGGCGCCATCTTTAAATAATGCCAGTTTATCTGCGAATACAAATGCCTCATCTTTACTGTGAGTCACAAACACCGCGCTCACATTTCGCTTTTTCAATATGGCACGAATTTCCAGCATCATCTCGTTACGTACCTGCGCATCAATATTGGAAAAAGGTTCATCAAGTAATAATAATTCAGGTTGATAAGCTAAGGCACGCGCAATCGAAACTCGCTGCTGCTGTCCGCCAGATAATTCATGAGGATAACGAGATGCCAAGCCAGTTAATTTAACCAGATCAAGCATCTCATCCAACCGAGTTAGGCGCTCCTTTGCATTAAGGTTTTTAACGCCAAATAAAATATTATCCGCCACGGTTAAGTGTGGAAATAAGGCATAGTCTTGAAAAATCATGCCGACACCACGTTGCTCACTAGCCACAAACACGTCATCACTGCTCATCACCTGGCCACTAATACTGATACAGCCTTGGCTAATAGTTTGCAAACCTGCAATCACGCGCAACAGTGTGGTTTTGCCACAACCACTGGGGCCTAATAATGCGACAATTTCACCTTGCAGCAAGGTAAGATCCAAATGACGCAAGATCACTTGACCTTGATAATCACTACAGATATTTTCAATGGTTAAGGTTGACATAATTAGCCTTGTTGCTCCAAGGAGCGATTAAGATAAATCAACGGAACAAGCCCTACTAACACAATAACAATCGCGGCTAATGCACCGTGTTCAAGCTTTTCATCTGAGACAAACTGAAACACATAAGTGGCTAAGTTTTCAAATCCGATGGGGCGTAATAATAATGCTGCGGGCAACTCTTTCATACTTTCAATAAACACCAACAATGCACCGGCAAAAATCCCTTTACGCAATAAAGGTAAATGAACACGCCAAAGCAGTTGAAGTGGGGGTTGCCCCAAGGTAATACACGCCATGTCCAAAGAAGGCGAAATACGCTTATAGCTGTTCTCTAAGCTACCGATAGATATGGCAATAAAACGCACACAAAAGGCAAAAATCAGGGCGAACACGCTGCCAGTCAATAACAATCCCGGCCCACGTTCACCCAGCCAATAGTAAACATCGTTAATCGCAAAATCAATCAATGTCAGTGGTACCAAAACACCAATTGCCAGAACGGTGCCCGGCAAGGCATAACCAGTAGAGCTTAGTCTAGAGGGAAGATAATCACTTTTGCGCGGACTGACTCGACGGACAAACATCAATATCAGTGATAACAGCATACACACAGCACTGACGATAGCGGCAATGTATAAGCTGTTAAGGCTATATTGCCAAAAACGTGCATCCCAACTCTCGTTAAAATAATCAATGGCATAAACACATAACACGGTAAAAGGCAGCAAGAAGGCAATAAATAACAATAATGTGCAGTAGCCTAGCGCAATCCAGGCCTTAGTTGATGACAACACATATCGATCGGCTTCATTGAAGGATGATTGCTTTTGAAATAATTGTTGTTTGCGACGGGCAAACCGTTCAACACCAATCATAGAAAATACCACCAACAACATAATTGCCGATAACTTAGCGGCAGCCGTTAAACTGCCATAACCAAGCCATGTGTCGTAAACAGCTGTGGTTAGTGTAGGAACGGCAAAATAACTTACAGTGGCAAAATCTGCTGCGGTTTCCATAGCCACTAGGGCAACGCCAACAGCTAAAGCAGGCCGTGCCATGGGTAATGCCAGTCGCCAAAAACTGCGCCACGGACTACAACCCATCACCCGTGATGCATAAAGCAAATTTGAAGATTGCTCCATAAAAGCGGTTCGGGCTAATAAGTAAATATAAGGGAATAGTACTAACGACAGTATTATTGCCGCCCCGCCAAGGCTGCGTATCGCGGGGAAATAATAATCATGAGGTGATTGCCATTCAAACCAGTCCCTTAGTGTACGTTGCACTGGGCCGGCATAGTCGAGCATGTCGGTATAAACATAAGCAACAATATAAGCTGGCATAGCCAATGGAAGCAGTAATAACCACTGAAAATATCGTCGAAAAGGAAAGTCACAGCGGGCAATTACCCATGCGGCAGGAATGGCTAATAGCACAGAGCCAAGTCCGACCAACAACATCAGTAATAAGCTATTGGCTATGTATGTCGGCAACACTGTATTAAACAAATGACTAAATACAGCTTCGTCAGGAAGAGTGGATTGCACTATTAAGGCAATCAGCGGCAATGTTAATATTACCGCGATAAAATAACCAGTAAGCGACCAGCTTCTGGTTAGGCCTAAAATCATAAATAATACCGAGTTAACTCAGCGCACCCAACTCATTTTATCGATACTGTTAACCGTAACAATAGTGCGCTAAAAAAGTTTACGTGCGCTTGGCTTAGAGGTTGATCGTCTATTAAGGTTCGAGCCTTAATTACAGGTCAAATTTCACTTCGTCGAGTAATTTAACTGCCGCTTCGTGGTATTCTGCCAACGTGTAAATCGGTAAGCTGTCGGCCTTAAAATCACCCCACGAGGCCACTAATTCAGACGGCGCCACATCAGCCTTTACCGGATATTCCATGTTCACTTCAGCATACATTTTTTGCGCGACATCTGAGGTAAGGAATTCCATTAATTTAATTGCATTGTCTTTATGAGGAGCATGTTTGGCTAATGCCATTCCTGATACGTTGACATGAGCGCCACGGTTCTGTTGATTAGGAAAATTAATGTCGACAGCTTGCGCCCAACTTTTTTGGTTTCTATCCATTAACATATTGCCGTAGTAATAGCTGTTACCGATAGCAATATCACACAAGCCTTCTTTAACGGCTAATACTTGATCACGATCATTACCTTGAGGCTTACGGGCTAAATTAGCTTTAACCCCTTGTAGCCAGGTTTTAGTTTTCGCTTTACCATCATGAGCGATCATCGAGGCCACTAATGCGACGTTATAAGGGTGTTTACCGCTGCGAGTACAAATTTTACCTTTGTATTGTGCTAAGGCTAAGTCCTCGTAATCAATATCAATTTTACCAGTACGATCTTTAGAAGAATATAAATTACGCACGCGCATAGTTAGTGCGAACCAATTGTGTTGTTGTGAGCGATATTGAGGCGGAATATTATGGTCAATAATGCTGCTTTGGACCGGAGAAACAAGATCTTTATCCACCAACTCCATCAAGCGAGAAAAGTCTGATGTCAGTATTACGTCAGCAGGAGATAAACGACCTTCACGCGCTATCCGTTCAGCAATGCCATCTTTAGCAAATACGACATTAACGTCGATACCACTTTGTTGGGTAAATTTTTCTACAATGGGCTCAATCAGGAAAGCTTGACGATAAGAATAAACCGTTAATGCCTCTGCTGCACTGACAGAAGAAGCCACACAAGCCAACCCTAATAATGCGACACTTTTTAGCAACTTCATTAATCAACGCTCCCTAACTGAAACAATATTGCGCCATCGTCGACGCGATTGATAATGGTTATCAATTGCAATAGGGTAAGTGATCATCTTAAAAGGAGCAAGTGCTGTTTCACTCGGGATAGTGAATTTTTAAGCGGGGGAAAGAATGCCCACACAAATCAGTAAACACTGATGAGGATCTACCATCACGGCATTAGTGTTTATGATTTATGATATTACCAATATTTTTCGACCGTTATTTGCCCAGGAGCACGTCGAAGATTTTTGGCTAATCCTTTATCTACTAGGGCTATTTGAGCGTCACTTATCATCCCTGGGTTACCACAGATCATCACTTGAGAATGTTCTGCATTAATCCCTAACCCCGCTTTTTGTTCAATTAATCCACTGCTAATGCCATCAGGAATGCGACACGATAACCCTTCAGGATAGTCTTCACGGGTCACAATCGGAATAAACACAAACTGCTGTGGATGTTGTTCAATAAACTGGTTAATGGTTGCTAAATAAGCTAAATCTTCAGCGAAACGGACACCATAAACTAATACGACTTTTTCAAAGCGTTGCCAAGGTTCTGCCGTTGCCAGCATAGAGATAAAAGGACCCACAGCGGTACCCGTAGCAAAGAACCATAAATGTTTGCCTTGCAATACGCCGTTAGGCACTTCATCTAAGGTCATAAATCCAGTCGCTTTGGGCGTCACTTCGATGGTGTCTCCCGGGTTTAATGCTTTTAGATCTGGAGATAATTGCCCATCCTCTACCGACACCGCCAGCACTTCGACATAATCCGTACCTGGAGAATTTACCAGTGAATACGCCCGCGCGACACGCTTTTCATCACGCATTTGGCTGAGCTTAATAAACTGACCTGCGATAAAAGGTTCGACATCGGCTTTGATGCGCAATGAGAATAATTTATCATTCCAATCAATGCGCTCAATTACCTTACCCGTTGTCCACATAGTCACTATCCTTATCGCTGAAAGCCTATCTTAATCATAAGAGACTAAGTAGCTTGAGTCACGCTTTGTGATCCATCTTTAGTCGACTTATCCTGTCTAAATTGCGCTAACCCTTGCTGTATCAGCTCATATGTTTTATCAACACCAGCAGCAATATCGCCCTCTAGTACTTTTAAACCAGACAAAATATCACTTGCCTCTTTAAAACCGTGATCGATTGCATCTCCAATTTTGAGCATAAAGCTGTCAACTTGTTCATCGAGCACCATAGATTGGTTTTGTTGTTGATGCACAGAGAAAAACGCTGTTGCAAAGCTAACAATACGATCAGCAGTTGCTTCTGGCGAGTAATCAACCCCACTCGCAAGGCTCTTTTGGACTGAGTTTTCTCCTCGCATTGGTGCAAGCTCTTCGTTAATGGCTTCAATCGCGGCGCGATAAAGTAATGCCATGGACTTGTCACCGGCAGCAATGCTCACTTCCTCTTGTGCTGCCAGAATGTTGTTATTCATTATTTGACGACTGAGTTGGCTCGCTGATATTTTGGTGGATAAGTTGACCGCTGAGCTAGCGTTATTGGAAGCGGCTTGAGTTGACGAAGTGGCGGCACGGGTTGAAGTGCTTTTACTTTCTAGTGCAGGGGTCGCATTAGTTGAAGCCGCATTGTTAACATCCATAATAATTTCTCATTTAGCATAATAGATAGCCTAAATATCGACCAAAAAATGAATCTCTGAAGTCATAATAGATAAATATAACGATTCATCTCATTCACCCCCTTACGATATTAATGGCGAACTAAAGGCCTATATTGCATAACGATAATGTAAAGGATAGCCCAAATAACAGCGTTAATGTGTACATTAGCAATACCCGCTAAATTGAAAAAGTAAGCTTCAACGCATCACAATCGCATCAATTAATGCCTTACTACTGCAAAAGAAAACCGTTTGATAACGAGGTCAAAAGTGTAACGATATAGTTACCTCGTATTGGTTATTGCTAATATGGCTAGTTAATAAGATTAATTTTATCATTATCACCCATACTGAGTCTCTCACACTGAATTTTAATTAAGGACAAAAATATGCTGCAACAACATTGGTTTATGTGGGGAATAGATATTTTTTCTGGTCTTTTATTAATGTTATTCTGGTTCTTGCTCATTGCGGTAATTTACATGTTTATCGCTGATAAACTGCAAACTAAACAAGCCATTCGGCATAACTACCCTGTCATCGGCCGTTTTAGGTATATTCTAGAAAAACAAGGCGAGTTTTTTAGACAATACTTTTTTGCCCAAGACCGCGAAGAGCTGCCATTTAATCGCGCCGAACGCAGTTGGGTATATCGCGCCGCTAAAAATGTTGACCGCACCATTGCGTTTGGTTCTACTCAGATCTTAGATAAACCGGGGGCAGTAATGTTCATGAACTCAGCATTCCCCATCAATGATCATGACACCCATAAAACCATCGCTGTCACCATTGGCCCCGATTGTAATCACCCTTACATAACCGAGAAAATTTGCCATATATCAGCAATGAGCTTTGGGGCATTATCTCGCCCAGCGATTACAGCACTATCCCATGGCGCAGCAAAAGCAGGCTGTTGGCTCAATACTGGCGAGGGAGGATTAAGCCCTTACCATCTAAAAGGTCATTGTGATTTAGTATTTCAAATAGGCACAGCTAAATACGGTGTCCGTAATGCTCAAGGCCATTTAGACGCACAAAAACTCACCGAAATTGCAGCGCATCCTGAAGTCAAAATGTTTGAAATTAAGTTAAGCCAAGGTGCTAAGCCCGGTAAAGGTGGTATTTTACCCGCCATAAAAGTGACTGAAGAAATTGCCATTATTCGCGGGATCCCAGCGGGACAAGACTCAATTAGCCCCAATGGACACATTGAATTAAACAACGTAGCTGACATTGTCGATATGATAAATCAGGTAAGAGATATTACCGGCAAACCAACAGGAATTAAGGCTGTGTTAGGCGATATGTCTTGGGTAACCGAATTCCTGGATGAAATTGAGCGCCGTGGTATTGAGCATGCACCAGACTTTTTTACCTTAGACAGTTCCGATGGCGGTACAGGCGCAGCGCCACAAGCTCTGATGGATAATGTGGGCTTACCACTACGACAGAGTTTACCGTTACTGGTTGATTTACTGAATGAACGCGGCTTTAAGCAACGCATTAAAATTATTGCTACGGGGAAAATGATCATGCCCTCATATGTGGCATGGGCATTAGCCACTGGTGCCGATTTTATTGCTTCCGCCCGTGGAAATATGTTTGCCTTAGGCTGTATTCAATCGCTGCAATGTAACAAAGACACTTGCCCCACTGGCATTACAACTCATAATACACGGCTACAAAAAGGCTTAGATCCTAAAGATAAATCGGTACGTGTCGCAAACTATAATCATTTTTTACACTATGATTTAATCATGATCGCACATTCATGCGGCGTAACAGATCCAAGATATTTAACCCGCCACCATGCTCGTATTGTGCAATCGTCTGGGGTCGCAGTCACTCTCGATAAACATTACCGACATATGCAATAGTGTAGGTCATGAACCCCAGTAAATTACAGGGCTCTAGTGCGCGGATTACTTTGCCGAAAATGAGAAAAGGTGTATAATATGCTTGATATTGATCACAATAAGTAGTCTTATTGTGATTTAAAGAGGCATCAATCCAGAGGGTTTCGTATTGAATATAAAAACGAATGCAGTAGATCTAAATGCAAAAAGCTTAAGTTTAAGCTGTAAAAACTGTAATCGAATGACAGAAATCGAAGGAGAATTAGTATGCTTTGAACAAGGAAAAATTAAACGTTTAACACTAGACCCTTCTCCAGCGGCACTGATAAAAATGGTGTGTATTAGTTGGCAGAAAAAGTAATCAATTGTTAATCAACAGTCGAATTAGTCATTACAGAAGCAACTTACTATATCCCGATCTTCTTCCAAGTGTTTTATCCGCCAAAAAACCTAACATTAGCGATTAAAGCCATAATGGCATCCCAAAAGATACACTGATATCAATTCATTAGCATCATAAGTCAGTGCAAATCGATATAACAGTATGAGTTGATTCGAGCGAGTTAAACAACAAAAGTGTGTCCTGCGTGTCATCATTTTGTTTAATTGGCTAGGTTATACAATACTCTTATCGAGATCACTATCCATCGCCTTAGCTAACGTCACGCCACGAGTCGTCACCCTTAAACCAGCACACAAATCGTTGTACACTATTTTAATTGCATCATCAGACATGTTACGCGTTTTTAGCATTGCCATAATAGCAAACCAATCTGTTGTCACTTGATGCCGGGTGCCTTCTAGCGCCGCAATTAACGCAATATTATGCACAAGTCATCTCCATACACGAATCTGCACCTTTAATAAAATCCAGTTGATTGAAAAACAATGTTATCTGAGATATATAACTCACGAGTAAGGCTATAGATTAACTGCGTTAATCACTATCGTCAAAAAATTCATTAGCCATAGATATAACAATTCGGTTTAAACACCATTCAGCGCTGTTAAAGTGTTCCATTATAGAGTGCTTACGCTATAAAAAGGTTTTTATTTATGCCCCACTTAACGACTTCGCTGGTGATAATTCTTACTCATGGTAAGAGAATGATAAACCCAAACGCCCGTTTTTACGCCACATCATCATATATACCTAAACGACCTTGAAATGGAGGAGCCAGCATATCAAGAAGTGACCGCGTTCAAGGTTCTAGGAATAGGCCTGCTAGAGCGACCTTCAGTCTGCTAGGTTCTAGAATTTAGCCGCACAGCGTACTGGCATCTAATCCTCTCGTTTTTAGCTTGTATAGGATCTAGCCCCGCTAGCGTACTAGCTTCTAATCCTCTCACTTTTAGTTTATATAACGCAGAAACATGTTTATCGACACTTAGCCCTTCGCCAGATTTTCTTGTTCATTTTGAATATGCCAAAGCCGAGCATAAAGACCCTGCTGAGCTAATAAACTAGTATGAGTGCCATGCTCAACAATATTACCTTTACTCAATACGACTATTTGGTCTGCATCAATAATGGTCGATAAACGATGGGCTACGACTAAACTTGTGTGACCTTTTGCAGCATCTCGCAAGGCACTTAAAATAGCTTGCTCTGAGCGTGAGTCTAATGAAGACGTGGCTTCATCAAACACTAAAATAGGCGCACCTTTCAACACAGCACGAGCAATAGCAACACGTTGTTTTTCGCCGCCGGAAAGCTTTAATCCACGCTCACCGACCTTGGTATTGCCTTTATCTGGCAATGATTCAATAAAGTCGCTCAAATGAGCCAATTTAATCGCCGCGATAATCTCATCACGGGAAGCATCTGCACGGCCATAGCGAATATTCTCATAAATAGAATCGTTAAATAATACCGTATCTTGCGGTACTACTGCGATTGCTCTGCGTAAAGCTTGCTGGCTAAACTGACGCACATCAATACCATCTATAGTGATCGAACCACTGGCAACATCATAAAAGCGAAATAACAATTTAATGATAGTGGATTTACCTGCGCCACTGTCGCCCACTACGGCAATTTTTTTCCCTGCTGGCACCTCAAAACTGACACTTTTTAAAATGGCTCGTTGATCGTAATGAAAGCTCACATCAGTGAACTTTATCGCTCCAATGGTTGGGCTAATTTCTATCGCATCAACCTGATCTAATACTTGTGGTTGTTTGGCTAAAATATCAAACATGCGTTCAATATTGGCTAATGCACCGCGGATCTCACGATAAACAAACCCTAAAAAATTTAACGGAATAAATAACTGCATCATAAACGCATTAATTAATACAAAATCACCAATAGTCATGGAATCTTGGCTCACTTCATAGGCCGCCAACCCCATCATGGCAGTCATAGCAACGGCAATAATTAACGCTTGGCCACCATTAAGCGCAAATAACGATAAACGGTTTTTGCGCTTTGCCACTTCCCATTGCTCAAGCGCAGAGTCATATCGTTGCGACTCAAATTCTTCGTTATTAAAATATTTTACGGTTTCATAATTTAATAAGCTATCCACTGAACGAGTATTTGCCAGCGAGTCGGCTCTAGCGGCATCGCGCACATAACCTGTACGCCATTCTGTCGCCACGACGGAATAACCAATGTAGGTCACAACAGAGAAGAAGGTGATCAGCGCAAAACTCGCGCCATAGTTATAAAAGAAAATACCAATAACTAAGACAATTTCAAGCAGTGTAGGAACGATATTAAACACCATAAAGCGCATTAAAAAACTGACACCACTGGTGCCACGTTCAATGTCACGCGACAGACCGCCGGTACGGCGATCTAAGTGAAAATCAAGATCGAGTCGATGTAAATGTTCAAAAACCGACCGTCCAAGGCGACGAATAGCACGTTCGGTAACCCGACCAAATAAGGTATCGCGTACCTCACCAATAATGACATTGAGCAAGCGAACCGCACCGTAGGCTAACACCAAACCAACAGGGACGGCGATTAGCTGCGTCGCTGATTGTTTATCGAGCGTATCGACTAAGTCTTTAAGGATAAATGGCAATCCAACACTCGCTATTTTAGCAACGATGAGGCAAATCATCGCCAGCAATACTCGCCCTTTAAATTCTAATAAATATGGCCATAACAATCGTAAAACTTGCCAATTTAACGTCCCTACCGGGCCTTCAAAATACGCAGAAGGTCTCATCTTTACTCCAGTTAATTACCGCTGTTATTGGCAGTGTTACGAATGGTAAACATTGATTGTCTTATTATATGCCATTTCCTTATCAGACTTACGTCACATTATAATGGAATGGATATTATCAAATTTTATTGATGTTAATCTTTTTAACGTCAAGTTTAGTAATACTTAAGGCTTACTAAAAATAGATTCTTATTAGCCAAAGATATAATTTTTTGGTTTATTTGTGTTTTTTTGTGCTTTTTTAAGCTAAATAGAGTTATTTCTGTAAGCATAATTTGCTACTCTTCGAGTACAAATAAAGGCCTGTTTGATGATTAACAGACAAAGATTTACTAACTTAAAGGATGCTTTATGTTGGATAACACAAAAATTCAGTACCCTCCATTACAACTAATACAAACATGGGTATGGATGATGATTGAATCTGATAACCCTGAACTGCAAGACAAAGGCCGTAATAATCTTATCTCGGCCTTTGGTAATCTAGCAAAGGCCAATGAATATCTCGTTGAATATACAAAAAAATAAGGCGCTCATTGCGCCTTATTTTTTGAGTGATTTTGCCAAAGACTATGCTTGACGACGGTCTAGTACACTTTGATTTAGGGTCGCTAAAAGCGACTCGGTGTCATCCCAACCGATACAAGCATCTGTAACACTTTGTCCATAACACAATGCACTGCCTTCAATTAAATCTTGGCTTCCTTCGACTAAATGACTTTCAACCATAACCCCAAATATAGCCTGATTACCTTGAGATATTTGACCGGCAACATCCTTTGCTACCACCATCTGTTTTTTATAATCTTTGCTGCTATTGGCATGGCTAAAATCAATCATAATATTATCAACCAATCCTGACTTAGTCAGCTGATTAGCAATCTCTGAAACATGCTCAGCACTATAGTTTGGGGCGCGTCCACCACGAAGAATAATATGACAATCAGGATTGCCTTTGGTCGATACAATCGCTGAATGACCAAACTTAGTCACCGACAAAAAATGATGCGGAGCATTGGCTGCACCTATCGCATCAATAGCCACTTTAATGGTGCCGTCGGTACCATTTTTAAATCCAACAGGACAAGACAGCCCCGATGATAGCTCTCGGTGTACTTGCGACTCAGTGGTGCGAGCCCCAATAGCGCCCCAACACATCATATCGGCCACATACTGAGGCGTGATCATATCTAAAAACTCACCTGCAGTTGGTATTCCAGAGTCATTTAAATCGACTAATAATTTGCGCGCAGTGCGTAAGCCATCATTTAGTTGAAAACTATTATCCATATACGGATCATTAATTAAGCCTTTCCAGCCCACGGTTGTTCTCGGCTTTTCAAAATACACCCGCATCACGATTTCAAGCTGATCTATATACTGTTCACGTAACTTAACCAAGCGTTGACCATATTCTAAAGCCGCAACAGGATCATGGATTGAACAAGGACCAATCACCACCAACAGACGATCATCTTTACGGGCTAAAATGTTATGAATACTGTTGCGTGCATTGAAAACGGTTGCTGATGCATTTTCGGTTGCCGGAAATCGCTCTAGAATCGCAATAGGAGGAAGCAATTGTTTTATTTCATCAATACGAATATCGTCAGTTTGGTAATGCATAGTGGTTACAGCTCCGGCAAAACATTTTATTTATCTGATCCATTAAAAGGTAAATCAGATGATACGATTCATTAAAAATGATCAAAAACCATCGAAAAAAATGAACATGAATCTCCAATTTAACCAGTATTTATCGACAAATCAATCAAGTATTATTCATCGATACCGATAAAAGATGCTGTAGCAAGTCACGGGCAATACGGTAATAGGAAGTAATAGCGAATGAGACACAGTACCCCGATGTAAACTGAGTATTAAATAAGCCTATTTATAGATTTTTAGTAACCAATAACACTACCAATAACACTACCAATAACACTGCCAATAACACTGCCAATAAGCAGTATTATGAAAAGACACACTCATGATATTTATATGCTTTACCTTGGTTATTAACCTCATTCAACTCAACACAAACAAGATGAACCATTTAATACTCAGCTCGTTATCCAGAAGATAATCACTGATTGAAAAAATAAAAACACCCATTACATTCAGCAAGTTACCATGGACATCAACCCCTCAGTGGCCGCTTCCATTGAGCCTAACGAAGGTTAACACCCATTAGTCGAATTTAACTCGTTGAGTGACAGTGGAACATGGGTTCCGGGCATCGGAAGATTTAGTTTATGCCGATAATATTAAATGACTATTTGATACCCAAAACTTGAGTGAATATCAAAAATAGCGCGTTCTGCTTATCAAGCATTAACTTCCATATTGAATAAATTAACGATCTTAATGCTTTATCTTTTTTAGGGTTTCAAAACTGAAAACAATACTTAGTCGATATGTTTAACGATTTGAGCAATGCCAATCCTCATATTAGTGAAATCACTGATCACAAAGCCAAGTGGTGAGGTTATTTAATCGTTACGTACATGAAATTATATAAGAAAAACAAATATTTGAATATTATCGCCATAAACTAAAATTAAAACTCGACACCCTTACCCCTGAGCAAAATGGCATTGTTCAACCCTGCCCAACCAACATTGTCTGTCATCAACCCATCATGACTAATCGAGTTGATAATGCCATTACGTCACCCAAGCAGTCATACCGCGACCTAAAAATACTCGAACTCGCATAACAAAAATAATGTTCAGCCACATCATTAAGCCCCTAAAAGGCATTAGTTCTGCTTCATTGCTTGCAGCTTAATTTGGTAGCGTTGTTTATTATTGGTGTCACTGAGTGCCAATGCACGTTTAAGATTTTTCTCAGCGAGTCGCTCCTCACCCGTTGCCCAATAAGCCCTAGACAAACCAAAATAAAACTCGTGCCGATAATCCGCTTTCTCAACAGCGCGCTTATACCATACGAGTGCATCTTGATATTGCTTATCAAAATACGCTTGTTGGGCCATGTCAAAATAATAAAATGGATTATTAATTCTCGCTAACTCAAGTACTTTATGCACTTCACGCCATTCCTCTAAACGACCTTGTTCACCTAAAATTAACGCTAAGTTATACAGTGTCGACAGATCTTGATCGTTAACGTGTAACGCCGAACGGTAGACATTTTCAGCCTCATCCTCATAGCCCTTATGTCGATAGATAACCGCCAGTGTATTAATCGCAGCAACAAATTGAGGGTCTAGCTGAATGCTTTTTTTAACCAACGCATAAGCCAAATCGTAATCGGCTTTCACCAACGCTTCGGCGGCGATATTGTTATAGAACATTGCCGTTAATTGATGCTTATTGACTCTTTTTTTATGGTAAGCACGAACAGAGCGTTCAGGCAAAAAGTCCACTAGCATTTCAGATCTGCTAAATAGCACAATGTTGCTATTAACCGGAGGTAACAAACTTAAATTCACATGACCGTTAACTAAATAGAAACCACCGCGCCTATCCCAAATAGGTTCAACATCAATATCATGAAATTCAACCGGCACATTTAATACATCCGCTAATGCAGCCGACAACACAACTAAAGACATGCAATTACCTTGGCGGCTGAGTACCGTTTCAGCGGCTGTGCGGGTAAAATGGTCTCGATATTCAAAGCCACCATTTTGTGCACCGATATACTGAGCCAACCACTCATTGGCCATCACACCTTGGCTACGGATAGTATTATCGGCTTGAAATTGTCGCCTGAGCTGTGTCACAAAATTTACTGGCAATCGATAAATATCGTCAACAGTCACAACGTCAACAGGTGTGAACAGTTCATCATGAAACAAGTTATCAATATCAATTTGGTTGACCGACGATGGGGCTGATTGGCAGGCACTCAAACTAAAAAACACAACCAAAAACAAGATATTAACCCACGTAGGTAATAAATCATCACCATAATGCGGGGGATCAATCTCTATTCCTTTTGAGTGATAAGTGAACATAATTCAGCCCTTAGATAGAAATAAGCTATCTAAAAGTATAGTCAACAGATGACCTCTCGGTCAAAAAGAACCGTCACAAGGTTGTAACGACTTATTAACCAACCGCTATTGGGATAATAAACGCTTATCAAACAGGTGAAGTATTCGAACTCTCCCCTCTTTGCCCCCTCTATTAATCCCAGTGGGATTAACTATTGAGATGGGCCATCACTCATAGGCGGATCAATTTGTATATAAACGGGTTTATCTTGGTATTGGTAGGGACGATAAGATTGCAGGCCACAGCTAAAGTGGTCAAAGGGTAACGTCACGGCGACACAACCCAGGGGTAATGATTGCAAAATGTTAATTTGCTGTTGCTGCCTTAACAATTCTTGCCATTGATGCTGTTGTAACACCAAATCGCGAACCGCAAATGCATCGAAGGCTTGTGATGACGGACGCACCACAACGGTGCCAGAGTAGCTATTGGCACTTAATAACACGGCTCCAGCTAACAGACAAATCATCCATGGCTTCATTAATAATGTCATCACTCTTGTTATCCCAAAATGGCTACCTCATAACGCTAGCACATTGTCTCAGCTTCCCCAACAAAGCTTGATAACCTCTTTATTCTGGTGCATAAAAAAACAGAATCCTAATGTTAGGATTCTGTTCTAGGGTTATGTTTTATAATACGAATAAAGCGTATTAATCACTTAACCAGCGGTTTTAACACTAACAAACTCAGGGTAAGCATCTACACCACAGTCAGAAGCATCCATACCGTTATACTCTTCTTCTTCTGTTACGCGGATACCCATGGTCATTTTAATCACAAACCAAACAACAAGAGATGCTGAGAATACCCAAGCGAAGATAATCGCGGCCCCGTATAGCTGGCTACCAAAACTCGCGTCTGCATTTGATAATGGCACCAGCATTAATCCTAGGAAACCAGCAACACCGTGCACCGAGATAGCACCAACAGGGTCGTCAATTTTAACACGGTCAAAAGCGATGACCGAGAAGATAACCACAGCACCAGCAACCAAGCCAATCACACCAGCCATTAACAATGACGGCGATAATGGGTCAGCTGTAATCGCCACTAACCCGGCTAACGCACCGTTTAAAATCATGGTCAAGTCTGCTTTACCCCATACCACTTTACACACGATAAGTGCTGAGATGGCACCAAATGCAGCAGCGGAGTTGGTGTTGACAAAGATTTTAGCAACTGCACTGGCGTTTTCTGCATCTGAAACTAATAGTTGCGAGCCACCGTTAAAGCCAAACCAACCCATCCATAAAATAAACATACCTAAGGTAGCCATAGGCAAGTTTGAACCAGGGATTGGATGAATTTGACCATCTTCACCGTATTTACCTTTACGAGCGCCAAGCAGCAACACACCAGAGATGGCTGCGGCAGCACCCGCCATATGCACAATGCCACTACCAGCAAAATCAACAAAGCCAGCTTCAGAGAGAAAACCACCGCCCCATGTCCAATACCCTTCAACAGGATAAATAACCGCGGTCATTACCACTGAAAAAGTAAGGAATGACCACAGCTTCATCCGCTCAGCAACCGCACCAGACACAATTGACATTGCTGTGGCAACAAACACCACTTGGAAGAAAAAGTCAGATTCAAGAGCATGATCCGCACCTTCAGCTTGCGTGCCTATTAGTGCGCCAAAAGAAGGAATAAAGCCACCTTCAACATTATTTACATACATAATGTTATAGCCAACTAATAGAAACATGACACACGCAATGGAGTATAAACACACGTTTTTAGTTAAAATTTCAGTGGTGTTTTTTGAGCGAACTAAGCCAGCTTCTAACATGGCAAAACCCGCTGCCATCCACATCACAAATGCGCCTGAAATAAGAAAATAAAATGTATCTAGTGCAAAACGTAATTCAGTTACCGTCAGCCCTAATTGAGTTAATTCTTCCATCACCGCCCCCTTATAATGCTTCGTTATCAAGTTCACCCGTACGGATACGGATCGCTTGTTCTAAATCAGTTACAAATATTTTACCATCACCAATTTTGCCGGTATGAGCGGCACTGGTAATCGCTTCAATAAGCATGTCCAAGTTTTCATCCTTGGTGGCAATTTCTAATTTTACTTTTGGTAAAAAGTCTACTTGATACTCTGCCCCACGATAAAGTTCTGTGTGACCTTTTTGACGTCCAAAGCCTTTTACCTCAGTTACAGTCATACCCTCAATGCCCATGCCTGCAATAGCTTCACGGACATCATCCAATTTAAATGGCTTGATGATAGCGCTGACGAGTTTCATCTCGACCTCCAAAAGTGTGAAAAAAAATGGTTGTTGTTTTGTTGAATGAGTTAATTCAATCATTAGGCCACTTTTTCAACAGTCTGTTATATATGGTTTTTATTTTATTTTGTATTTTATTTGTTAACAGAACAGCACCAATCGAGTGCACAGAAAACAGCGCCGCATTGTTTTGGTGCAACGATTAACCCACCATTAATGCCACATAACAGCAATCGATTGATCAGCGACTTCTACGCCAAACACATAAAAAAACAGCCCTCAAATGAGGGCTGTTTGCTATATTGCTTCAGGTTTTACATGAGGTGAGCGTTAATGCTCACCGTAAAACTTATTAGTAAGTCGCTTCACGCTTTTTAGCTTCTTCTTTCCACTGAGGAACCAGTGTTTTCTTAAACTCAGCTTTTTCAGCATTCATGGTTTTCATGTTCATACCTAAAGCGGCTTGTGCTTTTGCTTTAGTTGAAGTGTCAGGGTAAGCAATTGGTTGCTTAACACCTTTAGCACCTAATAGCTGAGCCAATTTAACACGAGCATCAGCAGCTTTATCCAATGAAGTTCCTAGAATACGTAATACTTCAGCAGGAGCATGTGATGATGCACCATGAGATGCAGTCGCATAATCCCAACGCCATTGTGAGTGACGAATATCCATTAAGATTGGCTTCATTTCAACTTCAGTTGCACCCGCATCCCACGCAGCTTTAGCTTCAAAGTGAGCTTTAACTAGTTGAGTTTCAACACGTGCTTTTAAGTCTTGTGCTTTGTGTTTGCTTTCTTCAACTTGCTTAACCATAAACTCTTTGCTTTGGCTATGACACGTTGCACAGGTTTCTTCAAAGCGGTCAAATGGGTTACCCACTTTATGATCGGTATACTTACGGCCTTTGTCGTTAGTCACTTTAGGCATATGACAATCAACACAACTCACGTTATTTTGACCGTGCACGCCCATTTTCCAAGTTTCATAACCAGGATGCTGCGCTTTTAGCATTGGAGTTTTAGACACGGCATGAGTCCAATCAGAGAACTCCATGCTGTCGTAATACACTTCCATTTGCTCAACAGTCGTCCCCATATCCCAAGGGAATTTAACAAAACCAGGACGTTCTGCGGTTTTCTCGAAATAGTATTCTACGTGACATTGAGCACATACCATTGATTGCTTGTCTTTACGAGAAGCTTTATCAAATGGAGTATTCAATGTATCCATTGCGCGAGCCGCAAACGGACGTGACATGCGCAACTTTGAAGAACCTTTTTCATGACAATCGGCACAACCAAGAACATTAACGATTTCTGGTCCGCCTTTAGCCCACTTACCACTGAAATAACCATCTTCACCTTGCTCTTCAATCACCCGAGGTACATCAGGGCTTTTACAGCTCCAACACGCCATTGGCATTGGACCATCTTGAGCATTTTTTGGCGCACCGGTACGTAATGAGTTAGTTACGTCAGTAACCGCATACATATGACCACGTGGTGCATTGTAATCTTTAGCGAAGCCGTAACCTGCCCATAATACAACTAGGCTAGGTACTTTTTCTAACATATCAACAACTTCTTTGCTTTCCTCAGTAGCATGCCAGCTGTCATATTGCTTTGAAAATTTATCTTTATAAACCTCATTACGCGGTTCGGTTTTATCACTCGCCATTGCGCCTGCAGCCATAAAACTGGCTGCAATCACAGCACCCAGTGCAATTGATTTTACATTCATCTTCATCACCCTTTATCTCCGTGTTACATTATATTTAATTTAATAATCACGACATCTCCAAGGTCAAAGTTAGCTATTTAATTCAACTTTAAATATACCCCTTATGGGGTATAGCGATGAAAGTTTGCGCCAGATCAACATGTAAACAGGATGTATTTCACAGTTTTGTAAACTTGTTAATGTTATCAACCCATACCTAATGTAGAACACACTATTGGACACGATATAAAACAATACTTTTGGCTTATTTCTAATCACTAATCACTATCAACAACAGGATTTTATGTTTACTCGTGGCAGCCTTACCTCCACCATTTTAAGCTTAATGCTTATGTTAATTTTGTTGTCATCAAGCTTAGCGGTATTTTCTATCGTCAATTTAACCTTCAGTTTAGGCGATGCCAAAGGGATTAATGCCTCGGGATCACTGCGAATGCAAAGTTACCGGCTCTTGTTGTATACCAATGCGGGCAGTCATAATACCGATAAAAAAATTACTGAATTTGAAAACACACTTAACTCTGAAGCACTTAAACGTTCCTTTGCTTGGTATAGCCCTGAAGAACTCAGAAACCAATACTTGGTGGTTATCGACAAGTGGCAAGTAATGAAGGTCTATATAGAACAAGGGAATACACAGCTTTACTCTAATTCATTGACCGACTTTGTCGACACCATTAACACCTTAGTATTTAAGATGGAACAGTTCGCGGCCTTTAAACTTAAGTTATTGGTTATTGGACAGATTATCGGCTTATCCATTTTGTTAGTTATCGCTTTCTTTGCTGTAGTGTTCACTCGTAAACGCGTTGTTAAACCTTTGCAATTATTAATGGACAGCGCCGCAACGATTTCTAAAGGTAACTTCAACGTTGAAATGCCTAAAACGGGTTATATTGAGCTGACGGCTCTAGGTAACGCATTGCAGAAAACGGCGGCTGAATTAGCCAGCTTATATGAGGATTTAGAAGACCAAGTAACTGAGAAAACCTTGGCATTAACCCGAGCAAATAACGAGTTAAAGTTTTTATACGACAACCTCGTAATGCTACATGCCGATAAACTTGACTATAAAGCATTACAATCTGCAATCAACCAACTCAAATATTATGAAGACTTAACCTATCTCAGATTAATCGTTGAACATGATGACGGCTCTGAAGATGTCATTGAAGCAGAAGGCGGTTGGCCGAAAGAGTTGCAAGCTGAATCGGTACATTTTCCGCTATTGATAGAAAAGACACAGTTGGGCTATTTAGATGTCATTTCTAACCGACCATTAAACCAATTATTGTTTGAAAACTTTGCCATGATGTTAACGCGCTCCATTACCATCCATAATGCAAGTGAGCAACGCCAACAACTGGCGCTATTAGAAGAGCGAGCGGTCATCGCAAGGGAATTACATGATTCTATTGGGCAATTATTATCATTTTTGAAAATTCAAGTCAGTTTATTACGTAAAAGCCTTGGTAATAGTTGTCGTAGCCCTGAAGTAGAAAGCCAGTTGATGGAAATCAATGAAGGTGTCAGTACTGCTTATGTACAATTACGTGAGCTGTTATCCACCTTTAGGTTAACCATTAAAGAGCCTAATTTAAGTCAAGCGATTGAAGTTATGTTGGAGCAATTACGTCATCAAACCAATATCGATATCCAGTTGAACTACACACTATCAGCACATTTACTTGAAGCTAAACAACACATTCATATCTTGCAATTAATTCGTGAAGCGACATTAAATGCAATAAAACACGCAAAGCCTGCCCATATAGTGGTAGATTGTCAGTTGACTGAGAATGGCATGATTACTATTTCAATTTGTGATGATGGTATTGGCGTGACACATTTAGCAGAACGAGACCAACATTTTGGTATTGGTATCATGCATGAACGCGCCAACAAACTGAATGGTATCGTTTCGTTCAATAGTAATCCGCTTGGCGGCACTACTGTCACGCTGAGTTTCCCCCCTCAACAGGAGCCTTTAAATGGGTAAGCCGTATTCCGTACTTGTTGTCGATGATCATCCATTATTACGTCGTGGTATTTGCCAATTAATCACCTCCGACAGCGACTTTTCGCTTTTTGGTGAAACAGGCACAGGCATAGAAGCTCTTACAGCCGTAGCCGAAAATGAACCCGATATTATTTTGCTCGATTTGAATATGAAAGGTATGTCTGGCCTTGATACTCTTAACGCTATGCGTCAAGAGGGAGTGACAGCAAGAATTGTCATTTTAACCGTATCCGATGCAAAACAAGATGTCATTCGATTATTGCGCGCGGGTGCTGATGGTTATTTGCTCAAAGACACTGAGCCTGATTTACTATTAGAGCAACTTAAAAAAGCCATGCTGGGTCACAGAGTCATTAGTGATGAAGTCGAGGCTTATATTTATGAGTTAAAAAACACCATTGACGATAATAGCTGGATAGAAAATTTAACCCCTCGTGAATTGCAAATATTACAGGAACTAGCCGAAGGTAAAAGTAATCGAATGATCTCTGATGATTTACACATCAGCGAAGGGACGGTCAAAGTTCACGTGAAGAATTTACTGCGTAAAGCGAATGCGAAATCACGCACTGAAATGGCTGTACGCTACCTTAATAATTAGCGCGTTAACAACCAAGTTCATACTCAACAAGGCCACTTCAATGTGGTTTTGTTGTTATTTATCGTTAATAAACGCTAACCAACTTTGCAGTACTGACTCAAAGTCTTCCAAACCACAATAAGACTCAGACTCGGCATCATATAAGTTCATAGCATCTTCGAGTTGGTATTTTTCATCAAAATCAATCACATTGGCAAAGACTCTAACCTGCTCAGTGTCGATGTCGATGGTTAAATCCCCACTGATATCTCGCCAATGAGTGAGAGTCCCTTTTTTAATGGCCGCTATTTGGCTAAGAATATAATTAGCTTTGCGATTATCATCACCGAGTTGTTCAGCAAACCATCGGCCTAGCACCTCGTGATCCATACTAAATTCAGCAAAGAAATTGCCTTCTAGGCGGTTACGACGAAACTGATATTCCATACTAGTACTCTTTTGTTAGCATTTTTTCTATTTTAACCGATGATTAGCCACTCTGCTGATCGTTAACTGATCAAATCGTGTATTTGATGGTTAAATGTTCGATAAATAAAGAATGTCATTCTACAAGCTCGTTTAAAACTTGGGCATGATTAAAAAGTAGCGTAAATTATTGCGATAGTGGTCACATGGAATCTCTGATAATGAATAATGGTTTTATATACAGTTTGTTGCTTACAGGGCCAAATGCTGGCCAGTCACTTACCATTGAACAAATAGCACAATGGCAGCCCACTGATGGGCTTTTGTGGCTACATCTTCGCTATCGTGAACCTAAAGCTCGTCAATGGCTCCTCAACTCTGGCTTAGATAGAGTTGAGATGGATACCCTACTAGCAACCGATACTCGTCCACGAGTATTAAGCTCAGAAAAAGGTATATTACTAGCATTGCGTGGGGTTAATTTAAACCCTGGGTCCGATCCTGAAGACATGGTTGCGGTGAGGATTTACGCAGAAGAATACAAAATCATTTCGACCTGCGAGCGTCAATTACAATCGGTGATTGATGTTGCTGATGCGATTACTCAAGGCAAAGGCCCCATTGATAGTGCGGCGTTTATTATGGCCATTTGTGAGCGGCTGACGCAGCGTAAAGTGGAGTTTATTGGCAAGCTTGAAGAACAGCTTGATGAATTAGAAGAACGGGTTGTCACTCAAGTGAACAAAACCTTGCGTACCGACATTGCTGAGCTGCGCAGGCAAACGGTAGTGTTAAGACGCTACTTAGCACCTCAGCGTGAAGCATTTTATCGTATGCTACAAGAAGCCAGTGAACTGTTTGACCATAATGACAAGGTCCGCTTGCGAGAAATTCACGAAACCCTGATTCGGGTCATTGAAGACCTTGATGCGATACGAGATCGTGCCAGTGTCACCCAAGAAGAACTGCAATCGCAACAATCAGAACAAGTGAACCAAAGACTGTATTTTTTATCGTTGATTTCGGCGGTGTTTTTACCATTAGGGTTTTTAACTGGGTTATTGGGCGTCAATATTGGCGGCATTCCTGGGGCTGAATCTAACTGGGCTTTTGCTGCATTCTGTGGCGGGTTGTTTGCGCTGATTGGCTTGCAAATGTACTTATTCTACCGCTTGAAATGGCTATAATCAGTGAGTCATCGCCCTTTTTATTCATAACGCACCACGGAACCGCAATAAAGCACTCGCGGGATGAGGCCAGGTGATCTTTATAAGATGATCGACAAGGTCAAGCTAATGGCAATACCATTATTAGCTCGGTATAGCGAATGTAGCAAACCACCTAAGGTTGAGTCATGTCAAAAGGCTAAGTGAATCATTTATCCTGAGCCAAGATGAAAGGTTAAAGGTTAAACACACTACATTGTAAACAAAAAAAGGACGCCGGAGCGTCCTTTTTGATATCCATATTTTAATCACTGAGTGACGGTAACATAGACGATATTACTTGGTTTCTGTTGCTGCAGGCATTTTTTCTACTGAGATTAATTCAACTTCAAAAACCAGTGTTGAATTAGCAGGAATAGTGCCTGTATCACGTTCGCCGTAAGCTAATTCTGATGGGATAACAAACTTATACTTAGCGCCTACAGGCATTAACTGTAAACCTTCAGTCCAACCAGGGATAACACGGTTTAGTGGGAATTTAGCCGTTTCGCCGCGAGCATAAGAGCTATCAAACTCGGTACCATCGACTAATGTACCACGGTAGTGCACTTCAACAGAGTCTTCTGCTGCAGGTTTGTCGCCGCTACCGGCTTCTAATACTTCATACTGCAAACCAGATTCAGTTGTGGTCACACCTTCTTTCGCTTTGTTGTCTTCTAAGAACTTTTTGCCTTCAGCAATCGATTTAGCGGCTAACGCTTCTGCTTGCTCTAAACGCTTGTCGTTTAATTTTTTGTCTAGGTTTTCTAATACAGTCTTCATTTCTTCTTCAGTTAACTGCATTTCTTCGCCTAAGCCATCGCTAAAGCCTTTAATCACCATGGTGCGGTCAACAGCAAAACCTAATTCTTCTTGCTCTTTAATGTGGCCCGACATGTATTTACCGATTGAACCACCAACACTATATGCTTCTTTCTGAACATCAGTTGTTAGCTCAACTTTCTTTTGGGCAACGTCTTGTGGTTGATTACACGCAGTAAGGCCTACAACGGCTAATGCAACTAACGATAATTTGTAAATAGATTTCATTAAAGCTTCCTCAGCATCCTTTAGTGGTTACAATAACCTTAATACATTCAATCAATGAGATGTTTAAGTGGTCATGTTTATTTGCCACTCTATACTAGTTAAAACGGTTATACCATTGGGCAAACCTTATATGACAATGTTTAGGACAACAATTCAAGGAGCAAGTTCATGATACGCGTTCCAATGATGCTTTTTTGGTCAATATTTGTCCTAACAGGTCTATTAACGGCATGCCAGCCTCCAGCCACCAAAGTACAGGTGATTACTACCGATGCCAGTTACAGTGCAAGCCTATCTAATGATGCCAGTATTGCCCTGGTTAGTACGGCTCACAACGGTGTACAAGTATGGGATCTCACCACCTCAACCCTGTCCTATCAGTGGCTGCAAGGTCAGCAGAAAAATACCAGTAACGTCATTGAGACCGCAATATCGGCTAATAACCTCTATGCCGCGACAATCAGCAGTCACTCGCTGGCAATATGGCGATTAACCGATGGGTCTTCCGTGGGATGGTGGTCGTTACCCTCTTATGCACAAAGCGTCGCCATAGCCAATACAGGCCAAACACTTGTTGGTTTAGTCGATGGCTCAGTGATGTCATTGTCACCAGAAAAAGCGCGCCTAATCCAATTTTTGGGCCATCAAGAAAAAGTCAATAGTGTCTCCATTAGTGCCGATGGTAATAAGGCACTCAGTGGCGGTAATGACGGTAAAGTGCTTCTTTGGCAAGCCCAAACGGGTCAACCAATCCAGCAATGGCAGTTAACCTCTCGTATCACTAAAGTCGTGATTAATGATTCAGGAACACTCAGCTTTGCCAGCGATATCACAGGTAATGCAACGCTATGGCAATCGGGTACAGGTAAACCAATCAGTCATCTGGATATTAACCGACGCCAAATGACCTTTTCAACTGCTCGCTTTGTTAATCATGACCAGCAATTACTGACAGGCACGCCATCAAGAGAAATTTTTTTATGGCAAATTAACTCAGGCAAGCGACTTTCACGTTGGCAAGTTCAGCTGAGTAAAAACACCCAAAACAAAGGCGCTGTAGTATACTCTGCCGCAATGATAGCACCAGGATCAATAGTCAGCATTAGCAGCCAAGGTCTCGTTGAGTATTGGCAGCATTAATTAATCAATAAGAGGTCAACATGGATCGCGTTTTACAAAAGATTGATGATCTTGAAATGAGATTATCATTTCAAGACATCACCATTGAAGAGTTAAACCAAGAAGTGATAAAACTCAATGCACTAGTTGCCAGACAGCAACAGCAAATGCTATTAATGGTTAATAAACTACATGCTATTGAGCCCAGTAATATGGCGTCTCAGGTAGATGAAACACCGCCACCGCATTACTAAAGCCTTGCTGCGAAGCGGCATAACTCAGGCTAGCATAACTCAGGCTAATAGATGGCTATCATCTTAAGCTGATATTGAGCCAATGTGGCATAGACAGTCATCAAACCGAGTGGATCATAAGTAAGTATGAATGACCTATTTGCAAGTAATAACGATCTTAAACGATAGATTAATGCAGCTCGTCGTTAAACGCGAACAACAAGGATAGCCGTCACCTATGCAGCTAAAGCCATTACTCAGCATTGCTACCACAGGCGAAGAAATACTGACTCAAATTGCTGAGCCCGTGACGGTTTTTGACCAAGCATTACACACTTTAGCCGACAGCATGCTCAGCACTATGCAAAATGCAAACGGGGTCGGTATTGCGGCAACGCAAGTGTTCAGTCGCGCGGCGATGTTCATCATGGCATCAAATCCAAACGAACGTTATCCCGATGCGCCCTTAATGGCCCCAACTGTGGTAATAAATCCTCAAATTTTATCGGCGTCTACCGCAACAGAAGCGGGTATAGAAGGCTGCTTGTCGATTCCAGGTCAGCGGTTATCTATTTGGCGACATGGTGAAATTGAGGTTCAATATCAATCACTTGATGGCCAGTTATATCAACAAACATTAACGGGTTTTGTGGCGCGTATTTTTCAACATGAATACGACCACTTACAAGGCATTACCTTACTTGAACGGGTCAACCTTATCGCAACGCAGGTACAGGTGACACAATGTTAAGAACATTCTGTGCTTGGTTGATCCTCTGTCTTGGCCTGTCCGGTTGCGCCTTTAACAGTGTCTTTGTTAATTATCCGTCGCAAATAGCGTCATACAAGCAGCAACTCAGTAGCGAGACGCCAACCGCAAACATCACCGATTTGGCCGACAATATTAGTGGCAATGATGGCTTACTTTATGCCCAAGAATCTGGACGTATTATGCAAATAGCGGGTGACTTTACCCGCAGTAAGACTTATTACCAGCAAGCCATAGACGCCTATCAAGTCTTTGACGATAAAGCCACTGTCAGTGCCAGTAAACTCGGCGCAGGGGCCAGCAGTATTTTATTAAATGATAATGCCATACCTTATCGAGGTCCGGGATATGAGCGCATCATGCTGCATCAATATCAGTCGCTTAATTATTTATTCAGTGGCGATGCTCAAGGAGCATTAGTGGAAGTTCGTCGCAGCAATGAACTGCAAAGCATGGAACAAGCTCGCTATCAACAATCTCAAAAGTCAGTGCAAGATATGGCTAATGGCACTATTAATTCGCAAATGGCGCAATTAAGTAAGGACGCTGGCAGTGTCACCAGCTCGTTTCTTAACGCCTACAGTTATTACACCACCGGGTTATTACACGAACTCGCTAGCGAACCTAACGACGCGTTTATTGATTATCGAAAAGCAGCCCAAATCACCCCAGATAATGTCTTTTTACAACAAGATTTAGTCCGTTTAGCCAAACAACTGAATATGCCTCAATACGATGAATTTAAACGTCGCTGGGGAGATGCTGTATTACCGGCACCGGAGCAAGGACAAGTCGTATTTATTGTTGAACGTGATTTTGTACCAGAAAAACAAAGTATTACAGTACCGTTCCCCATCAACGGTAATTTACAATCCGCCTCATTAGCGACTTATCAAGCGCAACGTCAGTTAGTCAATAACAGCCAAATTCAAGGTTTAGGTGCGCCACTAACCGCTCAAACTATTGCTAACATTGATGCTTTAGCCATTAATGCGTTAAAAGAAGATTTACCCGCGGCTCTGTTTCGCCAAGCCGCAAGAGTTTATGCTAAATACCAAATGAACCGAAGTGTCCAAAGCAGTGGTCAAGGTGGCAATAATCCAATTGACGCCGGCGCCATTGTGATGCAACTTTTTAATGTAATAACCGAACAGGCCGATCGCAGAAGCTGGTTAACCTTGCCACGCCAAGCACAAATCGCCAGACAATTTATTGATGCCGGCAACTATAATATTCGCTTAAATAACAGCCAAAGTGTAAAAATAGAGGTAAAACCACAGCGATCAACATTAATTTGGGTCATCGAGACTGGCAATCGTACCCGTTTTTATTCGATAATCATCTGATGGACGATAATCGTTTATCAACTGTCACTCATCACCAATGGAATTTATTATGAAAAATTTGAAACTGATATTTGTATTAGCTGCAGTGATGGCACTTTCCGCCTGCCAATCAAAAGTCGAGTATGGTGACGCCACTGAAGTCGAAACCGTCAATGAAAACTTTGGCTCAACCGATCTGCAAAACATTGCCGCTAAGATGGTCGACAGTATGATGGCATTCCCTCCTGTGGTGGTGATGACACAAAGTAACCGCCCAATTGTGTTTGTGGATAAAATCAAAAACAAAACCTCTGAGCATATCGATACAGAATCAGTGACCGACACCATTAGCAACAAGTTATTACGCTCTGGTAAGTTCCGCTTTATTGATATGACTAAGGTTGATACCGTACGTAAACAACTTGATTATCAAAACAATGCTGGCATGGTAGACCCATCAACTGCGATTAAATTTGGTCGCCAAATTGGCGCGCAGTATATGCTTTATGGCAACTTATCGAGCATCGTTAAACAAGATGGCAGCACCAAAGACGTATATTACAAAATGACCATGCGCTTAATGGATCTTGAAACAGGCCTCATTGAATGGTCAGATGAAAAAGAAATTCGTAAAGTAAAATCAAAGTCATTTTTAGGCTTGTAAAACGCCACCACATAGCACTAAAGCCGACATTGTTGTCGGCTTCTTCATACATTTAATAATAAGTTAGGAACACTAACGTGAAATTGTTATCCACCCAATTGTTTCGTTCACTAGTCATCAAAACCAGTCTCATCGCATTATGTTGTGCCAGCGTTATCAGCTGCAGCAGTTCACCGACTACCTCATCATTACAACGGAATGGTTCAGCCTACATCAGCCAAGGGCAGGCACAAGCCAGATCCAGCCTAGTATCGAATGTACAATATGAACTAACCTTCTTTTTAAGTGAACACAGCCAATTCAGTGCCAAATCCATAGCCCACTTTGACTTAAGCAGCGTACCTAAATTACTCACACTCGATCTCAATAAAGTCAATATTAAGCAGTTTTTTATTAACGGTATCAAGGTCTATCCTAATTACAATGGTGCTTATATTACCCTTAATCAAAGCCTATTGACTGAAGGTAGTAACACCATTGAAGTTGAGTTTACCCGTGAACACAGCACCAATGGCGAAGGCCTACATCGTTTTGTCGACCCAGTAGATGGTAAAGTTTACTTGTACTCGCATTTTGAACCGGCCGCGGCACAACAAATGTTTGCAGTATTTGATCAACCGGATCTTAAAGCCAGTTATCAAATTAATGTGCATGCTCCAAAAGACTGGCAAGTGATCAGCGCCATGCGAGAAACCAATGTGGTTGACCAAGGCGACAGCAACTTATGGACTTTCCCTGTTACGCCCAAATTAAGTCCATATAACTTCTCTATGCATGCCGGCCCGTACCATGTGTGGGAAGACAATTCAGGCCGTTACCCCATGCGCCTGTTTTCACGTCAATCTGTTGCCAACCAAGTTACACCACAAGATTGGTTTACCTACACCAAGCAAGGTTTAGACTTTTTTGACCGCTACTTTGGCATTGCCTATCCGTTTAAAAAATACGATCAAGTATTAGTGCCAGACTTTCTCTATGGTGCGATGGAAAACGCCGGCGCGATTACCTTTTCTGAAGACCGTTTCTTATTTAATGCCAAAATGACGGGTGAGCAAAAAGAACGTTTAGCTGGCGTTATTATGCACGAAATGGCCCATCAATGGTTTGGCGATCTGGTGACCATGAAATGGTGGAATGGCTTATGGTTAAATGAAAGCTTTGCTTCTTTTATGGGCACGCTGGCGACGAGTGAAGCCACCGAATTTAGTCATGCATGGCGCACCTTCTACGCCTCTGGTAAACAAGCCGCTTACCATCAAGACAGCTTAGTGACCACTCACCCCATTGAAGTGCCCGTGCCCACCAGCCAAAATGCCTTTGATAACATCGATGCCATTACGTATCAAAAAGGCGCATCGACCATCAAACAATTGCGTCATTTACTCGGTGAAGAAACCTTCCGCCGTGGTGTGAGCCAATATTTACAACAGTACAGTTACCAAAATGCTGAGCTCAATGACTTTATCAACAGTCTAGCCAAGGCCAGTGGCCGCGATCTGCGTCAGTGGACTCAAGAATGGTTGTATGCCGCTGGCGTCAATACCATCAAGGCGCAATACACTTGCCAAGACAAGCAAATTGACTCGTTTGCTTTAGTGCAGACCGCTGATAATAGCCAACACCCCACACTGCGCGAACAACGGGTGCAAATTGGATTATTTACTCAAAATAGATATGGCCTAGAAAAACAACAATCAATTGCCGTTACGTACAAAGGCGCCTACACCGAAGTAGAGCCATTAATTGGCGAGGCTTGCCCAGACTTGGTCTATCCAAACTATCAAGACTGGGGATTTGTGAAAGTGGAACTAGACTCTAGTTCGTTTAGCACGGCCAAACAGTCTCTAGGCCAAGTGAGCGATCCGCTATTACGTTCTATGTTGTGGCAAAGTATGTGGGACAGCGTAATTGATGGTAAGACATCACTGGATCAGTTCATCAATATCGCATTAATTAATGCCCCACTGGAAAAAGACTACACTATTTTAGGTCAAGTACTTGGCAATCTGCAGCGAGCCAAAAACTACCTTGATCTCATGGCACCAATGCATGGGAGTTACAACAGCAGAATATCAAAAGCATTAAGCCAAATGAGTCTGCGTATGAGTATGGAAAGCTACCGCAATCGCGACTTCCAACGCCGTTGGTTCGATGCTTACATTAGTTTATCTAGCCATGGTGATGCGTTAAAACATATTCAATCTTTACTGCAAAGTAAGAGCCATATTAAAGGTCTAAACATAGATCAAGACATACGCTGGGCAATGATCAGACAGTTAAACCGTTATGATTATGGCGACGCTAAGGCGTTACTCGCCCAGGAAAAACATCTTGATCAATCTGACTCAGGTGAAAAAGCGGCGATTGCAGCTGAAGTGATCCGCCCGCAGTCATCGCTTAAACGTCAGTGGTTAAACACCATTGAAAATAATGACAACATGCCTTTCTCTAAAATTCGTATCGCGATGAACAATCTCTACCCTGCAGAACAAAAACTATTCAGTGCCGCAACCGCAGATCAACGCTTTGCCAACTTGGCATTAATGGACGACAAAGGCCCAGTATTTATGCGCAGTTTTGCTGCGCAATTAATTCCGACAGATTGTAGTTCAGTGAACATTGATGCGATTAGCTACGCCTTAGATACGCAAACGGGCTTATCGCAATTAGCGAGACGCGCGCTACTCGAAACCCGCCAACAAGAGCAGCGCTGCATAAAGATAAAACAAACGTTAAAGTAATCCGTTTTTAACGATTTATCCCCTCTCTTATTCAGAGTTGAGAATAAAGTCACTATTGCCAACTTATTGTCCTTTTCAATGGCGAATAATTTGCCTTAAACCCAAAAAAGCGCTGATAAACATCAGCGCTTTTTTTACTTTGATTAGATGAACTTAGCTCTCAACTCATAGTTCTTATCTTTATCTCTTAGCTCTTAGCACATTTATTTGACCATGATGTTTGACAACACATCAGTCATCATCCTTATTGCAAGCCACTAATTACGCACGCGAAAGCTCATCATCACAGGAGCATGATCGGTACTGTCACGATCCCGATCATAGTCAGGCCGAACCAGATGTCGGTCAAAGGTTTGATAATCAATGACATGAGCAAGGTTTTGCTGCTGAGTAGGATTAAACTCACTCGACACTAATATGTAGTCCAGTACAGATCCACTGTTGCCATAATAGTGAGTCGGCTGTCTGGCAGGATGGGGGTGCTCATCCACTAATGTGCTTGATTCAAACTCATCTTGGGCCAACGTCGCATTACACTTGGTTGCAGCAATAAACAACTCATAGCTGTCAAACAAACTGCTTTGGTGTAATTCTGCCATCAATGACGTTTCGCCTAGCTTAGCCAGCCCGGGGTCTTCAATGTCACTGCGATACACTCGCAATTGATGATTAAACGCGGCTAAAAGTTCACTGCCCATGGTGTCATTAAAGTCACCCATTAACATGAAAGGTTGCTGACTTTGTTGTCGTCTCATCAGCATTTGATGGCACAACAATGCAGATTCACTGCCTCGCTGTAAACTCGATGCCCAGCGCCCAAGCACTTGCCTTGCAACAAAATCTGCACCGCCATGTAAACCACTGTCATTGATATCGTCACGACTCACGCCACTACGTTTAGACTTAAGATGAATAACATAACAATCACATGGACCAAAAATCGGTAATTGTATGGTTGCTCTGAGCGGTTTACGACTAAAACTAAATGACTCTGCTAAGCCTAACTGGCTCACCCATTGCTTATCTGGGGTGACATTGACGGAATCGATAATAGGATACTTTGATGCAATAGCCACCACAGGACTGCGATACACATAGTCACTGACCACTTCAGGTAAATCTAACGCCACAAAATGCTCATAACCCAGCGACTGAGTCAGTTTGGCTAAGGCGTCAGGACTAAAAACCTCTTGAAAAGCAATAATATCAGGTTGATTTTGGTTAATAAAATCACTTAACCAAGCACACTTTTTTTGCCACTGTTTATCGCTATAGATGTTTTCAAAGTCGTAGAAAGCATGAGGCGGTTCAATAAAATTAAATAAATTGATGCTTACCACACTGAATGTAAGCCCGGGTGATGGAGCGGATGATGTGCTGTTTACTTGCAAAATATGTTGTTCCCAGTAAAACCTTCATTAAGGGTACTGGCAACATTCTGATTTGTCGAATATAACGGCATTCATTTGGTGAATATCCACAAAAACTAAATAAACTAAGAAATAAATGAACCTAAATTCACTCGCTTGCGTAATGCATGAACAGATAAACCGTTAGATAACACCTGATGTAACAACACCTAATGCACTAATATTTGATGCACTAATTTTTGATGCACTAAATCCCCAATTGACTGACACCCGATGTACTGCATGCAATTATCATCCGTATGACCCTTTATGGCTTATCTCTCACCCTGATAAGCCATTTTTTTTACGGCAATGTTTGCTACAGTGTAAGTGTTTATCGAACGATAATTTACAGGAGTATATGATGGCATTACTCAATACACATAACGGGCATATTAGCCGGATAATACAAATAGGCATTCATGCTGCAGTTGGGGTTATATTATTAATTAGCCAACCCGTATGGAGTGCAAGTGAGGACACTATGCTATTTCACTTTACTGATCCGAGCCACTTTACACAATGGAACATCAATAATGACACAGTGATGGGCGGCGTCTCGCAAAGCCAAATTGAGCTTACGCAGCAAGCGTTATTATTTACTGGCACAGTGTCATTGGAAAACAATGGCGGCTTTGCGTCGATAGAGTCGACTCTACTACATCAAATTGCAGATGCATCATTACTCGTCATTGCGGTTAAAGGTGATGGAAAAACCTATCAAATTCGGCTAAAAACACCGAATTTATCTTATGGTGAAGCCTATGTTGCTAACTTTACCACTGGCGCAGACACACTCACTCAACATGCTTTTACCCCTGCAGATTTTACGGTCAGCTTTAGGGGACGCGCAGTCGCGAATGCACCGACATTACATTTAAATGATATTCATCGTGTTGGATTTTTAGTCGCACAAAAACAACAAGGTCCATTTGCAATTGAGTTACACTCTATGCAGTTTGACCGATAAATATTGAGAAAAGAAAGGAATTCATTGAATTTACCCATGCAAATAAAAGGCATTATTTTTGACTTAGACGGCACCTTAGTTGAGTCTAGCTTAGACTTCGGCTTAATTCGCCAGCAAATTGGTTGCCCTGATGGCATAGACTTACTTAACTATGTCGACGACTTAAGCTGTAAAGTCTCTCAAGCCGATGCAAAGCAGATTATTCTGGATCATGAATACCAAGATGCGTTGAGTGCCAAGCCCATCAAAGGAATGACCGAGCTGATTAATGCCATTGAAGCGGCAAAATTACCCATCGCCATCGTAACGCGTAACAGTCTTGCCGCAAGCGCATTAAAGGTAAAACAGAATAATATTGCTATCGACCACGTGCTAACCCGCGAAGATTACCCAGCAAAACCGGCACCCGATGCTCTACTGGCGATTGCTGCTCAATGGCAAATAGCCCCTCAAGATATTATCTATGTGGGGGATTACCTATACGACATTCAAGCGGCTAATAATGCTGGCATGATCGCCTGTTTTATTAATCATGGGATTGACAGTACTTATCAACATTTGGCCGATATTATTATCAATGATCTAAGCCAATTGCAGCAGTTATTAGTTAGTCACTCTCACAGTGACTAACACCAGTACTGATCAGGTACGCCATGAGTTACTGTATGAGTCATAACATGAGTGTTAATACGGGCAACGAAATACTGTGAACATGAGAACGAATATGAACCTAATTCATCCTAAAAAATTACTTAATAGTAAGTGGACCAAGGTTAACGTGGTTCAAAAGCTGAAGCATTTTACTGTCGCTAAAGTCGAGTATGACGAACAACAAAACGTGGTTGAATGTCTTATCCGTGCAGAAATGAATGCACAAGAGTTTGTCATTGACTGGCGCGATCTTAAAGACCCACAGCTTTGGACCCTCGGCTGGCAATAATCTACTGTAAACAATCGTGTTAACCTTCGCCGTTGATAAAGTAATAAAGTGACTCAGGCCGATAACCTTGAGTCACTTTTTTATACCCGTTTTGCATAATCCTATGCCATTAGCTGGCGGGTTGATTACTTTATTATAACGGGGTAATAAACAAATAGGACGAGGATCCGTTTAACGTTACGTTAATATCGCCAGACGCGTAATAATGCCCGGCTAAGGTAAGTAAATAACACTAGAAACAACTAAATCTAAACACCAAATCGAGTTGCTTCAAAGCGATTTAATAGCCGATGTACCAAATAACACAGTAATAATGTCGCGACTATCGCAACCAAAATGCTACTCACACGGTATAAAGCACTAAAAATCAGATCATTTTGGGGGGTTAAGTACTGACCAAACAAAATACCTAAGGTCGTCATAGCGCCAAACCCTACTCCTGAACCACTCGCCTCTCTCACATGCACTTGGCTAAATAACATAAGGCCTATCCACAATAGTGGTATAACAAAAGTAAGTAACCCAGACCAATCATAAAGTAATCCTTGCACCAGCAACCCAAATGTTACCCCAAACAAGGTGCCGATAGCCCGTTTTCGGGCGTAACCGAGTGCGCCATTCCAATGCATTGGGAATAACAATAACAAAGTGGTGGCTTGGGCTGACATGGAATCTTGTAAATTAAACACCTGAAATACCAAAAATGATGCGGTGGCAATTGATGCCCCCAGCAAGGCTTCGTGGCGCATACGGTTAGGCGCTTTAACCACGGCTGCCATTGGCGAGCGAGGTTCAACATCGGGCCATAGGGCGGTCATGGCATAAGCAATGATCACCGACGCTGCCGTCGCCCAAAAATTGCTAAAAATAAGATTGTTAATATCCACACTCGGATAACTGGCAAAGTGCAGCATAATACTTAAGCTGATCACCCCATTAGCACCGAATAAAAACAAGCTTCCACGTGACATTGCCGCAAATCGATACAAAAAAAGCCCAAAAACGATGGGCAATATCATCCCTGGGTGAGAACCAAATAAACCACCTAGAATACCGACCTCAATCCCAGCCATGACCGATGATGCCAACAGTTGACGCATCGCATGCGCATTCATCACGGGCACAAGTCCGAGTAATAGCATTGGGGTTACGGTAAAAAACACCCCATAACTTAGGTCGAAAAACTTACAAATCGCAAACCCTAGCGTTGCGCCTGTTGCAATGCGCAAGCATTGACGTAAATCGTTTGTAGTCAAAGGACTATGGCGTAACAACATCTGAAATACCTACGCGTCGGGGAAAATATTCCACAATAAAGAACTCATCCTGATTGATGCGTTTGCTAAAAAAAGCAACCACCAAAGAGAAAGTCAGCCATTGTTATGGATTAGAGAAATACTGATTAAATGTAAGAGGTCATTTAATAAATATAGTGCAGCACACTAATGACCTTAATTTGCACCTTGGCAATAAAGCCAAGCAAACCACTATTGGGCACTAATTGTACAGTGGCACGCGCGCCTGCTGGCAGTAGATTAACGGCTTGCTGGTCAAGCTCAAGGTGTAAACGTAAGCGCTGAGCATTGCGTACCCAACGAGCAGATTCTTGTGGTGCCGCCAAACGACCATTCGCTTCAAACTGTCCGGCGCTGACTCCAGCATCAATTGAACTCACTTGCGCACGATATAAACGTCCAGGTTCGCCATCAAATGCAATAAAAGCACTCGACTCAATATCAATGCCGCGAAGACTTTTTTCCCTAAAATCAGCAATGATATCAACCTTATCCGACACTAATGCTAATAATGGTTGGCCGACAGAAGCAAAACTACCTACCTGCAGCTGTAAATTAGTCACGATACCATTTTGATCGGCTCGAATTTGAGTATATGACAGATTCAACTCAGCTTGCTCTAAGCGATTCTGTGCTTGGCGAACTTTTAAGTTTCCATCACCATAACGACCACGACTGACTTTTAGTTTTGCTAAGCGCGCATTGGAGGCCTGTAAGTTGGCCTCTGCAGTCGTCGCATCACTGCCAGTCTGATCGTTAAGTTGTTGAGACACTCCGTGAGTCAAAAATAAAGAGTCAATTCTCTTCGCCTCACTGCGCTTTTGTTTGGCATTGGATCTATTGGCTTGCACATCTGCTTTGGCCGCTAATAAGGCAGCATCAAGTTCAGCGTTATCTTGTTTTGCTTGTTCCAGTGCTAACTGTGCTTGTTCTTCGGCAAGCTCGTAAGGAACTGAGTCAATCTTAAATAACACATCGCCTTTTTTTACCACTTGATTATTGGCTACGGCAATAGTCGCTATTTTCCCACTGACTTGGGGGGTGACTTTTGTCACTATTCTGGTCGCCATCGCTTGAGGGGTTAAAGGGATAACGGCATCAGCAAACATAAAGTAGCCGAAGACCATAACAAACATCAAAATGGCTATCTTAACGAGGCGGGCAAATTGTTGATCTGGAGTCATGTTATTTCTCACCAAAAGGGTCGGCAGACGGATCAAGTTTAGCCATGGCATTATCACTAATCAGACTGATCACACGTTCAAACTCACTTAATTCTTGACTGCTAATGCCATTGAGTAATTCAGCACGAATTTGCATAATCCGTGTTTCTATTTGTTTAAGAATGTCGATCCCCTGCGGTGTCAAACTCACTATTCGAGCGCGCTTATCGTTTTCGCAACAACGCCTTTTAATATAGCCTTGCGCTTCTAATTGACCCAAGGTACGCATTAACGATGACAGCTCTATTTCTAACGCATCGGCTAGCACTTTTTGACTCACATCGTCACCCAAACGTAATAGTTTCCATAATGCAGTCCAACGAGGATGAGTTAACCCTAGTGGAATTAATTCAACATCTGCGGCTGTGCGCCATAATCGATGCAATCTTCCTAGTTGCTCCGCAAGATGCAGCTCTTTTAGTCGTTCTAATTCGTTATACATATTAACTTGCCATTTAGTTAGCTTGCTAAGCATTATAACTAGTTAGCATGCTAAGTAAATAGCTCAGTTGCTTACTTGAAGTAAAAAAAGCTTAATAAATTAACTAAACACTTGATATATAAACTTTAAAATATTAATTAACTGAATATTAGTCTGACCTAAAATGCCTATCATCGGCTTTATCTATTCATACTCGACATGTTCAACCCATTCTCCCTTTGTAATAAAACAAGGTGACCATGATCACATTTAATAATTGTAAATATGACAACAGTGTCATATTTACAACTATTAAACAATGTCTAAATGACAATTTAATCCAATTGGGATTAAATTAATATTTATATATATCAATACTTTAATTAACTAAAAGTAGTTGGCACGACTTATGCTAATACATGCTATCTGTATCAAAATGACTTTGCGCTAAGAGGATTTATGAGCAAAAACAAACTCACCGGCATTGCACTGCTAATCGTGCTCGTTGCTTCCTTCACTGTATTACTCAGTTTAGGCAGTGGCATATATCGAGAAAAACCCCCTATTCCAACGGCTTTTACTGACACCAGTGGCCAACCCATATTTACCAAAGATGATATTGAACAAGGTCAACTTGTGTGGCGTTCTATGGGCGGTCATCAATTGGGATCGATCTGGGGACATGGGTCGTATGTAGCACCAGATTGGACTGCTGATTGGTTACACCGTGAAGCACAAGCTTGGTTATCAATCACCGCAATTGATCGTTATAATCGCGATTTTGCTGAACTTGATTCTGAGCAGCAGGCAGGTTTAGAACAAGGCCTCAGAAATGATATTCGTCATAATACTGTCATTGAAGGCGCTGATGGCAATACATATGTCGCATTATCAAATGTGCGTATTGCTGCGATAAATGAAGTCAGTCAACACTATTTATCACTCTTTGGTGACGACCCAGCCCTATCATCATTACGCGAACAATACGCCATGAAAGAAGGGACAATCACTGATGCCGAGCATCGTGAATTATTAAACGGTTTTCTCTTTTGGGGAGCATGGGCAGCAGTAACCGAACGTCCTGGCTATGAGTACACTTACACCAATAACTGGCCGTATGATCCCCAAATCGGCAATATACCGACTTCAGATAACATTGTTTGGTCAGTATTAAGTTTGGTGACATTGATCTTAGGTATTGCCATGTTGATTTGGCACCATGCCTGCTGCAAAGAAGAAGCATTACCGGAAGCGGCCAAAGATGATCCATTATTTTTTACCAAACCGACGCCATCACAAAAAGCCGTCGGCAAGTATTTTGTAACCGCTATTGGACTGTTTTTGCTGCAAATATTAGTGGGCGGTATTACCGCGCATTACGCAGTTGAAGGCCAAGAGTTTTATGGTTTCCCATTATCAGAAATACTCCCATACTCGGTCACTCGTACTTGGCATACTCAACTAGCTGTATTTTGGATTGCCACAGCTTGGTTAGGCACAGGGCTGTATATCGCGCCAGCACTATCAGGATACGAGCCTAAGTATCAACGCTTAGGAGTAAACATTCTGTGGGGCGCATTAGTTGTTATCGTACTCGGTTCTATGGCCGGTGAATGGCTTGGCGTACAACAATACTTTGATCTGGACATGAACTACCTATTCGGTCACCAAGGATATGAATACATTGATTTAGGTCGCGTTTGGCAAGTGTTGTTGCTGGCGGGCTTATTAATTTGGTTAGCGTTAGTGACCGCATCAATGCGTCCAGCCTTAAAAGTCAGCAACGACATGCAACCGGTGATTTGGGTGCTATATGCTTCATGTGTCGCGATTGGCTTATTTTATGGTGCTGGCCTGTTTATGGGCAAACACTCAAACCTAGCGATTGCAGAATACTGGCGTTGGTGGGTGGTGCACTTGTGGGTTGAAGGCTTCTTTGAAACATTTGCCACCTCTGTCATTGCGCTTATGTTAGTTCGCTTAGGTCTTATCCGTGCCCGCAGCGCCAATGGTGCAGTATTGTTCTCAACGGTAGTGTTTTTAACCGGCGGCTTAATCGGTACTTTACATCACTTATACTTTACCGGTACCCAAACTTCCGTCATTGCATGGGGAGCCATTTTCTCTGCGCTTGAAGTTGTGCCGCTAGCGTTAATTGGTTTTGAAGCCATGGAAACCTATCGCTTACGTAAAGCAAGTCCTTGGATGGAGCGTTATCACTGGGCGATTATGTTCTTTGTGGCCACTTCATTTTGGAACTTGATTGGCGCTGGGGTATTAGGTTTCTTAATCAATCCGCCTATTTCGTTGTACTTTATTCAAGGCTTAAACACCACTGCAACTCATGCTCACGCTGCGTTTATGGGAGTGTATGGCATGCTAGGCATTGGGCTAATGCTATTCTGTCTTCGTGGATTAACCGGCAATATGCAATGGAACCACAAATACCTTAAAGGGGCATTCTGGACCTTAAATATTGGTTTAGCGGCAATGGTATTTATGTCGCTACTGCCTGTGGGTATCGTGCAATTTTTTGCGGTTATTGACCACGGCTACTGGTATGCCCGTTCACCAGCGGTGATCCATAGCGACTTGGTTGAAAACCTAGTATGGATGCGAATGTTTGGCGATATTATCTTCAGTATTGGTGGGTTATTGATGGCGGCGTTCTTATATGACCTTATCAAGAAAGCTATCGTCAGCAAAGGGGTAAAAGCTAACCAAGCTGCCGTATTAACCAATAGCTAAGCTATACATTGATAAACATGTTTTGATAAATATCATATAAGGGGCCATCGAGGCCCCTTTTTGTATCAAGATTATGCTCTTTACCCTTGTTGTTATATTCACACTTGTCATAATGACATCACCTTGTAGTTAACTGGAGTTTGACATGGCATTGAGTCAAGCAGACTTAACCCGTATCGCACTTGATATTACCGCTAACTTGTCTAATCGCGATCGTTTTTCACGTTTAGTCACCACAGTAAGAGAAACCCTCGATTGCGATGCGGCGGCGCTATTATCATTTCAAGGTCATCAATTTACCCCTTTGGCGATTGATGGACTCAGTGCTGATGTACTGGGGCGGCGGTTTATTTTAAACGAACACCCAAGGCTTGAAGCCATTGCCAGAGCGGGTGATATCGTAAGATTTCCTGCCGACAGCGAACTTGCCGATCCTTACGATGGTTTAATTCCTAATGTAGAAGGTAACTTAAAAGTACATGCCTGTATTGGCCTACCATTATTTGCCAATGAACAACTCATTGGCGCATTAACCATTGATGCCATCGATCCCCATAAATTTGATCAATACAGTAATCATCAGTTACGCAGTTTTAGCGCCATTGCGGCAGCGTCTCTAAACAATGCATTACTGATTGATGAGCTTGAAAAACAAGCGAGCAACCTTACAATCCCCGACGCAAAACCATCAGGACAACTTAACCCAGACACCGAAATAATCGGTCAAGCAGATAATCTTTTATCGCTGCTTAATGAAGTTAATGTGGTCGCGGCAACTGAACTCAATGTGTTGATTTTAGGAGAAACGGGTACGGGTAAAGAGCTGATAGCTAAAGCTATCCATCAACATTCTGTGCGAGCCAATAAGCCCTTAGTATATTTAAATTGTGCCGCGCTGGCTGAATCCGTTGCTGAAAGTGAACTCTTTGGTCATGTCAAAGGCGCCTTTACTGGCGCCATTAGTCATCGTAGCGGCAAATTTGAAATGGCTGATAAAGGCACATTATTTTTGGATGAAATTGGTGAACTCGCGCTTAACTTGCAAGCCAAGTTACTGCGCGTACTACAATTCGGAGATTTACAGAAAGTCGGCGATGATCGCAGTCTAAAAGTGGATGTGCGTATTATTGCCGCGACCAACAAAGATCTCAAAAGCGAAGTATTAGCAGGTCGATTTAGAGCCGACTTATATCATCGCTTAAGCGTGTTTCCCATTGTCGTACCACCGCTAAGAGAGCGCCAGCAGGATATTCACTTGTTAGCAGGCTTTTTTATCGAGCGCTATCGCCAACAGTTACACTTAACTCATTTAGGGCTAGAACCTGCATCACTGCAATTACTTGAACGATATGATTGGCCTGGTAACGTGCGAGAACTTGAACATGCTATCCATAGAGCCGCCGTATTAGCCAAATCCCAAAGCCAAAAAGATGGCATGTGTATGATTAAAAATAGCCATTTTGAATTTGCAGATACCTCGCACTCTGTTGCGTTCTCATACAAAAAACTCACGGTTAAACAGTCGATAACCTCTTTACCACAAACAAGCTTACGCGATGCAACCGATCAGTTTCAAAATCAATTTATTCAACAAATATTTACCCAACAAGGGAGTAATTGGGCTGCAACCGCACGCCAATTGCAAATCGACTCAGGTAACTTACATCGGCTTGCTAAACGCTTGGGATTAAAATAGCCAAAGTGAAAAAATGAGTTGAATTATTAGGCGTAATAAGTGAGGATGCGCCCTAATCATCTGTACAAATGACCTGTACAAAATAGTCATGCTTGGTAAGATATTGTAGTCTGACTAACTTAACGCCTGTTTTTAGGAATGATATAACCCTTATGATAAATTCGTTACGCGCTTCGTTAATTGGAGCGACTGCCATTATATTAAGTTTTTCCTGTGCAGCAGTTGAATATCGTCTACCTGCCAAAGGCAGCAATTTAGTGGGTGAAAATCAATATTATGTTGTTCCTGAGGGAAAGCTAACCCTAGAGCAAATTGCTTCAGAATTTCAGCTAGGGTTAACTAACTTATTAGAAGCAAACCCAGATGTTGATCCATTTTTGCCAAAAGTCGGTAGTACTTTATTGATCCCACATCAGTTAATTCTACCTAACACTAAGCATGAAGGTGTGGTGATTAACAGCGCTGAAATGCGTTTATATTATTTCCCTAAAGGAAAAGACACTGTTGAAGTATTGCCTATCGGTATTGGTCAAATTGGTAAAGACACCCCAGAAAATTGGGTGACAACAATACAACGAAAACGGGCAAACCCAACTTGGACACCCACCGTTAACATTCGTAAATCTTACGCTGCAAAAGGGATAACATTACCGGCAGTATGGCCTGCTGGCGCTGATAACCCAATGGGTTTATTCGCACTATATGTGGGTAACTTATATGCTATTCATGGCACTAATGCCACGTTTGGTATTGGTTTACGGGTAAGTTCTGGTTGTGTTCGTTTGCGTGATGAAGACATTGAATATTTATTTAACAGCATACCTGTTGGCACTCGTGTTGAGTTTATTAACCAACCGATTAAAGCCACTGAAGAGCCTGATGGTAACCGTTATCTAGAAGTGCATGAGCCACTATCACGCACTCAAGCTGAATTTGATTCACAAGAGCCCGTGGCATTATTATTAGATAAGCAAATAACTCGCTTTATTGCTCACCCAGACACTGACTCATTCACATTAAAGCGTTTGCTTGAACAACGCACCGGAATGCCAACTCGGATTAATCCGTAAGCATTAACCCATAAAGGTGTTTTGATTTCTGCAGACATAACAACAATGGCTTTGTTAATTCAGTAAACACTGTGATTAACAAAGCCATTTTTTATAAGCTTGATAGCAAAAATTATGACTTAACCTCAACTCCGGATAAGAGATGAGGTTACTTATCAGGTGTGCTTATGGTCGACCCGACCCGCTCTGCTCTACATTATCGTTATCATTCACATTCTGACTATCACCGAGTGCCTCAGTGGTTTTCGTTAACGCAGGTAAATCTTCCATGGACATGTTCAAGTCAGTTTGATCTACATTGATTAACGCTTCGCTCTGCTTAGCCAATTCCGCAGAGTCTTCTGTGACACTCGATGTTGGTTGCAGATATTGCGCCACGTTAGCTTGAGTGATATCAAAAGATAGCGCTTGGTCATTATCTAGCGCCAAACTGATTGTGGGCTGTAATACTACGCCAGCAATAATCACGATGGCAGCAACTGCCGCGTAAGTGAATTTTTTACGGGCATAAAAAGGTGAATGAGCTGCAGTAACGGCACTCGATTGATGTGAATGTTGATATGACGGTTGATCTGATGTTGGTTCGTCAGCTTGAGGTAACCCCAACGCATCGGGTCCCTTGGTGCGCATACCGATAAATTGGCCACCATCATAAATTTCCATTTGATAGCTCGACACCTCACCTTCAACAATGCCCGAGCTGACAATGACTAACTTATTACAATGTAATTTGCCTTTAAATAAACCCGAGACACGCATCTCTTGACAAAAAACGTCACCTTCAACCACACCACCCAGCTCAATTTTTATTTGATCAGTTGAATTAATGGTACCTTTAGTTTGGCCTGCGACAATGGCAGGGCCTTGGATGCGGACATCGCCTTCCAATGCCATATCGGCACCAATATAGGTCATCCCCTTATTTTTATTATTCATTTCTAGGTCCTTGTTAGGATTAATGCTCAGGGTTAATGCTCAGAGTTAATGATTTGTTATTTTTTGTCACGAGAGCTTAAAGGAAATGCACACCATAATAAAGAGAACAGTTAATGGTATACTACCCAGGTCAACAATTTACCTTAAGTGTTATGTCTCCATTACAAGCCTACCAGCAGCGCGTTCAACAAAATATTGTTGATGATCCCGCGCAACATCAAGCAATACTCGCCTTAGATTCGCTCTATCAGCAATATACTTCAGCACAACCGGTCATTCGGGGCTTATATTTGTGGGGGGATGTCGGCCGAGGAAAAACTTTTTTGATGGATTTGTTGTATCAGGGCCTGTGTGATCGGAGCGAGTGTGGTGGGTTACTTAAAGCAAAAAAAACGGTATTACGCCTACACTTTCATCGTTTTATGGCTATGCTCCACCAGCAATTAAATCAGACATCGGGGATCCGCGATCCCTTAACTCATATTGCTAAGCAGATCGCGGCGAAATACTCTGTAATTTGCTTTGATGAGTTTTTTGTATCTGACATTGGCGACGCTATTTTACTGGGCCGATTATTTGAAACCTTATTTCAATCAGGCGTGACCTTAGTAGCAACCTCAAATGTGCCCATAGTGGACTTATATAAAAATGGTTTACAGCGCGATCGTTTTTTACCGACGATCGATCTCCTGCTTAAATACACCCAGACAATCCATTTAAACGGCCCTGTTGATCATCGTTTACCAACCAATGCCGCAACACTATCTGCAATTGCAACGCCAGCAGCTTGGCTGAAACTGCCTTCATCAACGAAGCCTGAAGCCGTTTTTCAACGATTATGTCAACAATATCCACAAGCTAATGCGAGCATCGTAAGTCATCCAGATTCAATTGAGGTTTGTCATCGCGATATTGCCATTGCGGCCCAATATGGACAGCTTGCTTGGTTTGAATTTTCAGCCTTGTGCCAAGGTCCGCGATCGGCATTGGATTATATTGAACTGGCGGGACAATTTAGCCATATTTTACTCAGCAATGTGCCTACATTAGGCGGCGAAGTACGCAGCTGGATTAAAGCGCGCGGCACCGAAGATGGCGCGGTAGCGACGACCACAGGCGAACGACAACTGGCGTATGCCAGTGAAGACGATCCCACTCGGCGCTTTATCAGTTTAGTGGATGAACTCTACGATCAAAAAGTGAGGTTAATCCTCAATAGCCATTCCAGCTTAGAAGATTTGTATCTAGATGGGGCATTACAGTTTGAGTTTCGACGCACTTATAGTCGCCTTATTGAAATGCAACAATGGGCGTAAAATAAGCCTGTAGTACTAAGGCTAACGGTGCTTAGTCACCTAGCGCTAGACTAAGATGCTTGGTAATTTTCAACGTCATTAAAACGACGTAAGAAGTTGTCAAGGGCATCACTGGTCGGATATTCGAACTGATATTTATTGTGAAAAAACACCGTTAAGCTGACCTGAGCGTCAGATAAGGTAATAGTATAACCATCATGGTCTGTTTGCGCGCTAATGCCACATAACCAATAATCATGGCCAAAATGACCGTCTTCAATGGCACGCTTTTCGCCATGTTGGGTGACTTTGTTAAATACTTTTAACGCACGGTGAATATCAATTTCATTTTTCATGTCATGCTCTGCTGTTAATTTTTTATGTTGCTATTTAAAGATACTATACGCTTATTGCCTTTAATAGATCAGCCCTCGATAGATCAGTACTTATATGGATCAGTTTTTAATAGGCCAGTCATTAATCGATCTACATTGAATAGATCCGTCAGTAATCGATCTGCATTGAATCGATCAGTCCTTAATCGAACGGCTTAGTTTAAAGCGGCTCAGTATTGCAGTTTCTTTTTCAGTTAAAACATTTCCATTTGTTAACACAACAAGGCAAAATCACCATACTTTATAACAGACTGAACCTATACCATGCCTGATATTGTGATTGCCTTTTTTGCCCTAGGTTTGCTTGCTGGACTGATCAAATCAGATTTAAAAGTCCCTAAAGCCACCTACGAAACCCTGTCCATCTTGCTAATGCTGACGCTAGGACTTAAAGGCGGAATGGCACTGCATGGTGAAACAAAAAATTTAGCGATCACTGAATTACTGTCTATTATTGCACTTGGGTTTATTATCCCACTGACTCTTTACCCTTTGCTTCGAAAATTAATTCAATTACCACAAAAAGAAGCCATTAGCATTGCGGCCCATTATGGCTCAGTCAGTGCGGGAACATTTGCCGTGGTGATGACCATGGTCGATCAATCTCAATGGCCTTTACGACCTGAAACAACATTGTATCTGGTGTTACTTGAACTGCCTGCGATTATTATCATGTTATGGCTACATCGTTATTTACAAGCCAAAACCGCAGGAAATAGTCAACACGCTTCGGCTGGCAGCGTATTGCACGAAGCCCTGACAAGTCGCGGAGTAGTGTTGCTCTGTGGTGGGGTGGTCATAGGCTGGATATATGGCTCCAGCGGCATGGCACCACTCACACCAATGTTATTGGCGGGTTTTAAAACCTTGTTAGCACTATTCTTATTAGAAATGGGGATTAGTACCGCTAAAGTGTGCTTACCGATCCCATACAAGCAATGGCGTTTATTATTATTTGCAGCGGTCATTCCATTTGTACTGGCTTGGGCGGGTATCGGTTTAGGGGTGTTACTTGATTTACCCTCTGGCAGTATTTTGGTGCTTGCAGCCCTGAGTGCCAGTGCATCTTACATTGCGGCTCCTGCAGCAATTAAGGCGGCGATACCGGATGCGAATATCGGCTTGGCTATGTTGGCGTCGCTGGGGATAACGTTTCCGATTAACGTATTAATAGGCCTACCCGTCTACCAATTGTGGATTGCGCAGATACTAGGGTAAACCGTTATAAATTAGCTTAACGCCCATATTATTTGAACCAAAACGAATGCCTCAAGTTAGTATTGGTTTATCTCATCCGGTATTATTTAGCCTGATGATGAGCGGCTTTATCAACCAACATCGCGTTATCGACGTTAAGCTGATAATGGTATGAAGTTAATCACGGCTTTGCTTGTCGATGCACCACAGCTTTACTAATACGCGTGGCGCTATGGCTTGCTGTATCCAAGCTGATGTTGAACCACCTTCTGCTCAAAACGCGCTAATACCTTGCAGGTTAATGGCATGACCACAACATGAAATATCTTGGTGGATTTCGCATACCTCTTCACATTGCACAGACTTAAATCATTAGCACTGGGAGTCGATTAAACTTATCAACCCAATCGATACTGAAAACAGCTATTAACTGACGAGATATCAACCTGGATCCATTTAATTAACCGTCAACCCCTAAAATATGATTATAAATCTCCACCACACTTTCTGTTTTTTGCTGCACGCTTTGCTTGGATAATTTACTGGGTAATTGTTGCAATGTCAGTTCATGATTCTCGTCGCGGAGCCAGCAATAGGTTTGAGTTAACTGCTGGGCTTGCATGATAGGCAATAACTCCAACTCAGCTAATACTTCAAATATACGCACATTATCAGACCAAATGGTTAACTCTTGATATTGGTAGGCATAGGCTAAGACTAGGTACTGAGCGATAAATTCGATGTCAGCAATCCCACCAGCACTCTGTTTTAAATCAAATTGCCCTGGCTCAACGCGGAGCAAGTGCTCACGCATTTTGATACGCATGTCCCTGACGGCTTTGGCCAATACCACTTTATCTCGCTCTATTTGCAAGACTTGCGAGCGTAGCTCACTAAAGCGTCCTGCCAGCGAATAATCACCAAACACAAAACGAGCCCGCACTAAAGCTTGATGCTCCCACGTCCAGGCTTCTTGTTGTAAATAGGCACCAAAATGCTCAATTTCACTGACTAACAAGCCAGATGCGCCAGAGGGTCGTAAACGCATGTCGACTTCATATAATTCACCCGAGGTTGTGCGGGTGGCAAATAAATGCACAATTCGCTGAGCCAGTTTTAAGTAAAAGTAGCCATTGTCGATCGGGCGTTTGCCATCTGTAGTGCCAGAACCGGTATGACCGTGTAAAAAAACCAAATCTAAATCAGAACCATAACCTAGCTCAATGCCACCGAGTTTACCGTAACCAATCACCGCAAACCCCATGTTGCTAGGGCTAGTTTCCTCGGGAATACCGTGGCGAGACGCCACTTGATGCCAAGCTTGCAGCACGACTTGCTCGATAATGGCTTCGGCTAAAAAGGTTAAATGATCACTTACCTGCATCACAGGTAAAACGCCAGTCACATCGGCGGCAGCAATCTTGAGCTGTTGAGACAATTTAAACTGCCGCAACGCTTCCATTTGCTGTTCCATGTCATCTTCTGGTACCCGTAACAAGTACTGACGTAATTCGCTAGGGTAATCATCAATCGAGGTAATGTCATACAGCTGCGACGGATCAATTAACTCATCTAGCAGCATCGGGAAATTGGCCAGCTCGCGCGCAATCCAAGGACTTGCACAGCACAAACTGACTAACTGCTGTCGAGCGCCCGGGTTTTCACACAAAAGCTCTAGATAAGTGGTACGGGTTAAAATTTTATCCAGCACTTTTGACACAGGTTTAAACGCTTGACTCGGTTTAACTTGATTGACTAATTCTTCCAGCAACTTAGGCATTAGCTTATCGAGCGTTTCACGTCCTCGCGGCCCGATAGAACGTTTGGACACCGTTTGATGCCACTCATTTAATAGTGGCCATAATTCGGCATCATTGATTTGTTGCTCTTGCAACAAGGCATTAGCGTGTTCATCTTGCTGAATATTCCAAAATAAACAGGTCCAATGATCATTATGTTCGTGGCTGTCAGCCCCGCCTACTGTGTCATTGAAGTGACCATGAATGGTTGCCATCGCTTTGTTGATTTTTTGGCGAAGTGCCGCTTCGTCTTCTACCCCTAGCGGGTAACATAAACGCTGCCAATCGAGTTCATTATTGGGCAGGGTTTGCGTTTGTTTATCGTCAATGGCCTGCAATAAATTCTCCACGCGACGCAATAAAATATAACTGTGTTTAAGCTCATCGACGGCTAAATATTCCAACTGCCCTAGGCTGTACAAGGTATCAATGGCGCCAAATAAACTTTGCTGTCGCAATGCAGGCTCGCGTCCGCCACGGATCAACTGAAAACTTTGCACCACGAATTCGACTTCACGGATCCCGCCAGCACCAAGCTTAATATTGTCAGTTAACTGACGACGCCTAACTTCTTGGGCAATCAGTTGCTTCATTTTACGCAGTGATTCAATGGCAGAAAAATCAATATAACGCCGATAAACAAACGGGCGTAATAAATCATGGAGCTCGTCACAATAGCCCGACCAAGGACCAAGCACTCGCGCTTTGACCATGGCATAACGTTCCCAATCGCGACCTTGCTCTTGGTAATAGTCTTCTAACCCACTAAAGCTGACCACCAAAGGACCACTTTCACCATAAGGACGTAAACGCATGTCGACCCGAAATACAAATCCATCTACGGTCACTTGGTCGAGTAAATTAACCAAACGCTGGCCCATGCGAATAAAAAATTGTTGATTGTCCTGAGTCCGTCGACCGCCAACGGTTTCACCATGTTCTGGAAAGGTAAAAATTAAATCGATATCGGATGAAAAATTAAGCTCACGTCCGCCTAATTTCCCCATCCCCAAAATCAATAAAGGTTGTGGCTTACCTTCTGCACTCATCGGTGTACCGTATTGCTTACACATCTCTTGGTATAACCAATCTCGCCCAGCAATAACCAATGCCTCTGCTAATGCAGACAAATCGAGTAATGACTCTTCGACTGGGGTGTAATTTAAAAAATCACGCCACGCTAAGCGAACCATTTGCACATTACGATAACGACGTAAAACCGATTTAACTTGTTCTTCTTGCGTTAATTCCGCTAACAGCGAATGTAACCCAGCATCAAACTCACTGCGCACAACATCATCTAATAAGCCATTAAATAACTGCACAATCCATTCTGGATGACGGCAAAGTTGCTCACCCATATAATCACTCAAGCCAAATACGGTCTTTAACTCTTGCTGTTGCACGGCGGTCAGTGCTGTTTTAGCTTCAGGCCAAACATCACAGAGTCGTAACCAGTAACGATCTGCACTGGCTAACATCGCGGCAGATAATACCTTGTCACCTTGGTTTTGCATGGCAATAATGATCCCTAAAGAAATGAGTGTTGGACATATTATGTCGCGAGTGGTATATCTATCAGTCAGTCTAATGTTCAGATTAATATCATTGACACCCAGATTACTATAACCTGTGTCATATTGAATTAGCACATGAAAAATCTACATTTGGAGAAAACATGGTAGGTCACCTCCCCCGTGTACTCACATTGATAACCGTATTGTTTGTCACGTTAACCCTTGGCGGTTGCGGTGACAACAGACCGGAACAAATTGCTCAGTACCAGCAACTTGCCCAACAACGTCTTGATCTGTTGGCTAGTTCGCTCAACAACAATCAGCTGCGTAATGCGACATTACTCAAACAATACTGCCGTATTCTCGCTCAGCGTCAATCCGATTTAACCCCATTGCTGGAAGAGTTGGCTAAAGATGCTGGCACAGAAGGTCCGATGTTTACGTCATTAACCCGTCGTAATAAAGACTTAAACAACAGCGCTAACTTTATTGATTTAGACCAGCAATTAGCTGAAGCACAGAATATTTATCAAGCCGCCGACAGCAGTTTGTATAACGATATGCTGTCCGATCCCGTCAATGTAGTTGCCGATATGTCTAATGGGCAACTGGCCAGAGTCAATGCTATCAGCCGTGAAGCCGAAGCGCTGGCAAATGGCTCCGAAGGCAGTGGTGCTGGTAGTCAGCTGGTGGGCAATCCGTCTTACGGTAGTTGGCAAAATAATTCAAGCGGCACCTCAATCTGGGCTTGGTATGGCATGTATGCGATGTTTTCTAACTTCTCTCGTCCAATAGGTTACGGTCGTTGGTCAGGTAACCGTGGCTACAGCTACTACAATGATGTAGGACGTTACCGTTACACATCACCAAGCCAAGCGACCTCGCAAGCAAAAACCTTTGAACAAACCAAGAAACGTTTTAACAGCCAAGGGAAACGATTCGATAGCCCTTATGCCAAAACTCGAACAGGCTCAACAAGCTTGTCACGTCAAAGTGCGAGCGTACCCAAAGCCAGTAGCACTACCCAAAGCGCGAGTAGAAAATTCCGTTCGAGCTATTCAAAAGACAGTAGTTTCCGTAACTCAAGCAGCCGCACTAGTCGCGGTGTTAGCCGTGGAAAATAGGTAAGGACTCACCATGACATTTTTTCAAGAATATGGCTTAACTCAACATTTGGCGATTATTTTAGCCATTGATTTAACCATCGCTATAATTTTACTGGCGTTGATGCGTTATTTGCAAGGTTGGAGCATTAAAGTCAATAGCAGCGCTGAGCTTGCAGAGCGCGACAATTTTGCGTTTGGTATTAGTACCGCAGGTGCGATCGCTGCATTAGGGATTGTGCTTACAGGGGCCATCACTGGCGAAGCTGCACCGTCTTATTTAACCGAAGCTATTGGCATGTCGGCTTACGGCTTGTTTGGCTTAGTGCTAATTAAATTAGGCCGGTTTTTACATGATAAAATAGCCTTAAATGAATTTGCTAAGAACGATGAAATTCTTAAAGGTAATGTCTCTGTTGCTGTGGTTGACGCCGCGGCTGCCATTGCCACTGCGATTATTATTCGCGCAGTATTAATGTGGGCAGAAGATCTTACCCTAGATACCTTTATTGGTATTTTTAGTGCATTTTTAATCTCACAACTGATGCTAGTCATACTCACTCGATTACGTGAAAAACGTTATGCTAAACGTAATCAAGGCGCCTCAATGCAACAAGCATTAACCCAAAATCAAACCGCATTAGCACTACGTCACAGCGGCTATATGATAGCGATGGCGTTAAGCTTTAAAGCGGCCAGCCATTTCATTGTTTATGACCCAAGCGCCCATTTAAGCAACATTATTAGTTGGTGCGTTTTTTCACTGATCATGCTGGTGGTGTTATCGCTGTTGATCGCCATAGTGAAAAAACTGGTGTTAGCCGGTATCAATCTGGCTGAAGAAGTTGAAAAACAGCACAACATTGGTATTGCAGCCGTTGAAATGGCAATTAGTATTGCTGTTGCTCTTATTCTTACGGCGTTAATGGCTTAATTTATGACAACACCTTTGCTCGATGATCTTCCCGCTAACACAACACCGGGGGACCCACAGCAAAGTTCCCTTCCCTCCCGTGAAGTATCGTGGCTTGATGATGCCTTATTACTCGGCATCATGGCCTCGCTGGCGGGATGCGGTCTTATTTATGAATACTTATTATCGCACTATGCGGGGCGTATTTTAGGCGCGCTAGAAGCCGCTATTTACACCATGATAGGTTTGATGATTGTGTCTATGGGCGTAGGAGCATTTGCCGCCCGTAAAATAAAATGCGCATTCACAGGCTTTGCCATGCTCGAGTTAACAGTAGCACTGTGCGGCTCGTTTGCCATTATTGTTACCGCTGCGGTCATTGGGTTTGGCCAACAACTTCCTTTAGCTATAGCCAATACGCTGGGTCTGCCTCCTGATCATTTACCCAATGGCGGTTTTATTGCTGGCCTGCAAACCCTCAGCAAATACTTACCTTATGTATGGGGTGTATTGCTTGGGTTAATGATTGGTATGGAAATTCCGCTTATTGCTCGCGTTCGGCAATCCTTATCTGAAGCGCACTTACTGCATAATGCCGGCACCATATATGGTGCCGATTACATTGGTGCAGGTATAGGCGCGGCTATTTGGGTCGGCTTTATGCTAGCCATTGATATTCAATTAGCGGCTGCGCTAACCGCAAGTGTTAATTTACTCGCTGGACTAGTATTTATTTGGCGCTTTTGGGCCAAAATTCGTCATGTTAAATGGCTGCTTATTGGCCATATTATTGCCTGTGTTGTGATTGGGATTTTAGCGGTTAAAGGCCCTAATTGGGAACAACATTTTAATAATCTATTGTATAAAGATCATGTAGTGTATGCCAAAGCAACCCGGTTCCAGCAGCTCAATTTTACTGAGCGTTTACGTGGTGGAGGGTTAGCGCCAGTTTATAATTTATACATCAATGGGCGTTTGCAATTCTCTAGTAGCGACGAGCATATTTACCACAGTTTTTTAGTTCATCCAACATTAGCGGCCAGTGCCCGGCACAATAACGTGCTCATTATTGGCGGCGGCGATGGTTTAGGCTTAAAACAAGTGCTCAAATGGCAACCTAAAGCGGTTACATTGATGGATTTAGATCAAGACTTGTTGAGCTTATTTACATCACCTCCAGCAGATATGCCGCAACGTTTGAGCGATGCATTACTGGCATTAAATGGAAATTCGTTAAACGATCCACGATTAACGCTGGTCGTTGACGATGCGTTTAATGGGGTTGATAAGCTGATCCAAAAAGGCCAAATGTTTGATGCCATCATTGTTGACTTACCCGACCCAAGTCATCCTGACTTAAACAAACTCTATTCGGATTTATTTTACCGAAAACTCAATGAGCTGCTCAGCGCCGATGGTGTCATCACAGTGCAATCAACCTCCCCCTATCATGCACGCAAAGCGTTTATGTCTGTTGGCAAGACACTGACTGCAGCAGGATTTAATGTAAAACAGTATCATCATAATGTGCCTAGCTTTGGTGAATGGGGCTGGAGCATGGGCAGTAAAATGGGCAAAAACCCACAACAACGACTCGCGACATTACAGACACTACCAGTGCCAGAAGAGTGGCTAACCCCAGGCTTAATCAAGGCTTCATTTGAATTCCCGGGTGATTTTTATGATGATATCGATAGCATTAACGTAAACGAAATTGGTTCATTACAGCTGTATCATTATCACCTAGCAGCTTGGTCAGAATATGAAGTAATTAATCTTTTTTAATTGAACCAGATAGCGCTTGACATATTATGTCTAGATGCTATCGTTACTCACAGACATAATATGTCAATTAAGGACAAATATGAACATCCATACCATTGCAAGTCACCTAAATGGACTTTGCGATCAAAGCAAAACCGGTTTTCAGTTTGATTGTTATCCGATTGACGGTGATGTTGAAGTGTTACAAGTCAATATTGTCAGCCGTGAAGAAATTCCGGTGTTTGTATCAGTAACTGACAACCAAATATTGTGTATCAGTTATCTGTGGGGCGAAAACGAAGTAAACCAAGATCGCCGCGCTGAAATGTTTGAGACCATGTTAGAGCTCAACATTCCAATGCCATTATCATCATTTGCGAAAATCGATGATAAATATGTGGTTTACGGTGCTTTGTCTGTGCAATCAAGCATGGAAGAAATTGAACAAGAATTAGCCGTTCTGTCAGACAACTGTCTGGAAGTTATCGACGAACTCGTCGAATTTTTAAACTAAGGAGCCAATTATGGGCATTCTAAACAAGATTCTTACAGCGTTTCGTGGTGGTGCAACCGAAGTTGGCCAGACTGTCGTTGACGCAAACTCAACCCGTATTTTTGAACAAGAAATTCGTGATGCAGAAAAGCATTTAACTCGCGCAAAGCGTGAGTTAACTGATGTCATGGCAAAAGAAATGCAGGCCAGTCGTGAAATTGATCGCTTAAAGCGCAGCGTTACCGAACACGAGGGTTATGTGGCCCAAGCGCTAGACAAAGGTAATGAAGCATTAGCTATTGAAATTGCTGAAAAGATTGCTCAGTTAGACGAAGAGTTATCCGAACAACAAACTGCCAATGACAGCTTTAGTTCCCATGCGCTGCGTTTAAAAGACTTAGTCAAAAAGACCGAGCGTCAGTTAAATGATTACCAACGTCAATTAACCATGGTTAAAACCACTGAAAGCGTGCAAAAAGCAACCGCGACTATTACTGACTCGTTTGCCTCAAGCAACTCTAAACTGCTTAATGCTAAAGATTCACTTGAGCGTATCAAAGCACGTCAACAGCAGTTTGATGACCGCTTAAAGGCGTCAGAAACATTAGCGGATGAAAGTAGCGACAAGTCATTACATGCCAAACTAGCTCAAGCAGGTATTGGTGAGCAAAAGTCGAATGCCAATGCCGTGTTAGATCGCATCAAAGCACGAAAAGGCTAGGCGAATATGGGATTTCTTAGCGGCCTATTTGGCAAAAAAGAAGCCCCGAAGCGCCAGCTTGACCATCCCAATAAACTGCTCAAGGGTGATATGATCACCTTTGATGACAGTTTTGCTTTGCCTACGCAATTGCGCGGGCAACAGCTTAAGGTTGAGGGTATTCATACTTATGAATACCAGCGCTCGCAGCTTTGTGAATTCTTATTACGTGGCCATAGCGGCAGCGCAATTTATTTATCCTATATAAAAGAAGATGAACCCTACTTAAGTATTTCAATGAAAATCAATCGCGCGGAGGTTGAACAATTGTTTGCTCTTGAGGCCTTTGCTGAAATATTTGAAGAACCAGGCAAAGCAACACTCAGCGTGCAAACGCTTCCCTCCGAGCTAAGTGCTGAGTGGGATAAATGGCTTAGTGATGAATATCATCAAGTCGAGTTTGGCTGTTTTGGTTATTTTCATCGTCAAGATTATCGAGACCTTAAACCGCCTCAAAATGACGATGATGCCCGCGGTGAAGGATTTGAAGGCTATAGTTTAGTTAATTCTGATGACTCTCACGCCGTGGATATTGAAGTTTACGAAAGTGGAGATACCGAAGTGATGTTAACTTTATATCGACCACTGACCGATATTAGAGAGTACTGGCCAGCAAGCTGATACAGCTAGGAGACGATTTTCGAATGAGCTCAGGCAAACCGTTACCAGAGAAATGGCTTAAAAACCAACAAGCGGCAAAAGCGACTCAAGTGGCTTTTGATCTGGACGAGAAGTTTCAATACTCTATCCGAAAAGCGGCCTTAGACAAAGGCGTAAGTCCTTCAGACCAAATCCGCACTATACTCGGACTGTCAGTATCTAAACGTCCTAAACGCCCCCGTTTGACCGTATCATTAAATGCTGAAGACTACGTGATTTTAGCGCAAAGATACGGTTTAGAGAGTGAATCACAGCTGGAAATCAAGAAACGGGTATTAGATGACCTAGTCCATTTTGTTGATACTAAATCAGCAAAATAAACACGGTTTTACGCTAATTATGCCAAATAAAAACAACGCACTAGACTCCTGTCTTGTGCGTTTTTTTGTTATGATAAAGCTAATCAATTAACAAAGCCTATCGGTTAACGAACGTAAGCGGACTTAACGACCCCTAACGCTGGATAAGTGAGGGGATAAATCGTTAAAAACGGTTTGGTTTTAAGTCTGCAATATTAAGCTTGCCATCTGTTTTGCCAACAAGGTGTATTGACGTATCAATAGCGGGCTTATTGTTAGTTGATACCACTCCGGTCGCGCAACAAAGGCTATTTGATAACCATTTATTATCCAGAGTTGAGGTTAACTACATGCTTGGATCTAAAGCTTGGTCGCTAAAAAATGTCGATGGTCCTAGCCCGTTCGAACTTGCGATGATGGTGTTATCATTAGTGTCAGTGGTCATAGTGCTCACCATTACCTTTGGTCGATTAGACGCCGAAACCAACAAAGTGCTGCTGTATATCGACAGTGCAATATGCATGGTTTTTATGAGTAATTTTTTTGTTGGCTTATTTAAAGCACGCAGTAAAACCTACTACCTCCAGCATCACTGGATAGACTTTATTGCCAGCATCCCTGCCATTGAACCATTGCGATTTGCACGCATATTCCAAATATTACGCGTGATCCGACTGATCCGCATGAGCCGATCTTTATTAATCCCATTATTGCGCCAACGAAAACAAACAACGCTAGCCAGTTTACTGGTGGCAATGATATTAATTTTGGCCGCCGCATCGGTGCTTATTTTATTGGTAGAAAGTGCAGAACCTAACGCCAACATCCAAACCGCAGAACAAGCAATTTGGTGGGCATTAGTGACCATATCAACGGTTGGTTACGGTGATTTTTATCCCGTCACTACGGTCGGTCATATCATTGGTGGACTGGTGATTATCAGTGGTGTTAGCTTTTTTGGGGTTATCTCCGGTTATATGGCATCTGTTTTCGTCGCCCCAGATGAGCAAGAACGTAATGAAGCACAAGAGGCTCAAGAAGCCCATAAAGCAGAAATCAATACCAAGCTAGAATTAGCCCTTGAACGCATGGAACAAAATCAGCAGCAAATGCTCAAAGAGATCACCACATTACGTAACCAACTCAATCAGCGAAAATAATCCCAACTCGGGATAAGAGATTAGATAAAACGATAAAATGGGATTATTTCAAGTCGGCAATATCACACTTGCCATTGATGTTGCTAACAAAGCGCATTGACGCATCTATGGCAAGTCGATGTAATAATAACAGCAGAAAAGAAGAGCGGTTTGATAATCGTTATGATTCTAAACTGAGGTTAAATATATAAAGCCCAAAGTAATCACTTACTTTGGGCTTTATATTTGCAGCTAAACAACGGTCAAGCTAACGATTTACTTTCCAACCAGCTTCTGCCACCAAGATAATGACTCACCACAATTGGCTAGCGGATGATAGCTAGAGTCTAATGCAGGTAAACCAATAATATTATTACAATTTCCTTGCTTAGCCGCGCCTGTTGTGCGGTCAAAATAACCATGGATCACCCCATTAACCGGCAACATACGTAAACTGAGTGGAGGACGTTCACGTAAAAAGGCTTGATACACTGCCATTGCGCCGCTGCTGCCGTACAAACCGGTTTTACTGTTATCGTCTTGACCGACCCAAATTGCCGCTACGTTACGCTCATCAAACCCAGCAAACCATGAGTCACGACTATCATTACTGGTGCCCGTTTTTCCTGCTAAACGCACGCCAGGAAACGCACGGCCTAAGCGTTTAGCCGTACCACTAAGCACCACTTGATTCATCACATATTGGACTAAGTAATCGGTCGCAGGATCAATCGCCATTGACGATGGCACACGACTGACATCTAATGCTTGGTTTTGACTGTCTAACACCGCGGTAATCGATGATAACTTACGGTAACGACCTTCATCAGCAAGGGTTTGATAAACTTGAGCCACCATTAATGGTGAACCATTTACGGCGCCTAACAACATGGATGGATAAGGTGAAATATCATCAGTCCAACCCGACTTTTGCAATGTGTTAGCAACGTTATCCACTCCAACAGCCAAACCGACATTGACTGTCGGAACGTTCATTGAATCTTTAAACGCACTTAATAAAGGTACTTGACCAGTGAACTTTTTATCTACGTTTTTAGGCGACCAGGTTTTACCTTGCTCATTTGTTAGCGTGATCGGTTTGTCATCAATTGGGGTCGCTAAAGTGAATCGATCACCTTGGCGTAATGCACTTGCATACACGAATGGTTTAATTAACGAACCGATTGGACGTCTAATTTCTACCGCACGATTAAAGCCATCATAACTGGGTTGTCTGTCACCCACCATGGCTGCAATGCCGCCGGTATATTTGTCCGTTACCACCATGCCAACTTGAATATTTTTAGCCCGTTTATCCAATGACGCCATCGTCGACAATACCGCTTTTTCTGCGGCTTCTTGAGCCATAGGATCTAACGTGGTGTATACCTTCACCCCTGACTGCTGTAATAACGTATCGCCGTAGCGCTCACGAAGTTCCTGTTTTACTACCGCAAAGAAAGCTGGCAATTTTTGGTGTATTGACTTTTTCTCACTGCGTAGTCCTATAGGCGACTCTGCTGCGGCTTTATATTGTGCAACAGTCAATTGGTCATTTTCCATTAATATACGTAGCACAAGATCTCGACGCTCTTGAGCACGATCAGGATTACGCCAAGGATTGTAATAAGAAGGCCCTTTGATCACTGCCACCAAAAAGGCTTGTTGCGACACCGTCAGCTCACCGATTGGGCGACCAAAATAAAATTGTGACGCTAACCCCATACCGTGTACGCCACGCGCCTTATCTTGGCCCATGTAAACTTCATTCAGATAAGCTTCTAGGATTTCATCTTTGCTATAACGAAAATCAATAATCAATGCCATTATGGCTTCACGCACTTTACGAACAATTGAGCGTTCACTGCTTAAAAAGAAATTTTTGGCTAACTGTTGGGTTAAGGTTGATCCACCTTGCACAGTGCGACCGGCAGAAATGTTAACCATAGCAGCACGAGCAATGGCCAGTGGGTTCACGCCGTAATGATCGTAAAAGCTGCGGTCTTCAACCAAAATAAGCGCATCGATGATCATTGCAGGCATCTCTGACGCCGGCACAAATAAGCGGTCTTCACCATTGCCAGCAATAATCCGATCGAGTAATACCGGTTCTAAATGAAATACAGCTAATTCACGTTTATCAGACATGCGGTTAACCGAGCTAACCCCGTCAGAGTCAAAACTGATCATCACTCGCTGTTCAGCTTGATTACCTTCGGGATGTAAAAACGGTCGACGCCATAATTCAATACGAGTGCTAGAGGCAGAAAACTCACCAACTTGACGTGGGTTTGACACTTTACGATAACCCAGTAACTTAAGTTCGGCCATTAACTGAGGATGGTTGATCGCAGCACCTGGATATAATGCCATTGAGCGACTAAAAACTTGGGCAGGCAAATGCCACTTTTGGCCTTCAAACTTTTGCCCAATAATTTGATCTAAATAAATAGCATAAAAGCTCACAACAGCAATACCAACGATTGATAATTTCCATGTGAGAGACCAGAGTTTTTGCCTCCAAGATGGGCCACTGTTTTTTTTGGTTGCCGAAGACTTTTTGGTTTTTTTAGTCATAAATAATGGTTTCGTTTTCCATATAACACTGAATTAATTACATGTTGTTAATAAGCGACATGGCTTATTTACACGCCTGGAGTTTTCTTTTTAGTAAATTTTGTCGCCACAGTATTGACCGGATCATCTGGCCATAAATGCCTTGGGTATCGGCCGCGCATTTCTTTTTTAACGTCTACGTAAGGGCCTTGCCAAAAACTGGCTAAATCCGCCGTCACGGCTAATGGTCGTTGTGCTGGCGACAACAGCTCCATAGTCACGGTCATTTTGCCGTGTAATATTAATGGGCTTTGCGCTAAGCCCAACGCTTCTTGTAACCGTACACTTAATAATGCTCGGCCTTGTTGCTCATGGTTATGATAAAAATGTCCGTCAGCGTCAAGGGGCATCTGGTAACGGATCGGCGCACGAGTCCCCGTAGCCATAGGCCAATGCGTCGGAACCAATTGTTCTAATAATTGTTGCTGTTGCCAGTTGAGTAAGTTTTTCACCAATCCATAAGCACCAACCTTAGCTAACGCAGTCAATGAACTGACGTTGTCTAAATAGGGCCCAAGCCAATCTTCGAGTGTAGCCAACAAGTACTCATCGCTTAAACAAGGCCACTCATGCTCTGGAGCATAGTGTCGAGCTAATTCAACCCGATATTGTAACTGGATTAATACTTCGTCACGATTAAGGATTGTTAACCCTTTTATGCGGATTTGTGCTAATAATGCGGCGGTAATTTGTGCCCGAGCAGGTGTAATACCAGTGTCGGTTTTAATAATAACCTCACCGATTTTGGTGTGTTTTTCAGCAAAGAACCGCCCTTTTGCATCATCCCATCCACCTTGAATGTGAGTGGTGACTAACGATGCAAGCTCTGCAGTAAACAAGCGCTCATCCAGCCTTGCGGCGAGATAAACTTGCCCAGCATTACGACCTTGAGTCTCTTGGAAGTCAGCAACCACTAACCAAGGTTCATGAGCCAAACTATCATCTGCACTGATCACCACGCCGGTACCATTACTTAATAAAAAGCCCTCATGACCGCGAGCCTTAGCAATACGATCCGGGTAAGCAAGTGCTAACAAATAGCTAATATCACGTGTGGATGCATTACGTATTACGTCACTCACCTGACCTGATATCGATAAGGATTGTTGCCATTGCCTGACTTGCTGTTTAATCTGCCCCTGCAGGGTCTCTGTCAAATAATGATGAATATCAGCGCCTTTTTTAGGCAAGCCACGGGCTTCAATAATGCCAGCCAATACGCATGCCAGTAAACAAAGTTGAGGCTGATCATTATGCCGCGCTAGTTGTTTGGCTTTTAGGAGCATATGCGCTAAGCGCGGATGGCAACCTAATGCATAGGCATCACGGCCCAAAGAGGTTAATTTTCGTTGCGGGTCAATCAATTCAAGTTGCTGAAGTAATTGCCAGGCAACTTGCTCGTGGATCGGTGGTGGTGGCGTTAATAATGATAACTCAGCAAATGATGTCACCCCCCAACTGGCGCAATCAAGCGCCATTGAAGTCAACTCGGCTTGAGAGATTTCGGGCTCATCGACTTTGCGCATTCGCCCTTGTTCTTCTTGGCTCCATAAACGCACACAATACCCCACAGCTAAACGCCCTGCACGCCCACTACGCTGAATAGCAGAGGCTTGGCTAATGCGCCTGAGCCCTAAGCGTGTCACGCCGGTTTTAGGGTTAAAACTGGCTTCACGTCGATAGCCACTATCAATAACAAGGGTGATCCCTTCGATAGTTAAGCTCGACTCAGCCACATTGGTGGCGAGGACGATTTTACGTTTACCGGGTTCTGCTGCACGAATGGCTTGATCTTGCTCGGCAGAAGACAAATCGCCGTACATAGGACAGATAAGCCATGACCCATCTAAGCGTTGGCGCAATAACCCTGCAAGTTTACGGATTTCACCTTTACCGGGCAAAAAGGCTAATATACTGCCTTGTTGATAGGCCGCTAACTGAGTCGACTCAATAGTATTGATAATGACCCGAGACATATGCGTAAGCCACAATTGTTGGCTCGGGCAAGGTTGATACGCTATCTCAACCGCAAAACTGCGACCATCGCTGTGGATCTGCGCGGCGTTGGGCATTAACGTGTCTAAAGGTAAACCAGACAAGGTGGCTGACATGGCGATAATGTGTAAATCGTCACGTAATGATTGCTGCACTTCTAATGCTAACGCTAAGCCTAAATCAGTAGCAAGGTGTCGTTCATGAATTTCGTCGAAAATAATCACATCAATCCCGCTAAGCTCAGGATCATGTTGGATCATTCGGGTCAGAATACCTTCAGTGACTATTTCTAATCGAGTATGTGAACTGACTTTTGATTCACCGCGGACACGATACCCCACCGCTTGTCCAACGGCTTGCCCCAATTGTTGAGCAATAAATTTGGCGACATTTCGGGCAGCAACTCGGCGTGGTTCTAACATGAGAATTTTGCCGCGAATTTCAGGCCAAGCTAACATGGCTAATGGTAATGCGGTTGACTTGCCTGCCCCCGTAGGCGCCTCGAGAATAATTTGTGAGTGAGTAGCAAACTGCACTCGCAACGGCTCAAGGACGGCTTGAATAGGCAGTGTCGTGGAGGCCAATGGTTTGGGGTGCAGTAATGCTTGTTTTGAGGTCAAGGGGGTTAACTTTTACGGCGATTCTCTGGCAGGCATTTTACCCACATTTGAACTAATCTGTCATTAATTGACGATTTCACCCGCAAATTAATTAACGTCACTCAGCGGTTCACGGCAAACCACAACACTTATATTAACCAAGGAGTCCGTAAACCGTGTTGTAATTGGGCTAATCGAGTCGGTTTATTAATGGCGTAACCTTGAGCATAATCGACGCCAATATTTTTGAGGTATAGCCCTATTTCTGTGTTTTCAACAAATTCGGCAATAACTTCAAAATCCATATCTTTGCCAAGCTGACAAATAGCTGAAACGATCGCTTTGTCACTGCGGTTTTCGCATAAATTCACCACGAATTGGCCATCAATTTTAACATAATCCACATCAAGACATTTCAAATAAGCAAAGCTCGAAAAACCTGAACCAAAATCATCTAAGGCTATCTTGCAACCAAAAGGTCGTAATAAATCAATTAATCCGGTGGCTTGATCTAACTGGCTTACAGCTGCGGTTTCAGTAATTTCAAAACATAATTTACTGACCAGCTCAGGTTCAACCATTAAGCGCATTTCGAGCCAATTCATGAATTTTTTATCCGCCAGCGACATCGCCGACAAATTCACTGACACCATAGAAAGCTGCTCCCATGTGGCTAAATTATTTCCGCCCCAGTTCAATAAATTATCTATCACCCAACGGTCGACTCGAGGCGCTAGGTTATAACGCTCAGCAGCAGGCAAAAACACCCCTGGTGATATATATTGGCCATCGCTGCGAACCATCCGCAGCAAGATTTCCATGTGTATACCCGTCTCTGATTTAACTAACGGTTCAATTAATTGATAAAACAACTCAAACTGATCCAATGCTAGCGCGCCAGTAATATCAACAGATGCAAGCATTTGGTTATACATAATGTGCATTTGCGGATCGTCAGGATTATAAAAATGCCAACGGTTACGGCCTTCTTCTTTAGCTAATCGACAAGCGGCATCAGCCTTACTCATCACACCATATATATCTGGATCAACATAATTGACTTTGGCCATACCAATGCTGGCACTGATATTGTGTTTAACACCTTTCCAAATAAATTCATGATCAAACAATTGCTGACAAATCCGCTTGGCAACTTGTTGTGCTGATGACATATCTGAGTGGAGCATCAATAAGCCAAACTCATCACCGCCTAAACGTGCGACGATATCTCCTTTACGCAATAATTGTTTTAACCGCGTAGCCACTTGTTGCAATAACAAATCGCCCGCTTGATGGCCACTAAGATCATTCACCACCTGAAACTGATCGAGATCGAGAAAGGCAATACATGCCGGTGGATGATCTTCGTCGTTTAATAACTCTTCGAGCATATTTTCAAACTGTAGCCGATTAGGGAGTCCGGTCAGCACATCATGATTTGAATGGAACGATAATTCATCGGCAAGTCGATAGCGCTCGGTAACATCTTCAATCATTAACAATAACTGTTGCTGTTTATTAAGCGCATGGCAAAAGCTAAACTTATACCAGTGGATTTGAACGCCATTTCGCAGCGGCACTTCACACCAGGCTTGGCGTAAAATACCTTCTCGGACAATATGCAATGTATCTAGGAGCAGAGGATGATCATCTTTAAGTAACAAATCAAATAAACTCTGCCCTATGGTAATGGGCAAATTATGTTTACTCACATCATTTTGCAGTACCACATTATTGTGTAGATCAATCAGCGCACAGGCCATCGGCAATAATTGAAACAGTTCTTGATACTGTTTATCTTTATTATCAAGAACTACGGCTAAACGACGTAACTCAAGTGAAGAGGCCAATTCATATGCGGTATCATCGAGTAACTTTTGTACAAAGGCACAAGGATTTTCATGCTGACAAACATCATGATTAGCATCTGATACACACAAAGTCCCTAAAACAACTTTGACATTGCCAACGTGTAAAACGGGACTTAGAGCAAGGTGCTTACAATCAATATCCAGGGTCGTCAGTGTGTCTAGAAGCGGAATTAATATTGGGTTTTCGTCGGCTGCAGTAAAACATTGTTCAGGGGAACAGGTATAGACGATGGGTTGATGATTATAAAATAAGGAGCTGCACAGTGATCGATTATCTTGTAAATGTTGGCTAAACAGGGCCTCAGATGCAGGTGAAGCACCAAAATGACTGACACATTGTTGCTCTAACGTATCGATAATATCAGTATCAACCGCAAATAATTTATCGTATTGACTCGTCAGCACAAATGCTGCACTGCATTCTAGCCTTTCACAGACTAATTGTAGTGCCTGATTAAGCAGTGATAACACCGAAGTATTATTGCCTTCAATAGGTCCATTTGTAAAAACACTTTTCAATAGTTGCTGGGTACTATTGGCCATTCATCAACTCAGTCAAGGTTAGCAATTCAATTTGCTTGGGAATAAAAAAACATGCGCTATATTATCGTTAACATTAGCCTAAGTGTAGTTTAGTCACTCACAAATAACGATATATGTTTATATCATGCTGTATTGATAATCGATTCGGGTTAGGGTTACAACTTATTACTAATTAAGGATAACCGAATGCAAACCACCTCTTCGCGAAGATTGTTTGTCGGTTTTAGCTTAAAAAAATCACAAATAGAACAAATATCTACGCTACAGCATAGGGTTAAGCTATTTTTGAACAATGATGCGAAGACCATAAACAACACCAATTTACACATGACTCTTGGATTTTTAGGTCCGGTAGATCCTACCCGTTACGCCAGTGTCATCGATGCGATTGGGTTGATGCCTAAATCTATTTTTAATCAACAGCTTGATACCCTAGCTTTATGGCAATCAGCACAGTTAATCTGTTTAAAAGGACAAGCAAGCGAACCGCTATTAGCCATGGCACAATCGCTTACATCGATTGCCAAACACCACAACTTATTCATCAGCCAGCACCAATACACGCCACACATTAGCTTATTTCGTCATGTTAGCATGACGGATTTACCCATATTGGGATGCATGACAAACTTACAGTTAACGCCGACACATTTACATTTGTACCAATCCATAAATTGCTCGGAGCAAATTAACTATTCAGTCCTCAAAAGTTGGCCGTTACTGCACAAAAAATAAAAAACCGTCGCCACAATACGTGAACGACGGTTTTTATTACGTTTAAAACAAAATAACTAGTCTTTTAATAATTCAGCTATGGTCAATACACCATGGGTGGTCGCGCCTGCTGCCCATAATGCAGAGGCAGATGATTCAAATGCGGCAGCTAAGTCTACGTGTAACCAGTTAGCTTGTGGTGACACAAAGCGCCATAAAAAACCGGCCGCATTTGATGCCCCACCCGCGCCACCACCTTTGACTGGTCTGCTATTGGCGGTATCAGCATAGGCTGATGGACACATATCTTTATGCCATTCATCTAACGGCAATGGCCATACATTTTCTGATACTGCTGCCGCGCGCTGCTGTGCTAATTGTAATGTTGCCGTTTGTGGTGAAAAAATCGCATTATAATTTGAACCCACGGCCATCACTGCTGCACCGGTTAAGGTTGCCGCATCGATAATTAAGCCTGCACCCGTTTCTGATGCTGCTTGTAAACCATCAGCCAAGACTAAGCGCCCTTCTGCATCGGTATTGACGATTTCAACCGTGGTGCCATTCTTATAAGTTAAGATATCACCTAATTTAAAGGCACGACCACTGATTAAGTTTTCCGCACAGCATAGAAATAGCTTTACGCGTTTATTCAAACCCGCCTTCATCGCTAATCCCAATGCCGCAGTGACGGTGGCGGCGCCACCCATGTCACATTTCATCGCTAACATACCTTCTGATGACTTAAGGCTATAACCACCTGAGTCAAAAGTAATACCTTTGCCTACTAGGGCAACCGATACCGGGGCATCGGCTCCCAATGGATTAAAATCGAGTTCTAATAATGCAGGAGGACGTTCACTACCACGACCCACAGCATGAATACCGACCCATTTTTTCGCTAATAATTCTTGGCCTTCAACAATACTGAAGCTGACATGATCGCCACCAATATGTTTTAACCAAGCAGCTGCTTGTGTTGCTAAACCGACTGGCGATAAATCTTCAGGTGTATCATTAATCAACTTACGGGCAAACAGGGCCGCTTCAGCACGTTGTTTCAACGTTGCTTTATCTGCATCACTGCCACACCAGTTCACTTCGTATCCCGCTTTAGCCGTCGCAAAACCTTGCGCAAATGCCCACTGTGAATGTAAATTCCACAAGTCACCGTCTAATTGCACATAATTAATACCTTGATTACGCACTTTCCTTGCTGCCATTTGCACTTGGCGCAGTTCATCGTTGCCAGATAAATGGATCGCCGCTTGAGCGCCTTGGAAGGTCACATCAGCCTTACCCCAATGAGCAGCAGGGGCTTGGGTGGTGAGAGTAACTGTCATAATGTCCATAATAATCCCTTGTTGTAAGTCTAATAACACCAATACTCGCGCTTAACCACGAGTTAATGGCAGTAGTGTAGACAAAACATAATCGATAAACCACGCTAAAGTTTGTTAGCATTGTTGTAAATCAACTCATTAAATGAGTAATCGATGAAATTTACCCCCGAATTAGAATCAGGTGTATTAATTAAACGTTATAAACGTTTTCTCGCCGATATCATGCTACCAAATGGCCAAGCGATCACGATTTATTGCCCTAATACGGGGTCAATGAAAAATTGTTTATTTCCAAGTGAAAAGGTGTGGTTTTCCACCTCAGACAATCCAAAACGTAAATATGCCCACACCTGGGAAATTATGCAGACAGATCAGCAACAGCTGATTGGTATTAATACCAATCGTGCCAATGCGTTAGCAGAAGAAGCAATCCATAAGCAAGTTATCACTGAACTGCAAGGTTATGACAAATTAAAACGTGAAGTAAAATATGGTAATGAAAATAGCCGTATTGATATTTTGCTCACTAGCCAAAACCGACCTGAGTGCTATATTGAAGTGAAGAGTTGTACTTTGCTAGAAGGCCAAGAGGGTTATTTCCCTGATGCCGTGACCACGCGAGGACAAAAGCATCTGCGGGAGCTGAGCCACATGGTGGCATTAGGACATCGTGCGATATTATTGTTTGTGGTACAACACAGTGGCATAACAAGTGTTAGACCCGCACGACATATTGACCCTCAGTACGCAGACTTACTTCAACAAGCAGTATCAAATGGCGTTGAAGTGCTAGCATATAAGACACAATGTTCATCTCAGGGAAGCCTTATCACCACCCCTTGTAAAGTGATGGTGTAGATAAAAAAACTCAAATACTGAGTAAAAAATTTGCCTAGCCATAGAGTTTCTGCTATAGATAGCGGCGATAAATTTTAGACGCCCTTAAAACGCAAATGATTACAGGAGATGCGTTATGCCTGAAGGCACGAAAAAACTTGGCGTACTCGCTATCGCCGGAGTAGATCCTTACCAGGAATCCGCTGGTGAAGAGTATATGAATATCAAGCAACGTGGTCACTTTACATTGATCCTCGATGCATGGCGTAACCAATTGCGTGAAGAAGTCGACCGTACGTTAACTCACATGCAAGATGAAGCTGCAAACTTTCCTGATCCTGTAGATCGTGCAGCACAAGAAGAAGAATTCAGCTTAGAATTACGAGCTCGTGACAGAGAACGTAAACTGATCAAAAAGATTGAGAAAACTTTACGGTTAATCAAAGAAGACGATTTTGGCTTCTGTTACTCATGTGGTGTCGAAATAGGTATCCGCCGTCTCGAAGCTCGCCCAACAGCCGATCAATGTATCGACTGTAAAACACTTGCAGAAATAAGAGAAAAACAAATGGCGGGTTAACCCGTTACCAATAGGGCGAGATTATCTCGCCCTATTTGCTTTGTAATTTAGTCACATCACATGTAAGTGACGGTAATGACAGTGCGATATTAATGAATAAAAAATACTCCACAAAATAACATGAGTATCACTTCCTACGTTGGACGTTTTGCACCATCACCTTCAGGTCCACTGCATTTCGGTTCACTCACGGCTGCATTAGGCAGTTATCTTCGCGCCCACAGTCTGCAAGGCCAATGGCTGGTCCGCATAGAAGATATCGATCCCCCACGAGAAGTCCAAGGTGCAAGCGATAATATCCTCCGCACACTTGATGCCTACGGTTTGCATTGGCATGGCACTGCACTATTTCAACATCAACGTCATCAGGCTTATCAAGATAAAATAGACCAACTCATTGCCAGCGATGATGCTTATTATTGCCAATGCACACGTAAGATGATCCAAGCCAATGGTGGTGTATACGATGGCCATTGTGGCCGACTGCAGCCTAAGTTGACACAAGGTGCGATCCGGATTAGAAATTACGCTAAAATCGATCGCTTTATTGACCAGCTTCAAGGCCATGTACTGGTCGATAACACCTTCGCCGAAGAAGATTTTATGATTAAACGCAGCGATGGTTTATTTGCATACCAGCTCGCCGTTGTGCTCGACGATGCTTATCAAGGTATCACTGAAGTCGTCAGAGGTTGTGATTTACTTGAAGCCAGTTGCAGGCAAATAAGTTTATTTACTCAATTAAATGCTACCCCACCTGATTGGCTTCATTTACCGCTAGTCTGTGCACAAAAAGGCGTTAAATTATCAAAGCAGAATCACGCGCCCGCCATCGATATTATTCGCCCACAAGCCAGTATTAATGCTGCTCTTGCCTTTTTAGGCCAACAAATGGTTGATGTAGATTCGGTAGAGGTCATGCTTAAACAGGCAATAGAACAATTTGACCTAAGTACCATTCCAGCACAAAAAGAAATTGTCTTAACGACAACAAACAACTAAGTATCGTCATCGTTCGGCGTACATGATTGCATTAAGATTGCATTAAGCCCATTTTAGCCCCGCGACATGTGTACTCATTTGGTCACATTTAATGTATTATACCCGCCAGATTTTTAATCAAATTATTCTAGCATTTCGAGGTGTATTATTTTTCGCCGTATTAGCCAATTCTGTAAACAGCTATTTGAAGACAACAAAGTAGCTCCAGTACTTGAAGACCCCATTCAAGAAGATGGCTTACGTCTGGATATCATCTCCAGAGATGGCCATTCGATTTCACGTCGCCAAATTAGTGAGAACGCACTCAAAGTGCTCTATCGTCTTAATAGGTCAGGCTATAAAGCTTATTTAGTCGGTGGGGGTGTGCGTGATATTTTATTAGGCCTTCAACCGAAAGATTACGACGTTGTGACTAACGCCACGCCAGACGACATTAAAAAACTATTCCGTAACTGCCGTTTAGTTGGTCGTCGCTTTAGACTGGCACATATCGTTTTTGGGCGTGACGTCATTGAAGTGGCCACTTTCCGCGGCCACCACAGTGAAACAAACGACAACGTATCGAAATCAAATGCTGAAGGGCGTTTACTGCGTGACAATGTCTACGGCGAAATTGATGAAGATGCTGAACGTCGTGACTTCACTATTAACGCGCTGTACTACGACATCAGCGACTATTCTATTCGCAGCTATGGCGGTGGAATAGACGATCTCAAGGCTCGGACGATTAAGCTTATTGGCGACCCCGATACCCGTTATCGCGAAGACCCTGTCCGCATGCTGCGCGCCGTTCGTTTTGCCACTAAACTTGATATGCAAATCGACGCTGTTACCGCTGCCCCGATTAAAGCACTCGCACCATTATTAAAAGATATCCCTGCAGCACGCATGTATGAAGAAGTGTTAAAACTGTTTTTTGCCGGCAAAGCTGAAGCCAATTATAACATGATGCAACGCTTTGGTTTATTCGCACCCTTGTTTGCACAGGTCAGCGCACTCATTGAAGAGTCGCCTAAAGGACATGCCGCCAAAATGCTGCAAGCCGTTATGCGTAATACCGATATCCGTGTTAATGAGGATAAAACGGTTACCCCAGCATTTTTCTTTGCTGCCATATTGTGGTATCCGGTAAAATACCGAGCCGATGATATTGCCATTGAAAGCGGTTTAACCCACTACGATGCACATGTTGCCGCTATGGGCGATGTGCTTGAACAACAATGCCTAACGATTAGCTTACCACGACGCTTTAGTACCCCTGCCCGCGACATTTGGCAGCTGCAACTGCGCTTAGAACGGAGTCAAGGCACGCGGGCATTTAAACTGCTAGAACATCCTAAATTTAGAGCCGCTTACGATTTGCTACTACTGCGTGGTGAAGCTGAAGCCGGCAATACCGCCAAGATAGCTCAGTGGTGGACAACGTTTGTAGAAGCGGATGAAACTGACCGTAGCGACATAGCTAAAAGTGTCAAAAGCAGTAATAGTCGCAACAGAAATGCACCACAGCGTAAGCGTCGTCGCAAACCAGCAGCCAAGCCTGCAGAAGAATAACCACCATGGCGGTTCAAGTTTATGTCGCCTTAGGCGCTAATTTAGCAGAGCCAATACAACAACTTAATGTTGCAGTAACGGCGCTAAAAGCATTGGCGGTAAACGACACGCTCATGGTCTCAGCTTATTATCGTTCCAAGCCTATGGGTGATGTTGTTCAGCCAGATTATGTCAATGCTGTCGCTGGGTTTCATACCACCCTATTGCCGATTGAATTACTTGATGCCTTGCAAGATATCGAGCAACACCAAGGGCGTGTTCGGCTTAAGCGCTGGGGACCTCGCACCCTAGATTTAGATTTGTTACTGTATGGTAATCAACACATAAGCAAACCTCGACTCTGTGTGCCTCATTACGGCATGAAGCAACGCAGTTTTGTGTTAGTACCATTGGCAGACATCGCGCCATCGCTAACATTGCCCTGTAATACAAGCCTTGAAAGTCTTATTAGTGTGAAAATGCGTGATGAATTGCAAAAACTTATCGATTTAAGTTGATCTTAACGGCCAGAACATTAAGCTCGGCTTTTAGTATTTCAATATTGTTTTAAGAGTCTATTATGTCAAAAGTCACCAGCTCGACCCTAATCAAGTTCAAACAAGAAGGTAAAAAGTTCACCGCATTAACGGCCTATGACGCCAGTTTTGCCGGCGCCTTTGACAGCGAAGGTGTGGATGTACTTTTAGTAGGTGATTCACTTGGTATGGTGCTTCAAGGCCATAATGATACCTTACCGGTAACGATTGCCGATATTGCTTACCATACAGCTTGTGTCAAACGAGGCGTTTCGCGTGCATTGCTCATCGCGGACATGCCGTTTATGAGTTATAGCACCCCAGAACAAACCATGACTAACGCTACAACGCTAATGCAGGCGGGTGCCAGTATGGTTAAATTAGAAGGCGGACATTGGCTACTTGAAAGCGTAAAAATGTTAACCGAACGTGGCATTCCAGTATGTGCTCACCTAGGATTAACCCCGCAGTCGGTGCACGTGTTTGGCGGATTTAAAGTGCAAGGTCGCGATGTTGATAGTGCTCAACGTATTCTAGATGAAGCCAAAGCAATACAAGCTGCAGGCGCGCAGTTATTAGTGGTTGAATGTATTCCCGCGTCGCTGGCTAAAGCCATTACTGAAGCGCTAACCATTCCCGTTATCGGTATTGGCGCAGGTGCAGACACTGATGGCCAAATTCTTGTTATGCATGATGTGTTAGGCATTTCCAGTGGCTATATTCCTCGTTTTTCAAAAAACTACCTTAAACAAACAGGTGAAATTCGTACCGCTATTAAAGCGTATATTGATGAAGTAGCAAACGGCACTTTTCCAGCTGAAGAGCACACATTTAATTCATAATGCGCATTAAATAACGGCATTGTTTTTCCATTAAGGTTTGAACAGAAAATGATTACCACCTCCGCTATTTCAACCATTCGTGAACACGTTAATGCTTGGCGCCGCAAGGGCGAAACGGTTGCTTTTGTGCCAACAATGGGCAATTTGCATCGAGGTCACATCGCCTTAGTAGATGAAGCCAAAAAGCGTGCAGACCATGTGGTGGTATCTATTTTTGTTAATCCTATGCAGTTTAGTGCCAACGAAGATTTAGACAATTATCCTCGCACACTCGCACAAGACAGCGAGCAACTGATGGTTGCCGGAACAGAAATACTCTTCACTCCAACACCTGAGATCATGTATCCCAAAGGGTTAGCACAACAAACATTTGTTGAAGTACCCGACATTGGCGATCAATTATGTGGTGCAAGCCGCCCAGGGCATTTTCGTGGCGTGGCAACCATAGTCACCAAACTGTTCAATATTGTGCAACCTGACATTGCCTTGTTCGGCCGTAAAGATTTTCAACAATTGATGATCATCAAAACCATGGTTGAAGATTTATCGATGCCAATTGACGTGATTGGTGTCGAGACTATCCGAGAAAAATCGGGTCTAGCCATGAGTTCTCGTAACGGCTATTTAACCGCCGATGAAAAATACTTAGCAGCAAGGTTAAAACAAGTATTAGATAATATTATTCACGCTATTCAACACGGTGAAGCAGCACAACAAGCTATCACGAAAGCTGAACGAGTCTTGATTAGTGCTGGTTTTACGCCCGATTATCTCCAAGTGAGAAATGCAAACACCTTACACCAAGCGACAGCAGCAGACACTAAGCTAATTGTTATTGCGGCCGCGTATCTCGGTAAAACGCGCTTAATTGACAACGTGCTATTTTCTCGTCATTCGAATTAGCCACTACCTAGAAAATTATTCAGTTTCAGCTTAAGCCCATAAAATAAAAAATAAATATTATTTTTTATTGAAATTTCTGTTGTCAAAAAACTGGTTTTATCGATAATATTGAATCAATACCATTATTTTTTCGACGCCATTGTTGCTATATTGTTATTTAAGCATGATGGCTGTGTATCAACTTTCCGCTAACGAGTAAGGGTTATGTCTTAGTTACGTAGCTAAAAAACATGCTAATCTGCTTAAGTCAATAAGTTCACCAAACCACGAGCTAATTAAGTAAGCTCGTTAGTAGAAAGCTAAACACTGTGGTCAGCTGTTAGGCTCAATACATAACCGAAACAGTCTACCGTAAACCACTAATATCAAAATCGTAATAGTGATGACAAAAGGATGTGTGGCCGCATGGCAAAAAAACTGTTATTCATCGTACTCGCCATGAGCGCTTTTACTGCTCAAGCCAATACTATCTACAAGTGCATGAAGGATGAAAAAGTCATTTTCAGCCAAACAGTTTGCCCGCAAGAATATAGCCAGCATAAAATTGAATATCAATTAGGTATTACCACCGAAATCGACTCTGACAAGCGCGAGTTGAAAGACGATCCATTAAAAGCATTGCTTAATAAACAAACGATTTCTAAAGAAAAATTACTCCAATTACTTGATGGCGAAATTTATCGACTTAAACAAGAAAATAGCTATTTTGAAATATTACGTGCGAGCGAAATCCAAAAACTGGATCGTAAACGTTATTGGCAGACCAAACCTAAAGACGATCCAAGTTACGGCCTAGAACTACAAAGCATCTCTGAACGTTTCAATGATCTCACTAAAAACAACATCAATGTTATCCGTGTATTAAATCAGCATAAGATGAAGGTCTCTGCTGAAACACCCCCTGATGAATATATGAGTAATTAACCTCAACTCAATGCCAATGTTGAGGTTATTCCCCTAAGCAGACTGTTCTAGTCTGGTTTAAACACCCCGATCATACTGCCGCTAGCCTTTTGAGGTGCTTTTACATCAGTTTGTTGCTCACGGTAATCACACTCTGTGCATTCAATGGTTTCAATGCCATTTTCTTTAAACAATAGAATACTGTCTTTGGCGCTGCATTTAGGACATTTAGCCCCTGCAACAAAACGCTTTTTAATTTTAGTCATGATTTACTCGACTTAGTGTTTACACAATGAGGTTTATACCCGCTTTATACGCCTATTTTGCCATGATTAGCCCACATGAGTCCCGTGATTGTGGGAAATAAATCCTATATGCGATATTATCTGCACCATTATTCTATTCTTAAGAATCAAGTTGTAATTAATGATCAAGATAAGCCAAGCACAGTTAATTCGCGGCAGTAAAATCTTACTCGATGAAACCTCACTGACGATTAACCCCGGACACAAGGTTGGCCTTGTCGGCGCCAATGGTACAGGTAAATCAACATTGCTTGCCTTAATTTTGGGTCATTTACAGCTGGATAAAGGTGAGTTCAGTTTCCCCGCAGGCTGGCAGGTTGCCTCTGTTGCTCAGGAAACACCCGCATTAAATGTGTCGGCACTAGAGTATGTACTTGACGGCGACACCGAATACCGTCAACTAGAAGCCCAATTAGAGCAAGCTGAACATGATAATAACGGCAATGCAATAGCGCTTATCCATGGCAAAATTGATGCTATTGGCGGTTATGCTATTAAAGCTCGAGCCGGCTCACTATTAGCCGGTTTAGGCTTTAAAGATACAGATCAGAGTCACCCGGTCAAAAGTTTCTCTGGTGGCTGGCGTATGCGCCTCAACTTAGCCCAAGCACTGTTATGCCGTTCTGACTTATTGTTACTCGATGAGCCAACCAACCACTTAGACTTAGATACCATGTATTGGTTAGAAGGTTGGATAAAAACGTATCAAGGAACGTTAATTTTGATCAGTCACGATCGTGACTTCATCGATGGCATTATCGGTGAAATTGTTCATATCGAAAATCAAAAATTAAATTATTACAAAGGCAATTACTCATCTTTTGAACGCGTGCGCGCAGAACGCATGGCACAACAACAAGTGGCCTTCGAGCGTCAACAAAAAGAACGCTCACATATGCAGTCATTTGTTGATCGTTTTCGCTATAAAGCCAGTAAAGCTAAACAAGCACAAAGTCGCTTAAAAGCACTCGAACGTATGGCAGAGTTATTGCCATCGCAAGTAGACAATCCATTTCAAATGGCCTTTAGAACACCAGAAGCATTGCCAAATCCATTAGTGGTGATGGAAAATGTCTCTATTGGTTATGAAGATAAAACCATCCTTGAACAGGTTGAGTTAAACCTTGTTCCAGGCGCTCGTATCGGTTTATTGGGGAGAAACGGTGCAGGTAAATCGACGCTAATTAAACTGTTATCTGGCCAATTAAAAGCTAAAACCGGTAAATATCAACCTAATCCAGGATTGAATATTGGTTATTTTGCTCAGCATCAAGTTGAATTTTTAAGCCTTGATGATACCCCAATGCAACACTTGATTAGGCTAGCGCCATCCAATGCGCGCGAACAAGAATTACGGAGCTTTTTAGGCGGATTTGGCTTTAATGGTGATATGGCTTTATCGCCAGTACGGCCGTTTTCTGGCGGCGAAAAAGCGCGTCTGGTATTAGCATTAGTCGTTTGGCAACGGCCTAATCTATTATTACTCGATGAACCCACCAACCATTTAGATTTAGAGATGCGCCATGCGCTAACCATGGCATTACAAACCTTTGAAGGTGCAATGGTAATTGTGTCACATGACCGTCACCTATTGCGATTAAGTTGTAGTGACTATTACTTAGTGGATCAAGGTGTTGTAACACCTTTTGACGGTGACTTGGATGATTACCATCAATGGTTACTCGATGCGGCTAAATTGGCCCAAGCCAGCAACAAAACGGATGCTGCCATTAGCAGTGATTCGGTGGATAAAAAGCAGCAAAAAAGGATGGACGCTGAATTACGTCAACGAGTATCGCCACTGAAAAAGCAACAAATAAAATTAGAAACCCAACAGCAGAAAATCAACAAAAGATTAGCCGAACTAGAAATTGAATTAGCCGATGGCGACTTATACGAAGCTGAGAACAAAGCTAAAATGACCAAGGTTCTCAACGAGCGTACTACGCTGACTCAAACCATGGATGAAAGTGAAATGGATTGGTTAGAGATTCAAGAACAGATTGAGCTTATCGAACAAGATTTTCAATAAGCGATTAATTTCAATATTTATTGGCATTTGTGCTGTTAATTAACCGCACAAATGCAGCAAGGGATTCTGTATGTCGCAACCTTTTCATCGCCAAACATTTAGTCATACAATTTGGCGTCATTGCGAGCAAAGCTATTCAATTAACCCTCAGTTTTACATACACCTACAAGACAGTTACCACGTAAACGTTAATATTCTATTATTAGCGCAATACCTTGATCAACAGCATTATGTTTTGACGCAGCAACAGTGGGAAATATTAACCCTTGTGGTTGATCAATGGGAAACCAGTGTCTTACAACCTTATCGACGCTTACGTCGGATCGCTAAAGCGCATTTAGACAACGACGAATATCAAAAAATGCTCGATGTTGAGTTGGTGATGGAACGTAAATCTCAATACATGTTATTGCACAAATTGAATTTACTGCAAGGACAACCACCAAGCACTGATACTACAGATAGTACAGATAGTACAGATAGTACAGATAGTACAGACAATACTGAACCAGGAAATATACAACACTATCTAAGTTTATTTGGCTTAGATGAAAGCATTATGGCTGGGTTAACCACGCAAACAGGTCTTATTAACTCGTAATACATCATCACCTCGTTTGAGCTAGTTGTACGCAAACCAATGGGTTAACAATAAGATTCACCCATAACAGCATTGTTTAGACAATAAAGATTGTCTAACATGCTAATTAGGCTGGCTGTTGTGACAATAAGAAGAGTCATAGTCCCACTCAATATATAGCATGTTCAACACTTGGGATAAGGACGCGGCTTCGCGCGGCCTATCTTTATTGACTTCGCGACCACTTACGACCACTTAGAATGTTAGCTTTTATTGCATAAAATTAAGATTTAGACATTATGTCTTTTTCGAGTCGGTCATTGATTTTAATTCACCTTCAATAGGTATTTAACTTTTCTTTTGACGCGGTAGATTTGATATTAACGCTTACATTCTGACCTACTAGATAATCAGCTCGATTTTTTTGAGAAGTTCTAACCGCTTCTTCGTCTTCTTTATTTATAACGCTAACGTGATATTCAAACGATCCCCCTTGTCCTAGTCCTGGGCCATCGCCTAATGGCGTATATGTAGATGGAAAGCTAAACCATCCATTTTCAAATTCGTAACATGGATGGTTTCAATAATCATTACCATGGTCTTTGATTTTTCCAGCAACAATCTTGGTGGCATGATTAATGGTATTGAGTAATACCATCAGGTAATACTCAATACATACATTTACACATTATTGCACTGGGATCAGAGCTTCGATTAGCTTTGGTCGCCATTGGCCTTTATTAGCATCGTATGCGCCAAATCCTGATGCGTATTCCCAATATGCCCAGCTCATATTACGTTTTTCAGCCTCGCGCGCAATAAAAGCGGTCCAGGCTTTTTGCTGATCGGGATCAACGCTACGCGAATAAACGCCGAATTCACCTATAAATATTTCAAAACCGCGATTAGCTTGCGCATTCCAACGAGTGACTCTATCAAACATAGCGATTAAGGGGGCCTGATCGCTTTGTGTGCCTAACCAGCGAGTGCCAATCCAATCGTCTGCTCCATTAACCCATTTAGCCCCTTGATGAGTAAAATGAAAGGGCTTGTAATAGTGAATGGTAATTATGGTATTACGCGCATTTACCGAGGATGGTAGTCTCAATTTCGCTAAGTCATCGGGCTGACTCCAATTGGCCGAACCAATCATTACGGTCCGCTGCGTTGTACCATTATTTTGCTGTGCTGCCATATCGCCCCAAATTACCGTCAATAATCGTGCAATGATATTATTCCAATCACTGTGATCTATGCTGCTATTAGGCTCGTTCAATAATTCAAAGATAAGATTATCATGGCCATATTCAGAGAGAGGAAATTGCTCACTCATTTGTTGCCAAATACCCTGTAAACGAAGAATGTGTCCCGCTTGCTGACTTTCTGGATCATGCATCATCTTTGTATAGTGATGCACATTTAAGATAACTTTTAGATGCGCATTGTTGGCCCAGCCAACCACTTCTTTAACGCGGGCCATAAATCTAGCATTAATGGCATAGGGGAATGTTAAATCGGCGTGAGCGGACCAGCGAACCGGGATGCGCACGGTTTTAAAACCGGCAGCGGCAATCCTTTGTAAATCATCTTCAATCAGCACGCGACCACCAGACCACTCGCCCTCGACAGGAGCCTCTAGGTAATTGCCAAGGTTGATTCCTCGGCCGAGTTGCGTCTGTTCCAGGCCACCTTGCTCATTCCATGCGTAAAGGTCGCTGTAATAGCTGTCTAATAGCACCACGGGATTATCTGTTGCGTTAGCAATAGCGTTGGGACTTCCACAGCCGAGTAAGTTATAAATGACTGTGGCGAATAGTAAAGGCGTTACACTCTTGCGTATTAACAAGCGTGCACAAGCATGGATATCAATAGCAAAGATAGTCGCTAGTTTAACGATCCGCGAATCAACCCACTCTCGTCGATGCTCAACGTGTTCATCAGTCACATCATCAAGGCCACACGAGAACGCTTTACGAACAACACATGAGCAGCAATGATAATTAGGTGTCTCTTCTAAGCTCACGATTGTTTGTCTTGGTCTAGCCATCATTCATTACCTGCAAAATAAAGGTAATTAAAGACTAGACCAGTGGTTGAGTATTCGCCAACGATCTTGGCTAGCCATAATAGGGTCACCTTTGGGCAGTATAAAGCGAGCACGATCTTTTCGGGTGATCCACAATAAAAGCACTTAATTATGTTATTCGCAACAATATCAAGCAAAATCGAAGCAGCATAAATATCGGAGTAACGCGGCCGTCGATGACATGGCCAAGTTTACCGGGAAGGACTTGCCAAGTGTCACCGAAGTGCTTGCACTATAGGCCGCTCTTTCACATCCATGTGATCGCGACATTCGCGACATCCTGTAGGTAACCGGCTTAAAGCAATTGATAAAATTGAATTGACGATCTAAAAAACCTTAAAATATGAAATTGTTAAGGTATTACTCGAACTGAAGTCCAAATATTAATAACCGTTGGAATAAAAGTGAGTTATCTCGACTCTAATATCGACAAACTACTACAATATCAAAGTAATATACCGCCAAATAGCGGTATACAACATAAATTCAGCTAGCTAGTTTGAGTCAGTTTTTGGGCTAATGCCGTCGCATTTCGAGCCACAAGCCCATAAATAGACAACTGAGGGTTAGCGCCTAAACTGGTTGGAAATACCGAACCGTCCATCACCGATAAATTTTCAAGATAGTGTGAATAACCAAAACCATCGACCATTGCAAGGGCTTTATCTTCACCCATTGCACAACCGCCCATCACATGGGCCGATGCGACTATGGTTTTTAATAAACCTAAATCGACATTATTGATAACCTGCTTTGCTTCACTCCACGAATTGAGAAATGACAAACCATCATGCATCGGTAACACCTTTTTGGCACCTGCAGCAAATTGTAACTCAGCCATCGACAAAAATGCCCGACGAGCACCATCCCAAAATCCTTGGTTTAAAGGATAATCTAATGCAAAACTGGTATCCGTTAACCTCACCTGTCCACCAGGACATTGCTGATTGAAACCATCACGAATAAGCGCAATGGTGACCTGCATTTGATTAAAATTAGCCATTAACTGTGCATGGCTAACACCATAACCAATGGTTTTAGACGCGATCAATACTGGGTGCACAGGCGCAACTTCCAGTTTATAACCAACGTCACCCACGGCGCCATCACGCCAAACAAATTCATCGGAATAGATAGATTGCGGTGCACCACTGTGACCATTAATTTGTTCCGCAAAAATCCCTCCCGATAACAATGAAGGATGTAAGAAAGTTTTGCCTAACTGTTTATGGGGATCGGGCGTATTAGAGCGCATTAAAATAGTCGGAGTATGAATAGCCCCCGCACTTAAAATATAATGTTTCGCACTAAAGGTGATTTGCACTGACGTTGGCTTTAGGCCTTCTGTTAACGCTTGTGCCGTTAAACCTACAACTTGATCGCCTTTATGCTCAAGCTTAATCACCCTAGCGCGTGAAATTAGCGTAGCGCCTTTATCCAGCGCCGCGGGAATAGTAGTGACCAACATCGATTGTTTCGCGTTGACAGGGCAACCCATGCCACAGTAGCCCGTATTCCAGCAACCTTTGACATTACGTTTGATCACCGTGTAATCCCAGCCCAGTTTTTCACAGCCTTCAAGTAATGCACCATTGTTACGATTGGGCTCATACTGCCATTGCTCAATATTAAGTCGCTGTTCCATCATTTCAAACCAAGGGAGTAAGTCTTGCGAAGATAGTCCTTTAACCGACTTCTCTTGTTCCCAATAAGCTAATGTTTGCTCAGGTGTTCTTATTGATGTGGTCCAATTCACTGTGGTCGACCCGCCCACCGTACGACCTTGAAATATACCAATGCCTTTATCGGCAGTTTTCATTGCGGCCGCTTGTTGGTACAAATTGGGGTAGGCGTGACGTTCTTCCATATCAAAGTGAGTCGATGACTTAAGCGCTCCGCCTTCAATCATGATCACTTTTAAACCCGCTTCCGTTAAGATTTCTGCCGCCGTACCGCCACCAGCACCAGTACCAACAATAACAACATCGGCTTCAAAATGGCGATCGACCTCTAAGCGACTGGCATCGATATGATGCCAACCGTCGTTTAATCCAGTAATAATCGGATCAATAATAGCCAAGGGGATGCTCCTTACACGAGAGAGTTATTGTAGGTTATTAACTAAAAAAGTAGGTTTTTCATAACGTAAGTTGCCCCAATGTTCTGGACAGGCGTAATAACTGGCCATAATCAATTCACGTAAACCGCCGTAAGCAGTTTTTAACATATCCAAATAATTGTAACGCCAAAACTCAAGCATTTCGACCAATTGCTGGGGGTCACGCATTAAAAGCGGTGTCATACTGCCACTGAGTAACAACAAGCCCAAACGTCCTTCAAGCAATTCCAATAACTCCATCAACTCTTGTTGTTGGTCTGGCGCTAAATGGGTAATTGATTGTGAAATTGCATCCAAAGTCCGATTCATCGCGATTTCTCGATGGCTGGGTACCTCGGGTAATGCGCCATCTAAAAAAACTGGGATCAACACACTGAACAATACTCGGTGATGGATATCATCCGAAGAAGTAGTGATATTTGGCAAATATAAATTAACGCCTAGAGCCAATGCTGCAGTTCCAGCAAACGCTCCAGTGAGAAAGGTACGCCGCTTCATTTACTTCCCCTTGAGTTTATTGTTGTCTCTATTTTTTATGTGGTAGAGTGGCATGAGTAACATTTAAACACATGTTTAAATTTTAACAAACTATTATAGAAATATTCCCTTTATGAAAACGTTATTCACACCGCCTTGGTGGGCTGCTAGCCCGCATGTTCAAACGATTCTACCATTGCTTTTTAAAGTAGCCAGACCTGCAACCTTTAGGCAACGACAAGAATTACCCGATGGCGATTTTATCGATTTAGATTGGCTTGGCCAAGCCCAAAATGGCGAGCCTATATTAGTGATTATTCATGGTCTTGAAGGTAATACAGAATCACATTATGCACGCAGAATGCTCATCGAAGCAAAAAAAGCCAAACTGTCTGCATTGGTTCACCATCATCGGGGCTGTTCAGGTGAGCCTAATCGCTTAGCCCGCAGCTATCATAGTGGTGATGTTAACGACTTAGCCTACACTCTTGAGCAACTAAAACACTATTATCCAGACTCGCCACTGTATGCTGTCGGCTACAGCCTGGGCGGTAATGTATTAGCCAAATACCAAGGTAGCAAACAACAACATAGCTTACTGGAACGTGCTGTGGTTGTGTCGGCCCCTCTCACGTTAAGTGCCTGTGCAAAACGCCTAGAAAGTGGCTTTTCAACCCTTTATCAGCGTTTTTTGATTAAACGCTTACAAGATAAAATGCTCGACAAAATTAACTCTGCAGATTTGACCGAGCAAATGCCGATCACTAAAAAGCAGCTCAAAATGCTGAATACCTTTTATTTGTTTGACGATAAAGTCACCGCACCATTACACGGTTTCACTGACGTCAATGATTACTATCAGCAATCCAGCGGCCTTGCTTATTTACAACATATCACTAAGCCCACATTAGTGATCCACGCTAAAGATGACCCCTTTATGACCGATGAAGTGATCCCAAACCAAGACCAATTGTCGCCGATGGTTGAATACGAGTTGCATGAGTTTGGTGGGCATGTGGGATTTGTTGAAGGTGGATGGCCTTGGAAACCACGTTTTTATCTCGAGCATCGTATCATCGAGTTTATTCTATCTGCAGGTGACACAATAACCGAGCACGATGTCCCCTCTTCCCCGCTAAGTCATTTATAGGAAATACGCCATGCTTGTGCCTTATGAAGCCCTACTGACACTACCTCAAGAAATACTTCAACGTATGATAAAAGAATATCTGTTTTCGCAACTTGAAGATGGCAGCTTTAGTGATGCTAGCGAGCAGCAATTAATAAGTGCGATGGAACAATGTAAACTAGCGCTTAAAAAAGGCGAATTAGTTGTCGAGTTTAGTGAAGACGACGAGTCTATCGCCATCAGACAACGCGAACATATTTCACGGTCATCTACCCATGAATCGTGATAACTAAATGATAGAACTACGACAAATTGATCATATGCCACCGGTGAATAATTGACCCAAAGGTGATAATTACCGTATAACTAGTGACTTGATTTTCATTCGTCCACAACTTTACGTAGGCAAATAACATGTCAGCAAAACACCCTATTATTGCTGTAACCGGTTCATCTGGTGCTGGCACAACCACAACAACTACCGCTTTTATTCATATTTTTAGACAGCTAGGCATCAATGCTGCATTTGTTGAGGGTGACAGTTTTCATAATTTTACCCGTGCAGAAATGGAAGTGTTAATTCGAAAATCCCAAGCTGAAAATCGTAATCTAAGTTATTTTGGCCCCGAAGCAAACAACTTTAAAAAACTCGAAGAATGCTTTACCAGTTACGGTAACACCGGTAATGGCCAAACACGCAGTTACTTGCATACATTTGACGAAGCGGTTCCGTTCAACCAAATGCCTGGCACATTCACCCAATGGCGTGAGTTACCAGAAAATACCGATATGCTGTATTACGAAGGACTGCATGGTGGTGTGGTGACTGAAGATGCCGATGTGGCTAAACATATTGATCTATTGATTGGTATGGTGCCCATTGTCAATTTAGAGTGGATCCAGAAGATTATCCGTGACACAAATGATAGGGGCCATAGCCGTGAAAAAGTGATGGGCTCGATTGTCCGCAGCATGGATGATTACATCAAACATATGACCCCGCAATTTTCGCGAACCCACATTAATTTTCAACGAGTGCCAACGGTTGATACCTCTAACCCTTTTAGCGCCAAAGACATTCCGAGTCTCGACGAAAGCTTTCTGGTGATCCGTTTCCGTGGCATAAATAATGTTGATTTTCCTTATTATCTTAATATGATCCAAGGCTCATTTATGTCCCGCATTAATACTTTAGTCGTCCCCGGTGGCAAAATGTCATTGGCCATGGAGCTTATTTTGACACCATTGGTTAAAGACTTAATGGATAAACGCATAGAGTTACAAAATCTAAATGATATCAAGCCCGATTAAGCTTGATTTAAGTCATGGTGGCTAGAATAGTGACATCGTGATTTCAAGCGAAATAGCGGCAGTTGATGTGCTTAAAGTGCTAATCCCCCTTTTTGTTCTGTTAGTGCATTAAGCACATTAACGAAACCAAACAACGTCGCGGCTCAAGCACCCACATCAACTATTATCCCTTCAGATAAACAAGTGAATACACTGATTGGTTGATAATAGTAAATGACTCACATTGCTCACTCTGAGCATTACATAAGCGGGATAATTTCTCGATAAGCTTGATTATTTTGGTACTGTTTCAAGCGCAAAATAAACTCATCGCTGCGCGCAATCTCCGGGTAATCCTTCAAGGCATCAATGGCTTTTTTCTGCGTATCAATCGCTGCAGTAAAATCACCGAGTTCTGCATATGCAGCAGCAAGGTTATCCAATACCGTCGGATCATTCTGATCATGCTCAAGTAATTTTAACGACATCGACACCGCACGCGAGCCATCTCGATATTCAGCTTCAGGGCACGTTGCTAATATCCAAGCAATATTGCCCATTGATACAGCATCACCCGCAACACTAAACTGCTCCATTGCTTTACCGCAATTACGCACCACGCCATCGCCACCAGCAGAATAAATAAACCCTAAACGAAAATGAGCCCATTTATCTCCTTGCTCAACCATTTGCAGATACCATTTTTCAGCAAGCGCTAAATCACGCGGAAATAATTTACCTTCAAAGGCTAAATCCGCTAATGTTTGTTGTGCTTTTATGTGTTGCTGCAGAGCAGCAAGATTAATCCAGTTCAAACCTTGTTGAGTATCTTGAGTAGCAAATCGTCCTGAAAGGTTCATTAAGCCCAATAAAAATTGTGCATCAGCATTGCCCTGTTTAGCTTTAATCTGAATATGAACCAGTTTAGTCGCCGCCTGAGACTGAATGGAGGGCGGGATCACAAACGCTTTTACAGACAAACTTAACCCACTTAATAAAACGACACAGATAACAACCCCGATTTGACTCAGTTTTTTCACGCATACCTCGACAACTATTAATGATGCTGATTAAATAACATTAGCTAAGACATAGTTCTAATACAATAGATAAATGCCATTGGCTGTAACCCAATCGTAGTGATGATGAAGACTAATTCACAAAAAAAGTGGACAGTCATCACAAACGAGATAAATTTAATCTAAAATTTAACAAGTTAATATACACTACCCACACTTCTAAATACGATCTCTATCAAAGTTTTCACCGTTTCAATAGCGTAGAATGCTTAATTAGACATTACTTACTTTCATTTTTAATCAATCGAGGAATATCATATGGCTCTGATTGGTAAGCCAAAACCTGACCCAACATTAGAATGGTTTCTTTCACATTGTCACATTCATAAGTACCCAGCAAAGAGTACTTTAATTCACGCAGGTGAAGAGTCTGACACTTTATATTACATCGTCAAAGGTTCGGTCGCAGTATTGATCAAAGATGACGAAGGTAAAGAAATGATCCTGTCTTATCTTAATCAAGGCGACTTTATCGGTGAGCTTGGGTTGTTTGAAGAACAATCTGAACGTACTGCTTGGGTTCGTGCTAAGCAAGCATGTGAAATTGCAGAAATTTCTTATAAGAAGTTTAAGCAACTCATTCAGGTTAATCCTGAAATTCTCATGAAGCTTTCTGCGCAAATGGCATATCGTTTACACAGCACTAGTCAAAAAGTGGGCGACTTAGCCTTCCTTGATGTTGCTGGCCGTATTGCACAAACGTTATTACATCTTGCTAAGCAACCTGATGCAATGACACATCCTGACGGCATGCAGATTAAGATCACCCGCCAAGAGATTGGTCAAATTGTCGGTTGTTCACGCGAAACCGTTGGTCGAATTTTAAAAATGCTTGAAGAACAAAATTTGATTCAAGCACACGGTAAAACAATCGTGGTTTATGGCACTCGCTAAAAACGACGACTAAGGCTAAATGTTTAAGCCTTAATCATTTAGGCTTCAGCTTGATTTAAGCCAAGATACTTAAAGTGGTGTTCATACTCTGAACGCCACTTTTTTTATTTTGGAGCGACCATGAATAGCTTGTTCTCCACAGTAATGAGCAGCTTAATGGCCATCACCATTAACCAACAAGATATTCCCGCAAAAGAACTCCCTCTGGATCACGACAATGTCCAAAAATTGGTTTCTTCTGGTAATATACGTTCATTAGATGATTACTTAGCCTGGGTATCGCAGTATTGTGATGGCCACTTAATCGACGCGCAGCTTTATCAACACCAAGATAAATTGCGCTATAATCTACAATTTAAGCTAAAACAAGGGCATGTTGTTAATCTGCAGTTAGATGCAGCTAATGGCATGCAAGATTCATTGACTCAATTACCGAGCGAATGTACTAAACATGAAACTGTTACTCGTTGAAGATAACCCATTACTCGTTGCCGAGCTTGAAAAACAACTCAAGCAAGCAGGTTATATTACCGATGTCACAGACAAAGCTATTGAAGCCGATTATTTGATGAAAGAAACCAATTATGACTGTGTCATTTTAGACATAGGCTTACCTGATGGAAATGGTTTGTCATTAGTGACTCAATGGCGTGAACGTGGCATCAATACCCCCGTAATTATGTTGACAGCGCGCAGTCAGTGGCACGAAAAGGTTGAAGGTTTTAATGCGGGTGCTGATGATTACTTAGGTAAGCCCTTTCATACCCAAGAACTGCTCGCTCGCATTCAAGCGTTAATTCATCGCGCTCATGGGCGGATAAACTCATCATCCAAACAATTATGTTATGCCGGCGTCAACCTCGACGAAAACGAACAAAAAGTTACTGTCGATGATCAAGAATATGAACTGACGTCTATGGAGTTTAGATTACTCAAAATCTTCTTGATGTCGCCAAAAAAACTTCTTTCTAAGCAGCAGCTTACAGACAAGCTTTATCAGTTTGATGATGAAAAAGAAAGTAACGTCGTTGAAGTTTACGTGACACATTTACGTAAAAAACTGGGTAAAACAGCTATCGAAACCCGCCGTGGCCAGGGTTATATTTTTCATGGCATTATTGAATGATCTCAATTCGTTTTAAATTAAGTCTATGGCTCAGTGGATTAATCATCATTGCCACCCTCATAGGCTTATTTTTGTTTGAGTCGATGCTGCGAGATGCGTTTCATGACTCAATTATTAACCGCCTAGAAGAAGATTTAGAACATATTATTATCGCCACTCAACTCAATGAAGATGAGTTAGTTATCGACCAAAGCCAATTATCCAGTTTCTATCGACCCGCCTATTCAGGACGTTACTTCCAATTAAATTTGCCCGACCGAACTATTCGCTCTCGGTCCTTGTGGGATGCAGAGTTACACATTGAACCCTTACAAGCGCAACAAAAACGCGTTTGGCAGGCTAAAGGGCCCAAAAATAATGATATGCAGCTCTTATCTATCGGCATAGGCGCGCCAAACAGCCCCAACACCGCAACACTGACTGTCGCCCAAGACCTCAGTATCGGCCGTAGTGTCTTCAGTGAAGTGTTTGGCGCTAAATTAGCAATCAATATTGGCATGTTACTCGCGATGATCGCCGGTATTTTTATTATTTTACGCCAGTCTTTTAAGCCGGTGAATCAAATCCAAGGTGCTCTGGCTAAGCTGCGCGAAGGTGAGATTGCCTCGCTATCCATTTCACAAATTCCAGCGGAGATCCGCCCACTCGCCGAAACCTATAATGAATTATTAGACTACACGGCCAAACAGATTGAACGTAGTCGCAATAACTTAGGCAATTTAAGTCACGGCTTAAAAACCCCACTCGCGGTGATGCAGCAACAAGTTGAAGCTCTCGGACTCAGCCATCCCGATGCCGCAATGGCAATGCAGCAGCAATTGGATTTAGTCCATAAAATGATTGAACGTAAATTGGCTGCGGCACGCATAACAGGGGACATGTTACCCGCGGCACAATTAGCCATTCCAAAAGATTTCGATAGCTTAATCCAAACGCTACACAGAGTGCATCACCAACAATATATACAATGCACCATAGTCAATCCGCAGCAGATAAGTCGTATTCCAATTCATCGCGAAGATGGCATGGAATTATTTGGCAACTTGCTCGACAATGCTTTTAAATGGGCCAACACCCAAGTTAACATCAGTATTGGCTACACAGATTCAGAGGCAATATTACTGCAAGTAGAAGATGATGGTATTGGCGTAGAACCAGCCCAAATGGCCTCACTAACCACCAGAGGATCTCGATTAGATGAAGCCACCGTGGGTCATGGATTAGGCTTATCTATCGTTAAAGAGATTTGTGACCAATACGGTTTTGTATTGCAATTTAGTCGCAGTGAAACGTTAAAAGGCCTGAGCGTCAGTATTTTGATTAATCAATAACAATACCCATAAAAAAACCTAATTGATGACTCAATTAGGTTCTTTGTCGATAGATGAACATTACATCGCATTGGTACTTTCAAAAATTTTGTCGGCTGATGCCGCTACAAAACCAGTATAAATCTGACCATTATCCATCGGATAACGGCGGGCGAATTCATAGAAACAACTTGGAATTTCAACACCGCCATCGGTAAACTTCACCACCACTTTATCGGCCATGGTCGAAGACTGTTCTAGCAGCACTTCTGGCGACCCTTTAATTTCACCGCCTGAGCTATTTAATAAAAAGCCAGCCTGTTTTAAGGCTTGGTTTACATCTTCAATACGCTCAAACTCAGGTAAATCATTAATTGAAACCGTAAAATGATTGGCACGATAACCTAATGCCGCAACCCACGCCGCATATTCACTTTCAACGAGTAATGCTTGGTATGTCGCTTTATCTAGATCCCAATGACAGCCAGAATAAATGAAATTATCTGCAGTAGTAGCTGCGACATCCACTTGGCCAACTAAGTCATGAATGGTCTTTTGCAACTCAGGGCTAAACTCTTCAACTAACAGCTCAGAAATAAACACCTTTGGCTGTTTAGGATCCGGATGTTCAAAATGCTTGGCAATCAGTTTTTTCTGCACAAACTGATAATCACCACTGTCGACATAACCAAGAGAAGTGAAATGCTTGGCCAGTACGTTTAAATTCACCTTGGCGATATTAAAGGTCCGCAACGCAATATGGTCATTGATGATGGGAGCACCGTGGCCTAATAGCTGATGAATTTTCGCCGCTGACGGCGTCATCTGAATATAGTCTTGCCATAAGGCAGCAAATAAAGCATTAACGTCAGTATGCATGGTTAAATCCTTCTAAATAAGGCTGGCGATTAACATCGCCAGCACTGATCATGCGATGAATTTATCAGTTAAATTGATAAACCAGGGCTTAAAGTTGCAGGTAAGCTCACCGCGTCAGCTTCCATTGAAGCGACTGGGTAAGCACAGTAATCAGCAGCATAAAATGCACTTGCACGATGGTTACCCGATGCGCCAACACCACCAAACGGTGCCGCACCTGATGCGCCAGTGATCTGCTTATTCCAATTAACAATACCTGCACGAATGCGCGCTAAAAAGTAATCATAATCTTCACGGCTATCCGCTAATAGACCTGCAGATAAACCATAGCGAGTCGCATTGGCTAAATGAATCGCTTGGTCAAAATCGCGATAACGAACGAGTTGCAATAATGGACCAAAATATTCTTCATCAGGTAATTCAGCAATCTGAGTCACATCAATTAAACCTGGAGTGACTAAACCGGTTCCGGCTTCAACTTGCACTAACTCAACTAATGAAACGCCACCTAGTGACTGCAAGGTAGCTTGTGCACCAACCATGCCAAGCGCTGCGGTTTCAGAAATCATCGCCCCCATAAACGGCTGCGGTTGTGCGTTCCAAGGACCGACTTTAATTTGCTTAACCGCTTTGACTAGCGCTGCGATTAACGCATCGCCTTGCGCGCCTTCTTCAACGTATAAACGACGGGCACAAGTACAACGCTGGCCAGACGAAATATAAGCAGACTGAATGATGTCATGAACTGCAGCTTTGGTATCCGTTACGCCTTTAACGATAAGGGGATTATTACCGCCCATCTCTAAGGCTAAGATTTTACCTGGGAGGCCAGCATATTGTTCATGTAAAATATGCCCAGTACGAGAACTGCCGGTAAAGAATAATCCGTCAATTTGTGGATGCGACGCTAACGCTTTACCGGTTTCAACTTCACCTTGCACTAGGTTAATCACACCTTGTGGCAAACCGGCTTTATCCCAACATTTCAGCATTAACTCAGCCACTTTAGGCGTCAATTCAGACGGCTTAAATACCACTGTGTTACCCGCCAATAATGCTGGCACTATGTGACCATTTGGCAAATGCCCGGGAAAGTTATACGGACCAAATACGGCCACAACACCATGAGGCTTGTGGCGTAATACGGCGCGTCCTGCAGGTAAATCATTGGTTTCAGTACCGGTACGTTTGTCGTGAGCTTTCGCTGACAAGGCAATTTTACCAATCATAGCACCCACTTCAGTTGCGGTTTCCCACTGTGGCTTACCCGTTTCTTGGGCTATGGTTTCAGCGATTTCGGCTTTATTAGCTTCTAGTTCTGCGCGGTACGCTTCTACAATGGTCAAGCGGGTTTCATAGCCCAACATAAACCAATCAAACTGCGCCGCGCGAGCGGCATCGACAGCTGCATTCACTTGTGTGGCAGTCGCAGTGTTACCTTGCCAAATGACGTCACCGTTGGCAGGGTTTTTTGAGTTAATATCATGACCTTCGCCAGCTAACCACTGACCTTTAATATATTGTGTCATTTCTTGCTCCTACATTGCTAAAACACGAATTTGCTCGCCTTCGCTAACCATAAGACCGGCGGCGATTTCAGGACTAAGCAGTACATTGTCGTGTTCATCAGAGACCAATAATTTTATCGCTGATGCACGATAATCAGCGAGTGAAGTGTTGGATATAATAAAATGGTGATCGGCATGTAACATTTTGCCGATGTTAACCGTGAGTAAGCGACTTTTCTTTACTGAGCGAATATCACTAATTGAACATTCAACCGTTGGGCCGCCATCAAAAATATCGACGTAATTGCGGAACCTAAATCCTTCAGCTTGCAGTAAACGCAGTGCTGGCTTAGTATTTTTATGGACTTCACCGATCACTTTTTGGGCTTTTTTAGGCAACATACACACGTAAACAGGGTTTCGCGGCATCATTTCGGCCATAAACGCTTTTTTGCCTAAGCCAGATAAATAATCGGCTTCAATAAAGTCGATGCCTAAAAAATGATGCTGTAGCCATTCGTAAAAAGGTGAGTCGCCATGATCATCACTAACACCGCGCATTTCAGCTATCACAGTTTCACCAAAGCGATGCTGATGTTGGGCTAATAATAAAAAACGTGATCGCGACAACATTCGACCATTGTTACCTTTACGATAACCGTCTTTTAAAAACAAGGTACACAGTTCCGCGGCGCCCGTGTAGTCATGGCATAATGTCAGGGTTTCAACTTCATTACGGACCGATATTTGTTGAGAGTGGTATACCTCAGTACCTAAACGGTAATGATAAAAAGCATCTTCCATGCCGACAGCCGCTTCAATACCACAGGTACCAACAACTTCATTGGTTTTCATGTCTTCAAGCACCATCAAATAACCTTCGTCAAAAGGTTTATCAACATGCTTGATAAAAGATGCCTCTGCCCTAGCAATCTTTGAACGCAGTAACTCTTCGTTAACTGGTAAAGATGTAAAACCGTGGCCTGACTCGACTGCGATACTGTAGAGTGCATCGTAATCACTTGCACGGATAGGACGTATGATTAACATCTTAATCTCCTCATTGCGCCACAAGCAAACAGCGCTGAAATACATTTCGGCGCATATTTACGTTGTCAGCGTACCCAAACAAAAAAGTGCACGCTGGGGGTGCACTTTTTGCTAATTAACCTGCAACCACTTTTGCTACAGCGCGTTCAAAACGCAATAAGCCTTCTGCGATATCAGCTTCTGGGATCACTAATGAAGGAGCAAAACGCACAACGTTTGCACCGGCCATCAAACTCATTAAGCCTTCAGCAACTGAGGCTAACAAAAACTCCCGACTACGACCTTCATATTGCTCATTTAATACCGCACCAATTAACAAGCCTTTACCACGCACTTCACTAAATACGTTGTATTTGGCATTAATTGCCGCTAAACCATCACGAAATAGCTGTTCGCGATGTTTAACACCGTCCAGTACTTCTTTGGTATTAACCACATTCATTACCGCATTTCCTACAGCACAAGCCAGTGGGTTGCCGCCATAAGTAGAACCATGAGTACCGATTTTAAAGTGAGCGGCGATTTTTGCTGTTGTTAGCATTGCGGCGATAGGGAAGCCACCGCCTAGCGCTTTGGCACTGGTTAAAATATCAGGCACGATATCAGTACCCATGTAAGCAAATAGCTCACCGGTTCGGCCTACGCCCGTTTGTACTTCATCAAAAATCACTAATGCGTCGTGCTTATCGGCTAAACGACGTACCGCTTTTAAGAACTCAGGATCACCGTCGATAATCCCGCCTTCACCTTGAAGAGGTTCAAGCATGATGGCACAAGTCTTATCAGAAATAACCGCTTCAAGTGCAGCGATATCATTAAAAGGCACGTGGGTAATACTTTGTGGCTTAGGGCCAAAACCGTCAGAATAAGCAGCTTGTCCGCCTACGGTTACCGTAAAGAATGTACGGCCATGGAACGCTTTATCAAATGCGATGATTTGATCTTTATCAGCACTATGGTTGTCTAGTGCATAACGACGAGCCAATTTTAAGGCGGCTTCATTCGCTTCAGCACCTGAGTTAGCAAAATATACCCGCTCAGCAAAAGTGGCATTAACTAACTTTGTGGCTAATTCAAGCGCTGGCTCGTTAGTCATTACGTTTGATAAATGCCATAACTTTTCGCTCTGCTCTTTTAATGCAGACACTAAAGCAGGGTGACAATGACCTAAACAATTTACTGCAATACCACCAGCGAAATCGATGAATTCTTTGCCTTCTTGATCCCACACTCGGCTACCTTTACCGCGTACAGGAATAACCGCGGCAGGCGCATAATTAGGCACCATAACTTCATCAAATTGGGCACGGGTTAGATTCATTTCTACACTCATTGCATTTTATCCTTCAGGTTGTAAACGGCTTCAAAGCCGCTGTTTCCGCTGTTTGCTTTATATTCTGTTAGTTCATTAGCGGAAGTTTGTATTATTTATGCGACATTATTAGCGAAAATGTGATCAAAATACCAGTTCAGTACAATTAACTTGTGCAGGCTTGCTTGGCATTGTGCATAAAGATTTAAAAAACATGCCTAAACAATGCGCTTATTCAGGGGTATGGAGCATAACTAGTCATAAAAAAACTTATTTGACTCGATTTTGTGTGGCTATTCATCAAAAGTGAATAATTACACAGATTTAACATTTCCAACTATGACAGAGATAGTCGGTTTAAAGTAAATCAAGCTTACGAAAATTTTGCCCTTTAAGCCGAATTAATTCTTGATCTGAAAATTGATAATAATCAAACATAATTCGCTTTTCTTGTGGATCGATTTGTTGTTGCTCTTCTAACAAAAGCACTTTGGCATAACAACTGGCCTTAGCCACTATCGCGGCATCAGCTGACAACTCGGTGAAATGGTAATCGTGATCTAACTCTTTTAATACTAAGGTTATCGGAGAGTCTTCAAATTTAAGTAATGTCAGCAATTGCCAATTTAAACGATGGCTATGTTGTATCACTTGATCTAACACCGCTTGCGCAGGAAAATCAGTTGCCATAATGGCATCGTAAACTTGTTTTTCGCCACTGTGACTGGCCTCTCTGAGCCATGTCCCCCAAGTGTTATCAAACATATGCCCACTTTGGCTGAGTATGATGGAGGTAGAAAATTGATACATTAAGGCACAGCTATAAGCCAAACTCGGCGCTTCATTATGTAACTCAGCTAACGTTTGCGCCGCAATGGCACTTACCATGCTATATCGCCTTAGCTTTCTGGTTATCCACAATAAGTTAGCATTACCTGAAGGTAACCAATGACGTAAGCAAAAATAAGGGATCAGTAAGCGTAAGTTCTCAATCCCGATATAGTTAAGCACCAGCTTAATGTCAGTCACTTGCACATCGGTATGTTTGGGCCGTCGGTGACCTGATGCCGGACTGTTAATTAAATTGATTAAATCACGAGATAACCAGCTAATACTTCCAATAATGGGTCGAAGTCGATTAATGTTAAGGTCTGAATGTAATAATAAATCGAGCAGTAAAATTTGGCTTTCACTAATTCCCGAAGCCTCTAATACCATTTGTGGATGCGCTAATTGATGCTCTATCGCATGATTAACCGTATGGGTTAACTGTGCAGACACCTCAAGATATACATTTTTTTCTTTAGCTTGTTTTTCGAGGCGCACTTTTAATGCTTGACGCTCAATATCAAGCTTATTGGCGCTCTGTTCTAACTCAACGCTCAACTCATCAGGCATAGCATTGGCTTTGTGCTTACCCACAATCAGTTGTGTATAGAGCCGGCGCTCAATCTCGATGACTTTCCCGGGCCGAACTCCACCTGCTATTGATATTGCCACTCACATTGCCTTTTACTGTTTTTATCGCTTAATCATAAAAATTATGGCTTCTCAAAGGAAGCCATAATCGATATTTATTTGTGTTTTTGAATCCAGAGCCGATTAGTTAAGTTCTTGATCAAACAATTTATAAATACGACGATACTGGTCTAACCAACTTGAAGCTTGCTTAAATCCATGCGGCTCAACCGGATAGATTGCCATTTCAAACATCGGTTTTTCTAATTCAATCAGACGTTGAACCATGCGCACACTATCTTGAAAAAATACGTTGTCATCTACTACACCACTCATGATCAGTAATGGCTTCTGTAAACCTTGAGCATATTCTATCGGTGAGCTACGCTCATAGGCGATAGGATCAACGTCAGGCGTATTTAAAATATTTGACGTGTACGGCGCATTATAATGGGCCCAGTCTGTTACAGGGCGTAATGCGGCCCCTGCTTGGAATAACTCAGGTTCATTAAACAGCGCCATAAAGGTGAGAAATCCGCCGTATGAACCACCATAAGTGCCAACACGTTTGCTATCAACGTTAGCATTTTTCGCCATCCAAGCCACACCGTCTATCAAATCTTCAACTTCAGGATGACCCATATTACGATAAATTGACGTACGCCAGTCACGTCCATAACCTTTTGAACCTCGATAATCCATGTCCATCACCACATAGCCTTGTTGGGTAAGTAAGTTATTGAACATAAATTCACGGAAGTAGCCTGAAAAACCATAATGAGCATTTTGTAAATAACCGGCGCCATGGTTAAACACCACGGCTGGATATTTATCAGCTTGTTGAGGATCATAATCTTGTGGCAAATAAACCCGGGCGTAAATTTGCCCCGCGCCATGGCTTGAAGGTACTGTGACTATTTGCGGTGCTTGCCAAGGATATTGTGTAAACGCTGTGCTGGTATAATGGGTTAATTGGCTAATTTCGCCACCAATAGATTGAATGTATAGCTCATCAGGGTGCACAGCAGAAGAAGCCGTTAATAACAGTGATTGCCCATCAGGGCTTAAGCTGTAATCCAATGTGCCTAACCACTGAGTCAGTTGTTCTGTTTTGCCGCTGGCAATCTCTACACGGTAAACATTATAGCTACCTGGGTGGTCTTTATTGGCACGATAATAAAGATGTTTTGCATCGGGTGATAAAGTCACATTATCAACCACAAATTGGCCATTAGTTAAGGCTGTTACTTCATTAGAGGCTGTTTTGATATATAGCTGAGAAAAACCAGACTCTTCAGATAAGTAGTACATGCTATCGGTACCGGTTATCCAACCAAATTGATTAAAATTATAATTTACCCAAGCATCATCATGTAATCGGTGTTCGGTTATCAGCTTGCCTTTTTGAAGATCAACACTGGCGATCCAGCGATCTTTGTTGTCAACGGCTTCCAGCATCACTAATAATTTATCGTCAGACTCATGCCACTGAATTGCACTCTGACTCCATTCCCAATCTTGCATTAACTGGACTAAACGTGGTGCTTTTTCGCTTTTATAGCTTTTGCCTTGGGCCTTAGCATTTTCAGTTTTGACACTTGCCAGTACGTCTTGATCAAAACCTGTTAGACCTTCGATGGTAATGTCTTTTTTATTGTGTTCAACAAGATCAAGTAGCACTAAACGTTGTCCAGGAAAGACATCTTCAGCCACTCGAGCACGAGAAGGCACGGGAACGACATAACCCTCTTGGCCCAAATAATTGGGCATAATGTCGTGTTCTGCACGCCAATCATAATTTTTATCAGTCAATGCCAATATCACGTAACGTCCATCAGGTGACAAGCTCATTTCTGAAACCACTTCGGCATCACCTAAATACCAAGGTTTAGCTGAAAACGTAGGATCGGCTTTAGCCAATGAGTCACGGTATTCATCACGTGTGACACTGTTATCATGTTCCCTGGCAACATAGTTAATTAATCTGTGCTGTTGCTTAGCGATAAAGCTACTGGGTGCTTGCGTCGCTTTAGGTTCGTTTTCTATTTGGATGGCGGCAATTTGTTCCATTAGCCCGCTAGACTGGTGCACCCGAAAAATATTATTACCTTGCCAGAATGCAAGGTCGCCACCCTTTAAAAAACGCACCCCATTAATGGCATCATTTTGACGGGTAATTTGCTTTATTTCACCATTTGATAAGTCTTTTACAAATACGTTACCTTGATAAATATAGGCTTTTTGAGTCTTTGCCTGATCGAATACGCCATTACGTTGATCGGCAAGGTGTAGCTGATTGAGTGCAAGTTTGTTTGCCTCAGACTGTCCAATAGCTTGTTGATAAAAATCACGGACCGGAGATTGATGTGCTTGGCGACTGAAATATATCGATTGACTGTCATCGCTCCAATAAGCTCCTTGAGCAAAGATTCCCATCCAATCTGGATTGGCCATAATTTGATTAAGTGTCAACGGCTGCTGGGCTTTTGGAGGCGGTGCTAATGGTACGGTCAATGCACTTGCGCTGGGGGTTACGATAGCAGAGGTATTGTTATTATCCGTGGCGGCACAGCCACTCATTATGGCCAAAGAAAGTGCACTCAGCGCAATGTTTCGCATAAAGCTTGTCATGATCATCCCTTTTATTATTTTTAAGCGCTATTTATAGCATAATTGCCGCGTGACTTTAGCCAGATTGGTTGCAGAAGTTGTAACAGAATAAGTGATTATCAACCTAAAAATAGACTGTGAATAACACTTTATAGATGTAAAAAGTTATCCAATAGTTCATGACCTTGCTGAGTCAATATAGACTCAGGATGAAACTGAACACTGTAAATACCTAAATCAGCATGGCTCATTGCCATAATTTCACGACCATAAATTGGGTCATCAAACCACGCATCCAGCCTAAAGCCATTGGGAACATGATTAATCAACAATGAATGATAGCGAGTCACCTGCAGCGGAAGTGCTAACTGAAAAAATAATCCCTGTTGATTATGTTCAATCAAGCTGGTTTTACCGTGCATAACACGTTTTGCACGTATAACGTCAACGCCAAACACTTGGGCGATAGCTTGATGTCCTAAACAGACACCCAGAATGGGAATTTTACCCGCAAAGTGTTTAATCGCCGCAAGTGAAATACCCGCTTCATTTGGAGTACACGGACCGGGAGAAATGATTAAATGAGTCGGTGCTAATGCTTCAATTTGTTCAATGGTGATGTCATCATTTCGCTTAACCAGTATCTGTTGCCCAAGCGCTTGGAAGTACTGTACTAAGTTAAACGTAAAAGAATCATAATTATCAATCATCAACAACATTATGGGTTCCACTTAGTTATAAATTTTTTGTGGCACATCAATTTTAGTTTAAAAAAAACCAGCCTTGCGACTGGTTTTATGTGCTGATAACTAATCGTTACTTCACCACAGTTAAATGGTTTTTACGCTTAGCTTTATCATCTGGATCCGTCGATTTAGGCGATGGTGGCAATGTCGAAGTATCATCAACAGATTTCATTGATGGTGGTACAGATGATAAATCATCATCTTCACCTTCGATCATGTACGCATCTTCCATATCAAACACCGTGCCAGCGCCGTTTTCACGTGCATAAACGGCGACGATAGATGCCATAGGTAAATAGACATTTTGTGGTACACCACCAAAACGTGCATTAAACTCAACAGCATCGTTGGACATGTGAAGATTAGACACAGCTCCGGTGGCAATATTCAGGACGATTTGACCGTCTTTGACAAATTGCTGTGGAACTTGCGTACCGTTAACAAATGCATCCACAACTACGTGTGGCGTCAAATGGTTATCCATCAACCACTCATAGTAAGCACGCAACAAATATGGACGATTAGCTGTTATTGGTTTCATTACATGCCCATGCGCATTTCGCGCTCAGCCTCAGTTAACGATGCCTTAAATGATTCACGTTCAAAAATACGGGTCATATAAGCACTGATATCTTTCGATGTACGAGGATCTAAGTGAATACCTAATACTGGTAGACGCCATAATAATGGGCCTAAGTAACAATCAGATAAACCAAACTCTTCGCTCATGAAGTATGGCATTTCAGCAAATACTGGCGCTAGAGCAATCAAGCTTTCAGTTAACTCTTTACGCGCAGCATCAGCTTTTTCACCTTTACGGATACGCTCTACAAGCGCATACCAGTCAGTGTCGATTCTGTGCATCATTAAACGGCTTTGGCCGCGAGATACTGGGTATACAGGCATTAATGGAGGATGTGGAAAACGCTCATCCAAATATTCCATAATAATGCGTGATTCGTACAACACTAGCTCACGATCAACTAAGGTCGGTACTGAGTTGTATGGATTTACTTCAAGTAAATCTTCAGGCATCTCACTTGGGTCTACCTGTAAAACATCAACGGTAACCCCTTTTTCAGCCAATACGATACGTACTTGGTGACTATATAAATCATCGGCACCAGAAAAAAGTGTCATGATAGAGCGCTTGTTGGCAGCAACAGCCATTGATACCCTCCAGAAACTAAAAAAAACAAAACAAACGAGGGGGCTAAGCCCCCCGTTTACAATATGCGGATGGTGTATATTAACCGTTATTGATGGCTAGTGTACATCTTTCCAGTATTCTTTCTTCAACAAATAAGCAATGATGAAGAAAATAAACAGGAATCCAAGTACCCACCAGCCTAAAGCTTCACGCTCTAACTGAACAGGTTCAGCAGAATAGACTAAGAAACCGGTGATATCACGCACCGCTTGGTCGTATTCTTCTGCACTCATTTTGCCACCAGTAGCAGGGTTTAGACCTACTAATTCCATCGTTTCAACACCGTCGATTACTTTCTTTTCATAATGAGGAGTTGCAAGACCTTGCAGGTCTTGTAAAACATGTGGCATACCCACTAATGGGAACACGGTATTGTTGGCACCAAATGGACGAGTTTCATCGGCATAGAAACCTTTTAGGTAAGAATATACCCAATCAGCTCCACGTACACGAGCAACTAACGTTAAATCTGGAGGCGCAGCACCAAACCATTTAGCCGCATCTGCAGTAGGAATGGCATTTTCCATTAGATCACCGATTTTAGCATTGGTGAACATGTACTTGTTACGCATATCATCGTTAGAGATGCCTAAGTCAGTGGCAACACGCTCATAGCGTTGGTATTGCGTGCTGTGACATCCAGAGCAGTAATGTTGGAATAAATCCACACCACGCTCTAATGACGCTTTATCATGTAAATCAACGTTAGCGCTTTCTAAATGAACACCATGTCCACTTGCTGCCATTGCGAGAGATGGCAGTAATGTAACTAATGCAATTAATAACTTTTTCATTAGTGTGTCACCCTCGTTGGCACTTCTTTTGTTTTCTCATTTTTACTGTAGAACCATAAGGCTACAAAGAAACCAAAATAAGTGAAAGTGAATACACGTGCCGCTATAGTTAACTCAGGCGTTGCAGGAACGACACCTAAATAACCAAGAATGATGAACGACACAGTAAATTGTGCAATGTTGATCTTGTGAGTCAAACTACGGTAGCGGATAGACTTCACTTTACAACGATCAAGCCAAGGCAGAATAAACAGCACAGCAATCGACAGACCCATTGCAACAACACCGATTAACTTATCAGGAATTGCACGCAAAATGGCATAGAAGGGTGTGAAGTACCAAACCGGCGCTATGTGATCAGGGGTCTTCATTGGATTAGCCGCTTCAAAGTTTGGCTTTTCAAGGAAATAACCACCGCCTTCAGGCATAAAGAACAGCACATAACAGAACACGATCAAGAAACCAGCTACACCCATAATATCTTTTACAGTGTAATAAGGGTGGAATGGAATACCATCAATGGGCCATCCGTTCTCATCTTTATTCTTTTTAATCTCGACGCCGTCTGGGTTATTCGAACCCACTTCATGTAATGCAATTAGGTGTAAGAACACCAACACAACCAATACAAGTGGTAACGCAATAACATGCAGTGCGAAGAAACGGTTTAATGTTGCGCCAGAAATAACGTAGTCACCACGGATCCACAATGTTAGGTCATCACCAATAATAGGAATGGCACCAAACAAAGAGATAATGACCTGCGCGCCCCAGTAAGACATTTGTCCCCAAGGCAGTAAGTAACCCATGAATGCTTCAGCCATCAGCACAAGGAAAATCAACATACCAAATAGCCATAAGAGCTCTCTTGGTTTTTGATAAGAACCGTAAATTACCCCACGGAACATGTGCATATAGATCACAAAGAAAAACGCCGATGCACCGGTAGAGTGCATATAACGAAGTAACCAGCCGTAATCAACATCACGCATTATGTATTCAACAGAAGCAAACGCACCTTCTGCTGTAGGTACGTAATTCATGGTTAACCAAATACCTGTCAGTAACTGGTTAACTAATACTAATAATGCTAATGAACCAAAGAAATACCAAAAGTTAAAGTTCTTTGGTGTCGCATACTGACCCACATGACGGTTATAAGTTGCCGTCATTGGGATGCGTGCATCAATCCAATCAATTAAATTCTTAACCATTACGCCGCTCCTGTGTCTACACCGATGATAACGTTAGCATCACCGATATATTTGTGCGGTGGGACCACTAGGTTTAATGGTGCAGGAACACCCTGGAATACCCGACCAGCCATGTCAAATTTAGAACCATGACAAGGACAGAAGAAACCAGATGTCACGCCTTCAACCTGCTCACCGAATGAATCAGGCAGATAAGTTGGCGAACAACCTAAGTGAGTACAAATACCGACTGCAATAAAGAATTCAGGCTTAATAGAACGAGCAGGGTTAGTTGCATATTCTGGTTGCTGTAATTCTAAAGAAGCAGGATCGCGTAATTGACTGTCTAATGTTTTAAGATTATTTAGCACAGCTTCTGTACGACGAACGACCCAAACCGGTTTTCCACGCCATTCGACACGAATTAACTGACCTGGTTCTACTTTACTAATATTTACTTCGACCGGCGCACCTGCAGCTTTCGCCTTGGCACTCGGATTCCATGACTTGATGAAAGGAACCGCTACAGCGACAGCACCAGCACCACCTACTACGGCGGTTGCGGCTGTCAGGAATCTGCGACGTCCGGTATCGACTGGCGCATTGCTCATCCACTTATCTCCCAGAGGGTGTTGGAATTTTTATATTTCAATACTTTAGCGACCAAAAAGGTAAAACGCTAAAATCATAGTTTGAGGCGGTGCTCATTATAGCGAAAAATTAGAACCAGATCATAGTGAAAACATACATCTATGTTGAGGATATTAACATTTTTTTCAAAATCGCATATAAATCAACCGTCCCGCAACAATTAGCAGCAACTTAATTAGTAAAAAAAACCGCGTTAACACTTAGTTAAATCAGCAATTTATCGACATTAGACAGTAAAAAACGTCTCAAAGCTTTACTATTGTCATTTACCAAAGTTTTTTGCAAAACTAAATTCAAATTACAGACATAAAAAAGCTCGGTAAAAACCGAGCTTTTTTTAGGCTAAAAAAATATCAACGCTATTTTCCGCTAGATGATTTCATGTATTTGAAGAAATCGCCTTCAGGTTCTAACACCATAATGTCATTTTTGCCGGAAAAACTTTCTTTGTAGGCTTCTAAGCTACGTAAAAAGCTATAAAACTCAGGATCTTTACCGTAAGTATCAGCATAGATTTTTGCCGATAATGCATCACCTTCACCACGAACGGTCAAGGCGTTACGCTCAGCTTCAGCAATCTTAACCGTGACATTCGCATCAACAGTCGCGCGAATAATCTCAGCTTGCTCTTTACCTTCTGCACGGTGCTCTTTCGCCACAGCTTGGCGTTCGGCGCGCATACGTTGATAAATACTGATACTGACATTAGCAGGTAAATTAATTTGCTTAACACGTACATCAACCACTTCAATGCCAAGACTCTGAGCACTTTCAGAAGCATTTTCTAATGCATCGTTTTGCAATTCATCGCGTTTACCTGACACAATTTCCTTGATCGTCCGGCGACCAAATTCAGTGCGTAAATCGTTACTGATTTTGGCTTGTAATAAACTTTCTGCATTGGCTTTAACACCGCCATTGGTAGAAAGATAATACGTTTTAAAATCACGAATACGCCACTTAACATAGGAGTCGACCATTAAGTCTTTCTTTTCAGAAGTAACAAAACGATCCGCTGCACCGTCCAATGTCTGGATACGAGCATCCATATAGCGCACTTTATCCACTACGGGTAATTTAAAGTGAAGGCCTGGAGCAAATACCTTTGTGACGTCTTCATCTTTAAGGACTTTACCAAAGCGGGCTACAATTGCGCGTTCGCCTTCGTTTACCACCATCATAGATGAAAAACCAACCCCTAAAATGACCACAAGAATGATCAGAGCTAATCTACCCATTGTTAGTTCCTCCCTTGGCGAAGACGATCTTCGCGGCTGAGACGACCATCAGACGACATGCTCGTAATAGGCGTATTGACACCATCACCTGATCCCGAATTAATGTGACGCTCCGTCTCAGGTTGTACTTGATTGCGCGGATTCTTAGAAGAATCCATCAGTTTATCCAAAGGTAAATACATTAAATTACCGCTATTCTTCGTGTCAATGAGTACTTTATTAGTATCAGCCAGCACGGATTGCATCGCATTAATGTATAAACGATTACGGGTCACATCAGGCGCAGCTTTATACTCAGGTAATAACTTCTCAAATCGAGCGACTTTACCTTGAGCTTCAAGAACTTCACGCTGTTTATAAGCACTAGCTTGCTGTGTCATTCGTTCTACTTGGCCACGCGCTTTAGGTTCAATTTCACGCGCATAGGCTTCAGCTTCGCGAATAAAGCGTTGTTGATCTTCCTGAGCTGAAATAGCATCATCAAATGCATCTTTCACTTCTTCTGGAGGACGAGCGGGTAAAAAGTTAACGTCACGAACTTTTAAGCCTAGTTTATACGGCTCAATAATACGCTCTAACTCTGTCCAAGTATCACGACGAATACCATCACGTCCAGTGGTTAAAATGTCATCCATACGATTATGGCCAATGACATAACGCAACGCACTATCGGTCGCTTCACTTAAACTCGAATTGGCATCAACAGCACTGAATAAATATGAATAAGCATCTGATACGCTATATTGAATCACGAGTTCAACATTCACGACGTTTTCATCAGATGTCAGCATTCTGCCAGATGCTGGAATCGAACGGACCGTTTCCACGTCGACGGTAATCACTTCATCAATAAAAGTGGCTTTCCAATGTAAACCGGAACTCACTTCACCGATGTGATCACCAAAACGAAGTAACACACCACGCTCAGCTTCTTTAACCGTGTATAAACCCGACAATGCCCAAATAATTAAGGCAATAACGACAAATACAATCAATAAAGATGAATTAAATGGTAGACCTGAGGCGCTATTGCCCCCCTTGCCACCAAAACGTTTTGATAGGTTACGAAAGACTTCGTCAAGATCCGGTGGCCCTTTATCGTTACCACCTTTATTTCCCCAAGGGTCTTTGTTCCCCTTGTTACCGGGCTCATTCCAAGCCATTTAGCACTCCATAATTGGATGAAATAAATGAGATTAACAAGAGGTGTCTACTTCTGAAGATTCAAAAATAAATGCCTCTAATTCCCCCTGACTCTGTTTAGCTAATCGGCGCCAATCGGCCTCCGATAAACGAACAGACAAAATACAGTTCCCCAGATCGTCATACTCTTTCTGCTGTATTGCATCTAGCCGATAAAACTGGCCAAGATAATGTCCTGCTGATGCAGGTATTTTCAATGTAAGCTCGCAAATAACTTGACCGATTAATTCGGTTATAGCTTTAAGCAGCAAATCAAATCCAATGCGTTTTTGCGCAGAGACCCAAACCCTATCAGGTTTACCGTCTTCACCGTAATCGATACGGGGCGCGAAATTTTCAAGTAAATCAATCTTGTTACATACTACTAATTGAGGAATCTCATCTGCATCAATTTCTTCCAATACATTTTGTACTTGGTCAAAATTTTCAGCCATATTTTCATCTGCACAATCAACGACATGTAAAAGAATTTCTGCTTGTCGAGTTTCTTGTAATGTGGCCTTAAATGCCGCAACAAGGTCATGAGGTAAATGACGAATAAACCCAACAGTATCCGCTAAAATTACCGCACCATCAGGTAATGATAACTTACGTAGCGTCGGATCCAATGTTGCAAATAACTGATCGGCAGCATAAACGTCCGATGACGTTAACGCATTAAATAATGTCGATTTACCCGCGTTGGTATAACCCACTAAAGACACTGTCGCTAAGTCACTGCGCTTACGAGCTCGGCGGCTTTGCTCACGTTGTTTATCCACTTTATCAAGGCGACGATTAATATTCTTGATCCGGCCTCGTAATAAACGTCGGTCTGTTTCAAGCTGAGTTTCACCCGGCCCTCGCATCCCGATACCACCTTTTTGTCGCTCTAAATGAGTCCAACCTCGAATTAAGCGTGTCGACATGTGGCGCAATTGCGCTAGCTCCACTTGCAACTTACCTTCATGAGTTCTTGCTCGTTGAGCAAAAATATCAAGAATAAGTGTCGTTCGGTCTAATACTCGACACTGACATACCAATTCAAGATTACGTTCTTGAGCAGGGCTCAATGCATGATTAAAAATAACTACATTGGCCTCAGTAGCAGCGACCATAGCAGCCAATTCTTCAGCTTTACCGGTACCAATAAAAAACTTACGATCCGGCGAACGTCTGCTGCCAGTAATCACCCCAATAGAGCGAGCACCAGCAGATTCAACTAACAACTGTAACTCAATAAGATCTTCTCGACGCTCTTCATCAGAAAAGTCTATATGAACCAATACAGCTGTTTCACCCGCTTCATAACGATCAAACAAAAATTATATTCCTTTTCAATTATTCAACATCACTTTCTTCACCATTGGCAGTACCTTGGTGAGCAGAAACGTTAAATGGGCGTGCTGGTACGACTGTTGAAATAGCGTGTTTGTAAACCATTTGGCTTACCGTATTTTTCAACAAGATAACAAATTGATCAAACGACTCAACTTGGCCTTGTAATTTGATACCATTCACTAAATAGATAGAGACGGGTACACGCTCTCGACGCAATGCGTTCAAAAATGGGTCTTGTAAAGATTGCCCCTTAGCCATTTCAATTTCCTTTTTTTATTTTATAAATATGTTGAATTAAGTTTTATTGTTTAGTTTTAGTATTATACAGCAACGCCAAATTAGCTAGTTGCTTTGTTGCATAAGCGTAACTAAATTTCCTTCTGCACCACTTTCAAGCCACTGTAAATCGGGCCAACTCCTCAACCATGTTAATTGACGTTTGGCCAATTGCCTAGTGGCTGCAGTAGCTTTTTCGACCATGGTCGTATGATCAAATTCATTATCTAGGTACTGCCAGCACTGTCTGTAACCAACACAACGCATAGACGGTAGCTCTAAATGCAAATCGTTACGAGCTTTTAAGCGCGCAACTTCTTCGATAAAACCTTGTTCTAACATCATATTAAAGCGTTTAGCGATTAATTGATGTAAAATTTTTCTGTCGGTTGGTGCAATAGCAAATTGCACTACATCATACGGCAAAGCGGCTGACTTCGTTTGAGTCAATTCAGTCATTGTTTTACCACTGATCCGATATACCTCTAGTGCTCGCGACAATCGTTGTGGATCGTTAGGATGAATTCTTTCTCCTGCGACGGGATCAATGTCACACAACTCTTGATGCAGCGCGTCCCAACCTTGGGTTTGAGCTTGAGCTAATATTTGCTGCCTAATGCCGTCATCAGCACCGGGTAAAGGTGACAAACCTTCTAACAATGCCTTAAAGTACATCATGGTACCACCCACGAGTAAAGGCGTCTTACCTCGGCTAACAATGTCTTCTATGGCCAATAAAGCATCACGGCGAAAATCTGCCGCAGAATAACTTTCGCTAGGATCAAGAATATCAATTAATTTATGCGGCGCTAATTGCAGTTCTTGCAAACTCGGTTTAGCAGACCCTATATCCATATCACGATAAATCAATGCTGAATCGACTGAGATAATCTCACAATTATGTTGCGTCGCCATTTCAATGGCTAGTGCCGTTTTGCCTGAGGCGGTGGGCCCCATTAAAAAAATCACTTTTGGCTTATCGACACTGTTCACGTTAATAATCTTTCATCCAATTGTGCCAAGGCAATATGTGTTCTTGGTCATAACAAATTTGTTTAGTTTCTTCGTCAAGTGAACAAAATCGCTGCCATAAGGCTGGCGCGGGCTCAAATTGCGATAAACTTTGTTGTGCAAGCCAAGCCACAATAGCACTGTCTTTCGGTTGTTCTAATTGTATCCATTGTAGTAACTCAGGGATCACAATAGCAAGTTGGCTTTCCCTCAAATATGGGGGCACTTTTTTAATTATCAACTGTTGGAAGCGAATTGTTAATTCAATACCCATTTGGCGCAGTAACAGATCACGTATTACTAATGTTTCTGTCCAATCCAAATCTGCTGCAATAGACACTGGCATTAATAATGGCTGAGACACTAAACCATTAACAAACTTGGCTGCAGCCTCTTCCTTTCTCACTGTCAACAACACCTGTTTTATTGGCAGTAATGACAGCTTATCATCTTTACAAATAACCCAATGCTCACCCGCTAATATGGGCGGCATTGCAACTTGAGTCGTCACTTCATTAACATATGATACTGGGGTATTCATCGGGGTATGCAGCAAATGTCCATAATTGGCAATGGCCGTCTTATTGACCCCAGAGGAAGATGCAATGGTGGGCTTTTTATCATAACTAGGCTTAATTGCAGCTGAATAGCCACCAGATAAGTCATTATTCTTTCCCGGAACATGCATCGAACCGAATGGGCTAACACTGTTAATCGCCTTGTCAGGCTCATGATTAAGTGTAAAGGCGTCTTCAGTGGTGTCGACAATATTGGCATTATGCAACAAGGTTGACTCTGTGTGCATCGGTGCGACATTATCATGGTGATGTAATTCAACATCAGGCAAAGACAATACAGGCATTTGCACTAACGCTGACTGTACCGTTTGTAGAATAAAGTCATGTACATAACGAGATTGATGAAAACGCACTTCGTGCTTGGCTGGGTGTACATTCACATCAACTTGGTGTGGATCAAGCGATAACATCAGCACATATCCCGGCTGATGCTCAATGCCATATTCAGCAAAAGCTTGTTTTACGGCGTGATTAACCAGACGATCTCTGATTAATCGTCCATTGACATAAAAAAAGCTGGTATCTGTGATGACACTGTCATGTGGTGATTGTAAATAACCACTTAATAATAAACCATCATGTTCACACTCAATGCTCAACGCCTGTTCTGCAAAGGCTTTCCCACAAATTTGAGCTAATCGTTGCTGGGTCTGGATCTCGGTATTGGCAGGTCGATACTGGCGAACTAATTTACCATTATGTGTCAAGGTAAAGTGAATATCGTTGCGAACAATCGCAATCCGTTTTAACCACTCATCAATATGGGTAAATTCCGTTTTGTCGCTTTTTAAAAAACGACGTCTTGCGGGAGTATTAAAAAATAAATCCACCACTTCAATCGTTGAGCCTTGCGGATGTGCGGCAGGCGTGACCTTAACGTCCATTTGCGAGCCTTCAGCAAAGGCCTGCCAAGCTTCAGATTGTTCAGCGGTTTTTGAGGTTAAAGTTAACCGAGACACTGAGCTAATGCTGGCCAAAGCTTCACCTCGAAAACCAAAGCTTAAAATAGCTTCTAGGTCATCTAGTGTATGTACTTTTGAGGTAGCATGACGCGATAGAGCCAAGGCTAACTCATCTTTAGGGATGCCCGCACCGTTATCGCGAATACGAATAAGCTTGCTTCCCCCTTTGTCGATATCTATATCAACTCTAGTGGCACCAGCATCAAGACTATTTTCAACCAGTTCTTTGACCACCGAAGCCGGACGTTCAACTACTTCACCGGCTGCGATTTGGTTTGCAAGTTGAGGAGGTAGCAGTTGAATGACCATATTATGTCCTAGGGATCACAAGTGTTTGTCCAATACGAACAACGTCTGATTTAAGATTATTCACACTTTTTAGACTACTGATCGACACACTGTAACGCTGGGCGATAATGGATAGAGACTCACCACGTTTAACACTGTGTTTCATATTTAATGTTTTAGCCAATAAAGTATCGGCTGGCGGATTACTCTGAAAATAACGTAACACGCCTTTGTAAATAGCATTTGCAAGCTTTTGTTGATGATTTCCATTAGACAATAACCGCTCTTCACCTGGGTTAGAGATAAAGCCGGTTTCAACTAAAAGAGATGGAATATCAGGAGACTTAAGCACTGCAAAGCTTGCTGATTCAGGCTTTCTTTTGTGTAAGTGGGTAATAGAACCTAAATCGCTAAGAATATCACCCGCGATAGAATGACTTATCGCCATCGAACTGTTCATCGACATATCAAGTAAAGTCATTGCTAAATATTGTTCACTATCGGTGTTTTGAATGATCTCACCAGCACCGCCTAACAACTCTGAGTGTTTCTCTTTTTGCTCTAACCATCGACCAATTTCACTATTGGCTCGGCGCATTGACAAGATCCAAACGGAAGCACCGTTAGGTTGTGGTGAAGTAAAGGCATCGGCGTGGATAGATATCAATAAATCCGCTTTACTATTGCGCGCTAATTCAGAGCGTTTATTCAAATTAACAAAATAATCACCACTGCGTGTCATTACAGCGCGCATACCTGGCGTTGAATCCACTTTACGCGCTAGGCGCTTAGCAATTTCAAGTACCACACGCTTTTCATGCATACCAGAAGGCCCAATTGAGCCAGGGTCTTCCCCTCCGTGACCAGCATCAATGGCAACAATAATGTCTCGAGCTGACTGATTAGAAGATCGACTAACCGTTTGCACTGCTGACGACCCACCATCGGAGTCCTCTAAGTCGACCACTAAACGGTTTCCGTAAGGTGCTGTTGGCGGCAAAGTAAATAAACTTGATTTTACCGGTTTCGATAAGTCCATAACAAGACGCAATATGCCTTTTCTAGGCGGAGAACTAAAACGGATTTTTTTAATAATTTTACTGTTGTTGGCTATTTTATCTAAATTAATTTTAGCGCCAGTATCTTGAATATCGACCACCAAACGATGAGGGCCGGTTAAGGTAAAACTGTCATATTTGGGCGCTTGAGTTAAATCAAACACCACTCGCGTCGATTCTGGAGCAGCCCAAATACGCACGCTATCAAGTTGATTGGCCGCCCAAACCACGTTAGGCAGCAAAAACAACAGCATGTAAAGTACAGTGGTAAAAAACGTATTTTTTAAAGTCATTATTATTTGATTTTATTTTATTTTATTTAAAATTGCCTGTCCTGCTGGGGATAAGGCTTGTAATTCAATTTGTCTTTGAGATTCTTTATAACGCAAATGCACTTGGATGTCAGCCCCAGGGAGTAATCCATGACCATTATCAGGCCATTCAACTAGACAGACGCTTCGATCCGTAAAATAATCACGGATACCCATATATTCAAGTTCCTCTGGGTCGGCTAATCGATATAGGTCAAAATGAAACACATCCATATCGTTAAATTCATAGGGTTCTACCAGAGTATAAGTCGGACTTTTTACCGCGCCTTGATGACCCAAACTTTGGATAATGCCTCGACTAAACGTCGTTTTACCAGCGCCTAAGTCCCCAGTGAGATAAATCGTTAAAGGAGGTACAATCCACTGAGCAATTTGTTGCCCAAGCATAACTGTAGCTTGTTCATTTTCAAGGATTTTAACCAGAGATGCCATGTTTTAGGTCTATATCTATTAAAAAGAGTTATAAGAATGCTAAATATACCAGAAGTTACCGGGGAACTCCCATTGTTATGCGGTTATTTTTTGTTAATAAAAAAAGCCAGCTACTGGGAATAGCTGGCAAATTAACACTTCAGGAAGTTATGTCAAAGTTTCAATGCGTCGTTTAAATGTCATCCATACGAATTGTGCTGTGAACTAAACGTTTTTGTTGAGTTTGTGCCACTCGCACTAAGTCCATTAATGTATTTCTAATTTCATCGGTTGGGCTACTAATAGCTGTTTTTTCAAGTAACGCGATTAAGCGATTTTCCAAATCCAGATGTAACTCAAGCACTTGACTCTCATCCATATTGGCGGGGAATGATGTTTCAATGCAACGTTTACTAAAGTCTTCAAAGGTAATGTCTTTATACCAAGTATTTAATATTCTTGAGGGTGCATCGTCAATATAACGCTCTAAAGTCTCGTATATGTGCCTCTGGTGTTGCTGGAAATACGTCAGCATCATTTTAACGCGAGTAGAATCCGCATTACGATCTAAACGCTTATACAGTTTCTCCATGTCGAGATGGCAATTAGCAACATAATCAAGTAGCTCACTTAGCTGTTGGATCCGCATAACACTCACCTCGTTTAACGCCCTAGCATCTTAGGAAATTTATCTTAAGTTGATTATCAAAGATAATCACTGTAAATGATTTGAACAATGTCATGTTTTACTTCACAAGTAGACCATTACTTTAGAGATCCATAAAGAAGTGAGTGCTAGATCACTTGTTTGGTTGATTAGAAATCAATTTGCCTTAACAACGCTTGAAAATGAACCGAGTTAAGCAGGTATTGTTAAAAATGAATTGAGTGTCAATGCATAACGAGTGAAGTGGTGAAGACGATAAGGTTGTTTTATGAAGGAGTGTTAAACGACCTTCCCGTCATAAACAATGGTTCGAACTGATGACGCTGTTATGACTTCTCGCTTGGCAAACCAAGAGGTATTGCATTTTCTAAAAACGCAACTGAGCTAATTTAGATAAAATTTAGGGAATGTTTACAAGGATTTTTAACAAAGGAAGTGATTTGGAGCGACGTTTCTTTATAAATAAAAAGTGGTTCGAACTGATGACCGCTTTATGACGTCTAGCTTGGCAAACAAAAAGGTATCGCATTTTCTAAAAGCGCAACTGAGATAATGTTGCGTACTATCAAAATCATGTAGAAAATTGGAGCGACCTTCTTTATAAATAAAGAGGGGTTCGAACTGATGACCTATACCTTGGCATTACAAAATCATGTTGAAATTTGGAGCGACATATCAGGTTCGAACTGATGACCTATACCTTGGCAAGGTATCGCTCTACCAACTGAGCTAATGTCGCACATATTTCACTTTATTTTAAAATCATACAGAAATTTGGAGCGACATATCAGGTTCGAACTGATGACCTATACCTTGGCAAGGTATCGCTCTACCAACTGAGCTAATGTCGCACACTTTTCGCTTTCTTTTAAAATCTAACAGAAATTTGGAGCGACCTTCTTTATAAATAAAGAGGGGTTCGAACTGATGACCTATACCTTGGAACAAGATTGGTATCGACTCTTACAATTAACTCAACTGAGCTAATGTCGCACATATTTCACTTTCTTTTAAAATCATACAGAAATTTGGAGCGACATATCAGGTTCGAACTGATGACCTATACCTTGGCAAGGTATCGCTCTACCAACTGAGCTAATGTCGCATACTTTCAAATTTCAATACAACTTTCTATGACTCAGAGTTTGGCGCTCTGTAGAAAGTTGAGGCCGCATTATAGGTAAATTTTACTACGCTGCAACCCCCTTTTTTAAAAAAATTGTTCAATTGGTTAAATTTTAAATACTTCTGTGCGATAAAACTGCATTTCAGCAATAGACTCTTTGATATCTTCTAATGCTTGATGAGTATTTTTCTTACTGAAGCCATTCATTGTTTCAGGGCTCCAACGACGAACCAACTCTTTGATGGTACTCACATCGATATTGCGATAATGAAAATACTCTTCAAGCTCCGACATGTACTTATTCATAAAGCGACGATCTTGACCAATACTGTTGCCGCACATTGGCGATGCGCCTTTAGGCACGTACTGAGATAAAAAATCAATCGTTTGTGTTATCGCATCTTGTTCAGAACATTTACTGGCGCGCACACGGTCAATTAATCCTGACTGGCCGTGATGTTTTTGGTTCCAATCATCCATGCCTGCTAGAGCAGCATCGGTTTGGTAAATCGCTAGTACAGGGCCTTGAGCAATGATATTAAGGTCTTGGTCGGTCACTAAGGTGGCAATTTCAATAACTCGATCCACAGCGGGTTCTAAGCCTGTCATTTCCAAATCAACCCAAATTAGATTATTCGCATCAACAGCCATTTATGCCGCCTTATGTTATCTGTCGCCTAAATTCAGGCATTTTTATAAAAGAGTGTGTATCATACTGTTTTTTTGACACACAAAAAAACACCTATTTAATGAAGATAAGCCTGTGAGTAAAAAGAAACCCCTAAGTCAGGGCCAATTACGCCGAATGCGCGCTAATCAGACTAAGCGATTAAAGCGCAATGACGATAACACTCAACATGCCGAGTTACAGGACAATCTGTTAGGTCCTGAGCAAGCTGGTGTGGTTATTTCTCGCTTTGGTCAGCATGCCGATATTGAAACTGCAAACGGTATGGTATCGCGATGTAATATTCGTCGCGCGGTCACCAGTTTAGTCACGGGTGATAAAGTCGTGGTAAGACTCGCGACTGAAGTCCAATCCGGCTCCAGTATCGGTGGTATTGTCGTAGCCGTTCACCCACGAAAATCTTCTTTAACTCGACCAGATTTATACGACGGCGTAAAAATTATTGCCGCCAACATCGATCAAATCTTAATTGTGTCATCGGTTTTGCCTAGCTTTACCACCCAAATTATTGATCGATATCTAGTGGCTTCTGAAGATACCGATATTCGACCTATCATCATTCTGAACAAAATTGATTTATTAGATGATACCAATCGTGATGAAATCGAACGAGCTTTGACACGCTACCAAGATATTGGTTATCCGGTTTATCGGATCAGTAGCCACACAGGCGAAGGCGTAGATGACATTAAAGATTTACTCAATAACAAAGTCAGTGTTTTCGCTGGTCAATCAGGAGTTGGAAAGTCTTCCTTAATCAATGCTTTAATGCCAGAAGCTGAACTATTAATTGGCGATGTGTCCGATAACTCAGGTTTAGGTCAACACACGACCACCACGGCCAAGTTACTGCATTTTATCAGCGGGGGTGATTTAATTGATTCACCTGGTATACGCGAATTTGCATTATGGCATTTAGATGCCATCAGGGTTGGTTGGTGTTTTATCGAATTTAGAGATTTTTTAGGAACATGTAAGTTTCGCGATTGTAAACATGGCGACGACCCAGGTTGTGCTTTACAGCAAGCATTAGCTGATGGAAAAATAACCAAAGACCGTTTTAGTAATTATCAACGTATTATTGCCAGTTTAGATGAACAACGTCATGCACGACATTTCCGTGCAATTGATGAATAATATTCTGTATGCCTAATACTCTTTATAAAGACTAGGCTGTAGAAATAGTAGGCTGTAGAATAAAACTATATCGTTCAACCAGATGAGAGAAAAGGGAAACACATTGGACTCAATTAAAATTGCTTTGCAATACATGTTGCCAAAACACTTTCTGTCGCGCTTAGTGGGCAAATTTGCCGCTGCAGAAGTAGGCGTTATCACCACGGCAGGGATTAAATGGTTTATCAAACAATACAAAGTTGATATGTCAGAAGCATTGCAACCTGAGCCCGAAGCCTACAAAACCTTCAATGCCTTTTTTACCCGGGCATTAAAGCCTCAACTGCGACCTATCTGCCAAGACAGCCATTTCATGGCGCACCCGGTTGATGGGGCGATAAGTCAATGTGGTTCAATTGACGCTCGCAACATTTTCCAAGCCAAAGGTCACAGTTATACGACCGAAGCATTATTAGGGGGTGATAAGAATGATGCTGCACGTTTTGATGATGGCGATTTTGCCACTATTTACTTGGCTCCAAAAGATTACCACCGGATCCACATGCCAATCACAGGTACATTATCAAAAATGACTTATGTGCCAGGCGATTTATTCTCGGTTAATCCTCTTACGGCTCAAAATGTGCCCGGACTATTTGCCCGTAATGAACGTGTGGTGGCTATTTTTGAAACCGAAGCAGGCCCACTTGCAATGGTACTGGTAGGTGCAACAATTGTAGCCAGTATTGAAACAATTTGGTCCGGTACAGTGACCCCACCAGGTGGTAAGCAAGTGTTTAGCTGGGACTATCCAACCACAGGCCCAGAAGCGGTTACCTTAGAAAAAGGCGCTGAAATGGGTCGTTTTAAACTAGGCAGCACTGTGGTGATGTTATTTGCGCAAGATGCCATTGCAACATTTGCTGATGGTGTCGAACCAGGTGAAACCACGCGTATGGGTCAACCATTCGCCAAATTCAACCAGCAATAACTCGCCACCACTAAACCACACCCTGAATTAATTGAGCTATATTGAGCCGTACTGCTTTTGAGTGGTACGGCTTTATATTGTAAACTCATTGCTCATTTACCACTGCATTGCGCTTTTTAAGCGAAAAAACAGCGCTGTAGTTTCGTGTTACCCCCCCTTTTACGATTGGTGCTAGCACGCAGCATTTTAGACGAGCAACAGACCACTCCAACCACGATTAAATAAATAAGGATTGTTGCGACAGCTTTATTTGAAACTCAGCAAAGACATCAAAAATATAGATCATAATCTCGCAAATTTGCTACCATGACCATACTCCAGCCTGAGCCAAGTATTATGTTACGTTTAGCGTGTTTATTTCTGTGTTTTCTTATAGCAAATATACTGTCAGTTTCTGTATTTGCTAATACCCCTCTAACCCTAGATAAGCGTTTGGGGCTCAATAGCCAATCTGAAAATCAGCCGCTTGATATACAATCTCAAATTACAGAACTCGAAAGCAGCATTGAAAAGCTGCAAATTGAACAACAAACCTATACCAATATAGAACGCTCTAACAACGAAGCAAAACTCTCACTGGCAGAGCAACTTGCTGAAGCACAGAAACCGTTAAGCCTAAATGTTGAAATCGATCTTAACCAGCAAGCTTCAATGGCCTATTTTCATTTATCGGAATTAAAAGAGACCGAATCGAGCCTTAATCAGCAGTTACGTCTGATTTCACAACGCCAAACGCAATTACCTGATTTAATTGTTCAAGCACAAAATGCCTTAACCCAACATAATAAAACCCTAAAATCGCCGATTGATATTCCATTAGGCCAACGTAACAAACTTCAGGCAGAACTGCTCGCGCAGCATATTGTCACCTTACAAGCTGAACAATTAGCTAACCCTAAGCAGTTAGAAATTACTCAACTACAACAGCAGCTCAATCGCTTGTCTTTAAGCCAACAAGGAATCTTTATTGAGCTTATCAACAAACACAACATTGAGTCTCGCCAGCAGCAAACCGCAGACACCATAGCCAATAACTTAATTGATGCCCAAGAGCTAGCCGATCCATTATCTCAAGAACTTAGCGAAGTAAATCAGCACTATGCTGAACAATTACAGACCCTCACCAGTAATATAAAATCTGCGATCGAGAATCAACAACGAATTGAGAAACGCTATCAATCACAAAATGCCCAACTATCAAACGTACTTGAGCAAATTACCTGGGTTAAAACTAACTCCGCCTTTGGCGATCGTTTTTTGCAGATGCTGCAATCATTACCTAAGCCACCCAATCTAGACAAACTGCAAACAGAATTAGCCGATGCTCGTTTACAACGCTACAAATTAGAACAGCAACAAGCACTGAACAGCCAGCAACTTGATAACCGCGACATGTTTAATGAAACCCAGATTAAATTACTGCAATCACAACAAGAGCTAATCAATCAACTATCGCAAAGTTACGATCAATATCTAGCTGAATTTGCTAAGTTACGCATTGGTTATGAACAATTAAATCAATTACATAACACATTAAAAAACACCCTTAACGAACATCTATTTTGGGTGCCTAATGCGCCTAGCATTGGCGCCTTATGGTTAATTGACTTAAGCCACAGTAGTGTCTGGTTACTGCAACCGAGTCAGTGGCAGTTGTTACAACAAGCTTGGTCTGAACAAAGTAATTATTGGGCTTGGTGGGGAATTTTATTTTTGTGTTGTTTAATGGCACAGGACATGCTGACACCTAAGTTCAATGAAGCGATTAGTCGCTATGCAATATATGTTGGCAATGTGACTCAAGATAAATTTAAATACACCATTAAAACCCTAATCATCAGCTTAACGTACGCCTTAATAAGGCCGTTACCGGTGATAATGGCAGGGATTATTTTCTCGCGTTCAGAGCAAAATCTGGTTTATGCCGTGGGGATTGGCATTTTAGCTATTGGTGTCAGTTATCTGATATATCAGTTCTTTTTCTTGTTAACCCTTGATAAAGGTATTTTGATCAGTCATTTCAGACGGCCCAAGAAAATTGTCCAACAAGCACAACAAACCATGGCTTCGTTTGTCATGGTATCTGCGCCATTAATAGGTTTAATGGGCTTTACCGAAGCGTTAGATACCTCATTAGTACGCAACAGTCTTGGCCGTGGTGCGTTTATCGTTTTCTGTGTTGTGCTATTTCTGCTGTATAAAGAAGTCATGTTACTTATTGGCCAATATCGCAAAAATAAGCCTAGCGCCACTAATATGGCTATCATTCAAAAAGCGCTATGGGCAATACTGATCGGGACCCCTGTTTTTAGCGCAATCTTGGCGGTGATCGGCTACTACTTCACCGCATTCCAACTTCTATTACAGCTACAAATTTCGGTATTATTAGGCTTGGGCTTCTTGCTGACTTATCAGTTAATTAAGCGTTGGATGTTGATTGAACGCCGTTTAATCGCATTTGATCGCGCCAAAGCCAAGCGTGCAGAGTTACTTGCACAACGAGAAAGAGACGAATTACAAAACAATGAACCGATAGATACCTATGAAGAACCGATTGTTGATTTAGAAACCATTTCCAGCCAGTCACTGGGCTTAGTGAGATCAATTTTAATTTTGGCCTTCTTCGCCAGCTTATTGGGCATTTTGGCGCAAACGCATACTGCGGTATTCTCGTTTTTAGATGGCATTACTTTATGGACCACCAACAGCAATGTAAATGGTATTGAGCAACAAGTGCCCATTACATTGAAATCAATTCTATTTGGAATTATGTTAGTTGGTTTCTCATTAGTTATTGCTAAAAACCTCCCCGGTTTGATGGAACTGACGTTATTGCAAAGATTAGATTTATCGCCAGGAACCGGGTTTGCCATTACCACTGTGAGCAGTTATTTAGTGGTATTTTTTGGCATACTATTTGGTTTTTCAACCCTTGGGATGGAGTGGGCTAAATTGCAATGGCTAGTTGCGGCACTCTCAGTAGGCTTAGGGTTTGGCTTACAAGAAATTTTTGCTAACTTTATTTCTGGTTTGATCATTCTATTTGAAAAACCCATTCGTATTGGCGATACCGTTACTATCCGCGACCTATCAGGTACAGTCAGTAAAATCCAAATCAGAGCGACTACGATTGTCGACTTTGATCATAAAGAAATTATTGTGCCAAACAAAGCCTTTATTACCGAACAACTGGTTAACTGGTCGTTGTCCGATCCGATCACTCGTGTGATCGTAACAGTATCGGTATCTCGTGATGCTGATCCAACCAAAGTCGAAATGTTACTTCATCAAGCCGTGCTTGAATGTGATTTATCATTAGCCATACCGGAGCCAGAAGTATGGTTCGCCGGTTTTGGTCGACACACACAAGATTACGAAATTCGCTCGTATGCGAAAGACATGTCGGATCGTTGGCCGTTACGCCACAGCTTGCATAAACTCATTAATAAAAAGCTTAAAGAAAATAATGTCGAACTTGCCTATCCGCAGATGGACATTCATATTAATCATATGCCTAAAGAATCCACCGGATTATATAAAGGCTAATTCAAGTCTTAATTAAGGAAAGCTATGCTCGTTTTTGCTCACCGCAGCGCCAGCGGTTATGAACCTGAAAATACCTTAATTGCTATAGACAAAGCACTCGATTTGGGTGTTAATGCCATTGAACTTGATGTGCATTGCGTTGAAGGTGAATTAGTGGTGTTTCATGATCGCCGTTTAGAAGGTAAGTCAACCGGAACAGGGCTGATCCACTTAACCACAAAAGCAGCTCTGGCTCTATTTACCGTCGGCGGACAAGCGATCCCCACGTTATGGCAGGCACTCGAACGGATAAGCACAAAAAGCGAAGGCTTGTGCAGCGTCAACATCGAATTAAAAGGCGTTGGCTGCGTAAAACCCTTTCTTGCATTATACCCTCAAGCCCTTGAGCAACTCAATTACACCCCAGAACAACTGTTAATATCATCATTTAACCACCCCTATTTGGCTCAGATAAAAAACACTTTCCCACAAGCTATTATCGCCCCATTACTGGCGGGGATCCCGCTAGACTTAGCTCAAATAATGACGACGCTTAATGCCTATTCGATCAATCTTGACGTGAGTTTTATTAATCAAGCTATTATTGATGACGCCCATCAGCGCGGCGGTAAAGTATTTGTGTATACCGTTGATCATCATGAAGATATTCAAGCGTTAAAAGCAATGGGTGTCGACGGTGTTTTCAGTAATTATCCAGACAAAGCGATGGCAATAGCAATGATGCCGGTCACAGTGGACTACCATGGTTGGTTTGAATAAGCCGTCTACGTATCAAGACTAAATCATGGAATCCCTATGGCGAATAAATTATTATTGCTGACCAGAGAGAACGATCAATATCGCCAATTATTGGCAAAGCATTCATTGCCAGATCTCGAAATTGTCGATGACATTCTCGTTGATACTGGCGATGACACGCTCAGCAATATTAATGATGCTGATATTTGGTTAGCAGAACCCCATTTAGCCGCACCATTACTGCCCCATGCAACAGCGCTTAAATGGTTACAATCAACCTTTGCGGGTGTCAATGCGTTAATGCAACCATCATTACGACATGATTATTTGCTGACCAATATTCGCGGCGTCTTTGGCCCGCTAATGAGTGAATATGTTTTTGGCTACCTATTAAGCCATTATCGACACCATGCCCAGTATACGCAGCAACAACACCAGCAGCTTTGGCGACCAGGCAGTTACCGAACTTTGCAAGGGCAACAACTATTAATACTAGGCACGGGCTCCATCGCTCAACACCTTGCGATAACAGCCCACCATTTTGGCATGACAGTCAGCGGGCTCAATCGCCAAGGCGCACTCGTGAGTGGCTTTAATCGCATCGACACGATGGATAAATTAGCCGATTATTTGCCCCATGCACATGTCATTGTCAGCGTATTACCCGATACACCTCAAACCAAGCATCTATTAAATGCCGAAAATCTGCCCTTATTGAAACCTGATGCCATGTTATTTAACATTGGCCGAGGTAACGCAATTGATTTGACTGCTTTACAAACTGAACTGATGCTATGCCCACAGCGCCAAGCCATATTAGATGTGTTCGAACAAGAGCCCTTGCCTGCTAACCATCCACTATGGCATTACGATAACGTCACTATTACTCCGCATATCGCTGCGCCAAGTTTTCCCGAACAAGTAGTACAAATATTTAGCCAAAACTATTGCCGATGGCAACAGTCCAAATCATTGCACTATGTCGTCGATGCTAGCCATGGCTACTAAAACGGGCTGAAATAGCATTGTTTAACCTCAGATCGGAACAATAGATAGGCTAATTCGTTAAATACGGCTTTATTGCAAGTCTTCAATTTTTCATAAAAAGTGATGTAGATCATACTGTATTAAAAATAATCATTATATTTACAAGAAAGGTATTGCCAATGATAACTATTTTCATTTAGAATTAGGTTACTTTCTCAGCTCTGACCCATTTTAAATGAAGAGGCTTTCTCTATGTACGTTTGTCTTTGTCATGCCATTACAGACACTCAAATTAAAGCAGCCGTTAGCCAAGGTGATTGCTCACTTGCTGACGTGAGAAAGCGTTTGGGCGTTTCAGACCAATGTGGAAAATGTGCTCGGATGGCAACTCAAATCATTCAGACTCAGTTAGAGTACGAACCCAATTTCTATGAAGTTGCATAAAATATTTCCTTTTCATAAAAAAAGCTGCTCATATGAGCAGCTTTTTTTCATTCTTTAGCGATTTACTAACCGAAAAATTCAGGGCTGGTTCACTAACATTAATGCGATCCTCGCAATGTTCAGACAAACCATTAATGCGATCCTCGCAATGTTCAGACAAACAACAAGGTTAACGAAACCATGTGATCCTGAAATAAGCCATTAATCTAAAGCGTTAATCTAAAGCGTTAATCTACGCCATTAATCTAAGCGTTAATCTAAGCGTTAATCTAAGGCATTAATCTAAGCATTAATCTAACGTTTGCGCAGAATCGTCTACCCCTGGCTCACTGTCTACATGGGCACTGTCAACATCAACACTATCCACACGTTGTAAACCTCTTGGTAGCTTAGCACCTCTTCGTCCGCGTTCACCTCGATATTCCTCTAGATCACTTGGTTTCAAGGTTAACTTACGCTTGCCCGCCCATAACGTTACTGAGGCATTTTGAGGAACCACACACAGATGCAATAGTAATTCTTCGCGATTTTTAGCTCGATCAGTAGCAATACCGATAATTTTATTGCCTTTACCTTTTGATAACTGTGGCAAAGCATCTAAGCTAAACATCAGCATGCGGCCTTCAGAAGTTATGGCTAACAAAGATTGACCTGCGGTTTTATTAATTAACTTTGGCAGCATGACTAACGCATTCGTTGGTAGGCTTAGTAACGCCTTACCCGCCTTATTACGGCTGACTAAATCAGGATAAGCACAAATAAAGCCATAACCCGCATCGGTTGCCAACAAGAAGAACTGCTCTTCCTCACCCATTAATACATGTTGCATTACCGCGTTAGGCGCCATATTAAAGCGCGTGGTAATCGGCTCACCTTGGCTTCTGGCTGAAGGCAACGTGTGACTGTCGGTTGTAAATGCTCGCCCTGTTGAGTCAATAAACACCGCCGCCTGATTACTTTTACCCATTACGCTGCACAGGTAACTGTCGCCAGACTTATAAGACAAGCCTTTTACATCAACATCATGACCTTTAGCACAACGTACCCAACCTTTATCTGACAACACGACAGTGACAGGTTCAGTTGGGGTTAACTCTTGTTCAGTCAGTGCTTTGGCATCAATACGTTCAATAATAGGCGAACGACGATTGTCACCATAAATCTCGCCATCTTGAATCAATTCTTTTTTGACTAAGGTTTTTAAACGACGATCTGAGCTTAATAATAATTCTAATTTGTCACGCTCGGCGGCTAACTCGTCTTGCTCAGCTTTGATTTTAAATTCTTCAAGCTTGGCCAAATGACGTAACTTTAATTCTAAAATTGATTCTGCTTGTTTATCTGACAAGGTAAACCGAGACATCAACTCAGCTTTAGGCTCATCGTGAAAACGAATAATCTCGATCACTTCGTCAATGTTTAAAAATGCGATCATCAAGGCTTCTAAAATATGTAATCGCGCTAACACTTTATCGAGTCTATATTGCAAGCGGCGCGTTACAGTGGTCATCCGAAACTCTAACCATTCGGTTAATAGTTGCTTTAGCCCTTTCACTTTAGGGAGGCCATCAAGTCCCAACACATTTAAGTTAACCCGAAAGCTTTTTTCAAGATCCGTAGTGGCAAATAAATGGGTCATTAACTGATCACAATCAACACGGCTTGATCGAGGAACAATGATTAATCGCACTGGGTTTTCATGATCAGATTCATCACGTAAGTCAGACACCATCGGCAGCTTTTTTGCCTGCATTTGATTGGCAATTTGCTCTAGGATCTTACCGCTACTTGCTTGATGCGGTAATGAGGTAATGACAATTTCACCATGCTCTTCTTTGTAAACCGCGCGCATTTTGATTGAACCACGCCCGGTATCATAAATCCGCTCAATATCGGCTCTAGGGGTGATGATTTCGGCTTCAGTCGGGTAGTCAGGACCTGGCACTAACTCCATGAGTCGGGCTAAATCAGTTTTTGGATTATCGATAAGCTCAACACAAGCTGAAACTAACTCACGCACGTTATGGGGTGGAATGTCTGTTGCCATGCCAACCGCAATGCCAGTAATGCCATTCAATAAAATATGCGGTAATCGGGCAGGTAAGGTTTTAGGCTCCTTCATGGTGCCATCAAAGTTAACCCCCCAATCGACGGTTCCTTGACCTAATTCCGACAGTAACACTTCAGAAAACTTTGATAGTCTAGCTTCGGTATAACGCATTGCCGCAAATGACTTAGGATCATCTGGCGCGCCCCAGTTACCTTGGCCGTCAACCAGTGGATATCGATAGGAAAATGGCTGAGCCATTAACACCATCGCTTCATAACATGCGCTATCACCGTGTGGATGATATTTACCTAAAACATCACCCACAGTACGGGCTGATTTTTTGTGTTTAGACTGTGCCGATAACCCTAATTCACTCATGGCGAAAATAATACGTCGCTGAACAGGTTTTAAACCATCGCCAATATGCGGTAAAGCACGATCCATAATCACGTACATGGAATAATTTAAATAAGCCTCTTCAGTAAAGCGCCTAAGCGGCATTTGCTCTACGCCATCAAGACTTAATTCAATCGCATCACTCATTATTTCATATCCTGTGATTGTTCGGGTGCGTTATAAAACAAACGGTAAATATTACCTTTTAAATCATCTGAAATGTACATTGCGCCGTCTGGCGCATTAATCACATCAAATGGACGTGCGACGGGAAATTCTCCATCCAAAAAACTCACCACGGTTTCACGTTTACTAATTTTATTATCTTCAATACTCAGCATCACAATTTGATAGCCCACTTTACTTGAACGATTCCATGAACCATTTTCAGCAACAAATATTTGGTTACGATAACGTTCAGGAAATTGCTCTCCTCGGTAAAAACTTAATCCGGTTGGAGCAACGTGTGCTGGCAGTTCAAATTCAGGCACGCTGATATTTAAATTTTCAGGTTTATCATAGGCAGGCTCAATCACATCTGTGGCGTGTAAATAAGGAAAACCAAAGTGGCTACCTTTAATGTCTAAGCGGTTTATTTCATCAGGTGGAATATTATCGCCCATCCAATTACGACCTAAATCAGCAAACCACAACTTGTTGGTCACCGGTGACCAATCAAAACCTGTCACACTCCTAAGGCCTAACGCAACTTGCTCACTGGCGCCGGGTTCAACATCGATGGCCAAAATACTGCCAAATGGCGAAGGTGATTCACAGACATTACATGCCGAACCAATGGCAACATATAACAGTCCATCGGGGCCAAAGTGCATCGAACGAGAATATTTCTTATCTAAGCTTGGCAAATTTGAATAGACTTCACGTGCTCGACTAGGACGGCGAAGACGAGATTCTATTTCTTCAAAGCGAATGATACGGTCGTCTTCAGTGACGTATAGCGAACCATTATGGAAGGCTAACGCATCAGGGTAATCTAACCCCCTTGCGATAAGGTAACGCTTATCCACTTGGCCATTTTGATCACTATCAACCAACGCATACACAGTGCCACTTTTTTGAGACCCGACAAATAAAGTGCCGTTATCGCCCACGGTCATTTGCTTAATATCGCCTAAATCAGAGGCATACAAGCTTAATCCAAACCCTTTAGTGACAGTGATCATCACCGATTGTGCGGCAATGGCGAGTGTGGGGAAAAAGCCTAATAATATTATACCTGCGCAAGCAAATTTACTGCCCAGGTTAAGATAAAATCGTACGTTAATATACTGCATGTTAATTATCTTTTTGCCTTATGTTATACATTCTTATTGGCAGTAACAAACACGACTAAAGTGACGCTAAGTCGCCTTTACTTTCTAACCAGGTCTTACGATCTGGAGCACGCTTTTTAGCCAGTAACATATCCATCAAGGCTACCGTCTCATCGGCGTCATCGATAGTCAATTGAACTAAGCGTCGGGTGTTAGGATCCATAGTGGTCTCACGCAGTTGCAATGGGTTCATTTCACCCAAGCCTTTAAAGCGAGTCACTTGCACCTTACCTTTTTTATTTTCTGCGGTAATACGGTCTAAGATCCCCGTTTTTTCAGCTTCATCCAGAGCATAAAAAACCTCTTTGCCGATATCAATACGAAATAGCGGCGGCATAGCAATATACACATGCCCATTATTCACTAATACACGATAATGCTTTAAGAACAACGCACACAACAATGTCGCAATATGCAGTCCATCAGAATCCGCATCCGCTAGAATACAAATTTTACCATAACGTAATTCTGAAATATCATCGCTGTCAGGATCGCAACCAATCGCTATCGAAATATTATGCACCTCTTGCGAGGCTAACACTTGCGAGGAATCGACCTCCCAAGTATTCAAAATTTTACCTCTTAACGGCATAATGGCTTGAAATTCACGATCTCGAGCTTGTTTTGCACTGCCGCCAGCCGAGTCTCCTTCCACTAAAAATAACTCACCTCGCATCGGATCTTGACCGCTGCAATCGGTTAGCTTACCGGGTAATGCTGGCCCAGAAGTCACTTTTTTACGTGCCACTTTTTTAGCTGCTTTTAAACGTCGCAGTGCATTACTAATGCACAATTCTGCTAGTTGTTCTGCTAACTCAGTATTGGAGTTTAACCACAAAGAAAAGGCATCACGAACAACACCAGAAACAAAGGCAGAGCTTTGACGGCTGGATAATTTTTCTTTGGTTTGGCCAGAGAACTGTGGATCTTGCATTTTTGTCGATAAGATAAACGCTGCACGATCCCAAATATCTTCGGGCGATAGCTTAATACCACGAGGAACAAGATTGCGAAATTCACAAAACTCACGCATAGACTCAAGCAAACCTTGTCTAAAGCCATTTACATGAGTACCGCCTAATGGTGTCGGAATTAAGTTAACGTAACTTTCACTCAAACTATCCCCACCTTCAGGCAACCAAGTAATCGCCCACTCAGCGGCGTCTAATTTGCCTTTAAAACTGCCCACAAACGGCTCTTCAGGTAACAATACTGAATCTTTTATCGCTTCTTTGAGGTAATCGGTTAAGCCGCTTTCATAAAACCAGTCATACACTTCACCATTTTGTTTATTGGTAAACTTGATGCGTAAACCGGGGCACAATACCGCTTTAGCTCGTAGTATATAAATTAATTTACTGGCCAAAAAGTTAGCCGAGTCAAAATAACTGGTATCGGGCCAGAAATGCACTCGAGTTCCCGTATTACGGCGCCCACAAGTGCCCGTCACGACCAATTCTTCAACCTTAAAACCATTTTCAAAGGCCATTTCGTATACGTGCCCATCACGACGAACACTGACTTCAACACGCAGAGAAAGCGCATTGACGACCGAAATACCCACCCCATGTAAACCACCTGAAAACTGGTAGCTTTTATTCGAGAACTTACCGCCAGCGTGTAACTTAGTCAGAATAAGTTCAACCCCAGGAATGCCTTCTTCTGGGTGAATGTCCACCGGCATACCCCGGCCATCATCGGTCACTTCAAGGGAATTATCTTCATGGAGTACAACTTCAATTTTAGTCGCGTGTCCCGCCAGAGCTTCATCAACGCTGTTATCAATAACCTCTTGACCAAGGTGATTAGGCCTAGAGGTGTCGGTATACATACCAGGACGGCGTTTTACCGGGTCAAGTCCATTAAGGACCTCAATAGCGTCAGAAGTATATTGGTTGGTCATAATCCACACATTTGGAGTTAGATAGAGCCAAAGTTAGCTCAAATTGATCGTTGTTTGTAACGCTAAAACGTTACAGCTGAATAAATTTACATATTTTGTCTAATTGTTGTTCATAGCCAACAAAACTGTGGTCACCATTGGGCTCTAAATGTAATTCACAGCTATGGTACTTATGTAGTGCTTGTCGATAATCTAACACTTCGTCACCAGTTTGCAACAGCACGAGAAAACGATCAGGATGTCGGATCACATGAGTATTATACTGAGCAACATCATATTGATGCTGCGGTAACACTTGATAATGCTCGTCAGTATAAGGGTTATATTGAGGACCTATAAACTGTTCAAATAATTCGAACGGTTTTACCGCCGGATTAATCAACACGGCTCTACCACCATAGGTTTCGGCTAAATAACTGGCAAAATAACCACCTAACGACGAGCCAATAAAGCGCAATGTCTGCCCTTGCCGTTTCGCTTGCTCAGTGATATTGCAAAGTAAAGTAATTGCAGCAATGGGTGACGAAGGTAATTGTGGTTGGTGAAAATCGACTTGTGGATAATGTTGCTGAATATAGTGTGCGGTTTGAATGGCCTTATCTGACCGTGGAGAACTATTAAAACCATGTATATAAAGCAGCATATTCCCTCGCGAGACGGTTAATTAGCACTAAGGGCGTCCTTATTAACATAATATGGCGCGGTAAACTAGTATCCGCTGGCCTCATTATCTGGCGCAAATAGATTTCCTGGCACGCGATACACGTTAGTACGAATGCTACCATCGCCTGCCAACTCCAGCAAACGATAACCGGGTTGAAGATGGTCTAAGGCAAAATAGGATGATAATGGTTTAAATTGAATACACGTTGACGGTGTCGCCATTAATTGAATAGGACCATGCGCCCCTAAATGAATATTATCCACTTGTTGGTGTACGTGCCCCCAAAGAATACCTTTCACTTGCGGGTAACGGCTGGTCCGTTGCAAAAAGTCTTCTCCATTCATCATGCAGTGCTGATCTAACCAAGCGCACTGCATTAAGATCGGATTATGATGCATCACTAACAAGACATGTTTATCGGGTTCAGCGTTAATTGCAGCATCTATTAAGGCAAATTGTCGCTCGCCCATATGGCCACCAGGCTTACCTCGAAGAGTAGAATCAAGCATTAATATCAGCCATTTACCAATAACCACCCGTTGTTGGCCAAACACTTTTTCACCTTGCATACGCAAGCTCATCAAGCGAGGGTCATCATGGTTACCGGGTAAATAATGGCAAGGCAGATTTAACATTTCAATTTTTTGCACAAAATGCTGATAAGACTCAGGTGAGTAATCTTGGCTAATATCACCGGTTGCTAACAATAAATGAGCAGGATATTGAGTGGCTATGTAGGTATTTAACACCGCTTGGAGACTTTGGGCCGTATTAACACCTAGCAGTTGTCCTTCTGGATCAGAAAAGAGATGCGGATCCGTCACTTGTACTAATCGTACAGGCTCATTTTCAGTAACAGAATAATGCACTGCGTCTTTAAGCACTAAAGATTCCCAACATGGTAAAAGAATAAAATAGCTATGATTGGCAAGTCACTCTCCGAAACCCAATCTTCAACAGATCTTCAAGGAATGCATTCACCTGAAATTTTTCATCGCTATGATGCATATGTATATTAGGGTAATCATACATTGGCTTTAAGCGATAAATCTGTTGGCTAGTTAACACTTCTGCTAATTGAGCATCATGATAAACACGAACAGTTGCTTTGGGAGTTTTAAAAAAATGTCCATTGGGTATAGGACGAGATATTTCGACTAGCTGAGTATACTTAGTATTTTCAAGAAGATTGATCGACAAGGTACCAAATTGACCTTCAATCTGCCATGGCACATTAACGCTCATTTTTTCGGGTAACCATTTTAAAATACGTGCATAATTTCTACCACACACAGCTAAAAAAACACTGACATTAGGTTGATATTTTTGCTTTTTTTTCAGATTAAACTCTGCCACCCAATCATTCCTATCTTGCTCACAATCCTATTCAACAAGTTAAAGTGAGTCACGAATTTGTTGGTAATTCAGCATCAACCATTGGATACCCAACACCGTCGCCGCATTATCGATACGACCATTGTTTACCCATTGATAAGCTTGCTCGCGACTGACAACATGAACCCGAATATCTTCATTTTCATGTTCGAGCCCATGTATTCCAGCCGCTTTGGTGGCATCGACTTGCCCCAAAAACAAATGAAAACGCTCTGTTGTGCCGCCAGGACTGACCAAATAGCTGTTTATAAATGTTAAGCCTAATAAACTTAATCCGGCTTCTTCCGCTAATTCACGTTCTGCCACTTTCTCGGGTAATTCGCCGGGCTCAATTATACCTGCCACTAACTCAAGAAGCCAGATTGATTTAGTGGTCGCTAATGCTGGAACCCTGATTTGCTCTATCAATACGATTTCATCACGAATTGGATCATAAGGTATTACAACAACGGCATGGCCTCGTTCAAAGACCTCACGCCTCACCTCACCACTCCAGCCTCCTTTAAACAGCTTATGCTTAAAGGTGTATTCGTCCAACTGGAAGAATCCTTTGTATAATACTTTTTTAGATATCAAACTAAACCCAGACTCTGCGTCAAAGGTGGTTATAGCGGCTTGCTCAGACATATTTATCCTCATCTATCAAAACGTAAACCATCTGGTCATTTTACAGTTTAAATTAACATAATTAATAACTAAGCATTTAAGCTTGCATCAGCAAAAACAGGTTTAATTAAAATAAAATCTGTTACACTTCAAATTTGACTTGAAAATGAAAAAATCACTACTATCAGTTAGCGCACAATATGTGAGTAGTGCACAATATGTAAGTAGTGCACAATATGCAGTAATAAACATATGGTGAATAAAATGCAATGAGCAATGCGTTGTGGATGTTGAACGACGATATCTGCTGTAAATTATTATGCATACTCATTAAGCAAGTAAGTTAACACTGATTGCCGCGTTAAGACTGAATAATGTTATCTCATTATCTTAACGGAGGACATGACCAAATTTATAAGTTAATCAACACCTCATCTTACCGAGGAATTGTCTAAAAAGGGCAGCAAATGAAATTCAAAATTGGTTCATTATACGCAGCATTAGCATTTGCTATTGCAGCACCAGCAGTACAAGCTGACGATTTACTTCAAATTTATCAAAAAGCACTCACTAGCGACCCTATCGTTTTACAAGCCAAAGCACAACGTGATGCCTTATACGAAAGTATTGAAGAAAATCGTGCACCGTTATTGCCAAGTATCAGTGCAAACGTTGGCTACGCTAAAGCGTGGAATGATCCTTTAGAAGATAGCGACGGATTAATAGGTGGTGTTAACTTAACTCAAGTTATTTACGATCACAGTGCATGGGTAGGTTTAGACCTTGCTGAAATGGCAGCGTCTCAAGCAGACTCTGCTTATGCATCGACATTACAATCGCTGATTACCCGTGTCACTAAAGCCTATTTTGATGTATTAACGGCTAAAGATAACTTCGAGTTCCAAGGTGCAGAAAAAGCAGCAATTGAACGCCAACTTGAGCAAACTAAGCAACGTTTTGCCGTAGGCTTAACGGCAATTACTGATGTTCATGAAGCACAAGCACAATATGACCTAGCATCAGCATTAGAAATTCTTGCTCAAAATACCCTAGACAATAGCTACGAAGCATTACGTGAAATTACTGGTGTAGATCATAAATCAATTGATATTCTTGATACTAACCGTTTTTCAGCCGTTACACCTGCCCCAGCATCATCTGCGGCTTGGTTAAAAATGGCCGAAACCAGTAGCATCGATTTAATGACTCAACGTATCGCCAAAGATATCGCCAATGAGACGATTAAATTGTACAAAGCTGGCCACATGCCTTCACTTAACTTAAATGCCGGCTATAACAAAGGCGTTGACCAGACTCCAGGTCCAGATTATGACAATACCAATATTGGTGTAACCTTGAGCATTCCGCTTTTCGAAGGTTTTAAAGTGACTTCGCAAGTGAAACAGGCTCAGTTCCAATATGTGGAAGCAAGCGAGAGATTAGAACAAACTCATCGCAGTGTAACTAAGAACGTACGTAATAACTTTAATAACGTTAACGCTTCTATCAGTTCAATAAAAGCCTATGAGCAATCGGTGATTTCATCTGAAAGCGCATTAAAAGCCACTCAAGCTGGATTTGAAGTGGGTACGCGTACGATTGTTGATGTGCTGAACCGTACACGTGATTTATACGATTCAAAGCGTCAATTGTCTGAAGCGCGTTATGGCTATATCAATTCTATATTGGCCCTAAAACAGGCTGCGGGTACATTATCCGAAGATGATGTTATCTCGATTAACAGCGGACTAATTGCTCAGTAGTGATTAATCTCCTATAAAAAAACCGCCAATAGGCGGTTTTTTTGTGAGCATACAATTATTAACACAATATTTTTGCTCGATCTTTTAGCACGATCTTTTAACATAGTCTGCAATTAGAAAACTAATTCAACACCAGCAAATGCGCCACTAAAGTCAGTGTTTTGCGTCACACCAGAGAAGTTACTCACATCAAAATTAAACTCACGGTAACCAACACGAATAGCAGTATCAACAGCTAATCCGTCAAACTGCCATCCCAAACCAGCACCATAGTCATGCACATTAGATTCGTCCACTCCTAACATCACATCAGCAAAGCCAAACAAGCCTAAACCAATCATGCCAACTTGTGCACTGGCGTACCCCATCACGATACCGCTGTCGATATCCACTTCTTCAGGATGACCGGCATCAGCAACTCGTAATGAACCGCTCATTAATTTATAGGCGGCACCTAAATCAACAGACACTAAGTCGTTATCTAGGATTTCGTAATACAACACAAAGTCAGTATTACTTAAGTCATTAATGACCGACGCCGCACCGCTATAGCTGTGACCATTAAAATTAAAGTCCGCATTGCTAATGCTCGTGCTCGACTCAAGGCGATTTTCACGAATTTTAACATTAGGCACAAACGGCAATGGATGTTCAATAGCAATCCATACGCTACCTTGAGATGAATCATCATTAAAGCTGTGGGCAACAGCACTATCATCATTAAATGCATTTGTGGTGTCGGCCTGCCAGTAATCAGCGCCGACTTTAAAACCTAATACAGTTGCCGCATGAGCCGATGACACGCTTAACAGGCCCACTAAAGCGGTGGCAATAAGAGTCTTTTTCATCATTATCCTTGTGAGAGTAAATTCGTTAAATCAATTACCGCGGCATTTGCACGCGAAATATAATTAGCCATCACCAACGAGTGATTAGCCACTAAACCAAAACCGTTTCCATTAAGAACCAAAGGGCTCCAAACTGTTTGTTGAGTTGCTTCAAGTTCACGAATAATTTGACGTAAACTGACCGCAGCATTTTTGTTTGCTAATACATCGGCAAAATCAACTTCAATGGCCCGCATAAAGTTCAATAATGCCCAAGCGGAACCACGGCTTTGATAAAATACATCGTCAATTTTCCACCAACTGGTTTTAATCTCATTGCTCGATAAACCGGGGGTCGATTGACGCGCAGAAATATCACCTGCTAGATCAGTATTTAACCGTTCTTGGCCGACACTGGCAGATAAATTTTGTGAGATACTACCTAAGCGTTTTTGAACTTCTTTCAGCCATTCATTGAGGTTGTCTGCACGAGCATAAAACTGCGCATTATTGTTCTCTGCATCATTGATTTTAGCACGATAAAGTTTCAATAATTTGATCGCATCGCGATATTCACCTTCGGCACTTGGCACTAACCAACTGGTATTATCGATGTTTAACTTCGAATGTGCCGTTAATAAATCATCATCCGCAGTGGACTGCGACTGTGAACGACTAAATTCTTTACGCATCGTTAGCGCTAAATCTCGCGCCTGTTCTAATGCACCAAACTCAAATGCAGGCATGTTATCCATCATTACCGACGGAGGCATAATATCATTAGAGAGCCAACCTCCGGGTTTATCCAGCAAGGTTTCCATTGTGGCAATTAATGACGTTGTTGTCGCATAACCCACAATTAACTTACCGTTATCTGTTTTCGACGATACCGGTTTAATTGGATCAGGTGCAACACTCCACCACACACTCATAAAGTAAAGTACTAAACAAAGCACACCAACAACGGCTAATATTTTATTCCTTGTTACTTGCATCAATATTGCTCCTTAATTGTGGTGATGATGTTCATCATGTTGAGTCTCGGCTTTCTTAAGCACGGGAAGCTCAATCATAAGTTGCTGACCATCGTCAAAAATTAATGTTAAAGGCACTTTATCATCAATAGCCAATGGCGCGGTTAACGACAATAACATCACATGATCCCCGGTAGGTTGAAGCGTTAACGAACCGTGGGACGGTATAGTAAACCCTTCGACTTGGCGCATTTTAACCATGCCATCTTCTTCAATAATTGTATGTAACTGCGCTACTTTTGCCGCACTCGTCTTCACTTCAACTAACTTAACATCGCTGTTGTTATGATTTTCTAGCGTAAAATAAGCCGCGGTATTGGGCACACTCGCAGGCATTGCTCTGACATGACCATCAACCAACACAACGTTAGCGCTGGCTGCGAATGAAATTGATGATAGCACTAAAAAGTTAAACAGATGTTTGAATATTGCTTTCAATGTCTTAAACTCCATGTAATCCCACTCGCGTTCACAACAGGAAGCTACGAATGAGTCATATTCAGGTAAGAGATGATCAAGGCGTACGGATCATCAGTTTTAATCGTCCAGAAAAGCGCAATGCCTTTAATCTAGAAATGTATCAGCAATTCACAGAATACCTGATCCAAGGTGAAGCCGACAACGATATTCGTGCCTTTATGTTTCATGGTACAGAAAACTGTTTTACATCAGGCAATGATATCGCAGATTTCCTCAAGAGTGGTGAATTAGTCGAGGAGCATCCAACGGTTAAATTCTTGTTTTGCTTATTGGATCTTAAAAAACCGGTTGTGGCTGCTGTGACAGGGGCCGCGGTGGGAATTGGGACAACCTTGCTACTTCATTGCGACTTAGTGTATGCCGACAATAGTGCTAAATTTCAGATGCCATTTGTTAGTCTGGCCTTGGTTCCTGAAGCCGCATCAAGCTTATTGTTACCCTTAATCGTGGGCCAACAAAAAGCGGCTGAACTCATCTTACTCGGAGAAGCATTTAATGCTACGACAGCGGCAGAATTAAATATTATTAATAAAGTGGTCGATGATGCCGATTTATTGAGTTTCAGCTTAGCTCAAGCGAAAAAACTTGCTGCACAACCACCTCAGTCACTTCAAGCATCGAAACAGCTTTTACGCCATAATCAGGCACAAGTAAAAGCACAAATGAAGTTAGAATTAGTTCAGTTCTCTAAACGTTTACAAAGTGATGAAGCCAAACAACGCTTCCAAGCTTTCTTACAAAAATAAATATCCTACTCGATATAACCTGTCTACGGGGAAAGTCATGGCCCCGTTTACCCACTGCTGAGTAGACGTTAAAATCGAGTCGTTTTTTGACTCATCACTACGGCTATCACAAAGTAAGCTAACAGACCGATACTGGGGGTGCTTACAACGAGCCCTACTGTCACAACACGTGTCCAAAGTAATGACCAGCCGTATTGTTTAGCCAACTTAGCTGATACGCCACATACGATCCGAGTTTCATCTTGTAATCTATTGATTAAACGCTTCATATTATCCTCTCGTACTCAACCAGGTTTATCCTAGTCAGTAATGGTGTTCAGATTAAGCTTGGTCATTAATGCTTGGCCATAATAGCCAGCTGACTACTGTCGCACACAGTGCAAAACTGATCACTGGCAATAACAATAACGACATTAATGGCAGCACCAAAGCTATATTCATTGCCCAATCCATTACTTGTTCTCAGTGGTTAAGGTTGTTGTGGTTTGTGGTTGTTCAAAGCTAGCAAACTCTAGGGCTGAATTCATTTCAAATACCTGTTCAGCTATTTGAGTTTGCAACGACAACATTAACTCTTGTTTTACATTGGCAATCATTTGTTGGCTAGCTCGGGTCATAGTCTGCTCAAGCGTAGCAACCGTATTTGAGATTGAGATTTCATCAGCCTGAGCCGAAACACTGGCGGTAACGAGTAATGCTGCAGCAATTGATAATTGAACACTACGACGAATAACGTTAGTTGAAGTTAAAGTTAAAATAGACATAATGGAATCCTTTATTGTGCTGGTTGATGACAACTAAACACTCGTCTAGTTGATTATACAATAGGTATTACAAGTAGCATGCCAACTTTAAAAAAAATCAGTAACCCCATAATTAATATACTAAATTAATTAATTATCGTTCATATAAATGAACCAACCTCTCGAACAAAAAACCAACAGGTAGTAAAATTAACCATATCGTTAGTGAGAATGACCAGCCCTTTTGTTAACCCATGTAAAAAGGGAGAACAGCTGAAATAAATGGCCAGCTATCACTGGGGTGTTAAATGAATGAATGAATGAATGAGTGAATGAGTGAATGAGTGAATGAATGAGTGAATGAGTGAATGAGTCAACGTTTTAGCGAGTAAACACACTCATAATCTAACGGCGGGATGTCACAATTTGCTTTCGAGCTTAAGCCTTGTAACCATGCTTTCGCGCATCAATGGTAAAACACTGCAACCTTTACCACTCATAGATCTAATAAAGTCAGTTAAACATTGATGGCTGTCTTGGTCGTTAATCCCAATACGTGCCTTTATGCTTCATGGAACAGAAAACGGTTTTACATCAGGTAATGAGAAAGCAGATGTCCTCAAGAGTGGTCAATTAGTCGAGGGGCATCCAACAGTTACATTCTTGCTTTGCAAGAATGGGTCTTAAAAAACCGATTGTGTCTGCTGTGACGGGGCTGCTGTGGGAATGGGTACAACCTTGCTACTTTATTGCGACTTAGTGTATGCCGACAATAGGGCTAGATTTCAGATGCTATTTGTTACTCTGGTCTTGGTTCCTGAAGCCACATCAAGCTTATTGTTACCCTTAATCGTGGGCCAACAAAAAGCGGCTGAACTCATCTAACTCGGAGAAGTATTTAGTGCTGGGTAGACGTTAAAATCGAGTCGTTTTTTGACTCATCACTACGGCTATCACAAAGTAAGCTAACAAACCGATACTGGGATTACTGACAACGAGCCCTAGTGTCACAACACGCGTCCAAAGTAATGACCAGCCGTATTGTTTAGCCAACTTAGCTGATACGCCACATACGATCCGAGTTTCATCTTGTAATCTATTGATTAAACGCTTCATATTATCCTCTCGTACTCAACCAGGTTTATCCTAGTCAGTAATGGTGTTCAGATTAAGCTTGGTCATTAATGCTTGGCCATAATAGCCAGCTGACTACTGTCGCACACAGTGCAAAACTGATCACTGGCAATAACAATAACGACATTAATGGCAGCACCAAAGCTATATTCATTGCCCAATCCATTACTTGTTCTCAGTGGTTAAGGTTGTTGTGGTTTGTGGTTGTTCAAAGCTAGCAAACTCTAGGGCTGAATTCATTTCAAATACCTGTTCAGCTATTTGAGTTTGCAACGACAACATTAACTCTTGTTTTACATTGGCAATCATTTGTTGGCTAGCTCGGGTCATAGTCTGCTCAAGCGTAGCAACCGTATTTGAGATTGAGATTTCATCAGCCTGAGCCGAAACACTGGCGGTAACGAGTAATGCTGCAGCAATTGATAATTGAACACTACGACGAATAACGTTAGTTGAAGTTAAAGTTAAAATAGACATAATGGAATCCTTTATTGTGCTAGTTGATGACAACTAAACACTCGTCTAGTTGATTATACAATAGGTATTACAAGTAGCATGCCAACTTTAAAAAAATCAGTAACCCAATAATTAATAGACTAAATTAATTAATTGTCGTTCATATAAATGAACCAACCTCTCGAACAAAAAACCAACAGGTAGTAAAATTAACCATATCCTTAGTGAGAATGACCAGCCCTTTTGTTAACCCATGTAAAAAGGGTGAACAGCTGAAATAAATGGCCAGCTATCACCGGGGTGTTAAGTGAAATGACTGAGTGTATGAGTGAGTGAATGAGTCAACGTTTTAGCGGGTAAACACACTCATAATCTAACGGCGGGATGTCACAATTTGCTTTCGAGCTTAAGCCTTGTAACCATGCTTTCGCGCATCAATGGTAAAAACACTGCAACCTTTACCACTCATAGATCTAATAAAGTCAGTTAAACATTGATGGCTGTCTTGGTCGTTAATCCCAATACGTGCCTTTATGCTTCATGGTACATGGTACATGGTACAGAAAATGGCTTTACATCAGGTAATGAGAAAGCAGATGTCCTCAAGAGTGGTCAATTAGTCGAGGGGCATCCAACGGTTACATTCTTGCTTTGCTTATTGGGTCTAAAAAAAACGGTTGTGTCTGCTGTGACGGGGCTGCTGTGGGAATGGGTACAACCTTGCTACTTCATTGCGACTTAGTGTATGCCGACAATAGGGCTAGATTTCAGATGCCATTTGTTAGTCTGTCCTTGGTTCCTGAAGCCGCATCAAGCTTATTGTTACCCTTAATCGTGGGCCAACAAAAAGCGGCTGAACTCATCTAACTCGGAGAAGTATTTAGTGCTGGGTAGACGTTAAAATCGAGTCGTTTTTTGACTCATCACTACGGCTATCACAAAGTAAGCTAACAAACCGATACTGGGATTACTGACAACGAGCCCTAGTGTCACAACACGCGTCCAAAGTAATGACCAGCCGTATTGTTTAGCCAACTTAGCTGATACGCCACATACGATCCGAGTTTCATCTTGTAATCTATTGATTAAACGCTTCATATTATCCTCTCGTACTCAACCAGGTTTATCCTAGTCAGTAATGGTGTTCAGATTAAGCTTGGTCATTAATGCTTGGCCATAATAGCCAGCTGACTACTGTCGCACACAGTGCAAAACTGATCACTGGCAATAACAATAACGACATTAATGGCAGCACCAAAGCTATATTCATTGCCCAATCCATTACTTGTTCTCAGTGGTTAAGGTTGTTGTGGTTTGTGGTTGTTCAAAGCTAGCAAACTCTAGGGCTGAATTCATTTCAAATACCTGTTCAGCTATTTGAGTTTGCAACGACAACATTAACTCTTGTTTTACATTGGCAATCATTTACTAGCTTGGGTCATAGTCTGCTCAAGTGCAGCAACTGTATTAGCGGTTGACATTTCATCAGCCTGTGCCGAAACACTGGCGGTAACCAATAATGCTGCAGCAACTGATAACTGAACACTACGACGAATAACGTTAGTTGAAGTTAAAATAGACATAATGGAATCCTTTATTGTGCTGGTTGATGACAACTAAACACTCGTCTAGTTGATTATACAATAGGTATTACAAGCAGCGTGCCAACTTTAAAAAACAACAGTAACCTGCTAATTAATTGACTAAATTAATTAATTATCGTTAATATAAATGAACTAAAATATAGAACAAAAAACCAACAGGTAGTAAAAATCACCATCTAGTTAGTGAAAATGACCAGCGATTTTTATGCAGTATTATAGCAAGGCTAAAAAGTAGCAATAAATAGCGAAATATCACCGCCAACTGAGAGGCTGTAGCAGAGATTAGTGGTTAACTTGGTGACTGGGTTAGTGGTTGAAGTGTGAAAATGTCGGTGACTGTATTAGTGACTGTCTAGCTTATGGTATTAGACACTGTTGTTTAGCAGGCTTTATGGTTCCGCTAGCGATTCTAGCGAGAGACAAAACCAAAAAACGCCTAATAATAGGCGCTTTTTATATGCTAACAGCTGTTTTCAACATGTCTGTCTGGCCGTTTATTTCACGTCTTATTCACGACATAAGCTCGCGACATAATCTGGTGACATAACCTCTATATAACGAGAATTATATCAAAGTAGATTCGTCACTGGCGAGTGCTTTTGCATCGACAAATTCAGCGGCGTTAAGCACAACCCCAATATCAGCATTGGGCTTATGAGCATTCTCACTCAAATGCCGACGCCAGCCACGCGAACCTGGTAAGCCCTGAAATAAACCAATCATATGACGGGTAATATGATTTAAACGACCGCCTTGGGCTAAATGCGCTTCAATATAAGGTAACATTTGTTCTATCACTTGTTGGCGAGTAATCACCACTTTATCGATTGCGCACAACTGTTGATCTACTTGCGCCAACATATACGGGTTTTGATAAGCTTCACGCCCCACCATCACCCCGTCAAGCTGGGCTAAATGTAGCTTTGCTTCGTCTAACGTTTTAATGCCACCGTTAATGCTGATGTTCAACTGTGGATAATCGCGCTTTAATTGATACACCCGATCATAATCTAACGGCGGGATCTCACGATTCTCTTTCGGGCTTAAGCCTTGCAACCAGGCTTTACGCGCATGAATAGTAAAAGCACCACAACCTTTGGCACTGACGATATCAATAAAGTCGGTTAAAAATTGATAACTGTCTTGCTCATCAATCCCAATACGGGTTTTGACTGTAATCGGAATATCACTGACTTGTTTCATCGCATCAACGCATTGTGCAACTAACTCAGGCTCGGCCATTAAACACGCACCAAAGCGGCCATTTTGTACTCTATCAGACGGACAACCCACATTCAGGTTCACCTCATCATAACCACGCTCAGCAGCCAATTTGGCACACGCCGCTAAATCAACCGCGTTAGAGCCACCCAACTGTAACGCCAGTGGATGTTCTGCAGTGTTATAGGCTAAGTAGTCGCCCTTACCTTGCAATATGGCACCCGTGGTCACCATCTCGGTATACAGCAAGGCTTTGCTCGACATAAGGCGCGCAAAGTAACGATAGTGGCGATCCGTCCAATCCAGCATAGGCGCAATGGAAAAGGTGCGATCGAGTGTATCCTTTGGTGTATCTAGCTTATGCGTTGTATTCACTGAATTCATTAAGCTCACATTTTGGGTTATTTTCATACATTTTTGCACATTTTCAGGTAGTCAGGTATCCTGTGAGGTATCCAATAATATAGGACTGAGTACCCAAGATGGCCTATTTCGTAATAGATCAAAGAGCTCGTGCTGACGGCACAATACGCTACAAATGCACAGTACGGGTGAAGCAAAAAGGTAAGATAGTTTACAGTGATCACCGCACATTTTCAAAGTTAGCACCTGCTGAGTCTTGGGCTAAAAAAGAAGTGGGTAATCTGGAATCGAACGGGGTCCCAAATCCACAAGCTGGGGTTATTCCACTGCGTGAACTTATCGCTAAATATATTGATGATCCGCACATCACTTTTGGTCGCACAAAATTGTATGTACTGCAGCTCCTGGCCGATAGTGATATTGGCAAAATAAATATTATTGATATTCGATCCCATCATATTGTTGACCACTGCAAAAATAGAATACAAGCAGGGGCAGGTCCATCGACTGTAGCTCATGATGTCAGTTACTTGCGTTGGTGTTTAAAAATGGCTAAACCAAGTTATGGGTATCCGGTTACAGAACTCCCTGTAATTGAATCCTATGAACTGTTACATAGCCAAAACCTTATTGGTAAATCTCAACGGCGTTCTAGAAGACCCACATCAAATGAGATTGAAAGGTTAAAGGTTGGCCTTAACGAACGCGCAAGTAAAAGAGCTGCCCATATTCCTTATGTCGATTTACTCGACTTTTCTATTTTAAGTTGCATGCGTGTTGGTGAGGTATGCCGCATAAGATGGGATGATGTTGATGAAGCACAAAAAGCTGTGACTGTTCGTGACCGAAAAGACCCGCGCAAAAAGGCCGGTAATCACATGCTGGTGCCGCTATTGGGTGGGGCGTGGGAGCTTTTACAAAAACAACCGCGTAAAGATGACAGGGTATTTCCCTATAATGAAAGGTCTGTGTCTGCCGGATTTCAACGAGTTAGAACTGAATTAGCTATTGGAGATTTGCGTTACCATGATTTACGGCGTGAAGGTGCTAGCCGGTTATTTGAAAAGGGTTATTCGATTGACGAAGTTGCCCAAGTTACTGGCCACCGGAACATTAATACACTGTGGCAAGTATACACTGAGCTTTTTCCAAAACGATTGCATGACAAAGATATCAGCTAGCTGGTAGCCATTGAATTAGTATTTTTAAATGTAAACCTTAAAACAACTCTTTCAAAAAACGACATATTGAGTATGTGTAAGGCGTTATTAATTATCAATAACGCTTCATTATAACGCTGAATAAGATAACGATCATACTCAACAAGAAGACCTGACAACTCCCACTCAATCGATTTTTTAGATTCACCTCTTATTTTCAATTGCAAGAATTGTCGATTTTCAACCATTATATTTAACTGACTGTTAATAGCATCGATATCAGATAAATTATTCCATAAATTTTCAACTTCAAATCTTGAAAAGCTAGCATTTGAAAATATTAGATTAGCTCCTGATGTTTGAAATGTGAAAAGAGGGGTTAAAATAAATGTTCGATTATTTGTCATCCCTTCAATTTCATGTCCTAAAAGGCCTAAATTACTATGACACATCAGCTGATTGTTTTTTAGCGAAAATGTCATTACACCTCTAACTCTTCGATTAGTTTCAATTTGTTTAACTACAGATGAAAAAAAACCAACTATTAAAGTCAATAATACGGCGAAGATAGCACCAATAACTGCACCAGCAATAACTGGTATCATTTCTGGAGTGTTTAGAAATACAATGATTGAACTTACAAGCTCTTTTAATGATTCAGTAATAGACAATTTTTAATCCTTTAAAAAATATGAATGAGTAGTCTAAACCTCTATCTCTACAAACGCTAATGTGGGTGCAGTTCCTAGCACCCTGCCGTCTTGAACGTAAATGTGATCGCCAACGCTGCCAGAACCTATTACCCGTTGGGTGTGGTTACTGGCAGTGCTGGCGGTGACGGTGCCATCGGTATTAACTGTGTTAATCGTCATGATCACCCGCGGGGCGCTTAGGCTTTGTTGTAACTGCTTTAACATTATCCCTCCTTATAAATTGCTGATACAACAGGTTATGCTACATGCCGAACGACAGTGATGGTTTGCTCGATATCAATGTCGCCGGTGTCGCTAACCGATGCGCTAATCGTCACTGAATCGCACGTACCTTTGAACACATCAACACCTTCACGAATACCAATCAACATACCAGGTGTTGCGGGCAGTAAGTCGCCCATGATGGGTAAACTCATATTGATATTAAGCTTATTGCCCGTGTCGGCCAGTGCGTTGGTACCGGCTGTTCGGGCGGCTTGGTTATCAACTATCAGTTGAGCGTTGATGTCATCGGCGGCGATATTGCCTGCAGTGCCAGCGCGTTTTACTTTTGCGCTAATGCCCTGCTGCTCACCACGCAGCCAAACCACGTTGCACTCGGGGCTAATTTCTTTTGACTCGCTGTAACTGGTGATCACCGCATCGTGCACAGTTAAGTCTGGTGTTACGCCATCCATTAACCACGGCACGGTTGGCCAACGAGGCACCACAGTTAATGCTTTGGTTTCGTCATTAGATAACAACATGCAACCCAATTGGGCTACGGCCTGTTGCACGGCATCGATGGGCGATTTATTGCCGACACTAAACGCGCCTGCAGGTACGTTAAAATCAACTATGCCATTTGATGCCACGGGCTCACCAGCGCCCAAGCCGCAGCTGTTTTTGTGGTAATGTGCAGCGTAACGAAATCCACAAAACGGCTACGGTTTGGGCATCTGCGTGGAGCCGTTTGTTATAACTGTTTACGACTTTCCTTGACTTTTTACTTCCGACTTCATAGCTTTTGCGAAGTGAGTCATTGTTTCCAGAGCTTCTTTTGCAAAACTAACATCTCCATTTTTTAGGAGATAGGATTCTGGCCATTTGATATCATCTTCGAGAACTTTAAGCATCGCTTTATATTTTGAATCTTTATCATCACAATCCCCTCCCAGACTTTTAATTGCCAAGTAAGACAACATATATTTATCAAATATTGATTTCACCTTTATATGGTATGTAGAAGTGTCAACAAAGTGTCGATATTGCTTTAAAAACCATGCAGACAAGAACTCTAGAAATACAAAAAGCAGTGAACAAGATACGATCCCATATATATACTGCTCTTTAAACTCGGTAAACCAAGAAAGCACTTGCCATAGTATTATTGAAATAATAAAAAATGTAATTCCACCTTTAGAGTATGCAGTACCTTTATCAAGTAAAATAGATGCTTTTTTGTCTGCGGTATGCGCTTGCTCAATAAGAACATTTCTTATTTCTTTGAAATAGTTTTCAAATGAATCAAATGCATCTGCACTATCGCTGGATTTATTTTCAACGATTTCTAACACCATTTTTTCAATTTGTTCGGGCGTTAGACTCTCGGACTGAGACTTGATAGATTTGATTTCATTTAAAACTCTTTTTTCGAAGCCTTTGGATTCGCTATACCGATTTTCATCGACATCCACAAACCTTTCATCTCTTCGCTTCCTCTGAATTTTGCTTATTTCCGAATACGAAAGAATTAGGCCAAAACATGCTAGTATCACACCTAATACCGTAGGCGCCTGACTCTTCAATAGATAAGAAATATCAAAACCCTGCTTGATAGCAAAGGGGATGCCTAGACCTAAATACACGAGCATTATTCCGCCCAATGCCTTAGGGTTAAAAAACAAGCTCGCAAATAATGGTTTCTCTAAACGCCCCGTTTTTTCAGAGCTTTCTTCCTGTTCAATTTCCGACACTACGATATTCCTCTGAAGTTATAACGTTTTAGTATTTATGCGTTGCGCGGTTTGCGACGCATAAATCGCTTGTTGGACTTGGCCGATGCCGAGTCCAGCTTAATTAGTACGCTTTATGCTATAGGAATTTGCTTTTTTTGATGCTGTATCTGGGCTGTAGAGCAGTTTTGAACTGATTATGTGGCTTGGTTTGTACTTGTTTCATTAAAATTCCCTTGTCATAGTGGTGTTCCATCACATTTTTAAAATCTAACTGATTCAATGAGGATAATACACTCGATTGAGTCACTATCTTAACTCCGTGCTGCGACTTAGTTCAACGTGAAGCTAAGGGGCGCAGTTTACTGCGTCCATTTTTAAGTCTCTTGTATGGCATATAGAACCTCTTTAGTCTCAAGTGCAAACTCTGTACTTTTAGTAGAAAACTGAAACAGAGGTATATGATTGGTATGCTTTTTTAGAACTTCGATGATTTGTTTCTTAAATTCTTCACTTGCTTTAACTCCAAGGTAAACACCTAAAATACAGTCCTCTGGAATTGAGTTTAAGGTAATTGGTTGTCCCCACTTATCATTTCCAATGTTGACTGCGGAGTCAGGTGTATCCTGAAGAAACAGCCTCTCCTCTTCTTCGTAGGCCCAATCAACAGCTTTCTCCAAAACTACTTGCTTCAAAACATCCTCTTTACTACAACACGACATTTTAGCACCATTAAAGTTTGCACGAATACGCCGATACCTAACGGCCTGAGCAGTTGAAAAGAATGAATGATTGCGGTCAAAAGCTAAAACATAGCCCTCATGAGAAGCTGAGTAGTGTGACCACATAAGTAAATTTGCATTATTTCTAGATAAAGAAACAAACTTAAAACCGTTATCGCCACGTTTGTGATCTACGAATGCATTTACATCCCCTAATCTCATTAGGGACTCATATGGATCATTCAGTGATACTACTGAAGTAAAACGAATTTTCATATTTTCCAAAACATCAATACGTTCTGGCGGTAAGTATTTAAAAAGGCAGTCCTTCATGAATCAAGAGGTTTCCATATATGGTTAATAGCGTCTTAGCGTGAATCCGATAAACATTCACAGAATACCAATCAAAATCCAGCGTCAACATTGCTTTATTTATCAATAATTTTAGTAACTTATCAGTTTAAATATCTCGAATCAATCACTCTTTAGTCTAGGCGAAAGCGGAAATCTAAATAACCGCTGATTATTGCCCATATTTTTCTAAGTTTTTAAAACGCATACGCTTTGCTTTAGGCAGCAGAAATCCGTGTGATCAAAGGTTCTAGATTTCACAATGTTAGCTTTATAAAATGGGTGAATGGTTATCGATGACTCACTTAACTGATAACTCATAAGTAAAATTGACAAGTGCACCTGAGTGGGGCGATACTGTCTGGGCATTGGCAAAATCCAATGCCGGGATTAGCCTCTCGCAATTCACAGGCGCAATTGTCGCCAGCCCAGTGCTGGTTTTTTATTGCGTGATTCAGCGCACCTCTACTATGGTGGGCTGGATGGGAGCACTTCGGTGCGCCGCTTCCTGTGAGCGGTAAGGCTAATCCTGTTCAGCTCATCACCCAAGTTTAGCCTTCTTGGTTGATGAATCTCACGATCACAGGAGTTTCATTATGTCTGCATTAACAAATCAAAATCATCCTGCGCAACTCGTTTTTATTAACGGCAAACAAACCATTACCAACTCACAGGTTGTGGCCAATTATTTTGGCAAACGGCATGCCGATGTTTTACGTAAACTAGACTACATAATGCAAGATGCACCAAGGCAATTTGTATCAACGAATTTTTGCGTTAATACGATAAACGTTGAGCTTGGAGCTGATCGTAGTCGTCAATCTAAAATCTACGAAATGACCAAAGACGGTTTTATGTTTTTAGTCATGGGGTTTACCGGTGCCAAAGCTGCTGAACTCAAGATCAACTTCATTAATGCTTTTAATGAAACCCAAAAACGACTTAGCCGCACTCAACATCCGTTTGAGCATCAGCGCATGATGTTTACATGGGAAGGCGGCAAAATAGTGAGTTCGCAACCTATACATGATGACCAGTTTGTCACCAGCAGCGATAAATTAGTGCAGTACATGCGCGAACCACGCTTTTTATCACTTGAGCAATTGCTAGAAATTAGTGAGGCCGCAAACCAACAGATTGCGACATTAGCAAGATTGGCAGATAAACAAGCCCGTTTACGATAAAACCACCGCTAAACGCCCATAAAAATGGCTACATCAAGTAGCCATTTTTTGTGTGAAAACTTCATAGGGTATAACGCTACAAGAATAGGCGTGCGTTGGTGCCTCCTATTACTTGCTTTGGTAATTGCATATTACTATTTGGGCTTCGTAAACAACACTAACAACCCTAGAATAATGTCGCCAAATACCCAAAAACCCATAATCATACTAGTGCCTATAGTAGCACCGATTGCTGCACCAGCTTGAGCTGCTTCACTCTCGGAAGCTGAAACAATCTCTCCCATCGAACCAAAGTAAGAGAACAACCAAAATGCCATAAGAGCGTTGAATAATATAAATGTCCACTTGAATAGCTTACCAAAAAAGCCTCTCTTTGGTTTGCGGATTTGAAAACCACACCCTATACATTTAAGGGCAGTATCGCTTACCTGCACTTCACATTCAGGGCAATTTACCAATGCCATATTCATTTTCCTTTATAGTTATGACTAATCGATTTGAGCGGTTAACGTTTTAGTATTTGTGCGTTGCGCTGTTTGCAAGGCATAAATCGCTTGTTGGACTTGGCCGATGCCGAGTGCAGGATAATTGGTACGCTTTATGCTATAGGAATTTGCTTTTTTTGATGCTGGCTCTGGACTGCAAAGCAATATTGAATTGATTTACATCGAGTAGTGGGTAAGTTTTTCATTGAAATTCCTTTTCATCGTATTTCCTATCATACATCTTTAAGCTTGGCTGATTCAATGAGGGTTATACACTAAATTGAAGCCTCTGCTGGCTCCGCGCAGCGGCTTAGTTCAACGCCTAAATAACAGGCTAAGTAATGGTTGGCTAAAATTGTGTAGCGAAGCGAAACATAGCCAACTGTTACGTGTCCTTGTTGATTTTCTAGTTATGTTTCTGGTTTCCACTTTATAAATTTCTCGCCAGGAAAAACCTTACGAGAAGCAGCTATCAATTCATCATATATTTCAACAATACTTTTATCTGCTTCTCCTAAATGAAAATAGATGGTTTTAGCACTGCCGATTGAGCCTTCGAACAACCTTTCGCCGAGCACATTAGCAAAATCAGTTATCACGATGCTTTTACCATTGAGGTTAAGCCTGCTCAAAGCTGGCTGTACTTCATTAACATAAAACTCATTACGTAATTCAATTGATTTAAAAGCTTGTTCGAATCGCTCTTGTTCGATTACTAAATTCATAACTAATTGGGGATATTCTTCAAGTAAAAAACCTAACTCGTCGTAATTATACTTCAAGTCCTCATAACATGGAGGTTTCATAGGTGGTAGTTGAAATGCTCTATCTAAATCAGAACTATATTTAGACAATTCTCTATTAATATTTTAATTGCATGGATCTGCCTTACACATACAAAAATAGCTTTGTTCATAGCCATTTTTTCTTTTGTATGCTTTTTTTCATCGTCTTTTTTGGATTTTAACTTGAAGGCAGCAAATGCACCTACAAAAGCGCCAATCAAGACAGTTAAGCCTTTAAATAAATAGTCAAAATTTGCGGGTAGAACCTTATTCTCAATAGCTAGCGAAGATAAGTACCAAAGATTTAGAAGTAAAAGAGCTAACACTACTCCTAAGAACTCTGGTAAATAGTCATTGTATTTTTTCAAGTGCAACCCTTTATGAAGAAAAATAACGTTTTAGTATTTATGCGTTGCGCTGTTTGCAGGGCATAAATTGCTTGTTGGACTTGGCCGATGCCGAGTCCAGATTAATTGGTACGCTTTATGCGATAGGAATTTACTTTTTTTGATGCTGGCTATGGGCTACAGAGCAGTTTAGAGTCAATTAATATCGAGTAGTAGGTAAGTTTTTCATTAAAATCCCTTTTCATAGTATCCTTTTATCATACATCTTTGCACCTAGCCGATTCAAGGAAGGTTATACACTCAATTGAAGCCTCATTAGACTCCGCGCAGCGGCTTAGTTCAACGCCTCATTCAGAGGCTAAAAATTGTTGCCTAAAATAGCGAGGCACGAGCAGTGTCCAGCTGTTTTTAGTCCTTTGCAATGACTTGTTATGACTATTAATCATCCAAGAGTTTAGTTGCCTGTTTAACTGCAATTTTTTTAGCTATATCTATAACAGCAGAAAGACCTTCCTTTTGGAAGTTATCTTTAATGGTGCTTAAAATATTTGGTTTACTTAAAGCTGCAGCAAAATCATGACCATCGGAGGTAATTCGCCACGGCATTCCAGAAGTGAATTCATAATAATTATTTGTATCATCGTACCCGAGTTCTATTCCCATTTTTCCATGAGAAAATGCACCAGTTATAAGGTTCTTTTCCTCCATTATAATTATGTGATGTGCTAACTTCTGCGCATCTTTTTCATATAAATCAGGAAAGGAATCAACAGTAACCGTGCTTTTCTCTGACTCAACAAATATAGTTAAAACTTCATTTATCAATTCATAATCTAATTTCATAGTTATCTCAAGACTTGTGGATACTCATAACGTTTTAGTATTTATGCGTTGTTCTGTTTGCAACGCATAAATCGCTTGTTGGACTTGGCCGATGCCTAGTTCATCAGGTTAATTGGTACGCTTTATGCCATAAGGATTTGATTTTTTTGATGCTGGCTCGGGGCTACAAAGCAGCTCTGGGTCAATTGATATCGAGTAGTGGGTAAGTTTTCATTGAAATTCTCTTGTCATTGTAGTGTTCCATCTCAGTTTTTAAGTTTAACTGATTCAATGAGGATAATATACTCGATTGACTCCTCATTTGGCTCCGCGCAGCGGCTTAGTTCAACGCCTTAATAACTGGCGCGTAGGTTGGCGTTGTTTTTGCGCTTTTTTATTTTGCAAAAACGATGACAACCGTTATGCGTCTAGTTAATTAACTTGTTGGCTTTACTGTAATCATTCGTAAATATTACCGATTATTGGTTTAAACAATAATTTATATTCGTCCTTATCCATTTCAGCTTTGAACACATTGCATAGATCTCCGGTTAATAGATTCGAATATTGATTCATAATTGACAATGTATCATAGCTGTCATTCTTTAGCTGCGATATGAAATCATCATGATCTGCTTGGCAACCAAGAAATATTCGTCCAATGTGACTACCACTTACACCTGGAACACCACTATTTAGACGAATGAAAAACATAGTTTCATTTATATTTGATTGAAGCCATAATTTTGAAATTAATTCTATATTTTCTGTAGAAATAATTTCTAATGCAGCGGGATTTAACTCGTAAAATTTATATCCAGTATCTCTTGGGTTAAGGCAAGTAATTGACGAAGAATAACTCGCTAAAATTTTTTTAGCTTTATTGCAGCCTACTTCGTTAAATAGTATTCTGTTAATCCAAATCATAGGAGTAATGAACCTGTATTCATCCTCCAACTCCCATTGTTGTGCCTTTGTGAAATAGTAGTGATGATTTATCTTATCTAAATTTATTTCGGACTCAATTTGCTCAAACCTTCTAACCAGTTTATACGAAACTTTATCAAATATAAAATCTTGATAATTAAAAGGCGGTGAATTAGGCCCTGTACTGTTAATAAAGAGTGATTGAGGATTTTCGTCATCTATATAAATTTCTACTACAGCTCCCCTATGGTTTTCTGCATAATGTGACCACATCAAGATGTTATCATTTGATGTTGTAAGTGAAATGATCCCATGAAGTTTTGCAAATTCTTCAAGTTTAATCCCAAATTCTTTTGAGTCACTTTTAAAATTTAGCGCCTCAATATCACTTGAACTGAATCCAAACTCAAAAGGGTCATTTTGACAATTGCTAGGAGTCACTCTTAAGCAAGGATCATTCAGAAACTTTATAAGTGTTGAGTACGACATGTACTTGTAAAAGGTTTTCATTTAATCCTTCAATTTTTGTGTGAAATGTTGACGATTTGCATTAAAAGCCTAACGCCTCGTTCACCGGCGAGTAAGTTGGTACTATTTTTGCCGCTTTTTCTTTTTGCAAAAACCGCGACAACTGTATCAAGTCCGCGTGCAACTACTTGATAGGCATTTTTACCACCACTTTCTGAGCTTATCATTGTAAACCCTACAATTTGGAACATGAACTGTACCGCGAGTCCATGCTTGTTTATAGGATGGATTAAAGTCAGTGGCCAAGTTTAAGTATGTACCTATAGATGGTGTTTTATAGCGTTTAGATGATTTATAGTAACCGCCTGCTGATTGTTCTTCACCACATTCATTGTACCAACTTGATGATTCTACATAATTTTGATACTCAGAGAAATGGACAGGTGCAATAGTTAAGTCTGCAACCCAATAGTACACACGACCAAAATATGTAGCGTGACACCACTTTTCCCATGCTTTGGGATTGTACTTTTCTTCGCCTAGATTTTTATTGAATAGAGCCAACCACAAAACATGAATTCCTAGTTTTTCATATGCAGAGGTGCGCGCGGTTATTTCATTTACACTTAACTTACTTCTCTGTATTTCAATAGCAACTGGTACATTGTTTATTAAGCAATATACATCGGCTATGACCGAACCAAAATCAGCTTCAACTTCTAAATTTGTAACGTGGCTGCATTTTGATAGTGAATTGTAAATGGATTCTTTGCACTTACGGTGAACATCTGACTCACCGTCTCCTCTTTCGCAATTATACGGAGGTTTGTGCGCGAAATGATGTACTTTAATCCTTCCTTTTCGGAGAACAAGCTCGTGCTTACATCCAGGGCAATTGAATGGCCCTTGCTCTTTTTCGCTATTGCTTGCGAATACTTTGAGATTGTCTTGAACTCTTACTCCACAGAGCATGACCGCTCTCCCGTTTAGATGCCTAACGTTTTAGTATTTGTGCGTTGCGCTGTTTGCATGGCACAGACTGCTTGTTGGACTTGGCTGGTGCCGAGTCCAGGTTAATGGGTACGCTTTACGCTATAGGAATTTGCTTTTTTTGATGCAGACTCTGGACTGTAGAGCAGTTTTGAACTGATTATGTAGCTTGATTTGTACGTGTCTCATTGAAATTCCCTTGTCATTATGGTGTTCCATCACATCTTTTTAATACTAGCTGATCCAATGTGAATAATATACTCGATTGAGTCAGCATTTGGCTCCGCGCGGCCTATCCTATTAGTTATATTTTTATTCTCGCATAAATACTAAATATGCTTATTGGGTTTTGAGTACATCAAAGCGCTTAATTGCGAAGCTTAATATCTTGTCTAAGTCCCATTCAGTTTGTTCCCAACCGTGTGCGTCCTTAAAAACATTCCATTTGATTATCCCTGAACCAACTGACACAGCACTCCCAACTCTAGAGGGAAAATAGTATATTGCATCAGTTCGTTGACCTGCTGAAGAAATCATAGCTTTGAGAGCTTGTTTTACATCTCCTTGCTGAAAGCAAAGTGAAAAATCAACAATCATGTTTTCTTTTGGTATAAATGTAACCATGTGCCCATAAGACTGATGACCATTAAGGTTTACATCACCAACCATATGGAATTCATCTTTAGTGGAATCTGGATAAACTAGAGCACAGGCTTCTACCGGGTAAGATTCAATACCGAATAAGTTTAATAATTTCGAAGAAAATACCGATAAAGGGATACAGTTATTAAAGTTTCCAAGGGTAGATTCAACCTTGCTCTTGGATGAATCATCTATAATTTCATTAATAATAAGTTGTAAAAGTTGTTCCATAACGATTAGTTTAAACCTCCAAACTAGGTAATAACAAAAAAACATAACGTTTTAGTATTTGTGCATTGCGCCGTTTGCATGGCACAAATCGCTTGTTGGACTTGGCCGATGCCGAGTCCAGGTTAATTGGTACGCTTTGCGCTATAGGAATTTGCTTTTTTTGATGCAGGCTCTGGACTGTAGAGCAGTTTTGAACTGGTAACATGGCTTGGTTTGTACGTGTTTCATTGAAATTCCCTTGTCATAATGGTGTTCCATCACATCTTTTTTAAATCTAGCTGATTCAATGAGGTTAATACACTCGATTGAATCAGCATTTGGCTCCGCGCAGCGGCTTAGTTCAACGCCTCATTAAGAGGCAAAAAATAGCTGGTTAAAATGTGGAGAACAACGGAACCTAACAAACTGTTTTTGTTCCGTTTAAAGCGCTTGTTAGTTGCGCATACTCTCGATTTTAGTTTTTTCTTTTTCTAGACGCTCTTTTTTGAAGTTTTCATTTTTTAATCGAAGAAACGCATCAGGATTAAGTTGGCAATGATAGTGGTGATGATCTTTAGCTAATTGTTCTTTTTCTTTGGCTAGATCTTTATCTGATTTTTTCTTACGACCCCATAGTTTCCTGCCTTTATTAAATGCAACATACCAACTATAAGCCAGCGCTATTAATGAAACAATAGGATTAGACCAACCAAGAAATGCTATCAGAGCAGGTATAACGCAAGCCCACAATGTTAAAACAAGCAAAAGTAGCTTTCTTCCTTTAACTTCTATTTTTTGTTTAGCTACAACCTCTTCATATGTAGAATAATTTAACCCAGAGTAAATTTTAGCTAAACTCTCTTTTGAAAGGTCTATATCAGGCTCTTCAGCTTTAGGATACTCATCCCAATGTAAAATTACTTTCCCAAGTTTAGGGTAGCCTAGCAAAAAACTATGACCTATTTTATCTTTAGTTCGCCACTCTTCATCTGTTTTATTATCGATCATCAACATAATAGGAGCTGGATATTTTAGAGCCCAATATTCCAGTTCTGATTCTGCTATGTTTTTGATATTACCTGAGAGCTTTGTGTCATAAATGTTGACGCTTAATATCGCAAACTCTTGACCAGTAAAAACAGGATTATACTCGACGTAAAAGCCATTTCTTTTTTCTTCTATTTTTTCGTACTTAATCCAAGGATTTATCATATGGACTCAATTGATTGACGAGCAACTAACGTTTTAGTATTTGTGCGTTGCGCCGTTTGCATGGAACAAACACCAACTGTTTGTTGTCCCTGTTAAATTGCTTGTTGGTATACTTTTAATATGACTCTCGTAATACTCTACCTAATTTATCGCTAATTTTTTCATATAGGTTTATATACTCTACACGATATGCTCCTGCATCGAACTCATTATTAGCGAGCTGACTTTTAGTTGCGACATCTTTAAATTCAGTTAATTTATTTCGTAATTCATCATTTGAAATCCGCTGAATAAGAATTGCTGTTTTAGAATTTAATTCTAGCAATTGATCGCTTAACTCATCGGATAATGCATACTGTCCCCAATTACCAGACTCTTTAAAATTTTTGTTGTCTGCGCGATATGCTAATGCACTAGCTCTCAAGTAATTTCGAATTTCAAATTGTAACTCGAGTAATGTTTCTCTTTGAAATGCTCTAGCGCGTTCCTCTCTATCTTGGATTTTAGAGTTTTGTGAAATTCTAAAGGTGTTCCAATTAGTTATCGCTGTAGTAGCAATACTTGCTGTTGCACCGACGACAGTACCAACAAATCCCCAAGTCATTGCATCCATAGTAGCTCCTTGTGCCGCGTGTATGCCAAATGCTTTTGTAACGGGCAGACTGTGGCGAAGCCACGCTTAAGGCTGTCCAGCCCGAAGGGCGATCGTTGACAAACTTGTTAAGTCTCGAAAGACTCGTAGAAATCAGCCAGTTCTTTATGAACTTCTTTTTTCTTGTCTATTACTCTTTTTCTATATTTGTCAGCTTCTTCATAAGTCGGCATAACTTTATCAAATACAATCATGTCTCTCATTTCTTTTTCTAAGCCCTTACATGACGAGAGAGCCTTTGAAGCTTTTACCGACTTCATAAGTCTTAGCTTTGAGATGGCAGACTCCCGCCTTGGCCATGATTCTATAAGATTAGAATCTTTTTCCTTAACGGAAGATTTTTGAGCCTTGCTTAGCTCCTCATATTCTTTTTCATTGTTCTTCCTAGAGCGGGCAATCCCTGATATTCTTGAAATATATGAATCCCATGCTGCGAAATATGTTTCTACATCTTCGGCTATCTGTTCAAGCAACTTGGTTTTATGTTCCAACATAAATTTACCCTTCTCAGATTTATGTGAGAACTTGACGCCTATATATGTGAAAACACCTGTAATCAACGAACCTAAACCAATTTTAACCGCGGTGTCTGCAACATCAATCCATTCTTTTGGCAATGGTCTCTCCTATATATAGACTTAACAGCGTATTAGCGTGAATCCCGATAAACATCCTGAGAGACTCATGAAACTTAATATCTATATCTTTAATTATCAATGATTTTAGTAAGTTATCAGCTTAACAAGTTAAAATCAATCACGTTTTAGTCTGGGTGGAAACGAGAATTTGCATAACCGAGAATTGATTTGACTCGTTATGTTAAATATAAATTTTAACAAAAATCAACCATTTCAATTAGCTAGCGTTTTTCTTAAGATAAAACCGAGAATTTTGTGCCACTATAATCCAACTTCAAAATACATACAGCAGTAACATTTTCATCTGGAAAAATAAAAAGATCGAGAGGGATCAAAAGTTGGTGTTTGAGGGGAAAAAAATTATACGATATTCATAAACACATTTAACGATATATTATTAAATATATTCAGCAGCTTAACTATGCTTTGACGTTGTTGAGATTGATTAGCTTTCATAGGGTTGATAAAACAACAACATAACCCCCTAAAATTTTCATATGTAGTGAAGCACTGCGCTTGTCCTCCCCCGCAGTGCACCGAGCCAGAAGGACCCATTTATTTTTATGGTACAAATGAGAATCGATATCAATTAAACCAACCCAGCCCAAGCCGTGAACCATCACCACTTAATCCAAGGCATCAAACTTTTAATCAAAGACTTAGCGAATGTTCTACACTCATCTCTGAATCGTTCGTAAGCGCTTTGGCTATCCAGCACGCCTAACACTTGCTTATACACTCGCAACTCTTCGATTGATTCACGTATATCAGCCAAGGCCTCATGAGCGTAAAGCTTAACCGATACCGCCTTGCGCTCTAACTCTGGGTTCCAAGCGCGTGCAGCCAAAGCAATAGCAGATACATCTAACTGACGATAATGCATGAAGTCATGAAGCATAGGCATCTGACACATTATGTATGAACGGTCGAACATAATTGAATTACCAGCAAACACAATACCCTGCTTAGTCTTGCCATCATACTTCGTCACACCTAAACCTTTAAGCCAATCAATCACCATCAGCTCTGCCTGCTCGAGTGATACGGTTGATGAACGAACTTCATCAATCAATCTGCTTGACGTGTGCGTATCCAATGCCCACTCACTACATGTTGCTATTGCTTCATCACCGTGATGAACAACTACATGTAACGGCTCACCTATTTGATTTAGGTCTTTATCGGTCAGGATAAAGGCTAGCTCAAGGATAGGGTAATACTCCATACCCAACACGCCATTATCTAAGCGGCCATTAAGGCCACCTGTTTCAATATCACCAAATAGGAAGTGTTTAACCATAAACTAATACCCCATCATCGTTATCATCAGACCAATCACCTGATTGTTTTAACGCCTCGTAACACTCATCACAAACACTATGCCACTTATCACAATGATCAACGATATTGGCGGCATGTTCTTCACAGTAATACTTATCGCAACTAATCTCGTCATCACCATGCATACCACCGCAAGCATAACTCAGACCTCTATCAATCTCCTTATCACACCCGACATGGTCACATATAGCAGCGAACACATACCCTATTGGACGACCTGCCTTATCTGTTCCGCAATCACCCCAACCCATAGAAACCTCACTTAAACATAATTAATTAACAACTTCCCCAATTAGCACCATTGGCCATCCTTCTTTCATCTGCCCAGTAATTTCTGCTTCACTTATGCAGCCATCACTATGCTGGATATGGGTATATGATCCGCTAGCAAATAAATCAGATGCGCTTCTATTTAGATAGTCTCCGTAAGGGCATAAATCCTTTTCTTTCACTTTAAGAATCTTCATTTTTAATCCACTCATACCTAACTCTACTATTTCAATTCCTGCCACTTATGCATGTTGATATTTGTTTGCGAAATTATTTAGCTCAATGCCTTTTTCGAGCGCTCTGCGCATAATTTCAACGGTTATTATTAATTCACTTCGACAGCGCTTAGTTCTGACATCTTGCTGAAAGTGATGGTATTCAGCCACATCACAATTCAAATATTCTGGAAGTGATATTGTCCAAGGAACATTAGGGTTTGACTCTCTCACCATCTTCTTACCTTTTATTATTTTTATTACCGGCTTATTCTTTCCGTGAACTTCCCAAAGCATCCAGCCATATGGAATTTCACTTGGTTTGAGCAAGCCCTTTGGGGTCACATACACTCTAAAATCACCCATGCCAGAACCAGGTTGACGCCAAGGTTTCTTTTTATCCGCTAAAAAGTCGCTTCTTGATACTTTCACCTCAGCAAGTAAGCTTTCACCACAAAGCGAAACACCAAGGACATCAGGCTGCTCACCAACATTAGCTGACGTAATATTTGAAAATGAAAGAGGATAATTCATTCTCCTTAATCTTAGAGCGATAAAATCTGCGATTTCATCATGAGTCATATCATCAACAAGCTTCATACCTCACTCCACTATCTCAATTTCTGCGCGTCTCAACCAATACACATAAGACTTCTTACTATCGAATCCCATCAAGGCCCACTGCCCTTTGCAGACGTAGTGGGCTCTAATGGCCCGTATACATTGCGGTGCTAGCCGCTCAATCATCATATCGAACTGCCTTACTTCACGCGGGGGCGTTATCTCGGCCATTGCCGAACTCCGTAAACAATCACCTCGCCTAACTTGTCGCACTGGCTTCGGCTTGCGAACCCTTGGCCGCGTTCTTGGTATGCCCAATATTTACCCCAACGTGTTAACCCATGACGTAACGCCTTCATGTTCAGCGTCACTTGTTGATGCTGCACATTAATCTTCGCCATTAATCACTGCCCTTATTTCATCAATTCCTAACTTAAACACCTGGGCGCATATTGCCGAAACATCATCAAACGGCACCCTAACCACCCCTCGTTCCCAACGCTGATAAGTCCGTTCACTTACCCCATAAATCTCGGCTACTTCGATCTGGGTTAGCCCGCGAATATTCCTGCCCGTTTTCAAAAATTCAAACCCGCGTAATGCCATTTCGCCCCCCAAAACCTCTAATTGCATATTCTACTAATAATGATGCAGTGATCATCACAGCCACCCACTCGCAGTCATGGTTTGACCGTTCTCAACTTCAACAGACGATCTAGGCAATATCTCGGGCGCAACAGAAGAAAATCCACGATAAATTAAATATTGATGATATTGCTCTAACGCTAAACTCATGCCCTTATCCAAGGTCGATTTAACGTACTTACGCAGTAACACAGGCAAGGCATGATTAAGCAAACGTTCACCAATCATCGTATCGACACCCAAGTCAGCAACAATGGTCCTGAATAAACGACGCAAATCATGACTAGTGAAATGTTTAAAGCGGATTTGAGTGTGCCAATCATGGGCACAACGAATGGAAATAGCGCCAACGTTGCCAGGGAACAAATAAGCGCGTTTGCCAACATGCTTTAACTGCCAACATTTATAATGCTGAATAAGTGCCTTAGCCGACTCCGTCATCGGTATACGATGTTCTTCTTTGTTCTTGGCATTACTGGCCGGAATAACCCAATAATCACCCGCAAAGTGTTCCCATCGCGCTAACCGAGTTTCGTTAATGCGAGTACCAAACATCATCATCAACACAAACAACATCTGCACCGGCATCACCACTGCACCTAAACGAGTAAACAACTCGGCCAAATCCGACTCAAACAAGCGCGTATCCATGGCATCATTCACTTTGATGGAATACGTCACCCGATAACCCGCTAACGGATTAGCACTAATCAATCTAAGCTTTGAAGCCGCAGCAAACACCGCCTTAAGCTTATTCACCACCTCACGAATGTACTTAGGCGAAAACCCCTCAACCAACATCGGTTTAACCAAAATGCCATCAACCGCGATAAAACTCACATCATGCAAACGAACATCAGCCAACCTCGGCAACAGGTGACACTTGATCATCGACTTAATATTGCTGCGCCAACTCTTGCTATAGGTCGTGTTATTGGCAATATGTTCCTGGTACCACTCAAGCAAACTACCGACTGAATCAAACTGGCCCGTCACCATGCCGCCCACATTGCGTTTAGCCAACATCACCGGTAAATCAGCGCACAAGGTCTTAATACACATGCTTGGCCAAGTGCCCACCTTTTGCCAAACTGTCTTACCGTTTTCATTCAACACCAAATGAACACTCGCCCGCGTTCGGCCAGCTGCAGCACGTAAACGAATTTCAGGAAACTGCGGATCACGATAATCACGACTCACCCCAGCATGTAACCAACGCCTTAACGCCGCATCGTTTAACTTGCTAACCTCAACACCAGATGCCGCCTTTACCATACTCAAGCCACCAACCTATATTCCCAAGCTGTGCACTTTTCACGACGGCGCTTTTGCTTAACTGACTCAGGCAATTCACGCCAACGGGCACTTAACGCAGTTTCGCTATCATGAACACCAAACTGGTCAAAACACTGTTGTTGGATTTCGTACAAGGTTAGAAAACGGCCACCGCTTAAAATCCGCAGCAAACGCTCTTTTTGAGTCAAAGATTGATTACTCATCGTTAGCACTCCTTAAACCAAGTTGGCGCCTAAACTTTGCCACCAACGCTTTACCCTCAGCAGGTTCAATGCGGCGGGTAGCACGAGTGGGTAACGCTTTAGGTAACTCAACATCAACCAACTCACCTTTGCCGTACTTGCGGCATAAAATTTGGTACTGACGAGTAAACATGGTTAATACATCTTTATCTAAGCCCGTCGCAAACAACCAAGAGCCGCATTCACGAACCGCCAAGCCAACCACATCGTGGCTCCACTTATGGCCAGCTAAATTATGATAATGACGTTTAGCCTCACGATAAGCCGAATCCAAATCAGGCAAACCATAATCATAAGCCGTTGGCTGACACCACAAAGCAAACTGGCGTGGTGTTGGCCAAAACTGGCGGTCACCCTGCTCACGCCTTGCCCTATTTAGGCCCATTTGTACTTGTTCTTTGCTTCTAACGTCCTGCATTGCCAACGTCTTAAGCCATTCGCTCTTGTGCACCACTTCGTCTTCAGACTTAGGCGCCCCAACAGGAAACAGCACCCGCAGCTTAGCAAACACACTGTCAACAATGGCCATATCCATAGCCGACGGCTGCTTGCTAACACGTTCGTTCGCAGGCAGGCCAACTTGAGTCGAATTAATCAATGTTTGAATAGACTTCATATCAACGGATCCTCTGGGTCAAAAACTGAGTTACCCCAATCGCCCTTAACCGCCTGCTTAGCAATCAAGCCGGCGTTGGTTAGCCACTCAAATTCAAAACCAATCCAACAGCGCGAAACACAAAGCGCAAACACGTCATCAACCGAACAACCTGCAGCAACCGCTTTCACCAAATGCGGTGCCAGGCGATTAACCGCTGTTTGGGTTAACTTGGCTTTTTTCTGCTTACGAACGGCTAACCAATCTTGAAAAACTTGGTAGCTTGGCAAATCAGGCCATAGAGAAAAATCTAAAACTGATTTTGATGATGTGGTGACTAAATCTTTTAAAGATTCATTGACTGGTTCTAAAGTGACTGGTTCTGGGTGCAGGAGATTCACTAGGGGTAGTGCAGGAGATTCACTAGGTAGTGCAGGAGATTCACTAGGGGGTAGTGCAGCAGATTCACCACCTAGTGCAGGAGATTCACCACCTAAACCGCTTTTCTCATCAAAATTTAGATGAAAAACATTAGATGAATTACCCTTAACACCCTTGCGATATTCACGACGTAAAAAACCCGACAATTCAAGTTTTTTAACATGGTCCATAACGCTACGACGGCTCATTTCACACTGCTCAGCAATGTAATTATAACTAGGCCAGCACTCGCCTTGGTCGTTCGCATTATCAGCCAATTTAAGTAAAACCAACTTGCGTAGAGGATTACCCACCTTCGCTTTCATGGCCTTAACCATCAATTCCATACTCATGCGGGGCACTCCCACGCACTCAATCTAGCAATCGCTATATTGACGAAACACAAATGCTTGAGTAACATAATATTGCCTCTCTTTAGGTATTAACCCCGTTCGGTCGCCAAACTTAAGCGGGGTTTCTTATTTCTACTGCACCGATATCAATTGTTCCGCACATAAATATTCCATGCCAAGTTAGTGCGTAACTGGTAATAAATATTGCGGCGCTTGATATGTTTGGCCTGATTAACAGGGTCAACACTTGTTGTTTCAATCGAACACTCGGCGCGCTTTTCTTGCATCAACAAATACCCCAAAAACCAATCCACACATACTTGCGGTAATACCAAGGTATCTTGATCACCTAAAATCACTCTGCTGACAACTCTATTGGCGATATTCACCAAACGGTCGGTATTTAAATCTTTTAACTCAGGTTGTACCCGCAACAGCTCAACTATGCGGCCAATCTGTGAACGGCTAAAATTATCTAAGGTACTAAACCCATATAAAGTCGATCTATCACGTCGCAAATCAACTTGGCACATAGCTGAAGCATTTTTACTTAAAGCGGCTGCCTTCATCATCAACGCATCAGCCTGAGCAACCAATAATGCAACCTGTGGATCGGCAGCTTCATCCTGCTTCCGCATAAAATCAGCAAACTCTGGTGTAATCGGTTCATCATTGCTGCCAACTTGGCTATGAACCGAACAAGCTTTACCGCCCTCTAAACAACAAATTAAACATTCAGAATCAAACATGCTATTGCCTCTCTTTAGGTATTAACCCCGTTCGGTCGCCAAACTTAAGCGGGTTTTCTTATATCTGAACGCTCAATAACTCAATTCGACAACCCGCATCAAACAAAAACTCTGCAATACCGGTTGAACTCGTGGTGGGACATTTTCTAGCAATAGCCGCCATTGCATTGATTTGCTGTTCACGTTCTAAACGCTCAAAACATTCACGCTCTTCTGGAGACTCGACTACATCACCAGGTCGATGAACTAAATCACACAAAGGCTGACCAGTTAATCTGCCGCATTTTGTCCATTTAACAGGCAAAGACTCATTTATTTCATCCGCATAAACGTATTTATATGACGTGGCGGTAATATCCTTTACCCAAAAAATCTGACCGAATAAGTTCTTGCTATACGCATCTGCATCATCAGGTGCATCTAAAAACTCATTAATCAGCTCACTGTTATCACTTAACTGAGTCATAAGCGGCCCCTTTAAACATAAAGCAAAAACCAGCAGTTAATATCACCGCAAATAACAACCAACCCAACACAAAAAAGCCCATATCAACCCCGCTTACGCATTAATGTTCTGCGTTGGTCACGTTCATAATCATCACGACAATCAGCATCACAAAAGCGCTCTGTAGTCGCAGTGTCGCAATAAAAACAACGCCCGGTTAACGGTGGCAGGCTTGGCTTAGCATTGGCTAATTCAAAAGCTAAATGCAGATCAGCAATTTCATTTGCCTCATCAACGTTATCAGCCATAACTAACCTACCGACGTTAATTTTGATTCAGTCAAATACGGATAATGCTTCTCAAGAATATCCAAAGACATTGATGTCACTGCGCGGGATTCACGCAGTTCACGGTGAGCAGTTTCAACTTGATGACGACTTGGGTTAATGCCTAAATGAATAACCGCTACCTGAGCATCACAATTCTCTTTGGTTAACGTTGCCGCCATTTCATAGGCACTTAACGACATACCATCGCCAACATAATCAACCACAACAGTCACACCAACCATGCCGTAAACGTCGTTTAAATAACCAATGCGCAACTCAACAGGCATAGCGGCTAATAGCTCTGGTACTGCATGTTGCCCTTCATACTGCCCAAGCCAACGGAATATCTTTTGCGCGTTCACTCTAGCGTCGTTAAAAATGTCGTCAGAATGCGTAAACGTGATCCCCTCTTTAGCCAACACAGTGGCAAGCTTTAAATCATCAACAGCCTGAACAACTGCCGTCGCCAGTGCCGAACGGCTAACCTTGGGCAACTCAAGCCAAGCGTTAATGGCTTTCATCAATAAATCTAAACGTGATACTTGTTTCATGTGTTTATTCCCTACTTACTATTAAACTGGATTCACTTGCTCGATTCGCGGAACATCCGCCTTTAACTTCCCATTTGTTAAGCGCTCAATCTGATAAGCGCGTAACTCAGGCACATCATCTGGCCACTGAGAAACAGATGCCGGAGAAATCCCAAGCGCCTTAGCTAGCTTTGACTTCCCTTTAAAATGATCTACAGCTATTTGCTTTTTCATACGGCCTCAAGTTTAAGTTTTCCTAAATTTTATAAACTTTAAACTTTAATAAAACCTAAGTCAAATTGATTTAAGATAACTTATATGAAAACACTCGGTGAACGCTCTAAAGAGCGAAGAAAGCTAACGAACCTAACTCAAATCCAGCTAAGCAAAAAAGTTGGAGTATCAGGCGTGACCATTTCACAATGGGAGTCAGGTGACACTGCACCGAAAGGTGAAAATCTTCATAAGCTTGCAAGGGCTCTTAAATGTACGCCAGATTGGTTATTGTTTGGTAAAGTAACGAAACCATCTAGTAATGCGGAATGGGCAGGCCCAATGGAAACATGGGACAGTGGCACACCCCTAGGTGATGATGAAGTAGAGATACCGTTTTATATGGAAGTAGAACTAGCCGCAGGACAAGGCATTGTAGAGACGAGTGAGTATCATGGACCTAAATTACGGTTTGCTAAGTCAACACTTCGGAAATCAAATGTTGATCCAACCAATGCCTCTTGCGTGCGTGTTAACGGCAACAGTATGGAACCGGTATTACCAAACGGTTCAACCGTGGGGGTAGACACGTCACAATCTAACGTGATCGACGGAAAAATGTATGCAATCAATCACGATGGTATGTTGCGCATCAAAACCTTATACAAGTTGCCTGGTGGTGGTTTACGTCTACGAAGCTTCAACACAGAAGAATGGCCAGACGAACGCTATGAAGGCGATAATATAAAGCAAATTCGAATTATTGGGAAAGTGTTCTGGTATTCAGTATTGTTATAATAGTTACTCAATAATAGGATTAATTATGTATCAAGGCGATTACACAGGACCAGAATATTAAACCCGCTAATAGCGGGTTTAATATTCTAATCTAATCAAATTGTTCGGCACTTCCATCGGCATAAACAATCCTTTTGACTTTAAGTTTTATGTCCATATCTTCTAGCTTTGCATACCTTAATTCTTTATCTGAACTTTTTATCTGGTTGTAGTCCATTGACCCTTCCCATTCAAAAGTGTCACCTGCAGCAACCGTTTCTTTATGAGTAAAATTAAGCCGTTTAATTTCATTGTTAAGAATGTCAGTAAATATAATAACAGCACTAAAAGCTCTGATATCCTTATCATAAGGGTTTTTAATAAACATAGTAAAATCAATCGTATCATCGTATTTAGATGGCCCATGCTCATTATAATATTTATCCGACATCTCCATAGGAAAATAAACTATCTCTTTTTCTTCAGTAGATGCCGCCACCTCAGTTGTACCTATCCCACTCCAAATTGAACTAAGCCCTTTACGGGTTTCGGTAAAAGTATCTTGGATTGCCGTTCTAACCTCATACCTAAAATATTCTCGGCCTGAAAAAAAGCCAAAAATAAACACCACCAAAACAACCAACCCACCTTTTGGCGTTAAAAACTCTCTAAAAATCACATTGAATCTACGAAGATAATCACTAATTAAGATAGCTAGCTTACTAGGCTCGGCTTCAGAGATAGGTTTGATTGAGGGCTTTTCTGGTGGTGCTATCGCTTCAGTCGTTGCTTGACGCTCTGCAATGACTTCAGATAGATCATTCATCTTACTTATGTTTTTTTCATACTTTTCATAAACAATTTCGCAAGCAGGGCAACGCCATATTGGCGTTTCAGGATGTGAGTTTTCTTTTCGTATGTACTGGCAAGATGGGCAGGTAATATCCATATAAATATCCTCGAACTCCTTTTTTAATAACACCATTTATACCACCAACAGGTATTCAAAGCATTAAAACGCCAAAATTTAAGAAAAACTAAATTTATCATTGACAGCTAGCTTAAGTTTACTTAAATTGTATTTAGGAAAACTTATGAGGACGGCAAAATGATACTGACAAACACCCCTACAACAGACAAACAACGTGCTGAACACTTCCATCTGGTCAGTATCCGTTTTGCCTGTCTGCTAAGCACTGAACAAGACCCAATGGAAAACAAGCGTGTGCAAGAGCGTATCGCCAAGCTAGAACGCCACTTAAACCTAACTAACCCTAGTCAACTGTTCTCATCACAGTTTGAAGGCAAAGCAGGTGAACTAGGTGACAACCTCGCCATGCGCTTTAACTACCAAACAAGCCGCCTGACTATCTGGCGCAACACCCCTCTGCACCAATGCGGCAAAGTCTTCCAACTAAGGGCGAATGTATGAGTGCCGCAACTGAATACTGCGATCGTGAAATAGCCAAGTGCCAAGACATGATCCGCGGTTGGCCAGAATCAGAATGGCGCTTTAACCGATTAATCATCGGCTGGAAACGCATCAAACAGCAGTTACAACAGCCCATCGAACACGATGCTAAGGAAGCAAAATGAACACAGCATTTTTACTAATGGCGCAGTTCAATAAAGCAGTCATACCGCTAGACGAAATATGCCAAGAATATTTTGGCCTATTGCCAAGCACAGCCAAAAACCAAGCAAAAGCAGGCTCGTTACCCGTCCCAGCTTACCGAGCAACACAAAGCAATAAAGCACCTTGGTTGGTCAACCTAAGCGATTTAGGAAAGTACCTAGATGACTGCCGTGATAAGGCAAAAAAAGACCATATCCATAGCCCAAAAGCGGCTTAAGCATATTTGATTAGTTGGGGGGTTGTATGTTTTTTGTATTTGGAGTGAGTGAAGCGATAGTGAAAAAAGCCGCTGCCAAAAAATGCAGCAAATTTACTGGTACCTACCCAAATAAGCGTGAGTTAACGCCTGACGAATACCAGAATCAACTCACAAAAACCCGTGCTGAACTGTTTAAAAAGATGAAGCCGCAAAAGTTAAGCCACTCCTTATCGACGCCTAGTTTAGCGAAGCAATACTCAGAACTGACAAAAGCACAAGAACAGTGCCGTGATATTGAAATTAGATACCGAAAACCAACAGGCGCCATTAACCCAAAAACGAAGAAAGAAGTTTTGGAATGGGCGACTTATATAGGCTAACAATCGAAGAGGGCAGCGATTATGAGTTACTACAAAATTACCAACGATAAAGCAGTACAAGCATTCAAAACATTTGAAGCAGGAAAAGCGGAGTTGATTGAGCAAGCAACTAAATTAGCGACTCACTTCGGTGGGAAACCCATTTTTAGCAATAGAGTTGAGCGGGTTTCATTTGCTGGTATAAATTTCCACAACTTCAACAAACTTGAGAACAACCATTTATGGTCAAAGCCTAAATCATCGAGTTCGTTTGCATCATCACCTAAATTCGGTAAGCAGAAGGTGGCAGATCGTGAGGCACTAGAAGCTATCAGAACTAAATATAACGCCATGGTGCCAGATGAAGTTTCACGCCAACCACTTCTTAAAGCTATCGGCACCGAATGGGGCGATTGTTTATTCACACCTCTTTCACTGTTTCTTCACGATGACGTTATTTATCTTAATACCAGAATTAGCCTTATTGATTCCGTGGAGATATTTGGCAGCGAATATGAAGCTGCTAAAAACGCTTATGACACGGCTAAAGTTGAGGTGGCAGCATGAGCCAAATACCCGCTTTTTTAATTGAAATGTCACAGCAGATGCATGAGCAAAGCAATCGCATGACTGCCGAACCAATCTTTCAAGTGCGCTACAAGCATTATTTAGTTACTGCAGAGGGCTATAACGAACATCACTGGGAAATTATAGAGCCTGATGATGGCGGGACTCTTTATCACTCCGAAGAATGCAACAAAACAAATTTAGCAGAATGGCTTTTAGATAGTGAAACTAATTGGTGTAAAACCGTTTTTGATGATGCTGATTTTGATACTCGTGGTTTTCATGATTTTCACGATGCGTTTTTAGCTTTCTTTGACGAGTGTTTTGATGTTGAAAACAATTATGAGTCGCTACCTGGTTCATTGATGAAAATACATCTTCAAGAAACCGAAGAAGTCGTAAAAACCTGCCTAACCGAAGCAGATGCCAACTGGTTTATCCAACGTAAACAGCATGATTACCCAAAGCTGTATACCTATGCTGCGTCAATGTACCTATGCCCTCAAATGATTGAGTTGCGCAACTGGATCATGTCATTGACCAAAGCAGAGGTAGCAGCATGAGCCAACTCAGCCAAAAGCAAATTAAAGCCCGGGCTTACTATCAAGAAAACCGTCAACGCATCCTAGCCGATAAGCGCAACAAGCATGTGCCAAAGCGCAATAAACCTGCAGTGTTAAAGGTAACCAACTCAAAAGCTGCAGTGCAACAGCCTTCGGTGACTAAAGCAGACATCGAGTGGGATGGTCAATTAAACAATGGTAATGGTTTCAACAGCGTGATCAACGACGACAGAGAATACCGCGACCGTAAAGCAATCAACAAGGCCATTAGTGCGCAAGGCAAAAACAACGCAGCTGCACGCCTCCGTTCTGAAGATATCAATCTAGCCTTTGAGTTGGGTATTGGCGTAGAGGATTTTGTATGAGCCAACGTATCGAATGTAGTCGCCGTCCATGTCGCTGGACAGGCACATTTGCCAAAACAGAAAGACGCAATGATGGCGGATTAATGACAGCAATTTGCCCTCGTTGCAGTTGCGATTCATTTCACGACTTACCAGCACCAATTATTACTGAGCGTGTTGAACACGTTAATGCGCTAATAAAAATCATAGCGTCACATGGTCGTAAATTCTTCGACCACAAAGGCGACTTGGCCACCATGGAGTTAGACCGCCGCGGCAAAGTGTGGTTTGTAGACGAATATACCAAAGCGCGTATTTATACCCATTATTCTAGAAGATGGAGCGGCTTTAATAATGGTGGAACCTTGCGAAACTTGGTGGAAGCAATGCGCGATTACGTCACTAAAGGCAAGAAGTTACCACTCGGTTGGATCGCCCCTACTCGTTGCAATCCTGATAACGGCGATATTTGGGGTTATGGCAAGGAAGCTGCAGCAGCGGTTCGCGAAGAAGCTGCCAAGTTACCAATGTTTGAACAAGGCGGTGCAGCATGAACCCTAAAATTAAAGCCTACCAAGTTCAAGGTGATGAGTATGGCTGCATTGTATTTGCAACTAATTCTGCAACAGCGCGACGCGAAGGTGGCAACGAACTTAATCTTGAATTTGAGGAAGTTGAATCATGCAGACGTGCCCAATGGGCTGACCAATATGCAGACGTTAAAGGCGGAGTTCCTCCGCTTGCAATGATTAAACACGGTTGGTGGCAGGAATGTGCTCATTGCAGTCATAAGGTCACTATTGATGATATTGAAGATGGCTATGAAGATGATGACGGCAACATCATAAAATTAAATCCCATCGAAAATGACCATTTCATTTACTGCAGCCAGCATTGTCTCGATGAAAAGATGCGTGTACGAACAGAACATGATGCGAAAGCTGAAAACTTCAAACAAAAATTACTCTCGCTACGCCCCGACCTAACCTTTAAGGAATATAGAGGTAAATGGCCGCAGTGCTATTGCTCGGCATCTTTCACTTTTGATTGTGCTCAATATGGTGGAATTGTTGGTTATGGAACTGATGGAGAAGTTGAGTGGCGTATAAGTCAGAGCGATTTAAACGCATGGGATGTATACGAAAACAAGCGTAAGGAGGCAGCATGAGCCAATTATTTTACTTGCGTGATAGCCGCAGCGATGTTGGTGATAGCTGCATGTTTTGGGCTAAAGACGGTGCCGGTTATACCAGCGACTTAAATAAGGTGCACGTTTACACCAAAGAGCAAGCACAGCGTTACTTTGATAGTCGTGATACTGATATTCCATACAGTAAAGAACAAGTGGACCAATTAGCCACGGTAAGAGTTGATCATCAATATTTGCCAGATGCATTAGCCACAGCAGATGACGACTTATGCGTGATCCACATTGTCGGTGATTACAACGGTAATGATATTTACTGGCTAACTGATGCTTATCACTCAATTGAATTAACTGATGCGCTTGAATTATCACATGCAGATGCAGTTAACAAAGTCCAGCATTTAGCTAAGTACAACGTCAAGACTGATATTTATTCAAAGCTATCAATTTGGCACATTGCGCGCCGAACGTTTCAGGTTAGCAATGTTAACAAGCGCAAAATGGTCACTGGCGCAGGCATTAAGAACAACCATCCTCGCAAGCGCAATAGAGCGACTACTGGCTTGACTCGCGGTAACTGCCCACATTGCGGCAAGGTTACTTGGGGTGGCAATCCTTATGAAGCTTATACATGTGCAGAAGCTAAAAACGAAAGCTTAGGCTGGAACAGATTTGATGACTGTGAAGATGTGAAGCAAGCAAGGAGTGCAGCATGAAACAACGGCCAATTATTTTTAACATTAAAATGGTACGCGCCATTCTTGATGGGCGTAAAACACAAACCCGCCGACCTTTTCCCCAGTGGCAGATACCTTTTAAACATAGCGATGGAAGCTTTGGTGCAGTTGGTCAGCGTGACCCTCGTTTTGGTTTTGGATTTGTTGAGGATACAGAATCCAAGGTAATGGAATGTTTTACCGCTAACCTATGCCCTATGGCAAAGGTTGGTGATCAGCTTTGGGTTAGAGAAACGATGACCATGGAAAAATGGCCAGATTTACATTATGTCTGCGGCGGTTTAAGTGTCGGTACAGGTGATGAAGATTTTAGTTATCGCTCTGAAGATTATCGAGGTTTTATACCATCAATACACATGCCTAAATGGGCTAGTCGCATTCTGCTAGAAGTAACAGATATTCGAGTTGAGAAAATGAACTCACTAAGAAAAAATAAAACTAATGTATTAGCTGAAGGATTTGAAAACTTTCCACAATTTAAGCATGTTTGGCAAACTATTTATGGTGAGTGTAAGCCTGATGAGTGGGTTTGGGTTATCGAATTTAAAGTACTCAGCACAAATTGCGGTGCAGCATGAAATACCTAATCCAAGGTAGCGAACCAGCCGAACGCATGCAGCTACTATTGCGATTCACTAAAATAGAATCGCCAAAAACTATTGCTGCTCTACATGACCATTTTACCCTTGGATACCAAGATTCATTAGCCGCAATTCGTAATGGCGTTAAAAAAAGCAATCTATCTCGTGACATAAAACGACTAGAAAAAGTTGCACACAATGTCGAAATGCTCAAGGAACATGATTGGGCTCGGTTTGGTTATAAGTTTGAAACCAGTGAGGTGGCGTAAATGAAATCTAAAGCAGCATTCAAGCACCTACTAAGCCACTACCGTAGCCACAAAATAGACATGCCATTACGCATTAAAAGCGGCAACAGCATCAAAGTGGCACAAGCTTTAGGGGCATTAGATTGTCTTTACTGGCAAGCACTGGGCAATGGCTTAACTAATTTTGCAAAAGGGATACGACGGACCATCACCCATTCTTACAAATATCATCAAGTCAGATTACCAGGTCATCCATGGGAAATAAAAGGCACGATTGAAACTCGCCCTGATAACTCAGAACCGGGCACTCAAATTGATATAGAAGACTTAATCAGAGGTGCAGCATGAACGAACCAGCCAAAGTGTTCAGCACCCTCCGAGGTGTCGTCACGCTATCAACACCGTTCTTCACACTAATGCACGAACAGCAACAAGTTGAAGCAACCTATAAGCCAAACAACTACAGCGGCTGGGGCATGTGTAAAACCTACAACGCCATTGAAGTTACCGAGTTCACCCAAGCCGATGCCGAGCTATTTGCCTGCACTGCAGATTCAAAACTACGCATACAGGGGCAAGCATCATGAATGGTTTAATCATTGATAATTTCGCAGGCGGCGGCACAAAAGCATGGCGCTGGTATAGAGATTACCTCGAGTCGTTCTTACAATGCCTACCATATCTCGGACGATGACACGCACGTCACTGAGATTAAAGCCGCGTTTGAAGCCATAGGCATTGAAGGCGTCACTAAGCCTACGGGTGGCGGCTCAGATGCCAACATCTTTAATGAAAAAGGTCTGAAGACGGTTAACTTTTCGACGGGGATGTCGAAAGTGCACACCACCGATGAGTTCATTGCTGTCACTGATCTGATAGCAATCACAGAGTTTGTTCACTGCTACCTTACGCGCTGATAAAAGGAACAAAGGAGTCAGAGCTAATTAGGCTCTGACTCCTTTTTTCGTCGAGCTGAGGTCATAATTGCAATCCCATGCTGGGCCAAGTGGAGGTACTTTAAAGCCTGGTAGGGGATAGCAGAAAAGACAAAAGATAGGGTTGTTCTGTCTTTTCTGTCTTTTTTACGTCTATTAAAACGGCAGGGTAAAGCCAATAGTGGCTGTGCGGCCCATGCCTTTGAAGTAGCGAGTGTCTTGACCGACTGTTTGCGAATAGTAAGTATAATAGTCTTCGTTGAGCAAGTTCTGGATCCCGATGCTCAGGGTGCCTTCGTAGACTGGAATAGCGATAGATGCATCAACCGTGGTGTAGCCATCAAAGTTGGCGTACACATCGTTATTCGCATCTTCAAAGTCTTTATCCATATAGTAATTTGCTTGTACCCGGGTAGAGATATCGTTGTCGTAGTTATGGGTCCAAAATAGATTAATACGATTGGGTGACATGTTGGCACCATCTAGATCAGTATCTACGCTTTGATCATTATTAGAATCGTACTCACCATTTTGGATTGCGATATTAACGCCCACATCATCATGATCACCAAGGTAAGCGGTGATGTTCGACTCGATGCCTTCAATAACACTCTTTTCACGTTTAATCATGAACGAGCCGCTGCCATCTCCTTTTTCGACCATCCGTGCACCGTAATCACTCGATGAGCGGTAATAAGCGATTTTGGCTGAAAAGTTGTCACCTTGGTAATCGGCACCAAACTCAATATTGTCAGTCACAATAGGCTCTAGCGCTAAGCTATCTTCAATACTTGGGTTCACGCCTTGAAAGTTATCGCCGTCTCTGAGTACGCGTCCAACGTCTGGCATACCAAAGCCTTGGTTGTAGCTGGTGTAGATCCGTAGCGCGGAGTTCAGTTTATAAGAAACGCCGATATTAAATAGCGTTTCGGTAAAATCGGGTGAGCCACCCTCGATGTGTTTGTCACCGTAACCGTATAACGTTTTGTAATCATCGACATTGAGCTTAGCGTATTCATAACGCACGCCACCCGATAGGGTTAGATTGTCGATGATGTCGTAATCTATTTGCGCGAAAGGCGCAATGTTATCGTAGGTGCTTTCAGGTACCCAAGAGGCGCCAATGCCCACCATATCTTGCTCAGTTGTGTCGCGGAAGACATCCAAGCCATACGCAATACTGACACCTGAATCGGCGATGTTTTTGGCCAGCATTGATGCTTTCATGCCCCATTTAACTGACTTATTACGCGATTGCTCATAGTAGAGAGACTCGCCATTGGTGCCAGTGCCACAGACTGTGACCTGATCGCTGCCTTCCATGCTTGGGTCGTAAAAGCTCGCCCAACAACCACCACCGTAAACCGCTTCAAAATTTTGATTGAAAAACTGTAGGTTTAGCTGCTGGCCACCAATGTTTTCATGGATATAGGTCAAGCTAGTGGTGGTGACTTGATTGTTGGCAGCTTCCCAAGGCTGATCTTGTTCGATTGCACCGGTAGGCACGTCATTTTCTTTATCGCCTTTAACGGGCATATAGTTGCCGTTGTTTTCCATATTGTAATGGTTAACCATTAGCTCTAATCGAGACTCGTCGAAATCGTGGCCAAGTTTGATAAAGAAATCAGTACTTTGGCTGTCCATCGACTCGCCTTGAGTGGTATCAACCCCAATCATGTCGTCGTTAGCATCGTAATAAACACCGTTATTGCGGTAACTGACAGAACCAATCATGTCTAAGTTTTCTGATTCACCAGAAAAGGCATAGCTGGTACCAAAGCTAATGCCGTCAGCATCTAAGCTGTTAGGCACGCTGACGTCAAAACTTACTTGGTGCTCATTGTCGCCGGTGGGTTTTTTAGTGATGTAGTTGATGATGCCGCCTTGGGCACCTAAACCATGCATGGCATTTGCACCATGAATAATCTCAATACGCGCGATCATCGCGGGATCGATCGTCTTTCCTGAACGACCGCCGCTGCGCAGTGGATTCGATTGAGGTACACCATCTATCATGATTAACGGGGCTCTGCCACGCAGTGTCTCACCGGAATTGCTCATTTTTTGGCGGCTTGGTGAGAAGCTCGGCGCTAGATTGCCAATGATGGTTGAGAGATCTTTAGTGGTACGAAATTGCTCTTCTAATTGCTCTTGGTCGATGATGGTAACAGTATTAGGAATGGAGCTGACAGGCTTATCCATTCGACTTGCTGTGACGGTGATGACTTCTATATCTTCATCTTGAGCCTGAACAATATGTGGCAGTAGTGCAGCCGAAATCGATAGTGCTACTAAAGAGGTCTTAAACTTCATAATAGATCCCGTAAAGCGGAGACACCGTAATAAATCAATCCCTCCCTTGGGGGAACAATCTTTTAACGTGTGTTAACCGGATATTGTAAATGATAATGATTCTTGTTAGTGGTGATTATGTCGAAGCCCATCTCTGCTGTCTATGTAAAGTCCAATTAGTTTAATGCGAATGATAATAATTGTGACTTAGATCAATGGTGCCGGTGTTATCTGAATGTTTTTGAATCGTGTTGGGATGATTTTTAACCATTTAAATAAAGGCAGAGGGCATAGGCTAGTTAAAATTCAACACAAATTTACACATGCTGGAGGTTCTGTTGTAACAATTAATGATAAACTGGCAGCTAAATTGAGTGCTCAAATTGAGCTTTTAAATGGTGTCTAATAACTTGTATGCTAACCGAAAACTAATAAGGGAATTTCAGGTATCCAAAACTTAAATAAAATTTTCGGGGTACCTAATAGGAATCCCAACTAAAATCATTCAGTTTATAATCAGTACTTAAATTAAAATAAAACCTATCCAGCATCGACGCTGTGGAAAAGGTGCGATCAAGCGTATCTTTTGGTATGACTAGCTTTGGTGTTGTATTCACTGAATTCTTTATACTCATAATTTGCGGTATTGATACACCTTTTTAGGTGTATTTTAGGTAATAGTTTTTGCACAAGGAGCCGGTAAGGAAATCATAAATTAGGCTAAAATAACTGGGCTGCGCTAAATAATAGGTAATTATATAATTAACCCGTCGTCTAGAAACAACCTCAGTGTTTTTTAAGTTTTATTGCATCGATTTTGACTGATAAGGAGCTAAAAAATGTAATTAGAGGCTGTCACGCAAGGAACTTACCACACGACAATATGCCACCAAGACACGGTTGCAGCCATTCGAAACAACGTTAAAAAATGCAATCTATCACGGGCAATCGCACGATTAGAACAAGTGGCATTCACTGTCGAACAAATCAAAGAACTGGACTGGCAAAAGCTTAAATCCAATAAGGTGGCCTAAATGAGCTCAGCAGCATTTAAACATCTATCAGGTCACTACCGCAGCCATAAAATGGGGATGAATTTGCGAATAAATAAATAGCTGTGACAAAGTTCAGATAGCAGCTGCTCTTGGCGCGCTGGACAGCCTTTACTGGCAAGCACTCGGCAATGAGTTAACCAATCTAGCTAAAGGTATCCACCGAACGATTACGCACTCATATCAATATCATCAAGTGGGATTGCCTCGTCACATAAAGAGAAATAAACCAACCAAATTTTTAAATTCAGTTATCCAAGAATCAAAACTGCCTATTGAAATACCTTATACAGTTTAGAAAAATGCCACTCAGTACTTGCTACTCAAGTCCACTTCATGGCTTCGTTAACTATATTCGTCTTAGATTTACATATAACCTAAAAACAGGGTTTATAAACTCGTAAATACCCTGTCCTTCTGGGATACGACGTAAAATTGGTCCAAATTTTCGGTCAAGTAACCTGGGTAGATTTTGGTCTAGATAATCAACTTCAAACTCCTCCGCATCTTTACGGACATTCTTTAAAAATATTCTCCCAACATCTTCATGAAAGAGGGTATTTTCTTCAGGTTGCTCAGCAAGAAGATGGAGAAGCATTTGACGGTTCTCGGTATTTCCGATTGCACGTTGATATGCGCTTTCTAATGTAGGGAAGGCCACACCACTTTTAATGTCTTCTAGTACTCGGTTGTAAACATTCTCATTAATTGCATTTAGTCCTAATTGAGAGGCTTTACTAACACAAGATTTACCAATCATTTGAATAAAGTAAGGGTACCCTTGAGAAGCCGAAACAATTTTTGTTTTAACCGTATTATCAATTGTGAGTTCGCCTTCAAATAATTCTTCAGCTTTTGTAAGAACATTTCTGGCTTCAGGTTTAGGCATGGTTTTTACATGTATAGCCCCCTGCTCTAAAAGACGCTCTACAGATGCGTGATCTTCGATCAAATCTGTCAAGTCTTGCCCTATTCCACACACGCCAAATTTTATATCTTTAGAACTAAGGGATTTAATGAGTGAGCCAATACCATTTTTATTGGATACAACATCAAATTCATCTAAAAGAATTAATAACCCGTCCCGATTCATTCTCCCCTTCACTTGGTGTTGAACTATTGAAGATACAAAATTCCTGAATGTCTGCACGGTATCACCATCAACAACCCTCGCATATGTCGACGTTTCTACCCCTTTTGCGCCCCAATTTACAACCTTTAGATCAGCGCCCGCTGATACTTCTTTTGCTCTAGAAAATTCAACAATTTCCTTACCATCATGCGGAACCAACCTTAGCAAACCATCCTCATCATTCTGATCGTTGCAAAGCCTAGATAGCAACCCTTCTCCAGAATCTATAATTGAATCACACGTATAGAATACTGTTAAATATTTCCTAGGGTTATCTGGAATCTCGTGATGAAGCCCTGCATTCGACGCAAGTGTATAATCACCTAATGCCATTTGTTGTACTTGACGCAAAAGCGACGACTTCCCTAAACCGCGTTTCCCATAAATTGCGATTAAACTATTAGGAGAATTTAGAGCTTGCATACAAGATCTAACTAGGTCTATTCTACCAACGAACCTATTTGCGTCAGTTATTACATCCGATGTAAAACCTTTCTCTGGATCTATCATTCTTTTTCCTTATTCAAGTAATGGGTCACACGGATAGCTAACTTTTTAGTATTTATGCGTTGTGCCGTTTTCATTACACCAATCGCTTGTTAGACTTTGCCGATGCCTTTTCCAGATTTATTGGTACAGTGTATGCCTTGGGGATTTTGTTTTTTGAGAGTAGTCTCACGACTACAGAGCTGATTTGAAATGATTGATACTGAGAAATGTTTAAGTCTTTCATTGAAATGCCTTTTTCATTATTGTGTTCCATCACACTGATTTCAGTCTAGCTTATTCAATGAGGTTAATACACTCAATTCCTTCTCATTGAACTCTGCACAGCGATTTAACTCAAAGCCTTACACCTTGTTAGACTTCATTGCCATTTGCTAAATTTATGAACGCTACGAGTTGGTTCATACGCTCTGCCAAATCCAAACTTCTAAAGTCAGCGGGATTGTTTTCTATATAATGACGCGCAACCTTGACTTTATTTGCTGTTATTTCTTTTTTACTGCGTTTTTTTCTATATTTTAAAAGATTTTCCCACACACCTTTGTTTACGAGATGGTCTGCTGATGGATGAACAACTTTTACACTTTCTTCTACTTTATCGAAATCCAGATAGTTTTCCATCTCACGCCCGTTTGTTACCCAAGCAAACCCAGGGCCAGAATTAAATTCACTTTTTAACCTTTGCTTAGTTGCGTTAATACGGGCTCCTGGCTTATCTTTATCGCTGTCAAACATTATGACTGTATTTCGATTGAGCTTTCTCACTGAGATCAAATCATCTACAGCTTCATCGGCAATATCTTGATCGATAGCAGTTAAGTGACTAAACAATCTACCGCCATAGAACATTATCGAATAATGAACGCCTTCAATTAAATCTGAGGAATGATGTACTAACCAATAATTCAAATATATTCTGTCGGAGGGTCCTTCCACCCAAATGATACAATTGGCTTGTAGAATATCAGAAGCTTTATAACCAAGGTCATTACAGATATTAGATCGTTGCTTTGTACTGGAAATCGCTTCGACACTAGAGATCCCGTCAACCTGTGTAACATGGAATATTTCAGATTCGACAGCGTCTAATAGGTGGGCGGAGTGTGTTGTAAAAAAGTACTGATTGTCTGTTTTCTCAGATAAGTATTTAACAAGTTTCCTTTGAAGCAAAGGGTGTAAGTGCAATTCAGGCTCTTCTACACAGATAATTGTTTTGTCTAATAATGTCGCTGCCGCAGCTAAAATTACTACTTCATGAATCCCGGTACCCATTGATTCTAATGGCAAAGTTTTCCCGTCCATATGAATTAGAATCATATTTCTTTCATAAGGTATTTCTATCTCAGCGGTCGGGTTTTCAAGAACCTCTTTAATGAAACCATTGATAGAAATAAACTTTTGTTTTAACTGCCGATCAGCTAATGGTGGGTTTTGGATTTTTGCAATTCTCTCGATAATGCCTTCACCACTAAAGTCACTAGCTTCACTACCTGCATTTCCAATTTTCCTAATTGCAGGTATTATTTCAACATTAGGTATGGTGTCTGGGATATATGCAAGTGCCTTAATTGTCTCTGGTATCCAGTGTTCGCGGAGGCCACCGCCAGTCGCATTAGTCAAGCCATTCCAAAGATTCTGCCATTCGCTTTCACTTAGCTCATGAAGTAGTTGTTCAACGTCAATATCTAAATTAAAAGTTCCATTTGGAGTACTGGATCGATATGTGAACCAGACGGCCCCTCCAGAAAAAAATAAATCTGAATAAAGTATTTTTTTAGCTAATTGACGATATGCAACATTATGCCTTCCATCAGGGAGTTTCTTATTAATGTAATCATCAATATTATCTTCAAATAAAGGGAATGATATTCTATGTTGTGCTCTTACATTTGAAATGTGATGGTCAATGTCTTTAAAAGGGAGCTCTTGCTTGTTGGAACCAAATTGGTGTTGATCTTTTACTCTACTAACAAAATATGAATATTGATCCTTAAGAAAATTAATAATATTAGATTTCCTACGTTATTCTGACCAATAATCAAGTTTACTTTTTAACGGGCCGATCTTGACTAGCTCATCACCAATGCTTCGATAACCTGAAAAACCAAAACCTTTTAGTAGCACATTAATCTCCTTGAAAATCTGACGTTTATTCAACGGACGTCCAGATATAGTCTGCCGTTTAGTTGTTGATTTATCTCATCCTACATTTGCTATCTTATTGATGTAAAGCGATTAGATTATTCGAAGGTTATTAAGCCTTATAGATGGGGAATATATTAGACATTATGCTGATATGAACCTGAACATGCTTTAACAAAATGACCTATTACCTTAAAGACTCTGGCTCCTATTTTGTCATTAGTGAATGAGCGGAAATTGATCGAGACAGAAAAGAAGTAACATCTAAAGCCACCAATACGACGTGCAAGAACAACGCGACTGCAGAGTATCAACACTCGCGCTTTCTATAATAAATCAACTAACTAATCGGTCACACTGACGAAGTTCTCGGTCTATTGAATAAGCAAATCCAATCAAATAACCAATGTTATTTTCATGCTTTAGATTCATTGCTAATAATATGTCGCTCAACTGTAAACTGATATTTGGATATCGTTGCACAAAATGACTGTAACGAGCTCCCATATCAGTACCTATTTCAACTGCGTTATTGTAATTTAACGCATCAGGCAAACACCAAAAATGCATTCCATAATGGTCATAACGTAAAAATGGTAACATTCGATCTATTTGCTCAATACCTAGTTCTCGTTCTAAACTGTTCATGAAAGATTTCCTCTACTCAAATTTAGGTGATTTTTCAGAGCCTCGAGTGTTACAGCACTCGAGGCTCACCTTTTAGAATACAGCTATATATTTTCACCTCAATCTGAAACTTGCTAATAGCAAGTAGCTCAGATTTATTCGATTTACCCTCATCTATTTATAGTTTCACTTTAAATAATTTAGCTTATTAAAATCATCTTATCAACTAGACCAAAATAACAAACCAATGATTCATAAGTAAAATATACTTATCAAGTACCTTTAAAGTATATTAACAACACCGAAATCAATTCAGTGTTACTCAATAAGCCTGAATAGGGTTTGATATTTTTCTACAACATTAAATAGCTAAAATTACGTCCTTATTGCTGTTCTAGATGACTAAACTGCGTTGAGAGTTATTGACCAACACTGGATATAAAACACTAGAATTAGAGAAATATGCATCATCACTAAAAATAATTTAAAAAACGTGTTTAGATGCTTAAAAAAAACCAAAGTGGAGTGTTTTTGTTTTCAGTGAAAACTTTTTTAAATGTATAGGAGCAGTGAACGACGGGGGGTTAATTCATATCAAAGATTTTTTTGTCTAAAAGGTGCTAAAACAAATGAGTGGATTTCAGGTATCCAAAACTTAAATAAAATTTATAAGGTATCCTATAGGAATCCTCACCAAAACATTAAACTTTAAAATCATAAGCTTAAATTAAAATCAAACCTATCCAGCATAGGTGCAATGGAAAAGGTGCGATCGAGTGTATCCGTTGGTGTGGCTAGCTTAGGCGTTGTATTCACTGAATTAACTACTCTCATATTTTGAGTTACTGTTACACATTTTAAGATATTTTTAGTTGCACGGGGGAACCAATAGGGAACCATAATTCATTGGGAAAATGGAAATGGGGAACCCGAAATTATGGCTTCTTATAGCATTCAAAAACGTGACAAAGCTGATGGTAGAAGTAAGTACCGTTGCTTATTTGCGTAAAGAAAAAAGGCAACATATCATACACGGAGCAAAGAACTTTTACCAAAAAGTTAACTGCTGATACTTGGGAAAAGTAAAGAGTTGCTGAAATAGAAAAAAATGGATCTGGAGATCAAGGGTCTATCAGTCTCAGGCCTCACCAGATCAGGTTAATGACTTTATCTCTAAAACTCATGGCATATCCTTTAGACAGCACAAAGCTAAATGACCGAGATGTCTCGATGACTTAACTTGGATTAAATAATATGGATTTATATATTTTCGCAAAAAAAGGCTACCGATTGGCAGCAGCGGTCATTGATTAGCGTTTTTGATTTACAGTTGTTTTAATTCAGACCTAAGCACTGATATTTGACGGTCAATTGATTCGACTTCTGTATTTCCCTGTTGCATTACAGCGGTCATTTCTTGCGCTAGACTTTGCTGCCAAGTTGCACCCGCTAAATTATTGTTCGCTCGCTTACCTGTTGTGCGCAGTTGCTCGATTTTGTCATCACGATCTTTGAACGCTTTTGTCCTTTCTTTTTCGAGGTTTCTAATTTCACGTTCAATTTTTTGTTTACGTAAGTATTGAGCGATTTCTGCTTTTTTATCACGCGCATTAACAGGACTATCTTGCTGCCTTGCATCTATTGTCTCGTTAGTTAGGTTTTCAGGGTAACCTCTTGATTGTGCAACCACGCTGCCTACATTACTTAAATCTAACGGTTCGCTTTGGTCGTCGCACGGGTCTGCTTGATACTTGCCATCCGCACACTTATATACTTCTGCAGAAGCAGACACAGACACAGACACCATTATTAAAATAACGATTAATGATTTTCCATCCATAGAACACCTCTTATTTAGTTATTTTTATTGTACAACAGCCAGCAATCGTGGATGGCCATGTTAAGAGCTGTTGTTAATTTTTGCTTAGACCGAAAAAAGTCGCCCAACCTTCCCCGCGGCACAAACTATCTCGGTTGATATTAGTTGCATAAGGAAGTATTACGCATAGCAAAATCCATGTTTAACGTGGATGTTGACGATAAGCCAATCATCGATGCTTATCCTGCTTTGCATGAACTTAAACTCATAGTTCGAAGTAACAACCGGAACAAAAGATTAATCGATAATGAATTAACACAACTCATAACCGCATTAAAAAAACGAATTCAACTCCAATGAGCTCGTGGACTGTCTAAATACAATGTCACCGCTCAAATTTAGACTCTCAAGCTTGCTGTTAGTAGCTATCAGCATATGATAAATATAAAAAAATTAATGCGTAGTAAATATGAATGTTGAACGACTAGATTATCACTCTTTAATAGTTTTTGAATCAGTAAGTCGGCACCTGAATGCAGGCTTAGTTGCTAACGAATTAGGTATGAGTATTTCATCGGTAAGTCGCCATCTCGGTATATTAAGGGACATATTCAAGGATGTACTGTTTGTTCGTCGGGCTCAGGGTTTTGTATTAACCGATAAAGCGATACAAGTTTTACCTTGCGTTAAACAGCTTCTGCATGGATATCAGGTTCTCAAGCACAACCACACTGAGTTCAATCCTCTAACTGCTAAGGGGCATTTTAAGATCTATGCCTTCAACGAATTTACCTACGTAATAAATAAAGTCATCAATGAATTCGTGTTACCACAGGCTCCAAATTTAACATTCGAGATAAGAACCTTATCCAGCGACTGCAGCCGAGCCATCGAGTACGGTGAAATCGATTTTGCCGTGGTATACGAAAATTTTAAAGACCATAAAATCATCAGCGAAATGATCTCCCCCACTGAAGAGATGTTTTTAATCGCCAAGGCTGGTCATCCGGTTTTCGATGATGAACTGACTGTCGACAACCTATGTAAGTATGGTTATTTTGAGTTAGATAATTTTAATGACCTCTGCTCACCACTGTTAGACCAGATAGCTAAACAACAGGGAAAGAGTCTTCAAATCTCTGGTGCGACAGATAATATCGCCGCATTGAGTCGTCATATTATCGATACAAATTCAATTTCGATGAGCTGTAATGTCTTTACCCGCGAGTATTATGACTTAGTTTCGCCTATACAAACTTGTACCCTGCCCCATGAGCTTACCGAACAACTGCTTGGTATGATTAACGTAGGACGCACAGTAGGAAATTATCTGATTTACTCCGAAATTAACCAGTCACCGACTCACCACTGGCTCAAGCAGCAACTGTTTAACACCATTAGAGATGAATGGTCTCTGGCGATGGAGTCTTAGTCCGGCAGATGCTGGCATGGAAAAAGCCTCTATTTATTCGTCAAAGCAATAAATAGAGGCTATAGGATAAAAACAGCTGTTAAGCCGACGGGTGAGGAGAAGTAATTTATCCGTCAGCTAAGCGCACAACGACCCACGCCTAAATGTAGACAAAGATGAATATTCACTCATTATCCCGAGTTCAGGATAAATAAACACAATTCAGGCCAACCTCATTACCATTTTCAATAACGAGGAGACCCTATCGTTTAATCAATCACTTTTATACTTTCTTGAGCCCTACGGGAACACCGTGTCTTGCCGTTGAACCAAAGGTTCTGTCACGGTAAAGGCTGGCACCTTTTCGGGTTGGGTCGACAACATTGAACGCATTAGGGCATATACCCGTTCCACGCGCTTTGATCCCCGGACGTACCATACCATCCACCTCAACAGCACTGGCACCGAATGCGGTATGGCCATAACCCATACCCACGACGATAGTGCTCCGAGCAACCGTCTTATCCGCCTGAACTATCCCTTCTAAATATTTACCCTTAGGTGAAAGAACCTGAGCCTTATCGCCTGATTTCAGGTTATATTTAGCGGCATCATCTTGATGTAACTGAATATAGTTTGTATCTCCTAACGCTGTGATGCGAGGCAAGGAGACTGAATAGGGACTACGCAGGTGCAACTTAAAGGTGGAGAAGTTAAACGGATAGTCCTTCTCATTCCAATGATCTCGAACCGCTGAACCATCCCAGAATCGATCAACATCATAAACAGGCTGACCATCATTGCACTCACCGGTATAGGAGTCTTTTACTCTGGCTAATGATTCGTTATAGATCTGAAACTGAGTATCCATCCGCATCGCCGCGTTGAAAAACTCGCCTTCATAACGCTCATTAACACGCTCATAACGTCCACCACGGGTTAGCATGAACGCTGTTGGTCCAATCTCTTGCGGCTTCAGGCGTGCTTCGAACATAGGTAAAGCACGATCGACACTGGTGAACTTAATGTCCTCCTCCGTCGGCGTGGGTAATACCGTGCCTGTATGAGCGATGTTTGCAAATAACGGTACATAGAAATCAGCCGGCGTATTGAGCGGGTATGATTTACCTACAACATCAGTAAATGCGTTATCGCCAAATCCCTTCAAGCCGATTGCTTTACTGACGTCAATGATGAACTGCTCCATATTGACGTGCTCACCCTTGGCGGTTTTAGCGGTGCGCGCTTCGACAACCGGAACGCTAGCCACATCACCAATATATTCGCTGCCCCACATACGTGAACTTGCCCATGCCTCATATTGAAGCGTATCTGGGACAATATAATCTGCGAAAACATTGGTTTCGTTGATATAAGGGTCGAGCGCAATGATCAAGCCCAGTTGCTTAGGATCTTTGATGGAGTCTTCAACCTGATCTTGCAGACCTGAGCAACCGTAAATGGGGTTGGTTGACCAGGTGATCCACGCCTTAAAATTGAAAGGATTTTTATTAGCATGGGCCACCAGCAATTCGCCACTGTTATCTTGCACAAAGGTGTTGTTCCATGCCTCATTTGCTGGGTATGGATTCAGGCCTTGCGCCACTTTCTGCTGATACTCATGGCTTTGTTCATAATCACCAGAACGCTCGGCATTAAATCCGACCACCTCTGTGTGTTCAAAGTCCATTAAGTTGTATAAGGGACCGTCATAGATATCATACATGGTGGCATAGCCCACGCCGCCCATATGCATCATGCCGCCCTTGGCATTATGCGCGCCGACCATAGTCGCCAGCATGATCATCGCAAAGGCAAATTGACCGCCATCGGTAGCGTTACAGCCAGTATTGGTTTCAATAGAGACACTGCGACCATGGGAGGTAAACTCCTTGGCTAACTCTTCTATCTTGGCTACGGGTATTTCACAGCGCGTAGAAAGCGCTTGCATGGAGTGACTGTTGACGCGCTTTTTGAGCAGTGAAAACGCCGTTTCGACCAGCACTTGTGAACCATCGCCTAGGGTTACGCTGTCATTATAGAATAGTGTTGCCGCCAGCTCGCTATCACCCGTGACCAGTTTGCCAGTTTGCTTATCGATCACCATCTTCACTTCCGCATCGCCTAACCCACAGGCCTGTGCAGTCAAAAACTGGTTATAAAGAGGGTGTTTTTTATCTTTTACCACTAGGTAGGTCGCGTTGGTGTAATTCATCTCAGCAACAGCATCGGCACTTGCCTGGCTGGGCGCCTCCAGATAAGGCCTGCGGTAGCGATCATGATTAATGATGTACTGCAGCATAGCGAACATTAATGCAGTATCACCACCGGATTTTATCGGTAGCCACTCGCCATTTGTGGTATCGGTTTCCGAGGTTAATGAGCGCAGAATGGGATCGATGACGACATATTTAAAGTCAGTACGATCGCTACGCGCCTTAGATAAACGACGAGAGCCTACATTTAAACCATTACCGCTGGTCCCAGGGTTAGTGCCGATGAAAATCGCAAACTTTGACTCTTCATAATCGGCTTGAGGCAGCGCCATCTCATCGACGGCGTCGAAGCAACCCAAAGCACAACCCGCAACCTGTTGGTGACCGCAGTAGGAGTCCTTGGTACCGATATTGGGTGTACCCCAGGCATCAGCAACAAAACGATGCATAAAGTCGGCGCGCGCACCTTGCTCTGATGACGTTGAAACCAGCAACTGGTTTTTTACCGGCCCAAAATCAGGATAAGCCGGATTGGCTAATGCCGGATTAGCGTGAATGGCCTTCAACCCCTCAACGTGCCCTTCATCGAAGAGATCCCCGCCATCAACGACCTCTTGCAGCATTTGTTCATATGAGATGGTTTGCCACTTGTTTTCCCCACGCTTACCGACCCGTTTCATGCAAGCGGTAATGCGGTGTTTATCATCAAACGCATCAGGAACCGCATTACCACGACCACAAAGGGTGGCCCGATTGCTTTGGCTCAGACCACTGGCCGCAGATAGCTGGAACATGGCATCTTTAGGCGATGTTTCCATTGTCATTGGTTGACCAGCATTATTGGTCAAGGTGTAAGGGTTACCCACAGCCCGTAAAACCTTGTCGGTCTTATTATCGATACTCAATCGCGCACCACAAACATTGAAACAACCGTAACACTTGGAAAACGCGAAACGCTGTTCCGGATTTGCGATCAATTTGTTGTCAGCATCGAAGCTATACTCAGGCGTTAATGAAGTGGGTGCATATTTATTAATATCTGCATCACTTGTTTTACTGCGAGCCGAACTCATAACATTGGTACTTGCTGCACCTGCTGTCATCACTGCGGCAACCGATCCCGCCTTTAAAAATTTTCTACGATCCATGGTGCTACCTCTGCCACAATTGAGGAGAATGTATACTAAACGCGGTGTTGCTCTCTTCTTGCGTCAAGCCAATATAAAAAACATTCGGTGAAGTCTGTTTGCTCGCCTGCAGCACCATAGGGTTACTCTGACTGAGCAGTTTGGATATTTCACTATTAACATCGTTAATATCCCCAAAAACACGTGCACCACCGGTACAAGTCTCTACGCAAGCCGGCAACAAGCCTCTAGAGGTACGTTGAATGCAGAAGTTACACTTATCGACGGTACCCGTTGTCGAATTAGTGAAACGAACCCCACTGTATGGGCACGCCTGGATGCAGTAGTTACACCCTATACAAAGCGTAGAATCCACGACGACTATGCCGTCTTCTTCACGCTTGAATGTCGCGCCCGTTGGACAAACAGACACGCATGAGGGATCCTCACAGTTGTTACACATGATTGGCAGATTAAATGCGTACTGTTTGTTACCAATTTCCGCACTGGTTTGGATCACCTGAGTGCGATGTTCATCGGGTTTGGTACCATTTTCTATGCCACATGAGACAACACAGGCTTTACAACCGTTGCATCGGCTAAGATCGATCGCCATGGCCAGACGCTTTTTACCTTGTTGACGAATCGCTGCAATCGCGTTGCCCGCAGGCATAAACATCACCCCAGTTGTCGCAATTGCACCGCCAGCCAATAGTTTGAGGGCTCTTCTTCTATCTAGCATCGTAGACTCCTAATAATACTGACCAGCGAGTAAAACCGAGTAGCGCAAGCAAAATGCGCCTATTAATATCAACACAGCTAACAGATACTCTTTGCTATGAGACGCCGCGGTCTTGCCAATGATTGACGTTACATTCAGCAATAATGGAATAATTAATCCGATTAAAACGGCACCTATCCACCAAATAGCACCGGCATCACTTGAAATCGACAACAGGTTGTCTATTCCATTGAATATACTGATGTTACGAATCGAGTAGGCGAACACACACACGGTAAGTAACTCCAGCGCCAACAGTGCAGCATCTGATTTAGCGAAGGAGTGGTTGATATCGGTTATCTTGAGACGAGTTTTGACCATCAGCACTACAGCAGCGCCACAAGAGAGGGCCGACAGTGAAAATATCACCACCAGAATACTGTTTGACCAAACCAAGTTATGGCTGATATCACCAATAAGTAATGCAGTATATGAAGCAACGCAGATAGCCAAGATCACATTAATCGTTGCCAATAATCGGCTATAGCTAGGCTGATTAGCGTTCGATCTAAATGAGAGGCAAAAGAGCGAGGCAAAGATAATCGCCAACGTCAGCAACCAAGTACCTATGCTCATCATGGAGCTTGGCTCGAAAGTCATAAATAGGCGATAGAAACGGAAGAATTTACTCATATCAGCATGAGCAATCCCGTATTGGAATGAGGTGAGATCGAATACGATCATTCCCGTACCAATAATTAATAACAGCGTACCCACAATGGCACTTATTTTTGCCGTATCTAAGTGATGCGGCACTTGAATTTTATTAGATAGCACGAGACAACCACTAATAAAAAGTGCTCCGGCTCCTGCTCCGGCTAAAAATAGATAGGCTGCGACTAACAACCCCCAATGAACTTCGTTCATAAATATCCCTTATTATAATATTTATACCTTTACTGACGATTATTTATTCACACAAAACCGACAACTAAAGGAAAGCATAATTAATCAAGGCCAGTTTAAAACTGTAAAATTAAAAACTAACCATTGACAAAATAATACCTAATATTAATAAAAACGAAAATAGCACTAAGTCACACAAAGCCGTAAAATATAATTTCAATTTATTTTATTAGACTCTACCCATGTTTAATAAATTTCGAAAAAACCATTTCCCGAAAAACAATAAAACCACACTTAAGATTAAATTAAAAATAATCAATGACTTAAGATAAATAATAAAAAATCATCTTAAAACAAAAAATAACAACTTATATTTAAACCATATCCCACAAAACAAAAAAAGCATTTATTAAAAAGTTAAAATAAAAACCAAAATCACAAACGAATATAAAGTTGCAAGCATTTCGATATTTTTAAAAATCAATTTATTAAATTAAACTAAAAGCTTGTAAAGTGAATAGCGAAATAATTAAACATAATAAATATACTAACTAGCAAATAGAAAACTATTTAATATAAGGGTTAATAATGAAAAAATTAATACTGTCATCGTGCATTATGGCAATGGCTATAAGTGCCAGTCAGACGGTTGCTGCCGAAGAGAGCCAATTTACAACGTCAGGAGTGATGATGGGATTGAGCAATTACCTTTGGCGAGGACAAACCATTAGTGATGATAAGCCATCACTTCAAGCCGACCTTATGGTGGAACATGACAGCGGTTTTTATTTAGGCACCGCATTTGAAACCTATCGCTATGAAGACGCGGATGATGTCATTAAAGATTATGAAATCGACTACTATGCTGGTTATTATCAAATGGTCAATGACGACTTAGGTTTCGGTTTTAATGCCATGAAATACACTTACGCCGCAGGTGGCGATACCATCGAGTACGCATTGTCAGTAGATTACCAAGCAATGAATCTGGCGGTTAATTACGACCAAGATCTAGAAACTTGGTATACCGAAATAAATTACTCATTGTCGCTATTTAACGATAGCAGCCTAGTCGCACATGCAGCGCTGTTTACCGATGCCGAAGCTTATGAGTTTGATGACGATGGAGAAGTGGCTGATAGCGCTTATGATATTGCACTGCGTTATAACTATCCTTTACTGTCAAAACTGGATTTGATGCTGGAAGTCAGCTATCACGAATTTAACAATGATCATTATATGATTGGTTTAGCCTACAGCTTTTAACCTTAGTTAGAATAGAACTTTGAAAGTAGGTTCAGAGTACTAAAAGTATTCTAGTGGGGTACACATAACATGTGCTCCACTATAATCCTAATACAAGAAAATACGTAATAATATCAGCATTAAATTAGCTAAAATAAGTTTCGAAAGAGTAACGTAATAGCCAATTATCAGCATGAGCACTGTAGGATTAAAACCTTCAATATACTCTTTTTCGGGAAAAATATTTTACTTTACCATTAACGCCCCATTTTAATTTGGTCAACATTCGGTAAATTATAGCAAAAACAACCAGATGCTCTTGCATCGTTTTAGCTGCCTAACTTACAATTAAAACGATGCCACCCATTTTTATGCGCTCAACTTAAACAGCCGATCCATGATCCTGTGCTCCCCAGTATTAAATAATGTTATTAGTTAATACTGATAGTTAACGTTATTGACTGATACTTATCGTCTATGTTATTAATTAATACTGATGGTTAATGCTGTTAGTTAATACCGACCGTTAATCTTGATCATTATGTTATCTACCCTAGCCTTTTGTTTAAATATTCAACACCACTCGGCTTTATCAGGGCAATGAATTTATGATGCTAAATAGCTGAATAGATATACAAAAGTAATTTCTGCGGCACATGTCTCTTTCCATTTCATTTTTGTGTTTTAAGCTGGAAGCAGTATTCCACTTTACTGATATATTAAGGATTTATCATCATCAGCACCTTTGATGGTTTATGATGATTGGGACGTGTACCGTGAGCCCTCTTTATTCCCTTAACTATCTCCTTATCACCACTCTTTATATGTAGAAGGATCTCTTAGCCTATGAATGTTGAATTCATCAACCCATTTCTTGTGTCTTTAATCAATGTTATCTCTACCATGGCAACAATGGATTTAAAACCTGGTAAACCTCAATTAAAAAATCATGATATTGCTAAAGGTGATGTATCTGGCTTGATTGGTATGGTGGGCCCTAAAACTCGCGGTTCGCTTTCAATTACTTTCGAAAAAACATTAATCCTTGAAATTATGAATAAAATGTTAGCTGAAAACCCTGGGGTCATTAATGATGAAGTGACTGATTTAGTCGGTGAGCTCACTAACATGGTCACCGGTGGCGCTAAAAACTTACTCAGCGAAAAAGGCTATGAGTTTGATATGGCAACACCCGCCGTAGTCTCTGGTAAAAACCATACGATTTCCCACAAAGCACGTGGTAAAAAAATATTAATGCCGTTTACCCACGAATACGGTAATGCCTTTATCGAAATTTGTTTTGAGGATGTGCAATCGGTGTAATCAATGTTGCAGATAGATTGAAATGACCCGGCCAGATTACCGACTCTGATACCATCAAGAATACTCTCGAAAATACTCTCAATAATGCTGTCAAACAGCCATAAACTAAAATGCCCAAGCCGCGACTGCGTATTGGGCATAACACCAGACCATGGTATGACTAATCAAGCAGCTCAACCAAGACTCGTGGGGTTAATTTAGTGACTAACTCGTAAGCAATAGTGCCAATATATTCGGCAACCTCTTCTACCGCCAACGCCTTACCCCACAGTTGTACATTATCACCCACGTTATCTTGCGCATCAGCACCTAAGTCAACGGTTAACATATCCATCGACACTCGGCCCACTATTGGCACTCGGCGTCCGTTAATCCATACTGGCGTGCCTTCTGGCGCATTGCGTGGATAACCATCACCATAACCTATTGCTACCACACCTAGACGGGTATCTTTTTTTGCTGTCCAAAATGCACCGTAACCAACACTGTCACCCGCTTTGTGCTCGCGCACGGCGATGAGATTAGACACCAGCTCCATGGCAGGCACAAGTTTATGGTTACTCCCTTTATCACCAGCCAGCGGAGATACACCATAAAGCGCAATACCGGGTCTTATCCAATCGGCTTGGCTCGACGGCCAAAATAAAGTACCAGCTGAGTTCGCTAAAGTGCAATCGCCTTCAAGCGACTTTATCTTGCGTTCAAAAGCATCTATTTGCGACTGGGTTAATTGATTATCAGGCTCATCAGCACAAGCAAAATGAGTCATAAAATGAATCGGTTTCGCCACTTGAGGGCACGCTTGTAAACGTTGATAAACATCATCAAACTGCGCCAAGCTAAAGCCAAGGCGATGCATACCCGTATCGATTTTTATCCATACAGTAACAGGTTGCTCTAAACTGACAGTTTCCAGCATTTGCAATTGCGATTCATGATGCACCACAGTGTCGATATTATGAGTCACCAATATTGGTAAGTCTGACTGACGAAAAAAACCTTCTAATAATAGAAGCTTACCTTTTACGCCGCCGTCTCTGAGCTGCAGCGCTTCTTCAAGCCTTGCTAAACCAAACCCATCTGCGCCGCCATTATACTTGCCGACACTTTCAGCCACATTTAATAAGCCATGACCATAGCCATTGGCTTTAACCACAGCCATCACTTTGCTATTTGGCGCAATAAGACGCAGTTGCGCTAGGTTACTTTGTAAAGCACAACGACTAATTTCTGCACGGGGAAAAGGTTTCAATAGATAGCCCTAATTAAACAATAAATAACACGCCACGTTTTACTGCCTGTTAGATGATTTGATGCTTCACATGCAACCACACTAACAGCGATATGTTGCTATCATAAACAACGGAAAACTATAACTAAATATAACATAATCAATGATTAATCTTGGTCGAACTGTGGACCAGAATAATTATCAAAACGAGAAAAATGACCTTGGAATACTAGACGAATACGCCCAATGGGTCCGTTACGCTGTTTACCAATAATGATCTCAGCAGTGCCTTTATCTTCAGAGTTATCGTTATACACTTCGTCGCGATAAATGAACATAATCAAATCGGCATCCTGCTCAATCGCACCCGATTCACGCAAGTCAGAGTTAATCGGACGTTTGTCAGCACGCTGCTCTAGTGAGCGGTTGAGCTGCGACAACGCGATGACCGGAATTTCCAGTTCCTTAGCTAACGCTTTTAACGAGCGAGAAATTTCCGAAATTTCCAAAGTACGATTATCTTTTAACGACGGTACCTGCATTAATTGTAGGTAATCGATCATTATCATAGACAAACCACCATGCTCTCGAGCAATACGCCTGGCACGACTGCGAACATCTGTTGGGGTGAGTCCTGAGCCGTCATCGATAAACATTTTACCTTGTTCAAGCATAATGCCCATGGTCGATGACACGCGCGCCCAATCTTCATCGTCTAGTTGACCGGTACGAATTTTGGTTTGATCAACCCGGCCCAGCGACGCCAACATACGCATCATGATCTGCTCAGATGGCATCTCCAGACTAAAAATGAGCACCGGCTTATCTTCATTCATAGCCGCTTGTTCACACAAGTTCATCGCAAAGGTCGTTTTACCCATGGAAGGACGCGCGGCAACAATAATTAAATCGCCAGCCTGAAAACCTGCAGTCATTTTATCTAAATCATTAAAACCGCTTGAAACACCAGTAACCCCATTATGAGGATTATTGTAAAGCTGCTCAATCCTGTCGACGGTTTTTTCAAGAATGCTTTTAATGTTTTCAGGGCCTTCATTGGCATTAGTACGCATTTCAGCAATTTTAAACACTTTGCTTTCAGCCAAATCTAATAATGCACTTGAATCACGGCCTTCTGGGTTATAACCCGCATCAGCAATTTCGTGAGCAACAGCGATCATGTCACGAACAACAGCACGTTCACGAACAATATCAGCGTAAGATAAAATGTTACCTGCACTGGGGGTGTTTTTGGCAATTTCACCAAGATAAGCAAAGCCGCCGGCATCGTCTAATTGGTCTTCAATTTCTAACTGCTCGGATACGGTAATCAAATCCAGAGGTTGGCTAGACTCCATTAAACGTTGCATAGCCATGAAAATCATTCGATGAGAACGAGAATAAAAATCTTCGGCCACAACCGCTTCAGAAACACGATCCCACGCTTCAGCGTCTAGCATCAATCCACCTAAAACGGATTGTTCGGCTTCAATAGAGTGAGGAGGCAATTTTAATGCATTAACTTCTACATCTCTCTGCCTGTTTCTTGCTTTAAAAGCACCTTGCTGTGACATTAACACTCCCAATTTACAACGACTTTACAAAATATGGTATAACACCGTGATCAAGCTTAATTTGCCATCATTACGAATTAAAATAACGGCCCCGTCAAACGGAAATAAAATAATAATTTAAGGAAAATACATGCGTATCGCACTTGTTGCAGCACTTTTGCTGACATCTGGCTTTGCCTGTGCCGACGAAGGCCAATGGCAACCGTATCAAATGCCATCCATAGCCGACAAACTCCAACAACGCGGTATTGCTATTCCCGCATCACAACTGGCCGATTTGGGACAATACCCAATGAATGCTGTCGTCAGCCTAGGGTATTGTACCGCCAGTTTTGTATCCCCCCAAGGCCTAGTTGTCACAAACCATCATTGTGCTTATCGCGGCATACAATATAACAGTAAAAAAGAGCATAATTACCTCGAAGATGGCTTTTTAGCAAACACTCAAGCAGAGGAACCTTCAGCAGGGCCAAACGAACGCTTATACATTACCGAGAAAGTCACCAACGTGACCAGCCAAGTGATGGCTAACTTAAGTACTGAACCTTTGGCACGCTTTAAAGGCATTCAAACCAACAGCAAAGCATTAATCAAAAGCTGCGAAGCAGATGACAACTATCGCTGTTCGGTTAACAGTTTTCACCATGGTTTAGAATATTATCTGACTAAACAGTTAATCATTCGTGATGTACGCTTAGTGTATGCCCCCCCTGAAAGTGTTGGCGGATTTGGTGGTGATATCGATAACTACGAATATCCCCGTCATTCAGGTGATTTTACATTTTTACGCGCTTATGTCGGTAAAAACGGTAAACCGGCCTCTTATTCAGAAGATAACATTCCTTATGGCCCTAAAAGCTACCTTAAAATTAATGCTGACGGTGTAAAAGCTGGCGACGGTATCTTTGTTGCCGGTTATCCAGGCGCGACCAGTCGTTACAACTTAACCAGCGAGCTGCAATTTGCCAATGATTGGATATATCCAACGTATGCTAAACGTTACCAATTACAAATTGACACCATTACCTTGATGGGTGATATCGATAAAGATATTGCGCTTAAATATGCTGGCACTATGGCCTCAATGGCTAATCGAATGAAAAAACTTAATGGCTTGTTAGATGGCTTTAACGCTACCGATATTGTCGGCATTAAGCAGCAACGCGAGAATGACTTTTTAGCTTGGCTTAAAAAAGACCCTAATGCTAACCAAAATCTAATCAGCGATCTTGAAGCGCTACTTGCCGAAAAACATCAGCAAATGCAAACCAATTATTTCTTTAAAAATGCCCAATCAAGCGAAATGCTTCAGGTAGCGAGTAAACTTTACCGTTTGGCTAAAGAAAGAAAGAAACCCAATGACCAACGTGAATCAGGGTTTCAGCTTCGTGATATGAAAATGTTTAAAGCAGCACTCAAACGCATCGATAGCAGCTTTGATCCAGTGGTCGATAAAATTTTATGGTTACAAGACTTACAAGCTTATGTCCGCCAACCGTTAAAAAACGAAGTGTTTGATAATGCCTTAAGCATCTCAGACAGTTTTGAACAGCTAGAGTCAAAAGTTGAAAGTTTATATGCACTAACTGAGCTAACTAATCAAACTAAACGCCTTGCATGGATGGCTAAATCGGCTGCAGATTTTGAAATTAGCGCAGACCCGTTTATTCGTTTAGCTGTCGCCATTCATGAAACCAACATGACATTAGAGATAAGTGAAAAGTTGCTTGAAGGTAAACTGTCGTTCGTTCATCCTGAATACATGAAGGCGATTATTGACTATTACAAGTCAAATAACTGGCCAGTATATCCCGATGCTAATCGCACCTTACGCATTACTTATGGCATGGTTGATGGTTACCAATCCAAAGATGCGTTATACAAGCAACCATTTACTCGCTTAGCAGGCATCCTTGCTAAAAACACCGGAGAAGAACCTTACTATGTCCCAGCCAAGCTATTAGCAGCCATTAAAGCTGATGACTTGGGCAAGCATCGCGTCACATCGGTATATCGACAGCAAAGTAGTTGTCAGTTTATGTCTTGTTTAGACAAGCCAGCTGATTTTAACTCAGTACCCGTTAACTTTTTATCAAGCGCTGACACTACAGGCGGTAATTCCGGATCTCCGGTATTTAATGGTAAAGGCGAATTAGTCGGTCTTAACTTTGACTCAACTTATGAAGCCATTACTAAAGATTGGTTCTTTAATCCGACGATAACCCGTGCAGTACATGTCGATATTCGCTATATATTGTGGATGATGGACAAGGTCGATCATGCTGATAATTTGATTAAAGAGTTAGCATTAGTGACCAATGCTGAAGGAGAAGCAAAGGTAGCAAAGGAAGCAACTGCCATAGCGACAACTGAAATATTGCCAGAAAATGCATCTGAAACGCCTACTAAAGCGACGACAGAAACAACAACGATAGCAGCACCCGAAGTGGCAACGGAGGCACCAGCCAAAGTGGTAGCTGAAGTTGCGCCCGATGTGGCAACTGAAGTAGCAACTGAAGTGGCAACTGAAGCTCCTACCAAAGCGACGGCTGAAGCAGTAACGGTAGTAGCACCCAAACTGGCAACTGAGACACCAGCCAAAGTGGTAACTGAAGTCGCGCCCGATGTTGCAATTGAAGTAGCAACTGAAGTTCCTACCAAAGCGACGGCTGAAGCAGTAACGGTAGTAGCACCCGAAGTGGCAACCGAGACACAAGCAGATGCGGTGATTGAAGTAGCAACGAAAACACCTGCCAAAGCAGCGGTTGAAGTCGCGACTGAAGCCGTGCCCGAAGTGGCAACCGAGACACAAGCAGATGCGGTGATTGAAGTAGCAACGAAAACACCTGCCAAAGCAGCGGTTGAAGTCGCGACTGAAGCCGTGCCCGAAGTTACAACTAAAACACCTGTCAAGGCGGCGGTTGAAGTCGCGACTGAAGCTGTGCCCGAAGTTGTAACTAAAACACCTGCCAAGGCGGCGGTTGAAGTCGCACCTGAAGCAGCGCCCGAAGTTACAACGAGAGCACCTACCAAAGCAGTGGTTGTAGTAGCCCCTGAAGCAACAGCTGGAAAAGAACCAAACTAACCCTGGTAAACAATATACCAGTGACCATCAAATAGATGTTCACTGGAATATTCTCTGGCATTGAAAGATCCCAAACAGCTGGCCGTGCGGCCTAAACAGTTATGGTTAGCAAGGCTAGGGATTAAATCACAGACATAAAAAAACACCGCCCTAGGGCGGTGTTTTTTATGGAGCTAAAGGTAATTAAGCTTCTGCAACTACAGAAATTTTAACTACGGCTTTAACTTCAGCGTGTACTTGAACTTCAATTTCGAAGAAACCAGTAGTGCGTAAAGCACCTAAAGGTAAACGAACTTCAGATTTAGCAAGAATTACGCCAGCTGCAGTAACTGCATCAGCGATATCACGGTTGCCAATTGAGCCGAACAATTTACCTTCATCACCCGCTTTAGAAGTAATAACTACACCTTCTAAAACAGTTAATTTATCAGCACGAGCTGTCGCTGTTGCTAATTCAGTAGCTAATTTAGCTTCTAATTCAGCACGACGAGCTTCAAATACTTCAATGTTTGCTGCATTTGCTACAACTGCTTTACCGTAAGGTAAAAGGTAGTTACGAGCATAACCAGCTTTAACAGAAACTTGGTTGCCTAAGCTACCTAAGTTTGCAACTTTATCTAGCAGAATAACGTTCATTATCAAGTCCTCTATATTCGATTAGGAATTAATACTGCAATATTACTGATGTAAATCAGTATATGGCAGTAGAGAAAGATAACGAGCACGCTTGATAGCGCGAGCTAGTTGACGTTGATATCTAGCACTAGTACCAGTGATACGGCTAGGAACAATCTTACCGCTTTCAGTGATATAGTTCTTTAAAGTAACGATATCTTTGTAATCAATCTGTACAACACCTTCAGCGGTGAAGCGGCAGAACTTGCGACGACGGAAATAACGTGCCATTTTGACAGTCTCCTAAGTTTTCAATTCGACATTTTCAGCATGCAAGACTAAACGGTTTTGGCCATTTCGCCCTTGTTGTAGTGAAAGAAACCCTTCAACATCAACTTGCACACCTGCTTGTAATTTATTTGCAACGCTATTAAAGCGCGGGCCACTTAATACCACTTGGATCAAACAGTAGACGTTTCTCAACATTTCTACTTCTTGTCGCTGTGATTTATGCTCTACCGTTATGACCACATGGGCAATACCGCTAGGGCTATCAAATCGCCTTGAACGAGTTATCGTTCCTGACAACGTTAAGTGGTTATTCACAAAAAATTATTCAGCCTTTTCTTCAGCGCTTTCTTCTACCTTACGGTCATCAGCAGGTGAACGACGTGTCTCACGTTCGTCTTTTGCTTTTGCCATAGGAGAATCTTCAGTAACGGCAACTTTAGTGCGCATTACCATGTTACGCAGAACAGCGTCGTTGAAACGGAAAGCTGTTTCTAGTGCTTCAATAGACTCTGCAGATGCTTCTACGTTCATAAGAACATAGTGAGCTTTATGTAGGTCTTGAATTGGGTAAGCCAATTGACGGCGACCCCAATCTTCTAAACGGTGGACTGTACCATTAGCAGCGGTGATAATACCGGTGCAACGCTCAATCATACCTGGGACTTGTTCACTTTGATCTGGGTGAACCATAAATACGATTTCATAATGACGCATCTATTGCTCCTTACGGTTAGGTAGCCTCGTTTTGGCTCAGTCAGACCAAGTTAGAGGCAAGGAACGAATTAAAGTGACTGATTTGAGCGCGCGATGATACATAAAGTGCGCCGTAAACTCAAGCACTAACTCACTCTTTTCAGCAATCTTGATTAAAGGTATGATGTCGGCAGTCCAAAATATCGCGTTTACGCCGTTAAGAATAAAACACTCTAATGATGTCTATCAAAAAAATAGTAACCACATGCTGCTTCTTTCTATTGTCTGCACCAGCATGGGCATTGGTTCCACCAGATTACCAAGAGCCACCCAGTAATTTTAATGCTGAGATTGAAGCAGGACTTCAGTTAAATAGTGGCAATAATGAAACTAAAAACTTCAACGGCCGCACTTATTTAACTTATGACTCGCCGAGTACCAAACAGGAAGCGACGATAAAAGCATATTATGCTGCTGATGGAACCGAGTCGACCGCAGAGCGATATCAGCTGTTTTTACAGTCAAACTATAAGTTGGAACGAGGTTATGTGTTTGGTCGTGGTGAATTTACCTGGGACCAATTTGGCTCATACACACAAATTTCAACTATTTCAGCAGGTTATGGTTTTGACTTAATTAAAAACTATAAAACCAAATTAAGCCTTGAAGTCGGTCCGGGTTATCGTTATGACTTAGCCAAAGAAAGTACCTTAGTGCCTGACCCAGAAGCAAACCGCGATATTATTCTGCGTTCTGCGGCTAAGTACACGGTTAAATTACAAGAGTACACTAGCTTTAATGCCGATGTGACCGCTGAAACAGGTCAAGACAACAATACATTAACTCTTGATATGAGTTATAAAAATACTTTTATTCAGGATTGGGCATTTAAAATAGGCATGAACATCAAGTACACCGAGGTGGTTCCTGATGAAAGTAGAAATACCGATACCATTACCACATTCAACTTGTTATACACGTTTCAATAGTTATTGATCTTCATTGAAGCGAAGCAATACACTCAATAAATAAGGCCTCATGGCCTTTTTGAACCACTAAATAAGGCCATGAAGCCTTTTTGAACCAATAAAGGCCCAGTTATGGACAGCCCGCTTCGCAGTTTTGCATCATTATATAGCACCACCTTTTTAATGGTGCTGGCGGCAGGTTTACTAACCACTTACTTAGGCTTAAGCCTGACTAACATGCAAGTTCCACAGATATGGATTGGTGGCATGATGTCAGCCTACTATATTGGGCTTGTCTGCGGCTCTAAAGTGGGTCATAAACTCATTGCTCAAGTTGGCCATATTCGTGCTTTTGTTGCTTGTGCGGGGATCGTTACCGCCTCTGCACTGGGTCATGCCTTAATAGACAACTTAACTGTCTGGTTAGTGCTACGTTTTGCTGTCGGTATGGGAATGATGTGCCAATACATGGTGTTAGAAAGCTGGTTGAACGAACAAGCTGAAACCAATCAACGCGGCACTGTTTTTGCGAGTTACATGATTGTATCTTATTTAGCATTAATGGCTGGCCAGGGAGCCATTAGCTTATATCCTGATCTAGGGTTAGAACCGCTACTATTAATAGCCATATGCTTCGCATTATGTATTGTGCCAATTTCAATCACCCGCAGAATTCATCCTGAACCGTTAACGCCAGCACCGTTACAAATGGGTCGTTATTGGAAACTCGCTCCTCAAGCCCTAACAACGATAGCATTAGGTAGCATGATAGTGGGGTGTTTTTATGGTTTGGCGCCATCTTACGCCACTGCCAAAGGCATTGATCCTGAACACGTTGCGATCTACATGTCTTGTACCATTTTTGCAGGATTGTTAGCTCAATGGCCCATGGGTAAATTATCCGACAAGATCTCTCGTAGCTTATTAATTCGAATTAACTGCACTTTATTGGGTGTTATCGTATTAATTATTACTGTCGTCCCATTCCACTCAGTATATTCATTAATATTAACCAGCCTATTTGGTATTTTAGCTTTTACCTTGTATCCATTAGCAACCGCATTAGCTAACTCGCGCGTAGAGCAACACGAGCGAGTAGGACTGTCAGCCACAATATTAGTCACGTTCGGTATAGGCGCAAGTATTGGCCCCTTAGTTGCTTCTGGCTTAATGCAAGCGTTAGGCGACCAAATGCTCTATGGATTTATGGCCATCTGTTCGTTTACTTTACTCGTAAGACTACTATGGATTAATGTCCGTCAAAAAGCTGAGCACACGACTACCGAAGATTATATAATGGCAGCGGGTGACATGGTAGGCTCGCCGCTAGCAGCCTCGTTAGATCCACGCGTGGATATTGAAATGGTTAACGAGCAAATGATCAATCCTGCTGAGGGTGCATTTGATATCATGCCAGAATCAACCGATGATGAGTTTGATGATACCGATGAGCCAGCAGAATATAATACCGCTTATGCTAGCATTGTGAGCGCTGATAATTTGATCGCGGAAGAATTGGATGACGAGGATGTCGACAACGAAATCGATAGACGCTAATTTTCTTTACTTTGATATGTGATAAATAATGTATTGAACAATAAAAAAACGGCGATAAATATCGCCGTTTTTTGATCGCGCTTTATAGCAAACAAGCTAATGGTTGGTCATTAACCTAAACGCTGCCTGACCGCTTCAAATAAACAAACCCCTGAAGCAACAGACACGTTGAGACTCGACACGCTTCCAGCCATCGGAATTGAAACCAATGAATCACAGCCTTCGCGAGATAACCGGCGCAAACCTTTATCTTCAGCACCCATAGCAACCGCTAGCGGCCCTTTAAGGTCAGCTTGGTATACATTACTCTCAGCTTCACCTGCCGCGCCGACTATCCAAACACCTTTATCTTGCAAGTGACGCATGGTACGAGCAAGGTTAGTCACTTGAAATAACGGTATGATTTCGGCCGCGCCACAAGCGACTTTACTTACTGTTGAGGTTAATCCGACTGAGTTATCTTTCGGCACGATAACCCCATGCACACCCGCAGCATCGGCATTACGTAGACACGCACCAAGGTTATGGGGATCAGTAACACCGTCTAAAATTAATAAAAAAGGCACTTCTGTTTTATCAAGCAATGCATCTAAATCACTTTCAGTTAGAGGCTTAAGCGCTTTTACTCGCGCAACAATACCTTGGTGATGTGAACTACCGGCTTTGTCATCTAATACTTTACGTGCAGCACGCTGAAGTGTGGTACCAAACGTAGACGCTATATTAATCAACGGTGTTAAGCGTTCGTCATCACGGCCTTGTAATAGCCAAAGCTCAATGACGCGTTCAGGGCTATTATTTAACAATGCTTCAACGGCATGAATGCCAAAAATGGTATCTTGTTTTTTCATTTAATTACTATCTCTTGCTGCGCTTGGCAGGGGTTTTCTTAACACTAGAATTGGGTTTTGTGGCATCAGCTTTTTGTTCCACAGCGGAAGAGTTGTCAGCAACCGCAGGTTTGGCTGCTGGCGATGAAGCTTTTCCACTTGAACGACGCTTGCTGGGCTTAGGCTTATCAGATTTAGGTTTATCTGACTTAGGCTTATCCGACTTAGGCTTATCCGACTTAGGTTTATCGGATTTAGGCTTATCCGATTTAGGTTTATCAGATTTACCTGTCGATTTACCCCGTGTCGATTTACCCCGTGCCGATTTAGCCCCTTCTGCATTCACTCGTTCACGAGCGGTTGAAGGTTTGCTGCCTTTGCGTGCAGGTTTACCCGCGCCTTTAGTGTTGTCACCCACCATCAACAAGTCAATTTGACGATCATCAAGGTTTACCGCAGCGACGGTGACCGTCACTTCATCACCCAATTGGTATACCTGGCGGGTATTTTCACCAACTAATCGTTGGCGCATAGGATCAAATTGATAGTAATCACTGCCAAGACTGGAAATATGCACCAGCCCATCAATAAACAAGGTGTTAAGTCTAACAAACAAACCAAAGCTAGTGACTGAGGCAATAACCGCGTCGAAGGTATCACCGACATGATCTTGCATATATTCACATTTAAGCCAATCATTGACATCGCGAGTGGCTTCATCAGCTCGACGTTCAGTCGTGGAACATTCTACACCTAATAAATCTAACTCTTCGAGTTGATAGAAATAGCCACCATCTTGGGTCCACTTATCGTTTACCTCGCCCAGCTCTTTTGCGAGCAAATATTTGATCACTCGATGTAAAATCAAGTCAGGATAACGGCGGATCGGTGAGGTAAAATGCGAATAAGCCTCTAATGCCAATCCGAAGTGACCGTTATTATCAGGGCTATAGATTGCTTGACGCATTGAACGTAATAACATCACCTGAATAAGCTCGAAATCGGGTCGATCGGCTATTTTCAACATCAGATTTTGATAGTCATTGGTTGTCGGTTCCAGCCCGCCATCCATGCTTAAGCCGCGTTCAGCAAGAAACTCTTTGAAATTGGCGAGCTTTTGCTCTGATGGGGCTTCATGAACACGGTATAACACTTCACCTTTGTGTTTTTTGACAAACTTAGCCGAGGCCACGTTGGCTAAAATCATACATTCTTCAATGATCTTATGTGCTTGGTTACGAACGCTAGGAACTATTTTTTCAATTTTACGTTGTTCATTGAAAATAAACTGTGTTTCTAGGGTTTCAAATGCAATGGCCCCACGCTCCGCACGGCGTTTATCTAACGTGAGATATAACGTCTGTAAACACTTCAAATGTGGGAATAGTGCTTGGTGCTCAGAGGCGATTGGCCCACCTTCAAGCATCGCGGCAACTTGGGTGTAAGTAAAACGAGCATGAGAGTGCATTACCGCAGGGAAAAACTTGGTTCCCGATAAATTACCGGCAGCAGAAATGGTCATCTCGGCCACCATGCACAAACGATCGACTTTTGGCATTAATGAACATAAGCCATTTGATATTTTCTCAGGCAACATTGGGATAACTTGCGACGGAAAATATACTGAGTTACCTCGTGCACGAGCCTCTGTATCTAATGCTGAATCAGTACGTACATAGTGACTCACATCAGCAATCGCGACCCACAAACGCCAGCCGCCACTCGGTTTAGCTTCAGCATAAACCGCATCGTCAAAATCACGGGCATCTTCGCCATCAATGGTGACTAGGGGTAAATGACGTAAGTCGACACGGCCTAATTTATCTTCTTCGGTGACTTCGTCGGGAATACGTTTGAGTTTTTTCTCAATAACATCTGACCAAGTATTCGGTAAATCATAATTACGTAACGCAATTTCAATTTCCATACCCGGTGCCATTGTCTCACCCAAGACTTCAGTCACTTTCGCTGCTGCTTTAACAAAACGACCTGGACGACGAGTTAATTCAACCACAACCACATCACCGGCGCGGGCACCAAGCGTATCTTCGCTGGCGATTAATATTTCTTGGGTAATACGTCGGTCATCTGCAATCACAAAGCCCATACCGCCGTCGACGTGATAACGTCCAACTAACGCTGCGGTTCGCTCATGTACTAGTCGGACGATACGTGCTTCACGGCGACCACGACGATCGGTACCCGCTTTTTGTGCGAGCACTTTATCACCATGGAAATACATCAGCATATCGCGATTATTAATAAATAAGTCATCACCGCCTTCATCTGGCTTAAAAAAGCCAAATCCATCGCGATGGCCTAAAACCGTACCAGACAATAAATCCATCCGTTCAGGTAAGCCATAGCTTTGCCCGCGGGTAAAGACTAATTGCCCATCACGTTCCATTGCGCGTAAACGGCGACGAAGCGCTTCTAATGGCACTTCTTCAGTAATGGTTAATGCTTCGGCAATTTTATCGCGGGTAACAGGAGACTTTTGTGCACGCAAGTATTCTAAAATATACTCACGGCTAGGAATAGGATTGTCGTACTTGTCTTGTTCTCTCTCAAAATGAGGATCGTTGATCATTCAATTTCCAAATAATTCGCTCCATATCGTGGAGCCTTTAACGTGTGTACAGCTGTGGCTGCTGTGCTCTGGCCACAATACTGGCAGGCATTTTTGCAGCTAGCATCTGCAATAAGGACGAGGCCTTTTTCTGTTGGGCGTCGTCGTCAAATATACTGTTATATAACCAATGATAGCCTAGTTCATAATCGGCAGGACTTCCGTAGCCTTGTCCAAATAAACGAACCAATATCATTTTTGCGGTTAAATCCCCATTCGCTGCGGCAGGCAACACATATTGCACGGCACGATTAGGATCTTTAACCACTAGTTTACCGCGATAATAATAATCTGCCAATTTTACCATCGCTTCGGGGCTACCTTGCTCTGCAGCGGTTTGCAGTAGTGCCATACCGCGAGAGGGATGTGCCTTTACGCACACACCGTTATTGAGCATTTCACCCCATAAAAACTGGTACATGGGTTGCTGCAACACTTCTGCACGGGCTTCAATGTCTTGCACTAACTGACAGTCGTCAGCTTTGACGCGTTGCAAATATTGATTTGAACGAATGAGCGAAATCAATTGTTGATCGCTATAGATATCGACGGCTTCGGTGACCGCAAACACATTGATGGACACAACACTCAACAACAATAAAGAGATACGCAACATAAGGATTCTCGATGACACTATCATGACTAACCCATCGGCAGTATAGCGTATTTCTTGAGTAGAAACTGCTACGACAGTTAATCGCACTCATTAAAAAGGCCGCTTATCGCGGCCTTTTTAGTTTACTTGAACGGACTCACCAAAATCATGGTTTCATTTCTATCCGGACCGGTAGAGATAATATCAATGGGCGTTTCTAATAACACTTCGAGACGCTTGATATAATTAATTGCCGCGGCAGGTAATTGCTCGATGGTTGTGGCACCGAAAGTGTTTTCACTCCAACCAGGCATAGTTTCATAAATTGGGGTAACTAGATCATAACCTTCAGCAGCTAAAGGGGTCACCTTTGAAACTGTTCCATCAGCATATTGATAGCCAACACAAATCTTAACTTCTTTTAGACCGTCTAAAACGTCTAATTTAGTTAAGCAAAAACCGCTAAGACTGTTGATTTGAACGGCACGGCGCATGGCCACAGCATCTAACCAACCAGGGCGACGTTTGCGACCCGTTGTAGCACCAAACTCTTGGCCTTTCTCACCAATATAATCACCAATTTCATTGGTTAATTCCGTTGGGAATGGACCCGCACCGACACGCGTCGTGTACGCTTTCATGATGCCTAACACATAGTCTAGATGACGAGGACCAAAACCTGAACCCGTCGCAACACCACCCGCAGTTGTGTTTGATGAGGTCACAAATGGATAAGTACCGTGGTCGATATCCAATAATGTTCCTTGAGCGCCTTCAAATAGAATGGGCTCACCCGCTTTACGGGCAACATCTAACATTTCACTGACATCAGTACACATGCTTTTGAGATAATCAGCAATTGCCAATGCATCATCTAGTGTTTGCTGATAATCAACGGCTTCAACATGGTAGTACTCAGTTAGCATAAAGTTATGGTATTTCATAACTTCTTGTAACTTAGTCGCAAATAGTTCTGCATTAAACAAATCACCAATGCGCAAACCGCGACGAGAGACTTTGTCTTCATATGCAGGACCAATACCCCGTCCAGTGGTGCCAATGGCTTTATTACCGCGAGCTTTCTCACGGGCAACATCTAATGCACAATGGAATGGAAGGATAAGCGGACATGCTTCAGAAATTAATAAACGTTCTTCTACAGGGACACCACGTTTTTTTAACATGTTGATTTCTGTCATCAACGCATCAGGAGAAACGACCACACCATTACCGATAATACATTTTACGTTATCACGTAAAATACCTGACGGAATAAGATGAAGAACGGTTTTTTCACCATCAATTACCAAAGTATGACCGGCATTATGGCCGCCTTGGTAACGAACTACATATTTTGCCTGTTCTGTTAAAAGGTCGACAATCTTACCTTTACCTTCGTCACCCCATTGAGTGCCGAGCACGACTACATTCTTACCCATGATTAGCTGCAACGTCTTGTGGTATAAAATAGAATTTTAACAGATTTTAGGGGGTTATAGGCAAGTATTTTATTGCGCAATGATCAATAAAACGACACCTACAGTCACTAAACATCCACCTAAGCGTCTGAGAACATTTTGCTTTTGTGTTGAAAGCTCTAATAAATATTTTTGCCACTTGTTAGGGAAAAGTAACGGACCAAGCCCTTCAAGAATTAAAACTAAGCCAAATGCGGTTATTAACAGCTGTATATTCATGTTGTAGTCTCTCTTTAACTGACACCAATCGTGTTCAATATTGGGTCATGCAGCGGGAATTCAAGTTGTTTTAATCAAGACCAAGACTTAAAGGCATAGTGTTGTTCGGCAACTGCTCTGCATTGATCTACCTTTTGTATCTGACCGCCATGGACAATGGAGGAAATGTCTTATCTTGTATGGAACAAAATAGATCATGCCGTCGTACGTTAAAATGCGTCAACACAGAGTAAAGTAATTTGATTGGCATGACATCTTCGGCCGATGTTTTCGAGCTTATCTGCAGCGATTTTATAGAACATCATTAATATGCACACAAAACACATCTTGCGCGCTAAATTTTAGGCAATAAAAAACCCAGCGTAAGCTGGGTTTTTTGAATCCAAAAAACGAATTAACGCTTAGAGAACTGTGGCTTACGACGTGCTTTACGTAGACCAACTTTCTTACGCTCAACTTTACGTGCATCACGGGTAACAAAACCAGCGGTACGTAGAGAAGGACGTAATGTTTCATCTAGTTGCAATAGTGCACGGGTAATACCGTGACGAATTGCACCAGCTTGGCCAGTAGTACCACCGCCCTTAACAGTTACATAGATGTCTAATTTATCAGTCATTTCAACTAACTCTAATGGTTGACGAACAACCATACGAGCCGTTTCACGACCAAAATACACATCCAGTGGAAGTTGGTTAACAACGATATTGCCACTACCTGCTTTAGCGAAAACGCGAGCTGTAGATGTTTTGCGACGGCCAGTGCCGTAGTACTGAGTTGCAGCCATTTTATTACTCCTCCCGTTTAGATATCAAGAAATTGTGGTTGTTGTGCAGCATGGTTATGTTCTGTGCCTGCGTAAACTTTAAGCTTACGGAACATAGCACGGCCCAAAGGACCTTTTGGTAACATACCCTTAACTGCTTTCTCGATGATCATTTCAGGCTTATGAGCTTGAAGCTTCTCAAAGCTGATCTGCTTAATGCCACCAATGAAGCCTGAATGAGAGTAGTAAATCTTACCAGCAGCTTTATTACCAGTTACAGTTACCTTTTCAGCATTGATAACGATGATATAATCACCAGTGTCAACGTGCGGTGTGTATTCTGGCTTATGCTTGCCACGTAAGCGAGTTGCGATTTCAGTTGCGATACGACCTAAAGTTTTGCCTTCAGCGTCAACAACAAACCAGTCACGAGTTACAGTTTCTGGTGTAGCAGTAAAAGTCTTCATTATTACAAAAACCCAAAGTTAATTTTCTGTCTTACATGCTGAATGCGGATTGCAATCAACACAAAATTACCGATTCTTGCCCCTTCGAACATGAATATTGGCTTATAACTTCCGCCCAATTGGCGGATTAACGCGGGCAGGTCGCAGATTATACGCAAAGCCACAGCAAAGATCACCTGCTTTTTGATAATATTTTAAATTAACTGCTCTATACACGTTGAACAAAAAGCGTTCGGCTTTTTTTAAAAAAATAGCGCTGGTAAACTAAGGCAAATGTTCCAACGCGAGATACTCTCTCGATTGCATTTCAATCAACCTTGAACGGCAACGCCTGAATTGAAAACTTAACAGGCCATCAGTATAAATGTGCTCCAATTCCACTTGCGCTGAAATAATCAATTTCACATTTCGCTCATAAAATTCATCGACCATAGCTAAGAAACGCCGGGCGATATCATCACCCGTTTGCTGCGCCCCCATTTGCTCAAGCCCACTCAACAGCACAGTATGATAAAAGCAAGCCATTTCCATGTAGTCACGTTGCGAACGAGGCCCATCACACAAATCACGGAAGTCGATTAACAGTACACCTTGCGACTGTTGACGAATACGAATGGCGCGTCCATCGATTTCTATCGGCGTGGTAAATCTATCTGATTCCGGCGCGAGTTGATCAAAATAATGTAATAGATTGATATCAGCTTGTTCATCGAGTGGATAATGATAAATCTCTGCTTGCTCTAAGGTCCGTAGACGGTAATCAATCCCTGAATCAACATTTAAGACTTCACAATGCTGGTTAATCAATGCAATCGCAGGTAAAAAACGTACCCGCTGTAAGCCATTTTTGTATAATTCATCAGGAATGATGTTCGAGGTAGCGACAAGTGCGACCCCTTCTTTAAACAATGCTTGAAATAAGGTGCCCAACAACATGGCATCAGTGATATCAGACACAAAAAACTCATCGAAGCAGATAATTTGATATTGTGACGCCATCTTTTTAGCAATCGTCAGAAGAGGATCTTGTACCCCTTTGAGTTCGCCTAAGTCATGATGAATTTGATGCATAAAACGATGGAAATGAGCACGTAATTTTCTTTCCGTGGGCAAGGCATCAAAAAAGGTATCCATCAGATAGGTTTTACCCCGGCCAACCCCACCCCATAAATACAAGCCTTTTACTGGGGCAGATGTCGATTTTATCCCCACCGCAGCAAACAACTGATTCAAGCCCGAAACGGGTTTAGCGGCGACAATCAACTCGTCATATACGCGTTGCAATGACTTAACCGCTTGTTCTTGTGCGATATCATGTGAAAAGTCGTCTCGGGTAAGGTCTTGCTGATAATGTTGCCAAGGGGTTAACTGCGACACGATTACGACTCTCTTACATCAAATAATTGCTGCGGATAATAACATTAAACAATAAGTACGAGTAATGGCTTCAAAGGATCAAATTAACCTTTGTTAATAAAAAAGGAACTAACATAATAACAGCCACTCTGATTGATTAACGTAAATTTGCTTATTCTTTACCTATAATTGTACTGACTTGCTCGCCATTGTAGAACATCATAAAACGAGCTTTAGGCAACACATCAGCAAAATGATTAACGATATTTAACTTTAACATCATGTCATCAAGCCAGATATTTTTCTCATCAAGCTTGAATGTATACAGGAGCTGTCCCTAGATGAAAACCAAATTAAGCTTACTCTCTGCTGCGTTATTAACGGCATCGTTAGTCATGACACCAACGCTGTCGCTAGCGGCCATTCCACAAGCCGTTGACGGTCAAACCCTACCTAGCTTAGCGCCAATGTTAGAACGCACAACGCCAGCAGTTGTGTCGGTAGCAGTAACGGGCACCCAAGTGTCAAAGCAACGTGTACCGGATGTGTTTCGCTATTTCTTTGGCCCCAACGCACCACAAGAACAAGTTCAAGAGCGCCCTTTTAGAGGCTTAGGCTCTGGCGTTATTATCGATGCTGATAAAGGCTACATTATTACCAACAATCACGTCATTAACGGTGCAGACGACATTCAAATTGGTTTACATGATGGTCGCGAAGTAACGGCTAAGCTCATTGGTGCAGATAAAGAGTCCGATATTGCTTTACTGCAAATTGAAGCCCAAAACTTAACCGCTATTAAGCAAACTGATTCTGACGAAATCCGCGTTGGTGATTTTGCTGTTGCCATTGGTAACCCATTTGGTCTTGGGCAAACCGTTACATCAGGGATTGTCAGCGCGCTAGGTCGCAGTGGTTTAGGCATAGAAATGCTCGAAAACTTTATCCAAACAGATGCCGCTATAAATAGTGGTAACTCTGGCGGCGCATTGGTTAACCTAAAAGGCGAACTCATCGGGATAAATACCGCAATTGTCGCCCCTAATGGCGGTAATGTCGGTATTGGTTTCGCTATCCCTGCCAATATGGTGAATAACCTTGTTGATCAAATTATTGAACATGGTGAAGTCAGACGTGGGGTATTAGGTGTATCAGGACGCGATCTTGATAATGAACTCGCCAAAGCTTTTGGTTTAGATACTCTACATGGCGGTTTTGTTAATGAAGTCATGCCAAAAAGTGCTGCGGATAAAGCAGGGCTAAAAGCGGGTGATATTATAGTCAGCCTCAATGGTCGCAGTATTAAAACCTTCCAAGAATTACGGGCAAAAGTGGCCACTATGGGCGAGGGAGCAGAAGTAGAATTTGGTATTATTCGTGACGGCGATAAAAAAACTATTGAAGCGACATTAGGTAAAGCAGATAAAGTCGAAGCAGAAGCGGGTAATGTGCATCCTATGCTACAAGGTGCCACGTTAGAAGACAGCAAAAAAGGCATCCAGATCACAGAGGTTGCTCAAGGCTCACCAGCGGCAATGAGCGGTTTAGAGAAAGGTGATTTAATTGTGGGGCTAAACCGCAGTAAAGTGACCAGCCTTAAAGCATTAACAGAAATGTTGAAAGATAATCAAAGCTCTGCGGCACTTAAAATATTACGAGACAACCATTTGCTCTACCTTGTATTACGCTAACATATATTACGCTAACATTTATTACACTAACATGTATTACATTATTATTGCCTATAAACAGAGTCACACAGCAATAACAACCATTACGTTATAGTCTGTGGTGTTAGTTAAAGAATGAAGCATCGCCAAGCCTTTGGTCGGTGCTTATTTCTTTGAGCTATGTTAATATTTCAACTATTATTTTTAACAATTATTCAAGCCATGAATTTAAAAGACACTTGCATTTATATAACTAAAGCTGTGGTATTTGGTCTGATAATGGCAGCTGTTTTTTTAGCCATAACCTCGTTGATGCAAAATTCCTCGTTCAATCATAATTTATCCAATGTCAGCTCCAATGGCTCAGAATTATCTTTTGCTAAAGCCGTTCGTCGAGCCGCACCGGCAGTTGCTAATATTTACAGTCTTAGTATTGATCAAGGTAATCCGCTCAATTCAAGTTCGCTTCAAGGCTTAGGCTCTGGGGTGATAATGAGTAACGAAGGTTATGTACTAACCAATTACCATGTGATAAAAAAAGCAGACGAAATTGTTATTGCACTGCAAGATGGGCGAAAATTTACTGCCGAAGTGGTGGGTTCCGATCCCGAAACAGATTTAGCTGTATTAAAAATTGAAGGCGATAATTTACCTATCGTACCGGTTAATCTTGATAAACTAGCCCAAGTCGGCGATGTGGTATTGGCGATTGGTAACCCTTACAACATTGGCCAAACCATTACCCAAGGTATTATTAGTGCAACCGGCCGTAACGGCTTAAGTTCTGGTTACTTAGACTTCTTACAAACAGATGCGGCCATTAATGCCGGTAACTCTGGCGGAGCATTAGTCGATACCGGTGGTGAGCTCATTGGTATCAACACCGCGGCATTCCAAGTGGGTGGCGATAATGGTGGTAACGGCATTAGCTTTGCGATCCCAATAAAGTTAGCCCACAGTATTATGGACAAATTAATTAAGGATGGCCGGGTTATTCGTGGCGCGTTAGGCATTTCGGGAGAACCGCTTAACGCTGTCATGGCACAAATACTTAACCTACCAGATTTGAAAGGCGTGTTGGTGACAGGTATTGATCCTGGCGGACCTGCTGCCCGTGCACGTTTAACCCCTAGGGATGTTATTACTCAGTATAATGACGAAGATGTGCCTGGTGTTGAAATGTTGATGGACCGAATTGCAGAAACCCCACCGGGCACTAAAGTCAACATGACCATTATACGTGAGGGTAAAAAGCAGACGCTGCCAGTCATTATTGCAGAAAAAGTCACTAACCCTGAGTAATACCATTAAAAATATCGACAAAAAAGCCATTCAATTGAATGGCTTTTTTTGTACAACACTAGCGCTAACGATTCCGCATTTTCTTAGATAAATATAAATATATAAGACAATTTATTCTTTAACTGAAATGCTAAGCCATGTGTTGCTGAAATTTTAGCTTTTTGCTAAGTCGATTAACTCAGTCTATTAGTGACGTCGAATTAAGTAAAACATCTGTGGCCTGCCAACGCCTAAAGCAGGCAGGTCTTTTGATGCACTTTTGTCATCCTGATATCATTTTCAGCATAATTGTGGCTAACATATTACTCAATAAGGCAATAACGGATATAGCGATAAGTAAACGCCATAGGCTTTAACGCCTTCACCATGGGCTATTTATCCCTTAGGGGAATTTAGCAACAAAACGATTACCTTGTTCGTCGTCAATAATTGAACTTGAAACGCTTTGACTATGCAGTGAATAACGATGCCGACGACATGCCGTTTTTGAAAACCAAACTATTAATAATTCCCTTTGGGAATAATGTCCCGGTCAACAATAATTACCTTTATAGCATCGGTGTATCCGTCTGCATTGATGTTTTACCCACACGGCTTTTTACCCACCGATTGTTGATCTAATTTATCTTTAGACTGTTTGTGTTGATTAATATCTTATGAAGGATAGGACTATTGTTACTGTTGAGCGCTAATTTATTCGCCTGCATCACCACGACAACCTAAATCAACTCAATCACTATTTTTAGTGCGGGGTAAGTATTTTATCTTCTTGCAGCTGAGCTTTAGTTTGTTCAACAATGTAAGTCATGGTTATATTGTGTAAATTCATTCATGTTAGCGCTACTGGGTAATAACACTCGCTTAATACTGGCTGGATGGTTCAATAACGCCAAATGATGGTTTGAAACTATTTTGCCTTGGTGAATAGTGAGCAACATAAGGTCTTTGATCCATAAACCCCGGCAGTTAAACATTAATGAAAAAAGCCATCAATTAATATTGATGGCTTTTTTCATTAAGCGGTTAATTCGTTAATTCATTTAAGTTACTCAAACAGTTTCATCACAACAGTTACATGGATAATCTAAAACCAGATTATTGACGGCTTCATCATTTAACAATAAAAAAAACCATGCAGAATACCGCATGGCTTTAAGGTAGCGCTAATGTTTACTTATGCATTTTACCATCAGGCAGTGCTGCTGCTTTATCAGCATAATCAGCATGGCACTCACCGCAAGAGTACTGCGCGGTTGCCCAAGGCATTTGGAACTTACCATCTTCAGTGAACTGCTTCGCGGCAGGGTCGAGGTCAATAGTAAACAGGTGAGATTTGACGTCACCAAAGGCCGTTGTGCCATCTTTTCCGAAATGTTTTACTGCGCTCTTAGCCAATTTTGGCATATGACAGTCGGTACACTCTGCAACAAACTCATGTACTCCAACGGTAAACTCTTTCTTGTATTCACCCGTATGGCAAGAAGAACACTCTTTAACTGCACCAGTATGCAAACCATCAGCACTGTCTGCATTTAAGGTAGACTTGTGAGAATCATGACAAGAGGTACACGCCATACCGCTCTTAGGACCAATTTCGTCACCGGCTTTATAAGTGCCATGGTCTTCAGGTACAACGCCTAACATTTCATCGCCAGTCTGGTGATGCTTTGATAATCCACCACTAGAGATGATACGACCACCGACTTTACTTCCATCAGGGAAGGCATCGTTATAATGGCTAATAAATGTTGGGTAATCTTTCTCACCATCACGAGTATGACACTCGGCGCATGTGACCGCTTTACCATAGCCCATATCATCGGCTAAGAAATCTTCGGTTATACGAGCAACGGCAATCTTAACGATATTTTCTGATGATGGTGCTTTGACATGCTCACTACCCGCGCCATGACAAGATTCACACTGAACGCCTTGCTCTGCAAAGGTACCATCCATGCCAGGAAGATCATCTTGACGTAATGGGCTGCGAGTATCGCCACCTGCTACATCAGTCGTACGTTTCCACCCCGTTGTATGACAGTTACCACAGCTATATTTAACATTGAATTGGTCTCCCTTGTAATCGCCCATAACATCCACATCACCTGGATGATTATCAGGAATATTCAATTCACCAGCAGCATTACGAATATTGTATTGCACGTCTTGGCCGGTAACGATGTAGCCATCTTTGTCTAACCAGCGCATTTTCCAACCGTAACCACCAACAGTATATGAGACCTCGTCATAACTTGTTGGTGCACCTAAATCATTATTGGCTGTTGAATTGACCAACAGATCGATAGCGCCAATAATGGTTGTAGCAGGGGTATACGGAAATACCGGAGCATCATTGCCCGGGTTTTTCATAATTTTGAAGTTGTGACCGGTTTTTACAAAAGTCTCGTGCGTATCAGCGTGGCAGGCAGCACAAGATGAAGACCCGACATAGCTTAATGCTTCTGGCTCAGGAATAGCCTCTACGGTTACCGTGGCTACAGCTGATGCTTCGTCGGTGCCATCAGTAATGGTGTAATTAAACGTCACTTCACCGGCTTCTGCGCCAGCGGTAAAGTCAACCTTGCCATCTTTAATCACTGCGCTATCAGAATCAACAGAAACAATTGCCAAGGTGTCGCCATCGGCATCGGTGTCATTTGCTAGCACATCAATGGTCACAACTTGTGCAGCCAGAACATTGGCAATATCAGCAGTTGCTACTGGGGGGGTATTTTCATCTGCTGGTGGTGGAGTAACCGCATCATCATTGTCACTACCACAGGCCACAAGCATGGTAATCATGCTGGCTAGGAGTAATTTTTTGTATGGAATTATTGTTTTCATCAGTTTATCCTCAAATTGGCTTTCAATCACTGCACAATGTTGGGCGTGATTGATATGTCTCTTTGGACATATGCTCAGTATTTGCGGATTACCTATAAAGAGATAGATAACGATAGTTCACAGTCTCTAACAACTTGTGAACTATTGTTATCATAACAAGCATAACCCACTGATTTAAATGCATTAAAACTATAACGATAAGTTGTGATTTTGTAACACGAATTGGCCGGTACTTGTTAAAATGTAGACCTTGCTCTCATTTTGCATTACCAAACCTGCTTTTTTTAGCTGGCGTAAATGGAAATTAAATTTGGTATGGTCTGCAACCCCCACTAATCGGCAAAGATCCATAAACTTTAGCTGCTTATGAGTACCTAACTGCTTAAGTGTTTCGCGTCGAAGCGCGTTTGCTAACGCAGAATAGACACAATCTGGATCGATATCATTGGTTGTTTTTAATAATAGTTTTTCTTGAATGCTGCGTTTTATAGTGACAATTAACACCGAACTACTAAAAGGCTTAGTGATAACATTATCGGCACCCTTTTTCATCGCATCCACAGCGGTATCAACCGTGGCATAAGCCGTCACAATGACCACCGCCATATAGGGGTTAAGTTGGCGTAAATTGGAAATGGCCTCAACACCTGTCATACCAGACATCACTAAATCTAACAGAGCAATATCATAATTTTGCTGCTCACAAGCAGTAATTGCAGCTTCGCCACTGTCAACACCGGTAACTTGATAGCCTTCAAGTTGAAGAATATCGACCATATTTCGCCTAAGTTCATGATCGTCTTCTGCAATTAACACGTTAACCATTCACACTCCCCCCCTGTGGCAAAACGGATAAGTACTCTAGTACCAATGCCTTTGGCACTGATAATGTTCATTTTCCCTTTATGAGCACTGACAATTTGCTTACAAATAGCCAAGCCTAATCCCGTTCCCTTACCTATAGGTTTCGTTGAGTAAAACAATTCTGTGGCTTGTTGCTGCGTTTGCTCATCCATTCCATCGCCATAGTCTCTGACTTCAAATAAAACCTGATGCTCATCTCTAGTGACGCTGATATCGATATGAGAGTTATGACCACTGGCATCCATGGCGTTATTAAGTAAGTTAATTAATAACTCTTCCAACTTCACCTTCTGACCAATGATACTTAAGGATGGGTCACAATCAATATTGATAACGTAAGGGACAATTTTATGACTCATTAATTGCTTAGCGCCATAAATGACATCACAAAAATACACCTTTTGAGCGTTACCCAAATCGGTGTGAGCATAGGCCAGTAATTCTTTACTGATAACAGATGCCCTATCAATGCCTAAGCGCGCTCTATTAATATAATCCGTTAATTCATCCAACTTCACTGGAAGTTTTCGTTCGAGTAAATCCAATGCCAAAGTAGAAGAAGCCAAAGGGTTATTAATCTCATGGGCTATTCCCATCGCTAAATGCCCAATGGCTTTATATTTATCCGCTTCAATAGCTCGCTTCAGCTTAGCCTCTGTGGCCATTTCTTTCTCAATATCAAAAATATTGAGTGCCTTGTAGAGCGTGATCAACACAAAAGTGGCCGCTAAGGTTCTATACACTGGAACGGAAGAATGAAGCTCTGTCGGCACTAAACCAGCCAATACACCGTAGATAAATAACCCAACACCAGTGGCAATAAAATACTGCCCATATTCGTGACTATCCTGACGCAATTGATGACCATAAACAGCAATACCCACTCCGGCTAAGGTGGCACTACCAAAGCCGAGTAAAAAACGAGTGTAGCTGGCAGCTTGTGCAAATGTTTCCGTCAGCACTGAACTCCTTTGATATAAGAACAACATCACCAGAATATAAATCACCATAATTGCTGCGGTAATAAACTGGCCTATTCTTGCACACGTTTTAGGGCAAATTCGGAATAAAAGCCAAGCAAAAATCATCAAGCCAGCAAAAGAAAGTGACAGTTTTATCACTCTTAACCATTGCACCACAGAATGATATTTTGGCGAAATATCATCACTGAATAAGATGGCGTATAGCTCAGACCATTCATGAAAAGCATGAAAGAAACCAAAAAGCGCCAGCGCCCATAACGTCTCAGATATAGATAGCTGACTATATTTAAAATTCCGAAACACCACCACGCAACCAATCGCAAAAAACACGAGGCCGTAAAATAAATAAATGTTAAACGTGATGAAAGTCGTCATCACAACACATTAACAGTTTATCATTATGAAGAAGTGATCAGCTTTGCAATTCCTTTGCGATGCGGTGAGGTTTATTTAAGAATTTTTGACACATATCAAATAAAAAACCGCACGGTTAAGTGCGGTCTTAGTGAATTAGCAAGTATTAAATAAGTTAGCTAACGCGGATAACTTCACCGCCTAACCCTTTGAATTTTGCTTCTATGTGTTCATAACCACGATCTAAATGGTAGATACGAGCCACTGTGGTGGTTCCTTCAGCCATTAAGCCGGCAATCACTAAGCTGGCCGAGGCACGTAAATCTGTCGCCATCACTTGGGCACCATTTAAACGCTCAATACCATGAATTATGCAGGTATTACCTTCCAGCTCTAAATTAGCCCCCATACGGCTTAACTCTGGCACATGCATAAAACGATTTTCAAAAATCGTCTCAGTCACTCTACCCGTCCCTTCTGCCAGCGCATTTAACACACAAAATTGCGCCTGCATGTCGGTCGGAAATCCAGGGTAAGGTGCCGTTTTAATGTTTACGGCTTTTGGACGTTGGCCTTTCATATCAAGCTCAATCCAATCTTCGCCTGTGGTGATCTCGGCACCGGCGTCTTCAAGCTTGGATAATACCGACTCTAATCCAATAGGGTCTGCTGACACACAACGAATTTTGCCACGCGTTACCGCCGCCGCAACCAGGAATGACCCTGTTTCGATACGATCAGGCATCACGCGATATTCACAACCGGATAAACGCTCCACCCCTTCAATCGTTAACGTGGCAGAACCAACACCGGTGATTTTCGCACCCATAGCAATTAAGCAATTTGCTAAATCAGTCACTTCAGGCTCACGAGCAGCATTTTCAATAACCGTTGTGCCATCCGCTAGCGCGGCTGCCATAAGCAAGTTTTCTGTTGCGCCGACACTGACCATATCCATAAAGATATGGGCGCCTTTTAAACGGCCATCAACTCGCGCTTTGATGTAGCCCTCTTTAACTTCAATCTTGGCCCCCATTAACTCCAAGCCGTGCAAATGCAAATTGACCGGACGGGCGCCGATAGCACAACCGCCGGGTAAAGAAACGTCTGCAGTACCATAACGGGCAAGCAGTGGGCCTAAAATAAGAATAGAAGCGCGCATTGTTTTGACTAAGTCATAAGGGGCACAATAGTTATTTAAATGAGTGGTTGAAATACGAATGCGGCTATCGCCTAAGTCTTCAACCTCTGCGCCTAAACAACGTAACAGTTCGCAACTGGTGATGACGTCACGTAGTTTAGGTACATTTGAAACAATAAAATCTGTTTCTGCTAGTACGCCAGCCATTAAAATTGGCAATGCTGCGTTTTTTGCACCCGAGATCACGACTTCGCCAGCTAAAGGATTACTGGCTTTAATAGTTAATTTATCCAATGTGAATCTCAGTTGTTACATATTGAAAAGTTTTTCACGCTTCCACTGGGTAGGCGTAAAAGTTTTAATCGTTAATGCGTGCAATTCACCATTGGCAATCTGCTCCGCTAAATGGGTATAAATCGCCTGCTGTTGTTTTACGCGGCTCATGCCGTCAAAACATTCGCCCACTGCGACCACTTTGTAGTGGCTACCATCAGAGGTCACATGCGCTTCTGTTAGCGACAACGCCTCGGTTAAAAGTTGTTCAATATCTTTGCATTCCATGAAATCAATTACCTTTACTATTCAATTCTATACTTGGCTGAAAAAAGCGTCTAAATCATAAAGCTCAATCATTTTCTTGAGCTGAACACTTGGATTAACCAATTGACGTGACACACTTGTTTCCTGACTGCTTGAAACATGCAGTTTGATTAACGCTAATAACAATGCAACACCTGCACTGTCGACGTATTCCACTGCTGATAAGTCTACCACTTGGGTTGATGCAGTAAACAATTCATGGCGTTTAGGCCACAATTGTTTCACCTCATCTTGAGTTAACCGACCGCTAACAATGCAACGGTCATCTTGTTGATTAAAGGTAATCACGCAGCTGCAGCTTCTTTTGCAGGTTGACGATCAATTCTCTGCTGGGTTTTATCATTCAACATGGTAATGACCGCTTCAATACCTTGCTGACGGATTAAATTCGAAATTTCAGATTGCTTAGAGGCCAATAAGCTCACGCCTTCAGCCACTAAATCAAATGCTTTCCAAGTGTTGTCTTTTAAACGACGCGCTTTAAATTGAATTTTAATCGGTGGACGACCTTGCTCAAGGATCTGGACGTTCACTTCAACTATTTTCTCATCGCTAAAATCTCTCGGCGGATCAAAAGCGACTTTTTGATCAGTATATTCTGTTAATGCTTGCGCATAGGTCGCCACTAAATAGCCTTCAAAAGCTTCAACAAAACGATTACGTTGATCTACCGTTGTATCACTTAAATACTGCCCCATCACTTTGTAAGCGGCATATTTATAATCGACATAAGGCATAAGCTCTTCTCGAACAATCACTTTCAAGTGACTTAAATCATTATTAATTAACGTGTTGTCTGATTTAAATCGATCAAAAGTCATATTAGATACTTGTTTGATCATCTCATAAGGGTCATTGGTATTAACCTCATCATTGGCAGCCATAGCACCTTGACTTATCACAACACTGCCCACTAGGCATAAAGCAATAACACGACTAAAAAATAATTTCATAATAGGGATCCTATTTATCTGCAGATGACATACTGTACAAAAGTTGACCAATCAAATCTTCTAAAATCAATGCTCCACGTGTGTCATGTACTTTATCGCCATCGGCAAGCATCGAAATATCATCGTCCATAAACCCAGGCGTTAAGCCAATAAATTGCTCCCCGAGTAACCCTGAAGTCAAAATGGCCAAACTGCTCGTTTCAGGGAATTTATCGAAACGCTTATCCATTGTTAACGTCACAATAGGCACTAATTTATGGCTATCAAGGGCAACATCAGTCACGCGACCAACCACTACGCCACCGACTTTTACAGGCGAACGTACTTTTAGTCCGCCAATATTGTTAAACTCAGCCACTAATGTATAAGTCTGGGCATCGGTTTTTACTTTAACATTAGCAACATTGAATACTAATACACAAAATGCCAATAGACCTGACAATAAAAACACGCCTACTAATAACTCAATTTTCCGTGTCAACATACTATTAAACCACTTAAATTAATCTAAATAATGAAAAAATCTTAATTTCCGAACATGATTGCTGTCAGCAAAAAGTCCAGTGCTAAAACAGCTAAGCTTGCCTGTACAACCGTTGAGGTTGTCGCGCGGCTAATGCCTTCTGGATTGGGTTCGACTTCATAACCTCGGTACAAGGCTATCCATGTGACCACCACACCAAAAATAACACTTTTTATCAAGCAATTAACAATATCTTGTCGCCACTCAACCGATGCTTGAAGAATAGACCAAAACGCACCACTATCAATACCTTTCCATTCCACACCGACTAAATGTCCACCAAAAATACCCACCAAACTAAACATTAGTGCGAGTAATGGCATACTGATAACACCTGCCCAAAAGCGCGGCGCAATGATTTGCCTTAAAGGGTCTATCGCCATCATTTCTAAACTTGACAATTGTTCAGTCGATTTCATTAGACCAATTTCGGCGGTTAGCGCCGAGCCCGCTCGTCCGGCAAATAATAACGCGGCAACAACGGGTCCAAGTTCTCGTAATAAGCTTAACGCCACCATTGGGCCTAAACTTTCTTCAGTACCAAACCCAACTAAAATATTATATCCCTGTAGGGCTAATACCATGCCAATAAACAAGCCTGATACTATAATGATAACCATAGAACGGACACCAAGCACATAAATCTGCTTGATAAGTAATGGCGTGCCTTTTTTGATATTCGGAACACGCACGATCGCGCGCCATAACATGATGCCAGCCCGACCCAAGCCCTGCACGAGTTTCAGTGCATATGCGCCAATATCGGCAATATAATCAATTGCGCCCACGAAGTAGCTCCTCTTGATAATCCTCTGCAGGATAATGGAATGGCACAGGGCCATCTGGTGCGCCTTGAATAAATTGGATCAACTGCGGATTGTCAGATTGACGTAATTGCTCTGGGGTACCATGAGCAATGACTTTTTTGTCTGCTATTACATAGACATAATCTGCAATACCTAATACTTCATCCACATCGTGAGAGACCACCACAGAAGTCAGTTTTAATGAATCCGACAACTCACGAATAAGTTTTACCAGCATCCCCATTGAAATTGGATCTTGTCCCGCAAATGGCTCATCGTACATCACCATTTCAGGTTCTAGTGCAATCGCTCTAGCCAATGCGGCTCGACGCTGCATACCACCGGATAATTCGTTAGGCATCATATACGCTGCACCACGAAGACCTACCGCTTGCAGCTTCATCAATACAATGGAGCGGATAATATCTTCTGGTAATCCAGAATGTTCTCTCAATGCAAATGCCACGTTATCGAATACATTAAGGTCGGTAAATAATGCACCGCTTTGAAACAGCATACTCATCCGCTTGCGCAATTCAAAAAGTTCCTTGCGCTTAAGCTTATGTAAATCGTGACCGTCGAACAAGACATGTCCAGTATTAGGGGTTAACTGTCCCCCAATCAATTTTAACAAGGTGGTTTTACCAATACCACTAGGTCCCATAATTGCCGTTACTTTGCCTTTGGGGATCGATAAAGAAATATCGTTAAAAATCACGCGCGAACCATGGCTAAAGGCCATATGGTTGACTTCGACCAAAGGATTATTATTTGATTTACTCATATCAGACATTGGCGTTGAGGAGATAACTGCCTTCCTTGCATTAAGTTGAGGTGTAAATTGTACTGTAATTGTCGATTAAGCGACAACTATATCCATATCACCACACATCATTTCGAGTACAATTACTGTGCAATGCTTTCAATTTGACTTTCAATTTGATAAAAATCCAGCGAAAATGCTCGTTAATTAATGATCACTATCGGAATCACATGCTAGTTAATATTCTAATGTTAGTTGCTGGCCTTGCTGTTTTAGTTTGGAGTGCGGATAGATTTGTTTACGGAGCGGCGGCATTTGCGCGAAATTTAGGCTTGCCTCCCATGTTAATTGGATTGACCATTGTTGCGATGGGTAGCTCTGCACCTGAAATGTTTGTTGCAGCTACGGCCTCAATGGATGGCATGCGTGATACCGCCGTGGGTAACGTACTGGGCTCAAACATTGCTAACATCACCTTAATATTAGGATTAACCGCCTTACTTGGCGCCATTAGCGTAGCCTCAAAGACCTTAAAACGCGAAATACCTATTATGCTAGCCGCCACGGTATTTGCTGGCTATACCCTGCATGATAATGTGCTAACACGAGCAGAAGGTATCATGCTCATCGTGGTACTTTTCGTGTTAATGGGATATTTCATTTGGCAAGCGACTCATGATAGAACAACCGACAGCTTAGATACTGAACTTGGATCTGATATCCCTAAAAATGTCTCAACCTTTCATGCTATCATTTGGCTAATCGTCGGTATTATATTCCTCCCGCTATCAGCGAGTTGGATGGTAGATGGTGCTGTGGGTATTGCAAAGTTTTATGGCTTGTCAGATCTTGTCATTGGATTAACCATTATTGCAGTGGGAACAAGCCTACCAGAATTAGCAGCCTGTATTGCTGGCGTATTAAAAAAAGAACACGATCTCGCTATTGGTAATATCGTTGGATCGAATTTATTTAACATTCTTGCCGTACTGGCACTACCAGGGTTAATTGCCCCTGGCGAAATAGATGCCTCTGCCAGTGGAAGAGACTTTTATATGGTATTGGGCACCAGTACTGCATTAGCCGTTTTAGTATTATCCAGTGGCACCAAGCAACAACTGACTCGTTGGCATGGCGCACTATTATTAATCACCTTTATTGCGTACCAAATTATTGTATTTCAATCCCATTAGATTGGAGCATTAAAGGTAAAGTCTTAAGCTAAAAGAGAGAGCCGTATGGTAAATCAAACTCAATTTCGTCAATGGGGCCGTAAAGTCATTGATATTGAAAAAGCTGCCTTAGATAATTTATATCAATATGTGGACTCAGTTGAGTTTGGCCAAGCATGTGAACTCATTATGCAGTGCAAAGGCAAAGTGATTGTCATGGGAATGGGCAAATCGGGTCATATCGGTAATAAAATATCCGCGACGTTTGCCAGTACCGGCACGCCGGCATTTTTTGTTCATCCTGGTGAGGCTAGTCATGGTGATTTAGGCGCATTGGCTAAGAACGATATTGTACTGGCGATTTCCAATTCAGGCGAATCGAGCGAAATACTCACGTTAATGCCTGTGATACAACGTATGGGCGTGCCTGTTATTGCCGTAACAGGTAAACCAGACTCTAACATGGCGCGTTTATCTAAAATTCATTTATGCATTGAAGTACAAGAAGAAGCATGCCCGTTAGGATTAGCGCCAACGTCTAGCACCACTGCTACGCTAGCAATGGGTGATGCATTAGCCATCGCATTGTTGCAAGCAAAAGGGTTTACCCGTGATGACTTTGCCTTATCACATCCTGGTGGCTCATTGGGGCGAAAATTATTACTAAAAGTAGACGATGTCATGCATAAAGGCGATGATTTGCCTATCGTCAGTGATGCTATTTGTATTACTGAAGCGCTTTATGAAATATCTAAAAAAGGCCTAGGCATGACGGCGGTAGTCAACCATGAAGCCAAACTAGTGGGTATTTTTACTGATGGTGATTTACGCCGGGTCATCGATGCCGAAGTGAACCTTCGTACCACTTCGATAGCCCTAGTGATGACCAAAAACTGTGTGACCTGCCCTACGGGTATTTTAGCTGCACAAGCGCTACAAATTATGGATGAAAAAAACATCAACGGACTGGTTGTCGTCAATGAAAAACACCAACCGATCGGGGCATTAAACATGCTCGATATGGTTAAAGCTGGAGTCATTTAATCATGTCAGAATCAACCTCGTGTCACCAAGGATTTTACGGCCCTATCAGTAATGATATTTGGCAGCGAGCTCAGAAAATTAAACTGTTAATCTGTGATGTCGATGGGGTCTTTTCAGATGGACGTATTTATCTCAGTAATGCTGGCGAAGAACTCAAAGCCTTTCATACTCGCGATGGCTACGGTATACGCTCAGTTCTCACTAGCGATATTCATGTTGCCGTCATTACAGGTCGTCAATCAAAAATTGTCGAAACCCGAATGACCGGATTAGGAATTAAACATATTTATCAAGGCATTGATAATAAATTTGAACCTTTTGAGCAACTTATGTCGCTGTATAATGTAAGCGCCGAACAAGTAGCCTACATTGGCGATGACATGGTTGATCTGCCCGTAATGAAAGCCGTAGGTCTCTCCGTTTGTGTCGGCGATGGTCATCCGTTTGTAAAGCGACATTGTCACATGACAACGACCTTAAACGGCGGACATGGAGCTTTGCGTGAACTGACTGACTTATTGCTCTTAAGCCAAGATAAATTTGCCAGTGCTCATGGAATGAGTATATGAATCGGATCACCCTAAGTATTGTGGCTTTTTTTGGTCTTGCTTTTATGTTGTACTGGCAAGCACAAATAAAACGCAGTGAAATGGACTCGGTGAAAGTACCTGGTATTGAGCGCCCTGACTTTATTGCAGATAACCTACGCACCACGGAATTCAATCAACAAGGTTTTGTCGAAAGTCGAGTCAGCGCCGAGCACATGGAGCATTATGCTTCAAGTGACATCACTCACTTTACCAAACCGATATACCTCATTTACCCTGAAAATGGTAAAGCACAATGGCAACTAAGTGCAGATCGAGGACAATTGAATAAAAACACCAGCAAAGTCATATTAGAAAACAATGTTATTATTGATGCCATTGATATAGAAGAACCCCTGCAGTCATTGAGTACCCAAGCGGTGACGGTAGACTTAACCACTATGATAGGCACCTCACAAGAGATGGTGTATATCAAAGGCAAAGGGTTTATTATTCAAGGCTTAGGCCTACATGCTGACTTGAATTCGCAACAATTATCGCTACTGAGCCAGGTAGAAGGAACATATGAGCCACATTAATCGTCTCCACACTCGCGCCAATGTTATTTTATTGAGCAGCATGCTTTGCCTGTTGAGTTTGCCTGCTACGGCGAAACAAGGTGATCTGAAACAAGAATTAAAAATTGTTGCGGTTAGCCAATTTGCTGACATAAAAAATAACCAAATCATTTTTAATGGTCCGGTTAAGATTGTCCAAGGCAGTATTAATATCAATGCTGATGAATTACGGGCGTTTACCCCCGAAAACAGCACCAGTAAGAAACTTATCGCCACTGGCAAACCCGCGACGTTTTCACAAGAATTAGATGACGGTCAAATTGGTACTGCCAGTGCCGACGAAATATCCTATGACCTTGCGACTACCACGCTAACATTGACAGGTAATGCCAAACTTAATCAATCGGGTAGCCAAGTGACCGGTAATCGAATTAAGTACAACATCAATGCGCAAGAGCTTATTGCTGAAAGTTCGGGCACAGGGCAAGATCGGGTTATCACCATTATTCAACCTGAGAATTTCCAAGACGAGTCTGCGCCAAAGCAAAAACTCCCTGAAATCCCAGTTAAAAAGCAGATCAAACCATGACCCAAATAACCTTAACCGCTGAAAATCTGGCTAAAAGCTATAAAGATCGTCAAGTTGTTAAAGATGTCAGTTTAACGGTTAAAACAGGCCAAATTGTTGGGCTTTTAGGCCCCAATGGTGCAGGTAAAACAACCACCTTTTATATGGTTGTCGGCCTAGTGAAAAGTGATAAGGGTCGAATTTTAATTGATGATGACGATCTCACTGACGATCCTATGCATCTGCGAGCTCGCAAAGGCATTGGTTACTTACCACAAGAAGCCAGTATTTTCCGTAAACTCACAGTGTATGACAACATTATGGCCGTGTTGCAAACGCGCAAAGAACTCAGTACAGACCAACGTATTGAACAGCTTGAGCATCTATTAGAAGAGTTCCATATTACCCATATTCGAGACAGCCTAGGCATGTCGTTATCGGGTGGTGAACGTCGTCGTGTTGAAATTGCGCGCGCTTTAGCCGCCAATCCAAAATTTATTTTACTCGATGAGCCCTTTGCTGGTGTTGATCCGATTTCTGTCATCGACATAAAAAAAATCATTCAACAACTTAAAAGCCGAGGTCTAGGAGTATTAATTACCGACCATAACGTACGTGAAACGTTAGATGTCTGTGAGCGAGCTTATATCGTCAGCCAAGGTAATTTAATTGCCGAAGGCACACCTGATGAGGTATTGAGCAATCAACAAGTTCGGGCGGTGTACTTAGGTGAACAATTCAAGCTATAGTTACTTTACGGGCCTTTAGTCTATCTAACTCATTTGATTGAACGATATCTAAACAGCGTTAAACATCATTGATGTACGTGACAATCCATTACAGTTTTATAAATTGTCACTTTTATGGAAATCATCTAGGGATAAGCGGTAAATGAAAGCGTCACTCCAACTTAAAATGGGTCAACACTTAACCATGACCCCACAATTGCAGCAAGCCATTCGCTTACTGCAATTATCGTCATTGGAGCTACAGCAAGAAATCCAACAAGCATTGGATTCAAATCCATTACTTGAAATAGAAGATGAGTTTTCTGAAGCAAAAGACCCCGTAAAAGAAAATCGCGACCAAGCTGATACAGACTTCAGTGACAACAGCATTGTCAATATTGAAAAAGACACCTCAACAGTCGACACAGCAGAATCTATGACCAAAGAAACCATGGATGATTTAGCCATGGATACTACATGGGATGAAGTGTACACCGCCTCGCCGATGTCAGGTTCAGGTAGTGCTAGCATGCGCGATGATGACATGCCGTTTCAAGGTGAAACCACCGAAGGTCTGTATGAACATTTAGAATGGCAGAAAAATCTCACTCCATTTTCAGAGACCGATCTTGCCATTGCCACAGCGATCATCGACGCCGTGGATGAACGCGGTTATTTAACCCAAAGTACCGACGATATTCTCGAAGCCATGGGTGACGAAAATGTTGAGTTAGATGAAGTTGAAGCTGTATTAAAACGAATTCAACACTTTGATCCCGTTGGTGTTGCTGCACGTGATTTAAGTGAATGTTTATTGATCCAATTAGCGCAATTCTCTAACACCACACCCTATATCGATAATGCCCGTTTGCTAATTAAAGACTATTTAACCTTAATTGCTGGGCGTGATTTTAGATTATTGATGCGCAAAACTAAGCTAAAAGAAAATGAGTTACGTGACGCCATCACCCTAATCCAATCACTCAATCCTCGTCCAGGCTTATTGATCACCGCCACCGAAGACGAATTCGTTATTCCCGATGTCACGGTACTAAAGAAAAATGGCCGTTGGGTTGTAGAGTTAAACCCAGACAATATGCCCAAAATTGGCGTTAATCAGCAATACGCTGCCATGGCTAGAAGCAGTAAAAATCAGTCTGACAGTCAATTTATTCGAGGCCATTTGCAAGAGGCTAAATGGTTTATTAAAAGTATCGAAAGCCGCAATGATACTCTACTCAAAGTGGCAAATTGCATTGTGCAATTTCAGCAAGGCTTCTTTGAATACGGTGAAGAAGCCATGAAACCTATGGTGCTAAATGATATCGCTGAAGCAGTAGAAATGCATGAATCGACAATTTCACGAGTCACCACACAAAAATATATGCACACCCCACGTGGACTATTTGAACTAAAGTACTTCTTCTCTAGCCATGTCAGCACTGACGATGGCGGGGAATGCTCATCAACAGCAATTCGTGCTTTTATCAAAAAGCTGGTTGCCGCAGAAAACCAGAAAAAACCATTGAGTGACAGTAAAATGGCTCAACTTCTGGCAGAACAAGGCATAAACGTTGCTCGTCGTACGATTGCAAAATACCGAGAAGCAATGCTAATCCCGCCCTCAAACCAACGTAAGAGTTTATAACCTACAAGGTTGTGGAGGATTTTCTATGGATATAAATCTGACTGGACGTCATGTCGAAATAACAGAATCTTTACGTGAGTATGTTAATGGTAAATTTTCAAAGCTTGAACGACACTTCGATCAGATCCATAATGTACACGTTGTACTCCATGTAGAAAAATTACAACAAAAAGCAGAAGCCAAAATCCACGTTAATGGCGCAGAGATTTTTGCTATGTCAGAAAATACTGATATGTATGCTGCAATAGACGCCCTGATCGATAAACTCGACCGTCAGGTAATTAAACACAAAGAGAAGTATACAAAACACTAACGATGGAACTTTGTACCATTCTGCAGCCGGAATGCACTACCTGTGCCACACCGGGCAGTAAGAAAAAAGTACTGGAACTCATCAGCAATTTAGTCGCTGCCCAGTATCCAACCCTGTCTTCGCAAGAGGTTTTTGAAAGCCTATTAGCGAGAGAAAAAATGGGTAGCACAGGTATAGGAAATGGCATTGCGATACCTCATGGTCGATTAACGACCATCGATCACCCCATCGCGATATTTGTTAAATGTGAAGAAGCCATTGCCTTTGATGCAATTGATAAGCAGCCCGTGGATATTTTATTTGCTTTGTTAGTACCTGCAGACCAGTGCCAACAACATTTAGGCACGTTATCGAGTATGGCTAAAAAGCTCAGCGATAAGCAAATATTGAAACAGCTTCGCAAAAGCCACAACGCAACAGAACTTTATCGGGTTATAACTGCATGAAACTTGTCATAGTATCGGGACGTTCAGGTTCAGGGAAATCCGTTGCCTTAAGAGTATTAGAAGACCTAGGATATTATTGTGTCGATAATTTGCCTCTACCCCTCATTGGCACATTACTCGCTCAGCTCAAGGGCAGTAATGATTTAGTTGCGATTAGTGTTGATGTCCGCAACATTGCTGAACAAGGCAAAGTGCTTCAAGACCAATTAGCCCTACTTGAACATGACACTGAAATTATCAGCTTCTTTCTAAATTCCAATGATAAAGTGTTACTTAAACGCTACAGCGAAACACGCCGATTGCACCCGTTATCTAAAAATCATATTTCACTGCAAGAAGCGATCAAATTAGAAGGCCGTTTACTTGAGCCTACCGCAAAAATTGTTGACCATTACATTGACACTTCGGCGCTAAATATCTACGAGTTAAGCGACCAAGTTAGGCAAATACTATTAGGCAGTGTCGATAAAGAATTAGTGATTAACTTTGAGTCTTTTGGCTTTAAGCACGGCATGCCGACTGAAGCGGATTTTATGTTTGATGTACGTTTTTTGCCCAATCCACACTGGGAAATAGAATTGCGCCCAATGACAGGATTAGACGAACCCGTACAAGAATTTTTAGGGCGTCAGCCATTGGTCAACAAGTTCATTTGGCAAATTGAAAACCTATTTGAAACCTGGATGCCACATCTAGAACGTAACAATCGCAGTTACCTGACTATCGCGATTGGTTGTACGGGTGGCCAGCATCGGTCGGTATATATTGCAGACCAATTAGCAAAACGATTTAGGCAAGGCAGTAAACACACTGTTAATGCTCGCCACAGAGAATTAAGTATAAGTGAACTAACCGCTAAGTGAGCATAGGATTGCATGAATGATCAAACTTGAACGCCAAGTTACCATTTCCAACAAATTAGGATTACATGCCCGTGCAGCAACAAAACTCGCGGTATTAGCCGCCGATTTTGACGCGAACATCACCTTAACTCAGGGCGAAAAAAACGCCAGTGCCGCAAGTGTGCTCGGGTTATTAATGCTTGAAAGTGGAATAGGGAAAATGATCACCGTGACCGCAAAGGGCCCAGATGCCGAAGTAGCATTAAATGCAGTGTGTGATCTGATTAATGCTAAATTTGATGAATCTTGTTAAATTAGTGAAGAGTACGATTCGCGAGTCACTCACTTTTTAATCCACTATTATTCTTATTACACGTGGCCTAACCAAACTGTCACGACATTGATGCTCAACGGTAGACATCAGTCCCTCGATAATATTAGCCCTTAAGTTTATCTCACGCAGTTGATACCCATCTGATTAAGTATCAGTTCACTCTGCGGGAGTTTAGCGTTTAACATAATACATATATCGCCGCTTTCAGCAACGGATCCAGTTTGACTCTGCATCCGTGTAGTCGTCCGTCAATATGATGTATAGCAGCGTAGACCATGCATAATTTCGTCCAAAGGAAACGACTCAAGTATCCCATTTTGGCGTTACATTGTCTTACAAGCAGACAACGATTATTGCACCAATACGCCTTAAACAGAAAAACCTGAGCAGCCCAGAATGATTACATACTTGATGATATAAGTATGATGAATAGGAAGTAGATATATGGGTAAAGAGTACCTAGATAATGAGATAACCGAACAACGCCTCAATCAACTCGTTCAAGCGCTAGACAGTGGTTTGTTTGTTCATGCTCGTAACATGTTGCACACCATGTCACCTAACGATGTCGCCCTAATTCTCGAATCATCACCCCCCAAAAACCGACAAGTGTTATGGCAACTGATTGACCAACAATATGCGGGTGAAATTCTTGACGAATTAGGTGAAGAGCTTAAAGATTCACTCATTAGCAGCATGACACCAGAAAAGCTCGCCCAGGCCACAATAGGTATGGACACAGATGATCTCGCCTATATTCTTCGCAGCTTACCCGATGGAGTTTACAAGAAAGTACTCAAGTCAATGCGCAGCCAGGACAGGGATAGAGTAGAACAAGCACTGCGCTACCCTGATGATACTGCAGGCAGTATCATGAACACCGATACCGTCACCTTACGACCCGATGTCAATATCGAAGTGGTATTACGTTATTTACGTCAACGGGGAAACTTACCCGATACTACCGACACCTTATATGTTGTTGACCGTCAAGATCATGTTTTAGGCGGAGTAAGATTAGTCGATTTATTAACCTGCGATCCAAGCGTAACCGTCCGAAGCATTATGGACACAGAGTTAGAAAGTATTCCGGTTGAGATGTCTGATAAAGATGTAGCCCAAAAATTTGAACGACTCGATTGGCTATCCGCCCCAGTCGTCGACAGCCAAGCAAAATTGCTTGGCCGGATCACCATCGATGACATTATCGATGTGATCCGCGAAGATGCCGAGCATTCAATGATGGGGATGGCAGGGATGGATGATGATGAGGATACCTTTGGCCCAGTGCTAAAAAGTACGCTAAGACGCTCCCTGTGGTTAACGATTAACTTATTTGCTGCGTTACTTGCCTCGTCTGTCAGTAACATGTTCGAAGGCACCTTAGAGCAATTTGCCACCATCGCGATTTTAATGACCATAGTTCCGAGTATGGGCGGGGTTGCCGGTAATCAAACCTTAGCACTGGTGATCCGTGGTATTGCACTTGGGCATATTGGCCAAAGTAACTCACGTTGGTTGATTGGTAAAGAACTCAGCATTGGATTATTAAACGGTTTAATGTGGTCTATATTGGTATTTTTTGCAGTATGGCTGTGGAAAGATGACATCGCGTTAGGAGGGTTAATTGGTTGTGCTATGCTGATTAATATGACGGTTGCAGGCTTTGCTGGCGCCACTATTCCAATAATGTTAAAAAAGTTAAATATTGACCCAGCATTAGCCGGTGGCATGGTATTAACCACGGTGACAGATGTGGTTGGCTTATTTGCATTTTTAGGCCTAGCCACATTGTTCTTAATCCACTAGCTCATTCATTTGATTGGTGCACATCATGTCGTCCAGTGAAAATTGCAAACTCTAGCGCAATTCCCCGGACGACTTCGCCCCCGCCATACATCGCTAGCCTGTTTAACATGCGTCTTCACGCCCGGATCACTTACCAAGATGACGTCCATTGAAGCCATATCATCAAACCCACTCCTTGTATGATTTTTTAAACCATCCACTCGGAATAACTCATTCGACTATAACGCCTTGCTCATCTTGTCATTAAGATGGCCTTTTGCTGCCATATTGGTCATCCATACTGTGCAGCATCGACCACTTCAGCGATAAATAATCGCCATAGCATCTTTCACCAATTTAGTGCAATTGCACCAAACTAACCAATAGGTTAGTAATAACCCATTGACAACAAAAACTTAAATACTTGATAAATAACAACTTAAATTTTTATATAACGTTGGCACAAAGTTTCCATATAACAACTCATACCCACTAAGAGGTAGTTTTATTGTAAAGCATTCCATTGTACTTGTAGGAGATAGCGATGAAGAAAATAAACTTAAGTCGTCAGATTAAATCGGTCAGTATCATGCTCAATAATATCGTTCAACAATGCCGACAAAATATTTTTTTCTTAGCGCATCTCGGTTGCAGCCAGTGGGATGATGTTGAAACTCGCTCAGGCAAACATAAATAAATCAGCAGGAGGTTATTTGATGAGTATGTCAAATGCGAGACAGTATCCAGTGGAATTACAAAGACAAGTAATTGATGAAGTCAAAAACCATAACAGATTATTGTCTGATGTAGCAAAGCAATACGGTGTATCAGCTAAAACCGTTTACCAATGGGTAAGAAGTAATGATCTTCGCCAAATGAGAAGCAAAAGCGCTATCGTGTCAGAAATAGCCCATTTACAACAAAAAATCACTCAGCTAAGTCAACAGTTACATACGATGGCAAGCTAAGCATATACGCTTGAGATAGCGTTTAAACTATCTTAAGCAATAATGACTGGAAATTCAGTTAACCGTTTTGGCAAGGATGTTTGATGGTGTTAGCAACTCGTCCCCCAGCAAGTTGATAACAAAGCAACAAACATTCTAATAATAAGCGCAAAATACTTGCATCCTTGCCGCTTTATTGCTCCACCGTTAGTCGTTAAGGAAGTCGGCTAACATAACAGTTAAGGCGTTATTGGGTCCCCAGACTCTATTATCCAATAACGTCATTTTTAATAAGGTGTTTTAGCTTTAGCCATTGACGGCGCGATTGTCACCATTAACAGAGCTAAATATCAAAACCGTTTTGGCAAGGATGTTTGATAGTGTTAGCAACTCGTCCCCCAGCAAGTTGATAACAGAGCAACAAACATTCTAATAATAAGCGCAAAATACTTGCATCCTTGCCGCTTTATTGACAGTTCAGGCGTTATTGGTTCCCCAGATGTAATAGCCAATAACGTCATTTTTATTTCAGCCTTTGGCTGATAGCTCAAAGCTAAAATAATAATAATGAGCTTGAGCAACGCCCTAAAGCTTCAATTGATACTCAATGATTGCGTTAGGGTGGTGATACCATCGCAGCATAAATAATAATATAAATAAACTATGCAAACAAAAGCCCCAATGCAAAGGATGCATTGGGGCTTTTTCATACTCATAAGTTAACCTTAGTCGGAGTAATACCAATCGAATTCATTCTCTGCTCATGCATAAAACAGCTTAACCGAAATATAGCCGTTATGGCTCGGTGGCCATCAGTGATCGTCTCACTAATTTAACAAATAAGTATCTGAATCAAATGGTAAATAATATTTATTTTCACAATGGTTGCCACTATGTATCACTTTACTCAGTAAATTAATGATTAACGAGAAGCTTAGTATTTCCGTTATTAATTGATAATATTAAAAAAAAACGATTATATTGACCAATATTTCTCACAAAAAATAATACATTAACTACACTTAACATTATTTATCTTTTGACTGAAATCTCACTTATGCACAAAGTGTTAATGATTATTTTTTGGAGCCTAATCGCGATTGGCATTGCGGGTTGTGATCTTAATCAAAACTCATCCATCGAGACCTTAACCGCAAAGGGTCCGATTAAAATTGCTGTTTCTAATACGCCACTTTCTGCACCCTTTTTTATTGCCGAACAACAAGGTTATTTTAAGCGTAATAATCTTAATATTGAGTTAGTTAGATTAGATGGTGGGGTGAAATGCTTCAATGCGCTGCTCAATAAACAAGTGGATCTCGCCACTGCCTCTGAAACTGTGGTGATGTTTAATAGTTTTAAACAAACAAACTTTTCCGTATTAGCCAGTTTTGTCGAATCAGATAACGATCTCAAATTACTTAGCCTAGTACCGCAAAAATATCATCAGCTGAATAATCTAGCCAACGTCCGCGTAGGGATAGTAAAAAGCAGTGCTAGTGAGTTTTTTTTCGATAGTTTACTGATTATGTATAATAAAACTCAACAGCCTATCGAGCGCATTTATTTACGTGCAGATCAGCTTATTCCAGCATTATTAAATAATGAAGTTGATATTATTTCAGCTTGGGAGCCATTAAGTTATTTGTTAACACAACAAATAACCTCAAATACAAAAGTCATCAATAGCCGCGGTCTATATCACTTATCCTTTAACTTAATCGAGCTTAAACAAACGACGTTATCAGCCTCAGAAAAGTTAGCTCTACTCAAAGCAATTAATGACGCAATAGACTATATTCATACACACTCAGATCTTGCTCAGGTAGACATTAGTCGCATCTTGAATATCGATCCTTCCCAACTGCAATATTCTTGGAATGACTATACTTTTAGATTATCCCTCAGTAATGCACTTTTTTCTAACATTCAAATTCAAAGCCAATGGGCCATCGACAATCAATTAGTTCCGACAGAAATGAGCGAGTCAAACACAGCAAAAATTATTATACCTCGTTGGAGCCGTACTGTTACTACTCGCGATTTTGGTTACGGCATGGTCTTTTATGACGCTGATTCGATTTAAAAAAGGATTAGCTTCACTTAAACAAGGGATGAACGCGCTTGCTGCTGGGGATTTAACCAGCCAGATTAATTTCACTGATACCGATGAGTTATCTGCACTTGCCGATAACTTTAATAAAATGAAACAATCACTCGCCCAAATTACGATCAAAAAAGAAGAGTTAAAACAAGAAGTAGACAGTCAAACCCACAAACTGATCGAACAACAAGACAGGCTCATTTTCCTAGCTGAACATGACGAACTAACAGGGATTTACAATCGTCGTGCGTTTATAAAAAAAATAGATACTGCGATCGCAAGAGATTTACGTGGCGAGGATCAAGCAGCTTTATTGTTTCTTGATTTGAATAAATTTAAAGACATTAACGATTCACTCGGCCACAGTATTGGCGATGACGTTATAATGATCATAGCCTCACGCTTAGTAAACAACTTGCGAGCAACCGATATGGTCGGTCGATTCGGAGGAGATGAATTTATCGTATGGCTCGATATGATCACCGGGCCTATCGATATAGAACATAAAATACACCAGCTATTGGACTGTATTAAGCAACCTATTATCATCGGCCAACATATTTTACACGTGGGGGCGAGTATTGGGATTAGTATACTGCCTAAGCATGGTTTAAATAGTCGGGAGCTAATCAGCGCAGCTGATACTGCAATGTATCAAGCTAAAGCAGACGGTAGCATAGAATTTTGTTTCTATACCAGCAATCATGGTGTCTCTGCTTTAGCAACCTCATAGGTTTGAGTGTTCCAATCAAAATAATATTCAACCCCTTGCCACTCATAGACTGTCCCGTTCGCACGCTGGATCACTTTAGCATTTGCAGGTAGGTGGCTTAAGCCCGAAGCATACTCAATATGGGTCGTAGTCCGCTGTTGAGGCGCAACAATGGTGTCGATAAGCTTAATATTTTGTGGCTGATATCCGCTAGTTAACTGATGTTGATAGGGATAAAAACCGTTGTTATTTCTACGGGAATAACCATTTCCCCAATATGAGCCATATCGCCAGTTGTTGCCATGACTTAAACTAATTCCGATACTTGGGCCCCAATGCCGGTTAACTCCCCAGCCTTGATCCCAACCAAATCCCCAACGCCAAGGATCACGATTTCGGTGATGATTATTGTGTTGGCGATAATGATTATGTTGAGAGCCGACAGAATGCGAAACACGATTAGAATACTCATTCGCTAACGACGGCTGAGCACTGGCTGAACTCGCCATACTGAGTATAACAACACAACCAAGCCCGAATAATGGCATCAAAGTCCACTGCTTATTCGTTCGCATAAGTCACCTCTACCACATTATTGACTATTACCATTTTAGCCTAAGTATAGCTAAAGTCGATATCAGTAATATAGGTCTATCAAATTGGTTAACCCTATATTAGAAAAATGCTATAGTGCGCGCCATATTGGATTTGATTTACAGGCGGTAAACATGAGTTTTAAAGATTTACGCAGCTTCATCGATCATTTGGAAGCAAATGGTGAGTTAAAGCGCATTAGCTATCCTGTTGACCCTCATTTAGAAATGACGGAAATCGCTGATCGTGTTTTACGATCGGGTGGCCCCGCACTGTTATTTGAAAATCCTACCAATCACACCATGCCGGTACTGGTTAACTTATTTGGCACGCCTAAACGTGTTGCTATGGCATTGGGTAAAGACGATCCTTTGGCTTTGCGTGAAGTCGGTGAATTATTAGCATTCTTAAAAGAACCTGAGCCACCGAGTGGCTTTAAAGATGCCATCGCCAAAATACCTATGTATAAGCAGGCACTCAATATGCCGCCTAAAACAGTGCGTAATCCGCCTTGTCAGCAAGTGGTTAAAACCGGTGATGAAGTTGACCTAACCTCGTTACCAATCCAACATTGCTGGCCTGGAGATGTCGCCCCATTAGTTACTTGGGGACTCACGATCACTAAAGGGCCACGTCAAAAAAGACAAAACCTAGGTATTTACCGTCAACAGTTATTGGGCAAAAATAAGCTGATTATGCGCTGGCTTGATCATCGTGGCGGCGCCTTAGATTTTAAAGACTTTAAACAGCTTCATCCGGGAGAGCGTTATCCTGTCGTAGTGGCATTAGGTAGCGATCCTGTGACCATTTTAGGTGCTGTAACTCCCGTACCAGATTCCATGAGTGAATATGCCTTTGCAGGTTTACTACGCGGCGAACGTACCGAAGTCTGTAAAGCCATTAGCTGCGATCTTGAAGTACCAGCCACCAGCGAGATTATTCTTGAAGGTTATATTGACCCAGATGAGAAAGCAGTAGAAGGTCCATACGGCGATCACACTGGATATTATAACGAAACCGACTCATTCCCCGTATTTACTGTGACTCATATTACTCACCGTAAAGATGCTATTTATCATAGTACCTATACCGGCCGTCCACCCGATGAACCCGCTATGTTAGGCGTGGCATTAAACGAAGTGTTTGTGCCTATTCTTCGTAAGCAGTACCCAGAGATTATTGATTTTTATCTGCCGCCTGAAGGTTGCTCCTACCGTATGGCTGTGATTTCAATCCGTAAACAATATCCGGGTCATGCTAAGCGTGTCATGATGGGGGCATGGTCATTCCTACGCCAATTTATGTACACCAAATTTATTATCGTGGTTGATGAAGATATCAATTGCCGTGATTGGCAAGATGTTATTTGGGCCATTACTACCCGGATGGATCCAACACGCGACACCATGCTGGTAGATAATACCCCTATCGATTATCTGGATTTTGCCTCACCCGTTGCCGGTTTAGGCTCTAAAATGGGTTTAGATGCCACCAACAAGTGGCCAGGCGAAACCACCCGTGAATGGGGCACCCCTATTGTGATGGATCCTAAGGTTAAACAAAAAATTGACCAAATTTGGGATGATCTTGGCATAGAAGATGTACCAACATTGTAACCACAGTGATCTGATTAAGGCGTAGATAGCTATAATTAACTCATTGATAAAAATTATAAAAAGGTTTAAAGGACGTTAGATGAAAACCATTCGTTGTCAGATTGAAAAAGTCACCCCGTTTAATGATGCTGTGTATCAAGTGTTCCTTAAACCCGAAGCCGCCTTTGACTTTAAGGCTGGCCAATACTTATCTGTGATCATGGGTGAAAAAGACAAACGTCCTTTTTCTATCGCTTCGGCGCCTAATGCTGCGTTAATTGAATTGCACATTGGTGCTGCGGTCAGCGAAAGTTATCCCATGCAAGTTGTTGAACGCCTTCAAACTGCGACTCATATTGATATTGAAGCCCCCGCTGGCGACGCATTTTTACGTAGCGATAGCCATAGACCGCGAATTTTAATTGCTGGCGGTACGGGTTTTTCATACATTAAAAGTATCGTTGAAGCGCAGATTGCTAACGGCGAAACGATTCAAACTCAGCTATATTGGGGTTGTCGTAACGAAGATGCTATGTACTATCAAGACATTGCTCGTCAATGGCATGCAGACCATTCATGGTTAGAGTTTATTCCTGTGGTTGAACTTGCAGGCAGTACTTGGCAAGGCAAAAAAGCAAATTTACTTGAGCAAATAAAGCAGGATTTTGTCAGCTTAAATGGTTATGACATCTACATAGCCGGCCGCTTTGATATGGTCGGGGCTGCACGAGAAGTTTTTCGTGAACTTGGGATTGAAGAAACTCATTTATATGGTGATGCGTTCGCTTTCATCAAATAGCGTTAGCCTCAATGTTAGAATTTATTCAATATTGAATCGATAGTTAAGCAATAAATAGACCGACATCTTTGTCGGTTTTTTTATTGTCAAATGGAGTAGCTATTTTGTATCCAGTTGTGACTATACCTAATTATTAGCATGACCCATGTCTTGTAATTCTTTATAATTGCGAGGGAATTCACGAAATCAATCTGCCTTTTTAAAACTAATAATAATGGAAGTATTACAATGAGACACAAGGATGTAATAGATAGAGAAGTCAGTCTTAACAACAATGACGAGCTAGTATCAATTACAGATAAACGTGGCATCATTACTTATGCCAATGAGACATTTATTAGAATATCAGGTTTCAGTGAACAGGAAATCGTCACTCACAATCACAATATTGTCCGACATCCTGATATGCCAGCAGAAGCTTTTAAGGAATTGTGGGATAAGCTCAAAGCGGGTGAATCCTGGCGTGGAATTGTAAAAAACCGCTGTAAAGATGGTAGCTACTATTGGGTAGATGCCTTTATCTCTCCGCTTTACGAAAAAGGCCAAATTACGGGTTACCAATCCGTACGCATTAAAGCAAAACCAGAATACATCACTAGTGCTCAAAAACTTTATCACCAAATAAAACATGGTAAAACCATCGCTTTTAATATCTCTAGCCAACAAAAAAGATGGCTAGGTGCAATGATCACTTTAACCGCTTGCATTGGGTCCGGTTTACTTTTTAATTGGACGATGGCGGCAATCATAATGTCTTTGTCACTGATTAACATGATATTATTTACCAAAGAACTTTTCTCAATACCTCAGAAAATTAGCCAGTATCAACAACAATATGACTCAGTCAGTCGATTAGTCTATTGTGGTAATGACAGTATTTCAGTGCTTGAATTCCAGCAAGTTCTGAATCAAGCAAAAATGCAAGGCGTTCTTGGTCGATCTCAAGATCAAGGTAGCAACTTAAACCATATCGCAAATGAGCTAGTCAACTCCGCACAAGAAACCAACCACAGTATTGAACAGCAAAAAAATCAAATAGATAAAATTGCCACAGCCATTGATGAAATGAACTCTACCGTCGCCGAGATGGCACAACATGCAATATCAACATCAAATCATGCTAACCACGCACAACAGGTATGTCTTGATAGCAGAACGGCAATGCAATCTAATCGCGACAGTATTGAGTGTTTAGCCACATCCATTTCAGCAGCGGCATCCGATGCATACTTATTAAATAAAGAAGCCGAAAATGTCTCTAATGCCATGCTAGAAATTAAAAGCATTGCTGAGCAAACCAACTTACTCGCACTCAATGCAGCCATTGAAGCAGCAAGGGCTGGCGAACAGGGTCGTGGGTTTGCCGTCGTAGCGGATGAAGTTCGGGCCTTATCAAGTAGGACTCAACTCTCAACAGAGTTAATCTCTAAAAGCGTTCAATCCATGCACACCATGCTCAGTAATTGGACCGAACAAATGCAAGCTAGCAAACTTGAAGCAGAAAAATGTGCCAGTGATATAGGATTATCCTCAATACAATTTGAAACTATTTATCAAAGTGTAAGTGAAATAAATCAATTTACTCAGCAAAACACTGTCGCTACAGAACAACAAAAAGTGGTCACTGCAGAGATGACCAATAATATCCATACCATTACTGAATTAAGCCATAGTAACCTTGCTAGCTTAAAAGTTATTGAAATTGCGACATTAAATATTAAAAGCCATGCAGACAAAGCTCAAGAACTACGTCATACCTTTGGGGCATAAACAGAGTTATTGCCCCACGGCTATAAACAGTAAATAATTTTTGTATTATGTTCATCAATTCTTTAAAATTAGCCCACATTTATTGTTAAGGTAATCCAATGCAACTCAGTCAATTAACTCAACCTATTTATAACCATTTATACCGCGACATTTTTGAGTTTCGTAGTACCTTTGACTTAGCCGTTAATGATAATAATAGCTTAGATGATAAGGCAGATACCTTACACACATCATTAATTATTGAAGAAATGACCGAGCTGGCTGAAGCCGACTCTCGCATCGAACAAGCCGATGCGATTGTTGACTCTGTTTACGTGTTAATGGGCCGCTTAGCCCACTTAGGCGCCACTCAGGTAAGCGATCACCTTGAGATCAGTTACCTTATCGATTTATTGCTCAACGTCGCTAAAAACCGTCAAATTGATTTTATTCAATGCTGGGATGAAGTGCACTCAAGCAACATGAGTAAAGTATGCCGCAACCACAAAGAACTCGACGAAACCATTGCCCATTACGCTAAACAAGGTGTCGAGATTGTCGGTAGCACTAAAGGTGAGTTTATTATTGCTAAGTGCGCTAAAGACGTCGAAATGGCAGGTAAAGTTGTGCGCCAAGGCAAAGTATTAAAGTCAGTTTATTATCGCCCTGCAGACTTAACAAAACTAGTACGAGACTAATCAACAAATCAGCGACTGGGTTTTCACTTGGTAGTACTGATTGACTCATAAAAAATGCGCTTTTATCAGCGCATTTTTTATGAGCTTTTTATGACTACGCGGCCACTGAGACTTTATTATTAAGCGCCTGAATTAGCAGCTTTGGCTCATCCACACTCAAATGTATCGTAATCATGGGTTCGGGTAACTGGCCCATACCACCATGATAAATGACCGGACGGTTTAAGGTAATAGTGACATTACTCTGCCCACGGCCAATAATAATGGTTTCAGGCTCATCTTTATTTAATTCAGTTGATTCTTGAGCAGCGACACTGGCAATATCGGCAATGTTCACCACCATAAATCCCCACAATGAATTATTGATCACTAAGTTATCTCTGATTAAATACAAAGAGTAATAACGTGATAGCCGATGGTTAGCCACGATAGACATCAAGGTATAGGCAATAATGCTCGAGACAATAATCGCCAGCCACTCGCTCCATGAAACCAGTAATAAATAACTGCTACAAGATGCCGTAATACAACCAAATAGCATAAGCCATACATGCCAGCGCGTTGCACTGTTGAGGTTAATATTAGCGATGGCCACCGGATGATGACGTGAAAACCAAGGGATTGAATAAAACCAGTTAGTCGCTTCACTGGCCATAATAAGTGCGATAGTTAAGCTTTTTTCATCGCCATCCCGATACGTTTCTACCGCCCCGACTCTAGGATCGCCCTTAAGCTTTCGCACCTTAATCAAGCCACGAACAACACTCACCACCAAGTACAATTCAATGACCAGCAACACCGCAATAATCGGATAACGTAACCATGCAATAAACTCAAAATAGTGCGCGACTTCGGCAGGGAAACTTAACCGAGCAACCAAGCTGCTTAGACTGAAAATGACAATCAGTTTCCACAGTTTCTGAGCACCCATTTTAATAATGCAGTACCAGTAGCTCAAAGGCAGTAATACAAAATACAATGCACAAATAAGGTATAACGACCGCTTGTCAGCTTCACTCGTTAACGACTCTGGCGTCCACTGAACGCCTATCACAAAGCTGAACACCATTAAGGCTAAAAAGACTAACCGATACTTAACTGTGGCTCTCATTAAATACTTATCCCTGTAGATGTTATTAACCCACGCCATATCATTATTCTGAATATAAACGAGATGATACAAGTCGTTAACATATCAGCAAACATTAGTTTCACTGCTATTGATTGGCGCGAAAATTGTTACTAAAAATTGCCGTAGATGGGGATCACGATAAATTGCGCTTTAACAGCCAAGTTAAACCATGAATGGCGGTAGTAGGAAAAGCCATCGAATGATCGGCCTCGGGGATCACCAGCAGCTTGAGTTGTAAAGTGCCGGTTTTAGCTGATGGGTGAGATTGGAGTATTTGATAAAAAGCCTCAGCATCTGCAATCATCTGATGACCATCATGGGTATAAGGTGGTTTCTCTAATTCGCCAATGCCAATAAACACCTTGGCAGATATTGCTGGTGTTTGACTAAAACGCTGAGCAAACTGCTGCAACAATTGTTTATTGTCGAACCATAGAGATGGGCTACCCAACACGTAATACGCAAATAGCGTTGGCTGTTCTAATAAAATATGTGCGCCGAGTAACCCGCCTAACGAATTACCCACAAAGGTATTTTGTTGTGTGTCGACTCGATAGTTTTTTCAATAAAGGGCATAACAACCTCGCTGATAAAGGCAACGTGCCGCTTGGCCTCACCAGTGGGTAGTTTCCAACTCGCATCGTGACTTGGGGTATAGTCGCGGATCCTACTCGCCGAACCTTTGCTCGGCCTCTGATAGCCTATGGCGACTAAAATAGCTTGTTGCATCATGTTGCTGTTCATTGGAAATCGCGTCGCACCAGACACCACTTGCAAGCTATACATGGAGTCCGTCATATAGACTACAGGGTAATGATGAGTACGATTGTTGCGGTAATCTTTAGGTAGTTTGATCATCACTTGATAGTGGCGATCGCCATCGTTAAACACAAATTGCCGGGTACGAGGAATAGTGACTACTGCAGCGGTGGAATGCACATCGACAGCGTTGCTTGGTAAGCCAGCCAGTAAAGCATCATTGTTAGCGGACTCACTGGCTAGGGATAACCAACAACACATTATCGCACCGATTAACCAAGGAGTTGTTTTCATTCATGCATCCCTGTCCTATGGTAATAAACCATTAACTCAATTCCATTTCATGCTTTGTCGTGATTATACCGCTGCAGAAATAACATAGTCAGCACTTAGCGCGATAAACAAAACCATACCAGCCCAGTTGTTGTTTAAAAAAGCCTTAAAACATGGCGCACGTTCATGACCATAAATTAACCCTTGCTGATACACAGCAAACGCAACAAAGCTGATAATGCCCAAGCCATAAATCACTCCACGCTCAGCCATCAATCCCGCCATCACAAAACACCCTAGGGCGGCAAGTTGAAATAAGCCGATAATCTGCCTATCGTAACGGCCAAATAAAATGGCGGTTGATTTAATGCCCACTTTTAAATCATCGTCGCGATCGACGATGGCATACATGGTGTCGTAAGCCACCGTCCAACACCAATTAGCCATAAATAACCACCAAGCTTCAGCGGGGACTTCGCCGAGTTGAGCGGCATAAGCCATCGGAATAGACCAGCTCCATACAATGCCCAAAAACATTTGCGGCATATTGGTAATCCGTTTCATAAACGGATACATCACAGTTAACACAATGCCAACGACAGATAGCTGCACTACCAGTAGATTGAGCCATAAGACTAAACTAAATGCGGCGAGCCCCAACACAACAAACAACCCTAGGGCTTCTTTGGCGCTGACCACACCCGACACCAACGGCCGCATACTGGTACGTTCAACATGGGCATCTAAGTTACGATCGGCAAAGTCATTAATAATGCAACCATTAGCACGCATAATCACCACACCGACAATAAATATCAGCAATACCTTAATGTCTGGCATACCTTGAGCCGCTAACACCAGCGCCATTAAACACGGCCACAGTAGAAGTAAGGTGCCAATGGGTCTATCGATCCGCATTAATCGTGCATATGCATGCAGCTTGTCTTGCAATGGCATTGGTGTCATCTCTCCATGATTTAGCAAACGCAACAGATTAGCAACGCTCTAGTTTTGCTAACGACACCAACAGCCATTTACTGCCGAAATCGACAAACTCAACCTGAACTCGCCCTTTTTCACCTGAGCCTTCAAAGTTAATCACCTTGCCTTCACCAAACTTAAAGTGCTTCACTTTAGAGCCAACTCGATAACCGGTATCATTAAAACCATTCGGTTTAGTGGTAACCGTCGCAGGGCGAGCAGGAAAACGCTTGCTAATCGATGGCTTCACCTGAGCACGGATACGAATTTGTTCAACAAACTTTTCAGGAATTTCGTTAATAAACCGTGATGGGCTAGCATAATCTTCACGGCCATAAATACGACGCGACTCCGCATAACTGATGTACAGTTTTTGCATTGCACGGGTCATACCGACATAACACAAACGGCGCTCTTCATCTAACCGATCGCCTTCATCCAGAGCCATTTTACTCGGGAATAATCCTTCCTCTACGCCCGCCATAAACACCATTGGGAACTCAAGTCCCTTGGCCGAATGTAAGGTCATCAACTGCACTGCATCGGTAAAGGCATCCGCTTGGCCTTCGCCAGCTTCTAGTGCGGCATGGGATAAAAAGGCATTAAGCTCGCCTATGTCTTCAAGCTCTTCAGGCATTTCAAAACTGCGGGCAGCGGTAACGAGTTCGTTTAAGTTTTCAATTCGCGCTTGGGCTTTCTCGCCTTTTTCAGCCTCGTACATAGTACGCAAGCCTGAACGATCAATCACATTATCAGTCATGGTATACAGCACCATATCTGCAGTATCCGTTCGCATCGAGATGATCAGTTCCATAAAGCCATTTATGGCATTAGCTGCACGCCCAGCGAGTACTTTTTCTTCGACCAAACGCACACAGGCTTGCCAAAGTGTTAGCTCATGCTGTCTTGCGGTTGAGCGTACAATGTCCAACGTTCGATCGCCAATACCACGAGCTGGGGTATTGACCACACGTTCGAATGCGGCATCATCATCTTTGTTATTGATAAGACGCATATAGCCCATCGCATCTTTAATTTCTTGACGCTCGAAGAAGCGCAAGCCACCGTAAATACGATACGCTAACCCTTTATGTAAAAAGGCTTCCTCTAATACTCGCGATTGCGCATTTGAACGATATAGAATGGCGCACTCGCTCAAACTGCCGCCTTTTTCATGCCACTCGCTAATGCGACTGACAATGAACTTGGCTTCGTCCATCTCATTAAAGGCGCAATAGACTGAAATGGGCTCGCCATCTTTATCTTCAGTCCATAACTCTTTGCCTAAACGATCAGGATTATTGGCAATCACAGAGTTAGAAGCGTTCAAAATATTCGCTGTTGAACGGTAATTTTGTTCTAACCGAATCGTTTTAGCCTCAGAAAAGTCTTTTAAGAAACGATGTAAGTTTTCAATTTGCGCGCCACGCCAACCATAAATGGATTGGTCATCATCACCGACAATCATCACATTGGCTGTTTTACCGGCTAACACACGGATCCACGCGTATTGAATCGCGTTGGTATCTTGAAACTCATCAACTAAAATATGACGGAAGCGCTCTTGATAATGGGTCAGTAAATGCGGTTTATTAAGCCATAACTCATGAGCACGTAATAAGATTTCCGCAAAGTCGACCAAACCGGCACGATCGCAAGACTCTTGGTAAATCTTATAAATGTTGAGTAAGTTTTGCTCAATCGGAAAGCTGCCTGCATCAATATGCTTAGGGCGAAGACCTTGATCTTTCTTACCATTGATATAACCCTGAGCTTGACGCGGAGGATACTGCTTCTCGTCTAAATTAAGGCTTTTAAGAATGCGTTTGAGTAAACGCAACTGGTCGTCTGAATCAATAATCTGGAAGCTTTGTGGTAAATTGGCATCTTGATAATGAGTGCGCAATAACCGGTGAGCTAAACCATGGAAGGTGCCTATCCACATCCGCCCCATGTTAGTGCCCACGACCTTCTCAACCCGTTCACGCATTTCTGCTGCGGCTTTATTGGTAAAGGTGACTGCCAAAATAGAATATGGACTTTGTTGTTCAACTTGCATTAACCACGCAATACGATGGGTTAATACACGGGTTTTACCACTGCCGGCACCCGCTAACACCAACATATTTGAAAGTGGTGCGCCGACTGCCTCACGCTGCTTATCGTTTAGGCCGTCTAATAATGATGATACGTCCATTTTTCCTCCCAGAAATCTGCGAGGCATTATATCTTAAATAGCGAGATAATGGCGTGCAATACTTCACCTATTTTATATCAACAATTCCCCTAACAAGAGAGATAACCTACTCACTAAGGTAATATCAAAGTCACTAAAATCACTTACTTGTGATGATCTAACTGCTTTAATGAGAGCCTAAATTGACAAAAGAGCAAGCAAAAATTATTATACAATATAAAGTAATTAATTAATTTTAGCCTTGAGTAAGGGACCTAATAGTTGATTAATCATTAAATTCATCGCTAAACAAACTGAATTAAGTTTGTTATTTGTGGCGAATAAGGCTCGCGAGCATGCCTACTTATTATCAATATATTCAATGTCATTAATACTCAAAATTCCATTTGAAAAGCATTTATTACCCACAGTTTAAGCTGTATAGGTTGCCATATTGAATATAAAAGATTTAGAACTATTCATTGCTGTAGCAAAGTTAGGCAGTTTTTCTAAAGCTGCAAAATCTTTAGATACTCGCAGAGCATTAGTCAGTCGTCGTATTGGTGATATGGAAAAACAGCTTGGTGCGCCGCTATTTACCCGCACGACAAGAGTCATGACATTAACCTCAGCGGGTCGACAGTATCTTGTTCAAATCGAACCTTTAGTTAATCAATTCAATCATGCCAGTGATGTGTTCAAACATCGCCATGATGAAGTTCAAGGCAAATTACGCATTGGTTTACTGCCTTTTGTTGACAAGCTTATGGATAAATATATTGCTCACTTCATTCATGCGTATCCACAAGTCCAATTAGAGGTGTTAATTGTGTCTGGTGGCAGTAAAGAGCTTAATCGCTTAGGACTCGACCTCATTATTGATGCTGGTGAGGTTAATGGTGCTCACTTTTCCGTTCATAAACTGACCACTTTTGAACGTAAAATTTATGCTAGCCCCAGTTATTTAGAAAAATCATCACTGATCGAAAATACCGATGACTTACAATATCATTCATTATTAGGCTTTAGAGATGCCCATGGTCAACTAGAGCAAACTTGGCATTTTCAACACGCAAATGTGCCAACACAGTATAAAGTCATCTGCAGTGATTTTAACTCGCTCTATCACTTCTGTTTAGCGGGGGCTGGTATTGCTTTATTACCTCATGTTATTGCTCACGAGGCTGTTAATCTGGGGCAGTTAGTCAATATCCTACCGCAACACAGCATCGGCTTTGCTGATATCAGCTTGACCTATTCAACCAAAAGTCCTCAATCGTCTGTGGCAAAAGCCTTTTGCGAACATTTACTTCGAGAAATTGATACTAATTAATCGTTAATCGTTAAAATCTATCTCTGATTGGCATCTTGCAGTAGGCAATAAAAAAGGTTAGCAAAATCGCTAACCTTTTTATCGTTTTAATTTTGACAACGTGTGACGGATACATCTGCATTAGTGATTATTTTTTATCTTCTTTTAAACCAATACTTTCCATCCAGTACTCAAAATTTACTAAATTACCAGGTAACACAACACGGCTATCAGGTTTTCTTAAGCCATCAAGTTGTTTCATATATTGCTCACCAAGCTGCATCCGCAATGCACTTTGTCCGCCATCAGATGAAATAACCACAGCTAATCGTTCTATTGACTCGGATGTTGCTTTAGCTAAAGTCAGAATTTCTTGAGCTTTACCTTCTGCCTCATTAATGCGCCGCTGCATTTCACCTTCTGAGCGGTTAATGGTTTCCGCCATAACACCTTCTGAGCGATTAATTTTGCTCTGCTTATCACCTTCACTTTTGGCTAATAATGCCCGGCGTTCACGCTCGGCATTTACCTGCATTTCCATGGCATTTTTAACCGTTTCAGGTGGGGTAATATTTTTAATCTCATAGCGGTGCACTCGAATGCCCCACATAGAGCCTGCTTCATCGAGTACTTCAACCACTTTGGCAGAAATCACATCACGCTCTTCAAAAGTGCGATCTAAATCTAAGGTACCAATCACAGAACGTGTGGTGGTTTGAGCTAGCTGAATGGCAGCATAACGGTAATCGGTAATCCCATAACTGGCTTTAACGGGATCGATAACCGAAATATAGATAACCCCGTCCACTTCCACATTCACTTCATCACTGGAGAAACATTCTTGCGGCGGTACATCAATGGTTTCTTCCTTTAAATCGTGGATGTAAGCCACTTTATCAAAGAAGGGGATCAGTGCATGAAAGCCTGCATCTAAAGTACTGTGATATTTCCCTAGACGTTCAACAATATAAGCCGATTTTGTCGGCACAAGACAGATAGACTTAAATAATTTCAGCACAAAAATAGCAAAAATAACGCCCCAAATTGCCATTACAATAAAATCAGTATCAATTCCGTTAATCGACATTAGCGCGCTCCTTTGGCTGATGAATTTGATACCGCATGAGTCACTTGCTCCATACCTTCAAAAAAGCCTTCTAACTTGGCCATTTCTGCAGGAACAACCGACACTTGAGCTTCAGAGAGGATCTTACCGACTTGGTCAATAAACTGCTCTTTAAGCAACATATTCATCGCATCATTACCGCCATTCACGGTTAAGGCTTTACAGATCATTTCCATGGCTTCAGCCTTAGCGGTAGCAATAATCGAGATTTCTTGACCTGTACCTAAAGCTTCATTAATGCGCTTCTGTTTTTGGCCTTCCGATAAATTAATCGCTTCTTGGCGTTCGCCTTGCGACATATTGATCATTGCCGCTTTTTCAGCATTGGCTAAGGTGATCTCTGCACGCTTTCGACGCTCTGCTTCCATTTGTTTTTCAAGGGTGTGAATAACCTTCTGCGAAGGTGAGATATTTTTAATCTCATAGCGTAATACTTTGATCCCCCAAGGATCAGAGGCTTTATCAATCTCACGCACAATTGATTCGTTTAAACTGTCACGTTCTGAAAACGTTTGTGACAAGGTCAGCTTACCAATTTCTGAACGCATGGTTGTTTGCGCTAAGTTAACCGCCGCGCGGCGATAATTTTCTATACCATAGCTAGCCAGTTTCCCGTCCATCACCTTAAGGTAGACTAAACCGTCGACTTCCAATTGGGTATTATCTTTTGAAATACAACTTTGGGGTGGAACATCAAGCACTTCTTCACGAGTGTCGTGTCGATAAGCAACGCGATCGACAAAAGGAATAAGAAAATGAAACCCCGGGTTGAGCACGCTACGAAACTTACCTAAACGCTCAATCACATGAACTTCACGCATTGGTACAATTAACATGAGTTTGAACAAAATAAACATTACGAATAAAAAAACGATTGTTAACACAAACATATCTACTTCCTTTTAATCTGACTTTCCTAGATAACGCTTAACAGTCATCACGACACAATATTCTAAATTTATAACATTAACATTTTAGATAACAATAAATAGCTATTCCGAATCAATGATAGGTTCAACAACAAACGCAATATTTTCCCGACAAATGATCCTTACTTGGGTACCCTCTTTTATCACAGTACCATCTCCTAAAGCCGTCCACTCAGAACCCAAGCAGCTAATTCGACCTGTCTGTTGGCCTGGGCCAATGTCTTGCTTCACGATAGCGACTTGATTGTAGAGATCCACTTCTTCATCGGTATTATCCACATGAGAATCTCCCCCCACCAAACGTTGAGTCACATGACGAAAACTCAGCAACAGCACCATCGAGGCCATAAACCATAGTGTCATGCTTTGCACCAAGCCATCGATAATACCAACCGCCAGTGCTGATGCGACGATAACGCATGCCGCACCTAATAAGATAACAATGCCACCCGGAATAATGATTTCTGATAGCATCAATAACAGTCCAAGTACTAGCCAGACTGCGATTGGATTGGCAATCTCCATATTCTCCCCCATAAAATGACAATGTCTGTAGATTGACTATAACAGCTTTATTTATTAATGCGACATATTATGTCAAACAAGTCAGCTAATATAAAACGTGATAAACGATTCATCAATTTACCTTTTCCTCGAAAATGAGCTGCCGCTAACAAGGTCAGTATTTCTGCTGAGTCACACCTTATTTATAACGACTATACGATTGATATAACATAACAGCACAAACTAATAGTCATTATGTGTAACATCAAATTAACAGCATGAATACCTGTCACATGATTATATCGATGATGAAAACAATGAAATCGTCACATTCTTGCCAGTTTTAATTGTGCTTTATCAAAATATTGAATATATTGCGCCCCATTGTGCACGATTGGGAATAATAGATCATAAAATTACCCTCGGTCGATCTAAAACTTACTCTTAAACTGTCAAAACTGGTGTATCTGGCCAGCTAACTAACCGGAAGAAAAATGAAAAAACTCTGCCTTTTAGCCACACTTGTACTCTCACAAAATGTTTTTGCTGACGATTTAGTCCAATGGTGGGATGCTAGCGCTACTGTCCTGCATGGCGAAAACTATGACTTAGCCCCATCAGAAAGACAAACAACCATTACCCTAGAGACTGCCGGTGGCTGGAAGTATGGTGATTGGTTTATGTTTCAAGATTTTATTAACTTTAACGGTAATAATAATGGGGTTGATAGCACGACTTATGGCGAAATTTCACCTCGTTTTAGTGCTAGCAAAATATTGGGTCAGCCCGTTAGCTTTGGTGCGATAAAAGATGTCTCTTTAGCATTAACTTACGAAGAAGGTGAAGGCCCAGTTAACAGCATGCTTTATGGTATCGGTTTAGACTTTGACGTGCCATTTTTTAGCTACTTACAATTGAACACTTACCGTCGAGATGCAATAAGCAGTGGCAACATCAGTGATGGCTGGCAGTTCACTCCGGTATTTAGAATAGACATGCCTATTGGTAATGCTAATATTATCTTTGATGGCTTTATTGATTGGGTATTTTCTGCCGATAACAACGGCTACGACGAAAACCTGCACATCAACCCGCAAATAAAATATGACTTAGGCAAAACGCTGTTTGGTGATCACAAACAAAACAAGCTATTAGTGGGTTTTGAATATGATTACTGGCAGAGTAAATATGGCGTTGCGGGTATCGACCAAAATACCTACTCAATCATTGCGCAGTATCATTTCTAATCAGCGCGACAATTGATAAAAATAAGCTAACAAAAAAGGTGCCTAGGCACCTTTTTTAATGGTTATTTTTTAACGCTAACAGTTTTAACACATCGCTTGTTATAACGCGTGGTTAAAAGCGTTAACTTAAGCTAGCAATTTTTTCGCTGCTGCTACAACAATAGACACTGCACTAACTTCGGTCTTCTTCATTGTCGCTTCATCAGGAATTTCTTGCTCTGTGCGGTTTACGATAACACCCGCAACACAGGCTGCACGCCAACCTTGAGTCGCACACATGGTAAATAGTGTGGCTGATTCCATTTCATAGTTCAGCACACCCATTGATTGCCATTCTTTCATTGAACCAACAAAACGCTGAGTAATACGACCAGACACAGTATCGTAACGCTCTTGGCCAGGATAGAAGGTGTCAGAAGATGCAGTAATACCTACGTGTGGCTCCACGCCAGCATCACGACATGCTGCAACCATTGCAGTAGTACAATCAAAGTTAGCTGCTGCAGGGAATTCTAGCGGTGCAAAATGCAGACTAGCACCATCTAAACGCACTGATGCTTGAGTCACAATCACATCACCCACATGCACATTTGGTTGAATAGAACCCGTGGTACCGACGCGCAAGAAAGTTGTCACACCCAATTGAGCCAATTCTTCAACCGCAATAGACGTTGATGGTCCGCCTATACCTGTTGAACAAACAACCACAGCTTTGCCATCAATATAAGCTAAATAGCTGGTATATTCACGATGACTTGCTAAGAACGTTGCGTTGTCCATTAATTCGGCAATACGCTTAACTCGTTCTGGATCACCAGGAACGATTGCTAAGGTAGCACCATCTAACATTTTTTTAGTTAATCCTAAATGAAATACATCGGACATTGTGAAAACCCCTTTCAGTTTTGAATATTAAATTCTTATAACCCAGACTGTAACCTAGTATTTAGGGGGATAAGGTTAACTTGATCACATATATATTCATAATAGTTAATATTCTTTCGTTAAATTATTACTAATATATGTCCAAATCCCGCCAAATTCATAAATAACACATTGGTTTCATCATAGTTGAAGGCCGACAAAAACAACAAATTATTTATCTAATACGAAAACCATTAACGTGATTTACATCAAGTTAACCTCACAAAAATGGTTTCAGGCTGAAGGTAAGCATAATCACTGAGCATAAAGTTAATCAGTATTCGATTCAACAAACAGGTCTCATTTTTTAAAATGTATTGATTCACAACTAGAACTCATTCCTACTGAAATAGCATGCCGTAAATGCACTATTGATCGGTTCAATATGAGGTCGCAATCCTCTAACTAACGTTAAGAAGTCACTTATGTTTGCAAAGTTGCGAGATTTGATGAGCACGTTACTGAACGAGAGACACACAGTAGCAGTGATACAGAAACCGAGTTAAAACTAAAGAAAATTGATGGGAACTGATGGAAATTGAAGCAAACTGACAGGTTACATCTTAAATAACAAATAGTTGAGATTTTAAAGCACCATCAACAATAAAGCTAAGTTTAGCCACAAATAGAAATAAAGGACGCTAGCGCGCCCTTTGAGCCTGTCAATAATGTTGTCGTCAAACTAATCCATTAGTTAAAGGTAATAGTCTTTGAGAGGTGGAAAACCATTAAAACATACTGCTGAATATGTTGTAGTGTAAGCACCCGCAGTTAACCAATACATGCGGTCACCAATAGCAAGATCAACAGGTAAGCCGTAACTGTACTGCTCATACATAATATCGGCGCTGTCACAAGTTGGCCCTGCAATCACACACTTATCTAACTCACCTTTACGATCAGTATAAATTGGAAACTTAATCGCTTCATCCATGGTTTCAATTAAACCAGAGAACTTACCCACATCAGTAAATACCCAGCGCTCTAATGCCGTGTGCGACTTACGTGAAATCAACACCACTTCTGATATGAGTACACCGGCATTTGAAATCAATGAACGACCAGGTTCTAGAATAATTTCGGGTAATTCATCACCAAAATCTTCTTCTAAGAAATGCTTAATCTGCTGTGCATAAACACCTAACTCATTGGTTTTATCAATATAGTTTGCAGGAAAACCACCGCCTAAATTGATCATCTTTAGCACGATACCGTGTTCTTCTTTTAAACGGTCGTAAATGCTTTTCACTTTGCCGATGGCTGAGTCCCACGCACCGATATCACGTTGTTGCGAACCTACATGGAAAGAAATGCCATGGGGTTGTAAGCCTAACTCTTTTGCCAATACCAATAAGTCGTAAGCCATTTCATTCTGGCAACCAAACTTACGTGACAAAGGCCAATCTGCCGTGTGTGTGCCTTCGGTTAAAATACGCAAGTACACTTTTGAACCTGGAGCTTCTTCTGCAATCATGCGTAAATCGGCTTCAGAATCTGAAGCAAACATGCGTACGCCTTGCTGATAGAAAGATCGCACATCGACACGTTTTTTAATGGTGTTGCCGTAGCTAACACGATCAGTCGAAACGCCAATCGAGGTCACCATTTCAAGCTCGTAAATGGATGCGATATCAAAATTTGCGCCTTTATCGCGCAACAAGGTTAAAATCTCTTTGGCCGGATTTGCCTTAACCGCATAATAAATAGTGGCGAAAGGAAAATTGTTAACCATATCATCAAATTGTTTCGCAACGATTTGGGTGTCAATAACTACAAATGGCGTTGGCTTATCTTTGGCAAATGCCTCAATGCGGTCAAACGTGTCCTTGTCATAATAATCTGCAACATCAATCGATTGAAATTGGCTCATTAGGCCGGTGCCTCCTGTTAGTTGGGCGGTAAAAGTGTCATTAAGCGTCGGTGTAAACATGCGCAGTAAACGATATTTTCAACTAATACGCAACGAATTTTTATGCAAAAAGTGTACTTTTTTATTCTTGAAGGAATATCAATAATATTCAACACATCACCCGCTTAATGACCCCGGTTATTGAGTTGTTTCTCCGCTTGAAAAGTATAGACATTACCGAAAAAAATGCGCGATAAATGACAGAAAATACTTTCACTTTAATGACACTTAACTGTAGGCTAAGATTTAGCCCTAAGTGTGAAAAGTGGTTATCATCCAAGTTGATAACGACTCAATACGTTTCAATAAGGAACATAGAATGAACGAACCCAGTTTAGATCAAGAGCTCCAACAACTTCAAAATGTTTATAGTGTCATCACTGAGTTTGTTATTGAATACAGCTTTCAAATCGCTGGGGCGATTATAATTTTCTTATTGGGACTTTGGGTTGCAAACAAAGCTGCCAATGTTGTCGCCGCGCAACTGAAAAAACACCATATTGATATCACCCTAAGTAACTTTGCCTCCAACTTGGTCAAAATCATTATTATTGTGATGGTCGCCGTGATCTGTTTAGGTAAACTGGGGATTAGCGTAACACCAATGGTGGCTGCGATTGGTGCTGCTTCACTGGGTGCGGGCTTGGCATTGCAAGGTATGCTTTCTAATTATGCCGCCGGCATTACCATTATTGTCACCCGCCCTTTTGTGGTAGGAAATACGATTGAAATTAAAGATGTCAGCGGCGTTGTAGAAATCATTAAATTGGGCCAAACCATTTTAAGCAATGAAGAAGGTGAGCAGATCAGCATCCCGAACAAACATATTGTCGGGGAGATTTTACATAATTCATTCGCTTACAAACTGGTTGAAAACAAGTTTAATATTGATTACCAAGCTGATGCCGATCATGTGATCCAATTAATTAACCATGTACTTGCCACTGCTCCTGCTATTTATAAAGACAAAAAACCGTTGGTCGGTATCAATGGGTTTAATCCTATTGGCATGGAGGTTGGCGTGCGTTATTGGGTGCCAACAAAAAGCTACTATGAACAAAAGTACCAAACTAATTTAGCCATCATTAAAGCGTTAACAGCAGCCAATATCACTATCCCTTGCCCAGTAAAGGAAATTCATTTACAGCACTAGTATTTACCGCACTAGGATTTATAGCACTAACAGTGAAGGCCACTATAGCTACCTCCCATGGTGACCAGCACAAATAACCAAGCCACTTCAACATGCTCGTTTCAGAGCTCCCATAGGATAATGGAACAAGGCAGTGATTGAAGATAAGAGAGCGTCGCTTCGCGACTGATAGGTTCTAGGAACTCGCAAGCTCGCCAGAAGGCGGTGCTTCGCCCCTTCTAGGTGCTAGGTTTTAGGCACCTAGGATCTAGAAGCGTAGCGTCCTCGAAGACCGCAGGTCGTCCTAGCAGCCGCAGGCGCTCTATTCCTAAAATCTAGCATACCTAAGGTCGCTCTAGCAGCTGTAGGCAGCCTCGTTATTATCTGAATTCGGGTTACGATTCATATAGGTTAATCAGCCAGATGGATTATTTCAAACTTGTTGCATAATCGATAATACTGCGACGGTATAATTCCAATAATGCGATATTGTTGACCGCGACACCGACCTTTTGTGGTGCCTTATCCATCCATTCATCGTGTGGATAAACACGGCTATCCAACTTCTGAATGGTCATCCCTTCGGCAACACCATCGGTAACGACCCGTATTGGTCCTTCTCTTAGGGTGAACAGCTCGGGATTGATCACATAGGCAATAGCCGATGGATCATGCACATGGCAAGCCTCTAGACCCACTTTTTTACTATAAAACCTCAAGTAGAACCGGCTAATGTCCCAGATAAACTGCCCTACTTCACCAGCATCATCGCGCAATTGATCAAGATACTCACGGGTGAAGAAGCTTTGCTCGGTCACATCTAAACCAATCACTACCACAGGCCAAGAGGCAGTGAACACGATATCCGCAGCATGGGGATCATCATGAATATTTGCTTCGGCAAACGGAGTCACATTACCGTGGTGATTATTCTCACCAAAGGCGCCGCCCATAATAACGACCTCTTTAACTAAATCAACAATGCTGGGATCGGCTTGAAGTGCTAGTGCAAGGTTAGTTAACGGACCGATGGCCACCAAGGTAATTTCTCCTGGTTCTGCCTTAATGGTATCGATAATGTATTGATAGGCAGGACGAGGGTCTGCTTGGCCCTCAATATTTTCAGGTACTTTTACATCACCCAAACCACCTTCACCATGAACCACCACAGTTGGACCTACCGGAGGTCGAATAATGGGCTGACTCGCACCAGTAACGACATCGGCTTGTAATTGATATTTCTGCTTAATATATAGCGCGTTACGGGTCGCGTTTTCGATGGTTGCATTACCATAAACCGTGGTGATGGCCTTAAGTTCAATATCTGGATGTGCTTGGGCAAACAAAATAGCAAATACATCATCAATACCGGGATCTGTGTCTAATATAATTTTAGTTTTCATGGGGAGCACTGTCCTGCTTTATTTAGTGAATCGATACACTATAAGGTGTTACTGAATATCCTGCGATGATACTCACAGGCCCTTCAATGCATATCAACAAGATATTCGAAGATGATTAGCGACTGCAACAAACAAACTGTTACAGGGTCCTGAGACTCATTAAAGCCCTTGGCACTATACAAAAATAGTGCCGTAAGAAGTGTGATTACTCGTCAAACTTTTACCTGTAAGTGAACTTAATGGTTCACTACAGGTGTGCAACTGGCTATGACAAATGCGATCGAAACAGGTAAGTTTGATCCTAGTTTGCCATTAGCCTTTAAAGCAGCGCGATTGTTTAAGTTACCCATTGAAAATATTTTTGAAGACGAGCAATCGTCAAGGCTGTCACTAAGCGGAAAAACACTGGCCAGTTAATTCACCTATTCGATTAAACTGGCTAATATTATTGTAAACGCCGCTACAAGCCCCGTTGCCATTCTTGTCGCAACGGGATCATTCCGTGTAATGCCTGCTCGATTTGGGTGACTAATGCAGACTTATCTTTACCTAAAATACCTTTAAGCACTAGGTAGTTCGAGGCGTGATCAGAACGAAAAATCGTTTTATCCAGCTTAAGGTGACTTAATAAGGTGTGCATCTCTGACAGCAAACCGCTTTGATCTGGCAATATAAACTGACCATCAAACACCTCATCCATTCGCTCTGTTCCCAGCGGTAATGTCACCACCAGTGTCGATAAATAGTCGGGTTGAGCAGCATTCATTAATTCAGCCGATGCAATCGCGTGTTGACGAGATAATGGCACCCCACCTAAGCCCATTAAAATCATTACTGATGATTTGATGCCTGCTTGGTTAATTTTCTGCAGCGCAGCTATGGATGAGGCAAACGTTTCGCCTTTATTAATTCGTTTTAACACTTCGTCATCACCACTTTCACAGCCAATATACAAAATGGATAAGCCCATTTCCCGTAATTCGGATAATTGCTCGACCGTTTTATTATTAAGGTTTCGCGGTAAACAATAGCTGCTAATCCGGGTCACTCGAGGTAAATGAGTATTAATGAGTTCGCAAATGGCTTTTAAACGATTAAACGGTAACGTCATCGCATCACCGTCAGCAAAAAAGACCCGACTAAATGGATAACCAGATGCGGCTGCCGTAAGTATATCCAGTTCAATTCTATCGAGCTTTTGTGCTCGAAACTGTTTTTGAGGTTGGGTATACATGTCGCAAAAACTACACTGATTCCAGCTGCAACCATTGGTGACCTGTAAAATTAATGACTTCCCCTCTGAAGGTGGGCGAAATACTGGTTCAATGTAATTAAGCATCTGAATATCCATATTGATGTGAATGTGAGCTCGCCTTAACATAACTCGGAGTTTTTATACTAAAACTGTTCAAAAAACTATCATTCAAAAGTTTTATCGTTATAGTAATACAGTCAACAATTAATAAACAATTTAAAAGACTTAGGTGAAAGGATTATGACTCAAGTTGCATATCAAATTAATGATCGACGTAACAAGGATGTACTGAATCACGACGAGCATTGGGATTTAACCACCGCGGATCAAAAACTCGCACTTTACGACTTACATCGCTATGGCTACCGATTATTATTTGTGCGTCATATGCCCAGAGGACCTGTGGCTGTCATTTGCCAGCAAGATGATATTGCTGCTATTTATGCTGACGGTGAAGTCGATTTACGGCCCCAAATAATCCTTAGATAATCTCACTAGACGCTGCTTAAAACCCTCATCAGCGTTATATTAAAACCTACAGAGCTTATCGGTAGGTTTTTTTAGGTCGATGTTATGGCTTTCGAGTCAATTTATACACAGCTTCATTAAGCCAAGGAACCTGTTTATTAACAAACCTCGGATTATCGGCCAACACGTCCACGCACTCCAGTAATTCAATATTGAAATAAGGCCTTAAATAGGTTTCAACCCAACTTGGACTGACTGCAAATGGTGGCCCTTTTAGGCTATCTTGTGGGTAATCAAGGGTAATGAGTAATCCACTGACATTGGCAGGAATAAGCGCAGCGAGTGCTTTAACATATTGTTGACGCATTGCTTCTGGCCACGCAATCAGCGCAGCGCGATCATAAAAACCATTAATAGATGCTGTTACACTTGTGGGCAACGTAAAAATATCACCTTGATATAAGGTCACTTGATCTGTAGAGAATACCGCGTGATCATCGGTATGGGTAACTTGATAAGCAAGATCATTATCTGTAAAAAATTGTTCAACCGCTAAGGTATTTAATTCACACCCCAGCACCCCATGACGTTTCTCGGCCAAATAAAACATATCCAACGATTTGCCACATAAAGGAACAAATACCTTACTATTTTCAGTTAAGCCTATACGCGGCCAATATTTTACTAAAAAAGGGTTCACTTGGTATTGATGAAAACCGATTTGTTGTAATTGCCATTTTTCATGCCAAAAGCTGGGTTCCATGATGCTATTCTTCAGTCAAGTTGCTAATGAGATACTGGCTACTTTAAAGACTAAAAAAACCGGATGCAACCTCCAGTGATGATTTGGCATTCAGCTGACTAGGCTTTACCGCCTAGGGTCATTTGCACTTGTTTTAACCAACGACAGTTTTCACATTGACACTTTCGGCGCGACATATGATGTGGACTTAAATTAGAGTCAATATAATCAACCGCTATTAATATTTGCTGCGTTAATTGCTCAATCGACTTCAACTCAAGTGCGACCATTTCATCATTATGATTAATCCACAAACACTCTTCACCCTGATGACAGGTAATGCATTGCTCATCACTATCATTAAAAAACACCGCATGGGGGCAGTGAGTCACTTCCATTGATTGTAAAATTCGCTGCCGTGGGAACTTAAACAGCTGAATAAGCTCAGCTTTATTGATATTATTCATAATAACCTCTCGCCATAAGCGTTAATTAACTCTTGCTGTAATAGTACCGAGTGTAGATCCATTTTGATTTGATATAGGTCAAGGTTTACTTATCGGTTTTTTTTAGCTAGGAAGCTGCCATTGGTAAATAAAAAGCGTTGATTGGTGAAAATACTGTGGTGGTTTTTAGATAAACAGGTGGCTTTATTTAAATAGACCGCGCTGGTGTTTGAATAAAATGGCTTGTTTTAAATAAGAAGCACTTGCCGCAGTAAGGCTAATCAAGGTTTAATGAACTAACCGTCAACGGAGGTTTACTTTGCAAACACCGCAACTCCAACATTTTTATATCAATGAAGAACAGTCTATCTACCTGCTAAGCGCCAATGACGCTCGCAAGCATAAGGCTTGGATCCGCCTGTGTAAGCAACAGTTGAGTAAGCTGGGATATCAGCACATTGAGTTTATTGGTAAGGGTGCCTATGGTTTTGTTTTTGCGGGGATCAATGAGTTTGGCCAGTCACACGTGTTTAAATTCTCAAGGGTAAATTTACCTCAAAGTGTCCAAGATAGGCTAGAAGAAGAAGCCTATATGCTTAGCCAAGTAAAACATCCAAACGTACCCGAAGCGATTAAATTTGAACGCGTCGGTAAGCAGGGTATTTTAGTGATGGAGCGGGCTAAAGGCGAAGACCTCGACAAAATTTGCCAGCGATTAGGGGCTTTGCCACCGATAATGATCGTCAGTATTGCAAGGCAATTGGCGAATATTTTATATTATCTGCGTAAGGGTAAACCGTTAGTTCATGGCGATATTAAGCCGTCTAACTTAGTTTATGACATTGAAACCGACAAATTATCATTAATCGATTGGGGCTCTGCGGTCTTTGCTCAGCGAGATGAACACAACCGCGCGGTTGATGACAATGTCATGTCATTACTATCAAGCGATCAACAGCATACTAATGCGCGCATGGGGGATGTGTATTTTATTGGTGACGAACAACTTAGTGGCGCGTTATCAACCCCTAGATTTGACGAGCAAGGCGCTGCAGCAACCTTGTATGCACTCGCATCAGGACAAATTAGCCGTTTCGGCAAAAAAGTCATTCCCGCCACCAGCATTGGACTGCCCATCGAACTGGCAAAAACACTTGATGCAATGCTCAGTGATGATGTTGAACGCCGTAATCTGGCGGGTGATTATTTTCTCAAAAGTCTGCGCCACAGCCATAGAATGCATTTACCGATATTATCAACCCCTCCGTTAGCACCAGATATTCCGGTGTGGGCTCAACCGCGATCAAAAACAGTTGAAACAGTGAGTTACAGTTCGCGGAAATCGTTTTTAAAAGAGCACAATACCCAAGATCCTATTGCCAAAATGGATGATGTGCAATTAGATAAATATTATCGTAATTTTATGGCGGGTATGGCTGATACCGAAAAAGGCTTTATTGCCGCTGTGGGTCGTCTGGCACAATATCCTATTGTCGGTGGACTGGTGATACATTGGCAAAAATCCGGCGTGTATATCGACTCAAATTTAGCGATTTACGATCCCGATACGAAAGCGCCGTTAATATTGGCGGTTAATAATATGGTGACGATGGCGCGGGGAATTAAACGAATTGGGGTGTTTAAAGCTTGCTTCTTTAATGCCAAAGACACCTTACACCTTGAGCGAAAAAGTACTGAGCATCAATATAAAATAACCGGTGAACTGCAAATGCCTTTTGAAGTCGGCGATGTGCCCACCTTAGAAGACAAATCTCGCCTTCACTCGTACTTTGAAGACGGTAAAGATCCGGAAGAAAACTTGGAACTACCAGCAGAAATTATGACCGAGCTAGGGTGGTTAAATCAAATCCATCACACCGGTTGTATTATTTTTGAAGCGTTACCTAATCATTTAAAAATTCACAGTTATTTACGTTTATTAAATCCACGTAAACAAGCTTCATTTCGAGCTAGTTTAGATCGCATTATTGCTCAGGCGAATAAAATTCAAGGTCATGGCATTTCGGGGTTTATGAAACTGCCCTACAAAAATACCCGCCAATTTAGCCATATCGAGCGTAAAGCAGATGATTTCTATCCTAAAAATCCTAAAGTCATCACTCACGAACCTATTTTGCTCAATACAAAAGTGTCACACTCTTAAAACACAAACTAGGTTATTGCTGTGATACACAGAAATACGCGACCTCTATAGGTCGCGTAATATCAGTGCTTAAATTAGCAACACTTAAATCAGCAGCGCTTAAGTTAGTAGTGCTTAAATTGGCGAACCTGGTGGCATGTCCACAGGCTTGGCAATTAATCGGTAGGTCGAATCCGTCATTCCTTTGGTAATACCTTGGAACAGCCAATCATAATGCGCCGATTGATAATCACTACCACGATTACTGCGCCGTTTAAGCTGCTTGACAATATAGTCGACTCTGGCGGCCAACTGCGCTTTTACTTCCGGGGCGGTTTTAGGATTGTGGTAAGCCGCTAATAGACTGTCAATAACCACTGCATTCACCCGCATTTGTATTGCTAAGCCTTGGCCACTCGGTAAATCTTGGTATAAACTCATGCCAACAAGCTTATCGATTAATTGAACCACCGACAGCTGCTGACTATCGCCCATATAGGCCTGACTGACTCGATTTAAACGCTCAGGCGTTAATAGTTGCGACACAATATGGCGACTCATCACTTCTGCCATGGCCACCGGATCGGTGATAACACCTAAGTTTGATCCGAAACTTTCGCGTGTTTTTTGATAATTACCCGCTTTAGGCACCAATGCTTGTAACACATTATTGGGTACCAATAAGCTTGAGTTTTGTAAACTCGCCAGTAATGAATCGAGTGCAGCAAGTTGCATTTTGGGGCGAATATAATTCCAACGAACACCAGCACCGACCTGTTGATAGCTGTAATCAGCACCGCCAATCCACTTTGCGGCGGCTTCTATTTGGTAACGAGTGAGCAAGTAAAGAGGCACAAATACATCCGCTAATTCGCCATTAGGCTCACCCGCTAATAAAGCATCTGAATTAAAATCGTCAATGACTTTACGGCGCACCGCCTCTAACCGCAGTAGCTCCGCGACAGCATCGTTACCACGATCCCATAAGCTGGCATACGCATTGCTGGCGTTTGCGCTGCGGGAATCTGCTTCGCCAATATAACGAAAACCTTTACTCAAGGTCGAGGTTAACAACGCATCAGCCTGTGAAGGGTCACCATAACCATAGGCTATGGTGTATTTGTCCCACTCGCCAATCCCTTCACTGTATGGCGCTGAGATATCTATTTTATCGCCTTGAATACTCACATAGGGGTGCGGATAATCCATCACAGAAGCATTATCGTTTGTTGATGCGGCAAAATTATGATCAAGGCCTAATGTATGGCCAACTTCATGGGCAGCTAGCTGACGAATACGCGCAAGTGATAATGCCATTGCCGCATTATCCGCGGCGTGTCGATCTGGCCAGCCTGCGGTAAGCCCGCGCGCAATGAGATGGTCTTGACGAACTCTTAAGCTGCCGAGCGTGACATTACCTTTAATGATCTCACCGGTACGAGGATCGGTAACAACTGCGCCATATGACCAGCCTCTCGTGGCACGGTGCACCCATTGGATCATGTTATAGCGCATATCTTGAGGGTCTGCGCCTTCGGGGAGTAATTCAACCTTAAAGCCATCAATAAAGCCGGCATTTGTAAAGGCTGTTTCCCACCAGCGGGCACCCTCGAGTAATGCACTTCGAATAGGCTCTGGAACGCCTGGGTCGAGGTAATACACAATAGGGGTCACCACCTTACTGGACGCGTCTCCTGGGGTCACTTTTTCTAATCTGTGACGCAGTAAATAACGTTGCGTCAGCGGTTGATCGATGGCGGTTGAATAGTCAAGATATTCATCGGACCAATAACCGCTCATGGGATGATAACGGCGAGGCTGGTAGCCAACATCAGGGAGTTGCACAAATGAATAACGCACCCGCACCGATAACAATTTACCGTCTGGAGTAACTTGCGCCACTTGTTTGCCCGCTTTGTTGGCCTTAAAGGTTAAATTAACATCAATATCGGCATTACGTTCAAACGACTTAATCCCTTGGGGTAAAATCACTGAGCGGCTGCTGTCTAAGCTGTACTCACCTTGTTTGGTTGCCGCTAATACATCAGACACCCCATGTAAATCATGGATCACTAAGTCATTAATTGCGACTATCGCCGTTTTACCTTGCACTAATTTACCCCGCCATAAAATCGACTCGGCAAAAGCTTGTGTTACGGCTTGACGTTCGGCAACGTTATCACTGGAGGCGCGAAAATGGGTATTAAGCTGCTTTAACACGACATAGGGGCCATGTTGCTCAAACTGTACCATCCGAGTTTGGCCTAGCTGGCCACGGTCTAAGCCAATATCGTTTGAACCGACGCCATGGGGTAAGCTTGTGATCAATAGAAAGGGTTGATTAAGCTTATCCGCTTGCAGGTACAACTCTGCAGATTTGGCGTCATAAAACAGATTAATAAAGCCTTTTGCCGCTTCAGCACTCTTAATGATTTTTCGAGCGGCATCGCTGGCCGCTATCGCACTGTGAGAAAGTAACGTTACTGGTGTAATAGCCAGCAACAATGCCAATGAAATACTGCGGCGGATCATAATTAATTTCCCTGTCGTTAATACCCTATCGTCGAAAAATACTAATCGTCTTTATGATTATTTTTATAATTAATCCAATGAGATAAAGTTTCAAATAATTCGCTAAGCACTATCGGCTTAGTAATGTGTGCATTCATACCTGCGGCTAAACTTTTTTCTTTATCACCCGACATGGCATGTGCTGTCATGGCGATGATGGGCATCTGTTCTTTGTTGTAACGTTTGCGTAATTCAGCAGTAGCGGTTAATCCATCCATGATCGGCATTTGAATATCCATTAACACCGCATCAAACGGCTGAGAGTCAATCATATCTAATGCGACTTGACCATTATCAGCAATCACCACTTCATAACCGGCACTTTTGAGTAATTCAGATGCCACTTGTTGGTTGATCACGTTATCTTCGACCAACAGGATCAAACCCGATGCCTTAGTAGGTTCAGCTTCAATAATCACCGGCATGGAATTAAGCTTAGGCTCTTTGGCAAAGGCGTTAATAATCTCATCAAATAATGCCGACGCTTTAAACGGCTTTTGTAACACCGCATAAACCGACTTTGTTTGCAGCTCATGGTCTAATGGCTCTGCGGCATAAGCGGTCATTAACATAATGATCGGCCGTTTTGCTAAGCTACCATCTTCGACCATTTTATCAATCGCCGTGATAACCTCGCTGCCGTTCATTTCTGGCATCATCCAGTCTAACAACAATAAATCGACCGGTTTTTTACGCAACATATCCAGTGCTTTTGGGCCACTGTTAGCTGAGTTCACCCCAAAACTAAAATCTTTCATCAATGCTGAATATATTTGTAATGCGCTTGGGTTATCGTCAACCACCAGTGTAGTGAGATTATTTAATTGTTCTGGAACCACAAGTGGTTCGACGACTTGTTCCTCGGCAATTTCAAAACTAATCGTAAAACTGAACTTACTGCCCGTGCCCATTTCAGACTCAACTTGCATAGTGCCGCCCATCATGGACACCAAATGTTTACTAATCGACAAACCTAAGCCTGTACCGCCGTATTTACGCGTGGTTGAGCCATCGGCTTGCGAAAAGGCATCAAACAGCATTGCTTGATGATCTTTATTAATACCAATACCGGTATCACGCACCCAGAACTTCAGCGTAATACGGTCGTCACGCTCACCCACGTCTTCACAACCCAGCTCAACCTCACCCGTTTGGGTAAATTTAACCGCATTGGACAATAAATTGACTAAAACTTGGCCTAAACGCAGCGGATCACCGTTTAAAATTAATCCCGCCGTTACCGGTGCATATAGCAAGAGTTCAACGCCTTTCTCTTGGGCTTTAATGGCATTAATATCAATCACATGATCAAGCACTTTATCCAGTGGAAAAGCGACTCTTTCTAACTCTAATTTGCCAGCCTCGATTTTAGAAAAATCTAAAATATCATTAATAATTCGCAGTAACGATTGGGCCGAAAACCCTGCTTTATTAAGGTAATCTTGCTGCTGCACGGTTAAACTTGTGCGCTGCGCCAACTGCAACATCCCAATGATGGCATTCATTGGAGTACGAATTTCATGACTCATATTGGCCAAAAACTCACTCTTATACATGTTGGCTAATTCGGCTTCTTGTTTTGCTTCAAGCAAGGCAACTTCATTACTCTTCTGGCGAGTAATATCTTTATGAGTACCTAACATGCGCTTGCTGCAACCGTCCTCAGAAAACTCAACCGCACGACCACGAGATAACACCCAGTAATACAGGTCATTTTTACCGCGCATTCTAAATTCAATTTCATAAGTGCCAACCGGATCGCGGACATACTGAGCGCGGTATTCTTGCACTCGATCACGATCATCTGGGTGATACAATTCGTCAATGGATGCCAGTAATGGTGGAAATTCGTTGGCTTGATAACCCAACATCGAATAAAAGGCCGGATTACAAATGATTTGTTCGGAATCAACATACCAATCCCACAAACCATCTTCTACCGCATCCATAGCAAGATGATAACGCTGCTCAGACAAACGCAATTGCTCAGCAGCATCGTATTCACGAGTAATATCGCGCCAAACTGAAATCAAGCCTAATAGTTCGCCACGGCGATTATAAAATGGCAGTTTAAAGGTATCGAGTAATACCGCTTTGCCTTCAATATTGACCCGTTCTTGGTAACGTAATGAATGTTGCTGACTCAGTACTTTCTTGTCTTCTTCACCAATGCGCAAGCCTTTCTCTGGGCTCACCACTTCTGATGACGTTAAGCCAATAATCTCATTTTCGCTGTAGCCCAGCATTCGTTCAGCTGACTTATTACAGCCTAAATATTTGCCTTCTTTGTCTTTAAACACAATCGCTTCAGGGATCGAATCAATGAGTGATCGCAATAACGCAAATTCACGTTCGCGTCGTTCGGTGGTTTCGCGTAAACGCTGAGTTCGCCGCGCCACTAGGTTGTCCAGACGTTTATTTTGTTCAGCTAAGTGGAGAGTATACTGGCGGTTCTCTTCAAAAATACGGCTCACTAATGCAAACCACGGCTCCCAACCACGGGTTATTTTTTCAGGCGGTCTGATCGGTGTTTGTGAGCATGCTTCTAAGTGTGTTAACAACCGAGAAGCAGGGCTGACGAATGCACGGCGAGTCTGCCAATGCACTATGGTCACTAACAGTGATAAGGCCAGCACCACGAACAGAAAACTCAGTTGCAGTTTGTCCCACGAGTCTTTAAATAAATCATCTTCATCTTGTAAATACAGTAATCGCCAAGGCGCGTTATGCAGTGCCACACTATGAATGTAATAACCGTTTCGCAAAATGCCTTCGTGGGCATCAAATAGCTCAGATTCAGATAATGAATGTAACTCAGCCGGAATACGCTGACTAATGTGGTAAACCTTGTTCATTTCACTGGAGTCGAAATCACTGTGAGATAAAATATTATTTTGCTGGTCAAGCAAAATAACTGTGCCAGGCATTTTAAAATAGGTGCGAATTTGCTTATCTAGCGACGATAAGGTCATGTCGAGGTTAATTGAACCGATAAACTCATCAGCTAGATACACTGGCAACCCAAGCGTGGTAATTAAACCTTGATGAGCCGAATCAATATATGCCTCGCTCCAAAAGACACTCCGTTGTGGGTTCATTGAAGGCGTTGATAGTTGAAATTGTTTCTTATTGAGCAGTTCGTCTCTAAAGCGTAAGTCATTACTTTCCCATGGATAAAATGACATCATTCGACGCTTAGAAATATAATAAATCGATGAGGCTTTAGGGGCGGCTTCTTTGGCGACAGGGAAGGATAATGATAGCTCAAATAGCATTTCAAGCTCTTGATAAAAGCTCTCACTGCGATTATCTAACGACCCAGCGCCAGTAATACGCCCCATATTAGTAAACGGCACGCCGCTGTTGGCATAATTGGGTTCTAAGGTAAAATACTGACCATCTTCGTTAAATTTTTCATATTGAGGTAATCGCTCTTTACGCACAAATTCACCCAAGCGTAAATGATCCACCGCCACATCACGCAAACTTTTCACCGCTCGAATACTCGACTCAAGCAATAAATCGATTTGCATAACATGACGAGCAACTTGTTCTTCTCTTTGTTGAATTTGCTGCTCTTTTTGACGTTCAAACATAATGCCTGCCGTCAATAAGGCCATCACAATCACGCCGATATAGGTGTAAAACACCGCTCGGTTATAATTACGTTGAATAGGAGATTTTAATTGTAAGTCTGGCTCAGTCGGTTTCATTAACCACCCTTGATACAGCGTAAAGGAAGACTCGCTGTCGAACGAATAACACCAAATAATCGGCAATAAAAAACGAATGATTATGATATCAGGAAGATAAGCTCAAGCACATGTATTAATGGCTCCTTAGGCACTTGTCCAACCTGCAGGTGATACCAATCACATTAATTATCTGAACAATTCAGAGCCACTCAAGCTTTCAGTTTAAGGTGAATTAATCCAAACGTGGCGATTACCATTTACGTTAATCCACCGCAGAAGTGGAACGCTTGAGCCGCGCAATGGCCAAGTTTCAAATCACTTGACTCTGGGTTGACGTTTTTAAACGTACGATTGCATGGTCTATTTTGTGCCATAAAAAATAACCTCCCATGTAGGTCTGACGCAGGAGGTAGAACAACGCAGCAGTGGTTGCTGAACAACACTATGCCTTCAAGGCTTCGCCTTGATTAGCGCAATGTGAATCGCCGCTATAAGCGGCGATAATGAATGCGATGGCTATAATACAGACAACAAAGATTAAGACTGATTTTAAGCCATTGATAAGAAAGTTAATAAGGTTACGCAATGTAACCTTATTGATATCACAGGATATGAGAACCTCTCTTTGGGATCACTATCTCAATCGGTTAAACGGTTACAAATGTTTCTCTGCAAACTCGGCTAAACGCGACCGTACCACGCCATCAAGGTAAATATTGGCACTGCCTTCAAAGTCTTTAAAACGTTCAACCATGTAGGTTAATCCCGATGTAACCGCGGTTAAGTAAGTCGAATCGATTTGGGCTAAATTACCACTGCAAATCAATTTAGTCCCTTCGCCCATCCGCGTGATCATGGTTTTAATTTGTGATGCGGTTAAGTTTTGGCATTCATCCAATATGACCACCGAGTTTTGAATAGAGCGGCCACGCATAAAGTTAATCGACTTAAACTGAATGTTAGCCTTCTCCATAATGTAATTAACACTGCCACTGGGATTAACATCATTTTTATGCAGCACTTCAAGTGTATCGGTAATAGCGGCTAACCAAGGGGTCATTTTCTCTTCTTCGGTGCCCGGTAAAAAACCTATTGATTCAGCAATTTCGGGAGTGTTACGGGTGACAATGATTTTGTCATACCGCTTGCGTTCAACCACCAGTTCTAATGCCGCCGCCATGGCTAATAGCGTCTTACCGCACCCCGCGGGGCCAGTCAAAATAATCAATTCAATGTCAGGGTCCAGCAAAGCATCCAACGCCATGCCTTGATAAATATTCTTCGGTTTCACCCCCCACGCTTGATGATGTAATAAGCGATCACGGCCGCGATCAATTATCTGCAAATGTTGCTCAGTTTTACTGGCAACACGGCCACAAAAATCAGAACTGTCGTCAATTAAATACTGATTAAGGTAAAAGTTTTCATTACCAAGATGCTCCAATGGCACTTGATGAACCGTATGATGATCTTTACGATCCGTCGACACTTTATCGACATTTTGCCAAAAATCTCCGGAGAATTGATAAAAGCCTTTGGCGAGAAATCGCACATCATCAATCAACTGATCGCTGCGGTAATCTTCTACTCGCTCAATACCCGCGCCTTTGGCTTTTAAGCGCATGTTAATGTCTTTGGTAACTAACACCACGGTGCGGGGAGAATGGATTTTTTGTAAATGCAGCGCGGTGTTGATAATGCGGTTATCGTTATTATCACCGGGTAGTGAGCCGATAATAAACTCTATTTGGTGATCTGGGAAAATCGACAAATGACCAGAAACGTCTGAATGTTCTTCACGAGTGGGCAACGCAACGCCTTTTAAAATTTGCTCCGGAGTCGTGGGACCACCCAAAATATCTTCTAATGCACGTATGGCAACCCGTGCATCACGACTGACATCTCGCTTCCTATCCTTGATGCTATCGAGTTCTTCTAACACAGTCATGGGAATAATTACGTCATGTTCTTTAAACGAATATATCGCTAAAGGTTCATGCAGTAACACGTTGGTATCCAGTACAAACAACTTTCTGTCGTTTTGTTCCATGGTGCCTCCAGAGTGCTCTCAATGAAAAGTTATCAATATCACTTAGCTAAACGTATAACATTAAAGGAATAATTAAAGCCTCTTTGAAAACAGGCCATTGCCATGCGCAATGCTTGCCTCAATAAAATATGCCACTTGTCGAGTAAGAACTCAATATCATCACTATCGCCTTTGTTTCACACTATGACGTCAATATAACGCTAACATGTCAATATGATGTAAAAATGAATATCTGAACGATAAATCAATGCTAGAATTTCAATCTGGATGGGTTTGGTTTAACATACGCCCCCTTTTTTGTTTCACGCAATAAATGAGAGTAATAGATGTCGTTTGCCTTAGGTCAACGCTGGATAAGTGATACCGAGTCAGAACTCGGATTAGGGACAGTCGTTCAAGTTGAAGGCCGCATGATTACGCTGCTATTCCCTGCCACTGGAGAAAACCGGATGTTTTCCCGCAGTGAAGCTCCCTTAACCCGAGTTATTTTTAACCCAGGTGACACTGTTGAAAGCGGTGATGGTTGGAGTATCACCATTGAAGAGCTTGAAGAAAAAAATCAATTGGTGATTTACCATGGTATTCATAGCGAAACTCAAGAAAAAGTCAGTCTTCGTGAGACAATGCTGAACCACAACATTCGCTTTAATAAACCCCAAGACCGTTTATTTGCTGGGCAAATTGATCGCTTAGAACGCTTTGGTGTGCGTTACCAATGTCAGTTATTACGCCACAAATTAGCCACCTCAGACTTACTCGGCCAACAAGGCCCACGAGTAGGCTTAATTGCGCATCAACAATGGATTGCTCACGAAGTCGGCCGTCGTTATGCTCCACGTGTATTACTGGCCGATGAAGTCGGTTTAGGTAAAACCATTGAGGCTGGCTTAATTATTCATCAGCAATTACTCACTGGCCGTGCTGAACGCATTTTGGTGATAGTGCCAGATACACTCCGCCATCAGTGGTTAGTTGAAATGCTGCGCCGCTTTAACCTGCGTTTTTCAGTATTTGATGAAGATCGTTGCGTTGAAGCTTATGCCGACAATGACAATCCTTTTTACACCGAACAGTTGATCATTTGCTCACTTGATTTACTGCGTAAGAAAAAGCGTCTTGAACAAGCCTTAGATGCCGATTGGGACTTAATGGTTGTCGATGAAGCTCACCATTTAGAGTGGTCAGAAGAGGCACCTAGTCGCGCCTATAAAACCGTCGAAGCCTTAAGTGAAGTGGTCCCTGGCGTATTGCTACTAACCGCAACACCAGACCAACTTGGTCATCAAAGTCACTTTGCTCGTTTACGCCTGCTCGATCCCGATCGTTTTTACGATTACGACGCTTTCTTAGCTGAAGAATCAGGCTATAAAGATGTAGCAGAAGCGGCTGAAGCATTAACTAAAGACACTAAATTACCCGACAGTGCCATTAATAGTTTAACCGAATTGCTTAGCGAAAAAGACATACAGCCAAGCATTCGCTTAATCCAGTCAACAGAGGTTGACGTTGAAGCACAACAAGCAGCACGACAGGAATTACTCCAAGAATTACTCGACCGTCATGGTACAGGCCGTGTTCTTTATCGAAATAGCCGCGCATCAGTGAAAGGCTTTCCGAAACGTTTATTTAATGCTTATCCTCATGAGATGCCTCCACAATACGTTACTGCTGAACGCGTTAACGCCATGATGGGCAGCGCCAAACAACCAAAAGAAAAAGCCGCCCAGGCATTAAGCCCTGAAAAACTGTATCAAGCCTTTGAAAGCGACAGCGCAAGTTGGTGGAAGTTTGATCCACGGGTAGACTGGTTAATTGAGTTTCTAAAATCGCATCGCAGTAAAAAAGTACTGATTATTGCTAGCCAAGCAGAAACCGCATTAAGCCTTGAAGAAGCGCTGCGCACCCGCGAAGGTATTCAAGCTACGGTATTCCATGAAGATATGTCGATTATCGAACGCGATAAAGCCGGCGCTTACTTTGCTCAAGAAGACGGCGGCGCCCAAGCATTAATTTGTTCTGAAATTGGATCTGAAGGACGTAACTTCCAGTTTGCTAGCCATTTAATTCTGTTTGATTTACCGCTAAATCCTGACTTATTAGAGCAGCGTATTGGCCGTTTAGATCGTATTGGCCAACAAAACGACATCCAAATTCATTTACCTTACCTGCGCGGTACTGCGCAAGAAAGATTGATGCGATGGTATCACCAAGGATTGAACGCGTTTGAACTGACCTGCCCTAGCGGTCATGTGTTGTTCAATGAATTTGCCGACGAGCTGATCAATGTGCTTTGCGACGCTGATGAAGAGGTAATGATCCAATTACTCAACCATACTCAACATCGTTACAAAGAGCTTAAACAGGCAATGGAACAAGGCCGAGATAAACTGCTAGAGATAAACTCCCATGGCGGCGAGCGTGCCAACGCGTTAATCAAGCGGTTAGCAGACAGCGATAACGATACTCATCTAATCGGGTCGGTGATCCGCTTATGGGACATTATTGGTGTTGATCAAGAAGATCGCGGTGAAAACTCGATTATCTTGCGCCCTAGTGAACACATGATGTTCCCTACTTATCCTGGATTAAATGAAGATGGTATTACGGTGACGTTTGATCGTGAAACGGCTTTGGCACGTGACGACATTGCGTTTATCTCCCAAGAGCATCCTTTGGTACAAACAGGTTTAGATTTAATTACCGGTTCAGAAACCGGCACCACCAGTGTCGCGGTTCTAAAAAATAAGGCATTACCTGCTGGCACGCTGTTTTTAGAATTGATTTACATGGCCGATGCCTCTGCACCAAAAGCCACTCAGCTATACCGTTATTTACCACCAACACCCATCCGAGTGTTGCTGGATAAAAATGGCTTAAATATGGCCGATAAAGTTGATTACGCCAGTTTTGACAAGCAGCTAAGTGCCATTAACCGTCATATTGCCAGCAAACTGGTGAATGCCTCGCAGCCTATTTTGCACCCGTTACTCGCCAAAGGTGAAGAATATGCAAAACAAGCGCTAACGCAACTGGTGATCGATGCACGCAGCAAAATGACTCAGCAATTAACGGGTGAATTAGCAAGACTTGAAGCCCTAAAAGCCGTAAACCCGAACATTCGCGAAGACGAGTTAGAACATATTCGCAACCAAATGGTCGAGTTAACGGGCTACATGGACAACAGTCAATTACAACTTGATGCAATACGCATGGTGCTTGTCAGCCACGTATAACAACTCGCTTACCTCAACTCGGATTAACCATGGGGGTGAGTTAGCATTACACAATCTTGTATCAACAATTTTGTAGCAACAATCTTGTATCAACAATGCCCTGTTTATCAGGGCATTGTTTTTTGCCACCAAAATACATTAAGCTAATCATATTATGATGTTATTCGCTCGAGGTTATCGTGCAACTAGGTCGACTTAGTCAGTTATTAATCGTATCGATAAGCATATTGGCGACGATGCCCTTCGCACAGGCGCAGCAACAATATGCTCACCTGTCTGCTGATGAAATTAAATTTGTCACTATCGACGGCAAGCAAAGTAAAGTTCTCGTTAGGTCTTGGCAGAGCAAAAAACACTTCGGTTCAGTAACCATTATTGCCGCATCCGACACCGATGCTGATGCCGCAGGTTTAGCTAGCTACCTAAGAACAACAATTAATAGCCGCGGCTGGGCAAGTATTAGCTTAACACCGGCAAAAGGGCTATACCGGCCCAACTATGCCACAAAACCTGAAGATATCACCAAGGCAGGCACCCAACAGTTACAACTTAGTAGCAATAAAAGCATACCAAAATATGATTCATCTCAGTTACTTGAACTACGACACTTTCAACAAGCTAGTCTAAATGAAGCCCTTAATCAGTTAAGCTCCACCACAGGTTTATTTCCTGGAGCCCAAATTCTGATTGTGATTGATGACAGTGCAGGCATGATCACCAATTTACTTTATGATAAAAAAATTCCCACGCCTGATATGTTGGTGTTGATCAACCCTTATCGTGAATATGAATATTTAATTGATCCGCAAAGTCAGCGTAAATCGATTGCAGAACAATTAGTCGCCATGTCTATTCCAATCCTCGATATTCAGTCATCTGACGCGCATCCTAATTCAATTGAACAAGCACCGACTCGGCTTCATTTTAACCAAGTTAAATCGGCTCGATATTATCGCCAATATCAGATGAGTTTAGATTTAAGCAACCCCAGTGGCTGGGAAGAAGCCCTCGATCAAATCGAAGGCTTCGCCAGAACCGTTATCGGTAGATAATATTTGCGAATATAAGATCTCGGCCAAAACTCTGCTACCACCAAGATTGGCGGGCGCGATAGGCTTTGTCAGGATTTTTGGTTTGTCTTATCGCTGCTATCACTCGATTTTTATCCAATAATAACCGAATTTGACTCAGCGACTCTCGCGCTAATAAACTGCGCACAGAAGCCGTCCAACTTTGATTAATACTGCGTTTGATCGCAGCGTTCGCATCGGGTGAAGTAAGCATGATTTTTCGCGCTAACAAGGTCGCACACTCGTAAGCGTTGTCACTTATTTGAGTCACCAAGCCTAGATCGAGCGCTTGCTCAGCCGTTAAAATATCCGCGGTATAGGTCAACATTAATGCTTTATCTTTCGGCATTACTTGTCTTAACGCCACCAGACCCGCCATATCTGGCACCAGTCCCCACTTTGCTTCCATTATCGACAACTGACAGTTTGGCGTCGCAATACGGATATCGGCGCCCAAGGCAATTTGAGTTCCGCCGCCATAACAACAACCCTCTAATACCGCGATAACCGGAATAGGTAAACGTTGCCAGCCCAAAGACACGCGCTGTGCTAAGTTTGCATTACCAGGCAACCACTTGAATAATAGTTTCAGTACATTTGTGGGGGAATTAGCCACACTTTTCACATCAAGACCAGAGCAAAAGTTACCATCGGCGCCGGATAAAATCACCGCATTAATCTGCTTATTAGCACGGATCTGTTTAATGACCTTATCAATCGCGGTAAACATCTCAACATTGAGCGCGTTAATCTTAGTGGGTCGATTCAAGCAAACATGTGCAATACCATTATCTACCGTGAATTTAATTAACTCTCGTTCCATGAAATATCCTTTTACTGGTCAGTCCAGTTTTTAGACTAACATATCTGTACTCTCTGTCGAATAGTAATAACATGACCAATAATCGATGCAGGTCAAAATATTGCCAGGCTTTTTTTGAATAAATATCACTAAGTGATCGCTCAAATATTAAATCTACGTTATCGATATTGTAAGCAAATACGTATAATTATCTAACAAGCAAAAAATCGAAGTAAAAAGTCTTATAATAGTGACGATCCGCCTTGTACCACTCGCGGCTGCATTAATGAGTGTTTTTTTCCTAAAGGCGAAAGAAGGAAAACCAGCAACAATGACCATCCCAATATTAATATGCGACGATTCAGCACTCGCTAGAAAACAAATGGCAAGAACACTCCCCAAAGATTGGGATGTCGAGATCAGCTACGCCACCAATGGCGCAGAAGGCCTTGATGTTATTCGCGCAGGTAAAGGTGAGATTGTCTTTCTTGACCTCAATATGCCGGTTATGGATGGCTATGAAGTTCTGCAAGCGGTACAACAACAAGATTTACCTGCATTAATTATTGTGGTCTCAGGTGATATTCAAATTAAGGCTCACGAACGGGTCAAAGCCTTAGGTGCTCTGGACTTTATTCAAAAACCCGTGAGTGCAGAGGCTATCAGTCATATTCTTCAAGAGTACGGTATTTTAACCCTTACCCAGGGCAATAAAGCTAACGACACTCCAATGATGAAAGTGGATATGCGTGATGCATGCCAAGAAATAGCCAACGTCGCGATGGGCAGAGCAGCAGACTTACTCGCTAAGCTTCTTGATGTATTTGTTGTATTACCTATCCCTAACGTTAATGTGCTTGAAGTCAGCGAATTGACCATGGCCTTAAAAGCCACAGAACGAAATTCAACCGTCTCAGGCCTATGCCAAGGCTTTATTGGCGCAGGAATTGCGGGCGAAGCACTACTACTGTTCCATGACTCAAGCTTTGAAGATATGGCCAAGCTAATGGGATTAGAGAATCCAGAAGACATTAATACTGAAATTGAAGTGATGATGGACACCGGCAATGTGCTCATTGGGGCCTTTTTAAATGGCATTTCTGAACAACTCGATATGAAATTCAGTCAGTCACATCCGGTCGTACTTGGCAGACACTGTAGTGTCAATGAGCTCATCCACGACAACTCAGACAAATGGCAACGAACACTGGCGATGGAAATCAAATATCGGATAGAAGATTACAATATTGAATGTGATCTTCTGCTGCTGTTTACTGAGGACTCAATTCCAACGCTAAACTACAAGCTTGGCTATTTACTCGATTAACCTTGGATACTTTTTATGTCAAATGACCAAAGTGCGATGAACGAACTCCACTGGCTAATCGATATGGTACAAACCATCGAGGTGGGTTTAGTGGTGCTCGATCGCGACTATAACATCCAACTTTGGAACGGTTTTATGGAAAACCACAGTGGCGTGTCACCCAATTCGATTAAAGGTGATAATCTCTTTGAAAAGTTTCCAGGTTTACCGGCCAGTTGGTTAAAACAAAAAATGGAATCGGTTTTTTTACTTAAAAATCGTACGTTTATTAGTTGGGAACAACGTCCCTATGTATTCCAATTTAAAAACTATCGTCCAGTAACGGGTCGAGCCGATTTTATGTTTCAAAACATTACCTTATTACCATTAGCGTCATTAACCGGCCAAATCACTCATATCAGCATTATTGTCTATGATGTAACAGACATTGCGGTCAACAAACTGCAACTAAAATCAGCCAACGAGCAACTTGAACAACTCAGCCAAACCGATGGGTTAACTCTATTGCATAATCGTCGTCATTGGCAAAGCTGCATGGAAAAAGAATTCGATCGTTATTCACGCTACGGTGATGCGGCGTCATTGGTGATGATTGATATCGATAATTTTAAGCGTATTAACGATGAATATGGTCACCCTGCCGGTGACAAAGTGATCCAACATGTTGCCTATATGTTAACGCAAGCGTTGCGTGAAACAGACTGTGCTGGCCGTTATGGCGGTGAAGAATTTGGGGTGGTGTTATCTAAAACGACAGCAGAAGATGCCCTGAACTTTACCGAACGTTTACGAAAACGCATTGAAGCGTCTGAAGTGACATTCGAAAATCGCCTTATAAAAGTAACAGTAAGTTTAGGGATTAACGATTTAGACTCAGCAATAGACAGTAGCTCAAACTGGTTATCTGGTGCTGATAAAGCCCTATATGTCGCTAAGCAACAAGGCCGTAATAAAAGCATTATCTATAAATAATCGACTATCAACGACGCTCCTATCACCAAAAAAAACGCTCATCAATGATGGGCGTTTTTTATCTTATTAAATAATCGATTTGTTAATGAAATTTATCATCTACTTCATCGTCATCTGCATCATCGTCGTCTTGATCATCGTCTTCATCTTCATCATCACCGACAAAGAAAGTGCCCCAACCGTCATAATCCACTTTTTGCTTGGCCGCTAATAGAATCAACTGTTCACAGGCTTTATCCAGTAATGGAACCTCTAACTTATGCTTGGCAATGGCGTCAAAACAGAAAATAACTGAGCCATCGTCAAGTTCCATTTCTTCTGCATCGTTCACTTCAAAACCAAGCTTAAAGGCATCAACAGCGGCTTTTTCTAGGCGATCAAAATTAGTCGCCGAAAAATGATGCTCAATAGTATATTCCGCATCAGGCTCTGAACCATCAGCAAGTAAGGCATCAACAATTTCAAGATTTTCAGCAAATTGTTCTTTTAACTGACGCTCAACAGACATGGATTACTCCGTAAATAAGACTGGTAAAAAATTTAGTCAATTATACCCAAACTGACACAAGTTGCGAGCTTATGGCCGATCTTTGGCGACCGATAACCGTGTTATGCTCTCGCTTGCAGCGTTAATGCTTTGGCTTCTTTGTTTAATTCAACCGAACGCGCTGACATCACTTGATGCACCTTAGCGCTTAACGCTTTCACATCACTCTTGCTTAAGCCTGTCGTTGCAATCGGCTCAAGCATTTCTACAATCACCACGCCGTTGTTCCAACGATTAAGCTTAATGTGGTTCTGACAAGAAGCCAATACTGGCACTATCGTCGCCTGAGCCGCAACAGCAGTATAAAATGCGCCGACTTTAAATGGTAATAATCCACGACCACGTGAACGAGTCCCTTCAGGAAATATCCACACTGACAGGAGTTTATTTTTCATTTTATCAACGGTTTTAGCCATAGTATCAAATGCACTATGACGATTGTTACGATCGATAAGGATATTGCCTGATAGCCAATAAATTTGCCCGAATAAGGGCACCCACACCAAGCTCTTTTTACCTAAGCTGACAGTCCCTTTAGGCACAACTGACGTATGAGTAAATAAATCAAAATTATTTTGATGATTGGCTAAATAAATACACGGTTGCGATGTTGCACTGACTGGATGAGCACGTCTAATGACCTTAATACCTAATACCGGTGCAACCGAACCAAAAAAACGGGCAACCAGATGTACATTGTCGCGATGCATTGGCCGAAAAAGGCAAATAACAATTGCAAATACAAAGGCTAAAAATAACAGCACGGCGAGAATAATTAAACGAGCGATAAGCAGCACAACATACTCCTGCAATAAAATTGGCGACAGTATAACGATGCCAGTCTAGGGACTCAACGTTTTGTTTACATATGTAAGCTGAAATACTCTGCCCCTGTGATGTGGGGCAGAATAACATCGTTTATATGACAGGTTAGCTATCAGCTATTAGCAGGTTGACCAACCTGTGTCGATGAGCGCAATTTTAGAAAGGTTCTAAACAACAATGCGCTTAACGCTAATGTCGCAACAATGGCTGCACCACTGGGTAAATCATAACTAGCAGACAATACAAGCCCTGCAATATACCCAACAACTCCGACCCCATAAGCCCAAGCAAGCTTGGTTTTACCTTGATATTTGTTTAATGCCAACGCGGGTAAAATTAACGTGCTAAACACTAAATACACGCCGACTAGCTCTACCGACAAGGTAATCACTAATGCAAATAAAAAGTAAAAACCGCCGCCATCTAACACCCGTGGTTTTACGATAATAATCCCAATTATAGCCGCTGAAACCACGGCAGGTAACACTAACTGAGACCAACTGACCCACAAGATTTGACCAGACATTAACTGCTTGAGTAACTCAGCACCATGAGGATCATTGGCGAGTAGCAACATTGCCGCCACTGCGCTCAGTACATAAAAGCAACCAATAAAGGCTTCAAGCTCACCAACTAAATGCTTTGCCATCCAAGCGATAACGCCTGCACCGGCTAATGCAAACAAGGCTGGCATCCACACATGAGCAAACGGTAACGCTTCTACTCTATGATCCATGTGCGATACGATTGCGCCCAACGCAGCAACTTGAGCGATAGCCAAATCTATGAAGATAATGCCACGCTTAAGCACTTGCTGACCTAACAACACATGGGTTGATAACACTAATAGTCCTGCCACTAACGCAGGCAATAGAATAGACAGTAACTCAACATCAAACATAGTGTTATTTCACTCCATTCAATAATGTAAGCAAGCTGTCATAGAGGCTAATTAAGTCGGTACTTTGATCGTTGCCCCCCACCGAAATAGGCAACACCAAGACCGGCAGATTGGCACGTTCACCTAACCATTTAGCCCCCCGCTCATCTTGGTATGACGCCACGATCACTGCCATCACATCACCTTTTTCAGCGCGGGTGAGTAATTTAGCTAAATGACTGCTGGTCGGCGCTAAACCGGGTTTAGGTTCAAGGTCGGCCACTTGTTCAATGCCGATCCAATTAAATAGATAACGAAAGCTAGAATGGTACGCAATGACCTTTTTACCGGCTAAGTTTTTAGCTTGCTGTTGCCATTGGGGTATTTTAGCTTGCCAACGTTGACTAAAGTCGCTCAATGACTGGGTATAACGACTGGCATTATCAGGATCGACTTCAGCGAGCTTAGCACTCAGCGCTTGTGCAACCGTCAACATCCGCTCGGGATCTAAATGCAAATGGGGATTGCCCTTTGCATGCACATCGCCCATTGAACGATCAACGCTGGCTAACTTATCAAGGGTATCAATTTGGTCGGCCGCAAAAAACAGTCCTTTATCCGTTGAGTTAACCTTCGGATTAGCAGACTTCATTTGTAGCATAGGCAACCAACCGATTTCTAAATCAGCCCCAGCACAGACGACCAAATCAGCTTGGCGCATTTTGGCAATCAAGCTCGGTCGTGCTTGCACTTGATGTGGGTCTTGCATCGCTGTGGTCGCCGAATAGACTCTCGCATCAGGTGCTAAGGTTTGCGCTAATGCTGCATATTCAGGTTCACAAGCAAATACATTCAGTTCCGCTTTGGCTGTCGCGGTAAACAGCAACGACATTGAAGTCACTGCTAAAAGCAATTTAGAATTGATGCGCACCATGAGCTCCTAATGACATAACATATTGTATAGTAAGTATATTATCATCTTCAAAACCATCGAAATTGGTCCCAGTCTGATGAGTGTATTGCAAGCGCACGGTAGAAAAATGACTACTGTGCCAAGCAAGGCTCACTTCAGACTCTTTTAATTTCTGTGGTTCTAGGTGATCTTCGTGATTCTCATAAGTATCAATTTGGCCATAACGAACACCAGCAGACCAAGTTGGCGAGAATTGATACACACTGCTTACATACCAACCTTGATGGTAATCATCAGAATTAATCTCCTCATCATCAGCATCAAGGATATGCCCTGGCTCTGCAGCAAAAATATCAGTCACTCTAAAATATTCACCACTCAAGGTTAAATTTTGGTACTTGTAATTGCCATTGGGTGCCCACTTATAGACAAAGTCTGCAATATAGGTGTTTTCACCTGTATATGACGCACTATGGCTATGTTCAGTGTGTCCTTCTTCATCAACCACGACATCTTCATGCTCATCCTCTGCATAAGCTTGACCGTTTTGATTGCGAAGGTAACTCAAGCCTAGCAGCCAAGAACTTTCAATGCCGATATCGCCACCGATCTTGGTTAAGGCGGTATAAACGCCAACATCATCAAAATCACGCTCACCGTGTTCATCTGTAGCGCGTAGGCTTTCACCTTTAAATGCTTCAACACCCATGGTCCAGTAAAGATCCGTTGGGGCAACATAGTTTAAACGAATACCATCATCAAAATAATGACCACCTAAAAATGCACGATATGCGGCAGGACGTTCTGAAAATGCATCTGTATGTAGATGTTGGTTATTTAAGTAACCAATATCCGATAAAAACCGCCCCGCACGAACCGATAAACCGTATGGCATAGCTAACGTTTGGATAAAGGCTTCTTCTAAATTGAGCTCTGTTTCGCCATCATGAGACTCAACCACTGCAGTTACTTTACCGTAAAACATCTCATCAATATTGGCGCTTAAGGCCAATTCAGTTTCACCTAAACCAAAACCTTCGGCACGTTCAGCCAATGGTCGATCGCCGGTTTGATAATAACCATCGAGTACCGCACTAATACTAGGATTAGTTAGACTAGAATTTTCTGCCATTGCAGAATAAGAACTCACAGCACAAGCCAGTGCCAGTAACGAAACACGTGTGTTTAACGCAGACATAATATCTCCAAAATACAACAAGTAGCCGCCTACCTGGGTTTAAAATAAACCAGCAGATAACGGAAATTAATTAATTACAATGTTGGACTAACGAGATGCGGGAGGGGCACGGCTGTGGTAGTAAGATTGGAATACACTGAATAAAAAAGGCAGGCTATATTGTTGGCGCTCGAACGTTTGCTTAATAACGGCAAACACAAAAGGAGAAGAGTGCAGCGTTTTATTAAGCTGATGCTGATGAAAACACAAAGTACAATGATTTTGTACGCCGTCATCGAGATGTTTTACTGAGTGCGCAGACGCCGCAATAGACAACACAATCAAAATGGCACTAAGCCAGATTGCGATAGTTTGTCTTATTTTGATGCGGGAACTCACCAGCACAACTCCATCAGGTTAATAAAAGTGAGCACAAGTGTAAAAGACCGTCGCGGAAAAGCAACCTTTAGATTGTGACAATTCATGTGACGTATACACTATGGTCATAATTAACATATAACATTAACGACTATAATGAGTAACTAAAGCGTTATTTTTAAGATATGCTTAAGCTATTACTCATACCATAAAGCATGTGTAAAACATCACCATTACAGGACAAACACCATGCCACAATTTATTCGTCAAAACATCGGGGTTATTTTAGTAATGCTTATTGTTGCAACGGTCGTGCTAGGCGGGATTTACTACGTTGAAGCATCACTCGCAAGCCAAGTTATTGAGGTTAAATAACGTTTTTATTTAACAGTAGGCGCTAGATTTGGATCATTTTCAGGGGCTTCAATCAGCAGTAAATGGTCCATAACGTGCGAGATACCAACCATGATAACGGCCAAAATAATCAATGGCGTGGTGATAAATCCAACACCCTCAACAAAATAGCCTACTGCGGCTGAGATTACGCCACCATAAAACCCTACTATTTTGGCAATTGCCAGTAATTTATTATGCCCAAGCCAAGCCAAACAGTGCGGACATTGCACTTCTACCGACAAACCTTTGCCGCGACTGCCAGTCACTTTCGCAATTGAAAAAGATTTATAGCAATGAGCACATTGCAGCGACATGAGAATTCCCTCGGTTCAATAATGGCAGCAAGTATAACAAATTAACCGACCCATTACTGTACTTGGCTCCGACAGGAATTTTCGACTATTATATGCAAAACTCAGCGTCAAAGGACGACCTTATATGCTACGGATTTTACTTTCGTTATTATTATTCACCTTGGCAATGTTTACGTCGCCATCTCTTCGTGCTGAACAAGACGTCGTGGTTCCAATTGTCGCCGCGAGTCCGCTAACCAATACTCAAGATAAAATCAACCGCTTACAACAAACTATCGAGCAAGAAAGCCTATTACTGCTCCAGACTAAAGGTGAACAGCGTGCATTTACTGAGTATCGTATTAACGATAAATCATCTGAATTACACGAAAAAATTGGTAAGTTAATTGCTGCACCAGACGCAGACCAACAATACCTAGTAGCCTTAGTGCAAAGCCAAATGGCCTTTTTAGAGAAAGTCGAGACTTACTTAGACGACCAAATTATGGCTATGCGTCTTGGCGTGAGCCAAGAAGATGACAGTAAAATTATCTTAGCTATTTCACAACGTGAATTTGAACGCGACCATTACCTTAAGGCGCAACTAACCACACTGCAATGGGCAGAAACGCTGGATATGGATGTCAGTATTCAACTGCAGAAATTGACTGGATTTATGCTCGAACGGGCCGATCAATTCAACAGTTTGGTGCATTACACTCAACATAAATTACAAAAATCCGTTGCCGAAGCATCAAGTGCTGGAGTCGACATTACGACCGAACAAAAAGCCAATGTGGTGGCGTTAAAAGAGCGCTTGGAGCAAAGCAGCTCTACCTTAGCGGTTTCAGCGGCAATACTGGAAACATTAGGCCAAGATGTGGCGCAATTTAAACAAACATTGTTTAGTGTGTCAGGTGATATTACCCAGGATGTATTGAATTTTAGCGTCGCATCTAACTTGCTACAAGGTTGGGCTAAAGTGATAAAAGATCAAACGATTAATAATGGCCCCAGTTTAACGTTTAAAATTCTAGTCTTTCTATTCATTCTATTTGTGGCCAGTCTAGTGGCCAAAATTGTCACCAAAATTATCGCTAAAACGGTGCGAGCATCTAAATTACAGTTTAGTCAATTGCTGCAAGAGTTCTTTATCTCGCTGTCCAGTAAAATGGTGTTTGCTGTAGGGTTATTAATTGCCTTATCACAGCTTGGGTTTGAGCTTGGGCCCTTGCTCGCTGGTTTTGGTATTGCGGGGGTGATTATAGGGTTTGCACTGCAAGACACATTGTCAAACTTCGCCTCTGGCATGATGATCTTAATTTATCGCCCATTTGATGTTGGTGACTTAATCAATGCCGCTAATGTCACAGGTCGCGTCAGCCACATGAGCTTAGTATCAACCACAATTAAAACACTAGATAATCAACGGCTTATTGTGCCTAATAATAAAATCTGGGGCGACACCATCAATAATATTACCGCCGAGCATCAACGCAGGGTCGACATGACTTTTGGCATTAGTTACAGCGACAATGTTGAGCATGCTGAAACCATTTTAAAAAGTATTGTCGAGCAACATCCAAAAGTACAAGCGCATCCAGAACCGATGGTTAAACTACACACATTGGGCGAATCGTCAGTCGACTTTATTGTAAGGCCTTGGGTTACCCCCGATGATTACTGGGAAGTGTACTGGGACATCACTCGCGAAGTAAAAATACGCTTTGATGCCGAAGGTATTAGCATTCCCTTCCCACAACGCGATGTGCATATTTATCAAAAATAACTCGCTGCCAAGTTAATTATGGCTAAATCAGCAAGATCCATATGCAGTCTGATTTAGTCATACATTTTGTTATAGTGCGATTCAACAATGATTAAATAGCCTCAACTCAGGTTAAGAGATGAGGTAAATAGTTAGAAATCAGCGTAGTTCATCCATTTCACATCAAACTTGCAATTTGTTTTGCTAACAAGGCGCCCACACGTATTAGTCACTGCGCCAATAGCGGACTATTGCAAGTCAATGCAACGCAGATAGCAGGGCAAAGAACGGTTTGATAAGCGTTTATTATCCCGAGCTGAGGTTAAACAGTAAACTATGAGCCAATCTACCTTTACCTTTTCAGATTTCATTGGCGGATTTTGGCGTGTTGATGCTTGGAATATGTCACCACAGCAACGACTTGCCTTAATTGAACATTATCTTGAGCTTGGTGTAACCTGTATGGACCATGCCGATATATACGGCATATATCAATGTGAAACGCTGTTTGGTGAAGCTTTAGCCCTAAAACCATCATTACGTCAGCAAATGCAGCTGATCAGTAAGTGTGGCATTAAGCCAGCGTTTGATGGTTATGATGGCCGTTATGTTAATCATTACGACACCAGTAAAGCGCATATCATTAAAAGTGTAGAAAATTCACTCACCGAGTTAACAACCGATCACTTAGATGTGTTACTCATCCATCGCCCTGATCCATTGATGAATGCAGACGAGATTGCAGCAGCTTTTGAGCAATTGCATAAGCAAGGTAAAGTCAGTCATTTTGGTGTGTCTAACTTTACCACCAGCCAATTTGATTTATTGCAATCACGCCTCAACGCTCCGTTGATTACCAATCAGGTAGAAATATCGCCTTTAACCATGCAAAGCTTGCATGATGGGGTACTTGATCAGTGTCAACAACACCGCATAACCCCAATGGCATGGTCTTGCTTGGGCGGTGGGGAGCTCTTTTCAGCAAACACGCCTCAAGCACTTCGAATTCGCAATACTTTGCGCGATATTGCTCAGCAAGTTGGCGCACAAGACATTAGCCAAGTCATTTACGCCTGGGTTCGTATGCATCCGAGTCGCCCTGCCCCCATTATCGGCAGTGGCAATCTAGAACGTATAACCAGCGCGGTAAATTCAGCTAACATTCAGCTAGACCGCCAACAATGGTTTAGTATTTGGCAAGCGGCAATGGGCCACTCGGTACCTTAAGTCTGTCATAAAAAAAGCTCAGGAATTAACCTGAGCTTTTTTATCATCGTTATTTGATAACCACTTACGCTTGAGCCCCTCTATTTGAGGTTTATCAGCTTATAAATAGGTGACTTTACCCTGCAAATGCGATCGACGACCTTTAACGTCACGCATTTCAAAACGTTTACCGTTCTCAATACTTTCAAATGCAAACGTTACATCCGACGGCATAAACACCGGCAATTTAAATTCAACATCAACCTGAAAAGGTCTCTCGCCAATAAAGGTCATTAACTGAGATAACGCACGCGCTTTAGACCACATACCATGGGCCAACACTCGCTCAAAACCAAAGCGTTTTGACAACAAAGGGTGTAAATGGATTAAGTTATAATCGCCAGAAGCTTTAGCATAACGACGACCTAAGTCATCAGTTAACCGCCATTGCTGTACGTTTTCCCATGCCATCTCAGAGACTTTAGGGGGGCGAGCGCGGCGCCCTGTCGACTCAATACGATATAAATAAGTTGATAATGCTTGCCATACCAACTCTTCACCGACAAATACCTTTGACGCCAGCTCAAACTCAAGTCCTGCATCGGTAGTGCGACTTGCAGTGAGCTCACACTGTACTGTCAATGTTTCATCGACTCGCACCGGGCGTAATATACGGATACTATTTTTTAAGTGGATCATTCCAAGTAACGGAAATGTAACTGCTTTATGGGTAAAGATCATCGCATGTAAACGAAATGCCCAGACATACAAATACGTTGGCGGCAACAGCACTCCATCGTATTCAAAACCACACACGGCAGCATATTGGCGAGTTTTATCTTGAGACAACACCACATTCTGTGCTTGCACATAAATATTGGGAAGCGGTTGTTGGTCCCATCCCGGTTTACGTCCAAACAGGATTTTGCGATACAAAGACAAAAGCGAAGGCATCGCTTTTAATTCGATAGTGTAGTCGTGACTCACAATGTTGTACCCTTAATTGGCAGCAAAAAGCATGGGCTGCAAAACGGTTAGTGGATCATTATACCTTAGAGTCTTGGTGTTGCTAAACCGCTAATTACTTAATTCATTTAAATCAGCGTGTCGTTAAGGCTTATATTGACTTAACTAACACACTATTTCCCGGCACTTTACTGGCCAAGCGGCATCACCATGAGCTAATTGTTTTAAGCTAATGGGGTTGAAATATTACCTCGCGACAACGACATTAGCATTGTAACAAGCTACAACGAGTGACCGTTGCACCTTGTTGCTTTAGTAAGTCAGGAATAGCTTGTTGACCAACAATATGTCCGGCGCCGACCACAATAAATAATTGCTTGTGGGTTTTATGTTGTAACAACTGGATGATTTTTTGCGTCATGGTGTGATTACGTTGCCACAGCAACTTTTCGAGTAATTCATCAGCATCGCCTGGTTGTGATTCCATAATAGTCGCCAGTGCACTGTCATCCCCTTGTCGCCAAGCATGGATTAAATCAAGCATTTCACCATCGCTAGCGTTAATCGAATCGTCGAGCATTTGCAGCTGAGTCGCCGTTGAAAATGACGAAATTAATTCAAATTGAAACTGGATACTTTCTAGCTCAACCAAGGCTTTATCATGACGATTTGCCATAAAATAAGCGTCGACGCCTTGCTCTGGACTGTAACCTAACTGAGCAAAACGGCCCATACTAATTTGCGCCGACTGCAGCCAAGGTGCATACGGTGATAATGCCTGGCACAGGGTCTGATTACTTTGGCAAAAAACACTTCTGCTAGCATTAACATCTGCAGCAATATCGGCAGACAAACCGCCGTATTGCTGCAATAGCGCGCCGGTATCCCCTTGGCTGATGTCCGCTTCAACCACTAGCGCATCCGATTGCCTAAATGCTGACTCAATATGCTGCGCCAAAGGATAAAAATCTTGGCGGCCAATATGAATTGAGCCCAGTAAGTACGCTTGCTGTTGTTGATAGTCAATCTTATAAAATACCGGAGAATCCAACGCAGCTGCCGGTGCCGACATGAACCACAGCATAAGCGCGGCTAAAGCGTAGCAATCTCGCTGTAAGCGACGATAAATCAAACTGATATTGAAAATAAGCGGACTTTTGCTTGTTGCCGGCATAGCAGCTCCTTATAATTAACGTTATTCTTTGCACATGCACTATGAGGCAACTATGTCGTACACAAATGTTTTTCTACAGATAAAAGAAAACCTGCAAATAGCCTATAGACAAGCCATTGATTCAGATGCTCGGCTAGACGAGTTACGAAAGGCCGGTCACGGTAAGTTTGTGGCGATTTTCGCAGAAGATCAAGGTTTTACAGAAAGTAGCAACCGCTTCTTACCCTATGTCCAAGAGTTGGTAGCAGAATTTGATGCCATGCAAAATAGCACTCATGTGGCACCAGAAACACTCGAAGCCTTTGTCAAAAAACTTGCAACCTTATTGCAAACGCTGCAAGTGTTTAAACTGTCCAAATAATCTTTATGCTCCTGCTGAGCCTCATGCAGGAGCAACCTTCCTTGTTTGACTTTTCTCGCCATGCTTTTACTAACATAATTAACGACAATCAATGGCCAAACTAATTGGCTATCAGCAATGTCTCATCAAACCACTAAAGATGAAATTCAAGCCTTAATAAAAAACAGGCAACACGTATGTTAAGCCACCTTTGTCTGTCTATTTGCCGTACTTAGTGCTCAATAGCCAAGGTTTATAGTTTTGGCGCAACACTCTTTTGCAACCAATCGGTAAACAAGGTGGTTTCATATTGAAAGGGTCTGTTATTGAAACGACGCGTGTTGTGCATAAAACTCATGTCGGTAATTTTTTCATCACCAGCGATAACGACGTTACCCTTCTCGGTAATGGTGTAGCTGAATGTTGCGCGTGGTGGATAAAGATCTTTTACTATACGCAAATCACCTGGTGCGGCGCCAAAAGTAGGCCGCATATCTCCTGCTAAATCAAAATCAGTCACTTTCATGTCAAGTTTCTGATCCGGCTTTAAGATTTTTTGCGCTTGTTTGTTGATATTTTTGGTTAAGGTTTCAAATAAACGGGTTTCGAATCGTGATTGGAGTTCATTTGAGGTTTTAATATCACGGAAATCTTTTGGGTTTTGCCATTCAATTTTAACCACACCCACTTCGGTAACCGGATTAGGTTCTGGCACGTCTTCTGCCATCGCAACTGGACACATCAATGCCGAAGCAAGCAGTAAGTATTTTACATTCATAATACACCTCCAAAGGACTTAAAATGCTTTCATTACAACTTTTTGTCATGCTGCAATATGCATTTTGATGATTAACATAAATGTTAGCGATAAGTACTATCATCTTTATACATTAACTATAGCCCTCTTAAGCTGAACCAATACTTAATAGTCCCATAATTCGCGTTTCATGGAACTCATATGACTAAAAAGGAAACCGTGCACTCAGTAATGGATAGGTTTGGCGCATCACTTTAGGTTTGGTACTAAACTTTTTGCCTACAGGCGAGTTTTGTCCTGAAGGGACAAACGGTAATTCATGACCCGTGCGGTCTTCATAAATCTGCCCTGGGATTAGGTCATAATCTTCCACAAACGGATAGGCATAATGATCCACTAGAGGCCACTGTTCAAGCTCACCCAAACTATCAGGATTAACCAGTATTTTTTCATACCATTGTTGACCTAGTGATAATACAAAACACCTAAATTCAGCAAAGCCATAATCAGAATCACAACCAGTAACAATGTATGCCGCGCCCCAGACTGACCATAAGTAACTACGACGTAACTGTTGGCCTAACATTTTATCGAATGATTTGAGCGCTTCATCGTCTAACGTTTGTAATTGTTGGCGTAAACGCAGCTCGAGTTCAGCAGAAGACTGCTCAGGATGATCACGTGTCACTAGCGCCCAAAAATGTGTTTCTGTCATCTAAATGTACCCATCACTCTATTTTGTGCGATATTCTACCTCAAATTGTCCCACTCGATGACTAATATGAACCAAAACACTGCCCCACGTATGCCAATTAGAGTCATGCTCCTCATCTCACTGTATGTTGTACTCACCCTTATTGCAATTTGGCGGGCGATAACCTTTCAAGCATTTGATTTATTAACACTGGGCGTGATCCCGATGTTAATCGGTATAGTGCAACGTGCGGCATGGACAAAGATATTGTTACTCAGCTATGTCAGCTTACAAACACTCGGGCTTGCCGCTATGACAACGACAGCGGTGATTGCCTATCAAATCACTCCTGATGACGTAAAACTTGTCTTTCAAGGTTATAACATTCCACTGATCCCTCTATGGTTATTACTGTTGAGCCTAGTGGTATTTCAATGGTGGGTAGGGCTGTCGAATGTGACTCGAGACTATCTTATTAAAAAGTAAATACAAACATAAATATAAGACGATATTACTCAGGTCTGATTGTCATCCTTAAAGTATTTTGAGGGTATAAATTACCCATAAATGCTACATTAGAATAATAATAAATATAATAATAAATATAATAATAAATATATTTTTGGAACGTAAAATATGACCAGTTTATCCCCGAGTGAGTTATCCATCCTATTACTTGAACCTTCAGAGACTCAACGCAAAATTATTATTACTCGTCTTCAGCAAGAGGGTGTGACCAGTATTCAAACTGCCGCAACGATTACCGAAGCCAAAGAGATTATCCAACGCCATAAACCCGACCTAATTGCTAGCGCGCTGCATTTTGTCGATGGTGAAGCAACTGAACTACTGCAGTACATCAACAGCACCCCAGCATTAAATGACATTCAATTTATGCTCGTTTCCAGTGAGTGTCGACGTGAACAACTCGACATATTTAGGCAGTCAGGCGTTGTCGCTATTTTGCCTAAGCCATTTAATGCCGAACATTTAGCGACGGCGCTTAATTCAACCATTGATTTACTTAGCCACGACGAGCTAGATTTAAGCCATTTTGATGTGCATAACATCAGGGTGTTAGTGGTCGACGATAGCCGTATGGCGCGCAATGTCATCAAACGCACCATAGGCAACTTAGGGATGCAACTGATCACCGAAGCGGTCGACGGTGAACAAGCCATCAGCCTAATGCAAGATAATATGTATGATTTAGTGATAACCGACTACAACATGCCCTCAGTAGACGGACTGGCATTAACCCAATATATCCGCAATCAAAGTCATCAATCACATATCCCGATCCTAATGGTATCGTCTGAAGCCAATGAAACTCACTTAAGTAATGTCTTTAGTGCAGGAGTTAACGCCTTATGTGATAAGCCTTTTGAACCAAAGTTAGTCAAGAAAATACTTTACCAACTACTCGATGAGTAACTGACAGCGTAAATAAAGCCATTATTTCAACATAATTTGCTTTAAAACTATTACAGATACTGAATTTATGGGATAAAGTGCTTTTAAACCAGCATAGCTTGTGGCATGTTAATAATGTTTTACAAAATCACTTCTATGGAAAGCAGAGAATATCAATATGAACAAAAGTGAATTAATTGCAAAAATTGCTGAAAATGCTGAGTTAACTAAAGCTGAAGCTGGCCGCGCTCTAAAATCTTTCGAACAAGCGGTTACTGAAGCGATGAAAAATGGTGACAAGATTTCTATTGTTGGTTTTGGCTCTTTTGAAACCACTCAACGTGCTGCTCGTACTGGCCGTAACCCACAAACGGGTAAAGAAATTCAAATTGCAGCCGCTACAGTACCTAAGTTTAAAGCTGGCAAAACCTTAAAAGACAGCGTTAATTAATTTTTACGTGTAGTACTTTTTTTGATAGAAGCCTCCTCAATGGAGGTTTTTTATTGCCAATTTCCCAAGGTTGATTATCTGCGAGAGCCTGAGCTACACACTATAAAAGATCCCATCCTTAACCCTATCGTATCGAGAAAAAAACGAACCTACACAACATAAGCAAATAGCTACACCTCAAGGTATTGTTGCACAAAAAAAGTGCAACCCTGCATCATTAAGCCGCAACAAAGATGCAACAAAATGATCCATAAATATATAAGTTTATGATTAATTTAAAAAAACAGAGTTGGCACGCGATTCGCTATTTAATCTTCAGATAAACCAACATTGAGTTCATTTAATAAAAATAAATGCCTCTGTGATAATAAAACGTTAAGGGATGAAGATGAAAAAATCACTATATCAAGCAATTGCATTATCAACTGGCTTATTACTGAGCGGCTCTGCCCTTGCTGAAGTCACTGGCAATATTGGCGCAACATCAAACTATTTATGGCGTGGCACCACGCAAACCAATAATGAAGCAGCCATTCAAGGTGGCATTGACTATGCTCATGACTCTGGATTTTATGCTGGTACTTGGGCATCTAATGTCGATTTCGGTGATGAAACCAGCTACGAGTTAGATCTTTACGGCGGTTATGGTGGTAACTTTACTGAAGACCTAACTTACGACATCAGCTACCTTTATTATGCCTATCCAGATGCCGGTGGCAGCATTGACTTTGGTGAAGTCTCTCTGGTATTAGGTTGGAAATGGTTAGATGTCGGCTATTCTCAAGTGATCAATGCTGATAATGGTGTGTCAGGTGCAGATGACGAAACTGACTGGAACTATATTCAAGCCAATGCCAGTTTTCCGTTAACAGAAAAACTCAGCGTCGCATTCCACTACGGTTATTCACAAGGCGATGTGGTTGAAGATTTATTCGGTGACACTTATGCAGATTACAACGTCACATTAAGTGCTGAAACCGATATCGGTACAGTATCGTTTATGGCGTCTGACACTGACTTACCAGACAATGATGCAAAAGTAGTTCTAGGCTACTCGTACGGGTTTACGCTATAACGAGTAACACTCTCCCACACTCACTTTTTTGCGTATATCGACGCCACCTACTTGAAAGGTGGCGTTTTTTTATCTGTATTGATCTGGAGTCATTATCTCAGGACATCACATCACAACATCACATCACATCACAACATCACATCATAACATCAAAACATCAAAAATATTTAGCGATAAATACACTGCACCTACAAGGTTATATATTTTACTAGCAAGAAATACATTTACTGCTAAGCTCAAAGAGAAAGGTAAAAATAGCTGTCCAATTGAGGAAAAATATTTTACTTCCCTATTTACGTTTTTTTAGTTAGAAAATGCTCATTGAATTAATACCACGCTTTTATTCAACCTGAGGTTTTTGTTATGGCTAATCTTACTGAAAGAGTGCCTGATGACACAGAGATGGACGCGATGACAACGCCTAGAAACGTTAAATCCGCTGAAGCATTACAACATAAACGCCAAGTAAAACGAAGATTAGAAGATTTCCTCGAACAAGCTCAATTACGTAAAGCAATTGGCGATGACGACTTCTTCTAAAAAATAGGGATAAACGCTCGTATCGTTTATCCCTGTCTATTTAAATGAGTAACTAAGTCAGTGAGTAACTATGTCAGTGAGTGCCAATCTTAATGCACTCGTAAGACCTTATTCATTATTAGCCTGTATCCTGCGCGTATGTTTACCAACTTGTGTTTGCGTGAGCAACAACTCAGCTTTTGCGCCTAAATACACATATATACCCAAGCCCACCAATAATCCCACCACCGCCAACATCATTAAAATTGCCGGCTCAATATATTGTTTCTCTCCCAGAGACGCTTTAAACATGGTCAATAAGGCTTCAATTGAAATCGCAATCAGAATGGTTGAAATAAATCGAGTAATCGTTCTTCGGGTGGAGCTGTGGCGGAAGATATCTTTATGCATCAGCACCTCTTCTTCTAAAATGGTTTTACCCAAATCAAAAATCGCTAATGCCAACGTAAGAAAAATGATAATACCAAAAGGCTCTAGCGGGTCATGAGTTGCAGATATTTGACTAAATAACGTGTAAATATCACGGATCACTGTCCACATGAGTACACTAACCAATACAAAAAGGCACAGTACAATCGCAGTATAAATACTTTTAAAAAAGGGCGACATTTTGCGCCTAGCGCTGTCACCCATCATAAACTCGATCAATCGTGTTAAGTTAACATCAATAACCACAATAACCACTTGCCCAGAGGTCGATTTAATCATTTGCGATGCCGACAAACACAATCCCGCACCGGAATTAGATAAATAGGGCCGGGTAATATGGACTGTGTCGATGGCAGCTAATTGAGTAAAATAAGGTCGCTGACTTCGATCAGCATGATGACCGCAGGTCATTAACTTAACTTGCTGATTAATGACGCTGATATTAGGACACATTTGTATCCCTTTTTTATCAAGTAAATAGATAAGATCCACGAAGGGATAGCTTATTGCCATATCTTCAAAAATTTTAGCCGATATAGGTTGTTCGAATAAATTAATATCTCCCACACCGATCAAAATAGACTCTAATAATTCGTGTACCAAATGTTCATATTCATGATAACGCTCAATCACACTTAAATAGCTCATCGCTGCCATAAATATTCCTTTTAATTATGATTACTTTAGACAAAGCAGTTTTAATGCCATAAATAATAATTCATTATTTTCAGGCACTTAAAAAAACCATCAGCGAGAAAAGGCAAAATACAGTGATAAATTGCACTAAAACAGTGCTGAATATGCTGTCTTTTATCATTGCCGTTTTGTGATCAACATCTGCTAATATGGGTGCTAATACTGCTTACAACCTTATCTAGATTAGGAAAAGACAATGTCTGACTCTTTATTGCGTTATCAACAAGATATTCGTCGTTTTTCTGATGAATTGATTCGCATCCAAGCACCCATTAAAATTTTAGACTCGATAAAATGGCCAAGACAAATTGAAGATGATTTTTTAGCGAAACAAAGTAAAACGTTGCCCAATGTCAGCAATGATTTCTATCAGTCTATTCCTCTGGCATTTAATGCAGATCAAACCCAAACCGACCTGCAAGGCTTAAAAAGTGCCGTTGAGCGTGGTTTAGGTAAACGCGATAAATTAGCTAAAATTCTACTGGCAAACATTGATCAATATCGGATCGTGATAGACATGCTCCACAATCGTGGAAACCCCATGTTTGGTAAACTTAGCCAAGAGCTATACGGCAGTGCGAGCCACAAGTTACATGGCGATCGTCACACTTTACGCCAACTTGGCGATCGCTTAAGCCATATCTTTTCGTTGCCAGCAGCGCGCCACATGAGTAGCCGTCATCCTAAGATTGTTACCGCCCCAGAAGCGGTAAATGTATTGAGCGAACGCTTAGTAAAGTATTTTCACGACGACGAGATTCACGTTCAATTGAGTGATGGTATTGTGTCTGATGCGTCGGTGGGTGGCGATACCGTAAAGCTGAACACTCGCGCCATGTTTAGTGAGTCGGATCTTAATGTATATGAGGTACATGAAGGCTGGGTTCATGTGGGCACCACACTTAACGGTCGCGCTCAACCCCATGCAACTTGGCTCAGTGTCGGCTCGCCACGTGTGACAGCGTCGCAAGAAGGTTTAGCAGTATTAATGGAGATGCTAACGCTTAGCTCAAATCCTGGACGTGCTCGGCGTATCAGTGACCGCGTATCCGCCGTCGACATGGCTGAACAAGGAGCTGACTTTATTGAGGTCTATCGCTACTTTAGAAACCTTAATCTAAGCTCAAAAGACAGCTATCGGGTTACTCAACGGGTGTTTCGTGGTGGCATGGTCAGCGGCGGTAGTTTTTTCACCAAAGATATTTCTTATGTGCGCGGTTATGTTGAAAACATTAACTTTATTCGAAGTGCGATTAGCACCGGATTACCTGAGTTAATCCCAATGCTATTTTTAGGTAAACTCGCCATCGAAGATATTCCGGTACTGTATCAGGCCTACCAAGAAGGCATTATTGCTCAACCGAAATATTTACCGCGTATGTTTGCAGATATTAGTGGCCTTTATGCTTGGTTTGGTTTTTCCTCGGGTATTGGCAACATCGATTTAAAAGGGGTCCAGCGTCATTTTGCCCGCCAATTCAAAAATGTTACGCCAACCTCCGCGGTCGACTTATTTGAAGATTCAGAGTTTGACAACAACTTCGAATAAACCACACTGGAAATCTAACAGGCTAAATGTGACATAGTCGCACTTAGCCTATTAAACAAAGAGCAGCAAGACACCTTAGTAAAGGTTGAACTAACGCCTATTGCATGGCTGTAATAAACGTTAAAAACTCATCGAGCTAAAAACCACGGTCGATGACATACGCCTCGCCGTTACACTCTAAATAAACAGCACAAGATGGGTAATTAACTTTGCCGCATTGCTTCAACACAATGGCATTACCGCCTCGTTGGGTCACTTGTAATTTGAGTGACTTAATCATTGAAGACGTACTTGGGAGATCATCTAACTTCTCAGGATTCGATGAAATTTCACAATATGAAGTGGTCACATCGCCAAGAAACTGCGCTTTGAACCTGGATATTCCTGTAGAGGTATAGGTATCAACCCCTGCTATCGTAGCGTTGCCTAAAGCAAGTGTACCCGCATTGGTTCGCAGTGACAGGTTAGAGCAACCCGACACTAGCACCGCGATCAACATTGCAGCACTTGATACCGTAAAAACAATCTGCCTCATAAAAATCCTTTTTAAAAAGCATACTCATCAATGTGCTGATGAACATGCTCATAGTCACTATTGTTAAACTAGATTAACGAACTAGATAGCGCAGCTATTTTGCCGAACTATTTTCAACATCTAGGCTTTGGCTTTTAATCCACGTTGCTTAATAAAATACTCACGGGTTAAGCCAAACACGACCGGGCTTAATAACACTAGCGCAATTAAGTTGGGGATCGCCATCATCGCATTCAATGTATCGGCTAGTAGCCAAATAAACTCTAATGAGCTGACGGCGCCTAAAGGCACAACTAAGGTCCAAAGAAGACGAAATGGTTTTATCGCTTTATCACCTAAAAGGTACTGAACACACTTTTCGCTGTAAAAACTCCACCCTAGAATAGTGGTAAAAGCAAACACAGCCAATGCGATTGCCACAATGTAATTACCCATGGGCAATGCATGAGAAAAAGCAAGTGAAGTCAATGCCGCGCCGTTTTCACCAGAGGTCCACGCACCAGAGACTATAATTGCTAAACCGGTAATTGAACACACAATAAGCGTGTCAATAAAGGTGCCTAACATCGCCACTAAGCCTTGCTTTACTGGGTTATTGGTTTGTGCAGCGGCATGAGCAATTGGCGCACTACCCAAGCCTGCCTCATTTGAAAACACGCCTCGAGCCACACCAAAACGGATCGCAGCCCACACAGCCGCCCCCGCAAAACCACCTTGAGCCGCGACTGGATTAAACGCACTGTGTATAATTAATAAAAATGCCGCCGGTACTTGATCAGCATTCACAATCAATACCGCTAAACCCGCGGTGATATAAAACACTGTCATCAAGGGCACCAGCTTACCGGCCACTTCAGCAATGCGCTTAATACCGCCCATTAACACCGCACCAACCAGCACCATCAACACCACGCCTGTGACCCAATTAGGTACGCCAAAGTTGCTGCTCATGGCATCGGCAACAGAGTTAGCTTGTACGGTATTACCAATACCAAAACCAGCAATAGATCCAAAAATGGCAAATGCAGTACCTAACCAAGCCCACTTACTGCCTAAGCCATTTTTGATGTAGTACATCGGACCGCCAACGTGGTTACCATTAGCGTCTGTCTCACGAAATTTCACCGCCAGTACCGCTTCCGAAAACTTGGTCGCCATCCCGACAAGCGCTGTACACCACATCCAAAATAATGCCCCTGGACCACCAATAAAAATGGCCGTGGCCACACCGGCAATATTACCGGTTCCGATGGTCGCAGATAAAGACGTCATTAACGCGTTAAACGGGCTAACATCCCCTTTTTCAGTTTCATCAGTGACCTGACGACCCGACCATAATAATTTAAAGCCTCGGTTTAGCTTCAAAATAGGCATAAACTTTAGCCCAATCGACAAAAACAACCCGACGCCTAAAATCATAACCAGCATGGGAACACCCCATACGATACTATTAATCATACTGACAAATTGTGTAACTGCTTCCATGTAAAAACCTCTTATTGAGTAACGACTTATGTCGAAAGTTGTCATTATTATTGTTTTTTAAACGGCTCAATTGCGTTGGAATATAATAACCTTTAGATGACCCCTATATTAGTTAACCATAGCAACTGTGCATGCACAGGTAGTAATCATCGTTAACTTAACAACGCTGTAGCGACATCTGGCTATGATCAACATAAATAGTTTATTGTTCTAGAACGACGTTTAACGTATCCAGACCTTGCTTTACATCAGCACTTATCAAGGTGTCAACGTCGACAAATAAAAACATTACCTTTGTTGAATAAGCACAATGACCACTAAGACCCCAATTAACTTTTGTTTGATTAGTGTTAACGGCTTCGGTGGTCATATAAGCAGGTTTAGTCGCTTCAAAGGGTGAAAAAACCGTCATTCAAAGTCGATACGTTTACCTTTATCTATGGCGATAATTTGTTGCTCGCCCAAACCTACATTGGGATTTTCACTTGCCTAGGCTGATACAAAAACCACTGTCGCATCGGTACCAAGATAGCTTTTCACCATATCGAGATCCTTTTGCGCCCACTTGCTAACGTTATCTTGGTTTTTTAGATAGTTAACATAATCAAAAACCTCAGCAATCGGCCTATCTATGGTAAGAGTGCGGGTAACTAAATAATCTTTTTGAATAAATAGCGCGATAACAAAAGGTATCGCAATAATAGCCGCGGCGATAACGAGCGTTTTTCTCAGCATTAATATCCACTGGTGTACATAAGATATAGGTCAGTCTTTAAGGCTTCGCCAAAAACTAATAATCTCAGTATACCGACTAACAGCAGGCTAACAACAAAAATTAACACCGATTTAACAGTACTATATCATTAAACAAGCCGCTTAAGTTCCTGCAACGAGTAATACTAAAAGTGCGATTGTATTGGCTAAGAAGCGTCTTAAATGATCCGCGCCAGCCACCACTATATCCACTGATCATTTAACCCAGTAAGATCGCTTTCAACCTCGCCCGTATTGACCACACCTTGAGGTTCAATAATCATGATTTTACATTCATCATTCGCCATAGGTTTATGCTCAACACCTTTGGGAACAACCACCATCTCACCTGCCTGAAGCGTAATATCCTTGTCACGAAAAGCAATATGCAAGGTCCCCTCAATCACTATAAATACTTCGTCAGTATCAAGATGTTTATGCCAAACAAACTCACCCGCCACCTTGACTAATTTAAATTGATAATCATTCAATTGTGCAATAACACGTGGCGACCAATGTTGGCTAAACTGGTTAAACTTATCGTTGAAGTTGATGACTTTTGCTTGCATAGCGGCTTCCCCTAATGAGTTATGATTCTGGTTCTGGCGATGGCAAGTAAGTTTCGACGGGATCGATATTGAATTGTTGCACCAGCTTAGCCATACATGACTGACAAATACATTGGTTATCCGCTAAAGTAGGCAAAGTGGATGTTGCTTTATACTGCGCAATGACAGATGGCACATGCTGCGCTTGCTTAGCACACCAACAAGCATTGATGTCTAATCCTTGCTCCATCGCACAGCCATTGGTTTGCTGGCATAATGGACAAGTCTGCGCTGTGGGTATTAGTAATGTCATCGCCCTGCCTATGATGGTGAGAATAAATGAGTAGGTAGAGTGACTATAATGACATTTAGCATCATTATGCTCAATAAGCGCTATGGGTATGACATTAGAGTAAATAAATTGAATACCTACAAAAATACCCACCAAGCGTTAACTCAATGGGCATCATTTACAGCGATTCATTGTTTGTAAATCAAAGTTTATATAAATCAAAGCTTATATAAATTAAAGCCTATATAGCTCAAAGCTTACGAACAACTAATATCAAGGTGTAAGACTCTTTTTAAGCGGAAAAACAGGATACGACTCAGTCCCCAAAACAGGCTTACCTGCAACGGATTGACCGTAAAACCCTTGATGCTTATGGTAAGTAGCTTGCGTTTTGCTCACATCGCCGTCAAAACGAGGATCTTGTGGCCGATCAAACGAATTAACATAGGCGGCTACATCCCAAGCTTGCTGAACAGTGAGTTGCACACTTTTACCCAAAGGCATATTTTCATAAATAAAATCAGCCGCGGTATTGACCCTATGCATGCCGGCCCCCCAATTAAAACTTTGAGGGCCCCATAATGGTGGTAATACTGCAACACCTGCAATTATTTGTCCTTGGCCATCGCCACCATGACATGCTTGGCAATGTGCTTGATATACTGCCACGCCGCGTTCTGGAGAATAAACTAATTCTGGTTGAGGTGCTTTAGGAAAACCACGCCCAGGTAGCTGGCTTAACGCTTTGATATCTAGATGTTTAGTGATGGAGGCTGGCATAGGAAAATCATCCCGCTTAGCGCCTTTAACCAGCTCAGCATCAGACAATTCAGGCACAGGGCCACTGAGGTTATATTGTTGCATTAATCCACTCATACCGAGCCAGTACGAATAAGCAGATATTGCCACTAATTCGGGCGAACCAGATGCTGGCGCTTTACCATTCATCGAGTAAGTAAAACAGCCTTGAATACGTTCTTGAAAACTGTTTACCTTATCATTTTTCTTACGATAAGCAGGATACGCAAAATAGGCCGCCCATAATGGCGATGAATTAGCTTGTTGCCCTGCATTCATATGACAATTAACACAATTAAGTTGATTGCCAACGTACTTATCGCGCAGCTGCTGAGTATTAACAAACAATTGGTAACCCAGTCGAACTTTGTCACCAAAATCACCTACAGGAATATCAGTTAATGGCGCAGGTTGCAGATAGATATCAGCCGATTTTTTGTCTACCGATGGCAAGGCAGTTTGACGATCGGGCAATGTGGTTGTGGCCTCAGTAGCTTTTACTGTCAGCTTGGGCGCAGGATCGGTTGACAGTTCATTGGCCTGTAAAGGCACACTAAACAGGACACCAACGGTCATTAGCAATAATAATTTCATAGCCATGTCCTTATTTTAAATTGGCAAAATATTGAGATAAACCATCAATTTCGGCTGCGGTTAATTTCAAGGCAATATTGCCCATCATATTGTCTACATCGCCACTGCGAGTGCCATCTTGCCAGGCTAATAGTTGGGTTTTAAGGTAACTGGCTTGCTGACCGGCTAAGCGAGGGAATTGCCCGCCACCCACTCCCGATGGACCATGACAACTGGTACAAGCCGGAATAGTCCGCGACCAATCACCTTGAAAGGCGATTGCTTCAAAAGGATCGCTAATGGCCACCTTATCACCACGAAATTGCAGCTGGATCTCATCCACTGGCTGGTGACTAAAATAATCTGCTACCACGGCGATATTGTCGCCCTGCACCGTCGCAGCCATGGCTAACATGATCGGATTTTGACGTTTATTTGCGTGGAATAACTTCAGTTGATTGCTAATATATTCAGCCGACAACCCCGCTAAACGAGGGCCGATAATATCGATGCCTTGACCTTGAGCGCCATGGCAGGATGCACACAACTGCGCGACTGCCGGAATAGCTTGTTGTGGGGAAGATGTTTCTGCGGCTTGAGCTTGCATAACATTAACCATCGTTATGCCAGCCAACACACTGAGCACGTAAAAGGATGTTTTCATCATCACACCTCTTTAGTCATTAATTATTGTCATACCACCATAGGCCAAAAAAATTGAAAAAAGAATACGGCAAACGTCTAATATTTAAACAAAAAACCGTTAATATTAAACAAAAAAACCGCTAATGAGACCATTAACGGGGGGTAATTTGAGTAAACGCTACACTCTGTTACTTCGGACGCACACCCAAGGTATGGCAAATAGCATAAGTTAACTCAGCGCGGTTTAGGGTGTAAAAATGAAAATCTTTAACCCCTTCACGAGACAACACTTTCACCATATCAATCGCAACATTAGCCCCGACAAGCTGACGCGTTGCAGCATCGTCATCGAGGCCTTCAAACTGGCGGTGTAACCAATGCGGAATGGCCACGTTAGTCATATCAGCAAAACGCTTGGTCTGCTTAAAGTTAGTCACAGGTAATATCCCCGGGATAATCTCCACATCAATGCCAGCCGTGACGCAGCGATCGCGAAAACGCAAATAAGATTCAACATCGAAGAAAAACTGGGTAATCGCACGGTTGGCGCCAGCATCAATTTTCTTTTTTAAGTGGATTAAATCAGCTTGAGCATTACGCGCATCGGGATGCACTTCTGGATAAGCAGCAACCGAAATATCAAAGTCTGCAACAGAGCGTAATAAGCGCACTAAATCATTAGCAAAACGCGTTGGTTTTGGACTGCCATCAGGTAAGTCCCCCCGCAAGGCAACAATATCTTTAATGCCAGATTTCCAATAATGTTTCGCCAATTCAACTAACTCTTCATCACTGGCATCAACCAACGTTAAATGCGGCGCGGCAACTAAGTTGGTTTCTTTCTGGATACGTTCAATCACGCTATGAGTTCGGTCGCGGACGCCTGAATTGGCACCATAAGTTACTGACACAAATTTAGGGTTTAACGGTTCTAAGCGACGAATAGAGTTCCACAAGATCTCTTCCATCGCTGGCGTTGAAGGCGGAAAAAACTCAAAAGACACATTAATATCATTTAGCTCAGACAAGCTCTGGTTTAACGATTGGGCATGTTGTGCATGATGAAAAGCCATAATGTGTTCCTTCAACTTCTGTAAAACTTCGGAGTCTATACCAATCAGCAAACTTACATTATTTAGCCGTTTGGACGTCTGTATGTCCATATACTAGTTTAACTGTATTCTAAGTCAAGCTAAAAAACCATCAATGCGGTCAATTTAAGTCTACGCCTAAATTGCAGGCAATACAGATAGCGCTAACTAAGTGGGTTACGCAGACATCGGTGTGTGTCGGTAAGTCTTTATGACACCATGAAGAACTACCATGGGACTAACACCATGGGACTAATACTAAGGAAGTTTCGTATGCGATTGATGAGAAGCTAAGCATTACCTTGATCAAGCTTTACCACTTGTTTGATGGGTTAACATGAACTGAGTTTGTAAGTTGACAATGAACCAACGCAGCCGAGAAAATTTATCGTCAGGCATAAAAAAGCCACCCTTTAGGTAGCTTTTAAGCAGTGCGGATAACCTTAAGAAATTACTCGTAATCAGTGGAGTAAGTTTCTTCATAGGTGTGCGAGTAAAGTTCAAACAAGTTGCCAAACGGGTCTTCTAAGTACACCATTTGGGTTAGATTGTTGTCGTCTTCTGGGTGGTAGCGCGTGATATCCATACGTGCTTTACCGCCATATTGCACAGTACGTGCAATTGCACCTTCAAAGTCATCTGTTTGCAAACAAAAGTGGAAGATACCAATACGGGTGAAATCAACTTCATGACGTTCTTGACGATCTTTCATTTCAAACATCTCAACACCAATACCGTCAGTCGTGACTAAGTGTGCAATGTTAAAGCCTTTAAAGCCTTCACCAAAAACGGCCACACACATTCTGCCAATCGCAGTTTCACGTTCTTCTTGAACCTTAGTGTTACCCATTACCACTTTTAGACCCAGCGCTTTAGTGTAAAACTCAACCGCTTTATCCATGTCGCCAACCATCAAACCTACGTGATTCATTTTCATAACTTACTCCTAAAAAACTATTGATTAATTCGTCATTTGTTTCGATGGAGTAATCTTACGGCGAACGAGGCATAAATAAAAATTATCAAATATTATTAAATTAATAACTTTAATTTATGATTTTAATTTATGATTTTTTGGTTAGTTGAAAAAATAGAAGTTAATCAAGCAATGGCTCAGCCTGAGACAATTAGACAAGTCCAGCACAGCAATAAAGCTTGAGATCAATCAGGTAGAAATGCAGTAACGGGTTTTATAAATGGCTGGTAAGTGCAGAGGCAGTGCAGAGAATTTGATGAACCTAACTAATTGTCAGCAGGCATATTTACTTAGTCAAATAAGCTAATGCTGTCTATTGATTGGTGAGAGGATCATATGCTTTAGGGAGATTAATGGCTCTGTCTTTCTATTTCTAGTTCAATTTCTAGTTCTATTAATAGTGCTGTATGTGCATCATTTGCTGCGTATCTTTTCTGATGTTCGTGTAGAGGAAATATTGACCAATTTGATTGTTGTGCGCTCTTCGATAGCCGTTGATTAAAAAACATTGCAACTGCAACTCTAGCGCCAACGCGTTGTTTCACATGCGCAAAACGCATCACTTTTGAAGATAGTTCTTCTGTATTTACTAATTTAATTCCAAATTTTCTAAAAAGAATTTTTTTATCTTCTTTCAATCCAAAACCTACCTTCCTTATTGTTGGATCAGATAATATTTCTGCAATTGCAGTAAAATTTTCATAAAATTTTGTAGGAAATAAGAATACTTTAGATTTTGTGGCTAGCTGAATTAGATGAGGTCCATCACTTACCTCACCTTTTATAAAACAAGGTTTGCTCTCTGTATCAAACCCTAAACAAGAGTGTGATCTTAACTCCGCTATTGCACTTATCGAGTCTGCTTTGTTTGTGACAACGATTATATTCTCTAGACTAATACCTTCATAAATGGGTAAATCTCGAATTTTCTCCTTTGTTGGCCTTTCCATTGAGTATCCTTCTTTTCCACAGAGTGAGTATTCATCCATTGCGCTGTTTGCAAGGCATAAATCGCTTCTTGGATTTGCCCGATGCCACATCCAAATGATTAGGTAACGCTTTACTTAACCTAAGATGCTATAGGAATTCACTTTTTTAAGGTAGTTATTTTTTTGTACAATATTTATGCTAATTGCTTGTTCTGATTAGAGCTTTTAAGGCTGGTTTTGAGGTGTTTTATCTAAAGGTTGCAGGACTCAATAACATTGAGGCCGTTGAAGACTCTTTATAAAGGAATGCGTGAGCCTGACAGGCCTTTCTCGCACATCTGACCTATATGGATATTGGAAATGTCATTATGATGTCGGGAACATCATTGACCATGTGCTTCAAGGCATTCAGGCATCCTGCCTATCAGAAGCGTTAGCATTTTCACTCTTTGTAATAAGATAGGGCAAAGGGCCACAACGTTAGTGGCCGCAGGCCATCAAAGCTAAATCATAAAGAATGACAAAAAAAGACCATTAACAATGGTCTTCCTCAACAAACCTACTCTTGCAAAAGGTCTTTGCAAATATGCACCAAATCCGACTGTACCGCCGCGGCAGTCACCTCACGCCCAGCCCCTGGACCGCGGATAATCAAAGGGTTACCTTGATAAAATGCACTGCGAATAACAAACACATTATCACCTGGGGTTAAGTTAGCGTAAGGATGATTGCTATCAACCCATTGTAAGCCCACTTCCGCTTGTAGTTTGCCTTCGACCTTATCCAGTGAAGCCACATAACGCAGTACCTTGTTTTGCTCGGCAGCGGCTACATATTGTTGTAATAAATCATCATCTAACTCGCTGATACGAGACAAAAAATCCTCAAGTGACAACTCAGCTAATGCTTTAGGCACCAAAGAACTAAGACTAATGTAGTCTAACTCTACCGCCAAGCCTATTTCACGGGCTAAAATAAGCAGTTTCCGTTGCATGTCGCGGCCCGATAAGTCATCACGGGGATCCGGCTCGGTAATCCCTAAACTGCGAGCTTGAAGCACTAATTCAGAAAAGGGTTTAGTGCCGTCATAATTTTCAAACAACCAACACAAGGTGCCAGAAAAGATGCCACCAACGGCCTCAACAGTGTCGCCACTATTACGTAAGTCATTTAACGCATGCTGAATAGGTAAACCTGCACCACAACTGGCGTTATAACGCCAAAATAATCGACGATTACTTAATTGCTGCTTTAATTCACGATAAAATGGCAATGGCCCAGAACCGGCTAATTTATTGGCACTCACCACATGGATACCATGGGCAAACAGCTGTGGATATTGTAAGGTTAAGGCGGCACTAGCACTGATATCTAATGCAACAATTTCATCGCATGATAATAGTGCTAACTGCTCAAACAGTTTGTCATAATCCCATTCAATGCCTTGCTGTTGATAATCGAGTTGCCACCGTTCAAGGTTAATACCGTCATTGGAGATTAACGCTTTTTTCGAGCCCACTAGACCCACTAACTCAACAGAGGCTTCAAGTTCACTATTTAATGCTGGGCTAGCCCGTTTAAATAAATCAATCCACGCCTCACCGATATTACCCACCCCAAGCAATAACACCCCAATGCGCATTCTTGGACCGGCACAACGGCGATGTATTTTCTGGGTCAATAAACTCACTTGAGCTTGCGGCACTAAGGTCACTAAACTTAACGCATCTTGATAAATAGGTTTCGCATCACGACTCAGTAGTCGGGCAAAACTGCGTCTAAAGTGGTGCGCATCAGCACTGACTAACGCCACCAGGCCTAAATCAGTTTGGGTACTCAATTCTTCAATCGCAAATTCACTGCGGTACCGAGTAAGCAAAGATTGCACTTGTTTCTGGCTTTCAAGGGTAAGGGCGAGTTCAAACTTATGCTGTGCCAACGACCAATAAGCTAACGGCGTGATGCCTGCTTTATCTAAAATCGTCAGTAATGGTTCAATATTTGAGTTCATTTTAAAACTAAACAACAGCACTTCATTTAAGTTGGTGATTACCGGTGCGCTCGCTGATGAACTCAGTGGCGCAATTAAGGTAAAATCTGTGTGTGAGGCATAACTAGAGCGTACAGCTAAACTCACTGCAGTATTAAACAATGGCTGTAAGGTACGAGAATGCAATACTGGCGAACCTAATCGCGCTAAGCGATCCGCTTCCGCTAATGACATACTCTTTAGTAATTTTGCATCATTAATTTTGTTCGGGTCAGCATTAAATACCCCTTCAACATCAGTCCAAATTGTCACTCTTTCTATGTCGGCTAAACTGGCAATCAAGGTCGCACTAAAGTCTGAACCATTACGGCCTAATAATAAGGTATCACCCTGACGATTAGCACATATAAAACCGGTAATAACTAAACGTTGTTGTGGATGCTCTGCCAATAAGGCTTGAACTTTCTGACGCGACTGCGGCACTAAAATATTAGGTACAGCCCCTTCCTCAGCGACAAGAATAGAGCAAGCATCAACATGATTGGCTGCCACCCCCATTTCTCGTAACAAAGCCGCCATCAGGCGCGCGGACCAACGTTCACCAAAACTCACCACTTGATTAAATTGGTAATCATTGCGTTGCTCTAAGGATAACAGACTGACTAACTGAGATTGGTCAGAAGACAAACGTTCGCGCAAGTCTCGCGCTTGTTCATTGGATAATAATTGTTCAATTAACGTTTGTTGATAGCTAATCAGAATTTGTAGTTGCTCTTGCCACAATTGACTACTGTCACGCAGGCTGAGTAATTTGTATAAAAAGTTAGTCGTTTTTCCGGCGGCGGATACCACCACTAAATCATCACTTTGACCATGTGTAAGAAGAATATGTGCAACACGGCGATAGCAATCTGCATCCGCTAAACTTGAACCACCAAACTTGTGTAAATGACTTCGCGCCATTACTGACTCCTTAAACAACTACGACTTGTGTTGCGACTGCTAGACTTCTATTTTGAAATGAATAGTGTTGCAAGTGCATATTTTTACTATTTTACTTAATTTGGGCGAAACCACAGCTAACTTAAACTCGAATTAAGCTAATTTAAGCCAAATTAAGCCAAATTAAGCTGATTTAATCGCGTTAACAGCAGCTAAGCCAGCTTTAATGTCGGCCACAAGGTCCTCAGCATCTTCAATGCCAACCGATAATCTCAATAAAGTCTCTTTAATACCAGCCTCTTTCCTTGCTTGTGGGTCCATCGCTCTGTGGGTCATCGTGGCCGGAACAGCGACTAAGCTTTCCACTCCGCCTAAACTTTCCGCAATACTAAACAGGGATAATGCCTGTAAAAATGCCTCCACTTCAGCTTCACCACCGAACAACTCAAAACTTAACATCGCGCCAAAGCCTTGTTGTTGTTTTGCCGCAATGTCGTGACCAGGATGGTCTTTTAATCCCGGATAATACACCTTGGACACCACAGCACTGGCACTCAATAACGCAACAATTTTTTGCGCATTACGCTGATGCTCACGAATTCGCACCGCTAAAGTGCGCAAGCCACGCAAGGTTAAGTAACTGTCAAAAGCAGATCCCGTTAACCCTAACGTATTTGACCACCAATGCAATAATTCACCCATTTCAGCATCTTTAGCCACCACAGCGCCACCCACCACATCACTGTGACCATTAATGTATTTAGTGGTTGAGTGAATAACAATGTCAGCACCCAATAACAAGGGTTGTTGTAATATTGGCGATAAAAAGGTGTTATCTACCGCCACTAACGCACCGACATCATGGCAGGCTCGGCTAATAGCACTAATATCGACCACCCGCAGCAGTGGATTCGATGGCGTTTCTAACCAGACCATTTTCGGTTTTTGGGCAATGGCTTGGTTCAATGCTTGTGCATCAGTTTGATCAACAACCAACAACTTAAATTGACCTTTTTTAGCCAAATGCGTAAATAGGCGATAACTACCACCATAACAATCATGCGGCACCACTAATAAATCATCTGGACCAAGTAAGCTAGTCACTAAGGTAATGGCGGCCATGCCGGTGCAGGTCACTACGCCTGTTGCACCTTGCTCAAGTTTGGCCAGCGCGTCACCTAAAATACAGCGGGTCGGATTACCCGATCGGCTGTAATCAAACTCGCGCGGATTGTTGTGACCATCGAAGGAATAATTGGTTGATAAATAAATTGGGGGCACTATGGCGCCATGCTGTGTGTCTGTTTCAATACCCTGGCGAACGGCCAATGTGGCGCTTTGATGCTTAGTCATAATTGACTCCTAAAAATGTCACAAACACACAAAGAGATGTCTAGACGTCTAAATCTACCGAAGAGATCTTCATCCGTCAACAAAAATAGACGCTTAGACGTCTAAACATCAAGAAATCTATTTGCATCGAGATTAAATATTCGCAATAATTTGACTAGAGAGTGTAACGGTTTAAAATCTGCACCGTATTTATCGTTAAGGGTAAGTTAATGACTGAATGGAATGGCGAATATATCAGCCCATATGCCGAACACGGCAAAAAAAGTGAACAAGTAAAAAAGATAACAGTTTCTATACCTCTAAAAGTACTAAAAATACTGACAGATGAGCGTACCAGACGCCAGATAAACAATCTGCGTCATGCAACCAACAGTGAACTGCTGTGCGAAGCATTTTTGCATGCGTACACAGGTCAACCTTTGCCTTATGATATTGATTTATCAAAAGATCAACCTGACAGCATTCCAAGTGAAGCGAAAAAATTAATGGATGATATGGGGATCGAGTGGGAAGAGCTCGAATAATTCACTGGTTAGTGATTACCTCACAAACTGTTAAACTGCCCTTTTAAGAAGCAGTGATGTTTTTAACGAGAATTTATGATGCCATTTATCGATCCAACAACCTTGATACTGGCATCAGTTATCGTATTTTTTGGCGCACTAACCCAAAGCTTAATTGGTTTTGGGTTAGCCGTTGTTGCCAGCCCGCTGCTGTACATTGTTAATCCTCAATTAGTCCCAGTGCCTATTATTGTCATGGGTTTTGCTATCTCTGCCATGACACTTTTTCGAGAGCGCGGACACTTACAGTTTAATGGTCTGCAATATGCGCTATTAGGCCGTATTCCTGGGGGATTCTTAGGTGCTGGATTATTATTGTTTGCGCCCCAACCCATATTAGGCTTAATTATTGCGGCTATTGTGTTTATTGCCGTGATCCTGAGTACCTATCGCGTTACCGCACCAATAAATCGCAGCAGTTTATTTATCGCCGGGGTATTTTCGGGCATATTTGCTAATATCGCTGCCATTGGAGGTCCACCAATGGCTATATTGCTTGCAGGCAAAGATGCCAGTCAATTTCGCGCCGCATTATCAGCATTTTTCGTGTTTAGCTCATTAATTGCGCTAGCTATTCTAGCTGTTGTTGGCTTAGTAGAGCTCAAGCACTTATGGTTATCACTGTTGTTATTGCCTTCAGTGATTGCGGGCTACCTTGTCGCTGGCCGATTAATTGGCCGCATCGATAAAGACAAAACCCGTATGGCGACATTAATATTATGTAGCATTAGCGCAACAATATTGGTCATCATGTCGGTCAACACATTAATCTCTGCTAATTAATCTCTGCCTATTAACAGCCCCTTTTTTTTATCGCATACGATTCAGACATAAACAACAACACATTCTTATATGTGGCCGAACATCTATCATTACCTAGTACCATGTTACCTAACAAAATTTTATCCTCTGCACAATAGATCTGCATCACAGTTGTTCATTAGATTTTTTTCAATTAACTTTTTTTCAATTAGATTTTTCTCATGAATATGATCTACTTCAAATTAACAGTACCTACTTTTAGGTAACATTCTTTACAGCAAAGAAATAGACATAAGTTTGCAAACACACCAACCATAAAAAGCCTTATAGAGGATAAAATGATGAACACATACGTTAAACTTGGTATCGCAATCGCCATTGCATTATCACTCGGTAGCCAAGTAATGGCAGCCGATGGTGGTAACCCTAAAAAAGGCAAACACCTGTACAAAAAAGAATGTAAAGCGTGCCACAGTGTCAATAGTGAAGGCGTAGAACTCACTCCAATGACAAAAACCATGAGCCAGTGGGATCGATTTTTTACCCGTGACATGCACAAAGCTAAACCCGCCATTTTTGAAGCCTTATCAGAAAAAGACCTGAAAGACATTCAACAGTTTTTGTATGATCACGCAGCTGATTCAGACCAACCAGCAACCTGCGGTTAAATCATCAATGCTGAGCACCTTTTCGTCCTAAGCGAAAATATCAGCCAATAAACAAACCGAAAAAAATAGTGGGGCTTAGCCTCAGGGAAACTTACACCAAAAAATTGCCAAATTGAACTGACCATTTGGTAATTAACGGAGAGAAATACCATGAGAACTCTCATCTCAATATTAGTTGCCAACGCTCTTTTTATGAGTAGTGCAAGCCTAGCGGCAGACACTGATTCGCAAAAAATTGCCGACCTGAAACAACAACTTGCCAGCGTTACCGATGATCTTGACTACTTAAGCTCGCGGGTTGACAAAACCGAGCGTCATACGGCCTTAGATAGAGTCGCAATCACAGGTGATTTTAGAACCAAAGCACATTCATTACATTATCAAAATGTCACTTGGAACCCAGCCATGAATGTCAATTTTTCTGACTTTGGCGCTAAAGCCATGTCAGGAGTATTTGGCGATCCTAATAGTGCCACTTCACCATTAGGCCAAATGATGATGGCTAACCCTGATTTAGCCAGCGCGTTTCAAAGCGGTGCGCTAAATGGCGTTATGCCAATGCTGTTAGGTCAAAAAACTCAACAAGATATTGATAACGATATATTTTATACCACGCGGTTGCGCCTAAACATTAATGCTAAAGTATGGGATAACGTCAGCTTTGCCGGACGCTTGACCATGTTTAAGAGCTGGGGAGACTCTAGTGGGGTTAAAGTGTTTGACTCGTGGAACTCATTCACCATGGACGGCACCAGTAGCGGCAGCACCAGTGGTGATGAATTAAAAGTAGAACGCGCCTATTTTAACTGGAAAGACATTAACGGTAGCGGCACGTACCTTTCTATCGGACGTCGCCCCTCAACGTACGGCCCACCAAGTCATTATCGTGAAAATGAACTCAGAGGCGGCACGCCATCAGGTCACTTAGTCAATTTCAACTTCGATGGCCTAACCTTAGGTTACAATCTGGGTGATATCACCGGCATTGAGGGTCAAGTAGTACGCTTTTGCTATGGTCAAGGCTTTGAGTCGCAATACGGCAATGGCGAATTGTTTGGTGACATCATCACCAAAGACACTCACCTCGGTGGTTTTAATATCGACGTTATCAATGACGGTAACCACTTCTTGCAGTTCACTTTATTCGGCGCTAAAGATGTCAATGATGGCTTCACAGGCACCATGGCATTCCCAACTCAACTCGCGGGTATCTTTGCCCCAACCATGTATCAAGACATGCAAAAGTTTGACAACTTTAACTTCGTCACCCGAGTACAGCCTAGTGGTGTAATTGGAGATATATATTTAGGTGGATTAGGTTATGCCTATGAATCCGATGACGACATGAAAGTGTTTGCTTCACTCGGTTGGACTCGTGCAGAACCTAACGGTAATGCAGGTTTGTTCGGTGGCATGTTAAGCGATGCAGTATTTGAAGCAGAACTTAACAGCACGGGTACAGAAATTATTATGGTACCAAAAGAAACGGTTGATAGTGACACCAAAGATGGCTATGGCATTTATGTGGGTATGCAAATACCTGCACCATACGGTAAATTCGGCTTGGAATATAACTACGGTTCTAAATACTGGAGTCCCTTCACCCAAGCTCAAGATGACCCTATTGGCAGTAAGTTAGCCACCCGTGGTCATGTTGCCGAAGCCTATTATATCTTTGATATTAATCCAAAAATGTTTATCAAGTTAGCCGGTTTGTATTACGACTATGAATATACCGGAAGTGGCTCACCAGTAGGTTCACCTCTGAAAGTTGACGATGTGATTGCCGGTAACGCTTACTCCATGCTGCCAGTGGTCGACACCGCCTATGACGTTAATGCTTCACTAACGATTAACTTCTAACTTAAATCTCTAACTTGGCCCCCCTGAGCACAAGCTCAGGGGTAAGGATAAACATCATGAAACTATTATCAGCACTGGCTGTATTACTGTTATTAAGCAGTAGCGCGCAGGCTGCATTTGATCATAAAGAGGCATTGCAAGGGCCTTTTGCCAATGGCCCTGAAGTGACGACACAATGCTTAACATGCCATAAAGAACATGCTGAAGAGTTTATGAAGTCTTCACATTGGACTTGGGAATTGGAACAAGAATTACCTGGTCGCACCGTTAAGAGAGGAAAGAAAAACAGCATCAACAATTTTTGTGTGTCGATAGCGGGTAATGAACCGCGCTGCACCAGTTGTCATGCGGGTTATGGTTGGAAAGATTCTACATTCGACTTTAAAGACATGAGCAAAGTGGACTGCTTAGTCTGTCACGACACGACTGGCACTTACATAAAAGACCCTGTTGGTGCCGGCGAGGCCTTAGCAAGAGTCAATTTAGCCCGCGTAGCACAAAATGTGGGTGCACCAGTGCGCGATAATTGCGGCAGTTGCCACTTTTACGGCGGCGGCGGTGATGGTGTTAAACATGGCGATTTAGACTCCTCCATGTCTTACCCAGACAAAGCCACCGATGTGCACATGGACACCGATGGTAACGATTTCCAATGCCAAACTTGTCATGTCACCGAAAATCATCAAATTACCGGTAATGCGATGGGAGTATCGCCAGGTGGTGAAAATCATATTGGTTGTGAAAACTGCCATGATGCAGCTCCACATCAAAATAAAAGACTGAACACTCATACAGCAGCCGTGGCGTGTCAGACATGTCATATTCCATCATTTGCTAAAAATCTAACCACCAAAATGCGTTGGGATTGGTCAACCGCAGGTCAAGATATTCCTGTAACGACAGATCAATACGGCAAGCACACCTATATGAAAAAGAAAGGTAGCTTTATTTGGCAAAAAGACGTGAAACCACAATATGCTTGGTTTAATGGCTACGCCGATGCTTACATGCCTGGCGACAAAATGGACCCAGCTAAAGTGCTTAAATTAGCTTATCCATTAGGAGATATTAACGATCCTAAAGCCAAAATCTACCCATTTAAAGTGCATACAGGCAAACAAATTTATGACACTGAACTCAACATCTTACTGACGCCTAAAATTTACGGTGAAGGTGGCTACTGGAGTGAATTTGATTGGGACTTAGCCGCAAAACTGGGAATGGAAGCTAACCCAACCATGATAGAGAAAGGACTCAAGTACAGTGGTAATCATGGTTTTGTGGAAACCGTAATGTGGTGGCGTATCAACCACATGGTGTCACCAAAAGACAAGGCATTACAATGTAATGACTGTCATAACAAAGGCGAGCGTTTAGACTGGAAAGCCCTTGGTTATGATGGCGACCCAATGAAAAACCGCAAAGGTATTAAACACACTAAAGCAGACTAGAAATGCGATAAGCTGAAACAAAAAAACCGCCATCGACTTTTACGATGGCGGTTTTTTATTAGCTAAAAAATCAGCTAAAAATCCAATCCTTGGCACTCAAAGTCTTGTTCAATACCACTAATAGGATCGGTAAACCGTAACCGTTTCGCTAATAGTTGCAACGGCTTACCAAAATTATCAGGCCCTTTAGGCTGTAATATCGGATAAAAGCGGTCGTTTAAAATAGGCATACCTAAACTCTGCATATGCACTCGTAATTGGTGAGTTTTACCCGTGATTGGGCTTAATGTAAACAAGCCTAAATCGCCTTTTACCGTCACTAAACTGATTTCAGAATGGCTGTTAGCCTCACCTTCAACCACCTGCATGGTAAAGCTGGGGGTAGCCGCAACGATACGATTTTTAACGGTCCAATACATGGGCAAGGTGCAAGTATTATCGGCTAACTGTGCTAATAGCTGTGGAGTTAACTTGGCGATGGCCTGATAATCTTTGGTAATCTTGTTATCTAAAAACAACTGGTGATATGCATGCCGCGTTTGCGGATCCAGCGTCATTAACATCACCCCTGCCGTATCTTTATCTAGCCGGTGGGCGGGTGCTACTGTGTCAATTTGCGTGGCGATACGTAATCGATGCACCAAGCATTCGTTAACGTAATTACCGCCTGGGGTCACAGGTAAAAAATGCGGTTTATAGACAATAATAGTGTTGCTATCTTGATACAGCACTTGCTCAGCAAACGGCACTTTAGTTTCAGCCACCACTTCTCGATAGTAATACACTCTTTGGGTCGCTTGATAGGCAGTATTAATACCAATTAACCCACCATGCTGCCAATGTACTTTGCCTGCTTCGATCCTTTGTTGCCACACACTAGGATCAATTTGTTTAAAATGATCGATCAAAAAATCAATCACAGTGTGGTATTGCTTGCCCGCTAACTCATTAGTACGTGGCAACACAATATAGGATGGCTGAGCAGCAATGGCAGCGCTTGATGTTTGGCAAGAAGACAGAACGTGACCCGCGATATAATTTGATGAATTAGGCATAAATAACTTGGCTATATAAAGATAACGATAAAAGACAAAATGATAGTGTTATCTTATCAGGCCGAATCTAGATTGTATCTTAATTATCGCTAGGAAAATAACACAATATAAGCGTTATACATCCACATGCGACTTGAGTAATTGCAGCACAAAATCCATGGTCTTATGGCAATTAGGTTGTTCAACTAAAATCAACTTATCCCGGTTATACATAGGTAAAACCTCTAACCAACGTTGACTAACCCAAGTGGCATCTTCTAAATGTACTTGTGAGTACAACTCAAGCAAATCCGGATTCACTTGATAAAATTGTTCAAGTGCCGCGCTGATAATTTCAAACTCACCCGCGATGGGCTCATCGCACCAATTAGCGCAAGGTAGCGCACGAGCAATCCAGCAACCATCACGTTTTTTGGCGGCGGATAAGATTTTAAGACGTTGTGAACCTTCAATAACAATGCTTAACGAACTATCCTCCAACTGATTGAAGTCAATAATATTGCATTGGGTTGCCGCAATATAACAAGGCAGTTCGCTATTCACTTTCAATGGCGCAAATGCTAGGTCATAGTGGCCTTTTAATACATCTGCAACCATACATAAATCGCTAGGTGTCACGACTCGAATTTCAAGTCGCCCACCCGGCAACAGCACTGCATCTTGGATGAGTAATGCCACTTCTTTTGTTTGCATAACAGCCTCCAACACCATAGGTGACGATACTGAACCAAAGTCGAATCAATAAAATAAGTGTAGCAGTGGTTAATAATTCAACAACTTAAGCGGGTTAAATAATGCGAACTAACGACATCACCACTAAACTCGCTACGCTCTACTTCAATAGACCTTATTCAATACGACTGTATTTCAAAAAAGAACAAAAAACATCCAATATGCTAAGGCGCTATAAACGCTCGATACGATCCATTATGGTGCCAAAGGTAACAATATCTGGCTTTATTGCACATTGCAGCCAATAAACAATGCGGCTGTTAACACATGAATTCACCCCGCTATCAAGGCATAGAGCAAGCTTGATTTGAAAGACTCACTCCCAAGCTAATTTGTCGAGTCTACTCACCCCTTATTGCCGCGCTGAGGTTGGCTTAGGCTTTTCGCCATAACAGGGATGTATAAAACCAATCAAGGCTCATGTATGGATAAAAATGAGGATATTAACTCAGCTCTGTCGTGCAGGTAATTTACAATTCTTATTATATTTTTAATGCTGTTGTGTTTGTAAAACAGTATGCTTTAGCGCTAACACGCTATGATGTTTTTGTGGCTTTTACTTTACGGAATTTTTTATGATTGTTGATACTTTAGCCAATCGTCACCTTTATACACCGCTCAACCCGAGATTAGCCATAGCGTTAACCCATCTCGCCGACACAGACTTTAGTCAGCTTGAAGTGGGAACCTACCCGCTTGAAGGCAAAAATATTTTCGTTATCGTCAATGATTATGAAACCAAACCCAAAGAAATAGAGCCGTTTGAAGTTCATCAACAATACATTGATGTGCAATATGTGGTCAGCGGTGAAGAAGAATTTGGTTATTTACCCTTGGCCAATCAAACGCCTTCTAAGCCCTATTTTGACAAACATGACTATGCTGAATACGATTATGAATCTAACAAAGATGACGCGGCATTTATTCCTCTAAAAGCGGGCATGTTCGCGCTGTTTTTTCCCGGCGATATACATATGCCAGGCACCAGTGCAACGCCACAAAAAGTCCGTAAAGTGGTGATTAAAGTTCGGCTATAACAAAATAGCGAGATCAAGATAGCCTCAGCTCAGTCCAACTATGGATATTATGGCAAAATATCGCTATCTAACCAAAGTCTGCTAAAGTTAATCCATGCACACCATATCTCTTAACATCCCTGTGATATCTGAGCTAGAGACAAATGTGTCATACCTGAGCTAATGACGAATGTGCATTTACCCTTGGTAAGATAGAAAGGCCCCGAGACTCTCCGCTTGGGGCTTTTTTTTGAGCCATTGATAGCTCATATCATCAACGATAAGCTTGATCTGGTAAGTTGAATCAATCAAGTGTTGTTTTTTAATGCGATGAAGATTAATCCTTGTTAAAATCATCATAACTTTATAGGAGAGTGTTTCAATGGCAATGTATGTAGTGGGTCACAAGATCCCTGATTCAGATTCAATTTGTGGTGCTATCGCATTAGCATATTTAAAAAACCAAATCGATGAACCGGCCATTGCGGCCCGTTTAGGCGAATTATCACCAGAAACCGCATTTATTCTAGAGAAATTTGGTTTTGAAGCGCCAGAATACAAAACCAGTTATGCTGGCGAAGAAGTCTATATTGTTGACCATTCAGAAGTTACTCAAGCCCCAGATGATATCGCTCAAGCGACTATTGTGGGGATTGTTGATCACCATAAATTAGGCGACCTAACCACTTCGACTCCGCTAGAGTGTTGGATCCGCCCCGTGGGTTGCAGCAACACTGTGATTAAAATGATGTACGATTTTTACCAAGTAGAAATCCCTGCAAACATCGCTGGTATTATGATGTGTGCCATTTTAAGTGACACGGTCATTTTTAAATCACCCACCTGCACCACTGCAGACATTCGTTGTGTTGAAGCATTAGCTAAAATCGCCGGTATTGAAGACTTTAAAGCACTCGGCATGGATATGTTTAAAGTCAAATCAGCGGTTGAAGGCACGCCGGCGCGCGACTTAGTTATGCGTGATTTTAAAGACTTTAACATGAACGGTAACTTGGTCGGTATTGGTCAGTTAGAAGTGATCGACTTATCTGTATTTGACTCAATCAAAGCAGATTTAGCCGCGGATATCGTTAAACTGAAAGCCGAAGGTAATCGCCACAGCGTATTATTACTGCTAACCGATATCATGAAAGAAGGCTCAGAAATGTTGGTAATTTCTGACTTAGCAGACTTAACTGAGCGCGCTTACGGTAAGCCTACCGTCGATGGTAAAGTGTGGTTAGACGGCGTATTAAGCCGTAAGAAACAAGTAGTACCCGCACTGCAAGATATTTTTTCAAAGTAAGTCTTTGTCAAAACGCTTCATAAAGAAAAAGCTGGATCCTTGATTCAGCTTTTTTTATGTCTAAAACGAGGCAAACAACATGATGCATTATGCGAACTGACGTCACAATGTCACTACCCAATATCGCAGCCCCATAACTCTATCAATGGCTGTTCAACTGTCGGCTCTCCGACCCAAAAACTCATTGGGTGACATTGTTGCTCGCGCTGAGCAGATGAAACACACAGCTGGTAATCACCTGCTTCTGGGGTACGACCAAGTTTTAGCATCGGCAAGATAGGTAAATGGGGGGTGTAATGCCAGCTGCCATTGTTTAACACGGCATCCAACGGTATCTCCATCCCTGCACCACTGCCTTTTACCCTTGCTTGCTCTAAGATAAACCCGTCAGGCTGCAAGCGATAATCTTCTGCCCAACGAATTTTTTCAATCGTGTGGGTCCACGATAAAGTCATTTTCTCAGCAGGTACTTGAGCCCATATTGTGCCCGCTAGGCCTAAACATAATCCTAGCATTATTTGTCCTGTGCTAAACGTTGTAACTTACGTGCACGCCACAGGTGCTGTAACATAAACGCCAGTGCCAAACCAAAACCTAACTCATCACTTAATGGCGTCGCCATAATTAAACAACCACCGGCAATAAAGCCTAAAATACGCTCCCACCAATAAAGGTTTTGGAATAAATACCCAGTAAAGATAATTCCCCAAATCCCAATTGCAACCGTCGCTTTAAGCACCACAAAAAGGGTATCCAACACGCCACCACTTTGGAGCATTAACGCTGGTTCGTATACCGCCATAAAGGGAATAATAAACCCAGCGATAGCAATACGAATAGCCCACAAGCTGATTTTTAAGCCTTTCTCTTTCGCTATTGGCGCTGCCGCAAAACACGCTAGCGCAACAGGCGGGGTAAGGTCTGCCATGATGCCAAAGTAAAACACAAACATATGCGACACAATTAACGGCACGCCTAAATCCAGTAACGCTGGCGCAGCAATTGAGCTGGTAATAATGTAGTTAGGAATAGTTGGGATCCCCATGCCTAAAATGAGACACGTTACCATGGTCAGTATTAACGATAAAAACAGGTTATCTTGGCCAACCGCCAAAATATAACCGGCAAAGGTAGAGGCAATACCCGTAAGTGACACAATGCCAATAATCACTCCAACCAATGCACACGCTATTCCAACGGGTACTGCATGACGAGCACCTTCTACCAAGGCATGTAAGCACAGTTGAAGGGTTTCTTTACCGCCTTTAACAAACCAACAAATAACCACCAGCAGCGCAATAACCCCAAACATCACCCCGATGCCTAATTGAAAGAAACCAGCACATAACACCCCTAGCGCTATCCAAAAAACAAACCGCATCGCAGCTGATGATAGATTGAGAATAATGGCCGAACCTAAAATCACAATAGCAGTTAGTGCTAACCCCACCATCCCAGAAAACAGTGGCGTGCGACCAGAGAACAACAAGCCAATCAAAATAAATAACGGGATGAGTAAGTACCAACGTAGCTTAATCGCTGCCCACGGATCAGGACACTGATCTTTGGGTAAGCCCGATAAATTGGCGCGTTTAGCTTCTAAATGCACCATCCAGAACACCGAGCAAAAATACAGTACAGCGGGGATCATCGCTGCTTTTGCAATTTCAATAAATTGCACGTTAATGGTTTCAGCCATAATAAAGGCTACTGCGCCCATAATCGGCGGCATAATTTGGCTGCCCATACTGGACGTGGCCTCAACCCCGCCCGCAAAAGCAGATCGATAACCAAAACGCTTCATTAACGGAATCGTAAACTGGCCAGTGGTCACCACATTAGCCACACCGGATCCAGTAATGGTGCCCATTAGTGCCGATGACACCACAGATACTTTTGCGGGTCCACCGACTTTATGGCCAAATAATCCCATGGCAAAATCGGTAAATAAGCGGATCATCCCAGCTTGCTCTAAAAAGGCCCCAAACAGAATAAACAAGAAAATATACGTCGCTGATACATAGGTTGGCGTGCCATATAAGCCTTCTGTGCCAAAGGCTAACTGGTTAATAATTTGATCAAAACCATACCCTCTGTGCATCAGTTCACCGGGCAAATACTCACCAAACAAACCATAAGCCAGAAATAAACCACAAATGATCGGCAGGGCAATGCCCATCACTCGCCTTGCCGCTTCAAACACTAGAGCGACTAATACCACACCAATAATCATGTCATTTTGAGTTAAGTCACCGGAACGTTGAATTAAGTCGGCTTCAAACACCCATTGATAAGCCGCGGTAGTCATACCCGCTAAGCCGAGTATCCAGGCTAAGGGTTGCCATGGCTGGCTTTTGCCGATACCTGGATAGCTAATAAATACCACTAATAATAAAAAACCCACATGCACGGCGCGTAACACTTGGGTTGAAACAGGATGAAATGCTGCGGTGGTAATTTGGAAAATAGAAAAAATGAGTGCCACGAAAAATAGGGCTTTTGGCCAATCTCGGGTATCAGCACTTAAGCCTTGTTGCGACATAATAGTCTGGTTATTGGATGGCTCGCTCATGGTATACCTCTACCCTTACTACAGCTAAAAATGGTATGCCGAAAGACAAAAACACATAAGCGCTTGCTTAGGTTAAGCAAGCGCTCGCAAAGTAAAAATGAGATTACAATGCATTCACCTCTTTGTAGTAACGCTCTGCACCTGGATGCATTGGAATAGGCAGATTTTTGGTCGCTGTGTCTAAACTGATAGCCTTAGCGGCAGAGTGTGCCGTACCTAAACGATCCAAGTTTTCAAACATGAGTTTAGTCATTTGATAGGCGATTTCATCAGATACCTTACTATGGCTTACCAATAAATTCTGAATCGACACCGTACTAATATCGGTAGTTTGACCTTCATAGGTATTGGCAGTAATCACCCCTACTTGATAAGCGGGATTATTAATTTTAGCCACGATATCTGCGGGGATCTCGACAAAGTTAATCGCCATGGTGGCGGCTAAATCACGAATGGCCGCCATACCTAGGCCAGACGATTGTAAGGTCGCATCCAATTGACGGTTTTTAATTAGCTCAACTGATTCGGCATAAGGCAGAAATTCCACTTTCCCCATATCGTCATAGCTTAAGCCTGCAGCACTAAAAATAGCGCGAGCGTTTAGCTCAGTACCAGATTTAGGCGCCCCCACAGAAATACGTTTGCCTTTTAAATCGGCAAGGCTATTAATCCCTGCATCTTTATTGGCGACAATTTGGATAAAATTAGGATATGTTGCGGCAATGACACGTAATTTGTTCAACGGTGTCTTAAAACCTGCTTCAGCATCACCCGCCCATGCAGCCGATACCGAATCACCTAACGCAAGTGCTAATTCGCCACGTCCAGCTTGTAATAAATTAAGGTTTTCAACAGACGCTTTAGTCGCTTGAACAGAGGTTTTAGAGCCTTCAATACCATTACTATACAGTTGTGAAAGAGCAACACCGATAGGATAATACACACCACTGGTACCGCCAGTAAGAATATTAATAAATGTCGGTGCCGCCATAACAGCCGTACTAATAGACAGCGCGGCCGCCGCGCCAATCATGCAAAAACGTTTGGTTAGTTTCATCCTAAATATCCTTATTTTATATATGGTTATAGGTCTTATTGTGCTATAACACTACCACTGACATCCTCTGCGAGCTATATAGACTAAAGGCTAGCCACATCGCTATAAACCTCATTTATGTCACTATTTCGGTCGCTTCGATAATACATCAACAAGTGACATTAGCGTTTATCATCGCCCACTCGCTCGAAGCTTGGTTGAGCCGTGAGCAATTAATCTTCTATCACAACGAGTATAGTGAATAGAATAAAAAAGGTGCCAACAATGTCAGCACCTTCTTGATAAGTTCAGTTTATCCCTGCTAAATAAGGGACAATAATACTGTTAATCGTTACATATCCATGCAGTTAGCATAATAGGTCACGGTAGCGGGCCAGTCGGAAAACACACCGATTACGCCAACATCTTTTGCCAGTACATCTAACAGCTCAAAAGTGTCACCTTCGTTATCAACCACGTCGGCAATACTTTGATAGTACCAACCGCCGCCACCTTGGCTCAGTGGGCCTGAACGCTCAAGTGACCATGCAATAATTTTTAAGCCAGCTGCATTAGCCGCTTTAGCATATTCAGAAGGTACGATGGCCTTGTTATTATCTAAAGTGACTAACATCCATAACGGTGGCGCGATAATTTTTACGCCATCAGCGGCCAAGGTATCCATACTCGGTGACCAAGTCGCGCTATTTTGCGAGTCAAATCCAGCCTGCTCGTCACGGCCATCTAGGTATACCGCTTGATCGGCAAATTCAGGCGCATTGGCTATCCAATATTTTACGTCATCTAAATTAAATGATTGCGGAAATACTTGCGATGCATCGACACCTGCTGCGGCATACTCATCTAGCATTTTCTGGGCGTAATCTTGCTGAGTAAAGCCATCATAGGGCATGCTGACACTAGCCGACTTAAGCTCTGGAGTCATCTTTACTCCAGCCGCTTTGAATAAGGCAATACTTTCAGCATGAGTCATTAAAGTGCCATTACCGGCATATAAATCGGTGCGCCAATTTGGCGTGCCGTCCATAAACTCTTCGACTGTGGTGGCATTGGGGTTAAAGCCGTCCATTTTGCCTTTTAGGGTGTTAAATTCAGCTAAACTGATATCGCTAGTACAACAAGTCGCCGTAGCGCTGACACCGTTAACAGCATCGGCGGGTAAAAATGGCTCTGAACATTTATTGGCTAGGGCTGGAATGGACAGAATATTGGTGGTAGTGGCTAAATCACACTGTGAATGACGACACACGAGCGCTTTATCTGCGGTAAAGGTCACATCACATTCAACAATACCAGCACCGGAATCGATGGCTGCTTGATAGGCTTCTTTAGTGTGTTCAGGGAATTGCATCGATGCACCACGGTGGCCAATCGAGAAATCAGTCCGGTAAAATGAATTTGAAGCACATTGCGCTAATTGATCTTTTAACTCACTGTCTTGCATTTGACCGACTAAAAATAGCGGTCTAGGGCCCACTTGAGCGCTGACACTTTTATTCAATTCTGTTGCTACGCTGGTATTATTATCGTTACTGTTACAGCCTGAGACCCATAACATACTGGTCAAAATCGAAATAATACCCAGTGTGACACTGTTTTTCCTTGTCATCTTTTTGCTCCATATTGTCATGCATGTCTGTTGTAATGCAGGGTTGATTGACTCATTATCGCCACCAGCTTACGCAATGAATATGACTAAAATATAGAATTAATATGACAATAATAACCCTAAATAGATAAAACGATAATAGTGATACCAACGATAGTAGCGAATAACAGCAGTAGCGTTTTAACGCTTAACAACGAGGTCCATAATGCCTAACACAACACTCTATTATATTCACGACCCTATGTGCAGTTGGTGTTGGGGATATCGCCCCACATGGGACACGCTGCAAGCTCAACTGCAGCAGCAATTGGGCCAACAGTTAACCATCAAATACTTGGTCGGGGGGTTGGCGCCAGATTCAGATCTCCCAATGCCACGACCGATGCAGCAAATGTTACAACAAACGTGGCAAAAGATTACTCAACAACTGGGCACTAAATTTAATCATGACTTTTGGCATCTCTGCCAACCCAGGCGATCGACTTATCCAGCGTGTCGAGCCAGTATCATTGCTCGTCAATATGGGCTTGAAAAACAAATGATTAATGCGATTCAACAGGCGTATTACTTGAATGCGAAAAACCCATCTGATCTCGATACTTTAGTGGCTATCGCGATTCAAGTTGGCATCCCTGAAGCACCTTTCGTTGAACAATTAACCGCTAATGACATAGACAAACAACTGTTGCAAGAAATTAACCTTGCTGGTCAACTTCCTATTCAAGGGTTTCCATCATTGGTATTGATGGTCGATAACAACGCCTATTCTATTAGGCTTGATTATCATCAATGGCAAACCAGCTTGGCAGACATCCGCACTATCTTGTCAAATATCAAACCTTGTTGAGGAACTTATATGAAAAGATTTTATCGCTATGGATTACTGTTGAGCAGCTTATTGTTGGTTAACTTAACCTGAAGTAGCAATTATATGGCCAATATAGATACTGGCAAGCTTGCCGAGATTAACCCCATTAACGTTTAATAATGAGTAAGTGATAACCGCAGGATTGCCCACGCTGGATCACTTTAAAATGAGTATCACATTGTGACCACCTTAGGCATTATTGCGGCTTAATGAATCTGTATACCGATATGAGGTAAACTTCCCTCGAGAGATAAAGTTTGAACGACGTTTATTAGCGTTTGGTCTTGATGCTCAATATCCTATACTCTTGCACGTCGAAGACGACAAAGCCTCAAAGGCTGACATAACCAGAGGCAGTGAATGGCAAATCGTAAACGAGGTTTTTTGGGTTGGACATGGTTTGTTATGTGGCGGTTGTTGCTATTACTGGCGCTATTGTTACTGGTGTTTCGATTTGTGGCGCCACCGACTACGTCATTTATGCTGCAAAGCCCTTATCCGGTTACCCAACACTGGATAAGTATTGATGAGTTGCCGTCGCAGATACCGCTAGCCATGGTTGCCTCAGAAGATCAGCTGTTTCCAGAGCATTTCGGTGTCGATTTTGCCGCCATCAGTAAAGCCCTTAATCAGTACGACGACGGCGAAGGTCTTCGTGGTGCCAGCACCATCAGCCAACAAACCGCAAAAAACCTCTTACTATGGCCGGGACAAAGCTTTGTTCGTAAAGGTCTGGAAGCCATGTTGGCCTTAAGCCTTGAAGCGATTTGGGGCAAAAGACGTATCTTAGAAGTGTATGTCAACGTGGCAGAGTTTGGTAAAGGGATTTACGGCGTAGAAGCGGCTAGCCAGCATTATTTTAATAAATCGGCTCGCTATCTAACCCGTAATGAAGCCGCGCGCCTAGCCGTGCTATTGCCCAGCCCTCGCAATCGCGACCCTCGTAATTTAAGCCCTTATTTTCGCCAGAGAGTAGTCTGGGTTGAACAGCAAATGCAACAACTTGGCACTGGTTATCTAGCGCCCATCCTTAATTAAAGCATTAGCAGGGTCAGATGAAAATTCAGTCCATCTGACTCGACTTACTCGACCGCTTAATCAGCGTGCCTCGCAGTCCTGATCGCACGGTTAAAAAGCATAAAGTCGACACTGACGACTATTCCGCCTCAAATGGCGAAGCATATGATCAATCCAGACGGCGCAATCAACCAGTGATCAATCAACCATTTTCTAATCTACTGGGATTTTTTACAGGTCATTTGTTAGAATTCATTATTATTTTATGGCAGCGGCATTTGCTGCCATTATTCTGTTTCGCAATAAGCATTCAGGTTTTACTATTTAAAGGCAGGTTATGACCGTTCTTCTAATGACTCCACCTATGACCCAGCTAAATACGCCGTATCCGGCAACAGCGTATTTGACTGGTTTTTTACGCTCACGAGGCTATGAGGCGGTTCAGCGAGATCCTGCTATTGAGCTTTTCCTTGAGATGATGACGGCGCCTGCGCTGGAGATTATCCGTCAACATGTGGAAGAAAACTTCGAGCATTTTGAAGACAATGAGCTACCTGATGTGATCTTTAATTTTCTAGCCGAATACGATCGTTACCATCTAGCCGTTGAGCCTGCCATTCGCTTTTTGCAGGGTAAAGATCCAAGCCTAGCAATGCGGATTAACTCACGGCGTTTTTTACCAGAAGGCCCAGCATTTGACACTATAGCCCAGATGGAAGAGATATCTGGCGATGTGTTGCAAGCGGCCTTTGGCAATTTAGGCGTACAAGATAAAGCCAAATATCTCGCCACCCTGTTTATTAATGATCTGTCGAACGTGATTACTCAGGGGGTTGATCCTTACTTTGAAGTCAGCCGCTATGGCGAAAAATTAGCGTCGGCCAACCCAAGCTTTGACAACCTCTACGACACCTTGATGGGAGACCCTAGTTTCAGCTCGGAAATTTTGGAACAGTTGGTCGAGCAGTATCTAGAAGAAACTCAGCCTAGCGTGGTCGCGTTAACAGTGCCTTTTCCCGGTAACATGCTCGGCGCTTTGCGTATTGCGCAAACCTGTAAAGCCATCAATCCTGAGCTTCCCATCGTCATGGGCGGTGGTTTTGTCAATACTGAGCTGCGCGCACTCAAAGACCCTCGCGTATTTGAGTTTGTCGACTTTATCTGTCTTGACGACGGCGAACGCCCACTTATCACCCTGCTGGAATACTTTGAAGGCAAGCGCGAGATAGACGAGTTAGTGCGAACCTATTTCCTCGCAGAAGATGAAAATGGTCAAGCCTACGTCCACTTAAATCAAAACGAACTGCTACACGACATTCCACAGGTCGACGTTGGCGCGCCCATTTACGATGGCTTGCCATTGGGCGAATACCTGTCTTTATGTGAAATGCTCAATCCTATGCACCGTATTTGGAGTGATGGCCGCTGGAATAAACTGACCATAGCCCATGGCTGTTACTGGCGTAAATGCAGCTTTTGCGATGTCAGTTTGGACTACATCGACCGCTACGATACTGCTGGCGCGGATATTCTGGTGGACCGCATCGAAGCGCTTATTGAAGAAACCGGACAAACAGGTTTCCATTTTGTCGATGAAGCCCTACCGCCAAAAACCTTATTCGCGTTTGCAAAACGGCTCATTGAACGCAACGTGGTGATTAGCTGGTGGGGCAACATTCGTTTTGAGCGTACATTTAGTCCAGCGCGTTGCCAGTTACTGGCGGACTCGGGTTGTATCGCAGTCAGCGGCGGCCTTGAAGTTGCGTCAGACAGACTATTGAAACTAATGAAAAAAGGCGTGAGTGTTGAGCGAGTCGCCCATGTCACCAAAGCCTTTAGTGATGCCGGTATCTTGGTGCATGCCTATTTAATGTATGGCTTTCCAACACAAACCGAACAAGAGACTATCGATTCGCTGGAAATGGTGCGCCAATTGATGCAGCAAGGCTGTTTCCAGTCCGCCTACTGGCATCGTTTTGTGGCCACCATCCACAGCCCTATTGGCTTGAACCCAGAGCAGTTTGGTATCACCCTTGCTGAACGCCCAGAGATCTTATTCGCTGAAAACGATGTGGATTTCACCGACCCAACCGGCACCGATCATGACATGCTGGGCGAAGGACTGCGTAAGGCGCTCTACAATTATATGCACGGTATCGGCTTTGACCAACCAATGAGCTTTTGGTTTAACCAACCTCTCGCACGCACTACGATGAAGAAAGACCTGATCTCAAAAGCGATTAGCAATTTTATTTTGAGCAGTGAAGAGTAAATAACCTCAGCTCGGGATATTGCATTGAAATAAGCAAAGCAAAGAAGCTCGATGGCATATTTCTGGGTAGAGACGTGTTAGTGAGCTTCTTGCTTAATCGCTAAGACTAAAAAACTTGTCAGTCAAAATTTCGCTATACAGGCTAATCATGGCCCTACTTATGTAAGACAAGGGTCACCGACAGTCGACTTGCAAATGGCTATGGTGCACCTTTCGATATTTTCCTAATCTTTTGCCTTTAAAAGGCTAAGTCAATATTTCACAATGGGAATTTAACTATGGGTCGCTTGGTTCGACAGTTCTTGGTTCGACATTATGATTCTTTATTAGTAGCCCGGCCATGGTAGTAGCAAACCACACTTTGTTACACTTGCACACAGTCTAGCAACACAGTTTTAGCAAGCTATGGCTATACTAAAATTAGAATTACGTGTACCTGTGGCACTTGTGTGCCAGCCTCAGCCTAAGCCGGTATAAGCCATCATAATGCAGACACAATTAAGTTTTATGTGGTTGGTTTGGCTATGGCATCGACCTCGAGGAATACGGACTGAAGGCGAACGAGTGTTTCTATCGTGGACAGGTTATCTGTGACAGCGCTTCTTGGCGAAGATGGAGTGGATGTTACCGTGATTCTTGCGAACTTTTCCTGTGCGCAAGGTGTTGCATAGCATTCGTTTGTAACAACCAGGCAAGAATGAAGCACTGGGCTCGGGGCAAACAAGACTCCCGATCTCATCATTGGAGGTTAACATGAACATTCAACTCACCATTCCAGCACTGCTGCTGAGCAGCTTAGCACTGAGTGCACAAGCAGAAAACTATGTATTTATAGCCCAGGATAACAGTCAAGAAACCAAGACTTGCATCTTGGCGGGTCACGACAACAATGCCAAGTTGAGACGCCAGCTACTTTCTGATAGCGATAGTTTAAGGTACAGCGTCAACAGTATTTCCTGTAATGGCCTTAGTCTGGCCCAGTTTTCACACAAATATGAAGCTTGGGGCAACTTGGCGTTTTTAAACCGTCACAGTAAGGCCAGTAATCAGGTACTGGGAACGGTAACAATCGAGGACATCGCAGCCACAAATGACAGATTTAGCGACGACATCACAGTGTTCGTCTATGTATCTGCAAAATAGCAGGAGGACAAGCCTGTAAGATTAGGTTTCGATTTAGCGTCTCTTTAGCTTAAAACGGGACGCTTGAGTCGGAACATGTAAGAAGCGAATACTTAGGGTGGTATGGTTTCTTTCGGTGAAAGATGTGGAGCATACAGCCCTAAGAAAACTAACATCGCCACCTACTTTTTTTATTAACACTCCCCCCCAGTGGCCTCGCGACGATAGTTTTTTGGGCTATAACCCAATATGTCAGACTCAAAGATATGGGGTTACTTTTAGCCATGCATGGCAGTGTAAATTTTACTTGAATCCAGCAGTATGCCGTAACGCCACTTAAAGCGACGAGTAACAGTTTGGCTAAATGTGCGAAACGCTAGCCAACGGTTACTCGTCTGAAACTATGCTGAAACTATGCCACCCATTTTTATGATGAATTAACATAACTGCTTTTTAGCTTTGATTGCGATAGCCTTCAGCACTATTCAAATGTATAAATTAAAGGAAATCATCAACGAACTGAGCGCTAGATGGAAAACAGTGAGCAATGCGGCAGATTCAAAGCAGCACTAGCGGCTTGATTGATATCAAGCGGGTAATGAGGTTATTATTTTAGTTTTAGTCCTAGTTTTAACTCTATTTTTAGGGAATTAGCCTTAAGCACGCATCCAGTAGTGACAGATGTGATGTACTGTGTCGTTGCATTCGTCTTAGCTACTCACAATATTCAGTTTTAGTCGATACGATTCAACAAGGCTATTATCATTAGGGTAAAAATTCGCTACGCGTTATCACGCATCAAATTAATCTAAGGGATCCACATGAATATACTGCAACGTTATCGCCTACTGTCAGCCAGCTTATTGATATCTTGTTTCTTTTTTAGTGCGGGAGTGTTCAGTGCCGATGTGAACAGTACAGGCAGCATGGCGAATATTGACACCAACACACTTGGCGACATAAAAGCAGTTAAATTTAATAATCCACAAGTGATTACTGCAGGTTTACCCACAGAGCAACAATTTGCACAACTCGCTCAAGCTGGTATCAAAACGGTGATTAATCTCATTCCCAATGACAACCCAAACGCCTTACAAAATGAGCAGCAAATCGTCACTCAACTCGGTATGAACTATCACAATATTAGCGTGGACTGGCAGCAGCCTACACCAGAAAATCTACAGCAATTTTTTAGCCTGATGGACCAGAATGGCGATGCCCCTGTGCTAGTCCATTGCGCGGCTAATTATCGAGCATCAGCCTTTTATTATTTATACCAAACCCGCCAAAACAAAGCACCGACGATGGCCGAAGCACTCACCCCTTGGGGCGACTTACAACAAAGCTTTGCTGAATATCCTCAGTGGCAACAACTGATAGAAGACACAAAACAGCAATATCAAACCAAGCAACAGTAATGTAAATACCGCGAGCCCATTAGCTGAAACAGACAATTTTTTTGTTTGCGACTTTTGCGTATTTTGCTTTGAAACCTTCAGTATTCAATAAATTGAGGCCGTTGAAGACTCTTTATAAAAGAATGCGTGAGCCTGACAGGACGTCAGGCTAGCTTTCGAGGGGAAGGGTCGTTCTTTGGCATCTGACCCATATGGACATGGGGAATGTCATTTGATGTCGGGAACATTATTGACCATGCCACCACGACATTCGTGAGTCCATTCACATCAGATCCCCATCGGAAGCGTTAACATTTTCACTCTTTACTGCAAGATGGGCCGAAGCAGTCTACAAACGAAGTCACAAGCTGGATCGTACCACGTCGCGAAATTATCGCTTCTATTGCTTAAATCACATTGGGATAATGTTGATGTGGCGGCTGGGCCAATTCTTTGAATAAAAAGTAAAGAGGAAACAGCCGTTGGTTTCCTCTTGGTCTGGTGTGGGTGAAGCACCACGACCTTAGTGGCCGCAGGCAATATCTAAAAAATAAAGAAAAAAACCTACTATTGAGTATGAAAACCTTTCAAATCCATTTTATACAAAGGCGCTGGCAGCATCTCTGATGTAATAAAAATGCTGCTACCCTCTTGGCTAAAACTAACCGCTTCAGCTTGTTTTATCGCTGGCAGAGCAATCTCTTGTGGCGCTGTAGAAAACAGCGTTAACCAATCGCCAGGCTGTGATTGGGTAAAATAGAACGCGTGAGTGTAGGTTAATACTACAGCCGATAAACCATCCGCGGAGATATCCATCGCTGTCGGTTTTCCGGCAAAACCGGCCCAAGTATAGATACTGACATAATCGAGCATAGCCGTTGGTAATGGCGCTATTTCGCCCAACCTTTTGGCTTGTTTGTTAATCATTTGAACCGATGCATTCTTTGATGCGCCTTGCGCCGACGGAGCGATTAATGGCAACTCGTATAATATCGGCAGTTTATCGCGTTTGCTCAGTAACAGTATTTTTTGCTTAGCCACATCAACGGCTACGGATTCACAATCGTGTGCGCCATCTGGGTAGGTAAATGTCATGCTCCAACTGGGTTTAACCGACAGTGTTTTTTGTCCATTCAATTGGCTTAAATCAGGCTCTTTGATCAGGTGTAATTGATACTGAAATCGCTTCGCTTGGTTATCACCCACATCGGCTATCAATAAGTACGCTTCACCTTGGTAAACAAACGAGGCGATGTCTTCCCAATCAATGTTCTTTACACCGCTAATGTTTACTGTCGCGAGTTGATGACCTTGGGTATCAATGGCAAAAATTCTTGCCGAATCACCACTGTCGTTATGTACCCACAATATCTTGTCATTGAGCCTCGATACCGCCAAACCGCTGGCCTCGTCAATAGACGGGGCGGTAATGCTACCCGCTTGTGTCATCCCCAGTGGCATGGCGCATGCGCTGATCGATAACGCTAATATTACATAAATACCCAGTTTTAGGTGAATAGACAGGGGCGATATTGTGGGCATTAAGGCGGTTCCATTGAGAAATTAAGCATGAACGAATCCGTATTCTACCCAATTTGGTATTAAAAAGAGTCAATGTTTACACTGAGGTTAATTTATTTATCAGTTAGATAAGCTGAGTTTGTGTAGCGTTATATTGTTATTAAACAAAAAAGGCCACTTTCTTTGTTCCGAAGAAAGTGGCCGTGCACGTTTTTAGCGATTGAAATGATGAGTAAAAACCGCTAAAAACCAGTACTCTTTTAAACGTGACTATTGAGCGTAATAATTACACATGACCATTAAACGTATTAATACTCATAGCTAAGCTGCAAGGTGTATTCTGTGCCAGGGTCTTTGGCATACACTTGAATATCTTGCTGCTCGTATTCCGTTGTTTCACCTAAGATATTCTTCGCTTTTACTTTTACGGTAACGCTATCGGTCGGGAAGAAACTATAGGTAAAATCAAGGCTATGAAATGGCTTTTCAAATACGTCATCTAAACCACCTCGGCCACCATAGGCAATGCGTTCACCAAACACGTTATACACTAATGTGGCACTGTGATAACTGTCTGGCGAGTCGTAACTTAACTGTAAGTTAGCCACCCATTGTGAATGTCCGGTCATGCGGCGCGTTTTATTGGTTGGGTCGATTTCGCCGTTAGCAGCGATATCGATTTCTGAGTCGCCTAGGGTTAAGTTACCTGCGACAAAGAAGTCCTCCCAAATACTGCCATCGCTACCCAAAAACTCAAGCTCTTGCAAAAACTCGGTTTCAAGACCGTACACATAACCCGACTCGGCGTTATAAAATTTAAGCTGACGCCCCGCTTCTGAAATACGTTGAATAGGTTCAATCGGTGCGTCTACATCCTTATAGAATGCGCCCATACTGAAATTATTGCCCGAATCTGAGTAGTATTCCCAACGTAAGTCGAGGTTAAGAATGTCGGAGCTTTTAAGTTCTGGATTACCGAAGAAATCAAAACCGGTAACGGGATCTTGGAATCGAACGGGCGACACTTCACGCAGATCTGGTCGTACTATGGTTTTGCTCGCGCCTAAACGCCATTGGGTAGTATCGGTTTGTTTCCAGGTTAATGACAACGACGGGAACCAACCATCTTCAGCAATCACATAATCAGCCAAGTCGTAACGGCCGCCTTCATCTGAAATTTCACCATCAGGGTCGATAGGTAAAGTCACGCGGCGAAAATCTTCGTAGCGAATACCGGCATATACGCGCCAAACATCATCAAAGTCGATGTCCATGCTCACAAAGGCGGCATCGTTTTTCTCTGCAGCAATGTAGTCTTCAGTGTCGGTCGATGCGTCTTTCAGCTCTAGCCCTAAGGTATTGTCGGTAATGTTTTTATCCGAAAAAATATCATTAAAGTCACTCGCTAAAATGCCACCGTTAGCATCAGTTGGACTTAAATCGACATCAAAACCTAAACGGGTGGCATAGCTTTCACGGGTACGCTCAAAGTATTCATAACCGGTTGTCAGTTTAACCAATGCGCCGTCTAAATTGATTGGGTAAGTAAAGTCCCAGGCATAGTTTTGGCTGTCATCTTCTAAGCGGCTGTAGACATACTTTGGCGCATCTTGAGTGTTGAGGTTACGTGACAATAACTGGTTGTTTTCATCTAAAATCACATTATAGGTGTACGACACTTCATTAGGAGCATAGCGCTCTGAGCGGGCATCAGAAAACTTCCAGTTCACTTCAGCATCATTTAACAGCTCAATAAAATGATGACCTTTTATTTGGTTACTGATTAACGAACGTTCCTCGTAATCAATAGCATAAACTTGCAATGCATTAGGCTCACCCAGAGTATCGATGGTTTCTTCAAGCCCTATAGACACATCATCAGAGGTGTCTTGCAGATAAGTGGTGAAGGTTTCAATTTTATGGTTATAACCAATTTCTAAGCCTAAATTCAGCATGCCAGACACTTGCACAATCGAGTCGGTGCCGACGATGTCTTTTTGGTTTTCAACTTGTACTTGGCTGCTATCACCATCCAGTTCAACTTCGCGTTTAGTGTAGTTTTCGGCTTGCTGCTTGTACGACACCGCTGATAATGCACCAAAGATGATGTCGTCAGTAATGTCCCAACGATCACCAATGGCGATATCACCGCGCATTGCAGGATCAGTACTTTGACTTTGTACCGTCATATCGCGATACATGTCTAGTGCCAATTCGCGGTTAACTTGTTGTGCTGCGGGGTAACTTATAGCGCCATTAGAATTGCTCACGATATCAATTGGGCTAATTCCACCATATTGATTAATGGTGTTATTAATGTTGCTTGGCATGCTGCGAGTGCCATCATCTTGGCCGGTCCAATCATCGCCACCACCATTATAGGTGAAGCTGTCATCTGAATCATTGGTGTTATAACGACCGCCCACAGAGGCTTTAAAAAAGAAATCTGCTGGAATAGATTTAGTCCGAATATCCACATGTCCACCACCAAATGCGGCTGGAGAATTGGCAGAGGCTGACTTTTGCACCGATAACGATTCAATGATCGATGCAGGAAACATATCTAAAGGCACCACGTTACGGGTTGGATCCGGTGACGGCACTGTCGCGCCATTCAGTGAGGTACTTGAATAACGCTCACCTAAACCACGAACATAAATGAATTTGCCATCTTTTAAGGTTAAACCTGTCACACGACGAAGCGCTGCGGCTGCATCACCGTCACCGGTTCTTGAAATTTGTTCTGAGCCCATAATATCAGCTACAGCAATTTGTTCACGACGTTCTTCAGTTGCTTCTGATGCAGAGCTGCGTAAACGCCCAGTAACTGAAATCACTTCTATCGGTTCAATTGGGATCACTTCACCAGGATCGCGCGCAGGCGCTGGTTCTTGCGAGTATACGGGGGTAGCTGTTAATAGTGCCGCCGCAGAAATCACAGAGATAATGGCAAGACTTAACTTATTAACGGTAAAACTCGGCTTGGTTTTCATACTTAACTATCCTGTATGCGGTTCAGAGATAACCGCCCTTGCGGGCGGCTATTAATAGGTCACAGATTAATGTTATCGAGGTGATTACTGTGGAAAGTAAGCCCAACCTTGACGCCAGTCATTCTGGCCATCGAATGCACCAATAAAGTTGGTTGATTCGAAGAAGCTATCATCTGTGCTTAAGTCTTTACCTTTGCCAAGTAGCGTTATATCTGTAGCTGCTGGCATACCGTCGGTGAGAGTCACTGCAGCTGTTGAGTTACCTTCTTGGCCCATGAACCAGGTTTCAACATTGACAGCGTCTGCTGTTGCGGCATTATCAGAGCTGTACTTAAAGGGCTCGTTACAGTCGATAATTGAATGGGACATCGTCAGCGTTTTGCTGTTTACGTTGTCGACTAAACCAGCGTAAGAGCCATCTAACTCTAAACATTCGCCAGACTCAGTTTCAGCAGTGCTGCCTTTACGACCTTGAACTAACACGTTGTATAACTCACCAGCAGTAGCCACACGTAGTAAGATACCTTCACCTTTATCGCCACTTGCGTTAGCAATATCTGTACCCGGTAAAATAGTGAAGTTAGCTAATTTAGGCGCAGACACTGGGGTATCATTAGCACCTTTATGGCTATCACCTTCGATACCACGGTTAGCATTACCGTCTTCGTGAGTGATATACACAAACTGCGCTTTACCTGTCCAACCGTTAGTCCAATCTAAGCTGTCATCGAAGTTGTCAGTTAAGTACACATATTTCAAGTTAACCGCACCACCCCAAAACTCAACACCGTCGTCGCCGTTAGCGTGAATTTGAATATGGTCTACTTGAGTTCCGCTGCCCACTGCTGCAAATGAGATACCGTTCATTTCTTGAGTATCATTCACTTTAAAGCCAGCATACTTAATCACTACGTAGCTGATTTGACCGCTGTTGTCAGCGTTGTTGTTACCACCGTATGGGAAGTCACCGACTTCAAATGACGCTGAACAGGCATTATGATCAGGACAGGTATTGGTTAAGCCATTACCTAGAATAACCAATCCCCCCCACTGACCACGTTCGCCACTTGCACCCGCAATCACATCTTCTTCAGAAGTCATTTCAATGGGGTGAGTCGCACTGCCTTGAGCCATAATTTTTGAACCACGACTCACCGCGATAAAGCTGTTAGATGTCGCGAATAACTTAGTACCCGCTTGAATAGCCAATGTTGCAGGCGCAGTGTTATCACCACCGACGACTACCGCACCACCATCAATTTTGTACATTACGTTTTGGCCAGCAAGCAGCGTTGTATTGCTCACTACATTGCCTTCAAGGGTACAAATTAAGGTAATTGATGCATCTTTATATAAACCTGTTGCCGCTGCTGAAGCTGTTGTGCCTACTGGACAAGAAGTTAATACTGGTAATGCTGTTGGCGTTGGCGTCACATCGTCATGAATGGCTGTAGTCCAGCCTGTCGTCCAATCATTAGAGCCATCAAACGCGCCAATATAGTTAGCATTAACTAAACGCGCATCAAGGTTAGCCAAATCAGCTTTACCACCCGTTAAGGCAACAGATGATGAATTAGGCATGTAATCGGTTAAATCAGCTGCGGCAACCAAGTTATCGTCTTGCCCTGTGTACCAGGCTTCAACATCTAGCGCTAAAGTACGGCCTTCAGCAGCATCTGCCTTAGCATTTTTAAACGGTTCAACACAGTCAATTAAGCTGTTTTGCATGGTCAATTGTGCAGTATTGGCGTTGTTAACGGTATTGTCGTCGTTAACCTCTAAACATTCGCCAGAATCAACGTCACCTTTAACCAAAATGTTATAAGTATTCACCCCAGTGCCTTTACGGAACAAAATACCTTCCGCATCGTCACCGCCACTGTTAGTGCCGTTAGCCACTTGGATAGTGAAGTTAGCGAGCACTGGTTTTGACATAGGTACAGCACTTGCGTCACTGTTACTGTCGGCTTCAATACCACGGTTAGAAGCATTGTCAGCTTGACGGATATAAACGTGCTGCGCGCTACCTTGCCAACCGTTAGTCCAATCTAACGAGTCATCAAAGTTTTCTGTTAGTACGATATTTGTTACTGAAACATTACCGCCCCAGAATTCAAAACCGTCATCGTTATTCATGTGAACTTGTACGTGGTCAATTTCAGTACCCGCACCCACACCGGCAAAACTAATACCGTTCATTTCTTGGGTGTCATTGATTTTGAAACCACCAAACTCAACGCGTACATACTTGATTGAACCTGAATTGTCTTCGGTGTCATTACCGCCATAGCTGTGGTTACCCACTTCAAAAGACGCTGAACAATTGGTTAAATCTGGGCAGGTGTTTACTGGCGCATTACCCAATAACACTAACCCCCCCCACTGACCCGCTTTACCTTCTTGGCCTAAAGCCGTCTCAACAGACGTAAATACGATTGGCGCAGCTGCAGTACCGTCAGCCATAATTGTTGAACCACGGCTAATCACTAAATAAGAATCGCTGCCACCTAAGATTTTGGTGCCAGGTAATATCGATAACTCAACTGCATTGGCATTATCGCCACCGGCAATCACCGCGCCATCAAGCTGCCATACAACATCATTACCTAACACTATTTTGTCGCCATCTTGGCCACCGGTGGTAATGGTTGATGCTGCTGTTGAAGGGGCTAACGTACCTTTTAATACCCAAACTTCTTTACCATCAACGGCTGTCATTGTGGTGCTTTTAGTTGCAAAGCCACTGTATGATTTTTCTTGATCTGTCTGAGTTGGCGTTGTTGGAGTTGTTGGCGTAATAGGGGTAACGGTATCGCTACCCGCATTGATATTAATATCACCACCACAACCAGCAAGCCCTAATGTTGCAGCAAGGGCGGTAGCAAGTGCAGTAAGTTTAAAAATGTTTTTCAGTTCCATTGTCATCTCCGAAGACGGATGTAAGCGTGTGAGTAAGTTGGTTGGATTACAAACTAACCTGCAAAAATGACAAAAAGACTGCGTAAACATGACACTCACATTTCATTAACATTACAGAAATATGCAAGTCCAATGGTGCTGCGGCTTAGGGGGAGTTTAGGTTGACATAAAATTTTAACAAATTAGCCAAAATAACGGTTTCACTGCCTATACAACAAAGCTGAGTCTTTAATCGATACTGACGTATAACGTCCAAAGACCCAATATTAAGGCGCAAAATCCTGCTGGTCTAAACCAACTAAGGCAATGTTTTACAGCCCATAACGCAAATGTCTTATGGTGTTTTTCAGTCATAAAAACTAAAATAATAGCGACTACAAACAAAATCTTAGCTATTACTTCAAACACTAACGGATATAAGGTATTACGCGCATCGAGTAACAATGCTGCGCCAATCACTAACCGAGAAATGATTTCGACATAATGAAAATAATCTTGGCGACTAAATAGAACAATAGCATCAGCAAAACCTTGGGGCTTAAGCAGCATAAACAGCCCAACACCACAGGTAATAACGCCCCAAACACTAATGAATATGGCCATAATGTTTCCACTATGTACTTTTATGAGCTGATATTAGCAGTTTAAAATGTAATAAAAATGTTATTAGACTGCTATTATTGCGCGGGTAAACGATCTATCCATTATGATTAAAGCTAAAACAAATAGACTCATCCTGTTTATATCTCTATTTCCACAAGTCAATAATGCATGGTCTTTATTGCAACTCACTGATAGGATATGAATTAATATTAATAAATACTCATAAAACGAGTTTAGGCTAATTTAATGCTAAAATAGCCATTTAGTGCAATTTAAACTAGCCAAGGAGTGCCTATATGCCATCTGATATTATTATTTTAGGGATCTCCATTCTTATTGCTATTGGCATTTTGCTCCATCATCCTTCTAAAACATTAGGCTTACCCTCGCTACTCATTTTCATGGGCGTAGGCCTTGCTTTTGGTAATGGTGAATTTGGTTTTGTATACGACGACCTGAAGCTTACCTCGCTTATCGGTACCCTAGCGTTAAACACCATAGTGTTTGTGGGTGGGCTGAATACCCCAATGAAACACATTCAATTTTCTTGGAAAGAAGGCGGCATGTTATCCACCGCTGGAGTGATCTTTACAACGGTTATTTTTGGCTTTATCTTGAATGCGTTACTCGATTTTAACCTCATCACTTGCATGCTCTTTGCAGCGGTAGTGTCATCGACTGATGCTGCGGCAGTATTTTCTATTTTAGAATCCAAAAAGCTTAAATTAAAATATGGCACTGGCACTATTTTAGAATTCGAATCTGCTACCAATGACCCCGTCGCCCTACTGATGGTTGTCATGTTAACCGACTATATTATCAATAGTGCCAACGGTGCACCCACTGCATTGTCAATACTCTCTAGCCTAGTTCAGCAAATTGGTGTTGGGGTGGTAGTAGGACTAATAATGGGTAAGATGGCCGTTTGGGCACTTAATCGCATCAAGTTGCCAGAATTTGGGCTTATTCCGGTATTTATTTTGGCAACCTTTGCCATCACAGTATCGAGTACCGAAATCTTGGGCGGTAATGAACTGATTGCTGTGTATATTGCAGGGGTAATAATAGGCAACTATTTGAAGAAAGGCGCTGAAGTCAGTAAACATTTCTTCAATGGCATATCTTGGTTAGCACAATCGTTGATGTTTATCATTTTAGGCTTACAGATATTCCCACAAAAATTATTGCCTGTGTTGATGGTGTCTTTATTGCCCGCAATCTTGTTGATTTTAGTGGCACGCCCTTTAGCAGTACAGTTGTGTTACCTGCCTTTTAAACAAGTTAATTGGCGCAAGCGCTTGTTTGTGTCGATGATCGGCCTCAAAGGCGCCACCCCAATCGTGTTTGCGCTTATTCCAGCCGCTGCCGGCGTTGAGGGATCACGTGAAATGATCCACATGGTATTTTTCATTGTACTGATTTCGGTCATAGTTCAAGGTGCAGCTATCGAGCCGTTAGCCAATAAACTCAAGCTCAACTTAAAGCCTAAACCACCTAAACCGCCTAAACCGCCTAAACCGCCTAAACTGCCTAAAGTTTAAGGTTTAAGGTTTAAAAAAGCCTAATCAGATGATTAGGCTTGTGGATTTATTAAGCTAATGAGGTTTTATTTCGTTAGCTTCAACTCGGGTTAACTAAAACCTTGTCTCGATACAACCATTGATACACCGTTGGCAACACCAGTAAGGTCAAGGCTGTTGAGCTAAATAAGCCGCCGATGATCACTATCGCTAATGGTTGTTGGATTTCACTGCCCACGCCGGACGATATCAAGATTGGAATTAATCCTAATGCAGAGGTTAACGCGGTCATTAACACCGGACGTAATCGCCCAACAGTGCCTTCATACACACTGTTATATAGGCTTTCATCCATTGATTGTCTGCGCTGATTAATCGAGTCCACCAGCACCACACCATTGAGCACAGCAACGCCAAATAAGGTAATAAAGCCGATTGAACTGGGTACTGACAAATAAGTGCCAGTGGCATACAAGGCCACCACGCCGCCAATTAATGCCAACGGCACATTAGCCATAATCAAGGTAACTTGTTTAATTGAACCAAACGAGAAATACAGCAATAACGCAATCAGTGCGATAGAAATTGGCACCACCAACATGAGCTTTTGTTGTGCCCGTTGTTGATTTTCATACTGACCGCCCACCACCACGGTATATCCAGGGGGCAATTCAGCTTGCGGCACTATGGCATAAATATCGCTGACGACCGAACCCATATCGCGCCCCGCCACGTTAGCTTGCACCACGACTCGGCGTTGCACGTCATCACGGCGAATATTCGGCGGCGCCATTTCTGTCACCACATCGGCGAGATCCCCCAGCCTCACAATCGCGCCATTAGCACCACTGAGTAACAAGTCTTCAATCGCATCTGGGGCATTGCGATACTGCTTCGCTAATCGCAGGTTGATGTCATAACGGGCGTTACCATCAATCACTTGGCCTGCACTGGCACCCCCAATACCTTGGGTGACTAAACTCATCACTTCATCGACGCTGATGCCATAACGGGCAAGCACCTCGCGCTTAGGCCGAACCACTAATTGCGCCTCACCGCTGACTTGCTCTAACGACACATCAACCGCCCCGGGGATGGCAGCGACTAAGTCCGTCAACCGCTGACCTTTTTCAGACAATATCGTCAGATCTGGACCAAATATCTTAATCGCTAACTGCGCCTTAACCCCTGATAACAGTTCATCGACACGGGTGGCAATGGGCTGTGAGAAAGTCAGCAATAGTCCTGGGAATATTGCTAAACGTTGCTCCATCAAGCGTTGTAGTTCATAACGCGAACTTGCCGACGTCCATTGTTCTATCGGTTTAAGACCTATATAGATTTCAATATTACTCACAGGTTCAGGATCGCCGCCAAGCTCTGGCGCGCCAATTCGGCTTAAGGCATATTCCACCTCAGGAAACTCCAGCAACATGGCTTCAATTTTAGGCGCAATGCTGATAGAAGTAGCCAAGCTTGCCGTGGGCGCAAGAGTGACTCGCAAATTGATGGTGCCTTCTTCGAGTTCCGGCACAAATTCAGTACCTAACTTGGGCAGCAATAACATGCTTAACCCAAACAAACACACCGCGGCTATCATCACCCATTTTGGGCTTGATAACGCCAGCGTAAGAATACGTCGATAAACCGCATCAATGGGCGCTAACACTTTGCTTTGACGTACCACAATACCGCGTTTGAATAGGAATACCGCTAATGCAGGTACCGCAAATAACGCCACCACCAATGCCGCCATCATGGCTAAAATAATACTGATCGCCATTGGCTGAAATAACTTACCTTCTACGCCTTCAAGGGCAAATAACGGCATAAACACCACGATAATAATCGCCGTGGCAAAAAAGATCGGGTTGCAAACTTCTTTTGCCGCCAGCATGATCCTAATCGCAATGCTGCTGGGCTCACTCGTATCGCTAGCGTTGGCATCTTGCTGCTGACTTGCCACAGATTGCCCGCTGACATGCTTAAAGATGTTTTCAACCATCACCACCGAGCCATCAACCAACATACCAATCGCAACAGCAAGACCACCCAACGACATTAAATTAGCCGACATACCATAGTAAGACATGATCAATAACGCCAAACCGATCGACACCGGGATCGACAACAATACCAACAATGTCGCCCGTATATTGACCAAAAATAGCGCCAGAATAATTACAATAAAACCAAATGCCATTAATAACGCATCAATGACCGTGGTCACGGCTTTTTCAACTAACTCCGCTTGGTCGTAAAACACTTCAAATGACACGCCTTTTGGCAAGGATTGTTCAATTAAACTCACTCGTGAATTGATGTCATCAATGGTGGCTTTTGTATTAGCGCCCATGCGTTTAAGTACCACGCCAGCAACGACCTCACCCAATGCTTGTACATCGGATGATGAGTCATTATCAGCAGATGCCTGCCTACGAGACATGGTCACCGCGCCCACTCTTATTTCGCTACCAAATGCCACGTTAGCAATATCGGCCACGCGGATTGGCGTGCCATTGATTTCGGTTAACGGAATGTCGGCAATGGCTTGCAAACCAGCGTCACCTGCTGGCAATAAACCGTAACCACGGACCACTAATTGTTCTTGGCCTTGGTCCATAAACCAGCCGCCCGCATTGCGGTTATTACTTTCCAGTGCTTGGCTAACCTGGGTCATCGACAAGCCATAACTGCGCAGTTTATTGGGGTCGACTTGCACTTGGTACTGCAACACTTCGCCGCCAAATGACAACACCTCAGTCACGCCGCTCACCGGCATTAATATCAACTTCACCAAGTAGTCATTTAAGCTACGCAGTTCAGAAGCACTGATATTGGTTTCGGGATCGGCGCGCAAAATGTATTGATAAATTTGCCCTAAACCAGAGGTATTCGGGCCAATTTCAGGCGTACCAACACCTGCGGGAATAGACTCTTTTGCCGCTTGTAGTTGTTCAAATACTTGCTGGCGAGCAAAGTAAATGTCGGTACCTTCGGCAAACACTACGGTCACCAACGACAAACCCGTGCGCGATAATGAACGCACTTCAGTCACAGCCGGCAAGGCGTACATGGCTGATTCAACCGGATAACTGATCAGCTTCTCAACCTCTTCAGCCGCCAAGCCCTCGGCTTCTGTGTTGATGCTCACCTGCACGTTAGTCACATCTGGAAACGCATCTAAGTTTAGCTTTGGCAGCATTAATATTGAAGCCACCACTGTCGCGAGTAAGCCAAGTAAAACCAATAACCGCTTTTCAACGGCAATCTCAATTAATTTATATAACATGATGATGTCCTAGCGCTTAGTGGTTATGGATGTCAAAACCAGCTTTGGCTTGCTCTGAGGCTAAGAAAAAAGCCCCAGAAATAACCACTCGTGTTTGGGGAGCTAAACCGCGAATAAAGCTCAACCCACGTTGGCGTTCAACCACAGTGACCTCTACTGCGCTAAATCCACCACCATCTTGCTCAACAAACACTTGCCAGTCGCCATCACCACCGCGAGTTAAGGCCGCATCAGGCACAATAAAACCAGCAGACTTCGCCTGCTGATCGTCTGCTAGGTATAATTCGGCAAACTCACCTGCATGTAATTCATGGCCTGGATTAGCCATCCTCACCAATACTTGTTCTGTGCGGGTTTGCGGATTAATTTCATGAGAGCGGCCAATAATGACCCCATTACGAGTACGACTGCCGACATGAACCAACACATTGCTGCCCATATTGACTTGATCCGCTTGCATAGGCGTAACCTCAGCCTCTACCCATAAATACGATTCATCGGTCAGTTGCATCAAAGGCGTACCCGCTATTAGCACTTGGCCTAAGGTTGCGACATCTTGTTGTACCCGGCCATTAATGGAAGCTAATAACTGAAACTGGCCAATCGAACTCGGCGATTTGGCTAACGCAGCAATTTGCGCTGGGGTCATCATGATTGATTCTAAAATGGCCCGTTTTAACTCAGCATTCACTTCGATTTGCATGCGTTGGCTAGCACTGATGGTGCCAGGACTCATGCGCTTTATTCGGTCCCATTCCGTCGCCGCATTAATGTAGTTCGCTTGGGCGGCAGCAATCTCCGCTCCGCCTATGGTTAACAAAGGTTGGCCTTTTGTCACCTGCTCTCCAGGCACCACATGACGCTTAAGTACCTGCATATCTAATTGCGGTGCAATGGTAATGGTTTTATCTTTATCAACAATTAATTGCGCGGTAGCGACAGCCTGTAAATTAAAAGCTTGCAGACTCAATTGTGACACCTCTATCCCCGCTAATTGGCGCTGCTCAGTATTTAAGCTTAGTAACGACTGTTGGTGGTCAGTTTCGGCTGGCTGACTACTTGCCTGAGCAGGCAAACTAGATAACATTAATAATGAACCGAATAATGCTGAGCCGAACAATAATCCTCGAGAAACAGTTAAGTTACTTTGGTTATTTCTACGAGCATTGCTACGAGCATTTAATAGGGGATTTAACAGGCTTGTTAACTGAGCATGAGTATCTGTATTACTCACGACACGACTCACGGCACTATTCACAAGAGATTTGGCATTTAATGCTGCCAGCAAAGACAGAGGCGGTACTAATTTGGTGTTCATGGTTAATCCTAAAACAATCTAGACCGTCGATAGCCACATATGACATCAACGGTAATAAGTTTAGCCACCGCCATAAAAAGCTTCACATAACGTCATAATAGAATGCAAAAGCAGCACTCATTGGCGCAATGTGAGCGGATCAAGAGGGGGTTCTAAACAGTAAAAAAGTGTTTAAAAGGATTAAACGGTAGGAGGACGATAAGCAGGGAAAGGCGCTGGCGCCATATAGTGCAAGCTAACATTGCCATAAGCATCATGAAAATGTTCACGGATAACATTATCACCAAGCGTCACCAGTGCCACATGGCCACCATGACACTGACAATCTAAGCAGATATCAACTTGCTCAATCTCGGTGATGTTATTAGCATGCTGATGATCATCATTAGCTGAATGAATACGTGAACCGTCTAGCGCACAAGCACAGTCTACACATTCAGCAAGGGTAATCACTTCGGTAGTAAATTGCAGATGTGAATGATTATTTTGCTCTTCGTTGCTGTTGCCCACATGCAGTTGATGCGCACCCATATTGGCGCCCACAAATTGCAGTAACACAATAGCAATTAGTAATTTGGCTATGTTAGCCATAAAAGGCAAAACAGTATGACTCAACCACCTACTCCTAAACTAAATTATTTAAAGACGCAGTGTTTAGCATAATCGGCTGCTTCATTGGCAGTCCAATCACCACTTTGTTTTTCTTTCATCTGCTTACACCATGCTTCGCTACCGACTTCTGGTGCACATGCCGTTAAACTAAGGGTTAACAATAACGCACTTGATACGGCAAATAATTTTGATAATGACATAAGCTATCCTGTTCTAAAGTAATAACATCAATACTAACATTGCGATCGTTTGGTGATCCAAGTAACCGCATCTTGTTTACGTTCTAATGGAAACCAGGCGACTTCACCTTGCATAAACGGCCCCATTAACCTAACAGCATTACCGACCCAATCAGGGCCGCCCACAAACACTAAGGCATCAAACGCAGGTAACTGTACTTCACCACTGCCGGTTAATGAAGCAAATTCCCAGCCTTCCAACAACACATCCGCTTCAATGTAAAGACACACTTGATCCCAGTCTTTACGATAACTCTTAATGGCGGGCTGTAAACGGCTACGGTAATCTTGAGCCGATAAACGGCCGCTGACAAATAAACTAATGACACCCTTGGTAATATCGGGGATTTGACATAACATAACGGCAACTCCAGCCTTATAATCAGGCCATAGAACAGACTTTATACGGTGATGTTATCGTGTAAAGCGACAATGGCGCTTATGATAGCAAAACTATTCTAATCATTTCATTAAATATGTAATAACTCAGAGGCCAGTCAGGCTTTTTAGTTCAAAGCCCATAGTTAAAGACCAAGGGTTAACGCCCCCGCGGTTAAAGGCTAACGGGTCATTGAAACATCAACACAGATATCACCATAAGACAACTCTGAAAATTTTCCGCGTCTGCGGTAGAATAGACCTACATCACCCAACATCAACACTCATGCCTTAGCGACATTTAAGCACAACGATAGGTTTATCGACAGTCAATGAAGGGGGCTATCACAACCCAATGATACAAATTACTCAACGAGTCATATTGCAAGACAACGAAATTGAATGGCACTTTGTCCGCTCAAGTGGTGCGGGTGGCCAACATATCAATAAAGTGTCGACCGCCGCTCAACTCAGCTTTGATATTGCTTCATCATCGTTACCCGAATTTTATCAACAAAAGCTGCTTGAAAAAGCCGATCATCGCATTACTAAAAGCGGCAAAGTCATTATAAAATGTCAACAATCACGCAGCCAAGACTTTAACCGTCAAACGGCACTGGAACAATTTATTGAGCTGGTAAAAGGTGTTGGTATTGTTCAAAAAAAACGTATCCCGACTAGAGCAACAAAAGGCAGCCAAACGCGACGCATTGAAACCAAAAAACAACGCGGTGCCACCAAAGCGATGCGCCAAAATAAATCTGACTATTAATAAAAAAGTGAGCCTGCCATCGCTCAATCAATAAGGTTACACGCTAGTTGAGCATTTTTTGGTTTACCTGATAACCATCTTCGGTAAGAATGCTTGTTAAAAACCTATTTATGCTGCAGATTAAATCGACTTACGTTGCGATTTTTACAGGAACCGTCATGAGCCAAACAACAAAAATTTTATTGATCAACGGCCCCAATTTAAACCTACTCGGCCGTCGTGAACCCGGACATTACGGTCACCAAACGCTCACCACTATTGTTGAAGCGTTAAGCAAAAGTGCGGTCCAAGCAGGGGTTCAATTGGAACATATTCAGTCTAATGCTGAGTACCAGCTGATTGATGCCATCCATGGGACTGATGCGCAGTTTATTATTATCAATCCTGCCGCTTTTACCCACACCAGTGTCGCCTTGCGTGATGCCATACTCGGTGTCTCGATCCCGTTTATTGAAGTGCATTTATCTAACGTACATGCCCGTGAGCCATTTAGGCACCATTCGTACTTTTCAGATAAAGCCCTAGGGGTGATTTGTGGCTTAGGTGCGCAAGGCTATGACTTTGCGTTGCAAGCGGCAATTAAACACTTAACAGATCAACACTAATAACGACGATTTAATCGCCATTGATCCGCCTCATTGGGTATTTACGTCGAACACAATTAGGTCTCAATTGTTGCTAAATCAACAAAAGGATAGCGCTTGAGTAAGTTAACAGCGGATGTGAGCATTATTTACAGTGGAATATTCAGCCAATGGGACAGTAACAGTGATGACTTGCCACGCTTGTTACAGGCAACGGTTCATGTGCCCGCTATTATCGATACCGAATTTGGCTTTATCACTCGCATCCGTAAAGCCAAAAATCAAGTGCTAACCTACTGTATTTACCACCCGGATATTACTGATAACAATGGCAATATTCGTCTGCCATTTGATGGTGAAGTGTTTATTAAACAAAACGATTGGCGCTTTTACTTGGGTGATTGCATTTGGGCACCCATCACCAATAAAGTCGGTAACTGGCGAATGACGCTAGAGCTAAACGGTAAAATCATTGCCAACAAAACCTTTAAAGTGCATCTGCCAGATGAATAGTCTCTGCCGCAACTTCACTAAATCGGAATGTTTGCTATAATCCGCGCCAATTGCCACTCCATTTAACGAGCTCCCATGTCCATTCAAGCTGTTTTAGCCGATGCGTTAGCCAAACGAGCCACTTTTTTTGAGCAAGCGGCCCACAATAATACTGATTGTTATCGCGTTTTCCATGGCACTGTTGAAGGTGAGAATGGCCTGAATATCGATCGTTACGGTGATGCATGGCTAATCCAAACCTTTCATCAAACATTATCAGCGCAGCAACTTGAAGACATATCAAGACTACTTACCGCCCATGCTGACTACCATATCGTTTACAACGACCGCTCTGGCAGTCATTCTCGGGTGGTAAATCATCCCGAAAATGAAGCCCAAGACTACGCGCAATCGACCCAAGTTATCCAAGAAAATGGCATTCTGTTCACGTCAAAACTGCGCCATGAAGGTCAAGATCCATTATTATTTTTAGACATGCGCATTGGCCGCGAATATGTTCGTAATAATAGCCAAGGCAAGACGGTGTTAAACCTGTTTTCATACACTTGTGGGATTGGAATTGCCGCCGCTATGGGCGGCGCTCGTAGAGTGATGAATGTCGACTTTTCATCATTTGCATTGGCCGCGGGGCAAACAAATGCCGAGTTAAACAATGTCACTGATGTGTGTGAATTTGTCCAAAGTGATGCCTTTCCGGCGCTGCGCCAATTGGCGGGTTTACCGATAGGCGGACGTCGCAATCAAAAACTGCCAAAATACCCCAAGCTGCGCGCAACACAATTTGATTTAGTCTTTTTAGACCCGCCACGTTTTGCCAAAAGTGCCTTCGGTATTGTCGATCTCGTCAATGATTACCAAGGCCTATTTAAACCTGCTGTTCTGGCGACAAAAGTCGGCGGCACTTTAGTATGCTGTAATAATGTCGCCAAAGTGGATCGCCAAGCATGGTATGACAGTTTAGTGCGCTGCGTTGAAAAACAAGGGCGTAAAGTTATTTATAATCAATGGCTCGACTGTTATGAAGATTTTCCGTCATTTGATGATAATCATCCGTTAAAAATTGTCGCTCTGACCATTAATTAACCTCGATTCGGATCTTGTTTCCAACAGCTTTAGCAATAAAAAAGCCACCTGAAGGTGGCTTTTTTACATCCAATGTAGATTAAATGACACTACCTATGACGAAACGGGCATCACTTTAGGGCTACCCGCCGCGCTAGTGGCACTGTAACCACGCCCATCTAACTGAGCAAACGTCTTATTTAAAATCGTGTCTACATATTGCCAATCACTGCGCACTTCATCTTGAGTAAATGTCAGTAGCAAGTAACCGCGGTCTTTTAAGTTGGCGTAGTTAAGATCGGCGATCAAATCAACGATCGCCGCTTCTGTTGCTGGCATTTCAGCATCAGACAATCCTAAATAGTATTCCAGCCCAGGAGACGATACTGAACTGGTGGCAAATTCTATCCCCACTATATCCCCGCCACTGTCGGTTAAATTACTCGCCCATGCATTATGAGTATCACCGGCAATAACCACCAAGTTATGATTTAACGATTTTGCCGTCGCTAAAATAACTTCACGCTCGTAAGCATAACCGTCCCAAGCATCTAAGTTGTATGGAATGGCTGGTAGTTGTAGCAGTGCAATAACCTCAGGGGTTAATTTGTCTTGATTAGCTTGTAGGTAAGCCAACTCTTGTGTGGTTAATGTCGGGTCGCCCGCTTGGGCGCGACCGGCTAATTGCGCTAATCCGGCAAGTTCTGCAAACTGCGGAATACTCATTTGTTGAGTGGCAATGGCCGCTGGCATTAACATTTTACCCATTAGCACCTGTTGACCCAACACTTGCCACTTAGCAGTAGACTGTAATAAGGTTTGCTGTAACCACAATAATTGTGTCTGGCCTAGCATAGTGCGGTTGGTATCGGTCACATCGGCTAGAAAGGTTACGTTGTTAAATGCCCCCGTCATCGCATCAATGTATTGGCTATATTCTAACTGCTTATCGCGAGCCAGTACCCGAGTATCGAGCATATGCAAATCAACCAAATTACCAAAATTAAAGCTTCGGTAGATTTCCTCATGATTACCTTCGCTCCATGGGCGAATTGGCAGCCATTCAAAGTAAGCTTGCAGTGCCGCCTCTTTGCGCTGATCAAAATCGCCTTCACTATCGTTATGATTTTCGGCACCGTCTTTCCAGGTATCGTTGGCCACTTCATGGTCGTCCCACACGGTAATGAACGCCACTTTGGCATGCAGTTTTTGTAAACTGGCGTCACTACGATACTGACTGTAACGAGTCCGATAGTCGTCTAATAGAAATAGCTCGCCGGCTGGCAACACTTCACGATCCAGCTCAATGGCATGCTCACTGGCATATTCACCGCGGGCATACTCATATAAATAATCACCCAAATGCACCACAGCATCTATATCATCTTGCTGCGCCGCCATTTCGTATACATTAAAGTAACCCGCGGGGAAGTTAGCACATGACATTACCGCTAACGTTACCGATGCGACACTGCCCTCGGGTAACGTGCGCGTTTTGCCCATGTCCGATATTGTGTCACCGGCTGTAAAACGATAGAAATACTGCTGACCCGCCTCCAGACCGACCGCGTCCACTTTAACGGTATAGTCACGATCTTTAGTCGTCACCATTTGGCCGTTAGTGACTAGCTGAGTAAAGTTACTGTCGGTGGCGACTTGCCATGACACCGTAATATCACCTTCAACATCGGGCGTGACCCGGGTCCATAAAATGACTGCATCGGTTGCGGGATCGCCACTGGCAACACCTTGTAAAAACTGCCCTGAAATAGCATCGTCATCATCACTACTGCAGCCCATTAATCCATACGACACGACTACCGCACCGACGCCTTTAGCTGACATTGCCAGAAAATCACGACGAGTCACAAACCGTTTCATAGCCTATCCTTATTTTTATCGTTAGCTGTTTATACGGCGATGCTTAGCATCTGCCTAAGGGATCTAATGAGACGCTATTGTGAAAGCAAATGATGACATAAAGGTGACAAAATAATGACAAGCTAATCATATTGATATCGAGGAGCAGATACGAATTGGGGCAATAAAATAACGGTAAGTAGATACAATAAAAAATTAAATTGCGCACAATGTAGTTGCAAAGGATAAACTCTCGAGTTATAGTAAACACAATTAGATTGTGCGCAACTTAATATCGTTAATCACTTGATATGATCATCACTTAGTAACATCAACAAGATGTCGATATGAGCCAAAGCAATCAACAGAATTTTTACCACCAATATTTTTAACATACTTTATGAGGTCTATTATGAAAGCGTTATACACAACTTCAGCTACAGCACTAGCAGGTCGTAATGGCCAAGTTTCTACTGACGACAAAAAAGTTGATTTACAGTTAAGTTACCCAAAAGAAATGGGTGGCAGCGGTGAGTTTACTAATCCAGAACAGTTATTTGCTGCAGGTTATGCCGCGTGTTTTTCTAACGCGATTCTGCACGTTGCGAGTCAAACTAAAGTGGCGATCAAATCGGCTCCAACCACGTCTACTGTGGGTATAGGCGCCAATGACAGTGGTGGTTTTGCATTAACAGTTGCGCTAGCCGTTGAACTTGATCTGGACCAAGCAGAAGCTGAACAGTTAGTTAAAACAGCTCACCAAGTTTGCCCATACTCAAACGCAGTACGTGGCAACATTGATGTAAAACTGACTGTAAATGGTCAAGCTATTTAGCCTTTTTGAGCTGACCAGTTTAGATCTGACAGACAAAAAAACCAAGACATGTGTCTTGGTTTTTTTATGCTTTTAGCCACCATCAACTAAGCAATTGTGCAGCAAATGGGTATGCTATTGCTTCACGCTCATTAAAATATCTAAGGCGCGTAAACGGTGCTCGCTGTCATACAAGTCATTGGTAAACATCAACTCATCTACCCCAAATTGCTCTACAAACATCTCTAATTGATGCTTAATCGTTACTGGGCCGCCGCAGATAGACAAACTTAAAAAGCTATCAACATAGTTTTTTTCTTGCTCGCTCCACAGGCCATTCATGCTGTCTATTGGCGGTTTAAGCCACATTTCTTGGCCACGAATTAACGCTAAAATACGCTGTTTAGAGGTAGTGCTAAGATGCTCTGCCTCGGCATCGGTTGGCGCGGCAACTAAAGGCAGGCCGACCATCACATAAGGTTTATCCAGCACAGCTGAAGGAGTAAATTTACGTCGATAAAGCGCAAGGGCTTCAGACAGAAAACGCGGCGCAAAGTGGCCAGCAAACACATAAGGCAAGCCTCGCTCTGCCGCTAATTGCGCACTGAATAAGCTAGAGCCTAATAACCAAATAGGCACATTGGTGTCTTCACCAGGGATCGCTCGCACCGCTTTGCCGTTACTGTGATGACGCAGTTCATGTGGGCCGAGTAACGATTGCAACTCGCGCACCTCATCAGGAAAATGTTCTGCCCGTTGGTTATCACGATTGAACGCTAAACTTGTGACCGGATCGCTGCCTGGTGCACGGCCTAAGCCTAAATCAATTCGTCCAGGATACAGACTGGCCAAGGTGCCAAACTGCTCTGCCACCACGAGCGGTGGATGGTTAGGTAACATAATCCCACCAGCACCAACACGAATGCGCTCAGTACCACCGGCAATGTAACCGATTAAAATTGAGGTGGCAGAGCAAATAATGCCCGGCATATTGTGGTGTTCGGCTAACCAAAAACGTTTCACATCACGGCGTTCGGCGTACTGGGCATAACGTAAACTGTCTTGTAAGGTCTCTGACACAGTGGAATCTTCACGCATCGGCGCGAGTTCAAGTAATGAGAAAGGAATATCTGCCAATATTGACATCATGGCTCCTTATTTAAGGTAAGAATTGATGGCATCTACTGAAAAAATCAAGCTGTCGAGCCAGCAAAAAAGGTTATCAGCAGATGATAGATCTAAAAGTCTTTTAGCATTTCGGGAGTAAACTCATCCACATCAATAGAAAAACCAGCAGCGTCAATAGACTTTTGGAGTTTATCTAACTCATTGTTCACGTTTGACATGGTTAAGGTGTTGTTATCTAAATTATAAACTAACGCTAAGCTTTGATAATAAAAACACAGTATCAGCAATGCATCGCGATTATTATCTTTAGCGGCTTGTTGAATCGATTTTAGTTTACGAAAAATTTTATTCTGTAGCTGTTTCAATTGCCACACATAATACACTTCATAAAACTTCGGTTTTTGACGTAGGTTTCGCACCAATAAACTGCACACCATCAATGCCAAAATAACCCCGGTTAAATTCAAATGAAAATTACCGGTCGACTCTGCACCTGGTAATGGTTTCACACCGAAAAAGTAGATCAGCAACTGACCAAATATCAGCGACAAAATGGCTAATGTCGCCAGTAATCCTATCTGCACTAAATTGTTGGCCGAACGATATTGGCTCTTATTTATGTTGACTAACTTCATCACGCCACTCACATCTCTTATTTTGTGCATAGCTTAACGTGTCACGCCTATTTATAGAATGAAATATTAACGCTTATTAAGTGTGATTTAATCTAATGGCGCTCAAAATAGGTCGACTGATAAGACGGGGCGACGAAGATCGCCCCAAACAGAACCCCTCAAACAAAAATACCTCAAACAGCGCCTTAGCGGATCGCCCCCTAAGCAGCCGATGTTGAACACCCTGTTGTATTATTTGAGCAATGGTTAAACCGTCAATACCATGGCTCGCGGTGTTGCGGTGAAGAGGTGTAGATTAATTACGTCCTGCCATCACGCCGCCATCAATATCCCATACGGCGCCCGTGACCCAAGATGCTTGCTCTGATAGCAAAAACACTATGCTATTAGCGACATCGGCCGGACTACCCACTCGGCCGATAGGATGAAATGCATTGAAGCTTTCAAGCACACTAGCCATATCTTCAGGTTCAATAAAGGCTTCATAAATAGGTGTACTCACCACGGCAGGTGATACCGCATTAACTCGAATATGGTGCTCTGCCAGTTCCATTGCCATGTGTTGCGTTAAGGAATGCAAACCCGCTTTAGCCATAGAATAGGCACTTGATGGGGTGGCTTTAATGGCTTGTTTAGCCCACATAGAGCCAATATTCACAATGCTTCCACCGCCATATTTAATCATGTTGTTGCTAACCGCTTGCGAAATAACAAAAATCGCTTTGTTAAGATCCATGTAAGTATCGTAATCACTTACTTGATGGTCTAAAAATGGCTTAGGATTAAAAGACCCTGCTGCGTTAACCAAATAAGCAATCTTCTTGTCTGTTGAGTTGATCATATTAATCAAACGGGCAAGGTCTTGTGAGTCATATAAATTAGCTTGAAGCCCGCTTACACTGCCTAATGATGAGAGTTGCGCCACTGCGGTATTGAGCTTATCGACTTTGTTACCAACAATAATAGTATCGATACCTTGAGCCACTAATTGCTTTGCTGTTTCAAAGCCAATACCACTTGTGCCGCCAATAATTAGCGCTGTTTCTTGGGGTAAATTCGTCATGTGTTCACACCTAATGTAAGAGTAAGTGTGTTAAGCTTATGGGTAAACTATCCGATTGAATAGTAAGTACAAATCGGTGACATAGGTACTTTTAGGTACATATTGATGAATACAAAAGAAAAAATATTCCCTCGAAAATCTGCCCCAGAAAAAAGTGCCCGTATGGTCGAAACCATTTACGGCTGTAAATGGTCTTTAACTGTGTATCAGTTATTAGCCAATAACATTAACCGTCCCGGTGAAATGGTAAAGTCAGTAGAAGGACTCAGCACTAAAGTGCTTAATCAATGTTTGAAGAAAAACATCGAATTTGGCATTTTGAATAAAATTAATTACCCTGAAATTCCACCCAGAGTGGAATACCAAGTGACCGAATTTGGGCAAAAATTTATGCGCATTTTAGATGACATCGAAAAGCTGCAACACGAAATTGATGCTTAGCCCGCAGGCTAAGCAATCGTTCACCTCATAACACATTTATTTGAATTAAGTTTCTGACCCACTTGCCTTATTCAGCCACACGAACTCAGGTAAAGCGTTTAAGTCTAAGCAATCTCCTCGCTCAGCAATGGCGCTATTTTTCGGTTTATTGGCACTGTCTTGATTAAGCGCTTCAATCAATACTTGCTGTGCGTCTAGTTCACCATGTACCAATATCACTGCGGGAGATTGCTCAAAATGGCGATACCAAGACAATAACTCGGCTTGGTCGGCATGGGCTGATAACCCACCTACCGTATGGATACTTGCAGCAACCTTAATACTCTGGCCATGAATCGTCAGTTCTTCAGCACCGTCGACGAGTATTCGGCCTGGCGTTCCCATTGCCTGAAAACCACAAATAATAATATCGGCTTCTTTACGCCATAGGTTATGCACAAAATGATTACGAATGCGGCCGCCATTACACATACCACTGCCCGCAATAATGATTAATCCTTTATGAATATCGTTCAGCTCTATCGACTCTTCAGTGCTACAGACAAATTCAGCACTGGATAACAAGGGATGTTGCCCAGAAGATAAGCGGGTAAAACGCTTAAAGTCATCGTCCATCAATGGATAATTGTTAACATATACCTCGGTTGCTTTTATCGCCATTGGACTGTCTAAACAAATACGCCAACGTGATAAGTCCCACTCTTTGGCATATAAATGAAATAGATAAAGAAGCTCTTGAGCACGTCCCACCGAAAATGCTGGGATCAAAATATTGCCCCTACTTTCATGAATAGTTCGTTTGAAAATTGATTTCAGTTCAACCAAGGTATCTTGCCAACTGCGATGCAACCTATCGCCGTAAGTACTTTCCATTAGCACTAAATCAGCTTGTTCAATAAACGTTGGGTCATCCAAAACCGGCATACCTGCACGACCTAAATCACCACTAAAAACCAGTTTTTTCTGTTGAGGTTTATTGCCTAACCACAACTCAACCACCGCAGAACCCAGAATATGTCCCGCATCGGACAAACAAACCTCTACCCCATCGGCAACCTGGACGCGTTGACCGTAATCTACCATCACAAACTGCGCCATAACTTGCTCAACATCCTCCTCGGTAAATAGCGGCTCCAGCGGTTCTAAATCATGTTTTGCACGTTTTTTATTTTGTCTGTCGGTGTCTCTTTCTTGCAGCATAGCCGCGTCACGCAACATCACATCACATAACTGCGCGGTGGCTTTTTGAGTATAAATGGGCCCAGTAAACCCCTGATTAATTAGATAAGGTAGACGACCGGAATGATCAATATGTGCATGGCTTAATACCACAGCATGGATATCTTGCGCTTGGAATGGAAAAGGATCGTGATTACGTAACCAGTCAGCTTTACTCCCTTGAATTAACCCACAATCAAGCAGCACTTGCTGCCCTTTGACTGTGAGTAAATGGCAAGATCCAGTGACCTCTTGAGTTGCGCCGTGAAACTGCAAAGTCATGTCCATAATGTCGCCCCCGATAAAATCGATAACAGTGCTAAATTAAGCGTATGCCATTGGTGAAATAAAGTCGCGATCTACATCAAATAAACGCTTAAAAAACACACTAGTTATAAAGCAAATAAAAATTCATATTAAATGCATAAGCAACCGCAATATAACATTTACTTACAATTATTAACCATCCTACAACCCAGTGTTAACACTCAATTTTGCTAAGTCATTGAACAATGTATTTTAAGAGATATATCGCCTTTTTTGAGCATATTTCACTTTGTGAGTCACTCATAGGTTTGATATTCTCCGTCGTCTTAATGGAAAGATATCTTAACGGACTAAGCTGTGCTTACTCAAACAACAAGACAAGAGATTAAAATGAACAGAACATTAATTGCAGCATTAATTTCAACCATTCTTATCGCACCCTCAGCGTCGGCAATCGAAATTTATAAAGATGATGTCAATGCGGTTAAAATTGGCGGCTTTATCGATGCGCGCGTGATCAATACTCAAGGTGAAACAGAAGTTGTTAACGGTGCTTCACGCATTAATTTTGGTTTTAATCGTCAGCTACAAAATGACTGGAGAGCCTACGCCTTGCTTGAATGGGGTGTAAATCCGGTAGGTAGCACAGACATTGTTTACAACAATCGCTTTGAATCAATCCAAGAAGAGTTTTTTTATAACCGTTTAGGTTATGTCGGTCTCGCACATGACACCTACGGTAGCATCACAATTGGCAAGCAATGGGGTGCTTGGTATGACGTGGTTTATAGCACAAACTATGGTTTTGTGTGGGACGGTAACACTGCTGGTGTTTACACTTATAACAAAGATGACGGCGCCGTAAACGGTGTCGGTCGTGGCGACAAAACAGTTCAGTATCGCAACAGCTTTGGCGACGTCAGTTTTGCAGTGCAAGCCCAGTTAAAAAACTCTGCTTTTTATACCTGTGATGTCGAAAATATTACCGAAAGTGCCTGTGAAGAATTGTGGGACTCTGGCTCAACGGCAGCACAACAAGTTGAGTTCAATTATACTTATGGCGGTGCTGTCACTTACCAAGCAACCGACAAGTTAGTGTTAACCGCCGGGGTTAACCGGGGTGAGTTTGATGTGAACTTTGCTGATGGTGGCTCATCCACTGCGGTTGATCTTATTTACGGTATGGGGATCACGTGGGGCAACTTTGACCAAAACGGTTTTTATGCCGCTGCCAACGTGAATAAAAACGAAAATCACGACACCGACAACATCGGCCGGTTAATTAACGACGCTGTGGGTCTTGAGTCATTGTTCTCATACAAGTTCGATAATGACATTCGTGCTTTTGTGTCATACAACGTACTGGATGCGGGATCTAACTATGTGATCCAACCTAACTACAATGCAGACCCTAACGACGTCTTTAAGCGCCAATTTGTGGTAGTAGGTTTGCACTATTTATTTGACCCTCAAACGGTGATATACATTGAAACTCGTAGTGACTTCAGTGACTTTACCAGTGCTGACAAAGTACAACAAGCCAGAATGGAAGTGTCTGAAGATGACGGTATCGCCATCGGTCTTCGCTACACGCTTTAATCTGAACCTCTGTGCTATATCTCTGTGCTATTGCTAAATAGCAGATCAAATTAATAGCAGATCAAAAAAGGTTCGACAGTGATGTCGAACCTTTTTTTATGGCTGTTGTTAAGCTAACTAAAACGCGCGCTTAAATCAGCGCGCCTAAGCCACAAGGCTTAAAAGACAAATGCTGAACAACACATTTAAACAAGCACTCAAAAAAGCACTTAAACCAAACCCCTTAAACCACCGCGCTTAAGCAACGGGTTTCTCGTCAATTATCGTTACTTTCTCAACCACAATCTGCTCACGCGGCACATCATCATGGCCCGCAATAGTCGTGGTGTTAACCCGCTCCATTTGTTGGATAACTTCCATACCCGCGGTCACTTTAGCAAACACCGCATAACCCCACCCTGCATTAGTTGTCGCAACGTGGTCTAGAAAATCATTGTCAGCGACATTAATAAAAAACTGCCCAGTAGCAGAATGCGGCGAATCCGTTCGCGCCATGGCTAACGTGCCCAACACGTTTTTCAAGCCTTTATTGGCTTCATTGGCAATAGGGTCGCGAGTTGGTTTTTCTGTCATTTTGGCGGTTAAGCCACCACCCTGCACCATAAAACCTTTAATAACGCGATGAAAAATAGTGCCTTCATAGAAACCGTCTTGGCAGTATTTTAGAAAGTTTTTTGAAGAAACCGGTGCACGTTCCATTTCAAGCTCTACGGTAAAATCGCCAAGGTTGGTGCTAAAGATAATCATATACTGCCATGTTCCAAAAATGAGAATAGCCGCCAGTATATTCTATAGTACCGAAGGCGGCTATTACGCTTATCCTTGAATGAAATCCCTGCCCTTTACATTTTCCACTTATTGGGCGGGCTGATTAAATAAATCCATCGCGGTGCGCGTCATCGCCCGAACGCCTGTGCGGATGGTTAACGGATAATCTGGCGCAAACTGGCTAGAATGCAAAGACGGCAAGGTATCGCCCGACTCAACACTTGCTTGATACTGGCTAGGTTCTACCGCGCCAAGCCAAAATAAAGTAATAGGGCGTTTCTCTGGTGTCAGTCCATATAAACCAAAATCTTCGCCAGCCATTACCGGTGGCGCCACCAGTACATTATCGCTGCCTAATTCGGCTTCGATACTGGCTTTAACCTTAGCGGCTAACGCTGGATCATTATAGGTTGACGGAATGGTTTCATCATCATGCACATACACCACAGGCATTAACTCATCTGCTAAGCCTGCGCTCAATGCAATACCTGTAGTAATACGTTTAATCGCCGCTATTTGCTGCTCACGCACCGCCGGATTATACGAACGCAAGGTCAGCTGAAGCTTCACTTCATCGGAAATAATATTGTGCTTTGAGCCTCCATGAATCGAGCCCACAGTCACCACATTAGGCTCTAACGGCGACACTTCGCGGCTCACAATAGTTTGCAGTGCAAGTACGGTGCGCGCAGCAAGTACTACCGGATCGATGGTGGCGTGCGGATAAGCCCCATGGCCACCTTTACCCTTAATGGTAATATCAACCGAATCAACATTCGCCAAGGCATAACCACTTACGGTACCTACTTTACCCGCAGGGATTGACGCACTCACATGCAAACCAATAATGCTGTCTGGTGTCGGGAATTGGCTAAACAAACCCTGTTTGAGCATGGCTTTGGCGCCGCCGCCAACCTCTTCTGCAGGTTGAGCCACCATTATTAACGTGCCTTGCCAATCAGCTTTGTGAAGCATTAATTGTTGTGCAGTGCCAATTAAACTGGTCATGTGAATATCGTGGCCGCAACCATGCATAATGCCCACGGTACTGTTGTCCGCATTAAGGGTTGTCACGGTCGAGGCGTATTGTTTGCCCGTTTGTTCAATAATAGGCAATCCATCAATATCAGCACGGATCATCACTACAGGGCCGCTACCATTTCTAACGATGCCGACCACACCATAACCGCCAAAATTAGCAGTCACCTCAAAGCCTAATTGTTTCAGTTCTTGCGCCATGCGTTGGCTAGTGGCTTTCTCTTGATATGACAGTTCAGGGTGCTGATGAAGGTGTAAATAAAGCTGCTCCAGTTTAGGTAATGCTTTAGTTACAGAGAGATCAAGATCGCTCGCGCTAGCAGTAACAGACAACAACGAAGCTGAAAACACTAACGCTAATAAGGGATATGCAATACGTAAGCAGGTCATATTATTATTCTTAATTGTCGGGAATTGAGTATGTTAACCTAGCATAAGCTTAAGCTACTTTGTAATGGATTTTCGTTAACCCCAAGCCAATTAAGGGATAAAGTTTGTAGTGGCATAGTGATTAAGTCATTGCGGCCATAAAAATAATAGTAAGGGAAACCAATGACAGTCATTACTGAAACACCAAGGTTAATTATTCGACAATTTACCCTTGATGACGCGCCAGCCGTATTACACTTCAATACCCCAGAACAAGTCAGCCTCTATACCGGTGACGCGGGAATGTGCACAACATTAACCGACGCCGAAAACATCATTACCAATATTTGGTTAGCTGAATATCAGCAATACGGTTTTGGCCATTGGGCCGTGGTACTGAAACAGACCAATACTGTGATTGGTTTTTGTGGTTTTAAAAATGAAACCCGCATTAATGCCATCGATATTGGTTATCGCTTACACCCTGACTACTGGGGTATTGGCTTAGCCACTGAAGCCAATCAAGCCTGTATTGAATATGCCAAACAACACATGGATTTAGACATCGTCTATGCCGATGTTGTCGATGCCAATAGCGGCTCGATCAACGTGGCCACAAAGTTAGGCATGACATTTCATTCTCAATTCCAACGAGATGAATTTACTTTTAATCGTTATGTCATGTTATTGAACGGCAACTAACGAGCACTTATCTAAGTACTAACGCTAAGCTCTAAATCTAAGTACTAAATCTAAGTACTAAATCTAAGCACTAAATCTAGTCACTAAAAAAGATCTCAAGCCGCAAGAGGATAACCTGCTTTGCCATCACAACTCACTCGGTGCTGCTGGCTTATTTTTGTCCCAAGCTAGCCTCCCACAAACAAATCCACTTTATAAAATGGCCTAAGATAGTGATGATATAAGCCGTTATAACAAAGAACATGAAAATTATTGTTCCATGAAATGTTAACTAAATAAATTAAACAACATCAATGTCACAATATCCCCTTAACCCGCCTATACTCGATTAAGGACAGATTTAACGGCTCGCTGACGACTCAGTTGTATATCCGTATTCGCTCTGCCACAGAGTAAATTCTGATCACCTAATATAAGTTTAATTAATGTTTGCATAACACAACTTATTTGAGTAGGTTGATAAATAACCTCAGCTCGGGGTAATAGTCGGTTATCAAAGCTGTTTTTATCGATTTATCCTGTCGCTGATTGAGCGTTAAAGTTAAATAAAAACCGTATAGATTGAAGCGTACAAACGATATTTATGACTAACACTTAGGTTGTAAGAGTGCTGTGTAAGCGTAAGTGTAAAAGAGCGATATGATATTCATGGAAGAAGAGCAACTACTGCACTTAACATTGCTAGACCTGTTATGTAGCAACAGAATGGACTCTTTAGAAATTACCTGATCAGTATTTCCCCTTCATTCATGACCTCACATTATGTAATAGCATGTTGATATGTGATTAAAATAATATATAGGTTTATATAGCGCTAACAATATAGCTGTTAGTGATTAACTCGAATATGCGCACCTTACAAAATGGCAAGCTGTTAACGTTTTTTTAATATACAAACGGTCTGTTTATTGAGTAACAAGACAATAAAAGTAGGGATAATACGATGTTGAAAAACAACACTATTGCGATACCAGCAGAAATGCTAACGTCTTGGCAAACCACAGTAGACCTCATCGCCAAGGTCGCTAAAGTGCCAGCATCATTAATCATGAAACTTCACTCTCATGAATTAGAAGTCTTTGTTGCCAACAATAATACTAACAGTCCATTTGCGGCTGGGATGAAGGACTCGCTGGGTAATGGTTTATATTGCGAATCAGTGATTGTTCAACAAACTGAATTACATGTCGAAAATGCCCTAGAAGATCCCAAATGGTGCACAAACCCTGCGCTTGCAGTAGGTATGATGTCTTATTATGGCTTACCCCTCAATTGGCCCGATGGGGAGCCCTTTGGCACCATTTGCATGCTAGACATAAAAGCAAATAGTTACTCAGCCGATCTTATGATGTTGATGGAGTGTTTTCGTCGCAGTATTGAAAGTAATCTAGAAATGTTAGAGAAAAAGGAAAAACTTGCACAAGCCAATTTACATTTAGAAAAATGTATTGCACAGCGCACCGTTGAACTAGAGAAGCTTAACAGCGATTTAATGCAAGAAATCGATTCACGCATCGCGGCGGAAAAACTATTAGATATCCAGCAACGTTTCGACTCAGTCACTGGTTTGCCTAAATTTAACCAGCTCGAAAAAGTGTTTAACAAACTTATTGCAAAAAATGAGTTGACTAGTATTTCGATAATTCATTTCAGCATCAATAACCTAAAGAGAATTCAAGACGGATTTGGTTATGACATAAGTGACAAAGTGCGTAATACCGTTGTCCAAAAACTGCAACTCTTTACTAATAATAGTACCTATCTTGCCATTTTCAGTGAAACCACATTCTGCATCATTATCCCGACCAAAAAACAGCAGTATGCCACCAAGATGGCTGTTTTTTGCAGCCGCTTATGTCAGCACTTTAGCCAAGAGATTGATATCGATGAATTATCACTCTCCATTACCACAGCAATGGGAGTCTCATTTTACCCCAACGATGGTAGTGGATTTATGGACCTATCAAGAAAATCTAGTGCCGCGCTATCACATTGTGATATGGGCAATAACAATAGCTATAAGTTCTTTAACCCAAAAATGGAATCTGAACTGTCTAGTCGTATAAAAATGGAATCATTATTAAGGGGGGCACTGCAGCACAATGAGTTGTCATTGCATTACCAGCCATTTGTAAGCACTCAAAGCCAAAGTGTTGTCGGCGCTGAAGTGCTTATAAGATGGCATAACCCAACTTTAGGCCAAGTTTCACCGGTCGACTTTATTGAAATTGCAGAAAATTCAGGGCAAATCATTGAAATCGGTTATTTTGTATTAAGGAATGCGCTAAAGCAATTAGCTTATTGGCGCGAACTATACAATCAAGATTTTTATCTCGCGATCAATATGTCACCCATACAACTAAAAGACAGTTACTTAGTCGATAAAATTGTTAATTTACTTAAGTTATACCAAATACCCGGCCATTTGCTTGAGATTGAGCTAACAGAAAATGCGTTAATCCACGATGCAGCATATGCCCAGGAAGTCTTGAGCAAGTTAAATCAGCATGGGATCCGTTTGTCGTTAGATGATTTTGGTACTGGCTATTCATCACTCAGTTATCTGCAGTATTACCCTTTTAACTCAGTTAAAATTGACCGCAGTTTTATTCGCAATCTTGAAACCTCAGAACAGAGCCGACAGTTGGTGAACACCATTATCGCCATGGCAAATAACTTACAGTTGTCATTAGTGGCAGAAGGGGTCGAAAATCAATTTCAAGCCAATTTTGTTGCCAAGCAAGGAGCCAATATATGGCAGGGTTATCATCTGGGAAAACCGGTAGATGCCAATGCTTTTGCCCAGCAATACTTAATCCCCTCAATGACAACACTGTTTTAATCTATAGCAATCGTATCGCTGCGTGGTGTCAAACAACCCACGCTGGGTAAGCCTACTGATTCAACGTTGGCCTATTAGCACTGTGATAACTAATCAACCTCAGATATCCCGAGTTGAGATTAATCACATTTGTAAGCGCACATTCGAGGTCATTTTGGTTGAACACGCCAACACAAACCCTGCAGCAATTTCTTCAGCCGTTAATGCCATCTTACTAGACGACTCAGTGGTGCCCGAAACAACCTGACATTTACACGCCCCGCATACGCCAGAACGACAAGCAGCAATAATCGGTAACTTTGCAGACTCAATACCATCTAATAGCGTTTGATTGCCCGTTAATGGGATCTGTTTGTCGCCAATGCTCAACATAAACTGCTCGGTAGATGGATTACTTTCCATCGCGGCTTTCACGCCCATGGCACTACTTGCACCAAAGCTTTCTTGGTTGAACTGGCTCATATCAAATTCGGCAGCTTCAAGCATTAATTTTACCGCCGCCATGTAGGGCTCAGGTCCGCACACAAATACCGTGCGCTGTTGATAATCTGGCACTAACTTGACTAAGGTTTCTAAACTTAAGCGACCACTTTCACAACCAGTAGAGGCATGCTTATCCGTCAAATTTTGCTTATTGCCGTCAGACTCAAGTACATAATTGAGATTGAAATATTGGCTTCGTGATGCCATCGACGCCATTGAATTAGCAAACATAATGTCATCGACAGTTTTAGCACTGTGTACAAAGGCAATATCGCTGTCGGTAGTGGTATCGCAAAGCCAGCGCGACATAGAATGCATTGGCGTCACGCCGCAACCCGCACTTAAAAATAAGTACTTATCGGCCTCAATGTCGACTAAGTTAAATATCCCATCAGGGCCAGTAACAGTCACTTCATCGCCTACGTTCAGCGACTCAGTTAAGTAATTAGACACCATGCCACCAGCGATTTTTTTAATCGTGACCACTAATGAAAATGGTCGTGAAGGTGATGATGAAATAGTGTAACTGCGGTAAACCTTGTCGCCATTAATCGCTAATTTAAAGGTAATAAACTGTCCCGGTTTAAAATTAAATTTAACCGGTGTAAGTCCCTGAAAGCGAAAACTGACCACATCGTGGGTTTCATTCCATTTTTCAACACAGCAAAGCTGTACTTCACCTCGTTGCCAGTTATCGGCAGCCAAAAGTGCTTTCGGAGTTGCCAGTGCAGCAGGTTCAACCACAGGTGGAGCCTCACTAACTGGGGTAACCTTTTTAGCCGTTTGGGCAGAAAGCGCTTGTGAAAATGAAAAACCAACGGAGGGAGTACTACTCATTTTGATGCCTTTAACGCAGTAAAAAAGAGAGGTGGCAATATGGATAATCCCATAGTGCCATTAATCGCAATAGTGCAAATAAGCCGGGCTTAGATGCACTATTGTTATAACAAGATTACGCCACGTTGATCATGGCTTTTAAGTCTGTTTCAACATCGGTAGTGGTGCGTAAACCAAACTGTTGCTCTAAAATGTTTGCTAGGTTTTCGGTTAAGAATCCTGGTGCACTTGGGCCAGTACGAATGTTTTTCACCCCAAGAGACAACAAGGTTAACAACACTACAATCGCTTTTTGCTCAAACCACGACAACACGATGCTTAACGGTAAGTCGTTAAGGTCACATTCAAAAATGTCCTTTAACGCTAACGCCAACTGAATAGCAGAATATGCATCATTACACTGGCCAATATCTAGCAAGCGTGGCACACCGTTAATGTCGCCAAATTCCAGTTTATTGAATTTGTACTTACCGCAACCTAATGTCAAAATAATTGAATCATCAGGCACAGACTTAGCTAAGTCTGTAAAGTAATTGCGCTCTAATTTGTCGCCATCACAACCACCAATTAAGAAGAAGTGCTTAATAGAACCATTCTTAACGTTTTCAACCACTGTTGGTGCTGCAGCCATTAATGCATTGCGAGCAAAACCGATAGTGATCATGTGGGGGATTTCATCATAGATAAAGCCTTCAAGCGCGAGTGCTTTATTAATCACTTCGCTAAAGTCATCACCTTCAACATGGGTCACACCAGGCCAACCGACAATACTACGAGTATAAATACGGTCAGAGTATTCACCCACAGTAGGGTCGATAATACAGTTTGAGGTCATCACCACCGCACCAGGGAAAGTGGCAAATTCTTTTTGCTGATTCTGCCAAGCGCCGCCGTAGTTACCGACTAAATGCGGGTACTTTTTAAAGGCTGGGTAAGCCAGAGCTGGTAACATTTCGCCGTGAGTAAAGACATTGATGCCCTTGCCTTCGGTTTGTTGCAAAATAAGCTCTAAATCTTTCATGTCGTGGCCAGACACTAAAATCGCCTTGCCTTTAACAGATTTTGTATTCACTTGCGTTGGCTCAGGGTGGCCAAATGAGGTGGTTTCGCCTAAATCTAACATCGCCATAATGCGATAGTTTAATTGGCCAATTTCCATTGAGGTAGCAAATAACTTGTCCGCATCAACCGAGTCTTCACCTAAAAATGCCATGATTTTATGGAATTCAGCAGCCACATCAACATCAGTTTGGTCTAATACGCGAGCATGCTCCATATAAGCAGCCGCGCCTTTTAAACCGTATAGGCATAATAAGCGTAAGCCAAGAATATCTTCATGCACGTCACCACGATTAGGCAGTGCTATTGGCGCTTGAGCTAAAATTTCAGGCTTTGAAGCACCAAGTAATATCTCACCTTGGGCGCTGACCATTTCAGGCTCTATGCCTTTGTCTTTACAAGCAGCGATATAAGCGGCTTTTAATTGGTCACGATAGGTTTGAGCCTGATAGGCATAATCAATTAACCGTTCATCGTCAAAGTTTACGTTAGTGAGTGTGGCAAAAAAGGCCTTAGGAACAAAGACATCAATGTCGTTGTCTACAATGCCGAACTCGCGGGCTTTAATTGCGTAAGCAGACACGCCTTGCAGCATATAAATTAATAAGTCTTGAATATCAGACGTCGACGCCAACTTGCCGCACATTCCTTGCGAGTAACTACAGCCATTACCTTCTGGTGTTCTAATGGTTTGTTCACATTGCACACAAAACATAACTCTACTCCTCAAATATAATTCATGTATAAAGTTTACATGTTATAAATGAGTTTACTCTTTACACCGTAAAGCAAAACCTATTTTCGGTGCCAATGTTGTATTTTACGAGCTACGTCACCTTCAGCGATCGCTAATATAATCAGCTTTTTTTCTAGCTTGTTCAAGCATGAACACCGATAGGTACCACAACAAGGCCTATTATCAATGTCAGTATAAGTCGATATGATAGTAACAGTCGGTCTTTAAAAAACGTTCCATTTACCCAATGAAAGCAAGTAGAATTAATTAAAGATTTTCAATCAGGATGAACAGATGAAAACCAAGCTTAATGTTATCGCATCGACCCTATTGTTGGTGCTTGCCCCCGCAGCAATGGCCGCCGATGTTGCAGTCATCACTTTAGACAATGGCGCTAATGTTCGCCTAAAAGATGACTTTACCTGGGAATACATCATTACCGAAACCGTCAGTCAACCAGTGCAAGCCGCTAAAGCAGGCATCACAGAGCAAGCAAACGTAGTAACACAGCCTACCATTGCATCTGCAGCGTCAATAGCAGCAGTGACGACACCTGTTGCAGCACCAACGGTTACCATGCCCACTGCGGCAGCAATTAATACTCAGGTATCAACCACACGCTTAACGGCAGCGGCGTTAGCACAACCAGAACTGTTAGGCAGCACGGCCAAAGATGGCATTAAAATCACCCTTGTAGACACCAAATGGAAGGATGATAACGTCGGCTTAGTGTTTGATTTTGACAGCACCAGTAACGAGCATGTCACCCTGGTTGAAGTTGAAGCCAGCTTTTATAACGACCAAGGTGAACTGATCAAACAAGAAAACCTACAAGCGTGGGAAGCTATTCCTAGGATGCCAGAAACTTACCTGCGTAAAGGTCAGCATCGCCAAAGTGATACCATATGGATAGAAGATATTAATCAACAGCAATGGCAAAAGCAGTTGATAAGTTTAAAAATTGTCGAAATTGAGTCTCGCTAACCCTGCATCCAGTTCAACAAATAGCGACTAAAAATTGACATAAAAAAGCCTAAGCGAAATCAATATTTCATTTAGGCTTAGTCTTTGCGCGCCAAAGTGTTAACACACCCTCCGCATAGGGACACGGGTTAGTTTAACAATTCATGCTCTTTAGGCAGCTGCTTACTAATCCACAATATCAATTTATGTTTGCGATTTGGACCATCATCTTTATCTTCGGCTAAGGGTTGGATTAAGTTGTCTTGAACCAATAATCGATAAATACATTCGACTTTATCTTTTGGCGAAATGCCTTTACCAAAATCATCAAAACCACGCTTTTGCGCGTATCCCATGCCAATCTCCATCGCGAGCTTGAGCAGTTTTGTATCGTGCTTACCAACTTTCATCTATCAGCCTCATCGTGCTTATTTATCACTATTAAGCTACGCGAATATCCACAAATTGCCACTACAATTGCGCCAAGAATGCCCCAAAACCTAACAAACATCACTATTGGTAAGTTTCGTTACAATAATTAATCATAGTTTATCCCTTTAACCTATGCTGCAAGACGCAGTCTTGTTATTGTATTGTGGTTATTTCATTACGTTTTTATTGTCACTATTGTTCGCCACAGCTACATTTCGAATAGGCATAAAAACACCTAAAAGGGCAAAGACCCAAGGATATTTCAATGCGCAAAACACTTATTACCACTGCAGTGAGTGCTGCACTGATGCTCAGCGCCTGTTCAGAGCCATCAGTAGATACTGCCATGGCAGACAAAACCACCGCAGAGGCAACAAAAACAATGACTAAAGCTCCTGCAACTGCCAACAACGCACTGTTAACACCCAGCCCTTTACAATACATGGCGCCGCAGTTCGACAAGTTTACAGCCAGCGATTACTTGCCTGCATTTAAGCAAGGAATGCTAGAGCACAAAACTGAAATCGCAACTATCACCAATAACAGCGAACCAGCCACGTTTGACAACACCATTGTCGCGTTAGAAAAAACCGGAGCCACACTAGACCGAACTCAACGTGTTTTTTTCAATCTTTCAGGACTTATTTCAGACGACAACTTCATCAGCGTTGAAGAACAGATTGTGCCTAAGTTAACCGCACACCAAGACAACATTTACCTTGATGAAAAACTGTTTGCTCGCGTCCAAGTTATATATAAAAACAAAGCCGCATTAACAGGCGAAGATTTACGCTTGGTTGAAGTGTATTACGACCGTTTTGTGCGCGCAGGTGCTGAATTATCTGTCGCAGACAAAACGAAAATGCGTGAGCTAAACGGTGAGTTAGCCAAACTTGAAACCAGTTTTTCACAAAACGTTTTAAAATCATTTACCGCTGACGTTATCGTCATCGAAGACAAAGCTCAACTTGATGGTTTGTCAGACAGCGACATCGCATCATTAGCTGCTGCAGCAAAAGATGCTGGCAAAACGGGCTACATGATCACGCTAGTGAACACCACCACTCAGCCGCTACTGTCTAGCCTTAAAAACCGTGATGTTCGCAAACAACTGTGGGAAACCTCAGCTTATCGCGCCATGGACACTAACGCGCCGTTAAACATCAAAATAGCTCAACTGCGGGCACAAAAAGCCACACTATTAGGTTACCCAACTTGGGCGGCATACTCCTTAGGCGACCAAATGGCCAAAAACCCAGAAGCGGTTTATGGAATACTTGACGACCTAGCACCAAAAGCACTGATTAAGGCCAAAGTCGAAGCCGCTGACATCCAAGCCGAAATCGTTAAAGATGGCAAAGATTTCAAACTTCAGCCATGGGACTGGGCGTACTACGCAGAAAAAGTACGTAAAGCCAAATATGACTTAGACGACAACCAAGTTAAGCCGTATTTTGAAATGAATACCGTACTAAACGATGGCTTGTTCTTTGCCATGAACAAACTGTACGGCATCACGATTAAACCACGCAATGACTTACCGGTATGGCACAAAGACGTGTCAGCTTATGAAGTCTTTAACAAAGACGGTAGCTCAATTGGCTTATTCTATCTAGACCCATACGCTCGCCAAGGTAAACGTGGCGGCGCCTGGATGGACGAACTTGTCACCCAGTCATTCTTGCAAAACACTAAGCCTGTGGTCTATAACGCGCTGAATATTCCTAAGCCAGCCGAAGGTCAGCCAACACTGATGACATTCGACGAAGTTAACACCATGTTCCACGAATTTGGCCATGCTATCCACGGATTGTTCTCACAAGTTAACTACCCTAGCCTAGCGGGCACCGCAACCGCGCGTGACTTTGTTGAGTTTCCATCACAAGCTAATGAAGACTGGAGCGTCGACCCACAAGTGCTTGCCAATTACGCTAAGCACTACCAAACGGGCGAACCAATCCCAGCAGAGTTACTCGCAAAAGTATTAAAGTCACACACCTTTAACCAAGGCTTTAATACGGTTGAATACCTAGCCGCTGCGCTACTTGATATGGAATGGCACTCTATTGCTGCTGGAACTGAAATCACCGACGTTACGGCCTTTGAACAACAAGCACTGGCTAAACACGGTTTAGATTACACGCCTGTACCACCTCGCTACAAAACAACCTACTTTAGCCACAGCTTCGCTGGCGGCTATTCAGCAGGTTACTATGCGTACCTATGGACTGAAGTGTTTGCTGCTGACTCATTCTCTTACATGATGTCAAATGGTGGATTAACCCTAGAAAACGGCCAAAAGTACCGTGATACAGTGTTGTCAAAAGGTAACAGCCAAGATCTGATGCAAGACTACATCGACTTTACCGGTAAAAAACCCACTACCGACGCCTTATTAAAGCGCCGTGGTTTGGTTAACTAATCACGAAAAAGTCATTAGCCTCTCGACTTTGGTAACTCACCCCGTCGAGAGGCTAACTAATAATAAAAGTGCCACCAGGGTAATACAGGATAAATATTGCGCAACCGTGAGCTTATTTGTGTCATTTTGCACATTTGTTGTGCCATTAAACACCTCAAGGCTTTACATTTTCGCCAATACCCTTATTATCCACCCTGTTCGGAGGGATGGCAGAGTGGTCGAATGCACCGGTCTTGAAAACCGGCAACGGTTTATCCCGTTCTAGGGTTCAAATCCCTATCCCTCCGCCACATTCAATGAAAAGGCCTTATCGAAAGATAAGGCCTTTTTGTTTGGGCGAAAGATAGAGATTTAAACCCACGGGTTCCTATTTACAAAAGATCGCTATCCCTCCGCCACATTTAAATAAAAAGGCCTGCTATTTATAGCGGGCCTTTTTATTGGGCGAAAGATAGAGATTTAAACCCTGGGTTCCTCTTTATTACAAGCAAGCTATCCCTCCGCAAGATTCAAGACAAAAGGCTCATCAGAAATGATGAGCCTTTTTTCGTTTAGGCGAATCAGAAGTATTGAACCTTTGCATTATAGAATCAGTTTTTTACTTTTTAATTACGGCGCAATTACACGAGAATTTTACTGTATTCAGCATGTGCTAATTCACTCAGCACTTAGTTGATGTATTCATTTGGCTCTATATACCGCATTCCTAAATGCAACTAAGTGTAATCGTTGAGGCATACATGGAAGATGTTTTGGTGCTAAAACTAATAAACAAGTTTTAGATACAAATTTGGCTTTGATAATTAAGATTAATCGCCGTATTATCAAAATGCAGCAAGAATTTTAAACGGACAAACTGTCGGTTAGCCTCCACTAAGTTACAGGGATTATTATCCGTGTCGAGGGAGTTAAACGGAGAATCAATCGCAATGGAGTGTATATGGAATCATTTATAAGAATTATGAAAATTGCAGGTGTCAATTTTCCAGTGGCAGCCTCTTTTATCCAAATAAGTAATGAACTTGATGCTATTAAAGTTCAACAAAGACTTGATGCTTTAGAAGACCCCATTAGCTCTCTACATCCAGACGTACCTGCGTTATCTCATGTTATTTATTTCGCTTTAGTTAACAACGATTCATCAATGTTAAATTTCAGGGATGACGTTTACAAAAAATACTCTAAAGCCTTCGCTATACTCGACTCTAAAGGTTTAATTAAGAAATTTAATGAACTAGGTTCTTCATATCCTGTTGAGATAAATATCACAGATCCTTGTTTTATTTTATATTTATGTGCCCGTTTTGAAGAAACTAAAAAGATGGATTTACTATTAGAAAAAGTTGAAAATTGCCAAGTAGGTCAATGGTTAAACGGCTATGAAATTCAAAAAGAAATACTACTTCCGATAGTATTTATCCGAGCTGTTTTTGATGTTTACCAAGCAAATGGTTTTGGTATATGTTCCAAAGAACCAAGAGCTTGTAGTTATTTTGCAAGTGCTTAACAACTCTTATCCCTTATCTAGGGAATCTAGCTTCGCGAGTCTGAATATCTAAAACTTAAGGAAAATATAATGTTCAAGATTAAGTTAAAACTAATAATAGTAGCCATATTTATCACACTAGCCGGTTGTACTGGCTTAAACGATGCTTTGACTCCATCTATGAACACCCATAAAGACTCATTTGATGGTGCCCTCATAGTTTCACAGGCTCCAGTAAGTTCCTCTTCAAGCTTAACTGAGGGCTGGCATACTATGGGGTTTGAGTGGAATCAAAAATTTCCAGATGTCGTTTTCCTAGAGGTTGGAACAAACGGAATCACGAATGTTGAGGGGGTAGCTTTTAATGTGGATGGGGAAATAATTGAAAATATCTCAGAGGCAAGTGTTTTAACAAAATATGGTAGTTGGTCTACTCGTCGACTTGTTATGCCAATAAATGAATTTGTCAAAGTAGCGCAAGGGATTGACGTAAAAATGAAATTAATCAAAATTGATACCTATTCGGTATCGACTTTTGGAACAAGTCATTCTGGCGCTGTTGTTAATTCTAAATTCCCTCCATTTTTGAATAAACTAAAAGAGTTAAATGCAATCCAGTAAAACTAATGCATCGGAAGCTCATTTTAAGCTTTTGATACTTCCTATACCCTCATCTATTAACTGTAAATGCTGTATGACAGTCATAACAGTTGGGTGTAACAATTAACTAATTCAATATACGTACAACCCGCATATACTTGCGTCTTAGAAGCGGAGGTAGGGTTCAAATTCCTACCCCTTTGAATGTTAAGTTTTAAGAACTATGACTTTACGTATATTCTGTAGACATGCTTTGATACTCATGAAATTTCTGTATTGATCGTATTTGATTGCCTATTAGCTAACACGCTTTGTGACTGAACCACTAAATTCGAGATGTTCACTAGACTTGTCACTGACACATTAGGAATTGCACTTAATGAAAAATTTCTACATGGTTTTATTGGCCTTGGTCTCAATGTCATCATTGGCTGATGGCAAGGTGTTGACTGAGACAATGAAAGCCCTTGATACTGCGGTGTTCGACTCATTTAATCATTGTCAAAAACCTGAAGAACTTGATAAGCACGCAAGCTTTTTTGCAACTGACGTTGAGTTTTATCATGATAATGGTGGAGTGACGTGGGACCGTGACAGCATGATTGCCAATACTAAAAATAATGCCTGTGGTCAGTACACCCGAAAGTTGGTTGGAGGATCTTTTAACGTCCACTCGATTAAAGATTTCGGTGCTATTACCGAAGGGATACATATCTTTTGTCAAAATAAAACCAACCAATGCGAAGGTAAAGCTGACTTTGTCATGGTTTGGCGTAAAGTAGACGACAAATGGCAAATTACTCGCGTATTAAGTTACGGTCACCGTGAAAATAAATAAAAGGATATTAATAATGTACAAACAGATTTCAATTATTACACTCAGCATGATGCTGTTAATGGGTTGCTCTGGCACTGTACCTACACTGGGCTTAAATGATGGCCAATTAATGCCATGCCCAGACTCGCCAAACTGTGTCAATAGTCAACAAGCAGCAGATGAAGAACATTTTATAGCACCGATCGATTTCATCGGAACGCAGCAACAAGCGAAAGTGCGTCTTTTGCACATACTAAAGGCCTCGGAGCGAACAAATATCGTCGTGGTTGAGGAAAATTATATTCGAGTTGAGTTTACCTCTCAGGTATTGCAGTTTGTTGACGATGTTGAGTTTTATTTCCCATCTACAATATCCGATAAAATATCCATACATGTCAGATCAGCTTCACGTATCGGACACTCTGACTTTGGTGTTAATCGGGAGCGAATAGAACAAATTAGAAATAAATTTAACGCATATGAACAACAATAAAAAATTTACAAACGTAATTTATATAGTTAATAGTGGTTTAGCTTTTGTCAGTCCAATTTTAGCTAAAATGGACTCGATGGAAGCTATCATTTCTCTGGAAATTGACAGAAAATTTATCTGGGGATCCCCAATAACGAAACGTTATTGGTTTCGTAAGTGCCATTAGTTTCAGGTCCATTATCTGTAACCTCATCAACTGTGACCTCTTAAAAGTCAGGAGTAAGAATGAATAATAAAATTATTGGGATCGTGCTTGTTATTGCGGGTATTTTTTTAGCTATGTGGGGCTACAATATTTATGATTCAGCGGGCTCTCAATTTAGCCGAGCGTTAAGTGGTGATGCGCCTATTGAAGCTTGGGCAGGAATGGCGGGGGGTATCATTTGCGTGTTAATTGGTATCACAAAATTAAAGTAAATTTGTTGTGGTTAAACACTTAGCAAAGTATTTGACGATAATAAGGCGTTAACAATAAATATTATTTATTGTTAACGCCTTTTATGCCTATTTATATGCAAGGTTATTTGTTGCAAGAACTGCACATTAACGTCGAGCATACAGCTAAACTTATCTTTTAAAACAAGTTGTTAAATAACCAAGGCTCATTCTGTAACTATTGGGATCGATGCAGGCTGCAGTAAATAGTCACTGCAACCTTGCTTTAGGCTGTCATCTAAATAACATTACTCACTCAGCTTATCATCAAGTAAATCTAATCTATCTTGTCCCCAAAATTGCTCTTTTTCATACACATAAGCTGGCACACCCAACAAACCTTTCTCGATAGCGTCTAAGGTGTTGGCTTCGTATATTGCATCGATATCGGCTAATAGCGCTTGCTGTAAAACACTGTCTGCATCGATATTAACCGAGGTTAATATTTGTCTAATAACTGCCTCATCAGCAATGTTTTGATCTGCAGCCCAACATGCTGCCAGTACATTGCCGACAAACTCGCTGACCTCTTGCCCAGCTTGCTGTAATACAATCGTGCACTTATCTGCCAAACTAGGGTCTACAGGGAAAAAAACCGGATGTAGACTAAGCGGTAATTGGCGTTTTTTTGCCCAGCGAGCTAGCTCTATTAAGCGATAGTCTTGTCGAGCTTGTAGGCGCTGTTTTACAGGCAGCACACCTAATACCGCAAATAATTTTGACAGTTTAATGGGCTTATAGTTTATCCCTAAGTGGTACTTATTTGCCAACGAGATAAAGGTGTTGTGGCCTAAATAAGTATAAGGAGAGAGGCTAGTAAAGTAATAATCTATTGCTGTTGTCATGGTTGGCACTACCTTTATGTTAATGGGATAATTAACACGACCCCATGATTTCATTTTAAATTCATCTTGAACATACTGTATTCGGTGCTGGGTAATCGCTACTCAAACTATAGCAGGTGTTAGCAGGTTTAATAACTCAGATGACATCGGAAGATAGTCACGCTTTACACCAATAGAAATATTGCATTGAAAGCTAGGGCCTGTTGATCTTTGCTGGTTAAATTTTGTTCGAGATAAAAACGTTTTAATCGAGGCGAGTGGATTGCTGCCTAGCAATCTAAGCAAAATTCGCTCAACAAAGAGTAAAACGTTTTTAGCCGAACCCTTCGGGCAGCTTTTGTTGGTCATTTCTACTGCGTTATTGGCTTTTTATGTAGAATAACTACACCACACAGCCTCTGCTTCATAGCTCATGTTTAAGTAATGAGCAACAATTCGCTGCAAAAACAACCTTGAAAGATCAACAGGCCCTATTAGGCCTATAAAAAACGCGAGTAGTACAGTTATATCTGCTGACGTTATTGCAATAACTAAGCTTAACGTAACACCAAAACACCACTCATTTGTACAATATCATCTTATATTGCAACTGGACGTAATGTCTATTTAGCTTTTTTTATCCAATGTTGATTGAGATAAACAAGCATGAATCATGGTACACGTCGACGAGTGTTATCTGTAATCATTTGCCTAATAAAGGCGCTAACACGGTTAACTGGCCATCTATGGGTTCTGTTATGGTTAAGCCTAAAATATGGGCGATAAGAGGATACAAATGGATGTTTTCAGCATTGGCTATGGTGACTTGATTAAACGCGGGTCCTTGAGCATATAACACAGTATTCATGTCGGTAATCACATTGGCATCGTAGCCGTGCTTACCAATGCGCCCTGCCCGTGCATCGGTACTAGTAATGTAGTGTTGATTACTGATCAGTACCGCATCTTCAATAGAGGGATTCGCGCTAAAGTGTAAATTGGCCGGTATATCTTGCTGACGATAAAACTGTAAACCGGGTACCTTTTGGGTTAATGCTTCTAACGCGGCTAAGTCTTGCTGTTTGTTTTGCCCTGTCGCAGTCACTAACGAAAATGCGGCATCGTTGTTAAAGCTAAATTTATCTTTTAACGTTTCATTGCCAGCAAACAGTTTGTCGGTATATACACGTTCAAATCCGTCAACCTTAGTCATGCCATGGTCGGAGGTGATAATTACATTCACTTTAAAGGGTAAGGCTTTTATTCCGGTCAGTAATTGCCCTATGGCTTGGTCAACGTTCTGCACTGCTTGGTAGGTGTTATCTGATGTTGGACCATAGAGATGCCCGGCAGTATCAACGTCTGAAAAATACAAGGTCACAAATTGTGGACGCTGATCTTCGGCCAAATTAAACCACTGTAACACCTGCTGTACTCGTTGATTATTTGCCGCATCATCTTTGTAAGGCAGCCAATAATCTGGACGGTGACCCGCAATTTTGGCTTCTGAACCTGGCCAAAAATAGCTGGCACTTTTTAACCCTTGTTGACCCGCTAATGACCATAATGGAACCCCATGGTAAAAACGGCCATCGGTCAAAGCTTGTTTAATATTCAACCCATAGGGCTGCTGCAGAGTATGGTTATAAAAACGGTTTGACACTATGCCGTGATGGGCGGGATACAAACCTGTGACTAAGGTAATGTGGTTAGGAAACGTTACCGTGGGAAACGATGGCTTAAAGCGAGTCACTTGCGCTGCATGGCGAGCAAATTCGCTCAGATGTTTGGGTTTATGCAGACGGTTGTAATCGTATCGATAGCCATCAATAGAAATCAGCAAAACATAGGGTTTCTCGGGCTGTGCTATTGCGGCTTCAATTGGCTGAGCCAATAAAAAAAAGCTACTCACACTGAAAAATATGCAGCTAATAACGACACTTATGATGGCAATTACACGCATTGTGATTTACTCAATAAATCTAAAGAATATCGGCTAATAATATCAATTAAACATGACAGCTTTATTGATCTTTATGCTGTCTTTTTTCAATATTTTGAGCCTCACTCAATGCTATGTCTAAATTGTAAATAGGCCGTGGTAATGGCTTGTGCATCTTCGATGTGCGGGTAGTGGCCTAAGGTTAGCATTTCAGTGACGTTGGCATTAGGGATCAAATCTCGATAATGATCGATCATATGCTGACCCGAGATCGGATCGAGCGCTCCGGCGATCAGCTTTATCGGTATCTTACTGTTGATAATGGCACCCACCCAACGCTCACGGTGTTGTTGTCGCTGAGTAATGTAGTGAATCAATTTATGCATCACCGACAAACCGTCATTGTGGGTTAATAATTGCCATAGAGTGTCGATCGCTTCTGGCGAAGGTGGTGTCGACGGCCCAAATATGTGTTGTAGATTATGGGCAAACTTTTGTTTATTGATCAGTTTAGACACCAAAACCCCTAACGGCGACAACAACAACTTCTGAATGAGTAGCGGTTTATGGGTTTCAGGAAACAAACCACCATTTAAAAAGCACACACTCTCGATGGTCAATGGACTACAGCCGTCAATTTGCCTCGCTAACAACTCTTGCGCGACAGTGTCACCGTAATCATGAGCTAAAATATGATATTCACTGACACCTAGCTTGTATAAGCATGCCTGATAAATATCGGCTTGGTCGCTTATTAAATATGCCGAATTTTTGGGTTTATCTGATAAGCCAAAACCCAACATATCCAAAGTGATCACATAATAGTGCTGGGTTAATTCATACCACATGCCTTCCCAATCCCAACTGGCGCTAGGAAAACCATGAATGAGCAATAATGCAGGCGCCTTACAATCCCCCGCTTGACGGGTAAAAATTTGCTGACCGTTAATGAGAAGGTATTGTCCCTGCTGCTGCCACTCGCTCAATTGGATCATCGTTTCGTTATCCCTTCATTGATAGTTTATGTGCCGTAGAGTTATATCTCTTATCTGGAGTTGAGGTTATATATTGTGTTAATTAACTGACTCTATACTAAAAGGCAGTGATATTATCTCTGACTAACAATATCAAATAGCCAATTCCAATTATCTAATATCAATAGCCAATAGCAATGATTGGCGCGGGAGCATCGGTGTTAACAGATCCGTTATTTTGGTTAGTGGCTATTCCGGCAGTGTTAATCACTGGTATGTCAAAATCAGGTTTTGCTGGCGGTGCAGGCGGATTAACCGTCCCGTTGTTGGCATTAGCGATTAGCCCAGCAACCGCGGCAGCGGTGATGTTACCGTTATTAGTTTACATGGATTTTTTAAGTGTGCGTTCTTGGTGGGGAAAACACAATACCGCGCAATTGTGGATTTTATTGCCTGCTGCCATTGTCGGTATCGTGGTGGCTTATCTGTTATTTGATCAACTTAACGAGCAATATTTACGCGGTATATTAGGAGGGATTTCGTTAGGGTTTGGTATTTATGGCCTCACTTTAGGTGAATGGTCACAAGGTAAACCGTCCTCGTTCATTGGCCAAGTTTGCGGCACTATTGCAGGCTTTACTAGCTTTGTAGCCCATGCCGGCGGGCCACCATTAAATGCCTATTTAATTCCACTGCGTTTAGCCAAAACAGAATACTTGGGCACTGCGGTAGTCTTTTTTGCAGTGGTAAATATGGTCAAGTTAATTCCCTACAGCATGCTGGGACAAATCAATGGTAGCAATTTATTGATATCTGTATCGTTGGCGCCTATCGCTTGGATTGGGGTAAAACTGGGGCTGCGTATTCAAGATAAATTTAACGACAAACAGTTTAAGAAAATCATTCTCAGTTTAATGATAATAGTCGGTTTACGCTTGCTGTGGACTGCATTAATGGCATAACTGTCCTTATAATAAATGCCATAACGATGGTCATAACTATGGCCATATCGGTTCCTATAATGAATGCCATAACGATGGTCATATCAGTTCCTATAATGAAGCCATAACGATGGTCATATCAGTCCCTATAATGAAAGCCATAACTATGGTCATATCAGTCCCTATAATGAATGCCATAACGATGGTCATAACTATGGCCATATCTGTCCCTATAATGAATGCCATGATATTGATGATATGATATTAATTTTAACGTATTGATTTCAAAATATTGATGACATCGTCATGCCTAATAACGTCATTTAAGTTTACCAATATAAAGAAGGGAAGATATGAGTGCTGATAATCGCTATTTTTATGAACCAAGCAAAGGCCATGGTCTACCACATAACCCACTAAATGCCATTATAGGCCCGCGCCCAATTGGTTGGATTGCCTCTCGTAATGCCCAAGGCCAGCGAAACCTCGCGCCTTATAGTTTCTTTAACTGCTTTAATTACGATCCGCCCATTATCGGTTTTGCCAGTACCGGCTGGAAAGACAGCGTCGCCAATATTGTTGAAACCGGCGAGTTTGTGTGGAACTTAACCACCCGCAGTTTAGCCGAGCAAATGAATCAAACCTCTGCGGCATTACCTCATGGCACCGATGAATTTGAATTTGCAGGATTAACCCCAATAGCAGGCAACATAGTTAAGGCTGATCGTATTGCACAAAGCCCTGTTAGCTTCGAATGCAAACTGTCGCAATGCATCCAGCTAACGGCAGCAAATGGTGACAAAATTGATAGCTGGCTAGTGTTAGGTGAAGTCGTGGCGGTGCATATTGAAAAGCACTTACTCAGCGCCGAAGGGATTTATCAAACGGCATTAGCTGAACCGGTATTACGTGCTGGCGGTCCATCTGCCTATTATGGTATTTCAGACCAGTTACGCTTTGATTTACACCGCCCAACGGTGTAAGCCACTCATAAATATGACTTAACAACAAAGTTGCCATTGGCAGCCTTGTTGTTGAAAACAATAAAATAGTCTCTTCACTACCTTTAATATCATGATTTTTTAGTAAAATAATATCAAATTGACTATATCCTCAACCAGTCTTGGCTAGCATGTTAGCGAATATTTAATTGAACCAACAAAATTTGTTACTATTATTACAAGACTAAGGTCGCGATTAAAAAATCATATCGATAACATCACTAACACGAGAACACCTTGAGTATTCCACCTAATATACTAACGCGAATTACCCATGCCCTAGGTGCAACTTCGCTAGATCATATCGAGAAAATACAGCCGCTTTGGGGAGGGTATGGTCAGCTATTTCGAGCCTATGTCACTGGCAAGCCATACCCGTCTGTGATTGTAAAATATATATGTTTCCCTCAACCAGAATCACATCCTAAAGGTTGGAACACGCCGCTGTCGCATCAACGTAAATTGCGATCGTATCAAGTAGAAGTCAATTGGTATCAACACTATGCTAATGCCCATGCAGAGCACTCAATGTGCCCGTTGCCCCGTTGCATACATGTCGACCAACAAGCCGATGAAACCCTATTAATATTACAAGATTTATATAACATCGGTTTTACCCAAGTAAGAAAAACCGCCACACCCGCGACTGTGCGCGAGTGTTTAACCTGGTTGGGACATTTTCATGCTAAATACATGCATGTCGAGCCTAATGGGCTTTGGCCTATAGGCACTTACTGGCATCTAGGCACCCGACCGGATGAATTAGCCGCCCTACCCGACAGCCCGCTTAAGTCAGCGGCTCACCTTATCGACCAAGCGCTGAGGCAATCTAAGTACCAAACCTTGGTACACGGTGATGCAAAATTAGCTAATTTTTGCTTTAGTCCAGATGATCGCGCCGCTGCGGTAGACTTTCAATATATTGGTCAGGGCTGTGGCATGAAAGACGTGATCATGCTGTTAAGCAGTGTGCTGAACTATCGTGAGCCAGAAGCCTTAATTAATGACCATCTTAATCATTACTTTGCCGCTTTAACGCAAGGACTCATAGCGTTTCACCCTCAAATAAATCCGCTTGATGTACAACAGCAATGGCGGCCTTTATATTGCGTGGCTTGGGCTGATTTTCAGCGTTTTGTCAAAGGTTGGAGTGTTGAGCATTGCAAAATTAACCCTTATACCGAATCGCTAACCGAGCAGGCGATTAAGCAACTTACTATGGTGTAATACCAATAAGTGTAAATTAATTAACCACCTATTTGTCACGATTGGCCAAGGCTACTATTGCCGTCGACAGCTTACAAACACAGTCGTAATGGTTGCCCTACCTCAACTTAACCTCATCTCGGGTTAAGCATGGGGTAAATAGGTAAAAATTAGCATAGTTCATCTATTTCATATCAAACTTGCCATTTGTTTAGCTAACAAGCCGTTTTCACGTGTTAACCGCGGGGTCAATAGTTAACCTATTGCAAGTCAATGCAACTCAGATAGCATAACAAATGGCTGTCTGATAATCGTTTCTTGTATTAAGCAGAGTTTACTTAGTAACATCGATACGAATATTATCGCTTAAGGTTTCAAGTTGAGATACTAACAGCGCTTTGGTCACGTTCTCCGGTAACCTTAACGTCATCTTAGCGCTATATACCGTTTTACCTAAACTGCTTACTTGCACACGATAACATTCTTGGTGATCAACACTCACATCAAGGTCTGATAAAATTTCATTGATATCATGGGTTAAACCCGAACGATCATTGCAATCTAAAGTGAGTTTACACTCTGTAGATAAATGTATAGATTGATGTTCAAACTCAGCATAGACAAAAGTCAATTGGGAAAACTGCTGCTCTAATGCTTGTTTTAAGGAAGCTTCCTTATCGACATCTATCATAACCCGCATCATTGCAACAAATTGCCCGTCGAGTTTGATGACTTTACTGGTTTCCCAACTTGCGCCTATTTCACGGCTGACTTGAGCAAGTGATTGCAGAAGATTGGGCTGTAAAGTGCCTAATACCGTAGTGATAAACTTATGTTGCATATAACCTCCGATGATAAATAAACCAAAATGATTTTGACCTATTTAATGTGGTTTTAGTTAAGAGCTAACCACAGATTAACTATCATTAGAAAGCTAATCTATGACCTAGGAAACAAATTAGATAATTTGAATTCGCCCAACAATACCTTAAAGAGCCCTCAATATACTCGGTCATTGTCCGACTCATGCCAATGACAATTGCGGACAGCAAATTAACATTATCACCAATTTTGGGGGTAGTTGAACTCAGCGACCAAGACATACCGATAGAGTAAGCAATCGATCTTGCGGATGCCGGATTGCTTCAGTCCAAAATTAGCGCCCGAAATAAGGTGATATTGAGTGAATCATAAGCCGATAGACACCGAAAACGGCGCTGGCATCAATTAACATTAACTGACATTAACTGACAACAACCTCTGTCACGACACACTTTTTAGCATTAAAAGAAACTTTATTAACGTTTTGTAGCCTTAATCAAGTTTAGCTCATTAACCCAAGCATGATCACAAATATCTGCGGCTTTAACCCATTATTGCTGCGGCGAATTGGCGATTATTTAGGCGATACATTATGGGGGTCACGCTTACCACTCAAACGGTGAATACCATCACCCTCATTGTAAGATGTCTGTCTATCTAATTGAATTCAAATAACTTCCTACAATATTAATTTTCATTCAAATATGCCAATTACTCACAACGAGTTTAAGTAATTGTTTTAATGAGAATTTATTATTACATTTTACAATGCTGCTACCTCTTCAGGCATATTGCGACCCCGGCCCCTTTCTCTAGAATGCGCGCCTTACGCTATAAAGATACAGATTAACGCTCACTGAATCGACAGGATTCAGTGACCTTTACACTAGGGGAACTTAATGTCTACAAAACTGGCCAACCCAGCGCCACTGGGATTAATGGGCTTTGGCATGACCACCATTTTGCTGAATATTCACAATGCGGGTTACTTTCCAATTGATTCGATGATCCTTGCGATGGGGATTTTTTACGGTGGCATTGGCCAAGTGATTGTGGGCATCATGTGCTTTATGCGCGGCGATACCTTTGGCACAACAGCATTTACTTCCTACGGTTTGTTTTGGTTGACTTTAGTTGGGCTAATATTAATGCCAAACATGGGTGTTGCCGCCAGTCCCGCTCATTTTATGGGCTGGTATTTAACCTTATGGGGCATATTTACCGCCTTTATGTTTGTCGGGTCTTTACGTTATCCACGAGCAAAACAAGTGATATTTGGTTCATTGACGGTGTTGTTTTTCTTACTGGCTGCACACGACTTTACCGATAATGCCCTGCTTGGCACTATCGCTGGATTTGAAGGTATTTTCTGCGGAGCAAGTGCCATTTATTTTGCTATGGCGCAGTTACTGAATGCCGAATACGGCCGTACTATTTTGCCCGTGGGTGAAGTCACTCAGACCAAACAAGTCACGCTCAACTCAATAAAAATATAACGGGTAGTCACTAGGGCCGGTAGATCTTTGAAGGTGAATGCTGCTGCATTTTGTGGCAGTTTTATCCAAGGCAGAGCTTATGACATGTTGTTATACATTAATAAGCGATAACGCAGTACAAAGAAGCCACAAATGCAGCCCGAAGGGTTCGGCTAAACGGTCGTCCTTATTTGTAAGCGAAGAGTTTGTGCAAGGTATTAGCGTACAATGCTAGGCGCCGCATTTTTATTCAAAGCGCTAAACCGTTTAGCCCTTTGAACACGAAAGGTCAACAAGCCCTAAACACTAAAAGGTCGATGTATTTGCATCGACCTTTTTATTGGGTTTGATTAATGCACTAAGCGACAACCACACACGGTATTGCTAGGTTGAAACAGGACCACCGCATAATCTTTTGCTTCGTCTCGCTCAATAACTTGAAGCGATAACGAATGCAGCCCTTTTTTATTTAAATTTAAACTACTGACATAAGACAAGTACGCTAAATGCTGTGGCACTTTTGAGTTGTGACTCGCCAGGAATTCTTTTTTGGTGGTCACTGAAATATCGTAGATTTGATTTTCGGTATCAATTCTATCCACAGTTCCTTTCATTGATAATGTACCCGCCAAATTACCCTCGTAGTCAAAATAACGATAATTAATCTGAGCTTGGCCTTCATTGGAGACTAAATCGACTAATAAATAATGACGTTGGTCTTGTGCCGCGCTCTTACGATGAAATAATTCTGAACTGCAACTGAGCATAAAACTTGGCACACGTGTAGTAAGCCTATAAATAATTCCCATACTGGCCAGCAATAACACTAAGATCATAATATTAATAGCCCACAATCTACTTCTAGTCATACTATTATTACTCCAAATGCTGACTTGTTTGGGCTAGCTGTGCGTTAATCGTGTCACAAATATTCACCTGCTTGAGCCAATCACGATTAACAAACTGTTTAGGCTGCCTTAAATCACTGATTTTTAAATTACGAATAAGAGACTGCCCTAAGAGATCTCCCCGCAAGGTAATGTTCAATACTTGCTTGTCGTGAGACAGTGATAAATAAACTCTCTCCCAACTGCTCACGTCACAATCGGCAAAGCTTTGCTGTATTTGTTGCCCAAGTTCAATCAACTGCTCATTGTTGGTTCTTGATGGGGCATAGAGCATCACATCAACGGTACTTCCAGATAAGAGTTTAACGGTATTGACACTCAAAGGCGGGGTTGGTGTAACAATAGGCTGCATCAGTTTCACTGCAGCAATGCTACAAACGATTAGTATTATTGCCGTTACGATTAGTAATCCAGAATGACGGCGAATAATCGACGGTAATACACTTGCGGTTTGCTTACGAGGACGATGATGCCGCAGTAAGTAGCCCTGACCTTTAACCGTTTCAATAAGTGATTCCTGCTGTGGCCCAAAAAAAGACCGCAATGTAAATATGGCTCGCGCCACCGAAGCACTGCTTAAATGCGATTTATCACCATAGCCAGATTCTAATAAGGGTTTAGCAACAACTTTGCCTTGATACTCGACCAATAATGTCAGCACATGTAGCTCTGCTCGGGGAAGATGCCACACCACGCCACTTTCCTGATTGATCAGATCACCTTTGTCGATATCAAACCTGCAATGGCCCAATTGCATATCAACTGCCTCAATACTGTTAACAATTGATAAAGTGTATGCAGAAAATCTTATGAAATCTGTGATCCCGATATCTTCACACTATTATTCCTTACATTTTGTAAGGTGTAATGACTAACAATGATGTAATTGAGACGTTAATCACATAATTTCATGATGTTAATTTCAATAAATACACAGATAAATATGCATAAATCTTATAAATGATAAGACTACTGTCACAAAAAAGCGCTTTTGGTATTTATTTTTGACCGTCATAGTCAGTGTTTATTAGCTAAATTTAATGGTTTTTTAAAAACAGTTTTATCGGGCATAAATCACACCATTAATAACCCTATTGATTATTGTTAGGTCATCGCGTTGCTGTCGATATTCAGGCCAGCAACGAATGTCAAAACAAGCCTAAGCCATAACAAATATTAGCGCTTGAATATAACAACAATGATATAGAGGGTAACCACAATGAGCATAAATAGACGCCAAGCATTAACAAAAATTATTGGATTAAGCACCGCAGCTGCTGGGGCAACACTATTAGGTACATCGGCATTTGCCGCCACCGATGAAGCCGGTAACTACCGCTTAGAGTTAGGTGAAAAACTCAAATATGTACCTTTAGATGCAATGGCAACCGCTAAGTTAGCCTATGAAACTGGCGGCGGCTGTATGCACCAAGTTTTCCATGCCATTATCACTATGCTTGCAGCATCTAGTAGTGCTGATGCCAGCAAATTTGCCACCATACCAACAGCATTAGCCGGTTATGGTTGGGCAGGGGTTGTGGGTCAAGGAACACTTTGTGGAAACTTGAATGCATCGGGTATGTTAATCAATTTCCTAGATGACATTAATGGCCAAAACAGTGCCATTATTGGTGCTTCATTCCGCTACTATGAAACGACAGATTTGCCTTTATCCTCTGCTGAGTTTATTGCTGGGATTGGTTCTACGGAAGAGAAATCATTAGAAGTCGGTGCAACCTCTATTGCCAACAGCCCATTATGTCACTCATCTATTAGTAACTGGTCTGCTGCATCAGGCTTACCGTTTGTCAAAAAAGGTGAGCGCTGTAAACGTCTATCAGCCAGTATGGCTTTTCATATTGTTGAACTGCTCAACCGCGCTTATGCCTTAGAAGATATTTCAGCATTACCAGAAGCTAAACCTTCTGCTGAAGCACAAGCATGTCAAGTCTGTCATAATAAAGAAGCATCTGTTATGCCTTTGGCCAGTGTTCAAACCGATATGGAATGTACTACTTGTCATACCGGACATTTCAATTAAGGAGCGCATGATGAAAGTTAAATATCTCAGCGCCATATTAGCCAGTTCATTACTAATATTTGGCTGTAATAGTGATAACGATGACGACGTGGCTGTTATTGATCCACCAGTGGTCGTTGTACCTCCAGTTGTTGTGCCGCCAGTAATTGATGGCGTTAGTATCGATGATGCCAGCAGCGTGGTGGTTAAACTCGACACATTTGATGCCACCACTGGCGCACTATCATTCACCGTTGCCAATAGTGACGGCGAAGCACTCACTAACGTAGCCGATTACGATATTGTGTATTTTGGTTTCCCCGACCCAGCCTCACCGTCCACCAAACCTAAGGCTTGGAAACGTTGGCATGTGACCCAAAGCTATCAATGCGACAGTTCAACTAGCGATGAGTGCACTGGATCATTGGAAGCCACCGACACAACCGGTACATATACGTTTAATGTCCATGACCTCGACTTACAAAGCAAAGCATCCGATAATGCCGATCTGCTTTACCAGGTCGCCATTAAAATCAATGGCACACTGGCAAGTAATGATATTGAGTTAATTAGCGCCACTAATTAATCGTCATTGAGCCTACCCCCCTAGCTAATGGCGCGAAAGGATCACTCGCGCTCATTTGCTTCAGGCTATTTTGCCGCAGTACTTCACTGCGGCAATTTTTTCATTATTGGGTAGGTTAAGCATCGATGCACTAAGGTAAAAACTAACGTAAACACTAATGTGAACATCACTGTGATAATTAGCATAAAAATCAACGTTGAATTCTAAAATATAAAAAAGGGCTTCAGCAGCACTGAAACCCTTTCTTTATTAATCACTAACCAAGTTTTTTAACGCAGCTGCTGCATTAAGTAAGCGTAAACCATTGAGCTTAACTCGGCAGCTTGAGTGTTATCTGCCGCGCCAGCATGGCCGCCTTCGATGTTCTCAAAATACAACACATCAATGCCCATATCTGCCATTTTAGCCACCATTTTACGCGCGTGTGCCGGATGAACCCGATCATCACGTGTTGAGGTAGTAAAAAACACTTTAGGGTATGTAACCCCTGGTGTTAAATTATGATGTGGCGAGTAGGTTTTAATATACGCCCACTCTTGTGCAATATCAGGATTACCGTATTCACCCATCCAGCTGGCACCTGCTAATAACTTATTGTAGCGTTTCATGTCCAATAACGGCACTTGACACACTACGGCGTTATATAGCTCAGGGCGACGAGTAAATGCAGCGCCCACTAGCAAGCCACCATTACTGCCACCTTGAATGCCAAGATGTTGGCTTGAGGTGATTTTACGGGCAATTAAGTCTTCTGCAATGGCTTCAAAATCTTCATACGCTTTATGACGATGTTGTCTTAACGCCGCTTGATGCCAAGCGGGGCCGTATTCGCCACCACCACGAATGTTGGCAAGCACGTATACACCGCCCTGCTCTAACCAGTTTTTGCCAATAGTGGCCGAATAGGCCGGCAAGCGAGACACTTCAAAACCGCCATAACCGTAAAGTAACGTAGGGTTGCTGTTATCGAGTTTGATGTCTTTAGCCATCACCACAAAATAAGGCACTTTAGTGCCGTCTTTTGATTCAACAAAATACTGCTGGGTGACAAATTTATCGGCGCCAAATTGCTGTGGCATCGCTTTAATTTTATCCGCTTTTAGGCTTGCACCATTTAAGCGATATAAACTGGCAGGCTCTAAAAAACTGGTGTAGTTAACAAAAAAGTCATCGCTATCACGTTCAACATCAAACACACTTAAGGTGCCATTAGCTTCAAAGGGGACAGGCTTACTTTGCCACTCACCTTTATCATTTTGCATGTAGCGTACAAGTTGGCTTTTTACATCATCCAACCAAGTGACAAAAATAGCATTCTGGCTAAATGACACTTGCGAAATAGAGGCGTGCTTCGTTGGCGATACCAATTCACTAAACTCTGGTTTTTGCGCAATCAGCTTATTTACTGGGGTATAGACGATGGCACCTTGTTTAAAAGTACCGTTTTTAGTGACTAAATCACTTTTTAACTCAATATACAGCTGCCCCTTAAAGTAGCCTTTTAAATCTGCATCCTCAGGAATAGGCAGCGAGACCAGCTTTTTATTTTGATAAACATAATGTTTCGCGGTGTAAAAGGTTAAGCTTTCGGTGACGATATTCAGTGGTGTTTTATCATCAAACATCACATAACCCGACACCGCAACGGATGTTTTATCGCCTCTAAACACTAATTTAGCGGCAGACAATGGCGTACCGCGTTGCCACAATTTAACCACACTTGGGTAGCCTGAATCGGTCATACTGTGCCCATCACCAAAATCAGTACCAACAAACACGCTATCTTTATCAATCCAGCTTAGCATTGACTTCGCCTCAGCCAACACAAACGGCTGCTGAGTACTGTCGACAAAAGATTTAGTGGTTAAATTAAATTCGCGTACTTCAGCAGCATCTGCACCACCGCGAGACAAGGACACCAAGCAGCGCTCGTTTTGTGGGTATTGGCATTCAATGCCCTTAAATACCCAATTAACACTCTCAGCTTTACCGAGGGCATCAATATCAAGCACCGTTTCCCAGTTTGGTTGCGCTTTGGCGTATTCAGCTAACGTGGTACGGCGATAAATTCCACGCTGGTGGGTTTCATCTTTCCAAAAATTATACAAATAATCGCCAATGCGGGTGGCATAAGGGATACGCGCTTTATCGTTTAAGATCTCTAGGCTGTTTGCCACCAGATTATCAAAACTTGGGTAAGCCTTAATGTGGGCCGCAGACAGGGCATTTTGCTGCTTAACCCATTCCATTGGCTTTGCGCCTTCAACATCTTCTAGCCAAATATATTTGTCTTCTTCTGCATGAACAGGTGTTGCCATAGTCATCGCACTCGCTATACATAATGGTATGATTCGCTTAAGCATTAAAATTTCCTTTTCATTATCTGCTCGCGGTATTTTATAAACTTGCCAATACTGTAATCCATTTAAACAGTGTTTAATCACTAAACTTGCGCAAACGATAGCAAGTTATGCCTAGCTGATTGACTGGTTAGCGTAATGAATATCACTGACAACGGCACGAAAATGGCCAGTCCCAATGAGATAATATGCCATAGCTAACTGAGCTTGTAAGCGCATTCAGCCTAAGAAAAGCATGAACGATGCAAATCTCAACACGGTTATCTTACGCTAAAGTGCGCCATAGTAAGCGCGTCATTGGACTGCCTAAATACCCATGTCAAACACACTCTTAAATGCGTTTTTTGTGAGTAAAGCTAGGCGGCAACGCTGGACTAAACCTCAATATGGTTTTTACCTGCCAGTGATCATTATTGCAACACTATTATTGATGTTTACCTATGAGACTTTGGCAGTTTTCAGTCAATTTACGCAATTCTGTTTAGCGCATTTTGATTCACCGTGTATTCAGTTTTCAAGCTTATTATTCGTGCTGGCAATCGTTATTGTTGGCGTAATCCCCTTTGCTCTCGTGCTGTGTTTACAATTGATTTTTTTGGCGAGAGATTGACTTGGTCACCCGGCAACATAATGGTGTAAACATCACTCAATGCTCACCATCTTTGACCTTATGGGATTGAATATATTATTCGGGTAAGGATCTACTGCCAATTTAGCTGACAAAGCAGGTATAATAATGCGCTAACTACAGCGACACTAAGACCGACATCATGGCCAAAACCGCAGCAGCATTACATATATTAGTTAAACACCAAACTCAAGCTGAAGACATCATCAAGCAGCTTAATAATGGCGCCAAGTTTGACGTGTTAGCCAAAAAGCATTCTAGCTGCCCTTCAGCTAAAAGTGGTGGTAACTTAGGTGAGTTCAAAAAAGGTCAGATGGTGCCACCATTTGACAAAGTGTGTTTCAATGGCGAGCTAATCACCCCACACCTAGTCAAAACCAAATTTGGTTGGCATGTGGTAAAAGTGCTTTACAGGACATAGATGATCTATTGATCATCCATAGCGATTGTAAGCTGACTTTCGAGTGTGTTAAAACCTTTATCATGGTGAAGTGTTCAATAAGTACATTGCAATAAGCAGGTTACTAAAGTGCTTTGTCGCATTTGGTATTAGCCGCACTCAGAATGAATAGCATGAGAATAGTCCCTTGGTATATAGACAGTGGGCTTGATGTAAACACCCACGACTCAATTCGATTATTTTCGCAGTTTGATCGACAGCTCACCGTCACGAATTTGAATATCATCCACACCATCGGCAAACGCATTCCAAAAGCCGCGATCGCCAAACTCACCCACCAAATTGACGTTTTTCATATTCCCAAGCCAGGCATTCGGGATAGGTACGCCCATTAAGCTCACGCCAACCAGAGCGACCACTGGGCGACGATTAGCGTCTAAATGAATATCTAGCCCTGTATTCACTCGTAAAATCTCCCCTGCCATAATCGGGAAATCTTCTGGAATGGGGATCAGCATTTTGGCGCTGGCTAAATTATTGGAAAAATCAATCGCAACCCGCTGCGCAAAATCAGGATTGCGGCCAATCATTGAATTAACTTCTTTTTCACTAAAGGTCACCTGACGGTCGGCGTCAAATTCTCGATAGGCCTGTGGGGTTAACTCTGCGCTGTTATTATTGCCACGATTGCTTCGCTCGTTGGGATCTGACGAATGACTCACTTGAGTGCTAGGCTCAGCTTGCCAGCCTAATTGTGCCAGTTTATGGTCTAGCTGTTGAGTTTCTTTGACCGTTAAGGTAACGGGGGTTAACGGCGACGGAAAGATATAAGTGCGGATAATAAAAAATGTTAATCCCACAGTCACCAACATGGTCGCTAAAATAATCAGCAGTAGTTTAACCCCAGACGCGCCACCTTGCCGACGGCATAGCGCCGAGATATTGATTAATGAAGCTCGCATTGACTCGCCTTTTTTTATTCTATGTTGGCCCATCATGGTAATGCTCTCTTTGGCTAAACACCTAATAAAAAACCTCTGGGGATCAATATCAGCATAAACAGCTAGCTAACTATATTGGTATTACCGTCGGAGAGAGAACATAAAACGCGCCCTAAAAAGCTCGCTGATGTTATATTTTTACTCATCTGAATTAAAAGGTAAAAAACCAATTTTAGATAAAAAAACGCTAAAAAACATTTGTTATTAATTTGTTAAACTATGTCATTTTGTGTTACAAATTTAATGTCAGAATAGTTTAGCTGCTAATGATGTAGGTACCCTAGTGTCTATAAAGCAGATTCAAAACAGTAAAATAATAACAAATAGGAATATTTATTCTATGAAACTATCAACAATTTCAATATCACTATTAGCTCTAGGCCTTAGTGCAACGGCTCATGTACAAGCCAGCGATGATCGTTATGTCATTCAAGTGGACCCACAAAAAAAGGGCATAGTAAAAGCTCTTGCAAAACAATTAGGTGCTCAAATTCATGTGGATGGCGATGGATTTATTGCTGCTACATTTACGGGTAAAGATTTAGCGCAAGTAAAAGGATTGCTGAATAACCCTCATGTTAAATTAGTTGAAGAAGATCAACGCCGTTATTTGATGGGTTTTGCTGATGACATTGGTAACCCGATGACAACCCAGATTACCCCGTATGCTGTGTATCAATCACAAGCCGACCAAGTCACTTTTAACCCCAGTGCCGGTATTAAAGTTTGTGTGATCGATTCTGGGCTTGATCGCAGTAATGCCGATTTTGTGTGGAATAATATTAGCGGCAACAACGACAGCGGCACTGGTAATTGGGATGAAAACGGCGGACCACACGGTACCCATGTAGCCGGTACCATTGGTGCGGCAGATAACGGAATTGGTGTTATTGGTATGGCACCTGGCGTTGACATGCATATTATTAAAGTATTTAACGCCGCTGGATGGGGCTACTCATCAGATCTAGCTCAAGCTGCCAATCTCTGTTCACAAGCCGGTGCTAACATTATCAGCATGAGTTTAGGCGGCGGTGGTTCAAACTCAACCGAATCGAATGCTTTCCAAAGTTTTAGTGACGCCGGTGGATTAGTTGTCGCTGCCGCGGGTAATGATGGTAACAATGTGCGCTCATACCCAGCAGGTTATCCATCAGTCATGATGGTTGGTGCTAATGATGGCAATAACGTTATCGCTGACTTCTCTCAATTCCCTTCTTGTTCATCAGGTAAAGGTCGCCGAGTGACCAACGATGAAACCATTTGTGTCGAGGTCACTGCTGGCGGGGTTGATACGCTGTCAACTTATCCTGCAGGACAAGCTACTGCATCTAATTTATCCGTCGACGGATTTGCTTTTGCCTCATCAGCAATGGAAAATTCAGGTTCAGTAACAGGTAGTACTTTTTACATGGGTACGGCTGAATCAACCAACTCAGGTGCTAACGGTAATATTTGTGTGATCGACCGTGGAGTGATTTCATTCTACGACAAAGTGGCTAATTGTGAAGCCTCTGGCGGTGTAGGTGCCATTATTGTAAATAATGTAGCCGGTGTACTTTATGGCACATTAGGTGACACCAATACCACCAGCATTCCTGCTGTAGGCGCCGCGTTTGAAGATAGAGCCGCGTTAGTTAATGCCTCAAGCGCAAATATAAATATTGGAACCTCTGATTTTGGCTTTATGAGTGGTACATCAATGGCAACACCTGCCGTATCGGGTATTGCGGCATTAGTGTGGTCACAACATAATGCCTGTACGGGTAGCGAGATCCGCGCAGCACTTAAAGCCACTGCATTAGATGCGGGTGCGTCAGGTAAAGACGACTACTTTGGTTATGGTATTGTGCAAGCGGCGGCTGCAGATGCTTATTTATCTAGCAATGGTTGTGCTGGCGGCGTAACACCACCACCAACCGGTGGAGATATCACGTTATCCCTTAACGGTTATAAATCAAAAGGGGTTAAAAATGTCGATTTAAGCTTCAGTGGTTTAAGCTCTGCCAATGTTGATGTTTTCCGTGATAACAACAAAATAACCACTACGGCTAATAATGGTAGCTATACAGATAGCATTGCATCAAAAGGCGGTGGAACATACACCTATCAAGTGTGTGAGGCTTCAACCTCAACTTGTAGTGCAGAAAAGAGCGTGACCTTCTAACAAGGTAAAACTGTTTATCAACCAGAGTCGTCATCTAGGTGACTCGATAAAAAAATCACTTCAATTTGAAGTGATTTTTTTTATTGCATTGACGCTAGTGATAACAAATTGATTCACCTTAGATATAGTCATTAAGAGTAAAGGCTTTCCCAAAAAGATATAAAAACCGAGTTACAAATCAAGTCAATTGTAATAAAGTTGTAAATAATAAAAGACTCAAATTAATCATGACATCTGAGTATATTAAAGGATTATGATGAAGTTACGCCCTAGACACATATTAGCCCCATTGATTATCAGTGCCAGTCTGCTGCTATTAACCGCTTGTGGCGGTTCATCTGGCGGCGATGACAGCACCAATACAGGGTCTACCTCACCTCAGTGGGTTGCAGGCCAATTTGCTAACGATTCGACCTTAGCAAATCAGTGCAGCGCGCCATTAACCCAAAAGCTGTGGCTCCGCTCATGGAGTAATGACACCTACCTGTGGTACAACGAAATTATTGATCGCGATCCAGCGCCCTATAACGTGGCAGAATATTTTGAACTGCTTAAAACAGAAGAGTTGTCTGACACTGGCAACCTAAAAGATAACTTTCACTTTTCCATGTCGACAGCAGAATGGGAATTACTTAATGGATCCGGCGCCTCGGTTGGTTATGGCATGACGCTAAATTTGCGTAACGCTTCAGCAGGTATTTCACGACAAGTGACTGTGGCTTACAACGAACCCAACTCGCCAGCGAGTGATGCAGGCATTAGCCGTGGCGCTATTATTGTCACTGTTGACGGCGTTAGCGTCGCAGATGCCAATGACAGCGGCAGTATCGATACCTTAAATGCAGGTTTATTCCCCAGTACCAGTGGCAAGCAAACCGTGTTTACGCTTCGTGATTTAGATGCACAAGCAGACCGCACCGTGACACTATTAGCTGAGACTGTGGTATCGACGCCAGTACAAAACACCAAAACCATTCAAACCGCCAACGGCAAAGTGGGTTATTTACAATTTAACGCCCACATCGCAACCGCTGAAAAAGGTTTATACGATGCCATGACTTTGCTCAGCAACGCGCAAGTTGACGATTTAGTCGTGGATATTCGCTATAACGGCGGCGGATTATTAGCCCTCGCCAGCCAACTGGGCTACATGATTGCCGGCGATAATGCTACAGCCAACCGAGTATTTGAACGCACCAGCTTTAATGACAAATACCCTACCGTTAATCCCGTTACCCGCGAAGCCTTAACGCCGATGCCGTTTATTCCTGAATCAATTGGATTTAATACTTCATTGCTTCGCAGCGGAGTCCCACTACCTTCGCTAAATCTTAAACGGGTATTTGTGCTAACAACGCCAGGTACGTGTTCTGCCAGTGAAGCCTTAATGAATGCCCTTCGCGGTATTGATGTTGAGGTAATTCAACTCGGCGAGACCACCTGTGGAAAACCATACGGCTTTTACCCCACCAATAACTGCGACACAACGTATTTTACCATCCAGTTTAAAGGGGTAAATGATAAAGGCTTTGGCGAATATTCTGACGGTTTTATGCCATCAACCAATCCAACCGTAGACAGCGAAGTACCAGGTTGCGAGCTAGCAGACGACCTTGGACACCCATTAGGTGATACCAACGAAAGATTATTGAGTGCAGCCTTATTTTATCGCGCCAACAACCGCTGCCCATCGACAGCAACTGCAATCGCGCGCGCACCAGCACAAGATCCCTTTGTCGACCCAGGCTTTATGCTGCAAGACACACGTAATCAAAATGTGCTTAAAAATAACCGTATTCTCACGCCATTGGCATTGGAGCAATAATGCTAAAGCAATTAATTGGCATATTGGCGATATTGGCGGTGGGCGGCTGTGGTGCAACTGCAAACGAGTCACCAGCCCAAATGCAACGTGCAACACTGACCAACCCAAGCAGCCAAATCCATGCTGAGTTACAACAAGCATTGGCAACCTTGTTAGGGGCAAGTAATGTATTAATCGCAGACGATGCCTTCACACAGTTCAGCCAAGAAGTGATTGAACGTGCGCAGCACAAGGATGCTAATGGTTTACTCATAATGGGGCGCAGTACTGAGATGCCAGTCACTGTGCAACTGCTTAAACAAGGCGATAATTGCCTATTGCGTCATGTGCAAAGCGGCAATACCACCTCGTTGTCGCAAGCACGTTGCGCCGCTGAAAAATAACGGATAAATGGCCCGACCGCATATTACTTGCGGTCGGGCCATTTATACAGATCAAGCTTAACGGCTTGGTATCCAGCGCCATGAAAACTTACTACCGCAGTTATGTGGTAGAATTAGCCTATGTTTAACATCAACGATCACACAAGGTATCGTAATGAACCCTATTCTTGCCATCTTCAAAGAACACAATATCAGTGACGCGCAAATTAATGAGCTGTTCCAGACGTTGACTGAAAACCCATTTGCCGCAATGGCGACTATTGGCCAGTTAGGGATCCCTGCGGATAAGCTACAACAATTGATGGGCATGGTTATGCAAAACCCAACCTTAATCAAAGAAGCAGTCGATGAACTGGGTTTAGACTTTTCAAAAGTTGAAGCAGCAAAAGCGCAGCTACAGCCATAAGCGCAAAGCCTTCTCAACCTGCAATAACAAAAACGGCCAGTATCTTAAAGACACTGGCCGTTTTTTGATATATGGCCCAGACTACTGACGAGCTGAATAAATAGCCTTAATTGTCTTTTTTATTTCTGAGCTCGAGAAGTCGTAACTATTAAGTTCTTTTTCTATCGCTCTGTAGGCTGACGGGCTTTTATTAACTGCAGAATTAAACAGTTCAGTGACGAGTTTGTCAGCACTTGGCTGTTGAGATGCGCTCCATTGAATCAGTGCCGCCGCAGCTTCATATTGTCCCATATTGGCAAGTGTTGTAAGTGACACCTGACTTAGTTCACTGTTTGGGTCTCTGGAGTTAATTATTTGCTGTAGCTTAGGAACAAGCTTTTCCTGTGTTATATTTTCCATGCTATTCATTGCAATACTGGACTTATCACCAAGGCTATCGATTTGATTAATAATAAAATCGAAACTTGATTCAGATGCATTTTTCGCAATAGCATTGGCAATATCTGGCAAAAATAAATTATCACTGTCCATATTACTAAAAGTGGACTCAAACAAACTCAAATAAGTATCAGAACGCGCTATTTTTTGCAGTGATTTTTTCGCCGAATAAATCGCATTCGAATCGGTAATGGGAGTGTTTTCGAGTGTATCAAGTAGTAATGAAACAGATTCATGGGTGTTAACTACCGCGAGTAAACTCAATAAATACTCTTGATTTCTGGACGTTAAATTAGCATCTGGTTGTTGTAATAATTGGCTAATTTCTGCCAATATTTGTGGGTTGCTCGTCTGTTTCAATGAATTAATGAGTTGCTTTTCAAGACCGATATCTATTTTACCCGCAGTTAAGAGGGTTTTGATTTCTCCCCATACATCAAAGACCGCATCGGGTGATATCGACTTAGTTGTTGGCTTAGACATTGCGGTTTCAATTTTTGCTATTGGTGCAATTTTATCTGGAGCATTATTTGCTAAGTGAGTTACATTTTCTGCATCACTGGCAGCTTGAACAATATTTTGACCTTGTTTGCTCGCATCAGAAACAACATAAGTCGCGACAGAAATAATGCCAATAACTGAAAGGATAATAATCTTCTTTTTCATATGATTACTGTTCCCAACTAATTTGAAGACGAACTGATTCAAACATTGAATTTAAATCGCTAACTTGTTCTGTTTGCTCGGTATGAATCACGTTATAAGCATTACTAGAAAAAGATAAATCAACATTTCGAGCAAAAGGAATCAATAACTCACTCAACTGCTGACTATAGGCTGGCACAATTCCATCACCAATAAAACTCTCTCTTGTTTGCCCCTTCTCAATATAACGCAGTGTGCTTGGATGTGGATGGTCGCCGCCAAATAATTGTTGATATTTATATAGGTCATAATCTAAATTTAATGGCCCTATATTCTCTGCCAGTATGCCAAATTTAGTACCTCGATAACTCAGTTGAGCAATAATGACATTTTCAAGAGCGAGAACATTATCATTTAATTTTTTTATTTCTGAAGATTCCGGCGATAGAAAGTCAATACTTGGCACTAATAAGTCCATTTCATCATTGCCAAATGGATAACCAAAATAGACTCGCTCTCCGGCTAGAAGCTCGATCACCTCCCAACTATCTTCGCAAACACTATTATCCTGTCTATAAGTAGTTTTAGGCGTGCAGTTTTCATCCATGTATTGATAAAAACGCCCTAAAGGTGAACCTTGGTGAGGCGTACCTGTAGTAATTAAACTTTTAACGTATTCTTTATATTGTGAATCGGAGTTTTGCAAATAGGCTCTTGCAGCTAATCCACCGCGACTGTGTCCAAGTAAAACAATTTCAGTATCTATACCGAATGCAGTCACAATCTGGTCTATCGCGGTTTCGACCTCTTTACCTAATAAATTAAAGTTTGAAAAGTCACCATTACACCCAATAGCTGTAATACACGTTTTACCATCTAAACCGACTGTGGCTAAATTACTATCTCGGTCATAACCACCAAAATCGAGTCTAAAGCAATACTCACCTTTGCTATTAACCTGCGGCAACTCGGTTAACTCATCATCAATATTCAACGTGGAACATGAGCCGGAAAAAAACTATCATCGTTAACTAGGCTATCCCAAGTCCCTACAGTTGAAGCTAAACCATGTAATAGTAAACTAACTTTACTCACTACTATTTCATCTAAAATAGCTTCTAAGCGATATCCTGAATCTTCCCTCGCCGCAACGGCAATAAAATGTTTTTGACCTTTTTTTAATCTTTGAAGACACTTCTCTGCACTTTGAACACTGTTATTTGAACGGCAATCATATTCAAACTTAGTCGGAACCGAACCTTGCTTTACATATAAATCGACATCTCCTGTTAATTGCGACAAATTAACATTTAATAAAATATCATCAGGAGTTGTCAGTTCAAAATAATGCCATTGACCCGCAAAGACAGTTTCAATTTTTATCTGGCCAAGCATCAACTCACTCGGGCTTCCAGCTGTATGACGATCCATAATGTAGGGATAAGTATCTTGTTCGTTTGGAATATTGTCACCATCAATGTCGCTATCATCGCCATCAGCAATACCATCATCATCTGTATCCAACTCAATTAGATTAAAAGAATTTCTAACTGTTGCTTTAAAGCTGCTAGGGTCATTTTGGATATTGGCATACTGAGTAACTTCGGCTGAAATATTTAGCGGATTAATAGCTGCTTGGACTAATTCTGGTGGTGTTTCAGGGAAAATATTTAATCTCACCATATCTGCAGCAATTAATGTCATACGTTGGTTATTGCTGACAATAAAATCAGTGAGCAACTCGGCACGCGAAATTTGTAATTCATTTGCAACGTCTACAATAGCAGCACCTTGAGACAATCCAGATTTCATCTTGATATACACAAGCGTAGAAAATGGGGTCACTATTCTCTCACCTGCTGGCGCTGCTAAGGTAAAACGATTAGTGATTAACCGGTTAAGGCCTTTATCAAAAGTGATCGAAGGTGTTGCTTCAACAATAACAGGGAAGTTTGTTGCAATAAAAGTATCAGGAACACTTAAAACCGCTGCCCCATTTTCATGTGTTTGAGCCGTAGGATTAGTTGGAAAATAATGCCCCGTATTATTTACATCTAACCATGCTGTCGCATTTTCTAAATAACCGTCAATGGCTGTAATGGTGTAATCGGTGTAGGTAATTTGAGGAGCTGGCGGTGCTGTTTTTACCGGCTCATCTGAAGAACCTCCACCACCACAAGCAGAAAGCATAAAAAATAATGTTGATGATAATATCACCATCGTCATCCGTTGACATATGAACATAAAACGCCCATTCCTTTGAGTAAAAAAACATAACAAAAAACAGTAAGTAACTGAATTTATATTATCATAATAAATTTACAATGTTACTTTTTTGATATGAAATTGTTTTGATTCATCTAATCACTACCGCTATTTATGGCCCTCAAAGGCCGCTAACCACGTCTTGAGTAGTTGGTTCAATTCGGGCACTTCAGCATCAGACAGGCTTTGGACCAGTTTGTGCTGAATTTTCACATGCTGTTCAATCACCTCATCTATGGTGACAAGACCTTTTTCAGTCAAGCCAACCGAGACACTGCGCCTGTCTTCAGTGCTGTGTACACGTGCAATTAAGTCTTTAGATTCAAGCTTATCTAAACGGTTTGTCATCGCGCCAGAGGTTAACATCATTGACGATAATAACCCTGAAGGGGTTAAGATATAAGGCTTACCTGCACGTCTTAATGTCGCCAGCACATCAAACTCACCCATGGTCAAGCCAAACTGTTTATGGCAAGCGGATATTTCGGCTTCAATGTGTTTTTGCAAACGCAAAAAGCGCCCAAGTAACGCCATTGGTAGCGTATCTAAATGCGGCTTTTGTTCGCCCCATTGTGCTACCACTCTATCAATATCCTCCATACCTCACCCTTATCATTTGCCACTCAAAACACAAGTTAAAAACTTAATGTAAAGATACTTCATAAAAAGGTACTTTACAAAAATAACTTAACGGTTCAGAATTGATACTTATCTTTACGTGAAGATATTTAATATAAAGGTAGTTAATGAATATTTTACTGGCCATGATCCCAGCATTTTTTTGGGGTACCACTTATGCGATGACCCAGTTCACCTTGCCCGACTGGCCACCATTATTACTCGGTGCCCTACGTGCGTTGCCTGCTGGACTGATATTATTGGCAATAAAACCTAGCCGACCTCTAAAGGCAGACTGGCCCATTTTGATTAAACTCGGCGCAATCAATATTGCGATATTTTTCAGTTTGATTTTTATTATGGCACTCACACTTCCGTCGGCCATTTCTGGTATTGGTATGATTTCAGTGCCGGTTTTCGCGATGTTATTTCATTGGGTTAGCAGTAAAAAGCGCCCGAATCTGCAGCAAGCCTTTTCTGGCGCTATCTTAATGGCCTTAGCTTGGATGCTGTTTGATCCAAATTCGATCAGCTTAAATCCGATCGGATTAGTGGCGATGCTGGCGGCTATCAGCTGTATTATTATCGGCAGCACGGTAACTAAATCGTTAGGTTCGCGGATTCATTGGTGGACAATATTAACCTGGCAACTCGTTATCGGCGGTGCATTCTTATTGGTTGCAGCAGGTATTCAGGCACTGTTTTCACCTGAGCAATACCTCAATGTGGTAAACCAATTTAGTCTAACTAATGGTTTAGGCATCAGCTGGATAATCTTACTCAACACCGTACTCGGTTACAGTATGTATGTGTGGTTATTACAACGCATGTCAGTGGTCGACTTCACTTTTGGCGGCATTGCCAACCCAGTAGCAGGTATAGTCTGCGGCCTGGTATTAATGGGTGAGTCATACACACCACAGCAATATCTGTTGATGAGCGGGATGATTTTAGCCTCTATCGCGCCAACATTAATTCAGTTGTTACGCCAAAGAATAGCCAGCACTTAGGCTAGCGATTAAAATTAGTCGCTTAGCGAGTAACTAGATTTGTAACTAAGCTAGTCGCTCTAGCCTTTAAGCGAGTAACTTAGCGAGTAATGAGACTCGTAACTAAGTTGGTCACTCTAGCCATTAAGCTAGTCGCTTAGTGGCTAATAGACTAAAAATTAAGCGAGTGACTAGACTAGTTACTTAGCTGGCAATTACAGCATTGCTCTTAACTGATTGAGTGCATCAACTGAAAAGCCTTGGTCATAAAAGTAAATCACTTTACCTTGTGCATTTAATAGCACCACTCGAGTATTGTTTGGTTTTTCATTACCGGTAAAGGCTTGTACTTTTTCACCATCTTTATAGACAGTAACTACGCCTTTCCAAAGCGGTTTAGGTATTCCTGAACGCATGCCATTATCAATAAATGTACTGAACATTCTAGGAAACAGTCCCTGTATTGTCGGAACCTCAAATACCGAAACTTGAGTTTGGGTCATGTCTAAACCAATCAACCAGCGATCAATGTCAAACTGAGAGTCTTGCTTGTAACCGATCAATAATAACGCCACTTCACCTTTTAAATCGTCAGGCAAGGTCATAGACTTTTCTTCAAGGTTTTGCCCTGATACAGACGGGAAAGCTTGCCCTGTAATAGCCTGATTTGGATAACTAGTGCTACAAGCACTAAGTAGCAATAAACTTGCAATAATCATTAAATAACGCATCTGTAGTCCTTTTTGATAAATTCCTTATCCCTTTATACGCTGCTAAACGGCAAAAGGATTGCTTGCTCCCAAATTCAGATAATAATTGATAGCATTAAAAGCCAAATGTAGCCACTGCAGCATCATTTTACCCAAAGCAAAATACAATAAGCATCTCATTCAGCTAGCTATTCTCTAGCTGCCATTCCTCGATGGCTTCTCTCGCAGCCCTAAATGCCTCAATACCAGACGGCATGCCACAATAAACGGTTGAATGCAGTAATACTTCCCGAATTTGTTCAATAGAACATCCAATACGCTATGCCCCTCGAACATGGCCTTTTAATTCTGTTGGTGCTTTTAACGCGGTCAGTGTTGCCGGTGCTGCAATAGTAATTAGGCTACGAGTTTGCTTAGAAATAGCATCACGCACCCACACTTCACCCCAACAATTTGCTGTGACTAACGCTTGCAATGGTTGCGTAAAATCAGTGACATTACTAAGCGCTTTATCGACATAAGCTTCCCCATCACCTTGCGACGTACCTCAAGCCCTTTTTAAGATTGTTCATCATTCATCAGTGGCCCCGGTTGTCACTTTTGGCCAATTCATTAAAAAATAATCCTGCCTATATACACGTTAAACTTAATCTTAAATAACACCACGTTTTTGTTGTAGCCAGTTGATAACTTGGCCAAGTCGATATCAATTCAGTTTTTACCTGAGTAGGTAAACGTGTCGACTATATTTTATTGCCCTATCTATAAATTCAATCAAATAACTGGCTAAAACGCTCTAGTTATAGGTATTATGTTGCTGATTTAAAAGCATGATTCTAAAGCATGACTTTTATTAACTTAATGACTATCAAGGAAAGAAATCGCCATGGAAAGAGGCATGTTAGTTCGTTGGAACACAGAAAAAGGCTTTGGTTTTATCAAGCCAGAAATCGGTGATAATCAAGATGTATTTATTCACATTTCAACCTTAAAGCACATGGCCAGAAAACCCATTGTTGGCGATGAGATACTATTTCACCGCGAGAACCAACCCGATGGCAAAGTCAAAGCCGTAAAAGCCACTATTGAAGGTGTGGCAGTTGTGTCCAACACCATTCGTCCAGCTTCTCACACCAGTCAACATCATCGAAACAGTCAATCTCATCATGACGAAAACTACCGTTCAAGCCCTGTGCTTGGCCGCATAATCATGCTTATTATCCTCCTTGGGGTTGGTGTTTTCGGTTATAAACAATATCAAAAAATGACCGCCACGCCAGTGCTGACCAATCAAGATGTTGAACAGATGCAGTGGATTGAACCGACTCCTAGCTTTCGTTGCGAAGCAGGTAAAACACACTGCAGTCAGATGCGCTCATGTGCAGAAGCGACCTTTTATATCCGCAACTGCCCAGGAACTGAAATGGATGGTGATGGGGACGGAGTTCCATGTGAAAGGCAGTTCTGTAATTAAACATAAGGGAATTGAGTCATAGAAAGCAGATTCTGGCTAACAGCCGCTTGCTCTGGGTTCTAGAGTTCTAGATCTAAGGCTTTAGGTTCTAGGCTTGAGGATCTAAAGCCTTTATCTATGTCGCACAGGTGGCTATCGCTGTTTTTTTGCCTGCTTTCGATACTGGCTTGGGGTCATGTTTTTGCAGCGCTTAAAGCTGTGGCTAAAATTAGCCCCATCACTAAAACCAAGGCGTTCAGCAATTTCATCAAGTTGTATCGGCGTTAATAATAACGCTTCGGCGATGCCAAAACGAACATCATCACGCACTTGGCGCCAACTGGTTTGTTCTAGTGTTAGTTGACGATGTAAAGTGCGAGTGGTTCGCGCTAAATGCTGGGCGATGTCTTCCATTGATGCTGTTAAGCCTAAGTGTACTAAGGTGTCTTTTACCAACTTAGCGACAGGCTGCCAGTTTTGCTTTTGTTGCAGAAGTTGGCTGCATTGCGCTTCACATAGTCTGGCGGTGGCTTCATTGGCTTTTATCAATGGCAAATCTAATAGCGTTGCCAATCCAGCAAAACCGTTATAGCTGGCATTAAACTCAATCTCAGCACCCAGTCTTTGCTTTATATCTTCGAGTGACAAGCCTGCGGGCTGGGGCGACGTAAACTGCAATTGTATCGGCCAGTCGTTACTTTCAAATACTTCTCGTTGGATCATAGCGGCGCCCAACATGTCTCTGACTAACACCAGTTCGCCTAACTCACCAGGAATGTCGCATGAGAACCTTAGGGATAAATCGTCTTTAAGCTCAGTTAATGTTATCTGTGAAAAAACATAGGTTAAATCTAGATAACGTAAGCCTAATTCAATCGCCTTTCTCGCAGTACTGCTCGCCAATAGGGCATAGCCCATGATGCCATAACTGGTCAGGTGATAACGGCAACCTAACGCCATTCCTACCTTAAATGGGCATCTGCTATTCAGCATTAGGTTATTTAACACCTGTAATTCTTGCTTGTCTTCAACTAGTTGCTCGTGATCTGTTAATTGGGCGCTCACCAGCCCCGACCCTTGCAGCAACCGATCTTGATCAATACCCAGCTCGATGCCATAAGAAACAATAATTTGCACACTGGTAATGCTGCGAAATGTCATAACTGATGGCCGCCATGTCTTAAAATCACAAATATACGTCCCTTTAGCGTGTAGATCAATTAACAATAGTTTTCTATGCTGGAAGGATAATACAAATCGTTAACATTCTTTGAATGCTTAGAGGCATTATTACTCAAAGCAGCAATAACAACAGCGAATAACGAATAACGATAGTCATCATTGAGGGTCCCGATGAACCAAGTAAAGCGAAACCCTTCAGTTGTCATCATTGGCGCAGGCATGACGGGCATCTTAATGACCATTAAACTGCGCCAAGCTGGTATCACTGACATTGTAGTTCTAGAGAAAAAAGACTGCGTGGGCGGAACGTGGCGAGAAAACACCTATCCAGGGGCTGCCTGCGATGTACCCGCTCACATGTATACCTATTCATTTGAACCCAATCCCAACTGGAGTCGCTTTTTTGCCCATGGACCAGAGATTAAACAATACTTCGAGCACGTGGCAGATAAGTATGAGGTTAAACGAGACATACGCTTTAACGAAGCGGTTACTGACGCACAATATACCAATGGAAAATGGACCGTAAAAACCAGCCAACAGCAAACCTATATTGCCGATTTTATAGTGTGCGCCACGGGCATTTTGCATCATCCGCAATTTCCAGACATTCCCGGACTAGCAGATTTTAAAGGTACGACATTTCATACCGCCCAATGGAACCACGACGTCAACATATCCGCTGCAACCCGGGTTGGGGTGATAGGTACAGGGTCAACCGCCGCACAAGCCATACCCGAATTGATTAACACGGGTGCTAAAGTCTCGATTTTTCAGCGCACACCACAATGGCTAATGCACCTGCCCGATTTTACCTTTTCAAAAACCAGCAGAAAGTTAATGGCTCGCTTTCCCATCATCACCAAAATTCATCGCAATACGGGCAAGTTTTTTCTAGAACATTTTTTTACCAAAGCAGTCACGGGACACTTTATCCAAAAGCATGCGTTAAATTTTTTGTGTAAAGCCAATTTACGATTAAGCATCAAAGACAAAACCTTACGGGAAAAGCTGCGACCTGAATATCAAGTAGGCTGCAAACGGGTCATTATCAACACCACCTTTTATAAAGCCATTCAAAAACCCAATGCTGAGTTAATAACAGAGGGCATTGAGCGCATTACTGCTACGGGCATTATCACTAAAGACGGTAAACACCATGATCTAGACGTGTTGGTGTTATCGACGGGATTTAATGCATTTAATTTTATGCGCCCAATGAATCTTATTGGTCGTAACAATTTGCACATTGATAAAGCCTGGCAACATAAAATTAAAGCATATCGATCAATGTTGCTCAGCGACTACCCTAACTTCTTTTTAATGCTCGGCCCCAATACCCCCATTGGTAACTTTTCGGTTATCGCCATGAGTGAAGTTCAAACAGATTATGTGATCAAATTGATCGATAAATGGCGTGACCATGAATTTGATGAGTTTGAAGCCAAGCAACAAGCCATTGACGATTTTAATGCCTACGTAAAGGAAGGGTTAAAGGGTACGAGCTGGGTTGGTGGATGCCAAAGTTGGTATTTAGATGCCGATGGCGACCCAATTTTATGGCCTTATACTTGGCAGCGATGGGTGGATGAAATGAAACAGCCGCAGATGGAACACCTTAATACCCGATCATTTTAATTGGCGACTAATGGTAACGACTAGCGGTAACGATTAGCGGTAACGATTAACTGGATTTTATGATGAACAAAAACACCATCTTGATTACCGGCGCGGCTTCCGGCATTGGCTTAGCGGCAGCACGGCACTTTCATAAAATGGGCTACTGGGTCGCCATGGCCGACCTAAATTTAGCGCTATTAAAAGACGTCACCAAACCATGGGATCACGCTCGGGTGCGGCTATTTCAACTTGATGTCAGTGATTTTACCCAAGCACAAAATGTTGTGGCCGAATTTTGTGCTGAACATAATAATAGCTTAGCGGTATTACTCAATAACGCCGGCATATTGGAGATAGGTCCTTTTGAAGACATACCTATCGAACAGCATCAGCGCACGCTAAGTGTCAATGTCATCGGTGTAATGAACCTATGTCATGCTGCATGGCCATATTTAAACAACAATGGCACAAGTACCATTATCAATATGTCGTCAGCCAGCAGCGATTACGGAGTGCCAGAATTGGCCAGCTATTCGGCCAGTAAATTTGCCGTAAAAGCGCTTACCGAGGCGCTAGAACTAGAATGGAAAAAGTACGGCATCAGTGTATGCGATGTTATGCCGCCCTTTGTCGCCACCAATATGCTTAAGTCACAGAAAAACAATGCAAAAGTCATGCAACGATTAGGCGTTAATATCACCGCAGAAGATGTGGTAGCAGTTATAGATAAGCAAGTAAGGCAGCCTAAAACCCACAGAACGGTGAGTGTTTTTTATGGCCTATTACATAGATTAAGTAACGTATCACCAGCGCTTATCAATCGCCTAGCAATGAAGTTTTTAAGTCGATAAAGCTTTTTTAAATGCGTAACAATAACAACAAGGCCTATTAAAATGGACAGTTTCAACAAGCCACCGGCACAAGGCATTCAATCACACAAAAAACAGCTATCCATCGAGCAATTACAAGGCAAATCACTACAAGCCCCCCAACTTGAAGCTAAACAATTAATGGCCGCAAAGATGTTGTCATTAGCACCGTTATACAAGTTGCCAGTAACATTATTCAGATATGTATTTCTCGCGATGGACCGAGTACTTGGGCTGACTAAAATTGAAATGGATAAGGTGGTTAATTTAACTGTCCCAGTGAGCGCTGGCACTCCTCTTATGGGCACTATTCCTTTGAACGAACATAGCCCCAGCGGTACTAGCAATAGCAGTGATAGCACAATAAAGCTTCGCATCTACCATCCCAGCGCCAAAACACCCCAAAAAACACTGGTGTACTTTCATGGTGGCGGCTGCGTCATTGGCAGTATTAACACCCATGATCGCTTTTGCCGCTACCTGGCTAAACATGGCAAGATGAACATTATCTCAGTCGGTTATCGACTGGCCCCAGAACATAAATTCCCAATCCCGATTTGTGATGCTATCGAAGCGTGGAACTATATCAATGCCAACCATCAACAACTTAATATTAATCCACAACACATAGGCGTGGGTGGTGACAGCGCAGGCGGATATCTAGCGTGTATCATCGGTTTACATTCACTGCAAACATCACTGCCAGTACAGGCAAAAGTAACACCCGCATTTCAGTTTTTAATCTACCCAATGGTAGATTTACAAGGCTTAACCGAGTCTTATCGCCGTTTCAATAAGCAATTAATACTCACCCGCGATTTAATGGATTATTTCAGGTTAAAATATTTAAACTCTCTCGACGAAGTCACTCTGCCCTTAGTGAGTCCACTGCAAGCAGCAGACATTAGCGAATCGCCAAAAAGCTACATATTAACCCTTGGTTTTGATCCATTAAGGGACGATGGCATTGCGTATGCGCAACGCCTAAAAGCAGCAGGCATCAACACACAACACCAGCATTTTGATGATTGCATGCATGGCTTTATTTCAATAACAAAGCTCAGCGCGCGCGCCAAACAAGCCACTCATAACATAGCAATGGCATTAAATCGCTTTAATGATTGATAATTGATTGATGGATTGATGGATTGATGGAAAGTTTACTCAAACATCACGTATTTCCAGCTAGCGAGACAACTTATGCTAAAATGCACCAATCAGCTTTATGAATGTGCAACTCTCATTTGTTTGACTGAGCGTAGTGAAACGCTACCGTGATTAACTAATGAGGATACAACAATGAGTAAGTTAAATGCCGAAGAACGTAAAGCCCGTGATAACGAACGTTTTTCACAACGAGTGGATGAACGCAGGGTAAAGGGCGAAGATGTTGTTGCGTATGCACTTGCCAATGATAAAGCGTTTAAGTTTCTGACCAAAGATGAGAAACATAGCCTTAAGGAAAGACAAGCAGCGCTTGCAGAAGACGTCAGTATTAAAAGACAGCAACAAATCGAGCTTAAAAACCAGCAAGAATTAGACAAGGTTCAAGCAGAATTTACTGATACCGCACAGTAAGCCCCTATCAACAGCCATTGTTAATGATGATGGCTCACCCACACTCAAATGCTTATTTTTATAAACTAAAATCGATAAAGATAGGCATTTGAAGCGGCAAAAAGCCCGCAAGCACCAATTCCACTAGAATTCATCTATGACATGAAATGCTCTATATTCATCAAATGCAAACTGATCTGTCATTCCGCTAACATAGTCAATAATTAAACGAGTTCGAAAATAAAACTCACGGCAATCTGCATCGTCTATTTCAGTTTCTAAATGCAGATCTTTCATTGCGATTTTGTATGCTGCTTTATGTTTTGATGACAATTTTTAAATAACCTTTAACGTAAATTGAAATACTTTTATCATCTTCATTTATTAAAGCACTAAATTGAATTTCCGATAGCATTAGAAGAGGGTTTATAACAATCCATAAGTCCATTTAATACTCGATAACCCTGTAATTCTCGGGCTTCAACTTCTGGATGACAAAATGCTTCTTCTCGAGCTACCTGTTTGAACGTTTCAACGATGACATGATTAACACTACAGTCTTCAATTAGTGCACGGTTAAAACTACCGTTATATACTGACTCAATGTTTTCAATGAAAACCTTTTGTGCATGCTTAGGTAAACGTCCATTGACCTCAACTCGTAGAAATACAAAAACATACTGATATTTTCACAACATCGATTGGATGCTCTTTTAACATTTCGTCCATCGCATCTCGCTCTGGAACACCAAAATTTTCAGCAACCTCCTTAAACTTTTGGACAGTGCGACTTTCATTTGATGAACTGACAAAACCCTTTTCTACGGCATCTTCAAGATCAGCAATACCATAAGAAATATCATCAGCCGCTTCCATGATGTAGGAAAAGGTGAACGACAATGCTCCTCGATTTGGAGTGCTTGTCTTAATTGGAAAATATAGTCACTTTCGCTTAAGTAAAATCCTACTTTTTCTTCAAATAGCTAAATTGATCATTGTCACTTTTGTTCGGTTTTGATCTTTACCACAACGGGTATATTTCATGATCCCCGAAGCTTGGGTATAAGTGAGGTTTAACTGTAATAAGCTATGGATCAACCTAAGACCTTGGGCATTTCCCTCAAAATGGATTAAGTCTCTAGCGACGTCATCAGGTAATGATTTACCATACACCCCAGAATATATCGCGGTGATGTTATTTTCGAGCCAATCGATCAATGCGGCTTCACCAAAATGGCCAAAAGGAGGTTGCCCACATCATGCATTAAGCAGGACATCTCGACGATGGTTTCAAGCTCTCTAGCAAGTACTTTTAAACCAAAATTTTCTTTTCATCTTCGCTTTTAGTAAGCTCTTCACAAATAAGTTGACTGATGTAACGTCCAACTTGCTGCACTTCTAATGAATGGGTTAAGCGACTACGCACAGCAGCATTTCGTTCTAATGGGAATACTTGGGTTTCTGTTGTAATCGTCTGATTGCTGCCGAATTAATTATCCGACCGCGATCACTTTCAAACTGCTTTGAAAGCGGAATATTCAAATCATAAGGTCTGGTGGCTTTTATTTTTGTATTGAAATTAATATCCATATCCATTCACTTTATTTTTAAATTACAATCAAAATACAGCTATAGTAATTAAAATCCAATAGCTTACCGTAAATATCGTAATAGATATCGACAAATACCCAATAGTCATCACATGCTCGACTAAATTAAATATCTAGCTTTTACAATCTTAATAGCGATATTATGAAATTGTTTTTATCATATTTGAATGGAAACTGTTGATAAATGATACTTAAAACTAAATCACTACAAATTACTAAAACACCGCAAACGATTGCCGAACAAAACAATAACAGGACGTGGCCTTCTTCTTACGCCGCGCGTTTAAAACCATCCCGAAGTACTGGTTATCAACGACTCCGCAAGTTGACGTTATTCCATTCCCACCAAAGCTGTTGCAGCAAGTACCACAAATACCGGGACCTTAAACGGTGCTGCAGCAAACTATTAATCGTAATCAAGCTAATGCAACAATACTCGCACCAGCACTCGCTATAGCGCCCGACCCGCAGTCACACTCCATATTAAGCTGTAAGTATTGCGGCGAAACAACACAATACACCTCCATGTACGGCAAGTTCGGCTACGACATCAACTGCAACCGGTGCAGCAAAACACCCAATGAAACAACCGTGCACACAGTGTCAAAGTAAAAGACTAAAGTCACCAAACGCAAGGAAACCCACACCCTGAATTGTGTTGATTGCGGATTTAATGTGCAGATGATTTAAAATGGAATAAAGTTTACTCTGACCCACTCACTGGACCCACTCACTAAAGTTTACTTCGCCCTGACGAACCCTGATAGCGATCACTCCAAAATGACTAACGTACCCACCGCATGAGCTCGTTAGCATCTATCACCGCGATCTGCCTTTTAGTTAGATTCCTGCTGAGTCAAAGAGTAATAACTCTGAAGCGCTGGCACGATGTTTAGTGATGAACGCCTTTCCTCAGGAGTACCCACTCTGGCAAGAAGAAAGAACACATTATCACCAAGATGAGCACGAGCTTCATTCATCTGCTCAGTCTGGCTGATACTCGCAACAAGGTTAGGATCATAGACAAATACTACCGAAGGCTTACCCGTTCCGATTTGTTCGTGGGTCGCCTTAAACCCCTTGGGCATCACCATTAGCAACAGTCCAAACAGCAAGACGATGGATGCAATAACACTTATCGTAATCCAAGGCATTTTACGCGTCGCGTTTGAATTATGTTTATCCATAATAATAGGTCCCTCTTTTAACGGTTGAAGTACATAGCCAAGCAACTCAGTATAATTAATAAAGCTGAGGCCTAGATTAAAATTGTTGCGATAAATAAACAGTAGATGATTTAGACGGCAATAATGCATACTCTGACTTAACCAAATTCTGACCCAACTAAATTCCAACGTCTAAAGACATAATGCAATACACTATGCATCATGCAAAGTGTACAGATGATACATCATCAAGCTCACTACTGTATGCAAGCGCAGATAAAGTTGATTATGTTAATATTTTAAAATAAGTGGTTCGGTTGATTTATAGCGTTTTTATTTGAAGGATTAAATTTTTATGGAAAAGTGTTTGAAAGATTGATGTATGCATCACGCTGGATCATGGCGCCTATTTATCTGGGATTAAGCCTAATCTTATTCGCCTTAGGCATAAAGTTCTTTCAGGAGATCTTTCATCTCCTACCCAATATCTTCTCGATAGCAGAAGTTGATTTGGTGCTAATCACACTATCACTTATCGATATTACCTTAGTCGGTGGTCTGCTCATCATGGTGATGTTTTCAGGCTACGAAAACTTCGTATCACAGCTTGATGTGGGTGAAAACAGTGAGAAACTAAACTGGCTTGGCAAGATGGACGCCGGTTCGCTTAAAACAAGGTGGCCGCGTCAATTGTAGCGATTTCATCCATTCACCTACTTAAAGTATTTATGAATGCCGAAAATATCGCGAACGACAAGATCATGTGGTATCTACTCATCCACATCACTTTTGTGTTATCGGCCTTGCCATGGGATATCTGGATAAAATTACCCGCAAATAATAGCAGACTGTAGTTGTGCTGACGGCATAGATAAATAGTGGGGTAGAAAGTTGACTCTTACCCTGAGGGATCCCCACGAATTTAATAGCATGCTTGTGGATCCTTGATTAAATCTTGTAGCGTCTTGATCCCTGTTTGCCAGTGAGATTTCAGCAGCCTCAAAGACTTATCTTTGTAGGCTCTTAATCCTATAAATTGGTTTGATAAAACATTACGATGTTTGATCGAATTTGCTTGGTATTGCCTATGCTTATCAGCCGCTTTGACTGCCAATCCTAGCAGGTACAATATAAATTGAGATAGACAGGCGATGAGTAGCAATACGCTTAGTTTATGCATAATCCTTGAGCCACTCTCATTCATTTTCAAACCCGTTTTGACATCCCTAAAGCTCTCTTCTATCTGCATCCTTGTCGCATAAATTTTAACGACCCTTTAGCGGTAGCACTTGAATTACATAGTGATGTCGCTAGTAGCCAAGGCTCTTTTCTCGTTCTGCACTTGCACGAGACTGTTTACTCCGTCTAGCTTTGTCACCTGTGGCCACTTTATCTTTTCGACCTTTGCGTTGCGCTTAAAATAACTAAGCGTGATTTAAAGACACTTTTCACCTAACAAGTAAACGCCGAGACTTTTGGCCCTAGCACTTGCTTGAACATAGAGTTGCTTAACGGGATACCAGTCATCCACAAGGCATTTTTGCAGTGTGTTCGGTTTCTAAATCGACCTACGTAATCCCAGTTAAGCGACAATATTTGCTTAAACCAAGGGATCCGAAAACCTGCGTCAGTAACGATAATAGGCTTGCAGTCATTGGGTAGCATAGCCTTAAGTTGAGTCAGGAAGAGTAAATGGGTTTTAGGCTTCTCTTTTTGTTTAGTGGATGTATTTCTTCATAAAGTGTCAGTGAACGTCCTCGAGCGGCAAGAGATGCTCGAATGAGAAAATGCTGCTTTCGGTCATCAAGATCTGACCAGTCGATATGAATGATTGGCTGCTTCATTTTACCCACTAACAAATGTGTCATTCGAGTATAGACACACTCGATTTCACGATGAATATTAGCATTACTACAAAGCCTATCTACACGCTTAATCTTATGTTTTCCTTCGCTTTATTCGTTATGTTACGGCCGAGTCCCGTGATAGAAAGTGGACCACCATTCATTGAGCTTTCAATGGCAGCAAACAAACTAGTACGAAGTGTTTTGTGCATTAATGGGGTGACAAGTGAGAGGCATTTTGATAAAACATGTTTAGCATTCATGGTATTTACTCGTGGTAATATTTGTTTGGCGATAAATTTGATCACCAAATGCCATGAATGTTCCTTTCTTTTACTTATCTCTTTATTTATTCAGTTCTTTTGTGGGGATTCGTCAGACTCTTACCCCACTTACTTCTTGGTGAAAATTTAACATGACTTAATTCAATAAATGAATATTACCGCAATATTGTTCAATCACCCGCAATTTATTGAAAGTATAATGTTAAAAAAAATTATAGGACTATGTATGTTGGATATAAAAAACATAAATTTGATCTCGCTAATCGGTATTTTGATAACGATAACTTTAGTGTCTGGATGCAATGCTAGAGGCATCATGAACCTACAGAGTGGGAATGTTTTTGCGTCTCAAACTTGGCACAATGAAGACAACAGCTTTACCGTACCATTTGTTTGGCACGATGGTCATATCATTATTGAAACAAAAGTTAATGGAGCTAAATCATTACGTTTAGCACTTGACTCTGGAGCCTCTACTACCGTCCTTTTTGAAACACAAAGAACTAAATCACTACCTTTAGATATAGGGCGAGAAATTAAACTTCGAAGCAGTATTGTCAATGTTGTAAATGACGTTTTGATAGAAATTGGTGACATTAAACTCGCAGAGCTTACTATTATCCATGTTCCAATTGACCAGAATCCATTATTCGATAGCTACGAGATGGCCTATTTTGATGGTGCAATAGGCTTTGATATTCTGAATCATTTCAATGTTACTATTCACTACGCAGAGAAACTGGTGACATTTTCTAGGCAAGACGCACATCTCGACTTTATTGACGATAAATGGGTGACATTACCTATTTCTATTCAAGGTCGCATTCCATATGTTGATGCTACTATGGAGAATAGTGAAGGTAATTTAAGTCAATACAGTTATGTTGTTGATACTGGCGCACCAGAGTACATATACCTGAATGAAAAGCTCGCTAAAGGGATTGAATTCCCATCAGTTTTTGTCGAGTCTCAAATTCAAAACTTTGATGGTAAACATGTGATAAAAACCAGTCGTATCAAGTTATTCGGCTTAGCTGGTGAAACATTTTTAGATATTGCTGCAAATGACTTACCTTATTTTGAAGATGACTATGGTGTTGGCTTGATTGGTAGTGGTTTATTGCGAAAATTTGATGTTCATTTTAATTACAGAGCTGGTTACATGGCCTTGCATCGAAATACTTTGTCAAATAAAACCTATATTGACCAAAGTGGTTTTGTACTTGAACCACATCAATTAGGTGGGATTGTTAAGCACGTTTCAGAAGATTCACATGCTGCAATTATTGGGATTAAAGTCGGATCGATTGTAAACAGGATTCAAGGTATAACGCTTAATGAAGAAAATTTTGATCTACTACGAAATTTATTCCGAAGTGAGGTATCGACTTTAATGATTTGCTGGCAGAACGGAAGTGTAAATGAATGCAGCAAATTGAACTTAAACAACAGCTTACCATTATAATAGATGGAATTAGATGGAATTAGATGGAATTAATGGGGTCAGAACAAGGCGTTTTACCACGACGTTTAGCTTTTATCAATCACATAAGTGAGTAGTGAAGCAACGCAGTTATCACCGATTTAGACAAGCTAGATTACATCATGCAGCCCACTGGGAATCAAGCTGTTGATTTTATAAATCTTAATGTCAAACCGTAATTAGCATACCCCTGATTATACCCGCAGTATATTTGATTGAGTAATTCACCTGAATTGCTAACCATTGTTACCGTACCATTGCGTTGCCAAAATTGATTTGGAAAAAAGCAAGGTTATGCAGATTGGATTTGGAACGTCTCGTTGCTACCTGTGATTACCGAGGGAGTATGACTGAGTCATTACCCTGAGACTTTGTCGTTTTTCACTATAAAGTTTAGTCCATCCATATCACTTATACTACGGTGTATTTGCTAATGCCTCTGAACGCTCGATTCGTAGCACCTTAGTATTCAGTTTTTATCTTACCCAGATGTTCCTAATTGTCGAGTGACTGATTGATATCTTGTGCCTTTTCATCATTTCACTACTTATAAAGATTTGGGTAATCGAAGGCTTTTCTAATGTTAAGGCAATGACTTTATCCTCAGTATCCTAGTCTATACGATTGGTATGACGAGGGATACCATACATCCGTTTTAGCGCCAGAGGGCCCTAAGTCTCAAGCAGACGTCGATTGTTGTAGATACTTTCCCTTGAGCAACCACTGATCCGTGCCGCTTCAGATAAGTTACCTAGCTCTTCTGCAAGCTTGATGGCATCAAGTTTTTTCTGAACCTCTTCTCCATATTTCGTGAGTTTGCACGATTCCTTTATTTCAGCGATATAGAGCTTACGACCTGCAAAATAAGCGGTGAAATTACCATCTAACTGCTTCCGTATTTCAACTTTATGGTTCAAGATTGAATACCATAAAGGAGAGTCGATCAAGTACATGGTGTTGTTATAACTGAAGGTATGATCACGACGGATTTTTCTGTATTCCTTTTGAACCAATGGTGATGACCAAGAATGTATTCTCAGATATCGAACCAACCATTCGAACCTGCAATAACAGTGCAAAGAGAACCGAATAGTATATCGAACAATGGATAGGTGATTTTCGCACTTTGGCGGTGGTCGTCAATCGCGCCAAAATGTTCTTTAAATGATTCGATATTCATAATGAGACTCCTTAAAAAAGAGTATAAGATCACAAGCATTTGATCAGGTAAATATTTTTCTGAAACTGCTCAAATAACGTTCACGATCTGACCCTGTGGTATCAACCTCTAACTAGGTGGCCTAATTAACTATGCCACTTCAATCTAATAATCATACTTATTTAACTGTTATTATCAATAAATACAACAATACACCTGAATTTGTACTAATGTTATAGTTAGAAATCATATAAAAAATGGGCGTTAATCACTTGGCAAGGAAACCAACGGTGAACGAATATGGAAATGGCCAAGCATTAACTATTCTGCACGAAGATAACAGTATTGTACTTAGCCAAAAAAAAGTGCTTTCAGCCTTTCTTATATTGGCCCTTACTGCTCGTATCTATGTTGCATATCGTTATGAGATAAACTGGGATGAATTTTTCTATCTTTCCTTCATCTACAAATACACAAATCACACTCTTTATGATAGTTTGCAGACTTTTCATGTTCACTTTTTTACTTGGTTAAAATGGATATCTGCCAATGAAGTGAATCAAATCATCACAGCAAGATTAATCATGTTGTCGCTACAATTAGCGACAGGGTTTTTCATCTATCGGATCAGTCGTCGTTATCTCAATCAGCCTGCCGCACTATTTGCCGTTCTCTCTTACTTTAGCGTTTCATATAACATAAGAATGGGCGCCAGCTTTCGTGCAGATCCATTTGCGACGTTCTGTTTGATGGCAAGTTTAGACCTTATACTCACGAAAGTATTAGACTTAAAGAGGTCCCTGCTATCGGGAGCTTTAATTGCGTTATCACTAATGGTAACGATAAAGTCATCACTTTACCTACCAACATTTGCTTTAATTGCTTTGGCGCTTGGATTAATGCCTGAAAGAGATAAACTGGATAAACGTCACATATTAACTGTTATCGGCTCTACATTTGTCACTTTCTTACTTCTTTATTTTTATCATAAAAGCAGTATTTCCGTAGTGGATTCGACTAAAGCAATCAACACACTATCCGAGAGCTTCAATAAAACGATCAAACATTATGAGTTTTTACCCAGAGAGCGTTATCTTTTTCACTCTTTCAAATTCGATATTTTTTATTGGCTGGTACTCTTGTATGGCTTCAAGACTCTTTGTTTGAACCTCTATAACCCTCAGTCGTTAGACCGACAATCTTCCCTAATATTGGCATGCCTTATCTTGCCGCTTTGTTCAGTATTCTTCTATCGCAATGCGTTTCCCTATTTCTATTCGTTTATGCTGGCGCCTGCGAGTATTATCTGTGGCGTTGCGTGGAATGCTCTTCGGTGGGATCAACATAAATTAAAAGAATCCTTTGGCATTGCCTCTTGTGTGCTCTTATTGATGGGCTTAAGCATCGCTTACCATGGTTTTGTGGTACCTCACAAACAAAACTTAGATAGACAGCACAAATTATTAGAGGTGGTCCATAAGGCGTTCCCCGAACCCACCCCCTATTTTGATCGTTGCTCCATGATAGCTTCCTACCCGCAAGTCGGCTTTTTCATGAGTACTTGGGGAGTCGAGAACTATACAAACAATAACCTACCGGTTTTGAGAAGTGCAATTCTTAACGACACCCCACCATTTTTTATCGCCAATGTTGGGTCTCTGGATTTTAGCCGTCAAACACCAATTCCCTTCATGAAACAGTACGCCATTATTGAGAACGATCTATCTACTTTAAAAGAGAACTACATTCATCACTGGGGTGAACTATATGTCGCCGGTAAGCAACTATACTTACCTGAAACGAGACTTGAATTTTCAATCGTTATTCCGGGAGTTTATACATTGGAAAGTAAATTTGAAGCCGTTATTGACGGTCTCCCACAACCTCCGGGAAGTTTACTATATTTAGCTTCAGGAGAGCATATCATTGAATCTGATGCTTCAGGTAGCGAATATACTTTACGCTGGGGAAAGACTCTTTACCGACCTACTTACCAACCGGACGATAATGCTATTTTTACCGGTTTTTAACTATTAAGTGCGCTCTTCTACCAATGGAAGGTAATAAGAAATGAAACTAATCGTTCAAATTCCATGTTACAACGAAGCTGAAAATTTAGAAGATGTCATCAATGCGATCCCAAAGAAGATTGCAGGGCTCGACATTATCGAGGTTTTAGTCATCGATGATGGCTCTACAGATGACACGCTCGCGATTGCGGCTCGAGCCGGAGCTCATCACATCATGTCCAACACTTCAAACAAGGGACTTGCCCGTTCATTTCATATGGGTATCGAAGAATGCCTTAAGCTAGGGGCCGATATCATAGTCAATATCGATGGTGATAATCAATATAGAGGGGATGATATCCCCTTATTAGTCGCTCCTCTTATTGATGAAAAAGGCGACATCATAGTCGGTGATCGCGGAGGGTACAATAACCCACACTTTTCCTTTTTTAAACGCTGTCTCCAAGTATTTGGCAGCTTTGTTATCAGAACAATATTGGGGCTGGACATCAAGGATGCCGTGAGTGGTTTCAGGGCTATATCGAGAAATGCGGCGCAGCAGATCAACATAGTCTCTGAGTTTAGCTATACCATAGAGATGCTGGTTCAGGCGAGTGCAAAACGCCTGAGTATCAAGTCGGTACCAATTCGTACCAACCCAAAGAAACGCGAATCACGCTTGTTTAAGTCCATTCCACAATTTCTGTATTTCTCAGTTACGACATTACTGCGCATTTACACTATGTATCGCCCATTACGAGTATTTTTCTCTTTAGGGATATTCGCCATGTTAATAGGCATATTACCGATTATTCGTTTCCTTCATTTTTATATGCAGGGAACCGGTGACGGCCATATGCAGTCATTGATCTTAGGTAGTACTTTGATGACTTTAGGGTTAGTCACTTTTCTGGTCGGTCTCATTGCGGACCTCATCAATTTCAATCGAAAACTGACTGAGAAAATGCTTCATAAAATGGAGAGAATGGATGAAAAAATAAACAATTTAAGACCATCCAACAAAGGTGATAGCAGCGAGGGTAAATCATAATGTTTCGGTATATTCAACAGTATCGTCCCCGATTCCCACAAACAAGCCTGGTCATGTTCTGCACGCCCGTAGTGGTGCGTTTTTGTTCAGCTAGCTATGTCAACTAAATTTTACCCGAACAAAAACTTAATCGATTCAGACGGCAAGATGTTTATTTACGGGCGTATCGCGGATGGATCCAGCGGGTTATGGTAATTGACTGTGGTCAACATTACTTGACCTCAACAGTCTCCCCGTCTGCTATTATAAAGTTGATTGTTTTATAAGCTATTGCAATCGATTCAATGCCAATATAATACCCACCGGTTTTCGGTCGACATCGACTAAGGGCCTAACTCGAAATATTTAATACTCGCGGATAACTTGGTCAATCCCAGTGATTAATGTAGGAGCATCATTATTGCCCAGGGTAGGAATTTCAATCTAATGACAACGAGTTAAACATGAAGACAATGACCGATACCAATAAAGTAGATGTTCACCCAGACTATGGTGTCTTTCTCAGAGACAAAACTTGGGTGCCCGCCCCAAAATATCTTCTACGCCGTTCGAGGGTGCTCAAGATACTCAGAAAATTAAAGCCTGGTCGAGTGCTAGAAGTAGGTTGTGGTGCTGGCGGTATCACCTTCGATGCAACACAAATGGGGTTTAACTGTGAAGCACTTGAAACATCTCTTCAAGCTAGAGGCATTGCAGGTAAAATTCTCGCAAGGGCAAGTTCTCCAGTAAAAATTCATGCTAGTGCGGCCTTATGGAAGGATGAATTCGATGTGCTTATGTCATTTGAAGTGTTAGAGCATATCGAGTTTGACGATGCGGCCTTAAAGGAGTGGACAGGTTGGGTAAAGCCGGGAGGCTACCTTTTGTTGTCGGTTCCGGCGTTAAAATCTATGTGGGGGCCTTCAGATGTATGGGCGGGGCATTATCGACGCTACGAGAAAGATGAATTTATGGCATTACTCAATAATAATGGTCTTGAATGTTTACACTTTGAAGCCTACGGATATCCTCTCTCATATATCACCAACTATGTAAGAAATATTTTATATGCGAGGGAAGTCCAAAAACTCCCTCGTGGAAGTCAACAAGGAACAGATCGCAGTGGTGTTGAACGTTCTAAGGAAGCTGTTTTTTTCCGTATTCAGGCCAGTATTTTTGGACGTGCCTTAATGTTTTTATTCTGTAAAATACAAACCGTTTTTGCCAAATTTGGTTACGGTGATGGATTTATAGTCTTGGTTCAAAAATCAAGCTGATAGCATTAGGAGACTTCTAGATTAAAGAGCAAAATTTAAAGTCGTTGTCCGGATTGGTTGCAAAAATTTTTGTTGTATTTACAATTTTATTTTTCTGCTACTTCGCACAACAACAACTCGAACACTTCCGATGGGAGGCCTCCTACTTTGCTCCTTTGTTTGTTGTTGCGCTTGTCTATTTGGCGATTAATTTTATAGGCGCTTGTATCTGGTCTCTGTTACTAACGGGCGTCGATGAGCCGCATCATTTTTCGACCACTACGCAGATATTTTTTGTGTCCCAGATTGGTAAATATATCCCTGGCAATATCGTCCATTTAATTGGTCGCGTAGTGAACGCTAAATCCATCGGTATCAGGCCGACCAGTGTTTTATATACACTAGCCTTCGAACTCATTCTACTAGTCTTGTCAGCAACAATTTTCGCTGCAATTACTATTTACTATTCGGATCTCAGCCAGTTTTCTGGACATATCCCTAGCCTGATTCAACTTCTGACAATTGGTCTGTTTTGTATTGCCATTGCTACCTTAATCATTTTCTTCTCTCCTAAATTATCAGCGCGTTTGGGACAGCCGGATATCCTGAACATTCCGAAAATGCCACCAATAAGGATTTTTGCCCTTTGCCTAGCCTTGTTTTGGGTGTGCTATATGCTTTTAGGTCTTTCGACTAACTATTTGGCGGAGAGCATTTTCAATGTGAAATTTAATAATATCTTGATCGTTAGTGGTATTTTCACGATTTCGTTTGTAGCCGGATTCCTTACACCAGGAGCACCTGCGGGTATTGGTGTGAGAGAGTTTATGCTGATTTTATTATTAACGCCGATCTATGGCGAATTATGTGCTGTCGGTGTAGCCAGCTTTTCCCGAATCGCCCAAATGTCTGGCGATCTATTAACATTCCTTATCGGCAGGCTGATTTTGAAGCATAGAAAGGTCACAAATATATGGTCTGATTCACCACAGAGTAATGATCAGCTTAGCATTATTTATTGGGGAACCTACGATCTCAGCAAGCCTCGTAATCCTATCTTGCATGACAGTCTGGAACAAGCGGGGTGCAATGTTATAACGTGCCATGAGAATATTTGGACCGTTAATAATGATAAGAGCCAGATTAAGGAATTAAGTCGCTGGCTTTCAATTGCATGTAGTTATCTAGTGGCCTATCCAAGACTGGTGATGAGATTATTTAAACTCAAGAAAAGTGATTTTATTATAATAGGTTACTTGGGTCACCTAGATATATTTGTTCTCTGGCCTTTTGCACGGATCAGAGGCATTCCTATTGTTTGGGATGCTTTTATTTCTCTTTATAATACGGTTGTTGAAGATCGTAAGATGTTTGGCAAGCGCCATCCTGTTAGTCTGGTACTCTATGCTTGGGAGTGGCTCGCTTGCCGAATGGCTGATGCGGTTTTGCTCGATACTAATGAACATGCTGATTATTTTCGCAGAAGTTATCATCTTGAACACAACAAAGTTCATTATACTTTTGTCGGTGCAGAGGCTCATTTTTTTCTAAGTTCGCCCAATATCAAGGACAATGCTAAAGTTGATGGCCCGATTGAGGTGCTTTTTTACGGCACCTTCATACCACTGCACGGCATCAGCACTATTATTAGAGCTTGCCGCTTGGTCCCGAGTGAAATGGCTAACTGGACTATTATCGGTAAGGGGCAAGAGGAATCCAAAATCCAGGCGGAGTTAGATTCCGGCCATATTTCCAATCTAGAGTGGATCAAATGGGTACCCTATGAACAACTTGGCCGAAAGATTCAGGAAGCAGATGTTTGCCTGGGTATCTTTGGAAACACTGAAAAAAGTGCAATGGTTATCCCAAATAAGGCGTTTCAGATCATTGCAGCTGGCAAACCGATAATCACTCGTGACTCCCCCGCAATTGCAGAGTTATTAAATAATACAGATAAAGGTGTCTGGTTGGTGCCGCCGGAAGATGAAGAGGCATTGGCCCAAGCAGTGAAAGAAGCCTACCTGCAACAGGCCGAGCTCCGGAGTTCTGCGCTTTATTCGGATATTCTATACAGGATAAAACCCAAGGCTATCGGAAGCCAGCTCATTGACTCTTTATATCGAAGCAGGGTTATTAGTTAAAGGCTCTGCCTCTTTACAAGATCTGTAATGACAAATGAGGTCTTAATATAGATCAATTTACGGTTGCTCTAATACAAATGCTGATACTCTTATCTACGTTGTCAGCTACCCATAAGGAATCTTCTCCAAAATCAGGTTCATCCGGTGGTGCTACTCTTTCAGCTCTTTTCAAGAAAGTCAGTGATACTTGACGCCATAACTCTGAGCCATAAGTGAATGGCAAGCTGAAAAATCGTAACTTGTTGGTTCGATCTGTCTCTATTGATAAGGATCCCTCAGGGATCAGAGTAAACTTATTCTGAAGTCCTCCCCCCCGATAATCAATAACAACAAGCCCCAATACTGTTAGGTATCGAGGCTTTTTCTTTTCTTTTACAAGAAATTTTGTTTTAGCTTCTAGACTTTAGACCAGCAATGATTTTTGCAATTTTGGCGCAGGATAAATCAGGTTACAACAAGCCGCTTTACCACGACGTTTAGCTTTTCAGCTTTTATCAATCAACTAAGTGAGTGGTGAAGCAACTCAGTTATCAACGATGTAGGTCAGATAAAAGTTTAATCTACCCCCCCCTTTTAATCCAGCCTCTAAGGAGTAAAAAGTAATCTGCCTAACCATCATTTGCTAGCAGTCGTAAGCACAGGTAGGTGCTGATTTAGTACTTCTCTCTTTACCATGCTCTAATTGACGTTCAGCATCTTGTACTGAAATCTTTTGGAAAAACACTTCCATAATTAGATTTAATCTTTCTTCTGCGTTTCCAAACTTATCCATACCACCATACCTTACTGAATCGAAATCAAGTTCAGCCACCTTGCTTCCTTTACTATCAGTAACATCTAAGTTTACGTAACGCATATAAGTTGCCATGTCCCACCACCAGTTAGCATTGAATTCAAACATGACTTGATCATCGCCTAACTCAGCATTTGGACTTGCAGTTTCCTTAGACACATTGTAACCATTATCAACCATCCAGTTAGTCACAATACCCCTAACTTTTGCGGTTTGATCTGGATCGTTTGTCATCACGATTTCTTTTTCAAAGTTTGGATCCATTTGCTTCAGCGTTGTTAGACCATTACTTGAACAACCCGTAACAGCGATTAAAACCAAACCGAGTATTATTTTTTTCATGTCATTTTCTCTTTAGGTTACAAGGGGTTTCACACTAACAATTAAATATCAGCATATCTATTAAAGTCGTTAATATTGATAACTTTACGGTGATAATATAAAAAATATTCGCTAGCTACTCACTATATACATGGATTAAAATCAAAATATTAAATACAACACACAAAAAATGAGTCCAGAGTCTGAGGGATCCCCAAATAAAAAAATCCCTGACACTTTTAAGTACCTAGGATTTTCTTTAACTCGGTTTTAAGCTTCTAGGCTCTAGACCAGCATATATTTCTTAAGCAGAATAAATCGTGTTAGAACAAGGTGCTTTACCACGACGTTTAGCTTTCAGCTTTTATCAATCACCTAAGAGAGTGGTGAAGCAATGCAACCTGTGTTTTCAAGATAGCTATCACCCGATTTAAGTACCGAGATATTCGATAATAATTACATTGATGAAGTGGCATCACTCAATATTTGATTTAACGATCTTAGGTCGCCTAAATACCCTTGAATGTTTGCATTTACCCATTCATCTTTCGAAATATCAGGCCAATTAACACTCAGACCAAAATAGAAAAATAGCTCCTCAAAGAAAAACCGTTGTGTTCTTCCATTACCCTCTCTAAATGGGTGGATAATGTTCAACTCACAGAAAATATCCGCAATTTTAGTGATTAATTGATCTTTTGAATCGAATCGTTCCAGTAATACAATTCGAGAGAATTGCTTGTTTGCTTCTGCCTCAATTCTTGAACAAGTACAAAAACGTGTCTCACCCTTAGCAATATCAACGGTTCTAACTTCGCCAGCCCAATGGAAGATGTCTTGAAATAATTGCCTGTGCAGGCGCATGAGATGCTTTAAATTAAAGTCTTGTATCGAGGTAATTGTTGATGAGTATTCACTATATCGAATAGCAGTAAATGCTAATTCTGCTTCCACGAGGTTATCATAATCTTGAATGTTAAGTTTATTTTGAAGTACTTCAGAATCTGGGTAACAGTAACTGTCGTGGCTTACCCCATACTTATCGCGCATATTTCAGTTTCAAATCATTAATCGATTTTCCAACATTTTCTTTTTTTGTAGACAAACCTTCATAACGAGAGCTCATTTCAAAATTACTCATTTTCGGGGTGAAAATGCGTGTATTCTTCGGTGTTTTATTTGTTGTTGAATTTGCCATTATACCCTCCTCGATAATGGCTATATTATAGCCTAATTTAGTCTGCTGTTCTATATAGCCTAGTCTTAAGCAAGACAATAAACACATTTACTCCTGTGTAAAACAAAAAAAACCAACACATCAAGTATCAACGCTATTTATCCATTTTTAAGCTTTTAGACTTTAGCACAGCAATATTTTTCGAAGGATGAATCAGGTTATAACATGTCGCTTCACCAAGACGTTCGGCTTTGATCAATCAACTAAGTGAGTGGTGAAGCAACGCAGTTATTACCGATTTAGACCAGCAAGAAAGCTTACTCTGCCCCAGAGGGATCCCTACTTATTCCTATTGCGGCTTTTAAAATTAAACACTGGCTTTCTTATCGGCATCATAGGTATTATGAGTATGATTATTATCAAGTTATGAATGGATGCTGTTGGTAAATGATTCTTAAAACTAAAACACTACAAATGACCAAAACGCCACAAACGATTGCAGGTCAAAAACAAGAACAGGATGTGGCCTTCTTCTTACGCCGTGCGTTTAAAGACAACCCCGAAGTACTGGTTATCAACGACTTCAAATTCAGCTTTAATGATGAAACGGCTCAAATCGATCACTTGATCGTGTATACCTATGGTTTTGTGCTAATTGAATCAAAAAGCATAAAAGGTCACGTTAAAGTGAACAACCAGGGCGAATGGACACGCAGCTATAACAGCCAATGGTCAGGTATGTCTTCGCCCATCAAGCAAGTTGAGCTGCAACAAGCCTTGTTGAAAGAAATGTTCATGCATCATAGAAATAACATATTAAGTAAGTTACTGGGTATAAAGCAGCAAGGCTTCAATGGACGCTGTTGGCACTATTTATGTGCGGTATCCAGTAATGCTGTGATCGACAGAAAAACCATGCCCAAAGTGATTTCGGACAAACTGTATAAAACTGAGTTTTTGGTCGATGAACTCAAAAATATCATGAACCTTAAACACAAAATAATCCGCTTAATGAACGTCGCAGATACCCGACCAGACTTTAGCCAACGAGAACTCAATTCAATCGGCCAATTTCTTATTAGCCAACATATCGATTCAAATATTCAACAAGCTGACGCTGCTCCGGCACAACTAAAGCAAATCCAACCGATACCAAAAAGACCAGAATTTAAACCAGAGCTTCAGCCAGCGTTAGCGCCCACTAATCATCTAGTTCAATCTAATGGTGCAAGTGTGGCAACACTTGCACCGCTTGTACCGCTTGTACCGCTTGTACCAGTAAACACATTAGCGCCAAACCAACTACCAATACTAAGCTGTAAATATTGCGGTGGATCAACACAATATACACCCATGTATGGCAAGTTCGGTTACTACATCAACTGCAACCAATGCAGCAAAAATACATCGATGAAACAACCATGCCCACAATGCATGAGTAAAAATACCAAAGTCACTAAGCGCAAAGAAACCTACACATTGAATTGTGTGGATTGTGGGTTTGAAAAGCAGATTATTTAGATGGTAAAAAAGTTAACTCAGAGCCTTAGAGATCCCATTTACCATAGGAACTGGCACAAATATGATCGAAAATAGTGTAGAAAGATCTCTTTGGTTTAATCATAAAGATGGCCGTACAGAAATCACAGAATCTGAGCTAGGCGATTTAATCGAACCCTTGATTATTTTAGGTGAGGCTGGAATGGGAAAGTCATTCTTACTTACTCGACTCAGTGAGCGTTCTGGCTACCAATTTTGTACAGCAAGGAAGCTTATTCGCAGCTTTAAACCATCAATGATTCTTGGCAATGCTCGCGTTCTTGTCATAGATGCTTTAGACGAAATTAGTTCTCAAAAAGATGGTGCAGCAGTAGATTCTGTACTCCAAAAACTCCAAGAAATAGGCTGCCCACCTTTTATTTTGTCCTGTCGAGTAGCTGATTGGCAAAGTGCGACTGCTGTAAATTCAATTAGTGACGATTACTCAGAGAAGCCAATTGAGCTTCACTTAATGCCTTTTAGTGATAACGACATCCAGAACTTTTTATCTCTATCATTAGGGGATATACAATCCAAGGCCGTCATTCAACATTTTAATTCTCGTGGTTTAAGTCAATTACTGGGAAATCCCCAAACACTTGAGTTAATTTCTAAAGTAGCTAAAAAAGGTGATTTACCCAATAGTAAAAGTGAACTATTTGAGCGAGCTATTGATGTACTCTGGTGTGAGCATAATGACATAAAAGCTCAAACTCAGCTTGATAAAGAAACAACGATAAACGCTTCAGGAGCGGCCTTTGCTAGTTTAATTTTGACTGGTAACGAGGCTTTAACTCGTAAGGCTGCTGCCAATGTTGAAGAAGGCGAATTATCGTTTTCAGATATACGCACACTACCCAATGCAGAAACTCTCAATGATGTTATTGCAACGCGGTTGTTTAAAAGTTGTGGAGTGGATAGATTTAGCTATCTACATCGCAGCATAGGTGAATACCTTGGAGCGAAATGGTTAGCTCAACATTCAAACTCAGGCACTAACAAAAGACGGTTTCTGTCGCTTTTTTATTGTGATGGTTTAGTACCTGCCAGTTTGAGAGGTATTCATGCTTGGTTAGCTCAAGACCATACACTAAAGCCTATCATTATCGAAAATGACCCAATGGGATTTATTGAATACGGTGATGCTGACGTACTTACTGTTAATCAAGCACGTATTCTTTTGACCGCTTTACAAAAATTAGCGGATGAAAATTCTCATTTTCGAGATTGGAAAAAATATTCTGTTCGAGGATTAATCCATGATGAGCTTTTTGATGAATTAAAGCAGTTAATCATCTCCACAAATACTCCATTAGGGTTGCGAAAGCTATTACTTGAAGCGTTCCAGAATACTGAAGCCAGCTTTCAATTAGCTGAAGATTTAAAAATAATAACATTAGATAAAAAAGATAGTTTTACTATTAGAAATACGGCATTAGAAGTTTTAATTGATAGCAAAGCCCAAACTAATATGCCAATTATATTAAATTCACTATACAAATATAATGATGCGGACTCATTACGTATAGTAATTGAGGCAATTGAGCATCTTGACTTCAATTATGTTGAAGACAAACTTATCGTAGATACTGTCATTGCTTATGCTGGTAGTAAAGAGCACGTTTTTGGAGTCCTATATTCAATTCAGCGGAGTTTACCTGAAAACCGTATTGGCAACATTCTAGATTTACTTGCTGATACACTCACAGGTCAAGGTAAGTGGCATGAGCGTTCAGGAGATCATGAACTTACTGACTTTACCCATCATCTAGTCTTGAGAAAACTAAAAAATACAGAAGTTAAAGTTGAAAGAATTTGGACTTGGTTAAGCCCATTTCATAGTTCACAAGCATACAACCGAGATAACCTAAAAGAACTCAATATATTTATATCAGAGAATAATGAACTAAAACTAGCAATTCAAAAATGGGTATTACTTGACTCACCTTCAACAAAATTTGTTAGAGAAAGAAATTATAAACTCACAGATTCTTTCCCCGTTCTGGCACCTAACGAGCAAGATTTAATCTTACTTCTCAATACGTTGGATCATCATGATGAAACTGAACAGCGTTGGAGAGATTTGATACAGCTCTGTTACCATGATGGTGTAGAGGGAAGTCAATTACGACAAACAGCGCAAAAGTTTACTCAGAATAAACAAGTCGATATTGAATGGTTAACGAGCTTAGCTACTCCACTAGTCTCATTGTGGCAAATTGAGCAAGAAGAAAATCAGCGAAAATATCAAGAAAAAGTCGCTTCAAGGAATGAAATTCACCGACAGCAGTTTCTACCCCACATTAGTAAAATGCGATCAGGAAATTTGAAAGACATAGTCAATCCAGCTCAGGCATATTTAAAGCAATTTAGTGATTTGGGACAACAAAGTCCAGCACATGAACGTATTGCAGAGTGGCTTGGTGATGAATTAAGTGATGCCGCTTTTGAGGGCTTTGAAGCATACTTAACTAAAAAACCTTTCTTTCCTTCATCCCATGAAATAATGAAAATAAGAGAAGATAGGCCATATTATAATGCTGAGTACATCATTATCGTAGCTGTCGCAGAACGCGTAAGAAAACGGCTGGAACTTAAAGACCTCCCCGATGAGGTAATATTATCAGTATTATTTTCATTACGACATCATTCTCATATTGAACAACACGCAGGAATCAATGAACTTGGCGTAACAGAGTTCGTTGAGCAAGAGATAGAAATTCGTGGTCTTTGGGAAACTGCCACCAGACGTTTTTATGAACCACAACTTGAAGCTAATAAAGAATGTATTTTAGGCTTTCATGAGCTTATGCGTAATGACAATAAAAAAAATGCCTGTAATCAATTAGCGCTTGAATGGCTAAAACGTTTTAAGACTCTTCATGAAAATTCAGAAAATGAGTTAATTAAGAGGCTTGTTTACTCATATCATTTTGATGAATTAAGAAGTTTATTTGATGAATATCTAGACCTTAAAAATAGAACTCATCGTCCCATCTGGGATGCTGTGTGTTTTATTGCTGATTTTCATAATATCACTGAAAAATTAGGAGACCAAATCGACTCGGGGCTTATTTGGCAGTTGCGCGAATTAATACAAGGTCACTACAGACACGGTTCACCTTTAGAGCTGAGTTTTGCCCAATGTGAATGGATAGTACAAACATTTAGAGTTCAATGGCCTACTGCAGAGCTCCAAAATGAAGAAATGTACGGCTCTAATAATGCTTGGGATGCCAGTCAATTCATAAACTCCTTTATTGAACGTATAGGAAAATCTACAGATATAGAGGCAGTTAAAGTGATAAGACGATTACGACAAGCACCAGAAGATAGCTACACATCGTGGATAAAAGTTATAGCTGCCGAGCAGCATCGTCTTGTTGTTGAGGCCAGCTATACACCACCAACTTTAGCTACAATCAAGGCTATCACTTGTAATAATCTTCCTAAATCAATAGCTGATCTCCAAGCGTTAATCATTGCAGAGTTAGAAATCGTTCAAGCAAAAATTAAAAGTGATGATGTAGATAGCCGTTGTGTGTTCTATGATGATAAACATTTTGCTCACAAAGAAGAACGTTGTAGTAGCGCATTAATTGGATTACTTCGCCAAGGTATGAGAAGTATTGAATATACTCCGGAGCAACATGTATCAAATGACAAAGAAGTTGATATAACTTGTGCTATAGATCAACTTAGACTTCCGATAGAAGTAAAGGGGCAATGGCATAAGGATCTATGGCACGCAGCAGATACACAGCTAGATAGACTTTATACACAAGATTGGCGAGCAGAAAATCGTGGTATTTATTTAGTACTTTGGTTTGGTCAAAATCAGCCACCAAATAAAAAATTAAAGACCCCCGGTAAAGGTAAAACTAAGCCTAAATGTGCCAAAGAGTTACGAGTAATGCTCAAGGGAAATTGCCTAGCAACTCAACAAGGGCGTGTAGAAATCTTTGTTTTAGATCTTGAACCGTTGCCTCATAACCAATAACAAAAAGCCCCGATACAGTTAAGTATCGAGGCTTTCTCTTTTCTTTTACAAGAAGTTTGGTTCTAAGCTTTTAGGCTTTAGAACGACAAGCAATATAGCGCAGGATAAATCGTGTTAGAACAAGGCGCTTTACCACGATGTTTAGTTTTTCATAAACGAGTGGTGAAGCAACGCAGTTATCACCGATTTAGACAAGCTAGATTACATCATGCCGCCCATTCCGCCCATACCACCGCCCATTCCGCCCATATCTGGCGCAGACTCTTGTGGTATTTCAGCGATCATCGCTTCAGTCGTGATCATTAAGCCCGCGATAGACGCTGCGAACTGTAATGCACTACGGGTCACTTTAGTTGGGTCAAGGATACCCATTTCTAACATGTCGCCGTAAGTGTCGTTACCTGCGTTGTAACCGAAGTTACCTTCACCGTTTTTAACAGTGTTAGCCACAACTGATGCTTCTTGACCTGCGTTAGTCGCGATTTGACGTAAAGGCGCTTCCATCGCACGTAGCGCAATAAGCACACCGTGCTTTTGGTCTTCGTTAAGCACGTCAATATCTTTAATCATGCTTGCAACGCGAACAAGGGCTACACCACCACCGGCTACAACACCTTCTTCAACCGCTGCGCGAGTAGCATTTAATGCATCTTCAACGCGGGCTTTTTTCTCTTTCATTTCAACTTCAGTTGCTGCGCCAACTTTAATGACTGCAACACCGCCAGCTAACTTAGCCATACGCTCTTGTAGCTTTTCTTTGTCGTAGTCTGATGTTGACTCTTCAACTTGTTGTTTGATTTGCGAAACGCGAGCTGAAATCTGCACTTGGTCGCCGTTACCATCGATGATGGTGGTGTTATCTTTAGTAATGATAACGCGCTTGGCAGTACCTAAATCTTCTAGTGTCGCTTTTTCAAGTTCTAGGCCGATTTCTTCAGCGATAACAGTACCGCCAGTTAAGATGGCTACATCTTGAAGCATGGCTTTACGACGGTCACCAAAACCAGGAGCTTTAACTGCAGCCACTTTAACGATGCCACGCATGTTGTTGACAACCAATGTTGCTAATGCTTCGCCTTCAACGTCTTCTGCAACGATAAGCAATGGCTTACCTGTTTTAGCTAGACCTTCAAGGATTGGCAGCAATTCACGGATATTAGACACTTTTTTGTCTACTAATAAAATGAATGGGCTGTCTAATTCAATGCTACCAGTTTCTGGCTTGTTGATGAAGTACGGTGATAGGTAACCACGATCAAACTGCATACCTTCAACAACGTCTAATTCGTTTTCAAGCGCTTGGCCTTCTTCAACGGTGATAACGCCTTCTTTACCGACTTTTTCCATTGCAGTTGCAATGATTTCGCCGATTGACTCATCAGAGTTAGCAGAGATAGTACCGACTTGGGCAATCGCTTTAGTGTCAGCACAATCTTGAGAAAGTAATTTAAGCTCAGCAACGGCTGCGATAACTGCTTTGTCGATACCACGCTTAAGGTCCATTGGGTTCATACCCGCTGCAACTGCTTTTAAGCCTTCAACAACAATAGCTTGAGCTAATACTGTTGCAGTAGTAGTACCGTCACCGGCTGCATCATTTGATTTAGAAGCAACTTCTTTAACCATTTGTGCGCCCATGTTTTCGAACTTGTCTGTCAGTTCGATTTCTCTCGCAACTGACACACCGTCTTTGGTGATCATTGGCGAACCAAAGCTTTTATCTAAAACAACGTTACGACCTTTAGGGCCTAAGGTCACTTTAACTGCGTTGGCTAGGATGTTAACGCCCGCAAGCATTTTTACGCGTGCGTCGTTACCAAATAAGACTTCTTTTGCTGCCATTTTTGATGTTCCTTTAAATTTGTTGATTAACTGGAAAGTCGAGTTGATGCAAGAGGCTTAGCCTACTACTGCCATCAGGTCAGCTTCTGACAGGATTAAGACTTCTTCTCCGTCAATTTTTTCTTTCTTGACGCCATAACCTTCATTGAAGATCACAACGTCGCCCACTTTAACGTCAAGCGGAGTAACTGAACCGTTTTCTAAGATGCGACCGTTGCCTACAGCAAGGATTTCACCACGAGTTGATTTCTCAGCTGCGCTGCCTGTAAGCACAATACCGCCGGCTGATTTTGATTCAACTTCTAAACGTTTAACGATAACGCGGTCATGTAATGGACGAATATTCATCTATGAACTCTCCTAATGATGTGATGCCCAGAAAACGAGGCTATTGACTAACAAATAAGGGTTTCCCCCTTAATGCATGTGATATGGGGGTGATTGATCACAGATCCAAGGGGACTTAAAAAAAAAACTCTACTTTTTTAAGTCTGATTTATTAATGCTGCACTAATCCTGATAGAATTCTGTTCCTTTGAAATATTAAGACCGAGAATAGATGAAAGACAGACATGGGTTGCTCACAGCCCCAATTGGTCGTGTTCTGCTTAACATGACCTTGCCTAACCTGATTGGCATTATGACCATTCTCGGTGGCAGTCTGGTAGACATCTTTTTTATCAGTCAGTTGGGCACTGAAGCACTGGCGGCGGTGAGTTTTACCTTCCCGGTAACCTTGGTCATTTCGAGTATCGGTATCGGCATTGGTGCTGGCGTGTCGACCAATCTGGGGCGCTTGATTGGTTCTGGGCATGCGCCCGAGTCTAGAGTGTTTTTATATGACACCTTGTGCATGACCTTAGTTATTATTTGGGGGTTATCGATACTCGGCTGTGTCTTGATTGAACCTACTTTTAGTTTGCTGGGTGCCAATAGTGCCAGTTTGCCATTAATACATGACTACATGTGGTACTGGTATTTAGGTGCCCCTGCATTAGTGTTAGTGATGGTGGGTAATCAGGGATTACGTGCCACGGGTGATACCCGCTCACCGGCTAAAATTATGATGCTCGCCGCCATTGTAAACTTAGTACTCGACCCGCTACTTATCTTTGGCATTGGCCCTTTTCCTCGATTAGAAATACAAGGCGCAGCCATTGCGACAACGCTTTCCTGGGTGATGGCAATGTCGTTGTCGGGCTACCTGATTATTGTTAAGCGTAAACTGGTCAAGTTTGCTCGCTTTGATGTTGGTCGATTAATTTTGCATTGGAAGGTATTAGCTCATATTGCCCGCCCAGCGGCATTAATGAATGTGATTAACCCTATTACTAACGGCATTATCATGGCGATGTTAGCCCGAATTGATAATACCGGCGTTGCAGCGTTTGGCGCAGGTATTCGCCTTGAGTCGGTGTCGCTAATTGTGGTGATGGCGCTGTCATCGAGTTTAATGCCCTTTATTGCGCAAAATTTAGGTGCTGGCCAGCCTGAACGCGCTAAAAAAGCCTTATTGATGTCGTTGCAATTCGTGTTTGTATTTCAAACATTGCTGTATATTCCACTGTATTTTAATGCTGATTTTATTGCTGGATTGTTTACTCACGACCCGCTTGTTATCGAGTGGCTGAGTTTTTATATCCTAGTGTTACCTGTCGCTTATGGGCCTCTGGGTATTGTGATTATTTTTGCCACTAGCTTAAACGCTTACCATAGGCCGTTGAGTTCACTGGTGATTAACTTGTGTCGGTTAATGTTATTGATGTTACCGCTAGCGGTTTTAGGATCTTATGTTGGTGGGGTAAAAGGTATTTTACTGGCACTGCCCATTACCAATACGCTTATGGGCTTAGCTTGTTATTATTTGGCGACTAAAATTAGCGAGCCAGACAACATTAAGCATGCTGTACCTTGTCCCGACAAATCCGAGCCAACTGACACTGGCGCAGCCGACAAACAAGTTGATGCAAAAGACTCAGCAACTCACCTTGGCGAATATTAAACTGTGTTAATGATGCCGACCAAACTTGCTTTTTAATCGCTGTCAGAGGATTAATAGCAGTATATTAATCGAAAATACAATTAAGCTATGATGAAAAAATCCATTTATGCCGCCATGCTCTCTGGCATTATTTGCCCTGGCAGTGGTCAACTCTGGTTAGGTAAAAAATTACAGGGCTGGGGGTTTATCAGTGTCAGTGTGGTCTGCATTATGGTGCTTATGGACCAGATGATCAGTCGAGCACAAGTCATTGCAGAGCAAATTTTAGCGGGCAATATCGGCAACGATTTAGCCTCAATTTATGCTGCTGTATCAGAGGTCGCACTCGACACAGGCAGCTCAAGCATGTCGGCGTTAACCTGGGTATTTTTGGCCAATTGGGGCTTGAGTATCATTAGTGCATTTTGGTTTGGCGCTCAGCAGGATAAACAACTTCAGCTACAAACAGACACAAAAACAGCCGAATAATGGATCTATCGGCTGTTTCGCTGTTTCTTTCATTAGGGCTTAAACGCCACACCCAATCGAACACGCTCTAAAAATTGAACCCCAAAGCGACTATTTTAACAATAATGATCTAAACCTAATGACCTCAACGTAAGACTCAATGGACATTGAATTCGCTGGGTAACACTACGTCGGTTTGTTGTCATCTTTAGGGTTAACGGGCTCAACATCAATAATGTCGTCACGCTTGTCGTCATGGTTATCTTTATGACTGTTTTGATGCTTGTCTTCATTAAGGTTGTCATCAACATCGTCATGCTCAATTTGATGGCTACGAGGTTGCTCATTTCTATGTTCAAAATCACCGTCGAAGGTGTTGCCGGGTTGATCAGATGGTTTTTGTCCCGCAAATGGACCTGATGGCCCAAAAGGACTTTGTCCACCGCCAAAACCTGGTTTAAAACCACCATTAGCCACTACGCGTAATTGCATGCGCTTGTAAAAAAATGCCGCAATGGGTGCACGGGTTAACGGTGTTAATAAAATTAAACCGATAAAATCGGTCACAAAACCGGGGATCAGTAATAATACCCCTGCGGCAGCTAGCATCATGCCTTCGACAATTTCCTGCCCAGGCGCTTCGCCTCGAGCTAACTTTTGTTGCACTGACATTAGGGTGCTTAAACCTTGGCTACGCACCAACGACACCCCGACTACGGCAGTAAAGAGCACTAAACCAACCGTGGGCCACGAGCCAATCGAACTGGCAACTTCAATGATCACATTGAGCTCTATAACCGGTATTAAAACAAATATTAACAATAAAATAAAAAACATATTGGCCTCTAATGATCGCTTTTTGATAGAGTGGCGACCGATAAAATAACTGTTGCCGATGAAACTTAAATGGGGGTGAGCAGGTCTGATTTCAAGACAGGTCACGAATATCACCTCAGTTTAATGAAAATGCGTTTAAAAAAGCGTACTGTGATGACTTTTAGCATGATAACAGCATTAACTTAAGTAAACTTTAAGACAACTTATGTATAAACCCGAACAGCTACTTATTTTAACCACTTGTCCCGATGTTGAAATCGCTTCACGTATTGCGACTGCATTAGTAGCGGCCCAATTAGCGGCTTGTGTACAAATAGGCCAAGCCGTTGAGTCAATATATCACTGGGACAATAACATTTGTCAGTCAAATGAAGTGCCGATGCAGATAAAATGCATGGCAACTGATTATCATGCAATTGAACAACTCGTGATCCAAATGCATCCTTATGAAGTACCAGAATTCATTGCCACTCCGATTATCGTTGGTTTTGGCCCTTATTTACAATGGATAAAAGACAACTCACCATCATGAAAAAAATCGTCGCAATATGCCTCACATCATTGTTAATGATGTCGTCAATCATACTCGCGCCAGCAGCACACAGTGCTGATGTCTTGAGTAATAAATTCAGTTTTTTAAGCAGTGAACCAGAATTAATGAAGGTGAACGATGCTTTTGTGTTTGATTACCAACAACAAGGTAATCAACTCAAAATCAATTTTGTGATCGCCGAAGGCTATTATTTATACCGCGACAAGCTACAGTTTTCCGTCGACGGTGCGGTGATTGGTGATATTGCATTACCCCATGGCAAAAACCATCATGACGAATACTTTGGCGACCAAGAGGTGTTTTACTCGTTTGTTGAAATCCCGATTGCTTTTAAAGAAGCGCAAGCAGATGCAGTATTTCATGTCACCTTTATGGGTTGTGCTGAAGGGACCTTGTGTTATCCACCCACCAAACACGATGTTACCTTATCCGCTATTGATGCTAATGATGGCAAGTTAACCAGCAAAAAAGTGATTGGCGCACCTGATGAAGCACAATCATCAACGGCGACCGATGCCCCAGCCGCACCGATTACCCAACAAGACACCTTAAACCATAGACTACAAAACGACAGTCTATTATGGACCTTAGTGATTTTCTTTGGTTTGGGAATAGGCTTAGCATTAACGCCTTGTGTATTCCCAATGTACCCTATTTTGTCTGGCATTATTGTTGGTCAAGGCAAGAAGCTGTCTACAGCCAAAGCCTTCACCCTATCAATGGCCTATGTGCAAGGTATGGCGATTACCTATTCCTTACTCGGGTTAGTGGTGGCCTCTGCCGGACTTAAGTTTCAAGCGGCCTTACAACACCCGGCCATTTTGATTTTCTTAGCGGTGATGTTTGTATTGCTGAGCTTGTCGATGTTTGGCATGTACGATTTAAAACTGCCATCAAAATGGCAACAAAAAATGAACTCGATGTCGAACAACCAAAAAGGTGGCAACCTCATTGGTGTGTTTATGATGGGAGTGATTTCTGGTTTAGTCGCTTCGCCTTGTACCACAGCGCCATTATCTGGGGTGCTCATTTACGTGGCGCAGTCTGGCGACTTACTGCAAGGCTTTTTAGCCCTGTATGTATTGAGCATGGGGATGGGCGTACCGTTATTAATTATTGGCACTTCGGGTGGTAAAATCTTACCGCGCGCAGGGGCTTGGATGGACATCATTAAAACCGTCTTTGGCTTCTTACTGATTTCAGTATCGATTGTGATGATTGGCCGTATTTGGCCTGGTTTAGTGTCCGATTTACTTTGGTCAGTATGGGCAATAAGCTTAATCGCTTACTTAATGCATCAAAACAGGTTGTCAGCATTTAACTGGAAACAAAGCACTCGAGGGGTGTTGTTATTGCTGGCTTTGATGGCAAGTTTCTCCTATGGCTTCCAAGCATTAATGACCAGCTTTGGTCATCAATCCTCAAATATGACCCAAACCGGTATAGATGGCAAAGCCAACACCGAAGCCAATCACTTTATCCATATTAAGTCGCTGGAAGACTTAGAACTTGAATTGGATAAAGCCAGTATTAGCGGTAAAACGGTGATGTTAGATTTATATGCCGACTGGTGTGTGGCCTGTAAAGAATTTGAAGCCATTACCTTTAAAAATGCCGAGGTTGCAGCGCGCATGAGTCAAATGGTGTTATTGCAAGCCGACGTGACCGCCAGCGATGATATTGATATTACTCTTTTAGAACATTATGGCGTATTAGGTTTACCCACCTTGTTAATGTTTAATAGCGATGGCGAACAACGTAAAGACTTACGCGTTACCGGCTTTATGGGCCCAAAAGACTTTGCCGCTCACTTAGATTTACTGTTAGCAAAGTAAATTAACCGACTCATTTAGCGCATAAGTTAATGCGCTAAATTAAGTACGTTAATGAAATTCACTCAATCAGTGATCTTATAGCGTAAAACGAGTTCGTAAAATAATTCCGTAAAAAATAATGTAAAAAAACAATGTAAAACAGCATCTTTAGTCACTAAAGATGCTGTTTTTGCATTTAAGCAACGAAAGTCATCGAAAGTTAACCTTTTTCTTATACAATACGGTTTTATTGTTTATTTAAGGCGCTTTATGGAACCCGCAATCCTGATCATAACCCTATTGTGCGGCATGCTTGTCAGCCGAGTAGGTTTACCACCACTCATTGGTTATCTTGCTGCTGGTTTTGTATTGTTCACCTTAGGCATTAAAGACACTAGCTTACCTATTTTGCAGCAATTGGCTGACTTAGGTGTCACCTTACTGCTATTTTCCATTGGCCTTAAACTTGATCTTAAGAGCCTTTTTAAAGCCGAAGTATGGGCAGGCTCAAGCTTACATTTAATTGGTTCGCTTTTATTTTTTGTGCCCATGCTCAAGTTATTGGGCTTTTTAGGCATCGAGCAGCTGGACGGATTTAGCTTTAATCAACTGATGTTGATTTCGTTTGCATTAAGTTTTTCCAGTACCGTGTTTGCCGTAAAAGTGCTTGAAGATAGCGGTGATATGCAGTCGCTTTATGGCCGCGTGGCGATTGGTATCTTGATTATGGAAGACATCTTCGCCGTGATATTTTTAACCATTTCTAAAGGTGATATTCCGTCTGTTTGGGCTTTTGCTTTACTCTTGTTGCCGTTAGCAAGGCCGCTTATTTATAAAGTGTTTGATCGCGTCGGCCACGGTGAAATGCTGGTATTGTTTGGCCTGGTGATGGCATTAGTGGTGGGTGCATGGTTATTTGAAGCCGTGGGGCTAAAACCTGATTTAGGCGCGCTTATTGTGGGTATTTTATTAGCAGGGCATGCTAAATCATCGGAATTAGCCAAATCGATTTATTACTTTAAAGAAATATTTTTAATCGCCTTTTTCTTAACCATTGGCTTAAACGGATTACCAACATTAGCTGATATCGGCTTAGCCAGTATTTTAGTGCTGTTGATCCCGGTTAAGATTTTGATGTTTATCTACTTGCTCACCCGCTTTAAACTGCGCTCGCGCACCTCATTATTAGCCTCATTTAACTTAGGTAACTACAGTGAATTTGGGTTAATTGTCGCCGCTGTTGCGGCGCATAAAGGCTGGTTACCGCCAGAATGGCTGATCATTATCGCGGTCGCGTTAAGCATCAGTTTCTTATTTGCTGCACCGCTGAACAGCAGCGTCGCAAAAATTTACTTGCGCTATCAAGCCAAGCTGATAAAGCTAGAACGTCACCCATTACATCCTGAAGATCGTCAAATCCGCATTGGTAATCCGCGCTTCTTAATCTTAGGTATGGGACGAATTGGTTGCGGTGCTTATGATGAACTGCATTCAAAATTTACCGGCGAAATTTTAGGGATTGAGCATAAACAAGAATTGGTTGATTTTCATCGTAGCCAAAACCGTAATGTCGTCCAAGGTGACGCTGGCGATACTGATTTTTGGGAGAAGCTTGAGCGGGCGCCAGATTTAGAATTAGTCTTGTTGGCGATGCCTAATCACGTCGGTAATTTATTTGCGGTACAACAACTGCAAAAATTAAACTACCAAGGAAAAATCAGTGCCATTGTACAGTACGCTGAAGATGCTGAATCGTTGAAAGATTCAGGTGTGCACACTGTATATAACTTGTATGAAGCGGCGGGTGCCGGTTTTGTTGATCATGTGATCAAAGAGTTACTCGACTCTCCGCCAGAAATCACCCCAGACTCATTGACGAAGAATAATCTTCAGCCAACACGGGCAGTGACCGATGAAGTCTCTTCCGAGTCGTGATAATAAAACGAACAGTCGCCTCAGCTCGGGATAATAAACCGGTTTTTATCGATTTATCCCATTTCTTATACCGAGTTGAGGTTAACTTACCGACGCCTAGATAACTTTCTAGGCGTTTTTGTTTATTGCCGCGTATTGCTGCGGATTAAAAATCTCCGTTACATACACAGTAAAGTCATGCTATAACTCATTAATAAGACTTTTATTGTCACCCTTTTGTTGGATTTTTTGAAGTATGTCAAACCCTGCTCAACGCGCGACTAAATTATTTGTTCAAACATTTGGTACCAAGCCTGACGACTTATACCAAGCCCCTGGGCGAGTGAATATTATGGGCGAGCATACCGACTATAACGAAGGACTCGTACTACCTGCAGCAATTAACTTTCACACTGTGATTGCAGTAAAACATCGCGATGATAATTTATTTCGCGCCGTGACCACAGCTTTTCCAGGACAAATCAAACAATGGCACTTTGGTGAAGAAGGTGCAGTTGCGGCAGGTGATGATTGGTGTCATTACCTCAAAGGCGTGACAGCAGCCATGAACCAATCGGGTTTACGCGCAAATGGCTTAGACTTAGCCATAGTGGGTGACGTGCCACTCGGAGCAGGTTTATCGTCGTCGGCAGCACTTGAAATCGCTTTTGGTACGGCCATCAGTTATGCCAGCCAATTACACTTGTCACCTTTAGCTATTGCCCAATTGGCTCAGCGCGGCCAAAGCCAATTTATGCAGTTAAATTGCGGCATGATGGACCAAATTATCAGCGCGATGGCACAACCCGATCACGCCTTATTGATTGATTGTTTAGAATTAGAAAGCGAAACGGTTTTATTGCCAGAAGAGTTAAGCTTGATCGTGATTGATTTAAAACAAGACCGCCATGGGTTTACCCAGCAATTTGAACAACGCAAACAAGAATGCAACCAGATCACCGCGTTGCTTGGCCTCGACTCACTGCGAGATTTATCACTAAGCCAACTGACCCAAAATAAAGATGTGCTAAGTAATGAGCAATTTCGACGAGCGCGCCATATCATCACTGAAAACCAACGCACCAGTAATGCCGCCAGAGCCTTGCAACAGAATAACATCCCTCGTTTTAGTCAGTTAATGGCTCAGTCTCAAGCATCAATGCGTGATGACTTTGATATTATCACTGTCGAGATAGACACCTTAGTCACTATGGTTGCAACACTTATCGGTGAGCGAGGCGGTGTGCGTATGAGCGATGGTTGTGTGTTAGCGTTGGTCAATCACGACCTCACCGATAAGGTGATTAATGTGGTTGAAAACCAATACCTTAAGCAAACCGGTATCGAAGCAACTATATACTTATGTTCCGCCAGTGGCGGTGCAGGACGCATCGGTTAATCGGTAATGTATCTAGATCAGAGAGGCATAAATGGTACGTTTTAGTGTGCTGGAACCTTGGCAAGATCCCCGTGGTGGTGAGATTGAACGAGTTATAATTGATAATGGCATCATCGCACTTGAAGTATTAAGTTTAGGTGGCATTATTCGATCATTATGGACCCCCGATCGCAGTGGTGAGCGTAAGAATATTGTCTTAGGTTGCGACAGTGTCGAAGACTATTTAGTCCAACAAGTCCATTTAGGCGCCATTGCAGGACGTTATAGCAATCGTATTGCCAATGGCAAAACGCAATATAATGGTAACGAGTATCATCTTAGCGTTAACCAAGCGAGCAATTGTTTACATGGCGGCATTGAGGGCTTCAATCGCAAGTTGTGGCAGCTTGGGGCGTTAAGTGATGGCATGCGCTTAACCTTAAAAAGCCCAGACGGCGACATGGGATTTCCGGGCAATTGTACTGTGCAAATCGATTACCGTTTGGTGGCTAACAACTTGTACGTTGAAATGCTCGCCAGCACCGATAAAGCCTGTCCAATCAGTTTAACCCAACACAGCTACTTTAATTTAGACGGCAATCGCAGCGACACCAACCAACAACATACCTTGCAAGTGGATGCGAAAACCTACCTCACCATGAACGATGTTGGCATACCAACGTCAATGCAAGCGACTGCGGGCAGCGACTTAGACATGGCTGTACCTACGCCAATGTCGGTACAAACTGGGCGCGCTGCATTAGCCGCTACCAAGGGGTTTGATCATTGCTATGTGTTAGATAACCCTGGGGCAGACTTGCAACGTTTTGGCTGTTTAGCCAGCCCCAATAGCGGTCGTAGCATGACGGTTTATACCAATCAACCTGGGGTACAAGTGTATGGCGCTAACTTTTTACAAGGCACTATTGGCAAAAAACAGCGAATATTGAACGACCATCAAGCTGTGTGTATTGAACCGCAAATGCTACCTGATTCACCTAATCAACCCGACTTACCTGGCGATGTGTGGATAAGACCTGGCCAAGTGTATCACCACATAACTCGATACCAGTTCGATGCCGAGTAATCCGCCGGGAAAGACGACATTTAACGCCGAAGATATTGGCCAAATTGCCGTGGGCGCTTTTGCCCTGTCGGTGCCGATAGCATTTTCTGAAGAAGCATGGCGCTTATCGGCAAGCTTACCGACATTAAATTTGGTTCTGGTGGTGGTGTTATCGCTGGCATTTATTACTCTGTTTGCTTACCAAAGTGTATTTCAGGCAAATATTGTTAAGCGCAGAGGAGCCTTTTTTTTGCGGGTGATAGCGGCGTATATATTGACGTTATTGGTGGTGGGTATTGTGCTATTGGCATTAAATAAATTGCCCTTATGGGACGATCCCATTTTAGCATTAAAACGGATTATTTTGATTGCGATGCCCGCATCCATGGGGGCGATAATTGTCGACAGTTTCGACAAAGAATAAACGGCATAAAGAATGGATTATTCTTTATGCCGTTAGTCATCTATAACAAATAAAAATAGGATTATAAGATTAACCACAGAAACACCTTGAGTCGGAGACTTAATGTTATCTGCTTGTTTAATCGTCTACGCTATCCCCCATTTCATCAAAGCTATCGTCATCATCATCGTCATCTAATTCTGGGATGTCATCATCTGTGTCAACAATTTCATCTGGCTCTGGTACAGGTTTAGCCTTACGAGAAGGCGCAGTATCAGGTACTTTTGACAAATCGATACGTGATTGATGTTTTAACATAAACTCAGCACGCTCCGCTTTCCAAGCTTCATTTAACTCAGCGACAGCGACTTTTGTTTGCTCATCATCCAAGTCATATAAATTAACTTTAACGATGTCTTCTACATACTCAACAATTGTGTTTCGAATTGTATTGTATAAGTAGATGCGTCCCGGAGACGCTTCTGGCAATTGATTATCATGAACGACAATCGTATTACCTTTCGATGTTCTTAATTCACCAAACCAAACTTGTTTTTTTGCCGTGTTATACATATATGCTAACGCCCTTAATCAACACATATTCTAAAAATGATGCAGAATTATTGAAGATAACATCTTCATACTGCGCCACGATTATCTGTTCTGTATTTGTGTGGGTATTTAACCAGAATATTTCTGATAATCAATGCCTAAAACGATGAATTTTTCACGTAATCGTATAAAATGCCGGTTGTAGCCAGTTTTTTACACTTTACTGTCATTTTTCTCACCAAATAAACGTCCCACAAAAGTGATTAACCACTTTCAGGCCAATCACTATGTCATCACGACTTTAGCTTAAAAAAACCAAGCTTCAAGTTTTTTATCAAAATATATCGCTGATTAAGACCCAATCGCTACTCTGTGCATGACTTAATCAGCTTGCGCTTGCAGAGCTAACACTATTTTGCCTTTATGTTGCCCAGACTCCATTCGCTGGTGCGCCTCAACCACCTGCGAAAAAGCAAATACGCTGTCGACAGGGATACTCATTTCACCGTTATTCAATAATGGCCATACATATTGAGCCAAGCCTTGTGCAATTTGGGCTTTATTAGCCACACTTTGTGGTCGAAGGGTTGAACCTGTCCACACTACCCGCTTCGCCATAATGCGGAAAATATCCACGTTGGCCTGTGCACCACGCTCCATTGATACCGATACCATGCGCCCGTCTACTGCGATGGCTTTTAAGTTCTCATTAATAAAGTCGCCACCGGCAATGTCCATAATCACATTAACCCCTTGGCCACCCGTCGCCTCTAAGATGGGTTCAACAAAATGCTGCTGGTTATAATTAATCGCCACACTGGCGCCTTGCTCAAGACAATATTGGCATTTTTCTGCACTGCCCGAGGTAGCAAAAACGGTCGCGCCTAGACAACTCGCCATTTGAATCGCAGTAGTACCAATTCCGCCAGAACCACCATGAATAAGCACGGTTTCACCTGCTTTAAGCCCGCCGCGAATAAATAAGTTACCCCAAACAGTAAAAAAGGTTTCTGGCAGAGCAGCAGCTTGTACGTAACTGTAACCGGTGGGAATAGGTAAGCAATGAGCTGCGTAAGTATTGACTAACTCGCCATAGCCGCCACCAGGCACTAATGCACACACTTTATCGCCTACTCGCCACTGAGTGACATCGTCGGCTACAGCAACAATTTCACCCGCCACTTCTAAACCAAGAATAGGGCTGGCATCTGCTGGAGGTGGGTAAGCACCAGCGCGCTGTTTGATATCTGGGCCATTAACGCCAGCAGCATACACTTTAATCGTCACTTGGCCCGCGGTTGGCATCGCAAGCGTTGACTGAGTCATGGTCATCACACTGGGTTCGCCGGTTTGTTCAACAACCACATGGGTAAATTGTCTATTTAATGTCGCCATAAAAATATTATCTCGGTTGGTTGTTATCAAAAAGTAACCAGAATTAACAACCTGTTATAGGGCTCTGGGATCTGTTCACAAAACAGACATGTTTATTAAGGAACAACTAAACTAGTATCTTTTTTAATCAAAAAAGGTTGTCTATACACTTTAAACAATTACTATACTCGCCCATTCAAATCATGGAGCAAAATACTTGTTAAAGTACTTTATCGTTTTACTGTCTCTTTTCAGTATTAATGCCCACTCTGCGCCTCTTCGTATCGCCTCAGATATTTGGTGTCCGTATATCTGCGAAAATCAAACTGGATACGTTGTAGAACTAACCCGTCGCGCTTTTGAGATCCAAGGTCAAGCCGTTGAATTTCGAAAGCTTCCGTTTAAGCGGGCATTGATTGAACTGCAAAGAAACAATATTGATGCAGTCCTTGCACTGACCTCAAGCGCGATAGCCGACAATCAATTACTCAGTGCTGATGTGATTTTGGGCTATAACAGCAACGACTTTTATACTCTTGTTGACAGTAATGAGTCATTTAAGCAGATTAGCGACCTGAATAAAACTCAACAAGCGGCGATAGTGAATGGTTACGGCTATGGCGCAGCACTTGACGCCTGGTTTAACGCGCATGCTAATACGTACTTTGCCTCAGGTAGCGATCCATTAGCGATGAATATTATTCGCCTTGTAAAAGGCCGTCATTCCGTGATCGTCGACAACAGAAATGTTATTGAGTACACCGCGAGTCAATTAAATTTAAGTAAACAGCTTCGCTATGCTGGCACCATAGGAAAACCTGTGCCCTTGTATGTTGGTTTTAGTCAGCAAAATAAAGCCCATGCGATCACCTTTGCTAACGGCATAGAGATACTAAAAGCTAATGGCGAATATCAACAGATTATCAATAAGTACAAAATTTTACCTGAATTAACCTCAGGTGAAGCCCGCCACAAAAACCTGCAAAAGTTTCTGCCTAGCTTCAATTAATACTGCTAGCTGTTTTTATGCCATAGGGAATTGGCATCAGCAAGGTGCAAAACTTCGTAACACTCTTCTCACTGCATAACCTTGTCAACTTAGTTACACTCCGCCAACAAAAACATAATAAATCATCATTTTGGGATTATTGGCATCAGCTTGCTGACGTCATAGGAGTATTTGTGCGCGTGTATCGTCACCAGCTGTTATTGGCATTGACCAGTTCAGCAACCTTTACAAGTTCGGCTACAGAAATGGTCCAAAGCAAGCAGCATTTCGACGACAAGTTTCGTCAACTTGAAGAGAGCCTACCCACGCCAAATGATTATCGCAATGCCGCTGGTAAACCGGGAATCGATTACTGGCAACAGCAAGTTGATTATAAAATCAATGTCACACTTGATGAACCAAAGCGTCGTATTCAAGGTGAGCAAGTGATTACTTACCACATTAATGTTGAGCGTAATAAGCACGTTACTTCAGCAAGACTGCACATTGCAGACGCTTGGCAGTATATTGAAGTGGCACCGGCTAGCAAATAAACACAGATCACCGTCACCTAATGACAAAATAGCAAGCGCCATACTGACCAACCAATACTTCTGGTATTAATCCGTCAGTATGGCGTTTCTTATATTTTACTAACCGCAATCTCACGAACCACATCATCTAGCGCATCAGCCAAGGTTGAATAGGTCTCGCAATGAACGCCATCTGGTGCAAAGCCCGCTTTAGCTAAGGTTTTAAGTGGCTGAAATTGGAAATCGGCCAACAATACCCGAGTGTTATTATGTCGACATTTACCGAGGAATTTGTACAGCGCTGCCACTCCGCCGGAATCGAGTATCGATACCCCATCTAGGTATAAAATCACCCCATCTTGGCTCGTGCTTAAATGCCCTAACTCACCAAACACAGTGTCGGCGGCCGCAAAAAATAACGGGCCATTAATCTTAAACACTTTCCAACGTGGGGGTAACTCAACATGTATGTGCTTTTTCTGTCCACTGATGTCTTTCACCTTGGTCATGTCGGCCACTTGCTTCATAAACAATAACGACGCCAAAATAATCCCCGCACTGATGGCGATCACCATGTCGAAGAAAATGGTCAGTGACAAACACACCATCAACACCAACACTTCGCTGGCGGGGGCTTTTTTCACCAAGTGGACAATCTTGTGGGCTTCGCTCATGTTCCATGCCACCATGATCAGCAATGCCGACATGCCTGCCATCGGGATATAAGCCAAAATAGTACTTAACGATAATAAAGACACCAACACCACAACCGCATGACACATGGCCGCAATCGGGCTTACCGCGCCGGCTTTATAGTTAGCGGCAGAGCGTGCAATGGCGGCTGTTGCGGTAATACCGCCAAAAAATGGCGTGATAATGTTACCAATGCCTTGGCCAAGTAATTCACTGTTGGCACTGTGCTTTTTACCTGACATGCCGTCGAGCACCACGGCGCACAGTAACGATTCAATCGCACCTAACATGGCAATCGCAAATGCAGCAGACAACAAGTCGCTTGCTACTGCCCAACTCAACACCAAAGGCGATTCATCTGCTTGCGTGCGTAGCCAAGGCCATTGAAAGTCGGGCAACATTGATGGAATGCCGGCCCCCAAAGAGCCATCAGGCAAGGTAAAACTAAAAGTAGAACCTATGGTGGCCACATTAAAGCCTTGCTGGTTAAATACCGCCGCCACCAGACTGGCGATAACCACAGCAGGAAGATGGGCTGGAACAGCGATCTTGAGTTTAGGCCACAGAATAAACACCCCTAACGCGCTTAATCCCACCAGCAATGTCGGCAGTGAAAATGCCGGTAATGCTTGGGCTAACGCAACAACTTTACCCACAAAACTTTCGGGCATCTCGGTAATGCTTAAGCCGAAAAACCCTTTAACTTGCAGCACCGCAATCACCACGGCAATACCGCCGGTAAAGCCTAACGTGACGGACTCTGGGATATATTGAATATATCGTCCTAGCCGAAACAGCGCCATGATGATCAAAATAAGCCCAGATAAGAGACTGGCAAGCAGTAAACCTGATAAGCCATATTGTTGGACTATAGGATATAAAATCACCACAAACGCAGCGGTAGGACCCGATACGCTATAACGCGACCCCCCCGTAAACGGGGTAATAAAACCGGCAATAATGGCAGTATATAAACCGTATTGGGGCGCAACACCAATGGCAATAGCCAACGCCATCGACAACGGAATGGCAATAATGCCTACGGTCAAACCCGCTAATAAATCTTTATAAAATGCAGTAGCCTTGTAAGGAACATCTTTTAAGGACTCTCTAAGTGCATGACCAATTCGCAAAGAAAATAAATGCTTTCTATATTTCATCGTCAAGTAACCTCGTAAAACCAAACTGTCTTCGGCGTGCAAAGAGATACCGGTAATTATATGCTCATATACATACAATTCAACAGCCTTGCAGTTATAATGCGATTATCATATTAAAATAATTAAATGATAATCTTATTATAATAAATTGTTGTAAAAAAGATCCATGAACAGGCATAGAAACGGAAGCAGCAACAAGCTGAATACATTAATGATAACCAGCCTAAACAGGGCTAAATAACGCTGCCGTACCCAAGTCACTTCAAAATGTTCGTTGCAAAAATCCTACGGGAACTCCCGATGGCCAAGATGAAAAACAACCTGTTTCTGGGTGATGTCATGCTAAAAGCGAAGCGAAAGGCCTATAGGCTATACGAGCTACAAGCCTAGAGGCTAGGACGCTTTGCGGCTGCTAGATGTTATAAAATCATGCGAGCAAGCGGTGACGAGCGATAACAAGCGAATAAACGTAAAAGCTAAAGCATAGCCCTTACTTAATGGCTGTACTAAGATGAAAGAGTTCAATCGTTTTATCGTTATGGGCTAAATGCTCATTGCTGCGCGATAAGCACACACCAAGCTAACCAGTATTAGGCATGATGACGATCATCAAGCAGATACTAATCCAATATCACGGTCACCAAACACCACTGACACTTTTCCGCCACTGCCCATATCTGTATGGTGATAATACCATCCATACTGAGCAATCAACTTTTGAGTGAGTTCAAGACCTAGGTCAAAGCCCAAATCATCTGCATCATATACGGTAGAGTCACAGTGATTCTCGATATTGACCCTGTGGCCTGATTGCTCAATAATCACTCGGCCTTCTGCGGTATGCTGTAATGCATTGCAAATTAAATTGCTGATAATGATCCGGCATAAGGTTTTGGGTATGCATATTCTAAGTCATCGGTATTAACAATCACTTCTACTGGTTTAGCAAAAGTAAAATAGCCGAGGTCTTGCAGCGTTGAAAACAACTGCTAACCTTGAAAAGTAGTGCCAAATGGGTAATTTAATGACTTATGTTTGTTGTCTTTGCTGCCAATATAAGTCGCAAGGCTGTAAAAGATGTTGCGGCAAGCATGACTATCAAAATTGGAATTACGAGTTTGGCCGTATGAGGCGCTTAGCCCTGCGAGCGGCTTGGCTGTAGGTTTCTTGTGCCATGTTGCTGCTGACTTTCGTTACTTCGCTGCAGCCTCGTCACCCAATGGCTGCAAAAAATTAGCGTTGCGGTTATTGTGAAACAATCAAAAAGAGGCCAGGAGGCCTCTTTTTCACATCTCAAAGTCTATATTGCTTAGAATGAGTAAAAGAACCTAGCTCTTAGCTCACCCTTGTCTTTTGCATCTGCGTCAGTGCCGTAGTCATAAACGGTGTAACGGATCGAAGTCGAGCAGCCTTTGAATGCGCCAGAAAGTGTATAACCAACATCTAAGTATGTTTGTGTGAGTTGATTTTTAGATATTGGGTTATCTGTTTCTGTATGAACCAGTTTCAATTTCAAATCGGCAAACGATTTAGCAACACCAACTTGCCAAGTATCAGCGTCTGCATTGTAGTTGCCTGATGTTAACGTAGAGCTGGTGAATGACGCTGTGGCGGCCTCACCAATACCGCGATTAACCGAACCGTCTTGATCAACTGTAGTGTAAGATGCGTGCACATTATAACCGCTAAACGATGCGCCGACTTTATAACCCATTAACGAGCTATCTTCAGTCGCGGCATCATCGTAGTTAGAGCCATAGTACTGTGCAGCTACAAATGGGTGAAATTCGCCACCAAAGGTGTAGGTCGCATCAACGTAGAGATCCGCCACTTCATCGATAAAATCAACATAGTGAGCTTGAAGATTTAAATTCTCAACAGAATTATTTTTGATGTATAAAGACACGGCACCGTCGGTTCCAATATCGTAGAAACCGCCCACATCTCCGCGCTGTACATCATCATTGAAAAAGGTTGCTGCGTTCGTATACTTAGTAGCTTTATCCGTACGGGTTTGGTATTTTGTTACGTTTGCTAAAGATACGAGTGTATTTGGCAAATCGGTATTGGTAATCGAGTAGGCTTCAAAAGATTCTTTAATCAAACGCGAACCCGAACTTTTAATCAAAGGTAGTGCCATGTATTGGCGACCACCTTTGAAGCTTGTGTTGTTGTATTTGTAACCAATATAAGACTCCGACATTACGGCGCCTTGGGCATTCATAGACGTCTTCATCTTATCAGCAGGATCATCAATGCTGGTCACATGAGAAGTTTGTAGTGTGGTGCCAAAACTGAAGCCGTAGAATTCAGCAGTGTTATAGTTTACGAAACCACCGTTGGCCCATATGTTGTTGTCGGCAGCTTCGTTAGAGTCATAGCTTTCATCGAAGTAGTAAGACTTTACTTGTCCTTTAAACTGACCATCTGAAAATGCGTCCGCAAGGGTGTCGCTTGCTAAGGCACTGCCACTGATACCGGCCATTGCCATTGCAATCACGAGTACATTCTTATTACATTTCATCATCTATTTGCCTTTGATTTATTTGTATTATTTTATTAACGGTATTTTCAAGGCAGTTATCGCCTAAATTGTTATACCGTTTTTTGAGCGGTGGAATGTGTAGATAAGTTTGAGTTACACATCAAAAATTACGCTTCAAAACATGAATGAGAGTCGTCTCATTAATTATCGAATAAGATATTACTTCTTTGGGTATTATAGAGTTTAGATCGAGATCACTTAACCGCAGTAAATGGTAGCTTTTTTCTAGTTGTTAGATAAGCATCTCAACGAGGTAAGTGAGTTGTTAGATAAACATCGCAACTAGATGAATTAGTGTGAACTAATACTTTGTATGTGGATTAGATAGGCATTATTATTACTTTTTCTTAACATTAAATCTAATTATTCAGTCAGCCTTTGAATAAAAATATTATATGAAACAGCAATATTATTACTACCTCAGTGTATAACTGAATATTAGTTTTATTAAATAATATAACTACATATTTTTATGTTAATCGAGAATGGTTTTTACCTAATTGAGCTTGAGTAATAAACTCGTTATCGACTTGCAAGCCCTAGACTTAACAATATGATATTAATGAATAATTTAAGTATGACTGTAAAATTAACTGCCGACTTTTACTCTAATGTTTAACGTTGCCATAGCAGTCAAACTTACTCGGATTTTTAACGTTAATGTTATCTTTTGACTTTTTGAGGATCTATCTTTTTGGTGTTAATTCAGTTACAGATTGCAGATGATATATATAATTAAGTACTTATTTCATGTTTTTAATGTTAACTCTACTTTCTAGATCTATTGAATAAACCTGAGCATATATTCTTTTAATAAGATTAATAAAATCCCCACTACTTTGATCATCACGTTTTTTATTAACCCATACATTAGATAAAGTAAGAATTAGCCTTTCCGCTTGGTTTAAATTATTTCTTTGAGATACTTTTATAAATAAAATTTGGCAGTTTATGACTAGGCATTTAAAAACTAATTCATCTTTTAGAGGACTTTCAGTATCTTGATTCTCTTTTGTTAACCATATTGGTTCACCCTCACAGTACACTAACGCGGCGATTAAGTTAGTTACCGTCTTGATATCAGTAGCACCATTAAATAATTGCATTATTTCTTCTGAACGCCGAAAGTTTAACAACAAGCTATAACCTAAATCAGCTTTGTGCCATTGTTGTACTAATGATTGAAGAAATGCCATTGATATTAACCTACCGATAAATTGCGATTTTTTTGGGTGTAAGTTCAAATGTTTGTTCAAGATACAACAGATAATCTCTCGCTAAAATGGAGAATCCTCTATAATAGTCTGTTTCAGCATGGGTATAGGCGAGCTCCAGACATCGGTAAGCCCAAGGCAGCAAATGTTGCTCTAGTAATTCATCTATCGCTTGTTGAATATTTGGATTTTGTGGTGCTTCAATCGCTTTGTTCAATAAGAATGACAGTACCGCAAATATTAACCCAATATGATCGACAGGTTCATTCATTTTCATGTCGATATTGATATTGTTAGCGGCATAAAACCGTTTTAAAGTAATGGTACTGTGGTCATTAAGCAACTGTGAAGAACTTGTATAGGCTGAGCCCCAAGGCGCGGCTAAAGGCGTACCAGGGCCATAGAATAGTACTCCATATTCGAGTTTCAGCTTAAGTAGCTCTTCTTCATTATCGGTCCATTGATCAATATAAGCTTTTAGGTGCGTTAATCCTTTATTGTCGGGATCTGTGGCTAACAACTTAGGCCAGTTTTCAACAATATCTTGCTGTTTAAAGGTATTGATTAAGTCCGACTCGGGATAAACGGTCAGTACAGAATGCAATACATTGGCAATTGCCTGTAAATCTTGAAGCTTTTCAATGTTCATATCATTCACATTTGGTTATAAATTTAACTAGGAAAGAAGGGTGTAATAACATTATTACACCCTGTATTTACTAATTTATACTTCTCGAACGTTTAAGATCCGACCCATGCTCGAACCAACGGGTTGTGCTTTCCTAGAACCCTTAACAATTAAGTTCGGCGATGTAATCGATTCTGATGGTAATGGAGCAAAGTGGCCATCGCCGTTGCCATATTTAGCGCGAAGGTTTTCCATCGTATCAAAGTCCAGCGCTCGTAAAGGGCATGACTCAACACAAATCGGTTTTTTACCTTCTGCTAGCCTATCAGAACAACCGTCACATTTGGTCATGACTTTGCGTTCAATATCAATCTGAGGCGCATCGTACGGGCAAGCTCTTGAACAGCTTTCGCAGCCAATACATAACGACTCTTGAACCAGTACCAAACCATCTTCTTTTCTTTTATGCATGGCTCCTGTGGGACATGCTTTTACACACACAGGTTCATTACAATGGTTACAACCGATAGAGGCATAATAGGCAAATATATTTTGCTCATAACTCTCATCGCTATTTTGCTCCCACGTACCACCGCCATATTCATAGACTCTTCGCCATAGCATGCCGGGTAATGCGGATACACCTTGAGTGCTGACATCATCTTTATTACGCGTTATACCAACCATTCGATCTTTACAGGCTATGTGGCAAGTTTTACAGCCAGTACATTTACTGCTATCGAAATAGAATCCTAATTGAGTTTCTTGTGTCATTTTAATTTACCCCTCAAGCCTTGACTACCTGAACACGATTGGTGTGCTGTGGATTTCCCTTTGATATTGGGGAAGGATGATATTTTGTTAGTGTGTTAATACAGCCTCCAATATCTACAACATGGCCAGATGGACCGACTTTTCCACTCGCATCTGGTTTATACCAAGCACCTTGCCCTAAAGCACATACTCCAGGAGTGACTCTGGGCGTGAGTTTTATCGGCATTTCAATTGTTCCTCTACCGTTATAAACATGAACCATATCACCATCAGATAATCCTCGAGCAGAGGCATCTTTGGGGTTCATCCATACCGCATCTTCGACCGCTTCGCGAAGCCACGGCACGTTATGATAGCTTGAGTGCGTTCTGCCTTTAGTGTGGTAGCCACATAATTGCAATGGGTATCCTGCATCAATAGCTTGTTGATCTTGATAGCCATCCCAAGTCACAACATATTGCGGTAATGGGGTAATTTCATCTCCAGTAGGCAGAGACCACGTTGCCGCTTTTCGTGCCAGTGATAATGAGAAAATCTCAAATTTTCCTGATATTGTTGGTCTTGGATTCGCAATGGGATCTTGAATATAGGATTGGAATGCGATAACTGGTGAAGACATATATTTACGGAAAACCCCCACTTTCTGGGCTTCTTGATATGTATCAGGCATATCGACATCGGCATTCATCGACTTAGTTTCTTGATAAAGCTTTTCACACCATTGTTCACCGGTAAGCCCTTCAGTGTATGCAGCACCATTACCCATAGCGTTAGCAATACCAGCACAGATTTCATACATAGATTGCGATTCGCCTAACGGCTTCAGTGAGGTACTCATAAAGGTTGCATAGGCCATTTGACCAGATGCATATGAATCGTTTGCATAATCTACTGATTCTAGCCAAGTGCTATCTGGCAGTAAGTAATCGGCAAATTTAGCTGACGATGTCATCCAGCAATCACTGACAATAATCAGTTCACACTTACTGTCATCTTGTAAGATTTGAGCGGTGCCATTACTGTCTGAGTGTTGATTCAGTAAAGCGTTACCCGCGCAGTTGATAATAGCCTTAATATTGGTACCCAGTTTAGCTGGATTGTTATCAACCCGCTCTTGGCTACCGCTAGATTTAAAGCGAACGCCATCTGACGTTCCGCTAAAGTCTTCACCGCGCACAACGGCATCAGACCATGTGAAAACAGGGATGGTAACATCTACTGGATTGCTACCTGCTTGCATACCTGCAACACCAAAGCTATAGCTTGAAGGCATTGCACCACTATTGACACCAGCACGACCTATTTTTCCGGTCATAATGGCTAAGGTGTAAACGGCTCTAGTGGCTTGGTCGCCATTGGCATGTCGACTAATACCTGCACCTGCAGAAATATAGGGGGCTTCAGCGGCCATCATAGCGGTAGCTAACTGTTCAATTTTATACGCAGGGACTCCGCATACCACTGCAGCCCAATCTGGCGTTTTAGCGCCATCTTGCTCAAATATGCCTTGGCCCATAATGTAATCATGGTAATTTTGGTCTGGGTCGATAAATTCAGCATGTGAAGCAATGAACGGATCGGCGTTTAGCGTAACAGACGCCTTAGTATTGACTAGCGATGCTTTGTCATAACCCACAGCATATTTATCTAAAAATGGTTTCGCGTTTTGGTCAACCCAGCCACTATTAATCATTTGATAAATAACCGCTTCAATTAACGCTGCATCAGTACCAGGGCGGATCGCAAGCCACTCATCTTCATTGCCACGCATTGAATCTGTGTATCTTGGTTCTACCATCCAGACTTTAATATTCTTTTTATTATTTTCTAAAGACTTAACAAAATCATAGCCTTCACCGCTACCACTCATGCGTGTTTCGTTTGGATTAAAACCAAAGCCAACAAATAAATCAGAGTTAACGATTTCGCTTAATGAGCTGCCGCCAATGCTATCCCATTGATCGCCATAAGTCGCCATACACGCTGGATACACACCGGCCCATGAATAATCCCAATGATGGTCTAGAAAACCGCCATTTAAATTCAGTAATCGACCCCAGGTTGCGGTATTCGATGAGAAACCATAATAAGCGCCTGTACCGTAATGCATATAAATGGATTCAGGGCCGTAGTTATCTTTAATGGCTTGTAATTTTGAGCCTATTTCTGAATAAGCTTGTTCCCAACTGATAGGGACAAATTTTGCCTCGCCTCGTTTACCCACACGTTTCATTGGTGAACGTAGTCGGTCAGTTGCATAGGTTCTTTGACGAAGTGAACGACCACGTGGACATGCTCGAGCCTGATGGTTTACACCATATTCATCGGTTGTTTCATGGTCAGTTTCTATTCGAGTGATAACCCCGTCTTTACTGAATACTTTAATAGGGCAATTTGAACCACAGTTTACCAAGCATGCAGACCAGTTAAGTTGTTCAAGCGAACTTTCTGGTACTCCAGGCGGTATTACATTGATTTCTTTCGCACTATCTTCACACCCAGTGATAGTTGCTGCAGCGCCTATTGCTGCACTCATTTTTAAGAAATTTCTACGTTCCATTTCTATATCCTCGCGTAGTATTTACGATACGTTTAATGCAATTTGTAGCTAAATGACAACATCACTTGGTGTGCGTTATAGTCATGGTTTATATCTTGAAGTGTTACTAGTCCGGGTATACTGGCGATCTCAACAGATGCAGCATCGGTGTCGTAATAACGCTCGTATCGATAACTTAGTTTAAGTGCCATTTGTGGATTTAATGCATAATCAGCATATACACTGGCACTGTGGTTATAACTGTAATAATCACCATATGGGAGACTATTATCTACATTCACATTGGTATTACTCGTTGAATTAGCAAATAGATAATCCATACCTATTGTTAATTTATCTTGCATTAACCCTCTATAATTAAATCCAGCACCAACGTTAATAAATTCATCTTCTACATCTGTATACCAATATGAATTACTGACTTGACTGCCTGCTTGAGACGAATTAATCCATTGCTGACCGATAAAACCATAAGTATCAACATTTTTACTAATCTGAATACTTATATTGGCGTCATAGCCATAATCTTCTGAATCTAATAATCCAACTTCGGTATGTTTATATTCATCTTTGGCATATCGAGATGTCACATCAACACTCATCCAATCATTAGGTGTATGGGATAATTTTAATTCATAAGCATTACGAGTTCGGTCAGCTAAATAATATTTTCTGAGTAATGCATTTTCTTCGGATGCGGTTAAAATATCTGATTCAAATTTTGAACCATCTCTATTAGCATACTCAGATTTTAAATTGATATTGAACATTTCAAACTTACGTATGTTTAATTTCACCCATAATGTGTCATCTTGAGTTTGTTCACGTTCACTATAATTACGAGTAATTTCTTTACTGTCATAACCTGCCTGTAAACGATAACCGCTGGCGATTCTGTAACTCGCATTCACACCATAATTGTTACGTTCATAATCTAAAGGCGTATTTTGTCTAAACGCACCGGTTAAACTATTGAAGTTGTATTGGGCAAATTCTGCAGTCGAACTCTTATTATCACGCTTGTTATAATCGATTTTCCCACCCAAGCGAAGTCGATTACTTAGCATGGATGTCACCGCAAACCGGCCATCGATAGTATCGACTTGACCGTCCCAGCTTTGCAGTGGATTACCACTCATTTGAATTAAATTTTCATCTTGGATCATTCGTCCAGTCGCAACACGTCCACTCATCACGGTCTGATCAATGCGATAATTGCCAGAAAGTGATATTTGATGAGCTTGACTATCTGGAGCTGCAGCATAGACATCATTTAAATAAGGTAGGCTTAAGTCACTTATTTTATTATTGTAAATGCTTCCAGAATAACTCAGATCAGTGGTCCAGTTATCGCCATTAAGACCTATCCCCGCATCCCATTGCGAAGTAGTCGCGTTAACGGGTAAGCCGATATTGATAGGGCTAGGCGTCACGATACTGCTTGAACGGTGGCCGGTTTTATCTTCTTGGTTGTAACTGACAAAACTATTGTATTCGTCATTTTTATAGACAACCCCTACCCCCAGCTTCTCTCTTTCTAGTGCTAAGTTAAACGTATTGACATCAGCACTTGGGGTTAGCATGCCGTCGTTATGCCAAAGCTGACTATTCACATCGCCTGCTTTAATGGTTTTTATTGAAGCGTAATCTAAGACCAACTCATATAAACCTGAATCGCCGATTTGTAAACTGGCAAAGCTATTATCGAAACCCAACTGATGTGCGATTAATTGAGCTTGATATCCAGATTTATTTTGAAACAGAATATCACTGCTCACTGAACCAATAGCGCCATCCTCTGAAGTACCGAGTGCGTTACCTGCATGTATATCATCAATGTCGTTATAGCCAAGAGCAACATCTAGCTTGCCGCTATAAGCTGAATTTTCAACACAACGGTTACATTCATAGTTGCTACTATTTACATTATTGGTGTTGGCATTGTTCACCCCAAAATTCGCTGCGAAACTGGGCCCAGATATCGCCACTAATATCGATACAGTAATAAGATTGATTTTGAATGACATAATCTTGCTCTCCATTAGCGTTGCAGCAAGCTGCCTGAGGGATGATTTGAACCATGAATTTGACTATGGCAATTCAGGCAACTTTTACCGCCACCAAAAGCATCAATACCTGACTCAGCGACGACTCGACTAGCATGTCCATCATTAGCATGACATTGCTGACATAATTGCGGTGCACGATGCTTGACTAAGGATTCATTAACACTGCCGTGAGGGTTATGACAGGTAACGCAATTTTCAGTTACTGGCGCATGTTCCCATAAGAAAGGACCGCGTTTTTCAGCATGACAGCTATAACAAGTATCATTTACTGTGGGTTTAACTAACGCATTCTCACTCATTGAGCCATGAGGTGAATGGCAATCAACACATGTCATGCTGTTCCACTTCAAGGGATGTGAAGAGCGCTTATTCATATCGCCTTTTTGGCTGGTATGACAGCTGACACAGGTGTCATTGATAGTCAGTTTATCCATAACAGGATCTTTTGCCGCATGGATCTTATGGCAATCTACACAGGCAACTTCTTCAAGATTATGAGTACTATTATGCCAACTCATCTGCTGTGCATCGTTATGGCAACCTTCACATACGCTGTTTTGAGAACTTGCCGGCAGCTTACTTTGAGGACCAAAAGCAATCATGGGCTCCTTACCACCTCGGTTATGCTGGCCTTGAGGGCCATGACATGCTTCGCATTGCAAACCTGCCATTGGGGAATCCTCGGAAATAACTTTTCCATGGGTGCCCTTAAATAAGTCCATCACCTGTTCATTTTTTTTATGACACATAAGGCAGGAGTCTGCCCCTTTAGAAGAATATTTCCCCTCATCAAACTTTTGTTGTAGCTGTATTTCTAATTGTTCTGTGGTTAAATCGTCCCAAGGTAACGCATGAGAACTTTGCATTACGAATAATCCGCAACCTATGAGTATGGCTAGTTGATAGATAGATCTCATTTTTAAATACCTCCCAAAATCTGAAATTTTTACTTTCATTTTATTACCTGTAAAATAATTACTTCTTTAAAATAAGTTTTTATATTTATTTTAGAAAATAAAATCATAAACTTATTTTATTGCATCACTATCGAAGCCAAACAATGTTAACCAGTCGGGGGCTCTACTTAATATTTTTTTAGCACCTTCAAATTTCTTGAGCTAATTTAACCAAATCATCCACCCAAAAACCTTTATACAGGTATAAACAATTGTAAATAACATGTGATTAACTTAACAAAAAATAAAACTAATGGTATTTGTTAATTATTAGCTGTGTTAGTCACAACTTAGAAAAACATGTGATTAGCACCACACAATATTAATATGTATAGAATTTAAACTTGTTCTATCCGGTTTGGGTTTATACTGGTACATATGTGATTGGTAATTTATGTAATGATAATTAAACATTAAGGTGTATTTATATGGCTCGCGTTATGTCCTTAAGTCCTGAAATGAAAGGTAAATCTACTATATTCTTTCCTGACATAGTTAAACCCGACATAATGAGTTTCATTAAAGAAAATGGTGAACTAATAACCTTAAGCAAAGGTGAGTTAATCCCAAAAAGCATCCTACTTAACAATTTTATCTATTTAAATACAGGCTTGATATTTTATATAAAACGAACAAACAACTATACCAAACCTAAATTTGTAAATGTCATTATCCCACATAGATTGACTGATTATCATTTACTATTAGAGAATAATTGTACTTGCTGTAAAAGCATTAAGGTCGCAAGAGACAGTCAGATAACGATTGTTGACAAATCTTTGATAAAAAACCTAATAAAAGAAGATATTGAGCTTTTTACTCGTTTTATGTTTGATGCAAACTATTTTACTGAAAGACAAACTGCACTGGCTATTTTCTTATTAACCTCTTCACCAGAAGATAAACTCATTAAATTTCTCTTTGATATTCTCGTTGCTTTTAAAACAGAATTTTCATCAATGTGGCTTACCATTGATATAAAACTAACCCGAGAAGAGATTGCAGATATATTACATATTAGCATCATAAAGTTGGACTTAATGTTAGGAAGCTTAAAGAAGCAAGGTATGTTAAAAAAAGAAAAAGGACTATTTAGTATTAATACAGCATTATTTAGTGAACTTTCGCCATGCCCTTTAGGAAGAGAAGACGCGCAAGGATGTAAGTCTAATAACATGCTAAAGTTCAAAATGAAAAACATGATTGAAATCAATAATGTCTAGTTAAACTTTTACACGAGAACATCTATTAGAAATACGATAATAAATTCAATGGAATAACAATGAAACAATCAATAGTTCACATTGCTTTAGTCGTGAGAGATTATGATGAAGCTATCGAGTTTTATGTCAATAAATTGAAATTTGAGTTAATCGAAGATACCTATCAAGCAGAACAGGACAAACGTTGGGTAGTTGTTTCCCCTCCAGGTTCAAGCGGAGTGTCGTTACTGTTAGCACGGGCATCGAAGCCGGAGCAGAATGATGTTATCGGTAACCAAACTGGCGGACGTGTTTTTCTTTTTTTGAACACCGATGATTTTTGGCGAGACTATCACCGCATGGTAGTTGACGGGATAAAGTTCGTTAGGCCGCCACAAGAACAAGATTATGGCACTGTCGCAGTATTTGAAGATCTCTATGGCAATCTTTGGGACTTACTGCAGTTAAATGATGATCATCCAATATCAATCAAAACCTCGTAAAAAGCATTAATTGGTGTATTACATTGGCTATTGTTTGGCCAGCTTTTAAGGCCGCACAATGGCATTAACAAGCTTTTGTGTAGCACTAAGACTAATGTTGAAATATGTATCGTTAACATGTCACAAGACCTGCACTCAATCGCCACTATTTATACATGTTTAACTAAACTGCAGCACATTCAGCGCTAATGTCCTTTGAGTCGTCGACTCAATGCACTTTGACTGATCCCAAGCACCTGCGCAGCGGCAGTTTGATTGTTGGCTGTACGGCTCATCGCTTCATCCATTAAGGCTTGATTCATCTGCGCGAGTGTTGGCAACACTTTAGGGAAGATGATGAGATCTTGAGGGGCTTCAGTCAATAATTTGTGTTCATTAATCGCTTCCATAAAAGCAGAAGTGTTAAGCGCTATACCATCACTTCTACTTACCGCATCGAATACCATCCCTTTGAGCTCATGTAGATTACCGGGAAAGTCATAGCTAGCTAAGCTAGGCGCTAAGTCTGCGGGTTGGATCGGTGCGGGTAAATTCATTTCAGCGGCTGCTAGGGCGATGAAATGATTGATCAACATAGCGATATCTAACTGGCGGGCCGCTAATGGCGGTAATTTAATTTTATGGGCGCGTAAACGGTAGAGTAGATCGCTCCTAAACTCACCCGCTTGGTGAAGTTTACGTAAATCATCTTGAGTTGAGACCACAAACTTACATTTTACTGGGTAGGCGGTGTCGCTTCCTAAGGGGTAATATTGTTTGGTTTCTAAAAACTCTAATAGTCTAACTTGTGCGTTTAGCGGCAGGGCTCCTATCTCGTTAAGATAGATCACCCCGCTACCAACTTGATGCAGTAAGCCTGCAACCGCGTCTAATTCACCATTACTGTGATGATACAGTTGACCACACATTTTCTGCTCGAAGAACTCGCTACTAATGCCCGCGAGATTGAGACTGATGAACGGTTCGTTAGGGCTATAAAGTGTATGGCAAGATTTGGCAAATTCGCTTTTACCTGTGCCGCTAGCGCCAACAATTAATAAGGGCTCAGGACTGCATGAGACGGCTTCGAGATAGCGGAACTGATCCAATAGCTGTGGCTCGCAAGTTAAAATATTATTGAACGCTTGCGGGGTGTCTAAAGTACGACTTAGAAATTTCTCCTTAATATAGAGATAGTTTCTTTCCAGCCCGACGACTTCCAGTGCTCGGCGCACTGTATGCGCGAGGTCATCGACATTGTCGGTTTTAATAAAGTAGTCATAGGCGCCTTTTTTAATGCAACGTACTGCGGTGTCGACTTCGTTAACCCCCGTCACAATAATGACTCGGGTGTTGGGGAAATCACTGCGGATCATCGCTAATAACTCTTCGCCAGAGTGAAATGGCATGGTGAGATCGAGTAGCACTAGCGCATAGTCGCCAACTTGTAATCGATTCTTCACTTGGCGACTATCTACGCAGCTGTCAATATCCGCTTCCGGAACCAGACGATTAAGGGTGACCGCTAACGTTCTTAACCAAGCGGCTTCATCGTCGACTAAAAGAATATTTCTGGCTAGTTTCATTTGTTATACCAATCCTGTTGTTCCAATGCGAAAGCTTAGGCGAATTCGAGTGCCTTTACCTACACTCGACAGCATCTGCATTTCGCCGTGATGCTCTTTTATTATTCTACTGCATACCGATAATCCTAACCCACTGCCGCCTTCGTTTCGCCTGGTGGTGAAAAAGGGCTCTGTTATACGCGTTAATGTGGCGCTATCCATCCCGCAGCCATTGTCGGTGATACTCAGGATAGCCTTATCACCTTCAACATGGGTATCTATGACTATAAATCCCGATTGCTCAGAACAGGCATGACAAGCATTTTGAATGAGGTTAATTAATACTTGATGTAACTGCTGAGCATCACCCTCAATTTTTGGGCTTGGTTCACACAGCATGGGGGTGATCTGATGGAATTTTGTTTGATTCGCGGTGAGACGTAGGGCAACTTGCACCACATCATTTAAACACACTCGGTTATATTGGTCGGCAATATGCGGCATGGCGTAACGTTTTAAGTCATTAACAATTCGGCTGATACGTTTAGCGCCCTCTTCAATAGAGCCGCAACTATACTGTAACTCTTCTATCGCTATGTCTGGGTTTAGCCCTGCAATAAGCCAGAAAGGATTTTGTTTTTGATAGTGCTTAGCGGCAGGCGTTAAGTCTTGCATGGCCGCAGTAAATAGTGCTACCGCATGTACAATGAGGCCGGTTGGATTGTTGATTTCATGGGCAATTCCCGCAGACAACTCTCCTAATGACGCTAAACGACTGGCTTCTTCATTAGCCTGGCGCAATCGATGCTGCTCGGTTGATTCTTCAAGTAGAATCACCACCTGATGGTTTGCAATAGGATGAATTTGTAATTGCCAACACTGCTGCTGATACCGCATATCGGCAGTAAACGACTTTTGGGTCGATAACACGTCTAATACTGCGGCTTTAAGCTTAAAAACATCGTTGTCGACATAGTAAAATTCATCTGAATCTAACAGGTGAATATTGTTATCGTTACTCCATAAATGCTGGAGGTCCTGGTTTACTATGGTCACGCCATTGGGGATCCCATCGAGAACAGACTGAAACTGTTTCGACAGTTCAAATATCTCAGCTTCAATGCGCCGGCGTTGAATTAATTCGGCATCGAGCGCCTTCGTGTGGCGGCGCAAACTGGCACTAATAAACCCGGTGTATACCATGCCTACTGCACAGACAAGCGCGACCAACATCGCGACTGAAAGCATTCGCTGTTCATTAGAGGTTAAATCCACTTTCTCACGCCCAATACCAAACCATTTATTGACTAGTTTGTCGTATTCACCTGATAGTTTTAGTTGCCTAAGCGCCTCGTTGATTTTGTACATTAATAATGTTTTCTTAACATTACCAACAAAATTAAAGTCACCGTAGATCAGCGCATCACTTGAACTGCGAACCGAGGGATACAAAGGAAGTAAGCGCCGAGCAACAAAGCTTTCAGCAATAACCACGTCGACTTGGTTGCTAATCAGTTGTTGAAAGCCTGTCTCATAGAGATCGACATCCACGCGCTCGAAATTTTGCGGATAGCCTGACAGGTATACATCGACAAAAGCCCCTATTTTGATGGCGACACGCTTACCAACGAGATCAGCCCAATTGTTTATTAACGCCTTGCCCTGCAAGGTATAGGCTCTAGCATGGGTGGCATAGATAGGATCGGATTGGCTTAACTTGCGGTCCAAATTGACGGGGCTAACCACAGCAATCACATCGATATCACTGTTAGGATTATGAACATCTTTTACTAATTGCTGAAAACTCTTACGCCGAACGATGATGCGCTTATTAGTGAGCTGACCGATTCGATTCATCAACTCGACATTAAAGCCTTGATCGACACCATTTTTACGCCATTCTAATGGCGCCGTTTTTGAGTGTACCCCAAAGACAATGCTTTCTTGAGCGAGCACAGGTAAGGAGAGGATGATAAGTAATAGCAATAAAAATCTCATGTTGCGATGATACACACCACCCGCAGCTTAAACTGTGCAGCATTACGCGAATTAGCAGATCGTTAAGTAGCTTTTTCGATGATATTTAGAGACTGTGATCTATCTCTACATAGGCTATGCAAAATCGCATATACCCCTTTATAACTATGCATCTTTGCATAGTTAGTTTTTTTGCTTGTGATTGAGGAAACATTTCTGACCCCCCTGTTGATTATCTTATTGCTGGCCTTAGTGTCATAGGTGAAGATTAAATCGAGTAAAAGTAATCGCCGATAAAATCGAGATGAGTTTTGCCGATACTTTTGAAAGTGAACGCCACTTCAACCTTAATAAAATAATGAGAGTACTTCTATAGTTAATCGACTAAGCGTCATTAAATGTAGAGGGGGGAGCAAAAATGAAAAAGATGAAACTTGCAGTCTGTCTAGCCACATTAATGGGCACAGCTGGTCTAATGGGCAATGCAGTTGCGGCTGATGACTTAGCCGAATTCCACGCTCAAAACCAAGAATGTGATAGCTGCCATACACCAGATGGTGAACTATCAAATGACAGCTTAACTTATGAAAATGCCCAATGTGTTTCTTGTCATGGAACACTAGCAGAAGTGGCTGAAACCACTAAGCATGAACATTACAATGCTCATGACTCGCATTTTCCTGGCGATGTATCATGTACCACATGTCACAGCGCTCACGAAAAATCTATGGTGTACTGCGACTCGTGCCACAGCTTCGATTTCAACATGCCATATGCTAAAAAATGGCAACGTGACGAACCGACTATTGCAGAATTGGCCAAAGATAAATCAGAACGTCAAGCAGCCCTTGCTAGCGCACCTCAAGATACCGTTGACGTCATTGTTGTCGGTTCTGGCGGCGCAGGCTTCTCTGCGGCAATCTCTGCATATGATAATGACGCTAAAGTCATTATTATTGAGAAAGAGCCTGTTATCGGTGGTAACGCTAAATTGGCCGCAGGTGGCATGAACGCTGCTTGGACTGATCAACAAAAAGCGAAAGACATTACTGATAGCCCTAAATCAATGTACAAAGACACCATGAAAGGTGGCCGTAACCTAAACGATCCTGCATTGGTTGAAATCTTAACCTCGCACTCTAAAGACTCTGTTAATTGGATGACCGCAATGGGCGCCGATTTAAATGATGTCGGTCGTATGGGCGGCGCATCTGCTAACCGTGCACACCGTCCAACCGGTGGTGCTGGTGTTGGTGCTCATATTGTTCAAGTGCTTTATGATAATGCCATGAAACGCAATATCGACATACGCATGAACACTCGTGGTATCGAAATCCTTAAAGATGACAGTGGTAATGTCAAAGGTATCCTAGTTAAGGGTATGTACAAAGGCTACTACTGGGTGAAAGCGGATGCTGTAGTATTAGCAACCGGTGGTTTCGCTAAAAATAACGAACGTGTCGCTAAGCTTGATCCTAAGCTAAAAGGCTTTATCTCTACTAACCAACCTGGTGCGGTAGGTGATGGTCTTGATGTTGCCGAAAATGCAGGCGCAGCATTGAAAGACATGCAGTATATCCAAGCTCACCCAACCCTATCTGTTAAAGGTGGCGTAATGGTCACTGAAGCGGTTCGTGGTAATGGTGCTATTTTGGTTAACCGTGAAGGTAAGCGTTTCGTAAACGAAATCACTACACGTGATAAAGCGTCTGCGGCTATCTTGGGGCAAACCGGCAAATCAGCGTTTTTAATCTTCGAAGATTCTGTGCGTAAATCACTGTCTAAAATTGATAAGTATATTGGTTTAGGTGTTGCACCTTCTGCGGATACTTTAGTTAAGTTAGGCAAGATGGAAGGCATTGACGGTAAAGCGTTGACTGAAACCGTTGCGCGTTACAACAGCTTAGTCGCTAGCGGTAAAGACACTGATTTTGAGCGTCCAAACCTACCTCGTGCACTAAACGAAGGTAACTACTACGCGATCGAAGTAACACCTGGTGTTCACCACACCATGGGTGGTGTGATGATCGATACTAAAGCAGAAGTCATGGATGCTAAGAAGCAAGTTATTCCTGGCCTATATGGCGCTGGTGAAGTAACCGGTGGTGTTCATGGTGCAAACCGCTTAGGTGGTAACGCCATTTCAGACATCGTCACCTTTGGTCGTTTAGCGGGTGAAGAAGCAGCGAAATATTCTAAGAAGAACTAATCGATTTAGAATTAACTGACTCGCTAGTATCAGTAAGCCACAGTTCATTGCTGTGGCTTTTTTTATAGGCGAATTTTTATCCACAAATTTTTACATAAATGCACTTATCTCCATCGTACTCTCAGTGAGTTGATTGATTTAAGATGCGTATTTAACGATTGATATCAGTTCCCCGCAAATCATTACTCATCCCGCTCATTAACCGAAGCGCGGTATAGCTCTATTATTTCATGGTGAGGAATGTGTATGTTTGTTATGTAGAGGGAAATGTATGAGTAATCAATCCTGTAAGTAGATTAAACATAAAGCTCACCGAACTTGAATGCCTCAAGGGTTCTATTTGGGAGATTTTTAACCGATGGAATACTGATGATATCGAACTGACTAAAATGAGCAAAACAACGACTAACACGTTCATGCCCCAAAGTGAGTGACGCGCTATTGCTAGTGACATCATTATATCTAATGATAAACACCGAATCAGTGACTGATTGATTTATAGCATATTGGCCAAAATAACTTGACCATTACAGACTGTTTAATTTGAATATTGACTAAGGGAAACAGAGGCAATGAACAGAGGGGGTAAAATACCTGTCCGAGGCTGGTCTATCTTATGGATAGCATGGTTAGCCTTTATGGTCGCTAATTTAACAAACTTTGCCTTTGGTGTGATCTTACCTGATATGAGATCTGATATTGGCTTTGATTTGCAGACCGCGGGGTATCTGAGTGCAATAGCCTGGATTGGTAAGGGACTTTTAACCATTCCAATTACTTGCCTGATCAGTAAAGGAAAACCGAAGATAGTTTTGCTTAGCATTTTTGTTCTTCTCGGCATTGGTATGTTTCTGCAAGGTTTTGCAACAAACACATTTATGCTGTTTGTTGGTCGACTGCTTGTGATGGGGGTAACGGCAGGAATTGTTTCTGTGTTGGTTGTGTTTAAGATCCAGTGGATCCCAACAGAAAAAATGGGTGCAGTGAACGGCATAGAAATGTTTACTGGTCCTGCAGGACAGCTTCTGGGAACTGCCGCATTTCCGATGTTTTTGGCTATGATGGCAGGCTGGCGTGAAGTCATGGTAGCTATGGGGGTCTTTGCTTTTTTGCTTGCGTTCGTTTGGATGTTTGTGGCGAAAGAGTGCAATCAACCTTGGCAATCAACCCATTATGAAAAAGTGCCTATACTCCAGCCTCTGAAAGAGGCATTGGCTTATAAAAATACCTGGCTTCTGGCTTTGGCCTGGCCTGCAACGTCGTTAACGTGGATTGCAATATACACATTCTGGGCCACCTACGCGGTTGAAAATATTGGATTATCAACCGCGGAAGCGGGCATGATCCTTGGTTTTATACCTATTGGCTCTGCTATTGCTTGCTTAGTTTCACCTGTAATTGCGCAAACATGGGGCTATGACAAGCCACTTATTGTTGCTTCCGGCGTAGTATTGCCTTTCTCGTACTATGGCTTGATGTTGTCCGACAATATTACAGTACTGTCCTTAGTCTCTTTTGTCACTGGGTATGCCGCATACAACTTTGTTCCTCTAGCGTTAACGACACTTTATAAGACAGGCATGTCTCCTCGCGCGGTATCAATGGGGACTGGGTTTATCTTTTCATTGAGTGGTTTAGGAGGTGCTGTTGGCGGCGCTCTGACAGGCTGGCTGGGCTCTCTCTATGGTCTCAAGACCGCCTTGTCGTTGACATGTTTCGCTCCAATTCTATTTGCTCTCTTTGCTTTATTCTTAACTGAAACAGGCTGGAAAGCAGGCGAAAAAAATAAATTACTGGAACAAAATCTCTGCCAATAAAAAATAAAAACCAACCATTTAGACATTAAAAGATATGGCGTTCTAATGCCCATTAATCCAAATTAAATGTTAACCATGATATCTATGGTTAACTAAATTTGACCACGATTTTAGGCAATAAGCGAAGCAGAATGCTTGCGTCGAGGACTTACTGCAATGCAAATCCTAAGTTACATTTCTGGTTAGCTTCTTTGTTTCGAGAGTGAACGTCGATCCATCCCTTTTTCAGTAAATACCATCCAGCAGGCTTAAGCTTTAGAGTTTTACCATACTTATCGTAGTGTGAATTATAGGATTTTGAGTATGAGATCTAATGCACTTTTGTCCATAAATGCCTTAGCATTAAAGTATATTCTATGCACAATACAATGTCAGAATGCGGACTCTATTTCATTTTATCTTTATGTTAAACCCCATTAATCAAACCTACAAAAAAGGAGCATTTTCATGCTCCCTTCCCGAGTAACAATCTACCGTTTAAATCATCTTGAGAATCGCTGACTAAATTCTTGAATGCGTTTCGCGTTGACACCCGCATCGCCAATACCAATCCGTGACACGCTGCGTAAATCAATACGACTGCCCTGCTCTAGTGCAGACACAACGATGACTACATCATCTGCAAAATTGAAAAAAGGCGTTGTTGCCGTACTTTCAAAGCGCAGTGCTTTTGGGTCTTGAGCGACAATGATCCAGCCCATGGTTTTAGCGACAGTTAATGCCTTTTGATAAGCCGCTTCAACCGATAAGTCTGATGCTATAGGCCCAATAGTGGGGAAAGCTTTTAGTTGCTGCGCGGCAATCTCTTCTCCACCATAAACCAAACTATTTCTTGCTCCAATACGGCTGTCAGTTAAAAACTCAAACTGCGGTGGTGATTGAGTATTGGTAGTAATATCGTGAATGGGTGGATATTTCACCGGTTCGATAACCAACGCCATAATGCGCGGCGACAATATAGCTAAACCCAGTAATAACGCTATTGTCGAGGTTAATATGCCTTTGCCCTTAGCGCGACTGTCTTGCTTAGCACTACTTTTAGCACTAAAGCTGGTGACTAATGCCAGCACCGAAAAAACCACTACCACATAACCCAACAGGTTATTGTAATTACGGCTGGCCATAAAGCCGACGATGGGTTCCCACAATCCCATTGACGATCCAAACACCATTAAAGCCGCTATCCCCACTGCGACCAATGCAACCACTAATGCGACCTTGCCTAAATTATCTTTTTGCATCACACCTATCCTTTAGAAGACTCTAGTTGAGCTAACTTAATCCAACTTATATTGACCTGAAATTATCGACATAAATTTCTGACAAAACATAAAAAATAATTTTGCCAAATAATCTGGCTAATTTTGTAGCTCTTTTACGATTAATACGCAGCGTTAGGATCAAGCCCTAAGCGCTGCATGGTACGAATTAAATTACTTCTATCCAGCTTTAAACACCTAGCAACGGCGGCTAAATTACCTCGTTCGGCCGCTAATACTGTCTGGATCACTTGCCGCTGGTACTCATCGGTTGAATCACGTAATCCTAGGGTTAACACCTGTGATAACTCGATAGTTGAATGATTGTCGCTGATGTTATCAACCTCGGCTATCGCTGATGCGGCAGAATGACTCGGGGAAAACTCGGAACCGAGATGAACACGACTGATACTAATAATGCTGGCATGACGACCTTGCTCGCTAGTGGCACGAAGCGCCGCACGGCTTAGTACGTGTTCTAACTCGCGCACATTGCCGGGCCAATGGTATTGGGTTAACTGATCAATCGCGGTTTGTTGCAGCCTGAGTTTAGTCACCCCAAGCTGATGTTGATTTTTCTCTAGAAAATAGCCCGCCAGTAAAATAACGTCTTTACCGCGATCACGCAATGGCGGTACAGGCAAAGGATACACACTCAAGCGATGGTATAAGTCAGCCCTAAAGCGGCCTTCTTTAACTTCTAACTGTAAATTACGATTGGTTGCCGCCACAATCCTGACATCAACAACAATGGTATCGTCACTGCCGACGCGCTGGATCTCACCATTTTGTAAAGTACGCAGTAATTTAGCTTGTACCGCTAGTGGCAACTCACCCACTTCATCTAAAAATAACGTACCACCATCTGCCAGTTCAAAACGGCCACGACGATCACTTACTGCCCCAGAATATGCGCCTTTTACATGGCCAAAGAGTTCACTTTCGACGATGTTTTCAGGCAATGCAGCACAGTTAATTTGCACTAGCGGTTGCTCACTTCGACGTGATTGCTGATGAATGCTTTTGGCAACCAGCTCTTTACCCACACCGGTTTCACCAGTAATTAATACCGATAGGTCACTGCTGGCAACAGTATTTATCTCTGACAATAAATCCCGGACCGCGACACTGTTACCAATAATACTCGACGGTCCCGTGGTCGCTAGCATGTATTGCGCCACTTGATGGTTGCGCTCAACTTTAACTTCTAACGCTTCAATATGTTCACTGGTATTAATCGCAGCGGCCACTGCGGCAATATAAGCACGGGTTTCTGTTGGGTTAAGCGTATCAAAGCTACCCGCTTGCATCGCATCTAAGGTCAGCACGCCCCAAGGTTTACCATCGATGTAAATAGTGCTGCCCATGCAGTCATGGACATGCAATTGTTCACTGTCATCATCGACTAAACCGTCGTAGGGATCGGGCAGTGTCGACTCAGCATCAAAGCGAGTAATGTGTGGATTAGCTAAAATTTGCTGTAAGCGTGGATGATGACTAATGGCAAATTGCCGCGCAAGTGCCTCTTGTTTAAGGCCTACGACCGCAACAGGCACCAAATGATCGTGTTTAAGCTTCAACAAGGCCACCACATCACATGGTATCGCGCGTTGAATCGCCAAAATCAGGCGCAAGTAACGTTCAGATTTTACAAGATCACGATTTAAGTCTTCTACAATGTCTATAAAGGGAGCAATATTCATAATAAGTCAAATTAACCCAATTTAGGTTAATTTGACACACATATTGATCTAGGTCAAATTAACCCTTAACAAAATTACACCTTATAAATCAGGTGGATAAATATTGGCGTGTTCTGTGCAGTGTCTGGATAGACAAGGTAATTGATTGAAGCTTATCGCTATTTTACTCCCTAAAGGAAATCATTAATGTTAGACACTGCAACTGTTCAAATCATTAAAGCCACCGTTCCGGTTCTGCAAATTTACGCTAATGACATCACTAGCCATTTTTACCCATTACTGTTCGCCCAGTATCCAGAAGTATTGCCATTTTTCAATAAAACGAACCAAGGCAAAGGTACTCAGCCTAAAGCACTGGCAAATGCGGTTATTGCTTATGGCGCCAATATTGATGAATTGGGAAACCTAAGCGAAGCGGTCAGTAAAATCGTTCAAAAGCATGTTGCATTAGGCATTTTACCTGAACAATATGACGCTGTTGGCAGTTGTTTATTACAAGCCATTAAAGCCGTACTCGGTGATGCTGCGACAGATGAAGTGATGGACGCTTGGGCCAAAGCTTATGGCCAATTAGCCAACATTTTGATTGCCGCAGAAGAGTCAATTTATACTGCTAAAGAGCAACAGCCAGGTGGTTGGCGTGGCGAGCGAGAGTTTATTTTAGTCAAACGCGTGGATGAAAGCTCAGTAATCAGCTCATTTTACTTTCAACCACAAGATGACAACGGCATTCCAAGCTTTGAAGCGGGACAATTCCTGACGCTGGTATTTGATGATATCGGCGGAATACCGATGCGTCGTAACTACAGCTTGTCTGACGCGGCCGGTAAAGATCACTTAAGAATTAGTGTCAAACGTGAACCCAATGGTGTGGTATCAAATCACTTACATGACAAGATTCAGTTAGGCGATAAAGTGAAATTACGTGCACCCAGTGGCGATTTCACCTTACGTAAAAACACCAAACCGTTAATTTTATTGACTGGCGGTGTGGGCATTACTCCTGCGATCAGTATGCTCAATACTGAAGCCGGTTCAGGCCGTGATATTCGCTTTATTCATGCGGCCCTTAATAGTGATGTGCACGCCTTTAAACAACATGTTGACCAACTGGCCTCTGTCCATGAACATATCAAGCCGCTGTATGTTTACAGTCAACCAGAACCTCATTGCCAACCTCATGCGACTGGGTTTATTGATGCCTCAATGATTGCAGAGCAGCTCCCCGCAGACCGCGATGTAGAATTCTATCTGCTTGGCCCTACTGGTTTTATGAAAGCAGCATTGGCCATCGCCACCAGCTTAGGTGTACCAGAAAGCCAAATTCATTATGAATTCTTCGGCCCAGCTGAAGCGTTAACCGCTTAAGAGCCCAACAAATATAACAGAGTATAAGAAAGCCCTGACTATTCAGTCAGGGCTTTTTAGTAATCTTTAAGAGTGGGGCTAGATCGGTAGTTTACATAAAAAATACGTCATCCCAACCTGATTTAAATCTTGAGTGAAGTGCTGTGAATACCGTGGCACTGAAGCTGGGCTAAAGAACTCTGGATTAGACGTTACCTTTAGCGCAGTCTGGTTAACCATGTTGTTACTGCGATGAGTATCATGTCGACAGAATTAACGGCCAATACTTTTGATTGTTTGATTGTTTGATTGTTTGATTGTTTGATTGTTTGACATATCGAGCTTGAAAATAGACTGAGTGCTATCAGTTTATTATCCCCGACTTTATCTCATATCCCAAATCGTATTTATTATCCAGAGCATCCCGTCCCCTAACCCGAGTTGAACTTAAATAAACTGGATAGCACACATGGTCAAATCATCCTGAAATTCTGAATAACCGCAAAACAGTTTCATTTGCTGCTCAAGATATTCCAGCATCGCCTCGGGTTGATCGGGCGCAGCACTGATGGCTTTTTCTAAACGATCGAAACCGAATAACTCTTTTTGAGCATTTTGCGTTTCGATAACCACATCGGTATACACAAACAAAATATCACCTACATCTACGCTGACACTATAGGTATCCCAATTTTGTTCACGCAGCACGCCAATGGGAATGCCGCCTTGATCTAGGGCTACGAGTCTATTGGCTTTTTTCAAATACGCGTGGGGATGACCGGCATTAGCATAAATAAGTTCTTTTTCTTTGAAATTATAACGTAACACTGTCGCGGTTAGAAAACTGCCGCGAGGCTTTTTAGTGAAAAAATGTTGATTGATATAATTGAGTACTTCAGAAGAACTGCTGTTTAAATCTTTTGGCTCAAAGGTGCGCAGTATGGCGTCTATCATGGCGGTTTCTACTGCCGCGGCGGGGCCGTGACCCGATACGTCGGCAATAATCATTCCTACATCGCCTCGGACGTCCGGGCGACTTTTACCCAAATCGACAATATCTAGATAATCGCCTCCGGCGCCTTTCATCGCTTTATAGGTATAAGCCATTTTGACCGAACTGAGTTCGATACCTTTGTCTGGCAACATCAATTGTTGCAAGCGCGAAATCTCATCTATTTCGTCGCGGATCCACACTTGAGCAGCATTAAGCTGTGAAGAGGCTTCTGAAAATTGAAAACTTTTTAACTGGTACAGTAGCTTGAAATACAAGGCGCTAACATGATGCGACTCAACGCCGGCAGGTAAATCGAGCAAAATGATACAATCAAATAAGCTCGATTCTTTACCAAAGGGCAGCCCCCAACATGTCTTGCCATCATCATTTAATGGCATTATTTCAGCAAGGCTATGTTGCAACGACATGGCTGTAAACTGCGTATAGAGTCTGCTGTAATGATCATCACACAGGGATGAAAAATTACAGCTAATTTGGCCATTCTTCTTAATTAAGTAATAACTAAACTCACTTAATGTGGCTGCCAAAGTGGTTTTAAACCATAAGGTTTCATCAATGATATTGTTGGCTAGCGCTTTATCTATGCTCAAAGGAAAACCTTACTTTTGGGCTAATTTAGCAGCAAGGGCTTCATTTAACCCACTGACACCACTTTGTTTCAACGTTCTTCGATAGTCATTGCTAAATGTACGGATCATCGACAAGCCCTCGGCGACAAAATCGTAAATTTTCCATTCATTATTACGTTGATAAAGTCGATACGAAACCGGAATAACATTCTCTTTGGTATGAATTTCAGTATCAACCGTCGCATAGACTTTTTTCTTAATGGTTTCACTGGTGTAATCAACCGTTTGGTTATCATATTCCTCTAGCAATATAATATAGGTATCGACTAACACACCTTTTAATAACAGCATAAATTGGCGTTTTTCGGTATCGTTTGCCTGTCTCCAATACTTACCTAACACCCGTTGGGCTGAGGCTTGTAGATCAACATGCTTTTCAATCACATTACTGAGTGATTGTTTTTTCTGTTCCGCTGACAATGCACTATCAGATGCAATACCTATAATATCAGCCACACCTAATTTAACGCGATCCGTTGGTTCTTGAGCCGCTAAAGCTAAAGACGGCATCACTAACAACATGATTAAAAAAATTATCGATTTCATTATTTATCCTGACTAAACATATACTTGCTAATTAACTCTTCGATACTGATTGATGATTCAGTATCAATAAACTCATCACCATCGGTCATATTGATATCTGAGCCACCGCTGGCAATTTTAAGAAATCTGTCGCCGATAATACCGGATGTACGAATAGCGGCCACGGAATCATCAGGCACGGTAATCGAATTATCTAATGACACCTTAACGACAGATTCATACGCTTTGGGGTCGTAATTAATTGATTGAATTAATCCAACACGTACACCAGACATTTCAACAAAGGCACCTTCTTTCAAACCTGAAGAATTTTCAAATTTAGCAACTAAGGTATATTGACCACTATTAGAAATGGATGCCCCGCCAATGGTAACAGACATAAATACCAAGGCCCCGCTCCCGATTAACACAAATAGGCCGACGAGAAAATTGACGTAATTGTTTTTCATTGTTACCTCTAGTTAAAGCGCTAATGAGCTAACGATATAGTCACTAAACAACATAATAATTGCACTCATTACCACCGCCTGAGTGGTGCCATTGCTGACCCCCTCTGCGCCCATATTCTTTTGATTCCGGTGTAAATAATAGCCGTAATACAAGGGTATCCACATAATGAATAAACCAAATACCAACGACTTTATTTGACCGACTAACACATCTTTAAAGCTAATCGTATCCATCACACCTTGAATATACGCACCAGGACTTTCTCCTTGAATGTGTATGCCGACAATATAACCACCGCCAATACCCACCAAGTCAAACACGGCCGTCAGAATAGGGACACAAATCAACGCAGCCAGCAGTCTTGGCAACATTACATAGCGGTAACTGTTAATCGCCATGCAATCAAGCGCATCAAATTGTTGCTCATTACGCATAATGCCAATTTCTGAACAGGTCGCAGACCCTACCCGTGCAATCACCATTAACGCGGTCATCACCGGGCCCAATTCTTTAATCAGGCTCAAGGCTACTGCCGACCCTAATAAATCTACCGAGCCGAATCGCACTAAGGTATCGTAAAACTGCAGTGCCACGACCATACCGGTAAATAATGCTGCCACAATAATGACGATTAACGATCGATTACCAATAAAATATATTTGCTTAATCACTTGCTTAAATGACACCCGCCCAGTGAATAGGCTGCTAACAATGCGCAGTAAAAATAACGTCGCTAAGCCTAAACTATCAATGTTTTTTCGGGTTGCCGCGCCCAATTTACTAACCGAATCAAATAAGGTCGACATCAAGTTTTTTCCTTATCTAACAATCGATTAAGGTAAACCTCACCATCATCTCTGTGAGTATTAGGTTGACGGTTGATCATGTGTTGAATGCGTTCATCTGGCGAATTTTTAATCTCATCAACGGTGCCGTTAGCCACCACTTCTCCGGCAAATAATACCACCACGCGATCGGCAATTTTAAACACACTTTCAAGCTCATGAGTCACCACCACTATGGTCATGTTCATCGCATCTCTTAGGGTTAAAATAAGCTCATCCAATTCTACCGCGGTGGTGGGATCAAGCCCTGCAGAAGGTTCATCAAAAAACAGTAACTTAGGGTCCATAATCACGGCCCGAGCTAATCCGGCTCGCTTGAGCATGCCGCCAGACAGCTCAGAGGGCATAAGATGACCAGTGCCAGCCATATTCATTAATTCAAGCTTCATCCGCACCATAATATCAATGGTTTGAGTATCTAAAGCGGTATTTTGCTCTAAGGGTAGCCTGACATTATCGGCCACCGTCAATGAACTGAGCAGTGCGCCGCCTTGGAACGCCACGCCCATTTTTTGACATAAGTTGCGTAATGGCTTATTTTTGGCCGTAAAAATATTCACACCATCAATCATGATAGTGCCTGAAGTCGGGGTTTTAAGCCCAAGCATATGGTTGAACAAGGTGCTTTTTCCTGAGCCAGATCCGCCCATCACCACCAGAATTTCTCCGGGTTTGACCTCTAAATTGACATCTTTGAGTACATGGGTGTCGCCATATTGGGCAAACAAATGTTCTACGGTAATGATTGGTTTAACCATTGTTACTCACAGCTGCTACTGAATCTACTAAGTTAAATACTGTGTTTAACCGAGTTAATTGCAGTACTTGAAGAGGGGAACCGTTGGCACCAGCTATATGAAACTCAGTGTCGTTTTCTCTGGCTTCATTGAACGCCTCAACCAGTGACGCCATACCTGAGCTGTCGATATATTGCAGATGGGTAAAGTCGACAATGATGTTATTTTTACTCTTAATTAATTTTATAATGTCGAGTTTGATACTGCGCGAATTGTTCAGATCCACTTCACCATAAAGCTTAATCACTTGGTAATTGTTCTGTGTTTCAATTTCAATATTCATTTTATATCACTTAAATTTAACCGTCAGTTCTAACCAATTGCCTTTACCTTTATGCGGGATAAGTCGTACTTTCTCTGCCACATAATGGATCAGGCAAAGGCCTAATCCACCGGGTTTACATAAATCATTTTCTGTCGGTGTTAATTGCTTGTCAGTAATCTGCGAACACACATCTTTAATCACAAATAGCGCATGATCATCATGACTGCTAATCACTAGTTCTAAACAGCCTTTGCTCGACATGTGGTAACCATGACGAATAACATTGGCGCAAGCCTCATCAACGGCTAATACGATTTCATTGACTTTACCTTCGCTAAAAGGAAAGTCGCGGCAAGCATCTATCACAAATCCGCGAATATTTTTTAATTCACTCGTACAAGAGGAAAACGTTTTGATGTTTGACATTGGCTAGTCCGTTATCTCGAAATGAGTTTTGTCGTCTACTTTTTTGTCATCTATTGGTTTATCGTCTATCGGTTTATCGTCTACTGCTTGGTTATTTAATGGTTTGGTCTCTAACGTTTTAATATCTAAAGGTTGTTCATCTACTAATTCGTTATCAAGTGGTTCGTCACCTAATAGTTCGTCATCAAGCTCCATGTCAAACTCTAAGTCAAACTCATCAGTCTCAATCTCATCGGTCTGGCCATCATTGACCAAGTGCGCATCCCGTTGCAGATAGACATCTTTAACATAGCCATAGGGATCTAACGACCCGTCTAATATGGGTTCATATTGCTGAAATTCAATCCTACTGTCTAAACCTTCCACTACAAATTTACCGGCTCTTTGCTCAAATGAAAGAATAGATAAAGGATAGACAAAAATATCAACAAAATCACCGACGGTATTGCGTGCCGTGCTGGCGCCATAAACAGGCCACATAATATAAGGCCCATTACCGATCCCCCATGCACCAAATGTTTGCGCAAAGGTCTCTTCTTTCTTAGGTAATCCCATGCCAGTGGCGGGGTCAAAAATACCGACAAGACCAATTGTTGTGTTCAATACAAATCGTAACACTGTGCTGCCACTGTCGGTCACTTTACCTTGTAGAAGATTGTTCACGGCGTAGAGCGGTTCACTTAAATTCGATAGCAGGTTCGTCACACCATTTCGGATAGAATGAGGAACATATTCATAACCTTCGGCGGCGGGTTTTAGCAGATGTTTATCCATTATCTGGTAATTGAAATACCAACTTTTTCGATTAACCGATTCTAGTGGATCACCCGGTGTGGAGGTGCTAGCACATCCACTTAAAAACAGTAGCGTGAACATAATAACTAATAGTCGACCCATTACTGCCACCCATTCCTCCGGCTTTTATTCAAAAGTATCTGCTCTCTATATTGGTATTGAGCACAACATTTACTATCGTTTACGATACTCAAGATTGGAAATATAACATTAAAACCACTGAAACCATTAATACAAGTTTGATTGATCGTTCAAAAATAACTTATGTCGTGATCGAATCAGCTAAATAACCCACCTTATCCATTAAGGTATGGCTTAACATGCTCGTTGATCGTTTGTTGATGACGGGTTGTTGATGACGGGTTGTTCATAACCGATTGTTGATGACTTAACGCGCATAAGTGCTGCAGATCATTACAAGCCATTATTAATCATTTGTTTAATTTTATCAGCCTTAACGAAATGATCTAATTGATGAGTCTGGATCCACCATGTCGCCACTTCCATCAGTAGCTCAGGATTATCATTTTTATTGGCAAAAAAAGCATAAAATGACAACCCCACATTATCGCCTTTACTGGCAATTTTTTTATCACAAACGTCGATAATTTTAGCTCTTAATTCATCTCTCATCATTTATCTCGGGTAGTTTGCCTCGGGTCTCGGATAGTTTGTCTCGGATAGTGTATAGCCATCAGCAGATGGTGTTTATAGGATATCGCCATCGCAAAAAATTATCTGCAGATATTTTAAAAAGTGGTATATCACGGTCAATTCTTCGTTAGCGTCGCGCCCAAAAAGCTACCGCCACGGTTATGACAGCTATAAAATCGACATTAACTTATTGAACATAATTGCAGTCATACTCAAGGCTATTGATTGTGTTTGATTTTAGCACTCTGCTTAATTATCCATTCAGCCTGTTTGATCACCTGCAGGCAGTTATCACGAGGTGAGCCAATTGCAGATATAGCGGTTACGCCCTCGAGTAGTATTATCAATATTGAAACCAAATCGTCATCAGAAATACCGTCATGCTGTAAGCGTTGAGTAAGGTCGACTCGCATTCGCTGCTTGTGCTCCAAGACGAAATTCTCGATACGTGAGTGCTTACCCTTATATTCTGCTAAAGCGTGCATGTAAAAGCAGCCATGACTAGCCTCTTTCTCTAACCAATTCAGCAATGAATAAAACGGGATCAGTGCATGGAAGTGAGATGTATTTAAGCGCGCTAATCTAGCAAAATCTTGAAAGTAGCGAGACTCACGTTCACCCATAATGCATAGAACTAAGTCTTCCTTGGACGGGAAGTGCTTATAGAGCGTTCTCTGCGTTGTCCCTGCTTTTGAAGCTATCCTTGCAACACCTGTGCGATGAAAACCCTCTTCATAAAATAACTTTTCAGCGGTGTGCATTATATCATTTTTTTTTGACAATTTTCGCCTCTACATGCAAGTATAGTGACCACTATACAACGAATACCATTCTATAGGAAAGATGTGCTAATGATGAATAAAACAATGAAAGCCGTTGTGACCATGGGCAGTGGCGGAATGGAGCAACTGGTCTATAAAGATGTCCCCATTCCAGAACTGCAAGCAAATGAAGTTCTCGTTCGTGTGCTCGCAGCGGGTGTGAACAACACCGAAATTAATACTCGTTTAGGCTGGTATTCTGCCAAGGTGAGTGAGTCAACCAATAATATGGCCGACAACGTGGATCAACAAGCGTTAGCTGATGGAGGCTGGAATGCGGCAACACCATTTCCGCTGATCCAGGGAACAGATTGTTGTGGCGAGGTCTTAAAAACAGCAGAGAACCACGATCAACATCTTGTTGGCAAGAGAGTGTTAATTCGACCTTGTATCCGGGTAAATGGATTTGGTTCGTTGGACAATATCTGGATGGCATCTGACTTTGATGGTGCATTCGCCCAATACGTAAAAGTATGGGCTACAGAAGTTTTCCCTATTGATTCAACATGGCAAGATGATGAATTGGCGAGCATACCGTGTGCTTACGGCACCGCAGAAAACATGCTTCATAGAGCACAGGTTATCCAAGGTGAGCGTGTGTTAATTATGGGAGCATCTGGCGGCGTAGGTTCAGCGGCTGTTCAGTTAGCGAAACGTCGAGGCGCGCACATCATTGCGGTCGCATCATTAAAAAACCATGCCCAGCTGAAAAAAATGGGCGCAGATAGTGTCTTTGATCGTGAGGCAAATCTCGTTAAGGAGTTGGGGGAATCATCAATAGATGTCGTTATTGATAATGTGGCCGGTGATAAGTTCGGCCGTGCTCTGCAAATATTAAAACGCGGTGGCCGTCTGGTGACTTCAGGAGCTATAGCGGGACCGATTGTGTCATTAGACCTTCGCCAACTCTATTTAAAAGATATTGGGTTGATCGGTACAACGGCATGGGATGAACCCGTGTTCCCCAACCTAATAAGGTACATTGAAAACAATGAAATAAAACCTTTGGTCGCAAGAACATATGCTTTAGAAAATATTGTAGAGGCTCAAACTGAGTTTTTGAAAAAACAGCATTTTGGCAAATTCGTCCTACTGCCAAGCTAATTTATCGCTAGTGTTAAACCGCTATTGCTAAACCGCTACTGTTAAACAAGAATGCAACGCACTTCTCGCTGGTACTATACGGCTGTGTATTTGCTGATTAAGATGGTTAATCGCAGGGCCAATTACCTACTAATACCGATAGCTAATCAATCAGCCTGCTACACAGCAATCCGGCCGCGCTACTCAAGAGGTCCTTAACAGCATCTATGCTTAACGCCAGCATATAGATCACGGTATTGGTCTTGATTAGGCTGATATTTGATATAATCATTCTAAGAAAATTGTACCTGATAGCCTACCCAAGTATGTTGATTGTCTTAAGCAATGCTTGCTTAAGACGCTTGCGGCTAAAGCGAATGGGCTAACACCATTCGATAACATTTAACCCTGCTTAGAGCCATTATCCTACCCAAACTGCGATCTCAACAGCCTCTTTCCCTGGTGCATTAATCTAGGCAAGACGTCGTTCGCCAGACGCTGACTATTGATTTTATATCGCTGCTGTTTTAGTGAACAGTCACCTGTGTGATCTGGCAAACATTTTTAGCTTTTTTATGAATAAACCTCCACATTCTTAATATAGATCAATTAAGCCTATTCTCATTCTTTTAGTATGACCGCGAAAATAAGCACTACATATATGTGTAGTGATTATTCATTTTTATACAACAAAAATGCAACCTCTACAACATGTTGCAGAAAATAGTCGTTTCGATGGGAGATTTAATGAGTAAGCAACAACTTGATTTGAATCGCAGATCTTTACTAAAAGCCATCACTATTGGTGGTACAGCAAGTGTCGCGATTGCCGCAACTGGCATGAATATTGCTAATGCAACAGAAAAAAGTGCTAGCACTTCTCGCACTAAAGGCTATCAAGAAACAACTCACATTCGCAATTATTACGATAGCTTACGCGGCTAGTTTAGGAGAATTTAAGCGATGAAATTAACTCGCAAATCAATCACGGCTCCTACCAATGAAGCTTCAAACAAGCTTGGTATTAATCGTCGTCAATTTATGAAGCAAATGAGTGTTGCCACCGGCGGTATTGCGGCAGCATCAATGATGGGCACTGGCATGATCCGTCGTGCTGAAGCGAAAGATGTGCCCCACAATGCACCCACTGAAATCAAACGTACTGTATGTAGTGCGTGTGCCGTAGGGTGTGGTGTATATGCCGAAGTACAAAATGGCGTGTGGACTGGTCAAGAGCCTGCATTCGACCACCCATTTAACAATGGTGGACATTGCGCTAAAGGTGCGGCATTACGCGAACATGGTCACGGTGAAAAACGCCTTAAATACCCAATGAAATTGGTCGGCGGCAAGTGGAAAAAAATATCTTGGGAGCAAGCTTTTAACGAAGTAGGCGACAAGATGACGGATATTCGTAAAGAGTCAGGTCCTGATTCGATCTACTTTATGGGTAGCGCTAAGTTTTCGAACGAAGGCTGCTACATGTATCGCAAATTTGCCGCCATGTGGGGCACGAACAACATCGACCATTGTGCTCGTATTTGTCACTCTACCACGGTAGCCGGTGTTGCTAACACTTGGGGTTACGGTGCGCAAACTAACTCTTTTAATGATATTCAAAATGCCAATGCAATCTTCTTTATCGGTGCTAACCCTGCAGAGGCGCATCCGGTTGCAATGCAACATATCATGATCGCAAAAGAGAAAAACAACGCTAAATTAATCGTTGTCGATCCTCGCTTTACCCGTACTGCTGCACACGCAGACCTACATTGTGGCCTACGTCCTGGTACTGACATTCCGTTTATCTACGGAATGTTATGGCACATCTTTGAAAATGGTTGGGAAGATAAAACCTTTATTAAAGAACGTGTTTTCGAAATGGAATCCATTCGTGCAGAAGCCAAGAAGTTCCCACCTAAAGAAGTGGCCAGTGTCACAGGTTGTAGCGAAGAAGAAGTTTACCAAGCCGCTAAACTAATGGCTGATAACCGTCCTGGTACCGTTATTTGGTGTATGGGTGGTACTCAGCATCACGTGGGTAATGCTAACACACGTGCTTATTGTATTTTACAGCTTGCGCTTGGCAACATGGGTGTCTCAGGTGGTGGTACTAACATCTTCCGTGGTCACGATAATGTACAAGGCGCGACTGACTTAGGTTTATTATTCGATAATCTACCGGGTTACTACGGTTTAACCTCTGGCGCATGGGAACATTGGACCAATGTCTGGAGCCTAGATTTAGATTGGGTTAAATCACGCTTTGATCAAAACGAATATTTAGGCCGTGTACCAATGAATACCCCGGGTATTCCATGTTCTCGCTGGCACGATGGTGTGTTAGAAACGCCTGAACATTTAGCTCAGAAAGACCGTGTGCGTATGGGCTTCTTCTGGGGACAATCGGTTAACACTGAAACTCGTCAGGCTGATGTACGTGATGCACTAGACAAGATGGACACTGTGGTGGTGGTTGATCCATTTCCAACCATGGCAGCAGTTATGCACCGTCGTCAAGATGGCGTGTACTTGTTACCTGCAACGACTCAATTTGAAACAGAGGGTTCGGTATCTAACTCTGGTCGTAGCCAACAATGGCGTGAAAAAGTGATCGAGCCATTATTTGAATCGAAAACTGACCTTGAAATCATGTACCGCTTATCGCAAAAACTGGGCTTTGATAAAGAGTACACCAAGCGTATCGCTAAAGATTCAAGCGACATGTTGGTGATAGAAGACATTACTCGCGAAATTAACCGTGGTATGTGGACTATTGGTATGACTGGCCAAAGCCCAGAGCGTATTAAGCAACACACCCAAAACTGGGGCTTATTCAGCAATAAGACCCTAGAAGCTGCCGGTGGCGAAGTAAAAGGTGAAACCTACGGCTTACCTTGGCCATGTTGGGGAACACCAGAACAGAAACATCCAGGTACTCAAATTTTGTATGACACAAGTAAACATGTGTCAAAGGGGGGGGGTAACTTCCGCGCCCGTTACGGTGTTGAATACCAGGGAAAAAATCTATTAGCAGAAGATAGCTTTTCTCAAGGTGCAGAAATCCAAGACGGTTACCCTGAGTTCACTTCAGGCATGCTTAAACAGCTTGGCTGGTGGGATGATTTAACGGCTGAAGAGAAACAATATGCTGAAGGCAAAAACTGGAAAACCGATATTTCTGGCGGTATTCAGCGTGTCGCGGTGAAGCATGGCTGTAGCCCTTATGGTAACGCTAAAGCGCGTTGTATCGTGTGGAATTTCCCCGATCAAGTGCCTATTCACCGTGAACCCTTGTATACCCCGCGTCGTGACTTAGTCGCTAAATATCCCACTTACGATGATATGCAAGTTCACCGTTTACCGACCTTATATAAATCAATTCAACAGCATGATAGTTCTATTAAATATCCATTAATACTGACTTCTGGCCGTTTAGTTGAGTATGAGGGCGGTGGTGAAGAGTCGCGATCTAACCCTTGGCTGGCAGAATTACAGCAAGAAATGTTTGTTGAAATTAACCCAGCGGATGCAGCGGATCGCGGACTACGCGATGGTGACTCAATATGGTTAGAAGGCGCTGAAGGTGGACGCATTAAGATTAAGGCCATGGTAACGCCACGCGTTAAGCCTGGTGTGACTTGGATGCCTTATCACTTTGCCGGTGTCATGCATGGCGAAAGTTTAGCGGCTAACTACCCAGAAGGCACAGTGCCTTACGTTATTGGTGAATCTGCTAACACGGCATTGACTTATGGTTATGACCCTGTAACTCAAATGCAGGAAACCAAGGCGTCGCTTTGTCAGATTGAAAAAGCGTAATTGCAGTTAAGCGAGGAGAATTGCCAATATGGCTACAATGAAATTTTTATGTGATACCAAGCGCTGCATCGAATGTAACGGTTGTGTCACAGCGTGTAAAAACGAAAACGACTCTGCTTTAGAGTGGGGTATTCAACGTCGTCGCGTGGTGACACTGAACGACGGTGTTCCTGGTGAAGTGTCTATCTCAGTCGCATGTATGCATTGTACCGATGCACCTTGTATGGCTGTGTGTCCGGCAGATTGTTTCTACCGTACCGAAGACGGCATAGTGCTACACAACAAAGATACTTGTATTGGTTGTGGTTATTGCTTCTATGCCTGCCCATTTGGTGCGCCGCAGTTCCCGCAAAAGAGTACTTATGGTGGCCGCGGCAAAATGGATAAATGTACCTTCTGTGCCGGTGGCCCAGAAGAAGATCATTCAGAAGCTGAGCATCTAAAATACGGTTCAAACCGTATCGCAGAAGGTAAATTACCCATGTGTGCCGAGTTATGTGCGACTAAGGCATTACTTGCGGGCGACGCTGGCATAGTGTCTGACATTTATCGTCAGCGCATGGCAGCACGTGGTAATCCCAATGCAATTTGGGGTTACGATCCTAAAACAGGCGAAATAATCTAATCAGAGCATGGGCTGCGACCTTGTTCGCAGCCATTTTAAGGAGTGACAATGTTAACGTTAATGTTAAACAAATCATTGCGCAGGATATTTGCTCTGTTGGTTCTGTGTATGGGATTGGGGTTGGCTACAGCGCCTGTGTATGCCGCCGATGAACAATCAAGCCAGCAACAAGCAAAGTCGATGACCAGTGATGCCGATCTCTGGCGTGCAATAAAAGCCGGTGAATCAGGCTACAGCACATATAAAGGTGTAGATGCTGATATTCTAATAAATGTCGCGGGTAATGAAGGCAAAATATTACGCAATACTTATCTAAAACCGTTACTAGGCCTAGCTTTTGTCGGGGTTTTTATAGCTTTTTTAGTATTTTACTTTGTTAATGGTCCATCTACACTGAGTAAAGGCTTTTCCGGCAAAATGGTATTTCGTTGGAGCAAAGCGGATCTTTGGTTGCATTGGATTATGGCCGTATCGTGCCTAATCATGATGTTAACTGGTTTGGTCATTATGCTGGGACGCCATTTCTTAGCCCCGTATGTCGGCGACGATATTTGGGCAGGAATAATCGCCTTTAGCAAGTTTAGCCACGATTGGTCTAGCCCCATTTTTATGGTGTCTTGGCTGGCGTGTGTTATCAAGTGGATGCCACTGCAAACCGTTAAGCTGTATGATTTAAAATGGTTTTTAGTAGTCGGTGGCTACATTAACTTTGGCCCGTTTAAAGGTAAACACCCAGACAGTGGGTTTGCCAATGCGGGTGAAAAAATGTGGTTCTGGAGCTTAGCTATTTTCGGTCTTTGCATCAGTGTGACCGGGATAATGTTAGTCTTCCCTACACTTGATTTACCACGAATATGGTCAATGCTTGCACTGCTTATACATGGCGTCAGCGCTGTGATTATTGTCGCGTTTACCATAGTGCATATTTGGATGGCGACCGTACTCAGTGAAGGCGGTATGGAGTGTATGGTCTCGGGCTATTGCGACGAAAACTGGGCTTCACAGCACCACAACTTGTGGTACGACGAAATTAAAGCCAATGGCACATTAAAATACAAAGAGTAAACCAATAATACTGGTGTTAACACACACGTTTATTGCATAAATCAAACACCTTGCCAGGTCACTGGCAAGGTGTTTTTTATGACAGGAGCTAATGGTTTTAGTTCAAAAAGAGAGCAAGTGTAAGATGAATTTAATCAACTGCTTAATAAACTTTTTCACTGGTAGATCGATTCAATAAGCAATATTGGTTAAGCGTCAGCCTGTTGCTAGGACACAAACATGTTACTTGCCAATATCATTGTAGTTAATAGGCAATATAAAAATGGATTATATAAACTTCATAGACTGGTTTTGGCAACGCCGACAGCCTTAACAATAACCCAGATGCGAAGATAAAACCTTATGTTATCGATATGGGTCGTGAACATGGTGTGGGTAATATCGTTAGTGCTATCGCTAACGAAGTTAACATAGACAGCCGTTATATTGGTCAAATCCAGTAATAGGATCAAGTAACAACCGCTGATTTACCAGAAAGTATGCTAAAGACGCTCTACAGCATCTACGTAAAGTTCACGTATGTGACAGAGCGCTGAACATTCGTGAAGCTGGTGGTGAGATAGCTTAAGACTCTGGTGGTGAGAACGCTAAAGACTTTAGTCGTTGAGCTCCTCAACGTGACCGTCCAGAAGCTGCCGTAAGTATCGTCTACGTAAACCAAGAAACAATATGGTCAATCCTTGAGATTAATCCTGTAGATCAAAAAAGGAGCCTAAGGGCTCCTTTTTGTACCTATTGGCGCTTAAATATAATACCGATCCCTTCCTACCGCCTCCCAAAATATCTCTTAAACACACTAAACAACCTAAGTTCAATCTAAGTTCAGCCTAATAAAGTAACTTTTAAAGTACATTTTCCACCAAAAAACCAACACTGGATCACAAAATTTCAAAATCAACCTAACAACAAAAACAGAGAGATAACGAATGGGAGCTAGATCACAGTCATAACCTTCAATAAGCTAGAGTATATACTCTAATTTAGAGTATATACTCTAACTAGTTATAGGGTTGTTAACTCTTTCAATGGGCTATCTGGAGGCATTATGGAAATCCCCGTGTGGCAATATGTTGTATCGATGAGTGGTTACATCGTTTTCTTACTCTTATTGGTTGAAGGCATGCGCCGGACACCAAGACTAACGGCAGCGTTTTGGGTGCTGTCCCTACTCACCGCCCCTTTATGGGTTGATCACTTGGACGGCTGGTTTCGCTGGGTAAAAACGGTTAGCGTTTTATTACCCACGGCTATTGTCGTCGGTGGTGCTAGGATTGCCTGGCTCTATAACGATAACCCAAACCGGGTGCTGTCTTTCTTCCGTGGTGACTGGGTACTTAAAGTGCTCTATGCAGTGTTATTCCTTAACATTGCTGAAGCGACGCTAAAAGACTTTGCAACGGCAAACTACTTCAACGCTATTTGTGGTTTCATCTTATGTATCACAATTCCATTCCCTCGCTATAAGAATGGCAAGCGTCAGTTCTGGGTTATAGGCAGAGACAAGCCAAACGATCTTCTACTCTATTCAACGGCGGCGTGGAACTTCCTCTACACCACTTGGAACTTAGCTTTCGTCTTCGGTGAAAACCCTGGCTTCTTCGCTAGCTCCTTCTGTATTTTGATGGCGGCTGAGCTTTACCCCATCATCAAAGGCCGCCCAGAGCTATATATCATAGCGCGTGTTTACACCTTAGCTTTTCACATCTTGATAAGAGCCAATTCCGACATATTCACTCCCCTGATGGATTCCCGCAGCTGGGCTAATGACAATGTGTTATGGGTTTGGGGCGCTGTCAACTTGGCTCTGCATATCCCGTTTGCAATCTGGTACTTCTACAAGCAGAAAACCAGCCCAACAAACGAACCTCCCTGCGGTGACCATCCTGCGCCCTTAATTAGCGACCTTGAACCAAAACTCGTGAAACAAACGGCCTAGTACTGCAAGGCGTTGGCTTAAGCCAAAAAGCTTAAGCCAACGCCAACACTGCGCACAAATCCACGCTAAGAGAGGAAGCGTATGAAATTTATCACACTCAAATCCATGGCCTTGTCTCTGCTATTGCTCCTTGGCACCGGCAGTGCTCAGCAAGCCATTGCAGACACCCAAAGCCAAGATGCACTGCAGCTTCAAGGGGAAGTCTGGCAAGGCACAAGAGACGGAAAACCCGGTGAAGGCAGTTTATTCTATCGCCTAGAGTTCACTGAAAATAACCACGTTAACGTCATGAAACAATCTGGCGGGTTTAACAAGGTTGAGCAACAACAATGGCATGAACATTTAGGCGAGCTAGTCATTACTAGCACCCCAGGCAATGAAATCACTGATTTTGATGGTGCCCGTTTAACGTTCATCGACGACAGCCAAATCCAATTTAGCCTCGATGGTGACAAGTTTAAGATCCACGAATGGCACATGGTTCGTGCTGTCATCCATGTTCTGTTTGTATTGTGTGGTTTGATGCTACTCAATGAAATCTGTCGCCGCTATAAATGGAGTAACTACGTACTCTGGTTCCTGCTGCCCATCGTCCTTATTCCACTCTGGTCAAGCTACGGCATCACCTACTGGTTTAAATGGGTAAAACTCTATTCAGTTATCTTCGCTGCTGGACTATTCACCTTAATACGATTCACTAAGATTGGGAATATGAAATGGGCTAAGTTCGGCGCAGCCGCCTTCCTAGCCGTTAACATTGCCGAAGCCGTGACCCAAGATTTCACTATGGGTAATATGGCCAATATCTTAAATGCCATTGGTGGCGTGCTCTCCATCATCACCTTGACTGGCTGGGCCATGATTGCCGCCGACAAGAGCAAACAACAAGACATGATCTGGCCTGCCATGACCACCTTCTGGATCATCGCCTACGACGTGTGGAATATCGTCTTTGTCTACCTTAATTTCCCCGGTTCTGCCACAGCCCAAGCCATGGTGTTACTTGCGGCGACCCTACCGGCCCTGTTTGTGAAAAAAGGCACTTGGTTACAAGCCCGCGCATTTACGTTGGCAGGCTCGTTTATGTACTACTTCTGCTTTCCGTTTATGTACGAAAGCAACGTAGTGCCTTTACCCCGTAATGATGAACTTATGTTAGCGGCAGGCCTTGCCAGCTTCCTAATCAATAGTACTTATGCTTATGTTTTCTTTAGTAAAAAATGGAAAAATCACCAACTTAACTTAGCTTAACTCAGGGCATCAGTCACTCACCCTGCTGATGCCACCGTTCCACTGCTTGACCATACGTTAATAAAACACATTAATGATAATGATAAGATTCTGGAGTAAAACATGAAAAAAAAATTACTTACCATAGCAATCCTTTCTTCAATGATTTCTGCTAGCGCCATTGCCGAAGAGATAAATAATGATATTGACATGTCTGACCCCACAGACGTGTCTACCTCAGTTGGCGCATCCTATGGTAACGATGGTTTTAACATCAAAGGTCAGTTGATGTTGTCTGAAAAGAGCGCCACCAGCGGTCAAAAAAGCGGGGTGATTTTCGAAGCGAAAAACGTCTTCAATGAAGATGCCGACACCCCTAAGTTTAGTGGCATGGTCTCTCACCCTACCTATGGATCAGTTCCAACCTTTAACGATACTAAGATTGAACGGTCTTTCCGTCTACGTTACGGCACAATTAACACTAACAATGGTATAGGCTGGTCAGCCGATGCCGTGTTTGGTGACCATCCCTTCTACGGTAACTTTGCTGTCATCCAAGCAGGTCCTGTGATGACCATTCCCGTCACCAAAGACCTATACATATGGCCAATTCTGTATGCTGGCGCCGTGGTAGTTGAAGACAATATGTCGCAACTGCTGCCACCAGAAAAGGCTGCGGCCGCTAACATGTCTAGCAGTGGTATCGACATAGCATCAACAATCATGACAGGTATGATCTACACCCGTTACACCCTTTCTGAGCACTACTGGGTACTGTTAAGCACCTCTTACACCGAAGAACTACAAGGTAAATCTTGGCATGATGACGTGCTCGATGGCGGCCTACAAATGCCAAGTTTTCAAGGTGAAATAGCCGTCGCCTATCAAATGAACAAGCGTCAAAACATTCGTTTAAACTACAAAACTGACAACAGTGACGACACTGATGACTCTTACTGGGTTGAATACAACCAGGCATTTTAATCATCAAGGCGGGCAGCATTAGTGCTGCCCGCTGACGAGTTTTAACATAATTGTCAGCTAGATCATATGTTGCCTAAACAGTTAGCAGTCTAAAGCGTTTGTTATCAACAACCTTGTTTTATCTATAAATTGGAGTTCATCGTGATAAAAAAATCTCTTGGGTTAGCCCTAGTCCTCTTATGTAGCAGCTCAGCCTTTGCCGATACTCAGATCGGCGATGTTACCTTGCCCGACACCCTCACAGTGCAAGAACAACATTTGCAACTCAATGGTGCCGGCATTCGCAGTAAATTCTTCATGGATTTATATGTAGGCTCGCTATTTACCTTAACCCTAACAGACAATGCCCAAATGGTTATTAATGGCCAAACGCCTGTGGTTATCCAGCTCAATATCACCTCAGATATGATCACCTCAGAAAAAATGACCGATGCCATGAATGATGGTTTCCAGCTCGCTACCCATGGCGATACTTCGGCCATAGATAGTGGTATTAGTGCCTTTATTGCCACCTTTGCTGAGCCGATTAAAACCGGAGATAAATTCACCTTAGTCAGCATCGTTGGCCAAGGGGTAATTAGCTATAAAAACGACAAGCAACTGTCTGTCACCAAAGGCGAAGACTTTAGAAAAGCCTTACTGGCTATCTGGCTGGGTGAAGATCCTACTGATGATGATCTTAAAGAGGCCATGTTAGATCTATAACTACCTGCCCTATAAGTGAGTGAGCAAGGCTACTTGCTCACTTTTTACCACCGGAAAAGGATAAGCCATGACCCCCTTCACCCTCTGGCGCAGTGCCTTTTTACCCAAATTCCACAGCTGGGGTTCTGATGAGCTTCGCAATATCGACACGCTGTTGTTTTTCACTTTACTCTCCATCTGTACTGGCCTTTACAGCATAATGAAGTGGAACCAATACGAAAACCAACTGTTGTTATACACCTCTGTTGGTGTGGTCATCACACAAATTGGCGCAGGTTTGTTAATTAAGTGGCTTCGCAGCCCTTGGCTGGCGATTAATCTGGGCTTGGCTGGCGTAGTGCTACACGCCCTCAATCTTGTGTATCAAAGTGGTGGGCCTATATCGGCACAAGCTTTTTGGATCCCATTGATAATAATAGCGATTTTTCTTACAACTCGATTAATCAACGCCGTCATCTGGAGCCTAGTCGTCATAGCTGCAACCAGTGCTATGTTAATGCGCGTATTAGCTGATATCCCCCTACCTCATCTAATCCTGACTGCAGACCAAGCCAATGTCGAAACTTGGGCTGGGGTATTACTGCCGCTTATCGTGATTGTTATAGCCCAAGGTTTTACCGCGATTCAACGGGATAAAGCCCATAAGCTCACCCAAGAATCTCAGCAACAAATGCAACAAGCTGCAGCGAAATCTTTAGCAGGGGAAGAACAGCTCTCGGGGGTGCTTAGCAGTGCCGGTGAAAATGCAAACCAATTAAGCCAAGTGGCCGGTTCGCTTGCCTTGCAAGCCAATGCACTTCACAGCCAAGTGACCTCACTAAACACTAACTGTGATGCCCAAGCCAGTGCCACAGAGCAAATGAACCAACAATTACAGCAGATGACCCAAGACATCGCCCAGTCAGAGCAATTTGTTTGCGGCCTTAAAGAGCGCAGCCAAGTCATTAGCACTCAAGCTGAACGAAGTGCTAGCTCTTTACTGGCATCGACCCAGGCAATTGACCATATTCTTGATAGCAACCTAGCAATTATGTCTGTCGCGGATCTTATCTCCTCGGTTGCCGATCAAACTAACTTGCTGGCACTCAATGCTGCTATCGAAGCCGCCAGAGCAGGTGACAAGGGCCGAAGCTTTTCTGTGGTTGCAGATCAAGTACGAGAGCTGTCAGCTAAGAGTAGACACTCAGCCATTGAAATTCGCACACTTCTGGACAATAGCAAGGAGCAAGTACTTCAAGGTCAAAAGGTGATACAACACACGGCCACCGAAGTTTCGGGCATCCTTGAGCAAATTACTCCAGTCCTTGGGGATATCAACCAGCTTGCAGATATTATGTCCCAGCAAGTGCTTGCCTTAAACGAATTAAATTGTGCCAGCAGTCACGTGGCCACCAGCGTGGTTAATACACACCATATTTCAGACTCAGTAGCAGCCCAAGGGACCGCGCTCACTCAACAAGTGAGCGCCTTAAATGTACTGGCTGAAAGCTTAGATGCCTGCGTCAATAGCAGTGCCAACAAGCCCCTAGTAAAAGATAAAAGTTCATCGGCTAATGGCTCATAAAAGTGAATAACATCAGTACTACAACATTAGGTTACGTTAAATAAAATTTTTAATGCCAATCCCTATCAAGCGGATTTAAGCAAATAATGCAGGCATTTACTCAATAGAAAGGGAAGAGGATGAGTAACATAATAAAAGTCGATGATCTTGACGTCATCATAGAAGGCAGCGGCGAAGAAACCATCGTCATGATCCATGGTTGGCCCGATACCTACAGGCTGTGGGACAAACAAGTTGAGGTGCTCAAAGATAAATACCGCTGTGTGCGCTTTACCTTGCCAGGCTATGAACTCGACTCCAACAGACGTATGTACTCACTAGAAGAAATTATTAGCAAAATTAATTCAGTCGTCGATGCTGTTAGCGATGGTCAGCCCGTTACTTTGTTGCTGCACGATTGGGGCTGCTTCTTTGGTTACCAGTTCTACCTAAGGAATGAAATAAAAGTAAATAGAATCATTGGGGTAGACATTGGTGATGCTGGATCAATAGAACATGAATTAAGCCTTAAAGTGAAGCTATTCATGTTCAGCTACCAGATGTGGCTAGCGCTGGCTTGGAAACTAGGCGGCAGCTTAGGTGATGCCATGACACGCAAGATGGCCAAGATGTTAAAAGCCCCTGGAGATCAAAAGCTAATTACCTCTTCCATGACCTATTCCTATTACTGGAAATGGAGCAAAACCCTCACAGGTAAGCCCCTAGGCAATCTGCCACTCGTTGTTAACTGCCCACTGCTATTTATGTATGGCGAGAACAAGCCCGGCATGTTCCATTCTAAGGAATGGGAACACAAGATGGCGTCTATTCCAGGTAATAAGGTGGTTCCTTTCAATACCCGCCATTGGATCATGGCAGAAGAGCCAGAGGAGTTTAATCGGGTCATGCTCGAATGGTTAGAGCATTAAGCGCCTTCAGCCTTAAAAGAATAATAACAAACATTTATTGTTTATAGGTGCTTTAAGCGTCTTGCTCATAAAAAACGTCAGTTAACCAAAAAAGAGGAGCATTAAATGCGCCTCTTTTTTGTTTATGCTCGGCAATACTCATTGAAAGCCTTTACCGCGGTTTAATCTAGGCCACAGCGTGTAATTGCTTATCATGGGGAATGCTCAATATCACCAGTGCGCTGAGCGCGCCGACTAACGCCAACGCCATATCTGATTGTGTATCCCAAATATAACCTTGAGCACCCAAGAAGGCCTCGGCATTTTCACCTGTTGCTAGCGCTACCCACCATTCGAGCAACTCATAAAACGCACTAAAGCCTAAACAAATAGACACTATGATGTCATTGAGCCAAGCATTGCTATTGACCACATGTTCACCAAGCAGAATTTGTTAGGGCTATTAACCTTGATGAGTGAAAAAATAAAACAAGCAGAACAACAGAGTGGATATGTTATTTTCTTTGTGCTCAAAGGCTAATGATAGTTTTTCGATAACTTAAATTGCCGCTGTCGATACTTAACCCCAATAATAGCAAAGACAAAGAAGACAACAAACAGTCCCCACAGTTGTAGCCAAAGCCCTATCAAGCTGTGCCAGTCGGCGCCCATTTGGGTAAGTTTAAGCAGCCCCATCATGCCTGGTACGGCGGGGATGGTTTGCGACAGCCAGATCAAAGGTGTTGGGATAAGCTCTAATGGCCACACAAAGCCTGAAACAAACAATATCGGCATAGAAATAAGCAACAGCACTTGAGTGGGTAAATCTCTGCGGGTAAATAGGCAACTAAACGCCACACTTGCTGCCGCGGTTGCCAATAAAAAGACACTAATCAACAGGGCTAACTCTATGGGCGAGCCTTGCAGTGTCAAGTCATAGGCATAAAAACAAAATCCTAGGTAAAAGCTGGTTAAATACGCATAAATACACAGGAGTGCCACAATTCTGCCACAGACTAACTCTAACGCCGACACTTGCTGCCAATAACCGTCATGCAACCATTGGCCTGCCCCCAAAATGCCACTGGCGATCAGTAGCGTCTGATGCAATACCAGTAATAATACCGCGGGCACCACATAGGGAAGGTAACCTAAACTTTGGTTAAACACAGGCACAGCATTAAGGGTCACTGGATTGAGGGATAATTCTGCCTGCTTGGCCTGAACCCCTGCACTTAATAAATCCACAAACTGCACCTGTTTAGCCATATCTAGCCCTGAGGCCACTAAACCTCCGGCAATCGCGGAATAGATTAAGAAATAGTTAGCATCGCCGCTATAACTTAAGGTTACCCCTTTACCCAAAATTAAATTCCGACGAAAACCTTCAGGGATCACCAGTAAACCATGGGCTTTATCGGCTTCAATCCACTCCTGGGCGCTGGTTATAGAATCTAATGACGCGGCCAATGCTATCTTAGGGCTGGCATCTACATGGCGGGCCAAAGTGCGGCTAAGACTCGATTTATCTAAGTCCACCAAAACGATTTCTTGCTCAGTCGCCACCTGATTAAGGTAAGGCAAAGGGTAAAGTAATGCATAAAAAATCACCCCACCAAATAAGGTTAATGAAATGGCTTTATCTTTTATTAGGTGCTTAATATCTAAGTAGACTAACTGCCAAAACTGCATTAGATGCCCCTTGATGGTTGCGTAATATCATCGGGCTTATCGGCAGTGCTCATCACAGCCAAGGCTTTTCTTTGCCGCTTAACTAAATAAAATATCACCGGAACAAGCAATAAAAACCCCCAGTAACTGGCCACTTGTTGCAGCATATTAAACCAACTCTGGCCATAACTAACCACCCCAACATGGGTTTCAATATAGTGGCTTGAAGGCATAATTTGACGCCACCACTGGGCTAAAACCGGCATATTTTGAGTGGGAAAGGTAATGCCCATAAAGGGGAATGCTGGGGCAAATAACGCGGTACAAAAACTCACAAGTCGGGTGGCATCTAAGAGTAAAAAGAAGATCGCCAACACAATTAACCATACCGCCGAAATCATAAGGAATTGTGCCAACAATAACTGACCAAACTTCCCCGCCAAAGGTAAGGCAAGATATTGATATAAAACGGCTAAAATAAGTTTCCCCTGTAAAATAAGCAATGGGGTGTACAGCAAAAACTTAACCCCGATTACCCGCCAAATACCGGCACGATAACATTGTGTTAGCTTGCCTAAACGCACCTCGCGGCTTAAACAGTTGGCAAACACTAGCATAGCTAATAACTGCCCGAGGGCAATTAACACTGGCGGCAATAAAAACACTAGGTAACTCTTGTTCATATTAAATAAAGGCGTCACTTGGCTAGCCACCGGCCTAAGACGAGTTTCTACCTTGACCTTAGGCACCCCAGCGGCCATCTGCTTGATCCCCGCAAGTTCAGACAATCCCGCCCCTAAACTTTGCTGGATTTGGCTTACCAGTAATTTACCCACCAGCAGAAATTGTCCATTGTAACGAATGTCGATAACGGGCTGTTTTGCTGTGAGCAAATCCTTTCTAAGCCCATAGGGCAACACCACCATGGCATATACTTCCGCCTCTTTCATGGCTTGTTGTGCACTGAGTAAATCAGGATAACTAATAGGGGTGATCACCGGGCTTGCCGCTAAGTTACGCCCTAAACTGCGGCTTAGCTGGCTCATATCTTGATCAACCAAAGCCACAGGTAAAGCTCGGGGCAGTCCGGCACTAAATAACCACCAGAGCATGAAGATCCCAACTAATGGCAAATAGCTCACCAAGGCCAGCTGCCAAGGATCTTGCCATAGGGCCTTAAGCTCTCTGATGACTAACGCACTAAGGGGGGGGCGCATTACGGGTTACCACTGTATCAAGGTTGACATGCCAACACGTAGCCCAGAGATGGGCTCAACAGGCCGTAGTTCAACTTCAAAGGTGCGCATGTCAAAATCATGGCCGCTTTCGGTGGCACGCCAAGTAGCAAAATCTCCCATCACACTAATATGTGTTACTTGAAAGGGGTAACTCTGTTTGAGTGCAGGCAGTGTTAGGCGAACGTTTTGCCCTAAGGTAAATTCAGATAGCAGATCCTCACGCACCTGAAATACCGCCCAGGCATCTTGCATATCAATCAAGCTCACCACAGGAAACCCACTCGGTGCGAGCTCACCGGCTTGTAATAACACCTCACTCACCTCAGCTTTTTTGGGTGAGCGCATTTGGCTATCGGCTAAAATCGCATTCACCTCGTTAACCGCACCTTCTGCCATACGTGTCTTACCTGCTGCTGCGGCTTTGGTTTCGACGCGCGCACCTTCGGAAGACATTTGATACATGGCATAGGCTGCTTGCTGGGTATATTTGGCGGCCTGCCATTGTGTATAAGCTTCATCGCGCTTTTGCCGTGCAACAACACCTTCATCGAACAGGTTTTCAATTCGTTGATAGGTTTTGTCACTCAGTTCCGTCGCAGCTTTGGCTTTTGACCATTGATCTTTGGCTGCCGTTATTTGCTGTTGCCTCGCACCATTAATGGCTTGTTGCTGCATAGCCGTTGCCGCGTCGAGACCACCTTGAGCCTGCAGTAACTTAGCATCAAGCTCTGGGCTACTAATAGCAAATAACAGATCACCCTCTTTAACGTTATCCCCGCGCCTAACCAGCACCTGATCTACGCGCCCAGGTACTTTGGAAGAGATATTATATTCTCTGGCTTCAATTTGCCCCTGTAACAATAAAGGTTTTGGCACAAATGCAAGGTGCACGCCGTAGGCAAGAATACAGCCTAAAGCCACTAACGCCACGGGGGCTAGAATACGGTTAGCTTGCATATCATTTCTCCAAGCTGTTGCTATTATTAATAAATTTATCAAGCTGACCACTTATCGTCATCAGACTCGCATAGGCCTGTAGGTAGCGATATTTGGCAGCTAATTGCTGAGTGTGCACGGCTTTGAGTTTGATTTCAGCATCAACCCTGTCTATGGAAGTCGATAATCCCTGATTAAAGGCAATGTCTCTTAATCGTAGGTTTTCCTTCGCTAAAGCTAAGCTGGTATCGAGGGACTGACTTTCTTCCTTGGCCTGTAACAGTTGACGGTAGTTTTGATCGAGCAGCAAACTGAGATCTTGCTGAGTTTGTGCCTTAGTATAACGAGCTTGCAGCAACGCACTCTTGGCCGCCCGAACCTTACCACTGCGCCCGTCTCGGCTAATAAGCGGCATAGTCAGGCCAACACCTACCATCCAGTCTGGCTCAATATGGGATAAAGTGCTGTCATCTTCATACAAGGTATAGTTACCGTACAGAAACACCTTAGGCTTATACAAGCCTTTTTCCACATCAATCAGCCCTTCTGCTTGAGCTTCCTTCGCCTGAAGTAATTTTAGTGCGGGATGCTGCGTTAGGGTTAGTTGCGACAAATAAGGCAAAGAAGGCGACTCATCGAGCATGAAAAGTGCCGAATATAAATTTACCGAAGGTAGCTTTAGCATACGTGCCATAGCAATATTGGCCATTTCCCATTGGCGAACTGTGCTGGCTAAATTAATTTTGCCATTGTTGTATGCCACTTCAGCATTGAGCACTTCGACTCTCGCGATTTGCCCTTGCTGTTCGCGCTTAGTAGCATGATCTAAATGCACAGCTAAGGAATCGACTAAGGTCTGGTTAGTTTCCACCGTAGCTTTAGCGACAGCAACGCCGTAATAGCGATTCACGAGAAGAAGGAATAACTCTCTTGTCGCCAAGGCCTGCTGCTGTTTTTTCTCCTCCACTTTGGCCTTATGTATCCCTTGAGCCGCGGTGATCTGACCACCGGTATAAATAGGCCACATGGCTTTTAAGCTAGTGCGAAAAATATCTTGCTCTGAAAAGGCAAACTGGCTCGGCAGTGCCCCTAACATCTGACCCAGAGCTGGCGGTAAGCTTGTTGCATCGATCCCAAGCTCGGCCACATCCAGAGCTAAGGGTTTTTCTAACAAGGAATAACTACTAGTGAGCTGTAACGATGGCCAGTCCATGTCTTCACCAGCCTCTTCGAGCCCTTTTGCTCGGGCGACTTGAGCCGATTGGGCCTGCTGTGAATCACTGACTCTTTGTACTTGTTGCCAAGCCTTAGCAAATGACAAAGCGACTACCTCATCGGCAAGCAGCGGCTGACTGACAACAGTCAAAACACCCGTAAATACTAAAGTAGCCAGATTCCTCGTTGGACGGCTGAACAGACGACGAGTAAGGCTTTTAAGCTGCACTTTGGCTAAATTAAAGCGCCCAAGTAGGGCGCGGCTTTGATCATAAAAATTCATACTCATCCTTTTTTAGAGCTTAAACTCTAAATATAGCGCCAAGTATACTCCCATAGGCCATGCAGCTCCATATGTTAAATCAATAGGTCAGTTTTTAGTTGCTACTTTTCGTCAAAATTGACGACCTTGACACCTAAATTACCACCTATAAGCTGTGGCAACTGACAAGAACGAATATCAAGAGTCATAGTAAACCATGTTGCAGCTAGTCGCCAAAACTCGATTGACCAACGTAAAGCGAGCGGCGTAATGCGGTAGCAATCATAGGCGTTCAGTGGAGTTGTTTGCTGTATATTAACCAGAATATCCAAATCTTTTAACACGACCCGCGAGTGTTCACTTTCGCAGTGCATTACTAACAGGTTTTTGAAACATCTGCAGCCTCAACTTGACCGCTAAGTCAGTACTAAAGTCGAACTTTATTTAGATCATCTTCGTTATGCATTTTACGCTTGCTGGCAACATAATAAAAACATACCCCGAACGAATACATTCATAGACGTTGCAAGGGTTCTCGTCAGCCCAGTGATATAATTTAAAGATATTCTTGCCGAGATTTAGCACTGTTTGAATCGCAAACATCTCGCGCATAGCGAATAAATAACGATAGGGTAAATCAACCGAAATGCCAATCTCATCAACGATAAATATGGCTAAATCACTCGTATCATCGAGCTTACCATTTTTGCTTTGCAGCTCATCTGTGGTCTTTTTACAAAACTAACCATACAAGACTACTCTACATCCTACATAAAACACACAACCGATATTGATTTTTCAAACACAAAAAAGCCACGACAGACGTGGCTTTAAGCAATTTACAGTTTTAAATAAACCGTCTGCTAAAACGGAATATCGTCATCCCAGCCTTCATCCAAATCTGGAGTGAAGTTTTGTTGTGGCTGTGGTGCTGGGCGCTGTGCAGGGGCATTTTGTGGTTGGAAATTACCCTGTGGTGCAGCGGCTGGCTTTGGAGCATAAGCTGGAGCGGCTTGTTGCGCTGGCGCCGGTTGTTGCTGGTAACCACCTTGCTGGCCAGCATCTGGTTGAGCTTGGTAAGCAGGTGCAGTTTGATTATATTGTGCTTGTGGCGGACGAGCTTGAGGTGCTGGCGCGGGACGAGACTGTTGTTGTCCCATCTTTTGTCCAGGGTTTTGCCCCGAGTTTTGTCCTTGCCCCTGATATTGACCTTGACCTTGACCACCACTGGCGTTATCACCACCCGAGTTACGGCTGTCTAACATTTGCATTTCCATGGCGTTGATTTCAGTTTTATAGCGGTCTTGACCGGTAGTCTGATCTTGCCATTTATTGGTTTGCAATTTGCCTTCTAAATAAACTTTAGAGCCTTTCTTTAAGTACTCGCCTGCAATTTCCGCAAGACGACGATACATTACAATGTTGTGCCACTCGGTCCGCTCTTGCGTTTGACCTTGCTGGTCTTTCCACGACTCACTTGTCGCTACGGTAAAGTTAGCTACGGCATTGCCATTTGGCATGTAACGAACCTCAGGGTCTTTACCTAAGTTACCTACCAAAATGACTTTATTCACACCACGACTGGCCATCGAAATCTCCTGAGATTTTTATCTGTTTACTTATCTGAATACTAAGCTTAGCGATCAATACGATCTAATCCACAGAGCCTAACACAGCTCGCGCTTCGCTTAAATTGAATTTATCATCGACCTTTAAATAAGCCGCTTTCTCTTCGAGTACCACAATGGCTTCAACGACGCCAATTAACTGCGACAATTTGCTGGCCATATTTTGTGCATCGGATTTATCTTTTACTGTAGCTTCAAGGGTATAGCTTTTCAATAGTACAGGTTTTTGCATGCCTATGGTCAAGAATAACCACACACACATCAGTCCTAGTGCGACAAAAAACACCCCGGATGCGCCGACGAGTTGATAGGCTCCGCCGCCTAACATGCCGCCGCAAAAGGCACCTAAAAACTGGCTGGTCGAATACACGCCCATGGCCGAACCTTTATCACCGACAGGACAAAACTTAGCAATTAAACTCGGTAGTGATGCTTCAAGGTAGTTAAAGCCGGTGAAAAATAATACTACGGCGCCACTGAGCACCCAAATATTATCAGCATAAAACCCCATCATGCCAAGTGACACCATCATGATCATCAACGACAATTGGAACATGGTTTTGGTGTTGTTGCGTTTAACCCCAATGATGATCAGCGGCACCATTAAGAAAAAGGCCCCAACAAACGCGGGAAAGTACAGCATCCAATGTTTTTCTTTGACTAAACCAGCATCAACCAAATCTAATGGTAAGGCGACAAACACCGCGGTGAGCACTAAATGCAGAATAAAAATGCCTGCATCTAAGCGAAATAATTGTGGGTCTAACAACATACGCTTGAGTTTTGTCGGGGTTGCTACCGTATCGCCTCTAGGCGCTTGGCTAATTGGATTGGGCACAAAAAACTGCACGATTAACATACCCAATACGGCTAATACTGCGGTTAACAAAAACAACCCTGTTAAGCCTAAATACTGCGCCACAATCGGTCCGACTAATAATGACAAGGCGAATGAAAAACCAATACACATGCCAATGACGGCCATCACTTTAGTGCGTTGTTCGTCTCGGGTTAAATCGGCGGCAAGGGCTAACACGGCTGCAGCAATGGCTCCCATACCTTGTACTGCACGGCCAAATACCACGCCATAAATGTGGTCCGACGATGCGGCGATTAAACTACCAATCGCAAACAAGACTAAACCACCGAGAATAATCGGCTTACGTCCGTATTTGTCGGACAAAATACCCATAGGGATCTGTAAAAAAGCCTGGGTTAATCCATAAGCACCAATGGCAATACCTACCCACAGCGGTGAAAAGCCTTCTAAATGCTGACCATACAGCGCGAAGACAGGCATAATCATAAACAATCCCATCATTCGTAAACCAAACACTCCGGCTAACGAAAATGCGACCTTTTTCTCCAAACCTGACAGTCCATTACTGGCCATGCGGTGCCCTTTGATAAGTGATTCAACAATATTATGAGCTGCGCATATTATCACAGCGACATAAATTAGCTCAAAAGGAAATCACAGTTTTTGATATAAGATGTTTTATGGGTGCACGTTAAACCTTAGGTCTGTTCGATGCGTATCTTAAAACCACCATAGACAAAATTGATATGAAGTCCGCCAATAAACTATGCGATACTGATTGCTGTTTTGTTTTACATAAGTCATAGAGCGAGTCGATGGATAAAATTGAAATACGCGGTGCCCGAACCCACAATCTTAAGAACATCAATCTAACCATACCCCGTGACAAACTTATTGTGATAACAGGGTTATCCGGTTCAGGAAAATCATCATTAGCCTTCGATACCTTGTATGCAGAAGGTCAACGTCGTTATGTCGAATCGCTGTCGGCCTATGCGCGTCAATTCTTGAGCATAATGGAAAAGCCCGATGTTGATCATATTGAAGGCTTAAGTCCTGCCATTTCAATTGAACAAAAATCAACCTCACACAATCCGCGCTCCACCGTCGGTACCATTACCGAAATCTATGACTATTTACGTTTATTATTTGCCCGTGTGGGTGAGCCTCGTTGCCCAACGCATAACCAGCCTTTATCGGCGCAAACGGTCAGCCAAATGGTTGATAGAGTATTAGCCTTACCAGCAGACAGCCGCCAAATGCTGCTTGCGCCTGTGGTAAACGATCGTAAAGGTGAGCACGTTAAGCTGCTTGAAAGCTTATCGGCACAAGGCTATATCCGTGCTCGTATTGACGGTGAAGTGTGTGACTTAACCGATCCTCCGACATTAGATTTACACATCAAACACACCATTGAGGTGGTTGTCGATCGCTTCAAAGTTCGCGAAGACATGAAACAGCGCTTAGCGGAGTCGTTTGAAACGACTTTAGAACTGTCTGGTGGTATCGCTAAAATTGCCAGTATGGAAGATAACAATATTGAAGAGCTGATATTCTCGGCTAATTTTGCCTGTCCACATTGTGGCTATTCGATGGCAGAACTTGAGCCACGAATTTTCTCATTTAACAATCCGGCTGGCGCGTGCCAAACCTGTGACGGTTTAGGCGTGCAGCAATTTTTTGATCCAGAACGCGTTATCACCAATACCGAATTGTCGTTGGCTGGAGGGGCTATCCGCGGTTGGGACAGACGTAACTTTTATTATTTCCAAATGCTCAGTTCACTGGCCGAACACTATAAATTTGATGTCGAACAGCCATTTGAAGCCCTTAGCGACAAAATCAAAAAAATAGTCCTGTATGGGTCTGGCAAACAAAGCATCGCCTTTAAATACATTAATGACCGCGGCGACGTAGTGGTGCGTAATCATCCGTTTGAAGGCATTTTAAATAATATGGACCGCCGCTACCGCGAAACCGAAAGTAACTCGGTACGCGACGAACTGTCTAAGTTTATTAATATGCAACCTTGTAACAGCTGTGGCGGCTCGCGCTTACGTGAAGAAGCCCGCAACGTGTTTATTGGCGAACTCAATTTACCCCAGCTAACGATGTGGTCGATTGGCGAAACCAAACAATACTTCGACACGGTCGTGTTTGAAGGTCAACGGGCTAAAATTGCCGAAAAAATCTTAAATGAGATCAGTCAACGCCTCGGTTTTTTGGTCAATGTAGGCCTTAACTACCTAAGTTTGTCACGCTCAGCCGACAGCTTATCGGGTGGCGAGGCACAACGTATTCGTTTAGCCAGCCAGATTGGTGCTGGTTTAATGGGCGTAATGTACGTGCTTGATGAGCCGTCAATTGGTTTACATCAACGCGACAATGAACGCTTATTACAAACGTTAATCCACCTGCGCGATTTAGGTAACACTGTCATTGTGGTCGAACACGATGAAGATGCTATTCGTCTTGCTGATCACATTATTGATATCGGCCCTGGTGCTGGTGTTCATGGCGGTGAAGTCATTTGCGACGGTACCCTAGAAGATATTGTTAACTGTGAAGCGTCTGTCACGGGTCAGTATATTTCCGGTAAAAAGCAAATACACATTAGTGACGAGCGAACCCCAATCGATCCGAAAAAGGTAATTGAGTTATTTGGCGCATCGGGTAATAACCTAAGAGATGTTGATTTAACCATTCCAGTGGGATTATTTACCTGTGTTACCGGGGTATCTGGCTCAGGTAAATCGACACTGATTAACGACACCTTCTTTAAAATAGCTCATCATATGCTCAATGGCGCCACCGTTGACGAACCCGCGCCCTACAAAAGCATTAAAGGCATGGATCATTGCGACAAAGTAGTCGATATCGATCAAAGCCCCATTGGCCGCACGCCACGATCTAATCCTGCCACTTATACGGGTATTTTCACCCCAATACGTGAGCTATTTGCTGGCACACAAGAATCGCGCACCCGGGGTTATCTGGTAGGTCGATTTTCGTTTAACGTCAAAGGCGGTCGCTGTGAAGCCTGCCAAGGTGATGGCTTAATTAAAGTTGAGATGCATTTTTTACCAGACGTATACGTGCCTTGTGATGCTTGTAAAGGTAAGCGCTATAACCGCGAAACCTTAGAAGTAAAATACAAAGGCAAGAACATTCACGAAGTGCTGCAAATGACGGTTGAAGATGCTCGTGGCTATTTTACTGCTATTCCATCAATAGCACGTAAACTGCAAACCTTAATGGATGTAGGCTTGTCGTACATTCGTCTAGGCCAAAGTGCAACAACCTTGTCTGGCGGTGAAGCCCAACGGGTTAAATTAGCTAAAGAGTTGTCTAAACGCGACACGGGTAAAACCTTGTATATTTTGGATGAACCGACTACCGGCCTGCACTTTGCCGACATTCAACTATTGTTGGAAGTATTACATCGCTTAAAATCTCACGGCAACACTGTGGTGGTGATTGAGCATAATTTAGATGTGATTAAAACGGCAGACTGGATTATCGATTTAGGCCCTGAAGGTGGTGCTGGCGGCGGAATGATTTTAGCCACCGGCAGCCCAGAAGATATCGCAGAGCATCCAGAGTCGCATACGGCCAGATTCTTAAAGCCCAAGCTTGCGTTACACAACAAACGGGTAAAGGCGAAAAAAGCCAAATCAGAGGCTTAGATCAACGACCAAGCCTTAAGCGAATAAGAGGAGATAACACACCATGTTTACTGCTCAAATTCGCCTTAAGGTGGCTGGTTTTAGCCTATTATGCAGCTTATTAATCGGCTGTAGCCAAACACCGCGCCAATGCTCATCTAATATCACTACCACCTGGCCCGATGCCAATCAACAAGTCACCCAAGACATATCCATCTTAACCTCTGCGAAATTTCAAGGCCGCAAGACTGCCACACACGGTGCGCGTCTCACTCAAGACTACTTAATAAAGCGGTTTACTGAGATGGGATTACAACCTTGGCAGCCAACATTTGCAGTACCGTTTAGCTATCAGCATCAATTTTCGGCCGTCTCTGGGGTTAATATCATCGCCACCATTGCGGCAAAAAACCACTCCACTCGATGGCGAGTGATCACCGCGCATTATGATCATTTAGGTCAAACGGCAAGAAACATGTATCCGGGAGCAGATGATAACGCCTCAGGTATTGCCGGAATGATGGCCATTGCCGCCCAATGGCAACGCAATCCGCCGTTAGATGATGTCAATGTAATGATTGTTGCCACTGATGCTGAGGAACCCGGTTTGTATGGCAGCGATGCCTTGGTGGCGTTGTTACAACAACAGCCACAGATGGATATTGAATTAAGCATTAACTTAGACATGATAGGTCACCCAGACCACCGCAGGGCAATCTACATGAAAGGTCAACACAATCTGGCTGATTTTGCACTTATCGAGCCAGGGTTGATGCAGCAAAATCAATTGTGTATCCGTACTCATCACACGAGGTTGTTAAGTGGGCGGATGAGAAAAAGTGATTGGCTAAGGGCATCAGACCATTATGCATTTCATAAGGCTGGTTACTCTTGGGTGTATTTTGGCGTACCACCCCATGCACAATACCACACGCCAGACGACACAATAAGCACCTTAGACATCGACTTTATTGTGGCAGTAGCTGAAACAGTGTATCAAATGCTCAGTATAGATAAACTGACTAAGGCCCCATAAATCACCTAATTCACAGCAACAACTGTTCACATTTCAACCAATTAACAAAAACTAAAAATCAAGAATCAGGCCAATATTAACCTCGAATAGGCAAATTAATGTTTATTTTCAGTTTTTACGTGGTCAACAAGCATAGTTGCTGCTATAATACGCCCCCTTATATCGGCGCGGGAAATCGACACGGGGTTGATTTTCTGTCTGTGAAACTTTAGCACGAGCTTCCGAACTTCGTGCGCATCCACAAGGCTACAACTCAATGTCATCTGAAAAAACTTTCCGCGAACTCGGCCTGTCTGAGTCTTTGTTGCGTTCGCTTGACGACTTAGGTTATGAAAACCCAACGCCAATTCAAGCGGCGAGTATCGACCCGCTTATGGCTGGTAAAGATATTATCGGTCAAGCACAAACTGGTACTGGTAAGACAGGTGCGTTTGCCCTGCCTTTACTAAACAAAATCGACATGAAAATCAATGCTCCACAGATTTTAGTGTTAGCACCAACCCGTGAATTAGCGGTTCAAGTTGCCGAAGCATTTGGTAGCTACGCTAAACACATGAAAGGCTTCCACGTACTACCGATTTACGGTGGTCAAAGCATGCAACAACAATTAAACGCCCTTAAGCGTGGACCACAAGTGATTGTCGGTACACCAGGTCGTGTAATGGATCACATGCGCCGTGGCACATTAAAGCTAGATGGCCTAAAAGCCTTAGTATTAGATGAAGCCGACGAAATGCTAAAAATGGGCTTTATCGACGATATCGAATGGGTATTAGAGCACAAGCCAGCTGATAGCCAACTAGCCTTATTCTCGGCCACTATGCCTGAGCAAATTAAGCGTGTTGCTGCTAAGCACTTAAACAATCCAGTGAACATCAGCATAGCCTCAAGCCAGGCAACTGTTGAGTCTATTGATCAGCGTTATGTGCAAGTATCACAGCACAACAAACTAGAAGCGTTAGTGCGTGTATTAGAAGTTGAAAATACTGAAGGTATCATCATCTTCGTCCGTACTCGTAACAGCTGTGTTGAATTAGCTGAAAAATTAGAAGCCCGTGGTTATGCTTCATCACCATTACATGGTGACATGAATCAACAAGCTCGTGAGCGTGCTGTTGAGCAGCTTAAGCGCGGCAAGTTAGACATTTTAATCGCGACAGATGTTGCGGCACGTGGCCTAGACGTTGAACGTATTGGACACGTAGTAAACTACGATATTCCTTATGATTCAGAAGCATATGTTCACCGCATCGGTCGTACCGGTCGTGCTGGTCGTGCTGGTATGGCGATCTTGTTTGTGACCAATCGTGAAATGCGCATGTTACGCACTATCGAACGCGCCACTAACAGCCGTATTTCGCCAATGAAAGTACCTAGCCCAGAGTCAGTTGCAGAGCGTCGTTTATCTCGCTTAGGTGAGCAAATCCAAGAGACCATTAATGGTGACTTAGATTTCATGAAAAATGCCGTTGCTGAATTATGCCAACAACTTGAAGTTGATACTGATTTATTGGCTGCTGCTTTGTTGAAACAAGTACAGCAAGAGCGCCCTCTACAATTACCGACAATTACAGAGCGTCAGCGTGATTCACGTGACGAGCGCGGAAACGATCGTAATGACCGTAATAGCAGCGACCGTCCACGTCGTGAACGCAGTGACCGTGGCGAACGTAGTAGCCGTCCAGCACCAAATAGTTTTGGTGATGCAGAAGGCTTAAAAGATAATCCAGACGTGAAAATGAATCGTTATGTTATCGATGTTGGTCGTGAAAATGGCGTAGGTGTAGGTAACATCGTTGGCGCGATTGCTAACGAAGCGAACATCGATAGCCGTTTCATTGGTCAAATTCAATTATTTGATCAAGTTACAACCGTTGATTTACCTGACGGAATGCCTAAAGACATCCTTTCACACCTTAGAAAAGTGCGTGTTTGTGGTCGTCCTTTAAACATTCGTGAAGCGGGTGATGAAGTCTTTGCTGATACGACTCGCGGCGCAGGTGCTCCACGTCGTCCGCGCACAGATCGTGCTCGCAGTGATCGTCCACGTAAGCCTCGTGACAACGGCTAATCATTCTGTTGAATGACATAAAAAATGGAGCCTAAGGGCTCCATTTTTGTTTTCTATTCTAATGACAAAATAAGTCTAAACATCATTAGCATCCATTAACTTGCCGATTATCTTTTTAATATCACTATTCCTAGGTTCTAGGTCACTATGCGGCTAGATGCTATAGCAGGAGCCTAGATCGCTACGCTGCTAGGACGCTGCGCGGCTAGATGCTATAAAATCTTAGCAGCGAAGCGACTCTAGTAGGACGCAGTCCGCCCTAGCAGCGAAGCGACTCTAGCAGGACGCAGTCCGCCCTAGCAGCGAAGCGACTCTAGCAGGACGCAGTCCGCCCTAGCAGCGAAGCGACTCTAGTAGGACAGCGTCCGCCCTAGCCTGCATGTCGAGGTCGTTTGGGTATAATCCGTATCACTAAAGCACTACAACACAGTTCTGAATGCTTTTGCCTGTTTGCGCTTTTGATACATGGGCAAAATTTGCACCGCAAACACCGCACAGACAATTAACACTATGCCCATGAATGACAGTGCATCAATATTGGCGCTGGAAAACACCCCACTCCACCAGCCTAAACTGACCACCAACTCGGTAGCCGTAAAACTTAATACCGGGGTTAAAGACAACATCGCACTCACTTGCGCTGTCGGCCAATAATGCAGCGCTTGAGCAAAACAGCTGTAAGCAATCAAGGTATTGGCACCACAGAAAAGTACTATCCACCATTGATCCAATGTCATCGCTTCAAACTGACTAAAGTCGCTAAATGGCGCCATTGCCACAATCCCTAATGCATAGATAAATAACAACACGTTACTGGGTGATAAACGCTGGCTCACCGACTTTTGTAATAAGGCATAACTGGTCCACGACATCACCGAAAACTGCACAATCATAATCCCAACCAGTACCTGATGATCACTGGCTTGGTTTAAATCGAGCTGTGGATGGAAAAACATCAGCATACCTAAGGCTAACGTGGCAAAACAACTCAGTTGAAATGCGTTAAAACGTTCTTTAAAAAATAGCACCCCGCCAAAAGCCAAGAAAAACGGAGCGGTTTGAAAATTAAGCTGCGCGGTTCCAGGGGCTAAGTATCCCAATGAATACACAAACGACACGTAATTACACATCAACAATACGCCCGCCAATGCTAACTTAACCCAAACGGATACAGACAAACCGACAAATTGCCTTAATGCCCCTAAGCGCCATTGAATTAATCCGGTCACCACCAAGGCCATTAAAAACCGAAACCAAGTCAGGGTTACCGGGGTAATAAAACCACCTGATAGCTTTAACGCAATAGGTAAAATACCCCAGAAAAATACCGCAATAGACACAAATATCAGCCCTAAACGGTTATTAATACTTTCTTGTTCGCTGTTCAATTTTTGTTATTCCAAACACTATTTTAGGGGTGAATTTTGCCTGATTAACCTGACAAAGTCTTTATCAAGATATTGCTAAACTAGTCGATGATTGTTCGCATAACAAAAAAGCCTATTTCAACTCACCCTTTCCCGTGGCAAACCCGCTTAATGCAGGTAACATAGCCGCCATAAAAACCCTATACGCCCTTCAACCTAAGGAACATTCGCATGAGTCTTGCTGATTCCGTTCTTGCCGTGAACAATGATTTACCTATACGTACTGACAAGCCTGTCCACAGTGGCAAAGTTCGCAGTGTTTACTGGTTAACCGATACTGATAGCCGCCGCTTAATTTGCGACAAAGGTTACGATGTACCTGAAGATACGCCACTAGCGATTATGGTGATCAGTGACAGAATTTCTGCTTTTGATTGTATTTTTCATGGCGAAGGTAACTTGCAAGGCATTCCAGGCAAAGGCGCGGCACTCAATGCCATTTCCAACCATTGGTTTAGTTTATTTGCCGAAAATGGCTTGGCCGACAGTCACATTTTAGATATCCCACATCCTTTTGTGTGGATAGTGCAAAAAGCCCGACCAATTAAAGTGGAAGCCATTTGTCGTCAGTACATTACCGGCTCTATGTGGCGGGCTTATTCAAAAGGTGAACGAGTATTTTGCGGCATTACCCTGCCAGAAGGCTTAAACAAAGATCAAAAGCTACCTGAGCTACTGATCACTCCGTCTACCAAAGGCATTTTAACCGGCATTCCGGGTGTACCAGCACAGGATGACGTCAATATTAGTCGTAGCGACATTGAAGCCAACTACCAAGCATTTGGCTTTGAAAAACCACAAGATATCGACCTGTATGAAGTCCTGCTCAAGCAAGGCTTTAAAGTGATATCAGCTGCGCTAGCCAAGCTTGACCAAGTGTTTGTTGATACTAAGTTTGAGTTTGGCTATGTCAACGATAAAGACGGCAACGCTAAACTGATTTACATGGATGAAGTCGGCACTCCTGATTCATCACGTATTTGGGATGGCGCAGCTTATCGCGAAGGTAAGATTGTTGAAAACTCAAAAGAAGGTTTCCGTCAGTTTTTATTAAATCACTTTGACGATGCCGACATTTTGTTAAACAAAGACAGAATGCCAGAACGTGAAGCCCTTGCTCGAGATAACGAGCTACCGTTAGCAGCAATGATGAACGTATCTCGTACTTATATTGGTGTTGCAGAAAAAGTCACCGGAGCCACGATTTCACTCCCAGCTAACCCTAAAGCAGACATTATTAAAGTATTACGTGAACAATATGATTTAATTGTATAAATAACGTTTCCCCAATTACAAATAAGGCGCCTATGGCGCCTTATTTGTACTGGCATCGTCGTAAACAGCGGCTGAAATCAATACAAAATCGTCGTCAGCAAGCCTTAAGCGTTGAATCGCCAATGCTTTGAACCGTATTGGCTGTCCTTATCAAAATGGGTAGGCATCCGTTTGACGTTAACCCCTAGCCAAGAGTCGTTGTATCATAAAAAAAGGATGACAGTTGTCATCCTTTTTTCTGCATCATCAATGAACGATGATACTTCTTTATCACCTCATCATTAACTGCGACGGCGTAAGCCTAGTGCACCTAATAACATCAACGCAAAGTAACCTAAACTACCACCATCGCTGTCTTTCACAGGTTCAGGTGTTGGCGTAGGTAATACCACTACTGGTTCTGGATAGCTCAATGCAATGATCACAGGGTCGTGATCTGAGGCAGAAAATGCATTCTCTGATTTAACCAAATCACCAGTGTACTTGCTGCCATATTCAAACAGGTTAGATTCAACCGAGTTGATGTGCCAGTCGTCAATATCGACTAACTTAGCCGCTAAACTCGCATTACCCAAAGCATGGTCTAAGTTACCTAACTCACCGTTATAACTATATGAGTAAGTCGTTGCACCATGTGCTTGAGTGTTTAAGTTAATTAACCCATAACCTTTATCAATCACACTACCTTCGCGCTCGTACACTTTACCGTTTAAGGTTGTCCAAGAAGCGGTGCGGATAATATGATCAGTTGTTGACGCATCATAGTCAGTCAATACTGCAACCGGATCTTCTTTGCCGTAGGCATTTAAGTCACCAATAACCAGTACATCACCTTCAACATCTTTTAGTGACTCACCTAATACTTTGGCAGCGGACACTCGGAACGCATTACACTTGCCTTGCATGTCAGCGGGTTCTGAATCTTCGTTAAACTCAGCCCAGTCTTCAATACAACCTGAACCTTTCGATTTCAAGTGATTAACAACAATAGTCAGTTTTTCATCATTAATGCTAAAGCTTTGCACTAAGCTGTGACGTTGGAACTTATCATAGCCTGGGCTTTGCTCAACCACGCTGTCTTTCTCGCGGGTTTGAGCACCTTCGGCAGCATGTTGCTCTGGCGTTGCGATAACGTTTGCTGCACCGTCTAAGCTGATACGCGCGGGGCGATATAGCATACCAACGGTAATTGCATCACCACCGATGAATTTGCCGTCATATTTATCAGCATCTTCAACTTCAACAAAGCGATAGGCTTGATCATCCGCTAATTCGGCATTAAGAGCATCAACCAAGTTTTGGATTGCACTAAGCTCACCAAAGCCATTATTAGCAATTTCCATTAAACCAACAACATCAGCATTCATGGCCACTAGCGCAGTCACAATTTTAGTGCGCTGCAATACCATTTCAGCTTCTACTTTCGCACCGCGATTGCTGTTTGATGGATTAACATCACCACCAACCGAGTCATTGAAGAAGTTTAATACGTTAAAACTAGCAACCCGAATATCACCCATATCTGCCACAGTAGGTGCATAGGTACGGTCATTCGCGCGGATAAAATCACCAGCCGTAATGGTGTTGGTCGCTAAAATACGGTATGCACTGTAGCTATAACCAATCACACCTTCAAGGTTTGTTAGTTGGTCGCCAACACGGATGTAGCCGGTTTCAGCGTTAAAATCTGGGAAGTAAGGTACTTCGCCGCTTTTAGCCTTATAGTCAGATTCTACAAATAACTGATTAACAGCATTGGCTTCACCTAATGCAACAGACTCAGCTGAATTTGGCTCAAACACTTGGGTCGGCTTCATTAATGGGGCTTTATGAGATAACACCATATTGTTACGATATGAATCATAATCGAAACTAAAGTTGCGGGTGATTTTCATCTCACTACCGGCATCTAATATCACTTTCATGCCTTCGACACGCTCTAATGCTTGCGCTAGGGTTTCACCATCGGCAACATAAAATGCACTGGCGGCAGGTACTTCACCTAATGCGCCCACTTCAAATTTTTGATCGGCTTTAAGGTCTATCTGAGTTGAGCCGTAAAACTCGTTTACTTTACCTTGCACACACACTTCAGCACCTGGCTGAATCGAGTCTGGCGCGGCTTGGTCTAGAAAGACAAAAATGCCATCAGAGGTATAAGGCGAGTTGTCGCCTTGCATGTCTTGAATAAAGAAACCCTTATATAAACTGTCACTTCTCGCAGTAACAATCCCTTTTACGGTCACTTCGTTAGCCGATGAAAAACTACCATCAACAATCAATGGGCTAGAATCTCCAGCGCCTTGGACATCATAAATATTGGTTAGTGTGGCGCCATTACAGGTAAATGCGACTGTATCTGGAATGGTAGCTGCGTCAAGCGAGCCTAAACCACTAAAGGTGTCTTTATCTAACGAGGCCCATTGGGTTGCATCATATGTAGGGCTCGCCGTTAAGGCATCTAAATTACGCTGAAATGTAGTGTCTTTCCCCCAATCTGTCGTTGTTGGAATGTCACCAATCACATCAACTAGCACACCGTCTTTTAACAGACCAACTGCATCGCCGCCATTGAAATTTACATTTCCCGTCATAGAGTCGGTAGCCGCCGGAACGGTAATCGCTGCACTTGGATGCAAAATCACTTTGACACTTTTGGCCGATATAGAGTCAGCAAACACTACCATCTCTTCCGCAACGGTATCACCATCTTTATAACGTACTAATTTATAACCAGTTAAATCAATTTCAACATCACTGTTGTTGTAAAGCTCAATCGCTTTATTGTATGAACTACCTTCAACGTATTCACTAATCAATACATCTGCATTTGCCATCATTGGCAATGCTGCAGCAACTGCGAGTGAAACCGCCGTTAGTTTAGTCAGTCCTTTCATTTTTTAACCCCATATTTTGTAATCAAAATGCTATTTTTTTGTAATATGCGGCTGGATTGTGTCAAAGTTTGATTATATAAATAACAACATAGATCACATTAACGAGACAAGAAAATAGCTATCTCATTGATTAGCTTTAATATTTTATACTTACAACAGAACAGGGGTAACTTGAGAGGTAAATAACCAATTAAAAACAATAGTTAACATAAAAACACCCCTCCATTTTAATATGCACACGTTAAAATAAACTTTGTAACACTTGTTTAAATAAAAAAGAAAAAACTTACAACATACTGTTGCGTGCCGTATATTCCTCTCATCTAATCATCTTGAAAATGTCAGACATTATCAGATTGTCGCGATGACATTTCCACCAACAGTAAGTGACTTAGTACGTTAAATAGACATTGTACAAAAAATCCAATAAATAACTTAAGATATTCGATTTATTGTCGATATTGATCATGTATTGATGATGATTGAATGTCATGTTCATCACACACAAAATACGATTAAGCTGTCTATTTAATATTAAAATATGACAAGCTTATCTAATCTTTGAATTTATTGTCTTTACCGGTTCAGGTACCAAAACCATGAAACAAGTTGATTTTAGAAATATCGATAAACTCTTCATCAAAATGTCCATTAACGATAAGTTTTGGACTGTCTTCGGACTGTTCCTGATCATTTTATCCAGTGTATCGATTAGTGGTTACTTAAATAAAATTGAACATATTGAACAGCAATCATTACATGTTTTAGAACAAAAAATGGCAGCTACCGTTCAAGCACTAGATGCTACCAGCCAGCTTGCACAAGCTTCAAACTTAGGCTTACAGGTGTCTGGTCGTTCGCAAATCAGTTCACGCCAACAAGATACCGTTACTGCAGTTTATGCATTAGATGGCCAATATTATACGCTGAGTGAATCAGTCTATGGTCAAGAAGCCAATGCTAAGCAAGCTGCATTAATGTCACTATTGCTATCATTGTTATGGATCTTGCCCTTTGCTATCGTGCTTTACTGGAATGCCACTTTTATTGGTGGAGCGCTGTGGGTGTTATGGGATACCACGGAAAAAATTGCCAAAGGAGATCTCACCTCTCGTTTAGGCTTCCATCCTGGTCGTGATGAATTCGGCACCATTGGTTGTGCATTAGATAAAGCCATGGACACATTAACCGAGCTTGTTGTTACAGTGAAAAAAAGTGCCGAAACATTGGAAACGACTTCCAGCTCGTTTGCCAGTGAAACGACTCAAAGTGCTGAACAAATTGATCAACAATATGCATCACTTGACTCGGTTGCTACGGCAATGGAAGAAATGACCGCATCAGCCGCTGAAGTGTCCAATATTGCCCGCAATTCAACCCAAAAAGTTGAACAAGATTCGGAGTATACACGTCAGAGTTATGACCGAGCCAAGCGTGCCATTAATGAAATTAAACAGTTATCGACCTACATTGAACAAACGTCAAACTCGGTCCATACCCTAAAAATTAATGCGACCAATATTAATGACGTGATCACCACCATTAATGCTATTTCTGATCAAACCAACTTGCTGGCATTAAACGCTGCCATTGAAGCAGCACGCGCGGGTGAAATGGGACGAGGGTTTGCCGTTGTTGCCGATGAAGTAAGAACCCTTGCAGGTCGTACTCAAGCAGCGACTGTTGAAATTCATAAAATGATTGAACTCCTGCAAAGTGAAACACTCAATATCGACAGTATCACTCAAGATACGGTTAAGCAGGCACAAACCAGCAGCGATTTGATCACTAATATTGGTACTGATATTAATGCGATTTCAGAATCATCACGTTCAATTATGGACATGAGTTTCCAAATTTCTACATCGTCAGAAGAACAAAGTGCAGTGGCAAATGACATTGCCAAAGAACTGACGGATATAAGACAGAAATCAAATGTTATTAGGGGTTTATCACAACAGTCTTCAAGCGGTGTTAAAGCGTTATCAAAAGCATCCGCTGATTTAGGTAAAATTTTAAGCCAATACCGCACTAATTAGCCTTAGGCTAACTAACTTACTCGTTTGTATGTCCATTTGAATATAAGCGCTAAATGAAAAGCCGATATCGATGATATCGGCTTTTTTGATGTTTTATAAGCAGTGGCTTAACTCACTCTCAATTAACTTAACATTACTGTAATGACGTAAGTCTATGACCTAAAGTGCTGGTACTGTCTGGAGTCAGCACGAAAGTATAGTTACTGTCGCCATCAAAGCTGATTGCATCAGACTGATAAACTAACGTTTGCGTGCCATTATCGGCCTCGTAAACAATGTTAATCTCATAATAATCTTCAGGCAGTGTTAGGCTTAGTTGCTCGACAAAATCTAAATCCGTTAAGCTGTATTCGGCGGTTTCGATAGTTTCTGAAGCGCGGACAAAATACACGGTTAGATCATCATAATCGTAAGCCAAATTGACCACATCGACTTTATATTCAAAAGCTCGAGGTCGTAAGTCTTGCTCGATCACCATACCTTTGACAGAACTGTCTTCTTGTTGATAAATCAGTAAGGACTTCACTTCATCTTGGTTAAACGTTACTAGCAAGTTATCGAACAACTTGGCTTTGCTCGTCGCATCTTTAGCAGTGATACCATAATCATTAAACGATGTTGATTGGTAACCCGTTACTGTGAAGGGTGAAATACCATACAAGTATTGTGTCTCTTGCTTACTGGCCACATCAAGGTCAATACTTTGAGTTTCTAAACCATTAAACACGCGATAATCGGCCGTTGCCTCTAACGCGGCGTAAGTAACAGGCGTTGTAGTTGAGTCAATACTGTCGATAGTGACGTTAATATCACCTGCACCAAAACTGTTGCGAATCATCAATTTATAGGCAGTTTCCGAGGTTAAACTCATGCTACCTGTTGTGTAAATCACATTTTTAGTGCCGGTTTCGGTCAGATACACAATATAATCATCAGTATCGAATATCTGTTCGCTGGTGTAACTGCTATACGGCACATTACCGAGCATCACCGCTTCGTCAATGGTTTGGGTATCGAGTGAAATATAGGTATCAAAAGTACCTTCATCAGTCGCTACGTTAGCCACCAGCACTTCCATTTTGCTGTAGTCATTATCATCGTCGGCATTTAACTCGTCTATTTCATCGCGTGAATAGTTAATATCCAATAGTTCAGGATCGTGATAGTCACCATAAAGCACAAACAAATGGTTCGAGTCCCTCGCTAAATCAATGGTATCGCTGTAAACGGTTACCGTTTCACTATCTTCATCTTGACCATAAATTTCCAGTTCTGTACTCCCTGTACTATAAGCATAACGCGGCATTGCATCAGCAAAATCAACCGCAGTATATGAATAGTCATCGAGCACTAACGAGGTCGATGTGCTATTAGGTGATGCATTATAAAACTGCACATATGCGACATCATCACTGCTTTCTTCACTGTCTGAGCCACACCCTAATAACAAGGCTCCCATTGCAGACACCATCATCAATCGACTTATTTTTTTGTTAAACATATTTACTCCATTAACCATCTAGTTACATTTACAAGAGTTATGACAACCTTTGCCTGTAAACGACTGTCAAGAAAGGTAAAGTAAAGATATAAAGCGTCAAGAGACAAATTAAAGCCAAAAAAAAGCCTCTTAATCAATTAGATAAGAGGCTTTGATTATTTTTACATTTAAACCATAAATGCGTTTTTCAGCAAAAGGTGTTAATTACCCGCGACCTTCATCTCGCTCAGTAAAATACCGCCGGTGCGGATTGATGAACGTAAATCGCGATCTTTACCTACACCTTGTATTCCCATAAACATGTCTTTTAAATTGCCTGCGATGGTAATTTCTTCTACGGGGTATAACACCTCGCCGTTTTCAACATAAAACCCCGCCGCGCCGCGAGAATAATCCCCGGTGACACCATTAACGCCTTGGCCCATCACTTCCGTCACAATTAAGCCGGTATTCATGGCTTTCACTAAGTCGTCAAATGTTTGGTTTGAATGGCTCAAGGTCCAGTTATAAATACCACCGGCATGGCCAGTGTTGGTCATCGATAATTTACGCGCGGAATAACTGGTTAATAAATAGGTCTCTAGTTGGCCACGGTCAATAATACGTCGGTCTTGAGTTGCCACGCCTTCACTGTCGTAATTAGCACTAGCCAGCGCCCCAACCAAATGCGGCTGCTCTTCAATGCTAAACCAGTCAGGGAATATTTGAGTGTTCAACGCTTCCATTAAGAAGCTCGACTTACGGTAAATACTGCTACCACTAATCGCACCAATTAAATGACCCATGAGGCCTGTGGCAATTTCAGGCGCAAATAACACTGGCATTTTTGCAGTAGGAATTTTACGCGCATCCAAACGGCTTAAGGTTTTGTTTGCTGCTTGCAAACCTACCACTTCAGGTGACAGTAAATCATGATACTTACGGGCCACCGTATAATCGTAGTCGCGCTGCATATTGCCATCAGACTCTTGGCCTATTACAACACAACTTAAACTGTAGCGAGAGCTGCAATAACCGTTAAGAAAACCATGGCTGTTACCATAAACTCTGGCGGCAGTATGCGCGTTGGCGCTTGCACCATCGGAATTACGGATACGGCTATCAACTGACAAACTGGCTTCTTCTGCACGAATGGCCAACTGAGCGAGCTCTTCTGCATCGATATCTTGTGGATGATATAACTCTAAGTCGCGAATATCTTGCGCCATCAAAGCGGGATCAGCCAAGCCACTGAACGGATCTTCTGAGGTATATTTCGCAATACCATCGGCCGCTTTTACCGCTTGGCGAATCGCCTCAGGGCTTAAGTCTGAAGTTGATGAATTACCTTTGCGGCCATCACGATAAATGGTAATGCCTAATGCACCGTCTTTATTAAACTCAACGGTTTCAACTTCTTTTTCACGGGTCGAAACCGACAAACCTTGCTGCTTACTGATGGCCACTTCAGCGGCCGAAGTCCCCAACACTTTTGCGTATTCTAACGCAACAGTGACAGCGTCTTTTAACGCCGATAATTCAGCATCAATTCTAGGTGTTGGTTCACTTGCGCTAGGCGCTGGAGAAGGATGAGAAGCCACAAATTTACTCTTTGATTAGTCTAATTGACCTTAGCATATCAAATTCAAATGGCGATTGATAACCGAGCATTTATATCGCTGCCTATCAGCAATAAATTCTGCATATTCTAGGCCAAATAAATGTTATCATTGATGCATATTGATTTGAGGTTTATGACTATGAAAATTGTTGGCGATTCTGAGCTATTTCAGCAGCCCTATGATAATGATGACAACTATGTCAGCAGAACGGGTGTAAAAAAAGAAAGTGAGGATGCTCAAGAACTTGGCATGCGTTTGATTGCCCTGAGCAAAACTCAATTAGACAAAATGGGTTTAGATGAATTTCTGTATGATGCGATTCTAAAAACAAAACTGATTAAACAAAAAACTGAAGCCTATCGTCGCCATTTGCAATACATTGGTAAATTGATGCGCGGATTTGAGCATGAACCTATTCAAGCTGCACTCGATAAAGTGTTGAATAAAAACAATAATGAAGCAGCTCAAGTGCAAATTTTTGAAAAAATTCGCGAACGTTTATTAACTAATGGCGATGATGAAATCCAAGTGTTATTGGATCTATACCCACAACTTGAGCGTCAAAAAATGCGTCAATTGATCCGCCAAGCCAATAAAGAACTGGCTAAAGGTGCTGAATCAAAATCATCAAGAGAGTTGTTTAAGTATTTGCGAGCTGAAATAAAAGACTAAACCGTGTAATAGAATAAGGATGTTGCTAATGCGGCTCAAAATGATGGCTCGCACACTATGGTTATTACTGACTTCAGTGTTGTTATTGACAGCTTGTAACGGTGCCGCAGACGGCACCGACTCAGATACATCAGATGACAGTTATGGTTTATCGGTTAGTTATCAAAATGTGGTTAATGGCCAATGTGATTCCAGCACCGATGGACTTATTTTTGATATCGATGGCAGTTTTTGTGCCGTAGCTCACCTCAAGTTCGGTAATACCAACGTCAGTGGGGCACTCATTACCTTTAGCACAACCAATGCAGCAATAGCCCCTACAACGGTGTTAACCCTATCTTCTGGTCTTGCAACAACAGTTGTCACATCAAGCAGCAGCGATGCCGGCGTCCTCACCGCAACTTATACATCAAGTGATGACGATTCAGTCAGTGCGACTCGTAATTATCAATTTAAAGAATATGACACCAGTACCCCTGTCTAAGCGATTAAATTAACCGTTTCGATAAGTGACGCAACCGGTCCGATTACTCGCTTTAATATTGATAAAACAGTTCAGCTCAATGCCTTGCTTACTGACAGTAATAATCAAGCTATTGCTAACCAAATTGTGACATTCAATGCCGGTAGCGCTACGTTAGCGCCAGCAACTGCACTGACAAAATCCTCAGGTATTGCTACGCTTAACTACACGCCGTCCGAGGCAGAGTTAGGTGCCAGCCTGTTAACCGTCACCACAGAATATCAAGGTCGCACTCTCACCAGCAGCAGTGCTTTTGAAGTGTTAGCGTCTGACGATATTGCCACGAATGGTAATGTTAAGATGGGCTCGTATAATGCTAATGGTGAGTTTGTTGAAAGTGAATTAGCGACAACGTTAGTCGCAACAACTGATGGCAGTTATAACATTAGCGCAGGTGGCACATTTGGGATTACTGCTACCTTGGTTACCGAAAGCACCGATGGCACATTAACACGCTTGCAAAGCCCAACCAGCATCAGCTTTAGCTCAGACTGTTCCACCAATGATAATGCCTCACTCGACTCGCCTATTACCAGCTTATCAGGCTCCGCTAGCTCAACCTTTTCAGATGTCAGCTGCAGTGGCAATAGTGAGCGCAGTGATACTATTACCGCCACAGCAACCGTTAATGGCACCAGTTTAAGTGCAAGTTTGCCTTTTGCCTTAGCACGCCAAACGTTATCTAATGTGAGCTTTGTGTCAGCCGACCCAAGCCAAATCCGCATCAAAGGTTCAGGCGGCACTGGTTCAACAGAATCATCGTTAGTGACCTTCTTAGTGAGCAGTGCTAATGGCCAACCAGCGGCGCAACAAGCAGTTAACTTTAGCCTCGACACCATAGTTGGCGACTTACAATTTGCTAATGGCGGCGAAACGGATAGCAGCATCACTAACTCAGAAGGTTTAGTGAGTGTAAGAGTGCAAGCTGGCACCATTCCTACCCCGGTAAGAGTGATGGCATCAACCACTGACGCCGACACTAATCAAACCATTACCAGCCAATCAGAACAGCTAACGGTTAACACTGGTTTACCGCAACAGTTGGGGTTTAGTCTTTCAAGATCGACCGGTAACCCAGAAGCTGGAGATAACAATGGTGAAGAAGTCACTATTACAGCTTATGCCTCTGATAGTTTTGCTAACCCAGCACCGGACGACACCACCATAAACTTTACCGCAGAAGGTGGTCAAATTGAGCCATCGTGTACCATAGTAAACGGAACATGTTCAGTCACTTGGACTTCAACATCGCCTAGGGTGAGCGATCACCGCATCACCATTTTAGCTTATGCTTTAGGCCACGAAACCTTTTTGATACCAATGGTAATAATGTATTTGATGATGCCGATGGCTGCGTGGTTAACGGCTGTTTAAGCGGTACAACGTCTGTAGCGTGAAGTGGTAACGGCATGGATGTAGAAACCTACCATGACGGCGGTTTTGTTGATTTGCCTGATGCTTTTAGAGATGACGATGAGTCAGGAACACATCAATCAGGTGAACCGTACTTTAATATTCAAGCGAGTGACACATACCAAGCGGCTGATAGTAAGTTTAACGGCCCACAGTGCCAAGGTAGCTTGTGCGATAGCAATGCCATGACCACTTATATCCGTAAGGCGTTGGTGTTAACAATGTCAGGTTCAACGGCCACGATGACAGTAAGCAGAGATGGTAGTTTGATCACTAACAATGAAGAAATTGCAAATGGCGATATTGCTCAGTTTACTGTGGTATTAACCGACAATGCTGAGCAAATATTACCCTTTGGCACGACCTTAACCGTGGCTAGCACAGAGGGTGATTTGCAATTCTCTGGCTATACCGTGCCAAACAAGACCGCTGCAGGTGGAACATCAACCTCATTTAGCATGGAAAATGATGGTACTGCTGGTACAAGCTTGGTAACACTAACAGCCACTACGCCTAAAGGCATTGAAACTGTGCTGTCGTTTTATGTCACCTTGTTGTAACTAACCAAAATACAACGACAAACTAACTAACCAGCCTGCTATTTAGCAGGCTGTTTTTTTATTGGAATTTGTTGATAACTTGTTACAATGAATATGTAGACAGGGCTAGTTTACTATCACGAGGGACCGACTTATGACTCTCGACGCATACTAAGGAATAATAATGCGCATAATTTCTATACTTTTTACCTTTACAGCAGGCGTACTACTCACCGCTTGTGCAGCTAAACCACCGATCGTGGCTCAAAATAAAACGGTTGTCGTCAATGAACAAACCATCGTGCTTGGCGGCTCGTATGATACAGAAAAGAAGAAACTGCTACTGACCGCCAATGGTGACGCGATCATGCAAGGCAGATTCCCGCCTATGACGCCTACACAAAATCTCAATGCAAACTTTGAGGACATGAAGTTTAAAGGTGATTGTTACTTTGGCTCGGTACTCGGTGATCAAGGTGGACGCTTTGGTATTGTTGCTAGCATTATACAATCGGCAAAATCGAGCACGGCAGATAAGTGCGACATCTTTATCGATGGCACCAAGCAAGAAACATTGTACTTTTAACCAGACACATTAACTAAGCGCTAGCCCTGCTTACTTCACCTCACCGCGAGATAATAAACGGTTATCAGCACCCTTTGCCCTGCTAACTACCTTGCAATAGACCCACTATTAGCGCTGCTATTAACACGTGAAGGCACCTTGTTAACAAAAAAGGGATGTTGGAGGTGAAATAGGTGAAAGAGGCTGATTTTAGCTTACTGATACCACCTCTTATACCATTTCTTAAACCGAGTAACGTTAGCTTACTGACTTCACCTACTATGGTGCTGATTTGGTATGATGCAGGTGTCGTAGGTATTTATGATGCAACCTTAAAATCTTGCTGTTTACGCGCAATTGCCATAATGACCATGGTGACGAATAGCGCAAACAAGCCCCACAATTGCTGCCATTTAGGCATTACAGCCAACCAACCTACTCCTAATTGATTCTGCTCGAGCATTCCCATAATAGCAGGCACTGCAGGAATAATTTGAGATGCTAATACCGATGGTTCAGAAATAAGCGCCAGTGACCACACATACCCAGACACGAATAGAATTGGCATCGATACCAGTAAAATGACATGAGCCACGATAAGCCATTAAATGATGCTCAGATCACAAATGCTCACTGAGTAATCACACTCAGCAAGCCGTCAAAATACTAATAATAGAAGCTTAACGTTAAGCTGTGCCGCCGACCGTTAGACGATCAATTTTCAATGTTGGTTGTCCCACACCAACAGGCACGCTTTGTCCGTCTTTACCGCACACTCCGACGCCTTTATCTAGGGCTAAGTCATTACCCACCATTGAAATTAATCCCATGGCCTCAGGTCCGTTACCAATTAAGGTCGCGCCTTTAATCGCCTGAGTGACTTCACCGTCTTCAATCAAATATGCTTCAGAAGCCGAGAACACAAACTTGCCTGAAGTAATATCTACCTGTCCGCCACCAAAGTTAGGTGCGTAAATGCCTTTTTTCACTGACTTAATAATGTCTGCTGGATTGGAATCACCGGCTTTCATGTAAGTATTGGTCATTCGCGGCATAGGTAAATGCGCATAAGATTCGCGGCGACCATTCCCGGTTGGTGTTTGCCCCATTAAACGGGCATTTAACTTATCTTGCATGTAACCTTTCAAAATACCATTTTCAATCAAGGTGGTTTTTTGGCTTGGCACACCTTCATCATCAATACTTAATGAACCACGACGATTTTCCATGGTGCCATCATCGACTATGGTGACTAAAGTGGACGCCACTTGTTGACCCATCTTACCGCTAAAAGCACTGCTGCCTTTGCGATTAAAGTCACCTTCTAAACCATGACCGACCGCTTCATGCAGTAGAACACCTGGCCAGCCATTACCTAGTACCACTGGCATTTCACCTGCTGGGGCATCAATAGCGTTAACATTAACCTGTGCTTGGCGCACCGCTTCACGGGCAAATTCAAAGCTTAACGGTAAGCCTGCTTCATCTGTGGCTAAAAAGGCGCTGTAATCGTGACGACCACCGCCACCAGCACTACCACGCTCGCGTTTGCCCTTGTCTTCTAAGATAACGCTACAGTTAAAACGCACTAACGGACGAATGTCTGCCGCTAACGTGCCATCACTTGCGGCAATTAATATTTCTTCATGCACGCCAGATAAGCTGACCACTACCTGAATAATACGGCTGTCGAGGCTACGAATATAGGCATCGGCTTGCTTTAATAGGTCGATTTTTTTGACTTCGTCCATAGCCGCAATCGGATCGGCACTGTCATACAGTTTATGAGCCGTTTGACGTTTAAAGGCTTGCACCTTGTGTTGTTCACCTGCGCTAGCAATGCCGCGGGCGGCTTTTGCTGCAGCATCAAGGGCGGCTGGAGTAATCTCGTCTGCATAAGCAAAACCAGTTTTTTCACCGCTAATGGCACGCACACCCACACCACGCTCAATGTGAAAACTGCCTTCTTTGACTATGCCATCTTCTAATACCCAAGACTCATGACGGCTACCTTGGAAATACAGGTCTGAAAAATCGATATTGTGTTGATGAATGGTATTTAAGTAACCTTGTAGTCCATCTAAGGTTAATCCATCTTGCAATAAACTCTGCTCTATTTGGGTTAAAAATGGCATTAAAATTCTCTTTATTAATGGGTAACGCATACTGCGAATTCAGTGTTAATAGTAGTATCCAGTGTTATTTCAACTGTGGCGCCATAAATCGATTATGGCCCATCACCGGCATTTGTTGACGAATACGGCGTAATTCGGCTAAATCGACTTTAGCTTGTACCCAGCCACATTCAGTGGCTCGCTCAGCAATGACTCGGCCCCAAGGGTCGACTATCATACTGTGACCCCATGTTTCTCTACTACCTTGATTATGTTGCCCCCATTGGCCTGCGCCCAACAAATAACATTGAGTTTCAATTGCACGCGCTTGTAATAACACTTGCCAATGCGCTTCACCGGTGACTTTAGTAAATGCCGAAGGTAGGGCAATATAATCTGCCCCCGCCAAACGCAAAGCCCGGAATATATCGCCGAAGCGAATGTCATAACAAATGGCTAGACCAACTTTGCCAAAAGGGGTATCAATGACACTAATGTGATCACCGGGATGAAAGGTATCACTTTCGCGATAAGTTTTGGTGTCATCACTCACCTCAACATCGAATAAATGCAGTTTATCGTAATGACCTAGGGTGGCGCCATGATCATCAAAAAAATAACAGCGGCTGAACACTCTACCATCGTCGGCACGCATGGGAATGGTGCCGGCAATAACATACACTTGGTACTGCTTTGCCAACGCGGCTAATGCGCTTTTTAGTTCGCTTTGATGCTGACTGCCAGCATATTCAAGCTGTTGACTTTCATGGCCGCCAAACAATAAACAACACTCAGGTAACACCACTAATTGTGGCTCATTGGCATCACGGGGTAAGGCGTTGAGTTGCGAGTCGATAAACGCAAGATTGGCTTTGACATCGCGGCCGCTTTGGGATTGTAATAAGCTGATTTGCATCTCGAACTCCTTATCGCATAAACACATTAGTTGATGAGTAAACCCAAGCCTGTCTCATTGGACCGACTTCAGCATCGCTACCTGGCAGTCGGTCAGCTTAAGGTCAATTATCGATAACCGGAACGAGCTGAGTTGATGGCGCGCTCGATGGAGTATGGCCTCACGATCTATCGCTTTTATTACTGAGCTTTAACATCTGAGTCAACTTCAGTTTCGACTTCAGTTTCGACTTTAGCCTCTACTTTAGCCTCTACTTTAGCATTGGCGTTAGTATTAAGGTTAGTTTCTATACTGGTTTCGTCTACCTGCGGCAATATTGCCTTTGGGATTTCGATTTCTTTACTCTTACGCTCAAGCTCTTCTAGTTGCGGATTGTCCATGGTACCGGTGACTCGGAAACGAATTTCTGAGATCACTTCAATAACCGGTTCTAACACTTTTGTCAGGGCAAACGCCCCTAACCCCAAAGTCCACGCACTGGTACTCAATAACACCACGGTTGGCACACTGGACGCAAGTTGCGGCACAAAACGAATGTCATAATTTAAGCTTTGGGTGGTTAAGTCGGTGTAACCTCGTACTCGCATATTACCGGCAATGGCGTCCATTTCAGTATCGGTGGTTTTAACCACCCCATTATCGATCATAAGATTGCCGTTAAAGGTATTGAAATATAGGCCTTTGCCGAACACATCCGAAAAGTCTAACGATAATTTACGCAATAATGAATCTAAACTAAACAATGAAAACACTCGCGCGCCTTTATCGCTAATCTCCGAAAGATGACCTTTGCCTAGTGCAAACTTAAGTTGGCCGTTTAGCGTGTCGAGAGTGAAGTAATAGGGCGCACTTTGCCAAGATAACTGACCGCTGAGATCCAATGGCGCATCTTGTAATCCAGGATTGATGTTTAATATCCTTGATAGGTCATCAAACTTTTCAGCCTGTAAATTGACATCGAACACCGTTTTATCGGTGCCATTTTCAAGCGACCATAACCCATTGGCCTGTAAGGTAACGGTGGGTTGCGTTAATGACAGCGTTTGAAATTGGTATCCTAGTTCATGGGGTAAGCCTTGTAACACTAAGTGCCCTAACGATAAGTCATTAACCTTAAAATCATCCACATCTATTGCTAAAGTGGGCAGATATTGCAGCATTGATGCCGCTGTCGGCTCTGTTTGTTCAGCCATGCTGACGCTAGGGTATAAATACAACTTTTTAGCGACCACTTTAATCCCTTGATCGCGCCAGTTAGGGTAAAAATCGATCCGGCCATCAAACTGTTGCGACTCAGCGTCAAAGCGCCACACCTGCTCTGTGGGTTCGGCATAAAAATTTAATTTATCAAATGATTGTCCCAACACATTTAATTGCTCGATGTCGGCATGAATCCCAGCTAATCGAGGGAATGACCTTGCGGCATTGATAATCACTGTGGTTTCAGCTCGATTGTCTTGAGTTGCCATCCCCGGCAACTCATCTGCTGTTAAAATACGATCGCGTACCGACGACCTCACGACATCTGGTTCAGCGCTAACACTGAAGCGATTAATAATCGGCAACCACTGCGCTAAATCGACTTTAGGCAGGTCTACATGTATATGGCCTTGTTGTTTATTTAATCTGTCACCCAATTTAAAATGACGACCAATCATCACGTCATAAAAAGCAAGCCGGCTGCCACTGTCGGCATTAAATTCACCCCAAAACTCGACATCATTAGCCAACTTAATGCTTAACGATGATTGTTTATTATCGCCAATAAGATCCACGCTTAGTTTTCTAGGTTCAGCGGCCGACTTTTGATAAGGCATCGGTAAATCCAGTGAGGTGCCGATAAGATCGGAATTAGCAGAGACTTGTAAGCTATAACCACTTGGGTCAAAAATCATGGTTAAGCCACCATTCCAGTCCATTTTGCCCTGGTAAGTGTCACTCAATGGATTGTGTAAGCTGGCGGGTAATGAGTCGAGATCCCAGCGACCATTCATATCAACAGTTAAGCTAAAATTGCTATTATTTTTCTTGGTTTTTACACTAAACTTCAACGGTTGTTGAAATAACCTCGCCTTGATATTTTTGCCTTCAACCAACTGATTCACAAAATTAACTTGTCCAGATACGCCTTGTAAATCTAAGCCGGGAGTGGTTATAAACAGCGGATTATTATCAAAGGTAACCTGACCTTTAATCAATTTTTCACCGCCTTTGTATAACGGGATCGCCAGATCTAATTGGGTATTGATTTGCTGTCGAATTTGTACCACATCTAACGTGGCACCTACTGAATCACGAAGTGAAGAGGCGTTAATCACTTTGGCAGCGGCTTGCGCGTCGGTGGTGATATCCGCTTCAATTCTTAATAAAGACTGTTTACCCAACTGCGGGATAGAGACTCGCGCGCCGTCAACCGCAACGTTATCGAGTTTGCCCTGATCAATATGCAAATCCATCATGGCATTTTCAAACAAGGCTGATAGCGTGAGTTCGCTGACCTCTGGCCAATTAGGTTGAAATTTAAAGGTGCCACTGTCGAGGCGAAATGCAGCTTGGAATACACCACTGTGATCTTGATAGGGATAACCGCCTAACGCACCATGCCACACTATCTGCGCGTCGTTGACTCGCCCTGCGACTAAACCATCATTAAGATAACTGACTAATTTTGGACTCATGGCCATCTGTGGGAAATAACGTCCAACATCGGCCACATCATTAATGCTTACGTGAGCCGCCAACCCCATATGAATCTCGTCAACAAACTCAAGATTCAGGCTCGCTTGCAAGGTAATATCATCATTAATTAATTCAATATCAGCCACGGTAAGACGCTGTTGTTCTAAATCATAGCGGCCCATCATTGCGCTGCCGTGAAGCGCTAATGGTTGGCTAAAACCACCGTTAAAATCGACACTGTACTCTTGTTCTGGCAAACTAAATTCAAGCTGGCTATTCGCCCATGTCAATTGAGCATCAATCGGACTCACACCCGGTATCGACTGATAAGCTTGCCACTGTAATTGCTGAACTTCAACGTTGCCGATAAGCGGTTTGTCGGCCGCTTTATACAGCCTAATGGGGCCAATTTGACCTTGAGGATTGAGTTGTTGCCAAATGTTCACTTGCTGTTTGCCCAAACCGGGCACTAACGGCAGCATTGGCTTTAAGTTCGACGGAGTAATCTGGTTGGCATAACCAAAAAAATCACCATCACGATTGCCTATCGCTAACTTAAGAGATGGCCAAGTTTGATCATTAGTCGATAAATCTAAATCATGGCTGGCGATTTTCCAGCCATCAGGCTGCGGTGTCCATTGCAATGAACCTGAGTTGATAGCAAATTTTTGCTGGGTGTCAGCGTCACGCCATTGTAACCAACTGGGTTTAAACACTAATACACCATCTTGGATCTGACGATGTGCAAATGTTATCCACGCATCGAGGTTAATCACGCCTTGAAATTCAATGTTGTCAGTGTTTTGTTGCGCAATATGTTGTCTAGATGCCCATTCACCTAAGTCTAATGAATCCGCGCTAACGTAAAGTTGGCCTGCGACCGTATCAGGTTGATAACCATCACCGCTAAGATCAATACGTAAGGTTAACTGTTCTTGCTGCGATTCAAGTTGATCCACATGGATCGTACCTTGTGCTTGGTGACGATTGGCACTGTTTTGCCACAGCAGATTATCGATAAAAATCGGTCGATAATCCTGTTGTTTACTAAACAGTTGTAATGATGCATCGGTGATTGAAAAATGCCCTAACTGTTCTAATAACAATCCATACAACCAATCGAGATTAGCCATATCACCCGCGGTAGCGTTCTCATCCGTAGACGCCAACTCATCGAGATTTAATGCCACTTTAACACCATCAAATACCACGGTTTCAATCTGCGGGCTCAAGGTTAAAAGTGACTGCCAAAAATCGAGTTTGATATGCACATTTTCGCTGATAACGGTAATCGGCAGATTATCTTGTGGCAGTAACACTAAATTGCTCACGGTCAGTGCTGGCCCAAAAGCTTGCCATTCGGCACTGAGCTCGCCCATCTGCACATGCAGTTGGTATTCGTTTTGAAGATAATGAACTAATTCAGTACGGACTTCAGGAATATGAGGCAATAAACCACGAATGAGGCTAACGACCAATGCAAATAGCACCAGTGCAATAGCCAAAATTTGCCAAGATAATCTGTTAATCGTTACCGCCTGAGTTGTCGACACTACATCATCACCACATCATATTTACTTTGAATGTATAAGGGTTCATTTTGCAAACGAATACGCTTACCGATGTAAACTTCTAATTCTGCCAGCAAATGCGATTCTTCACCACTAAAGCTCATATACACTGCCGGCGAGCAATACAGTAAAAACTCATCGGCTTTATAAGCTCGGTCTAAACGAATAATTTCCCGGAAAATTTCATATGACACGCTTTCAATCGTTTTCATGGTACCCGTGCCTTTGCAAGACGGACATTCACCACACACCACATGTTCTAAACTTTCGCGAGTACGTTTGCGGGTCATTTCAACTAAGCCCAGACCCGAAAAACCGCTGACGCTTGTTTTGACTCTATCTAACGCCAATGCCGCGTTTAAGCTTTCTAACACCCGCGCTTGGTGTTCCTTAATCTGCATATCGATAAAATCGATAATGATAATCCCACCCAAATTGCGTAACCGCAGTTGCCTTGCTATCGCTTGAGTGGCTTCAAGATTAGTATTAAAAATGGTTTCTTCTAAGTTGCGATGGCCAACAAATGCACCGGTATTAATGTCGACCGTAGTCATGGCTTCGGTTTGGTCGATAATCAAATATCCGCCAGACTTAAGTTCAACTTTACGGCCTAAGGCCCGTTGAACTTCATTCTCAACATCATACAATTCAAAGATAGGTGCTGGGCCCGCATAATGCTCAATTTTTTCAGCAATTTCAGGCATAAACTCTTGGGCAAAGTGTTGTAATTCAGCATAAGTACGGCGCGAATCGACTTGAATATGGTCAAGCTCAGTACCGACAAAATCACGAATTATCCGCACAGGTAATGCCAAATCTTGATACAGTAATATAACGCCTTTACGCTTACGTCGTTCACTGACCTTAGCCCACACCCGACGCAAAAAGGCCGCATCTTGGGCGAGTTCATCTTCGCCAACATTTTCAGCTGCGGTGCGGATAATAAAGCCGCCGTCATCATCAACATAAGGTAGGGTAATATTTTTAAGGCGTTGACGTTCTTCTTCAAGTTCAATACGTTGCGATACGCCAACATGACTAGAGCCAGGCATAAACACTAGATAACGCGAGGGTAAAGTAATATCCGTTGTCAGGCGGGCACCTTTAGTGCCAAGTGGATCTTTGACCACTTGCACCATAATGTCTTGGCCTTGACGCACTAACTCGGCAATATCACGCACCACAAAGTTGCCCTTTTCGACATCGGCAACACATTCGGTATGAGGAACAATATCTGAAGCATGTAAGAAAGCGGCCTTTTCTAAGCCTATATCAACAAACGCGGCTTGCATACCAGGTAATACTCGACTGATTTTACCTTTATAGATATTACCGACCAAACCTCGCTTCATGCGGCGTTCAATATGCACCTCTTGTAAAACACCATGCTCGACTAATGCAACACGCGCTTCAGTTGGCGTGACATTGATGAGCAATTCTGTGCCTTTTTTACGTTGTGCTTTTATGTTCATAAGCCACCAGTATTCGGGTCATGCTTCAATGGGAATATTGACAGTAGTTGCACCACCGTAGATGCCCGATTAAAGCAAAAGGTTATTAAGTGTGCTGCATCATGCAGGCTAATAATTCACGCGTTTCTACTAGGGGTAAACCAACAACGGCAGAATAACTACCACTAATAGATTGAACAAAACAACCACCCAAGGCTTGTATTCCATACGCACCAGCTTTGTCCATTGGTTCATTTGAGGCAACATAAGCGTCTATGTCGGCAGCGGATAATTCACAAAAGCTCACTTGGGTACGACATAATCGGCTAAAGGTGTGTTCACCATCCGTTAACGCCACCGCTGTCATCACTTCATGAGTTTGACCGGATAACAATGTCAGCATACGCTTGGCATCATTTTGGTCCATTGGCTTACCTAATATCTGCTGATTTAACACCACGATTGTATCTGAACCCAGTACTTTAGGGGCGATAATATGACCACTGAGCGCCAAACCTGCTAGGGCTTTTTCAAGCGCTAAACGGCATACATATTGTTCTGCCGTTTCAGTCGATAAAGGCGTTTCATCAATATTGGGTGCGACGAGCTCGAACGTAAAACCGGGATGACTAAAGCCTGCTTGAGCCAGTAATTCTTTTCTTCTTGGCGATGTTGAAGCCAGTACCCATGTCATCTGATATTTACTCTAATTAACGAACATAAAAACAATATTCACCCTATCGGGTGAATTAACGTACTTTATAATGGCGACGCAGATTGCGTAGTATCCAAAACACCCACCACCAAATAAATAAACTCGAAATCGCGGGTAAAAACATCTCAAAATTAAACGGCGCAGCCCCAACAACAACAAACTGTACCCAAAATATCACCACATGATAAATACAAATAAAACACGCGAGCAGTAATGACTGTTGCCAGCGAGGATAATTGCGTAATTGTTGACACAACATCACCACCAAATAAATAACCAACGACAGTGCTAATGAACGGATGCCTAAATGGGCTCCCAATAGCACATCAAGCATTACGCCGAGCAACCACGCGGTCAAAATACTGTAACGATGCGGTAATGCCATCGCCCAATACATCATCACCATAAGCAGCCAGTCAGGTCGCCACGCTTCTACCATTGTGGGCAGCGGCATAATCTGAAACATCATACCGATAAATAAAGTCAGCCATACCACTAAGCGACCATTTGCAATATGCGCGCTCATTGGTTTATCTCGCTGGTTATTGGCGTAGTCGTGGTTTCTGAAGGTGGAGCTTGAGATACTGATTCATTCGCAGCGGCTTCGGCTGCCTTTTTTATCAACTCTTGTACGTCAGCTGGAAGCGTAAAAGGTTTGGTTTCATCCGGCCAAATAAGTAATACGTAACGTATGCGATCAAGTGCCGCTAAAGGCTGAGCATTAATCACTGCATAGCTCTGACCATCATCACGGGATACACTGATAACACGGGCTACTGGATATCCTTCTGGAAAACGACTACCTAGCCCTGAAGTGACTAATAAATCGCCCACTATGATGTCAGTACTTTTAGCCACATGGCGTAATTCAATTTGATCAATATCGCCCATGCCATTAGCAATTGCACGCACATCGTTACGGGTAACACGCACCGGAATACCATGCGTTGCATCTGACACCATCAACACACGGCTGGTAAACTCACTCACTTCAACCACCTGCCCGACAACACCTTGGCCATCAACCACAGGCTGACCGACATAAATGCCGGTTTGCGAACCATGATTTAACACTACAAACTGTCTAAATGGATCGCTGGCCACTTCCATTACTTCGGCCACCATTTTACGAGAATCCATATGCACAGGTGAACCGAGCAATGCCCGTAAACGCTCATTTTCTTGGCGAACATGCTCAAAACGTTGTAAACGCTCTGACATGAGCAGCTGTTGGCGTAATAGTTGTTTGTTTTGCAATTCAAGCATGTTGCGGGTTGCAAATGCCTCGGCTGACCAGTCGAGCATCACACCTGGTACATTGGCTAAATATTGAAGCGGGCTTAACACCGAGGATAAAGACTGGCGAATGGGATCCAGGCGATGATTAGTCATCAGTAATGCCACCGACAAAATAATTGCCAGTGTCAATCTAAATTGACTAGAGACGCCACGAACGAAAATTGGTTTCATAAATTGTTCGCAACTTTGTTAACCCATAAAATGCCATTAACAAAGCCGCTCAGCCGATGATAATTAGGTCTCTTCAGAGAACAAATCACCACCGTGCACATCAATCATTTCAAGGGCTTTACCACCGCCACGAGCAACACAAGTCAGTGGGTCGTCTGCGACCATCACCGGAATGCCCGTTTCTTGCATTAATAAACGGTCTAAGTCACGCAATAATGCACCACCGCCGGTTAAGACCATGCCACGCTCAGCAATATCGGACGCCAGCTCTGGTGGCGACTGCTCAAGGGCAACCATCACCGCACTCACTATGCCAGATAACGGCTCTTGTAATGCTTCTAATATTTCATTGCTGTTTAAGGTGAAGCTTCTTGGCACACCTTCTGCGAGGTTACGACCGCGCACTTCAATTTCAAGTACTTCGTCACCAGGGTATGCGGTGCCAATGGTATGCTTAATACGCTCAGCCGTTGCTTCACCAATTAAGCTACCGTAGTTACGACGGACATAATTAATAATCGCATCGTCAAACTTATCACCACCAATACGTACTGATGAAGAATACACCACGCCATTTAACGAAATAATCGCCACTTCGGTAGTACCACCACCAATATCGACAACCATAGAGCCGGTCGCTTCTGATACTGGTAAACCAGCACCAATCGCTGCAGCCATTGGCTCTTCGATTAGGTACACTTCACGAGCGCCTGCACCCATTGCTGATTCGCGAATCGCGCGACGTTCAACTTGAGTTGCGCCTACGGGTACACACACTAATACGCGAGGACTGGGGCGGAAGAAACTGTTGTTGTGTACTTGCTTAATAAAATGCTGAAGCATTTTTTCAGTCACATAGAAATCAGCAATTACGCCGTCTTTCATTGGACGAATAGCTTGAATATTACCAGGCGTTCGGCCTAGCATTTGTTTTGCCTCTCTACCGACTGCAGCAACTGACTTTGGCCCATTGCTATTGCGTTCGCCGCGAATGGCAACCACTGAGGGTTCGTTCAAAACGATGCCTTCATCGCGAACATAAATAAGAGTGTTTGCCGTACCTAAATCGATCGATAGGTCGTTAGAAAAAATGCCGCGCAACTTTTTGAACATGTATCAGGCCTGTATTCTGTTGAGTCAGAAGAAGAAAAATCAGCTAACTTTATCAATGACACCCCCATTCTACAATACCGAATAGGTTAACAATTGCTAATCTGGCGTTTTTTTTTACAAAAGCTGTTAAAAAAACAACATTCGCGCAGTTTTAAATCAAAAAAGCGCAAAACTGACGCTTTTTTATGCAGATCATTGACCGACTTCGCGCCAATAAATGATCCTATCATGACCTCGGTAACGGCCCAAGAACGCACTTGCTCTTGGCTCATAGAGCTGGGTTGGACTTACTTGGTCCCAATTCCAATACCACTTAAGCCAACCGTCAACTTGTAACGGTGCGGTCACTTGACCGCGATATGCTACCGAACCGCTGTTTTGCCATAATAAGATTAACTGACCACCGCTGACTAAACTGCCGCCATCACTGCGAGTCACCGTTTGGCCAGCCGTTAATGATGGCGCGTATATTTCAGTGCCATCAAGCGCATCTGTAACGTTAGTACAGCTATCACTAACATTCGTTATCCAAGCGCTACCATTCCAATATTGGGCATAGGTTGGCATGCGCAGTATTTCATTTTCTGGGCCAAAGGTATTGTCCATCACCACTCTGCCATGACGTAAATCTTGGGTCGACAACTGTTTCGCGTTGCAGTTGTTGCTGTCGACGCAAATATCGCTGCTGTCTGCGCGCATATCAGGTGAGTCAATAAAGGACACCACCCCATCGTTATCAAATACTTGTACACCAATAGCTAACTGACTAAATGGTCCATCGGCGCTCGGTGGTGCGGTACGACTAAAATTAGCTTGATAAGATAATCCTACGTTTGCCTCACCCAAAGCCCAAGAGCTGGCATTAATAGGTAACGCGCTTAATCTGCCGCTTAAATCCACACCATCATTGGCATTTTCGCCCACTAAGCTGGCACCGGCTTTAGCAAAGGCACCTTGATAATTTTGAGTGGTATAAGTACCGGTATTAAATGCGCTTAAAGTCAACGTCAGACCAAAAGGTTGATCCATATAAGTAAAGCTACCGCAAGATGGCAACACACTTGAGCTACTCACCACAAAGCGGTCTGGTACAAAACGGCCGATGTTAGGCGATGCTGCCAGTGGAATATCATAGAAACTCGACCCTAAATAAGTACTCGCCGGATCTGCGGTAAATTTAAACACCCCCACTTCGGTTACCGACTGAGACACGGTATTACTGTTAGTGGTTTGGGCGACATGATTATATTTTTCTGCTCCCACCTCACCTAGCACGCCGCCAGATGGGGCAACTAATTGATGGCCTAATGTTACCTCGTTATGGCCATAGTTTGGCGTATTGATGTTATCGCAGTAATCAGTATCAACGTCAGACTCCCAGGCTTTACCTTGAACAACTACGTTAAATGACTCGCCGGCTTTTTTGTATCGATTACAGCTACTATCTCCTGCAGAGCACTTAGCATTATTATCTTCAGGCATAACACACAAGCCCACAGGGCAACTGACAAACTGATCTGAGCCAACCATCACCAAGCCTTGCTCATCGCCTGTGCCAGTATACTTAGCATCAAGCTGCATTTTTCCGGCATCGGGATAATTGACGTCGATGTTAGCTTTACCTGTGTCATCGAATGTCAACTCAAGCGTGGTTGCTGCGCTCTCCAGTTTACCTACCTCAGTATTATTTACTGTTATCGCTTGACCACTAATTGGAGTGATGGGATTGATATAAGAGCTCCAAAAATCGACATTTTTAGTGGTTTTGGAAAACAGAGGGACACATTGCAGGGTCTCATCTGAGGTTTTCACCGCACTGATCGAAATATTGCCTGTCGGTTTATTGGCCAATTTATCTGGCACATCAAAAACAAACCCGCTTTCGGCAAAACTTAAAGTACAGCTTGCGGTATTTAGCGCCCCCGAACCACTGCGGCACAAGGTGTTACTGCCTGCTATGGTTGAAGGAACGGAAGATGTCACCCCAATAGTGATTGGCGTAATCACATTATTGCGTAAAGCGACCGTTGCACTGCCATTTTCAAACTTCACTACATTGGTTTTATTAGCGTCAACATACCAAGCGCCATTGGTATTAGGAGCAAGCGATAAATTAGCCTCCACTGGATCAGTAAATAAATTACATGCCGCATCTTTACACGCTCTGACCGTCATGGTTTCGGCCTTACAGGTCAATGGCGAGCTAGTATAGTCAAACTCAAAATGATGTAACTTGAGTACAGGCTGGGTATTGCACATACCATTAAAGTCTGCCTTGCTCACCTCATTGAGATCGACGTCGACATTGCCATTGCCGTTTCTATTGTAATCCCCCCCCGCTGCTACTGCGCCATAAACGGCGGCATTACCTGCAATGGTGACATTACCTGATGCATAGATTATTGCCCTGACGCTACTCTTACCTGCAATACTCAGATTGCCCCTGACATAGATAATCAAGTCCCGGGCCAGTCCCGACATATTAATATCGGCTTGATTCAGTGACAATGAGTCAAAAAACAAGCGGGTAGTGGTGCCATTGGTGCTAATAAAATTACCCTGCTTAAAGGATCCCGCACTGAAGTTGTAATTCCCAGCTGAAAAGCTGTCGCTACGAGTACAGCCCTTTTTGTCACAGGCAAACTGGCCAGCGCTGGGGGGCAAGTTGGCTGGCAGTGCCAAATGGGGATTAGGATATAGATTGGGCGGCTTAGTGAAAATTTGTTCGCACTGGGACCAGGCCTTAGGCAAAAAACCTAACCCAAGACAAATCAGTAATATATTGCGCACAATATTAATCCCCACGCGCTTCTACCTCTACTTGACGACTGACTCGCAAACACGTTGAACTGCTGGAGTTACCAGCACAATTACCAGTTTCGCATACCGCTGAGCTGTTAATGCGATATTGGATCACACTGCCCACAGTGGCAGTATTACAGCTAATCGACACAGTGCAGTTATGGAACCCATTGAAGCCTAACCCTATTGGCGGCATCCATGTTGAACTGACATCATCACAACTTGTGGCAGTGCCATCGACAGGAAACAGCTGGGCTAACGCGGCATCGGCGCCACTGTTAGCACTAAATAATGCCCGAGTGCCCCACACTTCTTGATTAACTGACTCATCAGCATCACCAACAATGCGGATCAGACTCGCCGCAATAAGAAACATCACCGTCAGCACAAAAATGCCTATGATAAGTGCGCTGCCTTGTTGCGAATGTTGGCTTAATTTCAGCTTAGGGTACATTCATCACCTGCACTTGATGTTGATAATTGAACGTTTCACCATTGACGCTAAATACCGGTTGTAAATGCACAATAGCATTGGTGATAAGTGTTGATGGCATTAAAATAATGGCTGGATTAACCGCTAAGGTATTAGTAATATTTTGCGCCATCAATACCCCATCACCCATCACTGTTGGCGACATTGTTGGTGACGGTTGATTGGGCTGGTAACCATAGTCTTGATATAAGCGCAGCTCTATATTATTGGCGGTGTTAATAAAGCAGTAACTCAATGGGTTATCGGCAAGGTATAAGCGTTTTAATGGCGAAGCCTCAGTAAAGCGCACGCTTTGAGTTAAATTAATAGTCAGCTGGTCGCCCGATGCTGCCACACTTTGCACGGTAAATCGTTTAGCGGTTGTCCCTAGGGGATGGTAGATTTCTGTCGTTGTTAATGGATAAATCAGCACTGATTGAGCGGCGGTAATTGAACCAACGCTTTTAATCGCCGTTAAGCTATTTTGCGCTGTTTGCGGAAAAAACGGCGCATTAAGATACGATGTGCTGGTGCTAATGGGTAATAATTCTAGGCATTGATAACTGCCATCGGTTGCGGTTAGCACGCGCATGCTATTAGGCACGGCACGGCGGATATCCCGAGTCATCCGCTCGATCCCAAATCGGCTCTGACTGAGCACTTGATCAACCGCGCTTGATTCGACAAAAATGCGGGTGCCAAAAATAACAAAGCTACTGACCCCAACCACAATAATGCCCAAGATTAAAATCACTGTAACCATTTCTATTAAGGTAAAACCAGCACGTTTTGATCGGCGGCGACAAGGCATTAGTAGTTACTCCTTAGCGCTTGGTAATTGATCACTTCATTGGCAGGCGTGGTCACGGCGACGGTAATTAATTTTTGCGCTTTCGTAGTCGAGTCAATATATGACACTGACACTTTCAGTTTATAACGAGGATAGGCTTGGGCATAGGTTTGGCTTGAGTCGAGCATATTATCCGATTCACTTAACCCATCATAATCATCAATGTCATTGAAGGTGTCGCGGCTTTCACCGTCAGGCCCAAGAAATGGGGTTCCGTCCACTGCTAAAGCATAAGAACAAGCTGAACCTGCTGGACTATCACAGGCTGGGACACCGCCATTAGCATTAGTATTTTGGTCATAACGCTTACCCCAAATTTCATTCATTACCGAATGAGCCAACTCGGCCGAGCGCACTCTGTGCAAGGTTTTTGCCGCCCTGTCCGCTTGGGGAAACAGCATACTGGTGAGCATCACTATCGCAATAGCTATCACCATCATACCCACCACGAGTTCGATTAAGGTAAAGCCACTTATACCTTGTGATGGATAACGACCTTGAGGCTGTTGAGGCTTACTGGGCATAAATATAACCCTCAGACTCTACTGCTATGGCGAGGGTTTCATCTGCCACAGCATTAAAACAATGTCCTGAACACAGCGGAGATATTATCCGCCCTAAACTATCAAAGGTAATCGAAAACACTTGGCTGGCGGTACTGGCAAGGGCGATATGGGCGCCACCACTAAAAGATTGTGCTTGCTCGGTACGGACTGAATTGCTACACGTATTACCTGAACGGTCACTAAAATAACCTAAGGTATAGCCACTGGCATTCACCTCAATTTGATAACACTGATCGGTATTTTGCATCGCTTGTAACTGGACCAGACGTAGCTCGCTGATAAATTCATTACGCAAACTATAGGCACTAAAAGATGAGTCAGATGACAGCCGCGGTAATACCGCCACGGCCAAAATGCCGATCAAAATCATGGTGGTAACCAATTCAACTAAGGTAAATCCCAGCTGAATATTGCGTTGTTGACTCACTATGCGATGTCCTCATTCTACTTGATGAACATTTATACCGTCCAACATGCATTAAACCATAATGATTTTAGCTACTTATATTAACTTATTCATTATGGTAACAACAGCCGATATTGTCTGTTTATTCTTAAGCTAAAGCTGGGTTGATAAGGATAGTGTGAAATCGCTTATCATATAAATATTTGGGATTGATTTTAAGTGAGTTTACATCTTTGCACTTTGTCTAACAGTAATATTGATGAGCTCATTTAAGTGCCGAGTTAATGACAATTACTTAATACATAGTGGAAAGCATCTATCTTATTTTTAGATATACCACAGATAATAAAAAGCCTGCAAAAGCAGGCTTTTTATTACTTAAACATTATTAACAACCATCTGTCTTTAATGTATATATAGGTAATGTGGTCGATGTTGCTGGAGTGTATTCTAAATGACAATCAACAGCTGGGGTTACTGGTGTACCTGTACCTACTGCAGCATATGGCGAGCTGGTTTGGTACAATACGGTTGCTTTTGTCAAATCAGCACCAGCAACAATAGTCCAATCTGACGCTGTATCTATTTGTAACATATCACCTAAAGATGTGGCATCATTTTGTAAATAGCCATAAGTAATCTTTGCAGTGTCACTAGAGTCTGAACTAATCTGAACAGTGGTATCAGCATCTTTCTCGTCGCCAGCAATAGCAGCTTTTGAATAAACTAAAGTATTTGCACCTTGTAACGATGCTTTTAAGCCACTTAACGTCGATTGATAAGCATCACCTTGCAGGTTCATAAACTTAGGTGCTGCCGTTACCGCTAAAATACCGAGAATAATGATCACAACCACTAATTCGATTAGGGTAAAACCTTGTTGCTTTTGCATGTTAACTTGCATTTAACTTACCTTTTATATAATAAAATCAGATATTTAACATCTCAACTCGTTGAACCGTATTAAACCTTGGTAAAACATGGCACGAGCTGAACTTCCAGCTATTGTTTGAAACGACTATAACTGATTAACGATAACCAATTAAAACGACTATCACTTTTAGTGACAATGACGGCTTAACACGGTGACTGTTTAACACTTAAGCTAAATAACACTTAGACTAATAACAGCATATTTTATTAATCATTTCAATGGTAAACACCTCAAACTATAAACTATTAACTTATGGCGTGAAGGGTGTTTGGGTAAAGCTTAATACTTGCCCTGTACCTGGATTATATATCACGCCTTTTGCATCCGCAGTCGTTAAGTCAGGTGCAGGTGTAGGCACACCATTCTGATTGAGTACTAGTGAGGCCACTTGATGATACACACATAAATCAAGGTTGTTGACTGTTTGGCCATCGATATCGATCGATGAACCGCCAGCACCGTCTAGTACACTAACGGTGTAGCGTACAGCGCTTGCATCTTGGTTAGCCAATACGTTTCTTGGCGCATTTTGTAACACTGAATCAAAGACTTCCTGACATCGGGTGCTATTCATAGCGGTTGCACTGGTGTTTGAGGTGCCTGTTGGATAACCAAAACGAATGTCTAGTGACACACTGGTGCCGTCTAAAATGACATTATCATTACGACGCCCATCGACTTCCCATTGGGCACGCACAAAACTCACCGCAGTGGCTAAGCCGCCCGCTACACCGTCTACACTGGCGTCTTCTGCATCATCGGTCACATTTAAAAAACGCGGGATCGCTGTGGCGGCCAATAAACCGAGGATAACAATAACAATGACCAACTCGATCAATGAAAAACCTTGTTGTTTCAATTTCATAATATTTTACTCTTCTATATTGCGCCTACAACAGAAATAATATTGGTTCAGCTCTAACTTAGCTAATATTATCAGCTTATTAACACTTTAACACTGATGGAACACCCTCTATCCGTCATTAATTAAAAAAATCACTCTACCCGTTTGCAATTGATAACTTAAACTGGCTTTATTATCTGAAGAGTAGCGGCAAATATTAGTATCAGACTGATAATCAACCGTAATATGCAACTGTTGAAGATTAGTGGCCAGTAATTGACCCCATAGTCGCTCGCAACCTTGAACATCATTCGTATCAATGATTGGCCAACCTTGGTCAGATAAAGAAATCCAATTATCGGTGCCAACGAGATCAGCATCGTCGTTAATCTCGTCGGTGTTGGTTCGACCGTTTTTTGACGCTGTCTTATTGCTCTGTGAAGTAAGCACATTTGATGCCAAATTATGCCATGACAGCTGCATTTTATCCGGCCGACCAGAAGCTAACCATTGACTGCGCACCATAGCTAACACATTCAAAAAACGATTTTGTTCAAGCTCTAGACCCCGTCCACCTATATTTGACGCGGTATTGAGATAACGTATACCGAAAATAGCCAGCAACACTAACAACACCACAATAGCAATGACCTTGCCATAAATGCTAAGCAGTTCATGATCCGCTTTTTGCTGGCTCAGCATGCCGCTATCCCATCAATAATGTGCATTATGCGTTAACCGCCTTTGACCACATTAAGCATATCCCACATAGGAAGATAAATGCCCAGTGCCAGTATCAATACAATGCCAGCAACAAAGCCGATTAAAATAGGTTCAAGTTTTGCCGTCAGATTTTTTAAATCGTAATCGACTTCGGCTTCATAAAAATCAGCGGCATCATTTAATAGCTGATCTATTTGGCCCGTCTCTTCACCCACGGCCACCATTTGCAGTACTAACGGCGTAAACAGCTTACTGCTATTGGATACCCTTAGCATTGACTCCCCCGATTCAATACCTCGGCGCATCCCGACAATCTGGTCATGCATATAAGCGTTATCCACCGCATCGGCTACCAAGCTTAATGCTTGGGTCATGGGGACACCCGCACTGATCATCATCGAAAAACTGCGACAATAACGCGACAAGGTTGAACGCTCAATAATGGAGCCTATAACAGGAATATGCAGTTTCCATAAGTCCCACTGTTTTTCACCTTTTGCACTATGATGCCAATATCGAATACCCACTACAACGCCAATCAATAGCACTATCATGTGGGGCCAGAAATTAACAAACAGGCTAGAGGTGCCAATTAATATTTTTGTCGCCCATGGTAGTTCTGCACCAAAACGAGAGAACATATCGGCAAACTTAGGGATAACCATAATATTCAAAATAACCATCGCAATGGTAATGGCGATCAATACAAACATGGGATAACGCATTGCCGCTTTAATCCGCCGACGAGTTTCTTGTTCTCGCTCGATATAACCTGACAACTGGATAAAGGCATCTTCCAACTTACCGGTATTTTCACCCACATGGATCATCGACACAAACAACGAATCGAATATCTCCGGATGTTGATTCATCGCCGAAGATAACGGTCGGCCCGAAGTGAGCTGTTGTGAAATATCATCTAAGGCTTGTTTCATCCGATCAGAATGAGTGGTTTCTGATAAGCCTGCAATCGCCCTTAAAATGGGAATACCTGAACGGGTCAGTGAATACATTTGCCGACTAAATATTTGCAATTCTTCCAGCGACACTTTGCTTTGAAACAAGCTCATTGAAAAAGATTGCTTGGTTTTCACTTCACGTAATTCTAGTGGAATAATCCCCCGGGAAAGCAACGCATCGGCCGCCGCGCTTTCATTGGCAGACTCAAGCTGTGAACTAACAGCCTGCCCTTGTGAATTACGTCCTCGATATTGATATGTTGGCATTATTACAATCCAATATCTTGTTGGCTAATCAAATCTTCCGACAAGGCCACTTTCGATTCACTGACATCTTCAACCAGTTTTGACACCTCTTCGAGTGTGGTCGTGCCTAAGAATAAATACTCCATCGCGGAATGTGCCAGTGGGATAAAGTTAGGGCTGCGCAGGGCTGCACGAGCGAAATCTTGCGGATTACCGGTGCGCATGGCATCTATCATGTTCTCATCGAGTTCGAGTATTTCAAAAATACCAATTCGGCCGCGATAGCCTGAGCCGTTACAGGTTTGACAACCGCTGCCCACTTTAAACGTGGCGCTGCTAATATCTCTTTTAGTCACACTGTTAAGCCAGCTACGTTCAGCCGCTGTGGGCAGATAATCTACCGCACAATTATGGCAAACACGTCGAACCAGACGCTGAGCGATAATGACCCGCAGCGCACTGGCAACCAAATAACTTGCCGCGCCCATATCGAGTAATCGCAACGCACTGGTAACAGCATCATTAGTATGTAACGTCGATAACACGAAATGACCGGTTAATGCACCTCGTAAACCAATTTCCACGGTTTCTTGGTCACGCATTTCTCCCACCATGATGATGTCGGGATCTTGACGAAGCGTGGTACGCAGCACGTTAGAAAAGTCTAAACCAATCTTATGATTAACCTGGACTTGGTTAATTCGCGGTAATTGATATTCAACCGGATCTTCTACGGTGATAATCTTTCTATCTGCAGTGTTAAGCTCACTTAAAATACCGTACAAGGTGGTCGTTTTACCGCTACCTGTTGGCCCAGTAACTAACAACATACCGTGAGGACGTTTAATCTGTTTACGAATACGCGCCACAATATGCGCTGGCATGCCGGTTTCATCTAAGGTGCGCAGGCCGGTGGTTTGATCTAATAAACGCATCACCACAGATTCGCCATGATAAATCGGCATGGTCGACATCCGCACGTCGATTTGATGACCTTTTATTTCCATATGAAAACGGCCATCTTGTGGCATACGCTTTTCTGAAATATCCAATCCCGCCATCAATTTAAGCCGTAATACCAGGGCCGAGGCAATATTAACCTCACTGAGAATGTTCTCATGCAATTGACCATCAATACGCTGGCGGATCCGCAAGACTTTATCGCCGGGTTCAATGTGAATATCTGAGGCACGCATTTGAACCGCATCCTCAAAAATAGACTGTAATAACTTCACCACGGTGGTTTCGTTATCACTGTCGCTTTGCGTCAAATTAGCCAAGTCGAACATGTCATCAGCGGCATATTCTTCATCAAGCTTACCGGCAATCGCTGCAATTTGATCGGTACGGCGGTAAAGGTTGTCAAACGCATCGAGTAATTGTTGTTCTGGCGCCACCGCGATCATTAACTGCTTAGGGGCAACTAATACTTCAATGTTGTCGATAGCCTGCAAATCAGCGGGATCACTCATGGCAACTAACACATGGTCAGAGTGACTCTCCACCACTAAAGCACGAAAACGTCGCGCTTGTACTTCGGGGAGAATATTCACCACTTCGGCGGCAATCGGACGACGACTAATATCAAGGTACGGTAAATTAAGCTGCTGAGATAAAAACTTAAGTAACTGATCTTCAGTGATACAGTTCAAATCAATTAATGTCCGACCCAGCTTTTTACCTGAGCTACGTTGCTCTGTTAATGCTTGCTGTAATTGCTCGTCGGTGATAATCAGCTCTTGAACAAGAAGATCTCCTAACCGCATCTTTAACTTAGGCTTCATCGGTTTGCTCCTAACTGATCTAAACGCTTTTCAATAAATGTCATGGCTGAAGTTGATAATCCTTCATAGCTTAATGCTGATCGGTAAGCTTGAGCGGCTTGGGGATATTTTTTCTGCGAATCGAGTGAATAACCTAAGCCCATCCACCAGCGAGGTTTAGTCGATTCGGATAACAATAAGTGACGATAAGCAGCCTCGGCTAAAGCAAAATTTTTCGATTTTTGGGCTAAATCGGTTTGGGCTATCCATTTATCACGAGCCCATAAAGAGTTATCGGGGATCATGGCCACTGTCGACAATGCGGCATCATAAGCATTCATTTGAGTTTGGATTTGCGACAGAATCACATAAAACTCCCATTGCTGCGGAAACAAACTGACTCCACTTTCGAGTAATAGCATTGCCGCCGTAAAATTACTTTGCCCATAATAAATTTTGGCCAATTGCTTACGGGCTTTATGTAAACTCGGCTGTAAAATAATCGTTTCTAAATAGTAACCTGCTGCATCATCAAGGCGCTGCGCTTGCTCTGCATCCATCGCTTTTTGATATTGCAATTGCGCCATTTGCGTCTTAGTGAGAACCACTTCTTTGACCGTCATCTCCACAGGCTTTTGTATCACAATTGGAGCTTGTGCAGGCAAACCAGACGATGGTGCTGTGGTTAAGCCTTGCGTGGGGGCAATGTTATTAGGTGCAATGTTATTAGATGACATATTAGTCGAGGCAATCTTACTTGATACCGCGTTATTCGATACAGTCTGATTTGGTCCGATGTTATTTGGGGCTGTCTTATTCGAGCCTAAAACACTGGGCTTATCTGTGACTGTTTCTGTGGCTATTTCTGTGACTAAGGCTGCCGCTATTTGCGCGGGTGTTTTGACTGTTTCAGCGACTTTAACGCTGGTTTGTGGTGCCAATTCTGAAGACATGTCAATAGTTTCAGCCGTCGCCACAAACCCAGTGCCCACTGCTGAGGTATCCGTTGTCTGACTGACTTGAGTACTGTCTTGAGTACTGTCTTGAACATTATCTTGAATACTGTCTTGAGTTATTGCGACAGTGTTCGCCTGAGTGGCTGTTTGCATAGGAGCTTGAATGGGTGTCGCTGTTGAGCTTACAACTAACAACTTAGGCGACTCAGTAGCAACGCCATCATTATCTTGTGGCTGACTCAGAAATGATTGGGTTTCTTTACTCGCAGAAGCGCTGACAGCGCCTGGCTCACTGACCATTTGAATATTGGCTTGGCGGTACATCGACACACCAAACCACAACGTGGGGATCAATAGTGCTGCAACAATAATAAGACCAATAGATGCTGAGCGAGATTTAGCGACGGATTGATACTGAATTTGAGGACGCACGAATTCTCCCACGGGGGGTGCCGATGGGTTGTCTATTCCGGGCTGCTGACCCTGCTCTAAATCTTTGAGCATTTTGATAATCACACTCATTTAATTTCGCTTATTTGTGTCATCCATTCACCACAACAATTTGGGCCATTCAATCCGATAAACAACATCACAGCCCCAAGCAATATAATGAGCAGCATACTGACACGAGAGTACGTCACTTTATGTTGTAAATTAACATCTTCGGTATCCATTATTGCCGCGAGACAATGCCGCGACAGTACCTTTTTTTCACCTTGGCCATAACACAGCAATAAGCTCTTATGCGCCAATATATTTACTAAACGCGGGATCCCTCGAGCGGCTTTGGCAATGCGTTTAATATCCGCGGTACCGAACAATTCCGGCCCTTGATAACCCGCAACAGCAAGTCGGTGATGAATATAAGCTTGTATTTCATCCCATGTTAACGGACGCAGATCATAGCTAAAGGTAATACGTTGTCTTAATTGTCTAAATTTAGCTTGTGCCAAACGTTCGTCTAATTCTGGTTGACCAAACAGCACGACTTGCAACAACTTGCGACTTTCGGTTTCTAAGTTAGTAAATAAGCGCAACGCTTCAATACTGTCATCAGGTAATGATTGTGCTTCGTCCAACACTAACACTACGTGAAAGCCTTGGTGATTTAACGCTAACAAACGCTCATGGATAAGCCTTGTCAGCTGTTGCTGATCTAATTTGTTAGGTAAAGCCAAGCCAAGTTCACCCGCTACAGCCCAGCGTAATTCTTTAGGGGTTAAATAGGGATTAGGTAAGTAAGCGCAATGGTATTGAGCCGGTAAATCATTTATCAGCTTACGACAAACCAAAGTTTTACCTGTGCCCACTTCACCAGTGACCTTGATAAAACCTTCACCTGTCTGTAATGCAGTTTGGAGTACTTGTAAGGCTTCCACATGCGGCGACAACCCAAAAAAGAAACCCGTATTTGGGGTAAGTGTAAAGGGTAACTGACTTAAGCCAAAGTGCTGCAAATACATAATTACTGGCTATCCCTTATCAATTTCAACCGCCAAACTTATCAACCGCCTACGGCAACTTATCTATCAATCACCAACCGCCACTACTTAGAAGGATACCAACGCTCTATTAAATCTTGTGAGCGCTTTAACTCATCCTTCCATGTGTCACCACCGACAACCGTTGGTTTCAACATAATAATCAATTCGGTTTTCTTTTTAGATTTAGTGCGGCTGGTGAAAGCTTCGCCCAGAAAAGGAATATCACCCAATAACGGTACTTTTGATACGGTTTCAATGTTTTCGCTCTTCATTAATCCACCAATCACCACGACATCACCAGAAGCGGCGCGGATAACCGTATCCGACTCACGGATCTCACTTTGCGCTAACGGTAACTCTAAGGTTGAATCACTGATTTTTATCTCTTTAGTTTGTTCCTTCACATCTATCACTGAGGGATGAACATGCAATATTACATTGCCATCTTCGTCAATCTGAGGCGTTACATCTAAGGCAATGCCGGAGAAAAATGGCGTTAGTTCAACCTGTGGCGTCGTTACTGGAGTGGTGCCGGCCACTGTCGTTGTTGATACATCCGTGACAAAGTATTCGTCATTACCCACTTTAATGACCGCTTTTTGGTTATTAGAAGCCGTAACACGAGGACTTGAAAGCACATCTACATCACCTTGAGTATCCAGCAAACTAATAATGCTACTAAAATCGCTTCCGGTGAAATTAATCGAGGTGACACCGCCAATGGCAGATGTAATGGCATTACTTAAGCCTTGTCCTGCTGAGGTACTGAAATCAATGTTGGTATTGCCGGCATGGCCTAAAACATTCTCCCACTGGATCCCTTGCTGGTAACCATCAGATAAGGTTACTTCTATAATTTTTGCTTCTAAAATCACTTGGCGCTGTAAATGGCTTTCGGCTATTTGTAAGAAGCTACGGATTTGACGTAATTCATCTGGGAAAGCCCGAACGGTTACCAGCCCTGCTTGAGGTGTCACCACGACTTGTCGCCCGCCACCGGTTTCACCCATAATTGACATTAAGGTGGCTTCTAACTCACCCCAAAAATCCGTCTTGGTCGTCGAACGAATAAACGTACCATTGGTATTGTCACTGCTGTTGGCATTACCATTGCTACTGTTGTTATTGTTGTTACTCGAACTACTGTTGTTGCTCGAGCTGCTATTACCGCTGCTGCTTGAGTTACTATTTTGATCGGAAATACGACCAGAGCTCACCGAGGTTAATGACAAACCTTCTCGCTGCATATAGATATAATTTAATGGGAACGTTTCGGTTCTCATACCCGATGGGTACACCCGTAAAATACGACCTTCGCGCTTAACTTGGTAACCGTAAATGTCTTCAACAACCTGAATGGTTTCTGCCAAGGTGACCGCTTTTAATGATAACGAAATGTTACCTTGCACATCAGGATGTACCGCAACACTTAAGGGCGTGTCTTTGACTAAGCTTGGAAAGAACACTCTCGCATCAACGTCATTTGCTGACACATCAAAACGACGCTCTGCAGGTAAGGCCCTTGCTGATGAGCTCAACACATTATTACCATTAAGCTCACGTTGAACATCTTCTGGCATAACCGCTGGTGGTGGCACAGTGGCTTGACGGGTCTCAGCTTGTTGCCTTGACTCATTCAAGGCCGCTTTTGCGGTTTGTGGATCGGGTCTATCTGTCGTTTGGCAAGCAACTAGGCACAGCGACATCAGAGGAGTAACATATTTAATTACATTCATTTTTATTCTTATCCTACCGCTCTGTTATCGACTGAAATAGCTGAAGTTTTCTTCCATCTGACAAGGTGACATAGTCTTTGCTAATCTTTGATACACGTAATCCACTGCCGCTAATTGCGTCACCCACCGAAAGAATAATATTATTAATTACTGCATAGCTATGTTGGCCGTTAACAATACTGTTTAACACCAAAGATTGGTTGTCAGCTTTGGCCTTAACGGCAATAAAGCCCTGACCCGGTAAGGTTGGATCACGTAATGTCTGTGCGTTGGCAGCAAACACTAACAGCATCATTAGGCAGGATGCATACGCCATGGGATTAATCTTGTTTCGCAACACTGATAAAGTCCTTATTCACACTCAGTGTGTAAAGTTCTAATTCAACTAACGCATCGGGATGAGATTCAACACGGTAATCTAAACGTTTCCAATACAATTTATCTGGCATTGTTTCAACGGCTTTAATAAACGCTAAAATAGAAAAATAATCGCCTTGTAACATCAGCTTAATACCATGACTGTAGAGGTTAACTTTACTGCCATCACCCACTTTCAGTAAGGCTTTGGGTGCAATGGAGGCAAACGAGATTAATGTCACGCCTTTCACATTACCCAACAAGTTGGCTAATACTGTTGGCATGTAATCCGCGGGAACCATATCAACCATTTGATCGGTGAGATCGGCATCAATCAATTGCATCTGCTCGGTAATGATTTGTAACCGTTGCTGATAATCTTTATTAGGGTCAAGTTGTAAACGCTCTTCATAGAGTGCCACTTGCTGTAAGGAAATCGAATTTTCTTGTTCTAGTCCCTTAAGCTGGTTTTGTAAGCTTTGGTGCTGTTTCCATTGCGATTCTAATGGCATAAACAGCAACATCCCTGCCACAACTAGCAGAGCAAACGTAATCAATATCCGCTCTCGAGGGCTTAACACATCAAATTTTGACGACCACACCAGCCATTGCTGCTTCATTGTGCTGACTCCTTAGCAATGGGTTGGCTTATTAATTTAAACGCCAACGGTTGTGCTTCGCCGCGATCCATCGTCATTGCTGAAAACGCATAACCCTTTAATGTTGAAGTGGTTTTGAGTTTATCTATCCATAATGGAATACTTTGCGGATGACGACCGTAACCTTCAAACTCAATGCGTTGAGCATCGTTGTTTTGCTGTTCAATGGTGATATGACTCAACCACACACTGCTATCCGCCACGGCGGCCAAGTCAGTCAGCATTGGCGAGTAACCTTGGCTAATCAGAGTATTGCGTTGACTAAGTTCATCTTTTAACAGTTTTTTTAGATCTAAACGCTGCTGTTCAAGCTCAACCTTTGCCACTAAGTCCCCATTGGGCTTACGGGCAGCAATTTGTTGTTCAAGCTGACTTTTCTGGTTTTTTAAACGATTTTTCTCACTGCTTGCCTGCTGGTTTAGGGTTTGCAACTCATCGGCATGCCACAGTCCTACTGCATAAAGTACCGCGCTGCATCCGCAGAGAAAGGCCAATGCAAGCATCAGTCTTATAAAGGTCAGTCTTTGTTTTTTCGGCAATAAATCTGTGGAATATAAATTAACAGCGGTTTTTATCACACTTCACCTCGAGCTAATTCCTGCAACGCTAACTGAGCAAGTAAATTTGGTACGCCATCGTGAGTCACGGAAACCACTTTTTGATTAAAGTTAGCGCCGACAAGATTGGCTAATGATGAACTATCACCTTCAGCCAAGATACTAATCGATCCCACTGGAGCTTGACGTAATTGGCTTTCAAAATAGTCCATAGACCGTTGAATTTCTAAACTGAGATTATCGGCTAAGCCCAGCTTCAACTCTTCTAAAGTCGCTTTGTTAAGCTGATTAAACCCTCTCACTCGACGTTGCATTAACACTTCGCCCGCTTTAACAACCAACAACAACAACTCTTGTTGTGGCAAGTGGGCTACCAACATATGTGCCATATTATCGTGGGCTAATAGATGGCTTAATGCTAATTCTTCAATGCTTATCCCAGCAACATCTAATCCGTTAGCATCACAAGCACTCGCCACTTGAGTTAAAAACTGACGGCTACTAACCACCACATTCACTTTTGAACTGGAGATAAGACTGGACTCAAAATAATCCAGATAAATATTGGTGACGGGCTCTGACACCATATCTTTAACAGACCAGATCAACGCCTGAGTCACTTCGCCAGGTTCGACATTGGGTTTGTCAGCTTGTAATAATTGATAATACTGCTGCGACAGTACTAATTGCACCCGAACTCGACCAAACTGGCTCTTTAGTGTTTCAAAGGCTTGAAGCAAATTGTTTTTTTGTACTAAAATCTGACTGATAACTGGCGCGATTTGACCTTGTTGGGGGTGACACACCCACAGCGAATTACCAGTGATAAATACGCCTACATTACCCATAAATTGCGATGTCTGCCAAAAAGCTAGTTTACTCAAAAAACCATTGTCCATTGGGTAGTCCATATTCACTAACATATTAATTAGTTAGTTAAGATTGCTGAGCAGAGGTACAACATCAAAAAACGACATTATAAATCTAATACACCAACACGTAACATCGATACAATTCGATTAAGATATATGGTGTTTTCTAGTATTACCGGGCAATTTTATCACGATTACAGTTTGTTATTATTGCGTTAATGCTATAAATCATCATAAATATGCCACATATCTACTTACGATAAAGTGCAATCTATTGATAAACAAGATCTAACGTGAATGAATTACAGCAAACATAGCACTATAATACTTAAACTTCAGATCTTTGCCCCAAAAACTCTCCCTGAGCAGCACTCACGCCTAGAATTTTTAACGTTTGCCATTCTTCAAAACATTCAACACCTTCAGCAATAACTTTCACTTCGGCGCGATAAAGGCCACCAATTAGACTGCGTATAAACAATTGATTTTCTGAACGTTGATGTACTCGTCGCACGATCGAACGATGTAATTTCACTAAATCAAAGTGGTACTCCTGAATATAGTGAGTCCCCACAACATATTGGCCAACATGATCTACCGCTAATTTAGCGCCCATTTTTCTTAACATATCGAGCGTTTTAAGCAGTGAAGTATTTTTCTGGTTTTTAACAATGATGTCTTCCGACACTTCAAAAATAAGTCGAGCCGCTAAAGGGCGATGTTCCAATAACGTCGATTGTAACCAACGAACAAACGCTCTACTGGTCAAACTATATAGACTTAAGTTGATACTGTAGGTTGATGTATTTTCGGACATTAACCTGAAGAGTACTTGTTCCAACATTTGGCGTTCAATCTGTGGCATCAATCCACATTTATTGGCCATCGGAATAAACAGTGTTGCGCGCACATCATTACCGTGTAAATCACGAGCACGACTGAATATTTCATAATGTAAAATCTGATTATCGCTATCGACAATAACTTGCTGTAAGGTAAAAAATCTTTTTGAAACCAGTGCATTTTCAATGAAACTACGCCAACGTACAGAACCTTTAGCAATTTGTTCATCTAACGCGCCTTTGTCGTACATAAACCAGTTATTAACCCGTTGTAATTGTGCTGCTCGAAGTGCCATCTCTGCTTCTTCAACAAGTTGAACTTGTAAATCTGCAATTTTAAAAAACGCACAGCCTAAGTGTAGAAAATTATCAGGATTACCTATGCCAGAAAAAGGTAATGCAAGGCAGGTTTTGAGTATTCGCTGGGCTAACTGATCCGCTTCGACCTGGGATAATTGTGGTACGACTATGGCTAATTGTGAGTAACTACGCCGCGCAAAAATACTGTCTTCATATTGGACTAATGCAGCTGTAATAGCTTGGGTTGTTAATGAAAGCATGGTCTTAACACCGCTCTCACCGTATTGGTCTTCGACTAAATCAACATCATCAAACTCAATCAACATCAGTACGCCATGAGCAATCATTTTTTGATTATGGCTCAATCCATCAAGACGGTTTTGAAAGAATATCGGGTTGCCAATCTGAGTTTGTTTATCAAGGAAAGTATCCTTACGAATAAATTGATCTAAGCGGCCACGTTCTTTGCGAGCATCATCGAGCTCGGCGAGCAATTGACTGATCGCACGGTTTATCATCCTTGGCTTACCATTAGTCGGCATATCGGCAGCTTGCTTTAAATGACCGTCTAAAATGAGCTTACTGCGCAGAGCGAGTTGTTCAATCCCATCTAACTCTCTGGAATACCAACCATAACCAAAACGCACAAAAATACCTATGCTGATAAAACCAATGACGAGCATAATCAGCTCATGCCAGCCAAGATCATGTAAAGAAAATGGTGGAGGTAAGGTTATCGTCATCGATAATTTTCCATGACTTAACTGGGTCTGATATAGGGTCAAACTACTGCTGGGCGTGTCGGCTTTACTGCGATGAAATTGATAAACTAATTGGCTGCCTTGCGACAGAGAAAAATCAACCGCGTTATAAGCCGTTAGCAAAGGGGGTAACCAAGTAGAAAATTGATTATTGCCATGTTGTTGATAGTCAGCAGCTAACATGGTTTCTAATTCAGCGACTTTCTGTTGCTGAAAAGTGTAGGTTAATTGAGTAAAGCCCATCACCGCACACAGTAAAAACACAAAAGCCACTGCGGCTAATGAAAGCAGCCAAAAGCTGGTCAGTTTTTTGGTAAGGATCTTGGTGAGTTTCATTTATCCGCTATCCTGCTGGATTTATTTATTTTATTAATAACTCAAATTTTGTCCAGTATAACGATTGTGCTCGGCAAGTTCACTACTCGTTTTTAATCATGTTTTTGCAATAGCCAATAAAAAGGGGCAAAAGCCCCTTTAATTAACGATATTTTTTTACCATCATGTGATGACTTATAGCAGATCATCTATCGCTGATTATTTATAGCTAACTGTCTATACCTGATATTCAGTCGGCAAGGTGATGATTTTAGCCACCCCAGAATCGATTGCCGCTTGTGATACTGCTCGAGCAACTAGCGGCAGTAATCTTGGGTCCATTGGTTTAGGCAACACATATTGTGAACCAAAACTCAATGATGACACGTTTGGATAAGCGGCTAATACCTCAGCAGGGACAGGCTCCTTCGCAAGGTTAGCAATAGCATACACAGCAGCCAGCTTCATTTCGTCGTTAATCACAGCCGCACGGACATCGAGCGCGCCTCGAAAAATAAACGGGAAGCACAATACATTGTTTACTTGATTTGGATAGTCACTACGACCCGTACCCATAATTAAGTCTTTACGGATGCTATGGGCTAATTCAGGTTTAATTTCTGGATCGGGATTTGAACAAGCAAAAATAACCGGGTTTGGTGCCATTAAGGCGATATCATCAGCAGCCAAAAGGTTCGCTCCTGACAATCCTAAAAATACATCGGCATCCTTCATCACATCTTGCAAGGTGCGTTTGTCAGTATTGTTAGCAAATAATGCTTTGTATTCATTGATATCGTCACGACGAGTATGGATAACGCCTTGTCTGTCGAGCATGTAGACATTTTCTCGTAATGCACCACATTTTACTATCATGGTCATACACGCGATCGCAGCTGCACCAGCACCTAAACAGACAAATACTGCATCGTCAATTTTTTTACCCTGAATTTCGAGCGCGTTTAACATGCCGGCAGCCGTGACAATAGCAGTGCCATGTTGATCGTCATGAAACACCGGAATATTACAACGCTTAATGAGCTCTCGTTCAATTTCAAAGCATTCTGGCGCCTTAATGTCTTCTAAGTTAATCCCACCAAAAGTATCGGCAATAGACTCAACGGTATTGATAAAATCTTCAGTGGTGCGGTGTTTCACTTCAATATCAATCGAGTCAATATTAGCAAAACGTTTAAAGAGCAGAGATTTGCCTTCCATAACAGGTTTTGAAGCTAATGGACCTAAATTACCCAGTCCTAAAATAGCGGTCCCGTTGGTGATCACCGCGACAGTGTTGCCTTTATTAGTATATCGATAGGCATTTTCAGGATTCGATGCGATCTCTCTAACAGGCTCTGCCACGCCAGGACTATATGCCAAAGCAAGATCGTGGCTCGATTGAGCGGGTTTTGTCAGGCAAACAGCTGTTTTACCTGGTATGGGGAATTCATGATAATCGAGGGCTTGTTGACGAATATCTGACATTTTATACATCCTGAAATGCGCTATCTATGAAGGAAAGTATGATCCGCAGTACACACTTACAGTGAGCTTGCTAACCATCGAAAATTTTAATCACAATACGCTAATACAAGGACGATATAAATCAAAAACTTAATCATAGGAGGTGTTGTGGGCCAAAACAGAGGGTATGTTTTATTAATCTAACTCTTCGAATATGAATATATATAAATCAATAAGTTAAAAATGTAGGAAAATAACAAGATTTACGATAACAATCGGATATAGAGGTTGATATTTGCAGTTTATTTTGTCTAAATAACAATAAAGTAGCCTTTATTTTTTTTATATTGTTTATCACTAAAAAATTAGTTTTCGCCTCAGCACAATACTGGTTAACCTCAATTCGGGATAAGAGATGGAGTAACGTGTAAAAAATAGGTTTATTTCAAGTCTGCAATATCAAACTTGCATTTGTTTTGCTAACAAGGCGTATTGACGCGGCAATAACTGGCCTATGGTAAGTAGATACAACACGTAGAGCGTAACAAAGGGCTGGTTGATAACCGTTTATTCGCCAGAATTGAGGTTATTTATCCTCAACTCGAGTTAAGAGATGGGATTGGTTAACTATAAGCAATAAAAAAGGCGCCAAAGGCGCCTTATTAAAAATAATTGCAATGCAATTATTTTTTGCCAAGCATACCAAAACGCTTGTTGAACTTATCAATACGTCCGCCAGTATCAACAACTTTCTGAGTACCAGTGTAGAATGGGTGACATGCACCACATACGTCCAAGTGTAGGTTTTTACCTGCAGTTGAGTTCACTTTGATGATGTTACCACAACTACAAGTTGCAGTAATTTCAGCGTAATTTGGGTGGATACCTGTTTTCATTTGGGGTTACCTTAAATTGAAGGCCATGTCGCTCTCCCAACCCGAAGTTGAGCACCACATGCAGTTAATAACAATATGTTTTAGGCGCAAGATAATACAGTGTCTCCTGTACACAAACAAGTAGAATTTCTAAACGATACTATGATTACCTATGCCTGCGTGCTAGAGCCTCGTAGGTAACTTGGGCCTCCGACGAATTTTGATATTGGTTCAATATCACCCTAGAGGGACATTTTAAACGGCTATCTGCCATCAGTAAGTAAATTTTATTATTTGCAAACGCATTCGGATTTGCATCATAAATCGCCAGCATTGCCCCGAAGACACTGATTTGCCATTGTCGATAGTAACGATCGGCAACACGCCATAACGTATCTTGTGGAGATTTATCAATTACACAGATTTTATCCTGTCCATCAGTCTGCATGCCTTTTTGCGCAGGGGCTGATGTCTTGGCTACTTTATTGACGGGTGTTGGCTGAGGCACTATTTGTGTTTTATCAATAATCGCTAATTGTTGATTACTTTCAGATGTTTTACTGTCGATTGAATTGATTGAGCCATTTGTTGATACCGGCTGAGTCGCGACAACCGATGTACTAACGGGTAACACCGGCGTTGGTACCACTTGAGACTGACCACCTTGAGTAGCCACTAAATTATCAAATATTACTTTATCTACAGCGACATCTTGATAGTACGAAAGCGTCTCCACTGATGGGCAGCGTAATGAGTTTCCTAATCGCAGTTGGCTAATATTATTTTGATGAAATGCTGATGGATTAGTTTGGTAAAGGGCAAGCATTGCGCCATAGAGGTTTGTATTCCATTGCTTGCGATAACGCACAGCAATTTTCCATAAGGTATCATCTGCTAACAAAGTGATCTGACATTGATCCACTCTCTTTTGCATTGGCGCATCTTGAGGTGATGCGATGGCCTTGGTATTTATTGACTTGGGTATCGATGTCGGTAATGCCGAAGGAGACTTCATCGTTTTTATGGCAACTGGCTGGTACTGATCCTGGACAATGGCTTGAGAGAATATAGATACCGGCGAATATTGCAGCCATTTAGCATTACTGTATTCAGATACAATAAGTGCTGCATCCGGATCGTGTATTTTTTCAGCACCGTTTAACACAAAGACATCACCATCGCGTCGTTCTACAGTAAGCTTTTCTAACACTATATTATTTTGATAAATTTGTCGTAAATAAAAAGTCAGCCGTGATAAATCATGTTGATCGGTTATGATTTGCACGGTTAGGTTAGGAGATTGTCCACTTTCAAATGGAATGGTATCAATACTGATATGACTGACTTGTGCAATAACCGTTGAAATACTATCAACAGCCAGTAATGCTAATATTGCTAGCACCTTAAAGCTTCTCATTAAATCAATCCTTTTGATTATAAATCGCTTCAACACAGCGCAAAATTACGCTGTAAAACCATGATATTTAATGCCCTTATACACTACTTCGCTTACTAACAGCACTGACTAATAATGTTCTTACACTAAGCTTATCTGGTTGTAATTTATTATTATTGTTTACTTTTCAACCTTAATAACTATAAGGATCAAAAGTATTCGCACGAACAACTATATAAATTAACACAATCAGCTGCAACCCATTACTGACAAACAAGAGCAAACTCTCGATAAGGTGATGCTGATGATCAACATTGGAGACTAAGATAGCACCATTAACCGAATACTGTGCATCAAAAACAGCCACTACCGCTAACGTCACTGCTGCTGCTGAACTTTACCATCATATAACTGATGAATATAAAACCCTAGCCGCGACACATGATCATTTTGAGCCACTATATTGACTCTTAATCTGGCTATTTGATTCAATTCAAATTGACGACTATTGATACTGACATGATCCACTTGAGCCGTTACTGCAGCAATATTACCCAATAATCCAAAGACTATGATGCCGACCTCAATAAGTCCTTTACGCATATATGTTGCCCTATCTCTTTGATGACACTTAGAGGTAAACTGATCAGCAATCCACTATAAAATTGAAAAATGATGAAGCCTTATGCCCGTGTTTGTTGAAGTCGCCTTACCCGTCCCCTTGCGCAGAAACTTTAGTTATCGCGTAAAAGAGCAACATCAAGCGGGATTGCAAATAGGTCTTAGAGTTAAAGTCCCATTTGGCCCTCAACAACTCATAGGCTTAATTACCGCTATTACTGATAGCTGTGACTTGGCACCGCAACAAATAAAATCTGTCACTGCTGTACTTGATGATGCCCCATTGTTACCTGATTCGCTCTATAAATTAACCCTATGGGCCGCCCGGTATTACTTTACCACTCAAGGACAAATGCTCAGCCAAGCACTGCCGGTTGCATTGCGAAAAGGCCTAGACGCTGCACCGCAGGCGGTGATTGAATATCATTTAAGCCAACAAGGACGCAATGCTGATTCTAGCGTATTAAAACGTGCGCCAGCACAAAAAAAACTGTATGAGTTATTGCTGGCCAACTCAATTAGCCACGATGAATTCATTACCCAACAATTAAGCAAACCCGCGCTAAAGGCATTAGAGCAAAGAGAGTGGATTGAACGGCAACAAAAAGTGCTCAGCCATGATTTAAGTTGGCGTCAACAGCTGATCATGAATGAATCACCCCATAAGCTTAACAAGCAACAAGCCGTCGCGGTGTCGGTGCTAACGCAACAACAAGGGTTTCATTGCACCTTATTAGAAGGGATTACTGGCTCAGGTAAAACCGAAGTCTACCTAACCTTGCTTGAGACTATTTTACAACAAGGCAAACAAGCACTCATTCTTGTTCCGGAAATTGGCTTAACGCCGCAAACCATTAATCGCTTTAAACGCCGTTTCGAAGTCAATGTTGCGGTGATCCACTCAGGACTAACCGATAATCAACGACTTGAGGCTTGGCGGCAAGCGCGTGTGGGCGAAGCGGCAATTATCATTGGTACTCGCTCAGCACTCTTTACGCCGATGGCCTACCCTGGATTAATTATTCTGGATGAAGAGCATGACAGTAGCTTTAAACAACAGGAAGGAGTGCGCTATCACGCCCGTGACTTAGCGGTAATGCGCGGACACCTTGAAGATATCCAGGTGGTTTTAGGGTCGGCGACACCATCGTTAGAAACCTTACAAAATGCATTATCAGGACGCTATCATCACCTTGAACTGAGCGAACGTGCCGGTGCGGCCCAAAAGGTCAAGCAAGGTATTGTCGATATTACTTCGCAGCCACTAAAAGCCGGCATGTCTACATCATTGATTAATGAAATGCGTATGCACCTTGACGCGGGTAATCAGGTGCTTCTGTTTTTAAACCGCCGTGGATTTGCTCCCGCCTTGCTGTGCCATGAATGTGGTCACTTACATGAATGCGATCGCTGTGATGCCTTTTTTACCGTCCATCAAGGCTTAAATGAAATATGTTGTCATCACTGCGGCAATCAATATGCTATCCCACGCCAATGCCATCAATGTGGTAGCACCATGCTAATGGGTCACGGCTTAGGCACCGAACAGCTAGAACAAGAATTAATCAAACTGTTTCCCAAACACCCCGTTGTGCGTATTGACCGAGACACCACGCGAAGAAAGGGCTCACTAGAGCAGCAGTTGCAGGGAATTTATATGGGAAAATATAAAATCCTTGTCGGCACGCAGATGCTCGCAAAAGGCCATCACTTCCCAGATGTGACCTTAGTCGGATTACTTGATGTTGACGGCGCATTATTCAGTGCTGACTTTCGTGCACCAGAACGTTTTGGCCAGCTATATACTCAAGTATCGGGCCGTGCTGGCCGCGCAGACAAACCCGGTAAAGTGCTACTGCAAACCCATCAAAGTGATAACCCCATTTTACGTGATTTATTGAAACGCGGTTATGGTGAGTTCGCTCGCAGTCAGCTAAAAGAACGCCAACAAGCATTATTACCACCCGCATGGCACATGGTATTAATTCGTGCAGAAGCGCATTTAGCAGAAGATGCTGATGCTTTTTTAGCCCGAACCAGTGAACTATTACCACAAGATAAGGACTTTGAAATCATTGGCCCAATTCCGGCCCCCCTTGATCGCAAAGCAGGCAAATATCGACGCCAATTAATACTGCAAGCCAAGAGTAGGCAGCGTTTACAAACTGAATTTGAACGGGTATTAACCCAAATTGAACAAATACCTGAAAGTAAGCGTTGTCGTTGGAGTATCGATCGTGATCCACAGGATTTGATGTAATTAAACAGCAACATTGCTGGGTTAACCGACCTTATATATGACTTAAACTTCACTTAGGTTAGTATTCAATACAAAAAAACCCATATTTCCGTTAAAGCAGATAGCAATCACACCCCATAAACGGCTAAAATATGCGGTTCCGTCATGTCATTCATTTAACGAATTAGTGCAAGTAAAAGCCCATGAAATCACATATTGAATCTTTACTAGAACAAACCATCGAATCCTTCAAAAAACAAGGAATTGTGCCAGCTGATTTTCAAGCTCGCATTCAGGTCGATCGCACTAAAGATAAAAGTCATGGTGACTTAGCGACTAACCTTGCAATGATGCTGACCAAAGTGGCTAAGAAGAACCCTCGCGAATTAGCACAACTGATTATTGACACCTTGCCGGCATCATCTTATGTGGCCAAAGTGGAAATTGCTGGCCCAGGTTTTATTAACTTTTTCATTGATGACAATGCCCTCGCCAACCAACTGCAAAATGCATTGGATGATGCGCATTTAGGCATCACACTGCCGGCTAAGCAAACCATCGTTGTTGACTATTCATCGCCAAACTTAGCCAAAGAAATGCACGTAGGTCACTTACGTTCTACCATTATTGGTGACAGCGTGGTGCGTGCGCTCGAGTATTTAGGTCATAACGTCATTCGCCAAAACCACGTAGGCGACTGGGGCACCCAATTCGGTATGCTACTGGCGTTAATGGAAGAGTTACGCGCAGCCAATGGCGAACAAGCCAAAATGGAATTGTCTGACTTAGAAAGTTTTTATCGTGCGGCCAAGGTACGTTTTGATGAATCAACCGAATTTGCCACCCGGGCACGCCAACTGGTCGTCGCGCTTCAATCGGGTGATGAATACTGCAATAAATTATGGCGCGAGTTTAACGACATATCATTAAGCCACTGCCATGATGTATATAAGCGTTTAGGGGTTAGCTTAACCCGTGCCGATGTTCACGGCGAAAGTGCCTATAATGCAGACTTAGCTCAAGTGGTTCACGATCTTGATGCACAAGGTTTATTAGTCGAAAGCAATGGCGCTAAAGTGGTATTCCAAGAAGCCTTTCGCACCAAAGAGGGTGAACCTCTGCCTGTTATTATCCAAAAAGCGGATGGGGGTTATTTATATGCCACCTCAGATCTTGCCGCCATGCGTTATCGCTCAAACGTACTAAAAGCCGATCGCGCCTTGTACTTTGTCGACTTACGCCAAGCATTACATTTTCAACAAGTGTTTAGTCTTGCTAAGTTAGCCAAATTTGTTCGCCCAGAAATGTCACTCGAGCACACGGGCTTTGGCACCATGAATGGCGCAGATGGACGCCCTTTTAAAACCCGTTCTGGTGGTGTGGTTAAATTAGTTGATTTACTTGACGAAGCCGATGTCCGCGCACTTGAGCTGGTTCGCAGCAAAAATCCAGATATGGATGAAGCCACACTGACTGAAATTGCACGCGTAGTGGGGATAAGCTCAGTCAAATATGCAGATTTGTCCAAAAACCGTAGCAGTGATTACATTTTCAGTTTCGAGCAAATGCTCAGCTTTGAAGGTAATACCGCACCTTATCTATTATATGCCTACACCCGTGTCGCCGGTATTTTCAAGCGTGCTGAAGATATTGATCTTAGCCAAGCTAAGATTGTGCTTGAGCATCAAAAAGAAAAAGACTTAGGCACTAAACTGGCGCAGTTTGGTGAAGTATTAGCCCGCATGACCGACAAAGGTTTACCGCATGTATTGTGCGGTTATCTTTATGAGCTTGCGAGCGAGTTTTCGAGTTTTTATGAAGCTTGTCCTGTGCTTGCTGCCGAAACCGAGACTGAAAAACAGAGCCGTTTATTACTTTCACAATTAACCGCAAAAACGTTAAAAACGGGCTTATCGCTACTTGGCATTGAAACCCTAGAGCGGATGTAATTATGAGTCGTGACTACGCAAATCGCAAACCTCGTGCGGGCACTAAAGCCCGCGCGCCACAACGAAAAAAAGCACCTAAGGGCCCTTTTCCCTATTTGACTTTTTTTGTGATACTCACATTACTCATCGGTTTTGGCTATTTCTTATGGTCCATTAATGGCAGCTCCGACTCATCCGTCGTGACCGAGCCCGTTCAGCAACCGAAAACGAAAACGGTGCAAACTTCGACTGCAGAAGATCCTAAAAAAGTCATCAAGACAGATCCCAATGCACTGCCACCTAAGCCACAGGAAGAGTGGACTTATCTGGAAGAACTTGAAAACAAACAAGTTGAAATAGACTTGCCGCAGTCAGGCGTTGTGTCCAGCGGCATCTATCAAATGCAATGTGGATCATTTAGGAAAGAGTCGCAAGCAAATGAAATGAAAGCCAGAATAGCCTTCCAAGGCGTAGAGGCACAAGTGCGCCGCAGTGAGGGAAGCAACGGATTGTGGTTTCGCGTGGTATTAGGGCCTTTTCCTAACAAACGCGATGCAGAAAATAACCGCCACAAAATGCAACGAGCGGGTTTAAATGGCTGCATACTTTTGTCGTTGGACTAACGCTAGCGATCGGTTATAAAGCATAAATCTCCTAGCCCTGTCCACTCGAACAGGGCTTTTTATTACGTATCTCTTGATATCTGTCATTTTGTCCCCATATCCATTTTATCAATCAACAATTGCATTCACCCTAATCACCCGTTGATGTATTAGTAAAGAGGATTTAACGTGACTACTATCGTATCCGTACGCCGCAATAATCAAGTTGTCATCGCTGGTGATGGCCAAGTGTCTCTAGGCAATACCGTGATGAAAGGTAATGCACGTAAAGTGCGCCGCCTATACCACAATAAAGTCTTAGCCGGTTTTGCTGGCGGTACTGCTGATGCATTTACGCTTTTTGAGCGATTTGAAGCTAAGCTTGAAATGCATCAAGGCCATTTATTAAAGTCTGCTGTCGAATTGGCCAAAGATTGGCGCACCGACAAAATGCTGCGCAAACTCGAAGCCATGCTGGTCGTGGCAGACACTGAATCATCATTAATTATTACCGGTAATGGCGACGTTGTTGAACCTGAACATGATTTGATTGCAATTGGCTCTGGCGGAAACTATGCCCATGCATCTGCTTTAGCATTACTGCAAAATACCGAGTTAAGCGCCGAAGAAATCGCAGAAAAATCCCTGACGATTGCTGGCGACATTTGTGTATTCACCAACCAATTTAAAACTATCGAAAAGTTAGACTACTAATTCGAGCGTAAAGATAAGGAACCGTTATGTCTGAAATGACACCTCGTGAAATTGTTCACGAACTAGACTCGCATATCATCGGCCAACAAAATGCCAAACGCTCGGTTGCAGTCGCTCTTCGTAATCGCTGGCGCCGTATGCAATTAGAGCCGGCGCTTCGTCATGAAGTGACCCCAAAAAATATTTTAATGATTGGCCCTACAGGCGTAGGTAAAACTGAAATCGCCCGTCGTTTAGCCAAATTGGCTAACGCACCCTTTATTAAAGTTGAAGCCACAAAATTTACTGAAGTCGGCTATGTCGGTAAAGAAGTTGAACAAATAATCCGAGATTTGACTGACTCTGCGGTGAAAATGACCCGCGAACGTCAAATGAAAAAATGCCGTCATCGCGCCGAAGAAATGGCCGAAGAGCGTATCCTAGATGCGCTATTACCTAAGCCAAAAGATGACTGGGATACCGACAAAAAAGATAACTCTACCACCCGTCAGGTTTTCCGTAAAAAACTACGCGAAGGTCAACTCGACGACAAAGAAATTGAAATCGAAATTGCGGCTCCTCAAGTTGGAGTTGAAATTATGGCACCGCCAGGCATGGAAGAAATGACCAATCAGTTACAAGGCTTATTTCAAAATCTTGGTCAAAGTACTTCTAAGCATAAAAAGCTTAAAATTAAAGATGCTTACAAACAGTTAGTTGAAGATGAAGCCGCTAAGCTGGTCAATCAAGAAGACTTAAAAGAGCAAGCCATCGAGCTTGTTGAGCAAAATGGTATTGTGTTTTTAGACGAAATCGACAAGATTTGTCGGCGCGGCGAAAGCTCTGGCCCCGATGTATCACGTGAAGGGGTACAACGTGACTTACTGCCATTAGTGGAAGGCTGCACTGTTAACACTAAGCATGGCATGGTGAAAACTGACCATATTTTGTTTATTGCTTCTGGTGCATTCCAGATGTCAAAACCGTCTGATTTAATCCCAGAACTTCAAGGCCGTTTACCGATTCGAGTTGAATTGGACGCCCTTACCGCTGCTGATTTCAAGCGTATTTTAACCGAACCTTATGCTTCGCTTACGGAGCAATATATTGCCTTAATGGCGACGGAAGGTGTAACCGTTACGTTTGAAGCGTCGGGTATTGAACGAATCGCAGAAGCCGCATGGCAGGTCAATGAGCGCACTGAAAATATTGGTGCTCGGCGTTTGCATACCGTGATGGAAAAATTGATGGAAGAGATTTCTTATGATGCCTCTGAAAAATCAGGTTCGACGTTTGTCATTGACGCTAAGTATGTTAATGACCATCTTGATACCTTGATACAAGATGAAGACTTAAGCCGCTTCATTTTATAGAGATGGCCCATAGTTAACCGTCAGTAAGTGTGATAAATCACGCTATATTTGCCTGTTATCACCCTCTTGCCATAGCAACTATTGAGTGATTAGTGCCACAATGGACTAATCACTTTTTTTGTGCAGGAAATACCATGACTCAATCAACGCCCACTGTGACCGGCATTAAGCTTAAACGTCAATCCAAGTTATTAGAAGTCACTTTCGATAACAGCCAAACCTACAACATCAGCTGTGAAATGCTACGGGTATTCTCACCCTCGGCTGAAGTGCAGCGTCATGGCAACCCAATATTAGTTACCCATAAGAAAGCCGTCAATATCACAACCCTCGAACCGGTTGGACATTACGCCGTTAAAATCATCTTTGATGATGGTCATGATACAGGCTTGTATTCTTGGAAGGTGCTACATAACTTATGCAGTAATCAAACTGAATTATGGCAACAGTATTTAGCCAGATTACGGGCAGAAAAAGGCTCGCGCGAACCAATGATTGATATGAATATTAAGTATTCATAACCTTTTTACGGCCAAACTTCGTTTGGATTAAGATGTCATATGGCCTGCGGCCACTAACGTCGTGGCGCTTCACCCACACCAGACCAAGAGGAAATCAACGGCTATTCCCTCTTGGTTCTTTGTTAAAGAATTGGCCCAGCCGCCCCGCTACATTTTCCCTATTGACTTAAATAACAGAGCGAAAAGGTCGCCATGGGGATTGACCCAGCTTTTAACTTCATTTGTAACCGTCTTCGGACTTATTCGAAAATGCTAACACTTCCGATGGGGCGTCATTTTCTTCAACGTCCTCAATAATATGAAACCTGAAAGTGTTAAATCAGTTATAAGCTTTAAATAACTGGCAGCCATAAATAAAGCTAAATCGAAGGAATAAAAATTTCAGGTGCAGATGAGCCAGCGAGTATCCTAAACAGGGATGTTTTGGTTAAGCCCACATGGAAGTGCTTGCGGCGTCTCGCTGGATTATCTGCACGATAGCCTGCGGCAGGCAATTGGTTAAATTGAAGTTTTGGACTTACATTTAGAATTAACATCAATAATATAGAAAGCTAAACTTTTTAAAACTGGTATTAATTAATAATGGATGGCACAGTTAATACTCATTTTACCCCCAAAGCTTGTCGAGTAGACCTTTGAGTGTTACAACACTCGTCAATCTACTGACTAAATTTAATAATGCTACAAAGCAGACGACTCAACAACCCCGTGATTCAGCGATACATAGGATACCTATGCGAACTAGTTAGTATTGATATTCAACAGCAGGCTTAAACGGTATTAGAACTTTATACTTAATACTACGATTGTCATATTCAATGACTTCAATTTCAGCACCTTTGTAACGAATGGTGTTTGATTTATCCATATCGTATTCAACGCTATTACTAAAAGCATCACGAGCCATGCCACCTGTAAATTCCCTATATGAAGCATTAATTATTCGCCCATTGCTGCCGCTGTAAATTAATGTTTGTTGAAAGTCTTGGGCAGATTCAATACTGCGGGAAATCTCCTCTGGTTCTCCTCCCTCATAACAAGCTGCTTCAGTTACAAATGGAGTTGAAACACAAACTTCTCTGACATTATTCATTGATAATGCCACTTGCGGATCTACAAATGGATTTTTTATAACGGCCCCTGGATTACCAGTGATCGAGTAGAAGTTTTTACCATTTTTTTCACCTACAGCTTTATAGAACCCTTCGTAAATATCATAACCAACACCATCTATCATCTTTTTAACATGAAGGTATTTTGCTGTAGATACCTTTCCCTGATAAAGCATATTGTCGCCAACAAAAGCCTCTGTTATTTCACCGATAGGAGGCTTAGAAAACTGCTTAATGCTTGTTTGTGCATTTTGGGGGATGCTAGTACAGCCTGTAGTTATATAAACTAAGGCTAACGAAAATAAAATTTTTATAGTATTCAAGAACAATTCCTTTTGATTTGATGAGGTGGTAACACTTTTTAAATAATACTTTTTTATTTGGTGCAAGACTAGTTTACTTTAATGTGCCATACATGATTGATATTTACTTCACTATTTTTATTTAATAAGTCGAGATACTTTTTCTCATCAAAACATCTTTGCTAGAGCATAGTCACTAACGCATTTCTGTCCACAAACAATTTACAAACTAAATGATTTTATACCAATAAAAATGCCAGCATTTCTGCTGGCATTTTTTTTGTTCAACAATTAACTAGTTAAAGCTTAAAGCGCGGCTTGGAAAATCACGCTGTCAGCTTTCTTAGTGTAAGAATCGATTTGGTCGAAGTTCAAGTAACGATAAGTATCAGCTGCAGAGGCATCTAATTCTTTAGCGTATTCTTGATACTCTTCAGGTGAAGGTAAACGACCCAATAACGCTGCTACGGCTGCTAACTCAGCAGATGCTAAGTAAACGTTGGCCCCCGTACCTAAACGGTTAGGGAAGTTACGAGTAGAGGTTGATACTACAGTAGCACCTGCCTCTACACGTGCTTGGTTACCCATACACAAAGAACAACCAGGGATCTCAATGCGAGCACCAACACGGCCGAAGATGGCGTAATAACCCTCTTCCGTTAATTGATCGCGATCCATCTTAGTCGGTGGTGCAATCCATAAACGGGTTGGTAGCGTGGTAGCAAACTTTTCTAGCATCTTACCGGTCGCACGGAAGTGACCAATGTTAGTCATACAAGAACCGACAAACACTTCGTCAATCTTAGTTTGGGCAACGCTTGATAATAATACTGCATCATCAGGATCGTTTGGTGCACAAAGAATTGGCTCTTTGATGTCGTTTAAGTCGATTTCGATCACTTCTGCGTATTCAGCATCGCTGTCCGCTTGCATCAACTCAGGATTGGCAATCCACTCTTGCATTGCAACGATACGACGTTCAATCGTACGACGATCGCCATAACCTTCAGCTATCATCCACTTTAACATCACGATGTTAGAGGTGAGATATTCAATGATCGGCTCTTTGTCTAGCTTAATGCTACAACCTGCAGCTGAACGCTCAGCAGAGGCATCAGATAATTCGAATGCTTGCTCAACTTTAAGCTTTTCAAGACCTTCGATTTCTAATACCCGGCCAGAGAAAGCGTTAATTTTGCCTTTTTTCTCAACCGTTAGCAGACCCATTTCAATGGCTTTTAATGGGATAGCATGGACTAAATCACGTAAGGTGATACCGGGTTGCATTTTGCCTTTAAAGCGTACTAACACTGACTCAGGCATATCAAGCGGCATCACACCTGTTGCCGCAGCAAATGCCACTAAGCCAGAACCTGCAGGGAACGAAATACCAATAGGGAAACGAGTATGTGAATCACCACCCGTACCAACGGTATCGGGTAATAACATCCGGTTTAACCACGAGTGAATAACCCCGTCACCTGGACGTAATGACACACCACCGCGGTTCATAATGAAATCCGGCAATGTGTGATGAGTTGTCACGTCAACAGGCTTTGGATAAGCCGCTGTATGGCAGAAAGACTGCATAGTTAAATCAGCACTAAAGCCTAAACAGGCTAAATCTTTCAACTCGTCACGTGTCATAGGGCCAGTGGTATCTTGTGAACCCACTGAAGTCATCTTAGGTTCACAGTATTGACCAGGACGCACCCCATCAACACCACACGCTTTACCGACCATTTTCTGAGCTAAAGTATAACCTTTGTCAGACGCGGCAATGTCTTGTGGGCGAACGAATACTGTCGATGCTTCAAGACCTAAAGTCTCACGCGCACGGTCAGTAAGACCACGGCCAATAATCAACGGAATACGACCACCAGCACGGACTTCGTCTAATAACACGTCGGTTTTTAATTCGAATGTTGAAATCACTTCATCTGTGCCATGACGCTTAACGACACCTTGATAAGGGTAGATATCAATCACATCACCAGTGTCCATCTGATCAACGTTGAGTTCGATCGGTAATGCACCCGCATCTTCCATGGTGTTGAAAAAGATCGGCGCAATCTTATTGCCTAAACAGAAGCCACCAGCACGCTTGTTCGGCACATAAGGAATATCATCGCCCATGAACCATAACACTGAGTTAGTGGCAGATTTACGTGAAGAACCGGTACCAACAACATCACCCACATAAACTAATGGATGACCTTTGCCTTTCAACGCTTCGATTTCTTTGATGGGTCCCACAACACCTGATTCATCAGGCACAATACCGTCACGAGCATTTTTCAACATCGCTAATGCATGCAGTGGAATATCAGGGCGAGACCATGCATCTGGCGCAGGCGACAAATCATCAGTGTTGGTTTCACCAGACACTTTAAATACGGTTAATGTGACTTTTTCAGTCAATTTAGGACGGTTTAAAAACCAATCGGCATTGGCCCAAGCTTCAACCACTTGTTTAGCCGATTCATTGCCCGCTTGCATTTTTTCAACAACATCGTGGTATGAATCAAACATCAACAATGTATTGGAGAGTGCTTTAACAGATAGAGGTGCTAATGCGGCATTATCTAATTGGTCAATTAACGGATCAATGTTGTAACCACCTTGCATAGTGCCAAGTAGTTTAACAGCATGTTCAGCGCTTAAGATCGGAGATGACACAGTGCCTTTAGCAACGGCATCAAGGAAAGCGGCTTTAACATAAGCAGCTTCGTCTACTCCAGGTGGAATACGATGTTCTAGCAAGTCGAGGACGAATGCCTCTTCACCCGCTGGAGGTGTTTCAACTAACTTAACCAGTTCAGCCACTTGTTGTGCATTTAATGGCTTAGGGACTACGCCCTCTGCAGCACGTTCTGCGACGTGTTTACGATATGCTTCTAGCACGGCAACATTCCTCTTTGTTTGACGCCTAACGGCAAAACTCAGCGTCATTATGATACGCTGATAATTCCACTGGTTCGGGCTTGAAATCCGACCTCCAGTATACTACAGCTTTGTAAAAGTATGAATCAGCTCACACTATTAGCGAGATGAAATCAACGCGATTTATCAGCCCAGAAATCAATTTACCGACAAGTTTACTAAAATAAAATTAGACAATAGTTTTAAACAGCCTTAAATTTCATTAGATACATAAACTTACAATGAACCCAATGATTAAACTATCCACAAAATTATATTCCTCTCTGTCGATTAAATATTTTTTATAAAACACGGTTCTGATTGTGCCTTATCAACAACAAGGCAATAATTAGCCCTGACTATCGCCACCTTTATGGAACCAATATTGTGTCAACCCAGGTAAAAGCCGTTATTTTTGATATGGATGGAATTTTAATCGATTCTGAGCCCGCTTGGCAGATAGCCGAGCAAACTGTACTGAATGGTTGTGGGCTAAACCTCAGTCTCGAAGAAGTTGAGCAAACGACAGGCATGCGGATAGACCATGTTGTGAGTTATTGGTATCAACGCTTTCCTTGGCCAAATTATGATAATGCCGCCACGGCGACAAAAATAGTCAATGAAGTGATAGCCCAAATCAACGCCAATGGTGAGCCCATGCTCGGCGTGATTGAGTCGCTGGACGCGTGTAAACGTCTAGGGCTTAAAATAGGATTAGCCACCTCGTCGTCATCACGGATTATTGAGGCTGTTTTGCATAAACTCACTATTGGTCATTATTTTGATGCGATTGAATCTGCTGAAAATCTAGCTTACGGCAAACCCCATCCCGAGGTGTATTTAAATTGTGCCACAGGGCTGGGCATAGCGCCGAGTCAATGCATCGCTATTGAAGATTCGTTTAATGGTTTGATTGCGGCTCGGGCAGCCAGCATGCAAACGGTAGCGATCCCTGCGCCTCATACCGCAACTCACACTAAATGGGTTATTGCCCATCATCAGCTAGCTCACGCAGGATTATTACCCGCGCTGCTAGGGGCCTAGGTCACTACGCTGCTAAGGTCCTAGGCCGCTACGCTGCTAAGGTCCTAGGCCGCTACGCGGATAGTGCGCTGCGCTTCTAGAGCGGACTTCGTCCTGCTAGGGACAGCTTCGCTGCTAAGATTTAATAGCCTCTGCAGCGTCCTAGCTTCTAGGCTTTTAGCTTGTATAGCATCTAGCAGCGAAGCGCTCTAGCCACTAGGCTTTTTAGCTCGTAAGCCTCTAGACTTTTGGCTTAGATAGACTGCCTAAAAGTTTTTACCGACAAATAAATAGAAAGCCGATTCGCCGCGGTCAGTAAAACCAAAGCCTAATGCCGCGGGGCCCCAATCGGTATCGGTACCTAAATACATACTACTGGCGAAAATCAAATCATCTAAAGCGACATCATCTCGCTCAAACCATACATTACCCGCTTCAAGGCTCGTCCCTAAGTACAAAGGTAAGTCGGTGATTAGCACATCACGGCCGAGATCATACTGATAGATCACCGCCGCAAATACTTTATGCGCCCCGACTAAGGTATCTTTGCGAAAACCAGACAAGTTTAAAAAACCGCCTAAATCAGCAACATGTAAGGTAAAGTCACCATCATTCTCAACCGTAGCCAATTCCATTTTACCCACAATGGCATGATTACCGAGCTTTAACGCGCCTTTCCAGTCAGCCTCAAATTGCCAGGCTAAATCATCACTAGAAGTGTTGCCAACGTTACTTAAGCCCTTATAAGACTCATCTCTTAAATAGCTAACAAAGGTGATTCGATTACCCTCTGTCGGGAAGCTAATACTGTTTAGATTGTCGTAGGCCACTTTAAAATAGCCGCCGCTTGAATGGTAGTTAAGCGAATCAACCAAGCCAAATTCACTCCTGACACGCCCATCTTCTGCGATAAAACCTAATTCAATAAGACCATCAGAGTCATAGTTATAACCAAGACCTAAAACGAGTTGAGCCACACTGTTTTCAAGTTGAATATAACGATTGCTTTGATTAAACAAATTCCAATCTTTCATTTCATACTGGAATCTTCCTAGGCTGTAGAATTTTTGGTCACGATCTAATGGTTGATAAAATTCAGTAGCCACTAACTTTCTATATCCCAGTTCTAATTCATTACGCCACTCGCCGCCATTTTCAGTCAAGTCGGTCATGGTATAAGCTAAGCTAAGGGTAATCGCTGAATCTAAGGTGAAGTCATCCTCCCAATTAAATCCCGCCTGGAAATAATTCGGCCCCCATGATTTGGCTTTGGTGGTGATGGTTAAAATTCGCCCTTGTTCAACATCTTCAAACTCAGCATCGACACGCTCAAATTTATTCAGCGAATACACTCGGTTTAGGGCTGAATCTAAATCCTCTTTGCTAAGCACAATACCTTCGGTAATCCCTAAACGCTCACGCAGTAATTTCTCACTGACTTTTGATTGATTATCAAAAGCAATTTTATAAATGGGTTTTTTAAGCGGATCTAACCACAGCGCGCTTTGTTGTAATTTACTCGCTTGATAAGCCAAATAATCTGATTCACTAATGCCAAGAGGCGCTAACGTCACCAACTCTAAATTGGCGGCATCTTCACCTAATTTGAGTGCCAACGGCATAATGGAAAAATCTGTGGTACTTAAGCTATCAATAGCAGGACGAATTAAAATATCGCTTGAAGTCAGTAAGTTTTTTTGGCGCGCCGTGCTCGCTTGAGTCAAAATGGTTGAGAGTTGCTCTAATACGGCAAGAGTACTGTCTAAGTTTTCTTGTTTGGTCAGGGCAGATCCAATATCGACAGCGATGATAATATCGGCACCCATAGCTTTGACTACATCAACAGGCATATTGTTAGCAATGCCACCATCAACGAGTAATCGACCGTCAATAAGCGCAGGCTGCAGCGCGCCCGGAACAGTGGCAGAGGCTTGCATCGCTTGTACTACACTGCCTCTAGATAACACTACGGCTTCGCTGGTCGCTAAATCAGTCGCTACCGCCCGATAAGGAACGGCTAGCTCATCAAAGTCACCAAACTGTTCAACTAATCCTGTCGAATTACGCAGCAACTGCGACATACTCTGGCCACGCAACAAGCCGCTGGGTGAGGTTAAGCTATTATTGCTATAACCCACAGTGAGTGGAATATTAAACTGATCACGTTGCTGTTTATCACGGTAGCTTAATTTATCTCGCGGAATCGTATCTGAATAGCCTTTAGACCATTCACCATTAAGCATAATTTTTTCGATTTGGTCGGCGTTGTAACCGAGCGCATACATGCCGGCGACATAGGCGCCAATACTGGTGCCAGCGATATAATCTACAGGGATATGATGTTTTTCAAGTACTTTCAGCACCCCAATATGGGCAGCACCTTTGGCGCCGCCACCACTGAGCACCAAGCCAATGGTCGGTCTTTCTTTAGTAGATTTTTTGGCAGCATAGACTGGTTGCACCGCTAAGCTAAAGCAAATACAGCTAGCCAAAAACCAAGTCGTCAGGTTAAGGCGCAAAGTTTGTTGCATAAATCATTCCGAAAGTAAGTAAAAACAACTCATTCTAACAAAATTTGACCAATAGCCATACTAATGGATAGCAGCAGATGACACCAGCCAGACAAAAGTGCACATTACTCATTAATCAGCATTTTTCGCTTAATGTCGAGTTCAAGTTCGGCTTTGGGCATCGGCTTGGCAAAATAATACCCCTGAATAACATGGCATCCTCGCTTAACCACTTGATCCAATTGCTGCTCCGATTCAACGCCTTCGGCGATAACGTCAAGGGATAGGTTTCGCGCTAATTCAATAATACTGCTCACAATAGCTTGATCGGCTTGATTGGTATCAATATGAATTAAAAATGAGCGATCAATTTTTAGGGTGTTCACTTGGAATGACCGTAAATAGGCAAGTGATGAATAACCGGTGCCAAAATCATCTATGGCAACATTAATACCTAACTGCTTAAGTGCGAGTAAGTGTTGGCTGGCAATATCGATCTCTTTCATCAATACACCTTCAGTAATTTCTACCGATAAACACCTTGCAGGCATTCCCGTTTGATGCAGTGTTGCGGTTAAAAAGTCGATAAAATCTGGCTGCCTAAAATGCATAGCCGATACGTTAACAGACACTTTTATCTCACTCTGATACTGTTGATGCCAGCGAGCACCGTCGAGACAAGCTTGAGTCAGCACCCAGCGATCGATCTCAACAATCAAGCCACAGGATTCGGCAATACCAATAAACACATCGGGTCTGACCATGCCATCTTTTGGGTGTTTCCAACGGATCAAAGCTTCAACGCCTACGATTCTATTTTGTTGGTGAACATCGATCTGGGGCTGGTAATACACTTCAAATTCGTTGCACAGTATCGCTCGATGCAAATCAGCTTCTAAGCGCAAATGGTATAATGCTTCTGCATTGCGCTCAGCGGAATAATATTGAAAATTCCCCCTGCCCTCTTCTTTTGCATGATACATGGCTAAATCGGCATTTTTTATCAAGGTCTCGGGGGTTTGATCATCACCAGACCAAATGCTAATGCCAATACTGGTCGAAATAAAGAATTCCCGCCCGTACAATTTAAAGGGCGTTTCGATTTGTTTTAATAGCTGTTTTGCAATGTGATTAATGGTATCGACATCTTTGGCGTCACGCAGCAAAATAACAAATTCATCACCACCAAAACGACACAACAAATGCTCTTCAGACAAACAAGACTGCAGTCGACTTGCGGCTTCAACTAACAATGCGTCACCCATACTGTGACCGTATGAGTCATTAACATGTTTAAATCTGTCGAGGTCTAAAAATAGTAGCGCTAAGGTTTCGTTCTGTTGCTTTGCCGTTTCAATAACCTGGCCTAATCGACGCGAAAACATCGCCCGATTAGCTAAGCCAGTTAACATGTCATTGTTTGCCAAGCGGCGCAGATGAAGCTCATTATGTTTACGCTCAGTGATATCTGAAAATACCACCACATAATGTAATGCAGTGCCATTTAAATTAAACATGGTCGACACATTTATCCATACAGGACATCGGCTACCATCACTACAATTAAACTCGCATTCTCCGGTCCAAAAGAGCTCCTTATCAAACACATCATCCATGTCAAAAGGCTCTACAGTCTCAAACACTAAGTCGGAAAAAGGTTTGCCAGCTAAATCACTCTTTTTAGCCGCTAGAATTAAATTAGCAGCAGCATTACTAATTTTGATGTTTTTATTCACGTCTAAGATCAACATGCCTTCGGAGGTATTCTCAAACGCTTGAGCTAATAAATTGACCTCACTTTCAAGTGCTCTTTGCTGAGTGATATCGGTATACATCCCTGCAGCATGAATTAACCTTCCACTGTTTTGATCAACCTCAATGGCGCGGCCTTTAATCCGCAGCCAATGCCATTGATGATCATGTTCATTTTGATATCGGTACTCAATATCAATCATGTCTGTTGCAGATAACAGCAACTTATTCCAGGCTTTAGTGATCAGCTCAATGTCATCTTGATGAATGGGAATTTCTTCTAGTTTCATTTCGATATACGGTATAGGACCCAGTACACCACCTCGATTATCTAATGATAAAAGTCGCGTATTGCCGTGCCACTCCCATAAGTCTGAATCGCTGCCTTTCAACGCTTGGCGCAAACGGTCATCACTTTGCAGCAATGCAACGTTCATTTTTTTAAAGCGATTGATCTGTCGCTGCCTAAACACCAATATCGCTAATACAATAAGTAATAGGCTAAAAGTTAATGCACCTTTAAATTGTTGCGATCGCCACCAAAATTGCTTAACCATAAAGGGATACTGGAAGGGTTCGCTCGACCATACACCATTTCTTTTATATAACAGTTCAAGCACATACGCCCCTGCACTTAAACCGGTAATATTAATTTGTGACTGCCCTTCTAATAACACGTAATTCCCAGTGTCGGCGCCATTCTTAACCAGACGATACTGTATGGTCATCGGCTTATTATCAAGGTAATCGAGAATGGCAATTTGAAAGCTAATTAAGTTGGCACCAGGTTCGACTTGCGACAATTGGCTTGGGATCAAAAAAACGGCGGTATTATTCTCATAATATACTGACACAGATTCAAGTATCACCTTGTCATTGACAGTACGTGGGGCCAGTTTATCAAGATCGATTAACATCGCGCCGTCTGGCGTACCGACATAAAATCCTTTATCAGGATCATAAAATTTTGCCGACTCATTAAATTCATCAGAAATGAATCCATCTTTATGGCTAAATGAACTGACTTTACCTGACGCTTTATTGACTTTAATGATGGCGCTAGCACAACCGATAATATGGTCCGTAGCCGTTTCTTGAAAAAAGAACACCACTTTACAGTCGATCTTCCACTGTTGATCAAGCGAAATAATCTCATCGGTCTGAGTATTGAATTGATAAATACCTTGCTGGGAAGTGCCTAACCAGATAACGCCTGGGGCCACTTGCATAATACTATTCATCGTTGGGAGATTAGTAAAATCGGCAAATACATCCACTTTAGAAACATATTCATCAGCAGTGGTTAAATAGCCAAAATGTTTACTGCCACTAATCCATAAATGATCCGCATCATCCCTTAATAAGGCTTTATATAGCGTATTACTTAATGACTGCTTACCATTTGATAGCGCTTGTAAGGTCAAATCATCATTACCCTCTTGCCAATAATACAAGCCTTTATTGGTGGTAAACCAAATCATATCGTTAAACAATTCGTCACGATAAATACCGATGACAATCCTATCGCTCAGCGACGCTTTGCCACCACTCCACTGAGCAAAATCAGTACTGGTATTGGTTAATTTATTGACCACATATAAGCCACTGGTGGTGGCTAACACAAGGTGCTGTGCGTCTAGGGATCCAATCCGATAAATACTGTCATTAAGTTCAAACCCTGCTGGGATTATCATGGTTGATGTTTGGTCAAGTGTATTAACCACAGACAAACCACCATCGGTACCTAACCACACCTTGTCGCCTTCACTGTATACCGACCACACCATTTCATTATCAAGTTGATAAGGCGGTTTTTTAGAGTAATCATCAATTAAAAATTCAGGTTTGCCCGCAATCACAGCAAGACCATCACCTGAACCACCAACCCACAACAACCCCTCTGCATCAACCGCCATATCATGAATGTAATCAATATTAGCTCTTTGTTTAAGTTCGTCACGGTATACGATTAGCTTGTTGTTTTCTTGGCTCCAAAAAATCAATCCTGCACGGCTTGAAATCCATAAATCACCATTAAGATCTTGCTCCATTTGCTCAACATAATAAGGAATTTCAGGCACCGATTGTAGTGTGAGCGTATTGGTATTGACCTTAAATAACCCTTTCGATGTCAGCATCCATACCCGCTGTTGTTTATCTTGAAACAGCTTTCTAATGGAACCGTTTTTATCCGACCATGGAAATACGCCGATGAAGGTCCCGTCAGCCTGATGAAGTTGCAGCACATGATCAGTGGAAAACAAATATTGCGCGTTGTTTAATTCAAGCGCGTTACGCCAAGGTAAATTGTGATCTAATAAATGACTAGGGGATAAATACAATTGCTGAGAAGTATCATCAAAATAATAAACTTGGCCAGAATAAGCTAGAATTAACAGCCGTCCATCGAGCTGACGCTGAGTCGCTGCCACGCGAATACTGTTATTAATGTTAGTGACATCATTGTCTTTAGGCTTAAGCAACAAGCTAAACTGATTATCTAAAATGCTGTATAAATATAACGAGGAATTGGTGCCAATAAGTAAATGGTCTTGGTCAGAATTAACGACTGTAGAAATGAGCTCATCATCAAGGACTGAATCAAAACCGACTTTATCGATGCGCCTAACTTTATTATTACTAACCCGATACAAACCTTGCTGAGTCGCCAACCAAACAAATCCATAATGGCCAAAGCTTATATCTTGGATCGTGGCATTGGCTAACCCATCGCGCGCAGTAAACACTCGCTGAACGATATCTGCTGCACTCGCTGGAGCAGCGCTGAATAAGTAAAAAATCACACTAACGAAGCAACAGATTACCGCTTTTATCATAAATTAAGCCTATACCTCGAAAAGAAAATATTTGTACTCATCGTCATCATCAGCCGATGAGACTACCGCGGCCAGCATTATTATTTAACGGCTCTGCAGCTGGAACAAACAATATAATCTTTTAAACGGAAACAAAAATAATCCTGCATAACGTCTGACAAGTTATTTTTTAGCGAGTTTATCTATCTTTTTTTATAATCAATATTAATGTTTTAACATGATTATGTTTATAAAGTAATACTTTCACCTAAGACACCTCCACAAAGTCAAATTGTAGGTAAAAAAAAAGCACCCCTAGATAGGAGCGCCTTATGTCGTCAAGTATTAATTACTTCTTCTTAACCGCTTTAGGGTTAGGTAAATCAGTAATTGAACCTTCATACATTTCAGCCGCTAAGCCAACTGATTCATGTAATGTCGGGTGAGCATGGATCGTTAATGCTAAATCTTCAGCATCACACCCCATTTCAATGGCTAGGCCAATTTCACCTAATAATTCACCACCGTTAACGCCGACAATAGCACCACCGATCACCCGGTGAGTCTCTTTCTCGAAAATTAACTTAGTCATACCTTCGCTGCAATCTGATGCGATTGCACGGCCGCTTGCTGCCCACGGGAACGTCGACGTTTCGTAAGCAATACCTTGCTCTTTCGCTTCTTTCTCAGTGAGGCCGACCCATGCAACTTCAGGGTCTGTGTAAGCAATTGATGGAATAACTTTAGGATCGAAATAGTGCTTCAAGCCCGAAATCACTTCAGCGGCAACATGACCTTCATGGACACCTTTGTGAGCCAACATAGGCTGGCCAACGATATCACCGATAGCATAAATATGAGGTACGTTGGTACGTAACTGCTTATCAACATTAATAAAGCCACGCTCATCAACATTAACACCGGCTTTTTCAGCAGCCAGAGACTTACCATTAGGTGAACGACCAATGGCGACTAATACGGCATCATAACGTACAGGTTCTGCAGGCGCTTTCTTGCCTTCCATTGTGACGTAAATACCGTCATCTTTGGCTTCAACCGCAGTCACTTTCGTTTCAAGAATAAGGTTAAACTTCTTCTTAATTTGTTTAGTGAATACACGAACAACGTCTTTGTCTGCAGCGGGAATAACTTGGTCAAACATTTCAACCACGTCAATTTCACTGCCTAAAGAAGCGTATACGGTGGCCATTTCTAGACCAATAATACCGCCACCCATCACTAATAACTTACCTGGAACTTCTTTCAGTTCTAGTGCATCAGTCGAATCCCAAATACGCGGGTCTTCATGGGGAATAAACGGTAATTTAATGGGACGTGAACCGGCAGCAATAATGGCTTGTTCAAACTGAACCACTGTCACTGTGCCATCTTCTGCAGTGACTTCTAAGCTATTAGGGCCAGTAAATTTACCAAAACCATTAACCACATCAACTTTACGCATTTTAGACATTCCGCCTAATCCGCCGGTTAACTGTCCAACAACTTTATTTTTAAAGCCACGTAATTTGTCTAAATCAATCTTAGGCTCACCAAAAACGATGCCATGATCAGCAACCATTTTGGCTTCTTCAATGACTTTTGCTACATGCAATAGTGCTTTTGAAGGAATACAGCCAACGTTCAGACACACACCACCAAGGGTACTGAAACGCTCAACAATTATGGCGTCTAAGCCTAAGTCAGCAGCACGAAACGCCGCAGAATAACCTGCTGGGCCTGCCCCTAGTACGACTACTTGAGTTTTTATTTCGTTACTCATGATTTCCTCTAATCTTGTTCATTCCGTGTGAAAGACGGATCGGCCCAAATGTCGATGTCGCCAGCTTGAAACTTACGTTTCACGTCCAATTTCCATTCAGTTGTTAACTAAAAAATTGGGATGGGCGCATTTTATACTCAAATCAATTTGTTTGAAACCGATCACAATAAAAAGGTCGCTCTTATGAGCGACCTTTTGGGTTATAAAATCAATGTGCGAATGTCTGATAATATTGCAGATAAGGTCACACTAAAGCGTGCAGCCATCGCCCCATCAATAACGCGATGGTCATATGACAAGGATAAGGGCAACATTAATTTAGGTTGAAACTCTTTACCGTTCCACTTTGGCTTAATTTCAGATTTTGACACCCCTAAAATCGCCACGTCTGGGTAGTTAACAATCGGCGTAAACGCCGTACCGCCAATACCACCTAAACTTGAAATAGTAAAACAGCTACCTTGCATATCAGCCGACTTTAACTTGCCATCACGAGCGCGGATAGAAATATCGGTTAATTCACGCGACAATTCTACAATGCCTTTTTTATCGACATCACGAACCACAGGAACCATTAAGCCATTCGGGGTATCAACAGCCACACCAATATGGAAATATTTCTTTTGGATAAGTGACTCACCGTCACTGCTTAAACTCGAGTTAAACACAGGGAACTCAGCCAATGCTTTGGCAACCGCTTTCATCATGAACACCAATGGGGTGATCTTGTAATCGGCTTTTTTCTTCGCAGCAAGCTCGTTTTGTTGCTTACGGAATGCTTCCATCTCAGTGATATCAGCTTCGTCAAACTGGGTAACATGTGGAATGGTAACCCAGTTGCGATGTAAGTTAGGACCCGATAATTTCTGGATCCGGCTTAATGGCACTTCTTCCACTTCACCAAACTTACTGAAATCAACCTTAGGCGCAGCAATCACGTTTAAGCTGCCAGCACCACCAGCAACCGCCGTAACAGCTGAAGCTTTAGGACGTGACAACTCGTACTTAACAAACGCTTGTACGTCTTCTTTCAAAATACGCGCTTTACGGCCAGTACCAGACACCTGGCTTAAATCAACACCAAATTCACGCGCTAAACGACGTACCGCAGGTGATGCATGTGCGACACCTGTTGACGTAGGCTTCGCTGCACTTGGATGATACGGCACTGGCGGAGTTGATGGACGACTTGCCGCTATGGTTGGCGCTGGCGCTGCGGGTGCAGGTTCAGCTTGCACTGGAGCCGCTTGGGCCACTGGCGCAGTACTTGTGGTTTCAATCGTAGCAATTAAGCTACCTTGAGACACTTTATCGCCCACTTTAACGGTTAACGACACTAACTTACCGGCAAATGGGGCCGGTACTTCCATGGTCGCTTTGTCAGTTTCAAGGGTAATTAAGCCTTGATCTAGAGTGATGTCATCACCTATAGAAACCAACACTTCGATAATATCAACATCACTAGCGTCGCCAATGTCAGGTACATGAATTTCTTGTACTTGAGTTGTCGTTGCGGCTTGTGCTGCAGGAGCCTGAGCCGCTTGAGCAACCGGTGCAGCTGCTTGTGGCGCAGATTCAACAGGTGCTGCTGCAACAGGAGCAGAACCGGCCACTTCTAACATGATAACCAATGAACCTTCAGACACTTTGTCGCCCAAGGCCACATTAAGCTCTTTAACCACACCCGCTTTGGGTGACGGAACATCCATGGTGGCTTTATCGGTTTCTAAGGTAATCAGACCCGTATCAACATCAATGCTATCGCCAACAGCAACCAGAACTTCAATAATAGACACATCGGTGTCACCACCAATATCAGGTACTTTGACCTCAATCACTTCTGAACTGCCAGCACTTGGCGCAGCTGCTGGAGTAACTGCCACTGGCGTTACAGGTGCAGGAGCCGCAGCTTGGGCAACTGGCGCTTCTGCTTTAGGTGCTTCTGCTTTAACAGGCGCGGCGTCAGCAGCACTCATCATCGCGATTAACGTGCCTTCAGACACAGTATCACCTACAGCAATCTTTAATTCTGCCAAGGTGCCAGCAAAAGGTGCTGGAATGTCCATGGTTGCCTTATCGCTTTCAACTGTGATGATTGACGCTTCTTTTTCAAGAAAATCACCCACTGCAGCACAAATTTCAATAACTTGTACGGCATCAGTATCGATATTAGGAACCAAAATTTCTTTTAATTCAGCCATTTTGTATCCCCTTACGCTAACTGTGGGTTGATCTTATCAGCATCAATGCCATATTCAGCGATGGTTTTCGTTAACACATCAACAGGCATTTCATTACGATCAACAAGTGACTTCAGCGCCGCAATAACAATAAACTTGGCATCCACTTCAAAGTGATGACGTAAGTTTGCACGGCTGTCGCTGCGTCCAAAACCATCGGTACCCAACACTTTATAATCTGTTGGTACAAAAGCACGTAATTGCTCGCCGTATATTTTCATATAGTCGGTAGCCGCAATTACAGGCGCATCTGACGATAACACTTGACTGACATACGCTTGCTTAGGCTCTGCGGTTGGGTGCAACATGTTCCAACGCTCAGCAGCTTGACCGTCACGGGTTAACTCGTTAAAGCTGGTCACACTGAATACGTCGACACTGACACCAAAGTCTTTGGCTAATGCTTGTGCTGCATTGCGAACTTCTTCAAGAATAGTACCGCAACCCATTAACTGAACTTTACCTTTACCACTACCAGCAACAGACTCAAGCTTATAAATACCTTTGACAATACCTTCTTCAGCACCGGCTGGCATTTCTGGCTGCACGTAGTTTTCGTTCATGGTGGTTAAGTAGTAGTAGATATCTTCTTGATTTTCGCCATACATACGACGAATACCATCTTGTACTACCACCGCAATTTCATAACCATAAGTAGGATCGTAAGAAATACAGTTTGGAATCGTGTTCGCCAACACGTGGCTGTGACCATCTTGATGCTGTAAACCTTCGCCGTTCAATGTTGTACGGCCTGAAGTACCACCCACTAGGAAACCACGCGCACGCATATCGCCTGCGGCCCACGCCATATCACCAATGCGTTGGAAACCAAACATTGAGTAATAAATGTAGAAAGGAATGGTTGGCATATCGTTAACAGAGTAGCTTGTTGCTGCAGCAACCCAAGATGACATCGCCCCTAACTCGTTAATCCCTTCTTGCAATACTTGACCGGTTTTATCTTCACGGTAGTAAGCAACTTGATCAGAATCTTGTGGGATATATTTTTGGCCTTCATGAGCATAAATACCCACTTGACGGAATAAACCTTCCATACCAAAAGTACGCGCTTCATCAGGAATAATCGGCACAATGCGCTTACCGATTTTTTTGTCTTTTAATAACGCCGTTAATACTCGAACAAACGCCATTGTTGATGAAATTTCACGGCCATTTGAGCCTTTCAAAATCGAATCAAAAATCTTCAATGAAGGGATCTCTAACTCTTCAGTGAATTTTTCACGACGTTGTGGTAAATAACCTAATAACGCTTCACGGCGACTCTTCAAGTATTTCACTTCTTCAGAGTCTGGACCTGGATGATAAAAAGGCAGATCTTCTAACTTGTCATCCGGGATTGGAATATTGAAACGGTCACGGAAATGACGGATAGAATCGAGACCCATTTTCTTGACGTTGTGAGCGATGTTCTTACCTTCACCTGCGTCACCTAAACCATAACCTTTAACCGTTTTGGCAAGGATAACCGTTGGACGGCCTTTGGTTTTTTGTGCATGTTCAAGTGCAGCGTAAACTTTAACCGGATCATGACCACCACGGTTTAAGCGCCAAATGTCATCATCTGACATGTTAGCCACCATTTCGGCAGTTTCAGGGTACTTACCAAAGAAATGCTCACGGGTCCATGCGCCGCCTTTGGCTTTACAGTTTTGGTATTCACCGTCTACGGTTTCTTCCATTAACTGTAATAACTTACCGCTGGTATCACGGGCCAATAATGGATCCCAATAACGACCCCAAATCACTTTAACGACTTCCCAGCCTGCGCCGCGGAATTCGCCTTCAAGTTCTTGGATAATTTTACCGTTACCACGTACAGGGCCATCAAGACGCTGTAAGTTACAGTTAACGATAAACACTAAGTTATCTAATTCTTCACGTGCCGCTAAACTAATAGCACCTAATGCTTCTGGTTCATCACACTCACCGTCGCCTAAGAAACAGTAAACCGTTTGCTTAGAGCAATCTTTTAAACCACGGTCAGTTAAATACTTCAAATAACGCGCTTGGTAAATCGCTTGAATAGGACCTAGGCCCATCGATACCGTCGGGAACTGCCAATAAGTAGGCATTAACTTAGGATGCGGGTATGAAGAAAGACCTTTGCCATCGACTTCTTGACGGAAATTAGCCATTTGTTCTTCAGTAATACGCCCTTCAAGGAATGAACGCGCATAAATACCGGGTGCGATATGGCCTTGGAAATACACCAAGTCACCACCATCTTGCTCATTAGGTGCGCGGAAGAAGTGGTTAAAACACACATCATAAATCGTCGCACTAGAAGCAAAACTTGAAATATGGCCACCAAGCTCTAAATCTTTCTTAGAACCACGTAACACCATCGCCAAGGCATTCCAACGGATAATCGCCCGAATACGGCGTTCCATTTCTTGGTTGCCGGGCATATTTGGCTCTTGGCCTGCAGGAATGGTGTTTAAGTAAGCAGTTGTTGCATTATAAGGTAAGTGAGTACCGTTACGACGCGCTTTATCGATTAATTTTTCGAGTAAAAAGTGTGCTCGTTCAGACCCTTCTTGCTCTAGTACAGCTTGCAGAGCATCAACCCACTCTTGGGTTTCTGATGGATCTAAATCTTGAAGCATATCTTCAGACATATCGCAGTCCTTCTCTATATACGGGTTATATTTCGGCTTTAGTTGCTGCTTGTTGACACAGCAACTCAGTTACGCGCCGCTCTTTAAACGGCGCAAACTACGTTGCAACCGACTGTCTTCTTTTCTTACCGACAACATGATTTCTTCGATATAACTTAAATGCTCATTCGAAGCTTCGCGCGCGGCGTCGGGGTCTCGGCGTATAATCGCAGCCAGTAACGCGCGTCTGTGATCATTTGCCATGGTGGAAGCGTCTTGGCTTTTGCTTAAAAGCTCCAAATTTTGTGCCACATTTTTGTGCAGCACGGGGGTTAAACTCAACACTAAATGCAGCATGGCAACATTATGTGACGCCTCAGCAACTGCGCGATAAAAACGCACAATAGCAGCCGCTTTCGCTTCAACATTAGTTGCCGCTTCTAGCTCAATAATGCGATTTTGGATATTTTGCATATCCGCATCATTGCCGCGCAGCGCAGCATAATACGCCATCATGCCTTCTGTGGCGTGACGAAATTCGAGTAAGTCATACTGACTTTCAGAATCGTTATGCATTAATTCAACAATAGGATCGGCAAGACTTTGCCAAAGTTGTTCTTTAACGTAGGTGCCACCGCCTTGACGACGCATGAGCAAGCCTTTAGCTTCTAATTTTTGAATCGCTTCACGCAATGAAGGACGAGACACTTCAAATTGCACCGCGAGTTCGCGTTCAGGAGGTAGTTTTTGACCCGGCTGCAAACTGCCTTCGAGGATCATTCGCTCTAATTGCTCCATGATCACATCAGAAATTTTTGGCTGGTTGATCTTAATATAAGCCATTTTGCGCTCAGCTCCTTAACAAGCAATTGTCAATTGGTCTTACCAATTAATATGAGAGAGCGCACTTTATCAAATCATACAAGCCATGTCTAGTTATCAGAATACTGACAAAAGAGAGCTGCGTCGTTTAAAACGCTCATGCCTAGAGCATAACCTATATTTCTGTTCTAAGGGTCAGACTATTTATCCATATTAGCCTCAATACCGGATAAGCGTTGGGATAAATCGTTAAAAGTGAAAGCTAGAAGCCTAGATGCTATAAAAGCTAAAAGCCTAGATACTAGAGCGCTACGCTGCTAGAGGCTATAAAATCTTAGCAGCGAAGCTGTCCTAGCAGGACGTAGTCCGCCCTAGAAGCGCAGCGCACTATCCGCGAAGCGGCCTAGCTAGCTAACAACACCAAAAATGGTTAATACGGAAACCAACGTCAGCAGCAACACAAAATTACGTTTACTCAATGCCAGTAATGCCAATGTGGACTGCACGCTCAGTGGCGCATCCCCCGCTTCAGGTAAAGACTCAGCCGCCACCGCAGTATTAGTCACTATGGTTTTTGCATCAATATTGACACTTAAACCATATTGCCGCCACGCACTTAAGCCTTCGCTAAACTGGCCACTTAATACATAGCCAAAACTAAACACCCGACTTGGCAACCAATCAAATAACATCTGTAAATGATCGACCAATGGCATTTCAAGCTTATGCTTACTGTTGTACTCACTGTAAAAGCGCACAGTACAGTATAATATTGCACCTACCGGCCCTAAAAATATCAAATACAATGCAACGGCACCGTAATAGCGGTAATTAAGCCAAGCAACTGTTTGTCCCACTTTACAGCCTAAATCCTGTTCATCCACCACGTCTAAACAGTCACTACAATCCAACTCGCCGGCATAACGATAACAAGCTTGTACGTCGCCACGACATGCCGCCTGGATATACTGTTTAAACACGCCTCGTAATGATTGGTGACTAAAACAAATAATGGATATCAGTACCCAAAATAACAAACTCAATATATCAAAAAATATACCCTCGAGTAGAAAACTGATCACAAAGACCAATAAAGCCGGCAGCACAATCGCCATCGCAACGCTAAATGCTGATTTAAGTGATTGGCTATCCCAAAACTTTTTTTGGTAACGCGTCATAACGCTATCGAACTGCCAACCACTTGGCAGCAGCTTCAAACGTTCAACTAAAATTGCCACTAATAATGAAAATAACGCCATGAATATCCTTTTTACTTCTATTCAGTTACAGCTGTCATCATTGAAGGACTGTGGTGTAAGTGGGCGGAGCCTGCAAGTACCCTGTAACGCATAGCGAAACACATAACGAGTAACACAAGCTATACCACAAACGCTTATCTAAACATTTGCAATGGCCTGTTGATATCGCGACCAATCAAAACTGAAACCAGGGTCGGTTTTACGCCCAGGAGCGATATCACAATGGCCAACAATATTATTTACCTTAATCATAGGATACTGCGCCATTAACTCCAATGTTAACAGGATTAATTGCTGGTATTGCTCGTCGGTATAGCCACTACTATCTGTGCCTTCCAGTTCGATGCCAATGGCAAAGTCGTTACAGCCCTTACGCCCCTTGAACTCAGAAACCCCAGCGTGCCATGCTCTGTCATCACAACCAACATACTGCACCACTTCACCATCGCGCCTAATTAAAAAATGCGCCGAGACTTGCAAGCCAGCCAACTGAGCAAAACTTTCGTCTGCATCAATATCCAAGCAACCTTGAAATAGTTCATCAATATGCGGTAAACCAAAACACCCCGCAGGCAAGCTAATATTGTGGATCACCAACAAGCTGACCTCATTGTTGGGTCGTGGATTAAAATGTGGCGAAATACATGGTCTAGCGCTGGCCAACCAACCTTGTTGTAATAAGCCTTTTGGCATACGCCTCCTTAAACATAACTATCTAACCATTTTATAACCATTTCATAACCATTTCATAACCAGTGCTTGATAACCAGAGTCAGTCTAAATTCAACAGTATTAAACCGCAATACCAATGCTGATTATCCCTAAGATCTAGGACGGACTGCGTCCTGCTAGTTACTAGAGCGTGACTACGTCACTGCTAGGATCGCTGCGCTGCTAGGACGGACTGCGTCCTGCTAGTTACTAGAGCGTGACTACGTCACTGCTAGGATCGCTGCGCTGCTAGGGCGGACTTCGTCCTGCTAGTTACTAGAGCGTGACTACGTCACTGCTAGGATCGCTGCGCTGCTAGGGCGGACTGCGTCCTGCTAGGGACAGCTTCGCTGCTAAGATTTTATAGCATCTAGCAGCGTAGCGCTCTAGCACCTAGGCTTTAGTTTTTTCGCTTTTTCGCTTTTTCGCTTTTTCGCTTTTTCGCTTTTTCGCTTTTTCGCTTTTTATCGTATGTCATCACTTGCTACCGCTAGTCACCAAGATTTTATAGCATCTAGCAGCGCAGCGCTCTAGGCTCTAAGCTTTCGCTCTTATAGCCTCTAGGCTTTTAGCTTTTAGATGCATATAAGTGTCAGTATATAGCCAAATTATGCTAATCTTTAACAAATGCTTTTCGCAACAAACACCCCATTGAACACTCTGTTGAACAAGGTTATCATTTAGCCTTATCACGTTCTTTAGCAAGGACTTAGCTTATGTTAGAAAACGATATCCGTCATGCTGTGCAAACAGCGCTTGATGAAGACTTAGGTCACACGACCCATAATACTATCCACGACATGCTTAATGCCGATATTACCGCCCAGCTTATCCCAGCAGATAGACACGTTTCTGGCATGTTAATCACCCGCGAAGATGGGGTTTTTTGTGGTAAAGCGTGGGCAGAGCAAGTCTTTAATCAACTGGGCAGTGAAGTCGTGCTGCATTGGCATGTTGATGACGGTGATTTAATTGTGGCCAATCAATTGTTATGCGAACTATCTGGCCCTGCACGGGCTATTTTAACGGGCGAACGTACCGCAATGAACTTTATTCAAACCTTGTCAGGGGTTGCCAGCTTAACAAAGTTGTACGTGAATAAGCTCGTGGGCACCCATACCCAATTACTCGATACCCGCAAAACCATCCCAGGCCTTCGCACCGCCCAAAAATACGCGGTAACTTGTGGTGGCGGCAGAAACCACCGCATAGGCTTATTCGATGCTTTCTTAATTAAAGAAAACCACATTATGGCTTGCGGCGGCATCTCACAAGCCATTACAGCAGCACGCGCGTTAGACAGTCACAAACCAGTCGAAGTCGAAGTCGAGTCACTTGAAGAACTCACTCAAGCACTCGATGGCGGCGCCGATATCATTATGCTCGACAATTTCGACGTGACTATGATGGTCGACGCTGTCAGCCTTAATAATCGCTATAAAAACCAAGGTAATGGCGCTAAATTAGAAGTTTCAGGCAATGTCACCTTAGACACCCTAGCCTCCTTCGCGCAAACGGGAGTAGATTACATCTCTGTCGGCGCACTGACTAAGCACGTAAAAGCCTTAGATTTGTCATTGAGATTAAAAAGTTAACCATAAATGCTAAGGTCCTAGGCCGCTACGCGGATAGTGCGCTTCGCTTCTAGGGCGGACTGCGTCCTGCTGGGTGCTAGGGCGTGACTACGTCACTGCTAGGATCGCTGCGCTGCTAGAACGGACTGCGTCCTGCTAGGGTCTAGGCCGCTACGCGGATAGTCCGCTTCGCTTCTAGGGCGGACTGCGTCCTGCTAGGACAGCTTCGCTGCTAAGATTTTATAGCCTCTAGCCGCGTAGCGTCCTGGCAGCGAAACGATCTAGGCTTTGTGCTTTTTGCTTGTATAGAATCTAGCAGCGTAGCGCTCTAGTATCTAGGCTTTTAGCTTTTATAGCATCTAGCAGCGTAGCGCTCTAGCCTCTAGGCTTTTAGATTTTAGCTTGGGTATAAACCTGTCAGATTTCTCCCCCAAAAAGCGCCAATAAAACGCCTTTGTTGCTTTTTTGTCAAAAAAACACTTCTTAACCCAGAGAAGTCAAAAATAATTTATCGCATAATGTACGGAAAATGTGAAAATAGAGCGTTTTTAGACATTTATTTTTTATTTAGCCGTTAACCCTATTCCATTTTGTAACCGTTTATATTAACGTTTACCTCGGCGAGTTGGCCTTTCAGCCATGCACTGTGCTCGTTAGATTGTAAATAACGTCAAAATACCAACAATTAATTAACATTTACTTTGTAACCACACTAGCAGATGTTATTTTGTATCTTGTTAACATTGACCTATTTACTCTATGTTTACCACTCAGCCTAAATGCTCTATTAAATAAATAATCGGCTAGCATTGTTTGCGGTTAACATGGTTATTACCTATGTGTTGTATATTGTGCCATTGTGCCATTGTGCCATTGTGCCATTGTGCCAAAAACAGCATAGACAGAGATAACCATGGTCAACACAAGTAACGCTGGCACTATAATAATCGTGGTCATCTAGTACCACACAATTGTGCTTTACGGTTTTAGGCAAATGGAATGCCAACTACTTCATCTAGTTACTAGCATTAGTTGCTAGTATAGGTGAAGCTTATAGATATCGAGGATTGAGACTACCCCAGCCTATTTTACGGAGAGAAAAATGAAAGGTATCAACCAAATCAAAAACGCTAAGGGTTTCACTCTTATTGAATTAATGATCGTAGTCGCGATCATCGGTATCCTTGCAGCAATCGCATTGCCAGCTTATCGTGATTATGTGGGTGCTGCTCACGGTGGTGCTGCAATGAAAGCAGTTGCCTCATTCACTACTAAATCTGTAACGTGTGTACAGTCAGGTATATCTTGCGGTACTTTAGCTGCTGACGTTACTGCAGCACCTGGTATGACCCTAACGGGTATGACAGGTGAAGGTGTTGGTGGTACTTTGGCATTTGCTGAAGGTGCTTGTACTTTAACAGCAACCATTACAACTGATGGCCGAGTAACTTATGGTATTGTTAGTGCTGGTGCAGGTGCAACTACTGCACAATGTATAGAAGGCGCAGGACTTCCAACTCCTTAATATTTTCTAAAGTCTTAATTAAACGCCAAGAATCATTGTTTTGTTCTTGGCATTTTTTGATAGATTTAAAATTACTAAGTTAATTCCTCACTAGGAAATTTATGCCTAATAATGGTCTTAATCTCGGTTTATCAACTCTTTTTATTCACAAAGGCTTACTTAGTGAAGAGTTAACTTCATTAGTAATAAATGATTCCAGAAAAACCAAAAGATCCTTTGTAACATCAGTAATAGCCGCAAAACACTTATCAGCACGGGAAATTGCAGAACTATGTTATGAAGAATATGGCACACCGCTGCTTGATTTAAATGAGTTTGATGTAAGTAATATTGCTGAAAATTTGCTAAACAAAAAACTCATCAACAAACACAAATGTCTCCCCCTATTTAAACGTGGCAATAGATTATATATAGCAACGTCAGATCCCACTGATATTGCCGCCCTTGAAGATTTTCAATTCAGTTTAGGCTTGCATGCTGAGGCGATTCTCGTTGAAGACGACAAACTGCATAAAGCCTTAGAAAAAATACTTGAAGAAGACATTAGCGGTCTTGGATTAGAAGGCATTGACGAAGAAGCTCTTGCAAGTATTGAAGTCGCTAATACCGAAAGACGTGATGAGCCGACCGGTGACAGCAGTGACGATGCGCCTATCGTTATCTATATTAATAAAATTCTCACTGATGCCATCCGTAAAGGTGCCTCTGATTTACATTTCGAGCCTTATGAGAAGCGCTACCGCATTCGTTTTCGTATCGATGGTATATTGCATGAAGTATCAGAGCCGCCGGTCAACCTATCCAATCGGATTTCAGCTCGTTTAAAAGTCATGTCAAAACTGGATATTGCTGAACGCCGTGTGCCGCAAGATGGGCGGATTAAAATGAAGCTGTCGCGCACCAAATCAATTGATTTTCGTGTTAGTAGCTTGCCGACCATTTGGGGCGAGAAAATCGTAATGCGGATCTTAGATTCATCTTCTGCGCAACTGGGAATTGAAAAGCTCGGTTATGAAGACGATCAACGGCTATTATATGAGGAAATGCTCGCTAAACCACAAGGGATGATCCTTGTTACCGGCCCCACAGGTTCGGGTAAAACCGTGTCCTTGTATACCGGCCTTAATATTCTTAATACCGAAGAGCGTAATATTTCCACCGCCGAAGATCCGGTCGAAATTAACCTCGAAGGGGTTAATCAAGTTCACATTAATTTAAAAGCCGGCTTAACCTTTGCTTCGGCATTGCGCTCATTTTTGCGTCAAGATCCCGATGTAGTGATGGTGGGCGAAATCCGCGACTTGGAAACTGCCGAAATAGCGATTAAAGCCGCGCAAACCGGCCACTTAGTATTATCAACCCTGCACACTAACTCGGCAGCAGAAACCTTGACTCGTTTGATTAATATGGGCGTACCGGGCTACAACATTGCTAGCTCAGTCAATTTAATTATCGCCCAACGCCTTGCCCGGCGCTTATGCCCTGCATGTAAGCATGAAGAAGAAATCCCTGTTGCTGAGATGCAACGCTTAGGCTTTACTGAAGCCAATATAGCCAAAGGCTTTACGGTATTTAAACCCGTCGGTTGTGAGCTGTGTTCGGGTGGCTATAAAGGCCGGGTCGGTATTTACGAAGTGATGAAAATGAGCGATGAAATTGCGCGTATCATCATGGAAGGCGGCAACTCAATGCAAATGGCCACCCTCGCTAAGCAACAAGGGATGCGGGATTTACGTCAATCAGGCTTACTCAAAGTTATTAACGGCGTCACCAGTATCGCCGAAATTAACCGTGTCACTAGCTTTTAATTCCGTTATAGTTCTTCAGTTATACTTATTCAGCTATCGTCATTCGACCATTTAATGGGTTATTTATCATTAACAATAATGCTTTAGCTTGGATGACGCACAAAAATAAAAGGATTGGCTAAATGGCCACAGCAACTACAACAAAAACAAAAAGAAAGCTAAAGGTGAACAAAACAAAACACCAACCTAAGGTGTTCACTTTCCAATGGAAGGGTACCAATCGTGATGGCAAGCGCACTTCTGGTGAGCTCAAGGGATCCACTATTGCTGAAGTTCGCAGTGTATTAAAAGCCCAAGGTGTCACCCCAAAGGGCGTAAGTAAAAAGTCTGCTCCGTTGTGGAGAACTGAAAAAAGCATCAACGCGATGGATATTGCGATGATCACCCGCCAAATAGCCACCATGCTTGCTGCGGGAGTCCCCTTAGTTACCACTCTTGAACTGCTTGGTCGCGGCCATGAAAAAGCCAAAGTGCGCGAATTGCTTGGTACTATTCTATCTGATGTTCAATCCGGTATTCCTCTATCTGACGCTTTGAGACCCCATAGAAGATACTTTGATGAATTGTATGTTGATTTAGTTGCTGCGGGTGAGCATTCCGGCTCACTCGATACAGTATTTGATCGTATAGCAACCTATCGCGAAAAAGCCGAGCAGTTAAAATCCAAAATAAAAAAAGCCATGTTCTATCCAGCTGCTGTGGTGATAGTTGCTATTGCGGTTACTGTCCTGCTTTTACTTTTTGTAGTACCACAATTTGAAAGTATTTTTAAAGGATTTGGTGCTGAACTACCGGCATTTACCCAGTTTGTAGTGGGTCTTTCCAGAGGGTTACAAGCCTCTTGGTATTTCTTTGCCATAGGTATTGTTGTTGCTATTTGGTTATTTCGACGAGCACACCATAATTCACAGAGCTTTCGAGATCGAATAGATGTATTACTGCTAAAAATTCCCGTGATTGGTGATATTCTCCACAAAGCATCAATGGCGCGTTTTGCCCGTACTTTAGCAACCACTTTTGCTGCAGGAGTGCCATTAATCGATGGCTTAGAGTCTGCTGCTGGCGCGTCAGGAAATTATGTGTACCGTAAAGCGCTGTTAAAGGTACGCCAAGAGGTGATGTCGGGTATGCAAATGAACGTGGCGATGCGCACCACCAAATTATTCCCAGATATGTTAATCCAAATGGTAATGATAGGTGAAGAATCCGGCGGCTTAGATGAAATGCTAAATAAAGTGGCTAATATTTATGAAATGCAGGTTGATGATGCGGTCGATGGGCTATCAAGTTTAATAGAACCCATTATGATGGTAGTGATTGGTACGGTTGTCGGCGGATTAATTGTGGCGATGTATTTACCTATCTTTCAAATGGGTAAAATTGTTAGCTAAAAAATATGATCAAGTATAAAAATAAGTATAAGAATAACAATGACTGAATTTATCTCAACTTTTATTGCCACAATGAGCCAATATCCTTGGGCATTTGTGGCGATTAGCTTTATTTTTGCGGCCACCATTGGCAGTTTTCTCAACGTAGTAGTCCACCGCTTACCTGTGATGATGAAACGCGAATGGCAAAGCGAATGTAATTTTTACCTCAATGAATATCATCCAGATATTGTCGAACAAGTAGGCAATGAGCGCTTAAATAAAGCCATCGATCCGTTTCCGAAAAAATACAACCTCATCGTGCCAGGTTCTGCCTGCCCTAAATGCAAAGCCGACATTAAACCTTGGCATAATCTGCCTATATTGGGTTGGATGCTGCTTAAGGGAAAGTGTGCCGATTGCAACACAGGTATTTCAATCCGCTATCCGATTATCGAACTACTCACCGGAGTATTGATTGCCACATTAGCTTGGCACTTTGGCCCAACATGGCAATTTTTCTATGCCAGTATTTTAACCTTTGTTTTGGTGGCATTAACGGGTATTGATCTAGATGAAATGCTCTTGCCCGATCAACTCACCTTACCAATTCTTTGGTTAGGATTAATCATTAACCTTAAAGGTATTTATGCTAGCCCTCAAGACGCTATTATCGGCGCTGCCGCTGGCTATTTAAGCTTGTGGTCAGTATTTTGGTTATTTAAATTGGTGACTGGCAAAGAAGGCATGGGATACGGTGACTTTAAATTATTAGCCGTCTTCGGTGCATGGTTAGGTTGGCAAATGCTGCCATTAATTATTCTATTATCATCCCTAGTGGGCGCGGTAGTTGGCATAACCATGATTATGGCTAAACGGCTCAGCAAAGGTAACCCAATCCCCTTTGGTCCTTATATTGCTTTAGCGGGATGGATAGCCTTAGTGTGGGGACATGACATCCTCAATTGGTATCTGAGTACCTTATGATGTTAAAAAAGTTTATCGTGGGGCTAACTGGCGGCATTGCCAGTGGTAAAACGACTGTGGCGAATTTATTCGCGCAATACGGCATAGACTTAGTTGATGCCGATGTTATCGCCAGAGAGGTTGTCTCAACCAACTCTGATGGGCTCAAAGCAATAACAGAGCACTTTGGCCAGGCGATTTTGTTAACCGATGGCAGCCTTGATAGAGCGGCTCTGCGAGCACAAGTTTTCGATAACCCAGAGCAACGTCTGTGGCTTAATAATTTACTCCACCCTATGATCCGCCAGAAGATGCTCGACCAAGTACAAACATCGACATCAGCATACGTAATAATGATAGTGCCCTTGCTATTTGAGAATCATTTAGATAGTTTAGTTGATACGACTTTGGTTGTAGATATTGCCCCAGAGTTACAGATTTCAAGGACGATACAACGTGATGGCGTCAGCAAACAACAAGTTGAGCATATTCTGGCGAGTCAAATGACCCGAGAACAGCGGCTTGCTCAAGCTGATAATATTATAGATAATCAAGGAGATCATGAGGTGTTGCGCAGTCAAGTATTTGGTCTGCACCAACAATACTTACAACAGGCAGCCGATTTAGAAACTAACGTCCATGACTGATTTAATCTATGAACAACCATTAAATGAAAAAATACGCAGTTATCTGCGTATAGAAAACCTTGCCTTACAGTTAAAACTGCATGCCGAACAGGATAGTCAACATCAATGTTTTGCCCCGTTATTTTCTCTTGCAGAGCTAACAGAACGTTGTGATTATCGCACTGATATATTAAAAGATATTGATAAACAAATTCAGTTAATTTCCCATTGGCGTACAAACTCAAATGTTGATAACGCGCAAGTAGATCAACTCACCGAAAGACTGATTGCATTGAAGTCGCCGCTGCAAGCACAAGAAAGAATTGGTTGTAGCCTTAAACAAGATAAGTTTATCTGTTCACTACGACAGCGCTTCAATATGACCGGGGCATACTGTAATTTTGATTTTCCTCAGCTGCACTTTTGGCTAGACAAAGACTGGCAATATCGACAGCAAGATATCGAAAACTGGCGGATGCAATTTCAGCCACTATTAGCCCCAATCATGCTACTGCTAGAACTGATTAGAACGACAGCAGATTTTAGTTTATGCCAAGCACCAGTAGGGTTCTATCAAGGCAGCTCACCGCAGCCTCTGTCATTAATCCGTGTAAAAATAAACCCCAACCAGAATTGCTATCCTACAATCAGTGGCAATCGAAATCGTTATGCCATTCATTTTGTCGATTTCGATTTACATCGTCATACAAGTGAAACTGTTGAGTTCTCACTAGCAACCTGCACCTAAACACTTTACCATCACGAGTAAGATTAATAACCAAGAATGATTATGCCTTTAACAGTAGTAAACTGCCCAATTTGCAGCACCAAAGTTGAATGGAAAGACGACTCCCTATTTAAGCCTTTTTGCAGTGAACGTTGTAAACTTATCGATCTCGGTGACTGGGCGAGTGAAAAACATGCTATTCCGGTTAAGCACGATATAGACCTAGATCTGTTGGATGATGCTGGTTTTGATGAAGGTGACTTCTTTAAATAATCAGTTCAGATAACCTATTCGAACAATCTATTCGAACAATCTATTCGAACAATCTATTCGAACAATCTATTCGAACAATAAGAAGAAATAGTAAGGGCAAAACATGCAAAAGAGAATACATGTTGCTGTCGGCGTTATTATAAACCAACATAAACAAATTTTATTAGCCAAGCGTCATGACCATTTACATCAAGGTGGAAAATGGGAATTCCCGGGTGGTAAAGTTGAACAAAATGAAACGGTAACTGCCGCTCTAATTCGTGAATTGAAAGAAGAAGTGGATCTTGATGTAAAAAGCACAACAGCATTTATGGATATCAGCCATGACTATCCAGATAAGCAGGTAAGACTTGATATCCACTTAGTGACTGATTTCAATGGCCAAGCAACCGGCGTTGAAGGACAACAAATACAATGGGTTGAATTACAATCCATCTCTGAATATGAGTTCCCTGAAGCCAATAAACCTATTTTAGATAAGCTATTAACCCTGCCTTGGTAAGTCATATTGATAAGTTGTGTAATGACAGCTTATTAATCTATTCAAATCACTTCAACATGCTCGTTTCAGAGCGAAATGCCTAGATGCTATAAAATATTAGCCGCAAGCGATGGCGAGCGATGAAATACGATAACAAGCGAATGGACGAAAAAGCTAAAGCTAAATGCCTAGAGGCTAGGACGCTGCGCGGCTAGAGGCTATAAAATCTTGGTAGCGAGCGGTAGCAAGCGATGACGAGAGATACCAATCGAGCTAAAAACCTAGAGGCTAGGACGCTACGCGGCTAGATACTATAAAATCTTGGTAGCGAGCGGTAGCAAGCGATGACGAGAGATAACAACCGAGCTAAAAGCCTAGAGGCTAGGACGCTACGCGGCTAGAGGCTATAAAATCTTAGCAGCGAGCGGTAGCAAGCGATGACAAGAGATAACAATCGAGCTAAAAGCCTAGAGGCTAGGACGCTGCGCTGCTAGATGCTATAAAATCTTAGCAGCGAAGCTGTCTCTATCCGTGAGCACAGCGTTCGCTTGTTATCGTTTCTGAAGCTATCCCTAGCAGGACGCAGTCCGCCCTAGCAGCGCAGCGACCCTAGCAGCGCAGCGACCCTAGCAGCGCAGCGAAGCTGTTAAATTACAGACGTAAAAAGCCCGCTATGTAATAGCGGGCTGTTTCACTACTCTTTCGAGTAAATTAGGCGCCTGGAAATGACCTACTCTCGCATGGGGAGACCCCAAACTACCATCGGCGCGATTGCGTTTCACTTCTGAGTTCGGAATGGGATCAGGTGGTGCCACAATGCTATGGTTTCCAGACAAATTTGTATATCTACCGCCTTTAAGGCCGTAAATAATAATTCGGAAAGCTGATTTTTTTGAGTCTACAAAACACTGTTTAAGCGCTCTATTCTAACACTAAGGTCAGTAAAACCCATCTGGGTTGTATGGTTAAGCCTCACGGGTCATTAGTACAAGTTAGCTCAACGCCTCACAACGCTTACACACCTTGCCTATCAACGTAGTAGTCTCCTACGGCCCTTTAGAGAGCTTAAAGCTCTAGGGATGACTCATCTTAGGGCTCGCTTCCCGCTTAGATGCTTTCAGCGGTTATCGATCCCGAACGTAGCTACCGGGCAATGCCATTGGCATGACAACCCGAACACCAGCGGTTCGTCCACTCCGGTCCTCTCGTACTAGGAGCAGCTCCCTTCAATCATCCAACGCCCACGGCAGATAGGGACCGAACTGTCTCACGACGTTCTGAACCCAGCTCGCGTACCACTTTAAATGGCGAACAGCCATACCCTTGGGACCGACTTCAGCCCCAGGATGTGATGAGCCGACATCGAGGTGCCAAACACCGCCGTCGATATGAACTCTTGGGCGGTATCAGCCTGTTATCCCCGGAGTACCTTTTATCCGTTGAGCGATGGCCCTTCCATTCAGAACCACCGGATCACTATGACCTACTTTCGTACCTGCTCGACGTGTATGTCTCGCAGTTAAGCTGGCTTATGCCATTGCACTAACCGTACGATGTCCGACCGTACTTAGCCAACCTTCGTGCTCCTCCGTTACTCTTTGGGAGGAGACCGCCCCAGTCAAACTACCCACCAGGCACTGTCCCGAACCCCGATTAGGGGCCGCGGTTAGAACATCAAAACTACAAGGGTGGTATTTCAAGATTGACTCCACTCAGACTAGCGTCCAAGCTTCAAAGTCTCCCACCTATCCTACACATGTAGGTTCAATGTTCAGTGCCAAGCTATAGTAAAGGTTCACGGGGTCTTTCCGTCTAGCCGCGGGTATACGGCATCTTCACCGCAATTTCAACTTCACTGAGTCTCGGCTGGAGACAGCGTGGCCATCATTACGCCATTCGTGCAGGTCGGAACTTACCCGACAAGGAATTTCGCTACCTTAGGACCGTTATAGTTACGGCCGCCGTTTACCGGGGCTTCGATCATGAGCTTCTCCGAAGATAACCCAATCAATTAACCTTCCGGCACCGGGCAGGCGTCATACCGTATACGTCATCTTGCGATTTTGCACAGTACTGTGTTTTTGATAAACAGTTGCAGCCACCTGGTATCTGCGACTGCCAACAGCTTAAGGAGCAAGTCCTATCACCGTCGGCAGCGTACCTTCTCCCGAAGTTACGGTACCATTTTGCCTAGTTCCTTCAGCCGAGTTCTCTCAAGCGCCTTGGTATTCTCTACCCGACCACCTGTGTCGGTTTGGGGTACGATCCCCACTAACCTGAAGCTTAGAAGATTTTCCTGGAAGTATGGCATCAACTACTTCATCACCTTAGTGACTCGTCATCAGTCCTCAGTCTTGCAATTAAATGCGTATCCCCGGATTTGCCTAAGAATACAACCTACCACCTTAAACGCGGACTACCAACGCCGCGCTAGCCTAGCCTTCTCCGTCTCTCCATCGCAGTTAGTGAAGGTACAGAAATATTAATCTGTTTCCCATCGATTACGCCTTTCGGCCTCACCTTAGGGGTCGACTCACCCTGCCCCGATTAACGTTGGACAGGAACCCTTGGTCTTTCGGCGAGGGAGTTTTTCACTCCCTTTATCGTTACTCATGTCAGCATTCGCACTTCTGATACGTCCAGTGTGGGTTACCCCTTCACCTTCAACCGCTTACAGAACGCTCCTCTACCGCGCAATTCTAATGAAATGCACCCGTAGCTTCGGTGGTATGTTTAGCCCCGTTAAATCTTCCGCGCAGGCCGACTCGACTAGTGAGCTATTACGCTTTCTTTAAATGATGGCTGCTTCTAAGCCAACATCCTAGCTGTCTGAGCCTTCCCACATCGTTTCCCACTTAACATACACTTTGGGACCTTAGCTGACGGTCTGGGTTGTTTCCCTTTTGACAACGGACGTTAGCACCCGCTGTCTGTCTCCCGAGTAGTACTCATTGGTATTCGGAGTTTGCAAAGGGTTGGTAAGTCGGGATGACCCCCTAGCCTTAACAGTGCTCTACCCCCAATGGTATTCGCTCGAGGCGCTACCTAAATAGCTTTCGAGGAGAACCAGATATCTCCGAGTTTGATTGGCCTTTCACCCCCAGCCACAAGTCATCCGCTCATTTTTCAACATAAGTCGGTTCGGTCCTCCAGTTGATGTTACTCAACCTTCAACCTGCCCATGGCTAGATCACTCGGTTTCGGGTCTACACCTTGCAACTAAACGCGCAGTTAACACTCGGTTTCCCTACGGCTCCGCTATTCGCTTAACCTCGCTACAAAATGTAAGTCGCTGACCCATTATACAAAAGGTACGCAGTCACGGTCTCAAGAACCGCTCCCACTGCTTGTACGTACACGGTTTCAGGTTCTATTTCACTCCCCTCACAGGGGTTCTTTTCGCCTTTCCCTCACGGTACTGGTTCACTATCGGTCAGTCAGGAGTATTTAGCCTTGGAGGATGGTCCCCCCATATTCAAACAGGATGTCACGTGTCCCGCCTTACTCGTTTTCATCTACGGTTAGTTTTCATGTACGGGGCTATCACCCTGTGCCGCTGTGCTTTCCAACACATTCCACTAACACCCCATAGACTTAAGGGCTAATCCCCGTTCGCTCGCCGCTACTAGGGGAATCTCGGTTGATTTCTTTTCCTCTGGGTACTTAGATGTTTCAGTTCCCCAGGTTCGCCTCATAACGCTATGTATTCACGTTATGATGACCACTTATGTGGCCGGGTTTCCCCATTCGGATATCGTTAGCTCAAATGCTTATTACTAGCTCGCCAACGCTTTTCGCAAGTTATTACGTCCTTCATCGCCTCTGACTGCCAAGGCATCCACCGTATACGCTTGGTCACTTAACCATACAACCCAAATGAGTTTCACTTGCGTGAACCTCTGAGTCATATCATGACCAGCTGGTTTTTACTTGTCTCACCTCCGGGTAGGAAGTGGACTCGCCTTAGTTTTTTAGAATATTCAAGACACTTAAACAGTGTTTTGAGAACTCAAGATACTAATGCTTTCGCATCAGTATTATTTTTCGCACTAACGTAATCACACCAATAACAACGAATCATTATTCATGCGCCTTTAGTTAGTACTATCAGCTTTCCAAATTGTTAAAGAACAACACTAGCCGGCTGGCGGCGTGTTTCACTCTACTTCCGAAGAAGTTAACAAGTAATCTGTGTGAACACTCACATGCATCGCTGCACTTTTAGGTATTGAGTTAGTCGTATAGGTAAGGAGGTGATCCAGCCCCAGGTTCCCCTAGGGCTACCTTGTTACGACTTCACCCCAGTCATGAACCACAAAGTGGTGAGCGTTCTCCCGAAGGTTAAACTACCCACTTCTTTTGCAGCCCACTCCCATGGTGTGACGGGCGGTGTGTACAAGGCCCGGGAACGTATTCACCGTGGCATTCTGATCCACGATTACTAGCGATTCCGACTTCACGGAGTCGAGTTGCAGACTCCGATCCGGACTACGACAAGCTTTGTGAGATTAGCTCCACCTCGCGGCTTTGCAACCCTCTGTACTTGCCATTGTAGCACGTGTGTAGCCCTACTCGTAAGGGCCATGATGACTTGACGTCGTCCCCACCTTCCTCCGGTTTATCACCGGCAGTCTCCCTAGAGTTCCCGCCATTACGCGCTGGCAAATAAGGATAGGGGTTGCGCTCGTTGCGGGACTTAACCCAACATTTCACAACACGAGCTGACGACAGCCATGCAGCACCTGTCTCACAGTTCCCGAAGGCACAAGTCCATCTCTGGTCTCTTCTGTGGATGTCAAGAGTAGGTAAGGTTCTTCGCGTTGCATCGAATTAAACCACATGCTCCACCGCTTGTGCGGGCCCCCGTCAATTCATTTGAGTTTTAACCTTGCGGCCGTACTCCCCAGGCGGTCTACTTAATGCGTTAGCTTGGGAGCCCAGTGACTAAGTCACCAAACTCCGAGTAGACATCGTTTACGGCGTGGACTACCAGGGTATCTAATCCTGTTTGCTCCCCACGCTTTCGTGCATGAGCGTCAGTCTTTGTCCAGGGGGCCGCCTTCGCCACCGGTATTCCTCCAGATATCTACGCATTTCACCGCTACACCTGGAATTCTACCCCCCTCTACAAGACTCTAGTTCGCCAGTTCCAAATGCAATTCCCAGGTTGAGCCCGGGGATTTCACATCTGGCTTAACAAACCGCCTGCGCACGCTTTACGCCCAGTAATTCCGATTAACGCTCGGACCCTCCGTATTACCGCGGCTGCTGGCACGGAGTTAGCCGGTCCTTCTTCTGTAGGTAACGTCACAGTAACGGGCTATTAACACGCTACCTTTCCTCCCTACTGAAAGTGCTTTACAACCCGAAGGCCTTCTTCACACACGCGGCATGGCTGCATCAGGGTTTCCCCCATTGTGCAATATTCCCCACTGCTGCCTCCCGTAGGAGTCTGGGCCGTGTCTCAGTCCCAGTGTGGCTGATCATCCTCTCAGAACAGCTAGGGATCGTCGCCTTGGTGAGCCATTACCTCACCAACTAGCTAATCCCACCTAGGTTCATCCTGTCGCGGAAGGCCCGAAGGTCCCCTCCTTTCCCCCGTAGGGCGTATGCGGTATTAGCAGTCGTTTCCAACTGTTATCCCCCTCGACTGGGCAGATCCCTAGGCATTACTCACCCGTCCGCCGCTCGTCACCTCAGGAGCAAGCTCCCTTGTGTTACCGCTCGACTTGCATGTGTTAGGCCTGCCGCCAGCGTTCAATCTGAGCCATGATCAAACTCTTCAATTAAAGTTTTTTGAAAACCCCACTCTTACAAGTAAGAACGATGCTTTCGGCTCAATGAATTCTGATTTCATTAATTAGACTCGGAAGAATCTAAATAATGTTTGTACATATTACTATGAACACTCATCGTTGCATTGAGTTGAAATTTTTTGATTGCCAACATTCCGAAGAACAGAAGACAATTTCGAATAACTCAATACCTGTGAATGTCCACACAGATTTCTTGTTTAGATTGTTAAAGAACGTTGCTAACATGAACATCTTTCGATTTTTCATTCAGCGGCCGCTGACGCTAGGTCGTTGGCTTGGGGTGCGTATTTTACGCATTTCCCGTTTCGCGTCAAGTGTTTTTTCAAACTTTCTTTTCGCCTTGAACTCAGTGTTTTGAACCACTTAATTCAACCCAACTCGGTGACTGCTTTCGCTGTCTGCCGTGTCAGTGGATGCGCATTATAGGCAATACAAGATTTAGCGCAAGCCCTTTTTTAAGAAAAAAGGATCGCTTGGCGATCTTTTCACCAAAAGCGATCCTTTAAGATATTTTTTGAGCTTTCTTGAATGTTTATTGTACTTTTACTGTGCTGTTGCGGAATTGGTTAAGGAAACTAATCACATTCTTATCATCCCAATCGACAAACGAGCGAACATAGGCCACCAGCTCACCTTGTTCATTTAAGATAAATGTCGCCGGTATTGTATCGAGTGGGAATACATCTCGTAACTGTTGTTGCGGATCAAAATATGAGTTGAATGTGGATAATTCAAGAGATTCCAAAAATGGCTGTACGACATTAACTGCTTCGGCATCAATAGAAATAGGTATTAGTGCAAAATGTTCTGCATCTAAGCTTTTATCTAATCGATTAAGCGCAGGGAGCTCTCTGACACAAGGTGGACACCAAGTAGCCCAAACGTTAACCACAACCACTTTTCCCTTATAGTGTTCAAAATTAATTGGCTGACCAACGGGGTTGGTGAAGTCAACTAAAGCAATAGGGAATGGTTGCGGTAGGATATTAATCCGATCAAGTGTTGACTCAGTGGTTTGCTTAGCCGCAGCTTGCATGCCGGGGTATGCATTAGCCATACTTGCAATACCCAATATAAAGAAGCTCGTGAAGATATACGCAAACCACTGTTTCAAGGTTAATACTCCGATTGGTTACTTGGTTGTCTTATTAGGATTTAATATTGCATCTAACTCGGCTTGTTGCTCTGTCGACAAGGTTGTGGATTCTGTGGCTTGAATCCGTTGCTTGCGCACAAAGATAAAGCCAATAAAGAGACCCAAAATAAGTAACCCAAATGGACCAAGCCATAGAATATATGTTTTTGAGTCTAGCTTAGGATTGTACAAAACAAAATCACCATAGCGACTAGTCATAAAGTCGATAATTTCAACTTCAGATTTACCACTATCAACCATCTGATACACTTCTAAGCGCAAATCTTGTGCAACAGGTGAGTTTGAATCGACTAAATTTTGATTCTGACATTGTGGACAACGCAATTGATGCGCGAGTGACAATGCCCTTTGTTGATTTTCTGCTGACTTGAACTCATAGGTATCGACTGGTGTAGCCATTACCGTCAAAGTAAAAAGCAAACTCGTACAAGCCATCATTATTTTAAATACGAATTTCATTACGATGCTCCATCAACTTTAGCTTCAGCTTGTAATTGCTGGATCATCGGATACAAGGTTTGTGTCCATACCGTTTGATCTATCGGTCCTGCATAACGATAACGAATAATACCGTTATGATCGACAATAAATGTTTCTGGTGCGCCATAAACCCCAAGGTCGAGCCCTAGGCGACCATCTTTATCAAAGATATTGGCTGTGTAAGGGTCACCTAGAGTGGTTAACTCTTTAATTGCTAATGCTCGCTCGTCACGATAGTTGATACCATATATAGGTAACAAATTACGTTTAGATAACATCATCAAGTAAGGATGCTCATATTTACATGCGGGACACCAAGTCGCCCAAAAGTTTAACATCGACACTTTTGCAGGAAGATCTTTCTCAGTTAAGACTTCACTAGGCACTTCTAAGCGCTCAAGTTGGAAAGCCGGAACAGGCTTTCCTTCTAATGCTGAATCGAGCACTTTAGGATTGAGAAATAATCCTTTGTATAAAAACGCGCCCATACCCAAGAATATGACTAAGGGTATAAACAGTACAAACTTCTTCATAGTGTCTCCGAGTTAATTACACTGTCGCTAATTTTGCTTTTACTACATCTTCTGAAGCAACTTGCTTCACACGATAACGCTTATCTGATGCAGCAAGGAAGCCACCAATCATCATAAAGATTGAGCCAAACCATATCCAACGTACAAAGGGTTTATAATTAAGACGTACAGCAAACTCAGTTAAACTAATGGGGTCGCCCATAGTGACATATAAGTCGCGGAATAATCCCCAATCAATACCTGCTTCAGTCATATCCATAGTACGAACAGTGTATTGACGACGATCAGGCTTTAACAAAGAGACAAATTCATCATCTTTATAAATCTCAATCTGACCTTGTTTGGCAGTATAATTAGGGCCGACAACATTTTTAGTTTCTAAGTACTTGAATGTATAACCTGCCAGCTCTTGGCTAATACCTGGTCCCATGCGAACACTTTTTTCAATCGAGTAATTAGAGACAATTGTTGCCCCCATTACTGACACCGCAATACCAAAGTGGGCAAAGAGCATCCCTAACTGGCTACGACCTATTTGATTGAGACTGATACCGCCTTCTTTATTGCTTACCATATTATAAGCAGCGCGAAGAGTGGCTAGCATGATCCACGCGGTAGCACCCACACCACACATTACCCAAGCATTAAATTCACCGCCAGCAACAAATGGAGCTGCAACACCCACAACTAACGCGATAATAGCTGGAACAAGTAACTGTCTTTTGATTTCACCGGCTTTAGATTTCTTCCAACGAATAATTGGACCTATACCCATAAAACAAAATAGCACTAGTACGATAGGTACAAACACAGCATTGAAATACGGAGGGCCCACTGAAATTTTGCCCATACCTAATGCATCAATCAGTAAAGGATATAGTGTACCCAGTAGAACAGTACCCGCTGCAACAGTAAGTAATACGTTACAGATTAGCAGCATGGTTTCTTTCGATTTAAGCTCAAATCGTGCTGGACTGCTCATTTCACTGGCTCGGAAAGCAAACAGAGTTAACGAACCGCCGACGGCAAGGCCTAACAACAGCAAGATGAACAAACCACGACTTGGATCTGCTGCAAAAGAATGTACTGACGTTAATACGCCCGAACGAACAATAAATGTGCCGAGTAAACTTAATGAGAACGCAAAGATAGCTAGCAATACAGTCCAGTTACGGAATGCACCACGTTTTTCTGTCACGATTAATGAGTGCACTAACGCAGTACCCACTAACCAAGGCATAAATGAAGCATTTTCAACCGGGTCCCAAAACCACCAGCCGCCCCAACCTAATTCGTAATAAGCCCACCAAGAACCTAATGAGATCCCACCGGTTAAAAATATCCAAGCCGCTAAAGTCCAAGGACGACTCCAACGAGCCCATGCAGAGTCAAGTCTGCCACTCATAAGTGCTGCAATGGCAAAAGCAAAACATACTGAGAAACCCACGTAACCCAAATACAGCATAGGTGGATGGAAGATTAATCCAACATCTTGCAGCATCGGATTTAAGTCTCGCCCTTCTAAAGGAATAGGAAATAACCGTTCAAATGGACTTGATGTCAGTACCATGAATAAGGTGAAACCAACAACAATCATCGCTAAGACTGACAATACTCTGGCGGTAAAGACTTCTTCTAACCCTTTACTGAATAGTGCCACAGAGGTAGACCATACAGATAATGCAAAGACCCAGAATAATAGTGATCCTTCATGACCACCCCAAACTGCCGCAATCTTAAAGAAAATAGGTAATTGTGAGTTGGAATGATGTGCGACATAAGCCACCGAAAAATCATCAACCGCAAAACTGTACCCTAGGATAACGACCGATAGAGTGATGAAAAAAAACATTCCGTATGTCAATGGCCAAGCATAACGAACGAGATACTGGTCTTTACATGCGGAACCATATAACGGCACGCTAGCTAACAGTATGGCAAAAGCCAAACCGAGAATGAGCGAGAAATGTCCAATTTCTGGAATCATGGGTATTCCTTAGTCTAAAAAAATAAGCGGATCTGAAACAAACAAATCACTACAGTACCAATTAATGCGATGAACTAATATACGCACATTAGCTTAAACGAATTTTAACGCATTTTAGAACTTGCGATGACTTCTGTCTGCCATTTTCGTGCAAAATTGGGTCACTAGTCTCATTATGAACATCGATTGAGATAAATAGAAAAGTTTCCACAACCAGTCTGACAGGATTACCTTAACAAAGTTTCACCATGAGTTAGCCAAACAATTCAATCTGTGAACCAGTACGCAACTATCAGGATTTGGATTCATATCTTCCTTATATTACTATTCAATTAATAATCTTTACGTATAATCAAGATTCCAAGCACTGCGGTAATTGCCGCTTTCTCTGTTAACCTAAAAGTGAATATTGAAACAATGACCACATTTTGGATATTTATTGCGCTTGTCGTACTCATCGGCCTAATCATGATTTGGGTTCCACATTTTCGCCAGAAAAAGCTGTTACAAGCTGAAGAATCTGGTGTTCGTAGACAAACTAACCTTGAACTTTTTGCTGAACGTTTAGCGATTCTTGAAAAAGAATTGAAAGACGATCTTTTAGATCAAGTCGAATTCGAAGCATTAAAGAAAGAACTAGAGATAAATCTACTTCAGGATATGAAACAAAAGGGTGACGACTCCCTTGATGTCGAAATTAAATCAAAAACTGCTTTGTGGCCTGCTTTTATGACCATTTGTTTGTTGGCTGTTTCAGGTTACTTTTATCAACAACTTGGTGCTTACAACGAATTAGCCAACCCTCCTTCGCAAGCCAGCAATCCTCATCAGGGTATGGATCCGGCGCAAATTATGTCGCAACGGGTACAGATAATGGAAGCAAAAGTGCAAGCTCAGCCAGACGACAGTCAAGCTTGGTTTAGCCTTGGGCATGCTTATATCTCTGCCAATCAATATGATAAAGCCGTTGCTGCATTTGATAAAGTGATGGAGTTAGTGGGCACGCAAGCTGAACTCCTTGGCCCTAAAGCGACAGCGCTATACTACAAAGCTAATCAACAAATGTCACCGGCAATTCAAGCGATAATTGATCAATCTTTAGCGTTAGATCCACAAGATCCCTCCACGCTGCTTCTCGTTGGTATGGATGCTTTCTTTACCGCAAACTACAATAAAGCCATCAATTCGTGGCAAATGATCTTAGACAGTGATCGTAATGATGTTGATAGAACAGCATTAATGAATGCGATTGAGTCTGCTAACATGCGCCTTGGTGAAAACCCAGACTCAATGCCTAGTGATGCCAATCACAAATCAGATATCACTAGCAACGCCAAAACGGTGGCGATTGAAATATCCATTTCGCCAGAACTAGCGGATAAAGTGGCTGATACAGATACTGTGTTTATTTTCGCACGAGCAACCCAAGGCCTTAAAGTACCGCTAGCCGCAACTAAAATCAGCGCAAGCAGTTTACCCACAACAATTACACTAGATGACAGTACTTCTATGGGTGGCGATGTCACACTCAGTTCAGTACAAGAAGTCGAAATCATTGCGGTATTGTCAAAGAATGGCAGTGTTAAGCCACAGTCGGGTGACTTAAAGGGCACAATTAAAGCAATAAAAGTGGGTGGTAATGCTGCACTAACACTGGATACCTTAGTACAGTAACCCTGTTTAGTCTTAGTGATGTTATACGCTAACATGACTAAGATTGACCCATAAAAAAACCGGCTATTAGCCGGTTTTTTGATCTAGTCGAAAGCTACTTAGACATAAACTCAATTGCTTTTTTGTAATCGTCATCGGTACAGTCAGTACACATACCACCTGGTGGCATAGCGTTTAAACCTGACTTAACCGAACCCACTAAGGCATCTAAACCTTTCGCTAGGCGTGGTTCCCATGCCGCAGTATCATGAGCTTTAGGCGCACCAGCCACGCCCATGCTGTGACAGACTTGACACGCTTTATTATAAATAGCTTCACCTTCTTGAGCAAATACATTTGCAGACAAAGTTAATGCAGCTACTGCAGTCATTGCTAACAATTTTTTCATGTTCATCGTTCCTAATTGCAAATATATAAAGCTTAACGCTGCCCTTTGATTTAGAAGGCAGACTCATTTTGGCAAGATAAGATTACTACAAATAGCAAAAAAACTCATCTTTTTGTGATAACAATCTCAGCTTAGTCCCTAAATCAAGACAATCAGTGCAGTTAAGGTAATATATTAGCAATCATTAAAAAAGTTCAAACTATATATTATTTTTTGGAACCATATCAAATTGCTAGCACTTAATCGGTGACAAAGCTAAACCGGTAAAAGTGTTTGTGTTAATATCTTTTCGAATTCATCCTCAAGCAAAACAAGAGGGATAAGTGACTATATCAAACCAACCAAAAGTACTATTAAGTGCCAACGAATTGACCTGTATTCGCGAAGAACGCATTTTATTTGATGAACTTAGTTTTAACATCAATGCGGGTGATATTGTCCAAGTTGAAGGCCCAAATGGTGCTGGTAAAACAAGCCTACTACGTATTATTGCAGGCTTATCTCGCCCGTATGCTGGTGAGGTTGAATATTTAGGTGAAGACATTAATCGATGTAGAGACGAGTTTAATCTCGACTTGTTATATCTTGGGCATTTGGCGGGTGTGAAAAGTGAGCTCACTGCAGAAGAAAATCTTAACTTCAATTTAAGAATCAGTGGCTATGATGATTTCGACACTAACGTTATTTTGGCGAAGGTCAATTTAACCGGTTTTGAAGAAGCTCTGGCAGGTCATTTATCTGCAGGACAACACCGTCGAACCGCTTTAGCACGTTTACAGCATAGCAACTGTAAAATCTGGATCCTCGATGAACCTTTTACAGCAATTGATAAAAAAGGCGTTGAAGAATTGGAACAACTTTTCATACAACATGCTAAATCGGGAGGATGTGTCATATTAACCACCCACCAAGATATGAGCATTATTCGTGATGACATGTTACGCAAAGTCACGCTCGACTATCGCTTTATATAAGGTATTGGGATGAAACGAGGAATTAGTTACACCGCATCATTCATGACGTTTTTGCAACGAGATTTAAGAATTGCTATCCGACATCGCGGTGATATTTTTAACCCACTATTATTTTTTATATTAGTGGTCACTCTTTTTCCTCTAGGAATTGGGCCTGAACCTCAGGTCCTAACAAGAGTAGCACCTGGCATTATATGGGTCGCGGCCTTACTCGCCTCTATGTTGTCATTAGAGCGATTATTTAAAGCCGATTACAACGATGGTAGCCTTGAGCAGATGTTGTTGAGTCCACAGCCATTACCATTATTAGTATTATCAAAAGTACTGGCTCATTGGATACTAACAGGTGTGCCATTAATCTTAGTTGCCCCTTTGTTAGCCGTTCTATTGCATTTAGAGAGTAATAGTTACGGTGCATTAATGGCGACGTTAGCGCTAGGAACCCCGGTGTTATCTTTACTAGGTGCGATAGGTGTTGCACTAACCGTTGGGCTTCGAAAAGGAGGCGTGTTACTGAGCTTACTCATTCTACCTTTATATATTCCTGTACTTATCTTTGCCACTAGCGCAATTGATGCTGCAGGACTCAACCTTACTTATGATGGCCAACTGGCGATACTAGCCGCTATGTTGGTCGGTTCTTTAATCTTGGCTCCTTTTGCAATTGGTGCCTCTTTACGTGTGAGTACAAACTAATGTGGAAATGGCTTCATACCTTCGCTGATCCTGAACGAGCATATAAATTGTCAGGCACACTACTGCCGTGGTTTACCACATTCGCGATTTTACTTATTGGAACTGGGAGCATTTGGGGATTATTGTTTGCACCAACAGATTACCAACAAGGCGATAGTTATCGCATTATTTTCATCCATGTGCCTGCCGCATCGATGTCAATGAGCGCTTATTTGGCAATGGCAACCGCTTCCTTTATAGGTTTAGTATGGCAAATTAAATCTGCCGATTGGGCCGCGGCAGCAATAGCACCTATTGGTGCGGTTATCACATTCATAGCATTACTTACCGGAGCCGCATGGGGCAAACCAATGTGGGGCGCTTGGTGGGTATGGGATGCGCGTCTGACCTCTGAATTAGTCTTACTCTTTTTATACTTAGGCATTATTTCGCTGTATGCTTCATTTGAAGATAAGGTGCTCGCGGCTAGAGCCTCTGGTATTTTGGCCATTGTCGGTGTGATTAACATTCCGATTATTAAATACTCTGTCGACTGGTGGAGCAGCTTACATCAACCGTCTACAATTAAAATAACCGAAAAATCAACCATGTCGACAGATATGCTATACCCACTATTGATCAATATAGTTGGTTTTGGAGTAATGATAGGTGCAATTACCTTAGTCCGTTATAGAACCGAAATCCTCGCTCGAAATGGCATGCGCCCTTGGGTAAGAGATTTAGCAACTGCAGAGGAGGCAAAATAATGCAATTTGATTCATTGAAAGATTTCATTAATATGGGTGGCTATGGATTTTATGTATGGTTGTCTTACGGTGTAACAATCGGCTCTTTAGGAACCTTGATCATCCTCAGCGTGCGAAAAAAACGCACCGTCCTAATTGAAATAGCTAAAAAAATAACGCGTGAACAACGCCTGAAAGAAACAAGAGGTAATAATCGTGAATCCAAGACGTAAAAAGAGATTAACCCTTGCAGTAGCGTTAATAGCCGGTGTTGCAGCTGTTGCTTCGTTATTGTTATACGCACTAAATTCAAATTTGAATTTATTCTATACACCGTATGAAATTACCCACGGGAAAAACGATACGGGTGTAATGCCAGAAGTAGGACAACGGATCCGAGTCGGTGGCATGGTCACAATAGGGTCGATGAAACGCGATCCAAAAAGTTTACATGTTGAATTTGCAGTGCATGATTCAGCGGGTGGAACAGTGTTCGTCACATATGATGATTTACTTCCAGACCTATTTAGAGAAGGCCAAGGGATCGTTGCCCAAGGTATTCTAGTAGCGTCTGGAAAATTAGAAGCGACTGAAGTCCTCGCCAAGCACGATGAAAACTATATGCCGCCTGAAGTCGCTGAAGCGATGGGGCAAAAGCATGAAAAGCCTACCTATAGTGAAGAGGCTATGGGAAATAGTAAGTAAACACAACATTCAATCAAGCCTCTTCGGAGGCTTTTTTTATACCCAGCAAAACTAATTTACCGTCTGCAGGCATTGGATGCTATTCGGGTAAACCAATGCCTCTATCTGGATTCAGACTACTTTAATCATTAACTCAGTATAAGGTCTAGAGTTAAAGGCATATAAATCCACACTAGAAACTTAACGATAACTCATTGAGCCGGCGATGAAAATCAAAGGCACGTCATGATGAGCAGGCACTGAACCTACTGCTCAGCGAACACAAGATCGCTACTTACTAAGCGTTTTGAAAACTACCCTCACCTAGATTAACGAGCCAGATAAATAGACTGTAGAGGTCTCTATGAGGCAAGGATAGCGGCTCTAAGCAGTGTTTAATGTAATCGAACGGTGTTAACCCATTCCTGAAGCCATTTCTATTATGTTGCAAAAAATAACACTCCCCTCTACACCACTATGGTTGAGGTTAACCCATCAGTATTAACGGCCAATCACAAACTGCTTTACTACGCGCTGTCAACGATTGTTGTCGTTATTAAATCCGCTATTCTCTATGTCACTGGCTAGGCTTTGGCCATAGAGCAGGTTGTAATGTATGTCTTGGCCAAGGGCGTTTTTTGGCACTTGCTTAGCTGATGTATCGAGCCAGTGCTTAAATTGCCTCCTGAAGAACTTGAATGAGCCACTCAAAAAAATGATCAGTCTTTTTGACTTAGTGTAGGTATTTGCATTTCAATACCGCTTGGCTATCATGCTCAGTGCCATATCCGCCTTGCTGACGCTGCGAGTTTTGTTTTTCCTGTGCAACTTTCACGTTTCTTTGAATTTATGGTCGTGAATAGCCACACAAGTCTATTGTTTGCCTGTTGGAAGGCCGCGTAGCAATCAATCGGTAAATAACGCTAAACTGGTTTGCTCCGTGGCAAGAAAACCGCTCTCGCACGTGTCCTTGAGGCTACCTTGTTAATAGTCGTACAGCACAAGGCTGTTTAAACCTTGATAACGAGGCTCATCCACGCCAGAGAAATTCTCACCCACAGATACGATTCGTTAATCACTTTGAGCGTCGTTTCATCAGCGTTAGGTTCACTTTTAGTTAATAGAGGTTGGTACCGTAAATCATATAAGGGGTTAACAGGACGGCGGACTTTATCATCCAATCTGCGATTAACGCTTGAGCTGTATCTCTGGCTTGTATAGGGCTAATAGGTACTGCTGATATATACAAAATAGTGCTGGTGATGAGCGAATTAATAGCTTGGGGTTATAATACTTTCACAAATAAGGCTGACTGACAACGAACAGGGGAAGCCCAAAAACCCGTTTGATGCTACAAGCAGATAGTCTATTGAAAAGCGTTGGAGCGTCACCTCTGTCGACATGATCACTGTTATTTATCAAACGCCGCGACGTTTTGAAGCTTAGTTGCTTTACAGAAGTAAAAGGTGCTGAACTGAGATTACGTTAATGACAAAAACCAGTAATCGTTAAAGCGCTGGCTGCATTTATTGGGAGGCAGCTCATTCTTCATGAGAACTTTTGCCATATTAACTCCTGATCTAATAGTCAGTGGTTAAGATAAAGAAGTCATAAGCATTACTGAAGAGGTACTTGCCAGGATGCTGAAGAGGTTGATGTTGCCACTATAGCGTTAACAAACGCTGCGACCTTTTGCCGGTTGGTTGCTTTACGGAAGTAGAAGGTGCTGAAACTGAGATGATGTTAATGACAAAAACCAGTAATCGTTAAGCCGCTGGCTGCATTTGTTGGGAGGCAGCTCATTCTTCATGAGAACATTTAGCCATATTAACTTTTGATGTAATAGTCAGTGGTTAAGATAAAGAAGTCATAAGCATTACTGAAGAGGTACTTGCCAGGATGCTGACGAGGTTGATGTTGCCACTATAGCGTTAACAAACGCTGCGACCTTTTGCCGGTTGGTTGCTTTACGGAAGTAGAAGGTGCTGAAACTGAGATTATGTTAATGACAAAAACCAGTAATCGTTAAGCCGCTGGCTGCATTTGTTGGGAGGCAGCTCATTCTTTCATGAGAACATTTAGCCATATTAACTCTTGATGTAAAAGTTAGTCGTTAAGATGAAGGAGTCATAAGCATTACTGAAGAGGTACTTACCCGGACGCTTATAATATGACCGATGCAGAAAAAAAATAAAAAAAACCGAGCCTAAGCTCGGTTTTTTCGGTGAGTAACTAATTACTCAGCAGCTTCAACTTCAACAGCTTCAGCAGCTTCAGGACGACCTACTAACTCGATGTAAGCCATTGGGGCTTTATCACCGGTACGTAGACCGCACTTTAGAATACGAGTGTAGCCACCAGGACGTTCCTGGAAGCGTGGACCCAATTCAGTAAATAACTTACCTACAACTTCAGCGTCGCGGGTACGAGCAAAAACTAAACGGCGATTTGCAACGCTGTCAATTTTAGCAAGTGTTATTAGAGGTTCAACAACGCGACGCAGTTCTTTCGCTTTAGCTACAGTTGTCTTGATAATCTCATGACGAACTATTGAACAAGCCATGTTACGAAACATAGCTTGACGATGACTGCTGTTGCGGTTTAGTTGACGACCACTCTTACGATGGCGCATGACCTAATCCTTATAACCTAAATCTGTACTAACCTGAGACTTATAGGTCGTCAGCTAAACTAGCCGGTGGCCAGTTTTCTAGACGCATACCTAACGACAGTCCGCGAGACGCTAAAACATCCTTAATTTCAGTAAGAGATTTCTTACCTAAGTTAGGGGTCTTAAGCAACTCAACTTCAGTGCGTTGTACCAGATCTCCGATGTAATGAATCGCTTCGGCTTTTAAACAGTTAGCCGAACGTACAGTTAGCTCTAAATCGTCGACAGGACGCAGCAAAATCGGATCGAACTCCGGTTTCTCTTCTACAACAGCCTGCTCAGTCACATCACGTAATTCAACAAACGCATCTAGCTGTTCAGCTAAAATGGTTGCGGAACGACGAATGGCTTCCTCAGGATCAATAGTACCGTTAGTGGTCATATCAATCACAAGTTTGTCTAAGTCAGTACGTTGTTCTACACGAGCAGCTTCAACATTATATGCAATGCGAGCTACAGGCGAGAATGAAGCATCAATCAATAAGCGACCGATTGGGCGATCATCGTCTTCAGTCTGTGCACGAGCCGAAGCAGGCACATAACCACGACCACGCTCAACGCGGATACGCATGCTGATATCATTGTTACCAGTCAAGTGACAGATAACATGATCAGGATTCACGATGGTAACATCACCATCATGCGTGATATCTGCTGCTGTAACAGGGCCTGTGCCGGACTTGCTTAATGTAAGCAAAGCCTCGTCTTTACCCTCGATGGTCACTGCTAATCCCTTAAGATTAAGCAATATCTCAAGGATATCTTCTTGCACGCCTTCCTTACTGCTGTATTCATGCAGTACGCCGTCAATTTCGACTTCAGTAACTGCACAGCCAGGCATAGACGACAATAGGATTCGACGCAACGCGTTACCTAAGGTATGGCCAAAACCACGTTCTAGTGGCTCTAGTGTAACTTTGGCGCGAGTTGAATTAACCTGCTCAATATCAACGAGACGCGGTTTAAGAAATTCTGTAACAGAACCCTGCATTGTGTCCTCTCTTGTTTGTTAGCCTTACTTAGAGTAAAGCTCGACGATCAGCTGTTCGTTAATATCCGCAGACAAATCGCTACGTTCTGGAATACGCTTAAAAGCACCTTCCATTTTCGCATTGTCGACTTCTACCCATGTAGGCTTTTCACGTTGAGAAGCCACTTCTAAAGCCGCTTTGATACGAGCTTGAGTACGTGACTTTTCACGGATGCTTACAACATCATTCGCAGACACTTTGAATGACGGAATATTAACAACACGACCGTTAACCATAACAGATTTATGGCTTACTAGCTGACGTGATTCTGCACGCGTAGAACCGAAACCCATACGATAAACAACGTTATCTAGGCGGACTTCTAAAAGTTGCAATAGGTTTTCACCTGTATTGCCTTTTAAACGTGCAGCTTCTTTGTAGTAGTTACGGAATTGCTTTTCTAGCACTCCGAAAATACGACGAACTTTTTGTTTCTCGCGTAGCTGAATACCATACTCAGACAAACGTGGCTTACGTGCGCCATGTTGTCCAGGTGCAGTTTCTAGCTTACACTTCGATTCGATTGCTCTCACACCGCTTTTTAGGAAAAGGTCTGTACCTTCTCTGCGGCTGAGCTTGAGCTTGGGACCCAAGTATCTTGCCATGATCTTTCTCCAACTATCCTATATACGCAGTGTTATACACGACGTTTTTTAGGTGGACGACAGCCATTATGAGGGATAGGCGTCACATCGGTAATGTTGGTAATTTTATAACCAACAGCGTTCAGCGCACGAATGGCTGATTCACGACCTGGACCTGGACCCTTCACGAAAACTTCAAGGTTTTTAACGCCGTAGTCTTGAGCAGCAATACCTGCACGCTCAGCAGCAACCTGTGCAGCGAATGGTGTTGATTTACGTGAACCACGAAAACCAGAACCACCTGAGGTAGCCCATGACAACGCATTACCTTGACGATCCGTAATGGTGACAATTGTGTTGTTGAAAGACGCATGGATATGAGCCATGCCATCTGCAACCTGTTTACGTACGCGCTTACGCGGAGAACGTGACGGAACTTTAGCCATTTTGGTTTACCTTCCCGTTACTTTCTGATTGGCTTACGTGGACCTTTACGCGTACGCGCATTGGTCTTAGTACGTTGCCCACGAAGGGGCAGGCTACGACGATGGCGGAGACCACGATAACAACCAAGATCCATAAGACGCTTGATGTTCATTGAAATCTCACGACGCAAGTCACCTTCTACTGAATATTTGGCGACTGCTTCGCGTAGGATATCTATCTGAGCTTCGCTCAATTCCTTGATCTTAGCATCTTCGGCGATTGAAGTAGATGCGCAGATTGCTCTAGCGCGTGTACGTCCAATACCAAAGATAGCAGTCAACGCAATGACTGCATGCTTTTGATCAGGAATGTTAATGCCAGCGATACGGGCCACTATGCACTCCTTAAGTTAAAGGTCATCTGCGAAAAGCCCGAAAGGATACTCGACAGACGACAGATTTGCAAACAATATTTTGGTCAGCCCATTATTGGGCTGACCAAACTTCTTTCTTAGCCTTGACGCTGTTTGTGTTTTGGTTCAACACAGATAACGCGAACAACGCCACTACGCTTGACGATCTTGCAATTACGGCAGATCTTCTTCACGGAAGCTCGAACTTTCATTTCATCACTCCGTAAAAGCAATCTTGTTTTCCAAAGCGATCTTATTTCGCTTTGTTAACGAGATTAGCTTTCTTCATCACAGACTCATACTGATGAGACATCATATGGGTCTGAACCTGAGCCATGAAGTCCATGGTCACGACGACTATAATTAGTAGTGAAGTACCGCCAAAATAGAACTGTACTTTCCACGCAATTAACATGAACTCCGGAATTAAGCAGATAAAGGTAATATACAACGCACCCGCTAAGGTTAAACGTGTCATTACTTTATCAATGTAACGCGAAGTCTGTTCTCCGGGACGGATCCCAGGAATGAATGCACCACTCTTTTTCAAGTTATCTGCTGTTTCACGAGGGTTAAAAACCAACGCAGTATAGAAGAAACAGAAAAAGATAATTGCTGACGCGTACAATAATGAATACAGCGGTTGTCCTGGTGACACAGCTAAAGCGAAATCGCTTAACCATGACATAGACTCATTTTGACCAAACCACTGAGCCAGTGTGCCTGGGAACAAAATAATGCTGGAAGCAAAGATTGGTGGAATCACACCTGCCATATTAATTTTTAAAGGTAAATGGGTGCTTTGCGCTGCAAAAACCTTACGGCCTTGTTGGCGCTTAGCGTAGTTAACGACGATACGACGTTGACCACGTTCCACAAATACCACTAAATAAGTTACAGCAAATACAATAACAGCGAGCAACAGTAGTACTAAAACATTCATGTCACCTTGACGCGCCTGCTCGGCTGTTGAGCCGATGGCCGATGGTAGACCAGCAACAATACCTGCGAAAATTAAAATCGAGATACCATTACCAATACCACGTTCGGTAATTTGCTCACCTAGCCACATGAGGAACATAGTTCCTGTTACTAGACTCACAACTGCAACAAAGTAAAAACCAATTCCGGGATTGGCCACAAGGCCAGGCATCAGATTTGGTAAACCCGTTGCAATACCGACAGATTGCAGCGTACCCAGCATAAGTGTGCCATATCGAGTATATTGACTGATTTTTTTACGTCCTGATTCGCCTTCTTTTTTTAATTCAGCGAGTGCAGGATGCACAACAGTCAATAACTGCATTATGATAGATGCCGAAATATACGGCATGATACCCAATGCGAAGATAGAAGCACGCTCTAAAGCACCACCCGAGAACATGTTGAACATGCCAAGGATGGTATCTTTTTGCTGAGCAAATAGCTCTGCCAATACAGCGGCGTCAATACCAGGAATTGGCACAAACGAACCGGCTCTAAAGACGATAATTGCGCCAATCACGAACAGAAGACGAGTTTTCAGTTCAGACAAACCGCCTTTCGCGCTTTTTGAATCAAGTCCTGGTTTTGCCATCGATGTATTATTCCTCGATCTTGCCACCGGCAGCTTCAATAGCTGCACGAGCACCTTTAGTTACCTTCAGACCTTTTACAGTCACAGGGCGGTCAATGGTACCTGAAAGAACGATTTTCGCAAACTGGATATTGCGAGTAATAACATTCGCATCTTTCAGTGCATTCAAATCGACAACATCACCGTTAACTTTTGCTAGTTCGAGTAAACGAACTTCAGCTGTTACCAAAGCGCGACGCGAGGTAAAGCCAAATTTAGGTAGGCGGATCTTAAGTGGCATTTGACCACCTTCGAAACCGACGCGAACGCCGCCGCCTGAACGAGACTTCTGACCTTTATGGCCACGTCCCGCTGTTTTACCTAAACCTGAACCGATACCACGGCCTACACGCTTAGGAGCAGATTTAGAACCTGCTGCTGGAGATAGAGTATTTAGACGCATTATCTTAATTCCTCCACCGAAACCATGTAGTACACCTTGTTAATCATACCGCGAACTGAAGGTGTATCTTCAATTTCGACAGTGTGACCAATGCGGCGTAGGCCTAAACCGGTTAAGGTTGCACGGTGTTTTGGTAAACGACCAATGCTGCTTTTAGTCTGTGTGACTTTTAAAGTTTTAGTAGCCATGGTGCATTACCCCCGAATTTCATCAACATTCAGGCCACGTTTTGCTGCGATTTGAGCTGGTGACTTCATGTGCACCAACGCATCGACAGTTGCGCGAACGATGTTGATCGGGTTAGTAGAACCGTATGCTTTTGACAGAACGTTATGAACGCCTGCTACTTCCAATACGGCACGCATTGCGCCTCCGGCAATAATACCGGTACCCTGTGATGCTGGTTGCATATAAACTTTAGAACCAGTATGGCGACCTTTAACTGGGTGATGCAAAGTACCTGCATTCAACTCCACGGTTACCATATTTCTACGGGCTTTTTCCATTGCTTTTTGAATAGCAGCTGGAACTTCTCGCGCTTTACCATAGCCATAGCCGATCTTACCATTACCATCACCCACAACTGTTAGTGCAGTGAAGCTAAAGATACGACCGCCTTTAACTACTTTAGAAACACGATTAACTGCAATTAATTTCTCTTGCAGATCGTCTTTTTGCTGAGCTTCTAATTTAGCCATTTTTATAACCCCTTAGAACTTCAGGCCAGCTTCACGAGCGGCATCTGCTAACGCAGCGACACGACCATGATACTTGAAACCAGAACGGTCGAACGCAACTATTGCTACGCCCTTCTCGATCGCACGCTCAGCAACAATTTTACCTACTGCTTTAGCTGCATCCACGTTACCGGTACTCTTTAGTAGTTCTTTAACCGCTTTTTCAACGGTTGAAGCAACTGCCAACACCTGAGCTTCAGGATTGATTACCTGAGCATAAATGTGACGTGGTGTACGATGTACAACCAGACGATTCACGCCCAGCTCTTGGATCTTCTTACGTGCACGAGTAGCGCGACGTAAGCGAGATGTTTTCTTATCCATATCGCGTTACCTACTTCTTCTTAGCCTCTTTACGGCGTACTACTTCGTCGTCATAGCGAACACCTTTGCCCTTATAAGGCTCTGGTGGACGATATCCGCGAATTTCAGCAGCAACCTGACCAATTAACTGTTTATCAACGCCCGAAAGCACGATTTCAGTTTGGCTAGGACACTCTGCAGTAACGCCTGCGGGCAGTTTGTGTACTAATGGATGTGAAAAACCTAAAGTTAAATCTAAGTCACTACCAGCAATCTTTGCACGGTAACCTACACCAACTAATTTAAGTTTTTTCACAAAACCTTGAGATACACCAACAACCATATTGTTTACCAATGCACGTGCAGTACCAGCCTGTGCCCAAGCGTTAGCAACGCCTTCGACAGGAAGGAACTTAACTTGTGCATCTTCGATAACAACATTTACCGCATTGTTGATTACTCGAGTCAGACTTCCTTTACTGCCTTTCACAGTTAAGGTCTGTTCGTTTAAAGTCACCTCTACGCCAGCAGGAACAGTGACTGGTGCTTTTGCAACACGAGACATTTCTAGCTCCTTACGCTACGTAGCAGATAACCTCGCCACCCGAGCCATTTTGGCGGGCGGCGCGATCAGTCATCAAGCCTTTAGAAGTGGACACAATTGCGATACCCAGACCGCCCATCACCTTTGGTAGCTCGTCTTTACCTTTGTAAATACGAAGACCAGGGCGACTTACACGCTGGATAGTCTCAACGACTGGTTTGCCTTGAAAGTACTTTAAGGTAATTTCTAATTCAGGCTTAGCTTCATCTGCTACGGCGTATTCAGTAATGAAACCTTCATCTTTAAGTAATTTAGCAATTGCTACTTTTAACTTAGCTGAAGGCATCTTTACAGATACGTGGTTAGCAGCTTGGCCGTTACGAATACGGGTTAACATATCCGCAATAGGATCTTGCATGCTCATATTAGCTTACTCCGTGACAAGTGCTTACCAGCTGGCCTTACGCAGACCAGGAACTTCACCACGCATGGTTGCTTCACGTAATTTAATACGGCTTAAGCCGAATTTACGTAGGAAACCATGTGGGCGACCAGTTTGATTACAGCGGTTGCGTTGACGCACAGCGCTGGAATCACGTGGTAGAGCTTGTAACTTAAGTACAGCATCCCAGCGATCTTCGTCAGAAGTTGCAGGGCTGTTGATAATAGCCTTAAGTGCTAAACGCTTTTCAGCATATTTAGCTACGAGCTGCGCACGTTTTGCTTCACGTGCTTTCATAGATGTTTTTGCCATTATGCTACCCTTATTTCTTGAATGGGAAGTTAAAAGCGTCTAACAAAGCACGACCTTCTTCATCATTCTTCGCAGTAGTAGTGAAAACAATATCCATACCACGAATTTTATCGATTTTATCATAATCGATTTCTGGGAAGATGATCTGCTCACGCACGCCCATTGCGTAATTACCACGACCGTCAAACGCTTTAGCGCTTAAGCCTCGGAAATCACGAATACGTGGTATTGCAATGTCAACTAAACGCTCTAAAAATTCCCACATACGCTCACCGCGCAGGGTCACTTTACAGCCAATAGGGTAGCCTTCACGGATTTTAAAACCAGCAACTGATTTACGTGCAACAGTTACAATTGGTTTCTGGCCAGCGATTGCAGTCATGTCACGGAGCGCATGCTCCATAACTTTCTTATCTGCAACAGCTTCGCCTACACCCATGTTGAGGGTGATTTTTTCAATCCGAGGGACTTGCATGACACTGCTATAACCGAACTTTTTAGCTAGTTCAGCGATTACAGTCTCTTGATATTTATCATGCAGTTTCGCCATCGTTTACTCCAAATTACTTAACGAGTTCGCTGTTCGATTTAAAGAAACGGACTTTTTGGCCGTCTTCAAATCGGAAACCAACACGATCTGCCTTGCCTGTGGCTTGGTTAAAGATCGCAACGTTTGATGCTTGAATCGGTGCTTCTTTCTCGATAACGCCGCCAGTCACACCCAATTGAGGGTTTGGTTTCTGGTGCTTTTTAACAAGATTGAGGCCTTCAACAATTAACTTACCAGTAGGTAAAACTTGAGAAACCTTACCGCGGCTACCCTTGTCTTTACCTGCTAATACAATTACTTCGTCTTCACGACGGATTTTAGCTGCCATTTGAAGCTCCTTACAGTACTTCTGGTGCCAGCGAGACAATCTTCATGAATTTATCATTACGCAATTCACGTGTCACTGGGCCAAAGATACGAGTACCAATCGGTGCAAGGTTTGCATTAAGCAAAACCGCTGCATTTCGATCGAAGCGAATGACAGAACCGTCTGGACGACGAACGCCTTTCTTAGTACGGACTACCACCGCGTTATATACATCACCTTTCTTCGCTTTAGCGCGAGGAATTGCTTCTTTAACAGAAACTTTGATGATGTCGCCGATACCGGCATAACGACGATGAGAGCCACCCAAGACCTTAATACACTGAACTCTGCGTGCGCCGCTGTTACATGCGACGTCTAGAGTCGATTGCATTTGGATCATTTCAAGTGCTCCGCTATCGTTACTACACAATCCCACTATGGGACTACATTTGAACCAAATTCAAGCAATAATTTACTTAAAAATGGCGCGCAAGTATAACACACATTTTCGGGATGCATAGCAAAAAAAACAAACGGCCCCAAATACTGGGGCCGTTTACGTTAGCCTAATAAAATTAGGCTTTTGTCACTACTTCAGCAAGCGTCCAAGACTTAGTCTTAGATAGCGGACGACACTGGCTAATCGCCACGTAATCCCCTTCGTTACACTGATTAGTTTCGTCATGTGCATGGATCTTAGTAGTACGCTTAATGTACTTCCCATAAATAGGATGTTTCACTTGGCGCTCAATAGCAACAGTAATAGACTTGTCCATTTTGTTGCTAATTACTTTACCTTGCAAAGTACGGGTTTTATCAGACATTACGCACCTGCCTTAGAAGTAATAATGGTCTTTACACGTGCAATGTTACGACGCACTAGTTTCAATTGATTAGTTTGGCTCAACTGACCAGTAGCGTGTTGCATACGCAGGTTAAACTGCTCACGCAGCAGACCAAGTAATTCAGCGTTAAGTTCTTCAACGCTCTTTTCTCTTAGTTCGCTCGCTTTCATTACATCACCGTCTTAGTTACGAAGGTAGTCTTCAGAGGAAGTTTGGCTGAAGCCAAAGCAAAGGCTTCACGAGCCAACGCTTCAGGAACACCATCCATCTCATAAAGAACCTTACCAGGTTGAATCTGACATACCCAGTATTCAACGTTACCTTTACCTTTACCCATACGCACTTCTAGAGGCTTAGAGGTAATTGGCTTGTCAGGGAAAACTCGAATCCAAATTTGTCCTTGACGCTTAACGTGACGTGTCATGGCACGACGTGCAGATTCAATTTGACGAGCAGTTAAACGGCCACGGCCGACTGCTTTCAAACCGAAAGTACCAAAGCTAACTTCAGTACCGTTCGCTAGACCGCGGTTGCGGCCCTTGAACATCTTGCGAAACTTCATACGTTTAGGTTGCAGCATAAAAGTTTCTCCTATTTAGCACGAGGCTTACGCTTAGGTTGCTGCTTAGGCTCTTCAATCGCTGGTATTAATCCATCTAGAACTTCGCCTTTGAAGATCCAAACTTTAATACCAATCACACCATATTGCGTATGACTTTCTGCTGTTGAATAGTCGATATCAGCACGTAAAGTATGTAAAGGTACACGACCCTCACGATACCATTCTGTACGTGCGATTTCGGCGCCGCCTAAACGGCCACCAACTTGAACTTTGATACCTTGGGCACCAATGCGCATTGCGTTTTGTACTGCGCGCTTCATAGCACGACGGAACATAACACGACGCTCTAACTGCTGAGCAATTGAGTCAGCAACGAGCTTAGCATCTAATTCAGGCTTACGGATCTCAGCGATGTTGATTTGAGCAGTAGTACCAGTGATTTTAGACACATAGGCACGTAATACTTCAACGTCTTCACCCTTCTTACCAATCACAATACCTGGACGGGCAGTGTGAATAGTAACGCGGATGCTTTTCGCTGGGCGTTCAATAACAATCTTAGATACTGATGCGGCTTTTAACTTTTCAGTTAAATATTGACGCACTTCCCAGTCGCTGTTCAGATTATTTGCATAGTCTGACTTATCTGCGTACCAGGTAGAGATCCAAGGCTTAGTGATACCCAGACGGATACCATTAGGATGTACTTTCTGTCCCATTGCTCTCTTCTCCTAGCGATCTGCTACAACCACAGTAATGTGACTGGTACGCTTCATGATACGATCAGCGCGGCCTTTAGCACGTGGCAAGATGCGCTTCATTGTTGGGCCTTCATCTACGAAGACGGCTCCAACTTTAAGCTCATCAATGTCAGCACCTTCGTTGTGTTCGGCGTTTGCGATAGCTGAGTCAAGTACTTTTTTAACTAGTACGGCGGCTTTCTTGGGGCTGAATGTCAAAATCTCGAGCGCCTTAGAAACAGGCAATCCACGAATTTGATCAGCAACTAGACGGGCCTTCTGCGCAGACGTACGAGCAAAACGATGTTTAGCTAAAACTTCCATCTTATTCCTCCCGTATTAACGCTTCTTCGCTTTCTTATCTGCGACATGGCCGCGATAAGTGCGAGTTGGTGAAAATTCACCAAGCTTGTGACCGATCATTTCGTCAGTTACGAACACAGGTACGTGCTGACGACCATTATGGACAGCGATGGTCAACCCAATCATATTAGGGATGATCATTGAGCGACGAGACCAAGTCTTAATTGGCTTTTTGTCTCCCGCTTCCATCGCTTTCTCTACCTTCTTCAGCAAGTGCAGGTCAATGAAGGGACCTTTCTTGAGAGAACGTGGCATGGCGAATCCTCTTAACTATTTATTACGACGACGTACGATGTACTTGTCAGTGCGCTTGTTGCTACGAGTTTTATAACCCTTAGTCGGCACACCCCATGGACTCACTGGATGACGTCCACCAGAAGTACGGCCTTCACCACCACCATGTGGATGGTCTACTGGGTTCATTGCAACACCTCGAACTGTAGGGCGTATGCCTCTCCAGCGCGTAGCACCTGCTTTACCTAACTGGCGTAGCATGTGCTCGGAATTACCAACTTCACCAAATGTTGCGCGGCAATCTACTGGAACTTTACGCATTTCGCCAGAGCGAAGACGTAGAGTTGCATAAGCACCATCACGCGCAACAACTTGTACATAAGCACCAGCTGAACGTGCGATCTGAGCGCCTTTACCAGGCTTCATTTCAACAGCGTGTACAACACTACCTACTGGAATGTTGCGTAACGGTCTAGCGTTACCAGTCTTGATTTCTGCATCCAAGCCAGATTGGATTGGGTCGCCAGCTTTCATGCCTTTTGCAGCAAGAATATAACGACGCTCACCATCTGCATACAGTACTAACGCGATGTGCGCTGTACGGTTTGGATCGTATTCAAGACGTTCAACTTTCGCAGGAATACCATCTTTGTTGCGTTTAAAGTCAACAATACGATAGTGCTGCTTATGTCCACCACCTATGTGGCGAACAGTGATACGGCCAGTATTGTTACGGCCACCACTTTTAGTTTTTTTCGCCAACAGGCCAGCAAAAGGTTTACCCTTATGCAGGTCCGTATTCACCACTTTAACTACGTGGCGACGACCTGGAGAGGTTGGCTTACACTTAATAACTGCCATGATAATTCTCCTTTGCTTATTCAGCGCCGCCGACGAAATCAATGTCAGCACCAGCAGCTAAAGTAACATAGGCTTTTTTCCAATCGATGCGACGACCAACTCGGCCACCGGTACGTTTGGTTTTGCCTTTATTAACTAAAGTGCGAACCGAATTAACTTCAACTTCAAATAGCTTCGCTACTGCAGCTTTAATCTCTGCTTTAGTTGCATCGATGGCTACGCGGAAGACTACAGTGTTGTTTTTCTCAGCAAGCACAGTACTCTTTTCAGAGATATGTGGACCAAGAATAACTTTTAGCAAACGTTCTTCGCGGATCATGCTAGCATCTCCTCGATTTGCTTCACTGCGTCAGCAGTAACAAGAACAGTGTTGAACGCAATTAGACTCACTGGGTCAAGACCCGCTACGTCACGAACGTCAACTTTGTATAAGTTGCGAGCTGCTAAGAATAAATTCTCATCAACTTCAGCAGTAACAATTAGAACGTCTTCTAAGTTCATTGCTTTTAATTTAGCTTTCAGCTCTTGTGTTTTAGGAGCTTCGACACCAAATGATTCAACAACAACCAGACGATCTTGACGTACCAATTCAGAAAATATGCTCTTAAGAGCACCACGGTACATCTTCTTGTTAACTTTTTGGCTGTGATCTTGTGTTTTAGCAGCGAAAGTTACGCCACCGCCACGCCAGATTGGGCCTTTAACACTACCGGCACGAGCGCGGCCAGTGCCTTTCTGACGCCAAGGCTTTTTGCCTGAGCCAGTTACTTCTGCACGAGTCTTTTGGGCACGAGTGCCCTGACGCGCGTTTGCAGCATACGCTACAACTACCTGATGAACCAGTGCCTCGTTAAAGTCACGGCCGAAGGTAGTTTCGGAAACTTCAAGAGCGCTCTGGGCGTCTTTCAATACCAATTCCATTACTATCTCCTCAGACCTTAAGCTTTAACTGCTGGCTTGATAATCAAGTCACCATTGGTAGCGCCTGGAACTGCGCCGCGTACTAATAACAAGTTACGTTCTGCATCAACACGTACAACGTGTAGATTTTGAGTCGTTACTTGCTCAGCACCCATATGGCCTGACATTTTCTTGCCTTTGAATACACGACCAGGCGTTTGGTTCTGACCGATAGAACCATTCGAACGGTGTGCCAAAGAGTTACCGTGAGTCATATCTTGAGTACGGAAGTTCCAACGCTTAACACCGCCTTGGAAGCCTTTACCCTTTGATTGACCGGTAACATCTACTTTCACTGTCTCAGCGAAAATATCAACATTAATTTCAGCACCAACTTCAATGCCTTCGCCTTCACCATCTGCTAAACGCATTTCCCATAAACCACGACCGGCTTCGACGCCGCCCTTGGCAAAGTGACCTGCTTCTGCTTTAGTGATGCGATTGGCTTTTTTGGTACCAGTAGTTACTTGAAGTGCACGATAACCGTCTGTTTCTAAAGTTTTCACTTGAGTAACACGATTGCCTGCAATTTCAATTACTGTTACAGGGATTGACGTACCATCTTCAGTGAAGATGCGAGTCATACCCACTTTACGACCAATAAGACCGATAGCCATCTCTCAAACCTCTTCTAAGGATCTCAATTAACCTAAGCTAATCTGAACGTCGACACCAGCCGCAAGATCTAAACGCATTAATGCGTCTACAGTCTTTTCTGTTGGCTCTACGATGTCAACTAAACGCTTGTGGGTACGAATTTCGTACTGATCACGAGCATCTTTATTAACGTGCGGAGAGATCAAAACGGTATAACGCTCTTTGCGAGTAGGTAGTGGAATAGGTCCACGTACCTGCGCGCCTGTACGCTTAGCAGTTTCAACGATTTCCGCTGTAGACTGATCAATTAAACGATGATCAAAGCCTTTCAAGCGGATACGGATTCTTTGGTTCTGCATTGACCAGAGCTCCTAAAATGGACATATAAAAAATCACCCTCTAGCTTCTTCCTAATGGAAAAGCAGAGCGAGATGATTTAACCGTTCGACTCCCAATCGGAGTCGCTGTGAAAATGATTAACCATACTGGTTAGTCATTATAATTTACGCTGCACTAGTCAGCGAGGGGGCAAGTATACAGAACTTTTATCGGAGATCAAGCCCATTGTGTAAATAGTCTTCAGAAAGTTGTTTTACAATCAATTGCTGAGTATTCATTACACATCCTGGGTCAATACCACCAATGATTGTCAGTTTCTAAAAATAAAAAAGGAAGCCGAGGCTTCCTTTTTCAGTGTTCACTAAAGTCGCTATTACGCGATAATTTTAGCTACAACACCTGCACCAACTGTACGGCCACCTTCACGGATAGCAAAACGTAAACCGTCATCCATCGCGATTGGGTAAATCAGTGTAACTACCATCTTGATGTTATCACCAGGCATAACCATTTCTACGCCTTCTGGTAACTCAATTGTGCCTGTTACGTCTGTTGTACGGAAGAAGAACTGTGGACGGTAGCCTTTGAAGAATGGAGTATGACGTCCGCCTTCTTCTTTGGACAACACGTAGACTTCTGACTCGAATGTTGTGTGTGGGTTAATTGAACCAGGCTTAGCTAGTACTTGACCACGTTCAACATCATCACGCTTAGTTCCACGTAATAACACACCACAGTTTTCGCCAGCACGACCTTCGTCAAGTAACTTACGGAACATTTCTACACCAGTACAAGTCGTTTTAGTTGTTGGTCTAACACCAACAATTTCTACTTCGTCTGATATACGAACGATACCACGTTCAACACGACCGGTTACCACTGTTCCACGACCTGAAATCGAGAATACGTCTTCGATTGGTAGTAGGAACGGCTTATCGATGTCACGCTCTGGCTCTGGAATATAAGTATCTAAAGCTTCTGCAAGCTCAAGAATTTTAGCTTCCCACTCTGGCTGGCCTTCTAGTGCCTTAAGCGCTGAACCTTGGATTACTGGTAAATCATCACCTGGGAAGTCGTATTCTGAAAGAAGCTCACGCACTTCCATTTCTACTAATTCTAGTAATTCTTCATCATCTACCATGTCACATTTGTTCATGAATACGATGATGAAAGGGACACCTACTTGACGAGAAAGCAAGATGTGCTCACGTGTTTGTGGCATTGGGCCATCAGTAGCAGCTACTACTAAGATTGCGCCGTCCATCTGTGCAGCACCGGTAATCATGTTCTTAACATAATCCGCGTGACCTGGACAATCTACGTGTGCGTAGTGACGTAATGGTGTGTCATATTCGATGTGAGAAGTATTAATTGTAATACCGCGCTCACGCTCTTCTGGAGCGTTATCGATTTGAGCGAAGTTACGAGCTTCACCACCATATGTCTTAGACAAAACGGCAGAAATTGCTGCTGTTAAGGTTGTTTTACCATGGTCAACGTGACCAATGGTGCCCACGTTTACGTGAGGCTTATTACGTTCAAATTTAGCTTTTGCCACGATATATTCCTTTCTTTTCAGAAGTGCTCGATTAATTCGAGCAATATAACATTGATGCCGTAACCAATATTAGTTACGAGATTCTATAATCGCTTTTGCAATGTTTTGCGGTGCATCTGCGTACTTCAAGAACTCCATAGAGTATGAAGCGCGACCCTGAGATGCAGAGCGCAAATCAGTCGCATAACCAAACATTTCAGATAGAGGCACTACTGCATGAACAAGTTTAACACCTGCGATGCCATCGTCCATACCTTCAATTATGCCACGACGGCGGTTTAAATCACCCACAACATCGCCCATATAATCTCCAGGTGTAGTCACTTCTACTTTCATACAAGGTTCGAGCAACACAGGGGTTGCTTCTAGCGCGCCCTTTTTGAAGCCCATAGAGCCTGCAATTTTGAACGCCATTTCGTTCGAGTCCACATCATGATATGAACCATCAAACAAACTGACTCTCACATCAAGTACAGGGTAGCCGGCTAATACGCCATTCTTCATCTGTTCTTGAATACCTTTGTCAACGGCAGGAATGAATTCTCGAGGAACTACACCACCTACAACTTCGTTAACAAATTCGTAGCCCGCACCCTCTTCGAGTGGTTCAATTCTTAACCAAACATGACCATATTGGCCACGTCCGCCTGATTGACGTACGAATTTACCTTCCACTTCTACTTTAGAACGAATTGTTTCACGGTAGGCAACCTGTGGTTTACCTACGTTACACTCTACACCAAATTCGCGACGCATACGGTCAACGATGATGTCTAGATGCAATTCGCCCATACCAGATATTAGTGTTTGTGCCGACTCTTCATCAGTTTCAACTTTGAAAGACGGGTCTTCTGCTGCTAGTTTTTGCAGCGCAATCCCCATTTTATCTTGGTCAGCTTTTGAACGAGGCTCAACGGCAATGGTAATTACGGGTTCAGGGAACTCCATGCGCTCAAGAATCACTCTGTGATTGTTATCGCAAAGGGTATCACCGGTTGTTACATCTTTAAAACCGATAGCAGCCGCTATATCGCCAGCACGTACTTCTTTCAGTTCTGTTCGGTCATTAGCGTGCATTTGCACAATTCGACCTACTCGCTCACGTTTCTGCTTAACAGAATTATAAACACCAGCACCTGATTCAAGTACACCTGAATACACGCGGATAAAGGTCAGTGTACCAACAAATGGATCAGTCGCAATTTTAAATGCTAAAGCCGCAAAAGGGGCATTGTCATCTGGTAGGCGTTTGACTTCTTTTTCGCTTTCATCAATGCCTGTAATTGCAGGAACATCAATAGGTGCAGGTAAAAAGTCAACTACCGCATCGAGTACCGCTTGCACACCTTTGTTCTTAAATGCAGAACCGCAAGTGGCTAACACGATCTCATTGTTAATTGTGCGCTGACGCAACGCTGTTTTGATCTCTACTTCTGATAACTCACCCTCTTCAAGGTATTTGTTCATCAGTTCATCAGAGGCTTCAGCTGCTGCTTCCACGAGATACTCATGCATCTCTGCAGCTTTTGCCGCTAGATTTGCAGGAATGACTTCATAAGTAAATGTCAGCCCCTGATCTGTTTCAGACCAGTTAATGGCTTTCATCTTAATTAAATCAATAACACCCTTGAAGTTCTCTTCTACACCAATGTTTAATTGTATTGGCACACAAGTCGCACCAAGGCGGTTACGAATTTGATTTATTACACGGTCAAAATCAGCACCTGCACGGTCCATCTTGTTAACAAACACCAGACGTGGAACGTGGTATTTATCTGCTTGACGCCATACAGTTTCAGATTGTGGTTCAACGCCTGACGAGCCGCAAAATACTACTACAGCACCATCGAGAACACGTAATGAACGCTCGACTTCAATTGTAAAGTCTACGTGACCTGGGGTATCGATGATATTAATACGGTGTTCAGCGAATTGAGCATCCATACCACGCCAAAATGTTGTTACTGCAGCAGATGTGATAGTAATACCACGCTCTTGCTCTTGTACCATCCAATCTGTCGTAGCGGCGCCGTCATGCACCTCACCGATTTTATGAGACATACCGGTATAGAACAGAACACGTTCTGTTGTGGTAGTTTTACCTGCATCCACATGAGCAACAATACCGATATTACGATAACGCTCAATTGGGGTTGTACGAGCCACTATTATACCCTCTCAGCTAAAACTTTTGGTTTTAGCAATATCAACAATATGGAGCGGACCGAAGTCCGCTCCATCATATTACCAACGGTAATGGGCAAATGCTTTGTTAGCTTCAGCCATGCGATGCACGTCTTCACGCTTCTTAACCGCAGTACCTTTGTTGTCAGACGCATCTAGCATTTCACCTGCTAGACGTAAAGCCATAGATTTTTCACCACGTTTGCGAGCAGCTTCAACTAACCAGCGCATCGCTAGTGCGTTACGACGCACTGGACGAACTTCACATGGTACTTGATAAGTAGAACCACCAACACGACGAGATTTAACTTCGACTGATGGGCGAACGTTATCAAGAGCTGCTTCAAGGATACTTAAATGATTTTCGCCTTTCTTTTCAGCGACAACATCTAATGCCTTGTAAATAATTTTTTCTGAAGTCGACTTTTTGCCGTCCTTCATAATGACGTTGATGAACTTAGCCAACAACTCACTGTGAAACTTTGGATCTGGTAGGATTTTACGTTGTCCTACAACGCGACGTCTTGGCATATTAATTCTCCGTATGCTTCAGGTATTTCCAAAACTGGAATGTCAAATAAATATTAGCTTGGCCTTACTTAAACGGAATACGTTAAGACTTAGGTCGCTTAGCACCGTACTTAGAACGGCCTTGGCGACGTGAAGTCACGCCAGCACAGTCTAATGCGCCACGAACAGTGTGGTAACGCACACCAGGTAAGTCTTTAACACGACCACCACGGATTAGAATTACACTGTGTTCTTGCAAGTTATGGCCTTCACCACCGATATACGAAGTGACTTCGAAACCGTTAGTTAGACGCACACGAGCTACTTTACGTAGTGCAGAGTTAGGTTTTTTAGGTGTTGTAGTGTACACACGAGTACAAACACCACGTTTTTGTGGGCACGCGTTCAACGCAGGCACATTAGTCTTTTCGACTTTTGGCGCGCGTGGCTTACGTACCAACTGGTTAACAGTTGCCATGTATAGCTCCGACAGTTGATTTAAACTCAACAATAAGGTGTGAAAAATCTATATCCCACAATGGTGGGACGCGGAATTTTAGAAAGGTAATGGCTGCCTGTCAAGAAATAGCCAACTTTTCGTGCATATTCCGATAAAAAAGGCGCCAATGGCGCCTTTTTTAACAAACCATTAACTTAATCTTGGCTACCAGCCAAGTTTAGTAGGTCTGCTAGGTTCTGTTCAGCTTCGCTTGCGGTTACTGTTGTAGCTTCCACTTTGCCACGAGAACTTAATACTTTAGCACGTTCTTCGTTACGGGTTTTGTGATAAGCATAACCAGTACCGGCTGGGATCAAACGACCAACAATTACGTTTTCTTTCAGACCACGTAATGGATCGCTCTTGCCACCAACGGCCGCTTCAGTTAACACACGAGTGGTTTCCTGGAACGAGGCTGCAGAGATGAATGATTCAGTCGCCAAAGAAGCTTTGGTAATACCGAGTAATTCACGCTCAAACGTTGCAGGTGCTTTACCTTGAGCGACTAGCTCACGGTTAGCAATCTTCACGCGTGATACTTCTGCTTGTTCGCCCGCTAGGAAATCACTATCGCCTGCTGAAGAGATTAAACACTTACGCAGCATTTGACGAATGATCACTTCGATGTGCTTATCGTTGATCTTAACGCCCTGTAGACGGTAAACGTCCTGTACTTCGTTCACAATGTAGTTAGCTACGTTGTGAATACCACGAAGACGCAAGATGTCATGTGCCGCTTCTGGACCGTCTGCAATAACTTCACCACGTTCGACTTTTTCACCTTCGAACACGTTTAAGTTACGCCACTTAGGGATCATTTCTTCATAATGTTCACTACCATCTGCTGGAGTGATCACTAGACGACGTTTACCCTTAGTTTCCTTACCGAACGAGATCGTACCAGAGATTTCTGCAAGAATGGCAGGCTCTTTTGGTTTACGCGCTTCGAATAAGTCAGCAACACGTGGAAGACCACCGGTGATATCACGGGTTTTAGACGATTCTTGTGGAATACGTGCTAATGGGTCACCAACGTTGATGTTCGCGTTATCGTCTTTCGACACAATCGCGTTACCCGGTAAGAAGTATTGAGCTGGTACTTCTGTACCAGGGATCGTTAAGTCATTACCGTTTGCATCAACTAAGCGAATTGCTGGACGTAATTCTTTACCTGCTGAAGTACGCGCACCGACATCGAGCACCACGACAGAAGATAAACCGGTTAATTCATCTGTTTGACGTGTCATGGTGACACCGTCAATCATATCAACGAATTTAACACTACCAGCCACTTCAGAAATAATTGGGTGAGTATGTGGATCCCAGTTAGCGATAATTTCGCCAGCGGCAACTTCACTGTCTTCCAATTTCTCTAATACGGTACCGTAAGGCACTTTATAACGCTCTTTCTCACGACCTAGCTCATCGATGATGGCTAATTCAGAAGAACGAGATACGATAACGAGCTTACCGTCGATGTTAGAAACATGCTTAGCATTGTGTAACTTCAGAGAACCCGCGTTCTTAACTTGAACGTTGTTTTCTGCAGAAGCTCGAGATGCCGCGCCACCGATGTGGAACGTACGCATGGTTAACTGAGTACCAGGTTCACCAATTGACTGCGCAGCAACAACACCAATCGCTTCACCGTGGTTAATAATATGACCACGAGCCAAGTCACGTCCGTAACACGCTGCACACACACCGAAGTCTGTATCACAGGTAATAACTGAACGTACAATAACTTCATCGATACTGTGTTCTTCTAACGTATTACACCATGCTTCATCAAGGAGTGTGTTGCGTGGAGCAAGCACGTCTTCTGTACCAGGCTTCATTACGTCAAGAGCAACCACGCGACCTAGAACACGTTCGCGTAATGGTTCAACAACATCACCACCTTCAATAAGCGGTTTCATTGTTAGACCACGTTCAATACCACAGTCATCTTCAATAACGACTAAGTCTTGTGCAACGTCTACTAAACGACGGGTTAAGTAACCCGAGTTCGCCGTCTTCAATGCGGTATCGGCAAGACCTTTACGCGCACCGTGAGTAGAAATAAAGTACTGTAGTACGTTAAGACCTTCACGGAAGTTAGCCACAATTGGGGTTTCGATGATTGAGCCATCTGGCTTAGCCATCAGACCACGCATACCGGCTAACTGACGGATCTGAGCCGCACTACCACGAGCGCCCGAGTCAGCCATCATATAGATACTATTAAACGATGCTTGTTGCTCTGGAACACCATCACGGTTAATCACTGTCTCAATTGACAGGTTTTCCATCATCGCTTTCGAGACTTTTTCGTTCGCGCTTGCCCAGATATCAATTACTTTGTTGTAACGCTCACCGGCGGTAACAAGACCTGATTGGAACTGCTCTTGAATTTCAAGCACTTCAGCCTCAGCGTCTGCTACTAAGGTGTATTTCTCGTCTGGAATAACCATGTCATCGATACCAACAGAGGCACCAGAAATGGTCGCAAAACGGAAACCGGTATACATCAATTGGTCAGCAAAGATAACGGTATCTTTAAGGCCTAATTGACGATAACAGGTGTTCAACAACTTAGAGATCTGCTTCTTACCCATGTTTTGGTTAACCAAATCATACGATAAGCCTTCAGGCAAAATTAATGATAAAAGAGCACGACCAACAGTTGTATCAATGATACGAGTTGCTTTAGTTCTTTCGCCATCTTCTGCAATATGCGTTTCGGTAATACGAACTTTAACGCGAGCATGTAATTCAGCAACGCCAGTAGCGTAAGCTTTCTCTACTTCAGACACATCAGAAAAAGCCATGCCTTCACCGCGACCGTTAACACGCTCACGACTGGTGTAGTACAAACCTAATACAACGTCCTGAGACGGAGTAATTACTGGCTCACCGTTAGCAGGTGACAAAATGTTGTTGGTTGACATCATTAGCGCACGAGCTTCTAACTGAGCTTCAAGCGTTAATGGTACGTGAACCGCCATTTGGTCACCGTCGAAGTCGGCGTTGTATGCCGCACAAACTAACGGATGCAATTGAATTGCTTTACCTTCAATCAGTACAGGTTCAAATGCTTGAATACCCAGTCTGTGAAGTGTAGGTGCACGGTTAAGCATGACTGGATGTTCACGAATCACTTCGTCTAACACATCCCATACTTCAGCCTGTTCGCGTTCAACCATTTTCTTAGCAGCTTTAATAGTAGTCGCTAAACCACGACCTTCTAACTTGCCGTAGATGAATGGCTTGAATAGTTCAAGCGCCATCTTCTTAGGAAGACCACACTGATGCAGACGTAAAGTAGGACCTACGGTAATTACCGAACGGCCTGAATAGTCAACACGCTTACCGAGTAAGTTCTGACGGAAACGACCTTGCTTACCCTTGATCATATCAGCAAGAGATTTAAGCGGACGCTTGTTAGAACCGGTAATAGCACGACCGCGACGACCGTTATCTAATAGCGCATCAACTGACTCTTGTAACATACGTTTTTCGTTACGTACGATAATGTCAGGCGCAGCTAAATCTAACAGACGCTTTAAGCGGTTGTTACGGTTGATAACACGACGATAAAGATCGTTCAGATCTGATGTCGCGAAACGACCACCATCTAACGGCACTAATGGACGTAGATCAGGTGGAAGAACCGGTAATACTTTTAAGATCATCCACTCTGGTTTGTTACCAGATGTGAAAAATGCTTCCATCAGTTTAAGGCGCTTAGTGACCTTCTTGCGACGGGTTTCTGAGTTGATTGAAGGCAACTCTTCACGCATTTGCTCGATCTGTTCTTCTAAGTTGATAGCACGTAGCAATTCAAGAACTGCTTCGGCACCCATCTTAGCTTCAAACTCATCACCGTATTCTTCTAACGCATCAAGATATGTTTCTTCGGTTAGCATTTGGCCGCGCTCAAGCGTGGTCATGCCCGGCTCGATCACCACAAATGATTCGAAATACAGTACGCGTTCAATATCACGCAACGTCATGTCCAGCATTAAGCCGATACGTGACGGAAGTGATTTTAAGAACCAAATGTGGGCAACTGGACTAGCCAGATCTATGTGACCCATGCGCTCACGACGCACTTTAGTCTGGGTAACTTCTACGCCACACTTTTCACAAATCACACCACGATGCTTCAAACGCTTGTATTTACCACACAAACATTCGTAATCTTTAACTGGACCAAAGATACGCGCACAGAACAAACCTTCGCGTTCAGGCTTGAATGTACGGTAGTTAATGGTTTCTGGCTTCTTTACTTCACCAAAAGACCAAGAACGGATTAGATCTGGCGAGGCCAAACCAATTTTAATACCGTTAAATTCTTCAGTCTTACTTTGCTGCTTAAGAAACTTTAATAAGTCTTTCACGTTTCTCTCCTGAAGGAGTTAAACCAGGTGCTTTGCTGATGCAAAGCACCCTTGGTTACCAAACATTGCTTAAGTGCGATGCTTACTCTTGGTCCAACTCGATATTAATACCAAGTGAACGAATTTCCTTCAACAATACGTTGAAAGACTCAGGCATGCCCGGTTGCATCTGATGGTTACCGTCGACGATGTTTTTATACATCTGAGTACGACCGTTAACGTCATCTGACTTAACTGTTAGCATTTCTTGTAGAGTATAGGCAGCACCGTATGCTTCTAGTGCCCACACTTCCATCTCACCGAAACGCTGACCACCAAATTGAGCTTTACCGCCCAATGGTTGTTGTGTAACTAAGCTGTACGAACCCGTAGAACGAGCGTGCATCTTATCATCAACCAAGTGGTTCAATTTAAGCATATACATGTAACCAACGGTTACTTTACGCTCAAATTCGTTACCGGTACGGCCGTCACATAATGTCAACTGGCCAGACTCTGGTAAGCCTGCAAGAGCAAGCATTTGCTTGATCTCTTTCTCTTTAGCACCGTCGAATGCTGGTGTAGCAATTGGAATACCACCTTTAAGGTTGGTCGCCAAGCGCACCACTTCATCATCAGTGAACGAATCGATATCAACGCGCTGAAGCACGTCATCACCTAACTCATAAACCTGCTTGATGTAACCACGAAGTTCGGCAATTTCGCGCTGCTCTTCAAGCATAGCGGTAATTTTATTACCGATACCCTTCGCTGCTGCGCCCATGTGGACTTCCAGTACCTGACCAATGTTCATACGCGATGGTACGCCCAGTGGGTTAAGTACGATGTCTACAGGATTACCTTCTTCATCGTATGGCATGTCTTCAACGGGACAAATCTTCGAGATAACACCTTTGTTACCATGACGACCCGCCATCTTGTCACCAGGCTGGATAGTACGTTTAACTGCAAGGTAAACCTTAACAATCTTCAGTACGCCAGGAGCCAAGTCATCACCTTGGGTGATCTTACGACGCTTGATTTCAAATGTCTTATCAAAGTCAGCTCTTAGCTCTTCGTGCTGTTCAGCTAACTGCTCTAATTCAGTTTGTTTGGTTTCATCGTCGATAACTTGAATTAATACGTCTTTACGTGGGATCTCAGCTAACTTAGCCTCAGAGTAACCGACAGACAGTAACAAGTTACGAGCACGGCCCAATACACCTTCTTCAAGGATCTTGAACTCTTCACCTAAGTCTTTACGAGCTTGGCGAACGTGCATATCTTCAATTTCAAGCGCGCGCTTGTCTTTCTCAACGCCGTCACGGGTAAATACCTGTACGTCGATGATGGTGCCTTTGACTGAGTTAGGAACACGTAATGAGCTGTCCTTAACGTCAGAAGCTTTTTCACCAAAAATAGCTCGGAGTAGTTTCTCTTCTGGCGTTAACTGTGTTTCACCCTTAGGTGTCACTTTACCCACAAGAATGTCGCCACCCTTCACTTCTGCACCAATATAGACGATACCTGATTCATCTAATTTAGATAAAGCAGATTCCCCAACGTTTGGAATATCAGCAGTGATTTCTTCGCTACCCAATTTAGTATCACGAGCAATACAAGAAAGCTCTTGAATATGGATAGTGGTGAAACGATCTTCTTGCGCAACGCGCTCAGAAATTAAGATCGAATCTTCGAAGTTATAACCGTTCCAAGGCATAAATGCGATGCGCATGTTCTGACCAAGCGCCAAATCACCTAAATCGGTAGATGGACCATCAGCCAATACATCACCACGAACCACTGGCTCACCAACTGAACAACAAGGACGTTGGTTGATACAAGTGTTTTGGTTTGAACGGGTATATTTAGTTAGATTGTAAATGTCGATACCCGCTTCACCTGCGTGTAGCTCATCTTCATTCACTTTAACTACGATACGGCTAGCATCAACATAATCAACCACACCGCCACGTTTAGCAGCAACAACCACACCAGAGTCAACAGCAAGAGTACGTTCAATACCCGTTCCGACTAACGGCTTATCAGCTCGTAAAGTAGGTACTGCTTGACGTTGCATGTTTGCACCCATCAATGCGCGGTTAGCATCATCGTGTTCTAAGAACGGAATTAATGATGCCGCAACAGAAATAATCTGTTGTGGAGATACGTCCATATACTGAACATCTGCTGCACGCATAAAGGTTGACTCACCTTTGTGACGACAAGCAATTTGCTCTTCAACCATGCGGTTATCAGCATCAATTTCGATGTTAGCCTGAGCAATGACATATCGGCCTTCTTCGATTGCTGATAAGTATTCAACTTCATCAGTAATCACACCATCAATCACTTTGCGATAAGGTGTTTCTAAAAAGCCGTAAGAGTTAGTGCGCGCAAAACTTGCTAACGAGTTGATTAGACCAATGTTTGGACCTTCAGGGGTCTCAATTGGACATAAACGACCGTAGTGAGTTGGATGTACGTCACGAACTTCAAAACCAGCACGTTCACGAGTCAAACCACCAGGACCAAGCGCAGAAATACGACGCTTATGCGTGACTTCTGACAACGGGTTGTTTTGATCCATAAACTGTGACAACTGTGAAGAACCGAAGAATTCTTTCACTGCCGCAGAAATTGGCTTGGCATTAATTAAGTCTTGTGGCATAAGCTCGTTTAAATCGCCTAAAGATAGACGTTCACGAACAGCACGCTCAACACGGACTAAACCAACACGGAACTGGTTTTCAGCCATCTCACCCACGCTACGAATACGACGGTTACCTAAGTGGTCAATATCGTCGACTTCATCATTACCGTTACGGATTTCGATGATTTTCTTCATAACGCAAACGATGTCTTCTTTAGACAGCACGCCACGACCTTCGTCTTCAGCAATCTCAAGACGACGGTTGAACTTCATACGACCTACTTTAGATAAGTCATAACGTTCTTCACTGAAGAATAGATTTTGGAATAAACCTTCAGCTGCATCTTTGGTTGGTGGCTCACCAGGACGCATCATACGGTAGATTTCAACTAACGCTTCTAAACGGTTAGTTGTTGAATCAATGCGTAATGTGTCAGCAATATAAGCACCATGATCAAGGTCATTGATAAATAAAGTATCAATATTCTTGATTCCAGCAAGTGATAAGTTAGCTAAATTTTCTAAGCTAATCTCGCTGTTTGCTGTCACTAACACTTCACCGGTATCTTCATCGATGTAGTCTTGAGCAGCATATTTACCAACAATATAATCTACTGGTACTTCTAGCTCAGTAGTGTTGGTTTTTTCAAGTTGCTTAATATGACGCGCAGTAATGCGACGGCCAGCTTCAACGAGTAAAGAGCCTTCAGCATCTTTAATGTCATAGCCTGCAGTTTCACCACGAAGACGGTCAGGCACAAGTGCCATTACTAATGAGTCTTTTTTAATCTTAAACTCAATACGCTCGAAGAATAAATCGAGGATATCTTGAGTTGAATATTCAAGCGCACGTAAAATAATAGTCGCCGGTAGTTTACGACGACGGTCAATACGAACGAATAGAGCATCTTTAGGATCAAATTCAAAGTCAAGCCATGAACCACGGTAAGGAATAATACGTGCGTTATACAGCACCTTACCAGAAGAGTGGGTTTTACCACGGTCATGATCAAAGAACACACCTGGAGAACGGTGTAACTGAGACACAATTACACGCTCAGTACCGTTAATAACGAAAGTACCGTTATCAGTCATCATGGGGATATCACCCATGTAGACTTCTTGCTCTTTAATGTCTTTAACAGTACCAGCAGCAGCTTCACGGTCAAACAACACCATGCGTAATTTCACGCGAAGTGGGGCTGAATAAGTAACACCGCGGATCTGACATTCTTTCACATCAAAAACTGGCGCACCTAGCTTGTAGCTGACATATTGAAGCTCAGAATAGCCAGAGAAGCTCTTGATAGGAAAAACGCTACGGAATGCGGCTTCAAAGCCACGCTCACCCGTAGGGTCCTGATCGGTGAATTTCTTAAAAGAGTCTAACTGGATAGACAATAAATAAGGAATGTCCAAAACTTTTGGACGCTTACCAAAGTCTTTGCGAATACGCTTCTTTTCAGAATAGGAGTAAACCATGGGTTTCCTCTGCTTACGAGATGTGACCAAGACTGAAATAATATAATTAAATCAGCACGTTTGCCCATCACCGTTGATGGCAAGAACCTAACCAGTAATCTCTGCTAGGGACTGCTAAAACTGGCGATAAACGGTGAAAAAAAATCGCCTGCGCATAAAGCGCAAAAAAGGCCGACGGTTAAAAAACCGCCAGCCTTCACCCAATTACTTGGGTGATGCAAGCTAGATTATAGCTTACTTAACTTCAACAGATGCACCAGCAGCTTCTAAACTAGCTTTAAGTGTTGCAGCTTCTTCTTTAGACACAGCTTCTTTAACTGCGATTGGAGAAGATTCAGCCATAGTCTTAGCTTCTTTCAGGCCTAAACCTGTAGCGCTACGAAGCGCTTTAATAACTGATACTTTGTTTTCGCCAAATGATGTAAGAACTACATCAAATTCTGTTTGCTCTTCAACAACAGCAGCTTCGCCGCCGCCTGAAACTACTGCAGCTGCAGCAGAAACGCCGAATTTCTCTTCCATAGCTTCGATTAGTTCAACAACTTCCATTACAGACATTGCTGCGAAAGCTTCTAAGATTTGGTCTTTAGTGATAGACATTAGAAATATTTCCTATTGTTCTGAATTCAATTTTATTAAGCTGCCTGCTTAAAATTAAGCGGCGTCTTGTTTTTGATCGCGAAGGGCGGCCAATGTACGAACGAATTTGCCAGCAGATGCTTCTTTCATAGTCATCATCAACTGAGCTAGTGCTTCTTCGTATGTTGGTAGTTTCGCTAAACGATCAATATCAGCTGCAGGGATAAACATCCCTTCGAAAGCTGCACCTTTAACTTCAAATTTTGCTTGTCCCTTAGCGAAGTCTTTTAAAAGACGCGCTGCTGCACCTGGGTGCACATTAGAGAAAGCTATCAAAGTTGGGCCGGTGAACGTATCTGCTAGGCACTCAAAAGCTGTACCTTCAACTGCACGACGAGCAAGAGTGTTACGTACTACACGTACAAACACACCATTTTCGCGAGCAGCTTTACGCAGACCGGTCATAGCACCTACAGTCACGCCGCGTGAATCGGCAACAACTGCAGAAAGTGCACCTTTGGCAGCTTCGTTGACTTCAGCAACAATTGCCTTTTTGTCTTCGAGTCTTAATGCCATTGGCTTTACTCCTGGATTCTACCTAGGGAATTCCCTAGTATTTACCAAATTAAACACATATGTGTTTAATTACTTACGGTGCAGATTTCCAGTAAAAAAATTTAGCTGGGGCCTGACACCGTCTACGCTGGAAATTAAGTCAATCTGACGATTAACACCTGCGGTCTTGGACGGAAACCGACTCTATTATCCAAAAATTCGAAAATTAATGAATAAAAGCGGCTTCAACCCACAAAGTGCGCATATTATAGACTAATACGCGCTCCTTGTATATTACTTCGCTTCTTCCAAAGAACTCTGGTCGATAGCAACGCCTGCACCCATAGTGGTAGAGACGCTTATTTTTTTCACGTAAATGCCTTTAGCAACTGCAGGCTTAGCCTTTTTCAGTGCTGACACTAACGATTCTAAATTTTCTTTCAACTGTTCGGTAGTAAAAGTTACTTTGCCGATAGTTGTATGGATAATACCATTTTTGTCGTTTCTGTAACGAACTTGACCCGCTTTGGCATTCTTAACTGCTTCAGCAACGTTTGGCGTTACTGTACCCGTTTTAGGGTTAGGCATTAAACCACGAGGGCCTAAGATTTGACCTAACATACCAACAACGCGCATTGCATCTGGAGAGGCAATAACAACATCAAAGTTCATTTCGCCAGCTTTAACTTGTGCAGCTAGATCTTCCATACCCACAAGTTCTGCACCAGCAGCTTTAGCCGCTTCAGCGTTAGCACCTTGTGTGAATACAGCAACACGAACGTCACGACCAGTACCGTGTGGAAGTACAGTAGCACCACGCACGTTTTGATCTGATTTACGAGGATCGATACCTAGGTTAACAGCAACGTCAACACTTTCAACAAATTTAGCAGTTGCTAATTCTTTTAAAAGTATTACAGCTTCGCTGATGTCATACTGTTTTGTTACATCAACTTTTTCGCGAATAACGCGACCGCGCTTAGTTAGCTTTGCCATTATATTAATCCTCTACTACCAAACCCATTGAACGTGCAGTACCTTCAATTGAGCGAGTCATCGCTTCAATATCAGCACCAGTCATATCAGCGGCTTTAGATTCAGCAATTTCCTGAACAACGCTACGCTTGATAGTTCCTACTTTATCAGTATTAGGACGGCCAGAACCTGATTTCAGACCTAGTGCTTTAAGCAGTAGGAAAGATGCAGGTGGAGTCTTAGTTACAAAAGTAAAAGAACGGTCACTATAGACAGTGATAACAACAGGGATCGGCATACCTTTCTCGAACTTTTCAGTACGAGCGTTGAATGCTTTACAAAATTCCATGATGTTCACACCTTTTTGACCTAAAGCAGGACCAACTGGTGGAGACGGGTTTGCAGCGCCAGCTGCTACTTGTAGCTTAATATAAGCTTCAATTTTCTTTGCCATGTCGACATATCCTCAATTTGGGTTCAAACGCATTTTGGCGACATGCCAATATGCTCCCCTGAAAACAACGGGTGCGAATTATATAAAAAACTACACTCGCAAACAATATTTATTTGTATTTATTTTAATCAGCTCTTTTCGACCTGATGAAAATCTAATTCTACTGGTGTTGAACGACCGAAAATCATCACAGAAACCTTAATACGGTTCTTTTCATAATCGACTTCTTCAATAGTACCGTTAAAGTCTGCAAATGGACCGTCGCACACACGAACAACTTCACCAGGTTCATACATAATACGATGAGTTGGAGATTCAACAGTATCTTGAAGACGTTGAAGAATAGCGTCAGCTTCTTTGTCAGAAATCGGTGAAGGGCGATCTGATGTGCCACCAATAAAGCCCATTACACGAGGAATACTTTTGACTAAGTGCCAACTATCATCATTCATTTCCATCTGGACTAGTACATAACCAGGGAAGAATTTACGTTCGCTTTTACGACGTTGACCGGCACGCATTTCAACAACTTCTTCAGTAGGAACTAAGATCTCACCGAAGTACTCTTCCATATTGTGCATTCTGATATGTTCGAGCAGTGTTTTAAGCACACGGCCTTCGTAGCCCGAGAAAGCTTGGATCACATACCATCTTTTTTTCGCTTCTGTAACTTCAGTCATTTTCAGATGCCTATACGCCAGTAATTAAATTGACTACTCGTAACAATATTGCATCTAATCCCCAAAGGATTAATGCCATTACAGCAGTAGCTGCAAGTACAATAAAAGTAGTGTTCAGCGCCTCTTGGCGAGTTGGCCAAACGACTTTACGCACTTCAATATGTGCTTCACGCGCAAAAGATTGTGCCTGCTTACCCTTGCTTGTCTGCAGCGCAATGACACCTGCAATAGCAAAGGCAATAATAACCCCAGCAACACGGGCCACTACATTAGCATCTGCATAAAATTGATTGCCTATAACAGCAGTAGCAACTAGCAATGCTGCTACGCCCCACTTAACGATATCCAAAGAATCACTCTGGTTTTCAATATTTGTTTTCATCGGTTAATTCCGTTACTCACTACGACCTGAGCTTAGCTTGGTAAACAACATATTTACCAAATCCGCATTTCCGAACTTTCCCAGAAAATGCATAAGCACAGGGTCCAAAATCGGTCATAGATTGTATTCTTATTCAGCTTTATTCGCAACAATGCAGGTAGGGTATGGTTAAAAAATCAATCAAAAAATCAAATTTTGTTCTCAATTTCACCCTAAAAATAAAAAAGGAAGCCGAGGCTTCCTTTTTCAGTGTTCACTAAAGTCGCTATTACGCGATAATTTTAGCTACAACACCTGCACCAACTGTACGGCCACCTTCACGGATAGCAAAACGTAAACCGTCATCCATCGCGATTGGGTAAATCAGTGTAACTACCATCTTGATGTTATCACCAGGCATAACCATTTCTACGCCTTCTGGTAACTCAATTGTGCCTGTTACGTCTGTTGTACGGAAGAAGAACTGTGGACGGTAGCCTTTGAAGAATGGAGTATGACGTCCGCCTTCTTCTTTGGACAACACGTAGACTTCTGACTCGAATGTTGTGTGTGGGTTAATTGAACCAGGCTTAGCTAGTACTTGACCACGTTCAACATCATCACGCTTAGTTCCACGTAATAACACACCACAGTTTTCGCCAGCACGACCTTCGTCAAGTAACTTACGGAACATTTCTACACCAGTACAAGTCGTTTTAGTTGTTGGTCTAACACCAACAATTTCTACTTCGTCTGATATACGAACGATACCACGTTCAACACGACCGGTTACCACTGTTCCACGACCTGAAATCGAGAATACGTCTTCGATTGGTAGTAGGAACGGCTTATCGATGTCACGCTCTGGCTCTGGAATATAAGTATCTAAAGCTTCTGCAAGCTCAAGAATTTTAGCTTCCCACTCTGGCTGGCCTTCTAGTGCCTTAAGCGCTGAACCTTGGATTACTGGTAAATCATCACCTGGGAAGTCGTATTCTGAAAGAAGCTCACGCACTTCCATTTCTACTAATTCTAGTAATTCTTCATCATCTACCATGTCACATTTGTTCATGAATACGATGATGAAAGGGACACCTACTTGACGAGAAAGCAAGATGTGCTCACGTGTTTGTGGCATTGGGCCATCAGTAGCAGCTACTACTAAGATTGCGCCGTCCATCTGTGCAGCACCGGTAATCATGTTCTTAACATAATCCGCGTGACCTGGACAATCTACGTGTGCGTAGTGACGTAATGGTGTGTCATATTCGATGTGAGAAGTATTAATTGTAATACCGCGCTCACGCTCTTCTGGAGCGTTATCGATTTGAGCGAAGTTACGAGCTTCACCACCATATGTCTTAGACAAAACGGCAGAAATTGCTGCTGTTAAGGTTGTTTTACCATGGTCAACGTGACCGATGGTGCCCACGTTTACATGGGGCTTGTTACGTTCAAATTTAGCTTTTGCCATGGTATTGCCTCAGTCCAACTATCTTGGTGATGAAAACACATATAGTAAAAATCCGATGCATAAAATGACATCGAATCGATTATTTAGGGTTAGGATGCTTATTCATAACAGGCTGGTGTTGGTAGGCATATTCGTACTACCGACCTCACCCTTAACAAGGGTGCGCTCTACCAACCGAGCCATATCAGCGAACAAATTTGGAGCGGATGGCGGGAATCGAACCCGCGTTATCAGCTTGGAAGGCTGGAGTAATACCATTATACGACATCCGCGCAACCTATTTAGGCTACCTAACTACCTAGAAAATGGTGGAGGGAGAAGGATTCGAACCTTCGAAGGCTGAGCCGTCAGATTTACAGTCTGATCCCTTTGGCCACTCGGGAACCCCTCCAGAAAAATGGTGCCGGCACCAAGAGTCGAACTCGGGACCTACTGATTACAAGTCAGTTGCTCTACCAACTGAGCTATGCCGGCGCATCATTTCGGGTTCGGATATTAGGTAAATGTGCCTCGGAGTGCAATAGCTAAATGGTAAAAAACCTAAAAAAAGTTTCAAATGACGCTTTTTTGCACTCATTTTGAATAGAAAGTGTGATTTGCAGACAAATGTAATTAGTGATTAATACAAATGAAGACCAAACTATTGTCGCCATTTATTCGATAGTGTAATGTGCCTGACCAAACTAGAGGAATGGTGATGAACCCAATTAACTCAATACAAGATGCACTCTACTTTGCTTTTCAGCGCAAGCATTGGGCTGAATTACGCAAATCGGTGCCGCTCACATTGAGTCAGGCTGAATTAGAAAACCTGCGTGGTATGAATGAAAAGCTGTCTTTAGACGAAGTCACTGACATTTACCTTCCCCTCAGTCGTTTACTGAATTTATTTGTCGGCTCTAAGCAACAGCGTGGACTGGTTCTTGATAATTTTCTCGAGCAGAGAGCATCTCCAGGTCCGTATATTATTAGTATCGCAGGAAGCGTTGCGGTTGGTAAGAGTACCACAGCGCGAATATTACAAACGTTATTGCAACGTTGGCCTGAGCATCCTAAAGTTGATTTAGTCACCACTGATGGTTTTTTATATCCATTAGCAGACCTTAAACGCAAAGGATTACTACAGCGTAAAGGCTTTCCTGAAAGCTATGACATGAAAATGTTAGTGGAATTTATTTCTGCGGTAAAAGCAGGTAATGAAGAAGTTATTGCCCCGCTTTACTCGCATGTGACATACGATAGACGCTACGATGAACATCAATCCATATGTCAGCCTGACATTTTAATCTTAGAAGGCTTAAATGTGCTGCAAACAGGCTTAGACAGCCCGGTTGATACAAGGAGGCCGTTTGTTTCAGATTTTGTAGATTTTTCTATTTATGTCGATGCTGAAGAATCATTACTGAAAGACTGGTACAAACAACGATTTTTACAATTCAGGCAAGGTGCATTTAGTGATCCAAACTCATTTTTTCATCACTATTCATCTCTATCCGATGATGAAGCTAATGTTATTGCGGCGAACATTTGGGATACTATTAATGGGCCGAATTTATCATTAAATATTCGGCCAACGCGAGAGCGGGCCCACCTCATTTTACAAAAGGGACCAAATCACTTAATGGACCGCGTTTTATTGAGAAAATAATAACATATGCGCCTATAACTAGGCTCATGTTTACCCTCTACAGTGCTGACCTAAGACTAATTTCACCACCTAGATAGCGCTTAACACCTTGTTCGGTTTCAAGTATTAACGCCCCTTGTTTATCAATACCTCGGTAAATACCACTAACTGAATTAGGGGCCATTAACAGGGTAACATCACGATTAACAAATAAATCAAATTCATTCCAGCGGTCTAAAAAAACCTCTAACCCTTTCTGCTCGAATAACTGCAGATCAGCCTTAAGGGTTTTATGCAGTTTAATCAATAGCTCGGTTTTATCAGGCATACTCATCAAACTGGATAGGTCACTCCATGGCTGGTCAATAAGCTCACCTTGCTCAGCAGACATACTCATATTAATACCAAAACCAAGCACTAGTTCGGTTTGTTGGTCTGTGCAATGAGAGATTTCCACTAAAATTCCTGCCAATTTCTTATTATCAAGGTAAATATCATTTGGCCACTTTAATCCCAATCCTTGGACACCAAAATTTGATAATGTTTTAGCTATAGAACAGCCAATAACGAGGCTTAAACCACTTGCTTGGCTAATATCGCCATTTAAGCGCCAAAACATAGAGGCATAAATATGGTGACCATAAGGGGATAACCATTGCCTTCCTCTTCTTCCACGGCCGGCAGATTGATATTCAGCAATACAAATATCACCGGATTTCAGTTCAGCAGCATGTCCAAGCATAAAAGCATTAGTGCTTGTCGTTTCATCAAAATAAAAACAGCGCCCATCAACACCATTAACAAGATGTGACTCATTTACCAGTGACAGAGGCTTTGCTAATTTATAGCCTCGGCCCTTTACACTGTATATTTCAATACCATAGTCTTTCAATGCATCGATATGCTGATTAATTGCTGCACGAGAAAGCGATAAAGACTGCGCAATGACCTCACCCGAAACAAAACGATCATGGTGTAAACACGCTAATATTTGGCGCTTGCGTGACCAATGTTCATTCATTTTATTTCTATCTCCCCAACTGAACCCATAATCCTAGGCTCGGGTTGTAATATGACAGCAAACTTGTCAAAAACCATCTGGATGACGTATTTCGCTAATTGACAGACTTGTTTGCCAGTAGCGTGACCGAGGTTAACCAACACCAAAGCTTGATCTTGATGAACGGCAGCATCACCGATATTAACCCCTTTTAAACCGACGTAATCGATTAACCAACCTGCAGCAAGTTTATATTGACCATCAACTTGTTGATAAGCGACCAGGTCGGTAAAACAAAGTTTAAGTTCATTATAGGCCTTAGTTGAAACTAGCGGGTTTTTGAAAAAACTACCGACATTGCCTAATACCTTAGGATCTGGCAATTTTGATTGGCGAATGTGGCAGACGCAATCAAATATCTGCTTGGCTGTGACTGTCGATGGGTCAAAGTGTTGCAAAGGCCCATAATCTATTACAGGCACCCAATGCTTAGCCAATTTCAGTGTGACCTCGGTAATTACGGCTAAATTATTGAGTTGTTTTTTAAAAATAGACTCACGATATCCAAAATCACATTGTTGGTTGTTAAAACGAACCAAGTGTCCTGTATCGAGTTGTAAAAACTCGATCTCGTAACAGAACCGATTAAATTCAACACCATAGGCACCAATGTTTTGTATTGGTGCCGCACCTACAGTCCCAGGGATCAGAGCCATATTTTCTAAACCATCAATCTGTTTTTGCAAACAGGACTCAACTAGGTTATGCCAATTTTCGCCGGCTTGAATGGTGATATATTGATAATCATCATCTGCAGTAAACTGTATCCCTTTTGTAGAGACTTTTACCACAGTGCCATCATAATCTTCAGTAAAAACCAAATTACTGCCGCCGCCAAGCACCAACATAGGCAACTGTTGTTTATACAATTTATTACAAATATCAATGAGTTCAGCTTTGCTCGTCACTTCAACAAGTGAAGTGCAATTCTGCTGAAGAGCAAAGGTATTAAACGCTGCCAAAGATATAGACATAGAGAATCAACTTTATAAAGAATGCGGTTATTGTAACAGGGAAGATAACTTTAAATTAGTTTGTTTCTGTTTAAAAAAGCAGGTTATTTAAGGTAAATTTGATTTAATAGAGCAAATAAAAGTATTCTCACAAGTTGCAAAACAAATCAGTTCTGGTCGATCTATTGAGATATGAGTTGGTTAAATCTACGAAAATAGCGACTAAAAACACATATTTCAAACACATATTTCGAGTTAAACCTACGCTGTTCGGCCAATTTCGAGACATGTGGCCCCATATAGCGGTAGTAGAATAACGCAAGCTCTAGCAGGACGCAGTCCGCCCTAGCAGCGCAGCTACCCTAGCAGGACACAGTCCACCCTAGCAGCGAAGCGACCCTAGCAGGACGCAGTCCACCCTAGCAGCGCAGCGATCCGGTTTGTTAAAATGCAGACGTAAAAAAGCCCGCTATGTAATAGCGGGCTTTTTCACTACTCTTTCGAGTAAATTAGGCGCCTGGAAATGACCTACTCTCGCATGGGGAGACCCCAAACTACCATCGGCGCGATTGCGTTTCACTTCTGAGTTCGGAATGGGATCAGGTGGTGCCACAATGCTATGGTTTCCAGACAAATTTGTATATCTACCGCCTTTAAGGCCGTAAATAATAATTCGGAAAGCTGATTTTTTTGAGTCTACAAAACACTGTTTAAGCGCTCTATTCTAACACTAAGGTCAGTAAAACCCATCTGGGTTGTATGGTTAAGCCTCACGGGTCATTAGTACAAGTTAGCTCAACGCCTCACAACGCTTACACACCTTGCCTATCAACGTAGTAGTCTCCTACGGCCCTTTAGAGAGCTTAAAGCTCTAGGGATGACTCATCTTAGGGCTCGCTTCCCGCTTAGATGCTTTCAGCGGTTATCGATCCCGAACGTAGCTACCGGGCAATGCCATTGGCATGACAACCCGAACACCAGCGGTTCGTCCACTCCGGTCCTCTCGTACTAGGAGCAGCTCCCTTCAATCATCCAACGCCCACGGCAGATAGGGACCGAACTGTCTCACGACGTTCTGAACCCAGCTCGCGTACCACTTTAAATGGCGAACAGCCATACCCTTGGGACCGACTTCAGCCCCAGGATGTGATGAGCCGACATCGAGGTGCCAAACACCGCCGTCGATATGAACTCTTGGGCGGTATCAGCCTGTTATCCCCGGAGTACCTTTTATCCGTTGAGCGATGGCCCTTCCATTCAGAACCACCGGATCACTATGACCTACTTTCGTACCTGCTCGACGTGTATGTCTCGCAGTTAAGCTGGCTTATGCCATTGCACTAACCGTACGATGTCCGACCGTACTTAGCCAACCTTCGTGCTCCTCCGTTACTCTTTGGGAGGAGACCGCCCCAGTCAAACTACCCACCAGGCACTGTCCCGAACCCCGATTAGGGGCCGCGGTTAGAACATCAAAACTACAAGGGTGGTATTTCAAGATTGACTCCACTCAGACTAGCGTCCAAGCTTCAAAGTCTCCCACCTATCCTACACATGTAGGTTCAATGTTCAGTGCCAAGCTATAGTAAAGGTTCACGGGGTCTTTCCGTCTAGCCGCGGGTATACGGCATCTTCACCGCAATTTCAACTTCACTGAGTCTCGGCTGGAGACAGCGTGGCCATCATTACGCCATTCGTGCAGGTCGGAACTTACCCGACAAGGAATTTCGCTACCTTAGGACCGTTATAGTTACGGCCGCCGTTTACCGGGGCTTCGATCATGAGCTTCTCCGAAGATAACCCAATCAATTAACCTTCCGGCACCGGGCAGGCGTCATACCGTATACGTCATCTTGCGATTTTGCACAGTACTGTGTTTTTGATAAACAGTTGCAGCCACCTGGTATCTGCGACTGCCAACAGCTTAAGGAGCAAGTCCTATCACCGTCGGCAGCGTACCTTCTCCCGAAGTTACGGTACCATTTTGCCTAGTTCCTTCAGCCGAGTTCTCTCAAGCGCCTTGGTATTCTCTACCCGACCACCTGTGTCGGTTTGGGGTACGATCCCCACTAACCTGAAGCTTAGAAGATTTTCCTGGAAGTATGGCATCAACTACTTCATCACCTTAGTGACTCGTCATCAGTCCTCAGTCTTGCAATTAAATGCGTATCCCCGGATTTGCCTAAGAATACAACCTACCACCTTAAACGCGGACTACCAACGCCGCGCTAGCCTAGCCTTCTCCGTCTCTCCATCGCAGTTAGTGAAGGTACAGAAATATTAATCTGTTTCCCATCGATTACGCCTTTCGGCCTCACCTTAGGGGTCGACTCACCCTGCCCCGATTAACGTTGGACAGGAACCCTTGGTCTTTCGGCGAGGGAGTTTTTCACTCCCTTTATCGTTACTCATGTCAGCATTCGCACTTCTGATACGTCCAGTGTGGGTTACCCCTTCACCTTCAACCGCTTACAGAACGCTCCTCTACCGCGCAATTCTAATGAAATGCACCCGTAGCTTCGGTGGTATGTTTAGCCCCGTTAAATCTTCCGCGCAGGCCGACTCGACTAGTGAGCTATTACGCTTTCTTTAAATGATGGCTGCTTCTAAGCCAACATCCTAGCTGTCTGAGCCTTCCCACATCGTTTCCCACTTAACATACACTTTGGGACCTTAGCTGACGGTCTGGGTTGTTTCCCTTTTGACAACGGACGTTAGCACCCGCTGTCTGTCTCCCGAGTAGTACTCATTGGTATTCGGAGTTTGCAAAGGGTTGGTAAGTCGGGATGACCCCCTAGCCTTAACAGTGCTCTACCCCCAATGGTATTCGCTCGAGGCGCTACCTAAATAGCTTTCGAGGAGAACCAGATATCTCCGAGTTTGATTGGCCTTTCACCCCCAGCCACAAGTCATCCGCTCATTTTTCAACATAAGTCGGTTCGGTCCTCCAGTTGATGTTACTCAACCTTCAACCTGCCCATGGCTAGATCACTCGGTTTCGGGTCTACACCTTGCAACTAAACGCGCAGTTAACACTCGGTTTCCCTACGGCTCCGCTATTCGCTTAACCTCGCTACAAAATGTAAGTCGCTGACCCATTATACAAAAGGTACGCAGTCACGGTCTCAAGAACCGCTCCCACTGCTTGTACGTACACGGTTTCAGGTTCTATTTCACTCCCCTCACAGGGGTTCTTTTCGCCTTTCCCTCACGGTACTGGTTCACTATCGGTCAGTCAGGAGTATTTAGCCTTGGAGGATGGTCCCCCCATATTCAAACAGGATGTCACGTGTCCCGCCTTACTCGTTTTCATCTACGGTTAGTTTTCATGTACGGGGCTATCACCCTGTGCCGCTGTGCTTTCCAACACATTCCACTAACACCCCATAGACTTAAGGGCTAATCCCCGTTCGCTCGCCGCTACTAGGGGAATCTCGGTTGATTTCTTTTCCTCTGGGTACTTAGATGTTTCAGTTCCCCAGGTTCGCCTCATAACGCTATGTATTCACGTTATGATGACCACTTATGTGGCCGGGTTTCCCCATTCGGATATCGTTAGCTCAAATGCTTATTACTAGCTCGCCAACGCTTTTCGCAAGTTATTACGTCCTTCATCGCCTCTGACTGCCAAGGCATCCACCGTATACGCTTGGTCACTTAACCATACAACCCAAATGAGTTTCACTTGCGTGAACCTCTGAGTCATATCATGACCAGCTGGTTTTTACTTGTCTCACCTCCGGGTAGGAAGTGGACTCGCCTTAGTTTTTTAGAATATTCAAGACACTTAAACAGTGTTTTGAGAACTCAAGATACTAATGCTTTCGCATCAGTATTATTTTTCGCACTAACGTAATCACACCAATAACAACGAATCATTATTCATGCGCCTTTAGTTAGTACTATCAGCTTTCCAAATTGTTAAAGAGCGGGCTTAAAAAAGCCAAAGATAAAGTTTCATTTATCTTTGGCATCTCTAACCTATGCATATGCTTATCATCATGATAAGTGTAAATGGTGGAGCTATGCGGGATCGAACCGCAGACCTCCTGCGTGCAAGGCAGGCGCTCTCCCAGCTGAGCTATAGCCCCATTTACATGCAGTTGAGATTTTACGTTTACCTTCAATGAAGGTCTTACCAAAAAAATTGGCTTGCCAATCGTTTCTAATCAAGGCGGTTGATAGCGACGTTTAGTATACTAAACGAGTTATCATCCAACGCAGAGTAGGAAAGATTGGTGGGTCAGAGTGGACTTGAACCACCGACCTCACCCTTATCAGGGGTGCGCTCTAACCAGCTGAGCTACAGACCCAACGTAATTTCTCTTTCTTTCTATCAAGTAATCTGTGTGAACACTCACATGCATCGCTGCACTTTTAGGTATTGAGTTAGTCGTATAGGTAAGGAGGTGATCCAGCCCCAGGTTCCCCTAGGGCTACCTTGTTACGACTTCACCCCAGTCATGAACCACAAAGTGGTGAGCGTTCTCCCGAAGGTTAAACTACCCACTTCTTTTGCAGCCCACTCCCATGGTGTGACGGGCGGTGTGTACAAGGCCCGGGAACGTATTCACCGTGGCATTCTGATCCACGATTACTAGCGATTCCGACTTCACGGAGTCGAGTTGCAGACTCCGATCCGGACTACGACAAGCTTTGTGAGATTAGCTCCACCTCGCGGCTTTGCAACCCTCTGTACTTGCCATTGTAGCACGTGTGTAGCCCTACTCGTAAGGGCCATGATGACTTGACGTCGTCCCCACCTTCCTCCGGTTTATCACCGGCAGTCTCCCTAGAGTTCCCGCCATTACGCGCTGGCAAATAAGGATAGGGGTTGCGCTCGTTGCGGGACTTAACCCAACATTTCACAACACGAGCTGACGACAGCCATGCAGCACCTGTCTCACAGTTCCCGAAGGCACAAGTCCATCTCTGGTCTCTTCTGTGGATGTCAAGAGTAGGTAAGGTTCTTCGCGTTGCATCGAATTAAACCACATGCTCCACCGCTTGTGCGGGCCCCCGTCAATTCATTTGAGTTTTAACCTTGCGGCCGTACTCCCCAGGCGGTCTACTTAATGCGTTAGCTTGGGAGCCCAGTGACTAAGTCACCAAACTCCGAGTAGACATCGTTTACGGCGTGGACTACCAGGGTATCTAATCCTGTTTGCTCCCCACGCTTTCGTGCATGAGCGTCAGTCTTTGTCCAGGGGGCCGCCTTCGCCACCGGTATTCCTCCAGATATCTACGCATTTCACCGCTACACCTGGAATTCTACCCCCCTCTACAAGACTCTAGTTCGCCAGTTCCAAATGCAATTCCCAGGTTGAGCCCGGGGATTTCACATCTGGCTTAACAAACCGCCTGCGCACGCTTTACGCCCAGTAATTCCGATTAACGCTCGGACCCTCCGTATTACCGCGGCTGCTGGCACGGAGTTAGCCGGTCCTTCTTCTGTAGGTAACGTCACAGTAACGGGCTATTAACACGCTACCTTTCCTCCCTACTGAAAGTGCTTTACAACCCGAAGGCCTTCTTCACACACGCGGCATGGCTGCATCAGGGTTTCCCCCATTGTGCAATATTCCCCACTGCTGCCTCCCGTAGGAGTCTGGGCCGTGTCTCAGTCCCAGTGTGGCTGATCATCCTCTCAGAACAGCTAGGGATCGTCGCCTTGGTGAGCCATTACCTCACCAACTAGCTAATCCCACCTAGGTTCATCCTGTCGCGGAAGGCCCGAAGGTCCCCTCCTTTCCCCCGTAGGGCGTATGCGGTATTAGCAGTCGTTTCCAACTGTTATCCCCCTCGACTGGGCAGATCCCTAGGCATTACTCACCCGTCCGCCGCTCGTCACCTCAGGAGCAAGCTCCCTTGTGTTACCGCTCGACTTGCATGTGTTAGGCCTGCCGCCAGCGTTCAATCTGAGCCATGATCAAACTCTTCAATTAAAGTTTTTTGAAAACCCCACTCTTACAAGTAAGAACGATGCTTTCGGCTCAATGAATTCTGATTTCATTAATTAGACTCGGAAGAATCTAAATAATGTTTGTACATATTACTATGAACACTCATCGTTGCATTGAGTTGAAATTTTTTGATTGCCAACATTCCGAAGAACAGAAGACAATTTCGAATAACTCAATACCTGTGAATGTCCACACAGATTACTTGATAAATTGTTAAAGAGCGTTGATGCTATCTTTCATGCATCGCCGTAAGACGCTAGGTCATTGGCTTGGGTTTTACGCATTCCCTTTATGGCGTCAAGTGTTTTTTCAAACTTCTTTTTGCCTGTTATCAACACTATTAAGTAGTTGTAAATAACGCTAACCGGTTTCTGCTTTCGCTGTCTGCCGTGTCAGTGGATGCGCATTATAGGCAGCTTGAGATTTAGTGCAAGCGCTTTTATTGATGAAATGTTTTGAATGTCGAACTTTTGGTCAGATCGATTCTTTTTTAACTTTTTTGTTCAAAGAACCGTCTTCACCTAAATCACAAAACACTTATTTTTGATATTTAAGTTGATTTCAAGCTCAATTTTTCAACAGTACTCTGGTTTATCTGGTAATTTTTAATTAGTATGTAATAGTATTTAACAGTTATTTATCATTTTTTTATTCATTAGAGATTATTTTATGCAGAAATCATTCGTGATTGTTTTGATTGCGGCGCTTCTTGGCGCTTTTGTTTTTTCTCAGTTTGGCGGCACACCATCTTCGGTAGCGTTTATTGCTGGTGTAGTCGTTGCGACGTTAATTTTCACCTTTATGCCATCTAGTGGTTCAAATTCTACAGAGGAACCGTATGTAGGTCCCACTATGACACTGTATGTTGGCAACTTGCCTTATCGTGTTCATGAGGGAGAAGTAAAAGCATTGTTCGGTGAGTACGGACCGGTTAACTCCGTTCGTTTAGTACGAGACCGTAAAACAGGACGCCGTAAAGGATTTGGGTTTGTTGAGATGTCTGAAGCGGGAGCACAGAAGGCAATGTCGAAATTAAACGACTACAGCTTTCAAGAACGCACGTTAAAGGTAAGAGAAGCTAAATCACAAGAATCTGATACAGAAAATAGCTAATCGTTATTGAGCCGGATTCTTAGCACTATTTAAACAGTGTTGTTAGTCGGTTATGGTTACCAGCGAAAAATCACCAAAACCATAATCGACTAATGTTGCTTTAAGCCCTTCGCTAATATCCTTGGTATAACACGCTTGTAATTGTTTACTTCCATCATTGTCTCTGCTCAGTAAAAACCTAACTCGCTTTGCTACTGCTTCCCCAGAATCTAATAGTGTTACGCCGCCACCAAGATAATAACTAATTTCTGACGCTATCATTGGGAAATGGGTACAGCCCAGTACCAGTACATCAATATTAGATGCCGCTATGGGAAATAAGATATCGTTTAGTTTATTCCTATCGATTTGCTGACGCGCCACATGTTGCTCAGCAAGTAACACTAAATCTGACGTACCAAATAATTCGACCTTGCAGTTTCCAGCAAACTGATTGATTAGCGCTTGAGTGTAATCTCGTTTCACTGTGCCCGGCGTAGCCAATAAACCAATGTGCTTTTTCTTCGATAACATCGCGGCAGGTTTTATGGCAGGAACAACGCCCACGATAGGAATTGTTAATTGTTGGCGTAATAGCGGCAATACCAAAGTACTGGCGGTATTGCAGGCAACAACCACGATACTGGCATTAACACGTCGAGCATGATGGGTGATCAGAGCAACACATCCAGCTATTAACTCTTGCTCTGATAAGTTGCCATAGGGCAAGCGGGCATTATCAAATAAATAGCAATAATCATGCTGTGGCAGCTGTTTTCTAATTTCATTCATGACCGACAATCCGCCGATACCAGAATCAAATACTAAAATAGGTCCAGACAATAGGGGCTCCAAATATGAATATGCTCAGTTTTAATCGTCATGTCATTTTATACTTAGGCGCGTAATACTAGACATCAGCGTCATTTAGTATACTATTTGCGCCCTTTTTTACAGTCTTAGGTGGTCGATATGAATTTAGCTGCAATGGATCCTAAAAACTACGATGCACAATTACAACAAAAGCGCATCAAGCTAGAACAGGCCTTTGCCGATTTCAATCCACCAAAGCTTGAAGTCTTTGCTTCTGAGCCTATGCATTATCGCATGCGTGCTGAGTTTAGAATGTGGCATGAAGGTGATGACTTATATTACTACATGTTTGATAAAGCATTGAATGCTAAAGTGCGTTGCGATCAATATTTGCCAGCGGGGTTGATGATTAATCAAATGATGGCTGCATTAATCACCGAATTAACTCCCAATCCTGCGTTACGCTATAGGCTGTTTCAAATTGACTTTTTATCGACGTTAAGTGGCGAGATATTGGTCTCTTTGTTATATCACCGTCAGCTTGATGAAGAATGGCGCGAACATGCGACTCAATTAAAGGCAAAATTGTCTGCTCAATTTAATGTCAGTATTATTGGCCGAGCACGCAAACAGAAAATCGATTTAGATAAAGACTATGTTACCGAAACGCTTACTGTAAACGCTCAACGATTATATTATAAGCAGATAGAAAATAGCTTTACCCAGCCCAATGCTAAAGTATCCGTAAAAATGTTGGAATGGGCCGTTGATGCAACTAAAAACAGCCAAGGAGATTTACTTGAGTTGTACTGTGGCAACGGCAATTTTACTATTGCATTAGCACAAAATTTCAATCGCGTTTTAGCAACCGAACTGGCCAAGCCTTCAGTTGATGCCGCTCAGTACAATATCGATATTAATAAAGTCAATAATGTCCAAATTATTCGTATGTCTGCTGAAGACTTTAGTGATGCGATGGCGAAAAAGCGTCAATTTAGACGTTTAGAAGGCATCGACTTAGACAGTTACGATTGCAATACTATCTTTGTTGACCCGCCTCGTGCAGGCATTGACCCTGAAACATTAAAGCTTATACAAGGTTATGAGCGGATTTTGTATATTTCATGCAATCCAGAAACACTGAATGACAATTTGTTAACCTTAGGCCAAACACATAAAATCACTCGCTTTGCGCTATTTGACCAATTCCCCTATACCGACCACATGGAATCGGGAGTATTACTAGAACGTAAGTAATGCAGATTAACTAACAAACAGGGCGCTAATGATTAGCGTACTGTTTGTTTATAAAGGCAGTTGATTAGGCTCTATTATCCATTTTATGTTGTAACGCTTCAGCACCAGTAGCGACCATCCGCAGTTGCAATACTAATTGGTCGGCCAACGCTCTACGTTCGCTACGTTTTGAATCCAACGCCGATGCTCCCGCATTAAATACCAAAATAACCAGCGCTTCAGCTTGAGCGCGCGCTAACACAGGTGTTCGGTTAGCTTGTGCTTCAGTGTAATGAGCAAGTTCAGAGATAAAGTGTTCAATTTCGCGCTCAACTGCAGCTCTAAATGCGGCAGAGGTACCTGAACGTTCATGTAACAGTATTCGAAATACGTTAGGATTTGATTCCAACACTTCCATAAAAGTGTCAACAGAAATACGGATCACGCTACCACCGGCTTCTGCGCGTTGACGACCTTTACGCATCATTTGACGTAAGGTTAATCCGCCTTCATCGACCATGGTTAAGCCAAGCTCGTTCATATCTTTAAAATGGCGATAGAATGATGTGGGCGCAATACCAGCTTCACGTGCAACTTCACGTAAACTTAAGCTAGAAAAGCTACGCTCGGCACTGAGTTGATTAAATGCAGCATCTACTAATGCACGGCGGGTTTTTTCCTTTTGTTGTGCTCTTACGCCCATTTACTAATCCATTCAGTCAATATTAATTCACAGATAATACCGTTTTTACAACAGAAACACAGCCCTGTTAAGCTTGACCATGACTAGTTCTGTACGTTAAATTAGCGTACAATTGTACGCTCAACTTATTTATCCCTATTATTGGAACCCTACTAAATGAAAAAACCTCCAATCATTTGGCTTAATACCCTGTTATTTGCCATTACTTTTATTGGTGCTCTGGTGTTAATCCCTTGGCGTGGTTTTACCCATGGCTTTGATGGCATTGAATGGATTGCATTTGTTATTTTCGCTTACGCAAGTGGTCTATCGATTACTGCGGGTTACCACAGATTATGGTCACATAAAGCTTATAAAGCTCACTCATCGGTTCGTTTTTTATACGCACTAGGCGGAGCATTAGCACTACAGAACAGTGCATTACATTGGTGTAGTGATCACCGCGTTCATCACAAACATGTTGATAATAATGATAAAGATCCGTATTCAGCCAAAATGGGATTTTGGTACAGCCACATAGGTTGGATGCTGCGCGAGTATCAAGCAAGCCGCTATAGTAACTATAATAACGTCCGCGATTTACAAAATGATCGTATCGTTATGTGGCAACACAAGCACTACTTAGCCTTAGTGATTTTAATGAATATAGGTTTACCAGCATTTATAGGCTGGTTGAATGGCGATATTTTATCAATGGTACTTATGGCAGGTTTATTGCGTCTAGTGGTAGTACATCACTGCACGTTCTTCATAAACTCATTGGCTCATCTCTGGGGTAAACAACCGTACACGGATAAAAATACCGCTAAAGATAATGCATTTTTAGCATTGCTGACATATGGCGAGGGTTATCACAACTTCCATCATATTTTCGAAAATGATTACCGCAATGGAATAAAATGGTGGGACTACGATCCAACCAAATGGTTAATCAAGCTAATGAACTGGTTTGGTTTAGCCAGTGATTTACGTAAAGTGCCACAAGAGCGCATTGAAAGTGCACGTTTGCAGATGCAACTTTTACAAGCACAGAATCAGGTTGCGCACTTACCTAACTGCGATGAAATAATCGAAAAATTTCAAGCAGAGTATGAGCTGATGAAGCAACACTTAGTTGACTATTATCAAGCGAAAAAGAGCTTGTTAGAGGCGAAACGCAAGCAACTTACAGATCACAATCTGAAACAACAAGTACAATTATTGCGTAACCAATTTCTTGAACAACAACGTAATTGGAAAAGCTTAACGGCTGCTTATACGTCATAATACGTAAATAGCATAAAAAAAGGTTACGTATAGCGTAACCTTTTTTTTTAAGTAATCTCAACGAGTTCGAGTAAAGAGTTAATTAATCTCAGCTCTTAACCCATGTTGAGGTTTGGTAAATTGTTGGGCGCACTTGCTGTTACAACATTTGGCAGTTGGTCTGACTGCCATCGAAAAAGGGGCAATGCTCAGCGCCACTTTAGACCAAAAATCCTTAGGGAAAGTGGTAAGTACCCGCCCTTGTGGCTAAAGTTAACCCCCTCACTCCAGAGGCTAACAGGATCGTATCGCCGTCTGCTGAGTATTCAACAGTGTATTATCACTCATCTTTAACGTTAATGTTGTGGCTAACTGCGCTAATGACTGTTCAGATACCGCTAATAATAAATCGTGGTAGCTTCTCAATATATGAATCAAAGTACTTGATACCTAACCTATTTGACTCGCCAATTTTATTAATCTTAGCTTATCGATGTTCTCGGCTTTAAATGGGTCATCACCATCGCTCGCCATTTGTTTTATGTGTTCATGTGTATGCTCTTTGCGCCTTACCACGATAGTCGGCTCTCCGTCATATTATCTCTATTGGTTGAAAAACTAGCCGCAACCAAAATAAACTAATGCTCATAATTATCTTTTATTCTCGACTCTCGACACAGTCACGTTAATGACAGAGTAAAATACAAGATATTCTTACTGAGAAACATTATAATTGCTGCTCAATACGCCAGCGATAAATCAACTACCATGCCTGATCAAACAATTAAGCTCACCGAATATAGCCATGGCGCAGGCTGCGGCTGTAAAATTTCCCCAAAAGTATTAAGTACCATTCTTGCGTCACAACTCCCTGTGTTTACTGATCCTAACTTATTAGTCGGTAATCAAACACGTGACGATGCAGCCGTCTATAAGCTGAATGAACAAACTGGCATTATCAGTACCACTGACTTTTTTATGCCCATTGTGGATGACCCATTTACCTTTGGCCGAATTGCAGCAACCAATGCCATTAGCGACATATATGCCATGGGGGGAACGCCTATTATGGCGATTGCTATTTTAGGTTGGCCAATCAATCTATTAGCAGCAGAAATAGCCCAAAAAGTGGTTGATGGTGGACGTCAAGCCTGTGCCGATGCTGGTATTATGCTGGCTGGCGGTCACAGTATTGATGCCCCAGAACCTATTTTTGGTTTAGCCGTGACAGGACAAATCCCGCTCGAGCAAGTAAAGAAAAATAACACCGCTAAAGCTAACGATCGCCTATATATCACCAAACCGATTGGAATTGGCATTCTGACCACTGCGCAGAAACAAAAGAAACTGCGTGATGAAGACAGTCAAATTGCACCTGATGCGATGTGTCAGCTCAACACAATTGGTATTGATATCGCTAAAATTGTTGGCGTTAATGCCTTAACTGACGTCACTGGTTTTGGACTGGCTGGCCACTTAATTGAAGTGTGCCAAGGTGCAAAACTTAAAGCGAATTTAATATTATCCCAAGTTCCTTTGTTACCCAAAGTCAGTGATTACCTCGCTCAAGGTTGTATCCCAGGCGGTACCCATCGTAATTTTGACAGTTATAGCGAGTATTTACCGCCATTAACCGATGAACAGAAAGCCATTATCTGCGATCCACAAACCAGCGGCGGATTGTTAGTTTCTGTGAGTGCAGAGGCTGAACATGAACTGAAAGTATTATTGGAAACCAATGGTATTGCCGCAACTTGTATCGGTACCCTCCATGAATATGAACCTCGCGCTGACGGATACGATATCCTTATGGAATTAAGCTAATGAGTGACGTCATTCCCAGCTCAGAATATGGCAGACTATTATTAGAAAATCGTCCGTTAATAGATGTCAGAGCACCCATTGAATTTTCCAAAGGTGCCTTTAGTCACTCGATTAATTTACCGTTAATGCAAGATAGTGAACGCCAAAAAGTAGGAACATGTTATAAACAAAATGGCCAAGATGCTGCCATAGCGTTAGGTCATAGGTTAGTAAATGGTCCCGTTAAGCAACAACGTATAGATGCTTGGCTCGCTCAGTTGTCACAACATCCTGATAGTTATTTATATTGTTTTCGTGGTGGTTTACGTTCAACGTTATCACAGCAATGGATTAAAGAATCTGGCATGAATATCCCATATATTGAAGGGGGTTATAAAGCCATGCGTAATTTTTTAATCAATACTATCGAGCAAGCACCCAATCAATCTAAAGTGCTCATTTTAAGTGGCATAACAGGCAGTGGTAAAACGGAAGTTATCAACCAACGTGATGAGTCCGTCGATCTTGAAGGCATTGCCAATCATCGGGGATCAAGCTTTGGCAAAAATATCGATCCACAACCCAGTCAAATTAACTTCGAAAATAACTTAGGTGTGGCATTACTGAAGCATCAACAACAGCAACATAGCCATTTACTGTTAGAAGATGAAAGTATGCTTATAGGCCGGTCAGCCCTGCCTCATCATTTTTACAACGCCATGCAACAAGCGGATATTATCGTTCTCGATGAACCATTAGATGCGCGTTTACCGCGTTTATTGAATGATTATGTTGAACAAAAACTCGCTGATTATGTGTCTCACTTTGGTGAGCATGATGGTTTTGATGCATTTAGAGCTTATTTGACTCAAAGTTTATTGGGGATCCGTAAACGCTTAGGCGGTAAACAACATCAGCAATTACAGGACTTGGTTGACGATGCACTTAAGGTACAACAAAGCCAAAATGATACCAGTAAACATCTAGACTGGATAAACCTGTTACTCGATATTTACTATGACCCGATGTACCAATACCAACTTGAAAAGAAAAATGACAGGGTTGTCTTCCAAGGGAGTAGGCAAGCGATACACCAATGGCTAGATACTCACAAGTCATAAGTCATTTCAAAATAAAGCCCTCTAGATGAGGGCTTTTTTGGGATATCATGGTCTTCGGCATTAAAATTAACCCTTACCTGCCAGAGTAGCCCAAGCAATATCTATGCTGGCAATAAAGCAACTCGCCATTGGTTAGCTAATGCTATCAAGTAAAGCGCCATCCTAGTTTCAGGTAGACATATTAGCTAATCTCAACCCATAAAATGAGTCAAAATCAGCCGTCGACTAAAAAACAGACAAACAGAACCATTAATTCAAAACAAGTAAAATAACTATTAATCAATTTGTTAGCAACATATCCCACGGGAGATTGGTACTGCCGACCACAATGAAATTAGGATTTTCGAGCGTTTCACGCTCATTGTAGGTCATAGGCTGCAAATTAATATCAATCAGTGCCCCACCCGCTTCTTCAATAATGATCTGCGCCGCGCCCGTATCCCACTCACCAGTTGGCCCTAAGCGGACATAGCAATCTGCACGCCCTTCGGCCACTAAACAACTTTTTAATGCAGCGCCTCCCATCACCACTAACTCACAATGATTGGGTTTATTAAGCAGCTTTAATACCGATTGCGGGTCTTGACGACGACTGACCGCTAAACGCAAATGCTCTGGTTCATCACCGGTTAATTGTTTACTGGTAATGCGTAGCTCATTCTTACCATCACGCTTATAAGCTCCTAACCCCGCGATCGCGTAGTAACACACTTTCGTCATCGGCACATAAACCACACCCATGATAGGACGATTATGTTCAACCAAGGCAATAATGACTGAAAAATCACCACTGCCCGCAATAAACTCACCAGTACCATCTAATGGATCGACTAACCAATAGCGTTTCCATGTTTCACGCACACTTAATGGAATATCCGCCGCTTCCTCACTTAAAATAGGAATATCAGGCGTTAGCTCAGCTAACTGACGGCAAATAATGTCGTGCGCAGCTAAATCGGCAGACGTCACCGGGGTATTGTCTGCCTTCATTTCGCGTTTAAAGTTACCTTTAAGGTAAATGTCACGAATTGTTTGCCCAGCTTCCGTTGCAATGTCTATGACTTGCTCAATTACATCTTCTGGCTTCATTACTACTCCAATTGCTGGATTCGAGAAAGATGACCTGACAAGGACACCAATAATCAAGGCTATCGCCTATTCTATGTTGCTGTTCTATGGCTAACACAATACGCCGAGTAATTTATCTATTCTACATCGTTTAGCTCACGTTTAAGACTATCCGTTGATGTACTCAGATATTGCTGAGTTAAAAAAAGCGCACTCACACTGCGAGACTCAGAAAAGTCGACATTATCGAGTAATAACTGCCAATCAGATAATGGCCAAGGGATCACGTCGATCGGCTCTGGCTCATCACCTTCCAAACGACTGGGATACAGTTTTTCGGCCACAAAAATATGCATTTTGCTGGAAAAGTAACCAGGCGCAAGTGATAGCTCTTTTAAATGAGTCAATTGATAACTACCAAAACCAATTTCTTCTTGGAGCTCTCTATTGGCTGCTTCAATCGCTGTTTCACCAGGATCAATCAATCCTTTAGGAAAACCCAGCTCGTAATTATCGGTGCCAGCGGCATATTCACTGGCTAATAACAAATTACCTTGATGAATAGGCACCATCATCACAGCCCCCCTGCTACCGCCTTTCATTCTTTCATATTGACGTTCTACGCCATTAGAAAACTTAAGGTGTACCTGCTCGATTTGAAACAGTCGGCTTTTAGCAACAATTTCGGTATGCAGGATCTCCGGCTTTTTATGCCGCTGTGTCATTGAAGCCCCATGTGACGAATTAATATAGACAAGGTACAATCTTACTATTCTAGGTATATTCTACAACCGGAATTTACATGTTTCCTTGGTATAAAATAGATACAGTCCTACTCGACATGGATGGCACCTTGCTTGATCTTCATTTTGATAACCACTTTTGGTTGCATATAGTGCCTGAACAATTAAGCATACAGAGGCAAATAAGCTTGGATGAAGCCAATAAATTAGCTAAACAAGCTTGCTATGATGTGGTCGGCACCTTAGATTGGTATTGTCTTGATTACTGGCAACGCCATTTAAAACTCGATATTTTGGCATTACACCATGCATCGGCGGACAGAATTAAGCTTCGCCAAGACAGCATGCCTTTTTTACAGGCATTAGCTGGGGCAAATAAGCAACGCATCTTGTTTACTAATGCTCACCCACAAAGTTTAGCCCTTAAGTTAACCCATACCAACTTAGCCGATGGTTTAGACGACATGCTATCGAGCCATGAAAGCGGCTATCCCAAAGAGCATCCACAATTTTGGCAATATGCATTTAATAAATTTAAGGTAGATCCGTCGAGGTGTTTATTTATTGATGACAGCGAAGTCATTTTAGCGGCATCAAAAAAAGCGGGGGTAGGTTATCAACTCGGAATAAAGAATCCAGATAGCCAAAAACCTCAGCTTGAATTTGCCAATTTCCCAGCGATTACCGATTACCACCTACTATTACAGACACTTCAAGCCATTTAGCAATATTGTCGCCATAGGAACAACGAAGGGATTGAAGTTAAGTTGAATGACCGCCGAGTAGCGATTGATTTTTAAGCGTGGCCATTATAGTTAAGCTAGCATTGCTGAATCAAATGTGAATGATATAAAAACGCCTTGATATTGGTATCAAGGCGTTTTTATTAATCTCTTTATAGGTATTACAAACCAGGCACAACACCTTGATAGTTAATAGGATAATACCCTTGAGTATCTTGTCGACCTAAAAATGGTAACGCCTCACGTAAATCCTTAGGTTGAGCATCTGTCGGTTTAATTTTAGCACTGACCTTAACCAAGTTTGATTCGCCTAAAATAGCTGTCCCCGTTAAGCCCAATACGTTTTGCGTTTCATCAGTGGCCAGTTGTAATTGCCCGTCAAGACAACTCAATCCCAATGTGATATTGCCCAAAGGGTATACCCCAAATTGATTTTTGACATTAGTGTGATTTACAAATAATTTACCGTGTAATTGTTCGCACCATGGTTTACCTTGCTTTAAGACTTCAACCATTATGCTCACATCACCGTCAATTTGGGTTTTAAAAGGTAAGCGAGCACCCGCTAGTATAAAGCTATCTTGTAGATCAAGACGAATATTTTTCGCGCTCATCCCAGATAATGACCAGCTAAGACTGCCTTTACCGCTGACTGGCGTGGCACGATTACCGACATTAAAATCGATATTGGCTTGACCAACAAATAATCCCCACGGACTTAACGTCCATCTAACCCGTTCTATCTGTCGTTGATCAATCGTGATTAAGGCCGCTTTCCCTTGCCAAAGTGTACCTTCTGCACCACTTATCACCATATTATTTGGCAATGGGGCAATACTGACTAACCAATTTGCAGGTAAATATACCAATAAAAACATCATATAGATAATGACGCCAATGACTATTTTTGAAAATAAACTCACAAAAAACCCTTACTGTGAAAGCTGAATACGTCTTACTTTTACAAAGCCAGCAACGTCTGATTCCGTTAAATCAACACTGTCCAGTGTTAATCCTTTCTGCGTCACTAAGTCATGTAAATAACCCAGGAGTGCGTCGAATGGCACATCATCCATCCAGAGTTGGATCTTATCGCCTTGCGGCTGCATACGGGTGATTTCTAATTGATATTGTCCCGCGGTTTGGTTGACGATGGAGCTTAAACTTCCAGGTACTTTCGCTTGCGCACCAGCTTGTTTTAGACCCGTTATTTTATTCGCGCTTTGTTTAACATAATTTAACGTTTTCTGTGCGGCGATGTTATCGCGCTCGGCGGCTTCTTGAGCATTAGATATAGGTGCCCAAATACCCCAATAAACAATACCAATGACAAGTACCACGGCACAAAAACCAACCAGCTGTTGCTCTCTAATAGCTAAACTTTGCCACCAAATACGCATATTTTCCATGTTATTTAATCCTTAACGTCAGCGTACTGGTGACGCTGTCTTCGCTACTGTTCATGGCACCACCATCTAGTTGGTAGTCTTTGGCGACAAACGCTTTAAACTCTTCAATTTGGCCATAGGTTTTTGCCGTCACTTGCATGCGTAATTCATTACGATTGGCTTCAAAACGCAATGTATTGGGTTTTAACTCTGGCACCTTGCTAAATGCAGGTTTAAGGTTGTCTAACATTTCAAAAAATACTGCACCACCACCTTGACCTTGCATACTGCGTAACTGACTGTCCATTTGTGAGCGCATATTGACAATGCGATTAACCGCGGGCAACGACAGCTTAAAAATGACTTCACTTTGGGCTTGTAATTCTGCAGTGCGGTTGTTGAGTTGATGTATTGCCAAACCTTTATTGACTAACGCTAATACTATGGCAAGCATGATCACTATCGCAGCATTTTTCCAAATGAATAACTGTTTGCTGTATTCACTCTTGGGCTTATATACACCGCTTAATAAATTAATCGGCGCATTTAAAATGCCCTTTGCTAATACCATCATAGGTAAATCTAACGGCTTAGATTCAACTTGTACCCCAGAAAAATCGATATCGTCGCTATAACTGGCCATGCTAATAGGGTCATCATTGGTCTGCACCACTTGAGACAATAGCCGTGGTAATGCAATTGCAGACCATGCTTTAGGTAAACTGACACCGCCCCCTTCCGAGGTTCTGATTAAATATTCGCTGCCGACACTCATTGCTGCCCAGCGACATTGATCTAACGGTAATGCCAAACAATCTGGCACAATTCGTTTCACTTTCAAGCCTGCGTGATGCAGCCATTCAAGCCATAGTTGCATTTGCTCATGCGCTACAGCAGCCACATTAAGTTGCTCACCTTCGCGAGGACCAACCACAAAATGCATATTGTCTACATTCGTCGCTAATGATTCTTCCAGCATGTATGGCAACGCCTTTAATGCTTGGCGTTGGCCTTTTTCTGGTAACATAATTTGTGTCAATGTCATATTGGCCGCAGGCACAAGTACATCAACAGGACGATTACCCGCACGCTCAGCTAAACTGCTGAGGCTAGCGGCATCAGCTAACTCACCAGAAGCGATAATTTCTTGCGCTTGTTCAGACCATACCAGCCATGAACATGGGTGTTCTGATGTTTTTCCTAACCGGATAAATAGCCGTTCAGACACTGTTATTCTCCACCGATCTCAATACGCATTGTTACGCAATGAATTTGTTATTATTGTTGGCCACCATACTGACGGGTGAGCACATCTAAATTGTTACCATTACGCTTAAGTACGCTTTCCATTCGAAATAATGCGTTATCTACTTTAGCACCAGATTTCAATAAAAAGTACTGACTATCAACGACAAAACTCGACTTTGCATTCGCTTCGGAATTGATGCCACTCAGTGACGAACTTTCCCAAAACTCTTCAATTTTTTCATACCCATCCGCGGGACGATTATTGATAATGTTTTCAGCTTCACTCACTGAAATTTTATTTTCAAGCATCCCAGCAAGTAAAGCGGCCTGCTCAACCTTAATGGTATTCACATTCAATAACTGGCTATCTTCACCGGGTATTGCACACACATAAGGTGAAAGATTCAGATAAACATCTTGGCTAAACCCTAATACTGCGCGTAACTCACTGCGATGCTGCATCAAGGTATTGGCGGCACGATATGGCACATTACGTGACTCATATTCAGCATCTTCAGCCCCATATGGTGCAGATAACGTGTCTTGGTCGATATAATCTTTAAGGGTATAAGTGAGTTTCTCTGCACCAAAATCACCTACCCCTAAACTGATCAGTAGCGCTTGGAACTGCCTTGCTGCTACCGTCATTTTGGGCTGACCATTATCGGTCTGCGTTGAAGCTTGCCCAACGGCATTAACATTAAAGCAAGCCCGCATATCTTGTACTTCACCAACAATTTCACCATATTCGGCCGGAAAAGCGACATTGGCTAAGGCCCAGTACTGTTGTAAATGTACCGTCCCTTCTGAGTCTTCAAAATCTTGCTTGAGCACTTTCATCGCCAATTCTTCAGCAGAAAGAGCATACCAGTAAGCCTGGTCATATTGGGCTAAATTAAGCGTTCGGCGCATTGAAAGCTGATTACGGCTGCTAATATTGGTAGCAATAATCACTACCATAGCGACAATCAACATCACCACAATTAACGCAACACCTCGTTGCTTTTGGCCGCCCATTATACTGACCCGCCGTTGTTGTTATTGCCTTGCTTATCATCGTCCGCTGTAGACTTGGTCGCTGGAGCACCTTTAGGTAATAAAAATCGACGTTGGATTTTACCCAAACCCTCTAACTCTATTTCCATCGCGATCCCTTTTGGCATCACAGTTCCATCAACATTCTTCTGCCATTTATCATCCATATAAAACGAATATTCAATCGATAAGACATGGTCAATCACGACACTTTTTAATGGTTCGGCTCCTGATATTGGCTCTGGATAAGGATAATACCAGCGTTCTAATCGGCCATTTTGGACCACATAGGCCACCGACTGCAAACTGCCTCTGGGTAACATACCATCAGGGTTTAACCAACCTAAACGGTAAAACATCAATGCTTCGGTCTCTGAGTCGAGAATATTGCCACCCACTTGAAAAAATTGACTGCCGCGGCCGTCAATTAACCTAGGAGTACGCGCGACCATTTGGCCCAAATCGCGTTCTAACGCACCAAAACCCTGTTGTAATGACTTAAGCCGATCAGCGAACTCTTTGGTGACTTCATCATTTTTCATCACCGTCGATAATATTGAGTTTGCCGCAATACCCAACATGGCAAAAATCGCAATCGCGATAAGCATTTCGAGTAAGGTAAAACCGCTTAAATGCTTAACCTTTGTTATGCACATAACTATTTACCTGAGCAGCCACACGGTTAAATTTATCATCGTCACTGACGCTAATACGGATCATCCTAAATTTATCATCTGTCGTCTTAATCACTTCTTGGCGCCAATACCATTCACGGCCTGCGAGTTCTGACTGACCTGTTTTTTGGCCTATATCAGGAAAGGTACCAGGCAATCGCACGTCGACCATTTGGTTACTGGCCACCCATTGCGCTAAAGTTCGTTCTTCTAAAATGGGCATATTAGCCATGATCTCACTCAAGCTTTTGGTCACCGATACCGCAGCAATTGAAAATACCGCTAAAGCAACTATCACCTCAAGTAAGGTCATGCCACGGCTTTTACCGCGCATGTGAATAGGGTGTCGATTGAAGGCTACTTTATTCATCTACACGCCCTAATGTTAAGCGGCCTAACGCGTCACCAACAACCAGTACATTGACCGGCTGACTGTCGTCATTTATCATATTAAAACCCAGCTCAAATGGTGTCATCTCACCGCTGGGAAACAATAATATTTGCGGTTCAGGGTGTTTCTTTTTTTCTTCTTCGCTCTTTTCGTCGATAAAAGGCTCATCAAACCAAGACTCATTTTGCTCGTCTTCTTGAACTAATGGCATACCATCGATCACAATATCTAAGGTAATACCGGCATCCATTTTTTCGGCCGATAATAGCCGATCTTGCTCAACAGGCATCCATTTACCTTCTTGATAAAACACAAACTCATATTGATCTTCGTCAATCACAATACCAATAAACTGGCCGCTTAATACACTTTCATCAAGCACCATCTCAGTCGCGGCGATAAAACGTCGCGCTGGTTTTTTGAGCATCTGTTCCGGCCCAGCAACATTCATAGATAAGGTTACCGCTGAGGCCACCAACCCCATGAGCAATGCCACGATCAACACCTCAAGTAAGGTGAAGCCGGCTTGACGATGTTGAATCATTTTATTGAAAATCTTGTAAATTCCAGCTTCCGATATCATCTTCAGAACCTGGTTGTCCGTCTGGGCCTGCACTGAAAATATCAATTTTCCCATATTCACCAGGGCTTAAGAGTAAATAGTCACTGCGCCATGGGTCTTGAGGTAGACGCTTAACATAACCACCTTCACGGAAATTACGCGGCTCTGGTGACGAGTTAGGCTTTTGCACTAACGCATCAAGACCTTGTTCCGTCGTTGGATAAATACTGTTATCTAACTTATACATGTCCAATGCATTTTCTAGCGCAACAATATCTGATATGGCTTTTTGTTGGTCGGCTTTGTCTTTATTACCCATGAGGTTGGGCACAACCATTGACGCTAAAATACCTAAAATAACAATTACTACCATTACTTCGAGTAAGGTGAAACCTCGTTGCATATTATTATGTTGCATTGCTTACTTCCTCTAAAAATTGTCTCTATATTCAAGCGTAAAAATCAGCTCTTACGCTTGGTTACATGTTTAGTCTACCAAGATATACACAGTCTAAAACCTAGCCGGTAACCAAGTTATTTAACTCTAAAATAGGCTGTAAAATTGCCATTACAATAAATAATACAACCGATGCCATACTGACGACTAGCATGGGCTCGAAAACCCCCAAAGCTATATTCACGTTCGACTCAAAATCTCGGTCTTGGTTATCTGCGGCGCGTTCAAGCATATTCTCTAATTGACCGCTTTTTTCTCCAGATGCAATCATATACAACATCATTGCAGGGAATAACTTAGTATTAGTCAACGCATTGCCCAAACTAGTTCCTTCTCTGACTCGGGCCGTTGCATCATCGACAGCGGCACGCACTTTGACATTCTGTAACACTTCACTGGCGATACGCATTCCATCAAGTAACGGTACCGAACTCGCTGACAAAATACTTAATGTGCGCGCGAATCTGGCGGTATTTAATCCTTTACTGACTTTACCAATCACTGGCATTTGCAAAAGTGCAGTGTCAAATTTCATCCGCATTACCGGATTGGTCAGCATACGCTGAAAAACAATCATGCAACCAAAGATGAGCAGTACAACCAACACCCCCCAATGTTGCACAAAATCAGATGCAAGAATTAAAAACTGGGTCGTTCCAGGTAATTCTTGCCCCATGTGCTCAAACTGTCCAACCACCTTCGGCACCACAGCAGCAAGTAACACGGCGATAACACCAATAGCGACCACGGTTAATACGATAGGATAAATCATTGCCTGAGTTAGCTTTGTTTTGAGTTGTTGACGACGCTCGGTGTAATCAGCTAATCGGTTAAGCACCACTTCTAAATGGCCTGATTTCTCACCCGAGGCCACCATCGCACGGAATAAATCATCAAACACGTGCGGAAACTCGGCCATTGAGTCCGCTAAACTGTAACCTTCAACCACCCGAGAACGCACAGCCATAATCATGCTGCCTAAACGATCTTTTTCTGATTGTTGTCCCACCGCTTTTAGCGCTTCTTCAATCGGTAAACCCGCAGCCACCAGTGTCGCGATTTGGCGAGTGATCAACGCAAGTTCGGCAACTGAAATCCGTCTCTTAAACAAATTCGCTAGGTTAAAGCCACCACGCTGTGAGCGGGCTTCTTTCTCATTGACCGGCTGGAGTTCCAGTGGCATAAGGTGCTGCTCACGCAGCTGGCCTCTAGCATGGCGTGCGGTATCAGCTTCGATCACACCTTTTTGCTGTTTGCCTTTACTATCGAGGGCTTTGTATTCAAACGCCGCCATTGATTACTCCTCGCGTGTAACGCGTAATACTTCTTCTAGCGTCGTCACACCGGCGAGTACTTTACTCATGCCGTCATGACGAATACTTGGAATCGATTTTCGCACGTGTTTTTCAATGGCTAACTCACCCCTGCCGCCATGAATTAATTCACGGACATTATCATCAACAATGAGCAATTCATGAATACCAGTTCGACCGCGATAACCATTTTGACTACAAGCTTTGCAGCCTTTAGCGCGATAAATGACCCGAGTGTCGTTTGCGGTAATACCCAGTAATTCACGTTCACGCTCATCGGGCTCGTGCGCTTCTTTACAAATGGGGCATAATGTCCGGATTAGTCGCTGAGCGAGCACGCCAAGTAAACTTGATGAGACTAAAAAGGGCTCTACCCCCATGTCTTGCAAACGGGTAATCGCCCCTGATGCCGTATTCGTGTGTAAGGTTGAAATAACCAAGTGGCCGGTTAATGAAGCTTGCACTGAAATCTGCGCAGTTTCTAAATCGCGGATCTCACCAATCATCACTACGTCGGGGTCCTGACGTAAAATCGCGCGCAACCCACGAGCAAAGGTCATATCAACCTTAGTGTTAACCTGAGTTTGACCAATGCCTTCTAACTCATATTCAATCGGATCTTCAACCGTTAAAATATTAGTGTCTTTAGAATTGATTTCCGTTAACCCAGCATACAAGGTGGTACTTTTACCTGACCCTGTTGGGCCTGTCACTAGAATGATCCCGTGTGGCTTACGAATTAACTCATCGAATTTTTCGCGAATGCCGAGCGTCATTCCCAGTTGTTCTAAGTCTAAGTTACCGGTATTTTTATCCAGCAAACGCATTACCACGCGTTCACCATGACTTGATGGCATGGTCGATACCCGCACATCAACAGCACGACCGGCAATACGTAACGAAATACGACCATCTTGAGGCAGGCGTTTTTCGGCGATATCTAAACGTGCCATCACTTTAATGCGCGACACCAACAAGGACGATAATTTACGATTCGGCTTTAACACTTCTTTTAATACGCCATCAATACGGAAACGAACAATTAATTGTTTCTCATAAGTTTCGACGTGAATATCTGATGCTTCTTCTTTAATCGCTTCCGACAATAATGCATTAATTAATTTAATAATCGGCGCGTCGTCATCACCTTCGAGCAAGTCTTCAGTTTGTGGCAGTTCTTCAGCCAGAGTAAACAAGTCCATTTCGTTACCAATATCTTCCATTAGCTGTTGGGCTTCTGAAGAATTAGATTGATACGCTTGAGTGAGTTTAGCCTCAAAATGAGTCACCTCTAGCTTGACTAAAGGTAACTCGACATCGGCATAGCGCCGCACTTCTAACATGGCACTGAGTGGTGTGTTATCGGTATAGAAAAGACAAAGTTGCTCATTCTCTTTCGCTAACACCAATTGAAAACGGTGTGAAAAGGCGAACGGCAAACGCTCTTTGCTATTGGAGTGAAAAACCCCGTCACCTTCGACAACTTCCATGGCGACGTCACTTGATACTTGAGCTAATGGCTCGGTCATCACGCTATCAGTCATTATTTTGAGCCTTGTCCTTTTGCATGCTTTCATCAATTGAACGCAATGCTGGATCGGTTTCACGCATTTTTGTTCCTAAACCTTGGCCGCTTTTATAACGCTCTAGCACGTCATTAACGTCATCAGGTAAGTATGCCTCTTGATCCCATTCTTCCAGTACAGGAACATCAGTATTTGGCATTAGATTAATACCACGAGCTTGTTGTTCAAGCTGTAATGCTCTGAAGTAATTGTATTTACGACCTGCAATACCTTCCATTGTAATGCCGTCACGGATTATGGTGGGTTTAATGAAAATCATTAGATTTTTCTTGATCTTTTTACTCGATGAAGACCTGAATAAATGACCTAGAAAAGGAATATCACCAAGAAAAGGTACTTTTTGAACACTTTCTTGTACTTCTTCGTTAATTAATCCACCTAAAACCACAATTTGCCCAGAATCAGCCATAACAGTGGTCGTTAAACGACGCGTAGAGAAGCTGATATCCACACCGGTATTACCATTCACACCCGAGACTTCTTGCTCTATGGTTAATTTAACCGATGAGCCTTCGTTAATCTGCGGCACAACCTTTAACTTAACACCGACTTCTTTACGCTCAACGGTTTGGAAAGGATTGTCATTATTTGAACTTGAGGTTGAGCCAGTAAGGATCGGCACTTCATCACCGACAATAAAAGAGGCTTCTTGGTTGTCTAATGTGGTGATAGATGGGGTTGCTAATACGTTTGAATTGGTATCGCTTGAAACAGCTTGGATAAGTGCAGCAAAGTTACCTGTGGTCAAGCCCCACGCCATACCATTCACTTTCCCCAGAGCTTGGGCAATCAAGGTGTAGTCGCCATCTGAAGTTGGATTAGTTGTTGTTGTTGGATTACCATTACCGTCAATGGTCGTCACGCTAGTACCATCTTCTTCACGAGCAGCCCAGACTCCTGCACCGACTTCTCCAATGGTTGCACCAATGTTGTTAAACTGAGTTAAGCCACCAGCTTCGCTGCCCCATTGCACCCCAAACCCCACGTTATCGCCTTGAGCGATTTCAACAATAATGGCTTCAACGAGTACTTGAGGACGGCGAATGTCGAGCTGATTAATGACGCTTTCAATCGTCCGCAGTTGATCAGGTTCGGCGCTAATAACCAGCGCGTTGGTATCACTGTGAGCCATAATGTTAATATCACTACGACGTTTACTTGAATTGCCTTGTTGGCTGCCAGCCCCGTCTTTATTATCTTGTAAATTTTGTGCAAACCCAGTTAATACTTCAACTAAGTCTTCCGCCTTGGCGTAATGCAAATAACGGACTTTGGTATTTCCGGTAGTCGCTTGATCTGCATCTAGACGTCTAATTAACTCGATCACACGTTGACGGCTTTTTTCATCGCCACTGACAATAACGGCATTCATGCGCTCGTCAGCAACCACTTTAGGTGCTTGACCAGGCAGTTGTGATTGGTTAGCACTAGTGCGATATAGGGTGTCTATAATGCGGACAATCTCCCCCGCAGAGGCATAGTCTAATGCCACCACTTGCACGTCAGTATCACCTTGTTTATCCACTCGGCGGACGATTTCTACCAGCTTATTCACTACCGCTGCACGGCCAGAAATCATTAATACATTCGATTGGTCATAATTAACAACATTACCACCACCAGCATTATCATTTAACTGCCGCAATAACGGTGCAAGCTGCTTAGCTTCAGAATTGTATAAAGGAACAATACGGGTGACCATTTCATCACCAACGCCAGGCGCATTGTCATCGGCGACACGGATAGAGGCCATTTTGGCATCTTTATCTTTAATCACTTTAATGATGTGGTTGTCCATTTCAACCACTGCATAGCCATACACTTGAAGGACGTTAAGGAAGAATTGATAATATTGATCATCATTCAACAAGTCGTAACTGCGGACATTAATTTTGCCACGTACCGTTGGATCTACAATTATCGTTTTATTGAGGTTTTTACCAACAATATTAATAAACTCTTGAATATCAGTGCCTTTAAAATTGGCGGCATATTGTTCCGACCAAGCACTCGGTGCCGCTATCATCGCAGCGCCCACCAGCATTCCAGCAATAATCTTATGTCGGATCCCTTTTTTATTCATTTTATTCAATCCTCTAACGCCAAATTATTCTGGCAAACTAAACATGATTTCGACCAACTGCCCTTCACGCTCAACCATGACAGCCATTTCGGTGAGCTCAGGCAGTTGTGCCATCACTTCTAATGCCTGACCCATATCGGTCAGATCAAATCCATTTATTGATTTGGCTAAATCATTAGCCTGAAAACCCGCTTGCTTAAACAACGCAACATCTTTACCAGGATTTAAACGGTAACCAGCTAATTCATCACCATTACGTACAGGTGAGATAGCTAAAAAATCAGTTATTTTACTGGGGTCGGCTAATAACTCTTCACGAGAATTAGACAGTTCTTCAGAAAAACGTTGATTATCGCGACGATCAACTCGGGTCACTTGTTGATCGACTTTCGCTTGTTGTAAATGAGTATTTGCGTCACTTTGCGCGGAATATTTAAGGCCATCAAGCATCAAGGTTTCATAACGACCGCCGTTACTAATAATGATGCGATCAGCATAAACCTCTTTTAAAGCAGCTGAAGTTCCTTTAATTTTATCGCCTAAGCTATAGGTTTCTTGCTGCCCGCTTGACTCAATAACGGCTAACCCCTGATCTTCCGCAGTCGACGCAACAACCCCCCTCAACTGAATTGACAAGTTTGTTTTAGGCGCATCAGTGATTTGTTCAACGACTTCAGCTTTGGGTTTATTGCTATTGTTGTCTAAGCGGCCAAAAAGAAATAGGTTACGTACACCAGCAAGCTCAATACGCTTAGCAGTGCCTGCTGAAATGGGGGATGGTTGCCACATCGCAGATTGCGATGATGCTGGCATCAACTTCCATGTGATCTGTGCAGCTAAAAGCAACACTGTGATCATTCCAAGCCAAAATACAATAATACTCAATGGCTTATGTGGTATTTTTGCGGCGTTAGCGATCAGTTTATCTAATACATCCATATGCTATTGGACTCTCTATACATGTTGGTACAGGTCTTTGTTCTAGTTGTTAATAATATGCGTTAAATAGATGTTTAGCCGTTATGCTAACTCACACAGGATAAAGCAACAACCCTAGCGCATATCGATTGGCGGATCACCATCAAATATGCTAACTTTGCGCCCATAAAAAGGCCATAATATTGTCCCTATTACGATAATATACACATTGTATGGCAATTAGGTTACTCAGTCTGTGAAATCATCCCAGTTTTGGAGGTCATTTGACTAAAACTCAGCCCGAAAGAAGCTTTATCCGGCTCGATAAATGGCTATGGACAGCACGATTTTATAAAACCCGCGCCATCGCCAAAGACATGATCAATGGCGGTAAAGTACATTACAACGGCCAACGGACTAAATCCAGTAAGAATGCTGAAGTCGGTGCAAAAATCCGCCTTCGTCAAGGTCATGATGATCGAGAGATTATTGTGCTCCAATTATCTGGACATAGACAAAGCGCGAGTGTGGCGCAAACGCTATACGAAGAAACACCTGAAAGCATTAGCAAACGTATTATCAATGCAGAAGCTCGACGGCTCAATAATTTAAATAATCCGGCCCCAGATCATAAGCCGGATAAAAAACAACGACGACAGATTATGCGCTTTAAAGAGTACTCGGCGCCCAAAGAGTAAGAGAATACAGATGAACAATGATATTTTACAGCGCTACATTTTTGATAATGCCGATGTGCGAGGCGAGATAGTCCAATTAGAACGCTGCTACCAAGAAGTGCTTTCTGCACATAGCTATCCGGTCGCATTACAGTGTCTAATCGGTGAATTAATGGCCGCGACATCGTTACTCACGGCAACCATCAAGTTTACCGGTGACATTAGCGTACAATTACAGGGCGATGGCCCAGTCTCTTTGGCGGTAATTAATGGTAATAATAAGCAAGTCTTACGTGGTGTAGCACGTTGGAACGGCGATATTGCTACAGATGCAAGTTTGCAACAAATGTTTGGTAAAGGCTATATGGTCATTACCCTAACACCTGATGACGGTGAGCGTTATCAAGGTATTGTGTCGCTAGATCATGTCAACCTAGCAGCATGCTTAGAAGAATACTTTAACCAATCAGAACAATTACCCACTCAAATTCAGTTATTTGCTAACGGTAAACAAGCCGCAGGTATGCTTCTGCAAGTGTTGCCAACAAAGTCGGAGCAAAATGATGACTTTGAACATATATCAACATTGACGTCTACCATCAAAGCAGAAGAGTTATTCACTCTTGATGCAGAAGAAGTATTACATCGCTTGTATCATCAAGAAGAAGTGCGCTTATTTGATCCTGTTGATGTGACGTTTAAATGTAGCTGTTCTTATGAACGCAGTGGCGCGGCCATTAAAACCTTGCCGCAAGCTGAAGTTGAAGCGATTTTGGCCGAGGAAGGCAAAATTGATATGGATTGTGAGTACTGCACAGCAAAATACTCTTTTGATGCCATCGATATAGCGGCATTATATTCCGGTAGCCACAGCAGCCAATCAAAACAGTAACCAATGACGTAATAGATACGTAACAAATTACAAAAAAAGCGCACTTTGCGCTTTTTTTATCCCTAAAACACCGATAAAAATGCCTGTAACCAAAAAACCATCAAAAAAATAACCAAACTGTTCGTTACCAGAGCGTTAACTTGCGTTACAATCTCCTACATTAGTTTATAGCCATTGCGCAAGCAAAATATCAAACTAAGTTTCAACACCTAACCCCAATAGCGATTCATTGCGAAACACGACCTAAAAGACATGGAGATCAACACTATGGCGGATGTATCAAACCGCGTTCACCTCAATCCTACGACAGCACAGCTTGTAGAAATCGCGCTTCTTCGTGGAGAGGGTCAACTCACCGCAAATGGTGCCTTAGTGGCCAAAACAGGGGAAAGAACAGGTCGTTCACCCAATGACCGATTTATCGTCAAAGAGGCAAACACCGAAGCTGATATTGAATGGGGCAAAGTAAACCGTCCATTTGATGCCAGTAAATTTGATGCATTATGGGGTCGTGTAGAAGCTTACCTTGCAGACAAAGAGTTATTTATGTCTGAACTCGAAGTGGGCGCTGATGACGAGCATTATATTCCAGTACATGTAACCACTGAGTATGCGTGGCATCAACTCTTTGCGCGTAATTTATTTATCACTCCAACAACATTTAATCGTGGCAACAAAGATGTCTGGCAAATTATCAATGCGCCTGGATTTGTTTGCGAACCAGAACGCGATGGTACCCATTCTGAAGCGGCCGTTATTCTTAACTTTGCCGAACGAAAAGTACTTCTTGTGGGCTTGAAGTACGCTGGTGAAATGAAAAAGTCGATGTTCTCGGTACAGAACTTCTTATTACCAGCAAAAGGTGTGTTACCAATGCATTGTTCGGCTAACGTCGGCCACGATGGTGATACTACTTTGTTTTTCGGTTTATCTGGTACCGGTAAAACCACTCTTTCTGCCGATCCAAAACGGTTTTTAATTGGTGATGACGAGCACGGCTGGGCACCCGGTGGCGTATTTAATATCGAAGGCGGCTGCTATGCAAAATGTATCGACTTAAGCCAAAAAAATGAACCTGTTATTTGGGACGCTATCCGTTTTGGTACTGTATTAGAAAACGTCGTACTTGATGAACAACGAGTGCCTGACTATAAAGATACCAGCCTGACTGAAAACAGTCGTGCGGCCTACCCTTTAGAACATATAGCTCAGCGTAAAGAAAGTAATCGCGGCGCAGAACCTCATGCGGTCGTCTTTTTAACCTGTGATGTATCGGGCGTATTACCGCCAGTATCGGTGTTAAGTAAAGAGCAAGCGGCGTATCACTTCTTGTCTGGTTATACCGCGAAAGTAGGCTCAACCGAAATGGGTTCTACTGCTGCAATCCAGTCAACCTTCTCGACGTGTTTTGGTGCACCATTCTTCCCACGCCCTGCAGGCGTATATGCCGAGTTATTAATGGCACGCATTGAGTCGTTTGGCAGCCAAGTTTACCTGGTCAACACTGGCTGGACCGGTGGTCCACATGGTGTAGGTAAGCGTTTTGATATTCCAACAACGCGAGCCATTGTTGATGCCATTGTTAGCGGTGAGCTCAAAGATGTTGAAACGCTTTATATTGATAAGCTCAATCTACATGTACCGGTTAGTGTTTCAGGCGTCACCACCGCATTGTTGAACCCTGTTAACACATGGGCAGACAAAGCTGAGTACAACAAATATGCTCAGCAACTCGCGCAAGAGTTCAGTGATAATTTTGCAAAATATCACGTGTCTGATGCCATTAAAAATGCCGGCCCTAACGTATAAGCAATACATCGACTCTTCGCCGTCCACTTAATGTAATATGACGCCTAAAATCCCGACTCCGGTTGGGATTTTTTATCGCTATAAATTCAGTTCACTTATCACCATAAAAGCCTCTGAAACTGATGATGTGCAATGCTATGATGTCGTTAACGTAATAGTTTCAACACCATCATTACTCACAGGGGTATTCATGCGCCGTATTTTTCTTACCAGTTTACTGGTCAGTTTATTATTCATCAGTTCCACATCCGCTCATGCTAACGATACTGCCCAGTCGACGCCCCTGGTACCGACAGAGAAAATGGCGCATTTAGAAAACAACAGCATACTGCCTCCAATGCGTCCTTGGTCAGGCGCGAGTGAGTCGTTACTGTTAAGCGCAAATCAGCCTTGGGTAACCCCCTTTGAGCAGCAAGGCTATATTTCTAGCCCAAACTATCACGACACCATGGAATGGTTAGATAAACTCGTCGACAGCAGTGACATGTTGCAAAAAGTCAGTATTGGTAAAAGCCCCCAAGGACGAGATATATGGATGATTGTTGCATCGCAAGACGGGGGATCAACGGCAACAGCATTAATCGATAATGGTAAAGCAACCGTCTTAGTGCAAGCGGGGATTCACTCGGGAGAGATTGACGGTAAAGATGCTGGCATGATGCTACTGCGTGATATCAGCCATGGCAATAAACGCGGATTACTTAAAAACGTCAATTTACTGTTTATTCCCATTTTTAGTGTCGATGCTCACGAGCGCAGCAGTCAATTTAGCCGGGTTAATCAGCGTGGACCGGTGAATATGGGGTGGCGCACCACGGCTAAGAATCTTAATTTAAACCGCGACTATGCCAAAGCAGATGCGCTAGAAATGCAGCACCTTATCCGTGCCATTACTATTTGGCAGCCAGATTTATACATTGATATCCATGTGACCGATGGCATTGACTACCAATATGATGTCACCTTTGGCTACAACGTTGAGCAGGGACATAGCCCAAGCATTTTTGCATGGCTTGAGTCCATTTACCGTCCTGCCGTTGAACAAGCCTTAACCGAACAAGGTCATATTCCGGGGTCATTGGTGTTTGCCAACGATAACACCGACATGAGCAAAGGTCTGTCATTGTGGAATCCTAGCCCGCGATTTTCTAATGGCTATGGTGATGCGCGCCATTTACCAACTATTTTAATTGAAAACCATAGCCTTAAACCCTATAAGCAACGAGTCCTTGGCACCTATGTCATGCTTGAACAAACACTTAAAACGGTGGCGAAAAATAGCACTAAACTAAAAACTGCCATCAATAAAGACAAATATCGAAACCCAAGCAAGCTAACCATCAGTTGGCAAAAAGAAACCTTGGCACAAGGTAGAGACTTTAAAGGTATGGATTACCGTATCGAGCAAAGCCCGATCAGTGGCGATAAGGTCGTTCGTTGGACTGAAGAACCTAAGCTATACAGTAACCTACCTGTTATTGCGAACACCCAGCCAGTGATCACTGTCACTCGTCCTGTGGCTTATTACATTCCGCCACAGTGGGCTGAGGTTATTAATCGTTTATCTTTACATGGCATCAGAATGACACGACTGAATAAACCAACATCGATTACTGCGCAGCAATATCAATTCAGCAAGCCAATATTCTCAAGTGCTGATTATGAAGGCCATCAAACCGTGTCAGCGCAAACAACCCTCCACAAAATTACCACCCATCTTCCTGCTGGGAGTGTGCGTATCCCAACCGACCAGCCTTTAGGTGATTTAGCCATGCTATTACTTGAACCTCAAGCTGAGGACTCTTTGTTTTACTGGGGATTTTTTAATACCATTTTTACCCGTACAGAATACATTGAAGACTATGCAGTTGAGCCTTTAGCGGCAAAAATGCTTAGCGACAATCCAGCACTAAAAGCCGAATTTGATCAAGCATTACAGGACCCAGATTTTGCTCAAGATAGCAAAGCGAGGTTACGCTGGTTTTATGAACGCAGCCCTTACTACGATAAGGAATACATGAAGTACCCAGTGTTACGAGCCTCTAAATAATATCGCTATCACTCTACAGGTGCGTTGGTGCTTGTAGGGTGACGGCTTAGCTTATACTGTTCAATCAATGATAATTTTTGCGAACGCGAATATTTCTTGATGACAATTTCACGTTTTGAAGCCTCACTTCGGTCAGTCAATTGCTCTTGGTAAGCCAAGGTTAACGGCCCTTTACCTTTTAGGTATTTAGCCGCTTTAGGGCCGCTTGCTTGATGCTCGGCAAGGCGACGCGCAATATCCGTGGTAATGCCAGTGTACAAATGTGAATTGGCACAGCGAATAATGTATAAATACCAAGCCGTATTGGCGTTATTTTGCGACATAAAATTTAAAACCTTAAGTGTGATCATAAAACTCTTGTGTCATCATGGCATACTAAACACCATTAAAAAGCCAACACCTATTTCAGCCCATAACGCTGCTCATGGTATTTTAGCTATTCATTAAGGAAATGCTGATGTCCAATAATCAAGACCCTTGCGCTCAACCAGCATTGCTTCATCCCGATCAAGCGATTGAGCAACTTTTAGCTCAAGTTGAAGCAACCCAAGATACCGAGCTCGTTTCATTAACCCAAGCAATCGACAGAGTACTTGGCGAAGATCTCGCCTCAAGTATTGATTTACCTCCATTTGATAACTCAGCAATGGACGGTTACGCATTTCGGTTTGCTGACTTAACCCCATCACAGGATAAAACAACCCTCACCCTAGTGGGTAGTTCTTTTGCGGGTCACCCCTTCAACGGCCAAGTGCCACCCAATAGCTGTATTCGTATTATGACTGGTGCACCTGTGCCTGTGGGTTTTGATAGCGTGCAAATGCAAGAAAAAGCCCAAGCAGACCAAAACCAAATTACCATTGAGCATCCGCATCGATTAGGCGCAAATGTGCGCTGTCGCGGTGAAGAACTGCTTGCCGGTACCAAAGTCTTACACCGTGGTGTCATTATCCGTGCTGCAGAAATGGGTGTACTCGCCACCATCGGTATTAGCCACGTTAGAGTGACACGTAAATTGAAAGTCGCTTTCTTTTCCACTGGTGATGAATTACGCCCAGTGGGAAGTGAACTGGCACCAGGACAAATTTATGACTCTAACCGCTATTCAATCCAAGGTTTATTAAGTAAAAGCCATGTTGAATGGATTGATTTAGGCGTCATAGCCGACAATAAAGAAGCTATTCGTGGCGCATTTAGAGAAGCAGCAAGCCAAGCTGATATGGTGTTAACATCAGGCGGAGTCTCGGTTGGTGAAGCCGATTTTATTAAGCAAATTTTATCAGAAGAAGGTCACATCACCTTTTGGAAACTGGCTATTAAGCCAGGAAAGCCGTTTGCATTTGGTAAAGTAGGTAATGCTGTTTTTTGCGGTTTACCCGGTAATCCAGTCTCATCGATGGTGACGTTTTATAAATTGGTGTTGCCTATTTTACATAAAATGCAGGGACTAAAACCGGTTACGCCTTTATTTTGCCAAGCACGGTTACTGACTGACATACGCAAACATCCTGGCAGAGTCGAATACCAACGCGCCATACTCAGTCGTAATGAGTTGGGTGAGCTTGAGGTAGCCATTACCGGCGGCCAAGGCTCTGGCATGCTCACGTCAATGAGTTTAGCGAATTGCTTTGTGATATTAGATCAAGACCAAGGTAACACCGCCCAAGGAACCCAAGTTACCATAGAACCATTTAATCATGTGTTGTGTTAGGAATAAATATGGACTCACTTGATCAAGAGATACTCACCGACACGGAAATGCTGCGTTATAGCCGTCAGATCTCCATTAAAGCTATCGATATTGATGGCCAAGAAAAGTTGAAACTTGCTAAGGTATTGATTATTGGTGCTGGCGGTTTAGGCTGTGCAGCAAGCCAATATCTTGCCGTGGCTGGGGTGGGTGAAATCACCTTAGTTGATTTTGATACGGTAGAGCTTTCTAATTTACAGCGTCAAGTATTACACCATGATACCAATATTGGGCAGCCAAAAGTTGAATCGGCTAAACAGGCGTTAATGCAACTAAATCCGCTAATTAAGATTAATACGATTAATGCCCTGTTAGATGATGATGAGATTAACGCGCAAGTAAGTCAGCATAGCTTAATTCTTGATTGCACCGACAATATGTTAGTACGAGAACAGCTTAATAAAAGCTGTTTTGAGCACCAGGTGCCTTTAGTGTCGGCCGCAGCGATTCGGATGGAAGGCACTGTAACGGTATTTGACTATCAACAACACAGTCCTTGTTATCAATGTTTTAGTGCCTTATTTGGCGAGCAACAGTTAACTTGTGTCGAAGCGGGTATTCTTGCACCTGTGGTCGGTATGATTGGTTGTATCCAAGCAACAGAAGCCATTAAAGTAATCACAGGTATCGGACTGCCTTTAACGGGGAAGTTGTTAATGATTGATGCGATGACCATGGAGTTTAGGCAGATGCGCTTGCCTAAACAACCCCACTGTAACGTCTGTGGTGTGAACGTCTAAAGTGATACTAGACTCAGACGTTGGTAATAGCACAGACGTGAGTATTCTCTCAGTCAGCGCTATCAACAAAATCTGTTAATGGCGCTGCAACTCATTCAACCTGCGTAAGCCTTTCGCGGTCAGCTTTAGCAACATAAGAGGGTTTATTGGTTGCATGGAGCTTCGCATTGGCTTTTTTTGCTTTGGCTTTCAGGGTTTGATTGATTTTCTTTTTACGGTTCATATGGGTCTCTTGATAGCATTTGTTGACGGTGTTTTTTTATATAATCTACGGTTTATACAATCTGAGTTTGATACAAAAAAATCATTATACAAAACAACCTGTCTACAAGACAATGATCGCCTCAAACCTGCCCAACCTCTAATGATTGCAACACATCAAAAACCAAATTGCATCGCTCAGAACCACGATTATTCTTGTAGTACCACCCACAGTGCATGGATAAGCCCAGGTACAAAAAAGAAAAGGCATAATAGGATATTAATTAATAAGTCCTTACCCATACCATTTTTGAGCAGTACCGCTACTGGTGGGAGCAAAATCGCAAGGATGACCAGTAATAATTTATTAGAATCCATGTTAGTTACCTTATTTAAGTTGATTAATTTAGCGACAAAAATTATAAAAATAGTATACGATACAACTTGTTAACTGGAATCATTATTCTATTTTTGTGCACTTATTTTGTTATTGCATCATGAGTCATCTTCTTCACGATACTAATGAGTCATATGGAACATAGTCAGAGTATTGTTTTTGTTCAATTTTTTAGTTTAATCGCGCTAAGCTGTGCACTAGCCTGGACATTGCTTGCTCATCTATTACGCATTGCACCTAAAGCCAGCTGGTGTTTCGCGGCGACCAACGTTTGCACTTTTATTGGTCTCTTACTTTATACCCAACGTACTGAAGCAATTAACTATTTATACTGGTTTGTTGCAGACATGACAATCCTACTGGGTTTTGCTCTGGTACGCTGGGGTTGCCAACATTTATTTAAACAACCTTTAACTTATCGATTTGATCTTATATTACTGGCGACCACGGCATTATTAATGCTACTAGTGCCCCCCTCCCTGACCTATGCAGTGTACTTAGTGATCGTCATGAGTATTACCGCAGCGACCTTTATCACTCTAACGGGTATTGATAACTTTCGGGCAGTGAAAAAACACCTACCGCTGTATTATGCGACTTTGTTAAACATACCCTTTTTTACCATAGGTTTGCTATTTATCATCCGCGCCATGGCTCTGTTGTTTTCCCCCGACCAACTTGCCAACATTTCTGCCGCTGACAAGCTTAACTCATCATTGGTGATGTGGAGCTACATCATATTGTTATTACTGACTAATTTAGTATTATTTGGTAATGCTCTAACTCGTTTAGTGTTCAAAGTCGCTCGGTTAGCCAACAAAGATCAACTGACAGGCTTATGGAATCGCCATGCATTATTGGACAAACTCGAACAAGTTGATGCCTTGTGGCAACGTAATGGACTCGCTTATACTCTAATGGTGCTCGATTTAGATCACTTCAAGCTTATCAATGACTCATACGGACATTTAGCCGGCGACAAAGTGCTCAAACAAACTGCTGAAGTATTACAGCAGACATTACGCAAAGTCGACTTTATCTGCCGTTATGGTGGTGAAGAGTTTCTGGTTATATTACCATCCACTAATACAGATGAAGCCCAAATAGTTGCTGAGAAAGTGCAAGATAGAATAAACGACTTATCTATTATTTGGCAAAAAAACACCATTAATATTACCCTAAGCACTGGCTATGCAACCTGTAAAACTCACCTCACTATTGAACAGTTATTACAGCTCGCTGACGATGCCATGTACCTTGCTAAAAGCAAAGGTCGTAATACGATTTGCTCAATGGACTCAATAGATGAATCGATTGCCGCTAGCTCAATAGAGCAATCTTAATCGATACAAGCGTTTCACCTGCCTTTGCACATCATAAACTTTAGCCCATTAACAAGACTTCAGCCTATTAACCCTCTCTGTAACCTCTGCTCGGGATAATAAACCGGCGGTGCCACAGGCTAATAAAAGACAACTAGTCTTTACTCGGCCACGGTAAATCATTAGGTGATTGCCATTGATTAGCCATAAGCTGTTGGCATGCTGACAACAAAAACTGTTGACCTAATGAAGGCGGTTGTTGAAAAACATAAGCCTGATCTCGATAAGTAAAATGCAAACTATAAGCATGTAAATAGCACCTGTCACTAAGCTCATTGCCATAGAGTTGATCGCCTAAAATAGGCACTCCAATACTGGCTAAAGCCACTCTCAATTGATGGGTTTTGCCACTGAGCGGTTTCAGTAAATACAGCCGCATACCATGGGCAATACTCTGACTGAAAAACTGCGTTACGGCGGGGTTGCTGCTGGTCCGCAGTAATTTATACATACTGCGACGCGACTTAGCCATGTCGCCAATAATCCAACCTTGTTTCTTTTTAGGTTTACCGCAAGCGATTGCCAGATAATATTTTTGAACTTTATGCTGAGTAAACATTTGGGTAAACACACTAGCAGCTTGTGGTGATTTAGCCACCACCAGCAAACCGGATGTCGGAGTATCGAGACGATGAACAGGGTAAAGCTTATAACCTAAATCAGCCTCTGCCTGAGCAATCACCCCAGCGCTGCCATCTTGACTATGAAAATGAACATTAACGGACTTACTGATGACAATAAAGTCTGTTTGGTCACTGATCACTTGATACATAGATTATCCAACAAGGATTAAAGGGGGGATACCCGCAGGATTATTTAAAGTGAATACTCACCAATAAACCAGGGTTATTATCATGTAATGAAATCGTCGCTTTATGACGCGACAAAATAGCCTTTACCATCGACAAGCCTAAACCCGTGCCTTTGAAATGACGACTTGGGTCTAAGCGGACTAAACGGTCAAATACCCGCTCTTTATCTTCGTCAATAATACCCGGTCCATTATCACTAATTTGAATATGTTTACCGTGCTGAATAATACTGATTGTAGCACCCTCGGGTGAATACTTTATCGCGTTATCCACTAGATTAAACAAAGCTTGGAACAATAAATACTTATCACCATTAACGTGAATATCACCTTCTAAACTGATTTTCAGCACTTGATCGCGACTCTCTGCAATAACCTCAGCCATCTCAAATAAATCTTGGCAGATTTGCTGTAATCTCACCGGCTGTAAATCAAGCATTTGCTGGCCTTCTTCAATGCGAGTTAACGATAACATGGCATCAAATGTCCCCAGACAATGGTCTAACTCTTCTAGCAACTCAGCAGTGGCATCTGCAAGCTCAGACGTAGGTTTTTGCGACAACTGTTCTATGCCTATGCGCAAATGCGATAGCGGGGTGCGTAAATCATGGGCAATGTTATCGCTGACGCCGCGAACGGCACGTAAGTTTTGCTCTAAAGTGTCGAGCACCAAATTAAATTGCCGCGCAAGCATGTCAAATTCATCTTGGCTTTCACTTACCGGCAAACGCGTTTCATAATGTCCAGCTTCAATTTGTTCACTTAAGCGGTTGTATTCGACCAGTCGCCTAAGAATGGCTTTAGAGAAAATATAACCTAATGCTAGCGTGAGCCCTAACGTAAACGCCACCGCCCAAAACGCCGCATTAATAAATTTCTCAATTAACGCTGCAAGCTGATCGGTTCGCGTAGCAATGAGTACTGGGCCATAACGAGTAATGACTAGACCGCCAGTCAGGATATGCAGCTTATCTGGGCCGCCAGTAAAAATAGGGAAATCTTTGGTTTCGGGCAGTTGTGGCATGTTTTCGGGTAAGAAAGTCAGTGCGCCAACCATATCGACACTGTTGCGCCAGGCAATCAATGCCGTTTTTGGATCGGCAGCACGAATTTGAGCGGCAAAACTACGACGGTTAACCGTTAATGCTAACTGCTGATAGCGCTGCATTTCTGCAGAAAGATGTTTGTCTACCTGATTTTGTTGCTCAATAACTAACTGTCGATAGAGACTGAGCACCAACATAACAATGAGTATGGTGACTAAAGTCGAGAAGATAAGCGTGATCCGCCACGCACTACTTTGGTAAGGCTTAATGCCTTTTGCAAAGGCGATAACCAGCCCCTCTTACGGTTTCAATTAGCTCACCATGCCCAAGTTCTTCAAATTTGCGACGTAATTTGGCGATGTGCACATCAATCACGTTGGTACGAGGATCAAAATGGTAGTCCCATACTGCTTCAAATAATAATGTCCGACTAATCACTTGATTCGGGTGTTCCATTAAATATTTAAGCAATTGAAATTCTTTTGGTTGTAGCATTAACTCGCTATCATCCAGGGTAACTTTACGGGTGAGTAATTCCATCTTCAAACTACCAACCTCAATATCTGTGGCAGCAGGTTCAACCACATTGCGTTGAATAAGCTTTTCAGCACGCACTAATAATTCCGCAAAGGCGAATGGCTTAGTCATGTAATCATCACCACCCGCACGCAAACCTTTTACACGCTCATCAACGTGGCTTAATGCCGATAAAATGAGTACCGGAGTATTATTCCCACTGGTACGCAGAGCAGATAATAATGTTAAGCCGTCTAACTTAGGTAGCATACGATCGAGGATCAACAAATCATATTGGTTATGTTTCGCTAACGTTAGCCCTTCTTGACCATCCGTCGCACTATCGACTTGATATTTCTGAGCAGTAAATCCATCGGCTACATACTTTAATGTAGTAGCATCATCTTCAACCAATAAAATACGCATAGTCATAGAGTCTTTAATCCCATTTGAGCAAAGGTAGTGGACGTAGGGTTTCAATATCGAAAGCAATGGTATTTCTACTATCTTGATTGAGTAATTTTAGTTCGAGATAACTAATTGACAAATCGTGGTCCAATTCCGCCTGTGTTAAATATCCTTGCTGATTTTCAATCGCGAGAGTCACTAATTCTGAAAACTTCATATGCTTGGCTTGGAGCATTTTTGCCGCATTCACTTGGCCAATATCATCAGAGGCATAAGTTGACGATTTTTCAGCTAATAATGTACCGTCTAAGGCTCGGTATTGGTATTTATGTATTCGGTGTGTCTCTACGTTAACCATAGAAATTTTATACACCAGCAAGCCTTCTTCAACATCAACATCAAAGTCACAAATGGTGCCTTCATCTTGTTGCTCTAATTGTTCCATGACCGTTATTGGCTTTAAAAAGTCGCCATTGATCAATAAAGAGTGCATAGACGGTGTCGCCATCACGGCACAAGGAAGAAAGCATATTGCTAGCAGCAACCGAACCATCACGAGCCTCTATATAATTGAAAATGGTATTACATGACCACTCTACCTAAGAGCAGACGAAGTCCCAAGAAATCTAAGATTAATAATTGATCATAAATATTATTTTTCGGCGCGATGGGCCGTCGTCACATAACATTTTCTCGAAATAAGAGGTCAGGTCAATCGATAATAACGGCACAAATGGCACAAATGGCAACATTTTATCGTAAACCCGTCATTGATGTTGCCAACAAGCCATATTGACGCGTCAATGGTCATGTTATTATTCAGAAATAGCGCCAAAACGCGATCAAACTATTGTTTTATTTGCTTTTATTATCAAAATCAAGACTGCACACTTAAAATGTGAATTTGATCTGACTTGAGAGCAATAGTCGTTTGCACGCCTGCCGCCAAGGCTAATTTATGCACCAAATGAGTCGGCACATCGGTATTGATGATCGACCCAATACCGACAACAGATGCTATCACCCGTGATGATTCACCCATCACCAGTACAGATTCAATTAATACCTCTAATTTATTTAAGCTTTTACACAAACGACCACTGCTAATGGCGTTAAAGCGAATACCTTGATTTGGGATCACCCAGCGGATAGATTGGCCGATGGTTAATCGTGGTGCACTGTCGCTGACAATGAGTTCATCACCCAAAGTAAACTTGGTCATGTTGCGTTCAATGTCTTGCTCTACAACTTGACCATCAAAAATATTCCTCAAGCCCATCTGCCTGGCCACCGCTTCGTCATTGGGGTGAGATAACACCTCAAATGGCTTGCCTTGTTGCAACATTTTACCTTGGCTAATCAATATCATCTTATCGGCCAGTAACAACGCCTCATGCATATCATGGGTTACCATGATGACAGGTATAGATAATTGTTGTTTTAAGCGAGCTAACTCAATGTATAAGCGCTCGCGAGTTTCTTTGTCTACGGCAGAAAAGGGTTCATCAAGCAGCAAAATAGTCGGCTCGCGAGCCAGTGCACGAGCCAGCGCGACTCGTTGACGTTGTCCGCCAGACAATTGAGCGGGTAAGCGATCAGGCAAACCTTGCAAGTTGACGCGCTCTAACCAATCTAAAGCACGCGATTTTCGCAATGCTTTGGGGACATGGTCAAGCCCAGAAATGACATTATCTAACGCTGATAAATGCGGAAACAAACCAAAATGCTGCGGCATATAACCAATATGCCGTTGCTGTGGCGTTAACGAAATCGACTGTTGTGCATCAAACCATAGCAGATCACCACAGTGGATTTGTCCCTGTTGAGGTAAGCTCAAACCGGCTATCATTCTTAGCAAGGTGGTTTTACCACCACCGGAAGGACCAACAACCGCTAATACCTCACCGGCGCGGCAACTAAAATGCGCTTCAAGTGGAATAGGAGAAGTTTGTGAAATATCACATATAAGATCAGCGCTGCGAGGCACCATAATGCCCTCCTAAACGCTTCGACATACTCGTAGTCAGCGCTAAAGCACTCACTGCAAACAAGAGTAATACCAAAGACATCATTCCTGCGGAATCAAAATCAAATGCCTGCACACTGTCATAAATTGCTATCGAGATAGTCTTGGTTTCACCGGCAATATTACCGCCCAGCATTAACACCACACCAAACTCGCCTAGTACATGAGAAAAACACAGCACCACTGCGGTTAATACTCCAGGCCATATCATCGGTAATTCGACTCGAAGAAAAATACGTAATCGACTCATGCCACAGCAGGCCGCAGCATCACGAATATCAATGGGAATGGTTTCAAAAGCACGTTGAATAGGTTGAACCGCAAAAGGGATATTGACGATGATAGAAGCGATCACTAAGCCTGAAAAATGAAACACCAGCTGCTGGCCCGTTAATTGTTCAACCCATTGGCCTATCACGCTCTGATTACCTAACCCTACCAGCAAGTAATAGCCAATAACCGTCGGCGGCAACACTAACGGCACCATGATCAAAGCCTCAAGCCATGACTTACCCTTAAACTGCCGGTACGCCAACCATCGTCCAACCATAATGGCCAACGGAATTAATAATATTACGGTAAAACAACTCAGTTTGACCGACAGCCACAGAGCTTGCCAATCCATTAAGCACCCTTCTTAATAGTAGGTTGCGGTAAATTAAACCCAAATTGAGTTAACACTTCCTGCGCCTCAGCTGATTGCATGTATTGATAAAATCGCTCGGTAGTTTTAGATGCATTAGGCATTAATGCCATCTGTTGATTGAGAGGTTGATATAACGAATCAGGGATAACAACATAGTTTCCGCGCTTAGCAAATGCAGGCGTTAGCACTAAGGATAACGGCACTATCCCGCCTTGAGTGGAGCCACTAATGGTAAATTGGGTGGCTTGTGCAGCATTCTCGCCTAAAATCAGGGTGGGCTGCAACATATCCCATAAGCCTTTTGCTTTGAGCACTTCACGCGCGCTCTCACCATAGGGTGCATGATCGGGATTGGCTATCGCAAAACGAGACAATTTTCCATCGTCGATTAATTGCCTTAGCCCAACTAAATTAGCGTCCAAAATTAACGGCGATTTTTTAGGCGCAGCAAGGGCAAGTCGGCCAATAGCATAAATAACCCCACTATCTTGGGTATAACCCGCTTGATGTAACTTATCAATATAACTCTCATCAGCACTGAGCATCATTTCAAACGGTGCACCATGCTGAATTTGAGTAACAAAATTACCCGATGAACCATAACTTACCCGCACAGCCAACCCCGTTTTCCGTTGAAAACGTATCGCTATCTCGTCTACAGCAAACTGAATATTGGCCGCGGCGGCAATGGCGGGGGCGTCATTGGCCACGCTTACTGAACTGAATCCCACCAGTAATATCGCGAGCAACGCCGCGATACCACTGGTATGAAGCCGCTGCAAAAGCCGATAATAAATCTGAATAATGGTGTTAATGAAAGACATTGAGGGCTTATCCTTGCTATGTACCAGTAATATGGATAAATACTACTTTTGCCACATTTTAGCGGCTTGCTGATCGCTATCATGCGCCTCAACCCACTTACGGCCAGTATCACCGGCTTCAAGTTTCCAAAAAGGCGCTTTGGTCTTTAAAAAATCAATTAAAAACTCGCAAGCTGCAAATGCCGCTTTACGATGAGCACTGGTCACACCGATAAACACGATTTGTTCGCCAAGCATCAGAGTACCAACTCGATGAATAATTGTCACTTTGCTTAATGGCCAACGATCGCAAGCTTGTTGGCTAATCTGCATTAATACCGACTCGGTCATCCCAGGATAATGCTCTAGGGTTAAATCGGTTACGGCACTGCCATCATTAAAGTCACGTACTTTACCGACAAAATTGACCACGGCGCCGTCCTGATTATTGCAGGCAAGTAACCCATACTCATCGGCGACACAAAAATCTTCAGTGTGAACACGCACATTAATTTGAGGATTACACTGTTCCATATTACCCCCCTGTAACCGGAGGGAAAAAGGCCACTTCATCGCCGTCTTTCACCGGTGAATCCCACTGACTCATGGTTTGATTAATTGCCACCAGTAATTTGTCTGATGCCAACACTTTGGCCCACTTGTCATCAGTGGCGGCAAGCGCTGCACGTAACGCTTCAGCGGTATCAATATTCTCGGCAGTATGCTCAACTTTAGCGCTGCCTAATAACTCACGAATTTGCGCAAAAAATAACACTTGGATCATAGTGGTTTCTCACTGTATTTATTCATAACATCTATCGAGGTTTACCCGAGTAATCATTGACCGATTAAGCTTGGAAATGGCCTGATTTACCGCCGCGTTTTTCCAGTAACCTAACTTGAGAAATAATCATGTCTTTTTGTACCGCCTTACACATGTCGTAAATGGTTAATGCGGCGACAGATGCCGCCGTTAACGCTTCCATTTCGACACCGGTTTTGCCTGACAATTTACACAAACTGGTAATGCGCACGCGGTTATTCTCAGGCTGAGCTTCAAGCTCAACTTCCACCTTAGTCAGCATCAAGGGATGACATAATGGGATCAAATCAGCCGTTTTTTTAGCCGCTTGAATCCCGGCAATACGTGCGGTCGCAAACACATCACCTTTGTGATGACTGCCATTCATGATCATGGCTAAAGTCTCAGGAGCCATATCAATAAAGGCTTCAGCGCGGGCTTCACGCTCAGTGACCGCTTTTTCAGTCACATCGACCATATGGGCATTGCCATCGGCGTTAATATGGGTAAAACGATTGCTCATACTGTAATTGCCTTAATCAAATTCAATCTCTATCGACTGAGCACCACTATATTGTGCGTCATCCGTCTGTTTAGCTCAATAACCGCTTAACCACCAATAGAAGCAAGGTGCTGAGTCACACCGGTAATACCTTGATGTAAATAATGGGTTTCTTTTTTCTGGGCTAATTGACCGTGTAAACGACTTATTAATTCATCTTGCTGCGAAGGATTTTGCAATAAATCACGCAAATCGACGCCATTTTCAGTAAACAAACATAAATGTAATTTACCTTTTGCAGACACACGTAAGCGGTTACAGCTGGCACAGAAATTCTTAGCGTAAGGCATAATTAGCCCAATACGACCTTGGTAATCTGCATGACTGAAGTTTTGCGCAGGACCATCATCAACACTTGGCAGATCATATAACCAGCCTTGTTGCTCAAGTTGTTTTTTTATGTCCACACCAGCTAGATGATGCGCGTTAAAATAATCGTGACCTAAACCCGTCTCCATTAACTCAATAAAACGTAAATCGATAGGTGTATGTTTAATCCACTGCAAAAAACGTGGTAAATCTCTATCGTTTAAGCCTTTAAGTAACACGGCATTGACTTTAACCCGCTCAAACCCCGCCTCAAGTGCGGCATCAATACCCCGCATCACTTGGTCGAATTTGTTTTCGCCGGTAATTTGATAAAACATTTTAGGATCTAGGCTATCAACAGAGATATTAATACGCCGTAAACCAGCGTCATACCATTCTTTAGCATGTTGCTGTAAACGATAACCATTGGTGGTCATTGCTACGGTATTAATATTAGGATTTGCGGCAACGATCCGCACAATATCTGTGAAGTCTTTGCGCAGAGTGGGCTCACCACCGGTGATTCGAACTTTTTGAGTGCCGACCTCTCCAAAGCCTGCAACGAGATTTTCAATCTCATTAAGCGTTAAAAAGCTAGGCTTGCCATCGGGTTTATACCCATCGGGCAAACAATAAGAACATTTGAAATTACAAACATCAGTAACTGACATCCGCAAATAGTGAAATCTTCGACCAAAGCTGTCTTGTAATTGGGACATGTTAACCTTTCCAAGTGTGGGAGGTGAGTGCATTTCTTTACTCACCCCGGTGGCAAAATTACCACGGCTAACTGCCCATATCATTGACGTAGGGCAAAAAGCTCGGAGAACCGTCAGATCCAATTATAGGCCTAATTGCGGTTTCACAAATACCCCTTTAGGTGAATATCTTAATTTAAAAGACTATAGGGTTATTTTTTTGTGACTCGACTCACGCTGACAAGATTGTGTTTGCTACTGTGACAAAAGCGAATTTTGCGGTAAGGTGAGTAAAGAACAAACGATCGTTTACTTATCATTATATAAAAACAATAAACCCGCGATGAACGGGAAACTTGGAAAGGTGAGAACATGGAACGCGAGTCAATGGAGTTCGACGTAGTAATTGTCGGTGCAGGCCCAGCGGGTTTAGCAACTGCTTGTCGTTTAATGCAAATATCTAAAGATGCCGATAAAGAAATCACCGTTTGCGTGGTAGAAAAAGGCTCTGAGGTTGGCGCACATATTTTATCGGGTGCAGTATTTGAACCCGATGTACTAGACGAATTGTTTAATGATTGGCGTGACTCAGATATCCCGCTAAACACCAAAGTCACACATGACGAAATCTATTTGCTTAATTCAGAAACGCAATCACGCTTAATACCAAATAGCTTAGTGCCTAAAACAATGCACAATGATGGCAATTACATTATTAGTGTTGCTAACTTAGCCCGTTGGTTAGCCAACAGAGCAGAGGCCATGGGCGTAGAGATTTTCCCAGGGTTTGCCGCCAGTGAATTGCTGTTTAATGAAGACAACAGTGTTAAAGGTATTTTAATCGGTGATATGGGCGTCGGTGAAGACGGCCAACCTAAAGACAGCTACATGCCAGGTATGGAGTTACATGCCAAATACACCGTTTTTTCAGAAGGCTGTCGTGGTCATTTGGGTAAACAATTGATCCAAAAATATCATTTAGACAATGGCAAAACGCCGCAGCACTATGGCTTAGGCTTTAAAGAAATTTGGAAGGTTCCTGCCGAGCAACATCAACAGGGTAAAGTGGTTCACACTGGCGGTTGGCCACTGGTGAATGGCTCATCAGGAGGCGGATTTCTATACCACATGGAAGACAACCAAATCGCCGTGGGGTTAATAATCGATTTAAATTATAAAAATCCTCATCTCAGTCCATTTGATGAATTTCAGCGCTATAAAACTCATCCCGTTATTGCCGAAACATTAACGGGTGGTGAGCGCTTATCCTATGGTGCAAGGGCCATTGCCAAAGGCGGTTTAAATTCACTGCCTAAAATGAGTTTCCCAGGTGGGTTAATTATTGGCTGTAATGCTGGCACGCTTAACTTTTCCAAAATTAAGGGCATCCATACTGCAATTAAAAGCGGTATCATCGCGGCTAAAACCTTAGGTGAAGGCTTAATTGCAGGTTTAGAAGGTGGTAAAGATCTAGATTGCTTCCAACAACGTTTTGAAGAGAGCTGGCTTCACGAAGAACTATACCAATCGCGTAATTTTGGTCCAGCATTACACAAGTTTGGTACTCTACTGGGTGGCGCTTTTAACTATATCGACCAAAATTGGTTTGGCGGTAAGTTTCCAGTGACCTTTAGAGACACGACGCCAGACTATGCCACAATGGGATTAGCCAGCGATTACACCAAAATTGATTACCCTAAACCTGATGGGAAATTGAGCTTTGATAAGTTATCGTCAGTGTATATGTCGAGCACGTATCACGAAGAAAATCAGCCGTGTCATTTACATCTAAAAGACAAAAGCATCCCTATTTCGGTCAATTTAGCCAAATTTGATGAACCCGCACAACGTTATTGTCCGGCAGGTGTTTATGAAGTCGTTGAAGAAGCCGGTGACAAAAAGTTTGTCATTAACGCTCAAAATTGTATTCATTGTAAAACCTGTGACATTAAAGACCCGAGCCAAAATATTACTTGGGTTACACCAGAAGGCGGCGGCGGGCCAAACTATCCCAATATGTAAGTTAACCAATAGCTAAATTATTGGCACCGTCAAAAAAACGCACACAAAATAGTAGTGCGTTTTTTTTGTTTTATCGACTATCATGCGCCACATAAAATCAGAACAACCTACACAAAAAGACTATTTTGTTTCCGTACTCAAATAGAGAAATAAGTTAACGCAGTGAAATCGACTTGGCGTAAAGCCGGTTATTTCAAACTTAAACGTTATGCTGATATCAAGACTGATTCACGCAGCTAATTGCGAGCCTGTTGCATGTGAACTCAGTACTATTATCGATACATTGACAGTTTGATATGCCTTCATTATTTAACCTTGAAATGACTCAATGCGTTTGCTGACAAAATAACTATCAATTTATTGCCATAATATTCCCGCATATCATAAAGATACTCCCAAGAGGCTGTTGTAGATGAATACATTTAATACCCTTACCATTAAGCAAAAAATCTTGCTGACGGTAACGTTCGCTGTACTGCTGTCGACGATGTTAGTCGGACTGCTGAGCCAACGAAGTGCAAAACAAATCGTCGAACAGCGCATGTTAAACTCGGAAATGCCGAGCTTGCTTATGCAAATTCGCAATCAAGTCGACCTCGAAATTAGTGGTTTAATAAATGCAGCAGAACAGCTAGCCAATAGCCGAATGTTGCTTGGATGGCTTGAAAATGGTCGTCCAGCAGACCAAGAAAGTCTCGTGATTGCACAACTTAATGATGTAAAAGATCAATTCGGCTTAGCTCAAGCGTCTTATGCCGATCGTGAGAGTGCAGCCTATTATACCCAAGACGGGTTTTTACGCGTGTTAACCCCAGAACAAGACAGCTGGTTTTTTGATTACCGTGATAGCAAACAAGAGCGAATGCTGAGTATCTTTACCGAAGCCAATGGTGAAGTAAAACTATTTATTAGCTACCAACAACCCAATGGTCGTGGGCTTGTTAGTTTAGCCAAATCATTAGATGACATGGTTAATTTACTGGCTTCATTTAAAATAGAAGATAGCGGTTTTGTCTATTTAGTGGATGCCAAGGGTGACGTAAAACTGCATCAAGACACGCGTAAAGTGGGTAAGAGTAAACTTAGCAGCTTGTACCCTAACGCCAATACTAACCAGCTGTTAAACCAAAGAGACTTTAATTTGGTCAAAGCGGAAGTCGATGGCCAGAATATGCTGATCGCCAGCAGCTACATTGAATCAATGGACTGGTACTTAGTTGCTCAAGTGCCTGAAGCGGAAGTCTTTGCCTTGCTACAAGACTCTGCGTATCAAATTTTACTGTGGACAATACTTATCGCAGCGGTGTTTATTGCGATTTCGATTGTCGTTGCCGGTTCGGTCAGTCGTCCTATTGCCCATATTGCCGAGCTATTTCGTAACATTGGTGAAGGTGAAGGTGATTTACGCCAACGACTCCCTGTTACTGGAGATGACGAAATAGCCCAGCTTGCCCGTGGTTTTAATAGTTTTATCAGCAAAATTCAAGATACGGTAGTCGAAGTGGCCAAAACCAGCGAGCAGCTAGGTTTATCGGCAGTTGATGTATCAAACCAAGCCCATCAAACGTTAGATGATAGCCAATTACAAAAAGACCGCACCATCATGGTTGTCACCGCAATTAACGAAATGGGTGCTACGGTTAATGAAATTGCGACCAATGCAGCTCAAGCAGCGGTTACCGCTCGAGATGCTGATACCGAATCGATTGATGGTCAAAAAGTGGTAACCCGAGCACGTTCAACTATTAATCAATTATCTAAAGATGTTGAACAGGTCGGTGAAGTGATTGAGTCGTTAGCAACGCACACTAAGTCAATTGGCAGCATTTTAGATGTTATTCGTGCCATATCAGAGCAAACTAACTTACTTGCACTTAACGCGGCGATTGAAGCCGCTCGCGCAGGCGAAGCCGGACGAGGCTTTGCTGTTGTTGCAGATGAAGTGCGTAACTTGGCTTCTCGAACGGCTGCATCGACCAACGAAGTGCAAACCATGATTGATAAGCTTCAATCAGAAACCAGTCGTGCCGTTAATGCGATGGAGCAATCTCGTAGCCGCTCACTCGAAGGTGTTACAGCTGTTGATGAGGCAAGTCATTCGTTAAGTGGTATTAGTCAACGTATTGCGCTGATTAGCGATATGAACATTCAAGTTGCTGCGGCAACAGAAGAGCAATCAACCGTAGTTGAAGACATCAATCGCAATGTGACTGAAATCAACGATATTACTCAACGTACAGCCGATACAGCTCATGCGGCTGCGCATGCAAGTAAATCATTGAATCAGTTAGCCACTCGTCTTGATACCCTAGTGGCGCGCTTTAAAGTGTAATGCGTTAATCAATAGCCATAAAAAAACGCCACTCATTTGAGTGGCGTTTTTAATGCTTATGATTATTGGCCATCACTTTATGTTTATAGTACGGGTTACTTCAGAAACCGAATCGTGAGCGGATATTGGTAAGCGATGCCATCGCTAGCTTTCACCATCGCGATAATGGTACAAATAATATCAAGCAATGCCAACGCCGCTAACAGTAATACTCCCACGCCAATCAAAATCAATATTGCTGATACTAGGGCATAAACCATTAAGCTCAATTTAAAATTAAGACAATTCTTTCCGCATTGGTTGGCAAACTCAAATTCATCACGTTTCATTAACCAGACAATTAAAGGTCCTAGAACACTGCCCAAAGGAAAAACATACCCCACAAAACTGGCTGCATGGATCAATAAACCCATATCTTTCGCTTGCTTGCTAACTTCGCTTATCGGTTCGGCCATTTGATATTCCTTATCATTTTTTTATTATATTGTTATTCTCTAACTCGCTTTGCCATATAAGCGCATTGCCCAATCTTCTATGCTTTGCTGATCAAGTCTGCGCTGCAATGAATTAACCCAACTTTGCGCTAAACCGTCGCATTCAAGCAGCAGCTGATATTGCGCAGCATCAAATTCAGCTAAAAAATAAATCTGCATGGCTTTAGCTACGCTAATATCCGTTTTCCTCTCCAGCAATACAATACTATCACTAGAACGAATATCGCCTTCAGACAGCACCCGATAAAACCAACCGCACATGCGACTTTCTTGCATGGCTAAGGCAAATTTAGGCTGACCAAACTGTAAATTGAGTTTAAAACAAGGCGAGCGAGGCTGAGTGACTTGTAAGGTAACATCGCCAATTTGGACAATGTCGCCGATATTAACCTGTGCTTCATTAAGGCCAACTGTACTGATGTTTTCGCCCATTGAAGGTGCATCACCAAAGGTTGGCATTAAATCCCAGCGCCGGTATTGGCCATAATGTTCACGCGGAAAATGATGTAGCACTCTGTCGAGACCACCGTGATGTTTAGGGTCGGCCTCACGATTGCCTACTACCCGGTCAAACTGCACGGTCAAAAGCTTAACGGCATGTTTTTGATTAATACAACTGGCAACTCCGTTATGCATTTGCACTTGGTCACCTAAATACAGCCCAGAAATACACTTTACCAATCGCTCACTCATCCAGCATGTCCTTGCTTAAGTATGATTACACAGTGCCAATATACCCAATTTTCAGACAAAAAAAAGCCTTACTGTAGAAGAGTAAGGCCATCAATAAAATGGGAGATAATATAGCAAAAATAATAGCTAAAAATGGTCTGAACCATTGGATACTATAAAAGTTGTTTAGACGGGCTCATCATAAAGGCCAACAATGACACTAAAATGACAAACCAATACTATTTTAGTTATCCGCATATACTTAGCAATGCGCAGCGTTCGCCTGCAAACCTTAACTTAACCCAAGTTGACCTTAGGCTAGATACTGTTTCAGTGCCTCGCCTGGAATTGAGCTTTTGGTTGCAACAGCAAACGATGCCCACAAAGCTCCTTCATGCATTGCATCGGTAATCGACATCTGCTGACATAAGCCATGGGTCACCCCAGAGGCATAGGCATCGCCAGCACCAGTAGTGTCGACCACATCGGCTGTAACGGCTGGAACATGTTGTTTGCCATCCGCGCTATACACCATCGCCCCTTGGTCGCCATCGGTAACAATAAAATATTCTAATGCATCGCCGGCAATTGCTTGCGCAAACAACCATGGATCTTGGTTGCAACGACCTTGCATATCGGTAATCGATGCGATCAGCACATGACAAGGACGGTTGCGCTCATCTTTTGCCAGTTGAGATATCACTTTGCAGTTAGGATTAGACGCAATAGCATTTGCCGCCCAAGCGCCGGCACCTTTTGCTGAGGAGTTAATATAAAAAGCATCCCAATGTTGCCAGTCGGGTGGCGCGGGAAGTTCAAAAATAGGTCGCTGTGGTCGAATAATGGTCCGTTCACCATCGGGTGTCATCACCAGTAACATTTCACAAGTATTGCCACTAAAGCGGTGCACCAAACGACAATCGAGCCCTAAGGTGCTGGCCTTAGCTAAAATCCAGTCACCTATGTCGTCACTACCGACCTCACTCACCAGAGACACCTTGTGTTGAGCCCACACTAAGCCCAATCCGGTATTCGCACCACCACCGCCTAAACGTAATCCGCCATCTTGATAATGAAAACGGCCACCGGTTTTTAGTGGCTTATCAAGCACTAGAATGCGATCACAATTGATATTGGCAAGTAAAAGAATATTGGCCATGCAACTCACCTAAAAAAGCGTCGATAAAAAGAACCTTGAGTATAACAAAAAGGCCGTGATTAACACGGCCTTTGGTTATCTCGATGATCTCAATACGGGTTAAGAGATGGGATTATTAAACTAACATAAAAATATTTAAGCTAATTTTATATCAAACTTGCTATTTTTTTTGCTAACAAGGCGTATTCACGCGTGAATAGCAGCATCAATAGCGGGTCTATTGCAAGTCAATACAACGCAGATAACAAGGCAAATGGTACTTTGATAAGCGTTGATTATCCCGAACTGAGATTACATATCACCAGTGGCAAGTGGTTGACGCAATTGGGCACGCACATTGTCCATGCCGGAGTAAAACTCCTTCATCATCAATAGCCCCAACATTTTGCCATTATCGGTCACAATCAGTTCATCTGGGTTAACTGGGTCATTTTTAAGTGCCCCCATCGCTTTCATTGAGGCCATTTCTTTAAACAAGGCGGTGTCTAAATTAACGTTGAAAGTATCGCGAAAATATTTACGTGATAAACGCCCAGAAAACATACCCAGCAAAAAGCGATATTGCATGACTTCTTTTAGCTGGTATTTTTTCTGTTGCTCAACCGCCATACGGCCTTCGGCAATACGTTGTTGATATTTTTTCAGCGAAAATGTATTCACGTATAGCGTGTCATTTAAAAAACTAAATGAACCAGAACCTACACCGAGATACTCATCATAATCAATAACGTACTCATCAAAGCCTTCGTTATTAGTTTTACCAAATGCCCAAGCCGATAACTGTGTGTATTGCCCCGTCAAGTGGTTTAAAATCTGTCGGTACTGATTGACCATTTCACCTTGGGGTGCAGCTAGCTGGTTCTTAACGCTTTTACGGGTTTGGTGAGTGATCATTAGCGGATAGGTAGTAATTTGGCGTGGGTCGAGTTTTGAGGCAATTTCAAGATCTGACTGGATAATTTCATCCGTTTGACCACGAAAACCAAAAATTAAATCCACATTGATAATAGGAAACAGCTCTTTGGCCGCCATAATATTGTCAAAGGTTTGTTGGCCAGAACCAAACTTGTCTAAGCGATCGGTCATTTTTAAAATGCCATCATCAAAGCTTTGTACCCCAATCGACATTCTGTCGACCAGTCCTTTTAATTGCTTAAATTCAGGGTTGGCCAAATGCTGCGGATCAGACTCACATGACACTTCTTTAATGCCCGGGAACAAGTTTTTTGCATGTTCGATGGTGCGGGCTAATTCATCTTCAAGCACTGTGGTGGTGCCACCGCCAATGTACATAGATTCAAACTCATAGCCTAAATCTTTGGCCATTTGCATTTCTTTACGCAGCGCAACAAAGTATTCGCGCGCTTTATCTTCGCGGAATAAAAACCGGTGAAAGGTACAAAACGAACACAAAGTATGGCAAAACGGAATGTGCGCATACAACATGTATTTTTTGCCTTCGATGGGCTTAGGCATGCGGTCAGTAGAAATGGTGTCGAGGCGCAGGTTTTTATCAACATAAAACTGCATGACCCGCTCCATAGAGCTGATCATCCAATTGGGTACGGTAATATTAGATTGATAAGGTTTAATCAACTCCTGGCTGGCTGATTGAATAATTGGAGACATAAAAAATCCTAACTGAATGAGCCCTGAGAGCAAAACCATTGATAAAAAGCGCTAAATAAAATACGCATACCCTAAGCAGGAAAACAAAATATCACTTTAGAGATAGCTAAAATGTGAACTAGCTAATAGATATGCAAACTAACATGGTTATTGGCGCACATTTGTTAAGCAGGTCATGTTTTAGGTATTGCTTATTGAGTTACTGATGAGGGGCTAATGCTGCGGCTAAAACCAGAAAATAGAACAAAGCAAGCTGAACCTACAACCAAAGTCGGACGCGCATATCAACAGCAGAAGAAATCTTAGTTGATAACTTTTTGATAATCATGAGCATTAAGTAGCAAGCAATTTAAATGAAATCATAAACAAGGTTTGCTGATTAGGATACACAGTTTGGATCAGTTGCTTTAACTCAACTAATGGCAGGCTTTCTTGACTAGCATGAAACTCATTAATGTCATCAAATGCTAATGGCTCAACGGCCAAAATAATGATGTCACACACCTTGGTATGGCTTTCAAGAGTAAACACCTGCACTTGACTGCCCGGCTGGTAATGGTTTTCGCTGCCATCACGGATAGTAATCGTCTTCCGCCCTGATGCAACTAACGGCGTTAAAAACTCAAAAAAGGTCATTTCCGTGGGTACTGTCATCATTAGGTGGCCTTAACTAAAAACATAACGTACCCACTCGGGGCACATGACTTACTCGGAAGGGGAATAGCCATTATAACCTCCCGCACTCGCCTGGGCTTTGATCAAAGTAGCGTTTAAACTCGCGGCTAAATTGGGCCGTGCTTTCGTACCCCACCTGAGTTGATACCTCTTTAACCTTCAAATTCTGCACTTGTAATAACGCTTTGGCTTTATTCAGGCGGATCTTCTTTAAGTATTGTATCGGTGATGAGGCGGTGACCTCTTTAAAGCAACGATGAAACGCCGACGGACTCATATTGACCAAACGAGCTAAAGTGTCTACTTCAACCGACTCACCATAATGTTTATGAATGTAGCTAAGGGCTTTTTCGACCCTCGATAAACGAGTGTGGCTAAGCGACAACGCATAAAGCGGTGCGGCATTGGGCGAGTCTAATAAACGATACAATAACTCAAGCACTAACGCCTCACCCATTACTTTGGCTTCTAATGGCGACTGTAACGCCTGTAATAGCCGAATAACGCTGCAATCCATGTCTTCAGTGTTATCAGCAACAAAAAAGCCACTCTGGCGCGATTCGTTTAAATCTTTAGGGATCTGATGATGCTCATCCATCAGTCGGATAATGTAATTAAGCTGCACTAAATCGATATCAACCATCAATACTAATACAGGCTCTTCAATACTGGCAAACGTTTCACACTCTACCGGCAGTGGCACCGTCATCACTAATGAGTGCTGGCGGTCGTAATCGAAGCTTTGGTTGTCTAAGTAAACCCGTTTTTTACCTTGGCCGACAATAAGCACGCCTTGTGAATAGCACATGGGTCCGCGCGCGCCATACCGTGAGCTACGAAACACATGCACACCGGATAAATGGGTATGATTAACCCCTTCAGTTGGGGCAAGTTGTGCCATTAATTTTGCTGCTTCACTCATACCTTCCCCTTAGAAAAACCTTCATACCAATACTATCAAAAAAGCAGTAAAAGGTATCAAATTAACCAAAAAACCACCTTATTTAAACAATATAGATAGGAATAGGCATGAACTCGATAGCTCTGTGTCTGTTTATTTTGACTCAATCAGCTATCATAATCACATAATTTATCCTTGTTGTTGTGTATATAAAACTTTTCCATAAATGACTTATGCATCAACAATCAGCCAACTCTTTGTTTCACCGCTCAACCAAAAGGCGTCCATTATGCTCAATTTTGATTATCGTAACCCTACTCATGTTGTTTTCGGCAAAGACCGTATCGCAGAGTTAGACCAACTTGTTCCAGCCAATGCACGAGTATTAATCACTTACGGTGGCGGCAGCGTGCAACGTTTCGGCACACTCGATAAAGTCAAAGCCGCATTAGGTGACCGCATTGTATTTGAGTTTGGCGGCATTGAGGCAAACCCGACATACGGCACCCTAATAAAAGCCGTTGACGTTGCCCGTAAAGAAAACATCGACTTCTTACTGGCTGTCGGTGGTGGTTCGGTTATGGACGGCACCAAATTTATCGCCCTAGCGACTCAGTTTGACGGTGACACAGCAAGTTTATTACATCACGGATTTACACCGGTTCCAGTGGCTAATGACAACGTCATCCCACTTGGCGTTATTGCTACCCTGCCGGCTACGGGTTCAGAAATGAACGCCTTTGCAGTAGTAAGCTATCAAGGCGGTAAGTTCCCAGTAAATCACCCATGTGCCTACCCAACATTTGCCATGCTAGATCCTGAATTAACTTTTAGCTTACCCAAAATTCAAGTGGCAAACGGTGTTGTCGATGCGTTTGTGCATGTGCTTGAGCAATATGCGACTTACCCCGTTGATGCCCGCGTACAAGACCGCATGGCAGAAGGCATTATGCGCACCCTTATTGAAATTGGTCCTATTACCGTTGAAGAGCCAACTAACTACGATGCCCGCGCTAACTTAATGTGGAGTGCTACATCTGCTCTAAACGGCATGATAGGTACAGGCGTGCCATTAGATTGGTCTACTCACATGATCGGCCACGAGCTAACCGCGTTGTTTCACATCGACCATGCACAAACGTTAGCCGTTGTATTGCCATCAGTATGGCGCGTGTTAAAAGATCAAAAACACGCCAAACTGCTGCAATACGCAGCACGCGTTTGGGATATCACTGAAGGTGATGAAGCTAGCCGAGTGGATCAAGCCATTGACAAAACAGAAGCTTTCTTCCAGCAAGTGGGTTTACCAACCCGTTTACGCGATCACGGTGTAACCCAAGATCAAATCAGCCTAGTGATTAATGCATTAGAAGCTCATGGCATGACCGCATTATCTGAAAGCGGCCAAGTCGATTTAGCCACCAGCCGTAAGATTTTAGACATGGCGTGGTAATAACGCTTACAGCCTAAGCGATCAACCCATTCATCGCTTAGGCTTGAGCGGCTATATCCAAGACTATGACTAACATTAAACAAAAAGGGCTTAACAATGACTATCATTGTTAAGCCCTTTTTGTTGTGCCTAAAAACGCTGCGCATTAGCATCATTAGCTAGAAATGGGCACCGTCGGCTCGAAAAGTGGAGAAAAAAGTGAATAAAAACACAAAAATTCGGCTACGCAATGTCTATGTTATTGGTTGCGTACTAACGCTAATACTAATGCGGAGTAACGCTTGAGAATAAGTTCATTACTACAACACCCGCTAAAATTAACGTCATTCCCACTAGCGCACCTAAATCTAATTTTTGCCCATACATCACCCAAGCGATCACCGTAATGAGCACAATACCCAATCCAGCCCAAGTCGCATAAGCAATACCAACAGGAATAGTTTTTAGCGCCAAAGATAGAAAATAAAAAGATAATACGTACCCCACAATAACCACGATTGAAGGCATTATTCTTGAAAATCCATCGCTTGCTTTAAGTGCAGAAGTTGCCACAACTTCAGTTAAAATGGCCACACTTAAAAATATCCAACTTTTCATTTTTACTTTCTACGCAGACAAAACAGCCGCGCAGTATAAAGACTAAATAATAAAAAAAACAGCCTAGCATGTTATCTCTATGCCTGATCATCTGTACATTCAGTCATCATATAATACCTTACGAAACCGCTCTACTCTCTAATTAATAACATAGCGTTTTTGACTCTTCACACAAAAAATATTGAATTCGTTTCTCGATGAATTAAGCTTTAATCTATTAAATGTAAACAATATGACCCATTCAAAACAGTAACATAGACTTGATAGCTATTAATCGAGAATGACGCTATCTAGTTAAAGAGTTAAGCACATGGCCTGTGCTGGCAATGTGCATAGTCTTGCCGCTTATATCTGCATAAATGTTAGCGGCATTCGGTAAAAAATTATCGATGCTGTTGTTTAAGCGCCACACCCGGCAAAAATAGTTGCTTTGTGGCGCAGACTCAATCCGACTTTATAAGGCCGCAGTGGCCCATAAGCCGCTGCGGATTGGATTGACTAAGCCCACCATAACCAACTTGCGCATTCCCCACTAGATGCAAAAAATGGTTTCACAAGTGGCTGGCCATATATTGCTCGGATTAAAACGCTAGGCAGATCTTACCGAAGTGCTTGCCAGACTCTTGGTAGCGGAACGCGTCAGCGATCTCTTCCAGCGCAAATGACCGGTCAAGGATCGGGTGCATGTCGTTTGCTTCAATCGCGCGGATCATTTCTTGCTGATGGTTTCGGCTGCCCACAATCAGTCCTTGCAGGCGAACCTGTTTCGCCATCAGTTTTGCGGTTGGAATATCCCCAGCCCAGCCAGTCAACACCCCAATAAGCGCGATATGGCCACCAATGCGCACGGCATCAATAGATTCTGGCAGAGTGCTAGGGCCACCCACTTCTATAACGTGGTCGACGCCCTTGCCGCCAGTTATTTCCTGAACCTTAGTGCCCCAGGCCGGTGTGGTTTTGTAATTGATGGTGTGATCGGCACCCAGTGCGGTGAGCCGTTCCAGCTTTTCGTCTGAAGACGACGTAGAAATAACCCGAGCGCCCATCATCTTGGCAAACTGCAGTGCAAAGATAGACACACCACCGGTGCCCATCGTGAGCACGGTATCGCCTGCTTTCAGGCCGCCATCAACAACAAGCGCTCTCCATGCGGTTAAGCCTGCGGTGGTCAATGTGGCGGCTTCGGCATGGGTGTAGCCTTTAGGGGCGTGGGTGAACCAGTTGGTTGGGCGGACAACCTGCTCGCGGGCGTAACCATCCTGGCCATCACCGGGTGTGGTACTGAAGTTTCCAATAAGAGCGGGGCCAGTTAGCCAATCAGGGAAGAATGTCGACACGACAGGGTCACCAATCTTAAATTCGCTGACACCTTCACCGATGGCTTCTACAACGCCGGCGCCATCCGCCATGGGGATGCGGTTGTCTTCGGTCGAGATGGCTCCGACAACCACTGCATAATCGTGAAAGTTGAGAGAACAGGCTCGAATACGTACTCGTATTTCGCCAGGCCCCGGTTCGCCAGGTTCCGCGCTATGGTTAAGCTTGAGCTGGTCAAGACCGCCCGGTGTAGAAAGGGTCATGCTTTTCATACTAAGTCCTCTAATTATTTCATGTATAGGAAATGTATAGCAGAATTAGTGCTACAACTTTTCTCAGCATTGAGCAACAAGCTGTCTACTTTATGTATACGGGGTAATCTGTGTAGCCTTTGTTGGTTCCGCCGTACATAGTCGATGGATCGGCTTCATTTAATGGCCATTCGTATTTAATGCGTTCAGGTAAGTCTGGATTAGCAATAAATGGCCGGCCAAAACCAAAAATATCACCATGACCTTCAGTCAATATTCGAAGCGCTTTTTCTGGGGTATATTTACCTGCATACATAATTAAGCCATCAAAGGTTGATCTGACTTCTTGATAAAATTTTTCAGGTAAATCTGGAGCATTATCCCAATCAGCTTCAGCAAGGGATAAATAGGCAATGCCAATATTATTTAAAATTTTAATCGCTTCGATATAGGTTAAATGAGGGTCACTTTCAACTAACCCTAAATACACTCTGACTTCATCGGTACTTTCAAATAATGGCGCAAACCTTACCCCGACTTTATCTGGCCCCATAACACTCGCAACCGCTTCGGTTATTTCTTTTAGAAAACGTAAACGATTCGCTAAAGTACCACCGTATTTATCGGTTCTATTATTAGTATGCTCAGAGATAAACTGATTAACAAGGTAGCCATTCGCACAGTGTAATTCAACGCCATCAAATCCAGCTTCTTTGGCGTTAATTGCCGCCTGTTTATACATCTGTACAAGCTCTTCAACCTCGGCGGTAGACAGTGCTCTTGGCTCACTTGGATCGGCCAAGGCGCCTTGATCTGGAGCCGTTTCAATAAACACCTTAACGGTGTCTGCTATAAGGTCAGATGGGCCAATAGGTGCTTGCTGATCTGGCTGTAATGAGGTGTGAGAGACGCGTCCAACATGCCACAATTGGCAGAAGATAATACTACCTGCATCATGTACGGCTTTGGTGACTTGTTTCCAGCCCGCAATTTGCTCGGCACTATGAATGCCCGGTGTCCACGCATATCCTTGCCCTCTAGGTTCAATTTGCGTTCCTTCCGTCACCATGAAACCAGCGCCCGATCGTTGAGCATAGTACTGCGCCATCAGTTGATTAGGAATATTCCCTGGCTGATCACTTCGTGAACGTGTCAGTGGTGGTAAAACAATACGATTTCTTAAGGTATATGGACCTAATTGGGTTTCTTTAAATAAGTGAGAGAACTTCATTTATGTGACTCCGAGAATGTGATTAAAATAGACCTATCGGTGATCTATGTAAGCTGATCAAGCTATTTTTCTGTTGGCTATATGCGTCAAGCATGGGTTGAGGCGTTTCTCGACCAATACCTAATTTGTCATACCAAACAACGGCAAAAGGGTCGAGCTTAGTCGAATAACACTATGCATCTGACTTCAATGCTTATCCGCGCAGCTGATTTTTGATCACTCATTGGCAATGAAAACGCGCTATGAGGAGTCCTTGAAATAGCGCTATCTAGGTCGCTATCAAAGACTTTAAAATTGAGTTGTTCTTGCGATGTCATTTGAGGATAAAAATACCAACGATTATTATCGTCATAACTAAAAGCTTCTATTTCCCCGATACGATCAGGATAAGCCACCGGTAACTTTCGAGATTGTTCGGGGTGAAATGTTCTTGCATCTCCAAGTGCCAAAGGACTATCGAGTACTACATCAACTAAAGGGATCCAAGTATTTATAAACTGAAACTTTTTATAATCACTTGCATTTAGGCCGCTTTTTTTCAGTTCTATATTAAGACGGTTTTCTGCTGAACTCGCCACGTAATCGTTATGTACGGTATGAATAGGAGCGCGCTTTTCTGTGCGCGTTAAATGATCTTCAACCGAGCGAATGGTATGGTCAAAAACAAGACATTGACTGGCATTGGTTAGATCCAAGAGGTGCTTTATTATTTGTGGATAAAGCTCTGTTTGAACAAGGTTATCGTCAAAATAGTTCGCAACAACATAATCATTTTTAGCTAAACCAAAGCCATCATTATTGAGTGATGGAGGGGTATTCAATAAGCGCGCATTGGCTATTTCAACGAGTCGAGTATCAACATGTTCCGTTAGTTTATTCGCACTTTTTGCTGTGGTTGATAAATCAAAAATGGCACTAGAATCTGATTTTATATAATTAATTTCTGCTTTAATTGATGACTGTTTTTGACTTACCCCATCCAACAACATAATGGATCCTCCGTGCGAAATACTGCCGCTAATGAATTCGATGGGATGTATGCTAAACTCTCTTCAATACAAAAAAAAACAATATAAACTTGTTGGAGATACAAATATTAGTGGTATCAATAGACTTGATATAAAACAACTGCGTATTCTCCAGTTGTTACTTCAGGAAAGAAATTTATCTAAAGTGGCAAATTTATTGGGCTTAACTCAGCAAGCCATTAGTGAGCAACTGAAAAAGCTAAGAAATACCTTTGATGATGAACTGTTTATAAGAACCAGCAATGGCGTGACGCCCACACATGTTGCGGAAGAAATGGAGCATAAGGTCAATAATATACTGGCTGATATTGACAATTTAATCTCTGGTGATCACTTTACCCCGGCTGAACTATCGGGGGTTTTACAGATAAGCGCCTCAGATTATGCCTTAGTGACTATTTTGCCGATGTTACTTAAACAGGTGAATAAACAAGCTCCGAACCTGAAAGTTATTATTAGGGATTTTGAATCGGACAATTTACATCAGCTAATGGTCACTGGTGAGCTTGATCTCGTATTCACCTTCCCAGAATTTATTCCGCAAGATTACCCAAATATGCGCTTATTTGAAGATCGCCATGTTTGTGTAACAGGAAAAAACTCAATCTATCGTGATAAGAAATACAGTCTGAAAGAAATCGCGCAGCTACCGCAAATCGTTATTTCACCTTCTCGACCCAATCTGAAAGGCTCTCATGATTCCTGGTTTGCAAAAAAAGACCTGAAAAGGAATATTTTAATGTCAGTACCCAGCTTTTCGTCAGCATCTACCATAATAGAGGCCACAAATACGATTGCTTTCCTGCCGGCGAGATTATTACCTGACCCCAGGTTGGTTGCCATTGAAATTGAACAGAGCCCTCCCAGCTTTGATGTTATTGTCGCTTGGCACAAACGTTCAGAAAAAAATCCGTTGCATCGATGGTTATTGAATATCCTTGATGATATTTTTCATTCATAGCACAAAGTAGCATGTTAATTAAGCGTGCGGATCAGTTGAAAAGTTAACCCTATAGCCAGCGTTGGCCATTTACAGCGCCTTGCTGCTTATTTCTGTATAAATGTTTGCGGCATTTGCTTAAAAATTATCGGCGCCGTTTTTAAAACACTGTTTATATAATTACTTATAAAACAATGTGGACATTAATACACAAGAATTACCAACCAAGATCACACCCCCATCTCTATCGCTTTTTTAGGGGTGAAACTACTCCCTACCGAAGCGATAATCACCAAACCGATGGCGGACCACTGCAACAAGGTCAATTGCTCACTTAGTATCATAAGACCTGCCAATGCGGCAATGGCAGGCTCTAAACTCATTAGCACGCTAAAGGCCTGGGTGGGCATATTTCTAAGCGCCACCATTTCCAACGAATAAGGCAAGGCACTGGATAACACCCCCACCAATAACCCAAGCGGTAGTACTTCCCAGCTCAATAACGCTAAGCCTTGGCTCACGGCGCCAACGGGTACTAGCACTATGGCTGCTACCGTCATGCCTAATGCCACAGTAATTCCACCTGATGCTTGCTTGCCGGTGCGCGTACCAAACAAGATATAACCGGCCCAGCACGCCCCGGCCCCAAGTGCCATCAATGCGCCCGTAATATCAAGCCCTTGAGCACTGGATAAGTCAGGCAGCAGCAGTAAAATCCCCGCAATGGCACAACCGACCCAAAATAGATCGCTTTTGCGCTTTGAGCCAAACAAGGCGACTGCCAAGGGACCGGTAAACTCAAGCGCAACCGCAATCCCTAACGGAATACGTTCAATGGCTAAATAAAACAAGATATTCATTCCGCCTAAACACAGACCATAAATAATAATGCTCTGCCAATCTCTGCCTTGAGGTAATGCCCGCCATGGACGAAATACTAGCCAAAGTACCGCAGCGGCAAAGCCTAAACGCAGTGCTGTGGTGCCTTCTGGCCCAACCAAGGGAAAAAGTTGTTTTGCTAACGAAGCGCCAGACTGAATGGTCACCATCGCCAGCAAAACACTACCGACAGCGGTCAGAAGTACACGATTGATTTGCATATAGAATACGCCAAAAAATGAAAAAACTATGTGTCGGCATTCTACCTGAGGCAAGTCAAACACGGCAGCAATTATTATTGTTAGGCACAGAAGTCATACCATTAAGGTCACGATATGGTAGGCATCAGCCAAATTTTACATACTAAACAATCTTAGCCACATCCAATATAGGGTTTATTCGACACTTAGGGTAATGACGCAGCTTAGTGCGGCCTTATGGTTATTTGTTATGCCCGCACCCATTATCATGATGTGGTTAACATTAACCCCAACATACCCAGACCAAACCCAAATACCGCCCCCATTGGCGGGGCCCAACGATTTTCTAGTTTTGCCTGAGGCGCTAAATCTTGAAATATTGAATAGAGGATACCACCCGATGCGAAAAGCATGACTGCGGCAATCACTTTTGGCGACTCTGATAACCATAAATAGCCAGACATTGCTGCTATAGGCCCAAGCACAGCCATTAAACAAAACATGATGATAATTTTTTGGGGCCTATAAGCAGAAGAGTCATTTAATTCACGATAGGCACTAAACCCTTCAGGCACGTTTTGTAACGCGATTAACGCTGCCAGTAAGAACGCATTGTTACTTCCCGTTGCGAACGCCGCACCTAGTGCGATTGATTCAGGAATAAAATCCGCTAGCATGGCTGCTAGTTGAGTGGCTGGGGTATCTATTTTGTTAAGGTAAATATCAAGGGCCATAAAGCTAAGTCCGCCCACCATAAGCCACATACAAGCCGATAATGGATCAAGATGCGCTATGCCCTCTGGCACTAAAACCAAAGCAACGGCTGACAATAATGCCCCGCCCCCAAAAGCCATGACACTGTGCCTAAATTCCTGTTCAAGCCACTCACTGCTCACGTTCTCAAAATGGGCAATTAAAGCACCTAACGGCATAGCCAAACCAGCAAGCAGTGTGGTTGCTAAAACAGTTAGCAGCAAAGACATGATTTGATCCTTTTAGGGGTATGACACCACATTAAGTGTCTAGATATAGATGGTTAACATATTGGACTGAGTGAAAACAGCCAACGGTATTTTTCCGTTTGAATGGCTTATTGAGCTAAGTCGCCGTGGGGCACAAAAGAAATCTATAAACCTTACTGCAAGTCGGTTACATTCTCGAACGGTTATTAACCACTGGATAAAAACAGTCTTGGTCACAGCCAATATCGGACTTGTTCAACACTTGGGATAAGCCCGCGGCGTCGCGCGGCCTATCCTTATTGGTTAGGCATACAATAGGACTACTTAATCGCTCTTTTAAGCCACGGCCCAATAAGATTGTGTGCATTCAAAATGATAGAAAAATGATTTTCTTTATCGACGATTTTAATTTCCTTGCGCACTTTGTTGTCACTATTATTTTGCGCAAACAGGGTCACTTTTATGGGGTCAAACGCTTCATCTTGCTTTCCAATCCATAATCCAAATTGCTCTAAATCAGATAACTGAAGATCAGGAGAGTGTGGGGTAAGCGCATTTGACATATTTACGGTGTTAAATGGAACGATTTCAGGGTTTTTGCTTAACACAGCATCGGGGAAATTGAATCTAACCGCCTTGGAATGACCTAAAAATAAACCGCCACTTATAGTATTAATAATAAAGTTTGACGTTTTCACAGTAGAAAACTCAATACCTATATTTTCACCCTTGTCGTAGTTGGTTTCTGAACGAAAGCCAAAATACGGAGCAAGAAACACATACCCTTCAACCTCCGCTCTTTGATCCCAACTCGAATAATTAAGCGCTAGGCCTGCACCACTGGAATGCCCGCCAATAAAAATAGGCATATCTGGATATTTATCACGCGCAACTCTGACGATGGTATTAATATCAGCCCACACTTGTTCAACATCTGGGGCATCACCTCGATCACCTTGTGAACTACCATGTCCTCGAATATCTGGCATATATACCGCTATATCAAAATCATCACGTAATCCAACACCAATGTGGTTATAGATCAGCCCACTATGAGCACCCGCTCCATGATAAAAAATCAAAACTGCTTGCGGTTTTAGTGGCAGATACGCGCGATATGCTAAAGACACATTATCAGTTGCTGGTCTGTATTCAACAGGCTGTAGCGGCTTTTTATCACCCTCTTTTATCTCAGCAAGTGAGAAAAACGTTTCGCTAGATTGCTCTAATGGACTGGCGAGTAAATTATGAGCCAAAAAAATTGATGGCAATATTACCGCAATATTCATAAGCATCGATTTTAACTTCATAAAATTTCCTTTATTTAAGTCGTTCTGGAGCATTAGAACAATAAAATTGCCCAAGTGGCATACACAGTCATTTTATGCGACTAATGCCGCAATATGCCCCAAGTAAAGACTTATCTAAATCATATGCCATATAATTCTCAATGATGTGTTATGCATCTTCTTTCTCTGTCTTTTCTATAGTCGCACTTAATTTTTGATATATACCGAGCGCCACAATTAAAATCGCGGATACCATGATGAGTAAAGCCGGATACAGTAAAAGGCTAATGTCTTTCGTACCTGCTTTAAATATAAAAACCAACCCTTCAATACTGACGGCAATAGTAATGATTACAATTATTTTTGTAATTGTTCTTCTTGCTTCTTTAGGGTCTCGCAGCTCTTTGTCCTTAAAGACTTCTTCTTCCATCATATACTGTGCAACATCAATAATGGCTGCCGCGATTATTATCGCGGCTACAGACTGAAGCATTAATGGAATAAATCCAGTGTCATCCTTAATAGCGGAAATGACATCATAAACAGACCACAGCATAATTATCAGGGATAGGATGATAAGGACCACAGCCGCGAACAGATGAACGCCAGCGAATATAGTATTAAACAATTTTTTCATATTTTTTTGACCTTTAAAAATTTATCAACAAATGAGGCCCTGTCTGACATCGAGTAGCGCCCTAACGAGACTATAGAATGTCTAAAAATGAAAATGATGGTTAATGGGTTTCACTCTTCAAGCTCACTCTTTTTAATGTCGCGTACAAGGTAAAATAGGTTTTAGAGAAATGTGACAGCCTTAATGCCTCGTTAAACCGCAGGAAAAGTTAGCTATGCTTTGTGAGAAGCGAGCACAATAAACCATTTTGTATCGGTTCAACAATGTGTTAACCATTTTTAGGTAACACATTATAAGCATTCTTTACTGTATCATATCCGTATACACGCTCTAATTTTCGAATAATAAAATGCCCTCTCGCCATGTCTTGAAAGTGATCAATAAATAAAGTATTGATGATTGCACCACCCGCAGCGCCTATAGCAGGTACAGCTTGAGCCGCGGCTTTTTGAGTAACTTGAACACCAAACTTTTCAGCAATTTTAGAAATTAGCTTAATTAACACAGGAGCGGCTTCATCGGTAATACCTTTTTTAACCATAAATTCAGCCGCTTCAGAGACTGATTTGGCAAGAGCGGCTCTGATGGCAAAATATCCAGATTCACTACTATCATCTAAATCACTTTCGCCACCCAATGCGAACACTTCTAAACAAGCCATTTTTGTTTCCGGTGTGGTGATCAACTCTCCTTCACTACGCGCAATATCAGCTATAGAACGCAGCATTATTGATGTTGAAATAGGCAGTTCAACAGCTATCGCTGCCAACCCAAAGAACCCTCCCACCCCACTCACTGCTGCGCCAAATTTATGCCAATGATTAGACGATTCTTCTCCGGGAATATCTTTCATGGTAAAGATTGCCGCTTCAGACGCTTTAAGTAGCGATTTCTCTGTCACTTTAGCGATATTTCTATGCCAATTATCAGGTAGTAAGGCTAAACCTTTTTCAATAGGGGTACCTATAAAATGAGTTATTTTTACCGCGAGCCCAGGGTTTTCTAATAATGATTTGGCCACTAAAAGCTCTTTTTTATGTGATTCTGAAATATTCAAATAAACTCCTTTATGGTGAAGTAATACAAGCAAGCGGTTCTGCATTGCGTATTCAACTGATGTTGGCTATCGCGGGCATGATTTTCCCATCATGACCAGAGAGAAAATCAGTCTTAGCAACCCGCAAAGGGAGCGCCGCCACACGCAAATCACATCCAAAAACGTCACGTCAAATCGGTCGAACTCTCGTTCGGTCAGTGACATAATAAAGCGTCTTAGTCACGCCTCACATAGGGCTTGTTCAGCTCTCGGGGTAAGGACGCGGCTTCGCGCGGCCTATCCTTATCGTTAGAAGTACATTGACGCATCAATTATTGATAAGCAATACTCAATTATGCTTCCTATACGCTTGCCTTACTTTCGAAACAACCTCTCGAGACGACCGGTCTATTAACTCAGTCCCATTTTTTCTGCAGTTTCGGCACCAGTCAGGTTTACCGTTTCATTTTCGAACCGATAAAACGAAGGTTTATCGTCTATAAAATATTGACTCTCAACAATAAAATCTTCATTATTATTGAAAGCACCCGCTAGGATCATATGCTGATTACCCTGCAATCGATAAAATAAATGGCTACCGCAATTTTTGCAAAACCCACGTTCCGCCCATTCAGACGACTTATAGACTGAAATACTCTGTTCATTTTCGAACGAGACACTATCACCACAGTAAACAGCCATTTGTGGTCCTCCATTCCATTTGCGGCACATGCTGCAATGGCAAACACCCACGCTATTGCCACTTTGAGCGGCAAATTTAACGGTGCCACAAAGGCAACTTCCACTGCTGTTTTTTACATCTGACATCGTCATTCTCCTGGGTAATTAATCATTGTCAATGTCCGAGTAATAAGCATCCATATCACTGACAAGTGCTGCATAACGAGTTATTGGATATCGAATCATAGTCTACATCAATCGATATTCTGGATTTCTTCAACAATTTAGAGATGGCTTCAAGAATGTAGAGATTTGTAACCTTAGACTTGAAAGTTCTATCTGTAAATGCTCGCCTCTTCATCGCCGTCTCGCACTTCAAACACCAACTTGCTGACGCTGGCGGCTTTTGGGGAATAAAAAATGCGTGCTTTGACTGATGTACGCCCACCATGGGCATCAACTGATGAGTTAAAAGTCCTCTGCAGCAAGATCATCGTTAAGCTAACTTATCGTTATTAAGCGTTAACGATTAGCCAATGGGAAGGGCTTGACCGCGATAACGGATTGAGGCCGCTAGCACAATAAATGTTTAAAGAGTGCGAGCTGATAAACATCATATGAGGCGTAGGCTAGAAGTGAGTTGGCAGAGGCTGATCTGCATCGCAAGGGTGTTGCACATTTTTAGGCGTAGTGGATCGGATTTCATTAGGGGCCGCTAGACTGTTAAGCCCGTATCGATTATAAACATCAGCACAGTACAAGCGTTTTTAGCGGGACATGATTCGTATCAAAAGCAATGACAAGACTGAACGGTTGAATAAAAGATAAAGGCCAAAAACTGTCGCTAGACTCACCGAGAGCGTCCGTATATGGCTCAGTTTATTGGTCGCGTAAATACGTTCTTGCCTTGTTGCGCCCCCATGGCAATTCGGTAACTCACTAGGCGCCTCGTCACGGCAATAAGCTATCTTCGGCATCCTGGGGAATAGTGCGAATACTAAAAAGGCAGCCTAGGCTGCCTTTCGTTATTTAAAAAATCTCATTATTTTACGTATTTTTTAAAGGCTTCATCAACCGGCGTATCTGCCAAGTGATTAGTGTAGTTGCTCATTACTTTTTGAGATAAGCCAACAATAATTTCTAAAAGTTGTTGTTTACCATAACCTGCCGCAAAGAATGTTTCTATTTGCTCATCGCTTATCACACCGCGCTCGCGCGTCATTGCCAGTGTTGTTTCACGTAAAACCTCAAGCTTAGGGTTAGCAAGTGGGGTTTTGTTAACTAATGCATCAACAATGTCTTGATCTACTTTCATTGCCGCTGCAATGCCACTATGAGCGGGGACGCAGTAGTGGCAGTTATGCTCAACATTAATTGATTGCCATACCACGGTTAGCTCTTGTGCATTGAATGATGTTTTTTGAAACAGCTCATGCAGTACTTGGTAACCTTTAAGTAAGGTCGGTGCTTCAGCCATTATTGCATGTAGGTTAGGTAACATACCAAATGCGGCTACCGAATCGGCGAGTAAAGGTTTTGCTTCTTCTGGTGCGGTCTCGGCTGTGTATAACGTAAATTCTGCCATGTTTGGCTCCAATAAAAATATAAATATAAGTAACGTGACAACAATACTATTTGATTTTGAGCGCCTGCTCAAGTTAAAATTGAGCAATTGTTCAAATTGATTGGAATTAACATGGTAAACAAGGTTAAATTTGAGCGCGAGAATGTCATTCGCCTAGCTAGCCAACTGTTTTGGGAAAAAGGTTTTCATGCTACTTCTACGCGCGATTTACAAGACGCCATTAACATGCGTCCTGGCAGTATTTATTCTGCATTTGGCTCTAAAGAAGGGCTATATTGTGAGTCGCTTAAAGACTACACCCTAGATATGAAAAACCAAATAGAAGGCTTTTTATCGACTTCCGATTCTATAGTCGGTGGGTTGCGCGCATTTGTAGAAAATGTGCTGATTAAAACCAAAGCTTGCAGCCCAAGTGCCATTTGCATGCTAGTAAAAGCAAACAGTGAATTTGCCGATAAAGACAGCCATTTATATGAACTGAGTGTAGATTTAGCCGCTAAATTTGAAGGCTATCTTACGGCTATTTTTGAGCAAGCCATTGAGCATAATGAGCTAAGCGATAAGTTGTCGGCAATAGAGTACGCGCGCTTTTTTCAGGTTCATTTTACCGGATTACGCGGCTACGTTAACCGGCCTGGCGTTGAGCCATTAGCTCAACCGATGATCAATCAAATGTTTACCGTGATGAAAAACCTATCAATTTCCCCGGCTCAATTTTTTGAATAAAAATGGCAGATAAATGCTATCGTTTTAATGTCTGATGTTAAGTAATAAATTTTAACTTGAGTATGGCAGGGCTAAACGCTATCTCATCTAAGCAATAAGCAACAGGCGGTAATTGGGCTGCCATCATGAAGCAAGTCTGCCAATTCGAAAACCTGTGGCTGACAAAAAAGGGCATGGGTGGCTTAACTGAATGAAGCGGACAGCGGTTGTTAGTCTTACCTCAAAGCCTTTGCATTGATCCTTGAAACGACGCTTTAGAAAAATGTTACGGATAACGAGAGCTTTGTGCAACAGAGTCAAAATCATATTTAAACTCAAGGTCTTGACCAATATTGCGCGCTTTTGTCTCCCGTAACACGACTGTTCGCACCACCAAACTAATGCTGAAGATTTGGGTAAGGCGCTAACCCATCATCGCCAAGTACCGCCTTTGCTTTATCAATCCCCCTAGGCAGAGAGATCTGCGATGCTCACTTCATTACCGATAATGTATTTTCGATTTTCAAGGTGCATATCTAACACTTAATAGTGCCCGCTCCGCTTCAGACTATATGAGCCCGCGGTTGGGCCATAGAGTGTCTCAACGGAATAACCATCGCTGGATAAGTCGTGTGTAACGAGGCATGACCCAATAGACCATAAGAAAAACCACGGTCCCTGTTACGGCAAGCGTCGTTATAAAATGATTATCGGGAACGTGCAAGAGTCGCAACACTGGTGCAATAACTATCGGAACACCCAGCACTAAAGGGTAGATAGCGGACCATGTCACTATGTACTGCTTCCAGCGCACGGGTACTTTAGCTTTGGCCCTTTCTGGGGTAAACCAGAAATCCAGTCCACTACTTATAAAGAAGTCGTCGCCAGTAGCTAATAGCGGCTTAACCTTTTCGATCAAACGAGAGCGAGTCGGCGACTCCATCCATTGCTGCAAATGTGATCGTGTGTCGAATCGGATAATGATCGTGTATGTTCCGGTTAGTCCAGAAATCGGACGGACGATGTGCCAGTCCAGATGGCCTGGCGAGGCTTTGCAAAGGGGCGCAATTTCATTAAACCAATTTTCGTATTCAGCGTGCTTGCACTCACGCACTCTATGGGTAATGACAACTGTCGCCCCTTCTAGATCGCTGGCGCTCTCAGAAGCTGTATCTGTATTCATAATATCTGTGGCCTAATATTGCTCAACACCTAATAACTGGCGAAAAATTGTGGGCTAAAATGAAGTGAAGCACAATAGCCCGCGGTTTTTACTTCAATTAATTGACTTGTTGAACGTCCATTAGTGCAGTTTTTAAATCAACGTTTAAATCCGCTTTTAAATAAAATGCCTGTGCAGACCCGCTAGATTAATTCATCTTCAGAAGATGAAGTTTGCCGGCATACCTTTAACGGCATAAGCACAATTTAAGTAACCGTCTTCATTGCCCCATAAGACAACAACACCGCCATCTTAGCTAATTGAGACAGCTATCGTTGCCTGCACCAATGGGATCACCTTGTATGTTGATCTCACTTGGCTCTGTAGCACGATATGCAAATAAATTTGTCATCCAAACACCACTATAGCCCTATGGCTTCGCAAAATGGATACCACATGTAATGGTAGGATGGTGTTCAACTTCATTTACTGTTGATGGATTTAAGCTAATTATCATTGCAAAAGACTTTGATTAACCCCAAGTTCGCCATCAGCGGCGCTAGGTACTAGCATCCGTTTGAATGGATCGGTTGAGCTGAATTCACTCTCCAGAAATTGATGTGATGTATTCACGAAGTAACTACACCAAGCTACAATTCCTAACCATTTTGCACCGTCTTCGATAAAATATTCCCAATGACCTAGAAGCCGCCACAACTCTGGCGGAAGAATAGCGTCAATAACAACAGAAAAACCAAGAAATACTAACGCCAACAATAAAAAATAGTAATTTGTTTTCAAAATAAGCGATCTAAAAGTGAGTAGATAAGCCGATACCGCAACGCCCAGAATCAGGTAGACCACCTTTTCATTCAATCCAAGATACTGAGATACTAATGAGTCATGAAATTGGAATAAATCGTCAAGCATCAAATAAAGCGTCAATAGGGCTGAATAATATAAAAAATTAACTATCTCTCTTTGGTTGCTATGGCGAAGCACCCTTGCCATAAAAAAGCATATTGACACGACCGCGCACCACAGAAGAATGCCCAGACTTGAAAGAAACCCAGAAAGAGGATGGATGTTACCTATCGCGGCAACATCTCGCGTCATAAGAGGAATATCAACGTCAAAAATAAAGCTCATCTCCGCTACCACTACTAATGCAGATATAGAAGCAATAAAAGTAAATAACAATTGTCTACTAGGTATTTTTTTCATCACAGAAATCTCCATTTTCTAGTAAGCCTAACGCCGATGCTCAACGGCACCGGCTGTGAGGGCGCTGTAATCTCAACGTATCATTCCGACGAGAAGACAAACCCGTAAAAAGAATAGACTATGCCATCACCTTCTGCTTCATCAATCCGATCGTTATAAATTAGCTTGTCCTCTACCGCATCAACAGACTCATCCTAAACCTTGGATGATATATTGATCCTGATATACGCTAGGCGTTCATCGACACGCTCTGAAAAATTATTGCCCCATCCAATTATTTAAAGTGTCAAGCTAGGGCGCCATCGGAACGACTTATATAAGCCCATCTTTTCTAATGAAATAACATTGCTTCTTTGTACATTTATTACGCTAGTTTTTTTACGACAGTCTTTTACGATTATTTAAACGTACAAATTGAACTGGAGTTATCAATAAATGGAGTGTAGACAGAAAAATATAAGTCATACGGCTGATTCAACTTAGCAGAAGATACTTGATATCAATCAAATAGAAATGGGATTACTGGTTTCAGGTATTATAGATAGAATACACCGCCAAGGTTGGCAATTTGAAGCGCCGTTTTCGATCTAAATGCTCACTGTACTCAGTTAATGCCGTCAAGCCCTAACCGCACCGTTAAATAAACGCCCCAAATCGATGATAATGTTCAGCCTGTTCTCTACTGGGATGTTGAGCCTATCTAGAATGGGTTGGCTGCTTGAGCTTTTATCTTCACAGATAATTCGGCCCGTATCGTCTACCAGCACAATGTAGCCTTTGACGCTAAACATGAAGCTAACCATCTTGGGTGGCAATGCGTTAATGTTTTGTTCGAGATGTTACCGACTATCATAATGGCTCAATGATAGACACCAGGCGAGATCTGTTTTAGAAACGACACTCAATCGTAAAATTGAGTCGGTTCATTGATGTGGAAACACGTAGTAATTCCGTCTAACAGACAACATTCGGCGTTGACGCTTAGATCTATATATTTCAGTACTGTGACGCGGGGATATTGTCACCCATGACCTCCCTCTGGGAGATATGGGTTAGATAGGCCTAGTCATTTCAATAAAAATGGATACCTCTAGCTATAAGTCATTTCCCTATGGGGGTAAATACCCACGGCCGTTTTTAGCTAAATTACTCACACCTACAGTCTCGTCATTTAGCGCGCTGCCGTAATTATCACGGCAATGAACACAAGGGCTCATTTTGTTGACGAAGCGGCCTTTTTTAGTATATTTTCTCAAATAAGCATGTGAAATCTCGACATTATCTCGATCCAGTCCAATAGCATCGCCCAATTTTTGCCTCAAATCACTTACCGCGACATCTTCAGCACACATGTTGTCATTTGCACACCCCCAACCTATAGTTTCCTTGCTGGGATCGCTGTGTAAATATCTAGCCGCAACCCAAGGACCACCGTGGTAACCCGTTGGCTTGCCATCAGGAAAATTAGAGGGCCTATTTGCCTGCTCGTAGGCTATGAGTTCAAGCTTGTCTATTGGGGCGCGATCGCAGAGAGTATCGTGAAACGCTGGGCGCGCTGTGGTTACAAAATAATTATGATTGTGACTGATTTTTAAATCACGACAATAGTGTGAATCTTCAACGTTATTTATGCTTTCTATCTCAGCTACGGCATCACTGCAGGCTACTATTTTGTCACCCACATTGAGATCTACAGCCTTTATCCAAGCCTCTGCAATAAGGTAAAAACGATGTTCTTCTACAACAAGCATCGACGTTTTTAATTCACCAATAGAATATTCAATCTCTATCATATCTTTAGCAACACTTCTCAATATTAGTTCAATCGGGTTAAGTTAAAGCGCTACAAACGTGGAATTAATAACCTCTACATATCAATGGCTTGTTATGAAAACCCCACTAATGAAGGCTAAACCAAGCCATATAATGCAATCGCTATGTGCTACCGGGCTATTTCTATTTTAACGTTAATTACACCATTAGATATATTGCCAATACTGCTGAAAGCAGACTTTGAAAGATCAATGATGCGTCCTTTAACAAATGGACCACGATCATTGATTTTAACGATAACGCTTTTACCATTATTGGTATTGGTAACTTTTACATTTGAACCAAAGGGTAAATCTCTATGCGCGGCTGTTTTTTGATTGTGCTTATATAGATCACCGCTAGCTGTTTTTCTGTTTTGATATCTATCTGCATAGAATGAGGCTTGTCCAGACTCAGTGAAGCCTATCCAGTTGTCACCAGCACCAGGCTGAATCGAAGTACAACCTGCTAAAATACAGGAAAACGTTAAAAACTGAATTTTTCGTGAAATGGCTACCATTTTTTGTCTTTTAGTGTGTTCACATAACGAGCCTGAAGAATAACTCGTTTTGTTGTCATTTAATCATGTCATAAACACTAACTGACTTTGAATAGTGATTCAAATGAAACCGCTATTTTCATTGATCATTACGCTGAACACCATTTTGGTATCCTAGAAAGGGTTTCGGTGGGGTTATCGGTGAGCAATTTGGCAAACTATTGCCTTGACGTTCTGCCAATTCAGGCTTGTGTTAACTTTTTAATATTACCAACGAGACAATAAATCTGCCATTAGGTATTCACTGTTTGTTGGCCGAATGAAAGCTACAGCCAGCCATGGTTATCATCAATAACATAGCCTCTTTCATCAGCATTCACATTAAGCGAAACAGGCAAGTGATGGCTCCCCGCTCATTAACAAGAGTGCATACGCACGGGTATCAATCGCAAAGGTAATCGCGAGTTCAAGAATGCGTGGATAAGCCCAATCGCGGCGATGCTCATAGTTGTCATATTATCAGTTGTCATGTTATCGATATCACACAGCAATGCTTACCCACAACACCTGAACAGCTGTGGCAACTTTCCATCTGCCGGGAGAAGGCGAGTTATCCAAACCCACTATCGTTTGTCTTGCACTGACCAATATCAGTTACCATTGAAGAAAGGTAATAACAGACTAATGCTTTACTACCCGCCAACACTAATAGGCGTCCATGTTTATTTGAAAATCACGGTTATTTTAACATCATGTTTATTTTAACATATTATAGATAACGGCTACTAACCATACACTTATGCCAGCAACACCCGACCAAGCAATTAGACCGATAAAGAAACCAGACCACGTTAGAGTCCAATTCATATCCGATAAATTAGCATGCACCATGTGCCCCGAGATTAACATCATAGGTTCCGGAAAAAAATGTACCGTGGCGCTACAAATAACCCAAAGTAATGCAAAAGAAATTGCTGCGGAAATTGCCATTGTTGTGGGTTTTATACTCATAGCTTCCTTTAATATCGCTAGGGTTAAGTTGAGTTAAAAAACATAATACTTTATGTAGAGGCAACATGTAATTGACGAATATAGTGTCCCTGTTTAATTTTTGTTATGTCTCGACTGGGCACTCAGTGCTATGTTCTGTTGGTTGTGGCGTTATCGTCATCACCTTAACTCCGTCCGGTGATTCAAAGCGATGCCAAATCCCCTTTGGAATGACTAATATTTGACCCGATGATAATTCGTTACGCTGTTGTTGATGTTGGTTTAATAAAATCAAGGTTGTTTCACCACCTAACACCTGAACGAATTCGTCACCATTAAGGTGCCTTTCCCACTCACTAAAACCAGAGTAATGAGCCACGTATATTCCGCCATCTCTATATTCTGATAACAAAGTAAAAGCATCTTTTGCTTCATCGGCAGTCGTTTCAGCTGTTCTATTTTTGAGAAACTTAACTTTCGACAACGCATCTTTAATTGTGATTGCTATAGATTTAGACACTTACGGGATCCTTGTAGCTATATAATGGCTTAATAACTGGCGAAAAATAGTGGCCTAAACGTGATCGTAACGAAAATAGTCCGCGGTTTTAAGTCCTGTTGATTAACGTATTAAAGATAAATCTATCAATCAAAGGTCACTCTATCAATCACTTATCTGCACACTTGATGCATAGCGAGTAAGACGGGTCCACCTCTAGTCTGCGGATGTTTATCTCTTCCCCACAGGTGAGGCAAAAGCCAAAATCATCAGCGGCAATTCGGCGCAACGCGCCCTCAATGCTTAAGATCTGATGTTCACGCCGCACTTTTGCTTCAATCGCCATGCTTTGCGCACGCATCGCATCCATTCGGCTTAGCCTACCAACGGCCGATTGATCCAGTTCCACGGCCTTTGCTGCGTCATCAGACGTGCTGCTTAGGCTCATGAGTTCAGACCGCAGTTGCAGCAACTGCTGTTTGAAATGTTTGATTTGCGTTTCGTCCATCTGCGTATGCACTCCGTTCTATCGCATTAATAACTGGCGAAAAATTGTGGACTAAACTTGAGCGTAGCAAAAATAACCCGCGGTGTTTAATCCAGTTGATTAACGTGTTTATTCAAGACTGGCAAATCAAAGCTAATAATGACCCATTCCCATGCCTAAGCCATGAAAAACACTCCCCAAAAGCATGCCTAAAATCATAAAAATAAACGACAAAATGATAAAGGCTGGAATTGAAGCGATGGCAAGTTTGACGAGGAAAATGACCATCGACATAAATGGCATTTTTATATCAACAATAGTGACTTGTTGTTTTTCATTACTTTGTATCTCTGACATATCAGCTCCTGGCCAATGGTATTATTTTAGACTTAATGTTTCATAGGTTTCGCACAAACCCAAGAAATACAAAATGACATTTTCTGTCGACATAAAATCGGCTAAATCGCATCAGCGGTGTTTTATTTTCAACAAGGTGTAAGTTGAATGTATTCAATCACCCACAATCTTGATTGGCATAATTTAATTCAACCAAAAAAACATTTTTCAATGCCTAATAAAAGCTGTAAAGACAATAATTGCAGCACTGAGAACAAAGGTAAAAAGCTAATAAATAATTGACCAACAAAGCAGCTAGTTACCAATTTTTTCCCCTTCTTCATGTTCTACAGCTTCTCCAACATCAGCGTCTTCTGTAGGTTCTGGCGCCGAGGGGTGAGCATTTTCTTCCGCCTGTCGCGCGGCTTCTCTTTCGGACTCTCGTAACAACATCGACTCAATCCGCTCATGCAAAAGGTTGTCATTTTTTTGCCTTCGCTGCCATTCCAAAGACAAATCTCGATAAAGCGAATAAGCCATTAACACCATCAGCAGCATAAAAGGAAAAGCCGTCACAATAGAGATCGTCCGCAGACCCAGCAGCCCCCCACTAAGCAGCAGCACGCCCGCCATCAGTAATTGCAACACACCCCATAAAATACGCACAAAGCGGGTAGGATTAAGAACACCTTTAGACGTAAACATACCCAACACGAAAGTAGCCGAATCTGCAGATGTCACCACAAACATAGACACCAAAAGAACCGCAACAATCGCCGCATAAAAGCCACCGGGTAATTGATCTAGCATGGCATAGAGCCCTGCGGGCACTTCCTGCGCCACTGCCGCAGCGATACCCGCGTTTTCGAACAGCTCAAAATAAATAGCGGAGCCGCCAAAGGTAGAAAACCAGAGCATACTCAATAGCACTGGCACAATCATAACGCCTAAAACAAACTCCCGAATAGTGCGTCCCTGAGAAATACGGGCAATAAAGCTGCCGACAAAAGGTGCCCAACTAAGGCCCCAAGCCCAATAAAAAATGGTCCATTCTTGCACCCAATGCGCACTAGAATATGGCGTCGTTACCAAACTCATCTGGATGATATTACCCACGTATTCGCCCATAGTTTGGGTCAATTCACTGAAGATAAAAGCCGTAGGCCCAAGCATTAAAACAAACAGCAATAGACCTGCAGCCAACACCATATTGGCATTACTCAAGTAACGTATGCCGCGATTTAATGGCGTCATGGCTGACAGTATGAACAACGAGCCGAGTCCGGCAATGATCAGTAACTGGGGCGTGATGCCGTAAGGCATACCAGAGAGCCGAGACAGACCACTATTAATCTGTAACGCCCCCAGCCCGAGCGTCGTTGCCACACCAAAAATAGTAGAAAGCACCGCCAAAATATCAATCGCATTTCCCCAACCGCCATCGACACGGTCTCCCAACAAGGGCCGAAAAGTTTCGCTAATTAAACCACGACTGTTGTGACGAAACCTCACATAGGCAATGGCCAGCCCCACCACCGTAAAGTTGGCCCACTGATGCAGGCCCCAATGAAAAAAGGCATAACGCATACCCGTCTGCGCAGCTTCTACCGAGCCTGGCGCGCCTATTCCTAAAGGCGGTGAACTAAGATGAAGTATCGGCTCTGCTACCCCCCAAAAGACCAAACCAACCCCCATTCCACCGGAGAAGATCATCGCCAGCCAGCTGCTAAAACTAAATTCAGGAGGTTCATCATCAAGACCAAGGCGAATAATGCCGAATCGAGAAAAAGCCAAGCCCAAAGTAAAGAGCACAAAACCGCTACTGGTCAGAAGATACAACCAACCAAAATTGCTCGTCGTCGCATTCAATGCTTTCTGTGCCAACCTTTGTGTTTCATCAGGATCGACAGCCGCAACCGTCAAAAAGGCAACAATCAGAAATATTGATAGATAAAAAACCACCCCCACATCCCCAAGCAGTCGATTTACCCAGCACTTAAGCTTTCCTACGCCACTCCACATACTACTCCTTAACCTTCTGGCTATTCACAAGCAGCTAAGTTAAGCCATCCATTGTTATAATCCGTAACATTAGCGACAAATTAAACTAAGCCATTCATTGTTATAGTATTCAACATAGTCTCTTTCAGCATTCATTACGATAGTCTTCGATTATTCCAGTTGATAAATTGGGAATATTGTTTAGCAGATTGAGCATTATGAAGTGAGAGGAAGATGAAAAATGAAGGAAATAGCGGATTTAACCCGGCAATATAAGCTTGATATCAATCAAGCTAAATAGGCACACAAAATAGAATGGTTAGGTGTTAAGCACACCATCAGCAAGCTAAACCTAGCCATAGTTATCCTCATTTTCCTGCAAATAAAGTAAACTAAAGACTAGACCAATGTTTATTATTTACTGACAGCTCAATATTATAAGTAATAGTACAACGTGAGTTACAGCTTCTTAGTCATCGGTTTTTACTTTACTCTTTGTCGCTTTATCGCCCATAGCTTGCATTTCTTTCACTGCTTTTAGGCGACATACCGCCAGTTGCTCTAAACGCATCGTTTTAATGGCCGCAAGTGGATCATCAACCGGATTGCCTCGCTGCGACATAGCGTACTCAAAGCTATTATCAACGGGATTATCATCATTATTTTTAGTTGCCATCGTTGTACCTATGGAAGTTGTGTCAATTCAATAACATTTTTATCTGGATCGCGAATGAAAATAGATGTTTTACCATCACCAAAGGTAACGGGTCCTTCAGTAACGACTAATCCAATAGACTCTAGGTACTGTTTCGCGTTTACAGCAGAGTTAACTTCTAATGCATAATGCGTATAACCAGGATATTTGTTTTCAACATCCATTAGTACGTTCTTCTGATTATTATCATTGCTACCGCTATCCAAGAGATTTATTTCTACTCCACTGTCATGTTTCAGTACCACAACATGCTCTTTCGAGTCTTGCCTAGTTACCGAAAAACCCAGTTTTTCATAAAATCGGATCGCTCTATCAAACTCCATTACTCGAATACCAACATGATCAAGACTCATTATCTTCATGATTTTATTTCTCATTTTAGGGTCTAACGCCCTGCTAATAAGTGAGCCAAGTGCTGGCGGGCGATTTGCTCAGCAAACGGCATAACAGCCTTAGTGAATATGAATTTAGCCGCGTGTTATATTTATTGTCGGCCAATAACTATTGGAGCTATAAATGCAAAAACTAGGATCAAACGCCCGCTAATTAAAAGAGGCCTGAGTAAATGACCTTTCCTCGATAGCTTTCATCCTTGAGCAAACTGTAATCTGCTTCTAGTATAAACACCATAAACTTATCAGAGTTACTGATGGGTTTATTTTTGATAAGTTGAAGGTTTCCCCGTTCAAGCCAAACTTCGGAGGGGCAGACTCCAAGAGATTTAAAACACGTTTAGCCACCACCAAATACTATAAAGCCAAAGGAAACATCGAAAGACAGAGTAATGGCCAAATTGCGGTAATAAATTCACTCAAATGATCCCATCCTTAGAAACCTAACGTTCTAGTATTTATGCGTTGCGCTGTTTGCGATGCATACATTGCTTATTGGATTTGGCCGATGCCACAGCCACATTAATCGGTAACGCCTTACTTAGCGTAAGATGCTATAGAAATTTGCTTTTTGTCGGTAGTTTTTTGCACAAAAACTCGGCTAATCGTTTTTTCTGATGACATCTTTTAAGCTAGGCTTTGAGCTGTTTCATCACTTTCTATTGTCCTGTTACTGTACTGCATCATAATTTTCCTGCGTAATGATGTGCGCTGTCGTCTCAGCTAATTGTGTATTAACTAAGCACGCCGTTTCATAGGGCACACCACTCAATTTTACGCATTTAACCCGACAGCCTCAGAACAAGCTTCACGCTCGACTATTTTTAATAGCGAGATTAATCCCATAAACGGTAACCGCCCAGTTTCACATTGCGGGCAACACCAAAATGCTATTGACCCCCCCCCCCTTAGAAAGAACCTAAACAAAAAAACACCTTGTTAGTTACCCAACAAGGTGTTTTATTTCGGCAATATACGAGTGTGTTAACACCAGTATGACTGCTTTACTCTTTGTATTTTAACGAACCATCTGCTTTGATTTCGTCGTACCACATATTGTGGTGCTGCGAAGCCCAGTTTTCGTCGCAATAGCCTGACACCATATTCTCCATACTACCTTCACTGAGTACGGTCGCCATCCAAATATGCACTATGGTAAACGCGATTAAAATTACTGCACTTACGCCATGCACAAGGAGTGCGAGCATTGACAGCTCACGTGGTAAATCGAGCAGGGGAAATACTAAGATTATCCCTGTGGCACTGATGCTAAGACCGAAAATAGCTAAGGTCCAGAACCACATTTTTTCACCCGCATTGGCAAACCCACTGTCTGGGTGCTTGCCTTTAAATGGGCCAAAGTTAATGTAACCACCGACCAATAAAAACCATTTCAAGTCATACATTTTGAAGGTTTGTAGTGGCATCCACTTGATGATGCACAACAGCCAAGACACCATAAAAATGGGGCTAGACCAATCATGGGAAAACTTACTAAAGGCGATGACCCCCGCCCAAATGCCGTCACCGACATAAGGGGCTAAGACATGCCGCCCAAGCATAATGACCAATCCAGTTAGCATCATGATTAGGCAAGATATCGCCATCGTCCAATGTAACCAAAGATCACTTTTGCTCCAGCGAAGTACCATTTTACCCGAAAAGCCTTTACTCAGTGTTGATGGACCATTGACTAAGTAAAACACTAAAAAGGCCGCAAAAACCCCTATAACGGCTAAACCAAGTGCGGGTTTTAGGTAAGTATTTCGCAATATCTTACCTTCATTACCCGCGACATTAATCAGCACATCAGCATCAAGACCTTTGTCTGTACTGTATCCTGGTTCGCCGGCTTTTACTGCGCGCCAGAGATCTGCATCACTGGTTTTAGACTTTGCTTGTTGCTGACTTGATTGTTCATCGGCGGCATACACCGGCGATATAACCAATCCCAATCCCATACACAGAACCAACAGAGCAAACATCCTGCGCAGTGATTTGTTTAACGTTAAAGTTAACATTGTCACTCCTTATATGACTGCGATAATTATCGCAGCCATTGCTCTGGGTTAGATCATTTCGCCTGTTTTAGGATTGTAGCCCCAAATCACATTTGGATTACCACGAGCGGCCATACGTTGACGGTAAATATCAGACACTATGCCTGCATCACCGGCCAACAACGCTTTGGTTGAACAAAGCTCAGCACACATGGGTAATTTGCCTTCTGCAATACGGTTAGAACCGTATTTTAAGCGCTCGGCTTCTGAATGATCTTCTTCTGGGCCACCCGCACAGAAAGTACACTTATCCATTTTGCCACGGCTACCAAATGCACTCTTTTGAGGGAACTGTGGTGCGCCAAATGGGCAAGCATAGAAGCAATAGCCACAACCGATACAAGTATCTTTGTTATGCAGCACAATGCCGTCTTCGGTACGGTAGAAACAGTCGGCCGGACATACCGCCATACAAGGTGCATCGGTACAATGCATACATGCGACTGAGATTGACGCTTCTCCAGGAACGCCGTCGTTAAGTGTCACCACGCGGCGACGTTGAATACCCCACTCTAAAGCAGAGTCGTTTTCGTTTTTACATGCTGTGACGCAACCGTTACACTCGATGCAGCGTTTGGTGTCACACAGAAATTTCATGACTGCCATGATGGCTTATCTCCTCATCAAGTGTTTAGGCTTTGCTTATCTGACACAAGCTAGCTTTGGTCTCTTGCATTTGCGTGACGACGTCATAACCATAAGTCATGACGGTATTGGCAGCTTCGCCAATCACGTAAGGCACAGTACCCTCTGGGTAGTTTTCGGCTAAACTCTTGCCTTCAAACACACCCGCGAAGTGGTATGGCATAAAACATTCACCCGCAATAACACGCGGTGTCACCATTGCCTTAACGGTAATTTTGGCACCTTCTGGACTGTGGACAAACACATCATCGCCATCACGTAAACCGCGATCTGCAGCATCTGCTGGGTTGATCTCGATAAACATTTCTTGCTGTAGTTCAGCAAGCCATGGGTTACAACGGGTTTCTTCACCACCACCTTCGAACTCAACCAAACGTCCGGTTGTTACTGCAAGAGGGAAGTCTTTAGCAAAGTCTTTCTCTTGAATAGACTTATAAAGTGTTGGTAGACGAGCCACCATACGATCTTCATAAGTTGGATACTTAGCCACTAAGTCACGACGAGGGGTATATAACGGCTCGCGATGGATCGGGATATCATCCGGGAAGTTCCAAACAACACAACGCGCTTTAGCGTTACCGTAAGGCATACAACCATGGGCGATTGCCACGCGCTGAATACCACCAGAAATATCAGTCTTCCAGTTTTTACCTTCAGCATGAACTTTTTCTTCAGCAGTTAGGTCATCCCACCAGCCAAGCTGTTTAAGCATGTCTGCAGTAAACTCTGGGTAACCATCTTCGATTTCACTACCTTTTGAGAAAGAGCCTTCAGCAAGAATGTTAGTACCATTATGCTCAACACCATAACGAGCACGGAAGTTACCGCCACCGAATTTAACTTCGCGGTCAGTGCGATACAAGATTTGCGAACCTGGATGTTTCATTTCTGGGGTGCCCCAACATGGCCAAGGTAAACCATAAGTTTCGCCTTTAGCTGGGCCGCCAGGTGCTTCAAGTGAGTTAATGTCGAAAGTGCCCCAGTTTTCTTGGTGCATTTTCAAACGTTCAGGACTTTGGCCAGTGTAACCAATGGTCCACATACCTCTGTTGAACTCACGTGTCATATCTTCAATCAACGGCTCATCGCCATTCACTTTAATATGCTTACAGAATTCAGCATCAATGCCCCACTTCTTCGCCAGCTTGTACATGATCACATGGTCAGGCTTAGACTCGAATAATGGTTCAATAACTTGGCTACGCCACTGTAGTGAACGGTTTGAAGCAGATACTGAACCGTAAGTTTCAAACTGAGTTGACGCAGGTAATAAATACACGCCATCTTGGCGTTCGTGCATAACACCGGCCATTGTTGGGAAAGGATCCACAACAACGACTGTGTCCATTTTATTCAATGCTTCACGCACTTCACGGCCACGGGTTTCGGTGTTAACAGATTGACCCCAGAAGAATGCCATACGAATGTTATCTTTCTGTGCAATCTTAGATTTATCTTCCAGTACACCATCATGCCAACGAGAACATGGGATACCTGTAGACGTCATCGGATCTTGCTCTAAATGCTGCTCTTGGTCGAAACGGTTTTTAACCCAATCAAAGTCTAAGTCCCAAACGTTACACCAATGGCCCCATGAGCCGGAGGTTAAGCCGTAGTAACCTGGTAACGTATCGAACAATAGACCAAAGTCAGTTGCACCTTGAACGTTATCGTGACCACGGAAAATGTTAGTACCGCCCCCAGAAACACCCATATTACCTAGCGCTAACTGAAGGATACAGTATGCACGAGTGTTAGCATTACCAATGTGATGTTGAGTACCACCCATACACCAAACCACAGTACCTGGCTTAGTTTCTGCAAGCAGTTTCGCTACACGATACATTTGCTTTTCAGGTACGCCAGCAACATGTTCAACTTCTTGTGGGTTCCACTTCTTCACTTCCTCACGGATACGTTCCATACCGTATACACGTTGGTCGATGAACGTTTGATCTTCCCAGCCATTTTCAAAAATATGCCACAATAATCCGTAAATGTAAGGAATATCCGTACCAGGACGAATATGCACGAACTCGTCAGACTTAGCTGCAGTTCGGGTAAAACGAGGGTCGACAACGATAATTTTCGCGCCGCGCTCTTTACCTTCAAGGATGTGTTGCATAGCAACTGGATGAGCTTCACAAGGATTCGAACCGATGAACATCATCGCTTTCGAGTTACGAATATCATTAAATGAGTTCGTTTGCGCACCGTAACCCCAAGTGTTTGCAACACCGGCTACCGTGGTAGAGTGACAAATACGTGCAGAGTGGTCGACGTTGTTCGTGCCCCACATTGCCGCTAATTTGCGGTACATATAAGCTTGTTCATTTGAGAACTTAGCACTACCCATAAAGTAAACTGAATCAGGACCAGACTCTTGACGGATATCAAGGGCTCGTTGACCAACTTCTTCAATCGCTTGTTCCCAAGAAAGTTTTTTCCACTTTCCTCCTTCAAGTTTCATTGGATATTTAAGACGTTTTTCACCATGACCATGCTCGCGCAATGCCGCGCCTTTGGCACAATGTCCACCAGCGTTAAATGGATGATCGAACGCAGGCTCTTGCCCTGTCCACACGCCATTTTGAACTTCGGCATAAACACCACAACCAACCGAGCAATGTGAACAAATAGTCCGTATTACTTCTGTTGGTGCATCATGGGGTACATCTTTCGCTTCAGCTTTACGCATCATTCCAGCGCCAAGCATTGAAGCCGCAGCAATTCCACCCGTTGCCAAACTGGCAGACTTGAGGAATTGACGTCGGTTGAGACCTAGGCCTAACTTTTCAGCTTTGGCGGCCGTGTCTGTTTTGCGGGTTAATCGCATCACACACTCTCCTTTGTTATTTTCTTAACGAAGCATAGTAGTTAAGGATATGCTCAGTTTCGCGATAGTTACTGCTCGTAGGCTCTGCAGACGGTTTAGTGACTTGCGCAAGTGCGGGTGCACTGACACTGGCCACAGCACCTGCCGCACTGCCGAGCGCTAATGCTTTTAGCATTTGACGACGACCCATGTCGGAAGCTTGCTTCTTCATATTGTCTCCTTGTTGATAAAAAGATGAGGCAGAATATGCCATCACCCGGTTTAGTTAATTTGTACAACTTCTTGTTCAAGCGGATCTAAATCAGCACTACCTGGACAATTCACCGGAATATCTAAACTTAGCTGTTCAAATTCATTGGCTTCAGCGGTGAAAAATGCTTGAGCTAATTGTGCTACGCTTTGGTAAAAAATAGCACTTGGTGTTTTGGCTAAATTGTCACAAAAATGCATAATCCAACTGCCAATATGGCGTTGATAAAACGCTAATTGGCGGTAACCTGGCGCCTCTAAAATTAGGCAGCCCATGACTTCACATAACGCGGCGACATGGTCTTCTGGCTCTTTGACGTTATCTTCACGTTCAAAACCCAGTTGCATTAGGTCATTACGCAATGCCGCTAAGGGTTTATCCATTAACGACCCGGTCATAAACCAACTGCCATAAGGCATAATCTCGCCACTGCCAACGCCTAAGAAAATGGCAAAATATTCATCTTCTAATGTGTTTGTGTCACTGTTTGATGCCGCGAGTTTTAACGCATGCCATGCTTGGCTCATGGTATTGCCTTCTTCGGCTTCTACCTCTAAATCAGCTAAAAACTGCAATAATTCAGCACTTGGTTGGCGGCGTAATAACGCAGCCAGTAGCTGATATATATCGGCTCTTAACTGATCATTTTCACTTACTTTTCTTCCTGTTTCTGTCATAGCAGATCTCTTATTGCAATTGCTTTTCTGGATCGTCAAGGATGTCTTCAAACATGTCTTTTACACGGCAATCGCCACACATTTTCAAACGCTCAATATTAGCGCTAAATGCGCTATGTTCACCCACCATCTCAATTACTTTATGTATCATTGATTGAGTCGCAAATTCGCTACCGCATCGGATACATTCAAATGGGGGTTCTTGCTTTAACACTTGAACTTGTTGTCTTGCAGACTGATTGAAGTTGATTTGTGGCACTAAGCTAATCACGTTTTCGGGACAGGCGGCTTCGCATAACCCACATTGGACGCAATCTTGCTCGACAAACTTAAGTGCTGGTGAATCGCCACCATCCTTTAACGCTTGTGTTGGACACGTGGCCACACACGACATGCATAATGTGCACTTGTCGCTGTTTATGCTCACCATACCGTATGGAATATTCGCCATGGCTAACACATCATCAACACCTGCGGCTTGGCCATTAAGGTGGTCAATAGCTTGAAACACGATACTGCGTTTCACATTGGTATTAGGTTCGATAGCGTTTAAGGTCATCGGCATAATCACTGGCCAAGCTAAACTAACCGCTAGCACATCATCTAATTGGCTTAGCTCTGACGGGGTAATTAACCGGATCCGTTGTGGCTGGCCCATTTGATCGAGAATACGATTCGCTAATGCTGACTCACCTTTAAGCATTTGCAGTAATGTTGGTGCTGTTGTCGGCGTTTGTAAGATCAAAATTTCCCGTGCGCCATTAGCTAATGCTGCCAACCAATGGTCAATACTCGCCACAGTGATTTCTTCCATTGCGACAGGTAAAACGTCACCACTGAGCTGTTCCGTAATCCATTCGGCACCCGCTTCATTGTCATGAAATAAAATAACCGGCGCTGTTTGCGCTTCTTGGCGATAACGACTGACTAGCTTTTCAAGGTAAGTATGCAGTGATGCTGGGGTGGGTAAATCGTAACTCAACGCCCCTGTTGGGCATGCATTGGTACAACTGCCTGCGCCATGACAAAGATAAGGATCAATTTCAATTTTATGCGCTACGCTACTAATGGCATCGGCAGGACAAAAGTTTAAACAACGGTTACAACCGTTTAAGCCGTGTTTGTCATGGGCACAAATATCACTGTTAACCCGAACATAGCGCGGTTTATCAAACTCACCGATTAAGTCTGGAATGTTGGCAATTGCATCAGCAAGTAACGCGGAGTCTTGGCCAACATAAAAGTAACCCGGTGGAAGCATTTCAAGGCTGATGCAGGGACTGTGGCTTAAATCGAGCACGATATCAAAATGCGCTTGACGAATGGCGACCACACTTAACTCTGTGATACCGCTTTCACCTTCCACTTTAACCTGAAACTGTCCTAGAAAACCTTTAACGCTGGCCAATTTATTGTAATAACTTTCGACATCAGTGGCCGCATTCATTACTGCTTCAAGGTGGGTTTCGTCTTGGCTAGTGATCGCTTCATTGGCCAAAATAACCCGGCTTGCCATAGTGGACAATTTGTCCGCCGCTAAACGCGCCAGATCTTCAGGCCCAATAACGAGCACATGCCCCTTGGTGGTATAGCTGACAGTAGGCGGAATTAAATTTTGCAAAATCTGCGTATTCGCCATTACCTGTTGTCGTGCTTGTTTCAGCTGTGGCTGGTTTTTTCTAATACTCATTGCGTTCCCAATTCTCGGTTTTTATACCTCATTAACAGTGGTAGCTCAGTTCACTGTTGACGCTTATTGCTGGTCATTAATTGACTATAATTAACTCTAACTCGTGCTAAATCGTTAAATAACGGCTTTTATCTGTGTCACATTTATTTAGTGACTGTGGTATTACGCTTTCGCCTCATCGCTGGCGGCAGCTTGCTTTATCAGGTCATCAGCGTGACAAAGCGGTTGTTCTTGTGACGATAACGCTGCAATTTGTGGTGCATTTTCATCGGCTAAAACAATTTGCTCCTCTTCAGTTATCGAGTCGGTTTGTTCAGCCAGCGCGGTTTCCGTTAAGTCGGTTTGTGCTAAGTCAGCATCTAATTCTGGCTCAGGCTGTTCTTTTTCAATGACATAACGAAATACTTTATTGGCCAACTCGGCTGAGACATCCGCAGAGAGTAACGGTTGATTAGTATAATCCAGCGCATATTCAAGTAGCCCATCGATATGACCATATTGCGGTTGTTTCCATAACGCTCGCAACGCTGCGGTTTTAGTCGTTGGGTCAACACTTTTGGCCATAAAACGCGCAAAACTGCCGCCAACTTCAATAGTACTCGGGTCAGGTAACGGCTCAGACTCTGTCACCTCATCGGGTTCATGGTCTATTGTGCTAACATCTTGCAGCGTTTCCGCTGGTAGCGTGTCGGTGTCATCAGCATGATCTAGCGTGTGCTGCAGCAGCGCTTCTTGTTCAGCCTCTTCAGCGACCCGCTGACGCCTAAGCTCCCACCGGTTAATTAATCCTTCAGCCTTATCATTCATTGCATTTTCCCTGAGTGATTAGCGCTGGGTCCTTCATTTTTACGACGGTTAACATGCTTACGTCTATGGGCACTGATCTCGACCTCGCCGTGACGAGTGATAAATGCTTCTATCCAACAAGCTATTGCACCAGGCATTGGGATATTGAGCACCGGAGTATCTGATTCAAGACAGCCAGCGCTGACATATTGGTCAGCTGAAATCATCGCAGGAACCCATGTGCCATCAATCAGTTCGTCGCATACGATAAAAAGTGTTGAATTATCCATATCAAGATTGATGCGATAACTACCACGTTCATCTTTGTGTAATGCCAATTTAACCAAAACACCATTGTCAGGCTGTTCTAGCGTGGCAGGAATCATTTGGTCAAGCTCCCAACGGACTGATGTCCAACGCCCTACTTGGGTTTGCACTTTTTTGAGTGAAACATACATTGGCCAAATCGTGTCGGTGTGTTGCATGGAATGCTTACCTCTGACATGAATATGTGTATTGAAATACACTAGATTGATTTCTTTATTATTAAAGTAGCAGCAAAAATGATGCCAACTAGAAAGTAAAAATAACTTTGAACTAGATCCCGAAATTATTAGTAATAATAGGACAATATGTCCACTATGCGATTTTAGGTGGGACATAAATACACGCCAATAACATTGAATTTGTCAAGATTTGCGCCAGATCACGCTTAGGTAAGTTGTTTTAAGTTAAGGGAATAATAATTGCTATGCTTATTAGGTGATGAAGCAGGCAAACACGGCCTACTCCCATTAATGAAAGACCCACTTAGAGGCTAACTCGCTTATGATTCAATCTGTTTCAGCCAAATCTTTGCAGCGCAACGCGATAAAATTTGTTAAAACCAAGACTCAGGTACCGCTGACCATTGCAGTCAAAGCCGTAAACGAGCTAGGTCAAGTCGTCGATAAATTTGTCGCCTGTGAACGCCCATTAACGGTGTACTTAAATTGGCGTCCCATTGTGACCTTAATGACATTGGGTGCAAAACCAGAGTCCCTAACGCTTGGATACTTAAAAAACCAAGGGTTTATTAGTGAGTTAAGTTTACTTGAATCGGTTATTGTTGATTGGGATGTCAGCTCAGCTGCGGTGATCACCCAAGAGGTCTCTGAGGATATTGAGCAGAAGTTAGCCGAAAAAACCGTCACATCCGGTTGTGGCCAAGGCACGGTTTATGGGGGGTTTTTAGAAGGTTTAGATAAGATATCATTGCCGACACCGGCATTAAAGCAATCGACTATTTATGCCTTACTCGGCAACATTAATGCCTATAATGAAACCTACAAAAATGCCGGCGCCGTACACGGCTGTGGAATATGCAAAGACGAGAAAATTTTAGCCTTTGTTGAAGATGTTGGCCGCCACAATGCCGTTGATACTCTCGCCGGAGATATGTGGTTAGATCAACAATCGGGACATGATAAAATTTTCTACACTACAGGTAGACTGACATCTGAAATGGTCATTAAAGTTGCCAAGATGGGCATACCGGTACTACTGTCGCGCAGTGGCGTGACCCAAATGGGCTTAGACTTAGCCCAGCAAATGGGTATCACCCTAATTGCTCGCGCCAAAGGGCGGCACTTTTTGGTGTATCACGGCAGTGAAACGATAACATTTGATGCAGCGAAGGATTAAGGACGCAATGCGACCCATTGTTGACGTAATGCAGGGCTTAAAAAGCTCCACGCTAATATGCGGGTCGCTTTATTACCTTGTGTCATCTCGATGGTTTTCACCTCAACGGCGTTCACTTGTTTGAGTAATTGATAACAAGGTTTGAGGTTTTCTGACTTTGAGACTAATGAGGTAAACCATAGCACTTGGTTAGCATAATCTCGGCTTTGTTTGATCATATTAGTTAAAAATTGTTGCTCACCGCCCTCACACCATAGCTCTGCTTTTTGACCACCAAAATTAAGCGTAGGCTTAGCTTGGCTTGCCGCTAACTTACGCGATTTTTGCCCCTGGTTTTGTTGCTTATTTTTGGCTAAATTATTAACTTTACGTAATGATCCCTCAGATGCTTCAGCGAGTGAACGATGAAACGGCGGGTTACACAAAGTGACATCAAACTGTTCATCGGTAGCAATCAGACCGTTAAAGATATGCTCGGGTTGATGCTGTAATCTTAACTGCAAATGCGTGGCAATCTTTGAATTTTGTTGTGCAATCTTGGCGACATTAGCGATAGAGACAGGATCAATATCCGACGCCACAAATTGCCAACCATAGGTTTGGATCCCAAGTAACGGATAGATACCATTTGCACCGGTGCCGATATCCAATCCGCGAATACGCGCCCCTTTAACCACCTTGCCTTTAACCGCTAATAAATCAGCAATGTAATGTAAATAGTCCACTCGACCAGGCACAGGTGGACACAAATACCCTTCAGGAATGTCCCAGCCATTAATGTGATACTCGCTCAGCAGTAATGCCGCATTGAGACTTTTTACCGCTTTAGGGTCGGCAAAATCGATAGAATCATTACCATAAGGGTTTGGACGTACAAAAGAGGCTAGCGCTGGCATAGCGCTTATTAATGCGGCAAAGTCGTAACCCTGTTGATGGGCATTACGCGGATGCAATGCTTTTGATAAGACAGGCTTGCTCAACTTTACCGAGGCGCGGTTAATGTTGGCAGTCGACCGGCTTGGCGGACGCTTAGCGGTATCATGTTTGGCTCGCACTGGCGGTGTCGTTGAACGGGTCATTAATCGTATAAATACTTAGTGAATAATAAATTAACCACAATAGAGCGACCGACTTCTTGCTCCATTAGGCGATTGACCGTCTCATAGCATTCACGGCGAATGTCTTCTCTTCCAGATAAGGATTTAACCTTTTCTTCGGACTGATTACCTAAAATTTCAACAATGGCCGAACGTAGCAAAGGATCGTGATGCTCTAAGCTCATTAAATCGTTTGGATCTTTTACCATCAATTCAACACTGATTTTAACAAAACCTAACTTTTTTCGATTCGAAATATAGTTAGTCACAATGTCCGGCTCAAAGCCGTAATAAGCATAATCTTCGAGGGCTTGCTCATCTGCTGCATGGACATTAAATGCGAAACAACACAGCATAACTAACGTTGAAACCAATTTTTTCATAGTGAAACAAACTCCGTCAATGTGGAACGTTAATTAAATAAGCCATATTGGCCACTCCCTTAGAGTGTTTGCTCATCTTTGACATGATAGACTAATGCCGTTGAGATATATTGTAACGAGTTTTAGATGAATGTGACCAGTATTAGCTTTCCTTATGGTGAATCAATTCATTGGTTTTCGCCACAAAAAATCGATTCATTGCCCGATAGCCAGCTTAAAGAATGGTTATTAGCAACGGGGAGTTTGACCCTGCGCCTTAAGACACACTGTAATCATTTTGAAGTAAAAGTGTTAGGCGAGCATTTACTTGAGCCTCTAGCAGATGAGTTCCCTGCTCAGACTGACCCTGTTTGGGTCCGTGAGGTATTATTGTGTCTTGACGGTATCCCATGGGTATTTGCCCGAACACTGATCCCACAAACCATTTTAAGCACTCAGCGCAATGATAATCAATACAATGATTTTACTCGCCTTGGCACTCGGTCTTTGGGTGAATTATTGTTTACTAGCCCAGACATTACGCCCGGCAATATTGAAGTCGCCCAGTTTAAAACCTGTGGCCGTTTAGCAGCCTTAGCCACCAGCTTAAATCAACACGTTAACAGCAGCTTATGGGGCCGTAGACGCTACTTTAATTTACATAACTCACAACTTATTGTTAGCGAAATATTTCTGCCTGCGGCGGTCGATTATATTAATCAAAGTGCTTAGTGTGCTCGTTAACCCTATCTCATAATTTAATGTTATTAATTTAAAACAAAAAACGCCCTTATGGGCGTTTTTGTATTGTTAGGATTAAGCCCGCTTACGCCAGTATCCTAACAAGCTCAGCATCAACACACTTAACCAACCCAAACTACCACCACCGCTATCACTGTCTGTTGTAACTGGCGTAGCAACGGTCTCCATTGACGCTAATACGTTTACGGCTTGGTTGACCGTAACAACATTACCAACAGAGTCTGTGGCCACTAACGTAATGGTATAAGTACCTGCTGCTGTATAAGTATGGCTTGGGTTTTGCGCCGTACTAGTACTGTTATCGCCAAAATCCCATAGATAAGTCAAATGACCAAAACCTTGGCTAGACGTGTTAGTCAACATCACAGTGAGGTCAGTTTGAGATATGGAAAATGCCGCTATAGGCTGAATAACCACACGTACTGTTTCTGTTGCCGTCACAGTATTACCCGCGCCATCTTTGACAATAACACTGACAATATAGTCGCCCGATGCAGAGTATGTGTAGCTTGGCGCAGTATCGGTACTGGTGGCACTATTTATCCCAAACGACCATAGGTAAGTGTAATCACTGCCGCCACTGACCACCGCATTAAAGCTCACATCAGCACCAATGGCTTGCGCATTAATGTCGGCCGTAAGCGTAACGGGTGGCAATACGCTGCTATCAGACAAGGCAAACTCAATGGTTGCTGTACTGCTGTCTGTTGCTTGCTCTGTTACTTGCATGGTTAGGCCTAGCTCAGGCAATATCATCCCAGCCATGGGCTTTAGCGGCGCACTGTAATCGCGGTTGTCATCAAATAGAGGCTCGGCAGCTAAGTGGTTATCACCACTGTATGTACTTTGGGCAAATAAGCTAAATGTTGCATCGCGAATTTGCACATCAGTAGATTGACTACCAATCAAATCTTGGTCTGCATCGACCACTCCAATTAACCCTTTTCCAGGGTGCTCTGACACATTGTTATCGGTTTGATTAAAATTTTCTAACCACAACAATAAACCCGCTTCATAGTTGTTATAAACCAGCCCAGCATCTACACCTTGATGGCTGCGTAATTGCACAATGTAACGTCTTGCTTTACCAGCAAGACTATCTTCAATGCGGCTAAAACCAGATAAGGTTGCCATGCCGTTAGTTTCGGCTCCATCGCGATAAAATGCCGTGTCTTGGTTGGTTAATTGAATATCATCAATCGCCATACCATAATCGCCAACGGCTTCATCGGTTTTGTACACCACACTGATTTGCACATCACGACCGGCATATGCGCTCAAATCAAAATTTAGATCCACCCAAGAATCGCTTCCATACGCGGTACTGATGTCGCTCGACTTACCGCTAATCGAATGTTTTACCGTAGGATAAACTGAATTTGTATTGTTCGTGTGGTTACCTTCTATAGCAACGCTATCAACCAATACCTGCACATAATCATAATCATCTTCAATATCCCAATGGGCTTGGAAAGATAAGGATAACGGGGTCGCTAATGGTAACGTCACATCAAATGACATGGCATTATTGATCAGGTTGCCTTGACCTGAATAATATTGATATTGACCGGTTAATGGCGCTTTAAACGTAATTTCCTCAGCAGGGAGCGCGATTGATAGCTGGTTTACCGCATCAGTATTAACAGCATGATTAAGCTTCACAGCGGTACCGCTGCTGGTTAAATCGGCCAGAGATAGGTGTTGTTCATTAACCCATTTACCCTTGTATTTTTGCTGTAAGAAGGATTTTGCATACGGACTCAAACCACTGGGTTGAGCACCCGCAATGCTACCAGTCCAGCTACCGCCAGACATCAGTGACCAAGCTCCTACGGGTGAACCGTCGCCACCGTTAGTCGTGTCATACTCATCCGGCAAGCCTAAATCATGACCAAACTCGTGAGTACATACTCCTGCAGCAGAATCGATAGGCTGCACGGTATAACCAAACACCTTAAGACCACCGCGGCCAGGAATGATATAACCATTAGTATTCAAGTCGACATAAAAACGGTGCGACCACATGGCATCAGTACCTAACACTCCGCCACCCGCTTCTTCACCAATGCTAGAATGAAATAGCATCACGTGATCAATAATACCGTCTGCTTCATCATAATTACCGTCGCCATCTATATCAAAAGGGTCTTCAATATCGTACTGGGCTAATTCAAGGTCAGTCATGTTTTGCACGGCTTTGGTCACCGCTTCTTTGACGAGCTCAGGTACTGCCTTGTCATTTTCATCAACATCATTACCACCGTAATAAGCGGCATTGTTGTCTGCGGTTACCCAGTCTTGCACTTGGCCGCTAAAATAAAAGCTATTACCCGACACGGCCTGAAAATACTGATAAGCCGATTGCAGAGTTTGATTACTTGGGCCTACAAAACCGCTTTCTGAAAATAATAGTTGCTGATAATGGGATGCTGGATAGCTGCTGTAATACATGTCGGTATCACCAGCCTCAAGTTGGTTAGCATCGTGAGGTAAGTCTGGAAAGTCCACCAATACAGCCAAAACCTTTACTGTTTTGGTGATATCTTGATCGGCTAAGACTTTGTTATTGGCAACAACATATTGAGCACTATTAGTGTTTTTTTGCGCTGAGCGTTTAATGCGCAGTTGCTCAGCTTTGACTTCTATAGTGGCAGGTTTAAACCTTGTATGACGACCTCGACTCACAAAGGCATCAACAGCGGCTTGTTTAACGGCCTCACTGGCGTCGGCGCTCACTTCACCACGTTTAATCAACCAATACAGCACTTGTTGTTTATTAATTAACCCGCCATCAGCAGGTGTACCCGTTTGCGGAGCCGCAAGTACTGCCATGCTAGTGCATGCAAGCAATAACGTTGAAATGGCTAACCCTTGATATTTAGTCAACTTACTCATTACAACTTACCTATATTGGGTGTTGGTTTATGGCATTTTTCAAATGCTTTTTGGCGTTTAGTGATGTAATCAGCAACAATTTTATCTATTTGTGCTTGATCCATATCGGCGGTGATTAGCCCTTGGGCTCGCAAATTTTCAGTTAATTTAGTGCGATCACGTAAAGGTGGCATCCCGCTAGGGCCACAATCTTTAACTAACGGTTTGACTACCACAACAGTGGCCGCTTGTTCGTCTGCCGATGCTGCCGACTGATTTTGACACCCTTGCAAGGTCATAAAAACCAGTCCCAACGTGACGATAATGTATTTCATAATTCACCCCAAACAATAATGACATAACATTAACAGCTGCAACTGCTGGGTTACAATTAAGTTAGACATTCTTTAATGTAAATGTATCCGTTCGATTAAAAATTAATAAAAAAGGCCATTAACTTAGCTTCAGCAAACAAAAAGCCAACTCTGTTGAGTCGGCTTTTTACCTTCACTGGGAATAAGTGCTGTGGCAAATTGATAAAAGCGGCTTACTTTTTATCCATTTCAGAGCACACTTGCCATTTTTTTGCTAACGAGGCGTATTGACGCGTCAATAGGGACCTATTGTAACTCGATACTCGTTCGATCACGGCACAAAGGGCTGTTTGATACACAGTTTATTATCCAGAGTTGAGGTGACCTATCAATAGTCAGTCTATTACAAGAGACATCAACGCAGTGAGCGAGAGAAAACGGCTGCTTGATAATCGTTTAGTATTCCTAGAGTTAACTCAGTGTTATATCTCTCGGTAAGGATTAGCTTAAGCCACTGTGGGTAATGTATTTTGATATCCCATCAAGTAACATTTGTACTGATATCATCACCAATACCATTCCCATTAACCGCTCTACCGCTATTAAACCTTTCTCACCAAGTATGCGAGTAAACAACTTATAAAACATTAAGATAAACGCACTCATGCCCCAAGCAGAAACTAACGCAATCGTCCAATCCGTCATACGGCTGTTGTCAGTGTGCGCCAGTAATATCAATGCCGCTAAAATAGACGGACCCGCTATCAACGGGATCGCCATCGGGACAATAAAAGGCTCTTCACCTGCTGCCATTCCGGCAACGCCACCCGGCGAGGGGAAGATCATTTTGATCGCGATTAAGAACAGGATAATACCACCGGCAATACTGACGGACTCAGTACGTAAGTCCAGAAAATTAAGGATGGCTTCACCGGTATACAAAAATGACAACATAATGACCAGCGCAAACAACAGTTCACGGATTAATACTTTACGGCGCTTTTTGGGATCAAGATGGCGCAATATGGAAGCAAATACAGGTAAATTACCCAGCGGGTCTATAATCAAGAACAGCATGACGGCTGCAGAAAAAACATCCATGGACGACAATCTTTTAATTAACGAAATATGGGCTACATTGTATACTCAACGCAGTAACATAAGCGATGCAGATAGCCAATTTATTGATGACTTTAGGGCTATAGCCGCTAATAATTGTAAACAATTTCACATCATAAATAACCAGCCAACAGTTACCAACGCAATGATCTTATGAACTTTTTTCTACTTTATCTTCAATGACTCGATCTATATTCACAACTAACCAAGTGTAATTTTTTCAGCTTGAAATATTCACACACTACAATACTGGTTTAGAATGTTATACTGCGTTGTTTTTTTCGATTGATTTCTGGATAACATGCTCTATCTAATCGCTAGCTGTATTGCATTACTGTTTGGGCCTCTTTTTTACCGCTTCTTCTCGTCAGGTAGTGGACTTCAAAAGGGCTTAGATGGATTTATTTTCGTCTCCCTTGGCGGACTAGTCCTCATTCATATTTTGCCGGAACTATTGGAGCATGGTGGGTTTATCACGCTATTGTTTGTCATGCTTGGCGTTTGGGGCCCTACGGCCAGTGAAAAACTGTTTCATCGATATTCAGAGATCACCCACAACATCACCCTCACATTAGGTATTGGCGGACTGCTGCTGCATACCATGACTGACGGTGGAGCCATGGTCTTGGCACAACAAGAAGGTAATTCGGCACTCCTTGCTTTAGGCGTGATCATGCATCGCTTACCTGTTGGTGTCGCTATTTGGTGGTTACTCAAGCCTCAAGTTGGCACTCGGTGGGCTAGTGTGGTTTTAGTTGCCATGATGATATTAACCAGTGTCGGTTACTTTGCTGGTGAGCATTTATTGACTCAATTAAGCCTTGAAAATACTGTTTACTTGCAAGCCTTTGTTACGGGTTCAATTTTACATGTGGTGTTACATCAGCCTCACGGCCACCAAGATGAAGATAAACAGGGCCAATATCAGTATCAGGCAGGTATCGGCAGCTTACTTGGTCTAGGGCTATTGGCTTTATTACTCCTCATGGATACTGGCGGTCACGAACATGCTCATCAAAATCATGGTTCAGAACAATTCGTTAGTTGGTTACTAACAATTTCACCTATTTTATTAGGCAGTTACTTTATTGCTACGGCTAGATTCGCATCAGGATTACGACCATCTCATTCTTCCTTAGGGCTGCGTTGGTTACAGCGTTTAGCTGGACCAGAAGCATTATTAATTACCTTATTACTGTTAGGCCCTTGGTTTGCGCTTTACCAAGCGCTGGGGTTATTGGCCATTGGGGCACTAATGACCCTAACGCAAGTGGATCTGACAGACCCGCATCCAACCTTATCTGAGTCACCATGGCGTTTTGGTTTTAGCCAATTAGTCGACCGAAGTGCACCATGGATTATCCTCAGCTTAGTATTAGCAAACCTCATCGGTCATCCATCGGTTCCATTACAAAACCCTGCATTGCAGGTGTTTATCTTACTCTTAGTCTTTTTACCGATGCGTTTTTGTAATTTAGGCACGGTGATTTTAGCCCTTGCTTTGGCTTACAGTGGTTGGAGCCAAATTGCAGTGGCCTTTACCTTATTGGCTGCACCCGTACTCAGTATTAGCCAATTTAAGTTAATGAATTGGAAACAAGGACTCATGTTAGGCGGTATTTTACTTGTAGGGCTAATGGTGGCAGATCAATTACCCCTGAGCTCATCATTAACATTACAGCTGCCTGAGTCAGCTAATATTATTGGCTTAGTGGCGATCGTTTTATTGTTTGGCGCCAGCTTACTGCGACTTGGACCTCGAAATTTTTTAAGCCGTTTGATGATTAACCTAAAATCAGCACCACATACCCATGATCAAGACCATCACTCAGACACCCAGAACTCACATCATCACGACTCAGCTTCGACACATAAACATCATCATTAATCAGGATCGATTAACTAGGTTATGATGATGGTGTCGACATATTTAAAGGGGCAGCTATGTGTATTTTATTTATTGCCGTTGAAGCGCATCCAGATTACCCCTTAATAGTCTGTGCCAATCGCGATGAATTTCATCACCGAGCAACCGAACCGGCTTATCGTTGGGCAACCATGCCAGCTATTATCGCAGGACAAGATAAACAAGCCGGCGGAACATGGATTGGGGTCAATGAACAAGGTCAATTTGCCGGGTTAACTAATATTCGTTCAATCGAACAGCAAGATGGCGTTCGCAGTCGCGGTGAATTAGTCGTTGATGCACTCACAAAACATCATATCAATAGCCAATGGCTTATTGAACATGCAGACAATTACAATCCGTTTAATTTAGTTTTCGAACAACACCAACAACTCTTTTGCTTTAACAGTAAGATGTTAACCACGACTCGGCTTACTTCAGGTTTTCACGCCGTGAGCAACGGGGCATTAGATGATATATGGCCTAAGATGGCTAAAGGTCAACAGCAGCTTCAAAACTATATCAACCAGATGCAATCACCTTGCATAGACCAATTACTGGCGATCATGCGCGATACCTCGCAACCAAGGGATCAAGATTTACCTCAAACGGGCATTAGCCTTGAATGGGAGCGTCGACTGTCCTCTATTTTTATCCAACATGAAGCATACGGCACTCGTTCAACCAGCATTGTATTAAAACACCGCAGTGGTAACGTGCAATTTACTGAAGTGAGATACGATGGTAAGGCACGTAATTTAGGGACTCAACATATTAATCTTGCCTAAAAAATCTACTTTGTCTGAAATACAAACCGTGATCTGTTGCACAGTCTGGTCATTATCCCATATCAGCTATCGCTAAACTTCACTCGTCTCCATAAGCAACATTCATTTTTACAACCTAGATCAAGGTTATTTGATTACGAACATTGCATACTTCGTATGTTGCTAATTTACCCATTGGAGGACACGCCTTGAAGCAGCCCACTCAGATTAGTTGGGATCAGTCGATGATCGAAAAATACAATTACAGCGGTCCCCGTTATACTTCTTACCCGACCGCACTAGAATTTGACGATGCCTTTACTGAGCAAAATTTACTGACATCAATTAAAAATAGTAAATCAGACAAACTGTCGCTTTATGTACATATTCCATTTTGTGCCAAGCTTTGTTACTACTGTGGTTGTAATAAAATTATTACTCGTCACTCACACAAAGCCGACCAATACATTGAGTATCTGGCCACTGAAATTATTAAACGTGCCCCACTATTCAAAAACTACACGGTAACCCAAATGCATTGGGGTGGTGGTACACCTACGTTTTTAAGCCCAGAACAAATCCTTAAACTGAGCAAGCTAATTAAACAACACTTTAATTTTGCAGACGTTGGTGAATACTCTATTGAAGTCGACCCTCGAGAAATCGAGTTAAGTATGTTGGATACCTTAAAAGAAGCTGGGTTTAACCGAGTGTCTATTGGTGTGCAGGACTTTAATAAAGAAGTACAAATTGCCGTTAACCGCGAGCAAGACGAACAATTTATTTTCGACTTAATGGCTAGGGCAAAAGCACTAGGCTTTGTATCTACTAACGTCGATTTAATTTACGGCTTACCGCTGCAAACACCAGAAACGTTTGCTAAAACTATAGCCCGAATTATTGAGCTTTCACCCGATCGCTTATCTGTCTTTAACTATGCACATTTACCATCGCGTTTTGCTGCACAGCGTAAAATTAAAGAACATGATATGCCGGCTCCACAACAAAAATTAGATATGCTACGTCAAACAATAGAATCATTAACGGGTGCCGGTTATCAATTTATTGGTATGGACCACTTTGCCAAACCCAATGATGAGCTATCAAAATTACAAAACACCGGTAAATTACATCGTAATTTCCAAGGTTATACCACCCAAGAAGAATGTGACTTACTTGGATTAGGGGTGTCATCTATCAGCCAAATTGGCGACTGCTATGCCCAAAATCAAAAAGATATTCGTCCATATTACGAATCGATTGATGCCAATGGTCATGCATTATGGAAAGGTTGTAGCTTAAATCACGATGACGAAATTCGCCGTGCGGTGATTAAACAAATTATCTGTCATTTTGATTTAGACATGGACAAAATTGACCGTAAGTTTGCGATTAACTTCGAAGAATATTTTGTGGAAGATCTGAAATTATTGCAAACCTTTATCAATGATAAACTGGTCGATATCACAGATCGCAAGTTAACAATAAGCCCGACAGGTCGACTACTTATTCGTAATATTTGCATGTGCTTTGATGTGTATTATCGCCAAAAAGCCCGTCAACAACAGTTTTCAAGAGTTATCTAAGTAACTGTTTATAATCAATATAATATAAAAACAGCCAGCATTTGCTGGCTGTTTTTGTAAACTAATCTTATAAGACTGCTTTTATATCGTCGTTGACGCTACTACGCTTTTTTGGCATATAACGCTTTGCGGTCACTATCAGATATAAAGGCCATTTCAACACCATTACGTTGCAATGTCGCCAGCTGGCTATCACTTAGACCCATTTCAGATTTAACCACACGGTACTCGTGAGCGATATCAATCGCACTCACCCCTGGGTCGTCAGTATTGAGTCCAATCAATACCCCCGCATCCATAAACTTACGCAGTGGATGAACAGCATAATCTTTAACAGTAGAGGTATGTAAGTTGCTGGTTGGGCACGATTCTATCCCGATCCTATGTTTGGCAAGATATTCCATCAATTTAGGATCATGAATCGCATTCACGCCATGACCAATACGTGTCGCGCCTAATACATTAAGAGCTTGCCAAATACTTTCAGCCCCTGCCGCTTCACCAGCATGAGCGGTGATCTGTAATCCCGCATCTCGAACACGCTTAAAGTGTTCTGTAAACAAATCGCCAGGGAAACCGAGTTCATCTCCAGCTAAGTCCATCGCGACAATACTGTCACGGTGAGCGAGTATGCCTTCAAGCTCTAAACGGCATTTCTCTTGTCCAAAAGAACGCGACATAATACCAATTAGGTTAATGTTAATATCATGCTCTTTGACACCGGCACGCACACCATCGATAACGGCTTCAACAACGCCTTCAATGGCTAAATTATGATTCATCGCCATGTAATAAGGACTAAAGCGCAATTCAGCGTAATCTAACCCTTGCGATGCTGCATCGACAACATTCTCATAGGCAACACGTTTCACCGCGTCAAGATCGGCTAATACAGCAACCATCCAATCTAGTTTCTTCAAAAAATCCATTAGGTTGCTTTCTTTACCTTGGATTTGCACAAATGGCGCAAGCTCTTCTAGTGAATTAGCGGGTAATTGAATACCATGTTGATGGCCTAATTCCCAAATAGTCTTTACGTTAACATTACCGTCTAAGTGTCGATGTAAATCAACTAGCGGAATGGTTTTATCTATCATAATTAACCCCTATAAACTTACCCTGCCATTAGTTTAATTTTGTCGGTCAGAGAATCGTTTTCAGTTTAACATGTATTGAGACTAATTCTGATGAGCAATGTTTTTTCTGGAATCTATCACACCAAAAACTCATGCTAATTTGTGATGTGTTTTTTATGCTTAAATCGGGCATACTCTAATACTGACAAAAAGGTTAAATAATAAAGGACTATTAATGCGCTTGCTGATCCTACCGGCACTGATAATATTAACTTTATCGGCTTGTAATAGTGTTACCACGACTCAGATTGATAGCCGCGTCACTCGCCAACAAACGCAGATAGATCCCAATTTACAAGCGATTATAGACCAGAGTTGGGCAGTTAATTTAGCTTATTCACCGATGTTAGCAGCCAGTTTAGGTGACGCTTCTGCCGCAGGAATGCTTGACGATTTATCTGCTCAAACATTAGCGAAAAAATACCAACAGACCCTCGAAAATCTCAAAAAACTTAAACAGCTTGACCGAAAGCCGTTATCAAAATCCGATGTCATCAATGCTAAAATTTTGCAGGATCAGCTGCAAAATGAAGTCGACCTGTATCGTTTTCATGACCACTATTTACCTATAACGGCTGAAAGTGGTTTCCATGCATCTATCGCATCGATTGCTAAAGCTCGCTTCAGTAGCGTTGAAGATTATCAGCACTATTTAGCTAAACTTAAACAATTACCACGCCATTTTACCCAGCAAATATATTGGCTCAAACAAGGCTTAGCCGCTGGTATCACCCCAGCAAAAGTCACCTTAAAGGGTTTTGAAGACAGCATTAGCGCTTTTATTGTTCCGGTTGAAACCAGCGGTTACTTTACGCCGTTTACCCATTACCCTGATCATTTTAGCGCGTCAGAAAAAGAATCGCTGACCCAACAAGGTCGAGCCACTGTAGCGCAAATCGTACTACCGCTGTATCAGCAGTTTTATGATTTTATGACTCAAGAATACATTCCTAATGCACGAATAAACATTGCCGCTTCCGCCTTGCCTGATGGCTCGGCTTTTTATCAAAACAGAGTTGAGTATTACACCACACTGCCAATGACCGCTGAAGAAGTCCATCAGCTTGGATTACAAGAAGTCGCTCGTATAAGAGCAGAAATGGAACAGGTTATTAAAGACGTTGGCTTTAAAGGCAGTTTTGCTGACTTTTTAACCTTTTTGCGCACCGATCCACAATTTTATCCTAAAACAGCTAATGAATTACTTAAAGAAGCGGCGTTTATTGCCAAAAAAGCCGATGCTATATTACCTAAATATTTTGGCAAATTACCACGGACGCCTTATGGCATTGAACCTGTACCTGCAGAAATAGCGCCAAAATACACAACGGGACGCTACTCAGGTTCAAACCGTGACGACGAGCCCGGCTATTATTGGGTGAACACCTACGCCTTAGATAAGCGACCGCTTTACGAGCTTGAAGCATTAACCTTACATGAAGCGGTTCCAGGGCATCATTTACAGATATCATTGAATAAAGAACTGACTAATTTACCCAACTTTCGGCGGTACAGTTATATCTCTGCGTTTGGTGAAGGCTGGGGCTTATATTCAGAATATTTAGGCGTAGAAGCTGGGTTTTATCAAGACCCCTACAGTAACTTTGGCCGCTTAACCTATGAAATGTGGCGTGCGGCCCGTTTAGTCGTCGACACTGGCATGCATGCTAAAGGTTGGAGCCGCCAACAAGCGATAGATTTTATGGCCAGCAATACAGCCCTTTCAATGCACAACGTCACCACAGAAATAGATCGTTATATTTCTTGGCCAGGCCAAGCACTGTCATACAAAATTGGTGAATTAACCATAAAACGCTTACGCGCTAAAGCAGAAAAATCATTAGGAAAAGATTTTGATATTAGACAGTTTCATGATGCCGTTTTAGAGAATGGCTCTATCCCGATGTCAGTACTAGAGCAAATGGTTGATGAGTTTATTGCTCGTCAACAAGCAATGGTAAAAGAAGCGAGCAGCGTGTAACAATATAGATGAACGCGTCGAAATTAAACACTATTTAAGATTATAACAAGCTGGCTTATAACAATGCATTACATGAAATTTTCATCCGAATTAAAGCTCAATACCAGTGATCAGCGACACTTTTGGCAACAAGTGCACCAATCGAGTTTCTGCACCCATAACGGAATAAAAATTGCTTATGCGATGATCCAACATCCTAATAATCAACGCGCAATAGTGATCAGTAATGGCAGGGTCGAATCCTATGTGAAGTATCAAGAATTGATATACGACTTATATCAACAAGGATTCAGCGTTTACGCTTTAGATCATCGAGGCCAAGGGCTGTCAGACAGACTCACCCATAATCCACATCAGGGTTATGTTGAGAAATTTACCGATTATACGGATGACTTTGCTCAATTTATTGATCAGGTCGTGCGCCCACAGCTGCATGAAGAGTTATTTATCATAGCTCACTCAATGGGTTGTACTATCGCGAGTGACTATCTAAATAAATACCCGCAAACGTTTACTGCAGCAGTATTTTCAGCACCTATGTTTGCTATACGTCTACCTTTTGCTCAATCGGTTGTCCGTTGGTTAGCTCAAAAGCTCGATAATAATCGCATTGAAGCAGGCAAAGTACACAGTACCTTTGTGCTAGGTGGAACGCATTACCAACCAGATAGTTTTAAGCGTAACAAGCTCACTCATAGCCCATTTCGCTACCAGCACTATCGCAACGTATTCGAGGATACCACCGAGGTACAGTTGGGCTCACCGACCAATCATTGGTTGCTTGAAGCAATGAGCGCAGCAAACAGATGTATCAACTATGCTAAACATAGCCAAACCCCAATACTCATCTTACAAGCAGAAAAAGACACTATTGTCTGTAATAAGGCGCAAAATCAAACATTAAGCACTCATTGTCATAAGGTGGTGATTGAAGGCGCATATCACGAAGTGTTTATCGAGAGCGATAGCATGCGTAATATTGCACTTTCTCATACTATCGATTTTATGGCACAACACTCAACGATAGCTTAGTGTTAATTAACTGAATAATATCGTCATGATCTAGTGGCCGACTAATGATATAACCTTGAAACCAAGTACACTTCGCCTGTGTCAGTAAGTTGAGTTGTTGCTTATTCTCAACCTGTTTAGCGACAACAGGGAAGTTCAATTTGGTCGCAAACTCAACTACAGCACTAACAATATTAAAGCTTTCGGGGTTATATTCTATATCTTCAAGATAAATAGCAGCTAACTTCACTTGTGAAAAGCCAATACCTTGCAGTTGATGAACGGCACAAGAACCACCGCCAAAATTGTCCATCGCAATATTGATACCGTATCGTTGTAGCTCGGAAATTTTGTTTTTTGCCACCTTAGCATTGACCACAAATACGTCTTCCGTTAGTTCAAATTGAAGTAATTTCGGTGATATTTGCGCAGCATTAATCCTGCTAATAATGACATTTACGAAATGATCTTGATGAAAGTGGCGCGAAGAAATATTTAATGACATTAATGGAATGGTTGCATTGGTTTGTTGAAGTAATTGTATCAACTCACAAACCTTATCTAATGCCCATAACTCTAGCTCGAAAATACAATCGGATAATTCAGCTGCAGCAATAAATTTACGTGGACTAATATAGCCATACTGAGGGTGATACCAACGCATCAAGGCTTCAACGCTATTAAGTTGTCCTGCCCGATCGACAACAGGTTGATACACCAATGACATCTGTTGGTTGTGAATAGCAACTTTTAGTTCATTTTGTAATTTAAAAGGTTGTACTTGATTCTGCTCAAACTCAGGTCGATAAATGGCGCAACCATTAGAGCGGCTGTCTTTTGCTTGCTCTAAAGCGCTATCAGCACGAGCCAATAGCACTTGAGGTTCTAATGACTCAATACCATCAAAAATCACTAAACCAATTCTGGCCGAAATAGACAAGTTTTGCTCTGAAATGGTATAACTACGACCAATTAGCTGCCTTACTTCACTTGCTAATGCTAGTGCACGCTTGTTTGCTTGATCGATTTCATTACCAAAGTTTTTGGCCAGAATAACGAATTCATCAGCCCCAAGGCGTGCAACTAAACCAGTACTAGAAAACGTAGCTGATAAGCGCGCTGCTATTTGCATTAACAATCGGTCACCAAGTTGGCGACCCAAAGCATCATTAATTAATTTAAAGTTATCTAAATTAATCATCAATAGCGCAGAGAATTGACCGGTCTTGCGGCTTAAAACCTGTGAATCATAGAGTTGATCGGCTAGTACATCACGATTAATTAAATCGGTAAGGCCATTATGACCTTGCTTATCATTAGCAACACGTTGGCTTTTAACATCACCAGAAACATCAGTAATGGTGCCGATAATCCGCGATGGCCGACCTAACTCATCCCACTCAACTATTTTTCCACGATCAAGAATCCAAATATAGCGGCCATCTTTATGGCGCAACCGGTGAACGCTTTCATAATATTCATGTTGGTTACTGATGTAGTTCTGTAAAGTATTTAATACCTGTAGCTTATCACTAAGATGTAAACGAGATTCCCAAACAGAATAGTCATTATCAAGCTCGTAAGGTTGGTAGCCTAAGATGTCTTTCCAGCGATCAGAAACAAACACATCTCCAGTAGAAATACACCAATCCCAAATGCCATTTCGCGCGCCCTCAACCGCAAAAAGCCAACGTTGCTCAGCATCATTAAGCCGTTTCTTGCTTCGAGATAATCGACCATTAACCTGATTTAGATAATCACGTAAGTTAACCAGTTCGGTTGATGCACACATAATATCAGTGTTGAAATCCGGAGAATCAAGGTTTTTAGCTGCTTGGCTTAACTGAATTAACGGTCGTATCAGTAAGTAATGCAACATGAAGCAAAATAGTGACAAAAATAAAGCGCCAATCCCCCAGATCTCAATAAAGCGCTTTAAGAGGCGATCAACCGATTCTGATAAGGTATTGGCAATGTCATATTCTAGATAAATTAGATCTACTGAATTTGAATAACTATATCGAGAATTAGCGTTTAAAGGATAATAAGCCTGTATGGATAATCGATCGAAATTGACCTTAAAGTAAGGTTTATTGTTGGCGATAACACTTCCGTGCAAATCAGCAGAATAGCCTTCCAATACGTTAGTAGCATTACTCTCACGCCAAATAATATGATTAGCGAATTGAATTTCACTAGCAGAATCAAGTATCACATACACCATCATATTTTGATCTGTTGAAACTAAAGCAACCTCCTGCTCTAACCGTTCAAAATCTTGCATCAATAAAGATGATTCAACCACGTGACGCATTCTAAATAAATCTTTCTGAATTTGCTCTGATTGTGTTGATGCAAGCTGATCTTTTAGTTCCGCATGCTCATAGAAATACTGTCCACATACCAAACCAAGGTAAAGGATAAAAATACACACAGGAACCAGTATAGTCAGAGAAAGATTCGGCAAACGAGGCAAAATAAACCCACCCAATGAAATATATGAAGATATGCTAGCGGTAATCTTATCAATAAGTAAAGACAGTTATGTCTCCTAATAGCACATACAATATAAAAACTTATTATTTATTAGTAGCTTTAAATCGATCTACACACTCTACCCTGTTTGACTGGTAAGTGTAATTTTATTTACGCATATATAGCATATCTGATATATAGAAAGGATTTACTCACGCATGGGCATATTCGACAAACTGCTGTCCTGTTTTGGCCAATAACAAACTCTACACCATAAATTGCAGACGTAAAAAAGCCCGCTATATAATAGCGGGCTGTTTCACTACCGCATGGGCATATTCGACAAACTGCTGTCATGTTTTGGCGAGTAACAAACTCTACACCATAAATTGAAGACGTAAAAAAGCCCGCTATATAATAGCGGGCTGTTTCACTACTCTTTCGAGTAAATTAGGCGCCTGGAAATGACCTACTCTCGCATGGGGAGACCCCAAACTACCATCGGCGCGATTGCGTTTCACTTCTGAGTTCGGAATGGGATCAGGTGGTGCCACAATGCTATGGTTTCCAGACAAATTTGTATATCTACCGCCTTTAAGGCCGTAAATAATAATTCGGAAAGCTGATTTTTTTGAGTCTACAAAACACTACTTAAGCGCTCTATTCTAACACTAAGGTTATGCTCCCTGTCAGTACGACCTCCATGGAAGGAGGAAGTGCTAGAAAATGTCGGGAACATTTTCAGTAAAACCCATCTGGGTTGTATGGTTAAGCCTCACGGGTCATTAGTACAAGTTAGCTCAACGCCTCACAACGCTTACACACCTTGCCTATCAACGTAGTAGTCTCCTACGGCCCTTTAGAGAGCTTAAAGCTCTAGGGATGACTCATCTTAGGGCTCGCTTCCCGCTTAGATGCTTTCAGCGGTTATCGATCCCGAACGTAGCTACCGGGCAATGCCATTGGCATGACAACCCGAACACCAGCGGTTCGTCCACTCCGGTCCTCTCGTACTAGGAGCAGCTCCCTTCAATCATCCAACGCCCACGGCAGATAGGGACCGAACTGTCTCACGACGTTCTGAACCCAGCTCGCGTACCACTTTAAATGGCGAACAGCCATACCCTTGGGACCGACTTCAGCCCCAGGATGTGATGAGCCGACATCGAGGTGCCAAACACCGCCGTCGATATGAACTCTTGGGCGGTATCAGCCTGTTATCCCCGGAGTACCTTTTATCCGTTGAGCGATGGCCCTTCCATTCAGAACCACCGGATCACTATGACCTACTTTCGTACCTGCTCGACGTGTATGTCTCGCAGTTAAGCTGGCTTATGCCATTGCACTAACCGTACGATGTCCGACCGTACTTAGCCAACCTTCGTGCTCCTCCGTTACTCTTTGGGAGGAGACCGCCCCAGTCAAACTACCCACCAGGCACTGTCCCGAACCCCGATTAGGGGCCGCGGTTAGAACATCAAAACTACAAGGGTGGTATTTCAAGATTGACTCCACTCAGACTAGCGTCCAAGCTTCAAAGTCTCCCACCTATCCTACACATGTAGGTTCAATGTTCAGTGCCAAGCTATAGTAAAGGTTCACGGGGTCTTTCCGTCTAGCCGCGGGTATACGGCATCTTCACCGCAATTTCAACTTCACTGAGTCTCGGCTGGAGACAGCGTGGCCATCATTACGCCATTCGTGCAGGTCGGAACTTACCCGACAAGGAATTTCGCTACCTTAGGACCGTTATAGTTACGGCCGCCGTTTACCGGGGCTTCGATCATGAGCTTCTCCGAAGATAACCCAATCAATTAACCTTCCGGCACCGGGCAGGCGTCATACCGTATACGTCATCTTGCGATTTTGCACAGTACTGTGTTTTTGATAAACAGTTGCAGCCACCTGGTATCTGCGACTGCCAACAGCTTAAGGAGCAAGTCCTATCACCGTCGGCAGCGTACCTTCTCCCGAAGTTACGGTACCATTTTGCCTAGTTCCTTCAGCCGAGTTCTCTCAAGCGCCTTGGTATTCTCTACCCGACCACCTGTGTCGGTTTGGGGTACGATCCCCACTAACCTGAAGCTTAGAAGATTTTCCTGGAAGTATGGCATCAACTACTTCATCACCTTAGTGACTCGTCATCAGTCCTCAGTCTTGCAATTAAATGCGTATCCCCGGATTTGCCTAAGAATACAACCTACCACCTTAAACGCGGACTACCAACGCCGCGCTAGCCTAGCCTTCTCCGTCTCTCCATCGCAGTTAGTGAAGGTACAGAAATATTAATCTGTTTCCCATCGATTACGCCTTTCGGCCTCACCTTAGGGGTCGACTCACCCTGCCCCGATTAACGTTGGACAGGAACCCTTGGTCTTTCGGCGAGGGAGTTTTTCACTCCCTTTATCGTTACTCATGTCAGCATTCGCACTTCTGATACGTCCAGTGTGGGTTACCCCTTCACCTTCAACCGCTTACAGAACGCTCCTCTACCGCGCAATTCTAATGAAATGCACCCGTAGCTTCGGTGGTATGTTTAGCCCCGTTAAATCTTCCGCGCAGGCCGACTCGACTAGTGAGCTATTACGCTTTCTTTAAATGATGGCTGCTTCTAAGCCAACATCCTAGCTGTCTGAGCCTTCCCACATCGTTTCCCACTTAACATACACTTTGGGACCTTAGCTGACGGTCTGGGTTGTTTCCCTTTTGACAACGGACGTTAGCACCCGCTGTCTGTCTCCCGAGTAGTACTCATTGGTATTCGGAGTTTGCAAAGGGTTGGTAAGTCGGGATGACCCCCTAGCCTTAACAGTGCTCTACCCCCAATGGTATTCGCTCGAGGCGCTACCTAAATAGCTTTCGAGGAGAACCAGATATCTCCGAGTTTGATTGGCCTTTCACCCCCAGCCACAAGTCATCCGCTCATTTTTCAACATAAGTCGGTTCGGTCCTCCAGTTGATGTTACTCAACCTTCAACCTGCCCATGGCTAGATCACTCGGTTTCGGGTCTACACCTTGCAACTAAACGCGCAGTTAACACTCGGTTTCCCTACGGCTCCGCTATTCGCTTAACCTCGCTACAAAATGTAAGTCGCTGACCCATTATACAAAAGGTACGCAGTCACGGTCTCAAGAACCGCTCCCACTGCTTGTACGTACACGGTTTCAGGTTCTATTTCACTCCCCTCACAGGGGTTCTTTTCGCCTTTCCCTCACGGTACTGGTTCACTATCGGTCAGTCAGGAGTATTTAGCCTTGGAGGATGGTCCCCCCATATTCAAACAGGATGTCACGTGTCCCGCCTTACTCGTTTTCATCTACGGTTAGTTTTCATGTACGGGGCTATCACCCTGTGCCGCTGTGCTTTCCAACACATTCCACTAACACCCCATAGACTTAAGGGCTAATCCCCGTTCGCTCGCCGCTACTAGGGGAATCTCGGTTGATTTCTTTTCCTCTGGGTACTTAGATGTTTCAGTTCCCCAGGTTCGCCTCATAACGCTATGTATTCACGTTATGATGACCACTTATGTGGCCGGGTTTCCCCATTCGGATATCGTTAGCTCAAATGCTTATTACTAGCTCGCCAACGCTTTTCGCAAGTTATTACGTCCTTCATCGCCTCTGACTGCCAAGGCATCCACCGTATACGCTTGGTCACTTAACCATACAACCCAAATGAGTTTCACTTGCGTGAACCTCTGAGTCATATCATGACCAGCTGGTTTTTACTTGTCTCACCTCCGGGTAGGAAGTGGACTCGCCTTAGTTTTTTAGAATATTCAAGACACTTAAACAGTGTTTTGAGAACTCAAGATACTAATGCTTTCGCATCAGTATTATTTTTCGCACTAACGTAATCACACCAATAACAACGAATCATTATTCATGCGCCTTTAGTTAGTACTATCAGCTTTCCAAATTGTTAAAGAACAACACTAGCCGGCTGGCGGCGTGTTTCACTCTACTTCCGAAGAAGTTAACAAGTAATCTGTGTGAACACTCACATGCATCGCTGCACTTTTAGGTATTGAGTTAGTCGTATAGGTAAGGAGGTGATCCAGCCCCAGGTTCCCCTAGGGCTACCTTGTTACGACTTCACCCCAGTCATGAACCACAAAGTGGTGAGCGTTCTCCCGAAGGTTAAACTACCCACTTCTTTTGCAGCCCACTCCCATGGTGTGACGGGCGGTGTGTACAAGGCCCGGGAACGTATTCACCGTGGCATTCTGATCCACGATTACTAGCGATTCCGACTTCACGGAGTCGAGTTGCAGACTCCGATCCGGACTACGACAAGCTTTGTGAGATTAGCTCCACCTCGCGGCTTTGCAACCCTCTGTACTTGCCATTGTAGCACGTGTGTAGCCCTACTCGTAAGGGCCATGATGACTTGACGTCGTCCCCACCTTCCTCCGGTTTATCACCGGCAGTCTCCCTAGAGTTCCCGCCATTACGCGCTGGCAAATAAGGATAGGGGTTGCGCTCGTTGCGGGACTTAACCCAACATTTCACAACACGAGCTGACGACAGCCATGCAGCACCTGTCTCACAGTTCCCGAAGGCACAAGTCCATCTCTGGTCTCTTCTGTGGATGTCAAGAGTAGGTAAGGTTCTTCGCGTTGCATCGAATTAAACCACATGCTCCACCGCTTGTGCGGGCCCCCGTCAATTCATTTGAGTTTTAACCTTGCGGCCGTACTCCCCAGGCGGTCTACTTAATGCGTTAGCTTGGGAGCCCAGTGACTAAGTCACCAAACTCCGAGTAGACATCGTTTACGGCGTGGACTACCAGGGTATCTAATCCTGTTTGCTCCCCACGCTTTCGTGCATGAGCGTCAGTCTTTGTCCAGGGGGCCGCCTTCGCCACCGGTATTCCTCCAGATATCTACGCATTTCACCGCTACACCTGGAATTCTACCCCCCTCTACAAGACTCTAGTTCGCCAGTTCCAAATGCAATTCCCAGGTTGAGCCCGGGGATTTCACATCTGGCTTAACAAACCGCCTGCGCACGCTTTACGCCCAGTAATTCCGATTAACGCTCGGACCCTCCGTATTACCGCGGCTGCTGGCACGGAGTTAGCCGGTCCTTCTTCTGTAGGTAACGTCACAGTAACGGGCTATTAACACGCTACCTTTCCTCCCTACTGAAAGTGCTTTACAACCCGAAGGCCTTCTTCACACACGCGGCATGGCTGCATCAGGGTTTCCCCCATTGTGCAATATTCCCCACTGCTGCCTCCCGTAGGAGTCTGGGCCGTGTCTCAGTCCCAGTGTGGCTGATCATCCTCTCAGAACAGCTAGGGATCGTCGCCTTGGTGAGCCATTACCTCACCAACTAGCTAATCCCACCTAGGTTCATCCTGTCGCGGAAGGCCCGAAGGTCCCCTCCTTTCCCCCGTAGGGCGTATGCGGTATTAGCAGTCGTTTCCAACTGTTATCCCCCTCGACTGGGCAGATCCCTAGGCATTACTCACCCGTCCGCCGCTCGTCACCTCAGGAGCAAGCTCCCTTGTGTTACCGCTCGACTTGCATGTGTTAGGCCTGCCGCCAGCGTTCAATCTGAGCCATGATCAAACTCTTCAATTAAAGTTTTTTGAAAACCCCACTCTTACAAGTAAGAACGATGCTTTCGGCTCAATGAATTCTGATTTCATTAATTAGACTCGGAAGAATCTAAATAATGTTTGTACATATTACTATGAACACTCATCGTTGCATTGAGTTGAAATTTTTTGATTGCCAACATTCCGAAGAACAGAAGACAATTTCGAATAACTCAATACCTGTGAATGTCCACACAGATTTCTTGTTTAGATTGTTAAAGAACGTTGCTAACATGAACATCTTTCGATTTTTCATTCAGCGGCCGCTGACGCTAGGTCGTTGGCTTGGGGTGCGTATTTTACGCATTTCCCGTTTCGCGTCAAGTGTTTTTTCAAACTTTCTTTTCGCCTTGAACTCAGTGTTTTGAACCACTTAATTCAACCCAACTCGGTGACTGCTTTCGCTGTCTGCCGTGTCAGTGGATGCGCATTATAGGCAATACAAGATTTAGCGCAACCTTTATTGAGGTGATTTGTCATTTTGGGTTTGTTTGCGGATAATTTAGCCTGACCAGCTAGTTTTTAAGCATTATACTGTCTGAAACCATAAATATATAAGGATTGTTATGTCTACCAATGTAAGAACTTACCAAGGGATCCACCCTAATTTAGCTGATAACGTCTATGTTGATGAGTCTGCAGTACTTGTTGGCGATATAAAATTGGACCATGACGCCAGCATTTGGCCATTAGTTGCTGCTCGTGGTGATGTGAATAAGATCCGTATTGGTAAACGCAGTAATGTCCAAGATGGCAGTATATTGCATGTAACGCGTAAATCGCCTTCTAATCCTAATGGTAATCCATTAATTATTGGTGATGATGTGACTATTGGTCATAAGGCGATGTTGCATGGCTGCAAGATTGGTCATCGCGTGCTAATAGGTATGGGCGCTATCTTACTTGATGGTGCAATAGTAGAAGATGACGTGATTGTCGGCGCGGGCTCACTCGTGCCACCCAATAAAATTTTGCAAAGTGGTTACTTATATGTAGGCAGCCCATGTAAACAAGTTCGACCGTTAACTGACGCGGAACGTGTATTTTTACCACAATCGGCTGATAATTATGTCCGTTTAAAAAATGAGTACTTAGTAGACTTACAACAGTAGCGTTATTCATACAAACGATTTGGGCCAAAAATATGTTGGTCTATTTCGTTTAAGCCTTGTCAAAACAAGTCATTCCACGCATATCTTTATGATCTTCGTTGATACACTCACTATGATCTACAGAATAAATGGCCATTACCGTTTGTTTATTACTTATAACATCGGGACTCAAACACACTCTGAAGACGATAGTTAGCCTATATTTACTAGAAGATGGTAGTTTAGTTTGACTTGAGTCGCGTCGAGCATCGATGTTTAATGCTAAAGAGTATTACCGACTTATTATTAGGATGATGAAGTGAACAGTAACGGACGCATTAACAATAAGCACATTGCCTATGTAGACTTTAAGAGTCATCTATTATTGCTTGCTGTGCCTTTATTTTTTTTCGTTATTATTTTCATATTCGCCATACCTAGTAATGCAAATACCTATTTATACCTAATGCTTATTTGTGGCGTTTACGCTTTGAGTTATGGCATCACTTATTATATCCACAAACAAAATATTTTACGGCTTTGGCAACACTTAGAGCAAGTCATCCACATTAACGATACGACTTATGAATTAGTTAATTTATCCAGTCAATACGATTCTGAAAAAACCTTTTTAGACGCTCTATTGCAAAAAGCAGTAAGTGCTATCGATGATGCCGAAATGGGCAGTATCATTCTGGTTGATAAGAATACCACTAGATTACAATTTGAGTCGGTTGTGGGGTTAGATATAGATGCTCTTCGAAAAATAAACTTTACCTTAGAAGAAACCTTTCAGTTCCGACGGACGAATGGTCGCTGTGATAAAGCGGTTGTGATTAACAACATGAAGAACATCAATGCTAAAAGTACTCTCACAAATGAAGACCAACATGCACTATTACATGCTTCGATAAAACCAATCTGCTCAACCTTATCTAGCCCAATCCATATTGATGGTGAACTTTATGGAATGATGAACTTAGACAGTATCAAGATGGATGCCTTTGGTGATTATGATATTAACTTGGTTAATATTCTAACCTCTGAAGCCGCTAATGCGATTTCGTTATATCAAAAGTCGAAGAAAATCGAAATCATGGCAGATTATGATGGATTAACCGAGCTGTATAACCGTAAGAAGTTTGATGCCACGATTTTACAATGGCAACACAATCCAGAGTTAGCCAGTTATATTATCATCTTGGATATGGATAACTTAAAACCGTTAAATGATCAATATGGACACCAAGCGGGTGACGATGCATTAAAAGCCATTGCACAATCACTAAAGGCGCTATGGCATCCTGAGTTTTTGGTTGCGCGTTATGGTGGTGATGAGTTTGTTGCTTTATGCCGCGGTCCTATCGATACCTTAGAGCAGCAAATCACCCAATTGCAGCAAGACCTCGCCGCTTGCGTACATGGCATTCATTTTAGCTATGGATTTGCACAATATGATCAAGATTGGGAGAGTGCCTTTAAGCAAGCTGATAACAATATGTATACCCAGAAACGACTCAAAAAATGGTCGGCACCGAAGCTTGCACGAAACTAACTTGACCAATCCAGCTTATTAAACACATCATGAAATAACAGTAATGTCACCACTGTCACTAAAAGCTTCTTGTTCAATCAATGCTTCTGCTAGGTCTTCAAGGTCAAAACGACATTGCTCAAACAAACTGGCGGCATTATGTTGATCCACGAGTTGGTTATCACAAAGCTCACTAATAACAGAAAAGCGAGCAAAACAATTAATATTTATCCCCTGTTGCTGCGCAATAAACCTTACTTCATTTGTTTCGATATAGAGCTGATCGGTAAAAATCACGCTTTGATTCATTCGTCCGCTGCCTTTTGTGCTAATGATTCACGCAGTTTTCCCATGACAGATGCAGTATCAGGAGTCACACCGCGCCATAAACTAAAACTTTTTGCCGCCTGACCAACCAACATACCTAGCCCATCAGCGGTTTTTCGAGCATGTTGATCTTGCGCCCATTTGTTAAATACTGTGGTTTGTTGGCTGTAGGTCATGTCATAACAATCAGTGGTTTTATCTACGATAACATTAGGCAGAGTAATTAACTGCCCAGATAAACCTGCAGAGGTTGAGTTAATGATTAAATCAAACGGAGAGTGTAATTCCTCAATGGGTTTAGCAAAAAAGTTGCCATATTCACTGAATAAGGCTTGGAGTTGCTCTGCTTTTTCGTGAGTCCGATTACAGATAACCAATTGAGCCACATTATGCTGCAAAATAGGCAAAATACACCCCCTTGCCGCGCCACCAGCACCTACCAATAAGACTCGCTTACCTTTTAACGAACCAAATAGCATTTCTAGGTCATTCACCAAGCCAACGCCATCGGTATTGTCACCGCCTATTTTGCCATTGGGCAAATTAAACAACGTGTTGACGGCGCCTGCGAGTGTAGCCATCTCACTGAGCTCATCACACATGGCAAATGCTTGTTCTTTAAAAGGTGCGGTAACATTGGCGCCTTTACCACCATCGGTAAAGAATGCCGTTAACGAAGAATCAAATTGATCGACAGAGACGAGAATAGCGTCATAGCTTAAGTCTTGCTGAGTTTGTTTGGCAAACTCAGTATGTATGAATGGCGACTTACTTTGCGCTATCGGGTTACCAAATACAGCATACTTATCGGTCATTTACTTCACCTCTTAGTTAACGGCATTATTTGCCTACGATGGACACATCTGACGTCTATCATCAAATGTTAGCGGCTATATACCTCAGGCATTGGCTTTTTTTGTAAATAGCGATCACCTAGCTTACCTTGACGGCTGTCAGTATCTTGTTTTTCTACTGCTATCCAAATCTTTTGTACTTTACTGCTGAACACCAAAGAGGCGCCTCTGCATAAGACTAAACCTGCCAGTTTTCCAACCGCAATCTGCCCAGTATCTAAATAGAATATATCTGCCATATTTGCCGTCACAGCAGCCAGAATATCACCATAGTTCATGCCATTGGCAACCCCATTGCCAAACTAAAACGGAGTGCGTAAATACCATGGCTACCATCTGGGAAAACAACCGCTATTATTACTCTTGCTTTGGCTAGTTTACCTGCAATTACGAGTGAATGATGCAGCGATTCAACACTTGCTGGCAAGTTACGCATATTCATCCGGCATTACGTGCTAGACACATGCCCTCCGTTATCGCTGAGTCTATGGTGATCGGAGGATCATTTTCATGCGCGCGGCGATTAACAACGCAATAAAAAAGCCTGAACATCAACAAACGATGATTCAGGCTATTTCGACCTTAGCAGACAACATGGGTAACCGATGACTCGTTATTGCAGCATGACAAGGTAGAATCCGATTGAAATTAAACTTAAGCTAACCAGTCTTGTGGTTTTAAGTAGATGTCGTACAACTCAGCTTCTGGACTATCTTCTTCAGGGGTGAACGCGTATTCCCAACGTACCAGAGGCGGCATTGACATTAAAATCGATTCTGTACGACCGCCGGTTTGTAAACCAAATAAGGTGCCACGATCATAAACCAAGTTAAACTCGACATAGCGGCCACGACGATAAAGTTGGAACTGGCGCTCATCGTCACCGTATTCTAAGGTTTTATTGCGCTCGACAATTGGCGCATAAGCTTCAATAAAGCCGTTTCCTACCGCTTGCATAAACTCAAAACTACGCTCAAAACCGGGTTCGTTTAAATCGTCAAAAAACAGTCCGCCGACACCTCGAGTTTCATTACGATGCGGTATAAAGAAATACTCATCACACCATTTTTTGTATTTAGGATAAACGTCATCGCCAAATGGCTGGCAAATATCTTTAGCCGTTTGATGCCAGCTGACGACATCTTCTTTAAAGGGGTAATAAGGTGTTAAATCAAATCCGCCACCAAACCACCACACAGGGTCCGCACCTTCTTTACGGGCAATAAAAAAACGTACGTTGGCATGGGTCGTCGGGATATATGGGTTATTGGGGTGGATCACTAAAGACACCCCCATCGCCTCAAAACTACGGCCAGCTAATTCAGGGCGATGCGCAGTAGCCGATGCAGGCATAGATGCACCCATAACATGTGAAAAGTTAACGCCTGCTTGCTCAAAGATTTTGCCTTGAGTTAATACTCGACTAGTGCCACCGCCGCCTTCTTCACGCTTCCATGAGTCAGCTTTAAAAGTGGCTTTGCCGTCGAGTAGCTCTAAACGCTGACAAATATTTTGCTGTAATGCTAGCAGGAATGATTTTACTTGTTGTGCGTCGGGCACTTGAGAAAGGTTGTTTGACATAGTATTAGCTTCCATTACGAAGGATCTGACCACTGCGGGCATCAATAATGGTTGATGGCTGACGTTGTTCGCCCAGCTTACCTAAAATCAATGCATCAATTTTATCAGTAAAATCAGTGATGATATGTTGTGCATCGACGACCGGTGACTTTCCAGCTAAATTGGCACTTGTCGATACAAGGGGTTTATTGAGGGTGTCGCACAACTCTCGCACAACGGGGTGAGCTGATACGCGCACTGCAATCGAATCAAATTCACCGCTGAGTAATTTGGATACATGGGACTGAATAGGCATAACAAAGGTAAAGGGGCCTGGCCACTTTGATTGCGCAAACTGCAACTGCTGTTCAGTTAGCTGAGTGATATCAAGGTAAGGCAAAAGTTGATCCAAAGAACTGGCTACTAAAATCAACCCCTTTTGCCAAGGACGCTGTTTAACAGCCAACAATTTTTCAATAGCACTGTCGTTGTCAGGATCACAGCCTAAACCAAACACCGCTTCAGTTGGATAAGCAATCACTCCGCCTTGATTTATGACGGCAGCGACAGCGGATGGCTGCAATTGCAACATGAAATTTCCTTACATCAAATTGATATTAATAACGAAAACTACAGAGCTCGTTTATATTTACAGGATTTTTGCGGACACTCAACTCTACTACCCGCCGCACCTTTACGCTCAACTAAAATCCCGAAGCCACAATCAGGGCAAGCTTCATTATACGGAGGATAGTTTACGATAAACTTACATTTTGGGTAGGCGCTGCAAGCAAAAAAAGTTTTACCATAACGACTGGTCCGAGACTCAAGATGACCTTTGGCGCACTGAGGGCAAACAATCTGTTCAGCTTGATTGGTGTGATCGTGTTTTTCAATATGAGTACATTCTGGGTAGTGAGTGCAACCAATAAAAAGACCAAACCGACCAGACTTAACCGCTAACTCATGGCCACACTGCGGACATTCTGAACCGCTGATAACTTGAGTCTCTATCGACTCATGTTGCACTAGTGGACGAGTATAGTCGCATGTTGGGTAGTTATTACACCCCACAAAGCTGCCATGTTTACTGTGTTTAACCGACAGTTCAGAACCACAAACAGGACAAAGTTCAAACTCTTTCTCCAGTGCATGCTCGTGGACAGTAAACAACTGCGGATCAATTTTCGACATGGTGCTCTCAATGAATAATTTTCTGTAGACCTAAAAAAGGAGGCTAAGCCTCCTTTTTGTTATGAGTGTAAACGCCCTTCTGGCTGCTCGAAGATTAAATCTTCCATTTGCTCATAGGCTGACTCATTTCCTGGCACGTTAAATAGTACCATTAATACCACCCATTTGAGATCTTCTAACACTAATGTAGGTTCATCTAATTCCATGACACGGTCAATGACCATTTCACGGGTTTCGACACTGAGTACTTGTATCTGCTCTAAAAACAATAAAAAACCACGGCACTCAACATCTAATTTGGCCATTTCCGCTTTGGTATAAATACGGAATGAATGTTGTGCGTGATTACACAAGTAAGGTTTATCGCTTTCTTGTAGATCAGCAAGGTGCTCTAACCAAGAAAGTGCTTTTATAATATCAACTTGATGAAAACCCGCACGGGTTAACTCTTTAGTGAGCTCATCTTCATCAACTAATAGCTCAATTTCACTATGAACATAATTTTCAAATAAATACATGAGGATATCAAACATGGCTAACTCCTCTTTAGTCTGACGTAACCACCGGGCACTGCTGCAACCCACCCTTGTAACTCAAGTTCAAGCATTTGTATTAACACCAGATCTATTGGTTTCCCACTATCCTCAACTACTGCATCTACCGCAGTAGTTTCATATCCTACACTAGATAACAGCGGAGGAAATGGCAAATCACAAATGTCATTATCTCGTATATGGTGCCGTAGATGCAATTGTTCAAGGTGATAATCCGATAAACTGCCCAATTCTTCGATTATATCGACAGCCGACTCGACAAGTTTGGCGCCATTTTTAATTAAATCATGGCAACCTTGACTATAGCCCCCTAACACCGATCCTGGTACAGCAAACACTTCACGGTTTTGCTCCATTGCAAGTCGAGCACTAATTAACGAACCACTTTTACGGCTTGCCTCAACCACGACAGTGCCTAAGCTTAGGCCACTGACAATACGGTTACGCCGAGGGAAGTTACCAGCAAAAGGCCCTATACTTGGCCAATATTCACTGATTACACAGCCTGTATTGATAATGTCATGATACAAGTTTTGATGACGCTTAGGGTAAATGCACTCAACCCCGCAGCCCAATACTGCTATGGTCGTTCCATTAGCAGCCAGAGTCGCTTTATGGGCTGCACCATCAATACCAGCAGCCATGCCGCTGGTAATTGAAAAGCCTTGGTGAGCTAAATGATAAGCGAGATCTGCCGTTATATCTAAGCCGCCTCGAGAGGCATTACGGCTTCCCACCATTGCAATACTCGGTAACACAAGAGATTCTATCGACCCTTTAACAAATAATACCTGTGGTGGATCGCTAATTTGTGCAAGTAATGGCGGATAAAGTGGATCAGAGAGGGTCACAATATAGTGATTGGACTGCGAATCAAGCCAGGCTAGGGCTTGCTCGACCTTATTAAAGTCGATACTACATTTAGCCAATAGGCTTGCTGGTAAAGGCAAGGCCTGAGGTTCAAACTCTAGACGTTGACGAATTTCTTCAACGTCCATTTGAGTTAATAATTGTTGAATCCGAGCAGGTCCTAGCCCAGATACGGCACAAACAACTAACCAGTCGACCAGTTTATCTGAAATTATTCACCTTTAATGGTCAAGGGATCTGGTTTAGTCAATTTATCACCGACTCGAACGGGGTGCTCATTGAACATAATCAAACCTAAACTGGTTTTATCAAACACTTTAAAAACCATCAAATTACCATGAAAAATATCTGGCATTTTATACACGGTATCATCTGAAAAGTTCGCCAGCACTTTATCGTAAGATGAACGGTCTATAGGTCGAACTGGATTACCCTCATTATCAATAATAATGTTTTCGCCATCGCGGTACATTGAAAAAACATGTCCAGTCTCAACACCATCATTGGCACCACGATCAAGATAGACAACATCTAACTTACCGGCTTCACGAATGTTACCTGTTATACCAACAATAGAGGTAGAAACACCTAAGTCTGCCGCTTTTGGGATAAAATAAGCCGACATTAACGCTTCATCTTCTACAGGGGCAACATGAAAGCCACCTTTGGTTTCACGTAAGCTACTGAGCAATTCAACTTTTGACACAACGCCAGACTCAATAACCCGCCCACTCGAAGCTAAAATAATTTCCTGGCCTAATAATTCGTCGCTATCTGGAGCAAAAAACTCACGTCCAGTTTGATAAATTGCCACTTTAAGGCCTTGTTCAAGCTGCGCATTAACATAGACAACGTCATCGACCACATGATGAATTGATGGGCTCTCGCCGCTCATAACAATCGGCAATTCCAATAACCATGCAGGATCCACAACTCTATTTTGTACTAAATAGGGTCTAATTAAGGCAAGATCAACAGCAGGAATCGGGCCATCTTTGGATATGACTCGTCCTTCAGGACTCTTCTGAATGTGCTGCTTAACCACTAAACGAGGTTGACCATCAATAAATACTAATGTCAGTCTATCGCCAGGGTAAATTAGATGTGGATTAGCAATTTGCGGGTTAACACCCCACAATTTAGGCCAACGCCAAGGGTCATTCAAAAAATATCCAGAGATATCCCACAACGTATCGCCTTTTTTAACGACATACGTGTCAGGATGGCCCGCCTTTAGGGTTAATGTATCAGCGTTAGCCCCAAAAAAATTTAATGATAAAAAAACAAGTAAAAGTAAGCGTTTCATGGTGAGATCCATGTTGTTTAGCTCTTTATTAGAGCTTTTTGCTGTTATTGATAAGCGGTAAGTATTAAAATTACCCTAATCGCAATGGCCAGTATAGCTATCTGGCTGAAATTTGACAGACTTGTGAAGAGTTTATATATGCCACTACTTAATGTTTTACGATTTCCAGATGAGCGTTTACGCACTATAGCTCAGCCTGTAACGGATTTTGGTCCTTTATTACAAACGCAAATAGATAACATGCTTGAAACGATGTACCTAGAAAAAGGTATTGGTCTAGCCGCAACTCAAGTGGATTTTCATCAACAATTGATTGTGATGGATTTACAAGATGAGATAGAACGCCCAACCGTTTTTATTAACCCTGAGATTATTGCCAGTAGTGGCGACTTTGCAAATGAAGAAGGCTGCCTATCGGTACCGGGGATTTATGCCAAAGTTGACCGTGCTGAATTTGTCACGCTCAAAGCCCTAGATCGTCACGGTAAAGAGTTCACTGTTGAAGCAGATGAGTTATTTGCCGTTTGTATTCAGCATGAAATGGATCACCTTAAAGGTAAGTTGTTTGTCGATTACTTATCACCATTAAAACGCCAACGTATAAAAACTAAGCTTGAAAAAGAAGCTCGTTTAGATGCTAGAGAAGTATAGGAAAAAATTTGAAACCGTTAAAAATTATCTTTGCCGGTACTCCGGATTTCGCTGCCAGACATTTACAAGCGCTCATCGACTCTGAACATGATGTGATTGCGACTTATACTCAACCCGATAGACCCGCTGGGCGAGGTAAAAAACTTACAGCAAGCCCAGTAAAAGCAATGGCATTAGCGCATGCCATTCCGGTATTTCAACCAGCATCATTACGAAATGAGGCGGCACAAGCGGAACTAGCACACCTCAATGCCGATATCATGGTTGTTGTTGCTTACGGGTTGATTTTACCAAAGATAGTTCTTGATACGCCGCGTTTAGGTTGTATCAATGTTCACGGTTCAATTTTACCGCGCTGGCGTGGAGCCGCGCCTATCCAACGAGCATTATGGGCAGGCGACGCAGAAACCGGTGTCACCATTATGCTAATGGATATCGGCCTAGACACTGGTGATATGCTGTTTAACACCCGCTTACCCATCGAACCGAGCGACACCTCAGCCAGTCTATATGAAAAACTCGCAGCCCAAGGACCTGAAGCATTAATTGAGGCTTTAGCAGGATTAAGCGAAGGGACGTTAACGGCTCAAAAGCAAGATGAATCGCTTGCCAATTACGCGGCAAAACTCTCTAAAGAAGAAGCGCGTCTTGATTGGCATAAAACAGCCAAGCAATTATGGCAAGACATCCGTGCATTTAATCCCTGGCCCGTCAGCTATTTTGAGCATCATCAAAGTACCATTAAAGTTTGGCAAGCTGATTATTCCGCAGAAGTATGTCACGAAGCTCCGGGCACCATTATCGCGGCAACCAAACTCGGTATTGAAGTGGCTACCGCTGATGGCAAGTTAATTATTCAGACCATGCAACTGCCCAACAAAAAGCCACTTAATGTGGCCGATATTTTGAATGCTCGTGGTGATTGGTTTACCGCTGGTGTGTGTTTAAACCAAGAGGCTAACTAGCATGAATGTGCGCGCACTGGCAGCTAAAGCGATTTATGAAGTACTTGAAAAGGGTATGTCGTTATCGGTAGCGCTACCCGATCAGCAACAACACCTGCAAAATGGCAAAGACAAAGCCCTATTAGCAGAACTATGTTACGGCGTTATGCGCCAATTGCCACAACTCGACAAATGCGTCAGCGACTGCTTAGCCAAGCCGTTTAAGGGAAAGCAGCGCATATTACATCAATTGTTGATTGTCGGTTGTTACCAGCTTTACTTTACTCGCATTCCGGCACATGCCGCTATTTCTGAAACGGCAGAAGCCTGCCGACAGTTACGTTTTGATGGTTTGGTAAAAGTGGTCAATGGTGTATTGCGTACTATACAGCGCCAAGATGCCGCCTTAAACACCGACTCCGAAACCCTGCATTTTAATACTCCAGCTTGGTTTATTAAACGCTTACAACAAGCTTATCCAGACCATTGGCAAAACATTATTGAGCAAAGCCATCAGCGTCCACCCATGTGGCTGCGTAATAATCAGCAATCACAAACACGTGATGCTTATTTAGCGGCATTAGCCCAACACGATATTCCCGCCCAAGCAGGCCCAAGCCAAGATGCTATATTGCTCGAAGGCGCAAAAGATGTGACCGCTTTACCTGATTTTATGCAAGGAGCAGTCTCTGTTCAAGATGGCGCCGCGCAATGGGCTGCAACCTTACTGGCACCAATGGCGGATGAATTGATCCTAGATGCCTGTGCTGCACCAGGTGGCAAAAGTTGCCATTTACTAGAGCTTGCTCCCGATATTAATTTAGTCGCAGTCGACTTTGATCAAAAACGCCTAGCTCGAGTACAACAAAATCTGGACAGGTTGCATTTAAAAGCGCAGCTTATTCACGGCGATGCTGCTGATATCCCATCATGGTGGCAAGGACAGCAATTTGATCGCATATTACTCGATGCACCTTGCTCAGCCACAGGCGTTATTCGTCGTCACCCTGATATAAAATGGTTACGTAAAAATAGCGATATTGAAGAGTTAGCCAACTTACAAACACAAATATTGGATCATTGCTGGCAATGGCTTAAACCGGGTGGCTGCTTATTATATGCAACCTGTTCTATTTTACCCCAGGAAAACAGCCAGCAAGTTGAGCTATTTCTAACACGGACACCCGATGCGAGTTTAGTACCGATAGAGCAACAAACTCATCTCGATGATATCGGTTGGCAGATTTTGCCAGGACAAGACAATATGGACGGCTTTTATTACGCTCGCCTAGTTAAAGCACTTTAAGGATGTACCTCAAGCCATGAAAATTATTATTTTAGGGGCTGGACAAGTTGGCGGCACATTAGCTGAAAACTTGGTCGGTGAAAATAACGACATCACACTCGTCGACAGTGATCGCGCTCGACTAAGGTTGTTGCAAGACAAATTTGATTTGCGTGTTGTTGTCGGTCATGGCGCCCATCCTAGTGTACTAAAAGAAGCGGGAGCAGAAGACGCGGACATGCTCATTGCAGTAACAAACAGCGATGAATGTAACATGTCTGCCTGCCAAATCGCTTATAGCCTTTTTGGCACACCGACAAAAATTGCGCGTATTCGCTCAGAAGCCTATTTGGAACTTCAAGATAAACTATTTATCAGCAGTGAAATTAAAAGCGGTGATGCCAAACCTCGTGGCGGTTTTATTATTGACGAGTTAATTGCACCAGAACAGTTAGTGACCGCTTACATACAAAGATTGGTCGAATACCCTGGTGCACTTCAAGTTCTTGAATTTGCAAAGGGTAGACTCAGCCTTGTTGCGGTTAAAGCCTATTATGGTGGCCCACTAGTGGGTAACGCACTCGCCACATTACGTGAGCACATGCCCAATATTGATACCCGGGTGGCGGCTATTTTTAGACAAGGTCGTCCCATTATGCCGCGTGGCACCACCATTATTGAAGCCGATGACGAAGTGTTTTTCGTCGCCGATAGCCGCCATATTCGCGCGGTAATGAGTGAGATGCAAAAACTGGATAATTCGTACCGCAATATAATGATTGCCGGTGGCGGTAATATTGGTTTTGGCCTTGCCCAAAAACTACAACGTACTCACTCGGTTAAATTGATTGAGCACCGTCAAGAGCGCGCAGAGTTACTGTCTGAAAAATTGGAAAAAACCACCGTGTTTTGTGGTGATGCCTCAGACCAAGAATTATTGCTTGAAGAGCACATAGATCAAACCGATGTGTTTATCGCCGTCACTAACGACGATGAAGCCAATATTATGTCCGCGCTACTCGCCAAACGAATGGGTGCTAAAAAAGTCATGGTGCTGATCCAACGTGAAGCCTATGTTGATATAGTACAAGAAGCTAACATTGATATAGCCATCTCTCCGCAACAAGCTACTATTTCAGCGCTGCTGACGCATATTCGCCAAGGTGATATTTGTAATGTTTATTCATTGCGCCGTGGTGCAGCAGAAGCCATTGAAGCCATCGCCCATGGTGATTCGAGTACCTCAAAAGTGGTCGGGAAAAAAATTGGTGATATCAAGCTGCCACCAGGAACCACCATTGGCGCCATTGTTCGTAATGATGAGGTGTTAATGGGCCACGATAGAACGGTAATCGAACAGGGTGACCATGTCATTTTATTCTTGGTCAATAAGAAGTTCATCGGTGACGTAGAAAAGTTATTTCAACCTAGCGCATTTTTCTTTTAAGTTCTTATGCTTAACTTCAAACAAATCATTTTCATTATCGGTATTTTTCTGGCGATACTAACAGGATTTATGCTGGTACCAATGGCTTTTGCACTGTTTTATGCTGAAGAAACCATTGGTGACTTTATGATCTCTGGGTTGTTTACCGGCTTTTTCGCCATTTTGTGTATCCAAAATGGCCGACACCATCATTTCAACCTCAACATCCGCGACATGTTTATGCTGACAAGTGTGACTTGGTTTGTGGTCAGCTTATTTGCAGCCTTACCCTTCACGCTTTATCACGGCATTAATTATACCGACGCTTTTTTTGAAACCATGTCAGGCATTACCACCACAGGTTCAACGGTTTTATCTGGTTTAGATAATATGGACCATAGTATTTTAGTCTGGCGTTCATTATTGCAATGGCTTGGCGGCATAGGCTTTATTGTCATGGCCGTGGCAATCCTACCGTTTTTGAATGTGGGGGGTATGCGCTTATTTAGGACCGAATCCTCTGATTGGAGTGACAAAACGATCCCCCGCACCCAGCATATGGCTAAACACTTATTCTTGATTTATACGGCATTAACAATGCTATGTGCATATTCTTATCACCTTGCTGGCATGCACTGGTTTGAAGCAATCAATCATGCAATGACAACATTATCGACCGGAGGATACTCAACCTCAGATAAATCAATGGCCATCTTTTCACACTCGGCTCATTGGGTGAGTATCGTGTTTATGTTGGCAGGCGGATTGCCGTTATTGATGTTTGTACAAACCATACAGCAACGCAGCTTACGCTTATGGAATGATCAACAGGTAAAAGGATTTTTACGCTTTGTGTTACTGGTGTCATTTTCGTTAGCCTTTTGGCTTTGGCAACACCAGCAAATAGACTTTTTAGATGCATTAAGATTAGCCAGTTTCAATGTCATTTCGGTTATCACTACCACAGGTTATGGGTTAACGGACTATCAATCTTGGGGGGCTTTCGCCAGTGTGATATTTCTATTTCTAATGTTTATTGGCAGTTGTTCTGGCTCAACATCTGGTGGGATAAAAATATTTCGTTTTCAAATCGCATTCTCAATTATGCGTCAACAAATTAAACAACAGTTTCATCCTAACGGGGTGTTTAAAGACAAATACAATGGCCATCGTATTCGTGATGATATTGTCCGCTCAATCATGGCGTTTTTTATGCTGATGGTTATCGTGATATTAGTGCTTTCAATTACATTAGTACTGACAGGGTTAGACCCAATGACCAGCTTTACAGGAGCGATTACTGCGGTCACCAACGTAGGACCAGGGCTTGGTCCTATTATTGGCCCAGCAGGAAACTTTGCTCCACTTCCTGACGTAGCAAAATGGGCATTGGCACTAGGAATGTTATTAGGGCGCTTGGAAATACTGACTGTCGCAGTGTTATTTCACCCTAAATTTTGGCGTTTTTAAAATCGCTTAGGCAATAACGACCCCAGAAGACGCTAAATGGGTAATATGGTCAGCATAGGCTTTCACATCGTCCCAATCAGTATAATCAATAATTGCAGTAGGATCGGTGGGGCCATCGGTCATCTTCATAATAAGGCGGATCATTAAGCTGTCATACCAAGGCCAAGAAGGATAATCGACTTTACCGGCAATAATTTTGACATCTTGGGGTTTCCACGCCGATAAGGTTAAAAACTTCTGTAAGTATTTATTGTTCTCGGGTATGCGTTTTTCTGGCTTGCGAGCGACGACATTGACGCAAAAAAAACTATTGGGTAACTGCGACAAGTGTCGCTGATTTTCACGAACAAATTCAAACACCGATTTATGATATGAGCCATATAAGACGCAAGCCCCTAACGCAACAGCTTGGTATTTAGACCAATCGATTGGGGTTTTATCTTGAATATTCATCACATCACAATTATCGCCTTTGGATTGAATTTGCTCTGAAATTGCACGGCTAATATGTGCGGTGTGGCCACCCCGAGAATAATACAACACTAAAACATTGGCCATTTTTGATTCTCATTGCTGATTGATTTTCATCAGTTTGGCAAAAAAAGTCTCTTAAAACCCCTGCAAAGATCACAAATTAGAAATGGCTCATATATTTAATCGTTTAAATTGAGATCTCTATGAAGCAAAAGTATTATGATATAGAAAACAAAACTGAACCCAGACTAACTCGCAATTAAAGGTTATATAAGGACACTCATGAAGCAAGATATCGATGTCGCAACGATGCTTATTAATGCCGAAACGGCTGCACAATGGTTAAAAGCCATTGCGAATCCTTACCGCTTAATGATTTTATGTTTATTGTTAGAACAAGAATTAAGTGTCACGGAGTTAAATGAGACAGTGCCGCTGAGCCAATCAGCATTGTCACAGCATTTAGCGGTACTGCGTACCCAAGATTTGGTCAACACTCGTAAGAGCTCACAAGTGGTTTATTACACGCTTAAAAATGAGCAAGTAACCGAAGTTATCTCTATTCTACATCGACGCTACTGCGCTTAACTAACATAAAGGCTTAAATAGCGTTGAGAGTGAATAGTGTGTCCAATAATATGTCATTGGACCCGCTGTTGGTGTCATGAGGTTACATTTGCCCTGTTATTTGTTTGGCATAATCATCGACTTTACTCCAATCCGTAAACTCGAACGTTCCCTGTGTATCGGTCGGTCCTTTGGTCATCCACATGATAAATCGGATCATAAACTTATCGAAGAAACCGTAACGAGGGTAATCTATCTTACCCGCAAAGACGCCTAATAGCTGAGGCTTCCAAGCCGATAGTCCTAAAAACTTCACCATATAAGGATTGGTTTCTGGAGTGTTTTTTTCAGGCTTTCTTGCCACAACGTTTACGCTAAAAAAACTGTTCCGCTTGGTATCGAGTATGGCTTTGTGTTGCTCAACAAACTTGAACAATTCTGGTCGATGTTTGCCATATCGAATACTGGCACCAATAACGACTTTATCGACACAAACTAAATCATCCGCGTCAGCCTCCGCTAGGTTAACCATCCAAACCTGATCGCCATTTTTCATTAAAACTTGCTTGATTTGCTGACAAATTGCCAGCGTCTGCCCATCGACTGTAGAGTACAGAATTGCAGTTTTCATCATTAATTTTTCCAAAATGTAGGGGTGAATAACACCAATAAGGTGAACACTTCTAATCGACCAAATAACATCGCCATCACCAGTACCCACTTGGCACCATCTGAAATACTGGCATAATTTGATGCCACATCACCCAGACCCGGTCCTAAGTTATTTAAACTCGCGGCAGTGGCACTGAATGCGGTAATGGCGTCCATATCCATGGCCATTAAAATAACCATACACGCCACAAATACTAATGCGTAAGCGGAAAAGAATCCCCACACCGCATCAATAATTCTATCGGGTAATACCTTTGAGCCGATCCTAATGGAATACAAAGCCTTAGGATGAACTAATCGTTTTAGCTCACGTGAACCTTGCAAAATAAGTAGAATGAAGCGGATGACTTTCATGCCGCCGCCAGTAGAACCAGCACACCCACCAATAAAACTTGAGAATATTAATAAAATCGGTAAAAACAACGGCCAAGAATGGAAATCTTCAGTACCAAAACCTGCGGTAGTTGAAATTGATACCACTTGGAAGAAGGCATAATCAAGGGTTTTCTCAGGAGTATCGTAAATACCTGACTGATATAATGTCGCGAAACAGATTGCGGTCAACACCAGTTGCACGGCAATCAAAACCCTAAACTCCGCGTCTTTTAGGTAGACCTTAACGTTAATACCACGGCGAGTAAATGCAGCAAAGTGCAAGCTAAAATTGGCTGCCGCAATGAGCAAGAAAACAGCACAAATCACGTTAATTAACGGGCTTTCAAAATAGCCTATACTCGCATCATGAGTAGAAAAACCGCCAATCGCAATGGTCGAAAAGGAATGACAAATCGCATCAAATGCATCCATACCAGCAAAGTAGAATGCTAAAGCACAAGCGGTAGTGAGCAAAAAGTATATATACCATAATGCCTTAGCTGTTTCGGCGATCCGAGGGGTCACTTTAGTGTCTTTAACCGGGCCTGGTACTTCAGCTTTGTACAGCTGCATACCACCAATACCCAACAGCGGTAAAATGGCTACGGCTAAAACAATGATACCCATACCGCCCATCCACTGCAGTAAATGGCGATAAAACAATATTGACTTAGGTAAGTTATCTAGCCCGACAATCACGGTAGCGCCCGTGGTGGTTAAGGCTGAAAATGATTCAAAAAAACTGTCGGTCCAACTTAAATCGGGGTTATTAGCAAAAATAAACGGCAGCGCACCTATGGATCCCAGCACTGTCCAGAACAGCACCACAATCAAGAAACCTTCACGAGTTCGTAGATCACCTTTTTGATGACGGTTGGGGTACCACAATAAAAAGCCTAAAAAAATACTGACAAAAAAGGCCTGAATAAAAGCAGTACCGCCACCATCTTTATACAAGATAGCCACTAATGCTGACGGCAACATGGTGATTGAAAATAACCCCATCAGCAAACCTGTGATTCTAATAATTGTTTTATATTGCATTAAGGATTCTGTTTAAGTTGTGCTGCGTCGGATTTAACTATTGAGTGACATTCTGGCATAAGTTAGTCATAGCTCAAACTGTAAACGTTACTTGTAGTTGGCCCTGAGTCAGTGTCGCTAATGCTTGATTAAAAGCCTGATGGTGTGATTTAGCCAGCTCAAAGTGTATTTCAACAATGTCGCTAAACATTCTATCCGTCACCACGCCATCATGTTGAGCAACTAAATACTCAACATCAGTTAGTTGAGCATAATGACACACTAAGCTTGCCCGATACCTTAGATGCTTCACCTGAGTCTGTATTTGCGTTAATCCTTGCTTTATACCCGAAGTATAAGCACGCACTAAACCACCTACACCCAACTTGGTGCCACCAAAATAACGCACCACAATGGCACCAAGCTCACCCATGTTTGCGCCTTGTAGGCACGCTAACATGGGTTTGCCTGCGCTACCTGATGGTTCACCATCATCACTGGCCCCCATATCAATGGTGTTTTCAGGGCTGCCAGAGACAAAAGCATAACAATAATGATTCGCTCCAGGATATTGCCGCTTTATGTCAGTAAGTGCTAACTTCATATCATTTGGGTGTGGACAATGAAATAACAAAGAGATAAAGCGACTATGCTTTATCTCTTCTTGAATCAATACATTAGCTGTTGGAACTACATAATATTCAATCAACTAAACCAAACTCTCTTGTCATGTTTTCCACTCGGTTATGATGCACTATCACATTATCTTCAATACGAATACCACCAAATGGACGCAGCTCAGCAACAGTTTGCCAATTAATGGCTAGCTTAGCGGTTGCAGATAGTTGCTCAAGCAAGGTATCGATAATGTAAATACCAGGTTCAATGGTGAGTACCTGATTTGCTGCTAACACTCGGGTGCAACGTAAAAATGGGTGCTCATCTGGCGCGGCGACATTAGTACCACGTTCATCATGAGCATAACCGCCCATATCATGGACTTGTAGCCCCAACATATGACCTAAGCCATGGGGGAAAAATGCTCGGGTAATGCCTTGGGCAACTAACTGCTCAACCGTACCATTAGCCAAGCCAAAATCAATCAATAACTGACCAATGTGCTCGTGAGTCGCAATGTGGAGATCGGTGTATTTAACCCCGGGTTTCATGGTGTCAATGATGGCTAATTGCACCTTATTGAGTGCATCAATCAATTCACAGAAGCGATTTTTTTCAAATGCATAAGTTCTTGTAATATCAGCAGCATAGCCGTGATAACTGGCCCCAGCATCAATAAGAAATGATAAACGCTGTGCTGGATTTATATGTTCTAAAGCAGTGTAATGCAAAATAGCGGCATTTTGATTTAATGCCACAATATTGCCATAAGGCACTTCGTTTTCACCTTGGCCAATTTCGAGCAAATAACGCTGCTGTATTTCAAACTCGCTAGCGCCATTATAAAAAGCATTTTTGGCCGCTAAATGACCTTTTACGGCAATTTGATTCGCTCGGCGCATGCACTCAAGTTCATATTGGGTTTTATCCGCACGATGAAAATGTAAGTAATTCATCACAGCATCGGGATTTCGAGAGGTAAATCCTAATACATCTGCAACATCCAAATGCTCACCAACATAAGCCCATTGAGTCATCTCTTTGGGTAAATATTCGGCAATATGATCCGCTTTGGTTAATAATTCAATCTCGAAATGCTCAGTCCAAAAGGCATCAGGCAAATCATTCACCTTGTGCCAAAAATCGACCGGACGGTAAAATACTAAACGCGGTTTATCTTGGCCGTTGGCAATAATCCAACAATTAGGATTATCTAAAATCGGCAACCAAGCTTTAAATTGCGGGTTAACTTTAAAGGGATAGTTTAAATCATCTAAAAACTGTCGGTGCGGCTGACCAGAATGAATAACTAAGCCTGAAATATTCTCACGCAGACAAATTTCAGCGACTCGACGATTTAGTTCACCGATGTGTGCATGATATAGATGGGCTAACAGATCCATTGAGTATCCCTTTTTTAATAAGTGTTAACTTGATCAGTCTATCACAAACATAAAAACTCCTCCCTAGACGATAAGAAATTAAACGGCCGTTTAAATTGGTTGTTGTAATTTGTCTCATTTAGTCGCACACTGATAATTAGTTGGTCAATAGATGGCCGAAACCGCTGTGATTCAAGCTTGATAACTGCACAGTAAATAAGATGTGGAAGTCGCTTTTAAGCAATAAGGAAGCAAGCAATGATCTACCAAAGCCCTACCATTCAGGTTGAGTTACTTGAAGATAATATTGCCAAACTGTGCTTTAACGCACAAGGTTCGGTAAATAAATTTGACAGAGAAACTATAGCCTCTCTTGATGCCGCGCTAGACAGCATCAAACAAAACACTGACATTAAAGCCTTATTGCTGACATCAGCAAAAAGCACTTTTATTGTTGGCGCAGACATCACTGAATTCTTAACCCTATTTCAACAAGACGATGCAACCTTGTTAGCTTGGGTTGAACAAGCCAACGCGGTATTCAATAAGCTAGAAGACTTACCGTTCCCAACGGCCTCTGCCGTAAACGGTTTTGCTCTTGGTGGTGGTTGTGAAACCATTTTAGCAACTGACTTACGTGTTGCAGATACCAATGCTCGTATCGGGTTACCAGAAACAAAATTAGGTCTTATTCCTGGTTTTGGTGGCACAGTGCGTTTGCCTAGAGTGATTGGTGCAGATAATGCGCTTGAGTGGATCACCACGGCTAAAGATCAACGCCCAGAAGATGCCTTAAAAGTAGGTGCTATTGATGCCGTTGTTGCACCAGAGAATTTACAAGCCGCAGCTATCCAAATGTTGCATGATGCACTTAATGGCAGCCTTGATTGGCAAGCCCGACGTACCAAAAAGCAATCACCATTACAGTTACCAAAGCTTGAAGCCATGATGTCTTTTGCCACAGCGAAAGGAATGGTGTTCTCAGTTGCAGGCAAACATTATCCCGCGCCAATGGCCGCTGTGAATGTTATTGAACACGCTGCAGGTTTAGATCGTGATGGCGCATTAAAAGTGGAAGCACAGGCTTTCATTAAATTGGCTAAAACAGACGTTGCCCAAGCTCTAATTGGTATTTTCTTAAATGACCAGTTTGTAAAAGGTAAAGCAAAGAAAGCCGGTAAGCTGGCTCATGATATAAACCAAGCCGCGGTATTGGGTGCAGGTATCATGGGTGGTGGTATTGCATACCAAAGTGCCAGCAAAGGCACGCCGATTGTCATGAAAGACATCGCTCAGCCAGCATTAGAGTTAGGCTTAAACGAAGCAGCTAAAATCCTTACGACTCAAGTTGCTCGAGGCCGCTCTACGCCAGAGAAAATGGCTAAAGTATTAAACAACATTACTCCTTCATTAGATTATGCCGCCATTAAACATAGCGATATCGTTGTAGAAGCCGTTGTTGAACATCCAAAAGTGAAAGCGACAGTGCTTGCAGAAGTCGAACAATACGTATCTGAAGATGCCATTATTGCGTCAAATACTTCAACCATCTCAATCAACTTATTGGCAAAAAGCCTGAAGAAACCAGAGCGTTTCTGCGGTATGCACTTCTTTAACCCTGTGCATAAAATGCCATTAGTTGAAATTATCCGTGGTGAGCATAGCTCTGAAGAAACCATCGCAACCGTTGTGGCTTACGCTAGCAAAATGGGCAAAACCCCAATTGTGGTAAATGATTGCCCAGGCTTCTTCGTTAACCGGGTATTGTTTCCATACTTTGCCGGCTTTAGTGGTCTACTCGCTGAAGGTGCGGATTTTGCTGCTGTCGATAAAGTGATGGAAAAACAGTTTGGCTGGCCTATGGGCCCGGCTTACTTACTTGACGTAGTCGGTTTAGATACCGGTCATCACGCCCAAGCTGTAATGGCAGAAGGCTTCCCTGACCGCATGGGTAAAAATGGCAAAGATGCTATCGGCATTATGTTTGAAAACAAGCGTCTAGGTCAAAAAAATGCAAAAGGTTTCTATGCTTATTCTGTCGACCGTCGTGGTAAAACGAAGAAAGACATTGATCCAACAAGCTATGAATTATTGCACGCCACTTTTGGTGAATTAAAGGCATTCGAGTCTGATGATATTATCGCTCGTTGTATGATCCCGATGATCATCGAAACCGTCCGTTGTTTAGAAGAAGACATTATTGCATCACCTGCTGAAGGCGATATGGGTCTGGTTTACGGTATTGGTTTCCCACCATTCCGCGGCGGTGTATTCCGTTACTTAGACACCATGGGCGTAGCAAACTTTGTTGCCCTAGCAGACAAATACGCACATCTCGGTGGCTTGTATCAAGTTACCGATGCAATGCGTGCACTTGCAGCCAACAACGGTAGTTACTACCAAGCCTAATTAGCGGGAAAGGAATTAAATCATGAAACAAGCTGTTATCGTAGACTGCATTCGTACCCCAATGGGCCGTTCTAAGGCTGGGGTATTTAGAAATGTACGTGCAGAAACCTTGTCTGCAGAACTAATGAAAGCGCTATTAGTGCGTAACCCACAACTAGACCCTAATGACATTGAAGATGTGATTTGGGGGTGTGTGCAGCAAACCCTTGAACAAGGTTTCAACATTGCTCGTAACGCATCATTATTAGCTGGTATTCCTAAAACAGCTGGCGCCGTTACCGTAAACCGTTTATGTGGTTCGTCAATGGATGCCCTACACCAAGCGGCTCGTGCCATTATGACCGGCCAAGGTGACACCTTCATCATTGGTGGTGTTGAGCACATGGGTCATGTACCAATGAACCACGGTGTTGATTTCCATCCAGGCCTCGCAAACCGTGTTGCAAAAGCATCAGGCATGATGGGCTTGACCGCTGAAATGTTGGGTAAAATGTACGGTGTTACTCGCGAACAACAAGATGCGTTTGCCGTGCGCTCTCATCAGCGTGCTCATGCAGCAACGATTGAAGGTCGTTTTGCCAAAGAAATTTGGGGTATTGAAGGCCACGACGCAAACGGCACACTGATTAAAGTGATGAATGACGAAGTTATCCGTCCTGAAACAACACTCGAGTCGCTTGCGGGTTTACGTCCAGCATTCGACCCCGTTAACGGTACTGTGACAGCGGGTACATCATCAGCATTATCAGATGGTGCTTCTGCTATGTTGGTCATGGAAGAGTCAAAAGCGCGTGCCCTTGGGTTAACGATTCGTGCTCGCATCCGCTCTATGGCTGTTGCGGGTTGTGATCCAGCCATTATGGGTTACGGCCCAGTACCCGCAACCAAAAAAGCATTAACCCGTGCCGGTTTGTCTGTTGCAGATTTAGATCTTATCGAATTGAATGAAGCCTTTGCTGCACAGTCTTTACCTTGTGTTAAAGATCTTGGCTTGCAAGATGTCGTCGATGAGAAGATTAACCTTAACGGTGGCGCAATTGCATTGGGCCACCCACTAGGTTGTTCAGGCGCACGAATTTCAACAACACTGATTAACTTAATGGAAGAAAAAGATGCAACACTTGGTCTTGCCACTATGTGTATCGGTTTAGGTCAAGGTATCGCAACCGTATTCGAACGCGTATAAGGTTACAAATGCCAAGCTGATTAATGATCAGTAATAAAAAACGAGCTCTTTTGGCTCGTTTTTTTTATTTTTTTCTTTTCCTACTTTGGCTAATGTTCCACGTGAAACATGTTTTAGGCAAAATAAAAAACGTTAAAAAAACATAAATTAATAGCAAACTTGGCAAGCATAAATCACAAGAGTAATATTAGCGCTAATTAGATTAGTTAAAATAGATAACACTCAATGACCGATATTTACACCCAAGCACAATACCAACTCGATGCACTTGGACTTCGCTGCCCAGAACCTGTAATGATGATCCGTAAAACCGTTCGAAAAATGGCCGAAGGTGAAACATTACTCATCATTGCAGATGATCCGGCTACGACTCGTGATATCCCAAGTTTTTGTGAATTTATGGACCACACGTTAATTGCCTTCGATATCAGTAAAGCCCCTTACCATTACTTGCTCAAAAAAGGATTGTAAATAATGACTATCACCTTGGAAGCTATCGCATACAAAACGGCAAAACGCGGCGCAATGAAACCCGCTTTCTGTGCCAATGTGACCTTAGCGCGAGGGGTGGAAAATGATGTTTTTGGCCGACCAGGCAAACGCCAAGTTACCGTATTGTCGAAACAGCAATGGCAAATAGCCTGCCAACAGGTCAAAACAGATTTAGATTGGTTAACTCGTCGAGCCAATTTATTAATTAACGGCTACCAATTTAGCGCCGCTGATGTTGGCAAAATTATCACCATTGGAACTGAGCTTCGATTGCAGATCACCGGCGAAACCGATCCCTGTAAAAAAATGGAACTCGCGCATGCAGGTCTAGAACAGGCATTAACTCCAGATTGGCGTGGTGGTGTTACGTGTAGAGTCATCAATGGCGGATTAATTCAGCCTGGTGATCTAATCATCCTTAGCTAAGCTGTAAATAATAAATTTAGCCACATTCATTAAATAGAACTCATCTCAAATTAAGCTTGATACATTAATATCTGTAGCACATTTACCCATTTCTATTACTGACGTTATCCCGAAAAACTCATTGCAAACTTCGCTTGCGATGGGTCAACATGATTAAGTTGTTAATATACATCATCAATTGAAACAGAATTGTAGTACCCCTTATGCGTTAATTATGCGATAAAGGGGGCCATTAAATTCATTTCAACCTCATACTTAATATAAGAATTAAGAATAAATGAACTGATTTAACGCTATTCGTAAAATAAAAAACAAGAATAACAAAGCCAACAACAAACTAAAAAAATAACGGATAATTTATGTTTACTCAAAAAATAACACCACTTTATACCGCGCTGGCATTAACGTTAGGGCTAAATACAGCAGCCTTTGCTGAAGATGAAAAAACGAAATGGCTCGTCAATGCGCCTGAAAATGCACCTCTGACAAAAATAGACATTAATGTTTCTGAAGGTACTTGGATGAATATCAATGTGTCACCAGACGGTAAACACATAGTGTTTGATCTATTAGGCGACATTTACCAAATTCCGATTGCTGGTGGTGAAGCAACCCCACTAGCACAAGGTACTGCTTGGCAAATGCAGCCCGTTTATAGTCCTGATGGTAAATATATTGCTTTTACCTCTGACGAGGATGGCGGTGATAATATTTGGATTATGAATGCCGATGGCACTAATCCCCACCCCATTACCACCGAAACATTCCGTCTATTAAATAGCCCTGCCTGGAGTCCAGATTCACAATATCTCGTGGCCAGAAAACATTTTACCGGTACCCGCAGCTTAGGAGCTGGTGAAGTATGGATGTATCACATCGCAGGGGGTGAAGGCGTTAAACTTACAGAGCGCCCAAATGAACAAAAAGATTTAGGCGAACCCGCTTACTCACCCGATGGGCGTTACATCTACTTCAGCCAAGATGCCACCCCAGGCAAAACCTTTCACTACTCTAAAGACTCAGTTAAAGGCATTTATAAAATAAAGCGTTACGATACTCAGACGGGTGATATAGAAGTCATAATCGAAGGTACCGGTGGTGCAATTCGTCCAACACCAAGTCCTGATGGTAAAACACTGGCATACATCAAACGCGATGGATTCCAATCCACGTTATATTCTGTCGATTTAAACTCAGGTAAAGAAACCAAGCTTTATGACAAGCTTGATCGTGATATGCAGGAAACCTGGGCCATCCATGGTGTATACCCGACAATGTCATGGACCAATGACAACAAGCACATCGTATTTTGGGCTAAAGGTAAAATAAACAAACTCGACGTAGACAGCAAACAAGTCTCTGACATCCCATTTAGTGTTAACGCTCAACGAGACATTCAACCCTCGGTCCGTTTTACCCAAAATCTTGACCAAGATGAGTTTGATGTAAAAATGCTGCGTATGGCACAAGTGTCACCAGACGGCAACAAAGTGGTGTTTGAGGCTTTAGGTAAAATTTGGATCCGTAATATAAACGATGGTAAAAAAGCGCGTTTAACGCGTTTAGACGAAGATATAAATGAACTGTTTCCACAATGGTCTCGAGACGGCAAAGATATTGTGTTTACCACTTGGACAGACCAACTACAAGGCACCGTTAGGGTCGTTAGCGCCCGTGGTGGCAATGCTAAAGTGTTAACCAGTGAGCCTGGTAAATATGTTGAACCGACCTTTTCACCTAATGGCGATTATATCGTTTATCGAAAAGCACGTGGTGGCGACATAACACCACGGACTTGGTCACAAGAACCTGGTTTATATAAAGTCGATATCAAAGGTAAGCAAAATACCAAACTAACTGCCAGTGGCCATCAGCCCCAATTTGGCGCGGACCCAGAACGGGTTTACTTTATGGATTCAGATGAGACACCAGAGTTCGCATCCATCGGTATGAATGGTTTTGAAAAGCGTACCCATTACACCAGTGAGCATGCTACAGAGTTTCGTTTGTCACCAAACGGTGAGCACTTGGCCTTTGCCGAGCGTTTCCGAGTTTATGTTACGCCCTTTGCAAAACACGGTGAAACCATTGCCATTGGCCCTAAAGCCACTAATTTGCCCATTAGCCAACTAAGCACCCGTGCAGGAGAGAGTATTAGTTGGAATAGCCAAAACAACCAACTGTATTGGACATTGGGCCCTGATTTATATCAAGCCGATATAGACACTCAATATGCTAAAGCAGAAACCAAAGTTGAACCTAAAATAACTTCTATTGGCTTTAAAGATAAGGCTGATGTTCCACGTGGAACCGTGGTGTTTACTGGCGGCAAAGTAATCACCATGGAAAATGACAAGGTGATCGATAATGGTGTTGTCATTGTTAAAGACAATAAAATTGTTAGCGTCGGCGGTGCTAATACCACTATTCCTAAAGACGCCCAAGTCATCGACATCAGCGGCAAAACGATTATGCCAGGCTTATTCGATGCCCACGCTCATGGTGGTCAAGCAGATGATGAAATTATTCCACAGCAAAACTGGGCATTGTATTCAGGTTTATCACTTGGGGTGACCTCGATCCATGATCCATCAAATGACACCACTGAAATATTTGCCGCTTCTGAGCAGCAAAAATCCGGCAGAATTGTTGGGCCACGAATTTTTTCAACCGGTACCATTTTGTATGGCGCAAATCTACCCGGTTACACCTCGCACGTTGACTCGCTCGATGATGCTAAATTCCATTTAGAGCGTCTTAAAAAAGTTGGTGCCTTTAGTGTTAAAAGCTATAACCAACCACGTCGCGATCAGCGCCAGCAAATTATCGCCGCAGCACGCGAACTTGAAATGATGGTGGTACCAGAAGGTGGCAGTTTATTACAACATAACTTGTCGATGATTGCCGATGGCCACACAACGGTAGAGCACTCATTACCCGTTGCCTCAATTTATAACGACATCAAACAATTTTGGAGCCAGACGGAAGTCCACTACACCCCGACACTGGTTGTTGCCTATGGCGGTATTTCAGGCGAAAACTACTGGTATGACAAAACCGATGTTTGGGCTCACCCTCGGCTAAGCATGTATGTACCACACGATATTTTAGATGCACGTTCAATGCGCAGAACCACAGCACCCGACGCACATTACAACCACTTTAACGTGGCGCGTGTAGCAAATGAACTCAATGAACTCGGCGTAAAGCCCAATATTGGTGCTCACGGTCAACGTGAAGGTCTAGCCGCTCACTGGGAAATGTGGATGTTTGCTCAAGGTGGAATGAGTAATATGGAAGTATTGAAAACAGCGACCATAAATCCGGCTATTACCTTTGGTATGGACCATCAACTAGGTTCTATTAAAGTCGGTAAATTGGCAGACTTAATAGTGATTGATGGCGATCCATTAGCCGATATCAGAACTACTGATAAAGTCACTTATACCATGGTCAATGGTAAGTTGTTTAACTCAGAAACCATGGATCAATTAAACGGTGATAAACACCAACGTAAACCATTTTTCTTCGAGAAAATCTAAACCAGTTAATATGTTAAATTACAATAAAGTGACTTAGACAAAAAAGGGCTGTTCCACGTGGAACAGCCCTTTTTATTGTCGATCAAGACTCATTAAAACTGGCCATAACAATGACAATCTGTGGTGTGGTCATTAACCATCCCCACCGCCTGCATAAACGCATAGCAAATTGTGGGCCCGACAAAATTAAAACCAAGCTTTTTTAATGCCTTAGACATAGCTTCAGACTCAGGGGTTTGTACTGGAACTTGACTCAATGATTCAAACTGATTAACGTTAGGCGAACCGCCGACAAAATCCCACAAAAAAGTAGCAAAATCATTACCCTGCTCTACAAACGCCATATAGGCTTTGGCATTTTTGATGATCGAGTTTATTTTAAGTCGATTACGCACAATACCCGGTTCAAGCATTAATGCTTCCACCTTGTGTTGATCATATTGGGCAATAATACTGGGCTCAAAATTGGCAAAAAATTGCTCATAGTTTTGCTGCTTTTTTAAAATAGTAAGCCACGATAATCCAGCCTGCTGACCGTCTAAACATAACTTAGCAAAAAGCTGTTTGGGATCAAATTGAGGTCGTCCCCAAACCGTATCGTGGTATTGCTGATATAAAGGATCTTCACTTACCCAACCACATCGGTTAACTTGCATACTAGAGTCCCATTAACGTTTTTATGTATACGTTAAAAAATAACCTACATCTGCCTTGCTCGACAAGGTATAATCATAACCATTTTCTATTAATAGCCTGACAGTAGTAGACATGACGACGAAACACGACGTAAAGACATTTCAGGGTTTTATTCTAACCCTTCAGGAATATTGGGCGCAACAAGGTTGCGCTATTGTTCAACCTCTGGATATGGAAGTTGGCGCTGGTACTTTTCACCCGCAGACGTTCTTGCGTTCATTAGGCCCAGAGCCAATGAGCAGTGCATATGTGCAACCGTCTCGCCGTCCTACTGATGGACGTTATGGTGAAAACCCTAATCGCCTACAACATTACTATCAATTCCAAGTAGTCCTCAAGCCATCGCCAGACAACATCCAAGAACTTTATCTTGGCTCACTTGAAGCCCTCGGCATTGATACCCAAATACATGATATTCGCTTTGTTGAAGACAATTGGGAATCGCCAACATTAGGTGCTTGGGGATTGGGTTGGGAAATCTGGCTTAATGGAATGGAAGTGACTCAGTTTACTTATTTCCAGCAAGTCGGCGGCATTGAATGCAGCCCCGTTACCGGTGAGATCACTTACGGACTTGAGCGTCTAGCGATGTATATTCAAGAAGTTGATAGTGTATACGATCTTGTTTGGACCGACGGACCTTTAGGTCGTGTCACTTATGGTGATATTTTCCATCAGAACGAAGTTGAGCAATCAACTTATAACTTTGAACATGCCGATGTCGACTTTATGTTCACCCTGTTCGATCAGTGTGAAAAAATGTGCCATCACCTTTTATCACTCGAAAAACCGCTACCATTACCTGCTTACGAGCAAGTCATGAAAGCATCACATGCTTTCAACTTACTTGATGCTCGCCATGCTATATCAGTTACCGAACGCCAGCGTTATATTCTTCGCGTTCGCACGATGGCAAAAGGTGTTGCAGAATCTTATTATCAAGCACGTGAAGCTCTTGGCTTCCCAATGTGTAAGTAGAGGTAACGAATGAATTTTGAAAACTTACTCATTGAAATTGGTACCGAAGAGTTACCGCCAAAGTCACTGCGCACTTTAGCCGAATCATTTCTAGCAAACTTTACCGATGAATTAACCAAAGCAGATTTACATTTTGAATCTGCAACTTGGTACGCAGCCCCTCGACGTTTAGCGATTAATGTCATTGGTTTAGCACAAGCTCAAGCCGATAAAGTGATTGAAAAACGTGGACCCGCAGTCAGTTCAGCATTTGATGCAGACGGTAATCCAACTAAAGCAGCACAAGGTTGGGCGCGTGGTAACGGTATTACTATTGAACAGGCCGAACGTTTAGTGACCGATAAAGGTGAATGGTTAGTTCATCAAGCTAAAGTAGTTGGCGTTGAAACAAAAAGCTTAATTACTGACATGGCACAGCGAGCGTTAGACAAGTTACCTATTCCAAAACGGATGCGTTGGGGTTACAACAAAACGCAGTTTATTCGCCCTGTGCACACAGTGACCATGTTACTAGGTAGCGAAATAGTTTCTGGCGAATTACTTGGGATTAAATCTGACCGCGTTATTCGCGGACATCGCTTTATGGGCCAAGCGAGCTTTGAATTAGATCATGCAGACAACTACCTCGCCGCGCTTAAAGAGCAAGGAAAAGTCCTTGCCGATTATCACCTGCGTAAATCACTGATTAAAGCCGATGCTGAAGCCGCTGCAGCCAAATTAGGCGGCGTTGCCGATATTGAAGACAGCTTATTAGAAGAAGTGGCCTCATTAGTTGAATGGCCAATTGTATTGACGGCCAGTTTTGAAGAAAAGTTTTTAGATGTGCCTTCTGAAGCCTTGGTTTACACCATGAAAGGTGACCAAAAATACTTCCCCGTATTTGATAAAGCAGGCAAGCTACTGCCTAACTTTATTTTTGTTACCAACATCGAATCAAAAGATCCACAACAGATTATATCGGGTAACGAAAAAGTGGTACGCCCTCGTCTTGCTGATGCAGAGTTTTTCTTTAATACTGATAAGAAACAAAAGCTTGAATCTCGTATTGCTAGCTTGGAAACTGTGGTATTTCAAAAACAACTGGGCACATTAAAGGCCCGAGTTGAGCGTATTTCAACGCTAGCTGGTTTCATTGCAACGCAAATGAACGACAACGGTGTAAACACTAATAGTGCTGATGCCAGCCGCGCCGGTTTATTGTCTAAAGCTGATCTTATGACTAATATGGTTATGGAGTTTACCGACACTCAAGGCACTATGGGCATGCATTATGCCCGTTTAGACGGCGAAGAAGAAGCCGTTGCCGTGGCGCTTGAAGAGCAATACAAACCTAAATTCTCGGGTGATACAGTACCAACAGCAAGCGTATCATGTGCCGTTGCGTTAGCTGAAAAGCTCGATACTTTAGTGGGTATTTTTAGTATTGGCCAAGCTCCAAAAGGGGCGGCTGACCCATTTGCCCTTCGCCGTGCAGCCATTGGTATTTTACGCATTATCGTTGAAAACAAACTGCCACTCGACTTAGTTGAATTAATCGCTAAAGCTCAAGCATTGCACGCAGCTAACGTGACTAATGCCAATAGCGGCGAAGATGTCCTTGAGTTCCTGCTCGCACGTTTCCGTGCTTGGTACCAAGATAAAGGCATTCAAGTCAATGTTATTTTGGCCGTACTTGCTCGTCGCCCTACTCGTCCAGCAGACTTTGACAGCCGTATTAATGCTGTTTCTCACTTCCGTGGTTTAGACGCTTCTACCGCGCTTGCAGCAGCGAATAAACGGGTATCGAATATTCTGGCTAAAGTTGAAGGTAAACTGCCTGAAACCATCAACCAAGCACTATTAACCGAAACAGCAGAAAAAGCCTTAGCCGACAAACTAGCACAACTGCAACCGCAGTTAGCCCCCTTGTTTGCCAATGGCGATTACCAACAAGCATTAACCTTGCTAGCTGACTTACGCGAAAGTGTCGATCTGTTTTTTGAAGATGTGATGGTAATGGCTGATGATGAAGCATTGAAAAATAATCGTTTAGCCTTATTAACCAATCTTCGTGAGCAGTTCTTACACGTTGCAGATATTTCATTACTGCAATAGTTTGCTTCAGCTGCCATTAAAATGAAGTGACAAAGCGCCGAAAGGCGCTTTTTTATGGGCGTTATACTCATTAAGCCTAAACTTGGGGTCATAAATGGTTATAAAACTGCTCATATTCCCTGACTGAGGTTAATTTAAAATTGCATAAGCTTCTGATGTAATGAAATAAACTCTTCTTCGCTACACTCTACTTGAGCTAACAAAACCGTTAATGCCGGTTTAGGTAATTTATCGACTTGCTTTAGCATTGAGCACTCACTAATAATATTAGCTTTCCAGACTAGCAGTGCCATATCGTCTGTAGGCTTAATATTACTATTGGCAAGGAGAGTTAATGGCGTTTCAAAGTGTTGTGGTAGTTGCCAATAACGGGCTAAAAGCGCACTCAGGGTTAACGACTTTGTGGTCATGACCTGCTTAAATAGCTGTGAGTTAGGCTGATCTCCAGGTTCAGCTTGATAAAAAGCATCTACCAGCATCTTAAAAATAGCAATTTTACCGACATCATGGAGCAAGCCCAATAGAAAAGCACTGTCACGCTGGTCAGGCTTCGCTAACTCGCTGGCCAAGAAAGCCACTTGCATAGAGTGGCGCCAAATTTCAGCGCCGAACCGTCTAAAATAAATAGGTTTTATATCTATCAACTGACGGGCTAAACACGCAGTAATAAATTGTCTTAATTGCTGTCGACCCACTTGAACTAATGCTTGCTGAATACTACTAACATCACTATTAGCTCGTTTGAAAGCGGGTGAATTACAAAGTTTAAGGACTTCAACACACAATAATGGATCTTGCTCAATGAGTTTGATTAACGCTTGGGTTTCAATACTGTCATCGGCAAGTTTTTTATCGAGTTCCAGTATTTTACTGGGTAGCTTTAATACGTTTTCTGCAATCGATTGAGGTGAGCTTAATGCCTGTTCAATATTTCGCATCACGCTACGCTCTAAATTATTGGCGATCCCGGTTACTGTCGTTTGTTGGTTTGAAAATAACAAACTATAAAATAAAGTAGACAAGTCTAACTGTGATTCAGCGGCTTGATTTACGGTGATCTCAATTGCAGGTACTGGCGCTTTCGGTTTAGTTTGTTGACGTTTCTCTACTGTGGTTATGCCAGTAAATTTGACTTGTTCATTGTGGTCACGAAAATTAAATAAATTTTTAAAAAAACTAATAACCACGATTACAAACCTTATAAGCTGTTGATTAATTTCTATTATAATCAATATAGTAAAAAAAATGGGTGCCAAAGGCACCCATTTACACACATAATTTATGTTATACGTCTAAGTTTGCAACATTAAGCGCATTGGTTTCAATAAACTCACGACGCGGCTCAACTTGGTCGCCCATCAAGCACGTAAAGAGCTGATCTGCAGCAACCGCATCTTCAATGGTCACACGTAACATACGACGGGATTCCGGATCCATTGTGGTTTCCCATAACTGCTCAGGGTTCATTTCACCCAAACCTTTATAGCGTTGAATATAAAGACCGCGTTTGGCTTCACTCATCGTCCAATCTAGCGCTTCTAAGAAACTTTCAACGTCTTTAACACGCTCGCCACGTTGTACGTAACCGCCTTCTTCAATCATACCGTGTAACGCAGCACCTAATTTAGCCATACGTTGGTAATCCGTTGACGTAAAGAAGTCATGACCAAATAGATAGGTGAAATCAATACCGTGTTTACGGATTGTCACACTAGGGGTGTAAACCTTACGTTCAGGATCAAGCATGACATTCGAAGTGTAGATAATGCCACTATTTTCACGCTCAACTAATGCCGCAATAAAGTCATTGCACCATGAGGTCATTTTCGCTTCGTCATTCAACACATCCGCGGTGACTTCTGGGTGATACAACATACGGTCAAGTAAGTTGGACGGGAAGCGTTTTTCTAGACGCTTAATGATGCGTTCAACTTCACGATACTGCGCCACCAAGCGCTCTAATGGCTCACCAGACATACCAAAAGCACCTTTGCTTGGGTAAATACTTGTACCATCAAGTGCTTGAGTAGTTAAATATTCCGTTAACGCGGGTTCGTCTTTTAAATATTGTTCTTGCTTACCTTTTTTCACTTTAAAGAGCGGTGGTTGAGCAATATAAATATATCCACGCTCGATCAATTCTGGCATTTGACGGAAGAAAAAGGTCAGTAGCAAGGTACGGATGTGTGAACCGTCGACATCAGCATCGGTCATGATAATGATATTGTGATAACGGGTCTTATCAGGGTTATACTCGTCGCGGCCAATACCACAACCTAATGCCGTGATCAGTGTTGCCACTTCTTGAGACGATAACATTTTGTCAAAACGCGCTTTTTCTACGTTTAAGATTTTACCTTTCAGTGGAAGAATAGCTTGGTTTTTACGATTACGCCCCTGCTTGGCAGATCCGCCAGCAGAGTCCCCTTCCACTATATATATTTCTGAAAGACCAGGGTCTTTCTCTTGGCAATCAGCTAACTTACCAGGCAAACCACCTAAATCTAATGCCCCTTTACGACGAGTCATTTCGCGCGCTTTACGAGCCGCTTCGCGCGCGCGTGAAGCGTCAACAATCTTGCCAACAATTAATTTAGCATCTGCTGGGTTTTCTAATAGGTAATCGTTTAACTGCTCACCCATCGTTTGCTCAACAGCGCTTTTCACTTCGCTAGAAACAAGTTTATCTTTCGTTTGCGAGCTAAACTTTGGATCCGGTACTTTAACAGAAATAACCGCAGTTAAGCCTTCGCGCGCATCATCACCGGTGGCGTTGGTTTTACCTTTTTTGTTATAACCTTCACGTTCCATGTAGTTATTCAAGTTACGCGTCAATGCTCCACGGAAACCGGCTAAGTGAGTACCACCATCGCGCTGAGGAATATTATTGGTAAAACAATAAATATTTTCTTGATAACCATCGTTCCACTGCATTGCCACTTCAACGGTAATACCGTCTTCGCGTTCGTGTGCAAAATGGAATACATCTTTGTTAATCGGCGTTTTGTTACGGTTTAAGTAGTCAACAAAGGCTCTAATACCACCTTCATATCTAAAGAATTCATCTTTATTCTCGAGCTCGTCAACTAAACGAATGCCCACACCAGAGTTCAAGAATGATAGTTCACGTACTCGTTTGGCTAAAATTTCAAAATGGAATTCAAGATTATTAGTAAACGTCTCACTGCTTGGCCAAAAACGGAGTTCGGTGCCGGTTGTCACCGCATCGCCGATTTCTTTGATAGGCGCATCAGGTACACCATGAGTATAAAACTGCTCATAGATTTTACCTGCACGACGAATAGTTAACTGCAGCTTTCGCGATAAAGCATTAACGACCGAAACACCCACACCGTGAAGTCCACCAGAGACTTTGTATGAGTTGTCATCAAACTTACCACCTGCATGAAGTACGGTCATAATCACTTCAGCAGCAGAGATACCCTCTTCCTCATGTATCGAAACAGGAATACCACGACCATCGTCTTTTACTGAGACTGAACCATCGGAATGAATGGTAATGGTGATTTCGCTACAATGGCCTGCTAAAGCTTCATCGATAGAGTTATCAACCACTTCGAATACCATGTGATGAAGACCTGTGCCATCATCAGTATCACCAATGTACATACCAGGTCTCTTACGGACTGCATCAAGGCCTTTTAATACCTTGATACTCGAAGAATCGTAACTATTCTCTGACATATTTATCTCTCGTTGTTATTCAATAACTGTTACCAGCCCTTGTTCCACATGAAACGTCCTGTTTGGAGGGCTAGATAACGAATCGACTATTGTTAGCGGATCAATCGCGGTGACAAATATTTGTGCACCGGTTTCGGTTAACTGCTGAAGCAATAGCTGCCTATGCTGTGCATCCAACTCTGACGGTAAATCGTCAACCAGATAAATACTGTTTTTATCTAGCTGTTGTTTGAGCAACTTTCCCTGTGCAATACGTAGTGCACAGACTAATAATTTTAATTGTCCACGGGACAACGCATCCTGCGCGGGTAAAGTACCCACACGCAAACGTAAGTCTGCTTTATGGGGCCCGCTACCCGTATTACCTGCGGCTAAATCTCTTGAGTATTGGTTTTCAAGTAATTGTGAAAAATCCGTTTTACTGTCCCATCCTCGGGTAAAAGAAACCTTAATATCAATATGAGGTAAAAACACTCCGATTATACCCTTTAGTAGCCCATTTAACGAGTCTACATATTGATTTCGTATATCGGTAACCTGTTCAGCATACCGCACCAACTCCTTATCCCAAAATTGTATTTGGCTATAGGGTGATTGATTTCTAAGTAATTGATTGCGCTGCTTTAATACCTTCCTGGTATTCACCCAAGCTTGATAAAAATACGGGTCGGAATGAAATGCCCCCCAATCGATAAATTGACGGCGAGCTTTAGGTCCCTCGAACAATAAAGAAAAACTTTCTGGAGTAATAACTTGAATGGGCAAAGTATCGGCCAACGTTGATAAACGCTTCACTTTCTCGCCATTGATTTTAACTTCAATCTCACCACTTCGATGGCGACGTAAACCAATTTTATAGTCTCTGTCGGCGTCAATTAACTGGGCAAATAGGGTCAGTTTATCGTCATCATGGTTGATCACCCGTTGCGATAAGTGGCTGCGAAACGAGCGGCCCATACCCAAAAAGTAAATGGCTTCAAGAATACTGGTTTTGCCACTGCCATTTTGACCGTAAATCAAATTTAAGCCATCACAAGGCTGTAATGACGCAGAGGTAATGTTACGAAATGAACCAATGGTAAGACGCGATAAACTCATGAAGACCTATTTGTGATAACCGGAATAAATAATCCTATATAGACAAAGAAGGTGCCTTACAGCACCTTAATAAACAATCAGACGATAACCCGTTAAAGACGCATAGGCATCACCACATACATAGAATCTTCTTCTTTGTGGTTCTCAATCAAAGCACTCGAATTACCATCAATTAAGGTAATACGCACTTCATCGCTGGCTAAGTTATTTAACACATCAAGTAGATAGCTGACGTTAAAACCAATTTCTAAATTATCAGAGTCATAATCAACATCAATGATTTCTTCAGCTTCTTCTTGCTCTGGGTTATTAGCAGTAATTTTCAATAACCCAGGTTCAAGCTGAATACGAACCCCACGGAATTTTTCATTCGACAAAATAGAGGCGCGGGTTAATGCTTGTTTTAGCTGATTTCGGCTGGCAATGACCACTTTAGTGCCACCCTTAGGTAACACTCTACGATAATCAGGGAAGCGACCATCAACGAGCTTACTGGTAAACACAGCGGAGGTAGTCACGGCCCGAATGGCATTATCACCAATCGCAATGGTAATGTCCTGATCGTCACTGTCGAGCAAGCGTGCCATTTCAACCACCCCTTTGCGAGGCACAATCACTTGCTTTTCAGGTAATGAGATATCTAACGTGCGATGACTTAGCGCTAAACGGTGTCCGTCTGTGGCTATAGCACGTAAAACATTACCTTCGGTTTCAAATAACAAACCGTTAAGGTAATAACGCACATCTTGGTTAGCCATTGAGAACTGAGTTGAATCGATAATCGACTTCAACACGCCTTGCTTTAAGCTAAATTCGATATCTGCTTGGAATTCTTCAACGTTGGGGTAATCTTCAGCAGGCAATGTTGCCAATGAAAAACGGCTACGACCGGAACGCAATAACCATTTATTATCTTGCTGTTCGACTTTTAATTCACTTTGCTCTGGTAATGACTTAACAATATCCAGCAATTTTTTGGCTGGAACGGTGGTACGACCGATATCAATATCACCATGAATTGCCACTTGGCCCACTAACTCAACTTCTAAATCAGTGCCCGTTAGCTTAAGTGAGGACTCACTAACTTCAACTAATAAGTTGGCTAAAATAGGTAAATTGTGTCTGCGTTCTACCGCGCCACACACTAGCTGCAACGGTTTTAACAGGGCGTCCCTATCAATTGAAAATTTCATCGTGTCTACAATCCCTGAATTAAGAAGACAAAGTTCTAATCAAGTTAGCATAATCTTCTTTAATGTCATGACTCTCTTCGCGCAGTTGGGCGATTTTACGACAAGCATGCAATACTGTCGTATGGTCACGACCACCAAAAGCATCACCAATTTCCGGTAAACTTTGGTTAGTAAGTTCTTTAGATAGCGCCATCGCCACTTGTCTAGGCCTTGCCACACTGCGAGAACGGCGTTTAGACAGCATATCTGCCATTTTTATTTTATAATACTCAGCAACAGTCTTCTGAATATTATCTATAGTGACTAATTTTTCTTGCAGTGCCAAGAGATCTCTTAATGCTTCGCGCACAAAGTCGATGGTGATAGGACGTCCAGTGAAGTTAGCATTAGCAATCACACGGTTTAGTGCACCTTCTAATTCACGTACATTTGAACGTAAACGCTTGGCAATAAAGAAAGCCACTTCATCGGGTAAATTAATGCCATTCTCTTGTGCTTTACGCATTAAAATCGCCACGCGGGTTTCTAACTCCGGCGGTTCAATCGCTACGGTTAACCCCCAACCAAAACGTGATTTTAAGCGATCTTCTACCCCGTCGATCTCTTTAGGATAACGATCAGAGGTTAAAATAATTTGATGATTACCTTCTAGTAGAGCATTGAAGGTATGAAAAAATTCTTCTTGTGAACGATCTTTATTGGCAAAAAATTGAATATCATCAATAAATAACGCGTCTACGCTGCGGTAATAACGTTTAAATTCTTCAATGGCGTTATTTTGTAAGGCCTTAACCATGTCCTGTACAAAACGCTCAGAATGCATATATACCACTTTAGCATTAGGATTGTTTTTAATAATGCCATTGGCCACAGCATGCAGTAAATGGGTTTTACCTAAACCGGTTCCGCCATATAAAAATAACGGATTATAAGCACCACCAGGATTTTCAGATACTTGCAATGCCGCAGCTTTACCTAATTGGTTCGATTTACCTTCAACAAAATTATCAAACTGATATGTTGGGTTAATATTACTGCGGTGGTTGGGATTGATAATCGGTTCGGCCTGGGTATTAAAAGACGTCGTTCCCACTTGGGCTTTCGTTTGACGATTCACAGGCTTAGCAGCTACAGGCGCTGGCGCAACTTGGCGTGCAGAAGGACGGCTACCAATATCAAAACGTAACTTGGGTGCATTACCGCCCATTTGTTCAGTAAAAAATTGATTAATGATATTGATGTATTTATCGCGTACCCAATCCAGCACAAAACGATTTGGCGCATACAAAACCAATGTATCACCATCCATTTCAGCCTGTAACGGACGGATCCACATACTGAACTGCTGCGCTGATAACTCGTCTTGCAGTCTGCCGATACATTGTTGCCAAAGTGAAACCGCCACTTATTTATCCCCAAATATCTTTAAACAAAGGAGATGTATTCTATAGTGAGATCACTATGATCGCTATCCTTAAAAGCAGATTTATCCCCAGCGTGATCATTCTATGTATAAATCGATGATCATCAAAGATCGAAAACGATCGATTAATTGTGAATTTCAAGCAAATCCAGCTTTATTAACCGATCCACCTTGATCTATAATAGCGATTCTTTGATCTACTGAAACAATGAAAGATCCACAAGATATAGTGTCTGTACACAGACTTATCCACATCTTATGGTGCTTAATCGTTAGTAGCTTCAAATAAAGATTGGCATAAATTTATTATATAAGTACTTTCGTTATTGACGACAGTACTTAAAGTGATTACAATTCTGCCTCTTTTTTACCCTTAACTCTAATTTTGGAGATAAGGAAAATTCACTAACAAAGACGGATTGCCATAATGAGTAAACGTACTTTTCAACCTAGCAACCTGAAGCGCAAGCGTTCTCACGGCTTCCGCGCTCGTATGGCTACTGTAGGTGGCCGTAAGGTACTTGCACGTCGTCGTGCGAAAGGTCGCACTCGTTTATCTGCATAAGTAGATAACCAGGTGACTAGCTATACCTTTTCGCGGGAGTTACGTTTGTTAACTCCCGCGCAATTTAAATCTGTATTCTCCAATCCAATCAAAGCATCCTCTGCTGAAATAACTCTGCTCGCAATTCCAAATTCAGAGCAACATCCTCGTTTAGGGTTAACCGTTGCAAAACGTTTTGTTAAACGTGCAAACCAACGTAATCGTATCAAACGTGTGATAAGAGATAGTTTTCGTTTACATCAACACGACATCCCAGATATAGATATCGTTGTATTAGTCAGAAATGGCGTGATGGAAATGGAAAATGCAGAACTACACAAATTAGTAGAAAAGCTATGGCGCAAACTCAGTCGCCGTTACAATGGCTAGCAACTACGGTTATCCGTGGTTACCAAATTATTATCAGCCCTTTATTGGGACCGCGTTGTCGGTTTAATCCAACTTGTTCTTATTACGCTATAGAAGCAATAAAAACACATGGAACACTAAAAGGTAGTTGGTTTGCAATAAAACGCATATTAAAATGTCACCCTTTACATGCAGGCGGTAGTGATCCCGTCCCCCCTAAAAATGACAGGTGTAATAAATAGGCTATGGAATCTCAACGCAATATATTGCTAATCGGTCTGCTGTTTGTCAGCTTTTTAATGTGGCAACAATGGCAAACAGATAAAGCACCACAACCGGCAGCAGCACAAACTGTTAGCCAAACTAACGCCGCCCCACAACACAGTGATGACGTTCCAGAAGCAGATGTTATTGGGGTACAAGAAGAATTACCTGCAACTAAAAACCTTATTAGCGTTAAAACCGATAAGCTTGTTATTAAAATAAGCCCTATTGGTGGTGACATTGTTTATGCCGCATTAGTGGAACATAAACGCGAAATAGACAGTAACGACCCTTTCGTTATTTTAGATCAGCAAAATGATTTCACTTATATCGCTCAAAGTGGCCTTATTGGTCGTGATGGTATTGATAGTAGTGCTAATGGTCGTGCAACTTATAATGTTCAAGCCAGTTCATATTTTTTAGCTGAAGACAAAGACACATTAACTGTGCCATTTACTTTTACAGCAGACAACGGTGTCACCTACGTAAAAACCTTTACGTTTACCCGTGGTCAGTATGATGTCGGCGTAGATTACACCATCAACAACACCTCAACGGCACCGTTACAAGTGCAAATGTATGGTCAAATTAAACAAACGATTAAAGAATCAGAAAGTAGCATGATTATGCCGACTTATCGTGGTGGTGCTTTCTCGTCTGAAGATACTCGTTATGAGAAATATAATTTTGACGATATGGCTGATAAGAATCTTGCTAAAGTCACATTAGGTGGTTGGGCAGCAATGCTACAACATTACTTTGTGTCAGCTTGGGTTCCGCCAGCAATAGATTCAAACACCATTTTCTCAAGAGTCTCTGGTGGTTTAGCCAATATAGGTTTTCGCGGCGCGGTATATGATATTGCACCAGGCGTCACACAAGATATTAGCTCACAGTTTTATGTCGGCCCTAAAAATCAAAAAGCACTTTCAGCTATTTCTGAAACCTTAAACTTGGTTGTTGATTATGGTTTCTTATGGTGGTTAGCCATTCCAATCCATTGGTTATTGATGTTCTATCAATCATTTGTGGGTAACTGGGGTGTAGCAATTATTTTGATTACCCTAACGGTACGTGGTGGCTTATATCCCCTGACCAAGAAGCAATACACTTCGATGGCCAAAATGCGTAATCTGCAGCCAAAAATGACTGAGATGAAAGAACGCTTTGGCGATGACCGTCAGAAGATGGGTCAAGCGATGATGGAACTGTACAAGAAAGAGAAAGTAAACCCTATGGGAGGTTGCTTACCTATTTTGTTACAGATGCCAATCTTTATCGCGCTTTACTGGGTGCTGCTAGAAAGCTATGAATTACGCCATGCGCCATTCATGCTATGGATTAACGACTTATCGGTACAAGATCCATACTACGTCTTGCCATTATTAATGGGCTTGTCGATGTTTTTAATGCAGAAAATGCAACCGGTTGCGCCAACGATGGATCCTATGCAAGTAAAAATGATGCAGTGGATGCCCGTTATCTTTACCGTCTTCTTCTTATGGTTCCCAGCAGGTCTAGTACTTTACTGGTTAGTAGGTAACTTAGTTGCCATTACTCAACAGAAGATTATTTATGCCGGCCTTGAGAAAAATGGCATAAAATAAGCCTAAGCTCAATGTTGTATAACTGATTAAAAAGGCGGCTGATTAGCCGCCTTTTCCTTTATCAATTTTATAGGTACTACCGTGACAACAGACACTATTGTGGCACAAGCGACCGCCCCCGGACGAGGTGGCGTAGGCATCATTCGTATTTCTGGTAACTTAGCCACTAATGTTGCAACCGCCATTATTGGCCATGTGCCAAAAACGCGTTACGCTGAATATTGTGACTTTAACAGTGCTGACAGTAAGGTTATTGACCAAGGTATTGCGCTATTTTTTAAAGGACCCAATTCCTTTACTGGCGAAGATGTGCTTGAACTACAAGGTCATGGTGGTCAAATTGTGCTCGACATGCTAATCAAGCGCGTCATGGAAATCGATGGTATTCGCATTGCTAGACCAGGAGAATTCAGCGAACAAGCCTTTATGAACGATAAGCTCGATTTAACTCAGGCAGAAGCCATTGCAGACTTAATCGATGCCACCAGTGAACAGGCTGCGAAAAGTGCATTGTTATCACTACAAGGTGAATTCTCAAAAGAAGTCCATGAGCTTGTCGACCAAGTCACCAACCTACGTTTATATGTGGAAGCCGCGATTGATTTCCCCGATGACGAAGTCGATTTTTTATCCGATGGAAAAATCGCCAACGCGTTATATAAAATCATCAATAAATTAGACACGGTACAAGCCAGCGCCAAGCAAGGTTCTATTATCCGCGAAGGCATGAAAGTTGTTATTGCCGGTCGCCCAAATGCCGGTAAATCTAGCTTACTGAATGCGTTAGCAGGTAAAGAATCGGCTATTGTAACGGAAGTTGCCGGTACGACTCGCGACGTGCTACGCGAACACATCCACTTAGACGGTATGCCACTTCACATCATAGATACAGCAGGATTACGAGATACGCTCGACACTGTTGAAAAAATTGGTATTGAACGCGCATGGGCCGAAATAGCCGCAGCAGATAGAGTATTGTTTATGGTCGATGGCACCACAACCGATGCCGTGAACCCTCACGAGATTTGGCCAGATTTTATCGACCGCCTACCGGCAAAACTTGGGGTTACAGTCGTACGTAATAAAGCCGATTTAACCGGTGAAACCTTAGACAAAACCGAAGAACAGGGCAATAACGTTTATCGGATATCGGCCAAAACAGGTTTAGGTGTTGATGAGTTAAAGCAACATCTCAAATCATTAATGGGTTACCAAAGTAACTTAGAGGGTGGCTTTATTGCCCGTCGTCGCCATTTAGAAGCACTCGATCTTGCCGCAAGTCACTTACAGCTAGGTAAAGAACAGCTTGAGGTGTATTTAGCCGGTGAATTACTGGCTGAAGAGCTTCGAATGACACAAATAGCCTTATCTGAAATCACCGGTAAATTTACCTCAGATGATTTGCTCGGCAAGATTTTTAGTTCATTTTGTATCGGTAAATAAGTAGACAATATTAATGACAACACTCGCTAACCAAGTTGTGGTGCTCGATTTTGAAACCACAGGTTTGTCACCCGATAATGGTGACCGTGCCATTGAAATCGGCGCGGTAAAATTGGTCGATGGTCAAATAGTCGATACCTTTCAGGAACTGATTAATCCAGGTCGGCGAGTCAATAGCTTTATTGAACAATACACAGGTATCAGCAACGACATGCTCAAACATGCCCCAGTGTCAAAGCAAGTAATGGGACAATTTGCCAAATTTATCGATGGGTTTAATCTGGTGGCACACAATGCCAGTTTTGATAAGAAGTTTCTCGATGCTGAATTTACCCAACACAAGCTGAAATATTCAGGGATCTTTTGCTGCTCTTTATTGTTATCTCGCCGCATAAGCCAAGATGCCCCCAATCATAAGCTCGGCACGCTAGTGGATCATCATCAGTTACCTAACGATGGCGTATTTCACCGCGCATTAGCCGACGCCACCATGACAAGTCATTTATGGTTACATCAAATAGAAGTATTGCAGCAACAACTACCCAAACAACCGATTACCATTGATATGGTCAACAAAATATCCAGTCTTCCTAAAGCTCAAATAGCGCGGTTTTTACGGACTATGAGCTAAATTTATCAGTGATTGAATCACTTTAATGATAACTCTTGCGATAACTTATCGACCAACAATCTCACCTTTGGTGATAAATGACGATTGTGCGGATACAAAGCCCAAATGCCTTCTTTTGGTTGTTGAAAAGGTGCAAGTAATACAACCAATCGCCCCTCAGCAATGGCATCATTGACGTAATATCCCGGTAACTGCATATACCCAAACCCAAAATTGCCGCATTCAATAAACTCAAACCGCTACTACATGCCAAACATCCATGCACTTTTACCGTCTTAGGTTTACCTTTTTCAACAAAATGCCAATGAGGCTGACTGCCAATTAAGCAGTTATGTTGAGTCAGTTCAGATAAAGCATAAGGTGTACCGTATTTAGCAATATAACTCGGTGCGGCGCACACGTACTGGCGTCTATTGGTTAATCGTTTTGCCATCATGCTGGAATTGAGTAAACGCCCAAGCCTAATAGCTAAATCATAACCACCATCAACCAAATCAAGTTGTTGATTTGTTAATTCGCAAACCACTTCAATGTCAGGATATTGCTGCATAAAATCAATTACTATCGGCATAATAAATTTTTCACCGTAGGTCACTTGCGCGGTGATCCTAATCAAGCCTTGCGGTTTTGAAATAGCTCGCTCTGCTTCATCAAGACTGTTTAACACTTGACGACAATGCTGATAATAAACCATACCTTCTTTAGTTAGTGATACCTTACGGGTGGTGCGATAAAATAATTTGGTGTTTAAACGATTTTCCAACTGGCTGATTTGTCGACTCACTTGCGCAGTAGAAATACTCAAACGCTTACCTGCAGCCATAAAACTGTTGGTTTCGGTCACGGCAACAAATTCAAAAATACCTTCCCACTTCATCATTATTACATTATCGTAAAAGTTATTTGTAAAAAAAGTTAATTATCATTATATGATAAACAAATACAATGGCTAAATACACTACACTGAAGTTATTACGATCAGCCATGTCGACCATGGTAGCTAATGTTAAGGAAATCATTTATGTCAGCACAATTTATTAAGTCAAAAGCCGCAATTGCTTGGGGACCTGGTCAGCCACTATCGGTAGAAGAAGTCGATGTAATGTACCCAAAACCAGGTGAAGTCATGGTACGAATTGTGGCATCAGGTGTTTGTCACACAGATGCATTCACACTTTCAGGCGATGATCCTGAAGGCGTATTCCCAGCGATTCTTGGTCATGAAGGCGGCGGCATTGTTCATATGGTCGGTGACGGTGTCACTAGCGTAAAAGTAGGCGATCATGTTATTCCGCTGTATACCGCTGAATGCGGTGTTTGTAAGTTTTGTACTTCTGGTAAAACCAATCTTTGCAGCGCGGTTCGCGCTACTCAAGGAAAAGGGTTAATGCCAGACGGCACTACACGTTTCTTTAAAGATGGCCAACCTATTTTCCATTATATGGGTTGCTCAACGTTCTCGGAATACACAGTATTACCAGAAATATCGTTAGCAAAAGTGAATCCAACCGCGCCACTTGAAGAAGTGTGTCTGCTCGGTTGTGGTGTTACCACTGGAATGGGCGCTGTTCTAAAGACAGCTAAAGTTCAACAAGGCGATACTGTGGCAATTTTTGGTCTAGGCGGTATTGGTTTATCTGCAATTATTGGTGCCACCATGGCAGGTGCCAGCCGTATTATTGGTATAGATCTTAATGAATCTAAATTTGAATTGGCTAAAAAATTAGGGGCAACCGATTGCATTAACCCTAAAAACTTTGATAAGCCGATTCAAGAAGTGATTGTAGAAATGACCGATGGCGGCGTGGATTTCTCGTTTGAATGTATCGGTAACGTCAATGTGATGCGCAGTGCATTAGAATGTTGTCATAAAGGTTGGGGCGAATCGGTCATTATTGGAGTTGCCGGCGCAGGCCAAGAAATATCAACCCGCCCATTCCAGTTGGTCACGGGTCGTGTATGGCGTGGCAGTGCATTTGGTGGGGTAAAAGGACGCAGCGAGTTACCCGGTATTGTTGAACAATACTTAGCGGGCGAATTCAAACTAGACCACTTTATTACCCACACTATGGGTCTTGAAGATATTAACCATGCGTTTGAGTTAATGCACAAAGGCGAAAGTATTCGCAGTGTAATTCACTTTGCCAAGTAACGCTTAATTCATCATCGCAGGCGCAGTTAAGCATTCAGACGGCTTAACTGCGTGCTGACAAATAAGGACACTTAATGACCATTGAAAGTATCAGCAGTACCAAAGCATTTGGTGGTTGGCATAAACAATATAGTCATCAATCAAGCGCACTTAATTGCACTATGCGCTTTGCCATTTACTTACCGCCACAAGCAGAAAGCCAAAAAGTACCGGTGTTATATTGGTTGTCAGGGCTCACCTGTACTGATGAAAACTTTATGCAAAAAGCGGGCGCACAGCGCATCGCTGCCGAACTAGGAATAGCAATTGTGGCACCCGATACCAGCCCGCGAGGGGAAGGTGTCGCAGATGATAAAGACGGCGCATATGACTTTGGCTTAGGGGCAGGATTTTATCTTAATGCCACAAAACCACCATTTGATCAGCATTACCAAATGTATGATTACGTGGTAAACGAATTGCCAGCATTGATTGAAGCTCATTTTCAGGTAACACAGCAACGTAGTATTAGCGGTCACTCAATGGGTGGACACGGCGCGTTAACTATCGGATTGAAAAACCCGCACCGATATAACAGCCTGTCAGCATTTAGTCCTATTTGTCACCCAATGGACTGCCCATGGGGCATCAAAGCATTCCGCAGTTACTTAGGAGATGATCAGCAACAATGGCAACAATATGACAGCTGTGAGTTGATGAGCAATAGCCAACAATTTGTCCCCGCGCTAGTGGACCAAGGCGGCAACGACAACTTTTTAGACGAGCAACTCAAACCACAAGCCTTAGTACAAGTGGCTAAAGCCAAAGGTTATCCGCTTGAGCTAAGAATGCAACCAGGTTATGACCACAGCTATTATTTTATCGCAACGTTTATTGAAGACCATCTGCGTTTTCATGCAAAACACCTAGCACGGTTATAAAGTCTATAAGCAGATAATAAAACGAGCCTAGATAGCTCGTTTTTTATTATTAATCAATATATTAATGATTAATTCCCAACAGAAAATAGCCCCTTGCCGCCCCAAACATATTAGCCACTGCAACATAGGCCATCCCCACGGTACCGTTCATGGCCCTGAAAAACGCCCCGCATGCAGCATATTATGCTTGGCGCGATCATCAGGATATGGACCTCTAACGACATTAATAGGGTGATCTATGTAGCGAAAGGGGACAAATCGAAAGTAAATAAGCCAGAATAAGTCATCAACCCATAACATAACCCTCTCAGACCCCCATGCAAACTCAGCTATCTGTCGTGTTTCTTCAGTAAGAGTCATTTAAACTGGTTGTTTTATGGTTACATTCAGTCTAATACACGACTGAGGTTAGCCACACAGGGTAATGAAAAATGGGCGTATAATGGACAAATATAATTAAGTATTCGGAGTTAAAATGGCAAAAATCGCATTATTAGTAGGCACAACATTAGGGGGTTCAGAGTATGTTGCCGATGAAATGGCAGCTCAACTTGCTGAGTTAAATCACCAAACAGAGGTATTTATAGAGCCAAATATCGATGAATTAGGTGATTTTTCACTGTGGATCATTGTCAGTTCTACTCATGGAGCAGGCGATCTACCTGATAATATCGTTCCTTTTTATAAACAATTAATGATCGAAATGCCCGATCTTAGCCATATCCAGTTCGCTTTGTGTGCAATAGGGGACTCAAGCTACGATACTTTCTGCCAAGGACCTGAAATGATCACCGAACTGCTTTTACAAAATGGATCTAAAGCTATTGTGGATAAGATCCAAATCGATGTACAACAAGATCCAATACCGGAAGAACCCGCTCTAGCGTGGTTATTGCAATGGCAACATCTTATCTAAATGTCAGTAAACGCGATCATATCCTGAATAAATAATGATCCATTCACAGATTAGATTACACTTATCCACAATATACTCTTTTTTAGTATAACTTTGTGGATAAGCTATTATTTTTAGCGATCATAACTCTGTACTATTCACGGTCCGATCCGCTCAATGATCACCCTTGTGGATAACCCCCCGATCTGTCCCCATGTTATCTTGAGTTTGATCGCGATCAAATAACAGGTTAGGTTTTACATTACTATATGATTATAAAGAAAAATAAAAGTTATCAACAGAAAAGTCCGATCCTAATAATAAGTATAATAAAAAGATCTATATAAAGATCTTAAGATCTATTAAGCAAACGCCATCTTGATCAATCAGTGAAAAATGATCGTTCACGTTCAGACAAGCAAGTGCTAAAATGATCCAATCGAAAAAAGGGTAGATTCAAATTTAACTTACTTAGCAATCAAAGGTCAGATAATGCATTTTCATGAACGGTTTGATGTAATTGTTGTTGGTGGTGGTCATGCCGGAACTGAAGCAGCACTTGCAGCGGCAAGAATGGGCTCAAAAACATTATTGTTAACTCATAACATCGACACGCTTGGCCAAATGTCTTGTAATCCAGCTATCGGTGGCATTGGTAAAGGCCATTTAGTGAAAGAAATAGATGCATTGGGTGGGGCAATGGCAACGGCAACAGACTTTGCTGGTATCCAATTTAGAACATTAAATTCAAGCAAAGGGCCAGCAGTTCGTGCAACACGAGCCCAAGCAGACAGAGCGCTGTATCGTCAAAAAATCCAACATATTTTACAAAACCAAGTTAATTTACGTATTTTCCAACAGGCTGTTGATGACCTCGTTGTTGAAAATGATAAAGTTGTTGGTGTAGTAACTCAAATGGGCTTAGCTTTCGAAGCACCTGCAATAGTGCTGACCACGGGCACTTTTTTAAGCGGTAAAATTCACATTGGACTGCAAAATTATAGCGGTGGCAGAGCCGGTGATCCACCCGCGATTGCATTGGCTAATCGCTTACGCGAATTAAATATCCGTGTTGGCCGCTTGAAAACCGGTACACCACCACGCATTGATGCAAACACCATTGATTTTTCACAAATGACTGAACAAAAAGGTGATACACCGTTACCTGTAATGTCATTTACGGGTAATGTCAGCCAGCATCCAAGACAAGTTTCATGTTTTATTACTCATACCAATGAAAATACCCACGAGATAATTCGTGGAGGACTTGATAGAAGTCCGATGTATTCTGGCGTGATAGAAGGTGTTGGGCCACGTTATTGCCCATCTATCGAAGACAAGATCCACCGTTTTGCAGACAAATCGTCACATCAAATATTTATTGAGCCAGAAGGGTTAAGCACCAATGAGATCTACCCAAACGGTATCTCAACCAGCTTACCGTTTGATGTACAGCTAAATTTAGTACGTTCGATTAAAGGCATGGAAAACGCTGAAATTATTCGCCCAGGTTATGCCATTGAATATGATTATTTTGATCCACGAGATCTTAAAAACTCATTAGAAACCAAAGCCATTGAAGGACTCTTTTTCGCCGGTCAAATTAACGGCACTACAGGTTACGAAGAAGCCGGAGCACAAGGTTTACTTGCTGGGATGAATGCATCACTGCAAGTTCAAGGCAAAACGGCTTGGTGTCCTCGTCGTGATGAAGCTTACCTTGGCGTACTTGTTGATGATTTATCAACCTTAGGAACCAAAGAACCCTACCGCATGTTTACCAGTCGTGCGGAATACCGTTTATTGCTTCGCGAAGACAATGCCGATTTACGCTTAACAGAAAAAGGCCGTGAACTTGGATTAGTTGATGACAATCGCTGGAAATTATTTATAGAAAAAAGAGAATCGATCGAATTGGAACTTCAGCGTTTACGTAGCCAATGGGTTCATACTAATTCACCTTTATTAGGCGTACTTAATCCAGAATTAAATGCGCCTATTTCACGTGAAGCATCATTTGAAGATTTACTACGTCGTCCAGAAATGGATTATGCGAAGCTAATGTCATTAGAGGGTTTTGGCCCTGGTCTTGATGATCCGCAAGCGGCTGAACAAGTACAAATTCAAGTTAAATACTCGGGTTATATTCAGCGTCAGCAAGATGAAATTGATAAAGCTATTCGTCATGAAAACTCGTTATTGCCACTTGATTTGGATTATCAACAAGTACCAGGCCTGTCAAATGAAGTGATCGCAAAACTCAATAACCATAAACCCGATACCGTTGGACAAGCATCAAGGATCCCAGGAATTACACCTGCAGCAATCTCTATTTTGCTAGTGCATTTGAAAAAACGAGGTTTATTGCGCAAAATCGCATAAATGTTGTAATTTTTTCAACTCAATAACACAAGGGAAGCCATAAGGCTTCCCTTAGTGCTTTTACGGCTTCATAATAACTGCCGTCGTTATCATGCAACCTACGAGGCTTTCTGTGTTATCTGCCCAACTTAAAACCTATTTAGCTGAAATTAAAATGTCGGCCACCGAATTACAACAAAAACAATTAATAGGTTTTGTTGAAATGCTTGATAAATGGAATAAGGCTTATAACCTCACCTCCGTTCGCGATCCTGAGCAAATGCTAATCCGCCATATTATGGACAGCTTAACGGTTTCTCCTTACCTTGAAGGACAGCATTTTATCGATGTAGGAACCGGCCCTGGTTTACCTGGGATCCCATTAGCGATTATGAATCCAGATAAGCAGTTTGTATTGCTTGATAGTTTAGGCAAACGGTTCCGTTTTCAAAAACAGGTTCAGTTCGAACTAAAAATCAATAATATTACTCCAGTTGAAAGTCGTGTTGAAGCTTATAACCCAGATATTAAATTTGACGGTGTATTAAGCAGAGCATTTGCATCTATTCAAGATATGCTAAGTTGGTGTCACCATTTACCGACTGAAAAAGGCATTTTTTATGCGTTAAAAGGCCAGTTAAATCAGCAAGAATTACAACAGATACCAGCAGGATTTTCGTTGGTAGAAACTATTGTATTGCATGTTCCAACGTTAGATGAACAGCGACATTTATTAAAAATAGCCAAGCAATAACACGCATTTCTTTCGCTAATTAAGCTAACCGGACATCAATAATTTTAAGACAGGATGACATTGTGGGTAAAATAATTGCCGTAGCCAACCAAAAAGGTGGCGTTGGAAAAACAACAACTTGCGTTAATTTAGCCGCATCACTTGCCGCCACAAAGCGTAAAGTGTTGTTGATCGATTTAGATCCTCAAGGCAATGCGACTATGGGCAGTGGCGTTGATAAATATGAAGTCGAGAATACCGCTTATGAATTATTAGTCGAAGAAAAACCGTTTGCCGATATCGTGATTAAAAATACCATAGGTAAATATGATTTGATCGCAGGTAATAGTGATGTCACCGCGGCAGAAATTAAATTGATGGAATTTTATGCTCGAGAGATCCGTTTACGTAATGCAATAGCGTCGATCAAAGATGATTATGACTATATTTTTATAGACTGCCCGCCATCGCTCAATATGCTAACGGTAAACGCCATGTCTGCCGCTGATTCCGTTCTAGTACCAATGCAATGCGAATATTATGCCCTAGAAGGCTTAACAGCGTTAATTGATACTATAACTAAGCTCGGTGCTATGGTTAATCCTACGTTGAGCATAGAAGGTATTTTGCGCACCATGTATGATCCGCGCAATCGTTTATCAAATGATGTATCTGATCAACTCAAGCAGCATTTTGGTGAAAAAGTGTATCGTACCGTGATACCGCGAAATGTTCGTTTAGCTGAAGCACCTAGTTTTGGTGCACCTGCCATGTATTACGACAAATCAAGTGCTGGAGCCAAAGCATATTTAGCCCTAGCCGGTGAAATAATACGTCGTGCGGAACAGCAAACTCAACCAAAACAAGCGTAGGATACAAAAATGACCTTAAAAAAACGCGGTTTAGGTAAAGGCTTGGATGCCTTATTAAATCATAGTAATGCCGCAAGTCTTAAAAGCGAACAAGCAGAAGAACAGCAACAATCAGCTAGATTAAGTGATTTAATTCACCTAGATCTTGATTTATTACAGCCGGGTAAATATCAACCTCGTAAAGACATGTCATCAGAAGCGTTAGAAGAGCTGGCTGAATCGATTCGCGCTCAAGGTGTAATCCAACCGATTGTTATCCGTAAAATATCTGAAACTAACTATGAAATCATCGCCGGTGAACGTCGCTGGCGTGCCGCTCAATTAGCCAAACTTGATAAAGTCCCCTGTATTGTTAAGCAAGTGGCAGATGATGCTGCTGTCGCCATCGCCCTTATTGAGAATATTCAGCGTGAAGATCTTAATGCAATGGAAGAAGCCATCGCACTGCAACGATTACTTGAAGAGTTTGAGTTAACCCACCAACAAGTAGCCGATGCTGTTGGTAAGTCTCGTGCAAGCGTGTCTAATTTATTACGCTTAAATAGCCTCAACGAGCCTGTTAAACGTTTGTTAGAAAATGGTGACATCGACATGGGCCATGCCCGTGCATTATTGGCTGTAGAGGGTGATGAACAGACAAATTTAGCTCGATTAGTCGCGTCAAAAGAAATGACTGTTCGAGAAACTGAACGATTAGTTAATAAAGTCTTAAATCCTGCTAAAGAAGCCGAAACACCAGCTAAAGATCATGATGTTAGTCGCTTAGAGCAAGAGTTAATTGAAAAACTCGGTGCCAAGGTTGCCATTAATCATGGCAGCAAAGGTAAAGGGAAAATTGTTATAAACTATCAGAACCTTACTGAATTAGACGGGATTTTAAGTAAAATTCGTTGAAATGTGGATTAAACCAATTTCATTAGTAAGTTTGCGACATAGCTCTGTTTTTTGTTTTTGATTATTAAGTGCGTAATAGTGCATTACATAGCTGTTTTACTATCATCAACGTTGCAAACAAAGCGCGAAAAGGTATACTTTGCAGGCTTTTTGGATCTTAAGGCTAGTTTAATATATTAAATTTAACATTAGGACCACAAAAGGTATTAATGCGGAGATATAAAGTTGAGTAATGTTTTGGCGCGTCGTGGCAGGTTAGCAGCCTATAAATTAGTGCTGGTACAAGCGGCAGTGGCGAGTATTATTTCAATATTATTTTTCGTTATGTGGGGAGCACTGCATGGCTTATCTGCACTAGCAGGTGGTGTAATTGCTGTACTTCCTAATTTTGTATTCGCAACCCTAGCTTTCTCTCATAGTGGAGCAAGCTCAGCAGTAAAAGTGATTAAAAGCTTTTATTGGGGGGAAGCGGTAAAGATGCTGTTAACCATTGCATTGTTTTCGTTAGTGTTTATCAATTTAAAAGTCGGTTTTATGCCACTTTTTACCTGTTATTCGTTAGCGTTAGTCGTACATTGGATAGCACCTTTATATTTCAAGCAAAGTTAAGTGGGATGAATCATGGCTGCAACTGGTGAAGAGCTAACACAGCAAAGCTATATCCAACATCACCTTACTAACCTGCAAGTTTGTGCTACCGATAATGGGCTAGCAATGAACCATGCATGTGAAAAGGCTGGCTTTTGGACTTGGAACATTGATTCGTTGTTCTTTTCGGTTGGGCTTGGAGTGTTGTTCTTATGGCTGTTTTACAGTGCCGGCAAAAAAGCGACAACAGGCGTTCCTGGCAAATTTCAATGTTTTGTCGAGATGATTGTTGAGTTCGTTGATAGCAGTGTGAAAGAAACTTTTCACGGCCGCAATCCGGTTATTGCACCTTTAGCCTTGACAGTTTTTGTGTGGATTTTCATGATGAACTTCATGGATATGATACCTGTAGATTGGTTGCCTTGGGCAGCGAGTTTAATGGGTGTGCCATACCTAAAAGTTGTTCCGACTACCGACGTTAACATCACCTTCAGCTTAGCTATTGGTGTGTTTGTGCTGATTATTTATTACAGCATTAAAGTCAAAGGTGTTTCAGGTTTTGTAAAAGAATTAACACTTCAGCCTTTTAACCATTGGGCAATGATACCCGTCAACTTTTTATTAGAAACAGTTACTCTTGTTGCAAAGCCTATTTCATTGGCTCTTCGACTATTTGGTAACTTGTATGCTGGTGAGTTGATTTTTATTCTTATTGCATTGATGTACGGTTCTAACGTGGCGTTATCTGCTCTAGGTGTAGGTTTACAACTAGGTTGGTTAATTTTCCATATTTTAATTATTACCTTACAAGCATTTATTTTCATGATGTTGACCATTGTTTATTTAAGCATGGCTCATGAAGATCATTAAGAATAACCGAAAATTTTTTTGACCTAAATCATTAATAACAACGATTTAGAATATTGGAGATAGATATGGAAACTGTATTAGGAATGACGGCTATTGCTGTTGCTCTACTTATTGGTATGGGTGCATTAGGAACAGCTATCGGTTTCGGCCTTTTAGGTGGAAAGTTTTTGGAAGGTGCAGCACGTCAGCCAGAAATGGCGCCTATGTTACAAGTTAAAATGTTCATCGTAGCGGGTCTACTAGATGCGGTGACTATGATCGGTGTCGGTATTGCGCTATTTATGTTGTTTACTAACCCATTGGGTGCAATGCTTTAATTAACGCTTCTGTCTTTAATCTAACTAGGAGGCTGTTGTGAATTTCAACGCTACCCTATTCGGTCAGACGGTTGCCTTTATTCTCTTCGTGTGGTTTTGCATGAAGTTTGTATGGCCGCCGTTGATGAATGCCATCGAAGAACGCCAGAAGAAAATTGCTGATGGTCTGGCTGATGCCGGCCGTGCAGCAAAAGATCTAGAGTTAGCACAAGTTAAAGCTACTGAGCATCTAAAAGAAGCAAAGGTAACTGCCAACGACATTATTGAGCAAGCTAATAAGCGTAAGGCTCAAATCGTTGACGAAGCTAAAGTTGAAGCTCAAACTGAGCGAGCGAAAATTATCGCTCAGGGTCAAGCAGAAATTGAAAACGAACGTAATCGCCTGAAAGATGACTTGCGTAAGCAAGTTGCTTCTCTAGCCATCATTGGTGCAGAGAAAATTCTTGAACGTGCGATTGATCCAGAAGCCCACAGTGACATTGTTAATAAACTTGTTGCTGAAATTTGATTAAGGGAGTTGAGTTATGGCTGAATTAAGCACCATCGCTCGCCCTTACGCAAAGGCAGCTTTTGATTTTGCTGTTGAACATAAAGTAGTAGAAAGTTGGACAGAAATGTTAACTTTCGCTTCATTGGTAAGTGAAAACGAATCAATAAAGCCACTGCTTAATGGTACTTTAGCGAGTACAGAACTCGCTTCACTGTTTATTAAAGTATGCGGTGAACAAGTCAATGAGCAAGGTCAAAATCTGATAAAGGTAATGGCTGAAAACGGTCGTTTAGGGATACTGTCAACAGTATCGCTACTTTTTGCTGAATACCGTAATGAGTGGGCAAAAGAAGTTGAGGCCTATGTGGTTTCTGCTACTGAGCTAAGCTCTGAGCAACAGCAACAAATTAGTGTTTCTCTAGAGAAACGTCTCGCACGCAAAGTTAAGCTGAATTGCAGCATCGACGCATCGCTTATTGGCGGTGTTATTATTAAATCAGGCGACCTAGTCATTGATGGCTCGGTAAGCGGTAAATTATCGCGATTGTCTGATAAGCTGCAGTCGTAATTGGGAGTTTGAGCATGCAACTGAATTCCACTGAAATCAGCGATCTGATTAAGCAGCGGATCGAGCAGTTCGACGTCGTTAGTGAAGCTCGCAACGAAGGTACAATCGTTGCAGTAAGTGACGGCATCATTCGCATTAACGGCCTTGCCGATGTAATGCAGGGTGAAATGATCGAACTGCCTGGTGGCTGTTTTGCAATCGCGTTGAACTTAGAACGTGATTCTGTCGGCGCCGTAGTGATGGGGCCTTATGCTAATTTAGCAGAAGGCGATAAAGTTAGAACCACTGGTCGTATTCTTGAAGTACCAGTGGGTCGTGGTCTACTTGGCCGCGTTGTTAACACTCTAGGTGAGCCTATTGACGGTAAAGGACCTATCGAAAACGATGGTTTCTCTCCTGTTGAAGTGATTGCCCCTGGTGTTATTGAACGTAAGTCTGTATCACAACCAATTCAAACTGGTTATAAAGCCGTTGATGCCATGATCCCTATTGGTCGTGGTCAACGTGAATTGATCATTGGTGACCGTCAGACTGGTAAAACAGCGATGGCAATCGATGCAATTATCAACCAGAAAGATTCAGGCATTAAGTGTGTCTATGTTGCCATTGGTCAGAAAGCTTCTACCATTGCTAACGTAGTGCGAAAGCTTGAAGAACATGGCGCATTAGCTAACACTATCGTAGTTGTTGCATCTGCTTCTGAAACTGCAGCACTGCAATTTTTAGCGCCATATTCTGGTTGTTCTATGGGTGAATACTTCCGTGACCGCGGTGAAGATTCTTTAATCGTATATGATGATTTGTCTAAGCAAGCAGTTGCTTACCGTCAAATTTCATTGCTATTGAAGCGTCCACCAGGACGTGAAGCCTACCCAGGTGACGTATTTTATCTACACTCTCGTTTACTAGAGCGTGCTTCACGCGTAAACGTAAATTATGTAGAAAAGTTCACTAAAGGTGCAGTAACAGGTCAAACGGGTTCGTTAACCGCTTTGCCTATTATTGAAACCCAAGCTGGTGATGTATCAGCGTTCGTACCGACTAACGTAATTTCTATTACAGATGGTCAGATCTTCCTTGAAACTGATTTGTTTAACTCGGGCTTACGTCCAGCTGTTAACCCAGGTATTTCAGTTTCTCGTGTTGGTGGTGCTGCGCAGACTAAAATCATCAAGAAACTGTCAGGTGGTATTCGTACTGCTCTTGCACAGTATCGAGAGCTTGCTGCGTTCTCACAGTTTGCATCTGATTTAGATGATGCAACACGTGCTCAACTTGAGCATGGTGAGCGTGTAACCGAATTAATGAAGCAAAAGCAATATGCTCCTATGAGCGTTGCAGCACAGTCTGTGTCTATTTTCGCAGCTGAAAAAGGCTACCTTAAAGGTGTTGCTTTAAATGAAATTGGTCGCTTCGAGGCCGCTCTGCTTTCATACATGAACAGTCAACATGCTGACCTATTTAATACCATCAATGCTACTGGCGATTATAACGCTGATATCGAAGGTGAGTTAAAGGCAGGCCTAGACAAGTTCATTGAAACCCAAACCTGGTAATAATGAACAAGGGGTGTCATTAGGCACCTCAGGTCCCAGATTGGAGAGTAGAGATGGCCAACGCTAAAGAGATTAAAACCAAGATCGCGAGTATTAAAAATACTCAGAAGATCACTTCCGCTATGGAAATGGTAGCTGCCAGCAAAATGCGCAAAGCGCAGGAACGCATGAGAGCAAGCCGTCCATATGCAGAAAATATGCGTAAGGTGATCGGTCACGTAGCGCGAGGTACTCTCGAGTATAAACACCCCTATTTAGAGGTGAGAGAGGCCAAGCGGGTTGGTTACATTGTTGTAGCGACCGACCGTGGCCTTTGTGGTGGTTTGAACGTCAACTTATTTAAACAGGTTGTGTCAGACGTTAAAAAATGGAAGGAACAGGGCGCAGATTTTGAGTTCTGCCCAATTGGTGCCCGTTCTGTTCAGTTTTTTAAAAGCTTCGGTGGTGAAATATCCGCCCATGCATCAGGTTTAGGCGATGCGCCCAAACTTGTTGATTTGATTGGCACAGTACGTGTCATGTTAAAAGCTTACAACGAAGGTAAATTGGATCGTCTGTACATTGTGTTTAACAAGTTTGTTAATACAATGAGCCAGACACCAGTGATCGAACAGCTGCTACCTTTACCTAAGTCAGATGAAGAAGTAGCTAATTATCCTTGGGATTATATTTACGAGCCAGATCCAAAAGAAGTTTTGGATGTATTGTTAACTCGTTATGTAGAGTCTCAAGTGTATCAAGGTGTTGTTGAGAATATTGCCTCTGAACAGGCTGCCCGTATGGTAGCAATGAAGGCGGCAACAGATAACGCTGGCGAAATGATCGATGATTTGCAACTCGTCTATAACAAGGCCCGTCAGGCTGCTATTACGCAAGAACTGTCGGAAATTGTCTCAGGCGCTGCAGCGGTTTAGGTTTAGGTAACGAAATCAAGTTTAGAGGATTAATCATGAGCACAGGTACTGTTGTCCAAGTAATTGGCGCGGTTGTGGACGTAGAATTTCCACAAGATTCTGTACCTCGAGTATATGACGCTCTGAAGATCACTGGCGAAGGCCCATGTAATGGTTTGGTGCTGGAAGTTCAGCAGCAGCTAGGTGGTGGCGTTGTTCGTACCATCGCTATGGGTTCTTCTGATGGTCTGCGTCGTGGTCTAGAGGTAGTAAACTCAGGTTCACCAATTAATGTTCCGGTTGGGCTTAAGACCCTTGGCCGTATTATGAATGTATTGGGCGAGCCTATCGATGAAGCGGGTCCTATCGGTGAAGAAGAACGTTATGTTATTCACCGTGCTGCGCCTTCATACGAAGATCAGTCAACTTCAACTGAACTATTAGAGACGGGTATCAAGGTTATCGACCTTGTTTGTCCTTTCGCTAAAGGTGGTAAAGTAGGTCTGTTCGGTGGTGCTGGTGTTGGTAAAACAGTTAACATGATGGAACTGATTAACAACATCGCTAAAGCTCACTCTGGTCTTTCTGTTTTCGCTGGTGTTGGTGAGCGTACCCGTGAGGGTAACGACTTCTACTACGAGATGGAAGATTCAGGCGTATTAGACAAAGTTGCCATGGTTTATGGTCAGATGAACGAGCCTCCAGGAAACCGTTTACGCGTAGCGTTAACCGGCTTGAGTATCGCTGAAAAGTTCCGTGACGAAGGTCGTGACGTATTGTTGTTCGTTGACAATATTTATCGTTACACCTTAGCTGGTACTGAAGTATCTGCACTATTAGGTCGTATGCCTTCTGCAGTAGGTTATCAGCCAACACTAGCTGAAGAGATGGGTGTTCTTCAAGAACGCATCGCTTCAACTAAGACGGGTTCGATTACTTCTGTACAAGCAGTATATGTACCTGCGGATGACTTAACTGATCCGTCACCAGCAACAACTTTCGCTCACTTAGATGCGACTGTTGTATTGTCTCGTCAAATTGCTTCTTTGGGTATTTACCCTGCGGTTGACCCATTGGATTCGACTTCACGTCAGTTAGATCCTCAGGTTGTTGGCCAAGAGCATTATGATGTTGCAAACGGTGTACAAACTGTATTACAGCGTTATAAAGAGCTGAAAGACATTATTGCTATCTTGGGTATGGATGAATTGTCAGATGATGACAAAACCATGGTATTCCGAGCACGTAAGATTGAGCGTTTCTTGTCTCAACCTTTCTTCGTAGCAGAAGTCTTCACCGGTTCTCCTGGTACGTACGTTTCTCTAAAAGACACCATTCGTGGCTTTAAGGGTATCTTGGATGGCGAGTTCGATCACATCCCAGAGCAAGCGTTCTACATGGTTGGCTCAATCGATGAAGCTGTCGAAAAAGCGAACAAAAAAAAATAACTAGGCCGTAAAGCTTAGTTCTTTAAGGAGAACTTGATGGCAGCCAAAACAGTCCAACTTGATATTGTTAGTGCAGAAAGCAGCATCTTCCATGGCCAAGTTAGCTTCTTTGAAGTTAATGGTGCTGAAGGTGAGTTAGGTATTATGCCTAACCATGTTGCGTTACTAACAAAAATCAAGCCTGGTATGGCGCGCTTTATCATGCAAGATGGCAGTGTAGAAGTGTTGTATCTTTCAGGTGGTTTACTGGAAGTACAACCTACTGCAATTTCAGTACTTGCTGATGTAGCATTACGTGCCGATGATATTGATGAGAAAGCGGCTTTAGAAGCTAAAGAACATGCTGAGCAAGCAATTGCTAATGCTGGATCTGACTTCAATTACGAAGCTGCTGTAATCGAATTAGCCAAATCTTTGGCTCAATTACGTGTTGTTGAAACCATCAAGAAAAATATCACCAGATAATCTGATTATTTGACGCTTAAAAGGCGACTCTTATGAGTCGCCTTTTTTATGGGTTAAATTCCCTCGCTCTATTTTTACTTTTGGCGATATTCCGTTAAAATGTCAGCCAATCTCTATCGGTTCAATAAAGGAATGCTTAATGTCGTTAAATGTTGTGATCTTAGCTGCAGGAAAAGGAACTCGGATGCGCTCAGATCTGCCTAAAGTGCTGCATCCTATTGCCCATAAAAGTATGGTGCAACACGTGATAGATACGGCTAATTCATTAGGCTCATCTGCAATTCAATTAGTGTATGGCTATGGCGCAGATAGGTTACAAACAGCATTAGGTGAGCAAGCATTAAACTGGGTATTACAAGCAGAACAACTGGGGACCGGCCATGCGGTCGCGCAAGCAACCCCAAACATTAATGACCACGATACCGTTTTGATCCTATATGGCGATGTGCCGCTTATTCAGCAATCAACCCTAGAGGCATTATTGGCTGCTCGCCCTGTAAATGGCCTAGCTATTTTGACGGTTAATTTACCTAACCCTAGCGGTTATGGTCGTATTGTGCGTGAGCATGGCAGCGTAGTCGGCATTATTGAACAAAAAGATGCCAACGCTGAACAGCTAAAAATTAACGAAGTGAACACCGGCATCATGGCGGTACCCGGTAAGCAGCTAAAAGCGTGGTTAAAGCGTTTATCGAATAACAATGCTCAAGGCGAATATTATCTTACTGACATTATTGGCATGGCTAAAGCTGATGGCGTTGAAATTACTACCTCACAGCCGCAATCGTCTATCGAAGTTGAAGGCGCTAATAATCGCGTACAACTAGCGCAATTAGAACGAGCTTATCAAGCGCGTGCTGCTGAAAAACTGATGCTCGAAGGGGCTAACTTGCGCGATCCTGCTCGCATCGATATTCGCGGTGATGTAAGCGTAGGTATGGACGTGATGATTGATATCAATGTGATATTCCAAGGTAAAGTCACCTTGGGTAATAACGTCACTATTGGCGCAGGAGCGATTCTTATAGATTGCCAGATTGCCGATAATGCTGAAATTAAACCCTATACTATTGTAGAAGGCGCCAAGCTTGGACCCGCTGCGAGTGCAGGACCTTTTGCCCGTTTACGCCCTGGGGCAGAGCTTAAAGAAGATGCCCACATTGGTAACTTCGTTGAAATTAAAAAAAGCGTGTTAGGTAAGGGCTCTAAAGCAGGCCACTTAGCCTATTTAGGTGATGCCCAAATAGGCGCTGGGGTGAACATTGGCGCCGGTACCATCACCTGTAATTACGATGGTGCCAATAAGTTTATTACCACCATTGAAGATGGTGTATTTGTCGGTAGTGATACCCAATTAATTGCCCCCGTGACTATTGGTAAAAATGCTACCCTTGGTGCCGGTTCTACTATTACTAAAGATGTCGGCGAAGATGAATTGGTTATTACCCGCGTTAAGCAGCGCCATATTACGGGTTGGCAACGTCCGTTAAAAATTAAAAAGTAAGTTTTAAACGAATACAAAAAAACGGCTATATGCCGTTTTTTTGTTTTAACATTTTTGTTGTTTATTTATTCTGTATAGAAAATAACTGATTAAAAATAAATTAAGCTTGAGTTAACCTAGATGTGGTTTTCAATCTATTGGTTTTAAATAGTTTTGATCTATATCGCAACAGATTGTAAGTTTGTGTAAAGAACCTTAAATACAAACACTTCTCATTTATATTACCATTAATTCTAAAGTTAAAGGTTTAATTGAGGTGTTGGCAATGGTGTATAAATATTCAGTTATAGGTTTGGCCGTCGGTTCGGTATTAATGACTATGCCTGTGATGGCAGAGGTCTCGAGTGATGCAAACATAGAGCGCATTAATGTTACCGGTCGTACTTTTAACGATTATAAAGTCGGTACAGCATCTGGTGCTATGCGTGGTGATATCGACCTCATGGATACTCCGCAATCAGTCAATGTGATCCCCTATTTTGTTACCGACGAACAACTGGCCACTAACCTTGCCGAAGTGTTAGTGAACGACTCGAGCGTAACAGCCGGGACGACACGCTGGAACCGCCAAGTGTTCAGTATTCGAGGTTTTGAGTTAAGTTCGGGCAATGGTTATCTTATTAATGGCCACCAGCAATGGTCTCACTACATACAACCTATTGAAACGCTGCAACAAGTTGAAGTATTGAAAGGCCCTTCTAGTATGCTGTATGGCCAATCTGGCCCTGGCGGTTTAGTCAATATGGTGACTAAAAAACCGACCTATGACTCTATGCTTAATATCGGTTTAGACACGGATGGTTACGGCTCTACTCGTGCGAAGATAGATGCTGGAGGGAGTTTAAATGACGCTCAAAGCATTCGTTATCGTGGTGTGTTAGTTAAGCAAGACACCCAATACTGGCGTGAATATTCCACTACCGAAGAAAATCAACAGCGCGATCGTTGGTTAGGTTATCTTAATATGGAATTTGATTTAACTGATGATGTATTGTTATCGGTTAAATACGATCATACTCAAGATAAAGCCGGTATTGATGCCGGTGGTTGGTTAGATGCCCAAGGTAATGTTATTGGGAGTAATAAAACCGTTTGGGATGCACCTTGGGCTTTTACCGATAATACCATTTCTAACCTAGGTGCTGATCTGACTTGGTATATTAGTGATAAGTGGAAAGTTAAAGGGGGATATAACGATCAACAATTTAATCGTCAACGTTTCGACTCTGCGCCGCAACGTACAACCGACCCTTTTACTAATGGTTACAACATTAAACCATTTGATCGCTATGACGACTGGCAACATAAAACGGCTTATATCGATTTCACTGGCGAGTTTAATTTCGCGGCAATACAACATCAATTGTTGATCGGCGCTAACTATTTAGATTATTTCTATCAGAGACAAATCGTACGGGGTACCCCTCAAACGGTTATGCCTGGACAACCCCTTATACAGCCAGATATTGATTATCATCTTGGTACAAAAAGCACTGCAAGTGAATACCAATACTACGGCTTCTATTTACAGGATTTAATGACATTAAGTGAGCAATGGAAGTTGCTCGCTGGAGTGCGTTACGATGAACAGAAGAAAGATGGCTTAGGTCAGAACAGTTATGCGGTATCACCTAAATTCGGGATTATTTACTCGCTGATGGAAAATGGCAGCATTTACGTTAACTATTCAAAGAGCTTTACCCCACAAGGTGCCGTTAGTAATCAGTTTGATGTAAACGATAAGCTAGATTTAAAGCCTGAATACGGTGTTCAGTATGAAGTCGGCACCAAATGGGAGCTGTTTAACGATAGTTTGTTACTCACGGCGGCGGTATTTGATATCACCCTTGAAAATATAACTGTCTCTGAGACATTACCGACCCCAATAGCTTCCTTTACTGATATCACCACCCAAGGCGGTGAGCAGCAACATCGTGGATTTGAAGTCGGCGCCCAAGGTCAATTAAGTGATAACTGGTTTATGACCTCTTCAATGATGTTCTTAGATGCCAAATATCAAACTGGCGATGAGCGAGAAGGTAAAACACCCGTTGATGCTCCAGAATTGTCAGCCAACATCTGGACTCGCTATGAAATGACCGAAGGTTTGGCAATTAATTTTGGTGCTATCTACGTTGGTGAGCGTTTTGCTAATATCGATAACAGCATTAGCAAAGACGGTTATGTCCGCTTTGATATTGGTGCCGCTTATACTATGGATATTATGGGCAAAGACGTCAGTGTTCGTGCCAATGTCAGAAATCTATTCGATACCGATTATATTGAAGGTGGTCAGTATAATATGGTCACAATCGGCCAAGACCGTAATTTCAGTGTTGCCGTCGAAACTAAGTTCTAATCAGAAATAATATTTTATCCACTCAAAGTAGTTTCATTTCTTAATCATCAAAAGCCTCTACTTACTCAAGAGGCTTTTTTGTACTTTTATTTCAAATTTAGGCTATATGATCTAGAAAAAGTTTCATTTGCTGTTAAAATACCTTTCGCTTCGAAACTTATGTGAAAGATAGTTAATTTTAATGACGAAACGTAACACCCAACAACGTCGCCATTCGATCATTAAATTGGTTAATGAGCAAGGCGAAGTCAGTGTCGATGAGCTGGCGAATCTATTTGCCACTTCAGAAGTGACTATTCGTAAAGATTTGGCCATGCTTGAAACCCATGGACTATTATTACGACGTTATGGAGGCGCTGTGTCAGTGCCACAAGAAATGACCCAAATAGCCAGCGAAAAACTGTCTCTTAATAAACAAGCGATAGCCGCCAAAGCCGCACAACTGATCCGCGACCATAACCGGATAATCATCGATAGCGGCAGTACCACATCAGGTATTGTCCAGCAACTCAATGACAAACGTGGCTTAGTGGTGATGACCAATTCATTACAGTTAGCCAATGCCGTTCATGAACTTGAAAATGAACCGACATTATTGATGACCGGCGGTACGTGGGATCCCCATTCTGAGTCTTTTCAAGGCCAAGTGGCAGAGCAAGTGCTGCGATCATATAACTTTGACCAACTGTTTATCGGTGCCGACGGCATCGATCTTAATCGCGGTACCACCACGTTTAACGAGTTAACAGGCTTAAGTAAAGTGATGGCAGAAATGTCGCGTGAAGTGGTGGTACTTTTGGAATCGACCAAAATTGGTCGGCGTATCCCCAATCTAGAGCTGCCTTGGGATGTGATTAATGTGTTAGTGACCGATGACAACATCACCCAAGATGCAGTCGACACCATTTCAGCCCATGGCGTTAGAGTGATACTCGCGCCGTTCGCTAATTAAATTAAATTGAAATAATAAAGGAAAATATCATGTGTGGAATCGTAGGCGCCGTGGCCCAAAGGGATGTTGCTGAAATATTAGTTGAAGGTTTACGCCGTCTTGAATACCGTGGCTATGACTCAGCTGGCGTTGCTGTGATTCATCAAGGTGAATTAAGCCGTACTCGCCGCGTGGGTAAAGTGCAGGAGTTATCATCAGCACTTGATGCCGCACCATTAACGGGTGGCACCGGTATTGCCCACACTCGCTGGGCAACCCACGGTGAACCAAGTGAGCGAAATGCACACCCACATTTATCTGAAGGCGATGTTGCTGTTGTACATAACGGTATTATTGAAAACCACAACAAACTGCGCGAGATGTTAAAAGGTTTGGGTTACGTATTTTCATCAGACACCGACACCGAAGTGATTTGTCATCTTGTTCACCACGAATTAAAAACAGCGACTAATTTATTAGCAGCTGTACAAGCGACCGTTAAGCAACTTGAAGGCGCCTATGGCACCGTTGTTATCGACCGCCGCGACAGTGATCGCATGGTTGTGGCTCGAAGCGGTAGCCCGTTAGTGATAGGTTACGGCCTAGGTGAAAACTTTGTCGCCTCAGACCAACTGGCTCTGTTACCCGTCACTCGCTCGTTCGCCTTTTTAGAAGAAGGCGACGTAGCAGAAATAACGCGTCGTGAAGTGAATATTTTTGATGTTAATGGCAACGCCGTTAAGCGTGAAGTGAAAGAATCTGAAGTGACCCATGACGCGGGTGACAAAGGTGAATATCGTCACTACATGCTCAAAGAAATTTATGAGCAACCTACAGCCATTGCGCACACCTTAGAAGGTCGTATTGCCGGCGGTAAGGTATTAGATTCAGCTTTTGGTGAAAATGCAGCTGAATTTTTAAAAGATATTAAGCACGTACAAATTATTGCCTGTGGTACCAGTTATCATGCGGGTATGGCAGCGCGTTACTGGTTAGAAGACTGGGCCGGAGTATCGTGTAACGTCGAAATTGCCTCAGAATTTCGTTACCGCAAGTCGCATTTATTCCCAAATAGCTTGTTAGTGACTATCTCACAATCTGGTGAAACCGCAGATACCTTAGCGGCAATGCGCCTGGCAAAAGAAATGGGCTATAAAGCCACATTAACCATTTGTAACTCAGCGGGTTCATCATTAGTACGAGAATCTGATATGGCTTACATGATGAAAGCGGGCGCTGAAATTGGCGTTGCATCAACGAAAGCCTTTACCGTGCAACTTGCCGGTTTGTTAATGTTAACCACGGCGATTGGTCGTCATAATGGTATGTCTAGCGACATGGAAGCGGCTATTACGCAAAGCCTGTTATCTATGCCTGCTAAAGTGGAGCAAGCGCTTGGCTTAAATGATGCTATCGCAGAATTAGCTGAAGACTTTGCCGATAAACAGAATGCCTTATTCTTAGGCCGAGGCGATCAATACCCCATTGCGATGGAAGGTGCATTAAAGCTAAAAGAAATTTCGTATATTCATGCAGAAGCCTATGCTTCTGGCGAGCTAAAGCATGGCCCATTAGCCTTGATTGATGCCGATATGCCCGTGATTGTGGTGGCGCCAAACAATGAATTACTCGAAAAGCTTAAATCAAACGTTGAAGAAGTGCGTGCCCGTGGTGGATTGATGTATGTGTTTGCTGATGTCGATGCAGAATTTGAGTCAGACGACACCATGAAAGTCATCCCTGTTCCACACTGCGATGTATTTATGGCACCGTTAATCTACACCATCCCATTACAGTTATTGTCATACCATGTGGCATTAATTAAAGGGACTGACGTAGATCAGCCGCGTAATTTAGCCAAATCAGTCACGGTAGAATAAACCTCTAAATTGATTTAAATCGCATATAGCAATGAAAAAACAGCTTCTTAGGAAGCTGTTTTTATTGGGTGCAGGGGTCTAATAAATCAATGGTGTTTTTGGTTGTTTACGTTTTTAGTTTCAAATAAGTCGATCGCAATGTGAGCACTTAGCTGGCCATAAAAGCTATCGCAATCATGTTGAAACACGCTAGGTTGTTTAACTAGAAAATAAATCATTAAGCTCATTCAATACTTTTGAGGTTTATCTAAACAATGGGCATGAGTTGGAAAATATTGAACAAGGCAATATAAAAAGAGACAACTGTTCCGATGCTCGACATGTTATCTAAAGATTGGCTATCGATTACCTAGGCTCTGTATTATAAAGATTATTATGCTGTTGAAGGTCAGGGGGCACTGATGGTAACCAATACCCCCGTCGGTACATCAATTACTTTGGCAGTAGTACAGTATCAATCACGTGGATCACACCGTTGCTCGCCTTTACGTCTGTCATGATAACTTTTGCGTTATTTACCATTACATTGCCGTATTTTGCTTTAATCGTAACCATTTGTCCCTGAACTGTTGATGCGCTGTCTAGTTTAACGACATCAGCAGCCATCACTTTTCCTGCAACAACATGATATGTTAAAATTGCCGCAAGTTTATCTTTGTTTTCTGGTTTCAGTAGCGACTCGACGGTCCCATCTGCTAACTTAGCAAAAGCTTCATCTGTCGGTGCGAATACCGTAAATGGACCTTCACCTTTTAGTGTATCAACAAGTCCAGCTGCTTTGATTGCAGCAACAAGCGTATTGAAAGAGCCATTTTCAGCTGCCACATCGACAATGTCTTTTTTCATACCATGATGTTCGGCATAAGCAACAGAGGTGAATGATAAACTGGCAACAATAAGGGCGAGTGTTGTAATAAATTTCTTTAACATTTTTATATTCCTTTCGAATTTATACCACTTTGAGGGGGGAGGCTGTTTTTTGTGCAACATTTGTTACGCATGGTATAAACAACTAGATCAGTTTGGTTTCAATTTACTTAGGATACGACGCTAAAAATATCACCAGATGTTCAACAATAACCCTTTTTATCTTCTCAACTTTTCCCATAAGACCTTTAAATACATCACCTTTTGGCAATGGACTATTAATAGGATAATTGTTGGTTTGCTGATGCACGCGTTCAATCAACTGCGCTTCACGTTTATATTCTGTACCGCATTGGCTACCACTTTTTGCAATAATGATGGGTAAACTAAATTGTTGGCGTCTAATAAAAGATCCAATAATTGTTGGTATTATGATTTTTGGCAGGTTAAGAGCGATTAATTACCGTTAGTTTTACAAGGTGGTGTGGTTGATACTTGCGGTATTCGGTCTGCCGTAAAGGCTGAGGTTTTAGGCTTTTTTAAATAAAACAGGATGGTAATTTTTGTGATATTAATCATCGGTGAGTTTAGTTGAGCGATGATACATACATTGCTGGAGCTTAATTATTCCCGTAGTAACGTATCTGACAATAAGCCAAAGATAGATATATTAATCTCATTATCCTTTAGGATATCCCCCTCTCGTTTCGTCTCCTGTAACACACCCTCGGTTAAGTTGTTTATTTGTTAATACTCTATATTTATCAGTTGCTTATAGGTTTTTATATAAAGGTAATGGATGGTTTTGTATTGATATTGTATTTTTATTGTATTTTTATTGTATTTTTATTGTATTTTTATTGTATTTTTGAACTATAAAAAGATTGTCACGTATATACCGGTCATATTATTAATGAGGATTTCTAAGATGAAACGGATATACCCTTTTGCACTATGTGTTTCTTTGATTGGTCTAACAGCTTGCTCAGATGACGACGATGCAACAGTTGTTGAGCCTGTAGAGCCCGAAATGTCATATATACGCGTTATTCATGCTGGCAGCGATGCTCCATTGGTGAATGTTGTGGCTAATGGTAATGCATTACTGTCGAATGTTGATTATGCGATGGCCAGTGATTTAATCGAAGTGTCAGCAACAAGCTACGACATTGACGTTGATGCTGTGTTGGCAGATGGCTCTACTCTAACAGTGTTAGAAGCATTACTTGATGCACAAGATGACATGGAATATACCGCCATTGCGTTAGGTTCTGTGGCAGATAACACATTGAGTCTAAAATTAATTGAAAACCCAACCATGGATATTGCGGCGGGTTACGCAAGAGTGCAAGTGCTGCATGGCGCACCTTTAGTGGGTACTGTTGATATTTATGTTACGGCTCCTGATGCAGATATAAGCGCTACAGCTCCCACGTTATCGGCAAGCTATTTAGATGTAAGCTCGCAGATTGAAGTGCCCGCTAGCGATTATCAAATTCGTATTACTGCATCTGGAATGAAAGATGTTGTGTATGACTCTGGTTCTGTTGCGTTAGGCGATATGCAAGATTACTTTATCAGTGCTATCCCTAATACATGGTCTGGAGATTCACCTGTGGCATTGCAAGTGTCGCTACCCGGAGCACAGCTGGTGTTAAATGACGTCAACAGCGGCGCTAATTTACGTGTGGTACATGCCGTTGCTGATGCGCCCGCTGTTGATGTGTTTGTTGACGGCGCCGCTACACCAGCTGTAGATATGTTGTCTTTTGGTGATGTGACGGGTTATGTCAACCTTGCTGAAGGTGCTCACACCGTAACCGTTGCCGCGGATGCCGATAATGATGTTGTGGTTATAGATAATGCTGCAGTCGACTTAGGTATTGGTATGAGTTATAGCGCCTTGGCTGTGGGATCATTAACCAGCAATATGATTGAGCCATTAGTGTTAGTTGAACAAACTCGTCGCGTAGCGACAGAGGCAAAGCTTACTGTGACACATGCTGCCTATTCTGCACCAGAAGTAGACGTTTACCTTACTTCATCTGCTGATATAACTGATGCAACACCAGTATTAGAAGACGTGCCATTTAAGGTTTCTTCTGGGAGCATTAGCGTAACACCTGGTACTTATACTATTAGTGTCACTGTGGCTAATACTAAAGATGTCGCTATTGGGCCTCTGGAGGTCACGTTAGGAGCCTCGGGTATATATGGTGTGGCAGCTGTTGATAATGTCGGTGGCGGAGCGCCATTTGGGGTGATTTTATTAGACGACTTCACTGCAATGTAATATTACTCTGTAAAAGATTTGCGGCTTATTCTTGCCAGATAAGCCGCTTTTTTATGCCCAATTAATGGTGCAGATATTGCTGGGTGCTCTTAAGTAAACCGCTTATTCATTTTTTTTCACGTTATGTTGCTGCCCAGTTTGAGTCACACTTCATCATGAAAAGTCATCCCTTTGCCACTCTGCGCGAGTTTATAGTGCCGTTAATTTACATTATCCCATTACCGTTATTGTCATAGCATGTGACACGAATAAAAGGCGGCTTCTTCGGCAGCCGTATTTATGGGGCGTAATGTACCTATTTCTATAAAGAACATTCTCACAAAAGGGTGATTGATTTAACTTAAATATGCTGGTAGGTTATTAAAATTATTAATAAATAAAGCTATGTTAATGATGGTTGTTGAAGGGGATCTCAGGATGTTTATCGGCATTTTCGCTAATACGCTTTAAAGCTTTATCAACAACAAGGAGAGTCCCTAATGGATTATTTTATAGGCGCGTTAAAAAAATATGCTGATTTCACTGGTCGAGCACGAAGAAAAGAATATTGGATGTTTATACTTGTTTATATGATTATCAATATTGTTTTTGCTGTAATTGGTTTGGATACCATTTCAGCGATAGTGAGTCTTGCACTGCTAGTCCCAAGTCTCAGCATTGCAGCAAGAAGGCTGCATGATACTGGTCGTTCTGGGTGGTGGCAATTAATACTATTAATTCCAATTATTGGTTTAATTGTGCTAATTGTTTTTCTAACTCAAGATAGCCATGATGCAAATGATTACGGTATTAATCCTAAATCAGGTGTACCAGCATAAAACTGAGCAAGAGACTATGGTGCCAAGAGTTAATTTTCGCTTTTGGCACTTTCTACATCACACCATCGCTAAGCAGTCCAACAAAAAGGGAACAAATCTTGTTCCCTTTTTGCTATCTATAGCTTATTGATTTACCAGGCACTTGATTTACCAAACTCTGGCAACAAGCCCTTTAAGGTAATAGCCTTCTGGGAATGCGCTACTAATAGGATGATCGCTGGCTTGATGCATGCGCTCAATAAACTGTACTTCACGTTTTGCATCTAATGCAGCATCGGCAACGACTTTTTGGAACAAGTCTGACTGCATTAAGCCCGAACAAGAGAAGGTCAGTAGTATTCCACCAGGATTAAGTAATTGCATGGCAATCATATTGATGTCTTTATAACCGCGACACGCGCCATCGAGTTGTGACTTATTGTCGGCAAACTTAGGCGGATCTAATACGATAACATCGAAGGTTTTACCTTCATCTCGATACAGTCGCAGTAACTTAAATACGTCGGCTTCGAGGTAGTTTACATGGTCATCATTAAGGTTATTAATCGCCATATTATCGCGGGCGGTTTGCAGTGCTAGGGTAGAGACATCGACGTTTTCAATACTCGCCGCACCAGCTTTAGCGGCATACAAGCCAAAAGTGCCGGTGTAACAGAAGCAGTTAAGTACAGACTTACCTTTAACGAAACGGGCGGCGATGGCGCGGTTGTCACGTTGATCCAAATAGAAGCCTGTTTTGTGGCCTTTAACCACATCGACGGCAATCTTGATACCATTTTCTTCGATGATGACTGGCATGGGGGGTAATTCACCGTGCAGTAACCCTACCACTGGAATGAGGCCTTCTTTCTTTCTCGAGTCGACATCTGAACGCTCATAGACAGTGCAATCTGGATATTGAATAACCAGTTGCTCTACTATGGTGTCACGCCATTTTTCGGCACCGGTACTTAATAGTTGGCACACCAATACATTGGCGTAACGGTCTATGGTGATACCAGGTAAACCGTCCGATTCTGCGGCGATTAAGCGATAGCCTGTTAGGCCTTGTTCCCGGATCAGATCATCTCGGCCTGCTTGTGCCCTTTTTATGCGTCTCGCGAAGAAGTCGGCATCGATGGTTTCTTCTTTGTCGAAGGTCCATATCCGTACTTGGATTTGAGATTCTGGCGACCAGGCACCGCGTCCGAGCCAGTGCCCGTCGTGCGCCACGACTTCAACCGTGTCACCTGCTGCAGGTTTTCCGCCATTGATGTTGTGAATACCGTTGGAAAATATCCAAGGGTGGCGTCGATCTAATGAACGTTCGCGGCCAGGTTTAAGTTTAATTCTGATAGCCATGGTACTGCCTAATTTAAATTATAAAAGGGGTAAAAAGATTCACGGCGCACCTGATAAAGGCTGAGTAAAAACCTCTATAACGACTCATTAGAGGCATGGATGACATCACACTATTATCAATGTCAAAAGGCTCTGGGGGCGACGAAGGGAGATCATAGCCTTTTTTGAGCCTAAAAACCTGACAAATAATAAAATGCTGGCTGAGTGTTGTATTCGTTACTTAGATTTTGATCGTTCAATGGGCGTTTATCGTTACCGTAACAAGGTATCAACGGCATTTTGTGGATGGGTAAAATAGTGGCAGCAGTTGCTGGTGGCTGTTGTTCCATCAAATTGACCCGTGATGGTCGCGCAGATGTGAGTGAAGCATCAAAATGAAGCAAGTGTAGTTAACGTGGTCACTTGAGACAATATGTTAAATCTCAGATAGCTACCTCGGCGTAAAGTGTAAGGCTTCACCAAGTTGTGAATAACAGGCTTTAGCCCAAAAATGATGTTAAATGTGTCCTTACGCTTTTGCTGATAACAAGGTTCATTGACGTGTTCAAACGAGTAAATGGCAAGTAATACCATACAGATCGTGCTACAAAAGTGCTAAAAAATAGTTACTTAGGTGTGCTTGTTATGCCTCGCTCCGGTTAGTGAGTATTGAATTTAAGATGAACGCGCTCTTTTTTACATCGACAATAATCACATGTAGACTTTTACGTCGTGGTTACGCTATAACATTATTACGAGAAAAAACCAGAATATAGCCTTTAAATGGCAGTGCTAGATAGTCGGTGTGTATCGGTTTGAAATGGCTGCTGATAAACCCGAATTCGGCTAATTTTACAGTGAGCTTATTTTTTCGACCGCGACCGGGGTCGACAATGATGACGTCACATTTGGCGCTGGCATGGTTTTTAATAAAATAAGCTAATAACTGCACATGTTGATCTTCATAGAGTAAATCGCTGCCGATGATGACGTCAAAAAGCCCCAATTTACTGGTGTCGTTAGCCCAGTCTACACGCTCAAAAGCAATGCTTTTACCATTATTTAATTGGGTATTTCTATTAAGGAACTGTTCAACTTCTGGGTGGTAGTCGGTTGCGGTAATATCGGCATTTTTTGCATTAAGTAGTAAGCTTGAGAGCGCCATTCCACAGCCTATTTCTAGAATTCTTTTGCCTTCTGTTTTGTAATCCAACATATAATTAGCCAGCACTAAGCTTGATGGCCAAACAATGCCAAAAATTGGCCAATTCGCCGAAGATATACCGAGTTTTTCAGCAATACCGGTAGGGTCATCAAATTCTTGATTATTACGTAAGGTACACAAGTGAACATCGATTTCACCAAACTCAACAGTTTGGTAGCTTAAACGAAGGGCAGTCATTGGGCCGTCTTAAAAATTGAGTGTTCAGCCAGATATCGAGGACAAATAAATGACAAAACGAAGAGGTGTTAGTTAGATTATAGCACTTTGCTAGAAAGGCAAATATATTTAATTGGTTTGGGCTCTATTAGGTTAAGCCCTTAGTCAAAGGCATCATTATATTGTGTTTTTTTGTGCGCTTTGGGTATCAATGTGGATAATACTGAATACAAATATGTCCTACACAGCTATTAATCGCTGCGAATAAAACAGGTTTTCACCCGTTACTGGTTAATATTAGCATGCTCACTTTCACCTTAATAACCCCCTTTTATATCAATTATCAGCTCTGATAATAAAGCGCTATTCATTGTTAAATATGTGACATACGTATCATAACCTTAATGATAATTGTTTGCATTAGTATATCCACTATGTATAATCCACGGAACTTACAGAGCTTTATATAACATTATAGTTACTCACATTGACTAAATCAGGATGAGAAAATGAAAAAAACGTTAATTGCGGCAACATTACTCGGGCTTTTTGCTAGCAATCAAGCTATAGCTTCTGACGACACAACCGAATTACGCCAAATTATTGAGCAGCAGCAAAAAGTGCTGCAAGATCTTGAAAAACGTCTTGAGCAAACAGAAATGCGTGTAGAGACCACAGCTGATGTAGTAGAAGCGACCGCATCAAGCAAGTCGGCAACCACTATTGGTGGTTATGGTGAATTACACTATAACAATATTTCTAATAACCAAACCGGCACCGACAAGAAAGAATTCGATTTCCACCGCTTTGTATTGTTTGTAGGTCACGAGTTTAATAGCACAACCCGTTTTTTCTCTGAGCTAGAAGTTGAACATTCAATTGCCGGTGAGAGTCAAAATGGTGAGGTTGAGTTAGAGCAAGCGTATATCGAGCATGACTTTAATGAAATGTTTACCGGTAAAGCGGGTCTATTCTTAATGCCTGTCGGTATTATCAACGAAACTCACGAACCTACAGTATTCTACGGTGTTGAGCGTAACCCGGTAGAAAAAGACATTATTCCTGCGACATGGTGGGAAGGTGGTTTAAACCTTAATATTAAAGCCGCTCCTGGTGTAGCCTTTGACACCGCCGTGACGTCTGGTTTGTATTTAGACCAAAGCTCTGGTTATAAAATCCGTGATGGTCGTCAAAAAGTATCTAAAGCGAAAGGTGAAGATTTAGCCTATACCGGCCGAGTAAAATATACTGCGGTTCCAGGTTTAGAGCTAGCGGCGACGGTTCAATATCAGTCTGACTTAACGCAAGGTACAGCTGATGTTGATTCTGCCTCAGCAACATTGCTTACTGCGCATGCGATTTACAGCATTGAAAACTTCACGGTTAAAGCGCTATACGCCCAGTGGAATATTGATGGTAAAGAAGCTGAAGCGTTAGGTCGTGACAAGCAAAATGGTTTCTATATTGAGCCTGCTTACCGAATCAATGAACAGTTTGGTGTGTTTGCCCGTTACAACGAGTGGGACAACAATGCCGGTGATAGCGCCGATACCAAGAAAAAACAAACTAGCGTGGGTGTGAACTACTGGTTACACGAAAACGTGGTGTTTAAAGCTGACTACGAAAAAATTGGCGGCGCTGCTGATTCAGATGGTTTCAACCTAGGTGTTGGTTACCAGTTTTAATCGTTGAGTATTCAGAGATAAGATAAACCGATATAACAGATTATCGGTCAATGGGTGCCAACAGTGTATATTGTCGGCACCCGTGTTTTTATTATAGATTAAGGGCTGATATGCAGACAAGGTTAAGATCATATTTAATGTTATTTATGATGGGGTTAGTTATTTGTTTTTCGGCATTTAATGCGATTGCAGCCTCACAATATCAGTCAAATGAAGCCTTTATTAACCAAGCATTTAATGGCGGTAGTGGTAAAGCCAAAGTCTTGTGGTTAGATGATGATCTCAAACAATCGGTAGAAGCTATTTTAGCTCATCGTTTTAATAAAATGCGTGTGCGTTACTGGCAACATAATGATGAAACCGTATGGATTATGGATGAGGTTGGTAAAGAGTCGCCTATTACGGTTGCTGTGCATATAAAAGACCATCATATAGCGCGAACTAAAGTGTTAGTTTATCGCGAAAGTCGTGGTGATGAAGTTCGTCATGATTTTTTTACCGACCAATTTAAGTCGGCAAAGTTAGACGACCAACATCAGCTGGATAAACATATAGATGGGATTACTGGTGCAACATTATCGGTAAGAGCATTAACTAAGTTATCGCGCATTGCATTATTACTTCATGCCCATGTGGTGCAATAAACCACGTTTCAATTCAACCGGATAATTTCAAGCAGGTTAGTGTGAATAAAGCATCTCGACAAAACAGTGTTAGGCTTAAATTTATGCGCATTCTTCGTCCTTGGCATCGCCGTTTAGGATTAGTAAGTGCGCTGTTCATCTTGCTGTTAGTGCTTACCGGTGTGGCGATAAATCACAGTGACGATATTGGTTTAGCTCAAACGCCAGTTACTCAGTCGTGGTTACTTGATTATTATGGTATTCCTGCTCCTGCACATGTTGCTCAGTTTTCTGCATTAGATACCTCCAATTTGCCTGCGCTGTATATTACCGATAATTTATTGTGGCAGGGTAAACGGGTTATTTTTGAAGGTTCACAAACCTTAATGAGTGCCAGTTATACTGCCAATATGCTGGTGGCAATAGATGAGCAACAGTTGTATTTATTCGATACAGCAGGCCATTTACAAGAAACGCAAAATAGCAGCATGGGTTTACCGACTGACTTATTAGCGCTTGCTGTGGTGAACAGTCGAGTATGGTTAAATACTAAAGCTGGTGTTTATCAAGCCGATGAGCAGTTAATCGATTGGCAACTCATGGAGCCTATCAAGGCTATCACTTGGTTGATACCTAATCCACGAGTTGATGCTGAGTTTATTCAACATGCCCGTAGTGCGCATTTAAATTGGCAACGCGTAATGCTAGACCTGCATAGTGGTCGCTTATTTGGGGCGTTAACTGTGTGGTTATGGGATTTGTTTGCGCTAGCATTATTGTTAGTGTCATTAAGTGGATTTTGGATTTGGTATAAACAAAAACCGCCCAGGTAATAACTTTATTTGTGTTAACTGTTACTCATTAATGCTCACCAAGCCTCACCAAGCCTCACCAAGCCTCAGCGATATTGGTTTGCTTGCCTGCAACAGAGCTTAGCTCTATACCTGCTTCACTAATTTGATAATTACCAGCAGAAACAGTTTCGCCTAACGGTCTAAAATCTTGCATTCTAAGCTTAACTATATGAGCTTATTGTTGTGAGGCTTGTGCTCGTTAGCATGGCTTATTGTTGATTGACGGTTTCTTTCGCCTGCTCGAGTTGCGGTATTCAATGACAACAAACGGGTTTGTGGAGCAATAGTTTTACCGGGTTAGCCAATTGTTTACCTGAAATTTTCCGTGTGAGTAATATGCTGGCTGTGGTTTTAATGTCCTTGGCCAATATGCAAATGCTGCCGGCAGTCTGTTCAACTTCCTTTTAGCCGTCGGGCATACTTCTAGTACTTTGTTGGGCTGAGTCTGAGGCACGTTGAGAGTGCTCTACATTTGCTACATTTGCTACATTTGCTCCATTAGCAGCTCAAGTTGCGACATAACATCCACTAAATTTACTATTGTGCTTTGAAGTTCGTCAGCAGAGGCTAATGATTTTCGGTGGTATTATTCTGTTAGGCAACTGTTTGGTTAATGCTGGCAATGGCGTCGTCGACATCATTTATTTCTAGGTGGGATACATTAATGAAGCCGTTAACTCAGGAGGCTAGATTGCCCATTTAACGATGTATTCATCAGACCGTTTCGCTTTCAAGTTACGGTGTTGAGTAATGTGGTTGAGGTTGATTGAGCGTTGTTATATTCGGCTAGTTCCGTTAATAAACAGATGAGTTTTAATTTATGCCTAGGCTAGTATTGATCGGTTAAAACATGAGTGGCTGTGGGGGTGTCATCAACTGAAACCTCGCTGCAGATTGCCGTGAAGTGTTGCACTTTAATAGAGGGTATTTGAAAGTCAGTGCTGGTGAGAAAAGCAAGCTCTTGCTTGTCTTCAACATACTCGTGATATCGCGACATTAACCTGAGACAACTTTTACTTGAGTACGTTAAACCTCTCGCCGTAATGTTAGTCTTAACCATATTCGGGTTACCTAAATACTTGCGTGTTGTGCCACTATCTCAGCTTGTTGCACCTGCTTTGCCTCAATGTTTTTCCACACCTTTTCATGAAAGTAAAACACAACCGTGTTGACTGCAGGCTCAAGCAGGGCAATGGTGCCACCGATAATAATGCTACCCGTTAATAAGTAAGTAATCGTAAACGCAACACAGAAGTGTAAAATTGCAAAGCTGATGGTCTTTTTCATGATGGAACCCCCGTTTGATTTATTTAAATGATAACAGTTATCATTATCATATAAAAGAGGGGTGATTCGATTGTTGCAAATGAAAATTTCGATTAGGTTTATACTTTCTAATACCAAAAAAATAAAGGCCCTTAACAAGAGCCTTTATACTAGCTAATAACATTAAGTCAGATCATAACCTCATCTATTGAGGTTAGTAATGCCAAGGAAAACGTGAAAAGTCTTGGTCGCGCTTTTCTAAAAAGGCATCACGGCCTTCTTGGGCTTCTTCGCTGGCATAGGCTAAGCGTGTTGCTTCACCAGCAAACAGTTGTTGGCCCACTAAACCATCATCAGCCATATTAAAGCCATACTTCAGCATGCGCATTGCCGTAGGGGATTTAGAGTTAATTTCTTTAGCCCAAACTAAGGCTTCAGTTTCGAGTTCTGCATGTGGAATGGCACGGTTGACCATACCCATATTAAACGCCTCTTCAGCAGAGTAATTAAACCCAAGGAAGAATATTTCACGAGCACGTTTCTGGCCAATCATCTTGGCTAAATAAGCACTACCATATCCTGAGTCAAAACTGCCTACATCAGGATCGGTTTGTTTAAAGATGGCATGTTCTTTAGATGCTAAGGTTAAATCACAAACCACATGCAAACTATGTCCACCGCCAACAGCCCAGCCAGGCACTACGGCAATCACCACTTTTGGCATAAAACGAATTAAACGCTGCACTTCTAAGATATGCAGGCGCCCCATACGAGCGACATCAGGTTTACCTTCTTCAGCTCCTTCATATTTATAGCCGTCTTTCCCTCGAATACGTTGATCGCCACCTGCACAGAATGAATACTGACCTTTTGCAGACGGCCCATTACCTGTTATGAGTACACAGCCCACATCAGACCATTGCCTCGCGTGGTCTAACGCTATATAGAGTTCATCTACTGTTTTGGGACGGAATGAGTTAAGACAATCAGGGCGATTAATGGCGATACGCACTGTACCTTGGGATTTAGCGCGATGATATGTGATGTCTTCAAAATTGAATCCGTTAACAACATCCCATAAAGTAGGGTCAAAAATGTCAGATACTGAATTAGTTTGTGATTGTTGCGTCATATAAAACCTAGCCCCTATTGCAAATGTTACATAAAGGCTAGGCTTGTTTGATATCTAGGTCAATTCGTGTCGATAAAACCGTTAACTTACTCAGATTTTATCGCAAATAAATTGCAGATTTTCTTTAGTAAAAACCGGGTGGCGAGCACTACTGTGGCAGTATTGATCTTTAAACTCGGCTATCGCTTCGTTACTGGTAAATACACCATCTAATTCACGGATTTCAATTGTTGATAATCGCTCATAAATTTCTGTTTTAAGTTGTGGTAGATGTTTATCGATTTTAATTATTTTTGTGCCAGTCATCGAATCAAGTTTTTTATCTGCCTTAGTAAACATAGTGTTAATATCGTTAATTGGCTTATCTAGTTTGTCTGTTTCTGTCGCGAAATAATAAATAACCCCCGCGATTATTGCTAATCCTATCCAGCCTCTCATCTTTTTATCCAATTATGTGTTATTACCTATATAATAAGCTAGTTACCGTTCAATATTAAAGCAGTAAGGCTGTAAAATGACGACAGAATCTAACTCCAAGGACTTTTCTAAACAGCAGCGTATTAAAATTCATCAACCTGATGCTAGTAAAGCAGACCGTTTCAATCCGCGCAACCGTATTTACGTAAGAGCTGTCGATGGCTTATGGACAACGTTACGACGTTATATGGGGTGGATTGCCATATTATTCTTCTTACTCCTTCCTTGGTTACCCTGGGGAGATCGTCAAGCCGTGTGGTTTCATCTTGCCGAGCAAAAATTTCACGTCTTTGGCTTAACGATATGGCCACAAGATCTTACCTTGCTTGCTGCACTCTTTATGATAGCCGCATTTGGATTATTTTTTGTCACCACTTACCTTGGCAGGGTGTGGTGTGGCTATACCTGTCCACAGACCGTGTGGACTTTCATCTTTATTTGGTTCGAAGAAAAGTTTGAAGGTGCGCGTAATAAACGAATCAAGCTTGATCAAATGCCATGGAGTATTAATAAACTATGGCGTAAAACCGCTAAACATACCTCCTGGCTATTGGTCTCACTATTAACGGCCACGACATTTGTATCCTACTTTGTTCCAAGTCGCGAACTCTATATAGACTTCTTTACGCTTAATGCCGGTGGTGGGATATATTTTTGGGTGGTCTTCTTTACTATTGCGACTTACGGTAATGCAGGATGGATGCGAGAGATCATGTGTATTCACATGTGTCCGTATGCCCGCTTCCAAGCCGCTATGTTTGACAAGAACACTTATATAGTGGGTTATGACACTAAGCGCGGAGAAACTCGCGGTCCACGTACTCGTAAACAAGATCCAAAAGAAATGGGTTTAGGCGACTGCATTGATTGTGACTTATGTGTTCAAGTGTGCCCAACAGGGATTGATATTCGTAATGGTCTGCAATACGAATGCATTAACTGTGGTGCCTGTATTGATGCATGTGATAACACCATGGAGCGTATGGGATACGATAAAGGTCTCATTCGTTACACAACAGAAAACAAACTTGATGGTGTGCAAGAAAAGGTATTGCGACCTAAGTTGGTTGGCTACGGAGTGGTACTCACTTCGATGATATTAATCTTCATCTATGCCAGCGCAACCATTGCTCCAGTTCGCATGGATGTCATTAGAGATAGAAACTCACTTTATCGAGAAAATAACCGAGGCAACACAGAGAATACCTTTACGATTAAAATTCTCAATAAGACAGAGCAACCGCAAGAATATGAGTTAAGTGTCGAAGGCTTGCCTAACGCTAAATGGATTGGGTCGCAGCACGTATCAATAGGATCTGGTGAAGTTATAACCTTACCAATTAGTATTGCTGTTGATCCCATTGAGCTGAAGAGAAGGATCACTAAAATCTATATTAAAATTACGGCGCAAATAGATGGTAATCCAATAGAAATAAAACAGGAAACACGATTTTTCGGGGATTAGAACCCAGTAAAATAGCCAAAAAAGGGACGGGTAGTCCCTTTTTTGTTCGTTTCGATTGAAAAAGCACCTCTTGGTCATATTTTTGCAATATTTAGCCTTTTTATACTTGCACAAAATCTTAAGCTCCCTATAATGCGCAACCACTGACACGGCAAACGTCGCGGACAGGTTGTAAGGTTCAAATTGAAGCTTACAACAGCGAAAAGAAAGTTTGAAATGCGTAAAATACGCACCCCAAGCCAACGACCTAGCGTCAACGGCCGCTGAATGAAAAATCGAAAGATGTTCATGTTAGCAACGTTCTTTAACAATCTAAACAAGAAATCTGTGTGGACATTCACAGGTATTGAGTTATTCGAAATTGTCTTCTGTTCTTCGGAATGTTGGCAATCAAAAAATTTCAACTCAATGCAACGATGAGTGTTCATAGTAATATGTACAAACATTATTTAGATTCTTCCGAGTCTAATTAATGAAATCAGAATTCATTGAGCCGAAAGCATCGTTCTTACTTGTAAGAGTGGGGTTTTCAAAAAACTTTAATTGAAGAGTTTGATCATGGCTCAGATTGAACGCTGGCGGCAGGCCTAACACATGCAAGTCGAGCGGTAACACAAGGGAGCTTGCTCCTGAGGTGACGAGCGGCGGACGGGTGAGTAATGCCTAGGGATCTGCCCAGTCGAGGGGGATAACAGTTGGAAACGACTGCTAATACCGCATACGCCCTACGGGGGAAAGGAGGGGACCTTCGGGCCTTCCGCGACAGGATGAACCTAGGTGGGATTAGCTAGTTGGTGAGGTAATGGCTCACCAAGGCGACGATCCCTAGCTGTTCTGAGAGGATGATCAGCCACACTGGGACTGAGACACGGCCCAGACTCCTACGGGAGGCAGCAGTGGGGAATATTGCACAATGGGGGAAACCCTGATGCAGCCATGCCGCGTGTGTGAAGAAGGCCTTCGGGTTGTAAAGCACTTTCAGTAGGGAGGAAAGGTAGCGTGTTAATAGCCCGTTACTGTGACGTTACCTACAGAAGAAGGACCGGCTAACTCCGTGCCAGCAGCCGCGGTAATACGGAGGGTCCGAGCGTTAATCGGAATTACTGGGCGTAAAGCGTGCGCAGGCGGTTTGTTAAGCCAGATGTGAAATCCCCGGGCTCAACCTGGGAATTGCATTTGGAACTGGCGAACTAGAGTCTTGTAGAGGGGGGTAGAATTCCAGGTGTAGCGGTGAAATGCGTAGATATCTGGAGGAATACCGGTGGCGAAGGCGGCCCCCTGGACAAAGACTGACGCTCATGCACGAAAGCGTGGGGAGCAAACAGGATTAGATACCCTGGTAGTCCACGCCGTAAACGATGTCTACTCGGAGTTTGGTGACTTAGTCACTGGGCTCCCAAGCTAACGCATTAAGTAGACCGCCTGGGGAGTACGGCCGCAAGGTTAAAACTCAAATGAATTGACGGGGGCCCGCACAAGCGGTGGAGCATGTGGTTTAATTCGATGCAACGCGAAGAACCTTACCTACTCTTGACATCCACAGAAGAGACCAGAGATGGACTTGTGCCTTCGGGAACTGTGAGACAGGTGCTGCATGGCTGTCGTCAGCTCGTGTTGTGAAATGTTGGGTTAAGTCCCGCAACGAGCGCAACCCCTATCCTTATTTGCCAGCGCGTAATGGCGGGAACTCTAGGGAGACTGCCGGTGATAAACCGGAGGAAGGTGGGGACGACGTCAAGTCATCATGGCCCTTACGAGTAGGGCTACACACGTGCTACAATGGCAAGTACAGAGGGTTGCAAAGCCGCGAGGTGGAGCTAATCTCACAAAGCTTGTCGTAGTCCGGATCGGAGTCTGCAACTCGACTCCGTGAAGTCGGAATCGCTAGTAATCGTGGATCAGAATGCCACGGTGAATACGTTCCCGGGCCTTGTACACACCGCCCGTCACACCATGGGAGTGGGCTGCAAAAGAAGTGGGTAGTTTAACCTTCGGGAGAACGCTCACCACTTTGTGGTTCATGACTGGGGTGAAGTCGTAACAAGGTAGCCCTAGGGGAACCTGGGGCTGGATCACCTCCTTACCTATACGACTAACTCAATACCTAAAAGTGCAGCGATGCATGTGAGTGTTCACACAGATTACTTGTTAACTTCTTCGGAAGTAGAGTGAAACACGCCGCCAGCCGGCTAGTGTTGTTCTTTAACAATTTGGAAAGCTGATAGTACTAACTAAAGGCGCATGAATAATGATTCGTTGTTATTGGTGTGATTACGTTAGTGCGAAAAATAATACTGATGCGAAAGCATTAGTATCTTGAGTTCTCAAAACACTGTTTAAGTGTCTTGAATATTCTAAAAAACTAAGGCGAGTCCACTTCCTACCCGGAGGTGAGACAAGTAAAAACCAGCTGGTCATGATATGACTCAGAGGTTCACGCAAGTGAAACTCATTTGGGTTGTATGGTTAAGTGACCAAGCGTATACGGTGGATGCCTTGGCAGTCAGAGGCGATGAAGGACGTAATAACTTGCGAAAAGCGTTGGCGAGCTAGTAATAAGCATTTGAGCTAACGATATCCGAATGGGGAAACCCGGCCACATAAGTGGTCATCATAACGTGAATACATAGCGTTATGAGGCGAACCTGGGGAACTGAAACATCTAAGTACCCAGAGGAAAAGAAATCAACCGAGATTCCCCTAGTAGCGGCGAGCGAACGGGGATTAGCCCTTAAGTCTATGGGGTGTTAGTGGAATGTGTTGGAAAGCACAGCGGCACAGGGTGATAGCCCCGTACATGAAAACTAACCGTAGATGAAAACGAGTAAGGCGGGACACGTGACATCCTGTTTGAATATGGGGGGACCATCCTCCAAGGCTAAATACTCCTGACTGACCGATAGTGAACCAGTACCGTGAGGGAAAGGCGAAAAGAACCCCTGTGAGGGGAGTGAAATAGAACCTGAAACCGTGTACGTACAAGCAGTGGGAGCGGTTCTTGAGACCGTGACTGCGTACCTTTTGTATAATGGGTCAGCGACTTACATTTTGTAGCGAGGTTAAGCGAATAGCGGAGCCGTAGGGAAACCGAGTGTTAACTGCGCGTTTAGTTGCAAGGTGTAGACCCGAAACCGAGTGATCTAGCCATGGGCAGGTTGAAGGTTGAGTAACATCAACTGGAGGACCGAACCGACTTATGTTGAAAAATGAGCGGATGACTTGTGGCTGGGGGTGAAAGGCCAATCAAACTCGGAGATATCTGGTTCTCCTCGAAAGCTATTTAGGTAGCGCCTCGAGCGAATACCATTGGGGGTAGAGCACTGTTAAGGCTAGGGGGTCATCCCGACTTACCAACCCTTTGCAAACTCCGAATACCAATGAGTACTACTCGGGAGACAGACAGCGGGTGCTAACGTCCGTTGTCAAAAGGGAAACAACCCAGACCGTCAGCTAAGGTCCCAAAGTGTATGTTAAGTGGGAAACGATGTGGGAAGGCTCAGACAGCTAGGATGTTGGCTTAGAAGCAGCCATCATTTAAAGAAAGCGTAATAGCTCACTAGTCGAGTCGGCCTGCGCGGAAGATTTAACGGGGCTAAACATACCACCGAAGCTACGGGTGCATTTCATTAGAATTGCGCGGTAGAGGAGCGTTCTGTAAGCGGTTGAAGGTGAAGGGGTAACCCACACTGGACGTATCAGAAGTGCGAATGCTGACATGAGTAACGATAAAGGGAGTGAAAAACTCCCTCGCCGAAAGACCAAGGGTTCCTGTCCAACGTTAATCGGGGCAGGGTGAGTCGACCCCTAAGGTGAGGCCGAAAGGCGTAATCGATGGGAAACAGATTAATATTTCTGTACCTTCACTAACTGCGATGGAGAGACGGAGAAGGCTAGGCTAGCGCGGCGTTGGTAGTCCGCGTTTAAGGTGGTAGGTTGTATTCTTAGGCAAATCCGGGGATACGCATTTAATTGCAAGACTGAGGACTGATGACGAGTCACTAAGGTGATGAAGTAGTTGATGCCATACTTCCAGGAAAATCTTCTAAGCTTCAGGTTAGTGGGGATCGTACCCCAAACCGACACAGGTGGTCGGGTAGAGAATACCAAGGCGCTTGAGAGAACTCGGCTGAAGGAACTAGGCAAAATGGTACCGTAACTTCGGGAGAAGGTACGCTGCCGACGGTGATAGGACTTGCTCCTTAAGCTGTTGGCAGTCGCAGATACCAGGTGGCTGCAACTGTTTATCAAAAACACAGTACTGTGCAAAATCGCAAGATGACGTATACGGTATGACGCCTGCCCGGTGCCGGAAGGTTAATTGATTGGGTTATCTTCGGAGAAGCTCATGATCGAAGCCCCGGTAAACGGCGGCCGTAACTATAACGGTCCTAAGGTAGCGAAATTCCTTGTCGGGTAAGTTCCGACCTGCACGAATGGCGTAATGATGGCCACGCTGTCTCCAGCCGAGACTCAGTGAAGTTGAAATTGCGGTGAAGATGCCGTATACCCGCGGCTAGACGGAAAGACCCCGTGAACCTTTACTATAGCTTGGCACTGAACATTGAACCTACATGTGTAGGATAGGTGGGAGACTTTGAAGCTTGGACGCTAGTCTGAGTGGAGTCAATCTTGAAATACCACCCTTGTAGTTTTGATGTTCTAACCGCGGCCCCTAATCGGGGTTCGGGACAGTGCCTGGTGGGTAGTTTGACTGGGGCGGTCTCCTCCCAAAGAGTAACGGAGGAGCACGAAGGTTGGCTAAGTACGGTCGGACATCGTACGGTTAGTGCAATGGCATAAGCCAGCTTAACTGCGAGACATACACGTCGAGCAGGTACGAAAGTAGGTCATAGTGATCCGGTGGTTCTGAATGGAAGGGCCATCGCTCAACGGATAAAAGGTACTCCGGGGATAACAGGCTGATACCGCCCAAGAGTTCATATCGACGGCGGTGTTTGGCACCTCGATGTCGGCTCATCACATCCTGGGGCTGAAGTCGGTCCCAAGGGTATGGCTGTTCGCCATTTAAAGTGGTACGCGAGCTGGGTTCAGAACGTCGTGAGACAGTTCGGTCCCTATCTGCCGTGGGCGTTGGATGATTGAAGGGAGCTGCTCCTAGTACGAGAGGACCGGAGTGGACGAACCGCTGGTGTTCGGGTTGTCATGCCAATGGCATTGCCCGGTAGCTACGTTCGGGATCGATAACCGCTGAAAGCATCTAAGCGGGAAGCGAGCCCTAAGATGAGTCATCCCTAGAGCTTTAAGCTCTCTAAAGGGCCGTAGGAGACTACTACGTTGATAGGCAAGGTGTGTAAGCGTTGTGAGGCGTTGAGCTAACTTGTACTAATGACCCGTGAGGCTTAACCATACAACCCAGATGGGTTTTACTGAAAATGTTCCCGACATTTTCTAGCACTTCCTCCTTCCATGGAGGTCGTACTGACAGGGAGCATAACCTTAGTGTTAGAATAGAGCGCTTAAGTAGTGTTTTGTAGACTCAAAAAAATCAGCTTTCCGAATTATTATTTACGGCCTTAAAGGCGGTAGATATACAAATTTGTCTGGAAACCATAGCATTGTGGCACCACCTGATCCCATTCCGAACTCAGAAGTGAAACGCAATCGCGCCGATGGTAGTTTGGGGTCTCCCCATGCGAGAGTAGGTCATTTCCAGGCGCCTAATTTACTCGAAAGAGTAGCTTGAAAAAGCAAGTCTCCTTGTGCTGACACACTAGCGACTTAAAAAGCATTTAGCATCGTGCGTAAGCAATTTGCTAAAGGAGTGGTAGTTCAGTTGGTTAGAATACCGGCCTGTCACGCCGGGGGTCGCGGGTTCGAGTCCCGTCCACTCCGCCAATTACATCTAAGCCTCGTCATATGACGAGGCTTTTTTGTATCTGAAATTTGGTGAAATACCAGTCATAGAGCGATCATTCACCCCATACATGGGGATTGTAGACTCCCTAAAAACACAACGCGGTAGAAGTTACATGGGGTCACTCTCAACTCAATCTGCGCTCAACAGTCTCGTGTTAATAGTCTTGTGCTAATAGTTCCGTCGGCTCCCATGCTTCTCGTCCTTTATCTTATTGCTGCCGCAATATTCGCCCGCAAACTTACGAAAAAGGCCTTTGCATTACTGCAAAGGCCTTTTTCGTTCATGTGATTTAGTGAAGTAAAACGTACCCGGATTACTTTTACCACTGGTTAAGCTAATTCGTTTCGATAAGGAATGCTGCTTTGCGCTCCGTGGCGAGTGACTGCGAGAGAAGATGCTTTATTGGCAAATTTGACCGCCTCGTTTAAGGTTTTTCCTTCATCTAATGCTACCATCAGTGCGCCATTAAATGTGTCTCCGGCTGCTACGGTATCTATTGCGCTGACTGTGGGCGCTGGAATTATTCGCCCTTGGCCTTTTTCACTGACATAAGCACCTTTACTGCCTAGAGTAATAATGACGATATTAATCCCTTGCCTGTGAAGACTTTCTGCAGCTTTTGCTGCACTTTGTTGATCGATAACATCAATTCCCGTTAATGCGAAAGCCTCAGTCTCATTGGGGGTAATGATATCTATTAAACACAATAAATCGTTACTCAGTTTTGCCGCTGGTGCTGGGTTAAGGATAGTTGTGCAGTGATGCTGTTTGGCTAATGTTAATGCGTGATGAACACTGTCTAACGAAGTTTCTAGTTGAACCAGCAAGAAATTAGCTTGGGTAAATAATACCTGTTGTTGCTGAAGATGTTGTGCAGACAAATAGGCATTGGCGCCAGGCACAACTCCAATACAGTTCTCGCCCTGCTGGTTAACAAAAATCACCGCAGTGCCAGTACTCTCATTGGCTATTTCATAACAACCAATTAGGTCAATCCCATCGGCGGTCCAGTTTTTCCGCATTGTTGCTGCGTTGCTATCGTCACCCAGAGCACTGATAAAACATACGTTCTGGCCAGTATTACTTAATCGGGCAGCCGCAACAGCTTGGTTTGCCCCTTTTCCACCTAGTTCAAGTCGATATTGCTGACTAATTAAGGTCTGTCCTGCTTGGGGTAATTCGTTGAATGTTAGGACATGATCGGCGTTGGCACTGCCGACAACCAGTAAAGTGCTCATGTATTTCCTTATAACCCATGCAGAATTAAGTGATTCTGCATGGCATTGATTTGCTAGTAATCGTTTAAACGTTCAACAATGAAGTCGACAAAACCGGTTCGGTTAATATCGAACAATACTTTAGCATTGTGAGGTTTAGCGGTTAATTGATAACGATCAACCACGGTCATACCCTGTGTATACTCCCCTTTCGTCTCAACGCCAACCCAGCAATCTACAGCCGTAAATAGTGATGGATTGAGTAACCACGCGATAGTGCAAGGGTCGTGTAGTGGTGCACCGGTGAAGCCCCACTTTGGATCTCGATGATAAATCATAAAGAAGTCGAGTAATTCTGCGACACATAGAGCGATAGGGTTATTAATTGCTCTAATACGCTCAATATCTTCATCCATGATTTGTGCTTTATGAGTCACATCTAAGCCGCACATCACAATAGGTATGCCTGATTTGAATACCATGTCAGCCGCTTCTGGGTCGACAAAAATATTGAATTCAGCCGCTGGAGTCCAATTGCCTTCACCTGCTGCGCCCCCCATGAGCACTATGCTGTCGATGTTGTGATGCAGTTCTGGGTGAGCAGCCAAAAATAAAGCAATATTAGTCAGTGGCCCTGTAGGGACAAGAGTGACAGGTTGTTTGCTGTTGCCAACTTTATCGGCCATAAGTTCAATGGCTGTTTGTTCTACAGTCGCAAAGGCTGGATCTGGCAATTTGGGCCCATCAAGGCCGCTTTCTCCATGTACATTATCAGCAATGATCAGTTCTCTTGCTAATGGCTTCGGTGCGCCACCGGCTACCGGAATATCGTGACGCCCGAGCAATGTTAATACTCGTAATGCATTATTTAGGGTTTTATCTGGTGTTTGATTACCTGCACTGGTTGTTACCGCTAAGACATCAAGCTCAGAAGAACTGAGTGCTAAGATAAGTGAAATGGCATCATCATGACCTGGGTCGCAATCAAGTATAACGGGACGTTTCATGGGTGATTTCCTTATTTGAATGTGTGGTTACTGTATCATCATGGCTGATTGTATTAATGCTTAAACGATGTAAATGTGATCTAATATAGAGATTAAACCCACTGCTAGTCGCTATTGAATACCGTTATGATAACCTCGTTGTAGACTATCGAAGCGTGATGAGTGATCCAAATGTTATAATGGCCAATAAGCGAGTGAAAAGGCCTGCTATTGGCGATATAACATCTGCAGCATTGCTGCAAATTAAGCTTGTTTTTCCATATGGCTGTTTAACGTGTTTAAGTGAAGGTATAACTGTTTTGAAATCGTGGAGAGTAGTGTGAATTGTCGTCTAGGTTGCGGTGCTTGCTGTATTGCGCCTTCGATTACTAGTGCAATACCGGGTATGCCAAATGGTAAACCTGCTGGGGTGCGTTGTATTCAATTAAATGATGATAATCTGTGTATGATCTTCGGTCAGCCACATCGTCCAGTTGTATGTGCCGAGTTTAGTGCAAGTATTGATGTGTGTGGCACCAAAAATGAACAAGCTTTATGGTTGATCACTGATTTAGAGTCTTCAACATGCTAATCTGCCCGTTTTATTTACCTTGGATATTTTAGATCATGCAACTAACTCGATATACAGATTTTGGTATTCGCATTTTAATGTATCTTGCGGTACAACCTGAACGCGAAAGTTTATTTCGAATTGCAGAAGTGACCAGTGTGTTTGATCTTTCTTCAAACCATGTCGCTAAGATTATCCATCAATTGGGAAAGCTGGGATATTTACAAACTGTCAGAGGTAAAAGCGGTGGCTTTAGATTGGCAAAAACCGCGGATGAGGTACTAATTGGTCAATTGGTTCGCGATTTAGAACATTCATTATCGCCCATCAATTGTGAATCACCATATTGCCGATTTACGCCAATATGTCGATTAAAAGGAGTCTTAGGCCAAGCGGTTACCGCCTATTTGGCTGTACTTGATCAATATACTTTAGCCGATATTATATCGAACAAAGCAGAGATTTTGTCTACATTACCGGACTTATCTATTTCAGTGTTGCAGATGGATTAGGCTGGCTTGTTGTCGCAACATTCACGTCATCAAATAATTGAGATGTGGGCACTAATGTGATGCCATTGTCTTTTAAACGAGCCAAATTAGCGTTTAAAAATCGAATGGTTTCAGGGTAAGGATGTGCAATAGCGACGAGCTGACCCTGTTGCTTTGATCGCTTAATTATCTGTTGGAACTGCTTTTCAAGAGCTCGATCATCAATATTGTTGTCTAAAAAAACATGCCTTCTTAGTACTGGTACGCCAAGCTGTAAGGCTTTGCTACCCGCTTTGGTGTATTTAGTAGTAAAGCTATCGACAAAAAACAATTGTTGCTGTTTGAGGCTTTGCATTACCCATAGCATCGGCTCATCCATCTGAGTGAGTAAACTACCCATATGATTATTCGCCCCTTTAGCAAACGGGATGTTAGCGAATGCTCTTTGTAATTTCTGTTTAATTTGCACCTCAGTCATGTCATTTGTTAACCCTCCAGGTCCAAGTGCTTTACCATTTAAGGCTTGCATGGGGAGGTGCAGCATAATCTCATGACCTTTATCGAAACCATCTTGTGCGAGTTTTTGCCCTAAAGGAGTGTGGGGTAATACCGATAAAGTGATGGCATTAGGTAATGACAATATGGCTTCGTCAGTTAGGCGATAACCAATATCATCAATGATGATGGCTAATTTAGCGGCGGTAGCAGGCATGATGCTGCATAGGCAGAATAGGATTAGGAGTCGATTGCGCACAAGTTTAGCTTATCTAGTTGTGAGTTATTATTCATATCAGTATAGCAGCATAACAGATTGATTATAGTCATGAATATCTCTATTGATACCGTGCTAATTGCAAGGGCTGTTTATCGCCATATTGGGGACAGTGTTCGGCGGTGTTCAATAATGCGCTAAACCAATGCATTACATCATGGAATATCAATGCCGGGTGTTTGAGCGGCTAACGACAATAATAGGCAGGATCAACGGCCTTACCTTTATTACGGATTTCGAAATATAATCCTGGCTCACTTTGCCCCCCAGATCGACCCACGAGCGCAATAGACTCGCCGCTTTTTACCATATCACCAGGTTGTCTTAATAGTGTTTGGGCGTGACCGTAGAGGCTCATATAGCCCTTACCGTGATCAATGACGAGCACCATACCAAAACCACGTAACCAGTCGGCATAAATCACTTTCCCTGACGCCACAGCATGAATATCTTGTCCTTCTGGTGCAGCAAGTACTGCACCTTTCCACACAATTTGTCCTGAGCGGCTGCTACCAAAGCGTTTACTTAATCGGCCTTTGGTTGGCCATTTTAATTTAGCTTTTTGACTGACTAATCCATCCATCGTTGGATTGGCTTTTGCGGCAATCATAGCTTGTTGTACGATGCGTTTTAAACTCGCCTCTTCTATTTGCAGTTGTTCTAATTTTGCGCCTTTAGTGGATAAGGTTCGTTGCAATTGAGTCAGAGTTTGTTGACGTTGGCTTTGCTCTTTGGTTAATTGCTGTGCCTGTTGTTTTTGATCTATCACTAAAGCATTGAGTTTTTGTTGAGTTGTGACTTGCTGTTGTTTGATTTTATTAAGATCAATGCTGGTTTGCTTTAGTTGCTGAATAGCTTTTATACGGGCATTGTTGAGATATTGATAATACGCCAGCATGCGTTCAACCGTCGCCGGGTTTTGCTGGTTAAGCATCATTTTAGTGTAATCATGATTACCAGCCAAATAAGCACTAGAAAGCTGTTTTGATAAGGTATTTTGCTGACTCAGTTTAAGTTCGGCTAAATTAACTTGTTGTTTATCTAATTCTTTAACTTTTAGGTTAACCGCAGATAATTGGTTTTGTGATTGATTAACTTTTTGAGCTGCTTTTGCAATGGCTTGTTCATCACTTTTAAGTAACGAATTAAGCTTTTCGCGTTGCTTGGCTGTATCTTTAAGCGAATTTTGTTGTTGGTTTATTTGTGCTTGAATAGACTTCAAAGCCGATTGGCGTGAAGACAAATCAGCACTAGTTGCCACAAATGAAAAGATTAGAAAGCCAGCAACAATGCTGGCTTTAACAAATAAACGAGTTATCACGAGTTAATGTTTACTCTTTAAGGTCAATAATACAGCGTCCACTCATTTCTTTTGGGATGCTTTGGCCCATCAAGGTTAACATAGTTGGCGCAATATCACTCAATCGCCCGTTGTCTTTTATTGTGGCGTCACGGCCAACATAAATAAACGGTACTAACTCACTGGTATGGGCCGTATGAGGTTGACCTGTTATCGGGTCGGTCATTTGGTCTGCGTTACCATGGTCGGCGGTAATCAAACACTCGCCATCCACTTTGGCTAATGCTTCTACTACACGACCAATGCAAGCATCAACCGCTTCACAGGCTTTAACGGCAGCATCAAATTTACCAGTATGGCCAACCATGTCACCATTTGGATAGTTACAAATTATCACATCATATTTTACAGACTCAATAGCCGCGACCAGTTTGTCGGTCAGTTCTGCTGAGTTCATCTCAGGTTGCAAATCGTAGGTAGCGACTTTAGGAGACTGAATTAAAATGCGATCTTCGCCTTCAAATGGCTCTTCTTTACCGCCATTGAAAAAGAAGGTCACATGAGCATATTTTTCAGTTTCTGAAATGCGCAGTTGAGTTTTATGCTGCTTTTGCAGGGTTTCACCTAAGGTATTCACCAAATTATCAGATGGATAGGCTACTGCGGCGTTAATATCGGCCGCGTATTCAGTCAGCATCACAAAGTTGATTTTTGGTGTTTTATTACGTGCAAAACCATCAAAATCAGGATTGACAAAACAGCGGGTAATTTGGCGGGCACGATCGGCGCGGAAATTCATAAAAATGAGCGAATCGTTATCGTTTAGCTCGGCTGCCTCGCCTTGATCATCAACAATTGTAGATGCAGCAACAAATTCATCGTTTTCATCTCGAACATATGCAGCGTCCAGCGCTTCTGCTGCCGAAGCATAAGCGAACTTGGCTTTGCCTTCGGTGATTAATTCGTAGGCTTGCGATACGCGGTCCCAACGGTTATCACGATCCATGGCAAAGTAACGACCGATAATCGATGCCGTGCGGCCATGACCTAGTGAGGCAAATAGCTCGTCAAAATGAAGCAAACTATTTTTAGCGCTGCGCGGAGGTGTATCTCGGCCATCTAAAAAGGCATGTAAGTACACTTTGGTTGCGCCGCGCTCAACGGCCATACGGCACATAGCTTCAATATGTTCTTCATGGCTGTGAACGCCACCGGCAGACAAAAGCCCCATAATGTGAACGGCACCATTAGCGGTAATGGCTTTGTCTACCGCATCGCAAAGTGCTGGGTTTTTCTCAAACTCATGGTCGGCAATCGCTTTACTGATGCGGGTGAGTTCTTGATACACAATTCGGCCTGAACCAATATTGATATGGCCTACTTCAGAGTTACCCATTTGGCCATCGGGTAATCCGACGTCAATACCAGAACCCGAAATAAGACTGTGAGGATATTGCGCATTGAGCTTATCTAAAACAGGGGTGTTGGCATGAAAAATCGCATTATCTTGCGTGTTTTCACGGGAACCCCAGCCATCAAGGATAAGTAATGCGAGTGGACGTTTTGTTGTCGTCATGCAAGTACCTTTTAAGTTGAAAATAGAAGTGTTATAAAATTTCAATTGTATGAATATTACTACTTCTTGATAATGTGCAAAAGGCATATAGGTTTGAAGATATAACTAAAGCAGCTAATAACGAGGGACCAGTCACGAATAAGTCGGCTTAAAGCGTCTATTTTAGGTGTTTCTTTAATGAAAACTGCCGAGCAAAACGATATACTCGAGGCCATCTCATCTTAGTCATCGTCAGAGAAATTAGTAATTATGCAAGAATATATGGAATTTTTTAAAGCGAACCCAATGTTAAGTTTGGCTTGGGTCGGCTTGTTTGTAACGCTTGTTTTCAGTGTCATTAAATCAAGTATATCAAAAGTGAAACTTGTCAGTCATCAAGAGCTAACACTCATGGTGAATAAGCAAGATGCCAGAGTCGTTGATGTGCGAGGTAAAGAAGAATTTAAAAAAGGCCATATTGTTGATGCGCTTAATGTGACCTTATCAGAAATTAAAAATAATCAAGTCACTAGCCTTGAAAATTTCAAAACCAACCCCATTATATTAGTATGTGACTCAGGTACTACATCTTCTCAAGCCGCTCAACTTCTTACTAAACAAGGGTTTGAAAACGTGTCTAACCTTAAAGGTGGCATGGGCGAATGGAAGGGTGCAAATTTACCCGTAGTTAAAAGCAAGCGTTAATACTGTTGCTTAATGGTATTCAGTGTTAACAAGTTTGGGAATGAGCTAACACTGTTTATTATCAAGATCTTGTTCGTTACCATTTATCGAGCCGGATCAACTTTACGGGATAGCACTAATGTTAGATTAATTCTATATACATTAAGAGCAAGCCCAACACAATTAGCTTCACAGAAAAGCTAAATAACATCGATAGGTAGGAAATTATGGCTGAAGTAGCAAACAACGAAGCGCAAGCACCACAGTTCAACATTCAGCGTATTTATACAAAGGATTTGTCTTTTGAAACGCCAAACAGCCCAGCTGTTTTCCAGAAAGAATGGAACCCAGAAGTAAAATTAGATTTAGATACTCGCAGCAACAAGCTGTCTGACGACACATATGAAGTGATTTTATCGTTAACCGTTACGGCTAAAAACGGCGAAGACACCGCATTTTTATGTGAAGTTCAGCAAGCGGGTATTTTCTCCATCGTTGGGTTAACTGAGCAACAACTTGCTCATTCTTTAGGTGCATACTGCCCTAACGTATTATTCCCATATGCACGTGAATTAGTGGGTAATTTAGTTGGCCGTGGTACTTTCCCACAACTAAACCTTGCTCCAGTTAACTTTGATGCGCTATTTGCTCAGTACGTTCAACAGCGTCAAACTGCAGCAGAACAAGCAAATTCTGCCGAAGAAGTCACAGCATAAGCTATGAATAACGCTGCCGAAATCACGGTATTAGGGGCGGGCTCTTATGGCACCGCCCTTGCTATTTCTTTAGCCAGTAACGGCCACAAGGTATTACTTTGGGGTCATGAAGCCGATCATATGGCGCGCTTAACTGAGCAGCGCAGTAATGAGGAGTTTCTGTCTGGTATTCAGTTTCCTGATTGTTTAGCCATCGAAGCTGATTTAGGAAAGGCACTCGCGGCAAGCAAAAATATCTTAGTGGTAGTCCCTAGCCATGTATTTGGTGATGTACTCAAACGAGCTAAGCCGTTATTGCGTGAAGATGCTCGGATTGTGTGGGCGACTAAAGGGCTAGAACCCGAAACCGGTCGTTTATTACAAGATGTTGCCCGCGAGCAATTAGGCGAACAGTATCCATTGGCGGTATTGTCAGGTCCAACCTTTGCTAGAGAATTAGCGGCTGGTTTACCAACAGCCATTTCGGTTGCCGGTACTTGCCCTCAGTTTACTCATGATTTGGTTGAGCTACTCCACAGTCCAGAACGTCTGCGCGTTTACGCCAATGACGACTTTACTGGTATACAACTAGGCGGCGCGGTTAAAAACGTGATTGCGATTGGTGCTGGAATGTCTGACGGTATTGGCTTTGGTGCTAATGCTCGTACGGCATTAATAACCCGTGGTTTAGTCGAACTTAGCCGTTTAGGTGTCGCGCTTGGCGCTGATGCATCAACCTTTATGGGCATGGCGGGTCTAGGTGACTTGGTGTTAACTTGTACCGACAATCAGTCGCGTAACCGTCGTTTTGGCTTGGCTTTAGGTCAAGGCAAAGACGTGATCACCGCGCAACAAGAAATTGGTCAAGTAGTCGAAGGCTACCGTAATACCAAAGAAGTGTTTACCTTAGCCAAACGCCTAGGGGTAGAAATGCCGATTACTGAGCAAATCTATCAAGTGCTTTACCAAGGTAAATCTCCTGTTGAAGCGTCAAAAGTGTTACTCAGCCGAGATAAAAAGTCTGAAACACTCAAAAAATAGTGCGGCACAGTAGTTAAGTTAGCCATAAAGGTTAACAGACCCTAGTAAAAAGGATGCTAAAATAGCATCCTTTTTTGCATTTAATAGTTATCAATTAAGAACCAAGTAACCCATTTAAACCGTGTGGAGTAAAACGTGAAACATCATGACGTAATCATTATCGGCGCCGGTGCGGCAGGGTTAATGTGTGCTGCTACCGCGGGCTATCGAGGTCGTGATGTGTTGGTGCTGGATAATGCCAAACAAGCAGGCAAAAAAATTCTGATCAGTGGCGGCGGACGTTGTAACTTCACCAATCAAAAAGTTGAGCCGCAGCAGTTTATTTGTGGTAATCCGCACTTTGTGAAATCGGCATTGGCCCGCTATCGCTCAAGCGACTTTATTGAACTGGTTGAGCGACACGGGATTGAATACCATGAACGTGACCATGGGCAGTTATTTTGTAATGACTCCGCTAAAGAAATCGTCACTATGTTGATGACCGAGTGCGAATGGGCAGGTGCCAAGGTAAAGCTGCGCACTGAAATACTCTCGGTTAGCAAGACTGAAGCCGGTTTCAATTTAAATACCTCTAACGGTGATTTAAGCTGTGATTCACTGGTTATTGCCACCGGAGGCTTATCGATGCCAAAGCTGGGTGCCACGCCTTATGGCTATAAGTTGGCAGAGCAATTTGGCTTAAAAGTGTTACCTACCAGTGCAGGCCTAGTACCGTTCACTTGGCATAGCGATCAAAAAATTCGTTTTGAGCCGTTATCTGGCATTGCCGTGCCAACAACCATTACCGCGCAAGATGGCACCCAGTTTAGTGAGGCATTATTATTTACCCATCGCGGTCTATCAGGCCCAGCGGTACTGCAAATATCAAATTTTTGGCAACCAGGTGAAGCTATCTCAATCAACTTGTTGCCGGGTGAAAGCGCGTTAGATAAAATCGAATTTGCCTTAAAACATCACCCAAAACAAAGTCTACGTAATACCGTAAGCCAATGGTTACCTAAACGCTTGGTTGAAGCGCTATTTGAAGAGTCTCAATTAGATAAAGCCCTAAACCAACTCGGTCATGGCGAGCGTGAAAAGCTCGCCAATGAGTTAAATAATTGGTCAATCATCATGAATGGCACTGAAGGTTACCGCACGGCAGAAGTCACTTTAGGTGGTGTTGACTCCAATGAACTGTCATCTAAAACCATGCAAGCCAACAAGGTCCCAGGATTGTATTTTATTGGTGAAGTAATGGACGTAAGTGGTTGGTTAGGAGGGTTTAATTTTCAATGGGCCTGGAGCTCTGGTGTCGCGGCAGGGTTGGCCGTTTAGATATGTAACTATTATAAAAGAACCAGTAGTCTGGGGATTTTAAGTGGTGAAGTAACCAGTAAAAGCGGTGAGCTGAAATCACCAAGGGATGTTGGTGGGCTTATCGCTGTTTAACAGCAATAAGGAATATGTTGAGTGTCGAGTGATATTAAGGATGATAGCTGTAAGCAATAAACCCCTGCAGAAGATAAATGGCAACCAGTCTTATTATCTGAATGCCATCCTTCTAACGCTAAGCCTTCCAATGTTAAGTTTTCAAGATTGGCCCCTTTGGGAACAAGGGACTCAACCTCAGACTTTTCAACAGTAACGACACTAGATAACAAGCCATAAAACGACCTTGATAGAAAGACACCAGTGGAAACGGCTTGTTCTTTATAAAGGTAATGGATGTTCTATCATGCCAGTGTGGCCGAGTATTTACTTTAAACAGAAGATTAAAACTGTCGTTTTAATACCCCCCATGGTACAAAATATCTTGGCATATAGATAATTTGCATTAACACCCAATTGGCGTAACTAAAAACGATGAATCAGCAGAATGTAAAGCAAACGACAATTAAGTGCAGCGATGGTGAGTTACTTGCTGCAACTGTTTATGAGCCAACTATCACAGTGAAGGGTGCGATATTGATGGCGCCTGCTACTGGGATCAAAAGACAGTTTTACGGAAATTTTGCTAACTACCTTGCCAGCAATGGCTATGGCGTTATTACGTTTGATAACCGGGGTATTGGTGGCTCATCAACGGTGCCAGTTGCGAAGAGTGCCTCGTCGTTACAGTGTTGGGGTGAAAAAGATATGCCTGCGGTGTTGGAATGTTTAAAAGAGGTATTTCCGAATACAAACTATCATCTGGTGGGCCACAGTGCTGGTGGTCAACTCATTGGGTTAATGCATAATGCGATGGACATCAGTTCAATGTTCAATTTTGCCTGTTCTTCTGGTCAGTTAAAAAATATGAAATTGGCTTATCTGATTCAAGCGCATTTTTTTATGAACTTTTTTATTCCTTTCAGTAATGCGATGTTTGGTCATACCAAGTCTCAGTGGCTGGGTATGGGAGAGCCATTGCCAAAGGATGTCGCCAAACAATGGCAGCAATGGTGCAATGGTCAAGGGTATGTCAAAACTGCTTTTGGTAAAACCGTGCACCAGCATTATTACAATGAGCTGACATTACCGTCATTGTGGGTTAACGCCGTTGATGATGACATTGCCAATAACGCCAACGTAGCAGACATGATGTCGGTGTTTCCTAAGCTTAACGGGCAAACCTTAACCTTAACCCCAAGTGATTATGGATTATCAGACATTGGCCATATGAAGTTTTTTAGCAGTAAGTCGCAAACCTTATGGCCACTGGCGCTTAACTGGTTAGATAAGCACTAAAGCGACCTCTTCATTTAAGTTAACCATTCAAGCCTATTCATTTACAGAATAGGCTTTTTTGTTTTTCTTGGTTGTATATGTAAAAAAGCATATATACAATGTTCAGTGTGTTTTAATTGGATGTGCCACCAATGAAAAAGAAAACTGTGTTGTTTCTATGTACCGGCAATTCGGCGCGTTCTCAAATGGCAGAGGCTTTGCTAAGAAGTAAAGCGTCTGATCAATTTGATGTGTTTAGTGCAGGGACTCAGCCCGAAGATATCGACAGCAGGGCGATTGAAGCCTTAACGCGTTTTGGTGCTGATACGGGTGGTTTAGTGTCTAAAAACGTACAAACGTTTGCAGGTAAAGCATTTGATTACGTGATTAGCCTTTGTGATAAAGCCAATACAGAATGCCGTCGTTTTCCTGGTGCAGGTAAACAACTGGCTTGGGATTTTCCCGATCCTAAAAGCCGCGCAGGTCATCAACCCTTTTCAAGTACCTTAGCTGAGCTGAATAACCGCTTGTCGATGTTTCTACTGGTGGAAAACAATGTTACTGCCAAGGCTAAGACCACGGCGGAGGTGACCGCCAAGGTAGACGTCATTGGCGCAAATGAAACACCTCCCGAGGTATTCGCCGATGTTGATCCCATCGCATTTTATAAATGCTTAACCGATGACATTCGCTTAAAAAGCCTAATGCTGACTCATTATCATGGTGAGTTATGTGTGTGCGAGCTGATGGAGGCATTGAATGAGGACAGCCAACCTAAGGTGTCTCGCAATTTAGCGTTGTTAAAAAAAGCCGCCATTATTAGCGACCGAAAAAATGGCCAGTGGGTATTTTATCGAATTAACCCTAATTTACCGTTATGGGCAAAGTCTGTAATAGCTGCAACGACCGAGAACAATATTGGCTTGATTATGGCTCATCTACAACGACTAGATATTATGCAAAACCGGCCTAATAAAGTGAGTTTTTGTCGCTGATTCAGCAAAATAGGAGTGATCGTAATGGGCTTGTTTGAACGATTTTTATCGGTATGGGTTGGCTTAAGTATGCTTGCCGGAGTGCTGTTAGGGCTATGGCAACCACAAGTATTTCAGACCATTGCGAGTCTTGAAGTTGCCCACGTTAACCTTGTGGTGGCGTTGTTTATTTGGGTAATGATTTACCCAATGATGGTGCAAATTGATTTTTCAGCCATTAAAGATGTGGGTAAAAACCCCAAGGGATTATTACTGACGATTGTCGTTAACTGGTTGATTAAACCTTTTACCATGGCCGCATTAGGTTGGTTATTTTTTAAAGTGGTGTTTGCCGACTTAGTTGACCCCGCATCGGCACAAGAATATATCGCAGGGATGATTTTATTAGGTGTTGCACCCTGTACGGCAATGGTATTTGTATGGTCGCAATTAACTAAGGGCGATCCTAATTACACCTTAGTGCAAGTGTCGGTTAACGATGTGATTATGATTTTTGCCTTTGCGCCTATTTCGGCATTTTTGCTGGGGGTGAGTGACATTCAGGTGCCATGGGAAACCTTGCTTATTTCAGTGGTGCTGTATGTATTACTGCCATTAATGGCGGGTGTGACCACGCGTTATGTGCTTAATCATCAAGGCGGCACATCAGGAGTGGATCGATTAGTGGCAAGATTAAAACCATGGTCGATTGTCGGCTTACTGGCCACTGTGGTGTTGCTGTTTGGGTTTCAGGCCAAGGTTATCGTGTCCGACCCACAAACCATTGGCTTAATCGCGGTGCCATTGGTGATTCAAACTTACGGGATTTTTGCGATAGCGTATGTTGCTGCTATATTATTGAAATTAAAGCACAATATTGCTGGTCCAGCTTGCTTAATTGGTACCTCTAACTTTTTTGAGCTTGCCGTTGCGGTAGCTATATCCCTGTTTGGTTTGCACTCGGGTGCAGCCTTAGCCACTGTGGTTGGGGTGTTGGTAGAAGTGCCGGTGATGTTGTCGCTGGTGGCGATTATTAATCGTACTCAACATTGGTTTAAGCATTAATGTTGGCGATTATTTTGGTAAGTATTTCGAATACGTTTTTTATGACGACGAAATAATACGTTCTAAATTAACAGTGGAATTAATCATGCAGCAACATCCTTTCGATATCTTAGCGTTAGATTCGCCATTAGACTCATTGTGTGAGAATGGCGCCAAATTAATTTTTACCCCGTGCCCTGGTACCAAAGATGAACCGTTAATCGAGTCGCTTGCCACATTAAAAAGTGCCGGCACGCAGATGTTAATCACCTTGATGTTCGATGACGAAATGGCGCGCAATAATGCTACCGAACTACCAACAGAATGCGCCAAACAACAGATCGCCTGGGTGCAATTGCCCATTTTAGACGATGCCGCACCCGGTGCCGAATTTGAAGCTAATTGGTTAGCTAATAAAGCGCAGATTATCGAGGTGATTAATAACCAAGGCACCATTGCGGTGCATTGCAAAGGCGGTTCGGGACGCACTGGGTTAGTGATTGGGTTAATTCTTGCCAGCCTTGGTTGGCCAAAAGATAAAGCAGTAACTGCGGTGCAAAGCTTACGGCCAAAAGCACTGACGCATCCGATCCAACGCGATTATTTCAATGCTTTTAATTGTTAACCTCATCTTTTACTCGAGTTGAGGTTAGTTAACTTTATTTAGTAGGACACCATTATGACGATAAAAATAGGCATTAACGGTTTTGGCCGTATGGGACGTTTATCTATGCGCGCTGCATATGATTGGGACGATGTTGAAATAGTGCACATTAACGATCCTGCTGGCGACGCTGCGACCTTGGCCCATTTAATGACCTTTGATTCAGTGCATGGCCGTTGGCATCATGAGGCGACCCATCATGGGGAGGCGATAGTGATTAATGGTAACGCCATTCCTTGTAGTCGTAATATTGCGACTAAAGATACCGATTGGTCAAAATGTGACGTGGTGATTGAAGCATCAGGTAAGATAAAAACCACAGCCTTGCTGCAAGCTTATTTAGATCAAGGTGTAAAACGGGTTGTGGTGACTGCGCCAGTAAAAGAAGACGGCGTGTTAAACATTGTGATGGGTGTAAACGAGCATTTATACGATAAAGCCATCCACCCTATAGTGACCGCGGCATCTTGTACCACCAACTGTTTGGCGCCAGTGGTGAAAGTGATCCATGAGAAAATTGGCATTAAGCATGGCTCGATGACGACAATCCACGACATTACTAATACCCAAACTATTTTGGATGCACCGCATCAAGACTTACGCCGCGCAAGGGCTTGTGGCATCAGTTTAATTCCGACCACCACGGGGTCAGCGACTGCCATCACCCATATTTTTCCTGAGCTAAAAGGCAAGTTAAATGGCCATGCGATACGCGTGCCGTTAGCTAATGCTTCGCTTACCGATTGCGTGTTTGAAGTGGCGCGAGGCACTACAGTTAAAGAAGTAAATCAGCTGCTTAAGCAGGCATCACAACAAGAACTTGCAGGCATTATGGGCTATGAAGAACGTCCATTAGTGTCGGTAGATTATAAAACCGACCCACGTTCAAGCATTATCGATGCCTTGTCGACCATGGTAGTCAATGACACCCAAGTTAAGCTGTATGTGTGGTACGACAATGAGTGGGGATACGCTAATCGCACTGCAGAGCTGGCGCGCAAAGTCGGCTTAGCTGATAAGGAATAGCGTTCATGGGGCTGGTTTCATTGCGTAGCTTACCACCATCGATAAAGCAGTATTTGCTGATCACCGGTAATTATTGGGCATTTACCTTAACCGATGGCGCCTTGCGTATGCTGGTGGTGCTGTACTTTCATCAGCTAGGTTACAGCCCGTTAAATATTGCTATGTTGTTTTTGTTTTATGAAATCTTTGGGGTGATCACCAATCTTATTGGCGGTTGGTTAGGGGCAAGGCTTGGCCTTAATAACACCATGAATATTGGCTTAGGCCTGCAAATCGTGGCGTTAGCCATGCTAACCGTGCCTGCTGACATGCTCACAGTGGTTTACGTGATGGCAGCGCAGGCCTTGTCGGGTATCGCCAAAGATTTGAATAAAATGAGCGCCAAAAGTGCCATTAAAACTCTGGTGCCAGCAGATGCCGAGGGTAAGCTTTATCAGTGGGTGGCGCTGTTAACCGGTTCTAAAAATGCCTTAAAAGGGGTGGGGTTCTTTTTAGGTGGTGTGTTGCTTACGGGCTTAGGATTTAGAGGGGCTATTATGTTAATGGCCACGTTATTAGGCATTGTATGGTTATTTAGTTTAGTGACCTTAAAAGATGATTTAGGCAAAGCTAAAAACAAACCCAAATTCAAAGATATTTTTTCGAAAAGTCGGGCGATTAACTTACTGTCGGCGGCGCGGATGTTTTTGTTTGGCGCCAGAGATGTATGGTTTGTGGTGGCATTACCGGTATTTTTAGCGACAACCTTTGGCTGGGATCATTGGTGGGTTGGCGGCTTTATGGCTAGCTGGGTAATTGGTTATGGGATCGTACAATCTATTGCACCTTATTTCACCGGTAAACGGCAGGGCAAAGTGCCGAGCGGTCGAGCTGCATTTGCATGGGCAAGCTACTTATTACTGATCCCGGCGGCTATTGCTCTCACTCTGCATTTTGACTTTTATATCCAGGTAACATTAATAGCGGGTTTATTGTTATTTGGCGCGGTGTTTGCGATTAATTCATCACTGCACAGCTACTTAATCGTTAGCTACGCCAGCAGTGATGGGGTGTCACTGGATGTGGGCTTTTACTATATGGCTAATGCCATGGGACGGTTAATGGGTACAGTACTTTCAGGTTGGGTGTTTCAAGAATATGGCTTAGAAGCCTGTTTATGGATATCCAGTAGTTTTGTCGCTCTTGCTGCCTTAATTTCACTTAAGTTGCCTCATAAAGGGTAAGCCATTACAGCTACTAGATGCATTTTTGTTTACATATCGATATTTCGCTACCTAACCGTGATAGCCTGAAACCCTTACCGTATCATCGGTAAAAATTGCCTGCTCGACTATGGCTTCTTCATTATTGATCTTCTTACCTTAAATTAAAATATCTACAAATCATGGTCTTATAGTTTTTTGTTGAAGTTGGCACAATGTTAGCTTTAACTAACACATAGTCGTGGTGTGAATCGTTAATTTTGACGATAGAGATAAGATATTTGTGTCAACCGTCAGCGCAAATTCAACGCACATCACAATGTGAACCGTACACCAAGGAGGTTTTTATGTTGGGCTGGACATTAATGTTTTAGTTATAGCCGTTATAGCGGGTCTATTGGGTTTTACGGGTATTGCCGGTGCCGCAGCAGGTATCGCGAAAATTATTTTCTTTATTTTTATTGTGTTACTGGTGATTTCATTAGTAGCCAATGCGATTAGAGGCAAAGGTCCCCGAGCATAGTAGTTAACCTGATCTCTTAACTCGAGATAAGGTTAGCGATATAAAATTATTCGATTACAACCATCATCTTGGAGATGAATATGAAATTATTAAAATTACTCACAATGGCAAGTTTAATGGTGTTTTTAACCGCTGGTTTATCAGCCTGTTCAGATAACAAAGCTGAGAATGCTGGCGAGAAAGTGGATGAAATGATCCAAGATGCAGGTAATGCTGTTGAAGATGCATGTGAAGATGTAAAAGAAGGTATGAAAGCAGAAGATCCAGACTGTTAACGACCAAAGCTATCTAATTAACTATTTTATCCGTTCAGAGCCATTAAGCTTTTTAGCTTAGGAGTATTGATGTAGGGGTAATTGCCTTTACGCTAATGTAAGCTGAAGTGGAATACTTGAGTGACTGCCACGAAGAGACCAGAGTGTTATTACAATAAGCATTAGCCCAAGCAGCACACATGTGCTGCTTTTTTATCGCAGGAGGACCCCCATGCACAGCCGAATTCATATTAAATATTATTATACCCTTGGCGTAATATTGGCTTTGTGCTTATGTGTGGCGCTTCCTTACGTGGTACTTAAGCTCATTTTTGGCTGGATTGCATTGTCTTTGGGGCTGGTGAGTTCGGCGTATTGGGTTAATAGCGCAGGCATATTCCGTAAAAGCCAAGATGGCAGTATTCCTTGGTATATCAGTTGGAGTTTTATTCCATTTTTAATGGGTTGCCAAGTGTATAACGCTTGGGCGAGACAGCACGATAAAGTGCCCGCAATCCAAAAAATTGATAAGCAGTTGTATTTGGCTTGTCGATTGTTTCCGAGTGATATTAGCCTGCTTAAGGAAAGAAAAATTGATGCGATTTTGGATGTTACTGCCGAATTTGACGCATTAGAGTGGACCTTGGTTGATGAACATATCGCCTATTTAAATATTCCCGTATTGGATCACAGCGTGCCGACTGTCGCGCAGTTAAATCAAGCCATCAATTGGTTGCACACTCAAGTCGGTAACGGCAAAAATGTGGTGGTGCATTGTGCCTTAGGTCGAGGACGTTCTGTGTTGGTGTTAGCGGCTTATTTGGTGTGTCGTGATCAGCACAGTGATTTTAGTGATGTGCTTAAATCCATTAATAATATTCGTCAAACGGCACGGTTAAATAAATGGCAGTTGGCTGCGGTAGAGAAAATGCATAGCCGGAACCAAATTAACATCCACAAACGCGCTTGGTTAATTGTTAACCCAGTGTCAGGTGGTGGCAAGTGGCATGATGAAGCTGATCATATAATCCAAACCTTGTCGGACTATTTTCAGCTTGAAGTGCTGCATACCGCCAAAGATAAGTCAGCTGTGCAACTCGCCGAACATGCCAAAAACAAGGGTGCGGATATTATTGTGGCCTGCGGTGGTGATGGCACAGTTAACGAGGTGGCATCGGTTATTGTCGATACTGATATTTTCTTAGGTATTATTCCGATGGGAACCACCAACGCACTAAGTCATACCTTATTTGGCGTAACCAGTAAGTTGGTTCCTGTGTCGCAAGCGCTTGATATTTTAATTCAAGGTCATTGTCAGCGAATTGATACCGCCATTTGTAATAATCAGTTGATGTTGTTGCTGGTGGGATTAGGCTTTGAGCAAAAAATGATTGAAAAAGCTGATCGTGACCGAAAAGATCAGCTAGGCCAGTGGGCATATCTTAATGGTTTGTGGGAGGCGATAGACGAAAACCAACCATTGTCGATGAGGTTACAGCTTGATGGTGGTGAAATTCAAGTGATTAACACCACTAGCCTAGTGATTGCCAATGCTGCACCCTTTACCAGTTTGTTAGCACAAGGTAATGGTGAACCCAATATCACCGATGGCTTGTTAGACATTACTTGGATTGAGTCAAGTGAAGTATCACAACAACAATTATTGAGTATGACCGAGCTGCTATTTGCTGGCTTAACCGGAGCGCGTGAGGATGATCAAGTGAGTGGAATTCGGCATGTACAAGCCAAGAAAATCTACTTAAATACTGATTCGTCATGCCAATATGTGATTGACGGTGAGTTATTTGAATCTGAAGATCTGTGTATTAAAGTCAAGCCCAAGTCCCTAAAGGTGTTTATACCTAATGTCAGTAAACACCTTTAGCGAATGTTTGCTAAGTCGCTAGCTTTTGGTTGGGATAATTAATACCGCAAGCGGTTATTTTACTGAGTTGATATGTACTTGTATCTTGTTGTTAAGTGGCAGCTGAAGAGTGTTGTACAAGCGCAAACAGTGCCAGAAAAGGGGTCATCAGCATATCGACCACGGTTGCGCTGAAACGCACCGACAATCAACGGCTGGACGAGAGTATTAAGCCAAATACTCACTAATAATGCTTATTTTACCATGACAATACAATAACAGACTCGATGTTTCGCAAAAATGTAGACGACTGGTCTATTCTTGTTTATTCTGTCACTAAAATGGGAGGCCCTATGAACAAAAATACCACCAGTAAACAGTCGATTTGTGCCGTAGGCGAAAAGCTTTTTGCTTTGCATGGATACAGTGGCGTAGGCATTAAATTGATCCTCGATGAAGTCGGCATTCCTAAAGGTTCTTTTTACCATTATTTTGCCAGTAAAGAAGCGTTTGCAGCTGCCGTTGCCGAACATTATTTCCAACAACGCATTCAACCCATTGCGATTGATCCTAGTGCGAATTTTAAAGCCAATTTATCGACGCTATTGAATGGCTATCATCAACTCATTGATGAGCTTTTTAGTGGTCATCAGCCTCGCGGCTGTGTTATCGGTATCTTGATGGTTGAGGTGAGTCCACAATCACCATTATTGCATCAAACATTGACTCATCTTTACGATAAATGGTTAGGTTTATTGAGTGCACTTATTCAACAAGGTCAACAACAAGGGCATATTCGTGCCGACTTATCGGCATCAATATTAGCGAGTGTTTTTTGGTCAAACTGGCAAGGAACTATGCTACGCTCACAAATTAAAGCGGATAAAATAGCGACTAAACGGGCTTTAGTGCAGTGCATGCAAATGATGACTCGTTAAACGTCTATATCGGCAAGCGTGATTTCGATTGAGTATTGTGACACGTTTATATTTTAGGTGATTTTTCGGGTCTTGGAGTGGGTCGAATTGACTAAAGGATTATTAATTGGTTGTGTAGTGGTGTTGTTGTCTGCGTGTGCGGCAAAGCCTCCTGTGGTTGCGCCTATACCTGTGGCGGTACCGCCTATGTTGCAACCGCCGCCAAAATGGAGCGAGTCAAACCTGCTAAGTTTTCATAACGAATGGAAAGGTACCCCTTATCGTTTAGGTGGGCTGAGTAAAAACGGTATTGATTGTTCAGGATTTGTGTATTTGGCTTACCTTAATATTGTCGGTGACAAATTACCTCGTACTGTAAACGCGCAGCGTATTATGGGTAAAGAGGTGCCGCGAGCTCAGTTGCAAACGGGCGATTTAGTGTTTTTTAAAACCACTCGAACCGTTCGCCATGTCGGTATTTACATGGGCAACAATCGTTTTTTACATGCCTCGACTAAAAAAGGGGTCAAAATTTCGAGTTTGAATAATATCTATTGGAAGCCGCGTTTTTGGTTTGCAACACGCTTAAAAAACCCAACGCTTGAGCAAAACATGTCGCTAGCCAGTCTTGTTGATCATGTTCAACAGCAAGACAATTTATAATGCGCCATCAGCCTAATGAGCAGGTGCTATTTTTCTGTTCAATGTGAATATCGACATCGGTTATATTTTAAAGGGTTAGATTACCTAATGCTATTTTATCTAAGATATTGATTTGTATTGGCTATTTGTATTTTAGTATAAGGTTCATGTACAGCAGGTGCTTGAGTTAGTGGCAGGTCAATAAAAAAGAGCTAACCCTAGGGTTAGCTCTTTTTTGTGATGATTGATCCCATTAGGTATTTAGTCGTGCGACTCGACTGGTTCAGCTAACTCGGCGTTATGTTTGCCACGCTTAGCCAGAGCATAGTAAAACAGTGGCGTGAGGATAAGGCCAAAAATAGTCACCCCAATCATGCCAGAGAATACTGCAACACCCATTGCTTGGCGCATTTCTGAACCTGGTCCGCTCGAGAATACCATAGGTACCACCCCCATAATGAAGGCAATCGAGGTCATTAAAATAGGCCGTAAACGTAAACGACCCGCTTCAAGTATCGCCTCTAATGGTTGCATGCCTTTGTCTTGTAACTCCTTGGCAAACTCAACAATCAGAATGGCGTTTTTGGTTGCCAGCCCCACCAGTACAATCAAACCAATCTGGGTAAAGATATTGTTATCGCCACCGTAGATAAGCACCCCTGTTAATGCTGACAATAGTGTCATTGGAATAATAAGAATAATGGCTAATGGCAAGGTTAAACTTTCATATTGCGCCGCTAATACCATAAACACTAATAAGATAATTAACGGATAAATATAGGTACCCGCATTACCGGCCAAAATCTGCTGGTAAGTGATCTCTGTCCACTCGTAAGTCATGCCATTGGGTAAGGTTTCTGCCAATATTTTTTCAATCGCAGCTTGTGCCTCACCAGAACTGTATCCTGGCGCAGCACCACCGTTAAGTTCAGCAGTGGTAAAACCGTTGTAATGCATGACCCTGTCTGGGCCTGATGTATTGGTCACATTAATAAATGAACCAATAGGCACCATTTCGCCTTGGTTGTTGCGTACTTTAAGTTGGGCTATTTGTTCTGGCGTTTGTCTAAACAGCTCATCGGCTTGCACCTTAACTTGATAAGTGCGGCCAAATTGGTTGAAGTCGTTGGCGTAAACCGAGCCCATGTAACCCTGTAATGTGGAAAACAATTCGTCTAACGACACCGATTGTTGTTTGGCTTTAGTACGATCAATGTTCACGTCAAGTTGTGGCACACTCACTTGATAACTCGAGAACACCCCCGCTAACTCTGGCGTTGCCCATGCTTTTTGCATCACTTCCATGGTCACTTTATACAACTCTTCATAACCGTAGTTTGCCCGGTCTTGAATTTGTAATCTAAAGCCACCAATGGTGCCTAAGCCTTGTACTGGCGGTGGTGGGAAAATCGCAATATACGCACCGTCAATGGCGGCAAACTGTTGATTTAACGCTGCTGCAATTGCGCCTGCTGATAATGATGGATCTTTGCGATCGGCAAAGTCATCCAACGGGGTAAACAAAATGGCGCTATTGGTGCTGTTAGTAAAGCCATTAATGCTTAAGCCTGGAAAGGCTACCGCATGGGCGACACCAGGTTGCGCTAAGGCAATTCGTGACATTTCTTTCACGACAGCTTCAGTGCGATCTAATGACGCGGCATCAGGCAATTGTGCAAAGGCGATAAGATATTGTTTATCTTGCCCTGGTACATAACCAGTAGGGGTGTTGGCAAATTGTAAGCCTGTTAAGCCGACTAAACCGATATAAATAATGCCGACAACCGCACCAAAACGGATGATCTTTTTAACCAGCCAACCGTAACCTTCAGACATGCGCGCAAACAGGCGATTAAATGGATTGAATAGCCAGCCTCCCAGCAGTTTATCCATGCCACGAGTAAGCGCATCTTTTTTCTCGTGATGACCTTTAAGCAGTAATGCCGATAATGCTGGGCTTAGGGTTAACGAATTAATCGCTGAAATAAAGGTGGAAATGGTGATCGTCAGCGCGAACTGCTTATAAAACTGGCCGGTTAAACCTGACATAAAGGCGGTTGGAATAAATACTGCTGCTAGAACCAGTGTGGTGGCGACAATCGGGCCGGTCACTTCTTTCATTGCCTTTTGGGTGGCAGCAACAGGAGATAAACCGTCAGAGATATTTCGTTCAACGTTTTCAACCACCACGATAGCATCGTCAACGACAATACCGATGGCTAATACCAAACCGAATAATGATAAGGCATTCAGTGAGAAGCCCAATAGGTGCATAAAGGCAAAGGTACCCACAAGCGATACCGGAACGGCCACTAATGGAATAATGGATGCGCGCCACGTTTGTAAAAACAGTACCACGACGAGTACTACCAGCAATAAAGCTTCGAGCAGTGTTTGCACTACCGCTTTTATTGAACCGCGGACGAACACGGTTGGATCGTAGACGATGTCGTAGGTTAATCCTTCTGGAAATAATTGAGACAATTCAGCCATTTTAGAACGGACATCATCAGATATTTGAATCGCGTTTGAACCCGACGCTTGGAAAACAGGTAGTGCAGCAGCGTCTTTATTGTCTAACATTGAACGTAGGGCATAAGTTGATGCGCCTAATTCAACCCGAGCAACATCCTTTAAACGGGTGATCTGACCTTCATCGCCCACTTTAATAATAATATTCTCGAACTCTTCAACGCTGGATAAACGACCTTTAACGTTGATCAATAATTGGAAATCACTGTCGCCACTAGGTTGTGCGCCTAGGCTTCCTGCTGCTGCTTGTTGGTTTTGCTCACGAATAGCGGCAACAATATTACTCGGAGATAAACTGATTGCTGCCACTTTATTAGGATCTAGCCATACACGCATACTGTAGTCACCTGCGCCAAATACGCGCACCGCCCCTACACCGGTAATTCGGGCTAATTCGTCTTTCACTTTCAATACCGCATAGTTAGACAGATATAACATGTCATAACGGTTATCGGGCGAGGTTAAATGCACCACCATGGTTAAACTCGGTGATGACTTTTCGGTCACAATACCTAAGCGTTGTACTTCTTCTGGTAAGCGAGGTTTTGCACGCTCTACACGGCTTTGCACTTGGGTTTGAGCTAAATCAACGTCAGTACCAATCGCAAAGGTGATGGTTAGCGTCATGCGGCCATCGGATGTGGCTTGTGAAGACATGTACAACATGTTTTCTACGCCGTTTATCTCTTGCTCCAGCGGCGACGCCACCGTTTCGGCGATTACTTTTGGGTTGGCGCCTGGGTAGTTTGCCGTAACAACGACTGTTGGCGGTACTACCTCAGGGTATTCGGTGATCGGTAATTGCCATACCGCCAGCGCGCCTGAAATAAAGAACAGTAGCGACAGAACAGCGGCAAAAATCGGTCTTTTAATAAAAAATTGAGACAACATAGTGTAGTTTCCTTAACCTTGACTAGCGTCATCAGCAACGTGTGCTGTGAGAGGCTGGTTATCGAGGATTTGTTGCGCTTGATGCAAGGCTTCAAGCTGACCGTCACCTGCCATGTCGGTCTGGTTTGGCTCAATAGTGACGTTAGGACGTACTTTTTGCAGGCTGTTAACCACGATGGTGTCGTTAGGCGATAACCCTGCGGTAATAATACGCAAACCATGAAGTTTCGCTCCGAGGCTAACACCACGATATTCAAGGATATTTTTGTCGCTTACCACTAAGACAAACTTGTTGCTTAGGTCAGTCATAATGGCTTTGTCGTCAATTAAAATACGTTGATACGACTCGCTACCAGCAATGCTGATGCGAGCAAATAAGCCTGGAAGTAACTGATTGTCTTGATTCGCAAAGTTGGCTCTAACACGAATAGTACCGGTTTGTTGGTTTACTGCATTATCAACAAAGTCGATCACGCCTTGGTGATTAAAACTGGTTTCATTGGCAAGCGCCATAACCACGGCATTGTTACCTAAACGAGGATTCTGGCGTTTATTCTCGAACGATAAGGCCGCATATTTTAAATAGCTTTGCTCGTCGATATCGAAATAAGCGTACATATGCGATGTTGATACTAAACTGGTGAGATGTGTTTGTCCTGCCGTAACGAAGTTACCTGCGGTTTCGTTGGCATATGAAACACGACCCGTGATGGGAGCGGTAACATGGGTGTATTCAACGTTAAGTTGTGCGCGCGTTAATGCGGCGTTAACTGACGCAACCGCTGCCGCAGTTTGATGCATAGTAGAGCGACGAGTATCAATTAGCTCTTCTGATACCGCTTGTTGATAAAAAAGTTTATTTGCCCGTGCGTAGTCATTTTTAGCGAGTTGATTGGCCGATATAGCACTGGTTAATTCTGCTTTAAGGCGTTCATATTCAGCAATAAAAACACTCGAGTCGATGGTAAATAACACATCGCCTTTTTGCACTAGCGCGCCTTCTTTAAAGTTAATCGATTCAATATAGCCCGATACGCGAGGCACTAAAGTGACCTTTTCAGGGGCTTGTAAGCGTCCGGTAAATTGATCCCACTCGGTAATGCGCTCATAAAGCACGTTAGCAACATCTACCTTAGGCGCTGCAGATGTATTGGCTTGTTGTGCAGGTTGTTCGCCGCACGCCACTAATAGCAATGCCGTTAGGCTGACTAATAAAGTGGTTTTAATTGATGTTAACGTCTTCATGGTGCGGTCCTTTAATCAATAGCATTTACGTTTTTTTCAGCAGGCTATAGGGTCGTTATATTGGTGTGCGGATTAATTTTATACCGATAGGTAAAAAATGTTCTGTACCGAACGGTAATATATAGATTAAAATAACCCTGTCAATGACTTTTGTACCGACAGGTATTAAATTATTTTGACAAGAGGTTCAATTAGCGGGAAGATAAAGTAACATCACTACTTACAAGGTGATTTGTTGCGATGAAATAGCGTTAATCAATACTTGTTCAATTGTTATAATTGCGACAAATCTGCACAATATTAACCCTAAGATGGCTTAATATTATGCTAAAGTATGTGGGTTATTTGTCATTAGAAAGCCAGTTAAGTTTCTGATAAGTAAAGCTGCGTTAATATATGAGGTACTATTTATGACAATCACAAAAGCAGCTTGCGTTGGTCGCCCTCGTGGGTTCGATATCGACTTAGCATTAGAGCAAGCGCTTAATGTTTTCTGGCGTCATGGATATGAAGGGACTTCTTTAAACGAGCTAACCGAGGCAATGGGGATCAAGAAGCCTAGCCTGTATGCCGCATTTGGTAATAAAGAGCAGCTATTTTTAAAAGCCATCGATTTATACGAAAACCGCCCAGATTCATTATTTAATACGGCTTTTAAACATCAACATGTTGCTGATGTGGTTCGCGGCTTATTGCTTGGCGCTGCAGCCAAGTTTACTGACTGTAGCCACCCTCAAGGTTGCGCATTAATTAACAGCACCCTTTCATGTAGTGAGGCGAGCGAGTCTATTAAACAAGCTGTTTTAGAGCGCAAAGCGCAGCATAAGCTCCAGTTGATTGCCCGATTTGAGCAAGCCAAACATCAAGGTGAGTTAAATGCAGATTGTCAGCCTGAAGTGTTAGCGCGATTCATTAGCACCTTGTTTCAGGGAATGTCGATTCAGGCATCAGAAGGGGCAAGCATTGAAGAGTTGCAGCAAGTCGCTAGCATGGCGATTGCAGGTATTTTAATTTTATACGTCAATCCTAAGTAGCTTATTCAGTAGCTTATTAACTCGGTTACTAAGGCTAGCCGTTCAGTAAATCAATTGATACTGTAATTTTCACAGTATCTTTTACCGTCTCAATCTTCTCTCAATATTGACTCTTTTGTTTGTTACTCCTTGTTCATATAGCCCTAACAGCCGCTGCTGGTAATACTGTAAAACGTCGGTTCGGTGGTATTCGTTGAATCAACATTGTATCGCAAGCTACAGCTGCCATTAATGTCATATCCCTAGGGAAAATATACACGTTACCGCCTGACACATCAAAGAGTCCCCAGTCCGCGGTAATCGTATCATTTGCGTTAGTCATCACTTCAAAAGAACCCTCAATCGCCACTGCGATATTAGTACCAAGAGGGGTAATTGTAGCCCACAGTGGTGCTAATCGGTGTGCCATTAACTGCCACCGAACCGGGTTCGAGCTTTTCTTGACCAGTTAATACTGCTTTAGAATACACTAAGGTATTGGCCGACTTTAATGCGCCTTTTAAGCCATTTAAATTGGCGATAAGCGCATCACTTATTAGGTTAATAAACTTCGGCGCAGCTACCACAGCCAAAATACCTAAAATAATGATCACTACAACTAGTTCGATAAGGGTAAAGCCGCGCTGTCGATTTTTATGTATATGTATAACTCTTTTTTGATATCAATAATCAAACTCAGTAAAGGTAACCGTCCTAGCGTATCAATAGCCCCTTAGGTGATGTCATTGTGTAAACAGTGATCTATTTATCGATCTGTTATTTTGTGAACTCACATTTTTTTGGTAGATTGTCGGTCTATAAGTGCATTATTGATTTAACCTCAACTCTAGCTGAGATTGATTTACCCACATTAGGGAAAGATAACCATGAGCAAAGCTAAAATAGGCATCGTTACCGTGAGCGATCGTGCCAGCGCGGGTATATATGAAGATTTGTCGGGCAAAGCTATTATTGATGTATTAACTGAATACTTAACCTCTGAATGGGAACCTGTTTACAAGGTGATCCCAGATGAGGGTGACGTTATTGAAGCCACATTAATTGATTTAGCCGACAACCAAGATTGTTGTTTAATCGTGACCACTGGTGGAACGGGTCCTTCCAAACGCGATGTTACCCCAGAAGCTACCGAAGCGGTGTGCGATAGAATGATGCCAGGTTTTGGTGAACTCATGCGCGCCGAGTCATTAAAGTTTGTACCAACTGCTATTTTATCACGTCAAACTGCAGGATTACGCGGCGATTCGCTGATTGTCAATTTGCCCGGTAAACCTAAGTCTATTCGCGAATGTTTGGATGCGGTATTCCCAGCCATTCCATACTGTATCGACTTAATGGATGGACCGTTTTTGGTGTGTGACGAAGCAGTGATCAAGCCATTTAGACCAAAAGCTAAGTAACCATTAGCAACTCACTATTACAAACTAACAGTTAGTTTAATTAAAAATGCCGTCAACATCTGACGGCATTTTTGTGAGGATTGATCTACGGTATTTTTAAGATAAACCTTATAAGCCAAAGACGACTTTTTCACTTTTAAGCGACTTTTCTAAACCTGCGGCTAATGCAATGGCAATGATCAGCGTGGTGATTGATGAAATAATTAGCTGCAGCATCGGAATTTCACGACCTTTGATAAAGTCCATTAAGGCTTGTTGCTGGCCCGATACGGGTAACCACTGCAATACGTCTGGGGCGATGTTGTAACTGGCTGCAATTGATAGTGCCAGTGGCACAAACAGCACCATGGTTAAATATGACTGGGCCTCTTTAAAGGTTTTAGCCATAAACGACACATACAGTTGTAAAGTTGCGGCCATCAAGGCAACCGGGATCCCTACAATGAACATTAAGCCCATAAAGTCTTGGGTAATATTGACGGTAAAGCCTATTTCTTGCCACGGGACAAAGGCGTACGCCACTTTAGAGACTAATAAAATCAGGATTAAACCAAGTAAAGCAAAGCAGCTTACGGCAATGATTTTACTTATCACTAATTGGCGGGTGCTCATTGGGTGGCTGAGTAATAGTGCCAGTGAATTACGCTCACGCTCGCCGGCACTGGTGTCGATAGCAAGGTTCATGCCCGAGATGAACACCGAATACATCATGGTGAAAATGGCAATGCCTAAAATCATTCCGCCTTTAGAATCTGGGGTGGCTTGGTCTTCGACATTGATTTTGAGTGGTTGGGTAATACGTGGATTAATACCACGTGCAATTAGCCGTATGCTGCCCATTTCGGCGCTATAAGTTTGCAGCTGACGTTCTAGTCGGCTGATAGACTTTTGCAGCTTCTCATCTGAATTATCGGCGATTAATAATACTTCAGCTTGTTTGGCTTTGGCCATGTTGGTGGCGTAATTGTCGCTAATGGTTAAGGTGATTTTGTTGGCGTCTTCGCCTTCACCATGGTTAATGCCGTTATTGCTTAAGTAGCGTACTAAATCGGGTGCATTATCTGCGTTGTTTATATTGATGTTTAAATCTTCTGGGCTAGACAGTTGACCAATTAACACCATAAACATGCCACACATGAGCAGCGGCGTGCCAATGGCGTAATACAGCCCAGCCATTACCGAACGCTTGTCACGTGCGGCATCGACGAGTTCTTTGCGCACCATTGCGAGTATCATTTTCATTAAGCTGCAATTCCTTCGTCAGTACCGATAAGTTCGATAAATGCATCTTCTAGTGAGTCTTTGCCGGTTTGCTGACACAGTTCGTCAGGGCTGCCCATGGCGATCACTTTACCATTAGCCATCACGATGACGCGGTCACACAAGGCGGCGACCTCTTGCATTACATGGCTTGAAAACAGTACACAATGCCCTTCGGCTTTGAGTTGTAGCAAGATATCGCGCAATAGGCGGGTGTTCATCACATCGAGTCCACGAGTCGGCTCATCTAAAATAATGTTACTTGGTCTATGTACAATCGCTTGTGCTAAGGCGGTTTTCATCCGTTGACCTTGGGAAAAGCCCTTGCAGCGACGGTCGCTAATGTCTTCAAGCTTCAATTGTGCAATGACATTTGCGGTGGCTTGTTTAGCTTGTTTACGCGACATACCGCTCAGTTCGGCAAAAAAGCTAATGTATTCCCGTGGGGTAAGGCGCTCGTACAAACCAAAAGGGTCGGGGAATAAACCCAACTGCTTCTTGGCTCCAATCGGATCATCGGCTACATCAATATCATTTACCGTGGCAGTGCCTGAATCGGGTTTGAGCAATCCAAACAAGGTGCGTAAACAGGTGGTTTTACCGGCGCCATTTGGGCCGAGTAAACCGGTGATCTGACCATTTTCAGCGCTAAAACTTAAATCATCTAACGCTTGAATATCGCCAATCTTTTTGGTTAAGTTTGCAACAGTAATCATGACTATTCCTTCTCTGTAGCGATATTCGCTGGCGCCGTTGTGTCGAGATTGGTTTCGATGTCGGCTGGGTTGTCGGTAACCGGCAGTGCTTCTACAGTATTGGCGTTGAGGTAAAAACTGCGACGTACGTCTTTTTGTAAACATGCGCCATCGAGGTCTTTTACCGAACCTTGATCAACTAATTGGGCGACTAAATCATTACCACAGCTTTGACCAGCCACCCCGTGAGTCGCGTAGGGGGCAATCAAGTGCTTTGACTGAGTGAGTTTCTCTTGCGCTAAGGCACCCCAATTTGGCGGCGTGGCGGGATCTAGTTCACCAGACAAGAGTAGGGTTGGTATGTCACTGTGGATAGGCTCGCTAAAGCTATCGTCAACCGTTGGCATCGGCCAAGCTTGGCAGGTTTTTTCTAACCCATCTAACATGCTGCTACTAATGTACGACTCTTTGGCATCTTTACGCATTTGTTCGCTAATGCGGTGAATGTCTTCGCCGCAAACTACCGATGCATGCATGCCCATGGCAATACCTGTGCTGTCGATGGTTAACGCGTAAATACCTAATATCGATTGATAATTACCTTGTGCCGCTTGATGAATAGCATGGGGGAGTAGTGCGCGAATATTGGCCATGTACATTGCCATCCGAATAGCACCAGAAAACTTACCGCGGGTGAGTAGAAAGTCGCTAAGTTGATTAGTTTGTGGATCGCGCACCTGCTGATTAATCGGTGCGCTAGCCAACAGCTGGTCGACTTTATTGTATTCATCTGCCAAATCAGGAAACTGTTGCTGGCAAGCCGGTGTACTTTTACAGTCACGCCATAACACATTTAAGCCACGCTCTATTGAACTACCAATCGCGACAACACTCTGTTGCATTGGCACCACACCATCTAATGTCACTGTTAATAAGGCTTCTGGATAATGACGCATATAAAGCTGTGCCATGCGTGAACCATATGAAATGCCATAGAGATGCAGTTTTTGATAACCTAAAAATTGGCGTACCGCTTCGAAGTCTTTTAACGCTGAGTTACTGCCGTATTGAGTCACGTCGGCATCAATTTGAGCTAGGCACTTTTCAGTCATAGCAATGATATCCATATCATCATCATTCATACTGAGTATTGCTGTGGTGTCATCGTCACAAGATAGTATGTTCGATTGGCCTGTACCGCGTTGGTCGATGAGTAAAATATCACGCTGCTGGCGGACTTTTGACAACATACGATTAAAGCTGGCGGCATTTTCGATAGCCGATTGGCCTGGCCCACCCGCTATGGCGAGTAAAGCTTCATCCGGATAAGTGTTTTTAATCGCCGGCAAAATCGCAAAATGAATGTCGATTTGCTTACCGTCAGGTTGCTTGGGGTTTTCTGGCACACTCATTTTACCGCATTGTAATTGCTCGTCTAAACCGTCTAAGTAACAAGCTGTAGTTTTAGCGGGCGCAATCTCATTGGCTTCCTGTGTGTCGGCATAGCTATAGTTGGCGAATAAAATAACAATGGCCACCGCGAGCCAACGGCTGGTAAGTGTTGCCGATTGGCATAACCCTGAGCGGCTAACCGGTTGAGCCAAGGCTGTGTTGACAAACTTCCTGTTGATCATCGGAATGTTTCCTTTTTGCATTTCATGGCGATTATGCTACCTTAGCATTTAGTGTATGAGTGTATCAATGCGTTAATACAGTTGTTAAAGGCGAATGTTAGAATTATTAAATGTTAACCCTAACAGTGGTGAACCCATCTATCGACAGTTGCACGATCAAATCGTGCGCTTAATTGTCGGCGGGCAGTTGCACCCTGAAGAGATTCTGCCTTCGGTGCGCCATCTTGCCGAGCATTTAGCGGTAAACCCAATGACAGTATCGCGAGCAATGCAGCAACTTGCTGAGCAAGGCTGGATTGAACGCCGTCGTGGTCAGCCATCGCGGATTGCCGCAAAAACGTCAGCTAATAATACCTCTGGCGGTAGTTTGTTGGCACCGCAATTAACCGCATTGGTTGAGCAAGCGCGACAATTAGGGGTCGATTATGACCAGTTACAGATTTTATTGGAACAATTTTGGAATAAAAACAGCGGTAATTAAGTCGATTTTGTTAACAACACCCTCAAGGAAGTCGACAATGGAACTTGAACAACAACCCGTTTTACTGTTAATCATGTGAGCAAACTCTTTGCCACCAAAGATAAATCTACCGCGGTAACACTGTGTTGGTTGATCTGTCGATGACACTTTACCCTGGCACTGTGGTCAGATTATTCGGTTAAAATGGTGCCGGTCAGTCGACCCTTTATGCGCTGTGTCTTAGGCCTTGTCGGTATTGAGGCTGGGGATATTTTAACTCTCGATTAAACACCTACAGCCCTGTCAATATAAGCAAAAGAACACATTTATTATGTGTCGCAACAGCCTTTTATCTATGAAGATTTCATCATAGATAAACGTAAAAACCACACCTAAACTCCAACCTTAACGGTGATAGAATACTCGAACAAGATTGACTGAAATATTTTGATTTTTATTTTGATTTAGATGTCACTCAAGCGATGCAAAAATTGTCTGTTGCTCAGTGTCAATCAATGGCATTAACTATGGCATTAACTATGGCATTAACTATGGCATTAACTATGGCATTAACTATGACAATGGCGTATCGCCCCACTTATAATTACTCGATGAGCCCATCCCGAGTCTTGACCCCACTGTCAGATGCCAGCTTATAAACGACTTATTTGATCTTGTGCTTGATTCGTGGCTGCCGTGATATTTTTATTGGGTATCACCTCAGACTTAGCGCGCGTTGCTAGCCATGTTGCCTTGATCAAAAAAAGGTCAACGTGTGCTGGTGGATACCCAAGGCGAACCCGTTGCTAGAGCGGTTAGGGTATTGTTTATCGACATCCCATTGCTCGCCATAGGTGTTGGAGCCCTAGCCAGAGGTAAGCGAAAATTGTGGAAAAATGGCATCACCACAGCTTAATAAGTTGTCAATTTTTAGTATGAACGTGACTTCAAGCTCAAAAATAGAGCAAAAACTCATATGATTTTTAGTCGCTTAAGGTAGAATAGAAAAGCGGAACACTTGTAAGCTAAGAGGGCACTGTAATATGTCACTAGATCAATACCATGTCGTACGACTCATGCAACAGCAGAGCCAGTTATTAACTAATAACATTGCGCTTGAAGGCTTTGATATGCCCGCGCCGTGGCATACTGTGACCTGGAATGCATTCAATACCGTCACAGACTCAGTCGCACAGTTGTTAATTAAGTTTGGTTTACAAGTGCAAGATAAAGTGGTGATTTTAGCTCAAAACTGCCCACAGTGGACGTGTGCTGATATTGGTGCACTTAAAGCCCGCAATGTGGTGGTGCCTGTGTATCCAACCAGCACCATAGATCAAGCCGCATTCATTGTTAATGATGCCCAAGCAAAATTGATTTTTGCCGGTAACCAACAACAATATGACATGGCATGTGCCGTTGCCGCACAAGCAGATTGCGTAAAGCATATTGTAGTGTTTGACGCGAACGTGATCCTAAATAGCGATAATCATGTTTATTTTGATTACTTGCTTACAACCCAATTTAATCCAAGCATTGCACAAGAGTTAGCAGCCAGACTCGACGCGGCAGATTTAAATGACTTATTCACGCTGATCTACACCTCGGGCACCACGGGTAATCCTAAAGGTGTGATGCTGGACTACCGTAATTTTGCTTCAATGATCAACCAACATGACAGTAAATTAGCGTTTACCCCTGGTGATGTGTCATTAGCTTTTTTACCGTTAAGCCATGTATTTGAACGTGGTTGGACCATGTACGTACTGTGTCGTGGCGGTCACAATGTGTATTTAAATGATACTAACCGCATTAAAGAAGCCCTTGTTGCGGTTAAACCACATACCTTATGTGTGGTGCCGCGATTTTTAGAAAAAATATACAGTGCAGTGCACGATAAAGTGGGCCAAGCCCCTAAAGCTCGACAAGCGCTATTTGCTTGGGCGATTAAAGTAGGCAAACGCCAATTTGAAGTCAGCCAAGGTCGAGCGTCAGGTAGTTTATGGTTAAGTGCCCAGTGGAAACTGGCCAACAAGCTGGTTTACCGCAAACTGCAGCAAGTATTGGGTGGCCGTTTGAAGTTTATGCCAGTGGGCGGCGCGGCGTTAGACGTTAATGTTGGCGGCTTTTTTCACAGCATTAGTGTGCCAGTGTTATGTGGTTATGGCATGACAGAAACCAGTGCCACGGTAACCTGTAACACCTTAGACAATCGCGTGCCCGGATCGAACGGTCAACCACTAGATGGCATGGAAATAAAGCTAGGCAAAGACGATGAAATTCTAGTGCGTGGCGACACGGTAATGCGCGGTTATTACAATCGCCCCGAAGATACTGCTGAAGCCTTTGAAGACGGCTGGTTAAAAACCGGCGATGCTGGCCGCATTGATGAGCAGGGTAATCTGTTTATGACCGATCGCATTAAAGAACTGATGAAAACTTCTAACGGCAAATACATTGCCCCACAGCGGGTTGAAGGTAAAGTGGGGTGTTGCCCGTTTATTGAGCAGGTGGCCATTATTGCCGATGCGCGTAATTACGTGTCAGCGCTTATTGTGCCAGCCTTTTCCGCCCTAGAATCTTGGGCCCATGCCCAAGGTATTTATGTTGAAAATCCGATTGATTTGTTGCGTCATTCACAAGTGGTCGCCCATTTTGAGCAGCGCTTAAAAGAGTTACAACATGAATTGGCCGGTTTTGAAAAAATTAAAAAATTCACCCTATTACATGAAGCCTTTTCAATGGAAGCCGGCTTAATCACCCCCACATTAAAGCTGCGCCGTAAAATGATCTACAGTAAATACCATAATGAAATTAATGCCATGTATGGGCATTAAATCATAGTGTGAAAGACAAAAAAGGACGCATTCGCGTCCTTTTTTGTTGATGACTCACAGAGCGGTGATCTTTCTTAAGCTTAAATAGGTCTTATTCGACCGATAGCATTGATTGGAAAAAACTCAAACGCGACCTATATGAAGGTTATGCACTATTATGTAAGGTAACGTATCAAAACGACTTTGATCCGCAAAGTTAAGGATCTCACGCGACAATTATGCCGAAATGGCTAACCGTTGGGGGCTATTTGTGCCCCGATGTGGTGGCGCGATGATTATCCTGAAATGCTGGGGATTTCACGGCGCGTAAATCGTGCATCAATGGTTAATCAATCTGCAGTGCCTGCTTGACGTTAAGCCGTTTAAGGATAATCGTTACCAGGTTTATTACGGTTACGATTATTTTTTTGATGACCTGCAACAAGTTGAGTCGTTAGAATGGGGCAAAGGCGCTTTTTGCATCAAGAAAAAAACAATGAATTTATAGCCATCGTATTAAAATAATAATAAAGGAATTTTTGTGGCAGATACCCAATGTAGCATGACTTTGAAACCGCGTTTTTGTGAAACAGACGCATTAGGGCATATTAACAACACAGTGATCCCGGTGTGGTTTGAAGCCGCGCGCGAGCCGATTTTTGAAATTGTTCATCCAGGGCAAGATTTAACTAAGTGGAACATGATCATTGCTGGTTTTACTATTGCTTTTAGTGCGCCCACTTATTACGGCGAGGAAGTGACGATAAAAACCCACATTAGCCGTTTAGGTAATAGCAGCTTTGATGTATTGCAAAGCTGCTGGCAGCAGGGTAAAAAAACTGCCGAAGCAACTACGACCATGGTGCACTACAATTACCAAACAGAAAAAAGTGAGCCGCTTGCTGAACCTGTGCGTCAGCAATTGGCAGCATTAACCGGTGTAGTTTAAGGTGTCAGCGCAAAAAATTGACCACATAACTACAGCGGGTACTGATGTTAAGACCTTCTGTTTTAGCCCATGCCAGCCCAGTGCGAACTGATTTTTCGGCAATACCTTGGCGGCGTAATGTTAGCGGTACCAAGGCACGGTAAAAATCGATATTTTTATCATCTAGGTGATATTCAAGCATGACTTCAACACCTTGAATGACGACCACAAAACGATGTTGGTCGGGCAGGTGTTGTATGTGCTGTTGTTCATATTGATCTTCATATCGCTATTCATGTTGTTTTAGGGCTTGAAGTAATTCTGGGGTTAACTCAGATTTTTTGCCGGTTTTAAAGTTAAACATAACCACTTTAGCCCAGCCGATGGTAGTAACGGCTTGTTGTGCCTTGCTGAACACTGTGTAATGCATGACAAAGCGCTCTTTATGGATATCACTTATCTTGACTCCGACAACGATTGAGTCAGGAAAGGTCACTGGGCGCTTAAAGCGGGCATTGGTTTCGCTAAGTACTGGGCCAACACCAGTGGATTTAAGATCGCCAAGTAGGTTGATTTGATTAAAAAAATCGAGACGAGCTGTTTCAAAGTACTTAAAATACACCGAGTTATTAACGTGTTGCAGTGCATCCATGTCACCCCATGCTACTTGAATATCGGTGCTAATAGAGTGTTGTGCTAAAAAGTCATTCATGGCGGTTCTCTGTTATGGATTATAAATTAAACGCTTGTTTAAATGAGCAGCGTTAATCTATCAGCCATACAGGTGATCAACAAGAGTCAATTTAAGCTGATAATACCGACATACAGGTCATTACACTTATGAGGATTTAACTTTGCAAAAGCTGGCTTTTTTAACTCAGTCACGTTCATGGCTATCGTCATGTGAAGCGGTGTTATCGGCACGCATTGCCGTTTTACAAAATCAACTGAGTTTGCCGCAAAAGCTATATTTTGTGGCGATAGTATTATTGTTTACCACCGATTCGGTGGTGTGGGTCGCAATGATCAGTGTGATAGCCATGTCGATTGAATTCTGGCATTTGTTTGAACGTATGTGGCACAGTTTGGCGGGCAAAGCGGTGTTGTTATTGTTTTACGCCATCGTGGCCAACTTTGCCTTGGCTAGCTCAAGTTCAGTCGTCAATGATGTGGTGGGCGTGGCCGCCAGCAATTTTAATTACACCCATAACTTTGCCATTTTGCTCTATTTACCCGCATGGAGCGTGGTAATGAGCTGCATTGTGTTGCTAATGTTACAGTTGATTTTCCCATTAATGTTCACCGTTTCTTTTTTGCTGCGTCCATTGGGGGTAAAAAACTTTCGGTTAATTAACCATCTGCATTTTCATCGCTGTACCTTTTGGGTGCGGGTTATTCTAGCGGCGGTATTGTTATACCACTTAGCCATGCTGATGGATTTGTATGGTCAGTTTGAAAAGGCCTTAGACGATCCACAAATGGTGACGTTAGTCGAAGCAGAAACCGAATTCGATGACGATGGCTTTACCATAGTGAAAGCCCCGTCCGTTGAGAAAGAAGCCGATAAATCTCCAATGGTCATGACGGCTGATGAGATAGTTCACGAACAAGAATTAGCTGCAATAGATGAGATAGCCAAGCAGCCTTATAATCATTTACGTAGCCAGTACTTTACCGGTGTACGTAAAGCGATTGCGTTGTTTGCGTTTCAGTTGGAAGCTAATGTTAAATCGCGTTGTAAAAAGCTACCTCAGTCGCATGTGGTCGAGCTTAATGATTACGAAATCCTCGAGATAACACCTGATATAAAGGCAGAGTATGGCTATCATTTTGAAGTAAAAAAATGCATTTCTCCTGCTTTTCCTCTTTAGCAGACAAGGTGAATAAAAAAAACGACCTAAAAAGGTCGTTTTTTTATCGCTAATGAAAAAGCATTAATCGAAGGATAATTCACTAAAGCTACTGATTTTTTTGCACTTTGCTTGACGTTGGTCGGCAAAACGGATCATTTGGCACGTGGTCATGCCTGCTGCTTCTGCGGCTTTGAGTTCTTCTGCTACATCAGATACAAATAAGATCTGTTTTGGCTTCAAGCTAATCGTATTGCAAATATTGCAGTAGGCTTGTTTGTCTAATTTATTACCTGTACGGGTATCAAAATGGCCATTGAAATAATGGGTTAAATCACCTGAGTTAGTATGGCTAAAAAGCAGTTTTTGCGCTTCAGCTGAGGCAGATGAAAAGCTATATATACGAATGCCTTTATCTTTAATCCGTTCAATGCTGTCAATAAAATCTGGATAAATATGACCGGTAAACTCAACGCGGTTATAACCCTGTTTCCAGATGAGTCCTTGCAGGGTTTTCAGTGGCGTAACTTTACGGTCTTCGTCGATCCATTGTTGTAAAATCTCGATAACTCGCTCGAGTGATGCATCTGGTTCTAGGGCGATATCTTTAACATCGCTAATGCAATAATCAACTAATACGTTATGTTGGTTTTGCTCAAGAAAATCAGCCATCCCCTTTCTTGAGTAAGGAAATAACACATCCTGAATAAAGTTAAGATCGGTAGTGGTACCGGCGGTATCAACGATGATAGCTCTAATACTCATAAGATTTGTTACTCCAAAACAATTAATTAACTTAATGATGATCCTATGCTTTATTGGCGATTAAGGCTAGTGCTATTGATGATATAACATTCTTGTTAGCTGACTATTAGTACAAGATGTGAGCTGGGTTTAGGTAATGCTAAATTGCCTTGAGTGATGTGGTCTGGTAGCTTCAGGGATTACTTAACTGTCACGTTTCACAAGGAAGAAACCATGCTTACAATAGGGATAAAACGTTATTTAAAATGGTCGAGATTATGGGCTCAAAGCCTGTCTATATGCACGTTATTATTAAGTTTTTTTCACATAGGTGTAGTGTCTTCCACAGAAATATTGCCACTGCAGACTACTGAAATACTAAGTGTGAAGTCCGCATTATTTAGCCAGCAAGCCGATTTTTTGGTGACCTTACCAAACAGTTATACCAAGCAAACCGATAAGCGTTACGTGGTGTTATTTGACTTACATCCACGTAGCCATTTGTATTTAGCGGGCATGCACGACTGGATGAGCCATAACGGTGGCTGGCCGTGGTTAGAAACCATTATTGTTACCGCGCCCGACGGCCACCAAGGCTTGGGGAAGTTAAAACAGCGTGCCATTGAGCAACAAGGCGATCAAGGACTACTGGACTTTTTTGAGCAAGATTTACTGCCCGCAATTGATAAACGCTATCGCACCAATGGCTTTCGTATTTTTAACGGCTTTACTGGTAATGCAGGTTTAGTGCTATTCAGCTTAATTAATCGTCCTAGCTTATTTAATGCCTATATTGCTGCCAGCCCAGTGTTATCAACAGACTTTGCTTATGTGCTAAATGATGCGCCTAAAAAGCTCAAAAACATGCAAGGCAAACCAAGATTTCTATTTGTTAGCACCAGTGATAGCGACTTTGAGCAAAGGCAGCTTGATTCGTTTGCTAAGCTGGAAGATATGATTCAAACCAATGCCAATAGTAAATTGAACTATCAAATAAAGCGTTTTGACGGCAGCTATTATATGACTCAACCTATCTTGGCGACGGCGTTGGGCATAGAGATGATATTTAATGATGTTCACACTGTTTTAGCTGCTGATTCAGAGATATCGCAACAGGGGTCTCAAGCAATTATAGCCTATTATAAACGCTTATCTGATGAGGTTTATGGCTTTGATGTGCCAGCAATTGATTCACTGTTAGCCTTAGGTAATAGCTTAGTTAACGCAGCGCCAGAGCAAGCGGTCGGGGTTTATCAAGATACGCTGAAAGCCTACCCTAAAGCGCATTCGGCCTACCATGAGTTAGCCAGTGTTTATGCTGCTACAGGTAAAATGAGTGAGGCTATCGAAGCTGAACAACAAGCGTTAGCGAGTACCGACCATCCGTTCTATCAAAATAAATACACTAAGCAACTAGCAGCGTTTCAAAATTAAGCATTTCAAACTAAGCGTGTCAAAACCAAGCTAAACCAAGCTAAACCAAACTAGAAAAAAGATAAATGACAATAAAGCCACAGCACGAGTATTCGTCCTGTGGCTTTATTGTCTAACCTGCTCAAACAATATTATTCTGAGCTGAGGCTTATTATTTCGAGCTGAGGTTGATTACGCAGCAGTTTCGCTGGCTAACCACTGATTGATTTTTTGCTCCATTAAATCAAGTGGCAAAGCGCCATTTTCAAGTAGACGATCGTGGAACACTTTAATATCAAACTTGTCTCCTAACACTTGTTTGGCTTTTTTGCGGAGTTCGATAATCTTTAATTCTCCCAACTTATAGCCTAGTGCTTGGCCTGGCCAGACGGCGTAACGTTCAATCTCGCCAGTGGCTTCAGACAAATGAATGCCTTCGGTAGCAATAGCATAATCAATGGCTTGCTCGCGGCTCCAACCTTTGGCATGCATACCAGTATCAACCACTAACCGAACTGCACGATGCAGTTCAGATTGGAGGCGACCAATGTTATCGATAGGGTCATTAGCGTAAATGCCCATTTCGGCAGCTAAACGCTCGGCGTATAAGGCCCAACCTTCACCAGCGGCATTAGAGTAAAAGACTGTGCTCATCAAGGGGAGTTCATCAGATAAGCCAATTATGGTTTGTAAATGATGACCTGGATTGGTTTCGTGGTAGGTCAAGGTTTGCAATGAATAAGAGGGAAGTGATGCGGTGTCATACAAGCTGATCCAGAAGGTGCCTTTGCGCGAACCGTCTTGTGAGGGTGCATCGTAAAACGCGCCGCTAGTAGAGGCTGCGCGGCTGACTGGTACGGCTGCAATAGCCACATCTTGATTGGGTAATAGGCCAAACCAGTCTGGTAATTTTGCGTTAACTAAGGCCAGGTCAGCATCAATATCTGCCATCAGCTGTTGTTTACCTTCAGGCGTATTGGGGTAAAGGTACTGCGGGTCGTTGAGTAGCACTTGCATGCGTTCACCCACGGTGCCGTCAACATAACCGACTTCTTTAAGTAATCCGTCCATTTCGGTGCTGATCCGCGCCACTTCAGTTAACCCTAGTTGATGAATATCATCGGCGGTTCTGTTTGAGTTACCTAAATGCTGAATAAGTGCCTTATACAGTTTAGCGCCTTGGGGTAAACGACCTATTCCGGCGTCATGGGTCGCTTTTGGGCGCACGGCTTCTAATGCCATAATAAGTTGACGGGTGGCGGCATAGTATTTGGTATCGACTAATTCGGCGGCAGAGCTTACCAAAGCAGCGCTATCTGCCATTTTGGCGGCGTTAAGTTTAGCGTTAAAGCTGGTGACTAAAGGATGCATGTTTGCTGGGCCACTGATCTGTGATCTTAAGCCGCGTAGAGTATTATCAATAACAAAGTCTGGTGGAATGACGCCCATGGCAACGTCGTGGTTGAGTTTGTCAACCAGAGTGCCCATGGCCGCAGGGTAAATGTTCAAACGAGTTAAATAGGCATTGGCTTCGGCCGTATTGGTCACCGCAAACTTGTCTTCCATATAGCCGGGGAACTCAATTTGCAAACCCGACAAGTGGTTAACCGCATAGGGTAGAAACCACACCCCATACTCGCCCAGGACATTGCCATAATTAACAATTTGAGCGGGTAATAATGCACCTTTTACTTCCGAGATTATCGCGTTTAAGCTAATTTTATCGGATGAACTTAAGCTTGCTGCATCAATATCGTTGAGCTGGCCTAGTATTGCTTTAAGGCCTTGGCGGCGATTGGTTTCACCTCTAGGGCTGTAGTCGGTGAGTTTAGACATGACATTGGCATCGATACTGGCATCACTCACGCCATAGTAGGTGGCAATTTCGGGCCTTAGTAGGAAATAGTCTTTAGTGATCGATTTTACTTGCTGCTTAAGACTGAGCTTGGTGGCTGAGCTATCTGTTTGGGAGCTTGCAGCGTTTGAGTTATTGTCCGCGGTGGTAGAGTCGGAGCAAGCGGTGGCTAGCAGGCTTATGATTAAGACATGGAAAAATTTTTTCATTGATTACTCATTAAGTTAATCGCGGCATTCAAGTAGGAATATGACGACATCCTAACAGTTATAACGGTTACGTTGTTGCAGTTTTTATGTCCATTTTATTGAAAGATGTGGGGGTAAATTTGACGATGACGTTTAAATATGGTCTAACTTAACTAGACATTGACATGAAAAGGAGAGAGGTATGTTAGGTGAAAGCCATGCGCTATTAGTTGATTTTCCTGAGTATCAAAATAAGATTTTATTGTTAACCGCGAGTGATACTGAGTTTGTAGAAGATGCGAAGCAGTATCATAAATTAGATACTGAAATTCGTAAGCTGGAGTTACGAAACTCTCCAACAAGCGATGACTTTATGCATCAAGCCAAGCTTGACCGAACAGTACTCAAAGACAAGCTTTACCAGCAGATTTCTCAAGCTTAATTCGTTTATTCAGCATTTTTTCTGGCTATGTCACCACTTAGGTTGTGATGACATGGTCTATTTTTGCTGCTATCTCAGCAATATTCTTATTCTTATTTTTATGGCCTGCGGCCACTAAGGTCGTGGCGCTTCGCCCACACCAGACCAAGAGGAAACCAACGGCTGTTCCCTCTTGGAACTCCCAGCCGCCCCGCAACATTTTCAAAAAGCGAAAAGGTCGCCATGGGGATTTATCCAGCTTTTGACTTCTTTTGTAGGTTGCCTCGGCCTTATTCGAAAATGCTAACGCTTCCGATGGGAATCTGATGTGAATGGATTCACGAATGTCGTGGTGGCATGGATGCCAATGAACGACCCTTCCCCTCGAAAGCTAGCTGGCCGTCCTTGGCCAGCTCACGCTATTTTCTTCAACGTCCTCAAGGTAATTGAATCCTGTAGGTTTAAGTGTGATCACGCATTCTGTTGGCCTTAAACTCATAAGAAACTGAGTGGCTTGTATTGTGGCTTAATGACACTTAAGTTGTAGTGCTCGATCACTTATGGGGATCGCTCGAGATTAATCACCATGCAACCTCGGTTTGCTTTTGGATTTTGCGAATAATTTATAGCTTTACATCAAAGATATAGCAAATGTAGGATGATATTAATCAATAACTTAAGCGGCCAACTTTATTTCGTGAGCCGTTCAATAAGCTGTTGAACTAAGCCGCTGCGCGGAGCCAACAAAAGTTCCAATTGAGTATATAATCCTCATTGAAACAGTTAAGCTTAAAGATGTAAGATAAAAAAATACGATGAAAAGGAATTTCAATGAAAAACTTACCTACTACTCGATGTCAATTGATCCCAAACTGCTCTGTAGCCCATAGCCAGCATCAAAAAAAGCAAATTCCTATAGCATAAAGCGTACCAATTAACCTGGACTCGGCATCGGCCAAGTCCAACAAGCGATTTGTGCCATGCAAACAGCGCAACGCATAAATACTAAAACGTTATGCCCTCGTAGAAGTTGTCGTTATGGAGCAAGAACATGAGAATACCTGATTACCTTTCTGAGGTCGAACATGCTGCACTCAGTCTCATCGACGCAATATGGAGTGAGCAACTCAAACTTCAGAAGATTGAAGAAGAGATAGAAAAATTACAGCCAGTAGTTGAAGAGAATTATAGTAGAGCTGTTGATATTCAACAGTTTGCCGAAGATCCAGATGACGTAATGATGGGTGTTGGTATGTATTGGAATAATTACTTTGGAGAAGATAAGCAACTTTACCATACAGACCAGAACCGACAGGAGTTAGCGAATAAAGTGGCGTCTCACGCCTTTTCTATTGCCTCGCTTTCTGCATCTCTTTTACAACATGCAAAACAAGGCATATCGTTAGCTCATGGTGGTTTGGCAAACTGTCCCAGTGGACGAATTATCGGATCTCAAAGCCTTAAAAACATTGTATGGGAGGCGAGGAACCAGTCATTGCATTGGGAAGAGGCTAACTTTCGACAAGGTGTTAATAAGTGCTTTAATGCCCTAGATACTGAAGTGGATCAAAAATACTCTCAATACTTAAACCGTAATATGGCTTTTGATATCGTTGATCTACTAGGCTGGAAATCATATGGTAATTTTAGCCGTGACTTACTTTCATTGGCGTAGTGTATGGCATAACAAGGCGTTGACATCGGACGCTAAAACATTGCGCAATTTTTGCAAAAAGACCGCAAAAAGTCGCTCAATTTCATCGCTGTTTAACGCGGCGTTAGGTTCTAGGAGAGTTCGTGGTTTATAGTCGATTAATAAAGTTGTTTCCACACATTAGAGCAGACCAAGCTAAAAACTTGTCGATAATATGGGAAAAAGTTGTAACTTTAATATTTGAAGAAGTACAAAGAATATCTTCTCCAGAAATGACTGAACTGCATATTGATCTCAAAGAAGAAGTGATATTAGAGCATGCTAAATTACGGACTCATATCGTTAGCAAAGTAGTTGAGGCTAATACAGAGCAAATTGATCCTAATGAAATTAACCATGTTGAAGAAGAACATAGGTGCTTTGGTGTCGATGGCCACAGTAAAATTTTGAATACAGGAAAAATAATTGCTGAAAATATTTGGTTACGAAAATATCATGAACGATGGAAGCTAAAAACACGATCAGCTTTAGTTAAAGAGAATAAACCTAAGAAAACAAAATTTATAATTAAAGAGGTTAATGATAATCACTTTATACCCAAGTCTTTTATACGTAAATATTGGTCTAAAAAAGGAAATATACGAAGAAATACGATAACTGGTACAACAATAACGTCTAAAAATATTCCTTTTAGTCAATGGGGGTTTGTTAAGAATTTATATAGTGACAGGTTAGAAGCATACTTTGGCTTAATTGAAGGTGATGCATCAATACCAATTCAAAAAGTACTTAACGTTGAACCTTTGAATTATCCTCAGAAAAAAGCATTAATTGGTTTTATCGTTATCCAGAGATTTCGGAATCCAGCATTTATCAAAAGTTACACCAAATCTTTAAGTCCAAAAGTTATCGAACATTATGGAGTAGATAAGGCTAACGATCCGTCCCATCAAAGGGAAATTTATGAGAGTCTTTATAATAACAATGACGCTTATGCTAAAGTTGCTCAACCACTAAATCAGAATCAATGGGTTCTAATTAGATCTCCAAATAATAAGATCTTGTTGCCGGATATATGCAATATTTTCTCAAATGTAAGCAATGGGGTATTTATTGTTGTGCCTCTAACATATAAAGATTGCTTGTTTATTTTACCTGACAAATCTGACAAATCTGATAAATATTCTTCCCCCAGATATGTCACGGCTACTCATGAATTAGAAGAAATGCTATTAAGTTTTATTCTGCATCATTGTGGTTCTGAATTTTTATCTGTATTAAATACTGAAATTAGTATTAACAGCATAGAGTCAATTGATAAAGAAAAATTGGTCAGCTTAGTACAAAGTTTGTCACATCGAGATTCTAAGCTATAAATGAACCTAACAAGTTAATAAACAATAATAAAATACGATTGACGATCTCGCTTCGCTCGTATTTTAGCCAACCAAATTTTGCCTGTTATTAAGGCGTTAACGACTATCATCACCTGTTTTCCTAATGACAATAAGCATTAGCTCTAAAGCGTTTTACCCAAAAATGCGTTAGACCGTATTCCACTTATTTTGCCAGATCTGTTGTGGGTCTACTGTAAAGTAATCATCTTCGATTAGAATAAAGTCGCCTTTTTTACTTGGTTCTAATGAACTCAATATCTGTTCTTGATGGCCTGAGCGGGAGATGTTTTCTTCGACAATATCAATGAATTGGAAACATGAACAGGTTTAATTGTTTTACTTTCAAATGAAAGCTAAAAGGCATTTAAATGGGAAAACTGTGAGTTCCACTTAGCTCCAGATTTTAGCAAACTGTTAATTGGACTCTGATGAGTTTGCTAAAGGCTTGTGGTTAACTAGTTTAAGCTTGCTCTTACATCTGCAATGGTGATGAACAGTTTGTTTTCTGCGTCTTGAAAGGCCTGAAATCCATAGCGTTCGTAGAAGTATTTTGCGCCATCTTTTGAGTCAACAATGACCACAGGGAATGCCACGCTATCACTCGCTGCTAACAGTTTTCGTAGTGCATCAATAAGCAACCATTCACCAAAGCCTTGTCCTTTGTAGCGCTCATCAATTGCTAAGCGGGCTATAAGGCCGCCAGAGGTGGATGACTGATACTTGTTGTGTAGCTTATTCGGCAAAGCCTTCAAGTCAATCGTCGTCATTGTTAATGTATAAAAGCCGATGATATGCGAGTTATCGTTATCATCTTCTAAAACGAAAGTTCTGCTGTTGTCTTTCTTGGCTTGCTGACTCGCCATGACTTTCAGGTAGTTATTAAGCACTTCAATACCACAGTTAAATCGGTTTCTATCGTGTTTAGCTTTATCAAGCAGTACCGTATTCATGATTGGGTTTTGCTTTCGTAACGTTCAGCAGCCTCGTTGAGTTTTGAGTTTGGTGTTGCAGGACTGTCTAGCGCTTCCATAAGCAAGATTGCATCTGTTTGATTAAGTTTTAGCGTTTGTTCACGTTCTATCACTTGTTTGGCTTTTTCGATTGCCGCACTCAGAACAAATGAGTTAATGCTCGACATGCCAGCGATCGCTGCTGCCTTAGCCAGTAAATCTTGGGTGTCGACATCAACTCTAGCGGTGATGCGAGGTAAAGTCGTCATAATATAACCTCCAGTTGTGCCAAAATGTCACATGAGTATTGTGAACTTAAATTGTTCAAAAATCAATCTAGGTGTCACTTTGGCACACGGGCTAATAAGGTGTTCAAGACCCATTCCACTTATCTTGCTTACCAATAAGCTTTGCTCAACATTGTTTACTCTTTTGCAAACACTTTGCGTCCATCAACCCAGGTGGCGATGACTTTGTTTTGCCAAATTTTTTGTGGGTTTATTGCAAAGTAATCATCTTCGACCAAAATAAAGTCTGCTTTTTTGCCGGGTTCTAATGTGCCTAAGAGCTTCTCTTGATGGCCTGCGTAGGCGGCGTCGATGGTGAAGCTTTTGAATGCTTCAATGCGTGAGAGTTTTTCAGTGGCGAGCCAGCCGCCCAGTGGTTTGTTTATATGATCTTGGCGGGTGACGGAGGCATGCAAACCGAAAAATGGATTGGGAGATTCGATGGGGAAGTCGGAACCATTGGCGATGACGGCGTTGGCGTTTAACAGTTTGCGCCACGCATAAGCTCCGGCTAGGCGAGCTTTGCCTAAGCGGTTTTCAGCCATGTTCTTATCGCTGGTGGCATGAGTTGCTTGAATAGAGGCAATTACCCCAAGTTTAGAAAAACGCGGTATATCGGCTAAATCGAGAACTTGTGCGTGTTCAATGCGGTGACGCAGTGCTTTTGAGTCTGTTGCTGCAATGGCGGTTTGGTATTTATCGAGTACCACTTGGTTGGCGTTGTCGCCAATGGCGTGGGTGTTGACCTGAAATCCGGCTTTCATCGACTGTAAAATAAGTTTACCTAATTGCTCGTCTGAATAAAGCAGTAGACCGTTATGGCCTGGCTGATCTGAGTATTCTTTGATTAACGCAGCGCCGCGGCTGCCAAGCGCGCCATCGGCAGATATTTTTACGCTATCGACTTTAAACATGTCGTCAGCCGTGGTGATAAAACCTTGTTTAAATATGCTATCAAAGCGGGGGTCTTCTACCGACAACATGCCATTGACGCGCAAGCTCATGGCCTTTTTTGCGGCTAATTGCTGATAGGCGTTGATGTTGTTAATGCTGATCCCAGCGTCGTGAACGCTGGTGAGTCCATATGACGCCAAACTGTCCATCGCTAGGATTAAAGTCGATTCAAGTTGTTGCGGGTTAAGCTCAGGGATGACGTTAAACACTAAGCTCATCGCATTATCGATAAGCACACCAGTAGGATTACCTTGCTCGTCTTTAACAATTTCACCGCCTTCTGGTGCCACTGTGGTTGACGAAATGCCCGCGAGTGCTAACGCCTTGCTGTTAACCCAAATAGCATGACCATCGACTCTGCCAAATGACACTGGATTAGCGCTAAAGGCCTTATCTAGGCTTTCTTTATTCGGAAACTGCTTACTATCCCATAATTCTTGGTTCCAGCCGCGGCCCATTAACCAGCCATCGGTTGGATTTTTGCTGTTGAATGCTTGTGCGCGTGCAACGGCATCTTGCTCGCTACTGGTATTGGTTAAATCGGCGGTTAATAAACTCAATCCGTAACCCAGCACATGACCGTGGGCATCGATTAAGCCTGGGAGTAAGGTTTTACCTTGGCCATCAATTGAGGTGATATCTGTCGCTGTCGGTAAGGTTTGGTTTAAGGTAAATAGTCGATCAATTTTATCATCGGTAAATTGAATCGCATTAAAGGTCTGTAATTTTCCATTAACCAGTGTGTAGCCATTAACGTGATGCACCAAGGTTGTCTGTGCCATGCTGCTGGCGCTTAACCCTGCAAAACCTAATGCAACCGATAGCGCTAAATACCCTTTTTTCATCTTATTATCCCTTTTCATGCGACCATTTATTCAGCACTTATTAAATGTTAAATAATAGTTAATGGCAAGAGCTGTCACTAAGCAAGAATAGGATTTAAGCTGATTTTGATGCGCAGCGTTAATGCTGTTGGAGATAGATGCTGGTTTTATCAATCGCCCAGCAAAATGCTGGGCGATGTTTTTTTCGACTTTTATTTAGACTGAGACTTATATTTAGACCGAAATATTTAGTTAAATTTAGCCAATATGCTGGCGAGTTCAATAACATCCAGTACCTTGTAGTCTGGTTGTGCGGCTAGCGGGAACAACACTTTACCTTGGCGACGAATAAAGGCGGTTTGTAAGCCGGCTTTATCTGCACCGGCAATATCCCAGCCGTGTGCAGCAACCATTAACGCTTCATCTGCATTAACGCCTAAATCTTTAATGGCCCATTGGTAAGTTTTTAAATACGGCTTAAATACCCCAACAGATTCTATGCTTAAGTTGGCATCAAAATACTGGCTTAAATGAGCGTTTTTAAGCTGTAAGGTTACGCCTTCTAATGATGAGTTAGTTAAGGTCACTAGTTTGTAGCCTTGGGCCTTCAATTTAGCTAAACCTTCGGCTACATCTGGGTGAGCGGGTAATGAGCGAAGTGGCGTTAGAATGGCGGTTTTAGCTTGTTCTGGTGTGATGGCAATGCCGTTGATTTCGGCGACCATTTGCAGTGACGCAACGCCAATACTGCCAAACGTTTGGTAATCACCTGTCGCTGAAACAACCAAAGAATTGTGCAGCATGGTTGAGAACCATAATGGCAGTAAATCTTCACGGCCATTAAGTGCTTTACCCACAGAGGCGCGCATATTTTCAAGATCTAACAAGGTTTCATTAACATCAAAAATAATCACTTTAGGCTTAACTAATGAGGGTTGCACCGTAGTATTTGCTGGATCTTTAGCAAACGCGCTACTGGTATTAAGCATAAAAAAAGCAGTCGCAAGCGATAATAAAATACGGATTTTCATAAAACCTCTGGCAATGTGATGTTGGTTAAAAAGAATTTATCGAGTATTCATCTCACTGTTGTTGTCAGTGATACTGACGTTAACAAGTTGAACGATTGTTCATTAATATAGTCAGCCTAAATGAAACTGACCTTAAAATCACGGTTTTATTGTCACGTTTACTAATAATATTCGTTCCGTATTTCGAGATGACGCCAATAACAAGGTCACGAGTGATAACGTATTAGCACTCGTGACGATAAAATAACAAAGTGTTTTGGCTTTAGTGGCGGGTGAGTTTAATGATACAAATTGAGTACTATGACTTAATTGGGTAAGGCAACCACTTGACCCTTTTTCACTACGGTTTTACAAGGGGTAACTCCATAAGCATAAGCTAGTTGTGCTGGGGTGGTAATGTCCCATAAACAAAAATCAGCTTGCATACCTATGGCAAGGTGACCGACTTTTGCTTCGAGGCCTAAGGCTTTAGCGGCATTAATGGTTACGCCTTGTAAGGCTTCTTCAGGGGTAAGTTTGAATAGCGTGCAGGCCATATTAAGCATTAATAAAGTTGAGCAAATAGGCGATGACCCAGGATTAAAATCGCTGGCAATCACCATTGGCACCTTGTATTGACGCAATAAATCAATTGGCGGTAATTGGGTTTCGCGTAAAAAGTAAAATGCCCCAGGTAACAAGGTTGCGCAGGTACCGCTTTCGCTAATGGCTTTAACACCCGCTTCGTCTAAAAACTCAATATGATCAACCGACTTAGCCCCTAGTTTAGCGGCTAACGCACTGCCGCCCATATTGGATAATTGCTCGGCATGCAGTTTAAACTGTAATCCTGCTTGTTTGGCTGCGATTAATATCCGCTCCGTTTGCTCAAGGTCAAAGGCGATGTTTTCACAAAATACATCCACAGCATCAGCAAGGTTTTCGGCAATCACCGCGGGGAGCATGTCATTAATCACTAAGTCGACATACTCGTTGGCACGGTCTTTATATTCAGGTGGAATGGCATGAGCGCCTAAAAACGTGGTGCAAACATCAATGTGGTGATGTTCGCCGAGTTCTCGTGCTACGCGGAGTAACTTAAGCTCGGTTTCGGTGTTTAAGCCGTAGCCGGATTTAATTTCAACCGTGGTGACCCCTTCTCTGGCTAAGGCGTTTAAGCGTTGTCGACCCAGTTCAAACAGTTCGACATCGTCTGCATCGCGACATGCGTTAACGGTCGAGATAATACCGCCGCCAGCACGGGCGATATCTTGATAAGTTGCGCCTTGTAAACGTTGTTCAAACTCATCGGCGCGATTTCCGGCAAACACTAAGTGAGTGTGTGCATCGATAAGCCCGGGCGTTATCCAGCCTCCTTTACCTCGGTAAACCGGCGTTGCCAGTACATCAAATTCAGGTAGCTCACTGCGCGGACCAACCCAGGCTATTTTGCTATCTTTTACTGCGATAGCTGCTTGAGTTATCGCCCCGTAAGCCCGTTGAACACTCGGGTCCATGGTTGCAATATTGACATCAATCCACACCTGATCCCACGACATAAAAACCTCTGAAAATGAGTTATTAACCAATCGCTAAACAATACTTGTTTTAACTTGTATATACAAGGTAGGATGACTGATGTGTTTTTAAACAGCAATGACATAATTGTCTACAAAACCGAGATCTGCTGACATGGCCCAAGCAAAGTTTGCCCAAATAAAACAATTTATTTTGTCGCGTATTGAGACAGGCGAATGGCAAGAGAACGATCGCGTGCCGTCTGAAAACCAATTGGCCGAGATATTTTTTTGCAGCCGCATGACCGCAAGACGTGCCTTGACTGAGCTGGTGGAGTCAGGTGTGTTAGAGCGCACCCAAGGCATAGGCACTTTTGTGGCAGGATTTAAATCGCAATCGTCATTACTGACTATTCGTAATATTGCCGACGAGATAAAAGACCGCGGTCATGGATACAGTGTCAAACAGCTCGAATTGAAACAAATCGATGCTACGACCGCTGTGGCTAATGCCCTAGGGCTAGAGGTTGGCAGTCCAGTATTTTACTCGGTGTTAGTGCATTGCGAACAAGGCTTGCCACTGCAAGTTGAAGAGCGCTTTGTTAACCCACAGCTTGTGCCTGATTACCTGCAACAAGACTTTATTATACATACTCCCCATGAATATTTATCGGCCGTGGCGCCACTGACAGAAGCTCGGCATACCGTTGAAGCCATTATGGCTAACGAGCTGTTACAGCAACGTTTGGCTATTGCGGCGACTGAACCTTGTTTACAAATTTTACGTCGTACCTGGTCACGCCAAGGTGTGGTCAGTTTTGCACGCTTAGTGCATCCGGGCAGTAAGTTTAAATTAACCTCAGCTTTGGTTAAGAGATGATACGAATAAGTATCACTTTAAACCTTAGCTGACAGTCATAACAATAAGACATAAACCAACAAGACTAATAAAAAAACCAAACCTAAGATAGTCGGTTGAAGAGGATAATATGGATAAACGACATGACCCAAGCCGGCGCATAATTGCGCCGCACGGTACTCAATTACAGTGTAAAAGCTGGTTAACCGAAGCGGCAATGCGGATGTTAATGAATAACCTCCACCCAGATGTTGCCGAGCGCCCAGAAGACTTAGTGGTGTACGGTGGTATTGGTCGCGCCGCGCGCGATTGGCAAAGTTATGACAAAATTATTGAGGTGCTAAAGCGTCTTGAAGATGATGAAACCTTGTTGGTGCAATCGGGTAAACCCGTTGGGGTGTTTACCACCCACACTAATGCGCCGCGAGTGATTATTGCTAACTCAAACCTAGTACCACATTGGGCTAATTGGGAGCATTTTAACGAACTGGATAAAAAAGGCTTGGCGATGTACGGCCAAATGACGGCGGGTTCGTGGATTTATATTGGTTCGCAAGGCATTGTTCAAGGCACTTACGAAACCTTTGTGGCTATGGCTAAACAGCACTTTAATGGTTCATCAGCCGGTAAGTGGATTTTAACCGGTGGCTTAGGTGGCATGGGCGGCGCACAACCATTGGCAGGCACCATGGCGGGTTATTCAGTCTTAACCTGTGAAGTGGATGAAACGCGTATCGACTTTCGCTTACGCACCGGTTATGTCGACAAAAAAGCCACTTCATTAAACCAAGCCTTAGCGATGATTGATGAAGCCAATCAAAGCGGCAAGCCTGTTTCGGTAGGCTTACTCGGCAATGCCGCAGATGTGTTTACTGAGTTAGTGACTCGGGGTATTACCCCCGATGTGGTCACCGACCAAACCTCGGCTCACGATCCCTTAAACGGCTATTTACCTCAAGGCTGGACCTTAGAATACGCAGCTAAAATGCGTAAAACCGACGAAGCTGCAGTGGTGAAAGCCGCTAAACAGTCAATGGCGGTTCAAGTTAGAGCCATGTTGGCATTGCAAGCGGCAGGGTCGGCAACCACGGATTATGGCAATAATATTCGTCAAATGGCCTTTGAAGAAGGCGTGGCGAATGCGTTTGATTTCCCTGGGTTTGTGCCAGCCTATGTGCGGCCGTTATTTTGTGAAGGCATAGGCCCATTCCGTTGGGTCGCCTTGTCGGGCGATCCTGAAGATATCTACAAAACAGATGCCAAAGTCAAACAGCTGATCCCTGATAATCCGCAGTTACATAATTGGTTAGATATGGCGCGTGAGCGTATTGCGTTTCAAGGTTTGCCTGCTCGTATTTGCTGGGTCGGCTTAAAAGATCGCGCTCGTTTGGCGTTAGCCTTTAATGAAATGGTCAAAAACGGTGAGTTAGCGGCACCCATTGTGATTGGTCGTGATCATTTAGATTCTGGCTCAGTTGCCAGTCCAAATCGTGAAACTGAAGCCATGTTAGATGGTTCAGATGCGGTGTCAGATTGGCCATTAATGAACGCTTTACTCAATACGGCCAGTGGTGCTACTTGGGTATCACTGCATCATGGTGGCGGCGTTGGCATGGGCTTTAGTCAACATTCTGGGGTGGTGATCGTGGCCGATGGCACTGATGAGGCTGCCGTGAGATTAGGCCGAGTATTGTGGAACGACCCCGCTACTGGGGTAATGCGTCATGCAGACGCTGGCTATGAGATTGCAAAAAATTGTGCCAAAGAGCAAGGCTTAGACCTGCCGATGTTAGGAGCGTAACCCATGTCGACTTATTCATTTGAACTTACACCAGGGACGTTAACCTTGGCACAAACCCGCGATATCAGTCGTAAGAGTGTCAAGCTGACCCTTGCGAAAGAAGCCATTAAAGACATTAATCAAAGTGCCGAAATCGTCCAACAAGTGTTGCGCGAAGGCCGCACTGTTTACGGTATCAATACTGGCTTTGGTTTATTGGCTAATACTAAAATTGTCCCAGAAGATCTGCAATTACTGCAACGCTCTATTGTATTATCCCATGCCGCGGGTATTGGTAAATACATGCAAGATGCCACTGTGCGCTTAATGATGGTGTTAAAAATTAACTCATTAAGCCGCGGCTTTTCGGGTATTCGTTTAGAGGTGATTGAGTTTCTCATTCAGCTAGTGAATGCCGGTGTGTATCCGTGTGTACCAGAAAAAGGTTCAGTCGGTGCCTCGGGTGATTTAGCGCCATTAGCGCATATGTGTTTGCCGTTATTAGGCGAAGGCGAAATGAGTTATCAAGGGCAGATTATTTCAGCAGCACAAGGCCTTAAAATCGCTGGGCTTGAGCCATTGGAATTGGCGGCGAAAGAAGGCTTAGCGTTACTCAACGGTACCCAAGCATCGACCGCACTTGCACTTGAAGGCTTGTTTAATGCCGAAGATTTATTTGCCGCCAGCTCGGTGATTGGCGCTATGAGCGTTGAAGCCGCGATGGGCAGTCGTAGTCCGTTTGATGTGCGTATTCATGCTGCCCGGGGGCAAAAAGGTCAAATTGATTCGGCAGCCATTTTCCGTCATTTGCTCACTAACGAATCGGAAATTAGCCTAAGTCACAGCAATTGCGAAAAAGTGCAAGATCCTTACTCACTGCGCTGTCAGCCGCAGGTGTTAGGCGCGTGTTTAACCCAAATCCGCCAAGCGGCAGAAGTGTTGGGTGCTGAAGCCAACGGGGTTACCGACAACCCCTTGGTATTCCAAGATACGGGCGATATTCTTTCGGGTGGTAATTTCCATGCTGAACCCGTGGCGATGGCGGCTGATAATCTTGCGATTGCGATTGCTGAAATGGGGTCAATTTCGGAGCGCCGAATGGCGTTATTGATTGATTCTAGCCTGTCTAAGTTACCGCCATTTTTAGTGGATAACGGTGGTGTCAACTCAGGTTTTATGATTGCTCAAGTAACCGCAGCGGCGTTAGCTTCTGAAAACAAAACCTACGCTCACCCGGCATCGGTAGACAGTTTGCCCACTTCGGCTAACCAAGAAGATCATGTGTCGATGGCCACGTTTGCTGCACGGCGCTTACGTTACATGAGCGAAAATACCCGTGGCGTGTTGGCGATTGAGCTGTTAGCTGCCGCACAAGGCTTAGACTTCAGAGCGCCGTTGCAACCGAGCGCGGCCGTCGCAATGGCCAAAGCTGAACTGCGTGAAATCGTGACGTTTTATGATAAAGACCGTTATTTTTCACCCGATATCGACAATTCGGTTAACTTGTTGTGTCGCGCGAGCTTCAACAGGCTGTTACCACAAGGTATGTTACCGAGCTTTTAGTTGGGCTAAGTAACATATTATTAGCATGCTATATTGATGATAAATTGGATAAAAGGACTGCAAGGTCCTTTTTTATTGTCTTTTGTTTTCCATGGGGAAAAAGATCATTTTTTCTAATCTTGTATGGGGATACTCAGATAAGTCAAAAATTTAAAATAATAGTGAAAAGAGTGGCTTGCATTTATATTCGGTATCTTGGCTGATAGTGTTGATGTTTCATTAACGTTCTACATCAACACAGGGCATAATGAGTATAGTGATAAGCCTACGAGAGCTTCATTGTTTTTATGCGGGCTAATTTAAGTCTGTTGATTGAGTAAAGATAAAAGATTGCTAAGGATTTGTTTGTGAATATAGATGTTCGAGTTGAAATCGCGGCTTGGTTAACCCAGTTAGGTATTAGTAGCCAACCATCGGATGGCGTCGCCACCTTGATATTGATTTTTGCCTGTTTGATTGTGGCAGGTTTAAGTTATTTCATTACTCACCGATTTGTGGTTCACGGTGTGAATGCTGTGATCCGTCGTTCCTCGGTGACTTGGGACGATATTTTCATGCGTTTTAAGGTGTTTGAGCGTCTCGCTATTTTGGTGCCCATTTTAATCCTCGATTTATTGATCCCCATAGTGTTAACTGAACTCGAGTTGATCAGTGCGTTTATTGACCGTTTACTTAGCGCTTTGTTAGTGTTTTTTATTATTCGAGCTGTGTATGGCGGATTAAATGCCATCGATGAAATTGCCGATGTTAATCATGTTAATCGCCGTTTACCGGTAAAAAGTTTTGTTCAACTGACTAAGTTATTCTTGTTTTTCATTGGGTTAATTGTTGTGTTTGCGGTGCTAGCCGACCGGTCGCCTGTTTATTTCTTTAGTGGTTTAGGGGTTGCAACCGGTCTTGTTATGCTGGTATTTCGTGACACCATTTTAGGCTTTGTTGCTGGGATTCAACTTGCCGCTAATCGCATGGTGAGTAAAGGCGATTGGATCCAAATGGATAAATACGCTGCAGATGGCGCAGTTGAAGACGTGACATTGACGACAGTCAAAGTACGCAATTGGGACAATACTATCACCATGATCCCAGCCTATGCATTGGTCTCTGATGCATTTAAGAACTGGCGCGGCATGTCTGAGTCTGGCGGTCGACGGATTAAGCGTTCAATCAATATTGATGTTAATAGTATTCAATTTTTAACGGATGAAGAGCGTTTACGCTTGGGCAAGGTGAATTACTTAAAAGAATACTTGCCACAAATCTTTAGTGAAATTAGTGTCGCTAATGCCAATGTGAGTGATATCGAGATGAAGGTGAACGGCCGTCATTTAACCAATATCGGAACATTCAGAGCGTACTTACAAGAGTATTTACATCGTCATGAAAAAGTACATAAAGACATGACATTGATGGTTAGGCAGCTAGCCCCAACGACTGAAGGCCTGCCGATAGAGTTGTATATTTTTACCAATGATATTCGTTGGACCTATTATGAAGCCATTCAAGCGGATATTTTTGACCACATTTTTGCCGTGTTACCAGAGTTTGGTTTGCGCGCGTTTCAAATTCCGACAGGAACCGATATTCGCAGCATAAAGCAATGCACCGAACAAGAGTGATAAGCTGCCAGAAAGCGGACTTCTGCGGTGGTTAAATCACCTTTATTACTCTTGCTATTAATGGTGTCGTTCTTGTGGGCGATACCCGTGCCAGCCAGTTGGTTTAATGACATCAGTAAGCAAGTTGGTGCAATCGGTAACCAAAAACCATTGATGGTTGAACCGTTAACCGCGGCAGAATTAGCCGATTACCCTGCGGGCTATCAATTTGAACGCGTGATAGTACCCAGCCACCAAGCGCCGCTGTTTGTGCTGCAAGCTGGGCTTGAGCATAGTGACACGGTTGTGCTTATTCATGGTTTAGGCGATTTAGCCTCTAAAGACTGGTTAACGGTTATTCCTGCATTGGCAAAGCAGTACCATGTTGTTGCTATTGATTTACCCGGTTTTGGCTTATCAAAAGGTGCTGTATTTACTTACTCGCCAAAAGAATATGCCAAGGTTATCGATTGGGTTGTAAGCCGTTACCGCCATCCAGATGCTCAGGTGCATTTAGTGGGCCACTCGATGGGGGCGGCGATCAGTTTATACTATGCTAGCCAATATCCTGGCAACGTTGAACAACTTGTGTTGGTCGATGCTGCTGGTATTTTGGACCGTACAGCCTATCTAAAGCAAATTTCTAAGAGGAACATGGCCAATAGCGAATTACCACAAGGTTTTCGCCGACTATTGGCGCGGGTTGATAATTTTGCTGACAAAATACTAGAGAAAACAGGGACAGGGTTTGATCCCACTCAGTTGCTGAGTCGCAACGAGTCTATTCGTAATATGACCATTGGCGAGCAAACGAATACCAATGCGGCATTAGCATTAATGGAACAAAACTTCTCTGTGCTTAATTACCAACAGATGCCCGCTACGCAGCTCATTTGGGGAGCGGATGATCAGGTTGCACCATTGCGAACCGCTCAAGCACTACTGCATATATTACCTAGGGCACAACTACGGGTTATTGACGGTGCCGGACATGTCCCGATGAAGTCTCATCAACGCATTTTTAATCAGATGCTGCTAACCAGCCTTGCGTCGACGCCTTTAGCTCGCGAACAAGGCTCTGAAAATCAAAGTAAGCGCATTGGCAAATGCTATCAAGATAGCCAACAATATTTTTCGGGGCACTATGACCAGCTAATGATTGATGACTGTAAGTTGGTGTTTGTAGATAATGCTGATGTAAACGAGCTCACTATCAGCGACTCGATTGTGACAATTAAGTCTAGCCGCATAGGTGTACCGTTAAACAAAATGATGATAACGCGCAGTACTATTAGCGCCACAGATGCTCATTTTTTGGGTGGAATTAATAGTACTCAAAGTCGGTTTGATTTAGCCGGGGTAACATTTTGGGGTAGTTCTCCTGTGTTTATATCACAAGCGTCGACGCGGTTGGTGCTATCTTTAGTGCGGATCCATACACCAACACATATTACCCGTTTAGGTGGCAGCTACGTGTTAGCTTCTGAGAGTTTAGAAAGTGTCTTGTAGCGCACCGCAGCGTGTTATTTTTCTTTATTCTTAGCACTCACAGATGATTATATTGAATTGTAGTTATTTTTTAACGTCACTGCTTTGTTGATAATTGGGGATCTTTTTGGGATGACATCCTTTGATTGAACGATAGAAATCCATTAACTGATTTATTTCTCGTTCAATATCTCCTGTCGGTCTTAAGGGCTTGGCGATCACAATCGCTTTGCGGCCGAAATCTAATCCGATTGGCACAATATCAACATCCGCTTTGGCTGCAATATGGTAAAAGCCACTTTTCCAACGGGTTACTGGGCTGCGTGTACCTTCTGGTGCTAAGGCCAGTTTATAAAGTGGATCTTGTTGGAATAACAGTACCACGCCATCGACTAAGCTATTATATTTACGTCTATCAACGGGGCTACCACCCATGGCGCGAAATAACCATCCCCAAGGCGGAATAAAGAGCTGATGCTTACCCAAAAAGTGTATTTTAGTTCCTAAGGCGCTGCGGGCGATAATGCCAATAATGAAATCCCAATTACTGGTATGCGGGCCAACAATGATGACGCAGGGTTTGGTTTTATCAAGTTGACCATCTAATTTCCAACCAAGTATTTTGAGTAACCCAGAGCAAAGTGAACTAAACATAATGTGATCCCAATTATTGAGCTTTATTAAGCTTCTTGTTGTTACTGTGCATTATCTAAGGGGTTGATATTAATCGGACAATAAACACATCTAATATAGGTTTGTTATACCTTGTGATGTGCCCCGTTAGCTTATGTGATCTCAGCATAACCTATCATCGTGCTAATTCGACGCTTAAGCTCAACCGAGGATAGTAGATAGGATGAATCGATAAGTGTCTGAATATGTTCTGTATTTTACTTCAAACTTGCTGTTTGCTTTGCTAACAAGGCAAATGTACACGTCAATAGCTTGGGCGATGGTGAGTGCGACGCCGTTAGAGGGTCAATAGCGCTGCAATAACGGTTTATCATCCCGGGTTGAGGTGATCTAATCGGTTGAAAAGTGCTAGTGAGTGGTCGGTTTATCAAACTTAGCAATGGATTTGGCTTCTTCTAGGATGCCTTGTTCTAATTCTGCTTCTGATTTCATCCGCTCAAAATCAAACTTCATTCGTTGTTGTTTAGGTAAGGCTTGACGCGCTTCCATGATGGGATGGTTTCTAATGAGGTCATAATGGATAAATAGGTTAGGGAAGTCAGGCGCAACTTGTTCTGACAGTGATAAGACATCAAATAATTTGCCTATGCGCACAACGCCTTCAGACAGTTCACAGCGATCTTCTAACATCGCCGCTGCTATGTAGCGAATATCAGTAAGTATTTGTTGTCTACGCTCGTCAGCTTTGGCCTTACGCTCTGATGATGCCTGCTGATTAGCTTGTGTTTGACGTTTAAGCGTTAACAGTAAGTGTGTTGCGTAGGCTGCAAGGGCAACAATAATGAGCAAAGCAATAACGATGGCGGTTGTTGACACAATTTATCCTTTTCTGAATACAAAACTGGCGCAAGATGCGCCAGTTTTTTTATATCAAACCAAGAAATAGCTTGGTATTACTGTCATCAAGCAGATTAATCTTTGTGTTGATAATCTTTGAGCAGATCAGCACCTGATTCAAAACGATTTAATAATTCATCGTCGCTCAGTTGCTTTTTAGGGCTGGCCGTTGGCGTATCATCACCTTCAGTAAGGCCTAAACTTAACATCAGTTGCTCAATCTTGTCTAATTGATTGTTCAACCACTTTTGATCCGTGTCAGATAAATCGCGACCTTCTTCAAGTTGGTCAAGCAATTGATTTAGTCTTGGGTCTTCTTCAAGTTTCAATAACTGTTGCTCATCGTTCAGTTTAGGCTGTTTAGGCTTAACCACTAACGGCTTGGTAATTGATGTCGGTAATGTTAATGCTACCGGCTTTTTACTGCCATGGCGTGCATCTTTACTCTTAACTGTTGCGCTATCTGATGCTTGTTTAAGTAAAGTTTCATTATGACGGCTGCCTGATTTACGGCCTGTTTCAGATTTTTTACCATCCACCACATTGCGATCGACTTTTTTCTCTCTTGGGGCAAACTTAGCGCTGTTTTCGCCGACTTTGCGAGTTTTTTTGCTGCGAGCCATAATGTTCTCGTTAGGTTTTCTAAACACGTTCTTGCAGAGCAATTTCTGCAAGACACTAAATAAGGATGCGCTTTATATCAGATTTTGATGATTTTTGCATCAAAACTAGAGCTTTCGATGCAAATAATAGCTCAAAATCACTATTTAATGCTAAATATTCGAATGTCGAGTGCTGATAAAAGCTTACATGAGTTGGATTGTTTTTGTAATGCCATTTAGCAAAGTGGTCTTTATCGGTCAATAAAGGCGTACTTATTGCTAACCAGCCACCGGGTTTAATTAATTGACTAAGCAACATCCATTCTCGATGAGGGTGACGAAAGTGCTCAAATACTCGATAACAGCATACAAAATCATAGCGCTGTTTCAGTACCGACTGATCAGCAGCAAAAAACGGGTCGTACTGATTAACAAGATGACCGGCGTCTGCGATGGATTGCTTACTTTGTTCATCAAGTAAGCGGCCAAAATTCAGGCCCGTTAATGCACCTGTCTGTTTCTGAGATATTTGCTCAAGCAGTGGCAGAATAAATTGCGATAATGGTTTCTGTTTCGATGACGTTTGTGCACGACCGTAACGCTGACGTTCAAGATCAGGCATTAGATGTGATTTTGGGTTAGCAAAGACTAAACCACACCGTTCGCAGCTGTAGAAAGCTCTTTTTTTGTCCTGAACAAAAAAATGAGCACCATGATTACAAAGCGGGCATACGTTCATCAAATACAGCAGTGCCTAAGTATTGACTTAATAAACGATTATATAGCGAATGGGGCTAATTAAAAGTAAGTATTTTAAATCAAGTCAATATTGAGGTTATTTTGGGCATAAAAAAAGGTGGCAGTATAACTGCCACCTCGTAAAAGAGTGCCTAACGCACTTTATTCTAATTCCAAGTATCCTTACTTGCTATGTGACTATCCCGGTCAGATCTTTATTTCTTCTGCTTTCCATGCCGTTTCTAGTTGTTATTGGTCATCCATAACACTTTTATATTCTGTTGCCGTCCTGACTACAGCTTCCGTAGATGGTCTTCAATGACGCATCATTATCCTAATTGTCTTCAATGACAAGAGTTAACCATCCTTGTTACTTTGTACCTTCGAGCGATAAAGCCTCCAGTGGATGCATCCTCAGCAATAAGCTTTGTATGCCATTATTTGAATCCTTCAAATAATGCTCTGGGTTATCAGTCACTCTGTTGTGTAAGGCAGTGCTAAATAGCATGTCGACCAATCGGTCTATTCCTTACAAATTTTACGACCTGTATTTCAAAATGAAATATCGACTCATGTTGTTATTATTAGTGAGCGGTCTTAAATTATTATTATTATAAATTAACTTTATTCTTATATCTTAAATGTATCAGTCCGAAACCTGCTTGATGTTATTAGTTTTATGTTACAAACAGATGGGTTCATCTCGGTACGGGGTGTATTTAACGCTAAAAGTGTGAACACTGTCAAGTAATAATCGATGAAGTTTACGTCAACGTCAACTTTAGGGGGTAAAAAATGAGCTCGAAAGCCCATTTTTTATTAGCTAATATTCAGTAGTATTAATGCTTAATACTTGAAATATATTTAGATAATGCTTCGATATCAGCATCAGACAGCTTTTTCGCGACATCTTGCATCATGCCATTTAAATCGTTATGACGGATCCCATCACGGAATTGTGTTAGCTGAATGCTGATATAGTTAGCATGCTGACCACCCACCACAGGGAAACCTGCAGCAGCGGCGCCTTGGCCTTCAGGTCCATGACAAGCAACACAGGCGGTAATACCGCGGGCGGCATCACCACCTTTATACAGTTTCTCGCCTGCAGTAGGTACATCGGCAACATCGGCAACAACTTGTACTTGGCTAGCAAAGAATGCTGAAATGTCAGCAATGTCTTCATCACTGAGTCCCATTGCAAAACCGATCATAATGGGGTTCATACGACCCTCTGCGCCACCTGTTTTGGCCGCTAATCGAAACTCTGTTAATTGTTTTTCAAGATAGGCAGGGTGTTGGCCTGCTAATTTAGGATACATATCAATCATGCTATTGCCGTCAGCACCGTGACAGGCAGAACATACGATTGCTTTAGTTTTGCCTACTTCAGCATTACCTTCAGCCATAACTGGTGATGACATAGCGGCGACTACAGACAGCGCAAGAGCTAACTTTTTCATGGCGTTCCAACTTCTAGTTAATTTATTGTCCTGAGCTTACTAGGAAGACCCGCAAGCGTGGTAAAATGATTTTCCAAGTGCTTTTTATGCAGTTTATTTTGTTCGGTTAGAGCAAAATCATTTATGACTACATCACACACATCAGCATTGCTTGGGTATATAATGTGATCAAGCTAATATTTTACACGAAAATGTGCAAAAGTAAGCAATTGTTAAAAATTTATGGTAACGCGTTACTAGTAGTAATTTAATTGGAGTGAAGAGTGACTGAATCTCGTATCGATTTCCGTAGGGCTAAGTTTTTAATCAGTGCGCCAGATATTGCGCATTTAGATCAGTATCTTCCTGGGGATATCGGGGTTGAGATTGCGTTTGCTGGGCGTTCTAATGCCGGTAAGTCCAGTGCGTTAAATGCACTAACGGAGCAAAAAGGTTTAGCTCGAACCAGTAAAACACCAGGTCGAACCCAATTGATTAACGTTTTTCAGTTGGATGATGATCGTCGCTTGGTCGATTTACCGGGCTATGGTTTTGCGCAAGTCCCTTTAGCATTAAAAAATAAATGGCAACAGGCGCTTGGTGAGTATTTACAAAAACGTGCTTGTTTAAGTGGTTTGGTGGTATTGATGGATATTCGTCATCCATTGAAAGATCTTGATATGCAGATGATTGAATGGGCAGTATTAAGTAATATTCCGGTATTAGCTTTGTTAACTAAGTCTGATAAGTTAACCCAGAGTACCAAAATGAAAACCATCAATGAGGTGCGTTCAGCCCTAAAGGATTTTGGTGATAAGGTACAAGTGGAGACCTTGTCGTCATTGAAAGGCACCGGTAAACCTAAGGTGCTGAGCATTTTAAATGATTGGTGTCATCCTGAATGGTTAGCTGAGGAGAAGGCTGAGCAAGAACCTGAGTAACCACTGAGTGATATAATCGATTGCCAGCAAGCACTAAGAGCCGACACACATGTCGGCTTTTTTTCGTCTTTGGTATAGGGATCTTGATTTTTAGGCAAAAAAAACCGATAACCAAACGGCCATCGGTACAAATAAATTAGCTCTTTTGGGGAGAAGCTAAATTCAACAAGACTCAAGTGCCATCAACTCAATTTGATGACGCTCAATAGCAATATAATAACCGATCTCTAACGACATTTAAAGTATTTGCTCTAAATATTTTTTAGGTCGAAAAAAAATCAAAAAAAGCCCCAGCAACCTAAATTGCTGGGGCGCCGAATTTGGCTAGTCACTATTGCTAGTGAAATAAAGGTTTGAAAGATTGAACATCTTAACCTCTGTACCCTACGACAATTATAATAGCCTATTAACCTGAAAATAAAAAACTGTTTTTCATATAGACATATAATAGTGTGATTTTAGACCCAAAACATTGCTGTTTTGTTAACCATAACGGCTTGGCATGTTATACAGATTGAGTTTTTTCGGTAGTCCGCAAAAACTTGTCGGATTTTAGCACCGGTTTTAGACAGATTTGAACTCTGATTTGAGGTTCATCAATTGCTTGTTCATCGCCATCCAATGATTGAACTGATAGCAAATAAGGTGGGGTAACACTTTCTAACAGATGGATATGTCTTTTATGATCGAGGCTTTATCGTCTATTTTAGGAGGGATTACTTTTTAACAAATTACTTTCTAACAAATTACTTTCTAAAAAAATGAAGCATAAAAATGCCACCGTCAGTGAGGTGGCATAATCGTTAAACTTGTTTGAATGGTCTAGCAGCCTTTGCTGATACGAGGCCCGCTAGTGACCCTCAATGACTAGTGGGCTTCACCCCAGTTGTCGCCAATGCCTGCCTCAGCCAATAAGGTCACGTCCAATGATGCCGCTTGAGCCATTAAATCGCACACTTTTGTTTTGAGCGTTTCAGCTTGCGCCTCATCAACTTCAAACACTAATTCATCGTGTACTTGCATGATCAAGGTGATTTCACCTTGTGTGCTGGTATTGATCCAATGGTGAATGGATATCATGGCTTTTTTGATGATATCTGCGGCAGTACCTTGCATGGGCGCATTAATCGCCGCGCGTTCAGCAGCTTGACGACGTAATGCGTTTCGATCGCGGATTTCTGGTAAGTATAAACGACGTCCGAATAATGTTGACACATAACCCAATTCAGCAGCGATGGCTCGCGTTTCTTCCATGTATTTAAGCACACCTGGGTAGCGAGCAAAATAAGTGTCGATATACGTTTGTGCTTCGTTACGTGGAATATCCAGCTGTTTGCCTAAACCAAATGCAGACATGCCATAAATTAAGCCAAAGTTAACCGCTTTGGCGCGGCGACGTTGTTCTGTGGTCACTTCTTCAAAATGTATTCCAAACACTTCAGCCGCAGTGGCTTTGTGGATATCTTTGTTTGCAGCAAAAGCCGCTAATAAGCCTGCATCTTGGGATAAATGCGCCATGATCCGCAGTTCAATTTGCGAATAATCGGCCGCTAAAATCTTACGACCCGCAGGAGCGATAAAGGCTTGACGAATACGGCGACCTTCTTCGGTGCGAATGGGAATATTCTGTAAGTTGGGTTCACTCGATGACAAACGGCCGGTCGCAGCATTAGCTTGGTGGTAACTGGTATGAACACGACCCGTGATAGCGTTAACCATTAGCGGCAGTTTATCGGTATAGGTGCTCTTTAGTTTTGCTAGGCTGCGATGCTCAAGGATGATTTTAGGTAAAGGGTAGTCTAGTGCCAGTTCAACTAACACTTCTTCAGCTGTTGATGGTGCACCCTTAGGCGTTTTCTTTTTGACTGGGTAACCTAGTTTTTCAAAAAAGAGCGTTTGCAGCTGCTTGGGTGAAGCTAAATTAAACTTCTCTTCTGCTATTTCGTAGGCTTTAATTTCCAGTTCATCAAGCTTTTTGGCCAACTCACCACTTTGCTGGCTAAGTAACATTGAGTCGATTAATACACCTTGGCGCTCGACGTCTGACAATACTTGAATTAATGGCAGTTCTAACTCATTAAATACACTGGCAAGTTCAGGTTCTTTTTCAAGTCTTGGCCATAGATGTTGATGTAAACGCAGGGTAATATCAGCATCCTCGGCGGCATAAGGGCCTGCTATATCTAAATTAACTTGGTTAAAGGTCAGTTTTTTTGCGCCTTTACCTGCGACCTCTTCAAAACTAATATTTTTATGACCAAGATATTTTAATGCTAAACCGTCCATGTCGTGACGTGATGCGACTGAATTAAACACATAGGATTCGAGCATAGTATCAAAGCGTACACCTTTGAGAGTAATGCCTGCATTGGCTAAAATACTCATATCATATTTCAGGTTTTGACCGACTTTTTGGAGAGTGTCACTTTCAAGAATTGGGCGCAGCTTTTCAAGTGCACTGGCTTTATCGATTTGCTGCGGCGCGTCAAGGTAATCATGAGCTAACGGTAAATAGGCCGCTTTACCTGCTTCGGTAGCAAATGATAAACCGACAAGTTCTGCTTCCATGTAATTGAGACTGGTGGTTTCAGTATCAATCGCAATAAGGTCGGCGTTATTGAGCTTTTCGATCCATTTATCGAGCGCTTCCATAGTCAGAATCGTTTCATACTCAGCTTCAATGGTTGGCGATACGGCAATTTCTTCATAGTTAGCGTCGCTAACAGTGCCGCGAGGTTGCTTGTTATCTAATACTTCAGCTAACCAACGCTTGAACTCCATTTCACCAAAGCATTTAATCAGTTCATCTCGATCTTGTGGTTTAACATTGAGCTCATGCCAGTCTTGTTCGAGTTCGACATCTGTTTTGATGGTGGCTAGCTCGTAAGACAGCCTTAGCATATCGGCATTGTCGATAATTTTAGCCGGCATGGTTTTCGAGCCTCTAAAACCCATGTCGACAACACTGTGAGGATCGGCTAATAGCTGGGCAACACTGCCTGCTCCGATGAGCATGGCTAAAGCGGTTTTTTCGCCGACACCAGGTAAGCCCGGAATATTGTCAGATTTGTCGCCCATGAGTGCTAAGAAGTCGATTATTCTATCTGGGTTAACACCGTATTTCGTCTTGACCTCTTCGGGCCCCATAATGGTGTCTGTCATGGTATTGATTAACGTCACATGCTCATTGACGAGTTGCGCCATATCTTTATCGCCGGTACTGATTAACGTCGCTCGGCCTTCTTTACTCGCTTGAAGCGCAATGGTACCGATCACATCGTCGGCTTCGACACCCGAAATGCTGATCAGTGGTAAACCCATCGCGTGAATGATTTTGTGCAAGGGTTCTATTTGAGTGCGCAGATCATCAGGCATCGGTGGACGCTGGGCTTTATATTCGTCGTACATATCGTTGCGGAAGGTTTTGCCTTTGGCATCAAACACCACCGCGATATGACTTGGGCTGTAGCGGCTTAATAAACTGCGAAGCATATTAATGACACCATAAACCGCGCCTGTCGCTTCACCTTTTGAATTGGTTAAATGAGGCGGCGAATAATAAGCGCGATAAAGATAAGATGATCCATCAACGAGGATGAGCGGATTATTGGGAATCGTTGGCATAATTAATATTCGTGTTCAGTATTTTGCGAGACTAATAGGATGACATTATACCCACAGCACCTCAAGATGCTTGTGAGATTGTCAGTTATTTACCCAAGATAGTGCTCAATGACCGTAACGTCTGACCAGTGGCGTATCCAGTGAGGTTTTGTGGGTAATTTTATAGAGAAAAGCAAACTATCAGGCGCGACAAAGATTCACAGCCTGTGGATAAGTCTGTGAGTGAATTAATCAACCTTACTGGATAGATTTTCCTACGACTTGAAATGGAATCTGTAACTAGTTGAATTAAGGTGTTTATTTTTATTTTTGTGAGCTAAATATTAATTCTCATAAATATTACTAATTTGTGGACTTTTTTATTGATGTCAGTTAAGTCACTATGGAATTTAGTGATGTTTTTTGGTTACAAAAAGCTCATCTACTAAATTCGACGGACCAACTTAGCACGATTTTTAATCAGATCAATCGTTTTGTTGTTTTTTTGTTGTAATATTTACATTATCACTTAAAAGTTGAAGGAGGATGTCATGAAAAAGATTGCTGTGTTGTTGAGTGGCTGTGGGGTGTTTGATGGAACTGAGATTCATGAAGCTGTATTAACCTTGCTGGCGATAACGCGAGCGGGAGCACAATATCAATGTTTTGCTCCGGACATGACCCAAATGCATGTGGTGAATCATCTAACGGGTGAGGTCAACAAAGACGAAACCCGTAATGTGTTAGTAGAGTCTGCACGAATTGCTCGTGGTGAAGTACTCAATGCCAGCACCTTAGAGATAAGTCAATTTGATGGTTTGGTTATTCCCGGTGGTTTTGGTGCCGCTAAAAATTTATCCAACTTTGCAACTACTGGCAGTAATTGTCATATTCAGCCTGTTGTAGAGAACTTTATTCGTGAGTTTTCTTTGGCTCACAAGCCTGTTGGTTTTGTGTGTATTTCACCTGTGATGATCCCTAACATTTACGGCAAAGGAGCCATTGGTACCATTGGCACAGATTCAGAGACGGCTCATGCTTTTAATGAAATGGGCGGTAAGCATAAAGACGTGCAAGTTGAAGATATTGTTGTTGATGAAGTGAATAAAATCGTCAGTACGCCAGGGTATATGTTAGCGACATCGATATTAGAGGCACATATTGGTATTGAGAAACTGGTCAATAAAGTACTCGAAATGGCTTAACGATTGGCGTTGAAAAGCACGGTTTATATGAGCCCATTAATGTCAAAAAAAGAGCCACCTAAGGTGGCGCTATTAGTGGTGATTAGTTGGTGATTAGCTGGTTTTAGCTTGTTGTGATTTTCTGCTATCAAATAATGCCTGAGCTAACCCGACACAGAGCCCCGCAATGTGGGCACCATTTGCAATTGGCATTCCAAGCACATCAGTAAAGCCCAAGACTAACCAAATGAGCATAAAAATCATATAAGATTGTGGTAAATTAATACCACAGCTAGGTTTGCGAATACCCATTAACCAAGTGTAACCCACTACAGCATAAACGACGCCAGACAGCCCACCAAAATTAGGTCCTGTCATGTAAAACTGCACAATATTAGGCAAAGTGCCCGCTGCAACTAATAAAAACAGTAGTGGTCGAGTACCCAAATTGGTTTCAATTTTACCGCCTAAGTACCACCACCACAGTATATTAAAGATGATATGCATAGCAGAAAAGTGCATTAGGCTTGGCGTAAACACTCGCCAAACTTGGTTTAAACCACTGTCCGCAACGGCGCCGAAAAAAGATAACTGAGTGAAAATAGCATTGGCAAAACCAAGGTTCATGCCAGCAAAAATGGCAACACAAACAAAAAAGCAGATTAACGTCAGCGGGCCAGCACCTTTCATAAACTGTTGAATTAAGCCTTTTGTTCCCGGGCCATAGTCAAATCTAGTATTGGTAGCGCCGTTATCCCAAGATGCCTGTAAATACTTACTGTCGTATGGGTTTTTAGTAAACTCAATTAACTCGGCGCGGGCTCGGTTTTCATCAGCTGGGTTATTAATCTCTAGGCTAACACCCTGAGCATGAGCCACGGCATGACATTGAATATTTAACCCCTTGAGGTAATCAATAAATGCTTGTGCAGCACGTGCATTCGCGAGTTGGCCAATTTCTATCATGAGTTCGCTAAGCTCCAAGCACTGAAACCGCCATCTAGGCTGTAAACATCATCAAAACCTTGCTCATTTAAGTAGTTAGCGGCACTTTGGCTGCTCATGCCGTGATAACAAACGACGACCAAAGGTCTATCCATATCAGCACTGCTAGTGAATTGAGCTAAATTTTCATTAGTTAAATGGGTTGAACCTTCAATATGACCGGCGGCAAAACTGGCCGCATCACGAATATCAACAACTTGTACGTCGTTAGATTCCGTGGACATATGGATAAGCTCATTAATAGACAAATGTTTAAAACCTGACATGACATAACCTATAAAGTATACGAATAGCGATTGGACTTGGTTTAGTTTGCAACAAGGGGTTGTATAAATACAACCCCTTGTTGGTGTGGGTAACTCAGATATTAACGTTTAATCCCAGCTCAAGATAACCTTTCCAGACTGACCTGAGCGCATCGCATCAAAGCCTTGCTGGAAATCATCGACACTAAAATGATGAGTGATGATAGGGGACAAGTCTAAACCTGATTGGATTAAACTGGCCATTTTGTACCAAGTTTCAAACATTTCACGGCCATAAATGCCTTTGATGAGCAAGCCTTTAAAAATGACTTTACTCCAATCAATGGCCATCTCGCCGCCAGGAATACCGAGCATGGCAATTTTACCGCCGTGGTTCATGGTGTCTAACATTGCGTGGAATGCCGATGGCACACCTGACATTTCTAAACCCACGTCAAAGCCTTCTGTCATGCCAAGTTCTTTCATGACATCGTTAAGGTTTTCGTTGGCGACGTTGACGGCGCGGGTTGCACCCATTTTTCGAGCAAGATCAAGTCGGTATTCGTTCACATCAGTAATCACCACATGACGTGCGCCGACGTGTTTACACACTGCCGCAGCCATAATACCAATAGGGCCTGCACCGGTAATCAATACGTCTTCGCCGACTAAATCAAACGATAACGCGGTATGGACGGCGTTACCAAATGGATCGAATATAGCGGCTAAATCATCTGAAATATCAGCAGGGATCTTGAAGGCGTTAAAAGCAGGCAGCACTAAGTATTCGGCAAATGCGCCATCACGGTTAACCCCAACACCTGAAGTGTTACGGCATAAGTGAGTACGGCCAGCACGACAGTTGCGGCAATGACCACAGGTGATGTGACCTTCTCCAGATACGCGGTCACCAATACTGAACCCACGAACTTCCTGGCCCACATCGACGACTTCGCCGACATATTCATGGCCGGCAATCATAGGTACAGGGATAGTTTTTTGTGACCATTCATCCCAGTTGTAGATATGGACGTCAGTACCACAGATAGCCGTTTTACGAATTTTAATTAACAGGTCATTGTGACCCATTTCTGGTTTTGGTGCTTCGACCATCCAAATGCCTTCTTCAGGCTTTAACTTACTTAATGCTTTCATGTTGATGACCTATTTTTAGTCGGAACTATCTTTAGCCTGGGCTATTGTTACGAGATGCTGTTATCAATCTATGCTTCAATGAATCTAGGTTAGATTAGATAATGCCCATTTCTTTACCAATACGGGTAAAGGCAGCAATAGCATGATCAAGTTGAACGCGAGTGTGCGCCGCTGACATTTGAGTACGAATACGCGCTTGGCCCTTGGGTACCACAGGGAATGAGAAACCGACCACGTAAATATGTTCTTGCAATAAACGGTTGGAAAAGTCACTAGCCAATTTAGCATCGCCAATCATTACCGGAATAATGGCATGATCTGCACCACCTAAGGTAAAACCTGCTGCAGACATTTGTTCACGGAAATAACGACTGTTTTCCCAAACGGCTTCACGTAGATCTTGACCTGTTTTTAGCATTTCAAGCACGCGAATTGAGGCGCTAACAATCGAAGGGGCTAAGGAGTTTGAAAACAAGTAAGGGCGCGAGCGTTGACGTAACCATTCAACCACTTCTTTTTTCGCCGCCGTAAATCCACCCGACGCGCCGCCTAATGCTTTGCCTAATGTACCGGTAATAATGTCGACACGATCCATTACGTTGCAATATTCATGGGTTCCACGGCCATCTTGACCGATAAAGCCTACGGCATGAGAGTCATCGACCATCACCAATGCACCGTATTTATCGGCTAAGTCACATACGCCTTGAAGGTTAGCAATCACGCCATCCATTGAGAATACACCGTCAGTGGCAATTAAAATATTCCGCGCTCCAGCAGCTTGGGCCGCAATAAGCTGGGTTTCTAAGTCGGCCATGTTGTTGTTGGCATAACGAAAACGCTTAGCTTTACATAAACGCACGCCATCAATGATTGAGGCATGGTTAAGTGCATCGGATACAATCGCATCCTCAGCATCTAAAAGGGTTTCAAATAAACCCGCGTTAGCATCGAAGCAAGACGAATACAAAATGGTGTCTTCCATGCCTAAAAATTCACTTAGGCTGGCTTCTAATTGCTTATGAATGTCTTGAGTGCCACAGATGAATCGTACCGACGCCATACCAAATCCGTGACTGTCTAAACCGGCTTTTGCTGCTTTGATAAGTTCAGGATGGTTGGCTAAACCTAAATAGTTATTGGCGCAGAAGTTAATCACTTCTTCACTGTTAACCTCAATGGCGGTTTGTTGCGCGGAAGCAATGATGCGTTCACTTTTGTATAAGCCATCGGCTTTTACATCGACAATTTGCTGATTAATTCGGTCGTAAAAAGAGGTAGATGCCACCTGTGTTCTCCTAAATATGGTTATTATGCTTATCCAAATCACGCAGTAAAACACTGCGATAAATGACAGGGTGTTTTGGAGTTATTGGCATTCTAACCTTTATTTTTGTTGCTCTACAGTGTTTTTTTAGTCGTCAGACCAAGATGAATTAGTTTAGGGCTAGCGACTTATTCACATTAAAAAAACTAATCATTAACATGGTGAGTGACTTGGGTGGAAATAGGGGGTAGCGAACACCTCAATAACAACTATTCTGATCTCAATTGTAGTCGGTTATTCGCAAAGTAGAAGATCTGTTACTGATACTTGATTAACCAATATATCGGCATTCTATTGCGCTGCGTTGTGGCGCTCTTGGCTGGCGATGTCTAAATAATGCTGTTCTAAGCGGCAGAATGTGGCGACAGAAGTTTGGGTCGAGTAAGCTTTAAAAATCATCAACACTCTTAATAAGCCATCGTATAAGGTGGCTTTCGTGATGGTTGATGTGCTGGATTGGGTTAATTGGTAGCTAATCCAGAAGCTGACCATCATTTTCAACGTGTCGGCAAGCGCGGTAACTTTACTATCTTCGATGTCAAGGAAACCATCTTTTTTGAGTTTGCGGACCACATCACTTGAACGAGTTAGGACTTGTTGTTGCGCGTGTAAGTAGCGTTTTTTGAGGGCATCATCACGGCTTAAAATATCGGCCAAGTTGGCATGCATAAACCTAAATTCCCATAAGGTATAGAACATGGCATCAAAGTAACCCATTAATAATTCGATTGTAATAGGCTCATCGTCATAAAGCTTAAAGCCTGACTCTAAATGACTTTCATATAAGCTAAAAATTGAATTAATGATGTCTTCCTTATTACGGAAGTGGTAGTACAAATTGCCCGGGCTAATGCCTAAGTGTGTGGCAATATGGTTGGTGGTAATACTGCGCTCACCGTGTTCATTGAACAGTTCTAAGCTGGCAAAAATGATTTTATCGCGAGTTTTCATGGGGTTTCCACATTCATTATTGGCTTATTGTCGCTCAAATAATTCGTTAAGCTGTCTTGATCTGAGTATGTTAGCATTGTGATTATCTGACAAGCAAAAATCGATGACTCATCTTACATGAACCGTATTGTTTATTCTTTCTTTCTCTATTTGTTTTTTCCGCTGGTGATTGTCTATCTAGCATTTCGGGCGATAAAAAGTGTCGACTATCGGAGTCGTTGGTCTGAACGCTTTGGTTTTGCCCATGTCACTCAAACCGATGTGCTGATCCACTGTGTCTCTATGGGAGAGACTTTGGCGGCTATTCCGTTAATTAAGCAGCTTATGGCTGCGCATTCTCAGTATTCGTTTACCGTTACAACAACCAGCCCTACCGGATCGGCTGAAGTGAAAAAAGCCTTTGGTGATAAGGTGCAGCATTGTTACTTACCGTTTGATTTTTCCTATGCCATCAAAGGTTTTTTACGCCAACTACAACCCAAAGTGTGCATTATTATGGAGACCGAGCTGTGGCCTAACTTGGTCCATTTTGCGCACAGGCAACAAGTGACATTGATTTTGGCCAATGCTCGACTGTCGCAAAAGTCAGCCGATAAATACGCTAATAAGCGTCGTTTGGCTGTGCCTATGTTAAACAAACTCAACTTGATTACCGTACAAACTCAACGTGAAGCCGATCGGTTTATACATTTGGGCGTGGACATTCAACGCATACATGTGTGTGGTAGTTTAAAGTTTGATCTCACTATTGACCCGACAAAAAAACACCAAGCAACTACGCTTCGTGCCCAGTGGGATCGGCTGAATTCACCGATTTGGGTTGCTGGGAGTGTTCATCCTGGTGAGTTTGAGGCGGTTTTGACTGCCCATAAGCAGCTATTAATTGTTTTCCCTGAGGCATTATTGATTATGGCGCCACGACACCCAGAACAATTTAATTTAGCCGCTATTACCGTAACCCAGTCTGGATTGACGTTAGCCAGACGCAGTATGAATGATGAGGTGAATAGCCAGACTCAAGTATTGCTGGGCGATACCATGGGTGAGTTGGTGATGTTATATGGTGCGGCAGATCAAGCGTTTATTGGCGGCACATTAATTAATAACGGTGGCCATAATCCGCTTGAACCAGCGGCCATGGGATTACCTGTTTATGTTGGCCCTAATCATTGGGACTTTGCTCAAATCACCCAATTGCTTGCTGACGCCGGAGCATTAACCTGCATTACCTCTGCAGATGAATTAGCGCAAGGGTTACAACATAAATTTACCGATAGCCAGATGTATCATGCAGCATCCTCGGCGGCTCTCGCTGTGGTGGAACAAAATCGTGGTGCGTTATTGAAGCAATTTACGCTAATCAATAAGCTCATCGTTTAGCATTTAAGCGTTGATTAATTTGGAAATAGACCCAGAGAAGGGTCTATTTTCAATGACAAGATTACACACTGATTAGGTTTAAATCGGGTTGATGCTCTGGTAACCGGTAAGTAATTGCTGCCAATGTTGCTGATTAAAATGCAGCGTTGTCAGTTTGGCGAGCTCTTTTTTAAAAGAACGTAACAAACGGTCCAGATTAGCTTGTTGCCACGAAGCTTGCGGTGTACGTAACTCACCGCGATCAAAATCTATTAAATAAAATTTTCCGTGAGCCAGTAAGATGTTTTTAGCATTGAGATCGGCGTGATATACCCCGCGCTGATGAAATTGGGCAATGGTTTCACCAAGTAAATACCACAGTGACTCTGTCATGGGGTGATGACTTAACTGCGCCACTAAATCGTTTGCCCCAGCAACATGTTCAATAATAATATCGGCTCGATACCATAATCCAAATCGTTCAACATTCGCTGCTATTGGGCGTGGAACCGCAAATCCTTGTTGATATAAGGTTTCGAGTATGGCCAATTCAGCCACCGCGCGGGTTCGTTGTAAGCCAGTATAGAGATAGGCATCACGGCTGAATTTTTCCATCATCCCACCACGCCAATAATGACGTAACACCCATGTTTGCGGTGAGTCGAGATCAGCGGTTTTGACAAACCAGGTGGTGTAGCGGCCCTTAGACTGACCGACAACGGCATTTTTTTTCTGCCAACCATCGACGGCAAAGTCTTGTGGTGCTAAGTGCTGGGCAGTGGTTTCACACCAGGCAATATGGCCAAGTTGAGTGGTTTTTATGTGCATCTAATTATCAATAGCATTGGTGAGATTGTGGATCGAAATAACATTATACCTTAAGATCACTCACTTGCCTTAACAGCCTTATTCTTCACTTAAGCATATTGGATAATCAATGAAAGCTGACTTTAGTGCGATACGTTCATTATGTTTACTGCGTTTATCTGCTATTGGTGATGTATGCCACGCTGTAGCAATGGTGCAGGCGATTCAAAAACAGTATCCAGACCTTAGCATTACTTGGATTATTGGTAAGGTTGAATATCAATTACTCAAGCACTTACCTGGCATTGAGTTTGTTATTTTTGATAAGTCCAAGGGCTGGCGAAGCTATGTGCAGTTACGCAGTGATTTACACGGTCAGCGCTTTGATGTGTTGCTGCACATGCAAGTTGCCCTGCGCGCAACCATAGCTTCATTAATGATTAAGGCGCGAGTGCGTGTCGGATTTGATAAGGCAAGAGCCAAAGAAGGTCAGTGGCTGGTAACCAACCACGCTGTTGAGCCATTGGCCACTCCGCATGTATTAGAGGGGTTTATGGGCTTTGCTAACGCCATTGGCGTTAAAGACTTAACCCCTAGTTGGAACATTCCAGTACCCCAAGCAGACACTGATTTTGCTGAACAGCTGGTGGGCGACGATAAGGTGTTGGTGATTTGTGCTGCTGCCAGTAAAGCCGATCGAAATTGGCTACCAGAGCGTTATGCTGCAGTAGCCGATTATGCGGCTGAGCAAGGTTATCGAGTGATGTTGTGCGGCGGACCAAGCGCACTAGAAAAAACCTTAGCCGATGTTATCCAATCTCATAGCCAACATCCATTGGATAACCAAGTAGGCAAGACATCGCTAACTCAGCTACTTGCTGTGTTAAAACAAGCCAAGCTAGTGCTCGCACCTGATACCGGGCCATTGCATATGGCGGTCACTCAAAGCACACCTGTTATTGGTTTGTATGCTCATTCTAATCCCGGACGAACAGGACCCTATTTTTATCGTCAATACACCGTCAGTGTTTACCCGCAAGTGATAGCCATTCAATTTGATGCACCAGTGAAATGGGGCACGCGTGCTAAAGGTGAGCATTTAATGGCACTGATAGAGGTTGATGAGGTTAAGGCTCAGTTTGATAAATTCATTAAGCAGTAAAAAGCTCGCCTTTAAGCGAGCTGTCATTATCTGAATTCGGGTTTAATATTTATATTTGCCACGGAATAAACCAAATATTGCACTCAGCAGTGGTATGGGGAGCTTTGTTTTTCGATGCTGTTTAAGCATATACCAATGCCAAGCTTGTTTTTTATACTCAATAATTTGTGCTTTAGTTAACGTATCGTTAAACATATCGCAGTAATCTATGATGTATTTTAATTCTCTCATCGGGATATCTTGACGATAACCTCTGCCAGAATAATGAATAAAATCAGATTTTTGATAATTATCGTAACCTAATAACTGCATACGATTAAAGTTAGCTTCCACACCTATGCTTTTTATATTATCTCTTCTTATGAGATAGTTAATATAGGTTTGGTCGTAAAATTTAACCTTGTTGCAAATGGCCTGCATTTCTTCAATATTGGCTTTATCAAATAAGCCTGTTTCTTTTGAGACGAGAAACATCCCAGAGTTGTAATAAACGATCTTATCGTCTTCTTTTGGCCAGTCGACTTCGCCTAAGATAGTATTGATTTGTACCGCTTGCTCGCCACGATCCCGATAACAACCTTCGTTAAACATATAAACGGTATCAAGATCTGGATAGAGTTCAAATACGTCTCGAGCCCATGGCGTCACGATAATATCTGCATCTAGATACAGTACTCGGTCATATTGTTTGAGTATTTCAGCAATATATAGTTTTTCAGACCATGCCGGACTGGAGTCAAATTTAGGGTTACTTACATGAATGTTATAATGCAGTTGATCTGAAACGATGACATCAGCCCCAATTCTTTGGCCATAAGCTTTAAAGCTTGAAATGGCAGCGCGATACATTGGATTATCGCCAATAGCGAGTGTAAAAATAGCCTTCTTCATCCGTTCACCTTGCTTAGATTTATGTATTTTGGTGTTAAGTATTTAACTGAGAGAGTTCATTTCTTTATATTGTTGGAATACTCGATCAACGCTGATGTCTTCGATGTAACCTCTACCTTCTGTTGCATACATTACGTGCGACACCTCACTTTCCGGTGGCGCCCAATAAGGCTTTTTCTCACGCATCATCGCTAATAAAGGCCGTTGAGCAGCAAAAGCAAAGTGCAATATTGCCGTATCGACTGTTACCACAAAATCAGCGTGTGCAATGAGTGATGGTAGTTCAAAAAAATGTTCGTTTACGGTGAAAACAGCCGCTTGTGTATTTGTTAGTGTGGTAAATTTTTCGGTTTCAACACTAACCGATTCAAAGTTTTCTTGAGTAACATTGATAATAAAACGCTGAGTCGGATCCATTGCTGATATTTTTTCAATCAGGGAAAATAACTGCGATAATTTCCAGTCTTTTTTATCATTAGTCGATAAGTGATTTAAAAAGATAAGTTTTCCTTGCTTTTTTAGGTCACTAAATTTGCCGTTTAACCACGACTGAGTAATGGGCTCAATGGCCTCAGGAACCTTTAAGGTAGGCATTAATTGCTCAGGTGGTAAGCTCAGTCCCAAAACCTGATTAAATATCATATTGTATCTATCAGTAATATGATGAGACTTAGGAAGGCTGTTTTCGTTCAATATAAAAATATGGTTTGAGTGACCAAAAAACAGTTTGTTTAACCATCCAAATGAAGCACTTTTAGGGATACTAGACACAATAAAAGCACTGTCGCTTATGCTGCGAGCTATGTGTGAATATTGTCGACTTTTACTGACTGAATGACAGAATATGATGTCATATTGACGCAGCTTTGCCTGCTCAATATGGCTTTGCATGGCTGATTTTGAATCAGTGCAGCCGTAAGTTAGCTTAAATACGCCCTCAGTATCCATCCATTGTTGTAAGATTTTACTTCGAGATAAGCGCCAACTATCACTATTACAACGAATATCATCTAACCAGATGTCGATTTCTATATGACCATATTGCTTTTTTAAAGCAATAAGAAAGGTTTTTAAGTAAAGAAAGTCACCTAGCGCAACTGGCGAAATAAACAGTAAGCGTTTACACGTTTGTAATTGCTTTGTGGAAACTATTGGCATATGGATAGACAGCTTAGTTGATAGTTATAATTGAAATAATACCTTGAAAAGAGCACTTTTTGAATCAATACCTTGAGAAAATGAACCAGAAGTATTGATTTCATTTAATATCTGATTAGTTGGTTAAGAGGATTAGAGGTAGATTGAGGTGTGTTATCATTTATACTAGTGCTCTTTGTAAACTCTGATGCGGAATGATTGATAGGAATTAACTTGCGATGATTTGTTTTGATGTGTTACATCCCTATTATTTACCACAATATTTCCCTGTTGCTGCTGAGCTGAAGAAGCGTTCGGTTTCAGTTACCTATGTAATTTACAAGAGTGTTGATCAGCAGTCGGTATTGGAATCGCTTGTGAACAAGCACCAACTAAACGTAGTGTGGGTCAATGATGAAGTTGAAGCGCTCGAATTTTATTTATTGAACAAGCCCAAATGGATTGTGTTCGGTAATGCATTTGCTTCAGCGTCACGCTTAAAAGGGATCAGTCAGACTGCCTTGATGCAGCATGGTGTCGGGCCAAAGTCGGTGTATTATACTGTTTCAAAAGGCGATATTGAAGTTCGCTTTGTGGAAGGGCAATACCGTTTGAAGCGGTTACAGAATATGTTTCCTGAAAAAGTGTTCATTGATACGGGGTATGCCAAGTTAGATCCCATTATTCAAGGCGATGAACCGGGTTTAGACTTAGCCTCTTTAGGGTTAGATACCCGTAAAAAAACCTTATTATACGCGCCGACATTTTACCCAAGCAGTATTGAGGCAATGGCTAAAAATTGGCCCGCTGAATTTTCTGAATATAATATTTTGCTCAAACCGCATTATTTTTCGTTGAGCAAATCAAATTATAAAAAACAAAAAGCGCTGCTTACTCATTGGGCTAGTTTTGATAATGTCTATTTAGCGCCAGCTGAAGAAGCTAATTTATTGCCTTTTATGGTCTCAGCAGACGTATTAATAAGTGATGCTTCTTCGGCATTATTTGAGTTTGCAGCATTAAATAAACCTGTTGTTTGGTGTGATTTTTATCACTTACGGTGGTCTTATCGGGGGATTTTTAAATTTAGATTTAAAAATCGTGTTGATCAAGATTTATACCGCTACGCAGACATTGCTGCCCATGCCAAAACATATAAACAATTAAAGCAAGTTGTTGACCAACAGATAGCAGACCCAGGGTTATTTGCCCCCCAAAGGACGCAATATACTGCAGAACTAGTGGGTGTTGTTGATGGCCTTTGTAGCCAGCGAATTGCCGACTATTTATTAAGCTAAGGATCTAGATGAACGTTATTACATTCGGTACTTTTGACATGTTTCATATTGGTCATTTAAATATTTTAGAAAGAGCGAAAGAATTAGGTGGCACATTGACTGTTGGAGTGTCATCTGATGCGCTCAATTTTAGTAAAAAACACCGAAATCCAATTTGTGATGAAAGAGACCGAATGAGGATTGTTGCTGCGTTGGCGTGTGTTGATAATGTTTTCTTAGAAGAGTCGTTAGAGTTGAAAGCTGATTATATTCAACGGAATAATGCTGATTTCTTGGTTATGGGTGATGATTGGGCGGGACGTTTTGACCATCTATCTCATCTGTGTAAAGTGATCTATTTACCAAGGACACCAGCCATTTCAACAACCATGCTGATAGAAGTGGTTAAAGAAATTAGATAATAAGTTAATCATTTTTATGTACAAAAAAATGCTATGGATATGAAAATACCATAGCATTTTTTATTGTCGACCAGTACGAGGGTTAACCCATTACTTACTGGCCAATAAAGTGCTGGGTTTTAAGCCAGTTTAAATATTCAGGTACAGCTTGTTCAACCGTTTTAAACTCGCCTTGGTAACCTGCCGCTCTTAACTGGTTTAAGTCAGCTTGGGTATAACTTTGGTAAGCACCTTTAAGCTTGTCAGGGAAAGGAATGTACTCAATGTGTCCTTTTCCATGATACGCAATGACGGCATTGGCTACATCATTAAAGCTTTGTGCTTGGCCGGTACCGCAATTATAAATCCCTGACACAGATGGATTCTGCCATAACCACAAATTAACTTTTACCACATCTTCCACAAACACAAAATCGCGCAGTTGCTGACCATTATCATATCCATCAACACCCTCAAACAAGCGACATATGCCGTTGGCGTTAATCTGGTTGTTAAAGTGGAAGGCAACACTGGCCATACCGCCTTTATGTTGTTCACGGGGACCATAGACGTTGAAATAACGTAAACCAGCGACTTGGCTGGTCAGTTCTTGTTGTCTCACGTACTGATCAAACAAGAACTTAGAGTAAGCATAAACATTGAGTGGTTTTTCAAGTTCACGTTGCTCAATAAATTTCTCGCTGCCGCCATAGACTGAGGCTGAAGAGGCATAGATAAATTGACAGTCATTGGCTTGGCTATAATGTAATAACGTTTTTGAATACTCGTAGTTATTTGCCATCATAAACTTGCCATCCCACTCGGTGGTCGATGAGCAAGCGCCTTGATGGAAAATGACCTCTACTTTATGATCAAAGTCGCCGGCTTTGATTTGCTGGATGAAGTCGTCTTTATCGAGATAGTCGGCGATTTCACAATCGGCCAAATTAAACATTTGCGTACCGTCAGTTAAGTCGTCTACCGCAATAATGTCATTACGCCCCATGGCATTAAGTTGTTTTACTAAATTACTACCAATAAACCCGGCTGCGCCTGTCACAACTATCATATTCGTATTTCCATTATTGTTGCTCGCGATGAGCTTAATTTAACACACTGCGACAATCTAAGATTGTTTGTTCAAAAAGTCGGCTATGTCATTCGATACCTGATCAAAGTTGATTAATGCCATATTACGACCGGTTCTTTTTCCTACTGGGGGCGTATAAGCAAATCGCTTGCTGGGTTCAGATAATGTTCCCCACCTAATATGGGGTGTTGAGCGTCTTCCTGCGTAAAATCCAACCGTGGGCACATTATGTAACCCCGCGATATGTAGCGGCCCTGTTGAGCCAGCAATAAACATATCTGCTGCGACCAATGACTCGGAAAAATCAATCAAACGATCAAGCGGTTTAGCTAACGATATGTTGATTGAAGTATTGGCCAGTAGAGCTTGAATTTCTTCTGCAAGCTCCCGTTCACTGCCATTGAATGTTAAAACGAAGTGGCATGCTGACTGGGTCATTTTATCAATATTTATGATCAACTTAACGAGCTTTTCTATCGGGACGCAACCAGAAGACCCGCCAGTACCAGGATGAATAAAAATCAGCTTTTCATTGGCTAATTTTTGGTAATATTCTTGCCAATATTGCTTACGAGCACTCATATCCCAAAATCTATTGGGCAGTGCAGGGATGGCATAACCGTGGTGAGTTAAGAAGTGCTCCACTAGCATGCACGCTCCTCGCCAGCAACCTTCACTGTTTAAGTATTCATTGCTTGCCCGATGCTGATATAAATACTGATACCAATTATGTTTGGGAACTAATTTATAAGGAATGTTGCTTTTGTTAAGGATTTTATAAATTCGAAATTCTGATAAAAGGACTATTACTGCATCGTAATGTTGCTGCGCAATGTGCTCTGCAATACTTGCATCATCTTGTGAGTCGATGAGGGTGTTATCTACGTATGGACAGGCTTGTGCAAAAGACTTAACAACCGGCGCGACAAATACATCAATTGTTGCATCTGGCATCGCTTTCCTGAGTAGGTAAAGTGCTGGCCATGTCAGTACAAAATCACCAATTTTATCGTGCTTAATGACTAAGATTTTTTTCATGAGAATATCTAAAAAGTAAAAATTAACTCAATTCCATCGGATGATGGGGCTCATTATATTGTCAATACTAACGATTTACTCAACCATTATCATGACTGGAGTAAGGGTTTTGACAGAGTATATCAACTCAAGACGGTTTGTTGATAGTTTTGCATTAGTAATTGTCCCTAGGGTTAACTATTATCGTTTTGGCGTGCTATTTTTGGCTAATAAAGTTGTTGCTAGGAATTTTTTAACAACAAGCTAAAGCCCGATTATTAGTGATATACTCTCAAATCTCTCACTGTCATAATGGTGAAATGCACGTGAGTGAAAGGACGTAAAATAACTACTGACTTGATAAAGGTTTTTCTTCAATTTATTCAATGGATTAAATAAAATGTCACTAGGCAAAGTAACCTAACTGTAGCATCTACCATTTTATTCAGCAGTTTGTTGTTATTACTGAATATTTTAGGCTTAAATATCAGTAGTTCAACAAGATTAAAATTGTTTTTGGGTTAGTAATATTATGAAATTTAAAGTTTTTTTAATTAATTTAGATAGCAGTACTGAACGGTTTACGTTCATGGATGAACAGCTCAAACAGTTAGGTATCCAGTACCAGCGTATTTCTGCCGTATACGGTAAAGAGTTACGCGATGTCGATATTGCTAAAGTATACGATCCGCAAACAAACCTCCAAAAGTACGACAAAATGCTTAATTTGGGTGAGATTGGCTGTTATCTTAGCCATGTCCAATGCTGGCAAATGATTGTTGAACAGCAGTTAGATTACGCATTAATTCTTGAGGATGATTCTGTCTTAGATCCCGGATTAATGACGGTTATGCAGCATATTGATAATCTTTCTACTGACTGGGATTACATCAAACTGTGTCATGGGCGTAAACAGAAAGGCATTGTAAAATCGATAGCGCTTGATGATCGTTTTAGTCTGTCTACGTGCTTAAAGTTGCCGGCTTCTACTCGCGGTCAGTGTGTGTCATTGGCCGGAGCACAAAAATTATTGGCAACGACATACCCTATTGCTCGCCCAGTTGATATCGATATTCAGTATTGGTACGAAAAACACTTGCGTTGCTTTGTTGTTAGACCTTTCCCTGTGATCGGTACCGATTTCGAAAGTGATATCAGTCGCCACGGGAAACGCAATAACGCTGAGCGTCACCATTTGCTGCGTATTTGGCAAAAAGTGAAATACGAGCTGAAATTATCGAAGCATAAAAAACAATTGCCACCACTTCCCAGAACAAAAAGACAGTAATTTAGTCATGTGACACTTGCCAATACGTTAACGTGATGGTGATTTATCCTGGCGATGAATGGCGATGAATGGCGATGAAAGTAGATAAACTAGCGATTATAACGGTAAGGTAAAGGCGATATTATGCACAGAAGAGCGGTTTACCCAGGAACCTTTGACCCTGTAACCAATGGTCATGCCGATTTAATCGAACGTGCAGCACGCTTATTCAAGCACGTGATTATTGGTATAGCATCAAATCCTTCTAAGCAACCTCGTTTCTCTCTTCAAGAGCGTGTCGCCCAAGTTAATTTGGTGACAGCACATTTAGACAATGTTGAGGTTGTCGGTTTTACGGGGTTGTTGGTTGATTTTGCCAAAGAACAGCGAGCGAGTGTGTTAATTCGTGGACTGCGTGCAGTATCCGATTTTGAATATGAGTTTCAGTTAGCAAACATGAATCGTCGTTTAAGCCCTGATCTTGAAAGTGTATTTTTGACACCCGCGGAAGAAAATTCATTTATTTCTTCTACGTTAGTGAAAGAAGTGGCATTACACGGCGGCGATGTGAGTCAATTTGTTCATCCACAGATCGCCGCTGCATTAAAGCAAAAAGTAGCGCAAAATCAAGCTGATAATAAGGGCGATGTAATATTATGATACAAGGATTTAGTCGGTTAACTAATGTGGTCGCTGCAATAGGGTTAAGCGCTATGATGACCTATAGCAGTGCTCAAGCGGCACCATGGGTCGATACCTCTGACATCTATTTACGTGCAGATATTCAAGCTTTAGCGGATGCTGGAGTGATTAGTGCGCCAATTAATACGTTTCCATTGATGTGGTCTGGTATAGGGGCTGATCTAGCTCAAGCTGAACCGGCGTTATTAACACCTGATTTGGTGGATGCATTTGCTCGGGTTAATTTTTACTACCAAAATGCCGTTGGCAATCGTGGTAACACCAGTATAAAAGTGGCCGCGGCAACAGATGCGGCGCGTTTTCAGCATTTTGGCTCTGATTATCGTGAAAAGGGCCAGTTACAAGGCTCACACGAATACACTGGTGAGCGATTTTCTTATAAAATTTCAGCATCTGCTAATTATAACCCTGCAGACGACGAAGAAATCCGTTTAGATGATTCTTATATTGCGGTGGTGCTAGGTAATTGGATTGTGACTGCCGGCAGTGTTGGCCAGTGGTGGGGACCTGGATTTGACTCCTCACTTCATAAATCAAACAATGCCCGGCCAATGCCGTCTTTAATGGTCAGTCGTAATAATTCGCAAGCATTTGAAACACCTTGGCTGTCATGGATAGGCGATTGGAGCTTAACTGGTGGCGTGAGTGTGACCGAAGAAGATCGTTATGCTCCGCATACCCTATTATGGAATCTTCGTGGTGCCATTAAGCCATTTAAGCAGTTAGAAATTGGTTTATCTTGGACCACACAGTTTTGTGGTGAAGGTCAAGAATGTAGCTTTAATACCGCCATTAAATCAATTACTGGTCAGCGAGACTGTCGAGCAGATAATGTTGATGAAGTAGGCTGTTCAAACTATGGCAATCAGATGGCGGGCTTCGATGTTAGATATGCTGATACATGGTTTAATGTGCCTGTGGGCTTGTATCTAGAACGCACCTGTGAAGATTCAAAAGGCGATCCATGGCAAATTGTTGACTGCGGCAAAATGGTCGGTGCGGACACGCGCTTTAATATTGCCAAACAACAATATAAATTATTTGTCGAGTACACCGATACCATGGTGTATTGCGGTGAAGATAAAGACCAGTTTAACTGTTTTTATGAACACTCCACTTATCAAAGTGGCTCGCGATATTATGGCCGCGCTTTTGGCAGTACCTATGACAGTGATGCCAATGTTTATGCATTAGGGTTAATTGGTCAGTTCGATAATAGCCATGGTTTTACCTCGATACTCCGTTATGCTCAACTGAATAAAGATGGTGCTAATCGCGGTGGTGTGTGGGCGCCGCAACCCTTAAAAGAAGATATCATGATGCTGGAGTTATCATATCGTTTGCCGATGTTTAATGGCATGTTGACCTTAGGTGGTAGTGTGGCTAATTCTGAATTTGACGTCCAAGACGATGATACTCAAGGCACAGCTTTTTCGACTTACGAATATAAATTTTAAGCGTTATTGTTGATTAGCCGAGTTGAGGTTGATGATATGAGGGAGCCAATGGCTCCCTTTTTTATTTGCTAATCAAAATGGTATTACTTATGGGACTATCGTTGCTGACACAGACCGCAAAATACCGTAGTACGTTGGCCCAATTTTATCTCAGTTAATAAATTGCCACAGGCGGTACAGGTTTCTCTACCGCGGCCATAAACATGTAGCTTTTGGGCAAAATAACCTGGCTTGCCATCGGCATTGGTAAAATCTTTTAAGGTTGTCCCACCTTGCTCAATAGCGTGAGCCAAAATTTGCTTTACTTCATTTACTAGGATCGTTAACCGTTCTAAATCAATACTGCCAGCTGCTGCCTGTGGGTGTATTCCTGCCGCAAAGAGCGCTTCGTTAGCATAAATATTACCCACACCCACCACGATGTGGTTATCCATTAAGCACAGTTTGATCGCTTTTTTCTTAGCGCTTAATGCCGCTTGCAATTGTGTTGGCGTAAAGTGCTGACTCAGTGGTTCTGGGCCGAGTTTTGATAGCAGTGGGTGAGCTTCTTCGGGCAATTCGTACCATAACCATGCACCAAAGCGGCGGGGGTCATTAAAGCGCAACATGCGGCCGTTTTCGAGTACTAAATCAATATGGTCATGTTTTTCGACTGGGGTATTGCGTGGCAAAATACGTAAACTGCCTGACATACCTAAATGAACTATGGTCATGCCTGCATCGGTATCAATTAATAAGTATTTGGCGCGGCGGCGAACATTATTAATGCGTTGGCCAACAATGTTTTGCGCAACGGCAGGTACAGGCCAACGTAGCGAGGCATTACGCACAATCAATTCACTCACCGTTTGTTCGATAAGGTATGGACTGATCCCTTGTCGGGTCACTTCAACTTCTGGTAATTCGGGCATAATGACTCATTATTTTGATTGAGAAGGAATCGCGAGAATAGGTTGTAACTCGACGCGCAAACTCGGTGGCACTTGATACCAATTTTGTTTGGATGATTGCAACAAGCCTTCATTTGGAAAGTAGCGCCATAGCTGTGCCGTTTGCATATTATCGATAGCAATAGATAATTTTTGCTCTTTAAGGCTATGTTCCGGCGGATCCGTTAATGGAGATACACTAATATTTTGCCACGACTGTGCCCATTGCTGACAATTGAGCACCTGCGAATGACACTGCCACAGGCCGTCTTGTTGGCTTAACCAAATACCATCAAGTTGTAATTGTTTTAGGGGGAGCTGGGGATCAAATAAAGGCACTGTATCATTGGGAACATTGGCGGTTTTGTCATTGATAAAAGACAACACCGCAATCATAAATATGCTGGCCCCCATGATGATGTAGTTCCAACTTTTACGTGACAGAGCCATAAATCACCTTAACGTGGATAAAAAACTATCTCAAACTGGCAATGTAACGCGCTAGTTTGAAGCGGCAAATAATGGCATAAGTGTACCATTGACGATAGCAAAAACAATTAACCGCCAGTGGCATTCATAAAGCGTAGTATTTGTGGAGCAGCGTCGAGATTAAAGTGGTGAGATTGCGGCTTGTATTGCATTCCATCGGTAATGGCTTGTTTAAGACGTTCAACGTCAGCGGGGAATTGTCGTACAATTGATTTTAAATCAATGGCATTCTCATTGCCTAAGCACAAGAGTAATTGCCCTTCAACGGTGACTCTTACGCGATTACATTCATGACAAAAGTCATTGCTGTGTGGCGATATAAATCCGATACGAATCTTGCTGTCGGCCATCTTTACATATCGAGAGGGGCCGCCTGTGCGTTTAGATGAAGCGATTAAGGGATAGCGCGTTTCTATAATGTTTCGGACTTCGTCACTTGAGCAATGACGGTGACGATGGCGATCATCCATGAGTCCAATTGGCATTTCTTCAATGAAAGCAATATCGAGTTGACGTTGGCGACAGAACTCAACTAAATCTAATACTTCATGATCGTTTTGTCCGCGCAGAATGACCGCATTAATTTTGATGTTACGAAAGCCAGCCGCTATTGCGGCATCAATGCCAGCGATAACACGCTCTAGTTTACCGTTACGTGTTAGCTGCGCAAATACATCGGGGTTTAAGGTATCGAGGCTGATATTCAATCGGCTAAGACCATTATCAAACAGTGGCTGCGCTAACTTAGATAACCTAGACCCATTAGTGGTCATTGACAGTTCTTTAAGTCCTGGCAATTTTCTCAATAATTTGACCAGTTTGTCACAATCGGATCGCACTAGTGGCTCGCCACCTGTTAAGCGAATTTTTTTTACCCCAAGCTCAGTAAAAGCTTGGGCTATCCACGACAACTCTTCCAAGCTAAGTACATGTGATTTAGGTAAAAAAGTCGGATCTTCGCTCATGCAATATACACAGCGAAAATCGCAACGATCGGTTACCGATAAGCGTAAATAATCTACTTTTCGCTGAAAGCTGTCGATAAGCTGGCTCATATCAACACTTACAGCAAATCAGCAAATGGCTGAATAAACACAGATTCACCCGCAGGTATGCTGGCGGTGTCATCGTCAATGACTATAAGGCAATTGGCACTGACCATTGAACTAAGCATTCCTGAGCCTTGTGCGCCAGTGGTACTGACATGGATTTTGCCATCTGACCCAATAGTGTAAATACCGCGTAAAAACTCAGTGCGGCCAGTTTTACTTCGTAATGCATGCTGTGCCATCGCTGGAATAAATTGAGGCTGCCAGTGAGACTCACCTGCCAATTTACGGATAGCAGGTTGCACAAACTGTAAAAAGGCCACCATAACGGCAACGGGATTACCCGGTAAGCCGAAAAACAAGCTTCGATCAATGTTCCCTACTGCGAGTGGGCGGCCTGGACGCATATTAATTCGCCAAAATTGGGTATTGCCAACATTGGCGAGTGCCGTTTTAATGTAATCGGCATTGCCCACTGACACGCCTCCAGAGCTAATCACCACATCGGCTTGTTTCGCTGCACTGCGCAACGTGGCGGTGAGTATTTGTTCATTATCTTCAATGATGCCTAAATCGATAACCTGACAACCGAGCTTTTTAGCCATCGATATTATCGTGTAGCGATTTGAGTCATAGATACAGTTTGGTTTGAGTGCTTGTCCTGGTTGGCTGACTTCATCACCGGTTGAGAATACCGCGACAACCGGACGTTGAAACAGTGGTAATTGGTTAAAGCCAAGCGAGGCCAGTAAACCTAGTTCTGCCGCACTTAAACGTGAGCCTGCCGCTAACGCAACGTCACCTTTAGCGATATCTTCTCCGGCTAAACGAACATGTTGACCTTTTACCACATGTTCAGATTCAAGGATGGTGATAATACTATCGTGTTCCGAGACCAATTCACGTGCCTGAATCGTATCCGCACCTTGAGGAACGGTCGCGCCAGTCATAATGCGCACCGCTTCACCGGGGCGCAATATATCAGGGTAATGATGACCCGCGAGCACTTCACCGACAACCTTAAGCGTTGCTGATGTTGCTAGATCGTTCAATGCGAACGCATAACCATCCATTGCTGAATTTGTTTGTTGCGGCACATTCACGCTAGAGATAATGTCATGCGCCAAAACTCTATTGTCGATATCAATCAGGTTAAGCGACTCGATGCGTTCAAGCGGCGTGATTTGCGCTAATACTTCAGCAATACCTTGGGATACAGTAAGGCCACTTTGCGCATCAGATGCTGCAGTTTGCAGTGTTTCAGTGAAATCGATTGGTAATTTTACCGCGGTAGGCAGCCATGCCTGTTGGTAGTGTTGTACAAAATCAGCAATTTGCGCAATATTGTTTAAGTCTAAGCGAGTTAAAGAATCATCCACTGTCGTATCATCACAGCACGCGATAGCAACGATATTGTCATCATGAATATGAATCAAAGGTTTATGGTGTGCCGCGCGGTGCAATTCTATTTTAGGCAACGCCAGTTTTTTAAACCCTTCTACCAAGACAATGTCGACTTTATCCGCATCAATTTGGCTGAGTAAATGTTGCAATTGTGGATCGTCATCGACAAGATCTTCAGTCATTAACGCCCAGCGCACATGAGAAGCCACTAATACTTGCCTTGCCCCAGCTTTACGCATCTCGAAACTGTCTTTACCGGGAATATCGACATCAAAATTATGGTGTGCATGCTTGATAACCGCTAAACGTAAACCGCGTTGATTCAATAACGGAATAAGTTGTTTCAGTAAGGTGGTTTTGCCGGTGCCACTGTATGCACAGAAGCCTAAAACGGGGATCGGCAATGGGTTGGTAAATAGTGCTGTCATGAAGTACCTCTACTGAATTACTTGGCAATTTGCTTTGCTAACTGGTGTTTTTGTTCTGGTGTATTGATGTTAACGAATGCATTGGGTTGGTCGGCAAAACTTTCTACTGCCACTTTATGTTGGTTGTACCATAAATCAATTTTGCGCTCTCCCGCATCCAAGAAAGCCTGCATCGATGTCACTAGATGAGGTTTTAATAGTAATACTACGGGTTGTTCATACTCTCCATCACTGGCCACAGCAAGGTCGGCCTGCTGTTGCTCCAAAGCCGTCAACAATCTTGCTGCTAAGTCAGTTGGCAACATAGGACAGTCACAAGGGACAACAAGAAGATAATCGGCTTGAGTCTTTTTTAAGGCGGTGACCATTCCGGCTAGAGGCCCTAAATAACCACTGTCTTGGTCGCTAAAGACGGTGTAGCCCCATTGCTCATATTGAGCTTGGTTTCTATTTGCGTTAATCAGAATTTGGTTAACTTGAGTCGTTAGCTTATCAATAGTGTGACAAATCATGGCTTGGCCATTGAGATCCACTAAGCCTTTGTCATTGCCTCCCATACGTCTAGCCATGCCGCCAGCTAAAATCACCGCATCAATTTGAGGTGCCATAATGTAATTCCGTAGTGTGGGTATCATGTAAATCGTCTGATTGGGGTACATGAATACTGGTATGAATAGTGCGTTGTTTTATATGCCAATGTTGTTGGCACAACGCGGTCAGGCCACAGGTTTGATGACTGCTGATTATCAGTCCCGTACCGTCTTGTTTTAGTTGATTAATCATCGCGAGGACCAAACGCTGTGAGTGCTTGTCCATATTCGAAATAGGTTCATCAAGCATTAATAGTTTAGGTTGTGCTATCCAAGCTCTTGCAATAGCAAGACGTTGACGCTCCCCACCCGATAGATCACTCGCATCATGATCGAGTAAATCGGTTAATTGAGCCATATGAATGGCTTGTTGGATACGCTTTTTTCGTTGTTCCGGCGCTAAAGCCCGCTGATCTAAGGCGTAGGTTAAGTTGTATCTTACTGAGCCTTCAAAGAGATAAGGATGTTGATGCAAATAGACCGCTTTACCCAGCATTGATGCCGATCTCCACCATGCTTGAGGAGCAAATCCCTGGCTAGTTATCTGGCCTTGACTTGGTTTAATTAACCCCGCGAGGAGCTTCATTAAGGTTGATTTACCGGAACCATTATCACCTTGCAGATAGATGACATCCCCCTGACTAAAATGCAAATTGTCTGCGCTAAACAATAACTGCTGATTAAATGTTATCAGTAGATTTGTCGCATGAATACTGACCAATGGTGTGTCTGAATGATGAGATAATGTCATCTTAGTGACTCCTTGGGAGGGCCTTGCCTCGCAATGAACCTAAAATGAAGTTTAGCACTAAGGCTAATATTAATAACACCAATCCTAGCGCGATAGCTTGGGCAAAATCACCTTTGCTTGTTTCAAGCGCAATTGCGGTGGGAATATTACGAGTAACATTCATAATATTGCCACCCACCATCATCGAGCAACCCACTTCGGTCAAAATGCGGCTAAACGCAGCAATAATGGCTAACAATAGCGGTCCTCGCAGTTCTCGACACAAGGTCCAAATCGCACGTAACCATGAAGCACCTAATGTGCGAGAGGTTTCCCAAGCTCTACGATCCACACTTGCAAAAGCGGCCTGGGACAATGCGATTAGTACCGGAGCACAAATTAACATTTGGCCTAAAATCATCCCTTTTTGAGTAAATAGCCACTTTAAATCACCCAAAACACCATTACGAGTCAACAATAAATACACGAGCAAACCTATGACCACAGTAGGAATCGACTGCAATGTTTGCACCAGGTTTGTCACGATCCAACGGCCTCTAAAATGGCTAAATGCAAGGATAAAGCCTAGCATCATCGACGGAATAATGGTGATCAACAATGCGGCAAAAGACACCGAAAATGAGATGTTAATAATTGCCCACACATGAGGGTCAAAAGAGAGCAGCAAACTAAATGCTTGCTGCAATAGGACTAACCAGCCGTCACTCATTTTTTATAAGTTGCCTTAAACAATTGCTCTCCTTGGACTTTATAATTATTAATCAAGATTTGCGTAGCAGGACTGATAAACCAATCGCTTAATGCTCTTGCACCTTTATGATTTAAATCTGGGTATTTTTCTGGATTGATCAACATGATTTGGTAAGGGTTAGCCAATTCTGCGCCGCCTTCAAAGCTAATATTAAGATCGAGTTTAGCTTTATAAGCAATATACGTACCGCGATCCGCTAACGTATAAGCTTGTAATTCATTCGCCATTAATAAGGTTTTACCCATACCTTGGCCAACAGAAGTATAGCCGTTAAATTCAGGTTTAACGTCTGCATTTTTCCAAATGATTAATTCTTTCATGTTAGTGCCAGAGTTATCACCACGGGATACAAATGTACTTGGCTTATGAGCGATTTTGCTGAATGCTTCAGTCACGTTTTTGCTCGACTTTATTGCAGCAGGATCATCTAGCGGTCCTAATACAACGAAATCATTTTCCATGATCCCGCGAGGCTCAATACCGTAACCGTCAGCGACAAATTTTGCTTCGGCCGCAGGGGCATGAGTCATCACTACATCAACATCTCCCTGAGTTGCCAGCTTCAACGCTTTACCCGTACCCGTTGCAATCACCTGCACACTGTAGCCCGATTCAGCTTCAAATTTAGGTAACAAGGCGCCGAGTAATCCTGAGTTTTCAGTACTGGTTGTGGTCGCTAATTTGATCACGTCATTTGCGAGTGCTGTAGGGCTGAACATTGCTCCGCTGAGTACTGATGCCGCTAACAGAATACTAGCGCTTGCTTTGAGTTTTAACATTGCCGCTCCTTGATATATTAATAGTCATGATGTCCATCATGAATCAATGTACAAAATACTAAGCCATTTTGCTTAATTACCAACGCAATAAGCAAGTTAGATGCCAAGCAGTGTTAATGCAAATAGAGTTCACGCATAAAACTGAAACTGTGAACTTGCTCCCAAGCTTCAATTATTTATGACAGACAAATTGTCCCATGATCACTTTTCTATGGTTCATAGTGACCAAGTCATTTGAATTCAGTGCTACAGTATTGGCAAAGCGCGTCAAAATGTCCAAATAAGAGTCCATTTATGAGTCCCGATGAGCATATGTCCCCAGTAAGCAAGACCACAATGTCAGTACTTATCGTTGATGATGAGCCTGGTATGCGTAGTTTTTTGATGAAAGCCTTGTCAAAGAAGTTTGCGCTGGTTGAAACCGCCTCCACAATAGCCCAAGCAGAAGAGCTACGAAGTCACGGCCATTTCGATTTACTGATTGTTGATATTCGATTGCCCGATCGCTCTGGTATTGAATGGCATGAAGCTCTCAATGATCCCGAGCGCCAATCAGATATTATTTTTATGACCGGTTACGCCGATATGGATGTGGCAATCAAAGCATTACGTGCTGGTGCATCTGACTTTATTATGAAGCCTTTTCACTTAGAGCAAATGATAACCGCCGTCGATCGTTGTATAGAAAAACGCTTGCTTAAGCGCGAAAACTTTATGTTAAGGCGCGAATTGTCGCACGGACAATCATCCACCATTATTGGCAACAGTGAAGCCATTCGCGATGTCAAAGAAGTTATTGAACGCATTGCTCCGACTAACGCCGTAGTATTAATTGAAGGCGAATCTGGCACAGGCAAAGAGCTGGTGGCCAGACAATTGCATCAACTTAGTGGCCGAAGTGGTGCATTTGTCCCGGTAAACTGTGGTGCAATAGCCCCTGAATTATTGGCCAGTGAACTGTTCGGTCATACTGCGGGAGCGTTTACCGGGGCCAAAGGCAATCGTGAAGGGTTATTTAGCTATGCCTCTGGTGGCACGATATTCTTGGATGAAATAGGCGAAATGCCGATGAATATGCAAACTGCCTTACTGAGGGTGCTTGAACAGCGAGCCATCCGTCCTGTGGGAAGTGAAAAAGAAATCGATATTAATGTACGCGTCATTGCCGCCACTAACCGCTTATTGATCGATGAAGTTGAAGCTGGCCGTTTCAGACGTGATCTATTTTATCGCTTGAATGTATTAAATATGGTTATTCCTTCTTTGCGATCAAGGCCAGAAGATGTCGTTGAGCTTACTCACTTTTTTACCCTACAATTATCACAAGAATTAGGGATAAAAGATGTCATATGGAGCCATGAAGATCTACAAGTACTCCAGCAACATGATTGGCCTGGTAACATTCGTGAACTGCGTAATATGATTGAGCGTTGTATTTTATTAGGAAAACCACCTGCTGAATATTGGAAAAAACCTGTGTCCGTTGTGGTTAACGATGCTATGGGTTACCCGCTAAATTGGCCGTTAAAAGAAGTAGAAAAACAACATGTCACCAAAGTGGTTGATAACCATAATGGTAATAAGTCTGCCGCAGCGCGGGATTTAGGTGTGTCTCGAAAAACCTTAGATCGAAAATTTAAAGATTGGTTTAGTCACGAAAACGAAGGTCTTGAGGAAGAATAAACGTGGTGCATTCTACTGGTATTTTTACACGAGTTTTCGGTCTTAGTTGGCAGCAAATGCAAGCTAAAGTACGTTATCGGATCTTGTTTTTGACATCACTGCCTATTTTATTAACCTTGGTTAGTTTGGTGTTTATTACGATTTATTGGAATGTAATATATACAGGCAAGCAATTGTTCATGAAAGTGAACGCTGACTTGGTTGTGGCCAATAGTACCTTAATGCAAATGCAGGAAAGGCAACAAGAACAATTAGATTCGATAAGTGAATCATGGGATTTTCAACATGCATTTAGGTTAATAAAACACAGTGATCAACAACCTAATCCAAATGCAATTAGTGCATTAAATATGCTATTAGCACAGCAACAGCAAACATTAGGATTAGATTTCTTACGCTTAATTAGTGTTGCAGATGCCGCCGCCGACCCAGACTTACGTTTGATGTTACACCAAACCGAACAGAAGGTGTTGTCGGGTTTGATGGTCTTGCCTGCCAAACGTCTCCAAAGAATTAATTCAAGTTTAGCAACGCAGGCTCAAATTACGCTGATCCCGACCTCGCATGCAAAGCAACCTAAAAAAAGTATTGAAACACGCGGCTTATTAAGCCGAACCTTATTACCCATAGCCGACCAGTCTGGAAATGTATTTTGGTATTTGGACGGCGGTATGCTGTTTAATAATAATACTATTATCGTCGATCATATCCGTGATTTAGTCTACGCCAAAGGGACCTTACCCGAACGCTCAATTGGTACCGTAACCCTTTTTTTAGATAATATTCGCATTAGCACCAATGTGCCAATGGAGCTGTTTCCGAAAGAAAATCAAAAACCCAATAGAGCGCTAGGAACACTCGTTTCTGATGAGGTATATCAACAAGTATTGATTGAAGGGCAAACGTGGATAAATCGAGCTTTTGTATTTAATGATTGGTATATCTCGGGTTACCTACCTTTACGAGATGTTCGCGGCCAAAGGATTGGGATGGTTTATGCTGGATTTTCTGAATCGCCATTTTTACATAATTATTTACTCAATATTATTGAATTAGGTACCATTTTAGTTCTGGTGTTATTGATCTCAGGTTTTTTAGTGTACCGAGGCGCGAATAGCTTATTGCAACCGATTGAACATATTCATCAAGTTGTTACTGCCGTTCAGTCAGGGCGAAATGTCAGAATTGGTAAATTAGACATAAATGGCGAGAATGAGCTGGCTCATTTAGCGGAGCAATTTGACAGCATGCTTGATCAGTTGCAGCGGCGTAATGCCCAAATTCAAGCTGCTGCAGAGCAACTTGAGATTAAAGTGGAACAGCGTACCCGCAGTTTGCAAGATAAAACCGAGGAACTTGAACGTAATGTCGCATTATTGCATGCGACCAGACAACAACTCGTCACTAACGAAAAGCTTACCGCATTAGGAGAACTTATTGCCGGTATTGCCCACGAAATCAACAATCCTACAGCGGTTATCTTGGGCAACATGGAGTTATTAAAAGCTGAGCTTGGTGACAATGCGACTGTGGTAGAAGAAGAAATCGAGTTGGTGATCCAACAAGTGGGTCGGATCACTACAATTATTCGAAGCCTGTTGCAATACAGTCGTCCTGGGGAGTTCAATGCACCTATTACGTTACAACCGGTGACGCAAATAGTTGAAGAAATGCTGTTATTAGCACGCCATTCTATTGAGCAACAAGAAGTGACGCTTATCAAGGAATTCACCGCGACGGGATCGGTTGAAGTCAATCGACCTCAACTATTACAAGTTCTCATTAACTTAATGGTTAATGCTGCTCATGCTATTGAAAATAAAGGCCGGATTTGGCTACGAACATACGACTGGTTGGAAGAGGGCAAACCTATAGGCGTAAAAATTGAAGTGGAAGATGAAGGGATAGGTATTACTAAAGAAGATTTGAGTCGTATCTTTGATCCATTTTATACCACGCGTAAAGATGGTACCGGTTTAGGTCTTTCTCTGAGTTATGGCATTATTAAACGGCTTGGTGGTACGATCGAAGTCAATTCGACGGTAGGAAAAGGGACTATATTTACCATTGGGCTTTATCATAATGCTAAAGATTATCAACAGCTTGGGCCATATGAAGGCTTGCATTTTGGTGATGGATTCAATAGCTAACCTAAAATCAGCCAAAAAAAAGCCGGGTGATTAACCCGGCCACAAAGAGTGTGTGAGCAATGTCGTGCTTGCGAACTCTGAAAACCAATTAAAGGTGATGAAGTCTTTAATGATTAACCGAGTTTTGGAACGCGCATTAATAGTAATCATTCTCATTTGTATTTGCAAGTGCTTATCATGATTAATCTACTCTTTATATTCAATAAACGAAAAGTTCTCTTTAGCCTATGATTCTTAAAGTAATTATTTTATATATCACTTTCATGTTGGTAGATATTTAGATGTGCGCTATAGAATGAGAGTCTTTCACGCGGTTATTATGGCCTTAAAGGTTGTTCTCGCTTCAAAGAGAATGTGGACTTTTGTGGTTTACTCTTATCATTAACCTAACTAGCACTAGCACTAGCTCATTCCTGAGGTGTAGGGCGAATATGAGTGTCAATCGGCTTCAGATAACCTAAGGTATTCTTTGACAGGGAGTCCAGATAACAATCGTCGTCATTGCATCTGTCGCAGGTGTGGTAAACGCCGAACGAGTAAAGCACACCGCCGGCCCAGCTATTGAAGCCGACAGTTGCTTGTACTCATCTCGCCATCATTAAAGAGTCATGATGATTATTTGGATACTTGGATAACAACATTGTCATTATTGGTGGCTGCATTAAGTAAAATCTTGTCTTGCAGTACTTTTAATAACACGCCATATGCCGGTAAAAACAAACCTAGGCTCACTATAAGCTTAAAGACGTAGTCGACAGTCGCAATTTCTGGCCAATGAGTTGCCATAAAGGGATCATTCGAGGCATAAAACGCTATGCTAAAGAACACTAAGGTATCCACTAAATTACCGATTAGCGTCGATGCCGCTGGTGCGACCCACCACGCTTTGGCTTGACGTAATTTAGCAAATACTGTGATGTCCATTAACTGGCCAATTAAGTAAGCCACAAAGCTGGCAAAAGCGATACGAAACACGAAATTATTCCATTCTGCTAAAGCCGAAAATGATTGTAATTGGCCTTGATGAAACAACACTCCCACTAAATACGACACCACGAGTGCCGGTATCATGGCTTTGACGATAATGCCTCTTGCGGCTCGCTGACCAAAAATTCTAACGGTTAAGTCGGTTGCTAAGTATACAAATGGAAAGCTAAACGCCCCCCAAGTGGTGTGGTAGCTAAATAGCTGAAATGGCAGTTGAACGAGGTAGTTACTTGCGCAAATAATTAAGATGTGAAAACTGACTAATAACATCAGTGCTCGGCGATATTTCGCCTGGGTTAACGTCAACATATTGTGGCCTTTTTAATTGGGTTAGCGCGGGGTGAGGGAACCCGCTATTAATTTGGTTAACAGTCTTGGCCTGTGCTAACGATGCTATTTAGCCACCGTTAAACAGATAAGCTAATGTCTGTTATAGAGAATATTATTATTTTAGTTTATTGGCAGTGCTGGCGTTAAATTCACCTGTTAGTCCACCCTTTTCAAGGCAATACATAAGTGTTAGCAGCCACGGGGGCAGGATAATAGCATGGGCTTTGCACAAGCGAAAGATATCGTCGAGGTTAAGTCACCTCAACTCGAGATCATAAGCGCTTACCAACAAGCTCTTTGTTCTGCTAACGATGTGGAATTGACTTGCAACAGACCGGCTAATGACGCAGCTATTAACACCGCTATTAACAGGTGAAGGCGCCTTATTAGCAAAACACATGTCAAATGTGACATGAAATAGGTGACATATTTTAATGTTAGCTTACTTATCTCATCTATAAACCCAAGTTGCGGTTAATGAGATAAGTATCAGTAAGCTGAGGGATATTAAAAGTCGATCAAAATAGACAGTACAGTGGCTAATTTATTTTCCAGTTCTTGCCATTCCGCCTCAGGATCTGAGCCAGCGACTATGCCTGCTCCGGCAAATAAATTGATCCTTCTAGGCTCGATGAGTGCACTTCTAATCGCAACTGAAAATTCTGATTCATGGTGATTTAAATAGCCGCAAGCCCCAGCATACCAGCCTCTAGCATAACCTTCTCTTTGACGAATAAAGTTCAATGCGGCATTGCGTGGTAAGCCGCCGACAGCAGGAGTGGGATGTAATGCGCGCAGTAATTCAAAATCGTTTACCCCAGGCCTTAGCTGTGCCCTAATCGAACGGTGTAAATGTTGAATATGATCCAGTTTAAAAATTTTAGGCTTCTCGTCGGCACCTATATACTGACTTAATGGGGTGAGCGCATCAACGATGTGCTTTCTAACAAGCTGATTTTCATGACTGTTTTTAGAGTCATCTAATAATGCTTGTGCCAGAGAATTATCTTCTTCAGGATTGAGTCCCCGTACCGTGGTACCCGCAAGCGCTTCGGTAAACAATTCTTGTTGGCGGCGTAAATACAAGCGTTCTGGTGAACAGGAAATAAACGCACGCTCAGGGCTAAATTGGAATCCAAATTGAAAACTGTTGGGATTTCGACCTTGCCAGCAAGCCAGTACTGTCCAAGGATCGATATCGTCGTTCACATCAATTTGGGTATGACGAGAGAGTACCACTTTAGGCGTTGAGCGATTAAAATTAGCCTGAGTGACTTGCTCTACTAACTCTTTCCAGCGTTCAAAATTGGGTAAATCACTGCGACCCATTAAGCTCATTTTATTGGGTGGAGATAAAGGCTGTGGTTTTTGTACTCGTTCAATGGCATCGATAGCCGCTTGAATTTCTTGGTCAGGATCAACGCCATCAAAGTTTAGGTTAACGAGGATCTTGAGAGTACGACTATTTCGGCGCAACTCAATACGCGGTAAAATAAAGTGTGCGCGACCAAATTCTGGCCAGCATTCTACTGTGCGGTCAAAAGCCAGGCCGCCATAATAACGAATGTCTTGTTGGCTGGTTTTATTACGCTGTTGTTGATAAATTTTTGCCAGGTCATTATCGTCAACTTGGTCTTTAAAAAAGAAACTTTTACATGTTCCAATAGCGGCGATATCTTCGTCTCTATCTCTGCCATGCCAATATATTTTGGGGTATTGGTTTTGTGCTGCTAACCAAGACAATAAAGGCAATGCAGGGGCTTCTACCGAAAGTTGAATTATGGATTCGCGAGCAGGCACTTTGCTAAGCTGTTTCAGCTTAGTGATCAGTTCACTGAATTGTGATGAAAAGAAGTGGCCCAAAAAGAAATACCTCACGTATAACAGCAACAGACTATACGGTAATAAAGTGATGAAATAGTGTCAATTAGCAAGGTTAAATCGTGTGATCTTAATTGCTAATATAATATCAATAACCGCCGATAATGACATATTAGTGGCTTATTCCGTTGATAAGATACTCTGGCTTTACTTTATGTAGCGCTTATCTCTTTAGATATATCCTAGCGGACATAAGTGCCTTTTTATTATTTTGCCTATAAAACAATCATCTATTCATTGAGTGATGTGTAAAGGTTTGATAATAAATTATGTGACGAAATGATAATAGTGGCACAAAATGAATAGGCGAATGCAGTAAAATAGTTCAAAATACTAACAGTAGTCAGGTGATCAAGATCCCGTCTTTTTAGTTTCCCCTCCCGGAGTAATTTGCACAATGAATGATTCTATTGAATCAAGCAATGTCATCAAAATCCCTATCGATAAACTTGCTTTAGGCATGTTTGTTTCTGCGATAGACCATCAGTATAGCAAAGTAGCTATTAGTAACCCCGGACAAATCAAACATCGTGATGCAATTTTAAAACTGAAAAAAAATAGTATTGCGTTTGTGTGGGTCGATATTGAGCGATCATCTGATACCTGCGGGTTAAAAAAATCCAATCGATCGAGTTCAGCTATTCGTCCATTGATGCGTAAAGCGACGGCAACTCGAGATGGTCAGCAAGCGCAGGCTAAAAAGCTACTTGCTGAAGCAAAAGGATTAATTAAAAAAGTGATGTCTGAAACCTTCGGTGGTAAAGCCATCGAAGTGGGTGAATTTGAAGCTGTCGCCGACAAAATGATTGAGTCGGTTATGGGGGATACAGATGCCTTTAAATGCATTTCTGCTTTGCGCACCAAAGATGCTTATTTATTTGAACATTCTATTAATGTGGCCTTTTTATTGGTGACCTTCGGCAAACACCTTAATCTTGATCGTGAACTGCTCAAGCAAATGGCGGTGGGCGGTATTTTACATGATATTGGCAAAATTAAAGTCGATAACGAAATATTGCACAAGCCTGGTAAGTTAACCCCGGAAGAATTTGAGCACATTAAATTGCATCAATTCTATGCAATTGAAATCATGAATGAAACAAAAGGACTATCACAGGTCAGCAAAGATGTGTGCTTAATGCACCATGAAAAACTCGATGGTCGTGGCTATCCTAATGGTCTTAAGGACGAGCAACTTCCTCAACATGGACGCATGAGTTGTATTGTTGATATTTTTGATGCGTTAACTGCGACTCGCTGTTACAAAGAGGCCATGAGCCCAGCGGCGGCATTTAAAATTATGATCAGCCTGACGCCATTTCATCTTGATCAAAAGCTCGTATATGAGTTTATTCGTTGCGTGGGTATTTATCCTGTCGGTTCATTAGTTCAGTTATCGGATCACCGTATTGGAATTGTATGGGACTCAAAGGGACGTGATGCGTTGCATCCTATCGTTAAGTGTTTTTATTCAATTAAATATAAACGTTACACCGACGTGACCATGGTTGACCTATTTAAATCGGAGTTACATATTGAGCGAGGTGTATCGCCAAGTATGCTCGATGTTGATCCTAGCCCATTTTACTAATCAATATAAGCCTCACTCAGTTTAAGGGATGGGGTAAATAGGTAAAAGTCAGCATACTCCAACTATGTTATATCAAACGGTGTTAGACACGATTAATGATCAATAATCTGTTGATACATTGGTGCTAACTTAGCAAGTAACGCATTACGTGTGGCTAAAGGGATATGCTGTTGTTTGAGTGCTTCAATTAAATGACCGACAACAGCATCAAAGTCAGCTTGGCTAATGTGAAAACCTATGTGCGCATCGTACATAGATGCACCTTCATATACACATTCACTGCCACTGATCACACACCAATGTTCAATAACACGTTGGCGAAAAATATTGATATCAGTTTGTTCAAAGTGATGCAAAATGCGTTTGTCTTGGGATAAATTGGCGAGAAAACCATCGGTAATCATACTGATCCCTTTATCTCTTCCCCGTTGCTGATAAAGGGTTGTTGGTTTGGCTATATTGAGTTCAACGCGATTATCAATGCTTATGGACGCCCCAATAGAATGCAAGGTAAAGTCGTCAACATAGAGAGTAGTGTTCATCGCGGCTAAAGACCATTCTTCCGAGCTTGCATAGCCATTAATGACTGCCCAAGGAACTATTCACCCCAGCACGACCTTCAATGGTTGTCGCGCCGCCAGTAGCGATTATTTTGCTCGTGTCAGCTTGAGCTGAAGTGGCTATGAGGCTTAATAGCACCGATAACACAATGCATATTAATTGGTACATTAGCGCAGCGTATCCTTACTGGGATGGTGAATATTGGATTGATTAAACTGTTGGAACCACACAATAAAATCCTCTGCTTTTAACGGCTTAGAATACACATAACCCTGTATTATATCGCAATTAAGTTCGCGCAGAATATTGATCCCTTCTACCGATTCAACGCCTTCAGCTACGACGGATAAATTAAGTCCCTTAATCAGTCTAATGCTGGTGTCGACAATCATTAAGTCCGTTGCATCAGTATGAATATCTTTGATAAAACTGCGATCGATTTTTACTTCATTAACGGGGAGTAACTTTAAGTAGGCTAATGAAGAGTGTCCAGTGCCAAAGTCGTCGATGGCAATCGCCAAACCGATATTTCTAAATTGCTGTAGAACGGCAATCACCGTTTGTGCATCTTTCATCACAGCGCCTTCAGTTATCTCTATCGACAGGGCGGTAATGGGTAAGTTATTGCTTATAAGTAACTGTTCAATGTCCAGTGGTAGCTGAGGATTAGTGAGATCGTGGGCTGATAAATTAATCGCCACCGTGAGTGAAATACCTTGTTGCTGCCATAGGGCTAGCTGTTTAATGGTGGTCGTTAGCACCCAGTCGCTGATCATCGAGATATTACCTGAATTTTCGGCTAAGCGAATGAACTCATCAGGCGGGATAAATCCCAATTCAGGGTGATGCCAGCGGATCAGGGTTTCCGCACTATGGCAATGATTGGTCTGAATATCCACTTTAGGTTGAAAAACCAAATGCAGTTGTCCTTGGATTAATGCAATCGGTAAATCACGGATGATCATTAACTCACGCAGATAGCGTTCATCCTCACCTTGTTGATATGTTGCAATGCCTAGTGATTCAACTCGAGCTTGGTTTAATGCAATTTCGGCATGGCGAATTAAAGTATCAATATCATTACTGTCATAGTCACTGGATAAATCAACAATCCCTACCCGCACATTGACACTTATTTTTGCCCCCTGAATCGCAAACGGGTTGGTTAATTGACGTAAATAGTTATCAAGCTTTTCAAGAGGAATACTCGGTTGGAATAGCAACAAAAACGAGTCGCCATCTAAGCGCGATATTAACTGAGCGTTAGGGGATAAGCTTTCTAAGCGACTGGCAAACAACACCAGCAGATCGTCGGCATTAGCAAATCCAATGATGTTGTTTAAGTGACGAAAGTTTTTAATGTCTATCATGACTAAACTGCCATGTATTTTACTGAGCAGTAGGCTGAGTTGTTGTTTAGCGGCCACGCGATTATATAAACCGGTGAGATTATCGTGCTGTGATTGATAAACTAAATCGTTTTCGCGCGACTCAATATTTTTACGCATTATCGATAAGGTGTTGGCTAACACTTGTAATTCAGCCGGGGCAACTTCAATGGGCCGAGGATCCTCGCCTTGACCGACTTTTCTGGCAAAATTAACTAACGCATAAATGGGTTTAGTTAACCCTCCAGCAAACCAAGCTGCAATCATAAACGCCAATAAACAGGTTATCGCAAACACGATTAGCATGTTATTACGCAGGGCATCGTAATTTTGCTGCCACTTAGCATTTGACTGATGTAACAGCGCTAATTGATGTCCGCTATTGTTATCTAACGCAATGGTGGTGGATAGGTAGCCTGATAATATGTCATCACTGACCTCATCAACCGTTTTTGCAAGCTGGCTAATACGCGTTAAAACATCTTGTTGCTGAGCTTCAGGTAGGGTCGAGACGATGTTAATTCTGCCGGCTGACTGGTTGATAAAACTGATATCAATTCCAGTAATGGCTTTGGCTTGGTCTGCGACGTTTTTATCCATCGAAAAACCCATTCCAACCCAAGCGATTAATGTTGGCGCTTTGACTGGCTGCAACACAAATTGGTAGCTGCTGTGGTCATAATTAACAATGTCGAAAGTCGTTAAGCGGTTTTTGGTTAATGCAAATAGCTCATCGACATTAAATTTAGTCAGACCTTGCAAGCTTGATGACAGTAATTTTCCCTGCGGCGATAGCAAAATAGCTGCGTCGGCATTAATGCGTCTGCCATGGTTAGATAAAACGGAAGATATTGTGTCTTGCTCACCAGTGGCTACCGCGCGTTTAAAATCAAAATCAGCACTGAGCAGTGACAAACTTTGGTTAAGCTGCTCGCTCCGGTTAGACAGCATATCAACAAAAACATTTGATCCAATCTTAAGATTTTGAGTTTGTTGCTGACGATAATCACGTTGAGTTGCACTTAACACAAACACTGCAGTGGTTAATTGCGTTAGGGTTAAAATAAACAGGAAGGCAATAATTAGTCGGTTGCGAAAACTAGTTGGCATGTTGTCCCGTGGTATCGCTTGGATAATGGTCAGTAACAAAGCCGCTAGGTGGCGACGATGGTTTATCTTGGTGGTCAATATTGATGCGAATTGTTAATTTATTGTCACCATCATTAAGGGTGAGTGAAGTCGGTTGCTGAATGTTAACTTGCCAAGGATGCCAGATATTGACTTGATATTCACCGGTAGGTAAATCAGTTAACTGCATTTGACCCTCTTCATTACTTACCGAGAAATAAGCACTTTTTGAGACGTAAATAAATGCCTGTATATCGTCATGGATATTACAGCCGATGATAACTAATCCCGCTTTATTAAAGACGATAGGATCCCCGGTAGCGCCAATAGACAATTTTAGTTCAAATTGTTTAGCGTCAGAAAATGAGTAAACATGGTGCCGAGTGCGATCTAAATTAGGAAAATCAACTTTTGCTCCTTGTGGCACAGCCAAGACAAAAGGGGAGAATATTCTATTTTGTTGACGCATTTCATAATGTGCTAAGGTCGATACCCTTGCTTCAGGAGGCGTGGTGGGGATCAGCTCTATCACGCTATCGCTGAGCATATTGCCTTGAGTATCGTTAACATTGACGGTTAAGGTCGCCGCAGTGAGGGGGGCTGAAAAAAAATAACTTAACCAGAGCAAACATGTCGTAAATTGGATCCTTTGCATGTATTTGTCTCATTATTAAGAGTGTCGCGTAATGGTTAATAACATGACCAATATGGCATCATAAGCTACAAGGATCGCAAACACGTTATCATCTTCACGGCAAAACACGACAATTTGTTTCACTATGCTGGCTCATCGCTATCAAAAATTATCACTCGAGGTATCCATGAAAGTGTATCTATCCATCAGTTTAGTACTCATATCGTTAATCCTGCTGATCCCGGGGGTGACCGAGCCCATGCTAACGATGACGGGCACTATTGAAAAATCACAGTTAGTCGATACGGGCAAAGATATGTTAACCCAAGATCTAACAGAAGATTCTCGTGCTAATACCCGCGGGATCTTAGATGTCGCTGCGAGTCTGTTTGGGTTGGATACGCTTCAAGGTGAGGTAGAGGTCTTTCGTAATAGCCGCAGTATCATCGATATCATTACGGCGCTATATCAATCACATAACTTTGTCGTTGCCATATTAGTCGGGTTATTCAGTATTGTGATCCCTACCATTAAGTTAATCACCATGCTAATTTTACTGCTGCCAGTGGCACCTTCAATAAAACAACGGCTTCGAACAATGATAAGTGTTATCGGCAAGTGGTCTATGGCCGATGTATTTGTCGTAGCCATTATTGTGGCTTACATGGCAGGTAATGCGTCAGCCGGCATGGGTGACACGCTCAAGACTCAGTCCCAGTTTGAAATTGGTTTCTATTATTTTTTAGGTTACTGTATTTTTTCAATCGCCAGCCAGATGATGATCGATATGACACAAACGCAAAAGTCACAGATCATCACTAATTAGTATTAACGACAGAGGCTGCTAGGCTTGTGAGCTGACGACGTTGAGATACGACGTCAAGTTACAATGTTATTAAGTACGACGTTAACGTAAAAAGTGCTTAAATCAGCTCATTACTTTACTGGTGGTGAAGGATTTTTGTTAAAAAATGAGATTGTTATTATCTGGATGAGTCATGGATATCACGATAACAAGTGATTATTGTTATGGGAATATAAGCCGCGATATTTCGCGACTTATATTTTACGATGGTTATAATGAGTCCATGCATTAGTAACCTTAAGATTGACTATGGCTGACTCTACAACCACTGAGTATAGTGGCTCCGAGCATTTTCTTCCTGAAAATACTCTGTTGCTTAATGCCATGACAGAGGGCGTATATGGTTTTGATTTAGCGGGTAATGCAGTATTTATTAATCCCGCAGCAGAGCAAATGACGGGCTGGAAAAGTGCCGAATTAATTGGCAGAAATATTCACGACTGCCATCATCATAGTCATGCCGATGGTAGTCATTATCCTCAACATGACTGCCCCATTTATCGTACCTTACATGATGCCATCCCTCGGCAAGTGAACGAAGATGTATTTTGGCGTAAAGATGGCAGCAGCTTTCCGGTGTATTACAGCTCAACCCCAGTATATGATCAGCAACAACTCGTCGGTGTTATTGCGATATTTCGTGATGTGAGTATGCAAAAACATACCGAGCAATCGTTAAGACAAGCCTTGGCACAAGTGCAGGCCTTGTCAGAACGGTTAGCATCAGAAAATCAATACTTACTCACTGAGCTACAAGGCCAGCAAGGCGCGTCAGGAATATCGGGTAACAGCCAACCTATCAATCAGCTCATGCAACAGATCCACTTGGTCGCTAATACCGACAGTACGGTCTTAATCTGTGGTGAAAACGGCACTGGCAAAGAGCTAGTTGCGCGTAACTTACACCGATTAAGCCATCGCAAAGACCAACCTATGGTAAGTGTAAACTGCGCCGCATTTTCGACGGCATTGCTAGAAAGTGAGTTGTTTGGTCATGAAAAAGGCGCATTTACTGGCGCCACAGCGCGTCGCAAAGGCCGATTTGAATTAGCCCATAATGGCACCTTGTTTTTAGATGAAATTGCCGAGCTGAGTTTATCGGCACAATCTAAATTGTTGCGGGTGATCCAAGAGCAAAGCTTCGAGCGCGTTGGCAGTAGTGAAACCATTAAGGTCAATATTCGCTTAGTTGCTGCTACTCATCACGATTTAGCCGCGCGAGTAGAGCAAGGCTTGTTTCGCATGGACTTATATTACCGCTTGAACGTATTTCCAATTACCGTGCCTCCTTTACGAGAACGCCGCGAAGATATTCCACCATTGGTCAGTGATTTAGTCGAATCAATGAGTAAAAAGCTCGGTAAAAAAATCACTAAAGTGAGCGCCAAAGGGCTGAAGAATTTACAACAATATGCTTGGCCTGGTAACGTGCGAGAGTTGCAAAACCTGATTGAGCGAGAAATGATTTTATCGCAAAGCGGCCATTTACTGTTTAATACTTTACCTTTAGTGGTTGCCACTCCATTAGCTACCAGCACGTTAACCATGGCACAAGCCGAAGCTGCGCATATTATTGCGGTTTTAAATGCTAGCCATTGGCGTATTTCTGGTCCGTATGGCGCTGCTGCAATGCTAGATATGCCGGCGAGTACCTTACGATCTCGGATGAAAAAGTTAGCCATTACGCGCTAATTTTTATCATTGGTTTTACTGGGTCACGATATATCACGTAAAAAGTGATATGTCGTGACATTATTTTATAATTTTTTATTTTAATTGTTTAAAATCAAGTGATTATATCAATGTTTAAGTTGGCTTAATCTTTGCTATAACAGGGCAATATTGTGTTATAGGAATACATTTATGCCCAAATCATCATCTCAAACTCCGGCAGCGACAGTGCCAGTTGATAACGCTGCCGTTTCACAGCGGATCCCAGTGGTGCAAATTGCTACGCCGTCGACAAAAATTCAGGTTCGAGAACAGAAGGGCGTATTTCAACGGCTGCGTCAGCACAGCAATACTTTACTGATTGCGATTTTTTTCCTGATCCCATTTATCAACTACCAAGGCCGACAAGCCATTCTGTTTGATGTCACCGAACAGCAATTCTTTTTCTTCAATATCACCCTATGGCCACAAGATTTTACCGTATTAGCGTGGTTTTTTATGGCCGCTGCTTTTGCATTATTTTTTGTCACGGTTTACTGGGGCCGAGTGTGGTGTGGCTTTTTGTGCCCGCAAACCGCGTGGACCTTTATTTACATGTGGGTTGAAGCCAAAATAGAGGGCAATCACCATCATCGTGAGGCGTTAGATAAAGCCCCATGGTCATTAAGTAAAGTGCGTAAACGAGTGACGAAGCATGGGGTGTGGATAGTGTTCGCCTTGCTAACTGGCTGCGGGTTTATCGGATACTTTATGCCTGCACGCGAGTTGTATGTTGATATTTTTAGCATGAGTAGTGGTTTTTGGACTGGCACCTGGGTGTGGTTTTTTGCCATATGCACTTATGTAAATGCCGGCTGGATGCGTGAAATGATGTGTTTACATTGTTGTCCTTACTCGCGTTTTCAAGCGGTGATGTTTGACGCCAATACTAAAACGGTGAGCTATAATGCGCAGCGAGGCGAGTCTCGTGGACCCCGTAAACGTTCACAAAAAACTGAGCTAGGTGACTGTGTAGACTGTAATTTGTGTGTTGATGTCTGCCCAACTGGGATTGATATTCGTAACGGCTTACAATACGAATGTATTAACTGCGGTGCCTGTGTTGATGCCTGTAATCAGACCATGGAAAAGTTTGGCTATGCACCCAATTTAATAAGCTTTACCAGCGAAAATGCCTTAAAAGGACAACCCAAAGCCAGCCTGTTATCGCTAAAATCTCTGGGTTACGCCAGTGCATTATTGATCATGGTTGCACTGATTATTGGCGATTTAAGCAATTTAAAGGATATTGAGCTCAATGTGATCCGTGACCGTCAAACCTTGTATCGTCAAGTGGGTGTCGATAAGGTTGAAAATAGCTATCAACTTAAAATTCGCAATAAAACTCAACAAATGGCTTTCTATCAAATTAGTATCAGCAGCAAGGATCCACAAGGGCAAGCATTGCAAATAATCACCGACAGCTTGATTGTGATAAAACCGGCAGAACAACTAAATTATCCGTTGACCGTCAGTGGCCGCTTAAGTAACCGAGCGAGTGATAGCACCCAACAAACGCTGCAATTTAAGGTGACCCAAATTCAAAGCTTGGAAAATCCAACGCCAACGGAACCTGCTAACCAGATCTCGCAAGCATCACGATTCTTTTGGCCATAATCTCAGTATGACGGCATAAAGGCGTGCCGACATTATGGGATGCTACGCAGCAAAATGGTTACCCAACAAAAAGGCTTGTCGCATTATTAATGGGACAAGCCTTTTTTGCTAAATGGTCGCAGTGTTATCGCAATAAGCCATTAACGCTGATGTAGTGCGTAGTCGCTACCATCTTTAGCAGTAAATACCTTACAGCTACCTTCAGTAGGCTGACAGCCTGTGTGGATTAAGCTAATCCATTGCTTGTATGGCGTTGGCAAATTCTTAATTGGAATCGCAACCTGAATATCTTCGATATTGGCTTGGTCTGTGGTGCCCATTTTTCCTTGGCGGTCGAAACAAATCTCAACATGGGTATCGTTATTTTTCAATACCACAGAGGTGGGGTCACTTTTGTGGCCGGTCAATGCAACAAATTGACATGGATTTTGTAAACCACACTGTGAACCATCTTTTAAAAACGCCAATAAGTGATTGTAATAAACAACATAGCTGCTGACGTCTTGGTGTGAGCCATTGGCTAATGGACAATGTGTATCCAAAAAGTCTTTTGCGTTTGTGCTGCGATCCTGTTGATTGGTCGTTGCCACAAATTGCTCACCAATGAAGCGGTTAAGGTTTTGGGTGGCTGTATTGCTTGCTTGAGTAGACATATTCATCGCCTTATTCCTCTTCGTATTGTTGTAGGTCAGAAAACCTTTCTAATTATTGTTTATCATTAAGCTCTGTTAGCAGCTTGATTTTTAGTCTATGCTATTTTTACAAACAATTTCACAATAAAAATTTTACAGTGTGAATTATACAAAATGAGAAATGATAAAAGCTTAATGCGAAAGACCCATTTTTTGGGCACAAAGATAAGAAACTTGCGTAAGCGCAACAACTTAACCATGGAAGACTTGTCTGCTCGTTGTGTGCGTGTTGACTCAAGTAATTCGCCATCAGTGTCATATTTGTCAATGATCGAGCGCGGGAAGCGGGTACCAAGCGCCGATATGCTGGCGGTAATAGCAGTTGTTTTCCAGAAAGATGTGGGCTGGTTTCTTGATGACGTACCAGAAGATGAAGCGATTACCCCCGAAAAGGGTAGTAAAGGCGGAGTCAGTGGTATGCCACTTGAGCCAAGCTTTTTGTTTTCTAATGACATCTTACAAATTGCTATCCCTGAAATGTTGTCGCAAACCGGCACCAGTGGCCGTCAATTTGCCCATTTGCTTATTCGCGCCCACCAAGAACATCATCAAAATCATTTCCCTGATTTAGAGCGCGCCGCCGAGGAAGTCGGCTTAAAACGTATGCCGCTGGCCACCGAAGATATTATTGATATTGCTAAAGGCATGGGCTTAAAAATTAAATGGATTGACCGTGTTCCTAAAGAAGTCATCAACGAAATGGGCATAAGTTCTAAGCAGTTGGTGACGTCATTTTTTGAACCGCCCGGTACCATTTATATCAGTAATATTCTGAAAAATAGACCCAGTAGGTTGAAGTATGATTTGGCGGTGCACATAGGTCATTGTGTGTTACACAATAAAGATGGCTTAAAGAGTGTGATGATGTCGGGTCGCCGTGATGACTTTGATGATGCGCTTATACCACAATCTAATACTCTGAATGCACAAGATATTTTGCATGCGTGGCGCGATTTTGAATCAAGCTTTTTTGCCGGCGCCTTATTGTGTCCTAAAGTGCCATATCGGCAGTTACTCGACCGTCATGGCTATGAGATTAGCGTGCATAAACAATTGCAGGTATCCGCTTCTGTCGCCATGCGTCGTATGACGGTGGTGTCACCTTATCCACATTGGCATTATTTTGATGCCTATGCGCCGGGTAAGTTAAAAGCGGTTTACCGCGGTAATGGTATCCCTCTGCCTTGGGGTAACATGCGCTTGGTTGAAGACCCTTGCCAGCATTGGGCTGTGTTTAGAATGATCAACGAACCGGTAGAAGGCACCTCTGCGCAAATATCGATTTTAAATGTCGGCAATGAACCGCGGATTTATTGCTGTGAATCGATTAAGGTCGACGACTCTGCGGGTAATCCGCATGTTCTATGTGCTGGCATAGATTTAAACCCAGCCATTGAGGCGCAAGGAAAAGATGCGCAGTCGATTGCTTACGATCTTAAACAAGCTTGTGCCGCGGGCGGTGGTTCAATCATTATCCCCAAACACATCCAAAAAGATCTCAACAGTGTGGCTAAAATCCTCAATATTAACTGGATTGAGCGCGGGATAAAAAAAGATGCGCAGTTAATTTGCTCGCGTGGCGCAGTATGTCCTCGTCAGCCAAGTTGTTATGCCGCTGGGCGTAATTTATGCGAGGGAAATCAGGGGTAAATAGTCTTTTTAAAGCCGCATCAGCACAAGTTGATGCGGCGAAAAGGCGTTATTTATTTAATCTCAACTCGGTTTTGGGGGATGGGATAAATTAACCCAAAGCAGAATACTTGTCCTATTTGATAAACGTTTATTATCCTGGAATGAGGTTATTTATATCTTAATGGCCTAAATGAGCAAACAGCATCGTAACGCAAGATTGATTGGATCCGCTGGCGACGATGGCCAATCTTAAACAGTAGCATACCGTGTAAGCCCATTTTGACTTACGTGATAGGCTGTGGTGATGGCTTTTAATAAAGTGGAAACCGTTTGATAAACCGTCATATTTTAACTCAATATGTTGATAGCGCCTCTCCGAAGCCAATAGAATAAGCACTCAACATAGTCCTAAAGTGTTACTTAGGTTAAGGTTAACCTCAGTCGATAATGTTATAGGTTAATATGTTAAAAATCTGATAGTAAGATGATTCACAGTTTGGATTACAGTCCAAAATCTATGTGCTGTTACAAATGTTACTAAAACCCCTACCTACAATTGATTAGTTCACATTCGCGGTTTTTTTCACCAAACATTAACAATAGTTCCCGTTTTGGAATCAATTCCAAGGATATGATAAACCGTCAATTACAAAAAGGGGTGATAACCTATGAGCAATATAGATCTATTAGGGCGCCGTAAGTTTATTGCAGGTCTAGGTATTGCTGCTGGTGCAGCGATGGTAGCACCCGCAATGGCAGTGTCTGAGAAAGCTGATGGTGTAAAATGGGACAAAGAAGTTGAGATTGTCATTATTGGTTCTGGATTTGCGGGCTTAGCTGCCGCAATCGAAGCCACTAGAAAAGGTGCAAAAGACATTCATATGTTTGAGAAGATGTCATATTTTGGCGGAAACTCAGCTATTAATGGTGGGCTTTTTGCTGCACCAGGAACACCGATGCAAAAGACAGAAGGTGTTGAAGATTCGGTAGACAGAATGGTCAATGACCAACTATTGTCTGGCCGTGGTGTTGCTGATGAGGGTTTATTACGTCATGTTGCATCTCATGCGGTTGAAGCGTTGCAAATGACGTTAGACGCAGGTTCTGAATTCCACCCTTACTTACAACAATTAGGCGGTCATTCGGTTGCACGTACTTACCAAACTACGGTGAGTTGTGGAGCAGGTATCACCCAGCCATTGTTTAAAGAATGTAAACGCATTGGGGTTAATACCCACAACCGTTCAAAATTTGAAGGGTTCCTCGTCGGTGCTAAAGGCGAAGTTGTTGGTGTTAAGATGCGTACCAATTACCACTTTGGTGAAGACCAACCAGGTAAAGTTCTCAATATTCGCGCCAAACGTGGTGTGATTATGGCCACTGGTGGCTTTGCGCAAAACGTAGATTTACGTATGGCGCAAGATCCAACCTTAACGGCAGACGTTGGTTGTACTAATGCACCAGGTGCAACAGGCGAGGGCATGTATGAAATGTTCCGTTTGGGTGCTATCCCTACGCATTTGGCTTATATCCAATCAGGCCCTTGGGCTTCACCTGATGAAGGTGGCTTTGGTTATGTGTCTAACTATTCTATCTTCAACTTGCCTCATTCAATGGCGGTTAGCCGTACAACCGGTAAGCGTTTCATGAATGAAATTGCGGATCGTAAAACACGTGCCGATGCTGAATTAGAAAATCGTGATGAAAAAGGCAATCCTGTACCACCGCTTTTGATCACCAGTTTTAAAGATTCTAAAGCACATCCAAATACCGAAAAAGTTATTAAATACAATGTCGGTTGGAAGTTTGATTCAGTTGAAGAGTTAGCAACACACTTTGGTGTGCCTTTAGCTGGCTTAAAAGCACAAATTGCTGAATACAACGGCTATGTTAAAACTGGCGAAGATAAGCAGTTTGGTAAAAACATGACTAAGGCGGCTGGCAAATATATTGAAGCACCCTTTACTGTCGTGCGTTTATGGCCAAAAGTACATTACTGTCAAGGTGGTGTAAAAGTAAATACTAAAGCCGAAGTGGCAGATAGCTTTACTGGTAAGTCTATTCCGGGTCTTTATGCCGCGGGTGAAGTTTGCGGTGGTATTCATGGCGTTAGCCGTTTAGGTAGTTGTTCTATCCCAGAATGTATGGTGATGGGCATGACGGCCGCTAGAAGTCTTATGAAAGTTTAACTAGACCCGTGAACAAGAGGAATCATTAATGAAAAACTTTAATATTATACTTGGGCTGGTACTACTTGGGCTAACCAGTTTATCAGTACAGTCAGCAGAGATCCGTGACTACCACAAAGACGTAATCGGTAATGACTGTAAAGCTTGTCATGACAATGGCATAAAGCAGTTCCCATCTGATGAATCCTGTTTGCAGTGTCATGATGTTGATGACTTAGCAAAGCAGACGGCTAGAAGTGAAGAAGACAAGTGGCAAAACCCACATAACAATCTTCACTATGGTAAAGAAGTACCTTGCCAAGAGTGCCATGGTGAACATACACCTAAAGAACCATTATGCAGCAACTGTCATACTTTCAAGTTTGACAAGCATAAAGGATAAACTAATTTAAATTCATATTAGTTTAATAAGCCACATATTAAGTGATTAATATGTGGCTTTTATATTTTTAATGATTAATAGAATTACCCTTCTTATTTATTAGTTTATTAGTCCCGAATTCAACTCCGAAGTGCGACACTCGGCAAATTAAGCCGCTAATTGTTTAAAAACAACCGCTGACGGCTTAAACTTCAAACATTTCTTGGGCCGATAGTTAATCCTGTTCTGCGCAAACAAGATGATGTCATCGCTTACTGTCCTCAAGTCGATCCCTTTTTTTACATATTGTCTTAACCGGCCATTGGCGTTCTCATTGGCGCCACGCTCCCAAGAGCTGTATGGGTGAGCGAAATAAAACTCTGCGTCTAACGCTTTGGCAATGGCTTGGTGATGAGCAAACTCGCGACCATTATCGGCTGTTATTGTGTGCACATGCTGCTTGTACGGCATTAATAATTCAATCGTGGCTTTAGTCACATCCTCAGCAGATGTTGAGGCCACTTTCTTTATCAAGTAAAAACGGGTTTTCCGCTCCAGTATCGTCACTATTGAACCTGTGCCATGCTTGCCTAATACGGTATCGATTTCCCCAATCACCGAAACGGTCGGGGGTATCGACAGATTCGATAGGAATGCCATTTTTAATCACTGGAGCCTTCTCTTTTTTGCCTCTGCGATAGCGTTTATACCCTTGACGTAGATGACGGTATAGCTTGCCACCTTGATGCTTATTCCTTGCCACAAACCGATAAATCCATTCATGACTGACGGCTTGGTCCATTCCAGACCACATCTGTGAAATCTGCTCTGGACCCCAGTCATGTTTTAATAGGAAGCGGACAGTGCTTACCCTTGTATCGGGTATCGTATATTTGGCTGAATGATGTCGCATATCACAGGCATTGGTTTGAGCATGGTCAGGACAATAACCCAACTGGCCATTACAACGCTTTAGTTCTCGATAGACAGTAGCGCGATGACAATTGATGGTTTTTGCAATCAAGGCAATTGAAATGCCTTGGTCTAAAAGGACTGAAATCTGATATCTGATATCTTCTACCCTCAGTCAACTGCTGATAACTCATAGTGATACTCTTTTTTCTTTGGCGAGATAAAGCCTACCACTTTCAGCAGTTGGCTTCTTCTAACCTAGTCTATGAGTGTCGCAGTTATTATCTGAATTCGGGCTCTTCTTATTTATTTATTAACTAATTGGCTTATTAGATTTCTAGTTAATAGCTTATTAGCTTATTAGCTTATTAGCTTATTAGATATTAGATTTTTAGATATTAGTTTCTTGGTTATTAGATTTTTAGTTATTAGTTTTTATAAATTAATGTACTGCTTCTATATTGTTATCTATTATCTGTTTGTAATAATATTTTTATTACAAACCTCTTGAGTGTAAGTTTTTGGAATTAATTCCAAGCGTAATATCTTCCCGCGTTTAATAATAATGAAAGAGGGATGTTATGAAATATAATACGTTGTTAGTGATGATGCTGTTGTCTAGTTCTGCTATGGCAAGTGAGTTACCTAGTTTTTTAGACCAAAACGATATCAATAATGCTGAGTTTACCTGTTTAGGTGAAGAGTCACAGTATAATGAAGATGATCAAAAGTATGTCGATATATTATGGAATGAAACACTGCAATATTTAGAGTCTTATGCGGTAGCATTAACCAATAGTGAAAATGGTCCATGCTTAAACTCCGATGAAGCGATGTATGATTCTACCGAAGGCGGTAAGAACATGTGCATCATGGATCGAAGAGACATGAAGTTAATGGTTAAAAATATTTATCAAGTTATCAATAATCCAAATAAAGCGAAAAAGTGTTTTGGCGCCCGCGAAGATGTCAATTGGATATACAGTCCTGGTGGCGAATTAGAGCAAAACTCTCCGGTTGCGAAATGGCTTAAACGCGAATCATTTAACAGCTTTTTTGATAACAAAGTGACCAACAAAGATGTCCGTAAAATTGGTAAAGAGTTTACCAAAAACTTTGCCAAAATGGTGATGGGCGACGAAGTCAAAATGCCTTCAGCTTTTCCTACCGATATCAGTGCCAATGCATTGCCTAACTTATGGGCTGCCGCCGGTTGGTTCCCTATGTATGCACAAGAAAGCAAACGCAATGATAAAAATTTCAATAATATCCGTGGTGGCTATGCCTATGCCGAAATCTTTGGTCATTGGGGATTGTTACGCATAGATGAGATCAATAAACAAAAAGTGGGTGCCGAAGTTGGTATGACAGTTCAGTCGGTCGATACCCTATATCCATACCATAACCATGCAATATCTGAAATTTATTACAACATGCGAGTTCCTGCTTGTGCGAATGAATTTACGACCTTTGCAGTGCGTGAAGACTCTAAGCTTGTCACCACAGTGCGTGAAGACAGTAACGTTAGAACCGTACAATTTGATGCGGGTCAATTTAATGCCCAAAGTCAGTGGTTATCGAGTAGTGCAGAACACGATCCTCTTATGTACTTTCATCAAAATACTATCCATGCCTTTGAAGTTGATGGCAGCTGTGAAGCTAAACCAGAAGAGCGTGCCATTGTGTCTGTTTGGGCAAGAAGTAATGCTAATGACAAACGTAATGACTATGGCACAACACTGCTTTGTGAGTCAGCTAAAAATCCAGGCACACCAGCTCATAGTGATGAAGTTATTCAGTGTGACTTAACCAAATTAAAATGGTAATCACCATCTTAAAAAATATAAAAATTGGGAAATAACATAAAATGAAATTATTTAAGTTGTCTTTATTATCTTCATTAGTGTCACTGTGCATGGTGTCTTTTTATTCTACTGCACAAGATGTTGACGATGGAATTAATGTAACAGGTACATTAAGAGCTAATTATTCATATAAAGAATATAGCGAAACGTCTAAAGATAAAGCAGGTGATTTGACCTTTGAAATGGCATCAGTTAAATTTAACGGTAAATTAGATGATTGGGGTTTATCATCTGAATATCGATTTTATGATGGTTGGGAAGCATTACGGTATGGTTATGTTTTTTATGATTACTCACCAGAAGTGCAAGTTCAAGTTGGTATAAATCAAGTGCCATTTGGTAACCCTGGGTTTATTTCAAATAGTTTCTGGTTCGGCGTACCGTATTATTTAGGCTTTGAAGATGATTATGATACAGGTATTAAAACAGTTTATTCGAATGACGGTTGGGGGACTGAGTTTGCATTTTATAAAAATGCTGAATACGGTGCCAGTCGCAACGAACGTTATTCAACCGATTTATATTCAGGGCAGGTAAGTGGCACTGAATATTATAACGAAGAAACCAATCAATTAAACTTACGTCAAACCTACGCGATGGAGTATGAAGGCGGTAAAACCGTGGTCGGTGCTTCGGTCGAGGTTGGACAAATTTATAATAGTAATACTGGCAATAATGGTGACAGATATGCCGTCGCCTTGCATCTTGACAGTAGCTACAATGGTTGGGCGCTGCAGTTGCAGGCTATGCAGTATGAGTATGATGCTGCAGATGCGTTAGACAGTAACAAGATTGCCGTATCAGCTTATGATTGGCAGTACGAAATTGCTTCTAAAGCGCAAGCGTATAGCATAAACATAGCTAAAACGATCGCCACCAGCTGGGGCAGTGTTAAGCTTTATAATGACTTTGGTGTAGTGACTCCAGATGTTGACAATGATGACTATGATAACAGTTACCAAAATGTCACTGGTGTTGCGCTGGCTTCAGGCCCAATTTATACCATGGTCGATTTTATTATGGGTAAAAACATGTACGCCTCAACCCAAGATAATGGTCATATTGGCTTACCTGAAATGGGTGACAGCTGGGATCACCGCATCAATATCAACTTTGGTTACTATTTTTAATCGCTAGATAACCCCAACTCGACTTAAGAGATGGGGTTAACGACAACGATTTTTGGCGAGATGATGGGGGCTAGTCGAGTTGATAGCCTTTGTGTTCAACATTGGCTTTTATTAAATTAATGAGTTGCAGCGTCGCATCTGTTTGGGTCTCTGGATTGAGGTAAAGCGACTCGTTAAACACCGGTAATGGTGGTAAGCCATGCACAACAGGATCTAAAATTTGCATTTGATCGTTAATTCTAAATTCGGCTACTGGCGCAATCACTATGTCATTCTCAACTGCCATGCATAATGCTTGCGGTGATGGCGTCGACAATAACACCTTAATAGGACGCATAGACAATTGATGATTAGCAAATACCTGTGCTCGAATTGGGCAGTTTTCTGGGTATAAGCCAACTGGAATTGTTTTGCTTTTATGGGCGTTACCGTTAGCTGCAGCAGCCCAATGAAAGCGACGTGTAAATAGCAGTTCGCCGTTTATGGGCAGTTGCCAGTGAGTGGCAACGATCACGTCAAACTCACCTTGATGAAGTCGTTTATATAAATTGCCACTCACATCGGTATCGATAACTAATTCTATATTGGTAAACTCGCGAATAAACTCTAATAAGCAACTGCTTAAATAACACTTTATAAAATCTGTGGGTACACCAAGACGGATCACTTCGCGATTTTGACAATCTTTTAACTCATCAAGTGCTTGTGAGTTAAGTAGCATCATTTTATAGGCGTAGTTAAGTAGGGTTTCACCTGACTCAGTCAAGGTGACACCTTTGTTGTCCCTTATCAGCAAAGATTGGCCGACACTCTCTTCAAGTTTCTTAACTTGTAAGCTCAGTGTTGATTGGGTTCGGCAAATTTTATCTGCTGCTTTTGACAAGTTGCCACATTCAGCAATAGCGATAAAAGTTTCAAGCAATTCTATTTTTAACATGGGCTATTGGATAAGTTCATAGTGGTATCAGTATTACTCAATCTGGGGTATCCATAAAGCTTGCTATACTGTAAGTGTGAGATGATGACGGTTTATTTAACCCAAGTATGGTGGAGTCTAAAATGAGTAGCTGGGAAGAACGCGGCAACTATCTGATTGAAGTGTCACAACGTTGCCTGAAAGGGCGTAAAACCTTTGATTTGTGTCGCTCGCATTTAGTCCAAGCTAGCCAGATCTCCAAAGGCACTATTTATAATCATTTTACCTCTGAGGCCGATTTGATTGTGGCCGTAGCCAGTGCAGATTATCGTCATTGGTTAACCCAAGCCGAACAAGACAAGCTGCAATATAGTGACCCCTATTTACGGTTTATTTTTCATCATTGCCAACGTTTGTACCACATTTTATCAGAGCAATCATTCGTAATTGCCAGAGTTATCCCTAATGAGTCAATATTAATACAAGCCAGCGACTATTACCGCGAGCGTTTCGATAGAGTGCTTAATCAGTATGCACAATGGAATGCACAAACCCTGGCAGAAATTGGTGAGGTGGACGGATTCAATCGTGGCGAGTTGCTTTGTGACTATTTACGCGGCGCGATGATCAACAGTGACGATGCACAAAAACATCCCAATGATGCTGAAATGTATTATCAATATAGCTATGCCATGACTCAACTTATGGGCCATTCACATAAGCGCATGCCATCAATTAAGGTGTTCTTGCAATGGCTCGCGGATAAGCAGGCATAAAAAAACCGTGAAGGCTTATCAAGCTACTCACAGTTTTTATATTCAGTATTAAGTGCTTACCTCATTAAGTTTTAAACGCCAGAACCTCGAATTTCTAGATTTTTAAACATGTGGTAGTGACTTTTCTAGTCCATCATTTCAGTGTAACAAACTCTTCAGCACCCGTTGGATGTATCGCAACCACGGCATCAAAATCTGCTTTAGTGGCGCCCATTTTCATCGCTACGCCAAAACCTTGGAGTATTTCATCCATACCAAAGCCGATCCCGTGAATACCCACAACCACTTCATTATCACCGGCACAAACTAGCTTCATTTTACAGGCTTGGCGATGCGCGGTTACTGCAGAGTACATAGAGGTGAACGTTGAGGCGTACACCTTAATCTTGTCTTGGCCATATTTTTCGGCAGCTTCTGGTTCCGTTAAGCCCATAGTACCGATTGGAGGATGACTAAATACCACGGTTGGAATTAAACTGTAATCCATTTTAGCGTCTGGCATGTTACCAAATAAACGCTCTGACAATAAACGACCCGCTTTAATCGCAACGGGAGTTAATTCAACGCCGCCCGCCATAATGTCGCCAACACAATAAATGCCTTTGGCGGTGGTATTTTGTTGCTCATCAGTAATCACGTAGCCTTTTGCATCTAACTGTACATCGGTATTTTCTAAGCCGATATGGCCTGTTGACGGTGAACGGCCAATAGCCCAAATGAGGCAATCAACCGTTAAGCTTTGACCATTTTCTAACGCTAAGGTCAGGCTATCATCGGTATTTTTGGTGACCGATTTGGGTACGCTGTGAGTGTGCAGCGTTGGGCCATCAGTTGCCATTGCTTCAACTAACGCGTCAGTTAATATCGGATCGAAATTACGCAATGGGGCATGCTTACGCACTAATAAATGCGTTTCGCTGCCTAGCGCATGCAATACACCAGCAACTTCAACGGCAATATAACCTGCGCCAATAACGGCAACCCGTTTAGGTTGCTCGCGTAAGGCGAAGAAACCGTCGGAGTCTATACCGTATTCGGCGCCCGGAATATCAGGAATGGTGGGTGCTCCGCCAGTGGCAACCACAATATGGTCGGCGGTGTAGTGCTCGCCATCGACTTCAATGGTGTTGTTATTGATAAAGCGGCCATAGCCATTTAAGAAGGTCACTTTATTGCTCGCAAACCCACGGCCATAAGCGTCATGAATACGGCTAATGTACGCTTCACGATTATCAACTAAAGTGCTCCAGTCGAATTTATTGATAGTGACATCAAAGCCATAGTCTTTGGCGTATAGGTTCAGCGCTTCTGCGACATGAGCGCCATACCACATGACTTTTTTGGGAACACAACCCACATTCACGCAGGTGCCGCCAACTTGTTTTGCTTCAATAATGAGTACTTTTGCGCCACGCATTCCGGCACGGTTTGCTGAGGCGATACCGCCACTGCCTGCGCCAAGCGCGATATAGTCAAAATGTTGAGCCATGATGATCTCCACTACGGTTAATGCATCCATTGTAGGGGGGATTGTGTTTGCAATCTAGTCGTTAAACTAATGCATTGTTAGCGTTTATATTGGCATTCACCACGGTCAACGTTATTAGGGCCGCTGGTTGCACACTTAAGGCAGGTCCATTCGCTTTCCCTAATATCAATTTCATCTTGATAATGACTAAATTGACTGTTTTGGGTCTGACGTTGTTTTTTCTGTAGGTGTTTTATGCGGTTATTGAGCCAGCGACAACTTGGATCATTAGCGATTGTTGTACTGTTTACCCCAGAACTGGCCGTTATTGATGAGCGCGTGTTGGTTTGCGTGTTAGTTGGTTTTTTCTGACTCGGTTTAAGGTAAATATCGTCGGCTCGATATTCTAATGCTGAGCGTTGTTCTGTGGGGATAATAATCACATTACCTTGATGATCGGTCGCGTACTGCGACGGGAGCAAGTTGGCATTGTCATTGGTTAATGGGGGGCGTTTATCGGGCTCTTTGATAATCAGTTTGCTGAGCTCGCTGGCAAGTAATGGCCTAGTTAATAGCATCATCAAAACAGCTAATAAGCTACATAGGATATAAGTAAGTCGAGTTAACATAAGCTTCCTTGCTTGAGTAAAAGAGATTTCCAGTTGCCTCCTTAGTCTAGTCTTGGAATGCTAAAATGCCAGTTCATATATTCTAAAAACGTAAGTTGAAATGTACCCCAGCATAGGTTTGATTTAAGCTGCCTTGAATCTCGTCGACCCGGGCTTGTTGCTTAATGTCTTCTTGGGCAATGCTGTGGCTAATGTGTGCCGACAGTGCCATTGAATCATTGAGTTGATGTTCGGCTTCTAGGCCAAATTGGAAATGGTTAGCACCCTTGTGTTGCTCGCTGCTGTATTGAAAATCAAATCCTTGCACTATGTACGGTGTCAAAGTGAGGTATTGATTAATTTCCCATGGGCTATGTATGCTCAGTTCAACAAAATAACCGCCGGCTTCGGTTGCATAGGTATAGTTGATGGCTGGCACAAACCAGGTTAGGCCATTAATGGTTAACGCACCGAAAAACTCATTATCAGAACAAGGCTCATCGCCATAAAATGCTAAGTGCTGGTAGCCGACTGTTGCATCAATATCATTGGCTAGATGCAAGGTATATTCTAGCCCTAGGTTCCATTCCACATAATCGACTTGGTCTGCTCGGCCTACTATGGCATAAACGGCAAGGTCATTTTGTTCAACATTGACAACTGCCCATGCAATACCGCCTTGGTCCAAATTGTTACGACCTTCAGTGATGTAGTGATTGTCCCAAGCAACATCAAGCCCGACAGTCGGTTGATATTGAACTATTGCGAATGCTGACGTGGATGTCAGTAAGCACATCATGGCAGCCATTGGCAGTAAAACGACGCGCCCAATATGGTTGCGGTTTAAAAGGCAAAAAGTAAAGGTCATGTTTATTGCGTTCATGTTAATTAATGGCAAGGTTTGTCGATAAAGCGAATGGTAGCCCATTCAAGTAAAAATGAAATGATAATCAGTCTCGTTTGGGATCTAGCTGTCAATATTTGTTTTGTAAGCGCCGTGTCTCGTTAATTTGGGAGCAGAATCACTTTACGGCTAACGCAAATTAGCTAGGAGAGTGGCGCTGTGTGTTTCGATGCCTATTACCAAGCCACTTCAACATGCGCGTTCCCGAAGGACAAGGCGAGAAGCAACATGTTTGTGGGTTATAAAACAGAAAATAGTATAACGACCTTGAACTCTGTCACTTCTCGACATGTTGGATCCTGCATGTCGAGGTGGCCTAGGGATAAGCAAATTTAAGCAGGTTTTGGATGGTTTGTGGTCGCTGATTGGGAGATTTTTGCTGTGAAAAATATGATTAGGCTTGATTTAATCAGCATCAAACTTGAAAAATGAATAAATAAGCCCAATATAATTGGGATACTTACGAGCTAAATACTCACGCGAAATATCTCGAGGAATCTTTATGAGCAATCCATTGCTAAGTAGCGCAGAATTACCAGAATTTTCAAAAATCAAACCTGAACACATTCAGCCTGCGGTTGAGCAAGGCATTGCCAAATGTCGTGAGACCATTGAAGTACTATTAGCAAAAAATAGCCAATACACTTGGGATAATCTGATTGAGCCTCTTGAAGAAGTCGATGATGAGTTAAGTAAAGTTTGGTCGCCGGTGTCACACATGAACTCGGTGATCAGTAGTGATGAATTACGCGATGCTCACGATGCTTGTTTACCGCTTTTGTCTGATTATGGCACTTATGTGGGTCAGCATCAGGGCTTATACGAGGCGTATAAATCGATCCATGAATCGGCAGATTTTGCCCAGTTAACTCAAGCGCAAAAAATGCTGATCGAACAAAGCTTACTTGACTTTGAATTATCAGGTATTGGCTTAGATGACAGCCAAAAAGCACGCTATGGCGAAATTGTTAAACGCTTATCGGAACTCACAAGCAACTTTTCTAACCAGCTGCTTGACGCAACAGAAGCGTGGACTAAGCTTATCACCGACGAAGCGGACTTAGCGGGTTTACCTGAGTCAGCCATCGCCGCCGCCAAAGCAATGGCCGACGCCAAAGAGCAGAAGGGCTGGTTATTTACCCTCGATTTTCCGTCTTACTTGCCTGTAATGACCTACAGCGAAAACCGTGAGTTACGCGAAGAGTGTTATCGTGCATTTGTCACTCGCGCGTCTGATCAAGGCCCAAATGCCGGTGAGTTTGATAACACCAATAACATGAATGAAATTGTGGCACTGCGTCACGAGTTAGCTAATTTACTCGGTTTTGCCAGCTACGCAGATAAATCGTTAGCCACCAAAATGGCAGAAAACCCAGCGCAAGTATTAGGCTTTTTAAACGAGTTAGGTGAGCGTTCTAAAGACCAAGCGGCAACTGAATTAGCCGAACTGCGTGCCTTTGCTAAAGAGCATTACCAGGTGACCGAAATGGCGTCATGGGACTTAAGCTTTTACGCTGAAAAACTGCAGCAGTACAAATATGAAGTGTCGCAAGAGATATTGCGTCCGTACTTTCCTGAAGACAAAGTCTTGTCAGGCTTATTTTACACGGTAAACCGCTTATTTGGCTTATCCATCAGTGAACAAAAAGGCGTAGATACTTGGCATAAAGATGTGCGTTTCTTTGATATTTTTGACGATCAAAAAACACATCGTGGTAGCTTTTATTTAGATTTATATGCTCGCAGCGGTAAGCGTGGCGGTGCATGGATGGACGATTGTCGTGGTCGCCGTGTGACCAGCACTGGTCTGCAAAAGCCAGTGGCGTATTTAACCTGTAACTTTAACGGCCCTGTTGATGGCAAACCAGCACTCTTTACCCATGACGAAGTCACCACCTTGTTCCATGAGTTTGGCCATGGCATTCACCACATGCTAACCAAAGTCGATGTGGGCGGCGTGTCGGGTATTAATGGCGTACCTTGGGATGCAGTAGAGCTACCAAGTCAATTTATGGAAAACTGGTGCTGGCAAGAAGAAGCGTTAGCGGAAATATCTGGCCACTATGAAACAGGCGAGCCATTACCTAAAGTGCTACTTGATAAAATGTTAGCCGCCAAAAACTTCCATTCAGGCATGATGATGGTGCGTCAGCTTGAGCTTTCATTGTTCGATTTTAGAATGCACCATGAATTTGACCCAGCTAAAGGCGTCGACATTCAAGGTATTTTAGATGAAGTACGTAGCCAAATTGCGGTATTAACCCCGCCAAGCTTTAATCGTTTTCAACATGGTTTTGCGCATATTTTTGCCGGTGGTTATGCCGCAGGTTATTACAGCTATAAATGGGCAGAAGTGTTATCGGCCGATGCGTTCTCGCGTTTTGAAGTCGAAGGTATTTTCAACTCCGAAACGGGTAAGAGCTTCTTAAACAATATTCTTGAAATGGGCGGCAGCGAAGAGCCTATGGAGTTGTTTAAACGCTTTATGGGCCGTGAACCCAATACCGATGCGTTATTGCGCCACAGCGGTATTGCGGTGTAAACCTGCGAATAAACATCGTTAAAACGTTAAAAGCATAAACCTCGGTTTATGCTTTTTTTTACTTATTTTTAAGACTTATATACTCAAATAATGTAGAGCGATATTCGTTGCCTATTAAGCCTTATTTGTCATTTGTTATGCCTGTCGCTCTTGAAGGACTTCTTTAAACGCAAACATACCATTTAACGCCGCCGGGAAGCCTGCATAAACTGACATTTGTAACAGTACTTCTTTTACTTCATCTTCGCTGCATCCAACATTCAAAGCCGCATTCAAATGAACCTTGAGCTGAGGCCTACAATTACCCAAGGCGGTTAGAGCGGCAACGGTGGCTATTTCTCGTGACTTTACATCTAATGCTTGTCGGCTATAGATATCGCCAAATGGATATTCAATAGTAAAGCGGGCTAAGTCAGGACAAATATCTTGCAGGCTTTCGATTACATTGTGACCCGCTTCGCCGTCAATTTTTGACAACTGCTCCAAGCCTAAAGTGAATCTTGAGTTTGGCATTGATGTACTCCTATCGATAAGTAGAAGTCACACCTTACAAGTTAGAGTTAACTCTAAGTCAACTGACTTTATTGGCTTTATACAAACTAATTTTGCTTTCTAGCGCCAGTAAATGATTTTTCTGTCGTTCAATGTGAGCTTGCAACTGGTCTTTGTGACGCTCAAGTAGTTGTTGGCGGTCTAACACTGTACTTGAACCTAACTCTCGTAATAGGGCGTATTGTTGGATTTCGGCTAAAGGCATACCGGTATCTTTGAGGCGTTTGACAAAATTAACCCATTCCAAGTCTTTGCTTGTATAGGCTCGATGGCCACTGCTATTGCGCTGAATATTGTTGAGTAAACCGACTTTCTCATAATAACGCAGTGTATAAGCTGATAATCCGACTAACGTCGAGAACGCTTTCATGTTCATAATTGCCCCTTGCGTCACTAATTATCTATCTGTTAAAAAGCTTTTATTATAGAGATTTACTGACTTTACTCTTATGTGCTGCTGATGTGAAACAAGGCTATCTGATAGAGACTTTTGAATATTATCAACGAAATTATGTCACTCATTTTTAATCAACCATATAGGCACTTTCGTCATTTAATACGATAGCCTTTAATGGTGATTCAAACAAATGATTTGGCTGTGCCCAATAGATATTAATAGTCAAAAAGTATCGTTTATCGATAATTTATTGCTGGTAAAGGGTTTGTGTGTTAACTTTGCTTTAACATTAACCAGCTTAGAATAATCATGGATAGAATTGTCTCGTTAAGTAAATGGATTAAATTGCTAATTGTATTTTTAGCTTTATTACAAGTCACTAGTTATAGCGGCACTATGGTGTTCGGAAAATTCCAAGCGGGCGAATATGTGTTAACGATTGACTGGTGGGGTTGGTTTAGTAGTTATCTAGCTGTCGACTTTGGTACACCTTGGCAAGCACTCGCTCAAAGCCTTTATGATGCGGGATTTCATCCGGGGATCATTCTGGGCAGTGTTGAAATTCTACCTTACCTGTTTATTTACTATTTTCTCTACCAACTTTTTGGGCTGTATCAGCAAGGTCATGTGTTTACCCCAAGTAACTTCCGCTGCTTGAGCCGTATTGCCTTGGTATTTTTAGTCTGGATTTTACTCAGCCTTTTTTACCCGATGATCATCGCATTTACATTGCACTTTAGCGGTACATCAAGTGCGGTACCTGTTTATTTTAGCCTTGGCAGCCAAGAGTTAAAGTATGCACTTTTCGGAATGATTTTTTACTGTGTGGCATGGGTAATGAAGCATGCAACTGAGCTTCAAGAAGAGGTGGAGTTGACAATTTAATGGCCATAATTATTGAGCTGGATGTGATGCTGGCAAGGCGAAAAATGAAGTCCACTGAATTGGCAGAATTGATAGGTATAACCCCTCAAAATTTGTCAGTGCTTAGAAGTGGCCGCGCAAAAGCCATTCGATTTTCGACTCTAGACGCTATTTGTCGGCATTTACAATGTTCGCCAGGTGACATTTTAGTCCACAAGGACGATGAATAAATTAAGGAAGATGACATGCAAGGTTTGTTAAAAAAAATCACTACAGGTGCAATGATAGGCACCACAATACTGATGACTTCAGCATGTACTATGCGCTTAAGTGAAAGCACCTTTATTGCCAGCGATGAAGTCCCCGCAGCCTTTACCGCTGAGTTTACTCAACAATTACAGCAGGCGATGCCTAATCATTTGATTACCCAACTCAGCTTAGAGGCAAGTGATCACGTTAAGTTAAATGGTTTTTATATCGATAACCCCAATAGCCTTACAACCTTGGTCTTTTATCAAGGCAACGGCATGAAAATCGAACCACATGGCCTGTCGGTACTTAGCACATTATTGACGCTCAATACCGACATTTTAGTGATGGATCGCCGTGGATTAGGGGCAAGTGAAGGCCAACCAAGCATTAACAATATTATTGCAGATGCACAGCAACAACTGGATTATTTACATCAGCAATATCAGCCTGAAAAAGTGATATTGCACGGTTACTCACTAGGCAGTTTTATTGCCGCTGATTTAGCAAAAAATAATAAAATAGATGCGCTGGTTTTACACGGTTCAGCAACTAATGCCGACGACTGGGTTGATGAAAAAACACCTTGGTATATGGCACCGTTTATGACTTTGGAAATGTCAGAAGATTTTCGTAAAACAGATAATAAGCAAGTGGTTGCGCAATATTATCAAGGGCCATTATTAGTCATTGCAGGAGAGGATGATGAAGAAGTGCCGCCAGAGCTTGCTGAAAAATTGTATGCTGCCAGTCAATCTGCCCAAAAGGAACTGATTATTGTGCCAGATGCAGGCCATGTTGAAATGTTAGATGCTCCTGAAACCATGAAGCGTTATCAGGCATTTGTTCGTTCGCTGTGATTTTATTTGGCAATTAGCTTAACGTTCAGTTTATAGCACTAGCAGAATAATTAGAAAGAGGCGCTTATGCGCCTCTCGTCGTTTGTCACTTGATGAGCATCACTCTTAGTGACGCAGTACCGATGACTTATTCGTTGCCAATTACGCCAGCTTTAAATCGTACTGGTTGCGGTACATCACCATGTCTTCAATGGTCAGTACTGGCATATTGTGCTTACGGCCAAAAGCGACAATTTCAGGTGCTTTAGCCATGGTGCCATCTTCGTTGGTCAGTTCACATAACACCCCGGCAGGCATTAATCCGGCCATTTGCATTAAGTCGACTGTACCTTCGGTATGGCCGCGGCGTGACATTACTCCGCCAGCGCGAGCGCGTAATGGGAACACATGTCCAGGATGGGCTAAGTCAGATGCTTTGGCATTGCGGTTTGCCGCAGTTTTAATGGTGGTCACGCGGTCTTGAGCCGATACACCCGTGGTGACACCAAGCTTTGCTTCAATGGAGATGGTAAATGCGGTTTGATTGGCGCTGTTGTTATTAATAACCATCGGTGGCAATTCAAGCTTGTTAGCGTGAGCGTCAGTTAAACATAAACACACAATGCCGCTGCATTCGCGGATCATTAACGCCATTTGCGGTGTGGTTAAATGTTCGACTGAATAAATAACGTCGCCTTCATTTTCGCGGTCTTCATCGTCTAGAAGCAATACGCCTCGACCTTCTCTTAGTGCAGCTAATGCGTTTTCGACACGCATGATTGGTTCGCCAAATTCGGCAAGTAGTGATAACTGATTCATGGTTGTACTCCTAAAATGACCAGAATCAGGGCTTATAAAGAGGGATATAAATCCAAAACAAATTGCACCTAAAAGCCGAGGCTTATGATGTATCTTTATTCTCTCTCATCCGGACTATAACCGTCGGCTCTGGACTGTTAGGCATGACTAATTTAAGAGTAATGGCCTAAGTAACCAGATCTGCTGACCTCGACGAATCGAGCGCTCGCGGGCTCACTTTTTCAAGTATACCGCCGGTGGGGAATCGCACCCCGCCCTGAGAATTAAAAACAATAAGTGTGCGTTATGGGATGGGAGCTCAAAGTGTTGCTCACCAAAGTACGCGTCGCTATGGTAATCAGTTCAGATTAAGATGAAAAGGGGGATCGGTCGCATTAATGTAATAAAGCGTTGCTAATAACTGTTTTATGAGAAAAGAACAATACTATTGCTCAATCATGTTAAGTGCTGCATGGGAGTATTATTAGTCTAATCAGGTGGACAAGCTTGCTCACTGGTATGACCTTTGTTAGCCTGTTGCGCTTACATTAGGAGTAAACTGTTCATGAACCTGTATTTTCGTTTTATTTGGTTGTTTTTATGGCGAATAGGTCATTGTAAAAAAATAGGTTTTATAGATTCTAGCCGGATTAATTATCGTGTTTTGCCGTTAGATTGCGACATCAATTTGCATTTAACTAACTCTCGCTATCCTGCTTTTTTTGATTTAGCACGAACCTATTTGATTGCCGAAATAGGTTTGATGAAGCCGTTTATAAAAAATAAATGGTTTCCCATCGTCAATGCCGCAGAGTTTACTTATATCCGCGATATCAAACCGTTTGAAAAGTTTACCATCGAAACTAAAATTGTCGGTTGGGACGAAAAGTACTTTTATATTGAGCATCGCATACTCACCGACCGTGGCCTGCATTGCATTGCCCATGTACGTGGAGTGTTTATGTGTCGAGGCAAGCAAGTCCCCATTGAAACCTTAATTACCGCAGCAGGCTACACCAATGGTGCGCCTGAAATGCCAGCAGAAGTGATTAAATGGAAACAGTTTTTACAGCTTAAAAAACAACGTAATATTTAATCGCCGAGAATTGAAATACACTTCAAAGTAAACTGGATTATAGGTAGTCACGTATCAGTGGCAAGTGTTGACGTGAATGAATATTGGCGTGTAATGCATTTTGGCGTGTAATGAATATGGTAGTGAGGATGAAGTGTGGCGACATTAGAAAAGTTCAACGATATGTGGGCGCGTGCTTGCGAACGAAAAGGCGGCCCAGAAGCGGTAAAGTCATTATTACCACACACCTTAACGGCCGATGATATTGGCGATTATTCAGATGCCACTCTATTGTCTGCTCTCAGCAAACAAGTGTTTCAAAGTGGCTTTGTGTGGCGAGTGGTGGTCAATAAATGGCCCGCTTACGAAAAAGCCTTTTTTGACTTTGAACCGATGAAGGTGCTAATGCTATCACCTGATCAAATTCAACAACGCGCTAGCGATCCTGCATTGATTAGGCACCAAAAGAAAACTCAAGCCATTGTTGATAACGCTTATATGGTACAAGCCATCAGTGCTGAATACGGAAGTTTTGCAGCATTTATCGCCCAGTGGCCAACTGATGATATTACTGGTTTATGGCGAATACTCAAAAAGCGCGGCACCCGTTTAGGTGGCAATACTGGGCCTTATTTTCTGCGTACCATGGGCAAAGATACTTTTTTACTCACCCAAGATGTACAGGCGTATTTAACTGGCCATAACGTGGTTGATGCAGGTTTCACATCGCAAACCGCGTTGCGCCAAACTCAAGCGGCGTTTAATCAATGGCAACAAGAGTCAGGATTGAGCTTAGCGCATATCAGTCGGGTTATTTCGTTAGGCGTGGGCGATAATCGAGTTTAATGGGGTATTTTATGTCGTTATACTTGATAGCGACATAAAAACATTTTAGCGATTTCAGTCGCAATGTCATCTTTTTGCTGATCGTTTAATGGCGATTCAACTCTAAATATTAATGGCCAAAAACATTGGCCTTTAATCAAGCTTTGTACTTCTGTTTGGGCTTGTTCAACATTGGTCACCGTTAAGCGTCCATCCAGCGTTGCCGCTTTTATCCAACGTAAAATAGCCGTTTCTTCTTTGATGATTTTTTGCAATTCTTGCTGCATCTCAGTGGTATAAAAGAGATGGCCAATCACCATTCGCGACACTTCAATGTGCTCTTCTGATTGAATGTAGTCCATATCAAAACGCACCAGCTGCTGCAGTTGTTCAGCCAAAGGTTGATGTGAGTTATACACAACAGATGGCTGCGATAACGCTTGTTGCCATAAGTCAGTCATCAAGGTCATCACTAAGGCTTCTTTGGTGGCAAAGTGGTTATACACTGTTCGCTTCGACACACTAGCCACTTCGGCTAATTTATCCATGCTGGTTGCTGCAACCCCTAATTCTTTAAAGGTTGTTCTGGCGGCTTCAATAATCGCGGCGCGTTTTATTTGGCTGCATGTTTGCTTTTCTGGTTTCATTGGTTTCATCTAAGCCATCTTATTGTAATATTTTACACTGAGCAGTTTACTTTTTAGCAATTCATTATTAAACTACACCGTGTAGTTTACTTTTGGAAGCGATAGATGAAAATATTAATCAGTCTTTTATTAGTGCTTGGTGTATTGATTGCTATTATTTGGCTCAGTAAATGTTGGTCTACATCTCGTGGACATAAAACGCAAATTTTCAGCAATACCGAAAAAGTCTACCAAGCCGGTTTTAGCAGTTTATGGCCTATCGCCAAAGCGTATTGGTCGACAAAGCGCCAAGCGCCCATTCCCCAAGATGCGATTCCATTAGCCGAATTAACCCCAGAGATATTGGCGCAATCGACAGAAGATGCCGTATATCGTTTAGGCCATTCAACGTTATTAATGCGTATCGATGGCGAATACTTGCTGATTGACCCGGTGTTTAGCGAGCGAGCATCTCCAGTGCAATGGGCTGGACCAAAGCGTTTCCATCAATCACCCATTAGTATTGCCGATTTACCGGCGATTAAAACCGTTATTATTAGCCACGATCATTATGATCATCTTGATAAGGCCGCGATTGAACAATTGGCGACTAAAGTGCAGCATTTTGTTACCCCACTTAACGTGGGTGAGTACTTAACGGCTTGGGGAATCGATCCTATTCAAGTGACCGAACTGGAATGGTGGCAGTCGGTTGAATTAAATGGGCTGACCATTACCGCCACCCCGGCACAGCATTTTTCTGGCCGTGGCCTACTTGATCGCAATCAAACCCTATGGGCGAGTTGGGTGATCCAAGGGCTACAGTACAAAGTATTTTTCAGCGGTGACAGTGGCTATTTTAATGGATTCAAACAAATTGGTGAGCGTTATGGACCGTTTGACCTCAGCATGATTGAAACCGGCGCCTATAATGAATTGTGGAGTGAAATCCATATGTTGCCAGAACAAAGCTTACAAGCACATCTTGATGTTCGCGCAAAGGCGATGATGCCAGTACACAATGGCACCTTTGATTTAGCCCTGCATGATTGGTTTGAACCTTTTGAACGCATTAGTCAATTGGCTAAACACAATGACGTTACTTTGCTGACCCCTAAGTTTGGGCAGGCGGTGATGTTGGCAAATCCACACGCTGACGAGTTGTGGTGGCGTACTATTATGCTTGAGCCACAAAAGGCGGATGAAGTAAATAAGCTTGTCATGAATAACAACTAAGTTAATCTATTAACAGTGCATATCGATAAGCATTGTTAAACGACAAATTAATTTTACCAAGATGTTATCTAATAGTGTATTTCATGAATCAATAGCTCTAGTTTGTTTGATTATTCGCCCTGCGTTTACAATAAATCAACATTTAGCTATGAAAAACGTAAGCTTATTATTTATTTACAATTTATTCGCATGAGCTGAGTTGTTTGGTTTTTACACCTATGCGATAAAGTACACAGAAAATTTAACAGTTTAATATTAGCTACTTTCAAATGGGCTGCTCAACATTGAGGGTGACATATTGAAAATATATTGGAGTAGGAGCACTCATGCACAAAGCATTGAAAGTCGCCGCAGTTATTTCTGCAGCATTATGGATTACCGCTTGTGGTCAAGGGGATGAAAATGCCCAATCACAACAACCGCGGCCCCCTACACCTGTTGGCGTGATGACCGTTGAAGCGATTTCGCAATCGATTCAAGTTGAGCTACCCGGGCGCAGTCGAGCATTTTTAGAAGCCGAAGTGCGTCCACAAGTCTCTGGTATTATAACCAAACGAGCTTTTACAGAAGGGACCGAAGTTGAGCAAGGTCAATCACTGTATCAAATTGATTCAGCTACTTATAGTGCAGCTCTTGTCAGTGCAGAAGCCGCTCTTGCGAGTGCAAATGCAGGGTTAGTCTCAGCAAAAGCGAAAGCGGCGCGTTATGCCGAGTTAGTGAAAACCAATGCCATTAGTAAGCAAGACTTTGATGAAGCAGAAGCGGCGTATAAAGAAGCGCAAGCTTCCGTAACGGTTGCTAAAGCCGCCATTAATACAGCGACAATTAACCTTGAATATACTGAAGTGAAAGCACCTATTTCAGGTCGTATTGGTAAATCAGCTGTGACCGCTGGCGCGTTAGTTACCGCCAATCAAAGTGCCACGCTAGCGACTATTCAACAGCTTGACCCGATTAATGTCGATATCGTTCAGTCGAGCGCACAACTACTGCGTTTAAAAGCGAACTTACGTTCTGGTGAGTTACTGAAAAGTAACAATGCCGAAGTGACCTTGGTGCTTGAAGACGGCAGGACCTACGAACAAGAGGGCATACTTCAATTTTCTGAAGTCAATGTTAATGAAACTACCGGTTCGGTAACCTTACGTGCAGAGTTCCCTAACCCTGACGGCATATTGTTACCTGGAATGTTTGTTCGTGCGCTATTAAATGCTGGCCAAGATCCACAAGCGATTTTAGTGCCGCAACGTGCGATTACGCGTAATTCCAAAGGTGAAGCCGTCGCAATGATTGTCAATCAAGACAACAATGTCGAAATGCGTGTAGTAAAAACAGCCGAAGTGATTGACCATCAATGGCGTATTGTTGATGGCTTATCTGCTGGTGATAAATTAATTGTTGAAGGATTACAAAAAATCCGCCCTGGTGTACCGGTTTCACCACAGGTTTTAACGGCTGACCAACCACAGAAATAGGGAATAATTATGGCTCGCTTTTTTATTGATCGCCCTATCTTTGCATGGGTGATTGCATTATTGATTATGCTCGCGGGTGTACTAGCCATTAGAGGCTTGCCCATTGCACAGTATCCGAGCATTGCACCACCAACTGTGGTGATCAGTGCTTTCTATCCTGGAGCTTCGGCTAAAACCATGGAAGACACGGTTACTCAGGTGATTGAGCAGCGCATGACGGGACTTGATCACTTACGCTATATCTCTTCAACCAGTGACAGTTTTGGTAATACCAAGATTACGTTAACATTCAACGCTGAGGCCGATCCTGATATTGCTCAAGTGCAAGTTCAGAATAAGCTGCAAGCGGCTACCCCCTTGTTACCTACTGAAGTTCAGCAACAAGGTGTACAAGTTAACAAGTCCAGTTCGGGCTTTTTAATGGTACTCGGTTTTGTGTCTGCTGATGGTTCAATGGGCAAAAGCGATATTTCTGATTATGTTGCTGCCAATGTTCAAGATCCAATGAGTCGTGTACCTGGGGTTGGTGAGATCACCCTTTTTGGTGCGCAATATGCTATGCGTATTTGGTTAGACCCGCTTAAGTTAACCCAATACAAATTAACAAGTATTGATGTTATTGCAGCGGTACGTGAGCAAAACGCACAAATATCAGCAGGTCAATTAGGTGGTGCTCCCTCGGTTGCAGGCCAAGAACTTAACGCGACCGTATCAGCGCAGAGTCGATTACAAACCCCAGAGCAATTTAAGCAAATTATTGTTAAATCTGACTCATCAGGTGCCAATGTTTATTTAGGCGATGTCGCCAGAGTCGAATTAGGCGCAGAAAGCTACGCGGTTGACTCATACTATAATGGTAAGCCTGCCTCAGGTTTAGCGTTTAAGTTAGCCACGGGTGCGAATGCGTTAGATACGGCGGAAGGTATTAAGGCTAAAGTCAATGAGATGAAAGAGTTTTTCCCTCAAGGGCTTGAAGTTGTTTATCCCTATGACACCACGCCATTCATAGAGCAATCCATTGAAGGGGTTGTAGAGACACTAATAGAAGCCATTGTGTTGGTGTTCTTGATTATGTATCTGTTCTTGCAAAATTTTAGAGCCACACTTATTCCAACTATTGCTGTTCCGGTGGTGCTGTTAGGAACGTTTGCTGTGTTATCTGCATCAGGTTTTACCATCAATACCTTAACCATGTTTGCCATGGTATTGGCCATTGGTTTGCTGGTGGATGACGCGATTGTGGTGGTTGAGAACGTTGAGCGGATCATGTCTGAAGAGGGCTTAAGCCCGCTGGAAGCCACCCGCAAGTCAATGGACCAAATCACCAGTGCCTTAGTCGGGATCGGTTTGACCTTGTCGGCGGTGTTTGTCCCAATGGCCTTTATGTCTGGTTCCACTGGGGTTATTTATCGTCAGTTCTCGATCACTATTGTATCGGCGATGGCCCTATCGGTATTTGTGGCTATTGTGCTGACACCGGCATTATGCGCCACCATGCTAAAGCCTGTTAAAAAAGGCCATACCTATGCCGATACGGGTTTCTTCGGTTGGTTTAATAGCAAGTTTGATGCAATGACATCGCGTTATGAATCGAGTGTGGGCAGTATTCTTAAACGTTCTTTTCGAGTCATGTTGATTTACGTTGGTTTGGTTATCGCTGTGGGTTGGATTTTCTTACGCATGCCAACCGCATTCTTACCTGATGAAGACCAAGGCATCTTGTTCACTCAAGCAATTTTGCCAACCAATTCAACTCAAGAAAGCACGGTTAAGGTCTTAAAAGAGGTCTCTGATTATTACCTTACTGAAGAAAAAGACATTGTAAATTCAGTCTTTACCGTTGCAGGCTTTAGTTTTGCCGGTTCTGGGCAAAATATGGGTCTTGCGTTTGTGGGCTTAAAAGATTGGTCTACACGTGAGGCGCCGGGTGAAGATGTGAAATCGTTGGCGGGTCGAGCCATGGGCCGCTTTTCGCAAATCAAAGAGGCGTTAGTATTTGCCTTTGTGCCACCATCAGTCATTGAACTGGGTACTGCAAATGGTTTTGACGTCTATCTGAAAGACTTAAACGGTCAAGGGCATAGCAAGTTAATTGAGGCGCGTAATCAATTATTAGGCATGGCCTCACAAAACGCTAACCTTGTTGGGGTGCGTCCAAATGGTCAAGAAGATGCGCCGATATACAAAATTAATGTCGATCACGCTAAATTGCGTGCTTTAGACATTGATATCAACAGCGTCAACAGTGTCTTAGGAACGGCATGGGGTGGGTCATATGTAAATGACTTTATTGACCGTGGCCGAGTGAAAAAAGTTTATGTTCAAGGTGAGGCTAAATACCGTATGCAGCCTGGCGACTTAGACTCTTGGTATGTGCGTAACAACCTTGGCGAAATGGTGCCGTTTTCGGCATTTGCATCAGGTACTTGGGAGTTCGGTTCGCCGCAATTACAACGCTTTAACGGTGTACCTGCAATCAATATTCAGGGCTCAACAGTACCAGGCTATAGTACCGGTGCTGCAATGGATGCGTTAGAAGAGATGGCCAAGAAACTACCGCCTGGTTATGGCTTAGAGTGGAATGGCTTATCGTACGAAGAACGTCTATCGGGTAACCAAGCACCGAGCTTATATGCTTTGTCGGTGTTAATCGTGTTCTTGGTACTCGCGGCGCTGTATGAAAGTTGGTCGGTACCATTGTCAGTTATTTTAGTGGTTCCCGTTGGGGTTATCGGTGCGCTATTGGCAATGAGTGCTCGCGGTTTACCTAATGACGTGTTTTTCCAAGTCGGCTTGTTAACTACGGTGGGCCTAGCGACTAAAAACGCCATCTTAATTGTCGAGTTTGCTAAGGAATACTACGAAAAAGGGTCGGGATTAATCGAGGCCACCTTGCATGCGGTGCGAGTGCGTTTACGTCCAATTCTGATGACTTCATTAGCATTTGGTCTAGGTGTACTGCCATTAGCCATTAGTTCTGGAGTGGGTTCTGGTAGTCAAAATGCCATTGGTACTGCGGTATTAGGCGGTATGATATCATCGACATTCTTAGGTATTTTCTTTGTGCCGCTATTCTTTGTGGTGGTTGAGCGCCTTTTCAGTAAGCGTGAAAAGCCCACTGCAGAAGAAGATGAGAAAGTCGATAACGATAGAAAAGATATTTAATTTTTTAAATCGTTAAGTTTAAAAGCCCAGTTTTGCTGGGCTTTTTTGTGTCTATTGTGTAGATGTCGGTATCGTCATTAATAAATTGCTTAAAGGGTGTTAAGTCAGCATTATTTAACGATATTCTTATTATTATTCGATAGAAAACTGTAAGAGTGTTTAAAAAACGCCCTTATCAACATTGATTTAGGTGGTTGATAAAGCTAAACATTAAAAATTTAACTGTAGAATGTTTGACCGTGCCAGTGCGGATACTTGTGTTATAGTTAAGATCTTAATCAAAACAGTTTATTAACATCTATAGGCACAGGGTTTATACTTTAGTGGTTGTTTTTTCGCTAAGGTTGCGCCGATAAAGATGAACTTTTGATTAAATTATGATTATGATAGCTAATAACAAGAATAAAGGATGTCATCATGCAGGCGCTGTTACTTAGCCTTACTTTAGCCACTATTTTGGCTTATCTTTGGTATGCCAGTTTACTTAAAAAACGCACTTCAGCCATTGAAGCACTAAAAGTGATCGACTCAAGAATTGATATGCGATTGACGCTGTTTACTGAGCTGTGTCAGGCCAGACCGTCTTACCATCCCTTAACGGATGATCAGCAAGCCCAATTACAGCAACTAAAACAACTGCAACCTCAGCATGATTGGGGACAACCCATTGAAGCGTCAAACGTGACGGGCGGCTCTTTGTCAGTATCGATTGCTGCTTGGCAACAAATTGATCAAGGTTTAGAGGCGTTATTAGCTACGGTGAATAAAGACAAGTTGAGTGAAGACAAGCTTGCCGAATATTTACAATTAGAACTCGATTTTGTTCACGCAGAAGATTTTTATCGTAAAGCTGTCGATGAGTTGAACAGTGGCGTTAAAATTTTCCCTGGTGCTGCTGTGGCTAAATTGGCTCGTATCGCGCCGATGCCGATATTTGATCAAGTGCATGATTAGCCCAATGATATGGCGTAATCGGCAGACGCTATTGGGTATCGGTATGCTGTTGTCTTGTGCTTGTGTACAAGTGCATGTACAAGCCAAACAAGTGGTTCATCCTGCCGTAGAAGAGGTTGTAAAACCGCAAATCAACGCTAAGTTTATTCCTGAGCAAACCACAGTAAAAAAACAGTTATCGTTACAACCATCTCAACGTACTACTACTGAAAATCTCATCGCGCCGACTCTCGAAGTGAATAATGTGATGAATCAAGGTAAAACTACATCGGTGAATGATCAGCCTGCGAATGATCAATGGTTATTGGACGCCGGCTTTGTCGGCGAAACACCGCAACAACGCACCCTGACCAATGATTATCCGTTAACGCAACCGAGCGGGGTTCCAAGTAAGCCTAGGGTGAAGGCCCTTTACTCCGAAAATGGTATTGTCAGTGATTTTGGCGTTGAAAAACGTAAAGTATATCAATACAAGCAAACCAACGGCGTGATGGTATTTAGTGATCAGCAACCATCACATCAAGACTTTCAAGTTTTACTGTATGAATGCTTTGCGTGTCGAGTCGATTCGGTTATCGACTGGTATAAGATCCCACTATTTACCTCACCTTTTACTACCGACGTTGCGTTGGCTGCGCGCCAATATCAGTTAGACCCGGCATTAATCCGCGCCGTTATCCATGCAGAGTCGGCATTTAAAATGCGAGCGCTATCAAAAGCTGGCGCCAAAGGCCTGATGCAATTAATGCCAGGGACTGCCAAGGACATGGGGGTGGATGATCCTTTTAATGCGCAACAAAATATTCGCGGTGGTAGCCGTTATCTTGCCCAGTTATTAAGTCAGTTTGACGGCGACATCGACTTAGCCTGTGCGGCATACAATGCCGGTCCGACTACTGTGATGCAATACAGCGGTATACCGCCCTATCCTGAAACACAAGCTTATGTGATGCGGGTAAAAATCTTATTAAAACGTTACCAAAAAGCATTATCCAGTTAATTTAAGGTATTTATTGATGAATCAACTAATTGAAAACGTTCAACCTAAGCGCGTTAAAATGAGTCGTACTAACGGTTATTGTATGGCCAGTATTACTGGGCTATTGGTATTAGGGGCTGCGGCGTTACCCGCATTTGCTGCAGACAAATCATCGCTAGTCGCCCCATCACAAGAAGATATGCGTTTATACGACATTGCTAGCGCACCACAAGCCAAACGAATTGAACAAGATCTTCGCACTTTAGTCAGTTTTGGTACCCGCCATACCTTGTCAGATACTGCATCGGACAAACAAGGTATTGGCGCGGCAAGGCGTTGGATTGAAGCAGAATTTAAGCGGATATCAACAGAGTGCGGCGGTTGTTTAGAGGTTATTACTGTGGGTGACACAGTTCAAGGCAAGCGAATTGCGAACCCAACTGAAGTGGTTAACGTTATCGCCATTCAACGCGGTAAAACCGACCCTAAGCGCGTAGTGATGATGAGCGGTGACATTGATTCGCGTGTCAGTGATGTATTGGATGCGACGTCGGTTTCTCCTGGTGCAAACGATAATGCATCGGGTGTTGCTGGAGCGCTAGAAGCTGCCAGAGTATTGTCAAAATATCAATTTAACGGCACGATTGTGTATGCGGCGTTGTCGGGCGAAGAGCAAGGCTTGTATGGCGGTAATATTTTAGCTGACTATGCCAAAGCGCAAAATTGGCAGGTTCAAGCAGTATTAAACAATGACATGATTGGCAATATCTCTGGCATTAATGGGGTGATTAATAATAGTAGTGTACGGGTGTTTTCTGAGGGGGTACGTTTTACCGAAACCGCTGAAGAAGCCAAACAGCGTTATTTTAGCGGCGGCGAGAATGATTCCGCGTCACGTAATCTAGCCCGTAAAATTAAGTCATTAGCTGACCAATACATGACTAATTTGGAGGTGATGCTAGTGTATCGTCTCGACCGCTTTGGCCGTGGTGGTCATCATTTACCGTTTAATCAGGCCGGTTTACCTGCCGTTCGTATCATGGAAACCAACGAGAACTATAATCGCCAACATCAAGATATTCGTGTTGAAAACGGCATTGCGTATGGTGATGTGATTGACGGGGTAGATTTTGATTTTACTGCTAAGCTCACCACATTAAATGCCCTTAGTTTAGCCTCAATGGCGTGGGCGCCCGCGCCGCCAACCAAGGTTACCATTGCAGGGCAAGTGTCACCGAGCACTACGTTAAGCTGGGCAAAGAGTGACGATAAAACCATTGTCGGCTATCGCATTTATTGGCGATTAACGACAGTGCCACAATGGACTCATAGTCGCTATGTCGGCAAAGTGGATCAGTTCACCTTAGATAATATGGTTATCGACAACTATCTATTTGGCGTCGCGAGTGTCGCTGCCAATGGTAATGTCAGCCCAGTGGTATTTCCAGGCGCTGCAGGGGCATTTTTTAAATAAAAATCCGTAATGTATATTAAAGATAATCATCAAAAATGCCCAAACAGTTGCTGCTGTTTGGGCATCTTGATATATCAGGCATCATGATTAATATTGCACAGCAGAAATAAACCCTAGAGAGGGTAAATTATTCGCCCACTTCCCATTTTACCGTCGTTTTTCCGTCGGCATGGCCTAATAAAGGTGCTAAATAATCCAGTGCTTCTTTAGCCAATACATCCATTTGCCAAGGAGGATTAATCACCCATAAACCTGCAGCCGTCATGCCAAACTCATCACTGTCGGCATTAATCGCTTGCTCAATACGCAGTTGTTTCTTAATGCCGCTATTTTTGAGCAGGGTTAACATCGCCTCAGTTTGCTCACGTTTAACCACCGGATACCATAAAATAAATGTCCCAGTCGCAAAACGCTTATGGGCTTTAATCATGGTTTCTGCAACATCTTGATAGTCAGTTTTCATTTCATAGCTAGGGTCAATTAATATTACTCCGCGGCGCTCTAATGGCGGTACCGCGGCAATTAATCCCTGCAAACCATCGCCTTTAATGACTTTGACTTGCTTGTCTTTAATAAAATAATTTTCAAGTAATTCATGATCAGTAATGTGCAGTTCGTGTAACACCATACGGTCTTGCGGGCGAAGTTCAACATCGACAATGGCCGGTGAGCCAGGGTAAACCGTTAACTCGCCATCAAATTCAGCGTTAAAGTGTCGTACCGATTCAACATAATCGGCTAATGCGCTGGGTAAATTAGCGTGGTCCCATAATTTGGCAACACCCTCTAAGTATTCACCGGTCTTTTGGGCAAACTCATCGGTTAACGAGTACGCGCCTGCGCCTGCATGAGTATCGATATACACATAAGGTTTATCTTTTTTCTGCATCGCTTTTAATACTTGAATAAGCATTGCGTGCTTAAGTACATCGGCATAATTGCCTGCATGATAACCGTGACGATAACTGAGCATGGGCGTTTCCATTAACTAAATGAGACAGTAAAACTGTGTAATAGTGACATTATAAGTGGTCTAGCGCGCGAGGTATAGGTGTTCACTAGTGATGGCTTTTGGCATAATGGCGTAGTTTCTTACATTGGCATGGTAATCATCTTGTTGCAGACACCTATCTTCTTTAATCAGCAGTATCCTTCATTAGTCGATATCGCCCAGTGCTGGCACTTGGTGTGGGACAACGACGCTGCTTTTGAATTACGTTTTGAGCAAAATTGCTTAAGTTTGCATAAGCGTGATGAGCCTAAGCTTGACGGCATTAGTGTCGATTTTGTCTCTGGTGCGGTGGCGCATAGACGCAAGTTTGGTGGTGGTCGAGGCCAATCAATTGCCAAAGCGGTCGGACTAAAGCAAGGCGTCACGCCAACCGTTGTCGACGGCACTGCTGGCTTAGGCCGTGATGCCTTTGTATTGGCCAGCCTAGGTTGCAAAGTGATTATGGTTGAACGTCATCCCGTGGTCGCAGCCTTGTTAGAAGACGGTTTACGTCGAGCCTATGAAGATGCTGAAATAGGCGAGTGGATGCGCGATCTTATGAGCTTATTTCACGGTTCAAGTATTAGTGCATTAGCAGACGCCGCTCAAGCATCTGGCACCGAAATTGATGTGGTTTACCTCGACCCCATGTACCCACACCGCGAAAAATCAGCTCTGGTTAAAAAAGAGATGCGCGTATTTCAAACCCTTGTCGGCGCAGACCTAGATGCCGATGGTTTGCTGGCGCCTGCAATGGCGTTAGCCACAAAACGAGTGGTCGTAAAGCGTCCCGATTATGCAGAAGATCTTGATGGGGTAAAACCGTCGATGGTTATCGCAACTAAGAAAAATCGATTTGACGTTTATGTCAAATCCGCGATGAAATAGGCACTATTTTAGCGTTAAATATTAGTGTATTAAGTTATTACTGATGGCTTTGAGGTTTTGAATATGGATTGTGTTGGTAAATCTTTGAGGCAAAGCCAACTCACTTTTACCTCAAAAGACTTATCCAGATATTAACTGGCACTAGGCAGGATGCTCTTGCTTAGTAATAAGCCTGCACTAGACCAGTAAAACATGTTTACAAAATGAAGGTGGCGACTTTTTTGCTCAAATCTGTCGCACGGTCTTTGAGCATTTTAGCTTGGTCTAAATGGGTCATAGCCGACGAGGTGATCTCATCGGTGACATCTTTTATCGCGACTGTATTCTTCGTTATTTCGCTCGTTACCTGTGTTTGCTCCTCTGCTGCTATGGCTATTTGACCCGCCATATCAGAAATCACATTCACCGCTTGAGTAATTTCTTCGAGGGCTTGTGCAGCAGCGTTAACATCATCAACACTGTTATTGGCTAATCCCTTGCTGCTATCCATCAAGTTAACCGCTTGTTTGGTGGTATTTTGCAAGGTTTCAATAGTGGTATAAATCTCTGCGGTAGAGTCTTGAGTTCGGCGCGATAACACTCGCACTTCATCTGCGACGACAGCAAAACCACGGCCTTGCTCACCGGCACGAGCAGCTTCAATGGCTGCATTGAGTGCTAATAAGTTAGTTTGCTCAGCAATCCCCTGAATAGTAGTTAAAATGCCAGAAATGGCTTGTGCATGCAGGCTCAATTCACCCATCACGGTAGTGGTTTCATCGATTTCAGATGCTAATGAATTAATCGTGGTGCGGGTTTTATCAACCAAACCTTTACCCTGAGTGCTGCTCTGGGCTGATTGCTGCGCCGCCGCTGCCGTACTTTCTGCATTGGCTGCAATTTCATGCGTCGCGCTCGACATTTCAGTCACGGCAGTGGCAACCATTGCCACTTCTTGCTGTTGGCGTTGTAACTTATCAACACTCGCTTGGTTGGTGAGTAGACTCTGCTCTGCATCTAAATCCAGTTCAGTCGCCAGTTGACGAATATGACTGATCAGTTGATGTTGACTGCTCACAAAGCGGTTGAAGCTGTCTGCCAATATGCCTACTTCATCCTGACTGTCGACTGTAATGCGTTGGGTTAAATCACCATTGCCGTCAGCGATACGTGATAGCGCTTGAGACACTCGGCTTAATGGTCCAAGTAACAGACTTAATAACCATGAAATTGATAGCACACTTATCATCAGTACTAACGCAGCCAAGCCTAATTGGGTAAACATTAAACTAGCCAGTGGTGCTTCTAGAGTTTGTTTGTCGAGTACAAAAACGAGCTGCCAATCTGTATTAGGTATCTCCTCGCCCCATAGCAGTTTATCTCGGCCTTCAGAGTCAAAATAGGCTGGAGCAAATTGACCTGACTGGTGGCTCGATTGGATTAATTGACTGTTTAGCTGAGCGTCAATACCGGTAACTTTACCCATCAATTTACTCGAGTCTTTATAGGCAATTACGGTACCGTCTTTATGCATCATGATGGCATAGCCGTTGGCTGGCAGCGACATACTGTTGACGCTATCCACTAAACTGGCAATAGATACATCACCACCGACAACACCATTACGAGTTGGTTGGGCGATAGTAACCACCAATACATTGAAGGCTACGTCCAAGTAAGGCTTGGTAATGATGGCTCCACGAGCTTGTTGTGCTTGACGATACCAAGGACGAATTCTAGGATCGTAGCCGGTACGATCAATACTCGGATCTGAGTCGACCATTACGCCATTGCTGTCACCAAAATAGGTCAACTGAAAATCGCCAGATACTTGTGCTTGCTGCAATGCATTGAGCGTATCGCCTTCGACCTTAGTGGCAACTGAGGTGATAACACGCTGGCGATCAGCCAACCATTGTTCAATTCGCATCGCTTGTTGTTTACCCGATTCACTTACCTGATCAACACTACTTTGCAGTAACAAGTTTTTTTGGGTTGAATAGCTGTGCCACGATAGCAATGTAATGACAACGGTAAGGGCAAGGACAACCGATAACAATATCTTTTTCTTTAGTGAATATGAATTCATATTGAGTACTATTACTGCCGTTTACTTAAATTTAAATACGGAAATAAATACAGCCATTTGGCAGCTGAATTTAGAATATGAATCGAAAGGAGGAATCATCTCGATCTTGCCGTTATTTTCGCATACATAATAAACGAACAAAATTAGAATCAAGGTATTACAGTGTTAATTTAGCGTTTGCTACATTAACAAGCTTGTTTGACTAACTGATAATGTTAATTTTTAATTAAGACACCTGTTGATGTAAAGTTAAGTGATTATATAAAGCATACTTGTATGTTTTGTGTTGTAAGCCGCTACATGGGGTGTATTAATATACAACGAGGTTAAAACTGGCGCGTCAAGATAATCTGCCGGAATATTTCTCCATTACTCTAGTCTTTAGTCGCTATCATTTAGCTATCCTACTTTTAACTTTGTTCGCAATACTGTTGTGGCAACATTATAAATTGACCACACCGTCGACCGGTTCAAAAATCCAACGCCCTGATACTACGCCGCTATTCCTGGTTGTGAATAAAAAGCTGTTCACACCGAAATACGGGCTATTGGCAAACTGGCAGCGGGTGGCAGCTGTTTTACGAAGTCAAAAAATGCTTTAGCATCAGGTTTGTTATCGATTAGCCATTGCTTACCTTCAGGCCCTTGTTTTACTTTGACTTGAAAAGTAAATAAATCGTCTAAATTACCAGCAAAAAAACACTGAAAAGTAAGCAGATTTTTGACAGTATTTTATATCGACGAGTAGCCATTAGTGTTGTTCCTAATGGGATAAGTAATCAGTATAGACAGATTAACTGAGTGAAATATTTCACCGTTAAGATATTTTATTTTATACATCGGCTTAAAAGGCATAAAAAGCGCGATATTCACTTAGGTTTAAACAATACGGCATCGCTAACTGATTATGGATATCCTGTTATTTTCTAATACTTAAGTATTTGACTAATCATTGAGCTAAAAATTGTCTTTTGTTTGAGGCTGTCGCATCGCTTAACGTTTTTGGCAACGATAGGCCAAGCCGCTAACAAATTTTAATAGAAAACCTGCGTTCAGTAAGCGGCCATAGTTATAGTTACTAGCTAGCCGACTTATGTAAGGTGGTATTTCTGCCGCCAGCTAAACCGCATAACGCACACAACACAGCTGCAATAGCACATAACCATAATGGCGCATCCCAATTGCCTGTTGCAGTGTGCAGCGCGCCTGCCACCATGGGACCAACTGCCGCCAGTAAATAACCGACACTTTGCGACATACCAGAAAGTGACGCAGCTTGATGCGGGTCATCGGTGCGTAAACTAATAAACGACAGCCCCAAAATAAAACACGCCCCAGAGCAAAAGCCCAACATTAGCGTCCATACAAAGGCAAAATGAGGCATATACAGCAGTCCAAGTGCGCTGCCGGCGCTCAGTAGTGCCAGAATAAAGCTCAGCGCGCTTTGATCTTTTAACTTCGCCAGCAGTGGTATTAATACTAATCCAGGTAATGCTGTCGCTATTTGAAAAGCGCCATGATACGCCCCCGCTTCAACGGCTGAGTGGCCGGTATCGGTCAATATGCTTGGCAACCAAGTAATGATGATGTAATTCAGAAATGAGTTTAGGCCTATTAACAAACTAATTTGCCAGGCTAGTAAATAACGCCATACACTTTTTGACGGTGCCGATTGGTGTGCGCAATAGGTCGGTTTAGTGTGTTTGCCCAGTTGTGCTGTCCACACAATTAAGCTGGCAACCGTGATGATGCCTGCCGAGCCAAGTGCCAGTTGCCAGCCCAAACCGTTTAGTTGGCTAAGCGGGAATACCAACGCTGAAAAACCACCTGATGTTACCCCCATCGTCAGCACGTAGGCCGAGGTCATGAGTGCCACTTTAGTGGCAAAATCACGTTTAATGAGGCTTGGTAATAATACGTTAGCAATCGCAATGCCTACGCCAATAATGGCGGTACCGATAAATAGCATGGTTGATGAATTGATAAACCGAGTCGCAATGCCTAACAATATCAGGATTAACGCGGCAAACAAGGCATGCTCTAAGCCTTGTTTTCGAGCAAAAAAAGCCGCCATCGGTGAAATAACGGCAAAGGCAATTAACGGTAATGTGGTTAAGTAACCTGCTTGAGGATCGGTTAGGCCAAAGTGACTAATAATTTGCTCCAGCACTGGCGCAATACCGGTAAAAGGGGCGCGTAAATTAGCCGCAATAAGCAAAATACCTATCACCAGCAATATGCCTGAGAAGCGAGATTGCGGTTTTTGAGTTAACGTAAGTGCCGTCATAAGGTGCTTTTGTTTTTATAGCAAAATAATGGCCGCTAGTATAAAGATTTTGCGGGCGATATAATTTAGAAATAGTGACATTAAATAACTAAAAACTGACAAAACTATGTTTGAAACCATTGGCTGGGATGAAATCAAAAATTTTGAATATATGGACCAACCCATTATAGCCAAAATAGAGCAGGCTTGTGCTAGCCATGAAATTCCTTTACACACTCATCCCAAAGGGCAGCTAATTTTAGCTTTGCATGGTTATGTCACCTGTGAGGTATCGGCAAAAATGTGGATGGTGCCAACCCATAGTGCTATTTGGATCCCAGCAAATAAAGTTCATAGTAACCGCGCGTCAGATAACGCTGAGTTATGCCACTTATTTATTGATGGCAATATGCCCGGTATGCCACAAAATACCTGCACCTTGGCGATTACGCCCTTAGTTAAAGAGCTGATGTTTGCGCTTGCTGGGAGCAATCAGCATTACGGTTCACACAGCAAAACCGCCCGGCTTGCGCAGGTATTATTTGAGCAACTTACTGAGATGCCTATTCAGCATTTAGATTTTGTACTCTCTAAAAATAGGGTCATTCAGGCGATGAGCCAACAATTGATAAGTCAGCCTGGCGAGAGAAAAACACTGCCGCAATGGGCCGAACAATTTGCATTAACAGAGCGCACATTGGCGCGACTTATTACAAAAGAAACCGGGATGACATTTGGGAAATGGCGAACGCAGCTGCATATTATTACTTCGCTGCAAGCGCTGTCAGATAGGCAAAGTGTGCAACAGGTTTCTGAATTATTAGGCTATGAGTCGGTAAGTGCGTTTATTACCATGTTTAAAAAAGTCATGAAAACATCACCGATGAAATATATGAACGGGTTAAATGCTTACTAATGATACTCACCTAAGCTCGGGATAATGATAACGTTATCTCTAATCTTGCAAGGACGGGATCCGCTAAGTCATTTTTTGTTGGGTTCGTTTATTGCGGGCGTAGCTTGCTGAGGCAATATTTCGGGACATACTTACGATTCTTTATACCACAAAGCCCCTTTTGCTAAGGTTATCAGTTTGTGATTATTCAGTTGCCATAAGTGTCATGAGTAACATTCTTTGTGATCTAGGCATCACTTTAGTCATTTAGAATTATCTGATAGAGATAGTCATATATTGTTTATAACATTCATCGAGTTGAGTGTTTTTTATATCAACAATACTGGCTGAAGGAACCTTGTAAGCCACACTCGGTAGTCACTGTTTCATTTTTTTGTTGGAGATATCATCGTGAAAGAGGTTGCATTCCGTTGGGTAGATAAGTATCTGATCAACGTAAAACTACAGGAAAATTTTCTTGTTCTTTTCTTCACTGCATTGTTTGCTATTGTGGTTATTGGCGTGAGTTTGACTGACGCCGCATCTTCGCAGCGTACTGTGGAGGCGCAAAAACAAGTCGATGTGATTGCCAAATTGGCATCTGCTACTCAATTATCCGCAGCCGAATTGGCGCCAGTACTGCAACATTCCGCGATCAAAATTGACCGTAATACTGATATTTCAGCTCAGGTGTCAGGTCAGGATTATTCACTCAGTTATGTTGGTAGCAACAGCTTTTTGACTGGATTAGGCCTGTGGCACATCATTGCTATATGCCTTAGTTTATTGTTGATGCTTGTTTGCTCCCACTATATTAAGACGTTTATTGGCGGCGGCCTATTTCATATTTATGAAGCATTGAGAAAGTTAGCCGAGGGCGATCTTGCTGCTCGTATTGGTTATGCGCCATCACGAAATGAATTCAATTTGATCGCCAGAACCGTTGATCGGGTTTCAGAACGTGAACATCTGTTGGTGAAAACCACTCAAGAAGCGGTTGCGCTTATTCAACAAATTAGTGCCCAGTTACGTGTTCGTAGTGATGAAAATACCCAGTTGGCCAGCGTGCAGCAAGACCGCATTGATTCGCTAGCCAGTGCCACTGAAGAAATGGCGGTCTCTATCAGAGAGGTTGCCAGTCACGCCCAAGAATCGTCGACGCAAATATCGCGTGCAACAGAAAAAACCACGCAAGGACAAGCTCAGATCCAAAAAACATTAGTAGAGATTAATCATTTGGCTGGCGAAGTTCGTGGTGCCTCTGTTGCCGTTGCTGAACTCGATACCAGTGCGACTAAAATTGGTGATGTGATTGCAACGATTAATGCCATCTCCGACCAAACTAACTTGCTGGCCCTTAATGCTGCAATTGAAGCTGCTCGAGCAGGCGAACATGGCCGCGGATTCTCAGTGGTTGCCAGTGAAGTGAAAACCTTAGCGGGTAGAACTCAAACGGCGACAGTAGAGATCCAAAAAATCATTGAAACCCTGCAGACCAATAGCCAAAGTGTGATGAGCGTGATGGCGAAAACAGTCACCGAAGCGGGGTCAAGCGAACAGTTGATGACTTATGCCAGCCAAAGTATTAGTGAGATTGCCGAGCAAAATCAGCATATCTCCGATAGAAGTTTAGAAATTGCCGCCGCGGCTGAAGAGCAAGGTGCTGTGGCCGATAATATTGCCAGTGATGTCGACTCTGTCAGAAGTAGCTCGATTCAAGTGATGGACTTAGTGACTACCACGGCTTCAGAAATCGAGCGTTTGAGCCGTCAGGCGGATGTGTTGGAAGGTTTAATGAAGGATCTGATTGTTTAAGCATTAATTTAAGCATTTATTGGGGCGATTTCAGTTATTGGCGTCGCCCTCTTAATGGTGTTATTTCTCATGGTGATGCTTTGCGGTCACCTAACTCACGATTAACGATTAATGATTAACTTTATTTTTTGGCGGTAATATAATAAGGGCAAGAATTGCCTCAATAGCGCCTAGCTTAAGCGAATTTCGGCATTAGCCGATAGGTTTGCCAAGTGTGATTTTCGGCCCAGTGGCCCGAGATGAAGCAACATGGCCATGCATAGACACTCCATATAGCACAGTGGTTCCACATCAACTAGCTTGCGTTGACAACATCTTAGGGAGCCTTTACCTAATACCCTATCCCCATTACGGCTGAATTGTCTTCTGTATTGAAGCATCCATAGTGGCTTGGACATCAAATTTTGATAGGCCTCTATTAATAATCGCTAGCCACTTTTCCCCCTGCGGATTATTACCAAATGCAATGTGTAAACTCTTCTGTTTTAGAACTTTTTTGTTCATTTGCACAAGAGGGGTAATTTTTGCTACTTGTGGATCTGACTTCAAATACTGGTAGACATTGACGTCAATCACTATGGTATCAATACGTCCAGCTGCCAATTTCAATATGTTTTGTCTCTCATTGTTGGCTGTTTCATATTTCTGACTTCCATCGAGTATCATTTTATCGATTTTTACCGTATTCACAAAGCCATTAACAACCCCTAATACATATTGGTTTAAGTCACTCTCTTCACTCCAAACGATAGGCTTTGCTTTACGTTCAAGTAAGCCTATCGGACTCATTCCTAAAGAATTAGAAAATAGAAAATCATTTGAAGTCATCATATATTCAGGGAAATAACCAACAATGTTGCCTATCTTCACCATTCGTATGGCACGATTCCAGGGTAAAACCGTGACGTTAAGCTTATGCCCTTCATAGCTTAATGCTTGTTCAACTATTTGACTGGTAATTCCAGCATCAATTAATTGTGATCCTGTGAATGGTGGCCATTCAAGAGTGGAGAGTTCCAGTGTTTCAGTCATAGCGTTACAAGATATTATCAAAGTGAATAATGCACTTAAGCACAAGATGTTGAACCTAGCTGATAACGCTGAAATCATTTTGTCTCCCTAACCTATTACCTTGTTGTTATAAAACTATAAATTCTAATGATTAATATCAATAATCAATAATCAATAAAGAGACACTGTCACTCAGACACTAGAACAGCATAAAAATGAGTAATAAAAACAATAATTAATCTGTCGTATAGATTTAATTGTAGTTGGGATTGATGACATTAGGATTGCTTTAACCATATAAAAATTATTATGTTAATTTTTCATGCAAGCAAGTGTGATATTTGGCTATATCAATAGATTAAAATGTTATTACCGTTAGTGGGCTTTATCTATAAATGCCTGTGCAATTTTTTGCCATTCTGATATCTTTCGCGCAATCTAATGTGGGGTTGTATCCAAAGATATTTTGCAGCAATTACCGCGTTAAAAAATGCACGTTAACGCTGTTTATTTTGGGTTGCCTATCTATGGTTAGCTTACTGAATTTTCGCATATTTGTTTCATCTAAAACGCTAAAAAAAGGGCTGACGAGCTTGTCGTTAGCCATTGCCGCAGGACTTTGTTTTAACCTTACGGCGCAAGAATCAAACACGCCTATCACTGTCCCTGTCTCACCGAGTGTGACCATACCGCTGCAGACTTACGCAGATGAAAAATTACCGCTTAAAGCGCAAAATACCGAAGAAGTGCCAACTAAAGTGCGTTTTGCGAAAACGGCCAATTTTGATCCTGATTCCGTGGTTAAAATAGCCCGCCGACTAGCCCAAAAACCTTATGTGGCTCTTAATGATCCATTACCGCCTGGTTTGGCCAAAATCTCTTATGATGAATATCGAGATATTCGCTTTAAGCCAGAAGCCTCCATTTGGAAAGCCGAAGGCTTACCTTATCAAATGCAGCTATTTCATCGTGGTTTCTATTTCCAAGATTTAATTGAAATTGCCTTGGTCGAAGGCAATCAAGCCACCCATTTGGCCTATAATTCGGGGTTTTTTACTGCTGGCGATGTGCTTAGCCAAAAGTTACCGACACAAGATATTGGCTATTCAGGTTTACGCATTCATTACCCGCTGAATAACCCAGCGTATTTTGATGAATTAATGGTATTCCAAGGGGCGAGTTATTTCCGTGCCTTGGGTAAAGGTAGCGATTACGGCTTGTCTTCAAGGGGCTTAGCGTTAAATACCGCAGAGCCTGAAGGCGAAGAATTTCCTATATTTCGTGCCTTTTGGGTTGAACGCCCAAACAGTGACAGCAATTTAATCGTGGTGCATGCATTGCTAGACAGTCCTAGCGTTGCTGGGGCGTATCGATTTTCTGTTAGGCCTGGCGATAATACTCATATCGATGTGGAAGCGACCTTATTTCCGCGCAAAGAGTTAGTCAAAGTGGGCTTGGCTCCTAGCACGAGTATGTTTTTACACTCGATGAATGGTCGTCAAAACACCGATGATTTCCGGCCTGAAGTGCACGACTCCGATGCGCTATTAATATTAAACGGTCGTGGCGAACGCTTATGGCGGCCATTGGCTAACCCAAAGCAATTACAGGTGAGTGCCTTTATGGATAACTCGCCTCAAGGTTTTGGCTTAATTCAACGCGAACGCAGTTTTGAAGCTTATCAAGACCTCGAAGCTCACTATGAACGTCGCCCAAGTTTATGGGTTGAACCGGTCGGAAATTGGGGTGCAGGTGAGGTGGTGTTGACCGAAATACCGACTGATTCTGAAATTCATGACAATATCGTCAGTTATTGGAAACCCAAACAACCTATCGCCGCAGGCAGCGAGTTTCATTTTACCTATCGTTTAATTTGGGGTGATGAGCCCGAAGTAGATGATGGCACTGTTATTATTGCGCGCACTGCTAGCGGCCGAGCTGATATTGCTAAAGCCACGCCAAGGCGCTTGTTTGTTATCGACTATCAAGTTAAAGCCGGCAATAACGATGAAATGCCCGTTGTGAAAGTCCAAAGTTCAGCGGGCGTTATCACCAATGCAGTCGTGTCTCGTCAGCCAAAAAACAATGGTTATCGTTTGGCATTTGAAATGGACCCACAAGATGCGGAATTGATTGAGCTGCGTGCTGAGCTTAAGTTTACTGGCCCACGCGAAGTCGAAACCTGGCTTTACCGTTGGACTCGGTCATAGCAAACATGATGCAGACTGAATCTATTACTCGCGACACTATTACCCGCGACATTAGGATAAGCGACACCGAAATCAACTTGGTCGGCGGCGCAGTGATGCCACTAGAGCGACCAAGCCCAATGGCGCCGCAGAGTTTACGCGTGCTGTCTGAAGGCATGCCGCGTAAAAGCACCATTGCCAATGGGGTAAAGTCTGACGGCTTACGTCGATTTTGGGTGGTTGGGAGTGCTTTTATTATCTCGGTGATGGCGATTTATGAAATGGTGTCGGTATTTAATGTCGGCGGTATTACGCCGCTTGAATACATCGTTTTAGTCTTGTTTGCGGTTAACTTTTGTTGGATAGCGTTGGCGTTTAGTGGTGGCATAGCAGGCTTTGTTATTCTATTGAAAAGCACCTCATCTGTACCTGCGGCAACCGTAGCGCTGCATACCCGAACCGCGATATTAATGCCGACTTATAACGAATCACCCGATCGCGTTTTTGCCGCGGTTGAAGTGATGGCCATGGCGCTGGCGGCGTCGGGCGAAGCACATGCTTTTGACTGGTTTATATTAAGTGACACTACCGATCCCGATATTGCGTTGGCTGAAGAGCAGGCTTTTTTGATTTTGCGTCATCAAGTGAGCAAAGATGCGCGGGTTTATTACCGACGTCGTCGTAAAAATGATGCCCGTAAAGCCGGTAATGTGGCCGACTTTTGTAAACGTTGGGGCGCCAGATACGATCACCTTTTGGTGCTAGACGCAGATAGTTTAATGGAAACCCATACTATCGTTAGCCTTGCTCAGCGCATGCAGGCCGATCCAGACGCCGGACTTATCCAAACCATTCCGTATTTAATCAATGGCAATACCTTAATGGCGCGGTTACAGCAATTTGCTGCGCGAATTTATGGTCCTGTTATTGGTACGGGGCTATCTTGGTGGGCGCACAAAGAAGGCAACTTTTGGGGTCATAATGCCATCATTCGTACTGAGGCGTTTATGAGTGCCGCAGGCTTGCCCAACCTTGCAGGTAAACCGCCTTTTGGTGGCCATATTATGAGCCACGACTTTGTTGAAGCAGCCTTGATCCGCCGTGCGGGTTGGAGTGTGGTAATTGCCGCAGACCTGCCAGGCTCTTATGAAGAATGTCCGCCTTCGATTGTCGACTTAGCCGTGCGCGATCGACGTTGGTGCCAAGGTAATTTACAGCACACTCGAGTGCTGTTTACGAAAGGGTTGCATTGGGTTAGTCGCTTACATTTACTCACCGGAATTATGGCCTATTTGTCATCGCCATTTTGGTTAATGCTGATCTTGTCGGGATTAATGCTGGCATTGCAGGCACATTTTATTCGCCCAGAATATTTCACCGATCAATTCTCGTTGTTTCCGACTTGGCCAGTGATGGACTCAGATCGTGCCCTGCGGTTGTTCTATATCACTATGGGGATATTGTTCGGCCCCAAAATTCTTGGGGTGGTGTTATTACTGAAAAATAGCACCATGAGTAAACAATTAGGTGGCAGAGGCAAAGCCATGATTAGCGTGGTAGTTGAGGTGATTTTGTCGGCACTCATTGCGCCAATAATGATGCTAATCCATTGCGGCGCGGTAATATCGATTTTAGCAGGACGCGATAGCGGTTGGTCGCCACAACGACGTGACGACGGCAGCTTACCCTGGTTAACCCTGATTTACCGCCATCGTTGGCACATGTTGGTTGGTGCGCTATTAGGTTACGCTGCGGTGCTGGATTCACTTACCTTACTGGCTTGGATGAGCCCGGCATTAATTGGTTTGTGGCTGGCGGTGCCGCTTTCTGGCATGACAGGATCAGAGCGTTTGGGGTTGTGGGTCAAGCGTCTGCAAATTTTGGCCACACCGGAAGAAATATGTGCGCCAAAGCTCAGCCTAGACTCGTTATCTCGCCGTGAAGATTATATTAACGCCATTGCTCAGCCGTGGACCTTATCAACACTGCTGCAAGACCCAGAGTTAATGGAGCTTCATTTAGCCATTATTGATAAAAAACCTCATCGCTTACCAGGTTCTGCGGTTGAGTCGCTCGAAGCGATTACTCGCGTAAAAGTGCAAGAGGCACAATGCCAACACAACATTGCCAACCTGTTTACCCGTCAAGAATTGGCGTATTTACTGGGTAACCCTTTATTGTTAAAACAATTACAAAAGCTGCCTGAGGAGTTTGTTATCGAGGGCTTAGTGTCTTTTTGTTAGCTGATTTTTGGGCGGATTATCCCGCTCGGATAATGAATGACCTACAAAATAAGATGGTGGATCCAATTCACCATTTAGGCGCTACATTGGTGGTAACGTGTCGTCGCACCCCCTTAAACTGACCTTTTTGTTAAACAGGGTTGGACAAGGCGTTCTGGCACGCAGAAACGATTGTTTAATCCGCCTCGGCCTAGATGTGAACGACCCAGCGACGCTTTGTCGATTAAGCTGATAAAAAATCTATTTTACAAACAGGTTAGTTAACACACTTTGTCGTGCTAATGCCGTTGACCTTGCTTTTATTCATCACCCCGTCTTTGAAGGCTTGGTTAGCGTCAGCCGAAAATCTTGTTCGGCTGACGCTATTGCTTGCTAATTTAGGGGACTATATTTAGGGAATAATATTTAGGGGACAATATTTTGATTAATCCTAAATAGATTGGCGGGGTCGAATTGCTGTTTTATGCTTTTGAGCCGAGCAAAGTTCGAGCCATAGGCTTCGCCAATACTGTTGTCATCGCCTTCTGGGATAAAATTCACGTAAATACTGCCCATTGAATATTGAGTTAACTTTGCATGTAACTGCCGCGCCCATTGTCGACAAAGATCGTCGTCTTGTGCATGTTGCCAGCGGGTGTGAATATTCATGGTGAAGTGTGCATCACGATTGAGCCAGGGCGTTGCGTGCGGCGCCACCTTTGTCATCGCCCCGCCAAGGTGAGCAATAAAAATTTCACACTCATCGCTGGGTAAGGTTTGGATGGCGTGTGCTATTTCGGTCACGGTTTCAGTGTTGAGCTGCGCCATATCAAGACTTTTCCAATAATTTCTGGCGCCTTCGGCTAACAAGGGATCAAATGCGGCTTGCCAATCAACAAACGGCATCGGCCCCACCACGTCGGCAATGGGTTGGCCAATTTTTCTAATTTCTGCTGTGGCAGCCTGACCTTGGGCAATATCGCCCACATAACACATAGCCAATACCACCACTTCTTTACCATGCCACTCTTCCGGTAAAAACGGTAAAGGTGGTGCTTTGCGCATCACCACCCAACAACTCAGCTCTTCAGGAGCCTTATCGATGGCGGCTTGATACTGTTGCAGCACGTTTTTCACATCATTAAAGGGGTGTACTACCATGCCAGCTAATACCTCTGGGCCAGCTTGATGCAAATTAAATTCAAATTCAGTGACCACACCAAAATTACTGCTACCACCCCGTATTGCCCAAAAGAGATCGGCATGTTGGTTGGCATTAACCTCGAGTAGTTCGCCTGTTGCGATGACCAGCTTAGCCGAGCGCAGACTATCGATGGTTAAACCAAATTTTCGGGTTGTCCAGCCAAAACCACCGCCCAGCGTCAACCCCGCAATCCCCGTGGTTGAATTGATCCCAGTTGGCACCAGCAGACCATATTGTTGCGTCGCCTTGTCAACATCCGCTAAGGTTGCGCCGGGGCTGACCTTGACGGTTTGTTGTTGTTGGTTAACGATGACATCTGTCATCTTTTGAAAATCAATTACCAGTCCACCATCCGCTAATGCCTTACCGGCGATATTATGGCCGCCCGATTTTATCGCTAACAAAATGCCATGGGTACGGGCGAAATTGACAGCTTTGACCACCGCTTGTTCATCGCTAACGCGAACAAATAAACTCGGTTTTATATCAATCATGCCATTCCATAGGGCGCGGGCGTCATCATATTTTTTTGAGTCAGGCATGATGATCTCTCCCGATAGAGAGTTGTTAATGTCGCTTTTCTTTAATGCTACTGCCGTACCATCCATTTTTTTAAAACGTATTGTATTCATATGCTTATTACTCCTATCCATTACTGCTCAACTTCAAGATTATCGTTCTATATTCGAGGTTTTGAATAAGCTATAAACATCAGTGTTTACCCAGTCATTGCATAATGATGCCGAGATCAAAACCACCCAATCCAGTAGGTCATTGAATTTTATTGAATTGACCTTGGATACTGATTTTTACGGGGCAAGGCTTTGATAATCAGCAATGAGCAAGATTATCCGACCCGCAATATAAAAAGCATAGTTTATCTTGGGTGGTATGCAGCGAAAAGTGAGTAACCGCTTAACGTTAATTGATGTTAAATCGTTTGTTTATTAACCTAACCGTTGAAAGCTAATAAAATAATTTGAATAATAAAGCTCTCAATAAAACCAAATTGAACAAACATGAATTGTGCAAAGCTAGCTTTTGCCTACATTAAAGGGTGATTAATATGGATATATAGTCAAAAGTACTCGATACCATATACATAAAAAGTGCACTCTATCTTCACTTAGTGCGCCTTCTAAAAACAGCATGTGGAAATGGATATTCAAATTTAGCGCGCTGAGTCAGCATGGCCGATCCGGTTTTAGCTTGTGGGTTGCTAAAGCCGTTAACTGACAAGGTTATAATCGATAATCAAAAAACTTGCGTTTATCGGGCCCTGAGGCATTGGCGCTAATTTTGTTGGGGTGTTTATATTCATCCCAGCTAGCGACATTGCGGCCCATATTTAGCTGCGGAAAATTCAGTTGTGGAAATTGAAGTAGCGGAAATTTAACCTCATTTGGCTGAGGCAAGCCGATAAACTGCAATAGCGCGGCAAAGCTGCCAGCAACACTAATATCAATCGCCATAAAGTTATCGCGGCCAGCAAAGTAACTCAACACTTGTTGCTGGTGGCGTTGATAACATGCTCTTAAATGGGCTTCATCTAGTGCATCTTCAACCTGCCATATATCAAAGCAATGGTTAAAACTGCGCTTCATCAGCGGATGAAAGCGGCCATTGTGGTTATCTAAATGCACCATCATTCTGCTGAGTAACATTTGCATCGACGGCAGCCACTTATCTAACGGCCTGTCTAAATAGACAAACTTTGCGCTGGGAAATAACACATCAAGCTGCTGATAATCACTAAAGCACGGCGCATCCGACACCGCATCGGCCAACATAAACGCCTGCTTAGTAAAGGCTTGGTGGGCAACCGTTAACCCTTGCTCAAGCAAGGCTACACTCACGCTGGTAGTACCCGTTCGCGGCAAGCCGATAATAAACACTTTATGGGGCAGCTTATTTGCCAAAGTCGGTTTAGGCATAGCGGCTTGTGGTGATGTCGATACTTCAGTCGGCTTGGATGTCATTAATTACAGTCGCATTGGGTTATAGAAATTGAAGGTTATAGAAACAGTAAATGATTATACCGAAATGCTAGCCAAGGTGTTATTGAGCTGGCTAATGAGAGTCATGAGGCAATTAACCATCCTATTCGCCTCATTGAGTGAGGCGAATAAATTGCTATTTGCCTCATTTGATGAGTAGAATAGCTTGGTATTTGCATCAAAACAGTATTTAAGTCAGCTAAACGGAGGTTAATATGTGGATTTGGCAACAGCAAGAATGGCCCAACTTTGTATGGGATCATAGCCGTATTAATTCTTTATTGCGTCAAATTCAATTTAACCAAGGTTTGCTACTGGGTAAAATAGGCACTGAATCGGCTAGTCAATGGACACTCGATACCATGATAGCCAATATCGTTCATTCAAGTGCGATAGAAGGCGAAAAGCTCAACGTATTGTCTGTACGTTCATCTTTGGCCAATAAACTTGGTGTGAGTGAAGAAAACCCTTATCCCACCACGGCACAAACAGATGGTTTAGCAGATATCACCTTAGATGCGTTACGAAACTGGCAACAGCCACTTAGCCTAACGCGTATTTTAGATTGGCATGCTCTGTTGTTTTCAAGTAACCAAGCAGTGTTTAATCCTGTGGTTGGCGGTAAGCTACGCGGCGATGAGCCTATGCAGGTGGTATCGGGGCGTTTAGACAAACCGACAATCCATTTTGAAGCGCCTCCTCGAGATACGCTAGACAAAAGCTTAACCCAGTTTATTGAGTGGTTTAATCAATCACGAAAACAGGCAGACCTTGATCCGTTAGTACGGGCAGCCATCACTCATTTGTGGTTTGTCACCTTGCATCCGCTTGATGATGGTAATGGACGTATCACCCGTTTACTCACCGATGTAGCTTTAGCCCAAGCTGAACATCGTTCGATTCATTTTTACGCTATGTCAGTTAGCATACTTGAGCGACGTAAAGCTTATTACGCGATACTAGAGTCTACCCAACAGGGGTCCCTCGATATTACACCTTGGCTATTATGGTTTTTAGACACCTTAAATGATGCTGTTCAACACACACTCGATAACATTGAACAAACCATCGCGAAAACCCAATTCTGGCTTCGTGTCGGTAGGCGCTCACTCACCCCAGCGTTAACAACAGAACAAGTTAAGGTGCTGAACCGACTGCTAGAGGGTGACTTTAGTGATGGGATCAGCAGTAGCCAATATCAAAAAGTCGCTAAAGTCAGCCGCGCCACCGCAACCCGCCATTTAGCTCAACTAGTCGAACAACAGTGTTTGGTCAAAACCGGCGCGGGTGGTAGAAGCACAAGGTATGTGTTATTTGATTAATCAAATCCCTTTGTAATTTCAATTGCAGGTTTTAGAAGTTTTGCTACAGCTCTAAATACCGGTACAACAACTGAATTACCAAATTGCTTATACGCACTAGCATTAGCACAAACTATTTTAAAATCATGATCGTCTTTTGTTCGATCAAATTTAGGTTTTTCAAATCCCATTAATCTCGCACATTCGCTTGGGGTTAGGCTTCTCGGTGTTTTATATAAGGGATTAAATTCTACTGCGTAGCGTCCAAACTTTTCATCATAAATACTTTCCCCGTCTTTTATTAGTTTCTTATACTGTTCGGACTGGTCTGCTACATGTAGAAATTTTAAAGCATGGGAAGTCGCAAATTCTTCTCTTTCTTGGTTCTTGAAAATAGCATGTATCTTCTTACCTTCTAGGTAGTCATCTTCAAGTCCTTGTTGATTTATTAAGATCTCGGAACCATCTTTGTAATACCGCGCCGAAAGTGTGCGAGTTGTAACATTTTCATCCCTAGGATCAACAAGTCCAAAACCAAAGCCATTACCCTTAGTTTTATGTTTTAAAGCATAATGATAAAGATAATTCCAAAGGTTTTGCGTCAATGTATATTTTTCAATTTCAGCATTGCTTAATTCTGACAAAATTTCGTCAAGAGTATAGCGACTTTTTGGTTTTTCTATTTGAGAAAGCGAAAGTTTTTTTAAATCAGGGAATTTCTGAATAATATCGTTTCTGATACCAACGATAACAACTCTTTCACGGTGCTGAGGTGTGAAATTAATACCATCAATAATAGTTGGTTCAACTTTTCTTTTTCTCACATTGACAATAGCTTCTTCAATATCTTTGCCTGCGTTAGTTATATCAAGTAACCAATAGCCTAATTGGTCTAATGTCCTAATTATTGTAGCAAAAGTGTTACCTTTATCATGACTTTTTAGGTTTTTAACATTTTCTAAAACAAAAAATTTTGGAGTTCTAGCTTCAATAATTTTCTCGACATCAAAAAACAAAGTTCCTTGTGTATCGCACTCAAAGCCGTGTGCTCTGCCAAGGGATATTTTTTTTGAAACACCAGCAATAGAAAATGGTTGGCAAGGAAAACCGGCTAAAAGTACATCATGTTGTGGAACATGTTTAAGTATATGTGACGCCTTTTCTGATTCGGATATAATTTGGCTATTACTGCATGTGACCTTTGTTATATCCATAAAAGACGTATTTGCTCTGGGATTATCGCCTTCTTTGTCAAGAAAGTACGGTAACTCATCTTTATCAACATAGTAATTAGCAAGATATGTTTTTCTAGCTTTTCGATCTAACTCATTTGTAAATACACATTTACCACCTAAGTCTTCAAATCCTTTTCTAATACCACCGATACCGGCAAAAAGATCTATGAATGTGAATGCTGGACTATCCCAGTGTGATGGTTTCTTGGGTAACAAATGACTTTCGATAAATCGCCTAGTTTTTTTGTCCAAGTTTATACTTACAGAATTTGAATCTTTAGACCATTTGTTTAGATTTTCACGGCTTACACCAATGCCAATCTCACTTAATTTTATAGCTAGATTCTTTTGGTCATATATTTCAATTAGTAACTTGAATAATGAGTGTGTGGCAATTTCGTCATCTTTATGAAGGTGCTCATTGAGTTCATCTCCAAGCGTTATAATATCTTTAACCATGACTATAATTTTAGGGGGGGATTTGTGTGAGATTCTATCACACAAAAATCCCAGATTGTTGAGGTTTTTGATATCTATAAGTTTTGGTTTGATCTGCTGACTAACAAGATGTTATGAGGTACATTGATTTAGGTTTTTAAATTTTTTTAACTACGAGGTATAAAGTGCTATTTTCTGATTGGTTATCAAGCATTTCATCTGTTGATTATTCACTTTACATAAAAAGATTATCTGCCAATGATACCGGCGCTAGTGGCGGTCATCAAGTTGGAGTTTATGTACCGAAAAATGTGATGGATAATCTTTTTCCATCACTGAATGTCATAGATAGATTAAACCCTGACCTGTATTTTAAAGCAGTAACCTTGTCACATGAATTTGATGATAAACAAGTAAGAGCTATTTATTACAATAATAGATTTTTCGGTAAATCAAGGAATGAAAAACGTATCACTGGTTGGGGTGGAAAGAAATCACCATTACAAAATCCTGATAATACTGGTGCCTTATCTCTATTTGCATTTGTGCGGGGGAATGAATCTGATTGTGCAACTGTTCAGGTATGGGTATGTCGTACTGTTGAAGATGAAGATTTCCTTGAGAAATCTATCGGTGAAGTTTTACCCGGAGAATGTTTATTTGGTCCATCAAATAATCTGTTAAGTGGTTTTAAGCGCACAACCCCTAAAGAATCGAATCTGTACGAAATACCAGATGCTTGGAGGCTTAAATTTCCTTCCGGTGAAGAATTGATTAAGCATTTAGCTGAAGTTTATACATTTAAAGCCGCTGAACCAGATGACTTACTTATTGAGCGTAGAGATGTTGAGTATATTGCATTTAAGAAAATTGAAGAGTTTCACGTGCTTGATAAAATTAGGGATGGTTTTGATACTGTTGATGACTTTGTGAATCTTGCAAATTCAGTGAGTAACCGACGTAAATCTAGATCCGGAAAGTCACTGGAATTACATTTAGAGCACATATTTCAAGAGAATGGTATTACAAACTTTACTTCACAATGCGTCACGGAAGCCAATAAAAAACCTGATTTCATTTTTCCTTCCGGTGACTCTTACCATAATAAGCAATTTCCTAGGCAAAAGTTGCGAATGCTGGCTGTAAAAACCACATGTAAAGATAGATGGCGACAGATTATTAATGAGGCTGATGATATCAAAATAAAGCATTTATTTACCCTGCAAGAAGGGGTTTCAATTAATCAATATGCTGAGATGAAATTGGCCGGAGTTAAACTAGTTGTGCCGAAATCTTTACATCGCTGTTATCCGGAACAAATTAGGGGTGATATATTATCGCTTGTTGAATTTATGACAGATGTTAAAGGTAATTGTTTTGATTTGAATTAATGTTGTTAAATATCTCTTCTAAAGCATCATCCACAGTAAAAACCAACCCAGAATTTAACTCTTCATCATCCTTAGAAACCGACCAAATATAGCCGTCACGGTATTGGTCGGGATTGGGTTCAATATAAATATCAAAACCATCAATAGTCTCTTCAATTATTTCGGTATCTGAATCATCACACATGGTGTTATCTCCAATAAAATACATGTTTTATTGTCGGCATTATTCAATTGTAAGTCCACGGACTATGAGTCACATTGGAAGTGAAATTCTCTAAATCTTGATGTAGGTTGATGACATTCAACAGTCGAAGCTAGCCATATCGGCATCTGCAGCTGTTGAAAACAGGATGTTTTCGTCAAGCCCCCATGGATGGGTTTACGGCGTGTTGCAGAGGACGATCTGGTGGGCGTGATGAATAGCTATGCGGAAATTAGATTAAGATATTCTATTAATTCTTTGCTTGTTTCACTTTCAAAAACTTGAAGTGAATCAGGTTCAGAATAGATCTCCGGATACTCATCATCACCTTCATTAGTGGCTGATACGATAGTGTAACGGGCGCAGTCTTCTTCACGGTCGTTAGCTATTTCATGGTCAACCCACAATATTCTGTATTGATCACCTTGTTTAAAATAGAAGCTTACACAAGTGTCGTTACCGTAACTTTTATCAATTAAAAATGGATAATCATCAGGGTTAAATCCCAAAGTAAACTGAGTTCCAAAAGCTTGTAAATACGGCTGCATAATTTAATTTATTCTGTTTTATAAGGTACATTAATTATAGTCTAAATCGTTATTATTATAGGGTTGTGGGTGACTTTATTAGTAAAAATAGAGTTTGATATACAAGATTTTTTATCTATTTTTACATTTATTATCAATATCTTAAATTTATACCTTGTGACTATCTACTAATGGCGAAAGTTGTCTGGCGTTAAATTTATAACCTAACAATGTAAACAAAAATGGCAACCATATTGGTTGCCATTTCTCTATGTATACCCGCGAGTGACAAGTCGTTAATCGCTTTGTTTTTTTAGCCTAAATATCGCTGAGATTAGTTAATTGCCATCGATAGGAAGTAACCAACAACCGTTGCAGTACCTACACCGATAAAGCCTGGAATAATAAAGCTATGGTTGAGTACGTATTTACCAATATGAGTGGTGCCGGTTCTATCGAAACTAATGGCCGCTAAATCGCTTGGGTAGAATGGAAAGAAGAAGTAGGCATAACAAGCTGGCAGTACCCCGATTAATACCGGTGCTGGGATGCCTAATGAAAACCCTAATGGCAACATAATGGTTAATACTGCCGCCTGACTTTTTAAGAATATCGATGACACAAACATGGCGATAGCAAATGTCCATGGATAAACACTGACAATGTCGCTAACCGCGCTAACCAAAAAGGTTTTATGGTGTTCGATGATGGTGTCACTCATCCAGGCTATACCGAAGATAATAATCACTGCAGTCATACCGGCGGTAAACACGTTACTGGTGACAATTTTTTTCGGTGATATATTAGTGGCCAGTAATATCAAGCCACCGACAGACAGCATCATAAACTGAATGGCGACTGACATTTTTACGCCATCTGGTAGTACTTGCTTGCTAAACATCGCCACCATGATAACGGCAAGAATACCGAGTAAGAACACGATTAAGCCTTTCTTTGCCGTCGACTTAGCTTGTGGGGTTTGTTCTGCGTCAGTTGTTGGATCGGTTAATGCTTCACGAAATTCTTCATCAGTCAGGCGCGCCTGAAACTGTTCGTCTTTATCTAAATCTTTACCGCGCTTTAAACTCCAAGTACACGCCACTAGCAAACCCGTTAAGGTCGCTGGAATGGTCACCATCAGTACATCGATTAAGTTAATATCAAGATTATTATCAACGGCAGTGGCAAGCACCACAGCCGCTGCGGCTGCAATTGGGCTAGCAGTAATGCCCATTTGTGAAGCAACGGTCGCCATGGCTAATGGACGTTCAGGTCGAATACCTTTCTTGTATGACACATCGTAAATAACAGGAAGAAGGGGATAAACGGAATGGCCTGTGCCAACCAGTACGGTTAAAGAATAAGTACAAAGTGGGCCTAAAAAAACGATATGTTCAGGATGTTTACGTAACAGCTTTTCCGCAAACGTTACCAACAGCTTTAAACCACCAGTGGCTTCTAATGTCGCCGAGGCTGCTACAACCGCCAGAATAATTAACATTACGCTGACCGGCGGTGTGCCTGGTGCAATGCCAAAGACAAATGCGAGTACCGAAACGCCTAATCCACCGAGTAAACCAAAGGCAATACCGCCGTGGCGTATACCAACAAAGATCACCGCTAATAACAGCAGCATGTGTATATAAAACATTGTGTTCTCTCCCAATGGATTTAGGCATTCGTTAGCCTTGAGAAGGTATATCACAATGTATTTTTCCGTTAGTGATTTAATTCAAGTAATTGAGTTGTATGTTATTGCAAAGGTTATAAATGTGAACGATATGACAAACCTTAGGGTACTTTTATTTGTACTCGATCCGCGTAGGTCTTGATCAGTGCATTTAATCGGTTTACGTTATTCGAAAGTCACTATCTAAAGGCAATGTGGAACGTGTAGATTGAATTAAAATCTACAGTAAGAGTGGAGGTTTTTCGTTAAACAAGCTAAATACTGAACAACGATTCATTACGATTGATAAGTCACACAAGCCGTTTTTATCTGACAATCACGGCCTATGCTTACTGGCTTTAACCAATAAATAACGAATGGCTGCGTCGTTACATTGCACCAGTTGCCAGTGCTGGCAGTTGTTGAATGTTGCATAGTGTTCAATGGCATCGACAAATGCGGCTATAAACGCCTCTCTATCGTTAGTGTCACTCATGCTCATATCTGTAGAGTGATCATCAAAAGCATCTGCTTCAAAGCTGAGTTGTTGCAGTAACAAGCACTGATTTTTACGGTCGGCTTTGACATCAACACGGCCAACAAAACGGTCGCGCCATAAAATGGGCAGTGAGTAATAGCCAAATTGACGTTTTGCCTCGGGCACATACACTTCGATTTGATAGTTAAACCCAAACCACTGCTTAAGCTTTTGGCGTTGAATGACTAAATTATCAAACGGATTAAGCAGCCAGACTTTATTGGGGATTGCTGTTGGTAATGCCTGCGTGGGTTGGTAAAAATAAACTTGTTGTGTGGTGGCGCTGGATTCAGTGAAGCTGGCGATATCACCTTGCTCGCACATTTGCGCCAATGTTTTACTGAGTAGCGGTTTAAGGCCTTTGCGTAAATATTGTATTTGCTGCAAATTACCAAAGCCGTGTGCAGATAAATAACGGTGGATCAAATGTTGGGCAAATTCGGTATCGCTAGGCACTGTGGTGTCGATATGCTTGGGTAACACTCGCTCGGTTAAGTCATACACCTTTTGAAACTTGTCACGCCTAGCAACCATTAACTCACCTTGCATAAACAACTGCTCAAGGGCTTTTTTAGCTGGTTTCCAGTCCCACCAAGTGCCATTGGGGGTATCTGATCTATGGGTAAACTGACTGGATTTTAATGGACCCTCGCTGCTAATGCGGGCTTTAACTTCGCGCATGACTTTATGTTCGGGTTCAAACCAATGTGTGCCACCTTGTTGTAATTGCTGCTTACGGTACAAGCTAAAACGGTAATCATCGATAGGCAGATAAGCCGCCGCATGAGACCAATATTCAAACACGGTTTTATCGCTCATTGCTGCGTCCAACATAGATGCAGAATAATCGGGCAGACGAGTGTGCAGTACATGATGATGTGCGCGTTCGACCACATTAATGGAGTCGATTTGCACATAGCTTAATTGCTGCAGTAATGCGCTTAACGAGGTGGCGGGTTGTAATAACCCTTGTTGCTGTATATTGAGTTGGAGCCACTGTTTAGCTGAGTAAGGGTTTGTCATTAAACGCCTTTGCTGTAAGTGATAATGCGTATGGATGCGCAAGTGATGCATTGCATTGTAGACTGAAATTTACCGCAGAGTACACAAGCTGTTGATGATAAGGCTGGTTGATGTTGGCGTGGATAGATAATCATTTCTTAGTCCGTTTTACCATTTTTAAACAGGCTTAATCTGGTATTCCCTCTCATTATTCATTCCCTCGCAGTCGACCATATATTGGTGTATAGATTCATTAAGCCATAAAAGGCTAAGTTTGTTTCTGCTCTCGTTTAGTCTTAATGCCCTTAACAAATCGTTCTGGGTACTGGACACTGGGTAATGAGTACAGTGTAGTGTGCAGTGGCATAGTGATTGTGGATAATACCAGGATCAATTGAGGCGATATATAATACCGGCCTCAACCTTATCCTCAACCTTAACATCAAACCAAATTACGATTAATACGAAGATTCCAGTTTTGCGAATAAACTCGCTTGTCTCCTTCATAAGCGTCTAACTCAGCATCCAGATAAAAATAAAACTCATCGCAGTGCAGTAAGGTGCGGGTGACGGTCTGTACTGCCCAGTCTCCTCGCTTAAATCCCCATCGCCAGAGAGTCTTGCCCTGTGCAGACTGGAAGTCATCACTCTGATAGGTGTACCACTCATTGGCCTCGCGATTTACAATCAGGTCGATATCTTCGAGGTGATAAGTACCATTGTCGTTAATGACTTCCAAAGTAGACAAATCCTTGTCCAGTTCGCGGATCACTCGCCAGTTATGATGTCCCTCAATAAGTTGCTGCTTGGCACCGCTGGTGGAAGCCTCAGGCGCAGGGAAAGAGATCGTCTCTTGATGACGTGGATTTCGACTCGGCAATATCACTCGGCTACAACCCGTGTAAATTTTGATCCGCGTCGACTCAGGTGAAGGCCATGCCAGCGGGAAATAAGAGGAAGAAATGGCAATTCTAATCCGGTGGCCCTTGGGAAAGGTCTGCGCGGTGCCGTTAAGCTGAACTTTTACCCGATAGCGCTTGTCTGGTTGCAGCGGTGTAGGATTAGTATGGCTATCCCTATGGGTCAGGTTCAGCAGGCCGTATGTTACCCTTGAGCTCTTGTTATCAGGATGCACATCCGATAGACGCACAGCGATCATTGCCACTGGTTTGCTGGCCGATAATTCTAACTCAATCACCGCGGCCCCCATGATCTCAAGTGCAGTGTCCAAAGGCTGACTTGTGAAAACTAACGCGCCACCTTCTTCTTCACGCTGATCATGGGGGAGATCTGGCGTGGTGCTATATGAACACCATTTGCCGGCAAACAAACCGTTACTCAAGGGTGATTGCAAACTCAGCTCCTCCTCATCAACTTCGGCGAATTCGTCTACCAGACGATATCGATCAAGCTTGAAGACAAGCGTGCCAATATTGGGTGTCGGCCAAGATGGTTCACTGACCCAACGGCCGTAGCGTTGATGGTAAGACGTTGACGGAGGCATACTGTCTAACATCCATGCCCGCAGCATGGGCTCGTCCATAATGCCGGTCTCAATCCCCTTGAGCCATTTATCCCACCAGCGTAGGCATTCCTGCAAAAAACCTATCGCCGGGCCGGGCACGCCAATATGCGGATATTTATGACTCCAGGGGCCAATCAATCCTTGCCTCGGGCCGGGCAAGTGGGTGAGCAGGCGAAAAACCGCATTACTGTAGCCATCGGCCCAGCCGCTGACTGCCATTACTGGGATCTGCACCTTAGAAAAATCTTCGCAAATCGAGCCATGCTGCCAGTATTCGTCACGGTGTTGATGATTAAGCCAGGTATTGAGCCATAAGCCACTGCCTTTAAGGCGTTCAAACCACATGTCGCGCCACTTGCTACCGACAATTTGTGGGTCCGGCGGTAAGGAGTTGTAGGCAAACATCGTCGAGGCCCACGAAAGATTATCACCGAGCAGGCAACCTCCCATATAGTGCACATCATCGGCATAGCGATCATCGGTAGAGCACACGCTAACGATAGCCTTAAGTTGTGGTGGTTGCATTGCCGCAATTTGCAGGCCGTTGAATCCCCCCCATGAGATCCCATACATGCCAATATTACCGTCGCACCACGGTTGATTTTCCAGCCACTCAATCACAGTGACACCATCGTCGAGTTCCTGCTGCAGATATTCGTCCGTTAGCACACCTTCTGAGTCGCCGCTTCCACGGATATCCACACGGATACAGGCATAGCCGTGTCCGGCAAAATATGGATGCATGGTTTCGTCGCGCAATCTGACGCCATCACGTTTACGATAAGGAATAAACTCAAAAATAGCTGGCACTGGCTCTGTTTCAGCACCTTCTGGCATCCAGATGCGGGCAGAAAGACGAATGCCGTCGGCCATCGGGATCCAGCAATGTTCGATATGGCGGATTTTGTAGGCGCAGTGCTTGGCAACCGTCATACTTCCTCCTTATGGTTATCGTGCAGATCATTTAAAGCAGTGGCACAAGTTCCAGCGGTAACGCTTGTTGCACATCACGGTATTTTTGCAACAGTTCTTGCTCGCTATCAGCGCCGATAAACACGGTCGCTAACTCGTAGCTGTAACTGTCTTGATAATTAAGCTCAGACAAACGCATTCCCTTGCAGACATGCAGCTCGATATCAGTACCCGCAATGCGCTGGGTAATTGCCTGTACTTCTTGCTCTGTGGGTACCTTGTTAACCATTGCATCTGCATGTGTGCGCCACATAAACTTGGCCGAATATTGATATAAGCCTTTACGATAGGGAAAGACAGGCTGTTTTCCTAAGGCCAAAGCCAGCATGACCTGGTGATGTGACATGCCATCGACGTTGCGGAATAATGGCGAATGGGACTTGGAAATACGGGTATTGATCTCCAACAACCAGATATGGTCACTCTCCTTGTCCCAGTAATACTCGATATTGAATGGGCCATTATCAAAATCGATAGCGGTAAGGAAGCGCTCGGTGACGGCGATCATTTTGTCCTGAACAGGTTGTGGGATCGATGATGGATACTGATAGCGAGAAAAGCTGGAATCATGCTCACCTTCACGTATTGAGTCAACGGCCCCATAGACACACAGTTTGCCATCAAAAACATAGCCTTCAAGGGTACATTGCTGGCCATCGGAGATGATCCCTTCGGCGATGCAGTGATAGCCATCAATAGCGGCAATGTCATCTGGCAGGTCGGCAAATTGCAGTAAGTAGTTGAAGGGTTTGGCAAAGCAGTAGATTTTTTTGCGGATCTCCGTAATCGCCATGTCGAGTTCACTACCATTACGCACCATAAACCCGAGGTGTGATAAAACCGCTTTTACCGGCTTAAGCCAGAAAGGGTAATCGAGGGTGATCTGCTGCTGATAATCATCTTTAAAAGGATCCACTACGCAAAAATCGGGGATATATTCTGGGATCACGCGGCGCTGCTCCAACCGGCTCCAGTATTTATGCTCGCATTTGAGTACGGCTTCAAAGCTGGGAGAGGGCAAGCCTAAAGATTGACACAATAGAGGGAGCATGGTGCTAACGGGAAAATCCAAATAGCCGACAATGGCATCTACGGAGCCAGGATAGCTGTTCAATCGCACTAGAGCGCCCTCATACAAGGTTTTGACCGGAAATTCTTTTCCTGTTTTTACCTCTGAATATTGATAAAGCTCATGAAAACAATATTCATGGGCAGAATCGAGCGAACGCATTAGGGAAAGGTTGAATTCGTCCGCAGCAAAAACAAAAATATTTTTCATTTTTCGGTCCCCTGCTTTGTTATCTCTTCATTGCCATTAATAGCAGCGCTTAACGAGATAATTTTTACTTTAATGGCATATATGAGGGTAGTTGATGGCGATCTTCTTGTCTAATAAATGGGGCGAAATTGGCCTAACTATAATGCTTAATGCCTGATGTGCTTTGGGCTCTAGCACATTGATACATAATCGGCATTGATATTTATTAGCTTAAGTTCAAATGGGAAACTAGCGTTTTTTGAAAGTGGTAACTAATCAATTTAGTCACTATTTTAGTCGTAACCGTCTGGGCAAGTACATCTTCAGTAGAACTCATGGAACCTTTATCTTAACGACTGACCATATACATCAGGCGTTAACATGGCTAAACGTTCGCATGAAGATTGGGCAGCTTTGATAAAACAGCAGCCCGCTAGCGGCTTGACTATCACCACTTTTTGTCGTCAGCATAAGCTCAGTATCAGCACCTTTTATGCCCGTAAATCCGACAAGGCTAAAATAAAATCGGTTATGCCTTTTGTTAAAGTAGCCGTCGCTGTGCCGACAAAGGTTTGCGCTTCTCAGCAGACTATCTGCTTACAGCATCAAACAGGTTTATGGACTTTTCCCTGCTCGTTGCCTTCAAGTTATCTGCTTGAAATAATAAAAGGCCTGCAAGCATGTTGATGTTTCAACAGCTTCCTTGTGTTTATCTGCATCGAGAACCCGTGGATTTACGTAAATCAATAAATGGCTTGGCTATCATCGTTGAGCAGCAATTGTTGCGACAGGCCACCGACGGCAGCGTGTTTGTCTTTTGTAATAAAGGCCGTGATAAATTAACAATCCAGTACTGGGATAGCACCGGTTTTGCGCTTTGGTATAAACGCCTCGAACAGGCTAAATTCAAGTGGCCGACTAAAAGCGAAGATGAGTGTATGCGCTTATCTGAGCAGCAGTTTCATTGGCTACTTTCAGGATTTGACGTATTAGGCCATCAGCATGTTGAAGGCTTGATTCGTGGGGCTGAGGCCAGTGCCATTTTATACAGCATCATAGAAACGGCCAAAGCAAATGAGCTAACGCCATTCAATTAAATTGAACACTGTTTAGAGAAATTATCTTACCCTAACTGCGACCTCAATAGCCTATTACCCTGGCGCGTTAATCTAGGCAAGGCGTAGTTCGCCGGATGCTCACGGAATAATTAATACCATCGTCGCGCAGCACGTCACATAGATGCCAACGTTTTTGGACGATATCGTTGTTGCTTGAAGTGCTCATTAGGTTCTTTTTATATATTCAATCATTCTGGATGCCATTAGCACCGCTATAATGTTTAGTTTATCTGTTGGTTCTTTTTGTTTGAGCAAGCGTTAATTTACAGCAAACAGGGCAAACAATGGTTGGTTGATATAGTAATTGCTACGACCGATTTTTTCTTTGACTAGGAAGCCATGTTCAACCAGTTGTTCCAGGTATTTAGTTGCGGTGATACGACTGACTCCAAGGTCTTGCATGATAAAGTCAATTTTGGTGTATGGGTGGCTAAAGATGTTATTTAACAGCTCTTGGCGATAGATATTTGGTAGCTTTGTACGAATGCCATGTTTCACATTATTCATCTGCTGTTTTATTTGCTCAATCAAGCCGATAGTTTGTTGCGCCGTTTGTGCGATGCCCTCAAGGATAAACAGTAACCATGGTTCCCAGTTGTTATCTTCACGAACAGTTTGCAGATGACTGTAGTAGTCGGCTTTGTTTTGAATAATGTAGCGGCTGAGGTATAGCACTGGTAGATCGAGCAGGCCTTTTGCTACTAAGTAGAGGATATTGATGATGCGGCCAGTTCGGCCATTACCATCATAGAAAGGATGGATACTCTCAAACTGATGATGGATAAGCGCCATCTTGACTAATGGATCTAACTCGCAGCACTCATCGTCATTGATGTAGTTAACTAAATTTTCCATCAAAGACTGAATTTTATTAGCATCTTGCGGCGGCGTGTAGATAACCTCTCCAGTAGCAGCATTTTTTAGTTCTGTTCCTGGGACCTTTCGAAAGCCTGCCCGATTTTTTTCGAGCGCGAGTTGTACCTCTAAAATATCACTTAGACGTAATAACTTTTGCTGACGAACAGTGGTAAAACTTTGTCGTAGTGCCGCAGAGTAGTCACGTACCTCTTTTGCAGCGATGCTGGTTTGCTCTGTTAACAGTTCAGCTTTAAATAACTCATCATGGGTGGTGATGATATTCTCAACTGCTGAACTGTCCTTTGCTTCCTGTAAAGTCAGGGTGCTGATCAGAATATTCTCATTGGGAATGCTTGCTGCCACGCCTTTAAGTTCTGCGAGGTAACGATGAGCCGTTGCAAGCTTTTTGAGTACGGCTCGAGTTTCAAGTTGTTCTGGGTCGGGTAGCGGTAAGCTGGCAATTGGGTACATATTTATCCTACTTGTAGACTCAGCACTAGATTTAGCTTTTATCAACTAATATGTATAGATTTCGGCCATTATTATACATATCAAGCTAAATATATATAGAAAAGTGCCAATTACTATACATGTCGACAAAACCTATATAGTAAATAGTCGATTGCTATACATGTCGTAGCCAATAAAGTACGGCATGTGCGCCGTAAGTCATGGACGGTGAAGTGGGGCATGCCTTCCATCTTGTTGGTGGGTTGTTTCTTCTTACTGGCTTCATGTCCAAAAAGCTTGGTGATAGCTCTGTTTAACGTATCTGCGCCCATGTGCGGATTCTTGCTGGTTCTGCGGCTTGGAAAAACATATTCGGAACCACAAGCCCTTATTTTTAGCTCTTGTATCCAGTTCATGACAACTTCAGGTAATGGAATAGCAATGCCAACACCAGATTTACTGCATTCTTTCGATAAGTTCCAAACCTGCTTCTCTAAATCAAAGTCCTTCCACGGCGCTTCTGCCAATTCTGACTTCCTAATGCCTAATGTCACCAGTAATGCACAAGCGAGATAATTCTCACGGCTGAAACTTTCGCTGTTGCTTCGTGCGATATTAAAGAACTGAGTGAGCCCTTCAATAATTAAGGCCCTTTCTTTGCTTTTTTCCACGTTACCAGCATCAGAAACCGAAAATGCACTCGCTGGATTTGCGCCAAGCAGATCCAGTTTTATGCCGTGATTGAAAAGCTGCTTGCAGTGCATAAGAGCATCATTAGCGATCGCTGGACGGCCAGAAGCGGCAATGGCGTTCAATACTGCTCTTATGTCTCTAGCGTTGACGCTATCGACGTTGAAGGAGCCTATATGTGGGGTAATGTCTTTGCGGGAGATACGTTCGGGAATTTCGTGATGTTTGAGTCATTTAACGTTACCGATATGCCAATCGGCGAAGAGGTCATCGACGGTTTTAATTTCGGCTTGTTCAGCGCGTTTCTTGGCGATAAGAGGGGCTAAGCCATCTCGAAACTGCTTCATTTTAACTGCGGCGTCGGCACGTGCATCAGCAAGAGAAAGATCACTGTATTTAGCCAGCGTCATTTCTTTGCGTTTATTGTTGGCCGTATAGCGGAGCATCCAGAAAGATTTTCCGGATTTGGACCACAAAATACAGGCCTTCACCATCAGCGGAACGGACAGGTACTCCTTTGGATTTTGCAGTAACTTCTTTTGCGGTTAGGTCGCCCATAAATAAGCACCAGCCAATGTAAGTTCAAGAGTGGGGATTTTTACCCACTCTTGCATTCGACTAGATACTAACCTACCCAGCATATTACCCACCAGTTCGTTAACGATTTCGGTGGGTAACAGTGGACCTCTACGGACTGGGGTTATAGTAAACCCTTTAAAAGCAGCGTGTTCGGTACCGTTGAGGACGCGGGTGGACATTATTCTACGTTTTGGATCTGCTCGCGCATTTGCTCAATCAATACCTTTAACTCTACTGCGGCAGAAGTGATTTCTGCACTGATTGATTTTGAGGCTAAGGTATTTGATTCGCGATTAAACTCTTGCATCATAAAATCTAAACGACGGCCTTCGCTGCCACCTTTTTTGAGGATACGGCGGGCTTCTGTTACGTGGGCCTCAAGACGGTCCATTTCTTCGGCGACATCTTGCTTTTGCGCCAATAACACCATTTCCTGTTCTACACGGGTAGAGTCTAATTCGCCGACGATGTCTGCTAAGCGATTAGTGAGTTTTTCGCGTTGGTACTGCATCACGGTTGGCATGTGTTCACGCACAATCGTCACTTGCTTCATTACGCCGTCTAAGCGGGTCAGTAGCATGTCTTTAATGGCTTCGCCTTCGCGGCCGCGGGCTTCGATAAATTGATCGACAGCGCTGTCAAACGCGGTCATTAGCTCGGCACCCATGCTGTCCATATCTTGTTCAGCAGCGGAGAGAACCCCAGGCCAGCGCAATACGTCAGTTAGGCTAAGTTCGCCTTGTCCGGCTTCTTGTTTTAACCAGTTCGCCGCGCTGAGTAACTGTTTGGCTAAATCTTGATTAAGTTGCAATTCATTATTGCTGCTGTCGACGAGTTCATAACGTAAATTAACTTCTACTTTGCCGCGGTTGAGGCGTTTACGTAGACGATCGCGTAAGACAGGTTCAAAGCTGCGAAACTGCTCAGGTAGGCGCAGGTAGGTTTCTAAGTAGCGCTGGTTGACTGAGCGGATTTCCCATGAGGCGGTACCCCATTGTGCTTTGTGCTCGATACGAGCGTAGGCTGTCATGCTTTGGATCATGAAATGTCCTGTTATATTATTACGCGAATGTGAGTTGATTATAGCCGTTTTAGGTGACTAGGTTAAAGGATTAGTCGATAGATTTTTGGCTTGGCATAGTATCTAACGGCATGAAGCTCTATAATACGCCCTCAAATATGATCTAAAATCGACTACAGGACTTTTCATGCGCCCAAGTAACCGTACACCTGCTCAAACTCGCCCGATCACTATTACGCGTTCTTTTACTGCACATGCTGAAGGCTCTGTTTTAGTCGAATTTGGCGACACAAAAGTGTTATGTACCGCGAGCTTTACCGAAGGCGTGCCGCGTTTTCTTAAAGGTCAGGGTCAAGGCTGGGTAACAGCTGAATACGGTATGTTACCGCGTTCAACTCATAGCCGTATGGACCGTGAAGCCGCTCGTGGTAAGCAATCTGGCCGTACTCAAGAGATCCAACGTTTAATTGGCCGCGCATTACGTGCTGCGGTTGATATGAAATTATTGGGTGAAAACACTATCGTTATCGATTGTGATGTTATTCAAGCTGATGGTGGTACGCGTACTGCTGCCATTACGGGTGCGTGTGTGGCATTGGTTGATGCGCTTAACTGGGCGCGTGGCAAGGGCATTATTAAAGCTAACCCGCTTAAGTTTTTAATTGCCGCTGTGAGCGTGGGTATTTATAAAGGCGAAACGATCAGTGATTTAGAATACATTGAAGACAGCGCTGCAGAAACTGATATGAACGTAGTGATGACCGAAACCGGTAAAATTATTGAAATTCAAGGTACTGCAGAAGGCGAGCCATTCAGCCATGAAGAGTTGCTTGAGTTGTTAGTGTTAGCTAAAAACAGTATTCGCGAAATTGTCGATGTGCAAAAAGCCGCATTAAGTTAATATGCAGTTGAAAAATGAGGACCGATTACGGTCCTTTTTTTTAGCCTGAAAATTGATCATAGAGGACTAACCGTGAAAGACTATCAACGCGAATTTATTGAGTTTGCTTTAGCCCGCCAAGTGTTACGTTTTGGTGAGTTTACCCTTAAATCTGGCCGTACTAGCCCGTACTTCTTTAATGCTGGACTGTTTAATACGGGTAAAGACTTGGCACGTTTAGGCCGTTTTTATGCCGCGGCGTTGATGGACTCGGGTATTGAGTTCGATTTGTTATTTGGTCCTGCATACAAAGGTATTCCGATTGCGACTACCACCGCCGTTGCCTTGTGCGATCATCACGATGTGGACATTCCCTATTGTTTCAACCGCAAAGAAGCCAAAACCCACGGCGAAGGTGGCAGTTTGGTGGGCAGCGAGCTCAAAGGCAAAGTGATGCTGGTGGATGATGTGATCACTGCAGGTACCGCTATTCGTGAGTCGATGGAGATTATTAATGCCCATAATGCCCAGCTTGCCGGTGTATTGATTGCATTAGATCGTCAAGAAAAAGGCCAAGGTGAATTGTCGGCGATCCAAGAAGTTGAGCGCGACTTTGGCTGTCAAATTGTGTCGATTATTAAGTTGGCTGATTTAATCTGTTACTTGTCTGAAAAACCGGGCATGGAAGCTGAGTTAGCATCCGTTAGCGCTTATCGTGAGCAATACGGGATTTAATCTTTTCTATTAATCATCCTAAACAATAACGCAGCCTTAGATGGCTGCGTTAGTCGGCTGCGTTTTTTTATTGGCAATAACACTGAGTCATAGCCTATTTTACCAGATGTAAAAACTCGGCGCGGGTAGCCGGGTTTGATTTAAACACGCCGCCCAATGCCGTGGTGGTCGTTGAGCTGGTTGAATCCATCACGCCACGTGATTTAACGCAGTAATGTACTGCATCCATTTTTACCGCTACGTCTTTGGTTTCAAGTAGGGTTTGCAGTGCCACTAACACTTGCTGGGTTAAGCGCTCTTGCACTTGTGGGCGTTGGGAAAAAAATCGTACGATACGATTAATTTTCGATAAGCCAATAATTTTGCTGCGGGGTAAGTAGGCTACTGTGGCTAATCCATCAATGGTCACTAGGTGATGCTCGCAGGTACTGGTCAGACTGATGTCTTGCACACGCACCATTTCATCGACACCCATTTTGTTTTCGATAACAGTGATCTTGGGGAAGTTTTCATAATCTAGGCCTGAGAATATTTCATCGACATACATTTTTGCAATACGCCGAGGGGTATCGACTAAGCTGTCATCTGATAAATCCAATGACATTAATGTCAGGATCTCTCTCATATGATGCTCAATTTTTACCTTACGTTGTTCTGGCGTCGAGGTTTTTGGCAACATAGGTGTTTCTAGCCCACGATCTTTCAGCGCGGCTTGTACTTTTATTGCGGCTTCACTTAGTGCCATATATCCTCCAACAACCCTGTCATACTGCGATAAGTATATCTTAAAAAGCCTTAGGACGCTTATGCCATAAGGGGAATGGAGAATAACGTGATTCGTTGCAAATTAACACTGTAGACGATAAAAAAGCCGACCCTTTTAGTCGGGTATCGGCTTTTGAGGTGTAAACGCTTTGGCTATGGCTATTTAATGTTTAAATTCTCTTTGATGAATTTAAGCATTATTTCATAATATTTAGCGCGATTTTCGGCATTGTAGAAGCCATGACCTTCTTTTTCCCAGATTTCTTTTTGGAATGGGTAATTGGCTTGATTTAAGGCTTTTTCCATTGCTTCAAATTGCTCTATGGGTGCACGTTCATCTTCTTCACCATGAATTAATAACACTTTAGCCTTGAGCTTGCTGACATTGTGGGTTGGCGACATTGTCTGTAGTTGTTGGGTATTTGTACCGAGCACTTCTTTTAAAAATGCTTCCCCACCATAAGAGTCTGGAATATCGCCTGTGTTATACATTTGTTCTAAGTCGTATACTCCGGCAACACCAATGGCGCATTTGAACATATCGGGTGCTAACATCGGGCTGATTAGTGCTGAATATCCGCCAAAACTACCACCAGAAATACACACTCTATCTTTATCTACATAACCTTGGTCAATAACATATTGAGTTGCGTCGATAATGTCATATTGAATTTTACTTCCCCATGCGAGGTAGCCTGACTCCTCAAACGCTTTACCGTATCCACCTGAACCTCGGAAGTTAACTTGTAATACCGCTATTCCATTTTGTGCGAGTAATTGATTTTCTGGATTAAATATCCATAAGTCGCGTGCACCGTGCGGGCCACCATGAGGGTTAACTACAAGTGGCATATTTTTATGATCTTTAATGCCACTTGGAAGGGTTAAATAACCATGGATCGTTACGCCGTCACGATTTGTGAAACTGATGGGGCGTACTTCAGACATCTCGCTTGGGTCAAGTGCTGCATTTCCAGCAAACAGGAATTTGAGTTTGAGTTTTTTACGATCAAACAGATAGTAGTCACCCGAATTTTTATCATTCATTGCCGCAACGATGAGTGTGTTACCGTCGATGGTTTCGCTTACGATACGAATACGATGATCAGGAATTGCTGCCATAAGCTGCTGCAATGCTTTGGCTTTAGCACTTTCGGTATCGACAAATTGGTATTCTGGGTAACCGTTTTCAAACTCTACCGCGTAGAGTGAGTTTGTTTGTTCGCTAATCCAAGTTATAAATGGGTCAACAACATCATGTTGGATGATTTTTTTATGTTTCGCCGTTGCAAGTTCTACTTCATAAATCGCCTGAGTAGCGCCTTCACCATGTGCAATAGCATAAATTGATTTGTTGTCTTCGGTGAACGAAATAGGGTAGAAATCTGTTAGTCCGCCTTTAATTCTTTCAGCATCAACCCATTCACCATTTTCATAGTAGAAGAGCTGATCATCGTTTTTGTTATCTCGTGCAAAGCTAAAGCGAACGTCTTCTTTATTATCAACAAGGAAACCTGCATTGGCGATAGGTGACGTGGTAAGGCGTTTGCGTTTACCGGAATAGACGTTGACGCGGTATACAAGGGTATATGCATAGTTAAGGCTATTCCAAGGTTTGGCCATGACATAGATGTATTTGTCATCATCTTTTAACGTGTCTAATACATATGCATGAGCATATATTATCTCATTACTGGAAATGCTCGTGCCCGCTGTGTTGCGGCCATTGTAACCGAACAGGTACTTAGATTTACTGCCATCATAATTTACCGCCAGTAACTCACCTCGATAATCAGATACTTCACGTTGTGCGTGCTTATAGAGTTTTTGTAATACAATCCGCTCATCATTCACCCAATAGTAACTACCAACTTCTTCATCACCACTAAATTTGACTGCATTAGTCGGCTTCATGGTTTCAAGGTTTAGGATTAATAGGGTGCGCTTTTCATCTTCAATTAAAATAACGCCAAGGTGTTTACCATCGGGTGATATTTTGACTTCAGAGAATTCGGAATCAGCACTAAAATCTTTGATCTGAGGACTAGCAAAAGTGTGAGAGGTAAAAAGAATAAGCAAACAGCAAGTGAGATATAAAATACGCAGCATGACTACAATCCGTGTAATAAATGTTAAAAGTGTAACGGTATTGTATTTTAATCAAGTGATCGGAGCAACAGATTCAGATTAATTATTCATCGAAATGAAGGCGCTATGTGTTTGAGGTATTGGGCTGCATCATGAAATAATCCAGCCCGATATGAGTTAACTTCTTAACAATTGTTGCTGAATAAAGGTCCATTGCTCATCAAAGTGTAGCGTTGGTTTCTGTTTAAATTCACTGCGAACAAACTGTGAAATACGCCCTTCTACAAAGGCCAGTAATAGGTTGGCGAGAACGGCTTCGTCGAGGTTAAAGCCTACGCCTTCGCGTAAAGTTTTTTCGCGCAGAATTTGTTTTATTTGGGTTTCAATTTTGGCAAATAGCACATCGATTCGGCTACGTAAACGTTCGTTTTCACCCAGCAGAGCATCGCCATTTAATACGCGTGAAATACCAGGATTACGTTCAGAAAACACCAGTAATAACTGCAGTACTAACTGACAGCGGGCCATGGTGTCTTTTTCTTCGTCCATGATGATATTGAGGCGTGACAAAATAGCGTCTTCAATAAACTCGATTAAGCCTTCGAACATCCGCGCTTTACTGGGGAAATGACGATACAGTGCCGCTTCTGATACACCGACTTCGGCAGCAAGTTTAGCTGTGGTAATACGTTGGCCTGGGCTGGTTTCGAGCATTTTTGCTAAGCATTGTAAAATATGCTCACGACGATTCATTTTAGGGCTTTCAGCCATTATCTGTTCCTTGGCTCAGTGACGACTAGAAAAGATTATTTGGTTCCTGAGTGACCAAATCCGCCTTCTCCACGATCTGAGCGATTAAACTCATCCACTAAGGTAAATGTTGCCTGTACCACGGGTACAAACATCAATTGGGCTAAACGATCGCCTATTTCGAGCGTGAATGGTTTATCACTTCGGTTCCAACATGACACCATTAATGGTCCTTGGTAATCGGAGTCAATTAAGCCCACTAAATTACCCAAAACGATGCCATGTTTATGACCCATACCTGAGCGTGGCAAGATAACCGCGGCAAGGCTTGGGTCGGCCACATGAATGGCAATACCCGTTGGAATTAATACCGTTTGGCCAGGTTCAATCACCATAGTGGTGTCGGTCATGGCACGTAAGTCCATGCCTGCGCTACCGGGAGTTGCGTAGGCTGGCAATGGAAATTCATTGCCAATACGCGAGTCGAGAATTTTTAGTTCAATGGGTGTTTTCATGATTTTTTTAATTGTTTTTCTATTAATGAGAGTAATTGGCGCGCCAGTGTTAGTTTGTCTGTTGCTGGTAGTTGTTGGCTGCCGTGTTGCCAAAATACCTGTAGTGCATTGCTATCGGCATTAAAGCCCAAGCCTTGAATAGAAACATCGTTAGCGGCAATCATATCGAGCTTTTTGCGTTGTAATTTACCGCGAGCGTATTGCTCCACATCGTTAGTTTCTGCTGCAAAACCGACAGTAAAAGGTCGAGGTGAGTGCTCCGCAACCGTGGCTAAGATATCAGGATTACGTACTAGTGCAAGCTGCATTTTGTCGGCTGATTTTTTGATTTTCTGCTCTGCTATATCGGCAATTCGATAATCTGCTACGGCGGCGCAGCCGATAAAAATATCATGCTGCTCAACCTGTTCCATCACTGCGTTAAGCATTTGCTGAGCAGAATCAACGTTAATACGAGTCACACCTGCTGGGGTTGCCAAGTTAACTGGACCAGACACTAATGTTACGCTGGCGCCCATTTCTGCTGCGGCTTGGGCTAAGGCAAAACCCATTTTTCCTGAGCTGTGGTTGGAAATATAACGCACAGGGTCTATCGCTTCGCGCGTTGGCCCGGCAGTAATGAGTAGTTGATGACCTTGAAGTGTTTTAGGACCAAAAAATTGTACCAGTTGTTCTGCCATCACCACGGGCTCTTGCATTCTGCCGGGGCCGACTTCACCGCAGGCTTGGCTACCCGATGCTGGGTGCCAAATTATCAGGCCTTTACGGACTAAATTGGCCATGTTCTCTTGCGTGGCAATATTTTGGTACATCTGTTGATTCATCGCTGGGCATACAATGACAGGCGCACTGGTGGCTAAGCAGGTTGTGGTTAATAAGTCATTAGCCATACCGGCATTGATCCGCGCGATTATGTTTGCTGTTGCTGGAGCAATTAATACCACCTCAGCCCAACGAGCGAGTTCGATATGACCCATAGCCGCTTCTGCTGCGGGATCAAGCAAGTCAGAGGCCACTGGGTTGCCAGAAAGCGCTTGTATGGTTAACGGGGTGATAAACGCCATGGCGCTTTGAGTCATAATGACTCGCACATCTGCGCCACGCTCTTTTAAACGGCGAATAAGGTCCGCGCTTTTATAGGCGGCAATACCGCCACCAATTCCGAGTAATACTTTTTTATTTGTCAGCATGATGCACATTATCCGACTCAAATCTAATTACGGCTAACAATATCACAAACCTATGACAAGTGGCGCAGATCCAATCTCAAAAATATCAACCATACTGTAGTCATTAATTCGAACTCTGTTGTTGAAAAAGATAACCAGCCGTTGTGGGTGTTGTCATCGGGTATAGCGTCGAGTTAATGCGTGCAATTAAATCGCCACATTGAATATAAGGGACATTCATGGGAATTAAAGATTGGCCTCAAGGAGAAGGACCTCGAGACAAGTTACTGCTCAAAGGTGCTGGACATTTGTCTGATGCAGAATTGCTTGCGGTGTTATTGCGTAATGGTCTGGCGGGGCAAAATGCGGTGGATTTAGCCCGAGAGATGATCAGTCAGTTTGGTGGTTTGCGCAGTTTGCTGAGTGCATCGAAAAGCCAAGTGTGTAAATTAGCTGGCGTTGGACCGGTAAAATACGCTCAATTACAGGCCGCGGCCGAGATTTCTAAGCGAATTGCCCATGAAAATCTACAAAGAGGGCAAATTTTGACAAATCCTGATTTAACTCGGGACTATTTAATGAGACAATTAGGCGACCGATCCTATGAAGTGTTCGCCTTACTATTGTTGGATACCCAACATAGAGTCATTCAATTTGTAGAATTATTTCGTGGCACCATCGATTCCGCTTCTGTTTATCCTCGCGAGGTTGTAAGCCTTGTTTTGGAGAAAAAAGCAGCGGCAGTAATAGTGTGTCACAATCACCCGTCTGGCATCGCAGAGCCAAGTCAGGCTGATCGGCGAATAACTGAGCGAATAAAAAATGCATTGGCAACCATAGATGTTTCTTTGTTAGATCATATGGTTGTAGGTGATCAGGAGATAGTCTCCTTTGCTGAGCGAGGGTGGATAGTATAAACACTGCTTGATCTTATATGGTCAATCGTGTATAAAATGCGCCCTCTTTGTGCCTCGGGCGACGGCCATACGAGGCACATTAATGCTCGAGCGTTAAAAAATTGTTTTGGAGAAGATTGACATGTCAAGAGTATGCCAAGTAACTGGCAAGAAGCCAATGGTTGGTAACAACCGTTCGCACGCAAAAAATTCGACTCGTCGTCGTTTTTTACCTAACCTACAAAACCATCGTTTTTGGTTAGAAGAAGAAAAGCGTTTCGTGCAATTACGTGTATCTACTAAAGGTATTCGTATTATCGACAAAAAAGGTATTGAAGTAGTTGTTGCTGAACTTCGTGCCAGTGGCGAGAAGGTATAATAGAAAATGGCTAAATCTAAAGGTAATCGTGAGAAGATCAAATTAGTATCTAGTGCTAAAACTGGTCACTTCTACACTACTGAAAAGAACAAGCGTAACATGCCTGAAAAAATGGAAATCAAGAAATTTGATCCAGTCATTCGTCAGCACGTTATGTACAAAGAAGCTAAAATCAAGTAATTGATTTTTGATTCTTAAAAAAGCCCCTTAATAGGGGCTTTTTTTATGGCCGTTTAAAAATAGTCTATACTGAATAACACCTTAGACTGGCCACAAAAATGTTTGATAAGCGTTTATTATCCCAAGTTGTGCTAATTTACAGCGTTGATCTAATGTGCTCATCATAAAATCATTCTATTTTGATTGGGTCCTCAACATTGGTAACCTGCTATTTCGTTAATATTTTGATGTAAAAATGTAACCCAATCGATATAAAAAATGCGTAAAGGGCTATTAGCGGCTAAAATGAGTTAACTTTTTGGCTGTCATGATTTTTTCACACTAAAGTGAGACACTATATTTTATTAAAAGTGAAATAAAATGCTTTAAAAGTGAATTAAAATGCAATACCATTCCTTTTAACGTAATAAAAAATCATGTGACGTTCTTTGTCATAACTATTAATGAATATCAAACTTATCCTGAGGTGAATTTGCCTGTGAGAACCACTGAACTGGTTGATGGATTTCGTCATTCTGCTCCTTATGTTAATGCACATAGAGGTAAAACTTTTGTCGTCATGCTCGGTGGCGAGGCTTTAGCACATCCGCAGTTTCGCGGTATTTTAAATGATGTGGCTATGTTGCACTCACTTGGAATAGAGGTGGTATTAGTTTACGGGGCCAGGCCACAGATTGATGAGGGGTTGAAGGCTGCTGGAATTGAACCCGCCTATCACAATGGTATACGCATTACTGATGATGAAACCCTTAAAATTATCAAACAGGTTGCGGGAGCGACTCAATTTGATATCACCGCAAGGTTGTCGATGTGTTTAGGCAACACGCCAATGCAAAATGCCCAAATTAACCTTGTTAGTGGCAATTTTGTGATTGCGCAACCGTTAGGCATCGAAGACGGTGTTGATTTCTGTTTGAGTGGTAAGGTTCGCCGTATTGATGCGTTGGGTCTTCGTCGTCAATTAGACAATAATGGCATAGTCTTGATGGGACCGATTGCGGCTTCAGTTACCGGTGAAAGTTTTAACCTTACGGCAGAAGAAGTCGCGACCCAAGTCGCGATAAAGCTAAAGGCTGATAAGATTATTGGTTTTAGTAATAGTCACGGCATTTTGGATGAAAATGGCGACGTGATTGCTGAACTGATGCCAGACGAAGTTGAAGAAATGCTTAAGACGATGTCTACAGATACGCATGCTTCTGTGGGGACGATGGCTTTCTTAAAAGCCAGCGTTGAAGCGTGTCGCCGAGGCGTGCCACGTTGTCATTTGGTGAGCTATTTAGAAGATGGCGCATTATTACAAGAATTATTTTCACGCGAAGGTATTGGTACTCAAATTGTTACCCAAAGCGCCGAACGTTTACGCCGGGCAACCATTAGCGATATCGGCGGTATTTTAAATCTTATTCGGCCTTTGGAAGAACAAGGTATTTTGGTGCGCCGCTCTCGTGAGCAACTTGAAATGGAAATCGAGCAGTTTATGCTGGTTGAACGTGACAATTTGGTCATTGGCTGTGCAGCATTGTATCCATTTGAAGAAGACAATGCGGGTGAGTTTGCGTGTCTGGTGGTGCACCCCGATTATCGTGATGCTGACCGAGGTAGTTTACTGCTAAATAATATTATTGGTCAGGCCCGTGTTCGTGGTTATTCGCGTTTATTTGCACTGACAACTCGGAGTATTCATTGGTTTTTAGAGCATGGCTTTAATATTGTCGATGTCGATGTGCTCCCGAATATGAAAAAGCAGCTGTATAACTATCAACGTCGCTCAAAAATTCTTGCGTTAGATTTGTAGAAGTAACAAGACAGTTAACACATAAAAAATGCCGGATTACTGAACAAAGTAATCTGGCATTTTTGTGAGTCAATTATCAATGATTTTAGTGGCTTAAACTAACCAATGTTGAATTATCAAGCTGACGCTTTGGCTAAGGCGTTACGTCGTTGACGTTGCAATATCATGTCGCCAACAAAGATAACTAACGCGCCCCAAATAAATCCAAAGGTAATGCCTTTCTCTATATCAAACGGTTCATTAAAGAGTTTTACCGCCAAGATAAACATGATACTTGGGCCAATATATTGGAAAAAACCTAAAATCGAAAATGGAATTCTGACGGCGGAACCTGCAAAACATAGTAACGGAATCGTTGTGATAATACCGGCAGCGACTAACAGTAAATTGAGGTCGAGAGTGTTGGTTAGCATGCTCGTTGTCGAACTGTCTAAGGTGATGAGTAAATACCCTAAGGCAATAGGTAATAAAATGGCCGTTTCGACCAATAATCCTGATTTAGCATCGATATTAACTTTTTTACGTAATAAACCATAAAAACCAAAACTGGCCGCCAAGGCTAATGACAACAGTGGAATAGAGCCAAAAGAAATTAATTGTACCAGCACTCCGGTACTGGCTAAACCTACCGCAACCCATTGCAATTTACGTAGACGCTCACCTAAAAATACCATCCCAAGCAATACGTTAAACAGCGGGTTAATAAAGTAACCTAGACTGGCATCGAGCATATGGTCGTTGTTGACGGCCCAAATAAAAATCAGCCAATTTGCTGCAATTAGCACCGAGGTGACAAACAGTACCGCAAGTTGTTTAGGTTGTTTGAGAATAAGGCGCAGACGATCAAAACCACCGATAAACTGCATCATGATGATCATAAAAATAAATGACCAAATCACACGGTGCATTAATATTTCTGTCGCGGGGACGTTATGTAAAAGTTTAAAATACAGCGGTGCGACACCCCAAATGGTGTAAGCGCAAACGGCCAGTAAAACCCCTTTACGGTATTCTAAATCAGGCATAGTGAGTCAACAGTGGGAAGAACAATAATAGATGGCGATTGTAGGTCGCCATTTTGGATGACACAAGTGATTAAGCGAATTCTTTTATAAACCGGTTGTCAGCTTTAAATGGCAGCGCGTTTAGCTTATCCCACCATATAAGTCCCTGTGCCGAAGGCGATGTGGACCCCTTGTTCATTATGTAACTCCATCCGACAAACTGATACGCGATTACCCGCTCGGATAACACTGCCTGTGCCAGTGAAGACTTCACCGCGACCCGGACGAAGAAAGTCGACGCGCATATCGATAGTGCTTAAGGTGGTTAAACGTTGTTGTAATTCCTCTATTGTCCAATTTTCTTTACTGGCAACTAGCCCAGCAAATACCGTGAGCCCGCCGACAACATCGAGTAAGGTTGCTGTGACACCACCATGTAAAATGTTTTGATGAATATTACCAATAAGCTCAGGCTTCATTTTTATCACCACTTCAACACCATTGATGTCGTAATGTTTTATGTCTAATCCGAGTAGATTATGAAACGGAACATGCTGGTCAAATATTTGTGCAACTTGTTGTAATACTTGGGTTTGAATAGCGGTGGTCATGAGCAATCCTTGTCTGTTTTATAATTATTATGCTTGTTGTTTGTAGGGGCGGCTTACTGCTAAAGAGTATTTAATCTAACCCTAAAGTGACATTGACTCAATCTTCTATCTTGGGTCAAAACAGCGTAAAGGTGTTTTGGTTCAAGACATCTGTGGCTGAGTGCTTTAAAATGAGTGCCCCTTGAATGATGATGTAGTGTAATGGATACTCCGATTTCGGCCAATATTGCGTCCTCAGATGTGTTGACGACAGAGCAAGATGTACTTGCTGCAAGCTTGCAGCAGGTGTTTGGTTATCGCGCCTTTCGTGAAGGGCAGCGAGAAGTCATTGAGCAAAGTTTACAAGGCCAAGATACCTTAGTGATTATGCCTACTGGTGGCGGCAAAAGTATGTGCTATCAATTGCCTGCTATTGTGTTGCCTGGCGTTACTGTGGTCGTTTCGCCATTAATTTCGTTGATGAAGGACCAAGTCGACAGTTTATTGCAAAGTGGGGTATCGGCAGCTTATCTCAATTCATCATTACCGCGCGAACAAAGTGCTGAGGTGTTACGCAAGCTTCATGCGGGCGAGATTAAATTGTTGTATGTGTCGCCAGAGCGTTTGTTACGTCCTGACTTTATTGAGCGTCTTCAATCAGTTGATATTTCAATGTTTGCCGTCGATGAAGCGCATTGTATTAGTCAATGGGGCCATGATTTTAGACCTGAATATGCTGCATTAGGTCAATTAAAAGAATATTTTCCTTATTTACCATTAATGGCTTTAACCGCGACGGCAGATCACGCCACGCGTTTAAGCATTTGCGAACGTTTAGGGGTAACACCTTATACTTTGCTGTCGAGTTTCGATCGCCCCAATATTCGTTATACCGTGGCTGAAAAACTGAATGCGGCGAATCAGCTGCGTCAGTTTTTAACGGTGCAAAACGGCACCAGTGGTATTGTGTATTGCAGTAGCCGGCGACGAGTTGATGAGGTGGCTGAGCGTTTACGCCTACAGGGGTTTAATGCCCAAGCGTATCACGCAGGATTGAGCCAGCAAGATCGAGGCAACGTTCAAGATAAATTTCTAAAAGATCAAATCGATATTGTGGTGGCAACCGTGGCTTTTGGCATGGGGATTAACAAGTCTAACGTGCGCTTTGTGGTGCATTACGATATTCCCAAAAGCATTGAAGCTTATTACCAAGAAACAGGCCGAGCTGGTCGTGATGGTTTAGACGCTGAAGCTTATATGTTGTTTGACCCTGCTGACATAGGCCGAGTCAGACATTTGATTGAGCAATCTGAACCGGGTCCGCAACAGCAAGTCGAATTTCATAAATTGCATACCATGGCAGCCTTTGCTGAAGCGCAGACTTGTCGTCGCCAAGTGTTATTAAACTACTTTGATGAAGTGGCTTCTAAGCCTTGTGGTAACTGTGATATCTGTCTTGACCCACCTAAACGATATGATGGTACTGAAGATGCACAAAAAGTGCTTTCTTGTATTTATCGTTTGCAGCAACGTTTTGGTATCCACCATGTTATTGAAGTATTACGCGGGTCTAAAGCGGCTAATATCGTTGATAGAGGCCATGATAAGTTATCGACATGGGGCATTGGTAAAGATAAATCAACAGAGTTTTGGCTCAGTGTTATCCGCCAGTTAATTCACTTAGGTTTGATGAGTCAGGATATTACTCGGGGATCTGCGATTAAGCTTAATCCTGCCGCGAGGCCGGTGTTAAAGGCTGAACTGTCGTTAAAGTTAGCGGAACCCAGAATTCAATTGATCAATGTTAAACGTAAGCCCAGTGCGCGTGGGCCGCAGCAATATGATCGTAAATTATTTGCGCGTTTAAAATTACTGCGCCGTGAACTGGCTGAAAAGAATGACATTCCACCTTATTTAGTCTTTAACGATGCTACCTTGGTTGAAATGTGTGTCATGCTGCCCACAAGTCCTGGGGAGATGCTCGCGGTAAACGGGGTTGGGCAGATTAAACTTGACCGATTTGGCGGCGATTTTTTAGATGAAATCTCTGATTATCTGACCAAAAGTTAGTTATTTAATGTTCATCATTAGGCGGGGTCTCTTGAAGTTTTATTTTGTTTAATTGATTTATAACGGCTTTTTTTACTAGCACGTCAAAGTTGTCAAGTTGTTGTAAACTCGCCATACCAATATTTACTTTGATCCCCGTTTTCCATTCGCTAAGTACTCGTTCTATTTGGGTTACGACTCTCGCCGCTCCCATTGACGAGGTGTGTGGCAGGATAATAATGAGTTCGTCAGTGTTGTGACGAAATAATTGGTCTTGTTCTCTCAGTGTGAGTTTGAGTCGTGGGATCATAAACGGTATATCCTCGAGATTAATATGATTGATATTAATCAGTAATAGACTCAGTTGATACTGCCCTTGTTTGGCATTGCTCAGCATATGATCAATACGTTGCTGCTGGTTTTCTTCTTGAGTATCAGCATTGAGGCGTTGTGGTCTTCGGGCCAAAAACAGCACTAATCCAACGGACAGTAACAAAATGATTAAAGCCGTAATGGTCAAATTTTGATTGATGTTGCTGGCAGGTTTTTCGGGTGCTGTACTGGCTTCACTTTGTGCCGTTATTCTGGCTTTATACTGCATAAAGTGGGCATTGTTTAACTTTGCAGCTGCTTGTTTAGCAGCGGCAAAACGCTGCACTTGAAATTGATAAGCCGACTCAAATTGATTTTGTTCAGCGTAGTATTGGCTGATTATTTGATTAAATTCTTCTAAATCCGAAAATTGCTTGAGTTCAGTGGCTTGTTCAACAATCTCATTTAATAGCGACAAGGCGAGGGTGTCTTTGTGTTGTGCAAAATACACTTTGGCTAATGTACGCTTAATGCGCATCACATAAATAGGCTGTTGGTATTTTGTGAAAAGGCTGATGCTTGAGTGGGCGAGTTGCTCGGCGATGTCATAATCGCCAACGTATAAATGAATTATCGCAAGTATAGCATCCTGGTTTGCCGCATCTCTCTCAGAGCCCATGGTTATATTCTTACTGAAATCTTCTGCTTTATTTAAATAATACAGCACGTTGGATTTATCATTTAGCGCGATATATATAAGTGCTACATTGATAGCCACTGTCGATTTTATTTTTCCGAAAAAAGAAATATCTTTATAAGCCGCTTCGGAAAAATACAGTGCCTCTACATAATCACCCATAGAGAAAAAAACGTTTGAAATTTCCGATTGGATGAATGATTTCGGCAATAAGTACCAATGTTGAAATTGTGCTTGTGCCTCATCAAAAATAGCTAAAGCTAAGCGTAAATCCTCAATCGATTGATTATAATTCTCTAAGCTAGTATTTTGCCTACTTCTGGCATAAAGGCTGTTTACAATCGCTTGCTTTTCAGAGTAACGCTTTGCCAAGCGTAGCGCTTCTTCGGTGAGTTGTTGTTCTTGGAGTGTATTGCCAAGGCTTTGATGTGCTGCGGCTTGGCATTGCATGAAGTAGGGACGAGCTGTGTCGTACTTAAATTGTCTGGCCTTTATTTCCCCTTGTTTTGCCAAGGTGATAGCCTGATTGAACTCACCAAATTCCAATAAATTAACACAACGTAACAGCGTTAATCGTAGCGCATCGATATTGGCTAATGGTTGTTGAGCATGTTGTTGCTCAAGTGAATCAATCAGTGATTTTGCGTCTGTAGATCGTTGAGAATTGATACTGCTGATCACATCGAGTTGTTCACGAGCGCTCAGTTGTTGAGTTTGGGCAATGATATCGCCGGAGAGTAATAAACGTTGCGCTGGTTGAGCAAAAACTGCCGTAGTCGCTAAATATAGTGTGATGCCAAAGATTAAAGCGAAAATGCGACTAAAGTTAGATTCAATACTCTTTTTCGACAACATCATCGGCATATATCTACTTAACATGGGGTGGTAGCAGTATACGATTATTTATATCCAGATACATAAAAATATAATTGATGCAGCAACTTAGATTGATGTTTATTTGCACTTTGAGAGGTAAGTTCATTAATTGAAAGCGAATCCATATTGGCTGATAATGTTGTTGGTTAACTGTAATGAGGCACTAGTACACTATCATCTTTTTCACGATGGTTAAATTAGGGTTGACACAGAAGGCTGGTCGAGTTACATATTAGGTACAGACATATTTTTTGCGTCACACATTTAGCATATTTAGTTATTAAAAGTGAATATTAACGCCATGAACACACAATTGTTTTTACTCGGACTCCTTCTCCTCTCTCGCATACCCTGCGCGGAGTCCTTTGTGTTACATGCAAAATAATTCATTAAGCATACACAAACCCCGCGCTAACAGTCGCGGGGTTTTTTGTTTCTAGCCCTTTTGAAATGTACCAGTTGTGCTGTTTGCAGTTGGGTAAATAGATACATGATGGTCGATGGAGAAATTCGATGTCCAATAGAGTTATAATTTTTGATACTACGCTACGTGATGGTGAGCAGGCGCTGGCAGCGAGTTTAACCGTTAAAGAAAAACTACAAATTGCCTTGGCGCTGGAACGTTTAGGCGTTGATGTAATGGAAGTGGGTTTCCCGGTGTCTTCTCCTGGTGATTTTAAATCGGTGCAAACCATTGCTAAGACCATTAAAAATAGCCGAGTGTGCGCGTTATCCCGTGCACTTGAAAAAGACATTGATGCCGCGGCCCAAGCCTTATCGGTAGCCGATCAATTTCGGATCCATACTTTTATTTCAACCTCGACCATTCATGTTGAAAGTAAATTAAAGCGCTCTTTTGACGATGTGTTAGAGATGGCCGTTAATGCGGTTAAGTACGCCAGACGTTTTACGGATGACGTTGAGTTTTCCTGTGAAGATGCTGGCCGCACGCCGATAGATAATTTGTGTCGTATGGTAGAGGCGGCAATTAAAGCCGGTGCCCGTACCATTAATATTCCAGACACTGTTGGCTATACAGTGCCAAGCGAGTTTGCTGGCATTATTAAAACCTTATTTAATCGAGTGCCAAATATCGACCAAGCGGTGATTTCGGTTCATTGCCATGATGATTTAGGTTTGTCGGTTGCTAATTCGATTGCTGCAGTAGAGATGGGCGCTCGCCAAGTAGAATGTACTATTAATGGCATTGGTGAACGAGCCGGTAACTGTTCGTTAGAAGAAATTGCCATGATCCTTGCAACACGCAAAGATTTGCTTGATGTAGAGTGTGGTATTAACGCCAAAGAAATACATCGTACGTCGTCGTTGGTCAGCCAACTATGTAATATGCCTATTCAAGCTAATAAGGCCATCGTGGGGACTAATGCATTTTCTCATTCATCGGGTATCCATCAAGATGGTATGCTAAAAGCCAAAAATACCTATGAGATCATGACCCCAGAAAGCATTGGTTTGAATCGTAATAATATGAACATGACTTCACGCTCTGGTCGCCATGTGATTAAGCATCGCATGGAAGAAATGGGTTACCAGCCAAGCGATTATGATATGGACAGTCTTTACGAGCAGTTTTTAACCTTGGCAGATAAGAAAGGTCAGGTATTTGATTACGACTTAGAAGCGTTAGTGTTCGTGGAGTCGCAAGCTCAAGATGATGATAAATATCAACTACAACATATGATGGTGCATTCAGATTCGACTGAAGGTGTGGCCACCGCGACGGTGCGTATTGCGGTAGATGGCAAAGATCTTACCGAAGCATCGACAGGTAATGGACCTGTCGATGCTGCTTATAATGCCATTGCACGGGCAACCGGTCGTCAAATCAATATTACCAACTATAAATTAAGTGCCAAAGGTGAAGGCCAAAATGCCCTAGGGCAGGTTGATATTACCGCGAAATACAACGAGCAGACGTTCCACGGTGTCGGATTAGCCACCGATGTGGTTGAAGCCTCAGCCCAAGCGTTAGTTCATGTGATGAATTTAGTGTACCGCGCAGACAAGGTTGCTGATTTTAAACAACAGATCCATAAAAATAGGGAGTTAGGTGGCGTATGAGTTATCAAATAGCAGTTTTGTCGGGTGATGGTATCGGTCCTGAAGTGATGGCAGAAGCGCGTAAAGTGCTGAGTGCGGTAGAAGCGCGTTTTGGATTAGATATTAACTATACCGAATATGATGTTGGCGGCATTGCGATTGATAACCATGGTTGTCCGTTACCTGATGCAACGTTAACAGGCTGTGAAACTGCCGATGCCATTTTATTTGGCAGCGTTGGTGGCCCCAAGTGGGAACATTTACCACCCAATGATCAACCGGAACGTGGCGCATTATTACCGTTACGTGGTCACTTTGAGCTATTTTGTAATTTACGCCCAGCCAAATTACATGACGGCTTAGAGCATATGTCACCACTGCGCAGCGACATTTCAGCTCGTGGTTTTGATGTGTTGTGCGTACGTGAGTTAACCGGCGGTATTTACTTTGGTAAGCCAAAAGGGCGTCAAGGTGAAGGTGACGACGAAGAAGCCTTCGACACTATGCGTTATAGTCGCCGCGAAATTAGCCGCATTGCTCGTATTGCTTTTGAAGCTGCGCGTGGACGTAAAAATAAAGTCACTTCTGTAGATAAAGCCAATGTGCTGGCTTGTTCAGTACTATGGCGTCAAGTGGTAGAAGAAGTGGCCAAAGACTTCCCTGATGTCACCTTAGAGCACATCTACATCGATAATGCGACTATGCAGCTATTGCGTCGTCCAGATGAGTTTGATGTGATGCTATGTTCTAATTTATTTGGTGATATTTTATCCGATGAAATTGCCATGTTAACCGGCTCTATGGGGCTATTGTCTTCGGCAAGCATGAACAGTAAAGGCTTTGGTTTATTTGAACCAGCCGGCGGCAGTGCCCCCGATATTGCTGGTCAAGGTATCGCTAATCCGGTGGCGCAGATTTTATCTGCCGCACTGATGTTACGTCATAGCTTAAAGCAAGAAGACGCCGCTAATGCTATTGAACGCGCTGTGACAAAAGCACTCGCCAGTGGTTATTTAACCGGCGAACTTATGGCAGCAGATAAACGTAGTGAAGCAAAGTCGACCGCACAAATGGGCGATTTTATTGCCCAAGCGATAAAGGAAGGTGTGTAATGGCTCAAGTTATGGGTAAAACCTTATATGAAAAAGTGTGGGATGCACACATTGTCGCCTCTCCTGAAGGCGAAGCCCCCGTCGTGTATGTTGACCGTCATTTAGTGCATGAGGTGACATCACCTCAAGCATTTAGTGGCTTAAAAGTGGCTGGACGCACACTACGTGCACCACACAAAACCTTTGCCACCATGGATCATAATACCTCGACCCGCAGTGCCAGTTTAGATGCACTGAGCCCTATGGCCCGCACTCAAGTTGAAACCCTGGCGCAAAACTGTAAAGAGTTTGGCGTGCGTTTGTATGATATTCATCATCCTAATCAAGGTATTGTCCATGTAATGGGGCCTGAATTGGGGATTACTCTACCGGGATCCGTTATTGTGTGTGGTGATTCGCACACCGCGACCCATGGTGCATTTGGTGCATTGGCGTTTGGTATTGGCACCTCAGAAGTTGAGCACGTATTGGCCACCCAGACCCTACGCCAGTTAAAAGCCAAAACCATGAAGATTGATGTTCGCGGCCAAGTGACCGATGGCGTAACAGCAAAAGATATCGTATTAGCCATTATTGGTAAATTAGGTATGGATGGCGGCACAGGTTATGTGGTTGAGTTTTGTGGTGATGCCATTGAGGCATTAACCATGGAAGGACGGATGACCTTGTGCAACATGGCCATCGAAATGGGTGCCAAAGCCGGTATGGTCGCGCCTGATGAGACCACATTTAACTATCTTAAAGGCCGTGAGTTTGCCCCTAAAGATGCGCTGTGGGAGCAAGCGGTTGCCACATGGTCACAATTGAAGACCGATGCTGATGCGGTATTTGATTGTGAAGTGGTATTTGACGCCAACGATATAGCGCCGCAGTTAACTTGGGGTACCAACCCTGGTCAAGTGGTGGCTATTGACGGTGTGGTGCCTAATCCTGAACAAGAAACCAATATTACCAATCGGACGAGTATGGTCAAAGCGTTAGAGTATATCGGCCTTACGCCGGGTACTAAAATGACCGACATTAGCATTAATAAAGTGTTTATTGGTTCTTGTACTAACTCGCGCATTGAAGATTTACGTTCTGCTGCTGCGCAGGCTAAAAATCGTAAAGTGGCTGACGGCGTGGTGGCGATTGTGGTGCCGGGATCGGGCCCAGTCAAACGGCAAGCAGAGGCTGAAGGCTTAGATAAGATTTTTATTGAAGCCGGTTTTGAATGGCGTTTACCAGGTTGTTCTATGTGTTTGGCAATGAATGATGACCGTTTAGACGCGGGTGATCGCTGTGCATCAACCAGCAATCGTAATTTCGAAGGTCGTCAAGGTCGTGGCAGTCGTACCCATTTGGTTAGCCCTGCTATGGCTGCTGCTGCAGCAGTTGCGGGCCACTTTGTTGATATTCGTCAACCTTATTAATCAGCTAAACAAGGATATTTTATGCAAGCTTTTACAGCACATACCGGTTTAGCGGTAGCCATTAACAGCGCCAATGTCGACACTGATCAAATCATCCCTAAGCAGTTCTTGTCAAAAGTGACTCGTGACGGTTTTGGGGTGCACTTGTTCCATGATTGGCGTTATTTAGATGATGCGGGTGATCAGCCTAATCCTGAGTTCGTGCTCAATCAGCCTCGTTACCAAGGTGCTTCTATTTTATTAGCGCAAGAAAACTTTGGTTGTGGGTCATCACGTGAACATGCACCTTGGGCATTAGCTGATTTTGGTCTTAGGGTCATCATTGCCCCGACGTTTGCGGACATATTTTACGGCAACTCGATAAATAATGGCTTTCTACCGGTAACGCTAACCTCTGCTGAAGTACAACAATTGATGGATGAAGTGGCAGCCCAAGAAGGAGCGCAGATTACAGTAGATTTACATGCGCTAACGGTCACATCACCCTCTGGTTGTGTGTTTGATTTTGCCATGGTTGAGTCTGCAAGGCATAAATTACTCAATGGTCTGGATGCTATCGGATTGACATTGTCATTTGAGCAACAGATCAGTGACTATGAAGCTCATATACCCGATTGGTATGCATAATCTGCTATCACTGAGTGTTTAGTGTGTCGTTAATATTGTGTAAACAATGAATTAAAACCTCTTCATGTTGTCATGAAGAGGTTTTTTTTGTTTTTAATTGTAAAAACTTTTATGTAACCATTTTGTACACAAAAACAAGCTAGGCTTATTTTAGACCAATATTTTTAACCATTTAAGCTTATTGTTATACGATAGTTTTTATTTAAGATACTGTTTATTAATGCAAAAAATTAACTATTGGTAAGGTGAGGTCCATTAGATTTACCGTTACCCTGTTTTTCGGGTTGTCTTTTACATCATTAAATCAAAAGTTTGATCACGATCACAATTTAAAATTGAATCACTCACTTCTTGTTCAGTCCCTTGCGGCTGTTGCAATGCTTTTTTGGATCAGTACACTGACAGCTTCATTTAAGTCGAGCTTTAACTCTATGTAAGCCGATTTATGCAGTTTGAATCTAAACACAGAGAATTATAATGAAAAAAACAGTGTTAACACTGGCGATTAGCGCCATTGTATTTGGGGCAACGACTCAAGTGAATGCGGCAGGTTTCCAACTTGCAGAATATTCAGCGACAGGTTTAGGACGTGCATTTGCTGGTGAAGCCGCCATTGCAGATAATGCGTCAACTCAAGCGCGTAATCCTGCGATGCTGGCTTATCTCGAAGGCCGCCAGGTGTCATCAGGCGGCATCTATGTCATGCCAAATGTGGATGTGATGGGTGATGTTGGCATTTCTTCACCACTATTAGGCTCAGAGCCATTAGTGATCGGTGCAGATGACTACGATGTTGCTGATAATGCACTCGTGCCAAACTTTTACTATTCAAACCAGTTGAATGACCAATGGACTTGGGGTTTAGCCGTCAATTCAAATTATGGTTTAGAAACCAATATTCCAGTGGCGGATGCGGCGGCTATTTTTGGTAGTAAAACCTCAATTACGACTGTCGAATTTAACCCGAATGTTGCCTACCGTCTTGATGATGCATTTACCGTAGGCGCTGGTCTTCGTGTGGTGTACGGCGAAGGTGAAGTGGGTGCTACTGCGCCAGGTTGGATTGATACGATTAAAGCCAATCCTAATTTACCTGCAAGCATTAGCGCACGTTTACCTGCGGGTGGGACTAATCTTAAGTCAATGGAAGGTGATGATGTTGGCTATGGTTGGAAAGCGGGCGCGAGCTGGCAAGTTAACTCCGCTAACCGCATTGGTTTGGCTTACCACAGTGGTGTTGATCTTAAACTAGACGGTCATGTGTCTGGCGTGATTTATAATGGTGGCCAAGACATCGAAATTGAAGGCTATTTACCGATTGAGTTACCTGCCTTTGCCGAACTTGCTTCTTATCATCAGTTAACCGAAAATTGGGCGATGCATGCCAGTGTGAATTGGACTGAATGGAGCGTGTTTGAGCAACTAGTAGCGTATTTCCCTGGAGATGTTAAGCCAGTAGGTGGTTTAACGTCAGACGTAGTAAAAGAAGAGAACTTTAAAGATAACTGGCGTTATGCGCTGGGTACTACCTATACCCTTAATGACCAGTGGACATTACGTGCTGGTATGGCATTAGATACAACTGCGGTTGATGATCAGCATCGCACCACAACCATTCCAGATTCTGACCGTTTATGGTTCAGCGTTGGTACCGGTTATCAAGTCTCCAAAAATCTGAATGTTGATGTGGGTGTGACTTACATTCGCACTCATGGTGACGCACCAATTACTGAGACTCAGGGCCTACAAGACCTTGCAGCGGTTAGCTATACTGGTGAAGCCACCGGTGATGTCTGGTTAACAGGTGTGCAGTTAAGCTATAAAATGTAATCGATGTCGTTGGATATCATTGATCAAAGGGCCTCGCAATTGCGGGGCCTTTTAGTCTGCTATTTACGTGATGCAGTTAAGCTACTAACATCATTAAATAGCCTAAAATCATGATGAGGTTTATACCCAAACGACCCCTAGATGCAGTATTTAACATGTCGAGAAGAGACAAGGTTTAAGGTGCTAGGAATAGGGCGCTATGCTTACGGAAAGCTGATAACGGATAACAAGCGAACGCTGCGCTCACGGATAGCGCGGTCTAGGGTCGCTTCTAGGTGCTAGAGAGCCTGCGGCTGCTAGGATCTAGAAGGACGAAATCCGCCCTCTGGCTAGCTTGCCAGTTCCTAGAACCTATAAGTCGCGAAGCGACGCTCTCGGTAAGGCAGTCCCATTACCTTCAATTACTGCCTTGTTCGTTTTCCTACGGGAGTACTGACACGAGCATGTTGAAGTGGTTTGGGTTTATGCTAACAGAGGACATTTCCTTGCATTGATTTTATATATCGATTTAGGATGTAATGTTGGATTAGTCAGTACAGAAACGATATAAAAAATTATAAAACCCATATAAAACAATTATGTAAGTAATTGGATAATAAAACCACATAACAGATCACATCTACATGAGATAGGAAGTCAGATGGTTGCAAATAAATACATTGTCGCGTTAGACCAAGGCACTACAAGCTCTCGTGCCATTGTGTTTGATCATCAAGCCAATATCGTCGCCGTGGCTCAGCGTGAATTTACCCAACATTATCCGCAAGCGGGATGGGTAGAGCATGATCCCATGGAGATATGGTCTTCACAAAGTTCAGTACTGGTTGAAGTACTGACTCGTAAAGGGATAAGTCATCATGATGTTGCCGCGATTGGTATTAGCAATCAACGTGAGACCACGATAGTCTGGAATAAACACACAGGTAAGCCAGTATATAACGCCATTGTATGGCAATGCCGCCGCAGCCAAGCAATATGCCAACATCATAAAGCACAAGGTGCTGAAGAGATGGTTCGTCAGAAAACCGGGCTAGTACTTGATCCGTACTTTTCGGCGTCAAAAATTGAGTGGATTTTGAATAATGTTGACGGTGCTCGTGAACAAGCAGAAGCGGGCGATCTATTGTTTGGCACCGTTGACACTTGGTTGGTGTGGAAGCTAACACAAGGTAACGTTCATGTGACCGAACCGACTAATGCCTCTCGGACCATGTTATTTAACATTCACGATCAACAGTGGGACCAAGAATTACTCGATTTGTTTACGATACCTCGGGCAATGTTACCTGAAGTGAAACCTTCTTGCGCAATATACGGTTATACCGAACTTGCAGGCAATCCTGTTCCCGTGGCGGGGATGGCGGGTGATCAACAATCGGCTTTGTTTGGCCAATTATGTATCGAACCTGGGATGGCTAAAAATACTTATGGCACAGGGTGTTTTTTGTTAATGAATACCGGTGACAAAGCTGTCGAGTCAACCCATGGTTTATTAACCACCATTGCTATTGGTACTGATGCAAAAGTGAATTATGCCTTAGAAGGCTCGGTATTTATGGGAGGGGCCGTGATTCAATGGTTGCGTGATGAGCTAGGTCTTATTACCGATGCCTGCGACACTCAATATTTTGCCGACAAAGTGAGTGACACCAATGGCGTGTACTTAGTGCCTGCATTTGTGGGCTTAGGTGCACCTTATTGGGATGCCGATGCCCGTGGTGCCATCATTGGCTTAACCCGTGGCGCCAATCGGAATCATATTATTCGTGCGGCATTAGAGGCGATTGCTTACCAATCACGTGATGTGCTTGATGCTATGAGTAAAGATTCTAATGTACCACTGACACAAATTCGAGTCGATGGTGGTGCGGTGGCTAATGATTTTTTAATGCAATTTCAAGCAGATATTACTGGGGCAACGGTTATTCGTCCCCTTGTAACTGAAACCACCGCGATGGGGGCGGCATTTCTAGCGGGCTTGGCCGTTGGTGTGTGGAAGTCGACGGATGAATTACAAACCATGCTGTCTACCGAGCGGGAATTTACCTCGACAATGGATATAGAGATCCGTGCAAAGTTGTACCATGGTTGGAAGCAAGCAGTATCTCAAGTGAGTCCTAATGGTAACCTTGCTTAACTAAGGCAAGCGTTACACTTCAATATCAATATGCTGACTGGCGGTTTCTCCACGAGTAGAGAATCGCTTATCACTTTTCATTCGTCTAATTTTGTTACCGACATTTTTTTTCTCATTAACCGTTCGCGGTTTGGCTCGCCTATCTTGTAGAGGTGCTTCCTGCCGTTGAATAGGCATTTTATGGCTAATATTTGGTGGTAATTGTGACTGAGGCGCCTCGTGACTGTCCGCACTAATCGCACTGGCATTTTTGACTTGTTCAACAATCCGTTTACGTTCACTCACAGCCTGTACTGGCCTGGCTAGCATGGCATAAATGCTGTCAATACTCATGTTGCTCTCCTGTAACGATGAAATGACGGTGATGTTAATCATCATAACTGTTTATCGACTCAGGTTGGTTAAAATTTAATCTTTTTAGGTTAAGAATAATTTGGCTGACATTTTCATACTCTTGATTGATGCATTTAGACTGGCCCTTTGCTTGTGGTGGGTATCAGCAAATATGCTCATTTCATTATTGTTATGCGTTATTTCAATGATGCATTAACACTAACAGAATAATGCTAACAGAGCGTTACTAACAGAGTGACGTCAACAACGCGTCGCTTTGATCTTAGCTGACCAAAGAAGGTGTAACTTCTGGTTGGATTTAGATTTAGTGTGATCACCGCGTTATTCACTTTCGAGCACTGCCTTTAACCGTTTTCATTGAGTCATCACAACCGCATGACCCTTAAGGCATTAAACATAATTAACTGTGATTGCCAGATAAATTGATAAAATGCTGCGCTCAACATTAAGATATCGAAGACAAATACCGTGATCTTGAGTGATAGCGTTTTAGCATAAGCTAATGATACCAAGTCGTTTAAGCATTGTTATTCATTTCATCAGTACAATGCACATCAAGGTGAATAAAGAGGCTTTTACGTCTCAATAACGCGGCGATCAATCCTGAGATTGAATACAGTCGCAAGACATTGCATAAGATAAGGCGGTTTTTAACGATATAAAGTGGACTCAGTCGACTATTTGTTGATCTTTAATGTGATTAAAATGGCGTTTATGGGCAAGATTACGACGTAAAGATGGAGTATTCGAAGCATAAAATAAGATTAATTAAAAAGATCACGTGTTTATTTTTGCCGATAAAACGACCGTTATGTCTCTGGTTTAACTCATTTACCCTGATTTTTAGCTGTTTTCTACAAATGGCTCTGTCATTCATCCTGCTTGATATTAATTTGCTGCTAACCCGCTTGGTGTCTGGATTTAATATATCTGTCCATCCCTTGACAAAACTTGCATAGAGTCCCTAAACTTAGCATTTGTGGGAAGAAGTGGATCATTGTGGATCAAATGATAACAATAAGGACTCAATAACGTGTTTCGTGGTGCCAGTGCAATCAACATGGATGCTAAAGGGCGGATCGCTATTCCAGCGAGATACCGTGATGCGTTGCGTGTTGAACATGCCGGTACTGTGATTATTACCGTAGACATTGAAGCCGCTTGTTTATTGATTTATCCGCTACACGAATGGGAGCAGATTGAAGCAAAGCTAAGATTGCTTTCTGATACCGATCCACTTGAGCGCTCCTTTAAACGAAAATTACTAGGTCACGCACAAGATTGCGAACTAGATAGCCACGGACGCATTGTGATCCCGCCGGCATTACGAAGTTTCGCCAGTTTAGAAAAGAAAACCATGCTGGTGGGCTTACTGAATAAATTTGAATTATGGGAAGAGAGTGCTTGGCAACAACAAATGGATGATGGCAATACGCTCATTCAAAGCCAAGATTTAGCCAGCAATGAACGCTTGGCACACTTTTCACTGTAGTGACCAAAAAGGTTAGAAGAATCCAATGAGCCAAGAGTTTGCCCATTTATCTGTATTACTAAATGAAACCGTCGATGGTCTCAATATCCAAAGTGATGGCATCTACATTGATGGCACTTTTGGCCGTGGTGGGCATTCGCGTCATGTGTTGAGTCATTTGGGTGAAAATGGTCGCTTAATTGCGATAGACAAAGATCCGCAAGCCATCGAGGCTGCTAAGCAGTTTGCTGATGACCCACGATTCCAAATTGTCCACGGTGGCTTTGGTCAATTAGCTGAGTATGTCGATGAGCTTGGATTAACAGGCCAGATTAATGGTGTATTGCTTGATCTTGGCGTGTCGTCGCCACAATTAGACGATGCGGAACGTGGCTTTAGTTTTTTACGTGACGGCCCGCTCGATATGCGTATGGATAACAGTCAAGGTCAAACCGCTGCCCAGTGGATAGCGCGTGCAGAAATTGAAGATATGGCATGGGTATTTAAAACCTACGGTGAAGAAAAGAATTCGCGCCATATTGCACGTTGTATTGCAGCTGATCGTGAGAAGACACCCTTTTTACGCACCAAAGACTTAGCCGATTTAATCGCGCGTATTACCAAAAAGAAAGAGCGTAATAAGCATCCAGCGACGCGAGTGTTTCAGGCGATTCGTATTTACATCAATAGCGAATTAGAACAAATAAATCAAGCGTTAGAAGGTGCTTTAGCGGTGCTAGCTCCCCAGGGCCGTCTATCAGTGATCAGTTTCCATTCCCTAGAAGATCGTATGGTGAAACGTTTTATTCGTCGTCATAGTCAAGGTGATAGCGTGCCACATGGTTTACCGATCACAGAAGCTGAAATTAATAAATCTCGTAAATTAAAAGCCATGAGTAAGGCGATGAAGCCTTCTGATGCGGAATTAGAGCAAAATCCACGCGCGCGCAGCTCTGTGTTACGAGTTGCCGAGCGTCTGGATTATTAACCACTGAGGGTAATGTGAGCCAATCACCATTAAATTTGCCTCAGATTGTGTTACACGACATTTGGCACCACAAGTGGATATTGCTGTTGAGTGTATTGGTTGTGATGAATGGCGTAGCCGTAGTTTACACCAGCCATGTAACGCGTAAGTTGATTACCCAATGGGATCAGTTGCTGCAAGAGCAAGATCGCTTGGATATTGAATGGCGAAATTTATTATTAGAAGAACAATCGCAATCTGAGCACAGTCGCGTGACTCGGATTGCAACCAAAGAATTAAATATGACTCGGCCGCTTCCTAAGGAGGAAGTGATGATTCGAGTCAAGTGAGCATAGGGAATATGGCTAGACAAGCAAAACAAAAATTAAATCACGAACTTATTCCATGGCGTTTATACGTTGTGGTGGGTTTTGTATTGTTATTATTTTGCAGTCTAGTTGCACGTGCAGCTTATATTCAAATTATTGAACCTGACAGACTTCGTCACGAAAGTGATATGCGCACGTTACGCACAACCAGTAACCAAGTTCAGCGAGGCTTAATAACCGATCGCAATGGCGATATGCTGGCGGTCAGTGTGCCCGTGAGAGCGGTGTGGGCGGATCCCAAACATGCCTATGATCAAGATGCGTTTAAAGATATGCGCCGTTGGCAAGCGCTCGCCGATGTATTGCAAGAGCCTGTTGATGAGCTGGTTAATAAAGTTAAAAACAACCCTGACAAACGCTTTGTATACCTCAAACGTCAGGTAACATCAGCGGTTGCTGACTATATTGAGGAGCTTAAAATTGGCGGTATTTATCTTAAACCAGAATCTCGCCGTTATTATCCCTCAGGTGAAATAGCCGCTCAATTAATTGGCATTACCAATATTGACGATGTGGGTATTGAAGGCATTGAGAACACTTATAATACGTGGTTAACCGGGACGCCATCTAAACAAAAAGTCCGTAAATCCCGCGATGGTAGCGTTGTTGAGCGTTTAGATATAGTACAAGAAGGCGAAAGCTCTAACGATTTAGTGCTCAGTATTGATCAACGTATTCAGCAATTGGCTTATCGCGAACTGAAGCGTGCGACTGAAACATACCAAGCGACTTCTGGATCTGTGGTGGTTATTGATGTTAATACCGGCGAAGTATTAGCGATGGTGAATACGCCTTCATATAATCCCAATGCCAGAGATAATTTACAGCCACATCGAATGCGTAATCGCGCGTTAACTGACACATTTGAACCTGGTTCAACCATAAAACCCTTTGTTGTTGCTGCAGCACTTGAAGCTGGCACAGTGAAAGTGAATGAATTGATATCGACATCACCAGGTTGGATCCGCCTCGGTGGGCGTCAAGTTCGTGACTCCCATAATTACGGTGAAATGTCATTAGCTAAAATTCTGGTTAAGTCGAGTAACGTTGGCATTAGTAAACTGGCGTTGTCGATACCTGTACAACAGTTATTAGCCACTTATCAATCAATGGGGTTAGGTAATTATTCAGGTATTAATTTAACCGGTGAAAGTGCTGGGTTAATTCATGTTCGTCATCGCTGGTCTGACTTTGAGCGTGCCACCCTGTCTTTCGGGTATGGCTTGACTGCGACGCCGTTACAAATTGCACGTATGTACGCCACGCTAGGCAGTGGCGGCATTCTCTATCCTGTGTCGATATTAAAGCTAAGGAAAGCACCCAAGGGTGAACAAGTGATTTCAACTCAAGTTGCTCACGACGTAATGAAAATGTTAGTGGGTGTGACTGAGGCTGGAGGAACGGCGACGAAAGCGCATATTGATGGTTACCCTGTAGCCGGTAAAACCGGTACCAGCCGTAAAGCCGTTGCCGGTGGCTATGGCGATGACTATGTGGCTATATTTGCGGGCGTTGCACCGGTTCATAAACCGCGTTTGGCCATTTCGGTTGTGATTAATGAGCCCAAAGGTGACAAATATTACGGTGGTGACGTTGCTGGCCCCGCATTTGCTAAAATTATGTCTGGTGCCTTACAAATGCTTAATGTTGAACCGAGGGATGCTATTCACTTGGCCGCTGTGCAAGGAGTCCACCATGATGTTATTAAATGATCTATTAGCACCGTGGTTTCATTATTCTGGCGGCGAATCCATTAATGGATTAACGCTAGACAGCCGTGATGTTAAAGCGGGTGGTTTATTTGTGGCCTTGCCTGGTCATAAAGTCGATGGTCGAGTCTTCATTCCTCAAGCGATCCAAGCGGGAGCTGCGGCAATACTGATTCATACTGATAATTCTGATGAACATGGCAGGGTCGATCGCCTTCAGTATACTGTGCCATTAGTGTATTTTTCCCAATTAAGCCGTCAATTATCGGCAGTTGCCGCACAGTTTTATTTACCCAATAGTCAATCGTTGTCTTTAATTGGAATAACGGGGACCAATGGCAAAACCTCTGTCAGCCAAATTATCGCTCAAATTGTTCATTTACTCGGCCATCAAGCCGCTGTGATGGGGACGTTAGGTAATGGTTTGTGGGGGCAACTTGTTGATAGCGGCAATACAACTGCAGATGCGGTGACTGTTATGCGCCAACTTGGAGAGTTTGTTGCTCAAGGCGCTGAACTGTGTGCGATGGAAGTGTCGAGCCATGGTTTAGTCCAAGGACGCGTCGAAGCGGCGCCATTTAATATAGCTGTTTTTACTAATTTAAGCCGTGATCATCTAGATTATCATGGTGATATGGATAATTACGCCGCAGCTAAAAAACGCTTATTTCAATTCCCCAGTGTACAACATGGTGTGATTAACCTTGATGATACCGTCGGTGCCAAATGGTTGACAGAACTGGCGAACCAAAAGAATAAATCCTTCAGCATTCAAGCTAATACCACAGCGGACTTTTACTGTGATGCCATCCAATACCATGACGCTGGGGTGACGGCGACACTGCATTTCACCGACATTGACAGTGGACGCCCGCTAAGTGGGACGCTTAGCTCACCGCTATTAGGTGCCTTTAATTTGTCTAATCTTGTAGCAGCCATATCGGTGTTATATCTACAAGGAATGGCAATGGCATCAATATTAGCCGTACTGCCACAGTTGATCCCTGTTGCAGGGCGTATGGAACGCTTTTCATCGGTTAATAAAGCTACTTTGGTTGTTGATTATGCTCATACTCCAGATGCCATTGAACAAGCCTTAAAAGCATTAAAACTGCACTGCAAAGGGACGTTATGGTGTGTATTTGGTTGCGGTGGCGATCGTGACAAAGGTAAACGTGCTTTGATGGCACAAGCCGCTGAGCAATATGCAGATAAAGTGATGATCACGAGTGACAATGCCAGAAGCGAAGATCCACAAGCCATTATCAATGATATTTTACAAGGTATTAGTCAGCCTCAAAACGTACTCACCGAGGTTGATCGTATTCAAGCCATTACCCATGTTGTCTCATTGGCACAAGCTGACGATATTGTGCTGCTTGCGGGTAAGGGTCATGAAACCTATCAAGAAGTGGCTGGCGAGCGAATTGATTATGATGAACGTGCTTTAGCATTCAAGTTGTCTCAGGAGACGTTATGATAAGTGTCAATCTATTAGCATTAGCGCAGCACCTTAATGGCACGTTAACAGGTCAAGATAGCGTCATCACCAGTGTTAGTACAGATAGTCGCAATATTGCCGCTCAATGTTTGTTTATCGCATTAAAAGGCGAGCGTTTTGATGGCCATGATTTTGCTGCTACAGCGGTAAAAAATGGTGCGGTAGCACTTTTGGTTGATCATCTATTAGTCGATAACCCTGTTACAGCAGGTATTGCGCAAATTGTGGTCGCTGATCCCCAAAAAGCTATGGGCGAAATGGGCGTTTTAGTTCGCCAAACAGTTGCACCTATTTGTGTGGCCTTAACCGGATCAAACGGCAAAACCAGCGTTAAAGAAATGCTGGCCACTATTTTATCTCAACATCACCAAGTGTTGTTTACCGCGGGTAATTTTAACAACGATATTGGCGTGCCGTTAACCTTGCTGCGGTTAACTGAAGGTGATGAATATGGGGTATTTGAGCTTGGTGCAAACCATCGTGGCGAGATTGATTACACCTCATCACTAGTTCAACCCCGAGTCGCATTGGTTAATAATATTGGCAATGCTCACCTTGAAGGGTTTGGTTCGCTTGAAGGTGTTGCTCAGGCTAAATCTGAAATTTTTAATCATCTTTCACAAGATGGCACCGCAGTTATCAATGCTGATGACACGTTTGCCGATTTTATGTTGCAACGGTCCACTGGGCGAAAACAACTGCGTTTTTCCCGTGAGATAAATGTTGATGCCGATGTTACCGCGACAGACATAGTGACAGATACCAATGGTTGTTCTCAGTTTACATTAACTTTTTCTGGGCAGCGTGAAGTGGTGCAGTTACCACTTGCTGGCATGCATCAAGTGAGTAATGCGCTTGCCGCTGCATCTATGTGTATTGCTTTAGGACTATCGCTTGTTGAAATTGCCCAAGGCTTTGCATTACTCCAACCCGTAAAGGGCCGAATGCAGCCTCACGATCTTGGTAGAGTGTTATTAATTGATGATAGTTATAACGCTAATCCAACATCGGTCAGTGCAGCGATTAATTGGTTGCAACAACGAGATGGATATCGTTGTTTAGTGCTGGGAGATTTAGGCGAATTAGGCGACAATGCTGCCCCTTTGCACGCCAGTATTGGATTGCAGGTTAAAAATGCAACCATAGAGTCGTTATTTTGTTGCGGCCAGCTATCGGCAAATACCAGTGAAGCATTTGGTAGTAAACACTTTATTGCTCAAGAGGCATTAATTGTGGCATTACAAAAACAGTTAGCAAGTATCACAGGTAATATCACCGTTTTAGTTAAAGGTTCCCGCAGCGCGGCTATGGAGCGAGTTGTGGACAGTTTATTAGATGCCTACGGGCGTGGGGAGTTAGTGTAAATGCTGGTTTATCTAGCCGAGTATTTAACCCAGTTTTATTCAGGGTTTAACGTTTTTTCATATGTGACGTTCCGGGCTATTTTAGGCTTGTTAACCGCGTTGGTATTTAGTTTGTGGTGGGGACCTATTTTGATCAATCGTTTGCAGATGTTGCAAATTGGTCAAGTGGTTCGAAGTGATGGCCCAGAGTCTCATTTTAGCAAACGCGGTACGCCGACAATGGGTGGCATATTGATCCTTGCGGGTATTTTTATCAGCGTGTTGTTATGGGGTGATTTATCCAACCGTTACGTATTAGTGACTTTGTTTGTATTGGCTAGTTTTGGGCTTATTGGCTTTATTGATGATTATCGTAAAGTGGTAAAAAAAGATACTAAAGGTCTGATTGCTCGCTGGAAATATGCTTTTCAGTCTATCGCCGCTTTAGTGGTGGCAGTGTATTTGTACAGTACATCGACCATGGTCGGCGAAACCCAACTAGTGGTGCCATTTTTTAAAGATATAATGCCTCAATTAGGCATCATGTTTATCGTTTTAGCGTATTTCACCATAGTTGGTGCCAGTAATGCGGTTAACTTAACCGATGGTTTAGATGGCTTGGCGATTATGCCAACTGTGATGGTCGCGGCTGCCTTTGCATTAATTGCTTACTTATCTGGCCATGCTCAATTTGCCAATTATTTACACATTCCTCATTTACCTTTAGCGGGCGAATTAGTGATTGTGTGTACTGCAATAGTCGGTGCTGGTTTAGGCTTTTTATGGTTTAACACTTATCCCGCACAAGTGTTTATGGGGGATGTGGGGTCATTAGCATTGGGCGCCGCATTGGGTGTGATTGCCATTTTAGTTCGCCAAGAAATTTTGTTGGTTATTATGGGTGGCGTTTTTGTGATGGAAACGGTATCGGTGATCTTACAGGTGGGCTCGTATAAGTTACGTGGTCAACGTATTTTCCGTATGGCGCCTATTCATCATCACTATGAGTTAAAAGGGTGGCCAGAGCCGCGGGTTATTGTGCGCTTCTGGATTATCTCGTTGTTTTTAGTGTTACTGGGTCTTGCGACTCTAAAATTACGCTAAGCAATTAATAAAGGTCAGTATTATGCACACTCAATACACGCACATTGTTTTAGGCTTAGGGGCTACAGGGCTCTCGGTCGTGCGTTTTTTAGCGACTAAAGGCATTAAACCTTTAGTGATGGACAGCCGTCGTCATCCGCCTGGTGCTGAGACGTTGGCACAAGAGTTTGCCGATATTGAATTATTAGCCGGTGGGTTTGATTGTCGCTATTTAGTTCAGGCCAGCCAAATTATTATCAGTCCAGGTGTACCGGTTGATACGCCTGAAGTGCGTGCTGCATTGGATATGGGCATTGAAGTGATCGGTGATGTTGAGCTATTTGCGCGCCACATTGCAGACAAAAAACCGTGTGTTGTCGGCATCACCGGATCAAACGGTAAATCTACGGTCACCACATTAGTATACGAAATGCTGCTCGCTGCCGGTAAGTCTGTTGCGATTGGCGGCAATATTGGCACACCCGCATTGGATCTATTAGCTCAAGATGCTGAAATTTATGTGCTTGAGTTGTCGAGTTTCCAATTGGAAACGACTTATTCGTTAAATTGTATTGCGGCAACGTGCCTTAATATTAGCGAAGACCATATGGATCGTTACAGCGATTTGAATTCATATCGCGAAGCCAAATTACGTTTATACCCGCAAAGTCGTTTTGTGATGTACAACCGTGACGATCAGCTGACTTATCCTTTTGAGCCGATGAATCAAAATAATTTTGGTTTAGACGTGCCAGAGGGTGATGCATGGGGATTAAGTGATGGCAAAATTTTTCATGGTGACAGTGAGATTATTAATTTAATTGATGTGACCTTAATTGGTAGTCACAACCATGCAAACTTAGTCGCAGCAATGGCATTAGCCGATGCTTGTGATGTGGGTAAAGCGGCCATGATTAAAGTGGCCAAAAACTTTGTCGGCTTAAGCCATCGTTGTGAGCTGATTGCGGTTAAACAAGGTGTGTCGTACATCAATGACTCCAAAGCCACTAATGTCGGCGCAACAGTTGCCGCACTTGAGGGGCTTAATTCACACTTAGGCGATTTGTACTTGATCGCAGGGGGCGCGGGCAAAGGAAGCGACTTTCGTCCACTGACAAAACCGCTGAGTAATATTACTCAATTGATTACCTTGGGGCGAGATGGCCCCAAGATAGCCAAATTAAAAAAAGGCACTCTTCAGGTGGCAACAATGGCCGATGCTGTCGCCAAAGCCGCTGAATTAGCGTCGTCGGGAGACATAGTACTATTGTCTCCCGCGTGTGCCAGTTTAGATATGTATAAGAACTTTATGGCCCGCGGTGATGATTTTAGGCAGTGCGTGGAGTTGTTAGCCAATGGCGAATAACGAGCCGCAACTGAGCTTGTTTAAACGAGGTCTTAATTGGTCTTTACCCTCGTTATTATCGGATGAGCATGCTCCTGATATGCTGCTGTACGACCGAAGTTTTGTAGTCGCGATTGTCGGCTTGATATGTTTTGGCTTTGTAATGGTAATGTCCGCTTCGATGCCTGAAGCGACCAAACTGACTGGCGATCCATTTTATTTTATGTACCGCCATGTGCTTTATCTTGTGGGCTGCGTGATTATTTCGTATGTGGTACTTAAGTTCGAAGTCAGTTATTGGGAAAAAAATAGCGGCATGTTGATGCTCGCCGTGTTGGTCTTATTGATAGCAGTGCTGTTTATCGGCACATCGGTTAACGGTGCGCGTCGTTGGTTGTCTATCGGTCCGATTAGGATCCAAGTAGCCGAAATAGCCAAGTTTGTATTTATTGTTTACATGGCGGGTTACTTGGTGCGACGCCATGGTGAGCTTCGTGAAAACCGTAAAGGCTTTTATAAACCGATTGGGGTTTACGGTCTGTTCGCCGTGTTGATTTTATTACAACCCGACCTTGGCACCGTGGTGGTGCTATTTGTGTGTACGGTAAGCTTGCTGTTTTTAGCTGGTGCCCGCATTACTGACTTTATGGTGTTGGTTTTACTTGGCGTAGCAACATTCGTATTATTGGTGCTATTTGAGCCTTATCGTATGCGACGAGTGACCTCATTTATGGACCCGTGGGAAGATCCATTTGGCAGTGGTTATCAATTAACACAATCATTAATGGCTTATGGCCGCGGTGATTGGTTTGGTCAGGGATTGGGTAACAGTATTCAGAAGTTAGCGTATTTACCCGAAGCCCATACTGATTTCATCTTTGCGGTGATTGGTGAAGAACTGGGGTTTATAGGTATTATTATTGTGTTATCCACATTATTTTTTATTGCTATTCGTGCGATTAGATTAGGTAATTTATGTTTGAAAATGCAGCGACCATTTGAAAGTTATGTCGCCTATGGTGTGGGTATTTGGATATGTTTTCAGACTGTAGTGAATGTGGGAGCCAGTATTGGTATGTTACCAACCAAAGGGCTTACCCTACCGTTTATTAGCTATGGTGGCAGTAGTTTGTGGATTATGACCGCTGCTGTGATGTTGCTTGTTAGGATAGATCATGAACGTCGAGTTAGTTTGGTGCAAGCAGTACAAGGGAGAACGAGTTAATGAACAGTAATATTAGTAGCTCTCCTAAGATATTGATTATGGCTGGCGGCACTGGCGGCCATGTTTTCCCAGCTCTTGCGGTGGCTAAGTACTTAGCCGACAAAGGATGGCAAATTCGCTGGTTGGGTACTGCTGAGCGGATGGAAGCTCGCCTTGTTCCGCAACATGGATTTGATATTGAGTTTATTGATATTAAAGGCGTGCGTGGTAATGGACTTATTCGCAAATTAGCGGCACCGTTTAAAATTATTCGTTCAATCATTCAAGCCAAAGCCGTGATTGATGATTTCCAGCCCGACGTGATTTTAGGCATGGGCGGTTTTGCCAGTGGCCCTGGTGGCGTGGCAGGGAGATTATCAGGTATTCCTTTAGTATTGCATGAGCAAAATGCGATTCCAGGATTAACCAATAAATTGTTATCTAAGATTGCCAAAAAGGTATTGTGTGCATTCCCAAATACCTTTGCCAGCCACGTGGCTAATGTGGAGGTTGTGGGCAATCCAATTCGCCAAGAATTGATAGAGTTAGGCGGACAAATTAAAGCGTCACAAGCTGATGCGTTAAGAGTACTCGTTGTGGGTGGCAGTTTAGGCGCCAAAGTATTGAATGATGTCATGCCAGCAGTGGTTGCTCATTTAAGCAAGTACCATTCACTGACAGTTTGGCACCAAGTGGGTAAAAATAACCTCGCCACTGTGAAAGCGAGCTATCAACAACTCGGACAATCAGACAGTGTAAATGTTGCTGAATTTATTGATGATATGGAAGCGGCTTATCGTTGGGCCGATGTAGTGGTGTGCCGTTCAGGCGCTCTTACAGTATCAGAACTTGCTGCAGTGGGCTTACCGAGTATTTTAGTTCCGTATCCCCATGCGGTTGATGATCATCAAACCGTTAATGCATCAGTGCTTGTTGATGCAGGTGCAGGTTTTTTATTACCTCAAACCATTTTAAATGCAGATAATCTTGCAGAGAAATTGCAGTTATTTGCTAAAAATAGACAAGAACTGGTCCAAATGGGTCACAAAGCAAGAGGCGTGGCAGTATTAGATGCGACTCAACGAGTAGCAGATATTTGTGCCTCATTTGCGATAAAGGGTTGAAATGACAAAGACAGAAAGATACGCACAGCTTCGTAGCATGATCCCTGAAATGAGGCGGATCAAGCGCATTCATTTTGTTGGCATCGGTGGTGCTGGCATGGGGGGTATTGCGGAAGTACTTTTGAACGAAGGTTATCAAGTCAGTGGTTCGGATATCGCCATCAATAGAGTCACTGAACGTTTGGCGAGTTTAGGCGCAAAAATCATTATTGGCCATCAGGCCCAAAGTGTTGAACAGGTTGATGTGGTTGTCGTTTCGACTGCCATTAACCAGCAAAACCCTGAGATTATTGCTGCTAAAGAGTTACGCGTTCCGATCGTACGCCGTGCAGAGATGCTGGCCGAGTTAATGCGTTATCGTCATGGTGTTGCGATTGCTGGCACCCATGGTAAAACCACGACAACCAGTCTAATCGCCAGTGTCTATGGTCAAGCTGGACGAGATCCAACATTTGTGATTGGTGGTTTGCTCAATAGTGCAGGTACTAATGCACGTTTAGGCACAAGTCGTTATCTCATTGCCGAAGCAGATGAAAGCGATGCAAGCTTTTTACATTTGCAGCCAATGGTGAGTGTGATCACCAATATCGAAGCCGATCACATGGATACCTATGGTGGTGATTTTGAAAAGTTGAAAAATACTTTTGTCGATTTTTTGCATAATTTACCCTTTTACGGTGTGGCAGTTATGTGCATTGACGATGAGGTTATTGGTGAAATTATGCCGAGAATAGGTCGTAAAATTGTCACTTATGGTTTTAGCGAAGAGGCTGATGTTCAGGCGATTAATTTTGCCCAGAATGGCTATCAATCAAGTTTTACCGTTAAGCGCCATGGTAAAGAGAATGTCGATTTTGTGGTTAATTTACCTGGAGAGCATAACGTACTTAATGCATTAGCCGCGATTGCTGTCGCCAGTGAAGATGACATTGATGATAGTGCGATTGTAGAAGCACTTGCAAAATTTGAAGGCATAGGCCGTCGTTTTCAGCATGTAGGTGAATTCGATACGCCTAATGGCAGTGTGATGCTCGTAGACGACTACGGCCATCATCCAAGTGAAGTATTAGCAACGATTAAAGCGGCGCGAGCTGGTTGGCCAGATAAACGCTTAGTGATGGCATATCAACCGCATCGTTACAGCCGCACCCGTGACCTATATGAAGATTTTGTTGACGTATTATCACAAGTAGATTGTTTATTATTATTAGATGTTTATGCAGCAGGTGAAGCGCCAATACCGGGTGCCGATGGACGGTCATTGTGCCGTTCAATTCGACTACGTGGCCAATTAGACCCTATTTTTATCGCCAGCCCAGATCAACTTGCGGCAGTATTATCTGATGTATTGCAACATGGAGATTTATTTCTGACTCAAGGCGCAGGTAATATTGGTAGCTTATCGAAAGAATTAGCCCAGAATAATCTGGGTTGTAAAGTGCCTGCAGAAGGTCAATAAAGTGATTGATTTCTCACCCATTATTGAGTGTGAAAATCGGGCTTTAATCCTTCTAAATTGGTCTATATAATGGCCGATCTTTTGCGGCTAATGTCGGAACAACGTCAGAGGCGGATTTAAGGTGTCGTGGAGCGATAAAGGCCGCCAACTAAAACATAAACTGGCTCGTGTTAATTGGTATTTTTGCACTGGTGTAGTGTTTTTATGCAGTGTGCTTGGCACCGTAGTGTGGGGCGGTGTGCAACTACACGATCTGTTAAATGATGCAGATACACTGCCAATTGAAGCGGTTGCTATTAAAGGCGAGCGAATTTATACCACCGATGACGAAATTAAAAACGCATTGCAGTCATTAATGCAAAGTAGTTTTTTTAACGCCGATATCGTGGATGTACAAAAAGCATTAGAGGCTTTGCCTTGGGTTTATCATGCATCAGTGAGACGAGAATGGCCGGCAAAGTTTAAGGTCACCTTGCAAGAGCAACAAGCTGTAGCGCATTGGAATGAAGTGTCGTGGCTCAATATTAACGGTGAGATATTTGATGCGCTAGCGCATCCCGAACATGATGCTCTACCCAAGTTATCTGGCCCAGAAGGGACGGAAATAGAAGTCTTGACCAGTTATCAGCAGTTAGATGATTTATTGACAATAAACGAGTTTAAGTTGGCTAGTTTACGCTTAAGCCCACGCCATGCCTGGCATGCCGTACTAGCAAATGGAATTGAAATTGAGCTTGGGCGGGAAGATAAAATGTCACGGATACAACGTTTTATTAATGTGTATCCTACTTTGAAGCAAAGTAATAAACCCGTTGCGACCGTTGATTTACGTTACGATACCGGTTTCGCCGTAGGTTGGGATGATTCAAAACAGAGAGTCGACAATAAATGACCAAAAATCAGGAAAGAAACCTCATCGTGGGGTTAGATATAGGGACATCCAAGGTCGCAGTGATCATTGGCGAAGTATTACCTGATGGTGAGATTAGTGTCATTGGTTTAGGTAATCATCCTTCTCGTGGCATGGATAAAGGCGGTGTAAATGATCTCGACTCAATTGTACGTAGTGTACAACGAGCGTTAGATCAAGCTGAGTTAATGGCGGATTGCCAGGTGTCATCGGTGTACTTAAGTATTTCGGGTAAACATATTGCCTGCCAAAATGAAAACGGCATGGTGTCGATTAACGACGAAGAAGTGACTCAAGAAGACGTTGATAATGTCATCCATACTGCGCGCTCGGTTAAGATCCCGACAGAACGTCGTATCTTGCATGTACTACCGCAAGAATATTCTATCGATGTTCAAGACGGGATTAAGAGCCCAATTGGAATGTCGGGCATGCGTATGGAAGCCAAAGCTCACATTGTGACGTGTGCCAATGACATGGCAAAGAACATTACTAAAAGTGTTGAACGTTGTGGCTTAAAAGTGGATGACCTCGTGTTTTCGGGTATTGCCTCAGCGGATTCAGTACTCACAAATGATGAGAAAGATTTAGGTGTCTGCATTGTCGATATTGGTGGTGGAACGACCGATATTGCTGTATATACCAACGGCGCATTACGTCATTGTGCGGTGATCCCTGTCGCGGGTAATCAAGTCACCAGTGACATCGCCAAGATATTCAGAACACCGTTAACCCATGCAGAACAAATTAAAGTGCAGTTTGCTAGTGCCAGAAGTTCAACGGTAAGTCGTGAAGACAGTATTGAAGTGCCATCGGTGGGTGGTCGTCCTTCACGCAGCATGTCACGACATACTCTGGCAGAAGTGGTAGAGCCAAGATACCAAGAGCTGTTTGAGCTTGTTCTCAAGCAGTTACAAGATAGCGGTTTAGAAGATCAAATTGCAGCAGGGATTGTGCTTACTGGGGGAACGTCCTCGATATCGGGTGCCGTTGAAATTGCTGAAGCAACCTTTGGCATGCCAGTTCGTGTCGCATCACCGCTACCAGTAAAAGGATTATACGAATATGTGGATCAACCTATTTATTCGACAGGAATAGGGTTGCTTCATTATGGAGCAAGGCGAGTTATCGAACGTCAGTTCGAACGACCTGAGCGACAAGGGGTTACCAGCTTTTTGAATCGGGTCAAAAGTTGGTTTAAAGGTGAATTTTAATAACGCAGACAATCGGAGATCAGACAATGTTTGAGATCATGGATACACATTCAGACGAAGCGGTGATTAAAGTCATCGGCGTCGGTGGCGGCGGCGGAAATGCTGTCGAACATATGGTAAAGCACAGCATCGAAGGTGTTGAATTTATCGTCACAAATACAGATGCACAAGCACTGCGTAAATCAAGTGCGGGTTCAACTATTCAGCTTGGTCGCGACGTGACCAAAGGGCTCGGTGCGGGTGCAAACCCAGATGTCGGTCGTCAAGCCGCTGAAGAAGACCGTGAGAATATTCGTGCGGCGATTAAAGGATCTGATATGATCTTTATCGCAGCCGGTATGGGTGGTGGTACCGGTACTGGTGCTGCTCCAGTCGTGGCAGAAATTGCTCGCGAAGAAGGTATTTTAACGGTTGCAGTAGTGACTAAGCCTTTCCCATTCGAAGGGAAAAAGCGTATGGCCTACGCTGAACTTGGTATTGCAGAATTAGCAAAACATGTTGACTCTTTAATTACGATTCCAAACGAAAAGTTATTAAAAGTACTTGGCCGTGGCACATCACTACTTGATGCCTTTGCTGCTGCTAACAACGTATTACTTGGTGCCGTTCAAGGCATTGCAGAGCTAATTACTCGCCCAGGTCTTATCAACGTCGATTTCGCCGATGTGAAAACCGTTATGTCTGAAATGGGTAATGCCATGATGGGTACCGGTGTCGCTCGTGGTGATGATCGCGCTGAAGAAGCTGCAGAAGCAGCTGTTGCCAGCCCATTACTTGAAGATATCGATTTAGCAGGTGCTCGCGGTGTGTTAGTGAACATTACCGCCGGTATGGATATCACCATTGAAGAGCTTGAAACTGTGGGTAATCACGTTAAAGCCTATGCATCTGAGAATGCAACTGTTGTTGTGGGTGCTGTTATTGATCCAGAAATGAGTGATGAATTGCGAGTAACCGTTGTTGCGACAGGTATTGGTGCAGAGAAAAAGCCAGACATTCAATTAGTGTCTAAGCCTGTTGCTCGTCCAGAGCCCGTTGTAATGGAGCCTCGTCCAGAACCTGTTGATGAAGTTGTATCACAACAAAGTTATGCTGCGTCAAAAGGTAATGCTGTTCCACAGACACAGACACAACCAGTACCGCGCACAGATGCTGACTATCTTGATATTCCAGCATTCTTGCGTAAACAAGCTGATTAGTACACGGATAAAACGCTATGTTTTTGCGTGACTAATGAGCGCGATGTGCTGACAAGGGTTATTTTGTAAACAGGTTTATAATTTGCTATGTGTTTGGCGTTTTTTTTGTGAAAAGCCAAATTTATGGTAAGATGTTGTACCAGTTATGCATGATAGCCTGAGGCTATAATTGCAACTATTTGTTTAATATTGATATTTATGGGCTTCTGAATGATTTTTCAAAGAACTGTTCAAAAAATGGTGAAGAGCACTGGTGTCGGATTACATTCTGGCAACAAAGTGACTCTGTGCATTAAGCCTGCACCTGTGAATACCGGGATTGTGCTAAAGCGTACCGATCTTAGCCCAGCTGTGTCTATACCAGCAAAGGCCAATATGGTTCGTGAAACAACAATGTGTACAGCCCTGGTAAACGATGACGGTATAAGAATATCAACTATTGAGCATTTGTTTGCTGCACTTGCTGGCTTAGGCATCGATAATGCTATTATCGAAGTTGACGCTCCAGAAATCCCGATTATGGATGGCAGTGCAAGTCCATTTGTGTTCTTACTGCAAAGTGCAGGTATTAAAGAACAGGCAGCCGCGAAGAAATATCTAAAAATCACCAAACCTGTGCGTGTTGAAGATGGCGATAAATGGGCCGAGTTAAAACCTTTCAAAGGGTTTAGAGTTGATTTTGAAATTGACTTTGCTCACCCAGAAATTGCTCGCAGTCAGCAACACATGGTGATGGACTTTTCGACATCAGCGTTCGTGAAAGACATTAGTCGTGCCAGAACATTTGGTTTTATGCGAGATATTGAATATCTACGTGCGAATAATCTTGCACTGGGTGGCAGCATGGAAAATGCCGTTGTACTTGACGAATATCGTGTATTAAACCCTGATGGTCTGCGTTATGAAGACGAATTCGTTAAGCATAAAATTCTCGATGCATTTGGTGACTTATATGTTGCTGGCCATGCCATTGTCGGTGAGTTTTCGGCTTATAAAACTGGTCATGCGTTAAACAACCAACTTGTCCGTGCATTACTTGCTCAGCAAGATGCATGGGAATTAGTGAGCTTTGACAAAGAGGCTGATGTACCTGTCAGTTTCATGGTTCCAGGTGCGTTAACACTCGCTTAACTGGTTAAGATTGCCTATTACGGCTGGCTAATGCAGCCAGCCGTTTTAGTTTTTCACCTAAAGAACCATCGATATGTTCTGCTAATGCTTCAATATGTTTTGCAGCAGTGGTGCTGATCATATTTTGATTAGGTTGAGATTGTGGTTTTGCTAAGGCAAGTCCAGGATTGACTTTCACCTCAATACCGGTAAGCATCGGAAGCGTATCAGTTTGAAGCTGTTTTAATAGCTTCTGCTTTTGAAAGTTTATTCTAGCAGCCCATGCTGCTGATGTAGTTTCAATAACAAGAACACCCTGGCGGAGATTGGCGACTTTGAGCTGCTCGGCCACAGGACCATTTAACGTCTGTTTTACATAACGATTCAGATTATTAAGTAGTTCTGCTTTCTCGGCCAGTTCAGGCAGTCTCCCAGACAGATGAACTAAATTACTGAGATCTTGAGGGGGCTTTTTCATATGATAATTAGATGGCTGAATGAAGCTATGAGTGTAACAGTTTTTATCCAAGGTCGAAATGGTGTAACGCGCTGGCAACCTAGCAAGCGTTGGTTACTCCTACCTATTATTCTAATGGCCACAGGCACAGGAATATATCAATATAGCACTGAGCGTTTTGCTAACCAACAAGCGAAAGTTGATGAAAATAAACAACTGCGCCAACAGCAAAAGCAACAAGTGGTAGAACTCAAAACTGCAACAGAAACCCAGCTGACAACTTTGGTTGTTCATGTGGCCAAGATGCAAGCCAAAATCACCCGTCTTGAAGCCCTGGGGCAACAAGTAGCGCAAAATAACCTCCTTGATGATCAATTTGATTTCTCTACAGAAGTTGGTATCGGCGGTTTAAGCGAAATAGGCAATGGTGTCGAATTAAGTCAGCTTATCGATGAAATGAATGAGCTGGCATCTAGAATTGATAATAATAACGTTCAGCTATCACTACTTGAAACAGTAGCATCTAATCTCCATATAGATGAAGAGCGTTTTATATCAGGGCGGCCAATCGATAAAGGTTGGTTATCTTCGTCCTATGGTTTACGAAATGACCCTTTTAATGGCCGACGAACAATGCATAAAGGTATTGATTTCGCCGGTAAAGAAGGGACAGATGTTACTGCGACTGCTGCAGGCGTAGTAACATGGTCAGGAAGGATGTCTGGCTATGGTGAGTTAGTCGAAATTGATCATGGAAATGGTCTTCGCACTCGGTATGGACATAATAAATCTCTGTCAGTAAACGTAGGTGACGTCGTTGCCAAAGGCGATAAAATTGCCAGTATGGGAAGCACAGGCCGTTCAACCGGCCCCCATGTGCATTACGAAGTGCTGCGCGGTAAACAACAAATAGATCCACAGAAATACGTCTACCGCAAAGCAAGTTAATAATATTAACGGTTAATGCGCTCAAATGAGCCAAACCTACAACAGATAAGTGATTAAGATGTTAGGCAAACTACTGACAAAAGTATTCGGAAGTCGCAACGACCGCACCCTGAAAAGTCTTGGAAAAATTGTTAATCAAATTAATGCATTAGAATCTGATTACGAAAAACTTTCTGATGAAGAACTTAAAGCTAAAACTGAAGAGTTCCGTACCCGTCTAGAAAATGGTGAAACGTTAGATAATATCATGGCAGAGGCTTTTGCTGTTGTACGTGAAGCATCAAAGCGTGTGTTTGAAATGCGTCCCTTTGATGTTCAATTACTCGGTGGCATGGTATTAGACAGCAATCGTATTGCTGAAATGCGAACCGGTGAAGGTAAAACCCTGACGGCAACCCTGCCAGCCTACCTTAATGGAATAACGGGCAAAGGTGTTCACATCATTACTGTGAACGACTACTTAGCAACGCGTGATGCTGAAAATAACCGCCCACTGTTTGAGTTTTTAGGCTTAAGTGTTGGGATTAACATTTCTGGTATAGGCCAATTTGAAAAGAAAGAATCCTATGCTGCCGATATCACCTACGGCACCAATAATGAATTTGGTTTTGACTACCTTCGTGACAATATGGCGTTTTCTCCCCAAGAACGTGTTCAGCGACCATTGCACTATGCCCTTATTGATGAAGTCGATTCAATTTTAATTGATGAAGCCCGTACACCGTTGATTATTTCTGGTGCGGCCGAAGACAGTTCTGAGCTATACGCTAAAATCAATTTATTAATCCCAAGTTTAATCCGTCAAGACAAAGAAGATACCGAAGACTATGTTGGCGAAGGTGATTACACAATTGATGAAAAGGGTAAGCAGGTTTATTTAACTGAACGTGGGCAAGAAAAAGTTGAGCTACTCTTAATTGAGAAAGGCATGTTAGCAGAAGGTGATTCACTCTATTCTGCGTCGAATATCTCTTTGTTGCACCATGCTCATGCCGCACTTCGCGCACATACCTTGTTTGAAAAAGATATCGATTATATTGTCAAAGATGATGAAGTCATTATCGTCGATGAACATACAGGTCGTACTATGCCTGGACGTCGTTGGTCTGAAGGCTTACATCAAGCTGTCGAAGCCAAAGAAGGCGCTAAAATCCAGAATGAAAACCAAACTCTGGCTTCTATTACTTTCCAAAACTACTTTAGACAGTATGACAAACTTGCCGGTATGACAGGTACTGCAGACACTGAAGCATTTGAATTTCAACATATCTATGGTTTAGATACAGTTGTTGTACCGACCAATCAGCCTATGGTGCGTAACGATATGCCTGATCTGGTCTATCTCACCGCGCCAGAGAAATATGCAGCTATTGTTAAAGACATTGAAGCTTGTCGTGAACGTGGTCAGCCAGTGCTTGTTGGTACCGTATCAATTGAACAATCTGAAGTTTTAGCATCATTACTAAAAGAAGCAAAAATTCCACACAGTGTATTGAATGCCAAATTCCACGAGAAAGAGGCAGAGATTATTGCTCAAGCCGGGCGTATTGGCGCAGTAACCATTGCAACAAACATGGCTGGCCGTGGTACGGATATTGTTCTGGGTGGTAACTGGAAAGTTGAAATTGAAGAATTAGTAAATCCAACGGCTGAACAGATTGCTAAGGTTCGTTCAGACTGGAACATTCAGCATGGTAAAGTACTCGAAGCTGGCGGTTTACATATTCTTGGTACAGAACGTCATGAATCACGTCGTATCGATAATCAGCTACGTGGCCGTTCAGGTCGTCAAGGTGATGCCGGTTCTTCACGCTTTTACTTGTCGATGGATGACAGCTTAATGCGTATCTTCGCCTCAGATCGTGTTTCAGGCATGATGAAAAAACTAGGGATGGAAGAAGGTGAAGCGATTGAACATCCTTGGGTATCGCGTGCTATCGAAAATGCCCAGCGTAAAGTAGAAGCGCGTAACTTCGATATTCGTAAGCAACTACTGGAATATGATGATGTTGCTAACGATCAGCGTCAAGTCGTCTATTCACAGCGTAATGAGTTAATGGATGCTGAAAGCATTCAAGAAACGATTCAGAATATCGAACAAGATGTGATCAGCGCTATTATCGATCAATATATCCCACCACGTTCACTCGAAGAGCTCTGGGATGTGCCTGGGCTTGAGCAACGCCTCAGTAATGAGTTTGGTCTAGCGTTAACGATACAAGAATGGTTAGATAAAGATGATAATCTGCATGAAGAAACCTTACGCGAACGTATCGTGACATCATGGACTGATTTATATAAAGCTAAAGAAGAAATGGTCGGTGCACAGGTATTACGTCAATTTGAAAAATCGGTAATGCTACAAACACTCGATGGACTCTGGAAAGAACACTTAGCTGCTATGGATCATTTGCGTCAAGGTATTCATTTACGTGGCTATGCACAGAAAAATCCAAAGCAAGAATATAAGCGTGAATCTTTTGAGTTATTCCAACAAATGCTTGAATCATTGAAAAATGATGTGATAAGTGTTCTATCTAAGGTCCAAGTGCAAGCTCAGTCCGATGTAGACGAAATGGAACAGCGTCGCCGTGACGAAGAAGCAAAGATCGAACTGGCTTATCAACACGCATCAGCTGAAGCATTAGGCAATGAAGATGCACAACAAGCAAAAGCGCCTAAAACGGTGATCCGTGAAGGTGAGAAGATAGGCCGTAACGATCCATGCCCATGTGGTTCAGGCCAAAAGTACAAACAATGTCACGGTAAACTCAGTTAATTATCAGTTCATCATTGATATTAGATAAAAAAGGTAGCGATTATTCGCTACCTTTTTTGTTTCTGTCATCTTAAAACTCTCTGATAAATTAACCAATTGTGGATAACTTTGGGGGTAAATAGTGGGTATCTTGTAGTTAAGTGGTGAAATGAATAAAAGATCATAAAAAGGTCATTTTTTTACACAAAAGCGCTTGCACTAAATCTCAAGCTGCCTATAATGCGCATCCACTGACACGGCATACAGCGAAAGCAAAAACCGGTTAGCGTTATTAACAACTACTTAGTAGTGTTGATAACAGGCAAAAAGAAGTTTGAAAAAACACTTGACGCCATAAAGGGAATGCGTAGAATACGCACCCCTGACCTACTGAAACGGTCAACGCTCTTTAACAATTTATCAAGTAATCTGTGTGGACATTCACAGGTATTGAGTTATTCGAAATTGTCTTCTGTTCTTCGGAATGTTGGCAATCAAAAAATTTCAACTCAATGCAACGATGAGTGTTCATAGTAATATGTACAAACATTATTTAGATTCTTCCGAGTCTAATTAATGAAATCAGAATTCATTGAGCCGAAAGCATCGTTCTTACTTGTAAGAGTGGGGTTTTCAAAAAACTTTAATTGAAGAGTTTGATCATGGCTCAGATTGAACGCTGGCGGCAGGCCTAACACATGCAAGTCGAGCGGTAACACAAGGGAGCTTGCTCCTGAGGTGACGAGCGGCGGACGGGTGAGTAATGCCTAGGGATCTGCCCAGTCGAGGGGGATAACAGTTGGAAACGACTGCTAATACCGCATACGCCCTACGGGGGAAAGGAGGGGACCTTCGGGCCTTCCGCGACAGGATGAACCTAGGTGGGATTAGCTAGTTGGTGAGGTAATGGCTCACCAAGGCGACGATCCCTAGCTGTTCTGAGAGGATGATCAGCCACACTGGGACTGAGACACGGCCCAGACTCCTACGGGAGGCAGCAGTGGGGAATATTGCACAATGGGGGAAACCCTGATGCAGCCATGCCGCGTGTGTGAAGAAGGCCTTCGGGTTGTAAAGCACTTTCAGTAGGGAGGAAAGGTAGCGTGTTAATAGCCCGTTACTGTGACGTTACCTACAGAAGAAGGACCGGCTAACTCCGTGCCAGCAGCCGCGGTAATACGGAGGGTCCGAGCGTTAATCGGAATTACTGGGCGTAAAGCGTGCGCAGGCGGTTTGTTAAGCCAGATGTGAAATCCCCGGGCTCAACCTGGGAATTGCATTTGGAACTGGCGAACTAGAGTCTTGTAGAGGGGGGTAGAATTCCAGGTGTAGCGGTGAAATGCGTAGATATCTGGAGGAATACCGGTGGCGAAGGCGGCCCCCTGGACAAAGACTGACGCTCATGCACGAAAGCGTGGGGAGCAAACAGGATTAGATACCCTGGTAGTCCACGCCGTAAACGATGTCTACTCGGAGTTTGGTGACTTAGTCACTGGGCTCCCAAGCTAACGCATTAAGTAGACCGCCTGGGGAGTACGGCCGCAAGGTTAAAACTCAAATGAATTGACGGGGGCCCGCACAAGCGGTGGAGCATGTGGTTTAATTCGATGCAACGCGAAGAACCTTACCTACTCTTGACATCCACAGAAGAGACCAGAGATGGACTTGTGCCTTCGGGAACTGTGAGACAGGTGCTGCATGGCTGTCGTCAGCTCGTGTTGTGAAATGTTGGGTTAAGTCCCGCAACGAGCGCAACCCCTATCCTTATTTGCCAGCGCGTAATGGCGGGAACTCTAGGGAGACTGCCGGTGATAAACCGGAGGAAGGTGGGGACGACGTCAAGTCATCATGGCCCTTACGAGTAGGGCTACACACGTGCTACAATGGCAAGTACAGAGGGTTGCAAAGCCGCGAGGTGGAGCTAATCTCACAAAGCTTGTCGTAGTCCGGATCGGAGTCTGCAACTCGACTCCGTGAAGTCGGAATCGCTAGTAATCGTGGATCAGAATGCCACGGTGAATACGTTCCCGGGCCTTGTACACACCGCCCGTCACACCATGGGAGTGGGCTGCAAAAGAAGTGGGTAGTTTAACCTTCGGGAGAACGCTCACCACTTTGTGGTTCATGACTGGGGTGAAGTCGTAACAAGGTAGCCCTAGGGGAACCTGGGGCTGGATCACCTCCTTACCTATACGACTAACTCAATACCTAAAAGTGCAGCGATGCATGTGAGTGTTCACACAGATTACTTGATAGAAAGAAAGAGAAATTACGTTGGGTCTGTAGCTCAGCTGGTTAGAGCGCACCCCTGATAAGGGTGAGGTCGGTGGTTCAAGTCCACTCTGACCCACCAATCTTTCCTACTCTGCGTTGGATGATAACTCGTTTAGTATACTAAACGTCGCTATCAACCGCCTTGATTAGAAACGATTGGCAAGCCAATTTTTTTGGTAAGACCTTCATTGAAGGTAAACGTAAAATCTCAACTGCATGTAAATGGGGCTATAGCTCAGCTGGGAGAGCGCCTGCCTTGCACGCAGGAGGTCTGCGGTTCGATCCCGCATAGCTCCACCATTTACACTTATCATGATGATAAGCATATGCATAGGTTAGAGATGCCAAAGATAAATGAAACTTTATCTTTGGCTTTTTTAAGCCCGCTCTTTAACAATTTGGAAAGCTGATAGTACTAACTAAAGGCGCATGAATAATGATTCGTTGTTATTGGTGTGATTACGTTAGTGCGAAAAATAATACTGATGCGAAAGCATTAGTATCTTGAGTTCTCAAAACACTGTTTAAGTGTCTTGAATATTCTAAAAAACTAAGGCGAGTCCACTTCCTACCCGGAGGTGAGACAAGTAAAAACCAGCTGGTCATGATATGACTCAGAGGTTCACGCAAGTGAAACTCATTTGGGTTGTATGGTTAAGTGACCAAGCGTATACGGTGGATGCCTTGGCAGTCAGAGGCGATGAAGGACGTAATAACTTGCGAAAAGCGTTGGCGAGCTAGTAATAAGCATTTGAGCTAACGATATCCGAATGGGGAAACCCGGCCACATAAGTGGTCATCATAACGTGAATACATAGCGTTATGAGGCGAACCTGGGGAACTGAAACATCTAAGTACCCAGAGGAAAAGAAATCAACCGAGATTCCCCTAGTAGCGGCGAGCGAACGGGGATTAGCCCTTAAGTCTATGGGGTGTTAGTGGAATGTGTTGGAAAGCACAGCGGCACAGGGTGATAGCCCCGTACATGAAAACTAACCGTAGATGAAAACGAGTAAGGCGGGACACGTGACATCCTGTTTGAATATGGGGGGACCATCCTCCAAGGCTAAATACTCCTGACTGACCGATAGTGAACCAGTACCGTGAGGGAAAGGCGAAAAGAACCCCTGTGAGGGGAGTGAAATAGAACCTGAAACCGTGTACGTACAAGCAGTGGGAGCGGTTCTTGAGACCGTGACTGCGTACCTTTTGTATAATGGGTCAGCGACTTACATTTTGTAGCGAGGTTAAGCGAATAGCGGAGCCGTAGGGAAACCGAGTGTTAACTGCGCGTTTAGTTGCAAGGTGTAGACCCGAAACCGAGTGATCTAGCCATGGGCAGGTTGAAGGTTGAGTAACATCAACTGGAGGACCGAACCGACTTATGTTGAAAAATGAGCGGATGACTTGTGGCTGGGGGTGAAAGGCCAATCAAACTCGGAGATATCTGGTTCTCCTCGAAAGCTATTTAGGTAGCGCCTCGAGCGAATACCATTGGGGGTAGAGCACTGTTAAGGCTAGGGGGTCATCCCGACTTACCAACCCTTTGCAAACTCCGAATACCAATGAGTACTACTCGGGAGACAGACAGCGGGTGCTAACGTCCGTTGTCAAAAGGGAAACAACCCAGACCGTCAGCTAAGGTCCCAAAGTGTATGTTAAGTGGGAAACGATGTGGGAAGGCTCAGACAGCTAGGATGTTGGCTTAGAAGCAGCCATCATTTAAAGAAAGCGTAATAGCTCACTAGTCGAGTCGGCCTGCGCGGAAGATTTAACGGGGCTAAACATACCACCGAAGCTACGGGTGCATTTCATTAGAATTGCGCGGTAGAGGAGCGTTCTGTAAGCGGTTGAAGGTGAAGGGGTAACCCACACTGGACGTATCAGAAGTGCGAATGCTGACATGAGTAACGATAAAGGGAGTGAAAAACTCCCTCGCCGAAAGACCAAGGGTTCCTGTCCAACGTTAATCGGGGCAGGGTGAGTCGACCCCTAAGGTGAGGCCGAAAGGCGTAATCGATGGGAAACAGATTAATATTTCTGTACCTTCACTAACTGCGATGGAGAGACGGAGAAGGCTAGGCTAGCGCGGCGTTGGTAGTCCGCGTTTAAGGTGGTAGGTTGTATTCTTAGGCAAATCCGGGGATACGCATTTAATTGCAAGACTGAGGACTGATGACGAGTCACTAAGGTGATGAAGTAGTTGATGCCATACTTCCAGGAAAATCTTCTAAGCTTCAGGTTAGTGGGGATCGTACCCCAAACCGACACAGGTGGTCGGGTAGAGAATACCAAGGCGCTTGAGAGAACTCGGCTGAAGGAACTAGGCAAAATGGTACCGTAACTTCGGGAGAAGGTACGCTGCCGACGGTGATAGGACTTGCTCCTTAAGCTGTTGGCAGTCGCAGATACCAGGTGGCTGCAACTGTTTATCAAAAACACAGTACTGTGCAAAATCGCAAGATGACGTATACGGTATGACGCCTGCCCGGTGCCGGAAGGTTAATTGATTGGGTTATCTTCGGAGAAGCTCATGATCGAAGCCCCGGTAAACGGCGGCCGTAACTATAACGGTCCTAAGGTAGCGAAATTCCTTGTCGGGTAAGTTCCGACCTGCACGAATGGCGTAATGATGGCCACGCTGTCTCCAGCCGAGACTCAGTGAAGTTGAAATTGCGGTGAAGATGCCGTATACCCGCGGCTAGACGGAAAGACCCCGTGAACCTTTACTATAGCTTGGCACTGAACATTGAACCTACATGTGTAGGATAGGTGGGAGACTTTGAAGCTTGGACGCTAGTCTGAGTGGAGTCAATCTTGAAATACCACCCTTGTAGTTTTGATGTTCTAACCGCGGCCCCTAATCGGGGTTCGGGACAGTGCCTGGTGGGTAGTTTGACTGGGGCGGTCTCCTCCCAAAGAGTAACGGAGGAGCACGAAGGTTGGCTAAGTACGGTCGGACATCGTACGGTTAGTGCAATGGCATAAGCCAGCTTAACTGCGAGACATACACGTCGAGCAGGTACGAAAGTAGGTCATAGTGATCCGGTGGTTCTGAATGGAAGGGCCATCGCTCAACGGATAAAAGGTACTCCGGGGATAACAGGCTGATACCGCCCAAGAGTTCATATCGACGGCGGTGTTTGGCACCTCGATGTCGGCTCATCACATCCTGGGGCTGAAGTCGGTCCCAAGGGTATGGCTGTTCGCCATTTAAAGTGGTACGCGAGCTGGGTTCAGAACGTCGTGAGACAGTTCGGTCCCTATCTGCCGTGGGCGTTGGATGATTGAAGGGAGCTGCTCCTAGTACGAGAGGACCGGAGTGGACGAACCGCTGGTGTTCGGGTTGTCATGCCAATGGCATTGCCCGGTAGCTACGTTCGGGATCGATAACCGCTGAAAGCATCTAAGCGGGAAGCGAGCCCTAAGATGAGTCATCCCTAGAGCTTTAAGCTCTCTAAAGGGCCGTAGGAGACTACTACGTTGATAGGCAAGGTGTGTAAGCGTTGTGAGGCGTTGAGCTAACTTGTACTAATGACCCGTGAGGCTTAACCATACAACCCAGATGGGTTTTACTGAAAATGTTCCCGACATTTTCTAGCACTTCCTCCTTCCATGGAGGTCGTACTGACAGGGAGCATAACCTTAGTGTTAGAATAGAGCGCTTAAGTAGTGTTTTGTAGACTCAAAAAAATCAGCTTTCCGAATTATTATTTACGGCCTTAAAGGCGGTAGATATACAAATTTGTCTGGAAACCATAGCATTGTGGCACCACCTGATCCCATTCCGAACTCAGAAGTGAAACGCAATCGCGCCGATGGTAGTTTGGGGTCTCCCCATGCGAGAGTAGGTCATTTCCAGGCGCCTAATAAGCTCGAAGTAGTAGCTAGTTTTGCTGATATGGCTCAGTTGGTAGAGCGCATCCTTGGTAAGGATGAGGTCCCCAGTTCGATTCTGGGTATCAGCACCAAGAATAATCTAGTGTAATGTCCTAGAAAACAGTTTGTCTGGAAACCATAGCATTGTGGCACCACCTGATCCCATTCCGAACTCAGAAGTGAAACGCAATCGCGCCGATGGTAGTTTGGGGTCTCCCCATGCGAGAGTAGGTCATTTCCAGGCGCCTAATTTACTCGAAAGAGTAGCTTGAAAAAGCAAGTCTCCTTGTGCTGACACACTAGCGACTTAAAAAGCATTTAGCATCGTGCGTAAGCAATTTGCTAAAGGAGTGGTAGTTCAGTTGGTTAGAATACCGGCCTGTCACGCCGGGGGTCGCGGGTTCGAGTCCCGTCCACTCCGCCAATTACATCTAAGCCTCGTCATATGACGAGGCTTTTTTGTATCTGAAATTTGGTGAAATACCAGTCATAGCGATCATTATCGATCATCTATAGTCTCGACGACATTTTGCCTGCGTGAACTTCGCTGTTCAATTGAGCCAACAATATTTCCTCGATTATTGGACATTCACTCCCATCATTGACGACTTTAGCGGCTGATCACACTAAAACTGCCTGTCTGGTGCGCCGAAAGCATACGGGGTTATTCTCATTACTATCAGCTCCCACTTTGCCTCGTACAACGGATCCTCAACATATAAAAATACTAACCTTGTAGACCAATAATATCTATAGATTGCAATATTATCATTCACTTAGGGGGTTGTAAGTCACAACAGAATCTACTTTTTTGTCTCTATTCGCTCAATTTGCTCTAGAGTATTTGTGTGATCTCATTTAATTATTTTGAGCAATTTCTGTTGAATTGTTGTAATTCATTCATCTACTTATTATCTAATTTTCTATAATTCGGTCTATTTTCTTGCCATTCACATATTGGTCACCTAAGTTAGTGCCAATTGGATGTGATAAGGAATAATGATGAAGTTAGAAATGATTTGCACAGGCGAAGAAGTGTTATCAGGCCAGATAGTAGATACCAATGCTGCTTGGGTTGCTAATACCATGATGGAGATGGGTATTGAAATGCAGCACAGAGTGACAGTTGGCGATCGTTTAGCTGATCTTGTTGCCGTATTCCAAGAGCGTAGCAAGCATGCTGATGTGATCATTGTTAATGGTGGTTTGGGGCCTACCAGCGACGATATGTCAGCATTAGCGATGGCTAAGGCTAAGGGCGAAGATCTTGTCGAGAATGTGCAATGGCGTGAACATTTAGAAGACTGGTTTACCCGTAATAATCGAGTGATGGCCAAAAGCAATTTAAAGCAAGCTTGGTTACCGGCCTCGGCGATTATGGTCGATAACCCCGTTGGCACTGCTTGCGGCTTTAGGGTTAAATTGAATAATGCGTGGTTATTCTTTACCCCAGGTGTGCCATTTGAGCTAAAACACATGATTACTGAGCAGTTTATTCCCTTTATCACCAAAGAGTATGGGGTCGCTGATAAATCGGCTCTAGAAAAGTTACTTACGATTGGTCATGGTGAGTCATCATTGGCAGACACTTTATCGGAACTCTCATTACCCGCGGGTATCGAGTTAGGGTATCGTTCTTCAATGCCACACATTGAAATTAAGATATTTGCCCGTGGTGAGAAGGCTATGCGCTATTTGGATGATGTCACTAAACAAGTTAAAACTCTGTTAGGTAGTGCCGTTGTTGCGGAGAATCGTCCTACATTAGCAGCCGAAATTCATCATCGTTTATATCAGTCAGGCTTGAGCTTAAGTGTGGCAGAGTCTTGTACTGGCGGAATGATCACCAGTCAGTTGATTGACTTTGCTGGCAGTTCTTCTTATTTACACCATGGATTAGTGACTTACAGTAATGAGTCTAAAGTGAAGGTATTGGGTGTTAATCCACAGATACTAGACGATCATGGTGCGGTTTCCATTCCTACTGTTGAAGCTATGGCGCAAGGTGTAAGAGGTATTTTAGACAGTGACTTTGCTTTAGCCACTAGCGGTATTGCTGGTCCTGAGGGGGGCTCTGATGACAAACCTGTAGGGACTGTTGCAATAGCGCTTGCGACAAAGCATGGCGTGTATAGCCAAATGGTGAAATTACCAAAGCGTTCTCGTCAGCTTGTTCGTAGTATGAGTACCGCGATTGCTTACGATATGCTTCGCCGCGCGTTACTCGAAGAAGCTGTAATAGTCGATTATCCTGCTATAACTCGTTTCGCTAAATAGTCGCATAACAAGTTTGCTTACCCGTAAACAAAGGGTAGGCAAGCTTGATTTAATGACTAGGGTTCAACTTCGTTCAACGGTTGGCTGTTTTTAGCTTTTTGATAAAAGTAAGCGACTGTCAGTAAAATAACCCCAATCAGAATAAAGGCGACGATTTTTTGAATGAGTTCAAAGGACGCCATATCGACAAATATCACCTTTATACAAGCCAAAGCGAATAGCAGTGCAGCGAGCCTGACTAGGCTTGCTTGCTTAGGTCGTAAGCTTATAAACATCACCACACAGGCATGCACAACCAGCAGCACAGCACTCATTGGCGCAGCAATACTCAGGTCGAATTGATAACTCCATAATAGGTAACTTATCACCAATAAAGCATGCCAAGCCCACTTAAGCGCGATATAAGAGATAATTTTTCTGTGTGCCCTAATGCCTAATCTGGCTGTTAGTAAATATCGACCTAATAAAACGAGCACTCCAAACTCTGCTAAATTAGTCAGCAAACTATCAATGTTTAACGTTAACTGTGCTTCACTGTGAAACACGATAGGTAAAATGGCACAGATAAAGATTGCAGAGTACGCCAAGCTATAACTCGGCGCTAAGGCTTGCTTTAAACGTTGACCGACACGATTGCTTCTTTCGGTAATAATGCAGAAATAACCACACACTATTAATGCGGTAATTGCCCATGAAGGATGCAGTAAGTTAGTTAACGTTTGGCTTAATACTGCCATCACCAAGGCGATGTAATACGGGCCAAGGTGCCATTGTAGGGTGGTAATTTGCTGCCATTTTGTGGGGAATTGCAAATAGCGTAAAGTAATAAATCCAAGAAAGAGTAAACCTAAAACTAATGCAACAAGCCCTTGCCATTGCTCTGCCAGACACATAGCGGCGGTGATCATGGTTGCCATTACTGTGAGTATTTGCGCTTCATAACGAAGACTTTTGTGGTTAACAAAATACGCTAAACCAACACTCACAATACAACTGAACCACAAATAAATAGCAATGTAATAAGGGTAGTTACGAACTATTTTGGGTAATAACAGTAACGGTAAGGCTAAGTAACAAGCTAACTGAACATAGTAAGCAAAGCGGATTAACTTGGCAGCAGCATAGTATTTTTGGTACCAATAATAAGCCAGTAATAATCCCACAAACAGTTCGATACGGGCTAACTTGGCATTCAGGGCTTGGTCTGAAAAGCTAAGGCTATTGGCGTCCAGCATGGCAAAAATGATTAAACCTAATAAAGGCAGTTGCCATAGCCAGGCTAATACTTCACTAAAACGTAAGGTGTGCTTAGCGCTCATGTATAAAAGTAATAAACCAATAAATGGCAATGTATTGAGCCAATATTCATCAGTGATAAAAAAGCTGATGAGTAGTAACGTGACCGAATAAAGTACCCCAAGTAACTCATGAATAAATCGCACCGCAATGTGTTCGAATTTCACTAAGTCAGCTTTATGTCGAGATAGTAGTTTTTGCGCTAAATAGGTCATCGCGCAGGTCAGGATCATCAATAGAGTCAGTAGACCCTGATAACCCAATATGCCTTCATCATTGTAATGAGATTGAGCTAGCACATCGAAAACATGAATAAAGCTGCTGATTATACCTACCATTAGTAATACATAAGCTTCTGCTCGAATGGGGCTAAACAGATGTTTGCAGCCAATCCACAATAACAATAAACCTTCTAGCAGTAATACTAAGCCTATCAGTTCAGCGCTGAGTAAAAATAGAGCCGCAAAGCCTGCAAAACTCCCCGCAAAGGCTAAAGAAAGGGCGCCAATATCCTTGTGGCGTTTAATCACCCAATACAATAGTGCACAAAGGAAAGCATTAAGTGCAAAAAGCTCTCCGGCAAAAACGCTCCATTCTGTCAGGGTATAAAGGGTAAACACCAATAAGGCGATAGGTACGGCTAGCAGCCTTGGCGTCAACGCCGATTTTATGATAAATAACAAACTGCCAATGCTATAGAGATAAAACAAGCCATTGATCATCAGCAATGCTAAGCCGGTTTGCCAATCGATTATTGAAAACGGTAATGGAATAAATAAACTGAGTATTTGGATACAGGCAATATGAAGCAGTGCGGTTACTTCAATTAACATCGGCCAGGCTAACTTATGGCTTTGTACCATAGAGCAGATACCGATAAGCATTAAGTAAGGTAAATATAATAACGGTGTTTGGCCGCCATCAAGTAGCATCAGCGGCGCCAGCGAACCGCCAAGCAAGGCGACAATTGCGACCACTTTGGTGTCGAGTTTTAATGATAAGCCATAACCCAATATCGTATTAAGCAATAACAAGCTAAAGCAGGCTATATCAGTAATAAGATTAAAATACGGCCCAAGAAAATACAGACACATATAGTTGAGAATAAGTCCTAGGCCAACAAGCCCAGAGCCAAAGTCCTGCATGCCAGGACGTTTCTGACGAATGAATACGCCGCCAGCGATAATGCTATTGGCGACACCTAGGCCCAGTAAGGCCTTACCTAACTCAGAAAACCAATTATTAATTGAAAACTGCAGTAAATAGCCAAAGCCTAATGTAAGCGTGATAATGCCGGCAACGGTCATTAAAAAGACTGGGCCTAATCCTTTAGTTTGGTAATGTTGGTAGAATTCTTTTGCTTGTTCGGTTAACCCAGATAAGGGTGAAAACGCCGAAGTACTCAACTCGCCGATGGCTTCAGCTAATTGAGCGACCATTGCACTTAAGGCGCTTTGTCTGGCTGGTGACTTTGTTACTACCGAAGTTTGTTGTGCTGATATGGATGATGTTGACGCTGAATGACTTGTGTCTAACGATTGGCGCTCCCAAGCAGCAGACGAGTATTGAGGTGTATCGGCAACGATACTGCCGCTCGAATCGTTTGGTCGACTCTTATGCACAGGGGCATGTATGTTTTCATCAGACAACGCTATCGGTTGTTCATTATTATTTTGCGCCTGCACTTGCAGGGCTAATGCATCAAGTTGTTGGCTAAACTGATCGAGTTGTCGAGTTAAGTCAGCTTGTTGAGCGCCTTGCTGTGAAGACAGCTCCGCCAGCTGTGCTTTTAGTTTTGCTACGTCATCCATTAACGGCATCATTTATCCCATGATTATTATGCACTCCAATATTGCCAAGTTATTGTACGTGGTTCTGATTGATTAGGAAATGCACAGGTTTCTGATACTTGAGATGTTCAGCCTTTCTAGACTATGTGCATGTAGGTAAGTTTGAAGCAATAAAAAAGCACCCTAAGGTGCTTTCTATTACTGTGACAATAACATTAAAATTTCACTACGAGTTTACCTTGTTGCACCGCAATTTCTTTAGTCATTTTCGCCATTAATGCTTGATTACTGTCGCGAGTGTCTAAGGTATACACTGGCTGGTTTTCAAGGTAATTACGTAAAAAACCCATTAATTGTGGGGTAACTTGGCTGATGTAACGCTCAATATCAGCGGGTTCTGACTCAACCCTCACTAAATCTAACTGACGCAGATAAACGCTTTTGGTATTAGTGTCATACCAAGGCACCGCTTCAAATGTAGTCTTCAGCTTGGCATGAATGGGTAGTAACGGATTATTGACAATAATAATTGTTGCTGCCGTGACTGCCATGGTATCGGGTTTAGCGCCTAATACCACTTGCATGTCATTGAGCTTCACTGAGACACCAATTAACTTGTTGCCTTGCTTGACTTCAAAGTGCATGTCTTTATTAAGGTATTGCTCTATTTCAGACTCGGTGATGCTGTACTGACTGGCACAGCCAGTCAGTAACAATAACAGTCCAAGCCCAAGGGTTTTGATTAAGGGTATCATCCAGTGTTTCTCATTCCTGCTGCTACGCCGGCAATGGTCAGCATTAATGCTAGCTGAACATGCTCAGACGGCTCAACTTCTCTACGTGTACGGGCTAATAGCTCGGTTTGTAAAAAGTTAAGAGGGTCTATGTAAGGGTTGCGCAGTTTAACAGATTCACGACTCCAAGGTGTATGTGACATTAACTCTGTTGCTTGGGTTAATGACAATACTGCGTCAATGCCCAGTTGCAGACGTTGACGTAGTTTGACCCCTAAATGATGTAGTTCTGGCTTAACTAAACACAGCTCATAGTATTTCGCCAAGTTAGGCTCTGCTTTGGTGTACACCATTTCTAGCATTGAAATACGGGTTTCAAAGAATGGCCATTGTTGTTCCATCTCGCGTAATAGTTCAAGCTCGCCGCGATCTGCCGCATCTTGTAATGCTTCGCCAGCACCAAGCCAAGCCGGTAACATTAAGCGATTCTGTGACCACGCGAAAATCCATGGAATGGCACGTAAACTTTCAATACCACCGTCGACTTTTCGTTTAGCTGGGCGACTGCCTAATGGCAGTTTTCCTAATTCAACTTCTGGTGTGGCGGCTCTAAAATACGCAACAAAGTCAGGTTCCTCACGAACAATACCGCGATAATGCAGCACCGATTCTTCAGCAATGCGTTGCATGCAATCTCGCCACGCTTTTTTAGGCTCAGGAGGCGGTAATAATGTCGCTTCCATCACCGCGGAGGTATATAGGGCTAAGCTTTGGACTGCCAATTTAGGTAAACCAAACTTAAAACGGATCATTTCGCCTTGTTCTGTCACGCGGATACGGCCATCAACCGAGCCTGGTGGCTGCGATAAAATCGCTTTATGAGCCGGTCCGCCGCCACGACCGATTGAACCGCCACGACCATGGAACAACATTAATTTAACGTCGGCTTTTTTACACACTGCAACTAATTGCTCTTGTGCACGGTATTGTGCCCAAGCTGCTGCCATTACGCCGGCATCTTTAGCGGAGTCAGAATAACCAATCATGACTTCTTGCATACCTTTGGTGTAACCTCGATACCAATCAATGTTCAGTAGCGAAGTCATGCAATCAGCTGCACCCTCTAAGTCAGCGAGGGTTTCAAATAATGGGACTACATGCATCGGGTTAGTGCAACCAGCTTCTTTTAACAGTAATAATACGGTTAATACGTCAGATGGCTTGCTGGCCATTGATATTACATAAGAGCCCAGTGCATTAACTGGCTGCTGGGCGACTAAGTTGCAGGTTCTGACAACTTCAGCGACATCATCAGTAGGTTTCCAATTTGTTGGGATAAGCGGACGTTTACTGGTTAATTCGCGCAGTAAAAAGGCTTGTTTTTCATTTTCGTCCCAATGATTGTAGTCGCCCATGCCCAAATAACGGGTAAGTTCAGCTATTACGTCACTGTGGCGTGATGCATCTTGACGAATATCTAGGCGTAGCATGTGAATACCAAAACACGCTAAACGGCGCAGGATGTCGAGTAATAGTCCATTGGCGATCAACTTCATACCGCAATCGGATAAGCTTTTGTAAAGTAGCTCTAGTGGTTGCAGTAAATCAGTTTTGTGCCAAATCAGCTCGCGGGTATCTATGTCTGGTTTTTTGCCTTCAAGTCGGGCATTAAGGTAATCGATGGTGTTACGTAATTGACCACGCAATTGGCGTAATACATCGCGGTACGGTTCTTTGCTGTTGTCGGTTAACGCTGATAATTCAGCATTAGCTTGATCCATCGAAAGTTCGCCAAGCAAGGTCACAATATCTTTTAAGTACAGTCTTGCTGCAGCATGGCGATTACGGTCGAGTACCTCTTGGGTAACGATTGAAGTCACAAATGGGTTGCCATCACGATCGCCGCCCATCCAACTTGAAAATCTGACTGGACATACATCAATAGGCAGCTGTTGTCCGGTTTTTTGTTCAACTTGATCATTGAGTTGACGCAAAAAATCAGGGATAGCCTGCCATAATGAGGTTTCGATAGTGCTTAACCCCCAGCGAGCTTCATCAACGGGTGTAGGGCGTTCGCTGCGGATTTCGTTGGTATGCCAAATTTGGGCAATAAGTTGACGAAGACGCAGGGTGCTTTGTCTGCGTTCGCGCTCCGTTAGCTGTTTGTTCTCTTGCTCGGTTAAGCAATCAACTACCCCAGCGTACTTTTGAATTAACGTACGACGTGAAATTTCTGTTGGATGCGCGGTTAATACTAAATCGATGTCTAAATCTTTTAAGCACTCAATGACATCTTTTTTGTCTAAATCGGTATCCAGCATGTGTCCGAGTAACTGTTCTACTGGATCGGGCACGCACACGAGCTCGTCGCAATTGCGGCTAATGGTATGAAATTGTTCTGCGATATTGGCTAAATTTAAAAATTGGTTGAAGGCTTTAGCGAAAGGCACCAGTTCTTCGTCAGGTAAAGCCGTTAATAATGCGAGCATTTGCTCGCGAGAGGCTTCGTCACCCTGGCGAGATTTCTTGGCTAAAATACGAATTTGTTCTACTTTTTCTAAAAATGCACCACCTAAATGGTTTTGCATCGTTTCACCTAATATCTGACCTAAATTTCCTACATTTGATCGAAGTGACGCATACATATCTGCCGTTTGCTCTGTCATACTAACTCCCCAAAAAAAGAACTACTTTGTCAATACTCAACCATTACAATACCCAGCGTATCAATATCGGTCAATACACGGGTGGTGTGTTTAGTAATTTTATTTCGTAAAAATATTACATTTATATGATTAAAAAAACCTAACCGAGACGATTACTTCATACATGCGTGATAAATCATTTTCTTAATTAACTCGACCGTGGGCGTTAGGTATTCTAAGCCAATAAATTCGTCTGGCTGATGAGCTTGGTTAATACTCCCTGGGCCCAATACTAAGGTTTGGCAGCCCAGTTTATTAATATAGGGGGCCTCGGTTGAATAGTTCACCACTTCGGCATCATGTCCAGATAACTCTGCCACCAATTTGGTCCACGGATTATCTGCTTTTCCAGCAAACGATTCTGCACCTGGGTACAAAGTACTGACACTAATGCTACCAGGATACTCCTTACTGATATCGGATAAGTAGTTCAATACCATTAATTCGAGTTCAGCTAACTCCATGCCAGGTAATGGGCGAATATCTAAGTGTAAATCGCAGCAGCCACAAATACGGTTGGCAGCATCACCACCATGAATATGGCCAAAGTTCATTGTTGGGTAAGGCACTGTAAATGCATCTTCGCGATAATTTTCACTTAGGTGCTGTTTTAGTGTCATTAGCTGACTAATAACTTTATGCATAACTTCAATGGCATTGAGGCCGCGCGCTGGATCTGATGAATGGCCACTGCGACCAATCACACGGATCCCTTGAGCTAAGTGACCTTTATGCATATAGACAGGTTTTAAGCTGGTGGGTTCACCAATAACCGCATAATCAGGGGCCACGGCTTTGGAATCGGCGAACGCTTTGGCACCGCTCATGGTGGTCTCTTCATCCGCGCTGGCAAAAATAGTCAACGGGCGTTTAAATTGGTCCAGTGGCATGTCTTTTAATGCTTCAAGCACTAGTGCAAAAAAGCCTTTCATGTCACAGGTGCCTAAACCATACCAGCGATTATCTTTTTCAACCATCTCAAATGGGCTCTGGCTCCAGAGGCCTTCGTCAAATGGTACGGTATCGGTATGGCCTGCTAATAATAACCCGCCGCTGCCAGAACCTATTCTGGCAATAAGATTTTGCTTGTTACGTGAATCTTCTACTGTAGGCGTTTCACATTCAAAACCAAGCTCGCTAAACCAGTTTTGCAACAAGCTGATAACTGCATGGTTACTCATATCGTCTTCAGCTTCGATTGCACTGACTGATGGCGCTGCAATCAGCTGTGTAAAACAACTTTTTAGATTTGGGAGTGTGCTCATGGGTTATCCTAAAAATAATATTTAAAATACTTATTCACATATATTGCATAATTAATATTGTGTGGTAGTCTAGCAAACAGCATTAACCGACACCATAAATAGAACGATAAAAATGAAAATAAATATGTGCTTTCTCGCTGCTCAATCCACTATATCAATAATCAACGCGAACGTCCTGCGACGATAGTCCGAAATTAGACGGATCCCGTCTACATAGTCTATGCTGACACTTTCTATCACTATCAAAAAGAAAACAAACTTATGAAAAGCATCGCAATTATTGGCGCCAGTGGTTACACAGGTGCACAAATCACCTCGTTGATTAACGCAGACTGCAATCTCAGCGTTCAAGGGTTGTATGTGTCGGAAAATAGTGTAGATAAAGGTCGTAAATTAGCCGACTTATACCCTACATATAGCCACATGGCTTACACGCTTTCGCCGCTATCAGATGAGGCTAAAAAGCGAATCGTTGCCGAAGCCGATGCAGTGGTATTAGCGACTGAGCATTCAGTGAGCCTAGAGCTTGCCGCATGGTTTTACCACCAAGGTCTGGCAGTGTTCGACTTAAGCGGTGCATATCGTTTTGCTGATGTGGCACAGTATCCTAAATGGTACGGCTTTGAGCATACTCATCCTGACGTATTAGCTCAGGCGGTATATGGTCTAGCAGAGTGGAATAGCGAGCAGATTAAACAAACCAGAATGATTGCTGTGCCAGGTTGTTACCCCACAGCGTCGCTCACTGCATTAAAACCATTAAAGTCGTTATTAACCTCGATGTATCCGGTGATTAATGCCGTTAGTGGTGTCACTGGTGCGGGTCGTAAAGCGCAACTGCACACTAATTTTTGCGAAGTCAGCTTAACGCCATACGGTGTGTTAGGCCACAGACACCAGCCTGAAATTGCCATACATTTAGGCCAAGAAGTGATCTTTACGCCGCATTTAGGTAACTTTAAGCGTGGTATTTTAGCGACGATAACCGTACAACTAAAACCAGGTATCACCGAAGCCGATGTGATCAAAGCTTATAGCGTGTATGACAACGCACCCATCGTGACGGTAAAGCATAATCAATTTCCTAAAGTGGATGATGTCGTCAATACACCAAATTGTCATTTAGGTTGGAAATATGATGCCAATAGCGGTTATTTAGTGGTCGCCAGTGCGATTGATAATTTAATGAAAGGTGCTGCGAGCCAAGGGCTACAGTGCATTAAAATCCATTTCGGTGTGTAATCGGATCGCATTAGTAAAGGAATAAGAATCATGGCGACAAAATCTGTATTAGTATTAAAAGTGGGTGGTGCATTACTCCAGTGCGAAATGGGTATTGCGCGTTTAATGACAGCCGCAGCAGAAATGCTTACTGCAGGTCAGCAAGTCATATTAGTCCATGGCGGTGGTTGCCTAGTTGACGAACAGTTAGCCGCTAATGGTAAAGAAACTATTAAGCTCGATGGTTTACGTGTCACGCCAGAAGACCAAATTCCTATTGTGGTTGGTGCATTAGCGGGCACATCGAACAAAATTCTACAAGCCGCGGCTGCTAAAGCGGGCATTGTGAGTGTGGGCATGAGCCTAGGCGATGGCAACACGGTAAGTGCCAAAATTAAAGATGAGCGTCTAGGCCTTGTTGGTGAAGTTGAGCCAAAAGACGCCACCTATTTAAACTTTATTTTAGGCCAAGGTTGGATGCCAATTTGTAGCTCCATTGCCATTTCTAGCCAAGGTGAAATGTTAAACGTTAATGCTGATCAAGCGGCAACGGCGTTAGCTAAATTGGTTAATGGCACCTTAGTTTTATTGTCAGATGTGTCGGGCGTATTAGACGGTAAAGGCCAGTTAATTAACTGCTTAAATAAAAGTGAAATTGAATACTTAGTCGCCCAAGGGGTGATTGAAAAAGGCATGAAAGTTAAAGTGGAAGCCGCATTAGAAGTCGCGCAATGGATGGGAAAACCCGTGCAGATTGCTTCGTGGCGTGATGCTGAACAGTTAAAAACCTTAGTCAAAGGTGGGTCCGTCGGGACTCAAATACAACCTTAATGGAGTAGTAGTCTATGCAGCACCTATTGTCGATAAAAGAGTTAACTCAATCTCAGCTTTTAGCCATCATTGAACTGGCTAAAAAAATTAAGAACACCCCTGCTGAGTACCGTCGCGCCTTAGATGGTAAAAGCGTTGTGATGCTATTTGAAAAACCATCATTGCGTACCCGAGTCAGTTTTGATATTGGCATTAATAAATTAGGTGGTCATTGCTTATACTTAGATCAACAAAATGGTGCCTTGGGCCAACGCGAATCGGTTGCTGACTTTGCCACTAACATTTCATGTTGGGCCGATGCTATTGTGGCTAGAACCTACTCGCATACCACGATTGAGCAATTAGCTGAACATGGCAGCGTACCTGTTATTAATGCCTTATCAGACTTGTACCATCCGTGCCAAGCACTTGCTGACTTTTTAACGTTAGCCGAGCAGTTTGATGATGTGAGCCAAGCTAAACTGGCTTATGTGGGCGATGGTAACAATGTGACACACTCACTCATTTACGGCGCGGCTATTTTGGGCCTAACGATGACAGTGATTTGCCCTGAGGGCGCGTTCCCTGACGCATCAATCGTCAGCGAAGCACAAGCTTTAGCACAAAAAAATGGTGGCAAATTGACCTTAAGTGCTGACATTAATGCCATAGAAGGCCACGATGCTATTTATACGGATACGTGGATTTCAATGGGTGATGAAACACCGCTGGCGGATATAAAAGCCCGTTTTGCACCGTATCAAGTCAACCGTGCGTTAATGGCTAAAGCTGGGGCTAAATTCTTTATGCACTGCTTGCCTGCGCATCGCGGCGTGGAAGTGACCGACGAGGTGATGGACGGTGAAGGTTCATTGGTTTTACATCAAGCAGAAAACCGTATGCATGCGCAAAATGCAGTATTAGTCACCTTATTAAGTTAGTCTCATTATATAAGTCAATAGTGCCGTTGGCGTTATTAAATTAACTATATACGTAATCGATTTTAGGAAATAAACATGTCTAATGCAGTGAAAAAAACCGGCGTTAAAAAAGTGGTATTGGCGTATTCTGGTGGGTTAGACACCTCAGCCATTATCCCGTGGCTAAAAGAAACCTATGATAACTGCGAAATCGTCGCATTCTGTGCCGACGTAGGCCAAGGTGAAGAAGAGTTAGTGGGCTTAACTGAAAAGGCGTTAGCCTCAGGTGCCAGCGAATGTTATATCGTTGACTTAAAAGAAGAGTTGGTGGCAGATTACATTTACCCCACTATCGCAACGGGTGCTATTTACGAAGGTACCTATTTACTCGGCACTTCAATGGCGCGTCCAATTATTGCCAAAGCGCAAGTTGAAGTGGCCCGTAAAGTTGGCGCTGACGCGGTATGCCATGGCTGTACCGGCAAAGGCAATGATCAGGTACGCTTTGAAGGTTGTTTTGCGGCATTAGCACCAGACTTAAAAGTGATTGCGCCTTGGCGTGAGTGGGAAATGCGTAGCCGCGAAGACTTACTGGATTACCTCGCAGAGCGTAATATTAAAACCGCAGCTTCAGCGACTAAAATTTATAGCCGTGATGCAAACGCATGGCATATTTCCCACGAAGGTGGCGAGTTAGAAGATCCGTGGAACGAGCCATCAAAAGGCGTATGGACGTTAACCGTTGCCCCAGAAGATGCGCCAAACGAGCCAGAATATGTGTCGTTAGGCGTTAAACATGGCCGTATTACTCATGTAAACGATGAAGCTTTATCGCCATATGCTGCATTAATGACGTTAAACGACATCGCAGGTAAACACGGTGTAGGTCGTATCGACATTACCGAAAACCGTCTTGTGGGGATGAAATCACGTGGCTGTTACGAAACGCCAGGTGGAACGGTAATGTTTGCCGGTCTTCGTGCCATTGAAGAATTAGTCTTGGACAAAACCAGCCGTACGTGGCGCGAGCAAATTGCCGCCCAAATGTCGCACCTAGTGTATGACGGTCGTTGGTTTACACCACTATGTAAATCACTTATTGCTGCATCTGAATCATTAGCCGAATCGGTTAATGGTGATGTGGTCATTAAGCTTTACAAAGGCCAGGCAACGGCTGTTAAAAAACGTTCGCCAAACAGCTTGTATTCAGAATCTTTTGCCACCTTTGGTGAAGATGACGTGTACGATCAAAAACACGCTGAAGGCTTTATTCGTTTATATTCGTTACCAAGCCGTATTCGCGCGCTAAACGCTAAATAGAGAGTAAGCAAACAATATAAGGCGCTGCAAAGCGCCTTTCTTATAATCACTTTTGTTCATTTTTAAAAAAGCGATTATAAGAAAGTTGATATCAACTACACCGACATCATTGAATTGTAATATCAAAAAAGAGGATACCGAAATGGCATTATGGGGCGGAAGATTTCAGGGCGAAACCAGTGCACTTTTCAAATTATTTAATGACTCACTGCCAGTGGATTACCGCTTATTTGAACAAGATGTTGTCGGCTCTATCGCATGGGCAGACGCTATTGCCAGTGTCGGGATTATTACGGCTAAAGAATGTATCGACTTAAAAGCGGCTTTAAATGAACTGCTGGTGGAAGTGGGTAATGATCCACAGGCCATTATCAGCAACGGCGCGGAAGATATTCACAGCTTTGTTGAACAAAAGTTGATTGCCAAAGTCGGTGACTTAGGAAAAAAACTGCATACAGGTCGTTCTCGTAACGACCAAGTCGCGACTGATTTAAAGCTATGGTGTAAAAAAGAAGGTGCAGCTTTGCTGGCACGTTTAGGTACATTGCATGCAGAGTTAGTTGCCCTTGCTGAACGTGAAGTTGATGCGGTTATGCCGGGTTACACCCATTTACAGCGTGCACAGCCGATCACCTTTGGTCATTGGGCGTTAGCCTATGTGGAAATGTATGAGCGTGATATTAGCCGCCTGCAAGATGCGCTTAATCGTGCCGATACCTGCCCATTAGGTTCAGGTGCGTTAGCGGGTACCGCCTATCCGATTGATCGTCATGCGCTCGCATCAGCGTTAAACTTTGCTCGCCCAACCTTAAACAGCTTAGACAGTGTGTCAGATCGCGACCATGTGGTTGAATTATGCAGCGCAGCATCAATCAGCATGATGCATTTAAGCCGCATGGCCGAAGACTTAATTTTCTTCAACTCTGGCGAAGCTAATTTTATCTCATTGGCTGACGAAGTGACCTCTGGCTCGTCATTGATGCCACAAAAGAAAAATCCCGATGCATTAGAGCTTATTCGTGGTAAAACAGGCCGTGTTTATGGCAGTTTAATGGGCATTTTGACCACCATGAAAGCCCTGCCATTGGCGTATAACAAAGACATGCAAGAAGACAAAGAAGGCTTGTTTGATGTGGTCGACAGTTGGGCTATTTGTTTAGATATGGCGGCTTTAGTGTTGTCCGGCTTAAAAGTGAACCGTCCACAAGCGCTGGTGGCCGCACAACAAGGCTATGCTAATGCAACAGAACTAGCTGATTACCTTGTGGCTAAAGGTATGCCGTTCCGTGAAGCACATCACGTGGTGGGTGAAGTGGTGGTATTTGCTATTGCTCAGCAAAAGCCGATTGAAGATCTCACCGTGGCTGAGTTACAGCCGTTTGCCAATGTGATCAGCGATGACGTGTATCCTAACTTGACTATTGAAGCCTGTTTAGAAAAACGTGACGTATTAGGTGGCACTGCTATTAACCAAGTTCAAGCAGCGATAGCGGCTAAAAAAGCTTAATATTTGCATCGTTCGACGCTGGACGACTGCCTATAAAAGCCCTGTGGACATAAGTCGGCAGGGTTTTTTTGTGTTAATCACTCATGGACGAGGCTTACGCTAGCGAGTGAACCTTGTCCTCTTATTCAATGTTGCTGTCGGTTGATGATAGTTACTTGCTCAATCCTAATGCCTATATTCCCAGTCTGTGTTATTACACTATGGCGCCCGCGCCAGTATTGTGCGGCCTAAATATCGCTTTAGTTTTTCAGAACATATTCATTACGTTTGAAGTGAAAGGGTGACGGGTTAATGGCGTTAGTGCAACGTTATACCGTGAGCTTGCGGGTGGAAGGTCAGAGTTGATGGATCTTAAAGTGTATAAAGGTGCATTAGCCCAACGCAAAGGCCCTATGTGCTAGGCACATTGTATTAGAGCGCCGTCCTGCAGTACTTAGCCAATGAACTCATTATGTCACAGTGAAGAAGCCTGCTGCGTTAGGTGACTTTACGGTTGAGTCCTTGTCTGATGAACCATGGCAACCGGATGAGTAAGATATGTCGCGACTTGAGTTTTTGCTAAAATGGCAGAAGACTAAAGTTAAGCTATTGTTGCTTACATTATCTAAAGCCCGCGTTAGCAAATAACGTGGGCTTTTTTTGTGCATAAATAAACTCAAAACACCCATGCTTACAGCATTAATTCGTGCAAATAAGTAATGGAGGTAATGGCTATAAAATAGATAATCCGGTTAGTTTCTTTGTTGTTTCAATAATATCAATGTATTTTTATTAATCACTTCTATACTGAAATTGGCTTCACTGTTTATTTAAGTATATACACTTTATCGACAATAAATCGAAATTTGGAGGAGATATGTTTTTAGATTATTTTGCGCTAGGGATTATATTTTTTGTAGTGATATTTATTTTTTACGGCATTATTGCGATTCATGATATTCCCTACGAGATTGCGAAAAAACGTAATCATCCACAGCAAGATGCACTGCATATTGCCGGTTGGGTAAGCTTATTTACTTTGCATGCCATTTGGCCATTTTTATGGATTTGGGCCACGTTATATCGTGAAGATAGAGGCTGGGGGTTTAGTGATTCGAGAAAGCGAGAATTGATACTTGAGGGTGAAGTTAAAGAGCTAATGAATCATGTCACAGTACTAACAGATCGTTTGTCGCTATTAGAGCAACGTTCTGTCGTCACGACTCCTCCCGTTTCAGATGAACATTCACAAGAGGCATAAGCATGGACTTACTACTCATACTGACTTATACCGCATTTTGCATCGCAGTTTTTAAAGTATTTAAAATTCCGTTAACTAAATGGACCGTGCCTACGGCCATTCTCGGCGGAATTGTGTTAATTGGTACTTTATTAATTTTAATGAATTATAACCACCCCTATTCGAAATTTGCTCGCGAGTATTTCGTCACTATTCCGATTGTGCCCGCAGTTAAAGGATTGGTTATCGAAGTCAATGTTAAGCCGAACACACCAGTGAAAGAAGGTGAGGTGTTATTTAAAATTGACCCTACACCTTACCTTGCAATGGTTAAGCAAAAACAAGCTGCGCTAAAAGAAGCTGAGCTGCAAGTGCCGCAGCTTGAAGCCGCATTTCAGGTTGCAACTGCCAGAGTTGAACAAGCCACTGCAGATAAAGATCGTAGCGGATCCGCTTATCGTCGTTATGACGACGGTCGTAAAAAAGCCGGGCGTAATTCACCCTTTACTGAGCTTGAACTCGACAACCGCCGCCAGTTATACATTGCCTCATTAGCGCAACTTGATGGCGCCTTAGCAGAGGAACTGCGGACTCGTTTGGCCTATGAGTCAAATATTGACGGGGTTAATACCAAAGTGGCGGGCCTTCAAGCTGAACTCGCCAAGGCCGAGTATGACTTACAACAAACAGTCGTTAGGGCGCCGGCAAATGGTGTTGTGACGCAGTTGGCGCTGCGAAAAGGTGTTATGGCAGTGCCTTTACCATTACGTCCTGCATTAACCTTTATTCCGGATGAAACCCGATATTTTGCCGGTGCTTTTTGGCAAAACTCACTGTTACGCCTTAAAGAAGGTGATGAGGCTGAGGTGATAATTGATGCCATGCCAGGGCAAGTGTTTAAAGGCAAAGTCGCCAAAATACTGCCCGCAATGGCAGAAGGTGAGATCCAATTTAGTGGTAATTTACAGTCATCAAATAAGTTGTTTCACCGCGGCCGAGTCGTGGTGTTGATTGAGCTAGAAGATAACGCCATAAGGCAATCATTGCCTGCGGGTGTTGCGGGACAAGTGGCTATTTATACCGATCATTTTAGCCATGTTGCGGTCATGCGAAAGGTATTGTTAAGAATGCAGGGCTGGCTCAATTATTTATTTGCCGAAGGCCATTAGCCTTGTTGTATGGAGGCATTTGTGACGGATGACTATGACACATAAATGATCGGGATTATCGAGTCTGTGCTTGTTGTATTTGGTTTCGCCCGCTTCGTTTGGAGCAATACAGCGCTTTATCTGCGCGACTAAAGCGATCTTTCATTGAGCAGTCTCCGTCAGTTAGTGTGCTGTTGCTGATGGAGGTCGTAATCTTAATGCTTTGATTTGTGTTAATGATATTAAAATTGGTATGAAAAAGCCCGATACAAGGTATCGGGCTTTTTGTTAGCGGTGTTGTAAGCTACTACACTTTAGTGAGTGCACTTTTCAACTCGCTAGGCTTCATCGGGATTTTACGTAAACGTACACCGACTGCATTGTAGATTGCATTGGCAATAGCTGGGGCAACAGGGGTTACTGCTGGCTCACCTAATCCAGAAGGTGGCATTTTGCTTGGGATAAACTCAATTTTAACTTCAGGAGTTTGACCTAAGCGCAGAGGGGTATAGGTATTGAAGTTTGAATCTTTATACTGACCATTAAGCAGTTCAGTACCTTCGTATAACGCCATGGATAATCCCCATAATGCTGCACCTTGACACTGCGCTTCTGCGCCATTTGGATCAACAATAATACCGGCATCGATGGCGATATAAAGCTTTTGCACATTGACAATACCGTTGCTTTTGTCGACATGGACCTGTACCGCGCACGATACCCATGTTGGCATATCACGTTCTTGACCAAAGGTTGATGCTATTCCAAGCGCGGTATCTTTGGCTTGAGGTGTGCCCCAACCAATCATCTCGGCGGCTTTTTTCAATACTACGGCTTGGCGCGCAGCGCCGCCTTCGGCAACAGGCGTACTACCGGCATTGCGGCCTTCGGCGATCAGCATGTCTAAACGGAACTGCAATGGATCTTTACCTGCATGATGGGCGGCTTCATCCATAAAGCTTTCAACGGCCCAATTAGTCCAACCGGGCCCTACTGAACGTAACCAACCCGGTCTAAAAGTAGCCATGGCAAGATCGTTAGATACTGCCCGTACTTTTTGGGCGCCAACGCTATACCAATGGTCTGCGCCTGCAATTGAAAACGGATCATAGGGTTCGCCATTGGTACCTTTTGGCATAAAGCCAGGGACTAATGCTTGGGTTGGCCAACCTGCAGTGGCGTGATGTTCCATGGCGGTAACGATTTTTTTATCGTCAAAGGCCATTTTTAGCTGCTGTACTGAAGCTGATCTCGCGCTATCAAATAGCATGTCTTGTGGGCGCGTTAGCACCATTTTAACCGGTTTTCCGCCTAATGCTTTAGAGGTTAATGCGGCCGGAATAGTATAATCGCCGTTAAGTCTACGGCCAAAGCCGCCACCTAACATGTAGCTACGAATAACAATGTTAGCTTCATCTTCGCCTAATGCTTTGGCTAGTACGGGTAGCGTAAGTGACTGCCATTGAGTACCTGAATGCACTTCCCATACACCGTCTGGGTTTTTAAATACCAAGGCATTAAGGGGTTCCATTTGTGCATGCAATACCGTGCTGGTGATATATTCTTCGGCAATAGTGCTGCTGGCGCTGGCAAAAACGGGCTCAGTGTTACTATTGCCAGTGTCTAAAATACTGCCTTTGGTTTGATCGCCAAGCAGTGTTTTACCATGGGCAATAATATCTGCTTCAGACACGTTTGCCGTTTCACCCGCATCCCATGTAACCTTAACCAGTTTTGAGGCCTTTTGCGCCGCATTAAAGCTGCTGGCGATTACCATTAACCAACCAGGTACGCTGCCACTGGCATCGTCTAGCACGATTGTTTGCTGATAACCCTTTACTGCTTTTGCGGCTGAGTCATCAAACTTGACCACTTTAGATCCATAACGGGTCGGAGGTAAAATCGGGTTGGCGTATACCATGCCATCGACTTTAGCGTCGATACCAAATATCGTTTTACCGTTGGTTTTATTGGCGATATCAAGAGACGTCACTTGCTGGCCGACCAGTTTTAGGTCTGCATTGGGTTTAAGCGGCAGGGCTTTCAGTTCTTCTTCAGTAAACTGACGCGTTAAGCCCATGGTCACTAACTCACCATAAGACAGCTCGCCTTTGCTTGAGATGATTTTCCCATTACTGGCTTTACAGTCTTGTGGCGCAAGGCCCCATTTTTTAGCGGCAGCTTCAATTAACGCAGTACGACCGGCGGCGCCTGCTTGACGATATACCGGCCAACTTTGCGAAATAGACCAACTACCACCAGTGACCATGTAACCCCAGCGTGGGTCACTGTCGACATGGATAATTTCAATATCATCCCATGACGCTTCTAGCTCATCAGCAAGAATACGCGCAATAGCGGTGCCGACATGTTGGCCCATTTCTGAGCGCATAATGTTGACTTTAATTTTGCCTGCGGTGTCGATTGAATACCACAATGAAGGTTCGTAAATATCGCCTTCACTCGGGAGTACTTTACCGTCTGGGCTGGCAGGATCCATTGCCGCCATCAAGTGACGAGGAAAACCAAAACTGACACCGACAGCTGTCATGGCAATTAAAAAACCGCGGCGGCTCATGCCAACCGATCCACGTTTAGGCAGTCTGCTCATCGTTGCTCTCCTTGGTTGCGTTTGCAGCTTCATGAATGGCGCTACGAATACGAACGTAGGTCATACAGCGGCATAAATTTCCGCCCATCACAGCGTCAATGTCTTTGTCTGAAGGCTTTGGAATATCTTTTAATAATGCCGCCGCTTGCATAATTTGGCCCGACTGGCAGTAACCACATTGTGGCACTTGCAGCTTTTGCCAAGAAATTTGCAATGGATGGTCGCCTTTTTCTGAAAGACCTTCAATCGTAGTGATTTCGGCCCCTTCAACTGACGATATTGGGGTAATGCATGACCGTGTTGCTCGGCCGCCAACATGGACAGTGCAGGCACCACAAGTGCCAATGCCGCAACCAAACTTGGTGCCGGTCATGTTGAGTTCATCGCGAATTACCCACAGTAGAGGCGTATCACTCTCTACGTCGGCAGTCATCGGCTTGCCGTTTAAAATAAATTTTGCCATTGTCACTTCTCCAGTGAATTAGTGCTCAAATCGGGGTTGATTGCGGATCTCGCCCACTTGTTGTTGTAATTTCGGCCAGGTACTTTCCCCAGCGGTTTGACGCAAATAGGCTGCTATTGCGCTAATATCTTTATCGCTCAGCGCATCTCGGAATCCTGGCATTACCACGCCGCGGATCCCTTGATCGTTACGTACGCCATCGAGTATTACGTTAATCAGGTTAGTTGGAGCATCAAGATGGGTCGCCGAACCGATAGTAATCAATGGACGGCCTTTAACTAATTGGTCGCTATTGTAGTGGCATGCTTGACAAGCAGAAGCATACAAACGCGCGCCTTCATCAATCCGTAGATCCGGTTGTTGATGCTGCGCCGTTATTGCCGCCTGTAAAGTGCTGCTCGTTTGTGACTGGTCAGTTTTGTTCGTGCCGGCAAGATCGGCAAAATAACCGCTAATGGCCTGAAGATCGCTGCTGGGGAGCGCAGATAATCCTTTGTGCATCACCGGCGCCATTGGGCCTGCCGCACTGCCGTGATAAGGCGAGTTACCTGTGGTGAGGTATTCGTAAAAGTCTTGCGAACGCCAAGGGATCGGTGAAGTACTTGTTGAGGTTAATGACGGTGCTATCCAGCCATCAATGGCTGCGCCTTGGTACATTTGTGCATATTTTTCGCCGCCCAGCGCATTACGCGGAGTATGACATGCACCACAGTGAGCAATACCTTGAGCTAAATAAGCGCCACGGTTCCATTGGGCAGATTGCTGGCTGTTAACCTCAAAAGGTTGTGTGTCTGCAAACAGCAGTTTCCAACCGGCTTGAAACCATCGGATATTGAGCGGGAATGGAATACCGTTGTCTTTTTTGACTTGGCTGACGGCTGGGACTGACGTCATGATGTAAGCATAAATAGCGCTAATGTCATCGTCGGTCATTTTATTAAAGTGCTCATAAGGGAACGCCGGTAATAAATGATGTCCATCACGACTTACACCAGTGCGCATAGCGCGACTAAAAGCCGCTTCTGACCAGTTACCAATACCTGTTTCGACATCTGGGGTAATGTTACTTGAATAAATGGTGCCAAAATCAGTGTGCATTTCATAGTTACCGGCATAAGCCGTACCACCGGGCGGGGTGTGGCAAGTACTGCAATAACCTGCTGCGGCGAGGGTTTTGCCTTGTTCGATAACCTGTGGCGAATAATCTGTTTGAGCGGGTATGACGGGGTCAATTACAGGATTCCAAGCGTATAAACTGAATAAGCCGAGTCCAACAATAGCTGCGCAACATACGCCGTAAACGATGCGTTTTAGCATATTACATTGCCTTATTTTAAATAAAAAATGGTATTAAAAAGGGAATATCTCATCTCACGTTCCCTGTTCGACGTTGTATTATTATTGTGATTGGTCAAATATTAATCCTAAGCAAGGGAAGACCCTTTGTCCAGCAATGATATTAACTTATCTGTTTATGTCTTAGCATCACATAATACATCAGCAATGTGATGAGTGACACGTGGATTGAGAAATAATGAGCTTTAGTTAATCTGCTGTTAACTAACCGGTTTATAGGTTGACGCTATGTTGCGGTAATCATAGGGATCTATCAGTAATGTCAGCGGCCAAACTGCATTGACCGGCCGTTGGAGACGCTGACTAAAAAAACTATTTAACCTCAATTAGGGTTAATAGATGGGATAAATAAGCCAAAATGAGCATATTTACCGTTAATACGATTGCTTTAAGGCATGCGGCGACGTTACTCGGCGATTCACTTATCTGTGGCCTGCCGGTTTCATCGTCATAGCGAGCGTTAATGTCGTCGTTATTTTCCTGGGTGGTTATTTTTTTACAGCGATTACTTGCAAAAGTGATCATTTTTTTGCAGTAATAATTATGCCACCAGAGGTCGTTACTGCGTTATCAGATCACTGATTGAGGATTGTTTTTAAGGTTTATTGACAATCTACTTGTATTACTCGAGCACATTCTGGATAATTAATACAAATCATTATCATTTGCATTAATTATCTTGAGACCTTATCAAATGGAACTTGTCAGTGTATCTTTTTTATGGCTTGGTTGTTTATTTGCCTATTTGGCATCTGATAAACAGCAGCTTATCAGTTTTCCTTTGCCTAAATTACTGTCTTGGAGTTCATGCGGTATAGCGGTGTTGTTCGCTTTGTGGGGATTTAGCCATTCTTACAGTGTATTAGTGGCCAGTTTAGTGGTGCTGATTTGTATGATGACCATGTGGATATTACTGGTGCTGGTGGCGTCGCATTATAAAGGTCGCAGTATTTGGGTGAGCTCGTTAGGCTTTGCGCTATTTGTCAGTATCGTGCTGGTTGGGGTTAAATAATCATGTGGCCTAAGTCATTTTCGGCATTTTTGTGGGGATTATTATTGGCAATCAGTTTAATGCTCATGGTATTTCGGATCTTACCTGTGGATGTCGATGTAAAACTCTTTGTCGGGCTTATGCTGGGTTTTTGTGTGTGGGTTATGGTGATGGCATTTTGTTATAGCCGTAATAGCGCAAAGGCCGCCAGCTTGGTGTGTGCAAAATGGCTTGTGGCCAGTAGCCTTATCAATGCATTGTTATTTTTTTCTCAAACCTAAGTAATGAATACCTCAATGAAATCTGATTCTCCCGTACAGCACAAAGTCATTAAAAACCTTATCGAAGCCCACAGTTGGCTTGGGTTAATTATTTCACCGTTATTATTTTTGGTATTTTGGGCTGGGGCCGTAACCTTATTTCACGACGAAATAACGCAATGGGCCATCACCCCGCATCATCCGGTCGATAACAGCCAAGCAGACATACCACTAGCGACATTAGTTGAGCAAAAGTTGGCTGAATATCCTCTTGATTATAATGGCCGTTTTCGGATAAATATGCCGACCCAGCTAGTACCTTATTATATTTTTTACTTTGATATAGTGGGAGACGCTCCACAATCAGCGCCTCAATCCATGGCGATATTGGTTGATCCTAAAAACGGTCAAACTGTTGCTGGCAAAGATGACTTTTATCTATCGCAATTTATTTATCGCTTGCATTACAACCTCGATCTGCCCGGTGGCAGTTATCTGATTGGTATGGTGACACTGATTTTTTTATTTGCATTAGTGTCGGGGATTTTTATTCACGCCCGCAAATTGCTAAAACAGTTCTTTTTGTATCGGGTCGATAAACAGCGTCGCGATAAACTGCTCGATCTTCATACCGTAGCAGGGGTGATGACACTGCCCTTTACCTTGATGTATGCCCTAAGCGGCTTGATCCTTAACTTGGCCATAGTGTTCCAGCTGGCTTTTGTGGTGTTTATTTATCAGGGCGATCGACAAGCATTATTTAATGATGCTGGCTTTAACCGTATCAGCGAACCGCGCAGTGAAAAATCACTGGATATGAGCAATGCGTTTACCTTAATTGAACAAACTAAACAGCAATCGAATTTTGAATTACGTAATATTATTTTCCATCATTACGGTGCCGATAATGCTCTGGTGCAAGTGCGTGGAAACGACACTGCTAATTTTGCCCAACGTGATGAAGTGACTTATCGCGTCCAAGATAGCAGTGTGATAAATAAGGTTAATGTCGATAATTACAATGTATTCCGCCAAGGGAGAGATGTATTAGTGACATTGCATTTTAGTAACTTTGCCGGGGTAGATATCCGCATTTTGTACTTTATATTGGCAATTGCCATCAGCGCCATGATTGTCGCGGGCAATATGCTGTGGATTAATAAACGCCGTGCTCAGCGTCAGTCTTCGCCGCGCAGTATTGCTATAGTGACCGCGATGACGATTGGTGGTTGCGGCGGCATTATTGTGGCGACAGCCGTTGGCTTTTTGTGTGAACGACTATTGCCAGCAACCTTGCCAGGGCGAAGCGAATGGCTGGTTGGTTGTTTTGTGGCATCGTTAGTAGCGGTGATCTTGTATAGCATTAAGGTGAATGATACTAAGCGGCATATTAGTCAGTTATTGCTACTGACCAGTGGCATATTAGTGGTCACCATTGCTGCAGATTGGCTGATGTTCTCTGAGCAAATAATGGCGTTATGGCAAACGGGTTATCATGGGGTAATCGGGGTACAGATTGGGATGATGTTGGTGACGGCAGTGTGTTTATGGACCGCATGTCAGTTAGGCGGGTACCGCCATTCATTGTCATCGATGCCCGAAAATAGTACGCCCACCAGTGGACAATAAACTAACGTTAGATTGATGTGATTTAGCCTGCAGGGAAACTACCGCAGGCTAATCATTCACTGAACTCATTTAGGGTAAATCAAAAACGAGTGCCGTTGACTGAGTGTCTGATGGGTTAATAAAGGTCACTGTGGACATGTCAGTGAGTTTTGCGCCATCACCTGCACTCAGCGGTTGATCTTCAATGCTCAGTTCGCCAGCGACTTGATGAACATACACTTTACGGTCAGTCGCAATCTGATAGGTTATTTTAGATTTAGGTGCCAAAATCAGTTGTGACAATGTCGCATTTTGCTTGATCTGCAAAGTACCGTTTTCACCTGTTGGTGTGGCAATCGTGGTCAAGCCCAATGTTTGACCAAAGTTTTTTTGCTGGTATCTCGGTGTATTGCCTAAGGTATTAGGCTGGATCCAAATTTGTAAAAACTTCAGTGGTTCAGTGTTTGATGCATTGTATTCACTGTGGGTAATACCGCTGCCAGCAGACATTAATTGAAACTCACCCGCAGGCAATACTTCCACATTACCTTCACTGTCTTTATGGGCGATAGAGCCCTCAAGGACATAGCTGATAATTTCCATATCACGATGACCATGAGTCGCAAACCCTGCTCCGGGCGTAACGCGGTCATCATTGATGACTCGCAGCGCTGAAACCCCCATATGCTGTGGATCGTAATAGCTACCAAATGAGAAACTGTGCTTGCTGTCCAGCCAGCCAAAGTTGGCTTTACCGCGTTGATTTGCATGACGTAATGAGATCATAACTTTCTCCTAAAGAGCCATTAAAAAGACTAAGCCGATATTTATTTAAGCTAATTTAGTGGCAATGGTGTTATCGATTGCGACTTTACCTGAGCCAGACAGCGCAAGTGACACACTGGCAGCTAACAGTGCTAATGCAAATTCATAACCATTGTTAGCCATAAATAAACCGTTGGTTAAATGCACACTGACAATGGCGATAATCATAGTAAAAGCCAACACCACCGCTGATGGGCGAGTCAGTAAACCCAATAGAATAAATAATCCACCAACCAATTCAGCGCTGCCGGCTAAGAAGGCCATTAATACGCCAGGCTCAATGCCAATTGATGCCATCCATTGTCCAGTGCCTTCAAGGCCATAACCACCAAACCAACCAAATATTTTTTGCCCGCCGTGAGCCATAAAAATAATCCCAATAGGTAAGCGTAATGCTAATGTGCTGAAACCTGCAGTAGAGTGGGTGATGTTTTTAGCGAGTGCTTTCATGGTATGTATCCTCAATAAGGTTAAACATTGTGTGTTTGAAGTGAGCCTGTCTCACTGATTGATGATGAGTATATTGGTACTTGATTGAATAAAAAATCGGAATAAACTGAGGTAATAGTTCAATTTTTTTGAATATGGAGAAGGTCATGCAAAACCCGATTACTATTGATGCATTACGCGCCTTAGATGCCATTGAGCGTAAGGGCAGTTTTGCTGCCGCAGCGGCATCTTTATATCGAGTGCCGTCGGCCTTGACCTATACCATCAAAAAACTTGAAGAGGAAATGGGTGCGGCCTTGTTTGACCGCTCAAAACAGCGAGCGCAATTAACCCCTGCAGGTAAGTTAGTGCTCGAGCATGGGCGAGAAATTTTATTGGCGACAAATCGGTTAATTGATTCGGTACAGCAACTCGAGTCTGGCTGGGAAAATGAAATTCGCTTATCGCGCGATACCATTATTTATCAGAGACCATTGTTTAATTTGATCGAGCAGTTTAATCAACTAGAGCACAGTGTTGATATTACCTTAGATGTTGAAGCGGTTGGTGGCGGTTGGGATGCACTGCACAGTCGCCGCGCCGATATTGTCATTGGCGCGTCAGGCGAGCTACCAAGAGGGGTATTTCAAACCCATAAAATGGGTGAAATTGAATTTGTGTTTGCCGTAGCGCCGCATCATCCGCTGGCGTTTGTGGATGGCATGTTGGATGCCGACAGATTGACACATTATTCGGCGCTGGTGGTGGCCGATACTTCACAGCTTTTGCCTATTCGCGATAACGGTATCTTTAAAAGTAAGCAGATGATCCGCCTTAATACCATGGAAGCTAAAATTGCGGCGCAAGTGCAAGGGTTGGGCATTGGGTTTTTACCGCGGCATATGGTGCAATCATACCTTGATAGTGGTCAACTAATTGAAAAGCCATGTTCAATCCCAAGGCCTAATCAAAGTGTGTATATTGCTTGGCATAAAGATCATCAAGGGCGCGCCTTTGACTGGTTTGTTGAACACCTACCTAAAGTGAATTGGGGATTGAGTTAACTTATTTGTATTGCTCATGGGCGTATGACGATGCCCTTGAGCGTGTTGATACGATGATGGTGTCGACATTAAGCCGTTGCTTGTGATGCCATCATTGGTGAATGTTGGATTACAAATCCTCAGCGGCTGCACGTTAAATTAACATCCATTTATACAAGATGCTTAGTTAACTAATTGGTGATATTGTGACCTTTCTGAATTTATCTTTATCGCAACCGATGACATCATGATAAAACATTTAATGGATTACCTTCGCTTAGTGCTGTTTGTTTGTGGCGTATTGATTGGTATTCAAGTTCCCGGTTTTGTTGACCAATACGGCCAGCGACTCGAGGCGCACCAGCTTGAAGCTAAGCTAAGTTTGGCTGAGTTTCAGCACGATGCGGACCGCTTTTTTGGTGGGGATATCAATAAACTGATCCGCCATTATCGACAAAATAATGATCCAGTTTTTAGTGCTGGCGGTGAAAGTATCGAGTCTATTTATCAACGTTATGTGTCATTAACCGATGCATTAACACGATTTCGTCAACACAGTTACAGTCCCTATCAACAAGTGATCCTTACGCCAAAAAAAGACATTCAAGCTGAGGTGTGGCAAAACTATTCCCATGTGATTTTGTTAAAACCAGAAGCCATTGCGATTGGTATGTTATTGGGGCTGTTGATCTCGATTTTATGTGAATCCGTATTATCTATTCTATTTCTGGGCTGCCGTAAGGTATTGGCGCCAAGATAACCTATCGTTTTAACTAATAATTAAGGAAATAATTATGATCGCTAAAGGACAATCGCTACCAAAAGCTACATTAAGCCAACTGACTAAAGACGGTATGGTTAACCACGATGTGACTGAGTTATTTGCCGGTAAAAAAGTGGTGTTGTTTGCTGTGCCTGGTGCATTTACACCAACCTGTTCAGAAGCCCATTTACCTGGCTTTGTGGTATTGGCTGACGAATTTAAAGCCAAAGGCGTTGACTTAATTGCTTGTGTTGCGGTTAACGATGCATTCGTCATGAAAGCCTGGGGCGAAGCACAAAATGCATCTGAATTGATGATGCTTTCAGACGGTGATGCCAGCTTTACTAAAGCATTAGGCTTAGAAATGGATACCGCAGGTTTTGGTGGTGTTCGTTCACAACGTTATGCCATGGTGATCGACAATGGTGTAGTGACTTTACTTAATGTTGAACAAGGTAAGTCATTTGAAGTCAGCACCGCAGAAGCTGTGATGGCGGCACTATAATCTATACATAATAGGTTATTAGAGATAAAAAATGGGCGCCCAATGTGGCGCCCATTTTTATATTCTAACGTGATAGACGTTTAAGCCTTCCCAGCGGCAATGCCTAAGTTTTGTTCTATATTGTTGACGCTGTTGCTGACTTCTAATGCAATGGTTTCGCTTTGTTCAAAGGCGTGTTTTGCTCGCAGCAGTAAACTGTCCATGGCAACCACAAACTCGTCAAGATGATGCACTTGTTGGTTTGCGTGTTCACTCCCTTGACAGGCACTCTTTGCCATGGCGCTGGCCTGTTGTTGTACTTGCTGAGCAAAGGTTAACAAGCTTTGGGCCCGGCTTTTTTGCTGTTCTGAAGCCTCGCTAATGTCATTTACACTGTGACTCAGCGCGGCATTCGATGTCGTTAACTGGGTTAATATTGCCATGATGTCCTTGAGCGATAACTGGGTACGGTGGGATAAGTTGCGAACTTCATCGGCCACAACAGCAAACCCGCGTCCTTGTTCACCGGCTCTTGCGGCTTCGATGGCGGCATTGAGTGCCAGTAAGTTAGTTTGATCGGCAATATTACCTATCACATCGACAATTTTAGCCGCATCACTGACCGAGGTGCTTAGCTGGGTTAGCGAGTGGTTACATTGATCCACTTTGGTCAATGTATGTTCTGTAGCCGTTAATACGCCTTGTGCCTCTTGTTGACTGGCCAGCATGTCATTCATGGTCTGTTGTGCGCTTGCTGTTAGCGCACTAGACGACCTGTTTACTTTATTGGCTAATGCAATTAAATCAGCAGTTTGCCCCTGTGCTTGCTGTACGACTGTTTGTGTTTGTTGGGTGCTGTTTGATAACGAACCAATTCGGGTCACTAATTGGCTTAATGACTGTGAAACCTGGATCATATTGTGTTTTTGCTGTTCATCATCTTGTTCAAATCGTTGCAGCAGTCGGTTAAAGTGTGCCGCAATCTGGCCGGTTTCACATTGGCTTGTTACCGGTAACGGTTCACGTTGGTTAGACTCGCTTAACATCGAGAACGCGCGATTTAAGCGTCGTAACGGAGTGACCACTCGGCGTTGCTGCAAGATGAAGTAACTCACCGAAAACAACGCTAGCAAGGTCACCATGCCATACAGCAACCATTGTAAGTTGAGCTTTAATTGTTGGTCTGTTTGAGTTTGCCTATTTGCTAGGGTCACTAATTGCTGCTCGACTTGGCTGGTGGCGTTAATCAGTGCGGTTTGCACCGTTTGGTTGTCGGCGATCATCTGCTTGGTATTGGCGACTTCTTTGCTGTAGCGTTGGGTCAAACTAAGTAATTCAGCACGTGGCGTTTCGCCAACTTCAATGCGTTCGGGTTCATCATCACCTAAGGCAAACTCATCCACTGCTTCGGTGCGGTAAATCCCTAATAAGGGTAGACTTTGTAGTTTATCGTGCCAGGTATTAAGTGCACTAATGGAGAAGTTAACACTGTTGGTCACGCTGGTATCTTGGTCTATCAGTAGGGTCTGAGTTTGCTGCGATAATGGGTAAACCAAGCTGGGTAATTCAAGGCTGAGGGCTAGGTATTGCTGTGCGATGTTGTTGCCTTGGCGGGCGGATTGAGCATAACGGCTTAAGTTGCGATTGTAATCGAGCATCTCTGACTCAGCAAAGGCCAGTAATTGACGCGGGTTACCTGCCAATTTACCCGCGGCGCGGTATTTAGTGTCTAAGTCGCCAATTAATTGGGCCATTAACTCGATCAGCGAGGCGCTGCCTAATTGTGGATGCGCTTGGTGTAATTGGGTGATGCTGACGGTGATACTGGTGATGTCGGCGCGCGCCTGTTCTAGGTAGTTGCTTTGTCCTGTTCGTAGGTAATTGTTGATGTTATTGCGCACATCGTACTGAAACGTATGTTGGATCCGCTGTAAGTTTTGATTGAGCTGCTCGCTCACTTGGCGTTGTTGGTTACTCCACAACACGGTTGCGGCTAATAAGGCTGCAAGGAGTAATAATAACGCTGATGCACTAAGTGATAATGTTGATATTTTCATGCTACCCAGACTTCAGATAAAGACCATTATGAGTATTTTATGGCACTAATGTTACCGTTTATCGTGTGGGATGATTATTGATTTCGGGGGAGCAGTAAAATCGTTTAAATTGAGTCACTACATTGTTTTGTGAGTTGTTTTTGAGTTCACGCACAATGATCGCGACATTTTCAGCGCGACATTTTCAGCACGACACCTTCATCAAGACATTGGAATAGCTGCGTCGTGATAGCTGGATTATGTAAGTTTAGCTGTATCGGCGTTTGCTGATTAACGGCAGCCATACTTGTGCTTTTAATCCACCTTGGGGACGGTTAGACAGTTTTACCTTGCCATGATGACGGTCAATAATGCGTTTAATAATGGCTAAGCCTAAACCAGAGCCAACACTGCCGCGGGCTGAATCACCTTGGGTAAAGGGTTGAAACAGTGCCTCAACTTTAGTTTCATCAATACCTGGGCCATTATCTTCAACGCTAAAACAAACCGCATTACCTTGATGGTACGAGCTTATTTTTATCCAGCCATTACCATATCGAAAGGCATTCTCAACTAAATTACTCAACACCCGTTTAATGGCCACACTATCCATCGCGATGTCGGGACAGTCTGCTAACGACAATTCAATCGTCTCTTCGCGGTGCGATTCTTGTTGGCTAATTTCTTGTATTAGGCGGTTAATTTGATCTGGCTCGCGCACGCCTTCCTGGTCGTTACGAATGTAAGCAATAAATTGGTTAATAATTGCATCCATGTCTTCAATGTCTGTGACGATGCCTTCTTTTAAATACTGGTCATCGTCGACCATCATTTCAGACGCTAACCGAATACGAGTTAAGGGTGTACGCAAGTCGTGTGAAATACCAGCCATCAATAAGGCACGGTCTTGTTCAAGTTGCTTCATGCTGTTGGCCATTTGGTTAAAAGCATGGGTTACTTCAACAATTTCGGTTGAACCGCTTAACGGCAGCATCGGCGGAAAATCGCCCTTTGATACGGCAAATGCCGCTTTTTGGAGTCGTTTTAACGGCCGGTTTTGCCGGCGGGCAAACAACCAGCCACCGGCGACACTGAGCGCGCCAATCACTAATAAATATAAGGTCAACGGCGATAGATCAGATTCGTTAATGCTGGTCAGCGGCACTTTTATCCACAAAGAAGGTGCTTGCGGTGGCTTAATCCATACATCGAGTTTGTCACCCTGCGAAAAACGCACTTCGGCTTCGCCGCCCAAATACACCGACATTTGCTCAGATAGAAAACTGTAATAAGTGGCTTGATTTAGTCCAGCGTCTTGAGCTTGTTTGAGGTTGTAAACCGTCATGCCATCGTCACGAACTTTGGCATTTAAGGCATCAACCATGGTGAGGTGTTCACGGCCAACATCGACACCATCAACAAATAAAATATTGATTTGGCGGGCAATCAGTTGGTTGATTTGCTCGTAACTGGGTTTGATAAAGTAAACGGCGACAGACCAGTAAGACACTAATTGATTAATCAGCAATAAGCTGCCAATCAACAATACCGTCTGACTAAAAGCGCTTCGGGGTAAAAAGCGTTGCCACCATTTTAACTTCAGTTTCATGGCTTACTTACGCGTGGTGCCGTCGGGTACAAATACGTAGCCAAGGCCCCACACAGTTTGAATATAGCGAGGGTTGGCGGCATCTTTTTCAATTAAACGACGTAGGCGTGATACCTGAACATCAATTGAACGCTCAAGAGCGGAATAATCACGACCTCTGGCAAGGTTCATTAACTTGTCACGAGACAAGGGTTCACGAGGATGGTTAACCAGCACTTTTAATACCGCAAATTCACCACTGGTGAGGGCAATACTTTCATCGCCATGAAACATTTCGCGGGTGGCAAGGTTTAGTGAAAATTCACCAAAGGCAATCACTTCTTCTTGCTGCGCTGGCGCACCAGGGACTTCGGCAATTTGACGCCGCATTACGGCTCTAATACGCGCGAGTAGTTCGCGCGGGTTAAACGGCTTAGGTAAGTAATCGTCTGCGCCGAGCTCGAGGCCGATAATGCGGTCGACTTCATCGCCTTTTGCGGTCAGCATCACAATCGGAATAGGGTTCTCTTGCTGGCGTAAACGGCGACAAATCGATAAACCGTCTTCACCGGGTAGCATCAGATCGAGTACTAAAAGATGAAAGTTTTCGCGCTCAAGTAATCTATCCATTTGTTCGGCATTGGCTGCACTACGAACTTGGAAGCCTTGCTCTATCAAGTAACGCTCTAATAATGAACGTAATCTCATATCGTCATCGACGACGAGAATCTTCGAGGTTTCTTGGCCCATGAAATATCCTTTTAACACTAAATTGATACCAGCTATGGTTCAGTATGAAGTGTAATCGCTTGAATTTGAATAGCTGATTGTGGCAGAAATTGTAACTAAATAGCTGTAAATGACGGTTTATCGTCTAAATCGGCGTTGATGGGCATTTATATTGTCATCTTCAACCGCAAACGATAGCGCCAATTGTTGACGAGTAAGGTGATAAAAAACGCTTGTCATGGTGTCGAATTGGCTAACGCTTTGTTGTGGAGGGTTATCAAAAATAGGCTCGATGAACAGTTGGTTTTGTTGACGTTCAAAGCGTCCCCATTGTAAATGTGTGTAATGAGGATTAGCTTGCGGGTCTTGGTGTAAGTTGATTTGCACCACAGCGTAGTAACCATTATCGAGTAGCACTAAGCTACTCAGCATAAACCTTGACAGCTCATGCCATACGCCATAAACGGATTGACTCGGATAGATATGATATTGATATTGTTCATCGGCAACACTGTCGGCATTAGTGTCGATAGTGAATGCTAACTGTTGCCGTTGTGGCGTGAGCATTATTTGCAGTTTTAGATGGTTAATTTGATAAGCAACCAGGCCTTGTTGCTGATTATTGCTATAGCTTGGGATAAAGCGCACTCCTAGTGGCTGGATGTCTATTTGCCCCCATTCTGCGACGCTGTTTTGCGGTTTAGTTAAGTTAAATTCCATGTATAAGTAACTGTGGTCGCGATTTAACTGTAATAGTGTTATTTGTTCTGGAGTATCGATTATCCAATTACCAAAAATGCTGTCTTTGGTTGTAGGCCGAGGTGATGGGGTCGCCTGCAGTGAGTTGACCGTGAGTACACTGCACCCGAATGCTAACAGCAGGACAAAGTTTTTTATGGTGTTAAGTGAAGGTGTTTTGCGCTGGCTGGTGCGCGACATGATAAACATAAGATCCCTTTATGTTTGCCTGTGCAGTTCAGTTTTATTTTTAGAACCGCGGGCGGTATTTTTGAGTCGTACTCAATTCTAGTTCTCAATTCTAGTTCTCAATTCTAGTACTCAATTCTAGTTCTCAAACGTAGTACTCAATCGTAGTAAAAAATGCTGATTAATCAAATAAAAAAAAGCCCACTGACCAAGAAGCCATGGGCTTGTTTGATAATGCTGCCTTATTAAGGCACCAATATTAGCCGTGCAGGTTGAGCAACTACTTGAAAATCCAATGCCATGGTCACGCTTAATGCCGTGATAGTCACAATGGAAAAGCCAAACACTTGCCTAGCCCAAGACTGCAGATTAATGTCGCGACGATAGCCTTTTAACGCCATAGTTAACCACCATAAACTCGTGGCGCAAGTGACAGCCATAAAGGCGATACCGGTGTAACCGGCCAAAGGTAACAGCGCACTCACTAATGCAAACACGGCAATGTAGAGCACAATATGTAATTTTGCTTTAGCCATGCCCTCAGCCACAGGTAACACCGGAATATTGGCTGCGGCATAGTCGTCAAAACGAAAAATTGCAATCGCGTATGAATGCGGCATTTGCCATAAGCTGAACATTAGCAGCAAAATAATGGCGCCTGTGTCCATTTGTCCGGTGACTGCACAATAACCGACAACCGGTGGCACCGCACCGGAGAAACTGCCCACTAAAGTGCCGTAAACCGAGTTGCGCTTCATGTATAGGCTGTACACGCCGACATAAACCACATAGCCGATAGCGGCAAACAATACCGCTAAGCTGTTGGTGAATATTGCTAGCATAGTAAAGCCAATGATCCCCAGACCAATGCCAAAGCTCAATACCGCTTGCACCGATATTTCACCTGTGACGGTGACTCGGTTGCGCGTTCGCTGCATTTTGGCGTCGATATCACGATCAATACAATTATTGATAGCGCAACCCGACGCCACCACCAATGACAGTCCTATCATAGTGGCAAGCATCAAGGTCCAATCAACGCTACCTTGAGCGGCGAGTAAAAAACCGCCGGCGACAGAAATTAAATTGCCCATGATGATGCCAGGCTTAGTAACCTGAACATATCCTCGTAAGCGTGAGGTTAATTGTGCTGACATAGATTGACCTTGATTATTGATGATAGCTGTCTGGTTGCATACTTTGGTTGCAGTGCTTTGACATTGCGCTAATGACATTGCGCTGTTTACATCATCAATTCGTTAGCTGCGGTGATAATCCACACAGATAAACCCACCACCATGATAATAATCAACGCAGTGAATAAGAACGAAAATGTATTAAGCTTACCTTCTTTAGAAAAATCTAAATGGAGGAAGTATTTTAAATGCACCACGATTTGCACTATGGCCATGACAACCACAATCCATAAGGTGGTTGCATGGTTAAAGTGTTGGGTCATCACTGACCAAAATGGAATAGCAGTTAAAATCACCGATAACACAAAGCCGACGATATAAGACTTAACGCTAGCGGCAAAATCACCTTCGGTGTGGCTTGAATGTGCATGACTCATCACAAGACTCCTAACAAATAAACGACGGTAAACACACACACCCAAACGATGTCTAAAAAGTGCCAAAATAAGCTTAAGCAGCTTAGGCGGGTAATACTGCGATGACCTAAACCTGTTGTTAGCACTTCGACCATCATGATCAGCATCCAAATTAAACCAGCAGTGACATGCAAACCATGCATGCCCACTAAAGCAAAAAATGCCGATAAAAAGGCGCTGCGATCTGGGCCATTACCGTGTTCAATCAGGTGACTGAATTCGGACACTTCCATAGCAATAAACGCACACCCTAGGGCGAAGGTGATCAGCAACCACACTAATGTGGCGACTTTCTTTTGGTGTTTAGCGCAAATCATGGCAAAGCCATAAGTAATACTACTGATCAACAGGGCGGCGGTTTCCATAAGCACGAAATCTAATTCGAAAATATCTTTACCGGACACACCACCATCGGTGTTCATGTACAAAACAGCATAAGTTGCAAAAACGGATGCGAACAAAATACAGTCGGTCATCAGATAAATCCAAAAACCGAATAAGGTGTTGCCGCTTGTATCATGATGTTCAACATGATGCTCAGCAGAGTGAGCCAGGTGTAAATCTGCTTGGATAGCAATACTCATTATCAGCCCCTTGCTACGTTATCTAAGTGTGCATTTTCAATCTGCGCGACTTGGTCTGGTTGCACGTAGTAGTCAATGTCGTTGTTGTAAGCACGGATCAAGAACAGCACAAACGTACCCGCAAACCCAACCATAGCTAACCACCAAATATGCCAAATTGCGGCAAACCCCACCGAGGTAATGGCCGCCGCCATCAAGATACCGCTGGCAGTGTTTCTGGGCATATGAATAGGTTGGTATGTTTTCTGGCGTTGATACGCTTCACCTTTTTCTTTCATATCGGTGAATGCATCAATGTCAGTTACTTGGGGTAACTGGGCAAAGTTATAGAACTGCGGTGGTGAAGAAGTTGACCACTCAAGCGTATGGCCATTCCATGGATCGCCAGTAGTATCTAAGTTTTGCTCACGGTCTCGGAAGCTGACATACAATTGTACAAACTGTAAAATGATGCCCGCGAGGATGATAAACGCGCCTACTACCGCAAAGTAAATCCACAAGTTCCATGCCGGGTTATCAGTGTGATTGATACGACGAGTCATACCCATAAAACCAAGCACATATAGCGGCATAAATGCGACATAGAAACCAATTTGCCAGCACCAGAATGATGCCCTGCCTAAACGTTCATTGAGGTGGAAGCCCATGGCTTTAGGAAACCAATAGGCAAAACCAGCCATGTAACCAAATACCGCTCCACCAATAATGGTGTTATGGAAATGAGCGATTAAAAATAAGCTGTTATGCAATACATAATCTGCGCCAGGTAATGCTAACAGTACTCCGGTCATGCCGCCGATGGTGAAGGTCACCATAAAGCCTAAAGACCACAATACTGGGACGGTAAAGCGTAAACGGCCGCGATAAATGGTAAATAACCAGTTAAACAGTTTTACCCCCGTCGGCACCGCAATCACCATGGTCATCACCCCAAAGAAGGCATTAACGTTAGCGCTCGACCCCATGGTAAAGAAATGGTGTAACCACACGATAAAGCCAAGCACAGAAATCGCACCCGTTGCCCACACCATTGAGGTGTAACCAAATAAGCGCTTCGAGGTGAAGGTTGAAAGCACTTCAGAGAAAATACCGAAGGCCGGTAATACCAAAATGTATACTTCAGGATGACCCCAAGCCCAAAACAGGTTGATGTACATCATGGCGTTACCGCCACCATCATTGGTAAAGAAGTGGAAATCTAAATAACGGTCTAAGGTTAATAAACCTAAAACAGCGGTTAAAATTGGGAACGACGCAACAATTAGCACGTTCGCCCAAGTACAGGCCCAAGTGAAAATGGGCATCTGCATTAGCTTCATGCCAGGCGCCCGCATTTTTAACACGGTGGCGATAAAGTTCACCCCGGTTAAGGTTGTCCCTATCCCGGATATTTGCAAGGCCCAGATATAATAATCGACCCCCACCCCCGGACTGTACGCCAGCTCTGACAAGGGGGGATAGGCTACCCAACCGGTTTTGGCAAACTCACCTAATCCAAGTGAGATATTGATTAATATCGCCCCAGATGCGGTTAGCCAAAAGCTTAGGTTGTTTAAGAAAGGGAACGCCACATCGCGAGCACCAATTTGCAACGGCACGACCAAGTTCATCAGACCAATCATAAATGGCATCGCCATAAAGATAATCATGATCACGCCATGGGCGGTGAAGATTTGGTCATAATGCTCAGGAGGCAAATACCCCGCCGCGCCATTGGTAGCCAGTGCTTGTTGCGTTCGCATCATAAGTGCGTCAGAGAAACCCCGGACCAGCATCACCATCGCTAGCACGATATACATAATACCAAGGCGCTTATGGTCAACCGAGGTTAACCAGTCGTGCCAAAGCACGCCCCATTTTTGATGCTTAGTGATTAAGGCCGCAATAACGATTCCAATAATGGCGACAGCCGCAAGGGTCACCATAATAATCGGTTCGTGATATGGAATTGACTCGAGTGTTAATTTTCCAAAAAATGGCATGATTATTCCGCCTCCCCAGAAGCAGTCGATGAATGCTCTGTGGTTGAGTGTGTAGAGGATGAATGTCCAGAATGATGTTCAACGTCCGTGTCAGTGATGTGTTCCATGTCTTGCATATGCTTGGCATGATCCCTACTCGACATCGATTTCATGTCGTTCATTTCTTCCATGGTGTCCATTGGTTTCATATTCGAATCTGGGTGCATGTACTGCATAACGATGTGGTTAAACATGCCATGTTGCACAGAGCCATAATATTGAACGGGATTATTTTCGCTCTTTTTAGCCAGTAGCTTGTACTGCTCAACATTCAAGCTGCTACCTTGCTGTTTTACCTTAGCCACCCAGGCATCAAAATCGCCAATGGTTGGCGTCGCAATGGCCTTAAACTTCATCCCAGAAAACCCTGCACCACTGTAGTTAGCTGAAATACCATTGAAAGTGCCAGGTTCATTCGCGATAAGATGTAGCTTAGTCGCCATACCGGCCATTGAGTAAATTTGGCTGCCCAACTGCGGAATGAAAAATGAGTTCATTGCCGTGTCTGAAGTGATTTTGAAATTAACTGGCACATTGGCAGGAAAGGCCAATTCATTAACTGATGCAATGCCATATTCTGGATAGATAAACAACCATTTCCAGTCCAGTGATACCACTTCAACCGTCACTGGCTTAGCGGGATGATCGAGGGGCTTATATGGATCTAAATCGTGAGTCGAATTCCAAGTGATAACACCAAGAATGACCACGATAATAATCGGTATGACCCACACCACGATTTCAATGGTGTTTGAGTGTGCCCATTTGGGCGCATAGATTTCTTGGTCGCGCCCATCGCGGTATTTCCATGCAAAATATAACGTCATGAAAATTACCGGAATAACCACAATCAGCATCAGTAAAGTCGCCACAATAATGAGATGTTTCTCATCCATGCCTACTTGACCTTTGGGATCCAGTACGCCGCCTTCACAACCGGCTAGCATAAAAGCTAATGCTGCCAGTGCTGGTTTACTTAAATGTCGAATTAACAAAGGAAGATTCCTCTAACCTTAAAAGCTTACTACGCTACCAATGGGGGGATCGGCAGTTGCAGAATAATCGTCAGACGCGAATCGCGGCGTCAAAAAGCTTAACTAAATCAGTAGCGAGTGATTTGGCTTGCGTTTTAAGGCGGTATTGAGCGAATGATGTATGTTGAGTGAAAACTTAAGCTGATAGAGGAGGAGCGCGGCAACCGTGAGCCGTATATTCAAGGGGTTTTGGGACAATAACCGACAAGGCACTTAACCCATTGCTAAGTGCAAGAAGATGACAAAATGTAGAGTTGAGATGAAATAAACGCCAAAATTGCTCGATCACCAATGGATTAAATATTAATAAGCCCAGTAAACTTACGCCCAGGACTTCAGCTAATACGGTATCCGCAATGGCAATAAATTCAGTAATATCGATGAAGTGCCCCATCGACAGAGAAAAAGAATCAGCTAAAGGTTGCAGCAACAGTAATCCGAAACACAAGGTTAAATGTGTTTTACTCAATTTGGACAACCTTGCGATGCGATTAAGCGGTTTAACAAGGAATTGGCAAAGGGTTAGTTTCAAGAAACGTTTTCAACCGAGCTCAAAGGAGTGGGTAGTTAAATCAACAGATCCAACTGGCAATTTCATTAGCTGCAGAGTAACAACAAGGGACTATTAATTGAAAGTAAATTACGGTAGGGGAGCCGTGGGATTATTAAATAAATCTTAACTAGAACAATGTTTACACTATTCGTTTACAAAATTAACCAAGCGGTCATGATTTGAGGTCGCAATAACCACAAAAGTGTGACCGGTCGCACCTAACTTGGGCGGGTTAGTGTGATGATATCGGTATTTTTTTGTGATTACTTTCACCACCAAAGCGCTCTATTTGATGTTAGTAAGCTAGTTTATCTGTGCATTATCTATTCAGATCAACAAGGATAATAGCGTTGAATGGCGGCTTAATATTGGCGTATTTATTCTGTATGCGATTCTGGCCAATACTTATCTGAACTGTGGGTGATTAGGTTTAGAGTGCAGTGGGAAAAAATCTGATAATATTCACTAAATCAGATGATTAGCCATGCGCGTTTTTTCTGTTCTATTGAAGTAAATGCCCATGGGGACTATACAAATATTATAAATTAGGGACGTTAGGGTAATGATGCAAAGTTCATTTATTGTTAACTTTTGGGAAGTGGTATTTCGATATTTGGGCAAAATATCGTTCTTTAATTTTGTTCGATGGATGTTTCCTAAAGCGAAAACGGGCTTTTTCTCAGAGGTTTGGGCTCTTTCTCATGTGTTTCTTTCAATCGCGTCAGTTCCAGCCGTCCTATATATTAAAAACGATATAATTAGTTTTTGTATCGCGATTTATGCGCTATTGCGAGTGTTCGAAGTGGTTATTTATCAAATAAATGTGCTGTTATTTGACGAGTATCGAGCGATCAAATCGGGAGGTTCATACGCATTACACGGTTATCGTCGTATGATAATTCTTCTTATTCAGAATTACTTTGAAATTATATTCTGGTTTGCAGCTCAATACATATTTTTTCAGGATATGTTTGGTTTTACCGTTGCAGGATCTCAAGAAAGCATTTTAGGGGCGATATATACTAGCTTTGTTGTTATGACTAGTTTTGGGTTTTATAACGTCACTCCTCTTGGCGTACTGGCTTACACTCTTGTTATTGGCCAGGCAATGATTGGGCTTTTTATGACGCTTCTAAGTTTAGCGAGGTTCATTGGTTTAATCCCGAACCCCAAATCTATGGATCAAACAGAGCAGTAATACTTACCTTAGGCTTAATGTTATGTTTAAAATTTGAGGCGTTATTGTGAGTAGACTTAATTCTTTCACTGCACGCTTTGATTATCCAAGCGCCAATGGCGGGTGTATCCACGGCGCAATTGGCCGCCGCTGTATCGAATGCCGCGGCCTTGGATCATTGGGGATTGGTGCGAGTTCGGTAACGCAGGCTCAGCAACTCATTGTAGCAACGCGCTTGCTCACCAATGCGCCGTTTAACGTTAAGGTGTTTTGTCATGCACCGGCGCAGCGTGATGCAATAAAAGAGCATGCTTGGTTACATCATCTTGCTGACTTATTTGTAGTGTGCAGTGCATAAACGCCAACCCAAATTGACGAAATTGATAACAGTTTTGTCGACGATGAAGCCATGTTCAAGATGTAGCTTAATGAACGTCCTGCGGTGATGAGTTTTCATTTTGGCTTGCCATCATGTGAAAAAATTAGCGCCCTAAAGCAAGCCGGTATTTATACCATCGCCACAGCAACCCATTTACAAAAAGCACAGTATATTCAGTAGATGGGGTTTATTGACACTTAATTATATTCAATATATACCAATGAGACAAAAAATCAGCGTACGTTTAAAGGACTGATTACTGTACCGATAACGGTCGGTATTTTATTTGTTCAAGAGATAAACCAACAACAATGATTCAGGCATTAGTGTGTAATGACATTAATTGTTGTTGGTTTAGCGCTGCTTAAAACGTGTAATCGAAGTTGTAGCGCATACCGACCATTATCTGGTCATTGGTTTCACGGTATTCATAATCTTTTACTTGATACTCGATAAAGGTTCTAAATTTCGGTGTTTTATGCCATTCGAGTGTCGTGTTATATGCATTATAGTTCCCAGAGCTGATATCGTTGCCACCATCATCGAATTTCGACACTCCCAGTTTAATTTTATAGGTTTCATTGATGAAGTAGCTTGCGACTACATCCAGCGTTGAACCATCGACGTTGTCTTTTTCTATGTTTTGATAAGCTGCCGCTAGGTAAAGAGATTCGAAGCTTTTTGCTATGGTTACACCTAGCGTATTTTCATCTTTATCGTCTTCTAATTCCTTGTTGTAAAACGCGGCGGCAATATAGATTAGGTCGCTTTTGTAACAGACACCGGCGTTGACAAAATCACTTCCGCCACTGCCTTTGTTACCATCGAATTGGGCATCAGCTGAAAATAATATATCGCCGAATTGTTTGCGATAGGTCACTAGATTATTCAGTCTAAATGGACCCGCACTGTCATAGGCGATGGGTGTGCCTGAACGATTAAAAATATCAACGGGGTTGGAAATGATTTCCTGTGTGACAGCTTGCTTACCAATAGCAACTCGGCCCAAAGATCCCTTTATTCCTACATAGGCTTTTCGTGCATCGCCAAAGTCGCCGTCATTCTTTATATCGACCTTAAACTCACCTTTAGCAAAGGCCGTTAGGCCGTCGCCTAATTGTTGCTCTGTCGCAAAACCAATCCGTGAGCTGGCATCGTTAACATCCCACACATCGTCTGAATTGGTGTGGGTAAGACCGAACGTGGGACGTAAAGTACCATAAACAGTAAACTGAGTATTTGAGGGAGTAGATGCCTGACTTTCTTGCGCTTCGAGCATGGCGAGTCTGTGTTGAATTTGTTGTAATTCAGTTCGTAACTCGTCGTTAGTCTCTGTGTTGTTATTGGATTGGACTGCGAAAGTCGGCGCGGCAAAGCTTAACATCAGCACTGCTGATGTTAGTTTGAACTGTTTCATTTGTGTTCCTTACATAACAACTACGAGCACTCTGTTAATCAGTTTTATTGCCGATGCAACAGCACTGCAAGTAGTAAGGATGTGCACTTGTGATAGTGCTTGAGTAGGGGAGCCTAGCTAAAATGCCAAGGCCCCTCATATCGGCTGCTGGCAGATGGGGAGGCCTGTCAGCAATTTTGGCGTTGTGTCACCCTCATCAATCCAGCCAAACCACAGCGGGATATTGATTAAAGGGGCTTAGGGTTAGAGTATTGTCGAGGCCATTTTTCGGCGTAAATAGGCAATTTGCTTCATATGAGGTAGATCTTTAGGGCAGTTATCTTGGCAGCCTAACAGTGTCATACAACCGAATACGCCATCTTGATTTCCTATAACATGGTAGAAATCATCCGCGCTGCGGTTGTCTCTGCTATCCATTTCGAAACGGGCAATTTTCATCAGACCTACTGCGCCTACAAAGGTTTCACGCATTTGTTTTGTGGCACATGCGGAGACGCAGACACCACATTCGACACAGCGCTCCAGCTCATAAATCCGCGCAGCTTCTTCGGGCGCCATTGGATTTTCAAGGCGGTGCATGTCTTGGTCATCGGGTTTAGGATGCAGCCATAGTTTTAATCTTTCGGCTAATTCACGCATAAATTTACCCGTGTTTACGGATAAGTCGCCAATCAGTTCGAAGCCGGGCAGGGGCATTAAGGTGATTTCACCGTCAGGATAATTCGCCGTTAAGGTTCGACAGGCAAGCGTTGGCAAGCCATTAATCACCATGGCGCAACTACCACAAATACCCGCTCGACAGACAAAGTCGAACTGTAACGAGCTATCTTGTTGTTCGCGCAGTTGATTTAATGCGATAAACACTGTCATACCATCTGTTTCGGTCAATTGATAACGTTCCATCTTTGGCTTGTCTTGGCCATCTTGCGGATCGAAACGGAAGATATTAAAGCTGATTTGACGGCTCATAATGGTTTATTTCCTACTGGTTGAGATGGCGTGACCGCTAAAGTATCGCTAAGACGCTCATTGGATGGCTGTAGATGGCTAGGTAGCGTATATGGCATCAGGGCTTGTTGCAGCGTCTCTCTATCTGGGTTGCCGCCTAGCTCTGCGATCACCTTGCTTATCTCTTGGTTCCGTTTTTCAGTGTCCGGATGGGCGATAGTGTTATCGTTGCCGTAACCACGGTATCCCGGTGGTAACTCCATTTTCATCACATCGAGATTTTCGTAATGCAATACGGGTTCCAGTGACTCGGCATCTGGCCAAGTGGCCAGTGTTCGGTTGAGCCAATCTTTATCATTACGTTGTGGGTAATCTTCCCTCGAATGGGCTCCTCTGCTTTCTGTGCGGGCTGCGGCTCCACAGGCGACCGTTAAGGCTACTCTCAACATTCTGGTGACGCGCAGAGCTTCAACCAATTCGGGATTTGAATGACGTTTTTTACACTTAAGGCCAAGATTTTTTGTGCGAACAAGTAATGCTTTAAGCTCTTTAATGGCCTTCTCTAGCTCGGGACCATTTCGGAAAATACCGACATAGTCCATCATGACCCGCTGCATTTCTTTCTTTAATTGGAAGGGATTCTCTGTGCCGTTACCATCGACTAAATTATCGATCTCGTTTTGTAATTTATCGATAAATTGTTGGGTGAGAGCAGTATCAATTTCTAAGGAATTTTGTTGACAAAAATCCGCTACATATTGGCCGATGATCATGCCACCCACTACGGTTTCTGCAACAGAATTACCACCTAAACGATTGAAACCATGCATATCCCAACATGCGGCTTCTCCGACACTGAATAGTCCCTTAAGTTGTGGGCTTTCACCTGTGGCATTGGTACGGACTCCGCCCATGGAATAATGCTGGGTTGGTCTAACAGGGATCCACTCTTTACAGGGATCAATTCCCAGAAAATATTCACAAATTTCTTTTACTTCGCGCAAATTGGTTTCAATATGCTCACGCCCTAGAATGGTAATATCTAGCCAGAGGTGTGGACCGTAAGGACTGTCGTTACCCATACCTTTGCGCATATGTTCCGTCATGCGGCGTGATACCACATCTCGGGAGGCGAGTTCTTTTTTTTCAGGCTCGTAGTCTGGCATAAAGCGATGACCGTCTTTATCGCGTAATATGCCGCCGTCACCACGACAACCTTCAGTGGTAAGGATCCCCGCGGGGACGATTGCCGTGGGATGAAACTGTACCGCTTCCATATTGCCTAAGGTCGCGACACCTGTGTCGAGTGCTAATGCTTGACCGATACCTTCGCAAATGGTGGCATTGGTTGAAATTTCATAAATTTTGCCGTAACCGCCAGTGGCAATCGTGGTTGATTTGGCCACATAGGCGCGCAGCTCACCCGTCACTAAACAACGTGCTATAACTCCTTGGCAACGCTTACCGTCATGGATCAATGACAGGGCTTCAATCCGTTCGTGTACCGGAATACCCATAGATATCGCTTGGTTATCTACCGCATACAGTAATGAGTGACCTGTACCATCGGCGGTATAACAGGTTCGCCATTTTTCGGTGCCGCCAAAATCACGGGCATTGATGAGGCCATGGGCCTCCTTGGCTTCATGTAGGGTCACCTTTTTCGCGTTCATGATCACATCGCGCGGACCAGCAGAAACTCTAGACCAAGGCACTCCCCAGTTGGTCATTTCACGTATAGCTTTGGGTGCGCAGTGGGCAAACATACGTGCCACATCCTGGTCACAGCTCCAGTCAGAACCTTTTACCGTGTCCTGAAAGTGTATGTCTTCGTTGTCACCCATACCTTTAACTGTGTTGCCAAGGCTCGCTTGCATTCCGCCTTGAGCTGCCGCTGAATGTGAACGCTTCGCGGGAATAAGCGATAATACCAGTGTATCTAGCCCTTGCTCTTTGGTGGCAATTGCGACTCTAAGGCCCGCTAGTCCTGCACCAATAACTAATGAGTCTGTATAAATAAGTTTCAAATCAACTCCTTATCTAATAATTTAGATAATATGTATGGATTTATCATTGCACTCCCCTACGATAGATGTGATGCACCTACCGTTAGAGGATGATCTGTGTGTTAGTTTCGCCTTGCGAAAAGGAATGGGTGCGCCCATATCGTTATTTGTTATGGCTGTTTGTTGCCATGCAATCACACTTAGCGTCACCCTTAGCATGTCTATTACTTAGGCATAAATGGCTGTACTGGATGTAATAATTCACTGCCAATAGAGATGTAAGTAATTAGACTTAATGAGCCTAAACAGAGTAAATAGATGATCAAAATCTGAGCTATTTTGCGGATGAGGGGACGGTTACTGCTTATTCCCCATTTTAATATCACGCGGTATAACCCAATGATGCCATGTACTAATACGACCGGAAGGAAGACGATATATAAGAGCCAAGCGTGGCCATCATAGACTCGTTCGGCCGAGAGGTGTGGACCAATTTCAGGATTCAAAATCATAGTCCCAAGGTGCGCGGATACTAAGAAAAATAACACGAACCCAGTGATCATCTGCCAGTACCATGCTCGAGTATCTTTATGTTTTATATTGGACATAAAGCCACGCAGTGCCCGCCATTGTCCTATTTGCACCGGAAAACGACGTAATGCCAGTGCTGCGTGAACGACAACTAACACTAAAATAAAGACCGAAAAGATTTGTGTCACTATCTGGAAGCCATGCCCCGTAGAACTAAACATGCTACCTTCCAGTAACTGCACGACACGAAAGAAGGTTTCTTTGCCTAATAAAATGCTTGCCTCAAAATGCATATGCACTAATAAGAAAGCGCCCAGTAAAATACCGGTCAAACTTTGTAAACCGTCGGCTCTCGCCGACCAAGCTTGCCCAAATGGTCCGCCATTTATGGCGGTTGGAACACGCGTTTTTGTTGACATTAATTCACCACTTAAAAGGTTTGTCATGATGTAATTGCGCAAGCATTACGCCAAAACAAAGTCTATAGATACAGATTAAAATAAGCGGGTTAATCCAGTTGTTGGCATTAGCCCGTCGATTATTTTGCTTTAAATTGAGCTATAAAATCATGCCGCCAAACAGGAAGGCCAATAACACACTGGTCGCAATCGTCACCACACCAGGGATCAGGAATGGATGGTTAAATACTGCCTTACCAATCCGAGTTGAGCCAGTATTATCCATCTCAACAGCAGCCAAAAGTGTTGGATAGGTAGGTAATACAAACAGCGCACTTACAGCGGCGAAAGATGCGATGGCAGTTAGAGGACTCACTCCAATGGCTAAGGCTGCAGGCATCAGCGCTTTAGTCGTGGCCCCTTGTGAATAGAGCAGCATAGAAGCAAAGAACAGGGTTACCGACAATAACCAAGGCTGGCTCTGCAGTAAGGTTCCTGCAAGGTCTTTGATTTCATTAATATGATTAGAAACAAAAGTATCTCCTAACCACGCAACGCCTAATACACAAACACAGGCAGACATACCTGATTTAAAGGTGGCAGCATCAGAAATTTCGCTTGCGTCTAATTTACAAAAAATGGTGATAGCCGCAGCCGCTGTTAGCATAATCACCATGATGGCTGCATTACGAGGCAAAACAGGATCAACAATTAATCCCACTTTTTCCGAAATTGCAGTGGCATAAATCATCACTGCCGCAATCGCTGTTAAAAAAATCATCACTGAACGTTTAGCGCCAGTTTTAATGTTGAGGTGGGTAGCATCGCGTTTTTTGATTAACCCTTTGGCCAAACGATCTTGGTAGACAGGATCTTCAGCGAGTGGTTTACCCATTAAATTGGCTACTACGGCTCCGACCATACAGGCGATAAAAGTTGAAGGGATACATATGGCTAGGAGTACTAAATAATCCACTCCAAAAGGTTCTAGGATGCCAGAGAAGAACACAACTGCCGCCGAAATAGGTGAGGCGGTAATGGCGACTTGGGATGCTACAACAGCAATAGAGAGGGGACGAGATGGACGTATACCTTGTTCTTTAGCCACTTCGGCAATAACAGGTAAGGTTGAAAATGCTGTGTGGCCCGTTCCCGCAAAGAGTGTCATAAAGTAAGTGACGACAGGTGCCAGAAAGGTGATTTGTTTTGGATGTTTACGTAATAACTTCTCTGCCAGTGAGACGAGATAGTCCATCCCACCCGATACTTGCATGGCTGCAATGGCGGTGATTACCGACATAATAATTAGGATCACACCAATCGGAATCGTCCCCGGTGTCAGTCCAAGTCCCATCGTCAGTATCAGTACCCCGAGACCGCCAGCGAAGCCGATCCCCATGCTACCCATTCTTGCACCTAGGTAAATAGACCCAAGTACGATAATTATTTCTAATATAATCATAGTGTTAACTCTGTTTTGTTGTTAATTGCCAATGTATATCTAAGTGTCAGTTATGCACCGGCTTATTGTTGAATAATTGAGTTTGGGCTGAGGAGGATCCCCCAGCCCCACTGAGTTACATTTTGGTTTTGCTAGTATTTCGTTTAGCCTGAAACTTAGGATGCATCAGATTTTCAACCGAGAGAATTTCATCGAGTTCTTCAACGGTTAATAAACCGCGCTCTAACACCACTTCGCGAACATTTTTACCCGTTTGGGCGCAAATTTTGCCGATAATGTCACCTTCATGGTGGCCGATAATTGGGTTAAGGTAAGTCACGATGCCGATGGAGTTCATCACATGGTTCATACAGATTTCTGGGTTAGCAGTGATCCCTTCAACACACTTCTCGCGCAGCGTGACACAGGCATTGCCCATAAGGCTGAGTGACTCAAACATCGCCTGACCAATGACAGGTTCCATTACGTTAAGTTGTAATTGGCCCGCTTCGGCGGCCATAGTAATAGTGATATCGTTACCGACAATCTTAAAGGCGACCTGATTAACGACCTCTGGGATCACAGGGTTGACCTTGGCGGGCATGATAGATGAACCCGCTTGCAACTCAGGTAAATTGATTTCTTTGAGACCGGTACGTGGACCCGATGAAAGCAAGCGCAAATCGTTACAGATTTTGGACATTTTAATGGCCATACGCTTAATAGCACTGTGTAGCATGACGTAGGCGCCACAATCCGATGTCGCTTCAATCAAATCTTCTGCTGGCACATAGTTGCGTCCAGTTATTTCCGCCAGACGTTTAATGGCTAGTGAGGAGTAACCTTCTGGGGTATTAAGACCCGTACCAATGGCCGTTGCGCCTAAATTCACTTCGAGTAATAATTCTTGGCAACGCTTGATGGATTTAATCTCTTCTCGCAGCGTGACAGCAAAGGCATGAAACTCTTGGCCTAATGTCATAGGCACAGCGTCTTGTAACTGAGTGCGGCCCATTTTTAAGACGGTCTCAAATTCTTTGGTTTTAGTATCAAAAGCACTGATGAGATCGGTTAATGCGTCTAATAGGGTATCAGTGCTGTTGATCACTGCAATTCTAAAACCCGTTGGATAAGCATCGTTGGTCGATTGGCACTTATTAACATGGTCATTAGGATTGATGACATCATAACGGCCTTTTTCTAGCCCCATGAGTTCTAATGCTACGTTGGCTAATACCTCATTGGTATTCATGTTCACCGAAGTTCCAGCGCCACCCTGATAAACATCGACTGGGAATTGATCGACGAATCGCCCTGTTGTGAGGATCAGATCGCAGGCTTCAATAATCTTATCGGCGATTTCGGGGTTAACGACACCCAATTCGCTATTAGCCATGGCAGCCGCTTTTTTTGTCAGCATCATGCCTCGAACTAATTCAGGGACATCGGAAATTTTTTGATTACTTAGTTTAAAGTTTTCGATGGCACGTAATGTGTGTATTCCGTAATAGAATTCATTGGAAACTTCTTTATTACCCAATAAGTCTTCTTCGATCCGTACGTTATTAGTATCTTTCATTTCGGTCCTATTAAATCTAGTTAATAGTAAGATATATTTTCGACCTTAGAGTTGGGGATGTGTATATAAATTTAAGTTACACATGAAAATTACTCTTCGAAAACATAAAGGAGAATCGTCTCCTTAACTATTGAATTGAAGATTACTCTTTTAGAGGTAGCTCAATATCGATGAAGATCACTTAAACGCCAGAAATGGAAGGTTTTTTTTAGTTGTTAGATAAGTATCTCAACTAGATAAGTTTGTGTGAGCTATTACGTCTTGATATAAATTAGATGATATTTTGTTATTTTATTTATTAACTTGTGAAATAGTTATCCAAAGTTTTATTAAATAAATAACCGTATAAAGTTACAATTTTAGTAAGCAACTAATTTTATTTTGATCCATTAGATATTTTAATAAAGAATAGGTTAATCAAGATGTATTTGAGGTTTGATAAATAGATCGTGTTATTCAAATGTTGATATTTAATGCAAGCCTATTAGGTTTGCATAATAAAGGATAGATTAATCATATATATTTTAGTGTTAATCTATCAAACGTTGTCATTTTAATGCTGGCCTATCAGGTTTACTCAATAAATAATAGGTTAATCAGAATATATTTTTAGTATTAAACAATCCGCGGTGTTATTCAAATGTTGTTATTTAATACAAGACAATTAGGCTTTCTTAATAAATGAGAGGTTAATTGATATATATTATTAGTATTAATCAATCAGCGGTGTTACTCATATGTTGTTATTTAATGCAGGTCTATTAGGTTTGTTTAATAAAGAATAGATTCATCATTATATATATTTTAGTATTAACCAATCAACGGTGTTAATCGGATGTTGTTATTTAATGTCGGTCTATTAGATTTTTTTAATAAAGAAAATATTAATTAAATTGGTATTATAAGGTTAATCATCCTACTATGTTACCTTAGCGTTAATATTGAATGTTATTAGTGATTTTTAGTAAAGAACAGATAAGTTAATTTGTATTTAATTATTAATAAATTAAATTTTTTGCTCCAATATTGTTATTCTATTTTAGTGAGAACTGTCACAGTGATACTTAAATAATAGTGCAAACTGTGGGGCGTTTATAATGAATAAAAGGATACAAAGATGAAATTTTCTATGCGTAAGCTCTTGCTTTCAGTCACCTTGGGGTTATTTATCTCCTCTGCGGCGCAGGCACTTCCACAGGTACACATTATTGCCACTGGTGGGACTATTGCTGGGGTGGGCCAGTCGGCCACTGAGTCTACTTATCAGTCTGGAGAGGTGGGGGTTAATAGTTTAATTGCGGCTGTGCCAGAGATGAAACAACTTGCCGATATCCAAGGTGAGCAACTGGTTAAAATCGGTTCACAGGACATGAACGATAAAGTTTGGCTAGCTTTAGCCAAGCGGATTAATATTTTACTGGCCGATAAAAGCGTCGACGGCATCGTCATTACCCACGGTACCGACACCTTAGAAGAAACCGCCTATTTTTTGAATCTAACTGTTAAGAGCGATAAGCCTGTCGTACTCGTTGGTGCAATGCGTCCATCAACCGCGATGAGTGCCGATGGTCCGATGAATCTTTATAACGCGGTTGCCATCGCTGCTAACCCTGAATCTAAAGGCCGAGGTGTTTTAGTCGTAATGAACGATACCGTACTTAACGCCCGCGATGTGACTAAGACCAATACTACCGGAGTGCACACCTTTGCTGCGCCTAATTTTGGTCCACTTGGCGTCCTTCATAACAGTAAGGTTGAATACATGGGCAACACTGAGCGTAAACATACGACTCAAACGCCTTTTGATATCAGTAAACTCGACAAGCTACCAAAGGTAGGCATCGTTTATAACTACGCTAATGCCAGTGATTTACCCGCCAAAGTTATGGTTGAAGCGGGATTTGATGGCATAGTGAGTGCTGGTGTGGGTAACGGTAACATGTACCACTCTATATTCGACACGTTAGCTCAGGCGAGTAAAAAAGGGATTTTAGTTGTTCGCTCTAGCCGCGTACCAACGGGTGCTACGACTCTTGATGCCGAGATAGATGATGACAAATATGGCTTTATCGCTGCAGGCAATCTTAATCCACAAAAAGCCCGTATTCTGTTGATGCTATCTTTAACCCAAAGCAAAGATCCTCAACAAATTCAGCGTTGGTTCCAGACGTTTTAGGCGCTAATTTATGTGATTAGCACTACATTTTATCGACTATGTTATCAAGCCAGCGGCCACTCCGACTGGCTTTTTTATGTGTTACATTTTCATTTTTATCAACATCACAGTCGTGGCGCCGAACAAAGAACATCCGTGCAGTTTAGTTTATCTTGGGGCATTCTAGAGTGGATACCGCCAAAGATCTGCACTATCTAAACCCATTAGGTTAGAGAACATGTTCTGGCTTATTGATGTCTAAAACCATATTGCTGTCTCAAATCATATTGATTTACGCTTGTACTTGATAATGTAATCGAATTGTATTGGTTATATATCATTAACTTAGGTTAAGCGCTTTTATTCCTAATGATATTGTGTCACTAAAGTCTTTAATTTGAATAAGTTAACTGCATATAAAATGCTATAAATGAGTCATTTCATTTAAGGTAAAAGATGAAATAGCACCATCGACGGCACTTCTATGCTCAAGAATGTGAACACTGTTCAGGTGTTGCTGCCAAAGCGCTCGACTTTCCCATATTTCATAGAATACAAATACGCTAGGTTTTTCGTTGTCTTGGTGTAAGTGATATTGAATACAGCCCGTTTCTTTTAACGTGGGTTCAATTAGCTTTAATAGCTCAGCTTTAACCTGTTCGACTTTGTCGTTGTTAGCTTCAATTCTTGCTAAAATAATTAATTTTTTGTCCATTTTTTCACCTAAAGAGACGTTGATATATTTTTGAAAGGTCGCCTCATTTTGTGCATCAGTGAGCTTGGCTATCGCTCGCTCACAAACATGTATGTAATTGAGGCCTATTTACAAAAGCCTCACTATTAATCTCATTAGCGAGGCTAACGTTATGGTCAATACTCTATAAAATGGTGTGGATTCGATAACATTAATCCATCAGGTTGAATGATTAATGTTAAGTTTCGTCGAGCATTCAGATAATAAAGGCGACAGAATTTATTGAGTATTCGCCCATACACGGTAAATATAATATGGCGCTTTGCCTATATCCGCTCCGTCACTAAAGCGCGGAGATTTGTGTAGTTGGTTGACTGAAATGTAGAGCCAGCCGTTATCATCAGCCGATACATTGTCTGGCCAATTTAGGCGAGCATCTCTGATAAGTGGGGTAAGCACTCCGTTAGCACTCAACTTATCGATGCCATTTTCATTTAAGTTAGTAATGAAATGATTGCCAAAGCTATCCGTTGTGGCACCGTCTGAAATCGGTTTCTCACCTACGCGTGTAATATGATGGGCAATAACGTCATCGGCGACACCATCACGGAACAATTTAGCCGGTACGCTATACCAAGTTCTGCCATTCATTGCACCGAAAAACAATGTTTCTCCGTCAGCAGATAAGGTGATTGGGTTGATGCCTGTGTTGGCTGGCTTACCGCCAAACATGACGGCTTGACCATTAATCACCATTTTAGCGTTAACTTCGGGCTTTAATGATGGGTGGTTGCCAAAACGTCGGACCTTATTGGTTGCCAATTCCACCGCGAGTATGCCGGGATTGGCCAAATCGGCTAAATAAACCCAACCTCTTTCACGGTCTACCACTAAATCCTGAACAAAGCTGTTAGCAGGTGCGATATCCGTTGGCAGAACAATTTTGCTGATTAATTCACCACTGTCGATATCAAAACCCCAAATTCGGGTTTTACCGATATGCAGTCCCATGTCTACGATCCACAAACCGCCTTGCTTATCTTTAGTGATACCCAGTGGTGTATCAATGGTATTTTCACTGTATTGGCCTTTTGGGGACTGCACCTTGCTTGATGGCCAAGGTTGATAGCTGTTTGGCCCCGTCACCTCCAGTAGTTGTATACCTTGTTCACCAGCAAAGGGGTGGACTGTGGCAAAGACTCTACCGGATTTTGTGGCACTCACATTACCAGGGCGAAAAGGCAGTTCAAGAACGGTTTCTAGCTGAGCAAGAGTGGCTGCCTTTTCGACGTTTTGGTCGGTATTGGTGTTTTCTAATAAACCACAACCTGAAACTACGAGTGTCAGTAGTAGGCCCGTAAACGTTTTTTGCATTGGCAAAACCTTGGATAAATTATTTATCATTTTTTAAAACCTTTTAGCGTTATTTTCAGATTTGTCTCTTTGGATCAGAACCATTATGTGACCGTCAGGAGCTGTTGCTAAAACGATAACGATTTACTGTTGAGCATGAGTGATAGTTATCTTGAGTTTGCCCAGTGTTTGTCGATGTCGACGATGGCAATTATTTTATAGCTAAAGCGTCTATTGGCTTCAAAGATAAGTATTATCATAGTATCAACCGCATCATCGCAAGCTCAAATAGTCAGTGAATCACAGCCTTTTGTTACTTGCTCAAGCGTCAAATAAACAATAGCGCTGAGAGTGAGTCTTTGTGCTGAAGCGTATTCACTTTTTGTCCTCAGCTAAGCGGTTATTTAACTCGTGTGCATTTTAGATCTAATCTATATAATTAAAAATTGAATATAATTTATAACTGAGTTCCAAAATATGAATATTAGAAATCGTGATATTAACCTTCTCTATTTGTTTCAGATTTTGTATCAAGAAGGGCTCGCCTCGATAGCCGCAGAAAGATTGGCGATAAGCCAACCCGCACTGAGCCACAGGCTCAATAAGTTAAGAAAGGAGTTTGACGATCCCTTATTCGTTAGGGGAATAAAAGGCCTAGTCCCAACCCCCAAGGCGCATGCTATTGCCCCACAAATATCTCGCTTGGTGAGTGAGCTAGAACACTTTTATCAATCTGAATTAGACGTTCCTTTAGATAAAGTGAAAGATGTGATCCATATTTATACAACCGATTATATGGAAAGCATCCTGCTACCTAAATTGCTATCTGAAATTCAAAAAATCATGCCTTTTGTGCAGATTGTGACTCATAATACCCAGGGGGAATTGCCCAGAAAAATGCTAGAAAATGGCCAATGTGATATCGCGATTGCTGGATTTTACTCAGATCTCCCCAGTACTTTTTATCAGCAAAAGTTAAAAGAAGAACGATTGAATGTGTTAGCCAGACAAGACCATCCAATCATTGGTGACACACTCTCCCTCGATGCCTACCTAGAATGCAAGCATATCGTGACCACGCTCACGGGAGATCTCAATGGTGTTGTTGATAAAGCCTTGTCACTGATGGGAAAACAGAGAAATGTTATCTCTGGTATATCAAGCTTTATGATCCCTGCACAGATAGTGAGTCAATCAGATTTTATATTGACTTGTCTCGATTCAGTTGCCGATCAGGCCATGGATCAATTTGCTAACTTACAGCGCTTTAATAGTCCAGTACAACTATCGACTGTCAATGTGTTTCAAATTTGGCATGAACGAACCCAGCATGATGCCATAAGGGCGCAGGTTCGAAAAATGATCCATTCTATTCTTGATGAAAATGGCATAGATCGTTGAGGTCAATCCTCTTCAGTATGGAATACTTTTGTTGACTCAAAGACTGAAGCAAGGCCGCTAACATTAAAACCATTTAAACCTTTGTATTATTTGATCGCTTGTTGGCATTATCATTGAGGCAGTGAAAGCCAATAAAAGCATTGTAGAGCTTAATAAATATGGGCAGGTGATTGTTTGACGATGCCATTAAAAACTAATATGCTTTTTTAGACGTCATATCATTTAACTTTCATGCCTGTAAAAGTAAAGGGGGTGAAAGCGAAAAATTCGACACATTAGTAGTATAAATGGGTTATTAACCCATTTATTAATCCATTTATTAACAGGAACGTAATGATGAGTATGAAACAAGTATACGAAAAGAAATTACAGGCACAATTAGACGAGTGGAGTGCGGAGATCAACAAACTCAGAGCAAAAGCCGACGGTGCAGCAGCTGATAAACAACTTGAATACTATAAGAAAATTGAGGAACTGCAAGCTATGCAGGTAACTGCCACCAATAAGCTTACCGAGCTTAAGAACGCGAGTGACGATGCTTGGGAGGACCTTAAAGTCGGTATTGATAGTGCGTGGGATTCTCTTGGTCATGCATTTAAGTCTGCGACTTCAAGATTCAAGTAAACATCCTTCACTATGGCTGCTAATCATTTAGGCGGTTAAAAATGAAATCACACGTCTTTGCATTGATATTGATCGGCATATTGGGTGTGACTCCATTAGGTTATGCCCAAACGGAAAACGCCAATACTTCATTAGAAGAGGTTAAAAAAGAAACGCAGGATTTGCTTGCCGCCATCGACTCATATACTGCTGATAAAAGAGATGAGGCGGTTATAAAAGCAAAAGAGGGCCTGAATAAACTGGATAAACGTATCGATACGCTGGAGGCGGCGATTGATCAAAACTGGGACAAAATGAGCGAGGCCGCGCGCAAGGAAGCTCGAGAGAATCTTAGGGTAGTTCGCAAGCAACGCAATCAAGTTGCCCAATGGTATGGCAGCATGAAAACCAGTTCTGCCAATTCGTGGGACCAGATGAAAAAAGGGTTCTTGGATTCATATAAAACCCTCGAGGATGCCTGGAGAAAATCTGAAAAAGAATCTAGGCACAAAGAATAAACTGTCATAAACGGGTAGCCGGAGTTATTTAACCTCTCGCGCCCTCAACACCTTGCATGAGGCTCCTCACAGCAGGTTTCCCCTAGGTGTTTACTTCCTTCGCTATTGTTACCAATCGTTATTACCTATTCATACCTGTTATTGATGGGGTTTTGCCAGATGCAAGGGATCGAGTATGGCTTTTAGTTCACTTTCGCCCAGTTCGGTTTCTTCAAGTGCAATTTCTAAAACAGATTTATGCTCTGCATCAGCACGCTTGGCAATGTTAGCGGCCATATCGTAGCCCAGTACTGAATTGAGTGCGGTGGCAAGAATGGGGTTTTTCTGCAATGCTTGGGTTAAATTATCGACATTAGGTTGAAACTCGGCAAACACTTTGTCTGTCATGGCTTGGCAGGCATGGGTCAATAAATCGATGCTGGATAGCAACTTATCGGCAATCAGTGGCAGCATGACATTTAACTGAAAATTACCCGATTGAGCCGCGATGGTTATGGTAGCTTCATTACCCATCACTTCAGCGGCAATCATGGCTATGGCTTCGGGGATCACAGGGTTGACCTTGCCGGGCATTATCGATGAGCCCGGTTGCAGCGCCGTTAAGCTAATTTCGTGTAATCCGGCGATAGGGCCAGAATTCATCCAACGTAAATCATTGGCGATTTTCATTAAGGTAACCGCTAATCCTTTGAGCGCCGAAGCCATGGCTAGAGTGTGATCTTGACTACTCATATACAAGGCCGGGTTTGCCGCCGCTTGCCAGGGATGCGGATCTTGCATTTGCAGGTAGTAACAAGCCAGTTCGGCAAAACGTGGATCACAATTAACCCCCGTGCCGACGGCTGTGCCGCCCAAGGGTAAATAATTCAAGGTCAGTTCCACCTGCTGGATCCTATCTTGAGCACTGTTGAGTTGTTGTTGCCAACATTGCAGCTCCTGACCTAGGGTGATGGGCATGGCGTCCATTAAATGGGTGCGACCCGTTTTGACCAAATTTGAATGCTGCACAGCCAAATGCTGCAATCTGTCACTCAGAGCCATAATGGCCGGATGCAGTTGCCACTTTAAACGCCGAACTGTGCTGATGTGAATACAGGCAGGTATGACATCATTGCTGCTTTGACCCATATTGACATGATCATTGGGGTGAACTTCTGCCTGCAAAATGTCGCTGGCGAGGCTGGCAATCACTTCATTAACATTCATATTAGAACTGGTGCCGGAGCCCGTTTGGAACAGGTCAATCGGGAAATGCTGCGAAAAATCAAGCTGTTTACTGGCAGTAATGGCTTGCTGAATGGCTGTTGCCATGGTGCTATCAAGCAAGCCGAGCTGGCTATTGGCTTGTGCTGCTGCTAATTTTATATCGAGTAAGGCGAGTAACGCCGCTACCGGAAAACGCCGTTCAGAAAACTGGAAGTTATCCCGCGCGCGTTGAGTTTGCGCCTGATAATAAACATCCTCTGGTACCTGGATATTACCCATACTGTCATGTTCTATACGCATCTTGCTCATAGGATTTTCCGCGTCGATTTTGATGTGGATATGTTAGGGTGTTAATTAAGCTTAGCATGAAGTGCCACTAAACGTTTACTGGGAGATCAGTGATGAAAAATTCGATGCAATTATTGAAACAGCTTGAAAGTAATGGAAAAAATTTCCGCTATTATAGCTTTGACCGATTAGCCGAACACTATGACTTATCCCGCTTACCCTTTGCGGCAAAAATATTGTTAGAAAATCTTCTGCGTTATGAGAATTCGGAATTTGTCCAGCCAGAGGATATCGATACCTTGGCACGCTGGGATCTGGATAACTGGTCAGAAACTGAAATCGCTTTTGTGCCCTCTAGGGTCATTTTACAGGATTTTACCGGTGTACCTTCTGTGGTCGATTTGGCCGCGATGCGTGATGCTATCGAAACATTAGGGGGTAATGCTGATGCTATTAATCCACTCAATCCGGTGGAGCTGGTTATTGACCATTCCGTCATGGTCGATGTATTTGCCGAAACCGGTGCGATGCAAAAAAATACCGCCATCGAAATCGAGCGTAACCGTGAACGATACCAGTTTCTGCGTTGGGGTCAGCAGGCCTTTGACAACTTTAAAGTGGTGCCGCCAGGGCGCGGTATCGTGCATCAGATCAATCTAGAATATTTGGCTCGGGTGGTCTTTGTCAAAGAAGATGAAGATAACTTATTGTACCCCGACACTTTGGTAGGTACAGATTCTCATACCACCATGATCAACGGCTTGGGCGTACTGGGTTGGGGCGTGGGGGGCATTGAGGCTGAGGCCGCCATGTTAGGTCAACCCGTTACCATGCTGCTACCTGAGATTGTCGGCTTTGAATTTATCGGCAAGTTACCTGCAGGGGTTACGGCCACCGATCTGGTCTTAACGGTCACCGAGCAATTACGTGAATTTGGGGTAGTAGGAAAATTTGTTGAATTTTTTGGTGCCGGTGTCGATCAATTGACCTTAGCCGATCGGGCGACCATTGCCAATATGGCCCCTGAATACGGTGCCACCTGTGGTATTTTCCCGATCGATCAGCAAACTGTAGATTACTTAGCCCTTACTGGTCGTGATCCTGAGCGGATCGAGCTCATAAAGGCTTATCTTAAAGAGATGGACATGTGGGGCAGCGCATCTGAGAACAAAGCCTGTTATCACGACAGTTTACAATTAGATTTGGGCAGTATTGTGCCCTCTATCGCCGGTCCAAGAAGGCCGCAGGATAGGATTGCACTTGATAAAGCGGGCGTCAGTTTCCGTCAGTGGCTGGACAGCCAGATCCCTGTTAATCAAATCGAAACTGTAGGTAAAGATGAACTGTCAAGCGAAGGTGGTCCCTCTGCGCCGGTCGCTGATGGCAACACAGGCGTTGCCTGCCAGTATCGAGATAAGGACTTTGTCCTCGAAGCTGGGGCGGTGGTGATTGCCGCGATTACCAGTTGTACTAATACCTCCAATCCATCAGTGTTAATCGCCGCCGGATTATTGGCCAGAAATGCCCGCCAAAAAGGCTTGCAGGTCAAGCCTTGGGTGAAAACCAGTTTTGCACCTGGCTCGCAGGTGGTGACAGACTATTTAATCAAATCGGGTCTCAATGTCGATTTGGATGCCTTAGGGTTTCAGTTAGTTGGCTACGGTTGTACTACCTGTATTGGCAATTCCGGACCCTTACCTCAGCCCGTCAGCGCAGCGATACAGCAGGGCAGGTTGAAGGTGTGTTCTGTGTTATCGGGTAATCGTAACTTTGATGGCCGTATTCATCCTGAAGTACAAGCTAATTATCTGGCATCGCCGCCCCTTGTGGTGGCGTATGCACTGGCCGGTAATATGAAGGCCGATATGGTCAGCGAATCACTTGGCGATGATGTTGATGGTAAGGCCGTCTATTTAAAAGATATCTGGCCGGATAATCAGGAAATCCAACAGGTCATGGCCAGCGCGGTGCAAAGCGATATGTTTGTGTCCCGTTATGCCGATATTTACAGTGGCGATGCCGACTGGCAAGGGTTAGAAGTGGTGCAGAGTCAGAAATATAATTGGCCGGATTCCACCTATGTTAAACAACCGCCATTCTTTGACGGGATCAGCGCTGAGATACCAGCAATAATGGCTATCGACAATGCCCGTTGTTTACTCAAATTGGGTGACTCGGTCACGACCGATCATATTTCACCTGCGGGATCTATTGCCCCAAACAGTCCTGCTGGAGACTATTTACAACAGGCTGGTGTGGCCATTAAGGACTTTAACTCTTACGGTTCGCGCCGCGGAAACCATGAAGTGATGATGCGCGGAACCTTTGCCAATGTCAGACTGAAAAATCTGCTGGCTCCGGGTACTGAGGGCTGCTGGACACGCTTGATGCCTAATGGTGAGTCGATGACAGTTTTTGATGCTGCTATGCACTATCAACAACAGGGCACTCCTTGCATCGTGCTTGCCGGTAAGGAATACGGCACGGGTAGCTCACGAGACTGGGCAGCCAAAGGGCCCGCACTGTTGGGCGTTAAAGCGGTCATTGCCCAAAGTTATGAACGTATTCATCGCTCGAACCTGGTTGGAATGGGTATTTTACCTTTGCAGTTTATGCCAGATGACAGTGCAGAGTCGCTGAACCTCACTGGTGAAGAGCAATTCAGTATTCCTGCCGTGAGTGCTGGTCAGAAAACAGTCAAGGTAACTGCGACCGACAAAGCGGGTAAGCAAGATTCGTTTGAAGCGAAAATCCGTATTGATACCCCCAATGAGTTCAATTACTACCAACATGGCGGTATTTTGCATTATGTATTGCGCAATCTAGCTAAGTAATCAGGGTTCTACATAAGGTAATCACCCGTTTAAAATAACCTGTAAATAGGCCCAAGTTTAACAACTTGGGCCTATTTGTATTCTGTCGAAATGGAGATGGGCAGCGACGGTTTGTTGTTTAGCTGTTTGGTGACACTGTGCGTCTCGATCAAAGGTTCAATCGGCATGAAAGTAACCACAAACATTAATGCTTTACTTTTTTATTCGAATATTTTGAACGTGTTAGCATGCCTAAGGTTTAATTCTTAGCGTTAAACCATCAATTTTGCTTGAGATTGTGAAATATACACGGCGAATACCGTTCAAAGGAGTTATTGTTAAATGAAAAAGCATAATATTTTCATTATTTGCGTATAAATGGATTGAGCAATCCATTGATGCAAGTAAACATTAGTCTTGTCAATATATCGTGATAGCATAAAAAACCAGCTAATCTGATATTAACCTTAGGTGTTTCTTGTCCTCCTGCTTGTGGTGTTAAGACTCGGTATTGAACCCCAGATTTAAGATGGTATTGGGTCGGAAGGAGTCTACAGCTGACCTTTAGCAGCCCTATAAAAAGACTTTAATTCACAATGACTAAACATAATATGAAACATAAAAAATATTTTTTAATCCTTTCAATCATCTTTGCTATTGAATGCTTAGTACTTTCTATATCGCCTTATGATCGAGCCGATTGGGCGCTTGAGAATGTACTGGTCGTCGTATCTGTCATCCTTATTGCTATATCCTATAAGAAATGTCCATTATCGAGAGTCTCTTATGGTTTTATATTTGTATTTATGAGCCTACATGAAATAGGTTCATATTATACTTATTCTAATGTTCCTTATGATGCATTTTTAACGTCGTATTTTAATTTTAGCCTTAATGAATATATGGGATGGACCAGGAATAATTTTGATAGATTGATTCATCTTTTATACGGCCTTTTATTGGCATCCCCTATCAGAGAGTTGTATTGCCGAATTGCTGGTATGAAAGGATTTTGGAGCTATCTTGCTCCTTTAAATCTCATTATGGCAACCTCGATGCTATATGAACTGGTTGAGTGGGGCGCCGCAGAGACATTTGGTGGAGACCTAGGGATGGCGTATTTGGGGACGCAGGGCGATATTTGGGATGCACATAAAGATATGGCGTTGGCAAGTCTTGGCGCATTGATAGCTATGGCGATTACCCTTTATATCAATTCACGTATTCAGAAAGACTTTGGTGAAGAATGGCAATTAAGTTTGAAACTAAAGTTTTAAAATAAAAAGTAAGGGATGTTAAGTGGAAAGAGAGCGTCCTAGTTTTAATTAGCCATACCACACATTTCTTTAGCTAGACTCAATCTATTGATAAATGTCATTTAAGTTTAGTGTTTGAAAGCCTCGCAAGGCTATCGCAATCAATGCTGAAAAAGACTGTGTTATTGATTAGAAGAATGGGTGATGAGATGGACGTCCCCAACAATCCTGACACAGGGGCCTAGCGCCATTTTGCTGGCATTAGCGTTAAGCACCTTTCTTTTGGGATTATCGGCGTCTTCGATGATGCCAATGCTGCCATAAATCAACGAAACATTTTCCTCCTCATCATCACAGAGTGGTTGTGCTATTAGTGTTTACGGGATAGGGCCGTTGGGTATGCCCATTTTAATGCTGATCACGGCTACCATAAAAAACGCCATTTTTAGCTGTTTTCTGATATTAATGTTTATCTCTAATGGCTTAAGTGCCATGGCGACATCACTTGAACAGCCAATTGTATTTCGTTTTTTAAGTGGTCTACCTCTCGGAGTTTATTGTGGTGCCGCTATAGTACTTGCGGCCGATATTGCTGCCTTAAACATCACCGGAATCGCAATAGTGAGTTCCATTATATTTCCCCTCGCTTATGTCCGTGCCTACGATAATATTTGGTTATTGTATAGGCTGATTTTATTTATTGGCTGCAGTGTAGGATTAGCCGCATTAATTCAAACATTACTGCTGGATATATCGCCAAATGATCAGGTCATGATCGGTGCTTGAGTGCAATGTTCCGGCCCTTGGGTGGACGGCATGGTTATCGCACAAGGTGCACTGCCTAACGAGATGGGTTATTTACCGGCGGCTTAATGATGTGGCTGTTGAGCTCTCTTCAAAGAACAAAAAAGCTCAATTAAAGCAGTACTCATCATAATCACATTGTGGATGAAATTGCGCTTAATGGGCCAATATAATCACCTTAGAAAACGATTTACCCTAGCGGATGAATACGCTGCCAAGCTGCTATCTTGTTTAGACTCTGGATAACTCGGTTGCGGATCCATGATCCGCAGTACACTTTGATTGGGTAACTAACACAAGCTATCGGTTAATTTATGATAAGTTTTTGTTCGCATACTCTGTCTTCATCTTGCTTCCTCAGTTCTCTACTTTCCAATACTTTGTTGTTAGAAAAACCACATCACTTTTCAATAATTATTCCCTCTCAATAAGAGGCATTATAAAGAATATGAACTATAATAATATGTAGGAATTAACATAATATGTAAGCAGCTAAGTTAACCAAGTAAGACCCTTATATTAACCAAATTACACCCTTATATTAACCAATAAATATCCTCAGATTAACCAATAAATATCCTCAGATTAACCAATAAATATCCTTAAATTAACCAAGGAATAGCCTTATATCAACCAAATAATAGCCTTGCATTACCGGATTAAATTCTTTATTTTCAAGTTGTTACAATTTTTCAAGGGGAAGTGTACATTGACAAATAGGTCGGTTAGGGATTATTGTATACAAAAATATTTAGCAAATGTACCGTAAATATTTAACCTCGCAGGATCTATTCATGTGCTTTTTATGTAGAGTTTGTGCAATAAAGCAGAGCGACGTAAATGAGCGTAATGGAAGAAAATGATATGGAAAAAATAGTTATAAAAAACCTCTATAAGGTTTTTGGTTCCGAGCCTCGCAAAGGGGTAAAGTTACTGGAACAAGGGAAAAGCAAAGAAGAAATTTACGAACAGACAGGACTTACTGTTGCTGTGCAGGGTGCAAGCTTTGAAGTGAATAAAGGTGAAATTTTTGTCGTTATGGGTCTGTCCGGTTCAGGAAAATCAACGCTCGTACGAATGCTGAACAGGCTTATTGAACCAACATCTGGAGAGGTGTTAGTTGATGGTGAAGATATTCTCAAAATGAGCAAGGATGAGCTGGTAAGGTTTCGCAGAAGTAAAACCAGCATGGTTTTTCAGTCCTTCGCTCTTATGCCTCATCAGACAGTGTTGGAGAATGCTGCATTTGGCCTCGAACTTGATGGTATGGATAAAAAAGAGCGTGAGGAGCGAGCCCTAGATGCTTTGAAACAAGTCGGACTTGAAGGCTTGGAGAATGCATATCCAAATGAATTAAGTGGTGGTATGCAGCAGCGGGTCGGATTGGCGCGTGGCCTCGCTGTAGATCCGGAAATTCTGCTCATGGATGAAGCCTTTTCGGCGCTTGATCCTCTTATCAAAACAGAGATGCAGGATGAACTGCTGAAACTCCAAGATCGGCATGAGCGCACTATCATTTTTATCTCCCATGATCTAGACGAAGCATTACGGATCGGTGACCGAATTGCCATTATGCAGGGCGGGCGAGTCATTCAAGTGGGGACGCCAGAAGAGATTCTGCAGAACCCTGCTGACGATTATGTCCGGGCATTTTTCCGGGGCGTGGATCCAACCGGTGTTATCTCCGCCGGGGACATTGTTCGCGATAGCCAGCCAACTGTCGTCTGGCATACTAAAGCAGGCAGCCCGCGAGCCACCTTGGAAATGTTGAGCATGAAAGATCGAGAATTTGCCTATGTTCTTGACTCAGAACATCGGTTTTTGGGTGTTGTCTCTTCAGATTCACTGCGCGACGTTATTGATAAAGGTAATGGTACTAGCAAACTTGAACATGCTTTTCTGGGCGATGCAGAATCAGTTCAGGAAACCGATAGTCTCCAGGATATCTTGCCACTGGTAGCATCACATGCTTGGCCTATTCCGGTAGTAAATTCAGAACGTAGATATCGCGGCGTTGTTTCTAAAAACCTCTTCCTTCGCACCTTGAATCGTGCAGAGAAGGGGACCTATTTTGAGCAGTCAGCACCCTAGAATACTTTCTTCAGGAGTTTTATATAATGTTCAGTTTTGATGAAAGAGTGATTCCTTTGGATGTTTGGATCACCAGTTTTGTTGACTGGTTGGTTGAAGGATATCGATGGTTTTTCCAAATGATCAAGTGGCCAGTAGATTTTATTCTGTCCGGCGTATCGGACGGTCTATTGGCAACTCCGCCTCTCCTTGTTGTTGTGGTGTTTGCCATTATTGCTTGGCGGGTTTCAGGTTTTAAACTTGCGGGGTTTACGGTCGCATCATTAGTTCTCATCGGTCTACTTGGGTTTTGGCCAGAAACCATGATAACCCTTGCCATGGTCTTTTCATCAGTTGTGTTCTGCACCGTTGTTGGGGTGCCATTTGGCATATGGGCGGGTCGCAGTGATCGTGTGAATAACATTCTACGGCCAGTTTTGGACGCGATGCAGACAACGCCAGCCTTTGTTTATCTGGTACCCATAGTGATGCTTTTTTCCATTGGCAATACAGCCGGTGTTCTGGCAACCATAATTTTTGCCTTGCCACCGCTCGTCAGATTGACGAGTCTTGGTATCAGGCAGGTGCATCCAGAGTTGGTCGAGGCTGCGCTCGCCTTTGGGGCAACAAGTTCGCAGGTTTTGCTTAAAGTTCAGATACCACTCGCTCTGCCGACCATCATGGCGGGCCTTAATCAGACCATCATGATGTCGCTTTCCATGGTGGTGATTGCCGCTATGATTGGCGCAGGTGGCCTCGGGGCACCTGTCGTTCTCGGCTTGAATACACTCGATATTGGTCTAGCCACCGTTGGCGGTCTAGCGATTGTTTTATTAGCAATCATTCTAGATAGAATAACCCAATCAATGGCAACCAAAAAAAAATAAGGACGGAAAATGATACTTAAAAAAGTAGTAATTGGTGCAGCTTTAGCTGCAATGACAATGACAGGGGCAGTTCTTGCCGATAATCACCAGCCAGGAGAAGGCGTTACCGTTAAACCTGCGCGAGCCACGTGGGATACCGGATTTTTTCAGGAAGCACTTGTGGCACGAGGTCTTGAGACTCTTGGCTATGATGTGGAAAAACCCAAAACGCTGGTGAATCCAATCTTTTACAAAACAGTGACTCTCGGTGATATTGATTATTGGACCAATGGTTGGTTTCCAATGCATAACGATCAACTACCGAACAATTTCGATGAAAAGGCTGAAAAGATTGGTTATGTAATGAAAGCCGGTGGTCTAGGGGGTTATTTAGTGTCTAAAAAAGACGCAGACAAATATAATATTACCTCCCTTGAAGATTTTAAACGCCCAGAGGTGAAGAAAGCATTTGATACCAATGGTGATGGTAAAGCCGATCTGACTGCCTGTCCTCCAGGTTGGGGATGTGAAAAAATAATCACCCACCATATGGATGTATATGGTCTCAAAGATGCTATCAATCCGGTGCAAGCTTCATATGCAGCAGGAATGGCATCAGCGATGGCGGGTTATAAAAATGGTGGACCAATATTTTTCTATACTTGGGCACCAAACTGGACCATTTTCAAACTGAAGCCAGGCAAGGACGTAGTCTGGATAAACGTGCCTGAAATTAATCCAACAAAAGCCCAAAGTGTTGCCGTTGAACGGATGACGATAAGTGGGCTTGAAGGCGCGGTTTCTGACCCGGTAAAACTTGGTTTTGTTGCTTCTGACATCCAAATAGTCGCCAACAAAAAATTCACCAAGCAGAATCCAGCAGCAAGGAAATTTTTTGAGGTCTTTACCCTGCAGCTTGCCGACGTCAACGAACAGAACACTCGGATGAACGATGGTGAAAAGAGTGCGCAGGACATTCAAGGCCACGTAGATGAGTGGATTGCCAAAAACCAAGATACATGGAACGGTTGGCTTACTGAAGCACGCAACGCTGCGAAGTAGTCTCAACCTGCAATAGCTTTATTTGTAACCCGGAGCACACATACAGTGTTACCGGGTTATTTTTTATCACAAAAACCCAAGTGTTTAGTAAAACGTATGGAACCGCTTTCAAGCAAGAGTACAACGCTGATAATGATGTAGCCCTTTAAGAGGGAATGATGTTTTTTCAAAGAAACAAGCATAAGTTCTAATCATATTTTTCAAATTCAACACATTATTTAAAATATAACCCATAAGAAAAATGAATGTGCTTAATTAAGTTCAAAGGCACAGGTCTATTATTGGCAATCATTTAAAGAGAATGACCCAATCTATGGCAACAAAAAAATAAGGAACGAAAATGAGAATTAAGCAAGTAATAATGGGTGTAGCTTTAGCTGCAATGACAATGACCGGGTCAGCAGCTCTTGCCGATAATCACCAGCCAGGAGAAGGCATAACAGTCAAACCTGCACGGGCCACGTGGGACACTGGCTTTTTTCAGGAAGCTCTGGTGCGACGAGGTCTTGAAACTCTTGGGTATGATGTGGAAAAACCTAAAGATCTGTCGAATCCGATCTTTTACAAAACCCTGACTCTCGGTGATGTAGATTACTGGACCAATGGCTGGTTTCCAAATCATGACGGCCAGATGCCAAAAGGGTTTTACGACAAAGGTGAGAAAGTTGGTTATGTTGTTAAGGCCGGTGGTCTGCAGGGCTATTTGGTGTCTAAGAAAGAGGCCGATAAATATAATATTACCTCTCTGGAGGATTTTAAACGTCCTGAGGTGAAAAAAGCATTTGATACCAATGGTGATGGCAAAGCCGATTTGACCGCTTGCCCTCCAGGCTGGGGATGTGAAAAAGTCATCAGCCACCATATGGATGTATACGGTCTCAAAGATGCTATCAATCCGGTGACCGCTTCATATGCAGCAGGAATGGCATCAGCGATGGCGGGTTATAATAATGGTGGACCAATATTCTTCTATACTTGGGCACCAAACTGGACCATTTTCAAACTGAAGCCAGGCAAGGACGTTGTCTGGATAAACGTGCCTGAAATTAAGCCATCCGAAGCTCAACGTTCTGGTGTTGAACGGATGACAGTAAGTGGAATTGAAGGTGCGGTTTCTGACCCGGTAAAACTTGGTTTTGTCGTTTCTGACATCCAGATAGTCGCCAATAAAAAATTCACCAAGCAGAATCCGGCAGCAAGGAAATTTTTTGAGGTCTTCACTCTGCCGCTTGGCGATATCAACGAGCAGAACACTCGGATGAACGAAGGCGAAAAGAGTACGCAGGATATTCAAGGCCACGTGGATGAGTGGATTGCCAAAAACCAAGATAAATGGAACGGTTGGCTTACTGAAGCACGCAACGCTGCTAAATAGTCTCAACCTGCAATAGCTTATGTGTAACCCGCAGCACACGTACCGTGCTCGCGGGTTATTTTTTTCACAAAAAAGCAGGTGTTTGGTGAAACGTATGCAACCGCTTTTTAAAAGGTACAAAGCTAATAAGTATGTAGCCCTTTAAAAGGCAATGATCGATCAAAGAAACAAGCCTAAGTTGTTTTCATTTTTTTGAACTCAACATATTATTTTAAATATAAAGGTATTTATTTAAGTCCAAAGGTACAGGTCTACCAGTGCTTAATCATGCCACCAAAGGTTGTTCTATTTGATCACAGTATTTAGAAAGATATAAGCCAAGTAACGCCAACTGGGCAACTGATTTGGGTGTTACCGTATATTCTATTGTGATACTTTTGCAAATCAATATCCCTTGAGTTAGACCTTGTGATCGAACTTATTTCTGCCTCTTTCTGTGTTAGATCTGTTACTCACCGACAATATATATATCCATTTACGATATGTTTTTTATGTGAGAAATAGTCCTTTAAGGCCAATTTAAATGAACCACAGCACTCTGATGTTGCAAAATATCGTTGATCGGGACTGGTCTACCGATCCCATAACCTTGGGCGAAATCGACTCCCATTTCCTGTAATCGCTGCCTGATAGCATCATTCTCAACAAACTCAGCAATCGTTTTCATACCCATGACATGACCAATATCATTGATTGATTTAACCATAGCTTCATCGATCGGATCGTCCAAAATATCTTTAACGAACATACCGTCGATCTTCAATGTACTCACAGGTAAATTTTTCAAGTAGGCAAATGAAGATAAACCACTGCCAAAATCATCCAACGCAAACTGACAACCAAACTCACATAATGTTTTGATAAATACGGTCGCATCTCTCAAATTACTAATTGCAGCAGTTTCTGTTATTTCAAACTTGATCATACTTGGCGGTAAATTATGTAATCTGATTTGCTGCATAATATGGCTGAGCAGCGTGTGACTCCCTAATGATGCTCCTGACAAGTTGATAGCTAAATGATCAACATTATCTAAATGTTTAAAATGCAGTTCCATCCAAGAAAATGTATGATCAACTACCCAACGGTCTACCGCTTCTGACAAGTTATAGCGTTCTGCGGCAGGTAGAAATGCGCCAGGGGGAGCGATTTCTCCGCTTCGAGTGCGCAATCGGAGTAATATCTCATAGATACGCTTTTTCGATGGGTCTGAGAGCGACACAATAGGCTGTGCATAGAGTTCAAATCTATTTTCATTTAACGCATCTTTTAGCTCATTAACCCAACGGAATTCACCATCGCGTTTGGCTAACAACTCATCCTCTGAATGATAGATATGGATACGGTTACGGCCTAAATCTTTAGCGGCATAACAAGCTGAATCAACGCAAATTAATATTTCTTTGGTGTTTTTAGTTTGCCTGTTAATTTCAGCCAAACCAATACTAGCACTGATACTGAATATATTTTTTTCCCACATAAATTGAAAATTAGCAATTAATTCCAGTATATTCTTCGCCGTGCTCTCGGCCTGCGCGAGACTACATTGGGTCATTATAATGGCAAACTCATCACCGCCTAAACGGGCTAACAAGTCTTGTGGTTTAATATTTTTAGCTAACAAAAGGCCTAATTGGCACAGCATTTCATCTCCGGCCATATGGCCGCAGGTATCATTGATAATTTTGAACTGATCCAGATCTAAAAAAATTAATGAATGAGTAGTATCATCTTGTTGTGAAGACGATATTCTTTGCGCAAGGAGGTTTTCAAATTCATAGCGATTAATTAATCCGGTCAGCATATCATGAGTCGCCTGATAGGCTATTTTTTGCGAAGCAGCTCTTGCTTTGGTTACATCTACTTGAATGCCAATAAAATGGGTTATAGCGCCATCACTCGTGACCGGTACAATACAGACTTGAGCCCAGAACAGTTCACCATTTTTCTTACTATTTTGTAATTCACCGCGCCATTGTTGGCCTGATAATATCGTTGTCCATAGTTTTTTGTAAACACTATCAGGCGTATTATGGGAGCGAAAAGTATTGGCTTTTTTACCAATAACTTCGACTGCCGTATAACCTGTTATTTCGGTAAACTTAGGGTTTGCATACTCAATACTACCGTTAATATCTGTTATAAATATACTCTCTGGGCTGTATTCAACAACCATAGAGAGCTTTTTTAAGTTCTCAGTATCTTGCTGCTTTTCCGTGAAGTCATCAAAGACGCCGATACCGCCCTCTAATGCTCCAGTACTTGAATAAAGCGGGACGAAATTTGCGTGTAAATACATAAACCGCTGGCCGGATACCGATGTATAAGGGCCCTCATAAACACTCACTTTACCTTGTAATGACTGTTTCACCATGTTGAGTAATTCAGTATTTTCAAGCCGTTCCAACATATTAAAATCAATAAGCGTATTCCTGTCAGTACGAAGAATTGCTTCAAAACGTTTGTTGGTTTTTTGGATAACGCCCTTACGATCATAGTGGAAAATACCAACAGGAGAATATTCAAAAATAGACGTGAGCTTAGCTTCACTTTCAATCAACTTAGATGTTTGTTTTGCTATCTTTTTTGCTAAAAATCTAACTTGTCGACGAGGTTCTAAACTAAGCGCAATAAAGAAGGGACAGGCAAATAATAAAAATAAAGCCGAGATGATTAAATTGAAATACAAGGTTTCATTTAATAGTGTGTCAATATGGCTAACTGAAAGATCAGCACCGACTATGTATACGCTACCATCATCCGACTTAATAGGTATGAGGATACTACGGAAATCGCCCCACTTATCACTACTTTCATGAATTTGGCTCTGATTTTGCCCAAAAATAGCCGCAATGTCCGATGCAGCATCGTCGTAATGATCAAAATAATTAACCGCAAACGTATTGGATCTCAGCTCTGCATTAGAGGCGCTTGAAGAAGTGTAGAAAATTTTATTATCCCGCAAGATAAGCGTATAGAGATAAACAATATCAGTGCGCTGAGTATATTCTGATAACGTTAGGGTAATAGCAAGATCCTGTTGCTTAGACAGATCGTTTTTACTCATCTCCTTATTGTGCAATCCCTTGGGTAAAATAGAGGGAATTGTCAGCGCTGCATTTTTTAGTTCTTGATCCAGCTCAGCATAAAGATGCTGTTTTTCTTTAAAATAATTGAATGTAGAAAAAATGACTACCCATATTATATAGAAAGCAATAGTAAAGTAGATACGGAAGTTATTTTTAATTGGTTGTAACAAAATAATACCACTATATGTTGTAAAGTATGAATATTGCCTTGCTAATAATTATATTGCACCACAACAACAAATAACAGAAATAGCCGATATGAATATCACATAATGATCAGATCACCACCGAACCTAAGCACCAGCTTAATTAGACGTTGAGGCATAGGTTTTGTTTGAATACTTAATACTTTAGCGGATTTTTATTCAGCAAGATCAACAGGGTGTCACAAATGTTGCGTGAGCGTTAACGCAAATAAAGGGATCCGCTAGAACACTTTACTTATACTAAAATGCTAATGTGTATTACTAGCGGTTAGTACAATAACGCTATCAAGGTTTTGCCCAATTCTGAGTTCGATTAACCCCCTAATTCAACTAAAATTATGCCCTATTCTTGATGATATGTGCGGCAAAGGTTTTACGGGTTTGGGTTAGGGTATACCACCACTTAATACAATGCGCAGGTTGCCAAGTAACGTCAGCAAATCTGGGGATTCTCCAAATATAAAAATTCCCAGCGCTAAAGCAAAAAAGCAAGCGAGTATAGCGAAATGGAGCAATTACCGATACATCTCCAGCGCGCATAACAATAGTTAGCGCGTTATAAGGTGCTACACCCAAAACGATGGCGCCAATAATCTGCATCGCTGCAATAGCACTAAGGTGTAGATGACAAATGTGATTGCCTGTATTGACGGTTCAAAAGCAACCTTGGCCGTATATGATGCCAGTGGCTGGGCTGCTGAGCAATTAAATGTCCCTGTGACCCAATTACATGTATTGGATAAATCCGCCTATCCTACCGAGCTGAATTTATCGGGGAACATAGGTTTAGGTGCGTGAGCACTTGCTCGCCGAAATGGTTGAACTTGAATAACGCCGCGGCAAACTAGCACTCGAGCGGGCTAAGTATATGCTGCAAGATGCAACCCCCCGGATTTTTGAAAGACACCCCACAGTAGCGATCGACACACTGCAGCTGACTCGATGGCTAACAAATACTCTTAGTTAATTTTACAGTAAATGCCTTCATATGAGGCAAGGTCAACGTGGTGATCATCGCGGCGTTCAACGCGCAATGAGATGAAATAGCTTGTTCAAATCAATCTTGACTGCGGCTTTATGCTTCCTATACTCAAAACTGATCTCAAAAAGGAGCCGCTAATGCAAGTTAAGCCAGATAGGCACAACACAGGTACATTCATTGCGATAATGATGATGTGCGTATTGATGATTATCACATCGCCTGTGCGAGCGCAGCATTGCGCACCAATAGCGTGCCAGATAATGCGATGATACGTTCAATCAAAAGCAACTATCACCCGAAACGCTCTGGCGATATCTATGTGGTTTTCCAGCCCGATGTGTTCATCAATGATTTCGATGGCCTAACCGTGTCTTCAACCCATGGTTCGCCCTGGCGTTACGATACTTACGTGCCAGTGATCTTTGCCGGTGCGGGTTTGTCTGCTGCGACGGTGAGTCGTGCCATTACGCCTTACGATATTGCAGCGACAATCACGACGTACCTCAACATAAAACCACCATTGGGTTCGACGGGAACGCCGCTTAAGGAAGTGATGGCCAAGTAGCGCAAGCTTAATTAATTAATGAATGACTTTATGGCGAAATGATGCGAGCAGGGTGGTGGTTACTGGCGCAAGTCTTGGAGCAGTTCTTGAAGACGAAAAGTCATAGGCAGAACAAGGTTACAAGCTGATGGCCTGTTACCGTAAGCTTGGATAAACCCAGTTCGATATGGCTTAGTTGCAGTGGTTTTGAAACGTTAAAGACTCTGTTTAGATAATGCTGGTTCATTAAGCCAATGTTAGCCGGTGTTGGGCGCCATGTTTAACGCGCCATGATACGGATTAGCCTGTGCGACTCCCGCTTTAACGCGGCATTAGTGATAGCGTTGCTCATCTCAGCTGTCTTTACACCCATTGACGGCTACTCTTGCTGGTAAGTGATTTTATTGATGTACCAGGTTTTATCGCCTTGAGGCGTGCTGACAACCGCATCATCGTCGACCTGTTTTTTGAGCAGGGCGCGGGCCATGGGTGAGTCAATTGAGATGTAACCTTTGTGTTGGTCGTAAATTTCGTCAGGGCCAACAATTTTAAAGGTTTTAATATCACCTGTATCGTTTTCAATTTCAACCGTTGCGCCAAAAAACACTTTGCCTTCTTGCTCGGGATCGTAATAGACAATCTTCAGTTCGGGCAACAGCTTGCGTAAATAGCGTACCCGGCGATCGATTTGGCGTAACAAGCGCTTGTTAAAGGTGTAATCAGCGTTTTCAGAGCGATCCCCAAGACCTGCCGCCCAAGTGACAATTTTAGTGACTTCAGGACGTTGTTCTTTCCACAAATAATCATGCTCAATTCTGAGTTTATTGTAGCCTTCTAAAGTGATTAACTTAGTTTTCACGCTGGATACTCTTTAATATTCTCGATTAACGGTAGGATTTTATGTTGCGCCGCAATATTCATCTCTGTGTTTTAGCACTTCATGTTCGATGATGCATTCTTTTTATCGATTATCTATAAACACATAATAAAGCCTTTCGTACTAGCAGCGAACGGGTGGTCTTTATGGTATCTTTGGCATAATTTTATTTTAAACCATGTCGAATTCGATTAATTATGCATAATATTGCCCAGATTATCGCTCAAGAACTTAATGTCCGTGAACAACAGGTCACTGCGACCATTGCGCTATTAGATGATGGTGCGACAGTGCCGTTTGTGGCGCGTTATCGTAAAGAAGCTACCGGTGGCTTAGATGACACTCAATTGCGTAACTTGTTTTCACGCTTAGGTTATTTACGTGAGTTACATGATCGCCGCCAGGTGATTTTGTCGAGTATTGGCGCTCAAGGGAAATTAACCCCAGCGTTAACTCAAGCGATTAATGACGCCGACAGCAAAACCCGTCTTGAAGATTTATATCTGCCATACAAACCTAAGCGTCGCACCAAGGGCCAAATTGCCATCGAAGCCGGTATTGAACCGCTTGTTGATGCCGTATTAGCCGATCGCCAATTAGATATTGATACCAAAGCCACTGAATTTATTAATCCACAAGCTGGATTTGCCGACACCAAAGCGGTACTTGATGGTGCGCGTTATATTTTAATGGAGCGCTTTGCCGAAGATGCAGAATTACTGCGTAAAGTTCGTCAGCATTTAGTACCGCAAGCCGTGCTTGAAAGCCGCATGGTCAAAGGTAAAGAAAAAGAAGGCATTAAATTCCGCGATTATTTTGAACACAATGAAGTGATGAGTAAAATCCCATCGCATCGCGCCCTAGCCATGTTGCGTGGTCGTAATGAAGGCATGTTAAAGCTGTCGATGAACGCCGACCCTGATACGCAAGCGACTGAAGGCAGTTATTGTGAGGTGATTATTAGCGATCACTTTGGGTTAGTACTGAGCCACTCTGGTGTTGATGAATGGTTGAAAACCGTGGTGACTTCGACATGGCGGATTAAAGTTGCCTTGCAAATGGAAACCGAGTTTATTGCTAAGATGCGTGAAAGCGCAGAAGAAGAAGCCATTAGAGTGTTTGCCCGTAACTTAGGCGATTTACTGATGGCAGCACCTGCGGGAGCTAAAGCGACCATGGGACTGGATCCTGGCATTCGTACCGGGGTGAAAGTCGCGATTGTGGATAACACCGGTAAGCTGGTGGCGCACACGACTATTTTCCCCCATGCCCCGCAAAACTTGTGGGACAAATCAATTCGCACCTTAAGTAACTTAGTGACGATGCACAAAGTGGAGATTATTGCGATTGGAAATGGCACCGGCTCGCGTGAAACTGACAAGCTAACCGGCGAGTTAATCGCTGCCGTGAAAGAAACGCATCCGACGTTGACCAAAGTGATGGTGAGTGAGGCGGGTGCATCTGTGTATTCAGCCTCAGAGTTTGCCGCTAATGAGTTTCCTAATCTTGATGTGTCTATTCGCGGTGCGGTATCAATTGCGCGTCGCTTACAAGATCCGCTGGCCGAACTGGTAAAAATAGAACCCAAAGCCATTGGCGTGGGGCAATATCAACATGATGTTAGCCAAAGCCAGTTATCGCAGTCGCTCGATGCCGTCGTCGAAGATTGTGTTAATGCTGTGGGTGTTGACTTAAACATGGCATCGGCCGCGTTATTGGCCCAAGTGGCTGGGTTAACTAAAACCTTAGCGAGAAACGTGGTTGATTTTCGTGATACCAATGGCCAATTTACCAACCGGAAGCAATTATTGAGTGTGGCACGTTTAGGGCCTAAGGCTTATGAACAAGCGGCGGGCTTTTTACGTATTCGCAATGGTGATAATCCACTGGATTCATCATCAGTTCACCCTGAAGCGTACAGTTTGGTCGAGTCGATTGCTGGTGCTAAGCTATTGTCTTTAACTCAACTGATTGGCAATAGCGATTTATTAAAACAGATTAACGCTGCCGAGTTTGTTACCGACGCATTTGGCGTGCCGACCATAAAAGATATTTTAGCTGAGCTAGACAAGCCTGGGCGCGACCCGCGTGGTGAGTTTAAAACGGCTACTTTTAAAGACGGTATAGAAGAGTTAAAGCATCTTAAAGTCGAAATGATTTTAGAAGGTGTGGTGACCAATGTGACTAACTTTGGTGCCTTTGTGGATGTGGGCGTGCATCAAGATGGACTAGTGCATATTTCATCGTTAACAGACAAGTTTGTTAGTGACCCACATACTGTGGTTAAAGCCGGTGATGTGGTTAAAGTCAAAGTGATGGAAGTGGATATTGAACGTCGTCGCATTGCGTTAAGCATGCGTCTTGATGAAAAAATCGATGCCGAAAAAGCGACCCGACAGTCGGCAGGCAAACCCCAAAATAGTTACCAGAAAAAGCCTGCTACGGGTCAGCCTGCAGCCAATGGCAAAAGTGCTGGTCATAATAAATCGGCCAGCAAGCCAGTTAAAGCGCCGCAAAATGCGGCGATGGGTGATGCTTTTGCAAATGCCTTTGCTAAACTCAAGAAATAGTAAATTATTGCTTAGAGTAAACCGTATTTTAATAAAGCATTGATTATTAAAGCTCTTTCATCTTAGATGTTAGGGCTTTTTTGTTTTTTAGCGAGGAGTTTAAAACTGAATTAACTAGACAGTAACAATTCAGTTTTTATTAAGTAAATCTTAAGTTTCAAAGCGGAATATCAGCGCCAGTCAAGTTTATTGCGAGTGGCAACATTGAAATTACTAACGCAAACACTATCCCGTATCACCCCAAAAAGTGTCAGTTATGAGGCGATGACCTGCATTATCGCTGCGTATTTTGGTTTGGTATTAAATTTTCCGTTAATCCGTAAAATCTATCGATTATCAGCAGATGGCCACGTGTTGTTTTCGCTGTCACCAGCGATTTTGCTCACGAGTTGTTTTGTGCTGATATTTAGCTTATTTGCGTTTAAATTGGTGTTTAAACCGGTGATGATTGTGTTGTTGCTTTCGTCGTCAGCCGCTATGTATGCCATGTTAAAATATAATGTCATGTTTGATTACGGCATGATTGAAAATATTTTTGAAACTAATTCTGGTGAAGCATTTTCCTACATAAATGCTCAATCAATTGGTTATGTGTTGGTGTTAGGGGTATTACCTTCCATATTGCTTGTCAGTACTAAAGTCACCAGCGACCATTCGTTTATTAAAGCGGTGTTTCGCCGTGTTGGTTTTACGGTTATCAGTTTAGTGGTTCTGGGGATGATGGTGGTGTTTTTCTATAAAGATTATGCATCGGTAGGGCGCAACAATAGCTATCTTAATAAGATGATTATTCCTGCGCATATTTTCAATACGGTTAAATACCTAAACCAACGTTACTTTACTGAAAAGTTAACCTTTAACCCTATTGGTCAAGATGCACAGTTAACCCCGAGTGCGAATGGCAAACCTACACTTATGGTACTTGTTGTAGGTGAAACCGCTCGAGCACAAAATATGGCTTATAACGGTTATCAGCGTAATACCAACCCTTACACTGAAAATCTCGACATTATTGCCTTACAAAACGTGTCGTCGTGCGGCACGGCAACAGCACATTCATTACCTTGCATGTTTTCAAATTTAACCCATGACAATTACAGTCGCGAGGTTGTCAATTCGCAAAACAATGTACTTGATGTGATTAAAGCGGCTGGTGTCAATGTGACGTGGTTTGACAATGACGGTGGTGATAAAGACGTTGGATCACATATTAAGAAGATAGATATTTCGCCGAGTGAGGCAAACCCATTATGTGATGGATCAAGTTGCTATGATGAGATTTTAGTTGAAAAGCTCAGTCAAAAATTACAACAACAAAGTGAGGCAAGCGCGGCATCGGGTAAAAAGTTAGATAATCAATTTATCGCCTTACATACTATTGGTAGCCATGGGCCGACTTATTGGCAGCGTTACCCAGCCGATAAAGCTTTATTCACTCCAGCTTGTAGCCGCAGCGACATTGAAAACTGTAATGACCAAGAGATTGTTAACGTTTACGACAATACCATTGCCTATACCGACTTTGTGTTGGCAAAAACAATTAACTTACTTAAGCAGTACCAAGACAAATATAATGTCGCACTGGTGTATTTGTCTGATCACGGTGAGTCTTTGGGTGAAAGTGGTATGTATTTACACGGCACGCCTTATAGCATTGCGCCAAGCCAGCAGACCCATGTGCCTTGGTTTATGTGGTTACCGCAAGACTACACACAAGCAAAAGGGGTTGATCGTAAATGTATTGCCGAGCACGCCTTAAGTGGCTCTTATTCCCATGACAACTTGTTCCATACTTTATTAGGGCTTTACGGTGTAAGCAGTTCGGTGCGAGACCCAAAATTAGACATCAGCACCGATTGTAAAATAACCTAGGATATACCCATGACAACATCAGTTTCATCATCTACATCTGATGGTAATGTAACAAAGAATGTAACAAAGAATGTAACAAAGAACGCAACAAAAAGTGTTACGGCTAAGCAGACAACCGTTGTGGTAAAACGCCATGGCATTATGCGTTTACTGTATACCTGTAACCATACTTTTAATGGTTTAAAGTGGATGTGCCGAAATGAAGCGGCATTTCAGCAAGAAATATTACTGTTTATCCCATTGACTGTGTTTGCCTGTATGGCAAATATTAGCGCGCCGCAATCTGCCATATTGGTACTGGCATTACTATTTGTATTGTTTGCTGAGTTGGTCAATACGGCTATCGAAGTGGTGGTAGACCGCATTGGCTTGGAGTTTGATACCTTGTCAGGGTTAGCAAAAGACATCGCGTCGGCATTTGTTTTTCTGAGCATGCTAATGGCAGCAATTGTGTGGTGGGTTATTTTGTGGGCATAATTATGAGCAAGCTATAGTGGTTAATATCAGTGATGACTGACCGAAATGATCAATAAATAGTGTTAGCAAAAAACGGTATTAGCCTAGTTATTATAAAGGACACTCAATGAAAGTGTTGTTGATTGAAGACTCTGAAGCGCTGCGTCGCGGCATTAGAGTTGGGTTAGATCATTTAGGTTACACCGTTGATGAAACCGGTGATGGTTCTGAGGGCTTAAGTATGGCGCTCACTAACCAGTATGACTTTATTATTTTAGATTTAATGTTGCCTAATGTAGATGGGCTGAGTTTGTTGAAAAGCATCCGTAAACTAGGTAATCAAACGAAGGTGATTATTTTATCAGCTAAATCTCAAGCCGAAGATCGGGTGACGGGGCTATTGGCGGGTGCCGATGACTATCTGTGCAAACCTTTTTCTTTCGATGAATTACAAGCGAGATTAATGACTCTTGGCCGTCGTGGTGGGCTGAATCAACAAGCCAAAACGATTTGTATTGCTGATTTTGTGCTTGATACCAGTAACAAATCTCTTTATGCCAATGGCCACTATATCGATCTAACTAAAAACGAATTTAAAATTGTTGAGTATTTATTTAGTAATCCTAAACAATTACTCAATCCTGAACAAATTAGTGAAGCGGTTGTGGGCTCATTTAACCATTTGTCGAAAAATACCATAGAGGCTCATTTATCGTCAGTGCGAAAAAAATCCAAAGCAGTTGGATCAACCCTACCAATTAAAAATAAACGTGGTTTTGGCTATTTTGTGGGTGAACATTAATGAGATCGTTAAGCACGCATTTAGTGAACACCATGACATATGTGGTCTCAGCGATTTTAATCTTAGTGTTTCTTGCCATTGATATCAGCATAGATAACTGGGTTGATGTTGAATTTGACAGTGCATTAACTGATAAGTCTAATTACTTAAAAACATTAGTAAAAGTGACTAAAAATGGCACGGAATTTGATTTTGCAGGTGAGTTTATGCCCGAATTTGGCATCTCAACGAAAGCGAGTTTTTTCCAGTTATGGCAAGGCGATGCAGTTTTTGAGCGTTCGGAGTCGTTAAGCCAGTTTCCAGGTATGGATTTATTAAAACAAGACCTGCCATTAAACAGTGAAATCTTTGCTGATGTGGTGTTACCAGATGGCAGAGATGGTCGCGCTATGGTGTCTTATTTTGAGCCGCAAGTCCCTAGCAATAGCTCAATACTAGCGAGTAAAATTGAGCCTATGTGGCTCACTATTGCGATTGCTACCACAGATTTAACCCAGATTTCGGTGATCATTGATTCTAGTTTAGCGATTGGTTTATTGCTGGTGATTGTGTTGATCCGTTGGGCTGTGGTTAAGGTCATTTATCGGGGATTAATGCCACTTAACGAATTAAATCTGGCGTTAAAAAACGTCGATGTAACCCAAAAACACATCCCATTATCGTCGCATTTTGAGCGTTATACTGAGATTGAGCCAATACGCAACGAACTGAATAAGTTTATTCAGTTAAGTCAGCAATACTTACAAACAGAAAAGCGCATTACCGCCGATATTGCTCATGAATTGAAAACCCCTATCAGTGAATTGATCAGCTTAAGCGAGATCTACATTCGTTATCCAGATGATCAACGTATTGGTGTGAGTTATAAACAAGATGTACTCAATATTAGTTTACGGATGAAAACGATAGTCAATAATCTATTACTATTGCAACAAGCCTCATCTGAAAATATTAACCTCCATCGACAAGATATCTATATTAATACCTTGATGGATCAAATTGTTGATGAGTTAGCATTTAAGTTCGCGACTATCCATTCTCGCTTGAATATTGACAATCGAGCTTCCAATGATCACTGTTTTGCTGATGAGTTTTCTTTACACCTCATTCTAAGCAACTTATTTGATAATGCGCTCTACTACAGCCCATCAGACTCGGCGATTCAAATATGCTTAGTAACCGATGACCAAGGCTTAACGATAAGCGTTGAGAATCAATTGGTGACCGCCATCAAGGCTAATGATTTACAACGACTCACATTACCATTATTTCAAACCGAACGGTCGCGCTCAAATAGTGAACGTCATGGATTAGGATTGGCGATAGTGGAAAATATCGCTAAATTGAATGGGTTTGAATTTTACTTTACGTTGGTTTCCTCTGACAAAATTAGGTTTAGTCTGCACATCCCAGCAATCGCTGACGGCTAAACAAGATTGTTCTAATGCAGATCACATTGAAGTGATAAATGATTGAGCCGAATCGTTAGTAAAAGGTTAATATAGGTCGATTGTCACTGAACTTTGATAGTTAATTAGAGTCCTAGGCTCAGAACGTTTTAGTGTCAGAGATCTCACCTCTTATGAGTGTTAGTTAATATATTGATAAAGATAGCAATATATTTTTAATTTGATTGGGTTAATCAAACAGTAAAGACGACACTTATCAAGGTAAATCGACCTTGAGAACGAGCATTAATCTGTTGTAAATAACAAACATGCTACGTTTAGCACGACTTGTTAAATATAAATGACGTATGTAGTAATAAAAAAACAATAATATTGGAGCAATAAATGGCTGTAAATTTCTTTGGGCTTAGCGCACGTTCTTCGTCGCTATCCACACCACACACTTCGCGAAGTTTACTCCAAGTCATTATTATATTCAGTGTTATGTCACTTATTATCTTGAGCCTAAGCCGCCTAGGTTTGTCTTTGTGGCAGGCCGACCGCGTCAGTGATGCGCAGGGTTGGGGTTATATTTTTATTCAGGGGCTGCGCGTTGATTTTGCTTCAGTGTGTTGGTTATGGGGCATCGCAGCTTTAGGAACCGTAGTGTTTTCTGGGGAGCATTTAGTTGGCCGAGCTTGGGTGATGATATTACGAGTGTGGTTAACACTAGGTTTATGGGTGATTATTTTTCTTGAAGCCTCCTCGCCGTCATTTATTGCCGAATATGGCTTTAGACCTAACCGTTTATACGTAGAATATTTAGTTTATCCAAAAGAAGTATTATCTATGCTATGGGCTGGGCGTAAAGCTGAGCTTATCCTTTCTGGATTGATCACTATCGGCAGTTTGTGGGGTGGGTGGTGGTTTAGCGGTAAACTCACTCAGCGTATTTGTTACCCTAAATGGTATTGGCGCCCAGTGGTGGCGGTGATGGTCATTGCGATTACGATACTAGGTGCGCGTTCATCATTGGGGCACCGTCCGCTTAATCCTTCACTGGTGGCATTTTCTGACGATCCGTTAATTAATTCCTTAGTTCTTAACTCATCTTTTTCATTAATTTTTGCGATTAAGCAGATGGGTAATGAACAAGATGCATCGAAAGTGTATGGCAAACTACCCTATGATAAAGTGATTGATATTGTGCGCCGTGAAAGTGGTCGGCCACTGAGTGCATTTACCTCAGCAGATATACCGTCGTTGTCATTTAATCAAGCTAGTTATAGCGGTAAACCGAAGAACCTTGTGATCATTTTACAAGAAAGCTTAGGTGCGCGTTTTGTGGGTAGTTTAGGTGGCTTACCGTTAACCCCCAATATTGATGAGTTATCTCAACAAGGGTGGTTTTTTGAAAACTTATACGCGACAGGTACGCGCTCGGTAAGAGGTATTGAGGCGGTGACAACCGGTTTTACGCCTACGCCAGCAAGGGCGGTCGTTAAGCTAGGTAAAAGCCAAACCGGCTTTTTTACCATTGCGGATTTATTAAAACAACATGGCTATACCACGCAGTTTATTTATGGCGGCGAAAGCCATTTTGATAATATGCGCAGTTTCTTTTTAGGCAATGGTTTTTCCGATATTGTTGATCAAGGTGACTATAAGGACCCAGCGTTTATAGCGTCTTGGGGAGTCTCTGATGAGGATCTGTTGTTCCGCGCCGATGAAGAGTTTTCGCGAATGCACAAAGAAGGTAAGCCATTCTTTAGTTTAGTGTTTAGCTCAAGCAATCATGATCCGTATGAGTTCCCGGATGACCGAATTGAGCTGTATGAACAACCGCAATACACCATGCACAACGCAGTAAAATATGCCGACTATGCCTTGGGTGAGTTTTTCAAGAAAGCCAAAAAATCAACGTATTGGAAAGATACTTTATTTTTGATTATAGCTGATCATGATAGTCGTGTTGGCGGCGCAGCATTAGTGCCTGTGTCTCGTTTTCGTATTCCTGGACTTATTTTAGGCGACGGTATTGATATGAAGCGTGACCCTCGTATTGTCAGCCAGATTGACATGGCGCCGACGTTAGTTTCTTTGCTTGGCATTTCTGATCGTTATCCGATGTTAGGCCGTGATTTAACCAAAGAACCAGATTCTTGGCCCGGCCGAGCGATGATGCAGTACAATCAAAACTTTGGTTTATTAGAGGGGGATAAAATGACAATTTTACAACCTGAATTACCTCCAGAAAGTGTGATGTACGATTTTGCTACAGAAAAAATGACACCGACGACATTGGATGAGGCACAAGCGGAAGCGGCCTTAGGGTGGGCGTTATGGGGCAGTTTGGCCTATAACAAAATGTTGTATCGTACGGCGAATTCAGAGGCGAAACCGACACTGGCTGAAATGGCTCCCACGGAAGTATCACGCTAATATTTGTAACTGAGACTCATTATTTGGCGCGGATTGTTGTTGATAGAATTGACCAATCCGTTGGCCAAATTGCTGATAGGTCGCTTTTGATACGCCAGCGTCGATGAGTTGGCGCTGCCAAGGTTCCGCTGTTTTTTTTGCGGCCACCGTTTGGGTTTGTAGCTGAATATCTTTACGTTGCAATGCCGGAGTATGGCTTGCCATAACTCTGATTGTCTTAGCGTGAACAGCTTGTGCTGCGGCGGATTTAGGGGCAACAGATTGTTGTTGGGTGAGGTTTTGTTGCTGGCGCTTGGCCTGTTCTTGCTGCTGTTTTTTTTCTGCGACGATATAAGCCGCAGCGCGTTCATTTTGTGGGTTTAATGATCGCTCTTGGTGGCCTTTAGCCGGTTCTTGCGGTGGAAGGATCGGCGGTTTTCGTTGGTTGTCCACTCGCGCAAGATCCGTTGCAACATTTGACGTTGCTAGCGGCACTTGCGGATAATGAGTGGTGATAATCATCTTGACCTTGCCAATACGATGTCTTGACTAAATTATAGTCAATATTTCGCCAAGGCTAAAGCGCTATTAGGTTATTTTTAGCTGTATTTTGTGAGCCAAGGTAATAAATGGCCTAAAAAAGCATCTGGATGGGAAATAAACGGCGCATGGGATGCCTTATGGACCACCACATCTTCAATGTTGTCACTGTTAGGTAATGCAGTGATAATCTTTCTCGGCACCAAACTATCTAACTTGCCCCATATACGTAACCACGGCTGCTCTATTTGAGGGATCGTTGCACGTAAATCCACTTGCGCTAACATATCCAATCCTTGGGACAATGCTTGTTGTGTCGGTAATGGTTTATTTAACACTAAGTTTTTGATGTGTAGAATATCGGATTTTGGATTATCACTTCCCATGGCTTGGATCGCCAAAAAGCGTTCTACTGTGCGGGCTAAATCGTGGCTTAATTGGCTTGAAAACTGTGCTAACACCTGTGGCTGGATCCCAAACCAAGCTGGGGTTAAGTTGTTGGTTTCGCGAGCCATAAAACAGGGTGATGAGGCAATAGTGACTAATGCTGCCACTGACTCTGGGTTGTTAATGGCAACTTGGCTAGCAATCAATCCACCTAATGACCAACCTATCCAAATGGCCTGCTGTGGAAGTTGTTCAGCCAACGCTTGTGCCCACTGGGTAATGTCACCATCGATATTGGGGCTCAAACCAAAACCCGGCAAATCAACATAATGCACTCTATACTGTTGCAATGCGTTTTTTAATGGACTGAAGACTTGATTATTCACCCCCCAACCGTGTAATAACACGATGTCTTGGCCTTGAGAGCCTTCGGTATCAATATGCAATGCAGGAAAACTCACGGTTAATACCTCTTTTGAGCCTATTTAATGGAATGAATAGCCAATGCCGCCAATCAATAATTCAATCAACATCGCCCACGTATTACGCTTATGCACCAACAGTGTTCAGCGTGCAAGAGTCATTTTACTGTCCAGTTTACCCAACCGTTGCTTGCTGTGCCAGCAAAGGATAGAGCAAACGGGTTATCAGCAATTGTTTCCTAATCAAGTACTCACGGGTGTTTGCCAAGAGTGCTTAGCGGCGAGTTTGTATCAGCATGAAGTGTGTTTAGGTTGTGGTCGTGAAATAGCAGTGCTGCAGGCATATTGTGGTAAATGCCTTCAACACACACCCAATTGGGTTGTTGCACCTTGCAGTTATCATCAAGGGTTAGGGCCTCTTATCGCCGCGATTAAATACCAACAACAATGTGCGCCGCTTAACGCGATAACTCAGCAATTAGCTTGTCGAATCGAATTACTCATTAAACATGGCATCATTAGGCGGCCACAGGTGTTGATCCCGGTACCTTTACATCCAAATCGTTTGCGGCAGCGAGGCTTTAATCAAGCCTGGTTAATAGCGAAAGAATTAAGTCTATTAACCAATATTCCTGTCGATGACAGTTGTTTAATCCGGGTTGTTGATACTTCACCACAAACGGGATTAGCGGGTAAACAGAGGCGTAAAAACTGTCATGGTGCATTCAGATTATTGGATGGGATGACGTACCAGCGTGTCGCTTTAATTGATGATGTTGTCACTACAGGCACTACAGTGGATGAAATTGCGCGATTATTTAGTACACAATTTGTCCATGTACAAACTTGGTGCCTTGCGCGTGCTGAAGCGCCCGGGTTGTTAGATTAATTCGATTTTAATAATAACCAGTTTTATTATCTAATATAACCAGTAACTTACTCATTACTTATAAGGCTGAGGATCTTGTTTGCTGAAGTTTATTTGGCTTAAAAAACTTTGCACTAGATCATTTTTTTAAGATCTTGTCTCACTGACACTACAAAGCCAATGCAACACAGGGTATCATAGATCTAATTCTTACTAATTTACTCAGGTATACCCTGACGGAGCAGGTTTTTATGATCACCATTTCCGATACAGCTCAGGCACATTTCGTAAAGTTGTTGGCCGATCAGCCAGAAGGCACTCATATTCGTGTTTTCGTGATAAGTCCAGGTACCGCTCAAGCTGAATGTGGTGTGTCTTATTGTCCACCTGATGCCGCTGAAGCTGATGATGTAGAACTTCCATTTAATGGCTTCAGCGCTATGGTCGATGAAAAGAGCGCCCCTTTCTTAGATGATGCCAGCATTGATTTTGTAACCGACCAGCTTGGTTCGCAACTGACATTAAAAGCGCCTAACGCAAAAATGCGTAAAGTGTCTGGTGATGCGCCGTTAGTTGAACGTATCGAGTATGTTATTCAGTCAGAAATTAATCCACAACTTGCCAGCCACGGCGGTAACATCACCTTGATAGAAATTACTGATGATGGTGTTGCAGTATTGCAGTTTGGTGGTGGATGTAACGGTTGTTCTCAAGTTGATATCACCTTAAAAAATGGTATCGAGAAGCAGCTGTTAGATATGTTCCCAACGGAATTAACCGGCGTTCGAGATGTGACCGAACACCAGCATGGTGACCATTCTTACGCATAATAATGCCAAGATTGACGCTTGAATTGAGAAACGCGACCTTATTATGGGTCGCGTTTTTTGTTGGTATAGCTTGGACTTCAGTCGTCTCGTGTGAGCACTTCAAGTAATTCGATATCAAAAAACAAAGCTGAATTTGCTGGAATACGATCGCCCATTTGACGTTCGCCATAGGCTAGATGGGCCGGTACTGATAATTGTCGTTTACCGCCCACATTCATGCCGATAATACCCTGATCCCAGCCTTTAATGACTCTACCTGTGCCGATGACACATTGAAACGCATCAGAAGCATCAAACTGGGTGCCATCGGTTAAACGTCCACTGTAGCGGGTAGTAATTAACGCACCTTTAACTGCAGTTTTACCGCTGCCAACTTCAATGTCGGTAATAATCAATTCTTGAGTCATAGTGTTCTCGTGTGTGACGACTTGGGCTATTTGAGGTTATTTTACCCCAAGATTGGTCGTTAAGAAGTGTTCTATTTCACTAGTTTTTCTTAGGCGATGTTGATTATTGCTGACATTGTGATCGCCATTTTCACGTTCGATGTCGTTAACGGGTTTATGTAAATGCTTCATTGCGGCATACATTTTTACTGGAATTAATCTCAATTAGGAGTGTCGCAGCTATTCTCTGAATTGTGGTATCAATAGGCTTCGTTCTAGTGCTATTACGGGATAAGTTTGATGACTCATAAGCACTATGATGTGGTCAGCAGTTGATACCTGAGTTTGTAGTAATAGTGCCAGCCAAGAGTCAAGCTTCGGCATAGCATGAATATTGACATCGCAGCCCACAGACTGTGGTTACCCCAATCTTGCAACACGTACCAACATGGAAAATAAATTCCAAAGGTGGCGACTATCATGCTATTTCGCATTATCTGCCCATGGGCGGCACCAATATATACACCATCGAATAAGTAGCAGCCAAACGCCAATATAGGCATGAAAACAAGCCAGATTAAATAATTATTTGCGGTATCTTGTACTGCTTCTATGTTGGTTAATAGCTGAATTATCCATGGCCCTGCCAACCAAAATAGCAGGCTAAATAACACCGCAACCATTGCCGACCAGCAAAATGCGAGTACTACGCTGTCATGAAGTAAGATTGGGTTTTTTTGGCCAAATGCGCGGCCCACTTCAGCTTCGGCATAATAGGCTATGCCATCTAACGCATAAGATATCAGCATCAGTAAATTGAGCAGTACCGCATTAGCGGCAATAATGTTGTCGCCTAATCCGGCACCATAAAAAGTCATAAAGCTAAAGGCGGCTTGCAAACACAAGCTGCGGATAAAAATATCACGATTTAAGGTGAGTAAACGAGCATATCCACGCCATGATAAATGCGCGATAACTTGGCTTAATTTTAGTCCGCCCATATCAACCAGCTGGCGTTTAACCATGACTAATGCCACTGAAAAAGCACAGATGTCAGCAATAACCGATGCCAAAGCCACGCCTTGCACATTCCATTTAAAGACCATAACAAACACAAGATCGAGAATAATATTGACGCTGTTAGCGATAATGAGTTGCCACATGGCTGCTTTGGGCGCTTGGCGACCAAGCAACCAACCCAGTAGCACCAAATTGGTAAGGGCAAAAGGCAATGACCAAATTCGAATTTCGACATATTGACGACAATAGAGCATCACTTGTTCGCTGGCATCACTCAGACTGAGTGCTAAATTGAGCAGGGGAGATTGCAGTATTACGCCAACTAAGCCTAAGGTTAATGCTAGGCTGCAACCTTGTATCAGTAATTGTTGCTGAGTTGAGGTATCATTAGCACCGTAGGCTTGTGCAACGAGTCCGGTGGTGGACATACGTAAAAAACCAAGCAACCAAATCATCAAGGTGATGATGGTACTTCCTAAGGCTACGCCGCCAAGATAGTAAGCTTGTTCAAGATGCCCAATTACCGCGGTATCAACTAATCCTAATAGAGGGATAGTGATATTAGACAATATCATTGGGGTCGCTAATGCTAATAATTGGCGATTTTTTTGGCGGTTGAACAGTAGTGTGCTAACAGACATAGGTATGGATAATCATGGTTAAGAAAATAGCGTTATTGTTGGCGGTGTTCAGTTTGAGTGTATTGCATTGTGATGCCAATGCCGTGGTTATTTTACAATATCATCATGTATCGGAAAACACGCCTAAAAGTACTAGTGTGACACCTAGTCAGTTTGCCGAGCAGATGCAGTACTTGGCTGATAATGACTTTACGGTGATTTCATTAACTCATGCGGTTGAGTCTCTAAAGCATAACACGGCATTAGACAATAACAGTATTGTGATCACCTTTGATGACGGCTATGAAAGTATTATTAATAATGCCGCGCCTATATTGGTGGCGCATCAGTTTCCTTATACGGTATTTATTTCTGTTGCGCCGATTGATGCGGGCTTCAAAGGGATGATGAGTTGGCAAGATATTAACACTCTGTCAGAGCAAGGGGTAACCATTGCTAACCATAGCTGGGGACACGAACATTTAATTCGCCGCCAAGGCAAAGAAACCCAAGACCAATGGCAAGTACGCGTTGAAGATAATATTCTATCGACGGAAGCGGAGATCTTAAAACGAACGGGTCAAAGTGTAAAAATGTTTGCTTACCCTTATGGTGAATACACCAACAAGCTGGAAGCTATTTTGGCTAAGCATGGTTTTGTTGGTTTTGGTCAACAATCTGGTGCGGCGGGAGAGTATGCATCATTAACCGCATTACCCCGTTTTCCGGTGGCCAATGCTTTTGCTGATTTGGCGAGTTTAACGGTTAAATTTTCCAGCTTACCTATGCCGGTTATTAAGCAAAACATAAGCGATCCACTATTAGTTTCAGGTCAATGGCGGCCTAAATTGGTGCTGACTCTCGACACTCAGGATATATATCCACATCAAGTGATGTGTTTTATTCAAGGACAAGGCGCTAAAAAACCCATTTGGTTAAGTGAAAATCGCTTATCCATTCAGGCATCATCAGATTTAGCCCCAGGACGTTCGCGCTACAATTGCACCGCACCGAGTAAAACAAAAACGGGTTATTATTGGTTTTCACAAGCGTGGATCCGCCCGCAAGATAATGGTCACTGGCTTGAAGAGTAATTTAACCTCAGCTCGGGTTAATAAGCGGTTATTCAATAATGGCTAGTGCCAAGATGCAACTATTTGAGCAAAGTCAGCAATGAGTTCAGCATTAACAATTTGTGGTAACTGGCCTGGTTGTGGCTTGGTTTTAAATACCGCAATTTTTTCAACCCTCGGTGAAACCAACACATAAGATGCGCTATGGTCTACTTGATAATCACTGTCATCTCCGACCATGGCATACACAAAGCCTAGATCACGGCTGAATGGAAATAAATCTGTGTGTTCTGCACTGACGGCTTTAAAGTCTTTATTAAAAAAGTTGATGTAATCTAAACGTTTCGCTTGAGTGTCACGTTTAGGGTCAGCAGACACAAACACCACTTGTACATTACTGGCTATTTTTTGTAGCTTTGGGTAAGCCGCCGCAAGTTTATTTAAGGTGGTTGGACATACATCAGGGCAAGCGGTGTAACCAATAAAAAATAAACTCCATTTACCTTGCAATGTTTGGTTCGTAAACGAATTACCAAACTGGTCTGCCAATGTAAATGGGGCTAATGTGCGTGGCTGTTCAAATACATAACTGGTCGCCAGTTCCATAGGTTCGGTTTGCATTTTTTGATAAGCGACCCCACCGGCCACGACCAAAAGAAATAGCCCTACAATAATCGTTATCTTCAATGTATTTCCCTTTCTAATTTAAGCGTTTACCCAAAAATAATGGTCCACTAATAATACAATGAACAATATCATTAAATGATAAATTGAAAATTTAAACACCTGCATGGCGAGTTCTGGATAGTCATGAAATTTTAACTGCCAGGCTTTATAGATAAAACCGCAACTGAGTAAGGTTGAACCGACCAAATATATCGGACCACACATGCCGACTAAAACCGGGAGTAGACAGGCAATGGCTAATAAAATGGTGTAAAGCAAAATACAGGTTTTGGTAAATTCGACTCCATGGGTCACCGGTAACATTGGAATATTAACCTTGGCATATTCTTTACGGCGATGGATAGCTAATGCCCAAAAATGTGGCGGTGTCCAAGTGAAGATAATGATGACTAATAATAAGGCGTAACCGTGTAGTTCATTGGTTATCGCGGTCCAACCGAGTAATGGCGGCATCGCGCCAGCGAGTCCCCCGATGACAATGTTTTGTGAGGTGGCACGTTTAAGATAAGCCGTATAAACCAAGGCATAACCAATCAAGCTGGCAAAGGTTAGCCAAGCTGTTAGGGGATTAACTAAGGTATATAACACCACAAAACCGAGCGCGCCAAGTGACACCGCAAATGCCGACGCCTTGGTTGCTGATATTTTTCCTTTCGGTAATGGGCGGTTATAGGTGCGAGCCATTAAAGCATCGATTTTACGGTCAATTAAGTGATTAAATGCCGCCGCAGCCCCCGCCATCATAGCAATCCCTGCCATTCCCGCGACCAAAGGTTGAAGCTGCACTATACCCGGCACAGATAAACACATACCGACTAATACCGTCAGCAACATTAGCGCAACAACCTTGGGTTTGGTCATTTCAAAATAAGCGCGCCATTGCAGGGTTAATTTAGGTTGATGGTGACTAATCGTAACAAGTTTTGTCATGGTCGTTCCTCGCCTATGCTTTGCGCCATAAGGCATAATTAATAAAGACTAAGGTAAGCAGCAATAAGGCTGCGCCTCCATTGTGTGATACCGCGATACCCAAGGGTAAATTCATCACTACATTACTAATACCCAGTCCGACTTGAACTATGATTAACAACACTAATAAGTAACCACTGTTACGCATAATGTGTGATTGGGCATAACGTAATTTTAGTGCCAGTACGATCAGGGTTATGGCGGTAACAACCGCCCAAATTCGGTGGCTAATATGAATAGTCATTCGAGTTGCGTAGTCTAATACGCCAAATTCAAAACTAGGATGATCGCCTTGAAATGGTGAAAAAGCATCGGCAAAACGTAAGTTATCGACCCAATTACCTTCACAAATGGGTAACGTGGTGCAGGCAAGCGCAGCGTAATTGGATGAGGTCCAGCCGCCGAGTATAATTTGAATGACTAACACCCCTAAACTGACTAATGCTAACGGGATCAGCTTACGAGCATAGGTATCACCTCCGGGGATCCGTAATGGCTTTAGCCGTAGATACAAGATTAGTAACAAGGCAAATAGGCTAAAACCACCAATAAGGTGTGCCATAACCACAATAGGCATTAATTTCATCGTGACAGTCCACATGCCAAGCGCGGCTTGAAACACAATGAGCCCAGCAATAAAGATGGGAAGTTTTTTGGGGGCTTGAGGCTCTTTAAGACATAAAATTAAAATGGCTAAAACCATTAAGCCTAATGTTCCGGCGATATAACGATGGATCATTTCCAGCCATGCCTTTTCAGGCTCAATTTGAGCATCAGGAAAACGACTCTCAATGTTGGCTAAATCATGACTTGCACTTGGAAAGGCCAAGTGACCATAACATCCCGGCCAGTCTGGGCAACCTAATCCGGCATCTGACAGGCGTGTATAGGCGCCCATTAGAATAACCGCCAAGGTAAACACCAAAGTGAATTTGATTAATCGCTCAATTGCCATTAGCCTACCCTCGACAACTTAAGCATTTTGCGTAAATCAGCAATCATGGCTTTGCCTTGGGCGATATTGGCGTCGTGACCTATCACATTGTCATATTGCATCACCAAGTTTCCGAGAGGATCGACAATAACCAGACGTTGCTCTGTCAGCATGGTTGCCAGTGCTTGATTGGCGTTTACTTGATCGAAGCCGATATTTAATTGCTTAAGTATCTTGGTGTCGCTGCTGTTATTAACCACAATGATAGGGGTAACACGATCCCGATCTTTACCCAGTGCGATATAGCTTTGATGTAAAATATACAGGCGTTCTTGGCACTGTTCATTGCACGTTTCAGGTAGAAAAAACAGTACTTGCCATACGTGTGGTTTGGGGTTGTCCATGGCTAAATTGGCATAATTTACTTCGGGAGTGATTAACGCCCCCTTGTTAGTCGCCGCACCATTATACAGTTCTAGGCTTAACACTAATTTGGCCAAAGCTACCGGTAAAATAAATACCAGCAGTAATACTATTAATGCTTTATTGCTTTTTTTAGGTAGGGAGTTCATTCCATCTCCTCTTTATCATTTTGATATTATTGTTAAGTTAATTTTTCACGACGAGGCTTAACGTCGAAATTGTCGAAATGCTATCCAGCTCATTAATCCTAAAAAGACTCCTGCCATCGTGAACCATTGCAAGGCATAACCTTGATGCTTGTGCGCCGATAGTGGGATCGGCACCCAGGGTTGAGGTAAGTTATAACTCGGGACATTCTCTGGTTGCAGTACCACAGAGATCAGCGGATGAGCCAACATGTCAGCCAATGCCGCGATGTTGATGTTTTGAAAACGTAGAGGGGCATCTATATCTGCTAACTTCTCCGGATATAATTGATCACTTAATGGGTTGGTTTGCTTTTGGTATACCCGACCCAATAGTGTGTAGTAATCGACTTCTAACGCTGTGAGCTCCGGTAATATTCGACGATCTTTATTTGCTGGAACAAAACCGAGTTCAACTAATATCCAAGGTTGATCAGGCGTTATCTCAAATACTTGGTAAGCTAAATAGCCCACTTGGCCTTGATACACTTGATTGTCTAACAGCAGTACGGTGTTATTGGCAGGTTTAGCATAAATCGATAAGCGATAACCCGTCAGTAAAGCCGTCTCTGGCTGAGAGGCGGTTTGTCGCTTTGATGATTCAACCAATGCCAACATGTCTTCATAAGTCAGTGCTTGCTGCTGTTGGCGCTGAAGTAATGTGCTTTGCCACTCTTGTTTAAACGCTGCCCGTGATAATTGCCATAATCCTAGCTTGACCAATAAGCCAAACACGACCAAAGTAATGATTACCAATAATATTTGAGACACACCCACACTGCTAAAAGGATTGCCTGTGACAACCCCTTTCATTGTTAAGTTAGTTTTAGTCTCGTTGCTTTTATTCATATTATTTAACTTAGGTAGAGCCTTAGTTATTATGGTTAAAGGGCAACATCAGCAACCTATGAGTCATTTTATAGGTCGCCGAGTGTTGTTTTCTATTGCTGTGATTGTGGTGTTGCTGGTGGCCTTAGGGCTTGGCTACATTCAGCCTAACCCCAGACCTTATTAATGTTGATTTACAACACGTAGACAAAGATGAATAAGCATAACCACACCACATCAACAAAGTGCCAATACCAACTTCCCGCTTGAAAAGCGAAATGCTTGTCGGGCGTAAAATGCCCTTTGACAATTCTGAGTAACAAAATAATTAAGAACAGGGTGCCAATCGTCACGTGCATACCGTGAAAACCGGTTAACAGAAAGAAGGTGTTACCGTATACACCAGAAGAGAGTGTTAGCCCCATTTCTTGGTAAGCATGGCTATACTCTTCAACCTGTAAACCTAGAAATGCAATACCCAAAATAACCGTCAGCGCTAACCAGATGATCAAGGGTTTACGATTGGCTTTTTCGAGGTTGGTATGGGCAAAGTGTAATGTAACCGATGAGGTTAGCAGTATCATGGTGTTGATTAATGGCAAACCCGTCCACGGCATGGCTTCGGTTGCGGTACCATCAGGCGTTTTTACCAGTGGCCAAATAGCCTCAAACGCAGGCCACAACACTTCATGAGTCATGGCATTATTTGATGCGCCCCCAAGCCAAGGCACTGAAATCATTCGTGCATAAAAGAGTGCGCCGAAAAATGCCCCAAAAAACATAATTTCAGAAAAAATAAACCAGCTCATTCCTTGTCTAAACGAACGATCCATTTGCGCTGAATACAATCCAGCCATGGACTCATCAATAACGGTTTTAAACCAGCCAAAAATCATAAAAATAATGACGGCCAAACCCGCGAGTAAAATGTAACCCCCAGAGGTTTTTTCTGTGGTTAATTGTTGTATATAATTGCCAGCACCAAACGCAATTAAAAATAAACCAATAGCACCGATTATCGGCCACGCACTTTGGGATGGTACATAATAAGGTTGATACTTTGTTGTCATTTTGCTGCTCCTTGCTCTATGTCGATCGCTTGTTTATCGGTGATGTCATAAAGGGTATAAGAGAGAGTCAATGTATTAATGGACGCTGGTAAATCAGGGTCCACGTAAAAAATCAGTGGTAATTCTGCGGTGGCAGACGCTGCTAAAGGTTGTTGATTAAAGCAAAAACATTCCGTTTTATTGAAGTACGCCGCCCCTTGGCCAGGCGATACCGAAGGGATCGCTTGGCCTACGGTGTCGCGTGAAGACAGGTTTTTAACCAAAAATTGTGCGTGAGTAAGCTCACCAGGATGCACGCTTATTTGGTTAACTTTAGGGCTAAATTCCCACGGCATATTTGATTGAACTTGGGTGACAAATTCAATGGTTACGGTTCGGCTTTTATCAACCACCACCGCTTCATAGCTGCTGGCACTATTTTGGGTTTTGCCATTAATACCCAATGTATCGCAGAGCACGTCATAAAGCGGTACCAGCGCAAAACCAAATCCAAACATACCAATTGACCCAGCAATCAGCATGATTAATAACTTACGATTTGATCTTGTTGATTGCGTCATCTCATTTAATCTCCGGCGGAGTGGTAAACGAGTGATATGGCGCTGGACTGGCAATCGACCATTCTAAGCCTTCTGCTGCTTGCCAAGGATTATCTCCAGCGGGTTTGCCACCCTTAATGCATTTGAGTACCACAGCGAGGAAAATAAACTGAGATAAACCAAATGCGAACCCACCAATTGATACAATTTGATTTACATCGGCAAACTGTACTGCGTAATCAGGGATCCTTCTCGGCATGCCTGCTAAGCCTAAGAAATGCATCGGGAAAAATAGTACATTGACGGAGATAACCGAACACCAAAAATGCCATTTCCCTAAGGTTTCGTTGTACATATGACCGGTCCATTTGGGCAGCCAATAATATGCCGCTGCCATAATGGAAAATATCGCCCCTGTGACCAACACATAATGAAAATGAGCCACCACAAAGTAAGTGTCGTGATATTGGAAATCGGCAGGGGTAATTGCCAGCATCAGACCCGAAAACCCGCCAATGGTGAACAGGATGATAAACGCGACCGCAAAGAGCATCGGTGTTTCAAATGTCATCGATCCGCGCCACATGGTTGCCACCCAATTAAACACTTTCACCCCAGTAGGGACAGCAATTAACATGGTGCAATACATGAAAAATAGCTCTGCAAACACAGGCATACCAGTGGTAAACATATGATGTGCCCACACCAAGAATGACAGCACGGCAATGCTGGCAGTGGCATAAACCATAGAGGAATAACCAAACAATTTTTTACGACTAAAGGTCGGAACAATCGCTGAGATAATGCCGAATGACGGTAAAATCATGATGTAAACTTCAGGATGACCGAAGAACCAGAAAATATGCTGGAACATCACCGGATCGCCGCCACCTGCGGCATCAAAAAAGCTAGTACCGAAAAACTTATCGGTTAACACCATGGTGACCGCACCCGCAAGCACTGGCATCACCGCAATCAGTAAAAATGCGGTAATAAGCCAAGTCCACACAAACAGCGGTAATTTCATCCATGTCATACCAGGGGCGCGCATATTGACTATGGTCACGATAACGTTAATGGCGCCCATTATCGAACTGATCCCCATCATATGAATGGCAAATACAAACAAAGCGGTGCTGTCAGGACTATAAGTGGTTGAGAGTGGGGCGTAGAATGTCCAACCAAAATTAGGACCACCACCTTCCATGAATAGCGAACCTAGTAACATGGAAAAGGCGAACGGTAAAATCCAAAAACTCCAGTTGTTCATCCGCGGTAGTGCCATGTCTGGCGCACCGATCATCATTGGAATTAACCAGTTAGCTAATCCAGTAAAAGCTGGCATTACCGCGCCAAAGACCATAATAAGACCATGAACTGTGGTCATCTGATTAAAAAAGTTAGGTTCGACTAGCTGTAATCCCGGCTGAAATAACTCAGCTCGAATGACCATAGCCATCGCACCGCCAGTTAGAAACATAATGAAACTAAACCATAAATACAGCGAGCCGATATCTTTATGGTTAGTGGTGAGTAGCCAGCGCATTAGCCCTTTCGGCGCTCCGTGATGATGATCATCATGAGCGGTAGCAATTGTATCGTGCGTTGTTGTGCTCATTGTTTTCCCCTACTGTCCATGGCTAGCGACATCGGCAGCTTGCACCGCCTCGCCAGAATTATTGCCCCACGCATTGCGCTCATAAGTAATCACTGCCGCCATTTTTTGAGGGCTGAGTTGACTACTAAATGCTTGCATTGCGGTGCCTGGTTTGCCGTTCATAACGATATCGATATGTCCGCTAACCGGTCCGCTAACGACAGGGCTGCCAATAAGTGAAGGGAAAGCGCCGGGTAAACCAGCGCCAGTGGCTTGGTGACATGCAGCACAAACAGTGGCATAAACCTGCTCACCTTCAGCGATTAATTGCTCCAAGGTTAAGGTGGGCAGATCTGCCGCTGCAACAACTTCAGGTGTCACAACCTTGGCAACGGCTTCTATAGCTTGAATGGTTTTTTCTGTGGCCGCATCGGTAACGTCTGTCGTTGTTGCAGCAATGGTACTTGCTGCATCGGCTACGGCATCGATTGGCTCAGTGCTTGACGCGTTACTACTTGAGAAGTTACCCACATCAGCTGCTTGAACAACATCGCCACTATTGTTGCCCCAAGCATTTCGCTCAAAGGTAATCACTGCGGCAATTTCTATGGCGCTAAGTTGCTTGGCAAAGGCTTGCATTGCGGTGCCTGGTTTACCGTTTAAGACAATATTGAGGTGATCGTCAACAGGGCCTTTTATGATAGGACTGCCAATCAATGATGGGAATACACCGGGAAGACCCGCCCCATTAGGTTGGTGACAAGCGGCGCACCGCGCTATGTACACTTGCTCGCCCTGCGCGTTTAGCTCTTCAAGGGACAAGGTTTGTGACATTGATGCGGCTGCAGCGACTGCAGCATTATTGGCCAGTTGTTTTTGTTCAACTAACCAATTATCAAAATCAGTCTCTGATAAGGCTTGTACCACAATAGGCATAAATCCATGGTCTTTACCGCATAACTCAGCACATTGACCGCGATAAGTTCCAGGCTTATCAATACGAGTCCAGGCTTCGTTGATAAAGCCTGGGTTGGCATCTTTTTTAACCGCGAAAGCGGGTACCCACCATGAGTGGATAACATCATCAGATGTCATCAAGAAACGCACCTTTTGGTTTATGGGCAGTACTAGCGGCTTATCGACTTCAAGGAGGTAATTTTCGCCTTTGGCCTCACGGCCATCAATTTGCTCTCTGGGGGTGGATAATGAGCTGTAAAATTCGATGTCTTTATCAAAATAGCTGTAGTGCCATTTCCACTGTGACCCAGTAATTTTGATGGTCAGATCGGCATCGCTGGGATCTTCCATGGCAATTAAGGTTTTAGTGGCTGGAATAGCCATTCCGATTAAGATAATGAAAGGGATGACGGTCCAAGCAATTTCCACTTTGGTACTTTCGTGAAAATTGGCCGCAACGGCACCTTTTGACTTGCGGTGATAAATCATCGAATAAATCATGATCCCAAACACCACTAACCCAATAGCACAACAGATGTAAAGAATCGTCATATGGAGGTCATAAACCTTACCACTGATATCTGTCACGCCTTGAGTCATGTTGAGGGGCATTTCTGTTGCCCCAAGCGGAAGTGCTACCCACACAACCAATAAAAAATACAACCATTGCTTCACAAGACTACTCCCCTGCTAATTGCAAAATAGCAACTACAAAGAAAAGTCACACAGTAAATCTCAGCTCTATGCAAACTCTTCGGTTCCCGAAAAAAGCTTGATGAACTCAAAGTACTTTGGTGGTTGTATACAGACTGTCTACGCTTTTATTGTTAGCTGTGCACCACACTTGTACCTACGACTGAACTTATCAATTTCTATTTGGATTATTTGTCTGGCAGTAATCTTGATTACTGTCATTTTATCCAATTAAGGATGAAAAATGTTTCATCCTTGTTAACCACATTACTTGTAGATTAAACATTGATCAAGATCACTTTGTTGGTAAATAGGCTAATAAAAGATGAAAAAAAGCCCTGAATTCAATGCAGGGCTTGGTAATTAAGGATTTATGCTTAGTGAAATGAGCAAAAATTACCTGCTTCATTTGTTAATGTAGAGTTAACAAATTGATGTTTGTGAGGTAAGTGAGCATTCACATCTTCAATTACCACGCCTAATGCTCGCGCGCTCTTAGCGACAATTTCCAATCGACGACTATCGCGAGCATCGAGTGAACTTGTCCAAGTAACCACTGCACTAGAAGTTCCGCTCGTGAGTGCTTTTTCCATGGCCCATAATGTTTCGACTTCATCTTTGGTGTGCACCAGTAAAATACGATCCATTCTCACTCCAGCACTGGCCAGCATATGCTTATAGCCTATGTGAGGTGGACTAATTAATACAACCCATCTGCCTTGCTGGCTCAACGTTGCCAGTTGGCTACACAATTGACTCAGTTCTGCTTCACCTTGGGTGACAGTTTGTAATGTTTGAATGGTTTGGTTGCCATGCAGATCTGTTTCAGTTAAATCTACCCATAAGCCTGGGTGACGTGGCGCTACGCCCATTAGTTTGTTCATGACCAATCTCCATTACGGATAACGCCAACTGCAAGCCCTTCGATGGTTAGGCTTTGGCAACTTAAATCTACTTTTATCGGGTTATAATCTTCATTTTCTGCATGCAGATAAATCATATTACCTTTTTGTTCAAATCGTTTTACGGTGACGTCATCATCAACACGCGCCACCACAACCTGACCATTACGCGCTTGTTGCATTTTATGTACAGCGAGCAAGTCGCCTTCTAAAATACCAATATTTTTCATGCTATCACCACGAACCCGTAATAAAAAATCTGCGGCGGGTTTAAACATATTTGGGTCAACTTGATAATATTGTTCTACATGCTCTTGCGCCAAAATAGGCTCTCCAGCAGCAACTTGTCCAATGAGTGGCAGACCGATTTCAAGCTGTTCTTCATGAGGTAAACGAATACCTCTCGAGGTACCAGGTATGATCTCGATAAAACCTTTTTTGGCTAATGCTTTTAAATGCTCTTCGGCGGCATTAGCACTTTTAAAGCCAAGACGACTCGCAATTTCAGCACGAGTGGGTGGCATACCTGTTTCGGTGATATTGTTTTTAATTAAGTCTAAAATTTCTGCTTGGCGCGGCGTTAACGGTCTCATGATGGTTCCTGTCTTTTTATACAGTGACTGTCATTATATACAGTGTTTTTGTTCGTGCAAGTATTAACCAACTCTTTTTTGTATATTGTTGGTCAAGTATCATTCAACAACCTGTTTCTATTAGTTATTGTGTATTGATTGTCTGATGTTATTTCCGATAGTGAGAACTCAAGCGTAAAGATAAATCGGTCTGATAGTGTAAGCAGGCTGGTTTCTGGTATCCTATACGACAATATTACAGTGGCTTATGTTGCGAAAATAACCATGTCAAAACCAGATTCAATATTTTTACGAGCGTTAAAATGGATTCAAAAATCGATGGTACTCACGGTTGTTGTGCCACATGATCCTTTTGACGATCTTAATTTAGATCCATCTAAACCTCTGATTTATGTTATGAAAACAGAATCAATCAGTGATGCCGCTGCATTAAGCGAAATCACTGAGAGCTTTGGTATGCCCAGTCCATATGAGCCACTGCAATTGGATGGCCTCAAAGTATCACGCATCGTTTGTCTTGAAGGCCGCAAACCGCTTTTTGGTAAACGCGAAAGCGGTGAAAAATTTATTAATAGTTTTACCAGTCTGTTAGCGCTTCATCGTCAATGTCCTGAGTTAGATATTCAGTTGGTGCCTGTGAGCCTTTATTGGGGCCGTACACCGGGTAAAGAAGATGACAGCATGAAAGCGGCTTTTTTTGAAAGGGAAAACCCGACCTGGCTGCGAAAATGGCTAATGATTTTGTTTCTAGGTCGCCACAATTTTGTTCAGTTTTCTAATGCATTATCGCTTCGTCTTATGGCTGATGAACACGGTACCGATAAAAGAATTGCTCACAAATTGATCCGTGTTGCGCGAGTGCATTTCCGCCGTCAACGCAAAGTGATGACAGGGCAGCAATTACCGAATCGGCAAGTGCTTTTTGCGTCGTTACTTAAATCTGATGCAATCAAGAAAGCCATTGAAGAAGAGTCGGTAAACAAAAAAGTATCTGTCGAGAAAGCCCGTGAAACCGCCATTGAATACCTTGATGAAATTGCCGCTGACTATTCTGATAGTTTTGTGCGCATTGCCGAGCGCTTCCTCACCTGGTTATGGAACAAATTATACAGTGGTATCAATATCAAAGGTGCAGAACAGATAAGGCAGTTACATCATGACGGCCATGAAATTGTCTATGTGCCTTGTCATCGTAGTCATATGGATTACTTACTCTTGTCATATATTTTGTATTATCAGGGTATGGTTCCACCGCACATTGCAGCCGGTATTAATCTTAACTTTTGGCCTGCTGGGCCTATGTTCCGTCGTGGCGGAGCATTCTTTATCCGTCGTAGTTTTAATGGCAAAAAGCTCTATACCGCAGTATTTCGTGAATACTTAGATCAGTTATTTGCTAAGGGCTATTCGGTCGAGTATTTCACTGAAGGTGGTCGTTCTCGTACCGGGCGTTTGCTAGCGCCTAAAACCGGTATGTTAGCGATGACTATTAATAGTGTGTTACGTGGCATTGAACGCCCTGTGACCTTAGTGCCTGTGTATTTAGGTTATGACCATGTGATGGAAGTGGCCACTTACCATAAAGAATTAAGCGGTAAGAAAAAGAAAAAAGAATCTGTTTGGCAGTTATTTGGGGCTCTGCGTAAATTAGGCAATTTTGGCCAAGGTTATGTGAACTTTGGTGAGCCGATTAATTTACAACATTTCTTAAACGAGCAGGCGCCAGAATGGCGTAAAGAGATTGCGAACGATCCTGATCAGAAACCATCATGGTTTACCCCATCGGTCAACTTACTAGCCAATCGTGTGATGACCAATATCAACGGCGCTGCTGCGGCCAGCTCGGTGACATTGACCAGTTTAGTGTTATTGGCATCAGAGCAAAATGCATTAGAAAGAAGCCAGTTAGAACGTCAGCTTGATTTGTATTTAGCATTACTTAACACAGTGCCTTATACCCATTACGCATCCGTTGCAGAGGGTAATGGCAAGTCAATTGTTGATCATTGTCTGTCGTTAAATAAGTTTGTCAGTACTAAGGACCTTATTGGCGAGATAATTTCGGTTGATGAAAAAGTTGCTATTACCATGAGTTATTACCGTAATAATATTATTCATTTAATGGCATTACCTTCACTCATCGCCAGTTGTTTAGTGCACTATGATGTGTGCGATCGCACCCGAATCCATGCCATAGTGATGGATTTTTACCCATTACTTAAAGCTGAACTTTTTATGGGTATTGATGATGTTCCTAAACATGTAGATTGCATTTTAGACTTTATGGTTGAACAAGGTCTGTTGAGCGGTAGCGATCAGTTGGTGATCACGCCTCACCATATTACTCAACTGTTACTGCTTGCTGAAACCATCAATGAGACGTTGCAACGCTATGCCATTATCTTTAATTTACTGGCGATAAATCCGGAGCTTGAGCGTTCAGGATTGGAAACCGATAGTCATATGTTAGCCCAACGTTTAGGGGCTCTACATGGCATTACCGCACCAGAATTTTATGATAAAAAGTTGTATAACACCTTGAGCGTGAAACTAAAAGAATTGGGATATTTATGCAGTGTCGAGAATCGTTCTGAAGTGATAAGAATTCGAGATAATGCCAATAAATTACTCAGTTCTTCAGTAAGACAAACCATTGTTGATAGTGTGGCAGCGGAGCACGGACAATAATGGCCAACCACATGAATGCAGCAAAGCATCGAGCTAGCGGTAAGTCAGTATTGGGTGGGGCGATGATTATTGCTGGGACCACAGTCGGTGCGGGCATGTTTTCCTTGCCGGTCGTTAGTGCAGGAATGTGGTTTGGTTATTCATTAGCCATGTTGTTAGGTGTATGGTTTTGCATGTTAATGTCGGGTTTGCTGTTATTAGAAGCCAATTTGCATTTTGAACCTGGCGATAGTTTTGACACCTTAACCCGCGTAACTCTAGGGCAGTTTTGGCGGGTGATTAACGGCGTATCTATTGCCTTTGTGTTGTATATTTTAACCTATGCTTATATCAGTGGTGGCGGGTCGATTGTTAATCACAGCTTATCGGCTCTGGGTGTGAGTTTGCCTCAGAGCGTGGCGGGTTTGGTTTTTGCTATTGTCTTGGCACTTGTGGTGTTTATCAGTACTAAAGCGGTCGATCGGATCACCACCATAATGCTCGGTGGTATGATGATCACTTTCTTCTTGGCTATCGGTAATTTATTAATCGACATTGACACGGTGAAATTGGCGTCACCCGATGGTGAGTCGCGTTATCTGCCTTATTTACTCGCTGCTATTCCTTTTGGGTTGGCCAGTTTTGGTTATCACGGTAACGTGCCGAGCTTAGTAAAGTATTACGGTAAAGATGCTAATACGATTGTGAAAGCCATCGTTACTGGAACCAGTATCGCATTGGTTATTTATGTGTGTTGGTTAGTAGCGACAATGGGCAATATTCAACGCAGCCAGTTTGCCGATATTATTGCGCAAGGGGGCAATATCGGGGTGTTAGTCGCGGCCTTGTCGGGGGTGATTGCCAGCCAATGGCTTGATAACATGTTAACCCTGTTTGCCAACCTTGCCGTTGCATCATCATTTTTAGGGGTGACACTCGGGCTGTTTGACTACCTTGCCGATCTATTTAATTTTGATGATTCACGCACCGGACGTATTAAAACGGCCGCGGTTACGTTTATACCGCCGACAATACTGGGTTTATTATTTCCGAATGGATTTATTTTAGCGATTGGATTTGCTGCGCTTGCGGCCACCATATGGGCCGTTATTGTACCCGCTTTGCTGGCTTATAAAGTGAGGCAACAATATCCCAATGCCGACGGTTTTAAGGTGCCAGGCGGGACTCCGCTGATTGTACTGGTGGTGTTGTTTGGGATGATCACAGCAACATGTCACTTACTGGCAATGGCGGATATCTTACCGGTATTTAAACAATCTTAACTTGTTACATAGAATCATAATTGTTCAAAAAAGCCTTCGTTTGAAGGCTTTTTGCTTTTCTGCTGATATCGACTTAACTTAACTCTGGCTGTCGATATCAGTAGAAACTGTCATTTTATAAGCTTAAATAAAATACTGGGGTGATAGCGTAAGCCGTTATAGCCAAGCTAGGCTGCGCGTCGAAACGCTGCCGCGGCTAAGCAATTCTGTAGCCTATTTAGCCTTTATTAACCGTGATGTTTTATTCGTTAAAGCCCAAAGCCTAGCGGCAGCAGTCTGAGGATCCGCAACGGACATTCCCTATGTCGGTTATTTTTTGCTAAATGAGCACAAGGTGAGGTGTTGTTAATTATTACGCTTTTTATTCCATAAAAATGACATCACAATAAATGACTCCAGCATCATAATATTACCTGACTTACTGTGCGCTTGTGGTTATTTATAGAACCTAGACCATTGAGTAATGTCAAAATGATTAGTTAGTAGCTAATATCAGTATTAGTGAGTGTATTTAAACAAGGATGAGCGAATGACACAAGATACGAAGCAAGCTGATTTGGCTAGAATTCATCGCAGTATGCTGATGATAGCCGTAATTGATTTTCCTGGAGCAGTGTTATTTGGTTTGGGTATATATGGTCTAGTGGCCGGATTTAACCAAGACTTTTTACCTATGTTAGCCAACCCTGTACTTATCAATATTATGTTGGTTACTGGTGCTGTCATTATGGCATGGGGTATGTTTCGGATGGTAATTCTCGCACGTGAAAAACAAGGGATATTACAACAATGAAGCAGCTGATAATTCAATTAACATTGTTATCGAGTTTAGTGCTGCTAACGGCCTGTAGTGGAACAAGTCCAATCCGTATTGGTAAGGCTGGCAATGCGGATGACAATAAAAATGACACTGACTATATGGTGATTAATCTTCCTAGAGCCATTCTGGCAAGCGATCCTTGCAAGTATGGTCACCCAGACGATATTGCCACCTGCCGTAAAAAGCAGCAAGATCAAGTCGATCAGTTAAATGAGTCACTTAAACGTCAATAACCCCCATCTTTTAACCTGAGTAGAGGTTAACTAAATCAAAACCATTTAGTAAGTACCAATAAGATGAGTATAAACGCTCATAAAAATAATCCTCAAGTCACCGAGTGACTTGAGGATTGTTGTTTCTAGGGGGAATGTATTTAGCGTTAACGTTTGTCGTTATTGCTTAGGTAACGTGCGGCCGTAAATAAGCAAGTAAATCGCCGGGATAACAAATAGCGACAATAGCGGCGCTGTTACCATGCCGCCCACCATAGGTGCGGCAATTTTTTGCATGACTTCATTACCCGTACCACTACCCCACATTATCGGCAGTAAACCAAAAAAGATGGTGGCGACTGTCATGGCTTTAGGCCGAATTCGCATTACTGCGCCTTCGAGTAATGCGGCGGTTAAATCCGCTTTACTGTGGTAGTTGTCGGCTTGCTTATAGGCCTTAATACTATTATTGAGATAGACCTGCATTACCACGCCAAATTCGGCGGCGACCCCGGCTAAGGCAATCATGCCGACCGATACCGCGACTGAAAAATTATAGTCCAGCCCATAGAGCAGCCATGCACTACCCACCAATGAAAAAGGCAAACTTAGCATGATCACAGATGCTTGTATTACTGAGTTGAACGTCATCATCAGTAGCATAAAAATCACCGCAATCATTAATGGGATCACCATTTTCATTTTAGCGTCAACCCGCTGCATGTACTCGTACTGTCCAGCAAAGCTATAGTTGTAGCGCGCTGGTAGAGTGATTTGTTTTTTTAGTGCCTTTTCAGCTTCAATAATATATTCGCCGATAGAAATGTCTTTTAGATCGACAAACACCCACGAGATAAGGCGACCATTTTCACTGGCTAACATAGGGGGGCCATCAATGATTTTGAGTTCGGCTAAATAACTTAACGGTAAGTACTTACCCGTTTTAGTCAGCACAGGTAAATTTCTGAGCTTCTCAATATTGTCACGTAACTCTCGTGGGTAACGAATATTGATGGGATAGCGCTCTTGACCTTGAATCGACTCACCAATAGTCATACCGCCAATGGCTATTTGCACTACATCCTGGATGTCTTTTAAGGTCATGCCATAACGTGCGGCATTTTTAAGATCTGGGGTAATATCAATATAACGGCCGCCGCTACTGCGTTGTGAGAATGCAGATACTGTTCCAGGTAATTTGCTTACTACCGCTTCTATTTCAGCGCCAATCCGTTGCAGTTCCTCAACATTCGATCCCGATATTTTTATGCCAACAGGCGTTCTAACACCAGTAGACAGCATATCGATGCGAGTTTTAATCGGTTGCACCCAAGCATTGGTCATCCCTGGAATACGCACGGTTTGTTGCAGTTCTTCAATAATGCTTTCTAAGGTTACGCCATCACGCCATTCAGTTGTGGGTTTGAGCATAATGGTAGTTTCGAGCATGGTTAGCGGCGCGGGATCGGTCGCGGTCATTGCGCGGCCTACTTTGCCAAATACCCTTTTGACTTCGGGAACGGTTTTTATCAGACGGTCTGTTTGCTGCAATATTTCTGCAGCTTTGCCTGCGCTGACACCGGGCAGGGTGGTCGGCATATAGAGTAGATCACCTTCTTCTAAGGTGGGCATAAACTCTGAGCCCATTTGGCTTAATGGGTAGTAAGCACTGAATAGGACAATAATCGCCAATCCAATGGTGATTTTAGGGAAATGCAGTACCCATTTAAGTAATGGCTGATATATGGCAATTAATACTCGACTGATAGGATTCTTACGTTCATCAGGGATTTTTCCGCGGACAAAATAACCCATTAATACTGGAATTAAGGTGATCGCTAAGATTGCCGATGCGGCCATGGCGAAGGTTTTAGTAAAGGCTAGTGGATGAAATAAACGTCCTTCTTGTGCTTCAAGGGCAAATACCGGCGTAAAGCTTAAGGTGATGATAAGCAAACTGAAGAATAACGCCGGGCCGACCTCAATTGAGGCTTCTTTGACCAGTTGCCAGTGATCTTCTCCCTCAGGAGCCTTACCGTGTTTTTGACGATAATGTTCTAAATGTTTATGGGTGTTTTCGACCATCACAATCGACGCGTCAACCACGGCACCAATGGCAATGGCAATCCCGCCTAAACTCATAATATTGGCATTGACCCCAATGATATTCATGGCGATAAAACTGACTAAAATTGAAATAGGTAAGGTGATAATCGCCACTAAGGTTGAGCGGGCATGCAGTAAAAACAGTAGGCAAATGAGTCCGACTACCAACATTTCTTCAAGCACTTTATGGGTAAGGTTATCGACTGAGCGCAAGATTAACTCTGAGCGGTCATAAGTGGTGACTAACTCAACACCATCAGGTAGTCCATTACTGATTTGCTCGAGTTTTTTCTTCACATTATTAATGGTTTCAAGCGCATTTTCACCATAGCGCATCACTACAATACCGCCGACGACTTCGCCTTTACCATCTAGCTCTGCAATGCCACGGCGCGCTGCCGGGCCGGTTCTTAATTGGGCCACATCCTTCATTAATACCGGCGTGCCGTTTTCAGACAAAATGCCCAAGGGGATTTCAGCAAAGTCGGCAATGGTTTGGCGATAACCACTTGAGGTGATCATATATTCTGCTTCGGCCATTTCAATGACCGAGCCACCGGTTGAGCTATTGGAGACATCTAAGGCGTTTTTAATGGTCATTAAATCGATTTGATACAGGGCCAACTTATGCGGGTCGACAACCACTTGATAAGTTTGTTCCATGCCACCAACGGTGGCAACTTCTGATACTCCTGCAACACTTTGTAATTCAAGCTTTAAAAACCAATCTTGTAATGAACGTAATTGGGCTAAATCATACTGTCCGTTGCGATCGACTAAGGCGTATTGGAAAATCCAACCTACACCAGATGCATCTGGCCCAATGCTTGGCGTGACGCCAGCAGGCAGTTGATCTTGGGTTTGTGATAAGTACTCTAATACCCGTGACCGCGCCCAATAAATGTCGGTGCCATCTTCAAAAATGACATAGACGAATGAATCGCCAAACATGGAGAACCCGCGAACCGTTTTGGCACCCGGCACGGCAAGCATAGCCGATGACAATGGGTAGGTAATTTGATCTTCAACTAATTGTGGGGCTTGGCCAGGGTATGAGGTTTTAACAATGACTTGTACATCTGATAAGTCAGGTAGCGCATCCAGAGGTGTCATGCGCATGGCTTGATAACCCACTAACGCGATAACGGCCGTGAGTATCAACACCATGACGCGTTGCTTTATTGAAGCACTGATAATTTTTGCTAACATTGGCGTGCTCCTTAGTGCTGGTGAGCATCGGTGGTGGTTGAATCTTGGGTTGAATCTTGGGTGGTTGAATCATTACTCGTTAAACGCTGTAAACTGCCTTGAATACTGGCTTCTGAGTCTAGTAAAAACTGTCCAGATATGACCACTTTGTCATGCTCATTCAGCCCGTCTAAAATTTCGGCCTTACCGTCTGCTATCATGCCAATTTTTACCGGCACTGAAGCAAAGCTAGTATCACTGCGTTGCACCACAATACGGTTCTCGCGGCCAGTAAGAATGAGCGCCTCTGTTGGGACGGTGAGCACATTATCCTTAGGAAGGCCAAATAAGGTGACATCCACTAAGCTGCCAGGTCTGAGCTTGTCGTTAAGATTATTGAGTTTGATCCGTACCTGCATAGCCCGGGTGACGGGATCTAATTCGGGGTAGATATAGTCAATCGTCGAGTCAATATCAAACAGTCCCAGCGCTGCTGCGCTGACAGTGACTTTGCGGCCTTTTTGTAGCCAACTTTGCTCGTTTTCAAATACATCTGCAATGACCCATACACTGTCTAAGTTAACGATTTCAAACAAGGTATCGCCTGGCTGGATATACATACCGGGACGGATCGTTAACTTACTGATAAAGCCATCTTGCTGGGCATAAAAAGGCACTTTAAAAATGGTTTCACCGGTTTTTTCTAAGCGATTAATCACCGTGCTATCGACACCTAATAGTGTTAAGCGTTTACGAGCTTTAAGCAATAAACTACTGCCACGCTCGTTATCTTGTTTAAGGTAGTCTTGTGCTTGGGAATAATCGTCTTGGGCATTGACTAGCTCGGGCGAGTAAAGCTCATATAAGAGTTGGCCCTTTTTTATCTCTTGTCCCACGTCATTCACCTTGAGCGTTTCTATCCATCCGGTTGCACGCGTATGCACATGGCCAATAGCATTTTCGTTATATTGCACTGTGCCTATGGTATTTACTTGGCTAGATAAACTGGTTCTTTCAACCACCTGACTTCGCATCCCCAGTGCCTGTTGCATACCGCCAGACACGCCAACCACAATTTCTTTGCTGGCATCGGTCACCGTCACTTTCTCAAGGTTCATGCCGCAAATAGGGCAGGTGCCAGGCGCATCGGACACCACATGCGAATGCATTGGGCAGACATATTTTACATTAGTGCTGTCCTTGTTATTTGCCGTGGGCAGTAATGCGGGCTTAGGTTGTTCAAATACCTTGTCTGCTTGGCTTTTGTTTGTCTGACTGACACTGTTCATGTTAGCCATTGATGGTTGCATCCCGCCAGGCTCACCACTGCCGATTTTCTGGGTGGCATCGGCCACCGTCACTTTCTCAAGGTTCATGCCGCAAATAGGGCAGGTGCTAGGCGCATCGGACACCACATGCGAATGCATTGGGCAGACATACTTTACCTTAGCGTTGTCCTTGTTATTTGCTTTGGGCAGTAATGCGGGCTTAGGTTGCTCAATCACCTTGTCTGCTTGGCCTTTGTTTGTCTGACTGACACTTTTCATGTTAGCCATTGGATGTTGAGTGTCGTCAACGCTGGACTCATCTTGATCCTCTTTGACGACGAGAAACATATTACAGATGGGACAACTTCCCTCTTTATCACTGATCACTTCAGGGTGCATCGGGCAAGTATAGGTTTTGCTGGCTTGCGACTGATGCTGGGCATGATCGTGCTCTGCGCCATAAGCGACTGGTGATGTAAGCGCTGCGGGGATTATTACCCAAACAATCGCGCCTAATAGCACACTAGAAAATGGGAATTTCTTCATAACAACCTCGATATTCACCATGATAGCCATGATGAAAACGCTAAAAACAATAATATTGAATGTGCTCGATGCACAGAAGGATCAATTGATCTTGCCTGTTAGGCTTTGTTCTATTGCAATAGCACTTTACATGTTAGCCATTGAATGTTGAGTGTCGTCAGTGCTGGACTCTTGTTGCTCATCTTCGACGACTAAAAACATATTACAGATGGGACAACGTCCCTCTTTATCGCTGGTTTCTTGAGGGTGCATCGGGCAAGTATAGGTTTTACTGACCGCTGAATGATGTTGGCTGTCGTCAGTGATGGACTCTTCTTGCTCATCTTTGACGACCAAAAACATATTGCAGATGGAACAACGTCCCTCTTTATCGCTGGTCTCTTGAGGGTGCATCGGGCAAGTATAGGTTTTACTGACCGCTGAATGATGTTGGCTGTCGTCAGTGATGGACTCTTGTTGCTCATCTTTGACGACCAAAAACATATTGCAGATGGAACAACGTCCCTCTTTATCGCTGGTCTCTTGAGGGTGCATCGGGCAAGTATAGGTTTTACTGGCTGCTGAATGATGTTGGCTGTCGTCAGCGATGGACTCTTGTTGCTCATCTTTGACGACTAAAAACATATTGCAGATGGGGCAACGTCCCTCTTTATCGCTGGTTTCTTGAGGGTGCATCGGGCAAGTATAGGTTTTACTGGCCGCTGACTGATGTTGGGCATGATCGTGCTCTGCGCCATAAACCACTGGTGATGTCAGAGCGACGGGGAGCATAACGGCAATCAACGCGCCTAACAGCACACTAGCAAAGGAGAATTTTTTCATAACAACCTCGATATTCATGATAATAATCATGATAATAAATACTAAAAAATAATTATATTGGATGTGCTCAATGCACAAAAATCATCAATTGAATTAAGCGATAGGTGGGCGAAACGCGGGAGGGAAAGCGATTGAAACACGGTTAACAACCATGGTAACTGATGTCGAATGAATTGAGGTGCTGGCCATCGGCAATTGAATGTCAATAAGGTTAGCTACCAGTGAAATGGTCAAACAATGATGGCAATCAAGACTGCAAAAGCCCGAACCATCACAACAGCTGGTTTGCGGTGCCGATGCGCTAATGAGGTCATTCACATCATTGACCATATTATCATGACAGTTTTTCGTTGCCTGTTGAGGCATTGCGGCTGTGGTGTTGGTTGCCAGGTCGGTTTTTACCGACATGCTCTGCTGAGCAAGATCATCGTGAGCATGCCTATCTGAAGGCGCAGCCTGTTGAGCCATTTTTGCATGGGCCATTGGCACCATAAAACTGTCATTAGTCAGCAACCCCTGTCCGACAAGTGCCAGCAAAGTCATTGCGATGATCCAATAGTTTGACAGCGTTGCTCTCATTTAACCTTAACCAAGTCGTTTGTAGGGTCTAATTTAACAGACCTTTATATCAGTAAAAATATTTCAAGCAATCATACCCATTTTATTTAACATAATGGTAGCGCTTTATAGTCTGTATCGTGTGATACACATTCCATTTCATTAATTTAGCGTGGTTTCACGTGTAGACAATGCTGATTTTGGTTTCCACTTAGGTCGGTATTTGTGGCGCTTCAACATGTCGATTACCCAAATAAATCCGCTAAAGGTTAACCATAAGGTGATAAATGCAAAGATCTTAATAGGAATATTATTAAAACCGCCTTCATTAAAGTAATCCATAAAGTGGAGCATAAAAAACACTTCGGCTAAACGTTTGTGCTCATCACTGTGGCCGACAAGTCGGCCCGATTGGGCTTCAATATAAACGCTGGTGACAATGTCATCGGCAAAGTTTATCTGCCAAGTGTCATTTTGCTGTTTAGGAAAGTCGTCCAATGGCGGGATCAGTAGATGTGTCGAACTGATTTGAGCCTCGCCAGAATAGGAGTCTCTGGCCAGTCGTTGCGCAAATTCGACGTCAATCAATACCGGTTTACCCTGATAAGCATTAACCAAGGTGTAGTCATGGCGAAGATGTTTATATAAGCCTTTTTCATGGGTTAATAAGTAGTAAGGTTTATCTAATAAAGTAATCAAGTTGAGTGACACGCTTGGTTTAAAGGCGCCTAAAACCATTTTAGGTTCAACCAAACGATGAGTGTCTACCGCCACCACGGCGTGAGCATCGCTTCGGTAACTAAGGCCTTGGGCTTTATTGTGATCCATAAGATTAAAATACAGCCCGCTGATCAACCAAAGCAGTAATTGAATGCCCACAATGACCGATGCCCATTTATGCACTTTTCTGATCCAAAACATTAGGCTGCTCCACTGTGATTGCGTTTTTTAAATATATTTTTACGCTTACTATACATTGGCTTACGTTTACTTTTGCGACCAAACACCCTGAAGTAAGTTAATACTAGCCCGCTAATAGTGGCGAATGTCGATAACAATGCTATCCAAAATAACAACAGGTTATCGACCTCTTCAGCATCGCCATAGTCCATCACATGAAAGCGAAACATCCAGTCAAATATCCGCCAAAAGGCATGACGTTTACCGACGATAAGTCCACTGTCGGCAGATATATAAATTGATGGTGCGGAGAAATGCTCGAAATTAATCCGCCAAGCGGGTAAATGTCGATCACTCAGCTCAAAAGGTGGATTGTCGGTCAGTAAGCTCACCTCATCGATAGGCTCATTACCTGCGTAATAGTATTGAGCTAATGCAATGGCCGTCGTTTGATTTAGTGGCGATAAACGCTCACCGGTTTGTGCGCTTAATAACACCTGCTGAGTCGCTGTTGGGCTTGGGATTGAAAAACGGTATACGTCTTGCTCCATCAGTTTACCCACACTGATTTGCTCAGCATGAGGGTAAGTCTGTAACAGTTGTGCCAACGAGTACTGCAGTTTATCGGGATTGATTTTTATCTGAGGGTTAGTTATTAGCGGATCCCCATGGATATAGTCAATATGCACAAACACCATGTATGCCCCCGTCACTGGCCAAATAACAAACTGCAGTCCGAGTAATAGCATCAGCCATTTATGGACTGTTCTTGCGGTTTTATGCATTAAAATGAGCCTTATTATTGTTATTATTAGTTTGTTTGTAACCTTGTTTACTAGGGAACCAATGGCGATAAATGGCCATCAAAATGTTATTAACTGTTAAGTGACTCATAGTTTTAAGCAATTTATCTTAGTCACGAGTGAGGTCAATGATAGGCTAAAGGTCATTATCCACTCGGTTGAATTCATGAAACTAACCACAACATTGCTGGTAGTGTTTGCCCTCATCTTACAAGGATTAACGTCCTCAAGTATGGCGATGAATAGTACACTTGCTTGTCATGAAAACAGCCAAGTCTCCATGTCGACGGCAAAACAGTTATTGACTCACATGGGCCATGCTTCAACATCTGATGAAACCGGCGCCGGTACCTGCAATTGCCATGATAACGAAGCATTTATAGCAGATTCAATGCCGTCATCTCAGCAATCCACGGTTCAAGCTATTTCTCCATGTGAACCGTCAGATAAACACAATTGCGACAAATGCAGCCATTGTGATCAATGGCATAGCGCACCCTACGCATTGATGCCGATAGGATTTACTTTCGATAAATTCGCTATGGAGTTTATCCCAACTCCGCTGCTTAATTTTACCTCCGTAATGTTAATTGATCAGTCCCCACCGCCTTAATCGTTTATTCCAAAAAAAACACCGTATTACACAATCAACACAGCTCTTTTTTTGGGAGGATGCTGAGTGTATTTCAACACTCAATGTCCCGAACTATGACGTATAAAGGTACTATTATGTTTAAAAAATTATTGATCAGCAGCTTCATCATGCTTGGTGCTAGCACCCTTGTTCAAGCACAAGAGCCTATGGACGCACAACATTTTGAACAATTAAATTATAAAGAAGCAGTATTAACCGCAAATTCATTATATAGGAATGATCAAGGCATTGTTGTTAAAGTGCTACCCAATAAGATCACGGCTTCATTTGCTAATGGCAGTTCTGCATCGGTTGCTATTCCACAAGATCAATTTTTCTTATCTATTGCCCCTTTCTTAAGTCAAACTCACCCGTGCACCAACCATGTTCCAACGGGATGTACTGGTGAATTGGTCGGCGAAAAAATGCATATGTCGGCTATTGATGTCGCCACCGGAGAGGAAATTCTCAATCAAATGGTCACCACTCAACCCGACGGGTTTATTGATTTTTGGGTCCCTAGGGATCGCAAGTTAGCGTTCACTTTTCATCATGGTGACAAAAATGGCGTATACCGTGAAGCTAAAGAAGTCATATCAACGGATGAAAACAGCCGCACTTGCATTACCAGTATGAAGTTATTGGCTAAAAATGATCAGCCTGCAACGGAGTCAAAACACAGTCATCATTAAGCATTAGCGCAAAAGGTTAATGGAGCTAAAGGCTGTATGTAATTGCAGCCTTTGGCGCATAAACCTAAAACCAGCATTTTTTGTCATGGTCAGCTTAGGATATAGGCTGGTGTTACTGACAAGATAATTTTTACCATTACATTTGATGCACGTTTAGCTATCAAGTTACAGCCATTGCATTTGATCTACTTTCTAGCAAGTAAGTTCCTACAGGGGTCAATCGGCTCCTTTTTTGATGCAGCACAAACTAAAGTAGCGATCTAGCTCGCATTTTCGATAAATTTTCGATAAGCAATCATCAAAATAGCGACTAAAATCAATTTTCTAATTTCTAAAAATCCTAAACTAGACAAATAAATATTAGAATTCCATTTTTTGCTATTACGGAGATTGAACAATGAACTGGCGTGCACTATTTAAACCAAGCGCGAAGTACTCAATTATTGCCCTTATTGTGGTGGGTGTAATTGTTGGGGTAGTCGGCTATTTTGCAACACAACAGACTTTGCATGCGACAAGTAGTGATGCTTTTTGTATGACATGTCACCGAGACCATTCGTTAAGAGATGAAGTTATGGCGTCAGCTCATGGTGGCGGTAGTGCGGGTATTACCGTGCAATGTCAAGATTGTCACTTACCTCATGGCCCATTTGCTTATTTACTGAAGAAAATCGTTGTGTCTAAAGATTTGATTGGTTTAATGACCATCGATGGTTTTATGACTCAAGAATGGTTAGATGAGAACCGTAAAGAACAAGCGGACCTTGCCTTAGAATACTTCCGCAGTAATGATTCGGCTAACTGTCAGCATTGCCATACTCGTATTTATGAAGATCAACCCGATACGATGAAGAAAATGGCCGTAAGAATGCACAGTATGAACTTTAAAAAAGCACCTGAATCTAGAAAGACCTGTGTCGATTGTCATAAAGGCGTCGCGCATCCTTACCCTAAAAGCTAGTTTTAGTTTTAGGCAAAAAAACCCACTCATCGAAGTGGGTTTTTTTATCACTGTCTTTTAGGGATTGCCTTTTACGAATTTTCTGGTAGAGATGATCTGTTAAAGATTGCTTGTTGTGGCCGTCTCTGTGGGGGAGATTAAGCCGAAAATACCCCAGCATAAAATGGCGACATAATAATGGCGGCGAAAGCGTATGGATTTACGCGCTAACACAAGCAAAAGTAGCAAGGTGTGCATTAGTGCAGTGATGCTTGCCACGGCCAGCAGCAGTGCCGTCGCGCCCGAGTCAAAAGGGATGACACAGCTATAGGTAAATAAGATCCACATCGATAATGTGGCGGTTTTACCGATTAACACGATATCTGTGATCAAGCGGTTTTGTTTTATTATGGAACCTTGATTAATCTTGGACACTTTCATTGGCCTCTGCATTAAGTGATCCAGCTTGTTGATATTGATACAAGCGGTAGCATACTTGTCCAGCAAATTTTTCTTTTAAGGGGATCCAATTAGCTGGGACATTACAGGTTGTTAACTCTGATTCTGTTTCAACATAAATTAACGCATGATTATTTAACCAATGATGTGCCGCCAATAGCTCAATGGTCTTAATGGCTAATGCTTTGCGAAAAGGGGGATCGATAAAAACCACATCAAATCCTTCAGTCGTGCCTTGTGCAAGGACTTGTAAACTGTCAGCATTAATCACTTCAGCGTTATGACACTGCAGCGTAGCGAGGTTTTGCTTAAGTTGGTTGGCCGCATTTTTTTGCAGTTCAATCATTTTGGCAAAGCTGGCATAACGCGATAATGCTTCAAGGCATAATGCACCACTGCCAGCAAAACAATCGAGCACTCTGGCACCACGAATATCGGTTGCAAGCCAATTAAATAAGGTCTCGCGTACGCGATCAGTTGTTGGGCGTAAACCTTCAAGATCATGGATCGGTAACTTACGAGATCGCCATTGACCTGAAATAATCCGCACCTGACCGCTGCTGGTATTTTTTTTAGCCATCTCATCCTCGTGATTTTGCCTGAACAAAGAAAAAAGAAAGTGGTAGACTATGCCACAATCTGAACCGTCGTTATTTTATATCAAACTTGTGATTAAATGTGAGTATTGATCATTTTACTGGTGAGAGATGCAACAAACGGTTTCAACTGAATTTTTAAGCATATAAAACTGGTAGCAAACATGGCAAAGAAAGGTTTTTTTTCCTGGTTTCGTAAAGATAAGCCCGCCCCTGAAGTTGAAGAACAACACGTTGATGCGGAGCATGACGTTGCAACAGAGGCTCAAGATCAAACCCAACAAGCTGAGCCGCAAAAGCAAGCGGATGACGCTGCGCGCTTAGAAGCCGAGCGTCTTGAAAATGAACGTGCAGAACAAGCCCGTGTCGATGTCGAGCATATTGCAGCGGAAACGTTAGCCGCTGAAGTATTAGTCACACAACAGCTGGCAGCAGAGCAACAAGCTCAAGTGGTAGAACTTGCTCGCATTGAAGCGAAACGTCTTGCGGCAGAACAATTAGCAGCCGAAAAGCTGGCAGCAGAGCAACAAGCTCAAGCGGCAGAACTTGCTCGCATTGAAGCGGAACGTCTTGCGGCAGAACAATTAACAGCCGAAAAGCTGGCAGCAGAGCAACAAGCTCAAGCGGCAGAACTTGCTCGCATTGAAGCGGAACGTCTTGCGGCTGAACAATTAGCAGCAGAGCAATTAGCAGCCGAAAAGCTGGCAGCAGAGCAACAAGCTCAAGCGACAGAACTTGCTCGCATTGAAGCGGAACGTCTTGCGGCAGAACAATTAGCAGCAGAGCAACTGCAGTTAGCCGAACAACATATCCCCACAGCGTCAATCGCATTAGAAGAGCAAGAGGAACCTCAAGCTAAGCCTAAGAAAGAAGGCATGTTTGCGCGTTTAAAACGCGGTTTAATGCGCACTAGCGAGAATGTTGGATCGGGATTTGTTGGCTTATTTCGCGGTAAAAAAATTAATGATGAGTTATTTGAAGAACTCGAAGAACAATTATTAATTGCCGATGTGGGCGTAGAAACCACCACTAAATTAATTAATAGTCTGACCGAGCATGCCTCGCGCAAACAACTTAAAGATGCGGAAGCGCTTTATGATTTAATGCGGGAAGAAATGCAAAAAATACTCGATCCGGTTGCAGTGCCTTTGGTCCCAGAAAATCCCAACGGTCCGTTTGTTATTTTAATGATCGGAGTGAACGGTGTTGGTAAAACAACCACTATTGGTAAGCTGGCTAAACAGTATCAAAACCAAGGTAAATCTGTCATGTTAGCTGCGGGCGATACCTTTCGCGCGGCGGCTGTTGAACAGTTACAAGTGTGGGGGCAGCGCAATAATATTCCGGTAGTGGCTCAGCATACCGGCGCTGATAGTGCTTCAGTCATATTTGATGCTTTACAAGCCGCTAAAGCGCGTAAAGTCGACGTATTAATCGCCGATACCGCGGGGCGTTTACAAAACAAAAGTCACTTAATGGAAGAGTTGAAGAAGGTCGTGCGTGTAATGAAAAAACTCGACCCAGATTCCCCCCATGAAGTCATGTTAACCTTAGATGCCAGCACGGGTCAGAATGCCATTAGCCAAGCACAGTTGTTTAAAGAAGCCGTTGGCGTGACGGGTATTACTATCAGTAAATTAGATGGTACTGCTAAAGGCGGGGTCATTTTTGCGATCGCCGATAAGTTTACTATTCCGATCCGTCATATCGGTGTCGGTGAGCAAATTGATGATTTGCGTACCTTTAACGCCAATGACTTTATTGAAGCATTATTTAGCCAGGATAAAACGGACCAATAATTTATGATCCAATTTGAGAAGGTCAGTAAAATCTATGCTGGTGGTCAAAAGGCCCTCATGGATGTCAATTTTCATCTTCGACAAGGTGAAATGGCCTTTTTAACCGGCCATTCAGGTGCCGGTAAAAGTACCTTGCTCAAACTCATTACCGTAATTGAACGTGCCACGGCAGGTAAGGTGTCCATTAATGGGCATAACATTGCCAATGTGGGACCTAAACATGTGCCATATTTACGCCGTAATATTGGGGTGATCTTCCAGAACCATCATTTGCTGATGGAAAAAACCGTATTTGACAATGTTGCCTTACCGTTAGTGATTGAAGGCTTCACCCATGGCGAAATTCGTAAACGGGTGGCTGGCGCACTCGACATGGTGGGTTTATATGGCAAAGAACGTCATTTGCCGATAATGCTTTCTGGTGGTGAACAGCAACGTGTGGGTATTGCCCGCGCCATTGTTAACAAACCACCATTATTATTGGCTGATGAACCGACAGGTAACTTAGACCCTAAATTATCGATGGATATTTTACGTTTATTTGAGGCCTTTAATGACTCTGGGACCAGTGTCCTCATTGCCACCCACGACTTAGGCCTCATTGCGCGAATGAAGTATCGTACTTTTACTCTGCGTCAAGGACGCATGCTCGGTGGAGAAAGCTCTGCCTCTGAAGGGGAGTATATACGATGAGTAAAAAACCGAATATTACTCAAAGTAAATTACCCTTAAGTGGCCGTATTGTGATGTTTTTTATTCGTCATGTGCAGCAAGGCACCTCGAGTATGGGTGAACTTTGGCGTAATCCAGTGTCATCAATTATGACCATGGCAGTATTGGGCGTGAGTTTAAGTTTACCGGCCGCATTACAGGTGCTGGTTAAAAATGCTGAAAACATCACCCAGTCTTGGAACAGTGCTGCTGAAATTTCGTTATTCATTAATAAAGGTCGCAGTGAGCAATCTATTCAAAGTTTATTGTCGCGTATTAAAGTCTTCCGAGAAGTTGAATCCGTGACGTATATTAGTCGTGAGCAAGCATTAGAAGAGTTTCAGCGTTTATCAGGTTTTGGTGAGGCACTTGCATACTTAGATGAGAACCCTTTACCTGCAGTGGTTACCGTAACCCCTTCGGTTAAATACTCGAGTCCGGCAGGGGCGCGTGAGCTACTGGTAAAATTAGAGCGCGAACCAGAAGTCAGCTTTGGTCGTTTAGATATTGAATGGTTAGAGCGTTTGCAAGCATTGCTTAAATTACTTGAAAAAACCGTGCTGGCGATTGCCGCCTTGCTGATCCTCGCGGTGGTATTAGTGATTGGCAACACTATTCGTCTTGCGATTATGAACCGTCGAGCTGAAATTGAAGTGATGAAGTTAGTGGGCGCGACGGAAGCCTTTATTCAACGTCCTTTTTTGTATACCGGGATTTGGTATGGCGTTATAGGTGGCATTTTGGCATGGTTAATTATCAATCTGTTAGTGTGGTATATCGATGGTGCCTTAGCCGAATTATTGGGTTTATATGGCAGTGAATTAACCATTGAGTCGTTAACATTTTCAGAATTAATTAAACTGGTGTTGCTGGCATCATTTTTAGGCTGGTTGGGTTCGTATTTATCGGTGCGTCAGCACTTACGTAGCATTGAACCGTCATAATAGCCGGCGTATAATAACGCTTATTCGCAATAATGAACGTTTGTTCACTTGCATTGTGATTACCTAGCGGTAAAAATGTTCATCCAGTAGAACCTTATTTGACATATGATGTCGTTTAGTTGATAGTTCATCAGCTAAATAGGGTAAGCATTCTTGTGTTGTGAACCAAGAGGCTTAACTCATAGTATTAAGTTAGCTGAAATATATTTTTGAATGTAGTAGGAGAGCGAATGACTGATCAAACGCAATCAATGGCGCTGACTGTTCCACACAGCACTAGCAGTCTAGAGGCGTACATCCAGTCTGTGACCAGCATTAACATGTTGGACGCGGATACAGAGTATGGCATCGCCAAGCGTTTACAAGAAAACGGCGATCTACACGCTGCAAAACAATTAATTATGTCGCATCTTCGTTTTGTTGTGCATGTTGCGAAAGGTTACTCTGGATACGGTTTACCACAGGCAGACCTTATTCAAGAAGGTAATATTGGCTTGATGAAAGCGGTTAAACGCTTCGATCCTGATGTTGGGGTTCGCTTGGTCTCCTTTGCGGTACATTGGATTAAAGCTGAAATTCATGAATACGTACTGAAAAACTGGCGTATCGTGAAAGTCGCGACCACAAAAGCACAGCGTAAATTATTCTTTAATATCCGAAAGTCTAAAAAGCGTTTAGGTTGGTTTAGTGACGCTGAAGTGACTATGGTCGCGGAGAATTTGGGTGTATCTAAAGCTGACGTGACTGAGATGGAGTCTCGCATGGCAGCACAAGATCCGGCTTTTGACTTAGCCAGTGACAGTGACGACGACCATCAAGATTTTGCCCCAGCATTATTCTTAGAAGATCATTCTTCAGATGTGGCATCGCAGGTTGAAAATGCCAATTGGGAAGCCGATTCTCAAACACGTTTATTATCAGCAATCAAAACCTTAGATGAACGTAGTCAGCATATATTACGTGCGCGTTGGTTAGATGATCATAAAGTGACTTTGCAAGAACTGGCATCGACTTACCAAGTCTCTGCGGAACGTATTCGGCAGTTAGAAAAGAATGCTATGAATAAACTTAAATCGTGTATAGCGTAAGATCTAGCCTATTCGATTTTGATAAATTAAAACCTGCAACAGCAGGTTTTTTTATGACTAAAAAGTGATATTTTGTTTGCGAAGCTTTATCTGTGTCAATTAAATCCAATCTAATCTAATCCAATTTAGTCCATTCAAAAGTGACTGTAGCAAGGGTTGATCAATCTCGCTGAGCAATCAATAACCCCATTTATTGCGCTTTTTTTGAAGCGGCTATCTGAGTTAGAATCGCGCTAATAATACTTTTTCTTGGCACTTTTAAACCATTAGAGATAACCTCTTTTGGCCACATAAAAAACTGTCTAGGCCGCTTGAAGCGTGCCAGCGTTGACTCAACTAACTGACTCAGCTGTAAATTAATGGCGTCTATATCAATCGCTTCAACCTCAATGTTTTTAGCATCAAAGGCTGCAATATGCTCTGCATCAACGCCATGACGGTTGTCTACTGCACAATAATCAATAATGGCGGCAGGTAAGTGGCCAAACGTTGCATCGTCTATTGGAAATACAATGGCTTGGGCGACATTTGGGTGGGTCAATAACAGCGCTTCAAGTTGTTCTGGATGAATATTTTCACCGCCACAAATAAACATGTTATCCATACGCCCTAAAATACTCAGCTGACCCTCGGAATCTAATTGGCCCTTATCATGGGTACAAAACCAGCCTTGATCATCTAATGGCAAGGTTAATCCTTGGCTGGTTAAATAGCCTAAAAATAAGCAATCACCTTTGACCCAAATCAGTCCCTCTTTTAGGCTAAGCTGCCTTGACGGTAAAGGGCGACCATGATGGCCGGATAAATTCGCTTTAGCTGTGGTGATTTGCGAGCTCATCTCTGTCATACCATAGCTGGTGTAAGCGTTAATGTGCAGGTGTTGTAATTCCTCAATCAGTGCAGACTCTATGACTCCGCCGCCTAACAGTAATGCGGAAATATGGCTAAATGCTTCAGGTTGTTGCTGGAGTATCTGTATTGCTTGGGTGGGCACTAATGACACATGGGTAATAGAACTGCCTCGCAGCTGTTCAGCCAGTGACTGTGAAGGATTTCGCAATACAATGCAGGCGCCCGCTAGGGTACAACGATGAATAATGGCTAACCCACCAATATGAAACAGTGGTAACGATAATAGCCAAGCATCGGTTGTTGTTAAAGGGATCGAGGTTGCTGCTCCTTTGGCGCTGCTAAGATGGTTGATTAAACAATGCACTGCAGCTTTTGGGGTACCACTTGAGCCTGATGTAAGAATAATATTTGACGCTATATTGGGTGATACCTCAACAGTATTGCTGTCTGTTTGAGGCAATATTTTAGGTAAATCAATATCGAGCCAATGGTTAATCTTAATGGTCGTTTTTTTGCTTGGGGTATCGGTCCAGAGCCATTGAAGAGCAAAGCGTTTGATAAGCTGATTAATCTGTACATCGGCAAATCGAGGCGACAGAGGTAAAAATATCCATCCCGCATCAACGCAAGCCCAATATAGGCAAATCATTTCAATATTATTATGTGATACACAAGCCACAATGTCGCCATGCTTGACGCCTTGAGATTGCAGCTGTTGCACTACATGGCGGACTAAACCACTTAAGCGAGCATAGTTTATTCGAGAATTAACATGAGAATTGGTGCTGGTGTTTACGCCATCATGCGAGGTCTCAATCGCAATGGCATCTGGGGTTGTTAATGCTGCTTGATGCAAAGGTGACATCATTATTAACCTACCTTGTTCGGATCACGTGTTGGGCCAATATGAGTGAGTTGCTGTAATACCTGATGGTTTAGTTGTGGCGATAAGCCTGAGGTTGCTAACAGCACTGGCTGAGTAAAGGCGCTTAATGTATCAAGGCCTGGCGATTCATCAGGGGTTAATGCTTGGCTTACTAAGCGTAAGTCGTTAATGCCCATATCAGCTTCTAAGCTTGAGCTTAATATACAACGCACTCCCTCAAGATGAGCTCGGCTGATCATACTTTGCAATTTTTCCAGCGAACCCAATAACATAGGTTTGATGATTAAGGCCCCCAAACCGGGTTGCTGTAAGGCTAAATCGAGATCAAATTGAGGCAAGTTGAGTGATTCATCTAATGCGTAGTTAATGCCTAGTTGGCGGTATATTTGCGGATTATCATTTGGGTTAATGCAGGGTTCTTCAATGTATTCAATTTTGTGTTTTGGTAAACACGCTAAAAAATCGATAGCCTGTTCAAGGCTAAAACCACGATTGGCATCTAAACGTAATGTGACATGTGGTGCAATGGCCAGTACTTGATAAATAAATTGGATCTCGCTTGCCATGCTAGTCTGAGCGACTTTTATTTTAACACTGTTTATGCTGGCTTGTGTCAGTAGCTTTTGGGTGATAATGGCTGTCGACATACCATCATAAAGTAACGGCACCACTGCTGATTGAATCGGTGTATTTTCGATAATAATAGGCAGGCAATGGGTTAATTTTGCATGCAATAAGCTTAATGAGAATGCCAATGATGGCAGCGATATCTGCTGGGCAATGGCATTTAATACCACTAAGGGTTGATCTATCAAAGAGGGTAATATCTGCTGCAGTTTTGATTTCACCTCATCAAGCAATTCTTGGCTAAACCCCGTTATCATCTGGCTATCAATGTCCAAGCCTGACAATGGCGCTATTTCAGCCCAAGCCGTTTGTTGATTATTAAGTTGGATATCAAGTACTAATCCTTTGCGAAAATCAATTCGTTGTATACCCACGGGTAAGCTCGGATTGAGTTCAATTTGATATTGATACAGGGTGCAACTGGTTATCGTTAAGTCGTCTGATGATGACATTGTTACTCCTTTGAACCCATTAGCGGATCTAAGCACAATAACGTCAGTAGGGTATCGATAAACAATTGAGGATGCAGGCTGTGAATATTATGTCCTGCAGCATGTAATGGGTGTAATTGTAAATTGACTGAACCTGCAAGTGCCGCCTGCCAATCTATAGCCACTTGAGCAAACTTTTTATCATCAACACCATATATAAAATGGCATGGGCAGTTGAGCCGCTCAAGTACATTTCGACAGTCTTGTTGCAAGCTCAGTGAGGTTGTCATGTAACAATTGGCTAAGCGTTGCGGATCGTTAATACGGCGTATTGAAATAAGTTGCTGCTTTTGATGTTCGCTCAAGTCGCTAAATACCGCTTGCTGGTACCAAAGTACCAGAAAATCCGCTAGGGCTAAATGCTGGAGTTTGTTAGCCCAGAGGCGATCGCTTTTAGCTCGGGAGGCTTGTTGCTGAGCATCTTGTAACCCAGGATGGGCTGATTCGAGTGTTAAACTCAGTAGAGAATCGGCAAAATCAGCTGCAATATGCAGCGCTATCCGACCCCCAAGAGAGTAGCCCAACAAATGAAACTGTTGATAACCCATGCGGTGCATTTTACTGACAATCAGCTCTGCAGCTTGGTGTAAACCCGGTGAGGTTAAGGTGTCTTCGTTACCGCCATGCCCAGGTAAATCAATACAAATACAATGGAAATATTGGCTTAAACGGGGCATTAAAATAGACCAGTCGTCTTTACTGCCAAGGAAGCCATGTAGCATTAACAATGCAGGTAAGTGTGGTTGGCCAAAACGACTGATTATAACCATTAATGTTGTTTCACCCATTGGCTGATTTGAGCGATTTGATCGCTGGCTTGAGTAGGGCTGACATTGATTTCAATGACTGAGGCACAATTGAACTCAAAGGCTTCTTGATAAGCTTGATTAAACGATTCAATGTCATCGGCTTGCCGATAGGCCAAACCAAACATAGCCGCACCATAGCCAAACTCTAAACCATGGCTTAACCGATAAAAGTCATTGCGAAGTTCCTCATTTGGTACGGGCAATAAATTAAAGATATTACCGCCATCATTATTGATAATAACCAGCACAAATGGATGGGTCATTTGTGTTAACAGTGCCAGTGAATTTAAATCATGTAAACAGGATAAGTCGCCCATAACCAGAGTGGTCGGTGCATTTTTGTCTGCGGCAACGCCACAAGCTGTTGCAATTAACCCATCGATGCCAGAGGCGCCACGGTTGGTATAAATGGCTGGTGTGTTGGTCGCAATTGGCGCATACATATCGTAGAGCCTGATAGGTAAACTATTACCGATAAACAGTATATGTTGATCCGTTTGAGCCAATGCAATGGCGCGTACGACTTGCGCTTCACCAAAGGTTTTATTGTCGATCTGTTGTTTAAACAGTGATTCCAATGATTCATTTAGCGGTAATAATTGTAATGCCCAGTTGGCTTGTGATGATCGCGGCCAAGGTAATTGGCATACCGCTTGAACGCTTGCCTGGTAAAATTCTTTAGATTGATGGGTCGGATCTAAACGATCGCCGTATTGACCCACATGCCAGTAGCTATGCCAAGTTTGCTGGGCAATATATTGAGTTAAACGTTTGGAAACAAAACGGCCACCAAAGACGAGTATCCGCTCAGCTTGTTCAAGTTTTTTGTTGGCTTTAGGGTTTAATAACAGTTGGTCAACGTGGCCTATTACCCCAGGATGTTGACGTAACTGTGATTGTGCATCGACTAAAACCGGCCAGCCTAATTTTTGCGCTAACGCGACGATTTGCTGTGGATTATCTTCAGGCGCTAAGGTGCCAACCACTATCACGCCCTTACCATGAACAAAGCGCATTAAGGTGTCTGTTGTCGGTAAGTCTGCACTCGTTAGTCGAGCATAACGAGTTAATGGCTTAGTGTTTTCAAACCATTGGTTTAATGGCGCAAGATACGTTGATGTTGTAATACTAGCCGTTTTCTTTACATGGGCTAATGTCACCAATTCTGCTGGGTATAGAGGCTCGCGGTACATGCAGTTTATATGCACAGGTTGATGTTGGTTCGCTACTGCATGATCAATTGTACTCAATAATGCATTAGCCGGATAACCAAGATCAGGCGTTGGTAAGTTAACTTGTTTGGCGTATTGAGCAAATATAGCCGGCTGAATAATGGCTTGATTGGCGCCGCAATCAATAAGCTCAGGCGGTCTGTCGCCAGATAAAATAATCAGTGGTACATGGGTTAACCATGCCTCAACAATCGCTGGATAAAGGTTGGCCACTGCGGTACCTGAGGTGGTTATGATAGCGACAGGGGCATTGCTGGCCTTTGCCAGTCCAAGTGCCATAAAACCTAAGCCTCGTTCGTCAAAATGAATGTGACGCGTAAGCTTGGTTTGACTAGCAGCAGCCAATGTTAGCGGAGTTGAACGAGAACCTGGCGCCATACAGACATGCTTAACCCCTAAGCGTGCAAGTTCTTCCAAGATCAATTGACCCCATAACAAATTCATATCGGCGCTGGTCTGTTGTTGCATATTGGCTCATATCAAAGATAAATAAACAAATATTAGTGTAACGTCAAGTTCGCTATATATCTAAGATTTAGCGCAAATTTTTATCGGAAATCTGCGAAATAAAGCTTGTGGTTATAAGCAAGCAACTGCGGCATTCATGCTTGTTTTATTTTTGTTGCGACAAGGTTGCTAAGATGATTTTAATAAGGTAGCAAAACAATAAAAACAACAATAATAAGAACAATAATAACAATAATAAAAATAACGACAAAATCCTTCAGAAGATGGCTTCCGCTGTATTATTTACAGAGAGTCGATAAATTGCCCCATCGCCCCAAGGGAGTGAGTGAACGGCTCGATGCTATGCGGTCGATAATGAGCATTCGAGGCTAAAAAGGATGTTAACTAAAAAGGCTCAAGATCCTGTAATAATGTCAGCTATAGGATGAATAACCTGCCGAATTTGATACTGTATTGAATGGGTATGCATATAGGCTCATCAATTCATTTAAATCGTAATATTTTGGCCGGTAAGGATTTGCGTTGTGGCGGTTAAAATATTAATTGATTCAGTACCATGGTCACCACTGTGTTGAATTTAAAAAGTATGCTGACCCCCGTTATTTTTGTAACGCCCTAAGCAAAACTTGATAGTCGCGAATTAATCCGCATCATGTTTACCTGTTTGCCCTTATAATGTCGCCACATATCACACAAGATTAAAATAATGAATCTAATGACAGCAACAATCGGACGCTGGCAAGGCGCTGGCTTAATGGCCACCACATTGTTAGGCACTGGGGTCTTTATTTTACCGCAAATGACCATAGAGGTAGCCGGCTCAGGTTCGTTATTGGCATGGTTATTATTGACGGTTGCGATTATCCCGGTGGCATTAGTGTTTGGTTTGTTAGCGAGTCGTTTCCCTCACGCCGCTGGCCCGGCTTACTTCATTGAAAAAGCCTTTGGTGCCACAGCAGGCCGAACAATTGGGTTAATCTTTTTGTTAGTCATCCCCATTGGCGCGCCAGCAGCCATTTTAATGACCTTTCAATTTTTAGATGCACTGGTGTCGATATCTGGGATTGGCCAATTAGCGGCTGAATTGCTGATTGTGGTTGTGTTATTGCTGCTCAATATTAAAGGCATTCAGGTGTCGGCTAAATTACAATTTGCCCTCACGTTGCTGATTGTTACGGTAGTAGCGATATTATTTGGTGCTAGCGGGTTAAATGTTGATCAACTACAAACCTTCGCTCATACCAGCCACCCGCAGTTTAGTGGGGTTATGCTCGCCATGGGCATTGGTTTTTGGAGCTTTTTAGGTATTGAAGCCATGACCCATCTTGCGGGCGATTTCCGCCAACCCGATAAAGACTTATTGCCTGCGATGATGATGGGGACGGTATTAGTGGGGATTATTTATTTGGCCTGTACTTTTTTATTGCTTATGGTGCCAACAGAGGGTGACGGCTTAGCGATGATATCGGCGTTTGATTACTTACTCTCAAACACCGTATTGAGCGGCTATGGTGGCTACATTATCGGAGTATTAGGTATTGCTAGCGGGTTAGCGACAGTGAATGTGTATGCTGCCAGCGCTGCGCGTTTGTTGTGGAGCTTTAGTAAAGAAGGCATAGTGCCACGCTATTTTGATAAGTTAAATCCACATGGCGTGCCTTTTAGAGCCTTGTTTGCTATTTTAGGCTCGATGGCAGTGGTCATTGTTGTCACCTTTTATGGCGCTCACGAACTAGAAGATTTAATCGCTTGGAGCAATGGGGTTTTTGTGATTATTTACCTGTTGGCCATGTTGTCTGCTGCTAAGTTACTCAGCAAACGCTACTTACCTTTGGTGGTTGCGGGTTGCTTATTTTGTATCGGTTTAGGTATTGCTCTTGGAAGCAATATGATTTATGCCATTGTAATGGTTATTGTTGTTGCCCCTTTTATGTGGTGGCAAAAAGCACATCTTACACGTAAGTATTTAGTGAGTAATCACTAAGGATAATTGGCTTTATTTAGCGAGTTTCCATGGCAATATTACGCATTTGAATCAGTTCGCTGTGTTTTAAGTGTAGTAACTCTGCCGTACGACGAATAATCTGGTCTTCATATTGAGACAGTTCACCGTCGGAATAGGCTAATTGCCACATTGACAGCAGTAATTTTTGTTTATCATTAATACTAAATTGAGCATTGATTTCGGCGGTGAATTCAAATAATGATGTGGAGTCTTTACGGCTTTGTTTCGCCTCGTCTATCAGGATTATCGCTTCTTCTGAGCTAATGCCTAAAGTGTTGATGAGCATTTCTGGCAGTAAAGCTGCTTCAGCTGCGGCCAAATTTTCATCGGCATACACAACCTCTTGTAATAGGGTTGCCGCCGCGAGGTTGAGGTTTTTCTGTTTATCTTCAGGGCTACTTTCTTGAGCATGCGATTGGAGAAACTGCTTGAGTTTAGCGATCATAATCACTCCGTTATAATGACATTAGACATACCGATGCTAGCAAAAATGATAATCCCAAGCGAATAGCATGGGATTAAATAATGTTAACGTAAGTTCACTATGAGTGTCAGACCGTCTTAAGGAGGATTATAAAACTGAGCCTAGGCCTTTGATTAATAAATCAACCGTGCCGTCACCGCCACTTTGCTGTAGATAGTTTTTAGCGATATTCACCATAGGTGTAATATATTCTTTTGAGATACCTAGTTTGTCAAAAGCATCATATACCATTGCGCTACCTTGTAACGCAGTGCCTAAATCACCCGTTTTTGATAATAATCCTGACATGCCACTGTCTGATGCTAACGCAGGTACCGCAGCAAGTAGACCGTCTGTATTAGGTATGCTGTCGCTTAATTGACTGAAATCATTTGCACCTAAATTACTTTGGGCCAAGCTAAGTAGTGATCCTAATCCGCCTTCTGCTTGGGGTTGAGTTAACCCAAGTTGTGACATAACGTTAGCCACTAGAACACTTGATTGCTCAGTTGTTTGGGGTTGGTCAATTGTTTTAGCTTGTTCTGCTGCTGGTTTTTTGGTTATTTCAGTCACATTATCTAACCAGCCCGCCGATGCTGGAGCTGAGAATACTAAGACGCTAAAAAGTATCGCTAATGATAATGTCAATTTCATAATGGGTATCCTTTTATGTGGCTCAATGTCAAAACTTAGCTGCTATTTTAGCCTAATTTACATAAATGCGACAAATGATCGCATCTTTTAATAATTTGATTTGTGCAAAATACGTTTTTTTTGGGTATCCTAAGCGCCATATTCGTCGTTAATAGATTACTGGAACCCACATGTCATTGTTTGCAATTATGGCTGAAGCATTTAACTTTTTTCGAAACCACATCCGTCAGCTTGCCGTACTGACTTTGCCATTTTTGTTAATCCAAGTCGCGATTCAACTTTGGCTGGGTAATGAAATGATCCAAGCGGATGTTGAAAACCCGCAATTCGGTGCTATTCATGCTGCTGCAATGATGGTGCTATTGTTGGTGTTTTCATTTTTAATTGCCGCCTTAACCTTATATTTAGAGTTACGCTCTCAAGGCCACGATCTTGCGCCGGCACAAATACTAAAAGCCAGCTTTCCGTTTGTACCACCGCTATTACTGGCTGGGGTATTTTCTGGTTTAGCGATTTTAGCGCCAGTAATGATTTTTGCGGCGTTTGGGCCACTGTGGTTAATTGGCTTAATAGTGAGCTTGTACTTATTCTCTCGCCTAGCCTATGTCAATTTTATGGTGGTGGTTGAGCGTTTAACGCCATTTGAAGCGATTAAGAACAGCTTTAAATTTAGTGGCCCTATCACCATTAAAACCATTGCGGTATTAATGCTATACGTGCCATTGTCTCTATTAGGCGGTATGTTTTCACAATTCGCGATGCAAGTTGGCTTTCCGCTACAACTGGTCGTTGAAACCACTTTTTCGTTCTTAGGTTTGTTTGTTAATATTGCTTTGTTTAGATTGTATATGATCAATCGTAAAACACCGGATGCTGACAACGCTGAAGGATAAAGATGTTATAGATACTCAAAAAGGAGAGACCATTGTTAAATGATATTGAGTTTATTGATGGTTTCTCTATTGAGTTGGGCAATGATTACCGTTTAGCCAAAAGCTATGTACGCGACATTCCAACCCAAGCGTTAGTTTATATTAGAAGCTTTACCCATAAGTTAGCCGCTCAATTAGCACAACAGCATGATGTAACATTTACCTCTGCCAACTTATATGATCGCATCGAGCAGTTAAATCAGCTGCGCGTGATTGATGTTGCTGCCGTGCGGGCGTTACATCGCCTGCGCAGTGACGGTAATCGCGGTGCCCATCCTGAAAAATATCATTTAACCCAAATTCAGCTCATTAGCATCGCAGAAAAGTCGATTCGTCATATTTTGCAGTTAATTGTAAAGCTATACCCCTCTTTACATCGAGGCACTGCACCCCGCTACCAATTTGAAGCATTTGATTCATACGCTGGCCGCGATTTATGTTATCGCGCAGTGATGAAGAATGATCCTGAAGCACAGTATTTAGTGGCAATGTCACTCAAAGCCAAAGGGTTAATGTTACAAGAGCAGGAGCGCGCGTTGGCGCAAACCATTGACACATCCGCGACAGAAAGCGCGGCGACGTCGGCATCCGTTGAACAAACATCAGCAGAGGCATTTGCACAAGCGGCACATTGGTTTCGTGTTGCATCCACTCAACATCAAGCGGCATTATTTGAGCACGGTGTGAGCTTATTGCATGGCTATTGCAGCGATCCAAATCCAATCGAAGGTGAGCAACTTATTGCTAAAGCTGCCGGAAAAGACATTGTTGAAGCACAAGCATTACTGGGGTTTTTCTACCTTATCGGCAGTAATCAATTTACCGTCGACCTAACTCAAGCCGAGCGTTTATTGACCCTTGCTGCCAATGCGGAAAATGCCGAGGCTATGTCTAATCTTGGGGTGTTGTTTTATCAAGCTCAGCAGTTCGAACAAGCATTTGTATGGATTAATAAAGCAGCCCAAGCAGGCTATCCGAATGCACAATATCATTTAGCCCTGATGCTGAGCGAAGGTTTGGGCTGCCAAATAGACTTGGCTGCGAGTCAGCAATGGATGAGCGAAGCTGCCGAGCAAGGTCAAGTCGATGCAATGTTATATTGCGGCAGTGATATTTTGCATGACGACAATGCCAGCCAACAACAGCGCACTAAAGCCGAGCATTACTTACATCAAGCTATAAAGTACGGTCACAATGTTAGCGCAATGATAGAGCTAAGCGTGGCGTTAGCCGACGGTATTCTAGGCCGTATCGATGTGGTGCAAGCAGCGTATTTACTCACATTAGCTAAGGTACACGCCAATGACGATCACTTACAAGTAATCGAACCATTGTGGCAATCATTAGCAATGCAAATCGACAGTGTGATCGCACTTAACCCAAGTGAAGATGAAATGATCGCGCTGAAACAAGCCAAACACTTACTCGAATAAGTCATGTTTTGTTTCCAAATAAGAGCGTGTGACCTTAGGGCCGTGGCGCTTCGCCGACACCCTACTTAAAGGGATAAAGTGACATTTATGCAATAGAGCGTTATTGAAATAGAGTCCTTACTAAACCCGCATCGCACCAACGAATTTGCACGATTTAAATAACTGCATACCATAGCTTTAGTCGATATTACCGCCTCAAAGAACCTCAGATCTAGATAATAAAACGTTATTAAACAGGCGCTTATTTCGATAGCGATGTTGATTTGCAATAAGCGAACTATTGATGCGTCAATGGGCATTATTAGCAAGACTAATCGCAAAAAAAGAGCAAAAAAGTAGCAAGTTTGATATGAAATAGACCAAACATTCTGATCTTGGCTAACTTATCCCATCCCATAACCTCTGTTGAGGTTACGTTAGGATTAAATCGTTAGCTCAATGTTGTCCAGTAATCGGGTTGGATTTATTAATATGTTTATGCCCATATTGAGTTGGATAGTTAAGGAATAAGGTAGGTTTATTCAGGGGTTATCACTACAACCGCGAATGTTATAGCCATTGATGGCCTATTTTTGTAAAGTATCTTTTCTACTTAATGGCTGCAGATCTTACTGGGTGTTAATGGTTTTTTACGGTTAAATGAATGAGCGAGTCATAAAAAAAAGCATCCATTACGGATGCCTTTTTTATAAGTCAGCTTTATTTGGTGTTAAGCGAGTTGCTCAAGTCTATGGCTTAAGTCTATGGCTTAAGTCTATGGCTCAATACTATGGATTAAGCGTGTTAGCAAAATCACCATTAGCCACAGTGCCATTGGTCACTGTCACTGTTTGTTTATCCGCATGGATAAAGAAAGGTAGCTCTAAATCATCAGGGTTGTTATTGAGATCAGGATCGTCATTTTGGGCTACACAGGTATAACCCACACTGTAGTTGCCTGCAACGACGAAACCAAATTCATAGCCTTGGCCAATGACTTCACCGCTCTGATCGATAATATCGTTGACTCTAGCAGAAGCAATTGGCGCAATTTGTGGTGCCACAACGGCATCACTTCTGAAATCGCTCATATTGTCGAGTGCTGTTGCATCTGAGTAAAGATAGACAGCATGACTAAAGAGGCTGCCACCTGCTGCTGTTCCACATAGTGTCTCGAGCTCTGAGGGAATATTGCCTTTAATGGCTCCGACTTCAGCATTGTTATGTAACTGAACTGATGTTGGTTTTAAGGTCCAGTAGTCTTTATTGCCGTGGGGGTCTTGTAAGCCACTGTTTAGGTCAAATTCGGCGACAAAGCTGTTTGTACCGGCTGCGATAGTAAATGTTTTATTGAAAAATAAACGGCCAGTATCAGGATCGTCTGCGCCAACACCGCCACAAGAGCCATTGCTGTTGGTTGTCAGTCCATAGAGATTATCATCTATGGTTTTAACAAAAGAGCTATCGGCATTGGGCGTTTCACTTCTTTGCATGTAAATACACATTTGGTATTCGCCAACGGGGATACTTTGACCGCTCACTAAAGTTTCAACAGCTGTACCTTGATATTCGAGTAAATTGACTTGTTTTAAATCGCCGTCGTCAGACACGTCAAATGAAATGCTGCCCGTATCATTTTTCAGTACGACTTGCTTAAAAGCGATAGTCACATTTTTTGCGTCACTCGGGTTATCTGACACGCCTAAGCTAAACTCTCCCATTTGCGGCGAGGAAGTGTCGTCACCACCACCACAGGCGACAAGGAAGCCCGATAGGGAGAGCGCAATCAGTGTTTTTACTGTTTTCATGATAGACCTTCTTATTCATTGGAGGGATGGCGTTGTCGTGAAAAAAACAATCTCTTCTCTTAAACGTTAGCTCACTTTATCGAGTATTGTTCAGTTTACAAGCGTCAATATTTTGGAACGCGTCAATTGCTTAGCGTTATATGCCAGACGGTATGTTGATACTTTTTTATTGTTATTAAAGTCATTAAGATAGAATTTTTTTATCCCAAAATTTACCAAGGACCGCAAAGATTAATTATTCAATACAATGAGATTTGGGTTCAGGAAATTGTTTGGCGGTGTCGTTGGTGAGCGAAACTAAGACTATGTTTTAAACTGATCGGTTCCCTTAACAATAGACATTTAGATAAGCATTAGATCCTAAATCGTGGTGTTGTAATGACAAGTAATACATTACTTCTTGTCATTTGAACGTGGATAATGGAGTAAAACCCCTAGCTCATTCCTGCCCATCTACCCGTCAGTGGATATTTGCTGACTCAAAACGGCCCCATTGTGTGTTACAGATAAAAACCGATTGCCACTTTTATGTGAAGATCTGCGGCTCTCCCCTAACGCAACGATAACAATGATTAACGAGGTATCTGCTCATACTTCAACTCAATCATCATTACCGTTAACTTAGTTCACCATGCTTTTAGGCGTAAAGGCTCCCAAATTGAATGTGAGCCTGACTATCGTCGCTAGCCGCCCATACCCATGCCGCCGCCCATGCCGCCGTGATGACCACCATTGCCATTACCGCACTCATGTACCGTCTGCTGGCCACCCTGTGTACCTGCTTCTATGGTAATTGAACCTGAATCTTTAAACATAACAAATGGACCACTAGTGATCTCATCGGTGATTGGGTCATCTACATGGCCTAAACAGCTATAGCCGACCCGATAGTTTCCGGCTGGCAAGTAGCCCATGGCAAAGTGCCAGTTGCCGTCGGTATCCTGCATCATAGGACTGACTGCCGTAGGGGGGATGAAACCCGCTGGTGGATTGGTTCCCATATCTGCCATTTGGTTAATATCGGTGACCTCTTCGGGGTACAGGTAGGCCATATGGCTAAATTGCCCTCCCGCCGAAGCCAGATCGGAGTGAGTTGTTTCGCAATCGGCAATCCACTGGGGGTCGACCTCACCTAGCAAGTGACCCATATGACTATTATCGATAGACCACATGGCTTCATGATTTAAAAGGTATTGCCCCTGCTCGTTAGACAAGCCACGATATAAATCAATTTCCATGGTGATGGCAAGATGCTGGTCAGCGACTACCTCAAAATCCGAAACGGGCAGCTGTCCATTGGTAATATGCAAACCGTGGCGACCCTGGCCATCTTCAACATAGCAGCCGTCATTGCCATCGCCTTGCTGGGTGGTGACATAGGCATCATGATACTGCCCTGGGGGCAAGTCGATGCTATCGACCATAAGATGACTGTCCATCCCCTGGAAATCGAGTAGGTTAAATGCCATATCCTGTAAGTCATGCCTATGGATGTCGCCCGCGGCATCTGTCATGACCAGTTCCCCCATGACCATGCCCACATGGGTAACGCCAGCCATAGGCGAGTCGGAAATGGCTAGAGAGAACTGCCCCTGAGGCAATACCTGTTCCGGCGCCGTGACAGTACTATCACTATCACTCCCACAAGCCCCAAGCCAAAAAATTGAGGATAAGACCAACATTGTTTTACACATCGTCATAAAGCCGCCCTGAGTATATGAAATTTATCTAATGCTAATCCTTTGGAGGTAGTAATGCTAATTAGTGAGGTATAAATGTGATCTTGAGCCAGATGCAAGATATAAAACCGCCATTTAAATTTAAGTTATTGAAAATAATGGTTATTACCTGTTGTTCTATGGTTTTTTATGGCGCAATAAAAATTAAAAAATCATATGACTAGTAACAATATCCAGCATAAGTCTTGCAAATCAAACAAAAAATACCTTTTATTGGATGATGACATTACTGCGACATGGCTACAGCTTGTGTTTCGTCAGGAAAACAATTCAATTTTGACATGGCGTTAAATGACAATGTTAGGCAGCTGAATCTTCAACTTCATGCTTGGCTGTTGGTTATACAATAAGACGTAACCCATAACTTGCTGATTTGTTTCTCTTCAATTAGCTTTATTAGAAAAAAAGCCTAATATTTAGGTGATATAGGGTCAACAAACAAACGCCAACCTGCACTGAAGAGCGTCGTAGAAAAGATCTTCAGAGCAAGCCTCTGCTTTACCATGCATATGCAAATAAAAAAGGTTAACTGACAGGTGCCAGCAATGAATATCATGACTTTGCCACCGCTTCCTGATGTGCATGCACTTGCAGTGCTATTGCTTGTCTTGCTTGCTCTGTTTCTGTTTACCAGAGAATCTATTGCCATTGAGACGTCGAGTCTGTTTATTCTGGCAGTGCTGAGCATAGGTTTTACCGTTTTTCCTTACATCAACGCCCAGGGGCAACATCTTGAGGCGCTGCAATTTTTCAGTGGTTTTGGCCATGAAGCGCTGGTGGCTGTGTGTGCATTGATGATTGCCGGAAACGGCTTGGTGCGCACGGGAGCCCTGGTGCCTCTTGGCCGAATTCTAGCGCGTTTATGGCGAGTAAGCCCTGTATTGAGTATGTTGCTGACCCTGCTGATTGGCGCTTTTCTCAGTGCATTTGTCAATAATGTGCCGATAGTCGTGCTGCTGCTTCCTATTCTGATCAGTGTCTCGCTGCGAACCGGAGCGCCTGCTTCGGGGGTGTTAATGCCAATGGGGTTTGCGACGCTGGTGGGCGGCATGAGTACCAGTATAGGTACCTCGACGAATTTGTTAGTGGTCTCGGTGGCTGCTGATATGGGCCTGAGAAGACTGCAGATGTTTGATTTTTTTGTACCAGCAGCAATCGTTGCCGGCATTGCCATTGTTTATCTATGGTTGATTGCACCACGCCTACTGCCTGCACGTAAGGCCATACTCAGCGATACCTCTCCAAGAATATTTTCCGCCCAACTGGTGATATTGGAAGACGGTTTTTCCGTCGGCAAGACATTGACAGAGCTGACCGAAAAGACCTCAGGGTTGCTGGAAGTATCACGCATCATGCGGGGTAGCGGAACCTATATTGTCCCCTTGCCGGATGCGCAAATTCAGGCAGGGGACAGGTTGATGGTCAATGAAACGCCGGACAATCTTAAGGAGCTGGAAAGTGCTCTGGAGGCCATGCTCTATGTCGGCGATAACCCGGTGGATGAAGAGCATCCATTATCCGGTGAGGGACAGCAGATCGCCGAAATAGTTGTCATGCAAGGTTCTCCTCTGCTTGGCATGACCTTAAGGCAAGTTAACTTTTATAATCGCTATCAGTTAATGGTCCTGGCAATACATCGGGGGGAAAGCTCAGTCGAGACGCTGCGCGAAAAAATAGCCCAGGCTCGCCTGCGCATCGGTGATGTTCTGCTGGTGCAGGGTAATCAAGATACCATAGGTGAAATCAAACGAGCGGGTGAGCTATTGGTTCTCGATGCGACCGCAGACCTGCCGCACACCGATAAAGCGCTAACGGCTCTGCTGATCATGGCTGGGATTATTCTTGTGTCGGCATTTGGGGGCGTTCCCATTGCGATCAGCGCAGTCGGTGGTGTATTACTGATGCTGATCACCCGCTGCTTGACCTGGCAGCATGCTTCCATGGCGCTGAGCACCCAGGTTATTCTGATTGTCGCGGCGAGTTTGGCGATGGGGGCAGCATTATTGAAAACCGGCGGTGCAGAATATTTGGCCCAAGTCTTTGTGGCCTTAACGGCGGGGGCTTCTTCGGCGGTTATTGTGTCTGGACTGATGTTGTTAATGGCAATTATGACCAATATTGTTTCCAATAATGCTGCGGCAGTCATTGGTACTCCCATTGCTATCAGCATCGCGCAGCAACTGCAGGTTGATCCCGAACCCTTTGTTATTGCTGTGCTGTTTGGTGCCAATATGAGTTACGCCACCCCCATGGCGTATAAGACTAACCTGCTGGTAATGCATGCGGGTGGTTATAAGTTTATCGATTTTGTCCGTGTGGGCGTTCCCCTAACGATCATTGTCTGGCTGAGTTTATCGCTATTACTGCCGGTGATGTATTCGCTCAGCTGGTAACATTTGCCGTGGCATAATTATTTATTGATAAAATAGAAGCTGCTGAATGATACTGGCCAAAAACCTAAGTGGCCGACTTTATCGAGTGAACCGTTCAATTAGTTGTTGAATTAAGCTATAGCACAGAGCAATATGAGAATTCAATTGAGTGTATTATGCTCATTGAATCAGCTAGATTTAGAAAGATGTGATGGAACATAATAATGACAATGGATTTCAATGAAAAACGTACTCGCTACTCAATATCACTTACTGCAAATTTACTCAGTAACCCAGAGCCCACATCAACAATTGAATTCTTATTAGTAAATAAAACCAATTAACCTAGGTTAGCAATCGGCTAGGTCTAACAAGAAATTTGTGCCTTATAAACAACCCAATGCACAAATGCAAAAACGTAAGTAGCCAGAAAAGGTGTAAAGTAAATATGGACGTTTGGAAAAGATTATTAGTTATTTTTTTAGTGACGCTTTCATGCGTAGGTTGTGATCAAGGAACTAAGTTATTAGCCGCAGAACATCTTCCTAAATTTCAAATGACGAGCTACCTTAATGATCTTCTCAGAGTGGGTTACACGGAAAATATTGGTGCATTTCTAGGGTTAGGCAATAATCTATCAGAACAAGCTAGGTTCTGGCTTTTTGTTGTTTTGGTCGGTACATTTTTATTGGCTTTACTGGTTTATTTAGTTTCAAATGCCAAACAGCACCTTGTACCTTTAATTGCATTATCGTTAGTATTTTCAGGTGGTATGAGTAATTTCTACGACCGTGTCGTTAATAATGGGGCCGTTATCGATTTTCTAAATATTGGTATAGGCTCGATTCGAACAGGCATTTTTAATGTCGCAGACATAGCAATAATGTTTGGTGTCTTTTTGCTTATATTTGCTCATAAGCATAAACCTACGGTGTAAAGGTCGACTAACTGGTCATTCATTTGGTTTTCCCACATGGATATATGCGAGAAAGGCCTGTCAGGCGCACGCACTCTGTTGTAAAGAGTCTTCAACGGCCTCAATTTCAGAGTTGAATCGGTCCTTTTAAAGTCAGTATAACTAACTGATTTCTGCCCCACTATGTGTTTAGGCTATGGCCTGCGGCCACTAACGTCGTGGCGCTTCACCCACACCAGACCAAGAGGAAATCAACGGCTATTCCCTCTTAACTCTTTACTCAAGAATTGGCCCAGCCGCCCCGCAACATTTTCCCGATTGACTTAAACAACAGATGCGAAAAGGTCGCCATGGGGATTGATCCAGCATTTAACTTCATTTGTATGCTGCTTCGTCCTTATTCGAAAATGCTAACTCTTTCGATGGTACATCCTGTACCTCGAAAGCTAGCCTGACATCCATGTCAGGACTCACGCTATTTTCTTCAACGGCCTCAAGTTCAGAGTTGAATTTGTCCCTTTTAAAGTCAGTATATCTGACACGTTTATGCCCCTTTATGAGCTACAGCCATCACTTTGCCAAATACGTAATAGATCTTTTTGCAATACCTTCTCTCATCATTGGAAAGATCTTATAACCCGTGTTTATACAGTATTACTGAGCTTTTGTGACACATAACTGATATAACGCCTGCTAAGTTCACTAGTTACTATTGAGCAAAAACGTAAACACCTGTAAATTCAATCAACTAAAATTGTTGTTGCACGGTTATTAGGCAAGCAAAGTGTACATTCTCGTTTTGACAGAAGGTGAATTAGTATGATGATTAAAAACCGTTGCGGATTAAACAATTATCATTATGCGCTTTGACAGGTCTAGCCTAATAAACGCGCATGTCGTATATACAAATGTTAGGCTCTAGGAGTAATACTCAAAATGGAATCAAAAAAAAAATGCTGTGCATTTTGTGGTGTACAAAAAAAACTATCAAGAGAGCATGTTTTTCCTAACGGTGTCATCCGAAAACTTGAGGAGGGCATGCTTTCGTTGAATGATAAATCTGACAAGGTGTTTAAAGCAGATTTAGTTGTAAAAGATGTTTGTGAACCTTGCAATAATGGCATTTTATCTGAAATCGATGGACGATTTGTAAAGTTATTTGAAGATAATATGCTTCAGCCGATACAGCCTGGGGATAATGTCGAATTTGAATTTAACTATAACGATCTCCTCAGAGAGCTGTTAAAAATATCATATAACTCAGCAAGAGCTTCAGCTGATGGTTTTAAAGCCGTAGCAGCGCTAAGGAAATATGTTCCCTACATTTTAGGAAAAGTTAATGACGCACCAGATGTGATGTTGCGGCTTCTAATTGTCACATCGTCAAATCGCCTTAATACTGAAACTAATCAAATTGAAGGAACTATGGAAGCTAGGTTGCTCCGTAGTTGTAAGGTAAGTTATAACGGCCCTCAACATTCAAATTTTATGATTAGGTTACTTGCGTTTAATAGTTTCTGGTTTTACCTAATTATTCCGCTCAAGCCCGTTTCTTCTTCAAAAATAGAGGTGTTCATCAATGGTTTTATGGATTCTTATCATCTTACGGGTATTCCTATCTGCAAAACTATGAAGTCTGTGAGTATTCCCAAAGAAAAAACAACTTATATGCACCCTAGTTTAATTGAAGGCATGAGTAGAAAACGAGCCTAACTAAGCCACTAAAGCGAGATTCGTAACCGTTGGCTCAATTTTGCTTCGCTACAAATTTTAACCAACAGTTACTTGCTCCTTAGTGGAGCGTTACATCATATCCGATTGCCATATATTTCCTAATACCACTCCTTACCTTTAGAGCCATAGCTCTAAGCCGTTTCTGTCCATAAATGAGTCAGAAGCCATGATTGGGAATGGATAAATTCACCTCTGAACTTGAGGCCGTTGAAGAAAATGACGTGAGCTAGCCAAGGATGGCGAGCTAGCTTTCGCGGTACAGGATGTACCATCGGAAGTGTTAGCATTTTCATTCTTTATTACAAGATGGGCCGAAGACGGTTACAGATGAAGTCAAAAACTGGATAAATCCCCGTGGCGACCTTTTCGCATCTGTTGTTTAAGTCAATTGGGAAAATATTGCGGGGCGGCTAGGCCAATTCTTTTAAAAAGAGTAAAGAGGGAGCTGCCGTTGGTTTCCTCTTGGTCTGGTGTGGGCGAAGCGCCACGACGTTGGTGGCCGCAGGCCATATCTTAAACCCACTTTTGTCCAAAAGTGAGCTAGTTCATTAGCTTTAATCATTTACACAAGGGTCGCTCTTTCATATCTCGATAATCGGGAGTCAGTTCGGTAATCTGCAGTGTGCGATGGATAAAATGTCATTTCAGGCTTACATTTTAGGGCTAAATAGTGGTGCGCCTAACCACGCAATATAGCTGATTTATTGTATCTAAGACTATGAAAAAAATACTAAAAATAAAACGACCAGCGTTGTGCTGGCCGTTTTATTTCAGTGTTTATGGCGTTGTTAGGCGAATGCCTATTGAATGGATTAATTTAGGACATCAGTGAGGGATTTGCTGCCATTAAATAATTCAAAGACTTTGCCGCCTAGCTGCGGTTTTCCTACAGCGTAAGTCAGTGCTCGAGCAACATCTTCTCTGTGAATGGTCATCTCTTGTTTGCTGCTCGGCCGCTGGGTTTGCACTTTACCTGTGGCACGATCATCGGTTAATGAAGCCGGTCTAAATATGGTGTAGTTAAGCCCACTGTTGATCAAGTGTTCGTCGGCCATGTGTTTGGCAACTAAGTAAGGCTTCATTTGTTCTGAACCTTGGTCGGGATCGTCAGCACCGATAGAGCTAACCATAATGAAATGTGACACATTAGCCGCTTTTGCGTAATCAATGGCTTTACAGGCCGCCCATAAATCAATGAGCATAGTTTTGTCTGCACCTGTTTTGCCACCTGAGCCAGCGCTGAAAATGACCTGATCGCAATCTTTAAATGCTTGGCTAAAGTCCTGTTCTAAATCCACTTCAACTATACGTAGCTTCTTATCACTGGCGATATCAGCCAATTTATTTTTATCTCGCACTAACGCTATTACTGATTGGCCTTCTGCTAATAGCTGCTTTGTTGCCATGTTACCGATCTGTCCGCTTGCGCCTAAAATGAGTGTCTGTTTCATTTTATCTTCTCCTCAGTATCGAATTTTTGGCTTATATTACTGGCAAATGTGGCAGCATCGTTTGCTACTCTATTTGCCCGCCTTCTAATGACATTGGGGTTTGATCGGCGCGATTCAATGCTTAAGAGGTGACTAGTGTTTAGCAGCACTTTATGTTTTATATAAAAATAAATATAGCCAGCCGATATTTTTGGCGAATATTGAAGGTTTCACCGCCTTAGATAGCGTTAATAGCTTGCTGGTAATGAGGACTAATGACGGTGATTTTAGATAAACATAGCCGATATCAATTTGGATTAATGTCTAGGATCGGTAAGGTGATCACTAAGTGCATCTAGCGGTTAGTTAATCTGCTTGATGCTCAAATGTGCGTCCAGTGTGTTGAGTTTGATTCGGTTTAGATCGGTTAAACATCTCTGCATAAGGCGCAGCTTGTTCGCGCTGCACATCAGCGCTGTCTTGGTAGACATCACCTTGTTGGGCGTGTGGTTGGTTTCTCTGCAATATTTTTTTACCTAAGAGCTGTAGTGTAATAAAGCTTAATAAGCCCAGTAACAATAAAAAGGGTAATAGCACAATCGTGGTTAATGCGATGCTAAAAAACATCAGTAATGCCAAAATTGGGTTCATTGCCGTGAACCGACTTTTCAAATTGGCAGTGTGGAATGATTGATTAAATTTCATGGTAGCTCCTGAATGCAGTTCGTCTGAAAATGGGTGTCTAAAAACGTTACCTATAAATTAGTAACGATGACTTAATGTACAGTTTGCAATATCTGGACATAATATGTCACGTTAAACTTGGTTAATGTTTTAAGTTTGGGATTAAATGTCTATTTTGCTGAACCATTAGCAATAGCACGTCAATACAACTTCGACCGCGGGAAAAAGAGTTGTTTGAAACCCTCTATTGGTCTGGGTAACGGTTGCTCTTGTTAACTAAGCATATAGCCAAAAAAAAAGGGTAAACATAATGTTTACCCTTTTGGTTATGACTTTTTTATAAAATGCTTTGATCGATTATTTGGCTTTTTCGGCCATCTTTCTAATCACTTTATTATGGGTTACATCGTTTGGTGCTTTACCTGTGGCATTGATTTCATCACTGCCATGACACGCTAAACAAGTGCCGACTCGGCTGATGCGATCCATTTCTTGTTTATTAAATGGACGAGCACCTTCATGTGAAGTTGATTGCAGTTGTTTACCGTTTTCATCAACAAAACGTTCCAGTTCAAAATCGATAGGGGCTTTGCCGTCTGGGAAGTTTCTGTTGATGTCGTATACACCGCTCCCTAAGCCCAATACTTTCGGGTTGGTATGACATTCTTCACAAGTACGCGACTTTTTGCTCATGGTATGAGGCTGGATCGGGTTGTGTGAAATACCACTGGTGCCATCGACGGTGGTGTAAGTTTTATTGCTTACAATCGATTTTTTACCATCTACTTGAGTTAAAAATACTTGGCAACCCGGTACGAAAGTAGACACTTTTCCGCGATGGTTAATCCCTAATGCAGGCATTTCCCAACGAACGTATGAACGGGATTCATCCCAGCTGAAGGCATTCTTGGCTAAGTTAGCTTTGTTACCTTGTTTAGAGGGGTCATCACCCGTGCCGTTAAGCCAATCGCCATTTGGCTTGCTGATGTCTTGCTTAGCATGACAGCCATAGCATTGCGGTGCCCAAGCTGCATGACAGGTAGAACATTCCATTTTTTCCATGTGGCTGGCAATTTTCACCATCGCAACATAGCCTTCTTTAGACAACTCTTTATCTTTTAGTTGAGGAACATTCAGTTTTTTACCGTCGTTTTTAGTGGTTAAGGTTACTGTTTTGCCTTCACGTTTGAGGTTGTTCAATGGCATGTCGCGTGAGGTTTTTAATGTGGCTTCGGTGGTTGGCGTACCATGACAAGACACACAACGGATTTCTAAGGCGTGCTCTTTTTTGGTATATAAGTAGCCATCACCGTGCATTTCGTTTTTGGTGTGGCAGTCAATACAACTCATGCCAGCATCATAGTGTAAATCAGCTTCAAGGAAGTTGTAGTGTTTGCCATGCAGCTTACCTTGCTTGTCACCGTCTTCGGTATAGGGTGTGCCGTATCCGTCAGATTCCATCATGCCTTTATAGCTTACGCCCGTACGTCCGCCGCGGTTATGACAATGCTGACACTGGTCTACGGTCATTTTCTTGGTCATTTTATGCTTGCGAGGACGATCTTTTTGAGTTTTATCTATGGCCTCATCGCCACCTTCATAGGTACCATCATTACTGTATTCAACATGACATGCTGCACAGCCAGACGCGCGGTAATCGCCATCGCGTTGATGGCCGTCGCTCCAAATATGGCAACGTAAACACTGGTTGCGGAGGTAATCATCACCTGGTGAATTGGTGTTTGATTCTGGTTGAGTTGGGTCATAACTTGGTATCTGGGTTAGGCTTTCAACTGTGCCTTCTCGGCCCGTTTTCAGTGCTTTAACATCGTAAGTGGCATGGATCGCATTACGATCTTGGCTAGCAAAGTTGTAGCGAGTACCTGAAATTACTCCGGCCATAGTGGCATGGAGTGAGGTTTTGGCGTTGTCGACTTCATCTGGGTGACAACTGCCACAGGTGTCGTTAATAACCCGTAAGTCTGTCGGATTGGCCCACATATCTGTGTGAGCGGTTTTCATGTTGGTGGCGATACCATCACCATTGTGGCAATCAACACAAGTCAGATCGGCCATGCCGTCAACTTGTGAAAATTGTTCGATGCCATTATGGCAACTCATGCAGCCGGTATCATCATCCCATTGCGCATTAGCGTTGAACGCTAACATGGAAAATAATACAAATATGGCGATGAAATAAAATGTTTTCATCTTTGCTCCCTAATATATTTTTTATAAAAATAAAACCCTACATTTTGTAACTGTTTATTATCCTATATCAAAAGAGGTATGTAAAAATTTCGATACAGATTTGTAGCCAATGTGTGACTTGTGCATGTTCAATTGACCGTGGCATGGATATAAGCTGGGAATTCGATTAAAAAAACATCGCAATATAATACTATCCCTATGGCTTGTAGATATTTTCTGGTTAAAATATGTTCGAGGTAAACAGGTTTTAATTGCGGCGCAAGTCTTACAGATCGAGTCTTTAACTAAGCGAGTACCTTGCAACAAAGACCTTGGTTTACAAGTATCTTTGCTTACGAATACCCTTGCTTAAAAATAAGAGCACCCGTTTAGCTGGACCCTTAGGGCACATTGGTGGCTTGTCGCTAGTGCGTTATCACTTATTCATCTACAACCACTGCACGTTGTAAGCGCGACCTTGTATAATATGGCCTCAAACTGCTGCAAAATGTATTTTAAAACATCAACATGCCCTCCCATTACGAATAAATCCTAATAGTTATCGAGGGATAAAGTGTGTCGCGAGTTAGGTTGTAAATATGAAAAAATAAATAGAGGCATGATAAAAAATAGCTGAGTCAGTGTGGGCAGAACAATTATTTACGCGAGTGATTAATGGTTCTAGTCACGTGACATGATGTGGTTTTCTGGTTCAATATTAGCATGAGGTTGATATCTGTCCTTGCTTGAGTTTAGCGATTATGCTTCATATATTGGTTACGCAAGAGCGTCATGCCAATGAAACCGACAAATACAAACAATAATATTAACGGTAATAACAACAGACCGCCCAATAGGACAGTGGCAACCGTTGCTAATGCAGTATATGGGCGCATTTTCCGGAGGCGTTGAATTATATTGTGTAGGTTAATTGAACTGAACATCCTCTCTCCTCCGGGATTAACCCTATGGATAACCCATCAGGTTTGCTTCTTTGGTAATCGATTACTTATTCGTTTTATTCTAGTGCCTCGTGACTTAAAAGTTAAATCAAGGCTGAAATGTCAGCGATTAGTTTTACTAATATGATTATGAGTAATGGCTTTCTCGACACTGCTGAAAATAATATTGCGAAACCATTGATGTCCCGGCTCTTGATTATTTCGTTCGTGCCATAAAAACACATAGGCCATAGGCATAAATTCAAACGGCAAGGGAATAGAAACGAGTGAGTACAGTTTCTGGGCGTGATAGGCAAAACTAGACGGTAAGGTGAAAATTAAATCGGTGTTTACGCATACACTTACTGCACCGTAAAAGTCTGGCACTGTGGTTGATAAGTTACGATGTAAGCCTAAATTGGCTAAGTGGTAATCCAAGGCCCACCAGTCGTTACCTTCACATCTTACTTGCACATGAGACATATTGAGGTAGTGATCTTGATCCCAGTGTCCAGCAGTGACAGTCTGTAAAATAGGGTGATCTTTACGCACCAAGCAAACTTGATGATCGTTAAATAGAGTTTGTGATTCAATACCTTCAGGCACATGTTCAAAATTGACATCGGTATGAGGTTGAATGTCTCTGCCTGCAAGCCCAAAATCGATTTGTCCTTGTTGTAAATCTTGCATTGATTTTTCAGTCCAAACATAAGAATCCAATTTTATTAACGGTGCCTGTTGTAATAATGGTCCGATAAAATATGGAATTAAGGTTTCATAAGCACTTTCGACCATCGAGAATGAAAATTGACGGTTACTGGTCGCCGGATGAAAGGTTGGCGGTTGCGTGAGTTGATACAAGTTTTGCAACACTAATGGTAGTTGTTGCCTTAATGCATCAGCATGTGCGGTTGGTTTTAAGCCGTGTGCTGTACGTTGAAAAAGTGGATCGCCTAATGTTTCCCGCAAACGATTTAAGCTTTTACTAACAGCCGATTGACTGACATGCAAGCGATGGGCTGCCCGGGTGACACTTTGCTCCTCAAGTAAGACTTGCAGAATGACTAATAAATTAAGATCGACTCGAGCGAGGTTGTCTAAGTTCATGTGATATTCTCAAATGGAAATTCACTTTGGATTTTATATCATTTCCGTTCATACCTCCATTTGACTTACTATAGCGCCCTATTAAGGGTGACCTTTGTGCATTAAAATTTTGAGAGATAGAAAATATGCGTCGTAACCTATTGCCACTATTAATGTTTATGGTGCTACTAAGCCCATTAGCGATTGATATTTATCTTCCATCTATGCCTGCAATGGCGTTGGATTACGGCGTATCTAACAGTGAAGTACAGTCCACCTTAGTGTTATTTTTATTTGCGATGGGCGTAGGACAAATTTTAATTGGCCCATTAGCGGATCGTTTTGGCCGTAAACCTGTCGCGTTATTTGGTATTGTACTTTACGGCATTAGCAGTTTATTAGGTGCTTACGCGGTTGAGTTTGAAGTGTTGCAGATTGCGCGTGTTTTCCAAGGCTTGGCAGCATGTTCAACCTCTATTGTGGTATTTAGTGCGGTACGTGATTGCTATGACCGCAAACAAAGTGTGTCAATGTACAGTTACCTCAATGGGGCCATTTGTGTGGTTCCTGCACTGGCCCCCACATTTGGTGGACTATTGGCCTTACAGTTTGGCTGGCGTTCTACCTTCATTTTTATGGCTTTGTATGCCATTTTCGTACTGTTTTTAGTGGGATTTCGTTTTCCGGAAACGCGCCCATTAAATACCGACAGCACAGGTCCTTTATACCGTTGGAGCCGTTATAAGCCTGTTATTGGCGATCCTCATTTTATGTTTTATGCCAGTTGCTGCATGATCGCGATGGCGTCTATTTTGTGTTACGTGTCGTACTCACCCGTGTGGATAATTGGTCATTTAGGTATATCTGAACTTACCTTCAGTGGTTTATTTGGACTCAATGCTGCGGTCAATATTGCCGCCTGTTTTGCCGCTCCGGTGTTGGTAAAGCGCATTGGTAATCGTCCGGGCGTATTGCTGGCATTGTCGCTGATGTTAGTTGCTGCCTTTCTCGAAGCGGGGATGTACTTATTCGGCCCACAAGAAGGGTTAGCAGCCGCGATAGCCTTTATGGCCCCAATGATGATCTTGTGTATTGGTTTTGCTATTTTACTTGGCCCTGCAACCAGTATGGCGTTGTCGGCTTTCGGTGAACGAGCAGGCACAGCAGCCGCTATGCTGGGGTGTATTCAAATGAGCGGTGCGTCATTACTGACCGCGTTGGTGCAACTAACAGATATACCAGCACCTTATGCCATTGCGCTGGTTATGGCAGGCTTTAGTGCAGTATTACTGATCATTATGGCAATGAAAAACTTAAGCCATCTGCATCAAGAACAGTTACAACATGAGTAATTAGTTTGAGTAATATCACCTTTAACCCGCAGAATGCTAACCACATTCCGCGGGTTTTTTTTACCTCAATATGATGAGACTTAGAAGCGGGCGTTAATGCCTATACTAAAGCTGGTTTGTGAGTCGTTATCATATTCGCCATTGAAATATGAGTGATCAAGTGAAAACTTAGCCGAAAATACATCGGCAAAACGCCAGACGTAGCGGGTGTTTATGCCAGTATAAGTGTCTGTTTGGTCATTATCACCTTGGTTGTCAAAACTGGTATCGCTGAAGTTATAACTAGTATCTAGATAACGTTGCTCAACATTAGCCCCAACAGACCATGCATTATTGATATACCAATCGGCATTGATGGCAAGGTTATAGTTGTTGTAACCCATGTATATCTTAGAATCTCTGATGGTTACTTGACCTAAGTTATCAATAGCGGTGCTTGAAGAATTAATAGTATATTGATCATCGCTATAGGTGAATTTACCCGTGAGCATGACTCCAGCGGTTGATTGCAGTGAAATAAAGTGCTCATAGGTTAGGTTGAAAACATCAAGATCACGACTGATATAACCCTCTGAGTTATAGGTTGCTGATGTAAAACTGCTTGATTCAGACTCAGACATTCTGCTGTAATTGAGGGTTAATGCCGAATGGTCCGTGAAAAAATAGCCTAGATTGGCTGAATAAGTGGTAAAGCTATCTGGACGACTAGAGTAATTATCTTCCTCAATATTGAGTTGACTGACTTCTGCACCGATAAACCATTTTGAGTCAAAAACGTATTCTCCAGAGATGTTATATAAATCTTCGACGTCAGTGGTGGCATAACGCGCTGCAACAGTTGAGCCTTGATGAAAGAATCCCGCCAATGCATATGGCTTATCTGCTTGTTCAACCGCTTTAAAATAATAGCGATAGTTGGCGTTAACTAGGCCATCGCCGCCATCGTCAGAATCGTCAGAATCTAAAAAGCTTAGTTCTGCTTCGTGGTGATAGGCATTATCTTGTGCGGCATAAACGGAACTTGTAGAAAGTGCGAGCATTAAGGCAATCGACATCTTTGTCATTGTTGTTGCCATGGTTCTTGTGATAATTCCTGTCATAATAGTGGTTCTTCCTTGAGATGTTATGATGTAAAGCCAAGCATATTGAACTCAACTTTACATATTTGCAACAAGAATAAGACAAAAAATGAGCAGAAGTTATTGTATTAATTGCCAATACCCGCAGTCAGCGTGTGTTTGCCATGCGCTCAAACCGGTGTGTTCCCAAACCGAGGTGGTGGTGATGCAACACCCGTCTGAAGTGGGGCATGCTAAAAACAGCGTGAGGTTATTGAAGCTGGTGCTGCCGCAAACCCAGATTTATGTGGGCGAGACTGGCGAGGACTTTATTGAGTTGCAACACTATTTAGCCACGCAAACGAAACCTGTGTACGTGGTTTACCCCAATGAGCACAGCCAAACTGTCGCCAAGGCCGGAGCGAGCGAGGCCGTGATTATTATTGTAATCGACGGTACTTGGCGCAAGGCGTACCGCATGTTGCAGTTGAATCCGTGGTTAGTTGATTATCCGTCGCTGCATCTTGAGTGTGCAGATGAGTCGCAATATGTTATTCGTAAAGCGAAACGCAGCGACAGCCTGTCAACCCTCGAAGCGGTTGCTCATACTCTGGTTGCGTTAAATCCTGCGACTGATATCGCGCCAATATTTGCAGTGTTTAATACAATGGTGCAACATAAGTTAACCGCTATGCCTGCTCAGGTTCGTGCGCGTTATAACAGCGATAAAATCAAAGGATAGATAACATGAAAATCGGGCTGATAGGCTTATTTGTTTTAGTGGTTGCAGCAAGCTCGTTGACGTTTGTCGTTTCTGGTGCTTCTGCTGCTGACAAACCCCATAAAAAAATGACCTTAGCTGAAAAAGGCCAGCAAGCGCGGCAAGAGTCGATTGAACTTGAGCAAACCCAATTGCAAAAAGCGCGTGAAGCAGCCAAGGCAACCTCGGAACGTGAACAAAAAGTGTTAGCTAAGGCGCAGTCTAATGATTGGGAAGCGCAGCAGCTCGAAAAAGCCCGTGCTCAATCTGATGAGCGTTTAACCCGTCAGCAAAAGTATTTACAGCAGGCGCAAGACGCTGCTAAGCAAACACGTAAAATCCCCAAGGCCACCACAACAGCAGAACCGGTTCTATCAGAATAGACTCAGTGTTTATTATTACTTTTCACCTCGCCTGTGTCGGAGTTCATTTTGTCGTGTTGTCCTTTGTGTCACCATCAAACTATTGCGTTTCATCAAGATAAATATCGCCCCTATGTTCGTTGCTCACAGTGTTTGCTGGTGTCAGTTCCGGCAGCATTTTATTGGGATGAAACCGCCGAAAAAGCCCATTATGATTGTCACCATAACGACTTTGCCGATGCGGGCTATCAGCATTTTTTATCACGCACCTTAACCCCGTTGTTAACCCGGCTTGCTCCCAATGCAAGCGGATTAGATTTTGGCTGCGGCGAAGGTGCTGTGCTAAGCCAAATGGCAGCAAAGCAAGGGATCAGCGTGGCTAACTATGATCTGTTTTATCACCCAGATACTCAGGTGTTAAGCCAGCAATATGATTTTGTGTGTTTAACCGAAGTGATTGAACATATTGCCAATGCCAAACAACTCATCGAGCTATTAAGCCAATTACTGTTACCCGGTGGCATATTGGCCATTATGACCAAACGGGTATCGAACCTTGAAGGATTCATTAACTGGCACTATAAAATCGACCCGACCCACATCAATTTCTACGCGATTGAAACCTTCGAGTGGCTAGCATTACAACAAGGCTGGCAGCTTGAAGTTATCGGCAGTGACGTGGTGTTTTTTCACGTGCCCGTATTACGTTAAGTGTTACGTTAAGTGTTGCATGAGGGGGCATGACGTGTTGGATGAATAGTGATCAACTCAATAAAGTCCTCGCCAGTCTCGCCCACATAAATCTGGGTTTGTGGCATCACCAGCTTAATCATGACCGGCAGGCGTTAATAAATAGATACAATTGACTTGTTAGCAAATGGCTAAAAGATTTAACAAAAGGGTCATTACAGGGTAGTTTTGTTGCACTAATTGGTTTAAACATGGAATCAGCATTCCTCTGTACTCCCTTGAACCATTGCTTTTAAGGGGCCTTAAACTTGGCGTATAAATCATGGCGCAAGTAGCGTTAACGGTATTAAGCGCGGCATAAAAAAACACAATGTAGATTAATTATTGGACAAGTGCTCAAAGGAGCGAGATATGATCCGCAAGATAATGGCGTTGTTGATGACGTTAGGCGTTCTAAGTGCGCCTTCGGTGTCAGCGACACAAGCTGAAGATATTAATAGTTTTACTTTAGATAATGGCATGAAAATTATGGTACTTGAGGATAGCTCTATCCCAAATGCCAACATGTACATTTTTTGGAAAGTCGGTTCGCGCAATGAAGTGCCTGGCATTACCGGTATTTCGCACTTTTTTGAACATATGATGTTTAATGGTTCTAAAAAGTTTGGTCCGAAAATGTTTGATCGCACCATGGAAGCCGCTGGTGGCGCTAATAATGCCTACACCACTGAAGACATGACAGTGTATACCAACTGGTTTCCTGCAAATGGCTTAGAAACTATTTTTGATTTAGAAGCGGACCGGATCGCCAATTTAGACATCAACCCTGAAATGGTTGAAAGTGAACGTGGCGTGGTGCAGTCAGAGCGGACTACCGGGCTTGAAAACTCTAACTGGCGCACTATTCAAGAAGCGCTTAAAAGTGTTGCCTTTGCAGCCCACCCATATAGTTGGTCTGTGATTGGTTATGAGTCCGATATTGCTGCTTGGACATTAGCAGACTTACAGCAATATCATAAAACTTACTATGCGCCTAACAATGCGCTAGTGGTGATTAGCGGTGATGTGAAGTTAGCCCAAGTAAAAGCACTGGCTAATCAGTATTTCGCGCCAATTCCAGCCCAAGCAGCGCCAAAAGCTGTGCGCACGGTTGAGCCGCCACAAAATGGTGAGCGCCGAGTATTTGTCAAAAAAGAGTCTGTGAGTACGCCAAACATTATGTTGGCTTATCATGTACCTGCCACTCGCCATGCTGATTATTACGCGCTTGATTTATTAGCGTCGATGTTAAGCGAAGGCAATAGCTCGCGTTTTTATCAGGCGTTGGTCGACAAGCAATTAGCGTTATCGGCCGACACCTACATGCCGATGTCGTTCGACCCGAATCTATTTTACATTTTGGGTGTGGCCAATGCTGGTGTGAGCGCTGAGACCTTAGAGCAAGCCTTAATTGAGCAAATTAATCTTATTGCCACCCAAGGTGTGACTCAGCAAGAGCTTGAAAAAGTAAAAAATATCAAACTAATGGATTTTTACCACGCTATGGAAACCATTAACGGTAAAGCCAATACATTAGGCACATACGAGCTGTATTTTGGCGACTATACCAAACTGTTTAACGCCCCAGAAGCGTATAACCAAGTCACCCCTGCTGATATTCAGCGTGTGGCGCAAACCTATCTAATTAAAGCGAATCGAACTGTCGGTGTGCTCGCTGCTACTGAGGAGTCAGACCAATGAAAACCGTTACTCACACACGCATTAAGCTATCGTTATTGGCTATCGCATTGGCTTGTAGCATAGGGATAAGTGGTTGTGCGACCACTCAGAAAACTACTGCCGATACCGCCAACCCTGTCACCGCGAGCTTTGTGCTGCCAAGCTACCAATCCGTCACGTTAGACAATGGCTTAAAGGTTAAGTTGATGGTGCAAAAAGAAGTGCCATTAGTGACCATTGATGCCGTGGTTAGAGTGGGCGCGGTCAATGATTTGACCTCTGGTATGGCTTACATCACCTCACAAAGTTTAATGTTAGGTGCCGCGGGTCAATCTAAGGCGGACATCGAGCAGCAATTAGACTTTATCGGTGCCAGCATTAATACCAGTGCCGATTTAGAAGGCAGTTATATTCGTGCCAATATGATGAACAAAGATGTGGATACTGTGCTCAATATTTTTAGCCATGTATTACGTCAACCTGACTTTGATGCCACTGAATTTGATAAGCTAAAACAGCGCGAAATCGTTGGCTTATCACAGCAAAAAGAAAGTCCGCGAGCTGTGATTGGACGCTACTTTAATCAGTTAGTCTTTGGTGAGCATCCTTATGCCAACCCAGTATCGGGTAATAGTGACACCATCGCGAGCCTGTCTATTGAGGAGCTACGCGCTTTTTATAAAGGTTATTATCAACCAAGCAATATGACCATTAACGTGGTGGGTGATTTTAATGTTGCCGATATGACCGCCAAGCTTAATAAGGCCTTTGGTGATTGGCAGGCAACCGAAACCGTGCTTCAGCCAGATTTAAGCCAAGCCTTACCGACGCTCACCAAGCCGCAGGTGTTGTTAGTCGACAAGCCTGATGCAATTGAAACCACCTTTTTAATTGGTGGCGTGGGAATTCGTTATGACAACCCAGATTATGTTGGTTTGACCGTCGTTAACACCATATTAGGTGGTCGTTTTACCTCATGGTTAAATGATGAACTACGCGTCAATGCAGGCTTAACTTACGGTGCTCGTTCAGGGTTTAGCCCGTATGCGCAATCTGGATTATTCCAAATCAGTACGTTTACCAAGTCGTCGACGACTAAAGAAGCGATTGATTTAGCCTTAAAAACCTATGCTCGTTTGTGGGAAAAGGGCATTGACCAAGTGACGTTAGATTCTGCTAAAGCCTATGTCAAAGGCCAGTTTCCGCCTAAATATGAGACCAGTGGTCAATTAGCCGGTTTATTGTCTGACATGTATTTATATGGCTTTAATGATGATTTTATTAATCAATTTCAAGCTAAAGTCGATGGACTTACCCTAGCTGAAACCCAACGTTTGATTAAGCAATATTTCCCACAGCAAAATTTACAGTTTGTGTTGATTGGTAATGCAGAACACATTGCTGATGTTGCGGCGCAATACGGTGAAGTCACTACAGTGGATATTACCGCCACCGGTTTTGGCCAGTAGGTATTTGTCGGTTAGTCATATCATGGCCCACTAAGGTGAGCCATTTTTTATGGTTAACCATCACCAAAGCGTGCTCATTGCCAGTGATATTATAGGGTATGTGGTATTGTAACGGCTTACCGGTGTTGGGCAGTAGATGTATCTAATCATAAAGGATATTTGAATGGTAAGAAGTTTGTTTACCCAAAAAGGTCGATCAATATTTCTGTTAATGGCAATGTTGTTACTGACACATTCAGCCTCAGCTTATGCAGATAAAGTGACATTGAATACGTTTTGTAGCCAATTAGCTGGCGAGTGGCAGGGCAGTGCTGCCAATCCTAATGTTTACCCCAAGAAGGTCACTACCTCGGTGATGTGTTCTGCAGATAGGCGCAATTTGTTCATCAGTGTTAGCCGGGGCAGTCGTTTTACAAACAGTGAAACCTGGTGGTTTAGGCAACAAAACGGTCATATTTTATTGGTGTATGCCAATGGTGTTACCGATGACGTGTCGCAGGAGTTAACGCTTTATGAGCAAGCTGGCCGTTACTCATTTTTAGGCAAAGGTGAAATAAATCAACGTCCAGCATTAGTGCAGTTGCAGTTTGATCCCATTATTGACGATACAGATACAGATACAGATACAGATACCGATACCGATACCAGTGCCAGTGCCGATCAGGCAATACTAGGATGGCAGTGGCAGCAAAGCGCTCATTATTTGGATGACGACAGTGAGCAGTATCAGGTCGTCAGAGCCATTAGCCTGCTTAAACCGTCAGCAGAGGAGACTCAGCTGACTGAATAACGTGAACGTTTCACCAATGCGGTTTAGCGGTAAAACAGGTAAGCGGCAAACAATGCCCAACTCAAGAGTAATAAGCCCATTAACGACCACGTTAGCGAATTGAATCGACTCTGGGGCACAATATAAGGCATATCGGGCTCATCATTGGTGGGCGTGGTACTTTTGGTTTTTTGTTGCTGTTTACGTGCTTTGTCACGATCACGGGCTTTGACTTTATGTTGCTTTTTAAATTCAGTAATCCCTTTCTCAATGCCTGCGGCAATCAGCTTAGTTTGTTCTTTCGTTTGTGCGGGTCTTTGGGTTGCTTTGGCAATGGCCAAAGCATCGTGTTGGGTTTCGGGTGACTGGGTTTTTTTCATTACTCTGCGCCTGCAAAACCGAGTTGACGCCATGCTTCATAACTAATAATGGCGACTGAGTTTGATAAATTTATACTACGGCTATTGGCTGTCATTGGAATACGTAACCGCTGCGCAAGTGGCGTCGCATCAATAATATCCATCGGCAGTCCACGAGTTTCTGGGCCAAATAACAACACATCATTCTCTTGAAAAGCAATTTGAGTATGGGGACGGCTGCCTTTAGTGGTGCAGGCGATAATACGTTTTCCTGCCATGGCCTCTAAAAAAGCGGCATAATTTTTATGGCGAGTCACACTGGTTAGGTCGGAATAATCGAGTCCAGCGCGACGTAGTTTCTTTTCTTCGAGATCAAAACCTAACGGCTCAATCAAATGTAACTGTGAGCCATTATTGGCACATAGACGGATGATATTTCCAGTATTTGGGGCGATTTCGGGTTCATAAAGGGCAATCTGAAACATAGCAACCTTACGGTACGAAGTATAAAAAGAATGACAAATTATACATTAAGCAGGGTTTGACTGCGAGACGTTATCAAAACTGACTCGGTTACTGTGATGAGCATGCGTTAGCGTGCTGATATGACTTTTAGCAGGTATCTTTTTTGGGGTAAATATGACTCTAGCCTTGGTAAACGGTGGATTGAATTTGTCACGATACAATGGATGATATTGCTAAAAGTCGATGGCAGAGTATTGCAGCAAGGCGATTTAATCTATTGGCGGCATAAGCACTGACGATACCGGTACTAGGGGTCACTGTACCGAGGATAATATATATTGTTGTCTTTCATGCACTTATGGTTCATACGTTATGGTTCATACGATGGTTAATCGTGTGACGATATTAATCATAGTTGTTCATCAGTAAGCCGCTCCTAATCCCAAGCCGAAGTTTATTATCCCGAGGTGAGGTCACCGGTTAATGTTTACATTAAATGGGTAAGTCGATAGTGACGATTAGCCCATGTGATGGTTGATTTTTGGCAACTATGCGTCCTTTATGGGCCTCAACTGCCGCTTGAGTAATGGCTAATCCTAATCCCCATCCACCAGATACGCGATCACGTGCGCTATCAGGTCGATAAAATGGCGCAAATATCGCTTCGAGCTCTTCTTCTGCAAGGCCGGGACCGTCATCGCTGACCACAATACGAACTTGGTTTTTTGTTTGCTGACTTTCAATATAAATATGTTGCTCAGCGTAACGAATGGCATTACGCAGCAGGTTCTCAATGGCGCGGGATAAGGTTCTAGGCAAATGATTAAAGCGGATAGACTCGTCGATATCTATATGTAATTGTTTACCTTGCTGTTCGGCTTCAAATTCGGCGTCATCGAGCACTTGGCTTAAGGTTTCTGTGAGTTCAGCTGTCAGGCGTTTTTCGCTAACATTTAAGGTAACTCTAGATAAGGTTAATAGCTCGCCAATTAAGGCATCTTGTTGTTGAGCTTCATATTCTATTCGATCCAGTTCGGTGCTGTGCTGACCTTTTTTACGAGCAAGTGCCAATGATAGTTGCAGCCGCGTCAGTGGCGTTCGCAGTTCATGGGAAATATCGCCCATTAATCTTTGTTGGTTATTCACCATGGCTTCAATGGCGTCGGCCATACCGTTAAAAGCGATTGCCAATTGGCCCATTTCATCACGCCGATTAACGGTAGCCGCATCAACTCGGCTAGACAAGTCGCCTCTGGCGAGGGCATTGGCACTGTGCTTGAGCGAACGCAATGGTTTACCTAAATACCATGCCAGCAAACCGCATAATAGGCCCGATAATAAAATGGCTAGGCCTGCCGTGAGTAATTTATTGTCAGCAAAAAAGAAAAACCACGGCCGAGGATGGTTATCGGGTAAACGGCCAAATAATTGATAGGGTTTGCTGTTGACCTCAAAAGAATAGGGGCCAAAAATGAGCTCGTCTCTAAATTGGTGACTTATCGGCTGATCTGCCTCTTCTGCCATCAGTTGAAAGCGTCTAAATCCACGCGAGACGTGTTTACTGTTTAACACTTGGCCTTCACCATCGGTTAAATATAAACGCAAAGGGCCGCCATTATGCTTACGGTCACCACCACCGCCTTTATTGCGGTTATGGCGCAGACGTTGTAGGTTTTTGCTTTCGAGTAATTGAGGTTGCTCTTGTATCCGCTCGGCGACGTTTTCCAGCATCCGCTCAAGGCTAGGCGGCAAAGGTGAGCGGTCATGATTTTGCTGCAATAATGGCAATAATGACACCAGAGCAATAATCAACGAACTGCATAGCCAAAAGCCCAGCAATAATTTAAAAAACAGTCGGTTAAATGGATTGTTTTTCAGCATTATGGTATCCAAATATAGCCTTTACCGCGCAGGGTTTTGACCCGTGGACGGCCGTCTTGGCGCTCTGGTAGTTTTTTGCGTAAGTTAGACAAATGCATATCTAAACTACGATCAAATGGCATCAGTTTTTTGCCTAATACGTTTTCACTTAATGACTCTTTGGTGACCAGTTCGCCTGATTTTTCGAGTAAATTAAACAACAGTAAAAACTCGGTGCCCGTCAGGATAATCAGTTGTTCGTTGCAATAGGTTTCTTGGCGGGAAGGGTCGAGGCGTAAATCACCAAACTGCATCATTTCATTGGCTTGGTTATCTTGTTGAGTGGTTTGTGCTCGACGTAAGATGGCCCGAATTCGAGCCACTAATTCGCGGTCATTAAACGGTTTTGGCAAGTAGTCATCGGCACCGATTTCTAGACCGACTACCCGATCAATTTCTTCGCCGCGGGCGGTTAGCATCAACACAGGGGTTTGCTTGCGTTGCCTCAAGGCGCGCAATACTTCAAAGCCATTGAGCTTAGGTAACATGACATCAAGGAGGATTAAATCGAAGTCCTGCTGTTGCGCCATCAACAACCCTTGCTCACCATCATAAGCTTGGGTTAAGGCAAATCCTTCCAATTCAAGTAATTGGCTGAGTAGGTCGGATAAACCAATATCATCGTCGATAAGTAAAATGCGATTCATAACTGTCCTCTGGCACAAAGAAAATCTGCATGCTAACGCTAACATACAGATTTTTCGATCAATTAAGGTTATCGCATGCCAATATTAAATCATATCAACATTGCACAGTTTTACATTTACCCTGCTTTATTTTGCACTACGTAGCGTTTAATTCTGGCAATGATAAAAGTGAGTACAATCGATCCAAGGATCAGGCCTACCGAAAAGACTGCATTTTGCAGTGAGTTAGGATTAAAGACTAACATGCTGCCTAACCCTAACATCATAATACCTGACATCAGTTTAAGTACTTCGCCTTCTTTTTCGGTCAGTTTGCGTTTACCTAACGTCATTGAGAACACAATCACAATTACGGCAAGTGGGATAACATAAACCACATTATAAGCAATGAGGTATAAGTAACGTTGCATGGTATCGAGATCTGATAATGACAACACCGAGGTGTAAATCATCGGGAAGCCTGCGGTGCACAGTAGTTCATAGGTATTGGCTAGAATAGCCAGAATGGTTGAGCCTAAAATCATGGTGGGTAATGAACTGGCTTTAGATAATTTACCCATACGTTTTATCAGTGAACCACGATTTTCGACTGACATTGAAAGGCTAACGTCGCCGCGGCCATAGAAGTAATCTTTTATATTCACTATCGCTGCGATCAAGGCCAATACCCCTGCACAAGTGATAATGATGCCGCCATCACCGCCGCCGAGTAGTTGGAATAAATTTAACCAAGCACTCATAAATATAAAATAGATAAAGCCTGAGAAAAATACAAAAATACCGCCCACTAATAGCATACGTCTACGGCTGCCGGCGTTAACCATAATGCTCAGTAAAAACAGTAATACGAAAAAGGCGCAGGGATTAAATGCGTCGACACCCGCTAATACTATGGTCAGTACAGGCAATGACATTTGTTCAGGATGCACTGCACCAATTAGTGGAATGTTGACAGGCTGAACCGATGGTACTGGCGTAATGTCACTGGCTTGGTCAAATGACATGCCACAAGAACCTTCGGCTTGAGGATCATCACTGTTGTCACCACAGGTTTCAAATAATGGCGTATTTTCAACTGGAGTCGCACCTAGAAAATCATCGAGCTTATCGCCAATATCAGCTTTACCACCATGACGTTGGTAGCAGTTGACTAAACGCTCTAGGATGTAACGCCCTGTGACATCATGGTTGTTATAGCCGACTACGGCCTCGCCACAAATGGCAAAGTAGGGTACCGATTTAGGTTCAATACCAGTCTGTTGGCCCATTTGCATGAGTTTATCGACATTACCGGGTTCGCTAATGGCGTAGTCGTGTAATTCAATCCAGTCAAAACGTTCGCCTAGGGCGTCAATAAAAGGGTGCGCTTCGCGACAGTGCGGGCAGGTTTTTGACCAAAAAAAGTGCAGCTTTACCGACACTTGTTGATCATGTTGGCTAACCCACAGAGGGTCGTCTGCGTTATGCATTTGAGTCGTGGTTGCTGCGGTATCTGCAGCGTCAACCGAGTTGGAAGCACTGGCACTCGGTGCCAGTAAGAAGACACTAAAAAGTAAAAGTAATGGGCCAATCAATCTGTTCATAAATAATCTCGTTAATATCGTTAATATCGCAAATATCGCTAATAATATGATTTTATGCCCTTAAATGATCGCTGTAAGTGCTAAGTCAAAATAACGTTAACTGGCTCGCATTACGGTGATATTAATATGCAAATATGCCAGCTGGATCATGAAATCGGCTGTTTAAAGTGTTAAGGGAAATATTCTTTACACAATTTTACCCAAGCATAACCCTCATTGACATTGCATTCGGTAAACTGAGTATCAAATCTGCTAAGGCAGAAAATAAATCCCATTCATACCGAGGAACTTAACAATGAAAACATCATCAATCATCAAAACGAGTTTAGTTGCCTTAGTGGCAAGTTCGGCTTTATTAGCTGGCCAGTTATATGCGGCAGACACGACTACCGATACAGAAGTAAAGACAGCGTCTATGTATCAAAAGGGTGATATGCATCATGGTCGTAAAGGGGGTATGCATAAAATGATGCATATGCTTGATTTGACTGCCGCTCAGAAAACGGATGTCAAAGCGATTATGCAAAAGTATAAAGCTAACCGCCCTGAGCGCCCAACTAAAGAGCAGCGCGCTGAGCACCGTACAGAAATGTTAGCGTTAATCACTACCGCTGGTTTTGACGAAGCAAAAGCAACTGAAATGGCTGAAATGCAGCAACAAAAGCATTTACAAAAGATGCTGACGCATTTGAAAATGCAAAACGAAATTTATCAATTATTAACGCCTGAACAGCAACAAACGTTTCAAGATCAATTTAACCTAGGTAAAGGCCACAAACCTCGCCGTTAATGGTTAATTGATACAATATCAGGTTAAACTGATAAAAGCCGTTACCTTTAGGTAATGGCTTTTTTCATTCATGCAAGTTTGCTAATGGTCACACTTTGCATAAGACCAGCAGTTACTTTAGTAAACTTTATCCTAATTAAGCAATGAACTTGCTATAGTAAGCGCAGTTAAATCATCCGTAAAAAGAGCCGATAATTCCTTTATGAGTACCTCTTCTGAATATGACTTTTGGGTCAAATTAGCCAGCCGCGCGTCAGTGGCAACTGCGCTGTGCCTTATTGTCATTAAGTTAATCGCTTGGCTGCACTCGGGATCGGCCAGTATGTTAGGGTCATTAACGGATTCATTTGCTGATGCACTCGCTTCGATTGTTAATTTTATTGCTATTCGTTACGCCATTGTTCCCGCGGACAAAGACCATCGTTATGGCCATGGTAAAGCAGAGCCGTTAGCGTCATTAGCCCAGGCCGCCTTTATTTTGGGGTCGGCGTCATTGTTATTATTGTATGGCGGTGAAAAGTTAATTAACCCGGTTCCTGTTACCAATGCGCTGAGTGGGATTGTGGTGTCTATCATTGCGATTGTGCTGACATTTGCCTTAGTGTTGCTGCAACGACACGCTCTGGTGAAAACCAATAGTTCATTGGTTGAAGCCGATTCATTACATTATAAATCTGATTTGCTACTCAATGCTGCCGTGTTATTAGCGCTAGTATTGGCACAATATGGCTGGTGGTGGGCTGATGGTCTGTTTGCCGTATTCATAGCATTATTTATTGGCAATCAAGCGCTTGGTTTAGGTTATCGTTCAATTCAAAGCTTACTGGATCGTGAGTTAGACAACGACACTCGCGACAAGATTAAAGCGTTAGCCAAGCAAGATCCTCGCGTTCAAGGCGTTCATGATTTGCGCACTCGTCAAGCGGGTAAAACCACGTTTATTCAATTGCACATGGAATTAGCCGGTGACTTGTCCTTGCATGACGCTCATGAAATAGCAGATAAAGCGGGGTTGATGATTAAAGAGGCGTTTGATGATGCTGAGGTGATTATTCACCAAGATCCGGTATAAGTTGACGAGTTCTGTCAACATTACCCGGTTGCATTAGGTTTATCTACTTAACCTCGACTCTGGTTAAAAGATGGCGGAAGTAGAGTAACGCCCAATACTTCACCTATTTCATAACCGCTTATTCTCCCGAGCTGAGTGTGATGGGTAATCAGGTAATCAGGTAATCAGGTAAGCTTATGCAAACACTAGCTGGTGAGTGATTTGTGATCGCGCTTGCTCTAGGGCTGTGTCTGCACGAAAAATAAGAGTGTCGATAGTGTCGTTAGCTTGCCAGTTTGATAACCCAACAGAGGCACTAAAACGAATATGCTTATCCGTAGCGGGTTCGATTAGGGCTGCATTATTGATACTATGACGAATACTCTCGGCAATTTTTAGTGCCATTTTTTTGCTGTCAGCTTGGATGATGGCAAGAAACTCATCACCACACCAGTGGGCTAATAAATCGGTATCAGCCAGCTTGCTTTGGCAATGTTGAGCAAAATGAATTAATGCTTTATCACCGATATCATGACCAAATAAATGATTAATTTGCTTTAAGTCATCTAGGCCCATTAATACACAATAAAGGTGTTCATGTACAAGGGTGCTATCGGTCATTAATTGTTGACTAAAATGTATTAGCCCTCGTCGATTAAGGGTATTAGTCAGGTAATCAGTATAGGTTTGTTTATCAAGTTTCTCTGTTAATAAATAAGACTCAGTGACATCTATCATGGTCACTTGAATCGCTGACTGCCCCTGCCAACTGATAACACTTTCCAGTAATTTTACCCACATTAAACGGCCGCTTAAATGTAAACATTTGATTTCAAAAGAGTGAGATTTTATTTTGCTCGCTAATAACACAGCGTTCGCGTCTACCCATTGCTCTTGATAGGCAGGTTCAATCACATCTAAAATTGAGGGTAGTGACATAATGGTTTGAGTATTAGGGTAACCGAATAGCTGAGCCAACGTTTGATTGCAATGCAGTGGGCTAAAGTTACGATGCACCAACACCCCTTGAATAGAGCCATTAACTAATTGTTGATAGCGATGTTCACTCTGTACTAATGCATGTTTAAGCGTGGTGGATTCGGTTAAATCAACAATCGTGACTTGCAGTGCAGGGCGCCCTTGCCATTCGACAATATGTTCAATCGTTAATACGTTGATTAGCATGCCTAAACGGTTACGATTAATGTAATTGCGTACCTGCGGCTTTTCGATACCGCTCATTAATGCGTAGTAAGTGTGTGCAGCGACGTCCTGCATTTCAGGATCGATTAACTCTAAAATACTCTTCAGCGCTAAAATATCTTGAGCTGTATTATAACCGAATATTTTTGCATAATTATCATCAGCATAGAGTGGTATAAAATCTTGATGAATAACTACACCAGAATGAGCATCAAAATCCACAATCTGTCCTTATTTGAATGTTATATTTTAAGGTAACATTTTTAGTGGATAAATATTCTAATCCTCTTGGTTATTTGCATGATTATGTGATGAATAAACGCGATAAACTATACTATTGGAGATAATGTTCACTTGTTAGTCCATTGACAGTTCTTTCAATTTACGGGTTAGGGTATTACGCCCCCAACCTAGACGCTTAGCGGCTTCTTGTTTATGGCCTTGGGTATGTCTTAGGGCTGTTTCAAGTAAAATACGTTCAAATTCAGGTTGAACTTCAGTTAATAAATCACTTTCACCAGCAGCAAGCTTTTCATCAATCCAATCGGTTAATGCGGTCTGCCAATCCGTTGCCCCAGCCGATTTTTGTTGAGCACTGATCGGATCTTTAAGTAATTCAGGAGGCAAATCTTGCGGTAAGATTTCTTGTCCAGAGGCCATTACGGTCAGCCAACGGCAAGTGTTTTCCAGTTGGCGAACATTGCCTGGCCACGGTAAATTGGCCAGTTTTACCGCGGTTTCTTTGGTGAGTATTTTTGGCTCAACGCCAATCTCTTTCGCCGCGGTGTTTAAAAAGTGATTGGCGAGTTGGGCAATGTCTTCACGGCGTTGCGATAACGGCGGTAAGTGCACTCTGATCACATTGAGGCGATGAAACAAATCTTCGCGGAAGGTGCCTTTTTGCACCAGCACCTCAAGATTTTGGTGGGTTGCAGCAATAATTCGCACATCGACTTGCACGGCTTGATGACCACCGACACGATAGAATTGCCCATCGGCAAGCACGCGCAATAATCGGGTTTGCACATCGATTGGCATGTCACCAATTTCATCTAAAAATAGGGTGCCACCATTAGCTTGTTCAAAACGACCTTGGCGCACATTAGCGGCACCTGTGAACGCACCTTTTTCATGGCCAAAGAGTTCTGATTCAATCAAATCTTTTGGGATAGCGGCCATATTTAACGCGATAAACGGTTTTTCTTTACGAGGACTGTGTTTATGCAATGCCCCTGCAACTAACTCTTTACCCGTGCCTGATTGGCCATTAATCAGCACACTAATCGATGAACGTGATAACCGACCTATTGCACGAAATACTTCCTGCATAGAGGGGGCTTCACCAATAATTTCAGGGGTTTTTATCGTTGTATCAATAACGGGTTGTGGCGTTTGTTCGGTTGCATGAGTCAGTGCACGCTCAACTAAATTAATCGCTTCATCAATATCAAATGGTTTGGGCAAATATTCAAATGCCCCCGCTTGATACGCACTCACTGCACTGTCTAAGTCTGAGTGGGCGGTCATGATGATCACTGGGATATGCGGGTAATGCAGTTGTAAGCGATCAAGCAAGGTTAAACCGTCAGTACCCGGCATACGGATGTCTGAAACGATGACTTGAGGTTGTGATGCTTCTAAAGCTTGCCATAAGGATTCTGCAGCAGCAAAACTGGCCGTTGATAGCGATGCGCCTTTAAGGGCTTTTTCGAGTACCCAACGGATCGAACTATCATCATCGAGGATCCAAACTTGTTCACTAATGTTCATGTTACTACCTCATTCTGCCTACATAGGGCATGCTAGTTATTGTAATGGCAGGTTAATAATAAATTCGGTGTGGCCTGGAGCCGAAACACAATCGATGCGACCGCCGTGTAATCGGGCAATGTTATGTGCAATGGATAAACCTAAGCCTGAACCCTCGTCACGACCGGTGACCATAGGGTAGAAAAGGGTATCGATTAACTCGCAAGGAATACCGGGGCCGTTATCAATAATGGATAAGGCGAGTACCACTTTATAGCGCTGTGTTCCAATGGTGACTTGATGTTGAGTGCGAGTCCGAATGACAATATCGCCACCACAATGTTCTAACGCTTGTATCGCATTTTGGACAATATTCAATACTGCTTGCTGCATTTGATCTGGATCCATCTGAATATCTGGAATCGATGGATCATAATCTCGTTTTAAGCAGATATTGTCTGGCAGTGCCATTTCGACTAACTTAAGCACTTTTTGAATCACTTGATGGATATTGTGTTCAGCATGTTGCGTTGGTCGTTGTGGGCCAAGTAAACGGTCGACTAAATTACGCAATCTATCTGCTTGTTCGATAATCAGACTGGTAAATTCTTTTAATTCGGGCGAGTCGAGCTCTCGCGATAACAACTGCGCAGCGCCTCTAAGGCCGCCCAGTGGGTTTTTAATTTCATGGGCTAAGTTACGTACCAAAAACTGTGCAGCTTGCTGTTGGGCGTCCATATTAAGCTGCTGATGAATGCGCCGTTGTTGGTCGACTTGACGTAGTTCTAAGATGCTGAGGTTATTGTCATTTTCAATAGGCATCAAGGTGATATCAATAGTGTGGTGCTGACCATCTAGGGTAATTAATGCGGCGGTATTGACCGTGAGTCCTTGGCCAGCATTAATGGCATCGCGTAGTAATTGTGGATCAACCCCCATGAGTTGATAAAGCTCGGGAAGCGTCTGTTCGAGTAGCTTATGATTACCGACTCCCAATAATTGTGCGGCCGCGGCATTGGCATAGCACGGCTTGAGCTCGTTATTAATAACAAGCACCGCGGTGACTAAATGATTGAGAAGGTTATTTGTGTCCATTAGCCGTCCTAGTATAAGGTTGCACCATCATGATGCACCACATTGGTGCATTACACAACCCGGTACACACAAGCACTCTCTAAGATAAAAAGCCAGAAATAAGCTTGTAAGCTAATGAATTAAATGGTTTTTATCTTAACTATTTAGACTTTTTTGCAGGTCCAAATACTGATGCTTGGTGAAGGAATATCTTTCTAGGAGAGCTTGATGCAAGGACTTTGCCGCTTTGTGTTACAGCATTAACAACAAGAGAATGTTCACCTCGATTAATGCCCGTTAATTGGAACACTGGCGAAACTTGTGGTTGAGCAATGATGACCCCATCGATTAATAATGTCAGCAACACCCCTCGAGGTAACTCGGGCGCAACGCTAGCAGACACGGTAAAATTACCGTTATTATCACGGACAGTGGCTTCTTGTTGAGGGGAGGTAATCGAGATAGTGTAGTTAATTTGAGTTTCTGTTGTAGGCGTTACATTGAGTTTTTTAGGTATATTAATCGTTATATTATTTTGCGTGTTTTCATTTAGATCAATAGCTTCAGCATTATTTTTGGGTTCATCTGAGTAATGCACTTTGCCATTTTCATCTACCCAACGGTATACGGTCGCAAGGCTTTGGGCACTCAATAATAGTAAACCAATAAGTATGATAAGGCGCATGATGCACTCCATAAAACGATAGTTTCAATAGAGTAGACGTTTTTAAAGAAAAAATCAGCTTAAACTGTTTTGATTAAGCTGAATATAAGCGGGCAATATTAAGCCGCTATTGTTTATTTAGGTGCAACAACACTAGATGTATTGGCAGCAGTATTCTGAAATTTTTGCCGTACGGAGACTGAAGCTCACGTTTGGTGCAAGTTCAAACTGGCTGCCTGTAGCGTATATAACCCACTCAGTTTGACCCGGTAATAACACGTCAAACTCGCCAGAAATGACCTGCATTATTTCGCCTTGAGCAGTGGAGAACTCATATTCACCAGGCAATACAACACCCAGAGTTTGTTTACTTCCATCTGCTAACACTACGCTTCTACTGATCACTTTACCGTTAAAATGTACATTGGCTTTTTTAGCGACGCTTACCTGTTGCAACATACTCATATGTTCTCCCTAAAAATGATATTGATTTCAATCTATCTGCGTTTACGTAAAATATCTAGTTAAATATTTTCATCTTGTATCGCTAGAGTCGCTTCGCTGCTAGGGCGGACTGCGTCCTGCTAGAGTCGCTTCGCCGCTGCTAGGGCGTGACTTCGTCACTGTTAGTGTTGTCGCTTCGCTGCTAGGGCGTGACTTCGTCACTGTTAGTGTTGTCGCTTCGCTGCTAGGGCGTGACTTCGCCACTGTTAGTGTTGTCGCTTCGCTGTTAGGGCGTGACTTTGTCACTGCTAGAGTTGCTTAGCTGCTAGGCTGTTGACTTTATAGCCTCTAGCCGCGAAGCGTACTAGCAGCGCAGCGTTCTAGGCTCTTTCGCTTTTAGCCTGTATATACTAGGCAACAAAAAGCCCAGATGCAGGCATCTGGGCTTTTTAGGTATCAAGAGTAGCAAATGTAATCTGCTACTGTTTAATACTGATTAACTGCGGTTATGACGCTTACGTTCGTTTTCAGTTAAGTATCTCTTACGAACACGAATATTCTTAGGAGTCACTTCAACTAATTCATCATCATCGATGAACTCAAGAGCTTGCTCAAGAGTCAGTGTAATCGGAGTCGTCAATACTTGCGCTTCATCAGTACCTGATGCGCGCATGTTAGTTAGCTGCTTACCTTTGAGACAGTTTATTGTCAAATCGTTAGAGCGAGCATGGATACCAACTACTTGACCTTCATACACTTCAGCCGCGTGGCCAATAAACAAACGACCACGGTCTTGTAAAGTAAAGAGTGCGAACGTTAGTGACTTACCTGTTCCGTTTGAAATCATTACGCCGTTAGCACGTTGACCAATATCGCCACCTTTGTGTGGACCGTAGTGATCAAATGAATGATAAATTAGACCAGTACCCGATGTTGAGGTTAAGAACTCAGTTTGGAAACCAATCAAACCACGGCTTGGGATAATAAAGTCAATACGAACACGACCTTTACCATCAAGCTGCATATCTTTCATTTCAGCTTTACGAATACCTAATTTTTCAATTACGGTACCTTGATGACCTTCTTCAACGTCAACCGTTACTGTTTCGTAGGGTTCATGTAGCTCACCATCGACGGTTTTCAGAATAACTTCTGGACGCGATACAGCTAATTCGTAGCCTTCACGACGCATGTTTTCAATTAAAATCGATAAGTGTAATTCACCACGACCTGATACACGGAAACGATCTGGACTGTCAGTTTCTTCAACACGAAGTGCGACGTTGTGAACTAATTCAGTCTGTAAACGCTCAAGAATGTTACGTGAAGTCACATACTTACCTTCTTTACCCGCGAACGGAGAAGTGTTTACTTGGAACGTCATTGTTAGTGTAGGTTCATCAACAGTTAACGGCGGCATTGCCTCTACGGCACCCACTGCACAGATAGTGTCAGAGATCTTAAGCTCGCCTAAACCGGTAATCGCAACGATGTCACCCGCATTGGCAATGGCAACTTCATTACGTTCTAGACCCATATAACCTAATACTTGGCCCATTTTACCGTTACGAGTCTTACCGTCAGCGCCAATAATAGTCACTTGTTGGTTAGTCTTAACGTTACCACGGGTAATACGGCCAATACCGATAACACCCACGTATGAGTTATAATCGATTTGAGAAATTTGCATTTGGAACGGCGCTTCCGCATCCGCGTCAGGGAAAGCTACTTTCTCAACGATAGTTTGAAACAGCGGCGTCATATCATCGCTAGCTACATCTGGATCTAACGTTGCAAAACCATTTAATGCAGAAGCATAAACGATTGGGAAATCTAATTGTTCGTCAGTGGCACCTAAGTTAACGAATAAATCGAATACTTGGTCAATAACCCAATCTGGACGAGCACTTGGACGGTCAATTTTGTTGATAACAACAATTGGCTTAAGGCCTTGAGCGAAGGCTTTCTTGGTTACAAAGCGAGTTTGTGGCATTGGACCATCAACTGCGTCAACCAACAATAATACTGAATCGACCATAGATAGAACACGTTCTACTTCGCCACCGAAATCGGCGTGGCCAGGAGTATCTACGATGTTAATACGGTAGTCGTTCCACTGGATGGCAGTATTCTTTGCCAGAATGGTGATCCCACGTTCTTTTTCAAGATCGTTAGAATCCATAACCCGCTCAGTAGCTTCTCCACGAGATGCAAGGGTTCCTGACTGCGCCAACATTTTGTCTACCAGGGTTGTTTTGCCATGGTCAACGTGGGCAATAATGGCGATGTTACGTAAATTCTCTAGCACGGATAAACCTCTAAACCATCAAAAAAAAAAGGGAGCTAACAGAAGCTATTTATTATTACAGCTACTGTAAAAAAGCGTGCCATTCTACTTCACAGCAGCTTTTGTAGATAGGATTATTTTTGAACACATGTAAATCTTTCGTTTACTAAGCCTCAAAAAACAGTATAAAACGTTTATATATTAAACATAATCGAGGTGTGATGCAAAATGTGGCATGATTAAAACACCAGCATTAACATGACGCACTATTATGGACTTTTGCACTATGATGAAACATAGTAATGCACGTCATTGGTGCAAAATCATAATTTAGAAGATGAGGGAACGTTCTCATCTTCATAAAATCAACTAGTTAACGAACTGGCATGAATATCGCTTCACTGCTGTTATTATGTAAATATTCGTTTTGCAGATGCATCATCTGGCGAATACCAAGATTATATTAAGGGACAACCCTTTACCCTACCGGAGGCTTGAGAATGTCAGTTGAATCAGTTTTAAAACAACTAGAAGAGTTAGAAGTTAAGTTTGTAGACTTACGCTTTACCGACACTAAAGGTAAAGAGCAGCACGTTTCTATCCCATCTCACCAAGTAAATGAAGATTTCTTTGAAGACGGCAAAATGTTTGACGGTTCTTCAATTGTAGGTTGGAAAGGCATTAATGAATCTGACATGGTGTTAATGCCAGATCCAACGACTTTTGTGTTAGACCCTTTCACGGAAGAAACGACCGCACTTATTCGTTGTGATATTTTAGAACCGGGTACCATGACAGGTTATGATCGCGATCCTCGTTCTATTGCCAAAAAAGCCGAACAGTATCTTATTTCTACTGGCATTGCTGATACCGTATTGATTGGTCCAGAGCCTGAATTCTTCATATTTGACGATGTCCGTTTTGGTACTGATATGTCAGGTTGTTTCGTGAAGATTGACGCTAAAGAAGCTTCATGGAACTCAGCTAAAAGCTATGAAGAAGGCAACACCGGTCATCGTCCAATGGTGAAGGGGGGTTACTTCCCAGTTGCGCCAGTTGATTCGTCACAAGACTTACGCTCTGCAATGTGTTTAGTACTTGAAGAAATGGGTCAAGTGGTTGAAGCGCATCACCACGAAGTGGCCACAGCTGGTCAAAATGAAATCGCAACACGATTCAATACATTGACTAAGAAAGCTGACGAAATTCAAATTCTTAAGTATGTTGTTCATAACATGGCTCATGCTTATGGCAAGACAGCGACATTTATGCCAAAACCAATCGTGGGTGACAACGGCAGCGGCATGCACGTGCATCAGTCTTTAGCTAAAGACGGGGTAAACTTATTCGCTGGTGATAAGTATGCTGGTTTGAGTGACCTTGCGCTTTACTACATTGGCGGCATCATTAAGCATGCTCGTGCATTGAATGCATTCACTAACCCAAGCACAAACTCTTACAAGCGTTTGGTACCGCATTTTGAAGCGCCTGTGATGCTTGCATATTCTGCACGTAACCGCAGCGCGTCAATTCGTATTCCAGTGGTACCAAGCCCTAAAGGTCGTCGTATCGAAGCGCGTTTCCCTGATCCACATGCCAACCCATACTTAGCGTTTTCGGCATTGCTAATGGCCGGTCTTGACGGTATTCAAAACAAGATCCACCCAGGTGAAGCAATGGACAAAGATCTGTATGACTTGCCTGCTGAAGAAGCGGCTGAGATCCCACAGGTTGCGACTTCATTAGAAAACGCACTTGAAAATTTACAAGCGGACCATGAGTTCTTGACTAAAGGTGGCGTGTTCAGCGAAGACTTTATCCAGTCTTATATTCAGCTTAAAACAGCAGAATCTGAACGTGTAGCGCGTACGACTCATCCGCTTGAGTTTGAAATGTACTACAGCTTGTAATTCTTGTATCGAATTGCATAGGCAAGCAAGCAATAGAAAAACCCGGTAATTGATTATCGGGTTTTTTTTTGCCGATCCAAAAGAGATATAAATGTTCGTAAGTTGTCGTGGTCACCACCATTTATGGGGTTAAAAAGCAATGCTTATGCGAGCACGATGCAAGGCGTAGCTGGTGCAATTAACAGCAGTAAAACATTGGTTTATTCAGCTTGCACTATCAGTACTGATTGTGATGAAAAGGCGGCAGTAGGAACGGCTGCAGTAGAAACGGGTAATGGCCTTGGTAACAGTCTTATTGTACTGGGCCAATCAATCACCTTAGCTTATGGATATCCGCGCCATACTGGTGCTGGAATAGCTCGAATGACCAATATTGCCGACATCAGTGATGGTGGTGAGTTTATTTTAACAACCTATACCGATTCTGGACGTTTAGGTATTGGTATTCGCCTAATGCAGACCATGCCGCCAATAAATGTGAATGTTGTTATTCCTAGCCTCAGGCCGTGGGTCAAACTCCGCTAGTTGAAGTGTATATTGATCAGTGTTAGTACTTTGTTCAGCTAAGGCATATTGGTACTTTTTATCCCTGGTATTGTGACGCTATCAATGTGATTGTGGCTGATGTTGTGCAGTTTCTAGACTCTATAGAGCAAAAGTGTGACAGACCATCTCATTGAATAAATTGATAGTGTGGTAAATTTGTAGAGGATTTCACTCATAAATATGATATTTATACCACTAATCACTCACTAAAAAGCGACTTGTTCAATGGATAAGAAAGACCTCAAGCTATTAGAAATCTTACAACGTCAGGGCCGAATGGCTATTTCTGAATTAGCCGATAAGGTTAATATGTCAGATACTCCTTGTTTACGACGAGTAAAAAAGCTTGAACAAGATAAAGTGATTTTGGGTTATGGTGCGCAGGTTGATCCTCTTAAAGTGGGATTGAATATTGTGGTTTATACCTCGGTACGCTTAACGGAACATACTGATCAGTCGACAGCATTATTTGAATCAACCATGGCACCACTGCCTCAAGTGATGGAATGTGCTGTGATAACCGGAGCCTATGATTATTTGCTCAAAATAGTCGCCAAAGACCTAGTTTCCTATGAACAATTTATCAAGAAATCACTCGGTAACCTCAAGTTTGTCGCCAGCATTGAAACTACAGTGGTTTTGAAGCAAATATTTAGCCGTACGGCTTTACCTGTGGACGAATCGCCGATTGAGTAAGCACATTACTATAAATACCCAAAAGCAGCACCTAGGCCGTCATAGACTGTGACAGCATAGGTTACCGCTAAGGGCGTTACTTGATATAGGTAGGTAAGGTTTAACCTTGTTCCATTGAGGCAATAAACTGATTCGATTCGGCAATCGATTTGTTCATTTCGTTAATCAGACTGGAGATATCCGTCTGTAAATTGGCAAATTCGCCTTTAATTGCGCCAATGGCTTGTGCGTTTAGGTTATGCTTTAAATACAGCATATTGTCTTTCATCGCGGTTAAAATCGGTGGCATTTTGGCTTCTGCCCGACGCATACTTTTGACTAGCGAGTAATATGACCGCTTGGTCTTGTTGAGCGTATTGGTGCTGTTACGGCGTAAACTGGCTTTACTTATCTCTTCGATTTCAGTTTGCCATTCGTCAAATAATGCTTCAGCGACATCTTCAACTTTTTCAATACGGCGACTGACTTCATCTGCCGCTGACTGCGCAGATTCATACTCATCTTTTGCTTTGTTATAGGCATCGTCTAAATCACCACCATCAAACGCCAATAGAGCCTGCATTTCTTCCAAAGCAGAACTAAATTGCTCCTGAGCTTCTTGTTGCGACTCTTTAGCACTTTGCACTCTATCGACCATGATGTCGCGCTTGTGATAGCCAACTTTTTCCATTGCACCGTAATAGGCACTTTGACAGCCGCTCAACAGTAAACTGCTACTTAATAGCGCCAGTGATATCCATTTTTTCATCAATGTGTCTCTTTTATTGTCTGAGGCGAAAAGTGACCTCGTTGAGGTTAACTGCCTGATTTAAATTTTGCTGCGTCGATGATGCTCCATAAATGGAATAAACCACCGATAATGGCTGGGATGACCAACACAAAAAAGAAATAGCAAACGGCAGTAATGCAGAAGAATAACAAAGCCGCTAAAATACGCCCTTGTAAAAGCTGACCTAAGCCCGGGAAAAAAAAACTAGCGACAGCAGCGAGCACATTGCCCGCCGAACCTTGTTGTGACATCAATTTGCTCCATTGTTCGATGACTAATATGTTATAACATTGTACGAAGTTAGTGACTGAATACAAACGTTATCTCCCCTAACGTGGCAAGAAAGAAGGATTATTATGCCCAAAAAGTTTGATTACAGCCCGATTGTGGCTTTTTTTAGCGGGGTTTGGCAGTTTCTACGCCATCTCAAACAACGGCTTACTGAAGACCAAATCAATATACGAGCAGGTCATTTGGCTTATGTGACCTTGTTGTCACTGGTGCCTATGGTGGCCGTTACTATGTCTATGCTATCTGCGTTTCCGGTGTTTAAAGGCATTCGCGGTAATATTGAAGGATTTATTTATAATAATTTTATACCTGCTGCGGGTGATACGGTTCAAGTGCATATTAATGAGTTTGTGGCCAATGCATCTAAAGGGACCTTTGTGGGTATTGTTGCGTTAGTGTTCGTTGCCATTATGCTGATTTCTGCTATCGACAAAGCGCTGAATAACATTTGGCGGATCACTGAACAGCGCTCTTACGTGGTGTCATTTTCGATGTACTGGATGGTATTGACGCTTGGCCCTGTTCTTATTGGTGCAAGTTTGCTGGCAACCTCATATGTGGTGTCATTAGAGGTGGTGACGGGTAGTGAGTTGTCTGGATTAGTTCCGAGGATTATTGAGCGTCTGCCATTGCTGTTTTCTGTTGCATCGATATTGCTGTTATATATGGTCGTGCCGAATAAGAAAGTGCATTTTTTACATGCCTTATTGGGGGCCATTGTTGCGGCGGTATTATTTGAAGCGGGTAAAAAAGGCTTTGCGTTTTACGTGACTCAATTTCCGAGTTATGAAGCCATATATGGTGCGCTGGCAGTGATCCCTATTTTGTTTGTATGGGTGTATTTATCGTGGATTATTGTATTACTTGGGGCAGAAATTACTGCGGCATTACCAGAATATTTAGGCAGTTTGGCTGTTATCGCTGACGACCTAAAAGCCGAAATATTTACTGAGCCTAAAGATGATCATATTAATAATGTGGATGATCAGCGGGTGGTGAGTAAATCGGTATCGTCATCTGATAAGTATTAGGAGTGATCGTGATTAGTTTATCCAATAATTGTCACCCAATAGTCTATTTTTAGGGCCGTTATGATTGCTTTAATTCAACGTGTTAAACGCGCATCCGTCTCGGTAGATAGCACGATAGTCGGCAAAATTGACCAAGGCTTGTTAGTATTACTAGGTGTAGAGCGTGAAGATAATATTGAGAAAATGGTTAAGCTAGCCACAAAAGTCATTCGTTATCGGGTGTTTAGTGATGAAAATGGCAAAATGAATCTTAATCTGGCACAAGTCGCCGGACAGTTACTGGTGGTGTCACAATTTACCTTGGTAGCCGATACCGATAAAGGCTTAAGGCCCAGCTTTTCGAGCGCAGCAACCCCTGAGCAAGCCGATCGTCTCTATCAGGCGTTTGTGGAATATTGTCGTCAACAAGGGGCCATTACTGAAACCGGCCAATTTGGTGCAGAGATGCAGGTTGAGTTGGTCAATGACGGTCCTGTGACCTTTAATTTACAAGTATAAAGTGTATCTGTTGTGTATGGTCCACTCGTTGTCATCAGAGGGATATTGCTATGTTCGATTTGTCATTGACCGAAGCACAATCAGATGCCGAGGTCAGCGCATTATTACAGACTTTGTGTGAAACTTGGCACAATACCATCCCTGCCAGTAAGTTTATGCAGATTGCACCAGTATTGTTTAATGGTGATAGCTTACAGGTCACAGCGCCTATTGCTCCCAACATTAATTTACATCACACCATGTTTGCGGGCAGCATCTATACCTTAATGACATTAACCGGATGGGGAATGGTGTGGTTACAGCAGCAATTATCTCAAGCACATGGCGACATTGTATTAGCTGATGCGAAAGTAAGGTATTTAAAACCGGTTACTAAACAGCCTTATGCCAAAGTCATTTGGCCTTATACCGATTTGACTCCATTAACCCGTGGTCAGCTAGTGAAAATCACCTTAGAAGTGGCTCTGTATTGTGATGAGATTATGTGCGCCACGTTTACCGGACAATTTGTATCGTTTCCGCCAAAGATTGTTAGCTCAGAGTAGATAATTAATGGACGGGTATTACTTTCTATTTTATCGAACGTAACTGCAAAATTATTGCGCTATTTTTCTTTTTTATAGATCAATATACTCATTTCATTGGTCAGGCGCATAGCCATGTGACCCAACAAACAGATGGGTGAGAATTAACAATGGCAAAAGTATTAATTTTAAAATCAAGCATTCTAGGCAGTTATTCACAATCTTCAGCATTAGTGGACTATTTACATCAGCAATGGAGCCGTAAAGGTGCGCAGATCACCGTGCGTGATTTAGGCAGCCAACCCGTGCCAATGTTAGATGGTGAACTTGCTACAGGTTTACGCGGTGGTGAGGATCTTTCTGAGCGTCAATTATCAGCACTCGCGCTATCGAACGAATTAGTGGCTGAAATTAAACAGCATGACAGCATTATTATTGCAGCGCCCATGTACAATTTCACCATTCCTACGACGTTAAAAAATTGGATTGATTTCATCGCTCGTGTAGGTGTGACGTTTAGTTATACTGCAACAGGACCGGTTGGCTTAATTGAAGGTAAGCGGGCGATTATTGTTACCACTCGCGGTGGCGTCCACAAAGATGGTGCAACTGACCATGTGGTGCCTTACCTAACGACATTATTAGGTTTTATTGGGATTAACCATGTGGAAACGATTTATGCAGAAGCCTTAAATATGGGCCCTGATGCTGCAGAAGCCGGCATTAGCCAAGCTAAGCTTGCTATCGATGAACTTTCACTTTAATTAATTCATACCCAAACGACTTCGAAATGCAGGATTGTGCATGTCCATAAGTGACAGAGTTCAAGGGTCTAAGAATAGGGCGCCTGCGGCTGCTAGAGCGACCTTCGGTCTGCTAGGGACAGCTGCGCGGCTAAAATTTTATAGCATCTAGCCGCGCAGCGTCCTAGCAGCGTAGCGATCTAGGCTCTTGCTATAGGATTTTATAGTAACTAACCGCGCAGCGTCCTAGAACCTCGGAATAGTGATATTAAAAAGGAAATAACTATTCTCTTCAATCACTGCCTTGTTCAGTTATCCTACGGGAGCCCTGAAACGAGCATGTTGAAGTGGCTTGGGTATATACCGTTACTTAAATAAAGTTCTCTGCTTAAAAACTTAACGCTTAATGAGACTTTAACGTTTCATTAAGCGTTTTTTTATGTCGGATTTTACTCTTATTGGCAAATTACTGACTCCCCGTTGCCATTAATGCCAGCGTTTAAAAATCAATGAAGTATTAATGCCCCCAAAGGCAAAATTATTGCTCATGACATAGTCTGTATCGATAAGGCGGATATCGTCTTTAATGTAATCGAGCGGGGCGCATTGTGGGTCAATATTGGTGAGGTTGAGTGTTGGCGCAAACCAGCCTTCGTTCATCATTTCAATACTGGTCCACGCTTCCAATGAACCACAGGCACCTAAGGTATGACCGGTGTAACTTTTTAGTGATGAAATCGGCGTATTCGTGCCAAATACAGCATGGGTAGCGGCGGTTTCAGCGATGTCACCGCGATCGGTTGCGGTGCCATGGGCACTAATATAACCAATGTCTTGTGGCGTTAACGCGGCATCTTTTAAGGCTAAACGAATCGCCACTTCCATGGTTTTTGCATTGGGTTGGGTCACGTGTTGTCCATCTGAATTGGTTCCAAAACCAACCAGTTCAGCATAAATTTTGGCGCCACGGGCTTGAGCGTGCTCAAGCTCTTCTAATATAAGAGTACAAGCACCTTCACCTATCACTAAACCATCACGTTGACTGTCAAATGGGCGTGGTGTTTGAGCTGGCGTATCATTTTTGGTGCTGGTAGCAAACAAAGTATCAAATACCACAGCTTCGGTAGGACAAAGTTCTTCAGCGCCACCCGCTAACATAATGGTTTGCATACCATATTTAATCGCTTCATAAGCGTAGCCAATACCTTGGCTCGCAGAAGTACATGCACTGCTGGTAGTATGGACTCGGCCTTGTAAGCCAAAAAACACGCCAATATTTACGGCCGTAGTGTGGGCCATCATGCGGATATAGCTGGTAGCGGTTAACCCTGACATATCGCCGGTTTTTAACATATCGCCAAATCCCATTATCGGATCGGTACTGCCAGTTGATGAGCCGTAAGCCACGCCTACTTGGCCAGAGTTAACAATAGGATCATTTAACAGACCAGCATCTTCAAGCGCGAGTTCACTGGCGCGAGTGGCCATCATGGACACTCGCCCCATTGAGCGAATTTTTTTACGTGAATAGTGTTTAGGGAGAACAAACTCGGTCACAGGCGCGGCAAGGCGAGTATTTAACCCTGGGTAGCGATCCCATTCATCCATTTGAATGACGCAGTTATGTTTAGCGAGTAGGCTGGCTTTAATTTGCGCCCAGTCCTGACCCAATGCACAAATTCCCCCCATGCCTGTAACGACAACACGCTTCATATCATGCCTCCGTTAACTGAAATCACTTGGCGTGTAATATAGGCGGCATCGTCTGACAATAAAAAGTTAGCAAGGCCGGCTATTTCACTGGGTTTACCCATGCGCTTCATCGGCACCATTTGGTTGACCATATCGGTTGAAATGTCCGTCACCATGTCGGTTTCAATTAGCCCTGGGGCGATACAATTAACGGTGATTTTCCGTTTTGCCAACTCAAGTGATAAGGCTTTGGTTGCACCAATAATCCCCGCTTTTGAGGCGCTGTAATTCACTTGCCCCCGGTTACCTGCGATGCCTGACACTGAGGCGAGAGTGATAATACGTCCGCCTTTACGAGCTTGAACCATAGGCATAACCGTAGGATGAATAACATTATAAAAACCATCAAGGTTAGTGTGAATGACACTGTCCCATTCGTGTTCAGTCATGGCTGGAAAAGCGGTGTCGCGGTTGATACCTGCATTGAGAATAACGCCATAATAGGCTCCGTGTTCGGCAATGTCAGTTTCGATAGCAAGCTTAACTGCCTGACGGTCAGCAATATCAAATTGCAGTAAACTGACCTGAATACCCAGATCTAATAAGCTTTTTTGTACTTGTGCGGCGGCAACATGATTGCTGTGAAAGTGCAGCGCAATATCAAAACCATTCTCGGCTAATTTAATTGCGATGGCTTTGCCTATTCCTCGGCTTGAACCGGTAACTAATACTCTATTATTCAAAATGTCTCTCCGTGATTGATTCGAGGAACTCAAATGGGGATAAAAAGGTTAGTTATTAACTTGGCTGTTATTAATATAGGTTTGGGTATCTTGGGGTTGAAATACATTGACATTGGCTTGTGCCACTAAGGTATCTTGATGATAAATATGGCAATCAAATACCGCTAACCCCGACTCTTCTTGATATAACCTGGTGACTTGAGTGCGATAAGACTCACCTAAGGTAAACGTGTCTATGTGCATTTGTAGCTTGCGAGTGCCGAGTAAAAAACCGACTCGGATACCTTCGTGATCGAGTCGTGCCTCTACACCGGCTAATGCTGCAATGCTTTGGGCCATATATTCGATGCCCACGTAATTAGGAACACCATTGAGTTGGCGGTCAAAATAGGCACTGTCTGGGCGAATATGGGTTTCAGTAATCAAGCTGTCTGGATAGTGCTCTAACAGGTTATCAATCAAGATCATCGGCGCGCGATGCGGAATAAAAGTACTGATGTCTTGCGCTAACATAGCGGCATTTGCTGTGCGTGTTGGCATGAAACTAGGCATCCTTTCGACAAAAAATCAGGCTGGCATTACTGCCACCAAAGGCAAATGAATTACTCATAATGAAATTGAGCTGACTTAACCCAGTATTACTGTTGGCATTGACCAGCGCAATGTGCGGGTCGTTATCATCAAACTGACCATCCCAGATATGAGGTGGTAGGCGCTTGCTATCATTAAGTGGACTTAATAATAAATAGCAAAAAGCGGCCTCAATCGCACCCGCAGCCCCTAAGGTATGACCGGTAAGCGGTTTGGTTGAACTGCATGGGGGTAATGATTGGCTAAATACCGCTGTTATGGCTCGTGATTCCATCGCATCATTTTTAGGGGTAGCGGTGCCATGTAGATTGACATAATCAATTTGCTGCGGCGAAATATTCGCCGCGGTTAAGGCTTGTTGCATGGCGGCAATCGCGCCTGTTCCTTCTGGGTGTGGTGCCGAAATATGATGTGCATCGGCAGACTCACCAACCCCGGCCAACATCACCTCACTTTGACCACGTTCTAAGGTAAATAACGCCGCGCCTTCACCAATGTTAATTCCATCTCGATGGCGACTGAACGGATTACAATGGCCTTTGGATATGGATTCTAATGCGGCAAAGCCATTAACGGTTAACTGACACAAACTGTCTACGCCGCCAACAATCACCATATCGCAGAGATCTGCATTGAGTAATCGCTGTGCACTGGCAAACACTTTGGCGCTCGATGAACACGCAGTCGAGACGGTATAACAAGGGCCAGAGAGTGCAAATAACTGCTTTAGATAATCACTGGTACTGCCCAATTCCTGTTGCGAGTAATGGTAGCTCGGGGGAAAATGCCCATGTTCAAGTTGGTATTTTAACGCGGCTTCACCTTTGGAAATACCCGAGGTGCTTGTGCCTAACACCACCCCAATACGATCTGCCCCAAAACGTTGTTTGGCTTGTGCTATCGCAGGGACGAGTTGTTGTGCCGCGGTATTTAATAAGCGATTATTACGACACGTAAACAGACTTAAATGATCAGCAATATCGATTAAGCGTGTCTCATCGATGCAACCCACTATGGTAGGGGCATTGAACAATAGATTATCGCGCCATTGCATGGCACTGATATCACCCTTAATGAGGCGTGGCAGCACCTCTTCTGGCGAGTTCCCCAGAGGTGTACACAATCCGATGTGAGTTATTGCTATGCGACTATTCATACTTGGTTTTATTGCCTATTTATTACTGTCTGTTTATGACTAGGGTAGAGCTCTGACTATTCAATTGGGGTGATTTTTATGTGAATATCAGCGGCGTCGATGTCAACGTTCACTTGCGCCAACCATGGATCTATATTGCTATACGTTAACCGCATTAACTCGCCATCAGCATCCAGCAGTTGCTTACATAGCCCCATATTACAAGGTTTAATCATTAATTCACCGCCACTTAAGTGGCGATTGACTTGCTCCGTTGGCCAGTAAATTATCTGCATTATCGCCATTAAATATTCCGCTTTAAACTGCTCACCCAATAACAGACTTTGCTGACTTTGTAGGGTTTGCCCATCGTACACTAGTGTGAATAGCGCTTGCCCAAGAGGCGCTAATCCTACTAACGTCATCCGTTGTGGGTTGAGTTCAAGCTGGGTTAATAACTCATGGCTATCTTGCCCACGGGTAAAGTTAACCATTTGAGTTAAATTAATCTCTTGATGAGCATCAGTTAATACTGTCGAGGTTGGACTTAAGCAATATTGTGCTTCACCCGTGAGAGGGACACAAGTTTGCCGCACGATTTGCTGGCTGCAAGCGGTTAATAAGCTTAGTAGAAGCAGGGCCACAATACGGCGTGATAATAAATCAATAAAATGCTCGAATAGGTTAAGCAATATTGGGCTCCTGACATAACTCGACAATGGTGTTGAGGCGTCGCTCAGACTCTTTCACAAACGGATTACTCATGTCCCAAGCGTAGCCCGCTAAAATTGAGCAAATCATTTGTTTAATCTTGCTGTTGGCTTGTTGATAGAAAATGACATCTTGAAAACGTCCATCATACCAAGCTTGGACATAGGTTCTAAAGGTGTTTACCCCTTGCATTAATGGCTCTGTGTACTCGGTATTCCAGTCAACGGTTTGACCGTTAAGTTGCTTATTTACACTGGCTACTGCCATTGATGCTGACTGCATTGCAATCGTTACCCCTGATGAAAATACCGGGTCAAGGAATTCTCCAGCGTTGCCCAGCAAAGCAAACTTGTTGGTTGCTAAGGTGGTGACATTGGCCGAATAACCTTTCAATGTAGCGCAAGGTTGAACAATATTAGCGTTAGCTAGTAAGCGTTGTAGCTCTGGTTCTTCATTCACTATCGCTAACAGTTGTTGTTCTAGGGTACCGGATAAATGTTGCAGTAAATGAGGCTCCGCCACCACCCCAATGGAGCAACGGTTATGGTTAAAAGGGATTAACCAGTACCAAATATCCTTATGCTTTGGGTGAACGCTAATGAGGATCTTATTACGATCAAAGCTGGGATCGCTGATGTTGTCTTCAATGTGGGTAAAAATAGCACTTCGAGGCGGCAGGTTTGACGGCTGTTCTAGGTTCAACAATCGTGGTAGTACTCGACCAAAACCACTGGCATCAAGCACAAATTTAGCGTTAACTTGATATTGCTGACCTTGTTCATTCGTTACCGTTAAGCGAGGGTTTTCAGTAAGATCAATATTATCGACTCGATGACCAAAACGAATATCGACCCCTTGACCGATTGCTGTGTCTGCCAATAGTTTATCAAAATCAGCCCGCTGAACCTGAAAGGTAGTGCTTGGGCCAGGGGTAAATTTGTCATTAAAATCAAAAGTAGTATAGCGACCTTGGTGGCGAAATGCGGCGCCATTTTTAAACTGAAATCCAGCCTGATTAACCGCTTCTAACATGCCGGCTTGTTCGAGAAACTGCATGCAACAAGGCAGTAAGCTTTCGCCAATTGAAAAACGTGGAAAATGCTGTTTTTCAATAACAATAACCTGATGACCTTGCTGGCGTAATAGGCTTGCAGCAATAGCGCCTGAAGGGCCTGCGCCAATGATGGCAACGTCGACGTCCATGTTGCTGACTGTATGTGTTTGACTGCTTAACATTTACAGTGTTTTCCTAGTGATAAATGAAATAAACGGTGCCAGTAAGAATGCAAAACTGATCCCAAAAAGAAGTGTTAATCCAAAAAAGTGAATCGCATTAGTTTGACTGAGCGCCAGTAAACCAAAAGCCAATAGCGTTGAACAGGCTGACATAAAGATTGCCATCATCACACCGCGACTGGTGTGTTTCGCCTCGGCAAAAAACAGGCTGTAATCAATCCCGATCCCTAACACCAAAATAAGTGCTAATGCGTGAAACAAACTGATGCTCGAGCCGACAAGCCCTAAACACGCGAGGGTGAGCAGTACTGATAATGCCGGTACCGCCACGATGGCTAACGCCAGCTTAATGCCATATTTAATGCTAAACAGTAGGCTTGCTAACACAAATACCCACACTAATAGCTGTAATGTCAGTTGGCGATACTTGCCCATTAAAGCCGATATATCCCCGACTTTATCGATTAAACGCACTTGGCCTAAAGACCAGTTTTGGTCAGTGAGTCGTTGCTCGAGGGACACTAACGAGTGTATGCCACCTAGCAACACAATAGCACCATATTGCTCGGTGTTGTCTGTGGTCGATATTGCGCCAAGCCATAGGGCATGTAAATCATCATTAGCTTGGGCTAACACCCTTTTTGGCGTTAACCATTGTGTTGTAGCTTGGTCGAGTTGTGCAAGCAAGCTGGTCTTTATGCTGTCATTTAGGCCCATCTCGGTGATGATTTCATCTAAATGTTGCTGATAGAGCTGTTGTTGTAATTGATAATCGTGGCGCTGGCGGGCAATGCTGGGCATAAAGCGACTCAGGCTAATGGCCTGGGCTAACTCGCCATCGGCAACGGCCTTATCAAGTACGGGTACCAGTTGCTCTAATGTTTGCAATAATGCTTGTTCGTTGTGGCCGCTGACCAAAATAAATTGGTTGTCTGTACCACCGCTGAGCAGCTGTCTGAGCTGGTTTTCTTCGCTGGTGATGGCTGCAGGGCTTTGCTGTAATTGGCGAATATCATCGTCGGTGTCAGCTTGTGATAAGCCAAAAAATAATATAGCCGTTAAACCAATCAGCAGTGCCGCGATAGCGACTTTTTGCCACAATCGACTCGGTATAAAAGTGCGTTGCAATACGGTCAGATAACCTTGGGCTAGGGTTAATCCGCGGGTGGGTTTAAGCCCATGGTTGCCCAGCAATGGAAACACCAGTAACAAGGTTAGGTAAGCACCCATTAACCCCGCGGCGCAAAATACCGCCACTTGTTGCATCCCCGGGAATGGCGTAAACCCTATGGCGACAAAGGCACTGACACTGGTAACAAGGGCGAGGGTGAGCGCAGGGAAAATACGCGTTAATGTGTCACTGGCGTTGTCATTGGGGTGAGCTTGTTTTTCGCAGTAAAAGTGGAAGCTGTAATCAATGGCTACACCAATTAAGCTGGTGCCAAATACCAGTGTCAGTAAATGCAGCTCACCAAAAAAACTTAAGGTGGCGACAAACGCAAACACCACCCCAGAGGTTAAGGTCAGTAGCGCGGCAAATAACGGCATCATAGATCGAAAGGCCAACCAGACTAATAAGATAATCCCCAACATGGAAATTAAGCCAATGCGGCTGATTTCTTGTTTGGCTGATTCTGTGGCAGCAATGGCATGAAAAAGTGCCCCAGCCTTGAGAAAGCTCACCTCGGGATAGTGCTGATTAATTTGGCTAAACGCAGATTCTAATGCTTGCATTTGCATTTGCTGAGCGGTCGGGCTAAAAGCACTATCACGGCCTTTGGCCATGACAATCGCAGCTACACCGTCTACGGTATCGGTCAGTAAAACCCCTTGTTGGCTGCGCAGCGCACTGTTGGGCGATAACGCCAGCAAGTTAGCCGGAAACATCAATAAAGGATCATTGCTGAGCAGTTGACTGTTAGCAAAACCAAATGCGCTATAAAGTTGGCTTTGGGCAGCGTTAAGCAATTGGCGCCAATGGCCTGTTTCAATGGCGTGTGCTTGTTCAGGCGTCAGTAAGCCAAAACGATGTTCGAAATACACTTTAGCCAAATCTTGCAGATGATCATCCGCGCCGCTACGAATGGCGGTAAAGGGCTGTTGAGTCTGTTGTTCTAGGGAGATCATCAGTTGCTTGGCTGCGCTGATAGCTTGGCTGTCGTTGTTGGCAATAACGGCAATGTACACTTGATTAGCGAGTTGCTGTTCTACCTTGTTTAATGCTGTTTCGGTGAGCTTATCTTGTTGTAAATGCGGCAGCATAGCCAAAATGTCAGTCTGAATATGCGCGCCTTGCTGCCATTGCACAACGCCTGTGGCTAACATTGCCAGCAGCAATACTATCCATAAGGCAAACCGCCCAATGGGCGATAATATGGCGCCAAGCGATCTTGGTATCATTATTGAACGGACTCATTGCCAAGGCTAAAAAGCGCCAGTTCGCTTGCACTGAGCGGCCCTTGCTGGGGGTCGATAAATTGAATTTGGGTATAGTCGCGAATATCCGCCTGGCTACTTGTCATGATTAATGAGCGTAACTGGGTGTCGCCACTGAGGGTTATGTTGCCCATGGACGCTTGCACTTGAGGATCTTTGGCTTGCAAGCCGAGTTGCCATGACGCATTTTTTGGCGTTTTTGCTGGCATAAACAAGGCGAAATCAGCACTTAAAGCATCGATATCGCCCGCCATAATGGCTTGTAATAAATGCGGTAATTGCTGCGCGATGGGGTTGCTACTGACCGCAGCGTTAAGTTGTTGCACCTTGCCTTGGCTGTTTTGCTGGATCAACTGCTGATCTTTTAACACCATTAAGGTGCTGAACGGCCGCTGTTGTTGCCATACTAATCCCTGCGCCGGACTAAAAATAAATTGCCCTTGGCTGAGTAAGGGCTTTTTTAGCACTTGTAAGTGGCGCAGTTGAATAAACTGCCCTCTAGTATCAAGTTGTAAATTCAATTGCTGAGCTAAAGCCCTGAGGGCTTCTGTGGTGGCTGGTTGACTGTACAAAGTATGAATATCAGCTAATTGCTCTTTGGTCAGAGCTTGAGTCAGAGGTTGGGGCTTTGCTTGTGTCAGCTCTGGAGTAAGTGTTTGATTGTTGCTTGCTGGTGGACGTTCATTGGCCGAGACAATGCCAATATGCAAACAGAGCAGTATAACGAGACGACTGACCCGAGCAAACATTCCTTTGCGAGTATTCATTAAGCTTGGCTCGTATCAAGTAATGGGCGAATTTTTTGCAGGAACACTTCTGGGGTGACAAAGCATAATTCTTGGGTGGCAATCTCAACGGCTGCCTGAATAGTATAGCCTTTAGTGATCCGCACATTGGTTTGGGCATCGAAAACTTGATAATTAATACGTAGGCGATTTTCCCACTCAACAATGGCCGCAATGACTTTGATTTTTTGGTCAAAGGTGCTGCTTTTAACATACTTTACTTGCACATCGACAATGGGCCACGCATAACCGGACTCTTGCATAGTGCGATAGTTATAACCGAGTTTATCCAGCAATAGGCAGCGCACCACTTCAAAGTAGCGCAAATAATTGCCATGCCAAGTGATGCCCATCGAATCGACATCGTGAAACGGGATCACCATTTCCATTTCGGTGAGTAATAATCCTTTCATTTAGCATACCTCCCACTGACCTAATTGAATTTTTTCGACAGTTTGACGCAGTACCGCTTCTAGGGGGCGGTCTTCGGTAAGCAGTTCAAAATCTTCGCTGACTTGGGCTAAAGTAGTGGCCAAAGAGGGGGTTAATGAACTTGCATCGAGTTCTTGCTGCATTATACGCAATTGGATCCCCTGGCTCATGGCCAATAATGCTGCGGCGGCGACTTGCTCTGTGAGTTGCAGTATCCGCATGCAATCACGTGCGGCAATAGTCCCCATACTCACTTTATCTTGATTATGGCATTCAGTTGAACGTGAAAACACGCTGGCGGGCATAGTGTTTTTTAACGCTTCAGCAGTCCAAGCGGATACGCCAATTTGTACCGCTTTAAAACCATGGTTAATGGCGCGGCGTTCGCCTTCTGCAGCAGACAAATTAGCCGGTAAACCATTATTAAATTTAGGGTCCATGACTAAGGCCATTTGGCGATCAATTAAGTCGGCTATATTGGCCACGGCATTTTTCATCGCATCCATGGCAAACGCGATGTGGCCGCCATAAAAGTGACCGCCATGGAGGATATGTTCACCTTCAGCATCGACAATAGGATTGTCGTTGGCACTATTGAGTTCGGTTTCAATAAATTGGCGCATAAAGGGCAGGGCATCTTGCAGTACGCCAATAATGTGCGGCGCACAGCGAATTGAATAGCGGTCTTGTAAACGATCTGAGTTACGAGGGTGCACATGATGATTTAAGTCTTCACGGATCCAACTGGCTATCTGGTTTTGTCCTGGGTGGGGCTTGGCGGCAAATAAAATATCATCAAAATGGTTTGCGTTACCCTTGAGCGTTAACGACGCCATGGCCGTAATTCGGCTTGATAAACGGGTTAAGTACTGGGATCTATCGAAGGCTAAACACGCTAGCGCAGTCATCACCGCAGTGCCATTCATTAAGGCTAGGCCTTCTTTAGGGCGCAAGGTCAATGGCACCATACCGAATTTGAGATAAACATCTTTGGTCGCTTGACGTTTACCTTGGAACATCACTTCTCGTTCGCCAACCAATACAGCAGCAAGATAAGATAATGGGGTTAAATCACCGCTGGCGCCGACCGAGCCTTCTTGAGGGATCACCGGAGTAATATCATTGTTTAATAGCCATTCGATGCGTTGCAGCAGTAGATAACTCACACCTGACTTGCCCATAGCCAAGGAGTTTAAGCGGCAAGCCATAATGGCGCGGGCTTGCATTGGGCTAAATACATCGCCTAAACCACAACCATGAAACCGGGTTAAGTGCAGTGGTAATTCGTGAACTAAGTCTAGGCTGACATTCACGGTACATGAGTCGCCGTAACCTGTGGTGACACCATATACCACACCCTCTTCATGCAGCAGGCTGTCAATAAAGCGAGCGCCTTTTTGGATATATTCAACATAGTCGGCAGTATCAGCCAGTTTGACCGCGGCGCCTTTGGCGATAGCCACTACTTGCTCAAGACTAAGATAGCTTTGGCCTAAATGCACTGTGCTATTGGCGGTTGATGACGGTGAAGAAGTGTGGCTCATTGAATTAGTTATCCTGACGGGGTGACGTTGTGCTGTTATTGGGTACAGTACTTGAACTAGGTGCTGTATTTGAACGAGGAGCTGTACTTGAACTAGGCGCAGTACTTAAATTAGGTGCTGTACCTGGGCGTGAAACAGGACGAGTAATCAATTCATCTCTACGCCAAAAATCGAAAAAGTTAAACCATTGTATCGGAGCCTGTAGGGCAAAGTGCGCTAAGCGTTGGCTATATTGGCTCATGGCGTCGGTTAAGCGTTCAATTCTGCCTGCTCGTGGACCTTTTAAGCTGTCGCTTAGATGTTCTACATGTACTTGATAACGCCCATGCTGGCGAATACAAAATAAGCTGTAAACAGGGCAGTCGAGTAAGCTTGCTAAAATAAATGGCCCTTGTGGAAACGCAGCATCTTGGCCTAAAAAGGGCAAATAGGTGACGCGACCTTGGCTGCTAGACGAGGTGCGGTCCGCGGCAATAACCACCATTTCACCTTGATCAATTTTTTGCTGCAGTAACATGGCGGTACTGGGATCAAGCTCATTGACATGGATTAAGTTAAGACTACTTTGTGGATTAAGCTGCTGCAGTACCTTGTTAAAATTTTCAGCGTGTTGGGTTAGCACCATCACATTCACTTTCACCTTTTGCTGGTGGACAGAGATAGCGCGACACAATTCCATATTGCCTAAATGCGACACAATCAATACTGCACCTCGACCTGTGGCCACTTGGTCTGCGAGTATTTTTCGGTCGTTAAAGTCGACTTGCTCTAGATTAATTCGGTCGCACCAAGCATCCATTCTATCGAGGGCGGCATTGCCAAAGGCAAAGAAATGTTTAAGGCTATCGCGCCAATTAACCTCGCTACTGAGATTAGGGTGATGAGGTTGTAGCTGTTGAACGCGGCGTAAAAAATCCAATGATGCGTGTCGAGCCGTCGATCCCGTTATGAAAAAATAACAAATTACCGGATACATCATTGCCCGGCACAGCCAATGCCCGCCAAGACGATAGCATTCAGCTAACAGTTTGATGCCCCAAAAACTGCCACGCTCTGTCATTGTCGACCAATGTTTTTGCGACTGAGCTTGATCTGGTGGCGGATCTTTTTGCTGTAAAAGCTGTTTGCTGATAATGCGCGGCAGGCGAGCGAGCATGCCAAAAAATAACCGGGTGTGCATCCAGCTGATCCGCACATTATCTTGCACGCCTTGGAAGTGACTGATGCCATCTTCAGGATAGATCACTTTAGTTGGCACATGAATGACTGGCGTACCCTGCCAGTGCAGTCTGACCATAATTTCAATATCAAAATCCATCCGCTCACCCAAAGCTTGCTGACTTAATAACTGTTCAGTAGCCGCTAATGGATAGACCCGAAAACCACACATAGAATCTTGAATGTCAAAACTCAAGGTTTCAATCCATACCCACAAATGGGTGAGGTAACGCCCGTATAAACGGCCTTTAGGCACGGACTCATCATAAATCGGCTGGCCAGATATTAATGCCTGTGGGTGCTGTTCGCAGCTCGATATCATTAACGGAATATCGTCTAAATTATGCTGCCCATCGGCATCAACCTGTAATGCATGGGTGAAACCATCGCGGTAAGCTTGGCGCAGACCGCTGGTCACTGCCGCACCTTTACCGCGATTAAAAGGATGGCTGATGAGGGTTACCCAGCTAAATTTGTCCGCCATAGCTTGCAATACATAGCGGGTTTCATCTTGGCTACCATCATCAACTAGATAACAGGTCAGGTTGAATTTTGCCAACTTGGTTAGGGTTTGTTCAATGGCGATATGATGATTGTAGTTGGGGATAACCAAGGTCAATTTCATGGGTTACTCTCAATGGCAGTCGGCGCAGCAGTTACCAACGCGGGTTTGACCACAATGCGCCCAGAAGAGAAACGTTTATCTTGATCGCGATAACTGAAAATCAGTTTTGCTTTTTGGACTTGATGTTCAATCACCAAATCAACATAGGTGTCGGGTAATATGAGTTGTTGAAACTTAAGCACTTCTAATGTGGCAATAGTGGCTGAATAACCAAATGCCTCACAGCCAAGTTTGACCGCCCAATCCAATTGGGTAACCCCAGGCAATACGGCTTGCTGAGGAAAATGACCATTAAAAAAGGCTAAATCTGCGCTAACAAATAAACGCCATTGATAGAGATTGTTACCGCCTTGATGGCTAACAATATGGGGTAATTCTGACTTAATCATGACTAAATAAGGCTATAATTTCTGCTTGAGTACGCTTGCCTTGGCTGTTGAGTGGTAAGTGTGCAGGATAACGCCAGCGTCTTGGTAAGGTGATGCGCTCAAACTGGCTTAGTAAGTGGTTTTTCAACGCATTATTGAGCGCTAATTTCCCTTCCGCTTCGAGTGTTTTTAGGCCTAATTCGCTTAAGCATATTGCCGCACCTAACATGGTACGCGGTTGTTCTAATACCGTGACGGCCGCTTCGCGAACAAAAGGATGGGTTTGCAGTAAATACTCCACTTGGGCTAATGACAAACGTTTTTCTTCAATTTTCACAATGCGATCAAGGCGATGTAATAAACGGAACTGGCCATCAGTTAACAGTTCAATTTTATCATCGCACCTCAGCCACTGGGCCTGATTGTCTAAATAAACTGACTGCAACATCAAAGCCCCGTCTTGGGGATCTATATCAATTTTGACTTGGGTAAAGGCTTGCCATGGTTGCAGTGGTTGCTGCTGGCGTCGATAGGCTATACCGCCGGTCTCAGTACTGCCAAATATTTCGATGGGCAATTGATAAAAACATTGCTTAACCGCTTGGGCAGCATCAAAATTTAATGGTCCACCAGAACTGAAAATTAAGCTTGGAATACGTTGTTGCTTTTGGTTATCAAGCGCATCAGGTAAGCGAGTCAATTGAGCGGGGCTACTGATCAAACACAAATTTGGCATGATGGCCAGGTAGTAGCTTAGGGTTTCTGGAAAGTCGATTTGTTCACTTAAGAAAGCTCGGCTCGCGGCCAAAGGCCACAGAACTTTAAATAATAAACCGTAGATGTGTTGATGCGAAACCGTCGATACCACCGAGCAATGAGGTAAATGTTCGGCAAAGGTTTGTTCAAGAATACTGACTTCGGCATCGAGTTGCTGCAGCGTTTTTTTGACGGCTTTGGGCTGGCCGCTACTACCAGAGGTGAATAAGATTAATTCACCTAATGATTCTGATTTAGGCCATGTCGCTGCGGGTAAACTTAATTCTTTTTTGAGCGCAATATACTCACCCACTTCACATAAGGGCGTGTCGGCAATAATGGCATCAAATTCGTGGTTGAGTTGACTCAAGGTACCACTTTGGGTGTTGGCGGGTAATATTACTTGTTTACCGGCTAACAAGGCCGCGCATAAGCCTGCGGCAAATAAGTCGCTGTGCTTGGCTGCAAGCAACCAACGCTTAGCAGCACTTTGGGTCAGTTGAGCATGGAGGTGGGCAACGTGCGCGCAAAACAATGATCCCGTCATGATGTCATGATGGTCAAAGCTTATCAGCTGCTGTGAGGCAGGCCCTGTGGATAACCAATTGAGTAAAAGCTTATTCATGTTTTTTCAACCAAAAACGACGATAAATCCATTCACCACTGAGTAGCATACCCATAAACAGATAGGCGATCAGTCCGTTGTAAAGTGTCCATATTTCAATGCTTGTTGCTATGGCGGTATAGGTCGCCACTGCACCATTAACAATAAATAACCCACACCAAAGTTTGGTAATGGTTTGTAAGTATGGAATAGCAGAGTCTGGTAAATCAGGCTCTTTTAAGCGTGCTAAGCGCTCAATCATACTTGGGCCATTAATCAGTGAGTAACCAAATAATCCTAACATACTCAGGTTTATCACCACCGGATAGTATAGTAACCAGTCGTTACGCTGAGCAATAAAACTGGCTGCGGTTAATCCGATGCCAATCAGTATTGGCAGTGTCATGGATTTTACTTGTTGCTTAGTGACCATAAACCGCATCAATAATAACAAACAAAGCAGCAAAGCAATGGTGCCCGGTGGTAAATACTGCAATCCAAAGTACACTGCTAAAGGATAAGCAATAATGACCAAAGTAGTAATAATCTGCAGGATTAACCGCATTAGCTTTTAATTAATCCTTCAATGGCGTTCACGACATCATCGACTGTGCGAACGGTTTTAAATGCCTCAGGTTGAATTTTTCTACCGGTACGCTGTTGCAATTTAATCACCAAATCAACCGCATCAATACTATCTAAATCAAGGTCTTTATACAAAGAAGCTTCTAGAGTGATATCGGCCGCATCTATTTCAAAATCTTCAACTAAAATGGCGCTAAGCATTTCGAGAATTTGTTCACGATTTTGCATGCAGGCTCCTAAACACGTTGAGATTCAATAAAGCTAGCTAAGCTAGCAACACTGAAAAAGTGTGCAGTAGTCGCATCAGAATTTGCTTCAATTTTGATATCAAATTCTTTCTTAATGGCCAAGCCTAATTCGAGTGCATCGATCGAGTCTAAGCCTAGACCGTCACCAAATAAGGCTGCATCGGTTTCGATATCATCGACAGTGACATCTTCTAGATCTAAGCAATCGATGATCAGTTGTTTTATTTGATTGTGTAAGTTCATTTTTTTGTTTTTCTTATAAGTATGGCTATCAATGTGACTTGATAGGCTGTTTAAGTGTATCAAGGTAAAACTGCTGCAAGTCGCGCGTCAGCTGTCGAGCCATTTTGGCTTCATTACCTTGTTTAACATCATACAGCAGGTATGACATGCTTGTGCCAATTTCTACTGACATATTGATGGTTTGCCGTGGAATTTGGTACCAAGCTTGTTGCTTGGTCAACCCTGCTACATCAGTACGTAATACCACAGGTAAAATATCTGTTTGGGTGCGTAGCGCAATATTGGCGGCCCCGCGAGCAAAAGGATTAACGATATAACCAGTTAATGTTCGCGTACCTTCAGGGAAAATAATTAAATTGGTATCGGTTTGCAACACTTGTAAGCAGTCATCTAGTAGCCAATCAGCGCCACGATTGGGAATATAACCGGCACTGGCGAGTACGCCGCGAATAAATGGATTACGCCATAAGCCTTGTTTTACAATACAACCCGCATTCGGCATAAGACTAATTAATACTACCACATCCACTAATGTTGGGTGATTGGCGATGACAATCTGCCCCTTTGCTTGCTGTAGTGTTTCGATATTCTTAGTGTTAACTGTAATCACCCCAGCAAAACTGAGCATGGCGACCAATGCTCTAAACATCCCGCTGACTAATCTTTGTACCCGTGCAACCCGCAGCTCTGGCTTAGTGGGCCAAAGTTGTAATATGGGTAAAATAGTTAATGAGCAGAGCAGTCCACCTAAACCAAAAGCAATATAACAAAGCACACCGCCAATCCAGCGAGGTACATAACGACATCCGCGCAGTTTCGGCGCGGCGGATTTTTTTTGCTCAATAGCATCAGCATGTTGCGGTTTGTGTGGTTGATTAGTCATGATGTTCAAGTGACCAATACCAATGGCACAGTTTACCCTGGATATTCTTTGCACTGGCAATATGATGGATTAACTCGCTCAAGCTGATGTTGTCTTGGTGTTTTTGGTTGTCAAGAGGGCCTAATCCGAGTGGATGATCAGACAGGCGTAGAGTCGTTCGTTGAGGCATTGTTTGATGTAATTCGGGTGCTATAGCCTGCTTTTCTGCTCGGTGGGCGATGTTATTGAGTGGTGCAAGGTACAAACCGAATGCCAGAGGAAGTTCGACCTCGTGAATAAATTCACTGTATACCGGTGGAACCGGATCGTCACCAAAGACAACCAATACTGGCGATGGGGATTGTGCTAATTGAGCGTAGGCTTCAATGAGTGCTTGTGTGAGGGTTTGCTCACCCGCAGCAATGGATGTAGACGTCGTAGTATTATCATTCACAATACCAAAAAGACCACTGGCAGTATTGTGCACTGATTGACTAAAAGCCATTGGTGATAAAGCTTGCTGCTGGGCAATATCCTTAAGTAAGCCTAAGGTTCTGGTAAGTTCACCATGACGAGATGCAAAAATACTACGGCAATGCATATCGGGTCGGCATTGGTATGCCGCGGTTAGCATCATTTTGGTTAAGCGACTAAAGCGCCGACGTTGCATGGCAGGAATGTGTGCTAATGCTGGTGAGTCAGATTTTGGCGACAAGTCGCCATTAGGCTGTTGCCATTGCTGCCAACGTTCCGTCGTCTGAAAGTCCGCAGACCATGCACCCCATGATAGAAGATCAAATACTAATTGCACTACATTCCCTCTATAACTGCCTAGCTATCCTTATCTAATTGTTAATAATAATCATGCCAATAATGAATATTCGTTAACCTTGCCGATTGTACACTGAAGTGAATGTAGATAAGAAGTCGTGTGGACGAAAAAGGCTAATAGCAGAGGGTTTATTGAACAAAGTGATTGTGCAACAAAAAAGCGCGACGGTAAACGTCGCGCTGATTGCTTATAGCCTAATAAAATAGCTTTACCGCTTGATGTAAAAGCTTATTGGCTCGGAAAGCTTTGTTGTAGTTTCTTGACTGCTGCTTTGATTTTACGAGCGTTTTCAGGCCCCATGCGGATCAACAGTTTTTGTGCATTGGGTAATGCCTCAAGATTGGGATCAACAAATTTATAGTTAACACTGATCGATGATAATTCAATAGGATCTTCAATAATGGGCGCATCAGCAACCATGCTGAAAACCTGCTGCATTCGCGTATCAAAGTCAATGTTACTGTAACCTAGCTCAGTAAAAGCTTCGGTAAATAATGGCTTTAACTCATTGTAAGTACTGATTAAATCTTTATCACTCAGCTCCTCAATAAAATTAGCGTATAAATCATATCTATGATAGCTGTCTGGATTAAGATAGATTTTGTTGGTTATTTCGCTCACGGTAAATTTTGTATCGGGGCCTTTTAACGGGCTCGCTTTACGCACCATATTGCCTTGGGCTAAGTTATCGACAAATACCACAAATTGGCGGGCAATGTCTTTTTTCAAGATCATTGGCGCAATTTTCATGCCGTTAGCAATGGCTAATGTTTTTGCTTCTACAAAATCATCAGACTCATCTAAGGTGGGGAGTGGCTCTATCGTTGCGGCAGCGGATTCTCCAGTGGGCACTACATCATCTGTTGTGGCAATGCTTTCTGGTTCTTCAATAGGCGTTTGCTCTATTGGCGTCTCAGGAACTGATTCTGGCAGTTCAACTGGGGTGATAACAACGGGTTCAAATTCATCAGTGTCATCACTGGTAAAATAGAAATAACTGCTTGCGCCTAACAATGCAATCACCGCAATAGCGATTAACATCTTGTTAGACCCTGGCTTTTCAGAAGCTGGAGGGGTAATTCGGTCTTCTTCATTAACTTGCATTTCAATTCCTTGGTGTGATTGCTAATCGGTACAAATATCTAGGTGGAGTCGAAAAATTGTGCATAGTACCATTTTGCAATATTCGGCTGACTTGTCTAGTGATAACTGATGATAATGAACAATATATTACGATTAGTATTATATTATGCTTGGACATATTGTTGTCTATCACCTATCCAGCGTTGAATTATAGCGTCTACGTTTTGTGGCACTTGCTGGTTAACGTGTACGGCTAATTTTTGAGTAGGTTCAATTAAGTGTTGATCGCGAAGTAAATCTGCGATTTTGAGATCGGCTAAACCTGTTTGTTTTGTCCCGAGCACTTCACCAGGCCCTCTAATTTCGAGATCTTTTTGGGCGATGATGAAGCCGTCGTTACTGTTTCGCAGAACACCTAAGCGTTTGGTGGCCGTTTGCGACAATGGCGCTTTATAGAGTAACACGCAATGACTGGCTACCGCGCCTCGGCCGACTCGACCTCTTAATTGGTGTAACTGCGCTAGGCCTAATCGTTCAGGATTTTCGATGATCATTAAACTGGCATTGGGTACGTCAACACCCACTTCTATGACAGTAGTGGCGACTAATAAGTTTACATCACCCGCTTTAAATTGCACCATAATGGCCTGTTTGTCAGCGCTTTTCATTCGGCCATGGATCAAGCCTATTTTGAGTTCAGGTAATGCTATGGTGAGTTCCGCTGCAGTGTCTTCAGCAGCTTGGCATTCAAGCACTTCAGATTCTTCAATTAAGGTACATACCCAATAAGTTTGGCGATTATCATGTAATGCTGCTTGTTTGACTCGCTCAATAACGTGTTCGCGGCGGCTATCGGCAACGGCAACGGTCGTCACGGGTGTGCGCCCTGGAGGAAGTTCATCAATAATCGAGGTATCAAGATCTGCATAGGCTGTCATGGCTAAGGTGCGCGGAATTGGCGTGGCCGTCATAATTAACTGGTGCGGGTGAAAGCCTTGGCTGACGCCTTTTTCTCGTAAACCTAAGCGTTGATGAACGCCAAAACGATGTTGCTCGTCAATAATAATCAGCGCCAGTTTGTTAAATACCACCGCTTGTTGAAATATCGCATGAGTACCGATCACCATTTGGGCTGCACCAGAGGCAATGTTTTCAAGGGATTGGACTCTAGCTTTACCTTTGAGTTTGCCTGCTAACCAACCTATTTTCACTCCCAGAGGTTCAAACCATGCGGCAAAATTGCTGGCATGTTGTTCAGCGAGTAACTCGGTCGGCGCCATCATGGCTACTTGGTATCCGTTTTCAATAGCCTGCAATGCTGCAAGCGCCGCCACCAGGGTTTTTCCTGAGCCAACGTCACCTTGAACTAAACGCATCATGGGCGTTGGATGCTGAATATCTTGGCGAATTTCGGCCACTACGCGCTGTTGTGCCCCCGTTGGCTTAAAGGGCAACTGGGCTAAAAAAGGGCTTGATAATTGGCCGGTTGCAGGCATAGGCACTGCGGCATCTTGGTTACTACGTTGGCGTAGTTGCAACATACTGAGGTTATGAGCGAGCAGTTCTTCTTGTATTAACCTTTGCTGTGCCGGATGTTGACCTTGTTCTAATTCAAATGGTGACACCGAGCTGTGGGGACGATGTAAAATATGCAGCGCATCGCGAAGACTAATATTGTTTGGCTGCAGGCCATTGGGTAATAATTCTGGCAATCCACCATCATCTAACATGGTTAAGGCTTGCTCGGTCAGTTTTATCCAACTGGCTTGTTTTACCCCTTCTGTTGTCGGGTATATAGGCGTTAGTGTATCGCTTAATGTGACTGATCCACCAGGATGGATAATTTGATATTCGGGGTGAACAATTTCTTTGTGATGATTGCCTCGACGTATTTCACCGTAAGCCCGAATGGTGGATCCATTTTCCATGGCGTTACGTTGTGCCATTGAAAAATTAAAAAAACGCAGGCTCATCATTCCGCTGTGATCGCGAACATTACACATTAGCATACGTCGCCGACCTTGCATTATTTGAGTCGACTGAATTTCGGCTTCTATGGTGCCATAACTGCCAGGAGGCAACGCGGCAATGGGGTAGATTTGCGTACGGTCTTCATAACGCAGCGGTAAGTGAAACAGTACATCTTGTACTGTTTTAATACCTAACTTAGCCAGTTTTTCCGCGACCTTTTTAGCAACACCTTTAAGGTCGGTGATCGGAACAAGATCCAGTCGTAGCAAATTGTGCGCACCCCAAGTTGGTGATTAAAGATTTAAAAAAGCATTGTAATTTCAAGCTGTCAATTTCGAATCACTGTAATTATATACATATGTTTAAGGTATCTTAGCAGACTTTCAATACAAGGCAATATTAAGCCGCTAATTATAACCAACCCTTTTGTTTGGCGATTCTGGCGGCGTCAATTCGGTTGCTAGCATTGAGTTTATTAATCGCTTCTGACAAATAGTTTCGTAAAATTACCCAACCTGCATGACTAAGTAACTGGTGTAACCTAAGTAACCCGCTAGAAGCACTACACCTTCACGGCGACCAATACGTAAGCCGCTCCAAGCAAACGGTAATACCATGAAAGCAAAGATCAGCATGGCGATAAAATCGATTTGGTTAAATCCGGCAGCGGAGACAGGGTGGATTAACGCAGTTGCGCCTAAAATACCGAGCACATTGAAAATGTTTGATCCAACCACATTACCGATGGCAATGTCACTTTGACCTTTCAGTGCAGCCATCACCGAGGTGACAAGTTCTGGCATGCTGGTGCCAATCGCCACAATAGTTAAGCCGATGATGACTTCGCTAATGCCAAATTGCTTGGCTAAATCCACAGCACCATTAACAAATAATATGCCACCACCGACCAGCATAGCGATACCTATAATAATTAATGCTATTGATAACCCTGGGTGTTGAGGGCTGGCATCAAGATCCAGATCTTCGGGATTATTTTTGGCGCTGACATAACTAAACACTAAATAGCCAACAAGTGCACTGAATAAAATGGCACCGTCGATAAAGCTCACTTCACCATCAAGCAGTAAAAACCACATTAATACCGATGCGCAAATCATGATAGGGATGTCGCGCTTAACCATTTGAGATTGCACTGTAATAGGGCGAATAAGGGCGGTAATAGCTAAAATTAAGCCGATATTGACAATATTGGACCCCACCACATTGCCTAAAGCAATTCCCGGGTTGCCTGCTAATGCCGATTTTACACTTACCGCCAATTCAGGGGCGCTAGTACCAAATGCTACAATAGTTAAGCCAATAATCAGTGGTGCAATGCCTAAACGAAGCGCTACAGCACTGGCTCCGCGCACAAGAGCTTCTGCACCAAAGGTTAAAATGATAAAACCGCCGATAATGGTTAACGCAATGAACATGAGAGTCTCTGCCTAAGTAAGGGTGTGTAACAACATTGTTAACATTGAATAGTTGATGGGGCGTATATTGACAGAATATGTCAAAAAAATACACGCATATTGCGTGTATTTTTTTTAAGATAGTTAATCATTTAGCGGGTGATTACAATTCGTCTTCCCAACGTACTTTAGCACCGCGGACACCTTCTACTTTGGCGCTAAATGCTTTTTCCAGAACGTGACGTTTAATTTTTAACGTCGGCGTTAATACGTCGCTCTCAATGGTCCAGTCATCATTTACGATTATAATGGCATCAATATTTTCATGTGACTCAAGCTTGGGATTAATACTGTCGAGGCTCTCTTTTAATGAGGTTCTTACTTCCTCGCGCGGCTGTAATTTTGAACCTTCAGAAAGCTGCACCAAAGCGATAGGGTGCGGTAAGCCAGAACCAATAACACAAATCAACTCAATATGTGAATCTTGAGCCAATTTACGTTCAATAGGTACCGGTGAAACATATTTGCCTTTTGAGGTTTTAAAGTTGTCTTTAACGCGGCCAGTGATGTCAATGTAACCGTCTTCGTCGATTTCACACAAATCGCCAGTGAGAAAAAAGCCGTCTTCGGTAAATGCTGCAGCGGTAGCGGCTTCTTGCAGGTAATAGCCACTCATTAAGCCTGGGCTTTTGACTAATAACTCACCTTGTTCAGTTTGACGCACTAAGCATCCTTCAACCGGACGGCCAACCGTGCCGATTTTTTTGGCATTGAATGGGTAATTGATTATCGAGTAAGCACAGTTTTCGGTCATACCCCACGCTTCACAAATATCAATGCCGATGCTGTTATACCATTGCAGTAATGATGGTGGGATAGGCGCTGAACCTGAGCCGTTCAAGCGTGATTGATCTAAACCCAAACCTTTTTTTATTTTTCGCTTAACGATACTGCTAATAATGGGCAATTTCAGTAATGTGTTGAGTTTTTTGACGCCAATTTTATTGATGATATTTAATTGAAATACCGTCCATAAGCGCGGCACGGAGAAAAATATCGTTGGACGACAACGCTGAATATCATCAACAAATGAGTCGAGGCTTTCTACAAAAGAAATCGTTGCTCCAGAATAGAATGATGAACCTTCTATCGCCACACGTTCAGTAATGTGTGCCAGAGGTAAGTAAGATAATAGTCGGTCAGTCGTATTGGTTTGTAAATCACGAATGACCGCTTCACAGGCCCAACAATAGCTGGTAAAGGTTTGTATCACGCCTTTGGGTTTGCCGGTTGACCCCGAAGTATAAATGAGCGTCATGACTTGATCAGCCGTTGGCAGCTGCTCGTCAACAAGCGGCTGACCCAGCGTTAACAGTTGCTGCCAATGATATTGAGCTGGCATAGTGTCATAAGGCATGGCTAAGCGGAGAATGTCACCGCCCACAGCCGCTTCTTGTTCAGCCCAATGATCGAGCTTGCCGGTAAAGATGGCTTTGGCACCGCTATGTTCAAGTATATAGCGAATGGTTTCAGCATTCGCGGTTGGATAAACCGGTACACTAATGTAACCACCGTACATTAATGCTAAATCGACAATAAACCACTCGGCGCAGTTTTTAGACAGTACAGCAACCTTGTCGCCACGTTCTAGACCTAAATGACGCAGTGAACCTGCAATTTGTTGCATTTTTTGTTGAACTTCACGCCAGGTGAAATCCACATACTTACCGTCAATTGGCTGGCGAAGGTAAACTTTATCGCCTTGTGTATCAACCCAATGAGACAACATCTCAACCGGCGTTTTAATTAAATTTTCCATAGACGCTTCCATAGTTCTTTATTGTTATTGTGGGTCTTTATAAACTTATTATGGCTATTTTTGTGCGCTGGCGCAAACAATTGCACACTATGTGTGCAAGGTAACATTATCAACACGTTAGCAGGATCTGCTGAATTAACAATAGGTATTGAGTAAATACTCTACAATAGGGGGGCCCACAGATAATAAAAAAGGCGCTCTAGGCGCCTTTAAACAATATTATACCGTTGAGCTTAGATTTCCATTATTCCGTCCATTTCAACCAATGACCCTTTTGGTAACGCTTTGATGCCAATAGCGGCACGAGCAGGGTAAGGCTGTTGAAAATAACGGCTCATAATTTCATTAACTGTGGCGAAATGAGACAGATCGGTCAGGAAGATATTTAACTTAACGATATCACTCATTTTTCCGCCTGCAGCTTCGCATACCGCAGATAAATTTTCGAAAACTTGAACGACTTGTTCAGCAAAATCATCGCTTACCATGGTCATGGTTTTTGGATCTAATGGAATTTGACCTGAAAGATAAACGGTACTGCCGACTTTAACGGCTTGTGAGTAAGTGCCAATTGCTTGCGGGGCTTTGTCGGTTGCAATGATAATTTTTTCAGCCATGTTGTGTTCTCTTTATTGTGATCAGTGACTAGCGATTACGCGAGGTGCGTAATACTTCAGGTAAAACGCGTATCCTGCGCATTACGTTGGCAAGATGGACACGATCTTTAACTGAAATACGTAAATTAATCAAATACACTCGGCCATCACGCTCTTCGGTACTGAGATTGTGAATATTTGACCCAGCTGAAGCGATAATCGAGGTGATTTTAGCCAGCGCACCTTGATGGTTAACAATTTCGACGCGCAGATTAGCTTGGTACTCTGCGCCTTCTACGTTGTCCCAATGCACTGATATGTACTTATCAGGCTCGCCTTGATAGCCACGAATATTGGCACAGCTTTCCATGTGAACCACTAAACCTTTGCCTGGACTCACATGGGCAATGACGGCATCGCCAGGGATAGGGCGACAACAATTAGCGTAGGTCACCAACATACCTTCAGCGCCACGAATTGGCATCTGCAAGGTTTCTTTATTATGATCGTGAGCGTCTAGCTGTTGGCCTAATAAACGTTGGGCAATCACAATACTCATGGCATTACCTAAGCCAATATCGGCCAGTAATGAGTCCAGCGAAGTATGTTTGGTTTCTTTAATCACTTTTTCAAGTAAATCGGCTGGAATATTCTCAAGTTTAGTATCACCCAAGGCATGGTTTAACAAACGCTTACCTAATGCAATGGCGTTATCACCTTTAAGGCTCTTCAATACTTGCCTAATTTTACCACGAGCTTTACCGGTGACCACAAAGTTTAACCATGCAGCATTAGGACGAGCGCCTTTAGCGGTAATAATTTCAACCGTTTGCCCAGAGATCAGTGGCTGGCTCAGAGGATAAGCTTGGCGATTGACTCTCGCCCCCACGCAGGTATTACCCACATCAGTATGCACTTCGTAGGCAAAGTCGACAGCTGTGGCATTAACCGGCAATTCTAAAATACGGCCTTCTGGGGTAAACACATAAATTTCTTCAGGAAATAGCTCTGTTTTAACGTTTTCAACAAATTCAAATGAGCTGCTGGCGCTTTGCTGCAATTCCAGCAAACTTTGCATCCATCGGTGAGCACGAACTTGAGAGGTACTTTGCTGAGCCGAATCAATCTTATTTTTATACATCCAATGTGCAGCGACACCTTTGTCGGCCATTTGATCCATTTCTTCAGTGCGAATTTGCACTTCAACAGGAACCGCATGAGGACCAAATAATGATGTGTGCAATGATTGATAACCGTTGGCTTTTGGAATAGCGATATAATCTTTAAAACGTCCAGGGCGCGGCTTGTATAATCCGTGCATAGCGCCTAAAACGCGATAACAGGTATCGATAGAGTCAACAATAACGCGGAACGCATAGATATCCATGACCTCTTGAAATTGCAGTTCTTTACTGCGCATTTTTCGATAAATCGAGTAGAGGTTTTTTTCACGGCCTTTAACTTTTGTGGGTATTCCAGCCTCTTCAAGGCGTTTTTCAATAGCAACTTCAATACTATTAATCAGTTCTTTACGATTACCCCTGGCCGCTTTGACAACATCGCGGATCACTCTATGGCGCATAGGGTAATAGGCTTGAAAACCTAAGTCTTCAAGTTCGATTTTGATATTGTGAATACCTAATCGATTAGCAATTGGGGCGTAGATTTCTAGGGTTTCACGAGCAATACGACGGCGTTTATCAGGGCGCAGTGCGCCTAAAGTACGCATGTTGTGGGTTCGATCAGCCAATTTGATGAGGATCACTCGAATATCTTGAGTCATTGCCATCATCATTTTACGGAAGTTTTCCGCTTGGGCTTCTTTTCTATCACGAAACTTGATTTTATCAAGCTTTGATACACCTTCCACGAGTTCTGCAACAGCAACACCAAATAACTCAGAGAGTTCTTCTTTGGTGACAGGAGTATCTTCGATGGTGTCATGAAGTAAGGCAGCCATAAGCGACTCATGATCGAGACGCATGTCTGCCAAGATGCGGCTAACCGCAACGGGATGGGTAATGTAAGGCTCGCCACTTGTGCGCATTTGCCCTTCGTGGGCATCACGCGCAACCAAATAGGCCTGCTTGAGTAATTCTACTTGATCCGGCTCTAAATAGCTGGATGCTGACTCTTTTAGACCTTCAAACAGATACAAGTGGCGCTACTCCTTATAAAACGCGGCCTTCTGCAATGGCTGCGACAGCGGCAATTTCAGCTGCTTCACGTTCACGAACAGTTTGGCGCTCATCAGCATCTAAAGTATTTGAGGTGACTAAACCTAATTCGATTTCACGTAATGCGACAACCGTTGGTTTATCATTCATCTCATCAACCATAGGTTCTTTACCTTGGACGGCGATTTGGCGTGCACGACGCGCTGCAACCAGGATCATATCAAAACGGTTGCCGATTTTGTTTACGGCGTCTTCTACAGTTACGCGAGCCATGTGTTGAAACTCCAGTGTTATCTATTGGGAAAAAAGGACGCAAAATTGTACACTATGACAATTAATCTGCCAAGAGATCAGTAATCATATCATTGTGGGCATACTGCTGACTAGCACAGGTTAATCGTTGACTGCGGATAATGGCGCTTAAATCGACCAATGCGTCATCAAAATCATCATTTACAATCACAAAGTCATATTGAGCGTAATGTGACATTTCAGAAACGGCTTGTGCCATACGTGAATCAATCACTTGTTGACTGTCTTGGCCTCGACCGGTTAAACGGCGTTCAAGCTCGGACTTAGACGGCGGTAAAATAAACACCCCTAATGCCGTTTTCATCAATTTTTTAACTTGCTCTGCGCCTTGCCAATCAATATCAAGAAATACATCGATACCTTTATCTAAGGTTTGTTCGATGACGCGCTTGGAGGTGCCATAAAAATTGCCAAAGACTTCGGCCCATTCAAGAAAGGCATTTTGGTCAATTAATGCTTTAAATTGCTCAATAGTCACGAAATGATAATGCTGTCCATCGACTTCGCCAAGGCGAGGTTTACGGGTCGTATGTGACACAGAAACCTGTTTATCGCTGGGTTTATCTTTTAATAGTGCTGATATAAGTGATGATTTACCTGCGCCACTAGGGGCTGACACAATAAAAAGATTTCCACGAGTGCTCATAAATAAGGTTGCTCATCCGATTATTCATTAAGAAAGCTTAACATTATACTCGTTAACAGTAGGGTTATGCTAGCGCAATCATAGAGATTGCTGATGAGTCTTATCGCGATAAGATGGATAAAAGTGACTTACAAAAGTAGGAATAAAAAAGTAATCCAAAATCTAGCTTGGGTCTGGCTTTATAAGATAAATTCTGTAGGCTTTGGGCTATTAATAGCGGTTGTCGATTTTGATGATAACAACAATCCTTTAACCTTGTAATAGCGGTGTAGAATCACCGACGATTTCTGTTATGTAGCCAGCTGTTTTGATTTTTTTGTAAATTAATAGGAATGATTGATGTTTGTAAAACCCCTACTGTGCCGAGATGGTCGTGACACAGGCTTAAGGTTAATGATAATTATATTAGCAGCATTTTTGTTGTTAACTGTCGCTGCTATCGTATTCCCGGCGAGTGTAATTAATTGGGTTGTGACGCTAACGATAATGCCTATTGTTGGTTTGTCTGCTGTTCGTCGCCTAAATGACGTCAATAAATCGATTAAATTGGCGATGGTTTGTGTCGTTCCTGTGGGCCTTTTTGGCATATTGACTTACTTTATGGCGCCTTTGGGCGCACTCGCAGGAGTGTTTTTGTTTGGCCTAGCTTGTGGTGGCTATTTGGCCTTTATGCCGGCTAAAAGTAAGATTAATTATGTGCAAGGCTATAATGGACCCAGTATGGTGCCAGTATCTTTTGCGGGCTCGGTACATCACCGACAAGAACCGGTAATGAAAAGGCGGGTTATGCCTGTTCATACTATGCCAGAGAGTACATTTTCATCAACAGAGTTAACGGATGATGAAGTGAACTTTACGGGTTCGGTTGAGCCAGATTCTTTCGAGACAGAAAAATATCAATTAAATGATGATGTGGTGCAGCAGGCAAGTTCCGAGCAAACTGACGCACACATGGACCATGACGTTGATGAGAAAATGGAGGATGATCAAGTGAGATCATTTTCTACATCATCTGCTCGCAGTAATCAGCCTCTTTATGTTGATCAGGATGCATTGCATTCAGGGTCGATTACCGAGCTTGCAAAATCTTGGCTTAATGTGGCCAAGTTACATCAGCAAAAGCTTATTTTAATCGGAAAAATTACTGCTGCCATTGTCGCTGCCGGTTTGGTTGTATATTTAGTTTCCGCCTTGATCAGTGTTTTTTCTGGCGAGGCGACAGAACAAACTGACCATGCTGATGAGATGATCAATCAACAACAAGCCAGTAGTCGACAAATGATTAAACTGCCGGATGGGTTTTGGTTAGTACTAGACGGCGATGTTCTGATTGTACGCTGGTTAGGGGATCGCGGTGATGCTAGACGCTTGTGGCATTTAGCCAGCGCCATAGGCGATAAAACCTGCGCCAACCTTGAATTTAATGATGGTAGTCGTTATCGACCACTCACGGTTGATCGGTTACAGGACAGTGCCACTGAAGCCAGATTTACGCCGCTGGATAAAGATGCCATTGTCAATAATGTCGCGCTTAAAGGTAGCTTTAAGTTGTGTGGTTATGAATTTAGCTTAAAGGGCAGCCAAGCAACATTAATGCAAAACCCTCAATTTGAAATGATACTAAGCCAGTAACCATTAGGGAGATAATCAGACAGTAGAGCTCTGTCGGTTATCTTTGGCTATGATAAAGATGAGTTTGGAGTTGTGATTGGTTAATTTTATCCGCAAAAATGTATTGTCTCAGTTTGGTTTTAGGGGCGAGCATAGTACGCTTCATCCACTGGGTAATGGCCATATTAATCAGACTTTTTTGGTGAATGATAACGCTAAAACGATGGTCTTGCAGCGTATCAATACCCAAATATTTACCGATCCTAAGGTGATGATTCAAAATGCCAGCAATATTAGTCAGCATTTACTCACTAAGCGTCAACAGCAGCAATATCCATTGCAAGTGGTGAGTCCAATAGCCACCGTTTCAGGTGCACTTTACTTAGATTTAGGTGAGCAAGGGTTTTGGCGAGCAATAGATTACTTGCCCCATAGCGATACGATTGAAGTGGTTGATACTCCCGAACAAGCCATGCTGGCCGCCGCAGCTTTTGGCCATTTTGCCGCGGCGATGAGTGATTTAACCCCCAATGACATTATCGATGTTATTCCCAACTTTTTGAATTTACCCCAGCGTATCACTCAATTGCATGAAGCAATGGTTAATGATGTCAACGGTCGATTAGTTCAGTGTAAAAAATGGCCAGACTTGTGCTTAGCACAAACGGATTTATTAGCAGAATTAGTACAATATGAAGCTGCCTTACCGCTAAGGATTTGTCACAATGATACTAAAATCAATAATATGCTGTTTGATAGTCGAGATATGTCTAGTCTGGCTATTATTGATTTAGATACCTGCATGAAAGGGTATTTGATGTATGACTTTGGTGATATGGTGCGGGCTTTTTGTTCCCCTGAGCCGGAAGACTCGACTGACTTAGGCAATGTGTATGCACGACCTGAGATCATTATTGCTGCGGCAAACGCGTATATAGCGTCTCTCGCTGGCATCATTACCCCGCTTGAAAAGCGCAGTTTATGGCTAGGAACTAAAGTGATGCCGTTAATGCTTGGGGTACGATTTTTAACTGATTATTTAAATGGTGATGTTTATTTTGGGATCAAGCACCAAAACCATAATCTTGATCGCGCGATAAATCAGCTAACTATTTATCAAAGTCTACTGAGGCAAGAAGCTGCGTTAAAGTCATTATTTAACGCTTAGCTGCCATAGTTAACCATTTATTTGAACGAAATAAGGATCTCATTGATGTTAAATATGCTCAATAAATATAAATGGATTTTATTTGATGCTGACGAAACGTTATTTCATTTCGATGATTTTGCGGGATTGAAATTAATGTTCTCTCGATTTAATATTGATTTTAACACCGAAAACTTTGCTGTTTATCAGCAGGTCAACAAACCACTATGGGTTGAATACCAAAATGGTGTAATTAGTGCTGCGCATTTACAACACACTCGGTTTCATGACTGGGCGACAAAGTTGTCTGTTACCCCGCAACATCTAAACAGTCAATTTCTGGCGGCAATGGCCGATATTTGTCAGCCATTACCCGGTGCCCGGGAATTGATTGACTCATTAAATGGTAGGGTCAAGCTTGGTATCATTACTAATGGTTTTACCGAGTTACAAAATATCCGCTTGAGTCGCACAGGCTTTCAAGGTGCCTTTAATCCTGTGGTTATCTCTGAACAACTGGGTAAAGCAAAACCTGATGTGGCTATTTTTCATCATGCGTTTGGCTTAATGGGGGAGCCGGAGAAGCATCAAGTACTCATGGTCGGTGATAACCTACATTCTGATATTTTAGGCGGTATCAATGCCGGTATCGACACCTGTTGGTTAAATCATCATGATGCACCTGTGACTAATAATATCTCTCCAAGCTATCAGGTCCGTAATTTAGCTGAACTACATCAATTATTGCTGCCCGATGCCACTCAATAGTTGGTCAGTTCAGACATAAAAAAGCCATTCGACTGAATGGCTTTTTTTATCCGCTTATTTTAAAGGGTGTTATTGAAATAAATCTTCAGCAACATTGTCGATAAAGATATCACCACTTTGCGGTGTTTCGGTGACATATTCTTTGGGTTCTGTACCTTCAACAAAATACTCAAACTGTGTGGTGTGGTCTGTCTTACGTGTTAATTTACCCGTGGCTAAATCAATACGTGCAGAGACAATCCCCTTCGGTGGAATAACCGGCGCTTCCGGGCTACCCGCGAGGGCTTTATTCATAAAGTCATTCCAGCCAGGACCTGCTGTTTTCGCCCCTGCTTCACCACCCGATATTTGATCGGGGTCGCCATTGGCCACCCAGCTTGAGCGACCGAGTTGACGACCAAAATCATCAAAACCAACCCAGAAGGTCGCGGTAAGTGTAGGATTAAAACCACTGAACCAAGTATCTCGAGACTCGTTAGTTGTTCCTGTTTTACCCGCAATATCATGACGTCTAATTAATTTAGACGCTCGCCATGCTGTACCATTCCATCCCGTACCTTGGCTCCAGTCACCGCCGCCCCAAATAACGCTCTTTAACGCTTCAGTGATCAAAAATGCCGTTTGTTCAGAAATGATCCGCTTAGCAAAGCGAGCTTGTGGGTTACTGCAAATATTTTGTTCAGCAGTCAGTAAATCGACCTCAGTTTCTTCGTCTAATGTATCTGCTGATGGGCCAACTGCTTGTTGAGATAGCTCTTCAGCCATCGCAGCAAATGGGTCATCAATAGCCACTGGTTCTACAACAGAGGGCTCTGGTTTACTGCATGCAATAGTCGGTATGGTTTGTTCAATAATGTTGTCGTATGAGTCGGTCACGTGATCGATATAATAAGATTCAACTAAATAACCGCCATTAGCAAAGCTATTAAATGCCGTGGCAACTTGTAATGGTGTCACTGACGGCGACCCTAACGCTAACGATTCATTTCGAGGTAAATCACTCGGATCAAAACCAAACTTCACCAGCTCTTTTATGGTGTCGTCTAAACCGGTATGTCGCATCGCTCTGACCGACATAACGTTAATCGACTGAGCTAAGCCGACACGTAAGCGTGTTGGTCCACCATAAACATCGGGTGAGTTTTTAGGGCGCCACGCTGTGCCCTGACGGGTATCAGGTTTGTTAATCGGTGCATTATTAATGAGCGTCGCCAAGGTGTAGTCTTTTTCTAATGCCGCAGCATAAATAAAAGGCTTAATATTGGAACCTAATTGGCGTTTAGCTTGGGTTACCCGATTGAATTGACTTTTGCGAAAGCTAAATCCACCCACGAGGGTTTTGATTGCGCCGTCATGAGGTTCAAGTGAGACGGTTGCACTCGATACTATTGGGATTTGTGACAATTGCCAATGCTTACCATTATGGCGGATCCACACTTGTTGGCCGGCGGTGAGTATATCGGCTGCTTGCTTTGGTGGTAAGGTTTGACGTTTATCGGAGATAAACTTACGAGCCCATTTTAAGCCTTTCCATTCAAGTGTAATCAGTTCGCCTTTGTCATCTATCACCTGTGCTTGTTGATCTTTTACGCTCAGCACTGCTGCAGGCATAATGCTTTGCATTGAAGATGTGCGTTTTAAAATAGCGACAATTTCATCGTTATTTAGCGGCGTATCCGTCCATAATTCCGTAACCGGACCACGGTAACCATGGCGTTGGTCATAAGCAAAAACGTTATCTCTTAATGACTCTTGAGCCATCAATTGTAAATCCGATGATATTGTAGTGTAGACATTGTAACCGTTGGTATAGGCTGCTTCTTCACCGTATTTTTGGGTCATATATTCACGCGCCATTTCCGAAATATACGGAGCGTATAAATCAATTTCAGCACCATGGTATTTTGCGCTAGAAGGGCTATTGATTGCCGCTTGATATTCTGCTTGAGTAATATTGCGTTTCTCGAGCATACGGCTTAATACCCAGTTACGACGTGATATAGCTCGTTCTTGGTTTCTAACGGGATTGGCTGCAGATGGGGCTTGAGGTAGACCCGCAATCATTGCCATCTCTGGCAGTGTAAGCTGACTAAGTTCTTTGCCATAATAGACTTGAGCAGCAGCACCCACACCATAGGCGCGGTTGCCTAAAAAAGAGCGATTTAAATAAAGTGTTAAAATTTCTTTTTTGGATAGCGCCTTTTCAATTTTTAGCGCGAGGAATATTTCTTTGATTTTACGAATGTATGTTTTTTCGTTGGTTAAGAAAAATCCTCGGGCAACCTGTTGGGTAATCGTACTTGCCCCTTGACTCTTCTCACCTGTCGTTATCAAGATGATTGCTGCGCGGATAATACCAATCGGATCAATACCGTTATGCTCAAAAAAACGTGCATCTTCGGTGTCGAGTACCGCATTGATTAACTGAACGGGCACCTCTTCATACTCTACAGGTATGCGGCGTTTCTCACCAAATTGAGAAATAAGTTTGCCATCGCGGCTATAAATACGCAGCGGAGTTTGTAATTGTACCGTCTTTAGCGAATTAACATCGGGTAAATCAGGCAACACATAAAAGTAAGCGGCTGCTATAGCAGCAACTCCCAGTAGTGATAGGCTAAAAAATGCAATTAATAAACGTTTAAACCATTTCACTCGATAATTCCAGAAAATTACAAATAGTGGCGCTAGTATATAAGCGGGAGAGTTTTTGGTGAAGTAAAACATGAAATAAGTAAATAGTATTTGTAAAATGTTGAAACATCTTATACAAATACTTTTAACGAGTTGATTATGTGCTAATCTCTTAGAAAATAAGAATAGAATTGTGATGACGGACTATGATTTCTAAATTGTGGAAGCGTCAAGCACCTCAAATGGTCGGGATTGATATTGGGTCTCATGAAATAAAAGCCATTTTGTTGAGCAAGACTGCCGATGGATATAAAATTCAAAACCATATGGCCGTTCCTGTTAGAAAGGGAGCGGTTGTTGACCATGATATTCGTGATTCTGAAGCGGTACTTGAATCACTGAGGCAAATAAGACGAGGTTTACCTAAATCGGTCAAATTTGCAGCAGTCGCTGTTTCAGGTTCCGCTGTTATGACTAAAGTCATCTATATGGATGCCGCGTTGAATGAAGAGGAAATGGAAGCTCAAATTGAAATTGAAGCTGACAACCTTATTCCTTATTCGCTTGATGAAGTCAGCATTGATTTTGAACGTCTTAGCCCGAATATCACCGATCCAACCAAAGTTAATGTGTTACTGAGCGCATGCCGTACAGAAAACATTGATTCACGCTTGGACGCTTTAGATTCTGTTGATCTGGTTGTCAAAGTTGTTGATGTGGAAGCTTATGCCTTAGGGCGCTCTGCAGAATTAATTTATGGTCAGTTACCTGATGGTGCTAAAGATAAATCCATCGCCATGATTGATATTGGTGCCAATATGACCACATTCTCTGTGGTTGAAAATGGTGACACTACGTTTATACGTGAGCAAGCCTTTGGCGGTGAGTTATTCACTCAATCAATTATGTCATTTTATGGAATGCCTCATGACGAGGCTGAACAAGCTAAGATCTCTAGTCAATTACCGCGTAATTATATGTTCGAAGTCTTATCACCATATCAGACACAATTGTTACAGCAAATTAAACGAACGTTACAAATATACTGTACTGCCAGTGGACGTGAAAAAGTTGACTATATCGTTTTGTGTGGTGGTACCGCTAAGTTAGAAGGAATGGTTGAACTACTCGGTAACGAGTTAGGCACCCATACCATTATTGCAGATCCTTTCCAAGGTTGTTTACATGCAGATGATGTTATGAAAAGTCAGCTTCAACCTAATATAAGTAAATATATGCTGGCATGTGGTCTTGCGCTAAGGAGTTATGCTCAATGGCGAACATAAATTTATTACCTTGGCGTGAAGAAGCTAGAGAGAAGCAAAAACGCGACTTTATTGGCATTCTAGCGTTAGTTTTTTTAGTGACATCATTAGTTATATATTTATTTCTGGGTTTTCTGGAGGTTGTCACTGATGACCAACGTCAACGCAATGCATATTTAGCAGCGGAAATTAGCTTACTTGATACCCAAATTGCAGAAATTAGAAAAATTACCGAACGTAAAAAAGACATTGAACGTCGAACTGAAATAATTCTCAACTTACAACAATCGCGTAATTTACCTACTCATGTTTTAGATGAATTAGTCCGTATGGTGCCGCCTGGTATTTATCTCTCAAGTATAGAGAAAAAGGGTAGCGTGTTATTAATCGAAGGACGCAGCGAATCGAATAATAATGTCGCTAATATGATGAGAAAGGTTAAAACCTCTGGTTATCTTAACGATCCAAGTATGCAATCGATTGTGACGCAAAATGAAGAGTTAAGGCAATTACAGCGCTTTAAATTACGTGTCACTATTCGTGATGATTCACAAATAACCAATGCTGATGCGAACCAAGGAGCGAGAAAATGAATCTCGACCTAGATCAATTTAATGATATCGATTTTGAAAATATCGGTGGTTGGCCCAAGCTGGTAAAAGTTGTATTTGCTGTGTTTTTGTCTGTGTGTGTTATCGGTGCCAGTTATTATTTGTTTATTTCAGACTCGATTGATGTGATAAAAGTCGAACAGCAGAAAGAAATCCAACTACGTGAAGATTTTGAAACTAAATATCGTTTAGCTGCTAATCTAAAACTGTATCGAGAACAACTAGATATAATGGAAGTGCAGTTTGCCGAGTTGCTTAAAATGCTGCCTTCTGAAAATGAAATGCCAGGTTTATTAGATGATTTAACGTTTGTTGCCACTGACGCGGGCCTTAGAATTAACAGTCTAGATTGGGATGATGAAATCGAACGTGATTTTTATATTGAATTTCCAATAAAGATGTCAGTAGTCGGTGATTATCATCAGATGGGTAATATGGTCAGTGGTGTTGCAAAATTACCTCGAATTGTCAGTCTGCATGACTTTATAATAAAGCAGAATGATGCCGGTGGATTATCTATGGATATTCTCGCCAAAACCTATCGCTTTAAAGAAGGGGCTGAATTATCGCAACAGGCCAATAAGGAGCAGAAATAATGAAGTTTTTGCTTTTATTGTTATCAATGGTGTTTTTATTGAGTGGTTGTATCGGTGATCGCAGCGATTTAGAGTTATTTGTTACTACTACAAAGGCGCAACACGTTGCACGTATACCGCCATTGAAGCAAACACCTAAGTTTGAACATTTTGCTTATCAAGCTGAATTGATGCGCAGTCCGTTTGTTCCACCGTCGAGGGAATTGACTGAAGAGGTGATTGATACATCTAAAGATTGTTTACAGCCAGACTTAAAGCGTCGCAAAGGTCGTTTAGAAACCTATGCATTAGACATTTTAAGAATGCGTGGAACATTGAGTGAAGAGAGTACTATTTGGGCTTTAATAGAATCTAGTGATGGCAATGTTTATCGTATGGGTGTAGGTGAATATTTAGGGCTTTATCATGGACGAATTGCTAAAGTAACGACGCAATTTATCGAAATTATAGAATTAATCCCTGATGGTTCAGGTTGCTGGACTGAAAGAACCAGCAATTTAGAATTATCAGGAAAATAACGTGCGAAGGATGAGTGAATAATGGAATCTTCTGCCGCGATGAAAAAAGCAATAACAAAGTTATTATTTTTTAGAGCGCTCTTAGGCGCAGTTTTATTAATGGGTCTAGTACCCAATGCGATAGCTGCTAATCGTCTTATGGACGTCAAATATCATTCAATGGTTGATCACCAATTAGAATTAGAGTTGATTTTTGAATCATCAATAGTGTCACCGTCTGTTGATTTATCGGCAGACCCGGCAGAAATTATGTTGATGTTCTCTGACACTATTTCTAATTTAAATAAAAACAAAATTCCGGTAAATGCTGTTGGTGTAAAAGAAGTAAATACACAACAACAAGGTGGCAATTTACAAATCATTGTCGCCATGAATAAAGTGAAGCCATATCAAGGTAAAATTGTTGATAATAGTTATCGATTAACCATAAATGATGATGTTTCCGGTCCAGTAGAAGCAAACAATCCATTTGTTAATGCTATTAGCAGTATTGATTTTCGCCGCAATAAAACCGGTGGTGGAGAAATATTATTTAATCTTAGCAATCGTTCTGTCGCGGCGAATGTAGAGCAAGTCGGTTCAAAGCTTGAAATAAAACTCTATAACACAGATATTGGCAATGATTTACTTTACGTCATGGATGTTCAAGACTTTGCCACACCAGTGAATAGTTTTGAAACATTTAAAGATGATTTGACCACCCGTATCTTGGTCGATGTTGACGGTAACTATGACTATAACTATCGCCAAGACGGCAATGTATTTAAAGTTAGCGTAGACAAAGTCGAACGAGTCTCTGTTGCTAAAGAGGCTAAAAAATATAATGGTCGTTCATTGTCACTAAACTTCCAAAACATAGCGGTTCGTACCGTGTTGCAAATTATTGCTGATTATAACAACTTTAACCTTGTGACAAGCGATACGGTTGAAGGTGATATTACCTTGCGTTTAGACGATGTGCCTTGGGATCAAGCATTAGACCTTATTTTACAAACTAAAGGTCTAGATAAACGCATTGAAGGCAATATTTTAATGGTGGCACCGAGTGAAGAGCTTGCCATTCGTGAAAGTAATGACTTGAAAAACCGACAAGAAGTCAAAGAATTAGCACCGCTATATTCTGAATTCTTACAAATAAACTACGCCAAAGCTGTTGATATATCGGAGTTACTTAAAACCACCGATTCAACCTTATTATCATCTCGAGGCAGTGTTGCCGTAGATGAACGTACAAATACGCTATTGGTAAAAGATACGGCTGAGATTTTAGAAAACGTACACCGCTTGATTGAAGTATTAGATATCCCCATTAAACAAGTGCTAATTGAAGCACGTATGGTGACAGTTAAAGATGATGTGTCTGAAGATCTAGGTATTCGCTGGGGCATAACAGATCAGCAGGGTTCTAAAGGCACTTCTGGTACTATTGGCGGTGCAACCAGTATTGCCAATGGTCTTATTCCAAGCATTGATGATCGCCTTAACGTGAATCTACCGGCTGCGGCAAGTTCGGCTACTAGTATTGCTTTTCATGTGGCTAAATTGGCTGACGGTACCGTACTCGATTTAGAGTTAAGTGCATTAGAACAAGAAAACAAAGGTGAAATTATTGCCAGCCCACGTATTACCACTTCTAACCAGAAGTCGGCATACATTGAGCAGGGTGTTGAAATTCCCTATGTTGAGTCTGCATCAAGTGGTGCAACAACCGTGACCTTTAAGAAGGCCGTGCTATCGCTTCGTGTTACACCGCAAATCACCCCAGATGACCGGGTAATCCTAGATCTTGAAATTACCCAAGATTCTCAAGGAACAACGGTTGCTACAGCAACGGGTGAAGCGGTTGCAATTGATACTCAGCGTATTGGTACTCAGGTACTGGTCGATAATGGTGAGACTATCGTATTAGGTGGTATTTATCAGCAAAACTTGATTAGCCGTGTGAGTAAGGTTCCTGTGTTGGGTGATATACCGCTAGTGGGGTTCTTATTTAGAAATTCAACCGACACAAATGAGCGCCAAGAGCTGTTAATTTTTGTAACCCCTAAGATTGTTGCTGACAAACGCTAGTTTCTTTCGCCAATAACAACACTAAAAAGCCAGCTATTTAACCGCTGGCTTTTTTATGGCGGTTATTTTTGCGGCGATAATGATCAAACTCGTTAAATATATCATCACTACACGTCACTCCAGTTTGTCAAATTAGCATTTTAAGTGGCAATAATGGCGACCTCATTAAAGTATGATAGTATATGCCTCAATTAGATTGTGTCGTGCCAATCCATGTATAATCTTTGCATTAACAAACATTTAATCGCAAATATTATATATTTTTTTGGATTTTTAGTATCAGTGACATAATAAAATCATGATAAATAGCTGTGATGACTTGCAAGCGGTAGCCCTTAACTGAGATAATCCTTCGTCAAGTCTCAATAGAGCAAGGTTAAATTATAGGTCGGCTTGAAGTTTAAGTCGATAAGGCATTCTTCCATATAAGATTCAGACGTATACGCAATGGCTGAAAAACGCAATATTTTTCTGGTAGGCCCTATGGGCGCAGGTAAAAGCACAATTGGTCGCCATCTGGCGCAAATGCTGCATTTAGATTTCCACGATTCAGATCACGAGATTGAACAACGTACCGGTGCAGATATTGCCTGGGTGTTTGATGTTGAAGGTGAGGAGGGTTTCCGTCGTCGTGAAGCTCAAGTCATTGGTGATCTTTCAGAAAGGCAAGGTATCGTTCTCGCGACAGGTGGTGGTTCTGTTCAGAGTAAAGATATCCGCAATTATCTTTCTGCTCGAGGTATAGTGGTTTACTTAGAAACAACAATCGACAAGCAAGTTGCGCGTACTCAGCGTGATAAGCGTCGCCCGTTGTTACAAGTAGATGATCCACGTGAAGTGCTCGAAAGCTTAGCGGAAATTCGTAATCCTTTATATGAGGAAATTGCGGATGTTATCGTTAAAACTGATGAGCAAAGCGCGAAGATCGTCGCAAACCAAATTATCGAGCAACTCGGCTTTTAGGTAACAACATGCAACAGATCCAGGTTCAATTAGGTGATAGAAGTTACCCCATTTATATTGGCCAGGATTTGATGAATGATAGCGAGCTATTTGCTCGCTACCTAACAAACAAAAAAGCCTTAATTGTCTCAAATGACACCATTGCTCCGTTGTATCTTCAACAGATACAACTAGCGATGAGCGCTTGCGCGCGTATTGAAACTGTTATTTTGCCTGATGGCGAAAAATTTAAAGATTTACAGCATCTAGATTATATTTTTACTGGATTACTTGAGCATAACTTTGCCCGAGATTCAGTATTAGTTGCGCTAGGTGGTGGTGTTGTTGGTGATATGACTGGTTTCGCGGCAGCGTGTTATCAGCGTGGTATTGATTTTATTCAAGTGCCGACAACATTATTGTCCCAAGTTGATTCCTCTGTCGGTGGTAAAACGGCAGTAAATCATCCACTTGGGAAAAATATGATTGGCGCATTTTATCAACCAAAATCTGTGATTATCGATACGCTTTGCTTACAGACATTACCCGCAAATGAGTTTGCCGCAGGTATGGCTGAAGTGATTAAGTACGGTATTATTTGGGATGCGGACTTTTTTCAATGGCTTGAAGCTAATGTCGATGCATTAAAATCGCTCCAGACTGATGCGTTAAACTATGCCATTGCAAAATGTTGCCAGATTAAAGCTGATGTTGTCGCGCAAGATGAAACTGAACAAGGTGTTAGAGCATTATTAAACCTTGGGCATACCTTTGGGCATGCTATCGAAGCTGAAATGGGCTACGGTGTCTGGTTACATGGCGAAGCAGTAGCTGCTGGTACCGTTCTTGCTGCACAAACAGCCTGTAAACTTAATCTATTAGATGATCAAAGTGTTGAGCGTATTCGTCAGTTGATGCAAGCGTTTGATTTACCTATAACGGCTCCCGAGTCGATGGGTTTTGAGCATTTTATTAAGCATATGCGCCGTGATAAAAAAGTCTTAGGTGGTAAAATTCGTTTAGTATTACCTACGGGTATAGGCCAAGCTGATCTCTTTAGTGAAGTAGGTGAAGACTTACTGAAACAGGTTATTAGCTGCTTATAACTATGCTACATATTCATTATAGTGTGGTGAATCATTGACGACTCCAGGACTATTGTTACTCCCCACTCAAGAAGCGCTAGTTCAGCGTTTGCAGCATATTGCTAGTTATGGTGAACAGTTGTTGGTTATTTGCGGTGACAAGGGGTCGGGTAAATCTACACTGACAGCCGCATTAGCAAGTGAACTGGACGACTATAATTGCGCATTAATCATTTGTCCTCAACACGCAGATAGCGCTGAAATTCGTCGAAAAATTCTGGTCCAATTAATATCCGCCCCTATTTTTGATGATGAACGTCCTTTAATGGACACTGTGCTTAGGATCCAATCTAGTCTAACAAAGCCGCTGCACATCATTATTGATGATGCCGATTTATTGCCTAAAGATATTTGGGCTGAATGCATTTTGCTGAGTCAAATCCATTGTGCAGGAAAACCTGTTGCAGTAACCGTGACCGTCACGCCCAGTTTTTGGTATACCTTAGTCGCTGAGTTAACTGATGATATACGCGCTAGATTGCTACCCGTCACTATTGAACCTTTATCGGTGCCCGAGCGCGATGGCCTTTATCAGAGTTTATTGCTCCGCAGCGAGCAAGCGCCGTTTATTCCACGTGAAATTATTCATAAACAACTAGAGAAACAGCAGGGTACGCCAGCTGAAGTTGTTCAATTATTAGCGTTAGCATTAGAAGAACCACAAACAGAGAAACCATCTTGGTCTCTGTCAGTTAAGCTGTTTGTAATTTTGGCTGTTATCTCGGTTTTTGTTGCCATTGGGGCAGCGGTTAATAGTCAATTACCTGTGCCGATTTCAACATCATTAGCACCAACATTGACAGCAGAGCAATCAATCGTACGTGTAAAAGCACAGCAATATGTCGCTCATTTTGCCGACACGACACTGAGTGCTTATTTTGCCAAAAGGCAATTGGCACTCACTAAGTCTACTGCAAATAAACAAGCTCTCGTGTTATTTGACAAGCAAATGGCTGCAGATACCTCGCTGGGTGAGCGTAATCTCTCTGACGTTAATGACAACACCGCTCCAGACAATCACAGTGATGTAACGGTGAGTTCATCTATAAAGGGATTATCTTTTCAAGGTAAATTGCCAAAAGCACAGATCCAGGCAGTCGTTCAGCCCAGTGATATTGTTGAGAATGATAATAACCCAAATTTGAAAGTACAAGGTTTCACTTTGCAGCTAGCAAGCGTTAATGACAAAGCATCACTCGCGCCTATTTTAGCTAAAATGGCACAAGAGCCACAGGTTTACGTTATGAGTTACCAGCAACGCTATGTTTTATTATTAGGTGATTTCGATACCGTAACGGTTGCAAACTTAAAAGCTAAAAGTCTTCAGACACAATATTCATTAGCTGCTCCATGGGTTAGAAAGTGGGCAGATTTGAGTGATTATAAGCGACAAGATTAACCGCATCATATTCAGTTATAGCTAATTCAATAATATGAAAAAACAACATAATTAATCTACTTTATCCGATGATAATTGTCGCTAAACAGCGTACACTTATCAGCTTTAATTTTGCTGGTATAATTCCTATTCATGATAAAAAAGCATAGAGCCTTTCTAAAATGGGCAGGTGGTAAATACAAGCTCGTTGATGAGCTAGCAAAACACCTTCCTACAGGAAACCGACTTATTGAGCCTTTCGTTGGGGCGGGATCGGTATTTCTCAATACTCAGTTTGATGACTACTTGTTGTGTGACATTAATCAAGACTTAATCAATCTATACCAAATTGTTCAGCAACAGCCTGATGCCTACATTGAAGCGGCAAAAGCTATGTTTGTCGATGAGATGAATGATAAAGATGCCTACTACCGTATTCGTGCTGAATTTAATCTCTGCAGTGACCCTTTTATTCGGTCGGTATATTTTCTGTACATGAATCGTCATGGTTTTAATGGTTTATGTCGATATAACCGCAAAGGTGGTTTTAACGTGCCGTTTGGTTCGTACAAAAAACCATACTTTCCAGAAGCTGAAATTCGTTATTTCTCATTAAAAGCGCAACAAGCGACGTTTAAATGTATCAGTTATGAACAAGCCTTTTATATGGCGAATTGCGGAGATGTCATTTATTGTGATCCGCCTTATGCACCATTATCGACAACCGCCAGCTTTACTACCTATGTAGGTCCGGGGTTTAGTCTAGACGATCAAGCATTACTTGCCCGTCATTCTCGGCTCATTGCCCATGAACGCAATATTCCGGTATTGATCAGTAACCATGATATTCCGTTAACACGAGAGTTGTATCGTGGCGCATCTTGTTCAACCATTTCGGTGCAACGTAACATTAGCCCAAAAGGCAGTTCACGCAAGAAAGTTGACGAAATTATGGCGTTATACGATCATCATTATCGTGAAGAAGAGTAGTACTGCCGGGATGAGAATATAACAACCGCAGGTGGTTAACTTAATACCTGATTCACGATCAGCATTAATGAAATAACCAAGGCTATAGCTAAGATAATTCCCATGATGATAAAGGGTAACGGGGATTGATTTTTGAAGTCTTTTTGGCGGTTCTGCTCTGTCTGAACGCCAAAAAAGGCCGCGACAGTGCTACTAAAAACTCGCCAAAGTGACATTAGCGCGATATCTGATTTGGGCTGCCTGAGGTAGGCATATCATTTAAAGGCTTATCTTTGTGGCCGTGGATCAATTCAAGTAAATCAATAAAGTGAAATTGGCTTGAGCGGCTATTACCCGTTACCCAATTACCCCAACTGACATCATCTGATTGCTCAGCACAACGATTTGTAGGGTGACTACTTGGCAAACTAGTATTGTAGCTTGTGGTGCTATCGCATACGCAGGCTTTACTATTAGCAGAATTAGCTTCGGTGGTGAGTAAAATTTGGCTTAACAATAATGCCAACCCCGACGTTGCAAACACAGCAAAAACAGATGCTGGCAATAATTTGCCATCACGCCCTGAAAGCTTGCGTAGTAAGTGCTTAACCATAAAAGGTGTCCTATCCGTGGTATAAACTCGATTGATGCTACAACAGTTATTAAATCTACTATTAGATCCCTAAGATAACAACATTTTTCATTATAGCAAAGTCGCTTAGTTATTGAACAGTGGTTTCTATTTAAAGAATAGCAAATCCGCCTTATGGTCTAGTTTTTGACTAAATTCTATATTAGATAGTGGTTATTTCCCTTTTGTGACTAGAGGCTTGCGGCCGCAAAGGGTAAAATGTCATCACTTTGATCTGCCAATAGAGAAGATTATGCGCCCATTTTTAATTGCACCATCGATTTTGTCCGCCGATTTTTCCCGTTTAGGTGACGATGTTAAAGCCGTATTAGATGCAGGTTCAGACGTTGTTCACTTCGACGTAATGGATAATCACTATGTTCCTAATCTAACCATCGGCCCAATGGTATGTACGGCGTTACGTAAATACGGTATTACTGCTGATATTGATGTGCATTTAATGGTAAAACCCGTTGATCGTATTATTCCTGATTTTGCTGCCGCCGGCGCTTCAATTATCACTTTTCATCCAGAAGCATCTGAACATATAGATCGCACCCTACAGCTGATTAAAGAATCTGGTTGTAAGGCCGGATTAGTCTTTAATCCTGGCACTCCACTGCATTATTTAGATCATGTTATGGATAAGCTCGATGTCATTTTATTGATGTCGGTTAACCCTGGTTTTGGTGGTCAGTCATTTATTCCCCATACCTTAGATAAACTTCGTCAAGTTCGGGCGCGCATTGATGCCAGTGGTTTTGATATTCGCTTACAAGTGGATGGTGGCGTGAAGGTCGATAATATTGCTGAAATTGCTGCCGCAGGTGCAGATATGTTTGTAGCCGGTTCGGCCATTTTCAATCAACCAGATTATAAAGTGGTTGTTGATCAAATGCGTGCTGAACTCGCTTCGGTATCATAATTTTTTTTAAAGACTTAATGGGACTTTACATGATGCAATGGTCAAAAATTCGCGCAATTGCTTTTGATTTAGATGGTACATTAATTGATAGCGTACCTGACTTAGCCGCAGCAACCAATGCGACTTTAGCGCAAAGCCAATATCCGCCAGTGACAGAAGCACTGGTGCGCAGTTGGGTCGGTAATGGTGCTCAAGTATTAATGCAACGCGCGTTAAGTTATGTGTCTGCGATGCCGGAGGATGCCCCAGCACTACAGGCATTACTTGAGCAAACCATGCCTCAATTTATGCATCATTATGGCGAGCATTTACAGAAGCATAGCCTTTTGTATCCTGGAGTATCAGCCACATTACAAAAGTTAAAACAAGCCGGTTTCAAACTTGCTATCGTCACCAATAAACCTCACGGTTTTACGGTGTCATTATTAACCGCTTTTGGTCTCGATGGCTTGTTTTGTGAAGTACTCGGTGGTGATTCATTGGCAAAAATGAAACCAGATCCAATGCCGTTGCAACATCTGCTTAAGCTATGGCAGTTAGATGAATCACATTTACTGATGGTAGGTGATTCAAAGAATGATATTTTAGCGGCTAAAGCTGCCAACGTTATGTCTATTGGCTTGACCTATGGCTACAACTACGGCGAAGATATTAGCCTAAGCAATCCCCATGCGGTATGCGAAAATTTTGCTGATATAGAGCAATACTTACTTTCATAATAATGTGAAATTTAAAAAGATAATCTGGAGCAATAAAACACATGACCAAACCCATAGTATTCAGCGGTGCACAGCCATCAGGCGAATTAACCATAGGTAATTATATGGGCGCACTTCGTCAATGGGTTGCCATGCAAGAGAGTCATGATTGCCTATATTGTGTTGTTGATTTACATGCCATTACGGTTCGCCAAGATCCTAAAGCATTGCGAGAAGCCTGCTTGGACACGTTAGCACTGTATCTTGCTTGTGGTGTTGACCCTAAAAAAAGCACTGTGTTTATTCAATCGCAAGTACCGCAGCATACTCAGCTCAGTTGGGCACTAAATTGTTACACCCAAATGGGTGAGTTAAACCGCATGACCCAGTTTAAAGATAAGTCGTTAAAGCATGCCAATAACATTAACGTTGGGCTTTATGATTATCCGGTATTAATGGCGGCGGACATTTTACTTTATCAAGCCAATGAAATCCCTGTTGGTCAAGATCAGAAACAACACTTAGAACTGACACGTGATATTGCCACTCGTTTTAATAATGCTTATGGCGACACTTTTACCATCCCAGAACCGTTCATTCCTGAACATGGTGCTAAGGTGATGTCGTTGCAAGAGCCGCTTAAAAAGATGTCTAAATCGGATGATAATCGTAATAACGTGATCGGTTTGCTTGAAGATCCTAAAGTGATTTTAAAGAAAATAAAAAAAGCCATGACCGACAGCGAAGAGCCGCCAGTAGTGCGTTTTGACCTGGAGCAAAAGCCAGGGGTGTCTAATCTGCTCAGTTTAATGTCAGGCTGCACGGGTCAGTCAATTGCGTCTTTAGAAGCTGAGTTTGAAGGCAAAATGTATGGTCATTTGAAAGTGGCTACAGGCGAAGCTGTTGTTGGTATGCTTGAGCCATTGCAAGCGCGCTTTAAAGAGTATCGTGCTGACGAGGCATTCTTACACCAGGTCATGGCTGAAGGCGCAGAGAAAGCCCAAGCGCGTGCTGCAGTGACCCTTAAGAATGTGTATGAAAAAATTGGTCTTATTGTCTAAGTCATCAGCCAATTTTACCTTTAAGCCAGCAATTTGCTGGCTTATTTTTTGTTTGTTTTTTTGCTTATTGATCCCATCTCTTAACCTGAAAAATAATGCCTATCAGTGGTTTTGTGCGTTGGCCTATCGCCAAGCACAAGCCAGTCAAATCGTGGTGGCGGAATATACCGGATTATTGTTTTGTGTTTTCTTCGGCTGGTTGTTTTTTGATGAATGGCTCGATGGGTTAAGTTGGATAGGGGCTGGTTTTATTGTATTGCCGTCGCTGATTATCCCTTGGATACAAGCGAAAAGAGGCCAAAAAAAATTCATCGAGCAAAATGCAGGATGAATTTTTTAATCGCTATAAGCCACAATGTACCGCAGGATTAAGATTCGGTGTATTCAAAAACCTTAATCACTTTACGCACACCAGCAGTATTCCGAGCGATTTCAACGGCTAAGTCAGCTTGCTTGCGGTCAATTAACCCAAGTAAAAAGACTTCGCCGTTTTCGGTAATCACTTTTACTCGAGTAATGTCGAGTGACTTTTCATTTAACATGCGGCCTTTCACTTTGGTGGTCACCCAAGTGTCGTTGCTGCGAGTGGTAAACGATGTTGGCGTACCAATACGAATTTGGTTATGTATTTTGCCGCCAATTTGTAACTCTTGCACCACTTTAATGGCTTTATCGCGCAGCATTGAGTTAGGTGCTTGGCCTATCATCAACACATTGTTGTTCATCACAATCGCCGCGATATTGGTTTGATTATTAAGGTCATCATGTTTTGATAATGCGCTAGCAATAACAAAGTCAGCATTAGTATCGCTAATTTGAGTGCTCATGCTGCGCTCATCATTTGCCATTTTGGCACCACTAACGGCGCCAACCATGACCGCACCAGCACACCCCTGCAGCATTGCCAAGACTGAGATGATGAGTATGGCTCTTATCATGCTTGTTCATCCTGTGGGAACAAGGTGCGATCGATGTTATCGCACAAGCAGTGAATAACCAGTAAATGAACTTCCTGAATACGTGCGGTGACGTTTGATGGTACCCGGATTTCTACATCACCCACACTCATCAAGCCAGCCATTGCGCCGCCGTCTTTACCGGTTAGCGCTACAATAGTCATGTCGCGGCTTAACGCTGCTTCCATGGCTTTAATAATGTTACCCGAGTTACCACTGGTCGAAATAGCTAATAAAATATCCCCTGGCTGACCCAGTGCAAAAATTTGCTTCGAGAAAATTTCATCGTAGCTATAATCGTTGGCGATAGCCGTAATCGTTGAAGTGTCACAGCTTAATGCAATTGCAGGTAGCGGTGGACGTTCAATTTCATAACGGTTTAATAACTCAGCAGAGAAGTGTTGAGCATCACCAGCACTGCCGCCATTACCGCATGACAGAATTTTATTACCGCCAAGTAAACATTGCACCATCATCTCTGCAGCTTTTTCAATAGGCTCAGGTAATGCTTCTGCAGCATCAATTTTAGTCTGAATCGATTCGGTGAAACTATCTTTAATACGTTCTAACATGCAACAATCCTTACGCTAAATTATGTCTACGTATGTCTCTGATTGGCTTTTTATCGTTGCTCATCAGTTAGACTCGGTAATTTGACTATATGATGCCATAAATCAAGGTTATGGTAATCAGTTGTCGCTTAAAAACAGCCTTGTAGCCAGTTTATTTCATCAATATTCATCGCAATCACATCAAAGCGACAAGGTGGATTCAATTTTTGGCGTTGTAAATAATGATCAGCAGCTAATCTTATCCGGGTGATCTGTTTGCTTGTTAAGGCATTTAAGGCTCCACCAAACTGATTTGACGCCCTAAATTTTACTTCAACAAACACCCATACATCCTGTTGGCGCATAATCAAATCTATTTCACCAAATGGGTAACGCACATTAGCCTCTACAAACGTCAGACCTTGTTGTTCAAGGTAAGTTCGCGCATGTTGTTCAGCTAATTGTCCGCGGTTCATAGTGGTGTTAATTGCCCTTGGGTATATTGTCCCCAAGACAATTGACGATCAATCACCCCATTAGGGTCCACCGATAACGCACCGCTGCGGCCCATAAATTGATATCCTGGGAAAGCGCGCATTTGGGCTAAACGGTTGACCAATTCAAGTGCATCAAAACCCATAACATACAAACGTTTTTGGCTGTTATTCCAACCACTCCATAGCGCTGACACCATTTGGGTTTCGCTACTCGATTGCATTAACCATGGCACATCACTAATCATCAAGTTATTGAGTTCTTGAGCCGACTGCGCCGACTCGTTTTCAAGGCGGCTGCGACTCGTGGTATACAAGGCTACGGGTTCAGAGAACACACTAAAGTTAACGTCTAAAAAGGGTTTGAGCAGGGCTAAATCTTGTGAACCCGAAATCATGTATATCGCATCAGTATCTTGGCGAGAACGAAAATCTGATTCTAAGCTACTGCCCAATAAATTACGCATTCTGCTAATTCGCGCTTGGCTATCTGTAACGCCTAATGCTTGTTGAACTGTTACCTTCATTTGGTCGCCAGCATCATAATAATACACTTCGGCATCATTACTGGTTAGGGTTAACCAAGTTTGCTTAAAACTGTCAGCCATACGCTTGCCAATGGCATCATTACTTACCAGTAGTAGCGGCAGCTTTACCCCATCACTATAGAGTTTCTGTGCCGCATCACTGGCTTCTTGCGCTGGTGACAATGAAAAATAAAATAAATTTGCCTGTGGCGTAAATGTATCTGTTTGGTTCAAATACAATTGAGGCACAGTGCTTTGTTGTTTGTCGTTAATTTTTTGTAATTCTTCAACTTCATTGGGTAATAACGGCCCAATGATAAACTCTGCACCTTTGGCGACAGCTTGTTGGTAAGCCGCCGTGACGCCTTGCTGAGTATCATAAAAGTTAAGCGACACATTGGTATCAAAATCAGATAAATAGCTAGATAATAATCCTTGGCGAATTGGTTCGGCAATCGCAGCGCGCGGACCCGTTAACGGTAATAAGACGGCAATATTTTGTGGTCTAAAGGGTTTGGCATTCAGTGCTTTTTCTAAATTAGCGGGTAACTTCACCGCTCCCGGGTGATAAGGGTTATTGCGTTGCCACTCACCTAAATAACGCACCAGCTGTGTTGGCTCAACGGCATAACGCTTGGCAATATAGGTTAGTTGCAACCAACCTGCAAAAATCGGATTAGATTGATCACGCATAAACGACTGCACAGTTTCTTCATGCAAAGGCTGTAGCAGTTTCCAAATGACATCATTAACGGCGGCCGTTTCGGATTTTGGTAAGTAATTGCTTAATAAGCTGAGTTGCTTTACCTGATCGATGGGCTGCTGAGTATGCTTATACAACTTGGCTTTATATTGGTGATAACTTGCCATTTGCCAGCGTGGTAGCTGCCAATGCGGCGGATACTGTAAAATATCTAATGCGGCTTGGCTGCTATTGGTTTTTTCAACAATGCGGGCGCGCAAGTAAATATGCTCAGCGAGAAGCGAAGGTACCTTCACCATTGGCTTTTGCATTGACGTTAAAACATTGGTGGCAGCATTAAAATTACCATCATTTATATAAGCGTGAGCCGCCAGTAATAAATAACGATCACGCTTTTCTGGTAAACTGCTATTGGTAGCATTAACTAAATAAATTTTAGCCGGATGCTCCGCGGCAACGAGTGATGCGTTTACGTCAACATTATCTTGCTGTTTTTTGGCGGCACAACCTACTACCAATACAGAGAAAATCAACGCACACACGAATTTTGTAGTATTCAGTCTTTTTAACACTTGGCTTCACTCTGGTAAGATGCTGGCACTAGTTTAACCTGCTCTTACGCTTGGCGAAAGTATCAGGTAGATTCATTATCGAGGTAATTATGGACCAAATGGTCGCGCTGTATATTGTTCCCACCCCTATTGGTAATTTTGGCGACATCAGCGCTCGTGCATTAGAGGTGCTGCAACAGGTAGATTTAATCGCCTGTGAAGACACTCGCCACAGTGGAAAGCTGCTGAGTCACTTTGGTATTGAAACCCGTAAAACGGCACTACATGATCACAATGAACGTGACCGAGTGCAATGGATAGTTGAACAATTAGATGCGGGCAAGTCAATAGCTCTCATTTCTGACGCTGGCACACCGCTCATTTCAGACCCCGGCTACCATTTGGTTAATTATGTCCGCAAAGCGGGCCACCGAGTGGTACCTTTACCGGGTGCTTGTGCCGCGATTACGGCCTTGAGTGCATCGGGATTACCGTCGGATCGATTCAGTTTTGAGGGGTTCTTACCGTCAAAAGAAAAAGCCCGTATCGATAAACTTGAATTTCTTAAAGAAGATCCTCGTACACTCATATTTTACGAATCTCCTCACCGTATTCTGTATAGCCTTGCCGCGATTATTGAAGTGTTAGGCGCCGATAGACAAATCGTGATGGCGCGTGAAGTCACTAAAATTTTCGAAACCTTTTTATCTGGCACCGCTGCTGAAGTTTTGGCGATAGTTGAAGCCGATAAAAATCAACAGAAAGGCGAAATTGTCATCATGTGTCACGGCTTCTCATTATCTGATGAAGAAGGTGTTCCAGCGGTCGCGGTCACTACGTTAAAGCTACTCTGTGAAGAATTACCGCTTAAAAAGGCCGCGGCTATTGCGGCACAAATACACGGTTTAAAGAAAAACGCTTTGTATAAATACGGTTTAGAGCTCGATTTATAAAAAGTCCGTTGCTTATGCATTGGTTTGTTGCGCTGCTTAAGCTATAATCCGCGCCGAGTTGGCCAGACAGTTGCCGCGTACGCAAGTACGGGGAGGAAAGTCCGGGCTTCAAAGAGCAGGGTACCAGGTAACGCCTGGGCGGTGTGAACCGACGACAAGTGCAGCAGAGAGGAGACCGCCATTTATTGGCTTCGGCTAAAAATGGTAAGGGTGAAAGGGTGCGGTAAGAGCGCACCGTGCGACTAGCAATAGTTCGTAGCAAGGTAAACTCTACCCGAAGCAAGACCAAATAGGGTCCCGTATGGCGCTGCTCGCGTTGGGACCGGGTAGGTCGCTTGAGCCTGTGAGTGATTGCAGGCCTAGATGAATAACTGTCCACGACAAGACCCGGCTTATCGGCCAACTCAAACCTTTCGAAATAGAAGGCCTCGCAGCAATGCGAGGCCTTTTATGTTACAAACTGTGCTACAAACTGAGACACATACAATCCCCTATACGCTCCAGCGTAATGGTATCTACTACCTACGGATACGCGTACCAAAGATCATAAGAGAAGCAACAAGCCTACCGCCTGTCATTCGACAAAGTCTTCATACCAAATCCCCAAGAGTAGCTAAAAAGATTGTTGATAATGTACTTAGTCAATTTGATGATTTAAGGAGTTCATTGGTGGCTAAAACAATTAAAATGAATTTAGTAACGGTTATGACATTTCATGACAACGGTAAACCGAAATCCTTAACTAAATATGATTCTGGTTGTGACAAACATGATAGTGAAAGTGCTCTAAAGCAGACATTAGCGCTTGAGGAATTAAGTATTAAGCATCGGGTTAACAATGATTCAACTGTCGAAAATACAGGTGGCATGAAGCTATCTGAGGCTATAGAGGCCTATAAAGTTTGGCGAAGTAACCATATCCCTAAAGGTAGTAAAAGAAGAGGCTTAACTGAAAAAGCTGCTGCTACACGGTATAGCAATTATCAAATATTATTATTAATACTTGGGGATAAGCCTATTAAAGCGATTACTCGGGCTAATATTAAGCATGCAATTACAATTTTTGCCAATTTGCCTAAGAGAAATATAAATCCCTATTGCAAAAATCGGGATGTATCTGTGTGGGTTGAAGCAGCTAAGAAAATTGAAATTCCAGAAGACGATCTTGTTTCTACTAAAACAGTAAAGGAAGCTTTTAAAGACTTTCAGTCACTTTTTTCTACATTTTTAACGAGTGTTATCTTTGAGCTTGATACTTCACCTACAGAAAGACAAAAAGTTGAATACGAGAGTTTGCCATATGCTTGTTTTTCATTTGATCAAATGAGTTCAATCGTGAACTATTGGAAAGATCAACCAGAATCTGATTATCGGTGGATTATCTTACTAGGAGCATATACAGGTGCAAGAAGGGGAGAGATTTTTAATTTAGAAACTTCAGAAATACAATTCGAAGATTCATGTAAGAGGCATTGTCTCTTCATTTTAGATGGTAAAAATAATAATGCGAGACGAAAGATCCCCATACATATAAATCTAATTAATATGGGTTTTTTGGACTTTGTTACAAAGAGAAAAGCTAATCAAGGTGAAAAGGCTAAATTGTTTAGAGATTTTAAGACTGCTCATTACATTACGGATAAGTTTCGCAGTTCTTTCGAAACCATATCTATTCCACTACTTAATGATGAATTACGAAGATTTTCATTTCATAGTTTGAGATCGGCCGTAATCACTGAGTCACTACAATTTAACGAATTACATATGATTCAAAGGGTTGTTGGTCACGAAATAAGCAATGCACCTGTTACAAAAAAATACGCGGGTGTATTTGAGTTTAAGAATGTTCTAGACGTTATAGACTGCTTAAAGTGGTAGCTAAATTAAATAATATATTCATCTCATTAAAGATGTTGAAACCAAGACTATATACTCAAGTACCTGCCAGAGGTTTAGAGTGTTTTTTAGAACAGAGAGAGCGTTTCATGAACGGTTATAGCTAGATCTTTATTGTAGGTTTTTGCTCACTTTTTTAGAAGTAAAAGTTAGATTTCAAAAAAGTAAGCTCTTATGCCTGAGCATTGGATTGCGTATTAGGATTTGTGATCTTGTAGGTAATCAACCATACTGACTACCTACAAGATCTTAATTTTATTGGTTCAATATTTTTTTGAAATACTCTGCAACTTTACCAACTTCATCATGAAGTTTTAATGCCTGTTCAACTTCAAGATTTTCTCTCTCAAAAATAGTGCCATCACTATATACAGCTTCATAAATTAGTGTTTGGTTAAAGTTGTCAGCCTCGATCTGCTTATTTACAGAAAAACTATTTAGGTAGTCTTTTGCTTTTTCATGGTTATCGAAAATCACTCTGTCACCCATATAAACACTGGTAAAACCGTAAGAAATTGGGATTGATGCGATCTGAGCAATAAGTCTTTTTTTATATGATTCAAAAACCTCCTTACCGCATATAGCATATAGATTGTTTGAGATTTCCGTCTCTTTATTATGGTCTAGTAATGCCTTTTGAGCTTCAACCGCAAGTGTAGATTTTTCTGTTTCATTTGCTCCATCAAGATAATCTATTTCGATGCCTGATGCTTTCCATGCATTAATAATATGTCCTTTGGGTATAAAAAATAAATCGATTCCTCTAGACTTAACATATTCTTGAGCTGGACGAGTAAAATCACCTGCGGATACAATACCTAAAACCCTAGCAGTCGGATATGTATCTCTCATAGGCATTAATTTACCTGAATCATCCCGTGCTTTATCTTTTGAATGTCGAGCACCACGCCTCCAAAACGTTTCAAAAAATGCTAGAGGAACTCCAAATTTTTTATCATCACCCCCTAGTTCAATTACAAAGTCATAATCTACTGAGTTACCGTCTAAATCGTCCCAAAGTATTTTTCCACCTCGACATGCGCGTTTTTTAAAGCGATGATCTAAATATAATCCAAGTTCTGTTACAACAGCTTCAAAAACTGCAGAAGCAATATTTTTTTCATACCAATCGCCAACTAGCTGGCCTAATTTATGTCCACTTGAAGATGTTGTTTTATTATTCACAAATATTCCTTTATATGTTTTGCAATTGCTTGTGCTAATAGGGGGGGGACTGCATTTCCAACCTGATCATCTTGAGTAACATATTTGGCTTTTCTTGTTAAGTTGCCAAAAAAACAATAATCATCATCAAAACTTTGTAGTCTAGCTGCCTCTCTAACTGTAAGCCCCCTAGGAATCCAAGGGTGAATGATATCTGTTCTAAAATTACAAGTTATTGTTCTAGCAGGGACACTATCAAGCAGCCTAAAAACGTTATTTTTCTTTGTACGTAAATGCTCTGGTAGTGAGCGGATGTCTCCACCTTGAGGCATATGGTTATACCTTTCGATTATGTTTAGATTGTGTCTCGTTGCTCTATGATTAAATAAAATTCCAGATTGACGCTGACCTCTAACCAATTGTTGAAATTGATTCTGTGCCTTTACTTTAAAATGAGTCGATTCAGTCCCTTCACCCTGATGTATTTTAGGGAGATCGGCTAATGCATCTTTCACACTAACATGTGGAAGAAGGTGTCCTGAGAAAAGGTCACCATTGGACTTTTTACTTGAAGCAATATGTGTTGGATTGGGCATATTCACTGGCCCCTTACCATATCTACCAATAAGAATAAATCTAGGTCTTGCTTGAGGGACTCCATAATCAGCAGCATTTAATACTTCATAAGCAACCTCATACCCCGCAGCTGAAAACTCTTCGCAAATTGCTTCTAAAACTAACCCGCCCTGCATGGACATTAATCCTACGACGTTTTCAAATACTACAACTTTAGGTTTTAATTCCTTAACAATTCGAACGTATTCTAGGAATAACTTATTTTTAGGATCATCAGGAAGACGACGGCCAGCCAGACTAAAGCCTTGACATGGAGGCCCACCTATCACCACATCAATGCTTTGACCGCCGGTAAGTTGTGCAATTTTTTGAGAATCGAGAGTTGATATGTCTGCGCAAATGCCATTAATACCAGGATGGTTATAGGTAAGGGTTTCAATAGCTTTTAAGTCAAAATCTACAGCAAAAATATTTTTAAATCCCCCTGCTTTTCTAAAACCCTCTGTGAAACCTCCTGCTCCACAGAATAAATCAACTGTATTGATCACTAGATAACCGCCAAATTAAATTAAATATACGTAATAATAAGTTTTTCTCCTCTGAGATGCACATTTTAATGATGGTTTACAAGTTATCAGAAGTTATTTTTTAGTAATTATGATTTAAATCATATGGTTGTTGTTTTTTGTTTTCAGGAGCATAAATATAGCAATGAAACTTATCATCTAAAATATTTTGGCATAAACTCTTAATGCGTGTTCTTTGTAGTATATTTCAATAAATACATTTTGTGGGGTGTGAGAGTGTGGCCTATAGAGCTAAATGGATACACTTTACGTTACCATTCGCGAATATTTAAGAGCCTCGACCAAAGAGCAAAATAGCTTTGGAACCAAACCTGAGTTAAAGGTAATCGCCCAAGCTAAGGGCGAAAATTCTAACCATGCCATATAGCGTATTTGATATGAGCTGGACAACTACGTGGCAAGATACCCAGTTTCAGTTAAATGTGAAAAACCTGTTTGCTAAAGACTATGTGTGAGTAGATTTTCTAAGCACAATGGTCATGTCCTCGCGCGCCAAATGAAGTGGTATTATTTGTATAGCATCACTGTTAATTGAAGGCTGTTAGTGGGCGGTTAATTAACATTTTGCTGAAAAAACAGGGCGTAAACAATGAATGGTTTACGCCCTGTTTGTTATCCCGCTGCCGGGTTAAAAGCTGGCTTTTACGCCCATATTAATGGTGGTACCCAGTGATTTGGTATAGTAACTCGCGTTAGTAGAAGCTTGTGAGCGGGCAGAAAAATAATCTTCATTAAGTAAGTTTTCTACCCCTAGTGAGAGTTGCCAATTATTGAGTTGATAGCGACTGGTTAGGTTTACTAGGTTATAATTTTCGATAGGGCCTTGAGACCCAATATATGCGCCATCGATCGGCTCAAATCGGTCACGGTCACCAACAGACATGTAGTTAATGCCGATACTTGCCTCTTCAACAGGCTGCCAACTGACATAAGCGGTTAATTTAGGTGGTGATATGGTGCCACCATCTAGATAAGTATCGGTATCAGTGTCTTTACCTTCAATCCAACTATAGCTTAACCCCGTGCTGAGATTATCAAATACACGATAGTCAATTTGTGCTTCGTAACCCCAAATTTTTTGTGGTGCACGCACGGGTAAGTAAATGCCTGTTGTTGCATCAAAGCTATTACTTGTACCTAATTCTGATTCACTTCGGTAGGCAGCAATTTCATAATTGACATCACCCCATTGCCCTGCAAAACCGATTTCATAGTTATCAACAATGGATGACTCGGTGCGGATTAACGCAATATCATCAACCGTGGCGGTGCGTAAAAGGCGACCAATATCTGAAATATCTGCACCTTGGGAAAAACTCATAAATGGGTTAAATAACGCGTTGATATTGTAACGTAAGCCAATATTATATGTGGTTGAGTCATATGTTAATTCTCCGCCAGTGACATCAAAAGGTACTGAGCAAGTACTTGGGGTTCGGCAGAGTGTTAAGGTTTGATAATCATCGACAGTTAATTCGACGCTATCTTGGCGGATCCCGGCTTTTAAAACCCAATCATTGGCAATGACAAACTTAGTTTGTAAATAAACCGCTAAGTTACCCATGTCCATTTCAGGCACCCAAATTCGGCCGTCTTCTAATGGTTGTGAACTGATGTCTTGCAGTGCATCAATACCGTAAATAAAGCTTGATTCGACATTATCCCAATCAACTTGGGTGGCAAAGTTAACCCGCAGGCCTTTCTTTTCTGACTTGATAAACGATTGGCCGCCTTCGTAACCTTCACTTAGGTTAGCGAGTGCCGTTGAAAAGAAGAACATATTTTCAATTTTTTGCAGGTAACCATCGACGGTTAATTGGGTGTTATTGAATATCTCATAGTCGACGTATTTTAACATTAGGTTATGATTGCCGCGCGGCCCTTGAGGGGCGCCCAGTTTTGCAATCCCAGTAGTATTTTCTACGGCGTAAGTTTTTTCGCCAGTGTTAGCATTGCCAGCAACATCTATGTAGTCTGAGTTTTGTTGGGCTTCGTAGTAGTTATACGTCAGTTGAATCGACTTGTCGTCATCAAGTTGGTAGCTGAGTTTGGTAAAATAGTTGTTCGATTTCGTTTCTGATAAACCATAAACTAATCCGATGGCGTCACCTTCAGCATCGCGTTCCACGCCTGTTTTTTCTGTAATGGCACTCAATACGTAGCTAAAGTCACCAAGGGTACCGTCTATGGAGGTATCAACTCGATAACCGGCACTGTCTTGTAATTTTACCGCGCTAAATTTACTGGAAACCCCGACATTAACGCGTGCTTTATCTTCGCTGGCTCGTTTAGTGATGTAGTTGATTATCCCGCCTGAAGCACCATTGCCATAAATAGAGGTTGCCCCTTTAATCACCTCGATACGTTCAATTGCTCCAGCATCGATAGAGCTTATGCCTAATTTGCCATTTCGTAATGGGGTAGATTGGGGCACGCCGTCAATCATCACTAATGCGGCACGACCACGGAGATTTTGCCCTGAGTTACTTGATGTGCCTGTACTTGGCGCCAGTCCTGGGACGCGAAATGCGAGTAAGTTTTGTAACTCAGAGGTGACTAACATGTCTTGTGCAAGGGTTTGTTGTTCAATAAGCGTGACTGAAGAGGGGACTTCGTCTATCCGTTCGGCTGAGCGACTGCCAGTAATAATCATTCGCTCCATTGAGGCATTGTTGTCTGTGGGTTGTGATGATGATTCTGCATTGGCATTAGCTGCGGGGAGTGCTAATAAAAATAATGCACAATGAGTCGCTATAGCCAATTGGCTAGGCTTGAATAACATAGGTATACCGATTAAGAAATAATGAATGGGAGGTAATGATATTCATTATCATTAACAAACGCAGATTATTTACATTATTTACATTAAATCAGATGGATATTAATAATTCATTTAACGAGTGAGTGTTGATTGTTTAGTCTTAATCGTTTACTCGTTAGTGCTACCGTTCTAGTTAGGCGCTGTGGTAACAACAGAGCCTGCCTGGTTAGAAATGATCTTTCACTTGGAACCTGAACTCCCAAGCATTGATGTCGTTACCTGTGGTGATCGGAACGGCAATGTCAACATGGGCTACGTTACCGTAACTGGATTTAGAAGAGTAAATCCGTGCGCCAATACCAATACTACCAATAGGACCATCAACTTCGTTTTGCTCATCTGGGCCACCGCTTGCTTGACCGATATCGGCAAATACTGCCCAGCCTAACTCGGCCAGTTGATATAAATTGATGTTTGGATAGTATCGGATTTCACTCGTGAGCAACCATTGATTATCACCATGCTGGTAGTCATTGGGGTAACCGCGTACGCCGGTTTCATCACCAAGTGCAAACGTTTGATCAAGATAGTTATTGTGTGAGGTTGCAATGCGCGCCTTGGAGTAGGCGGTCCATTTAGGGCTAATTTGATGAAAATATTCCGCAGCTAAACCCACATTATAAAAATCTTGTTGGCCAGTTTGAATATCGGTCCGCCCAGTTAAACTCATTAACAATAATTGATTGTCTTGTTGCCAACCGCGACTGCTTGAAGCCGTTACGTGATAACCCATATCCGCATTGTCGGCGATGTCATTGGTTTCAAATCCTACACTTACCGTATGATGCCAACCTAAGTTAAAGTCTTCGTTTTTATTAATCAGCTTGATATTATTCAATACTGTGTATTGATCTTGCAGGTATTCGTAGCGGATCCAAGGATAAACAAACTCACGATCAAAAGGTAAAGGCGAAACTGGGTAATCGTCTATGTTACTAAATTGATGTTTATCTTGGGTAATCCCCAGACTAACACGATGCAATTGATCTGCTTGTTTGTCGACTAACCAACCAAAACCTACATTGGTATAATCAATCACATGCTCAAATTCATTAATGTCTTGGCCATTTTGTCGTGTGGTGTCGATGCGCGTATCGGTCAACCACGACAAGGTGTACATGTTCTGAGTATCTAGCGTGTAGAAGGGTTTATTAAAGGCAATTGCCGATGCTTGGCCGTCGCTGTTATCGTAAAAATCAACCGACACATTACCGTGTTTAACCCACCTTACTGGAGCATCAAAGGCAAACTTGTAACCGGTGCGTTCGGCACTCGATTGATATTTTATTTTGGTTTTAACCCCTAATCCCAGTAGGTTATCTTCTTTTATGCCAAATGAGTATTTGGTGTCGCCGCCATTTTTACTCAAACTCACCGTTGGCAGTAGTGACCAGTTATCCCATGTTTCTACTAATACCACGTCTTCAACGTTGTCATCGGCGAGAGGATCTTTTCTGGCGATATTGATATCAGCGTCACGAATATAAGGTTCGTAGCGCAGTAATCGCTGCGCTTCTTGAAGATCTTTCTTGGTAAGACTATCGCCTTCCTCAAAGCTTAAGCTATTGAGAATAGTCGATTCTTTGGTATTGATATGCAGATAATTGGCCCAGCGATGAAGGAAAATAGCATCGGGTGCCGACTCGTCAAAAATAGGATGACTGACCACCACAATGTTAGTGACCTTGTCGACATCATGCTTATTGGTTGTCGATGGTGATGATTTGCGGGTGACAGAGTCATCTTTGACTATTAACTGCGCCCTAGTGTCAATTATGTTTGCTTGAACACAAGACGAAGCAAGCAGGATGGCGAAAAAAAATACTGCCGTAAATATTATTGGCATAGCTTCGTCCTTATTTTTATTGTTATGTCTTTAATAGGTCAGCAAGCGTTGAAGTATTGTTTCCTGTATGAGGTTTTTATGTTGCCTATTTGTTTTATATCATACCTGAATAATATAATAGTCAAGCATTTAGCTTGAATAAATATTTCATTTAGCCATCAAAATTGTGTGGATATTTAGATTGTAAAAATAACGGCTGCAATAATAGCAGCCCTTAAGTCGATAGGAATATGAGGATAGCACTAACGTTTACAGCGAACGGCGAGGAGGCACAACAACGTTAGCAAAAATGAGTCCAGCGATTAAAGACATAAAAATGAGAAAAATTTGCGACCCCAAATGCGCTTGGTTAAGCATGGTTTCACCCGAAATTAATGCATTTAAGCCAATATAGGTTTTACTGCCAGGCACAAGAATAACGATGCCTTGCAGCAATGCAATGGATGCAGGTGCTTTCATCCAGCGAGCATAGAGGTTTGAATATATCCCTACCGATAACGCGCCAACAAATATGCCAATGGATTCGCCTAAGTAAATTCCTCCGAGCATGGCAGAAAAGAATGCCACAATGCCAGCACAAACCCCCCAAGGAGAGTCTTTTAAGCGCGCTTTAAAGATGATCACCAGTGACATAGACAATAGCGGCACCGCAGACCAAATAGCCCAGCGTGGCAGTGGAATGGGTTCAACATAAATGGCATCACCAAAGATGGCTTTACCAATGGTCATGCCGAGCACGGCGCCAAAATACAGTTTAAACAGCTGCATCACAGCGTCCATAATGCGCGCAGTACCAGAGATTAAATCGCGGGCGGCTAGCTCAGCTAAACCGAGTGTGAGCGCAAGGCCAGGGACAAAGATAATGATCCCAGACAAAATGGTGACAGGTAAATTGATGCTGGGGTCAAATTGCGCAATACCGGAGACCAAGATGGCGCACATAACCGCCGCCATGGGCTCGAGCATTTCGGCGATACGTTTTGATCGTTCAGCCCAAAAGACTAAACCGTATACCAGTAAGCCAAGTATGGCCGACCAAAAAACATCGTGCCAACCTGTGCCCATTAGCATGGCAAACCCGCCCGCACTTGTGCCAAAGGCCAATAACGTCAGTTTGTGTCCATAAGGATTAGGCTTATTGGCTATTTCTTCTAAGCGATCAAGGGCTTCTTGCAGTGTCCGTTGCCCAGAGCTGAGTTCTTCTACCAGTTCAAAGGTGCGCGCTAACGAGCCTAAATCGAGATCGCCCGGATTCACACGGGCTACGTGATTGTATTCTTGCTCAGTGTCATGCTGAAGTACGAAGGTCATCGATGTGGGTGATATTAAGAAATACCCTTCGATACCCAGAGTCGTTGATACGGTTTGTAAGTGAGATTCTAAGCGATACGCCGGGGTACCAAACTTGTGTAAGGCTTTTCCTAATTTAATGATAAATCGACGTTTTTCTAAAAAATCCTGATTATCCACTGGGCGATAGTCACTTTTTGTAAGGTGATGAGCTTATTTGGCGCGAATATTAACCGATTAAGGCGTGTGTTTACAGCCAAACTGATCCAATATGATGTTATATCGCTAAGCCACTTCAACATGCTCGTTTTAGAGCTCCCGAAGGGCAAGTTGAGAAGCAACCTGTTTCAGTGTTATAAAATAGAAAACTAGAATAACTAGAATAACTAGTCCAGCTATTTCATGCCTTGACTCTGTCACCTCTATACTTGCTCAATCCGGTATTTCGAGGTCGTTTGGCTATACTCAACTTATTAAATATTGATGAAATAACAATAATATAGTCTTTTAAAGGAATAACTCATGACATTGATGGTATCGGGTTTATATGCTGGCTTAACGGCACTGTTGGTTTTAGCATTATCTTACAAAGTGGTTAAATTTCGCCGAGCGAATAAAATTGGTATAGGTGATGGCGGCCATCAAGGATTATCCGTTGCCATAAGAGCCCACGGGAATTTAATTGAAAATGCCCCCACAGTGTTAATTTTATTGGTGCTAGCTGAATTTAATGGTATGCCAATGTACTTGGTACATTGTTTGGGCACGGCTTGGATTGTTGCGCGTTTACTGCATGCTATTGGACTTAATCAAGGCAAGGGTGATTATCATTTTGGTCGATTTTACGGCGTATTAATCACCTGGATTGTACTATTGATTTTAGCTGTTGCTAATATTGGTTTCTTTCTTGGGTTATAACATTGAAAACATGAGGGAATAGCAATATGACCACTCAATTTACAAGGGTATAACAGGATAAAAATATTTCACATTTGGTGTTTTTTTAGTCACACTTAGTGTCGCGGTACTGCTATAATCTGCGTCCGTTAAATTCAGCCACAGGCTGATGTTGTCAATGGATCAGGCAGACTGATTTTCCCCATTTATGTAGGTCATATACATGCAAGTTGAGTCAACGTTATTTAATTATCCAAAGTTTTGGGCGCAATGCTACGGAACCGCACCTTTTTTACCTATGTCTCGTAAAGAGATGGATAAATTAGGCTGGGATAGTTGCGACATTATTATCGTGACAGGTGACGCGTATGTTGATCACCCTAGCTTTGGTATGGCAGTAATTGGGCGAATGTTAGAAGCACAAGGTTATCGGGTGGGGATTATTTCGCAGCCAGATTGGTCTAATAAAGATGATTTTATGCAACTGGGTCGGCCGAACTTATTTTTTGGGGTGACCGCTGGCAACATGGATTCGATGATTAACCGCTACACGGCTGATCGTAAATTACGTCATGACGATGCTTACACGGCTGGTGACATTGGCGGAAAACGCCCAGATCGTGCCGTGACCGTTTATACCCAACGTTGTAAAGAAGCTTTTAAAGAAGTACCGGTAGTCATTGGCGGTATTGAAGCCAGTTTACGTCGTATTGCCCACTATGATTATTGGTCAGACAAAGTGCGTCGCAGCGTGATTTTTGACGCCAAAGCAGACATTTTAATTTACGGTAATGCTGAGCGCCCACTGATGGAAGTCGCCCGCCGTATTGCGGCGGGTGAAGCCATTAGCGACATTGATGATGTTCGTGGTACTGCGGTAATGCGTAAAGCACCTATGCCGGGTTGGCGCGGTATGGATTCTCGTAAAATCGATCAGTTACACAAAATTGAACCGTTGCCGAATCCTTATGGTGCCGATGATGTTGGCTGCAGTAATTTATCGGGTCCTTCCGACAACAAAATTTTTGATAACGACGCGCCTAAAGCGATTAGTATTCAGCCGCCACGACCTAAGCCGTGGGAAAAAACCTATGTGTTGCTACCGGCATTTGATAAGGTCAGCGAAGACAAATATTTATACGCCCATGCTTCACGGATTTTACACCAAGAGCAAAATCCGGGTTGTGCTCGAGCGTTATTTCAGTCCCATGATGCCAACCGCGGGGTGTGGGTTAATCCACCTGCGTGGCCACTAAACACCGATGAAATGGATGCGGTATTTGATTTACCTTATCAGCGTATTGCGCACCCCATGTATGGTGATGAGAAAATCCCCGCCTACGATATGATCAAGACTTCAATCAATATCATGCGTGGTTGTTTTGGTGGTTGCTCATTTTGTTCGATTACCGAGCATGAAGGACGCATTATTCAAAGTCGCTCGCAAGAGTCGATCATTAAAGAAATTAAAGACATTCAAGAAAAAGTGCCGGGCTTTACCGGGGTCATTTCTGACCTGGGCGGCCCAACGGCAAACATGTACCGTTTAGGCTGTACCAGTGAGAAAGCGGAGAAAACCTGCCGACGTTTGTCGTGTGTGTATCCGTCTATTTGTGGTCATTTAGGCACCGACCATAAACACACCATCGATTTATATAAAGCGGCACGTGAAGTACCTGGCATTAAAAAAGTGTTAATTGCTTCGGGTGTTCGTTACGATTTGGCTATCGAAAACCCAGAATATATTAGAGAGTTAGCTAAGCATCATGTTGGTGGGTATTTAAAAATTGCCCCTGAACATACCGAAGACGGTCCTCTCAGTAAAATGATGAAGCCAGGTATGGGAACCTATGACAAGTTTAAAGAACTGTTTGATAAGTTTTCTAAAGAAGCGGGTAAAGAACAGTTTTTAATTCCGTATTTTATTTCGGCGCATCCTGGTACCACCGATGAAGACATGGTTAATTTGGCGTTATGGTTAAAAGGGCAGAAATTTAAGCTCGACCAAGTGCAAAACTTTTATCCCTCACCGATGGCCAATGCGACCACGATTTATCATACCGAACTTAACTCACTGAAAAACGTTAAGCATGATAGTGAAAAAGTGACAGTGCCGAAAAAAGGCCGTCAGCGTAAATTGCATAAATTCTTATTACGTTACCACGACCCATTGGGTTGGCCGATGATCCGTGAAGCGCTAGTTGCCATGGGTAAAGAGTCGTTAATTGGTAATGGACCAAATCATTTGGTGCCGCCAGAAACGCGTAATGAACAAACGAAAGTTAAGTGGGGCCAAAAGCCATCGGCTAAAGCGAAAGAGCAAGGGGGTCAAAAGGCCATGACGCGTTTTTCTGCTGATCAGTTTGAAGACCGTAAAGGTACCACTAAAGCAGACAAAGGCAGTGCTAAGCCAGTAGGGCAGAAACCAAAGTCTCCAGCCAAAGCTTCGGGCCAAGCGGCAAAAGGGCAAGCACCCAAAAACCAAGGCGCTAAGCGTCCAGCTAAAGCGACCACTTGGGCGACTAAATCTAAATACGCCAAGTAAGCTAACACGTTAACTTACCGTCATAAAAACCCGCATTAACGTTTGCGGGTTTTGTTTTTTTAGCAGCAACAGATTCAATAACAAGGTAATCTGGTTCGATACTTTGGTCTTTTAATTTAGTCTGCTCAGTCGCCGTTTTGTTATACGACTGCACTTTATTGATTAAATGACCCAATGGTTTGATAAACAAGGAACGATCATTATGCCAACGTTAATTAGGCTTAGCGGATATTTCAGTGGTGTATTGCTGTGTGGTAGCGCTATGTTGGTTAATCCTGCTTATGCCGCTAACTCGGTACAGCAACAGCAATTTTTTGAAGCGATCAGCGATCTTTGCGGTAAAGCTTTTGCGGGTAAAATCACTGCTGGTGGCGGTGAAGGGGATGGCTTTAGTGGCAAATTATTAGTTATGCATGTAAGAGAATGCACCGATCATCAGTTACGTATTCCATTTCATGTTGGCGATGATCATTCTCGCACCTGGGTGATAACTCAAACCGATACCGGATTACGCTTAAAGCATGATCATCGCCATCAAGATGGCAGCGAAGATAAAGTGACTATGTATGGTGGTGATACACGCGATACTGGCACTGCAAATATGCAGACTTTTCCTGTAGATGATGAGTCCATTGCTAATTTTAAGCAAAATGGCTTAACGCAATCGGTCACTAACGAATGGCAGATGATGATTGAAGCCCATACTTTTACTTATCGGTTAACCCGAGAAAATCGCGACTTTAAAGTAGAGTTTGATCTCACTAAGCCTGTCGCATTACCGCCGAAACCTTGGGGATATAAATAGGTCTTTGATAGGTATTATCTCATTGTAATTTTAGATATAGTCTGCGGTCATTTGTATTCTGAGTGTATGGCCTGCGGCCACTAACGTGGCGCTTCGCCCACACCAAACTTTTCAAACTTCGTTTGAATTGAGATCGCAAGGTTCCACCCTGTACGGGCCAAAAGGGGATCAACAGCAACCCCCTCTTTACTGTTTATAAAAGAATTGGCCCTGCCGTTCCGGCAACATTTTCGCTATTTAACCAAACAACAGCAGCGAAAAAATTGCGACGGAAAATTAATCTAGCTTTTAACTCTATTTGGAATCGGCCTCGGCCCATTTTGCAATAAAGAGTGAAAATGCTAACGCTTCCAATGGGAGTCTGATGTGCATGGATTCACGAATGTCGTGATGGCATGGTCAATGATGTTCCCGACATCAAATGACATTCCCCATGTCCATATGGGTTAGATGGCAAAGAACGACCCTTCCCCTCGAAAGCTAGCCCTCCATCCATTGCTAGCTCACGCATTCTTTTATAAAGAGTCTTCAACGGCCTCAAGTTCAGTGTTGAACCAGCCCATTTAAAGTCAGTATAACTAACTTACTTTTGTCTCAAAGTTTGTTAGGAAAATCCAATTTTAGCTCTGCTCAAACGTATTTATTTCTAATTTATGAAAGCACCATTTTGATGTAAATCTATCTACGATGAACATCATAAAATCTTTGCCACAGCACACTGTGTTTTTATACAGTTATAATTCATTTGTGTTAAAACAACAGTGCTGTTTCTCGTTATGTAATTGCGAAAATTCTCGGTTTTACCTAAAGGATAATTATATCTAATTGAATTAGCTGATTTTTGTTAATATATCTGCTCTACATAACGAGTTTGTATTATTCTCGATTATCTAAATTCTCGCTTTTGCCTAGACTAAAAGGTGATTGATTTGGGTTATTTAAGCTGATAAGTTACTAAAATTATTAATAATTAAAGTAGTATGGATGTTGAGTTTTGGTGAGCTTCTCAGGATGTTTATCGGAATTCTCGCTAATACGCTGTTATGTTTCTGGAGAGTAACTTTGAGATTGTGGCTAATTCTGCTTATTTTGATATCGATTATTGGTTGTTCGACTAAATTTTCAGATGCATCTTCGCATAGGTATTTTGCCGATTTAATCGGAAAAAATTTAACCCTTCTGCGGGCACAAAAACTATGTGAAAGGCGAGACAATGATAATTATCGCGCTTTAAACAATGTTGGGATTATAGAGCCGAATGAATATTGTGACTTAAAGGTAATTGCAAATCTTCCTATAGGAACAAAGCTGACTATTCGTGAAGTCAAAGAAAAGTGGGTTCCGATGGCTGGAAGCTCATGGTACGCCATTGGAGAAATTAGCTTTAATAATAAAGTTCATGAGTTCGAGTATCTTTACGGCATATTCCAAATCAGAAGGGCGCCGTGGGAAAGTTCAGAAGTACCGCTAAAACGTCCTTTGCCTGACAAAACATAACAAGGCGCTCAAGAGGGAAAATTTACAGTTGGCTGTTTTCACTCCGTTCAACATTTTAGCCAACAATAAATTTCCCCTTAGCGGGGCGTTGAACGAAGCCGCTGCGCGGAGCCAAATCAAGCTTCAATTGACTGTATTACTCGTATTGAATCAGCTAGACTTAAAAAAGATGTGATGGAACACCACAATGACAAGGGAATTTCAATGAAACACGTACAAATCAAGCCACATAATCAGTTCAAAACTGCTCTGTAGCCCATAGCCAGCATCAAAAAAAGCAAATTCCTTTAGCATAAAACGGACCAATTAACCTGAACTAGGCCTCGGCCAAGTCCAACAAGCGATTTATGCGTCGCAAACGGCGCAACGCATGAATACTAAAACGTTATGCCGCAAAGCAAATTCACGTAGTACCCCCAACAACAAGCATACGAGGAAATTATGGAATTCATAACAAGAAATTTTAAGTGGCTCATGCTGGTATCGGGCGCACTAACAGCAACAATGTTTTACGGTCTTATTGCACCTCAAGCTGCACTAGAATCAATGTTCGGCGCTTCATTTAACGGCACCCTAGAATCCATAATTATACGGAGCTGGTCAGCCTTAGTTGGTCTTATAGGCATAATTTTAATATACGGAGCACTTGTAGAAAAGCACAGAGCCTTTGCTGCCGCAATTTGTGCGCTGAGTAAAGCAATATTTGTTTCACTAGTCATAACCTATGGCCAAGCCTATTTGGCCAAAGCAACTCCAGCAATCATCATGGATATAGTGTTTGTAGCGTTTACTATAATTTACTTGGCAGCAGTAAGGACTCAGCGTTCTGCGGCATAACAAGCGGTTCAAGTCGTTCGCTTTGCTCTCTGGGACTGCGTGCCGCAGCCCCTTAACCTAAACGTTATGCAGAAAATTAAGATTTGGCAATAGTCGTCAACTTTACTAAAACGAGATAAATAATGATAAAAAAATTAGCTTTGCTTTTACCTTTTTCCTTATTCCTTATTCCATCAGTATTCGCTCAGGTTACTCTAGTAGATAAGCTTAAAATTGAACAACAAATTAAAGAGTTTATGGCTAAAGAAGATGTTCCAGCATTGGCAGTTGGCATTATTCAACAAGGAAAAGTGGTATTTACTTCAGGGGTAGGTATAAGAGACAGAGAAACCAAGCAAGCAATAAACTCTAAGACGTTATTTCAAATTGGTTCTCAGTCGAAAGTATTAACTAGTATTATAACGTTAGAGCTAATAGATGAGGGGAAACTGAAGCTTACTGATCGTGTCATTGATCTTTTACCCGATGTTTTCCCAAAAGATTCTCTGGAAGAATTTAAATCATTAACGATTGAACATCTAATGACACATCGTTCTGGTTTACCTAATTATCCTAAAAACGTCACTAGAATCGATGGTGATGCATTTTTAGGTGGTTATGATGAAAAAATGCTATTGAGTGCGCTAAAAACCATTAAATTAAGCTTTACCGTTAATGAAAAATGGGAATATTCAAATTTAAATTATGCTGTACTTGGATATGTGTTGAGCAAGGTGACAAATACAAGTTATGCTGAATTAGTTAAACATTATATTAATGATAAATATAGCCTTTCAAATACTTTGGTAAATTTATCTGAAAGCCAAAAGCACACTCAAATGGCTTTACCTTACAGAAAAGACGATCGTCAAGTTGTGACTCAACCGTGGGATATGGGGTTATTAGCGCCACATGGGGGTGTTTACTCAAGTATTGATGATCTAGCTCGCCTTATGGTGTTACAACTGAAGGCATACTCGTTATTCAGTAAAAACGGAGTGACTTCACCGCTCGTTTCAACTCAAATAAAATATGACACTGAATTTACTCAGGCTGGAGAAATATACCTAGGACTCAGTTATGGCCTTGGAATGTTTGAAGCAAGCAATGAGTTCCCTCTGTTTTCTGAAACAGTATTGTTTCATGGTGGCGATTTAGATGGTTATGGCTGTGAGTATTTATTTTCTCCAGAATATAATGTCGGAGTAGTTATGCTAACTTCAAGTGGTGGAGGTAAGTTTGTCAATTTTGGCAGGAAAATGATGAGTGAACTATTAGAAATAAGCGTAAAGTAGAATTGCGTTTCTTTCTGCATAACAAGCTGTTAAAAAAGGACAAAAAACAGTTGGTTTTTGCTCCTTCGTCGCTTATTTTAACCAACTATTTTATTGCCTGTTAACAGGGCGTTGAACTAAGCCGCTGCGCGGAGCCAACAAAAGTTCCAATTGAGTATATAATCCTCATTGAAACAGTTAAGCTTAAAGATGTAAGATAAAAAAATACGATGAAAAGGAATTTCAATGAAAAACTTACCTACTACTCGATGTCAATTGATCCCAAACTGCTCTGTAACCCATAGTCAGCATCAAAAAAAGCAAATTCCTATTGCATAAAGCGTACCAATTAACCTGAACTAGGCCTCGGCCAAGTCCAACAAGCGATTTGTGCCATGCAAACGGCGCAATGCATAAATACTAAAACGTTATGTTTTCAAGGATGCCCAATGAAATATTTGTACAAATTAGCTATTATCTGCATTATGTTATCTGTAACTGGTTGTGCCAGTGTTATAGGTGTAACTGGAGCTAGTGAAGGGAGAATAGTGGATGATAAATGGATGGAATACGATGTCACACATCCAGGACTAACTATTACCATTATTGAGCCTTATTCTACTGAGTTAATGCGTATATCGACAATTGGTAAAAGTTCACCATCGCCATTAAAGCATACAGTTATTTTCGGCAAGAAATCAAAGCCACATAAGTTTGAAATCATTGGAAAATACCAAAAGGATTTGTATCTTGATGATTTGTTTTATGGCTCAATCTGGATCGGTAATATTGTAATAAAAGATGGCGCTCTCATTATCGACAATAAGCTAGTATCGCCAAAGAAAACATAACAAGCAATTAAACAGGGACAAAAAACAGTTGGCTTTTTCTCCTTCGTCACTCATTTTAGCCAACTATTTTATTGCCCGTTAATTGGGCGTTGAACTAAGCCGCTGCGCGGAGCCAACAGATGCTTCAATTGAGTTTATTAACCCTCATTGAATCAGCCAAGCTTAAAGATGTATGATAGAAAAATACGATGAAAAGGAATTTCAATGAAAAACATACCTACTACTCGATGTCAATTGATCCCAAACTGCTCTGTAGCCCATAGCCAGCATCAAAAAAAGCAAATTCCTATAGCATGAAGCATGCCAATTAATTTGGACTAGGCATCGGCCAAGTCCAACAAGCGATTTATGCGTCGCAAACAGCGCAACGCATAAATACTAAAACGTTAGGTAGCAAGGATAGTCATGAGCAATATCGAAGCTTTTAACATAGCTGTAGCTGAAATTTTTGGTCAGTGTTACCAAGCATTTCCTTTAAAAGTTAGAATTTCAAATATGGATATTGGCATTGCCATTAAAGAAGCTTTTGGCGAAGATCCAGATGGAGTTTTTACTTTAAGTGAAGTTGAATACCAGATTGCTGAAGAAACCATGTATTGGTTAATTGAAGCAGGTTATATCTGGTGCAAAAACTCAGAAAGGCCTATTTCATTTGAAGGTGTTACGCTTTCACCTAAAGGCCTTGAGATATTAAACGCGGTACCGAGCGAATTAAAAAGCAAGAAATCTTTAGGCGAGCAACTTAGCAATGGTATTAAGGTACTTGGCAAAGATAGTGCATCGTCAATGATCAAAATAGGTCTCACATACGGCGCTAAATTAGCAATTGGTACCTAACAAGAATTTCAAGTGGGTCTGCTAACAGTTTGCTCGGTTTCGCTTCGCTACACATTTTAGCAAACAATTATCAGCCCCTTAAATGGGCGTTGAACGAAGCCGCTGCGCGGAGCCAAATCAAGCTTCAATTGACTGTATTACTCGTATTGAATCAGCTAGACTTAAAAAAGATGTGATGGAACACCACAATGACAAGGGAATTTCAATGAAACACGTACAAAACAAGCCACATAATCAGTTCAGAACTGCTCTACAGCCCAGAGCCAGCATCAAAAAAAGCAAATTCCTATAGCATAAAGCGTACCAATTAACCTGGACTCGGCATCGGCCAAGCCCAACAAGCGATTTATGCCATGCAAACAGCGCAACGCATAAATACTAAAACGTTATAAGCCAAAGGGTAGTATGGAGTTTTTAATCAAGCCGAATGATGGAATTGGCGCAATTAAACTTGGGATGTCTAGAGAACAAGTTAAAAAATTGCTTGCTGATCATTTCTCATCAACAGACAACACAATTGATTTCTATTTTGATAATTCCCTTCAAATTGAATTTGAAAATGGCCTTGTAGATTTTATCGGTATATCTCAAAATGATGCTTATAAAGTGTCATATGAAAATACTGATGTTTTTGATGTTGATGGAGCGATATTATTTAATTCAATAGCTTCAAATGAAACAGAAAATCATACTTTAAATGAATCCGAATATATTTTTCCAGATCAAGTTGTTACGTTGTGGGATTTAGATACTCAATATGACTATTTGGGTAATCATAAAAGGAATATATGGGCTCAAGTTGGTATAGGAACAAAATCGTACCTTCAGATGGTAAATGGCTTATAACAAGCCATTCAAAAGGACTAAAAACAGCGGGCTGTTCGCTTCGCTCCATTTTAGCCCACTATTTTTAGCCTCTTAATGGGGCGTTGAACTAAGCCGCTGCGCGGAGCCCAAAAGCCAGCTATTTACACCACACTTACCTCAGTGGATTTCCCCACTATCAAGGAGGTAAGTCATGTTAGTTCACACTCAACTATTCCACGATGAAATTACACTTAGGCGCTACTCTGAACGCACTCGAAAATCGTATCTTTATGCCATTAATCAACTGGTGAAGCATTACAATCAACCCATTGATACCGTGAGTGATATACAGCTCAGTGCCTATTTTCGTTATTTGAACCTTGATAAAGGTTTGTCTCGAGCAACCATCCAACTTCAACTGAACGGTATTCATTTTTACTTTGAACATGTCCTTAAACGTCATTTCACTATTGATATGTGTTTACCTCGGGCCACCTAAAAACTGCCGCAAGTGCTCAGTAAGCAAGATATCAGTCAGTTATTACAGCACTGCCCAAACCAGAAATATCACACCATGATAGCGCTTTGCTATGGCTGTGGATTACGGGTCAGTGAGTTGGTGAATATCAAAGTCGCTGACATTGATGGTCAGCGGCAGTTACTCAAAGTGTGTCAGGGTAAAGGAGCCAAAGACCGTCTCGTTATCATCTCACCATCATTGCTGAACTTACTGCGGCATTACTGGCTAAAGTATCGGCCGCAAACGTGGTTATTTGGTGTGTATTATCACGGAAACACTTACCCATTAGACGTCTCAACCGTGGGCAAAATGCTGAAGAAAGCCGCACTAACAGCAGGGATAACCAAACCTTGCAGTCCACACAGTCTTCGCCATGCTTACGCGACACATCAATTAGTCGCGGGTATGCTTCTTAATCAGCTGCAACACCAGCTCGGCCATAAAAGCATTAAAACCACAGAGCGGTATCTTCATTGGTCGCCAGACCTTGGACATAAAGGAGGCGATTTACTCGCTGATTTGGGGTGATGATATGGCGCACTATCACTTGAGTGACATTCTGCAAACGCTATCAACAACAGCATAAGTTAAGTCAGCAACAGCGCTTAGTGTGCCAACGTATTTTGGCTTGCCGCACTGCGGCACTAGGCCAACAGCAGTGGCAGTGTAATCAATGCCACTATCAGCAGAGCGTGTTTTGTTCGTGTCGAGATAGACATTGTCCACGCTGCCAAGGTAAACAAACCCAAGCATGGATAGATAAGCAGCAACAGCAAGTACTGCACTGTCGCTACTTTCATTTGGTGTTTACCTTACCCCATGAACTTAATGAACTCACTCATAGCGAGGCGCAGGCAAAGCATCTCTACAGCGCACTTTTCGAGGCGGTATGGCAAACCTTAAGTCGATTTGGAATGACCCGCAAACACTTGCAAGGTCAACTTGGGTGCACTGCGGTATTGCATACCTGGGGACAAACCTTAACTCAGCACATCCATTTACACTGTTTAATCCCGGGAGGCGCAGTCACAGAGCAAGGGCAGTGGCGAGGTGTGAAAAGTGATTATCTTTTTCCTGTTAAGGCGGTATCAAAAGTGTTTAAAGCCAAGATGTTGGCGGCACTGCGCCAGCGTGAAGTGACAATTCCTGATGCTGATAACCTCATCAAAAAGGAGTGGTGCGTATACAGTAAAGCTTGTCTTTATAAAGCTGAAACGGTAGTGGCCTATCTCGGGCGTTATACCCGAAAAGGCATGTTGCATGAGTCACGGCTAAAGCGCGTCACCGCCAGTTCAATCGATATGCGTTACACCGATTATCGGGATAATCAACGTAAAATCATGCAATTGGTTCCCGAAGAGTTCATCCGGCGTTACCTATTACATGTACTGCCAAAAGGCGTGATGCGGATAAGGCATTTTGGTTTTTTAGCCAACAGTTGTCGACGTAAAAAGCTCATGCAAATTAGAGAACAGCTTGGTAGTAACCCCCTTAAAGACATCAACGCAACAACTGAAACGCTAGGGCACTGGTGCTGTCCACAGTGTGCTAATGGGCGGTTAATGTTTGTGGGGCTCGTACCACTGCTAACCATGGTAGCGCGTGAGGCGCAGCGAAGGTTGTCAGGTTAATCACCATCAAAGCGGGTGAGATAATCGGGAAAAAACTGACTTAGTTAATGTTGAATTGGCTGAGGCGACAACACACATCCGCAAGCCGAAAAATCAGGCGGAAAGGCAATGATCAAGCAATGGGGAAACATGGCATATTATAAAACCTGCCTTAAAAGGTGTAATCAGAACAACCGATTAGCCGAAGTGCTGTACAAAAAACAACTACCGTAAAAAAGCAAATTCCTATAGCATAAAGCATACCGATTAATATGGATGTGGCATCGGCCAAGTCCAACAAGCGATTTATGCCCTGCAAACAGCGCAACGCATAAATACTAAAACGTTATATGCTCAAGGAAGGTTATGCGAATCGTTGACTGTTATTCTGAAACATCAGACATTGGCCCTGATATAGTTATAGTGGAAACTGAAAATTCAGGATTTACACTATTAATGTCACGTTCGGGCGATCCGTATGATCACATGAAAGTATATTTTGATGACGAAGAAATACTTGAAGGTTCTCGTTCAAAGGAAATTCTTAACACTCTTTCCAGTGTAAAAAACGATTTAACTGGAGAGGCATTAAATATATATAACGGAATTCTGGCAGCGATCGAAAAGAGCATATAACAAGTCATTAAAGCAGGAAAATTTACAGTTGGCTGTTTTCACTGCGTTCAACATTTTAGCCAACTATAAATTTCCTCTTAATGAGGCGTTGAACTAAGCCGCTGCGCGGAGCCAACAGAGGATTCAATTGAGTGTATAACCCTCATTGAATCAGCCAAACCTAAAGATGTATGATAGGAAAATACGATGAAAAGGAATTTCAATGAAAAACTTACCCACTACTCGATATCAATTGACTCAAAACTGCTCTGTAGCCCAGAGCCAGCATAAAAAAGCAAATTCCTATAGCATGAAGCATGCCAATTAATTTGGACTAGGCATCGGCCAAGTCCAAAAGCGATTTATGCGTCGCAAACAGCGCAACGCATAAATACTAAAACGTTAGAAGCATCACGGAGTTTAGATGAGATTTTTGATTATATTGGTTGGGCTAATACCACTCTTATTAAGTGCAAAAGAATTTGAGGGTAGCATTTCATACAGTATTGAATATGAAATTACTGATGCCCGACTTAAAGGTCGAGATCTTCAAAAGGAGCTAGGTTCAGGGTATGTAAAATTTTACACGCCCACAGAAACCTTAGCTAAATACGATATTGGGATAATAGAGCAATATAATCCAACTGAGAAAAAAACAAGAATTAGAGAGATGAATGGAAAAAACTTAATAGGGAATGTGACGACAGATAGCGTGCGAATAATTCAAATGTACGATATACCATCTCAAGAAGTTGTTTTAGGGTGTCAATTAGATGCACTAAGAGTTGAATATAGTGACTCTACATATACTGAGTTCTACTATTGTAAACAAATGAAAATAGCTCCTTCTTTTTATAAAGATTACGTGTTGAGTGGCTACAATCAAATTTTTGAACGGATAAAGAGTGTACCTTTAATTATATACAGGAAGTCCTACGTTTATAACACTCTAACTATTGCATACGAAAAAAGCGAAAGTAAAGTAGATCAATCCTTATTTAACTACCCAGCAGACATAAAGTGGGAAGTTAGTCCTGATTTCTAATGCTTCTAACAAGCTGTTAAAGCAGGACAAATTACAGTTGGCTGTTTTTCGTTCCTCAAACATTTTAGCCAACTACAATTTGCCCCTTAACAGGGCGTTAAGTAGCAAGGATTAGCTAGGTGAAAAATTCAGATATCTATAAGTACATTTCCTGTGATGATGATGAATCAAGGAAAGCATTTATTAAAGACTTCGAGGAAGAACTTAAAGAGTTGTCTAAAATATTTTCTGACGCATTTAACTTATTAGAAAATTCACCGTGCAATCAAGATCCTTCGACTAGAGCTTCAACAGTTTCTGGTTATATCTTTTTAGCAATTGAATCAGCTGTAACTGCAACACAACTTCTCGTTCTAGGGCATATTGCTCCAGCTGGAAATTCCATGAGAATATCGTATGAGTCACTTTGCTATTCAGCACTATTAAAAAAAGAAATTAAGTTGGTCGTTGCAAACGGTAAACATAAGTTTGATTTTTATGACGATTACGTAAAAAAGAAGAGTCACACAAGAGCGGACAAAGTAATTGATGTAGTGGTAAAAAATAAAGATGGTCTAGGTTTAAATCAAGGTGGCGTTGATTTTTTAGTTGGCGCTAAGAAATTTTATAATGGTTATAGCCACGCTTCTTTTATGTTGTTGCACTCTAAAATCAAACCATCGACTAGGCAATTATATATTGCTGGTGGTTACGAAAATGAACGTTTAGAAATTTTTAAGGAACAACTTAAGTTCATAAAAAGGTACAGTAAAAATTTAAATGGTTGGATTCAAGCAGTAGCGTACAATGCTACTTAACAAGAGACTTTAAGTCGGAACAAAAACAGTTGGCTTTGTTTCGTGCCTCTATAAGTGTAGCCAACTATTTTTGTCCGCTTAAGCGAGCGTTGAACTAAGCCGCTGCGCGGAGCCAAATCAAGCTTCAATTGTCGGTATTACTCATATTGAATCAGCTAGACTTAAAAAAGATGTGATGGAACACAACAATGACAAGGGAATTTCAATGAAATACATACAAATCACGCAATTTAAGCAGTTCAAAACTGCTCTACAGCCCAGAGCCAGCATCAAAAAAAGCAAATTCCTTTAGCATAAAACGGACCAATTAACCTGAACTAGGCCTCGGCCAAGTCCAACAAGCGATTTATGCGTCGAAAACGGCCAACGCATAAATACTAAAACGTTAGGTGTTTACATGGAGAGTGTTCAATGAAATCTAAGTTTTTAATATTATCCGTTCTAGCTTTATTCCTAGGCTGTAAATCGACTCCACAACAAGCTTCACCCGATGAAGGTTTACTAATAGGAGAAGATTCATCGAATGTAAAAGTAATGATTAGAAAAATTGATGAAGGTGAAATCTTATGGTCAGGTGGTTATAAGCTAGGTACGACCGCTTCAATTCAAACGGGGCAGCATTCAGTTTCAATAATGTGTGAATTTACCTTTTCTTGGGGTACAAAGTTATTACCTGGTACCCTTGATATCGACGTGAAAGCTGGAAATACGTATCAGGTTTCAGGTAAATCATCGAGCGATGGTGAAAAATGTTTGGTGTCAGCAAACACCTAACAAGCTGTTCAAACGGAAAATTTACAGTTGGATCGCGCTTCGCGCATTATAGCCAAACTGTAATTTTCCGCTTAACAGGGCATTGAACTAAGCCGCTGCGCGGAGCCAACGGAGGCTTCAATTGAGTGTATAACCTTCATTGAACCAGCCAAGCTTAAATATGTATGATATGAAAATACGATGAAAAGGAATTTCAATGAAAAACTTATCTACTACTCGATATCAATTGACTCTAAACTGCTCTGTAGCCCATAGCCAGCATCAAAAAAAGCAAATTCCTATAGCATAAAGCGTACCAATTAACCTGGACTCGGCATCGGCCAAGCCCAACAAGCGATTTATGCGTCGCAAACAGCGCAACGCATAAATACTAAAACGTTAACTGTAAAAGGAGCTCTTCATGCAGTATAAAAACACTCAGCTTGGAATCGCGATGCTTTCAGTTATGGGAATTGTAACATTAGTGCTTATCTCTGCTTCGGTAACTCAACCTACCGAACCTATCGGATTTGCTTATTTAATTGTAGGTGTGGTTTCAATTCTTTTTTCAGCATTAACAATCAAAGTTGAAGATGGAAAGGTAAAATGGTTTTTTGGTCCAAAATTTTGGAATAAATCAATAAAAATATCTGAAATTGAGTCGGCACAAGAGATAAGAACAAAATGGTACTATGGGCTTGGAATTCGGTTAATCTCAACTGGATGGTTATATAACGTTTCTGGTCTAACGGCTGTTGAATTAAAACTTAAAGATGGCACAACGGTTTGTCTGGGTACAAACGATCCAAAAAATTTAATAAAGGCTATTAAGCAAAGTAGTTGACTCGTGCTCGTTCCTTGCAAGTTTTAGCCAACTATTTTCCGCCTTTTACAGTGCTCGTTACTAACTCTTCTCTGTCCAAAAGTAAGTCAGCTAATTAGATTTGAGCTTTTCCTCTTTAGCTTTTACCTATAGACAACTATGCGGCTAAATCGAAGAGAGTTAAATTACCGGTGTAGATGAGTCAGCGAGTATCCAAAACAGGGATGTTTTGGTTAAGCCCACAGGGATGCTGATTGTAAAATCAAGAGCTGGCGTCTCGCTTAATCATCTGCACTAAGGTCACTCTTTCACATCCCTGTGATCGCGACATTTACTACGTCCTGTAGCTCACATGCTGCAGGCAATAAGTTCAAATGAAGCTACGTTATAAATCAAGCTAAACCAATACCAAGTAAGCTGAGTTAATTAATACCTCAAACTCACTTTTGTCCAACGAGTTAACTAGGCTACTCTATATATGCTAATGCCATTATTTGGATTCAGTGACAATAAACCACTCTTTCCAAATAATTCAGGCTGCCAATGGCAGCCTGAATGTTATGTACTTAACGAGTGTTAAGACTAGCAGCGGTTACTTACCATCAAAGGTAAATGACTGACCTGCTAGGGCGGCTTCAAACATTAAGCCTCCTTTTGCGGCGGTAAATATTGCCATGCCATTGATATAAGCGGCTGTTGCCGTGTGGTTACTGCCTGCTTGCCCAGCTCCGGCTGAATTGCCTGTGGTTCCTACCTGAGCATTGGCACCAACGTTAATCGCCACGGCAGATGCTTGGGCACTAAATTCAAAGCTACCGCTGGTGAAATCATTATAAGCTTTAGCATCTTTAAAAAAGATAATTTCGCTATAGGCTTGTCCGCCTAATTGAAAACCAATGGATAGCTGGGTTAACGTGGAATCCCCCATATAAGCATCGCTTTGGTATACACGACCATTTCCATATGCGGCACCAATCCCGATACCGCCTTTGGCTACGGTGGGGAAGATGGCATAACCATAAGCAGTATCAAATAAATGGCGGCTTTCATTGGCTTTTTTAAAATTAGTAATAGCATCGTTATAAGCATCTTCGTTTGCAAAACTAGGAGCTGAAAACGCGAAGCTTAATAACACGAGTAAACTGGAAACAACTAAGCTAATTGAACGTTTCATAAATAACCTCAGTGACTAAATTGTCATGGTAAAACTCACCATAGAATAGCATAACCCTAAAATGACGGGTGTTAATAAACATTTATGTCGGCGGGCGCCAGCAGAGTGTTGATCATTATGTTCAACGTGATGTGTTCAGGAGAATCAGCTGTTTTTTCTGTAGCACTAGTCTTTTTTGTCGCCCTGATCTGCTGCTGATTGATCTGCTGAAAAATCGGTAGCGTCGCTCTCATCCTCATCTAGCATTAAATCATGTAAATAGGTTATTTCTTCCTGGTCCAGAAGCTGCTCTGTGGTTGGTGTCGCTGCTTTTTTGGTGGCGTTGAGTGTGCCGCGCAAATAGGCTGCTCGCGTGACTTGCTGGATACCATATAAAGCAAACACATATACAGTCAGTAATAGGCTTAAACGTGTTACCGCTTGGATTAACAAAGAGACTGAATCACCCAAGTAAAATGGTAAATACACCAATACAATGCGCAACACCCAATTAATCAGAATACCAATGGTTAATACACTTAACCAGCGAAAACGTATCACTTGCAAATTGGGTTGCCTATTGGCCAAATACTGGGGGCGATAGTGAGACAATAAGCGGTAAATCAGCCAAAAATAGATAATAGTTTGTAGCATTAATAATATGGGTAAGGTCAAAGCCAATAGACTAATGCTGTTTAACTCAGCCAGAGAACCAATGGTGTTATTTGAGGTTTGTGGGTCAATACTGATATGAAATAATATGGCTGAACTGGTCACTAATGCAACGATAATCGCACAAGCAAAATGCTTGATTAATAGCGGTTGATAGTCTTCTTCCGTTAAGCTGCTTTTACAATATAAGTACAGCATGGGCATGAGTAAAAAATAGACAGGAATAAAGAGAGTAAGCGCTAAATGGATTGGGATCGGTGTTGTTTCTTGGGTTAGCAACCCGGTTAAAAAATAACAACCTATGAGTAAAAACATCCCGGCTAGCAGGCTATTGCTGCGAGTCGTGCTTTGGTAAATATAATGAACATACAGGCCTACTCCAAGGCAATGAATGCCTCCGAGTAAGGAAAGCCACCAGTATGTTTGAATGAAGAAATCGTTAAATTGGTTCATTTTCACTCTCTTTGACGATAGTGAATACTAACCTACTTTCTGCAAACCGAGTAGTTTCCGGTGGTTAACTTTGCTCAGATTTTCGTAAATGCCTGTTTGAGACTCTTTCTGGTGGTAAACCGGGTGCCGGTTTACGCTCAGCAAGTAAATGCTTAATTGCCAAAATAGGATGAGGTAATAGCATTTTGGGCCCAGAAAACATCATGATTTCACGCGCTCTTTGCTTCATGTGAGGTTTGTAACAATGGACAGGGCATTTATTGCAAGTGGGTTTATCTTGGCCGTATGGGCAACGATCTAGGCGAGTATTGGCATAGCTTAAAAACTCACTACACTGCTGGCAAACACCTTGGGACGGCTTGAGCGGGTGGTGCGCTTTACAGTATATTTCGACCATAGCTTGTATTGTTCGGAATTCGTAGAGTAATTTACCACTTAATAATTCTTTATCACTCATAATATTATCTCTTATTAAATACCTTAGTAAAACAGTCGGATATTAATAGTGTAAGCTTGGCAATTGAACCTAGCAAACTTAGCTTATTTAATTTTGAGCTTATGCGCAAAATGTCCTTTTTTGAGGTTTGGATCGCAAAAATGATTGAAACTGATGCTAAATGATAGGTTGTCTATGACTTGTTATAGATTAAAATACATAAATACTTGATTTTATAGTGTACATTGAAACAATAATGAATGGTGCTTAAAAAAACAGCGCGGTATCATTAAAACCGTACATTGCCTCACAATGAATATTGTGAGTGAGATAAAATCATGTGCTACGGCATATAATCAGCAAGGTGGAAGCCTAATGAAGGTAATTTTAATTGTCATATTGATTGCAATTGCTCTGTATCTATACAGACGCACTCAAGCGGTGGCAAAACAAGAACTTGATAAAACCGATCGTAATGTTACACCGCATTCATCATCCAGTGAGGTAGCTCAATCTGAAACGTTAGCAGCGACAGACGAGACTACGATAACCGAGCCTGAGCATGCAGCCAGTGATAAATCGGTTGACGATGATGCATTATCAGACCGAGCTGTAGATAACGATAAACTTAATTCAGCCGTGTCTGTTGATGAGCCTGTCGAGGCTGCTCTTACTGAACCCAACATATCAGCAGCAGACACCCAGCAAACTGATGTTGTTTGCGAGCCAAAAGCAGCATCAAAGGATACTGTCGCTGTGGCTGAAGTGAGCAAGAGTCATGTTGAGGCCAAAGTGCCTGATACCCCCGCGGTTGAAGTGTCAAACCATCAAGGGTCGCTATTGGATCTAGTCAGTGTTGAAGGCGATTGGGCAAGCGAGAGCTTTGTACAACAGGTTGATGCTGCCAACATTGCCACCGATCTTCAACATCAGCATAGTGAGTTAGTCAGTGTGATTAACCATTGCTATAAGATGCGCAAGCAAGCTGATTATTGTCAATATGGTGCGGCCTTACAGTCGACCTATTTAGCATTATATCGCTTATTACATCAGCAAAACATCACCCAACAAAATACTGATGAAATCAAATCTCCGGCGTTTATGCAATTATCGACCTTGTTGAACGACGTGGGTCAGTTTGATGAGGCAGTTAAGGTCTGTCAACAAGCGCTTGAATACCAGTTAACCGATGGCACTGTCACTGGGTTTGAAGGGCGAATAAAACGTATCGAAAAGGCTAAAACTAAAGTGAGCTAACAGGCTATTCAATACTGTTGGATGGATATCAGGTATGATATTCAAAAGGAAAGCGGACCTTGGTTCGCTTTTTTGTTGCTTCAGATCCAATGATTTCAAGGTTAAAAATGACATTAATGACTCGTACATTGACTAAAATATTGCTAATTACTGCCACCGTGGTCTTACTTGCCGGTTGTTTTCGTACTCCACAATGGACCTTATTTTATGTTGCAGACCAAGCACCTGTTCCTACGAAAATAGTACAGCAAGACCATATTGCCGGTTATTACGATTCATTGGAGCAATGCCAGGCCAAAGGTACAGGAATGTTACGTTTACAAGCGTCTTCAGTGCCCGCAGAGCAAGCTTTTGTGTGTGCAGAGCTGTGTCAGGTAGATGAACAGCAGCAATTGCAGTGTAAAAGCCAAGTTGCAGGAGTTGTGGATGATGCAATTTAAGCAAGATTTTTTTGAACAATTAGAAGGCTTTTATTCACAAGTTTATCCTTTGCCAATCAGTAATCCTCATTGGCTTGGTTGGAGTGATGATGCTGCTCAACTGATTGGTTTAGAAAAACCTAATGCTGAATTGTTAATGCAGTTATCGGCTAACTATGCCGCGCCTGGTGCGAGCTATTATGCTCAAGTCTACAGTGGTCATCAATTTGGTGGCTATACCCCCAGATTGGGCGATGGTCGCTCAATTATATTAGGCGAAGCCATTGGCCCAAATGGCGCTTGGGATGTCGCCTTAAAAGGCGGCGGCCCTACGCCGTATTCTCGCCAAGGTGATGGTCGGGCGGTAATGCGCTCTGCGGTGCGCGAGTTTTTAGTATCCGAAGCACTGGCTGCGCTAAATGTACCTACCAGCCGTGCGTTAGCGGTTATTGGCTCCGATTTACCCGTTTGGCGTGAAAGCCAAGAAACGGCCGCCATAACGGTGCGCTTAGCTAAAAGCCACATTCGGTTTGGCCATTTTGAATATTTTTGTCATGGCGAACAAGGTGATACTGGCAAGCTTTCTCAATTGGTTAATTTTACGATTAAGCAGCATTTTGCGCATTTATCAACAGATGCCGCAGGTTACAAACAATGGTTTTATGAGATAGTGCAATCTACCGCTAAAATGATTGCACACTGGCAGTCTGTCGGGTTTGCTCACGGCGTGATGAATACCGACAATATGTCGATACTCGGTGATACCTTTGATTTTGGACCCTTTGCTTTCTTAGACACCTTTAAAGAAGGCTTTATTTGTAATCATTCTGATCACGAAGGCCGTTATGCCTTTGGCCAGCAACCCGCAGTAGGGTTGTGGAACCTCAAACGTTTGGCCCAAGCATTAACGCCCATTATTGAGTCTGACGATTTAATCGCAGCGCTAAACACTTATCAATCTGAACTGGTTAAGCAGTATTTACGCCTTATGCGTGGCAAGTTGGGAATGCATCAAGCCGCGAGTTTATATGCACTTAATTCACATGATCTTAGCGCAAAACCTCTCAGTCAAGAGGCTCAAGCTGAGCTCGATAAACATGATTTGCAGTTGTTGGGGCAATTTACCGTCTTACTGGAAACTAACCAGCTTGATTACACCAATAGCTTACGTCGTTTTGGTCAGCTGGACCCGAGTCACTCACATTCTACTTTACGGGACGATATGGTCGATGTTGCTGGCTTTGATACCTGGTATAAAGCTTACCAAGACCGAGTGGGTGAGGTGGCAGATATTCACGGGTGGCAATGCGAGCGCAACAGTGTCAATCCGAAATACATCTTGCGTAATTACCTAGCCCAAGAAGCTATTATCGATATAGAAGAGAACGGTGGTAACAGCAAATTATTACAACTCCAGCAACTTTTACGCCGTCCTTATGACGAACAGCCCGAGATGGAAGACTTTGCCAAACGTCCACCTGACTGGGGACAAGGCTTAATTATGTCTTGTAGCAGTTAATTAATGTATTTTACCTGAGTCGATTATGAAATTACTTTCAGCCCAATTAGATCCGCAAGCATTAAGTATTGTTATTCAAGCTGAAGTGGATTTTGAGCAATTTGAACGATTTGCCGAACCACTAGCAGCTGTACTTGATTGCGACATTCGAGATCGCCAATGGGGAGCGGATCGTCATCAATGGTTGCTCAATTTTGAAGGCAGTCCTTTATGGTTACATTATGAGTTTTATGGTGATATTTGTTGGATTTCTACCGATAACGCGAAAGAATTAGACGTATTAGCGTTTTTGTTAACGCTACTTGCTCCACATATTCAAACGACTTAAGAAGGCATACATGGACAACTGTACCGGCGCAGAATTTCATTTTCAGGCACTGAAACCCGATCTCATTCTTGATGCGATTGAAAGCATAGGCATCTACCCTGAGACGGGGTTATTAGCGTTAAACAGTTATGAAAATAGGGTGTATCAGTTCCGCTGTGATCAAGGCCTTCGTTATGTGGTGAAGTTTTATCGCCCACATCGTTGGAGCAATGAACAAATTCAAGAAGAACATGATTATGCATTAGAATTAGCCGCTGAAGACATCCCCATCGCCGTTCCAGTCGTCATTGAGGGCAAAACCTTATTTGAGTATCAAGGTTATCGTTTTGGACTCTTCCCCTCTATTGGTGGGCGCGCGTTTGAAGTCGACAATCTTGAGCAACTTGAATCGGTTGGCCGCTTTATTGGCCGTATTCATCAATATGGCGCAAGGCAGCCCTTTGTGTATCGTGAACCGCTCACGCCAGCCATTTTGGGCGATGAGTCTTATCGCTATTTACGTGAAAGTGGGATTGTTTCCAGCTCGATGCAAACGGCTTTTTTTACGGTAGTTGAGCAGGTATTAGATAAAGCCAAGCAGATTTGGCAGCAACACCAGTTTACCTCGATACGCCTGCACGGCGACTTACATCCGAGTAATATTTTATGGACACCAACTGGACCTGGGTTTGTCGACTTAGACGATGCCAGGCAAGGCCCAGCAGTACAAGACTTGTGGATGATGTTAACCGGAGATCGCCAGCAACAGTTATTGCAAATTGATCTTCTATTAGAGGGATATCAAGAATTTTGTGATTTTGATGCTAAGCAATTGGCACTGATTGAGCCGTTAAGGGCATTCAGGATGGTGCACTATAACGCGTGGTTAACCAAGCGTTGGCAGGACCCTGCCTTTCCAATGAATTTTCCATGGTTTGCCGATATTAAATACTGGGAACAACAAACGCTGGCATTTAAAGAGCAGTTATCGGCACTGAACGAGCCACCATTGAGTTTACCCAGTTTTAATTAACAATATTTCATAATCACTACCTAATAGTATTTAGTTACAAATACAATTAGCTAACGATTGAGTTAAAGACTAACGCTAGACTATGATAGAGCCAGCGTATTGATATTTTTGCCTACTTAGAAGGAAGTAAAATGAAAAAAGCATTATTGATGGCCGCAGCACTCCTGCTCGCGCCGATGGTTGCGATAGCTGCCGATTATAAAGAAGGTGTGCATTACACTGTGATTAATGAAGGCCCTGAAACAGCCAAACCAGAAATTACAGAGTTTTTCTCATTCTTTTGCCCCCATTGTTTTAACTTTGCTAAAACCGTAGTGCCTAAAATTGAAGCGAATTTACCCGAAGGTGTCAGCTTTAATCAAGCTCACGTTGAGTTTATTGGTCGCCAAATGGGCGTAGAAATGTCACGTGCTTTTGCGGTTGCGCAGCAGCTTAATGTTGATGAGAAAATTGACACGGCATTATTTAGTGCTATCCACGATAAGCGTCAGCAGTTTACCCGCCCAGACGATATCAGAGCAGTATTTATTGCCAATGGCGTAGAGGCTAAAGCTTACGATGCTGCGGCGAATTCATTTATGGTTAACGCACAGATGTCGAAAATGAAGCGCGATACTGAAAACGCTAAAATTTCGGGTGTTCCTTCATTAGTTGTTAATGGTAAATACCGAGTAGAAACCAGCTCAATTAAATCTTATGACGAGTTAATTGATATCGCATTCTACTTAGCGACAATGAACAAAAAGTAATCTAAGCTAAATGGGTTATTTAAATAAGGAGCTTCGGCTCCTTTTTTTATTTAACCTCAGCTCAAGATAATAACCGGTTCTCAAACTGCCCGTAGAGCCATTAGCCAAGTGAATTGACGTGTTAATCATCTGTTTATTGAAAGTAATGCAATGCCTTTAGCATAAAGAGGAACTGTTTGAGATACGTTTGGTGGAGGGGTAATTAAGATGTCGTTATCGGTGACTAGCAAGGCTTATGAGTATGGCGTTTTCAGCCATGTGGTTCGGTAAGATCGCCGATTGTGTTGCTAAATGGTATGAGTTTGAGACTACAACAGGCAAAAAAAACCGCATGTCTATAAAAGACAATACGGAAATGAGTCAAATAACTCTTTTTTACCCTGAGTAACATCGAAGATAATAACATGATGTCAAAATATTGACAAGCGTCATTAAAATGCCGTAGTTGCTTATGTGATTTGTTAGAACAATAAAATGGCAAGTTAATGAAACTCTTTCGACATCAAGTTGTCCAATTTGATGACATTCAAGTTGTGTTTAACAAGAAAGTGAATCGTGTTTTTATATGCGCTTTGGATAGTTCCATTTCTGACTTATACATGGCTTATCGTTGTTATTTCATCGCACCTTGCGCATGTATCTTCTTGGAGGAAGTCGTATGAGAATGTTCCCTGTTTATGCACCGAAACTAATCGTTAAGCATGCTAGGATCTTTTTAAGTGGAGTGATTTGGGTAAAAGACTTAGGGCTACTTGAATTTGATAAGGGTCGCTTTCTACACACAAAAAAAAACCTGCCAAAAGTTAAGCAGGCTATCCGTGAACTAAATGCCTTGATTGAAATCCAATCACAGCAGCATCAATCCATTTAGATCTCGTTATTCAATAAACCAACAAGGCCGTTGACCTTATCACTCCAAGAGTTTAGGTCTTGCTGCAATTGTTGGTTTTTTTGTGTCAATTCTTGTTGCTGTAACGTCAACGCTTGGTTCTTTTGCTTCTCTTCATCAAGCTCCATTTTTAGTAGCTCAATATTTTCGAGAGTCGCCTGGATTTTGGTTTCCAGTTGGGTCAATAATTCAAGGCTCATGGGGGGAGTCCTATACGTTTCGGGATGGAATCCCGATTCTAGCAGTGTCAAGGCCTATAGGAATAGCCTTTAAAACTAAGTGGCTAAAATATATTCAATAAATCGTACTATATTGTACTTTATCTTTGTTCGAGGTATTTTAGCTGTCAACCATGACAATAAAAGACTTTGTTATGATAATTTCTAGGCACGATGTCTGTCACTATATGAATAAAAATATTGATGCTTGTTACGCTCAATTGACGTATTTTGATTGAGGATCTAGGGCTTCGACTTGACTTTAATCTCTAGCCTCCATAGTCTGCAAGCTCAGTTTTTAAGGTGGTATGTAATGGACATAAAATATAATTTAAAATCTGCGTCAGAGCGCCGCACAGAACCATTTAAGCCAGAAGGCGATGTGGGTTTTGGTAGGCTTCGTACTGACCACATGTTTTTAATGGATTATCGTGATGGTCAATGGTGTGATCCGCGTATAGTCCCTTACGGCCCGTTTGAAATGGCACCAGGTGCAATGTCACTGCACTATGGTCAATCAATTTTTGAAGGCGCAAAAGCCTTTATGCACGAAGACGGCGAGATTTACACTTTTCGTTTAAACAAAAATGCTGAGCGGATGAACCGTTCTGCCGATATCGTGTGTATTCCGAATATCGATGAAAATATGCAAGTGAAGGCAATCAATGCCCTTATTGATGTTGATCGTTTGTGGTTTCCGCAGCAAGATGGCGCGTGTTTATACATTCGCCCATTTATCTTTGCAACCGAAGATCGTTTATCCGTTAGTCCAAGTCAGCAATACACATTCTGTGTCATGTTAAGCCCATCTGGGGCTTATTATGCCTCAGGGGTAAATAATGGTATTCGCTTGTTAATTAGTACTAAGTACCACCGTGCAGTATCTGGTGGTACTGGTGCTTCAAAAGCTGCTGGTAACTATGCTGCCTCACTGCGTGCAGGTAAAGCGGCTGTAGAATATGGTGCATCGCAGGTATTGTATTTGGATTCAACCAATACTCAAATTGAAGAAGCTGGCGCGATGAATCACTTCCACATTTTAAAAGATGGCACTGTGATTATTCCGTCATTCACTGATACCATTTTAAAATCCATTACCTCTCAGTCCATTATGGAACTTGGGGATATGCTGGGTTGTGAAGTAAGACAAGAAACGGTGATGTTAGATAAGTTTATTGCTGATATTGAGTCTGGCGAAATTATTGAAGCCGGCGGTTTTGGTACTGCCGCGGTGGTGTCCCCTGTGAGTTCATATATTTTTGAAGATGGACGCATTATCACTGTCGGTGATGGCAACGTTGGACCCAACATCCGACGTATCTATAAAGTCTTCACTGAGCTACAAAAAGGCCACATGCCAGCGCCAGCGGGTTGGGTAAAACGTATTGAGCGTGTTGCACCCTAGTTCATTCTATCGGTAGCACTTTAATAAAAGCTCCTAAATGGAGCTTTTATTTTGTCTTAAAAATGACTAATGGCAGCTTTGTCTTTGGTTAATAATACCAGGCAATCAACAGCGTTCAATGGCTTGCTGAGCAAGAAGCCTTGCACTTGATCACAGCCTCCTTCACGTAAGAAATTTAATTGTGCTTGGGTTTCAACCCCTTCAGCCACAACCTTAAGTTCTAAACTATGAGCCAAGGTAATAATGGCGCTAGTGATTGCTGCATCGTCAGGATCTTCAGTTATATCTCGCACAAATTCTTGATCAATTTTCAAGGTATCAATTGGGAAGCGTTTCAAATAGCTTAAGCTTGAGTATCCAGTGCCAAAGTCATCTACTGCGATGGTTAACCCCAAGGCTTTGAGTTGTGACAGCACGGTGACTGATTCTTGTGGGTTACCCATAATCATTGATTCAGTTAATTCTAGCTCTAGGGCACTTGCCGGTAGCCCAGATACTGCTAATGCGACCTCTATCATCGAGATAATATCGACTTTTAACTGTCTGGCAGAAAGGTTAACGGCAACAGAGATATGCTCAAAGCCTTGTTGGTGCCATAGTGCCAGCTGACTACAGGCTTGGTTAATCGCCCAGTGACCAATCTGATTAATGATGCCGGTTTCTTCCGCAAGTGGGATAAACTCAACCGGTGAAATCAAGCCAAGTTCTGGGCTTTCCCAACGCATTAAGGCTTCAAGGCCGATAATTTTTTCGGTTTTTATATCGTATTTAGGTTGATAAACTAAATATAGCTCATTGTTTTGCATTGCATTTTTAAGGCCAGCTTCTAGTTCGACGTAGCGTGTCGCATATTGGTTTAATTGTTTGGTATAGAATTGGAAGTTATTTCTGCCCAGTGATTTAGCGTGATACATGGCGGTATCAGCGTATTTTATCAACGAGGTCGTATCTTCTGCATCTTCAGGATACAAACTGATACCAATTGACGGTGAGATAGTCAGAATTTTATCGTCAAGCAAATAAGGGCTTTGGAATGCATTTAACACTTTTTCAGCAATAATAGTGGCGGCTTTCGTTTTTGCTACCCCTTCTAAAATAATGGTAAATTCATCACCGCCTAAACGTGCAACGGTATCGCCATCTCGTACCGCATTTTGTAGGCGATGGGCGACGGCTTTAAGCAGTAAATCACCAATGTGGTGTCCCATTGAGTCATTGATATGTTTAAATCGGTCAAGATCTAAAAATAACAATGCCACTATACTATTTGAACGATGTGCTTTAGTGACCGCTTGATTGAGCCTGTCTTGGAATAGCGTACGATTAGGCAATCCAGTCAGTGGATCGAAGTTAGCCAGTACCCGTAAATCTTCTTCCGCTTTTTTTCGTGCGGTAATATCGGTGAATACGGCCACAAAATGACTTGTCTCACCTTTGTTATTAATAACTTGGTTTATTTCCAACCATGCAAGGATACCGCGACGGTCGCGAGTTCGAATGTGTATTTCGCCGGCCCAATGCTTGTGTCTTAAGAGCTGAGCTTCAACTGAGTTATAAAACTCGCGAGATTGCTTACCCATGGTTAAAAATAAGAAATGCTTGCCGACAACATCACGGTGTTTAAAGCCGGTAATGCGGCTAAAAGCTGGATTAACGGAACGTATTTGGTAGTCAAGTTCGCCGACGACAACCGCTTCATTCATGCTAAACAATACTTGTGACGATAGTTTTAACTCGTTTTCGGTCAGCTTACGGCTAGTAATATCTTTATGAGTGCCCGCCATTCGCACTGGGATATTATTTTTATCTCGTTCAACAATTTGACCTCGGTCTAGTACCCAGGCCCACTCTCCAGGTTTGGTTTCTACGCGGTACTCGGCTTCAAAAAACTCACTGTCACCATTTAGATGATCGTTAAGCAGTTTTTGCACTCGAGGCCTGTCTTCTGGATCAATATTTTTAATCAATAATTGATCTTCTAACGATAAATTCATCGGCTCAATTATGTTGGTTCGGTAAACTTTGCCCTCTTTGATATTCCAGTCCCACATGCCATCGCCCGAAGCCCAAAGCGCCAGTTTTAGGCGCTCTTCAGAGGCGCGAATACTGCTGTCAAACTCACGTTGTTTAGCCAACTTTTTCTGTTTTGCAGCAAAAAACCAAATAATAAATAATAACCCGGCTGTCACATACAGTGCATAAGCCGCGTGAGTCATATAAATCGGTGGCACCACTGACACATCCACATTCAGGGTGTATTGACTGTATTTATTAGTCCCTAATGCATGGCGAACCATTAATCGGTACTCACCTGGTGGTAAGTTGGTATAGGTGATTTCGTTCCCATGGGATAATTCACGCCAATCGATATCATAACCGTCTAAAAAATAGCTAAAACGGCTTAATTCAGGGTAACTAAAATTAAGCGATCCGACTTCAAAACTGATGAGTTGCTTTTCATAAGGCATGGTAATGTGGGGAGCATGGCTTAAGTCGTGAATAGGGTGCTGGGTGTCTCCAATAGTGTATTTTGTCAGCGCTAGTTTGTTCTCGGCTCTCTGAATTGGAATAGTGGTAGGGTTAAAATGGTTAAGGCCTCGAATACCGCCAAACCATAAGGTGCCGTTTGCTTCTTTAAACTTGGCCGCACCATTAAACTCATTAGCTTGCAGGCCTTCGAATTTGTTATAGGAAATAAAGCTTTGATTACTAGGGGTAAAACGTGAAACGCCCGAGTTAGTACTTAGCCACAAATCGTGTTTGTCGTCTTCTAAAATAGCGTAAACCGTATTACTACTGCCATCAGCGTTGACGTCCATTCGTTGAAATTTAAACGTACCGTATTCTAGGGTTAGTTTGTCTATACCACCGTGAGTGGCCACCCAAAAGTCGCCATTTTCGGCCAGTAAAAAGTCTCTAACGCGGTTGTCACTGAGGCTATGTGGATTGTCGGGGTCATGATTTAGAAAGTCGAGCTTTTGTTCTTCAGCCGAGAGCCTTACCACTCCGCCCATTGTTCCTAGCCATAAATAACCTTGGCTAAAATAGAGCTTAATGATTTGGTATTTGAACGGCGAAAAGTCAGCTTGAAAACCGAAGTTATAGGCCATCATGCGGTTAGTATACTCAGAGATAAAATACAAACCTTGCGAGCTTGCTATCCATAAACGATCTTTGTCATCAAAGGCTAAACTGCGTATCTGAGTATCGGCATGAAACTGTTCGTTTGCAGGTTTGATTTGCTGCAGGGTGTTACTCTTGTCTAGGGTAAATAGTCCCACATTGGTGGCAAACCACAGTAAACCTTGTTTATCTTGGACAATGTCATGCACTGTTAACGATAATTGTTCTACTGGTATCGCGAGTGACTGTGCAAATAACTCATTGATGTAGTGATATTGGTTATCATGAGGGACCAAATATTTGAGCCCAGCACCATCGGTGCCTATCCACAGGCGTTGCTGCGTATCCCGAAAAATAGTGCGGATTATGTTTGCCATGCCAGGGGAATTGGTTTGGTCATCGTAAACGTGGCTAAAGTATTGATGGCTGAGATTAAGCTTATCGATGCCCGAATACCCCGTGCCAATCCATAGGGTACCGTTTTGGTCTAGCATTAGGCTTTGTAGGGTATTGGCACTGATGCTATTAAGTTTTTGTGGATTATGCTTATAAACTCTGCTGTGCCACTGACCATCAATAAAGTCGAGTTGGAACAGGCCTGTATTAGTTCCAATGGCAAAAATCTGATTGGCATTTATCACCACTAAGTCCGTAATCTTACGGCTGTTGCCATAATTATTATCACTAGACCATATCAGTTCTTTTTGTTGAGTATCTAAATTGTAGCGCCAAATTTGATTATCAATGGCCAGCCAAACAGAATAAATTGAACTTGACTTGATTTGATTTACTGTCTTGTTAACGGGAATATCAAGCCGAATAATGGTGTTACTATCAATGGAAAATGTGCCATGAGATTCAGTGCCGACGACAATGTACTTATCATCAACATTGGCAATACTGGTAATATTAGGGGTGATGTTATTCGCTAAACTGACGGGAATAATTTTTTCTGTTTTTAGGGAGAGTATGTACAGACCTGAACGCGTTCCTACCCATAAGGTGTCGCCAATGACTGCAAGGTGGGTCACCTGAAGTTCTGTTAAACCTTGATTTTGTTTGAACTGAGTGAATTTCCCGCTAGTGAGATTGAGTCTATTGAGGCCATTATTGAAGGTGCCTACCCATAAATCCCCATCGGGCGATTGCAAGATGTCGGTGATCAAGTCTCCCGATATAGAATTACTGCTTTTTTGTTGTTTTAAGTATAAGGTAAACTCAACGCCATTATAGCCGTGCAGACCGTCTTGAGTTCCTATCCATAACATCCCCGAACTGTCCATAAACAGGCGAGTAATCGTGTTTTGATTAAGGCCTCCTTCTGTATCGAAGTGGTCAAACTTTACTTCGGTTAGACCGTTATAAGGATCATTTTTTTGTGCTGCAACAGACACCGAAAAAATCAATATTATGACCAATATTAGCCTGTGTGCTAACAGCATGAATACACGAAAATTCAAATTTCACCTATAAAAACTTCATTGATAAGGCTGCGATAAATTCTAATTATATTAACAAAAAAACGCTAAATTAAACCTTACGTATTCAGTTGTTAATTAATTTTAAGAATTGAGTTATAGATAAACTCTTTTTCCTTCTAAAACTGACAGTTTTACACGTTTAACGCAACAGAAAATCGTCATTTGTCGGTTTTTTGACGATTTAATCACTTTGATTACGTTGTTGCTGTAGGTAAGCTTTTTTTATGTCATCAATTTGCTGATCTTTATCTAGCCAAAGTCTATTTAACCAGCGCTGAAATTCGACACGGGTTTCCGGGCTTGAAAAATAGATCTGTGGGTCAACTCGCGGCACCGGGAGTACTTCAACACGCATAATCACTTTTTTGGTACGTCCATGCATGACATTAGCCAGTACTTTTTCCGATGTTTCTGGATAAACCAAAGTGATATTTAACAGGCTGGTAAACTGTTCGCCCATCGCAGATAGCGTGAAGGCAATGCCGCTGGCTTTAGGGCGTAATAAATGGCGATACGGTGAATTCTGACGCAGACGCTTCTCTTCGGTAAAGCGACTGCCTTCAACATAATTAATAATCGATGTTGGCATGTGTTTGAAACGTTCGCAGGCTTTGCGGGTCGTTTGAAGATCTTTACCTTTCAATTTTGGATTCTTTTTCAGCTTAGCCGCACTCGTTCGGTTCATAAACGGCATGTCCAGCGCCCAGCAACCTAGGCCCATTATTGGCACATAGAGCAGTTCTTTTTTTAAAAAGAATTTCAACATTGGAATGTGGTTACGTAATACGTACGTTTGGGCGGCAATATCAAAGCCACTGACATGATTACTGATCAGTAAATACCAGCCGTTAGGGTCAAGTTTATCGAGCCCTTTTACATCCCATTCAATATTTGAGATTAAATATAAAATGCCGCCGTTACATGTGGCCCATGACCACATTAAACGATTCATTATTCGGGTTAATAGTCTGCGTGCAAGCAAGAACGGCAGTAATAATTTTGCCACGCCGCCAATGGTTAACAATGAGCTCCATACTAGGGTATTGATGATCAATAGCGACAAACTGATTATAAATAGTACCGGCCCAGGTAAAAAAGTCAGCATATATTGTTATACCTTTGGCTTTGCGTCAGTAATGAATTGTTGTAACTGTTGATCTTTTTCAACCCATAGCTGATTTAACTGTTCTTGGAATTCGATTTTAAATTCGCGGTCTTTTAGGTAATCACCCCGCATATTCTTTGGGATGTCAGTGATTTTGATATCCACTCTAACGTCAGATAGTTCGCCACAAATATATTGCCAATACGTAGGAACGATGTCTGGATAATAGATGGTCACATTAACGAGCTTATTGATGTGCTCCCCCATAGCCGATAATGCAAAAGCCATCCCGCCAGCTTTAGGCTTTAGCAGGTGTTGAAAGGCAGAGTTTTGTTTATCATGTTTAGCCACACTAAATCGTGTGCCTTCAACAAAGTTCATTATACTGACTGGCTTGGTTTTAAATTTTTCACAGGCTTTGCGAGTAATTTCAATGTCTTTGCCTTTCAATTTAGGGTTTTTTCGCAATTGTGCAGTGCTGTAACGGCGCATAAACGGAAAGTCTAATGCCCACCATGCTAGGCCGAGTACCGGCACAAAGATCAGTTCTTGTTTGAGGAAAAACTTTAAAAATGGAATGTTGCGATTAAATACTCGTTGCAAAATGAGGATGTCGACCCATGATTGATGGTTAGCAATGACCATATACCATTCTTTTTCAGAAAACGATTGATCGCCAGTGACATGAATACGCATCGGATGAAAAATATCTTCAATGATAGTATTAGTGCTTATCCATGCTGTCGCGCAATTATCGAGAATATAACTACAGACTTTTTGAAAAATGCCAATCGGGATCAACTTTACAATACTGAACATCAAGATGGGGATTGTCCAAAAAATGGTATTAAATAAATAGCATAAGAATGCAATTGAACCTTTGATTTTCGAAAGCGGCGACATTTTTCTCTCCTATTAAACGGATGGCTATGTTACTAGGAGTCGCTGATTTGCTCAATCAATACGATAGGTTAAATTACGTTTATTGTTGATTCAATTTTGCTAGTAATCGGTCCATTGCCCGATAACCAAGGGCTTGAGCAATGTGATTGCGCTCAGTGGTAGGAGATTGCTGCAAGTCGGCAATGGTGCGTGATACGCGTTGAATACGATGAAAACTGCGAACAGATAATCCTAAGCTCACGACACTTTGTTCCAAAAAAGCCAGATCTGCTTGAGTAATCCCCCCATCTTGTTTGAGTTGCTTTGGGGTTAATTCACTGTTTAATACCCCAGAACGGCTGAGTTGTTGATCGCGCGCTTGTTTAACGCGCTTGGCTATTTCAACACTAGACTCACTGGGTTGGTGTTGTTGGGTTAAGGTGCCGGCAGGAAGTTTGGGCACGTCTACGGTTAAATCGAAGCGGTCTAAAAAAGGCCCCGATAAACGTGATAAATATCGCTGAATTTGATCGGGCGTTGAACGCGCGCGTTCAGTATCGCCACAGGGGCTTGGGTTCATGGCGGCGATGAGTTGAAACCGACTCAAAAAGGTCAATTTTGCTGCAGCGCGTGAAATTTCAACTTGGCCGGTTTCCAACGGCTCTCGCAGACAATCTAGTACCTTACGAGGAAACTCCGCTATTTCATCAAGAAATAAAACCCCGCGGTGCGCTAAGGATATTTCCCCTGGTTTGGGGTGGCTACCGCCGCCAATAAGTGCAATCGATGAGGAGGTATGATGCGGCGATCGAAAAGGGCGGTTAAGGAAGTTTTGTGGTTTGACATGTAATCCGGCGACAGAATGGATCGCCGCCACTTCAATCGCTTCGTCGTAGGTGAGCGGGGGTAATAACGGAATAATTCGATTGGCTAACATGCTTTTCCCTGTCCCTGGGGGGCCTATAAATAACATGTTATGTCCTCCGGCTGCCGCGATTTCAAGCCCTTGCTTGGCTTGATACTGGCCAATGACATCACTCATACAAAGTGATGATGATACTAGAGGCTGCTCTTCAATCCACTCGGGTAAGGTATCGAGTAACGGTAATTGTGCCTGGCCGTGTAAAAAGGCTGCCAAGTTTTGTAAGTGGGCGACAAAATAACTGTGATGATAACCAACGAGTTCTGCTTCATGACGGTTTTCGATGGGCATAAAAAAATGGTGCTGATCATTACGTGCCGCAATAATGGCAGGCAGCAATCCACAGCAAGGGCGAATTTGACCTGAAAGTGCCAATTCACCGACAAACTCACATTGGTGTAATGCTTTGGCTGGGATTTGATTTGACGCCGCGAGAATACCAACCGCAATGGGTAAATCATAGCGGCCACCTTGTTTAGGTAAATCGGCTGGGGCGAGGTTGACGGTAATGCGTCTTTGTGGAAATTCAAATCCTGCATTAATCAATGCACTTCTGACGCGCTCTTTGGCTTCTTTGACTGAGGTTTCTGGTAACCCCACTAGATTAAACGCCGGTAAACCATTGCTTAAATGTACTTCAACAGTCACTCTCGGCGCTTCTACACCGCAGCTTGCTCGGGTAAATACACAGGCTATCGCCATTAACAATTCCTTTTGTTTGAATAATATACAAATGAATGGGTTGCTACAGTCTAGCAGCGATGTGTTTTTTTGCGTGATAAAGGCTAAATAAGTCAGATAAAGTTAGCTTTGTAAGCTAGTTTAAATCACTGATGTTGAGTAGAATACCGTCGCTTTATCGTTCGCGGGGACTGATTATAAATTGGTCTGTTGTCGTGAAACGCAATAATGATATTTCACCACTGGTTATTTCTATCTGTATTGCACCGTTAGCCAGATTAATTTTAATGTTAATAAATGGCTGAGGTCTTGCATTTGTCCATTTTGCAACAAAGATATGTACATACATTCCTGATATTTTGGCTAGTACTCAGGTAAAGGTAAACTATGAGCCTCTCTGATAATTTATTGATCATCTTGTGCCTAATAGGCATAAGTTGTTTTTTTTCTATGTCTGAAATTGCACTCGCGGCATCACGAAAGATGCGCTTGCAATTAATGGCTGATGAAGGTGATTTACGTGCCGCTAAAGTGCTGAAACTGCAGGCGCATCCAGGCAGTTTTTTTACCGTAGTGCAAATTGGACTTAATGCAGTGGCTATCATGGGCGGTATCGTCGGTGAATCGGCCTTTAGACCGCATTTTGAACAACTACTGTTGCCTTTATTAGGCAATGAGTGGGGCTTGCAGCTGAGTTTTGTGTGTTCATTTGTTACCGTCACCTCGTTGTTTATTCTATTCGCTGATTTGATGCCGAAACGGATTGCAATGGTGATCCCTGAGCAAGTGGCCGTTACTTTTGTGATGCCCATTATTCTATGCATTAAAGTATTAAAACCGTTTGTGTGGATTTTTAATGGCTTGGCTAATGCTATTTTTAAATTATTACAAGTGCCTACCGCGCGTAATGACCAAGTGACCCATGATGATATCTACGCCATGATGACCGCTGGCACTGAAGCCGGTGTGATGGATAAAGGCGAGCAGCAAATGATGGAGAACGTGTTTGAAATGCAGTCTGTGTCGGTGACCTCGGCCATGACGGCGCGTGAAAGTTTAGTGTATTTTTTACTGCAAGATACCGAAGAAGACATCAAGCAAAAAATTGCTAAAAATCCGCATAACAAGTTTATCGTTTGTGACGGTCAACTGGACATGATCAAAGGATTTGTTGATGCAAAAGAGTTGCTGATCCGAGTGATTAATGGGCAAGATATAACCTTAAAAGGCAGCACGCTTGTACATAACTGTTTAATTATTCCTGATACCTTAACCTTATCTGAGTCGATGGAGTATTTTAAGAATAATCGATCTGACTTTGCGGTGGTGATGAACGAGTATGCTTTGGTTGTCGGTATTGTGACCACCAACGATCTACAAAGTGCCGTTATGGGCGCGTGGTCATTGCATGAAAGTGAAGAGCAAATTGTTGCCCGTGATGGTAATTCTTGGTTAGTGGATGGCGTGACGCCCATTACCGATGTGATGCGCGCATTTAATATTGAAGTGTTTCCACATAATCAGAATTACGAAACCATTGCCGGTTTTATGATGTACATGCTGCGTAAAATTCCCAAGCGTACTGACTTTGTCAATTACGCGGGTTATAAATTTGAGGTGGTTGATATTGATTCTTACAAAGTCGACCAACTATTGGTTACCCGTTTAGACATTGATGCACCGCCATTACCTTGAGTAATTCATATTCGCCCCATTAAATAATCTCTAAGAACGCACTAATGATCGGATCATTGGTGCGTTTTTCTTTGCAGCAACAGCCTAATTCAAAAGGGGGGATTGGAATTGGCGACGATAAGATTTGAATACGCTCTCGCACCGGACTATTGTGGATCACCGCCTCTGGGCTAATACCAACGCCACAGCCTAAGGCGACCATAGAGACAATGGCTTCTTGGCCAGAAACTTGAGCATATATGTTGGGTTTGATGCCCATTTGCTTAAACCACAAATCAATCCTTTTTCTGCCTGGACCATGGTCAGGCACGATATAGGGTAGCTTTCCCCAATCAATTTTTGCTTGGTTTACCCATTGCTGTACTTGGCATGGCATTGTGGGGGCAATAACTGATATTGGCACCTTATCAATCGGGGTAAAATGCAAGCTGGCGGGAAACGCATCAGGCAATGCAATAATGGCAATATCGGCGCGATTCTTTTGAATTTGATTGACCGCATTAGCCGGATCCCCAGTATTGAGATTGATATCGACATGGGGATGCTCACGTCTAAATCGGTCTAGCAGCGCCGGTAAATGGCTATAAGCTGCGGTAACCGAACAATACAAATTAAGATTGCCGCGTAAAAACTGCTGACTTGGGTCGATACGGTTACGCAGCTGGGTCCATTCCGATAATGTCTGCTCAGCAAAACGCTTAAATTCTATGCCTGCGTGGGTAATGGTGACACTGCGATTGTCACGTTCAAACAATTTGCTGCCCAGTTCCTCTTCTAAACGCTGTAAAGCGCGGCTTAATGTCGATGGGCTGACATGAGATTGCTCCGCTGTTTTGGCAAAATGCAGGCTATCGCATAAGTGTAAATATAATTTAAGAGAGCGAATATCCATCACAGCACCTTATAGCACGCATTAGGTTAAGTATTAGGTTATGTATTCTATGTTGCATTAATTGCAACGTGATGTCCCGAATATATCATTTTAAGCAATCATATGCATGCGCTATAGTGACGTTAATCACAACGTTTAAGGTCGCTGACTTATAAGATGTTGTGTCCCCAATTACTAAATATTATAGGTGGTATCAGATGGCTAACTATTTTAACTCTCTGAATTTACGTCAACAATTAGCTCAACTAGCACAATGCCGGTTTATGAACCGTACTGAATTCAGTGATGGTTGCAACTATATTAAAGATTGGAATATTGTGATTTTAGGTTGTGGTGCTCAAGGCCTTAACCAAGGTTTAAACATGCGTGACTCAGGCCTGAACATTTCTTTTGCCTTACGTCCGCAAGCAATAGCAGAAAAGCGTGCATCATGGCAAAAAGCGACCGATAACGGTTTTACCGTTGGCACCTTTGAAGAGCTTATTCCTGCAGCTGATTTAGTGTTAAACCTAACGCCAGACAAGCAACATACTAATGTTGTTAATGCGGTTATGCCATTAATGAAGCAAGGTTCTACCTTATCTTATTCACATGGTTTCAATATTGTTGAAGAAGGCATGCAAGTTCGTGCTGATATTACTGTCATCATGGTTGCGCCAAAGTGCCCTGCTACAGAAGTACGTGAAGAATATAAGCGTGGTTTTGGGGTACCGACATTGATTGCCGTGCACCCAGAAAACGACCCAAACAGTGACGGTTTAGCGATTGCTAAGGCTTATGCCAGTGCTACTGGTGGCGATCGTGCAGGCGTATTAATGTCATCGTTTATTGCTGAAGTTAAGTCGGACCTTATGGGCGAACAGACCATTTTGTGTGGCATGTTACAAACCGGTGCCATTTTAGGTTACGAGAAAATGGTGGCTGACGGTGTCGAACCGGGTTATGCCGGCAAGTTAATTCAACAAGGTTGGGAAACGGTAACCGAAGCGCTTAAGCATGGCGGTATTACCAACATGATGGATCGCTTATCAAACCCCGCTAAAATCACAGCATTTGATATGGCTGAAGAGTTAAAGGTTATCCTTAAGCCATTGTTTGAAAAACACATGGACGACATTATCAGTGGTGAGTTTTCTCGCACTATGATGGAAGATTGGGCCAATGATGATGCTAATTTATTGCGTTGGAGAGCGGATACTAACGAAACCGCGTTTGAAAATGCCCCTGTATCATCTGAGTATATCGACGAGCAAACCTATTTCGATAAAGGTATTTTCTTAGTGGCGATGATCAAAGCCGGTGTTGAATTGGCGTTTGATACCATGGTTGCCGCAGGCATTGTTGAAGAATCGGCTTATTATGAGTCGCTGCATGAAACCCCTTTGATTGCCAACACCATTGCGCGTAAACGTTTATATGAAATGAATGTGGTGATTTCAGATACAGCTGAATACGGTTGTTACTTATTTAACCATGCCGCAGTGCCTATGCTACGTGATTATGTTAACGCTATGCCATCTGAGTACTTAGGTGCCGGTCTTAAGGAACAAGCAACTGGTGTTGATAACCTTCGCTTAATCGACGTAAATGAAAAAATTCGTAATACAGAAGTTGAGTTTATCGGCGCTGAATTACGTGGTTACATGACTGATATGAAGAGTATTGTTGAAGCGAGCTAACGTATAAAGTGATTGGTGAAGTACCCGCTTAGTTGTTTGCAGCATGTTTATGTTGTCGGACAGGCATCAATCGTACGGTTCATCTTGTCAATTGGGCTGTTGGGAAAACAAATCGTTAGATTGTTGTTAAGTGACTGTTGTTAATTGATTGTTAATTGATTATTAACAAGTGATTAGTCACTTAATAACACGCTTATAGTTTTTGTGGTTGTTTGCATTGTCTCGGCAGGGAAGCTGAATTTTTTTACAAAGTAGATTTTTTAGTTGTATTGGGTAATTCTTTTATGGTACTTATTTAAGTACGCCATAAAGGTTGTGGTTAAATACCACTAAATAAATCAACAAAGATACCTAGGATACAGTCGATAATATGTTAAACCACGCAACCATACTCATTCTCGAAATTATTACCGTAGTGATTATTAAATCACCGCGGGGGTGGCGTTTTGACAACTAGACTGACCTAAGAGTCACACAGATTGCAAAAACCCCCGCTCCGAAAGGACCGGGGGTTTTTTAGTTTTAGCCCTAAGTAAAAATAAAATACCTAAACATTTCACAGTAGAGCAGCAGATACATTGACGAAGTAGAGAGCAACATATGGAAGCAGTACAGAAAATGCGCGGCGCTGATGCAGTAATTAAAGTACTAGCAGCACATGGTGTGACAACCGTATTTGGTTATCCTGGTGGGGCGATTATGCCAATCTACGATGCCCTTTATGGCGGTCCGGTAGAGCACTTGCTTAGCCGTCATGAACAAGGCGCCGCGTTTGCTGCGGTGGGGTATGCTCGTGCGAGTGGTAAAACAGGAGTGTGCTTTGCTACATCCGGTCCTGGCGCCACTAACTTAGTCACCTCACTCGCCGATGCTCTGCTTGACTCTGTTCCGCTAGTGGCCATAACCGGTCAAGTCTCTAGCAGTGTGATTGGTACTGACGCATTCCAAGAAATTGATGTATTAGGCATGTCGTTGTCGTGCACTAAACACAGTTTTATGGTCACCGACATCAATGAGCTTATTCCTACCTTATATCGCGCATTTGAAATCGCCGCAGCAGGACGTCCTGGTCCGGTGTTAGTTGATATTCCAAAAGACATCCAACTGGCTTCATTAGAATACAAAACACCGCTTCAAAGCGTTACCGATGAATTACAACCCCAAGTCAGTGAATTAGACGCTGCAGCAGCGTTAATTAAGCAGGCTAAAAAACCTATGCTGTATGTCGGTGGTGGTGTTGGAATGGCTGGCGCGGTTGCGCATTTACGTCAGTTTATCGCAGCCACAGGCGTCCCCTCGGTGGCGACCTTAAAAGGCTTGGGCAGCATTGCACATGGTACTAAAGGTTATTTAGGCATGTTGGGCATGCATGGTGGCAAAGGCGCAAACCTTGCAGTGCAAGAATGCGATTTATTAATGGTAGTAGGTGCACGCTTTGATGACCGTGTTACCGGTCGCCTTGCCAGTTTTGCCAGTAATGCCAAAGTATTGCATTTAGACATCGATGCTGCCGAAATCGGCAAGTTACGCCAAGCTGACGTAGCGATTGCAGCCGAGTTGAGCTTGGTGTTACCCGCATTAACGGCCGCAGTGACTGGCCAGCTTGATATTGGTCAGTGGCAAGCAGATGTTGAGGCGTTATCTCTTAAGCACCAATGGGACTACCAACATCCGGGTGATTTAATTTATGCCCCAGCGATGTTACGTCGTTTAGCCAATAAATTACCTGAAGACAGTGTGGTTGCCTGCGATGTGGGTCAACATCAAATGTGGGTGGCGCAGCACATGTGGTTCCGTCGCCCTGAAGATCACTTATCAAGTGCAGGCTTAGGCACCATGGGTTTTGGCTTACCCGCCGCGATTGGCGCTCAAGTTGCGCGACCCGATGCGACTGTGGTCACGGTCTCTGGTGACGGCTCGTTTATGATGAACGTTCAAGAATTAACCACAATCAAACGCCGTAAGTTGCCGGTAAAAATCCTACTGATGGATAATCAAAAACTCGGTATGGTTAAACAGTGGCAACAACTGTTTTTTGAAGAGCGCTACAGTGAAACAGACTTATCTGATAATCCTAATTTTGTCCTTATGGCATCAGCATTTGATATACCAGGTCGAACGATAACGCGTGCCGATCAAGTCGAGCAAGGATTAGAAGATATGTTAAACAGTAGTGGTCCTTACATGCTGCATGTGTCGATTGATGATGCCTTTAACGTGTGGCCTTTAGTACCACCGGGTGCGAGTAATAGTGAAATGATGGATCAAATGGAGAAGCAAACATGATGCATGCATTAGAAATAACCGTTCAACATTGCCCTGAAGTGCTTGAACGCCTACTACGTGTTACTCGCCATCGTGGGTTTACAGTCACCCAAATGCAAGTGCGTATCAATGACGATGCCAGCATGGCAGTAGACTTATGGGTTGAGGCCGAACGTGCCATTGAACTGCTGAGTACCCAGTTAGACAAATTAATCGACGTGACTCATTGTAAGGTGTTATCTGCGATACCGTTAAACAAGGTCGCCAACGGCTAGCGCTTACGATTGAGCCAAGCACGATTTAGTTAGATACTATTTAGTTAGAGATTATTTAGTCGTTATTGGAAAAACCGCTAACGAGCACTGTAGTAAACAAGGATATTTGTAATGCCCAAATTACGTTCAGCAACCAGTACCGAAGGCCGCAACATGGCAGGCGCCCGCGCACTATGGCGTGCCACTGGAGTGAAAGAAAATGATTTTGGTAAGCCCATTATCGCGATTGCCAATTCGTTCACTCAGTTTGTGCCTGGCCATGTGCATTTAAAGAACATGGGGTCATTAGTTGCCGGCGCCATTGAAGACGCGGGCGGTATTGCCAAAGAGTTCAACACCATTGCCGTAGATGATGGTATCGCTATGGGTCACGGTGGCATGTTGTACAGTCTACCGTCACGTGAGTTAATTGCCGATAGCGTCGAATACATGGTCAATGCCCATTGTGCTGATGCATTAGTGTGTATTTCTAACTGCGATAAAATTACTCCTGGCATGTTAATGGCGGCGTTGCGGTTAAACATCCCGGTAGTCTTTGTGTCGGGCGGTCCAATGGAAGCGGGTAAAACTAAGTTATCTGATCAAATTATTAAGCTTGATTTAGTTGATGCGATGGTAGCGGGTGCCGATACCAATGTCAGCGATGAAGACAGTAAGCAAATTGAGCGCAGTGCATGCCCTACTTGTGGTTCGTGCTCGGGAATGTTTACCGCCAATTCAATGAACTGTTTGACTGAAGCTCTGGGATTGTCGTTACCAGGTAACGGCTCTATGCTGGCAACTCATGAAGATCGTCGTGAATTATTTTTAGAAGCCGGTCGCCGCGTAATGAAGTTGGCTGAGCGTTATTACAAGCATGACGATGAAACAGCATTGCCGCGCAATATAGCCTCATTTAAATCGTTTGAAAATGCCATGGTATTAGACGTTGCTATGGGCGGGTCATCTAATACTGTGTTGCATTTAGTGGCCGCGGCGCAAGAAGCCGAAATTGACTTTACCATGGCGGATATTGACCGCATATCGCGCTTAGTGCCTCATTTATGTAAGGTTGCGCCATCAACGCCTCAATATCATATGGAAGATGTCCACCGTGCTGGTGGGGTGATGGGTATTTTAGGTGAGTTAGACCGCGCGGGTTTATTGCATAACGATGTGCCGCATGTGGCCGCTGATGATGGCGGCGATTTAAAATCAGTGTTAGCCAAGTACGACATTAAACAGACTAGTGACCCTGACATTATTCGCTTTTTTAGTGCTGGCCCGGCAGGTATTCCAACCACTAAAGCATTTAGTCAAAATTGTCGCTGGGACAGTGTCGATGATGATCGCGAACATGGCTGTATTCGTTCGCGTGAGTTTGCGTTTAGCCAAGAAGGTGGCCTAGCCGTATTGTCAGGTAACGTTGCCGTTGATGGTTGTATTGTGAAAACAGCAGGGGTGGATGAGTCTAATTTAACCTTTGTTGGCAATGCCCGTGTGTATGAAAGCCAAGATGATGCAGTAGCCGGCATTTTAGGCGGCGAAGTGATTGAAGGTGATGTGGTGGTGATCCGCTACGAAGGCCCAAAAGGCGGCCCAGGTATGCAGGAAATGCTCTATCCAACAACTTATTTGAAATCGCGTGGTTTAGGCGCTAAATGTGCATTAATCACCGATGGTCGTTTTTCCGGTGGTACCTCAGGTTTATCAATTGGCCATGTATCACCAGAAGCGGCGTCAGGTGGCACTATTGCGTTAATTGAAAATGGCGATCAAATTGCCATCGATATACCTCAGCGTAGTATTCAACTTAATGTCCGTGATGAAGAGATTACTCGTCGCCGCAATGCTATGGATGCCAAAGGTCCGTTAGGTTGGAAACCGGTTTCTCGCGAGCGTTATGTTTCATTAGCACTTAAAGCCTATGCATTACTGGCGACCAGTGCTGATAAAGGTGCTGTTCGTGATCGTTCTAAGCTGGAGGGGTAATATGTTGGCTTTAGCGTCTCAAACTCAATTAGATTTAGCCCATTATTATTTGCAGAAAATTTTACTGTCGTCTGTTTATGATGTCGCTAAAGTGACGCCACTGTCGAGCATGAATAAATTGTCTGCTCGCTTTGGTTGTCAGGTGTATTTAAAGCGTGAAGATATGCAACCCGTGCATTCGTTTAAGATCCGCGGGGCCTACAATCGTATCGCGGCGTTAACTCAAGATGAATGTGATAAAGGCGTGGTGTGTGCGTCTGCGGGTAACCACGCTCAAGGTGTGGCGATGTCTGCCGCCTGCCGCGGTATTAATGCCGTTATTGTGATGCCAAGTACTACGCCTGATATTAAAATTGATGCAGTGAAACGCTTAGGTGGCAATGTAGTGCTACATGGGCAAGCGTTTGATCAAGCCAATGAGTATGCTAAAAATCTGTCGGCAACAGAAGGGCGTGTTTATATCGCCCCTTTTGATGATGAAGCGGTGATTGCTGGTCAAGGCACCATTGCCCAAGAAATGGTACAACAACAACGGGATATTGAAATCGTGTTTGTGCCTGTTGGCGGTGGTGGATTAATCGCCGGTATTGCGGCCTATTATAAAGCGGTGATGCCACAAGTGAGGATCATTGGGGTTGAACCAGAAGATGCGGCGTGCTTAAAGGCGGCATTAGAAGCCGATGAACCGGTAACATTGGCTCAAGTGGGGTTATTTGCTGATGGCGTTGCGGTTAAACGCATTGGTACTGAGCCATTTCGCTTAGCGCGTGAATACGTTGATGAGGTGGTTACCGTTACTTCCGATGAAATTTGCGCGGCGGTAAAAGATATTTTTGAAGATACTCGTGCAATAGCAGAACCCGCCGGAGCCTTGTCGATTGCGGGGCTTAAAAAATACATGGCGCAACAAGGCGATGCGGTTGATGCACCGAAAAAAGTGGCGGCTATCTTGAGTGGCGCAAACGTCAATTTTCATAGCTTACGTTATGTGTCTGAACGCTGCGAATTAGCTGAGCAAAAAGAAGCGGTGTTAGCGGTGAAAATCCCTGAAAAGCCAGGCAGTTTTTTACGCTTTTGTCAGTTACTCGATAAACGGGTGATGACCGAGTTTAACTATCGCTTTAGTAGCCGTGACATTGCAGTGGTGTTTGCCGGCATTCGTCTTACGGGTGGCCAAGCAGAGCTAAGCGAGATTATCGCTAAACTTGAATTGGAAGGATTTGAAGTTCAAGATTTATCTCAAGATGAAACCGCTAAACTGCATGTGCGTTATATGGTCGGTGGTCATCCACTTGAACCGCTAGAAGAGCGCTTGTTTAGCTTTGAGTTCCCTGAACATCCTGGGGCATTGTTGAAGTTTTTAACCACCTTACAGAGCAAGTGGAATATCAGTTTATTTCATTATCGTAACCATGGCGCAGCCTTTGGCCGAGTGTTAGCCGGCTTTGAAGTACCGGAGAAAGACGGTGTGGCGTTTGCCCAGTTTTTAACAGACTTAGGTTTCGTTTATCAAGAAGAAACCCACAGTCCGGCATATCAGTTATTTTTGAATAGCGCTAAGCGAAGCGGTAATTGATGTTAAAATACCCTCCAGAGGTGATTTAGTGCCTCAATGTGGTATTGTCAGTGCGCCTAAAACGAAAAAATATTCGTGGCTGTGTTCCAAATCGCCAATATACGATGCCGTCGCGGCATCATGTCATTGGGGTTGCTTTATATGTAGGGTAAATTTTTCCATATGCTAGTAATACTAATCGTATTAATGTAATTAGTATTTAGCGTATTCGACCTCATTTTAAGGAGACATTGATGTTACCCGTGCCAACAATTCCAGCTTTTATGCCACCGCGCCGAATTCTAATGGGCCCTGGCCCATCTGATGTGTATCCCGAAGTGCTTGCGGCCCAATCACGACCGACTATCGGTCACCTTGACCCACTTTTTGTCGGCATGATGGATGAATTAAAAAGCTTAATTCAATATGCTTTTCAAACCAAAAACGAAATGACCTTAGCGGTATCGGCGCCAGGCAGTGCTGGTATGGAAACCTGCTTTGTTAACTTAGTTGAGCCTGGCGAAAAGGTGATTGTGTGCCGCAATGGGGTGTTTGGTGAACGTATGCGCCAAAACGTTGAGCGCGTTGGCGGTATAGCCGTTGTGGTCGACAATGAATGGGGTGAACCAGTATGCCCAGATAAAGTTGAAACCGCACTTGTGGCGCATCCCGATGCCAAATTCTTAGCCTTTGTGCATGCTGAAACATCAACCGGGGCATTATCGGATGCCAAAACCTTGTGTACCTTGGCGCAATTGCATGACTGCATCAGCATTGTCGATGCGGTGACGTCACTTGGCGGCGTTGAATTGCTAGTGGATGAGTGGGGCATTGATGCGATTTATTCTGGCAGCCAAAAATGCTTATCTTGTGTACCCGGTTTATCACCAGTGTCATTTTCTCCTAAAGCGGTGGCGAAACTAAAAGCCCGTACTACCCAAGTGCAAAGTTGGTTCTTAGATCAAACTTTAGTCATGGGTTATTGGGGTAATAGTGCTGGCGCTAAGCGCAGTTATCATCACACAGCGCCAGTGAATGCCTTATACGCGCTCCACGAGTCTTTACGTTTGCTCGCCAATGAAGGGCTTGAAAATGCGTGGGCAAGACACCGGAAAATGCACCTATTATTACGTGATGGACTAACTCAACTTGGTTTTAAATTTGTGGTTGAAGAGTCGTCACGTTTACCTCAACTCAATACTGTATATATTCCAGAGGGTGTTGATGACGCTGCAGTGCGTAAGCATTTATTGGAAGAATATAATTTAGAAATTGGCGCAGGTTTAGGGGCATTAGCGGGTAAAGCATGGCGTATCGGCTTAATGGGCTTTAGTGCTCGTCGTGAAAACGTCGCCCTTTGCTTACGTGCATTAGAAGAGTCGCTAAAATAAAACATCAGTTTTGCGTAATCATAAAAATGACGCTTTAGAGCGTCATTTTTTATGCCTGTTAGAAATTAGTCGCTAGTCAGCTAACTTTTTTTCTAACTCATTCACTTGTGCTTGTAATGCTTCAAGCTTTTCACGGGTTTTAAGTAACACGTGCTGCTGCACTTCAAACTCTTCACGGGAAACAACATCCAATTTCATCAGTTGGTTTTGAAGTATTTGTTTACTGCGTTCTTCAAATTCCCCAGCAAATTGCTTTACGCCGTTAGGTAGATTGTCACTAAGCTGTTTAGCGAGCTCTTCTATTTTCTTTGGATTAATCATAATTATTCCCTACTGATATATTGATTCAATTGTAACCGAGGTCGGCGATTTTCCAAAACCTAACTGTGATTTTCGTTAACCGTCGCGAGGTGATTCTGCTATGATCCGTCTTCGTTTAAGGTTAAGTAAGGTGTAATGATTAATGAAACTCAATCCAGGGCAAAATGAAGCCGTACATTATGTATCGGGTCCATGCTTAGTGCTCGCGGGCGCGGGGAGTGGTAAAACACGGGTGATCATTAATAAAATTGCTTACTTAGTCGAAAAATGTGGCTATAAAGCCCGCAATATTGCCGCCGTCACCTTTACCAATAAAGCCGCTCGTGAAATGAAAGAGCGTGTGGCTCAGTCTATGGGTCGAAAAGATGCCCGTGGATTATGGATCTCAACCTTTCACACCTTAGGACTCGAAATTATTAAGCGCGAGCATAAAGTGCTTGGGCTTAAGGCCGGTTTTTCTTTGTTTGATGACCAAGATACCTTCGCCTTATTAAAAGAACTGACTGAAGATGAATTAGATGAAGATAAAGACCTAATCAAATCTTTGGCATCAGCGATATCAAATTGGAAGGGGGGATTAGTGATCCCTCAGCAAGCGAAAAATATGGCAAAAGATGAGCAAAGCCAGTTATTTGCCATGTTGTACCAACGGTATGCTCAGCATATGAAATCTTATAATGCGCTCGATTTTGATGATCTGATCTTAATTCCAACGTTATTGTTGCGTATGAATGAAGAAGTGCGCACTCGTTGGCAGACTAAAATTCAATATTTGCTGGTGGATGAATATCAAGATACCAATACCAGCCAATATGAATTAGTGAAACTCTTGGTGGGTGAACGCTCACGTTTTACTGTGGTGGGCGATGATGATCAGTCTATTTATTCTTGGCGCGGCGCGAAACCACAAAATTTGGTGTTGTTAGGAACCGACTATCCAAGGCTTAAACTGATTAAATTAGAGCAAAACTATCGTTCCAGCCAACGTATTTTACGTGCCGCCAATATTTTGATTGCCAATAACCCTCATGTGTACGACAAGGCGTTATTTAGTGAGTTAGCTTATGGTGAACCGATAAGAATATTAATTGCCGCTAACGAAGAACAAGAAGCTGAACGAGTGGTGGCGGAGATTATTCGGCATAAGTTTGTTGGACGGACCAAGTTTGGTGATTACGCCATTTTATACCGAGGTAATCATCAGTCTCGTTTACTTGAACGGGCACTCATTACCAACCGCATTCCTTATAAGATCAGTGGTGGTAAATCCTTTTTTTCTCGTGCAGAAATTAAAGATATTATGGGGTATTTGCGTTTAGTGGTGAACCCTGATGATGATAATGCCTTTTTGCGGGTGGTTAACTTACCCAAGCGTGGTATCGGTCCTGCGACACTGGAGCGTTTAGGTCATTTTGCCAATCAAAAACATATCTCGTTATTTGAAGCGATTTTTGATGTTGAGCTCAACCATCATCTAGCGCCTGCGGCGGTTAACTCTTTGTATCAGTTTGGAACGTTTATTGTTGATACTGGAGAGGTTGCAACACGTGGAGAGCCTGTTGAGGCGATTAAACAATTGATCCGTAAAATAAATTACGAAGATTACCTATACGAGACCAGTACCAGTGCCAAAGCGGCTGAAATGCGCATGAAGAACATTTCTGAATTGTATCGTTGGGTTACCGAAATGCTCGAAGGTGATGAGTTAGATGAACCGATGACGTTGCCCGAAGTGGTCACTCGATTAACGCTGCGCGATATGATGGAACGTAACAGTGAGGATGAAGGTGGCGATCAAGTTCAGTTAATGACCTTACATGCCTCTAAAGGACTGGAATATCCTTTTGTATTTATGGTGGGCGTTGAAGAAAGGATCTTGCCACATCAATCGAGTATTGATGAGGAAAATGTCGATGAAGAACGTCGACTGGCTTATGTGGGGATAACCCGTGCACAACGTGAATTATGGTTTGTGATATGCCGTGAGCGACGTCAATTTGGTGAAACGATTCGTTGCGAACCCAGTCGTTTTTTACTTGAGTTACCGCAAGATGACCTCATTTGGGAAAACCGCAAACCGGTGCAAACTGAACAACAACGGGTGGAAACCGGCAAAAGTCATATTGCCAATTTACGCGACATGTTTAAAAAAGAGTCATGAACCCGTTTGGCTTATTGATCATGCACAAGATATATAGGGCTTTTTTTCACAAAATAACTTACTTAATGCACGACCTTGTCCGCGGACATAACCCAAGGCTAAAAATTGTCTAACCTGTTGCTGGGTGTCTACGGTAGTAGCATACATATCAAACTGAAGGGTTGCAGCGGTGAGTTGGTAAGCCCTGACTAACTGTAATTGTTTATCATTAAGTAAGTGTTTACTAATGTCTTCATCCAATTTCAATGCTTGAATGGGTAAAAAGCTGAGACAACTTAGAGAGCTGTAACCTGTACCATAGCCATCAATGCCAATTAGCACGCCTAACTGTGAGATGATCTCAAAACCGTTAATATGATTTTCAGTGTCTTGAACTAAGGCTTTTTCGTTGAAAAACAACATTAACTTACTTAAATCGATATTGCTGTTTTTGATAGTGTTTTTAAGGTTGCGTAATACAAATTTATTTTTAATGTGTTGGCTGCAAATCGATAAATGAAAATGAACATCGGCACCATATTGTTGTTTGAGCGACTGAAACTGATCGTTTAAATGGGCAAACATATAACCATCTAAATTAAGCGTTAGTTGATATTGTACCGCTAAGTGTTTCATTTTTACGTGTTCAATGATGCCCTGTTCTGGGTGATGCCACTCAACTTGTGGTTCGATAGCAATAATTTCACCTGTGGTAAAGTCGACCACTTCAACGTAGCGTATCTGAAACTCTTGCTGGTCGAGAGCCTTCTTAAAATCAATTTCTAATGCATGTTGTTGCTGAGATTGAGCGCTGAGCTTGTCATCAAAAATGACGAAACAGCCTTTGCCATTGGCTTTAGCTTGATACATAGCGGCGTCAGCATCACGCAGCAGCGATTCACTGGTAACCAATTTATTACGCCCGCTAAATGCAACCCCGATACTGGCACCAGAAATAAATTCTTGTTTGGCTAGCTGATAGGGCATTGATAATGTCTGTAAAATACGCTCGCAGACTTCGACAGCGTCTTCAGTAGCATTAATTGAGTCAAGCAAGATGACAAATTCATCTCCCCCCATTCGTGCCAGAGTATCGTTGTCGCGAATACATGACTTTATGCGTTGCGCAGTTTCAATTAAAAATCGATCGCCTTCTAAGTGACCAAAAGAATCATTGATCACTTTAAATCTATCAAGATCGATAAATAACAATGCAAACTGATCTAAGCCATGACGGCGCAAGTGTTTTAATGCTTGTGACAATCGCTCCATTAAATAGCTGCGATTAGGTAAACCCGTCAGCCCATCATGTTGCGCGTCGTGCAGCAGTTGATCTTCAATTTTGCGGCGCTGATTCATCTCTTGTTGAAGATTATTGTTGAGTTCAGCGAGTGCTTGAGTGCGTTTAACCACTTTATCCTCTAACTGCTCATGGCTATTTTTCAGCGACTCAGTCGCCAATTTACGCTCAATAGCATTGGCCATGTGTTGGGAAACAAATGTCAGTAGCTCTAAATCTTTCAATTGATAAATATGGTCGTCATCTAAGCTATAAATGGTTAACGCGCCCGCGATATCACCATTAATGATCAATGGAATACCTATCCATTGATGCATTCTATTGGTTTTGTTTAATTCTGGTGATTTTGCGTAGATTTCACCTCTATCGACCATTTGGGCAATATCTTTGGCGGATAACAACTGAGGTAACTTATGATCAAGAATGTACTCGGTCAATCCATCCTGCATTGGGCGAGATGCGGGATATTCGGCTGCCATCTGTGACACGTAAAACGGGAACGACAACGTATTATTATCGTTAATCAGTGAGATAAAGCAATTATGTGCAGGGATTAACTGGCTAATAATATTATGAAGACGAGGGTAAAAATCTTGTTGCAGCACATTTGATGCAGACAGGTCGGCTATTTCAAATAGCGTTCGTTGAAGTTTTTCTGCTTTTACCCTTTCTTTAACTTCGATTTTAACCTTTTCATAAGCTTGGCTGAGTTCCTTGGTCCGTTCAACAATGGCTTGTTCAAGTTGTTGATGATGTTGAAGTCGCTCCATGACGCCGGAAATATGGTGACATATAAAACCCATTAGTTCTAATTCAAGTTCACCATAGGTATTGGCTTCGTTATAACTTTGTACTACGAGTACGCCACTGACAACATCTTGGTTTTTGATGGGTACGCCGAGCCATTGATGGCACGGCGATCCAAGGCTTTTAATGTCGCCACTGGCGATTAATTGATTAAACTTATTATCGTCACATAATAAAGGTTCACCATTACGAAGCACATAACCCGTTAGGCCACTGTTAAGCAACGCTGATATTTCTTGGTCTGGATAGAGCTCTGTGGGGTGAGAATCTTGTTGGTCGGCAAAAAAAGGTAAACTGGTTAATCCCGTTTTAGGATCTTGCGATGCAATAAAAAAGTTTTCTGCAGGAATAAGTTGTTGTAAATTTAAATGCACCCGTTGGTAAAAATCATCAAGTGATGCTACTTGCGTCGCAATATTGGAAATACCAAGGAGGGCATTTTGGATAATTTCGGAACGTTTATATTTTTTAGCCAGACCTCTCAAGCGAGCAATCCTTTTTTGTAGGTGCTCAACACTTGAGGATGTTTTTGTGTGACTTATATCCGTATCCGTATCCATATTCCTTGCTCTATCCTATTAAAATATTTGGAAAAATATTGTTGAACAGTCATTATTATTACCATAAATTCAATTGTTATCCAAGCGAAATAAATGTGAGCACAATGTTAATAACTATCGCAAATGAGTAAATAGTTACCCAAAATGAGTCAAAAGTTAATCAGTCAGTTAAAAAATGCAAATCAGGGCTAGACGCGGCGGTGTTTTATCCATATTATATGCCTCGCTAACCAAGGCGAGCGCCCATAGCTCAGCTGGATAGAGCGTACCCCTCCGGAGGGTAAGGCCGAAGGTTCGAATCCTTCTGGGCGCACCATTCGGCATGTAGTGGTTCTTTCGTATTGGTTAGTAGAATTGATATCAGTGGTGATTGTAGCTCAGTTGGTAGAGTCCCGGATTGTGATTCCGGTTGTCGTGGGTTCGAGCCCCATCAGTCACCCCATTCAATTTACATCTTTAAGTACAGTTTTATTTTCGGTGATTAGCGCAGCCCGGTAGCGCATCTCGTTTGGGACGAGAGGGTCAGAGGTTCGAATCCTCTATCACCGACCACTTTTATGTATTTCAATTAATGTTCCTTTCAATTGTCCTACAGCTAAAAATTAAACACGAAATTTCGGTGATTAGCGCAGCCCGGTAGCGCATCTCGTTTGGGACGAGAGGGTCAGAGGTTCGAATCCTCTATCACCGACCACATTTATGTATTTCAATTAATGTTCCTTCCAATTGTCCTACAGCTAAAGATTAAACACAAATTTCGGTGATTAGCGCAGCCCGGTAGCGCATCTCGTTTGGGACGAGAGGGTCAGAGGTTCGAATCCTCTATCACCGACCAATTTAACAAAAAAGCCACTCTAATGAGTGGCTTTTTTGTTTTTGGCGATATTGATCATTAATTACAATCATATATTTGATAGCTAATATTCTAAGATTAAACTTAACGAACCTCAACTTAAGTTAATAGAGGGGAGTAAGCTAAAATAAGCAAATTTCACCTAAATTTATATCAAACTTGCTATTTATTTTGTTAACAAGGCGCCTCACGTCGTTACCACTGCGCCAATAGCCAGTCTATTGCATTTACTTTCAAGTCTATTGCAAGTAAATGCAAGGCAGATAGCAGGACAAAGAACTGCTTGATAACCGTTTATTATCCCGAACTTAAGTTAGCCTTTGTCTACCAGTAGACCTTGCCTATTTACCCTAACATTTAGGCTATGTTTGATCTCATATAATGGTATGGCTCAATACTGTGGCATAAGCTTGGCCGTTAGGTGGCATGACGCTGTAGTCGTTGTCCCGAAGCGTATAATCATGGCATGAGTTGCGCCAATCTTCCACAGAGGGGTTTGCGCCGTGTTATCGAGACTGGGCAAGCCAGTCACTATTTTTTGCTCAATAACCGCAGTGAGTTAACGGCTGAGTTCATAGCCTTGAGTCAATGGCTTGTGAGTCAATAACCGCGACATAAAAAAACCACTCCGAAGAGTGGTTAGTACGAGTGAGTTAATCAATCTATACCACTTATAACTTCACATTGACTGGCGGTACAATAAAGCCTTGATAAGCATCGACTCTGAGATCAGTAAATCTTGTCAATTGGGTTGCTTCTTGGATCCCTGTCACGATCACTTGAATATCTAACCCTTTAGCGACATTGACTAAAGCGCGGCATAATTCACTGCTGTGTTGATTATCTTCAATATAAGCCAGTGACTGGTCAAGTTTGACATAGTTTGGTCGCAAGCTTTGCAAGTAGGCCATTGAACCAAATTGGCGACCAAAATGGTCTATACCAAAGTGAGCGCCAGAGTCTCGAATGACTTTACACAGACTTTCACAGGATTCTAAATCGCTATACACACTCGCTTCGGGGATTTCAAAGCAAATACGTTCAGGGTATTTATTGGTTCGAAGGAACTGTTTTAGCCAAAGATGAAAATCAGCATCGCTAATACTTTGATAAGTCAGATTGATGGCGACTCGTTCATAATTACGTTCAAGTAAACGATGTTCATTGACGGTTTCTATCAAACAGCGATCAAACATTGTACCTAATGATAGTAACTCTATATAAGGTACAAATTGTCCTGCATGGAGGATCTTGTCACCTATTTGCAGTTGGCAAAAAAGCTCACGCTGACAAATTTCATCTCTGGCACAAAGCTGAATAGGCTGCCAACGGAATTGGAATTTTTTGTTCTTTATCGCGTGATTTAAATTACTGCGCCATTCCTCTCGGGTAAACAGTTGCTGTTGAGTATTTTCAAACCAATGAAACACTTTGCCGTCTTTAATGGACTGTTGGAGTGCGTTATCTGCTTGTGCCAACATATCTGATACTGTCATTTGCCCTAGGCGCTCTGCTACACCAATATAAAACTGTTCGTTTGGTTTACAGCCAGATTTAGATATTTCTTTATTAACAGTACGTATTAGGCTTTGTAAATACTTCGTCAGTTGATCATGTTCACAATCTTCAACAAGGAAGGCGAATTCATACGCAGCAATACGAGCGATAACAGAGGAGGATATTTCATCCTGGTGATGCTGTAATTTCTGAGCCAGAATACGAATGGTCTCATCGCGAACTTGGAAACCGTATTTGCTATAAACGTCTTCTAGCCAATCCATTTTGACTAAATAAAGCGCACCAGTACTGGGCTCGCTTAACCAGCCATTGACTCGACTGACCATATACTGCCTATTTGGCAGTCCTGAGACTTGATCGACGAGATTTTTCTTTCTTAATGCGGAAACTTCTTCGTCAAGGGAGTTAAAGACTTGTTTTAATTGAGCAGACATACTGTTAAATGCATTGACTAGCTCTTTCAGTTCCTTTGTTTTTGGCGCTGGCATATCGGGACCAAATTGGCGCTCGGCAATTTTTTTTGCGTGTACAGAAAGGGTATTTAATGGTTTCAAAATCCAACTGAGTCCCACCCTTGCACATATGATGGCAATGAGAAATAAAATTGAAAATAGGATCAGAATATTTGAAATGGTCCGCCATAGTTCATGATAACCAAAACCGGGGTGGGCAGTAATTTCCAGCGTGGCAAGTTGTAACCAACCAGAGGTAATAGTGGTTTGTTTGTTAATGGTTTTAAACAAGTTAAGATCGATAAACCATTGAGGAACATTATTTACTCGAATAGCGTTATTCCACACTTGCTGCTTGCCATCAACTAACCAAGTTAATTTGATTTGTTGATAATAGCCGCCCTCAAAAATAACATTGACTAATGTTTCTGCTCCAGCATCATCACCAGCTTCTAAAACAGGCGTTAACATTAATCCTAATGAGTTACTGGTATTATTGAGATCAGATTCCATCTGTTGTGTTAAAAAACTTTGAGTCTCTGAAAATTGTACATAGGCTACGCTTGCAATCGTTAACAAGAAAAGCCCGAAAAGTAACGCATAGATCTGCCTGAACAGGGTCATGTATTCACTACTCCATGTTGAGTTTGGGTTGGCGTAAGCGGTCTACACCTAATCTAAGTTTAAGGTCAGTCCATTTTTCAAGGCGTGATGATGAGCCAGCTAACACACCTCGGCCTTTTTCTTTGTTTAACCATAATTGTTGACCATTAAAACTATAAACAGGCAGCAGATCTTTTCGTTTCGTTGCCAGCTTTATGGTTTTATCTAAATTGTCGAGCACTAACGGGATCGAATTAGGCTTTTCGTAATACGCTAACACCATATGATACTGGTTCAACGATGTTGCTTTTACCATGGTGATCCTGAGTTTATCTTCAGGAATACCAAGTTGAAGAAGCGTAAAGTATTTCGCGATTGAAAAATCTTCACAATCCCCCCCATTAGCTCCAATAAACTCCATCGGCGAAGCCCAATAATTGGAATCGCCCCATAGTGTTTGATCATCAATGAATCGAAATAAGTTAAAGAACTGATTAACTTTTTCTAATTTCTCTATTTCAGCAAGTTTCTGTGAATCATTAACGATTTTAAACCAAGCATTTGCTCGTAATCCTGCTCTATCGCCATAACGTTCCGACAATGCTGAAACGGTTTTTTGCTGGTTTAATTCTTGAGTCGGTGCCGCATATAAACATGAAACTAAAAGGGCCGATGCCATAATAGAAAAATGACAGACCCTTTTATACAGCGATGTGATTACTTTGCTGTCTTCATGACTCAAAGAATCAATGCCTTATTTATCACTCTTCCATTTTCTCGTCGACAGTGTAGATATTCCATCTCATTGCTGGAATGGTATCATCGGTTGCGACTTCAGCGATCACGCGACGATTACGTCGTTCGGCTTCTGGCGTACCACTGTTATCGATAGGGCGATCAAAACTATAACCAATGGCGTCTAAACGACTTGCATCGATACCAAATGTGTTTTCTAACACTTCAATGACAGCTTTAGCACGTTTCTGAGATAAGGCTAAATTAAGCTCATAGCTTCCAATTTTGCTGGTATGACCTTCAATTGTCACCTTAGTGGTAGGGTCGGTTTGCATTATTTTAGCGACGAGTTCAATTTGATCATAATACTGCTGATCGATAACCGCAGAATTATTGCTAAATAGAATCTTTAACTCTTGGCGTTCATTGATGTCTTTTATGCTACCACAACCGTAGTTGTCTGCAGCGGCATCAATAATAGTATCCGCACAACGTTCGCGGGCCATTATCACACCATCACGATCATTGTCAGCAAGATCAAATTTTTGTGGTGTAGACGCAGTAGGCTCGACAATATCGTTGACTGAACAACCTGCAGTTGTAATCAATGCGAGTAAAATCATTAGATATTTCATTACTTAACACCTCCCTCATAATCTTGCTCACCACGCCATTCTCCTGGACGTGTTACTCGAAGTGAGTCGAGTAGATCGCCAGTCGAATTGAGTACTCTATAGCGAGCCGCAATTTCGTCATACTCAGTTTTCAAGTAATCTTTGCGCGCTTCAAATAGTTCATTCTCAGTATCGAGTAAATCCAGAAGGGTACGTTGACCTAAGTTAAATTGTTGCTCATAAGCCACTTGAGTCTGTTTTGCCGCCACAACGTGTTCACGTATAAATTGTTTTTGTGGGGCGAGCATTTCATAGGCATTCCAAGCGAGAGAAACACCTTCAACCACTTGACGATAAGCACGTTGTTGGATCTCTTTAGCTTCGTTAATTTTATAGGCCGTTTCTCTATCTCTAGAGACATCTTTGCCACCAGAAAAAAGGTTATATTTAACCCGAACCATAGCAACTAAATCATTGTTATAGCCGTTAACATTTTGGTTATTAAATGTGCTGTAGCCGTCTTCGCCGTCAGTATCATTATTCCAGTTACCATTAAGCTCTAAACTTAATTGTGGAAAATAGTTGGCTTTGGCTGAGCTACGCTCTTTTTTAGCGGCATTAATGTCATTTGCTGCTGACTTTAACACAGGGTGTTTCGATTTTGCTGACATGAGCCCTTGTTCTAAGCTTTCCGGGAGCATATCGGCATCAGGCACTGGCAGGATTAAGTCGTCAGGCTGTGCTTCAACAATTCTGATAAAGGTTGCACGAGTATCTTTTAAATTATTTTTAGCTGAAATCACATTGGCGTTTGCGCGGGCAAGGCGACCAGTGATTTGCGATAAATCTGCTATCGATCCTAATCCAGAATCTGTGCGCTGTTTTATTTGATCATAAATCTCTTTATGACTGGCGAGGTTTTTCTCTGATAGCAGTAATACTTGTTCACTGCGGATGTAGTTTAAGTAGACTTTTGCAACATCCAATGCAATATCTTCAGCGGCGGAAAATAATGCCCACTGATCAGCACTGGCTTCAAACGAATAACGATCGACTTCGCTACTGGTATAAAAACCATCAAATAGCATTTGTTTGATACTAAAACCGGCTTCGCCACGTTCTAAATCAATCATACCGTCATTATCTACATCTCCTTGACCTGCTTTACGCCGAGTCGAAGGGCTATCGGTTTGCTCCCAGCCATAGCCAGCAGAAATATCTAAGGTTGGCATGTAGCCAGCTTCAGCCTGATTAACTTGCTCTTCGCGCGCTTTAAAACGATTAAAAGCGATACGTAAATCTGGGTTTGTGTCTAGCGTATGTGCAACTGCTTGCTCAAGTGTTTGGCTTGAGACTGCTGGCGCTATCGATATTGATAAAGCCAATGCAATCATACTCAGCTTTTTTTGCTGATTTATAATAGTTATCATTAAAAAACCCTCCTGGTCTTCTTAGCGCTCTCTAAGAGCGGTATCTTTCGCTCTTAAAATTGGATTTAATATGTACTCAAGTATGGATTTTTTTCCCGTGATGACATCGACCGATGTCAGCATCCCTGGGATTATTGGCATCTCTGTGCCATTGTCTTTCAATAAACGGGATTCTTCTGTTCGTACCTTTACAATATAGAAACTGTTACCTTCTTCATCTTGTGATGTATCGGCGCTAATATGTTCAACGGTGCCTTTTAGTCCACCATAACGAGTGAAGTCATAAGCGGTAACTTTCACTATGGCTGGCAATCCTGGATGTAAAAAAGCAATATCTTTAGGGGTGATTTTAGTTTCTATCAGTAGTTTATCTTCTGATGGCACAATTTCCATAATCTCTTCGCCTGGCTGCACAACACCACCCAAAGTATTAAAATTAATCTTTTTAATTGTTCCAATAACTGGCGAGGTAATGACGGCTTTACTGACTTTATCAAACGCGCCTTTTTGTGCCTGATTCATCCGAGATAATTTGGTTTGCATTTCATTGAGTTGTGCACGTAAATCTGTGGCATAAACAAACACCGCTTCTCGGCGTTTTAAGATGGCTTCATCCATTGAGGCTTTGACCTTGGGCCGCAAAAGCCTCACAGATTGTAATTCACCTTGAATATCATTCACTGTGCGCTCAAGTTTGAGCAGTTCAACTTCAGGGACAATTCCTTTACGGGCCAGCGGCCGAGTCAATTCAAGCTCGCGTGATACTAATTGGTAACTTGTTGTAAGGGTACCAATTCTGGACGCTAATTCTTCAATTTCCTGTTGGCGTTGTTGGATTTGACGCACCAGAATTTCTAATTGGTTACTTAAATTATCAAGCCGAATAGAATATTCTTCTTGTTGACGCTTAACCAGTTCAGGCTCCTCGTCAATAATGGTCTGCGAAAAGAGCAAGTTTTGTTTAGTGATTTTGACTTGTTCGCGCCAGTCTGAAGACATATCGGAGATAATAATGCTGTCTAATTCAGTGCGCATCCGAATAATGTTGGTTTGTAATCCGAAGACTTCTTGTTCTTGTTGGTCGAAATCAGAGCGAAATCGAGTGTCATCAATACGGGCTAAAGACTGTCCTTTGGTGACCATGCCTCCTTCTTGGACGTAGATGTTTTGTAAAATACCGCCATCTAAACTTTGAATAATTTGAATTTGTGAAGATGGAATAACTTTACCGATCCCAGTTGTTACCTGATCTAATTCCGAGAAATAAGCCCAGATAACAAAGCACACCATCATTGCAGCCAGTGACCAAATGATAAGACGATGTCCTGAAGGGGCATCGGTCATCATGGCACCGTAAACGTCATCAACCATTTCTAAGTCTGCAGTAGTAAGATTCTTACTCATGAGTTTTGGACTCCAGAAATTGTCCCAGAATTGAGTTTAGCCAGAACTTCTTCTTTAGGACCATCTTCCACCACATGACCCCGTTCGAGCACAATAATACGATCGACTAGATTTAATAAATGCATCTTATGGGTAATGAGTAATAATGTTCTATCGCGACTAACAAGTTGCATTGAGCGAATAAACTGTTTTTCTGCTCGGGCGTCAAGGCTTGCTGTAGGTTCATCCATTAATAATATGGATGGGTCATTTAATGTTGCTCTGGCTAAGGCTACCGTTTGTCGTTGACCTCGGCTCAATGACAAGCCTCCCTCGCCAACTTGTTGATCTAAACCTTCTGATTCTAGGTTAGTAAACATACTCACACCAGAAAGCTGGATAGCTCTTATTAATTGATGTTCAGTCACTTGACGAGAGCCGAATAAAATATTGTCGCGGATCGTACCGTGAAACAAGGTGACGTCTTGAGGTAGATAGCCAAAGTTACGTCTAAGATCACTAGGGTGAATTTGTCCTGCATCTAGGCCGTCATAGCGCAGGCTGCCTTGAGTCGGTTTGTATAATCCTAGTAGTAATTTGGCTAAGGTACTTTTACCTGAGCCATTACGGCCAATAATGGCGATACGTTCACCAGGATTAATACTTATTGATAAAGGATGTAAGCTGGGCTTTTCGGAACCAGGAAAGCTAAAACTGATATTATCAGCCTCTATTTTCCCCATAAATCGTTCTTTGCTTGCTAGGTTCCCTTTGTCTTCAAACTCATCTTCTTGTTCCATAATCGCGTCTAATTGGCGCAGTGAACTCATTGTATGATTGCCACGGGTAATTAACCCAGCTAATTGAGCCATGGGGGCGATGGCTCGGCTTGATAGCATGACCGCGGCAATGATCCCACCCATGGATATTTCATTTTCAGCTAATCGATATACGCCCAATACCACGACGAGCACAACAGTTAATTGCACCATAAAATTAGCAATATGACTGACATAATTAGATAGTTTTTTGGTTTTTAGTTGCCAATTGGCGGTATGGCCGATCATTTGTTGCCAGCTTTTTTGTACTAACCCTTCGGCGCCGTTGGCTTTAATTGATTCTAATGCGGTTAAACTTTCAATCAAATGACCATGCTTTAAACTTGAAAAGCGATTACTTTCTTCAATTGCCAGTTTTAGTTTAGGTTGTATATAAAAGGTTACTGCAATAATAATTAGGCTGCCAATCACTGGAATAATGGCTAAATCGCCAGCAACAATATAAATGATGAACACGAATAGCAATGCAAATGGCAGGTCAACGAGTGTGGTGATGGTTGCTGAGGTTAAAAACTCTCGAATACTGTCAAACTCACCTAATTGTCTGGCCATGCCACCAACACTGGGTGAACGTTTTGATAACGGAATACCAATAGCTTTGGCAAATAATTTTGAAGAAACAATAATGTCGACTTTTTTGCCTGCAATATCGATTAAATAGCTGCGTAATTGACGCATGATAAAGTCAAATATATAGGCGATGCCTGCCCCTATAGCTAAAACCCAAAGTGATTCAAATGCAAGATTGGGTACTACTTTGTCATAGACATTCATAATGAATAGTGGTGAAACCAATGCAAACAGATTGACTAATACTGAGGCTATAAGGGCATCTCGGTAAATGGGGGCAGAGTCTTTGATACTTTGCATTAGCCAATGTGTACTGCTGTCATGCAGGTGAACATCAAAACTTTTATCACCGCGATAATCTTGTTTAACTAGAAATAAATAGCCGACGTATAAGGTTTCTAACCCTTCAATTGTCAGGGTTTGTTCGCCGCCCGTTTCGGGTAATTGAATAATGACTTTGTCTTGCTCTAGATCGATTTGTCGAAGAATACAGGCCTTTTTATCTTTTAATAACAAGATACAAGGTAATAATATTTCAGAAATCTGATTCAAATCTTTACGTGATAATTTAGCTGATAGTCCAGCTCGAGCCGCTGCTTGAGGGATTAAGTCGGGTGTGATGACGGCACCAGATAGCGGAAGACCTGCCGCAAGGGAATCTATTGAGCAAGGGCTTCCAAAATGCTCAGTTAATAAAACTAAACAGTCGAGTAAAGGATCGACCGTTACCCGTTGGGAAGCAGAAATGGTCCACTGCTCACTTGTGTTAGACGCAAGGTTAGGCACCTAATCATTATCCTTAATATTTATTGTTAGAATAAGCAAATATGCGTCACATAATACTCTGTGACGCAGTCAATTTGTTGTTATTAAGGAATAATATTTCCATTATGTTGATCAAATAGATCTGCATGGTTAGTTCCTGGCGACGGGGCCGGATTGACTGTAGCAGTATCAACAATGAGTGCGCCATCATTAAGTAAACCGTTAATGATAACTCCTTCAGTGGTGCTAGCGTATTCCTGCGATAGATCTACACCATCAAGTACAATCAATTGGTCAACATTACCATCAAGGTCGGCATCGATAGAAATTGTCGTGCTGCCATTACTGAACGAGAATTCAAGGTAGGACTCTAAGTCACCGCTCTGTTCATTTTGTAATAAATCACTGATATGAAGAGAGTCATTGTTAACTTCGAAGTCTTTAATCGTATCTGTACCAGTATCGCCCTTAGACCATACAAAGGTGTCATTACCCAGACCACCAATGAGCGTGTCATCACCTAGGCCACCGATAAGTAAGTCATTACCTTCGCCCCCATTGAGAACATCGTTCCCGCCCTGACCAAATAATATATCATTACCAGTACCACCATTTAGAATGTCGTTACCGTCATTTTGATTATTGATATTAAACTCATTTACATGACCACGAATATAATCATGTACTGCTCTAACATCAACATCTGCAACTTTTTGGCCTGTTTTGTCGGCCACATAAGTTTGTAAAGCGACATATCCTTGCTCTGATGAACCGCTAAATCTGACTAAGTCACCAAAGATAATGTCATCACCTTCATTGCCACTTGTGTCATCATCACCTTGTGATTGCAGTGTCTCAGAGCCAGTAATAACACTAGATAGATCAGAGACATCAATTGACGCGCGTACATTTCCGTCAGTGTCATATAGTTTCAGATTATTTTCGCCAACTGGTGTTGAACCATCAGAAGCTTTCAAACTAATCGCTTCTACCTGAGATACAGCCGCTAGAAGGTTAAATGCATGCAAGGCCTCATTTTGAGCGTTGCTGGAAGAAGTAGTATCGCTGTATGAACTGAACTTACCATTGTTATTGAAAGTCATTTTTCCAAGTTGCTGATCAGTATAAATTGAATATACATTGCCATTGGCATCAGCAACTATCTTTCCATCAAATTCAAGTACGGTACCTTTTCTATAATTGTTCCCCATTAAACTGCTTAGGGAGACATATTGACCTGACATTGCGTCGTAACCGATTAATATTTTAGCTGTATCTGTTTCAATTGTACTGCGATTAACAGTACCGTCGGTGATGAAGTACGACAAATTATTTCCGACATTTTGCTGTACAGTACTGCTACTAAACCAATTTATAGCGGTGTCAAAGCCTGCTTCATAGTTGGTCCATCCATTAGCAGATAGTGACTTTAATTGACTCACTAATGTTTGAACCGCATCCGGGTCATCCATGTTCATAGATACTGAAATATTTGACCCTGTGGCAAAGTTGGTTAACAGCACATTAACAACGCCACTATGCGATCCAGTAGCGCTATCTGCTAATATATTGAACACTGATTCTAACTGCGTTTTTGCTGTCGCAATAAGATCGGACATACTGCCTGAAGTATCTAATATAAAGGCGATGTTATAATTCTCACCAGCAACAATCTGTAAGCCTTGTTGATCACTAATAATAATATCGTTACTTTGCGTTCCCTCAATAATGTCATTGCCAGGGTTACCGTTATAGCTGACATAAGTGGAACTAGGGTCTGCTTCGCCAACAATGTTAATCGTCACTGTCGCAGTGTCGGTAGCGCCATATTGATCCGTTACCGTATAAGTAAAGGTATCAGTTGCAAGTTGCCCAGCGGTAAGTGCTTCAAATGAATCGTTGGTGTCATATGAATAAGTGCCATTACTGTGAATAGTTAACAGAGCACCGCTTAGCAGTATCACTTCCTGTCCATCTGTAACAACAGATCCATTTACCCCAGTTAGCGTAAATGTATTACCTTGGGCATCAGAGTCATTATTTAATAACCCTTTGCTAGTGTCTGTAATGGATAGCACGCCATCTTCAGAGACCATATAAGTGCCCATAATAGCTGGTCCAGACGCTGTAATGCCCGTTAAGAAGTAATCTGATGAGTCAGTTAAGGCACTACCATTAGTGGCTTCATTAATTGTCTGCGTTGCTTCAAATACTAATTGGTCAAAGACAATATTATCGGTATCAATACTGAAAATACCAGCGTCACCAGAAGTTGTCTTAAACGTATCACTTGCGACTAATTGTCCATTGTAATAAGCCTTCCAAATTCCTTGTTCGCCATTATTTTCATTTGAAAATAGGTTAGAAACGCTAAATTGAGCTTGATTGACTAAACCATTGAAATCAACAACAATCGCTTCAGATGTACCTGTAGCTGAATCATACTCGATTTGTCCTGTTACCTGATCAGCGGTACGTGGCGAACCCGCCACACCGAGCTTGTTAGAGCCTGATTCAATGTTTACTGCGCCCATTGAACCATCCGCTGTGCGCGCTGAAATCCTCATTAGGCTTTGGCCGTTAGACTGTGGGATTGCCCAAGCGGTACTTGACCCTGTGGTTACTGAATATGATGATCCTGGAAGATCATCAATAGCATCAACATTGTTAAGATCAAAAGTCACAATTGCAGTATCAGTTAAGCTGCCATCACTTGTTTGAACGGTTAGGCTAATTTGTTCGCTACCCTTGTCATAGATAATTTGCGTCGTATCATTAACAGAAATTACCCCCGTCTGTGCATTAATGATAAACGCACCATCTTCGCTAATTAGACTATTTGACCCATTAGCAAGCACAAAAGAATAAGACAATGTGTCACCGTCGATATCAGTATCATTTCCAGTATTGGCATCATTAACGTCATATACGTTAATGCCATTAGCAATAGAGTCATTGATTGTGCTGCTGTAATCATCAATAACAGGAATTTCGTTCACTGGGCTCACGGTGGGTTAACACATAGGTGATCACCGGCACGGGGCCGTTGTAATTAGCCACTGGAGTAAATGCTGTATGCGCCATTGGCGCTTAATGTAAAGCTACCGACACCGGCAATTATCACCGCTTGACCCTAAGGTCAATGGGCCAGTAACGCCGTCGATGCTGAAGCTTTGTACGGTCACAGGACCATCAACTGAGCTGGTGCCCGTTAATACAGTGCCCGTGGTTGCGCCGCTGTCTTCTGCCACTGAAATCACTTCGTTCGCGTCAGTGAAATTATCGTTCACTGGGCTCACGGTGATGGTCAAGGTAGACGTGTCAGTCGGGCCAGAGCCGTCGGTTAACACATAGGTGATCACCGGCACGGGGCCGTTGTAATTAGCCACTGGAGTAAAGCTGTATGCGCCATTGGCGCTTAATGTAAAGCTACCGACACCGGCAATTATCACCGCTTGACCTAAGGTCAATGGGCCAGTAACGCCGTCGATGCTGAAGCTTTGTACGGTCACAGGACCATCAACTGAGCTGGTGCCCGTTAATACAGTGCCCGTGGTTGCGCCGCTGTCTTCTGCCACTGAAATCACTTCGTTCGCGTCAGTAATTATCGTTCACTGGGCTCACGGTGATGGTCAAGGTAGACGTCAGTCGGGCCAGAGCCGTCGGTTAACATAGGTGATCACCGGCACGGGGCCGTTGTAATTAGCCACTGGAGTAAAGCTGTATGCGCCATTGGCGCTTAATGTAAAGCTACCGACACCGGCAATTATCACCGCTTGACCTAAGGTCAATGGGCCAGTAACGCCGTCGATGCTGAAGCTTTGTACGGTCACAGGACCATCAACTGAGCTGGTGCCCGTTAATACGGTGCCCGTGGTTGCGCCGCTGTCTTCTGCCACTGAAATCACTTCGTTCGCGTCAGTGAAATCAGTGAAATTATCGTTCAGTCGGGCCAGGCCGTCGGTTAACTGGGCTCACGGTGATGGTCAATTGGCGGTAGACGCCGTCGATGCTGAAGCTTTGTACGGTCGGTCGGGCCAGAGCCGTTCGGTTGCCACTGAAACATAGGTGATCACCGGCACGGGGCCGTTGTAATTAGCCACTGGAGTAAAGCTGTATGCGCCATTGGCGCTTAATGTAAAGCTACCGACACCGGCAATTATCACCCGCTTGACCTAAGGTCAATGGGCCAGTAACGCCGTCGATGCTGAAGCTTTGTACGGTCACAGGACCATCAACTGAGCTGGTGCCCGTTAATACAGTGCCCGTGGTTGCGCCGCTGTCTTCTGCCACTGAAATCACTTCGTTCGCGTCAGTGAAATTATCGTTCACTGGGCTCACGGTGATGGTCAAGGTAGACGTGTCAGTCGGGCCAGAGCCGTCGGTTAACCGTCGGTTGATAGGTGACCGGCACGGGGCCGTTGTAATTAGCCACTGGAGTAAAGCTGTATGCGCCATTGGCGCTTAATGTAAAGCTACCGACACCGGCAATTATCACCGCTTGACCTAAGGTCAATGGGCCAGTAACGCCGTCGATGCTGAAGCTTTGTACGGTCACAGGACCATCAACTGAGCTGGTGCCCGTTAATTAGCCACAGTGCCCATTGTGGTAAAGCTACCGCCGCTGTCTCAATGCCACTGATGCTGAAGCTTTCGGTTCTGAGCTGGTGCCCGTTAATACGGTGCCCGTGGTTGCGCCGCTGTCTTCTGCCACTGAAATCACTTCGTTCGCGTGTGAAAATCATCGTTCACTGGGTCACGGTGATGGTCAAGGTAGACGTGTCGGTCGGGCCGGGCCAGAGCCGTCGGTTAACATAGGTGATCACCGGCACAATGGGCCGTTGTAATTAGCCACTGGGTAAGCTGGTGCCCGTTAATACGGTGCCCGTGGTTGCGCCGCTGTCTTCTGCCACCACTTCGTTATCCGTTAAGCTAAAGATACCGACACCGGCAGCCGTCGGTTAACACATAGGTGATCATCGGTTCCATCTGCGGTAAAGCTACCGACACCGGTTGCATCGCCCGCGACAGGGAAGGTGGTGACTGAAATAGGGCCATCGTCACTGCTGCCATCAATCACATTACCGGTCACTTCAGGGTTGTCTTAACACATAGGTGATGACGGGGCCGCTGCGAGTTTCGTTGGCATCAGTGAAGTCATCATTCATTGCCGTGATCGCTGGGGTATCAGCTGTCTTGTCCGGTTAGGCTGCCATCGGACACGGTTAAATCAACGGGCGGTAAGGTGCCTCCGCTGTTGACTAACTCAGCTCCGGCTGGGGTCAACACCACTTCGCCGTTGACCAACGCATAGTAACCGTCGTCATTGGTGCCCGGAGTAAAGTCCACCGTCAGTGAATCACCGTCTTCATCAAAGGTGTTGTAAGGTCGCGGCCACATCGCCATCGACGGCGCTGTTTTCAGTAAAGTCATTGGCGACCACGTCAATGGTTGGCGCATCGTTCGTAGGGTGATCACCGGAGTGTCACTGTCTTGACCTGTTAAGCTGCCATCAGAAACGGTTAAATCAATTGCAGGCAGCGTGCCGCCGTTGTTAACGAAGTCAGCACCTGCTTGGGTTTACCACTTCGCCGTTGACCAACGCGTAGTAACCGTCGTCATTGCTGCGGGGTAAAGTCAACAGTCAGTAGATCGCCGTCTTCATCAAAGGTGGTGTAGGTTGCTGCCATCGCCATCAACGGCGCTGTTTTCAGTAAAGTCATTGGCGACAACATCAATGGTAGGCGCATCATTCATTGCAGTGATCGCTGGGGTGTCACTGTCTTGGCCGGTTAAGCTGCCATCTGACACGGTTAAATCTACCGGCGGTAAGGTGCCGCCGCTGTTGACTAAGTCAGCTCCGGCTGGGGTCAACACCACTTCGCCGTTGACCAACGCGTAGTAACCGTCGTCATTGCTGCCGGGGTAAAGTCAACAGTCAGTAGATCGCCGTCTTCATCAAAGGTGGTGTAGGTTGCTGCCACATCGCCATCGACGGCGCTGTTTTCAGTAAAGTCATTGGCAACCACGTCAATGGTTGGCGCGTCGTTAGTTGGCGTGACTTGAATTGTTAGCGTCGCGGTTTCACCAGTGTTAGTGGTATAGGTGATGACAGGGACTTGGCCATTCCAGTTTTCATTTGGTGTAAAAGTGTACGAGCCATCAGCGTTAAGAACTAAAACACCGTCATCAAGAGTGACTTCGGTACCGGCAGAATAAGTCTGGCCGTCAACTTCAAAGCTCACTACGCTTAAATCTGAATCAACATCGCTGTCGTTATCTAATACGTTACCTGTGGCGGCAGTATCTTCAGCAACAGTATTGGTGTCGTTAGCCAAAACCGATGCATCATCAACCGGCGTAACTTCAATCGTTAGTGTCGCGGTAATGCCAGTATTAGTGGTGTAAGTGATCACCGGAACTGTACCGTTCCAGTTTTCATTTGGCGTGAAGGTATATGAGCCGTCGGCATTAAGCACGAGCACACCGTCATCAAGAGTCACTTCAGTGCCAGCCGTATAGGTTTGGCCGTCAACGTCAAAACTCACAACACTTAAATCTGAATCAACATCGCTGTCGTTATCTAATACGTTTCCTGTGGCGGCAGTATCTTCAGCAACAGTATTGGTGTCGTTAGCCAAAACCGATGCGTCATCAACTGGCGTGACTTCAATGGTAAGTGTCGCGGTAACACCAGTATTGGTGGTATAGGTGATGACAGGGACTTGGCCATTCCAGTTTTCATTTGGTGTAAAAGTGTACGAGCCATCAGCGTTAAGAACTAAAACACCGTCATCAAGAGTCACTTCGGTACCGGCAGAATAAGTCTGGCCGTCAACTTCAAAGCTCACTACGCTTAAATCTGAATCAACATCGCTGTCGTTATCTAATACGTTTCCGGTGGCGGCAGTATCTTCTGCAACGCTATTGCTGTCATTAACAAGTACAGACGCATCATCAACAGGCGTAACTTCAATCGTTAGTGTCGCGGTAACACCAGTATTGGTGGTATAGGTGATGACAGGGACTTGGCCATTCCAATTTTCATTTGGCGTGAACGTGTACGAGCCATCAGCGTTAAGAACTAAAACACCGTCATCCAGAGTCACTTCGGTACCGGCAGAATAAGTCTGGCCGTCAACTTCAAAGCTCACTACGCTTAAATCTGAATCAACATCGCTGTCGTTATCTAATACGTTTCCGGTGGCGGCAGTATCTTCTGCAACGCTATTGCTGTCATTAACAAGTACAGACGCATCATTAACAGGCGTGACTTGAATTGTTAGCGTCGCGGTTTCACCAGTGTTAGTGGTATAGGTGATGACAGGGACTTGGCCATTCCAGTTTTCATTTGGTGTAAAAGTGTACGAGCCATCAGCGTTAAGAACTAAAACACCGTCATCAAGAGTCACTTCGGTACCGGCAGAATAAGTCTGGCCGTCAACTTCAAAGCTCACTACGCTTAAATCTGAATCAACATCGCTGTCGTTATCTAATACGTTTCCGGTGGCGGCAGTATCTTCTGCAACGCTATTGCTGTCATTAACAAGTACAGACGCATCATCAACAGGCGTAACTTCAATCGTTAGTGTCGCGGTAATGCCAGTATTGGTGGTATAGGTAATAACCGGAACTTGACCATTCCAATCTTCATTAGGAGCAAAGTAAAAGAACCATCAGGATTGATAACGAGCACGCCACCTTCAAGCTCGATTTCTGTACCTGCAGGATAGGTTTGACCATCTACTTCAAAACTGACTACGCTTAAATCTGAATCAACATCGCTGTCGTTATCGAGTACATTGCCAGAAGCAAATTTGATCTTCGTTAACTGTAATGACGTCATTTAATAAAATCGATGGGGAATCATTTTCAATAACAATTTCTTCTTGAGTCACTGCTGTTGGGGCAGCAGTTTGTCCTGTCGTGTCGTAGCCTGCATTTGCAATTGTCTCGCCAGCATCTCGTGTTACAGCAACATAACCAGAATCACCTTGGTTGACAGTTGGGGTGCCAGCGGCAGTTTCTGGTAAATCTTCAGTTGGGTCTTCGCCAGATGCAATCAATGCCTGTAAGGCTTCTATTTCATCCAAAGATTGTTGATCTGCTGCTTGTCCAACAATCGCATCATTATTAGTATCAGCTGGTGTTATGAGTGATTCATCATTAGGAGTATTAGCACTATTAAAAATAGTACCGTCATCAAAGTTATAACAAAACCAAGCTCATCACTGCTAGCGACTATTGCGCCTGCCGGAGCTGTCTGACCAAGTTGTAGTTCCTTGGTTTCATTGTTAATAGTTATTGTCACCGAACCTTCTGAAGCAGAAAGTATTCCATTCTTTGATGTAGTCATCGATCCCATTTGAAGCTCCCAACAGCTTTGATACACTTAAGATATTAATAGGTTAATATGCAAAGTATCTGCGTATTAACCTATCAGTATTAACATTAAAATAAATAGTATTAACATTAAAATAAATTTAGAAACAATCCACTAAGAATAATATCATTGGTTGCTAAAATAGTCAATTTTTTGACGTTTAATGGATTGTTAACTAAGGTGTTGAATTTGATATATAAAGATATTATGATGATGTCAATTCTAACCATGTTGTACGTTTTAAGTCACGATAAGTTCACTATTTTGGATTAACTCTTCTGTCTATATATCGGCCTAATAAACAAAAAGTTAACAAATTTAACAAAAAAGCCTGCAAATTGCAGGCTTTAAGTGTGTACCAAATAATAAAATCACTGTTTACATGATATTAGCCGCGTTGCGATAGCTATGGGCCGCAGTAGAGTTTTCACCCAACTGTTCTTGTGCTTGCGCCAACGCGAGCCATGATTGATGAGTGGGTGCTATGCGACATACGTTTTGCCAATGAATTTTGGCTTGTTTAGTGTCACGACTTTGAATGGCAAGTTTTGCTAGGCACATTTGATAGTCAGCATCATTTTCATGAGAGGTTTCTAATCGGCCGAGTAATTTTCGTATATCTTGATCTTGTGCACTAATTAAATCTGGTATTGCCGAAAATAAAGCCGCCGATGGCGAAGCGTTAACTTGTTTATGAATTAACTTTATCGCTTGTTCTTTGTGACCATACTGAATAAGGCCATGAGCATAAGCTAATATTAATTCATCTTGTTTACGTTCTGACTTATTTAACCAATGCCAACATTTATTCAACTCTGCTTCAGAGGTTTTTGCTGCATTCAACATTAAAATATTGTTCGTTTTAGTGTTTAATTGACTCCACTCCGTTTCAGCTAACAATTGGCGCTTTTTCAAAATAGGTAACAGCAACTTTAATGCCTGCCAATCCTGTTGCTGTAGATATAATTCTTGAGCCAGTTTCAACACTGGGGCACTGCTTTTACTTGTGGGGCTGAGTGTATCTAGTATTGCACGGGCTTTAACGAATTCACCCTGCTTGATTAAATAACGAGTACGCGAAGTATATACCGCCGTTTTTGCGATAGGGTGGACCTCTGCTTGAGTTAAATAATGATCCCGCGCGGTGATATCACCTTGATAGTGTGCTGCTCTGGCCGCTGCAAATAAGTTTAATACTGGAATTTCACCTTTTTCAGCACCTTTAGCCATGGCTCGTTCTGCCGCTGGCCAATCTTCTTCTGCCAGTGCTAAAGCGCCGATTAAAGTATGTTTTTTAGCCGCTTTTCTTCGCCATTCTTCTGGAAGATATCGGCTGCTTAGTACGATATTTAATAGAAGGACGATTAACCACTCGAGTAATTGCAGCGCAAAATAAAATACAATTAATCCAATCACTCCTACTACTAAACTGGTTTCGACTTGGTAGTCGCCAATCGCGATATACACGTAACCACTTTGCCCAACAATAAGTGGACTGAGACACAGTCCAATTAAAATGAGCACCACATAAACTAGCGTCTTAATCATTGTGCAGGCTCCTCAGTAGGCATAATCTCACCATAGATAACGAGTTGCTGCAGTAGTGGCGATGCTTGAAATTTATTGAGTGTAATTTTGTCAATCTTAACCTTGGCAAGTTTATCTAAAGACTTAATCGTTGCTTTGGTCTTTGGATCCCTTAAATCAAAGTACTGTTGTAACCACTTGTCTGCTAAAGAAATAGACTGTTGATAATTCACTTGATCAAAACGGTACAATGCTAATTGTGCTTGCAGTAATTTGTTGCGAATGTTTTCGACCAAATACCACTGTTGATCAGGTGACAATAGCGGTTCTAAATCAGTAGTACGTTTACGGATAGTGATGAAGCCATCAGTTAAATCATGCCAAGTACGGGCCAGGTTCTGTTGCCAGTCGTCAATTGAGTCCGTTACTGGAGGGGTATTTTTGGTTGCAGCAAAATTTTCATCAATACGATTTAACGGTAATTGTGTTAAGCCATCGATAAGGATATCTAGGTCAAAAATAGTATTGGTTACGTCTGTGGTTTTTAATGCTTTAACGTTGGTGATGTCATCAGCTAAGGCCTTACGCAGAGATGTTAATGCAGGATCTTTCATGGAGCTGATGCGCTCATCTGCTGACTGTAATAAACCAATTGCAGTTTGTGGATCATTTTCTAACCACAGCTTTCGGCCCGCCATGCGCACTAGGTATTCCGCTTCTGATGCCATCCAATGGTTAGGACTGCGCTGGGCAATAATGGCGACACGTTCTTGCAATTGTTTAGTTGATTGCTGCAGATCGGCCAACTTCGCATAAGCTTTGGTATCGTTTGACTGTTGTTGATCTAGTGTACCAATGCGCTTATTGGTTGCCATTGTCGTTTGTTGTAATTCATCTTTTAACGATTTATTTTGTGTTACTTGCTCAGTGAGACTTTGTTCCAACTGAGCTTGGTCATTGCCTTGTTGATCAAGCTGCAAATAGAGCCAATAACAAGCTGCGATAGCAATAATTGCCACGATTAAACTGAACAAGACTCCAAGGCGGATCCACCAAGAGCTAGGTTTAGCTTTGCGTCGGCTCTTATTTACAGGAGAATTTACAGGAGAATTCACAGAGGATTTTGCAGAGGGATTGGACTGATTATTATTGGTTTTGTCAGCAGACTGCTGGCTGGTCGCATTGCCTTTTTTGGCCTGTGCCGGATTGTCCGTTGGACTTGGCGCAGGAGACATAACGTTCTCATCCTTGTGTGCTGGCGAGTTTGGATCTTTTTTATTGTTTTCCATGAACAGTCCTTGAAAGCAAAAATACAACCAATAAAAGCAATATTAATAAATGCGTGTCGATGCAACATAACAATACAATAACAAATTATAAAGCAAGACTCGTTAGTATAGCTTGAGTATTGGCTCCATTTGCATTGGTAATATGGCTCAATCCCATTGCTTTAGCTTGTAACTCGACGCGATTACTGGGGACTATGATATGACATGCACGTAACCATGCAAATAATTCTTTTGGTACAAGCTCGATTAAATTGGATAATGTTTCACCACTGGTAATCACAATGGTATCTATCCCAAACGATTTCCAGTGTTGAGTTATCTCTTTGCCGTCAAGTTTTGGTAGCGCGCGTTGGTAGACCTGCCAGTAGCTCACATTGGCGCCACGTAGTTGTAACTGTTCAGCGAGTGTTTCTCGTCCGCCTAAGCCTCGAACAATAATAAATGATTGTTTTTCGACATGCTGTAATTGGGGCAGTGACAATAAGCCTTCGCTATCTTGACTGTCTTCTGGCGAGCTAACGGCATGGATATTATATTGGGCTAGGCTATCTGCCGTTGCTTGACCGACAGCAAAATAACGGCAATATGAGGGGAAATTGTTGTGGAGTTTTTTTGCGGCAAAATCGACGGCATTGGTACTAATAAATAATAAATTATCAGTTTGGTCTAGTACGGCGTTAGTAATCGATTCGTTTGTATCAATGATCGCTAAAAGTGGAGTAACAAGATAAGCAACATCTCGACGTGAGAGTTGCTCCTCCATTGCTTGATTGCGCCCGAGTGGGCGCGTTAACAAGACTTTCATCGTCTGTTATCTTGATGACAAAATATTAACGGGCATACACAGCATCTAAAATAGTTTTAGCGCCGCGACTGATTAAATCTTCTGCAAGAGATTTACCAAGCGCTATACCATCCTGCTTAGCGCCCGATACTGTGCCATGGACTATTTGGCTACCATCAGGATTACCGACTAAACCTCGTAAGGTTAAGGTATCACCGTTAATTTCAGCAAAAGCACCAATAGGGACTTGGCATCCGCCTTCTAAACGGGAATTCATTGCTCTTTCAGCAAGCACTCTATAACGGGTTTCTAAATGTTCAAGTGGCGCTAATAATGCCTTAACGCGCTCATCATCGGTACGGCACTCAATACCCACCGCACCTTGGCCATTAGCTGGAAGTGACTCTTCGGCAGAGATAAAACCTGCAATACGGTCATTCAATTTTAAGCGTATTAATCCTGCAGCTGCCAAGATAATGGCTGCGTAATCACCGCTGTCGAGCTTGGCTAAACGGGTGCCAACATTACCGCGTAAATCTTTGATCACTAAATCAGGGCGAGCGGCTCTAATTTGGCACTGTCGGCGTAAACTTGATGTGCCTACCACCGCGCCCTGAGGCAATTCGCTGATAGATTTATAATTATTTGATACAAAAGCATCGCGTGGATCTTCACGTTCGCAAATAACTTGAAGCCCTAACCCTTCTGGAAAGTCTACCGGCAAGTCTTTCATTGAATGCACTGCAATATCGGCACGATTCTCAAGCATGGCAACTTCAAGCTCTTTAACAAACAGTCCTTTGCCACCGATTTTAGCCAACGGAGTATCTAAAATGACATCACCTTTGGTGCTCATCGGCAATAGTTCAACGGTTAATCCAGTGTGAATGCGTTCAAGTTCAGCTTTGACAAATTCAGCTTGCCACATTGCCAGTGGACTTTTACGTGTTGCGATACGAATTATATTTTCAGACATTGTAGTAGATCCATCAGATAGCCTCATTGAGGTAATGCTATCATTGCTCAAGCGATGATGTAACAAATCGATGGCAATTGTTTGAAGTCTGTAGAGCTTATTCTGGGCCTAGATCCTCGATTAACTTCTGGCGAAACTAAAAAAAAGTGCTACCATTATCACTGTTTTGGCGAAAACGTGAGGTTGGTTGGCTTTATTGGTGGTAATTGTAATAATAAATTAGTTTCTTATAATTATTTGTTATTAACGGTTTGTTTTTAAGCGTTTGTATTAGCCAAAGTATAAAGGATGTGAGTCTTGACCGATAAAACGGCATATTATCAAAAGGATCTAGCTGAGAAACTAAATAGCATCAGATTGACTAGAGTGCTTAATGTGTTGCCTGATTTACAGCAACATTTATTTCATCTCATCCCATTTTTAATTCAATATAATCAAATAGATGTTTCTGACATTATTGATCCTAAGACGCCGTGTGGAATACACAATTTTATATTGTCAGACGCGATGATTTCAGCATGTGATGCCTTGAGTTTACCTATTTCGGAGGCTATTGATTCAAGTGCTACGGCTTTTGAAGGCATATATGCCATGGGTAGCACTGCCAGTTTTGGACAAAACCCGCAAAGTGATATAGATATCTGGTTGGTTTACAACAGTAATCTTACCCAAGACCAGCTTAACTTAATCGAATATAAGAACAAACTCATTACTGACTGGTTTGCCGGTTTTGAGTTTGAAGTTAACTTTTATCTTGTGCATCCCATGCAATTTAGAGAATGCAGCGCATTTGATAATTGCCAGTCAGTAGGCATAGAACACAGTGGTAGTAGCCAACATTGGCTATTGTTAGAAGAGTTTTACCGCTCTCACATTCGACTCGCAGGCAAAATTGTTGCTTGGTGGCCCGATGCCGATAGTCAAGATACTGAATCTGATCCTAACTTACTGTATCTTGGTGATGTCAATTCATTGCCAGCAGGAGAGTATTTTGGTGCCTCATTATGGCAGCTTTATAAGGGCTTAAATAAACCTCATAAAGCTTTATTAAAAGTGTTACTGCTTGAAACATATGCTTCTGAATACCCACATACCCAGATGATAACCCAGCAAATTTGGCAATATTGTCAACAACAAGATTTTAGTGTTGATAACGATGCTTATTTACTGCTTTATCAACGTATAGAAGCTTACTTGATTGCTCAGGGAGAGCATAATCGTTTAGAAATTGTCAGACGTTGTTTTTACTTAAAGTCTGGCGTTACGTTATCGTGTGTATCACCTCATAGTGCGACAGACTGGCGGGTTGAAAAAATTAACAGTCTCGTTAAGCAATGGGGGTGGAGCCATGAGTTAGTTGCCACATTGGATAATAGCCCTTATTGGCATGCCGGCCAGTTAAAATGGTTCAATCAGCAGCTCAGTGAACTGCTATTAGTCAGTTACAAGAATCTATTAAAATTTGCCTCGAAACAAACGCTAAGTGAACGTATGCGGGTTGAAGAACTCGGCTTGTTGGCGCGTAAATTACACACTTATTTTAGTCATGATGACCATTTGTTGCAGCCTCTAAATCGTTTATGGAGTTTATCGACCGCGGAAAAGTCGTTAACGATCCGCCATTGCTTAAAGACATCACGATTTTATTTATATCGTCAACCTTATGACGAACTGGATCAATTTCAAGTCGATACTCGTTATCAACAAAACGCCTTTGATAATCATGCTATACACGATGCTGACAACATATGCAGCCTAGTTGCGTGGTCAGTGATGAATGGTCTGGCAACTTCAGAGACTCATTGGTTTCAAGTTGGGCGCAATAAAATGCGCGCCGACAAGCTAGGCTACCTTTCGCGTAAATTGATCCCTATCATGCATCATGTGCCCACGGTGTCTAAGCGCGATTTATGTGAGCCATGGTTTTATCAAAAAATTGTGTTTATTGCGAATATGGATGGTGATCCGACGACTCAATGGTTTGGACCTGAATCGATGCTGGATCATGCAAATGCCACTGTTTTATCCCTAGGTCAAACTAAACAGAATATGTTGTCATCAGTTGCAATCGTTTGCTTAGACAGTTGGGGTGAATGGCAATGTCATCGTTTTAACGGTCACACCGCATTACTTGAAGCGATTTCATTTATTATATTGGGATTAAAGCGTTCGAATGAACAAGTTGATTTATCGATTATTAGTTGCTCAGCCAAGTTAAAGCAACAGATTTTCAATCAGCTCAAAACACTGCTGTTACGTTGTTATGGTTTAATGAAGAAGGCGGATCAGACGAATACATTGATGCATTCAATAACGATTGGTGATCAACGATACCGTCTGTATTTTAATTCTTTAGGGATGATGTATCGTAAACGTGACTCGATGGCTCATAAAAAGAGTGATGAAACTTATGTGTTGCCGCGGCCTGATTTAGCGGATGATCCTCATTCGAGTGCGCCATCGGTGATCTACCAATATACAGTGATGGGTGCGAAACAGTACTTTTTACATAAACGTAATCAAATGCTGGATGTGTATATCGCGGATGAAATTAATCAGCTTGAGCATTTACAATATCAACATACTAACATCAATGATTTTGTTGCCCAAGAAAGTCACTTATACGTATTTGACGAGAAAAAACAACGACATCCTGTTTTTAATATGCCGCAGTTTTTCCAACTTGTACGCATAGAAGGTGAATTAACCGTTATGCCCTTTGGTTTGTCAAAAGATGAGATGGGCTCAGCATTTTAAGCATAAGCCCAATATCAATCACTATTTAATAACTCACTCAATCGCTATCACAAACTCAAACAATGGGACATTTATGGGTTTATCTTGAGCACAATACCGCTTTGCTTGTTAATTGCATCAATCACGAAAGGCATAAATTCCAACCCATTACGGGTATCTAACCATTTTTCGTCATTATAATTAAAGTGATAGCCACCAGATTTCGTGGCTAGCCAAATTTCATGAAGCGGTTCTTGTTTATTGATGACGATTTGCGAACCATCTTCAAAAGCCAACTGCAAAACATTGCCGCTTGCATTGATATCGACATCGGCATCTTGCTCGTCAATTGCTTTTTCTACCGCGTTTTCTATCTCGGCAAACATTTCATCGGCTAATCGATGAAATTCAGTATCTGTAATAGCCATGTATTTCTATCCTTTGCTTTCTGCGTTATGAATGCGATTATAAGTCCATTATTAACTAGATGCACAGATGTTGAGAAAAATGAGACTGCTTTTATTTATTATGCTTGCTAGCCTATTCGTAACCGCATGTGGTCAAAAAGGGGTTTTGTACAAAACACCTGAGCCAGTGGTCAATAAAGTCGCCCCAAAATCTGCCAGCACAGATGTGCTAAAGCAAACAGAGGAACTCGACTCTCAATCCTCAATTTCACAACAAGAATAGCATTTATAAGGGACCGTATTTTGGATTACTTTTCTTATCAAAATAATTCACTATTCGCAGAAGACTGCGATGTAGCAAAATTGGCCAAGACTCATGGCACGCCGCTGTACATATATTCTCGTGCCACATTAGAGCGTCATTGGCATGCCTTTAATAATGCCGTTGCTGATCATCCTCATCTTATTTGCTATGCAGTGAAAGCCAATTCAAACCTTGCGGTATTAAATGTATTGGCCCGTTTAGGCAGTGGTTTTGATATTGTCTCTGGCGGTGAGCTCTCGCGTGTGCTGCAAGCGGGCGGCGATCCTAACAAAGTGGTTTTTTCTGGTGTGGGCAAAACCGTTGCCGAAATGGAGCAAGCTCTCAACATCGGGATTTACTGTTTTAATGTTGAGTCGAGTGCCGAACTTGAACAGCTCAATGATGTTGCCGGGCGATTAGGGAAAGTGGCACCCGTTTCGTTGCGAATTAATCCTGATGTTGATGCCGGTACTCATCCTTATATTTCGACAGGTCTTAAAGAAAATAAATTTGGCATCGCAATGGATGAAGCCGAAGTGGTTTTTGCCCGTGCGGCTCAATTAGCTCATTTACATGTTAAAGGGGTTGATTGTCATATTGGTTCTCAGCTCACTGAAATAAAACCTTTCTTAGATGCGATGGATCGCATGCTTGCGTTGATAGACCGTTTAGGTGAGCTAGGTATTGAGATAAAACATTTTGATGTAGGTGGCGGCTTAGGCGTGACTTATAACGCTGAAACTCCGCCACATCCCGATGCTTATGCTGCAGCATTACTTGAACGATTAAATGGACGTAAGTTAACGTTAATTTTTGAACCGGGTCGTGCGATTGCGGCTAACGCAGGTATTTTCGTCACTCAAGTGCTTTATTTAAAAGAAAACAGCGATAAGCGTTTTGCGATTGTCGACGGGGCAATGAATGATCTTATTCGTCCATCACTTTACAGCGCATGGCAAAATATTATTCCGGTACAACAAAATGATGCGCCAACGTTTGCTTATGATATCGTAGGCCCAGTGTGTGAGACCGGTGACTTTTTGGGTAAAGACAGGCAGTTAGCGGTAAAAACGGGTGACTTCTTAGCGGTTCGCTCTAGTGGCGCTTATGGTTTTGCGATGGCCTCAAATTATAATTCTCGCCCAAGAGTCGCTGAAATTATGGTTGATGGTGGTGATGATTTTGTTGTTCGTCAGCGCGAAACGCTACAACAACTTTGGCAAGGCGAACATTTATTGCCATAGGCAGTAAGCTAGCGGCATAACGTTTTATAAGGAAACTTTTGTGATCCATTTCACTAAGATGCACGGACTGGGTAATGACTTTATGGTTGTTGATGGCGTAACACAAAATGTGTTTTTTTCGCCTGAGCAAATTCGCCGTCTTGCAGATCGCAATTTTGGGATTGGTTTTGATCAACTACTGTTGGTCGAGCCGCCCTATGATCCTGATTTAGATTTCCATTATCGCATCTTTAATGCCGATGGCAGTGAAGTTGAACAGTGTGGCAACGGTGCTCGCTGTTTTGCTCGTTTTGTTCGAAATAAAGGCTTAACCCAAAAAAATAAAATTCGCGTGAGTACTAATTCAGGCAAAATCACGTTACGGATTGAGCGTGATGGTAACGTGACAGTCAATATGGGCGTACCTGTTATCGAGCCAAGCCAAATTCCGTTTAAAGCCAAAAAAAGCGAAAAAACATACTTACTACAAACCTCAATGCAAACTTACTTATGTGGCGCTATTTCAATTGGTAATCCACACTGTGTCATCGACGTCGAGGATGTGCAAACCGTGGCCGTTGATGAAATTGGTAGTATGTTAACCCGTCATGAGCGCTTTCCTAAAGGCGTGAATGTGGGCTTTATGCAAGTCATTACCCCTGGACATATTAAATTACGGGTATATGAGCGTGGTGTGGCAGAGACGTTAGCTTGTGGTACAGGAGCCTGTGCCGCTGCAGCGGTTGGGCAATTACAAGGTAAGCTTGATAAGCAGGTGAGAGTTGACTTACCTGGTGGTAGTTTAGTGATCAATTGGGACGGTGAGGGTAAACCTCTGTGGATGACTGGACCGGCTGAACACGTATATGACGGACAAATACAATTATGAGTGACATTACCACTGAAGCCAGTTTAACCAATGAGGCCACTGACGATACTGTTAGCAGCGCTCAAGCAAAAGATATTAATTCAATTGGCCAAGATCTTGGTGCCGATATGATGGTGAGTATGCAGCAAGCGCCGTTTGATGAAATGTTGATCCGCGAATACTTATTGGATAATCCTGACTTTTTTAATCGCTATCCTGAGCTGTTAGTCGCCATGCGTATACCGCATACTGAACGCGGCGCGGTATCATTAGTTGAACGCCGCCAAGAGCTATTGCGTCAACGAGTGGGTCAGCTCGAAGAAGAAATTACTTCGCTAATGAATATTGCGACTCATAACGAGAGAATATTTAAATTTAATACTGAGTTATCGTTTAAAATGCTTGCGAGCCAAGACTTGGGTGAGCTGCGTCTAGTGCTGTCAGAGGGGTTGAAAACCGAGTTTGGCTTTAGTCATGTCAGGTTGATTACTGTGCACGATATCGACAGTGAATTAGCTAAGATTTGGCGTCATCGAGTCCAAAACGGTTATTACTTTGGCCGGTTAACCCAGTCAGAATCTAAACGTTTGTTTGGTAGCGAAGTCGGCTCTGTGGCATTAACTAAATTATCTGATGAAAATGGCCAGGTGATATTTGCCATCGCAAGTAAAAATCCAACCCATTTTCATCCCGACATGGATTCGTTGTTATTTAGCCAATTGCGTCGTTTGCTGGACCATATGTTGCCGCAACTGTAATCGTTAATGCCAAGTGTATTGTTTAGGATACACGGATTAGGTCAATCGTTTGTAACCACTTAGTCGCCATTCTAATTTGAGATGTTGGTATCAAAATGTAATCTAAATGCTCAGGACTAAGTCATTTATGCTTAGTTCAAGGCAAAAAGCGTAGTTTAGTGTGTTAAATGAGCATTTTTCAACAATGAAATAGGCTTAAATGGCGACGGCCTGAGTAGTTACAATCTGGGAGTACCTTGATGAAGCCAACAGACTGGCAAACGATATTTAGCCAACATTTGACCTCAGAAAGACAGCTTTCAGCCTATACCGTGCGTAACTATATGTTTGAACTGCGTCGAGTTGAAGCCATCTTAACGGAACCAACCAACCTCATAGATGCCACTCGTGAACAACTGCAATCTGTACTGGCAAGGTTACATCGTAAAGGATTGAGTCCTCGATCCTTGTCTTTGTGTTTGTCTGCCTTAAAACAGTTCTTTGATTTTTTATTGCGAGAAGGTGCCGTAACGGTAAACCCAGCACAGACCTTAAGTGCACCAAAACAAAATAAACCCTTACCAAAAAATATGGATGTGGATGCCGTTAGTCATTTATTGTCCATAGCGGGCGATGATCCTTTGAGTTTGCGTGACAAAGCCATTATGGAATTATTTTATTCAAGTGGTTTACGTTTAGCCGAGCTAGCCAGCTTAGATTGCGCTGACATCAAGTTTGATCAACGTGAAGTTAAAGTCATGGGTAAGGGCAGTAAACAGCGTGTTGTGCCTATTGGTAAGCTAGCCTTACAGGCATTGACCGCTTGGCTGAATTGCCGTAATCAACTACCTTGCGCTGAAGCAGGAGATGCGTTATTTGTCAGCAGTCAAGGCAAACGATTGTCTCATCGTAGTATTCAAGCGCGTATGGCTAAGTGGGGACAAGAGCAAGCCATGGCGGTCAAAGTTCATCCGCATAAGTTGCGCCATTCGTTTGCAACCCATATGCTTGAATCAAGCCAAGATTTACGTGCCGTACAAGAATTACTCGGTCATGCTAACTTATCGACGACACAAATTTATACCAGTTTAGACTTTCAACACCTTGCCAAAGTGTACGATAACGCGCATCCAAGAGCGAAAAAAGACAGGGGGAAATAATGCCATCGCCATTGCCTAAAGCTTCAATAATCCAATATCAGCGTCTACAAACGTTTAGCGCGATTAGTTTTGACTTAGACGACACGCTGTACAATAACCTTCCTTATGTAATGCATGCCAGTGAGCAACTGTTTTGGTACATTAATCAAAGCTATCCCGCTACAACAGCATGGAATGTCGATCAATGGCAGCAACTCAAACATGCGCTGTTTACGCGACACCCAGAGTTAGCTCATGATACCAGTGCCGCCCGCTATGCCATGTTGCACCAAGGTCTTTTACACTTTAATTATAGCGAAGTTGAAGCCAGTAAAGGGGCACAAGATGGGATGACCTGTTTTCATCATCATCGTAGTAATTTTACCATTGATAATAATGTGATGCAGTTGCTAGAACGTCTCAGTCAACGCTACCGACTTATCGGTATCACCAATGGTAATGTCGACACCCAACGTATTGGGTTAGATAAGGTGATGCAATTTGTATTACACCCAGGTCATGGCGTTAAAATGAAACCTGCAGCCGACATGTTTACCCTCGCTTGCCGCCAGTTAGATATTAGGCCGTCGGCGTTATTGCATGTGGGCGATCATCCGCTGTCCGATATTGCTGGGGCGAAAATGGCGGGCTGCCAAAGTGTCTGGTTAAATCCATGTATGCAGCAACGGCATAAAAAAGCACAACCGGTATTACCGCATATTGAAATCAACCAATTGGATTTACTGCTCGAGTTGCTTTAGCGCGGATTTAGCCTTTTAGGTCGATACCTGCTTTAAGGCTCATTTGTTCCACTTGCTCGCGGCTAGCATGCATATCAGCATCACCTACACGAAAGTAGGTGCCGCTATAAGGATCGGTGCCGACGTAGATAGGTCTTATTTTTACGTCGACGCAGGGTACATGGATGCGAATAAGCTTTTTAGACATGATTTCGATAATTTGCACATCAGTCGGCGCTAAAATATTGTGACTGATTTTTTTCGGATTTTGTAAAATTGTCCAAATTTCACTGAGCATCGGCATCGGATTAACAATCCCTTCAATCGTAAAATCACCATGCAGTTCTTTTACGCCTAAAATAATTTCACCGCCTAAGGTATTGGCAAAAGCGCTGTAGCTTTCCCACATGCCTTCGGGCAAAGTACCCTTGCCGTCTCGTCCACCCGCTAACTTAAACTCTACTTGGGCAGACTCATGTAAATTGGCGATGTCGTCTAGGGCAAATGTTGGGTAATGATGAGGGGACATACTGACTCCATAATATTGCTGGCAATGTTACTGTATGAAGTTTCGCTAAAAAAAGGAAGCAAATCCGCTTGGGTTAAGTCGGCGTTGCTTCTCAAGAAGGGGATTTGAGTAAATTATAGTGATAATGTTTTGGGGAACAATAGGGTGTTTTCAACGTCAATATGAGTTTGTAAGTCGGCATCAAATTCAGCCAAGGTGCGATAACATGCTTGCCATGTGTGGCAAACGCCTGCAGGAATAGTGTAGTCATTGGTTAAGCGTCGAATAGTATGAAGCATGAGGTCGGCATTATCATGCTCGTGCAACATCATGTTAATCGGGTTGCCAATATGGCCAAAACAGCCATTGACAGGCTGACCTAAGCTGAGGGATTTAATCGCTGGAAACAGGATCTGTTCTTCTTTCATCAAGTGGGGCATTAATTCGTCAATTAACTCGCGTACACATTGCGCCAATGGTTTGATCTCATCATGATCATCACCATGAGCACGAAGCATTTTTTCGGTGTACTCAATCAATAATGGCGCGGTTTCACGGATATACCTATGGTGAGTCGCTTCAATATGATCGATTAAATCAACCAGCGATAATAGTGATAACTGTTCAGTTGTTTGCGGTGTTGACATGAGCCACTCCAAAGATGCACATAATTTACATGTATATTATATGCATCTTTGAATGGCTTCAATTTACTCGTAATGGTTTTGTTAGCTGGTTCACATATTCGGTGCCAATTTATACATTATTGAGTAGACGATTCAGCGCTATTTAATCTGGTTGCACTAGATTGATTTGGCTTGTTTTAGTTTAACGACAACGGAACAAGGCGATAATTATGGCTAATTGATATGTAAATAATTGTTTGGGTCCACTTCACCATACAAACAATCCCTTAGTCGGTATCTGGCTGCAGTTATGTCATCAACGGCGACCAGCATGTCAACAATGCGGATGTAGATGAGCATTTTTCGAGAATTTATCGGGTGTTCAATAGGCCGTCGAGCGCCGAGTTACACTTAAGGCGGTATCGCACTACAGGTTATTGACAACATTTCGGGGGGCTCTTCGTTAAGCCTGTGAGTTGCTTAGCACATTCACTTAAATGCCGACGAGGTGTATTATTGCTTTAAATCCGTAATGGCTAATTATTTGCTGTAAAGTTATCTTCAATATTAGTCGGTTAACCCCTGAAACCATTTAGTCATAGGTTTTACATTGTCAGCAGAATATTCAGTTAAACATATCCCTCACAGTTGGTTTGGACATTTGTATCAGCGCAGTGCCAATGCGCTTGAGTTAACGACAGAGGGCATCACCTTTATTTCAACTCAAGGCCAGTTTTTAGCACGATTTAGACAGACTCATCAATTGCTCAATGCTGGCCATCTATCGTGGCAGCAGTTAGATCACCCGCCAATTTTTAGTGCCAGTTTACTCGGTAGCTTGCTAAGTGTGAATGCCGCCGGTACTTGTTATCAAATTCCATTTCTGAGCTATTTCGCTAAGTCTCATTTTAAACAACAAGTCGAATTACTCTGGGCCTTATCCCATGCAAACCAGTTATGTGATTTGATATCTCGAATTGAAAAAGCAATATCGAGCCGTTATTTACGCCGGTCATTGGTTGACAAAATACGCCCGAGAATTGAGCGAGAATACCGCCGCTGGTTTCCCTGGAGTGACAGCGTCGAATTGCCCACAAAAACACGCGCGGCGTTAACTCAATTGCGCGATTTTTACCACTGGAATAATGCGGATGTGGAGCATATTCGTGAGCATTATATTCAATCTCAATTACTCGCGTTTGCTGACTTTTTCGATCATGTCGAATCAAACCCATTAACCGATAAACAGCGCCGTGCATGTATTATTGACGACGATAACAATCTGCTGTTAGCGGGTGCGGGAACCGGTAAAACCAGTGTAATGGTTGGCCGCGCGGGGTATTTAGTTGCCAGTGGTCAAGCTCAAGCGGATGATATTTTATTATTGGCTTATGGTAAAAAAGCCGCCAAAGAAATGGACCAGCGAATTAAACACCAGCTTGGCACCGATGATATTAAGGCGAGTACGTTTCATAGTTTAGGATTGAAAATCATTGCCGAGGTTGAAGGTGTTAACCCCAGCTTGTCACCTTGGGTAAACGATGAGCAGGCTAAAGATAAATGGGTGCACAATCGCTTACAAACCTTGATTGAAGATGAGCCTTATCGTAAACAAGTTTTCGACTACTTTAGTCATTTTTATTACGTGGAGAAAAACCCGTTCGAATTTACCACCGAAGGTGATTACTTTGAATATCTAAATGATAACGACATCCGCTCATTAAAAGGCGAAAGAGTGAAAAGCTTTGCTGAGCTGTATATCGCCAATTGGTTATTTATTAATGGCATTGAATATCAGTATGAAGCCAAATATGAATATGACGTCAGTACAGTTGATTTTCGTCAGTATCAAGCTGATTTTTATCTTCCACAACATCACGTTTACATTGAGTATTACGCTATCGATGGCGCCAATAATACTGCGCCTTATATCGATAACGCTGCGTATTTTGCATCAATGGAGTGGCAACGTCAGTTACATAAAAAACATCAAACTAACTGCATTGAATTATTTTATTATCAGCACAAAAAAAATCAGTTAATCAACAGGCTCGAGCAGGCCTTAACGGTATTTAAAGTTAACTATTCGCCATTGCCTGACGACGCCATATTGGCAACCCTTTATAAGCTAGGACGAGTGACTGAGTTGGCTAAACTGTTCAGTCAGTTAATCGGCTTATACAAAGCGGCTTGTGTTGATGAAAAAGGCTTAGAGCAGATATTTGCCAATGCTGGCGATCCTCAACAAACCCGTAAAGCGTTTGAATTGTTGCAGCCCATTTTACAGCAATATCAGCAGCATTTATCTGCCAGCGGTGATATCGACTTTGAAGATATGATCGCTAAAGCGCTCGGTTATCTGCAAAGCGGCCAATATGTTAGCCCGTGGCGATATATTATGGTCGATGAGCTTCAGGATATTTCAGAACCTAGAGCGCGTTTAGTGCGTGCCCTGCGAGATTCGAGAGCGAATACGAGCAACACTGATACCTCACTATTTTGTGTTGGAGATGATTGGCAGGCCATCTATCGCTTCAGTGGTGCGGATGTCAGCTTAACGACTCAATTTTCGCGCTATTTTGGCAATACTACCGAAACATATTTAGACCTTACGTTTAGATTTAATAACCGTATCGGCGAAGTAGCCAGTGCCTTTGTGAGCAAAAACCCTAATCAAATCAACAAAAATATTCATTCGTTAGTACAGGTTGTCGATCCTGCGATATCAATACTTCGCCGCGGCGCCAATGAGGGCGCAACCAAAGATGAACCGAGTAGCAATGCATTAGAGCAAGCCTTGAATGCGCTGTCTGTCCGCGTAGCTAAAGCCACTGATAAGCCCACAACTAAACCGACAGTATACTTACTGGCACGCTTTTGGTTTCAGCTGCCAGATAAAGATCTGCTGCGTCAGTTAACGGTTAACTACCCCATGTTAGTGATTGAGTGTTTATCGTTTCATGCATCCAAAGGTAAAGAGGCTGACTATGTGGTGATCATGGGGCTGACACAAGGCATACATGGGTTTCCGTCAAAAAAAATGACCCCACCAATACTCGACGCTTTCTTGCCTCAAGCTGAAGATTTTGAATTTGCCGAAGAACGGCGATTATTTTATGTCGCACTGACTCGAGCAAAGCATCGGGTTTACGTGTTAGCCGATATGACCAATGCCAGCCCATTTTTGGTCGAACTTATTCAGCAGCACTATGCCATTGAACAGAATGAATTCAGTAGGTCTTTGGTGCAAACACTGTTTGAGCAGATCAAATGTGCTCAATGTACTACGGGCACGCTAATACCGGGAACCGGCAAGTTTAAGTCATTTTTCTCCTGCTCACATTCTCCATTATGCGATCACAAACAAGCAGGCTGTGATCTCTGTGGCAGCCCAATGACTCGCAAACGCGCTAAAGGTTTCACTATTTGCTTAAACGATAATTGTGGTCACATGGCACCATTGTGCAACATATGTGGCGCTGATATGACCTTAAGAGAAAGTGCCCGTGGGGCTTTTTGGGGCTGTAAAAATTATCGAGGTAATAGTGGGCTCAGCTGTAGCCATACCATTGCTACAGAGAAAATCACTCGGCTACAGGCACATTAGTCATTAAAAAGGGATGTTTCTCATCGTCTTTAACGCTTGGTGATAAGTGGTGTGTCATTATGGGGGTAACGGATAAAACAAAACGGGCTTTCCATTGCTGGAAAGCCCGTTTTATTACAATCACTTAGACGCTAAGTCTTAGTTCATGCCATATTTCTTTAATTTCTTACGTAAAGTACCACGGTTGATACCTAACATATTAGCAGCGCGCGTTTGGTTGCCACGAGTGTGTTGCATGATGATGTCTAGTAAAGGCGCTTCAACTTCGCACAATACCATTTCATATACTTCAGAAGCTTCCTGACCGTCTAACTGTGAGAAGAAGTTAGTTACGGCACGTTTAACTGCGTCACGTAATAACTGCGGCTTGATAGTGCCGTTTGCTGTTTCGATTTTGCCTACGGTAAGCTGGTGAACTTCTGTGTTAGTTGTCTGATCAAACATTCTATTCTGCTCTTTATTAAATTCTAAACTAATTCATCAAAATAACATTCTACGAAGGAATGTTGCTGGGCAGCGGTTTCAAGCCTATTGAAGTCAGCACGAAATTGACGCTGTCCCTCATGGTTTAGGTACCACCCGACATGCTTTCTAGCAAATCGGACACCTTTGTATTCGCCATATAAGTCACAAAGTTTCTTAAGGTGTTCAAGCATTACTGTGCGTTGCTCTTCTGCCTTAATTGGCGCTAACTTTTTACCTGTTTCCAGGTAATGTAGGATTTCTTTAAAAATCCATGGCCTTCCTTGTGCACCTCTTCCTATCATCAGGGCATCGGCGCCAGTGTAGTCAAGTACAAACTTGGCCTTCTCCGGTGTGTCGATGTCCCCGTTGGCGATAACAGGAATTGAGACAGTCTGTTTAATTGCTTTGATAGTGTCGTACTCGGCAAAGCCTTTGTACATGCATTGTCTTGTTCGGCCGTGAACGGCGAGCGAGGCAATACCACAATCTTCAGCAATTTGGGCTATTTCAACACCATTACGATGTTCAGGCTCCCAACCTGTGCGGATCTTTAACGTTACTGGTACATCCACTGCTGCGACCACGGCTTGTAAAATCTCTTTTACTAAGCTGGGGCTTTGCATTAGCGCTGAACCCGCAAATTTTTTATTCACTTTCTTTGCTGGGCAGCCCATATTGATATCAATGATGTGCGCACCTTGTTCAACGTTGAACTTAGCGGCATTGGCCATTAAATCAGGATCTGCACCTGCTATTTGTACCGAGCGTATCCCTTCTTCGCCAGAATGCATCATGCGCTGACGGCTTTTATCGCTGTCCCAAACATCGGGGTTCGACGAAAGCATTTCTGATACGGCCAAAGCTGCGCCATAGCGTAAACAGAGATTTCGGAAGGCTTGATCGGTGACACCTGCCATTGGTGCGGCAATCAGCTGATTAGACAGTTGATACGGGCCAATTTGCATTATGTACTTCACCTTGCTCTCCAAAGGGGCGCTATAGTAGCCCTTTTTCACGGCTGTGAAAAGGTCAATAAATGACCTAAATGCAACTTTTTTGCTTGACTTTCATTAGCCGTCACATCTTTGACTAATAAATGAGGTTTTTCGACTATTTTTGAGCACTGGTGCGAGTTGCAGAGAGACTTTTTCTGTATCTAAGTGTCAATAATTGATGTTAATGACCTGTAAACGAGGACTGACGCACTCAATTATGGTTAATTGAGTGCGATTTTTCTGCGTGTTGGCTACTTGCGTACCCCAGTTAAGCGGCTCCAGTCTTCCTTGTTGCTAACGGGATCCATGATGAACCATTGGCTGTAGAAGTCGGATACATCTTGGGCTTGTTCTTGTAATAAACCCGAGAGTGCTAGTTTGCCACCCACTCTCACTTTTTCGGCTATCAATGGCGCGAGTTCTTTTAATGGGCCGGCAAGTATATTAGCGACTAATACATCGGCCTGTAGGTTAGCGGGTTGATCTTCTGGTAAATACAGTGCCAGTTTATCGACTACGTCGTTACGTTCAGCATTGGCTTTTGAGGCGTCAATGGCTTGATAATCAATATCAACACCAGTGACTTTCTTGGCACCGAGTTTAATGGCTGCAATGGCTAAAATGCCTGAACCACAACCAAAGTCGATGACTTCTTGGTTTGATAAATCAAGGCTATCTAACCATTCTAAACATAAGGCCGTTGTGGGGTGAGTGCCAGTACCAAACGCTAAACCGGGGTCGAGAATGACGTTAACCGCCGTCGGATCTGGAATTTTACGCCAGCTAGGACATATCCATAAGCGTTCACCAAATTGGATAGGGTGGAAGCTGTCCATCCATTCGCGTATCCAGTCTTTATCTTCTACTTGTTCAATTTTATGCTGAAAACCTTTTCCTAAAAATGGCATAGATTCTAAAAATTCGATTGTCGGCGCTAAGTCGGTACCTGCATCAAATAATGCAATCATTACAGTATCTTGCCACAGCGGAGTTTCTCCTAGCTTTGGTTCAAAAATAGGTTCGTCTTGGCCATCTTCGTAAGTGATACAAATAGAACCTTGATCCATTAATAAGTCGCCAAGCATGTCGGCGTTATCGCGATGAGTGTGAATGCGTAATTGGATCCAAGCCATGGGATTTTCCTAACTGTGGTAAAAGTAATATCAAATTGGCGCTCATTATACGCAAGTTATTTTAAGATGCTCGTGTCCATGAGTGTTTATTGGTTTTTAGCTCGGCGCAAAGGGGCACTTTACGGTTAAGTTTATGGAGCAAAAAAAGGCAATTGATGCAAAAGCATCTAGCCCGTAAATTTTTAAGCTAAAGAGTGGTCGCTTTTAGTTGGATCACATTTCAGAATTATTCTTTCGATTATTTCAACTGCTGAATGCTAGTGACTATAGTTAGTTAAATGTCAGTATCATTTGACTGTTTATTTGATTCTTTGTGTGATCGGCTTCTAACTACAGCCTAATAGTAGGTGAACATTATCACGGTTTGATTGTCGTTATTTGCAGCTATGCAACAACTCTTGATATGGTCAATGCTTGCTATTGTGCCTGACTGGAAGTGATGATTTATGGCTGCGAATTCTTTGCAAACTAAAGCCGGCAGTGGTGCCAATACTGCTAAAGGGTTTGCTAATCCCGTTTGGGCTGATCTAATAGATAAACTGCAAAGTCTATCTGGAGTGGTGCTTGGGCTTTTTTTAGTGATGCATCTGCAGTTTGAGTCGAGTCTTTTACTCGGTAAAGAAGCTTTTTATCAAGTGGCACAATTTATAGAAGGTGGCGTGTTCAGTGAAACCGATCATGGCTACTCTCTGTTGACGCAAATATTTTTCTGCTTTATATCATTAGTCGTCGCGATCCATGCGGTCCCAGCCTTGTGTCGTTTCCCTACTCAAATTGGACAATGGCGAGCTTTACGTAATCAAATGCGTTTTTTACCCCATGAAGAAACTAAAATCTGGTTTTGGCAAATGATCACTGGCTTTTTGTTGTTCTTTCTCGTCCCGATCCACTTTTTTACCATGATGACACCCCCTGAGACTGGCCCGTATCTTTCTGCTGAGCGGGTATATCACTTTAATACATGGGCGTCATATGTGTTGTTATTGCCCATCGTCACGATTCATGCGGTGTTTGGTTTATATCGAGTAGTGGTGAAATGGGGTTTGGTTGCGCACCGTTTTGCCATGCTCAAGTTTGCTAAGATGCTGTTTGGCTATTTAATGTTGTTAGGGATGGCAAGTATGCTGGTTTATATTATTCTCGGCCGTTCTCTGGGGTTACCTGAGGTGCCATATGTGTCGACGTTATAGGCAATGAAGATTATTCATATCGTCATTCAGTCAGGCACAAGCGCGAATAAGAGCGAAAGCAGGTACACGGTAGCAAGCGGTAGAATACGATAACAAGCGGTAAAATCGAATAAAAACCGGATAAGAGCTAGGTGCGAGATCGCTTCGCTGCTAGATGCTATAGGAGCTAAAGCAGGTAAATGGTAGCTAGCGGTAGAATACGATATCAAGCGGTCAAAGCGATGAATAGCGATAGCAAACGGTAAAGAGACTAAGAGACTAAGAGCTAGGTGCTTACGAGCTAAAAGCTAAAGCTGAAAATCGATATCAAGCGATGATAGCGATCCCTTCGTTTACTGAAAAAGCGAGATGCAGATTGATTTAATCGCTGCGAAGCGTACTAGTAGGACGAAGTCCGCTGCAGTTTCTAGCTACAGCTTATTATTATTTAAACAAAAAAATGCCGCTAAAGTAGCGGCATTTTTGTAATGATTTGGCGATTCAGTAAATAATTACTTCGCGCGTTTCATTGCGGTAAAGAATTCTTCGTTCGTTTTGGTCATAGCCAACTTATCGATTAAGAATTCCATTGCAGAGACCTCATCCATTGGATGAAGAATTTTGCGTAAAATCCACATTTTCTGAAGTTCTTCAGCTGTGGTTAATTTTTCTTCACGACGTGTACCTGAACGATTGAAATCAATCGCTGGGAACACACGCTTTTCTGCCGCCTTACGAGAAAGGTGTAACTCTTGGTTACCTGTACCTTTAAATTCCTCGTAAATGACTTCGTCCATTTTCGAACCGGTATCAACAAGTGCGGTAGCGATAATAGTTAAACTGCCACCGTGTTCAATGTTACGTGCAGCACCGAAAAAACGCTTTGGGCGGTGAAGTGCGTTGGCATCAACACCACCGGTAAGGACTTTACCTGATGATGGGATAACGGTGTTGTATGCACGAGCTAGACGGGTGATAGAGTCTAATAAAATGACTACGTCTTTTTTGTGCTCAACTAAGCGTTTGGCTTTTTCAATAACCATTTCAGCAACTTGAACGTGACGACTTGCTGGCTCATCAAAGGTTGAAGCAATAACTTCACCTTTAACCATGCGCTGCATTTCGGTCACTTCTTCAGGACGTTCGTCAATCAGTAATACCATCAACACCACATCCGGGTTGTTGTAAGTAATACTTTGAGCAATGCTTTGCAGTAATAATGTTTTACCGGCTTTTGGCGGCGCAACAATCAACCCACGTTGGCCTTTGCCTATCGGTGAACAAAGATCAAGGATACGCGAGGTGATGTCTTCTGTTGAACCATTACCACGTTCCATACGAAGACGTTCTTCAGCATGAAGTGGGGTTAAGTTTTCAAACAGGATTTTGTGGCGAGAACTTTCTGGTTTATCAAAGTTGACTTCACTGACTTTTAAAAGTGCAAAGTATCTTTCGCCTTCTTTCGGCGGTCTGATTTTACCAAAAATACTGTCACCAGTACGCATGTTAAAACGGCGAATTTGGCTTGGTGAAACATAAATATCGTCAGGACCCGCAAGGTATGAGCCATCTGAACTTCTTAAAAATCCAAATCCGTCTTGGAGGATTTCTAATACACCGCCACCGAAAATGTCTTCTCCGCTTTTGGCGTGAGCTTTCAAAATAGAGAAGATGATATCTTGTTTACGGGTACGAGCCATATTTTCCAGATTCATGCTTTCAGCAAGAGAAACTAGATCCGAAATTGGCGTGTCTTTTAATTCTGTTAAATTCATGTATGGGAGTCTTGTGTTGCGCGACGAAGCTAACCGCAATCAATCAGTAGGATTGAAAAGATATTTTATGATTGATAAGCGAGAAGAGGTTAAGTTGAAAAGATCTGATGAATAAATTAGCACTATATACGTTGGGCGTCCACAAATTTAGGCTAAATATTATTTTAAAGCGGCACAAACTGTTTAAAACTTGTGCCGATTAACATTTTTAGGCTATTTCTACTTAGATTTTAGTGTCGATAAACTCTTTCAGTTGTGTCTTTGAAAGTGCGCCAACCTTGGTTGCCACTAGTTCGCCACCTTTGAACATTAACAATGTTGGAATACCGCGGACGCCGTATTTCGCTGGTGAAACGCTGTTTTGGTCTACGTTTAGTTTTGCCACGGTCAGTTTGCCTGCATACTCTTCAGCAACGTCGTTTAGGATTGGGGCAATCATTTTACAAGGACCACACCATTCAGCCCAGAAGTCGACTAATACGGGTGTTTCAGACTTTAATACGTCGTTTTCAAAGCTGTCATCGCTTAGGTATATAATTTTATCGCTCATGTTGTTCTCCGGATTTGGTTCCATTGCTAGTTTATTAATGGCTTACGATGTATATTGGGTCAGTTAAATAGCTTTTCAAGAGACCGTTTTAGTAATGTAGCTATTTCAAACGATCGAATCTTTTTTTGCAACCCCTACAGGTATGCTTGTGCTATGAGCCAAACACATTTATCGACCCAGAAATTCGCCGACTTCCCTTTAAAGCCCGAAGTACTAGCGGCGTTAAACGAGAACGGCTTTGAGTTTTGTACGCCAATACAGGCGTTATCTTTACCTATTTTACTTAATGCAAAGGATATTGCCGGACAAGCCCAAACAGGTACCGGTAAAACCATGGCCTTTTTAGTGGCCACATTTAACCATTTATTAACCGTTGCTGCACCTGAGGGGCGCAAAGCAACCGAACCTCGCGCTATTATTATGGCGCCAACACGCGAGTTAGCAATACAGATTGCTAAAGATGCCAACTTATTAGCGGCACATACAGGCTTAAGAGTCGGTATTGTTTACGGTGGCGAAAGCTATGAAACTCAACGCGCTGTATTGGATAAGGGTGTTGATATTTTAATTGGTACCACTGGACGTATTATCGATTACGTGCGTCAAGGTGTCATCAGTTTAAGCCACATTCAAGCCGTGGTGCTTGATGAAGCTGACCGTATGTTCGATCTGGGCTTTATTAAAGACATTCGCTTTTTATTCCGCAGAATGCCTGATGCTAAGTCACGCTTGAATATGCTGTTTTCTGCCACGCTGTCGATGAAAGTGCAGGAATTAGCTTATGATCATATGAATGATCCTGAGAAAGTTGAAATCGAACCGTTAGAAAAAACCTCTAAAAATATTAAAGAGGAGATTTTCTATCCGTCGATGGAAGATAAGATGCGATTATTATTGAGCTTAATCGAAGAAGATTGGCCTGATAAAGCAATTGTGTTTTCGAACACAAAACACAGCTGTGACAAATTGTGGTCTTATTTAGAAGGTGACGGTCATCGAGTCGGTTTATTAACTGGCGATGTACCACAAAAGAAGCGTATTCGTATTCTTGAGCAATTCACCTCTGGTGCTATCGACGTTTTAGTGGCAACAGATGTCGCCGCGCGCGGGTTACATATTTCTGACGTTTCACACGTGTATAACTATGATTTACCAGATGATTGTGAAGATTATGTTCATCGTATTGGTCGAACAGGTCGGGTGGGACAAAAAGGCGTTTCAATTAGTTTTGCTTGTGAAGAATACGCAATGAATTTACCTGAAATTGAAACCTTCATTAACCATTCGATTCCCGTTTCTAATTATGATCGTGATGCACTATTAGATGATATTCCGCCTCCGGCACGTATTCATCGTAAGCCTCCTACATCTCGTACGCGTGATGGCGGAAGTAAAGGTGCGCATCGAAGTGGTGGTAATACTTCGCGTCCACCACGTCATAGGACTCGTAGACCATAGTCAATGCCATTGCTAACTGTATCTCAACCCTATGCGGCGATAACACTAGGCTCTAACAGTTTTAATATGTTGGTGGCTAATTCGGTAGGTAATAAACCGATTGTTATCGCTAAATATAAACGTAAAGTTCGCCTTGCCGAAGGTATTGGTGATGATGGCATTTTGTCTGAGCATGCTATGCAGCGTGGCTTAGCGTGTTTGGCTATGTTTGCTGACATGCTGGCGCAACATCATATTAATAGTGATAATGTGGCTGTATTTGCTACAGCTACCTTGCGGGTTATCCGTAATGCCGATGAATTTCACCAAAGAGCGATGCCTATTTTTCAGCATCAAATTGAGGTCATTTCGGGGTTGCGAGAAGCTGAGCTTATTTATCAAGGTATGGTTGCCACGACTAAAGGTAAGGGACGCCGTTTAGTTATTGATATTGGCGGCGCGAGTACCGAGTTTATTATCGGTGATGGGAGCCAGGTGCTGTTTAAAACCAGTTTGCCAATGGGCTGCGTGCTATTTAATCAACGATTTTTTAGTCAAGTGCCAGTTAACATCAGCGACTTTGAACAGGCTATAGATTACGTTAATACCATGTTGGCACCACATCGTCCTCAATTGCTCGACTTAGGTTGGCAAAGTGTTGTGGGGGCTTCTGGAGCCGTTCAGTCAGTGGTGTCGGTGTTACAGCATCGACAGCTCTCCGAGGTGATGACTCTAGATGTTTTGTATGCTTTTCGAGATGAAGTATTATCGCAATCGGATGCCAGACTTCGAGGGATTAAAGGCTTAAATGCCGAACAAGCGCCCACTTTTTCCGCGGGAGTGGCGATATTAATTGCGTTGTTTGAAAGTTTATCGATTAGTCGCTTACATCTTGCTGGTGGTGCACTTCGCGAAGGCGTGTTGCAACTGCTAGCCGATCGTATTGCTGCATCAGCCAGAGGTTGAATGCAAGATAATATAATGGCCGTAATTGAATAAAAAAAGGTCGCACTTATGCGACCTTTTTTATGCTTAAACGATTAACCATTACTGTAATATTTTGACTAAATCGGCTTCTAAACTGACCGTAGGTCGTTCAACAATACGGCCCATTTCTTTGCCTTGTTGATGCACAATAAAGGTTGGAATTCGGCTGAATGCATATTTTGCCGCAAGCCCTTCAGGATCCTGCTTATTGCGATCGACTCCAATGTATTCAACTTCAATGTTGGGATTGGCTACGGTTTCAATAATTCGCATAAAGTGCGGTGTTTCTCGATGGCAATCAGGACACCAAGTGCCAATGATAACCACAATTTTTGTCGGTTCTTTGATTGCCTTAAGTACATCAATTGCACTTGCATCAACTTGATAGTTAGCAAAGCCTTCAGCATAGCCTGGCAATTCACTCGCTATCGTTTGTGATTGGATCACGCCGGTTAAAATCACTTCTTGTTTCTCCTCGCTGCATGTGGCAATAAAGCCTTGTTGATCTTTTTCAAACGCGCAACCTGCATTTGCAGATACGACCATAGGTAACATTTGAGTACTGAAAAAGAGTGCGGTTGTTGCCAATAAAGTTCTAACGCTATTGTTCATGATAATGTCTCATTTAAGAAGTGAAGACTGTACTGTAAGGCATACTCAGTATGGAGTAATAAATACTCTTAAAACAGCTATTTGCATCTCTTTTGCGCAATCCATTGACCTGTTGTCGGGTCATTTTGCCTTGTTAGCAAAACGAATGACAAGTTTGATATGAAATAGGTCAAATATTGTGATTTTAGCTTGCTTACTCCACCCCGTAACCCAATTTGAGGTTAAGTATTCAAGCATGCTTAAACCTGAGTGTTAAGGGGACATGTTTGATGATGCAAACTAGATCACGTTAATGAGCCGATAGTGGTACAAGATGAAAAAGCCAATCCGATAGAGATTGGCTTTAGCAGAACTTAAACGGTTGAATTACTTTTGCTCTTTCAGCCACTGTGCTGCACGTTTAGCAAAGTAGGTCAGAATACCGTCTGCCCCTGCGCGTTTAAAGCAAAGTAATGATTCCATCACGATGGCTTTTTCGGCTAACCAACCGTTTTGAATAGCGGCCATGTGCATGGCGTATTCACCGCTGACTTGATAAGCAAATGTGGGTACGGCTAATTCTGTTTTGACCCGGTGTACTATGTCTAAATAAGGCATACCAGGCTTAACCATCACCATGTCAGCTCCTTCTTGGATGTCTAATGCGACTTCATGCAATGCTTCGTCGCTATTAGCGGGATCCATTTGGTAGCTGTGTTTATTGCCGCCTTTTAAATTGCTAGTTGAGCCGACTGCATCACGGAAAGGACCATAATAGTTTGATGAATATTTAGCCGAGTAAGCCATAATCTGGGTATTAACAAAGCCATTTTCTTCAAGGGCTTGGCGAATTGCACCAATACGACCGTCCATCATGTCTGATGGCGCGACAATATCTGCACCCGCAGCAGCATGTGATAGGGCCTGTTTAACTAAAACCTCAGTGGTGATGTCATTTAGGATATAGCCAGTATCATCGATGATACCGTCTTGGCCGTGAGTGGTATAGGGATCTAAGGCTACATCAGTCATGATACCAAGCTGCGGGAATGCTTGCTTTAATTCGCGTACAGCACGCTGTACCAAGCCATCGGGATTATAAGACTCTTCAGCAAGTAAGCTTTTCTTATCGACAGGTGTAACGGGAAATAGTGCGATAAGCGGAATGCCTAGTTCAACAAGTTCGGCGGCTTCTTTTATCAATAAATCAACCGAGAAACGCTCAATACCTGGCATTGAGGCGATTTTTTCTGAGCGTTGAAAACCTTCTAAGACAAACATCGGATAAATAAGATCGTTAACCGTTAAGGTATTTTCAGACATTAAACGACGGCTAAATTCATGTTTACGCATGCGGCGCATTCTGCGCTGTGGGAAGGCACTGGTAATAATATTCACTTTCGACTCCTGGTTTAGATCTGGTCTGTTTCGAGCTGGTAAGAGCAGACTTTATTTCGGCCGCTGCGTTTAGCTTGGTACAGGGCTTTATCTGCTTGTTCTAGTAATAATAATGGATGTTGATCACTGTCTATAATCGCCTCGCTCACACCAATACTGACCGTCATTGATATCGTGTGCCCATTATGGACAACGGCGAGTTCGCTAATGGAACGGCGAATTTTCTCTGCAACGAGTAAGGCGCCTTCTTTATCAGTGCAAGGTAAAATAATAGCAAACTCTTCACCGCCAAAACGTGATACGAGATCCGTTGGACGCTTTAAATATTCACTCAGTGTATTCGCAATCGCTTGTATTGTGAAGTCACCGGTAAGATGACCATATTGATCATTAATATCCTTAAATTTATCGATATCAATCATTAACAAGGACATTGGTGACTGCTGACGACGACTAATACGACCTTCGGCGATTAAGCGTCGGTCAAAAGCACTGCGGTTTTTTACACCTGTCAGGCCATCAATGGTATTTTGTTCCGTCAACTTTTGGTTGGCCTCATTGAGCTCACGTAAGGTCATCTCTAATTCCAAGGTGCGCTCTTGTACCATCTGCTCAAGTTTTTCATTATTTTCGGCTTCACTTCGCAGGGCTTCTTCGCGAGTTTCACGAAGTCGTTGAGCTTGTGCTAATGCCTGTTGTTGGATTTTAAATTTGGCCTTACGTTCGTCATTGTAGCGCAAGGCGAGCACTGCAGCCATGGTGAGCACTTCAAAGGTGAGTCCTATCATGATGGGCGTTTGTGGCGACATATCGGGGGTGAATAAGCCGATATAAATTAATCCGGTAATAATGCAACCAATCATTAATCCCATACGACCTATGGCATATAAAGGTGCATTTCGTTGGCCACCAAAGGCTTGAATTAATGAGAAAGCCATTAAAATGGTACAGATAGTTAACACCACAAAAGCCAATATGTATAACGCAGAGCTGTAATTAATAAACGGCATAATGACCGTTAAACTGAAACAAAGTACAGCCATGATACGACAAAGGTATAGCATTTTTAAATTATGATATTTGAGCTGCAATACTTTTTCAGTAAACATCAATGAACATCCCAGTGTAAGTGGGATCACAATGATAAAAATATATTGTTGCATAAAGGGCCATTGAGGCCACAAATACCGAAAGGAGACGCCATACAGAGACGCCGTCAATAATGTTAACCCCAGTACATAACCGCTGTAATAACTGTAACTATATGATGTAGATGCAAGTGCGATAAATAAACTGAACAGACAAATAGCGAGTAATAATCCTATTTGCATGCCATTAAATAAGTTTTTAGTTTCAGTAATTTGAGTCAGGTCATTGGATGACCACAATACCAGAGGTAGCCTAATACTGCCTTTACTGTCTATTTTGATGTAAAAAGTGTGGGTTTCACCTGGCTTAAACTGGACAGGATATAAAAAAATATTACTTTGTAATGGACGGTGTTTAAACGCAAGTGTGTCACCCATTATTTCTGTGCTGACGAGATCACCATCAATCATATGGTATATTTTGATACTGTCGAGCAAAGGGTTGTCTAAAGCAATAATGCGTGACAAATGGTCATTGGGGTTAAATATACTAAAACTCAGCCAATAATTTTCAATGCCTATCTTGTATGGTTGTTTAGGGTTGAGTTTTTGCCAGGTATTTCCAGGTTGTTGTAATAATCTGGCTAACGTTTCAATATCATCACTTTTGTTGGCGTAAACCCAGTCTTGCAGTTCAATTTTGCTAATCGAATCCGACGTGAGCCTCAGTGGCATAGTGGTTAATGTATCAGCCCAATTGCTGTGGCTAATCAAGATTAAACACATCCCAATTAATACCCTTGGCTTATATCGATTAAGTTTGCGCAAAACCTCAGCTATTATGGTGTTCATAAATGGCTGCTCAGGTGTTTATTTGCGGGTAATTGGAAAAAATCACGACTATTTTTATAGCATGCTTGCGCTAATGATGTAGGCGATTGCTGGCGTAAATTTGCCATATACTCAACAATATAAGGTAAGTATTGAGGTAAGTTTTTACTCGATTTAGGTTTTGGTCGCATACTGCGCGGTAGTAAATAGGGACTATCTGTCTCTACCATTATACGGTGGTCGGGGATCAATGGTACTAGTCGTGCTAGTTCTTGTCCTCGGCGCTCATCGCAAACCCACCCTGTAATACCGATATGCAAATCAGCCGCTAAGCATTCGATTAACTCATCTTTACTGCCAGTAAAACAGTGTAATAAGGCATTAGGGAGTAGAGCTCTGTACTCATTTACAATGGCAATGAAGTCCGCATGTGCTTCACGACAATGCATCAGCACTGGCATATTGAGTTCACAAGCCAGCTCTAATTGCGCTGCAAATACTTTTCTTTGGGCCGGACGCGGTGAAAAATCGCGATTATAATCAAGCCCACATTCACCAATAGCAACCACAGTGTCTTGCCGAGCGAGTTGTGTTAAACGCGTTTTGCTGTGTTCGTTCCAAGACGATGCATGGTGTGGATGAATACCTGTGGTGCAGTAGAGCTGTTGTGGATATTGTTGGCAGGTGTTTATTGCTTCGGCACTTTCATCGAGATCGCTGCCAATAACAATTAACGGCGAAACATGGTGTTTCGCCGCGTCATTGATAATAGTGTCAATGTCGTGCTTAAGTCTGTCACTAAGCAGATTAACTGCAATATCGATGTATTGAGTCATGAGATCAAAGTGCTGTAGTTACTTTAATCGTCTAACTCGGGTCGTCGCATTACGATCATCAGTGCCTAGCAGAAATGAATTCAAGGCACCGGTTTCAATAAAGATGCGTTGACCTTTATCGACTTTATAACGCTCAGGACTACTTTGTTTCCAAACTTGACCATTAGTAAAGGTGATGATTAATTCGCCATATGGCGCTTTTTTAACTGCAGATACTTCAAAATAAACTTTATCGACTTCATCTTCTACCACTTTCGTTTTTAAGCCAAAATCATCAACACTGAGTACTTGAGGGCTTGCAACTAATGGTGCTACAACATTAGGTGTAGCTGGCGGTTTTGGTACCTCTGATGGAGCAACCTTAGTTGTATTTGTCGTCGTCATTATATGAGCGCTAGGTTTAGCATTAGCGGCTAACTCGTCATAACAAATTAGCCGCTCGAGCTTGTCCGTTTTAGCGGCACAGTTAGACAATTGCTGACCAAGATTAGTATTGGCATATGCATTAGCCGACATCAATATGATCCCAGCAACAATTAAACTTAAACGCATTTATTCTTCCTTATTATTTGCTTCTTAGCCCGTAGAGGCTTCCTTTATCGCTTAATCATCAGCTTTTTCATTTTCTTGCTCGTCTTCTTGCTCGTCTTCTTTTTTGCTGTAAAAACGTGCGGCTATTAGGCCACCTTCAAACAATAACAACATTGGTATTGCTAGCATAGTTTGCGAGATGATATCGGGTGGCGTCAGTATCATGCCAACAACAAAAGCTCCTACAACAATATACGGACGTTTCTGGCGTAACTCATCTGGTGTGGTGACACCAGCCCAGCAGAGTAAAACCACGGCTACGGGGATTTCAAAGGCTAAACCAAAAGCAAAAAACAGTTTTAGAATAAAACTTAAATAACTGCTGATATCAGTAGCGACTTCAACACCGTCAGGGACTACGCTGGTAAAAAACCCAAAAACAACAGGGAAAACAATATAGTATGCGAAGGCAATTCCAAGATAAAACAGCAGGGTACTGCTGGCTAATAAGGGAAAAACCAAACGTTTTTCATGTTTGTATAACCCCGGTGCAACAAAAGACCACACTTGGTAAAGTACATAGGGAATTGCAATGAAGAATGCCAACACGAGTGTTAGCTTGAACGGTGCAAAAAAGGGAGCTGCAACATCAGTTGCAATCATACTGCCCGTTTCAGGTAGAGATCGCATCAATGGTAGGGCGATATAGTGATAAATATCATTAGCCCAATAAACCATAGTAATAAAGACGATTAACACACTGCCAATGGCTTTGAGCAATTTGTTGCGTAATTCAAGCAAATGGCTAATAAGCGGTTTCTGTTGCGACATGAATTACCCGTTAGATTTAGGAGTTGAACTGCTTTCGCTGGTCATTTCGGATGACTTAGCTTCTGCGACAGAAGGAGACTTGTCAGGTGATGATTTTGGCGCCACAGGGGGTGTGTCTTCAACTTTGTACGGTCGATTCACAGACTCAGCGGCTTTCTTCAACTGATCAATTGACTCTTGTAACTCGGGAGACAAATTGGCTAAACCTTTGCTTTCAGCTTTTTTTAAATCAGCATGTAACTGATCAATTTTAAGCTCTTGTTCAAGTTCATCTTTGACAGAGTTAGCCATGCGCTTAAGCGCGCGGATCCAACCTGTTATTGAACGTACTGCAACCGGAAGTCTTTCGGGGCCAAGTACTACTAGCCCCAAAATACCGATCAGCAGCAGCTCCATAAAGCCGATACCGTCAAACATAATAAATTACGCCTGTTTATCTTTAGATTCAGGTTGCTTTTCTGCAGCCTGTTGCGAAGTCGCTGCAGTCTGATCATTGCCTTCTAATGATTTATTTTCATCTTCTAATGATTTCTTATCATCGTCTAATGATTTATTTTCATCTTCTGGAGTCATGGCGTTTTTAAAGCCTTTTACTGCTCCACCTAAATCACCGCCCAAAGAACGCAATTTCTTAGTACCAAATAATAAAATGACAATTAACGCTACAATTAGAAGCTGCCAAATACTGATGCCGCCCATGAAGATTATCCTCTTTAAATAAAAAATAGTTTTTGTATAAAAGTTATTTCAAGGTTCACAATACCACCCAATTCTTTAAGTATTATGAACCTCTAATTATATAGTGCTAGCTAAAATTTACGATTCTTTGGCATAGATCGCCATCCTATCGCCCAAAATAGGCAGCCAGAAGCAATGCAGGTGTATGCTAGCCACAGTGTAGCGTTTTGAGTAAATAATATTGTGCCGCAGATCAACAAAACTGCGGACGTGATTAACAGGTAGTTGCTTTTGTGTGATTTATGCTGGTATTTCAGGTATTTATCTAGCATTTGTTGCTGAGTTCCGAGTAATTTACGACCTAACTTTAAGTTGTCGTAAATCAATTCAGGAAACTCGGGGAGTTTGTCCGCCCAAAACGGTGCATTTGATTTTACTTTGTTGAACAGAGCTTTAGGACCAACCTGTTCAGACATCCAGTTTTCGAGGAACGGTTTTGCGGTTTGCCATAAATCTAATTGTGGATATAACTGACGGCCTAAGCCTTCAATATAAAGTAAGGTTTTTTCCAGCAACACCAGTTGTGGTTGCACTACAATGTCAAAGTGGCGCGCGGTTTTAAAAAGTTCCAGCAATACATGGCCAAATGATATTTCATCTAGTGGCTTGTTGAACATAGGTTCGCATACCACTTTAACAGCTTGTTCGAAGGCGATGATGTCTGTGTGTTCAGAGACCCATCCGGATTCAATATACAACTGGGCAATACGGTGATAATCGCGATTAAAAAAGGCTAAAAAGTTTTCCGCAAGGTAGCGTTTATCAACCTCGGTTAAGGTGCCCATAATGCCGCAATCTAGACCAATATAAAATGGGTCGTCAGGATGTTCGCGGCTGATAAATATATTACCAGGGTGCATATCGGCATGGAAAAAATTATCCCGAAACACTTGAGTGAAAAACAATTCAACACCGCGCTCGGCTAGCAGTTTAAAGTTGGTGCCTTGGGCGCGTAGCGCTTCTGTGTCAGAGACAGGAATACCGTAAATACGTTCCATGACCATTAATCGTTTGTAGCTATGTTCTTCGTAAACAAAAGGCACGTATAAGGAGTTTGAATCAATGAAATTATTGCGCAGTTTTATGGCGTTAAGAGCTTCGAGTTTAAGATTAAGCTCGCCTAAAATGGTGGTGCGGTAATCTTCAATCACTTCAGCAGGACGTAAGCGATTACCATCACCTAGTAATGTCTCCAGTATGTTAGCTGTTTGGATCATTAACTGTAAGTCAGCTAGAATTTGCTGCTCAACATTTGGACGTAAGACTTTAAGCACTACGTCTTTGCCGTTGGATTTTAACGTCGCGGTATGGACTTGTGAAATAGAGGCTGACGCCAATGGTGTGTCGTCAAAATCATCAAAATAAGTGCTGATTGGTGCTCCAAGCTCCGCTTCGATGGCTTGACGTGCTAACGCTGAATCAAATGGTGGCACTCGGTCTTGCAACATGGCCAATTGGTAAGCCCATTCGTCGTCAAGCAAATCACGGCGAGTCGACAGCATTTGCCCTAGTTTGATGTATACCGGACCTAAATCTTGCATCGCCAGCTTTAAGCGTTCGGCAGGTGATTTATTTTTATGTTTATTACGGATCCAAAATAAACCGTTGCGCAGAATTGAGAAATACCATGGCTTTTTGTGTCGAGGAATTAAATCATCTAAGCCAAAATGCAGAATGGTCTTAATGACATGGTAACCACGCCTGATACTTGCAGTTGTCATTGAATGATTTGATCTCTTAATTTGGCTATCTTTGCTTCGATACGTTCGGTTTGGCTTACCAGTTCATCCAGATTATCACGAAAATGCAGCCATTCAATTTTATGCGGTGCCAGACGATATTCTTCGGTTGTTAACTGGCTGATGTGCGACCGTGTTTTTTGTATAACCTGCTTTATATCATGGCTAAATTGTTTGGCGCTAGTGACAATTCTATGGGTCGGAGCATCACCTATGTAGCGTGATAATGGTTCGGCAAAATCAATATGAATGTTCTGTAAATAGTGGCTTAACGATTGAAGTAATTGAATATCACCTTCCAAACTGAGTTTATCTTGTTTGATGAGCTCAGTTAAGTTAGCGCCTTCAGTGAGCTGATATAAGGTGGATACATCAGCCCGCACCGTCACGGCTACGTCACCTTCATAATGGTTGAGTACTTGAATTTGCTTAGCAAATACTAAATAAAGCGGCCAATCTAGCTGGCTCAACTGGATACAAAAAACTTTGCCGTGCAATGATTTCTGGCGAGCATAGTCATTTTTAGCCTGTGCTGGCAGCTGGTTAAAAGCGGTTTCAATGGCTGCACAAGTTAACAAAGCAAAGTGATTAGGCATCATTAAAACTTATAACCTCTATGTAATGCGACAACACCGTCTGTCATATTGGTGTAGTCAACTTGTTCAAACCCAGCATCTATCATCATTTGTTTAAGTGTTTCTTGATCAGGGTGCATACGGATGGATTCGGCAAGGTATTCGTAGCTGTCGGCATCTTTAGTGATTAGAGCGCCCATTTTTGGCAATACCTTAAAGCTATACATGTCATAAACTTTACGCATTAATTCATGTTTAGGCGTAGAGAATTCAAGCACTAATAGTTTTCCGCCAGGCTTTAATACTCGTTGCATGGAGCGTAATGCGGCATCTTTATCGGTTACATTACGTAAACCAAAAGCGATAGTAATAATATCAAAATGGTTATCTGGAAACGGTAATGCTTCAGCATTTGCTTGCACATAACTGACGTTGTTGACGATGCCTTTGTCACGTAATTTGGTTCGACCGACTTTGAGCATAGAATCATTAATATCGGCAAGAACGACTTGACCTCGATCGCCTACTAAATGGGAAAACTTAGCAGTAAGGTCACCCGTTCCACCGGCTAAATCAAGTACTTTCATACCTGGTCGAGCAGCAGCGACTTCAATGGTGTGACGTTTCCAAAAACGGTGAATACCAAAAGACATCACGTCATTCATAATGTCGTATTTTGCCGCGACGGAATGAAACACGTCAGCGACTAACTCTGCTTTTTTATCGGCTTCGACAGTTTTATATCCAAAATGAGTATTTTTTGGTTCGCCTTCAGACATCGGTATATTCCTATAATGAGCGATAATTAATAGTAAGTGTATGCCATTGCTAATGATTGCTGAAATGCTCTAGTGTGATAGTGTGACAACTATCAATTAGCGGTCTCACTTTACACCCGATGTACATTTCACATCAACTTGAACGCAGCAATGATCTTCGTGTCGATTAGCCCCAGTATACATCAGCAGTTAAGGCTAAAAAATTGCCCTGCATTAGAGCATATAATTAGCATTTAATGAATAGCGTCCACAGATCCTAATTCAAACAAGTTAATCTTCCCTGAATATAAGCATAAATTAGCTCACTAAGAGCTTGACCTGCATCACGATAACCCGCTTCTACCCCCGCGTGATGGCATGCTGGGGCGGTTTCTGCAAAATGAGCGTAATGGCATGGACAATGCCTAGCAATATAATGCACATAATGGCATGCATCGAGTAGTGGAATACCGGCAAATGTGGCCGCGCTGCTGGGCATATTAGTGATGACATCGACATCGAGTTCTAGTGCCACTGGCAGTTGTGTTTGATTTAACGATATCGCTATTTGCTTTAATACCGTGTCGAGCTGCAGTTCACGACGAACCCAAATTTGTTGAAAGCTGTGCCATGTGGCGCCAAAAAGACTTAGTTGTTCAAGGGTGACTTCGCTGTTTTTTAATTCATGTAATCCGAGAATATGATAATGATCGAGGGCGCCATTGGCGGCTGCATAACTAAATCCATTACCGCTGTGGCGACCTTCTCGTGGTCTAAAGTCACTGTGCGGATCCAGATTGACCGCTGCGACAGGTAACCCTGTGGTGGCTTTTGTGGCCATTAATAAACCGTAAGCGTTATTATGTCCGCCGCCAATGACGATGGGTTCTAACCCTGCTTGCATGATTTGACTGATCGCAGCGATGACGATGCTATCTAATTGCGCTGTTGCTTGACGTAATTGTTCGATAGTCGCTGTTGCAGGCAATGGCGTGTCGAGACTGATTTGGCCCAAAATGGCACATTCGTTGCCATTAAGAAATCGATTGGACTGTAAATTAAGCAACTGCTTCATACTGGTGACAAAGGCATCATCTGCTCCACCTCGGCCTAGATTGGCCCGTGGTCCTACATCTTCTGCAATGGCAATAATGGCAAACTGTGCGCCAGAAGACTTAGCATCGAGCGCATTTTGCCCTAATGACAGTTCTGCGGATGCCAGATAAACCTGCTGGCCTATTTTTGTTTCATTAGGGCGTAAGCTTAATAATGTATCGCAGTGCTGTTGAGTAAATGCGCTAAACATGATTGTTCTCCAAATTACAGCCATAAAAAAAACCAGCATAGCTGGTTTTTAAAGAGATAGTCTGCCAGCTTTTACAAAGCGAAGTTGGCTATGACGTTGTTATTCAATATCTAATGGTTCTGGAGATAGAATAACACCGGTATTATCAGCGTAAATATGGTCACCAGGTAAAAAGGTCACTCCACCAAAATTAACTGGAATTTCGATTTCACCCACACCGTTACTTTCAGCACCGACAGGGATCGAAGCAAGCGCTTGAATACCAATATCAAGTTCTTCAAGGGCGTCAACATCACGCACTGAACCGTAAATGAGAATACCTTCCCAGTTATTGGCAACCGCTATTTCAGCAATTCTAGCGTCAAGGAGCGCGCGTCGTAATGAGCCACCACCATCAACTAATAATACTTTACCTTCACCGTCATCTTGTAGAGCATCAGCAATAAGGCCATTGTCTTCAAAACACTTAATCGTACTGATTGAGCCACCGAAGGAGCTGCAACCACCATAGTTACTGAACATTGGTTCGACGACATCGACTACATCTATATACGTGTCGCAGAGTTCTGAGGTGTTGTATTCCATATTTCACTCCTGTAAGACAGCAAAGGTAAATTGCTGGGTAAAGCAAAGTTAAATGAATTATATGAGCTTTTTATGAAAATAAAAGTCTTATTAATCACTGGATTGTTATAAATCAACTTATGGTGTTACTTATGCGCAGATGACACATTGACCTAAATAGAGAACGGGGATCAGATTTGGAAGTAATTTTCTTTCAAATTGAACAGATTAGCCGATATATGTTGATATAAGTCATCATAATACGTTTTTTAATTACATTTATGCTCGCCAGTTTGTTAGCATATTGATAAATTAATTAATGTAAGTTTACAAAATAATGCTAGCTTTAGGGGCACGGAATCCTCGTTACGCTTACGGAAGGCAGAGGGCCTGAAATAGAGGTTCTTATGGAAAATATCAATATTATTGAAATCTTAGGTTATGCTGCATCCGTTATGGTGGCCATTTCACTAATGATGAAAGACATCGTTTTACTCAGATGGTTAAATTTTGTCGGTTGTTCTTTTTTTGTCGCCTACGGATATGCAATCGAAGCTTGGCCAGTTGCGGGCATGAATGCTTTTGTAGCATGTATTAACATTTTTCACTTAATTAAGATTTATCGTAATAAAAGCGCAAAGTCGCAAACTGCATAAATGGCACAGAAAGTGTTTCTGTATCGTTTACGATAAACAAATGCTGTTTATGTCTCCTCTTAATATGAATAAGAGGGGGCATTTTTTATATCATCCATCCGCGTCTTCGCAATACACTTGGTTTATATCATCACTTCTCGACTCACTTAGCTGTCATAAAACTTTAGACTAACTGTCACCTCGTGTTCATTATCCCTGTCTATTATCTAAACTGTTAACAAATTAATAACGTTAGTCGGGCAATTATGACCGGGTAAAGATAGAGTAATTGATATTCCTGACGTTTGGCATGGAGTTAAGCATGAAGATGAATATCAGCCAGTTAGATAAATATTGGTTTTATTGGATCGTGCAATTTAGCCGAGATAACGGCCTAAATCAGGCCGCTAAGCGCGTATCTGCAACAGGTGATGGCCACTATTATGTTTACTTATCTGTTGCGCTATTGTTTTTTCATCCTAACGGTCAGTACTTCTTTAATTTAGTGTTGGGCAGTTTTGTGGTTGAGTTTCCGTTGTATTTACTGCTAAAAAACAGTATTCGGCGTCATCGTCCTTGTCACGCTTTAGTGGGCTTTGAGTCAGGTTTTGAGCCGTCGGATAAATTTAGCTTACCTTCAGGGCACACTGCTGGTGCCTTTGTATTGGCTAGCGTGGTGGAGCTGGTGTTTCCTGCCTTAGCACCAATAGCGTTTGCTTGGGCTTGTTTTGTCGGCTCATCGCGAATCGCCCTAGGGGTACATTATCCTTTGGATATTATTGCTGGCGCAGGGCTGGGTATGGGATCCGTATTACTTGTTGAGCAACTCATGTTTTGATAACTCATGTTTTCATCGCTCATGCAGTAATGAGTGCAGCATGTTTCCATCTTGATAATTCAGCCGTTGAGGATTGTAAGCCGAAATGAAAATTTTGTATGGAGTTCAAGGCACCGGGAATGGTCATATCAGCCGCGCGCGCGTGATGTCTAAAGCGCTTAAGCAACATAATATCGATGTCGATTTTCTATTTTCAGGCCGTACACCGCAATATTACTTTGATATGCAATGTTTTGGCGATTATCAGACCCGTAATGGCATGACATTCGTGACCGAAAATGGTCGCGTTAATACAATGAAAACTGCCAGATGCAATTTAACGACGGCCATTTTTTCTGAGATTAAGCACTTAGATTTAACGGGTTACGATTTAGTGTTAAATGATTTTGAACCCGTGAGCGCCTGGGCTGCGAAACAACAACATGTGCCTTCGATAGCCATTAGTCATCAGGCTGCATTACAATATCCTGTGCCTAAACAGGGTAACAATTGGTTTAACGAGTTTTTACTGAATCATTTTGCGCCTGTCGATATTGCTTTAGGTTGTCATTGGCATCACTTTGGTTTTCCTATTTTACCTCCTTTTGTTGAGGTGTCGCCCAATGGTGGTGATCATAGCCATCAAATTTTAGTGTATTTACCGTTTGAAGATGCCGATCGTATTGCGGCATTTTTAGCTCCATTTGATCAATATCACTTTTTTGTTTACCACAGCATGCAACCTTTGCAAGAATTAGCCGAGCATATTCATTGGCATGGCTTTGATCGTGAGGGTTTTAAACAACACATGGCCCAATGTGGTGGGGTGATCGGCAATGCTGGCTTTGAGTTAGCCAGTGAGGCGATGACCTTAGGTAAAAAATTATTGGTGAAACCTTTACTGGGGCAATTTGAACAATCGGCTAACCTTGCTGCGTTACAATTACTTGCGGTGGCAGAGAGTATGCAAACTTTAGATCCAACCGTGCTTAAGCGTTGGTTAAAAAACCCATCACCTAAGCCGATTGCGTATCCACAGGTGGGCGATGCATTGGTGGCCTGGTTAAAAATGGGCGATTGGCATCAGCCGCAAGATTTATGTCAACATTTATGGTCACAAGTTGAGCTGCCTGAAAACTGGCATAAACGGCAATAACCTTAGGTGTAATCAAGGGATCCGCATTAAAAAGTGCGTAACAAATCGCACTTTTAATGGGCTGCCTCAATTAAGGAAGACGTTGGTAAAGGAGTTCTAGAAGCTCATCTTCTAATTCGAAACGCGACTCCATGGCTTGTGCTAAATGAGATAAATCGTTGTCGAGCTGATACAGCACTTGTTCGTCAGATGCATCGGTATATTTATCATAAAAATCCAACGCAGTATCTGTGCTTTCACTAATGCGCGGTAATAAGCCATTGGCTGTTTCTATGCTCGACTCACCAAACCTTTCACAAGCTTTAACAACGTTGTTGTATACCTCAAAGTGGCCTTCAGAAACATAATCAACTAATTGGGCACAAAACTGTTTCACTTGATCCATTTTTGGAAGTGATTTTTCGCTGCGAGAATAGGGTGCTAATCCTGCAACAATAAAATATTGGATCAATAATTTGCGGCGATTACTTATCCATTGATCGATTAAATTATGAGCACCGCCCCAGCGTCTTTCTGCTTTTTCTAGTTTTGTTAGCATGTCTTCTCTCTAATTGGCAGTCTTTATGTAACCACTAATGTATTGGACAACGTGTATTATGATCAACTGTTTTATTTATATTTGCAGTGGACCGACCCTTTAGGATGAAAAAAGAAACGGCATAACGTGGATAATAAAAAACCCCGTGATAGGCATGCCATCACGGGGTAACTAAGTTTTCAAAGGCTCGATTTGTCGTGCTTCTTGATTGTTCTTGCTAGCGCATACTTTTTATACCAAACCCCATTCCTTGGCGCAACTTTTAATCCTATAAATTGCGATTTACACATCAGTATTGTGTGTTTTGTGAGCGGATAAGGCGGTTATGTTAATAAAATCGACACTAGATTTAGGAATAGCTCACATAAATTCTGCATGGGTGGTTACATTAATCAGGTAAGTGCTAAACTAGCGCCCAGCAGAAATCATAGAAATCATAACAGTCTAGGAAGAAAGCCCACATGGCAGAATTAAAGAATGATCGTTATTTACGTGCGTTACTGAAGCAACCTGTTGATGTCACTCCAGTATGGATGATGCGTCAAGCGGGACGTTATTTACCTGAGTATAAAGAAGTTCGTGCTCAAGCAGGTGACTTTATGTCTTTATGCCGTAATGCTGAATTGGCTTGCGAAGTCACTTTACAACCATTACGTCGTTATGATTTAGATGCTGCGATTTTATTCTCAGATATCCTGACTGTGCCAGATGCTATGGGCCTAGGTTTGTATTTTGAAGCCGGTGAAGGTCCACGTTTTGAGCGTCCGACTGACACCATAGATGCGATTAAAAAGTTATGTATTCCTGATCCTGAAGATGAATTAGGCTACGTGATGCGTGCCGTAAGCACTATTCGTCGCGAACTAAATGGCTCAGTGCCGTTAATTGGTTTTTCGGGATCGCCTTGGACACTGGCCACTTACATGGTTGAAGGCGGTTCAAGCAAAACATTCGAAAAAATTAAGCGTATGGCCTATGCCGAGCCTGCTGCATTACACATGTTATTAGACAAGTTGGCAGACTCAGTGGTGTTATACCTTAATGCACAAGTTGCAAACGGTGCACAATCGTTAATGATTTTCGATTCTTGGGGTGGCGCATTATCTCACCATGCTTATCGCGAGTTCTCATTGCGTTACATGCAAAAAATCATTGATGGCTTAACTCGCTTTGCTGACGGCCGTAAAGTACCTGTTACCTTATTTACTAAAGGTGGCGGATTATGGTTAGAGTCTATGGCTGAAACAGGTTGTGATGCATTAGGTTTAGATTGGACTGTTGATATTGGTGATGCCCGTCGTCGTGTTGGCCATAAAGTGGCACTACAAGGCAACATGGATCCATCGATGTTATATGCCACACCTGAACGTATTCACCAAGAAGTGGACCAAATTCTAGCCAGCTACGGCGAAGGTACTGGCCATGTATTTAACTTAGGCCATGGTATTCACCAGCATGTCGATCCAGATCATGCCGGTGCATTTATCAATTCTGTGCATGAGTTGTCTGGTAAATACCACAAGTAATTCAGTGGTATTGGCTAAAAAAAGCGAATCTTAGGATTCGCTTTTTTGTTGCCAAAATTTAAAGTTGTTTTATGTTTTTCCAACACAGCCATTTAAAATTTACTTATCATTTTTGAGTAGGCTCTGCGTTTATCATAGTTATTTATGACTATAGAATGAAAAGGTTAAACATAATAAAATTACCCATCATTACATTTGATCTATAGATTGTGATTTAAACATAAAGTTTATTTAAAATGTGCGCTTAATAAATCAAGGAAGATATTATGCCAATTGAAATTAGTATTTGCCCTAAAGGGTGGATAACAGGTCTTACCCCCAATACACCACCATCAATCTTAGACGCACCTTTTCAGGCTCCAGGTGTTCCACAAGTTAACTTCATGGATAGTTTTAACACAGCATATGCTCAAGACCATTTATTGAATAACGAATTAGGTAAATTTAAAACTAAACCGTTACATCAAAGACAAGCCATTGCGCAGGTTAACGAAGCTGTTGGGCCTGATATGCTTTTAGCACTATCTGATTTTTATGATCAACAGTTAGATAGTTTACCAAAAGATTTTTTTGCAGAGCAGAATAAAGCAATGATGGGAGCATCCATCGGTGCAATGGGTCATCATTTATCACAATTACAAAGCGTAATAAAAGAATACCAAATGGCGCTTGAAAAAGTGCGTAATGCTTACCGTTCAAAAATGCCAAAGTTAGAAGTCCTTAAGTTTGAACAAACGGCGCGGCAGTTACATAGTCGGTTAAATTCACAGTTTCACAATGAAATTTCAAAACGACTAGCTAGCTCAAGAGCTCGTAAGGCGAGTATTTGGAACAATGCTGATCGTGGTCTTAATCAGGCTAAAAGTGCTAGAACGACAAAACCAATCCAAATTTCGTCTGCAAAAGAGCTTCGAACATTGAATAAATTCGCTGGTGCTGCAAAATTTGGCGGTAATGGTTTAGTGCTGCTGGATGTCCATTCTCGAGCGACAGCGGTAAGAGATACCTTCGAGAGCGGCGGTAATTGGGAGAAACAAGCTTTGCAAGAGACTGTCGGTTTTTCTATGGGTTTCGCAGCCGGGACAGCCGTAACAACTAGTGTTTATGGCGTCGCAGTAGGCATTACATTAGCGTTTACTCCCGTAGGATGGGCTGTGGTAATTGGTATCGGTGTGGGAGCTTCTGCTGGATTCTTAGCTGGTTATTTAGCTGACCAGTTTGGGAAAGGTATAACAGGATCTGTTTATGAATTAAGCAGTGGTTGGTGATTGTAAATGTTTGAGTATAAAGATTTATTTGTGATCATCAGTGTTTTGGTAATGATAAATTTTGGTGTGTCACTGCTAATTTTTGCACAATTGACTGTTCATCCTTTAGAGAAAAAAATTAAGAGTTCTGGAGGAGAATTACCCAAATGGGACAACATGGGAATTCGTATATCGAGTTATGCTTTATCTCTGATGTTTAGTATCAAAGCAAAATCAGCGCAAATGGTAGATGAAGATTCGGTACGAAAGTTTGCAACTAAAAATGATCGTATCAGAGCTATTTATACTATAGCCTCTCTTGCCATTTTTTTATTATTTGCAATATTCTATTCGCTTTTTTTTGACGAAAACTAAAAACTAAACAGGTAGAAATTTATATGCTTATTGCAATTATTAGTGGTTCCGCTTAAGCACTGGTTCAACTCAGATTGGTTTTTTTCTGCAGGTTTCGCGGCTGGAACTGTCGCAGCAGGTAGTGCTTATAGCATTGGAGTTGGTATTGCGCTGGTATTTACACCAGTTGGATGGGCTGTTGTGATTGGAGTTGGTGCAGCCGCCTCTGTTGGTTTTCTTGTTGGATTGGGTTTCGATACAGCAGGTAAAAAAATTACGGGTAAACTTTATGATGCAAGCAGTAATTGGTAATTTATGATGGAAAATTATGAAAGTATATTTTGGTTGTGTTGCAGTATTCCGTTAGTCAATTTCTTTATAGCTTATTTGGTTTTTGCGCAAATGACCGTACACCCTATAGAGAAGAAAATTAAGGCTTCAGGTGGAAGCATACCGCAATGGGATAATATGGGGATGAGAATTCCGAGTTATGCTGTAGCAATGCTCTTACCGGTTAAAGTAAAGGCTGCACAAGCTATAGATGAAGATTCTGTTCAGAAGTTTACTTCCAAAAGTGATAAAAAAAGAGCTATATATTTTATGTGCTCGTTTGTCATTATATTAATACCAGTGATGGTTGGGTACTTTGTATTTGGTCCCAATTAGAGCCTGAGAAATTCATTAATTATAAGTATCTTTATAACGCTCAAATTTTGTGTATCACTACTTTCCATACACAGAAAATGTGGTGATCCATGGATTGGACTTTTGAGCTATAGGGCAATATATAGTTGCATTTGGGCAATATTATCCCATATTCACTTGTACTGTAGACTCTTATTCGCCACCGTCTATCATGGTCATTAAGATGTTAAATCACAACAAATTCAGCTCTAACCCTGCGTTACAAGCTCTATCTTAAATTCACTGCCGACGCCCGGTTGGCTGTCTATTTCAATTCTGCATTTCAATAATCCCAATAACTGCCTGACGATGGCGAGTCCGACGCCGAGTTGTGGCAGACTTTGATTCGCTTCAAACGACAATGTGGTCATCGATAATTGTTTCAGGGCGTCAACTTCATGCTGGTGCATGCCAGCGCCTGTGTCGCGCACGGTTAACCATTGTTGGCCGTTGTGGAGCGCATTGATGATTTGTATCTTGCCGCCTGCGGGAGTGTAACGCAGGGCGTTATCGACCAAGTTGTTGAGTATGCGGCGCATCAGTGCAGGGTCGGTATAGATTTGGCTGGCATGGTTGATGTCAAAATCTAACTGAACCCCGAGTTTTTTCGCTCGTGGGGTAAAGGTTTGTTCAATATCGCAAAGCAGTTCACTTAAGTTGACTTGTTGCAGTTGAGCATCGATTTGGCCATTTTCGAGGGCGGCTAATTCTAACAGTTGAGCCAGTAGCTGCTGTAAGGTTTGGCCTGAGTTTGCCGCGTATTGGATCAGTGCTTGGTCACGTTCGTTTTCGGGCAATATTAACCAAGTATCGATATAGCCTAATAGTGCAGTAAGCGGGGTTTTTAAGTCATGTGACAAATGCAGTAAAAAGTCGTGTTTGGCCTGTTGTTGGCGTTTAACTTGCTGTTGTTGCAATTGGATTTCTTGCAATAAATGATTGATATGATGGCTCAGCTGGCTTATTTCTAAGCTGCCACGATAGCGCTGGGGGAGCATCAGTTTGTCTGACATCGGGGTGTTTTTAAGTTCTGTTAAGTCTTGAGCGAGTTTTTGGATTGGGCGGGTAAAATAGCGCAGTAAAATTACAAATAGCACTAAAGCAAAAATGATCCAAAATCCAATAGTGGCGCCCCAGATTTTAGGTTGGTTTTCGGCATTTATGAGTGTTTGCCAACTGTCGTAATCTTCACCGCCAATGATGACATACAAATAACCGCTGTGCAGTCCATCTTCGGTGATGAGTTTACTGGCGGAAAAAATCTTGTGGGTATCTTCGCTGCGCGGATCTGTGCCAAGTACTGGCAGGTTGTCGCCATTTAAAAACTGTTGAATGATTGCAGTATCGACCCGGTGAATTTTAATTTTTTCTTCTTTGGCGTCATAGGCTATCACTTTGCCATCTGGGTCTAAGGTGTAAATTTCAAAGCTTGGACCTAACAGCATAAAATCATGAAAGGCTTCTTTAAGCGCGGCGTCTGACGTTATCCCTTGTGATAGTAAAGGGTTGATGTGTGCCATGTGTTCAGCAAGTTGTAGATGCAGTGATTGCTGAATTTGGTTACGGTTAAATTCATGGTTAAGTTGCAACCATTGCCATAACGCTACAAACAGTAATAACACTATTATCGTTGATGCTAAAAACAATCGATTAAATAAACGATTCATTAGTGGGCTTGCACCTCTGGTGGTGAAAATTTGTAGCCTACGCCCCACACTGTTTTGACGAGATCATGTTCAGGCGAGCACAAAGAAAGCTTATTGCGTAAGCGATTAATATGACTGTTTACTGTGTGCTCATAGCCGTCGTAGTGATAACCCCATACCGCTTCTAACAATTGCATGCGACTAAAGACTTGTTGCGGGTGTTTGGCTAAAAAAAGCAGTAAATCAAACTCGCGGGCGGTGAGGGTTAATGCTTTATTAAACGCGGTGACTTCACGGGTACTGGCGTTAATGGTTACGCTGTTAAATTCAATTTGTTGGGTTTGATCATGTTGGGCTTTACCGCGTCTTAATAGTGCTTTTACCCGTGCCCGCAACTCTAATACACTAAAGGGTTTGACCAGGTAATCATCTGCTCCTGCTTCAAGCCCCAGTACCACATCTGCTTCTGAATCTTTGGCGGTTAATAGCATCAACGGGACTTCCTTACCGGCTTGGCGTAGTTGCTCACACAATATAATGCCATCACCATCGGGGAGCATGCGATCCATTAAAATGAGGTCGAGTTTTTTATGTTCGATAATGTGCATGGCTTGCTTCAAGGTGGTGGCGTGATCGACGCTGTAGTTGAGTGTTTTGAGGTTAAGTATGATTAACTTAGCCAAGTCTTGTTCGTCTTCTACTAACAAAATATGTTGCGGACAAACATGGCCATTATGTTTCGCGGTTCCATTCATGGTGACTTCCTCAAAGCAAATCCAGTAATTGCATTAATACTTAGACCCGCTTTGAGGAGAATAAATTTCAATGTGGTTGAAATTCATTCAGTCGATACGACCGATTAGGATTATTCAATACGCATAATGGTGACGGCTAATACCGGGTTATCAAAACGATGCGATGCCCCCAGTACTGAATCGGCTAAGCCATCGTACATTGAAATAACACCAGGATGAATATGGACAAAGTCGACATCATCACGGCTGGCGTTAAAACCTTCGCCGCCATCAGCAGGACCTGGCATAGTGCCTTTGGCTTCGCTGTTGGCTTCAGTGCCAGCATCATAAGCCATAAACTTCATCGCGGTTGTTGCGTCCACTTCCATACCGGCAATGGCGTAACTGTTAATACCAGTAAAGGCATCGTTAGTGTTAACCAACATGGTGGCCAAACTAATGCTCGCTACGGCGGCTTCATCTAAAGTCAGCGTCAGCGTTTCTGACATGCCAGGCATTAATAAACCGGTGCCGTTAACGCTGCTTTCGATCACGCTTAGTGCAGCTATGTCGGCAGTATCACCAGCTTCAGCCATTTTCTCGAGTGCTTCGCTAGCCATTTCACCGGCGTTCCATAACATGGCATCACTAGCATGAGAAGCCAGAATAACCGGCGACATTGGTTGGTTAGCCGTCAGGTTAGTCACGGTCACAGTGAAGGTTTGCATCACTGGAGCTGGCGGGGTGACAACAACAGTATCATCATCATCGTCATCACCACAGGCAGTAAGCAGTGTTGCAGCAGCCAGCATGGCGATTAAGCTGGGCTTAAGTGTAAAGTCAGTGCGTTTCATGGGCTACCTCCTTATTTTACTGTCACCACAACTTTGGCTACAGGGTTCAACCAGCGATGAACGCGACTGTCTAGGTCACTCATACCGCCAGCAGGGTCCATGTCACCTAAAATGCCAGGGTGAGTATGCACATTGCTGTTGTCAGAATTGTCCATCACGCCAGTGCCATTGGCTCCACCGTCACCACTAGGTGCCGCAGGAATACCCGGTACGCCTGACATGCCGCCGCCATTAATGATTTCATCATTGGCTTCTGTGCCCGCATCATAAGCATTGACATACATAGTGTACGTACCCGCTTCGGTAGGGATTTCCCAAGCATCTAAGCCCATAAAGGCATCGTTAGTGGGCAACACCATGGCTACGATAGATAAATGGGTGTTGTCGCCAGTATCAAGCATTACGTCACTGACATTGGCGCCAGCAGCAAGCAAACCCATTGCCGGGTTAGCTGATGTCACACCTGCATTACCGGTTACAGCAGCATCTAAGTCGCCAATATCACCGCCTTCAGCCATTTTTTGCAATGCTGCAGAGGCTTGGGTACCGACTTGAAACAAATGGCTGTCAGCGTCGTGGGCTGCAATTAACAGTGGGGTGAAGTGATTTCCGTGAGTTAAGTTTGTCACGCTAACTTCAATGTCAGCAGCGAACGTGGGTAGGCTGAATAATCCAGCAGCCATAAGACTTGCAGTCACTAGTGTACGTTTCATAACCGAGCTCCTTTGTTTAATTTTAACCAGTATGAACAAAGGATCTCACCTACTTATCGCCAAATTATCACAAAAGATTAACATCGTTAACTTACCGATAATGACGTGTGATATGGTGTGCTAATACCAACAATAGCTCATATCCACTAACGTTAAGCGTGGCGTTAACAGCTGAAGAAAATAGGTTAACAATGATTAGACAACTGACTGCCGCCGACTTTGATGCAGTGATAGCCTTGGGGGAAATAGTCCACGGCAGTGGTTATATGGATATCGCTGAACTGACAGCGATTTATCACAAAGGCATTAAAAATGGCATTAATGCCAATTTTGTCGCGCTTGAAAATGAGCAACTTATCGGCTTTCGGTTAACCTATGCTGCAGGACAATGGCCGCAAGACCAATGGTGTTCGGTGGATAAGTGGGGTGTTGATTTTGACGATGTGTGTTATTTCAAATCAAACACTATTGCTGAATCTGGCCGAGGGCAGGGGTTGGGTGGTAAATTATTAGCGGCGTCTAAAGCGGCAGTCATGGCCCAAGGTGCTAAGGCTGGCGTGAGCCATTTATGGCAGCAAAGCCCTAATAATGCTGCAGTGCGTTATTTTACCAAGGCTGGTGGTAAGCTGATTAAACAGCATCCGCAGCGCTGGCATCAACGTTATATGGGCGAAGATTATATCTGTGTATTGTGTGGTGAAGATTGCCACTGTGTTGCCTGTGAAATGCTACTGGTTTTTAACGACGTCCCTCTAAATCAATAATAACAAGAAGATGAATATGTACGATCCGCTGATTAACACCCATCCCAACAATCAAACGTTTGCCCCTAGCTATTGGGCAAGCACTCAAGTCTTACCCGCACCAACAGCTGCATTGTCTGGCCGCCAACAAACCGATGTGGCTATTGTCGGCGGTGGCTACACCGGCTTGTTAACCGCATACTATTTAGCCACCGAGTTTAATATTGATTGTCAGGTGTTAGAAGCTAATCAGGTGGGGTTTGGTGCTAGCGCTCGCAATGCCGGTTTTGTGTTAAAAGGTTCGGGTCGTTTAGGTTATGCGGCCATGACTCAGCGCTGGGACTTAGCCACCACGAAAGGTATTTTTGATGAATTCACCCAAGCGGTCGCCCGAGTTGATGGGTTAATCAAACAACATAATATCGCCTGTGAGCCTCAAGAAGCGGGATATTTAAAAGTGGCGCATAATCCCAAGGCGCTGGTGTCACTGCAAAACGCCGCTAACTATATTCAACAACATTTAGCCGACAGCCAAGACTCAGGTGCTGAATTTATCTCAAGCCAAGACTTTCGGGCGAAGTATTTAGATCATTATCAAGCCTATGGTGCTCTGCGCTTAAAAGATGGCTTTGGCTTAAATCCGCTTAAATTACTACTGGGTTATAAGTCGATGGTACAAAACCAAGGCGTGACGATTTCTGAGCAATCGTGTGTAGTAGATTGGATTGAGGAGGGCGGCAAGCACCGTTTAATCACCGATAAAGGCGAGCTGACTGCCAACAAGGTGATTATGGCGGGTAACGCTTATACCCCCAAACGTTTTAATCAAGGTGTAGACGATAAGTTTTTACCGATATTAAGCAATGTCATTGTAACTGAACCATTGAGTGAGCAAGAAAGAGTGGCAGCCGGTTTGCATACTCATCAGGTGACCATGGATACCCGCATTTTAAAATACTATTACCGATTATTACCCGACAACCGCTTGTTGTTTGGTGGTCGCGGCGCGGTATGGGGCAAAGATGCGGCTAAGCCTATTTACGCTGAGCGCTTAAAGATGGCGCTCAATAAGTGTTTCCCCAGCTTAACGAGTAAAGCGATTGCCTATAACTGGACCGGATGGATTGCTGCGGCAATGGATGATATGCCTCATGTGTATAGCAAAGGCGGTGTAGGGTATAGCTTAGGATATTGCGGTGCTGGAGTCTCTTTTAGTAGCCAAGCGGCGTTTCGTTTAGCCCAAAGTATTGCCGGTGAAACCTTACCTAATCTGCCTTTATATCAACAACCGCTACCCAAATTCCCCTTTACCCAAGCTAGGCGCCTTGGGCAATGGGGTTATTATCATTATGGCTGGTTAAAAGACCGCTTTGGTTAACCGAGTACTTAGTTAACCGACTACTTCGCCAGTGCTGATCCTAGTTTCGTCTAATGGCTCAATTTTGAAATTGAAATAAGCATAAGAGGCACTGATAAGAGGACAGACTAAGTTAAAGAAGGCGTACGGCAGGTAAGCTATTGTAGCGACGCCAAGCGTACTGGCCATAAAGGCACCACAGGTATTCCACGGAACCAGTGGACTAGTCACTGTGGCTGAGTCTTCTAAGGTGCGGCTTAAATTAACCGCCGCCAACTTACGGCGAGTGTATTCTACTTTTAGCATTCTACCGGGCAGCACGATGGCAATATATTGATCGGCAGTAATAATATTAGCGCCAATACATACCCCAAGGGTGGTAATGATCAAGCTGGTGGTCCCTGTCACCACGGTAAGAATACTTTCTAAAATACGGTTTAATAACCCAGTGACTTCCATCACGCCGCCAAAGGCCATTGCACAAAGAATTAGCCACACAGTGGTCACCATGCTGCTCATGCCGCCGCGGCTTAATAAATTATCTAATACTTCATCACCGGTATTGGCCACATAACCGTCAAACATGGCAATCCATAAGCCTTTTACCAACGCCACCATCGGCAATAGGGTGTCGTCATGGACAAAATCAATGACGTTATCAAACTGAAATAATGCCGCGCAAACTGCGCCAGCCAAGGTGCCTAGTATTACCGTTGGGAATGCTGGCATTCTGCGGTTAGCTAAGTACAACACCACTAACAACGGGATCAGCAAATGTATTCCTGGATTGTAGGTCTTATCCAATAAAGCCAAAGTATCTACGAGTTGATTTTCAATGGGCGCAGCGTCTGCGGTAAGGCCTAAAAAGATAAATCCAATGAGGGCAATAATAATGCTTGGTACCGTGGTCCAGGTCATGTGGCGGATATGGCTAAAAATATCAGTGCCCGCGACTGCGGGTGCAAGGTTGGTGGTATCAGACATTGGCGACATTTTGTCACCAAAATAAGCGCCACTGATGATAGCGCCCGCGGTGATATTGACGTCTAACCCCATGGCAGAGGAAATACCCACTAAGGCAATACCCAATGTACCGGCCACCGTCCAAGAGCTACCAATACTAAGTGCGACAACGGCACATAATAAGCAGCAAGCAGCATAAAAATAGTCTGGGTTAAGAATTTGCATACCGTAATAAATCATCGTCGGCACTGTACCGGCTAAAATCCACGTACCAATCAGTGAACCCACACTAAATAAAATTAATAATGCGCCAGTGGCAACCCCAATACTTTTGACGATACCGCGTTCCATTTGGTTCCAGCTATAACCATTTTTATAACCGATAATCATCGCAATACAAGCCGCTAACACTAATGCGATTTGGTTCGCGCCAGATGAGCTGTCTGACGAAAATAGATAAACCGCCGCTGCAAGCATAATAATAAGGGAAAAAACGGGGATAAGAGCATCAAGCAAGCTGGGTTGCTTGTGCTCGGGAGGAGACGGGTTAGATGGCGCCGCTTGAGACATATTACTTCCTTTGTTGTTATTATTTTTGACCAATATCTCATTCGTGTGAGCTGGCTAAGTGTTATTGTAATAAGTTAGCAACTTATTTGTAACAAGGTTATATCCTGACATAAAAACCCGCCACAAGTCGAACATTGTTAGGCTTGAGTAATATTTTTTTGCGAGAGATATTGTTGCCGTTATTAAACGGTGTGCTTGGTTAATTACTTTATGTGGCTAAATATGCTAATTAGTTGTTAGGGTTTGCATAAGTATTTGAGTTTGTTGTCTGGTGATACTAACATCTACTTTTATCTTTACTGCATTTTTTGATGTTATTTCTGTGATTATCTCAACAGAAAAAATCATTATCGACTGACATTTGTTGGCCTATTGGGCCACTCAAGCTCCTTTCTATCACCATTCCCTTATTACAATACCATCATCAAGTTGAGACTAAGTCTGCTAGTTTTTCCATACTGTCATTTAAGTTATATCGTTGAAAAGTTATTGATGATGAGGGGTTATGACACACATTGTTATGACACCTGCTATAGCGTTACCCACTTTTTAAGCCTAAGGGCAAATGAATAAAAACAAAGTAAGCATGATAGTTGAACGCCAAGAACGCAAAAAAATAGACCGCACAGGCCCGTTGCCAACGGATTGGTAGAAAAGATATATCAAGGTCAAATGCTTGATCTTGATGTGTATGATTATAGACAAGAGACAAGGTAATAAAACTAGGCTTGAAGGCGATGGGCTTGATTATCTTTTTGGCTAAAGAATTCCTGAGAATTGAACATAGGGTTATTCAGATTAAAACTGATGCTCGCGAGATCCTTGATGTTTTAGGTCTACACCAAGGTTTATAACAGCAAGGCTCCCGCAAAGTGCTTACTCTGGCGTGGTATTATTTAAATGTTTTACAATAGCGTTTTCCGCATCTGACTTATCAGCTTTATCTTTGCTTGGGGTAATATGAGCCATAGCATTATGGCCGGTCATATCTTCTGCGATATGTAACCAATCAGGATGCCAATAGAAAGAGGTACCTGATACCGTGTTCCAATTATGAACCCCTGACTTTTCACCTTCATAAATCAGGTCGCTGGTAGAGTATTTCATTTCATCCTCCAAAAATAATCATTTTTTACATCATGTTAGCCTCAGCCATCATATTTGATCGCAGTGACTATTGATTATAGGATGCACCATGGATGAAGGTGCTTTTGTGATGTGCATCACAAAATAATTGATTATTGAATACTAATGAAGCATCTATAATTATAACGGCACGTTATTTGGTATCAGACAAAACTCAATCAGTTTACGCGTTGGCGTTAATGGAATCGATTGCCGCTTCTCTTATCCCTGTTGAGATTAATAAGCCTTGATTTGAAAGTATTCACCACTTTGTATTGATGACTCATTTATGGGACATGCAATAAAAAACCCTGCGTTGTTCACAGGGCTGATTTGGGGTATTGCAGATGAGCGCTTATCAGTTTATGCGTTTTCACGTGCGATTGCGCGATAGGCAATATCGGTGCGAAAGTACACATCATCCCAATGGATGGTATCGACTAACGCATAAGCCGCTTGTTGCGCTTCTGTCACTGTGTTTCCTAATGCGGTGGCACATAAAACGCGGCCACCGTTAGTGACAACATGGCCATCTTTGATGCGAGTACCAGCATGGAATACTTTAGCGTGAGTATCGCCAAGGGTTAACCCGTCAATCACATCGCCTTTGTTATAAGCGTCAGGATAACCACCGGCTGCCATGACGACACCAACTGCAGCGCGAGGGTCAAACTCTGCGGTGACTTGGTCTAATTCACCACGGGTCGCGGCTAAGCAAAGCTCAACAATATCAGACTGTAAACGCATCATGATCGGTTGGGTTTCTGGGTCACCAAAGCGGCAGTTATATTCAAGTACTTTAGCGCTACCATCAGGCGAAATCATCAGCCCAGCGTATAAGAAACCGGTGTAAACGTTACCTTCTGCTGCCATACCGTCTATCGTTGGGCGGATAACATTGGCGATAGTCCAATCGTGAACGGCTTGGGTGACGACAGGCGCGGGAGAGTATGCGCCCATTCCGCCAGTATTCGGGCCTTGGTCAGCATTATCGCGGGCTTTATGGTCTTGGCTGGTGGCCATAGCAAGAATGTTTTTGCCGTCTACCATGACGATAAAACTGGCTTCTTCGCCGGATAAAAACTCTTCAATCACTACGCGTGAACCGGCATCACCAAACTTATTGCCCGCAAGCATATCGTCAATGGCTTCATTGGCTTGGGTTTGGTCAGCTGCGATGATCACCCCTTTACCAGCCGCTAAACCGTCGGCTTTAATGACGATAGGAAAACCGGTTTTAGTCGTGAGTTCAGTAACGTAAGCTTTTGCTGGCGCAATATCAGTGAAGTTTGAATACGCTGCCGTTGGAATATGATGACGAGCTAAAAAATCTTTAGTGAACGCTTTTGAAGATTCAAGCTGCGCCGCGCCTTTTGTTGGACCAAAAATAGCTAAACCAGCCGCATTAAAGGCATCGACTACGCCTAACGCTAATGGCACTTCAGGGCCGACAATCGTAATCGCAATGGCATTGTCTTTGGCAAATGCAACCAATTCGTCAATTTGCTCAACATCAATGGCAAGGTTTTCTAATTTGGGTTCTAAGGCTGTGCCGGCATTACCTGGAGCAACAAATACAGTGTCAACTTGTGCTGATTGGGCTGCTTTCCACGCCAACGCATGTTCACGTCCGCCGCCGCCAATAACAAGTACTCTCATTTTTAATCCTTTTATCGCTGCGTTATTGTGTCAATTTCTGCTTCAAGCATGCTCACCTATACTGATAAGCTGCATGTGCTTTCATTGAACCAGAAAAAATGGCTATGCTCTCATTCGTTTAACACAAAATGTAAACAGTATCGCTTGTCATATCGTTGGCAAACATCATTTAGCTAAAAGCACGATAGAAAAGCGATACCCATATTTGATATCAGAGTTTATTAATGACGGAAGTGACGCATGCCAGTCAATACCATCGCCATACCATGCTCGTCGGCAGCAGCGATGATTTCTTCATCACGAATTGAGCCACCTGGTTGGATGATACAGCTAATACCTGCAGCCGCGGCTGCATCGATACCATCACGGAAGGGGAAGAAGGCATCAGATGCCATTACTGAATTTTCAACCACTAGGCCTTCATCTGCGGCTTTAATACCCGCTATTTTGGCTGAGTAAACGCGGCTCATTTGGCCTGCGCCCACACCTATGGTCATACCGTCTTTGGCGTAAACAATGGCGTTAGATTTAACAAACTTGGCCACTTTCCAGCAGAACATTAAGTCTTTTAGTTCGCTTGCGGTCGGTTGACGCTTAGACACCACTTTAACGTCGGCTAAGTTCACCATGCCTTGGTCGCGGTCTTGCACTAACAATCCACCGTTAACGCGCTTGTAGTCTAAGCTGGTTGTCTTAGTATTCCACTGGCCACATTCAAGTAATCGCACATTAGCTTTAGCGGCAATGATGTCGCGCGCGGCTTGGCTCACTTTAGGGGCGATGATCACTTCAACAAACTGACGGTCAACAATGGCTTGCGCTGTGTCTGCGTCTAATTCTTGGTTAAAGGCGATGATGCCACCAAACGCTGAGGTTGGGTCGGTTTTAAATGCACGATCATAGGCTTCTAACAGGTTAGCACCTAATGCTACACCACAAGGGTTAGCATGTTTAACGATAACGCACGCAGGGCCTTCAAACTCTTTTACGCATTCAAGGGCAGAATCTGTGTCAGCAATATTATTGTAAGACAGTGCCTTACCTTGTAACTGAATTGCGCTAGCAACAGAGGCTTCATCTATATTGGTGTTTACATAAAAAGCTGCTTTCTGGTGACTATTTTCACCGTAGCGTAAGTCTTGCTTCTTAACAAACTGAGAATTAAACGTGCGTGGAAACGTTGAATCATCATGGCATTCATCGGTGCTGTGTGCGGGAACCATAGTGCCGAAGTAATTGGCTATCATACCGTCATAAGCGGCGGTGTGTTCAAAGGCGGCAATGGCTAAGTCAAAACGCGTTGCTAATGTTGTGCTGCCATTGTTAGCTTGCATTTCAGTGATCACACGGGGGTAATCTTTGGCATTGACCACTATGGTGGTGTCTTTGTGGTTTTTAGCGGTTGAGCGAACCATTGTTGGGCCGCCAATGTCGATGTTTTCGACCGCGTCCGCTAAGGTGCAACCTGGCTTAGCAACGGTTTCTGCGAATGGGTATAAGTTAACCACAACTAAATCAATAGGCTTAATAGCGTTTTGTTCCATGACGATTTCGTCAATGCCGCGACGGGCTAAAATGCCGCCGTGAATTTTTGGGTGCAGTGTTTTAACACGACCATCCATAATTTCTGGGTGACCTGTGTAGTCAGAAACTTCAATGACCGGAATGTTATTGGCCGCAAGTAATTTTGCAGTACCACCCGTAGACAGGAGTTCAACACCTTGTGCATGCAGCGCTTGTGCAAACTCAAGGATCCCAGTTTTATCTGATACGCTTAATAGCGCGCGACGAATTGGTCTGACATTATTCATTTAGGTACAGGGTCCACTAGTTTGATTTAAAGGATCTTTCGTAAAATAGAATCGTCAAAAAGTCTGCTTTACCAAAGTCCCTCACCGTGAATTCTTATTGTGGTTACACCTTCTAGGTTATCTGTATCGTGATCAGGCGGGCGTATTTTATCGTAAAGAGCTTCTATTAGGTGTTTTTTCTGTGTAATTTCACAATATTGAAATAAGAACAAAGATACGTAAGAATAATCATTCAAAAACCCTTGACCTTGGATTAAACTCTAAGGTTTATACTTACGTTAATTATGCAATCAATGGCTGAACATATTATGTATCGAATAGGCGAACTTTCTGCCTTGTATGACATTAAGGCTGACACATTACGGTTTTACGAAAAGCACGGTTTGCTGTCGCCATCAAGCCGGTCTGATGCTGGATATCGATTGTATAACCATAGCGATTCCGAGCAACTTAAATTTATTTTACGAGCCAAAGCCGTCGGTTTTTCGCTCAATGACATTGCAGAATTATTGTCTATCGAAGTCGATAAAACCAACCGCGCTTGTGCTGATGTTAAAGGCTTAGTGGATACCAAGCTTGAGCAAGTGGAAGCCAAATTAGCCGAGTTACAGCATTTTGCAACCTCACTAAAAAGTTTATCAAATACTTGCTGTGGTGGCCATGATAGTGCCGAACATTGCTCAATACTCGAAGCGTTAGAGTCCTCTGATAAAGACATTATTGCTGAAAAAGAACATCATCACTTTGCCCAATCAGGTCGTAAGGATTAACAATGTTATTGACCAATTTTATCCACTTATTTTTAGAATCAGCGCCTTGGTTGTTACTTGGTTTGGTGCTTGCTGGGTTGTTAAAGGTATTTGTGCCAATGGCATGGATGCAAAAGCAACTTGGTGGACACGGGATTAAAACCGTTGTAAAAGCAGCATTATTAGGTGCGCCTTTACCTTTGTGTTCGTGTGGCGTCATTCCCGCAGCGGTGGGTTTGCGTCGTTCTGGCGCTTCAAAAGCCGCGACCACCTCTTTTTTAGTGTCAACCCCAGAAACCGGGGTTGATTCGATAACCGTATCTTATGTGCTACTTGGGCCTTTTATGGCCATTGTGCGACCTATTGCAGCCATTACCAGTGCAATTGTGGCCGGTTTATTAGTGGGTCGTGATGACGATGATGGTATTGCCGCGTCAGCTTCATCTAACGGAACAGCATCCAATGATTCACCTGCTAGTGCCAAGCCTGTTTCGTCATGCTGCGGATCTAAATCACCAACTACATCTGAATCAACATCACCATCTAAAACAACCGCTAGCACAATGCAAAATGCCAGTGTAAAAATGACTGCGATTAAATCCGAAGCAGTTATGCCAAAGTCGCTCTTGACTCCAATGGCGCCAGCTCGTCCACTTGCTGGCAATGTGACAGGAGCAAAGCAAAGTAGTTGTTGCGGTAGTAAAGCCGCTGACCAGGCCGCAGAACCTAAACCTGCTGGAACGTGTTGCAGCACTAAACAAAAAGCTGAACCGAGTGTTGAAGCTATTAAATCAAGCTGTTGCAGTAGTAAAACCGTGTCACAAGTTGACACTGCACCAGCAAGCAGTTGTTGCGCATCAACAGCAAGCCAACCACCTAGCGAAAGCGCCGATGAAGCCAGCTGCTGCGCATCGACTCAAGACATCGCATCAGAGTTGAAGCAAAATAGCGTGTTCAGTCGAGTCTTGTCTGGGCTGCATTATGCGGCCACCGATTTAGTCAGAGACACTACCTTGTGGTTACTGGTGGGATTATTTTTTGCGGCGCTAGTACAGACTTACGTGCCTGCTGACTTTTTAGTTAAATGGGGCGATGGCATTTTAGCCATGCTAGTGATGGTATTAGTGTCGATCCCAATGTATATCTGTGCCACCGCCTCAACACCTATTGCTGCTGGTCTTCTATTAGCAGGGGTGTCTCCAGGTGCCGTATTGGTGTTTATGATGGCAGGGCCGGCAACTAATATTGCGACCTTAGGTGTGGTAACCAAGGAGTTAGGTAAACGGGCATTATTTGGCTATTTAGGCGGGGTGATTGGCGTCTCTTTGGTATTTGGAGTACTCGTTAATTATCTTGTTGCCACCTTTGGCTTTGAAGTTATGCCGCAAATTGGTGAAGAACATGCTTTATTACCAGAAGGTGTTGTCGCTGTGGCTGGGATTGTACTTGCGGTGTTAATGGCAAAAGTGTTGTGGGATAAGATCCCCAAAGGCAATAAAGAGAAAAGCTGTTGTTCATAATCAGTTAATCTCAATCGGTTTGCCAACATGAGTTAACCAAAATCAGAAAGCCAGTGATAACGTCACTGGCTTTTTTAGTGAGCGAACCTTAACCTAACAATGTGGGGGAATTGAATCTCGACGCTTTAACAGCCCTCAGGTAGTGGCTAATGACTACGATGCGACCATGCTACGAAGGGGAGAGGGATTTATTCTTTTCCATTTGGGCAAGATAGTATCGAGACCTATAGTCTCCATACTTATGACATCAACAAATCTGTTTGGCAGTTTAAAGTGGCAGTGAAGTACAAGTGTTAATGTCGGCGGAATAATCTACTAACATCAGCTACTAACAAAAATACCGAGCCATTGGCTCGGTATTTTTATGTTGCTGATAATATTTGTAAATAAAGCTTTTTATAAGCAAATAGTGCTTATAAAAAAGCGGCTTGCAAAATAGCCTGTAACAACCGCTATTTACATGTAAAACCAGTTACAGGTTATTTGATTTTACTGGCAAAATTTTCAGGTTCATTTTTAGCGTGCTTAACCGCGCGTTTTTCTTTTAATGACAATGCCGGTTTTTTCTTCGCTTCTTTTGAATTATTACGTTCTTTGCTCATTGGTATGACTCCTAGTACGCATCATGCGTGACTAATAAATAGTAATTTCTGTGCCAGTATCGAATGTGCCTATTAATCAGTCACCAGATACTCACTTAGCCTTTTAACAATTTACTGAACCAAACTTAACATTGATATTGCAAATAATTGTGTGAAAGAACTTACCTCTATAATCGAAATTAATCACCTAGTAAGTTGATATTAGCACCTAGCCAGTTAAAAATAGCTATATATCCTATAGATTATTTTGTGCTAAAAATGCCATCTTTAATTATGATTGTTTTGCAGGACAAAATCGGGAATTTCAAGTACACCCTCACACCAGCGTTCAAATAAGGCCGCGTATAAAAATTCAACGACAACTCGGTATTTACGCGGCAGATAAACACGCTGTGGGAAGCTGAGTGTGACCTTGGTTTGCATCATCGGGAAATCTTCTAATATCGGGATCAGTTGTTGACTATCGATGGCTTCTTGCGCAATAAAAACCGGCACTGCAGTGATCCCTAAGCCTTCAATTGCCGCTGCGCGGGCAAAGGTGACATTATTAACCTTTAGCTGTGCTGGAGGATCGAGTTCGACCCATTGGTTACCATCAAAAATCCGCCAACTACCATCAATGTGGGCAGACTGTAATTTAATCGCGGTGTGGTTCATTAAATCTTGCGGTTGTCGTGGTGTGCCATGACGCTTGAGATAATTTGGGCTTGCCATTAAGAGTCTACTGGCGGTGACGAGTGCGTAACTTTGCAGCTTAGGGTCATGCTGTTCGGTAATTTGAAAGAGAAAATCGACGCCTTCTTCTATCACATCCACTTTCCGATTAGTGAGTTCTGCATCAATGGTGATACTCGGATAAGTCGCCAGAAACTGCGCAAGAATACGACCTAGATATAATTGACCGAGCTCGATTGGGCAAATCACTTTTAAATTGCCTTTAATCTCTTGCTGGCTGGCGCTGAGGAGATCTTCGGCATTTTGTAAATCTTGCAGAATTTGATCCGCGTTATTTAGCTGCGTTTGGGTTTGCTTTATTTGCGACCAGTTATTATATGAATAGCCATATGACTATTGATTATGCTGGCGATCAGATGATTGCCTCGCAAATAGTGCGAGCTATAGGCCAATCGTTTATTTTGGTACCTATTAGTATTTTGGCGACAATGCACCTTCAAGCACATGAAAATGCCTCAGCATCGACAGTACTTAATGTGATGCGTAACTTAGGTGGGGCGTTTGGTATTGCGTTGGTAGCAACCTTAACCGATAACCTCGCAAGGGTTCATTTGGCGCATATTAAAGAGACGTTACCTGCCGTCAGCGCGCAAGCCTATAACTATATAGCCCATACCAGTTCAATACTGCAAACGGCGGGGTCTGATGTAGTGAGCGCTAATTCATATGCTTTGCTTGCTAAAAACATGTCACAACAAGCGTATATTCAAGCCTATAATGATGTGTTTTTTATTATGGCATGTTTTCTTTTTATCGCCGTATTAGCCGTACTATTTATCCGTAAACCACCAGAAAAAAGCCAGTCAGATGAGCCCAGCGAGGTGCATTAATCATGCTAATATGGCGTGCGAGTATGACGAGAGTAGAGCAGAGATAAATAAGGGTTGTGATGACATTAGAATGGTTAGACCTTGGTTTTTCTGAATTGACGCTTGAACAGCTTTACGGCTTATTACAATTACGAGTCGATGTGTTTGTGGTGGAACAAAATTGCCCTTACCCTGAGTTAGACGGTAAAGATAAACATCCGCACACAAGGCACTTACTGGGGCAAGATGAACTCGGCAATATAGTGGCTTATAGCCGCGTGTTAGCGCCTAGCATCAGTTATCCTCAGGCCAGTATCGGCCGTGTTGCTGTCGCTAAATCGGCACGAGGCCATGGCGCAGCTAATCAATTAATGCAAGCTGCTATTGCCATTGCAAAACAACATTGGCCCAATGACAATATCCAGATTGGGGCGCAAGATTATTTACGTCATTTTTATCAACAACATGGTTTTGTTGTGAATTCAGATGTGTACCTTGAAGACGGCATTGAGCATCTTGATATGTTATTAATTTATTAATGTAAGGAAAAATAATGTCAGATTACGCAATTAACACCCAGCAAATTGTTTGTGTGGCCCAATTTGTGGCTAAAGCGGGCAAACGTGACGCCTTAGTGGCGGCATTGGCGAGTTTAGTGCCTGATACTCGACGTGAGGTAGGCTGTATTCGTTATGAATTAAATGTCAGTATTGATGACGACAATAAAGTCGCCTTTGTTGAAAAGTTTGTTGATCGTGCAGCATTTGATCAACATTGCGCCAAAGAGGCTATTCAACATTATTTTCACCATGTAATGCCAGAACTGGTTGAGTCACATCATGTTGAAGTGTTTAATCAAGTGATCGCTTAACCGGACTCTTTAACTGCGCAGTTTATTATCCCCGTTTAACATCGACAATCAGTTGAGATTGCCAAAACGGTATTGCAAACACCAATATTGCATACACAAAAATGCCAGTCTTCACAGACTGGCATTTTTTAACTCATTTAGGTGTTAAGCCGAAGCTAGTACCAGAATGATTAGAAGTCGTAACGTACGCCAACAGTAAAGATGTTGTCATCTTCTAAATCAATTTTTGCTAAGGCAACTTTATGATCGCCTTCATACATTGCATAGTGACCATAAAGCAAAGTTGACTTAGATACACGATAATCTGCACCCACAGTTATTTGGGTTACATTAATGTCAGTGCCAGTAACCGATCCAGCATTAGAAACGCTGTTTTTGAAGTATTTACCATAACCTGCATCGTCTTGACCGTATTCAGCTTTTAGATTTACGCCGTTTAGGTTGTAAGATACATTAACTAAGAATGAATCGCCTTCTTGGTCATTTGTTTGGCTTTCTGTATTTTGAAATAAACCACCAACTTTAAAGTCGCCTAATTTAACTTGGGCCACACCACGGTAAGAATCAGTTCCGTTAATCGTGTTATACCCAGCAGCTAAGTAGAAATGGTGTGCTTTGAATTTCTTATCACCAACAGTAGCACTCAATGCATACTGGTCATCATAAGAATCTTTACCGGCGTCATCGGTGTAGTTGTCTTCCATTAAATAGGTTGCATTTAATGTGACTAAACCACCGATCATTGGAGAATAATACCAAATAGCATCGGCGACACGATCTTGATCGTCAATCATGCGATCAATATCGGCATTTGTGTTACCAAATGCATCGAAACCACCTTCAATCTGTTTGAATACGGTGTCGTTACGGCCGACTAACACTGTACCAGCATTAGTTTTAAGACCTAAATAGGTATTACGCGCTTTAAATACAACATTATCACCACTCTTGTCTTTAGTTTGAGTCGTGTTTTCAACTTGGAATTCCATTTTGTATAACAATTCAATATCGTTATTGATGCGCTCACTACCTTTAACACCTAAGTTAGAAAAGTTGCTTTCTAATACAGTGCCTTCTTTAGTGTTTTGAGTTGTCGCGCCTTGATCAGAGTTGCTCACAGCCAAATCTAAACGACCATAGAAACTTGGGCCTTCAGCAAGTGTAGCGAAAGAAACTAATGTAAGTACAGATGCTACCGATGCAGAGATTAAAGTCTTTTTCATCATTCATGCTCCCTAGAACGTTATGTTCTATATCCATTTTTCATGGTTTTAGTTAGTGAAGTTTGTTGCAGATTATACTCTGTAACAATCTGGGGCACATTTTTTCAGATTTACTCCTTTCAAAGTGTGGCCTGGATCAAAAAACTGGCACCAGATGAAAATAGGTATGTAAATCTGTGATGACCACGGGCATTGGTATATGTAAGTCACTGAATTGTTTTAATCTAGATCTTTAAGAGATTTTCTATTGGGTTATAAACAGGCTGTCGCTCAACCGCAAAGGTTGCGAGAGTGTAATTTTTTGGCGTATTAATTTACATATTATGAATATTTAATCATAAATTTTACATATTGATTTTAATCGGATCATTAATTGAACGGGTTTAAAACTTTTTTTGATAAATGATTTTTACTTGGAGATTTTAGTTAATCATTTTTTATCATCAATATCGATTATTCAAAAATGTGACTATTTGGTGTTCTTCATGGAGCCCAAACTGACAATAACAAGATTAATATTGAGCTAATCGTGACAAGCATTTAGCTTTGAGGATAAATCGTATAAAATTGGCCGCGAAAAATAGTTGTTAATTAGGGCGTAACTCATGTTGTCAGAATCTTATACTCATCGTTTTGCGGGTGTCGGCCGTTTATATGGCCAAGCAGCACTGACGACTTTTTCGAAAGCTCATGTAGTCGTTGTGGGTATCGGTGGTGTCGGAACCTGGGTCGCAGAAGCGTTAGCAAGAAGTGGTATAGGACAGATCACCCTCATTGATTTAGATGATATTTGTGTCACTAATACCAACCGTCAAATACACGCATTAACCTCGACTATTGGCCAGTCAAAGGTTGAGGTTATGGCAAAGCGCATTCGTGAAATTAACCCAGAGTGTGTGGTTAATGAAGTAGAAGACTTTATTAGTTTAGAAAATCTCGCTGAGTATTTTAAGCCCGCCTCACAAGAGGGCAATATTGATTATGTGGTTGACTGTATTGATGCCGTCAAACCCAAAGCAGGTTTAATTGCTTGGTGTAAGCGCAATAAAATACCTTTAGTGACCATCGGTGGGGCGGGTGGACAAACGGATCCGACGCTCATACAAGTGACCGATCTCGCTAAGACAGTACAAGACCCTTTATTGGCCAAAGTGCGTAATTTGTTACGCCGAGATTATAATTTTACTAAAAACCTCCAACGTCGTTTTGCTGTTGATGCGGTATTTTCGAGCCAACATTTAGTCTATCCCCAAGCTGATGGTACGGTTTGCAATACTAAGGCAAATGCCGAAGGCAGTATGCGAATGGACTGCGCTTCTGGTTTTGGCGCCATAACCATGGTAACGGGAACGTTTGCCTTTGTTGCTGTTAGTCGTGTGCTGACTAAATTAGCCGCTAAGTCCGCTTAATATGCTTATTAAACCTTTAAGGCTTCTATTTCAGTTTCTACCAATATCAGTAGGTCGCTAACCACCAACATTAGTCCGCCAAGCGGCAGTGAAGATGTGTTCAAAAATATCTTTGGCGATATCATTGGCAATGACGGCGCTATTACGTTTAAATTTTCAGATGAATACTATCGGGTTCAGTCAGCACATTAATGTGAGTTTTCGCGTGCGCAGCATGTTTAACAGCACGAGAATACACATTGATATAAGGTTACTGATCGCTTGGGTGAGCAAACGGGTATAACGGTAACCCCTGATCAACATTTATGGTTACTTCGACATATAGTGGTAGAAATATCACTATCGTTTAGGCCAAATTAGGGCGTCAGTAATGGCAGATATTGAATGACGAAGAGTAGAATAACGAAGAGTAGAATAACGAAGAGTAGAATAACGAAGAGTAGAATAACGAAGAGTAGAATAACGAAGAGTAAAAAGAGTGTTTGCGTGCTTTATTCTCCAAATGATCGTAAATGACATTGAGATCGGCTTGTTCGATGAGCGTTGCAACAGGAATATTTTCATTATTGGTATAAATTGAGGGCAATGGCCTCTCGATGATGGCCGTTTTCTTATATTCATCAAAGTGCCATTCTTGATTACTATCATCACGGATAGACATGTAGGTTATGTGTGCTTATTGGCTTAATCTATGGCGTTGGGTGTTGATAAAAACGTTCATCAATGACATATATACCGACTGCTAGCAGGTCTATATGTACTACTTCTATATCCAAAACTCCCGGTCCATTCCGCCTAGGTCACTTTACTCATCACTCCCGAGCTAATAAGCCGTTGTCACCATAGTCATAAAACAACTCAATATACGATAGAAAGCGTTAATTTTCGAGTCATAGAGCTTTGTCTTCATTATCGTATAACGATCAGTCTATTTTCTTCAATATGAAAAATTATGGAGATGATTTACCTGCCAAAATACTGATTTTACAGTGAATTTCGATGGTGTTAATTTCAATGGGATACTTTTACTCAAAGCGTAGTCGGATAGGCCAAATCTAGTGTGGAAAACATACATAAATACCAGGCTACCTACTAATTTATGGCATATATTTTGCTTTAACTCTATAAGTTCAAAAATATGACACTGCGGGTGATCACTGATGAAAATGAAAACAGGAACAATTAAGATGTTGAACAGTAAACGTTTGTTCGTAAGTGTAATGTCTTGGATTATCGTAACCTGCACCAGCTTACTGTTTGCGCCTAAATATTTATTGGCGAGTTTATCGTTAGACAAACTCGTTAGCGAATATGGTCAGTTTATTGGCTTAGGCTTAATTATTGGTGTGGCCTATTTTTTAAGCCAAATTTTTGCCTTTGTTGTCGATGAGTCCATCGTATATTTACGTCAAAAACGTACAGTAGAGACTATTGAAGTAAAAGTAAAACTACTTGATCCTGCAGAAAGAGCCTTGCTACGTGAATTTTTTTTACAAGGGCAGACTATTTTAACCTTGCCGCAAAATGAGTTGGCGGTTAAAAATTTAGTTAACACTAGCATACTCGAAATGCTAGGCAATGAACGTCACTATGCTATACAAGGCCCAACGGCGGAATACAAAATTTCTATGCAAGCACGTAATTATTTAAATCGTGATGTATTACGTTTACCTGCTGGTGAGCCGAGTGCAGATGAAATGAATTATCTGATCAAAACGCGACCACATTTTATTAATGGCTTGGTTCAATCGCGCAAGCATGCAGCCTAATATCGTGGTTAGTTGCGGTTAGAAGTCGGTTTGAGTGGATAAAAAAATGGGGGCCTATAAAGCCCCCAATCTGGCATAAAAACACTTCATGTGTTTTGTCGCCAATTTATCATTCGCAAGGAAGTATCCATAATGATTATGAATAATAAGCAGTAAAAAAACTTAGCCTAGTAAGCGACTCACTTAGTCGGTGCAGACTTCACAACAAACATCCACATTAGATAAGACATTATTCCGAAGGTACAGAAAATCACCATCATAGAAAGTAATCCTATAGCGTTACCAAACATTAAATCTAACCAAAATGCCATGATATTTATCCTCGGAATGTGAAATCATGATCATCATAAAGTCAAAATTACACCGCAATACTGATCTTGATCAATTTTTAGTCGTCGTGATGTTATTTTTTTGTAAAATTGCTTCTTAACTCACAAAACACCTCTATTTCATCTCAGTTAGGACTATGAATGACTTTTGAGCAGTTGAGTGTTTTTTATAGAAAAGAATAGGTAAAGGGCTTGCGATTATTAAATGCAAAGGTATAATCGCCAACACTTAATTGTGACAAACTTTGTTGATACGTGGTTTGAGTTGCACAGTAACTCAGTAGCAGCCTAAAGACATGGCTATAATCAGATAAATATAATCGCATTGAGTATCGATATTTGAGTAAGTATAATACTTGAGTGTTGGTCATAAAGAGTCAATTCACTAAAATTGTTTTGCAAAGATATTTGGACTAATCAGATTACTTTGCAAAGCTAAAATAGCTTAAAATCTTTGCCTGAGTGATGAAATTGGTATACATGGGGGATTCAAAATCCCCTGCTTCGCGGCGTGTCGGTTCGAGTCCGACCTCAGGTACCATTATTTAAAAAGCCCCGTTCTTAATTGAACGGGGCTTTTTAATGCTCTTAATTTATTGATTTTATGACTAATATCCTTGTAAACACTATTTTCTTCTACCATTGACGCTAACAGATGATGGGGTTACGTTAAGCTATAAATACCAAGGTAAACGGCCAAGTGTTGCGCGTAATAGTCTCAGTAGTTTGTTTAGTTATGATGTAAATGGTAATCGCTTTAAGTAAATTAAAAAACAACATGATACGGTGGCTCTACATTACTATGTCGGTCGTTTTGAGCTTGAAGTGACGCTTGGTAGGATCGTTGAAAAAACCTATATTGGTAACTAGACTATTAACATGCAAGCCTATGTGGGCTGTTTGGGAAGTCAATTACTGTTTTAGCATGAGTTACGTAACCACTTGGCCAGTGTCGATACCTTAATAGATGCCATAATGGGGGGCGGTATTGCAGCCTCGTGACTATAATGTATTTGGCCAACCTGCGTAAATCGTTCCTGGTAATGCGTTTCTATCAAGTACAAGCTGGCGGCAGGGTGTGACCAAGGCGTATACCAAGCATCAGTATTTGAATGAGCAAGAGTCGATCCACATCAATGGCCCAATATACCATGTTAACGTCAGTCGTTTTTTACATGTTGCTCCCTTTGTGCCGCACCCAAAGCACCGTCAGAGTACGAACCCATATGGGTGTATCTTGAAAACTCCTTTGAGCCGACCCTAAAGAGTATGCGTCTTTATGCCGTAGGGATGATGCCCGCGGTTGTATTGCTGATAAAGTTAACAATGTCGCGAGTGACTGATTATAAGACGCGACATTAATGGTAAATCATCACAGGTGAATTCTGTTCTTTGTAATTCAATTTACATGCTAAATATAAATGACCTAGAAATGATTTGTTGTATTTATGCGCTAAATTAAGGTCATATAAACAAAGTTTAATATAATTATGGATATTTTATATTTTAAATAAACCCTTTTTTATCAGCACCTTATATGTTTTTAGGTATTGTGTGATCTGATGTGCGTTGTTTTCCCCCTCATACAGTCTTGCGATCGTACATGCGGGGCTTTAGTTTGTCCTATGTGCGTCACTTTTTGACGCTGATAAGAAGGAGTTTCCATGCCAGCACAATTTAATGTTCAAATTGGTTCTTTTCGTAAAATCAATAAGATCCCTAATGCCTGGTCAAATGAAGAATACCTTCAATTGATGGCTATTATGGGCTTAAATGATGATTTAGAAGGAATGGAGGCTACTGAACTTAGAGAAATGTGCATGATGTCTCTAAATGATTTAGAGCCAAATGAAGCCGCTAAAATCGTCTTGACTCATTTATTCAGTGAATTGCCTGAAGGTAAAATTGATCAGTTAAGTAATGACATGATGGGTGACAGAATGTGGGAAGAATATTCTGACTGCTTGCTTCATGAAGGTTTTTTTAGTGCTTATTCATTATTGAGAGAAGCATTTAATGGTGTATTTGCCGAGCCTTCTGGTGTTGAGTTTATGGTTAATGTTACTGCAACAGATGCCGAAGATTTGAATATTTTTGATGAGTCATTGCATGCTGCTATGGTCCGCCTTCTGGCATCCGGATTATCTCCCGATGCGTTATTACATCGATTATATGAAGATCAAATCACGGGTACCCATTTCCCAGAAGCTCCTGGGATATTGTGGCAATTAGAATCAGTATCAAGTGAAGACTTATCCCGTCAGTTTAAGATGATCAGCTCAGATTTTTGGTTTGGTAAATTTGCGAATGTAGAGCAGTTTGAAGCCTCAGCTCATGCTGATGAATCGGATGAAAATGAATAACTAACCTTATAAAGTCTATTGCTTTAGCCAATAAAAAAACCAGCTGTTAACAGCTGGTTTTTTTTACATCATTTTGGCAAGGCCAAATTAATGATTACTATTATTAGTGCTTACGACGACGTAATGCAGCTAATGGTAGTAATAATGCCGTTAACCAACCCATAGAACCACCAGAAGATTGCTCTACTTCCTCGTTGATATTAATGGTTGCTGTACCCGGTGCACTTGTCATTTCACCGTCTGATGCGGTTACGGTAAACGTGAAGGTGTCATCACCAACTGGAGCAGTAAACAGAATTGATGGACCACCGTTGGTAAAGCTAACACTCTTACCACCAGTTTGAACCCAATTATAAGTTAAAGCATCACCATCGATGTCTTTACCATTTGCTTTTGCTGTTACTACGAATCCACCAGCGCTATTCATTCCTGAAGGCGCAACCGTTGGAGCATCATTAACGTTATTTACCGTAATAACAACTTGTGTAGGCGTGCTCAAATTCCCTTCTTCATCAGTTGATGTATAAGAGAATGTATCCGTGCCAGTAAAGTCTGCTGTTGGTGTATAAGTGAATGCACCATCTGCTGCTAAGGTGAGTTCACCATTAGTCACTTCATCAACAAGAACAACAGTGTCTAATTGTCCAACAGGAGACACATCGATTAAGCGTTGAGCCTTAGCTGTCATGCCATCACCGGTTACTTGAGTACGAGCGACCTTTTGGTCTGGCTTAGTATCATTATCTAATACATTACCTTCCATAGAAGTATCTTCATCAAGTGAAGGGGCGTCAGCTTGGCCGAAGCTAAACTCAGTAACCATTGCTTTATAAGCAAGCTCAACACTACCTGCAGTGGTTGATCTTACTTCAACCCAGTCATCATTGGTAACAGATGTGCCTACACCGTTAAAGTAATGAGTTGTACCTATGCTACCACTGATGTTTTCAGCGCCAATGGTTACGTTAGCTGGCATACCAGGAATATCGAAGTAGTTAAACGTGACTTCTTCAGTTTCGCCCGTTTTTAACCACACGCTGAAGCTGTATTTATCTCCAGAAGCATCGTTCCAAAGTTGCGCATCATTCCATTCAACAACTAAGAATGAAGCTGTTCCAGTGCTCACGACACCAAGAGATATTGCTCCACCACCAGTATCGCCAACTGTACCATCACTTAAATCAAAATCTGACCAGAATGGTGCAAGGATATTATTTGGATTTGAGCTATCAGGTAGTTCTTTATTAGCATAAGTGCCTGCTGTTGAACTATTACCAGGAATGACTATGCCGTTATCCGAAATAGTAATTGCGGTATAAGTTTGTCCATTGTATTTAAATGCCGGTACGTTAAATACAAATGAAGTTTCATCACAACCGTCTAAACAAGCAGGTGTTTGACTTAAGCCAAGAGCGGTAATATTAGGATATGTACCTGTGCCACTAGTCGTGACCATTTCAGGTAAGTCCATTGAACCAACCCAAGTGACTACGCCAGTTTTTTCATCAACAGATAGACCATTTTGCGAGGCGCCGTTCAGGACCACAGATACATCATCTTTTGATGTAAGCTTAGTGCCTTTAGGAGTCGTAGCCGTCAGAGTTACCGTGTTTTCAAACATAGTGTTATTCACAACAGATTTTATTGTGAAAGGATCAGCAACAGAAATATCAGTGTCAGTTGTAAACGCTGAGATTAATGATGAATCACTTGACTCTTTAGCGAGTACCGCCAATGGAAGATGAGCATTCTGCTTACCTTCAGTGCTAGAGATCATGACATTACCGAATATCCACTCACCATATTCACTGAATGTTGAATCAACAGTGACGGTGAAGGTTGCAGATGCACCGGCTTCAAGTTCAAGCGTTGTTGGTGAAATCATTAGGCCTGCAGCATCAGAACTTGCAGAAAGTGCCCAAGATGATTTTTCATCACTTTTATTGTAAACCGTACGAGTAAATGTACAGATACCTACACACGAGTCAGCAGCGATAGAAGGCTTATCAAACGTTAATACTGCTTTTGCTGCTGCATCGAGATCCATACGACCTGCACCCATGGCAAAAGGTGTTGCCGGTGTAGATGCGTCGTCATCTAAAATCCCATCTATTTTAGATGTTGATGTCAGCGCTGTTTTAATATCAATTGCTGACCATGTAGGATGTAGTTGACTTAAAAGTGCAGCAGCACCTGCAACATGTGGGCTAGCCATACTCGTACCAGTAATCATATTAAAGTCTTCTCCACCGTCATCAGGTGAGAAAGCCGATAAAATGTTAGTTCCTGGAGCCGCTAGATCAGGCTTAAGAATGTTCTCATTGCCATTTGGACCACGAGAGCTAGACTGATTGATTGTATCGGCAAGACCACTAACCATAATACGCTTAATTTCAGCGCCAATAGTACCTTGAGTCGCACTGTCTCCCATTGAATCTAGAATCGCCATGCCGTCATCTTGGGAAATCATAACTGATGGGAAGGTAATACCCGGTACTGACATTGGGATAGGTGCACCAGTACGGTTGTTATAAACAACAACGGCAGTTGCGCCAGCAGCTTCAGCGTTAGTCACTTTGTCACTAAAGTTACAAATGCCACGTGAAATCAGTGCAATACCATCTTTAAATGAGTCTGCAGCAAATACATCACAACCTTCAGCGTTTTCAGCATCAATATTAAATGCAGCAATAACTGGTCCAGAGATGTCCATATCAATGATGGTATCTGATCCAGGAATCGCTAATAAATCATCACCACCAGTATTAAAGCTGTTAGCAAAGTAACGGCCTGTCGTGCTGTTAGCAACTGTAATACCTGACTCAATACAACCAGGGCAACCTACCGTTTTAGGGGCGCTACCATCATTGCCAGCGGCACTTACAACCACAACACCTGCAGCTTCTGCAGCTTCAAACATTGTTTTGTATGGGCTACTTGAAGGATCTGCGCCAGCGCCACCACCCCATGAATTGTTAATAACATCAGCGCCATCATTAACGGCATGTTCTAATGCTTCCATCAGCATGATGTTAGAACCACTGCCACCACTACAGTCTTCTGTAGAATAAAGTGCTTTGTATGCCATTAAATACGCGGCTGGAGCGACGCCCGATAATGTAACGTCAATGCCTTTAAATGTTGTTTCTACTTTATTACCAACAGCAGTACCTGCAACGTGAGTTCCGTGACCACCAAACCCTAATGGGCTCATGTATTCATCTGCACATACAGGGAATGTAGGCTGTGACCAACGTGCAACAATGAGTTTATCGTTACAAAATGAACTATCCACAGTTGAGCAGTAGTCATCAGTTGGCATCATAGCTGTAGGAGCGGCAAAACCTTCTCCTGAGAACATTGGGTTTTCAGGACGAATACCACCATCAATAATGGCAACACGAATACCTTTACCAGCATTTTCCATGCCCTCAACAGCATTCCACATCGCTTCGCTGTTAATTATTTCATGTGAAGCATCCATGTTAGTGCTGTACATAGCTTCAGGATAGACAGATATAACCCCTGGAATAGCCATAATCTGTTCAACGGTTAATCCTTGACCAACAATAGTTACACCGTTAAATAATGTCTTAAATTGACGCTCAACTTTAGCATTTGAAGCAACCTTTGAAAGGGCTTTTGTAAATGCAGCTTGTTCGGCCTTCAGATGAGATGCATAGCTTTTAACTGGAGCTGATTGAATGTCTAGTTTGCTGTTTTTGTCTTTAACCGCTGTTGAGACTAAAGTGGAAATTCCACCTTGATATTTTGCAATTGCAGGCGACGCTAATTCGACAATATAACGTTGAGGAGCTACGACGCTGTTATATTTGACCACTGGTTTGTTGTTTTTTTCAGCTGACAGAAGTTCAATGCCTGCTTGGTTAGAGCTATATTGTGTATTCGCATAAGTAGCACTTGATATCAGTGCAGCTGAAATGGCTAGGGCTAATTTTGTCTTCACAACTTCTTCCTTGTTTTTAGACATCACTCAATGTGGGGGGTGGGGTATCGCTGTAACACGATGAATATTCAGTGATGATGTTTAGATTATTTTCGCTTTTGTGTTGCACTCTGTGGCGCATCGGAAGTATTTGTAGCACAAAAAAATAACAAAAGTAATACCAAAACCCAATAATGCAGTAAATAGTTGTTAACATATGTGTGTAAATTTGTGATGTAGGTCTGATACTGATTTGTGAGGTTTGACAATTATTGGAGGGGGTGTGGTGCTGGAGGACAGTAAAGCCCTCCATAGTCTATGGCTTTACTGATCTTACGATGGGATTTTGTAAGCTAATAAGTGTTTCGGTTGACTGGATTTCATCAATAGATTGAATACGATTAATCAATACATGCTGCAATCCATCGATAGATTGGCACATTACCTTTACAAATACCGAGTAATTTCCGGTGGTGTAATAGGCTTCTACTACTTCTTCTAGTTCATTGAGCTTGGCAATCGCAGCTGGATAATCGCCAGCACTCTTTAAATTGATGCCGATAAAGCAGCAAACATCATAACCGAGTGCCTTTGGATTGACGGTGATTTGTGCGCCAGTAATAATGCCAGCTTGTTTCATTTTTTCAACGCGAACATGAATCGTTCCTGCACTGACATTAAAACGTTTTGCCAGTTCCGCAAAAGGTGTTCTGGCGTCTTGCATAAGTGCGGTAAGAATCCGATTGTCTAATTCGTCACGTTGAAATGAGCTATCCACGGTATTAAGCCTTACAAACCATTAATTGGCCATAAATTTACGACTTTCAATGCACAATAGCTACTAAAATTCGCATGGGTATTAACAATGTTTAATTTTACTATTGATCTGCCGTAGGGGCCATGAACGTGACGGCGGATTCAAAATGCATTGCTTGTTGTGAGTAAGGGTGAGTGATTGATAATGCTGCCGCATGCAGAAGTAGTCGAGGTGATAATCTTTTTGCTAAAGGATCGGCATAAAATCCATCACCAAGGATCGGGTGGCCTAATGCCATCATGTGGACGCGAAGTTGATGTGAACGTCCAGTAATAGGAGTGAGTTTCACGAGTGTTGATTTAGCGCCATAGCTTACGACTTCAACTAACGTCACAGAAGCCTTACCAATAGTATGGTCAACTTTTTGTTTGGGTCTATTGGGCCAATCGCAAATCAGAGGCAGATTGACTTGAGTAATATTAGGCTTCATATGGCCAGCAACGCGAGCAAAATAGGTTTTGGCAGTTTCTCTATCCCGAAATTGACGTTTTAATTCACGCTCAGCATTGCGCCGAAGTGCGACGACAATGACCCCTGAGGTTGCCATGTCTAACCTGTGCACAATGTGGGCATTAGGATGTTGTGCTAAAACACGAGAATAAATACTGTCATGGTAAATGGCTTCCCTTCCTGGAACCGATAGCAGTCCTGAGGGCTTATTTGCGACAAGAATATCTTTGTCTTGATATACAATATCTAGCCATGGAGTGGTTGGAGGGTTGTAAATGAAATCGTCCATAGTTGTTCTCGTGATTCAATTCGCGGCAGAGAGACCGTTAGGGCTTATGATGTGTAAGCATTGAATTATATACTACTGATAAGGCGAAAGCGTCGATTTAAGAGAATGCATGGCCGTTGACGTGCATGATGGTGAATGTCCACACTACGAACGCGAGCGGAATATGCACCAATGCATAAAAACATTGATCAAGACGACTCATGCCTTTTGCTAGCCAAATTAAATGCAGGTGCGAGCCTATGACTGCGGGAAATAGCACCAGCAGTGGATAGAGTGAAAACGGACTAGCATCGACAAAAATGGCGTGACTAGTCAGTGCCCAAACCACCATAAAAGCGGTAGTCATTGGCGGCATTGCAACGCGATATTGATCTGGGTAAGGGAACATCCCATGTCCTTAAAGTCATCTATTGTGGCAAGTTAGCCTTTTATTTCTTTTTTGCTCTGAATCACTTTCCGATGCACTATCGAGTAGTGGCGTAATCCAGCCGGTCCATGGGATACAATAACAGATAATAGAATAATAAAGATGACTAATTCCGATTTACATTCGCTTAGTTGAATAAACAATCCTAACAGTATAACTTTTAGTAAGGTTAACACTCCTTTGAGTTGAATTAGCCACCGCCAATCTCTAATGATCTCCCAACTCACTAATAATACGCCAGATGTGATTGCGATAAGCCAATAATTAAACCACAGAGATAGTTCAAGATTGAAGATCATGCCACCACCACTGCCCACGACCCCAATAATATGTAAAGCCCTGAGTGAGGTTTTACTTATTCGTTCAATCCAAAATCGAAGGCTTGATACAGGCAAATCTTTTTTATGATTCATAGTTTCGCTAGAGTATTAACATTACGCTAACATTAACAATTTCAATGCATAAAAACAGTGATATGAGCAGCAGTTCTTTCCAATATCAGTGTCATTACTCATTTTATTCAGTCTTGACAGCATTAACTCTCCGCAGAGGATGGCTTTTGTGGTGTGTTCTTGCCAACGGCATACCTCTTTAGATCGGCGCTAGTTTAATCATTGGAAATAGAGTGAACTGAGAATAGGTTGATGAACCAATGGTCCACATCCGTGCTGGCTTTTTTAGTGTCCGGTTGTGTCATGGGGATAGCCAATGCGGCGCCAAAAAACGGGGGCTGAGTTTTATCCTAAATGGCTGACATGATGTGAGCTGTTTGTGGCGCGAATCGGTTAGTTGGTAATGCCATTTATGATATTGCGATCTTTGGACGTATTGCAGGTGAACAAGCGGTTTTGTTTGCTAAAGAGCATTAAGTATCATCCGTTACCTCCAGTCGGAAAAAGCGTTGCGGTTAGATATTGCAATGACAGACGCGATCCAATCGATAGGCTTTTTCATTGGCGTTAATCACGCAAACAATATCGCCGCGTTATTATTGTCGGTGCTATCCATAAGGGGTAATGTGGATCACAATTTCATCTTTATCCACTGTGATATTGACGACAATAACCGTTAATTCACATACAATTAACCCCTGTTTTGAGCGCGACTATTGCGGTAAATTGTTATAAACGATCGCGGTAGCGCCATTAACGCATTTGGAACCTTATGAGAATTGGATTTTTTAGCGCAAAGCCTTATGACATTCGTCACTTTAATAGTATTAACGACACCTTTAATCTTGATATTGAATACTTTGATTATCGACTTTGCATGCAAAACGTAAAATTAGCCGAAGGCTATGAAGTCGTGTGCGCATTCGTCAACGACTCCTTATGCGAAGAGGTATTAGTTGAGCTTGCAAAAGGGGGTACAAAAATAATCGCCATGCGTTGTGCGGGGTTTAATAATGTCGACTTAGTGGCAGCAGAGCGCTTAGGGATGAAAGTGGTCAATGTGCCTGCTTATTCACCTGAATCAGTCGCTGAGCATTCAGTGGCCCTGATGTTGACATTAAACCGTAAAATTCATAAAGCTTATCAACGTACTCGTGACGCTAACTTTGCCTTATCGGGTTTAGTTGGTTTTAATATGTTTGGCAAAACAGTTGGAGTCATAGGCACGGGCAAAATTGGCTTAGCCACCATTAAAATATTATTAGGCTTTGGCTGTAAAGTGATTGCCCATGATCCATACCCTAATCAAGTCATAGTCGACCTTGGTGTTGAATATGTTGATTTAGATACGCTGTACCCACAATGCGACATTATCAGTTTGCATTGCCCGTTAACCAAAGATAACCATCATTTACTTAACAAAGTCAGTTTTAGTCAAATGAAGCCAGGCGTGATGGTGATTAATACCAGTCGAGGCGGCTTATTGGATGCACTTGACGCGATGGAAGCGTTAAAGGATGGCCAGATTGGTTCATTAGGGCTTGATGTATATGAAAATGAAAAAGGCCTGTTTTTCGAAGATAAATCAAATGAAATCATTCAAGATGATATCTTCCGTCGCTTATCTGCTTGTCATAATGTGATCTTTACTGGCCACCAAGCCTTTTTAACGGAAGAAGCTCTCAACGCGATTGCTTCAACAACATTAACCAATGTGACTCAGTTGACGGCTGGGCAAGTTTGTAATAACGAGCTGTTTTAATTTGTTCGAGTTAACTGAAATGGCTGTGAATACATAGGCAATTTTAACATTTAGCAGCCATAATCAGTATTAGGGATAGTGTAAAATAACTGGAATATTATGATTACAACCACTGAAATTCACGATATTAAAACCGCCACAGGCCTAATGCGCACTACGCTTTATCGCCCGGATACTAAAGGCCAATTCGCGACAATTATTTTCTACTCAGAAATATTCCAGCAAACTGCGCCGATAGCCCGTTCTGCCACAATTATGGCTGGGCATGGTTTTGTGGTGCTGGTACCAGAAGTCTTTCATGAGCTCAATCCTATTGGGACGGTACTGGCTTATGATGAAGCCGGAAAAGATAAGGGTAATCAAGATAAGTGGGCTAAACCCTTAGAGCAACATGACAGCGACACCCAAGCACTAGTCGATTTTGCCCGAGCTCAGTCATTTTGCAGTGACAAAGTGGGCGCGATGGGGGTCTGTCTTGGCGGCCATTTGGCTTATCGTACGGCATTAAATCCAGACATCAGTGGCGCTTTTTGTTTGTACCCAACCGATATCCACTCAAACACCTTACCTTGTGCAGTCGGTAATGATTCACTCACCCGTACCGATGACATCAAAGGCGAATTAGTGATGGTCTTTGGTAAACAAGATCCCCATGTCAGTAAAGAAGGCCGTAAGCTTATTTACCAAAAACTTGAACAGGTGAATGCAAACTTTACTTGGCTTGAAGTCAATGCCCAGCATGCTTTTATGCGTGATGAAGGTGAACGTTTTGATGCCGCTTTAGCCTTGCAAATGTACTTACAAGCCGTGGCGTTTTTTCATCGAGTATTAAACTAGTCTTATTGCATGTCTGCGTTGAGCTTAAGTACACATATAGCCAAGCCACTTCAACATGCTCGTTTCAGAGCTCCCGTAGGATAACGGAACAAGGCAGTGATTGAACACAATGGTGACGCTCTGTTTAAGATCACTATTTCTAGGTTCTAGGTTCTAGGTCGCTTCGCTGCTAGATGCTAGATGCTATAAAATCTTATAGCAAGAGCCTAGATCGCTGCGCTGCTAGGACGCTTCGCGGCTAGATGCTATAAAATCTTAGCAGCGAAGCGGTCCCATCCCTGAGCGCAGCGTTCGCTTGTTATCGCTTGCTATCTTGTCTGAAACAGCCCGAACCTAGCCGGCCGAAGGCCGCTCTAGTAGCCGTAGGCGCGCTATTCCTAGACCCTTGAACTCTGTCACTTCTGGGCATGCACAATCCAGCATATCGAGGTCGTTTGGGTATAGATCATCAAGAGGCTGCCTCGGGATTACTTAAGCCATTTGGCCCGGTTCGCATTAATCTTTGCTTTGGTTTTGTTGCTTGTTGAAAACGTATTAGCCGTTCGAGGTTCGGGCAATTTAATCACTGCTTTTTGGAGCATTAAGCTATTAGGGTAAGTCATTACATCGCCGACATCGCGTTTGATCAATACGTGAAACAAACTTATTTCGACAATAATGCCACTCATATTTTCTTCTTTATCGACTATTTTTATTCGATCGCCGATACGGTAAGGAAACGCAAAAAAGATCAATACGCCAGCGGTGATATTGCTCAATATCGACCATTGGGCAAATAGGGCCACGCCTAATACTGCAAAGGCCGACGACACAAAGAGCGATACCTCTTGATAACCTAAACCCAGTGACACCGCCATGATCGACAAGGTCACAAAAAATAATAAATACGAAATTAAACGAGAAATGAGCCGACTACGAACTTCGCTGACTTGTTTCTTTTCTGCTTGCAGATGGATCCATTTGTTGAGCTGACGTTGGGCAACAAAGAACACTGCCAAATAAACAATGATCATCAATAAATGATTAAGCATGTCGATTTCCTATCTGGTTATGGTGATTAAAATGGAGTGGCGAAGGCACAATTTCGCCGCCACGTCCTAGTGCATTCTGGGGTATAATAAGGTTTTAAAGTAGAAAAATCTTGCTGCCATATTAAGGCAAGACTCCTCACAGAGTGAAGTATGTCTGATTATAAAGTATTGCACGTCGACGGTGATAGATTGGGTGATTTTTGTGTACTCGATGATGGTGACTATCGGGTGTTGTCATTTGGTGATAATGATGAACAAAGTAAAATGGATAAGAGTCAACCCCATGTACCGCAACATACTTATGTTCAGGCCATGTTGGCTGTGCTGTTATTCTCACAACCCAAAAGTGTGATTATTTTAGGTCTAGGGGGTGGGGCATTAGTGCATTCACTCAGGCATTTTGATGCGGCGATTAAAATTACCGCGGTTGAATTGCGTCAACAAGTGATTGAAGTCGCTAAGCGTTTTTTTCAGCTGCCATTGAGTAAAAAACTCACTGTCGTGCATCAAGATGCTTATGTGTTTTTAGCCCAAGCCGATCACAAAAAAGTCGATGTGATTTTTGCCGATATCTACAGTGACAAAGGTGTCGATAAACAACAACTGACCAACCAATTTATTGAGCAAACAAAATCGCTACTTAAAACCGATGGTTTTTTAGTGTTAAATTGTTGGAAAGAGCACAGCCGAGATTTACAATTGCGTGACACTCTTCATGAGCATTTTAACCAGGTCTTTGCCTGTTTAACCGGCGGTGGAAATTGGGTGGTGTTTGCCACCAATAAAGCCAATTGTTTTGCTGCCGCTAATAATAAGCAAGAGCTGCAAGCGCTTTCACAAAAGCTCGATATCAATATTAGCCGAGTGCTAACTCGATTCGGCCCCTGGGAATAAGTCTCACCTGAAAATATCATTAATCGACTATCGCCCTATGACGTTAGTCGGTTTTGACGATTAATATATCTCGCCCAAGATATGCTCTCAAAACATATGCTTTCAAAAAAATAGTCTAATGCAAAAAACCGATTAAGGTGATAGTTTTTATTCGTTATACTTAATGATTCTCCATCGCTATTATGGCTACATCAGATGACGAGCACAGTTTGCTTATCATCACCGAAACCATATTGGTATCGGGTTTAATGTAAATCTAAATGGAGCATGACATGACACAATCTATCATCAATAGCACTATCAAACCTTTTAAAGCTACAGCATTTCATAATGGTGCTTTCGTTGACGTTACAGAGCAAGATTTATTAGGCAAGTGGGCGGTAGTGTTTTTCTACCCAGCTGACTTCACATTCGTTTGTCCAACTGAATTAGGCGACATGGCTGATCATTATGAGCAGCTACAAGCTATGGGCGTTGAAGTGTATTCAGTATCAACTGACACCCATTTTACTCACAAAGCTTGGCATTCAAGTTCAGACACCATTGGCAAAATTACTTATCCAATGATCGGTGACCCAACAGGCGCTATCACTCGTAACTTCGGTGTAATGATTGAAGACGATGGTTTAGCACTACGTGGTACTTTTGTCATCAACCCTGAAGGCGAAGTGAAAGTAGCTGAAATTCATGACCTAGGTATTGGCCGTAGCGCTGCAGAACTGCTTCGTAAAATTCAAGCCGCACAGTATGTTGCTACTCATGATGGCGAAGTATGTCCAGCTAAATGGCAGCCAGGCGAAGCAACATTAGCTCCTTCAATTGATCTTGTCGGTAAAATCTAACTGCTCAGTTCACCCTTAGGTTAGTAATATCATCTCCAGCTAGTCGGTGTTCCCCCGGCACTGACTAGCACTTTTTAATTCATCGATTATTGCCCATTTTTAGGAGTTGTTATGTTAGATGCGAATGTAAAAAGTCAACTGAAAACCTATCTGCAAAACCTCAAGCGCCCAGTTGAACTTGTCGTATCTGCAGATGACTCAAACAAAGCACAAGAATTAACCAGCTTAGCCCAAGATATTGTTGAATCATCGGATTTAGTCTCAGTCACTTATCAGCAAGGTAAGCGTACACCGAGCATGAGCGTGATTAACCCACAAGCTGCAACCAATATTACGTTTGCAGGATTGCCAATGGGCCATGAATTTACTTCATTGGTGCTAGCGTTATTACACAGCGGCGGACATCCTATTAAGTTGGATGCTGAGATCATTGAACAAATCCGTATGCTACCTGGTGAATATCATTTTGAAACCTATGTTTCGTTAAGTTGCCAAACTTGTCCTGAAGTGATCCAAGCACTCAATATGATGGCAGCAATTAACCCCAATATTACTAACGTGATGATTGACGGAGCGCTTTTCCAACAGGAAGTGAGCGATCGCAATATCATGTCGGTTCCATCAGTATTTTTAAACGGCGAAGCCTTCTCTGTCGGCGCGATTAGCATCGTTGAAGTACTAAACAAGTTAGATAAAAATGCCGCAGGCAGACAAGCAGAGCAACTTAATCAAAAATCAGTCTTTGACATGTTAGTCGTAGGCGGTGGCCCTGCTGGTGCAGCAGCGGCAATTTACTCTGCTCGTAAAGGCTTAAATACCGGCATAGTTGCTGATAAATTTGGTGGTCAAGTCGCCGAAACCGTCGGTATTGAAAACTTTATTTCAGTGTCTAAAACCGAAGGCCCTAAACTGGTGGCTAACCTTGAAGCCCATGTTAAGGATTATGATGTCGACATTATGCAAAACCAACGCGCGCTGAGTTTAGCGCAAAACGGTTTGTTTGATGTAACCCTAGAAAGTGGCGCAATCCTAAGCAGTAAAACGATAGTATTGGCTACTGGTGCACGTTGGCGAGAAATGAACGTGCCCGGTGAGAAAGAGTACCGTAATAAAGGCGTAGCCTATTGCCCACACTGTGATGGCCCGTTATATAAAGGTAAGCGTGTTGCGGTGATTGGCGGTGGTAACTCAGGTATTGAAGCGGCTATCGACCTTGCAAACATTGTTGAACACGTTACCGTGCTTGAGTTTGACAGTAAGTTACGTGCCGATGACGTACTGCAGCGTAAAGCCAAATCAATGGGTAATATCAGCATTATTACTCAGGCCATGACCACAGAAGTCAAAGGTGATGGCACTCGCGTAACCAGTTTGATTTACACAGATCGCGCTACAGGTGAAAGCAATCAAGTCACATTAGCAGGTATCTTTGTCCAAATTGGCTTAGTGCCTAACACCGAGTGGTTAAAAGGGGTGGTTGAAATGACTCCTCGTGGTGAAATCATTGTTGATGGCCGTGGTCAAACATCTATCCCTGGTGTATTTGCCGCAGGTGATGTAACGGATACCCCTTATAAGCAAATTATTATCGCTATGGGAAGTGGTGCATCAGCATCTCTAGGTGCATTTGATTACCTTATCAGACATTCTGAAGAGGAAGAGGTTAAAGCCGCATAGGGTTTTGTTGATTGAGTAATATGAGATCTTTGTTATCTCAGCCAATAAAAAATAGTCCGCATTTACGGGCTATTTTTTTCATGTTTATAGGCTTCAAACGCCGTGATTGAAATCGATCGAGCCGGTGAACATCGATAAGATTTTGCCGTCGTTGTGATCAAGTACCTGGATTAGCCTCTAAAACCGCAGACGCGACCAAGGCCATTCGTGACGTAATGCAAAAGCCAAAAGTCGCGGCTTAATTATCGGTTAGCACCATGGATGCGGCCATTAATACATCATCAGAAAATGAGCGCTATGCTCAAGATCCCGGCGCAGTGCTAAGCGTTATCCAGCCTAAGATTGACAGTAGTAGTACTACTTATTACTACTATTACTACTCATATAACTTCTGCCACAAAGTAGCGTTTTTGGTTGCTGCATATGTTACCAATAATTTGGTATTTTTGGCCGAAGTATAGGGCGGCAAGGACTTGATGGTTGCTAATGAGCTGAGCCATGCAAGCTCACAATTTACAAGCTTATAAATAATCTTGTATAAGCGCTAATATCTAACTGCTAACTGCTAACTGCTAATATCAAACTTCAAACTTCAAACTTCAAACTTCAAACTTCAAATATCGAACATCAAATATCTGGTTTCTAGCGCAGTAGCATAGATAATACCCGGGGAGAAATCTGTGCGTATTTGTGTTTATTCCTTGCCCCAAAAGTCTTCTGCTCAGCGCTGTTGCTGTTACCCTAGAGAATACAGTTATTATCCATCGACAGTTTCTGGCTATTTGCTGAATTGTTAGCCGTCATTTTTGAATTATTTAGCGTATTATAAAGCCAATTTCTGTCGTTGAAAATTGCCTCCAGCCTGCGTTTGTTTTACTTTACGTAAATTGAATAAATAGACGTTATTTTTTTCAGCCCTATTTTGCTTCTTCGTCACTGTAATGTGAGCTGTTTGGAAAAGGATTATCATGCCAAGCTTGATTAGAATCGTGTTAATTAATACCCACCTACCGGGTATTGTCGAGTTATTATTAAATGGTCACACCAATATATGTGGTACCAATGCCTCAGGTAAAACAACCTTACAACGCTTGGTGCCGGTATTTTATGGCGAGTATCCAAGCCGTGTGGTGCCGTCAACGCGTGACAGTTTTGAACGTTGGTATTTACCCCATGACTCAAGCTACATTATCTATGAATATCAAAAAGATGACGGTTTACTTTACCAAGCTGTTTTAGCTTCTGCTGGCGATGGTAAAGGGGTCAATTACCGCTTTATTGCGCGAGGATTTGAACTAGAGCATTACATTAAGTCACGTAATGGCGATACTGTTATTTGTCACTCAATGGCTGAGTTAGGTCGCGAAGTAAAACGTGATGGAATTGCTCATACTAACCTATTAAATACCCGAGAGTTCCGCGCGATCATTCAAAACGATCGTAGCTTGTTAAATACCGGCAGTAATCGCAATGAGCTGCGGACTTACGCACGTCAATTTTCGCTGTGTGACGGCGATCATAGCTTGCGTCATATTGAAAAATTAGCCAAAGCCGTGCACTCGAAAGAGGGTAAAATGGAAACGGTTAAATCAATGATCGCCGCCATTTTAGAAGAAGATGGCGTTAATCCACCCACGTCACATCTTAATCCTCAGCATGTTGAAATCTGGATCCGTGAAAGCCAACTGGTGCAAGGTTTTGAACAAATCCGTCCAGAATACGACAAGCTCGAACAAGAATTTGATCAGCTATTAAGTGCCGAATTACGCTTAGCCAGTTTATCCCGCGGTTATCGAAGTGATGAAACCCTTGAAGCTGAGCGTCAAGAAGGCAACCAATCTCATGGCAAAGCATTAAACCTCAAGTTACGTTTATTAGATGAAGAGTGGAAAGATGTTCGTGATGAGTTAAACCAAGAGTTATCGGCAGCAAAAGGCGACGCTGGCAAGTTTGAAGATGAACTCAATACCATTGAAGACCAGCATGGCGCTTTTTTAGATGCTGACATTGAACAAGCCAAAGCTGATTTAGATAATCTGCCTAATTGGCGCAGTGATGTTGAAAACCTCAATGAGCGTCATAAATTACAAACCGAAAAACACCAAGATATTGAAGCCGCCTTTAATTCGCGTCGTAGCAAAATAGCTGAACAATTGCATCGTGAACTTGAAGTGTTACATCTTGAACAAGACACTCAACGTGAAGCGCGAGATAAGCAGCGCGAGCTTGCTAATGACGATCTTGCTAAGTTAGAACTGCAATGGCGTGAGCAAACCGATGCGGGTAAAGCTAAGTTTAGCGAACAAGAATATCAACTCAAATTAACGGCAGCAGAGTTGAAACATCAAGTGGCTGGGGTTACCTACACTGAAGATGAAAAAATGCGCTTAGCAATTTTCGATGAGCGCATTAGTTTAGCCGATGAAGAGCAGGAAACCTGTAACCAAAAAGTCGACCGCTTAACCACAGAAGAACGTAAACAACGGGCCAAACGAGACCAAGCCAACGAAGCACTGCGCATCTCCAGTATTCGCGTCAGTGATAGAGAAAATGCCAAAGAAGAACTGCACCATATGTTGTTCCCGCAGTCGCATACCTTGTTGGAGTTTTTGCGCAAAGAAGCCCACGGTTGGGAGCACACCTTTGGTAAAGTTATCGCGCCAGAGCTGTTACATCGTAGTGACCTACACCCAAGTTTAACCAAAGACAGCAGTGAAGCGCTATTTGGGGTCAATCTCGATCTTAAAGCCATTGATGTGCCAGAGTATGCTGCCACAGAGCAAGACTTACGTATTCGCCTAGCCAAGGCTGAAGAAGCACTGCAAAGTGCAAAAGAAATGCATGCCGAAGCGGAAGATCAACTGGTTGCCATGAATGCGGCACTTGATAGCATCACTCGCGAGCTCACCTTTGCCCGCACGGCCTACAAAAATAGCCGTGAAGACCTACGCCGCCTGTTTGATGAAAAACGCAACGAACAACAAAAAATCAATCAAGCTGTTGCAGATCGTAAAATCGATTCGAACAAAAGATTAGTGCAACTTGATAACGAACTCAAGCTGCTCAACAATCAACATCTTGGTTGGTTAAGCGAGCAAAAAGAGCAGGCGCTTGAAGCGCGAATGGAAAAAAATGCTTATTGGCAAGAGGTTATCGGCGCCATTGATAATCAATTAGGGCAAATTAAAGCCAATATTGAACAGCGCCGTGCGAATGCTAAAACCGAACAAAAAGCCGGTGAAACCTGGTATAAAAATGAGCTTAAGTCTCGTGGTGTTGATGAAGGCACCATTTTGGCGTTGAAAAAACAAATTCGCGATCTTGAAGCCAATATTAGTCACGCCGAACAGCGTCGCAGTGATGTACTGCGTTTTGATGATTGGTATCAACATACCTGGCTAGTTCGAAAGCCTAAAGTGCAAACTCAATTAGCCGATGTTAAGCGAGCAACGCTGGAATTGGAGCAACTGCTAAAAGCGAAAACGACTGAAATCAAACACCGTCGTGACAGCTTAGAAACCGAACGTAAAGCCTGTGATGCCGCCCAAGTTGAGGCGTCTGAAAATCTCACCAAGCTGCGTGCGGTAATGCGCAAGTTAGCTGAGCTCAAATTACCCGCCAATAATGATGACGCTACTGGCAGTATTGGTGAACGTTTACGCCAAGGCGAGGATTTATTGCTAAAACGTGATTATTTAATGGGCTCTGTGAAACAGTATGTTGATCACTTTGACTCGGTCATTGCCAGTAAATCAGGCTCAAGTTTAGCGGAGTTTTGGGAACGTGCCCGTGATGAGTCTAGTTTTGTCAACGACAAAGGTATTCGCCTGCTCGACTACCGTAAGTTGGTACCCCAACTCGGACAATTATTGAATGTAATGGTGCCACAGTCATTAAGGACTATCCGCGATCAAGGGCGTAACTTCGGTATTAGTCTTGCTGCTTTTTATGATGTATTAACGGATATCGATCGCCGTATTGCCAGCCAAAGTGCGCGTATTACCCGTGAAGTGGGTGAAGAATTGTTCCTTGATGGGATCTCTGAATCGGCGGTACGCATTCGCTCACGTATTAGTGAACTTGAGTTTTGGCCTGAACTTGAAGTGTTTGTTAAAGCCTTTAAAGCGTGGAAAGCAGATGGTTTTAGCCAACTACCGGACGAGCACTACACTAACTCAATGCGCCGTGCGTTAGAGATTATTGGCCGCGCAGCGTTAACCGGCGGCATTGCTAAACTGTTAGAAATTGAATTGCGTTTAAAAGAAGGTAACAGCGACTTAATTATTCGCACCGATCGCCAATTAAACGAGTCGTCTAGCCACGGTATGGCATACTTGATTTTATGTAAATTCTTATTGGCGTTTACTCGTTTATTGCGTGGCAAAGCCAATGTGACCATTCATTGGCCAATCGATGAGTTAGGGACTTTGCATCACACCAACGTGAAAAAAATCTTCGATGCCTGTGAAAACAATAACATCAGTGTATTGGGTGCGTTCCCTAACCCAGAGTCCGAAGTGCTAAACCTGTTTGCCAACCGTTACATCATTAATAAACAAACTAAAAAACTGCAAGTAGTTAAACCCAAAGCCAACCCATTAGCTGCGCGTTTGTCGCAGCGTAGCGCGAATGCTGACAGAACTCGCATTGAAATGAACAGTACTGACACCAATAGTGCCGACACTGCCAAGGAGCACATCTAATGTCTGAATCGACTGAAACTACCTTAGTAGGGACGGGTGCGTTAATAGAACAATTATTACGAGGTGAATTTATTTGCCGAGTAACCAATGAAGATGGCTGGCGTGCGCTTAAAAACAATAGTACTCGTGAGCGAGTGGAAACCTACCTTAACCAAATTAATCGTACCATTGGCAGTGCTGGCGAAGGTGAGGTATTTTTTTGCGGCTATTTGCAGTTAGGTGAGGCTGAGCGCAAAGTTATTTCATCGCAATTTAAAGACATTTGCTCAGGACTTATTCCCTTAGTGGAATGGCTAGTATTAGTGCAAGAGGCCAGTGGCCAAGATGCACCGCTGAGCGAAGGTGTACCTATTCGCTTAACCGATTTACAAGCGCGTATCGAGGATACGCCAGCCTTTAGAGAGCAGTTAACTAAATTGAGCCATTATCGTTTATTTGGCTCAATAAGCACTAACGTTGATGGTCAAATTAAATTGGTGTTTAAACGGTTAGTGGAGCTAGGTTATTTAACCAAACCCAATAGTGAAAAGCAGATTTATATTGCCACTGGCAAGTTAGATTATTTATACGAAGTGATCCGCTTTATTGATGAAACAGAAGGCTTAAGTCTTGAATCTCAGGCCGAAACCTCGACCCAAAGGGAGTTAATATGAGCAGCAACTTACACCAAGCTGGGGTAAAGCTGCTCAAACAACTCGGGCGGCATGCCGATGTCATCATGGATGCATATTTAGCGGGATCGATTAATGACACCGCTCATGATGCAAATGTTATCGATAAACTGAAAAAAAATGGCATTTTATGGCGCCCAGAACCCGATCAAGAACTGCGCTTAAAGCGTTCGGTGCGGGCATTATTAGAAGAAGCCTTAAGCGATGAACGTAATCGGCAGATTGATGCCAACGTTGGCTCAGCACTGGCGACAATAAAAACCTTAGCCGATCATTATAAAGAAGCCCGCCGTGATGTGGATTTCAGTGCTGCGGAAGCCTATTTAGCTGATTTAAATGAACATGTGTACAGCTTTACCGACAGTTTACGTTATTCGATCCGGGTCTTGTGGAGTCGAATTAACAATGAATTTGGTTATGTTGGCACCATTACTGCGAAAATCCGTGAAAACGAATTAGCCCAAAGCCAAGTTTCAGAGTTGCTAAACGGCTTAGAGATGTTTCAATTTAGCGAGTTAGGCGAAATCGCTGGTGATATTCGCGAACTGCGCCGCTTACTGATGACCAGTTTGCAAGAAACCTTAAGTCAATGTACCCAAGAGTTGAGTATTGTCCAAGCGAGATTGTATGAGTTACTTGGGCGATTTAGGCAAATTCAGGGACGGACTCGGTTACTCAAAGGTTGGTTGTTACATAACGATTTACACCCTGATTATCAGCCCGAAAATCATGTGGTTCATAAAGTGGTTCCAGTATTATTTAATTGTGCTGAAGCGCTCATAGCCCCTGCTAGTGTCGATGTTGCTAATCCACATCATGAACTTGAAATGATGAGTTTGGTGGCACAAGTTAAAGCCATTCGCCGTGACGCCTTGCCCGCCGAGCTGCGTGAACACAATGTTACCTTTGAGATGGGCGACAGTGAGGATTTTGATATCCCAGAAAACCCACTTAAAATTGCCGTAGATGAATATTTCTGTGAAGTGATTGATTCAGGATTACGTCAATCAGCCTTAAGTTATTTGACTGAAAAACAACTCGAATGGGACGCCGAAAGCTGGCTGTATCAAGTTATTGGTGGTTATGACGGTTTAGCTGAAGAGCATAAAAATTATTTTGAGCTCGAACCCATAGGTAATCCCGATCCTGTGTATAACGGTAACTTCATTATTCATGATGTTGAACTTTGGCTAGCATAACTAAAAGTCAGTTATACATAATGGCCCGCGCTGCAAAGCAACGTTTGCCGCGTGTGCCGTTCAATGCCAGTTGGAAGACGTTATATCATCTGTGGCAAATAGGTGAGCCAGATGGCGCTGAAAAACACCTGTATTTAACCTCTAGCGATTATATTTTACTGCGTGAGATGGCTCAAATTGATTCGGGCTTAGATATTCTCTCGCTTGATTTTGATATGCCCCGCCAGCAGATGTCACACCACAGTGCCAATGAAAAATACGCAAATATCAGCCCAGAAGCCGATTACGTATTAATCAAACTTTCCTCTAGGATTGCTCAAGCCCTAGTGGCTGATCCAGCGGTCGACTTAATGATGATGCATAATTGTTCACTGCGATTAAAAGTCGATAGTGCACTAGCACTTTGCCAGCGACTGAATATCGCTAATCTTATTGTGGTCGAAAACCTCGACAGCTTTGATAACCTGTTTGGCTATTCATTTGCGCCAGATTTACAGACAATCATCGACAATAGTATGGTGTTATATCGTGGTAGCCATCACTATTCTCCCGCAGGGCGAAAGCGCTTTTTACACTTAATTAACCCGACAAAAATACAGGTGATTGCCTTTACCGACTTGGATCCCGCTGGGTTAATGATCGCCAACACCCTAGATCATTGCCAACGTCTCATTGTGCCTCAATTAGCCCTCCGTGCACCGGCGACACTATTGGCGTTGCCGCAAATTAATTCAACGGCAGACTTTCATAAGCAGCATCGCCAGTTAGCTTATCTGACCAAGATATTGGCCGCTAACAACAATGTGGCGCCGATGACACATACTCATCAACCGCCTTTATCACATCAACATTCGCTTGGCTCATTGACCTATGATGATACTGCCAACGCCATAGGTTCATCAGCGGATTGGGACCAGCTAGTAGCTTGGGTTGTGCGTTATCACGTCAGTATTAAGCAACAGCACATGCAAGCAAAAAAGCTCGTATTGTCGTTACTGCACTTTTAGCCGCTATGATCATTGTTGACCATCAGCCATTAAGTACTCACCACTAATTAAGCACCATTGAACTTGTGTTAAGTGGGTTTTTACCACAGTTCAACACTCATCATTCAAGGTTTTATCATAGTCAACATTCTGTTTATTATGGCCTTTGTGGGTGTGTTCAATTAATACAGAGTATAAGTGGTCAGCTTTGTTCTAATGATGATTGAATTATCGGTGTCAATGTCTCAATATCACTGCGCTCGAATAATAAAACACACCTAGGATTGGGTGCAATAATAATAAATAGCAACCGATGTTGCATTTCGAAGGGAAAAAAAATGACAAAATCACTTTCAGCACGGATCTTTATCGGTCTATTTCTAGGGGTTGTGCTTGGCAGTATTGTGCAGTTTTTATTAGACGATAATGCTTTTTTTGGTGGCACATTAGTGGGTCTGGCAAGTGGTGTCGGCACTATGTTTGTCAATATGATCATGATGCTAGTGGTTCCACTGGTGTTTGTGAGTATTGTCTGCGGTGTGTGTGAGTTACAAGATTTAAAAAGCTTTGGCCGTTTAGGTGGTAAAACCTTTGGCTTTTATATTATCAATACCATGATAGCCATTTTAGCTGCTTTTACCGTCGCGATGATATTTGAGCCCGGTAAAGGCGTAGATATGTCGAGCAGCGGCTCACTGGATATTACCGCGACAGAACTGCCAGATTTAATGTCGTTAATTGTCAGCATAGTGCCAAATAATCCTTTTTCAGCCTTCACCTCTGGCAATATGCTGCAAGTGATTTTTATGGCGCTATTAATCGGCGGCGTGATCAAATCATTGGGGCATTCCGTTGAGGGGGCGGTAAAAGGGTTTCAAACTGCCAATAAAATCATGATGCGCTTAATTTCGGTGGTAATGAGTTTAGCGCCATACGGGGTGTTTGCCTTGATGTTTAAATTAGGTGCAACCTTAGAACCTGAAATTTTTGTCAGTGTTGTTGAATATTTAGTGCTTATTTTAGCCCTATTATTGATTTGGATTTTTATCGTATATCCATTTGCTGTCAGCCTATTCACCACTATTTCAGCGAAAACGTTCAGAGAAAAAACCCAAGAACAAATACTATTCTCATTGTCTACCGCTAGCTCAAACGCCACTATTCCGGTAACCATGCGTACCCTTACTGACAAGCTAGGTGTGAGTCAAGCGGTGGCTGGTTTTGGTGTGCCACTGGGTGCAACCATGAACATGGGCGGGGTGTCGATTTACATTACTATTGCGATATTCTTTGTGGCTAACGCCTTTGGTATGCCAATCAGCAATGATCAAATCCCGTCGTTACTGTTTAGTGTGTTTTTATTGTCAGTGGGTGCAGGTGGTGTGCCTGGTGGTGGTATGGTGATGATTGGGGTACTGATTTACCAATTAGGCTTACCAGTAGAGGCATTTGTGATTGTCGCGGCATTAGATCGTATTATCGATATGGTATTAACCTCATGTAACGTGGTTGGTGATACTGCGGTATTAACCATTGTCGATCAAACTGAACAAGCACATCAGCTTGAGGCTGCCAATACTGCTGCTGAGAAAGTATAAAAATAGTTTAGCTGTATTAATAAAATGGCCTGCATAGCAGGCCATTTTTATATGTCTAAGGTGTTATGTCTAAGCTCTTATGTTTAAGGCTTTATGTTTAAGGTCTTATGTTTACGAACCTGTTGTGTCGAATATAGTAGATGCTATCTATGCTGCATTTTATTTTCTATCTTGGTCATAATCTTGAATGTAGACTTTTCTAAATTATCTAAACCGCGATGAGCAACTTGTTCATAAGAGCGATTAATATAGCGGTAAGCTTGTGGGTAGTTGAACTCAATCACCTCAAGTTCTGCCAATTCATTCAACGCCTGTGTTTGCCCGATGGGATAGTTCATCATTTGATGATATTCAATGGCTTTTTTAAACTGCTCTCTGGCTTTATCATTACGACCTATGCGCTGGTTTATCATGCCTGCAAGCTGTGAAATATAGCCCAATGTTAGCCAGTCTTTCACTTTAGCAGCATTGGTTTTTGCAATGGTAAGTACGCCTAATGCTTGTTCTATCCTGTCGGTTTCGGTGTAGCTTTGCGCTAATAACAATCTGAGTCTGGCTAGCTCTCGCTCATCTTGCTGATGTGTAGCTTGGTCGATTGCTGCTATCAATGTGGTATTAAGCTGTTCATATTGATGTTGCTGCAATTGGATGCTGGCCAGTAGACGCATGGCAACTAAGTTGTCGGGTGTGGAGTGTATGAGCTTGGATAAGTGCTGCTCAGCAGCCTTAGTGTCACCAAGTTGTAGCTGTGTCATTGCACTGAACAACAGCGGTGTACTAAAGCGTGAATGGTATTGAGTTGCTGTCTTATTGTGTTGTGGGTTGTGCTGTGGGTTGAGCTGCTGAGTAATCAAGCTTGATGTTGCTAATATAGCTTGCTCGATACTTGAAGCGTTAACGACGCCCGCTTCTGTATGATGCTGCTGATGTAATGTAAACGCTAATTGATATTGATTATTGGCGCTGGTAATACGGGATTCAATCACCAATCCCGCGCCGGAGACGGCCATTAATTGCTTAATATCGACAGCTTGGCTCAAGTGATCATTAGAGATAAGCGAGATGATATTGATAATATCTTCGGTTTGCAGTAATGGGTAACTAACACCGACATTTAGCTGATTGATAAGCACATCCATCGCGGCATAGGGACTCCATTGCGAGTCTGTGCTGTCTGTTGCCAGTTGCACTGGAAGCACTAAAATAGTGCCAGTTTCTATTGCTGGGGCTTTAGTGGGCATCAGATAAGCATAAGCACTCATGCTAATAAGCAGTAAAAGTAAAAACGCCGCAATATATTTATTTTTATTCGATGATCTGGCGGGCGGCATCGTTATAGTCCTTTATTAATATCCTTTCAATAACGTAGTGGGTATTTAAGTTATTGTAAAGAAATGCTTCTTTACTCTTGCCTAATGATTCAAATTTGTATTTTGGTTAACTGTGTTTATTCGCTTCAGTCAGATCATCAATGAGTTCAACTGCAGCGCAGAAATGAAAAAACCGCCAACAGGCGGTTTTTCTATAACATACTTAATTAATCAATTGATGGCTCTTCGCTGTAATCAATACCGTGGTAGCTCAAGCAGGTGTCCACTTCGTTGGCGCTGCCTAAAATTACCGCAACACGCTGGTGGATTGCCGTTGGCTGAATATCCAAAATCGTTTCATAACCCGTTGAGGCTTTTCCGCCAGCTTGCTCAACCAGCAATGCCATTGGGTTAGCTTCGTACATTAAGCGCAATTTGAATGGTCTGGCTGGATTTTTATTATCGGTAGGATAGGTAAAAATACCACCACGGCACAATACACGATGCACATCACCTACCATCGCCGCAATCCAACGCATGTTAAATGATTGCTCGCGTGGGCCTATTTCCCCGAGTAATAAATCGGCAATGTAGGTTTGTACTGGCGCTTCCCAAAAACGTTGGTTTGACATGTTAATGGCAAACTCAGCCGTGTCTGGGGTGATTTGAACGTTATCATCGGTCAGTAAAAATTCTTGGCTGTCGGGATCAAGAGTATAAAACTGGGTGCCTTGGCCAGTGGTTAACGCCATCATGGTTGATGGGCCATATAATACATAACCCGCCGCCACTTGTTGACGGCCAGCTTGTAAAAAGCTTTGCTCATTTAGCGCACCGGTAGGTGCTGGCAAGATTGAAAAAATGGTGCCCACTAATGAGTTAATATCAATATTTGACGAGCCATCGAGCGGGTCAAAACACACTAGGTACTCACCTTGAGTATTAACTTCAACCACGTAATCCTCTTCTTCTGAGGCTAAACCGCGAACATGGCCATCGGTTTTGAGAGCATTTTTAAGCATGTCATTGGTGATCACATCCAGTTTTTTCTGGGTTTCGCCTTGAACGTTTTCTTGATCGGTTGCGCCTAAAACGCCTGCTAAGGCGCCGCGCCGAACCGCAACACTAATGGCTTTTGAGGTGTCCGCTAAGGTGAATAATAATTGGGTTAAAGACGAGTTTACGGATTGTGCGCTAAGGGTTTGTGCCAAAGTCTGCATGGTATTTCCTATGACATGTGTGAGGTTTAAGGTCGATTTTGTACATTATTATGCAGCAAATCATACCCCACAATAGCGCTAATTTCAGCGATTGTTGTGTCGGGTTTTGGTTTTAGAGCAAATTAAGGCAAAATGTGGGCGGATTGAATTGCCCAAGGATTAATAATAATGACAACAACATGGAAGCATCATGCTTTAGCGGCAGTATCTGTCGTGCCACTTCTTTTTTCCAGCCCGGTTTTTTCAGTAACAGCAAACGTTAAAGGCAGCATTATGAACTCATCTACCACCGCGACATTGACTGCGATACCAGGTAATAATATGCCACTGACCATTGAGCGTATTAATGCGTCACCGGCATTAGCAGGTTCAAGTCCTCGTGGATTAGCCTTGTCACCTAATGGTAAGCGGGTGACTTATTTATCGAGTCGAGCTGATAACCAGCATTTCTATGATTTATGGCAAATGGATATCGCGACAGGTAAGCGCAGCGTGTTGATTAATGCTGAACAATTAGACGCAGGGGAATTATCTGATGAAGAGAAAGCTCGCCGTGAGCGCCAACGTATTTATGGCCAAGGGATCATGGAGTATTTTTGGTCTGAAGACAGCCAACATATTTTAATTCCGGCTGCGGGTAAATTGTACTTATTTGATGTTCCAACGAATAACGTGGTTGAATTAGCGATTGGAGCAGGCTTTGCCACCGATGCGCGTTTGTCACCTAAAGGCCACTTTGTGTCGTTTGTACGCGATCAAAATTTATTCATATTAGCCTTGGACACACACAAAGTCAGTGCGTTAACGACCGATGGTAAAGGGCCGATTAAAAATGCCATGGCAGAGTTTGTCGCCCAAGAAGAAATGGATCGCATGACAGGATATTGGTGGGCGCCCGATGAGTCTGCTATTGCCTTTACTCGAATCGATGAAACGGGTGTTGAGTTAGTGACCCGTAATGAAATTTATGCCGACGGTATTAAATTAACCGAGCAGCGTTACCCTTATGCTGGCAAAGCTAACGTTGAGATTGAGTTAGGCGTTGTTTCTCTAACCGATTGCCGCATTAGTTGGATTGATTTAGGCAAACAAAAAGACATGTATTTACCTCGTGTTGATTGGTTGCCAGACAGTCAACGGGTGTCATTTCAATGGCAAAGCCGCGATCAACAAACATTGGACTTACGCATAGCTTCGATAACCAAACCGAAACAAGTAACAACGGTGATCGAAGAGCACAGTAACGCTTGGGTTAACCTAAACAATGACTTGCACTTTCTCAAGCAACAATCGGCCTTTATTTGGGGCTCTGAACGTGATGGTTTTCATCACCTGTACTTATTTGACTTACAAGGTAAGCAACTTAAACAGTTAACCCAAGGTGATTGGGCGGTCGATGCGCTTGAATTTGTCGATGAAGCCACGGGCTGGGTATATTTTAGCGGTCGTAAAAACAGCGTGGTCGAGCGTCATTTGTATCGGGTTAACTTGAAACAAGGTATGGACTCCATTGAGCGAATTAGCCAAGCATCAGGTATGCATGAGGCAGTATTTGCGGATAAAAAGCCGGTTTATTTAGATTACTTTAGTAGCTTACAGCAACCGCCACAAATAAGTTTACACAATGATACTGGCAAGCATTTAGCTTGGGTTGAGCAAAATGAAATTGATAACAACCATCCTCTGAATGATTATGCGGGTTTATGGCAAATGCCTGAGTTTGGTCAAGTAACCGCTGAAGATAACCAAGCACTGCAGTATCGATTATTTAAACCGGTTCCTTTTGATGCAGCTAAACAGTATCCGGTTGTGGTTAGGGTTTACGGTGGGCCGCATGCGCAGTTAGTGGTCAATAGCTGGAGCGAAGCGGATTATTTTACTCAGTATTTACTGCAGCAAGGTTATGTTGTATTCCAGTTAGATAATCGGGGTTCGGCTCATCGAGGTACTCAATTTGAGCATGTGATTTATCAAAATATGGGTGATGCGGAAGTGAGTGACCAAAAGGTCGGGGTAGATTATTTACGCAGTTTACCTTTCGTTGATGGTGATAACATTGCCATTTATGGCCACAGTTATGGCGGCTACATGGCGTTAATGAGTCAGTTTAAGGCGCCAGGTTATTTTAAAGCCGCTATAGCAGGGGCGCCAGTAACCGATTGGCGTTTGTACGATACCCATTACACTGAACGTTATATGGGCAACCCAGAAACCAACAAACAAGGTTACGACGCCAGCAGTATTTTACCTTACGTCAAAGATTATCAGTCGGGCTTATTGATGTATCACGGCATGGCTGATGACAATGTACTGTTTGAAAACAGCACTCGAGTGTATAAGGCATTACAAGATGAAGGTAAATTGTTCCAGATGATGGATTACCCGGGGTCTAAGCATTCAATGCGCGGTGAGAAAGTCCGTAATCATTTGTATAAATCATTAGCGGCATTTTTAGATCAACAGTTAAAATAAGCGATATCTTTTTAAATGATTAGTTAAAAAGCAGACATAAAAAAACCAGGTGAGACCCACCTGGTTTTTTATTGCGGTTAACTTAAACGGTTAACTTAAACGGTTAACTTAAGCGGATTAAGCTTCTAAGTCGCCACAAAAACGATAGCCTTCACCGTGAATAGTCGCGATGATTTCTGGCGTGTCAGGTAAGCTTTCAAAGTGCTTACGGATACGACGGATCGTTACATCAACAGTGCGGTCGTGGGGTTTTAACTCACGGCCGGTCATTTTTAGCAGTAAATCAGCACGAGTTAAAATCTTGCCTGGATTTTCAACAAAATGAAGCATCGCACGAAATTCGCTGCGTGGTAGCTTGTAAGATTCACCTTGTGGAGTAACCAAAGAGCGGCTATTAATTTCTAGGCTCCAGCCGTTAAAGCGGTAAAACTCAACAGAACCTTTTTCTTCGGTTTCTGCCGCCGCATTATTAACGCGAGTTAACAGGTTACGGGCACGGATCGTTAATTCGCGAGGGTTGAATGGTTTAGTGATATAGTCATCGGCACCAATTTCAAGCCCTAAAATTTTATCAACTTCATTGTCTCGACCGGTCAAGAAAATAAGACCGATGTTATTAATTTCACGTAGTTCACGTGCTAATAATAAGCCGTTTTTACCTGGTAAGTTAATGTCCATAACAACAAGGTTTATCTTGTTTTCTTGCATGGCTCTATGCATTTCTGCGCCGTCATTGGCTTCGGTGACAACATAGCCTTCAGCTTCAAAAATACTGCGCAATGTATTACGAGTTACTGCTTCATCTTCAACAATTAAAATGTGCGGATTTTGCATAATATATACCTGATTTTATAAAATTCGATTCTAGCCACGGTGTGCTAATAGATTGCAATAGCGCGTTAACATATGCGCTATTATTCCGATATTTTTGGGTGTTTATCTATGTCTACCCTGAATTAAACACTCTCTATAAACTCGATGACGTAACGCTTAATGCGGGTTACTGAGTCTGCTTGCGTTAACTAATTGCCATTACGCTAAGGTACGCGTTTACACTTATGCATGATGGTGTAAAAAGTGGTGTAAAATTTGTTGCACCTAGGCTTACTTACTATGAATGCCATTTAGAAAGATAGTTCCTTCCTGTCGCAAACTTATTTAATCGTATTAATGTTTTATCAAATGTAGAACAAATTTAGTACGACTGTAAACTTTACATCAATAAATCTTCACGCTCACAACAATATATGCTGAGATTTTCAGGTGTATGTAGCCAACTTTGCTACAATGATTTAATAGTGCGTGATGCTATTGTACTCGTTTTAGGCATTTGTTAACAAATTAAATGTTAAAAAATTAATATAACAGTCAAGTATATAAAAGATTAATATTACTAAGTTGATAATAATAAATGATTTTTAAGTATTAAACTGGTGATTAGATCGCAAATCTTTTCGATATCTAACCTAATTGTTAGACTCATTTTGGCTTAATTAACGAAAAAATATTATGGAAAATGTTATCGATACATTGTGGTATGAATATCAAACGACTCATTTTTTGTTCACCCAACGCCTTTCTAATGATTTCCCATTTGCTATAGTTACCGCTCATAACCCCCGGGGGACTAGCCTCTCACCGAGTCAAAATCGTTTACTTGATCATCAGCTTCAATCTAAAATCCAACAGTATAATCGGCCCTATCGTGCTTTAATCGGTGCGGCCGCTGATTGGTCACATATGGAAAAAAGCTGGGCAGTTTTTATTGATAAAGAACAGGCTGTTGAGCTAGGAAGAGAGTTTAATCAACATGCAATTTATTACGTTAATCAAGGTTTGATATCTCTGGTTGCGTGTCTTGATACCATCAAACCTGACGTTGAAATGGGCGCATTTAATCAGCGATTACGGCTGGTTAATGAACTGCCAGAGATTAGTTTCTATACTGGATGAGCGCTGGGTTAATTTAGAGCGCTTAATCGCTACCGAATGTTTTGAGTCATAAATCGAGACAATAAAACATATATTGTCTCGATTAATTGCGTTATTTGGTTTTTTTTGCGTATGTATTGGCTTTTTTCTAATATAGAACAATGACAGATCAGCTATCGCTACGACAGATTATCTAACAACAAAGATATTTTTATCAAAACAGTGTTTTTTTACTGGGTTTGTTGATTGACTTGTTAGGGCATTTGTTGCTATTTTCAACAGCTCTCCTTCGGGAGAAACAGAAGAGGAGCGTTAACTAGGTAGTAAGTGAGAGGATGCCAGTCCGATGACAACTTATGATGGAGATTAGCGCCGAGGTATCAGTTTGTTTGGCGAACATTGATATCGGTCGTTTAGGCTGAATCCTAACGATTGTCACCTTTTTTTGGTGGAGAGCTTCTGGTGATGATTGCTGTTTCCCTTCTATAAGGGTGCGTTATCTTAGCACCAGGCTCTTCGAACGTAGTGTGTTCGGAGCGTATATCATGTTAGTAAATCACGTCTTATTTTCTAGTCTTTGGCAAACTGCGGAGGCATCAGTATGAGCATTATCTCTGAAACTGTTGTTCTTGAAACCGTGGTGCCTGAAATAGCCACATCAGAATTAGTCGTAGCCAAATTTGGCGGTACGTCGGTTGCTGATTACGCCTCTATGAGTCGTTGTGCCAATATTGTCTTGGCTAACCAAGCCACTCGTCTCGTGGTGGTGAGTGCCTCCAGTGGTGTCACCAATTTATTAGTTGAGCTGACTCAAGCTAATGTCAACGATGAACGACGACTAGTACTCCTTAAGCAAATTGCTCAAATTCAATATGCGATTCTCGATGAATTAGGCCGTCCACAAGACGTGGCGGCCAGTATTGATAAAATTCTGAGCCGAATGTCAGTATTAAGTGAATCGTTAGAACTTGATCGCAGCAAAGCGATTATGGACGAATTGCTGTCAACGGGTGAGCAATGTTCATCGATTTTATTTTCAGCGGTTATTCGGGAAAAAGGCACCGCTTCAAATCATTTCGATGTGCGTCAGGTGCTGCGTACCGACAGCTATTTTGGCCGTGCAGAACCACAGATTGAAGTCATTTCAACGCTTGCTGGTGATTTTTTAAAACCCTTACTTGCTCGTTATATCATTGTCACCCAAGGATTTATTGGAGCTGATGACAGTGGCCGAACCACAACATTAGGCCGTGGTGGCAGTGATTATTCGGCGGCATTACTGGCTGAAGCGCTCCGTGCCACAGCGGTTGAAATTTGGACCGATGTCGCCGGTATTTATACCACTGATCCACGGCTTGCACCTAATGCGCGTCCCATTGCCGAAATTAGCTTTAATGAGGCGGCTGAGATGGCCACCTTTGGCGCTAAAGTATTGCATCCCGCCACCATTTTACCGGCTGTGAGACAAAAAATTCAGGTGTTTGTGGGATCAAGTAAAGCCCCTGAAATGGGCGGAACTTGGATCCGCCATCAAGTAGACGATACCCCAGTATTTAGAGCTGTGGCATTGCGCCGCGATCAAACATTACTTAACTTGCATAGCTTACAAATGTTACATGCTCAGGGTTTTTTAGCAGAAACGTTTGCGACTTTAGCTCGACATAAAATTTCGGTGGATCTCATTACCACCTCTGAAGTTAACGTGGCATTGACCTTAGATAAAACCGGTTCTGATTCGAGCGGACACGGCTTGTTAAGTGAGTCATTATTGCAAGAGTTATCGCAGCATTGTGGTGTTCGCGTCGAAGAGAACTTAGCCTTAATCGCCATTATAGGTAATCGTATTGCATCGACTGCGGGTGTTTGTAGTCGCGTATTTAAGGTGCTGGAAAACCATAATGTAAGGATGATTTGCCAAGGCGCCAGCCCACATAATTTATGTGTCCTAGTGGCAGAGTCGGAAGCGGCGCAAGTGGTTAATGCCTTGCATCAAAATCTGTTTGAGTAATCATATGACTAAAGCAATACAATCGTCAGTGCAGGTCGGAGAACTAGCGACGGGGCAAGCATTGACCGTGCCGTTATATACATTCTCTGGCAGTGAGTTGTCTTCGCCCAGCGTTTATATTCAGGCCAATGTTCATGGTGCCGAAGTGCAGGGAAATGCAGTGATTTATCAACTGATGACCTTGTTAGAAGGTTATCAAGTACTAGGTGATATTACGCTTGCGCCATTGGCCAATCCATTAGGGATTAATCAAAAGAGTGGTGAGTTTACCTTAGGACGGTTTGATCCGATAACTGGGGTGAATTGGAACCGAGAGTATTTTGATCACAATATCAAGGTGCAAGCTTGGTATACCGAGCATCAACATTTAAACGATAATGAACTGTTTCAGGCTTATCGTTCAATGTTGGTTGGAGCTTGTCAGGCTCGATTGGAGCTCCCTTTTGGGCTCTCTACCGGTCATCGGTTGGCTGTAGGTATACAAACCATGGCACATCAAGCAGATATAGTGCTTGATTTACATACTGGGCCTAAGTCGTGCAAGCATTTGTATTGCCCTGAGTATGATGCGGATGCGGCGAGATTTTTTTCGATCCCATACACGCTGATTATGCCTAATAGTTTTGGCGGAGCGATGGATGAAGCCACGTTTTGTCCATGGTGGCAGTTAACCGAATATGCCGCGAGCCAAGGTCGTGAGTTTTTGGTACCCGTGTCTGCATTTACCTTAGAGCTTGCCAGTCAAGAACGAATTGATTTAGCCGACGCATTAGAGGATGCCAAAGGCATATTGGCTTATTTAAGTTATCGTGGTGTGATTGCTGAAAAAGTCACTCCAGCAGATATGCCTCGATTTGGTTGTTATTTATGTGACTACAAAAAGTTTCATGCACCTAAAGCTGGTTTAATCGAATATCGCGCGGTACTGGGTGAGCCGTTAGCAGCAGGGCAACCATTGGTGAATATTTTACGCATTGATCTTTATGGCACTGAACAGGCTTATCAAGCCATTAGTTTACCCATGGATTGCGTGCCAATTTTACACTTTGCTTCAGCGTCAGTTCACCAAGGGACTGAACTGTATAAGGTGATGACCAAGGTGTTTTCGATAACCCACTAATGTGATGTTATAACCCCCGTTTTGATACTAAATCCTCTCGGTGTTGCTTTGTAAAACAGCTATAATAATGCCTGCATATTGCAGGCATTATTATTATCCGTTTTGAGTTCTCTGAAATAGAAACGTTGTAATAGGAACTCAGTCTATGGGCGGTTAATTAGCTGCCTAAAATCTGCAGTGGAATGGCCAACATCTCGTCGCCTGAAGCGGCAAAGTACCAAATAATACCTACTAAGCTTGCCACTGTGAGCAAATACCATACGGTAGAGAAAATTTGTCCGTAGCGATCTAAGGGTAATAAATGGCTTTGGTGGCGTCCACGCCATTCGACAATGATTTCGATACTGCCAATAAGCAGCAAAAAGCCGAGAAGCGCTAAGCCTAAGCTATAGCTGATAAAGACCCCTATAGCGGCACCCGCGGCACAGGCGACCAGGCCAATTAAGCTGTTCATGGAGAAGCTAATACTTTTCAGAATATGGCCGCCATCAAGCGGTAAAATGGGCAGTAAATTAAATAGATTTAGCAGGGCGTTGAATGCCGCTAACCCAGCAAAGAATATGTTACCTGTTATCCAATAAAGTCCGACACAAATAATTGATAAAATCAGCCCAAAAGTGGGGCCCATAATTGAAATATACACGTCTTGCCAACGGGTGTTGATCCGCTCATCACTTAACGCTAAGCCACCAACAAAAGGGATTAAATAGATACCTTTTGTTTTCATACCGAAATGCTTCATTGCTCGAATATGACCGTATTCATGGAACATTAAGCAACCGATGAGTGCTAAGGCAAATTGAAATGAAAATAGCCAAGAATAGGCTGCAACACTAGCACCAGCAAAAAGGACTTTAACCACTTTGGCACTTTTTAACAGTTTAAAACCTAATGATGCAAGTCCAACAACACTGATTTTTTGAGTTTTTACCGCGGCGACTTCAGGGGTTTGACGTTCAATCTCTTCAACGGTTCTTTGCCCTTGGGTGATGGTTTCATCATCAATTAATAAGCAGTAATCAAGCTGGAATGGCTGCCAGTTAACATCGATTTCTAATCGCACTGGTAGTGAACCAATACTTGGCTTAACGGTTTCGTCATCGTTAGTATTGGTTTCAGTCGGGACGGATGTGTGCGTTGTCAGTTCAAATGAATGGATATGAAAGGCTTGGTCGGAAGCACTCGCAGACTTTTGCGATACCAGTTGATTGTCCCAATAAAGTTGCTGCCAACCCGCAATCGAGCCTTCTAATCGCAGACGTTTACCTAGACATTCAATATTTAATAATTCCATTAAGGATTCTCTGGGGTTATGGACGTTGAGCATCGGGCATTTTGCCAGAGCGATGTCACTAGCTCAATGGGTTCGACAATTATATTCGTTAATCTTAATTTTAATCTTAGGTTTACGACTGAGTGATTAAGCTAAGCATTACGTCGGTAAGGTTAAGGTTGATAACAGTAAAAACGCTGTGATATGGCTGTTATCTAAAGCGGAAGTCACGCTTTTAATAAAGCTGTTCTAATTCGGCAACGGTGGCGATACCTTGTTCAACGGTCGTAAAGATTATCTTTGCACTGCAACAATGGCCTTGAAACTGGCCAAATTGACGGACAAGAGGCAACATTTGCAGTACGTTCATTTGCTGGTCTTGTTTCACCAAGTAGGGGAGTTGTGCCACATTATTGTTGGCAACGTCGACTTGTTCAGCGATTTCAATGTGGTAAATGCAACCTGCGGTGTCGATCAGTTTATCGTGCAAGCAGACGGTAAATTGATTGGCGCAAATAAAGCTTAACCAGTCTTGGTGGTTTGCCAGATACATTAATTCATCATCTTGATCAAATTGCAGTATGGCGGGCCAATGTATGTGTTGCATAGTTACCTGTAAATCAATGTGGGTTGGTTTAATCTGCTAACGGTTGCTGTAATCGTATGAAATTTCTTGATTCACATTTTTAACAACACATGAGGCATGTTCGCGTTGGGTGCGATTAAACGCATTGCCAATATGAATTTCCACGTTATTAAAAATGTATTTTTCTGCTTTGATAAAGTAATTATTATAGTAATTTTCTACTTCAATAAGATTTTGATTATATTCTACTTCTTCCTTTGTTTGCTCCTCGGTCATCTGCTTCTTTTGGTCAAGCATCATTTTGACTTGCTCTACCATACCCGCATCACTTTGCCATTCAGCTTTGGGGGGCAATTTACGCAGTCTGGCCTCGAGTTCTAATCCGGCGACAACCATGCCTTTGATGCCGGCATCCAGTTCTTTGAGTTGTAGCTTTAGTTCACCTTGATGCATAGCACAAAATAGTTCGGTTTTGGTACTGGCTTTAGCGCCAAGCACAATAGCCCTAATCCCCTTTGCCGCGGTGGCTTTACCGCCGACTAAGTCACCGCGTCGTGATTGAGCATCACTGACGGTAATGCAGCCTCCTGACGTTGAATGACTGTGTAACAACTGTTTAGTGACTAAAATATTGCCCTGTGCTTGTAGATGAGAATATTGCACAAATTGGGCACAGATTTGGCCGGTGGCGGTAATCTTGGTACTGAGATCTTGGTCTTTAATTAACCGACCAATGATGCCTTTGCTGACAATAACGTCACCTTGCGCTTCAATGGTGGCTGAGTCAACAAACCCCATGACGGTAACATCACCACTGGCTTTGACTTCCATCCCTTCATGCACATCGCCGGTAATTAAAATACTACCTTTAAAATTCACATGGCCAAAGCGAACATCAACATCTTTAATTTGCAGTATATCGTCGACTTGCATGCCTTGACGGTTTTCAACCGGTTGGCCTGGAACTGTGGCGATGAGTTTGTTTGGATCCTTAGGGTGTAAGCTGGTGCCGGTCCCGGGCTCCATGGGTTTGTCTTTACCTGTGATTTGTTGCAGTACATCACCATGGATATTAAATCCTGGGTTACCTATGGTTGCTGGGGTTTTAATCATTAATACATCGGTGGGCTTAACGGTAATTAATGCGCCTAAATTACGCATATCGACCGAGCCGTCTTCACGTTCTTGAGGTTGTAATAAACGTTCTCGCGCCAGAGCCACCTTACGGGTTAATGTGGCATTTTCGCCATTCACTGCCGCTTTACCGCAGGCGATAACGCCCTCACAGCATTCCCCCGGTGGTAAAATCGATAAGCGTTGCATTAACGCCATAATGTTAGGTTTACTTAAGCCCATTTTAATTTTTTGAGTTTTGAGGGTATTAAGTACGTCTGATAGAGTGATGTCTTTACCGCCCCAAGCGGAGGTGATTTTCATACTAGCTTGCATTTTATCGTCATTGATATTGATGTCCACTGCACCATCTTTACGTTCAGCTATTGCAAAAAACAGTTCGTGATCCCCTGGATTTTGGCCGCAAAGCGCATTGACTTCAGTGACCGCTTTATTAATGGCAGGGGCAATGGGAAACAACATTGCAAAAGTGGCCTGTGTTAGTAAGGCGTTGATATCCTCTTCTAGCACGGGACCATGAGTATTGGGAATTATGCGTAATTCGGCTTTACTTTTATCTGCGCTTAGTGCGATTAGTGAAGGCTCTAACATAGCATCCTTTGTTGTTATTTTTATATCAGATCAATACTGGAAATAAAATAGTAACGACATAAATTCAAAAATGTTCACTATTTTACCTTGCAGTAAATTTAGCCGATTTTAATCTCCATTTCCAGCAGTAAGCTCGCTTTGTTGTCCATAACTGAAGCTGTGTCACGGGAGGTTCGATCTTGGGATTAACGTTGATGGAGATATAATTTGTACTTATTGTTTTCAGCCAACACATTCACTTTACCAAAATGAGTCGCAATGGTATCAGCATAGGGCAGGTGGCGATTAGCAACAATTTGCCAGACGCCTTTAGGCGCCAAACTGATTGCGCTGGATTTAACAAACTGGGTCGCAATGTCGGTGGTGCTGGTTAACCCATCATGAAACGGTGGGTTGGAAATAATGCCATCAAATTTACCGGTAATTTGATTAAATCCGTCAGAAGGATAGATTTTTGCGTGCATATTATTGGCTGCAAGGGTTAATTCACATGACAGCAATGCCATCGCATTGATATCAATACATTCCATGGCTAGCTTTGGATTGGCTTTTAGCAATGCCGCCGTAATGACCCCTGCACCACAACCAAAATCGAGGACTCTGCCGTGTAAGTTGTTTGGTAAATGCAACAGTAATAGTTCGGTGCCCTGATCGAGACGCTTTTCACTGAAGACCCCTACCACATTGCAAATTTGCAGTTTACCTTGTGGTGTATCTAATGAATATTGGCTTACCCAATCACTGATTGATAGCCTGGGTGCTACTTGAGTTAAATAACTGACATACACTAAACAATGACGGGCATTATCTTGTTTGATGGGAGGTGAGTAATAATCAGGCGTGAGTTTATCAATTGATTTAATCCCACCTTTATTCTCACCCACAATCATTAATTGGCCGTCGATACGTAAATGCTGCGCCGCAAGTTGCAGTAAGTAACCCATTAACGGTTTAGCTTTTGCAAAGTAAATAATAACCGTGTCAAATTTTGTATCAACTAATGAGTCAGGCAGCTGATGGCCAAAATAGCACTGCAATTTATTATTAGCATAGGATGACAATGTTAGGTGATGATTAAAATCCAGCGCTAGGGCAGTGACATTCTCTGCAAACTCAAGACATTGATGCGCAAAAGTATCAGCTTCATAGTTGAGCACTAACACATTATGTTGATGAAAATATTTGCTGTTTCTAATTAAGGCTTGAGAAGGATTTGTTAACACGTCGGTTGCTCATAATGCTAGTGATAAAATACCTGCTGATATTAACACAATCCCCACTTTGATAGCGGGGATTGTGTTAAGCAGCAATTAAGGTGTTTGAACCGATTGTGGTAATAAGCTAAACATTTTATTGGCTATATCAACATTGTCTTGATGGCCACTAAACAATCTGGCGCCGGGGCCCGCTGCGAATACCTGAACATCCATGGCGGTATGGCCGCCACTTGTCCAACCGGTATTAGATTGAATATCAATTAATTTACGCAGTGCAATAGCAAGTGGCTCATTACCTTGCATACGAGCAGTTTGCAATTGACTGTATTCTACTTCGCTTGGGGTAAACCCCAATAGTGTTGCGGTTACGGTCTGCCAATCCTCTGCGGCAATAGCACGCGTGGCAATCACATCTGGGCTAGCTTGAACCTTATGCAGTACTTCAGGATGCCATTCGTATTTGTCGTGTGCGCCCACTGACAACCCACCGGTATTATGATCGGCTGTCACAACCATCAGGGTGTCTTTACTTTGACGAACAAATTGTTCAACCACTTCAATTGCGGCTGCAAACTCATCCATTTCACCCATCGCGGTAGCAATATCGTTACTGTGACCCGCCCAATCAATTAAGCTGCCTTCTACTAATAACACAAAACCTTGCTTATTTTGCGACAGTAAATCGAGTGCCTTTTGCGTCATATGACTGAGTTTATGCGCTTTTTTATCATTAATCCCCCAAGGTAACTGTACATCGGCAAATAGCCCTAATACTTTCGGGTGATGAACCGACTCAAGTTGGGATAGTTCACTAATGTGTTGGTAACCTTTAGCGGTGAACTGCTCAAGCAATGTTGGGGTGAAATATTGCTGGCCACCGCCAAGGATGACATCAGCATCGGTGGTTAAATAAGCCTGTGCGATATCAATATAATTACTACGACTTTCATTGTGAGCAAGAAATGCCGCAGGTGTAGCATGGTTTACTTGGGAGGTAACCGCTACGCCAGTTGACAAGCCTAATGCTTTTGCTCTTTCCATTAAGGTTGTCAGTGGGCGTTTTTCGGTATCAACGGCAATAGCACCATTATAACTTTTGACCCCAGTAGATAATGCGGTTGCCGATGCCGCCGAGTCGGTTACATAACCACTGACAGAAGCAGGGTAAGTGCTTGCCATACCAACGAGTAAGCGATCAAAAACCGTTTGTTCAATCTCTTCTGTCTCAGGGTTATCTTTATAGTAACGATAGGCCGTGGTGTAAGCAGGTCCCATACCATCGCCAATCATAATAACAATATTTGTCGGTCTTGAAGGACCGACAGTCGGCACATTATTACTGGTTGTGTTGGCCTCAATAGGCGAAATAACGACTTCATCAGCCATTGCACCCGTTACGACCAAGCTAGAGACCAATAATAATCTGCTAATTATTCGTTGGTAGGTAGATAGAAAATGCATGATTAATCCTATTTCTGCTGATTGATACGGGCTTCGATGGCATCCATAAGCATGCCGGTAATGTCAACGTCATATGCGGCTTCAATTTCTCTAATGCAGGTTGGGCTGGTGACATTGATTTCAGTTAACTTATCACCAATGACGTCTAAACCAACAAAAATAAGGCCTCGTTTTTTCAATTCTGGACCAATGGCGCGGGCTATTTTCCAATCACTTTCTGATAATGGCTGGGCTACTCCACTGCCGCCAGCCGCTAGGTTGCCACGGGTTTCACCTTTCATCGGGATACGCGCTAATGCGTATGGAACCGGTTCACCGTCAACCACTAAAATACGCTTGTCACCTTGAGTTATCTCAGGGATAAAGGCTTGAGCCATTGCGAACTGCTGGCCATAACTGGTGAGCGTTTCGATAATGACCCCGACGTTAGGGTCATCTTTTTTCACTCTAAAAATAGACGTGCCGCCCATGCCATCTAATGGTTTTAAAATAATATCTTGCTTCAATTGGTGGAACGCTCGAATACGTTTAGCATCACGGGTCACAAGAGTGTCTGGCGTAAACTCAGAAAACCATGCTGTAAACAGTTTTTCATTGGCATCACGTAAGCTTTGAGGCTTGTTAACGATTAATACGCCTTCTTCTTCCGCCCGTTCCAGCATATAAGTGGCGTAGATGAATTCGGTATCAAATGGTGGATCTTTGCGCATTAAGATCACATCAAGATCTGCCAACGGGGTATCAATTGACTCGCCTAATGTAAACCATTGGTTAGCATCTTGCTTTACCGATAATTCACGCATGTTGGCCATGGCTTTGCCGTTGACCATCGCAAGATCATGCATTTCCATATAAAACAATTGGTAGCCACGTGCCTGTGCGGCTAATAACATCGCGAAGCTGGTATCTTTTTTGATGTTAATGTCGCTAATAGGGTCCATAACAATGCCGAGCTTAATCATGTGTTTATCCTTAATAATATCCAAGATGATATCGGTTTGGGTTAACCAATATCGCCAAATTTAACTTGTAATGCAGTAATAGCAGTCAATGATGCGGTTTCTGTACGCAGCACTCTTGGCCCCAATAGAATATCGGTAAAATGCTCAGTTTCGGTCATGGCAATTTCTTCGTCAGATAAGCCGCCTTCGGGGCCAATTAATAATCTTACTTTGTGGTGTTGATCGGTTAACTGTAAGCCATTAATGCCGTGTGAAGCTCTTGGGTGTAAATTCAGTTTTAAGGCTTCGGTAGATTCTTCACACCATTGCGCCAATGTCATTGCAGGGCGAACAACCGGTACGATACTGCGGCCAGATTGTTCACAAGCACTGACGACAATTTTTTGCCATTGTTGTTGTTTTTTCTCTAAGCGATCACCATTAAGTTTGACACCACAACGATCTGAAAATAAGGGTGTAATCCTTGTTACGCCTAGCTCAACCGATTTTTGGATCGTAAATTCCATTCGGTCACCACGAGAAATTACCTGACCCAAGTGCAAGTCTAATGTTGATTCGTTGTTGTTAGCTTGACAACTTAAGACGTTGACAGTGATGGATTTTTTACTTATTTCAATAATTTCAGCTAAGTAATCATTACCATCACCATTAAACAAGCTGATGTGGTCCCCCATGCCCATTCGCAATACTCGGCCGATATGGGCGACACCATCCTCATCTAATTGAAGCGTTTGCCCTTGTTGTAAATTGTCTAGGGGCTGAAAAATGCGTGGGACTCTCATCAGTGTTGACCTTATTTAACCAATTGTTCAAGGGGGAGCTTGATCGTCAATTAACGAACTAAGCCGTTATTTTGGCATTGTTTGAATACAAAATCATTATGATTACCTTGGTTAGCAGCGATTAAGGTATCACGTTGGCATTCCGTGGCGCTGATTGGTTGCATTTTGTTCCATGCGTTAAACAACTTTTGTTGGCTATTACTGATTTGCAGACCATAGGTTTGTTGCATATAAAGGTAAGTTCGAGCGATAGGCCCTCTTGCTTGTTTGGGGGGTTGTGCTTTGCGGCCTTTAAAGTCGATAATCATTTTACACTGCCCGTATTGATCCGCTTTTCCGCCCCAATCACTAAAACGAAAATTGCTGCGATCGCCATTCACCTCACCTACAGCAGGAACAAGATTGTGTAAATCGGCTGCCATTTTTTTAAATGCAGCATTATTTTTATTGCAGTTTTTTCGACCACCGTCTTGCCAGCATTGCAGTTGATGACCAAATTCCCATGCGGGAACCACGTGCTCCCATTCGATACGGTTGGCTCTAATGATTTGTTTTCTGACTTTATAACCACAGCTAGCATGATCCGCTTGCCATAATTTTCCTGCGATGGCGATATCGCAGCCGCAATAGAAGGTGCTGAGTGGTAAGTGTTGTTGGTAAATCTTTTTAGCCATTTTTTTGGCTTGACCGAAACTGCTGGAATGTTCTGCCGCGATAAGTGTGGATGAAAAAATGCCGCACAGAAGCGACACCCAAAAGAACCAAGAGTGTGTGGATGATAAGCGCAAAATAAACCCTAAAATTAACAAAAAACATCATTACAGTGCAGGCTTAGCCTGTCATTTTGGCTGATGTTAAGCCATCGCATGCGATGACGCAATTGATAATGTTAGGTGCTAAAAGGGGTTAATGTTTGTTGGCAACGGCGACAGCGATATTGAGTCTGGCCTCGCACAATTCTGTTGTGACGTCTTATGGTTAATTGCACACTGCCACAACCGCAAAAATATTCAAATTGTTGACCACTGACGGACTGGATATTGAGTTGGTGAGTGGTCTTTGGCGTAATACTAAATGTTGTCATCATGACGCTTTGCCATTCTTTACCGTGAGGTTTTACTTTACCAAATAGATGGAAACACACCAAATGGCTAATTTCATGTGGTACCACTTCGTTAATAAAAATATTTGGATTTTCAGTTAGTAAAACAGGATTGAAGCGCAGTTTATTGGTTTGTAAATGCGCCGTCCCCGCGCTTTTTCCGCGTAAGCTAAAATGTACGCTCGGACGAGGAAATTGACGTTTGAAATATTGCTCTGCTAATTGGTAGTCTGCTTCGACTTTGGCCAAGATCTGCTGTTGTAACGGATCGCTAACGGCAGTGTTCGGCGATTGGTGGGTTCGAGGCCCTACTGATAACGAAGACCCCTTTGTATGGATGTCTTGCGTTAGCGCTTGGTGCGCGCGCTGGGTGAGATTGAAGATATTTTTAAACATGATGAAATGCTTCACTTACCTACACGAATATTCAATGAGAGACTCAAGCAAGCAAAGCATAGACATTTTATATTAGTCTTTTGACATTACAGAGTGCTCGCCGCTGCGGCTATCATGGCACGAATTTGCTCGACGATGTCTGACTCTACTTGTGAGTCGTAGCCTTTAATACGTGGAGTATGAATGTGTCCTACGGGTAAGTTCAAGTTAAATTGGTCTCGAAGTAAAATACTGCGATAGGAAATTTCATTAGATAAATAGCCCCCACCAGAACCTTCAACTGAAATTTCATTTTGTAATTCAGCCAGTGATGATGCCTTAAATTGCCCCCTAGATAAGGTGTTAATTTGATGATTGTCATTGACGCTCCAATGACCTTTCACTGCAGCCATTGCTTCAACGGGCAGAGAAAATTGCACAAACTCAGGGCCATTTAATTTTCCATCGGAAGAAGTGCCACCGTTAAATAACGGCGCTTTAGGATTTCTGTGACTGGCGCCGGTTAATACATTTAAATTGTCTGGTGCCTCTGCACTGCGGTTACGTCCAGGAAAACGTTCGATATCGAAATTTTCCCGGCCCATACTAATGGTAAATACCATATCGACACTGTTTTCACGATAAAAGGGCGTGAGTAACGATTCGATAATACCATTGTCGAAATCGCTAAATCTCACAGGGATCATCACGGTTTCTATCTGTGCTTTTTTACCATTAATCTCAAAACGATAGCCATCAAATGCTAAAGCCGCTAAGCCTGATGGATTACTTTGGCCAATATTTCTATCAAGAAAAAAGGGATCGAAACCGGTCACTAAAATATTAATTTGGGTATCGGGTAAAAATTCAATATCGCTAAAACCGCGAGACGATTTCTCAACCGCTTTGACCAAAATATCACGTTGCCAGTCGGCAACATTAAATCCGACTCTTTCTTGCTTTAGAACGTTACGCATACTTAGACGGCTCCAGTACAACGAGCGATCGTCACTGTGCCCCGATTGTACATCGCGTACGGCTTGCTGCCATAACCTGTGTCCTTGATGCGCCGCCATTTCGGTAACGGCTAACTCATCATTGGATTGGGCTAACTTGACCTCTAAAGTATCACTGATAGCTTGATAACGATTAACCACCTGCGGCATTGTTTGCCCAGCCTTTGATACACGCATCTCTTCAATGTTTTTTTGGAGTTGTCCTGCATTAACTGCATTCGATAGCGTGGCTAATACCAATGAACTTAACATTATAAAAGCGCTGTGTTTAATCATGATGGTTCCTTTAGGGCCTGATATCCATATTGGGGTTATGTTTAACGATGTTACTGCCCGCTAGGCTAGGTAACGTTTATTCTAAGTGACAGTTATAACACAGTTGTTTCGGCTATTTAATAGCACTTTGAATACTTGTACACGTGTAGGTCATTTTTGAGTGGTGGATTTATGTTGATAATTTGTCTGGCCGTTAAACTTACCGTGATATCAATATAATTACTGATTTTTTCTATACTATTGATGCATCTATACCATACTTAGATCATAAAAAAGATGTGGCTGGATATAGCAGAGACACTGAAGATAGTCATCGTTGCGGTTAATCTGGGGTGAGAAACCGTTACAAAGGTGATTATAGGCGGGCAAAGTGTCGTTCTGCTCATGGATGAATATTGAGTCAGATGAAGATAGTTTTTATGAGTGATTATCTTTGTTATCTATTGCGTTACCGATGATATAAGCGATGAGTGAATATTCTGAGTTTATATTTAAGTAACCTCAACTCGGATTAATAGATGGGATAAGTAAGTCCAAATCAGAATATTTGGCCTATTTCTTATCAAACTTGTCATTTGTTTTGCTAACAAGGCGCATTGGCGCGTCAATAGCCGGTCTATTGCAAGTCAATGCAAAACGTTAGCGGAGCAAAGGACTGTTTGATAACCATTTATTATCCTGAACTGAGATTAAGACGTAACATTATCCGGTTATATCTATAGATAAGATGCACAGGCTAACCTTGTGTTAGCACTCTTGTGTTCACTGTATCGGAAGGATATCAAGATGGAACCGTTATTAATGGCAGGTTTTCAGTGTAATGAGCTAAACGAGGTGCTTTGTGGATTACACTTTCAACTTCACTATATTGATAAGTATAATAAAAATAAAATACCTATTAATTGTGCTCTGTGCTTAATCGATCTTCGAACAGAAAATACTATAAATGAAATCACTAACCTGGTGAGAGAGTTAGATCCCAGGATCCATATCATTGTACTCATAAATAAACCACAACTCGACATTGCAGACATTACCACTTTTATTGCCCAATTTGCTTGGGATTTTTGCACCAGTCCAATTGATCCTGAAAGATTAGCGAAGTGCTTGGGTCATGGTCTCGGTCTGTCTAAATTAAAGCAGCAGCATACTCCGCAGCTTGAATCACAGTGTAAAGATAACGAGCAATTTGCTTATCAATCAGATGTAATGCGACAGTTATTCCGTCAAGTTGGGCGAGTGGCCCCGACCGATATCCCCGTGCTTATTAGAGGTGAATCTGGCACGGGTAAAGAATTAGTGGCGACCCAGTTACATCAATTATCTGCCAGAAAAGACGGACCTTTTGTTACGGTTAATTGTGGCGCTATGGCGGCTGGATTAATTCAGTCTGAGTTATTTGGTCATGAAAAAGGCGCCTTTACGGGGGCCACAAGTTCCCGAAAGGGCAAAATTGCACTGGCTAATGGCGGAACATTATTTTTAGATGAAATTGGCGATTTACCCGCTGAACTACAAGTCAATTTACTGCGTTTTTTACAAGAAGGCTTGTATGACTCAGTTGGCGGTAGTATGCCGCAATCGGCTGACGTGCGTATTTTAGCCGCTACTCATGTCAATTTAGAAAATGCTATTGATCAAGGTAAGTTTCGCTTAGATCTTTACTATCGTTTAAATGGCATTACCATTGAAACTCCAAGATTAAAAGAAAGACGTGATGATATCATCGGTTTAGCCAATCGATTTATTCGGGTGTATTCGGATGAATATGGGCTTGCGACTAAGCCATTGTCGCAGTCCGCTTGCCATGCATTATTAAATTATCCATGGCCTGGTAATGTCCGCGAGTTAATTAATCGTGTTCGTCGTGCGGTTGTATTGAGCGACACGCAGCAGATCACTGCTCAAAACTTAGAGTTAATCAATATCGAAAAAAAGCGTCATATCGCGCTCTCGCTTAAAACCTTAAAAGACAATGCTGAAAAACAAGCATTGCAACAAGCAATCTTGATTGCAGATGGTCATGTTGAACTAGCAGCAAGTTATTTAGATATTTCTAGAGCGACCTTTTATCGACTCATGGACAAGCATGACTTAGAACTGATCTAGTCTTGTTAACATTGCGATAATCATATCGTTTGCTTATCGAATCTTAAGAATAAGATTCAGGCTAAAAATAAAATTAATATAGATATCAATAATCTAGCTATTTATATTCTTAATATTAAGAATTCCCCTTCATTTTAAAATTACTATCTATATGAAATATATAAACTTTTATCTTTGGCACAAGGGTTGCTATAACCTTGTATCAAGTATGGAAGGAATATTTTATGGATATTATTAGCAGACTACATCGCAATATATTGCCGTTGTCATTGACGCGAGGAATACCGCTTGGTGTGTTATTGCTAGCTGCGCAATCTTACGCTGATGACTCAAGTGTCATTGGCTCACACGTGATGCAAGGTGCAGGTCGGGCAAGTATTAATCAAGCCGCTGGCGATTTTAATATTCAGTCTAATAGCCACGCTATAGGCCACAGTGCATCCATTCAAACGATTAATTACATCCTATCACCGCAATTAACTTCGCAATCAGAACCCAGCAAGCAACGCATTACGGTAATAGACAGCCAAGCTTTTGCATTATTTCAAGGGTTAGCAAGTATTAATCAAGTGAGTGGCGAGCAAAATATGCAAGCCAATATAGGCAGTATTGCCATGGATTCAACCCTTGAAACCATCATGGGTCAAGGGTTAAACGATGACGCGCTAACCCAAGTATCGAGCCAATTGGCACCTTCATCTTATCAATTATCATATTATCAGGCCGAAATTGCTCCAGACAGTTTTTTGGATGCACAAGGCGTGATGCAAGTTAATCAAATTTCTGGCAATAATAATGTTGCCATTAACCAGTTCTCGTTGCAGTTACCAAGCGGGAATTAATAATCATCGATCGGAGGAATGGAAGATGAAAAAACTCACTCTAGTATTAAGTATTGCAGCCATAATGAGTGGTTCTGCATACGCTAACGGAATGACAGATACAGACAGCAGTGTTGAATTAAATAAAGCCGTCAATGTAACTAAAGACCTTAAATACGAAGGAAAAGTTAAAATTGAAGGTACTATTAAAGCCAACGGTTTAGGTATGGCAGTGGTTGAAAACGTGCAAGAAACTAGCGCAAATATGGTTGAAAATTACTATCATGATAATGATGCTAAAATAACAGGCAGTTCATTTGAAGGCGCCAGCGGTAATATTGGTGTTAACCAAGCAGCTGGTGATTTTAATGCGCAAAGTAATTCAGCTGCGTTAGCTTCTATTGATGCAGGTTTTGCTTTTGGCTCTGGTGATGCTGAAATTTTTAATACGCAAATGGGTGGTTTTAATGGTGTCTGGAATGAAGCCTCAACTAACACATCAACCATCGCGGGTTCTTCGTTTATGAATGCCACAGGTAATATTGGCGTCAACGTTGCTGCTGGTAACAACAATATTCAAGCCAATAATATGGCCGCGTCGACTTATAATGGACGTCTAGGTGAAGCCAGCGTGTCTAATGTGCAAAGCACTGGGCATAACGGCACTATGAACATCGGTGTGGTTCAAGATTCAATTGAGTACGCACAAGTCGGTCTTACATTAAATGCAGCAGGAACCTATGAAGGAACCTCGGCATTAAATGATGCATATTATCCAGAGATCGTTAACGGTAACGGACTACACGATACCCCTCCTGGAACGGTAATAGGTCATATTGATTTTGATACTGAAAATGAAACTGGCGCTGAAGTGATGACCTTTGATGAAGCTGGCGATTTGGCTCTTAATGGTACCGTCAGTGGTCAATTACCTTACATGGTACAAGTCGTGCTTCAGAAGTCTAATAACACTTCATTGCTAGGGGGCAGTGCTTTCCAAAATGCATCCGGTAACATTGGTGTTAACTTGGCGAGTGGTACAGGAAACTTACAGTCAAACAACTTAGCCTTGACAAGTATTACTGGGCCGTCAACCGTTATTTCGGCTGAATAACGCTAAATGAAACGGTATGAATAAGGCAGGGGGGTAACCCCCTGATTCATCTTATGCGCAATATAACCCAATTGATGATCGCACTGTTGATCATTTTCAGTTTTAGTCTGATTAACTACAATTACGCCGCTGAGGTTCCATTAACCGGCGTAGTACCAGGAATGGGAACCTATTCTAAACCTATTCAAAGTATACGTGAGCGCAAGTTTGAACATGTAATACAACAAAAAACCGATTTCTCTTGCGGTGCAGCCAGCCTAGCTAGCCTGTTGAAATATGCCTATGACCGTCAAGAGATTACTGAGCAAAAAGTGTTAATTGGCATGTTAGAGCATGCTGATCTGGCACTGGTTCAAGAGCAAGGATTTTCACTGCTTAATATGAAACGGTATCTGCAATCTCAAGGTTTAAGAGGGCGTGGATATAAAGTCGGTGAAGCTGAAATGTCGTTGCTCAAAATTCCTGCCATTGTGTTACTTAATGATAGTGGTTACAGCCATTTTGTGGTTTTTCGGCGTTATGATGGCGGAGAAGTCTATTTAGGCGATCCCGCTTTAGGTAATCGGATCATGACCATGGCAGAGTTTAATCAGAAGTGGAATGGTGTTGTGTTTGTGGTTATTGGAGAAGATTATCAACGTGATAATCCTTTGCTGCACCCAAGAGCAAAATTAACGTTTAAAGCACTCGACCCTCTGTCGCCACTGACGGACGCAGAGTTGCTCGAATTTGGTTTTTCTTATTCAGATATGCTTTAAGGAGGAAGATATGAAATTATGCATGATGCTACTACTGACTGTCGCTGCACCAGTGATGGCCAGTTCACCTTCGCTGTCTGTGTTTAAACATAGCCAAGTGCTAACAGACTTTGAACTTGATTCAATGAAAGGCAAATACATCAATAGTGGTCAAGATTATTATTTCGGCTTACAAATGCAAACGCAGTTTATCCAAGACAATGGTATTCAACAGCAAGTAGGTATGCAAATCGAAATTGCTCAAGTTGATAATCAACCCTCGATAAGTATTACTATTAGCGACCCAAATGCTATTAATAGTCAAAATGGGTTTCAGTTAGATACCTTGGGGCAAACGGCAGGGTTACAACAACGAATTCAAATTGCCGGCGATGAAAACCTAGCAGTTAATGAATTCGACATGGCCCAAGGTCATTTGACGCCCTTGTTACAGGGGATCAATATTGCAGTGGGGACAACGCTTGTTAGTCATAATGGCAGCACTACTTTTTCGGCTAATGCTAATACGATTGGTTATCAAGTTGACTTGGTTTCGGGTAATGCGAGCCAAGGAATTAGCTATCAAGATGGCAACGGCCAGTTAGTGCAGAGCATTTTTATTAATGGACTCAATCACGGAGTGATAAATCAGTCTACACTAAGGTACGATGGTATGCCTGTTGGACCGATAGAGTCGAATATACTTGGTAGGCAAATCAGTGATTTAACATCTATGGGATTTTGATTTACTCTGTACAAGCCAAGGACGTATATATGAATAAGAAATGGACCTCAGCTATCGCAGTGATACTGCCTGCAATATTGGCCGTACCCGCGTATGCTGCAGATACTCATCCTCAACCTGTCTCGCCATCGACTTTATCGGAACAAGATATTGCAGCACTTAAACAAAAACTGATTCAGTTAAATCAACAGATTAAGTTACAGCAACAAGCCATTAATCAGATGGCACAACAGGTGCTCAAGCAAGAGGCATTAAGCCGCCAAGCCAGCAATACAAATGTCACCTCTACGACACAGCAAACGCCTCCGCCCCCCCCATCAGTTGAACGACCAAGCGCTCAATCAAGTCAACAAGCTGTAGTCGCCAGTAGCACTGCAAAGCGAAAAAAAACGCCAGACAGAGCAAGAAGTACTGATGACGTATTACAAGAAGCGCATAATGTTTTCTCTCGAAAATTTACCGTCGAGCCCTCATTTACCTATAGCTACTACAGTCGTAAAGATCTAATTCTTAGAGGTTTTTTAGCACTTGATGCCATTTTTTTGGGTAATTTAAATTTAGATCGTATTCGCACTAATACTACGCAACTTGATCTCACCACCCGCTATACTTTAAATGAAAACTGGCAGTTTGAGCTCGGTTTACCGTACCTGTATCGCTGGACTCAGTATGACTCTGTGGGGGAGGGGAACTCGAGTCAACGATATGAAACCGCTAAAATTAGTGGTGGTCAAATTGGTGATATCAGTGGCGCAGTTTATTATCGAATGAATGCTGAATCAGTAGACTGGCCCGATTGGGTGTGGAACGTCAGGGTTCGCGCTCCAACCGGAAAAGATCCTTTTGGGATCCCGCTTGAAACATCAGACTCTGGCAATTTGACCTACCCAACTGAAATGGCAACGGGTTCTGGTGTTTGGGGCGTGTCTACAGGGTTTAGCTTAGCAAAAACCTTTGATCCTGCGATTGTATTTTTTAATTTAAATTATGGTGTTAGCTTTACAGAGGAATTTGATGACTTGTCCGGTGCGACAGGGTTAAGCCCTGGTGAAATTGATTTAGGTAATTATCTTGATTACAGCGTGGGATTAGCTTTTGCTGTTTCCGAGCGAATGAGTTTGAGTATGAGCTTTAATCAACGGTTTTACAGTAAAACTAAACAAAGACCAGAAGGTGGAGAATGGCAGAAAATCCCTCGAACTGACACCAATACCGCGAATTTGGGTATTGGCGCTACCTTAGCCTTGTCACCTAATTTATCCATGGTGACCTCAATAGGCTCCGGGTTAACTGAAGACTCCCCAGATTATCAAATTAGCGTGCGATTTCCTTATCGTTTTTAATTTAGTAAAAGGAATTGGCATTCTTTATCAGTCAATCGGTATCACCTCAAGCGGCCTATTTTAAGCCGTTTGAGGTGATATACCTAAACGATTTCGAAATGCAGGATTGAGCATGTCCAGAAGTGACAGCGTTCAAGGTGCTAGGAATAGGGCGCCTACGGCTGCTAGAGCGACCTTAGGTCTGCTAGGCTCTAACAATAGGGGGCCTGCTGCTAGATCCTAGGACCTAAAACCTAGCACCTAGAAGGAGCGAAGCACCGCCCTCTGGCGAGCTTGCGAGTTCCTAGAACCTATTAGTCGCGAAGCGACGCTCTCGGTAAGGCGTCACCATTATCTTATATCACGGCCTGGTTCAGTTATCCTACGGGAGTGCTGAAACGAGTATGTTGAAGTGGCTTAGTGTATACCCTTAACTCATCATTGAATGCAATGATTCTTGGCTGGTATAACGTTTGGTGAAAAAGTCTAAAAAAGCACTAATGTTGCTGGCTAATTGGCGCCGACTTGAATAAACCCCATAAACTTTAAAGGTTTCCATTGGCCATTCTTGTAAAATAGGCACTAAGCTCCCCGTTGCGAGTTCTTGCTTGCAGCTCGTGTTAGATAGCATGGCAATGCCATAATTATCCAACGCTAAGCGTTTTACCATACTGGCGCTGTTGACTCGTACTTTTCGTTTAAAGGTGGCCATTATTTTACGATTGCCTTTTCCTAATGGCCAAATGGGGGCCGATAAGGTGGTGCCAAGTAAAATACCGTTGTGCTGGGTTAATTCTTGCGGTGTAGCAGGGCTACTGAATTCTTTTATATAACCAGGGCTAGCGACCAGAATAGGTTGGCGTTCAAATAACAATCGAGCAACAAGATCTGACGACTGTAATGGACCATATTTAATGGCAATATCGTAACCTTCACCCACAAGACCGACATCACTGTCAGTAAATTGAATATCCAGTTCTATATTGGGGTAAAGACGCATAAAACTTGAGCATAAATGGCCAATGACATCTTGTGAAAATGACACCGGAATTGCTATCCGTAACGATCCAGAAATATCATTATGGGTGTTTTCAATAGTGGCTTTGGCGGCTTCAATTTCATGGCTAATGGAATCACAGTGTTGAAAAAATAATGCGCCAACTTGGGTCAGACTTAAATTTCGGGTGTCTCTTTGGAGTAGTCGCACTCCGAGTTGTTCTTCTAATTGAGCAACTTTTCGACTAATGGTTGATTTAGGTTGTCCGATCTCTCGGGCTGCTTGAGAGAATCCTTTTGCTCTAACAACGGCTGCAAACAGCATCATACCGTTCAAATCGGGCATTCAAACCTCACTGTCTCAATTATGGAACAAAGCGTCCAAGCTAGTTTATATGGTAATTTACCCATTAACAAAGTTATATTTACGAGCTAAAAAAAATTTTCAGAGGCTATATAAGCAGAGGATCTAAGGATGACCAGCAAAAAGCAGCCCGCTAACAAGACTCAAGCACTATCGGCTGACCCACTTTTCTTACAAGCAGAACACTTGGCTAAAGATTTTTCATTATTTCCTGCTCATAACAAGCAGAGTGTATCTCAAGAAGTAAAAGGATTATTAACTGAAGATGCAATTCAATCAAACTTAAAAAGTTTGGCATCTTTAGATGTTGATGGTTATGTCAATAAAGTTATCCAACCCACTTTGGATAAAAACCGCCCTGGCGCGAAGCGTATGATCGCGGACTTAAAAGGCAAGATTATTGCTGAAAGCCATATTGGACCGTTTTATCGTGCTGAAGTGGAATTAAACTTTGGCACTCGTACTCGTCGTATCGGTTTTATTGCCCAAGAGCGCACGACCGCAAACGGTGCGTGGATGCCAGAACATCATCTTGCAGCGTGTAAGGCGATCCGTCATTTTGCAGAATTGTCGATGCCAATAGTATATTTAATTGATACTCCTGGTGCCGATGCTGGTGAAGTTGCCAACAGCCAAAATCAAGCTCATACCATTTCAAAAGCCATCGCTGAAAGTGCTAACGTTGGCGTACCGACAGTCGGTATTGTGATTGGTGCGGGCTATTCAGGTGGTGCGATTCCATTAGCTGCAGCCAATATTTTATTATCTGTACGCGACGGTATTTTTAATACTATCCAGCCGCAAGGCTTACAAAGCATTGCGCGTAAGTACAACTTGTCATGGCAAGAATGTGCTAAGTCTGTCGGGGTATCGCCAGAAGAGCTTTATACCGCGGGCTGTATTGACGGTATTATCGACTTTACGCCATCAGATAAAGATGAGCGCCAGCATAATTTCCGTCGTGCGATTATCAGTGCTATTGAAGCCGTTGAACGTGCTGCGATGGATTTTGTACGCGAGTCTGCTGATTTAAAAGAACATTATGGTCGAAGTTTACAGCGTTTCTTAGCGCCGTCGGCTAATTTACTTACGCTTGAAAATAATACCCGCTTGTCTGTCGCCAATAATCCGACTATGTATCACAATATTTTTGGTAGTGCATATCGATATCTGCGTTATTTGACTTTACGTAGCCGTATTCATTCAATCTCACAAGAACAGTATGGTCGCTTGTCAAAAGTGAGCGTGCCAGAAGGTGATTTGTTAGCGCGTATTAAGCAAGAACAGGAACGCGTGTTCCAAGCGTGGTTAACCAACCCTGACAAGTTAGTTTACGATGAAGAACTGAATAAATTATGGGGTACGTTTAGCGCTAAACGTAAAGATATTTCTGCCGAACGTAACGTAATTACACGTTTTATTTTGGGTGAACCAAAAGAGAACTACAAAAAAGCACGTAAAGCACTGTTATTTAATATTGGTTGGTCGTTATACCATCGTTGGAAAAGTAACGCTGCTAACAATTTCAATGGTTTAATTAAGCATTTAGAGTCATTGCCTAAGTCTACAACACAAGCTCCATGGCCTGAACTTAGTCAGCTTACTGTGCTGGACATTGTCGTTAATGACGAATTACGTGAAGACTTTATTTGGCAGTGTCATAACGTGCTTATCTTCAATGCACTTTATGACAATGTGGTCGGCAGTTTGGCGTCAATTTCCAAAGAAGCCATGATGTCAAAAAGTTTGTCTCGTGAATCAGTGGACAAGTTACTCCATAAATCGATTGATAATGCCTTATCTAATAGTGATAACGCTAACGACAAGAGCAAGTTCTATAAGTGGTTAAAATACTTTATGGATCAATCGAATCGTGCTGAATTGTTAACGCGTGTAGAGCAATGGAAGAGTGTCGGTTTCCCACAATTAAACGATTCGCTTTTCGTTATCTTAACTTATTTCTTCGAGCGCTTATTACCAGAGTACTTTGACAGTGAAGACGAGCACGATAAATACACGGGGACGATTAACCCTGTACGTATTGGTCGTCGTAAGGATTTTTGGAACCGTTTAACCATGGGTTACCAAGACTTACTTATCCAAAAAGTACTTCGTGAAGAGAAAAAGCAAGGCAAGATGGGCTGGGAAAATATTATCAAACAGTTCTTTACTCAGTTTGATGAAATTGATGCCGACAAAATGTCAGCTAACTTACTTAATTTCCCCGGTTTCCGGTTATCGATTGAAGATGCTATTGATAGAAAGATCCGCCCTTGTGGTTTAATTACCGGTCTGGCTGATTTTAAAAATAACGGCAGTAAGTTACGTGTAGGTGTTGCGGTTTCAAATACAGCATTCCAAGCGGGTGCATTTGATATGGCCAGTGCTGAAAAATTCAGTTCACTATTAATTGAATGTGCGAAACGTAAATTACCGGTCATTTGTTTTATCAGCTCTGGTGGCATGCAAACGAAAGAAGGTGCTGCGGCATTGTTCTCTATGGCGGTAGTGAATGACCGTATTACGCGCTTTATTCGTGATAACGAATTACCGGTATTGATGTTTGGTTTTGGTGATTGTACCGGTGGTGCTCAAGCCAGTTTTGTCACCCATCCTTTAGTGCAGACGTACTATTTATCTGGTACCAATATGCCGTTTGCTGGTCAAATGGTGGTACCTGCGTACTTACCATCAACGGCAACATTGTCGAACTATTTATCTAAAGTGCCAGGTGCAATGACGGGGTTAGTCCATAATCCATTTAGTGATACCTTAGACACCCAGTTGTATGGTATTGATCCACTCATGCCATTACCGACGATGAAAATAGACGAAGTGATCAGCAAAGCATTGTCTACCTTAGTGCCTGAAGTGATTGAGTTAGAAAAAGTCATTGAACAGGACGATCCTCGTGCATTGATGAAGCCTATTAATAAAGTGCTGGTGCATGCGCGTGGTTGTACGGCCGTTAAATTAATCCGTAAAGCACACGACAACAACATTAATGTGGTGTTGGTGGCCTCAGATCCGGACATGACATCTGTTCCAGCAGATATGCTTAAAGACACTGATAAGCTTGTATGTATTGGCGGTAATACCTCAGATGAAAGTTACTTAAATGCTTACTCAGTATTAAAAGTTGCTGAGTATGAAAACGTTGACGCGTTGCACCCAGGTATTGGCTTCTTATCAGAAAGTCCACAGTTTGCGGCGTTATGTGTCAACAATGGAGTTAACTTTGTCGGTCCTAGCGTGCATTCAATGACCACTATGGGTAACAAGTCTAACGCTATTCATACTTCGCAAGCGCAAAATGTCCCTGTTGTGCCAGGTAGTCATGGTATTTTGAGTAACGCAGAACAAGCGGTCAACGTGGCGTCTGAAATTGGTTATCCAGTGCTGTTAAAAGCGGTCCAAGGTGGAGGCGGTAAAGGTATTCAGGTCGTTAAACGTCCTGAGGACATGATTGGTTTCTTCCAGAAAACCGCGACGGAAGCCGCTGCTGCGTTTGGTAATGGTGACTTGTATTTAGAAAAATATGTTACCTCATTGCGCCACATTGAAGTCCAGCTACTGCGTGATCAGTTTGGTAATAGCAAAGTATTAGGTATTCGTGACTGTTCAGTACAACGTAACAACCAAAAAGTGATTGAAGAATCAGGATCAACCATGTTGCCTGAGGAGCTGAAACAACGCGTGATGGAATACACTCGTGCGTTAGGTGATGCTACCGATTACATGGGCGCTGGTACTGTTGAGTTTATCTATAACTTAGATGCAAACGAAGTGTACTTTATGGAGATGAATACTCGTCTTCAAGTTGAGCATCCGGTGACGGAAGCGACATCGGGTATTGATATTGTTAGCGCGCAGTTTGATATTGCTGCGGGTCGTTCAATTGAAAAACTACAGCCAGTTGACCAAGGTTACGCTATGGAAGTGCGTGTGACGGCGGAAAAAGCGGCACTCGATAGCCATGGTATTCTTCAGCTTATTCCTAATCCAGGCAACATCACTGAATGCGTATTGCCTGAGCGTGATGATGTTGAAATTATTTCGATTGCAGCAGCTGGCAAAGAAGTATCGCCATACTATGATAGCTTAATCGCACAGATCATTATCCGAGGTACTGACCGTGCTGATGTGGTGGCTAAAATGTATGCGTATCTTGATAGCGTAGTGATTAAAGGGATTGCGACTAACATTCCATTGCTGAAGCTTATCCTTAAAGATCGCACCTTCAATGAAGGGGTGTATGACACTAACTACTTGCCACGTTTAATGGCAGAGTTGGACATACCAGCACTGATTGCTGAAATGGAAGCGGCTGCAGAAGCGATTAAGGTTGATACTGAATCATTACGTGTTGGCGAAAGCAACGAATTGAAAGTACTGGCACAAGGTGCGGGAATTTTCTATACCTCCCCAGCACCTGGTGAAGCAGACTTTGTTAAAGAAGGTGACATTGTCACGGTTGAGCAAACATTGGCATTGATGGAAGCAATGAAAATGTTCTCTCAATTGACCCTAGCGGGCTTTAATCGTCAAACGGGTGTGTTATATCCTGAAGATCAAAAGTATCGCATTGAACGTATTCTGAATAGCAATGGCCAGCAAGTTTCACAAGGTGATCTACTGTTTGTGATATCGCCTATCGAAGTGTAATACGTACGATTGATTGTTGAGTAAAATACCCGCTATTTAGCGGGTATTTTTTTGTCATACTTTCGTATGTTGTAATACACTTAATAGTATATACACTTTTGGTTCAACTAATTTGTTGGACCATATTGTTGGATCATACTATTTTGAAAAATGATGCGAACATTGAGTCGGCTTGAGTTCTCTAGCGTATTATTGATTGCGCTGTTGATATTCATTAATTTGATTAACGCTAAGCATGCCAGTGCTTCGGTGGTTGAGAGTCAGTCTTTCATCAATTCAAAAAACCGTAATATCATCCATTATTGTGTTGATCCAGATTGGTTACCTTATGAAGCCATTATCGATGGCCGTCATACTGGTATTTCATCTGATTATTTAGCATTATTAACAGATTATACCGATCTCACTTTTGTGTTAGTGCCTACCTCGTCTTGGCGACAGAGTTTAGAATTACTTAAACAAGGTGCATGCGAGTTAACCCCCATTTTAAATCAAACACCCAAACGCGACGCATATCTCTCTTTTAGCGATATTTTTTTAAATCGCCAAATGTCTTGGTTTCATTAAAATCCCAACCTTTTTTACAAGGATTTGAAAATATCGGTGATCGCTTATTGGCTATACCCAAAGATTATCGTTTAGTGGAGTATATTCAACGGTTTTACCCCAGCATCAACACCATATTGACCAATAGTGAACGCCAAGGATTGGAGAAAGTTGCTAACGGTGACGCGGATGTATTTGTAGGGTCGATGTTTTCTGTCAATGCCTATATCCAACAACAGGGGTTAACCTCGCTTAAAATAGCGGGTTGGGGTGGGCCTGAAGATGAGTTACGCATTGGCGTTACTCATGCAAAGCAAGATTTGCTGCCACGAATTAACGCTGGACTGGCAAAAATTTCCCAAGCTGAGCATATTTCAATTTATAAGAAATGGCATAATATTACTGTTATTGAAGACATTGATTACAGCCTAGTGATCCAAGTGGTGACTGCTCTGGGGATGTTTATTTTATTTCTACTTTACCGAACCATGTGTGTCAGCAAGTACAATGTTCATTTAGAAGCAAACAACAAGCAATTACAAAAATTACAATTAGAACTTGAGGAAAAAAATAGTGATCTCGATTTTTTGGCTCAACATGATCCACTGACAAAATTGTATAATCGTCAATATTTTAACCAAACTTTTTTAGAGGATGCGAGGCAACCTCAGGAAAAAACATCTCAGAACAACAATATCAGTTTGGTCATGATTGACATCGATTTTTTTAAAGCGATAAATGATATGCATGGACATGCTATCGGCGACAAAATTTTGGTTCAAGTAGCACAAGTGCTACAAGCTTCAGTAAGAGAACTTGATGTTGTGGCAAGATGGGGAGGTGAAGAGTTTGTGGTCGTTTGTCAGCATGTACAGTTGCACGATGCCGCAGAGCTTTGCCAACGAATTACCGATGAGCTTACTTATTTTCATTTTTATAACAATATTAACGTGACCTGCAGTTTCGGGATTGCCTTGCTGGGTGATAATGAACCGATCCAAGCTTGCTTTGAACGAGCCGATGCGGCGTTATTCAAAGCGAAGCAGTCTGGACGTAATCAATATTGTAGTGCCTAGATAAAAATACCCTATTGATTGATGTTTGTGGCCTTAGCGAAACTCATTTTATGGGTTAATAAATACTTATTTGTTGTCGTGGTATGTTCATTGTCAGCATAATATTGGCCTAAAAATGTCGATTTACCCATTTAGGCTACAATTTTACATTTTTAGTTGAAATTACTGAGGCGATTAAAAAATAAACTATTATTTTTTAATCGTTTGTTTTATATATTATTACTGGCATTTATTGAGTTTTTTTTTGCTAAAAACAAATAAATATTGCACCAGCTATTTGCGCCCAGCAAGGTTCCAATTTACAATATGCGCCTTAATAACCTGATGTGCGGTGTGTAGGTCCTTTTTCGCATGCTCCGTCTACTTCTTAAACTAATCATTAAAGTTGAATCATGACCGAATTATCCAAATACAGAAACATTGGTATCTTCGCTCACGTTGACGCGGGTAAAACCACGACCACCGAGCGTATCCTTAAGCTAACCGGTAAGATCCATAAGATCGGTGAAGTACATGATGGTGAATCAACCACAGACTTCATGGAACAGGAAGCTGAGCGCGGTATCACCATTCAGTCAGCAGCAGTAAGCTGTTTCTGGAAAGACCACCGTTTTAATGTTATCGACACTCCAGGCCACGTTGACTTCACTGTTGAAGTTTATCGTTCGCTAAAAGTGCTTGACGGCGGTATCGGTGTATTCTGTGGTTCAGGCGGTGTTGAGCCTCAGTCAGAAACAAACTGGCGTTATGCTAACGATTCTGAAGTTGCGCGTATCATCTTCGTAAACAAGTTAGACCGTATGGGTGCTGACTTCTTACGTGTTGTTAAGCAAACTAAAGACGTATTAGCGGCTAACCCATTGGTTATGGTTTTACCAATCGGTATTGAAGACGAATTCATTGGTGTTGTTGACCTACTGACTCGTGAAGCTCACGTTTGGGATGAATCTGGTTTACCAGAAAACTACGAAATTCAACCTGTTCCAGCTGATATGGTTGACCTAGTTGAAGAATACCGTGAAATGTTAATCGAAACGGCTCTTGAGCAGGATGATGCTCTATTAGAAGCTTACATGGATGGTGTTCAACCATCTATTGAAGACGTTAAGCGCTGTATCCGTGCGGGTACTCGTACAATGTCTGTGTTCCCAACATACTGTGGTAGCGCATTCAAAAACAAAGGTATGCAGTTATTATTAGATGCAGTTATTGATTATCTTCCTGATCCAGTTGAAGTTGATCCACAGCCTCTAACTGACGAAGACGGTAACGAAAATGGTGAGTTCGCCATTGTTGATGTTGATGCGCCATTTAAAGCATTAGCGTTCAAGATTATGGATGACCGTTTTGGTGCATTAACCTTCGTACGTATCTACTCTGGCCGAATCAAAAAGGGTGACAACATCCTTAACTCGTTTACTGGTAAAACAGAACGTGTGGGTCGTATGGTTGAGATGCAAGCCGATGAGCGTAACGAATTAGATTCAGCTCAAGCGGGTGACATTATCGCTATTGTTGGTATGAAGAACGTACAAACGGGTCACACGTTATGCGATCCTAAGCACCCTTGTACGCTTGAAGCCATGGTATTCCCTGAGCCTGTTATTTCTATCTCTGTAACGCCAAAAGATAAAGGCGGTTCTGAGAAAATGGGTATCGCTATTGGTAAAATGATTGCAGAAGATCCATCTTTCCGTGTTGAAACTGACATTGATTCTGGTGAAACTATCCTTAAAGGTATGGGTGAACTTCACTTAGACATTAAGGTTGATATTCTTAGACGTACTTACGGTGTAGACCTAATTGTAGGCGAGCCTCAAGTTGCTTACCGTGAAACTATTACTCGTGAAATCGAAGATAGCTACACGCACAAGAAACAGTCTGGTGGTTCTGGTCAGTTTGGTAAAATTGATTACGTTATTCGCCCTGGCGAGCAAAACACTGGCTTCACGTTCACCTCTAAAGTTGTTGGTGGTAACGTACCTAAAGAATTCTGGCCTGCTGTTGAGAAAGGTTTCAAAAGCATGATGAATACAGGTACTATCGCTGGTTTCCCTGTGTTAGACGTTGAACTTGAACTTCAAGATGGTGCTTTCCACGCAGTTGACTCGTCAGCTATCGCGTTTGAAATCGCCGCTAAAGGCGCATTCCGTCAATCTATGCCTAAAGCGGGTGCACAACTTCTTGAGCCTATCATGAATGTTGACGTATTCAGCCCAGAGGACAACGTTGGTGACGTTATTGGTGACCTTAACCGTCGTCGCGGTATGATCAAAGATCAAAATGCTGGTGTTACAGGTGTTCGTATTAAAGCTGACGTACCGTTATCAGAAATGTTCGGTTATATTGGTTCATTACGGACAATGACTTCTGGTCGTGGTCAATTCTCTATGGAATTTGCTCATTACGCACCATGTCCAAACAGCGTTTCTGAGAAAGTTGTTGCTCAAGTTAAAGAGCGTAAGGCTGCTGAAACTAAGAAGTAATTCTCGTTTCAATTGACTAAAAAAAACCGTTGCCTAGGCAGCGGTTTTTTTATGTTTTTTTTATGCGCTTGCTACGATATAAAAACAGTTATGATATAAGAGTAGATGTTATTCATAACTGTTTCTGCTGAGCGCTAATAGCGCTTTTGCTGGCGGGGTTAAGGGTAAGTTTTCTCGCCATATTAATGCGAGATCCCAAGTCATTGCGGGATGCATCGGTTTAAATACCAGTCTGCTATTACTTAATCGTTGGCAAATGGGTTCGGGTAAAATCGCGACGCCCAAGTTTGCTTCAACCATCGCGGCTAAAAAATCCCATTGACCCGTTCTAAAGGCTATATTGAGTTGCACCCCAGCTTCACGGCTTAAACGGTTAATTAACTTTGCTAATGAAAAATCTTCGTTATAAAGAATGAATGGATAAGATTCAAAGTCTTGCCAGCGTATCTCCGCTTTATCTGTGAGTGGATGTCCTTCGGGTAAGCATGCAAGTAAGGGATATTTAGTGAGTGGTTGATTCGATAACTCTGTTTTATGGGTTGTCGGCAGTGCGGTAAACGCAATATCTAGACTGTTGTTCAATAGTGCTTGTTCGCAACCAAAGCCGCCATACTCGTACATCTGTATTTCAATCCCAGGATATTGCTGCCGATAATTGGTCAACAAGCTGGTAATTAAACTGCTCATCATAGGGCAGACGCCAAGCCGTAATAGTCCTGTTTTTAAGCCATTGAGGTTGTTAATATCTTCTTGAAGTCGATGCCAATGACCCAAAATTTCCTTAGCACTTTTTTCGAACAATTGCCCTGCTTGAGTTAGCTCAACCTTTTGATTGTTCCTAATCAGCAATTTCTCACCCATATTGTCTTCTAAACGCTGGATGATTTTTGTGAGTGTCGGTTGAGTCATAAAACATTTTTCTGCCGCCCGGGTAAAGTTTTCAGTTTCAACTAAGGTCAGAAAACTCTGCAAGTTCTTGATTGGAATGTTCATGCTTAAATGGAATCCATATTATGTTATTAATTCATTTTACGGATAAAGCATAAACGATTACTTTGAACTAGTTAACAAAACGGGGAATACCAATGAAATCAATTTCTAATTTATGGGTCGGTGCATTGTGGCAAGCCGCCATGCCGCTTGAAAATGAAGCGCAAGCATTACCGGTTACGCAGACAGCTCGAACTGTGCCAGAAACGCCATTTCACAAAATATCAAAATAAAAAAACCAGCCTAGGCTGGTTTTTTTTAGCTTTTTTGTGATGTTAGTTAACCATGTTAGCGGCCAATGCTGGATCGGTTAACCATGCCACTTCAACAGAAGTGGCATTGCTCAAGTCATCGCCCTGTCTGAGTTAGCTCAACCTTTTGATTGTTCCTAATCAGCAATTTCTCACCCAAATTGTTTTCTAAACGCTGGATAAGTTTTGTGAGTGTCGGGTGAGTCATAAAGCCTTTTTCTGCCGCCTGGGTAAAGTTTTCAGTTTCAACTAGCGTCATAAAGTTCTGTAAGCTACTGATTTAAAAGTTCATGCTGAAATAGAATCCATATTATAGTATTAATTCATTTTACGGATGAAGCATAAAAGATTACTTTGAACTCGTTAACTGACACGGAGAACAACCAATGAAATCAATTTCTAATTTATGGGTCGGTGCGTTGTGGCAAGCCGCCATGCCGCTTGAAAATGAAGCGCAAGCATTACCGGTTACGCAGACAGCTCGAACGGTGCCAGAAACGCCATTCCACAAAACATCAAAATAAAAAAACCAGCCTAGGCTGGTTTTTTTTAGCTTTTTTGTGATGCTGGTTAACCGTTTTAGCGGCCAATGCTGAATCAGTAACAATGCCACTTAACAGAAATGGCATTGCTCAAGTCATTGCCCTGCCTGAGCTAGCTCAACCTTTTGATTGTTCCAGATAAGCCATTACTCGCCGATATTATCTTTGAAACGCTGAATGATTTTGGTCGGTGTCGGTTGGGTTATAAAGCCTTTTTATGTCGCCCGTATAAAGTTTTCAGTTTCAACTAAAGTCAGAAAACTCTGCAAGTTCTTGATTGGAATGTTCATGCCTAAATAGAATCCACTCTATGATAATTATTCATTTTACCTATGAAGCATAAAAGATTATTTTGAACTCGTTAACAAAAATGAGGAATGGCAATGAAATCAACTTCAAGTTTATGGGTCGGCGCATTATGGCAAGCGGCGATGCCTGAGAAAGATGAGATCCAATCATATAATGTATCGCAAACTGCAGCAGAACCGAGTGCGCAGTCTGTCCAGCACAAATCTAAAACAATAAAACCAGCTTAGGCTGGTTTTTTTTTAAGCACTTTTTGCTATGCGAGTTGACAGCATTATCTGCACATTTTGAATAGATAAAAAAAGCCACTTCAATAGAAGTGGCTTTTTTAAATTGAAGCTAGAAGGACGTTATGCCCTCGTGGCTTACTTGGTTGTAAATGTGTTTTCCACTAGTTCCTGTTTATTGTTTGCTTGGGCAACATGACACTGTACACAGAAGTAGTTCATGCCATTTAATGTGCCTTTGTCATCGACTACGTGTGATTTTGCCACTGGCGTTGCTTTCATTCTTTTGGCTTTGTCCCAAGCATGGCATGTCAAACAGCCGTTTTTATCTGTGGTGATACTATAGCTGTCTTTATGAGGGATCAGCGGCGGTTGCTGAGCAAAGCTGCGTGGGATAGCTTTTCCTCGAGTAGGATAAGTTGCCATAGCATCGGCTGGCGAATTGTCGTTTATGGCGACGTTACCTGCACGAGACTCTACTTGAACAGGGGTGCTGTCTGCTAAAGCTTGCTGTCCAGAATAGGCGTTAAGGCTTAATAGTATAGCCGCGACGCTAAGTAGTTTTTTCATTTTCATCTCCGTTACATCCTAATGAATGTAGAAATTGAGCATCATAGCTGTCATGGCTGAATCACCCAATGACAGCAGCAGTGAATATAAAAGGCGTATTAAGCTTTAAATATTTTCACTGGACACTTCTTGAAGTCAGTTTCTTTTGATAAGGGATCCGTTGCATCTAACAGCAGCTTGTTCACTAATTGCTTGGCGTCGAAGAATGGCATGAATACCACGCCTCTTGGCGGCTTATTACGGCCTTTGGTTTCCACTCTGGTGTTTATTTCACCGCGCGGAGAGGCAACGGTAACTTCATCTCCTTGGGCTAAACCGCGCGCCTTAGCGTCTGCTGGATGCATAAAGACCTGAGCACTTGGCATGGCTTTATGCAGTTCCGGTACTCGAGCGGTCATTGACCCTGTATGCCAATGCTCTAGAACTCGCCCGGTGGACATCCACAGATCAAACTCTTCATTAGGCTCTTCTGCAGCGGGTTCATAAGGCAATGCAAATATAACGGCTTTACCATCTGGTTTACCGTAAAAATTGAAGCCTTCACCTTTTTTGACGTAGGGATCGCTACCTTCAACAAAGCGACGAGTGGTTTCTTTACCATTGACGACCGGCCAACGTAATCCTCGTGTTTGGTGATAAGTGTCAAAGTCGGCTAAATCGTGCGCATGTCCGCGGCCAAATTGAGCATATTCTTCGAAAATACCTTTCTGTAGATAAAAGCCAAAGTGTTCATTTTCATCGTTATAAGTACCTTTACAATCGCTTACTGGGAACTTATTGATTACGCCATTAGCAAATAGCACTTCATACAAGGTTTTATCGGCTAGCTCAGGTTGCTTAGCGATTAACTCTGCTGGCCAGACTTCACTAACTTTAAAGCGCTTAGAGAATTCAACCAGCTGCCATAAATCTGACTTAGACCCTTCAGGCGTTGGTACGAGCTGATGCCAAAAATGAGTGCGACGTTCCGCATTACCATATGAGCCTTCTTTTTCAACCCACATTGCGGTTGGCAGAATTAAGTCAGCAGCCATTGCGGTGATGGTCGGGTAGGGATCTGAGACCACAATGAAGTTTTCTGGGTTACGAAAACCAGGGTAAATTTCATCATTAATGTTAGGGCCTGCCTGCATGTTATTTGTACACATGGTCCAATAACAGTTTAATTTACCATCTTTGAGCATGCGACTTTGCTGTACTGCATGGTACCCAGGTTTGGCGGGAATGGTACCCGCTGGGACTTGCCATAGTTTTTCAGTGATTTCACGATGTTTAGGATTTTTTACTACCATATCAGCAGGTAGACGATGCGAGAACGTCCCTACTTCACGGGCAGTACCACACGCTGATGGTTGACCTGTTAGTGAAAATGGACTGTTGCCTGGAGTGGCTATTTTTCCGGTTAATAAGTGAATGTTGTAGAGCATATTGTTGGCCCACACACCACGAGTATGTTGGTTAATACCCATGGTCCATAAGCTCATTATTTTAATGTCAGGATCGGCATAGGCTTTTGCCATAATTTCTAGATTTTCAACCGGAACGCCGCTCATTTCTGACGCGTATTCAGCTGTATAAGTACTGACAAACTTGGCATAGTCTTCAAAGCTAATGGGTGTAGAGCTCCCGTTACCTGAATTTTTGGCTTTCTTTTCCAACGGGTGTTCTGGGCGCAGGCCGTAACCAATATCAGTGGTACCTAAAGCAAATTTAGTGTGTTTGCTGACAAAGTCTTTGTTCACTGCTTTGTTTTGAATAATGTAGTTGGCAATATAGTTTAAGATGACTAAGTCTGTTTGCGGCTTAAACACCATGGCATTGTCTGCTAAGTCAAAGCTGCGGTTTTCATAGGTAGAAAGCACATGTACGCGGGCATCTTTATGGCTTAAGCGACGATCAGTTAGGCGCGCCCATAAGATGGGGTGCATTTCTGCCATGTTGGCGCCCCACAATACAAAGTGATCAGCCGCTTCTAAGTCATCATAACAACCCATAGGTTCATCAATACCAAAGGTACGCATAAAGCCACCCACAGCAGATGCCATACAATGGCGTGCATTAGGGTCGATATTGTTGGTTAAAAAGCCCGCTTTGTGGAGCTTAGATGCCGCGTAGCCTTCCCAAATAGTCCATTGTCCCGAACCAAACATGCCGACTGATGTAGGGCCTTTTTTGGCAATACTGGCTTTCCATTTTTCGGCCATCGTATCAAAAGCAACATCCCAACTTACTGGGGTAAAATCGCCTTCTTTATCATACTTACCATCTTTCATTCTAAGTAACGGCGAGGTTAATCGGTCCTTGCCATACATGATTTTGGATAAGAAATAACCTTTAATACAATTTAAGCCTTTGTTAACAGGGCTTTCTGGGTCACCTTGGGTGGCAACAATTTTACCATTTCGTGTTCCCACTAAAACGCTACAGCCTACACCGCAAAAGCGACATGGGGCTTTATCCCATTTTATTTCACTTTTACCTTCAGCTGCTTGAACGATATTAATTGGAATAGCGATACCCACGGCCGACGCTGCTGCGGCAGCGGCGTTGGCTTTTAAAAACTCGCGACGACTGATGCTCATGGTGTTCCTCACTCTTAGAATGTTGTTCTTGTTTCGTGATAGTCATTGGAGGTGACGTGATAGAGTGAGTCTAGACCTTACTAACGACATGGGTATACCTCCGAATGGGTATAGTGGTTAATAGTTGTGCAAGGTCACATTTTTCAGCGTGATGTAAATCTCATTTCTATAATTAGGGATATGCTGTTTTAGAGTTTGCTTGTAAAGCTTCTCATGCTTGAAATGCAGGGTTTTTCGGTGATGAAAGCTAATATATGCGAGGAGATAAAAAGAGGGTGGGTATGTTATATGGCTTTACAGCAGTAAAGGTTATGCTCTTAATAGGTATTAAGCGACTAAAAGCCTAGATTCTATGACGCTGCGTGGCTAGACCCTATAAAATCTAGGTAGCAAGCGATATCGAGCGATGACATACGATAACAAGCGATGTCCAGGGATAACAAGCGAACAAGCGAATAAACTAAAAAGCTAAAGCTAAAGCCTAGAGCCTAGAGGCTAGATCCTATAAAATCTTAGCAGCGAAGAGGTCTCTAGCAGCAAAGCGACACTAGAACCTAGTTGCTAGGACGCTGCGTGGCGTTAGCGATAACCAGTCAACTCCATATATCCTTGGCCTTGGTGACTGCCGGCAATGGTAATAGGGCCTTCCCAATATGAGGTCGACACTAACATGTCACTGTTAGGGTTGAGTGCTTGGGTGGTAATGTCTATTGCTTCACTCTTGATGCCAATACGCCACGCAATAGGATGATAGCCTAATGCGGTTTGTTGCCACTGAGTCGGCTCCATTGAGATATCATTGGGGTTATCTTTACTGTTGATATTGCGACCACTGCCATCGGCAAACATTCTTCTGGCACTGTAAAAGTTATCCTTGTTAGTTTGTCCGCGCAGCCTAAACACCATCAGTGTTGAATCATCGTCTAAACGCAGTGAAAACCAGTCCCAGCCCTGTTGGGCTTTGGTTAAAAATTGTGAGCTCCATTCGCGGTCAAGCCAAGCTTTACCGCTGACGTTTTCGGTAACACCATGACGGGTAATTTGGCCTGTGACATCGATAAAGGGCTGGCTGTAGTAGTAAGACGCGACACTTTGGTCGGCACTTTTACTGCTATAACCTTGCTTGCCTTGTAATTGCAGAGGTTGTTGACTGTTTAGCTGTAATTGGTAGCTAAATTGATCATTGTTTACCTTGAGCGTGGCTGGGAATAGGTCGTTAGATTGACTCTGCCATTGCCAGTTTTGTAAATGCACTTGAAATGGTTGCGGTTCAACACCAGCAAGTTGAGGGTGAGCGCGCGACCATTTCTCGGCGATTAAATGTTCAGCTGCAGATGTGACTGCGGCGTGGGCCATATACAGCTGATCCGTTGCCCATGCAGGAGGACGATTCATTGATAACTCGGGGGATGGCAGCGCAGGTGATTGCGCAGTAGACGATGGTGTTTTTGGTGCCAGCGCGATACGGAACTGGGTCCATTGTACCCCTACGTCCTCGCCTTTAGTGGTGGTTAAATTGGCCGTTAAATACCACCATTCAATTTTAAAGCCATCATGGGCTAGATGATCCGCTGGAAACACTAAATTGTGATCGGGTAATACTTGTTGATATCCCGTACTTTGGCTTGCGGTCATATCTGCTATCGTGGATGACGTGTGCTCAGATGACGGGTCTGAACAGCCACTTATCAGAATCATTAAGCCGATCAGCAGTGTGCTAAGCTTGGCATATGAGGTGATCTGCTTGGCGTTATTCATAAGACTTCCTGCTGCAGGCTTGATATCAATGGTTTGCGGGTTTGCCAATACAAAGGCAGGCACACGGCAATGACACTGCTGGCTAGTGCAATCAGCACTACTTGAGCATAAGCTTGCCAATCCCATACCATGGCTATCGTCCAACCAAAGGCTTGTAGGGTCACTTTGTTGATCAACAAATAGCCCAATAGTGCACCTGTGGGCATGGCTAGTAAACAGGTTAAAAATACAATGATCAGCATTTGGGATAACACCATTACCCGCAGTTGCTGGCGGTTGACACCTAAAGCGTATAAGCGGGCTAATGGCGCCAGCCGTGCTTGAGTTAACATGATGCACGCGCTAAACAAACCAATAGCTGCGACCAGTAATGTGAGGCTATTCAACACCACAGTAATTGAAAAGGTGCGCTTGAAAATCTCGATGGCTTGTGATTTTATGCCTTGCTGGCTATACATTTGAGCGGATGAAATCCCCAAGGTTTGAGTGAGTTGTTGCTGTATCTCGTTTAGCTCGCCAGCATAAATTATCGCTAAGCTGATAGGCTTGATAGGTAGCTTATTCGTTTGCCAAGTGAGGTTATGGATAATGGCTTCGCCCATGGGATTACCATAGTCATAATAAATGGCTCCCACTGTCATAGATGAGGCGGTTAAACGGTCAATTTGTACCTTACTGCCAAGTTGTAGGTTCAATTTAATGGCTAATGGTTCGCTTATCATTATGCTGTTGTTCGCGCCAAAATCTTGCCAGAATTGTGGTATTTGGCCTTTAAAAATAGTGGTGTTTTTGAGCGAGTATATATCACGGCTAATCAGCGAAATAGGAGTATTGGTCGATGTCGACTCAATTTCTGCAGTAGGCGTCGTTGATGAGCTCAGAGCTGCAGAACTTATTATTGCTGAGGTTTTCCATTGCTGATAAACCCCGGTGACTTTGGGTTGTTGTTGTAAAAAACCCTCCAGTTTACTCATGTCGCTTGGATTAGGTATGATGTATAAATCGGCATGTAAACGGGCGTTTAACCATTGTTTTAAGGTGATTTCAAAGCTACCTACTAAGGTGTTCATAGAGATATTGGCACAAATAGCCAACAACATCGCCATCATAGCTAACGATAATGGAGCAATGATATCTTTAGTTTCAGCAACCCCATATTGCCATAGGCCTTTAGGAAATAAGGGCGTAATAAGAGTGAGCATGCTACCCAATAATTGGGGCAGTAATAAAGGAATCGCAATAGTGACGACACCGAGTAAAGCTAAACTATATCGGTAATTTTCAGTCAGATTAAATAGCAGATACGCGCCAAGTAACATGACGACACCAAGGTAGAATTGTTTACGATGTAAACGACGGTAGTGGCGCTCTTGTTTATGGGTGCCTTGGGCTAAAGGAGTGTTTATCAAGTTGGTTAACATGGGGATGCAGGCGCCCATTGCCGAAGCCAAGGTTAAGCCAAAAGCTTGTAAAAACCATGACCATTGCCATATTCCAGGCATTAATCGAGCGTCGTAAAGTTGTTCTAATGTCAGCGCAACCATGGGCTGCAGCCATTGTGAAAGTTGTAAACCAGTAATAAAGCCAATGATGCAGCCAATCAGTACCAATATGAGTAATTCGCACAAAAGCGCGATCATTAAGCTAAATTTATCAATACCTTGCTGCATTAATTGGACAAATAACTTTTGCCGTTTCATTAAGCTATAACGAACCCCGTTATAGGCAATAAATAACCCAACAACAAATGCTAACATGCTCATGGCATTTAAATTTAAATGAAAGCTCTCGGTCAAAGCGCCTAGTGCCTCACCTGTGTCTACTGTAGTGATATTGATTCGGTTGGTATCGATACCGGCGGCTAATAACGTTTGCTTAATAGATTGCTCAAACGAAGGAGGGTTATCGGGCGAAAGTACCTCAGTGGCCGTTGTCGTAGGAGCAAATACCGCGATATAACTTAATTTTCCCTGCATGTTCAGCAGGGGCTGCGCCAGAGACATATCCATTAATAAGGCGCTACCCAACCCCAATTTGTCGTCGACCTGTAGCACATTAAGCTTAATGTTATTAAGCGTGAAGTCACCATTAGGGGCGATGCGCTTAGCTTGGCTTTGGCTCATCATAATGGTGGGCTGACCATTAAGCAGCTGGCTTAAATCGATGGTCGATGAGGTTAAACTGGCACTTGAGATTGTGGTGTTTTTTGCACTATGTGCTAGCGCTGACACCACATCGCTACCCGTGACTTGCCACAATTGACCGTCAGGGCTGGTCGCCAATCCTTCTATAATCGCTAGACTGTCTATTCCCGCTTGAGATAGGGCAAAATAAACCTGTTCATTGATATCACTGCTGCTGTTATTGCTCAGGTTAAAACTGGCCCGTTGGCTTAATAATTCGGTGGCGCTACTGTAGCTTTGTATGGCATTCTCGTTAGTTGCTTTGACGCCAATCAGTAAGGTGACGGCGAGTATAATACCGATTAAAATGGCGCTCGCTTGTATGGGTGAGTGCTTATAGTGGCGGTAAAAAACCTGTAAGCAGAGACGGACGTTAATTAGTGACATGGCAATCACTCATAAGCTAATGGGGTGATGTTGCGCAGATGCTCTATGCTACCACCGTGTAAATGAAGGTGAGTTTGCATAAAGTCAGCACATTGCTGGCTATGGGTCACCATCACCACGCAGGTATTAGCTTGCTTGGCCAGTGAGGTCAGTAGCGTCATGACTTGCAACCCGGCTTGTTGGTCTAAATTACCTGTGGGCTCGTCGGCAAGCAATAAAGGCGGTTTATGGGCTAAGGCTCTGGCAATTGCGACACGTTGCTGTTGCCCACCGGATAAATTCTCGACCTTACGTTGAAGTAACGAACTTATGTCCAGTTGTTCGCAGAGCTCATCGCACCATGGCGTCCATTTTTGGCCATTCATTGCCAATGAAAAGATGATATTGTCACGCACATTAAGTGGCGTCAGTAAATTAAATTGCTGAAAGACGACCCCAAGATATTGACGGCGGTATTGACTCCATTGCTTATCTTTCCAGGGCGTTACCGATTGTTTCTGGCCATCGATATGAATGAATAATTCGCCGCTGTCGATAGTCTCAAAGCCGCCAATGATATTAAGTAAGGTACTTTTACCACTGCCACTAGGGCCCATAAGGGCAACGGTTTGCCCTTGGTATAACGTCAGATTGACTTGATTGAGCACAGAATGAAATGACTCGCCATCGCGAAACCCTTTATTAATATTTTCTAAGGTAACGAGAGGTTCCATAGTGACTCCATAACTGATGAATGTAATGAGTTATTTGGGTTTAATGAATTTATTTAATTCGTTAACAATATTAATCATATACCTAATATGAGTCAAATAGATCGCCTTGGCTATAAAAAAACAAAAAGCGAACCCAAGGTTCGCTTTTGTAGATGTATTTAGTCGGTTAATAATTTGAGTTAATTAGGCATCTGCTAAAGAATACGGCAACTCGATAATAGATAACTGTGAGCTTTCATCTCCGGCAAGACGAAGTTGAGCGTTGTTTTCGGTATCATTTGGTAGTACCGCTGTAAGCAGTACTTTATCGCCATATTGGACGCACTCAATAATATTACCGCCACGACGGAAACCGTCATCAAGCGCAATTTCTAACGTAGTGTCAGTGGTGATTTTTTGATTGCTGGTACCGGACAAAATATACAAAGCGCGTTTATTACCACCGCGGTATTTCATTCTAGCAATCGTTTCTTGGCCCATGTAACAGCCTTTAGTAAAGCTGATGCCATTAATGGCTTGTAAGTTACACATTTGTGCTACGTACTGGCCTGAATGAGCGGCATCAATGTTGGGATAACCGGCTTTAATTTCTAATGCTTGCCACGCACTGGCATCAAACAATGTTTGACCCGATTGGTTGATGATTGTTTCGGCTGCGGCTGATTTAATAATGGCAATAAAACGATCGCCATCGCGAATGATTACGCCCTGATCTACAAAGTTAAGTGTTTGCGATACATCGCCAAAATGTTCAGTAGCAAAGGCTTGTGCCTCTGCTCCAGCTATGCCGATTATGTGGTAGTCATCACTGACATCAGCCAGTTCAGCTTTACTAAATACCGCGTATTTTTGTAAATGTGGTAAATCTAAACTCAAGGCACTTTTGGGCAGTAACATGAATAAGCTATCGCCCACAGCAAATGTTCGGAAACTGGCAAGCATTTTACCTTTAGGGTCGCAATGCGCGCCCCATTTCCACTCGTTTGTACCAAGAGAGGTAATGTCTGTAGTGACTTGGCCTTGAATAAAGCTACGCCCTTGCTCTCCGGTGATTTCGATTAATCCCATATGAGCTAAACTTGATAACATTAATGCAGGAGATGTGGCGATGAAATCCCAATCTGGTTGGTTTACTGAAATGGTCATAACTATCCCTAAGCTGAGAATAAGACGGTATGCTTGGAGTGTAACGGAATAATACAATGCTCAACAGGGGGCAAGGTTTTAAAAGCCAATAAAAAAGCTACCTTTTGAGCAAGGTAGCTTTTCGAGTAAGCCAATTAACCTGAGTTAATCCATTGCGAAGCAAAAGTTAAAATAATACTCGCGCACGGATAGTGCCTTCGATTGACTTCAACTCAACTAATGCTTCTTCGGCTTGGTCAGAATCAACTTCCATTACCACATAACCAATTTGAGCAGTAGTCTGTAGGTATTGTGCGGCAATGTTAATGTGCTTCTCTGAAAACGCTTGGTTGATTTTGATCAACACACCAGGACGGTTATGGTGAATATGCAATAAGCGTGAAGTACCACTATGTTGAGATAATGACACTTCAGGGAAGTTCACTGCAGATAAGGTTGAGCCATTATCTGAGTATTTCACTAGCTTGCCAGCCACTTCAACCCCGATATTTTCTTGTGCTTCTGCAGTACTGCCGCCAATGTGTGGCGTGAGCAATACGTTGTCTAAACCTCGAAGTGGAGTGATGAATTCATCATCATTGGACTTAGGTTCAACCGGGAATACGTCAATTGCTGCGCCAGCAAGATGCTCAGATTTTAGCGCTTGGGCTAGATCTTCAATATCAACCACGGTGCCGCGGGAGGCATTGATAAAGAAACTGCCTTGGCGCATTTTAGCAAATTCAGCCTTAGCGAACATGTCTTTGGTTTGTGGCGTTTCGGGTACATGCAGGCTGACAACATTGGCCTGAGCCAATAACTCATCCATAGAGCGAACTTGTGAGGCATTACCTAACGGTAATTTATCTTCAATATCAAAGAAAATCACTCTCATGCCTATGGTTTCAGCTAAAATACCTAGCTGAGTCCCGATATGACCATAACCAACAACACCTAAGGTTTTACCACGGACTTCAACACTGCCATTGGCGCTTTTTAGCCAACCGCCTCGATGTGAAATCGCATTACGCTGCGGAATACCACGCATTAACATGATGATCTCACCAATCACCAATTCTGCAACACTACGCGTGTTGGAAAATGGCGCGTTGAAGACCGGAATACCCAATTGTTCAGCCGTCGATAAATCGACTTGATTAGTCCCAATACAAAAGCAACCAATAGCAGCTAGTTTTTCTGCATGATGTAATACTTCAGCTGTCAGTTGCGTGCGTGAGCGTAAACCAACAAAATGCGCATCTTTGATTGAAACCAGTAATGCAGCTTCGCCGAGTGAGGCTTTGTGATATTCAATATTGGTGTAACCTGAACGTTCTAGTACATCGACCGCAGTTTGGTGGACGCCCTCCAACAGCAGGATTTTAATCTTATCCTTGTCAAGCGAATGTTTCGCCATGATATGGGTACCCTCTTATCATTAAATGGTGCTTATGCTAATGCTTATACTAACAGTTATGATATAAATGCAGACTTCCGACGCAATACCAAAGTAGCACTTTTTTTAGGGCTTGTGGAGGGCTAGATGGCTGAAGGAATATTTTTAATTGAGAACAATATCGCAGAAGAGGAATTTTCGATGAAAAAAGGTGTGATATGGATAACAATTTATCTGTTGGTATTGTTGTGGTCGCTGATAAACCCTAAAGATATGTTTACTTGGTGGCTGGAAGCCATCCCTGCATTACTCGCATTACCGATATTGTTTTTTAGTCGTAAAAGCTTTCCGCTAACCCCGTTAGCTTATGGCCTTATTCTAGTGCATTGTTGTGTGTTATTTGTGGGAGCTCGTTACACCTATGCTGAAGTACCATTATTTGACTGGCTAGCTCAACTGATGGGCAGTGAGCGAAACAATTACGATAAAGTCGGCCATTTTGCCCAAGGTTTTATTCCGGTGATATTGGCGCGTGAAATTTTTATCCGTAAGCAGGTGATACAAATAGGTGCTTGGTGCCAGTTTTTAGCGGTATGTTTTGTGCTCGCATTTTCAGCTTTTTATGAATTAGTTGAATGGTGGGTCGCCATTGCTACTGGTGAAAATGCGGAGGCTTTTTTAGGCACTCAAGGGTATGTTTGGGATACTCAATCTGACATGTTTTTAGCATTAATTGGTGGCGTGTGTGGCGTATTGTTGCTTTCATCTCTTCATAACAAACAGATAGCGACCAAAATGGCGGTCAATAACCATTTGGTGTGACTGCGCAGGCTGGGCTTATCGTGGCATAAAAGGCATCATAAAATAGCTAAATTTGGCTGCTAGCCTGAGAATTAATTAATGGCTTTAAGCGAATGTAAAGTATGAGACTTATCAGTCTTGAATTAGTGATAAAGTCTATGGCAAGTCAGTCAAACTTACTATTAATACTTTAGACTTACATAATAGCCATAATAACCAGCAAATTTTTACTATGCTTGCTATATAGAAAGGTTTTTATCATAACAGTAGCTATTGAGAGTGACCGATTAACCACGATTATCTAATCTGTCGGTTAATCCATTTACAAGATAAGGCGATTAACTAATAACCAAATAAAATGTTCTAAATATAAAGAGATGAAAGTAAACTATCTGCTCTGCCTAGTTCTGAAGGCTAGTAAACGTGTTTCATTTACGTATAGTATATAGCCTCAGGATGTGATCAAGGTATGTTGAGCAATAATGTACTTTTCAGGGAGAAGAGTGATGAGTTCGAATATCGATGAGTTGGTGTTCTTGCACCAAATCGCAGCACCTTGCCATTTAGCTATTTTGGCTGAATCTATCGGGTTAAAAACTCGCATTGTAAAACATGCGGCTGAGCTTGAGTTAGAAAAAAAATCCAATAACTTTTATCTTATTTCACAAAAGGGCGCAGCCTTAGACAGTAAAGGTATTCCGTTATTGGTATCGCGTTTAGTCGAACATGTTCCGGTTGCTTTATATCAAGTTGAACGAGGTTCACTTGATCAAGAGTCTGCACTGCTCCAAGGCGTGCGTGGTTTATTGTACAGTGATCAACGCATGGATTTAATGCTAACGGGTTTGCGTAAAATGGTGGCTGACGAATTGTGGTACGACCGGCCATTGATCAGTAAAATTTTTCGACGTTTAGTTCAGCAGTTAGATACTCGTACTGAAATCCCTGCCGATACCGTTGCCATTCTCCAAAGGCTGACCAATCGAGAAAGAACTATTATTCAGCTTGTCTCTAGTGGCGCGCGTAATAAAGAAATTGCCCAGCGATTGTGTATTAGTGAACATACCGTTAAAGCCCATATCTCCTCTATTTTCCGTAAAACAGAGTCACGCAACCGAGTTGAGTTATTGCGTTGGGCACAAACTTATCAAAGTCACTGGGAATTAGTGAGTTAACGTACTGGACGATTTATCCAATAACGACAAAAAGGAGCTTAGGCTCCTTTTTAATGGGGTGGTGTTATCTATCGCGTTTATCTTTTAAAAGTTTAAGCTAATCAGTACACTGAGCTTTCTAGTAATGATAATGATGGATATTAAGAATGAGTATTTGGTTTAAAACGGTCACTTTAGAAGATTGTGCTCGTTTAGATGCAGGGATGCAGGGAAAGGGCACCTTAATGCAAACATTGGGCATTAAAATCACTGAAATTGGCGATGATTATATGGTCGCCACCATGCCTGCTAATCCCGCTGTGCATAATCCATTAGGGATGGTTCATGGTGGCGCGAATGTCGCACTCGCGGAAACGGTAGCCAGTTATGCTGCCAATTTTGTGGTCGATTTCACGCGCTATTATTGTGTCGGCCAAGAAATCAACGCCAATCATTTAAAAGCATCACGTAATGGCGAATTAACCGCGACAGCAAAACCTGTACACATTGGCAAGCGCAGTTCTGTATGGGAAATATTAGTGCACAATAGCGCTGGCAAACTTTGCTGTATTTCAAGAATGACAGCTGCAGTTGTAGAGCGATAAGCTATAGTTAGAACAATAGCGACTAAATCTACAGTAGATCAACATTTTAGTCTTGCTGCCTATTTATTATGTAGATAACGTTACTGCTTGTTTAATCATAATGAATATACAAGGGCGAAGGGGAAGTGCTCGGACATGTGTTAGCTGAACAGAGTGTTTTTGGCTTCAACTTGTTTATTCAGCATCGTAATATAAGGAAAATCCATGGACAATATTAACCCTTGGGAATGGGTCGGCTACTTAGCTTCGGTCGTTGTTGCTATTTCCTTGATGATGGCGAACATCAAAAAATTACGCTGGTGGAACTTAATTGGTGCTGGATTATTTGTGGCTTACGGCCTGGCCATTGATGCATTACCCGTTGCTTTGGTTAATTTTTTTATTGTGTTAATTGATGCCTATTATTTGATTAAGTTATACCGTAAACCAACCCCGCCCACAGACTAATCATTCCTTTACTCAATGATTTAATATCAAAAAGGTAAACTGACAACTTTGGCTTTTTTATTGTCATTACACTATTTCTTGGATTAATTTAAATAGTTTTAATCGCTTTTAACGTATTTGGCTATCTATTTTAATCATTATAATTAATCCTCTTGCGCTTCTATAATGTGTCCATCAAATGGTGGTTTGGAGTAGGAGTATTCATATGGCAACCGTTTATGACTTAATTGAACAGTGGTTAGCCGACCGCGCATAAAGAACAATAAATAACTCAAGTTAATTATTTAACCAGTCAAAACGGTGTCTCGTGGCAGATGTGTAAAACGCAATCTCTGCTGGCGAAGGTGGTCCACGACGTTGACAAAATTGGTATTTAATACAAACGCTAGCTCATTTAACGGTGAGTAGATTGCTGAGCTTGTCGTGCATGCCAAAGGTACTGGTGTCTATGGCAGGTTTATCTTAACCGATGATTTAAGTGAACTTACTATCGCAGATCACTTTAATTGTGTCGGTAAACAGACTGAAATATTTATGCGTTTATCTATAATAGGAGCTGAGAAGGGGCTCGCGATGGATTATGCGATCCTCGTGATTTTGGACTACGTTTCTATACTGCTTGTGGTACCACGATATTGTCACTAATAACATCCCGATATTATTTATTCGTGATGGTATTGCTTATTCGTGATGGTATTGAGTTTCCTGACTTTATCTATGCTCAAAAACGTCACCCACCCATTTTAAAGAGCCACAAACCATGTGGGACTTTTAGCTCCTAACCCAGAGTCGATGGCTCAAGTGACGATATTGATGTCAGGCCGTGGAATGGCATGCGGCTAAGGCAATAACCATAAAGTGCAATCGTTATGGCGTGATAGCAATGGCTTTATTTTCGTCGTCAGACCGTTGGCGGTGCGAGTGTAAATGATGGTCCTCGCAGCGTTGCCCACCGACTGAAGTGACTCAGTACGAAGCGCCGTTATTACGTTTAGATGATGAAGCCTCGCGTTACAATCGTTATTACCAAGATGACGTCACTCAAGCGGGTAATCTTTAGCGCCTCTGTAACGGTAGTGAAGCAGATAAAAATCGTTGAGTGGAAACGCTAGCCGGCATCGTAAGTAAGACTATCTTAGATGTTCAGTAAAAGAGAGTGGGATCATTTCACTACAGCGGAGATAGAGCAACGCAGGATCCGTTGCCGAATAACACTATGCCGTTAAGTCTTCGCCTTGATTAAAGCAATTTGAATTCCCGCTGCATAACCAGATAATTAATACGATTGGTATTAAACAGGCTTTAGCCAAATTATAGCCATTTAGCTAAGCAATAGGCGACCATTTATACCTAAATGCTATAAATTGGTCGTCTATAAAAAAAACGATATTAATCATTCTCTTACTGTTTTGCTCACAATCATTTGCTGACGCAATAATGTGTTAACTTACCAATATATAGGCACTTTTAGGGCACTTTTACGTGACTGCTCCATGGCAAACAATAAACTGGTTTCTTTATTGTCTAACCAGGTTTCAATATTAAGTTGATGCTGCTCACTAAGGAACCTTAATATTTTATACGCAGATAGCGTGCTGATCCCCAACGCTAAGTCTTGCCACGGTGCACGAAAAGCCTCGCGCTTTTTGGCTTGGTACATTTCTCCATAAGCAAAGCCAACTAAGATACTTTCATCCAGTGCGTCTGCAACGTGTTGGTAATCTACGCTATTCATTTCAGATGTTATCGGCATTAATTTGCCAATACGTTTCCATGAGGCTTGTTGTAATTGGTTAGCAAACAAGCCCTGTTCTGGATAATTGCCCCATTGATGTTGACCACTTTCAGTGGTTAATAACAAATCGACTAAGGCCAATTGTAATTGACCATACTCAGGTTGTTGCCATATGGAGGCTAATTGAGTTGAAATAGACATCGAGCTGATATGGTTTTCTAGTCGTTGGCACACGAGAGGTTTATTATTGATGTTGGCAAGAAGTTTTGCGTCGTCTTGCAACAATAAGCAACAGCTTTGCAGTGGACTAACAAATGTTAGCGCCTGTTCAAGATGATCAAATAATGGGCTAGTGTGCTGATTGAGTAAACCAAATTGATCTAGGGTGAGCCTGAGTAAGCGCACACAACGACGTAATTCACCCCATAATGCTGACTGTTGTTCGTCGTCATTAGAGACCGTTAACATATTTTCAATCAGTTGCCAGCGCTCAAGCCCCGTTTCTAGTATGGCGCTAAGGGTTTGCTGTAAATTATTACTCTTTGACAACGAGATGTAATCAATATTCTCGAGGGTGACGGGTTTTGATTTACCCGCAAGCTGGTAACCTCGCTGAGCTTTACTGGCCTTACCTAACCGCAAGGGCACTGATTTAGCCACTTCAATTGCCAATTCTATTAAGGCTGAAGTATCACCTGCAAGTAATTCAAATTCTAGCTCGCATATGGGATCAAGGTTATTTTTTGCAATGATTTCACCCACATCTAATGCGACCTCAACGAGGCTGTTATTGAGGTAAATATGCCAGGTTTGGCGGTTGAAATTAGTTTCAAAAATACACCCGAGTGATGCGGAGATGTTGTCGATATTATATCCTACCGGCCAAATTTTATTTGGGAAACGTGACAGGATCGGTATTTTTTGATCTATGTTGACATTATATTCGGGACGAGAGTGGATCCCTCCTACGACCCTACCTGCTGTTTTTATGGTCTGTTCGAGTTGGTTATCAAAACCTCTTACGCGTAAGCCCATATCCCAACGACGCAACTGTAAATCGTCTGTATCGAAATATCCGTTGGTGAGGTTTTTCTGGCCTTGAGGGGTCGAATTAGGGTAGTCATTCAATATTTTTTTTAATAAATCATGGTGTTGTGCTTGAATGAATAGTTTTAACTCTATTTCTGCGTCCATTGACTTTATGTTTGCCTTGTCATCAAATGTTCATTAATGCGTCATATTATCTTCATAATGTCACATTGCTGTAATAAAATTATCTTAGTATAGCGTTGCTCGCATCATATATACTGAGTAACGATAACAGAGAAACTGTCGTACGAAATTAAAAAACACAGTTTCATTATGTGTACGCTTGGGTTAACATGCGCCCGCTTTTTCCAAATTGGAATTTATTAAATAGGTAAACGGCAATGCCAGTAAACTCTATTTTAGGTGTGTTTGCAAAATCACCTCTTAAGCCTTTAGAACAGCATATCGACAAAGTACATGAGTGTGCATCACTTCTTGTTCCTTTCTTTGACGCAACTATCTCAGGTGACTGGGATGAAGCGATAAAGATACGCAAAAAAATTAGTTTGCTGGAAAAAGATGCTGACTCACTTAAACGTGAAATTCGCCTGACTCTTCCTGGTGGATTATTTATGCCTGTTGAACGGACTGACTTGCTTGAGTTATTAACTCAACAGGACAAAATCGCCAACAAGGCAAAAGATATCTCTGGCCGTATTATTGGCCGTCAATTAGTCCTTCCTCAGCCTATGCAAAAAGCTTTTGGTGCTTATCTACAACGTTGTTTAGATGCGGTATCACTTGCTAAGCAGGCTATTAACGAACTCGATGATTTGCTCGAAACCGGTTTCCGGGGTCGTCAAGTTGAGTTAGTTGCCAAAATGATCAATGAATTAGATCTTATCGAAGGCGATTCTGATGACTTACAAATTCAATTGCGTCGTCAATTGTTTGCATTAGAAGCTGAATTGAATCCGATTGATGTAATGTTCATGTATAAAATTATCGAATGGGTTGGAGGTTTAGCAGATCTTGCTGAGTGTGTCGGTTCCCGCCTAGAGCTAATGCTAGCTCGTAACTAATTACAAAGGTTATCAAGGAAACAAAATGGTTGATGTATTAGTCACCAATGGCCCTATGCTTATTATGATAGCGGCTGCATTCGGATTTTTAATGGCATGGGGTATTGGTGCAAACGACGTAGCCAATGCAATGGGGACCTCTGTAGGTTCTAATGCCATTACTATTAAACAAGCGATTATTATTGCAATGATCTTTGAGTTCACCGGTGCATTTTTAGCCGGTGGTGAAGTCACAAGTACTATTCGTAAAGGTATTATCGACGCCAGTTATTTTACTGACGTACCAGAGTTATTGGTATACGGCATGATTGCCTCATTACTTGCTGCAGGTATTTGGTTAGTGGTAGCGTCAGCGTTAGGCTGGCCCGTTTCTACAACCCATTCTATTATTGGCGCGATTGTCGGTTTTGCCGCAGTGGGTGTCAATGCCGACGCTGTTGAATGGGGTAAGGTTGGCGGTATTATTGGCTCTTGGGTTGTGACACCCGCAATTTCGGGTTTTATTGCTTATATCATTTTCCAAAGTGTGCAAAAACTGATTTTTGACACCGATGATCCGTTGGGAAATGCTAAGCGTTATGTGCCTTTTTACATGGCATTAGCCGGTTTTGTGATGTCTCTTGTGACCATTACCAAAGGTTTAAAGCATGTAGGCATCAATTTTTCAACCGTAGAAGCTTATCTTTTAGCGGCGGCTGTTGCGGCCGTAGTTGGTCTTTTGGGTAAAGTGGCCATTAGCCGTTTAAAAATGAGCGACAAAGCTGACCGTCAAACTCAGTATGGTAATGTTGAAAAAGTCTTCGCCATTTTAATGGTTGTAACTGCATGTTGTATGGCATTTGCACATGGTTCAAACGACGTTGCTAACGCGATTGGTCCATTAGCTGCAGTGGTTTCTGTGGTTGAAAGTGGCGGTGTTATTGGTGCTGAAGCTGTTCTAGCATGGTGGATTTTACCATTAGGCGCAGTGGGTATTGTGTTGGGGTTGGCTATTTTTGGTCAGCGTGTGATGAAAACCATTGGTAAAAACATCACCCATTTAACGCCAAGCCGTGGTTTTGCTGCTGAATTAGCTGCCGCATCGACTGTGGTTATTGCTTCTGGTACCGGTTTACCTATTTCGACAACACAAACCTTAGTGGGCGCAGTGTTGGGTGTGGGCATGGCGCGTGGTATCGCGGCAATCAATATTGGTGTGGTGCGTAACATTGTTGTGTCTTGGGTTATTACCCTGCCAGCAGGTGCTGCATTATCTATTGTGTTCTTCTTCATTATTAAGAGCATCTTTAGTTAATTTAGCCAAGACCCAACCAAGTATTAACAGAAGTGTGAGTGCGAATGCATTTAAGAAGGAAGTCATATGACTTCCTTCTTGCATTCAGAGCATTTAATAAATAGCATGACAATAAGTTTTCTGAGTTTGGATAAATACCGTGTTAAGAGTACTTTCAATCCTTATATTTTTACTTGCGCCAAGTGGCGTATTTGCGGCCCAAGCACCAACGCGTTTTATTTCTGATGATGTGTATACGTTTATTCATGGTGGACCGGGTACAGAATTTCGTATTCTTGGTAGCGTAGAAGCGGGTCAACCGATCACGTTATTGGATAATACCGATGGTGATTTCACTCAAATTATTGATCATAAAGGTCGAGAAGGCTGGGTATTAACCAGTTTAGTGACCGATCAGCCTAGTTTTCGTGAACGTTTTCCAGAGATGGAAGCCCAACTGAAGCAAGCCAATGAGCAATTAAATAAAATTACTCAAAATACTGACAATACTGAAGAATATTTAATTCTGGCTAACGAAAAGGTGACTGAATTAAACGCTGCATTAACGATAGCTGTTAAACAGCGAGATGAAGCCGAGTTAAAAGTGCAGCACGGGGTTGATAATCGTCGTTATCAAATGTGGCAACAAGGTGGCTTGATTGGCGGTATGGGTGCATTGATTGGTATTATATTAGTGTACTTACCGCGTCCGCAGCGTCGTAAAAATAGTCGTTGGATGTAATCATATCCGTTGATGATGAGCTTCTATAGAATCAAATCATCTTTTATGCGATTAATATCCTTGCTAAAAAGCCAACTATTCAAACGTTGGCTTTTTTTATTTCATTTTTTTCTATAAGAGTCATTCATTTTTTTATTATGTTAAATATATATTAATTGTTACTTAACAAGCTGTTAAAAACCTTTATCTGTTAACTTTCACGCCTTATCACATTGCGCACGGATAATGCAGTGATAAAAATCAAACAATTGTTGGCAATTTTTTAACTATAGTGTCCAAGTTCACATTTTGAAGGTATAATCGCCGAAAAATAGATCGTACATTGTATACAACATAAAATATTTATGAATACTGTATTCATTTAATAGCCACAACAACCATCCTTAATCTGACCTAGATGGAATCGAATACTATGTTCAAAGCGAGTGAAGTACTGGAAGGCCGCTATGACAATGCCACTCTTGATGAGTTATTTAAAGCCATTACTGATAACTATATTGTCGATGAAGAGCAATACCTATCTGAATTAATCAAGTTAGTGCCTTCGTCTGATACAGACATTGAGCAAGTCACTCGTCGCGCTCACGAACTCGTTAGCAAAGTACGTCAGTTTGAGAAAAAAGGTTTAATGGTAGGGGTTGATGCCTTTTTACAACAATACAGTTTAGAAACACAAGAAGGGATTATCCTAATGTGTTTAGCTGAAGCTCTGTTGCGCATTCCTGATGCTGAAACTGCCGATGCGTTAATAGAAGATAAGCTGTCTGGGGCTAAGTGGGATGTACACCTTAACAAAAGTGGTTCACTACTGGTTAATGCCTCAACGTGGGGGTTAATGCTTACCGGAAGAATCGTTAAGTTAGATCGTAACATTGACGGTACACCGAGTAACTTGCTTAAGCGTCTCGTTAACCGCGTTGGCGAGCCTGTGATCCGTCAAGCGATGTTAGCTGCGATGAAGATTATGGGTAAGCAGTTTGTATTAGGGCGTAATGTCAAAGAAGCGCTCAAAAATAGCGAAGCTAAGCGTAAGTTAGGTTATACCCACAGTTATGACATGCTTGGTGAGGCAGCTTTAACGGCCAGTGATGCGCAAAAATACTTCATCGATTACAGTAACGCTATCGGTGATTTAGGCGCGCAGCAATTTGATGAGTCTGACGCTCCACGGCCAACAATTTCAATTAAACTGTCAGCATTGCATCCTCGTTATGAAGTCGCCAATGAAGATCGCGTATTAACCGAACTGTACGACACTGTCATTAAGCTGATTGTTCAAGCCCGTGAGCTGAAGATTGGTATTTCAATTGATGCCGAAGAAATGGATCGTCTTGAACTATCGTTAACATTGTTCAAGAAATTGTATCAGTCAGATGCTGCCAAAGGGTGGGGCTTACTGGGTATTGTGGTGCAGGCCTACTCGAAGCGCTGCTTACCTGTTTTATGCTGGGTGACTCGTCTTGCAAAAGATCAAGGTGATGAAATTCCATTACGTTTAGTAAAAGGTGCGTATTGGGATAGTGAGCTTAAATGGGCTCAGCAAGCGGGTGACGGGGGGTATCCTTTATTTACTCGTAAAGCGAGCACTGATGTGTCTTATTTGGCCTGTGCACGCTTCTTACTATCAGATGCCACTCGCGGTGCTATTTACCCGCAATTTGCTACTCATAACGCGCAAACGGTAGCCAGTATTAATGCCATGGCCGGCGATCGCCTTTATGAGTACCAACGCTTACATGGTATGGGGCAAGAATTGTACGACACCATTTTATCTGAAAGTGGTGCTAAAGCCGTGCGTATTTATGCGCCAATCGGTGCCCATAAAGACTTGCTGCCTTACTTGGTCCGTCGCTTACTTGAAAACGGTGCGAATACCTCATTTGTGCACAAGTTAGTAGACCCACATACCCCTATTGAAAGCTTAGTGGTTCACCCATTAGTGACCTTACAAGGTTATAAAACCTTAGCTAATCAAAAAATTGTGCAGCCAGCAGATATTTTTGGTGCAGAACGTAAAAACTCTAAAGGACTAAACATGAACATTATTTCTGAATCAGAGCCATTTTTTGCTGCATTAGAAACGTACAGTGCCACTCAGTGGACTGCGGGTCCGCTGGTTAACGGTCAGACCTTAACGGGTGATGTACAAACGGTAGTGAGTCCTTTTGATACTTCATTAACGGTAGGCACAGTGGCGTTTGCTGATGCTAAAGCAATAGAGCAAGCGGTCGCGGGTGCTGATGCCGCTTTTGGCCGTTGGGCGCGGACTCCGGTTGAGACTCGTGCCAATGCACTGCAAAAACTAGCCGATTTACTGGAAGAAAACCGAGAAGAGCTGATTGTGTTGTGTACCCGTGAAGCGGGCAAGAGCATTCAAGACGGTATCGATGAAGTACGTGAAGCGGTCGATTTCTGTCGTTACTACGCCGTGCAAGCGAAGAAAATGATGGCTAAGCCTGAATTACTTCCTGGCCCAACAGGTGAGCTTAATGAGTTGTTTTTACAAGGTCGCGGAATTTTTGTTTGTATTAGTCCATGGAACTTCCCGTTAGCGATTTTCATCGGCCAAGTATCAGCGGCGTTAGCCGCGGGTAATACCGTGATTGCCAAGCCAGCTGAACAAACCTGCTTAGTGGGTTATCGTGCCGTGCAGCTTGCTCATCAAGCGGGGATCCCTAAAGATGTATTGCAGTTCTTACCCGGTACGGGAGCTGTTGTCGGTTCTGCCTTAACGGCTGATGAGCGTATTGGCGGTGTGTGTTTTACCGGGTCTACAGGTACAGCAAAGCTTATCAACCGTACCTTAGCCAACCGTGATGGCGCCATTATCCCATTAATCGCTGAAACCGGTGGTCAAAATGCCATGGTGGTTGACTCAACGTCACAGCCTGAACAAGTGGTAAATGATGTAGTTTCTTCATCATTTACCAGTGCTGGTCAACGTTGTTCAGCACTGCGAGTGTTGTTTTTACAAGAAGATATTGCCGATAGGGTGATTGAAGTGATGAAAGGTGCAATGGAGCAATTGATCATTGGCGATCCTAGCTTCGTTAAGACGGACGTGGGCCCAGTGATTGATGCAACAGCTAAAGCAAACTTGAATGCCCATATTGACCATATCAGCCAAGTAGGTAAGTTAATTAATAAACTTGAGTTACCAGCGGGTACTGAGAAGGGTCACTTTGTAGCCCCAACCGCGGTTGAAATCGATTCGATAAAGATGCTAGAAAAAGAGCATTTTGGGCCTATTTTGCATGTAATCCGTTATAAGGCTGCTGATTTAGGCAAAGTGATTGACGAAATCAATAGCACTGGGTTTGGGTTAACATTAGGGATCCACAGCCGTAATGAAGGCCATGCGCTTAATCTAGCCGATAAAGTGAATGTCGGTAACGTGTACATTAATCGTAACCAAATTGGTGCCGTAGTGGGTGTGCAGCCATTTGGTGGTCAAGGGTTATCAGGTACAGGTCCTAAAGCCGGTGGTCCACATTACTTAACCCGTTTTGTGACTGAAAAAACTCGTACCAACAACATTACCGCTCTTGGTGGTAATGCAACATTGCTATCGTTAGGCGACACTGACGAGTAAGGTAATGTGTTTTATCTTTTAAGCCCACTTATGTGGGTTTTTTTATGCCACTAATTGGACGGTTCGCTTTTACGCTTATTGACAGCAAGAGGAGTAAATTCAGAGCCGTATTAATATGTCTTCCCTAAAAATAAGTGAGGCGTTCAGAGTTGCATACAGAGTTTCATACAGAGTTGCTTACTGAGTTACAAGAACGGGTGACAGTTGAATATGATTGCGTTTTAATCCTCGGCCGACGTTTTGGCATAATTTACCAAAGCGGCTGATATCACCTAAAGAGGGCATAACGCCCTGTGCGATTGCCGCTTCCCAGAAGGTGACCTCAGAATCGATAAGATCTAATAGTTTTTTTGGGCAACCCACACAACTGTTAGCGGGCCCACAGCGAAAGAGATCAGGGGAGTCTAATGGGAAGGTTTGTTTTACTTGGGCAATGAGTTGTTTCATTGCAGTGATCCGATCGGGTTTATGGGTCATATTTCACCTACGCTGAATACCCTGCACATTTATCCTTGTACTATTTAGACAAGGCCATAATGCGATGGTATAAATGTGTGAATGCTTATATAGAATAGCAAATCGACATTAGGTTAATACTAACGTAAATCAATTTTTACTTTAAAAAGGGGTGACAAATCGATAAGTTGATCAGGGCTTATGGTTCTTTCGTGATCCCAATTTATTCGAGATAAATAGTGTGGCTCTTTAGATAAACCCGCCTGGTATCAAATCGCCACAAACTGCTGCAAAATTGATCACGAAAGATCAACAGACTCTATATTTATGTAAATTATTTGTAGCATTTTTCAGATTTAAGAATTAAATACGCCAAAATAAAGGAAGTCTAGACGTCTATATTGACAGTGGTGAAGAGTTCTCTTATTCTTGGCACAACTTGTTTTGATATGACTGCAATATATAGCAGCGTTGAACATTTTGTTAAATATTCATTGATGATCGAGATTGAGTCGTACTCGCTTTTCTCATCCGCCAATCCCTATTCGTTAAGATAAAGAGAGACCACTTTGACTAAAGCTACTTCATCAGCCACCTCGGCAGTAAACAGCCCGGCATCGTTTGTGGCATTATTGCCACTTTTTTTGTTTTTAGGATTGTTTATTGGTGCAGGCTTATATTTTCAAAGTCAGGGTGTTGATTATGCGTTCTACCAATTACCCAGTGTTATTGCCATTTTACCTGCCATTGTATTGGCAATATTGTTGTCAAAGCAGCAAATCAATAGTGCGATAGAAACCTTTATTGAAGGTATTGGCCACAGTAATATTATTGCTATGTGTTTAATTTATTTATTGGCTGGTGCATTTGCTGCTGTTGCAAAAGCAACTGGCGGCGTTGATGCGACGGTGGCACTCGGTTTATCGTTTATTCCATCCAATTTATTATTGCCTGGTTTTTTTGTTATAGCCGCTTTTATTGCAACATCGATGGGGACGTCGATGGGCACCATTGCTGCCGTTGCGCCGGTGGCGTTAGGGGTCGCTGATCAAGCTCATATTGACTATGCCATAATGGCGGGTGCAGTAATGTCTGGTGCGTTATTTGGTGACAATTTATCGATTATTTCAGATACCACGATTGCGGCAACGCGAACTCAGGGCTGTGAAATGAAAGATAAATTTCGTGAGAACTTAGTGTTTGCTATCCCTGCGTCGATCCTCACCTTGATTGCTTTTTCATTTGTCGGTCAAGGGCAAGCAGATATTGTTGCTCAGGATATTGAAATCTTAAAAGTACTACCGTATTTAACCATTCTAGTGTTAGCGGTTGTCGGCTTAAACGTATTTGTGGTGCTGTCATTAGGGATAGTATTAGCCGGCGTGACAGGCGTGTTAAGTTCTCACTATACCTTTATCCAATTTGGTAATGACATTTACACCGGTTTTACCAATATGCAGGAGATTTTTATTCTGTCGATGTTAGTCGGTGGTTTAGCGGCACTAATGCAGCAGCAGGGTGGACTAACGTTTGTCAGCAAGCAGATTGAACGTCTAATCAAACGTTTTTCAAAAGCGAATGGCGAAGCATCAAGCCGTGCGGCAGAGTTAGGCATGGCCGCGATTGTTGCCGCTACCAATACATGTGTAGCTAACAATACTGTGTCGATTGTGGTGACGGGTGATATCGCCAAGGAGCTAGCCGAAAAGCATGGGGTTTCCCCCAAACGAGCGGCCAGTATTCTCGATATTTTTGCTTGTATTATTCAGGGATTAATTCCACATGGCGCCCAAGCACTATTAATTGCCTCTGTGTTTACCATTAGTCCATTAGTCGCAGTGTCTAATGCTTGGTATTGTATGATTTTGGCCGTCATGGCAGTGATTATTGTGATATTTCGTAAACGAGTCTAAATCGGTTATATGATCAATCATGACTTGCTTACCCAGTTTAAGTGGCGACGAATGTAGCTATTTTACGATAATCAAGTAATAGCCAATCAGTAATGATTGGCTATTACTGTTCTTGGTTCTTGGATATTGGTCATTACTTTTGGGTTTTCCGGGTTAACATGCCCATGCCTGTTTTTGCTTAAGTATCGACCCGTGACCGAGGAGTGTCTGCAATCATGATTGACACTTAATGATTGTGTTCATGTCATTGATGCTATTGGATTAGCGTCAGTTGGATTTTGCCAATTGTTTGATAAATTTTTACCTATGTTGTGTCATCGGCTATATGGTCATTAACCCAGGTGAATATTTTATGCTGCATCTGCCTCGGGTTAAGCATGCTAATAACAATTAACACGTAACAAACTAATGTGGACCTATTTCTCGGAACCCGTTATTTTATGTCCATTCTTGCTTGAGTATTGTCCATGACATCGATGCGATTAAGTCATTATTTAGCTGTGTGTGGCGTGGCATCAAGACGGCAAGCTGCGCGACTTATCGATAGTGGTCGAGTGAGTCTTAATCATCAATTAGCCAAGCATACTGATTGCATTAACCCCGCAGAAGCGGTGACGGTTTTGGTGGATGGTAAACCCATTTTGCCCGTGCAAGATAAACAGTATTGGCTGTACCATAAGCCTGTTGGCGTTGATTGCCGCTTATTAGCTAATGATCCCCATAGTCTGCTCCATTTATTACCCGAGTCACCCAGGCTGTATCCTGCAGGGCGTTTAGATAAAAATTCTCGCGGATTATTACTGCTCACTAATGATGGCCAATTGACTCAAGCGTTAATGCATCCCGATTTTTATCATCCAAAGACTTATGTCGTCCAAGTGGATAAGCCTATCAGCGCAGAATTTTTATTGATGATGGCGCAAGGCGTGCAATATGGGCAAGTGCAAACTCGACCGTGTGACATTCGGCGATGGAGCTCTGAGGCGGATGAAGACAGATTTGAGATCGTATTAACCCAAGGATTAAATCGGCAGATTAGGCGTATGTGTCAGGCGTTGAGCTATAAAGTGATTGATTTAATGCGTACCCAGTTGCTGGATGTGTGTCTTGCTGAATTAGCAGAAAAAACAATGCGGCCATTAACGGCCGCAGAGTTATTGAGTCTTAAATGCGCAGTAAGCTGAGCATTTTGTTAAACAATGATTATTTAACAATGTCCATTTCAGCTAATAAATTGTCAGCATGATCTAAGTACTGCATTACCCAGAGCATATAACGGCTGTCAACTTGGATGGAACGATTGCTTTGAGCGTCGTATCCCCAGTCACCAATGATACTTTCGTACACACCGTCAAACAGCAAACCGACTAATTCAGCGCGGCCGTTTAAGGTGGGTGATCCTGAGTTACCGCCGGTTGTATCAAGGGTCGATAAAAAATTAACCGGGACTGAGTCAATGGCTTTGACATAATAATCGCCGTATTGCTTTTGCTTAATCAGCTCAAGCTGTTTTGCTGGTGCATCAAATGGGTCAACTCCAGTATCTTTGGCTAAAATGCCTTCTAAACGGGTAAAAGGGATTGCCACTAGGCCATCTTGTGGTGAGTAACCTTTAACATTACCCACGGTAACCCGCAGGCTTGAGTTTGCATCGGCATAAACCGGTTTACCTTGCTCGCGGTTATAGGCAATGATCGCGTCCATATATTGTGGACGCACTTTCATTAAGTCACCTTGCAATTGTTTTTGCTGTTTTTCTAGCGCCATGTCGGCAGCGTAGGTTTGAACCGCAAATTGAATGAATGGGTCGTTAGAGGCTTTAAAGTCGGCAACCGATTTGTTCATCCATGCTAAGCGAGTTTCTTTGTTGTTTAGCTTGGTGTTGGCGTACATTTTATCCAATGTGTTCGCTAACGCTTTAGCATCAAATTTTTTGCTAATACCAAAGGCTTTATCTAAAGAGGCTAAATGCTGCTCTGCAGGTAATGCGGCATAGCGCGTCAGTAAATCGGCTAGCAGGGCTTTATCGACACTCGCTGCATAACGGCGATCAATACGTTCCATGCTTGAGGTAAAGTTGGTCATGTCACGTTCTTGGTAACCTGGTTCACGAGCCATATCAGCTAAGGTTTTCTCATTGGCTAAGCGATACAAATCACGTGCGGTGGTGACCATAGTGGTGTAACCGATATAACCTAATAAAGTGTCTCTTTGCTGATTTTGCTGACTCTTAGCAACCAGTTTTTCTAAGCTTGATAGTGTTTCGCCATATTGCTGTTGGCGCTTTTTATCTTTGCCGATCCAGTTTGCTAAATCGCTCTCTATTTTCTCACGATCAGCGAGCATGGTTGATTTACCATAATACTCAATCATCGAGGTAAAATTTTTGGCATAATTGGCTAAACCAGCAATCAAGCTTTCGTATTTAATCCGCTCGTCGCTGCCTTCTGGCGCGGTTTCTTTGATGATCTCAATCATGCGATCTTGCAGGACTTTCCCTTCAGGATAAGCCCACTCAAACTGATTATTAACTTCATCGGCAGTGCGGTAGCGGTTAGTACTGCCTGGGTAACCGGCAACCATCACAAAGTCGCCATCGCTAACGCCCTTAGCGGATACTTTTAAAAAGCTTTTTGGCTCGTACGGTACGTTGTCTTTGCTAAAATCGGCAGGCTTTCCGTCTTTAGATACATATGCCCGATAAAATGAGAAGTCACCAGTATGGCGTGGCCACATCCAGTTATCGATATCGCCGCCGTATTTACCTACGCTAGCCGCTGGATTGTAAGCTAAACGCACGTCACGAATTTCTAGCTGCTTAACCAGATAATATTCTAAGCCACCATGGAAGCTATAAACTTGGCAGCGGTAACCGTCTTCTTTTTCACACTCTGCCACTAAGGCTTTTTCTTGCTGTTCTATGCCTTGGTAAAAATCATTACCCACCTTATCCATTTGGTTTGCTTTAACGTTATCGGTAACATTGGTGACCGCTTCAGTCACAAAAATACGTGAACCCGGTGTAGCTGGCAGTTCTTCTGCGTAAGTTTTGGCTAAAAACCCGTCTTTAAGTAGGTTTTTTTCTGGGGTTGAGTTGTACTGAATTGAACCATAGGCACAGTGGTGATTGGTGACGACTAAGCCTTTTGGCGATACAAATGAAGCGGTACAACCACCAAGGCTGATCACGGCATTCATTGGAAATTCAGTTAATTTAGAGATTGATTCAGCGCTGATCTCTAAGCCTTTTTCCTTGAGTTCATCGGCCATCGCAGGTAGTTGATGTGGTTGCCACATACCTTCATCTGCCATAGCGCCAAAGCTGGCTGCTATTGCAACAGTTAATAACCATTTTTTCATTATATAATTCCGTTATTTTTTGGGGAGGAGGTGTTAGCGTGTGATGAATATTATGGCCAGTCATGTCTCATTCTTGTTTAATTCTTGTCTAATTGTGTTGGTCAATGTTATTAAAGCGTAAAACAAAAAAGTCAGGCTTAGCCTGACTTTAACAAATGTTTTATCATCTTAATAGGGTTTGTAAAACTCGCTTACAAATCCATTTTATGAGTTATATGGTTCAGGCTAATGCCACCATCAACTGGGCAACAACAATCAAGGTACCGAGTAAGCCCGCGATGATAAGTCCCAAACTGCCACCAGAGACTTGGTAGCCGCCCAATGGCTGTGAACGTTGCTTTAATGCCATTGCAATGGGTAAATAGATAATTATCACCACCAATGGAATAGCTGCAAAACCAAGGACGCTTAAAAAGCCATCTGGGTAGTAAAGTGCACACAATAGCGGTGGTATAAAGGTAATGAGCCATGTTTTAGCGCGACCTGAGGCATCATCCTTGGCTCGAGTGAGTTCGGCAACATAGTCAAACAAGCTCATGGTAACGCCTAAGAACGAAGTGATTAATGCAAGGTTAGCAAATAAATCAATGGCTTGGATTATAATTCTTGATTGAGCTAAGCTTTGTAAAGCTGCAACGAGTTTAGGCAGTGAACCACCAAAGCTATGGACGGTTTCGCCGCCTAAAGACCCTAAGGTCACTAACAACCACAGGATGTAGCAAACCAGTGGAATGCTCGAGCCGATCAATAACACTTTTCTGAGTGAAACGGCATCACCTTCTAAGTAGCGCACAATCGTCGCAATACACACATGGAAACCAAATGAGGTAAACACTACAGGAATGGCTGCTAGCCATAATTGTTGTAGCGCCGTGCCTGAAGCAACATCGGTTGAGTAATTGTTTAATGCACTGATTAAATTAACGTCTGGTAATAAAAATGCCACCACAATGACGAGTAACACCACCATAGAAGTAAATAAAATGCGTGATACTTTATCAATCCACTTCACGCCAATGGCAATTAATCCACCAAAAATAACCGTAAACAGTATGATGGCTACTTGGTTGCTCATGTTAATGCCGATGGGTTGTAAACGGGTTTCTAATAGCGATGACCCTCCCATCAGATACACCATGGTTAACGCAAATAATAAGCTCAGGAATGAACCACCTTGAATGAGCTGGCCGACTTTTCCCAGTGTTTTACCGGTAATGGCATGGACGTTATCGCCGACACCAGAGTGAAGATTAATTTCTAACATCAATAACGAGGTGTAAGCTGATAACCCCCAAATAACCACTAATAAGATTAATGCGGGGATCATACCCAAGGCTGCCGTTGCTAATGGTAGCGCTAACATGCCTCCCCCAATGGCCGTTCCAGCTACAATTGAAATAGAGCCTAACGTTTTAAAATTCACAGAAAATGTCCAGTCTAATTTTTATTTTATTTGTATCGGACATTAGCAGAAGGGTGACAGAGCAGGCAAGGATCTTTGACTGTTAAAGGCTAACAGCGGTGTTTGTAAACAATTACACAACAATAGACCAAACTTTTTTACACGTGATTTTTGCAATAGCGTAGCATTACGGCGTTACTGTTGGGGTGAGGTTATTTTTATGCCGAATTTACACTGTAAAATGAGTCCATTGAATAAAATTATTTAATCGTTATAATGCGAATTGTTTTAGGGGAGTAGCTAATCTTGTCTTGCTGTTATGGCACACAAGATGTCTGTATCAACATAATTGGCCTCACGCCATGGTGCAGACAGTAACACACTGTTAATCAGTGGTTTTACCAAGCGAGACCTAAGCACAGTAACTGCATCAAGGGGTATGCGGTGGCTCGTGCTTAGTTGTCATTTACCCCTAGGAATATCACATTGGAAGCTTTATTCGCCTCAACTCTTACTGTTGCCATCGCTGAAATAGGCGACAAAACTCAATTATTAGCCTTGCTGCTCGCGGTGAGATTTAGCAATAAAACCGCTATTATCTCAGGTATTTTACTCGCCACAATATTGAATCATTTCCTTGCTGCATGGCTTGGCCAGTGGGCAATTACTTGGATTGATCCACAATGGGCGACCTATCTGGTGGCCGGTTCATTTTTTGCTATTGCGTTATGGGTGCTTATACCCGATAAAATCGATGATGATGATAACCGTTTCTATCAACTCGGTGCTTTTACTGCGACGTTTATTTTGTTTTTTATTGCTGAAATAGGGGATAAAACTCAAATTGCCACTGTAGTCTTGGCGGCAAAATATCAATCACTCACCTGGGTTGTGATCGGCACGACATTGGGAATGTTGATTGCCAATGTCCCTGTTGTACTCGCTGGACATTTTAGTGCTAATAAATTACCCATGAAGCTTATTCATCGAGGTTGTGCTGTATTGTTTGCACTGCTTGGTGTGGCTACACTCATGTGGTAAATGGAGGTTTAATGCCTGATAGCCAACTTCTCGATGCAGAGACTGCCCGTGGGTTACCTTGGGTCGTCGCGATTGCCTTTTTCATGCAGTCGCTTGATGGGACGATCCTCAATACAGCACTCCCGGCGATGGCCAGCGATTTAAACGAAGATCCACTGCGTATGCAAGGTGTGATTATCGCTTATATGCTCACCGTTGCCTTGTTGATCCCGGCTTCTGGCTGGATTGCTGATCGCTTTGGCACCAAAAAAATCTTCTTTGGTGCCATCTTATTGTTCAGTGTTGGATCATTGCTTTGTGCATTGTCCTATTCATTAGACATGCTCATTGGCGCTCGGGTTATTCAGGGGTTGGGTGGCGCGTTAATGTTGCCTGTGGGGCGACTGGTGGTGCTTCGGATATATCCGCGTTCGGAATTAGTACGGATCATGGGCTTTATCACCATTCCCGGTCTACTCGGTCCGTTGATTGGCCCAACGATGGGCGGTTGGATGGTGCAATACCTGACATGGCATTGGATCTTTTTGATCAATCTGCCCGTTGGCGTGGTGGGTTGTTATGCCGTGTGGCGGTTCATCCCCGATCTCCGTGGCAAGGAAAAGTTGCGTTTCGATAGTCTGGGTTTTTTACTGTTTGGTGCGGCGATGTTGTTGATCACCATTGCCATGGAAGGGCTAGGCGAACTGCATATGCCACACCTACGGGTGATGTTATTGTTATTTGGTGGTATGGCGTGTTTGATAGCATATTGGTTGCGGGCAGGGCGTATTGAGCATCCGCTGTTTGCGCCATCATTATTTCGGACGAGGACGTTTGCTATTGGCCTATTTGGTAATCTGTTTGCTCGCTTGGGCAGTGGCGCGTTGCCGTTTCTGGTGCCATTGCTGTTGCAAGTGGCGCTGGGTTATTCGCCATCTCAGGCTGGGATGAGTATGTTGCCATTAGCGGCTGCGGCGATACTGGCCAAGTATGTGGCACGACCGATTATCGAACGTTTAGGCTATCGCTTCGTACTGACTACTAATACGTTGGCGCTGGGGCTTATGCTAATGAGCATGAGCTTGGTAAGCGAACAGACTCCATACTGGTTATTGTTGGGAATGCTGGCTATTCTGGGCGCAATCAACTCGTTGCAGTTCACGGCGATGAATGTTGTAACCCTAATAGACCTCGATGATGCCAGTGCCAGCAGTGGCAACAGTTTGTTGTCGGTGGTAGGGCAATTATCATTAAGTCTGGGGGTTGCCTGTGCAGGGGCTTTACTTGGCGGCTTTAGCACTGATGTCGACAGTGATGGAGTGGGCACTGTGCTTAGAGCTTTCCAACTGACGTTCGTTACGGTTGGCATTATGACGATGTTAGCCGCAACGATCTTTTCGCAATTGTCTAAAGAAGATGGACGTCGAGTAAAGCATCCGTAGAGTAAATCACGTCTTAGGCGCACCCGTCGGAAGAATACCCTAACGCTATTGTTGTTTTATCGATGAGTCGCCTGATGACCATTGATCCTGTTGTTCATCACCGTCGTGGCATACTGCCACTGATAATGGTGTTCATGCCACTGATGCATATTAACAGAATGTTAACCTCTCATTTGTTTGCGTGTCTTGGCTATTCTCATATTACGCCGCTCTAGAGAGATCGTTTGCTGTGATCGTTAAATGGTTAATATTACCCATTACACCATAAGTACTCTAACGTTTATTTTGTGCACTCCGGAATACATTTCCTCGTATCTGTGGCTAAAATATAAGCATGCACAAACATTATATGGGCGCGCGTGCATTTAATTGTGTAATAGCATAGTAAAGGAGTCTCGATATGGATATGAAGAAACATGGTTTATCGATTGGCATAAACCGAATTGAAAATGTGTTTTTTGTGACATTAAAAGCAACGGGCACATTAACCCACCAAGATTACCTCGTCATTACCCCAATGTTAGAGGGGGCATTAAGCCAAGTTGATCAACCTCAAGTGAGTTTATTTCTCGATGCGACTGAGCTCGACGGTTGGGATTTGCATGCTGCTTGGGATGATTTAAAGCTGGGGTTAAACCATAAATCAGAGTTTGAAAGAGTGGCGATTTGGGGTAATAAAGGCTGGCAAGAATGGGCGGCCAAAGTAGGTAGTTGGTTTATTGCAGGTGAGATTAAATATTTCGAAGACCAAGATGACGCCTTAAAATGGCTTCGATATTAACACTGATGCCCAAAATAAGCGGATGTGGATTGATCAATATGTCGTTCGCGGTATGAAGCGTTGATTTTACCTTAGTGATTTTATAGAGACTATTCGCTAGGGTTTTGATGCTGTGATAATCCGTTTATGCCGTGGTATTTACATTATGGCCACTGTTAGCTTATTGCTGCGGCGCAGGTCGTTGCGCAGGTCGTTGCGCAGGTCGTTGCGCAGATAGTTGCGCAGATAGTTGCGCTGCAGCGATAAGTTATAATGCCATTTGTCCTTCAATTTTTTGCTGATAGTTAGCCATAACGGCAACTTTTAAGCTGTTGCCTGAATCAATCGTGGTGGGCATTGAAGAAGGAGAATTAACGCTAAGTGACATGGTTAACCTTAATGTAAAACTGAATGTTAGTCTTCTGTCGACCAAGGATCGCCGCGCTTGATGCATTTTTATCAAAAAGTGGCTTACTGAATTTTTAATTATAGGTTGTGCACAACCAATGTTATCATTGACTCATATTATTGGTTAGCGGAGTAAAGCCTATGCCTAGTAAAGCGTCTACTGGATCTCAATTCCCTACAGCACAAAATCCGCTAGCACTTGAAAATCAGGTGTGTTTCTCATTATACAGCGCGACCAATGCTTTGATCCGCGCATATCGACCCTTATTAGATGAGTTGTCGCTGACGTATCCACAGTATTTGGTGATGATGGTGCTTTGGAAAGAGCCGGGGATAAGTGTCAAAACCTTAGGTGAGAAATTACATCTTGATTCTGGAACGTTAACCCCGTTATTAAAACGCTTAGAAAGTAAAACGTTAGTGACTCGAGGTCGCAGCGAGTTAGATGAACGCGTGCGTGTGTTACATGTGACTGAGCAAGGCCAGCAATTATACCAGCAAGCATTGAGTATTCCTGAGCAAATGCGCTGTAAAGTTGGTGGCAGTATTGAAGATTTACAACAATTGAAGCAACTGTGTGATCAGGCATTTTTTATGCTTAATTCTGGCGCGGGAAGCAGCTGTGAAAGATGATTATTTTGAGCGTGGTGATGGTCTGTCATGCCGCAATATTCAGCTCTCAATGGTTGAGCAAGTCAGTATAAAATAACAATAGTAACCGATTTGTTTGATATGTTTTCTCATGTCGATCATTTGAAGTATTGGTCATGTTAGAACCGCTGCATTACTCTTTTTGTAAAGTAAGCGGTACTTGAGTCGTCATTCAACACTCGTTTTGAGTTGATCACTTATTGATAAGGTTTAGTATAAGAGGCTACTAGAGAAGGGTGTTTTTTGTCGTCATAAAAATGTCACCTCAATGTCATAGTATTGTTTACCAACACAAAAAGGTACCAGGACGATGTGGCAAATATTCAGTCGCTTTTTAGCATTAGGTTTGATCAGCTTTGGAGGACCTGCGGCACACATAGGCTATTTTAGAAAAGCCTTTGTGGACGAACTGCAATGGCTAGACAATAAGCAATATTCTAGTTTTGTTGCCCTGAGTCAGTTTATGCCAGGGCCTGGTTCAAGTCAGGTCGGTTTTGCGATTGGTTATCACCGTGGCGGTTTACTGGGGGGATTAGCCGCCTTTTTGGGGTTTACCTTACCATCGTTTTTACTGTTGTTTTTATTTGCGGTTACCAGTGCGCAATGGTTGCAATTAACAACCGTTGCGGGGGCTATTCACGGCCTAAAGTTACTTGCTGTAGTGGTAGTAGCTGACGCAACCTTGTCAATGTTCACTCAATTTTGCCAACGAAAAACCGCAAAAATATTAATGGCAGCAACAGCTGTTGCTATTATATTAATGCCTTCATTATTGATCCAAATAGCCGTGTTAATTGTGGCGGCTATTGTTGGGGTCACGCTGATGACTCGGGGTGACAGTATTACACCGGACTCTCCTGCTATTGAGCTTGATTATCGTTGGTTAGCATTATTTATTATAGGAATAGCGGCATCTTTATATCTTATCAATCAACCCGATAGCCTTGGACAAATTTTTGCGCAGTTCTATCAAGTCGGCAGTTTAGTGTTCGGTGGTGGGCATGTCGTATTGCCCTTGCTTGAAACCAGCGTCGGTCAATACATTACCCCAGATCGTTTTTTGACCGGTTATGCGCTTGCACAAGCCATTCCTGGACCTATGTTTACCTTAGCCACTTTTTTAGGGGCTGACTTATGGTTAGAGTCGCCGATCCTTGGGGCTATAGTGGCGACGTTAGCTATTTTTCTCCCGGGTTTTTTACTGATGCTGGTGGGCTTAAAAAGTTGGCATTCAATAAGCCAACGTCCGGCCATAGCAGGCGCTATCGCGGGAGTGAATGCGGCTGTTGTCGGACTCTTACTTGCGGCACTTTATCAACCGGTATTTACCAGTGCGGTGATCATGCCGTTGGATATGGCTTTAGTGATTATTGGCTTTAGTCTGTTAAAAGTCTTCAAGCCCAGCTTAGTGTGGTTGGTGATAGGATTTGCTGCCATGGGCAGCGGATTATCAATGTTATAAAAAAGTTACTATATTGTGCTTTTTTGAGACCGGTCTCACTTTATTGGGAGGTATATAGTTAGTTAGTTTAAGTATCTATAAAAAATAGATTAGTATGCTAAATCGATTATTACCCTCAAAAGGCTTGCCACTATGCTGAGATCTTCACTACGCAATAAACTCCTGGGCTTATCATTAATTCCGCTTTCGTTGATCCTCACCGTATTACTGAGTATTTTTTATGTTAATGAAGAGTCATCTTTAACCAAAGATATTGATAACTTTCGCAGTGAATTAATTTCAGAGCGCCAAAACCAACTAAAAGAATCAGTCCAGATTGCTCAGGGCGTTGTTGAATATGAACTTGCTTTGGGTGACAAGGGAAATGTCAATGCAGCATTAAGAGATTTACGTTTTGGCACTGCAGGCTATTTCTATATATATGATGATGCTGGGGTCAATATTTTTCACCCGACTATGCCTGAACTTGAAGGCCAAAACAAAATAGATATGGCCGACCCTAGTGGCACCAAAATTATTGTTGGCTTATTAGAGGCCGCTCAAGCGGGTACTGGTAATTTTTCTTATTACTACCAAAAACCGGGTAGTAGCCAGCTTATTGAAAAACTCGGCTTTGCGGTAATGATCCCCAACACCCATTGGATGTTAGGCTCGGGTGCCTATATTGATGATATTGAAGAGTCCATTGCGGCTTATAAAACCTATAAAACGGAAGAGATGGGTCAAAAAGCACTGATGTTTTTACTCATTGCTATAGGTCTTACAGGCATAACGGCTTTTGCCGTGGTGGTGATGGCACATAAAATGGTGGTGCCAATCCAGAATATGGCTACCTCGTTAAATGATATTGCCAAAGGTGAAGGCGATTTAACCAAACGTTTAGATATCACCAGTGAAGATGAGATTGGACAGTTAGGCAGTGCATTCAATCTGTTTATCGACAAATTACAGCATATTATTAGTGATGTGGCTGGCGCAACGGACAGAGTTAAGCATGCTGCTCAAAGCATCAATGGCCAAACGGTGTCGATGACTGAGCAACTCAACCACCATAATAGTGAAGTTGATCAAATTGTTACTGCCATCACTGAAATGTCGGCTACGGCTAATGATGTGGCACATAATACCAATATGGTTGCAGAGGCAACACACGCAGCCTCTGATAACGTAGGTAAAGCACAAGATTGTGTTGATACCTCACTAACGGAAGTGTCCAATTTAATGACTCAAATTGACAATGCCGCTGGCAATGTGAAGTCATTAAGTGAACAATCGAAAAAAATTAACTCTGTACTCAGTGTCATAGGCGGAATTGCCGAACAAACCAATTTACTGGCTCTTAATGCGGCGATTGAAGCTGCCCGAGCTGGCGAACAAGGTCGAGGTTTTGCCGTTGTTGCCGATGAAGTGAGAAATTTAGCCAGTCGTACCCAAGCCAGTACGGTCGAGATTAATGAAATGCTGTCTGAACTGCATAAGTTAGTCACCAAAGCGGTACAAGCCATGGAAGAAAGCCAAACCAGTTGTTTAAGTTCGGTTGAGTCCTCGCGGGCGATTTCTGAAAGCTTAGGTTCAGTAACCTCATCGGTGACCAGTATTAATGACATGAGTACCCAAATAGCCACCGCCGCTACCGAGCAAAGCTCAGTGACTGAAGAAATTAATCGCAATATCAATTCAGTACAAGAGATTGTGAATACGTTACTAGCAGCCAGTGAAGAGGCATCTGATATGAGCAAAACCGTGGCGAATGAAGGTCAGACCTTAGCTCAGTTAGTGGGTCAATTTAAAGTATAATTTTTACCAAACCGATCGTTAAAAATGAACCCGAAGGGGTTCATTTTTTTTAATCATTTTTTAATGATAACAATAGGTCCATTTAATCTGTTTATTACAGGTTAATGATTTTTTTGGTGTTGTTTCTGCGCAATATATTCGTCATTTGTTTATTAATAATCGCTCTTCTGGTCTAGGTTTAGCGCCTCTCATGGGGTAAAATACGCCGTTGCACCTTTCGTTAACGGCTAAATTTAAGTTGAATATTCATGTTTGAAGTTAATCCGGTAAAATTCAAAATCAAAGAGCTCGCCGAACGCACTGAGCTACTTCGGGGGTATCTTTGACTACGCTGCCAAAAGTGAGCGGTTAGAAGAAGTCAGTCGAGAGCTTGAAAGCCCTGAAGTGTGGAATGAGCCTGAACGTGCTCAAGCATTAGGTAAAGAGCGTGCTGCGTTAGTCTTAGTGGTCAAAACCATTGATGATATGGACTCAGGTCTAGAAGACATCGAAGGGTTACTTGAACTGGCCATTGAAGAAGATGACGAAGGAACCTTTAATGATGCCGCTTCAGAACTTGAGTCGTTAGAGACTCGTTTGGCTGATCTCGAATTCCGCCGCATGTTTTCTGGTAAGAATGATGCATCAAATTGTTACTTGGATATTCAATCTGGTTCAGGCGGCACCGAAGCACAAGACTGGGCCAATATGGTTCTGCGCATGTATTTACGCTGGGGTGAGGCACATGGTTTTAGCCCAGAGTTAATTGAAGTGACTGACGGCGATGTAGCGGGTATTAAAGGTGCAACGATTAAGTTCACCGGAGAATATGCTTTTGGATGGATGCGAACAGAGACCGGTGTTCATCGTTTGGTGCGTAAATCACCATTTGATTCATCAGGTAAACGTCATACCTCTTTTTGTTCCGTTTTCGTTTACCCAGAAATTGATGACGAAATTGAAATCGAAATTAATCCGTCTGATTTACGTATTGACACTTATCGCGCATCTGGCGCAGGTGGTCAGCACGTCAACAAAACAGATTCAGCGGTACGTATTACGCATTTGCCAACCAATACTGTGGTGCAATGTCAAAACGATCGCTCGCAACATAAAAACCGTGACGCTGCCTATAAACTGTTAAAGGCGAAGTTATACGAGTTACAAATGCACCAGCAAAATGCCGATAAACAAGCTGCTGAAAATGCAAAATCAGACATCGGCTGGGGAAGTCAAATTCGTTCATACGTATTAGATGACGCCCGTATCAAAGATTTACGCACGGGGGTTGAGAACCGCAATACTCAATCTGTGCTGGATGGTGATTTAGATAAGTTTATTGAAGCCAGCCTAAAATCAGGACTTTAAGTAAATTAATTTTTCCGCCATCACAAAGTGTGGCGAGTAAACGCGAGAATATAATATGACTGAACACGTACAAGATGAAAACAAACTGATTGCTGAACGTCGCGCTAAATTAGACCACATCCGCACCAGTTGTCCTGCTAATGCTCATCCAAATACTTGGCAACGTAGCCATAAAGCGGCTGAGTTACAGGCGCAATATGGTGAGCAGACCAAAGAAGCGCTAGAAGTGTTAGGGTTTCAAACCAGTATTGCCGGCCGTGTTATGGCAAAACGAGGTCCATTTTTAGTCATTCAAGACGTGTCTGGTCGTATTCAAGCTTACGCTGGTAAGCCAGTGCAAGGTGATTTAAAAGAGCGTTATCAAGGTTTAGACATCGGTGACATCATTGGTGTTAAAGGTCAGCTGCATTTATCGGGCCGGGGCGACTTGTACGTTAATATGGAAGAATATCAGTTACTGACTAAAGCATTACGTCCGTTACCTGAAAAGTTCCACGGGTTAACCGACCAAGAAACGCGCTATCGTCAGCGTTACGTTGATTTAATCGTTAATGAAGAGTCTCGCAATACCTTTATTATGCGTTCTAAAGTGGTTTCCGCTATTCGTCACTTTATGGTCAAAAAAGAGTTCATGGAAGTTGAAACTCCTATGATGCACGTTATTCCTGGTGGTGCTACAGCACGTCCATTTGTCACTCATCACAACGCGTTAGACATGGCCATGTACTTACGTATTGCGCCAGAACTGTATTTAAAGCGGTTAGTGGTTGGTGGTTTTGAGCGTGTGTTCGAAATTAACCGTAACTTCCGTAACGAAGGTTTATCGCCACGTCATAACCCAGAATTCACCATGATGGAATTCTATATGGCGTACGCGGATTATAAAGACCTAATGGATTTAACTGAAGAAATGCTCAGTTCAATTGCCATTGATTTACTCGGTAGTGCCCAAATGCCATACGGCGAGGACACAGTCGATTTTGGTGGTCCTTATGCCCGTTTAAGCATGTTAGAAGCCATTCAGAAATACAATCCTGATAACGCCACTATTCAAGCGATGACCTACGAGCAAGTTAAAGACGTAGACTTTATGCGCGACTTAGCCAAGAGCCTAGGCATCAAGCTAGAAAAATTCTGGACTTGTGGCCAGTTGCTGGAAGAAATTTTTGGTGAAACGGCTGAAACTAAACTGATGCAACCTACTTTCATTACTGGCTATCCAGCGGATATTTCGCCTTTAGCACGTCGTAATGATAACAATGATTTCATCACCGACCGTTTTGAGTTCTTTATCGGTGGCCGTGAAGTGGCTAACGGCTTCTCTGAGCTCAATGATGCTGAAGATCAAGACAGCCGCTTTAAAGCGCAAGTTGATGCCAAAGATGCCGGCGATGACGAAGCCATGTTCTACGATGCAGACTACATCACTGCACTCGAGCACGGTTTACCGCCAACCGCGGGTCAAGGTATTGGTATCGACCGTTTGGTGATGCTATTCACTAACACTCATACTATCCGTGACGTGATTTTATTCCCAGCGATGCGCCCACAAGCTTAATCGCTAGTCAGCTAAGCCAATAAAACGAAACCAGCCATCAGGCTGGTTTTTTTTGGGCTAGATTTAAATGAAAATATAGACTCGTCCTTGTTGCTGAGATGGGTTCTAAACTAGCCTATGACTCCGTTCCTATGTTGAATAAACTTCGCCTTAGCCGTCACGCAAGCTTTATTTTCTACATAGAGTACGGCTTCTAGTTGGTACATTCCTAAGCGTTTGCTCACCAGATGACCGACAATTTTGATGGCATCGCCAACTTTTATTGGGGCAACAAAGCGTACTGTCATTTCGGCAGTTAAGGCTTTAATGCCTTGCATAAGCAAACAATGAGTCATGGCGGCATCGACTAAGGTGCTTGCTACGCCGCCATGTAAGAAGCTAGTGTAGCCTTGAAGCTGCTGACTTGCTTTATGATAACCAACAACCTGATTGTCACCGTCTGCAAAAAACTTACATTGTAATGACAATGGATTTTGTTTAGCGTCGCCACAGACAACACATTGACTGTGGCTTTGTTTACAATCTTGATAACTACTCACTCTAAGCCTTGTTTATTAATAGGGACAGATGGCTGTTAAGGTTTTTCTTAACTAATGTACTAAAAACGCGCATTGACCATTTGGTAAGTTTTATAGCCACCGCTGAGGTTGCGTGCTTTAAAACCATGCTGGACTAACATGCGACAGGCGACATGACCGCGCAACCCTACCTGACAGAGCAGCAATAATTCTTTGTCTTTGGGAAGTTCATTGAGTCGGTCTCGAAGTTGCGGCAGCGGAATATTAATCGCATTATCAATCGCACCCACAGCCGTTAGTTCGCCAGGATTACGCACATCGACAATAATTTGTGTCGCAGTCAAGGCCTGTAGATCTTGAGTGTGACAAGTCACTTCATCGCCTAATAACACATTCGCAGCGACCATACCTGCCTGATTGACCACGTCTCGCGCAGAGCCAAAAGGAGGCGCGTAAGTGAGCTCAAGGTCGGCTAAATCATATACCGTCATACCAGCGCGTTGCGCTACCGCTAATACGTCAATACGCTTATCGACACCATCAATCCCAGCGGCCTGAGCACCTAAAATACGGCCATTATCAGGACAAAACAACAGCTTTAAAGTAATAGGGTGAGCCCCAGGATAATAGCTGGCATGGCTTGCTGTGTGGACATAAATTTTTTCAAATGGGATAGCTTGCCTTAGCAAACTTTTCTCATTTAATCCCGTCGAGGCGATTGCCATATCAAACAACTTACAGATTGCGGTCCCTTGGGTAGCGCGATATAACCTATCACCACCCAACATGTTATCTGCGGCTAATCGTCCCTGACGATTAGCCGGTCCAGCAAGTGGAACAAGTGAAGGATTACCGCTGACGAAATCAGCGGTTTCAATGGCATCGCCGACAGCATAAATATCTGCATCGGAAGTACGCATCCCGGCATCTACACGAATACCACCGAGCGGGCCTAATACTAAGTCGCACTCTGATGCCAAGCTAGTTTCTGGTTTAACGCCGATGGCGAGGATGACTAAGTCTGTCGCTAAAGTGCTGTTATCACTCAAGGTTAATTGTAAATGGGAATGGGGCGGTACCGGTTTATCATAGTCATCGGTAATATCGGCTTCAGCAAGTTGAATTTGGCACTCATTGACGGCGGTTAAGCCTGTTTTTAAGCGTAAATCAACCTTATTATCAACTAGCTTTTGATGCAGTATATTGGCCATTTCAATATCCACAGGCCCCATAACTTGGTCGGCAAGTTCGAGTAAGCTCACCTCTAATCCTCGGTGGCGCAGCGCTTCTACCATTTCTAAACCAATAAACCCACCTCCTACCACAGTGGCATGTTTCGGCTTATGCAGCACAAGGTTCGCCAGTACTCTATCCATATCAGGAATATTACGTAGACTATGGACGAACTGGTTATTGATGCCGCTAATGGGTGGTTTTATTGGTGATGCCCCCGGGCTTAGTAGCAACTTGTCATATGACTCTTGATATATTTCATGGGTAATATGATTACGTATGTTTAGCCTTTTAGCTTGCCTATCAATAGCAATCACTTCATTAAACACCCGGACATCAACATTGAAACGTGATTTGAAGCTTTCGGGTGTTTGCAACAATAATGCATCTCTGGATTCAATTTCACCACTGATATGATAAGGCAAACCACAGTTGGCAAATGAAACAAACTCGCCCCTTTCTAACATGATAATTTCAGCCGTTTCTGATACACGTCTTGCTCTTGCTGCTGCTGATGCCCCACCGGCAACCCCACCGATAATTACTATTTTAGTCATTGTTTTCTCCGATAAAATTTAATATTAACCTAGCGGCTATCTAGTCGACTTTCTGTCTAGCAGACTGGCTATTAAGTGCTTGTTGGCAATCAAAGCAGTGACCATACATATTGAGGCTGTGGTGGTGAATAATCATACCGTGATGTTCTGCTGCTAAGCCTAAACGAAGCTCAATCAAGGGGTCGGTAAATTCAGTTAACTTGCCACAGGTTAAGCAAATTAAATGATCATGACGCGGTTTATTATTGAGTTCATAAACAGCATTTTCAGACTCAAATAGTCGTCGTACGACTATGCCTGCTTGCTCAAAATGCGCCATAATTCGATACACAGTATTGAGACCTATGGTCTCTCCCTGCGCATTTAAGCCTTGATAGATATTTTCTACTGTTAAATGCTGCTCATCGACTTGAGTTAGAAACTCAAGCAACTTACATCTTTGAGTGGTTATTTTGAGGCCAGAGTCTTTCAATACTGCTTGCATTAGACTTACCTAAACACGTCAATACGTGTTACCAGTGTTTAATTTTTAGTTGATATTTTTTGTCATCAAGGCTTTGCTATTGATTAAACTATCAACCACCTTATATCGAGCCCCTTTAACCAAGTTAGCTAACGTTTGGCGGGATATTCCCATTGACTTAGCGGCTTCTTGTTGCTGCATTCCGAGCAAATCAACTAAGCGCAAAGCCTCTATTTCATCTTCAGCAAGTGGCACCTGTTCTAACTGTGCCATCGGAATCCCATTGGGTTTAAAACAAATATTGGCTGCTTGGCCACATATGGTTCGGGGAATTTTTGGTCTTGCCATGTAACACCTCATTATTGGCATATGCTATATATACTGAATTTAGTTCGCACTTGCAAGATCTATTCTTTTTTTTACTTTGATATGTAAACTGATCTTTGACATGACCAATGACATTTAATGATATCTATTATGTCACCGTAGGTAACTCAGATAATGATAAAGGTTAAAATTAATGTGCATAGTCGTTAACGCTTGGGCTTATTATTCCAAGCTAAGGTTAACTCACAAGCTCCATGTTTCAAGTGCGCCGTCTGAGCTTAAGGTCAATAGCTTACCATTAGGTTTGATCACCATTGAAAATACCGTTGTGCCAGCGTTATAGGCAGTGATATCCCAATGAGAAAGCTCCTTTCCCGATGAGGCATCCCAATAGATAACACTTTGCTTTGAGGTTGCGGTAATTAAGTTGTTGCCATGGTTGGTAAATAAAGCCTGTCGAAAATAGCGATAACGTTCAAGGTAATCAAGATGGCTCACTGGCTGCGTAGTTTGGGTATCGATAATGACATTATTGTCGAGTGCATCAGCAATAAATAAGCGTCGATTAGTTTCATCAAAACTCACACTGGTGATCCGTTGAGGACGGGAAAAACTGCTGATAAGCTCACCGTTATAAGTGGCCCAAATGTGTACATCACCATCAAGCCCAGTCGATAATACCTGTTGTTCAAAATTAGAGAGCTCAATATGATTAACGGCTGCACTGTGTTGTTTAAACAATGACATCGTCATGCTGCTTCTTTGTATCACAGTAATTGAACCATCATTCATCCCCACTAAAATAGTGCTGCCTGTTTGGCTCAGAAAAAGGCTCGAAATACTGGCATCGGGATTAAACCCCTGCGCAGGCCAACGTATATCTAATTTGCCCGTTTCAAGATTGAAAATAGAAATTTTTTGTTTGCCTGCAGTGGCAAGGTATTGTTTGTTACCTGACAACGCCAGCAGATAATTAGTGTCATCAAAGTCATCGTCAGACCATTGGTGTAATAATTGGCTTGTTGCTACATTCCATATCGATAATGTGCGGCTTCTGCCTAATGTAACCGCCATACTGGCATCCGTTGACAGTATGCCATCAACGAGCGTTTCGTTAACGAGTCGCTGAATGTTATCGGGTCTTTTCATGACCACAGCTTGATTGCAGCCTGAGATAGCCATCATCGTCACCATGATTGCACTAATAAGGCACACATTGCGCGGTAAGCTAGATCTGGCGTTGGCTAACAATATAATTCCTTTATAAAAAATGATACTTTCAACATAATAGCATAGTGCCATACCGCTGGTTTTATTCACTGCTGATGCAACATCTCACTCTATTTAGCGATAAGCTAGGACTTTTTGATATAGCAAAGTCTGCGTTCAAATTATGCATCTATTAAGAAAAAGCGATTTCAGGCACAATAACACTAACAACCTGTTATTTAAGCCAAGGAACCCACATGACCCAAATTACCTTAACGACTCCCGATGATTGGCATCTTCATTTTCGTGATGGGGATATGCTAGGTGAGACGGTTCCTGCTACGGCTCGTTTGTTTCAACGCGCGATTGCGATGCCTAATTTAGTCCCGCCAGTAACGACAGCGGCGATGGCGGTTGCTTATCGGGATCGTATTTTAGCGGCACGCCCAATCGGAAGTGATTTTCAGCCGTTAATGACCCTATTTTTAACCAATAATACCTCAGCACAAGACATTATCGATGCTAAAGCGGCAGGTGTTGTCGCGGGGAAGTTATACCCAGCAGGAGCCACGACAAACTCAGATGCGGCGGTAAAAGCATTGGATGAGTTGTTTCCGATATTTGAGGTTATGGCCGAGCAGGGCATGTTGCTATTGGTTCACGGTGAAGTGACCGAAGCGCATATCGATATTTTTGATCGCGAAAAGCTCTTTATTGATCGTTACTTATCGCGCATTGTCGAATCAATTCCCAGCCTCAAAGTGGTGTTTGAACATATCACGACTAAAGAAGCCGCTGAGTTTGTTGCGGCCGCTTCAACCAATGTTGCCGCCACTATTACCCCACAGCATTTACTATTAAATCGCAATGACTTGTTAGTCGGTGGCGTACGTCCGCATAACTTTTGTTTACCGGTACTGAAACGTAATATTCACCAGCAAGCCTTACAAGCGGCTGTAGCGACTGGTTCAAGTAAGTTCTTTTTAGGCACCGACTCAGCCCCCCATGAGAAACACCGTAAAGAGTCCGCTTGTGGCTGTGCAGGCTGTTACAGTGCATGGAGTGCATTAGAATTATACGCTCAAGTGTTTGATAATTTAGGTGTTATAGATAAGCTAGAAGGATTTGCCAGCTTACACGGTGCCGATTTTTATGGTCTCCCTCGTAATACCGGAACCGTGACATTAGTGAAACAAGAATGGGTTGTGCCCGAAGAGATTATTTTACCTAACGGTAATCCTATCGTGCCATTTTTTGCCGGACAAAAAGTGAATTGGAAAGTGAAAACGACTTAGTTTAATCGCTAAGTCGCTAAGCGTGCTTATTTTCAATAGCGCGTGGTTAACCGAGAACTCTTATCGCGAAGCAGATTTATTGATGCCTGTCAGTTTGCTGATAGGCATTTTGATCAGCGTCTTAATAAGGGCTTCTTATTCGGTCTTTTATTTTTTGCCTGTGTCTTTAACAGCTCTTCAAATGCAGCTCGAGGTAATGGCTTACTAAATAAGTAACCTTGGCCGTAATCACATTTCAGTGCATTGAGCAGATGATACTGCTCTTCTGTTTCAACACCCTCTGCAACGACCGTTAAATTGAGCCCATGTCCCATTGCTATCGCCGCGCCGACCAGTTCCAGATCGCCCGGATCAACCGTTATATCGTGAATAAAGCTCTTATCTACTTTCAAGGTATTAAAAGGGTAACTGCGCAGATAACTGAGTGACGAATATCCGGTACCAAAATCGTCCATCGAGATACTGACACCAATATCGTTAATCCAGCTTAAGTTACTGTCTATAATAGGATCGCCACTGAGTAGTACCCCTTCGGTGATTTCAAGTTCTACAGAAGTAGCATTAATTTGGTGTATATCCAGCTGAATTTTAAGCATATCAACAAAGGTATTTTCTCGGAATTGTTTGGGAGAAACGTTAATGGCTATTTTAAAATGAGGATTAAATTCGAGCTGCCATTTTTTGGCTGCAGTAAATGCGTTCTCGATAACAAATTGGCCGATAGAGACAATCAATCCCGTTTGTTCTGCGATAGGAATAAATTCATCAGGAGTGACTTGGCCAAGTAAATCACTATTCCATCTAAGCAGCGCTTCAGCGCCGATGATTTTACGACTTCTAATGTCTACAAAGGGTTGAAAATAAACCTCGAGCTCTTTGCGCTTCAATGCACTTCGTAATTGCTCTTCAACCCTAAGGCGTCGATTCATATCGTGGTTCATTTGATGGGTATAGAAGTTATAGGTATTTCTGCCGCGGTCTTTTGAATAATACATGGCAGAATCTGCCTGTCTTAGTAATTCTTTAGGGTCTTCACTGTCTAGCGGGTAAAGTGCAATACCAATACTGATAGTTGACACTAACTCACGGCTTTCGAGTCTAAAAGGAATGTGAAATTTCTTGAGCAGTTTAGTGGCAATGATCTCAACGTCAGCGGGGTTATTGATGTTGCTCAGTATAATGATAAATTCATCACCTCCTAACCGACCCACTACATCATTGTCTCTAATGGAGTGTTTTAACCTTGCAGCCGCTTTAATTAACAGTTCATCACCAACAGAGTGGCCCAAGGTGTCATTAACCTTTTTAAAATCGTCTAAATCTAAAAACAGTACTGCCACACTGTTTTTTGCACGATAAGCGTCTTTGAGCATTTGCGACAATCTATCAAGGGAGAGCAGTCTATTTGGCAAGCCTGTTAAGCTATCGTAATGAGCTTGATGGAGGATTTTTTCTTCTTGCTGTTTGTAATACGTTACATCTTGTTTTAGTGCCAAATAGTGTTTGGTGATGCCCACATTGTCAAAAATGGGTGCGATATGAGCATGTTCCCAGAAAATCTCACCGTTTTTCTTTTTATTTTGCAGTTCACCCTGCCACGCATGTCCTTGAGAAATCGAATCCCATAATTCTTTATAAAGTGATTTAGGGGTTAACCCCGACTTTAACATGCTAGCTGGTTGGCCAATGACTTCACTTGCGGTGTAGCCAGAAATTTTTTCAAATGCACTATTAACATATTCAATTTTGCTGTCGATACTGGTTAATATCATTGAGATAGGGCTTTGTTCTATTGCTTGTGACAGCGTGAGGGCTCGTTCCTCAGCCTTTTTTTGAGCGCTTAAATCAATGTCGATGCAGTACATTTCCACTTCGTTGTCTGTGTTATTGATTAACGTATGGGATGAATAAACCGCGACACTACTACCATCTGCACGTCTAAGGAGTAACTCTCCAGCGGGAATGGGGATACCATCATTAATCCATGCATTGATGTTGTTAATTACGTGGTTCTTATAAGGTAATGGAATAATTAGATTTTCGAGTTGTTGACCTAATGCTTGCTCTTTTGAATAGCCATAAAGGCTTTCACTGGCTTGGTTCCAAAAAATAACCGAACGGTTTTTATCATAACCCTGGACCGAAATCGAGGGGATTTTTTCGAAGATTTGTCTGAATTTAGATTCACTGTTTAGCAGCTTTTGCTCTGCATTAATTCGCTCTGAAATATCTTTAACAAAGCAGAAAAACATACTGTCATCACCATCCCAAAAGCTGATATTCACGTCAACATGAAACAAGTGCCCCAGCTTATGTTTGTGCAGCGAAGTATAATTGATGGTTTTAGTTTGCTTTGCTGTAAGGATATTTTGGCTTGAAAACTGATGTTTTTCACTGGTTTCAATTTGATTAATAGGCTTATCGAGTAATTCATCTAGAGTATACCCCGTCATATTGGCGAAACTCTGATTTGATTCGATTATCCTGCCATCGACCGACACAATGACAAAACCATCTTGGGCAGTCGTTATAATGTTGCGATAAGTGATTTCACTGCGACGTAATTGTTTTTCGATATGCTTTTGAGCGGCCAGATCTCGGCCTACGCCAACAATGCCCTGAATTTTGCCGGATAAATGAGTAAAAGGTGTTTTTTGGGTTCTAAATATATGCTCAACTCCATCTGGTGTCGTGATCCATTCTTCATCCATCCACGACTGATTTTCTTGCAACACAAACTGATCCGCTTTGATAAATTTATCCGCCTGTTGGCAATCAAATAAGTCATAATCGTTATGATATTTTATTTGCTCTGATTTGAGTTGCAACAGATTAGAAAAAGCCTTGTTACAGCCCAAATAAATGCCATCGGTTGATTTATAAAAAATAATATCGGGAATACCATCAATAATGCTTTGTAACAGGTTTTTTTCGGCTTCGAGGAGCGATTTATTATGATGTGATTCTTGTGCTAATTGTTGCCTTTGTTGATGTTTTTTAAGCAGTAATCCAAGTAGCATAGTGCCACAAGTGTAAACGGTGAGTAATGTAGGACCAATGGTAAGCATGATGTCGTATTTATCTGCTATAGGCATTAATAACCAACTCGATAAAACGGCAAGCTCGACCACAATCCCCATAACCAATAGGTTTTGCCAATTGGGTTGTTTGTTTGAATGTTGCATCCAGTATCGCCAGCCTAAACCAATGGCAGAACTGATGAAAATAACCCATGTGCCAACGTATAAACCTGCTCCGCCCTGATAAATACGAAAGCAAGCCGCGAGGATAGTGGCAATTAATGTCGGAATAAAACCGAAAAATAAACCGCTCAAGCTTAATAATATCCAGCGAGCATCAAAAACAATCCCAGGCCTAAGCTCCCAAGGATTATTCATTACACTGATCGCAATCATCCCGATAAAAATGCCACTCAAGACATTTTTATATTTATCGGGCGTTAGCCTTTGTAAGGTAATGACGTCATAAATGACCACAAGAGCCAGTAACAATACGGCGTTGCTCATCAAACTGAAAAAACTATCCATTTTTTCTCCACATAATAAGGGCGTTGCCTTGCTTAACTGTAGCTCAAGTTGGCTAATAATAAAAAATTAGTCTATTTTTATCATTATGTTAATAATATTGTGGCCGAGTATGCCAAACACTGGTCATGGTCGGATTTAGATCAGATTATTTTATCAAGCCCCTAGTAAAGTCAAGTCATTAAACGGTGGGTTTTCAACTCATTCTTCATATTCGGATTAGATCTGCAATATGAAGATCTGGTTTCATCGGCAGTAGCCTTTGGTAAAGGAAAAATCTATGCTGTGGATAAATAACACGTTATTGAAAGACTCGTATGTTATTTGAATTTGGCTCTGTTGATAAGGAGCTGTCAATAGCCTGGTATTATCATTACGGTTGATTCATTTTGTCTACGTAATATTATCTCTGTATTAATCTGAGTAATAAACCATTATTAATACAATAAGATAACCATTAATGAAAGGCACTCATTTTTGTTAAGGTATTTTTAATATAAAAAATTGAAAGTTATTGGCATATTTCGAGGTCTATTAAATTATGACCAACATACTTAATCGTTAAGTATGAAATATGGATGAATATGACTATGACGACTTCATTTTCTGCTAAAACGCTACTCAGCTCTATCACAATCGGCTTAGCATTATTATTCGGCGCGTCAGCTCAAGCGTCTAGTATTACTGTACCGGACTCCATAATAGTCGAAACTATTAACGGTAAAAACGTGAGTTTTGAACATACCATTGGGCTTAACTATGGACAACAATTGGTTGAAATTAACTATCGAGATATTTTTCAAGACAATGCTGATGATTCAGGAGGTTGGGTTCGTTCTGAACCCTTATACTTAACATTAAATGTGGATCATAATCAGCGTTATGAGCTCGCAACGCCTGTTATTTATAGTGAGGAAGACGCCCGTGAGTTTTTAGACAATCCGCAAGTGACATTAAGTATCAATGGTCAACATCATAAAGATGTCGCATTAATGACTCAGTTGCAGTTATTAACTAAATTGGTATTAAAATAAATTTTATAATGTTTCGCTGCTGAATGAATAAACCCCATAAGCGAAAGCTCATGGGGTTATTTTTTAATGTCGTATTAAGTGATGTATAAGACTGGCATCACTGGGTATTTATAAAAAGTCAACTGGCAGCGAAAGCAAATAATTGACCACGATTTTTAATCTTGGTCTTTTTATAAATATTTTGGACATGCATTTTTACGGTATTAACTGAGATACTAAGCTCTTTGGCTATTTCTTCGTTGGTTAATCCATGCAATATGAGGGACAAGACTTGCTGTTCTTTTTTGGTGGTCACCGCGAGTATTTTGTCGCGATTACCTGAAGATGGAATACGCTTTCTTTGTAAAATGTATTTGGATACCGCTTTTGGGTGAAAACTAATGTCGCCATCATGTACTTTCTTGATGCTTTGTATTTGCTGAGCGATAGCGTCATCGACACTAATAGCACCATGAAATCCCGATGAAATAAAGATGACTTCTAATTCCACATTCAGCGCAGGACAGAATGCGATATGCAAGTCGCTTTTAAATAATTCGGCAGATAAGCAACCAATTTCTTGTAATGGATTCTCAAGATAATGAACCATAATGGTAGTGCCATTTTCGGCATTTTCGGCATTTGATTTTGTTGATAATGCGTTGTTGGCATTGGTTGAAATTAGATTAAATTCAATCAAATTCGCGAAGTGCCGAAATTGCCCATAAAGGTGATCAGGGAAATCTACGATTAAAAGATTATTGCTGAACATGTCACATTCCTTGTTTAAAAACCCAGCATCCTGTTGCTGTCATTTTTTGTTTTCACGACAATATTTCGTTTATATGCTTTAGCTAATATTGTAGAAAATCTATGCAGACCCTAACACGCAATATATAAATAGAAAAAAATTTTGTGTGAATTTTATTCAATGTTATTTTTTTAGTAAACTATATAGGAATATGTTTTTGTTAATCTTTACACAGTATTTGTTCATTTTTTTAGCACCAAAAATACAAGCCTACAGACTTTAAACCTATTTCATACGGTAAAGTGACTGTTTTTCGGTGTACACCATATGTTATATCTTAAACCCGATATTAAGGATGTTGTGGTTGTTGCTGCATATGCTTGAGCTTAGCGTTTCGGTTTTCTTGAATGGCTGACTTTTCCTTTATTTGCGGTTGGCTTTTTAGGCTTAGCCCCTCTACCTTGCATAAAGTGTTCTGGACCTTCAATTTTATCTCGTAAGCTTTGGTTAGGTTTTTTCTTGGCTTTTTTGGGCGAATTTTTGACTTCAGAAGATGAGTGTTCAATCAATTTCATTAAGGTGCTGAGTTCTTGTTCGTCTAAATCGCGCCACTCTCCTACAGGCAGCCCTTTAAGTGACACATTCATAATTGACTGACGTTCAAGCTTGGTGACTTCAACGTTAAAATGTTCACACATGCGGCGGATCTGACGATTAAGGCCTTGAACTAAAATGATTTTAAATACGAACGTTGAGACTTGTTCAACGCTGCACTTTTTAGTGGTGACACCCAGCATGGGAACGCCTGCTCGCATGCCTTGTAAAAATGCTTCAGTGATAGGTTTATTAACCGTGACCACATATTCTTTGTCGTGATTGTTACCTGCGCGAAGGATTTTATTGACCAAGTCACCATTGCTAGTGAGAAATATTAACCCTTGAGAATCTTTGTCTAAGCGACCTATTGGAAATACTCGTTCACTGTGGTTAACAAAATCGACAATATTATCGCGTTCGGTGCTTTCGGTAGTACTGACTATACCGACAGGTTTATTTAGCACGATAAAGATTAAATCTGCTTCATCACGAGGGGCGATATCATGACCATTAACTTTGACTTTATCGCCTAATTCGACGGCGTCACCAATTTTGGCTCGTTTGCCATTGATAAAAACATTACCTTGTTCAATGTAGCGGTCTGCTTCACGACGTGAGCAAACGCCACTCTCACTAATGTATTTATTTAGACGGGTTGCAGATTCACTCATTGTGGTTCCTTTATCAACATAAACGCGCTGCGAGGGCAGACCTGATCGGCGCTGATAATATCATAAAATAGCAGCACAAAGAGCTAACAGTTTATTATCCCCAGCAGAGGTTATCATCTCAATTCTGGCCTATGTTATAAAAATGAGTCTTACAAATCAAAGCCCAGTTGCGTTGTGGTGTGCTGATGCTGAGGTAATAGGTTTATGTCGGCCAGTGTTGATGTGCTGTGAGCCAACTGCTGTTGTAGTAAACGGTATAAATCGACGGCCAATTGCGGCGCATCGTGATTGTCTGGGGTGTGGATAAACAAATAGGGTTGCTTGTGTTGCGCGATCCATAAAGGTAACTGTTTAAGCCAGTTTTGGAAAAAGTACACGTTGGCCTCTGCTTGCGGATGACCAATAAAGCGTACTACTGGATTGCTGGCCGTTGCGATTGCATGCACCGGCACATTGGGTTTTTTTTGATGAGCATCGATCACTGCAGAGGTCGTTGGTGGGGCGGCGAATACTGGGCGAGAGTCCATAATAATACGATTGCATTGATGATTTATCAACAAACGGTTTAATGCTTTTTCCGCTTCTCCTTTGGCAAAAAAGGCGCTGTTACGCACTTCTACCCCATAGGTTAACCCTTGGGGTACTTGAGTTAAAAACTGCGCTAGTTGTGGCAAAGATGGGGGGCCAAAGCTGGCGGGGAGTTGAATTTTCCACATCCCTGTTCGGCTCATAAGGGGGTCCATTACCCTAAAAAATTGTTGTAAGGCTGGGCCTGCATGCTGTAACCGTAATTCGTGGGTGATATGTTTGGGCAGTTTAAAGGTAAATTTAAAATCGTCATGGGTAGCGGCAAGCCAATTTTGGACATTTTGTAATGACGGCGTGGCGTAAAAGGTGGTATTACCTTCTACGGTATTAAATATTTGTGCATAGCGCGCAAGACGATGCGCTTGGCTATTGCCGTATATTGTTTTTTGCCATTGATTTTGTGACCACATGGCTAAACCTAATCGTAATGGTGGATAGGTTGTGGGAGTTGAAGTGCAGCTATCCAAAATAATCCTTAAATTAGCGGTAAGGGCTTTTATATAAAAACACCGATATTGTGGCAATAAAGGCTTAAAAAAACAGTATTTAGTTATTTTGTCTATATCTAATGGCTTTATCCATCTGATAAAATTATCACAAATTAGATCCGCTATGTGTTGAACATCTCAACCAAAAGTAAAATGGTGCATTATTGTGATTTTATGCGTTACATGGAGAGTTTGTGTCTAGTCCACATCCTGATAGTCAGTTTGATAATTTTCGACCTAATACATCTTCCGCCAAACCGACTCCGGTTCGTCGCAGTAAAGCGGGTTGGTTATTCATAGTATTATTGTTAGCAACGGCTTATCTCGTCGAATTTGAGGTGCGGACATCGTATTATCAATCTTATTTTTTGCATCAATATGCCACCAAATTAACCTATACATTACGTGATTATCGCAGTAATGCGGTGATTTACCCTAAATATGGCCCGTTTGATGATCGCCATGGTTATAGCCAATTACCGCAGAAAATAGCCCGTTTAATTGAGCGTAATTATCAAATTACTCAGCAAGTGGCATTTTCACCGATGTTGATGGATTATACCAACATGGGTTTTTTCCCGCCGTATCATGAAAAAGCACAATCAGGCTTATCGATAAAAGATTGCCGTGACATGACGGTATTCGATTTCTCATATCCTAAACGTGTTTATCAACACCAAGATAAGATCCCCTACCAAGTCATTAACACACTATTGTTTATTGAAAACCGCGAAATGTTGAGTCCAGAAGCTAACTATAATCCTGTGGTTGACTGGCCTCGGTTTGTGCTGGCTGGCGCGAGCCAAGTTGCTGGCAGTTTCGGGGCTGATATGTCTAAAGCGGGAGGCAGTACTTTAGCGACTCAAATTGAAAAATTTAGACATTCTAATCATGGTCTAACCTTGAGTATCAAAGATAAGCTATTGCAAATTGGTTCCGCAATAGTGCGAGTGTATCAGCAAGGTGAAAGCACCATTGGCGCTCGTCAACGCATCGTACAAGATTATCTCAACACAGTACCATTATCATCAGCTCCCGGTTTTGGTGAAGTCCATGGTATTGGTGATGGTTTATGGGCGTGGTTCAAAACTGATTTTAATCAGGCTAATCAATTATTATTGAGCCATCATACTCAACAAAATGCGGCACAGCGCGGCAAGGTGTTTCGTCAAGTCGTGGCATTAATGATAGCCCAGCGTCGGCCGTCGTATTACTTACTTCAAGGCCATGACAATTTAGAATCGTTAGTAGACAGTTATTTACGTTTATTGGGCAGTGATGGTCTGATTGAAACGCAACTAATGGTGTCGGCACTTGAGCAAACATTGCAATTTAATACCAGTAAGTTAGCAACCACTAACGTATCTAACAATAAAGGTATTAATGCGGTACGAATTCGTACTGCTGGGATGCTGGGGTTAAGTTTGTATGATTTAAATCGCTACGACTTAGCGATTAACAGCACGTTCCATGGTGATATACAGCAACAAGTTAGCGATTACTTACGCAGCTTAGCCTCTGAGCCAACCGCTGAGCGTATTGGATTGCTGGGTGAGCGTTTACTGTCCGTGCAACAGTTAGATAAAGTACTGTACAGTTTTACGTTGTATGAGAGTACCGACAGTGCCAACCGCGTTCGCATTCAAACCGACAGTATTGATCAGCCGTTTGATATCAATGAAGGCAGTAAATTGGAGCTAGGTTCAACGGCTAAATTGCGGGTGTTAGCCACATATTTAGACATTATTGCCGAGTTACAACAGCGTTTTTCGGCCATGACGGTGGCTGATTTACGCCAAGTGGATGTGGAACGTAAAGACCACATTACGCGCTGGGTCGTCGATTATTTGATGACGACTCGAGATCGCAATTTAACCCGGATGTTGGATGCAGCCTTACTGCGTGAGTATTCGGCCTCACCAAATGAGCGTTTTTTCACTGGTGGTGGTTTACATGTATTTAATAATTTTAATAGCAAAGAAAACAGTCGCGTACCAACGTTATATCAGGCATTACAAGAGTCAATAAACTTGCCATTTGTGCGGCTAATGCAAGACATTGTTAATTACAGCAGTAGTTATAACAGCGAAGGCAGTGTGTCGCAGTTATTGCGTAACGACAAAGATCCTCGCCGCGAAGAATACCTCAAAGCGTTTGCTAAACGTGAAGGCAGTTCGTTTGTAAAACGTTTTTATCGCAAATATCGTCAGCTGGCCCCAGAGCAACGCCTTGAGGTGTTGTTTGACGGGATTCAACAACAAGAGCATAAGTTATCGGCTGTTTATCGCTATTTAAAACCCTACGATGGCGTCCAAGAGTTAAAGGCCTTTTTAGTCAAACGCTTACCCGCAAAAGACTTTAGCGAGAAACAAATTAATCTGCTGTACAACAAATACGGTGAAGATAAATTCAACCTTGCGGATCAAGGTTATATTGCTCGGGTGCATCCGTTAGAACTGTGGGTATTGCGCTATTTAAATGACTACCCAGAAACCGGCCTGAGCCAAGTGTTAGAAGACGCGCAACCGCAATTACAAGAAGTGTATCGTTGGTTATTTCGAACCCGCCATCAAAATGCACGCGATGTGCGTATTCAAGTGATGTTAGAGGTCGAGGCCTTTTTAAGCATTCACCAACGTTGGGTAAGAATGGGTTATCCGTTTGAATACATGGTACCGTCATTGGGGTCTGCATTAGGTAGCTCGGGTGATAGACCTGCGGCGCTGGCTGAGCTAATGGGCATTATTCAAAATGATGGTTATCGTTACCCAACGGTCAGAATTGATGAATTACAGTTTGCTAAAGACACGCCTTACGAAGTGACGCTAGCCAACGACAAGCAAATGATCACCCGCGTAATGCATCAAGAAGTGGCCCGCGCGTTAAAGCGGGCGCTGGCAAATGTGGTTGAAAATGGTACTGCCAGAAGGCTCAAAGGTAGCTTGTTGGATAACAACGGCCAACCTGTGGTTATGGGCGGCAAAACCGGTACGGGTGATAACCGCATAGCGACTGAAATTCGTAATGGCCGCAAAGTGTCTTCAACGGCCATTAACCGCACTGCGACGTTTGTGTTCTATTTAGGCGATCATCATTTTGGTACCCTAACGGCGTTTGTGCCAGGGGAGAAAGCTGACGACTTTAGCTTTACTTCAGCACTGCCATTACAAGTGCTTAAAGGCATGATGCCTATTTTATCACCGATGATAAACCAGCAAGAGCAGTGTCAAACTGGCTTATAAGTTTTTGAGTTGACCTATTTTGTGTGACAAATAAAAAGCTCATGCTTAGCTGCATAGGCTTTTTATTCGATTTAATCTTTTGCTAAACGCCTAACAGACTGAGCATGACAACCACATGGCATGTCACGGCGACAGAGGTTAATATTGTGCGTAATGTGAGATAGCCGTTGGTGGTTGATAATTGTTTGGCTTTAAATTCAACATATAATAAATACAGATGACCACTAGCGAGCAGAATAAGCGCGGATAATACAAACGGAGTTAACAGTGCAATCCAGCTTGCGAGTGCGATAATATTACTAATAATAAGTAACTTAGCGATATTGTCATCTAAGGTTAAGATTACCGCTTTGCCCCAAAGTGAACCGGCAACAAAACTTAAAATAATGGCACTGTAGCTCACAAATCCCAATATAGTATGTTCGGGTGCTAATAGACTATGATTGAACGCCAACACACTGAGAATAATAAAAGGTAAAAGGCCAGCAAAGCCTAACCATTGCCACGTTTTAATGCTTTTCATCCTGTCATCCTTTAATGCATCTTGATACGATAATTCATCGTCAAGCGTGTCGATAAATGAGAGTAATAACCTCAATACTGGATAATAATTGTTTATTAAACAGCCCTTTGTTTCGCGATCTAAGGTGTATCGGCTTACAATAGGCCTGCTATTGATGCGTCAATACGCTATGTTAGCAAAACACATGGCAAGTTTGAGATTGAAGACTTGAAATAAACCCGTTTTTTTAACGATTGATCTCATCTCTTATACAGATTTGAGGTTATATATAATATAAATGATCTTGGTGACACAACATAGAAAAGGCGAACCTGAAATGAATATTTCTCTTCATCCCATTACTGAAGCAGATTTAGATATATTGTTTGAATTTGAACACGACCCTATTGCTAATAAAATGGCAGATTTTCCGGCGCGTAAACGTAAAGCTTTTAACCTGCACTGGCAGCAAAAAGTATTGGCTAATGAAAAGGCTATAGCACAAGGGATTTGGATAGATGATGTTTTAGTGGGTAATGTCGTATCGTGGATTAATACCGACTCAGCCGCAAAGACCGACCCGCAAATGCGTTTAGTGGGGTATTGGATTGGACGTGAACATTGGGGCAAGGGCATTGCCACCAAAGCAGTGGAAATGTTTTTAAAGGAATTTATTTCGAGCCCTGTTTTTGCTTATATCGATAAACAGAACCAAGGCTCAGTAGCAGTAGCGTATGCCAATGGCTTTTTCGACGTTACAGCGCAGTATTCGCAACTAATCAGTAAAGACAATTTACGTTTATTCAGACGTGGTAACGTTTAACATTTAGTGGACTAATGATTGCTGCCGCCACATCCACCACAACAACTGCCACCATTACCTTCTTTTTTGGCAGTGTTTTCAGTTTGAGGCGCTTTGGTTTCTGTTGCATTCGTGTCATCGGCTTTAGGTGCCACATTGCCAACAGATTCAGTTTGCTTGGCTGGCTTGAAAATACCGCTAATTGAAAAACTCATGGTAATACCTCGTAGTAGAGTCACTTGGTGGAATTTCGTGGTGAAAGCTTATGACGAAAGCTAAACATGCTTATTATTTGCATGTATTTAATTGTATAATTCCTACTTTTTTAGTCAAGTATTATCTCTCGCCATAAGCCTAACGTACTTGAGATGTGCTCAACATCACATTTAAGCGCCACTTTTATTGACGAGAATGCTGGCAAGTAAAGCGTAGAGCCTTTGTTTTGACCTGGATGAGTGTGGTAAACAGCCCATCCACATGTTTGGAGTTTGTATGTCTTTTGCCGCGTTATCATTAGATACCTTTTTGGTTAATCGCTTAGCTGAGCTCAATTATCAGCAACCGACCCCTATCCAATTACGCGCTATTCCGGTCATTTTAAGCGGTAAAGATGTGATGGCGGGAGCGCAAACAGGTACCGGTAAAACGGCTGCCTTTGCGTTACCAATACTGCACAATATATTGAGTCGACGTAATGTATCTATTGATCCCCATAGCGGTGCAGAAACACCCAGCGCCAAAGCGGTAATTAGCTGTTTAGTGTTGGTGCCCACGCGCGAATTGGCCCAACAGGTACAGTTGAGTATCGAGCAATACGCCAAAGGCAGTGATATTGGCTGTGTGATGGTTTATGGCGGGGTGAGTATTGGGGCTCAGGTACAACAATTAGCCGCAGGCACCGATATTCTTGTAGCAACACCAGGGCGTTTATTGGACTTATTACGTAAGCGCGCATTGTCGTTGTCGCAGTTAACCCATTTGGTATTTGATGAAGCGGATCGCATGCTGGACATGGGCTTTAAAGATGAAATTGTCGAGGTACTCAAGCGCTTGCCAAGTACACGGCAAACCCTATTATTTTCAGCCACCTTAGATGATCGTATGCTCAGCTTTAGTCGCCGTTTATTGCGCTCGCCGCAAGTGATTGAAGTGGCACAACGTAATACCACTGCTAGCCATATTGTCGAGCGGGTATTTAATGTCGATGCCAACCGAAAGTGCGCCATGCTGTGTCATTTAATTGCCCAAGAAAGCTGGCAACAAAGCTTGATATTTTGCCGCACTAAACAAGGCGCAGACGCATTGGTTAAGCAAATGAAGCAAGCTGGCGTAGCTGCAGAACCGTTTCATGCTGATCTGACTCAAGCCGTGCGCGAACAAGTGTTGGCTGCTTTTAAAGCGGGTGATGTGACCGCGTTAGTTGCCACCGATGTGGCTGCAAGAGGGTTAGACATTAACGAGTTAAATTTTGTCGTTAATATGGAATTACCGTTTCAAGTTGAAGACTATGTACACCGGATCGGCCGAACGGGCCGAGCAGGTAAGCAAGGCCAAGCTATTACCTTATTAAGTGTTGATGACGAGCCGTTACTCACTAAACTTGAAGCCTTTTTAGACCGCCGTTTACCGCAGCAATGGCTGGGCGGATTTGAGCCAGACCTTAATTTGATCGCTCCGGTTACCCGCAAAACAACTAAATCTGCATTAAAACAACAAGCACGTAAAAAAGCCCTAGCGGCATCATCTACTGGCGCTAAAAAACGCTAAAATCTATTTTTATGAGTCGTTAATATTCGTATTTAGTCATCTGTCGTTAGTCGTTAGTCGCCAGTATTAGAATTAGAGTGTGTATATTGATGTCATCAGATGCTGCGGTATCCTGATTGTCTTTTTATTGCCACATTTTTGTCATCCAGTTTGTACCTTGTTGTCACATTAGACGCTTATGTTAACTAACAAATAATTATACCTAATATTTGATCCGTTTTTTTTCAGAGCATAGCTAAGGACAATTTATGAGCAAGGCGACATTTGATCCAACTCGTTTTAACAACAGCAAAAATACTCCTTTCAATGAAGTGATGGATAATCATCTATCTCGTCGTAATTTTGTTAAGCGTGGTCTAGGCCTTAGTGCGATGACTGCGTTTGGCGGATTCGGATTGAGTGCTTGTGGTTCTGATAACGACACCGCAGCGCAAACCCCGACACCGCCTAGTGCCGCTACAGCGCCAGTTGCACCAATTCAGAGTTCTGCGGTATTAGGCTTTGAGTCTATTGCAGGGTCTAAAACCGATGCTGTGGTGGTTCCTGCAGGATATTCAGCTTATGTGCTAGCGCCTTGGGGAACACCATTAAATTCAAAAGCGGCAGCATGGAAAGCCGATGGCAGCAATACCGCTATAGACCAAGAAAACTCTGTCGGGATGCACCATGATGGTATGCATTTCTTCCCGCTGAATGATGCGGCAGATGACGGTTTATTGTGTATCAACCATGAATACATCGACCAAGATGCATTGCACCCAAGTGGCCCAACGTTTGATGCTGATGGTAAGCGCAGCGTTATTGATGAGATCCGCAAAGAAATCAATGCCCATGGTATTTCAGTTGTACGGATTAAATTAGTCAACAACCTATGGCAAGTGGTCGAAAACGACAGCCATAACCGCCGTTTCACCGGCGCAACCGTGATGGATATCGCCGGTCCGTTAGCGTACAGTTCATACCTTGAAACGCGTTATTCTCCCGACGGTAGCCAAGCGCGCGGTACCTTAAATAACTGTGGTAATGGTTATACGCCTTGGGGCACTTATCTAACCTGTGAGGAAAACTGGCCAGGATATTTTGTTAATAAAGGCGCGTTAACCGAGCAACAAACTCGAATTGGTATTTCTACCTCTGATACTCGTTATGGCTGGAACCATTTAGCCGGTGATGACGACGAGCGTTTAGACGAGTTTGCTCGTTTTGATGTCACGCCAACAGGCTCAAACGCGGCGAACGATTACCGTAACGAAGCTAATGGCCACGGTTATATTGTTGAAATTGACCCATACAATCCAAACTCTCGCGCGACTAAGCGTACTGCATTAGGTCGCTTCCGCCATGAAGGTTGTGCCTTTGGTAAGCTTGAAGAAGGCAAACCCATTTCATTCTACTCAGGCCATGATTCACGTTTTGAATATTTATATAAATATGTCTCTGACGCAGCATGGGATCCCGTCGATGCCAATAGCACAAATCGCTTAACGGTAGGCGATAAGTACATGAATGCCGGGACCTTATATGTGGCTAAGTTTACTGAAGACGGTATCGGAGAGTGGCTACCGCTAACATTAGATGGCGTGACGACAGACGGTAGCACCCTTGCTGGTACTTTTGATTCGCAAGCGGCGATTATCTTAAATACTGCTGGCGCGGCGGATTTAGTCGGTGCGACACCGATGGACCGTCCAGAGTGGACAACGGTTGATCCGTTTACCGGCACTGTTTACTTAACGTTGACCAACAATACCAAGCGTACCGACAGCACTAACGTTGCTAACCCCCGTTTAAACAACAGCTTTGGTCATGTCATTCGTTGGAATGAAGGTGATTCTGCTACTGAGTTTAGCTGGGATATCTTTGTCTTTGGTTCACCTACTGATGGTGATGCCGAAACAAATTTATCTGGCTTAACGGACTTAAACCAGTTTGCCAGTCCAGACGGTGTATCGTTCGACCAACGGGGTATTTTGTGGGTACAAACCGATAACGGTGCCTCTGAAGTTACTGAAGCAACCAACGATCAAATGTTGGCGATTGTACCTTCGGCCATGCTTGATGCCGATGGTAACCAACAAGTGGTAACGGCTGAAAACCAAACCCAGCTTAAGCGTTTCTTTGTTGGCCCTAATGGTTGTGAAGTCACCGGTTTTGCGATTACGCTAGACTACACCACAGTATTTGCTAATATTCAGCATCCTAGCAACTGGCCATATTCTGATAAAGCTGACCAAGCCACACCGGCTGGCACTTTGGTGCGCCCACGAGCCGCAACTGTGATGATCCGTAAAAATGATGGTGGTGAAGTGGGTATATAATCCGCTGCCATAAATGGCCGTCACTTAGCGACAATCTAACGCTCAATGATGTAAATTGCCCATATGTAAACTAGGATAAAACCCTGATAGACTTGCGTTATCAGGGTTTTATGTTTTGTGTATAAAGCGTTTTTTGCCAAAAATAGGTTTACAAGGACAGCCATGTTAAACGGAATTCATCATGTCGCGATTATTTGTGCCGATTACCCACGTTCAAAAGCGTTTTATACGCAAGTTTTAGGGCTTAAGATTATTGCTGAGCATTACCGCCAAGCCCGTGATTCTTACAAACTTGATTTAGCCTTACCCGATGGCAGTCAAATTGAATTATTTTCGTTTAATGGCGCGCCGCCAAGACCCAGTTATCCCGAAGCACAAGGCTTGCGTCATTTAGCGTTTAAAGTCGATGATATTAACTCGGTGGTGTTTCATTTGCAGGCTTATGATGTGGTGGTTGAACCGATCCGTATCGACGAATATACCGGAAAATACTACACCTTTTTCAGTGATCCAGACGGTCTACCGTTAGAGCTTTATCAATTGAATTAATGTCAGTTGTTTAAACAACGGTTTCTGATGGGTATTTAATCCTGTTACGGTGGCAGAACTTTATCAATTGAATTAATGTCAGTTATTTAAACAACGGTTTCTGATGGGTATTAATCCTGTTACGGTGACAGAACTTTATCAATTGAATTAATGTTAGTTGTTTAAACAACTGTTTCTGATGGGTATTAATCCTGTTACGGTGACAGAGCTTTATCAATTGAATTAACGTCAGTTATTTAGACGGTGGTTTCTGATGGGGATTAAACCTGTTATCAGCTAATGACAAGGTGAGTGATTCATTCTGTTACGGTGACAGTCCGCTTGTTAATGCGTGCCATCACCGTTTATGAGGCTAATTTACCACCATTTGACCAGTATAAAGCACAAAGTTACGTAACAGTATTACACCTAATAAGCTCAGACAGGCGGTTCCGGCAACATAGGAATACTTGCGCTTTGAAGTGGCAGTCATAAATAAATTCATCGCTAATGGTGCCGACAATCCTAATCCCATAATACCGAACCAAAATACCAATCCCCAAAAGCCTTCACCGATAGCATTAAATGCTGCTACCTTGCTTTGACCACCACTGAAGACTAAACCTAAAAAGAAGGTAAATATAAGTAACATCTCGCCTAATATCAGTGGGATCTCTACTTTATGGATAAATCGCACTTCCTGACCATTAGGACTCCCTTTAAGTAACACACCACCCAGTAGCGATGCTGCAGCACCTGAAGACAAGCCCGAAACTAAAAACAGCAGGGGTAACACAGGGGTATTCCACATAGGGAAGTGAGGTTGAGCCGATAATAGAAATCCGGTATAGGCCCCTAATGACACAGAGAATATGACCAGTAAACCGGTAATACCTGCTTCATAACGGGTTAGCATACTCGTTAGTTTACCGACAATGGGTAAACGGGTTTTGCAAAAATCATCAATAGGTTGTCGGAATGTTATTGCAATCCAAGCATACATAAACACTTGATAAAGCATTAAGATCAACACCCCCATAGACATCACTGAGGTGGGATTATAAAACACCAGAATTTTCCAAAAATCCCAAGGTTTGGTTAAATCTAATACCAAGATCCCCAAGCCTGCTAAGACGGCAATCGCTGCAACAATACACGCTGCTTGGACAAATCCAGATTGATAAGCTTTTTCTTTAAGGCAAACATGTTTTAGCAACACAGCAAAGAACATTGCACCTGCGGATGCCCCAGCTAAAAACAGGTATATGGCAATGGGCCAATGCCAGACCAAGGTGTCAAAATGGAAAGCACTCATAATATAATCTCCCCTTGCTTCGCTTTGATACGAAAGAGTTTAGGTCGGGTGCCTAAATCTAGTTTAGAGCGCTGAGTCGGATTTGCCTTCAATAGCGCAACCAGTTCAGACTCGGGATCTTTAAGATTGCCAAACACCAGTGCTTTTGTAGGGCATGCTTCTACACATGCAGGCTGTTTACCCTGTTTGAGATTGGTTTCACGGCAAAAGTCACATTTGTCGGCTGCTTTGGTTACTGGGTTAATAAATCGCACTTCATAAGGACAGGCTGCAATACAGTATTGGCAACCAACACATCTATCGGCGTTGACCGAGACAATACCGGTTTCTTTATCGATAAAGGCGGCACCCGTCGGGCAGACGTTAACGCAAGGCGCATCTTCGCAATGCTGGCAAGAACGTCGAGTAAAATGATAAAACTGATTAGGGTATTCTCCAAACGGGCCCAATCTTTCGATGCTTAGCCGCGTAACGCCCTCGGGTACATGATTAACTTCTCTACAGGCTTCCACACAGGCATTACAGCCAATGCATTTGGTTTCGTCATGAAGCATGGCGTATTTTGTATTGTTTGTTCCTACGGCCGTTTCGGCATTGGCCTGGTTGCTACTGAGCGGATATACCGACACGCCGGCAACCAATGCGCAGGTGCTTTTAAGGAAATGTCTTCTTGAATTTTCCATGATTAGTTACCTCTGCACCGTGTGGCAGTTGCGGCACACATTACTGCGATCTTTTACACTTAATCCCATCATAGGATCAGATTTAGGATGCAATTTATGGCAAGATGTACAGCTCGTTTTTTGTGCGTGTACGTTATGAGTCCACTCTGCTTTGGCTAATTTTTTAACGGTATGGCATTTAAGACATACGCCATTTTTAGCGTCAATTGTGATGTCGTTTTCCGAAGAGAACACCATCAAATCATTAGGCTTCCTAGGGTGATTGCCTTTTTCACCATGGCATGAACTGCAGCTCATTTTTAGCCGGTCTTGGGCATGATTGCCTTGCATTGAGCCATTGCGTTTATGGCATTTCATGCATGAGTCATTATTAATTTGCTCAGTAGAGTCCGCGCTATTTGCTTCATGACTGATAAGGGTAAGCGACAATAAGCCTACATATAACATCAGTAGCCAGTAATTCCGGGACATAATCAGCCCTCTTTACAATAATTGATTAATACAAAATATCGGGTGAAAACAGTTTGTTATCACCCGACAGAGTCTTCATACCGGTAGGGATTGCTTTAGCATTTGCATGTCGTAAGGTTTGCCTCGAACGATTTCAACTAACTTAATGTTGAATTTTTCGAACAAACTTTTTGCGTTAGCATCATCTTGCTCACTGAAATCAGAGATAACTAATTTCACTTCTGACGAGTCATGGTCAATCACAACATAATCGAATCGCGCATGATTTTCGGCTGCGGTTTGGGCATCCATTTCAAACACGGTATCGATTGGAACGTTGCAACAAACGTCATATTGTCCTCCCACCATCGTTTTTAGTGATTTTAAAAAGTCAAAGCTTTGAGTATCAAAAAGCGTTTTCTTAAACTTAATTGCGTGATCCTCTGTATCAGGTTTAAAGAACTTTATACAAGTCATAATGAAAACAACCAATATAAAAGGAACTGCGATAAACAACACAGAGTATATAAACGCATAACTTAAAAAGACTGAAGTAATCATATAAGCCTCCAAAAATCAGTTTTAATTTATTGTTTTACGAATCATCAATACGTCATTGACGTACGATTAATACTATCCTTATGTTTAATTAATTAATTGATCGTAATCAATTAATTGAGGTGATTTTAATTTATTTGATTGTAGTTATGATCTGGCTCTTATTGCTTTTATTGGTATTATTAATTAATAGGTTATTGTTTTGATTAATCAAATTAAGCAATGGAATTTGTCATTTAGTTTTAATTAAAGATAGTGAAAATAATAAGTGATAAATTAATAAACTAAAATGTAAATGCAACTTATCAAAATCTATTTTGTTAAATCGGACATTTCAGTTCCTGAAATCAACGTCCGCAGCTAATGTATCGTTTGTTCAAATTTAATATATGATAAATGATATTTAAAATAACTCAAATTTAATGATCTGGAATAAGTAATAGGTGAAAATTAAGATAATGTTATGAATTATTAGGGAAAGGTAGAATATTAGGCTATATAACTCAAAAGGAGCGTTTCAGATGAGACAGATTGACTTAGATAAATTAGATTTATTAACATTGACTATATTAGTGAGCCTTTATGAAAATAAGTCAGCCACTCATGTTTCTAGAATTTTAGATGTGCCAGCTTCAAAAATAAGTCGTTGTTTACAAACGGCAAGATCTATTTTGGTGATGAACTCTTTATAAGAAGAAAATATGGATTAGTTCCCAATGATTTTGCTGGCAAAATTTATCCGATTGCGAAAAGAAATTGTTGATTGCTCAAAGAATTTTAATCGGATGAATAGTACAGAATCGTCACATAGTCGATACTTTGAATTGGTTCTGCCGGAATGATTGCTTATGCCTATCCACGAGCATTAATGCAGGCGATTAAAAGTCATCATAAAGACATTCATATTAATGTGAGTAACTGGAATAGTCATTCCCTAGAGAATGTTGCGAATGATCCTAACAGTATTGTCACCTTTTGCTGCAAAACCCAGAAGAGATCCTTTGTTTCAACCAAAATTTGCAGATTGAAATACTTGCGACATTTTCCCAATTATACTTAATAAGTTGTAAAACCACCCCATTTTAAAACAAGAAATCAACTTAGAAAGCATTGCTTCATATCCTTATATCAATACCTTTATCAGGATCCAAGCTGCAACACTTAACCCATTTCAGGAGTATTGTCGGATTAAGGATTTGCCTCTTCATAACGAAATGACCATTACTGGTGTATCTTCTTTATTTGATTATCTTTCAGATTGTAAGTCACTGGCTTTGACACCCTATAAAGCGGTTTACGATATGCTAGACGAGGACTCTGGTTTACATGCTTGTCAGTTATCTGAATGTGAAGTAAATCGTATTTTGAAGTTGCAGAACCATTAAAGCTAGTTCTTAGTGACTCATCCTAATGCAGAAAATGAAGATGCGACGTGGTTAAAACAGCAGATCCGCGAGTTAACCCATGAGCTTGTTTGAAAATAAAGTCTACGCAGTTGTTGTTTACGCTATAAATGCATTATCGATATATGTTTCGATGTGAGCCCGCGTATTTCATTTTTGTCTTACTATTATCTTTTTCTGACTTTTATCTGTTGGCCATTTGAATCGTTAATCGCTATTGAATAATGATTTATTTTGCTGTAGGAAGCTGTTTAAAATATAGCATTAACTTAATTTTTCGAATGAATTTGAGTGAAAGATTTTAGCTTAAATCTTTAAAAGTTAACTCCCAAGTATTTTTATATTTTATTTTTGATTTACAAATTAATTTTAAATATTCATATTAATTACATCTTATGTAATATTTTTGCATGCATATTATTTACTTGTTCTATAGCCATTATTGCTGGTATTTTTGTTAATAATGTTAATGCTATAAATGTATAATGGTATTTGTCGTTATCGATAATAAATATGTAAATTACATATTTATTATACTGCAATTTAGAAATGTAAAATATTTGCGGTAATCTTGGTGATACTATCGATATTTGATAAATGTAAATGGTAAATATAAAAATCTATATATTATTTTTAAGGTATGCAATACAAAGGAATAAGAGGTTAATCGTTTTATCACAAATGCTATTAAAGCTTAAGCTAATATAGTTAAGTTGGCATTATCCTTTAGTTACTCGTTAAATCCAAATTCAGATAATATTACTAATCATCAATTAGACTGATTTATTGATGAATTCATGCATTTATATCTTGTAACAGTAACCGTATGATTATAAATAAGTATTTTTTATATTATCGTTAACACTTGTTGTTAAACATGAATACATGTGTCACCGCATGGAGTATTGCGACACTTAGCATCAATAACCCTAAACTGACCCTCAAAACGCTAGGTTTAGGGTCAATGAATAGCGGACCACATCGATATGTTTATCGAGCAATTGATAACAGCAAAATGCTTTATTGATTAACCGATATCGTCGTAACATACCTGATCAGTTTTCAAGCGCTTTATTGACATATTTACGCTAAGCTAATTTTCTTGTCTCCCATTGTTATGTACTGGGGAAAATGACGATATGAGTCAATGGCTATAAGTAAATAAGGATATGACGTGGGCACAGCTGAGTTAACTTCTATTACACCAACCAAAAGCCGTTCTTTTCTAAAAGGAGCATTAGCGGTGATGCCGCTTACAATAGCCGTGGTCCCTTGGGGCATTCTAGCGGGTTCATTTGCGCTCGAAGTTGGCCTCACTCCTGTTGAAAGCCAAGCGATGTCGGCCATTATCTTCGCCGGCAGTGCCCAATTGGTCGCCCTTGGGATGATAAAAGCCGGTATTGGTATCGGCAGTATTTTGATCACCACCTTACTTATTACCTCTCGGCATTTACTGTATGCCATGGCCATGCGCACTCATATTAGCCCGTTACCGCTTAAATGGCGTTTAGGCCTGGGCTTCTTGCTCACCGACGAACTGTTTGCTATAGCCAATCAAGCTCATAAAGGTGATACGCCAGCGCAACATCAGTTTGATCGCTGGTATGCTTTAGGCGGTGGCTTAACCTTTTATATCGGGTGGAATATTGCCACTTTGCTCGGCATTGTCGCAGGCCAGTCTATCGAAAATTTAGATGAGCTGGGGCTCGACTTTGCCATCGCAGCCACCTTTATCGCCATTGTGGTGCCAACAGTTAACAAGCCATCTATTTTGGTGTGCGTATTAGTGTCGCTTACCTTAGCGGTGGTGTGCGCGGTATTTACCATTCAAGCAGGGCTGCTTATTGCGGCAATATCGGGCATGGCAGCAGGCATGACTTATGCCAAACTCACTAACGAGGGTAATTCGGGTAGTGCCGTTTCGAATACCGCTCATTCGGGGTCGTCTCAATCGGCCGCAGCTCATTCAGTTACTGCTGATCCGGCCGCAGAAAGCTCAGTTACAGTAAACAAGGATGAAAACCTATGACTTGGCTGATTATTTTAGCAATGGCTGTGGTGGTATTTACCAGCAGGCATTTATTACTTGAGCCTAAACTGCCCATTCGCTTAGGTAAAAACACCTTAACGTTTTTAAGTTATTCAGCCCCTGCGGTACTGACCGCCATACTCGCGCCGATTGTGTTTGTGCCAGAAGGCCAACTGGCTATTAGTGTGCACAATCCTTATTTAACCTGTGCGCTGGTGGCGACAGTGCTGGCTTACGTGACCCGCAACACCTTGCTAACGACAGTACTCAGTATGGGATTGTTTTTTATTTTGTATTAGCCCCAAATAGATGGCTAATTGTTAACTGACATTCTGCAGCGCAATAGATTAGAATAACCGTCATATTACGGATCAATTAGAGTTGAGTCATGCACGTACACATTTTAGGGATTTGTGGCACTTTTATGGGCGGTTTAGCCCTGCTTGCCCGCGCAATGGGCCACAAAGTGACGGGTAGCGATGCCAATGTTTATCCGCCGATGAGCACCCAGCTTGAACAGCAAGGTATCGAGCTAATTCAAGGCTTTGATCCGGCGCAATTAGGCAAAGAAGGCGACAATCAACCAGACCTAGTGGTTATTGGTAATGCCATGAGCCGGGGCAATCCTTGTGTTGAAGCCGTATTAAATCGCGGCATAAAATACACTTCCGGACCGCAGTTTTTGTCTGAACATATTTTGCCAGAACGTTGGGTTTTGGCTGTATCTGGTACACACGGTAAAACCTCTACTTCAAGCATGCTCGCGTGGATCCTTGAATATTGCGGTTATCAACCAGGTTTTCTAATTGGTGGCGTGCCGCAAAACTTTGGCGTATCAGCTCGTTTAGGTCATTCGCCATTTTTTGTGGTTGAAGCCGATGAATACGACAGCGCCTTTTTTGACAAACGCTCTAAGTTTGTTCATTACCATCCACGTACGCTAGTGATCAATAATCTTGAATTTGATCATGCCGACATTTTTGCCGATCTCGCGGCTATCCAGCGCCAATTCAATCATGTTATTCGAACGGTACCTGGCGAAGGCAAGGTGATTTGGCCTAGCGATGTTGAAGCGGTACAACAAGTGATTGATATGGGCTGTTGGAGCGAACAAGAAATTTATTCTAAAGCCGCAACCATAGCCACGGATGTCGCCCATCATCCCGTCACGCCTTCAGCGAGCCAAGGTGAACCGAGTGCTTGGCAGTCGCGTACTATTACCGACGATGGCCATGAGTTTGAGGTGCTGTTAAATGGCACATCGCAGGGGATATTAAACTGGGCTTTGATAGGTCAACACAATATTGAAAATGCCATTATGGCGATAGCGGCAGCACGCCATGTGGGCGTAGTACCAAACCATGCCATTGAAGCGCTAACGCAATTTAGTCCACCAAAGCGTCGTTTAGAGCTATTAGCAACAGTCAATGGTGTGTCGGTTTATGACGATTTTGCTCATCATCCCACGGCCATAGCCACCACACTTCAAGGATTACGAGCCAAAGTAGCTAGCAGTAACAATGCTAATGGTAAAATTATTGTGGTGCTAGAGCCGCGCTCAAACACCATGAAAAGCGGCGTACATAAAGACACCTTAGCCAATTCGATGGCATTAGCCGATGTGGGCTATTTATATCAAGCAGACAATATTGATTGGGACATAAACGCCAGTATGGCCAATGCGCCCATCCCGGTAACTGTGTGTCACAACATTGAAGACATTATTGCCTCGGTAGCTAATACCGCAAGCGATGGCGATACCGTGGTGATCATGAGTAATGGGGGCTTTAACGGTATCCACCAAAAAATTATTAAGGCGTTAGCGTAACCGCTATCACCAACAGAGGGGACAACATGGCCTACGCCAAAAAAGCCAAAGCAATCAGCCTCGCCTGGACCGGAGCGTCTGGCGCACCTTATGGCATTAAGCTGCTGGAATGTTTGCTAGCGGCCGATTACCAAGTCTTTTTAATGATATCCAGTGCGGCGCGTGTGGTGCTCGCCACCGAACACGGTTTGCAACTCAGCGCCAATCCTGACAAAGCCAAAGCGCAGTTATTACAACAGTTAGCCAACCCTGATGAACCACCCAAAGGCGAGTTAGTGGTATTAGGCAAGGATGAATGGTTTTCGCCTCCAGCATCGGGTAGCGCTGCACCGAAACAAATGGTAATTTGCCCGTGTTCAACCGGCACATTAGCGGCCGTGGCGACCGGAATGAGTAATCATTTGCTCGAAAGAGCAGCAGACGTAGTATTAAAAGAGCGTGGCCAATTGATATTAGTGCCACGAGAAACTCCGTTTAGTGCCATACACTTAGAGCATATGTTAAGCCTAACGCGTAACGGTGCGACCATCATGCCAGCGGCGCCAGGCTTTTATCATAATCCCAAATCAGTACAAGATCTGGTAAACTTCATGGTTTCCCGAATACTTGACCATTTGGGTATTGACCACGACTTAACGAGTCGCTGGGGATACGGACATACTCAGCTACATGACGACATCGACAATTGAGAGATTTATGAAGCACACAATTGAAATGATGATTTCTGAAGCAGAAATCAATAAAACCCTAGACCAGTTAGCTGAACGTATTAATGCCCATTACGCCAACAGTGAACGCTTATTAATGGTTGGCTTATTAAAAGGTTCAGTCGTGTTTATGGCCGATTTGTGTCGCCGGATCAAGGGCCATGTCGAAATCGATTTTATGGCAGTATCAAGTTACGGCAATACCATGAGCAGCTCTCGCGATGTGAAAGTACTTAAAGATGTGCAGTCAGACATCGCCGGTCGTGATGTATTGATTGTTGAAGACTTAATTGACTCCGGTAACACGTTAAATAAAGTGCGCGAAATGTTGTTATTACGTGAGCCTAAAAGCTTAGCATTATGTACCTTGATCGATAAACCTGAACGTCGTGAAGTTGACGTGCTAGTCGATTTTATTGGCATTACCATCCCTGACGAATTTATTGTGGGATACGGTATCGACTACGCAGAGCAATATCGCAACCTGCCTTATATCGCAAAAGTGGTACCGTTAGATTAATACGGTATTCTTTGCCAGACTCCCGCAAAAGCGGGATTTTTTGTTTTCATCGAGTAGAGGATTTCAACATGGCCGATAACGCCAATGCTTTAGTAATTGATAACCTTAAAAAAATCTATAAAGGCGGTGTCGAAGCCGTTAAATCAATCAGTTTGACGGTAAAGCAAGGCGACTTTTTTGCTCTGCTTGGCCCCAATGGTGCAGGTAAATCTACCACCATTGGCATCATCAGTTCGTTAGTACAAAAAACAGCGGGCTCGGTGTCGGTATTTGGTTTTGATATAGATAAGCAACTCGAACATGCCAAGTTATGTATTGGTTTAGTACCGCAAGAATTCAACTTTAATCAGTTTGAAACCGTGCAACAAATAGTCGTTAACCAAGCGGGTTACTATGGGGTGCCAAAAGAGGTTGCCTTAGTGCGTGCTGAAAAGTACCTAAGCCAATTGGATTTATGGCATAAACGCCACGCGCAAGCACGTGAGCTATCCGGTGGAATGAAACGCCGTTTAATGATTGCCCGTGCGTTAATGCATGAACCTAAATTGTTGATTTTAGATGAACCCACTGCAGGGGTAGACATTGAATTACGTCGCTCAATGTGGGACTTTTTAAAGCTAATCAATCAACAAGGCGTGACCATTATTTTAACCACTCACTACCTTGAAGAAGCCGAAATGCTCTGCCGCACCATAGGTATTATCGATAATGGTTTACTGGTTGAGTTTACGACCATGAAGGCATTGCTGAGCAAGCTTAATGTTGAAACTTTTATTTTCGATTTACGAAAGCATCTCGACGTAGCGCCGCAGTTAACCAACATGACTTGCCGTTTAACGGATGACCACACATTAGAAGTCGACGTGGCTAAATCGAACAACATTAATGAGTTATTTACCCAGTTGACCGCAGCCAATATTGAAGTACTGTCGATGCGCAACAAAGCCAACCGCTTAGAAGAATTGTTTGTTGAGCGGGTAGAGAAAGCCAAGGAGTCAAAATAATGAACCACCTGTATCTTGTGGCTTTTAAAAGTATTTTAACCAAAGAAATTAATCGCTTTACCCGTATTTGGATCCAAACGCTAGTGCCGCCAGCGATTACCATGACGTTATATTTTTTAATTTTTGGTAACTTAGTCGGTAGCCGCATCGGTGAAATGGGCGGCGTGAGCTATATGGAGTTTATCGCCCCTGGTTTAATCATGATGTCGGTGATCACCAGCTCATACTCTAATGTGGCCTCATCGTTTTACAGCGCCAAGTTTCAACGTAATATTGAAGAAATCATGGTGGCACCCGTCCCCCATTATGTGATGATAGCCGGTTACGTTGGTGGCGGTGTCGCCCGTGGTTTGTGCGTTGGCTTAATTGTTACCGTGGTGGCGATGTTGTTTGTTGATATCTCCTTGCATCACGTTAGCTTGGTTATTTTAACCATGTTTTTAACCTCAGTGTTATTCTCACTTGGTGGCTTAATTAATGCGGTGTTTGCCAAAAGCTTTGATGACATCAGTATTATTCCGACGTTTATTCTTACGCCACTCACCTATTTAGGTGGGGTATTTTACTCGTTATCGTTATTGCCACCTTTTTGGCAAGGTGTGTCGGGCTTAAACCCTGTGGTGTATATGATCAACGTATTCCGCTACGGCTTTTTAGGGTTTGCAGATCTCAGCGTACCGTTATCCATTGCCATTATGGTGGGCTTTTGCGTCAGCTTATGGACACTGGCTTATTACTTAATATCGCGCGGCATTGGTTTACGTAGCTAAGTCTTGCAATAGCTAAACCGCTCACAAAGCGGTTGCCACAATCTAAGTATAAAAGGGCTCGCAAGAGTCCTTTGTTGTGGGCGTTATCTATCTATTGGGCTGGTAGTATGACTAAAGCGAGAACCTATAACATGGGTATACAGTTCAGTCGTTTTAAGATCTGAATGGCCTAATAGTTCTTGAACAGTACGAATGTCGGTACCATTTTGCAGTAGTTGAGTCGCAAACGTATGCCTAAAGGTATGTGCTTTTACTTGCTTCGGTATTTGGCTGATTAATACTGCTTTGCGTAATTGTTTTCTAAATGTTGTTTCGTGAATATGATGACGACAAATATAGCCATCATATGGATGTGTACAGCGCGTCGATGAGGGGAAAACATACTGCCAAGATAAATCTTTAGCGGCATTACCATATTTGCGTAATAGTGCAGGTGGCAAAGATGCTAACCCATAACCTTCACTTAAATCTTGCTGGTGGCGAGCTTTTACGATACTAAATTGGTTATCCAAAGAATGGCTTAAGGATTTTGGCAATAATGTATAACGGTCTTTTTTACCTTTGCCTCTAAAAATAAATAACGTATTATTCTGTATGTTTACATCTTTAATTCTTAGCTTTAATGCCTCATTTATTCGTAATCCTCCACCATATAGAAGTGATGCAATTAACCAATATTGGCCAGAAAGGTGGCTAATAATGTTTTTAGCCTCCTCGTGGGTTAGCACTGTCGGTATGGACTGCTCTCGCTTAGTAAACGAATAACGTAAATCCGATATCTCTCTTCGAATGATATGTTTATATACATAAATAATTGCGCATAAAGCTTGGTTTTGTGTTGCTGCACTTACCTGCCGATTGACTGCTAAGTGATTTAAGAAACGCTCAATTTCGGCATTACCCATGTCTTGAGGATGTTTTTTGTCATTGAAAAGGATAAATTGCTTTATCCAATATAAGTATACTTTCTCTGTTTTGATACTGTAACGACGAGTGCGAAGTTCGGTACGAATTGACTCGAGAAATGGTGATGTTGACATATCAACTCCTTTTGATTCAAACTGACATTATAGCTGTATATATATACAGTTATAATTCATTCTTGTAAAAATGCCAGTTTTGTTCTCGTTATGTAATCGCAAAAATTCTCGGTTTTACCTAAAGGACAATGCTATCCAATTGAATTAGCTTATTTTGTTAAAAAATCGGATCTATATGACGAGCCATATCATTCTCGGTTATCTAAATTCTCGCTTTTGCCTAGACTAAAAGGTGATTGATTTGGGTTATTTAAGCTGATAAGTTACTAAAATTATTAATAATTAAAGTAGTATGGATGTTGAGTTTTGGTAAGCTTCTCAGGATGTTTATCGGAATTCTCGCTAATACGCTGTTAGGCAGTTCAGGAGGAGTCATGCAAGTCCCGTATCAAGTCGTAGCATATTTCTCGGTTGAACTTGATTCATACAAGTTATTTATAGAAATGTCTGAGCGCAATTGGATTGAAGAGTTAGAGCGATATACATCTTCAATACTTGAAGATCACGAACCAACACTTCATAGGTTTAACTATCGTAATGACTTAACTGCAAAGTTAAGCGATGATTTTCCTCAATACCAACGAAAATCGTATTTAATTATGTTGGTGTCTATATTTGAGGATTTTATGAATCAATTATGTAGAAGTGGTTGAAGCAGATTTAGATATTAAGGCTTCTTTTACAGATTTTACTGGCTCAGGTATTGAAAGAGCAAAGCAATACTTATCAAAATTAAGCTCGCTTTCTCCCGTTAGCGGAACAGAATGGAAGCAAATAAAGGATGCTCAAGCCATACGTAATGTCATTGCTCATGCTGCGGGTAATATTGATAAAAGGCTCACTCAAAACAATTAAAATAATTGATTGTAATGATAATCTAGAGGCAGAATATTATGCCCGTACACATTTAAATATCGACAAAGAATATGTGTTCAATCTTGTTGTCGCTATGAAAGGATTCACAGATAAATTATTGGCAGAGTGTGAAAACTGCCTAACAAGAAAATAAACAAGGACACGTAACAGTTGGCTACGTTTCGCTTCTACACAATTTTAGCCAACCATTACTTAGCCTGTTATTTGGGCGTTGAACTAAGCCGCTGCGCGGAGAGCCAACAGATGCTTCAATTGAGTTTATTAACCCTCATTGAATCAGCCAAGCTTAAAGATGTATGATAGAAAAATACGATGAAAAGGAATTTCAATGAAAACATACCTACTACTGATGTCAATTGATCCCAAACTGCTCTGTAGCCCATAGCCAGCATCAAAAAGCAAATTCCTATAGCATGAAGCATGCCAATTAATTTGGACTAGGCATCGGCCAAGTCCAACAAGCGATTTATGCGTCGCAAACAGCGCAACGCATAAATACTAAAACGTTAGGTAGCAAGGATAGTCATGAGCAATATCGAAGCTTTTAACATAGCTGTAGCTGAAATTTTGGTCAGTGTTACCAAGCATTTCCTTTAAAAGTTAGAATTTCAAATATGGATATTGGCATTGCCATTAAAGAAGCTTTTGGCGAAGATCCAGATGGAGTTTTACTTTAAGTGAAGTTGAATACCAGATTGCTGAAGAAACCATGTATTGGTTAATTGAAGCAGGTTATATCTGGTGCAAAACTCAGAAAGGCCTATTTCATTTGAAGGTGTTACGCTTTCACCTAAAGGCCTTGAGATATTAAACGCGGTACCGAGCGAATTAAAAGCAAGAAATCTTTAGGCGAGCAACTTAGCAATGGTATTAAGGTACTTGGCAAAGATAGTGCATCGTCAATGATCAAAATAGGTCTCACATACGGCGCTAAATTAGCAATTGGTACCTAACAAAATTTCAAGTGGGGTCTGCTAACAGTTTGCTCGGTTTCGCTTCGCTACACATTTTAGCAAACAATTATCAGCCCTTAAATGGGCGTTGAACAAGCCGCTGCGCGGAGCCAAATCAAGCTTCAATTGACTGTATTACTGTATTGAATCAGCTAGACTTAAAAAGATGTGATGGAACACCACAATGACAAGGGAATTTCAATGAAACACGTACAAATCAAGCCACATAATCAGTTCAAAACTGCTCTGTAGCCCATAGCCAGCATCAAAAAGCAAATTCCTTTAGCATAAAACGGACCAATTAACCTGAACTAGGCCTCGGCCAAGTCCAACAAGCGATTTATGCGTCGCAAACGGCGCAACGCATGAATACTAAAACGTTATGCCGCAAAGCAAATTCACGTAGTACCCCAACAACAAGCATACGAGGAAATTATGGAATTCATAACAAGAAATTTTAAGTGGCTCATGCTGGTATCGGGCGCACTAACAGCAACAATGTTTTACGGTCTTATTGCACCTCAAGCTGCACTAGAATCAATGTTCGGCGCTTCATTTAACGGCACCCTAGAATCCATAATTATACGGAGCTGGTCAGCCTTAGTTGGTCTTATAGGCATAATTTTAATATACGGAGCACTTGTAGAAAAGCACAGAGCCTTTGCTGCCGCAATTTGTGCGCTGAGTAAAGCAATATTTGTTTCACTAGTCATAACCTATGGCCAAGCCTATTTGGCCAAAGCAACTCCAGCAATCATCATGGATATAGTGTTTGTAGCGTTTACTATAATTTACTTGGCAGCAGTAAGGACTCAGCGTTCTGCGGCATAACAAGCGGTTCAAGTCGTTCGTTTTGCTCTCTGGGACTGCGTGCCGCAGCCCCTTAACCTAAACGTTATGCAGAAAATTAAGATTTGGCAATAGTCGTCAACTTTACTAAAACGAGATAAATAATGATAAAAATTAGCTTTGCTTTTACCTTTTCCTTATTCCTTATTCCATCAGTATTCGCTCAGGTTACTCTAGTAGATAAGCTTAAAATTGAACAACAAATTAAAGAGTTTATGGCTAAAGAAGATGTTCCAGCATTGGCAGTTGGCATTATTCAACAAGGAAAAGTGGTATTTACTTCAGGGGTAGGTATAAGAGACAGAGAAACCAAGCAAGCAATAAACTCTAAGACGTTATTTCAAATTGGTTCTCAGTCGAAAGTATTAACTAGTATTATAACGTTAGAGCTAATAGATGAGGGAAACTGAAGCTTACTGATCGTGTCATTGATCTTTTACCCGATGTTTTCCCAAAGATTCTCTGAAGAATTTAAATCATTAACGATTGAACATCTAATGACACATCGTTCTGGTTTACCTAATTATCCTAAAAACGTCACTAGAATCGATGGTGATGCATTTTTAGGTGGTTATGATGAAAATGCTATTGAGTGCGCTAAAACCATTAAATTAAGCTTTACCGTTAATGAAAATGGGAATATTCAAATTTAAATTATGCTGTACTTGGATATGTGTTGAGCAAGGTGACAAATACAAGTTATGCTGAATTAGTTAAACATTATATTAATGATAAATATAGCCTTTCAAATACTTTGGTAAATTTATCTGAAAGCCAAAAGCACACTCAAATGGCTTTACCTTACAGAAAAGACGATCGTCAAGTTGTGACTCAACCGTGGGATATGGGGTTATTAGCGCCACATGGGGTGTTTACTCAAGTATTGATGATCTAGCTCGCCTTATGGTGTTACAACTGAAGGCATACTCGTTATTCAGTAAAACGGGTGACTTCACCGCTCGTTTCAACTCAAAATAAAATATGACACTGAATTTACTCAGGCTGGAGAAATATACCTAGGACTCAGTTATGGCCTTGGAATGTTTGAAGCAAGCAATGAGTTCCCTCTGTTTTCTGAAACAGTATTGTTTCATGGTGGCGATTTAGATGGTTATGGCTGTGAGTATTTATTTTTCCAGAATATAATGTCGGAGTAGTTATGCTAACTTCAAGTGGTGGAGGTAAGTTTGTCAATTTTGGCAGGAAAATGATGAGTGAACTATTAGAAATAAGCGTAAAGTAGAATTGCGTTTCTTTCTGCATAACAAGCTGTTAAAAGGACAAAAACAGTTGGTTTTGCTCCTTCGTCGCTTATTTTAACCAACTATTTTATTGCCTGTTAACAGGGCGTTGAACTAAGCCGCTGCATGGACCAACAAAAGTTCCAATTGAGTATATAATCCTCATTGAAACAGTTAAGCTTAAAGATGTAAGATAAAAATACGATGAAAAGGAATTTCAATGAAAAACTTACCTACTACTCGATGTCAATTGATCCCAAACTGCTCTGTAACCCATAGTCAGCATCAAAAAGCAAATTCCTATTGCATAAAGCGTACCAATTAACCTGAACTAGGCCTCGGCCAAGTCCAACAAGCGATTTGTGCCATGCAAACGGCGCAATGCATAAATACTAAAACGTTATGTTTTCAAGGATGCCCAATGAAATATTTGTACAAATTAGCTATTATCTGCATTATGTTATCTGTAACTGGTTGTGCCAGTGTTATAGGTGTAACTGGAGCTAGTGAAGGAGAATAGTGGATGATAAATGGATGGAATACGATGTCACATCCGGGACTAACTATTACCATTATTGAGCCTTATTCTACTGAGTTAATGCGTATATCGACAATTGGTAAAAGTTCACCATCGCCATTAAAGCATACAGTTATTTTCGGCAAGAAATCAAAGCCACATAAGTTTGAAATCATTGGAAAATACCAAAAGGATTTGTATCTTGATGATTTGTTTTATGGCTCAATCTGGATCGGTAATATTGTAATAAAAGATGGCGCTCTCATTATCGACAATAAGCTAGTATCGCCAAAGAAAACATAACAAGCAATTAAACAGGGACAAAAACAGTTGGCTTTTCTCCTTCGTCACTCATTTTAGCCAACTATTTTATTGCCCGTTAATTGGGCGTTGAACTAAGAAGGCTGCGTATGGAGCCAACAGATGCTTCAATTGAGTTTATTAACCCTCATTGAATCAGCCAAGCTTAAAGATGTATGATAGAAAATACGATGAAAAGGAATTTCAATGAAAACATACCTACTACTCGATGTCAATTGATCCCAAACTGCTCTGTAGCCCATAGCCAGCATCAAAAAGCAAATTCCTATAGCATAAAGCGTACCAATTAACCTGGACTCGGCCAAGTCCAACAAGCGATTTGTTCCATGCAAACAGCGAAACGCATAAATACTAAAACGTTAGGCGAATGCCTTACATTTAATAAAGGATACTATGAAAATAATAATGAGTTTAACTTTTGCAAGCCTGATATCTTGGCAAGCTAATGCAAATAACGAGGCTGTAGGAGCTTTTGAGCAATTGTTGCCACAATATATCGAGTGGGCGCATGAAGTAGATAAAAAGGGAATAAAGGTAGGTATACCTTTAGATAAAAAAGGACTTAATTTAGCTAGTGAAGTCGGGATTAAATTTCCTGAAAAAGTCAAAATCGTTTACGTTGATAGAGTCCCGTACCCTTATGAAAATGAAGGTTTAAAGAAAATGGGGTTGTCGTTAGGTTTTATCGGCGAAAATATTATTAATAATGCCCAAGTTTTTGGCTACTCAATATACGTTAGAAAGGGATATGAACTTGATACCCCCAAATTAGCACACGAACTTGTTCATGTATTACAAATCGAAAGGTCAAGCTTGGACAAAATTATTTTTCAGCATTTATCTGATTTGGCAAAATATGGATATTCCAATGCTCCTTTAGAAGTTGAAGCATTTAAAGCAAACAAGAAGTACGGTGGCAGTTAATTCGCCTAACAAGCTGTTAAATAAGGACAAAAAAGTTGGTCTTTGCGCCATTGTCGCGTATTTTAACCAACTATTTTATTGCCTGTTAACAGGGCAGTATGTTTTCAGGAGATACAGTAGATTGAATTAACTAAAAAAGAAGTAGCACTTATCAATGCTGCCATTAAATCAAAAAACAAAAGCAAATTATTTCAGCCTGCTTTATTCGCAATATTGGGTGTTGCTCTATTGGTAATGTTCTTTGGTTCACTCTCAGTAAATGAATTTACATATTTAGCAATTCCGTTGGTATTCCTTATAATCATATTGCCTCAATTAGGTGGCTCGCCTAAATACAATGAACTCGTCGATATACTTGAGAAGCAATTAGCTCAAAGTGCCACAATGGAAGATGTGTTATCTCAAGAGTTAAAGAAAACCTAACAAACATAAAAAATAGGTGGCGTAGTTTCACTCATAAAAAATAGGTGGCGTAGTTTCACTTTAGCATCTTACGTTAAGTAAAGAAGTTGCCAGTTAACCTTAACTCGGCATCGGCCAAGTCCAACAAGCGATTTATGCCTTGCAAACAGGGCACCACATAAATACTAAAACGTTGTTTTCTTAGGTAATCCCAGCATATGAATCTAGGAAAATAATGGAAGTAAATACTTCAACAAGCCTTACTCCAGATGAGGTCTAAGTCTCTAGTGCCTCGTCCAACGTTTGTGTCAGACTCGATTGAGGCATCGAATCTGTGCTTAGATTTCTTTTACGGTTTCATCTTTCAACGATTCAGCTGTTTTAGCCGTTAACGTTATCAATAAGCCGGTTAGTAGGCTCATGCTATAGCCTAGCGCTGCGCCTATAACTAGAGGTGGAATAATTGCTGCGATATCAGCATTTAACGCGAATGTAATACAACAACCAATAAACGTGCCGGGAATAAAAGCGAAGTTTTTATTACTGGCTTGTAAGCACATCATTGCAGTGACAATACCCGTTAATGCATAGCTTATTATTGGCGAACCCAGTACACCACTCCCCACAATAATTAACCATCCCCAGAATACACCTGAAAGATTGGTCATCATCGCCATCATCATCCCTTTAGCGCCAGATTCAGTTTGAGCAAAAAAAGTACTGCAACCGAGAAAGCCAACCCATGTCACTAGATGAAACACATCAGCAAGACCAGCCCAAATAGCCGCTAATAAACCCGCAGAAATTGCAATTTGCCAACGATGCGCCATTGTTGCTTCTCAATATAAATTTAGAACTGTGAGTTCTAAATTTAGCACAATAAACGAAAATTATGCAGTGTAGCCTTGTAAAACGCGATCAAGTTCGCAAATAATCGCAACTGCTAATGAAACCAAACGTTATGGAACTCGATAAGTGAGTGGCTTATTTGGCTATTGATTCATCTACTTCGTATGTCGTTTAGCGGTTAAATCGTCGTGCGCTTGCAAGTAAAAGGATGCCAACACATATAGAGGCACTCTTGTTGCGAATTCTTTTAAAATAAATAATGTTGCCTGACGCTTTCTAATCCTTTCGAATATCAGTGGCACCTCGACTCAATGGATTTAGGATATGGAGCGACGCAGAAGGCCAAATTTGAGACATTTATCGGCTATCCCCCACATCATTAGAGCATCATCTAGAGACAAATCATGTAGACAGTCACGATTAACACGTCGCAATAATCATTTTCGTCAACTTAAAACGTTATCGTCAGAAGAATGGGTGGCATTTTTAAGAAGTCGTGGCATTCTTAGGGGTTCATTCGTTAGATGAATATCGTCAGAAGAATGGGTAGTATTTTAAGAAGTCGTGGCATTCTTAGGCGTCCATTCGTTAGATGAATGGGTGGCATTCAAGGGAGCTCATATAAGAGATTGTGGCGTCAATTGCTAAAGCAGCCCTAAAAAATGCTCTAAAAAATGCTCTAAAAAAGCATAAAAGGAAATAACAAACATGTCACACCAAGACCAGATCCTTAGCGCCAAAATGGCGGCTCCGTTCTGTATATTATTAATAGTAATATTACTGTTACAGGTGATTGGTGTGTATGTCAGCAATAATTTTTTAGCGTCGGGAGGGTTTAAAGGTTATTGGGTGTTAAGCCGACTAGTCTTTCCTTTTGTTCTGGTTTTTTTGCTGGCGATACCGTTAAAACAACTGTATTTCTCTAAACCTACAATTAATCGTGAAAACCTGCTGCTTATGGCTGTCTTTTTTGGTCTTCTGCTTTGTTTATTTATTTATCTACAATTTTTTGCCGCAGATTATTTCTCTCACTATCGCCATGGACGTTCTTTAGAGGATCTCAGAGAAGCGGGTAAGTTTCAGCGTTTTCTCATTTTTACCGCATCGACCATCATCGGCTGGGAAGTCCTCCACCGAGGATTTTTATTGGGCGGTGGCCAATATTGTTTAACCAAGCATTACAAACTTAATCCAATGGCGGCAGCGATTATAATGACCATTATCGTGTGCATCTTCGAAGTATTATTCCACATAAAAAAACCTATCTACGAAGCCATCGGCATGATCATCGCCTCGCCTTTATTATCCTATTTAACCATTAAGACTCGCAGTTTATGGCCTGCGTTAACGTTTCATTTATTGATTGAGTTAGCATTTGGCTTTTCCGCGTTCTATTACTCGGTCAATTAATCACTGATTAATCACTCCATAAATAAAATAGCCGTAATAAACATGTCATATATGGACGCTGTCGATGAGTCAGGGCAATCGTCTACTCTTCAAAGGCTGTTGGCCTTAGTTTTCTATTCAATTGCTTCACTTTTGTCATTGCTTTTGATGCGACTCATGTCCCCCTAAAAAATGGCTGATGGTGATTATTTGCTTGATTGTGGTGGCAGAAAGCAGTGTTTGCCATTATCGGGGGTTAGTATACTCACTGGCGCGGGGATGATGAGCCTTTTGCAATAAGGTGGCCGTTTTTACTCATATTCACATTGAGACCCACACTCGCCATGGATAGATCCGCAGTAGTGTCATTGTTACTGATGATGCTAGGAATTATTTAAACGTGACTTTTCCACCCACCATTTTAAAGGCTGGCGCGCCTCTAACTAAAGTCTCTCGGGCAAATACCTGGCCGCATTCAGGGCAAGTGCAGGGGACTTTGGTGTTGTCTTCGACAATACGCTCCTTGAAGCATTTGATTAAGGCGCCTTTACCTCCCTTGCGATACTTAAACAGCTGGGTTTTACACTTAGCGCAGAAGATGTCGACGGTACGGGAAGGTCCTTTCTTATTCGGTTTTGCCATATTGTAGTTTACTTTAAGCTGTGTAAGTTCTTATGCCCATTGTAATAAAAACAGCGGGATTAGGCTAAAGTTAGCTATCATTTTTTAATGACAAGATCTGCTATTGGTTTGAACTGTGATCGACTGGATCGGATTTCGGTGTTAAATAAACGGTACCAATCCCCTCAGTTAATAAAGTGCGCGGGAGTTATAATTCCGAACCAGAAGGCCACTACACTGGTTACGGTTAAGGCTGGATTCAAGAAATATGGGCAATATAGGCATATAGATACATATTGAGCCGAGGGGAAATAGCCGATGAGGTTTACATTGCGCGCTAACCATAATATACATTCGCGCCCTATAGCCGCTGAAGCTCGCGCGGTTTATATTGAACGTTCGACATGTAAATCTCAAATTATAGAGAGGTTTTACCTTTGAGTTTTTATGAAAACAATATTCTTCCACACATTATCAATTGCGCTTGTTCTTCCAGTGTCATAATGGAACTTAGGCAAAAAGTCGTTCCTTTAGCTTATGGCAATGTGTTAGAGGTTGGTATGGGGTCTGCTGTTAACATGACTTTATATAATCCTATGAAAGTTAACATGATATGGGGGCTTGAACCTTCTCTTGGAATGCGTAAAAAAGCGCTAAAAAATGTAGCTAAATCCCCTATTCAGGTTGAGTGGCTAAGTCTCCCCGGTGAACAAATTCCGCTTGATGATCATTGTGTTGACTCAGTCGTGTTAACGTACACGCTTTGCACTATTGCTGATTGGCGTGCCGCAATGAAGCAAATACACAGAGTATTAAAGCCCGATGGTAAAATTCTTTTCTGTGAGCATGGTCAAGCTCCTGATGACTCAATTAAAAAATGGCAAAATCGTTTAAATCGTTTATGGGGTAACGCCTTTGGTGGCTGTAATTTAAATAGGCCTATGATTGAAAATATACAAAGCAGCGGGTTCACTATCGATTGGTTTGAAAGTAATTATATAAAGGGAATGCCGAAGTTTGCCTCTTATATTAGCTGTGGCGTAGCGACTAAAGTTACGAGTGAACCATTTTTCTATTTTGGCGCTGTCGGTTAAGCGATCGATGGTAATGGACGGTGCCATGGGGGCGATTGCTATGCGGGTCTTTTTGATGCATCCCCATAACAGGCGAAAAACTATTAAGATTAAGATGCTGTAACCCGCATAGCTGTGAATCGTCATCCACTCATCTTCGCCCTCGGTTAAATAGGCTAGAGTAAAAAAACCAACGAGTGACCAATGGAATATGCGGATCAACACATCCCAGACGTTAATGGTGTGCAAGTTATTTAATGGCATGATGTGACGCGCCTAATGTGGTTTAGGAGTAGGTTACTTAACCCAAACTTAAACCTCGTTTAAATTTTCAATGGGTCACTTGGTTTGAGCTGCGGTGAAATGAGTTGTTCTAGTGGTGTGGCCGATTGGCCATTGGGAGAGGATTAGCAAAATGGGTTGCTTGGTTGTGGGGAGGGCGTTGTGACAACCGCATCTGCAGGGCAATTTTATAAAGCTGATCTCGATCAATACATGATCTAGCACTTGCGCTTAGTCTAAGGCCATTAACGACTATAGGAGCGTAATGTGACCTCATCGATTCAACACAATTTTGGCAAGCAGTACCATGACAGCTTGCCACAACTGGGACATAGCCTTGCCCAGTTATTGCAATTTTTTGGGGCGAAGCGGCTCTATGGTGTGGGTGGCGATTTTGTCGCCAACCTTATTAATGCACTTGAGCCGAGCCTTACTGTGCTGCCCTCAAGTAATGAGATGCACGCAGGCTTTAGCGCATGTGCTCAAGCCGAGGTAGCAGGCCTTGGTGTCTGCCTTACAACATACACAGTCGGCAGCTTACCCTGTATTTCTGCCGCGGCCCTAGCCCGCACCGAAGGCTTACCTGTTATTTTTATATCCGGTGCTCCTGGGGAGAATGAAATCGCCCAGCATTCCTTGCACCATACTGTGCATCCTCATACCGCGTGGAATACGGATCTCAATGCTGCCCTCAATGCGTTTAAAGCCCTAGGTATTCGCGCAGAGCGACTACAAGGACAGCGTCATACTGGTCAGCCTAATATTGCCGCTGAGCAATGCTTAGCATTAATGACTCATGCTTATTTACATCGCCAACCTGTGTATATCGAGATCCCCAGGGATCTGGTGCAGCAACCGACTCAAGCCTTGTCTTTACCCCCAAGTCTGGATTCTCTCCAAGGACAACACCTTAATTTGAGCGGCGGTGAACTTATCGCCGCTAACATACTCGATAAGCTGAGCAAATCTAAGGCTCCCTTACTGTTTCTTGGGGAAAAGTTGCGCCTTAATCCCGATTTATTGGCAAGATTGGTCAAGCTATGTCATCAGTTGCAACTACCCTATGCCGTCACTTGGTTTGCCAAGGGTATGGTCGATGAAAGTGATCCTCTCTGTCTTGGCTGCTATAACGGCGTATTCAGCCACACCCCAGGTAAAATCTACATTGAAACCATCGCCGATTATGTGTTGGAAATAGGCACAGCTATTTTTCCATCAGACACCAACAATGCCTTTGGCAGCCAGACTCATGCCATAGACAAGCACCAGAATAAGACGATGTTAAAGGGCACTGCTCACCGGGAGCAAGACATCATCGCCGTCGTCACCCTGCTAGAGTTGGGGCTGCAGCACAGGCTAGAAGCAACAACAAAACAACCTCAACTATCAGCGCAGGCTGCGCCGCAAGATGCTGTTGCCGTTATGGGAGCAAACATTGAAGCCCAGCAGAGCCTAAGCTATGCCAATTTGGCAAAGGTGATCAATGTAGCTCAAGCCACCTTGCCTCAGCCCTATGTATTTATTCCTGAAATAGGCAATGCCTTCTTCGCCAGCTTCGAGCTTAATACCTTAAGCACTGAACTTGGACGCAGTTTTTTGGCCAATCCTTGGTATGCCGCCATGGGCACAAGCCTTCCCTATGCCAGAGCGGTAGCCGATGAACTCGCTTACATTGGCAGTCAAGTGCCTATTTTGGTTATCACAGGTGATGGCGGGTTTAATTTTCAGGCTAATGAGTTGATTAATTTGCAGAAACAGCATGCCAATGTCACGATACTTTACATGCGAAACAATGTGTTTCATTTAGGCAAAGCAGGCAATGCGCCCATATATCACTGCAATGCAGAAGGTTTTGATCCGAAGTTGTTGATCCAAGCTTACGGCGGGCAGGGCCATTATTGTCAGACTCAGGCACAGCTGATACAGACCCTACAACAAACAGCCACAGGCGGGCTGCATTTGATCGAAATCCCCACATCCGTAGAAACTCAATGCCAGAGTGATATCAGCCGTAAACTGAATAGCTATATTGGTTTTAAAAATGGCGACCCTGTTGCTAGCGTCCAATGGCAGGCGCTTTGCGATCAGGCATAGTGGCAGTGAAATAGTGGCAGTAAAATAGCGCCAGATGAGTGGGCGGCAGGGTGACTCTGATTAGGTACAAATAATTACTGTGCCTCTGCCGCTTTAATCGTTAATCGCTCTTGATTAGATAAACGGATTTGAATCCCATCAACGGTGGTAATCCGCTTGGCTTCAATATCTTTTTTACGTACTTTGTAGCTTGTGGTCATCGCTTCAATGGGTGATGTAATCGTCACTTCAACCACGGTGTTTTCGTCATACAGACTCCAACCCCAATAGCCAGTTGAGGCTAACATCGACACTGCAATCATAGCGTAAATAATCACCCGACTAAAAAATGGCGAGCTTTGTTCCTCTGCTATTGCAGCACTGCGACTCGCTTTACTGCCCCGGCCACTGCGTAAATATACAATAGCGCCAACGATTACTAATATCGTGACTAGAATTTGTGTCAGCACTTCATTTCCCACCAATCATTAATTAACCATGATTATACTGTGTTTTGATTATTTTAACGTTATCCAGCACACATCAAGAGTGATCATGGTGCGATAACTAATTGCTAGAGAATCGTCACAGTATAAACGCTTATTTTTGCTTCAACTCTCGTTCCTTTCTCGCTGTTGGCGATGAGAAAAATGGTGGGTATTAAGCGACTATTATGTAAAAGGCAACCACAAAAGAGCAAGCGATCCATACCTGGAATTAACCTCTTTGAATGAATATGACTTTTCATTTTTATATTAAAACACCGTTGAGATAGAGTCAGCTAGATTAAAATAGTCGATCTAAAATAGCGCCATAAATATGTTTTTCAAATGGTCGTTTGCTGATGGGCAACAAATCAAAGTCTGTCTACCAAGATATTTTTCGCTATGTTATTGGTTAAATAGATGATCGGCCTTGTAGCTGACGCTTAATGACCTTATCCGCTGCTATCGTCTGAAGAAAAAAGTCACTGACAAGGTGAACAAATATTAACATTATTTACCGATGCCATTCAAATGAGCGGCTAATGCTTGAGACATCACCTCGATCTTAAAAACCATCAATGTGACTTAACTCGTGTATTTTATAAATGTTAAATATTTGGCGATTAAATTAGCTAATCATCACATCAATGTCGTGCTGACTGATTAATAATCGCCTCACTTATTTAATTGACTGCGTTTAATGTATCAACATGACTGTAAAAGAAATTATTGATGAAGAAATCACGTATCCGTCAGATTATAAAATTCTTTCAACAACAGATCTAGACAGTATCATTACCCATGTTAATGATGACTTTATTACTGTTTGTGGCTACCAAAAAGAAGAATTAATCAACAAGCCACATAATATTGTCCGCCATCCTGATATGCCTAAAGCTGCATTTGCTGACCTCTGGGATACTATTAAGCAAGGACAAAGCTGGATGGGGCTAGTTAAGAACCGTTGCAAAAATGGCAAATACTATTGGGTTAACGCCTATGTCACCCCCATTAAACGCAACGGCACTATTTGTGAATACCAGTCGGTTAGAACTCAACCTGAAGTTGAGCTCACTGAACGTGCTCAAGCCTGTTACGATGCGGTCAATGCTGGCAAAGCAGCCAAGCCAAAGTTTGGCGCCAGTATTATCACTAAACTATTATTGGGCTGGTTGTTATCAGTAGGGTTATTCATGTCCTTACCTTACGCCAGTGCTTTCTTCACTATGTTAACCTTTGTTATCGCCATTATATGTTTTTGTCGACCGCTTTATGTTCTTAAACAGCGTTTTGATAACATACTTATTTTGAGTAAAAAAATACATGATAATCCACTCAATCAATTTGTTTACACGGGTTATACCGATGAGCTTTCTCACATAGAATTAAGCCTACGGATGCAAAAAGCAGAAATACTTGCCGTGGTCGGACGTATCAAAGACAGTGGTGAAGAACTCCAGCAAGGTTTAGAAGAGCATCAACAACAAAATCAAGCCAATCAGAGCCAGTTGGTTGAGCAATCACAAAATTTAGAACAAGTCGTTACAGCCATTGGGCAAATGAACGCTTCTGTTACTGACATTGCCCAAAACACCAGTAACTCAACGGCAGAAATCCATCAATTAGTGGAACAAATACAGGCAACTAAGGTGGCATTAGTTAACAGTAAAACCGCTACAACTGAAATTAATAGTTTACTCGAAGAGTCGCGTGTTGCTATTTCTACCCTGAATCAACAATGCCAAAGCGTGAATCAAGCCGTCGATGTGATAGAAAGTATTGCGCAGCAAACAAACTTACTGGCGCTTAATGCGGCCATTGAAGCCGCGCGCGCTGGAGAGACGGGCAGAGGATTTGCAGTGGTCGCCGATGAAGTGCGTAACTTGGCAAGTCGCTCAGCAACGTCTGCTCTTGAAATACACGCTATTATCAATACACTCAGTCACACGACTGCAGAGGCTGTAGCGCAAATGGATCAAAGTCATTTGTTAATAGACAAGAGCATTGACTCCAGTAACATGCTTGAGCAAAGCCTGATTTCTGTCAGTGAAGTGATGAACATTATCGAGGGTAATGGAGAGCAAATTTCAGTTGCTGCTGAAGAACAAGCCACTGTCGTTAATCAAATTTATAATAATGCGATGGCATTACAAGCTGGTATCAATCAATTCGAACAAAATTGCCATAATGCTGCAATACATAGCCAAGAAATTAGTGGTCAAGGTGTTCGCCAAACAGAGTTGGTGTCACAGTTTAATTAGACGTTTTGAACGTCAATATTAATTCGATATAGATTGAGCATAATAATCCTACCTTATACATGGCCAACGCCGTTGGCTCTGCAATATTCCTTATGTCGTTGCATACCGCCGTGTGGTATTACAATTAGCCACCTAGGTTGAGCGATTTGCGATGACTTGGGGAATGTCGACCTACTTGGCATACATCTTTTTCAAGCTATCGCCGTTTGTTGTTGCTTTGATCGTTTTTTGAGCCGCAAACCTCATTAGGATTAACTCGCTTTATCGCGACACCATAAGCGCGTGAGCATGCTTTTGCAGTCGATTTCATCGAATAAAAATCACACTATCATACAATATTCATTAACGATATTGCCTGCTATGCTCAAGTGATATTGATATAAATAACCTCTGCTCGGGTTATAGAGATAAGGTAAATAGATAAGATAAGTTATCTATTTATCTGTCATATCAAGCTCATCATTTGTTCTGTTAACGAAGTGCAATGACACGTTAATAACGCGTCATTAGCGTGCTACTGCGAGTCAGTAAAATGCAGTGAACGAGAAAATAGCTGGTTGATAACCGTTTATTATCTTGAGTTGAGGTTAAATAAATGGGGTTTATGATGAAAGTATTAAATCGCTACAGTGCATTGCCTGCAATGGACGGTGATGGTGTTAACATCAATCGTATTGCCGATTTCGATAAGCTTCGTTTTGACCCCTATTTAATGATGGATGAAATAAAGTCTGATAACGAGCAAGATTTTATTGGTGGTTTTCCGCCTCATCCTCATCGCGGCATAGAAACCTTTACCTATATCCGTACAGGCGGCTTTGAACATCGCGATCAAATGGGCAATGTTAAGCATATTCGTGCCGGAGACGTGCAGTGGATGAGTACTGGCAGTGGTGTGGTGCATTCTGAAATGCCATTAGCGGATGCTAAAAAAGGGCTGCATGGGTTTCAAATTTGGCTCAATATGCCAGCAAAACATAAAATGCGTCCACCCATTTATCAAGATACCAGCAAGCAGGCTAATCCGTGTATAGATAACGAACACGGCGCAAAACTTGTTGCCTTGGCGGGGAACTGGGGCTTTAATCATGACCCACATGAGATTAGCTCAAGTATTCAAGGTTTAGCCGGCCATGGTGCTATTGCCGATTTAACGTTAGCTGGATATGGCCATGGCACACTTAATCTTGCCGAATACCAAATGGTGTGTGCTTATGTGTATCAAGGTGAACTTAACTATGTTGATGCACAAGGTCTGCGAGAAACGGCCAGAGCAGGACAGTTTTTGGTATTAGATCCACATGACGTCAGTCATTTTCAAACGGAATCGACAGGTGCAGGATTATTGTTGCTTGCGGGAAAACCTATTAATGAAGAAATTGTTTATATGGGGCCGTTTGTGATGAATAGTCAAGCTGAGATAGAGCAAGCAGTACACGATTATCAGCAAGGTCGTTTTGAGCAAACTTTCTAGGATTGCACTCAACATAAGCTGAGTTATCGATAAATATTTGTCAGCGAACGGGCAATAAAATTGCTACAATAGCTGACATCTGGCTTAGGTTTGTTTTAACACCTTTGCTAACACCAATCTTATTTATTATCTGTTCCTTCTGGCAAGATAAATCGTTCGCACATTGCGGTAAGCACTTTTCATATAGCTCCATTCTATATGCTAATTTTGTTTCGCTATTAAATGATTGTTTTTGCGCGATAATGGCTCATTTATGTAATGGTATTGGTATTTTTTTGCAGCATTTGTCTGCTTTTTTACCTTTCGATATCAGAGGATATTTGCCTTGAGTCAGTCTACAGAACAGGCCGTTAACACGGCTTTCGCATCACTTAATTTAAAACCTGAATTGCTTGAAAACCTCCACACTATGGGTTTTGAATCGATGACTCAGATCCAAGCCGAAAGTTTACCGCCTATTTTGGCTGGTGAAGATGTCATTGGCCAAGCGATGACAGGTTCAGGTAAAACCGCAGCCTTTGGTTTGGGGCTACTCAATAAGCTGGATGTAAAACGTTTTCGCATTCAAACTATGGTGTTATGTCCAACGCGCGAATTAGCCGACCAAGTGGCGAAAGACATTCGTACCTTGGCCCGTGGTATTCATAACGTTAAAGTATTAACACTTTGTGGCGGCGTACCTATGGGACCGCAAGTTGGTTCATTAGAACATGGTGCGCATATTATTGTCGGTACACCGGGTCGTATTGTTGATCATTTAGATCGCAACCGTTTAGATTTAAGTAACATGAACATGCTTATTCTAGATGAAGCAGATCGCATGTTAGAAATGGGCTTCCAACAGCACATTGACCAAATCATTGCTGCCGCACCTCGTGAGCGTCAAACCTTACTGTTTAGCGCCACGTTCCCTGATCAGATCCAAGCGATTGCCGATCAAATTCTGTATAAACCAGTAATGGTTAAAGTGGAAGCTAAGCACGATAACCTAACTATCGATCAACATTTTTATCGTATCGAAGATAACCAGGGCCGTCTTGAAGCATTGCGTTTATTGTTATTAGATAAGCAGCCTGAAAGCGCAGTAGTGTTTTGTAATACCAAGCGTGAAACCCAACAAGTGGCTGACTCATTAAATGAATTTGGCTTTAGTGTATTAGCATTACATGGCGATTTAGAGCAGCGCGATCGCGATCAAATGTTATTGCAGTTTGCTAACCGTAGTGCGCGTATTTTAGTGGCCACCGACGTTGCGGCGCGTGGATTGGATATTGATGAGTTAGACGCAGTATTTAACTATCATATTGCTTACGATACCGAAGTGCATATTCACCGTATAGGCCGTACTGGCCGAGCTGGCAGTTCAGGGGCCGCATATACTTTGTTTGGTGAAGAAGACGGTTACAAAATGGCGATGATTGAAGAAGCCATGAATAAAGATGTAGTCAGTGAGCCTTTACCTGCAATGAGCGTACTCAACAAGCAGCCATTAGCGGCTGCGATGATCACCATTCAGATTGAAGGGGGTAAAAAGCAAAAAATCCGTCCAGGTGATATTGTTGGGGCATTAACGGGTGGCAATGGTTTAGATTTTAACGATATTGGTAAAATCAAAGTGACTGATTTTCGCGCTTACGTTGCAGTAAAAAGCAATGTGTCTAAACAAGCGATGAATATCATCAGTAAAGGTAAGTTAAAAGGCCGTAATTACCGCGCTTGGTTTATGTGACCAATTAATGTGTTATCGGTCAATTTATAGCCGATTGATGATGCCTGAATAATAAAAAACCGGTGAACAATGTTCACCGGTTTTTTTATGCTTTATCGCTAGTGAGCTAGTGAGCTAGTGAGCTAGTTAGCTTTTTACTTTAGCATTGGCATAAGGATTACTGCTTGTCGATGTTACTGGTGCAGTACCACTTCGACGTGGCGGACGTGAACGTTGTGGTGGTTTATTACCATTGGCTCTAGCTTCTGCCTTAGGATCAGCAGGGTTAGCGTTATTGTCGTGGCCACGTGATTGCTGGCGTGAGTCAAACTTACGCGCTGGCTTATTATCACCTTGAGCACCATCATTAGCATGTTGCTGAGCATGTTTACTGCGGTTCGGGTTTGGCTTTCTCGCTTGAGTGCTTTTTGAGCTGCCACTTGATTTGAGGTTAGGTTCAGGAATTGTGAACGGTGCTTCAAAACCATCAAGCTGCTTACGCTCAATGACGCGATTAGTTAAGCGCTCAATATCATGCAGTAACTTAACTTCTTCTAAGCCAACTAATGATACCGCTTGACCTGTTGAACCTGCACGGCCTGTACGGCCAATACGATGTACATAATCTTCAGGTACATTGGGCAAGTCAAAGTTCACAACACATGGCAGTTGATCTATGTCGATACCGCGAGCGGCAATGTCGGTTGCGACCATCACTTGTACTGCGCCAGCTTTAAAATCAGCCAAAGCCTTTGTGCGTGCGGTTTGGCTTTTATTACCATGAATCGCTGCAGCTTTAATGTTGGCGGCATCTAAACTCTTGGCCAAACGGTTGGCGCCATGTTTGGTGCGCGAAAAGACCAATACTTGCTTCCAATCATTGGTTTTAATCAGTTCGATTAGTGCCATTGATTTTCGTGTTTTATCCAATGGGTACACACATTGTGTCACCGAGGCGGCGGTAGCGTTGCGAGGCGTTACTGAAATTTCTACCGGATTGTTAACCAAACCTTTAGCCAGTTCACGAATTTCATTCGAAAAAGTCGCTGAAAACATCAGGTTTTGACGCTTAGCAGGTAACATCGATAATACTTTTTTAATGTCACGAATAAAGCCCATGTCTAGCATGCGGTCTGCTTCATCTAACACGAGAATTTCTAATTTGCTGAAGCTAAGGGCTTTTTGCTGGCATAAGTCGAGTAAACGGCCAGGGGTGGCGACTAAAATGTCGACCCCATTTCTGAGCGCAGCTAATTGTGGCACGATAGACACACCACCAAATACCACGGCTGATTTTAACGGTAAGTTGACGCCATAAGTGGCGACGCTTTCTTGTACTTGTGCTGCAAGTTCACGTGTTGGTGTTAACACGAGCGCACGGACTTGACCACGTTGCGCGCGTTCACCTTTAGACAACAATTCTAAAATTGGCAGGGTAAAACCAGCTGTTTTTCCTGTCCCAGTTTGTGCCGCTGCCATTACATCTTGGCCCGCTAAAACGGCTGGAATTGCTTGTGCTTGAATTGGAGTGGGGGTGTCGTAACCTTGTTTTTCAACCGCTTTTAAAATAGCAGCATTCAGACCAAGTGAGGAAAAACTCATAGAAAAATCTCTTTGGGCAACGCATTGTTGCTTTGAATAAAAGGTAGCCAGTAACGGCGGCCGTGAAGCTTACCTGAAAACCGCTATAAGTGCTATCAAATCCCTTAGTGGGCGATGATGTATCCTCTTGGGTTGCAATCAATAATGGGCGATTTAATCGTTCAAATACAGAGGTTATTATCCCAAATACAGCGGTTGAATGAAATCGTGTTAATCTTAAGACTTGCAACAGTGCTAAACGTCGACTTATTACATACAATAAAACGATAAGCTGTTTTCTAATGCAATATTCAGCGACTTAGCAGGGTTTTACTAAGCTGATCTCGGGTTAATATATGGGGTAAGTAAGCTAAAATCAGAACATTTCAGCTAATTTATCGCTAATTTGCCATGTGTTTTGCTAATAAAGAGGATTGACGCTTCAACAGCGACTCAATTGCAAGTCAATACAACGCAGTTAGCAGGGGAAGGGTTGTTTGATAACCGTTTATTATCCCGAGCTGAGGTTACTTAACTTAGGAGTCTCTTACTGATGAAATTAACGGCACAAACACACATAGAGAAAATGGCGTATGAGCTGCGAGATCATGCTCATGCCGTGATCAAGAATGTGTTGTTAATGTCTAATATTTCAACCTTATCACTCCAACTCGCTATGCGTGAGCTAGCGCAACATAGTCGAGTCGCTTTGCATTTTCATCCCGATCAAATTGATAACCGCGGCCTCACCGTTGTTGATGGGTTATTGCGTGATGGTGTGTATAAAAGTCAGTTTGAAACTCATGTTTCTAATGGGCACTTATCGCCAGAATTAGGCGGGTCTCGCGACCATTGGGAAAACCAATTATTTGGTCACACTTATTCTGGTATTAAGCATCGGCCTAAATATGGTGCGTTAGATTTTGGTTTATGTCCGCTAGGCCCAGCGCCTCGCTTTGGCAGTTGTTATTTTGTCACCCATCCTCAAATATTGTCGCGATGTACCTTTAGTTACCTGGACTCTTATCGATTGCCCAAAGAAAAGGGCACCATAAAGTGTTTTGATGCGATTATAGCGGCATTATTAAGTGAAAGTTTTGAACGTCAATATGCGTTGGGCATTCCAGGGCTTAAACCGAGTAAGCTAATTGAACATTTTAGTCAGCATTTAACCGATGATATCAGCCGCCGCTTTGACGCTATGCCAAGCGCTAATTTAGATCATTATATTGAAGCCCAAATTCACGGTGATGTGATGCTGGAGGAAGATGTCGCCATATTAGTCGCGGATCCGTCATTTATGGGGAGCGCCATAGGGGATTCATTAATCGCCTTGTGTAACGAATACGAAATTGAATTGCATTGGCATAAAGGGCGTCAAATTAATGTGGCGCAAGTACCGGATGATTTTCGTGGTGCTGCCATGCCTATTTTGGCACAAAGTATTGCTGAAAATGAGTTGATCAATGCAGAAATTATTGGCCGTGCGGCATACCAATTACAAAAACAACCTGCTTCTTGGAGTGAGCGGGGAGCACATTCTAAAAAACGACAAGACTTAAAGTTACTCTGGCACGTGTTGGTTAAATACGGTGAGAGTACCACTCAGTAAAGAGTGTTATCGATGCTAAACTGATATTAGCCTATCGCCTCCCTCTGTGTTCTGTTCATCAATTAGCTTGGTTATACGATTCATCATTATTATGCTGAGCAATGTGATATTGGCTTGGGATAAACTAGGCTATTTTCACAAGAGGTACTTTACTGAATGCGATATGTTTCGAGAAGATATTTAAGGTAATTGATATTGTTACTAAATTTAATTATTAAATCAGGCTTTATTAGCAAAATGTGAATCAGATATCATTTACACCGTTTTAAGTGTTAACTAGATGCCAGTACTGCGATACTGCGTGATAAAAGTGGTCATCAATAACTGCGCCGGAGCTTCATGGACAAGTCGTTAGAAAAGTCATTAGCAAAATGGCTTAAAAACCAACAATCTTCTTGTGGTATTTTCCTTAAATTATCTGTGTTATGTGGGGTGTTAAATGGCATTGCCATTGTGGGACAGGCCTATTTTATTGCCCAGATTTTGCAGGGTGTCATTATTGATAACCTCGTACCTGGCGCATTAAGCAATGAATTCTATGCACTTATTGGCTTGTTATTGATACGAGCCTTGTTAGCCCAAGTGCGTGAACGGCTTAGTTTTGAGGCTGGAAAACGTTTACGCGAAGATATACGTCAAGCTGTGCTTAATAAGTTAGTGGCACTGGGTCCGGTGTTTATTAAAGGTAAACCTGCTGGAGCATGGGCAACCTTAGTGTTTGAGCAGGTTGAAGATTTACATGACTTTTATGCTAAATACTTACCGCAGATGATGTTAGCGGGGTTTATTCCTTTGCTGATCTTAGCGTGTGTGTTTCCGCTTAATTGGGCTGCAGGGATCATTTTGTTGGCCACTGCGCCTTTAATTCCAATGTTTATGATTTTAGTTGGCATGGGTGCGGCAGATGCTAACCGTAAAAATATGCAGGCGTTGTCGCGTTTAAGCGGCCACTTTATGGATCGGCTAAAAGGACTGCAAACGTTAAAGCTGTTTAATCGCGGCGCCGCGGAGTTAGTCAATATTGAACAGGCTTCAGAAGACTTTCGCGCCCGCACTATGTCGGTATTACGTTTAGCCTTTCTCAGTTCAGCGGTATTAGAGTTCTTTGCCGCAGTGTCGATTGCGGTATTGGCGGTGTATTTTGGCTTTAGTTACTTAGGTCATCTCGACTTTGGTCATTATGGCGTGCAGGTGAGTTTGTTTACCGGTATGTTTGTGTTGATTTTAGCGCCAGAATTTTATCAACCGCTTCGCGACTTAGGCACCCATTATCACGCCAAAGCTCAAGCCATTGGCGCAGCAGAAGCGCTAGTTGAGCTGCTTGATTACCAAGTCAGCACAGTGGCTATCGATTCAATACCACAAAATAATACATTCTCTGCCGATAGCATAGGTATCCAAGCCATTGGGACTGAAGTGTTTAGTTTAGATGGTCAGCGTTTAGTTGGGCCTGTTTCATTTACGTTACCCGCAGGTGAACACTGGGCCATTGTGGGTCCAAGTGGCGCGGGAAAAACCAGTTTGCTGAATGCATTATTGGGGTTTTTACCTTATCAGGGATCATTGCTGATTAATGGTCATGAATTATCGCACCTTAATGTGGCGCAATGGCGTCAGCATCTGGCTTGGTTAGGCCAAGATCCGCAATTATTCCATGGCACCGTGAGAGAAAATGTTGCTTTGGCCAACCCGCAATTAAACGATGAGCAGATTATGGCGTTGCTTGAACAGGCCAACATCAGTGAGTTTGTGTTACAGCATCCATTAGGGCTCGATTTAATCATCAGCGATCAAAGCGCGGGTGTGTCGGTAGGCCAAGCTCAGCGTTTTGCTTTGGCTCGTGCGTTGGCACAACCGGCGAAGTTATTTTTATTAGATGAACCAACAGCCAGTTTAGATGCCCAAAGTGAGCAGTCTGTGATGGCCACGTTGCAGCGCGCAATGCAGTCGACAACGGGATTAACCGTGACCCATAAATTAGATGATTTACACACGATGAATTGCGTCTTGGTCATGGACAAAGGAAGGGTCGTACAACAAGGCCATGTTAATGATTTACAACAGGTTGATGGGTTATTGTCGCAAATGCGCAATCAACAACAGAATCAACAACAGGAGGTGTGCTGATGTCACAATCCGTTGACGCGAAACCGCGCAGTATCATCCAGGTATTACGCCCTTTTGTTGCTTTGTTTCGCCGCCAGTGGCTGATGATGTTAGTGGGGCTCTTGCTCACATCGACGACATTACTGACGGGCATTGGCTTATTGTCATTATCGGGCTGGTTTTTATCTGCCAGTGCAGTAGCAGGCTTAGCGGTGGTTACCGCGCAGACGTTTAACTATTTCACCCCCGCCGGAGGTGTGCGATTTTTCTCCATCGCTCGTACTGCAAGCCGTTACGGTGAGCGGTTAGCAACCCATGAAGCGACCTTTAAATTATTGACGCAACTGCGTGTTTGGGCATGGAAGAAGTTACTGCCGTTAAGCGCGGCTAACTTGCAAGGTCTGCGAAGAGGTGACCTACTTAATCGTTTGGTTGCCGATATTGATACGTTAGATCATCTCTATTTACGCTTACTCACGCCAATGGCCGCATCTTTGATGATGATTGGTGTATTGTTGGCGTTTCTCGGTTGGTTTGATAACCATCTAGCCTTGAGTTTATGCACTCTGTTATTAGCCGCTTGGTTTATCTTACCGCTAGTATTTTATTACTTAGGTAAGGCGCCTGGGCAAGTATTAATGCAGGCGCAAAGGCAATATCGAGTTGAGTTACTTGATGTTATTCAGGGGCAGGCCGAGTTAAGTTTATTTGGCGCTAATAAGCGCTATTTGGCTCAACTTGAACAAGCGCAGCACAGTTTATTTAGTCAGCAAACCACCATGGCCAATATTACCGGGCTAAGCCAAGCATTATTGATATTAATCAATGGCAGTGCGGTCGTCTCTATGCTGTATTTAGCGGGCCAAAGTGTCGGTGATCTCTCGCCGCCAGGGCCGTTAATGGCATTAATGGTGTTCGCCACTATGGCCAGTCTTGAAATGATGATGCCGATAGCCGGTGCATTCCAACATTTATCAAGCACGGTACTGGCTGCGCGGCGGGTGACGGAAATAACCGAGCAAACACCGAGTGTGGTATTTAATCCTGATAGTCACTTACAAGCCCATCACGGAGCTTTGCAGATCAGTGGCGTTCACTTTGGTTATCACGCGCACTCTCCGGTGTTACAAGGCCTTGGCTTAACCATTAAAGCCGGTGAAAAGGTGGCTATTTTAGGTCCTACTGGTTGTGGTAAATCAAGCTTATTGGGACTGATCACCCGTGACTGGGCGGCGCAGCAGGGGTCCATTACGCTTGATGGTCAACCAATAAGTGACTACAGCGATGCCAATCTTCGTGCTGCGATGACTGTGGTTAGTCAACGTATTTACCTGTTTTCAGGTACTTTACGTGACAATTTAGCGTTAGCGTTGCCGTATCTGCACGGTGAGGCCCAAAAAGAACATGATCAACGTTTTATTGAAGTGTTACAGCAAGTGGGTCTGCAAACCTTGTTGCAAGGCGATAAACCATTAGATTGTTGGATCGGTGAGGGCGGCCGACAATTATCCGGTGGCGAGCAGCGCAGAATTGGCGTTGCTCGGGCATTATTGCGTGATGCTCCTTTGCTGCTGTTAGATGAACCTACTGAAGGACTCGATAAACGTACCGAGCGTGAAATCCTCAAAGTCTTACTCGATTTTGCCCAGCACAAAACCCTGCTAATGATCAGCCATCGCTTGACCGCGTTAGAACAAATGGATTCGGTGTACCTTTTTCAGCAAGGACGGTTAATTCAACAATTGGCTGATTAACGTCTCTGGCTAACGATATAGAATATCAGCGGTTCGCCATTTTAATGCGACATCATTAATGGGCGTAAGTTGGCCTTTAATGAAGTGGCTTTCGGCTATTTTTGTTAATAATTATTAGTAAATCGCCGCGGAAATGACGTCGAAATGTAAAAACCTTTTTGACTTTAAAATTACACAAATTGCATCATATTGGTCAATAAATTGATTTGGTTCACACATTTGGTATTCGGTTATGTTGAAAAATTACAGTTCTCACTCGGACTGTGATCTTTGTTGTTATATTAGTAGTTGCAAACATATAATATTAGCTATCGAATATTTTTAGATGGTGAATGTGATGGCTGGTGCTAACAATCCAGTGATAACTATTAAGCGTGGACTTGATATCCCGGTTGCTGGTGAACCACTACAGCAAATAGATGACGCACCTAAAACGACCCAAGTGGCGTTAATTGGTGAAGAATATGTGGGCTTAAAGCCAACAATGTCGGTTGAAGTAGGCGATAGTGTCGTCAAAGGCCAAGTGTTATTTGAAGACAAAAAAACGCCAGGGGTGTTATTTACCGCGCCAGCAAGCGGAGTTGTTGTCGCTATTAATCGCGGAGAGCGTCGGGTCCTGCAGTCGGTGGTCATTGATTGTGATGCCAAGCAAGAGCCCTGTTTCATTCTTGAGTCTATGGATATTAAGGCACTATCACATCAAGCTGTTAAAGACGGTTTAGTCCGCAGTGGCTTATGGACCGCGTTGCGCACACGTCCTTTTTCTCGAGTGCCCCAGTTAGATGCAAGCCCTGCCGGTATATTTGTCACCGCCATTGACACCAATCCTCTTGCGCCCGATCCACGGGTTATTATTGCGACTCAACCACAGGCTTTTCAGGCCGGATTATTTGCCCTAACGTTTTTGACTAGCGGTCAGGTGTATCTATGCCAAGACGATGGCGCTTCGTTATTGGCCGATGCCAGCATTGAGCACGACTTATCGCAAGTCAGTGTTCAGCGTTTTAACGGTGTGCACCCTGCCGGATTAGTTGGCACCCATATTCATTATCTGTTACCTGCCAGTATTGAACGCCAAGTGTGGCATGTGGGTTATCAAGACGTGATTGCCTTTGGCAAACTGTTTTTAACCGGCGAACTGTATACCAATCGTATCGTGTCATTAGCCGGCCCTAATGTGTTAATGCCACGATTAATGAAAACTCAATTGGGTGCGAAGCTAAGCGATTTGACCCTGGATGAAATCAATCAACAAGATTCCCGTATTGTTTCTGGATCACTATTGTCAGGCCATACGGCTGTCGGCGTTTATGATTATCTTGGCCGCTTTCATAATCAAATTAGTGTGCTCACTGAAAATGGACAACAAGAGATTTTACCTTGGGTTCGCCATGATAGCCGAAAATTCTCAATGACCGGCATCATGATGTCAGGCTTTAGTCGCACCAAAAAACTGTTCGACTTTACGACCCAAGCTGGTGGTTCTCCACGGGCCATGATGGCATTTGGTCAACTTGATCGTGTGATGCCATTAGATATTCTGCCCACGCTTTTAGTGCGCGACTTAGTGGTACGCGATACCGATGAGGCACAGTTATTAGGGGCATTAGAACTAGATGAAGAAGATTTAGCACTATGTACTTTTGTGTGCCCTGGGAAATATGACTTCGGTAAAGAATTACGTGCTTGCCTAGATATTATCGAGAGGGAAGGTTAATGAGTCAGCAACAGAAAAAAACCAGCACCCAAGACAGTTACTACGCCCATGGTAACTCAATGCGGAGTTATCTACGGTCTTTGTGGATAGCCAATGGCCGCAGCACTAAAGGTGATGTGCATATTCGTGATGCTATTGATGTTAAGCGCACCATGCACATTGTCGGCATGTGTTTATTTCCTGCCATGTTATTGGGTATGTACAACATTGGTCTTCAGGCGCAAATGGCCATTATTGCCGGGGCAACCCAGCCTGATGTATGGCAATTAGCCTTGTATAACGCGATGTTTGGCTCGCTGACTGAAAGTGCAGGTTTGATCAGTTTATTCGCTTATGGTGCCAGTTTTTATGTGCCGTTTTACTTAACGGCGCTGATAGTAAACTTGGTATGGGAAGTGGTGTTTGCCAAAGTGCGTCGCCAAGAATTACATGAAGGCTTTTTTATCACGGCCTTATTGTTCTCGTTAATTTTACCCATTTCTACACCATTATGGATTGTGGCCTTAGGCATCAGTTTTGGGGTTGTGGTGGCAAAAGAGCTTTTTGGCGGCATGGGCTACAACTTCTTAAATCCTGCGCTAGCGGGTTATGCGTTTATTTACTTTGCTTATCCAACCGAAGTGGTGGCGTTAGGACAGTTTGTTGCGGTTGATGGCTTTTCTGGTGCAACCACATTAACTCTTACAGTGGCTAAAAAATTAAGCTTTGTCGATGTGAGTTGGTTTAGCGTGGTGAGTGATCCGAGCTGGTGGAATGCCTTTTTAGGCTTTACCCCAGGTGCTGTGGGTGAAACCAGTACCTTAGCCATTCTTATTGGTGGCGGTATTTTACTCCTAACCCGCGTAGCTGATTGGCGTGTGGTAGCCGGCGTTATGCTGGGAATGATCATTACCGTCTTGTTGTTCAACTATTTTGGTTCTAGCAGAAATCCCATGTCGGCAATGCCGTGGACATGGCACTTAGTGACCGGTGGTTTTGCATTGGGAATGATGTTTATGGCCACCGATCCGGTGACGGCATCCTATACCCGTAAGGCCAAGTTTGTTTTTGGATTTATGATTGGCTTTATGACCATTATTATTCGTTTACTCAATACCAAAATGCCAGAGGGTATTATGTTGGCTATTTTGTTTACTAATTTATGGGCACCGTTATTCGACTACTTAGTCGCTCGCGCTAATATTAAACGGAGACTAAAACGTCATGGCCTTTAAGAAAGATACCGTCGCTGGAACCATGGTTTTTATTATCATTTTAAGCTTAGTTTGTTCGTTTATGATCACGGGTACTGTCGAGATTTTAAAAGAGCGCAAATTAGCCAAGAAGCGTGAAGAAGTGCAGCAGTATGTGTTAAAGGCTGCTGACATCGACATCAGCCAAGGTGACTTTAGCGAGTTGTTTACTCAGCGAGTTCAACCGAAAATGGTTAACTTGGCGACAGGTAAAGTGACTGAAAAAGCTAACTTACTTGATTTTGACGAACGCATGGCGGCCATTAACCCTGAAACGTCTACTAAACCTAAAAAAGACATCGCCAAGATTAAAACCATGGCGACCGATATTCGCATTTTTGAGGTGTACGACACCAAGGGTCAACTTGCCAGTATTGTTATGCCTATTTACGGCAAAGGTTTGTGGTCGATTATTTACGGTTACATGGCGATAAAACCTGACTTAAACACCATTGAGAACATCGTGTTTTATGAGCATGGCGAAACCCCAGGTATTGCTGACTTTATTACTGACCCACAATGGTTAGCCTTGTGGCAAGGCAAAACGCTATTTGATGCCAAAGGTAACATTGCCATTAAAGTGATTAAGGGCGGTGCAAAAGACGGTGACATTCACGGCATCGATGGTGTCAGTGGTGCGACTCGTTCGGGTGTCGGTATCCAACGTTTAGTCGAGTTTTGGTTTGGCGTAGAGGGATACCAAACTTATCTACACACGTTAGCCGCTGCAGAGGATAAGTAAATGAGTAATACCACTTCAACTCGCGAGATCCTGACATCGCCTATTTTTGCCAATAATCCAGTGGCAATGCAGGTATTAGGTGTGTGTTCGGCCTTAGCGGTCAGTAATTCGATGCAAACCGCATTTGTGATGACACTCGCGGTGACGTTTGTGTTGGTGTTTTCGAACTTGATTATTTCAAGCATTCGCCACTTTATTCCCAACAGTGTGCGCATTATTGCGCAAATGACCGTGATTGCGTCCTTGGTGATTATTGTCGATATGGTGCTACAAGATGTGGCGTATGAGCTATCGAAACAGTTATCTGTGTTTGTGAGTTTGATCATCACTAACTGTATCATTATGGGCCGCGCCGAAGCCTTTGCGATGAAACATCCTCCTCACCTAGCCGTGTTCGATGCCTTAGGCAATGCCTTGGGTTATGGGGTGATTTTAATGGGCGTGGCGTTTATTCGTGAACTACTGGGTCGTGGCAGTTTGTTTGGTCATTCAATCTTAACCACTGTCGAAAATGGCGGCTGGTATTTGGCGAATGAGATGTTCACATTGCCACCCAGTGCCTTTTTTATCATTGGCGTGATGATTTGGGTCATTAAAATCATTCAGCGCAAGCGCGGATAAGGAAACAGCATGGAACACTATATTAATTTATTTATCCAAGCGGCGTTTATCGACAATATGGCGCTGTCATTTTTCTTAGGTATGTGCACCTTTTTAGCCGTATCAAAAAAGGTCTCAACTGCATTTGGCTTAGGGATCGCAGTGATTGTGGTGATGATGCTGGCAGTGCCACTAAATCAAATTATCTACGTCAATATCTTAGCGCCAGGCGCATTAGCGTGGGCGGGGTTTGCTGAACTTAATTTAAGCTATTTACAGTTGATTACCTTTATCGGGGTGATAGCCGCGTTAGTGCAAATTTTAGAAATGTTTTTAGACCGTTATATTCCGACCTTATATCAGTCATTAGGGATCTTCTTACCGCTATTAACGGTCAATTGCGCTATTTTTGCCGGGGTTATCTTTATGGCTAACCGTGACTATAACTTTACTGAGTCAGTGGTCTTTGCTGCGGGTTCTGCTGTGGGTTGGGCGATGGCCATCGTGTTATTAGCAGGATTGCGTGAACGGATGAAGTTTCATGCTATTCCTGATGGATTACAAGGCATTGGGATCACATTTATTACCACCGGCTTAATGGCTCTGGGCTTTATGTCATTTGCGGGCATTACGTTATAACGCATTAAAAAAAGGGTTATTTAATGGAAATGGCAATAGGTATTGGCATGTTTACCATAGTGGTAAGTTTGCTAGTGGTGGTGATTTTAGTCGCCAAACGAAAATTGGTGAACACCGGTGATGTGACGATTAGCATTAATGGTGATGCCAGTAAAAGCGTGCAAACCCCTGCGGGTGATAAATTATTGGGTGCATTGTCTGGGCAACAGATATTTATTCCATCAGCCTGTGGCGGTGGTGGTACTTGTGGTCAATGCCGCGTAAAAGTGAAAGCCGGTGGCGGTGATATTTTAGCGACTGAGCTGGATCATATCTCGAAAAAAGAAGCCAAAGACGGCTCTCGTTTGGCGTGCCAAGTCGCCGTGCGAACCGACATGGAGCTTGAGATTGATGAAGAAATTTTTGGGGTTAAAAAATGGCAATGTGAGGTTATTTCAAATAATAACCAAGCGACCTTTATTAAAGAACTGTTATTAAAAATTCCCGAAGGCGAAGATGTGTTATTTAAAGCGGGTGGCTACATTCAAATTGAAGCGCCTGCCCATAAAGTCCGTTATGCTGATTTTGATATTCCGGACGAATACCGTGATGACTGGGTTAAGTATGGTTTATTTGATTTAGTCTCTACGGTGGATGAAGACGTATTACGTGCTTACTCGATGGCCAATTATCCTGATGAAAAAGGCAGTATTCTGCTTAATGTACGTATCGCCACACCGCCTAAAGCCGGTTTACCACCAGGGAAAATGTCGTCGTATATATTTAGCTTAAAAGCCGGTGATAAGGTGACTATTTCGGGTCCATTTGGTGAGTTTTTTGTCAAAGAAACCGATGCTGAAATGGTGTTTATTGGTGGTGGTGCTGGCATGGCGCCAATGCGGTCGCATATTTTTAATCAACTAAAAAGTGTTAACACTAAGCGTAAAATGAGCTTTTGGTATGGTGCTCGTTCAACTCGCGAAGTGTTTTATCAACAAGATTTTGATCAACTTGCCGCTGAAAACGACAATTTTACTTGGAATGTGGCCTTGTCGGATCCATTGCCAGAAGATAATTGGACCGGATACACAGGCTTTATCCATAACGTGCTGTACGAGAATTACCTAAAACAGCATAAAGCGCCGGAAGATTGTGAGTATTATATGTGTGGCCCGCCGCTGATGAATTCATCGGTTATTGCTATGCTAGAAAGCTTAGGAGTTGAGTCGGAGAATATTTTACTCGATGACTTTGGTGACTAACGTCTTGCTGTGCAGTACTCACTAAGCCGATAAAAAAATCCCCAATACTGTCAATGACGGTTTGGGGATTTTTTAGCAGAGAACTTTTAGTAAAGAACTTTGAGCAAAGAACGTTAAACGGGTAAAGAGGGGTTAACGTTCAGAAAACGCTAAATAACGCATCACTTCGGCTTTATTAAAACTAAGCACATTACCGTGTTGTTCAGTGAACAGTAAATTTTCACGAGCATAACGCTTAATTGTAGTAGGGCTTTTGTCGAGTATTTCACAGACTTCATTTAAGGTTAAATCGTTAGCATCACTCATCTCGTTCTCCTTACTTAATCGTTACAGTTATACTTTTATGTCGTTAGCATTAAACAACACATTGGTATTAACTTGTCACAAACATGCATTATTGTCGAGCGTACTCTTATGAATAATGACAGCGATGCATCATGGCATTAGTGATAATTTGAGTGGTGGGAGCAACTTGAGGCTTCAGAGCGACTTGGTACATCGACTCCGCGACCATTTGTGCATCAATGGGCTGATATTGACGCAGCGGGCCGATAAACAAAAACGATAATCCCCCCAAAATGGTTTGGCCAATATCTTCCAGAAGACGTCTATTATCTCGAGGCCCTAATAATAAACTGGGTTGGAAAATATTCATTACCGGTAAGGACAACGCCTTAAGCGCTTGTTCAACCTCGCCTTTTATCCGGTTATAAAACACGCTTGATTTAGCATCCGCACCCAGTGAGGTCACTACCATAAATTTAAGCGAAGGATTTGCTTGTGTTTGACACAGTTTAGCAAAGGCCAGTACGGCTAATTTATCAACCTGAATAAAGGCCTCTTCGCTACCAGCTTGCTTGATAGTGGTACCTAAACAGCAAAAGGCATGATCCACTTTGTCTGCCAATGTAAGTTCATGAAGTTCGTCAAGCTGGCTGTCAATAAACTGTACTTTTTCGGCGCCAAATTGATGTTCGACCAAATTAGGTTCCGAACGGCCAATGACCAATACTTTACTATACTGTTCACTTTCAATGATGCGAGCCAGTAAGGTATTACCCACTAACCCCGTCGCACCTATTATTACTGCAATCATATGATCCTTTAGAAAGCTAAACTGACTCGCATAGACTCTAATCTGTCGCTCCAACGGTTTCAATAAGAATATTTTAATAGTCATTATTATCCTGTTTGTTAGCGTAGTGTTTTTGCAGAAACATTAGTGTTTTTTGCAGAAATATTAGTGTTATTCCAAAAAACTAGCGTTATCGCAACAAACATGAGTGTAAGCTCAACATAACAGTAACAAGTAAGCGTAATCATTAGGATGCATTATGACCCAAGAGCATTTACCTCTGACCGATTTTATTGAATATTCACCTGATGAAATGCTCAAGCGGGCACAAGATAATTACCAGCAGGTTAAACGGCGTCATTCTATTAGGGCGTTTTCTGACCGTGCAGTCCCGCAAGCCATTATTGAACAGTGCATTTTAGCGGCGGGCACGGCACCTAATGGGGCGAACCATCAGCCGTGGCATTTTGTGGCAATTAACAGTCCGCAAATAAAAGCGCAAATTCGTCAACAAGCTGAGGCATTAGAGCAAGCGTTTTATGCCGGTCGTGCCGGCGAGGAATGGTTAGCGGCATTGAAACCTTTAGGGACTAACGCCGATAAACCGTATTTAGAACATGCGCCTTGGCTAATTGCTGTGTTCAGTAAAAAACGCACCGAAGCGGCGGGTGAACAAAAGAGTAATTATTATGTCCATGAATCAGTGGGGATTGCGACGGGATTTTTAATCCAAGCATTGCATCACGCAGGCCTTGGTACATTAACGCACACCCCAAAACCGATGAGCTTTTTAAGTAAAGTGTGTGGGCGCGACAATGATAATGAACGCCCCTATATGCTTATTATTACTGGGTATCCTGCAGATGATGCGACCATCCCACAACATGCACTGGAAAAGAAGTTGCTCAGTGAAATGTGTGATTTTATATAATGACGATTCCTGCCGGGCTAGTGCGGTGAAGGTTTGGGGGTAAATATGCCTCTTCATGCTAAGTTAACCCTATACTGCTCGGATCATTATGTTCTCAATAAACGCCATCAAAACTGCGTTGGTAGTGGCAATGTTTTTGCGCTTTGCGGTGTGGCTGATCAAATCAACATCGATAATCGTGTCACCAAATTGATAAATTGGCATGGTGTTAGGCGTAACAAATCAAACGAGTGGTAAATGATGAGCCAATAAAAAAGCGTCTAAAGACGCTTTTAAGACCAATACGGCCGCTCGATTAACTAACTTCAGTCATATAACGAGGGTGTATCTTCGGTGGGACGCGTTTTAAAGCGACGATGCAGCCACATATATTGTGGTTTGTTGCGGCTAATCAGTTGTTCAATTATCTGGTTGCCTCGGATGGCGTCATCAGTTTCATTGTCGCCGGGAAAGTTATCTAAAGGCGGCATGATCTCGAGGGTATAGCCGTTATCATCAGCATTACGTTCAACAAAAAAAGGCACAACATTGGCTTTGCCTAATCTCGCCAGAGAGGTTGCACCGGTAATGGTGGCTGCATCCGGTACCCCAAAGAAAGGAATAAACACCGCGCTTGAGCGGCCAAAGTCTTGGTCCGCTGTGTACCAAATCACGTCAGGGCTGCGTAAACTGCGGATCATTTGGCGCACGTCACGCTTAGGCACTAAGCCTTTATTTGAGCGTAAGCGACCTTTTACTTGTAAGTATTCCATTACCGGATTGTTGTGTGGACGATATACCCCAATACCAGGGGCAAATTGACCAAATATACGCGCGCCCATTTCAAGTGGTAGGCAATGCACCGCAAATAAAATCACCCCTTTGCCACTGTCCAAGCTTTGACTAACATGCTCAGTGCCTTTAATCGTCATGTGTTGCTGGACGCGATTGTTTGACCACCACCAGGCGTTAATGGTATCAAATAAGGCTTTGCCGGTTTCTTCAAAGGTCCGCTTAAGCAGTTGTTGTTTGTCAGTATCACTCATATCTGGAAAGCATAAATCGATGTTACGCCTTGCGGTATGGGTTCGACCACTGGCTATTTTCATCACTAATCGGCCAAGTGCACTGCCAATATTCATTTGCCACGGTAAGGGTAATAACAAGGTCAAGCGCATTAACCCGACGCCAAACCACATTAGCCAATGTTTAGGATGATATAAATCAGAAGAAAATTCGGCTTTCTCGACCACAGATAACTCGTCTAGTTCATAAAAATTATTTGTTATTCTACCTCATATTTTGATGAAAATTAGGTACAATCATGGTTAAATTTTACAAGACAGCGAATACACCATGAAGGTTTCTCTCCCCGCTTTTGAAAATGCGCGCGTTTTAGTGATTGGCGATGTGATGTTAGATCGCTATTGGGTAGGCCCTACGGGACGCATTTCACCCGAAGCCCCTGTACCTGTTGTTAAAATTAATCAAATCGAAGATAGACCCGGCGGTGCCGCCAACGTGGCATTAAACATTGCTACATTAGGTGGACATGTCCACCTAGCGGGTATTGTAGGTCAAGATGAAACGGCGCAAGCATTAACCCAAGGGGTGAAAGTGTTTGGCGTTGAGCCACAGTGGTTAACAGTCGCAGACAAGCCAACGATTACTAAATTACGCGTTTTGTCGCGCAATCAGCAATTGATCCGCTTAGATTTTGAAGAACCGTTTGATAAAGCCACTAGCCAAGCGTTATTCGCTCAAAGCGAAGCCATTTTAGATAATGTTGATGTATTGGTATTGTCAGATTATGCCAAAGGCGCCATTGATGAACCTAAGGATTTTATTGCTAAAGCGCGAGCCAAAGGGGTAAAAGTATTAGTTGATCCTAAGGGGCATGATTTTGCGCGTTATCATGGTGCGTCATTAATTACGCCAAATATGAGTGAGTTTGAGGCGGTTGTCGGTACGGTGACCAGCGAAAATGATTTAATCGAAAAAGCCCAAAAACTGATTAAACTGCATGATTTTGATGCCATTTTAGTGACTCGTTCAGAAAAAGGCATGACCTTAGTATCGCAAGATCAACCTGAACTGCACATTCCAACGGTTGCCCGTGAAGTTCACGATGTAACGGGTGCCGGTGATACCGTGATCTCAGCCTTAGCGACATCCATTGCTGCGGGCGCGACGTTAGCGCAAGCTTGTGCGATTGCCAATACCGCTGCAGGCGTGGTTGTGGGTAAACTCGGTACCTCGACGGTCAGCCGCATCGAATTAATTCAGGCATTAGCCCTTAACCATGGCGAGTCTGGCTTTGGGGTGATGACAGAAGATCAATTAGCTTATGCGATGGATCAGGCACGTTTACGCGGTGAACGTATTGTGATGACCAATGGTTGTTTTGATATTCTACACGCGGGTCATGTGAGTTATTTACAGCAAGCCAAAGCGTTAGGTCATCGCCTCATTGTTGCTGTGAATGATGATGACTCGGTTACACGGTTAAAAGGCCCTGGACGTCCAGTCAACACGGTTGATCGCCGTATGGCGGTATTAGCGGGCCTAGCAGCGGTAGATTGGGTGGTTCCATTCTCTGAAGACACGCCGCAACGGATTATTACGCGCCTATTACCCGATTCTTTAGTTAAAGGTGGTGATTATAAGGTGGAAGATATTGCCGGTGGTGCTGAAGTGATGGCGGCGGGCGGTAAGGTCGAAGTGCTTGGATTTGAAGATGGTGTGTCAACCACGGCCATTATTCAAAATATTATGTCACAAAAATAATTGATGCTTAGATACTGGCAGCGATCATTACTGACGTTATTAAGCTATAGCCTCGCTTGCGCAGTGTTATTAGCAAGTCAGTCTGTCAATGCCAACCCGTTTATGAGTCAATCAGTGGCCATCGTTCCGGTCATAGCGACTCAGGCTATTGTTGAAGATAATGTGGCGAATGATGATATTCGCCACGCTTATTTCATCCCTATTGCAACTAAACAAGCACTCGTGTGCCCTGTGTCTACTCTGGTGCAATGTGTTGCGTTACTTCCTGCCTCATTACAACATCAAGCGGCTTTTTCTGTTGCTAATATTCGCCGTGCAATTGGGCGTAAAAGTGCCATGGTGCTGGTCGCTAAAGATGACATCATTGCAGGGGTGATTATTATTAATCCCGCTAAAGAGGTGACAGAACAGAGTGGCGCGATTGGGTTAACAACTTATCAGTTGCCGTTAGCCGAACAAACACAGTTAACCTTGTGGCACGAGATAGGCCATTTATATAACATTGCACTGCAAGACAGCATTTTACCTTCCTCTTTGACTAAATATCAGCATGAATGGCTAGCCGATTTGTATTTGTTATGGCGTATTGCGCAACATTATCACCAGCTCGATCTAGCGTGGCAACAGTTCCATCGGCGAAATCTAGCGCTCATTAACGACAGTGGTAATTTGTCCCATTGGAGTTCTCCCCAGTTACAGGTTGTACTCAGTCATTATGATGCCCAACAATTACAGCATTTTACTCGGTATGAGGATTTTTTAACCGCGGTTTATCCATTAATGCCGACGTGGTCGACGCGTGACATGGGAGAGTTTTCTAGCTTAGTCCAGCGTACTTTTGGTGCAGTTCAGTCTTTGCCTGAGTACATGTTTTGGCGTCAACCTAAGTTAATTGAAGTGTTATCGCCGACCTTAGAACAGTTGATGGGCGAGGCTGAAACGCAGCAGTGGCTGAAAAAGCAATTTTCAACGATAAAATAAGCGATAAACTTTTATTCGCTATTGTTTTACCGTATGAAGGTCATTTAGCCGTGTTCTGTTATTACCTTTGATTTTAAAGGGGTAAATAAATCGTTATCGCGATAATATTCTGTTTTATCCTGTATATCTGTACATTGTACGGTTAAATATGTTGTTGTTTTGTCAAATCACAGCAGAATTTTCTAGTTTGGTCTGGTAAGCTCTTGCATCAAAATAATTAGAGAGATCAAGTTTATGGCCAAGCGTTCTAGAGTTGAAACTGAGTTAACCGTTAACCAAATTTTAGATGAAGCCTTTAAACAAATCCTCACAATTGGTTTTGAGGCGATGTCGTACACAACATTGTCTGCAGCCACTGGCGTTAGCCGCACGGGGATCAGTCATCATTTTCCGCGAAAAACAGAATTTCTAGTGCGTTTAGATCAACGTATTGGGGCGTTTTTTATTGAAGGATTAGACTTTGCTTCGATAACAGCATTTGAGCGATCATGGGCTGACGTTATGCGCCACCCTGAACGTAAAGCAGTATTACAACTGTTTTTCTGTTTATGTGCCAGTACTGACGAAAACATGAAAACCTTCAAGTCGCTTGATATCGTCAGAGAGGCTGCTGTTAGCCATTTTGCTGAGGTTGGATGCCAATGTGTTGAACAACTTATCGGCAATAGTGCATTGGTATTATTACAAGATGGGCAATTACACCAAGAGCAAGCAACGCACTAAATAGTACGCATCAGTTAAGTGTTACCCGGTTAGTCACAAATCGGTGTTCAAATTGGCATTATGATCAATAGGATATCGAAGATACCATTCCGGGTCGGTATTTGAGCATTCAACATGCTGGATCGAGCTAATATCGTTACGGAATGATATTTCGTGAGCGACAAAAAATCGCCCATAATGTATGGTTACGCCCGCTTTCTGCTTTCGTATCGGTCGCACATTTGCTGCGCTTTTTCTTCATCAAACTCGCGCAAACCGCTTAATACTAATGTTTTGACTCCGCTACCTATCACTTTGCCTTGGCTTTGAAGTTCAAAGGTGAGGGTGACATCACCACGCTTACCATCAATAGCTAAGTCTTGTTTAATAAGGTGTAAACTGATGGTGCTGAAATCAAAATGGTCCAAATGAAATGACATGCTTTCATAAATCACTAATGGACGATCAGGATTAATCATCATCTTGTATTGCTTCATCATAGGCACAAGTACGTGAATAAAATTCAATCCTGAAAAAGCGACATAGCTTTTAATGAATGCCGCCGTTTGCACATCACATTGGCACTCGTCACCCTGTCGTTCAATATGCAGATATTCTTTGCCTTTGGTGTCGCAAAGGCTGAATTTATCGGCCACGTTTTTATCCACGTTTAACTCCACGCGATCACCGACCATACCAGCAAACTTAAACTGCATATTTTGGCTTAAACCGTATTCGGTCAACACTAGAGCAAACAATAAATCGCCAGGAACACAGAAGCGTTTAGCTCCTACATCATGAATGGGGTTGAAGTCTTCGGCGACTTTTTTAGCAAAATCACTAGCCTGTTGAGCCGAAATAAACACACTTTGATCTAGCTTGGTAAAATAAGGTGATAAAAACATAAAAAATAATTCTTATTGGTCAGTAGTAAGTTGTATCACAAGGCATTGTTGTTAATCATGGTCAATAACAATTTAGGCTTATGCGAGACAAGGTTAGTAATAAAATCCATTAATGAGCGAGAGTTTACGGTATAACGCGAAATAAACCCACCTGATAACGATAAACAGCAAATGCTGAAGATAAATACAAGGTGTCTTTAGGGTACTGATTGTCTGTCGCCGGTGTCAACACAGGCCACATAGGTCGAATATACTCTCTGTATTACAAGGGTATATCGAGATTACTCGGTCCATTTAATTGAGGTTTTGTTATGAAGGACTGTTTAATTTAGTGGCAGCATATCCTGAAAATGAATTTAAAGTGATATAAATTGTATTTTTATTGATATTCACATAGGGTTTTCAGCGTCATTAACCTCGCCCTCTCGGACGCAAACCTAACCTGATCGGTAAATCGTTATACACAATAGGTTTTATTATTTCGCTCATCTTCCTGCCAATAGCCCCTTTTTGTTACAAAACCTTGCTAGCGTCTGAGTGTTATTTTAAGGATTATTTTAGGTATGGCTTGGGGGATCGTTTTAGGCATTTCAATCTTATTACCAAAATAAGAAGTTATGTTTACCGTGTTTTTTAATACTGTACATGGCTTTATCGGCTTGTTCGCAAACATTAGTAAACTCATCTAATTCATCAAACAAGCTGATCCCAATGCTGAGTCCTACTTTAATGGTTTCACCCTCTAAATCGATAGGTTCTTGATAGTGTGATAGCAAGGTTCTGGCCAATACAGTTAATCGTTCCACGTTACTATAATGGGCTAAAATAACAAATTCATCGCCACCAAAACGTGCCACGTGATGACGGGGGGCTTGATCATTGTGTGTGGTGTCTGCCGCGCTAAGGAGTTGATCGCATACTTGGCAAATATCATTAGCAATATGGATTAATAGCGTATCGCCATATCGATGTCCTAAGTGATCATTAATAATCTTAAAGCCGTCAAGATCGATAAAACACAGGGCACCATGATGCGTACTATGGGTGTTTTTTCCCTGTTCAAATGCATCAATGAGTGCATTTCGATTGAGTAAATTGGTGAGCGGATCGCGAAGAGCCAGTTTGGCTAAGTCTTGTTCATAACGCTTCTCTTGGGTGACATCAATATGAGTGCCCATAATTCGAAGCGGTTCACCATTAATACCATATTCAATAATACGCCCACGGTCTGACACCCATGCAACACTGCCATCTTTGTGCACCATGCGGTGTACGGCTTGATAGGTTTCAGCTTGACCCGCTACATGGCTTTCAAAGGCTTGTATAACCCAGTCTTTGTCTTCAGGGTGAAGATTGTTTTTCCAGCTGTTGATATGGGCGGGTAATTCTTCGCGGGTAAAACCAAGCAGGTGGCCCCACTGTTGATTAAAGATAGTCAAATTGCCTGTGGGAATGTGTTGCTCCCACAGGCATAAGCCAGTGCCATCAAGTGCAGCATCAAGCTGCTCGTTTACCCGTTTATTTAATAGGGTAAGCCGACTGTTTTCATACTCTAGCTGCTTTAAGCGCTGCTGGTGTTGCTTCAGCTCAAACTGCAATTGAGAAATGATGTCCTGCTGTGTCATTGACAACCGATAATCCTGTAGAGTCCAATAGGCCTAGTTTAGCGGGTTATTAAACAAAAAAATACCAGCATTATCTGCTGGTATTTCGAACGCCATAAAGTCGATTTATAAGGCTTTAAGGATGGCTTCTACACTGTCCTTGGCATCGCCAAACAGCATTTGAGTATTGTCTTTAAAGAACAATGGATTTTGTACACCGGCATAACCTGTGTTCATTGAACGTTTAAAGCCAATCACATTTTGGGCTTTCCATACTTCTAACACTGGCATGCCCGCGATAGGGCTGCTTGGATCTTCCATTGCTGCAGGGTTAACCGTATCGTTAGCACCAATGACGAGCACAGTATCAGTATTGCTAAAGTCTTCGTTGATTTCGTCCATTTCGAGCACGATATCGTAAGGCACTCTAGCTTCTGCTAATAGTACGTTCATGTGGCCAGGTAAACGACCCGCAACAGGGTGAATACCAAAGCGGACTTTTATACCCAGAGCCCGCAGCTTTTTGGTTATTTCAGCGACAGGATACTGAGCTTGCGCTACCGCCATGCCATAACCTGGGGTGATGACAACGGAGTCTGATGCTTTTAGCATGTCAGCTACGTCTTCAGCCGTTGTTTCACGGTATTCACCGACGGTGTCATCGCCACTGGCCGCCACACTATCATTGCCAAAACCACCGGCAATAACAGAAATAAACGAGCGGTTCATCGCTTTACACATAATGTAAGACAGGATCGCACCCGACGAGCCCACAAGCGCACCAACGACAATCAGTAAGTCATTCGATAACATGAAACCTGCCGCTGCCGCTGCCCAGCCTGAATATGAGTTCAGCATGGACACGACCACTGGCATATCGGCACCACCAATCGATGCCACTAAATGCCAGCCAAATGCTAATGCAATTAAGGTCATCAGGATCAGTGGTGTCACTGCTCCGCCGGCTTGTACGAACATCAGCATTAATATAAACGAGGCCACAACGGCCAATAAGTTTAATTTATGGCGATGCGGTAGCATAAGTGCTTTTGATGAAACCAATCCACGTAGCTTAGCAAATGCCACAATCGAACCCGTAAAAGTGACGGCACCAATAAAGACGCCTAAAAACACTTCGACTAAATGAATGTTAAGCATTGCACCAGTCAAGTGTTCAGTTTGTTGGGCTTTACTTGCTTCTGCAAAGGCCGCTTTTGCCGTTTCTAACGTGGTGTTGAGGTCTTGCCCCATTACCACGACAAATTCAGACACTTCGTGTGGTTGAATATCAATAAAGCTATTAAAGCCCACTAATACTGCAGCTAAACCCACAAAGCTGTGCAAAATAGCTACCAGCTCAGGCATTTCCGTCATTTCGACTTTCAATGCTAAGCGAATACCAATTGATCCACCGATAACCATGGCGAGAATAATCCATTCTACGCCGTTTGTAGCAGGATTGAGGATGGTGGCAATGAGTGCAATCGCCATCCCGATAATGCCAAATAAATTACCATTTTTAGCCGTTTCTTGTTTTGATAACCCAGCTAAGCTGAGAATAAAAAACACGGCAGCAATGATATAAGATGCTGTAACCAGTCCTTGAGCCACGATATTACCCCTTAATCTTTACGGAACATCTTCAGCATGCGCTGAGTGACGGTAAACCCGCCAAAGATGTTGATACTGGCGATAAGCACCGCGAAAAATGCAAGCGCAGTGACTAATGCTGAACCTTGACCTATTTGCAATAATGCACCAACCACAATAATACCTGAAATCGCATTAGTGACTGACATTAAAGGCGTATGCAACGAGTGCGACACATTCCACACCACGTAATAACCCACCACACAGGCTAGGATAAAGACGGTGAAGTGCGACAGAAACTCAGCCGGTGCAACCGAGGCGACGGCGGCAAAGCCGGCAATACCTATAGCACCTAAAATATACTTAAGTTTTGACGGTGCCTTTTCAACTTTGGCCGCTTTGGGTTCAGTGCTGGCCGCCGGTTTCTGTGGCGCAGCAGATACTGAAATTGCCGGTGGTGGGAAGGTGATTTCGCCGCCACGAGTGACGGTCATATTGCGCATCACAACATCATCAAAATCGAGTACGGCATTACCGTCTTTTTCTTTACACATTAACTTCATCAAGTTGACTAAGTTAGTGCCATAAAGTTGTGACGATTGCGCCGGTAAACGACCCGGTAAGTCGGTATAACCTAATACCTTAACGCCGTTGTCAGTAATAAAACGCTCACCCTTTACTGTGTATTCACAGTTGCCGCCTGTAGCGGCGGCTAAATCGACAATCACTGAGCCCGGTTTCATGGTATCTACCATGTCTTTGGTGATCAGTTTTGGCGCAGGGCGTCCTGGAATTAATGCGGTGGTAATGATGATGTCGACTTCTTTGGCTTGCTCGGCAAATAGCGCCATTTCAGCCGCAATAAATTCTTCTGACATGGTTTTAGCGTAGCCGTCAGATGAGCCACCTTCTTTATTTTCAAACTCAAGCTTTAAGAAGCTACCGCCCATTGACTCAATTTGCTCTGCCACTTCAAGACGGGTGTCAAATGCGCGGACTATGGCTCCTAGAGAGCCTGCAGTACCAATAGCGGCAAGCCCAGCTACACCAGCACCAATAATCAGTACTTTGGCTGGTGGTACTTTGCCTGCTGCGGTTATTTGCCCGGTAAAGAAACGACCAAATTCATGTGCGGCTTCAATGACCGCGCGATAACCACCAATGTTTGCCATAGATGACAGTGCATCGAGTGATTGGGCGCGTGAAATACGCGGCACCATGTCCATGGCCATCACAGTAATATTGTTAGTTGAAAGTTTTTCAACGAGTTCAGGGTTTTGTGCTGGCCAAATAAAACTGACCAGGGTTGTGCCTGGCTTCATTTGTGCGATTTCATCATCGGACGGTGCATTTACTTTAAAAATAAAGTCAGCTTGATACACGTTGTCGACAATATCTGCCCCTGCCGCTTCAAATGCTGCATTATCGAAGCTAGATTTCACACCTGCTTGTGCTTCAATTGCCACACTAAAGCCGAGCTTTTTAAGCTGTATCACGGTTGCTGGAGTCGCCGCGACTCGAGTCTCACCTTCGATACTTTCTCTCGGTATTCCAATCTGCATGACTGTTTCCTGATGGTTAATAAAAAGACCGTCTATTGCGGTTCCCCATCAATAGACCATTCCGTTTGAGTATTACTTCCTCATATGGGCTCTTTGCCAATAGAAAAAGTGCACCATATGACCATAGAAGTCGGGTAAACTCATTAGTCGATAGTATTACGCTGACATAGTTACATTGTATTTGCACGTCGTTTTACTCAGAAAACAATCAAGCTGATAATTATTCATCACTTAATTGGCCTTCTAGCTTGCGACATTAGGCATGTTTTGTGGCTAATTACTTGGTTTTAAATTGAGGTAATTTAAAACCTTTTAACGCCACCCCACTTTTGTAACGTAAAAAAAGCCCTTTGCATATTCCTAAATGGAATAAAAAATCATCTTTTATTCTTTTTTGGTTTTGGTACTCAGTAGTAAGCTAACCCACATTATACTGTTATAAGGCCGTCTTATGTTGTTAAAAGAACTTTCCGCTTTAGCATCACCCTTGTCTCAAGGACAAGTCGATAAGCTAAAACAACTCACATCAGAATTATCTTCTGTTCAACTCGCCTGGGTCAGTGGTTACTTAGCAGCGAGTGCTAACCAAGGTCAAAGCGGTGTCGAGACCACAACAGAGACAAGCGCCGCCCCAACAGTTACCATTTTATATGGTAGCCAAACTGGCAATGGTCGTGGCGTAGCCAAAGAACTCGCAGCCAAAGCGCAGGCGCAAGGTTATGCGGTTAATTTAGCTTCTATGGGCGAATATAATGTCCGCCAACTCAAACAAGAAACCATCTTGTTATTGCTCGTCAGTACCCATGGTGAAGGCGAAGCACCTGATGATGCGATTGAACTGCACAAGTTTTTAACCTCAAAGCGGGCACCAAAATTGGATAATCTACATTATTCTGTTTTAGCGTTAGGAGATTCAAGCTATGAGTTTTTTTGCCAAACCGGTAAAGACTTTGATGCGCGTCTAAGTGCATTAGGGGCAACATCATTATTACCCTTAGTTGAATGTGATGTTGACTATGAAGATATTTCACAACAATGGCAAGACAGTGTTGTTGAGGCCGTTAAGCCTTATATTCAAGCGTCAAGCGCGAGTGTGGTGTCAATTGGTACCGCATCTGTTGCTGGTGAAAGTGAATATACCAAGCAAAACCCCTATACAGCAGAAGTACTGGTAAGCCAAAAAATTACCGGTCGAGATTCTGATCGTGATGTACGCCATGTTGAAATTGATTTAGGCGAGTCAGGATTAACTTATCAAGTGGGTGATGCATTAGGGGTGTGGTTTAGCAATAACCAAGCGCTGGTCGATGAAGTGATCGCCGCGCTTGGTTTAGCAGCAGACGACAATGTGACTGTGGCGAAAGAGTCACTATCATTAAAAGCGGCGTTAACCGACAAGAAAGAACTCACTCAGTTATACCCAGGCCTAGTGAAAACATGGGCTGAGTTGAGCGGCAATGCAGAACTTGCGGCTATTGGTGAAGATAAAGAGCAAACCAGACAATTTATTCTACAGCACCAATTAGCCGATTTAGTGGCTGTATATCCAGCGAAAGTCAGCGCGACGCAGTTAGTTGGTATGTTACGTCCGCTAACACCACGGCTATACTCCATTGCCTCTAGCCAAGCAGAAGTTGAAGCTGAAGTGCACTTAACCGTGGCGTTGGTTGAAGATGAACGTCAAGGCCAGGCTCGTTTTGGCGGCGCATCGCATTTCTTAGCGTCAGCACAAGAAGGTCAACAGATTAACGTGTACGTTGAGCAGAATAACCATTTTCGTTTACCAGAAAATCCACAAACGCCTGTCATCATGGTGGGTCCTGGTACCGGTGTTGCGCCATTCCGCGCCTTTATGCAGCAACGCGCGGCAGACGGTGTGTCGGGTGACAGCTGGCTATTCTTTGGTAACCCGCATTTTGAACAAGATTTCTTATACCAAGTTGAGTGGCAGCAATATCTTAAAAACGGCGGTTTGTCGCGTTTAGATGTGGCTTTCTCACGGGATCAAGCTGATAAAGTGTATGTTCAGCACCGCATTGCAGAACAAGCTGAAGCGTTATGGCAGTGGTTACAAAAGGGCGCCCATGTGTATATCTGTGGTGATGCCGAGCGTATGGCAAAAGACGTCCATCAAGCATTAGTAAACATCGCGGTTGAACAAGGTGGCTTAAGCTTTGATGACGCAGAAGCTTACTTTGAAACACTGCGTAGCGAAAAACGTTACCAAAAAGATGTGTATTAACTCAGCCCACTGTTAGTAAATTATAAATATTTAGCAGTCTATTAGCGCGAGTGAATTGAACAGAATTAAGAGAGGCCAAGGCCATGAGTGAGCAAAAGTTAGCAGTAAACGAATACTTAAAAGACGACAGTGATTATTTGCGCGGTGACATCCAAGAAGGGTTAGATACCCAAGTCACTGGATCGTTTAGCGAGGGCGATCAACAGCTGATTAAATTCCACGGTTTTTATCAGCAAGATGACCGTGATTTACGTAACGAGCGTAAAGAGCAAAAATTAGAACCTCTGCATAGCTTTATGTTACGTGCACGCGTGCCGGGTGGTATTTGTACCCCAGAGCAGTGGTTAGCCGTGGATAAAATATCATCGACACTCACCACCTCAAACAGTATTCGGTTAACCACCCGCCAAACGTTTCAGTATCACGGCATTCCCAAGCGTAATCTAAAAACCTTGATCCAAGGACTTGATCGCGCCGCATTAGATTCTATTGCTGCCTGTGGTGACGTAAACCGCAATGTGATGTGTAATCCAAATCCGGTTGAGTCTAGGTTACATGCGCAAGCATATGCCGTCGCTAAGCACTTATCTGATCATTTATTACCACACACTCGCGCGTATGCTGAGATTTGGTTAGATGAAGAAAAGCTATTAGGCACAGAAACCGTAGAGCCTGTTTACGGCAAAACGTATTTGCCTCGTAAATTTAAAATGGCTGTTGCCGTTCCGCCCCATAACGACGTAGACGTGTATACCAATGACCTTGGTTTTATCGCGGTAGCACAAGCCGGTGAGTTAGTGGGCTTTAACTTAGTGGCGGGTGGCGGTATGGGCTCTACCCACGGTGAAGTTGAAACTTTCCCACGTTTAGCCGATGATTTGGGCTTTATTAACAAGGACGACGTCACCAAGTTTGCCGAAGCGGTAATGACCGTTCAACGAGACTGGGGTAACCGTGAAGTGCGTAAACGTGCCCGTTTAAAGTACACCATTGTTGACCATGGTCTTGACGCATTTAAAGCTGAAGTTGAAAAACGTGCTGGAGTGAAATTTGAACCAAAGCGTGATGTGATCATTGGTGATCGCGGCGATCGTTATGGTTGGGTTGAAGGTATCGACAACAAATGGCACTTAACGCTATTTATTGAAAGTGGCCGTATTAAAGATTTACCCGGTCAAACCTTACAAACAGGTTTACGTGAAATTGCCAACATCCATAAAGGCGATTTCCGCATGACCTCAAATCAGAACATGATTATTGCCGGTGTTGCAGCAGAAGATAAAGCCGACATTGAAGGCCTAGCCCGTAAGCATGGTTTATTAGGCCAAGTGTTAAGTGGCACTCGCGGCCATTCAATTGCCTGTGTGGCGTTACCCACGTGCCCATTAGCAATGGCCGAAGCTGAGCGTTATTTCCCTGAGTTTATCGATCACATCGATGCGCTACAGGCTAAACACGGTATTAGCGAGCAATCAATAGTAGTGCGTATGACAGGTTGTCCCAACGGGTGTGCGCGTCCATTTGCCGCCGAAATTGGTTTAGTGGGTAAAGCACCGGGTCGTTACAATTTGTATTTAGGCGCTAGCTTTGAAGGTACGCGTTTAAATAAAATGCATAAAGAAAACATTCAAGAAGCCGAAATTTTAGCGGAATTGGATACCTTGTTTGGCCGCTACGCCACCGAACGTGATGCTGGCGAAACCTTTGGTAACTTCACCGTGCGTATCGGCGTGGTGAAGGCGGTTATTGACGCCGCTAAGGATTTTCATGGGTAATGAAGTGGTAACGACTGCATCAACTGATGCCGGCGTCGATCATGGTGTCACTCCCGCTCAATTGCAGGCGTTGTTATTAGCGCCTCTTGCAGAGCAAACCGCTGCGCTGGAAACGATTAATCAGTTTTTAGCCGGGTTAACGGCGCAGCAACGAGTGGCTTGGGGTCTAGCATATTTACCAGGCGAGCATGCATTGTCGTCTAGCTTTGGTATTCAAGGCGCGGTGATGTTACACATGGTGACTCAAGCGCAAAGCGATATTCCGGTGATTTTAACCGACACGGGTTATTTGTTCCCCGAGACCTATCAATTTATTGATCAGTTAACCGAGCGTTTAAACCTGAATCTTAAAGTGTATCAAGCGGGTCAAACCCAAGCGTGGCAAGAAGCGCGTTTTGGTAAGCTGTGGGAGCAGGGCATAGATGGGTTGGATGAATATAATCGCATCAATAAAGTTGAGCCTATGCAGCGAGCATTAGCTGAATTGAATGTTGGTACTTGGTTTGCGGGGTTACGTCGCAGTCAGTCTAGTACCCGTGAAGCCCTGCCTATTTTAGCCATTAGCGGCAAACGTTTTAAATTGTTACCCATCATTGAGTGGAGCAACAAAGACGTGCACATGTACTTAACTGAACATGACTTGCCATATCACCCATTATGGGAACAAGGTTATGTGTCGGTAGGTGATACTCACTCAAGCAAACCACTTGAGTTAGGTATGTCTGAAGAAGAAACCCGTTTTAATGGCTTAACGCGAGAATGTGGTTTGCACTTCGATATCTAAGATGAGTGATAGCGTCATTGAGTCTTGTGTTTGTATGAGTCATCCGTAAGGTTGATTTATCCAAACGGGTGGCAATGGCTTTATGGTGGCACATTGATTGCCTAGATTATTTACTGTTTGCTTATTGCGACATCTACTATGTTGATGCGGTTTAAAAACATTTTAAGCAGATTATTCTAAGCTATTTTAATTCAAACGATTGATTGACTGGTTTGAGCGAAAACGAACTATATTTTATGTAAACTTTTATGCAATTGCGGCGATAATAGTCTACGTTTAATGATTCCTGTAGATGGTTTTTTGTAGACGTTTTGGGATTGTTTTTGCAGTCCACGTACCTTCAAAAGCTTCGCTCGCGTCCTCGAGCACATTGATTGACTTGTTAGCGTATAAGTAATCGATTCGGTTGTTCCCGATAACTCAGCGGTTTGAGTTATCGGGAGATCAGATGTTTGAATTATTTCCTGCTTAATGCTTGTTGATTTTCACTTTTATCTCGTCAAATTCCCTCTCAAAACTCGTTAGATAATAAGCTGTCTTTTTGGAGTATTGGTTTTTTACAGGTGCGGTTTTCAGGATAAATATCCCCCAAAAGGTAACATCTAATGCGCTTATTAATATTTAATGCTAAATTAATCCGCAGTTTATCGGTGTAATCGATAATACTTATCCCAAAAAGATAATAAATGTTTAAACGCTAACTCATTTCAAGGAAGAGTTAACAATAATATAAATTGGAGTTTATAGATGAATAAAATGGCAATTGCTGCTGTGGTATTGGCTGTTGGTGCTGGTGGATATTTTCTGTCGCAACAAGGGACGTCAGTGGTTAAAAACGACCCAATGTTGGACTATATCCCTGCTGATACATTAGCGTTTTCTGGGCAGTTAGTGCCATTTCCATTAAAAGATTATTTGTATAGCATTGCCGGTAATTATCAAGCTTATGATAAGGATAAAATGTTGTCGCTCGATGATAGCTCATCAGCTCAAGAGCGCTTTTTTGTCAGTTTATATAAGCAATACATGACTGTGTTGCCTAACCCTGAGACCTTGCTATCAACATACGGTTTAGCGGATTCAATTAAGAGTTATTTTTATACTTTAGGCGCATTGCCGGTCATGAAAATTGAGATCAGCAATCCTGCAGCATTCTGGGCGGAATTAGATCGCGCCGAGCAGGAAAGCGGCTTAACTCACACCATGGGCAAGTCGGGTAATGTTGAATATCGTGGTTATGCATTAACCGATGTTGATGAAAAAGAACACGCTGAGGTTGTATTTTCCGTTAAAGATGGCTGGTTAACGGTGACCTTGAATACGTCATTAAACACCCCTCAATTACTTGAAACCGCGTTGGGTGAGAAAAAAGTTGAGCACCCTATTAGCGAAACGACCCTGTTGCAAGACATTGCCAATACTCATGGTTTTATGCAAAACAGTATTAGCTTTATTAACCATGTTGAATTGGTCAAAGGGTTAACGTCGACAGACGGCAATATGCTGGCCAAGCAAATGACCAAAATGATTGAAATACAGGGCGAAGATCCATTTGCACAACTGAAAACCCCTGTGTGCCAAACCGAGTTTAATGCGATAGCGGCCAATTGGCCACGCAGTGTGATGGGACTCAACTCATACTCAATTACCCGCGAAGAAAGCACTATCGATGCGGCAGTGGTGATTGAAAGTAACAATCAAGTGATTTTGTCTGCCTTAAATAAAATGCGTGGTTTTGTACCATCATTTGCCAGTAACGGTCATGACAATATCTTATCAGTTGCGTTTGGGCTTGATGTGAAGCAATTAGCTCCAGCATTGAATGAAGTATGGAAAGATTTACAAACACCGCAATATCAATGTACTGCACTGGCTCAAATGCAATCAGAGTTAAGTGAGCTCAATCCAGCGATGCTTGGCATGATGGCTGGTATGGCGAATGGTGTTAAAGGCATCAGTGTGACGCTAGCAGATTACCAGTTGACCGAGAAAAATGGCCAGCCTAGCTTTGAAAAGCTAGATGCATTGATAAGCGTTTCGGCTGAAAAGCCGATGATGTTAGTGGATATGATGAGGCCATTTTATCCACCGCTGGCAAATGTGGACTTAAAAGACAATGGTGATCCGGTCGACATTACCCCCATGTTAATGTTACCGCCTGAATTAGGTGTTAGCGCTAAATTAGCCATCAAAGGTAATCATTTAGTGGCTTATACTGGCGATAGAGGTACAGAGTTAGCTGATTTGATGTTTAAGCAAACTCTTGAGTCTAATGGTTTTGTTAACTTATCTGTTGATTATCAGAAAATGTTTGCCCCATTAGTCGATATGGTAGAAATGAGTGGCGAACCGATGCCCGAAGAGTTGCTCATGTTAAAAGACTACAATATGCGTTTACAGATGTCGGTAGACTTTACCGATAAAGGCTTAGTGATTGGCTCTATAGTAAACAGCAAAGCCAGTGCTAAGTAGCTTCTGTTAACCGCTTTTATTAAGGCTGTTTCGCTAAAGCGACGTAAACCACAAGATGGTTAACGAAACTAAAAAAGGTGACCCAATGGTCACCTTTTTTTATGTAGCACACATGCCACTTTAGTGTTGATCACTTGCGGATTTAATCGACGTTAATCGCGTATGTTATAGAATGTCATTTAACGCAATACCAATACCAACACGCTGATTATGATGATTATAGTCAATTAAGCTTTCACCATAACCATTAAAGTACTGAGTATAAATACGTAACGTACCAATAACCGGATAACTCCAAGTCAATTCAACAGCGCCGCGATTGGTATCGCGTAAGTTGTTACGCAGTAGCATGGTAAAACGATGCTCATTTAAGCCGTAAACTCCGGTTAATTCAAAGTTGCCCATATAGCGGTTGATATCAGGGTTATCATCACCTTTAGCAACATTAATGTTTTCTTTTTCATCTTCTGGTAGACGCCACCACACTCTAAGCCCCAGTGCGAATGGACCACGGTCAAATACCGCACTGCCATAAATTCGGTTCCAGCTGCGTGACAATTGATTGGTCTGGCCATTAGATTGGTGTACCGCGCCAATACCTAAAAATGAGTTAGTAAAACCGCCAATTTTCCAATCATTATTAAATAACATAAACACTTCAGGTTCGTGGTTAGTTTCACGAAACGGAGACGATGCGTCTTCGTTATAAACCTGCCAATAAGATTGATTGGTGTAGGCAAAGAACAAATGGCCATTATCACCAAAAACGTTATACATAATTGGAAATTTAAAACTGATTTGAAACTTTGCTTCTAAGTTATCAATGTTGAAGTCTTCATCCGGATATTTATTTTCAAATGGCAATGAGTTAGTGCGGGTTTGGTAAGTCACTGGTAGAAGGTAATTGGCCTTGTGCGGGGTGATCACAAACGGCTTTTCAGATGTGGCGAGTTCTCCTTTTACGCGCTCGTCGACTAATGAAACTTCTGCAATGGCGATCGTACTATAGCCAAGTAACAACAGCGAGAGTCCAACATATTGAGTGATTTTTATCATTGCAGTATCCATAAGCATAATTATTGGTTTAATTTTAATATCATTCTTAAAAACAGTATTTTTCGATAGTCATTGTTATCAATTGTCAGAGATTTGTCGAATTAAGTTAACATTTTTTCATTCTAGCCCATAATTCAGCCCGTATTAGCCTGTCAAATGGAGTAAACGACCAACAAACCGCTTTATATGCTATTTAGTTATAAAAACTAACTATAAACTATTGTATATGGAATATAGAAAACGCTATATTTGTATATGGTCAAATATCTTAAGGTTAATGTGATGGAATTAGTATCGATGCCGGGGCAACAAGCCAAAGGCAAAGTGTGGTTAGTCGGCGCAGGTCCTGGCGACGTTGAGCTGCTAACACTAAAAGCCTATCGCATCCTAAAGAATGCCGATGCAGTGTTATATGACGCATTAGTCAGCCAAGATATTTTAGATTTAATCCCCAGTCATGCTGAAAAAATTGCCGTGGGTAAGCGCGCAGGTAAACACAGCGCAGCCCAAGATGAAATTAATCAGTTGTTGGTGACCAAAGCATTCACCCGTAGAAATGTGGTGCGCTTAAAAGGTGGCGATCCGTTTATTTTTGGCAGGGGCGGCGAAGAGTTACAAATCTTAGTCGCAGCGGGTATTGCTTTTGAAGTAGTTCCTGGCATTACCGCCGCCAGCGGTACCTCGGCTTATGCTGGTATTCCGCTAACGCATCGTGATTATGCTCAAGGTGTCACCTTTATTACGGGTCACTGCCAGTTAGCGAGTCGCCCTATGGATTGGCATGGTTATGCTAATTCCAACAATACCTTAGTGGTCTATATGGGCATATTAAACGCCAATATTATCAGTGAGGGTTTGATCAATGCTGGTCGTAGTGCTGAGACGCCCGTGGCAATCGTGTCTAACGCAACCACCTCATCACAACAGCGGTTTATGGGTAAGTTAGGTGAACTGGCTCAATTAGCCGCAGATCCTGCTTTGCAGATGCCTGCGCTGATGATTATCGGTGAAGTTGTTGAATTAGCGGAGAGCTTGAATTGGTTTGATCCCGTCACTGCGCAACAAAAAACTGCGCAACAAAAAACAGATTTAGACACAGTCGCTAAAGCGCTGTAGTCGATTAATTTAACCCGCTGCGATGCAGCAATATTAGCTAATGGAGAATCATCATGGCAGGCCGTTCGTTAAGCCATTTACAACAACTGGAAGCAGAGAGCATCCAGATCATCCGTGAAGTTGCAGCTGAGTTTGGTAACCCTGTGATGCTTTATTCTATTGGTAAAGACTCATCTGTTATGCTGCATCTTGCGCGCAAAGCATTTTACCCAGGCAAAATTCCATTCCCATTATTGCATGTCAATACGGGGTGGAAATTCAAAGAGATGATCGCTTTTCGTGATGCGCAAGCTAAAGCATTTGGTTTTGAGCTACTGACTCACACTAACCAAGAAGGCGTTGAACAAGGTGTTGGTCCATTTACCCATGGTAGTGCTAAACATACCGACATCATGAAAACCCAAGCGCTAAAGCAAGCATTAAATCAATATGGATTTGATGCCGCTTTTGGTGGCGCACGTCGGGATGAAGAAAAATCGCGTGCCAAAGAGCGGGTGTATTCGTTCCGTGATAAGCACCACCGCTGGGATCCTAAAAACCAACGTCCAGAATTATGGCGCACCTATAACGGCGCGGTAAATAAAGGCGAAAGCATTCGGGTGTTCCCATTATCTAACTGGACTGAGCTTGATATTTGGCAGTATATCTACCAAGAGAATATCGAAATCGTACCGTTATATTTTGCAGCCCCTCGCACCGTGGTGAACAAAGGCGGCCAGCTGATCTTAAAAGATGATGATCGTATGCCAATCGAATCCGGCGATGTTGAATCGGTTGAGCGGGTTCGTTTTAGAACCTTAGGTTGTTATCCACTAACGGCGGCGATGCCATCAGAAGCCGATAGCTTAGAGAAAATTATTGAAGAGATGCTGTTAACTCGCTCAAGTGAACGTCAAGGTCGCTTAATTGATTCAGACCAAAGTGCTTCAATGGAGGAGAAAAAGCGTCAAGGCTATTTCTAAGTAATTGAATATGGTTGTTTTATCGACCCAGCATGCGAACGAATTTGAGTGAGAAAGATTATGGACCAAGCAACAAAGAATACCGACCGTATGGCCGCAGAGATCCAGCTGCACGGCGTAAAAGAATATTTGGCATTACAACAAAATAAAGGCTTATTGCGTTTTTTAACCTGTGGCAGTGTCGATGATGGTAAAAGTACCCTTATTGGGCGTTTATTGCATGACAGCGCGCAAATTTATGAAGATCAGCTCGCAAGCTTAAAAAGTGATAGCGCTAAAATGGGCACCACTGGCGAAGCCATTGACCTTGCGTTATTGGTAGATGGTTTACAAGCTGAGCGTGAGCAGGGCATTACTATCGATGTGGCTTATCGTTATTTTTCCAGTGAAAAACGTAAGTTTATTATTGCTGATACCCCTGGCCATGAACAATACACTCGTAACATGGCAACGGGTGCGTCAAACTGTGACTTAGCAGTCATTTTGGTTGATGCGCGTTATGGGGTGCAAACCCAAACTAAACGCCATGCATTTATTGCCTCATTATTAGGTTTACGTCACTTTGTCGTAGCCGTGAATAAGATGGACTTGGTTGGCTTTGATCAAACGGTGTTTGACCAAATCCAAGCTGATTTTACTGATTTTGTGAAAGACTTTGGTGATTTAGATATTCACTATGTGCCCTTGTCGGCCTTAAATGGTGACAACGTGGTCAACCCTAGTACTCAATGTGATTGGTATCAAGGTGGCACATTACTTGAGCTGCTTGAAACTATCGATACACAGCGTGAACTGAGCGAGCTACCGGTACGTTTTCCGGTGCAGTACGTATTACGACCTAACTTAGATTTTCGTGGTTTCTCTGGCACGTTAGCGTCAGGCATCATTAAAGTGGGTGACGAATTAGTCGCATTGCCATCGGGCAAGCGCAGTAAAATTGAACGTATTGTCACCTTTGACGGTGATTTACCCGAAGCCGTAGCAGGTCAAGCAATCACCATTACCCTTGAAGATCAGATTGATATTTCACGTGGTGATTTATTGGCTCACCCGGCGACCGCGCCAGAAATGGCTAACCACATAGTAGCGGACCTAGTGTGGATGGATGAAAAGCCATTACAAATCGGTCAGTTATATGATGTGAAAGTGGCGGGTAAGAAAACCCAAGCGGTGGTAAGCGCAATTGAATACATTACCGATGTCAATACGCTTGAGCGCAGCGCAGCAAGCACATTAAGCCTAAATACCATCGCTCGGGTTAAGTTAGATTTAACCGAATCGGTTGTGTTAGATGCCTATAGCTTAGTACGTGATACCGGTGGAATGATTTTAATTGATCGTTTGTCCAATGCCACTGTTGCTGCCGCTATGGTCGTCAGTGGTCATCAAGGTGACAAGCAAACCAACACTGAGTTTAGTGCATTTGAAGTCGAGTTTAATGCGTTAGTGCGTAAGCATTATCCGCATTGGAATGCGCGCGATATCAGCGTACTTGGAAAATAATTAATGAGCGAAATATGGTTGTTAGCGATTATCTTGTTAGCGCTGGTCGGTGGGCTTCTTGCTGGGCTTGCAAAACCGGCCGCCATGTTTTTTTTCGCTTCGTTAATTTGTTATATCCTTGGGTTAGTTGACTTAAATGTAGCACTTGGCAGCTTTACTAATAACGGACTGATCACTTTAGTGCTGTTAGTACTGGCGGCCACAGCACTTGAGAAAACCTCATTACTGGGCAAATTAAGCCAAGTCATTGGCAAAGGCTCGTTATTTTCCACATTAGCGAAGTTAGGTATATCGACAGCCTTATTGTCATCGTTTACCAATAATACTGCGGTCGTCGCCTCGTTAATCGGTGTGGTGCGCCGTAATCAAGCACATGCGCCTTCTAAGTTGTTATTGCCATTAAACTACGCGGCAATTTTGGGCGGCACATTAACCCTAATTGGCACCTCTACGAGTCTAATTGTTAACTCTTTTGTTGAAAATGCGGGCCTTGAGCCGCTCGGTTTTTTTGAGTTTTCACAAGTCGGCGCATTAGTGGTCATAAGTGGTTTAGTTGTGTTAACCATCATGGCTAACTTTTTACCCGATAGACGTGAAGAATCCGAAGATGAGTCTTTACCTTATCTATTGGAAGCTCATGTGGCCAAAACCTCTACCCTAGTGGGTAAGAGCGTGATAGATAACCGTTTGCGGGCACTTAAAAAACTGTATTTAGTTGAGTTAGAGCGCAGTGGGATCCGTATCTGTCCAGTGCCGCCGCAAATGGTGCTGCAAGCCGATGACGTTTTACGTTTTAGCGGTGCGGTTGAGTCGGTTGAGCTGTTACATCAGTTTGACGGTTTAGAATGGTTTGGTAAGCAGCACGCAAAAGGTCAAAATCTGGTTGAAGCCGTGCTAGCGCCATCATCAAGTTTAGTAGGGACAAGCTTAAAAGATTCGCGCTTTCGTGAAGTCTTTGATGCTGCCGTGATGGCTATTCGTCGAGGTCATCTGCCGTTAAAAGGTGGACTAGGCGATGTGGTGTTACAACCCGGTGACGTATTACTGCTCACCCCAGGCGACCGTTTTTCTAAATGTCCTAATTTAACCACCGACTTTGCGGCTATCAGTGGCTTAGAGTTAAGTGTCCGTTTAGATGAAAAACGCGGTAGCTGGGTGCTTGTTGGGTTTGCATTAACCATTTTGGCGAGCATTTTCGATGTATTACCATTAGCCAAAGGCTTAGTTTTATTGTTACTCAGCTATGTGGCGATTGGCGCGATAACCTTAAGTGAGCTCAAACGTCGCTTTCCGTTAGAACTGGTGGTTATCGTAGGAAGTGCCTTAGGGTTAGCTAACTTAATGGTCACAACCGGCCTAGCAGACATCATGGCGCAAGCGTTGTTAAGTCTGTTCAATGGTTATGGTGTGTTTGCCGCCTTTGTTGGGATTTATCTGATTACCTTAATTGTTACCGAGTTAATTACCAACAACGCCGCCGCCGCACTTGCATTTCCGGTAGCTTACGCGGTTGCCACCAGCTTTGGCGCGGATCCACGTCCGTTTATTATGGCGGTGGTATTTGGGGCAAGTGCGAGCTTTATTTCGCCTTACGGCTATCAAACTAACCTGATGGTATTTAATGCCGGTAATTATAAATTAAGCGACTTTGTTCGCTTAGGTTTACCGTTATCAATAGTGTATTCCTTAGTGGTTATTTTTTCGATCCCGTATTTTTTCCCGTTTTAACAAAGAATTTTAGTGTGGTGTAATAACCACTCGATAGGAGTAGTGATGAGCAATATTGTTTGGCATCAACATGCCATTGACCAAGCTGCCCGTGGCGCCCAAAAAGGCCAAAACCCAGTATTATTATGGTTTACCGGGCTATCAGGCTCAGGTAAATCAACCCTTGCAGGTGCATTAGAGCGGGCGTTATTTGAATACGGTTTTCATACCTATTTACTTGATGGTGATAATGTTCGTCATGGTCTGTGTAAAGATTTAGGCTTTAGCCTTGAAGATCGCGATGAAAATTTACGTCGTGTCGGTGAAGTGGCTAAATTAATGGTTGATTCAGGCTTAGTGGTGTTGTCGGCGTTTATTTCACCGACCCGCGAAGAACGTGATCGCGTCAGGGCGTTATTCCCACAAGGACAATTTGTTGAAGTACATGTGTCTACGCCATTGAGCGTGTGCGAATCGCGCGACACCAAAGGCTTGTATGCCAAAGCTCGAAAGGGAGAAATTAGTCACTTTACTGGCATTTCATCACCTTACGAAGTGCCAGAATCTGCAGAGTTAACCATAGATACCAGTAAAGGTGATCTCGATACTCAGGTGAATGGTTTACTGGCTTACTTAAAAGCGATTGAAGTGCTTAATCCACCGAGAGAAATCGCTGGTGCAGGGATTTAAACTTCCCTAAGCCGACCACATAAAAAGGGCTGATTATTTTATCAATACCCAAGCCAGGTTAAGAGATAGGTTCTAGGAACTCGCAAGCTCGCCAGAGGGTGGTGCTTCGCTCCTTCTAGAACCTAGAGCGCTGTGCTGCTAGGACGCTTCGCGGCTAGATGCTATAAAATCTTAGCCGCGCAGCGTTCGCTTGTTATCGCTTGTTATCTTTTCTTTAGCAGACCGAAGGTCGTTTGGGTATATGGTGCATTACACTAACACCTGCTTGAGCACTCGCTGCCAGTTTTCACCCATAAAACGATCGCGATCGGTGGATTTGAAACGAGCTTTTTTCAAGGCGTCGTCAATACGGCTCATGCGGTCGATGCTGTTGAACTCAGGAATAACTACATGCTTGGGCTCAACGTCAAAACCTAACACATTCTGTTCTTCTAATCGGTGCCACCATGGAAGGTATTCTTTTATGCCTTCGCTGTTATTGTTATCTAACGCTAATAGGTTTTCTTGACCACGAAGTGGAAAGTCATTGGCTATCGCAACGCTATTGACACCGCCCACTTTGGCAATATAACCGAGTTGCCTGATGTAGTCTTCAATTGTGGGTGTCGGCTTGTTAGTCAGCCAAAAGCTCATCATAAAGACCCCAAACACGCCGCCGCTATCGCCAATAGCGCGGATCACTTCATCGGGTGAGCAACGGGCATTGTTTACAATAGCGCGCGCAGCACCATGGCTTTGCACAATAGGAGACCGACTGGCTTTTGCTGTGTCAAGGGCTGTTTGGGCGCTGGAGTGACTCACATCGATCAGGATATTTTTACGATTTAACTCTTCTATTAGTGATTGCCCTGCGGTGGTTAACGGGGGATTTAAACTCTTTAAGCCGTTATTATCTAATGCGCCACCCGCATAGCGATTACCATAATGGTGGGTTAGCTGCAGCACGCGTAAACCCTGCTGATGCAAACTGTCTAACAGTGGCCACTCATTGTTTGCTCCGTCATCTTCCACACAGTCGGCGCCTTGAATTTGAAAAAATACCGCAGTTTGTTGCTGTGCTCTTGCCTTGTTAATGTCTGCCCCCGTTTGCCCTTGCAGATACACGTCTGGATTGGCAATGACCGAGTTAGCCGCTTGCTTAATGCTATTGATGCAGGCTTGATAAGTGCGTTTATAATTTATGGTGCCATCAGCTTGCTCAATCTTATCAATCGCTGAAATATCGGCAATAAAGGCATCGAGCTTTGAGGCTTTAACATCATTGATGTCGGTGGGTAAAAACGATAAACCATCGATGTACAAACGACGTGATTCAACTGCCCATGCTGGAAGCGAGCTTAAAGGGCTTAATAATGTGGCTGCTCCAAGGCCTTTTAAGATATGACGGCGAGCTTGGTTACAGACTTTTTGAGTCATTATTATTCCTTAGTGTTGGACAGTGTTTCAGGTACTAACATCATGTGTATAGGCAACGATGGCTTGCGCTAACGCAGTTAAACCATTGGTACGAGATGGACTTAATTGGCCACTTAATCCAAGGCGGTCAAAATACTGTTTCACATCAAATTGGTGTATTTGCTCAGTGGTTTTACCTTGGCAGTTGGCCAGTAATAATCCAATTAAGCCTTTTACAATACGAGCATCACTATCGGCTAGATAAAAATGTTGCCCATTTAAGCGGTGATGATAGAGCCATGCTTGGCTTTCGCAGCCTTTTACTTGTGCATCCGCGTGCTTAAATTCTGCAGCAAATGGCGGTATTAACTTACCGAGTAACATAATTTGGCGATACTTATCTTGCCAGCTATAGGCTTGTTCAATGAGGTTAACCGCTTCAATTAACTCATCCGATAAAGGCAAAAATAACAGCGGTGAAGGTGTGGCGCTTGGGTTTAACATGGTAATTCAATTAACCTCAGCGGTAGATAAAAAATGCATTTGGATCATCGTGTTGTGCCTTGGAACTATAACAATAACTCTTTTACGGCATTAAGTGCATGAATAAATTGATCAACATCCTGCTTATTAGTATAGATGCCAATCGATGCACGGCAACACCCGCCTAAATTAAGGCTAGCCATTAATGGCATGGCACAGTGATGACCACAGCGTACAGCAATCGCTTGTTGATCCAGTAAAATTCCCACATCTTGGTGGTGTTCACCTTTAATATTAAAGGCCACCGCAGCAATATTGGTCGCGTTTTTGTCGTTGGCAATGCCATACAATTCAATATCGCCAAGCTGTTGCAACTGCTGTTGTAAATACTGGATCAATTGTTGTTCGTGGACCCATAATTGCTCGCGGGGCAATTGTTGTAAAAAACGGATAGCAGCCCCGAGGCCAATGACTTCTGCGATAGCGGGGGTGCCAGCTTCAAGGCGATTAGGTAATGCCCCATATTCAGTATACGCAAAACTGACGGTTTTGATCATCTCGCCGCCAGTGAGCATTGGCGTTAGTTGGTCTAATTGTTGATATCGACCATATAAAATTCCCACGCCTGTTGGCCCGTACATTTTATGGCCCGAAAACACATAAAAGTCACAATCAATTTTTTGCACATCAACGGATAAATGGGCTATGGCCTGGGCACCGTCCACTAAGGTTAACGCTCCAACTGCTTTGGCTTTTGCAACCAGTTCTTCGACGCAATTGACTGTCCCTAATGCATTTGAAACATGACATATGGCAACCACTTTAGGCTTAAGCGTTAATAATCGATCAAAAGCCGCCATATCCAGTTGCGCGTCTGCTGTCAGTGGGATGGGGGTTATCACCGCGCCAGTACGTTTTGCCAGTTCTTGCCAAGGCACAATATTGGCGTGGTGAGCCGCGGTATCAACTAGGATGACATCATTGGGTTTGAGTTGCGAGGTGAGTCCATAGGCCACCATATTGATCGATTCAGTGGTGCCATGGGTAAAAATAATCTCGTCTTGACGTTGGGCATTTATAAATTCAGCCACTTGTTGACGAACCGCTTCATATTGCTGAGTCGCCCGGGCAGACAGTTGATGGGCCGCTCGGTGCACATTGGCATTATTGAGTTGGTAGTACTCGGTCATTGCGTCAATCACAGCTTGTGGCTTTTGGCTGGTCGCTGCGGTGTCTAAGTAGCACAAAGGATAATCGCCAATGGTCTGTTTTAGCGTTGGAAATTGATCGCGTATCGCTTGATGATCAAATAAAACGGCAGACGGTGTTGACGATGCAGGCTTCATAAAATAAGGGTTTCTATACTGAAAAGAAAAGGCATCAAGATCTTCATTGATCTTGATGCCCATTGCAAGGGTTTGTGGCAATTAGCGCATTTGTTAAGCGGTTATGTCATTTGCCTAGGGACAAGGAAAACGATATAGCGCCGACAATTGATTAATTCTTAGCATCAGCTCGGCAGATAAACTGACTTTGTGGCTGTCGATATTTTGTTTTAGCTGATGTAAATCAGTGGCGCCAATAATGTTAGAGGCGACGAATTTGCGGCTATTAACAAACGCCAAGGCCATTTCGGTCGGAGATAAACTAAACTCACGGGCTAAATCGATATAAGCCTGAGTTGCTTCAAGGGCCATTGGCGTACTGTTATAGCGGGCAAAGCGTTTAAATACGGTTAAGCGTGCGCCTTCTGGCCACTGATTATTTTCATATTTACCGGTTAACGCGCCAAAGGCTAACGGCGAATAAGCTAATAACGGCACATCTTCACGATAGCTGATTTCAGACATGGCGATTTCGTAGCTGCGATTAAGCAAGTTGTACGGATTTTGCACGCTAATAATGCGCGGTAAATCGTGCTGTTCGGCTAATTTTAGGTATTTCATAAATCCCCAAGGGGTTTCATTAGAAATACCGATATAGCGCACTTTACCTTGTTTAATAATTTCGGCTAAGGCTTCAAGGGTGTCTAAAATAGGGGTGTAATGTTCTTCGTCGTCATGCTCATACATCATTTCGCCGAAAAAGTTGGTGTTTCTATCGGGCCAATGCACTTGATACAAATCGATAGTGTCGATTTGTAAGCGTGATAATGAGTCGTCAACGGCTTGATGGATATTACGCCAATCGAGCGCCATATCGCTGCGTATGTAATCACCTTTACCACCAGGCGCGGCGATTTTAGTCGCAATAACTAAATTATCGCGGTTGCCTTGGGCTTTGAGGTAGTTACCTAAAATTCGTTCGGTGTCGCCCTGAGTTTCAGCTTTGGGTGGCACAGGGTACATTTCAGCGGTATCAATAAAGTTAACGCCTTGACCAATAGCATAATCGAGTTGAGCAAAAGCTTCGGCTTGGGAATTTTGTTCACCCCAAGTCATGGTGCCGAGGCAAATTTTACTGACCTCAAGGCTAGAATGCGCGATACGTTGGTATTCCATTATCATCCTCCTATGGAATGTGCTTGATCTGAGGCTAGCAAGCTTTTGCATCCTTGCAAAGCGCTATAAGACAGTACAAAGAAAGAGTGAGCAAAAAACGTGCAAATACGTTTGTTTAATGCCTATTTAGCGTTATTACAGTGTTTTTGTCATGGCGATTTCACAGGCGTCGTGACCTGTTTCACCTAAATGCTGGCATCGAACGAAACCTAATTTTTCATATAAGGCCAGTGCTTCAACTAATATTGCGGTGGTTTCGAGGTACATCGACTGGTAGCCTTGCTGTTTGGCATACTCAACACATAGTGCCGATAATCTTTTCGCCAAACCTTGGCCACGTATTGTGTTAGCAAAATACATTTTCTGTAATTCACACACACCATCATTTGCTGGTAATGGGGCAACACCTGCGCCGCCAACGACTTTGCCTTGGTATTCTATTACCCAGTATTGTGAGCCTTGCGCTTGATATACCTCACTTAAACAGTCAAGCGTCTTATCGGCAACGCTAAACCCTCTATCTGCGGTTAAGCCATATTCTGCTGACACTTCACGGATCATCGCCGCCAATGCAGCATTGTCTTGAGCTTGTAGTGGGCGGATTATTGCCCCGTTGTCTAAGGTGAATGGCATTGTGATTGGTCTAGTCATTAAATAATTCCGCATTGATAAAAGGAGCCATTGCCAGCACTAATGCTTGGGTATAAATGCTTTCACGGCTGGCTAAACCTTGGGTGAGCAAACCAATCGCGCCACCTTTTTGTTTAATGTTGTTGGTGTTAAAGACTCTGTCCATCACTTTGCCCAGTTCTTCACCTGCTTGTAAAGCGTTAAAAATGGTTTGCGGTAGCGGTAAGTTGGCGCTGCGACCGACAGATAATGTGTCGTTATGGATAATGGCCATATAAGCAAAAGTGGCGGGGCCGTGCTCAAAAGGATCTACACCGCCTTCCATCGCCACATAAAAGTCAGCCTGTTGATTTGCCGTTTTTGCATTGGCTTGGCAAAACTTGGCGCGGTTAATGGCCCCCAGTTTAGTTTCTGCTTCGCTCATGGGTTGCTCTGCTACTAATGATGGCGCATGCATGCCGCGACAATGGATTTGAACATCAGGGAAATATTGTCCAATGGCGTGTTGTGCTGCACTTATTTTAACCGGGTTGGTTGAACCCACAATGATAGTTAACGTTTGCGGTATCGTTGGAGATGTTGGCATAGGGCTATTTTTCTTTTTTGTTTGAGTTAACCGTGACAATCACAGTGGTAAAGTTAACCACATTGTATGATATTTTAGTTCTTTTTGGTTTAATGAACCACTTTTTTTAATGACGATTAAGTTTAAGTCACTGTAAATAAAGATTTTGTAGAGTTGGTATAAAACCTGCTAAATCATTGTTAATTGCCGCTAACGCTTACCAACAAGCGTTAACTCATGTTAATAACATTGGTGTAGTGAGCTAAGCTTATTTATATCTTCATAAAGGGAATTACTCATATGTCTATTCGTATCGCAACCATTAGTGTCACCGTCGGGCTTATTTTAGGGGCGACGCTGTTCGGTGCGTCACAAGGTGAAGCTGAGTCGGTGTTTTCGTCATCACAAACCTCTGCGCAAACTCAGACAGATCTTAACTTGGTACAGCAGCAATTGAATCTTGATGCTGGATCATTAACGCAGTTAGTTGCCAATACGGGTGCAGGTAAGTTAACGATTATCGGCGTACAAGGCTTAACTGAAGTGGTGATACATGCTGACATCTATACCCAGTCATTGGATCAAGATGACATTAACATTAAACTCAGTTTGACCCGTAAAGGTGATAAAGCCTATTTGTTATCAGAAATACACACTGAGCATTTATTAGGTGAGTCCCCCTTTATCGATCTATTGGTCAAAGTACCGTCAACCTTAGCCCTAGACATTAACGACGGTTCAGGCTCTATCCAAGTTGATGACGTCAGTGCAGATATCGAGTTAACCGACGGTTCGGGCAGTATTGTGATGAACCACATTGGCAAATTGGTATTAGTTGATGGTTCAGGATCTGTTGATATTGATCAAGCGTCAGGGGCGATCGATGTGCAAGATGGGTCGGGATCTATTCGCATTAACCATGTTATTGGCGATGTCAGTATTGAAGATGGGTCAGGCTCAATCAAGGTTAACCAAGTGCAGGGTATCGTTGCGATTAAAGATGGCTCCGGCGGCATTGAGGTTGCTAACACCAATGGGTTAACCATAGTCAATTCTGGCTCAGGCAGTGTCAATTATCATGATATTAATGGCCCACTGACCCTTAACTAACGCGAGCCCCAATAGGCGTTTATTTTATCAAGCAGCTCAAGTTAACTGCAACTGTAGCGATCTAGATGGTTTTTTGTTTTAAAGCCTGGTTCAATCATGGCATGATGCAATCACGTTATTCGTGAAGCTAGCATTGTTGAAGTAAGAATTAATCATGGCAAAGAAGTTTTATGTAGTATGGGCAGGACGAGAAACCGGCATTTTTACCAGCTGGGATGTCACTAAGCGCTCAGTTGATAAATATCCGCAAGCCAAATACAAATCCTTTGCCACAGAAGCGGAAGCTAAAGCGGCATTTGCTCAATCTCCTGCTAGCAGTATCGGCAAAAGTACCTCAGCCAAGACGACAAGCCGTTCATCAACCGTAAAGCCTGCTGGGGCTAGCACATCAACCAAAAGCCTTGGCGCTAATCAAGCAGTATTAAGCCAATTTGATGTGGTGATTTATACCGACGGCGGTTGTGAACCTAATCCTGGTAAAGCCGGGTCGGGGATGGCGATATACCGTAAAGGCGAGTTAAGCGAGTTATGGTTTGGATTGTTTAATCCTAATGGCACCAATAACACCGCCGAGCTCAACGCGCTGCATCAGGCATTATTGGTGGCTAAAAAAGTCCTAGACGCGGGCGAAACCGTGCAAATCATGAGCGACTCCCAGTATTCGATTAAATGTGTCTGTGAGTGGGCATACGGTTGGAAAGCCAAAAACTGGACTCGAAAAAGCGGCGAAATAGCCAACCTTGAGATCATTAAACCGGCTCATGCGCTATATGAAGCAATGAAAGCGGATTTGGTGCTGCAACATGTCGCTGCCCATATTGGCATTGAAGGTAATGAATTGGCAGACAGAATGTCGATCCATGCGATTGATCAACAGCACAAAGGGTTTAGCCAATTTAGCGCGCCACTGGATATCAGTAAAATTCTTGCGTTGCGCACAGGCTAGTTATTGTCGCAACTCTCCCTTGAACGCCTTAGATTCCTTGAAAAATAACCACAAAAAAGCCGGATTGTTCCGGCTTTTTGTATACCACTTATGATCACTTACGATTGCTTGGTATTTTCTTCGTACATTAAATAATGGCTCTGTTCCATGCCTAAGGATTCATAGGTTTGTTGGGCTATTTTATTATCATGCTCAACATATAAACGGAAGCTCGCAGTACCGCCATTGTCTGCGGCTAAGTCTTTTACTGCTTGATAAAGTTTGCCATAAATCCCTTGGCGACGATTGTGTGGGCGTATATACACACTTTGGATCCAGTAATAGTTATTTGCGCGCCAATCACTCCACTCGTAGGTCACCATGAGTGAGCCGGCAATTTCACCGTCAACTTCAGCGACTAAATATACCCCACGTTCAGGGTGGGTCAGCAACCCTTCAACACCGCGGGTTAACTGCTTGGCATCTAATTCAAGGTTCTCTGTTTCCATTGCCATGGCTTGATTAAATTGAACTAACGCTTGCTGGTCGGCCTGTTGGCCTATTCTTATTATCATCGAATTCTCACATTAAAAGGGCAATTACAACTGCATCGTATCAGTTAGTGATGGCAGCGTAGGTGAATAAGTTAATGCTGCCAGTGGCAGCCTAAGTGTACGCTAATTATCTTATTTTATGGTATATAGCGCCTGCGTTCATGGTAGCGCTAATGTCATTAAACCAGTACAAATGAGCGGTTTGCTCATAACGTTAAAACAGTAAAACAAACAACACAAGAGGTTCATATGCAGTTATAGCCGCTATTTGAACGAGGTAATCGAACATGTTTCTGTTGTAGCTAGTCGATATTGAACATCATTAGATTGACAAGATGTGCCTGAAAATGATCAATAATAATCCTTCTTTGGAGCGGTTTTATGATATTTTTAGGTATAAATTTGAGCAAGATGTCCGTTTCCCCCAATTAAACTGTGGATTAGCGCTTACTTATTTATGACTGTCCACTAACGTATAATTGAAATTACTGTGACGATGCAGTAATGTGACGCCACGACAATGTAGATCAATGTCACAAACTGCATAAATTGATGGAGATAATTATGAAAGTTGCTGTATTGGGTGCTGCTGGTGGTATCGGCCAGGCTCTAGCTTTACTGTTAAAAACTCAACTGCCTGCGGGCTCAAAGTTGTCTCTGTATGACATCGCTCCTGTTACTCCTGGTGTTGCGGTTGACTTAAGTCACATCCCAACCGACGTAGAAGTAAAAGGTTTTGCTGGTGAAGATCCAACACCTGCATTATTGGATGCTGACGTAGTCTTAATGTCTGCGGGTATTGCGCGTAAGCCTGGTATGGATCGTTCCGATCTATTCAATATCAACGCTGGGATCGTGCGTAACCTAATGGAAAAAGTGGCGCTAACTTGTCCTAAAGCCTTAGTGGGTATTATTACTAACCCAGTTAACACAACGGTTGCGATTGCTGCTGAAGTATTGAAAAATGCTGGTGTTTACGACAAAAACCGTTTATTTGGTATCACCACTCTTGACGTTATCCGCAGTGAAACCTTCATCGCAGAGCTTAAAGGCTTAAACGTTGCTGACGTTAAAGTGAACGTTATTGGCGGACACAGCGGCGTGACTATTCTGCCTTTACTATCTCAAGTTGAAGGCGTGACGTTCACTGACAAAGAAGTGGCAGCAATGACCACTCGCATTCAAAACGCGGGTACTGAAGTTGTTGAAGCTAAAGCCGGTGGTGGTAGCGCAACATTATCAATGGGCCAAGCAGCTTGTCGTTTTGGTTTATCATTGGTACGCGGTCTTCAAGGCGAAGCTAATGTTGTTGAATGTGCCTATGTTGACGGCGGCAGTGAGCACGCTACATTCTTCGCACAGCCAATCCTTCTTGGCAAAAACGGCGTAGAAAAAGTATTACCTTACGGTGAAATTAGTGCATTTGAAGCTAACGCTCGTGATGCAATGTTAGACACCCTTAAAGGTGATATCAAATTAGGCGTTGAATTTGTTAAGTAATTAACAAATCGATGTACTAAAAAAACGCGAAGCCTTGGCTTCGCGTTTTTTTTGGTTTATCAGTTATAACTCGCTAAAAACAAATTTATTAATTGTTATTACGTAAAGTTTCTAACTCTGCTGTTATTGCTTTTATCTCTTTCCTTGATACACCTGGCCGTTTAGCCAATGACTCAAGTTTTTTCTCTCTAAGTTGTTGCAGTTGCTTAGTTTCTGCAGCACTAAGTTGTTCTTTATCTTCTAATGCGAAAATTTGCTCGTTTATACTGTCCATTTCCGCGGACCAGTTGTCCATTGGTGTCATGGCTTCTTCGTTGTCTTCATCACCTTCTGCGGCATCTACCCAACTTTGGAATTTCGCTTTCGATACGCCAATGTTAGTGGTTATCTCATTCATCAGGCATTGATTCATTTTGTCATCATCTTCACTTAGCATAATAGCTTCTTCATTAAAGCAGGTTGTGAAAGAATCGCGATACCCTTGCTCTAATGTTGAAATATCAATACCCGATAATTCAGCAAGTGTGACGAAATCGCCTCGCGCTTCCATCTGATTGATTGTCATATCAACCATTTGTTGTTGCATATCCTTTGCTATAGCATTAAAGCCAATTCCAGCAAGTAACATTGGTAAAATCACTTTTAATTTCATCTTATTCCCTTAATAACAACTTATGACTTTTAAAACGATATTAACTTAGCAGATTTGATTGTATTGACCTAATCGGCGAACAGAAAACGCTATTGATATGCCTGTCGTAATAGGGAGAAGTCTATAGAAATATGTGGCGTGGATGAGTATTTTTATAGCTGTTTTTTCAGTAGATTAACTGGGATGGTGTTAAACATTAAACATTAAACATTAAACATTAAACATTAAACAAGTTAGTCATCAGTAACGAGTCAACACTATCAAGTCAACTACCAACTTATCTCTTTACCTTGCCAATCAAGATAACTGGCTTCGCCGTTAGGCTGTATTTCAGCCATGATCGCCGTTAACTGGCTGGCGACAAATTCTGGGGTGAATAACTTGCCTGCTGGCACATTGGCCTGAAACGGTTTTGATAATGGGGTGTCAGTGGTGCCGGGATGAAATGCGATGAGCTTGACTCGTTTCAGTCGCCTTGCATATTCTACGGCAGTGGTTTTGATCAACATGTTTAATGCCGCTTTCGAGGCGCGATAGCCGTACCAGCCGCCTAAACGATTATCTGAAATGCTGCCAACTCTGGCGCTTAAAATACTGATCACGCACTTTTTGTCAGCGGCTACGTTATAGTTTGCTTGCGACAATAACGCTGTCAGTGCGCTTAGCCACAGCATGGGCACAATACTGTTGGCATAAAACAATTGCTGCAATGCATCACTGTTAATGTCTTCAATGCGTTTTTCTGGCATCAGGTTTGAGTTTTTGGGTTGTTCAGTTGGCGATAGCGGCGTTTTGGAATGCAAAATACCATTGCACATCACCACACGAGTGACTTTACCGGCAACTAAACTGATGTTGTTAACACACTCAATAATAGAAGCTTGCTGATAATCACAGCTAAAATGGTGGTGCACTATGTTGGCTGGGTGTTCGGCTAACGTCAGTGCCGACTGACGGCTAATCGAAATGATACTTAAGGGTACCTCTTGGCCTTGATCCACTACAGCTTGGTTGATAAACGCTCGGGCAATGGCCGATGAGGCACCAATAACAATTAAGGTTTCTGCTGAAGTTGGATCGCTCATGCCGCTTGCCCTTATTTGATGTTACAAGTGCCGTTACTACAACGCTTTTGACCCGTGAGTAGGTAAGATACCCGGTATCGATTACGAGCAAAGGCCAAATAAGCCACATCGGCTATGGGTTTGATAACAGGCATGCGCAACAGTTTTATCCAACGGTGCTTACCCATCATCCCCCATGCTTTGGCGGTAACATCTAAGCCATAAAGCCAGCTGCCATCCGCTTGAAGCCCGTGTAAAACAGTATTAGCGCGCACCACATCTAAATCAGGGAAGCGCAGCTTAATATCATCGGCATTAATATCTTCAAGGCCAATGCGATTTAAACTGTCGTAGCGCTTTAATTGCTGCATTTCATTGAGGCAAAGCGGGCAAGTGCCGTCGTAAAAAATAGTCAGTTCCATTATTAACCTCATTATTCAAATGTGTATATTGAGTATTGTACGCACCACAAGCCTAGCCAGTTTACATTTACAGCAATCGAAATTTTATACAGATAGGGCTGCTGATCGAAACGACTGTTTATGATCTTTTTATTCAACCTTGGCGTATCTAATCAAAACACACCACAAGGGCTCAATAATGCCATTAAGCCAAGCCATTATTAAGGTCACCAATTTACGCTTACGTACTTTTATTGGTTTTAACCAAGACGAGCGCGAAAAGCAGCAAGATGTGGTGATCAATATTGAGATCCATTATCCAGCCGATCGATCGTTTCAAACCGATAACGTTGCCGATGCGCTAAACTATAAGGTCATCACCAAAAAAGTGATTCAGCATGTTGAAGAGGGTAGGTTTTTATTACTGGAAAAACTGGTTGCCGACGTATTAGAAATTTGTCGTGAACACCCAGCCGTTACCATAGCCAGAGTCACCATTGATAAACCTCATGCATTGCGATTCGCCGATTCAGTGTCGTTGTCTTTAGAGTATCACAGCTAACTTAACCCATTATTTAAGGATGTTATTATTATGATGATTAATGACATAACCCGCGCAGAGTTGTCTGCTGAAGCATTGAAAGTTCAACAAGCTCTAGTCACACATGGACTTGAAACGCCACTGGCACCAAGCCAGATGACCAGTGAGCAAAAATATGAACGCATTAAAGGCTTAATGACTGAAGTGGTGTCAACGTTAGGGCTCGATCTTAGCGACGACAGTTTGGCTGAAACGCCGCACCGCATTGCTAAAATGTATGTTAACGAGATTTTTTCTGGTCTCGATTACGCTAATTTTCCTAAAATAACCCAAATTAAGAATAAAATGGGTGTTGAAGAAATGGTTAAGATCCGCGATATCAGTGTGGTCAGCACGTGCGAACATCACTTTATTACCATTGATGGGCTCGCCAAAGTCGCCTACATACCAAAAGACAATATTATTGGATTATCGAAAATTAACCGTATCGTGCGATTTTTTGCTCAAAGACCACAAGTGCAAGAACGCCTAACCCAGCAAATTTTAGTGGCGCTGCAAACCTTACTGGAAACCGACGATGTCGCAGTGAGCATTAATGCCACCCATTACTGCGTAAAATCACGCGGCATAATGGACACTTCATCAAGCACCCAAACCACTGCGCTTGGCGGCTGCTTTAAAGCCAACCCAGCGACAAGAGCTGAGTTTTTAGCTTAGGAATCACCTCAGTTTGGGATGTAAACCGTTATCAATAATGGCTAATGACTTCAATTACCTCAAGTAACTGAAGTTATTTTTTTATGACCAAGCTATAACTTGTCACCATTAGGCATTAAGATGACTTTTAGTCATCAATTGATCATTTTCTTTGAGATAACCATCTAATTTGCTTATGATAAAAGTTCAATGTATCAGAGCTAAAATAAAGAGAGCATTATGGAACGTACAATACTGATCACTGGCGTAGGTAAACGCATTGGCTATGCCCTGGCTAAATATTATTTGGCCCAAGGTCATCAGGTCATTGGTACCTATCGCACCCACTACGACAGTATTGAACAGCTGGGAAAGTTGGGGGCGAGTTTACATTCATGCGACTTAACTAATCCTGTGGCAATCGATGCATTGATTGAGCATATCAATGAGCATCATGATCGCCTCGATACCATTATCCATAATGCGTCAGACTGGTTGCCCGACAACAATGGCTTAAGCCCGAGCGAGACTATGACGCGGATGATGCAAATTCATGTATCTGCGCCGTATCAAATCAACCTAGCGTTAGCACCATTGCTGATCAGTGCCGCCAAAACCAATGACGATAGCATTGGTGCCAGTAACATTATTCATCTTACCGACTTTGTAGCCGAAAAAGGCAGTAAAAAGCATATTGCCTACGCCGCCAGCAAAGCCGCACTTCACAACATGAGTCTGTCGTTTGCGAGCTTGTTAGCCCCGCACGTTAAAGTTAACTCCATTGCGCCTGCTATGATTTTATTTAACCAAGATGACGATGATGCCTACAAAGCCAAAGCACTGGCTAAAGCGATGTTGCCTAAAGAAGCCGGTAATGATGAAATCATTTCTTTGGTCGACTACCTACTGGGCAGCCATTATGTTACTGGTCGCAGTTATGCGGTAGATGGTGGCAGACAGTTAAAATAGTCATGTCGTGAGGTATTGTTGCAACTAAGTAATAGACTTCTAGATGGCTAATTGCTAGTGTAGAGAACCGCTGCTATTATCAACAACTGCGGAGCCCCTTTTGGGTCATTAATCCATTCGAATATACACAGTTAAGGAAGGCGCTATGTCTGCAGCAAACATGAAACTGGAATCACTGGCATTACATTATGGCTACGAGTCTGAAGCAACCACTAAAGCTGCAGCAGTGCCCATTTACCAAACGACATCGTACACCTTTGATGATACTCAACACGGTGCCGACCTGTTTGACTTAAAAGTTGCCGGTAACATTTACACCCGCATTATGAACCCGACAACCAGCGTACTTGAACAACGCTTGGCTGCGATAGAAGGTGGCATTGGTGCGCTGGCAGTTGCATCAGGCATGGCGGCAATTACTTATGCCATTCAAGCGTTAACCCAAGTGGGCGACAACATTGTCAGCACCAGCCAGTTATACGGTGGCACCTATAATTTATTTGCCCATACATTGCCCCGCCAAGGTGTTGAAGTCCGTATGGCGGCGTTTGATGATTTCGATGGCCTCGATGGATTAATTGACGACAAGACTAAAGCGTTATTTTGTGAATCGATTGGTAATCCTGCCGGTAATATTGTCGACTTACAGCGTTTGGCCGATATTGCCCACAAACATGGGGTGCCGTTAATTGTTGATAATACTGTGGCAACGCCAGTGTTATGTCGTGCATTTGATCATGGTGCAGATATCGTTATTCATTCATTAACCAAATACATTGGCGGCCATGGCACTACTATTGGTGGGGTGATTATTGATTCGGGCAAATTTGATTGGGTAGAGAACAAGCAACGCTTTGCGATACTCAATGAGCCCGATCCGTCTTATCACGGCGTGGTTTATACCGACGCGTTTGGCCCAGCGGCCTTTATTGGTCGCTGCCGCGTTGTGCCATTGCGCAATACTGGCGCAGCATTATCGCCACACAGTTCCTTTTTATTACTCCAAGGTTTAGAAACCCTAAGCCTGCGCATGGAGCGTCATTGCAGCAATGCCCTCACGTTAGCTGAATATTTACAACAGCATCCAAGCATTAGCTGGGTTAATTACGCCGCATTACCGGATAGTCCGCATCATGGTACATGCCAAAAAATCACTGGCGGTAAAGCCTCTGGTATCATCAGTTTTGGCATTAAAGCCGATAATGCTGAAGCCGGTAAAGTCGCTGGTGGTAAGTTTATTGATGCACTGCAAATGGTGCTGCGTTTAGTCAATATCGGCGATGCTAAATCACTGGCGTGCCATCCCGCCAGTACCACTCACCGCCAACTCAGCGGCGCAGAGTTAGCCAAAGCCGGCGTGTCAGAAGACCTCGTCCGCATTTCGGTGGGAATAGAGCACATCGATGACATCATTGCCGATGTTAGCCAAGCATTAGAGAAAGCAATTGTGTAACTAACATAAATAAAATAAATAAAAAGCCCTATCAATACTGTGTATTGATAGGGCTTTTTATTATGCTATGAGGATCAACACTTTGCCGGAGCGGCTGGGGAGATCCAAGAGGGGAAAGCCGTTTTCCCTGCTTGAACGGGTGTGGGCGAAGCGCCAGGACCTTAATAAAATTAAGCTATTTTAAATAGCTAACCGTTTCGTTGGAGTAATTATCACCGGCAACGGCACATCCCAATATTCAATCGGTAAAACGCTCACTTGCTGACAGTCATGGGCATACCCGACGGCTAACGGCTTGTTATCAATCACTTGTGCCAAGGTGCGGTCGTAGTAACCGCCGCCCATACCCATGCGATTACCATTATTATCAAATGCGACTAAGGGTGTCACAATCATATCCAGCTGCTCAACAGTGGCAATGTTGCCGACATCAAGCTTGGGTTCGGCAATGTTAAAGCGATTGTTTATCATCACAGTATCAGCGGTATAGCGAATAAACAGCAAATGCCCTTTAGCAAAAGGGTGCAAGCGAGGTAGATACACTTCAATATCTAATTTCCATAAAGCTTTTATCAACTTATTGGTTGCTAGTTCACCGTCAAAAGCTAAATATAGCGCCACTCGTTTAGCTGAAATACGCTGAATTTCTGACAATAAATGTCGACTAGCAATCAAGGCTAGTTGGTTTTGTTCCGCTTGAGAAAGGGCATTACGCTCTTGCCTGATATGGCGACGAATACTGTCACGGCTCATATTATAACTGTCGAATAACGGTGCTGGGATTGAAGGATCTGTAAATGAATCGTGATTGATAATGGCTTGATCCGTCATAAGTTTATCTGATGCAGTGCTGCCAGAAGAAAAATAAGTAATCAGGGTTTGAACCGCTGAAGAATCTGACTGATATGGTTCTGAATTAGTCATAAAACGCGTCATGCTCATATGTAGGGAATACTCCAACACTTACAAATGAATTTAAAAAAACGATAATCAACAACTGGAACTCAAAGTAGGTTATCGCGTTCTGTAATGAGATGAAATCACAGATTGATAGTCAGCTAATGCTGAATCACTTTGCATCAAACTTCCCCCCAGCGTAAGGCTTAGCATTACGCTGGGTTGTTTTTAGCAACACAATACGGGACTATTTATCCATGTTCATCGATTTTAGTAGCACCGGACTCTCGTAATCAGCCACCATCGTCTTTGCTTTTAACCAAAATTTTCTACGTGTTAAGAAGTAAGTAAAGCCAACTGATAACAAAGCCCACTCAATTAAATTATTCCCCATAAAACGTAAACCAGATGATAATAACGCAGCCACATCACCAGAATAATTAGCATTATTTTCGATAAAACCATAAGTTGGGTTTATTAAGAACAAACCGTATTGTAGGGCACAATAAAAACTGACTCCAGCAATCAATCCAAAAATTTTGCTATACCACTTTTGTGGCCATTTTACACCAATGACGAGTAAGTAAAGCCCGACCAATAATGAGCCACTCACGAGAGTGCTAGCCATGGCGGGTGAATGGCCAAGCAGTTCAACCGTGTTGTAATAAAGCGTTAACGCCATATGTGGCAATAATAGTGTAATGCTGATAGCCAATACCCAGATTTTAGCGTTACTGATATTTTTCCAATACAATTTTTTCACACCTTGGTAGCTTAACCACAATAACCCAAGTACAAAGGCATAATTAGCCACAGCGGGAAGCCCGAATAGGCCAAATTGCATCGTCAATAACGCCATCATCCATTCAGGTATTTGAGTCACGCTCATGCGATAACCGGAATCGACTGCAAATTTTGGGAATAACAGCGCGATTAACATCCCTAAAGTAAAGAATAAATAAGTGTATTTAATCAAGCCTGCGAACATGTTAGGTGTAATACCTTTAACGCTTTGCTTTTTTAATTGTGTCACTAAGTTTTGGTAGTTAGATAATACCGCGTCTTTAATATCAGTCGATACCCAGTTTTCATCTAATAATGCAATTTGCGTGTGGGTTGTATTGGCTTCGATAATGTTTTTTACAGCAGGGGTGGCTAATGCCACTTTGTCGGCGGATTGACTGCCCCCAGCCATTTTCTGTGCCACACTCCATACCGCAGGATCGTAAACCCCACCGGCATTATGGGTGGTGTTCTTTTTACCGGCAAAGCACATCTTGGTATCGACTTTATCAATTGTCGCGGTAAATTGCAGGGTTGGAAGTTTAGCGGTAAAAGCATACATAAAGGTACAGCCATCAAGGGTGCCCTCAACATCAACTTCAGTTATCTCAGTTAAATTATAGACTAAGTTTAAGCCGCTATTTTTGACAAATTCAGAGGTCCATTTGTGGTAATCACTGCTGTTATAAGCCCAGTTAGTGCTGCGTTTTGCTTCACCATCAATGGTGTAACTGTGATAGAGGTAACCGCCGCCACTACAAGTGCCGCACGTCACAGAGCCCGAGCCGTTGCAGGTATAACAGGTTTTTTTACCACTGCCCCAACATGATGAACAAGACTCTGTGGTATAAACCGTGCGATTATTATAGCTATCATGACGCGAAACACTGACGCGACCACTACCATGACAACCACTACAAGAGTTACTACCAGAGCCATAACAGCTAGAACAACTTCGACTACCAGAACCATGGCAACTGTAGCAAACTTTGCTGCCTACATAGGTTTCAGGGGCTGATTTTAAGCCTCTATTTCTTATTAGGAAATTTTCCGCAATATCAGGCCCGAGTATTGTTAAGAAACGATCGTTAAACAACGAATTCTGTCCACTGACATACTCTTTGGCTTTGTCATGGGCGTGATCTCGGGCATTGGATGCACTGCCTGACTTAATTCCAGATGGGCAATAGCCGCCGTGTTCATGTGCACTCACGCCAACTTCAATCGTCCAACCAAAGGTAAATTTAAGCTGTGGAAGCTTTGCTTGTTCGTTGCTTAATATTACTGGTACATCGACACCAGTGAGATCTTTACCGTTGCTACGGATAAAACTTTGGAATTGTTCTAATTTACTCACGTAATACTTCCTATAAATCAATGCGTGATGAATTTTTTCACTGTTTTTTTATCATTGACTGGTCACGTCTGCTGCTGACAAATTGATATTAAAATCAGTTTCGTCGGCTTTCAAATACACCCATTCTCTAACGGAAATATGTCCAGGGGCGCTGACTTTTATGTCATAACTGCCCGCGGGTAACATCATGCCTGCTTGATATGTTGGTTTAATATTCATCACTGCCACCTTGGCATTGGCGATATTGTTGTTGATAGTCAGAGGTAATAAGGCGGCTTTCTTAGGCGAGTATTTAGCAAGCTTAGTTGAATCATGTTCAGACATTATTGCTAAATCAAAGCGGTTAATGGGCTCACTGATCGCATTAAATCCTTTGGTGATAAATAAGCCTTGGTCAATGGATGAACCGATAGGTTGCACCATAGGTTGAGTCACTAATAACCATTTAAGAGCGAATGAAATCATGGCTGAATCATTCTTCTCCATTTGTTCAAAAAAGTAATGCAACGCCGATTCTTTCATGGTGTATTGGTTAACGGCCATGGATAAAGGCACCACAAAAATTGCCGCTAATAACAGGATTGATATTGCAGGTTTTATATATCGGTTAGGCTTAGCTTTTGCTGCTGCTCGAGTCCTTTTTACTTGCACGAGTTCTACGGCTTTCATCGGTAACTTTAATAGGGTTAATAGCACCAAGGCTAAGCTAATCGACATGGATATTGGCGGAATAATCGTTGATCTTAAAGCCGACTTACCCGTCGATTCAAAAGCGCCGCCGTCGGCAAACTCAACTTGTTGGGCTTCGAGCACATTAAGATACTCGGTGGTTTTCCGTCGTATATTGGGTTCAATAATTTTCTGTTTAAACTCACGGTTATTCCAATCAGCCAGCGTTGGTTTTACGTAAAGCTCTTTCATTTCATCCTCAATACGCTGTTGGATAACGCCTTGCTGTTGAAATGTCTGCCAGCTTAAATTCGGCGGCATGTCATTGCCTTTAGCCTTCATTTTTGATCGCCACTCACTATCAGCTTGTTGACGCACTTTTTTAGCAACTGCAATGTCAAAGCTATTACGATCGGTCAGTGACCAAGAAGGGGATAAGGTTAAGCCTTTTTGTTTCAGCTTTTTATTCACTTTTATGCTGGTAAGTTCATTTACTCTAAATTCATGAATTGAGTTAATGCCTAATGGATAGCCACCCGACTCTTTAATAAAATCAGGCTCCATTTTTAGCATCAACACGTTTTTATAATGATTCACATCGTTGGTATACACCATACGATGATCTTTAAATCCAGCGTCGCCACCCGTTACGGCATCAGCAGCTTGCATTGCAGTGTAAAGGCCAAATGTCAAAATCCCTGAAATAATGGAATTACCGACGTTTTCAGACGTCGAAATTTCTTCACGAACCAACCAATCATTAGGTGGAATATAAGGCATGCTGTATTTGGCTATTTCTTTGTCATAACCGTTCTGCAGTCGCTCGAAACAACGGTCTTTATTACTGCCACTTTTCTTTTCTGCACATTTATTACGCCGTTCAAAATAATCGTATAATTTAGGGGCTATTTTTTGTGCCCGGGATTCGACCCTGGCTTCATAAGCCTTGGTGCCTTGTTGGTATTGCTCCCAACCTTGCTTTACCTGGTTTTGGGTATCGAGCCAGTAAGCGTCAGATCGTGTTTGTACGCTAGCTAAGGCCTGATTATATTGATTAGAACCTGCAGCATACTCAGTGTATTTTCCCCGTAGGGTCTGGCGGAAATTATCATAGTTGGCGTAATGTTGATCAAATTGAGACATAGCACGATCACGAACAAATTTTTCCATGATCAAGCGCTTTTTCTGTTTTAAATCGTCCACTAATTTATCATCAGCGTATACGAGTCCACCAAACACGGATAAAAACGTTTTTTCGATTGCACTGTGTTTTTTACCTGGGTCGTAATCAATGCCTTCAAATTTGATTGAATTTTCAATCAATGCGCTACGAAGTACTTGCGACAAATAAGCTTGTTGGCGCTCTTCTGGGGTCGATGCATTAATAATAAAATGATCCACTAACCACTTTTGACCAAAAAATACCGTTGGCCAAATAATCACTGCAATTAGGGTGAAATAACCTAAAGCCCGAGTGGCTTTAGCCACTTGTTTACCTTTTAGTAATAAGTCAGCTAAAAGCAGGGTAACGCCAATACCACTGATGGTACGACCAAATAATTCTACCGCCCGTAAGTCTTCCACGCTGGAATTGCGCCCGCCAGCAACATCGGTTAACGCCGCATTAAACACCGCCTCAGGGAATAAATACACTATCGAACAAATGAACATCAACAGCATCCACCAGAAGGGTTTACCCGTGTTAACCATTTGGGCTTCAACAGCTTGTTGTTTTTTAGCTTTGGCAGCCGTTGATTGTTGATTTTTCTGTACTTTCTTCAGCTCTTTTTCAGCTGATTCCATCTTCTTTTGCGTCGGGGCAGTGTTAAGCAAATTTGTTGCAAATGGACTTTTGTTATTATCAGTCATATTAATTTTTATTAGCCTGACGACCTGGTAACCTTAAAATAATGGTGTCACCGGTGTCGTTATCAATTATTTCATCAGTAATGGTGGGGAAACCATGTTCCAACAAAGGAGTCGGTATGTTGTTAGGTGTCTTGTTAACCGGAGTGCTATGGATGGCTTTAAGGCCAGAGGTTAATGACAAATAATAACCTTCAGTTTGATAACCAAGCATTTCGTCAAAGCGATCAAAATCAGCATCTTGGGGTAAAGCGGTAATATAACGACCGACATTACTCGATGCTTGATAACGCTTTTTAGGTAACGAGGCATTGAATAAACGCTGGCAAATCTTGTAAGGTGTGGCATCCACAATTGCGCCATCGGGTAGCTTATTGGTGGTTAACTTAAGTAATTGTGATTGATGATAATCACTGCCATTAAGCGAATAGGTATAGACCTTCATTCCGAGTTGGTGAGCACGATACTTCACGCTGATATGCTGCATAAAACTGCGAATGTCTAAGTGTAAACCAGAGTTGCTACCCAGCTTTTTTTGCAACTGAGTTAATGATGATGTTGCTGTGTAGTCTTTATAACGCGAGCGGTAATGTTTAGTGCCGTAGCGACCAGCAAGCTCAAGATTATGTTGATTATCTAAGTAATAGGCATCGTTTTTTACGCCTTTACGTAAATCTGCGGCTAACTTTTCAACACTGGTAGGGTGTCCACCTTGAATAAAGCCTAAGTAAACCGATGGGTTAATGCCACGTAGCTTATATAGGACATCTAGTTCTGCCGCAGAATAATAAAATCCACCTAAGCCAATATATTTTCTGAGCATATTATCGAGCTCTACCAGCTTTTGGCCATTGGTATCAGATTTTATTTCTACATTGAGTTGTTGATTTTGGGTGCGATAAGCGCCAAATGCCTTAAATGCTTCGGCAGCCGTTATAGGGCGTTGGTCCAATAAATTATTACTGTGTTTATCCCGCAGTTTCAGATTAGAAAAATCCTGTAAACTCATCTTTTTTAGTGTGAAGCGTTCACCGGTGTAATACACGGTAGCGCGGCCTGTTTGACTATCGTGATGATTAACCCAAGTGCCATCTTTGAGTAGCATTACGTCAATTTCGACACTGTTAAAGTTATCGTTCAAGGCCGAAACAATAGCATTAGCGCTACTTTCTGGTTGACGAAAATCTCCACGGTGCGCCGAAATATCTAACTGGCATTGTGCGGTCGAGACCATTTTGATATTGCCATTGCTAGCCAGATATAAATTGCGATCGCCTAAGCTCAATTGAACATCAATGATATCCAAACCTAGGTTTGCTGCATCGGCAGGCAAATGAGATAACGCAGCAGGAATGATATGACTCGATTTAACAGGGTCGGGTGTGGATTTACAAGCAGATAAGCTGAACATGAATACAATTAAAATGGTGCAGTAAACCTTGAGATAAGTGGAGCAGCTTGTCATAATCCATATTTACAAGTTATTAATATTAAACAATTTATACAGTAATATACGTTGTAAATCAATCTTAACAATAAAGTAAACAAATGTAACAACCTGAAAGTGTCAACGCGGTATTGTTTTGTATGAAAAACGGTCGCATTTTATTGGCTATTTTAGCTGAAGGATGAGCGTCACCAAGTTATGTTGTCGATTTATGCACAGCTGGAGGATAAAAGAGATCTTGAGGAGAAAAGAGAGCTGGATATGAAACAGAGCTGGATATGAAAGAGAGCTTGGATATAAAAGCGTGCTTGAGGATGAAATAAAGGCACTATCTAAAAAGTGTAACCGAGGTGATCTTCAAAAAATGAGCCTTAAAAAAGGCTAAATCTGAAATTAGAATGCTCCCCAAAATACCGCTGCTGGCGCAGCCCTTGAACCGTAGGTTCAAGGCGGGTAAATGTTCATTTCCTAAGGCTTCTCGGTATAATCCGAGCATGCACAGTGTCAACGAAAGCATTCACCCTGGGTTTGTAATTATCGGCACAGGGACTTAACCAACTGGCGAATATCTCAGGGAGCAAAACAGGGTAGAATCAAGTTATTCTTAATTCTGAAATCTTAGTTTAGCCTTCCTAGCTGCTTCGTTCAACCAAGGATGTTTCCAACGTTGACTGTAATAACGAAATTCGCTCATCCATTTGCGCCATGTACTGCTTATTCTTTTGCTTTTCTTCGTACAATTCATTACCAATATTGAGTGCGGCCATAATGGCAAGCTCTTCACGGCTTAAGTTGTTGGTCCGAGACTTTAACGTCGTCAGCTGGTTTTCAACTTCTCTGGCTACCGTGCGCAATGCTTCTTCGCGTCCTTTAGGACATCCGATGGAGTAGGTGCGCCCTAATAGGGTAATATCAACAGCACTGTTACTCATAATGTCGCCGCAGATCCTCAGTTAACCTCACTCGGGTTAAAGAGATGGGGTAAACAAGTAAAAATCATAAAATTTGACATATTTCATATCAAACTTGTCATTTGTTTTGCTAACCAGGCGTCTTGTGCAATTAATCGCTGCGCCAATAACAGGTCTATTATAAGTCAATGTAGCGCAGTTAGCGGGACAAAAGACTGTTTGATAACCGTTTATTATTCCGAGCTGATGTTAGTAAAGTTCAGCATGTGAGCGAACTATATAGGGCTGAATTTAAAAGCGCAAGGCAACAGTATCCCTTTTTAACTATTTGCTGTTTGTGTGAACAAATCTGCTTCAGTCCCTGTATAATTGGGGCACAATACACGCTCGCATTTGGAGCATCATACTATCTCTGCTAGCATTGAAGCAGATATAGCGCTATTAGGAATTAACCATGGCAATCCCACCTTCATTATGTATTGAAAAACTAAAACAGGCATTAGATTACGCTGAAGTAGGCCAACATCCAGTAGAAGTGCACGGTGCACTTGTTGGGCTAATTTGTGGTGGCGTAAAACAAGAGAATTTTGCGTGGTTAACGCCGTTAGTTGAGTTAATGAACGACGGTCAGCCGCTAGAAGCGAACTTACAAAAGTTGATCAGTGAGTTGTATCAAGACACTGTGACACGCTTAGTCGATTTTGAATTTGGCTTTACCTTGTTATTGCCAGAAGAAGAAGTGCCGCTGAGCGAGCGCGTTGAAGCGTTAGCTTTGTGGACCCAAAGCTTCTTAACCGGCATTGCCATTATTCAACCGCAGCTAGCAAAAGCATCATCTGATGTGCGTGAAGTGATTAAAGACCTTGCTGATATTGCCCAAGTAGAATTTGATGTTGGTGATGACGAAGAATCCGAAGTCGCCTACGTTGAACTGCAAGAATTTGTCAGAATGTCGGCTATTTTATGCTATTCAGAGTTCGGTTTAGACATGCCTTTACATGACACCGACGAGCATTCAAATTTTCACTAATATTTTTGGTATAGGCAGTAACGCAGCGTATGACCTCAGCACACACCTCCACACAACCACTTGCCGTTGATATTGCCATTGTGGGTGGCGCCATGGCAGGAGCCACGTTAGCCTTAGGGTTAGCTAAGTTATCTGCCACCTTGTCGCGTCCGCTGCGCATTGCCTTAATCGAAGCCCACGTTGCCAACAATAATCACCCAGGCTTTGATGCTCGCTCCATTGCCGTTGCTCACGGTTCTGTTTTTGAACTCACTCGTTTAGGCATTTGGCCTAAGTTGCAGCATCTTGGCACTGCAATTGAAAATATTCATGTTTCCGATCGCGGTCACTTTGGCATGACCGAGCTCAATGCTAAACCGCTTGGGTTAGATGCATTAGGCCAGGTGGTTGAATTAGCCCAAGTGGGCAAAGTGTTGTTTGAGCAACTGGCTCAATCCGCTGTTAGGGTATTTTGTCCGGCCAAAGTCACCCAGATACTGGCTCAAACAAGCGGCCACTTATTAACCTTAGATAACGGCACTCAATTGCATTGCCAGTTATTGGTGGCAGCAGATGGTGCCAATTCGGTCGTGCGCCAACATCTGGGCCAACCAACAGAAAAAATCGATTTTGATCAAACGGCTATAGTCGCTAATATCACCACAGATCAAGCCCATCAGCATTGGGCTTACGAACGCTTCACTCAAACCGGCCCGCTGGCACTTTTACCTATGTCATCAGCGTCTAATTCATTCAAGTCTAAGTCATTCGAGTCTAAGTCATTCGCGTCTAAGTCTTCAGCAACGCCGACCCAATCACGTTTTTCAGTCGTGTGGGCATTACCGCCCGCACAAGCCCATGAGTTAGTCAACGGCGACAAAACTGAATTTTTAGCTGCCTTACAACAAGCGTTTGGTCACCGAGCGGGTCGTTTCGTCGACGTCGGTCAGCGGGTGAGTTATCCACTAACGTTATCGTATATGCCAAGGCCTATTTACCATCGTTGTATCTTTGTCGGTAACGCCGCGCAAACCCTACACCCTATTGCCGGACAAGGCTTTAATCTAGGTTTACGTGATGTTGTGGGGTTACTCAATGTACTTGAACAGGCCTTTAGTGCGCATCAATTAACCAATAGCTCAACCCAGCTCGATGTCGGCAGCAGCGCCATCGTGCATCAATATTTAGTCGATCGCCAAGCCGATCGCGACAGCACACTTCGCAATATCGAATTTTTAGTGCGTGGTTTTTCCAATCAATATTGGCCGCTGGTGGCGGGGCGCAATGTCGGTTTGCGTTTATTGTCTTGGTTACCCCCACTCAAACGTCCCGTTGCTCAAACCGCAATGGGTTGGCGTTAACTCTTTTAAGGTAAGGATTGACCATGTATTCAACTCAAACATATGATGTTGCCATCGTCGGAGGTGGCATGGTCGGGCTCGCTACCGCAATCGGTTTAGCCAACGCCGACCTTAATGTAGTGGTCATCGATGCTGGCACAATTCAAGCGGTCAGTGGTGAGCCTAAATTGCGTGTCAGTGCCATTAACAAAGCCAGCCAGCAATTGCTACAAAACCTCGGTGCGTGGCAATATCTCGATGACAATCGTGTCAGTCCTTACCAAAAAATGTCGGTGTGGGACAAAGACGGCCTAGGCAAAATTGAATTTGACGCCCACAGCATCAGCGAAACGCATTTAGGCTCGATTATCGAAAACGATGCCATCAGCTATGCCCTTGCCAAACGTGCGAGTGAGGTCAGTAATTTAACCCATTTAGAAGGCCAACGCCTTGAACGTATAGCCTTTGGCGAACGCGAAGCTTGGCTTACCTTAGCCAATGGCGACAACATTAGCGCCGCCGTGGTGGTGGCTGCCGACGGTGCCAACTCTTGGGTGCGCCAGCAATGCAGTATTCCGCTGACATTCTGGGACTACGGTCACCATGCCATAGTCGCCACAGTGCGCACCGAACTCGCCCATGACGCCACCGCCAGACAAGCCTTTTTACCCGGCGGCCCATTAGCTATGTTGCCCTTGTATGACGACCATTTATGTTCAATTGTGTGGTCGGTGTCGCCCGATCAAGCCAAGCAATTATTAGCGCTTGATGAGGTTGAGTTTTCAAAAGCATTAACCGCCGCGCTCGATGGCCGTTTAGGCTTGTGCCAAGTGATCAGCGAGCGTCAATCATTTCCACTGCGGATGCGTTATGCGCGCCATTTTGCTCGCCACCGTTTAGTGCTGGCCGGTGACGCCGCCCATACCATTCATCCGTTAGCCGGCCAAGGGGTTAACTTAGGCTTTTTAGACGCTGCCAGTATCATCGACACCTTTACCCAATTGCATGAGCAAGGCAAAGACTTAGGCGAATATAGCCATTTACGCGCCCTTGAACGTTGGCGCAAAGCTGAAGCCATGGAAATGATCGCCACCATGGAAGGCTTTAAAAGACTGTTTGCCGGCAGCAATCCGCTTAAAAAAGCCATGCGCGACATCGGCCTAACCCTAGTTGATAATGTCGCTGGACTGAAAACAGTGTTCATCAAACAGGCTATGGGTAACAAAATGACATTACCTAAACTTTGTCGTGAGCCAATTTAATCATAGCTAATGTAGAAACTTGTTTAATATCAGGTAGCACAGTTAAATCAGTTATTTTATTGTAAATAATTATGTAAAAAAATTATGCCAATAGATTAGCTAAACTAATGCGATTGGACTCGGATTAGAAAATTCTTTTGTATACAAATTGGGTCTGCGGAGTATAATTTTGTTCGCATTTTATCAAATACCTACATAAGAAAGGCCTCAAAAAAAGGGATAATAATGGCTAGCAAAACAGTACTTTTTAACAAGCATTTACAATCAAACGCCAAAATGGTTGATTTCCATGGTTGGGAAATGCCGATTAACTACGGATCTCAAATCGAAGAGCATCACGCAGTACGTCAAGACGCAGGCATGTTCGACGTGTCTCACATGACCGTAGTTGACGTTACCGGCAGCGATGCTTGTGCCTTCTTACGTAAGCTACTTGCTAACGATGTCGCCAAACTTACCGTACATGGTAAAGCCCTTTATGGCGGAATGCTAGACGAAAACGCTGGTATCATCGACGACCTTATTACCTACTACTTAACCGACACCCATTACCGCGTAGTGGTTAACTCCGCTACTCGCGACAAAGACCTAGCCTGGATCAACAAACAAGCCGCCGCGTTTGATGTTGTGGTTAGCGAACGTCCAGAATTGTCGATGATTGCCGTACAAGGCCCTAACGCGAAAGCGAAAGCCGCTAGCGTATTCACCGCCGATCAAAATGCTGCTATTGCAGGCATGAAGCCATTCTTTGGTGTGCAGTCAGGCAGTTTATTTATTGCCACCACAGGTTACACCGGTGAAGTTGGCTACGAAATCATTGTCCCAGAAGCTGAAGCCGAAGCCCTATGGCAAGCACTGTTAGAGGCAGGCGTTAAGCCGTGTGGTCTTGGTGCCCGCGATACATTACGCTTAGAAGCGGGCATGAATCTATACGGCCAAGACATGGACGAGTCAATCAATCCACTGGCTGCTAATATGGGCTGGACCGTTGCGTGGGAGCCAAGCGATCGTGACTTTATCGGCCGCGAAGCGTTAACCGCAATTAAAGCGGCAGGCACGACAAAGTTAGTTGGTTTGGTCATGGAAGAAAAGGGCGTGTTACGCCATGATATGGCGGTATTTTTTACCGATGTAGACGGTGTTGAACACCAAGGTGTGATCACCAGTGGTTCGTTTTCGCCAACGTTAGGCTATTCTATCGCCATGGCCCGTGTACCCAATGGTATTGGTGCCACAGCTAAAGTTGAAATGCGTAAAAAACGCGTGACCGTAAAAGTCATCGCCCCAAGTTTTGTGCGCAATGGTAAACAAGCCTTCTAATGATAGTGGCGTGTTACCGACACCGAATTTATTGATTAAGTCTTTGAACATCAGATTAAGGAACAGCAACAATGAGCACTATTCCGGCAGAATTGAAATATGCATCTTCACACGAATGGATCCGTAAAGAATCAGACGGTAGCTACACAGTAGGTATCACTGAGCATGCTCAAGAGCTTCTTGGTGACATGGTATTCGTAGAATTACCAGAAGTAGGCGATACCGTTACCGCCGGTGAAGATTGTGCAGTAGCAGAATCAGTCAAAGCGGCTTCAGACATCTATGCACCGATTTCTGGTGAAGTGATTGCCGTAAACGAATCATTAGAAGATTCACCAGAACTGGTTAACAGTGACGCTTTTGGTGAAGGTTGGTTCTTCCGTGTTATGCCTTCTCTTGAAGCCGAAGTTGATGCATTGCTCGATGCCGACGGTTATCAAGAAGTCATTGACCAAGAATAATCACCCATAACACTAGAAGCTCCCTAGGGAGCTTCTTTGTTATATGAAGCTAAAAATGTTGCGCCGATAATCTCTAACCCGTGGCAGCTAAAAAGCCAATGACGAAGCCGCAACATAATAAACCGTAAACAGGTTATTCACGTATTACCCATTTTCACCCTAATCCAGTTATGTGCCCTACCGCCTCAACTGGTCGATTTGGAACAAGGTTTAATATGACCAAGCAAACCCTGACACAACTAGAACAGCACGAACTTTTCCTGACGCGCCACATCGGCCCAAATGCAGAACAACAACAAGACATGTTGAACTTCATTGGCGCAGAGTCGCTAGACGATCTGACCGCCCAAACGGTCCCAGGCAAAATTCGCTTACCCCAAGAGCTCACCATAGGTGATTCCTGTGGCGAAGCCGAAGGTATCGCCTATATCCGTAACATAGCAGACAAAAACATAGTCTTTAAAAGCTATATCGGTATGGGTTACTACGGCGTGCAAGTGCCTAATGTCATTTTGCGTAATGTGTTTGAAAACCCAGGTTGGTACACAGCTTACACGCCGTACCAGCCAGAAATCGCCCAAGGCCGTTTAGAAGCCACGTTAAACTTCCAGCAAGTGTCAATGGACCTTACCGGTCTTGACCTTGCCTCTGCATCATTATTAGATGAAGCAACCGCAGCAGCAGAAGCCATGGCATTAGCCAAGCGCGTCTCTAAAGCCAAAAAAGCCAACATCTTCTTTGTTGCCGACGACGTATTCCCGCAAACCCTCGACGTAGTCAAAACTCGCGCCGAATGCTTTGGTTTTGACGTGGTCGTTGGCCCAGCAAAAGAGGCAGTAAATTACGAATTATTTGGTGCGTTATTCCAATACACCAACCGCATTGGTCAAATCACCGACTACACCGAGTTATTTACTCAGTTACGTGACAAAAAAGTGGTGGTTACCGTTGCCGCCGACATTATGTCGTTATTACTGCTTAAATCACCGGGCGCCATGGGCGCAGATGTGGTGTTTGGTAGCGCGCAACGTTTTGGCGTACCTATGGGATACGGCGGACCTCACGCGGCCTTTTTCGTGGCCCGTGATGAGCACAAACGTTCAATGCCCGGTCGCATTATTGGTGTGTCAAAAGACCGCCGCGGCAACAGCGCATTACGGATGGCCATGCAAACCCGCGAGCAACATATTCGCCGCGAAAAAGCCAACTCAAACATTTGTACGGCGCAAACCTTATTAGCCAACATGGTGTCGTTTTATGCGGTATTCCACGGCCCACATGGCTTAAAAACCATCGCATCACGCATTCACCGTTTTGCCGACATTTTAGCCGCAGGCTTAAACGCTAAAGGCTTAACCTTAGCAAACACTTCATGGTTCGATACCATCAGTGTTAAAGGTGCCGACGTTGCTGCGATTAACGCCCGTGCATTAGCGGCCAAGTTAAACTTACGCATCGACGCCGACGGCGCATTTGGGGTGAGTTTTGACGAAACCACTAATCGCCAAGATCTGGTGGTATTGTTTGATGTGATTTTAGGTGCTGGCCATGGCATAGATGTCGCCACATTAGATGCCGCCATTGTGGCCAATGGCAGTCAGTCAATCCCACAAGCATTAGTACGTCAAGACGCGGTATTAACTCATCCAACGTTTAATCGCTACCAAAGCGAAACCGAGATGATGCGTTATATCAAGCGTCTGGAAAACAAAGATTTAGCCCTAAACCACTCCATGATCTCGTTAGGTTCATGCACCATGAAGCTCAACGCCGCAGTGGAAATGCTACCGGTAAGCTGGCCAGAATTTGCTAACATGCACCCATTTTGCCCACTTGACCAAGCACAAGGTTACACTCAGTTAATTAATGAGTTGTCTGAGTTTTTAGTCAACATCACCGGTTACGATGCCGTGTGTATTCAACCTAACTCAGGTGCACAAGGCGAATACGCCGGTCTATTAGCGATTAAGAAATACCACGAGTCTCGCGGCGACGCGCACCGTAACATTTGCTTAATCCCGCAATCGGCCCACGGCACCAACCCAGCATCGGCACAACTTGCTGGTATGAAGGTTGTGGTCACGGCGTGTGACAAGCAAGGCAACATTGATTTAGATGATTTACGTAATAAAGCGGCCGAGCTTGCCGACAGCTTATCGTGCATCATGATCACATACCCATCAACCCACGGTGTGTACGAAGAATCAATCCGCGAAGTGTGCGACATCGTCCATCAATATGGCGGTCAAGTGTATTTGGACGGCGCCAACATGAACGCCCAGGTTGGCTTAACCTCACCAGGCTTTATCGGCGCAGACGTATCGCATTTAAACCTACATAAAACCTTTGCTATCCCCCACGGCGGTGGTGGTCCTGGTATGGGTCCAATCGGGGTTAAAGCGCACCTTGCGCCATTTGTAGCAGGCCACGTAGTGGTTAAGCCTGGCCGCGAAAGCGACCACAACGGCGCAATATCTGCTGCACCTTATGGCAGCGCTAGCATCCTGCCAATCAGCTGGATGTACATTAAGCTGTTAGGCACTAAGGGTGTTAAGCAATCAACCCAAACAGCGCTATTAAACGCTAACTACATCATGAAAAAGCTGTCAGCACATTACCCTGTGTTGTTCACCGGCCGTAACGAGCGCGTTGCCCACGAATGTATTATCGACTTACGTCCATTGAAAGAAATCTCTGGCGTAACCGAAATGGATATCGCTAAGCGTCTTAACGATTATGGTTTCCACTCACCCACCATGAGTTTCCCAGTAGCGGGCACCTTGATGATTGAGCCTACGGAATCTGAGTCTAAGGTTGAGCTGGACCGGTTTATCGAAGCGATGATCTCTATTCGCGGCGAAGTGGCTAAAGTTGCCGCAGGCGAGTGGCCAGTAGACAATAACCCGCTACATAATGCACCTCACACCCTAGCAGACATTATGGACCCAGAGTTTGATTCACGTCCGTACAGTCGTGAAGTAGCCGTGTTCCCAACGGCAGCGGTTAAGGCGAATAAGTTTTGGCCAACGGTTAATCGTATTGATGATGTTTATGGGGACCGCAATTTGATGTGTGCATGTGTACCATTATCTGACTACGAATAATTGCTGCTTAGTCTTGATAATACTGCTTCAGTTTAAGGTTTTCGCTGCTCATTGACACCAGTCAACTCCGCGGCGAAAACCTCAAACTTCATTGTCTTATCATCGCCAGCGACGCAATTATGGTGGAAGTAGGTTTCATTTGAGCTCCAAATATTTAAAAGCGACCGCAAGGTCGCTTTTTTGTTTTACTCTCGGCAGTAACGCTATTTACGCTTCAGCTGAGAGTTTTCGAATAGCTCGAAATAATGAGTCTGACACCAGTCAAACTCCGAGGAGAAAGCATTGGCTTCCTTGTCTTCTCATCTGCAGTAACGCCATTATCGTGGTAGTGGGTTTTATTTGAAGTTTTAGAATTTAAAAGCGACCGGAAGGTCGCTTTTTTGTTCTAAATAAAATTTACTTGGGTTCTGGTGGTAATATCAATATTCATTTATTCAGAGTTTGATAAAGTGAAAATGTTATTAATTCCGCACCTAACATGAACAAGCAACTATCATGAGTTAAATAATAAAGGAAATAAAAATGGATTTTGTGTCATGGAAAGAACGTGAGATACACCGAGAGAAATTTTTCATTGCGGATGGAATAATTAATAGAAGCCTTTGGGATAAAGCTCCTGTGAAAGTACTTTTCCTAATGAAAGAGGCATATGAAAGTTCTTCGAATGTAATGGAAGAGTGGGCACTAAATGATTATTTAGCTGGGAAAAAGCTAAATGAACTAGGTAAGACCATGTGGTGGTCTATGGCGCAGTGGGTTGATGGGGTCAATAAGCTTGTTGAAACGGGTGAGGTAAATTCGTTCGACAAGGATTATAAATCTAATCCTAAGATGGAAGAGGCATTCCATAGCTGCGCGATCATAAATATTAAAAAGAGTAGTGGTAAAAGCTCTTCATCTAGTGACGACCTATCAACTTACGTAGACAGCGATTGGGATTTACTTATGGAGCAAATTCAGAGGATTAATCCTGACTTAATTATCTGCGGTGCAACATATCCTTTGATTGAGTCTAAGCTCGTTAAATCGGAACCTATTGCTGAATGGTTATATTACAAAAATGGCTATCACTTCGTAGACTTCTGGCATCCATCAAACCAATGGCCTTATAAAGTGAAATACTATTCTTTGATGTCTGCTTTGAAGCAATCAAAAGAACAGTGGATACCTAAGAAGTTAGTTTGACACTATTTGTTCTAGTTCTGCGGCCACTAACGTCGTGGCGCTTCGCCCACACCATACCAAGAGGAAACCAACGGCTGTTTCCTTTTTACTCTTTATGAAAGAATTGGCCCAGCCGCCCCGCAACATTTTCTGAAAGCAATAATTTCGCGACATGGTTAGATCCAGCTTTTATCCTCGTTTGTAGACTGCTTCGGCCCATCTTATTAATAAATAGTGAAAATTCCAAGGCTTCCGATGGGGATCTGCTGTGAATGGATTCACGAATGTCGTGGTGGTATGGATGCCAATGAACGACCTGTACCGCGAAAGCTAGCTCGCCATTCATGGCTAGCTCACGCTATTTTCTTCAACAGCCTCAATGCAATAGCTGATTAAAGGCGGATAAACAGATTTCAGTGTATTGGGTTAGTGGCAATTCAAACGTTGAATTTGTGGCTTAAGCTTATTAAATATAGCTACCAATGATTTATTACTTGCCAAAAGATAAAATGTTCATTAATTTATAAGAAATCATTTTTATCACAGGCAGAAAGCCTGTTAATAGATTTATGCTTAGTAAACTCAGAAGGGTGAAAAGCAAGGCTGGCAGCCTTTCTATTTGATACAACTCATAGATTGTATTGTGATATTCAATTGGGGCTTTCTTCTTAAGGAGTAGCCGGTTCGCATACAGAAGGCCATTATCTGGCATGCGGCATCAATTAAATATTGGATGCTGCTATGCCTGTCAAAAATATTCAAAGAACTGCACCTGCAAATAGACACTATAGAAATACCTCTTTCGAAACCTTAGCTGTTAGTTGGTTTACGTATGATGGTTGGGAAGTTTTTACTCCCGTTATTGACCATGATATGAAGACTGACTTACTTATCAGTGATGGATTTAATTATTACCGCATTCAAATTAAGACAGTTGAAACAAACAATGAGGATTTTCAAGTAGAAAATAAATGGGGCAATGCTGAAATTGACTTCGTAATTTACTTTTCTAAGAGTGCTAACTGGGGGTATATAATGAAACCCTTTAGGCAGAGAAAAATGGCGTTAAGTGCGGAAGGACATATTAGATTTCACCAACATGCTAAGCCTTTTATCAAGGCATTTAATGAGATTTAAATAGTAGCAATTTCACTTTATTGTTAACCAAATGATTACATCATTTGGTTAACAGGTTCAGTTTTTTGAGGTGTACAAAGCAAATGAACATGATTCGTCATAAATACCCACGCGTGAATATCGACATGAAATTTACGTGAGTATTCTTTTAGCCAGCCTGCATAGGCTCTGAAATCTTGTTCAGACGTGAAGCAAACATGGCGATTATTACCTCGCTGAATAACGTGTTGAGGAATACCTATGGGGCAGACTCTAGGTTTTCTAGGCATGTGCAAGATCCATTTGCAAAGTGACTTGAGTTAAAGAGTATAGCTGACAATTTTAAGTTTACTCTGACCTGAGGATCCCCACGAATTTAATAGCATGCTTGTGGATCCTTGATTAAATCTTGTAGCGTCTTGATCCCTGTTTGCCAGTGAGACTTCAGCAGCCTCAAAGACTTATCTTTGTAGGCTCTTAATCCTATAAATTGGTTTGATAAAACATTACGATGTTTGATCGAATTTGCTTGGTATTGCCTATGCTTATCAGCCGCTTTGACTGCCAATCCTAGCAGGTACAATATAAATTGAGATAGACAGGCGATGAGTAGCAATACGCTTAGTTTATGCATAATCCTTGAGCCACTCTCATTCATTTTCAAACCCGTTTTGACATCCCTAAAGCTCTCTTCTATCTGCATCCTTGTCGCATAAATTTTAACGACCCTTTTAGCGGTAGCACTTGAATTACATAGTGATGTCGCTAGTAGCCAAGGCTCTTTTCTCGTTCTGCACTTGCACGAGACTGTTTACTCCGTCTAGCTTTGTCACCTGTGGCCACTTTATCTTTTCGACCTTTGCGTTGCGCTTAAAATAACTAAGCGTGATTTAAAAGACTTTCTCACCTAACAAGTAAACGCCGAGACTTTTGGCCCTAGCACTTGCTTGAACATAGAGTTGCTTAACGGGATACCAGTCATCCACAAGGCATTTTTGCAGTGTGTTCGGTTTCTAAATCGACCTACGTAATCCCAGTTAAGCGACAATATTTGCTTAAAACCAAGGATCGAAAACCTGCGTCAGTAACGATAATAGGCTTGCAGTCATTGGGTAGCATAGCCTTAAGTTGAGTCAGGAAGAGTAAATGGGTTTTAGGCTTCTCTTTTTGTTTAGTGGATGTATTTCTTCATAAAGTGTCAGTGAACGTCCTCGAGCGGCAAGAGATGCTCGAATGAGAAAATGCTGCTTTCGGTCATCAAGATCTGACCAGTCGATATGAATGATTGGCTGCTTCATTTTACCCACTAACAAATGTGTCATTCGAGTATAGACACACTCGATTTCACGATGAATATTAGCATTACTACAAAGCCTATCTACACGCTTAATCTTATGTTTTCCTTCGCTTTATTCGTTATGTTACGGCCGAGTCCGTGATAGAAAGTGGACCACCATTCATTGAGCTTTCAATGGCAGCAAACAAACTATACGAAGTGTTTTGTGCATTAATGGGGTGACAAGTGAGAGGCATTTTGATAAAACATGTTTAGCATTCATGGTATTTACTCGTGGTAATATTTGTTTGGCGATAAATTTGATCACCAAATGCCATGAATGTTCCTTTCTTTTACTTATCTCTTTATTTATTCAGTTCTTTTGTGGGATTCGTCAGACTCTGACCCCACTTATCACTTATTATTCATGGCATTTACTTGTGGTAATATTTGTTTGGCGATAAATTTGATCACCAAATGCCATGAATGTTCCTATCTTAATTTAAATATCTATCTTTTTGTTTGTTATTTCGTGGGATTCGTCAGACTCTGACCCTGAGGGATCCCCACGAATTTAATAGCATGCTTGTGGATCCTTGATTAAATCTTGTAGCGTCTTGATCCCTGTTTGCCAGTGAGACTTCAGCAGCCTCAAAGACTTATCTTTGTAGGCTCTTAATCCTATAAATTGGTTTGATAAAACATTACGATGTTTGATCGAATTTGCTTGGTATTGCCTATGCTTATCAGCCGCTTTGACTGCCAATCCTAGCAGGTACAATATAAATTGAGATAGACAGGCGATGAGTAGCAATACGCTTAGTTTATGCATAATCCTTGAGCCACTCTCATTCATTTTCAAACCCGTTTTGACATCCCTAAAGCTCTCTTCTATCTGCATCCTTGTCGCATAAATTTTAACGACCCTTTTAGCGGTAGCACTTGAATTACATAGTGATGTCGCTAGTAGCCAAGGCTCTTTTCTCGTTCTGCACTTGCACGAGACTGTTTACTCCGTCTAGCTTTGTCACCTGTGGCCACTTTATCTTTTCGACCTTTGCGTTGCGCTTAAAATAACTAAGCGTGATTTAAAGACACTTTCTCACCTAACAAGTAAACGCCGAGACTTTGGCCCTAGCTTGCTTGAACATAGAGTTGCTTAACGGGATACCAGTCATCCACAAGGCATTTTTGCAGTGTGTTCGGTTTCTAAATCGACCTACGTAATCCCAGTTAAGCGACAATATTTGCTTAAACCAAGGGATCCGAAAACCTGCGTCAGTAACGATAATAGGCTTGCAGTCATTGGGTAGCATAGCCTTAAGTTGAGTCAGGAAGAGTAAAATGGGTTTAGGCTTCTCTTTTTGTTTAGTGGATGTATTTCTTCATAAAGTGTCAGTGAACGTCCTCGAGCGGCAAGAGATGCTCGAATGAGAAAATGCTGCTTTCGGTCATCAAGATCTGACCAGTCGATATGAATGATTGGCTGCTTCATTTTACCCACTAACAAATGTGTCATTCGAGTATAGACACACTCGATTTCACGATGAATATTAGCATTACTACAAAGCCTATCTACACGCTTAATCTTATGTTTTCCTTCGCTTTATTCGTTATGTTACGGCCGAGTCCGTGATAGAAAGTGGACCACCATTCATTGAGCTTTCAATGGCAGCAAACAAACTAGTACGAAGTGTTTTGTGCATTAATGGGGTGACAAGTGGAGGCATTTTGATAAAACATGTTTAGCATTCATGGTATTTACTCGTGGTAATATTTGTTTGGCGATAAATTTGATCACCAAATGCCATGAATGTTCCTTTCTTTTACTTATCTCTTTATTTATTCAGTTCTTTTGTGGGATTCGTCAGACTCTGACCCCATTTATTAACCCCATTTATTAACCCCATTTATTACAAGCTCACCCTTCATCAATTCTCTTGTCTTTACTATTTATCTTCAATATTCCATAACTCAATCAGATCTACATCATCACTTGCAGGACGGCTGTCTTTGCTTTCGATATAATCGACTTGCATTACAATGGGTAAATCGAAAGCGGTGCCAGTTACAACACATGCACCTTTGGATAAATTTGGTATTAAGCTTTTTGACATTCGATCTAATGTACTAATTGTGTTGTCGATTAGGAAAAGGTCTTTATCATTCACAAGCCTATGGATAAAGAAATTGTGAAGTTGGGACATTATCGTTGGTGAAATATCAGCAGGCCTCTGACTCGATAATGTCAGGAACATACCAAACTTACGTCCCTCTTTGATAATCTCTTCGAACATCTCTAACCTATAATCTTTCCAGTTTTCATGTTCACGGTTAGACTGTTGCGATAAAATGTTGTGAGCTTCATCAATAATAAAGTGCAGCGTATTTTTAGGGGTCGTATCCACACTATCCTTGTGCTCTTGATAGAACATCTTTGCCAGTAACAAAGGCACAATTTTCTTTGTTGATTGATTACATCTTCTCAAAGCAACTACATTCAGTAGCTTGAATTCATCTTTTACGTCGTCTTTAACACTGAATACCTTTCGGAGGTCACTGACTGCGCTTTCTACTCTCTTTAAAAGAGGTTGAATATGTTCAAATTGAATATTTCCGTATAAAAGATCTCTCAATAACTGGATATTAATTCGAACAATAATCTCATCAAAAGCATCAAGCAATTTTGTATCTACTTCATTCAAGATCGGTCTTAGCTTGTCATCGAAAGTTGCTTGAGAACCATAGAACTCCATATTTCCAGGAGCTACCGAATATGCAAATTTTGCTTTATTAACATCTCTATCAAACCATATGAATTTACTCATTTTCTTTATCAACGGTTCGTGTTCGAGGTGCTCTGCTATAACCTTGAGATGGATTAAAGTATCTTTATTTTGCGTCGGGGTCCCCAAACAAAGGTAGAAAGTACCAATGACAAGGTCTTTTAAGCTATCAGCTTCCTTTCGGTGTTTCTCTCTTTTTTTAATAATACGATTAAGAAATGGAGTTTGCGTGTTAGCCGTCGCTTGAAATAACAATGCCATAATTTCAGCATTCCAAATTTGAGAACTTGCCAATGGCAATTTGTCTCCAACTTTTTTACCAGTACTTAGGTTAAATAGTTTTTTATTTTCTGGATTTTTAATTAGTTGATTGCCAGTATATTCACCATTGAAATCAATCAAGAGAAACTGGCTTTTACCTTTCAATTTTTCTTCAAAATTGGAAAACAATTCAGAATAGAGTCGAGTCAAAGTATTGGATTTTCCGCTACCAGTGTTACCGAAAATACCTATATGACTATTGAAGATTTTGTGCCAAGGTAGTGATACTACCAAATCTTCTTTTAACATTTTACCAATATTAAACGAGCCATCGGTCCCTTGGCTAAACAGACTAATTACTTGGTTCTCATTGAGCAGATAAGCTTTATCTTTGAGCATCGGCATTAGTTTGATGCCATCTTTAAACTTACTCTGCTCAAAGTATCCTATGGGCTTAGCTTCTACCTTTCGGATATATTGAATTTTGTTATCTTCTAATTCAAATCGCTTCTCATCTAGATATTCACCTTCAACGATGCAGACAATGAGGCAAAAACCACGTTGAATTCCAATATATTCACGTATTGAAACTCCCTTATATTTCTTGCCATCGTAGAACATAGTTTCGAGGCTTGATTCATCATAGATACGAAGAGTGACTTGGGTACCGCGAACCGCAATGACTTCACCAATATTAATGCTCATTTATTCGTCAACCCTAAGTAAGTCAGCATTGAAGACTTCTTTATTGAACTTAGTAAAGTCTAGTTTTTTATCTCCGAACTCTATAAACGTGACGTTTCTGTAACCATTAAAATAGCCTTGCATTGTTTTATGTTCTTTTTCGTTAAAACAACAAACGAATACTTGCAGCTTAGGATTCGATAGCGAACGTTTGATCAAGTTACGTATGTGCTCGTCGGCGAATGAAAAAGCAAAACTAATTAAAACTGAATTTGGTTCTTCCAAGCGATAACTAAGTAAGCGAAGCATTTGGTAATAATGCTCTTCAAATACAGTTTCATGAAACTTCCATTTGGTCGGATTTACAATAGGGAGTTTATTATAAGAGTCCCAAAATTGGTCTATGACCTCATTAGAAAGCTCCACTTCAAGAGCAAGTACATCTATCGTAGTTTTGCCTTTATCGTTCAAAATCTTACCTAACTCTTTGAGCTTTTCGTAAGTATTTTCTGGTATCAATACGGCAGTACCAGTGCTCTTATAATCGACTTTGATATTATCCCCAGATTTACGCCAATAAGCTGAGCCATGAAGATTGATGTAGTTTATTTGTGGAATGTCAGATGAGTTTCGTCCGAAAACACCTGATTTACAAACATAATTACTGAAGTTACGTGCAGAAAGAGTCCTATCAAGGAAGCCACTTGCACCGTCATTGATGCAGAATTCAAGATTCCCTTTTTTAATCAAATTATCAACAACTAATGGTATACAGCCATCGTAATTGGTTGTGAAAAGGTTACAGCGTCTTTGAAATTCACTTTTTTGCTGTAGTAACCTTACAATAGAATCAATGAATATTTCATAATTTACGGTAGCTTCTATTCTGAGTTCATCTTCTTTGCAGATTTTGCAGTTATCAACTTTACAATTTTTATGTGTTTTGATGACATCACTAAGCTGAAATTTACAAACCGGCTCGATAATATTTTGGAAGTAGTACATGAACAGTAAAGTGTGATGATGTTTATATTGTTCTCCAAGTTGAGCTAACTTGGTAGCGAGTGTTTCAATGGTTTCTTCTTTCTCTGGATTATCGGAGTCTTTAACGGCTAACCATAGAGTAGAAAATAGGCCACTAGATGCTCCTGCACCAATAAGGAAGTTTAGTTTTTGTTGATAGATTTCGTTTAAAGGTATGCGTGCCATACTCAGCGGTTTCCTCTAGAAATTTAAATCGGAAGAAGCGTTTGTGTCTTCTAGTTTATTAAGTTCATCTAATAAATCAAACCCCCACCATTTCATTCGACTACCTATATATGCAGTCCCAGTCATTAAAATAAATACAGCTAATAAAATCCAAAAATTCGCGAATAAATGATTCATTAACCATATGAAATCTATAACTTTACCTTCCATTATCTGTTTGCTTAGAAAAATTAAAGGCGCAACTAGAGTAGATAGAATGATTGAGTTGTGTATATTTTCACCAACTTTTATTAATGATTCTGCGTGACGAGCTTTAGCTGCGTTTGATCTCTGTTTCATTGATTAATACCAAAATTTATAAAATATTAATTTTCAAATTCATCACTTCCCAACCTCACTCTTACTCAAACATCTCTGTGCGACTTGATACACAATCGCATCGACTTGTTGTTGGCTGAGTGCTTGGGTTCGGACTGCTGGTATGGTTTTGACCAGTTGTTTGTGATTTAAGATGGGAAAGGGTGGTCGAGTTTGGCTGGTGACGAACCAGCCGGGGAATACCAGTACTGGGCTGGAAAAGATTTGTTCTCCAGTGGCTTTAGTTAGCCACTGGCTGACCCACTTGGCTTGACGAATGGCTTGTTCGATTGGCTTGGTTTCAGTCCACGATGGGAAGCATAAGCGGCCGTCTTTATAAAAGAGTTGGTAGTCTTTACCTTGGGTCGCGCTAGTCGATTTGCTGTCGCGTTTACGCTTGTGGCGGCCTTTGGTTTCGATGGCGAATACACCATTTTTACCTATTGCTAAGTGGTCGATGTTAAAGCCGTCGGCTTGTATGTCGTGAAACACTTGATAGCCCAAAGCTTGTAGGCCGATGAGCTCATTGGCAGTGGCAATTTCTGCGGTGTGGCCTAGGCGTAATTTAGTGAGTTTGGAAAATGTTTTCCATGTTTTACGTCCGCAATAAATCAGCCCAACAACGGCAATTATGGCGAAAAGGTATGGGAATGAATTTTCGGTAATATGTTTTTGAATACTCTCGGTGGCAAACGGAAAGCTCACTACAACCACGGCCATGGTTAAGCCACCCAGTAGATCAAACTGTAAGTCTTGAATTTGTTGCTGTAAGCCATATGCGGGAATACGCAGAAGTTGTTCGCGATCGACAGGCAGTTTTACCGTGTAGTCACGGTATTTAAGCATTAGGTGCATAATCAACACCATCAAAAACATGCCCGAAAGCAATATGCCGATGGCGAATACATTGGTAAACAAGCTTGTCATTTTCATCCTTGAGCGTGATGTCAGCTATATGTTCGCTTCATCACAGGTCAATCCAAGTAAATAGGATCTAAGTAATCTGTCTGTTTTTTTGAAATGCGTTAAACAAGGTCTAAGGGGGGAGGGCTTTCAAGCTGTGAGCAAGTGCTGTGGGTCAACATTTACGTTTTCTTCCCTGACTTTGAGTCTGTTTACTACGTTGTCTTTACTGACTGTCGCCATTCCATGTGTTGTTCACACAGTAACCGATTTTACTTGCGGCTATCAATCACTATTTGTTTATCTTTCAAATAAGTAAAATAAGTGGGATCAGAGTCTTAGGGATCCCCACGAATTTAATAGCATGCCTGTGGATCCTTGATTAAATCTTGTCGCGTCTTGATCCCTGTTAGCCAGTGAGACTGCAACTGCTTCAACTGCCTATCTTTGTATGATCTTAAGCCAATGAATGGGTTTGAGAGCACGTTACAGTGCTTGGTTTAGTTCGCTTGGTTTAGTTCGCATGATTGAGTCGCTTGGTTTAGTTCGCTTGGATAATGCCTATGTTAACGGCAGCTTTGACGGCTAAAGCTAGCAGCGAAAGCTCAAGTTGAGATTGGCAGGCAACGAGTCGCAATACCTTGAGCCTGTTCGCGTTTCGCTGTCATTCATTTTTAGACCTGCTTAATATCCCTAAAGCTTTCCTCTATTTGCATCCTCGTCGCATAAATTTTAACAACCTTTTAGCGGTATCGCTGGTGCGACATAGTGATGTTGCCAGCAACCAAGGTTCCTTTTCTCGATTTGCACTTGCACTAGACGGTTTACTCCGCCTAGTTTTATCATCTGTTGCAGTTTTATTCTTTTCGTTTTTTCCTTTTTATGAGGCATTTGTCAGTTTGTGAAATCATTTATTTATAATGATTATAAATTTACTTTCGAATTAATTTTAATTAAGTTGTGAATTAATGTGAAAAGATATTTAAAGTTATTAACGAGGTTGTGAATAGTTATTAATGGTTATTGGGTTAATAAAATAGTTATGAATAAAGACGATATGAGTTCATAAGTTATATTATGTTTAAATCATTCTCATTTATATAAAGTGCAAATTTAAAATTATAGTAACTAGTAGAAGTTATTTAAAAATACAATCAAAATCAATGGCTTGTAATTTATATTTGGTAATTTAAATATCAAAAAAATACATCCAACAGACAAGGCTAAATAAAGATCTCGATCCCGAATAAATCATTTATAAATTAAAAATCACAGATCTAACAATACCTCTAAAGTAATAGCTTCGTATTTTAATTAATTCAAACTACAATTTAAATGTAAACTAATTAACACCAACGTTACCAAATCATATAATAATTAACTGTAAGGCCAAGATGATGAACAAATGTATTATCACTACGTTACTTTGTGGGATATTCGCTTTCGCGTGCTTATCTCTCTCAGTTCAGGCGGCCCCCTGGAATCAACTCACTGGTGAACAACTGGAACAGCAACTGACGGAGAAATTTGCTCAAGGTAAATACTCTAACAAAGGTGCCGACTCTTGCCTGATGTGTCATAAGAAAAATGACAAGGTCATGGCGATATTTGATGGCGTGCACGGTAGCCCGAGCCAACAGGGTTCGCCTATGGCGGGTCTGCAATGCGAAGCCTGCCATGGCCCGTTAGGCAAACATAACAAAGGCGGCAAGGAGCCGATGATCGCCTTTGGCAAAGAGAGCAAGCTGTCCGCTCAGAGTCAGAACAGTGTCTGCCTAGGTTGCCATAACGATCCTAAGCAGATGGCATGGCATAGCAGCAGCCACAATTTAGACGAGGTGGCCTGCAGCGATTGTCATAATATCCACACCGACAACGATCCGGTTATGGACCAGCTCACGGTCAATGACACCTGCACCTCTTGTCACACTCAGCAAAAATCAGCCATGAATAAGCGCTCATCTCACCCGATGAAATGGGATCAAATGACCTGTATCGATTGCCATAACCCACATGGCTCTATGAGTGAAAGTGCGCTTAATCACGCCACGGTGAATGACACTTGTTATAGCTGTCATGGCGAAAAACGTGGCCCCGTATTATGGGAGCATGCGCCAGTCACAGAAAATTGTGCCAACTGTCATAACCCCCATGGCAGCGTTAATGAAGCCATGCTCACTCAAAGAGCGCCACAACTGTGTCAGCAATGTCATATGGATGATGGCCATGCAAGCCGTGTTGTACAGCAAAGCGGAAGTGACGCTTTTGGCGGCGGTAAGAGTTGCCTCAATTGCCATAGCCAGATCCATGGCTCCAATCACCCAGCCGGCAGCAAGCTGCAGCGCTAATTAGGAGTAACTCAAATGAGATTCAAATTTAACCTCATCACGTTATCACTTCTCGCTATATCAGGTGCGATAACGGGCTCTGCAATGGCGGCTGACTTTGGCGTGAACAAGGCCAATACCAGTACCGTTAACCAGCAAGTATTTCAGTGTAAGCGTTGCCCTCAAGTTGCAGGTTATAGCGGCATCATCGGGGTCAATGCCGCCTATATTGACAGTGATGACATTCACTCCGGTAATGCGTTCGGTACCGACAATGACGGGGCTAATGGCAGTGTGGATGCCGACTTAAATTATCGAAACAGTGCAGGCTATAAAGCCAAGTTCCAGGCACACCAGTTAGGTCTGGATAACGGCTTCGCTCATCTTGAAGCAGGAAAGTCAGGTCACTATAAACTGGTGGCCGATTATCAACAGCTAACCCGTTATCAGTCAGGCGATGCACGCAGTCAGTTATGGCACCAAGACGGCGTACTGACACCGAGTGAGCATACTCAAATTCAGGAGCTCTCGCTGCAGAGGAACAAAGCTGGCTTAGGTTTGAGCTATGGCCAAGACTTTTATCAGGCTTATGTGCGTTATGAGCACGAGCATAAAACCGGTTACCAGAGCAGTAGCATTGTCACTCCGCGCCCGGTTAATTTCGGTCTGCCAGTCGATGCCAACACAGATAACCTCACTGCGGGCCTGTCACTGTCTGGCGATAGCTGGACGACAGACCTCAATTATTTCGTGAGTCAGTATAAGAACGATATCGACGCCTTAAGTCTCCCTTATCTGTATGACGTTTTTGCACCCGCGCCTGACAATCAGGCTCATCGAATTAGCTTGTCTGGCCAATATCAATTTAACCGCACCGTTATGAGTGGTCGCCTGGCATCGGGCAAGATGACCCAAGATGATAATTTAATTCAAATGTCCGCTAATCCACTGCAAAACTGGGACGGGGAAGTCGATACCTTAGACGGCAAGCTGTCAGTCACTTCGCTGCTAAGCCACAAACTCAGACTCGGCGGCAGTGTCGATTACGCTAAGCGCGACAATAAGGGATCGGTATGGGAATTTGCTCAATATGAAGTGAACGGGATCACGGGGGCATTTACACAAAATGTGCCTTTAGACACCGAGCGCCGCGGCCTCAAGCTTAATGCCAAATACCGCCTAAGCAGTGACTATCGCTTACAAGCTGGCTATGACCGCAAAGAGATGGAGCGCAGTTATGGTGACCGCGAACAGACCAATGATGATGTGCTGTGGGCCAAGCTCAATGTCCGCGCATTGGATAATATCAAGCTTAAGTTCAAGGCTAGTCTGGATAACCGCGGCGGCAGCGAATATCAAACCAGCGAACTGACCTCATCTGAAACTAACCCTTTGCTACGCAAATACTACCTGGCTGATAGAAAGCGCACCGCCTTCGAAGCCAAGTTTAATCACGCCCCAACGTCGTGGCTCAGTGTGGATATGACGGCCCGCTACGCCAAAGATGATTATAACGAGACGCAACTGGGTCTGAGCGGATCTGAAGATTACGGCTATGACATCAACCTTGGGCTGCAGCTTGATGCGCACCTATCAGGGTATGCCTTTGCTGGTCAGCAGTGGATCGAATCCAATCAAGCTGGCAGTCAGCGTTTCTCAACCCCTGATTGGTTCGCCGATATCGAAGATGAGTTTATCAATTTGGGTGCTGGTTTCAACTATAGCGGGCTGCTTGAAGACAGGCTCAGCCTAGGCGGGGACTACCTATTTGCAAACTCCACCAGCAACACGCTGGTCACCTATGACGTTACCACGCCACAGGGGGATTACGATTCTTTCAACCATAGTCTCAAGCTACATGCGAACTACGCATTAAGCGAAGAGATGGCGTTAAAGCTGGCTTACCAGTATGAGCGCTATTACGACACCGATAACGCGCAAATTGATGTCAATACAGTTCCAGGACTGACCACCTTAGGTAACCTGAACCATAACTATAACGCGCACCAAGTGATGTTGTCGTTTAGCTACCAGCTGCGCTAATGCAAACAGTGCTAATCATAACTGCAATGAGGAAAAGATAATGGAACGCAGAAGTTTCTTAAAAATGAGTGCCGCACTCAGTTGCGTAGCAACGGTTTCAGGCTGTAACTCAAGCTCTAAAGATGTTGAAGTAGTACCGCCTACGGCACCTGTTGCCGCTGAAAAGCTTAACTGGTCGGCTTGTCTGGTTAACTGTGGATCTAACTGTCCGGTACAGGTTTTTTCTACCGATGGGGTGATCACCCGGGTTGAGTCTCAATTTACCACCACAGATAAATTCGGCGACCACGATGTGCGCGCCTGTCCACGGGGCCGCTCCTTGCGTAAACGTGTCTATGCACCGGATCGCCTGAAATACCCGATGAAGCGTGTTGGTCCTCGTGGCAGCGGACAATTTGAGCGGATCAGCTGGGATGAAGCCCTTGATCTTGTCGCCGAAAAATTGCAAGACACCATATACCAGTACGGTAATGAATCGATTCACTTCACCTATAACTCGGGTGCGCGTTATCACTTTTCGGGTAAGCAGTGTCTCTACCGTCTGATGAACCTTAAGGGCGGTTATCTCAACGCCTATGGCGATTATAGCTGGTCACAAATTTATGAAGCAGCCGGACAAACATACGGCTCAGCCGGTCCTGGCTGGCAGGGAAGCAGTGTGTCTGAGATGCAAAACTCAGACTTAGTGCTGATGGTTGGCTACAACCCATCCGAGATCCGCATGAGTGGTTCGGGCGAAGCCTATGACTTCTTGGTACAAAAGCAGAAGCATAACTTTAAGACTATCTTGATCGATCCCCGTTATACCGACTCTGCCGTAGGTAAAGAAGATCAATGGCTCGCTATCCGTCCAGGTACCGACGCGGCGCTGTTCGAAGCTTTGGCTTATGAGTGGATCACCACTAACACAGTCAATCAGGCCTTCTTGGATAAATATTGTGTCGGTTATGACGAGAAAACTATGCCTGCAGGCATTGGCTATGAAGAGAGCTATAAGGCGTATATTCTCGATAACACCACGGTTGGCGACTCAATTCCGGGCGTTAATGCTAAAACGCCAGAGTGGGCTGCCGCTATCACAGGTATCGAAGCCCACCTTATTGTCGAATTGGCCCGTGAACTGGCTGCGGCTCGTGCCCCTTTTATCCAGATTGCCGCCTCGCTAAACCGCCAGGCTGCCGGTGAAAACAACACCCGTGCAGGTTACATGTTGCCTATCTTGTTAGGTCAACTGGGTCTGCCGGGTACTAACTGTGGCGGTCTGTGTAAGGGCTCTTCTCTACACGCACCGTCAATGCCTACTGGCTCAAACCCAGTGAAGAAAGCCATCTCATTCTTTACCTTCACTCAGGCCATCGAAGACGGTAAAAACATGACCGTCCTGTCCGATGGGGTACAAGGTGTTGATCTTGATGACGAGGGTGACGGTAAGTTGGGCACTGATATTAAGGCGATCATCAATTACGGTGGTAATGCGCTGATTAACCAACACTCTGATGTGCGTAAAACCGAGAAGCTACTTCAAGATGAAGCTAAATGTGAATTTATCTTAGTCGTTGATAACTGGATGACGCCCAGTGCCAAGTTTGCCGATATCCTGCTGCCAGACGTGTCATGGCTTGAATCAGAAGACTTAGTTAACCAAAGTTACGCTGCGGGTGATACCGCCTCCTTGGTACAGATGAGCACAGGCGTCGACCCTATGTTCGAGAGCCGTCCTATCTATGAGGTCTGTGTCGACTTAGCGAGACGTATGGGTGTTGAATCTGAGTTTACCGAAGGTAAGAGCCGCAAAGAATGGCTGGATCAATTCTATGCCGAATCTAAAGCTGCCACCCCAGAATTACCAGAAAAAGAGCAGATGCTCACACAAGGTATCTATCGCAAGTATCTGCCGAACGGCGGTTATATCGTACTGGAAGATTTCCGTACCGATCCCGATGCAAATCCTCTAGGCACACCCTCTGGAAAGATTGAGATCTACTCATCACGCCTGGCAGAGAAAGCCCGTACCTGGAAACTCAAAGAGGGTGACGTAATCTCTGCGCTGCCTAAATATGTGCCCACCTGGGAAGGTTATGAAGATACCGAGACCAAGAAGAAGTATCCATTACAACTTACGGGGTATCACACTAAGGGCCGTGCCCACTCAAGCTTTCACAACGTCCCCTGGCTACGTGAAGCCGTACAGGATGCAGTTTGGATGAATCCACTGGATGCGAGTAAGCGTGGACTCAAAACCGGTGACAAGGTCCATATCTTCAATGATCGCGGCACCATCGAGGTCGAAGTGAAGGTCACACCTCGTATCATGGTCGGCGTAACGGCACTGGGTCAGGGCGCATGGTTCCTACCCGGCGGCGCTGTGGATAAAGGCGGTTGTTTAAACGTGCTGACCACACAACGCACCACACCGGTAACGAAAGGCAATCCTCAGCACACTAACCTGGTTGAAATCCGTAAGGTCTGATAGGAGTTAACAATGAGCAATAATATCCAATACGGCTTTCATGTCGACGCAAGTAAATGTACTGGCTGTAAAACCTGTCAGATATCGTGTAAGGATCGTAAAGATCTTCCCGTTGGCATCAATTGGCGCCGGGTGTATGAATATGGTGGGGGACAATGGGCAGAACATGGTGATGGTACTGTAAGCCAAAACGTATTCGCCTATTACCTGTCTATCGCTTGTAACCACTGCTCTGAACCTGTGTGTGTTAAGGCCTGTCCAACTGGCGCAATGCACAAGCGCCGCGAAGATGGTTTAGTCCATGTGGCGGCGGATCTGTGTATCGGCTGTGAAAGCTGCGCAAGAGCTTGCCCATACGATGCACCGCAGATAGATAAAGATCGTAAGGTGATGACCAAGTGTGATGGTTGTTTTGAGCGCTTGGCCGAAGGTAAACAACCTTCATGTGTCGAGTCTTGCCCTATGCGTGCTATCGATTTTGGCCCCATGGACGAACTGAAGGCTAAGTACCCGGGCGCCATTTCACCGGCTGTTGCCCCGCTGCCACAAAGCAGTGTCACTACGCCCAACTTACTTATCACACCTAACCGTCATTCTCGCCCAAGTGGTGCCACTGATGGAGAAGTGTTGAACTACGCAGAAGTTTAACCCCCTGATTGGTGCCATTCATTTGGAGTGGCACCTTTTTTAGCGTTTTTTTGCTGTTAGTTGCGACACATTTTAGTTGCGACACATTTTAGTTCAAACACATTTTAGTTCCACAAACGAGGTTAGCATGTCATCCCTTACCGAAAATGAACGCCTAGAATATCAAGGCATTGCGCGCATTCTTCACAATGTACTCTTTAACGATCCGACACCTGAGTTAATCCAAGGTTTTATTGAGCATGGTGTCGCTCAAAGCTGGCCACAGTTCAGCGCATCGGCCAAAGAGTCGAGTGGCCGCGAGTTGCTGGCCAATTATCTCGGCCAATGGACTAGTGAAAAACAACAAGCCTTAAAACTGGACTATGCACAACTCTTCTATGGACCGGGCGAGCCCAATGCTGTGCCTTGGGGATCGGTCTACTTGAGCGAGAGGCAACTGCTCAATGACAAGTCGACTATGGCACTAAAAGCCTTCTATCAAGAACAAGGGATCAGCTTCGAGCTCGATAGCAATCAACCCGTTGATCATATCGGTCTGTTTTTCGCGGTATTGGATCAGATGTTTACCCAATGGGATCAAACTGAAGATAACGAACCATTAGAACGAAGCTGCATGATCTTGCTCCAGCAACATTTACTTCCTTGGTCGGGTCGCTGCCTGGAGCTTATGACTGAACATGCTAGAACTGATTTTTATCGCGGCATAGCATTGTTGACTCAAGCTTATTTAGAGGGACTAATCAAAAAATTAAACCTAGTTCCAATAACGGCACGCTTATATCGTTAATAGACAGTATCGTTAATAGAAAAAATTTCATAACGGGTGGGTTGATATGACGTTCATTAAAGCGCTGGGCGCGCAGTGGAATAAAGGTAAATTGTCGCAACAGCTTGAGCAGGTTCTTATGTTGGAGCCTGAGATCCAGTCCCTTTTTATCGGGGCAACTACAGTCACCACAGTCGCTAATCTAATCGCAGCCATCGGCTTTCGCGATTCAGAGACTCAAGCGCTGCCGCTCGGCCATGAGTTTATGCTCACAATACTGTTTGACTGTTTTCGGCTATTGATGATCAAACAAATTGAGCATGACAACCTGAGTCAAGCCGAACATTTGATCATTCAGCTTACAAAAATTTGGGCAACTAAAGACTTGGGCGACAAGCCAGTTAATGAGTCCCGCCTGACTCAATATCGAGCGCTGCAACAACAGATCCTCAAACTTACCGAACAGCTCGATGAGCTCAATCGGCAGAGGCTGCTCCAAAAACGCAATATGTGACATTAGCCACTTCAAATTTAACAGGCTAACAAATAGCTAACTTTTTCATCTTACTGCGCATGGTATTCGGGTTGATATCCAGCAATTGAAAAGTGATCACCCGATAAGTGAGCTATCGATAAGTTGGGGCAGAGTCTGACGGATCCCTCATTACTCCAACGACGCTACAATCTCGCGGAAAAACGCGATGGTTTCTTGTTTTGAATTCAACTCATCAAGAAAGCCCAAATCGGCACTGTTTTTAACTATTACTACATTGTGTTGTTGGTTTACATAAATATATTGTCCGTAAACGCCGACACAAAAAAACTCGCCTTGTTCGGCTTCTGGCGGTAACCAAATTTGATAGCCATAACCTAATTTACCGACTTGAGGTTGTAGGTAATCTGCTTGCGGTGTGGTGGCGACTTTTATCCAAGCTGCCGACACGATTTGCTTGCCATTAAATGCGCCGTTGTTCAGTAATAAGCGGCCGAAGCGGGCGTAGTCGCGGGTGGTGATATTCAAGCCGCCTAATGCGAATTCAGTCCCTTGGGAGTCGGTAAGCCAATAAGCATCGCTTTCCATGCCGATGGTATTCCAAATGTTTTGCTGTAAAAGCTCGATTAATGATTTACCAGAAACGCGTCTGAGTATCATGCCTATAACGTGGGTGTCCATGCTGACATAATGAAATGCTTTGCCTGGGGCTGACTCATTAACCAGTTCACTGGTCATGTGATCTAACGAGCCGCCAATGGCCAGTACACGGCCCATTTTGTTAATGTCAGAATAAAAATCTTGATAGTCTTCGTCCCATTTAACCCCAGATGACATTTGTAATACGTGTTTTACTTTGACCTTGGCATAACCAGAATTGGCAAGCTCTGGCAGATAAAAGTCGACTGTTTTTTCAATATCTATGTTGCCAGCATCCACTTGCATACCGAACAATATCGACACAAATGATTTGGCCATTGACCACGAGATGCGTTTGTCATCACTCTGGGTGCCGAGAAAATATTGCTCGTAGGTTATTTTGTCGTCTTTAAGTACCAGTAATGCGGTTGTGGCTCTGCGTGTGAGAAACGCTTCGGTATTGGTTGAGCTGTTTCGATAGTTAAACGATTCAGGCAAAGGCGCTAAGGCGACGTCGAACACATAAGGCTCGCCTTGTTTAACGATTTTTTTGTTAAAAAAGACATCTTTCATATTGGAAAAATTATTTACCACTAGGGCTTCATCAAATAAGGTTACTACGCTGTATAAGCGATTAACGCTTTGCCAATTAAACGCAACAAGGATGATAAAAATAACAAAAAGGCTTAATAAGCCACCTTTGATGAACTTAAATAAAGTCGACACTGACGTTTCCAGATAGATAAAATGGATGTAATGACAATAACCTATAGTCATCACCAACATAAATCAACTGCTTAACAAACCTGTCGTTGTCGTCTTTGAACGAGTTTGAACGATGCAATCGGTCGCCATTCTACAGCCATAAATCTGCTTAAATAATTTACTCCAGTTGCGTGTAAATGTAAGTGGCAGCGATGTGCTTTTTATTTAAACACAGCTGTTTGAATTGATACGCTATCAAGTCGACTGGTTGCAGCGCCTAAAACCTCTGTTGTGTTATAAATTAACGTTTAGTTGACGATGTTGTTACGTTTTGCTCTATTGCTAAAGTAGGTAGTAGCAGTGTTTAATACATTCTGTATGATGTATTTTATTGAAAAATATCAATAATTTATGGTTTTTTGTTTATTTTAGCGTTTCATTACTTTAGAGTATTCGCCGCTAGGAAAGCGCGTTAGCCCGACGGTAAGGTTAGGCTACATTTGAATTAATGGATAACCCCACTTTTTATGATTTATCCATTCTTTATATCTGCTTGAATCTTCTAGCGTAAAATAATCAAATAAAGGAATGATTGATGAAAAACGTTACTGCATTAGCACTAGTATTAGGTTTTGTGGCTTTACCCGCTATGGCTGCACAAGATGCACCATTTCACCACGAAGCGGGATTAGATTATTCTGCTAATACTGAAGAATTCGGTGATGGTCTATGGGACCTTAACTACCGTTTCTATCTTGACTCTGTATCGCAAGAAAAAGGCCCTTATGCATTAAATGGCTTTTTAGCACAATCTACTAATGTGGGTGCTAGTTACTCAATGATAGATGATGATGACGTTGATATTTTCTCTGTCGATGGCACTTATGTTTTTGATTCAAAGTGGTTTGTGGGCGCTAAAATCGAACGTTTTGATGCTGGCGTTTTCGATACTGACATTTACCAACTTGATCTTGGTTACTACTTCAACGACAGCTCAAAAGTAGCTGCATTCTATGCTGATGGTAGTGATATTGATTCAATCTACGGTCTTGAAGTTCGCAGCTTTATCGATCTAAAAAACACCACTGGTGTTGATTTAGGTGCTAACTGGACTCATACCGATGCTGACGATATCTTCAACGTAAATGCTGACTGGTATGTAACTAAAGCATGGTCTGTTGGTTTAGGTTATGACGATAACGGTTCAGACGACAACTTTACTGCTAAAACAGCTTATTGGTTACGTATGTCAGATTCTTTTTCAGCGACATTTGAGCTAGCAAAAGTACTTGATTCTGACGTAGACGGTTTGTTTGTTGGTGTGGGTGTTGTTGGTCGTTTCTAAGCTAAAAAGCTATTAATAAAAGCTATTAATAAAAGCTGATCAATAAAAGCTTATGGATATCGATCATTTACCCAAAAAAAAGAGCCTTAACTTGGCTCCTTTTTTTTCTGTGTATCCATATTGTGTCTGTAATCTTGTGAAAATAATTCAGTCATAAATAATCGTGTAAAACGACACCGTGTAAATGACAGCATGTACTTTCGCACTGCTCGACATTAGTCGTTTTTATCAGTCAACTCGATGGCTAAAGCTTCTACTTACACACTTGGAATAAGGCGTTATCATTGTCAATCGCGCGATTATCGAAGTGGCGAGGGTTATTTGAGTGTTATAGATTAAAAAAAAGCGAACCGTTTGGTTCGCTTTTTGAATGCTGTCGATCCTAGTTAAGCGGCGTTGCCACGTTTAAGTTTTATTGCGCGTGGTCACTAGGCTTAACTTTAACGGTCTAGGTTCATTACCTTAGTCCAGGCTGAAATAAAGTCGTCGACAAATTTTTGCTTTGATGTATCAAACGCATACACTTCAGCCACTGCACGAAGCTCTGAGTTTGAACCAAAGATTAAATCCACTGACGTGGCGGTCCATTTTTTGCTGCCTGACTGACGATCAAATCCCTCATAAATGCCATCGGTTGACGATTTTTTCCACAGGGTAGACATGTCGAGTAAGTTGACGAAAAAGTCGTTGTTTAACCTGCCGGATGTGCTGGTAAGTACCCCGTGTTTTACCCCTTTATAGTTAGCACCAAGAGCCCGTAATCCACCCACTAGAACGGTCATTTCTGGCACGGTTAGGTTAAGTTGATCTGCTTTATCAACCAACATTTCAGTCGGCGATCTGCCGCTTTGCTCAGCGTTAAAGTAATTTCTAAAACCATCAGATGTTAACTCGAGTAAACTAAATGAATTCACATCAGTCTGAGCTTGAGTGGCATCACCACGACCGGCGTTAAAGGGTATTGATACGCTATAACCTGCATCTTTAGCGGCCTTTTCTATTGCAGCAGCGCCACCGAGAACGATTAAATCTGCAAGCGATACTGTGCTTTTAATTAATAAGCTGTCGTTGTAGTCTGCTTGAATCGCTTTTAGTGTTTTAATCACTTTAGCGGTTTCAGCAGGGTTGTTTATCGGCCAGTCTTTTTGAGGTGCTAGTGCAATACGTGCACCGTTTGCTCCACCGCGCATGTCAGAATGGCGGTAGCTTGCCGCAGAGGCCCAAGCCACACGCACTAGCTCTGAAACCGTTAAATCAGTTGCTAAAATTTGCGCTTTAAGTTCTTGCACGCCATCAGCATCTATATTCGATTGTGTTTTATCATCTATGGGATCTTGCCAAATTAAACGTTCTTTAGGGACTTCTTTGCCTAAGAAATTAGCGGGTGGGCCCATGTCTCGGTGAGTGAGTTTGTACCAGGCTTTAGCGAAAGCTAAACGGTATGCTTCGGGATCCGCTAAGAAACGTTCAGCAATTTTTCGATACTCAGGATCAAATTTTAGCGCTAAGTCCGCGGTTGTCATTACCGGTGGGTTAAATTTGCCTTTAACATGTGCATCGGCTACCGCGGTATGCAGCGACTCATCTGTCGGGATCCATATGATAGCGCCAGCAGGGCTGCGAGTTTGTTGCCACTTGAAGTTAAGTAAATTACTGAGATACAAAGAGGTCCACTTTGTGGGCGCTTGCGACCAAGCACCTTCTAACCCACTGGTGAGCGTGTCTTCAGAGTGTCCTTTACCACAGTTGTTTTTCCAGCCAAGACCTTGCTCTTCGATACCCGCAGCAGCGGGCTCTGCCCCAAGGCAGTCTTTAGGCTTGTGCGCACCGTGCATTTTACCAAAGGTGTGGCCACCGGCAATGAGTGCCAGCGTTTCTTCATCGTTCATTGCCATGCGTTCAAAGGCAACACGAATATTTTTGGCAGAACCCAATGGATCGGGTACACCTTTTGGCCCTTCAGGATTAACGTAAATTAGGCCCATGTGTGTGGCGCCAAGCGGGCGCTGTAACTGGCCATCGCGTTCTTCACGATCGCTGGCCAGCATCTCCACTTCGGGTCCCCAGTACACCATGTCTGGTTCCCAATCATCAGCTCGGCCACCGGCAAAACCATAGGTTTTAAAGCCCATATTTTCCAGTGAAACATTACCCGCTAACACAATCAGATCTGACCAAGAAAGGGCTTCGCCATAGCGTTGTTTGATTGGCCACAGCAAACGGCGCGCTTTGTCTAAATTACCATTATCAGGCCAGCTGTTGAGCGGCTCAAAGCGTTGTTGGCCACCACCGGCACCCCCACGGCCATCGAGGGTACGATAAGTCCCCGCACTGTGCCATGTCATGCGGATAAAAAATGGTCCATAGTTGCCAAAATCAGCAGGCCACCAAGCTTGAGATGTGGTCAGCAGTGAATTTATCTCTTGTTTTACTTTATCAAGATCTAGGCTGTTAAATGCGCTGGCATAATCAAAGTCTTCAGCATATGGGTTAGAGCGTTTATCGTGATCGCGCAGGGCAGAGAGGTTAAGTTGATCTGGCCACCAAAATTGGTTGGTTTTAGCCTGGCCTTGTGGTGTCATCCCCGTTGCAGCCGCCCCCTTGGGTTTTGTCATGTCCGATTGGGCCAAAGCTGAGCCTGAGATGAGCAGCATGCTGATAAACCCTGCTAGTGTTTGTTTATTCAATGTTATTTTTTTCATTGTTAGCGTCCTTAAAGTCAACGTACCTTCGCCACATGCGACGGTTTGTGGTTACTCTAAAACATGAAACCCAATTAACCACTCAAGCTATTTAGATGTCCGCTGGTTGTACTCGAAGATTAAATATCAGGGCTTAAATTACACAGCGAAAATAGAGTATAGGTAAGAATTAAAAAGCTAGCTGCGAATAAAAACGATTGTTCTAATCGAAAAGCTTGATACATATTAGTCATAAAGGAGCGTCATCGAAGCTGATCCAATGCAGATCATCATCGGGCCACTTGGTAGATAAATTGGGTCAGGGTAAGCTTTATGCTATCGGCCTAAACGGCCGGCTCATGCCGTTGGCTGAGCTGTGTTAGTGGATCGGTGTTGGTGTAAGGCGTGGCGATGCAATGACAGGTAAATTGAAGATAAATGGGGCCAGGGTAAACCTATGCTTTCGGCTTAAACGGCCGGATCATCCAGTTGACTGAGCTGTGATGGCGTAAGGCGTGGCGATGCAATGGGGTTGCTATCAATGGGGTCGCGATAGAATGTCTCGCTATTGTGTCGCTATTGTCCAAAGAAGTGGGGCTCGTCACTCACATTTATGACTGCCGCTATTGAGCATCAGGCCAGTATTGCCTACAATGGAGCACGCTTTATTCACTGCAGACCAGACCATGAACGACACTACATCGAAACCAGCTTTACCGGATCGCCTTTCTTCAAATCCACGTAGCCCACATCATGTGGCAGCCATTTTTGAGCACGAGATTGGTATTTTGTTCAACGGCAAAGAGCGTGCTGATGTCGAGGAATATTGTATCAGTGAAGGCTGGCTAAAAGTCGCGGCGCATAAAGCGTTGGACCGTCGTGGGCAACCGCTTATGACAACGGTTAAAGGCAAGGTTGAAGCATTTTATAAGTAGGAGGAGAGTCACATTCTCTTACCGTTAAAAATGAAAGGCTAGCCGTCAGGGCTGGCCTTTACTCTTTGGGCGCCAAAAATCACTGGGCTCAGAGTCAAGGTCATTCTATTGTTTGCTATTGTTTTAGCTTGTTTTTATACTGCTTTGGTTTATCCCTACTTAATATTCTTCCCGTAAACAAACCCTGCCAACTGTCGTGCTCATTTAAATACAATATGACTTTCATTCATGTTGAATAGCTGTAAAATCCGCGCCTTATTTTCCCGTCTTAATAGTGGTTGTTTGTGTTTTTATGATGATTGATCTGGCTTTGCTTCCTTTATATTTAACCACTGTGGTCGCGTTATTGTTAATTCCTGGACCTGACATGCTGCTAATTGCTAGTTCTAGTTTGAGCTATGGCCGCAAAGTGGGGGTTTATGCCAGCTTTGGTAATGCGACCTCAGGACTTATTTTAACCTTACTTGCTGCAATGGGCGTGTCTGCATTAGTGGCAATGAATCCAATGGCGTTAGAGCTCTTACGGGTATTGGGCGGCGCTTATTTACTTAAAATGGGCTGGGATTGCATGCGCAGTAGCGCGAGCGATGCGCCGGAAATTAAGTCGCAGAATAACATCGCTAAATTACTCTATCGCCGCGCGGTGATGAGCAATCTACTAAACCCTAAAGCGTTGATATTTTTTGTTTTATTTTTGCCGCAGTTTGTTTCTACTCAGATCAGTGCCAGTTCAGGAGAACAAATGCTGGCATTAGGCCTGCTGCTTAATGTTATTGGGTTGTCGTTCAATTTGTTGCTGGTGGCTCTAGTGGGGAGTTTGGGTCAACCATTGCTGAAAAACGAAAAATTCCGCACCTATCAAAATAAGTTTATGGGGATGATATTTTTTGCTTTGGCGATTTGGTTACTGGCGTCGCAAGTGCAGAGTATCGGTTAACTTTGTTTTCAAATGGTTACGTACCATTTGCAAATAAGTGCGACCAGTCAATAAGTGAGGCTAGAGCACTTTTTTGAGCTCTTATTTAAAAGCTGGATTACGCTGTGGGTGCATTAAGCTGTCGACATACAAATTAGGGATGATGACAGCTTAATAAACCAACCTGCTTATGCCGATCTCAGGTTAATGTGTAAAGTCTTTAAAAATAACTGACATCAGCCACCAACAGTCCAAACCGCTCCTTTCAACGCGTATATTTCGCTGATTGCATCGATTGATCCCGTTCTTAATCGAACATCATTTTCAGACTTTCTCTTACCAAGCTTTACTCGCCGAGGTGGCCGTTTGTTGATGTAAAAAGACAATATCGACTATGGACTATGGACTATGGACTATGGCGATGAGATATTGATCAAAAAGTTAATTTAGCGCCCCAACGTGTCCCAGCAAAATATATTTCACTAGCCAATTGAAGGCGCTTTTTTGCTTAAAATCCGTTTTGGTCGAAGGTTATTCGGTCTAACGCAATATAGTAAAGGAAAGTGCTTTTTCCCACTGGGAGTACTTCATCGTCGTCTGGATTAATCGCCAGCGTTTTGCCAAGCTTATCATTGGCTACCCCAATGAAAATCGCGTTGTGATTACCTTTGATGAAGGCCGCGACATCGGCCACAGTGCGCGGCTTTGACAATACCACTTCTTGTGCATGCATTGTTTGGCCAGAATTGGTTAGCAAGCTTTGGAACGCTAGGTCTGAGCCGCTATCTTGAAGTGACCGCACCAGCTTTTCATTTTTGTTGGAGCTGAGCACCTCGATAGGTTTATTTAGCTGTCGCAGGGCTTGTGCTTGGTCTTCGTTATCGATAAAAGTAGCGATAAAACTGTTTTCACTCACCTTGGTTGAATAGTGAACCGCCAAGCTGAAGTTGCGGTCATCATTCTCTAAGTCGATAGCAATTTTGTCGGCGCTACTAATGCAGACTTTGTTAAGTACGTCTTGATCATGCAAATTGTCGACTGACAAGTATTTGATTTTTTCGTTATCAGGGAACGGGTGAGCAAAGTCGCCATTGGTAAGCAATACAATGGTTCTGTCGGGTCGGTTATGATCATCAAGGATAAGTTGGATAAGCTTTCGCGACTTCTCAGCAGTGCTACAAATAAGAATAATGTGACCTTGCAGTGCGGTGATATTTGATTTTCCCGTCATGTGTAAATTCCAACCGTTAAAGATAAATTTGCCCATTTTGCCGATCAGTATACTGAACAACACAAAATTAACGGGTAAGTAGTAAAATGTTAAAAGCATTTTGCCAGCAAGTGTTTCGGGGTAAATGTCGCCATACCCAAGCGAACTTGCGGTAACTACGCTCCAGTAAATGAAGTTAAGTGGAGATGAGACGATGTTGCTTTCACCCGCCAGTGAGAAGCCGAAATAACCAAGCACTCCGCAAGCCAGCAGCAAGATAAATAACGAGCTGTTACGTGTTCGGGTGATCTCAAGTCCAAATCGCCGGATAAAATTAAAGATGAGCATGAACCACTCCCTTATGTGCAGTTTGTCGATGACGCGAGTAAAAAAAGCTGTATCGATACCGGTTTTTTCGGCCCAGACGCTCAGAGATATCGCAATAGTCGGAGTCATTATCCAGACACCAAGAACATGAATATACGGCATTTGGGCTTATGGGGTAACCGCTGAAACAAAATACAAGACAGGCATATGAAACAAGTAAAGCCCGAAGGTGTGCATTGATATGTTTCTAGTGCATTTTTTAGCACCCAGATTAAACACGTTATGTGTGTTCGCAAGGCTGTGAATGCTAATAATGGGCATAGCCGTGAAAAACATCAACATGTAGTCGCAAAGAATCTGCTTGGTGGGGAATAACTGACAAATGATAAGGTCGTGACCCATTATCTTTGCTGCAGTTAGGTTTATAGTGTCCTGAACGCACAGTATCGTGAAAAATCCAAATCCAAATCCAAACCCAAACTCAAACCCAAACCCAAAAAATGAGCGTGGCTAAAGCAGCAAACTTAGCGAGCAAAGAGGGTTGGGATAAAGTAATCAACATTATCCCGTTGTGAACATCATCAAGAGACAAGCCAACGACAAAGCCTATTGAACACTCTGTAGACTTTAGAGGTCGAATTTATTCAACATAGTAGTGGCGCTATCTTTAATAACGCTCTAAAGAGGATAAAAAACCCGAGCTGGATCCGACATTGGCACAAACGGACACTGAGTCATGTCCATATCCTAGTTAATGGCGGTGATAGATAAAGCTAGTTAACTCTTTATTTACTAATGGCGGCGATCTCTTTTTCAACCGCAGCGACTACGGCTTGAGGGTCGCTAAGATATTGTGAGTGATCGATAAAGATGGCGTTATCATTAACTGTCATTACCATAACGGGGAAGCCCGTGGTGCCGATGATTTGTTGGATTTCTTCTATATCTTCTAGTACGTATTCTGCATCCGTACTGAGCTCATCTTTAAACACTTTATTTGATGGTGACAGTTTAAACTTCTCTACGATGGCAGTGAAATCGTGTTTATTATCCAGTGGATTGCCTTCAATGAAGTGTGCTCTTTGTATTGCATTGAGCACGGGCAATTGCTTGTCAGCTTGCTTACTCTGCACCCATCCCATCAAGTTTGCGGTCTTTATTGAGTTTTTAGGACTGTTTACATAGCGAAGATGATCTCTACCAAATTTAAGCCCACTAATTTTTGCCGCGGCTTGCATCTGCTCTTCGCCAGCACTGTCTTTGCCGATGTAATGCGCGCTATGTAGCAAGTGTACATTCATGTTTGGATAGGCTTGTTGCAATGCGTTGACCAAAGGTGTGGCTGCGTAGCTCCAAGGGCAATGTGAGTCGTAGATAAAATAAAGCTCAGTAGTCATTAAGTTAATTCTTGTTTGCGATCAGATAAGCTGATCCTAAATAGTTTGTTGGCATTATACAATCATTGAATCTGCGGGGGACTGAGCTTGATACAGCGGTAACCATGAGGCCAATGGGTCAAACTAACTAGCGAAAGCCTTAAGGCTTGCGCTAGTGAGTAACGTTTAAATAACTCTCATGCACATGGCATAGCTTGAAAGGGTTCTTGATGAAAAGGTAGAGTCTGCCTCTGCCCAGACATACCAACTATTCCCACTTGGTCTGCTTTGACGAACCATACCAGCACCTAATCCACCATTACTGACAGAATAACCACCGCCTGACAGTTGATAATTACTTGGACAAGTTGCCGTCGTTGAACGTTGCGTTACGGTAAATATCGATTGCGGCATACTGACTGAACTAACTCTAAGGGTATTCACTATTGTGCCAACGCCTGCGCTAACGTTATCAAGTTCACAACTGACATTACCATTAGCATAAATTATTCTGATTGAAGAGCCCGCGGCACATATTCCATTTATCCTGTTTTGTTTTGTTGATAATTGAGAATATAAATTACTTATTTGGGTGTTTTGTTGGCTGATGAGAACTTGTAAATTGGAAATGTCACCATCATTGGCGCTAATTCTTTGCTCAATAATCAGAATATTCTGTTTTATCATTTGAATCATTTGTTGCATTGCTTGATCCGACAGAATAATCGCAGCAATATCATTTTCATTATCAGTGACTCTGGCCTCTAGAGCGTCAATTTTGTTCGACATAACCGCAATCAATTGATCCTGCATAGTATTCCATAATGTTAAGGCCGCTATATCGGTTTCATTTTCAAGCACTCTATTTTCTAGTGCGCCTAATGAAGCTTGTAAGGCTGCAATGAGTACATCCTGCTCAACTTGAGAGTTGACGAGTTCATCAATTTGACTCTGTAGAAATGCAACTGCGGTAGCGAGATCTTGACTTAGAGCATCAATTTGACCTTGAAGCGCTTGGAAAGGTTGTCCGTTAGCCCCTGGGTAAGCTTGATCATTGCCATTCCCAGCTATTAAGGTGGCTGATGCGGTACTAAGCAACATGCCAGTAGTGAGTATTAGTGCTGCGTGTTTGAGTTTAGTTTTCATTGTAAAAAAAATCCTTTTTGAGTGTTCGATTTTGCTTTTTGAAAGTACAGCTGAAGACTCTTACAAATGCCATTGAACTCTAGAAGACGAATACCATTACAGCCAGTCACAGAACTGCGACTTTAGACTGAAATAGCCTTATCGTATTGTTAATATTGTATTATATTGTATTTTTTTGACTGCAATGACGCAGAAAGACATTTGGAGGGGGAGTTAGTAGAAACCAAAATTAAAACTGATGTTGCACATAAAAAGCGGACCAATGCTACATTTTTGTTAAATGGTCGTAATGAATGGGCTAAGTTTAGTCACATTTTGCAAGGCATTTAGCCCACTAAAGCTTGCGGATCGGGTGCGCGCATTCGATCCCACCATTGTTTATTGGCAACTATTTGGCCTTGTTCATCAATAGTGGGGTAGGGGATTTGTTTACGGCGACAGGCATTGGCGTAGATGGGATGACCTTGTTCAAACAGCATAGTTTGGCAGTAAACGTGGTCAAGTTTACGAGTGCCGTACATATTGGCCTGTTCGCGTTGGCGCTGGGCTTCATACATTACTAATGCGGCAGCCACTGACACATTGAGTGATTGCACCATGCCTCTCATGGGGATGATGATGTGTTGGTCGGCCGCTTCAATCGCTTCTGCGCTGACGCCATCACGCTCATTACCCATTACGATGACGGTGGGCTGGGTATAATCTATCTCGCGAAAATCCACTGCAGCATCTGAAAAAGTGGTGGTTAATACCTGCATTTTTTGTGCTTTAAAGGCGTGATTAGCTTGAGCAAATGTGTCGTGTTTGACTGTGTTAACCCACTGTTGGCTTCCAGAAGCGGTATTACCAGATACCCGCATATCAATATCGGGCCACACGGCATGAATTTCATAAATTCCCACACAGTCAGCAGAGCGAAGAACCGCCGCAATATTATTGGTCATATGCACTTTATCAAGGCAAACCGTTAAGTCGACTTGTCGATTATCAAGCATCTGATTTATTCGGGCAAAACGTTCTGGGCTCATGGGGCAATTCTACTTAATGTTATTCAACACATTTTAACCTTTGCTTTCAACAAAAAAGCGCCCAATACGTCTGAAAAGCGATTAATATTGATAGCAAGGTGATCATTCGTGCGCCATTATAACGTTAAAATGCTAACCCTAAAACGCCATTGATCTCAGCAAGCGCATTTTTAGATGATAAGTGTTGCCAGAAATCACAATATCTCTTTTTTAATTTATAGTGATAAGTGATAGAGAAATAACTGTTATTTAGCTAATCAAGCTAGCTAATGACAACCCAATAGATTTTCACCGTAGGCCATGACCGAAGATATTACTATCCGATTACCTTCTCTGATCCACCGAATAGGCGGCGAGAAAACCAAGCAAGCTAAAACGATAGCGCTGCAATATGACTGCGAGGTTAAGCGTGTGCGTCGATCTCGACATTGGGGGGTATCAGGTGAGGCTATTAAGATTCAGTCGTTTACAGAGCGATTAAAATTAGAAAGTGATGTTAGTTTTGGTTACCTTATCCACAAGATTGAAACCGCACTGCTTGGTCATGCCGACAAGTTAGAACCTTTAGAGGCAAAGCTTGTGCGTTTGATTAATGACCAGCCAAATATCACCTTGGGCGAATTGATCCACCTTACTCAATGCACCATGGCAGAAGCCAGGATTGCACGTTTTAATATCGAATTATGAGCTTAAGTGGACTATTTTTATTATAATACACTAATGATTGCCCCTATTATCTATTGGATTATTGATACTCATCAGTTACCCATTCGTCATCAATAATCTTGAGATTATTGTTTTAATAGTTTAATGGTAAGCAAGTTAAAGCGCTTGTTCGATAGGCTTTTTACTCAAAAAAACAGTCTTTTTTGGGGTTGTTAATGGTGCTGAATGGCCATTGCGCTTACGTCTAAATTAGCCCATGATGCTGAGTTATGTTCCGTTTGAGTTTGTTAATTAAGGCATGCATTACAACAGGTTGAACGCAGATTAGAACGCTTACCTCGTAATCATGATATTACTAAGGCGTTGCAAGGCGCGAATCAACAGTTGGTGTCTGCCAAGCCGGAAAAGCTTAAGCAGGACAAGCTTGATGATTTTATCGATCTAATGCAGATTGAGTTAGATAATTTGCATGACAGCATCAATCAAACCTATTTTTAGTCACATAGAGATAGTCTGCAGTATCGTTTCATAGGAAACCGGTACATTTATCCTAGTCGTCTTATCCCACCTTTTTTGGCTTTATAATTAAAATGTGGGGTAAGGCAGATTTTTTTAATCAGAACAAAAAAAATTAGCAAAGTGATTTTTTTGTAATCGTTAATCAAATGCGTTTATAAATAAACCTAACTATCTGTCTGTCTTTAAGTTACTGTAATAAATAAGTTATTGGTGGTTATTTTGCTTAACTGCTGCTGAGGTACTTGGTCTTTTTGTTGCGTTTTATCGTGGTAAGTTGGGGCTGTTTACTAAAATCAGATGCTCAGAGCATTGATGTTTATAGTCATGTTCACCATCATTTTAACGATTTTACACATTAAGCCTTTACAATATCCAAAACTACTGTAATATATCTCGTGCTCTGACATTCAGAGTTATTAATGAACATCAAGTAAAAGAAAAGCCTTAGAATCTCTTCGTTATCGTTGTTATCCTCTGTGTTTCCCTTAGCTTCATCGTGACATTCAATAATTCAAGCTCGAGCGCATCGCATTTTCGCGACAGATTGATTAAATTTAAATATATAAGGGACACAAAATGTCTGATAAAACAACTGGTTTAGTAAAATGGTTTAACGAAGATAAAGGTTTTGGCTTTATTACTCCTGATAATGGCGGCGCTGATGTGTTTGTTCATTTCCGTTCAATCACTTCAGAAGGTTTCAAAACTTTAGCTGAAGGCCAAAAAGTTTCTTTCGATGTTGAGCAAGGCCAGAAAGGCCCACAAGCTGCTAACGTAGTAGCTGTGTAACTCGACTTTGTAAGATAACGCAAACGGTTTAACGACTGTTTGCGTTTTTTTATGTCTATAATTTAATGATTTATCCTTTTTTCAATATTTATTTTCAATATGCTAAGTATCTTAAACAGCTTAAGTGCCTGCAATGCTTTTAAATATATTCAACATAGTTAAGCATTTACAATAGTTAAGCATTTATAATAGTTAACTACTTCCAATATCTCCTTTTTATCCGTTTTATCCTTTTTCTGCATCGATTGTTAATAAAACGCCTGAATAAAAACACATAAGCCCAACTCCAATTTCGACTATCCTTAAATTAACAGGGATCGCCATTGCTGCGTTAATGCGCCTTAAATTGAAAACCTTGCGCCGCTCTGAAGGGTTCAGATAATGGATCTGATTGGCATTATGCTCACGCTATCGATCCACTCTATAATTCCCCAGTTTCTGTTGATCTGGATCAACGCTTAGGATCGTAAATCAATTCATTATATTAGCTAAGTTGAATACTGGTGGGTGAAGTCATAATGTCAGATAATAAACTCATTTTAGTCTTAAAATTATGCATCACTATGGGCATTAGCTTAATTTTGTTAGGGATTTATTGCCATAACTTCAGTGAAACGATTGAGATGATGGGCGTCAAAGGGATTATGATTAGTGCTATGTGTGTCGCCATTGGTATGGCGTTGTCATTGCCGACTAAAATGTACCTGACCTTTATATTGGTTAAGCGTGAAACCGAAAAAAGCCAATAATCAATTGTGGTTGTTTAGGAGGGGGCGGACTGCGTCCTGCTAGGCTCGCTTCGCGCTAAACTTATAGCATCTAGCAGCGAAGCGACCTAGAACTTAGGAATAGTGATACCTTGCCGTTTGAATAGAAAACAGTGAAATCCTCAAGGTATTCTGTCTTAATAAGGATCTCCACGACTCGCTTTGCAACTCACTAACATCGTTTATCCCGCGAAATCGCTTTTTGTGATCATTTATTAATTAACTCAAGACTCTTGGGTCAAAAACACCGATAATTGTCCCTAATTATACAAGCAGGCCGATTGGCTGCGCACGACTGTGGATATATTCAATGGAAATCAAAGTAAATTTTCTCGACAACCTGAGACTCGAAGCTAAATTTGACGACTTTACCGTTACGACCGATCAACCTATTCGCTACAAAGGTGATGGTTCAGCTCCCAGTCCTTTTGATTATTTCTTGGCTTCGTCAGCCCTTTGTGCAGCCTACTTTCTCAAGGTGTATTGTAAAGCCCGTGATATTTCGACTGAAAATATCAAACTATCGCAAAACAACATTGTTGACCCTGAAAATCGTTACAACCAAATATTTCAAATTCAGGTTGAATTACCGGATGATATTTCCGATAAAGATCGCGAAGGTATTTTACGTTCTATCGACCGCTGTACGGTTAAAAAAGTGGTACAAACGGGTCCTGAATTCAAAATAGAAACGGTTAAAAAACTAGATGCAGACGCCAATGCCATGCTGATGGGCCAACCCGACGGCGATGCGAGCACGTTTATTTTAGGCAAAGATTTACCGCTTGAACAAACCATTAAAAACATGACCGGCTTGTTAGCCGACCTGGGTATGAAAATCGAAATATCGTCATGGCGCAACATTGTGCCTAACGTTTGGTCTTTACATATCCGTGATGCAGCGTCACCAATGTGTTTCACCAACGGCAAAGGTGCGACCAAAGAAAGCGCGCTATGCTCGGCTTTAGGTGAGTTTATTGAGCGTCTTAATAATAACTTTTTCTATAACGATCAATTCTTTGGTGAAGAGATCGCTAATAACGAGTTTGTCCATTATCCCAATGAAAAATGGTTCCAACTGGAAGACGATGACGTGCTTCCTGCTGGCATGTTAGATGAATACTGTTTAGACATCTATAATCCAGACGATGAGCTATGTGGCTCGCACTTGATTGATACTAACTCAGGCAATATTGATCGCGGTATTTGTGCGATTCCGTATACTCGCCAATCAGATGGCGAAACCGTGTTTTTCCCGTCTAACTTAATTGAAAATCTATTTTTAAGTAACGGCATGAGTGCGGGTAACAACCTGCAAGAAGCGCATGTTCAGTGCTTATCTGAAATTTTCGAGCGTGCGGTAAAACGTCAAATTATTGAGCAAGAAATTATTCTGCCAGACGTGCCAATGGCAGTGTTAGAAAAGTATCCAAGTATTTTAGCGGGCATTAAGGGGCTTGAAGCTCAGGGCTTTCCTATAGTGGTGAAAGATGCTTCTTTAGGCGGCCAGTTCCCAGTGATGTGCGTGACATTGATGAACCCAAGAACCGGTGGTGTATTTGCCTCATTTGGTGGTCACCCGAGTTTTGAAGTGGCGTTAGAGCGTAGCTTAACCGAGCTGTTGCAAGGCCGCAGTTTTGAAGGCTTAAACGATGTGCCAAAACCGACCTTTAATAGCATGGCGGTTACTGAGCCAGAAAACTTTGTTGAGCACTTTATCGATTCAACAGGGGTGATTTCTTGGCGCTTCTTTAGCAGTAAGTTTGACTATGAGTTCTGTGAATGGGACTTTACCGGCACTAGCGAAGAAGAAGCCAAAGGCTTATTTGGTATCTTAGAAGCCATGGGTAAAGAAGTGTATATTGCCGAATTCACTGATTTAGACGCTTCTGCTTGTCGTATTTTAGTGCCTGATTATTCGGAAGTTTATCCTGTAGACGACTTGATTTGGGATAATACGAATAAAGCACTAGATTACCGCAAAGATATCTTAAACCTGCATTCATTAAGCACTAAAGCGTTAGCTAAGTTAGTTAATCGTTTAGAAGAGAGTCAGTTAGATAACCATACCGATATTCGAACCTTAATCGGCATAGTGTTCGACGAAAATACGGCTTGGGGTCAGTTAACCATTATTGAATTGAAGATCCTGATTTATCTCGCGTTAGGTTCCCACGACGACGCCATTGAGTTAGTCGGCGAGTTCTTACAGTTTAACGACAACACTGTTCAGCGTGGGTTGTTCTATCAAGCAGTAAACGCTGTGCTTGAAGTGACCTTGGATGAAGACTTAGAGCTTGAGCACTTTATCGGTAACTTTAACCGCATGTTTGGTCAAGAAGTCATGGACAATGTGGTGGGGTCAGTTAATGGCACGGTACGCTTTTATGGCCTCACAAAAACCAGCATGCAGCTAGAAGGCATTGAGCCCCATTTACGCTTGATTGAAAGTTACAAAAAACTGCATCAAGCCCGTAAAGCGAAAGCTGGGATATAAATACTCATTGAGTTGAGCGCTAAGCGTAAGTTCATTGTGATAACAAGAGTAATAGCGAACCAAACGGTTCGCTTTATTTTTTGTTGAAGCTAATAGACCTAAAAACCATCCATTCATGTCCATCTCCAGGCACTAATATTACTTTATGGTGAGCCTCCCCATAGGCAATGAAAATAAATATTGTTCACAAAGTTGTAACCATACAATCTACATTATTTTTTACTTCTGGTATTATGTCGCAAATGAAATTTATTTTTTCTTTTTGTGACATAATCGAAGGCTAATAGCATGGTGGCAAAAGCGGATGACATAATTTTATTTGTCATGGTTGTAGAAGCAGGATCGTTTACAAAAGTGGCTGAAAAGCTCAGTTTGACTAACTCAGTGGTGAGCAAACATATTGCAAGGCTTGAGCAAGATGTGAATACACAACTGCTCTATCGCACCACAAGGAAATTAGCTTTAACGGATGCAGGAGCAACATTTTATGGTAAAGCGCGATTAGCCAAAATAGCATTTCAAGAGGCGGCCGATGCGATATCTGGCTACAGTGATGATGTGCGAGGCACGATCAAACTGACCATTCCAGTAGTGCCAGCAAGGTTAGTATTAAATAATGCATTAGCTGATTTTTGTCGCGATTACCCCAACGTCGATGTTGATTTGACCATAGCTGACCAATTCGTTGATATTCTTGATCAAGGTTATGATTTAGCAATAAGAACGGCTCATCTTGTTGATTCGTCTTTAATTGCAAGGCGCTTAATTGATTCAGATTGGCTGGTGTGTGCCACACCTGAATATTTAAAACAAAACGGTACTCCACTGGCCCCGCAAGATCTGGCTAAACATAGCTGCTTACTTTATCACTATGAAAGTAGTGGCGTGGATCAATGGGTATTTAAAAATGCTGAGGGTAATTACACGGTAAATGTGCAGGGTCGATTCCGATCAAATAACCTTGAGTCGTTAAGGCAAGCAGCGTTAGCGCATTTTGGCATTGCTTATCTTCCCCAAGCGCATATTTATGAAGATTTACAGGCAAATAACTTAGTCGCTTTACTGACTGAGCATAGTGGCAAAGATTTAGGCATTTATGCGGTATACCCGAGCACAAGACTGCCTGACAAAAAAATTAAATTATTGATTGAATACTTTCGCAAAGCTTTTCACTCAAAAAAGGATTATTTTTACTAATTAGCAGTATAAATAAAAACTCGATAGATACTGCCCGTAAATGAGCAATACCTATCGTAGTCTGGGAACTTAGAAAGCGTATTTAGCAGATAATTGTAGATAGTCTGAATCTATGTCAGTCATGCCTTCGTCTTCAATGGCATAATTACCTAGCTCGACACCCACACTTAACTCAGGGGTAACGTTAGTGATTAAGTTAACGCCCCAATGTGCGCGACTTTTGTTTGTCTCATCCGTTTCTGCTGTGCCATAAAATGCGGTAGAACGCAAAGTATCAGTCCAGAAATGACGATAAGCGACAGTAAATGCAGTTGTTGACTCTACTACTGTTTCTCCTTGGTCATCAGTAACAATATCTGGTGTCATACCAGCAGCAACATACCGGCCAGAGTCACCTACGGTAACTTGGAAACGTAAATCGTCTTTACCAACCGTTTTAATCACGCCGCCTACATTGGCTGCCACGGCAACCTCATCAATTCCGCCTTGGTCCACTTTTCTAACAAGCGCCCCTACAGATAATTGACCCCAGTCCGCTTTATGATCGTAACGGGCGACAAAATCTGGGATAGACTCATCTTTGTCGGCTTGATCGCCAGTTACACCGACACCACTTGATGATGCACCAATACTTCCGTTGCCATTGGTTTCTGGATTTTCAATAGAAAATTGCCAAGCGCCATAGGTGTAGCGTAATTGTGTTTGTCTAATAAACACTTCGCCAACATGTGGTCCACCAAAATCTAGCGCTTCTGGTAATGCATGTAATGGCATAAATGTGGTCCAAGTTTGACCGGCCAACCAGTTTTTATAACTAATAAAAAAATGTCTTAAACGTGGGTTTGAAGAGTTACTCACTACTTCGTTACCGCCACCACCGTACATATCTACTTCAACAAATCCAGATATATCACCGTGTTGAACTTTTAAATTTACGCGTGATTCTTTGACATTAAAACCCGTATGAGATGTATCGACAGGTACACCTGATGGGAAGTTAGCAATCCAATAATCTTGATAAGCAATATCGCCATTCACATGACGGACATCCACTTTTGCATAGCCACCCAAGGTCACTTTAGTATCTTGTCCTGCAACAGTATCAGTCATTAACTCTATGCCAGCATTAGCTTGCATGCTTGCAGCTAGTGCTGTGAGTAAAAATAGGTTTTTGTATTTTTTATGTGTCATTTGTTATCCCTCTGTTTCCCCGAAAGCGAAGTGCTAATGTAAAGGGATTTGTTAAAAGGGTAAACTATGTTAATGGACAATGACTTGTTCCAAAAACGCTATAAATAGAAAATTTGCTTATTAATTTACGATAATCGATTAAATAGGAATGAGTAAAATAGGCTCAACAATACGTGGTTACAGCAAGATGGCTGCCAGAGGTGAATTCAACTATATTTCTTTTTTTAGGTTTAAGCTATTGATTAATATTGACTATATACTGCAGGTGTTTATGTAAGATGACGTAAGCCTTCACTTTTTGTGTTGTTTCTTTGTGTACATAAAGGCGCCATTGGGCTGGTGGGCGAGCGCTACAATAGGGTACAAGGAGGCTTATTTTATCAAGGCGTCAGCGCAGTGTTAGAAGTGACCTTAGATCAAAATTGAGACCTTGAGCACTTATTGGTAATGCCAATAGCATGTTCGGCAAGGGGAAATCGGCTATGTTGTCGGTTCAGTTACTGGCAAGGTGCGTTTTTACGGCCTAACTAAAACCAGCATGCAACTTGAAGGTATTGCGCTACATTGATGTGTGATTGAAAGCGATAAGACTTGACTCTATGCCGGTAAAGAGAAGCCGGGGTGTAATATCGAGTCATCCATCCATGGGTCATACGTTCAAAAAGTGAGCCTGCGAGATTTGATTTTGTTGGGGATTAACAACGTCGACTCTGACTCACGTTAATAATTCACATTATTACTCGTCTCAATAGTTGTCTACAGTAGTGCCTCTATCTTCTGCGTGCTTTATCTTCTGCGTGATCAATGAGCATATCAATTACACAATAAACATCACTGCTATTCTTTAATAAGCTGTAACCCGAAATGTCTGTGATTGCATAGGGCGAAACTAATGCAGAGTCAGTATTATAATTTGCCAGCATTTGGTTGGTTTCAAATTCATCACTCATCGCTTCAAGACTTCAAGTCAATACTGTTATAGCGGACAGAGTGCTTCTGGCAATGGTGTAAGGACATTGGCTTAATATCGTTACCAGTATGTTAGGCCGTAAAAGTACAACATTGGTGTATAAAGCATGGAAGAGAAGAGTCGCTTTATAAGCGTGAGATCTTGCTCAACCTTGGGTTGCTTAACACATCTTGGCGGCTGACAAAGATTGTCGAGAATTATTGCTGCATCAGTTCGTTGCAATCCAGCGTAAAGCTCAATGAGCTAGTGCTGATGTCATTGTTAAGTGTTCTTACGTGGCTAATGTCTGGAAGAAGGTCCCATTGAGCAGACCATATTGATTGGGTGAAACCGGATTGAAATTCTTTTAGTGTTCAGAGTAATGTGCAGATGCATTACTGCACTTAGGTACCTTATTAATCCGCAATGCGATAAAATATAAGCCAATAATGAGTTATGTCATATCGCTAACTTGGCACTGAAATTGGTAAGGAAAATGAATGAATATTGAAAACAATGTGATAGATAATTTAGCAGAATTAGAGCGTTTTTTACTTTCGGTAGAAAAGGGCGGTTTAGATTTAGAAGGGGTTGTAGGCGTTGGTATGGCAACCAATAATGCTGATGGTCGTCATTTTGTTGCCGTATTTGGTGACAATCATAAACTGTTATTAACTCGCTGGATAACGGCTGAAATATTTGAAACCGGCAAAGAGATGGTGCAACACGGAGTAAAACCAAAGCACTGATAAAGCATACTTACTGATAAATTATCAAGGACAGAAACAAGATTTCTGTCCTTGATATTAGGCTAGTGAGTCAATTTAGCTTACTTATCTGAATTAGTTGAGCCAATTTTGTGTATGGCGAGATCCGCGCCAATAAACTCATCTTCTTGGCTTAAGCGTAAGCTCGATATTTTGTTCACTAAGCCATAAACAATGATACCGCCAACGAGTGCCACTACTACACCTGCAGTACTACCAATAAGTTGCGACATAAAGCTGACCCCACCCAGACCACCGAAGGCTTGTTGACCAAAAATACCTGCCGCGATACCGCCCCATACACCGCATAAACCGTGTAATGGCCACACGCCGAGTACGTCATCGATTTTGTTACTGCGTTGTAATCTTGTGTACACCAAGACAAATAACCCACCAGCCACACCGCCAACCACAAATGCGCCGACAGGATGCATTAAGTCAGACCCCGCGCACACCGCCACTAAGCCTGCAAGGGGGCCATTATGAATAAAACCAGGGTCATTTTTACCGACAATCAGCGCCACTACAGTGCCACCGACCATGGCCATTAAACTGTTAACCGCCACTAAGCCGCTGATCCCGTCAAGGGTTTGCGCAGACATGACGTTAAAGCCAAACCAGCCGACAATAAGCACCCATGAACCTAAGGCAAGAAAAGGGATATTTGATGGTGCAAAGGCTATTCCTGGTTTGCGCCCACGTCGAACACCTAATATATAAATGGCCACTAATGCGAGCCAACCGCCCATAGCATGAACGACCACAGAGCCAGCAAAGTCATGAAACTGTGCGCCAAATTGGCTTTCTAACCATGCCTGAAAACCAAAGTTACCATTCCACATTATCCCTTCAAACAGCGGATAAACAAAGGCAACAATCAATGCTGAAGCGAGTAAGAAAGGCCTAAAACGGCCGCGTTCAGCAATACCACCAGATACAATCGCTGGAATGGCTGCTGCAAAGGTCAGTAAAAAGAAAAATTTAACCAGCTGATAGCCATTATCGGTAGTTAAACTTTCAGCGCTGACAAAGAAGTGGCTACCGTAAGCAATTTGATAACCAATGACAAAGTAAGCCATGGCTGAAAAAGCAAAGTCAGTCAGAATCTTTACCAAGGCGTTGACCTGGTTTTTGTGCCTCACGGTGCCCATTTCTAAAAATGCAAAGCCAGCGTGCATGGCTAAAACCATAATTGCACCAAGTAAGATAAACAAGGTGTCTGCACTTTGTGCAATAAGGCCAATAGCATCACTAATATTATTCATTTCAGTTTCCACAAAATGATTCTCTTTTGAAATTCATGCTTTTATAAAGCAAAAGCCATTCCTAAATCACAGCCAAGTCATTATATTATTGACCTTGTATGGTGCAAATATATGAAAATATTGCTTAAGTTATCTGTGGAATGTTCAATATCAGTGCATTATTTGGCGTTTGTCATGCCAAATAATGCGCGTAATGACGGATGCTCATGGCGCGAATGTTTCAATTTGGTGCGTTTCTGCTTGTATTTGGTGCATTGTTCAGTGGCTAAATTAACCTTATGTTAACCATTATTATTAAGATAGTTCGTCCATCAAGTCGGTTGATAAATGGATGATCTGACAATCCCAATTCCCAATCCCCAGTAACTAATAACGAATCACTAGAACAGAATAATGGGAGTCATATGACAACAGCAAGAGTCGTAGAGGTCGGGATGCTCCCTTTTTGCAAACTGGGTAATCATCAACCCTATCGAGTCATGGCGGCTAAAGCGATTAAAGTGATAATAGTGATTAAAGCGATCACCGCTATCGCGGCATAAGAGATAGTTTTTTCACTGTGATGTCTCCAACTCTGGGACAATTAATGATCAAAAATTGTATAAGAAACGAATTTTTCTATCACTTATCAATATATTAGTCTGGATTTCACCCTAGAAAAAGCCAGTCAATGCGCTTGGTTAGTTGATCTTGTACTGGTTATCTATGCGGTTAATGCCACGTACATTAACCGCATAGATGTTATTGGCCAGCATCCTAATTAACGGACATTTTAAAAATATATCTTTCTGATAAAAATGAATATTTTAACGCTATGAATAAACATTAATACGAATTATGAACGATCGTTCCAAATCAACTTGAGCGCTTGCTCAAATTGATTTATAGTGGTCTCAATTCGAAACGCAACGCGCCTAAATTTATTTAGTTAGAAGAGAGAATATTATGACTGCATTTACAATTCACACTGTAGACACCGCACCAGAAGACAGCAAAGCAATGCTAGATGACACTAAAAAGCAAACGGGTATGATACCTAATTTATTTGGCGTGTTAGCCGAATCACCAAGCACGCTTAAGGCTTACCAACAGTTACATCAGGCTTTTTTAGACACATCATTTAACCCTGAAGAGCTAACGGTAGTATGGCAAACCATTAACGTTGAAAACGAATGTACTTACTGTGTGCCTGCACACACAGGTATTGCACATTCAATGAAAGTAGACCCAGCGTTAACTGAAGCACTACGTAATAAAGCGGCGATGCCAAACGCTAAATTACAAGCGTTACAAGATGCGACATTAAGTATCGTACGTAACCGCGGTAATATTTCTGAAGCAGAACTAGCAGCATTCTATGCCGCAGGTTATGGCCAGCAACAAGTGCTAGAAATCATCTTAGGCTTGTCACAAAAAGTGATCAGTAACTACACCAACCACGTGGCAAAAACACCGGTTGATGAGGTATTCAAAAAGTTTGCTTGGTAATTGTTGAGCGACATTTCTAGCGAAAATTATTATTCATGTAGATGAATGCATGACTCCCTAATACCAATGCCTGCGTTATCGCAAATGGTATTGGTATTTTTTTATCACGTTAGAGCGAAAAAGCGTACTTGAAGAGATGAGGACAGCCAAATGACAGCAAAGATTAAGCTCGATATTATTTCAGATGTAGTGTGCCCTTGGTGCATCGTCGGTTATAAACACTTAGAAGCGGCGATAAATGAACTTGGGCTGCAAGATCAAGTTGAGATTGAGTGGCAACCATTTGAACTTAACCCAAACATGCCTGCTGAAGGTGAAAATCTGCGTGAGCATTCAGCCAGAAAATACGCTACCACACCAGAAGGTAGCGTTCGTGCACGGGCAAATATTGCTCAACAAGGGGCTGAACATGGCTTTATTTTTGACTATTTTGAACAGATGAAAATGGTTAACACTTTAGACGCGCATGTGTTGTTGGAATACGCGAAAGAGGTGGGTAAGCAAACTGAGCTTAAACTGCGTTTATTCAGCGCCTTTTTTAGCGAACATAAAGATATTTCAAACCGTGAAATACTCACAGCAGAGCTCATTGCTGTGGGGATTAATGCCGCAGAAGCTATGAGTTTACTTGATAACGCTGCAGTGGCAGAACAGGTTCGTGCCAAAGAGGCCCATTGGCAACAACTCGGCATTTCGGGCGTACCTACGGTTATTTTTAATCAATCGAGTGCATTAACTGGCGCACATCCAGTTGAAGCGTATAAACAAGTTTTGGCCGATTTAGTTGCCCAGCGCTAACTGCGCGAGGGCTACATCGTTTGAGCATTGTTAATACTTAACCCGAGTTCAGGTTACTTACCCCTTAGCCACATTGATGACCTGTTTGGTTGATGGGGTGATAACCACTGGGATCGATTTTGAGGTCGGGGTGTCAGAGCCTATTCCTACGCTGTTGATCGACACTAGTGGGTTGGTTTCGGGGTAATAGGCAGCAATATTTCCGCGAGGAATATCATAAAAAATCACACTAAATCCTGACACTTTACGAACGATATTGTCATTGGCGATGGATTGAATATCAACCAGTTGGTCTTCAGCCAGGTTGAGTTTTTCCGCATCTTGTTGGTTCATAAACAGTACATTACGTTTACCTTTAACACCGCGGTATCTGTCGTCCATTCCGTAAATGGTGGTGTTGTATTGGTCGTGAGACCGCAGACTTTGTAATAACAAAATGGCTTGTGGAACGCCAGATTGTGACGTTAATGAATGACCTGTTTGTGCGTTGCTTGAGCAATCTGCAATAACTGAATCTGGCAGCATGCTTGCATTGAAGTGGGCTAATTGGTTGTCAGTTTTCCACACTCGCTGCGCCGCGCTATTATCGAGATAAAATCCGCCAGGTTGTTCGACACCTTGATTATAATTGCTAAACCCGGCAATGGTGTTTTCGATAAGATTACGGATAAGTGCGTAGTCGTCGCGCAGTGCTAGCCAGTCTAGTTTACGTGCAGCAGGGTCAGTTGCCGTGGGTTGAATAACGCGAGTATGGTTAAAGGTGGTATGGGCCATTTGGGCGACAATATCAATTTCAGATAAACATTGTTCTGAGGCGGGCTCAGTCATACCTGTTGAGGCATGCACCATACTAAAGGTGTCTTCAACAGTGATTTTTTGAATACCGCTTTGTTGTTTGTCTAATTCAGTTCGACCTAAACAAGGTAAAATTAAGCCGTCGTGGCTAACTTGTAAGTGGCTGCGATTGAGCTTAGTACTGATCTGTACATTCAATTCTGCATTGTTCATCGCTTGATGAGTAAAGTGGCTATCAGGCGCGGCGGCTGCCAGATTACCGCCTAGGCAAATTAACACCTTACTGTGTTTTGTGTGCAAGGCTTTAAGTGCTTCAACCACGTTATGGCCTGCTTGACGAGGTAAGGTGGTTGCAAGGTAATTGTCTAAGCGATCAATAAAATCGGCTGATGGTTTTTCGTTAATGCCCATGGTGCGATTGCCTTGCACATTACTGTGACCACGAACCGGACATAGTCCCGCACCTTTTTTGCCTATTTGCCCACAAAGTAAATGCAGGTTGATGACTTCACCAATGATATCGACTGAATGCTTATGTTGAGTTAAGCCCATGGCCCAGCAACTGATCACCGTCTTGCTGTCACTGAATACGGTAGCGGCTTGAATTATCTCCGCTTTTGTCAGCCCTGATTGTTGTTCAATTTTGTCCCAGCTAGTTTGCTTGACACTTCGTTGATAGTCATCAAAAAACGCGCTGTGCTGCTGGACAAAGTCATGATCAATTTTGTCAGGTCGTTGCTCGATAATAAATTTAGCCATGCCTCTAGCCGCAGCCATGTCGCCGCCTAGGGTAGGCGTTAAATACAAATGGCTAATTTTAGTGGCTGCTGGGGTGAGCAATTCTATCGGGCTTTGTGGGCTGGCAAATTTGTCTAAGGCGACTTCTTTGAGATTATTAAAGGTGACAATTTTACAACCTTGTTTGGCTGCCTTGCGTAGGGTGTTCATCATTCTTGGATGGTTAGTCCCAGGATTTTGGCCAAACACAAAAATTGCTTCTGCCGCATCAAAGTCATCTAGTACCACTGTACCTTTGCCAATCCCGATCGATTTTGTGAGCGCAATCCCGCTGGCTTCATGGCACATATTAGAACAATCTGGAAAATTATTGGTGCCATAAAGTCGGCCAAACAGTTGGTATAGATAAGAGGCTTCATTACTGGCGCGTCCAGAAGTGTAAAATTCAACTTGATCGGCGCTGCTTAAACTGTTGAGCTTAGTGGCGATAATCGAAAATGCCTCAGACCAAGTTACTGGTTCATAGTGATCGGTTATCGCGTTAAAGCGCATCGGTTCGGTTAAACGGCCTTGATACTCTAGCCAATAGTCGGTTTGTTTTGCCAGTTGGCGCACTGAATGTTGAGCGAAAAACTCACGGCCGACGCCTTTACCTGTCGACTCCCATGCCACGGCTTTTGCGCCGTTTTCACAAAATTGAAACGCACCTTGTTTGTTATCACCCCAGGCGCAACCTGGGCAATCAAAGCCATCGGTCTGATTGACGCGAAGCAAGTTTTTGAGATTTTGCTTGGTGCGCTGGCTACGAAGAACGTGGCTGAAGGTGGCTTGCAGTGATGGAAGTCCGCCGGCTTTTGTCGGTTTTTCGCTATGACTAGACATGTATTTCTCCGATAGGGCTCAGCGTCAGACGATTAATATCACAATAAGAATCGTAACTGGAATAACAAATAGGCGCTGAAAACCTGGGTATATGAATAATATTAAGGTTGTATTTTAGGGCGAGTTTGACGGCCAACTGGCTAGGTGAGGCGAGACTGATTAAGTTGTTTGCACCAAACAGAACCGCTTTATGGATCAGCTCACTGCTACAGCGACTGGTGATTAATAGCGTTTTACATAATGATTTTTGGTCTGAGGTGGTTTGCTTTATCAACAGGCCAATAAGTTTATCGAGCGCATTGTGACGCCCAATATCTTCACGACAGGCGATAATGTCGCCCTGTGGTGTTAACCCTAGCGCGGCATGTATAGCACCACTTTGTTGGGCTTTTATTTGGCTATCGGCAATGCGCTGTTTTAAGGTTTCAACGTCAGGTATGTGGATCGGGCGAGTCAGGGGTAATACGGCTAGGTTTGGAAAGGCATGTTCGATGGCTTCGACACCACAGATCCCACATCCAGTCGCCCCAACGAGCCGACGTTTTTTGCTGTTTAAGGTAAATAGGCAACGATTGGCGATGATAACATCGACCACAAATCCCTCGGCAGAAGGCGTGATCTTGATGTCGTGAACATCATGATTATGCTGAATAATGGCTTCTGAGAATAAAAAGCCAATGACAAAGTCTTCAATATCATCAGGGGTGACCATCATCACAGCATAGTTGATGCCATTGACGTTAATTGCCGCGGCGGCCTCCTCTACCAGATGTTCAATCGACGGTGACCATTTGTATGAAGCATTCATGTGTACAGACCCAAAACAAGACGTGGATCACATTTTAGAGGGGGCGAATATACAAAGCCAATCAAACAAATTTATACGGTGATAGTTTTTATCTATTAATATGATGTAATTGATAGGTAATTTTTGAGCGAATATGAATCTTAGGCAGTTACATTATTTCTACGAATTAGCGAAATTTAAGCATTTTGCCAAAGCGGCTAAGGCTTGTCATATTACCCAACCCACCCTGTCGGCCAGTATCACCGCTTTGGAAAAAAGTTTTGGTACCGAGCTGGTGGTGCGTGGTAGTCAGTTTGTCGCATTAACCGATGCGGGACAGATTGTATTGCATTATGCTGAAAAAATGCTGTTAGATCAGGCGGCGTTAAAGCAAGAACTCAGTGTCTTTAGCGGGCCGTTAATCGGCTCTCTTAGGATTGGTATTGTGCCGCAGTCGAGTGTTGATATCATGCCGATCATTAAACAATTTAATCAGTTGCATCCTAATATCGCGGTTACCTTGTTAGTGACGACCAATGAAAGGTTAATTGAGCAATTAACCTTGCATCAAATCGATATTGGGTTGGGGTTTGATGAAAATGTCACTGAGGCGAATCGACGTACGTTTCATTTTTACCCTCAGATTGATAACGACATGGCCATACTGGCAAGCCAAACATTAGTGTCTCAACTGGATATGAGCTTGCCAAACAAAGCGATAACGCTTAAGGATTTACAGCGTTTGCCACTGGTGTTGTTAAGCCAAAATATGCAGTTTAGGCGATATATTGATAATGCGATGGCACAAACCAGCCTGAGTTTTAATGTGGCGTTAGAAACCGATTCGCTGTTTCATTTAGTCAGCGCAGTAAAGCATAGTATTGGTTATGCGATTGTCAGTAGTGGCATTGCAAAATCTGCTCAGCAAGTATTCAATCTGCATTATCGGCCACTGCAAGGTATTAAATCTGGGCATACCGTGTTTATTACCCGTAAATACAGTGTGTCGCCTGCGATGCGTGAGTTTGTAAGTTTGATTGATATTCGTTAACTTGTGTAAATAGCGGCCCTCGACTTCAGCTTATTGCTGTGCCCCGTTAGCAAACGTAGAGCGGATGACGTTTTTTAGCTCAAACATCATCAAGCTTAGGGGGGGATATCAGCATGGTTGGAGTTAGCACAAGGTAATGGTAAGTCTTTTTGTGATTGTGGGTCGCTCAAATAGTTGAAACTTAACCTTGGTTTATGTTTGCTGCAAGCCTGTGAATGTTGATATAATAGCGGGCTAAAAAATTATTTATTTACAGACTTTTTTATCTCGCAATCACTGCCCCATCGCCTGCAGGAATAACTATGATTAACCACTTTAGTGTGCTGGGAGTCAGACCCAATGCCAAAGAAGATGACATAAAAAAAGCCTATAAACGTTTATCGAACAAGTATCATCCTGACAAATTACTTGGGGCGTCTGACGATGAAAAACAGCAAGCATCAATTCAGCTCCAACGAGTCAAAAAAGCTTACGAAGTGCTATCAGATAAAAAGCTGAGAAATGCTTTTATCAATGATTTTAACAACGTGATTGTCACTGATCCCACTGCCGCAATGCGGGAGTTGTGGGACGAATATTATTCCTGAGTATCCCATGGCTAAACATCTTAATATCTCACGCATTAATGAGCTAAAAAATAATGCCAATGACAATATAGAATCTTACAACGACCCTGATACGCCAAATGCGCTGGCACGATTTACTAGCCAAATCAGAGAGATATTGTTGGCCGATCCTGGGATGCTAGATTCAGTCCCTGAGTATTTACCCGTTGCGCTTTATGACAGGGTCAAGTTCTCTGCTGAATCAAAGCGCCAATGGGCACACTGGATTAGCTTGAATATTCATCCTAGTTGGGATGAATTTAAAACCACGATCGCGTTTAACAACGCCGATCTGCCTCTGGCGCTCGCGGTACGTAAATACAGCGAAGATCTGTTAATTGAAAGTTGTGCCGTGGTGTATTTGTTAGAGACTCAGGGACAATCTGAGCCGAAGCAAACGGCTGCGGATGATGATTCCAATGAGCATGATGGTGTCCATGAGCACGAGCGTGATGATAACGACGATTACGACACTGATTATGATAGCGATGAAGAAGGTTATTATGACCAATATGATGAGGAAATCGAATGAACAGTCTCATTGAAATAACAGCCGCGGAAATACAAGAACTGGCGAATGTTGAGCCGAAACAGGCAAGCAAGAGATTTGAGTTGATCGCGACGTCAATGTCTGATGATCAGTTGGTCGAAGTGATTGAGCAAATGGATATTGTCACCTTGACACAAATAAACAGTCAGCATGATATTTCGTGTCCATCGATTATGTCTGAGTTAATGACCCCAGAACAGATCCGTGACATCGTCTGCCAGCAGCCGCTTTACTGGGAAGAGAAAATCAAAAGTAATGCCGAAGAGTTAATGCATCATACTTTTGATTTTATGACTTATCTTATCCGAATTCAGGACAGCGAAGAGAAACAAACTGCCATATTAGAGTGTTTAGCGGAAGATCCCGCTGCACTGTTTTATCTCTCTATTCCTTTTATCGAGCTTATCTTAGGCGGAACCAGTGGCGATGACGATGAGAGCAACGACACTTATGATGATGAAGCGGATGAAGAAACGGTGGGTTACTCTGATTGGCAAGCCGATGAAGAGGCTCACAGTCTAAGCATTGATGATCCTCGTAGTCTATTGGCGTTGATCCGCGAAAGGGCGCCTAATGTTGAGAAGTCGATTAAGAATATGCTGCGCAACACCGGCTCTGACTGGCAGTTAATTATCAGTCAGTTTGCTAGCGAATTAGTGATCCAGGCGAAAGAAAAGAACCAAGTCACCGACGAGTATGCTGAAGTTGATGACATGTTTAGCTTTCTTGATTAAGGGTTCTGCAAATGCAATTGGTAATACGTGACGAAAATCAGGGTCCCTATCTGAGTCGGGTGTTGGCTTATGGCCTAACCGAGGGCTTGCTCAGTAATGAGCAGCTGGGACAGATCAAAGCCAAAGCCATTTTGATGAGCCTTAAGTTCGCTGATAAGTTCTATAACAAGTATAAAATGCATTTGCTTGAAGAAGCAGCGCAGGATGTGATTGGTATTGTCAGCATTGGCTTGATGGCGTTATCGGACCAAAATCAGGCTAATGCTATAGCGTTGCTGCTCAATGATGACGGCGTGGTTAAGTCATTCCAGAAGGGTTGGGGCATGCTGACTAAAGTCAGCCAATACCGGCTTCATGGTAAATCGATTTATGGCAACGTGGATAAAATTTTGCTTGATCAAGTATCGAGCCCTCCCGATTGTGATGAATGGCAAGGTTGGGTTTGTTACCAAGAGGCATTAATTGAGCATAATCGTCAGCAATCTATTAATGCCTTGTTGGCGCAGTTTTACATTGCCGGCACCTTCGATCCCATGGATCACCTCAACCTAGAAAGTACCCTAGCAGAAGCGGTGTTGTATCGGATATTTTGCGACGGTAAAAAAGTGCGCCAAGATCTTAAACGACGAGTGGCTCGTATTGAGCTCGAACCTGAATGGTTTAATCTCGACTTTATCGAGCATCAAACCAAAACGGCGCTTGCCGAATTACCTAATGAACTTGCTGATGCTATCCGTCTAGATTTAGGTAAGAATTTTAATCCGGCACTGCTGCGTACGCTGCATTTTTCCCGAAGTTATCAGGCATTAGCGTTGAAAAATGCTTCTCCTGAACGATTGGAGCGCTTGGAATACAAGGAAGGCTTAATTGGTCTACTTGGCTGGCCACTCTATATCGACATGTAGTTTAGGTTTGGGGAGCTTGCAGTGAGCAAGCTCCCTGAATTGCTGTATATGACGACGGCTATTTTATTCCTCATTGATATACTGCCTAAAAACCGCTGACAACAGTGGTGTTGCACATCACATCGATGATCTACTCTGACTTAACAAAGATCTTATTGCATAACGCATTGATTTTATAGAGCACTTATTTCATAGAGCTCTTATTGCATAAAGCACTGATTTAATAGCTACCTTATTCATATCGCGTTGACTCAACATCGTACCTATTGATACACCACAGTGTGGTGCTTGACTGGCATCTTGCATTCTTACGAGCTATATCTGAGTTTGGATGTGGTGTTAATGATCATCGCAGTCCGTTGGTAAAGCAGATTTTTGTCCGTGCCCTGAAGCGTTAATGATTGCAATTCAAGCGCTGTTAAATAGTTAATCCCCATTCACACTAACAACATTACCCTGAGTAGGTACAACAAAAAAGTGTATGGATAAGCCTTGAATTAACAAGCTTATAAGGTGCTGAGTAGCACACTTATTATTAACCATTGCTAAAATACGGTTGTAGTTGGTATCGTATTGGTTTTGTGCCATATTTTAGCATTAACGTTAATATAGAGATGTTACATTTGTCGGCAATAATACAGGTTAACTGCATGATAAGTTTACTTTACTTTCGACATTACCCTGTGGGTTGTTAATGCCTCAAGCGTTCATTGGGTCAAGTCTGCTGACCATTTGTTGTTTTGTTTAATTGTCCTTAGGATCCATTATGTTCAAAAGCCTACGTGCTTATCGTTCGTCCATTATTTTACTGAGTGCCTTACTGCTGGGCGGATTGTTTGGTGGGTTATTGCCTGAACTGGCCATAAAGCTCAAACCGATTGGGCAAATTTTCCTCAATCTTTTGTTTATGATTATTGTGCCTCTGGTCGCGGTGAGTGTAATGTCGTCAATTGCCCACATGACCGATTTAAAGAAATTAGGCGCCATACTGGTATCGATTATGGCGGTGTCGATTGTGATGGCGATCATCCCCTCTGTCGGTGTGGTGTTGCTGGCGTTAGCTTACGATCCTGCACAAGGGGTGACACTTGATCTGGCTAATACTGTCGATGCAGCATCAGGTAGTATGGATTTTGTCAGCTTATTAACCACCAATGATTTTGTCGGGCTGTTATCTAAATCAAATATTTTAGCGCTGATTATTATGTCGGTTATTGGCGGTGTTGCGATTGGCCAGTCTGGTGAAGATGGCGTGAGAGTCGGGCGCATGCTAGACAGTGTCAATACCGTGATTATGAAAGTCATTTCGATATTAATGCATGCCGCGCCTATTGGTCTTGGGGCATATTTTGCCGCGACGATGGCCAGTCAAGACACTGAACTGATGGGCACATTTGCTCGAGCTGTCGGACTATTTTTTGTGGCAATGGCGATTTACCTTACTCTAGGGTCGACGTTATATGCGTGGATTGGAGGTGGTGTGCAAGGCGTGAGACGATTCTGGCAACATATGCTTGAACCTGCCGTGACCGCATTAGGTACCAGTTCATCGTTAGCAACCTTACCCGTGACCATTCGCAGTGCCGCTAAAATGGGCTTGAACGAGCAAATTGCAGAGATTAGCTTGCCATTATTAGTCAATCTTAATAAGGGCGGCGCAGCTGCGATTACGGCATTAAAAATCGTGTTTATTTATTCTTTATTAGGACTCGATTTTACTACCGATGTGTTTATGCTGACGATTTTAATTTCAGTATTATCGGCGTTTGTTATTGGTGGGGTGCCAGGCGGAGCATTTTTAGGTGAAATATTTATTGTCACGACCTTAGGATTACCCATGGAGGTTATTCCTATTTTAGTGGTGATTGGGGCTATTACAGATGCGGCTTCAACGGTGATTAATGTGGTGCATGACTTAACCGCAACCCAAATTATTGAGCGCATCAATGGTAAGCATTATGCTCGCTTGACACCTGACAACGAACGCCTTGAGTAGGCTTGGCGATAAAGCCTAACAGATGGTATGCCACAGTATGATATTAGATTCTACTGTGGCTTTTTTTAGGCGACTGCAACGCGGTTTCGTCCTTGTGCTTTTGCCAGATATAAGGCTTTGTCTGCACGACCCAACAGGCTGTAGGCACTGTCTTTAATAGTATATTGGGCTACACCTACACTGATAGTAAGCGCCATACCTTGAATGTTCTGTGTAGCAATATAGCGGCGTAACCTTTCGGTTAATTCGATGGCATCGGCCGATGTTGTGTTAGGTAATACCACCACAAACTCTTCACCACCCCAACGGGCTAATAGGTCGTCATTACGCATTTGGCTTTGTAGCAATTGTGCGAGTTCATACAATACGTGGTCACCCACAAGATGACCGTGATTGTCATTAATTCGCTTAAAATGATCTATATCGATAATGGCAACCGAGATAGGGTATTGAAGAGACGATGACGGCTTGAGTAATGGGGGAATGGTATTGCTATCTGTGACGTTATCGATAACGGATGAGTGTGCTACAGGTGACAACGGTGCTTTACCCTCTGCGCTCCGCGGTGGATGTACTGTGTCGGTATTTGCGGCAGGGATGGTAAGCAGTTTATCGAGTACTACATCGAGCTTTTCACGGTTATAAAGTCCGGTGAGTTTATCTGTTTCAGCCATTTTTTGGATTTCTATATTGCGTAGCGCGAGCTTTTTATAGGCTGAAAAACGGGTTTTTTCGTAATATCGCAATAATAAAATTTGCGCAATACACACCTCAATAACGTTAAATAAAGATCCTGTTCCAAAGGTCACTGGCTGAGGGTTTTGAGTTTGCAGGTAAACTAATAAGGCACATACGCTAAATGTGACGCATGAAATAAACGTTCCCCATTTTCGACCAATAAGAAAAAACGAAAAAGGTGGAATGAGCGTTGCCCAAAATAATGAGTGGGAGTGACCCTTAGTCGAGATCACAAACAGCATGATTAAACTGGCTACCATGATGGTGACAGCCCATGATGTTATTTTAACATGTCCCGTTTTGCGAAAGCGGTAGTAAATACCCAATGAGGTTAATAAACCGAAACCATCGAGTAAGGCATATTGATAACCTTCAAAATAGAACAGGTTGATCAGGGTAAGAATGAGAAAGTAACTCGTGGTAATGAGTAACGAATGCTCGATTAAGCGAATGCGCCAGTAATCGGAATGATCAGGCGGATATTGAGGGAATTTTTTGTACCAAAATCTAATCATAAGCAACTTCCATGGAGAATTAAGCGAACACTAATTTTGTAAACTCGATAACAATATCATTCAAGCCATTACTCGTTGATCATTAATAATAGATAAAATATTGAAAATAACCGCCTAAATAAACGATTATTACATGATTATGGCATGACAGAGTGATGATCGTTTCATGGTTTTGTTTGAATGAGCATCTGAATGTCAAAACCAGCACCCATAGTATGTTAGTCAGTCATACTGATAGGACTTTTGGGGTCATCTATCTGTTGTTTTTTTTGGGTTAAGAGCCTAAACCAAAACCATATTGATGGTCAACAATATGGCCAACAATGGACATCCATGAGTATTGCCAAATGTTGTCATCCCATTGCTGATATTTAGCGTCACCGATAGCGCGATATCACTCAGCGGCAAAACTCATGGTTTCTACTTCAACCCAGCTCGCCATTGTAGAGACTTATTTATGCCCACAAATTCATATTGATTTAACCGATACGGTAAACTTGAAGCATGTGGTTTGGCAACGTATCATGCGTTTTTTATTGTGATGAGCCCCATATAATGCGCCATTTAACCACTCGTTATCATATCGACACTCCTGAAGACTTTATTACGGCGAATCAACAAACGATGCTGACGCGGCTTGCTACTCGTGCCATTGTGGTGCGTGATAACCAGATACTGATGTTATATACACAACGTTATCATGACTATTCATTGCCTGGTGGTGGGGTTGATGCGGGTGAGGATATAGAGCAAGGGCTTATTCGCGAGTTACAAGAAGAGACGGGCGCCCAAGACATTCGCAATATTAATGCGTTTGGTTTGTATGAAGAATATCGTCCTTGGCTGCGAGATGGCCATACGTCGGTTAATATGCTGTCTTATTGCTTCACTTGTGATATCGACAATCAACTGGCTGAGACCCAATTTGAAGCTCACGAAATTAATAACGGCATGATGCCAGTATGGATTGATATTGATGAAGCGATTGAGCACAACCTTGAGACTATCGCCAACAGTAGCAAAAAAGGCTTATCGATTGAACGAGAAACCTTTCTGCTGAAACTGATTAAACAAGAGTTACTGAGCCAGTATTAAGCCTGTGAGGATGAATGAGTCAAGTGCTATATGCAGACCATTGCTCTGTTAGCAGGGTGTTGTTAACGTCAGTTTCGGGTTTTGAGACTAGCCTATAGACAGTTCTTTAGCTCTTGTTGCCGCGCATGCCATTGCGCTGGCAACGAGTTCATCAAGCTCACCATCTTGAAATGCCAATATGGCTTGTTCTGTTGTCCCTTTAGGAGAGGTCACTTGGTGGCGAAGGTTAGTCAAATTATGCTGACTATTAATCGCCATTGATATCGCTCCCATCGCACTGTGAAGCACTGCTTTAATGGCAGTTTCTTTTGGGAGTCCTTGTTCAATGGCGGCTTTTTCCATCGCTTCTAAAAATAAGAATAAATACGCTGGAGAGCTGCCAGCTGCGGCCACTATGGTAGACATTTGACTTTCATCTTGTAGCCATACGGTTTCACCAACGGCACGCATCAGACTTTCTGCGAGTGCAATGTCATTATCGTGGGTGTTAGGACCTGCGAATAAACCTGTTAATCCTTCACCAATGGCGGCCGGCAAGTTTGGCATGGCACAAATGACTTTGGGTGAATGATTTAGTTTTTGGCAGATCGTGGCATGTTTTATTCCCACCGCAATCGAGATGACTAATTTACGGTTATCGTGTTGCATAACCTCACTCAATTGTTCACACACCACAGGTACCACAAAAGGCTTAACGGCAACAATGATGACATCGGCAAATGCTACTGCGGCAGTATTATCTTGATGCACCCTAACATTGAATTTATCGATTAAGTTGTGTCGGGTGGTTTTGCTTGGGGCGCACACTAAAATATTGGCACTGTTATGACCTTGTTTCAGTAGGCCGCTGATAATGGCTTTTGCCATGTTGCCGCCACCGATAAAGGCGATACAAGTATTGGGATCTAATGGTTGATGTTGAGAGATAATAAACTCCGAAAGTGTCTCTAAAAAGAAAAGGCCATGCTTTCGCTTGGCCTTTTGTCTGTAATACCTATTTGATTATGCGCGGACTTGACCTTCACCGCTGACTAAGTATTTCTCAGTGGTGAGTGACTCAAGACCCATTGGGCCGTAGGCATGCAATTTACTCGTCGCAATACCAATTTCAGCACCTAGACCGAGTTCGCTCCCATCAGAAAAACGTGATGACGCATTGACCATGACGACCGAAGCATCCACAGTGCGTTGAAAACGCGTAGCCGTTGAGTCATTTTGGGTACAAATCACTTCAGTATGATGGCTACCAAAGCGGCGGATATGATTGATAGCATGATCAAAATCAGTCACTTGTCGAATCGCAATTTCTAAATCTAAATATTCTTGGCCAAAATCATCATCACTAATGACGTTGGCATGCTCAAAGTATTGTTGGGCATTTTTACTGACATTAATTCGCACCTTATGTGCGGCAAGCTCGGCTGCCACTTTCGGTAAAAAGGCTGCGGCTACGTCTTGATGTACCAATAATCCCTCTAGGGCATTACATACACCCGTGCGTTGAGTTTTGCCGTTAAGCAATAAAGACATCGCAATATCGAGATCGGCATCTTTATCAACATACAGATGACAAACACCTTTAAAGTGCTGAATAACAGGGATTTTGCTGTTATCAGTAACAAAGTTGATTAAGCCTTCTCCACCACGTGGAATAATGACATCAATAAAGTCACGCTGCTGCATTAGTTCCAGCATTAAGGCACGATCCGGATCGGGTATCACGGTAATAAGCGCCGGTGGTAACTGATTTGCTTGCAAGACATTCTGTAAAATCGAAGCAATGATTTTACTTGAATGTAATGCTTCTTTACCGCCACGCAGTATCACGGCATTACCCGATTTAAAACATAACGCGCCTGCATCAGCGGTGACATTTGGGCGTGCTTCATAAATCATGCAAACGACCCCTAAAGGTACGCGCATTTTTTGAATATTAAGCCCATTTGGTCGCTGACATATTTCACGTACTTTGCCAACCGGATCGGGTAACGACGCCACCGTTTCGATGCCTGCAGCCATTGATTCAATGCGCTCTGATGTCAGAGTCAGTCTGTCTATCATTGCCGCGCCTAATTCAGCTTTTTCGGCATGGTCAAGATCCAATAAATTAGCTTTGATGATATCGTCGCTATGAGCTCTAAGTGCTCGGGCCATATCAAGTAAAATGGTATTTTTAACTTGCTCATCTAATAGGGCTAGAGTTTGTGCAGCATTAGCTGCGGCTTGTGATAAGTCTTTAATTAAACTCATATTTGCTCCAATATGGCGATGTTTTTGTCAGAGATCAGTGGGCCTGTCTTTTGCTGGGCATTGTTGGCAAACTCACGATCTTCTTTATCTGCAATAAAATGTAATAAACAACTACTATAGTTTGATTTGGCTTTTGCCAATTTAGTGCCATCGCCTTTGCGCACTAAAACGGTATCGCCGACGGAAAAGTTGCCTCTTACGGCCACTACATCGTCACTGGTCAGTTGGGTATCATGTTTTTGAAGGTCGGCGCTAAAGTCATTTTCGACGATTAATTCACCTAAAATTTGTGATGTATGCGTCATCCAATGTAATAGATCTTTCATTGGTACATCATATGGCTCAAATAAAGTGCCCGGGTTTTGACCTTTAAGAAGCTGATTAAATGTGTCTGCATCAAAGCCATCCACAATCATAGTTTCAATGCCGTGTGAAATGGCTTTCTCTGCAGCCTCAATTTTGGTAAACATACCGCCAGTACCCACACTACTGGTGGCACCGCCTGCCATCGCGTAGATGTCGGCATTGATTTCACTGACTTGCTTAATTAGTGTGGCATCATCATGTAAATTAGGGTTTTTAGTATAAAGCCCTTTTACGTCTGAGCAGATAATTAACGCGTCGGCATCCGCTGCGGCTGCGACCATGGCGGATAAATTGTCATTGTCTCCAACGCGTAACTTAGCTGTGGTAGCAGCATCATTTTCGTTGATAATGGGTAGTAGCCCATGCTCTAACAGGGTGGCAATGGTATTTTTAATGCTGATATAACGATCACGATCGCGTAAATCACCGTGGGTGAGTAATAGCTGCGCCGAAGGGAAATCGAACAACTTATCCCAAGTTGCCATCATATCGGCCTGGCCTGCTGCTGCCATCGCTTTTTTGAGCGACACCGTTGGTTCTGCAAGGTCAGAGAATAGATGTCTTCCCGCAGCAACGGAGCCTGAAGACACCAACACAACTTGGCATCCTTGAGCACGACAGGTGGCGATAAACTGGGCTATACCTAATAAATAACGACTGCTACAGCCTTGTTGGTTAGGTGCAATTAACGCGCTTCCCACTTTAACGACAATCCGTTTCCAATGGGTAGTTGACATAGTATGAATATCTTCCATCTTTACAGTTCCTCAGCTAAAACACGATTGGCTTTATGAAAAGTCTTAACGGTTTTATGGCAAGGGTCGGCATCCAGTGCACTGGTAATAAAAATCACTACACTGCTGACAATAAAGCCGGGGATCATTTCGTACATCACGCTGGATAACGCTTTTCCATCTGCAAGTACAGGAGCATATATCCAAAATAGGACGGTGATAGCACCTGATAAAATACCCGCGACAGCCGCTTTATGGGTCAGGTTCTTTTTATATAGGCAACACAGTACCAGTGGACCAAAGGCCGCACCAAATCCAGCCCATGCATTGCTGACTATCGATAAGATACTGTTTGAGCGATCGAGCGCCAGTAAGCTGGCGACAATACCGACACCTGCTACACCATAACGTCCCATTTTGACCATTTCTTTCTCAGTTGACTCTTTTTTCGAAATAACTCGATAAATGTCTTCGGTCAGAGAACTTGACGACACTAATAACTGTGAAGAAATCGTGCTCATAATGGCAGCTAAAATGGCTGCTAAAAGGAAGCCACTGATTAGTGGGTGAAACAATAATTCAGAAAAGACAATAAAGATGGTTTCAGGATCGCCTATTTTCATGTCGAATTTATTGGCGTAGGCAATACCCACTAGACCTGTTGCCAGCGCACCAATAATGGTGACTGTCATCCAACTCATGCCAATTCGTCGTGCTGCTTTGATATCAGACACTGAACGGATAGCCATAAAGCGCACGATAATGTGTGGCTGACCAAAATAACCTAGGCCCCAAGACAGACTGGAAATTAACCCGAGCATTGTGACATTTTGCATCGCATCAGAAAAATGCGGGATCGACTCATAAGCAAAGCCCATCATTTTATCAGCACTGCTAAACTCTTGATATGCCACAACGGGTACCAGAATCAAGGCAACAAACATGATACAGCCTTGAACAAAGTCAGTCATGCTGACGGCTAAAAAACCACCGAGTAAGGTATAAGATACAACCACACCTAGGGTAATCACCAGTCCGAGTTCATAATTTAAATCAAATGCAGAGACAAATAATTTTCCCCCAGCGACGAGTCCTGCCGAGGTATATAAGGTAAAGAAGATAACAATGATAATCGCCGCGATAATCCGCACATGACTGTTTGGTGCGTGGAAGCGTTTAGCAAAAAATTCAGGGATCGTTAGGGAGTCACCCGCAACTTCGGTATAAACCCGTAATTTAGGTGCCACGATCAAATAATTAATCAATGCCCCCGCTAATAGGCCTATCGCAATGTAGATGGTTTCGAAGCCGACTAAGAACATGGCACCTGGCAAGCCCATTAGCATCCAGCCACTCATATCGGATGCACCTGCTGACAGTGCGGTAACTTGTGGGCTGACTTTACGGCCACCCAAAATATAACCCGATACATCGCTGGTTGATTTTTTATATGCAAACAATCCAATGCTTAGCATTACGAGAAAATAGATTGCTAATGAGACATAGGTTAGGTAATGCATATATTATTTGCCTCCTAACGCTTTATCATGTTGAATCCCATTAGGTTTCAACATGACAAAGAGATAGGTGCTTAAAATGGCGCATAAACACAATAACTGCGAAGCTTCTTTCAGCTTTAATGTTGTGGTGTTCCAAATGGTTGTAATGAGATTTTCTTCGCTTGACGTGTCCGTTGACATATTGAGCTCCTGGGTTCTGGTTAATCGGTTTATTGCTAAATAATTTATATTCAGCAATAAAAAACCACCAAATTAGTTAGTGGTCTAATCATATTAACATCATTTGGGGTAAAATTTCCAATCTAATCTCAGACAGAAAGATAATGGAAGCGTACTTTTGGCGTCGCTCCAGCTTATTTATTTATTGGAAACATTTACTGTACGGCTGGTGATCACGGCTCATTACTCGATGCAACTGCTTAAGGATTGTTTGATTATAGGTGTGTGTTTTTTCTGAATAAAATTAAATTATATTTATAAGTTATTGTATTGATATTAATTGTGTTTTAATTATTTAGTGAGTAAATTTTAGGTTTAAATGTTGTTACGTTTAAAGTCGTTGATCTAGCTTGTCTATCGAACAACCTCTTTCGGACTAACGTGACACGATATTACTAGGCGATGATAATGCATAAGTAAAACGGGTATAGATGATTATAGAACGAATGATTCGAGCTCAAGCAATCTAATTAAGATAGTTTGAATTCAAATTTATTGGATTTACACCTTTCAGGTTGATTTGATCTATCGACCATGTCTCGCCCCCTCAAAGCCTTTATAACGTCAATGGTTTTAAATCGCTTGTGCATAGCATTAACCTTATAGAATCAGGATTGCGGTTTCAGTAGATAGTCGCTGACTCAGTGAGGTCGCGCGTTAGTTAATGGTGCATGTTAATCCCGTAATAGTGCAAATTTGTGTGACTAAATAAGCGTCATGTTGCGATTTTTCATATTACTACTGTATTTAAATAGACGTTCGGTCTAATATAGGTGTTATGAATAATTTAAGCTTAGATTCAATGTCGAGTCCACACACAAGTGCAACCGAGAAACCGCGTCGTGGCCGGCCACCTAAAATATCGCGTGATAATCCTGATACGCGGGCAGAGCTTATCCGAAGTGGCCTTGAGCAACTAACAGAGCAAGGTTTTGCTTCATCGGGTATTGAACCTATTTTGAAAAAGGTGGGCGTACCAAAAGGCTCTTTCTATCATTACTTTGCCAGTAAAGAGGCTTTTGGACAGGTGGTATTGCAAAATTATGCCGACTATTTTTTACGTAAACTTGAAATTCACCTTTTAGATGAATCTTATTTACCCCTAACACGGATCCGTCATTTTGTAGCAGATGCTAAAGCAGGAATGATCCGTTATGAATTTAAGCGTGGTTGTTTGGTGGGGAACTTAGGTCAAGAAGTGGGTGTATTACCCGACAGTTTTAGACCGCAAATTATTGAGATATTCGTTAGCTGGCAAGACTGTCTAGCCCGTTGTCTTAAGGATGCACAACTACATGGCGAGCTTGCAGAAAGTGCAAATTGCCAGCTTTTAGCCGAAAACTTTTGGGTAGGTTGGGAGGGCGCAGTAAGTCGAGCAAAGTTGGTGCAGCAGGCCACACCGCTAGATAATTACTGCGACCTTTTCATGGCCGCATTACCTAAATAACCTTAGCTTACTGACCCCTTCTCTTAAGTCGAGTTGAGGTTAATAAAATTTTTAATTATTAATAGACGACCAGTCTAAATTAGGAGCACATGATGTTTAATGGCATGTTAATTGAGAAAGATGATCAAGGTTACCGCACCACAGTGAAAAGTATTGATGAAAGTGTGCTACCTGAAGGTGATGTTACGGTAAAAGTGCTTTATAGCACGCTTAATTACAAAGACGCCCTCGCCATTACCGGTAAAGCGCCCGTGGTGAGAACCTTTCCTATGGTGCCCGGCATAGATTTAGTGGGCATAGTAGAACACAGCGATAGCGCTAAGTTTGCCACTGGCGATACGGTATTATTGAATGGTTTTGGCGTAGGTGAAAATCATTGCGGGGGCTTGGCAACTAAAGCGCGTTTAAAAAGTGAATGGCTTATTCCATTGCCAAGTGCGTTTTCACCGCAACAAGCTATGGCGATTGGCACCGCAGGCTATACTGCGATGTTATGTGTAATGGCACTTGAGAAAAATGGCCTAACCCCAGATAAAGGTGAAGTGCTAGTAACAGGCGCTAATGGCGGTGTTGGCAGTTTTGCTATCGCTATTTTAGCTAAGCTCGGATATCACGTAGTGGCTTCTACTGGCCGTGTTGATGAAAGCGACTACTTGAAAAAGCTAGGGGCTAAAGACATTATTGATCGCGCGACCTTATCTGAAGCGGGTCGTCCATTGGCCAAAGAGCGTTGGGCAGGTGCGGTTGATTCTGTTGGCAGTCATACATTAGCCAATGTGTGTGCCAGTATGAAATATGGCGGGACGGTTGCAGCATGTGGTTTGGCACAGGGTATGGATTTTCCTGCTAGCGTAGCCCCTTTTATTTTACGTTGCGTGACGTTAGCGGGTGTCGACAGTGTAATGCGACCTTTAGCCGATCGTATTGAGGCATGGCAACGTCTGGGCGAGATCATTGACCCTGCCGTTTTCGATGACATTGTTCACGAAATCAGCTTGACTGAAGCGATTGATGTGGCAAGTGACTTATTGGCAGGTAAGGTTCGCGGTCGTGTGGTTGTTGATGTAAATCGTTAATCTAATGAGCGTCAACGTCGCTAGTATAAGCTAACATGGTTGTCAGTCAGAGTTTATTTGGCTGACAACATTCAACGCCGTTACAATAACTGACGTTCGCAACCGGCTATGGTTTGATTAATCGCTATTTGGTTTAAAACGTTATTTGATCCAATAGGCAGATTACTTTACCTTGTGTTAACGAACCATAACGTATTTTTCCTCGATATCTTTCAGCCTTGTTGTCATATCAGTCTGGTAGCAATAGTAGTAGCAGTCATATCAGTCTGGTAGCAATAAATCAGAAGGCGATTGTTAACTGCCGCGTGAAAAATAATGGGTTTTATTTAACTCAGCGTTAGGGCATGTGCAAGATGCATAAAGACGATGGCGCATTTTAACGGTAAACTAGACATATTATAGAGATAGCTTTTTGAGGTCATGAGATAGCATGATAGAACTACAGCAAAATAATCCACTCCACGGTTTAAAATCAGAAACGATGATCTCTGAATTAGTGGCATTTTATGATTGGAAAATTTTATACGCCGCGATGCATTTAGAATGTTTTAATACCAATCCGAACACGGCCGCGTGTGTTTCGTTTCTTAAGAAGACTGAGTGGGCGAGGGAGCGTGTTGAAAACTTTTATCTATACCGTTTCAAGCGTATGCCAAAAGGCAACTCAGCCCAGTTTGAGTTAAAACCCCGTGAACGCGGTTTTGCTGACGGTATAAAACCGCGTAAACCTCAGCCGTTAACGGTTGAGTTAGTCGCCGAGATGAAAGCCAAAGCCACCGCTGATTATGACCAGATGAAACATAATCAAAGTCGTTCATATGCTTCTTCGTCATCTTCTTCAAATTCATATTCTTCGTCGAGTCGCTCAAATGACAGTGATGCAGTGACACAGCGCAGTAATAACAAAAAGCCGCAGCCTACATTTGATCCCCATAATCCGTGGAATAAATAACCACTAGACTGATCTCATGTCAAAGGACTTTTCGCTGCTAGATGCTATACAAGCGAAAAGCCTAGATGCTAGGGCGCTACGCTGCTAGATGCTATACAGGCGAAAACCTAGATGCTAGGACGCTACGCTGCTAGATGCTATACAGGCGAAAAGCCTAGATGTCAGGACGCTACGCTACTAGATGCTATACAAGCGAAAAGCCTAGATGCTAGGACGCTACGCTACTAGATGCTATACAATCTTAGCAGCGAAGCGATACTCGCAGGACGCAGTCCGCCCTAGCAGCGAAGCGACATTCGCAGCGGGTCATCAATATCAAACTTGCCATTTGTTCTGCTAACAAGGCGTATTTACGCATAAATAACTTGTTTAATTCAGGTCAATGCAACGCAAATAGTCAAAGACGTCGCTATTTTATAATCGTTTATTATCCGGGACTGAAGTTAGCTGCATAAGGTTAATTGTCTTTGTTAAGCAAGTTTCGGCTATTTTTATCAAGATGTAGACAGACGACTGAATGATTGCTTAAATGAGCATGTATGTCTTTGTTGTATTTAACGACAGCGCATTCGTTTCAAGGTAACTGGGATTACTTTGGCCGTGCTGTTAGCTTAAATTGAGGCGTAAAGGATTTAATACCTCACCCATCATGCTAATTAGCATTGGGATACAACAAGGATAATAATAATGAAACTGAACAAGATACTGCTCGCCATTGGCATGGTTTCTAGTGTGGTTATCGTCGGGTGCGGTGATGACACTCAATACGGTAAAACACCTCAACCTACTCCAGAACCCGAAGCCATTTCACCTCCATTACAAGCTTTTGCCCCTAACGGAACCTTAAAGGCCAACATCCGTCGCACTCAATACGGTGTACCACATATCTCTGCCGATAACTTAGAAAGCCTAGGTTTTGGGAGTGGTTATGCCCAAGCACAAGACAATTTATGTGTGATGGCCGATGGGTTTATTAAAGCTAATTCTGAACGGTCAATGTACTTTGGCCCCCATGCTTCAATTGATTTTGCTACGGGTCTGCCGACCAGCGAAGATAATGGCAATTTAATCTCTGATTTTGCTTACAAAGCGTTGAAAATTAGACAGCTTGCTGAAAACCAGTATTCACAGTTTAGTTATAACTCGCGCGCATTAATGGAAGGCTTTAGTGCGGGTTATAATCAATACCTTGCCGATATAGACGCTGGGACTCAAACTGGCGAGCCATTCTGTGCGGGTCAACCTTGGGTTAAACCCATTAGCGGTATTGATGTAGCCAACTATATATTTTCCATCGCGTTATTACCTGGTGCGGCTAACTTTTTAGATTTAATTTTTTACGCCAACCCTGGTGATGGCGAAGAGTATTTACCGCGTATTGTTGGGCCGGCACCGTCCACTACACAAACCGCGTTTGTGCAGGATATGAACAATAAATTAATAGCACGGGCGGCGAATATTACCACCCCTGAAACTAATCCTCGAAACTTGGGTTCTAATGGTTGGGGTTTAGGTAAAGATAAAACCGAAAACGGTAAAGGCATGGTGTTAGGTAACCCGCATTTTCCGCATACCGGTAATTTACGTTTTTGGCAGTCGCATATGACCATACCAGGCCAGATTGATGTCATGGGTGGATCGTTAGTGGGTATGCCTGGTCTGGTGAACATTGGTTTTAACAACGATGTTGCCTGGACCCATACCTTTTCGACAGCCGAGCACTTTGTTATGTATAACCTAGAGTTAGTCTCAGGTGACAGATTGCAGTATCTGTTTGATGGCTCAAAGATGCCGATCACCAAAGAAACGGTGTCGGTATTAGTCAATGCAGGTGCAGCAGGTATGTTGGTGGCCGAAAAAGACATTTACACCACAGCTAAAGGTCCAATGGTTGAGGCGCCGCCATCATTGGCGCCGTTTGGCTGGGATGATGGTCAAGCCTTCTTTATTCAAGACGCCAACATGGCCAATAAAGATCCGCTTGATCATTGGTTAGCCATGAACCGCGCCACCAATAAAGATGAGTTCCAGCAAGCATTTAAAAATTATGATGGGGTGATTTTTAATAACACTATGTACGCAGACAAAGAAGGCAATGCCTTTTATATTGACGACTCAACCGTACCGGGTTTTTCTGATTTAGTGGTCGATATAATTAGAACTACCCCTGCTATTGTTGCAGCTAAAGCTCAAGCTGGTTTTACTATTTTACCGGGTAATACCTCGGTGTTTAGTTATGATTCGCCAATGCCTTATGAACGTGCACCTAAGCTTGAACGTAGTGACTTTGTGCAAAACTCAAATAACTCATTTTGGTCGACTAACCTTGCTGCACCTTTGGAAAACTTCTCTCCTTTATACGGTCCAGAGCGAGGTCAATTATCATTACGGACTCGCATGGGGTTAACGTTAATGGATGATGCAGCCGGTGATGACGGTAAATTTAGTATAGAAGAGCTTGAAACGGCCTTATTGTCCAACAGAGCTTATCTCGCAGAGTTGGTGTTAGCCGACTTAATTAGCCAATGTGAGTTACAAGGTGATACGCCAGTGGTGGTGAGCGCCACATTATCTAAAGATGTTTCTGCATCATGTTCAGCACTAAAAGCGTGGAATGGTAAGCAAGATAATGACAGTAAGGGCGGAGCGTTAATTCGTGAGTTTGCCCATCAGTTTGATCAAAATACCATGTTAACTGAAGCTTTTGATTATATGAGTGCAGCAACAACACCCAATAAGCTCAATACTGATGGCAGCGCGTTAATCGCTTTAGCTCATGGGGCGTTGAATCTTGAAGCGGCAGGTTTTGCTGTGGATGCGAGCTTAGGAGAGGTACAATTTGTTGAAAAGTCACTCCCTGATGGCAGTGCATCTGGGGTGAAGCTACCTTGGCCTGGTAGTCATAATGCGGAAGGTGGATTTAACGTGTTTTCGACCACCTTATCCGGTGATGACACTTTAATACCTCAACATAAATACCCACCTGTGTTAGATGTTGTTTCAGGTAAGGCGACAGCATCAGGATTAACCTCAGAAGGTTACCAAATCCGAAGTGGTTCAAGTTGGATGATGACCGTGAGCTTTACTGATGATGGTCCTAAGGCAAAAGGTCTTTTGACTTATTCGGAGTCCAGTAACGTGTTAAGCCCTAGCTTTTCTGATCAAAGTGAACTTTATTCTACGGCAAAGCAATTACGTCCATTGTTATTTACCGAAGCTGAGATCCAAGCATCGGTTCAATCTAGCATCGAGTTAACCCTGCAAAAATAGCTTAGCAAACGACTATATTATCTTTTGGCTAATAAAACCTCACTGGCAATGCCGGTGGGGTTTTATCTATTTATAGGCTAAAAAGCTAACAAGCTAACAAACGAAAAAAATAACAAGCGAAAAAAGCGAGAAAGCGAGCAGATGAGGTGGATTTTGCTCTTTATTGCGAATGGTTAGCTCGAGTAGGCGGCTATTATAACATTGACATAATATTGACATGATATTTACATAATAATCTAAGACAGTTTATTTTACCCATAAATAGAATGCTTTTATTCGAGATTATTGTTTGTTTATGGCGTTAAACTAATCCTTATATACTACAAGGGTATTGTCTGCATTAACATGCATTAAGCGTGGCGGGTCGATTTTTTTGTGAAAGTATGAGAGTAAGTTGAGATAAGTAACAAAGTCACTATGGCTGGGGAGTAGAGGTAACCCATTAACAAAGTTATACTTTATCGCCAAGCTGGATATAAAGTCACGATGAGCGATTAATAGCAACCCCTACCTTGGTATAATACCTCATGACTTGACCTCTAAAGCTATCTGAAACAAACTCAACATTGAGTACATTCCTATAACTAATGGATGATAATGACATGTTGATTTTTTTCATTTGTATCGGGCTTCTCTTGCTCGCATACAAGTTTTACAGTCCGTTCGTTGAACGGCAAGCGGGTATCGACCCTAATGCAATAACCCCTCAAGCACGATTTAATGATGGCGTTGACTATGTCGAAGTTCATCCGGTTAAAGCGTTCTTAATTCAATTTCTCAACATCGCTGGTGTCGGACCTATCTTCGGACCTATCTTAGGTGCGCTTTATGGCCCTATAGCGCTGGTATGGATTGTCCTTGGTAATTTACTCGGTGGCGCGGTTCACGATTACTTCTCCGGTGTCATGAGCATCAAAGAGGACGGTAAAAGCTTACCTGAAATTGCGGGACATTATTTTAATATTTACTTTAAAGCAGCCATGCTGATATTTACTGCCATGCTGTTATTTTTCGTTGGTGTTGTATTCATCATGAGCCCAGCAGGATTGCTCAGTAACTTAGATTATTTTAAAGACACCATTTTTGGCGAAAATACCTTCTGGGTATTATTGATTTTGGGCTATTACTTTTTAGCAACCTTGTTACCAATAGATAAAATCATTACTAAACTGTATCCAGTATTTGGTTTATTAATGATTGTGATGACAACGTCAATTGCTGTTGCGTTATTAATCCACGCACCACAATTACCGACTGTTGATGGTATCTTTGCTTATTTTGATCACAGTCACTATAACAATGAATTATTAGAGCCTAATCCAGACGGTTTACCTGTATGGCCATTATTGTTTGTCACTATTACTTGTGGTGCGATTAGTGGTTTTCACTCAACACAAGCACCCATCATGGCGCGTTGTTTAACCAATGAAAAATACGTTCGTCCTGTTTACTACGGCGCAATGATGGCAGAAGGTGTGGTCGCATGTGTTTGGGCTACTGCGGGTATCGCGGCTTTCCCTGGAGGTTATGCTGAACTTAAAGGTATTCTTGACATAGGTGGTCCAGGAATGGTGGTTAACCAAGTGGCTTCCACTTACTTAGGTGCCGCGGGTGGTATTATGGCGATTATCGCGGTGGCGATTTTCCCAATTACCTCTGGTGATACTGCATTTAGAGCATTACGTTTAACCATTATTGATGCTTTTAAGATCCCTCAAAGTATCAGAAACCGTTTATTTGTTGCGGTGCCTATTTTGATTATTGCCTATTTTATGACCAAGATTGACTTTACACTGATCTGGCGTTATTTCGCATTCTCAAATATGTTGTTATCTACCAGCGTATTATGGCTAGCGACCAAGTATTTATTTAACCGTGGTACCTTCCATTGGATCGTGAGTTTGCCTGCTATTGTGGGGACGAGTGTGACAGTGTCGTACATTTTAACGGCGGGTATTGGTTTTGGCTTCCCTCAACCATTAAGTCAGCCTATCGGTATTGCAGTCGGTGTGGTGTCGTTAATCGCACTGATTATTGCGCATAATAAGCGTAGTAAGCGTTTAACGCTTGAAGGCTTGTAAGTTAACCATTGTGGTAAGTGATATTTAATTGAAGGGCTGCATTGCGCAGCCCTTTTTGTTTGCTATACCCAAACGACCTCGGCATGCAGGATTGTGCATGACGAGACATGACAGCGTTCAAGGTGCTAGGTATTAGGCGCCTACGGGGGCTAGAGCGACCTTCGGTCTTCGAGGTTCTAGGGCGGACGTTGTCCTGCTAGGCTGTTGATTTTATAGCCTCTAGCCGCGAAGCGTACTAGCAGCGCAGCGTTCTAGGCTCTTGCTATAGGATTTTATTGTGCAGCGAAAACCAAGCAACGTGCTTTAAAGGAGGAAACGAATAGTGTTTGGTCATTGGTTACAACCATTGATGCTTGAGTCAGTGAGGAATAACACGAGTGTCTAAATAAAATAGACACTCGTGTTATTGATTTTTAATTGTTCATTATAAACTCTGAATTAATGACCTATACGATCAAGCTTTTGTATCAGTTCCATTTTTATGTCGTCAGGCGTTTGGCTGTGCCAATAGCCTCCGACGTAAGCAAACAGCGGTAACATAAACATTACCGTCAGTAACATAATCAGCAATCCTCTGGCAGACAGTTTAATACCATTGCGAGTGCTTAATTGCAGCGCCTCTTTTTTAGGACATGCTGACACACAACGCATGCAGGCTTGGCACTCATCGGAACGAATATCTTTCTGAGTATGTACTGATATATTGGCAGGGCATGCGCGGGTGCATTTATCGCAACTCATGCCTTTGGTTTCAATTAAACAATGCTGAGTATTACGACGAATTTTAAATGGACTGAAAAAGCTCACTATGCCTAACAGCGCGCCATAAGGGCAAATATAACGGCAAAAACCTTGGCGACGCCATGCGGCTAACGCAAACAGAATACCGAAGCCGATTAAGGCAACCATTGATGGCATCATGAAAAATACTGCCATTTTTAAGTCGGCTACTTTGTGGTAATTCCCTGACATGTAATGTGGGATAGATGCCGCTGGCATAGAAATAACCAAATAAAGCAGTGCTGCTAATAGCAAATATTTAAGCATTCTGAGTGGCCAATCCAACCATGCTGGTGGCAGAAGTTCGGCGTGAATAAAATGTTTTCTCAGTTTATAGAGGTATTCGCCAGCTAACCCTAACGGGCAAGCCCAGCCACAAAATGCGCGCTTACATATTAAACCTGTGAGTAATACGACACACAGCATAACCACTGCCGCAGGATGATTTTGATCCCAGAGCCCTAAGGTTAAAATAGCTTTAAGTTCAATGCCTCCAGCAATAGGTAAAAACGCATCACCGACATCGGGTCGCATTAACCAAGGCGTTTCCCCTGCATATAATAATCCTGCGTTGATAGCATATTGCACTCCGACCAATAACATGGAAAGGGCAAAGAAGTGTTGGCAAATCTCACGTACTTGGTTGGGTCTACCTTCTGCATTGGCAAACGCAGGTTGATATTGTCCTAGTGCCGTGACAATGATCACCGCGACCAATAATATGAGTAGTAATGGCCAGAAAAAACTGGCTAGGGTTGCACCGAGCAATAATGCAGCGCTGACAAGTGCGCCCCATTTTTTGCCACTCCAGTACAGCAAGCTGGTGCTATACACTAAGGCTAGCATTAAGGTGATTGATTCAATTGTACTCATTATCGAATGCCTATTTAGTTTTACTATCTTGAAATAATGATAAAACCTCTGCCTTAAATCGAATGTGATTTGGGTCTCCAAACCCGATAATAGTTTTCTAATTATATGATCTATATTGATTTGTTTACTTTATGTAAACATTGTTAAGCAATGTGTTATTTAGGTTGTTTCAATTTATTGTCACTAACTTGTCTTATTTTTTGGTTAGTTTATTAAGATCATTTTGTGATAGTAAATAGTGGCTAATGGGTACGTTTTCATTTGAGCATTCGTTCGAGATCGACACATTAAAACGCCTAATTGCACAGCATCAACAGCAATTTCGGCACCAGTCTTTAGCGGATTTATATTACCGTGGTGAAAAACTGTCGGTAACGGCCATTGAGTTAGGCCAACAACAACCTTGTCCTACCGTATTGTTTGTCGGTGGGGTGCACGGTGTTGAACGGATTGGTGCGCAAGTGGTGCTGGCTTTTTTAGGCAGCTTACTTAATCGTCTGCCTTGGGATACTCATTTACAGCAATTACTCAAGCATGTACGTTTAGCGTTTGTGCCAGTGGTGAATCCGGTGGGCTTTTTACGAGGCAGCCGTGGTAATGGTAATAACGTCGATTTAATGCGTAATGCATCGATTGATTCAGATGAAGAGGTGACCTTTCTTGTTGGCGGTCAGCGATTATCACCACGCTTGCCTTGGTATCGCGGCCAACATGGTATGGAACTCGAAACCCAAGCGTTAGTAAGGTATGTTCAACAACTACAACAACAGAGCAGCAGTGTTATTGCCTTAGACGCTCATTCTGGTTTTGGCTTACGCGATCATGTGTGGTTTCCTCATGCCCATACTCGGCAGCCGTTTGCTGGGATAGGTTATATTTATCAGCTAATGCAATTGTTCGAGAAAGGTTATCCTCACCACAGTCATTATCGGTTAGCGCCGCAAAGTCATTTTTATCGTACCCATGGCGATATTTGGGATTACTTGGTGGCGAGTAATGTTAGCGATAAACCGTTTATTCCGTTAACGTTAGAAATGGGGTCATGGGCTTGGTTGCGTAAAAATCCGCGTCAGTTATTTAATTTCCCCGGCTATTTTAATCCGCAAAAAACACATCGACATCAACGCGTTTTACGGCGACACGTGGTATTAATGCAGTTTTTGATCGATGCTGCTTATGCGCAAGTTATTGAACAAATAAACCCTAAACAACTGACCCTATTGACTCAACAAGCTAATCGCTTCTGGTCTAAAAAAGCTAAATGAGGCTAAGTGAGGATAACCTATGACCACCTTGGTATTGCTAAGAGGATTAATGCGTGACAGTCGTCATTGGAATGGATTTGATCAGCGTTTAAGCCAACAAGCTGTGAATGTCATTAGCGTGGATTTACCCGGTAATGGTGTGTTAGTTAATCAGGTTAGTCCAGGTAAAATGCAAGACTATTGTGATGCGGTGTGGCAGCAAATTGATGCCGCGTTGCTTAAACAGGGTACGCCGCCAAGCCAAGTTAACTTGGTATTAGTGGGCTTGTCTATGGGAGGCATGTTGGCGTTAACTATGGCGGCGCAGTGTCGATCACGAGTGCAGCATGTGGTGTTAATTAACAGCAGCGCGGCCAACTTGTCACCTTGGTATTATCGGTTTCAATGTTGGGGGTTAATGATGTCTTTAGCGCATGCTTTGCTAAGCGTTGTTCGCCCTTATTTGCCTGGTCAAAATCAAGGGGGAACTGACAGAGGACATTGGCTAGAGGCAACAGTATTGGATTTTACCAGCAGGCATTTTGGTCAAAGTATTGAAGTGATTAATGCTTGGAGCTTACTAAGGTTGCAATCTCATACATCATTTATCAATGGGCTACGCCAATTGTACGCCTCAGCCCGTTTTCATAGCCCTGTATTACAAGGCACCTGTGTTAGTGTGATCGTTGCCAATCAAGACAAGTTAGCTAATCCCAAATGTAGCGAGCAATTAGCTCTTTTTTACCAAACTCAGTTACTTAAAATTGATGACTGCGGCCATGATGCTAGCCTTGATCAACCGCAGCAATTACAGCAACTATTACTCAAGATTATTAGCTGAAGATTCTTAATTAGCGATTATTAACCAGAGATCTGTAATTCGCTAATCCGCATTAGCTTGTTTGCTATGGTCTGGTGTTGTGCTAGTCATGACTCGACTGCTTCAATTTGCCAAGATACCTGCAAACGGCTTAAGCCTAGTTGCTCGGCAGCTTTGGTTAAACGGTCACAACAGGTGACTTCGACAAAACTGCGTATGGCTGAGATTTTGTCCATGTCATTTCTCCGCGATAAGTAATGGCTATAAGCTTTCTATATTTTCTAATAGCGTATCGGCTTTGTTAATAATGGCCTGCTGAGTGTTAGCATCCATCTTTTGCCAGTTTCTATACACCATCGCCATGCGTGGATTGCGTTTAAATCGCTCTTGATGACGTTGAATAAAATGCCAATATAAACTGTTAAACGGGCAGGCGTTGGCTTCGGTTTTGAGTTTGACATTGTAATGACAGCTTTTGCAATGATCGCCCATTTTATTCAAATAATTACCGCTGGCGGCATAGGGCTTTGTGGCGACAATGCCGCCGTCGGCAAATTGAGTCATCCCGCGAGTATTGGGCATTTCGACCCATTCGATGGCATCAATGTAAATGCCTAAATACCATTGGTCGACTTCATCGGGATCAATGCCCGCGAGTAAACTAAAACAGCCAGTCACCATCAACCTTTGAATATGGTGGGCATAGGCATAATCGAGCGACTGTTTTATGGCGTGGTGCATGCAATTCATCTTAGTGTTTGCGGTCCAAAAATACTCCGGCAGCGGCCGTTGTGCTTGCAAGGCATTATCAGTAGCGTAGTCGGGCATATTGATCCAATAAATACCGCGGACATATTCGCGCCAACCTAATATCTGCCGCACAAAACCTTCCACTTGAGCCAGTGAAATATCATTTTGATGTGCTTGCCAATGAGCGATGACTTTATTGATCACTTCGCTAGGCGAAATCATTTTGGCGTTGAGCGCAAACGATAACCTTGAATGATATAGGCTCCAATCCGACGGGCTATTTTCGGTCATCGCATCTTGGAAATGACCAAAGCGGATCAATAAGTGCTGGCAAAAATAGTCAAGTAACTCACGTGATTGACGCCGATTAACTGGCCATAACAATTGGTTTTCCGCTTTGCCTATGGTGTTGATATTGTGGCGCTTAAGTCGGGCTAAAATATCACTGACGTCGTTGGCAAACATTAACGGCGCAGGAACATCAGCAAGGTCATTCTTTTTAAAGCTCGCCCGGTTTTGCTGATCAAAATTCCACTGGCCTCCCAAAGGTTCCCCATCTTGCATCAGCACATTAAAGCGTTTGCGCATCCGTCGATAAAAAAATTCCATTTTGAGGTGTTTTTTCGGGGTAAATTGACCTTGTATGTCGCTAAACGGCAATAAAAAATGTTCGCTGTCAGTGCTATTTATAGTGATGCCCGCTAGCGCGAGTGAGCCTAACTGCTGCGATAATCGGTATTCGTCAGGCTGTTGGTATTCAAAATGAGTTAATTTATGCGCAGCAGTAATGTGTTCAAGCAACGCTGGTAGGTCGGCATAGTGCTGGGTTTCATCTAAGGTCAGGTACAACACTTGATGACCACATTGTGCTAAAGCTTGGGCAAATTGCGCCATAGCCGCAAAAAAGGCACACACTTTTTGCACATGATGACTGACGTAGTTAGTCTCTTGTGGCAGCTCGGCAATTAAATACACTCGGTTGGGATTAACCTGTGTAAACCAGCTGTGACTGACGTTGAGTTGATCGCCCAGGATCAGCCTTAATGTGTCGGTCTCGCCCAATAATGGCGCAGATATATCAGTATGCAGTGTCGTCATATTCGTTACCTTAATCTGTTTGGCTAGAGGCTTTATGGCGACGGCAGCGCTCAGAGCAGTATTTTACGCTTGGCCAGTCTTTCGCCCATTTTTTACGCCATGTAAAAGGGCGCTGACAAACCAAACAGGTTTTCTGTTCAAGCTGTTGTTTGTTATGTGTCATGACGGTCTTTTTGCCTGTACCTTTAGTTCTGTGGCCTTGTTCTTGGTACGTTTGCGCTTAGGGCTAACGTGACGGCTTAATACTGCGCCGATATGCCGTTGAACTTGAGGTTGTTCACGGTATGACCATAAGCGATCGCGCGCAGCTTGAGCGGCTAGGGTTAAATCTATCATAGGCTCTGGGTAATCACGGCCTAAAATTACATCATTAAAAATAGCTTCCATCGGCGGCTGTAGCCAAGGTTGATGAATATACTCATTGGGTAAGTTGGTGAGCTCTGGACACCACTGGCGAATAAAATCCCCACGGGGATCTTGGTCTTGTGACTGCTTGATTGGATTGTATAAGCGTATGGTATTAATGCCTGTGACCGAGGCTTGCATTTGCAGTTGCGGGTAATGGATCCCAGGTTCGAAATCGAGAAAATAATTGGCTAACGGTAAGCTGGCATGTTGCCACGTAATGTTTAAATGATGAGTCACAAAGCTGACTAACATGGCGCGCATTCTAAAATTAATGTAACCGGTGTGCTGTAAAGCGCGCATGCAGGCATCGATAATTGGGATCCCCGTTTGACCTTCGGCCCAGCGCTGAATATCTTGCTGTACTTTGTCGTCTGTACGGTAGGGATACTCTAGATACCCAGGGTTTACAGGGGTAAATTCCATGCTGCATTGGCTTTCAAATTTCTGCATAAAATGGCAATGCCAATGTAGTCGCGACATCATCGCCAGCAACGACTTTCGCCAACCTCGGTTATTACTATTTATTGGGTTATCACCGTTTTGGCTCTGCACTTGGTTATAACGAGTTAATGTGGCTTGGTAAACTTGCCGAAGACTGATGTTGCCCCAAGCCAAATAAGGCGATAAACGTGAGCAATGGATGCGGCTCAAACTGGGGCTAGAAATACTGCGTTGATAGTCTTTACCGCGATGGCCTAAAAAGCTGTTCAAGACAGCTCTGGCCGCTTTAGGACCACCCGTTTGAAACTGATCACTGTGTATCATGATGGCTTGGTCGATAAGCGGATTTTGATAGTTATCGAGCTTTTGTAGCAGACATAATTGCCAATTGGGGATAGCAATAGGACTGTTCATAACTTGTTGCCAGTGTTGGTCCCACTGTTTGCGGTGTTTTCGGCCACGCACTACCGCGCCAGTAGCTGACTGCTGCCAATTAACTTGCTGCTGATGACACCAGCGGGCAACCGCTTTATCGCGCTCAAAGCTGTTGTGTAGACCAATCTCTTGATGACTAAAAATATCTTTAATTTCAAACTGTTGAGATAATTCATCCAACAAATCAATTATTGGCACATTGAAGGTATATACCTGACCATTAAACCGCGCCAGTTGTTGATTTATGTCTTGTAGCGACTGCCACACAAAGCGCCAATGACGGTCATTATAATGCGAGTCAGCCAGCATAAATGGCTCAAAGTTATAAATCAGCAAGCAGGGTAGATGATGGTTAAACGCATCGACGAGCGGCTGATGATCAGACAAGCGCAAATCGCGTTTAAACCAAACGATATTAATATCTTGTTTGTTCGTGTCGGGCATGGAGCCAAAAATCTCATGGTGAATGAGTGATTAGATACGCATTAGCCCGCCGTTTAGATTGCTTTAAAGTACAAAATATTGTTTCATTTGTATCTTTAAATGAGACAATTAAATGCAATAATCAATATTTATCTCTAAAAGATTACCCACTAAACTAGCTCCATTGATAATTAATAGAGCGAGACACAAAATGACACTAGCAGTATTAGGCGCAGCAGGTTGGATTGTTGGCATATCATGCAACAAGCCATTAGCCGAGGCCATGATGTGGTTGCCGTAGTGCGTGACGCCAGCAAGGTAAGCCAAGATGTGGCCATTCGTACGCTGGATGTAACCACCATGACAAGTGTTGCAGTAGCAGGCGCCGATGCCGATGTGGTGATAGCGTCAATCGGTGGCCGCGCCGCACAAAATCATCAAGTGGTAGCACAAACCGCAAAACAATTATTACAGCACTTACCTCAAGTGGGCACACCGCGTTTGTTATGGGTTGGCGGTGCCGGTAGCTTAGAAGTCGCGTCGGGCATGACGTTAGTTTCTACGCCAGAGTTTCCTGAAGAATTCAAAGCCGAAGCCATCGCCCAAGGCGAAGCTCTGGATGTGTTTCGTGCTACAGATTCTGCTATCGAGTGGACTTATGTTAGCCCAGCCGCCATTATCTTCACCGGTGAATTTGAAGGTCAATACCGTTTAGGCGGCGATGAATTCTTTACTGATGCATAAGGCCAAAGCCGAGTATCGGTAGTCGATCACGCCAAAGCTATGCTCGATGAAGCCATGCTCGATGAAACCAAAAATGCCAAGCATCTAAACCAGCGTATTAGCCTTGCTTACTAAATTGTAATAAGCGTACTGATCAATAGAAACAGGCCTAAATGGCCTGTTTTTTTATGCTTGTTGATGTAAAAATTCGAGATTAGCATTTAGTTGTAAAAGTAAGGCGATAGGTAAACTTTATTCAGTTTTCACTTATTCCTTATTTGTTAGGCGCAACACCATACTCTTAAAATATTACTGAATACAGGTAGCCTGCACTAACTGCCATTGAAAGGATCACCGCTAAAAACGCCACAATCATAGTGTTTTTAAAAATTGACTTCAGCAAAATAACTTCCGTTAAACTCGCACCAGCACTGCCAATAATTAAAGCCATCACAGCTCCAAGACCCATGCCTTTAGCAGCTAACGCTGCGCTAAGCGGTATTACCGCTTCCGCACGGATGTACAATGGAATGCCAATAACCGCTGCCACTGGAATTGCAAAAGGGTTATCTTCATTTGCAATCTTTGCCACAAATTCAGTTGGCATAAAACCGTAAATTAATGACCCGAGAGCAATACCACCAATCAAGTAAGGTAGGACTTTTTTAAAGTCGATCCAAGTTGTATCCCAAATTTTCTTCCATTTATTTACAGGGGGATTATTTGCATCGCATGTTGAGCCGCAGCCTTTTGATTCAGGGGCTAAATAGGCTTCTGGTTTAACGTATTTCTCAAACCCACATTTTTCTAAGGTATAGCCAGCAGCAACAGATACCCCCATAGCCATAGTAAAGTAGAACGCTGTCACCTGTAATCCAAAAGTGACAACAAACAGGCCAATAATGATTGGATTTAAAAGCGGACTTGCAAATAGAAAGACCATCATGGTGCCAAAACCGGCCCTCGCTCTTAATAAGCCTTTTAAGAAAGGAATTGTTGAGCAAGAGCAAAAGGGGGTAATTGCACCTAAGAAGCCTGCGACAATGTAACCCTTACCTTTTTTACCACTTAAAATACTTTGTATTTTAGTGGGGGGAATATACTCCTGCAGTATACCCACTAAGTAGCTAATCAAAAGGAATAGGGTAGTCAGTTCCACAGCCAAAAAGGCGAACATGTTTAAGGTGTCTTGCACCATCTTGATATCAATATTTAGTAGCATTACTTTCTCTGTATTTCTAGATATATCGAAATATAAAGTCAACAGCTGGTCGGGTCAAGTTATTTCTGGTAATATCGAAATATAGTTTAAGGAAGTGATCAAATGAACATAGAAATTATCGCTAAGGCATTGAAAGAACTGGGGCACCCAACTCGATTAAAGATATATAAGCGTGTTGTTAGAGCAGGGCATCAAGGTATTGCCGTGGGTGGCTTACAGGAAACGCTTAACATTCCAAACTCAACACTGTCTCATCATATCGCAAGTTTAGTATCGGCAGGTTTGATTTCTCAACGCCGTGAAAGTAGAACCCTATACTGCATTGCAGAATACGAAAAACTGCAATCAGTGATTAGTTTTCTTCAAGATGAGTGCTGTGCCGATGAAAAGACCTAACTCCCTTGTTAACAGCCAACAGTATTGTATTTTGTCCTTGTTGATTAACTTGTGTACGCCCAGTATGGGTATGTTATCAAGGTAAGCTTTCTATTAGTACAAGCTGAAGTTACCATAGGTGCAGTTTCAGTCAGTTTCTCTCAGGCTCTTTCAAATGACACAGCACAGGCCTTCGACATCATATGCTGAAAAGGTTCGCCCCAGAAATCGAACAATCGTCGATGCGATGGACCTCGCAGCGGGGAAACTGCCCTTCTACCCAATCCATGAGGTACCCCTATGATAAATCAACTGTCCCAGGAAACTTCCCCAACCGTCGCGACACTCGACGATCTCGCGAAGTTAGCCAACTACTCACTCATGGACACGCTCAACGGCGATCCTGACGCGAAACAAAATGGCATCGACTATGCGCCGCGACAAGTATTCACGGGGCACTACGTCCCCGTTAAGCCGACACCCATTGAAGACCCAGAGTACGTTGCGCACAGCAAAACCTTTTTTAGCGAATTGGGTTTTGCAGACAGCATGGCGCAGTCGGCTGACTTCGTTCGCATGTTCTCCGGCGACATCTCGCAGGTGCCGGAGCCGATGCGCAAGGTCGGTTGGGCGTGTGGGTATGCACTGTCCATCTTCGGCACCGAATACACCCAGCAATGTCCGTTTGGAACCGGCAATGGCTACGGCGATGGCCGCGCCGTTTCCGTGCTTGAAGCTGTCATCAAGGGTCAACGCTGGGAAATGCAGCTCAAAGGGGGTGGCCGCACGCCATATTGCCGCGGCGCGGACGGTCGCGCCGTGCTGCGCTCGAGTGTGCGGGAGTTCCTAGCACAGGAGCATATGCATGCGCTCGGCGTGCCAACGTCTCGTTCGCTGAGTTTGTATGTGTCTAAAACAGAGACGGTCAAGCGGCCGTGGTACTCTCAGGGCTCGCACTCGCCCGATCCCGATAGACTTATAACGGAGGCTGTTGCTATTTCGACGCGTGTTGCACCCTCGTTTATTAGGGTCGGTCAGCTCGAGCTCTTCGGCCGCCGCGCCCGCAAGCAGGAACACCCCAAAGCGCTGGAGGAGCTTGAACAGTTGATGTTGCATTTAGTTGAACGAGAATACGCCGATGTTATCGACCAGCAACTGACCAGCGCCGAAACAGTGCTGTTACTGGCGCGCGAGTTCCGTAGCCGCCTGACTTCATTGGTGGCAAACTGGATCCGCGTCGGTTATTGCCAAGGCAACTTCAACAGCGACAACTGCGCAGCTGGTGGCTTCACACTCGACTATGGTCCCTTCGGATTCTGCGATGTGTTCAACCCGCAATATCAGCCTTGGACGGGTGGCGGACAGCACTTCGCTTTTCTCAATCAACCCGTAGCCGCGGAACGCAATTTCCTGATGTTTTGCACTGCATTAAGCCCATTGCTGGCGTCTAAGCCAGATGACTTGGAACAGCTCCAGCAGTTGGTAAATGGCTTTTCGACCGAGATGCAAGCACAAATGGAGCAGATGTGGGCTGCCAAGCTTGGACTTAGCACTTTTCATCCAGCGCTATTTAATGAGCTCGAAACGCTTATGGTGCAAACCCCTGTTGATTACACCATATTCTTCCGCGAGCTTTCGGCGCTGCCTAGCGATATTGAGCCACTGAAAAAAAGCTTCTACCAGGACTTGCAGCGAGCCCCCGAAGGACTGGACCTGCGCTGGTCAGCTTGGCTTACACAATGGCAATCACTGGTCGGCAGCAGCACCGAGGCGAAAACTGATGCAAAGACAGGGCAGCCCCACACCCGTGAGGAGATCGCTAGGCAAATGAAACTGGTCAACCCAAAATACAGCTTGCGCGAGTGGTTGCTTGTTCCTGCGTACATCCAAGCGAGCGAGGGTGATTACTCGCTCGTTCGAGAATTGCAGGCCGTCATGACGCAGCCTTACGCAGAGCAGTCCCAGGAAGTGGAAGACAAATACTATCGACTCAAGGCATCTGAATTTTTTGCCGTCGGTGGTTTGTCGTATTTGAGCTGTTCGTCGTGACTTCTCGAACATTAGTCGGTGAGATGGATACCTCTGCCGACGAGGCTGTTGTCGCCTACCACGAGCGGAGTAAACATCACTTTCACCGTTATGCCGCCGCACTGGGCTACATGGATTGGGCGACGCAGCCCGATCCGTTTAGGCGTTACGCGGGAGCGGATCTTGTTCGCCTCCCGCTGCCGAAGCTGGGCCGCCCGCTACCCTATTGGCAGCTCTATGTGAGCGCGAGCGTGCCGCCGATGCCATTGTCTTTAGCGTCGGTCTCGCTTTTTTTCCGCTATGCACTGTCGCTGACGGCATGGAAACAATCTGGTGATACCAAGTGGCCGTTGCGGGTCAATCCCTCGAGCGGAAATCTGCATCCAACCGAGGGCTATGCCCTATTGCCTGAGATTGAGCAGATCGGCGCTACGCCAGCCTTGTACCATTATGCGCCGAGGGAGCACGCGCTTGAACGGCGCGCGGTGCTCAATGCTGCGCGGTGGTCCGAACTGACTGAGTATTTTGGTGAGGGTTCTTTCCCTGAGGGCTCTTTTTTGGTTGGTCTGTCGTCGGTGCAATGGCGTGAAGCTTGGAAGTATGGTGAGCGCGCGTTCCGTTACTGCCAGCATGATGTTGGGCACGCGCTGGCCAGTCTGCGTATCGCGGCAGCGGCGCTTGGATGGACATTGGTGCTGCAAGGCAACGTCAGTGATGCCACCCTTGCCAACCAGCTTGGGCTAGACCGAGATGAGGATTTCGCGGCGGCGGAACGCGAGGAAGCGGACCTACTCGCAGTGATTTCACCGAATGTAGCCGTAGCGGATATAACCGCCGCTCCATTGATGAAATCTACGCCGTTGACAGCTCACGGTAGTGACGTACTTTGGCAGGGCAGGGCCAACACGCTGAGCCCCGCCAACAGTGTGGCGTGGCCCGCAATCGACACCGTTACACAGGCGATACGAAGCTGCGCCAGCACGCCGATTAAAGAAGATTTCGCAGGCTTTCCCTCGGCGGATGCGTTGCTCTTCACCCCTAATAGTGGCTACATCGGTGAGGCCGAGCGCACTGCGGAGCGGGCGATTATTGGCCGCCGCAGTGCGGTCGCAATGGATGGCGCGACGGCGATCTCGCGGGCAACATTCTTTCGTATGCTCGGCCGACTGATGCCAACTAAAGAGAATCAAGCAATGCCTTGGGATGCACTCTCCTGGCGCTCTCGCATCCATCTAGGACTGTTCGTGCACCGCGTCGACGGATTGGTGCCGGGCATCTACGCGCTGATCAGAGATCCGCTCAAGGTGGAGACCCTCAAGCGCGTGATGCATGCCGATTTTTCTTGGCAGCGCGTGCCGGACTGCCCGAGTGGACTGCCCTTATACCTACTGCGAAAAGGCGACTGTCGAACGCTGGCTAGCACCGTCTCCTGCGGCCAGAACATCGCCGCAGATGGCGCTTTTAGCCTGGCCATGTTCGCCGACTACATGGTTAGCCTGGCGACCTATGGCGCCAGCTTTTACCGGAACTTGTTCTGGGAGGCCGGAATGATCGGGCAAGTGCTCTACCTTGAGGCCGAGGCGGCGGGCATTGGCGCCACCGGGATCGGCTGCTACTTCGATGACCCAGTGCATACGGCCTTCGGCATCGAAACACGCGAGTGGCAAAGTTTCTACCACTTCACTGTGGGTAGCCCAGTCGATGATAATCGGCTTACGACCTTGCCTGCGTATGATTTAGAGGAAGAGTAATGAGCATACTCACCTTTATACTAATACTGGGTGCTATAGCGCTTTAGTGCTAACAAGCTTTGGGACACAAACGAGTCCGTCATATTCATTTACGAAGAGCCAAATTAATGGTTGATCTTGAGGCCGTTGAAGACTTTTTATAACAGCATGCGTGAGTTGGCCCATTGCTTCAGGCTCAATAAAAATTGAGTACGTTGAAGACTTTTTATAAAAGAATGCGTGATCTGACCCATAGCTGCAGGCTCAATAAAAATTGAGGCCGTTGAAGACTTTTTATAAAAGAATGCGTGAGCAGACTTGGTTTCAGGTTCAGTTAAATTGAGGCCGTTGAAGACTCTTAACAAAAGAATGTGTGAGCCTGACAGGCCTTTCTCGCACATCCATGTGCTACAAGGCATTCAGGCATCCTGCCTATCAGATCCCCATCGGAAGCGTTAGCATTTTCACTCTTTACTGCAAGATGGGCCGAAGCCGTCTGCAAATGAAGTTAAAAGCTGGATCAATCCCCATCACGACCTTTTCGCAGCTGTTGTTTAATCCATAGGGAAAATGTTGCGGGGCGGCTGGGCCAATTCTTTAACAAAGAACCAAGAGGGAACAGCCGTTGGTTTCCTCTTGGTCTGGTGTGGGCGAAGCGCCACGACGTTAGTGACCACAGGCCATAAAACTTAAATTATAAAAGAATGAGCCGGACTCCAGCTCAAAAGCCATGCCGGAATGACGGTCGAATGGGCCCGTGCAGGGTGGAACCTTGCGATCTTAAGCGTTAATGGCCGCAGGCCATATCCTAAACTCAAATGTAAATGGGCAGATTTTATAAAATAGATAAAACCTTATTATCTGCATAAGGTGTCGCTACTTTATGTATTGTCCCACTGATGGCAAAATTCAATAAAACTTTTCAGTAACGGACTATGGTATTTATCTTTATGTACCATCAACCAAAAGGGTCGTTGCATGTCAATGTTATCAGTAGCTTTAGGTAAACTAAGCTGAGTTACTCGGCCATCATTTATGGCATATTGGGCCGCTAAAGTCGATAAACAGCCTAAACCTAGCCCCGCAGCGACACTGTTAATTAAGGCCTCGGTAGTGTTAAGTTCGAACACTTCATGCCAAGATTCTATTTGCGGTGCGATGGTGCGCAAAAAAAACTCTCGCGAGCCTGAACCAGCCTCACGCAATACCCATTCACTTCGTTCTAAATCGTTAAACTTCCATTGCGTTTGCTGGCTTATCGGTAAATGAGACGCGGCGATAATACACATTTCATCATGGCTAAATTGGCTTGCTATAAGTTCTGGATAATGACTTTTACCCTCAATTAAGCCTATGTCTAGCTCGTAATCCAGCAGCTTTTGGCAAATTAGCCGTGAATTGGAAATTACTACGCTTTGAGAGAAATGCTGATGTTGGTGCCGAAATTGACTCAATAATGACGGAACCAGATGATTACCTAAGGTATCACTGGCACCTATTTTTAATTGACCCGAAAAAGCGTGGTCTGCATCAAACAATTGACTGATATTATTTGCTCTACTAAGCAGCTCGTCGGCAAGGGGTAATAGCTTGTGTCCTTCTTGATTAATAATCAAGCGGTTATTGACTCTGTCAAATAGCGGATGGCCGAGTTGTTTTTCTAGTTCAGCCAGTGCCATGCTTACCGCCGCTTTAGATAAATGCAACGCCTCGGCGGCAGCCGTTAAGGTTTTATGCTGGGTAATATTGGTAAATACATTGAGCTGTTTCAGCGAAATATTCATCGAATGTCATCAGGCTCTGTTGTTAAGTAAGAAGTCGTTTAGTTTTTCTGAACGAATGTTCCATATAATTGGATATATATAAACAAAGTGCAAGCGTAATATAAGCTTATTCTCTGATGATTAGTTTTGAGGTTGTAATGATTCGAGCGGTAAAAAATACCCTAATGGCAGCTCCAACACCGATGGCAGGACTGGCGCTGGGGATTGCAAGTTTAGGTTGGTGCTGGGAAACACTAGTTGATTTGCATCACTACAGTCAATGGACGGGTGCCGCTATTGCCAGTGTATTATTACTGATCCTCAGTGGTAAGTTTTTATTTCATTCAGACCTCTTACGCCAAGACCTCGCTCATCCAGTCGTGGGAAGTGTGGTACCGACTTTTGCGATGGCGCTAATGGTGGTGTCAAACTCGCTGGGTTACTTATCAGCGCTTGCAGGTGATTTGTTATGGTCTTTTGCGGTGTTACTTCACATTAGTTTTTTGGTAGGCTTTATCTATCACCGCAGTAAGCAGTTTTCACTGAGTCACATGGTGCCCAGTTGGTTTATTCCGCCTATTGGTATTGTGGTGGCCGATGTGTCTTTTTCAGGTAACGTTCATTTATTATGGGTTGCCCAAGTGGCGCTTGTTTTTGGCATGTTATGTTATGCAGTAATGTTACCAATGATGATTTATCGTCTTATTTTTAAGGAACAAATCCCCGATTCAGCTAAACCCACATTAGCTATTCTAGCCGCGCCAGCCAGTTTATCTTTGGCGGGTTATTTAACGATTACGCAACAACCTTCACCGGTAATAGTCGCACTATTATTTGGCATTGGGGTGCTGATGACCGCCGTTATTTATCTGTCGTTTTTTAAGTTATTACGCTTACCTTTTAGTCCTGGCTTTGCGGCATTTACGTTTCCGATGGTAATAGGGTCTACTGCGTTATTTAAAATGGCTGTTTGGATGGAGAGTATTGGAGTCGCAACCGAGTATGTACAACAAATTCATGGCCTAGCCGAATTTGAACTGCTTGTTGCCACCGTGGTTGTCAGTTATGTTTGTCTGCGGTACTTACATTTTTACCAACCGAGTAAAGTGTCGCTGTCCTCTTAATTTGCACTCAAGGTATTAATGTATAATCAGCGTATTCATTAACCACTAAATACGCCACTAAATATGAGCCAACAAACATGACCCCAGCAATTGAGATGGCGAAAAAGCACAAGATAGACTTTGAGGTGCATGAATATCATCATGATACCAACAGCGAGTCTTATGGATTAGAAGCGGCGCAAAAATTGGGTGTCCCAGCCAAGCTAGTGTTTAAAACCTTAGTGGTGAGCTTGGATAATCAATCGCTGGTGGTTGGCATCGTACCTGTGTCGTCGATGCTCAGCATGAAGTTAATCGCTAAAGCGACAGGCGCTAAAAAAGCCCACATGACAGAGGCGTTAGCAGTAGAACGATCAAGTGGTTATGTACTGGGTGGTGTCAGTCCATTAGGGCAGAAAAAACGCTTGGTGACTGTGATTGATGCTTCTGCTCAGCAGTATCAACGTATCTACGTTAGTGCCGGAAAAAGAGGTTTAGAAATCTCGCTAAGCCCCGCAGATTTACAACGATTATTGAACGCAAAGTTTGCTGACATCTGCGCCCAAGGTTAAGTTTTTATTGTGGTTACATAGCTGCAGATGGCGGTGTTAATTTAACGATCGAGGTTCTCACTATCCAGATTTAAATTTCCTAGGTTGACGTTATCTAAACCCAAACTATCTGCTTAAAACTATCTAAACCAAAGCTATCTGGTTCAAGCTATCTAGACTCAAACTATCTCGATGCTAGACTCAAATTATTCAGATTTAAGTTTCTACACTCAAACGTCCTAAAGTTAAACTATCTTGACCCCATTTTCTTTATCTGTTGCTGCATGAATTTGGCATTCTCTAGACGTTGTTTTAGTGCAAACCAGTCGCTCCATAATGCCTCTGAACTGCTTTGCTGTCGTGGCTATAGCCAAAATTTGCTAGTGCATAATATGCCAAGTACATTGAGGGGGGCTCTTTAAGGAAAGTCTATTTCGCTGTCTTTGACCCTATGGATTTCCGCTAAGAGGATTGAAATATGAGTCATCACTTACTGATTTCAATTTCTCAATCGCTATCCGCCCTTTCTTGGGTTTTGCAACGCAAAAATCAGCGGTAAAAGTCCGCTTATCATCTTGGTTATAACAGCATAATCTCTCGGCAAATAGTGTTGCAGAATGTGATGGTAGATCATTAATGAAGTCTTTTGGACAAGCAGGTCTCAGTGTTGTTAGTTTCCTAGACTGGTTGAAGAATAACTTGCTGATAAATATGCTGTTAACATTATTGGCCGTGTTGAAGAAATTAAGCCGCAATATTATATTCTCTCTTCTGAGCGGCGGTACAAGCATCCCATCATGGTTAAATTTGTAACCGTAACAAATAAACCGTTTTTACCATAAAAGGAAACATTACTTCACGGGTGTCATAAATCCCTGCGGTTTTAATGTTAATACTGAACATGAGACTTCACTTAGGATAGATTCAGCCGTATTGCCAATAAACAGCCCCGCAATACCCGTTCGACATACCGTGCCCATAATAACAAGATCAATATCGTGATCTTCTATGTATTTAGGTATCTCTTCTTGGGCAATACCTTCAATAAGTTTTGCAATGGGCAAATTGTTAGCAGCAAAGTTACTTTCAATAATGTTATCAAAACGTTTTTGTCTATCCTGCTGCTCCTTCATGACCATTTCGAGTCGATCAACTTTAGAGTTATGGCCCCAACCTTTTAAATAGTCTTTACTAGGTAATTGCCAAGCATGAATAACATGTAATTCTGCATTTTCTGACACAGCTAAGTCGGCGGCCCACGTTAAAATTTTATGGTTAAGCGCTAGGCCTTCTTCGCTTGGGGCATATACATCAATAGCCGCAACTATACGCTTAAAAGGTTTATCTTCTTTTGTACCAATCGTTAATACAGGACAAGGGCATTTTCTCATGAGGTGAATAGTGGTACTACCAAAAAATCTTTTACGGGGATGTTCACTGGTCTTTGCTGCTAAAATGACTAGATCATAGTTTTCTTGCTGTACTTTTTTAGTCACTTCAATAAAGGGTACACCGATTGCGTTTTGTGCATCAACAGTAAGATAGTTATGATGAAATTGTTCGACATTCTTTTTTAAAATGGCATGTTGCTCTTTGAGTAGATTGTCCATGATCTCCTGTGGTGGCAAGAGGGTTATTAGCGCAAGCTGATCTTTAGGGATTTCTTCCGCAACGCTAAAGAAAGTGACGTGTGATTGATGATTTTTTGCTACTTTAATTGATTGCGCAATAACAGAAGGTTGGATTGAGCTTGCAGGGGTAACGACCAATAACTTATGTAGAGTAACCATTGTTTTCTCCTATGATGATTAAATTCATACTTATATTATGCTTTGGTTGTAATCATCATCTCCTGTGCTGATGTAGTCACATTAGGCAGCACTGCCTTTTTGGCTTTGCTCACTTCGTGATGACATTTAGCAAATGCTGAAAAGATAATGACTAGCTGCTTTTACCCGAAAAGTAAGTTTAATTTAGCATGAGGTGCTTATCATTTATATTCGAATATTTGTTGTGCTTTGCTCGTATTTTTCGACTGATTAATTGTAAAATTTGTCAACGTTAGTTGATGCTTATGATCACGCTATGGTCTAAATAAATACCGTGTTCGGTATTAACGTACGCCACTAAAAGTTAATGTAATCATTCCGCTTATACCTCTGAAAATTATCGGTATTAGTGGATATAGCAATAGTGAGAAACTGGCGTGTAAGCGATTGTTGAGTCAGTCGAAACCGTCGCCGTTATTGAGGTTTAAATCGCGGAGCAGTAGGTTATTTTTTTCATCTAGATAGGCTTCAGCGTCGTCTGGATTTAATCAGTGGTCGAGCGACGTTAGTCGACCAGCCAAAATGTTATTAACCAATGTGGTGGTGATAATGGCGATCATTATTCGATAACGTAACAATGGCACTTGGCTTTTTTATCGTGTTACTCATGTGAGCCAAATTTACTTTTAAGAAAGAGATAGGTAAATCGAAGATAGGTCAAATATGAAAAGTATCAAGGTTACTATGTTCATAAGCGCTTTTATATCTTCGACTTTTCGCAATATAGTGATACGTCCTTGTTAATGAATCGGTGACACCCAATTTTCTGGCTTTAAGGTGATCACAGACGAATTAATTGCTTGAAGTACCGATTCAGATGTATTGCCGATTAAAAAGCCAGGAATGCCAGAGCGGCCAATAGTGCCCATTACGACAACATCGATTTCATGACTATTTACAAACTCTGGGATAATGGATTTTGGCTTACCTTTCATTAATTGTTGATCAAACTTGAACTCGGCATATTCGTTAACCAATATATTGAAGCTCTCTTGATATTCGCGCTCTTCATTCTTTAATAATGTTTCAATTTTTGCCAGTGGGACTCTTGTGAACGCGCCGTGTCTGAGAGCCTCTTCTCCATATAATGACCAGCACGATAAGATTGTTAGCTCGGCATTTTTATATCGACTCAACGAAGTGGCTATGTCGATTATCATTCGATTTTGCGCGCGGCCTTCTGCATGTTGCTCCATTGAAAGGTCCACTGCCGCTAATACTTTTTTAAGTTTATCGTTTTTTTCTTCCTTAATAAGCCAAACGGGTTTAGGGCATTTGCGCATGATATGAAAGTCATTGCTATCAAAGCTCTTCTCGCTTTTATTCGCCGCTTTGATCAGTAAATCACCCTTATTCAAAATGACGAATTTAACGATTTCGATAAAGTTTTTACCACTAGCAACCCGTGCTGAAATGTCTAAACCATTGCGGTGTAATTTTTCCGCTAGCTCATTAAGTTGGTCAAGCCGCTGCGCTACAATCAGTTCGGTAAGTTCCGATGGACTGACAATATCGGCATAACTACTGAGTATGGATTCATGCGGTTCGACTACGTCAAATAAGGTTATTCTTGCACCGATTTTTTTTGCCAATTCAACGCCTCGTAATACTGCGATATCCATTTCAAGGTTGGTTGGCGCATTGACTTTTACGATTATATGCTTAAAACGTTTCATAGGTTTATCTCCTGCTGTTGATTAGACGCATCGGGTTAGGTTAGAAATGAATAAAGTAGCGCGGTTAAAATGACGACCATGACCATGCCTGGAGTCTCGATCGATAATTGCTTACTTAAACGGGTTGGCATGGATAGCGCCCATACTTTTGAGTGGTCACCAAGAATACTTAAATAGCGCGCAATTATGTTACTCAAAGCGACTGTTATTCTTATGCTTTTATCGAGTAACCGTGCAACTTCTCGATAGATGACTAATAAATCACCCGCGGGTGGAGTGGGTATCTTGGCGCGCAGTTTTGCAGTGGCTAACATAACCAACACCCCAGCAAAAACAGGCCAAAGCGCAGACCAACTTAGGGTTGATACAATCGCGTGGTAACTGTTAAATTCAAAAAATGAACTTGTATAAAAGTAGCCTACACACATAAAGGCTGAAAGCGCAGTTGGCAAGATAAGCCCCCAACATGGTGTCGCGCGGGGTGTACTTAAGGTGGCCTGTTTTCTCATTAGTTCGATAAATCGCACCATTAGCAATGAAGTACCAATGGCTGAAATGATCAGAAGCGTCGAGAACAATGGCCAGCTTGACGTTGCATCTTTAAGCGATACCTTTGCCAATGCTCCACTGCTAAAGGGTACGCCGATTAATGATAGGGCGGGAATGAATACCAGCAGCCATAAGTAGGGGGCAAGTTTACTGGTTGGTTTTAGTGCTGAACTCAGTCCAACGCTAAAAAACAAGGTCGCCTTGGCAAACCCATGATGCATAGCGAACAGCACTACGGCGGGCAACAATAGCACCCAGCTGTCAGGGAATGCTAAGGCAAAGCCAATACTGGCAACAATAATGCCGAGCTGACTAATGGTTGAATACGCTAATACGGTTTTGGGGTTGTCTTGGAGTGCACCATAAATAGCCGCCAAGAATGCCGCAGCAAAACCAAGTGCCATCATAGGTTGTGCCAGCACATTTATAGCTTCATCACCCAACGGGAGAAAACGTATCCAACCTAACAAACCTACTTTCACCATGACTGCACTGAGCAATGCACTGGCTGGGATGGGGGCAACGGGGTGAGCTTTGGGTAGCCATACATGCAAGGTTGCAAGGCCAGCTTTAACGCCAAAACCGATAATCAACAATGCGGATACCCACACGATAGGTAGCGGGTCGCCCCCGAATTGATCGTAATAAGTCCTGCCAACTAATGCGAGAAATAAGACTATTTCTCCAAATATTACCCATCTTATATAGGTAGTCGCCGCCGATTTTGCCTCGTCACTTTCTGAATGGAGGATCAGTGGGTAGGCAGAGAAACTCATCAGAGCGAAAAAGGTAATAAATGATGATATTTCCTGAGATAACACCACGCCGAAGTTGCCCACCATCGTCAGTAGAAAGAACAGGTAAAATCGGTTTCGTTTCTTATCCATAGCCATATAAGCTTGGGCATAGAGAGCTGCAATAAACCAAATCGCAGCGGTCAATAGTAGAAAAGAGTGTTCAACTATATCTTCATTAACGATAAATAGCGCCGCGGCCAATGCAGGCAGTGGTGCAAGAGGCGTCAATAGGATCACCCTATCTCGTAATTTCTTAAACGCCATGGCTGTTAGCAAGAGACTGGGTAAAATCAAAATCCAAAGATGGCCGGTGCTGTACTTAGGCACTATGCCAGAAATGTCTGGGAGGATTGATTGGTATTCCCGCGCCGCGATTAACGACGACCACGCGAGTGGACTGAAAGACGAAGACGCAAATAGCCCCACAGAGAATGCACAAAAAGCGGTAACCAAAGGGGGTAAAAGCAGCATCCAATGCGCTTCTAACCTTAATGTTGGTGATTTTTTTGGCCACGGCTGATCTTGCTCTTTGAACCAAACAGCGTGAATTATTGGCAAGAAATAAGCGGCGTTCAACAGACTGCTTATGGCCAGAACACCGAGAACCCAATAGGCCTCTGCCTCCAGTGCGCCGACACCTAAATACCATTTTGAAACAAAGCCTGCGATTGGAGGCACGCCGATCATACCAAACGAAGCGATGGTAAACGCCGCCATGGTAAGCGGCATGCGCTTGCCTGCGCCGTTCATTTGGCTAATCTTGTGAACGCCAATCGTTTCGGCGAGATTACCCGCACAGAAAAACAGCGTGATTTTCATTAACCCTTGATGAACCAGATGAATAAGGCCACCAATAGTCGCAATTGGCCCCGCAATTGCCGTTCCGAGTGCGATATACGACACCTGACTTACCGTTGAGTAGGCTAGTCGTCTTTTTAGATCATCTTGACTCAAGGCACGAATAGAGCCGTAGATAATGGTAAACCCGGCGATAGCTGCCAGTAAAATGGTCAGCCCCAAGTCTCTGGTAAATTCAACACCGTAAATATCGTAAACGACTCGCACAATACCAAATGCGCCGGCTTTGACGACCGCAACGGCATGCAACAAGGCACTGACCGGTGCAGGGGCGGCCATCGAGATAGGCAACCAGCCATGCAATGGAAACAGCGCTGCTTTAACGCCTAACCCCGTAATAAGTAGTACAAAAATTATCTGTAAATGTGTTCTATCTAGGCCTGGTACTCCCTCCAACACCCCGGTTGACGTGAAGTCGAGAGGTCCTGCTATCACTTTTAGCCATACCACGCCGGTTAAAAGCAATGCGCCGCCAATCATGGTATAAACAAGATAGATCCGTGCGGCTTTGATTGATGCCGCGTTCCCTTTATGAGCAATCAACGGATAGGTAACGAGTGTGAGTAGTTCGTAAAAGATCAAAAACGTCACTAAATTGCCTGCAAGCGCTAATCCAATTGTCGCGCCTACACATAAGCTAAAGAAGGCAAAAAATCGGCTTCGATTAAGTGTGTTTTTAAAATAGCCGATGGCGTAGATAGTGGTAAATAACCATAAGAATCCAGACAAACTGACAAAGAGAAGTGACAGTGAGTCGCCATGGAGTACAAAATCAATATTGGGTAATAGTGGCAGACGCGTTTCAAAATCTAAGCCATTGGATACACCTGATAACAGCATGGCTATTAGACTGAGTGTGATCAGTGCGCCGCCAATATTTAGGCTTCGACGCAAGGTAGTTTTGTGCTCCGGCGTCGCCATCACAGCAAAGCCCACCAAAATTGGACACATTACAATCAATGCGGGTAATAGTGCGCTTAGGTTCATATGCCAATGACCTCGCTTGTTGTATTGCTGATATTAAGAATAAACTCTGAGTTGAAACCTAACACTAAGGTAATCAATGCAAGTATCAGTGCGACCGTGGTCATTACTCCGGAGACTTTTTCTTTCGGTTGCTGGTAGGCTGGCTCTGCATCAACTGTGTTGCCAGAAAACGCCACACTTAATATTTTGAACAAATACATAGCCCCTAAGAGACCACCTGCAATCACTACGATCACCCACCACCATAGACCACTCTCGATAGACGTTGTCAGTAGTAACCATTTGGCGATAAAGCCCGCACTTGGTGGTAAGCCAATTAGACTGATCCCCGCGATCGCAAACACTAAAACATTAAGCGGTTCGCGCATCGCGATACCCTTGAGTTGAGCAATCTCGCCGTTACCTTGTGATAGGATCAAATTACCTGCCGATAAAAACATCGCCGCCTTTGCGCATGCATGTGCGACGATGAAATAAATGGCTGCCTGTGATGCTGAACCCGAAAACGAGTTAACACCAATGGAATACTCACTTAACGGAAACAATAAAAAAATGTAGCCAAGTTGGGCGACTGTAGAATAGGCAATAAGAACCTTTAACTGCGTGGCACGAAATGCGCTCCATGACCCATAAATAATTGCAGCACCACCCAATGCCCCCAATACCTGGGAAGCGCCAAAAGTCGTCGTTTCACCTAATACGTCAAACCAAAATTTTATCAATATATAAAGTGAAGCTTTAACTACTAGCGCAGAAAGTATTGCGCTCACTGGTGTTGGGGCGTTTGCGTGTGCTTGGGGTAACCAAAAGTGCAGCGGAAATAAGGCTATCTTGAGCAGCAGTCCAATAGTGATAAGTATCATCGCGACTTTATCAGGCAGTCCATTATCCGTACTGGCTGCGATTTGCATGAGATCTAGCGTTCCATGACTACGATAGAGAATTACAATGGCCAACAGATAGAACAGTGAACCTAATAGACCGACTAACAAATATCGTAACGCGGCTATTAAAGCCGCTCTAGTGCCTTGCAGAGCGACCAATGCAGCGGCAGAAAGTCCAATAATTTCTAGGCAGACATAAATATTAAAAGCATCTCCTGACACGAATAGCGCATTGAGCCCTGAGATTAATAGCCACCATAGAGGCCAAAAACGCACGCCTTTTTCAGCTGAAGGATAATTTTCTGAAAAATACGATGCGCTATAGATCGTTATTAAGAGCGTAAGCAATCCAGTAAGCGCGATCATCAGGATTGAAAAGCCATCGACGACTAGGTCAATGCCAAGAGGTGCTCCCCACCCACCAATCACATAGCGGTCGCTTTGATAAGTCTGCTCATTTAAAAACAGAATGGTCATTAAAATAACCACCAAAAACTGCAAAATGGCAAAATACACATTGATACGGCCTTGCTGCCTATTTCGACTTATCAGAAACGCCATTATCGATGCCACTAGCGGCAAAAATACGATGGCCGGTAAGAACAGCGATGAGGTTAGGCTATTCATAACTTGGGTTTCTCTTGGCTAGGCTCATCCATATTATGAATTCGAACCATCAGGTTAAGCGCCAGTGCGGTTCCTGCTACGGCGATGACAATGCCTGTCAATACCATGGCGTGAGGCACTGGGTCGAACACATTTGGACTGTGCTTGGCCAATGCAATTAAGAACATAAAGATACCCACGCCCATTACATTTAACGCCAGTATTTTTCGCATCACATGGCTAGCAACAACAACGCCAAAAAGACCAATAGCAAATAAACCTAAACCAGCAAGGCTGTAAAGTAATGTGGAAGTCATTTTGCAGGCCTATGTGTAATGTTACTGACAGTGGAATATGCAGTATCAATAAGGCTGCTATAGAGCGACGCTAGCGCAAGCGCTATCGACACGGTAGCGCATGCCTCTATAAGGAGTATAAGCATGCCTGAAAATGCTAATGGATAAGCAAGCAAGCCGCCTTCAAACCAAATTAGCCCTGTGCCTATGATGACAAAGACGGCCAAACCAATGGTCAACAAAATGCGTGCCATGATAGACGTGTAGTTGACGTGATAAGTGTTACTTTGGAAAAGCAGCACGCTAGCGCCTGCTAACAAAGCGCCAGCCTGAAATGCTCCACCAGGCTGAGAAGCACCAGCCCAAAGTAGATAACCGGCAAAGAGCACTATTGCAGGCGTAATCCAGCGCTGCAGTGCCGATAGAACAAGGTTGTTTTTTGTTTCCACGGTGCGTTTAAAGAACGATGCATGACGATCGTTAATAGGCAGAACAGCAATGACTACAACCAGCAGCACTGCGATTTCAAGCAAGGTGTCGTAAGCGCGAAAATTGAGTAACACTGCGGTAACTGGATTCGTCACACCACTGAGGTCGATACTCTGCGTCACTAAGGGTTCTAACCCGGCGTAATGGGCGTCATAGCTAAGTACTATTAGAATCAGTACAAATAAAAGCCCGGCGACCAATAGTGAGGCAATCAAGTTTGATGCATTTTGATCGACTGCGGCTCCTGCATATTCAATATCTATTTTATTAAACATGTTCTTTAGTATCCGATGGGTTGATCTTCGCCGAAGCAGGGCCTGGGTCGACTTCCTTTGTATGGCTAGGCCGAATACGGTTCCATGCCGCCAGCAGCAGAGCGCCGGTAATTCCTGCACCAATAGCGGCTTCGGCAATAGCTACGTCGAATGCCCCGAGCTGTCCCCAAACAATGGTGGCTAAAAGCCCTAAACAAACAAAAAATACGATACAGCGAAACAGAGATATCGAAAAGATACTCATCCAGCCAAGCGTGAGGATGCTTAGTATTAACAGTGCATCGAAAATTGTCATAAGGTTCATGATTTATCCTCAACTGAATGCGGCGGCGATTGCTCCTCAATCACTTGAGATGCGATCAAATAGCTACAGGCTGCGCTTGAAAAAATGACTAATCCCCAAATGAGTATTAATTTCAATGCATCAGTAGGCGAAGATAACTGTGGTAATAGCCCTATTACGATTAACCCAAGACCCAGATTGTCGGCTTTTGTTATGGCATGTAAGCGACTTAATACGTTCGGGAACCGGATTAAGCCGACCGTGCCAGCAAAGAAGAAGAAAAGACCTACTAGGCAAAATATTAAACTGAAGCTGTCAGCTATATTCATTGAGGTGTTCCTCGAAGTTGTGTAAAGGTTACAATCGTCATTGACGTTAGCAACGCAAGTACCAAGGCGACATCGAGCAGATAAGGCTGATTTTGAATAACTGACAATAGCGCGAGTACAGCCACACCGATAGTTCCCACCAACTGTGTTATCAAAAGGCAATCGGCGTAACTTGGCGCGCGCAATAAACGCAGCAGACTCAATAGCAATAAAATGGCCAACGCTAGGGCGACTATTAATAAAAAGGTCATCATTTTTTCTCCTCACCGAATGGTTGAACGGGAGTACCTAAAAGCTTGCTTATGCGCAATTGGCAATCGTCGATTTCGGCATGATCAAATTCGTTCATATTCATCACATGAATGGTGATCACCGGACCATTCTGCTTGGCGCTTACCGTACCAGGCAACAAACTTAAGACTTGCATAAAGGTCAAAACTTGGGACTCGTTTGCCAAATTGGTGTAATACGTTATAAAACCAGGTGCAAGGTTAGGCTTAGCGGTAAGTGCCAGCTTTGCGATAGTCCACCCGCCAAGTAAGGACTGTACAATGAAGTATTGTAGAAAGGATAATAGATTGAGAGGGCTTCTTAGCCACTGATTTTTCTGCTGTATTCCTTGTGCCAAATAGAGGCTGAGCAGGCTCACAATGGTAATAAAAACAATGCCTACCCCCAGCGAACTTTGTTGCCAACGCACCAGTAATGCCCAAAAAATGCTGAAAAAGACGACTCGGATCAAGAACGCCCAGCTGATCACCGAGCGAAAACTAAAGGTGCGCTGTGCACGCGGCGCTTCATTTCCCTCATTAAGACGTTTCATTGTTTCTTAATACCTAGGTCAATTTCAGGTGTATTTATAAGCCTAGATTGTTAACCACAGGGGGATTAATTAACAGTCGAATAAAACGACATTTTAAGTAGAATTTATCGATAAAATAGGAGCATTAAAGCAGGGATATGCTTTACACATGTGCAGCTCAATCAGAGAATATAGAGGTCCTTGCCGTCTTACAAATGGCCAAAACCGCAGGGTGACTGATTTTACGTTCAGCCGAAATCGCATAAAACCTATGTTTCACCTCATTAGTTTGCCCAATAACTTGAACACCAAAGTTCTGACATACTTCATCTGCTATCGCTGTAGGCATAAAAAAGACCCCAAGACCTCGTTGTCCAAATGACTTTATTAAGGCACTGTCATCAAATTGGCCCACGACATCAGGAAATATTTTTTGGCTATGAATCCACTGATCAAATAACTGCCGTATTCCAAATTGTTCTGTAGGCAATAAAATTGGAGCATGATGAAGTGATTTTGGAAAGTTCGGTGCTAATCGTTTTTTGAGTTCAGGAACCCCAAAAAAGGTTAATCCAGACTCACCAAGGTAATGATTAAAAACGCTGGTTCCCTGGGTTGTGTTAGTCGGCGCATCACTGATAACCATGTCCAATTTGTGCATGGATAGATCAGCCAATAGTCCTGAAACTGGGCCCTCTGTACTTATCAGGTTGATGCCATCAGGTATGAGAAATGCGGGCTCAATAATTTTGCATACAATCGTTTTAGGTAAAGAGCTTGCCACACCGACCATAAAATCAGTCTGGTTACATGAAGCAGAACTTCGCATTACACTACTGAGTTCATGACCTAATTTGAAAATGTCATCAGCGTATTTCAGCGCTGTTCTACCGGGTTCCGTTAAAACCAAGTTTCGCCCTTGTTTTTCAAACAATGCGCAGCCCATGCGAGCCTCTAATAAAGAGAGTTGTCCGCTAATAGTATGGGGTGTTATATGTAAGCTTTTACTTGCCTTGGCTATACTTCCTTCATGTGCAACAGCCCAGAAGTAACGCAAATGCTTATAGTTAATTAGCTCAGACAAAGAGTACCTCAAGGCTTTTAATAGTGTAAATTGGAGTATAGCAGTGCGATGACAGCGGCATCATCAATTTAACAACTCAATAACAAGGTTGACATGATTTTAATTCATTGAAATGAATCGATAGCAAAGGTTCACCAGCCAAGACGTTGAGCCTAAATGTATTTTGTAGAACATGAATGTTGATAAAATGTATGTTGTAAATTTGAAGAAAAAAACAGTGACCATGTGGCTAACCGTGGACTATTTTTTCTATAAATAATCGATATAAAAGAGGTCTACAAAGCCGACTGACTATTTATTAGATAATTAAGCGTGTCTAAAGCTGGAGATATGGTATGTAAGCAAGCCTAGGTGATTATCTTAATTGATTTTTAATTGATTATCTTAATTGATTGTCTTAATTGATTCTAAATACTCTTGAGGATATATCCACATAAGGGGCTTCAAAGTATCTTACTGACTTTAGCGCTGGGGTAACCAACGGCAGCGATTCCGACAATGCAGTCATTATTATCAATTATTACCTTGTGGCTTAATTCGATAAAGCGGATATTCGTTTTTTAATTCTTTAACTACAGGCGGGTGCTAATTTTTGACATTAGCACTAATAATATTTCGATATATTTCCTAACCAATCGATTATCATCGATATGTTTGTGGCTATCTAAATTCAAGCTATCTAAATTCAAGCTATCTAAACTCAACACTCGATTTATAACAATCTATCATTATTGATTTATTTTAGCTTTAAACTCGGCTTGGGTGTGGTTATTCGCTTTTTGATACCAATAATCTAGCATTCTACTGACTTCTGCTTGGGTTATATCTTCAGGCTTTTTAACCAATGGAACTGCGGAATTGCTCATTACTTGGGAGCCCTGTTCGCTTGCTATTGCCATGGCTGGGGCTGCTGTTGCTAATCTTCTGATTATGGCTGTATTCGGTGCGATAGCAGCTATGGCATCAGAGGCATTATACTGAGCAATTTCTTGGGCAAAATCCCGTCCAATTTGTAAGCCAGATTTCATCAGTTTATCTTGGGTAAACGCCATGGTTTTGCCTGTTTGATCGATTAACCCTAAAGCGGGTTGAGCATTAAATTGATTGGCGTCTGAGGCTGAGTTAATGGCCGGAAGGGTTAACTGATAGGTTTGTTCTTCGGCCTGAAAGCGTAAGATAACGACGTCAGAGATAAAGTTATCTTGACGGCCATTATCGCGGTAACGGGCTTGATAGCGAAAGGCTATCTGTTGCATGCCACCCGGCAGGGTTAAGTCGAGTTTCACGCTAGATTGCTCAGAGGCCTTACCGTTAACGACTACCGTTTCAGTACTGTCGGGCAGTTGTAAACTGGCGGCTATGCTCCATTGGCTGAAAGTAAGGCAAAGTAACATGATAATGTGACGCATAGTGTGTGGTTCCATGACTGTTGATGAACAATGATTGTGGTTATGAATCACATTGCTATTGCTTAGGTGACGATAAACGCTGGACGGTAATGCTCGGGTAATTCAAAGGTTTTTAGGGTGTTACTGACAGGGCAAACAAAGCGAAAAAAACACGATGTCAGTGCCAGATCAGGTGAATGCTCGTCACCATGACCATGTAAACGATCCCCCACCACTGGATGACCAAGGCTAGCCATGTGAATACGAATTTGATGTTTACGGCCAGTGTCTATTTTTACCTGCACCTTTGATTGATTAAGCACTGGATTATGGACCAGACGAGTCGCATGTGACAGTGCTGGTTTATTATCGACTGGGCTATCAATGCTAATGGGTTGGCTAGGAAACTCGCCTTCGACAATCACTTGATAATATTTTTCCAGTGCGCGGCTTTGAAATAACTGAGTGATAGCAGCGGTGGTTTTTTTACTGTGACCAAGCAGCAATAAACCGGTTGCTGCGCGGTCAAGGCGATGGATAATAAAGGCATTACGTTGCGGTTGTAAATGCAACTCTGCATAGCGATTAATGGTGCTGTGGTCGCTCCACTTTGAGCCTTGGCAACGCATACCATAAGGTTTGTACCAAATGCTGTATTCACCTTCATCAAACAGTAACTCTGCCGGTGCAACCTGTTCGTCTAAAATGTATTGATTGTAATAAAGGTGTAGTTTGTCACCGGGTTGCAGAGGCTTTTTTGCGCGTCGAATACGATTGGTTTGCTTGCCGTGACTGTGCCAAATGGCACCTTTTTGCATGGCACCTTTTAACACTTGTTTGCTTAAGCCACTGGTTTGCGCCAGCAAATTAATGGCATCAGTACCATGCTCTGTTATATCAATATGGTATTCGGTCTTATCAGCAATCATTAGATAACTCTACACATTCATTTGGCACACGGTCAATAAGCGCTAAATGTTACCTTATTTAGCCGCAGTATGTTTATTAGTTAATGAAACTTTCTCTTGTGCAGCGTATCTGGGTATCATCTGCAGCAAAGTTGTTTTAGCATAATGCGATAAAACACAGCATTAACTGGAGTAGGTAATTTGGAACACATCATTTGGGATCTTGACCCTGTATTGATCTCTTTTATGGGGTTAAAGGTTCATTGGTATGGGGCGTTATTTGCGTTAGCGATTGCGACTGGTTTTCAGGTGATGAAGCGAATTTACACAAAAGAAGGCTTAGATATTGAATCACTCGATAACCTATTGGTTTATTGTGTGGTGGGCATTATTGTTGGTGCGCGTTTAGCCCATTGCATTTTCTACGATCCGAGTTATTACTTTGCTCATCCGCTGAAAATTTTTGCAATTTGGGAAGGCGGACTCGCCAGCCATGGTGGTGGGCTCGGGGCGATAATAGGCTTGTATTACTACCAACGCAAAGTGAAGTTACCGTTTTTGTTTTTGCTTGATCGTTTAGCGATCGCCACTGCGATATTTGGCTTTTTTGTCCGTTTAGCCAACTTTGCTAATTCAGAGATTTTGGGCGAACCAACGACTCTGCCATGGGGAATTATTTTTAAGCGTATTGATATGTTACCGCGCCACCCTGCACAGTTGTATGAATCGTTTGCTTATTTATTGATATTTATTGGCTTATACGCCATTTATAAATATACCAACATGAAGCAAAAACACGGTGCGATTTTTGGTGTGTTTTTAGTGTCAGTCTTTAGCGCCCGTATTGCTATTGAAAGCGTTAAAGTGAGTCAAGCGGCCTACCATGAGTCGATACTCAGTGCCGGCCAGTGGTTAAGCTTACCGTTTCTACTCACCGGTGTAGTGCTGCTGATCATGGCTTACCGTAAACCCAGTTAAGCGCGTAAATACAATTAATCACTTCGATACCCTAAATAACATCCAATAAAAATGTCCTATGGCTGATGGCATAGGACATTTTTTATCGGCGCGATTGCGCGAAAGAGTGACTTATTTTAAAGGTCAGTTGTTTCAAGCGCCATTTATTCAATAAGGCTACTTGCCCCCAGGTAAATACTTAAAGCGCTTCATTTGTTCATAATGAGTGTCGACAATTTTTTGCACTTGTTCAGCGGTGAGTTTTGTTTTCCACTGATGTTTGGCGCCATTTCTAAAAAAAGCATTGGCATTTTCGTGTTTTTCCACAAAGCCGCGTTTGGTTTCTTGGGCTTTTAATTGCGCAAAAGAGCAATGCTTAATGGCATTTTTTAACCGTAGAGGATCTTTTTTCAACCCCAAAAATGACTCAACTTTTCTGAAGGCTTTTTTGGGGTCATCCAAAATATCTTCATAACGTAAAATCAACTTTGAGGCATCATCGGCTGTCCAACTAGATACATGCATAGACCAAGAGGTAATAATTTGCGGCACATGCGGTACTTCATTTGGGGTACCCGTCATTTCTTCTGCCATATAAGCAATGGCCTCGTCGATGCTGTAACCAAAGTAATTAGCCATTGAAATTGCCACATCTAACGGGTTACGAACCACATAGATGGCTCCTGATGTGACAGTAGAATTATGCAGTGGCTGGCCGTTATATTCGCCTAAGTAGTTGTGGGTTTTTACAAACGTAGTGCCATTAGCTTGCTGAGCAATATCGGCTTGAACCTTTGGCCGCAGTAGACTGACTTCTTCTAACGTAAGCTCGGTGGTGGCGGTTTTACCTTTTGGTAAATAAGCTTGATAACGATGCGCCGCCGATTCTGCTGTCGAAATGGTGTGCATGGTATTGATGTCTATGGGCAGATCTTGATTTTGAATGTAGTTTTCTAAAAATGCACGCACCCAGGTATTACCCGATTTAGGGTAAGAGGCCACCCAAAGTATGTTTCCCATCCGTAATCCTTTGTTATTATTTTTAGGTCTTTCAATAGGGTTAAAAGTACCGATAATTGAGCAAAATGGCAAGTTTAGCGCAGGGTTGGTTAGTTTTTAAATCCCTGATGAAGATGCGGTTTTAAGGCACTAACGACCTAATGCTTTACCGCTTACCCTTCTGCAGATATAGCATGATTATTACATTATGCTTGAGTTAATAGCGCTATGCGATTTAAGTTGTTTTGTTTTATCGACAAGGAGAGTTAACGTGGTTTTCAATTCAACATTGTTCGGCAGTCAATTATTATTGTGTGCTGCTACATTTGTGTTATCAGCAAATGTAAGCGCTCAGGCTAATGCTGAAAATGAACCCAAGACGTTAATATCAGTACATTTAGTTGAATTAGATGCTCAAAACGATCCTATTGAAAAAAAGCGTTTAACGCATCAATTTGCATATCGACTGATTAATGAAAAAACTCAAAAAATTGAGGCCGTGTTTCAAACCTGTGAAGCTGAGATTATTTATTTTACGTCCGAACGTTATGGTTTTTAATCAATAAAAATCAGAAGCTTTGTTAAAGAATTTATTGCTAATTCTACCTGTTTCAATACCTTAGATAATCAGATGACGAACGCGGGTACATGGGTCATCGGATGCAAACTTGTTTAGCCTACATTTAAAGATAGCCATTATGCAGGTGCGCTATTGTTAGACATAAAAGAAAACTATTCAGAAGTCGCCTCTCTCTTAAATGGAGATCATTGAGTAGCGGCAACGATGCGTGAGCCTTCTAAATACTAAGCGCTTTATTGATAGACTACATACTAGTCTCGCAACAATTAATCGGCGAGACTAATTGGTTTGGTTAGTTTGTTATGGTAAATCTAAAACTGGGTTAAAGCTTTTCTTACTATCATTTTCTATCGATTTGCAACATCTGTCTCAATGAAACTAGACCTGAGCTATCAATATCTTGTGGCACTTTATACAGCCCTGACGAGACAGTCATTTAGTAAAAGCGTCTGCAAGGTTACTTTTACGCTCTTTGATTTTGGTTAAACAACCCTTTATACTGCCGCCAGCGCTTTTTATAGAGTGCTTGTGTAATTAATGTTAAACCTAATTAACACCAAAATAGCGAGGTTTTTTTCATTAATGAGCACTAGCCGCATTAGTATTTCCTTCCCTATTTGGATCGCTTAGATCCGTCCGTAATCGCTGCCTTCTTGGTAGTTTTTGTCGTATCTCATTATCCAATATCATTTTGTCGTATTAATGAGTTAATTTCACTGGTGACACGCAGATATAGATCGAGCGTTAGCTTATGTTGTTGATATATTGGCCAAAATTTAAACAGAGTAAAATACATGATACAAAGCATGAAAAAAGAGTGGTTCTCGAACATCCGTGGAGATCTGTTAGCCGGTATTGTCGTTGCGCTAGCGTTAATTCCTGAGGCGATTGCCTTTTCTATTATTGCTGGGGTTGATCCTAAGGTTGGCTTGTACGCTTCGTTCTGTATCGCTGTGGTGATTTCTTTTACGGGTGGTCGTCCGGGAATGATTTCTGCTGCCACGGGTGCAATGGCACTATTGATGGTGACCTTAGTTAAAGAACAAGGTCTTGAGTATTTATTAGCAGCGACTCTATTGACGGGCATACTCCAAATTGCGGCAGGTTACTTAAAGCTTGGCAGTTTGATGCGTTTTGTCTCGCGGTCGGTGGTGACGGGTTTTGTGAATGCGTTAGCCATTTTAATCTTTATGGCTCAGTTGCCTGAACTCACTGATGTGACTTGGCATGTGTACGCCATGACAGCAGCAGGCCTGGGTATCATTTACTTATTTCCATTAATTCCTGTGATTGGTAAATCGCTGCCTTCGCCTTTAGTCTGTATTGTCGCGCTAACTGTGTTTGCTGCATTTATTGGTTTAGATATCCGTACTGTCGGTGATATGGGGCAACTTCCTGATACGTTACCTATTTTCCTTTGGCCTGATGTGCCGTTAACGTTTGAAACCTTGATGATTATCTTTCCTTATTCTGCAGGACTGGCTGTTGTTGGTTTATTAGAATCGATGATGACTGCCACCATTGTTGATGACTTAACCGATACGCCAAGCGATAAAAACCGCGAATGTAAAGGGCAGGGTATTGCCAATATCGGTGCCGGTTTACTGGGCGGAATGGCGGGTTGTGCCATGATCGGTCAATCAATTATCAATGTTAAATCTGGCGGTCGTGGACGTTTGTCGACCTTTTCAGCGGGTATTTTCCTATTAGTGTTAATCGTATTTTTGGGTGAATGGTTAAAAATGATCCCTATGGCCGCACTCGTTGCCGTGATGATCATGGTGTCTATAGGAACCTTCTCTTGGGATTCTATTCGTAATCTTAAACATCATCCTTTATCGACTAACCTTGTGATGGTCGCCACAGTAGTTGTTGTCGTGGCAACCCATAATTTAGCCATTGGAGTATTTGTTGGCGTGTTACTCGCGTCGCTATTCTTTGCCAATAAAGTTGGCCGTTTCATGGTTGTTAAGAGCACCTCGACGACAGCCGAAGCTGAGCGTCATTATCAAATTGTCGGACAGGTATTTTTTGCCTCAGCTGAAAAATTTGTTGATTCATTTGATTTCAGAGAAGTGGTCGATAAGGTCACCATTGATTTATCTCAAGCACATTTTTGGGATATTACTGCCGTATCTGCACTCGATAAGGTGGTGATTAAATTCCGCCGAGAGGGGACTGAGGTTGAATTGATTGGTCTTAACGAAGCAAGTGCGACCATTGTGGATAAATTTGGTGTGCATGATAAGCCTGAAGACGTTGAAAACATAATGTCTGGTCACTAAGCCCATAGCAACAGCATAAAAGGATAATAATGATGACAAATGTGATTGCCTGTATCGATGGTTCAAAAGCCACACTCGCCGTATCCGATGCCAGTGGATGGGCGGCCATGCAGTTAGATGCCCCGGTAACCTTACTACATGTATTGGATAAATCGGGCTATCCTACAGAGTTAAACCTGTCGGGAAATATTGGCCTTGGTAGCCGAGAACATCTACTTGCTGAAATGGTTGAACTTGAAGGGCGTATGAGCAAGCTTGCACTCGAACAAGGCAAATATATGCTTCAAGATGCCAAAACACGCATTATTGACGCACAACCTTTAGTTGTGGTTGAAACGCTACAGCGGCATGGGGATTTGGTTGAAACGCTGCTAGAGCAAGAATCCGATGCCAGACTCGTGGTTATCGGGCGTCAAGGAGAGCAACATCAAGATCAGGCGCAGGCGATTGGAACTCATTTAGAAAGTGTTATTCGAACTCTTAAACAGCCTATTTTAGTTGTCATGGCTGAGTTTCAAATACCAACACGTTTTATGATTGCCTACGATGGCAGTGAGACCTCTAAAACAGTCCTTAATCGAGTGGTAAGCAGTCCACTACTTGAAGGGCTCGAATGCCATTTGGTGATGGCATCTGACCATCAATCTCAAGCAATGACCGAATTGACCTTGGTTGCACAATCTCTTACCGAGGCAGGTTTTGAGGTGACAACAGCGGTTTGTCAGGGAGAGGTGCAAATCGCCCTTGAAGCTTACCAACTAGCAAACCAAATTGATTTAATGGTCATGGGTGCTTATGGTCATTCACGTATTCGTGAATTTTTTGTAGGCAGCAATACGACACGGATGATCAGTAAAAGTCATATTCCATTGTTATTGTTGCGCTAAGCAATCATGCCTGCGTCCTGCTAGAGTCGCTTCGCTGCTAGGGCGTGACTTCGTCACTGCTAGGGCGGACTGCGTCCTGCTAGTATCGCTTCGCTGCTAGGGACAGCTTCGCTGCTAAGATTTTATAGCCTCTAGCCGCGAAGCGTCCTAGCAGCGTAGCGCTCTAGGCTCTTTCGCCCGATATCGCTCGTCACCGCAGGGACAGCTTCGCTGCTAGGGCGGACGGCGCTAAGACACGTGCGGTTAGACCTAGACCATAGTGCTTGGTTGCAGTGACTTTTCAGCTTTAACGGCACACACTTTAAACTCGGGGATCTTAGCGATAGGATCCAATGCATTGATGGTCAGTTTATTGGCTGCGGCTTCGGCAAAGTGGAAGGGTAAAAATAATACCCCTACTTGGGCTCGTTTAGTCACAAAGGCGGCTATTTCTATTTCACCTCGGCGGGTACTGAGTTTTAACATATCACCGTTACCCACGCCTAACTGCTCTGCATCATAAACAGAAATCATTACTCTGGGTGAACCTTTAATATCGAGTTCAGGTGTTTTGCGTGTCATGGTGCCGGTATGGAATTGCTCCAGCAAGCGACCTGTTGACAGGATTAATGGATACTCGCTATCTGGCATTTCGGCGGGCAGACGATAACTCACCGGGATCATTCTACCTTTGCCGCGCAAAAACGTCTCGGTATGCAAAATCGGTGTGCCAGGATGGTTTTCATCAAAACATGGCCACTGTAAACCATCTACCTTGTGTTCAAGTCGTTGCCAAGTCAGGCCCTGATATTGTGGCGTGAGCTGGTTAATTTCTTGCCAAATATCTTTTGTGCTGTGGTAGTGCCAATCGGCACCAAGAGTGTTGGCAATCATTTGGATAATTTTCCAGTCTACAATCGCCTCACCCGGTGGCGTTAATGCCACGCGTAACTGTTGTACTCGACGTTCGGTGTTAGTGAAATGGCCATCTTTTTCCGCAAAGGCGGTTGCGGGTAATACCACATGGGCCATCTGGGCGGTTTCGGTTAAAAAGATATCTTGCACAATCATAAAGTTGATTTTTGACAGTGCTGCTATCACATGGGCTTGATCCGGATCGCTTAGTACCGGATTTTCACCCAATACATAAAGTGCATCTAGTTTGCCTTTAACAATAGCCTGCATGATTTCAGTCGCCGCCAGTCCTGGTTCTGACGGCAGCGAAGTATTTCCCCATGCGTTGGCAAATTTAGCGTTATTGACGGGATTATTGTTTTTCTGGTAACCGGGATAAAAGTCGGGTAACGCCCCCATATCACAAGCGCCTTGAACATTGCTTTGGCCGCGTAATGGATTCAGTCCCGCGCCGCTTACGCCGATGTTGCCGCACAGTAACTGTAAGTTAGAAGTGGACACGACATTGTCATAACCTGAAGTATGTTGGGTAATTCCCATTGCATAATACAAGGCGGTTTTGTTAGCGGTGCCGATCATTTTTGCCATGGCGGCAATGTCTTCGGCGCTCACCCCAGTGATTAACGCCGCATTGACTAAATTATAATCAGGCTTCATCACTTCTTGCTTTAGCAATTGATAGTCTTCAATACGCTTGTTGATGTATTCCATGTCTTGCCAATCATGGATGATAATTTGTTGCATGATGGCATTGAGTAGCATCACATCTGTGCCAGGTTTATGTGATACATATAAATTGGCACTGTCTGCGATAGTGGTTTTCTTTGGGTCCGCGACGATTAAGCGCGCGCCATGTTGATTGACCGCTCTTTTGATATGCGAGGCGATAATCGGGTGGGCAGTGGTCGTATCGGAGCCGATGATAAAAATGACATCTGAATCTTTAATACTGGGAATATCATTGGTCATGGCCCCGCCGCCAATGGTATCGGATAAGCCTGCAACCGACGATGAATGACACAGTCTAGCGCAGTGATCTATGCTATTGGTACCCATAATGCTACGGGTGAACTTTTGCATTAAATAGTTTTCTTCATTGGTGCATTTAGCCGATGACAATGCGGCGAACTTACTTGGGCCCGCAGCATCTTTAATCGGTTGAAGTTGCTCTGCTATATAGCCTAAGGCTTCAGCCCAACTGGCCGGTTGGAGCTGACCATTTTTGCGAATTAATGGCGTAGTCAGGCGTTTAGGACTGTTCAAAAAGTCAAAGCCAGAGCGGCCCTTTACACACAACATGCCTTCATTTACCAGCGAATGACTGTCACCGGTTACCCGCATAACGTGATTCTTGCTTTGGTCAACATGCAGTTCAACACGGCAACCGACACCACAATAGGTGCACACCGTTGAGGTTTTGGTTAACGCTATATCACGGCCTTGGGTCTTATCTCTGGCATCAACCAAGGCGCCAGTTGGACAGACTTGAACACAGTTACCACATTGAACACAATCGCTGTCACTCATTGAAACCGTGAAGCCGACACGAGGGGCATTGCGGCTAATGGCAGCGGTCGCATTTGGCAGCGCTTGATAACTATTGGGTTCAAAGCTGATAACGTTATGACCACTTTGTTGATGGCAGGCTTCAACACAAGCGGCGCAACTGATGCAGCGATTGGCATCAAAGGTAATAAAAGGCGCACTGTTATCGACTTTAAATTTACGTGCCTGACTCTGATCAAGTGCTTTACCGTCTACTTTATATTCGGTGGCATAGTCGCGTAACTGACAATCTGTATTGGCTTGGCAAGCACATTCTAGGCAACGAATAGCTTCTTTCATTGCGGCATCGGGAATGAATCCTAGCTCGACTTCGGCAAAGTTAAGCGCTCGACTTAACTGGTTTAATTCTGGCATTTTCAAGCGTGGACGTTTGGCCGTGTCAGGGTATAATTCAGCAGACAATGAAGACGTTTTCTTGGCTTTTATCGAGTTAAACGCTGCGGGTTCTAAATGGCAAGTTAACCCTTCAGTTAATAATCCCTCAATGGCCTCAGCGGCTTTTCGGCCATCGGCAACCGCAGCCACAGCGGTCGAGGGGCCGGTGCGTGAATCACCGATAACAAATAACTTTTCCACCCCGGCAGACATGGTCTGTTCGCAGCCAAGGAAAGTATGCCAGCGAGTAAGGGCAATGTGACCACTGTCTATCTGATTTTCTGGCTGGTCTAAAAAGGCTAAATCCACTTGTTGAGATACCGCGGGAATGACGGTATCAAATTCTTCCTCAAACGTTTCGCCTGTAGCCTTGGGAGAGCGTCGGCCCGAAGCATCGGGTTCACCCAGCGCCATTTTAGCAAACGTGACTGATTTCACTTGGCCTTGGCTATCACTGTGGTTTTCAATTGGATTGGTGAGAAAATGAAACTTAACCCCTTCCACTTCGGCTTCATGTATTTCATAGGGTTCTGCTGGCATTTCATCACGGCTACGGCGATAAATTAAGCTCACATCAGCGCCATCTCGGACCGCGGTACGGGCGCAATCGATAGCCGTGTTACCGCCACCGATCACGGCTACTTTTTTACCTGTGATAAGTTTTTTGTCGGTGCAATAATCGCGCAAATAATCTACACCTAAATAACAGCCCTTTAAATCACTGCCAGGGTAGTTCATTGGTACGGCTTTTTGTGCCCCAATAGCAAGGCAAACTGCATCATAATTGGCCACTAATTCGGTTAAATTGGTATCACGACCCAGTGCCACTCCGGTTTGGATCTTAAGTCCGTTACGGGTGAGCAGTTCAATTTCTTTATCAAGAATATCTTTAGGTAAGCGATACTCTGGGATGCCATAACGTAACCAGCCCCCAGCTTTAGGTGCAGATTCCATAATGGTCACATCGTGACCATTATTAGACAGATAATAACCCGCGGTTAATCCCGCAGGGCCACTGCCGATAATCGCAATGCGCTTATTGGTAGCGGGTGCTTTTGGCGGAACATAAGATTCCAAATCATGTAAATCCAGATCGGCTGCATGACGTTTGAGTTGGCGAATAGCCACGGGTTCGTCAACCAGTCCACGACGGCATTCTGCTTCACAAAATGCCGGACAAACACGACCAATGGACAGTGGCAAAGGCAAGGTTTTTTTAATGACCTTGACAGCTTCTTTATGATCGCCTCTGCCGATATGATACAGATACGACTGCACGTCAACGCCGGCTGGACAGGCAGTTTGGCAAGGGGCTTCACAATCAGCAAAATGATCGCTAAGAATATCTTTGAGTGCCTGTTGACGAATTTTGCTTAAATAGCTCGACTTGGTAATCACATCTAAACCGGCTTCCAGCGGTGTCTCACAGGCACGAACACACCGTAAACTGCCATCATGGTTTTTTATTTGTACTTGGCATAAATTACAGTGCTGCTTCTCTTGATTGTGGGAGAAGTCACATAAGCTAGGTATATTAATACCGGCGTCAATGGCTGCCTTTAACAAGTTGTTTGTCTGGGGAAGCGATAGCGTTGTGCCGTCGATAGTGATATCAATCATTGCAAGGCCTTTTAATTTTTCGGAGTCACTGGCTAAGTCTTAATGCCTTTGAGGATGCGACGAGTAGGACATCATTAGGGTACAACAGCGTAAATGGAGTATGCCTATAGTGGTTTTTATGTCAGTAATGCAGATTAATCTTGATAACCTTTTTCTCGCATCCACAGTCACATTCAATTCATTAAGTTTAGTTTGAGGAGCGAGATCCATATGTGACTCAGATCATTTTTGTGGCAATTAAATGAAATTTTTATAATAAAACCTTAATAAATATAAGGTTATTACTTGTTTGAGCTTGTTATTTTTACAGATAAAAGTGAATGTTTATTGCCATTGTTTATGATTCTGGACGATCCTATTGCCAATAAATATAATGAAGTTAGCCGTACAAAGGGCTGTTTGATAACTGTTTATTATCCGATCTGAGGTGAAATATACTGTGTTAATCCACCAAGCTGCTCTGTTTTAAAGAGTAGACTCGTTCAGTTACCCTAACGGATGCTTATCACCATTGGTTTTGTTGCTTGGCTGCAAGGTAATGTGCCAGCGTAGCGATAAGCTCTGGCACATTGCCTTTAGCGACTTCCGGCAGTATGACTATTTGAGTCTAAATACCACTTCGATTCTGTCGCTAATCGTCACTTGACCTTGTTGATAGGTTTGCGCCACATCAGCATTCATTTTCATGCTGGCACGGTACATTTCAGGCTGATGTGATTGCTGTGGAAAGTACCTTACTTGCCATACGCCAGCGATTTGTTCGCCAAAGCCTTTGGCGAGCGATTGGGCTTTTTGCTTGGCATCGTTAATGGCGGCTTGGCGAGCTTGGGCAATGATTTGTGCTTCTTGGCTGGATTTCAGCTCGATATTATTAACGTTATTAATCCCTTCAACCAAAGCGCTATCGAGTAATTCATTTAAGCTGTTGAGGTCCATTACGGTTACCGTCATTTGACGATTTGCGCTATAGCCGGTCAATTTTCGTGGTTCATTTTGCACATAACTGTATTGTGGATTGAGCTGTAAATTAGCACTTTGAATGTGCTTTTTGTCGATACCCGCGTTGAGTAATCGCTGCATAAATTGGCTGACGGCATCGTCGGCTTTGTCTTTAGCCGCTTTGGCACTATCCGCTTCTATTGATACTTGGACATTGATGATGGCCATATCTGCCGGGGCTTCTATGGTGCTGGTTCCTTCTGTTTCAATATGGGCGAAACTTAACTCAGCCGCTTGCAGTGTCGATAAACTGCTGGCTGCGGTTAAGGTGAATAATACGCCCGAGAGAATACTAATAAGTAATGGTCTGTTCATTGATGACTCCGCTAATAGTTCGCTTTATGCTATTTTTTAAACCGCTAATCTTGGTCTGTTATGTGTGTAAACGGAGCTAGATTAAAAAAGGGTTTTTATGGGTGATTGTTTTATGGGTGATTATTTTTATTGTTATTCTATTTGTTATTTTAAAGACCACTAGAACAACTGCGTTGAGATATTAAGCAGTTTAGTTCTTATCCACTGATTTACTGGATCTTCTTCAGCTTGTTTATGCCAATACATGTGTACGGCTAAATCGGGTACGTCAAATGGCAAGGGTGACACCACAATAGGCATAGATTGTTGCAGCAACATGGCATAGCTGTTGGGCATGGTCATTATCATGTCTGACTGGCTAACAACGTTAATGGCGGCAAAGTAGTGCTCGCAGCGCAAGGCAATATTGCGGGTGATCCCTTGGGTGGCTAATGCCATGTCGACGGTGTCGATGGTAAAGTCTTTTAAGCTGACTAACGCATGTGACGCTTTAGCGTAATGTTCCAGGGTTAGCTGTTGCAGTATGGGGTGATCTTTGCGGCAAATAAGCGAAAAACCTTCATGACAAATTAAGCTACTGCGTATGTCTTTATGGGTTGGCATCAGCACGTCGATAACAATATCTAAGCTTTGCTGAGCCAATGAGGGTTCAAGTTCTGTCCGCTTAATTTGACGACTGTTTATGGTGAGGTTAGGGGTGTTTTTGAGTAAGTCTGGCACCAATATTGGGAAAAACATCGACTCTAAAATATCTCTTAAACCGAGTTTTATTTCCCGTTTATGCTGCTGAATATCAAATGTGGCAGGTTGGCTGACGGTGTTATTAAGTAAATTAATCGCTTGCAGCACATCGGGAATGATTTTTTGGCACAAGGCTGTTGGCACCATTTTACGGCCATGACGGACAAATAATGGGTCGTTAAATTTGCTGCGTAAGCGGGCGATAGCATGGCTCACCGCAGGTTGGGTTAAGTGCAACTTAGTGGCTGCGGCAGTAATACTCCCTTGCTGATAAACCGTGACCATGACCAGAAATAGATTCAAATCAATCTTATTATGCAGCATATTAATAGTTATCTATAAGTTAGTATCATTTGAATTTATTTTAGGCTTGGTTAAATTAAAGTCAAACTAAACCAATATAAGCAGACTCAAGATGACCATTTCACACGACGAACACGAAGCACAACAAGCCCAACAAATTAAAAAAATGACCATTGGCACCGATAAGTATCCGATGCCGTTACCGCCAAAATTTGACAGCAAACAACAGCAACAACAATTTGAAAAACAGCGCCTAGCCGCTGCATTTAGAGTGTTTGCTCATTATCGATTCGATGAAGGTTTGGCGGGCCACATTACCTTGCGTGATTGTATTGATCCCGATTCATTTTGGGTAAACCCTTTGGCGGTGCATTTTTCTAAAATTAGGGCATCAGACTTAGTACGTGTTGACCATAAAGGTCAAATTTTGGAGGGTAAGCACCCGATTAATAATGCCGCGTTTGCGATTCATTCACGTATTCATCATGCGCGCCCAGACGTGAATGCGGTAGCCCATGCCCATACCACTTATGGTCGTGCGTTTTCGGCATTAGGTGAATTACTGAAACCGATTTCACAAGATGCTTGCATGTTTTATGACAACCACAGTGTGTTTGATACCTTTACCGGTGTGGTTGCCGAGGTGTCTGAAGGCGACATGATTGCTGAGGCGCTGCAAGGCCATGCGGCGGTGATTTTACAAAATCATGGTTTATTGACCGTAGGGAAGTCAGTTGATGCGGCCACGGCCAACTTTGTTATGCTAGACAGTTGTTGTCATAGCCAATTACTGGCACAAGCGGCAGGTGAACTTAAGTTGATTGGCCATGATATTGCCACAAAAACCCGTCAATTTAATGGGTCTGACTTAGTCACTTGGGGTAATTTTCAACCTATGTATCAAGTCATGCTGGCTCAAGATAACAGCTTTTTAGACTAAGCTTGTTTAGCCACAAAGCAGTTTAATACGCGTTTATTATGGTGTTCTGAGGTTCGCTAAGCTTGCTTAGCGAACAAGAATGCGCCCATGACAGGTTTGATTATTAGCGGGATACGACGACCCTTGGCGCTTGTCTTGATGATGTTGGGCATGGGTTTAAGGTTAACGCAGTTTGCTTTTTTACGTTTATGGCATACTCACATTCGCGACTCACATTCGCGACTCACATTCGCGACTCACATTCGCGACTCATATTCGTGACTCACATTAGATACTCACACTCGCGACTCATATTAGATACTCACACTTGCGACCCATATTAGAAACTCACATTCGCGACCCATATTAGATACTCACATTAGATACTCATCTTAAAAACTCATATTTCGGATCCTGTCTTTTGCTGCTGGCGGTATTCACTTGGGGTCATGCCTTGCCAGCGCTTAAATGCCCGCCGAAAATTAGTCACATCCACATAACCTAATTGATATGCCAGTTGTTTAATGCTGCCTTGAGATTGCGATAAATAATGCTTAGCAATGTGATGGTTCACTGACGCCACAATAGTTTTATAGCTACTTTGCTGTTGAGCTAAATGGCGATGCAGGGTGCGTGGTGTCATGTGAAAATGCGCTGCGGTGTCACTCAAACTGGGTAATGGCATCGGGCTTGGCAATAAATACTGATACAGCTTATCACTCAAACTCTGCTGCCCGTTAAGTAGATCGAGTTCGTTAATGCACCATTGTCTGGCTTGCATAAATGAGCTGGGATCGGCCATCTCAAGGCGTTGGGTTAACAATGTTTGGGTTAATATAAACTGGGTGCTGGCTTGGTTAAAATGAACTGGCACCTTAGTTAATGCCGAATATTGCTGCCAATAAGTTGGCGCAGGGAAGCTCAGATTAATCTGACATAACGCCGGAGAGTGCGGACTGAGTTGTTGCAGCAACTTAGCAATAGTCACCAAGAGTGCATCCATAAACGGTTGTTGTATTACGCCTAGTGGTTGTACTTCTTGGAATGTTATGACCATGGTGTCGGCCGTTTCGTGGATATTTACCTTAACCAGCGGCGTGCGGGTGTTAATAAACTGCTTCAATGTATCAATGGCTTGTTTAAGCGTGCTGCTGTTAAGCATGGCAAAACCCATCATGCCATGAGTGTTAATGCTTATTCGATTGCCGACATGTAAACCTAGGTCTGGTCTGGCCGAAAGATTGATTGCAGAGTTTATTAGCCGTTGATAATCATCAAAACTCACTTGATAGTACGGGTCTTGTAATTGCTCAAGTGTGATGCCGTTATGCCTCAGCCAAATGTTAACATTACATTCCCACAGGCTTAGTTGTTGATAAACTTGGTTTAAGTAAAAAATTGGCAGTGGCTGCATAACATTCTTATCAATGGATTTAACTTAGTTGTAACGGATTTTGTTGCACTTGTCTATTAATGACCCCTTTATGTCCATCTCCCCCTCTTTTCTATCTTGGATGCTGGCGTAAAGTTAATCTTTAACCTTTAACCTTTAAAGGACGGCTTATGTTGTCAATGTTTACGGCCAAACCTGTGACCCTAACGATTAATGACCAGAAAGTGATTGAGCGAGTCAGCGTAAAGCAAACCATTTTAACGTCTGCACTGGCGGCCAACATTAGCTTTCCTCACCATTGTCAGGTGGGCAGCTGTGGCGCTTGTCGGTGCCAGTTAGTGTCTGGTGAGGTTAAACAGTTAACCGACAGTGCTTACGTGTTATCAGCCAAGGCGATAGCTCAAGGAATGATTTTGGCGTGCCAAAGTGTGCCAAGGTCTAATGTCAGTATTAAACTGAATTTTCGTCAGCGTCAGCTGGCTGATGAGCCGCAAGAGTAGGACACTGTGATGTTTAAATATCTTAAGTTTATGTCGTTTCACCTTATGGCGCTGATTGCCATTGCCAGTATTACCTTGGGTGAGTCATACATCAGTATAGGTTTTGCTATATGGGTGGCGGTGTATTTAGGTGGCGATATTTTATTTGGTGATGATGTACACACGCCGAGCTATCAGTTTCCGGCCTTGCTGACGTGGCAATTATGGCTGGCGCTGCCCTTAACCGTGATGTTGGTGTTTGTTAGCAGTTGGCAGTTTGCCAGCCAGGATATCGGTCAATATGGCGCTTTGATCACCCGTATCAGTGGTTATGATGTGTTATTGGCGCGAGAAAATACCAGCCTGATCCAGTATGGGGTAATGGTGATTTATTTAGGCTTAGTGGTTGGTGTAATGGCAACAATTACCGGCCATGAGTTAAGCCACCGAACTTGGCAGCCGGTGTCATTATTGATTGGCCGCTGGTTATTGGCCTTTAGCTTTGACGCTAACTTTGCCATTGAGCATGTGTATGGGCATCACAAGTATGTTAGTACCTTGGACGATCCTGCGACTGCGCCCCGTGGCCGTAATGTGTATGCGCACATTGTTATGTCGACCATTAAAGGCAATATAAGTGCCTGGCATATTGAGCGACAAAGGCTTATGCGTAAACAGCTTGCACTATTGAGTTGGCACAACAAAGCCTTAAGAGGATATGCCATGAGCTTAGTGATTATGGGGTGGGTGTTTTGGCTAGCGGGTTGGCAGGGGGTAAGTTTTTTTGTACTAATGGCGTTGTGGGCTAAAGCGACCTTAGAAATAGTCAATTACATGGAGCATTATGGCTTAGTTCGAGCGGTCAACTCGCCAGTACAACCACACCATTCTTGGAATACCAATAAACGGGTGAGTTCGTGGGCGATGTTTAATTTAACTCGCCATTCGCATCATCACGCCCAAGGCCAATTACCTTATCATCAATTGTCGCCGTATCCGCACGCACCGCAAATGATTGGCGGGTATCTGAGTACTTTTGTCCTTACGCTTATTCCACCATTGTGGCATCAACTTATGTTGCCCAAATTGCAGCATTGGGATGCACATTTTGCCACAGCTATCGAGTATCAACTTGCCCTGCAAGCCAATGCAAACAGTGGTATTGCAGCTTATCAAACCTGTGCTAAAGCAAGTATTTGAACCAGTAGGCGGATTTATCTGCCAATGGCTATTCGCTAATGGCTAATTGTTAGTCGTTAACGGTTAGCCACTGATATTGATTCGATTACGCCCGCTTGATTTTGCGCGGTAAAGTGCGGTATCTGCTGCGCATACTAGTGCTGTTGGGGTGCGATATTGACCGCCGCGTTCACAGGCAATACCTTGGCTGACACTGATTTTAGTTTGCGCAGGCAACCCCAAGTCGGTAAAGGTTAATTGATTAATACTTCGCTGAATTTTTTGAGCAATATATTCAGCTGTTAATGGGTTGCTGTTGGGTAAAATGACCACAAACTCTTCGCCACCATAGCGGGCTGCCATGGCATTGCTTGATGGCAATGCATCCAAAAGCACCTTGGCAATTTTTTGCAAACATTTATCGCCATTCACATGACCAAATTGGTCGTTAAATATTTTAAAATAATCGACATCGATAATGATTAAACACAAGGGTTGGTCGTGGTTAATACTGTCATTCCAGTTGGTTTGCAGGGCATCATCAAAGGCGTGACGGTTTGCAAGGCCAGTTAATTTATCTGTGTGAGCCAAGTGGCGCAGTTTATGGTACTCAGCTTTATGGCTGGTTAAGTTATGCATGATACCGATGAATAATGGTTCAGATCCCATTTGCATTGAGGGTAAGCATGACAATGACAAGTCGGCTTCGAGTAAGGTGCTGTCACCGCGATTAATGATAATTTCTTTTGGACCGTGATTAAACGGCGCGGTTTGTTTATTGCTTGCACTTGCCTTATTCCAAACATCAAATAACGATTGATATTCATCTTTAAACGGGCTTTGTAAATAATCGGTCCAAGTTTGGCCAATTAACATCTCATTATGTGCACCAAATAATTTAGCCGCCAATGGATTTATCATCTCAATCACACCAGTAGAATTAATCACAAAAATCGCTTCTGATATCGCACTTATCACATTGAGCAAAGTGGTGATTTGTAGGTTTTCTGCGGTGGTGATTTGACCATGTTGTTCTGCAGTCACCATGTTTTTATACATAACGTTTTCGCGAGTCATAAGGTTATTTGAAATCTGCTTTTTGACTATGCCAGGATATTTAGCAAACGAGTCTGTTAATTTAGTCACTCGGGAAATGGTGTCATTGAGTTCAGTTAATTTGTCATGGTTAAACATGGTGCATTCCTTTGTGTGTTTCTACTGTCGACTCGGTGCTGATGTCAAATACTCTATTAGGAATAATGCCTGTTTACCTTTCGGTAATCTTCTGGTTTTAACCTGTTGATTTAAATATATTTAAATGGATTGCAAATTGATGTTTATTGAGTAAAAGTATTGCTATTGGCTAAATGTTATTGGTTAGCGCTTGAGTGTTACAGCGATCTGCAGGTGTGAGTTGATCCAAAATAGAGATATGACTGAGTAAAAAAACCTTGTATAGGGGCATATTAGCGGCTTGATATTAGTTGCTTGATACTCATGGCTTGATACTAGCGGCTTGATACTAGCGGCTTGATAGTGAGAGATGATTGGTTTTTATAAGGCTAAAGATTGTTGAGCTGCGATATATTTTGCATCAGGATAAGCATTCTATGAGGTAGTTTTGCTGAACAACATAGGCAGTACTGTAGTTTAGTTTAATTTAGTTTAGTTGAGCAAGGTATCTTCGAGGGCATCTAACCCTGACGCGTCGCTTAATAGCACTTGCAGTTGAGCACTGTTTTTGACCGGGGCCAGTGCTAAATCGATTTCTTGTTGGGTTGCCGCTTGGCTAATAACAGGAGCGGCACACAATATGGCGGCGAACACCAAAGAGATAGAACATTTCATACTAATTCCTTTTAAATATAATAAGTTAACTTTTAAAAAACAATAACACAGTGTGTTAATGGATAACACACGCCGTTTTAGCCATGATTATGCTATGGATTGATTTAGCTATTGCTTGGTTTAGCTATGTCGAACAACATCAAAAGCTCAGGGCAAGCCTGAGCTTTAATGTTAAATGTATTTAATATTTAGTCTGGGCGATTGACCACTTGTGGGTCTGGACTTAGTAGCATTAAGGTATTGGTGGTGTTAGATAGTACAAATTGAAAGCTGGTATTGCCTGGTACTTCATCTAAATCGGTTAATTGAATTAAGCTGCCATCGCTGCTAATGGTGATGGCATCAATAATTTTATCAAAAGGAGTGGTGAATGCCGCACCAACAAATTTAAGCCCCTTACCTGTTTGATCTATCAATTGGTAAGAAATGGTGCTGTATTGGTTAATGACCACATTGCCACATACTGCGGTGCCATCTAGGTTGGTGTAAGTAAATACTGGCACATCATTGTCGAGGATGACGGTGAGGTTAAAAAACGTTGCTTGGCCTTGAGTATTTGACATTATATTCTCCATACTTTTTGTTCAGGGGTTAGGGGTTAGCTTTTGGGCTAAATCTATAATCAGTTATGCTCGTTCGTTGTAACAGCTGGATTAAATCAGGGTGTTGATTAAGCTCTTTGAGGCAGTCGAGGGCCTGAGCGTAAGGGACGGTAAACTTGGGGGCGCTGTTGTTATCGACAATAGAGGCGAGTAGCGCTTTTGATTGCTTACACAGTAGGTTAACTTGCTGCGGCTGCCCTAAGGATGTTAGCAATGTTGCCGCAAGCATGTTGCTTTGGGCTAATCCTGCAGGATAAGTCGTGTTTTGGCCAAACTCAGTAGTTAATTGGTTAAAAGAAGCAATTGCCTGCTGGGTATAGATTAAGCTTTCTGCTAATTGTCCTTGTGATGCTAAATAATTTGCCGCAGCCAGCTGATATTTAGCCCATAGGTCATTTTTTTTGTTTGAGGTTATTAAGGTTACATCGGTATTAATCATGGCTGCCAAAGAGTCGATACTCTGATCCATGGTGTGCTCAATGGGCTCAGTGCTAAAGGTCAACATATCAAGGTAAGCGTAATATTGTTGGGTCTTCCAAATATCATTTTTGGGGTCTTGTTTAAGGGCGTTGGTAATCGCCGCTAAGCTAAGTTTTGATTTTTCAAAGGCTGGTTGGCGTTGGCCTTGGTAATTTAATAATTTAGCCTGCAGAGCATAACTACTCGATGATCGCTCAAGTAAATAAGGTTGTTTTTCTAATGCTTTATTAGCCAATTGTTGTTGAATTTGTTGATGTATTTTTATTGCCGCAACAACATCTCCTTGATAAACCGCTGCACTGGCAAGCCACGAGCGTGTATCCGCAATATCAGCAATTAGCTGGCTATTTGTTTGGTCTTTGTCCCATAATTTAAGCTTAAGTTGCAATGATTGTTCAAATGCCTCACGGGCGGCGGTAAAGTGTTGCTGCTTCATATAAATCGAGCCCAAGGAGTTATGGGCATAGGACAACTCCATTAGTGCATCGTTGTCCTCTGGCGCATATTGATACATGGCTTGGCTGTAGGTTAAGTATTGTTCGAACCATGGCTGCGTCGCAGCCCAATCACTTTGATCGTATTTAAGCTGGCCGAGCCAAAAGGCATTGGCGCCTAAGGTTTTAAGTAAATTGAGGTGTTGAGGCTGTATTTCAAGTAACGGCAGCATGCGTTCACGGGCGGCGATTAATGCGCTGTGGGCTTCGTCGGTATTGCCGCGCGAATAGGCCACTTCGCCCATGGCCTCTAAGGTTTGGCTGTGTTGAAACTGGGCTTCAAAGCTTAACGTGCTGACATCGTCGGCAGAAAAGTCGCTGAAATATTCCAGCGCCTTGCTACTGATCCCATCGAGCAAGTCCATGCGGCCAATGCCGCGCATTTTATCGGCGAATTCGCCCACCATAAAACCAAGTAAGTTTTCTGCCGCAAGGCGTTTTTGCTGGGCTTGGTTTTCGGCTTGAATACTGCGTGCGCTCATGGTGATAGCAATAATCGTTAAGGTAACCAGGGTCAGCATGGTAACGCGGCGACGCCACCGGCCAGCATTGGCCTGTTTGGTTGACGCTTGGATCAGGGCGGCTTCGTGTGGCTCTAAGGTAAATAACGGATTGGCGACTAAGCTTTGTGCCTCTATTAAGGGCTTACCTTCGGTGAGTAAATAGGCGGGGCTTTTTGACTCATTTAGCCAGCGCTGTGACTGATGCTGTAAGCGGCTTTTAATGGCTAAGCTGTCGCTGTGCTGGGTTATCCACTGGGTCGCACGGGGCCAACGTCTTAGCAATGCCTCATGGGCAATACTAAAACAGGCTTGGTCGTATTGCAGATGTGACACAAATAAGCGCTTGTTGACCATGGCGTTAACCAGATTTCGTTCCGCTTCGCTATTGAGCCTTTCCAAACTTGCCGCGCGGCTGGTGACCGATTTTTCATCTTCGGATAAGGTCACTAACATGGATAACACTTTAGGTAATGCGCCGCGTTCAGCGTCGCTAAGATTGGCGAGCACTTGTTCAGCATTTTTACCGATAGCGCCTTCTAAACCGCCTAGTGAGTGATAAACCGAGACTAATAGCTGGTCATTTTCATCGCGCTTGAGGTACAGGGCTTCTAAAGTGTATTGCAACATGGGCAGGGCATCGGGGTTTGAGGCGGCGTCGCTGCAGAGCATTTCGTCCAATGGCATGGCGGTATTAGGGTCTACTGACCAGGTGAGGTTAGCGGCATTGGCCGGCAAGCGGATCATTTGCATCAATTCGGTTCGGGTTGGCGCAGATAAATCGAAATGTGAGCCATTGGCTTTGCCTGCCATTAAGCTTGGATGACTGACCACTTGGGGGTAAAAGTCGTTGCGGCAAGCACTGAGCACCAGTACAACCCCTGAGGTGGCTAAACGCTCGAGAATATCTAAGGCATCTGTGCGCTGTTGTTCGCTATAAATAGGCGATGATAACAACACTTCTAAACGGTCAACGAACAAGCAAAACTGCGCTTGGCTGTATTGATAACTTGGTTTAGCCGCGGTTATTGCCTGTTGGCATTGGGCGATGACGCTAGGCATATCTTGTTCAAGCTGCTGGGCAAGATCTTGTGCACTTAACTCGCTGAAAACGGCAATGTGGTTAACTTCCCAGTCGAGCATGGCGCAGGCAATATCAATAAGCAGCCTATCTTGGGTGACATCGGCTAAATCTATGCTGGCATAATCGAGCACGCCGACACCATTAAAGCCGCTGGCGCTTTTTAGGTTAGGAATAACACCGGCATTAATTAACGACGATTTACCTGTGCCGCTTGGGCCAAGTACTAAGCAAAATGCGCGACCGAATTTGATTTGTGTTGTAATACGATTGAGTAAGGTATCGACTTGTTCACCCCGACCAAAAAACACCTCGGCATCGTTAGCTTCAAATGCGCGTAAGCCGGGAAAGGGCGATTGGCCTTGCCATGGTTCAGTAATAACTCGGGTGTGATGACCAAGGGGAAACTCAACCTTGGCAAGGGTGCGGTAACCGCGCTTGCGGATGGTTTCAATGTAACTGGGGTTTGATGCTTGGTCGCCTAAGGCTTTACGCAGTTGGGTGATGACTTTATGCAGTGGGTTGTCGCCAATGGCAATATTGTTCCAACAATGATTGATAATATCATCAGCGGTGAGCACTTCCCCTTGGTGTTGGCACAGTAAACGCAATACATCCATGGCTTTGGGTTCAAGACTGCGAATGATATCACCCGACTGAACACTGTTACTTTGCGGATTAATTTGCCATTCGCCAAAAAAGAAACTGCTGTTGCTCATGTTTGATTGTTTTCCAATACGTTAATCGGGTTAAGTTTTAGGCCAATTTAAGTTACACCATGATCACACTCATCCAGAGATAGCCTGGGTCATACTATTTGTGCGCGTTTGATTGTAGGGTGCGATTACGTCAGTTGTATTTTTGGTGCAAAAATAACAGTGAATTACATTTGCCTCGACAACGATATCGCATATAACTTCTGGTCAATGTCGTTGTTCTAGTTGTTTAATTTGTTCTACTATTGCCCGATTAACTGGCGTTTTTACGCCATATATTTCCCCAATACTGACGACTGCACCATTGATGAAATCGACTTCAGTTTTACGTTTAGCTTGGATGTCTTGCCACATTGAGGAACGCGCTTTGGGATCGATGTCGAGCATCTGTTTAGCAACTAGCTTAAATAACCAATTTGGCAGTGATAAAATGGTGGGTAACCAAGTGGGCTTGACCTTAGTGTATTGATGTAATTGGATATCTGCTGCCTCGCATACTGCTAGCCACTCCTTCATTGCCTTAGTCAGTACGCGGCGATTTTTATAATGGCTTAACTGCTGTTTAATCGGCAAATTGGTGACAGCATTAAGGGCATTATTGAGATTTAATAATAATTTACCGTAAATCATCGGAGTGAAGTCTGCTGCTATGTCGCAACCAAATCCTTGGCAAATTAATGCCGACTGAATCGCGACAGTATGAGGATTTTTTTGCAAGGTAAATACGCCTTCAGTGCCTTTGTGAAACACGCCATTAGGCAGTTGCAGTACATTAAACGGCGTGATCCCTTGGAGTAAGGCGTAATGATCGAGCGAGTCTTTAATGCTGTCAAAACTGCCGAAGCCATTTTGCATAAATATAATGCTGCTATGGTCATGGGTAATGGCCATTAACTGATTGGCAATAGTGCTGACTTGATGGCATTTTAGGGTAACAAATACCACATCAAATTTGCCATTAATTGATGATTGTTGAGTAATGTCAGTGATTAACGCTTGCGGCATCACGGTCTGATTAAACCCTTGATAATCACTCAAGGTAATGCCGTTATTGGCGATGATTTTTTGCTTAATTGCTGGGCGACAAATTAACGTCACTTTTAAACCCGATAGGCACAATTGTCCTGCTAAATAACATCCTGTTGAACCTGCGCCAAAAATTGCAATTTCCATTGTGGGTTAATTCACTGTTAGTTAGTTAGTTAGCGGCTTATTATTTAATCGCTTATTCATGACGAAACGATTTTTTAAATCGCTATAAAGGTAACATGACCTTTTACTTGCTTGTAACATAACAGATTTTTTGCCAGTGTAAAAATTTAGCCCATTAAAATAAAAAAGGGAGTATCCATGGATAAAAATACTATTAGCACCATTGCCTTGGCGGTGCTTGGATTAACGATGGGGTAGACGATAGCTTGTTACGCTTGAAGTGGGCAACTATGGCGATACTGTAGCGATACTATAGCGATAGTATGTCGATACCAGTGAGCCCTGTTGAGCAAATAGAGGCATTGTTAGAGGTGCCTTTTGTGATGAAAGCCAGCGTTATTTATAAGCAGTTATGTTATTTATCATAGTCGGTCAGTGATATCGATAATATATGTTGACGCGAGATTATCTATATTGTCGATCACAGTACAATGGAATTGATACATTTTTATTTTATTTTCAATAACTTGATAAAAAAACTTTAATGGTTTGATTTTTACTGCGGATGCTCTCATACTTATTTAAACAGTATGATTGACTATATCGTTATTAATAGATGTTATTTACTTTTTGTGGTTAACACTATTAATGACATACATGGATGTGGATAGTAGCTAAGGAATGCTCGTGTCGATTGAAACCATCGGATTATTGATTTTCATCTTATTATCATTGATTGCCTTGTTGCTGTTTTTGAATCTTAATCAATATCGTCAGCAACAAGCTAGAAAGATGATGTCAGATACCTATGAACTTATTTTAGACCAAGTCGATGTCTATATTTATGTCAAAGATACCCAGTGTAAGTATATTTTTGCCAATCAACTCACCCTCGATTATTTTGGCGTTACGCTTGAGAAACTAAAAGGCACTTCAGAACGAGATTATTTCCCTGCCAATATCGCTGATATTTTACATCACAATGACAATAAAGTGCTTAATTCACAAAGTAAAATAGCTGATGATATTATTGTTGATACTGAAGATTCTTTGATTGTGTACCACGAGGTTAAGCAACCCTTATATAATCAAAAAGGCATACTAATTGGTCTCATTGGTATTTCTACCGATGTCACCGCTGAGTATCATTTACGATCAAAATTAGAGCTGCAGGCTAATACTGATCCGTTAACCGGCTTATTCAATCGGCGCTCATTTACCTCATTCTGCGAACACGAGTTTTTGCGTGCTAGCCGCTATTTCCAACCTTTTTCGTTAATGATTATTGATATTGATTTGTTTAAAGCGGTCAACGACACTTATGGCCATTTAGTGGGTGATGAGGTGATTAAGCGCGTCGCCAATATATGTCATGACCAGATCCGCGAGGCCGATGTATTGGCTCGAATTGGCGGCGAAGAATTTGCCATTTTATTACCCGATACGGATATTGATTCTGCTTATATAATGGCAGAACGCTTAAGGGAAGCTCAACAACAATATGATGAACCGCTGGCACCGCCAATAACCATTAGCATTGGTGTAGCAACAATACATCCTCAAGATAAGACATTTTTAGAGCTTTTTAAGCGGGCAGATAAGGCGTTATATTCGTCAAAAAATATCGGACGTAATAGTGTCAATATAGCGTAATAATATGTACTTAATGACTGATGCGTTGTGCGTCGCAGCGGATCACATTGAGTATCATGGCCATCAGTTAATGTGACAATCCGATGTAATAATCATATTAAATAGCTCATTGATCTTAAAAATTGTTAATTTAAGTTGCACGCAATTGGTTATCGTGATTATCATATAGCAAGTGCAAAGCAAACTTAGTGCAAGTTTTTAGTCATTTTGTGCGTTAGAGCTCAATATGTGATGGGAGTTTTGCTTTAAATTGGTCCAATTGTTGTTTAAGTTCGGTGAGTTCAGATGTTTCGATACCGCATTGTTCAATAACACATTTGTGGATCTGCTCAGCTCGGGCTTGAAGTTGGTGACCTTTTTCGGTTAATTGCATGGATAACATCCGTTCGTCTTGAGTATCGCGAATGCGTGTCAGTAGCCCATCGGTTTCGAGACGTTTAATCACAGGTGTTAATGCACCTGATTGTTGACCGAGTTTACAGGCTAAGGTTTTTAAGCTTAAGCCATCTTGCTCCCAGAGGACTAACATCACCAAATATTGGGTGTAGGTTAGTCCAATAGAGTCAAGTAACGGTTTATACAGCTGCGTGATGGCCAATGACGTTGAATAAACAGCAAAACACAACTGGTTTTCGAGTAATAGGGATTTATTTTTATTCATATCAGTTATTTAGCTCTCAAAGTCACTGATCAGATTTGGACTGATCAACTTAAGTAAAAGAAACGTATTATTTGGCCTTGGTTGTTTATGGTAGCAGTGTTTGCAAGATATCAGTATTACTGCTGTAAATAGCTTTTAACAACCGAGGTCATATTGTCTTCTCAGTACCATTTTATGGTGCTTATGTTATTTAAAGGACACAAAATGAACACTCAAAATCGTCGCATCGTACTCGCCAGCCGTCCTCAAGGGGAACCTGTTGCCAACAACTTCCGCTTAGAAACCGTCAACAAACCTTTACCGGCAGAAGGTGAGGTGTTATTGCGCGCGGTGTATTTATCACTTGATCCCTATATGCGTGGCCGCATGAATGATAGCAAATCATATGCAGAGCCCGTCGCCATTGACGATGTTATGGTGGGCGCGGCGGTATCACAAGTTGAAGTGTCTAATCATCCAGATTACAAAGTGGGTGAGTGGATATTATCGTTTGGTGGTTGGCAAGATTACTTGGTATCAAATGGCGAAGGCTTAATGAAGTTGGGCGATAATCCAAGCAATCCTTCTTATGCCTTGGGTATTATGGGCATGCCAGGCTTTACCGCTTATATGGGCTTATTGGACATTGGTGCACCTAAAGCGGGTGAAACCATTGTAGTGGCAGCCGCTACTGGCCCTGTTGGTGCAACGGTTGGCCAAATTGGTAAATTAAAAGGTTGTCGAGTGGTGGGTATTGCCGGCGGCGCAGAAAAATGTCGTCACGCCAAAGAAGTGCTAGGTTTTGACGAATGTATTGATCACAAAGCGGCTGATTTTGCGGAGCAACTGGCAAAACATTGTGGTAACGGCATTGATGTGTATTTTGAAAACGTTGGCGGTAAAGTGTTTGATGCTGTTTTACCGTTATTAAATACCGGTGCTCGAGTGCCATTGTGTGGATTAATTTCTCAGTACAATGTGACCTCGTTACCCGATGGCCCTGATCGTTTGTCATTACTGATGGGCACTTTGCTGGTTAAGCGTATTAAGATGCAAGGCTTTATTATTTTTGACGATTACGGCGACCGCTATCCAGAATTTGCCAATGATATGGGGCAGTGGTTGGCACAAGGCAAAATTCAATATCGTGAACAAATTGTCGATGGTCTTGAAAACATGACCTCAGCCTTTATCGGGCTGCTAAAGGGCGAAAACTTCGGCAAGGTTGTCATTAAAGTAAACAATCCTCTGTAATCTAACCGATTACGGATAAACAAACTCTATTTAAGGAATAACAATGAAAGTATTAATGGTATTAACATCGCACGACAAATTAGGCGACACAGGCGAGAAAACCGGTTTTTGGTTAGAAGAGCTAGCGGCACCATACTACGCATTTACAGACAAAGGTGTTGAGGTTGTGCTGACGTCACCTAAAGGTGGCTTACCGCCATTAGACCCGACAAGTGATAAAGAAGATTTTCAAACTGACTCAACACGTCGTTTTGCAACCGATGCTACAGCACAGGCGTTATTAGCCAATACGCACACATTGGCATCAATTGACGTAGCTGAGTATGACGCGGTGTTTTATCCTGGTGGTCATGGTCCGTTATGGGATTTAACCAATGATAAAGACTCGATTGCGTTAATTGAGCAGTGCTACAAAACCGACAAGCTTTTAGGCTTGGTATGTCATGCACCTGCTGCGCTTAAGTACCCTAAAAAGCCAGACGGCACCCCATTAGTTGCAGGTAAGAATGTGACTGGGTTTACCAATGGCGAAGAAGCAGCCGTACAACTCACCGATATTGTGCCATTTTTAGTTGAAGATATGCTGCAGCAAAACGGTGCTACCTATTCTAAGGGTGATGATTGGCATCCATATGCTGTGGTTGACGGTAAATTAATTACTGGTCAAAACCCAGCGTCGTCAGAGTTAGTGGCAGAAAAAATGTTAGCGTTATTAGCGTAATATTGTTCATAGTTAAGAGACGCTAGAGCAATCTAGCGTCTCTTTTTTTATCACAGGATTGGCATTGAAGTGGACTGTAATGACTTCTTTTGCGAACGCCTTTACCCTAGAGAGAATATCTAAATGATTACCTTACATCACTTAAATAAATCACGTTCAAAACGCATTATTTGGTTACTTGAAGAATTGGGTGTTGACTATAACTTAGTCGCCTACCAACGTGATACAAGCACATTTTTAGGACCAGAATCGCTTAAAAAAGTGCATCCGTTAGGCAAGTCTCCGGTATTAGAAGCCAGCGGATATACTATTGCCGAATCTGGTGCGATAACCGATTACTTGATCCAAACGTATGCCGCGGATCGATTAATGCCAGCACCAGGCACGGCTGATTATATTGATTATCAACAATGGATGCATTTTGCTGAAAGCTCAGCCGCACTGCCATTATTGTTGAAAATGTTTGTCAAAATGGAGGGGGCTGAAACCCAGTTTATTGGTGGATATGCCGATGCTGAAACCGCCAAAGTTATCGGTTATGTTAATGACCGTCTTGATGGTAAGTCATATTTAGTCGGCAACAGTCTCAGTGGTGCTGATATTATGATGTCGTTTATTGCAGAGATTGTCGGTCAAAATGGCGAGTTTGAAAAATATCCAAATATTGCAAACTATTATCAGCAATTAATGAGCCATACGTCATTTAAAAAAGCGCTGCAAATAGAAGCTGAGCACGATCGTTAATCATTATCTTGTGGCATTTTGAAAGACGAACTCAGTTCGTCTTTTTTGTTGGTGTTGATATTAGCAATAAGCTAGAAATACATTATTTATAATTTTTTTGTTGGTGTTTATATTAGCGACAAGCTAGAAATACATCATTTATAAGGTTTTTGTGGTGTTGATATTAGCGACAAGCTAGAAATACATTATTTATATTGTTTTTGTTGGGTATTAATTAGCTTGCTACATATTAAAGGTTACATTTTTGTTTAAAATTTGTTCGTTATCATACTAAGGTGTTAGTATAATAAAAGTGTTCTTGTTTGAAATAAGGTTACCTTATGTCTACTTTATCTGATGAAGAACTCGCTTACTTTAGCGATGTTTTTGCACCGGAAGATGACAGTACCGATAATTCATTAGCGAAACATTCATTAAGTGTCGCGACTGAAATACCTCAAGTACTTGCTCATATTCTGGGGAATGCCAAACTAACCTTGCTCGCTGAGATAAGCTATTATCAGTTGTGGTTTCCGTTAACCTTAAAACAAGATGACCTAGGGCAATTTTCACCACAGTTGGGCGTCCCTGAAGTGATTGATATGCGCGGTGGAGAACGTAGCTGGCGGCTTGAACATGTCAAAAACATCAAGGTGATGGATAATGACTCCGCGAAATATGTTGAGGTATTATCTTTGTCTAGCTCGGGGATGACGATTAAAGTGCCGCAAGAACTTAATGCCAAAATGCCCCATTTAACCCAGCTTATTTTACCTAATGGTGTGCACCTTGATATGGTCTTTGAACCTGTAAGGACCGAGAACGGGATCATGGCGGCAAAAATTAGTGCCGAGGGTGAGTCGCGTGAAATGTTGCGCCAATTTTTATTTAGCGAACATAAAGCCAAGTATTCGCACCTTTATAAAAATATTAACCGCTAACGATAAAGTCCTTGGCTAAGATGGTTTGAAGCGTATGGATAAATTCATTATCACTTTTTGGCTGAATTAATTGGCATAACTCATCACCTACAGTGGTAAATCGATAATAGGTAAACAGCAAGTGCTGATCTTCGGGTTTTAGGGTCAAAGTGGCATTACACATCGTTAACTGAATATTTTCATTACTGCTTAATAGCCCAGTTTCAAATTCGCTTTTATGTAACAACCCCGCATCGACTAACGTTAAAATACTCGAATAAGGTAACCCGAACTGTGACAGGCCGAAGTTGGTTTGAGTATGCTTACGAAAATATTGTTTTATCCCGCCATTAATACGATAACTGCTGAGTAATTTAAATCTGGGTTCAGTATTAATTTTGACTGACATACCTAGCGCTTTTTCAAAGATCTGTGCTTCTCGAAGCGTCAATTGTGTGAGCAGCGCCAAGGTGCGAAGGCTGAAATTACCAGGGTTGACGACTTCGCTGGCCAAAATTCTGGCCCATAAATCTTGCATCTTACGATTATGAATTTGTTCTGCCATTTGAAAGAATTGATAGCGCCAATCAGGATCTAACTCCACACCAGTAACATCCGATGGGGTGTAAGTGAGCGCTAAGGCAAAAATGCTTTCAAGGTTGGCCTGATGCTGGCTGAGTTGTTTGCGTTGACGGTGTTCTGCACGCTCTGCAACGGATGCTGTTGAAGGCCGATAATCTTCTTCGCTTGCTAAACCGATAATGCGCCCGAGCAATAAGGTTTTTTTGCGAGCGGACACTTGAGTGTTGCCATCTTGGATTTGCGTAACATCAACATCAGCCATCATTAAACCTCTTTATGCATTGCGCTTGCGTCATGTCTGTATGGTATGACATCTGCGCTGAATCGTTTAGTGTTTTATATTCAACCATGACCATAAGGCTTCTTTACTCGGTAGAGGATGACGCGCCACATGGAATGCTAATGCCATTGAGCATAACGCCAATTCAGTACCAATAAAGAATACTGCTTTAGGTGAGCTTAACCACAAGATGCCGATGCTTGGTGATCCCGATGAGCGACAGTCTAAAAGGTCAGACTATTTATCCGTTTAGTGACATGTTACTGGATGATATTAATGATGGGCCGGAGGATGATTGTGGCGACTTTTTAGCCGATGGTAATGAATGGCGCCAACGGCCATTATGGGACATAGGACTCACCCAAACAGAATCTACAAGTGGTTTTTTACATGGTGGCCGTGCGGCAACCTTAGAAGAAGCCATTGTGTGGCATGATGGGCAAGCTAAACCGCTAAGCAAGATTTTATGGCAATAACTCAAGTTGAGCGCGATCAAGTTAGCGCTTTTTTACAGCCTTTATCCATTCACAGTAAAGCTCAACATGTCCTAGTTATTTATTTCTAGGGCATTTTTTTGCGCAATAGTTCACATTGCCGCCATTGTGGATCTTGATGACGTGATCTATTTCATGTAAATTTTAGCACTAGTGGACTAAAATATTGAATTACTTTAAATGATTTCAATGAAGGTCAGCATGAGTCAGATTTTACTGATCCATTCAAGTGTCCATGGTTACACTCAAAAAATATGTGAGTATTTACAACGTCAGCTAGTTGCGCAAGATCAGCAGGTCACGGTGGCATCTTTAGCAGATGCTCCCGATTTAGCCCTGTTTGATAAAGTGTACATTGGTGCCAGTATTCGTCATGGCAAACATCGTCCAGCGTTGTATCAATTTATTGAAGCTCATCGTACTGAATTGGAAAACAAACCCAGTGGTTTTTTCTCGGTTAGCTTAGTGGCGCGTAAACCGCAAAAAAACACCCCGCAAACTAATAGCTATATGCAGCAATTTTTACAGCAAAGTGTTTGGCAACCAACATTATTACAAGTGTTTGGTGGTAATTTAGACTACCAAGGCTACGGTGTGATGGACCGAAATATTATTCGGTTTATTATGTGGATAACCAAAGGCCCTACCGATCCTAATACCAAGGTAGAGTTTACCGACTGGCATAAAGTCGATGAATTTGCTCAGCAGATCATTGAGGCATAATTGATGAAGCCAGCGATGACAGCATCGCAGTGGTACGATGCGATAGCCACTAAATTGCACGCCGTAACAGGGGTGTTGAGCGTTTTGCTTATTGCCACTAGCCCGTGGATATTAATGGGGCGGCGTTTGCCGCCTAATAGCAGTGGCTGGAATAGCTGGCATGTCTATGGCGGTTTGTGTTGTGCTTTGTTAGCCGTAGCTTTTGCTTTTGATGTCTGTAGGCAAGGTCAATGGCGTCAGTTTTACCCTTGGATAGTAGGCGAATGGCGTCAATGTCAGCAAGACCTACAGGGCTTGTCTAAAGGACAATTACCGCTATCTGGCGGTAAAGGCTTATTGAGTGTGATTGCCGGGATATGTTTATTGTTATTGCTGATGGTATCTGTCACAGGTGTGGGGTGGTGGTTGGCTCAAGGTGGTGAATATGCACTGAGTTTACGCTATTACCATAGTTTATTTGCAAACTGTTTTGCTGGCTTATTACTCATACATGCGTTACTTGGACTACTGCATTTACGTGATTTTTTTGATTAGAGAGCGTGGTCTGGTTCTGATGATCTGGTTATATCCTCCCAAGCCACTTCAACATGCTCGTTTCAGCGCTCCCGTAGGAAGAGCCTAGAGCAGCTGCGCTGCTAGGAACTCGCAAGCTCGCCAGAGGACGGTGCTTCGCTCCTTCTAGGTGCTAGGTCTTAGGTCTTAGGTCCTAGGATCTAGAAGCGTAGCGACCCTAGCAGGACGGAGTCAGCCCTAGAACCTAGCAGTCTGCACTTCTGGACATGCGTAATCCTGCATTTCGAGGTCATTTGAGTATAGGTTCTTATCTCTGAATTACAGATGGGATAAATCGAAAAAAATGGCTATCAATTGATAGCCATTTTTTTCATTAGTGTTGATTACCCATCAAGATGCGGCCGTTATTTTGAGGTGGCTAAATAGTTCATCAACTCAATTAGTTCATCTAAAGTGCTAATTTCATTCATATTGATAGCGTATTTATCATTAACGATAAATGCGGGTACGCTATTAACGTTATATAACGTTTGTTGCTGACGCCATAAAGTCAATGCTTTATCAGTAGTACTGCTGTCGGCCAATGTGTCATAGGTTGCGGCATCGACACCAAATTGGCTGAAGATTTTTTTAATGTCTTCACGGCTATTTATTTGTGATTCATGCTGGTGGCCTTGAGCATTGTGATCATGCCCATTGGCGCCTTTATCACCTTGGATAGCCGTAAACATTGCGTGGTTGAGCTTTTCTGCTTGACCAACCTCATGAATAACAGCCAGTGATCGCATCACTTCAGTGCCTAAATCGCTGTTCATAAAGTCAACATGCTTAGTGTCGAAGGTGACCTCTTCATCTAATCCTGCTTTAATCTCAGCAAGATACTGAGTTTCCATATTAAAGCAGTTATGGCAGTAAAATGAAAAAAACTCAGTGATTTTTGGCGTGCTAGTAACCATATTATTGGAAATTTGAGTGTAATGCTTGCCTGCAACAAATGGCGCAGCAAATGTGCTAAATGAGGCTGCTATGAGCGTCAATGCAACGGCGAAATATTTAATCATGTAAAACCTCAGATCAATGTTATTAGCGAATAATCAATAGGATTAGATTAATCTGCTTGAGCTAATTAGGGTAAGTTTCTAAGCTGAATTATGGCTTAAATCATCAATTAAAAAGGCGTTAATTTCGTGATCCGTGCGTGCTTTATGAGGTTAACCTCTGAATTAAGGCAAGATATTGAAGTGAACTTAATGATTATTAAGGAATGTCATCATAAAGTGGCATTGAGTTGTTCAATCTAGATGATGCGATATAGAAGGTTAATCTGGATAATTAACCAAGGCCTGTTTATTGATGGCTGTAAATAGCTAACGATTAAATGGCTAATGCGCATCGCTAAATAACTAAAGCACAGTTAGTCATGCAGAGTTCTGTGGACAATAGCTATCATGGCCTATGAGTGTTCGACCAAGATAGTGAGCCTGTAAATCATTGGCAGTCTACGTTTAATTTCTTAGGGTTTGCCATGCTTCGCATACTTCACGGAAACGTTCGGCATTACCTTGTTCGCGGTCGGGGTGCCATTTAAGCGCGAGTTTGCGCCATTGTTTGCGAATGTCTTTATCGGTGGCGGTGTCATCAAGTTCAAATACTGTTAAGGCATGACCTTGGTGCATTAACTGGGTGTTGACGCCAATATACTCTTGATAACTTGACCAGAATGACTCCAGCATTTCCCGTACAACGTTAACGCTGGCATCATAATTGGCCCAATCGAGATAATAATCGCGTAATGCACCATCGCAAATATTTTGCACATCAGCATTGGCCGGAATAATCCTAAATATTTGGATTTCCATTGCCTTTACTTGTAACCACTGTTTGGGGATTAATATGTCTTGTAATTCATATAAGGCGTTCATCAGTAGAAAGTTGCGTTTAAAGAGGTCTTTTTCGGGTAAAGGGTCAAGATTATGCATTAATCCTTTGGCTTGTAACTCGCTCGCCAAATGATGTACTTTCCAACTTTGGTTTGTTGATTGCAATAAACTCAGCACAGGCCATATGAGCGGGTTATCACTTTTAGGCACCTTGAGTTCGTTGTTGTCTGTGGTGTTTGCCAGTTCAGTTCCATAGGCATGGTGTAAGGTTTTATTGACTAGCATAGTGGCGTATGGGTCCTGAATTGGCGATAAAATCTGCTTTTCATGGCAGCCCACTATGCCATAGTCGTTTTTAATGACAAGTAGATTTTATTGTCATTACGGCCCAGGTATTGACCTTGAACTTTGCCTTCAAGCTTGAGATGGCAAACTTAACGCCTACTCTATATTGTATTGATAACGGATACTTGTTAATGAGGTGGATTATTGTTCATATTCGGATCTGTTGACGCTACTAGTGGCGCTTGAGATAATGGCGATGTGGCGAACGTTTTGATTTTTTTATTGCTTTTGATCAATTAATTCCTTTTCTTGCAGGCAAGAAAAGCTTATTTGATATAAAATTCGCCGCAATAAAATAACTGGGGCTTTAACCAATGACAGATAAACTCTTTGTTAGTGCGCAACAACTTTTGGAAGATTCATTTAGACTCGCTGCACAAGTATATGACAGTGGCTTTCGACCACAGTTTATTGTGGGTATTTGGCGCGGTGGAGCACCTATCGGCATTGCGGTCCAAGAGTATTTTGATTTTAAGAAAATCGAAACAGACCATATAGCAGTTAGAACCTCGTCTTATTATGGTATTGGCACTGACAAACAAGATAAAAATATTAAAGTGCACGGTTTGCATTACATTATCGAAAATGCCAATGCTAGCGACGGTTTGTTGATTGTTGATGACGTATTTGACTCGGGGCGCAGTGTTGATGCGCTTATTGGTAAATTAAGAAAATTTATGCGTTTGAACATGCCAACCGATATTCGCATAGCATGTCCTTACTACAAACCCAAAAACACTAAAGTCGATCTAAAGCCAGATTATTTTATTCATTCATCTGAAGATTGGTTAGTGTTCCCACATGAAGTGTCTGGTTTAAACCCACAAGAAATTGCTGAAGGTAAAACTGACTTTAAAAATATCCAAGATCTGTTTTTATAAGCCTAGCGTTGCAGCCATTTTAGGCGTTGATAACAACGAATTTATGTATAACTTTATGTAAAGTTTGCTAAAGTATACCGCTATTTGAATGCGTCAACATACTTATGTCAATGTGACAATATTAGTATGCTGGCGCACTTTTTTATCCGAATTAATGCGAAATTTAGTTAACATTATGGTTACTGTAGAATTGTTTACACCTGAGGCACCCGTAAAACGTCGATTAGAACTATTAGCGCCTGCTAAAAATGCTGATTACGGCATTGAGGCTATTCGCCATGGTGCTGATGCGGTTTATATTGGTGGTCCTGCCTTTGGCGCGCGCCATAATGCTGGCAACAGTGTTGAAGACATTGCTCGTTTGGCAGAATTTGCTCATCGTTATCATGCCCAGGTTTTTGTGGCGTTAAATACCATTTTAATGGATGACGAACTTGATAAAGCCCAAAAGCTTATTTGGCAGCTTTATGAAGCGGGGGTTGATGCCTTGATTGTTCAAGACATGGGTGTTTTACAATTTGATCTGCCGCCTATTGCGTTGCATGCCAGTACGCAAACGGATAACCGCAGCCCTGAAAAAACGGTCTTTTTAGAGCAAGTTGGTTTTTCGCAAGTCGTATTAGCCCGTGAGCTCAATATCCCACAAATTCGCGATATTGCTGCTAGCACAAAAATGAAGTTAGAGTTCTTTATTCACGGCGCATTATGTGTCAGTTATAGCGGTTTATGTAATTTGAGCCATGCGTATTCTAATCGCAGTGCTAATCGCGGTGAATGTTCACAGATGTGTCGGTTACCGTGCAATTTGACTACTCGCGAAGGTGACGTCTTAGCTGAAAATCAGCACTTATTATCATTAAAAGACAATAACCAGACCGATAATTTAGAAGCGTTAATTGATGCTGGTGTTAGTTCGTTTAAAATTGAAGGCCGCTTAAAAGATATTACTTACCTTAAAAATATCACCGCTCATTATCGCCAGCAGCTTGATGCGATTATGGCTAAACGTGATGATTTAGAATCAATTTCTCATGGTCGTTGCACGTTTAACTTTATCCCCGATCCTGATAAAAGTTTTAACCGCGGTAAAACGGATTATTTTGTTAATGAACGTACTGAGGCCATTGAGCATTTTAGTTCGCCTAAGTTCATTGGTGAAAAAGTGGGCCGTATCACCGAAGTGGGTAAAGACTTTATTAAAATCGATACCCGTGAAAGTGGCAAAGACATTCACTTTAATAATGGTGATGGCCTCTGTTTTTTTGTTGAACACTACGAAACACAGCGTTTGTCTGACGATAAACTCTCTGGCGTGCGCATCAACCGTGCTGAGGGGAATGTCTTGCATTTAACCGAGGTACCCAAAGATCTTAAAATTGGGGTGATGATGTTCCGTAACTTTGACCATAAGTTCGAAGCTAGCCTTAACAAAGATTCTGCTAGCCGTAAAATGACTGTCGATATGCAATTTTTTGATACCGATGACGGGGTGGGATTAACGATTACAGATCGGCATAATATCAGTGCGACAGTCATGTTAGCGTGCGATAAAGCCCCCGCTAATGACCAAGTCAAGACCGCCGAAAATCTGAAAAAACAATTCAGTAAACTTGGCAGCAGTGACTTTGTATTGAACAAGGTTAATTTACTCACGCAGCAGATGTGGTTTTTACCCATCTCGGTTGTTAATGAGTTACGCCGCGATGCCGTTAGTGCATTAATGACGGCAAGAGTTGCCAGTTACCAACGACCAGAGCGTTGGGTGCATGATAAAACAGCACGTTTCCCGCAAAAGGCACTGAGCTTTTTATCTAATGTGGCGAATGAAAAAGCGAAATCTTTTTACCATCAACATGGGGTGATTCAAATTGAAGACACCTATGAGAAAAATAACGTTTTGCATGATGCTCCGTTAATGGTCACTAAACATTGTCTGCGTTACAGTTTTAATTTATGCCCGAAAGAAGTTGAAGGTATTAAAGCGGATCCTATGTTTTTAGAGGTAGGTAAAGATAAATTGAAATTGATTTTTGACTGCCATAAATGTGAAATGATGATTGTTGGCTCCAACCAATTAGTGAAACAATAATGGCGCCACAGCGTGATTTTAACCATCATTGCTTTTCCGCTGGCAGTATTAAGCTTGCCATTGGGTTAGTTTTTCAAATAAGCTGCAAAAATAACCATTAAATAGCTGCCCAAACTCGTGTGTTTCGAGTACACTGCGCGGCTGAAATTTCATGGGTTTTAGCCTGTGATACCTTAAGTAGGAAAGAATAGATTATGAGCGATAGCAAAAAGTATGCTTTACGTGTTATTCAAATTGAAAACACCTGGAAAACTGAAATCACTCGTCGTATGACATCGACTAAAACCATAGTATCAAAAAGCCAAGATGGTTTTGCATCAGAAGCAGAAGCCATTGCATGGGGCGAGCAAGCACTGCAAGGTTTTTTATCTAAGCAAGCTGATCGTAACCAGCGTAAAACAGAGAAGCACCTTAAAGCTAAAAGCTTAGCGGCTGCTATTGCTGCTGAATCGGCCATTGACGAAGAAGAGCTGTTCGATGCTGAAGATGAAGATGAAGATGAAGACGAGCTTAACTAATATTTTACCCACTATGTATAGGTTATAGATAAGTTTCAATTTTTGTATGTTCAGGATAGGACGTACTAAATTAGCATGATTTTTGATCAACTTATCTCTATCTTGACCAAATAAGGATTCATTTGGATGAACAAGATTGCTGCAATTATAGGCTGCTCGGGGTGTTTAGGAATAATGTTCCTGTTCCCCAGTAGTGCATCTGCTACCCCTCCAGCACAGATGGCATTTGGCGACGTTGATAAGTCATCAGGTGTTATGGTGATGTCTGATGATGTCCAGAAACTCATAACCTTGTCTGCAAAGTTCGGCTTTTTACCGCCATTAGATTGGAAACTTGCATTCAGTGATAAACGTGGCGACATGACGATGGCTGAGTTTATTCCAACCAATGAGTCATTAAATGACTGGTCTAGTTTAGTCTGCATGCAGGGGTTCAAAGGGTTAGCCAATGATGTTGAGCCGGAACGCTTTTTAGATTCAATGGCGGCGACTTATCAACAACATTGCCAAGGGGAAATTGTTTATCAACAGCTTGGCAGTTCTGAAGTTGACGGGCTCGAAGCGGTACATGGTTTATTAGGCTGCACCAGTATGCCTAATATTCATGACACTTCAGCAGTGGAAGATGTGTCTTATATCAGCCGTCCACAAGGCGAAATGGGCTATTTTTCTGTAATAAGTGATGACGAAAATGTCTACCTAATCCATAAATCTATTCGAACAGACGTGTTTACTACCGAAACGACTCCTATCACTATCGATAATTATCGTGACTTCATGACGTATCCCTAGCGTCGAATCCTAGCGCGGCGTCATGTGGTTGATAACCCTCTTAGGTGCCACTAACCAACAAGTTGACTGTTCTACATGCTGAATAATCTGCAGGTTACTCTTTTGTTGGTATCAAGTTCACCTTTAGATCCGTTATAATCTCTGCGTTATTATTTTATGATGTCAGCAATAATTAAACGGTACTATGGTACTAGATGCTAATGCTGGCATAACGAAACAGATATTTTTAATGATGGGTTGAACCTCAACTCACGTTATTTCAAGCGTTAACCTCAACTCGGCTTATTAGCCCGGGTTGAGATTAGTTAGTCAATCTTTACGGTGCTTGCAGTGGATCGATAGATCAAAGCAAGATAATCGGGAAACCAGTGTAAATCTGGTACTGCCCCCGCAACGGTGATTGGTGAGAGTCAGGTGCGCAACAGGGTTGCGTTAATCATCTAGACTCGCGCGGGTTATGCCATCGGTATAACGCCACAACCTCAGTCCGGAGACCGGCCTTAAAGGTGATTTCGATGATTTCGGTGGGCAGATCTCGAAATGTGATGTGATACCGCTTGTTGACTTATTCTGACGATTTTTTTCTGTAGATTAGGGCGACAGTGGTTATCTATATTACGGCGCTATTGCCCCATTTTTCCTTTCAGGAGTTAAAGGTAAATGGGTACTAAACCAACAAAAATTGCACTACTATTAAGTGCTGTCTTCAGTGTGGCAACGGTTAATGCTATTGCGGCAGAGTCAACCGATACATCCCCCGGGTCTTCAGCTATCAGCATGGATGAAACCATTGTGGTCATTGGGCGTAATCTTGCCAATCCACTAAACATTGCGGCCAACGTCAATGTTATTGATGCCGCCGATATTCAAATGAGCGGAGTCACCAATTTAACCGATTTATTACGTGGACAGTCTGGCATTCAGGTGTCGGATAATAATTCGGGTAGCGTATTTTCTATGCGCGGATTTTCTGCATCACAAGCGGCCAACAACACGCTGATTTTAGTTGATGGACGCAGATTGAATAATATTGATATTGCTGCGCCGAGTATTGAATCCATTCCGCTTAACTTAGTTGAGCGGGTTGAGATTTTATCCGGTAGTGCAGGGGTGTTGTATGGTGACCAAGCGGTTGGCGGCGTTATCAACATCATTACTAAGGCACCAACAGAAACCAGTGGTGGCTTACAAGTCAGTGGCGGCAGTTTTGATACCTATGAAGCTAAAGGCGATATTTCAGGTTCCATTAACGACGAATGGCGTTATTTTTTAGCGGCAAGCTATAAAGAAAGCGACAATTACCGCGACAATAATGATAATGAAACCGGATCTATTTTAGGTCGGGTACAGTATCAAACCGCTAACGAAGATTTTTATGTTGAAGTTAATTATTTTGATAACGATCGTAAAACGCCGGGTGCACTCACGTTAGCACAATATGAGGCCGATCCACGCCAAGCCGCGGCTTTTTCTGAGGGCGAATACTCTCATGAAATGAGCACCGCACTGCGAAGTGGTTATCAATATCAGTTAAATAATATTTGGGCCTTAGGCGCGGATTTAACCTATTCAGACTCGTTAACGACCAGCGTGTTGTTCGGCGGTGCAGGGCGAATTGAACGTGAATTATTGAGTTTTTCACCTAAAGCTAGCGCCAATTATCATTTAGATCGCGGTGATTTAAATTTTGTTGCAGGTATTGATGTCAGCAAAGGTGAAGCCGATTTTGATACGCTTTATATTCAACGCAATAATGAACAACAACAAAGCAGCGCCTATGTGCAAGCATCGGTACCTATTTCGCCGACATTATCCTATGTCGTCGGGGGGCGTTATTCAGAAGTAACAGACGATTTATACGACCAATTACTTTATCCTAACCGTATTGAAATCGATAACGACGCGCATGCATTTGAGTTAGGGTTTAACTATCGCCCAAGCAGTGAAAATCGTTTTTATGTCCGTGCCAATGATAACTTCCGCTTTGCAAAAGTAGATGAACAAGCCTTTACGCCGCTGACGGTACAAGGTTTAGATCCACAAACTGGCCGCTCTTACGAAGCGGGTTGGGACTATACTACCGCCACTCAAACGTTAAAAATCAATGCTTATCAACTTGAGTTAGAAGATGAGATTGTTTATGAAGGCGGAAGAACTGACGGCCCTTATGGTGGTGGCGCTAACGTTAATGCGGATCAATCTCGTCGTTTGGGGGTGAGTACGGCTTATGATGTGCAGTTATCAAATGACTGGCTGCTAGGTGCTTCGTACGACTATATTGATGCAGAGTTCACTCAAGGTGAAAACGACGGCAAAGCGTTATCTTGGGTGGCTAAGCATTCGGGTAAGGCTTACATGAGCTATGACTTTGCCGATCATTGGCAAGCATTTGTTGAAGGTGTTTATACGGGTGAGCGCTATATGGAAGGCGATAACAGTAATATCGGTGATAAGTTAGACCACTACGTGCTAACCAACCTTGCATTAAACTATGCTCATGCTGGTTGGAATGGCAGTTTACGTGTTGATAACTTACTTGATGAAGACTATGTTGGTACCGGTTATTACTCTGCGTTTGGCAGTGGTTATTATTCTGGTACGGGTCGCTCAATTAGACTGACTGCGGGTTATCGTTTCTAGATAATTTGGCTTAATAAATAGTTACCCATAAAAGCCAGTAAACTATTACTGGCTTTCGTTTTAATATATCGTTAAATTAATTTATAGCGTGTTTATTCTTAAAAAGGTAATCGATAGATATGACTAATCTTGAGCAACAAGTTTTTACTCAAGTTCAAGCTATTATTGGCAATGAAGAACAGGTCATTGGTCGTCGTGGCATATTACTTCCATTAAAAAAAGCCTTGATTAACGAAGCTGATATTAGAGTTGTTATCGACACAGTGTCTGCCGACCCTGCGTTGGCAGCCCATTTGTTGTTGCGCAGTAATACCGCACAAACAGCAGGGGTGATATCGACCAAAAGCCGAAGTGTCAAGGATGCCTTAATCCGTTTAGGCCAAGTGAACATCTATCGTTATGCGTTTTCGTTTTATCTTAAAGAACGGCTTGATGAGCTTTCAGAACCGTACAAAAAATTAGTCCAAGGCTATTGGGCCTTAAATGAAATAATTGCGATGGATTGTATAGTACAGTTACGTGAAGATAATAAAATCGGTGTTGGTACTAAAATTGATGCGGATGAAATGCAAACATTAGCATTATTTAGTGTGTTTGGTCAGGTGATTGCGCTAACGGCTTTTGCTTATTTAAATGCTGAGTTATCTCGGCCCGTATCATTGACAGTAATAAAATCACTGATTGATAAGCAACAACAACAGTTATCACTTGATGCATTTGAGTCATTAGGTTTGGATGATGATTTACGCGATGAATTTTTAATTGCCCATAACTTACGCCAAACACAAAACCCTGATTCTCCAGGACTTGTGCTTCGACGCGTGTTATCTAAACGACAATTACTGATCAACCCGCTGTAGTATTATGCCTTCATTTGCTACAAGTTCGAGCCACTTTTGGATTAAATTTGCATTAGTGGCATCGCGGCGATAAGCACCAAACAATGGACGTTTTAGTCCTTCTGCCCCTAATTTAACCGCAGTAAGATTCAGCCCCTGACTTTCTCTGATAGACCAAGTTGGCAGGGTTGCTATGCCGTCATTACAGGCAACACGCTGCAATAACATTGAGGTTAAATCACACTGCTTTTGCTCGCCAGGTTCAATACCCGCGGGCTCTAAAAAGTGTTTGTATATATCTAAACGCGCTAACGGCACGGGGTAACTAATTAAGGTTTGCTTTGCCAATTGGGCTGGCGTTACAAACGCTTGTTGAGCTAATGCGTTATCACTGGCTACAATTAATTTAACTTCAAAATCAAATAGATGCTGGTAAGCGACGCTGTGTCCCGGCACTGGATCTGAGGTTAACACTATGTCTAAACTCCCCGTCTGCAATGCATTGAGTGAATCAAATAAGTGACGACTTGAAATATCAATTTGAGCCGCTGGCGCATGTTGCTTAAATTGCTCAATAACGGGCATTAACCAACGAAAACAACTGTGGCATTCAATGCCGAGCTTAAGCTGTTGGCTTTCACCCTCTAAACCGCGTTTAAGATCCGACTCGGTTGCAATCACTTTCGGTAAGATTTCTTCTGCTAAATTCAGCAGACGTGAGCCTTCATGAGTAAAGGTTAACGGCTTACTCTTACGAACAAAAATACTTGAGTTAATCCGTGTCTCTAACTCTTTTATTTGATGAGAAAGCGCCGACTGGGTGACAAATCGTTTTTTAGCCGCACCCGCTAAACTGCCACTTTCCTTTAACGCCATCAAGGTACGAAGGTGTCTAAGCTCTATCATTTTCTCTCCACATGAATCTTGCTCAACTATTTGATGAAATCAATTCGATTGCTTGACAACAGAATAACACAATAAACTTCTAGACGTCCAGACGCCTATGCAAATTTTCTGCATAAATGGTATAAATTTTTGCTTAATGAAAAGGAAAACAGTATGAAAATTTCAAGTTTAGGATTTCCTCGCATAGGACGTCAGCGTGAATTGAAGTTTGCTTTAGAACGCTATTGGCGCAGTGAAGCCACATTAACGGAGTTGAAAAACGTTGCCTGTGAATTAAAACGCACCCATTGGCAGTGGCAAGCAGATGCAGGTGTTGAATTACTGCCTGTAGGGGATTTTGCTTATTATGACCAAGTGTTAACCCTGAGTGCGACCTTAAATGTGATCCCCGCTCGTCATCGGGTCACTCAAGCTGATGGCAGCCAAGCCCCTGTCGATATTGACACCTTATTTCGCGTGGCTCGTGGCCGTTCGCAAACCGGCCAACATGCGTGTGCGGCAGAAATGACCAAGTTTTTTAATACTAACTACCATTATCAAGTGCCAGAATTGAGCGCTGATCAAGCGTTCGAAATAGCCTACGACCAACTGTTTGATGATGTTACAGAAGCGCAGCAATTAGGTCATCAAGCAAAACCTGTGCTGCTCGGTCCAGTGACGTATTTATACTTATCTAAAAGCCTCACTGAGTTTAATAAGTTGGTGTTATTACCGCCGTTACTGGTTGCTTATCAGCAAATTTTGTCTCGTTTTGCAGCCCAAGGTGTGAGTTGGGTGCAATTTGATGAACCGGTATTAGCGGCAGACTTAACCGATGAGTGGCAGCAAGCTATTCGTCAAAGTTATCAAACGTTAGCGCAACAAAAGCCAGCATCTCTAAATATTTTACTCGCCAGTTATTACGGTTCTATTGCCCATCATCAAGCATTGGTGAGTGCATTACCGGTTGAGGGACTACATCTTGATTTAGTCAGCGCGCCAGAACAGCTTGATGTGTTTGTTAATGCGCTTTCTAGTCAACAGGTACTTTCTGTCGGAGTGGTTAATGGTCGCAATGTGTGGGCTGCTGATGTTGATTTGATTGCTGATAAAGTGACCGAATTAGCGACCAGGTTAGGCGATCGTTTGTGGATTGCACCTTCATGTTCATTGTTGCATTGTCCTGTGGATGTCGAGGTTGAAAGCCAATTAATTACGCCATTACTTGGCCAATTAGCTTTTGCGAAACAAAAATTATTTGAACTTAACGAAATTTATCAATTAATCGTTGGGCAAGGTTCAGCAACTAGCCAAGCGATTATTGATCGTTGCCAGCAACGCCGCTTGGCAAAAGCTGCAGCAGCTAATCAACAGGTTGTTGAACGTGTGTCGCAGTTAACCGCGGATGATTTTGAACGTGACAGTCCATTTGCCCGCCGTATCATTGCCCAACAAAAAAAGTTAACGCTGCCATTATTACCCACAACCACCATAGGTTCATTTCCGCAAACGCCAGCCATTCGGGGGTTACGCAGTCGCTGGCGTAAAGGCGAAATCAATGACATTGATTACCGATCACAGCTTGAGCAAGTTACTCAAGACACCATTTCTCGTCAACTTAAATTGGGTCTCGACGTGCTAGTCCACGGCGAAGCTGAGCGTAATGACATGGTGGAGTATTTTGGTGAACAATTAGACGGTGTTGGGTTTACTCAATTTGGTTGGGTGCAAAGTTATGGTTCTCGTTGCGTTAAGCCACCGTTAATTTATGGCGATGTGTCTCGTCCAAAACCAATGACGGTCGACTGGGCTACCTATGCGCAAAGCTTAACCGACAAGCCCGTTAAAGGCATGCTAACGGGTCCGGTGACCATTTTACATTGGTCGTTCGCTCGTGAAGATATTCCTCGTAAAGATATTGCCAACCAACTTGCATTAGCAGTACGTGACGAAGTGGTCGATTTAGAAAGCGCAGGTATTGGCATTATTCAAATTGATGAGCCAGCATTTCGTGAAGGTTTACCGATTAAACAAAGCCAATGGGCAGATTATTTAACCTGGGCGGTGGATGCGTTTAAGTTATCGGCTGCAGGTGTTGAAGATGCAACTCAAATCCATACACACATGTGTTACAGCGAGTTTAATGACACCATTAATGCCATAGCGGCGATGGATGCAGATGTCATCACCATTGAGACGTCACGTTCGCGTATGGAGCTACTGAGTGCCTTTGAAGATTTTCATTATCCTAATGAAATTGGTCCCGGTGTGTATGACATTCATTCGCCAAATATTCCAACCGTTGATGAAATGGTCGACTTAATGACTAAAGCGTCGCAAAAGGTGCCGGTGAAACAGTTATGGGTTAATCCTGATTGTGGTTTAAAAACCCGTACCTGGGATGAGGTTGAGCCAGCGCTGCGGAATATGATTGCAGCGGCTAAAGTGCTTAGGCGTTTATCTTAATTGGCATGATATAAGCCTGATAGATATCCATCTGATTAATAGTCGCTTTACTGAAGTCGTCTGAGCGGTTTAATGCAGACTTCGTTGCAGCGCTTAGTTGTTGACCGCTGAGTGTAGTAACGGTGGTTTCATTGGTTCTTCATCGATAATGTGTGAGTTGAGCCATTATTGACTACAATAAAAGTAAGGATGTTCAGCTGACAATAGGAGTTATCATGAGCCACACTTATAAAGTGATTGAACTGGTCGGGTCATCACCAATCAGTTCAGATGAGGCGGTCAAAAATGCGATTGCAGAAGCCAATAAAAGTTTACTACATTTGCGCTGGTTTCAAGTTATCGAAACCCGTGGCCACTTAGAAGAAGGCTTAATTGCTCATTGGCAAGTAACCGTTAAAGTGGGTTTTACCTTAGACTCTAATGCTTAGGGGCTTTTTAGTTTATGCGTCTCTGGGTAAACCCTTTTGTATTGATCTGATCACTCGTTGAGTTTTACGTGAAAGCGCCGATTGTGGCGCTTTTTGTATTTGTTGTCCTAATGCCCATTCAATATGTTCAAGTACCATATCATCCACTTCTTCACTGTGTTTACGTTGCTCTAATGCAGTAATAATAGCTGGATTAGCAGGGGCGTTACCTAATGCAATCGCGATATTACGTAACCAACGTTTATGGCCCATTCGGCGCAGCGCACTGCCTTCTGTTTGGCTGAGAAAATAAGTTTCAGACCAAGCAAATAAGGTCAGTAAATCAGGTTGAATAAGGGCGCTGCGAGTGTGGAAATCTGTCTCTTGGGTCAGTGGTGCTTTAGCATTGACTGGGCACACTAGCTGACAGTCATCACAGCCATAAATACGATTGCCCATTAGTGGGCGAAACTCTTCTGGGATAGCGCCTTTTAATTCAATCGTTAAATAAGAGATACACCGCTTAGCATCGACAACATAGGGCGCTACAATGGCATCCGTTGGGCATGACTTTATGCAGGCGACACAAGTATTGCAGCCTTCTTCGATTGGTATGTCTAATGGTAACGGTAAGTTAATTAATAACTCGCCAAGGAAAAACCAGCTTCCCGCATCAGGATGTAACAGTAACGAGTGTTTTCCTGTCCAGCCTAGCCCCGCTTTGTCGGCCAATGGACGCTCTAAAATAGGCGCTGAATCGACAAAGGGTCTAAAATCAGTCGCGCCAAAGTCGAGTTGTTGGCAATACTGGTTAATTTTATCACCGAGTTTTTTAAGCCGTTGACGGATTAATTTATGATAGTCACGCCCACCGGCGTAGCGAGAAATATAGCCCAGATTGGGGTCGGTTAAATTACTGGCAAAACCCGCATCAGGGGGAAGATAGTCCATCCGAGCACAAATCACTCTAATGGTTCCGGGATGCAGTTCAGCGGGTCGCGCGCGCATCATTCCGTGCGCGGCCATATAAGCCATATCACCGTGATAACCCTTGTCTAACCAGTCTTGTAATATTGTCTCATGTTGGCTTAAGTCAATATCTGCGACGCCAATATGGGCAAAGCCAAGCTCTTTACCCCATTGTTTTATTTGGCGATTGAGCACATCAAGCTGAGCCGCTGTCAACGGACATGGCTCGGGTGTTGGCTCATTGATTGAGTAGCTAGCAGAGCCAAGATCTGGCGTTAACGCTGAGGTCGTTGCAGTCATAAACACTATTATTAAGTAAACACGGTAAAATTATACTCGTTTATGCTGCTTTAACACAATTTCGCCCAGCAGCTTTGGCACAATAGAGCGCTTTGTCGGCTTTGAGTAACAAGGGTGACAAGTCTTCCTCGTTACTATAGCTAGCCACACCGGCACTGACGGTTTGATGCAGTCCGGCTGATATTTGAGACCAATCATATTTTTCGATGGTGAGCACTAGGCGATTGGCAATTTCAATGGCTTTAGCTTTATCAATATTAGGCAATAAAATTAAAAATTCTTCACCGCCAACACGACCTACAATATCGGTTTCTCGCATCATGCTTGCGCTAATTGACGCCAGTTTTACCAGTACTTTATCGCCCATGTTATGGCCGAATTTGTCATTCACTGTTTTAAAATGGTCTGCATCAAAAGAAATAATCGAAAAAGGTCTTCCCGATTGTTTTGATGATGATAAGAAGTGATTACCTTGAGCATATGTGTCACGTCTATTGGCGAGTTTGGTGAGCTCATCGGTTAGTGCTAGGCGTCTAAAGAGTTGTTTCCTTATCACTTGCTTGTAGGCGAAGATTGACACAATCAATAAAATAATCGCAACTAAGATGATGATAACGATCTGCATCTGCTCATTGCGCTGCATAATATTTAATTGCGCTTCTTTATCTTTATCACGCTGAATAAGCCATTCATTTTCGGTTTGAATTTTGTTGGTATTAAATCGAGCTTGCATCTCTGCATTACGTTCTGAAAAGACTTGTTTATCGAGTGATAAATGAGATTCTACAAATAACGCCAGCGCCTCATAGGCTTGTTGCCACTGCTGGGAAGCTTGATATATTTTACTCTTTAGTTGTAATGCTTGATTGAGTCCACGGATGTTATTACTAAAGTTAAATGCCTTTTCAGCGTTATTAATCTTGATTATGGCTTGGTCGTAATCATTTTGCAGGTAATGCACCTCGGCCATAAATAAATTCATGTAGCTATAACTATTATCATTATCTGGTGTAATCAACTTTTGAGCCCGTTGGAGAATATCATCGGCTTCGTTGAGTCTATTTAAGTTGATGAAATTGCCAGCAATACTAATAGATGCATCGGCAGCAGCAATCGGGTGATTTTCTGTTAACCAAAAATCGTGAGTTTTTTGGTAGCGCGCAATGGCTTCCTCGTAACGTTCAAGTTTCTCCAATGACAGTGCTATTTGGTTATTGGTTAGATTGGCTTCATAACGTTGTTTATTTTGTAGGTAATTTTTTTCAAGCTTTATTTGATATTTTAACGCGGTTTGAGCATCGCCAAAGCGGCGATAGCTATTTGCTAGGTCACCTAAATTGACATTGGCCCAATAAGTTAAATTAAGCGACTCATATAAGTTTTGCGCAGTGATCAGATCCTCAAGTGCCGCAGAAAAATTGCCTAAATAGGACAGAATTGAACCTCTAATACTACGGCCATCGGCAATTAAACGAGGATCTTCAAGTAGATAAGCGCTGGTGATGGCCGCGTCAAGGTCGGCGAATAAGCTGTCATTTTTTCCTTGTGCGTGCAGATACCACGCCTTGCAATATTGCAGGTCAATGCCGATTAATGATGGGGTTGGCTGACTGTATATCTGCAGGTATTCATCAGCGTAGTTAACTGCCGCTTTTATTTTCTCGGTTGTGTTAGTCGGTAAACTCCAGCAATTAAGGCGAATATAGAGTTTTTGCCGAACAATATCGTCGGTGGACAGTATACTTTTATATTCGTCGAGTAACTTACGATTTTCTTTATCAGAAATAAAACCGCCGCTGTCAAATAGCTGGTAAATTTCATCGGCACGGGCATTCTCTATCGGATTAGCATAAGCGATGCTGGTTAATCCAATGGTACAAACGAGCATAATGACACTAATAATGCGAGTTAACTTTAAGACTGACAAGGCTACAATTTCTCAATTTTATTATTATGAAACTTCTGTTCTTGAATCGTACAGACTTCAGCGGGAAAAGTCTTGTGATGAAATTATAGCCTTTTAGATAGGTTAAATGATATTTTTTGTCTTATCAATAATGTGACCACATGCTCTTTTCTGCTATTTTATCTGGCGATATTAACCGATTTGCATTCAGTCATCTTCACGAGTATAAAGACGCCTCTCGGGATAAACAGAGAAAGACATGCTGCAAAGAATTGCGCAAATTATCCTATTAAGTATGCTGGCAGTATTATTACCTTGTGGTGCAGAAGGAAGCTTAGCAACGTCAGGTGATGTTAAATATGCAGCGGCGTATGTTGTATACCCAAATGACCAGATTTCAAGGGTCTAGGAATAGGGCGCCTACAGCGACTAGGTTCTAGGGTGGACAGCCTCCTGCTAGGTACCGCTACAGAAGCGATAACAAGCGAACGCTGCGATCACGGATAGAACTGTCTAGCACCTGGGCTCTTGGCTTGACATTTATTGATATCGCTCGTCACCGCTTGCTAACAAGGTTGTATAGGATCTAGCCCCGTAGCGTCCTAGGCTCTAGGCTTTTCGCTTGTAGCTTTTAGCTTGTATATTGCGCAGAAACATGTCGTTTCTCGGCTTGCCCTTTGGGAGTCTGAAACGAGTATTTTGAAGTGGCTTAGGTATATTAGAGGCCGATTTTAATCGAGAGATAAACAATGACAGCAGTAGATCAACAGTATCAACAAGTGGTTAAGCAAGTGTCGTATAACGTTGCTAATAAAGTATTACCTATGGCCAAGTTACCCGAAACCTTACTTGAAGCTTACGAAGGCTTGTTTAAAGAGTTAATGGATGACAAAGCGAACGCATTTACCAATGCATGGAATGCCTTGCCAGCAAGTGCACAGAAATTGATGACTAAAGCCGAATTTCATGGTTTTTATATTGCCAATGCATGGATGCAATTAAGTCGAGCAGCGCAAGAGATTGCTGATAGTGCTGAGTCTGAAGAAGAGATGAATAATAACGAATATGATGGTGTATTTGGACGCTTAGCTGAGCAATCACTGAAAGAGTGCTTACGAAAGCTAAAAAAAGCTCGCACCGATCGTCCATTATTAAACAGCTTTAGACAAGTGATGTCTGCCTAAGTTCGTCGTGATGATAGAGACAAAAAATCCCAACTTAGGTTGGGATTTTTTATGGTTTAAAAGACGATTAACCTTTTAAATCAGTCGTTTTTCTATAAACGATCAGCGCTTTACAATACTAAAGTGCTCAATGAAGCTTAACAGTCCTTAAAATGAAGTACGTTTGTAACGACGATATTCAGGTTCCCAAAAGTTAGCTTCAATTGATTGCTGCAGCAAATCATCGGTACAAGGTAAGGCTAAACCTTGATCAATTGCCGCTTTGGCAACGGCAAAAGCAATATACTTACTGACAGATTGAATCTCTTCTAGAGGTGGCAGCAGCGAACCGATGCCATTTTTACCTAATGGCGAACATTCTGCTAAGGCGCGGCTTGATGCCATTAACATTTCATCGGACACGCGTCTTGCACCACAAGATAAAACACCTAAGCCAATACCTGGGAAGATAAAGCTGTTATTACACTGTGCTATCTCAAAGGTTTCACCATTAATGACCACAGGTTCAAATGGACTGCCTGTTGCCACTAATGCTTGGCCTGATGTCCAATGCATAATATCTTTGGGTGTTGCTTCAACGCGGCTGGTTGGATTCGATAATGGGAATACAATAGGGCGTTTACAATGACTGTGCATTGCTCGAATGATTTCTTCAGTAAACAGGCCTGGTGAGCCAGAGACCCCAATCAATACTGTCGGTTTGGCATTATTAACCACATCAAGTAACGAAATATTGTCACTGTAGTTGTCCCATGCTTCAATCGAAGCACAAGGCTGAGCCAGCTTTTGTTGGAAGGGTAATAAGTTAGGCATGTTGTCGAGTAATAAGCCCCAACGATCGACCATAAATACTTGTGAGCGCGCTTGTAGTTCACTAATGCCTTCTGACACCATTGTGGCCACAATGGCTTCGGCAATTCCGCAACCTGCACTACCTGCACCTAAGAAGGTAATACGTTGTTCGCTAAGTTTACTGTTAGCGGCTTTACAAGCGGCCAGTAGTGAGCCGACAGTAACAGCAGCAGTGCCTTGAATATCATCGTTGAAACTACAGTATTGATCTTTATAACGCTCAAGTAGTGGCATAGCATTTTTTTGCGCAAAATCTTCAAACTGAATCAATGCATCAGGCCAGCGACGACTTACTGCTTGCATAAAGGCTTCAACAAATTCAGTATATTCTTCGCCGCCAATTCGTTGATGACGCCAGCCCATGTACATAGGGTCTTCAAGTAAATGTGGGTTATCGGTACCTACATCTAAGGTCACCGCAAGACAGTATGCTGGACTGATCCCACCACAGCTAGTGTATAGCGATAATTTACCGATCGGGATCCCCATGCCACCAATGCCTTGGTCACCTAAGCCGAGAATACGTTCTCCGTCAGTGACCACAATGACTTTGACTTTCTGACGGGTGGAATTATTCAAAATATCATCAATACGATCTTTATTTGGATATGAAATGAATAATCCGCGGTTACGACGATAATTTTTAGAAAAACGCTCGCAGGCTAAACCCACCGTAGGGGTGTAAATAATCGGCATCATTTCGCTGATGTGATTACGCACTAAACGGTAAAATAAGGTTTCGTTAGTATCTTGAATATTGCGCAGATAGATGTGCTTATTAAGATCATTGGTGACGCTTTTAAATTGTTCGTATGCACGTGAAGCTTGTTCATCAATGGTTTCAATAACCCAAGGAATGAGGCCTTCAAGGTTGAAAAATACGCGTTCTTCTTCACTAAATGCACTGCCTTTATTAAGCAGAGGTGATTCAAGGATCGCTGGGCCGGCAAAAGGAAGATAGAGGGGGCGTTTGTTATCGTCCATGGGGAAACCTTAATGTGTTAGATCGTTATTAGAATAGGGCTTTTTTTGTAATTGTAGATTATCACGTCTGTTCTTTTTTGTGGTCGGTTAAGTGAGTTAAATCACATTTTTATTAAGTACTTTTATTCATCGCTCACTATTGTGTTGTTTTAATGTAAACACCAGAAACAAAAATGCGCAGCCTAAGCTACGCATTAATATAGTATTATATCAATATCAAGTTATATATTACTTACCGCGGTGTTTGATCGATAAACCTTTGACGAAGTTTCTTAATACTTGGTCGCCACAAGGCTTATAGTTTTTATGATTAGGGTTACGGAACAGCGCGCTTAACTCAGATTTAGTCATCGCAAAATCAGCTAAGGCTAATGTGGCAATAATATCTTCTTCACGCATTTCGAGCGCGACGCGTAATTTTTTGAACATAAGGTTATTAGTCAATTGCTTTAACGGTGTCGGCACTTCTGTCCCAGGCTTTAAGCCACGGTTATTAATGATCAAACCGTCTAAAAACTGGCACATTAATGTGTCATTACATGCTTGATAACCTTCTTCTTCCTCTTTTTTCAACAGCGCTATAATTTGCTCTGAAGACATTTCTACATTGGCTTGACTGAAAATATTAGTCATCTTGGCATTTGAATAATCAAACACAAAGCGAATACGGCGAAGAATATCATTGTTAATCATAAGGTTCTCTGGCGCGGCGGCGCATTAATGGTTTAGGTCAATTGACTAATTGCTATTATAACGGGTAATCATTCATTAGTCAGATTAATCCTGCTAGAACGGTAATCGATTTCTATCCCTGCTAGTGTCGCTTCGCTGCTAGGGCGACCTTCGGTCTGCTAGTGTCGCTTGGCTGCTAGGGCGACCTTCGGTCTGCTAGTGTCGCTTCGCTGCTAGGGCGACCTTCGGTCTGCTAGTGTCGCTTCGCTGCTAGGGCGACTTTCGGTCTGCTAGTGTCGCTTCGCTGCTAGGGCGACCTTCGGTCTGCTAGTATCGCTTCGCTGCTAGGCTGTTGATTTTATAGCCTCTAGCCGTGAAGCGTACTAGCAGCGCAGCGTTCTAGGCTTTTAGTGAGATTATTTAGCTAGATACCAGTAAATAAATAGTCCGGCAAAGCCGACTAAATACACTAAACCAATCCACGACAAGCCCACCATAACACGGCCATAACGATGTTTTTCAGCTAAAGTGTTACTGGTCATTAAACGGAAGTTAAGCCATGCAAAAATAATTGTGGTCATAAAGGCCAATATCATCACAAATTCTAGTAAAGGCAGTAATGCGCCTTTAAAAAATAAAATCAGTAATAACCCTAAGGCGCTGATGGCTAGCATCATTGCCGTTAGGTGCGAGCGTTGAGCAGGCTTATTGGTCAGCAATCGCCAGCCCATATCGAGTGTGCGGCTATAACCATCAATTACCGTCACTGTGGTGCTAAAAATACATAGAAACGCCACAATCCCAATCAAATAACGGCTTTCATTGCCCATCACTTGGCTGTAAAGAGTGATCAATTGTGAAGCAAATACCGCGCCAGAATCTGAGAATCGTTCACCGCTGCCGTGCATCACTAATGCGCCTAAGGCTAAAAATACAATCGCCAGTAATGCCGTGGTGACATAGCCTAGATTAAAATCAAAAATAGCCTGCTTGGCGGTCACCGTTTGGGTTTTACGTTTTTCTATTAACCATAATGAGTTCCAAGTACTGACCTCAATTGGCGCGGGCATCCAGCCCATCATCGCCACTAAAAAGCCCACATAAGCCCATTGCCAAGGCGATTCGGCAACGTCTGATGCCCCGAATCCTGTATGCCGATTAAAGGCTAATGCTACGGCGACTAAGGTGGTTAGAGTAAGTGCCAACATGATGATCTTGGTCATTTTATCAAGCAGTTTGTAGTGGCCGAAAATCAATAATGCCAATGAGCTGACCAGTACAATTAGCGCTAATACATCAATCGATAGCGGAATAAACTGGGTTAGCATTGCTGCCGTTAACATGCATACCCCCGCCGTACTGGCAATGGCGGCAATAACGTTAAGCCCGGTAAACAGCATTAAATAGCCACGACCTTGCTTATAATAGCCGTGCAATAAACTCTCATCCGTTGCTGCGGTGTAGCGAGCGCCTGCGGCGAAGAAAGGATATTTAACGATATTAACTAATAAAATCAGCCACGCAAGCTGCCAACCAAACTCGGCTCCCGCTCGGGTTGAGGCGACTAAATGAGAGGCGCCAATCGCGGCAGCGGCCATTAATATTCCCGGTCCTGTAGCTTTAAAGAGGGTGCTAACACGAGACATCCACGGTAGGGCTAATGCAGTTTGTTGATTTAGCATGATAAAAAAACGACCTAATTTGATTGTTTAACGGTTAATGACTGTTTTATCGATAATAAGCTTGCGTGCATTTTTTGTAGATAGTTGAGGAGCAATGCATCCGTATTAGGGGTGGTCGATGTGTTATTTTTTTAGCCCATTTAGGAATGATTTTCGTACCCGTATTTGTGCTCTAAATCCCGTTGCATCAATAACACCTGTTAGGTTAATTAGAGCTCTTATAGCGGATTCAATTGTGTTTTTTTACGCTGAGTTTATCTAGGCCAAAGATGTGCATCATGTGCGCTTGAATAAATGCCCTGTCAGTATGTTCAGAATTAGTGAGTAAGTTTGCACGCACAATGAGTTTCTGCTCGATTAATTGAGCACTCATATTTGTGATGTAACGTTTTGTCACTAAAATTCTTAATGGAAACCATGATAGTAACAATGTAATAGCCATAACGTTGAAGCAGAATGTTACGTAGGTAGACCATAACCAGTACCGAGCTAGGTTGGTATTAAAGTGGCCACTCACGAGTGTTTTATCCCTCATCTGATCTCCATATCAAAAAATTTAAATTCACTGTTATTAACTATTTATTGTTGATTAAGTATCTTGTTGCATTTACATTAATAAAATGTTTTGACTTTGTTAAGTTTTAACCTAACTTGAACAGGTACATTAGAATCCAACAAAGTAGTAGGCGGTAATGTTGTTACCGCAGTTTGCAGTAGTCATGGATTTAAAACAATAAATTAACGTTAAGGATGATCATGAAAAAAACTAACCTTTTACGCAGCGCTTGCGCTATCGCTGTATCACTATCTCTTGCACCTATCGCCTTTGTTACACAAGCTGCTGATGCAGGTGCCGATGCAAAGGTTGAACGAATTGAAGTGACCGGTTCTCGTATCAAACGCACCGATATTGAAGGACCTTCACCAGTACAATCTTTGAATAAAGACGATATTGCTAACATGGGTTTTGACAACCTACAACAATTGCTAGAGCGTATGCCTGCAAACGGTTCTGGTGCATTCTCAACGCGTGGAAATAGCCAAGACTCTACTGCAAACGGTGGAGCATCAATCAGTTTACGTGGCTTAGGCCCTGATGCGACTCTGGTACTTATTAATGGTCGCCGTGTTGGATCGAGTGCGTTTGCTGAAGGGATTTCAAATTCGTTTGTTGATATTAATAATATTCCTGTTTCGGCTATTGAGCGTATCGATATTCTTAAAGACGGTGCATCAGCTATTTATGGTTCTGATGCGATTGCCGGTGTGGTCAATATTGTCTTAAGAAAAGACATTGAAGGTATCGAACTTAACCTAGGTTATGGTGATGACAGTGGTACCGGTTATGACGAAACGACAGCCAGCTTAGTATGGGGCGTAAAAGCCGAAAAAGGCAGTGCGTCAATTATCCTTGATTACTTTACCAATGGGACCTTGTCTGCAGACGAAATGGGCCGTTTTGGCACCGCTAATCAATCAGTTTATGGCGGTGAAGATTATCGTTCATCACGTGGCTTCCCGGGTTATTTCTATGTCAATGGTGTTAAAACGATTGACCCAGATTGCCCCGCTGAGAATGCGACAGCAAGTGGCAGCTGTTTGTTTGATTACGGTCCATACAACTTAACGATCCCAACGTCTGAGCGTGTCGGTGCTATTGGCCAGTTTGATTACATGTTAGGTGAAGATTTAACCGCATTTTTAGAGTTGTCAGTACAACACAACACGTCTGAGGCTGGCGGTGCACCAACGCCATTAGATGAAGATGCAGCTTTAACCGTGCCTGGTACTCATCCTAACAATCCTTTTGGACAAGACATCGATATCGGCCGCTACCGTACGGTTGATGCTGGCCCTCGTCGTTGGGATATCGAATCAGATACCATGCGTATTGTTGCCGGCCTTCGTGGCGTCATAAACGATTGGGACTGGGAAGTATCAGCGCAACGTGGTCGCAGTGAGTCAACCCAAACCGGTGACCGTTCACAGGGTTGGGTAAGAACCGATTATTTACAAGCTGAAATAGATGCCGGTAACTACAACCCATTTGGCGCTACTATCAACTCGCCAGAGGTGATTGATCGCATCACCACTAGCCTAGTAAGACAAGGTAAGTCGAGCATCACCGCTTATGACGCCAGTATTACAGGCCAAGCATTTACGATTGCTGATCGCGATATTATGATGGCTGCCGGTGCAGAATACCGCGAAGAAAGCGTCAGTGACGTGCCAGATGAGCAGTTTCAACGAGGTCTGATTTTTGGTACTGAAGCGATATCTGCGTTTGGTTCACGAGACCAACATGCTGCCTATGTAGAATTCTCTATCCCTGTTGCAGATAACTTTGAGTTGCAGTTAGCAGGTCGTTACGATAACTACAGTGATTTTGGTTCAACCACGAATCCTAAAATCGCTTTCCAATGGGGCATTAGTGACGAGGTCACTGCTCGAGGTTCATGGTCTACTGGTTTCCGTGCCCCATCGTTAGCACAAATCGGCTTAGGCCCTTCTGAGAAGAGTGACTTTTTAATTGATAGCTATCGTTGTGAAGCTGATAACGTAGATTGTGAATTATTGGATTACAACTTTATATTCGCTGGAAACCCTAACCTCAAAGCTGAAGAGTCTGAAACGTGGAATGTGGGCATGATTTGGGCCCCAGATCAGCAGTTTGATATTGGTGTTGATATATACAATATTCTCCAAGATAACAAGATTGACTCACTGCAAAACCAGGTTCTTTATGATGAAAATTGTAATGATCAAAACAGTACGGTCTGTTTGCGAAATGCACCGCAAGCAGGTCAGACATTTGGTCCGCTTGATGTGATTAAATCTGGATTCGTCAATATTGGTTCACAAGAAGTACAAGGTGTGGATTTATCGACTCATTATGGCCTTGAATTAGACGGCTACGGCACGGTTAAGTTTGGTGTAGAGTACAGCTACTTAATCAGCTTTGAAAAAGAAATTGATGGCGATATTGTTGATTACACTGGTGAGTATGAGTATCCACAGCACCGTTGGTTAGCAACAACTAACTGGAACATGGATGACTTTGCTGCCAACGTTAACTTAAGTTATATCGGCGAATTTGAAGACTTCAATAAAACCCGTACCGTTGATGCCCAGTTGTTAGTGGACATGTCTGGTTCATATCGTTTCAATGACACGGTCAAGTTATCTGTAGGGGTTAATAACGTGTTTGATGAAGATCCATCATTTGCTATTGGTGACGGTGATGCCGACCTTTATGGTTATGCAATGGGCGTTCATAACCCATTAGGCCGTTATATTTATACTAAAGTTACAATGAACTTCTAATCACAACGTCATAAGATAAATTACAGCCACATTCACTCATGGTGCAATGTGGCTTTTTTTATCCTCATTAACCTCACTATATAATATGGAACCTAAATGATTACGTTATACGGAACCCAAAAAAGTCGTGCGCTACGGGTATCTTGGCTTTTAGAAGAGTTAGGTATTGCATGGCAGTTTCATGCTATCGATTTTGCTAATGGTGAACATAAAGGTGACGCATTTTTAGCCCTTAACCCTAGTGGCAAAATGCCAGTACTCACAGAGGGTGATTTCGTGTTAAGCGAATCTGCGGCCATTATGCGTTATTTAGCGGAAAAGTACGGCCAAGGTAAATGGTTGCCAAAAACAGGTTCTCAAGAGTCAGGTATTCATGAACGCTGGATGAGTTTTGTGATTAGTGAGCTTGAACAACCGCTGTGGAGTATGGGTAAGCATCGTTTTGCGTTACCAAAAGAACTGCGCGTAGACGCGATGTTTGCTGTGGCCAAATGGGAGTTTGATCAAGCGGCTGCGGTTGCTGAAACTTGGATACCAGAGTCTGGGTTTGTATGTGGCAGCGAGCCTATGGTTGCCGATATTTTACTCGCACAAACCTTAGGTTGGGCTTTGGGATTCGAGCAACATCTGCCGCCAAAGTTGTCCGCCTATCGCGATCGACTAAAGCAACGTCCTGCTTTGGCCGCTGCGCTAGCCAAAACAGTAGCACTTGCCGATGTCGCTAAATAAGCGTTATGAAAAAGGAAGCCGAAGCTTCCTTTTAGTTATTGACCGTCAAAATGGAGGTTTTTATAACTGAGTCGCCGCCCATTTAGCACGGCTTTCTCGGCTTTCGCTCATGCCGTTATCAGCACGATAAGCTTTATAGGCTTCGGCATCGAGTGCGACTAAGCTTACATCCACTTCAAGTACGAGTTTACATTCTTTTTTAATACGCCAAGCTGCTGCATTGTACAGTTCAGTTAATGGCAAAGAGCTTAAAAATTCAGGATTGTATTGGGTATAGAGAGCCTGAGTTGGATAGACCACAAACGCTAAACGACGTTTAGGCTCTTTTTTAAATAGCTCTTCAATGCCATCAGAGGTATTGAGCACTTGCATTTCGATAATATCATCGATGTCTAACAACTTTTTCTGAGCGGGAATAGGCGCTTCTTTCTCACCAGACTCCCATGACATCACATCTTCATTACTGGTCTTAGTGATGCTAGCAACTTGTTCTGTTGTTAGGCTTAAAGACTGACGCAAACATTGGATTTCAATCGCATTTAAACCGGTATTTTTCGACATGATCGTTCTCATCATTAGTGTTTATTTATTTGTTTATTTAACCGTAACTTAAGGTTAACAGATAGGGTTAACAGATTAGCTTATCGATTAAGCCACACATCTTCGGCCCAATGCCAAAATGATTCCCAGACTTTGTCGCTAAATCGGCCTTTTTTCCAAAACTTCACTTGGCCTTCTTCATCAATACAATAAAAGCTATCGCCGATTTGGCAAATGGCAATTTGTTCACGGGGCAATCCAATAGACCAAGCATAACAGGCGACTTCTGGTAGATAAGTGTGCGAGTAAGGATCCGCAGCGGTAACGGGTTCAAGCGTGCCATAAATAACATCACTGCCATACAATAAGAATTCTTTTAGATCGTTGGGCAAACCAATTAAGATCTGTTCTTCAACCTCGACAAGTTGCTCAAAGGTGGGCAATTCGAGTGGCACGGGTACAGTTTCACTTAACTCTTGTAGCAGTTCGATAATGTCATTCATAGCATTGTCCAGCAGATCGTATCGTAATGGGCGCGAGTATAGCAGATGTGATTGTAGTGGATCTTATTTGGCAAAAAAAAAGCGCTCATATGAGCGCTTAAGGAGGGTCTTAATATTAGGCAACTTGTCTGTGTGAAGCATATAAACTTTGACGTTTATAACTTAACCACGCTTTATGATATTGCTTGTGCGAGTCTTGACGAAGCTTGGCTATCATGGCTTGTTCTATATCATTTAACCGTCTAGAGGTTGCTTTGGCTTGTGACTCTATCTGTTGAATATGCTCATAAATATGATGATCTGGACCACTTTTAATGTCGGCAATATCATTTAAATGAAACTGTACTTCAACCACCATTTGGCTTGCGGGCAATTTTACTAATACATTTAAGTCACGATAGCCTGACATTTTGGGGCGAGAAAAGCGGTTTTTTAATTGCACTATTTCGGTGTGTTGACGCAGTTGATGGTAACTTGATAATAAGCTTTTAACGTCATTGGCCACCACACTGGCTCGCGCTATATCGGTCAGCTGACTGGCGTCGCCATTGAATTTTGCTTGCACTTTTTGGGCCGCACGCTGATAACTTTTAATGGCAGGAATAATGGTTGTAGTGTTGCTTGACTGGCTAATAACGTGCAGTAGGTCAATGAGTTCTTGCTGCGCTAATGGTGCTCGTGTCATCAGAGCATGTAAGTTATCGGTATCTTGTACGACAATGTCAGCGTCGTGCTCATATAGCGCCAATAGCTGCTCAATATCATTAGTTGATTTTTGGCTGAAGTCTGAAGGCTGGGCTAACTTGTTATATTTAACCTCGTTAGGTTGAGCAATAGCACCACGGGTAGACAGTAAAATTAAGAAGATAAAAAAGGTACGAAATAACTTATTCATTGAATAGCTCCAGCGTAATGTCTGTAACTCAATGTACCGCTTTTTGGCTGAATAGGGGCTGAATGAACAAGGTTTAATAAAGAAGGGCATCAAATGATGCCCTTTTATGAGGAATTGTGACGTTAATCAGTTTTCACTGCGTCTGAATCACCAAATTTTTACACGTTTAGCAGGTTCAATATACATCTTGTCGCCTTCTTTCAGGTCATAAGTGCTGTAGAACTCAGGCATGTTCGATAGCGAACCAAGAGCACGGAAGTGGCCAGGTGAATGCGGATCAGTTGCAACGCGGTTACGCAGTGATTCTTCTTTCATCTTTACCCGCCAAATTTGGGTGAAGCCCATGAAGAAACGTTGATCGCCGGTTAAGCCATCAATGACCGGTGCTTCTTTGCCATTAAGTGACATTTTGTAAGCTTTATAGGCGATAGTGACACCTGATAAATCGCCAATGTTTTCACCTAATGTTAGGCTACCATTGACGTTTAGGTCGTCAAATACTTGATAGCCATTATACTGAGCGATTAACGCATTACCTTTTGACTCAAATGCTGTTAAGTCAGCTTCGGTCCACCAGTCACGCATGTTACCTTCACCGTCAAATTTCGCACCTTGATCATCAAAACCATGGCCCATTTCGTGGCCGATAACCGCACCAATACCACCATAGTTTACCGCGTCATCGGCTTCAAGATTGAAGAACGGAGGCTGTAAAATTGCCGCTGGAAAAACGATTTCGTTCATGGTTGGGTTGTAGTAAGCATTAACCGTTTGTGGGGTCATGTGCCACTCGTCTTTATCGATTGGTTGACCTAGCTTAGCGATGTCTTTGTTATGCTGAACCACTGCGGCACGCTTAGCATTACCGATTAAATCGTCTGCTTGAATGGTTAATTTAGTGTAATCAGCCCATTTATTTGGATAACCAATTTTAGGATTAAATTTAGCCAGTTTTTCTTTTGCTGCCACTTTAGTGCCTGCACTCATCCAATCTAATGAATCAATGCTTGAGCTATAAGCGCCGCTTAGGTTGCTAACTAACTTTTCCATACGGGTTTTGGCTTCTGGCGCAAAATGACGTTTCACATACACTTTACCGACAACTTCGCCTAACGTGTCGCTAACGGTGCTAACGCCACGCTTCCAACGCGGTTCTTGCTCTTCTTGACCGTTTAGAGTCTTAGAGAAAAACGCAAAGTTTTCGTTATCTAATGCTTCAGATAAATTGTTGGCATTGTGAGTCAATGTCATCCAAGTCATGTAGTTTTTCCAAGTCGCAAGGTCGTTGTTTTTAAGGACCTCGTTTAAGCCTTGGATATAGCTTGGTTGGTTGATAATGATATCAGTTTGCTTGTCGCCGCCTAACGCTGCTAAATAGCCATCCCAGTTAATTTCTGAGGCCAATTCTGGCAGATTGCTAACTTGGTATAGGTTGTAGGTTTTGGTGCTGTCGCGATTTTCAACGACGTCCCAATGCTTTTCTGCAATTTGGGTTTCTAGCGCTAAAATAGCTTCAGCATTGGCTTTTGCGTCTGGCAAGCCAGCTAAGCTGTACATTTTTTCCACATGTTCAACAAAAGCTTTACGGATATTAACGAAACGCTCTGAGTCGTTAAAGTAATAATCTTTCTCAGGCAGGCTTAAGCCATACTGATAAATGTGTGTGGCATAACGGCTTGAATCTTTAGCATCGATGTCAACATAAAAGGCTAAAGGTGTACCACCACCCTTAGCTTGGTTTTCACCAAAAAAAGCGGTTAATTCTTGTTTGTCTTTCAGGGCGGCGATGTGATCTAATTCAGCTTGAATTGGTGCAATACCCAATTTATTTAGGGTGTCAACGTCCATAAATGAGCGATATAAATCAGCTACTTTTTGCTCGTCAGTACCATCGACTAAGTTAGGTGTTGCACTCAAGTCTTCGATAATCGCTTTAACGTCATCACGGGCGTTTTCGCGTAAGTCGTAAAAAGCGCCGATGCTGGTACGGTCACTTGGAATGTCAGATTTGTTCAACCACGCGCCGTTAACATACATGTAGAAATCGTCTTGAGGGCGAACAGACTTGTCGATATTGTCAAAGTTGATGCCTGAAGTGAGGGCTTGTGCTACCGCAGTGGCAGTGGCTGTTTTAGCCACGTCTGCTGCAGGTGCAACTATTGCCTTTTCATTATTACAAGCGCTTAAGCCTGCAATTAACGAGGCACATAGACCTCCAATAACCAGTTTTCTCATGTTGTTTCCTTTGCTTTATTTAAAGAACCCTTCAATGGGGTATTGCAGACTGTGTTGCATAATTGAGTAATAACCCCTTTATCCAAAGGGAAAAGCTATTACTTTTATTGTGAATTGTATGTTAAGGCCTTAACCGTCTATAAAACAAGCCAAACAAAGTGATTTTTACAGGGTTTTTTGTGAGTATGTGTAACTAAAAATTACCGTGGAGGTGAAAAATATCTGCGATTGATTTCTATTTAAGTGCGTAAGCAGCATAATAGTGTCAATATTTTTTGATTGAGTAATCATTGTGCGTTTAGACAAATTTATCTGTGAAAGTACCGAACTGACTCGGTCGCTCGCCAAGAGAGCCCTGCATCGTGGTGACGTTACCTGCGATGGTGTGGTGGTGAAAAATTCTGGTTTTAAGGTACTTCCGCAAATGGCGGTGCATTTAGACGGTACCTTAATTAGCGTGATTGGCGAGCGTTACATCATGTTAAACAAACCAATAGACACCATTTGTTCAACCATTGATGAACAATATCCATCGGTATTGAGTTTGATTGATATTGAAAAAATGGACACGTTACACATTGCAGGTCGATTAGATGTTGATACTACCGGGTTAGTCTTAATAACCAGCGATGGTCAGTGGTCACATAAAATTACCTCTCCAAAGAAAGATTGTGGCAAACGCTATTTAGTGGAATTAGCCGATCCCATTGATGACAGTTTGATAAAAATATTTGCCGATGGTGTTGAGCTGCGCAATGAAGATGGACTCACTAAGCCTGCCTTGCTCGATATTATTGATCCCACCCATGTGAGATTGACGATTAGCGAAGGTAAGTACCATCAAGTTAAACGCATGTTTGCCGCTGTCGGTAATAACGTGGTTAATTTACACCGTGAAGCTGTGGGTAGTATCGAGTTAAACGCTGACTTAGCGGCAGGTGAATGGCGTCATTTAACCGCAGCCGAAGTAAAATCCGTGTAGCGGTATTTTTTGAATCTATTAGTTTATATCTATAAAAATGCCGGTTGTCTTTATTGCGCCAGTTTGCTGCATTAATGCCGTATTTGCGGTTGTTGCGACAATCACACGGCCATCAGAGTCAGGGTTGCAATACTTGCCGCTATAAGCCAAAGCCCAAGAGATAATTTTTGTTGTTGAGGTTTAGCGCTTAATTGCGATGCAATACCTGGCTATCAATCTTTTACAGGCTTCATCTGTGATGACATCGATTTGACTAAGCTTTCAAGGTCTTGCTGTGAATGACTTATTCAAGCATCTCTTGTAATAATTGTTTAGCATTATGGTACTGCGCTTTACTCGTGCCTTCGGCAATATTGAGCAATGCGGCGACTTCATTATGCTGATAGCCTTCGATGGCACAAAGAACAAAGACAATGCGAGTGCGTTGGGGCAACTTAGCTATGTACTTATCGAGCTGATGATAGTCATCAAAATCCACCGTAGGTGCGTCAAGTGGGTCAAGTTGTTCCATGGGTAAAAACCGTTGCCACCATGATTGTTGCACTTTTAATTCGTTAATGGCTTGGCGGACACATAAGCGATGCAACCAGGTAGTGAATCGACTGTCGCCTCTAAATTGATCCAGTTTGAACCATAAACGAATAAAACACGCTTGCGTCATATCATCTGCCAATCTAGCTTGTCCGCTTAATCGAAAACAGATGGCATACACCCGCTGGTGATGGCGCCGAAAAAGTTGTGCGAAGGCCTGTTCGCAACCGGTTTTTGCCATGGCGACTAACTGATTATCGTCAAGGGCTGCGGCAGCTAGCTGGGTTAACGGCCCTGTGATTAGCGGCTTAATGGGGAGCATCCTTATTGTCACAACACATACAATATAATTGACTAATATTTGACATTCTCAAGTAGGCAAAAGGTGTATATTGGCTTTTAAATAAGTTTATGCCAGTCGCGTTGATGTTAAATAATCAGTTAAACAATGAGTTAAACAATGAGTTAATTAATGAGGTTGTTTTTGATTAGTCTGTAGGGTTTGAACGGGTGAACCAATAACATAAAACGGCCTAGCATTGAAGTTAGGCCGTTTTATGTTTTGACTATTGTGCTATACCAAGCTGATTAAATATCTGATCAGTTCGGGGTCGCTAAGGGGTTTGATTTAAGGCGCATTGATGCCGAAATGATTATCCCATTTAAATCAATGCAACGCGGAAGTGGAACGACGGAGTGACTCTATTCTGGCGGGTTTCAAAGTACGTTATGCTTCGTTAGATGCTTTAGAAATGGAATCACTATTCGCTTCAATCATCTGCCTTACTTACAGCACTTTGAACTCCCGCTGAACGATCACATATTCAATAGGATTGGTATTGCTTAAGTGGCAACACAAAAAGTCACCACTGTCGGTTATGATAAGGTTACTGTGTTAACGCCATCAGGGGTGCCAACTAGCAATACATCGGCGCCGCGGTTAGCAAATAAGCCGTTGGTTACCACGCCTACAATCGCGTTAATTTTAGTTTCCATCACTTTAGGATCTAAAATTTTCATGTTGTACACATCTAAAATCACATTGCCGTTATCGGTCACCACGCCTTGACGGTAAACCGGATCGCCACCTAATTTGACTAATTCTCGTGCCACATAAGATCGTGCCATTGGGATCACTTCAACCGGCAATGGAAACTCACCTAAAATAGGTACTTGCTTGGTATTATCCACAATACAAATAAACCGTTTTGCTACCGCTGCGACAATCTTCTCGCGCGTTAATGCGGCTCCGCCGCCTTTAATCATGTCCATGCGGTCGTTAATTTCATCCGCGCCATCAACATAGACATCAATCAAATCAACACTGTTTAAGTCAAACACTTCAATGCCAAGTCCGATGAGTTTTTTAGTCGATGCTTCAGAGCTTGATACTGCACCTTCAATATCGTCTTTCATTGTTGCCAATGCATCAATGAAGTGATTAACCGTTGAACCAGTTCCGACGCCTACGATGGTGTCTTTTTTGACATACTGTAGTGCAGCCCAACCTGCTGCTTTTTTCATTTCATCTTGTGTCATAGTCATATTCTCCATTTTAACAATTGGGTCTATTATAGCGTAAATCACTGAAGAACCGTTTGTTATGTATCATAAAATTTAGCATTTTTAAACGCTGAAAGTACTCGTATATTGATGACACTCATAAACTTTTTTTCTAACCTCACGTCCATCACATACGCTTTAACGGTAATGGTGTGTAAAAAACTGCCCAAAGCCGTGCTCGTTACCCAAATTGACGACAATAGGTTTATTTAAAAAGGTATAAGGTGAGCATTGAGTGGCTTCCCTAGCCAAAGCAATGGTTTTTTGGTGATCTGCATTTATCGGAATCGTAAAACTCACGACAACCATTTCATCTAAAGCACCGCTATTAGCGTTACATATTGCGGTTTTTAATGCCTCGGCATTGGGCACCATCACGGAATTATTATCGCGGAATTATCGTCAAAGGTGCGCAGCCACGTCACGCTCCATTCCAGTTTAATGACTTCACCATAATAGCCAGATAATGTCACTTAAGTCATAGGGTCTCGACAAGCTTTAAGCGGATATTGGTTTGCTATGGTCTTGAGCGAAATCCGAGCGAAGCGATGTCGCGGGGTCGTTCACGTACCGCGAAACGATGACAAATGCTTAACTAGTATATTGTTGATATGCCTCATCTGGCGAGTACATTATTGCTCGATAGTGTGTATCTTGGCTTGTGTGAACATAACTCAGTACTCGCTATTATTTATGTTTTTTGCTGGAGCGGCAACAAATGCACTAACATTCACTACAAACCCACTAATAGTGATTATTTATCTATTGTCGGACTAATCCTTTATCGTATACTCAAGGGACTTATTAGGTTTATTTTTCAAGTGAGAATAATGAAACTCCGTTTCTTTTTTGCCTGCGCTTTATTATGTTCAAATACCGTTATTAGCTCCTCGGTAGTTGCTGAACCCGTGTCTCAAAAACAATCATTACAAGAGTTAGCATCAAGCAGTGCGATGTTAGTCGACTTAAAAACCAATGAAGTGCTGTATTCCAGTAATCCACACCAAGCGGTCCCCATTGCTTCAGTGACTAAGCTCATGACCGCCATGGTGACCCTTGACGCCAAATTATCGTTAAATGAAAAAATATCGGTTAAAATTACTGACTCACCCGTGATGCGTAATGTCTATTCACGTGTACGATTAGGCAGTGAAGTTAGCCGTGAAACCATGTTGTTAATGACACTCATGTCTTCTGAAAATCGTGCTGCAACCTCGCTTGCTCATCATTATCCTGGAGGGTTTAAGGCATTTGTTCGAGCGATGAACGATAAAGCAATCGCATTAGGAATGACCCAAACGCATTATGTCGAACCTACCGGCTTATCACCTGAAAACGTATCGAGTGCGAATGACCTTATTTTATTACTTAAAGCCAGCCAGCAATATCCGCTTTTAGGTAAGCTCAGTTCAACCAATAAAAAACACGTTATTTTTAAACGCCCACGCTATGCACTGGATTTTCAAAATACCAATAAACTGGTCTTTAAAGATAATTGGAACATTGCGTTAACCAAAACCGGTTATACCAGCAAAGCAGGGCATTGCTTAGTGATGTTAACGGAAATGGATAAACGTAAAGTGGCGGTTGTGGTGTTAGATTCGTTTGGCAAATATACGCATATGGCCGATGCTAATCGACTTAAGAAATGGTTGGAAACTGGCAGAACGACGCCCATTCCTGCCTCGGCTAAAGCGTATAAAAAACAACGCCAAATGGCAGCCAATAATTCAGCAAGTTAACCAATTCAAGCATTCGTTCATCATTAAACCTGTAAATTGTATTTGCAGGTTTTTTTATAGAAAATTTCTTCTTATTAATCAATAAAAAGCACCTTAAAGTACCTATTAAACCATTTGGTACTCGCTGTTCATTGAGTTGATTTCGCTCTAAGCTATTAGCAATCATGGTTGTAAAGGTATCAATATGTTAAACATGGATTTTAGCCAGCGAGTTGTGATCAATAGCGCTGAACTTGAATGGCAAAACAGTCCTGCTGCAGGGGTCTTACGTAAACGCTTAGCGCGCGAAGAAGCCGAGCGCGGACATGCCACCAGTATTGTTAAATATCAAGCAGGTGCTCAATTTAACTCACATCCTCATCCATTAGGTGAAGAGATTTTAGTGCTCGAAGGTGTATTCTCTGATGAAACCGGTGATTATCCCGCCGGCACGTATTTGCGTAATCCTGAAGGTTTTGTTCATGCGCCATTTAGCGTACAAGGCTGCACGCTATTGGTTAAGCTGCACCAGTTTCAAGAGAGTGACTCTGAGCAAGTGGCTATTAATACCAACAACGCTGATTGGTTGCCGGGTCAAGGCCAATTACGGGTTATGCCGCTACATCAACATGGCACCGAATCTACGGCATTAGTGATGTGGCCAGCAGGGACTCATTTTCAACCCCATCGTCATTTTGGCGGTGAAGAGATTTACGTGATTAGCGGAGAGTTTATCGATGAGCTTGGCCGTTATCCTGCTGGTACGTGGATCCGCAGCCCGCATTTAAGTCAGCACAATCCCTATGTGGAACAAGACACGGTGATTTTAGTTAAAGTCGGCCATTTGTAATAATCGATATAAACCCATAAAACGATGGTATTTAGTCGTCAGATTCACTATAAAGACGTTATCGATTATTTTAGTAAAGAGTGAATTATGCAAGTACCGGATAAGTGGGATATGGGATCTAAAGAGTCAATACACCAGTTTATTCGTCAATATGGTTTTGCTTCAGTGGTTTCAACTGATTTAGATGGATCTCACCTCCCTCTGTTGCTTGTGTCTTCTGAAGGTGAAGATGGTACCTTGTATGGCCATTTTGCTCGTAGTAACTCCCATTGGAAAAACATAGTAAACACAAAAGTACTGTGCATTTTCAATGGTCCACATGCTTATATTTCCCCCACCTGGTATGACTCACATCCAGCCGTTCCGACTTGGAATTACAGCGTAGTACATGCAAAAGGCATCATTGAATTAACCGATGATGCGACCACCGCACAAGTACTCGAATCTACCATTCAACAATATGAACCTGCATTGCTACAAAGTGGTGGCTTTATTCCCGATGATTACCAACAAAAATTAGCCAAGGGTATTGTTGGTTTTAAGATTGTCATCGATGAGTTACAAGGTAAGCAAAAATTAGGGCAGCACCGTAACCAAAGCGATCAACAAGGTGTGGTTAAAGGCTTATCGCTGTCAAATAGAACCGATGAAAAACAGCTATTAGATTATATGATCACTAATAACATAGGATTAGGTAATAAATAGTGGTTCACCCGCGTAAATGCCGTTAGGATTAGCCCTATAGTCACATCAGTCCCATCAATTTAGTCTGTCATAATCCATTTCAGCATCACTCTTTAAGGATAAAAAGTGCATAGCGATGTTTCTTTAGCGCGGTTTAAGCAATTTCCACGATTAATGTGGATATTATTGTTTGGGTCATTTATTACCCGTGGCAGTTATTACATGGTGTGGCCCTTTTTGGCTGTTATCTTGTATGAAAAATTTGCCTTAACCGCCACTGAAGTAGGCTTAGTACTGTCGAGTGCAGCGATTATTTCGGTATTTACCAGTTTTATGGGGAGTGCATTGTCTGACCGGATCGGTCGCCACAAGCTCATGTATCTTACGGGTGTGCTTTATATCATCTCGTTTTCATTGCTGGCACAAGTTGATTCAGTCAAAGGCTATGTGGTGGTGATGACACTGTGTTCGATTGCCACCTCGTTATGGCGACCACTCACGTCGGCTACTATTGGTGACATCATTGATGACCCTAAAACTCGTGAACTGGCGATGCAGTCATTGTATTTCGTCGTTAACGTGGGCTGCGCTGTCGGCCCCATGTTAGGTGTTTGGCTAGGCTTAACGGGTAAACAATCGAGCTTTTATATTACTGCCGTCGCTTTTGCCGCATTGCTGGGATTGTTATTTTGGGGCTTTAGGCACCAAGCTTGTCAAACCATCCCATCGACAACAGAACAGGTGCCCGATGAGCTTATCCCTGCCATGGGTGATGCAACGTCTGCGGTTAAGCGTAAACCTGCGTTCATCAGTCGGCAGCAAATAATAACTATTTTACAGCAAGATAAATTGCTCCAATGTCTTATCGTTGCCAATATTTTGTGTATGTTCATTTATGCGCAAATGGACAGTTCGCTTATCCAATACCTCACCCGCGCGAATGCACCTAATTTACTGACATTGATTTCAGCGATGATTTTTACTAATGCATTGGTGATCATCTCAACCCAATTTTTACTATTAAGATTAATGGCCGGCTATAGTTTGGTTCATCGTATTCAGTTTGGACTGATACTATTGGTGTGCTCACAAGTTTGGTTAGCGTATAACCCTATCGATTTATTTTGGGGCTGGATTGGCGCCGTTATTGTCATGAGCCTAGCCGAAACCATTTTGTTCCCGACTATGAATGTGCACATTGACAGGCTAGCCCCTAAGCATTTGCGTGGTGCGTATTTTGGCGCGGCATCATTTTATGAAATTGGCTTTGCGTTTGCGCCATTGGGTGGCGGGATTATTTTGGATCATCTCGGTGGATATTGGTTATTTATTATCGGTGCTATATTGTCCTTGGTGGTGATGTATTTATACAGTATTTTGGATAAGCTACCCAGGCCAGATTTTGCTGCAATGAAGTTAAGTTAACGGTTAGGGTTCTCTTTTATGGCTGTTGCCTCTGTACTCTATATAGAAGAACTGACCCAGCCGCACATCATTTTCCTAAGCGCTATCAAAACGACAAGGTCGCCAAGGGGGTCGCTGCCGCTTTTTTTCATTAGCCGTTTTGAGCCAATATCGCAATCGTCTCGTTATTTTTTTATTCCATTAATATTTAGCTTTGCTGTGTTCAAGTGAATTAACTTTAAATCAACGGTTTGACTTGTTTTTAGGCGCTCATGCTTCTAGATTAAGGCTTATTCACTATAGTAAGTGCCGCTATTTTGTTATTGTTTTGTGGAATATGATTTGGATGAGTTAAGTTTTATTTTATCAAGGGTAGGGTGTGCTTTATGGCAGCAACACAAATTAGTGAATTTATATCCTCTTTAACTGAGCGAGCTGATCTGGTGCGCTTTGAAGATACTATGCTATTGATTGATGCCCATTATGATTACAGCCCAAGTGCATTTAAAAATGGCGCTCAACTTAATGAGGCAGGACAGAACTCTGGCTCATGTAAGGTATTGGCTTTTGGGCAAATTCACCAATTAACTGTACCACAAACGTTGACTATGTTTGGTCAACATTATCGAGATGTTATGGCGACGCCAAAGGGCACTGACCACCATAATATTCGTCAATTTATGCAACATGGCTGGCAAGGGGTCTTGTTTTCACAATTGGCATTGCAACAAAGATAATGGTTGGTTTTTTCAAACCTGGTTAGATATTGACCCCGGGCTTTACCTGCTTTTTTGTATTGTGGTTTAATTAAATGGGTATGAGTTAAGGGATGATATAACGTTAAAACAGAGGTGTTTTTTGTTGTCGCCGATGCGGGTTTTAACACTGATATCGATAATATAAATTAGTGTCGACAATTGCGCTGAATACGACTACATTTGCACCTATAGTAACCGTATCACTAATCGTATTTGGTTTTTTTTATCGGTAAGGCATTATCGCTCGTTAAGCATTATGACAAGCGCCTATTTAATCGCAAAGGAATCAATTTTATGAATCGTCATGTAATACCACTTATCATTTTTAGCACGTTAATGGTGTTTTCTACAGGTCAAAGTGTTGCTAAAGACCACGAGTCACATGGTAATAGCGGCAAGCACAAATCTGAAAAACATCAAAAAAAGCATGAACATCACAATGACAGTAACTACGAGGTCTATTTTAGTAATGATCGCCAGGTAGTGATTAAAAATTACTATTATACCACCCGTGATGCTAAACATTGTCCTCCAGGGTTAGCCAAGAAACACAATGGCTGCCAACCACCGGGTAATGTTAAGCAATGGCATAAAGGTCAACATCTGCCTGCGGATGTTGTGTACTATGATGTGCCTCCAGCACTTACCGTTCAGCTAGGGCGCACACCAGAAGGACAGAAGATTGTCCGTGTGGGTACTGATTTGCTGTTGATTAGCATTGGTACTGGTATGGTGATCGATGCAATACAAGATCTTAACGATGTGTTGTAATCTTTTTGGCTAATATCTTATTAGGCGAAAGCCATGACAAGGTCAATCGGGCTTAGTATAGATTCATGGCTTTAGCCAAAATGAATTTTTGCCCTTTGCCGATAACTGCTCAAGAGTTTGCTTAGCGCTATCGCTATTAAAATAAAAAGCCGACTTGATGTCGGCTTTTGTGTAAACACCTACTTTTCACATGATTCAAAACCAATGATTCAAACGCTTAACCATGCTCGAATATCACTTCTTTCAAATCATTGATAGTGTTCATATCTAGATCCCCTGGCTGAGTACTCCATGTCACTCGCAGATAGTTGGCTAAATCTCTTAGCTGCTCGTCGCTTAACTTATCAGCATAAGCTGGCATGGCATAAAAGCTGGTGGTGGTGTTGTAATGTTGACTCTTTATCCCTTTTAGCATCACAGCAACGATATTGTGTGGGCTGGCTTTACCTAATGTGGCGTTACCGGCCATTGCCGGAGCAACATTAGGTCGACCCTCACCTTTTTGACCATGACAACCGGCGCAGTATCCCTTGTACAGCTTATACCCTGGCAGTTCACGCTGGTGGCCGTTAAAGGTAAGCGCTTTCGCTTCGATCTTTTCGTCGGTATCGAGCAGGTAACTGCTAACGGCAAACATGTCTGTATCGGTTAAATGACTAAAGCTGTGATACACCACGGGATACATGCCACCAAAGACGGTGCCCTTGCGAGAATAACCCTCAGTAAACAAAGACTTTAAATCGTCATGAGTCCAATTTTGTCGATTAAGCTCGGCTGGCGTAATGTCCGATGCCTCTAGCCCTTCAATGACAGCACCTTGAAAGTGTTTGTCTTGCTCCATGGCAAATAGGCTGTCTCTTGGCGTGTGACATTCACCACAATGGCCTAAAGCATTGACTAAGTAATTACCGCGGTTCCAAGATTCACTCTTGTCTTGCTTAGGGGCAAATACCTCGGCATCGTGGGCGACTAAATTCCATGCCTTGAGGCCAAATCGTACGTTAAAGGGGAAAGAGACATCATTGTCGAGATTAGCTTGCTTGATGGGTTTAGTGCTCATCAAATAGGCGTAAATCGCTTTAGTATCTTCATTCGTTAACAGACTATAAGAAGTGTAGGGCATCGCAGGATACAGATTGCCGTTAATGCCGACACCATGATGCATGGCATCAAAAAAGTCATCATAGCTGTATTGACCAATACCGGTATCTTTGTCTGGGGTGATATTGGTCGAATACACCGCCCCAAACGGGGTTTCGAATGGCAATCCACCGGTTAATTCACGGCCACCAACACTCGTATGGCAGGCCACACAGTCGCCTATTTTCATCAAATAAGCGCCACGTTCTATTGCGCCTTCGCCTGCGTCATTGGCAGCACTGCAGGAAAATGCCAATAAACTCAAACCCAAGGTTAGTAATAGATCCTGACTTAGCTGATGTCGAGCCTTGTTAAAGCGAGCTAAATAACTCAAATATGATGGTTTCATGACAGGGTTAGCCCCTCAGTCTTGAGGATCAAATCTTTCATCGCCGCATAATATTTTACATAGCCAGTGCAGCGGCATACGTGTTCACTCAAGGCCTCTTCTATTACGTGTTCAACTTGATCTTTGGCGATAGGTTTACGCTCAAGTCGTTCTAGCAGTGCGGTCGATTCATTGACAAAGCCAGAGGTACACCAACCACATTGAAACGAGAAATGTTCCAAAAAGGCTTGTTGCACAGGGCTAAGCGCGGTGATCTCGCCTTGGGCGTTCTGCTTGGCATGACCTTCTACTGTGCGGATATGTTTGCCATTGAAACGCTCGACACCATTGATGCAAGTACGTACAACCTCACTCACTCCTAGGTTGTCGTCAACTATCACAGTGCAGGCATGGCATACACCTGCGCCGCAGCCAAACTTAGTGCCGGTAAGGTTTAAATATTCATGCAAGAATTCAATCATCATGACGCCATCGCCGACTTCAATCGGGCCAACGGCTTGGTTATTAATAGTTAGTTCAATTGACTGGCTCATGCCATGGCCTCCTTAATTTTTTTCGCTGTCATTGGTAATTCGTAAAAGCGCACTGCGGTAGCCTGATAAACGGCCTCAACCAGTGCGGAAACGACAGGGATCATCACCACCTCGGCAATGCCGCGATTCGGATCTGTTTCGGATAATGGCGCTAAGATGGTATGTCTCTGGCTCCAAACGCCAACATGCCTTGCTAACGGCACCTTATAACGATTGAGGTTCCAAGTACCATTACCTGCCCCAGCTTCAAATGGCGGTAATTCCTCATGCAGAGCATGGCCAATCCCCATGGCAAGACCGCCTTGAATCTGTCCTTCAACTAACTCATTCACAATCACTTTACCGGCTTCTAACCAAGTATGAGAGCTCAGCAGTGTGACTTCACCATTACCTTCATTTACCGCCACTTCAACCAAGGTTGCGCACGGGGCATAGTAAGTCACCATGGCATTATTAAGCTCGGCCTTAGGGTAGCGCATAGCTTGACGGTCGATTAAGTGATAACCGTTGGAATTCATACTGGCTTGGCGAGCAGCATTGCCATGATATTGATTACTTTCGCCGTATTGCAGCGCCAACGCATCCAGTGCAATGCGTTCTTTGGTGCCAAGGATCTCAAAATCAGCTTCGGCCCAAGCCCAGCGATTAAAGGCATGGCCCATTACGCCAACCACTAAGCCCATGTCGTGGGCGCGTTTAGCGAGAATATCGATCGCCAGTGGCGGGAAGCCCATAGCGGTAAGTTTACCGTCGACCCAGCGGCCGTCGCGAGCGTGATTGAGATTGGTTGCGCCCATTGGGGTGTTAAAATACAACTCGTTCCAAATAGACACAGCCGCAGGCCAGAGTCCGTGGCGATAGATAATCTCGGCGGCAATGCGGGTCACATGGCTTTGGTAATAGGCCGACATAGACGCCGACGATGCCATTGCTTTTACTGGCGTCCAACGTGGATTAGCCGTCATTTCATCTTGACGTTGCTGTGAAATAATATAAGGATTGTCGGTTTGCACTAATTGCATGGCATCCCAGATGTCTATCTTGGCGAGGTTTACCTCATGGGCAAAGTTGCCTAAGGCATCGCTGACGATCACGGCTTGAGATGTTTGGGTACCAGTGCCCATTTCGATAAAGCCGATATCCAGGGTTATTTTACCGTCTTTAGATAATCTAACCGCCGCACTTGGCGCCGCCGCACCTGTACCATAATCTTTTGTGGCAATGCCAAAGCCTACGCCATAACGCATGCCAGGGTATTTAGCCTCATAACGAGTCTTATTGGCTGCGCGGTTTTGCCACACCGCGTCTTGTTCTGCCATGTCGAGCATTTCACGATATCTTAGTGTGCCATTGGGGATAGCGCCTTGGGTATTACGCTGCCCAGACTCCATCACGTTAGCCGCGCGCAGTTTAAACGGATCAACATCTAACTCGGCTGCCATTTCGTGGATCATGCCCTCCATTGCCGTCATCGATTGCAACGTGCCATAACCGCGCATCGAGCCTGCATCTGGGTTACGTGATGCATAGGCGGTGGCGATAATATCATTGCGTGGCGTGTAGTAAATACTTTGCATCGCCGTCGCCCCAACGGAGGTCACCGACGGGCTAAAATTGACTCGACCGCCACCATCGACTGTCATCTGTGAGGTTAATGCTTGGATTTTTAGGGTCGCTTTATCGACGGCTAAGCGACTCTTCATCGTGAAAGGGTGACGCTTAAGACCAGATTGAAATTGTTCAAAGCGGTCATTGGCTAAGCGCACAGGGCCGTTGGCATAGATGGCTGCGAGCACGCCATAATAAGGAAATATCGAATGATCTTTGGCGCCAAAACCGCCGCCAATATAAGGCGAATGCACCACTAGATGTTTAACCTTGCCCGCCAGTGGCCCAGATGACAGCATGTGTACGGCCATCTCTTGAAAGTCTTGTGGCGATTGCGAGGTAATAACCGTATGAAAGGTTTGGCTAGCAGCATCAAACCAGCCGTTAAAGGCTTCTGGTTCCATCATCATCGGGTCGATGATTTGAGTGCGATATTCGCGCTCTAATACTTGCCACTGTTGATCTGCTTTGGCACTCGAAATCTGTTTTTCTATCTCGCCAGCATAATACAGCCCGCGCTCAGAAACCGAGCCTTGAGCATTAGCATCACCTGACCATACCGGTTTGTGGTGCTTAACGCTGGGGAAAAATAGTCCATCGTGTAGTGGGCTATAAGTATCTTCACGGGCACCATTTTCGCCTTCAACCCGAATAAGACGCCAGCTGGCATAAGGGTCTTTAGTGTCTGACACAAAGGGCGTTTTTTCACCAAAACGCAATAAGGTCTTGTCGAACTGCAACAATGACTTAGCTTGTTTAAATGCAGGAAAACTATCGAATAATAATATCGCAACCGCATGACCAAGATAATCTGCGGTTTGTCCCTCTGACAGTAACATATTGTCACCGTAAAACTCGGGCAGCTTAACCTTGTCGCGAATAAGATCCGCCGCAGTGATCACTTTATAGGGTTTAGCCGAAGCCGGGAGGTGGTCGAGGGAAAATCCTTGATAAACATGGGATGCATCGGCGGCGCGCAAGATAAAAGCGTAGCCTTGCTGTTTTGGCCAGCCTGCCATGTCCATTGCGCGGTAGTCTCGGCCATATACTTTTTGGCCTGTCACTTTGGCTATGCCATCGTTGCGAAACTTGGGTTTGGATTGACCATTAATCTGAGTTTGCCATTGGGCTGCCAGTTCAGGAGAAACGATAGACGCATTGGCCCGACTCATTTCCCACAGTAAAGGCGCTGAATAAACGGCGACTCCACCAATCACACATTGCTTAATAAAGGTCCGGCGCGACGTGTTAGATATATCCATATTTCACCTCAGTTTGTCTTAAGGGGAAAATCAGACGCCGGGTTAGTTGCCGCCCGATTTAGGCTCATTTACTTGATTGTAATAACTAATTTTTATTGACTAATTTTCTTGTGTATAGGCTAATTTAGCATTGCGCCACGGTAACATAATGATATAAACATGCATATTCTCGATTGTTATAGGACTTCTCAAATGGGAACTGTGATGTTGATCAACTTAATTTGTTGCTGATTTAATCTGCAAATATTCCTTTTTAGCAGTCGAGAATGTTATAAAAAGGGTTATGTTTATCTGCAGGTTAGTCAACATTATCGCGCTTAGTTGTGTGGTGTTTGATTGAGCTTATTGCCATTTTTCACTATTTAATTAAGCAGATAGACAGCATATCGTTATCGGTTTAACTCAGTATGACCAGCTTACAACCAAGATTGATTATTCAATTTTAGTCAGTATAAAAAATAATTGTGCTCGATAATGAATTTTTTGATCAAGGTTTTAATTAATTGTTTGATTTGTAAGGCTATAGTTACCAGTTTGTTTTGCTTGTGTCGTTATGTTGAGCGTTTAATCATTAGTCAAGTTAATGGTTTCGCGGTGATGGGCACGGTCAATATTATGCTGAGTGATGATTTTTGATCGGTTACAGCGACAATTTACCCGACTACATATGTGAAGTGACTTAGCCGCGCTGTTACACCTTCGCCAATAAGTTGTCATTTCTTGGTCGATAAGTTGCGCTGTCTCAGTCCATGATATTCCAGGCATCATGGAGGTTTTACTCCCTGCATATGGGTAAATGTGCGCCTAAGCCCACAGGTCGTTAGCATTACTTTCGGAGTTAATTATCTTCTATGGCCTCAATGTTATTGGGGGAGGGCATGGCTTAAGTCTGAGCTTTATTTATACTGCCATTTATGCCTTTTTTTGGTAACAGACAAGGGTTAATTCAAAGCCGTTTATTATCCCAAACCGAGGTTATGTTGGCCAAACCATGTCATGCTTAAGTGGCAGCAATTGATTACTTAAGGTTGTCTAGAATCGTTGCCGCGGTTAACTTTTACATCTATTTATACAGTGCTAATATTCGGCTGAAGTTTGATCAAGCGCATCTCTTAGACCCCAGCCTAATCGATACTGTAACAATTAATAAACACTTCGTTTACCAAATTGCCTAAAGTCGTAAATCTGAGTGAACACTCATGGCAAAAATCGCAGCATTTGTCTCATTTAGCTAACTGTTTAATCCAAGTTGATTCGGTACACTGCGCGCCCTTAATATGTTGCTGTTTTATAGCACTGCACAATGGCCAGTGCATTAGCAGCATGATGTAATCACTAGGTTGCTAATAACTAACCGCTACTCACTACAGGATGGCAAATCGCATGCAATTTCCAACACACCGATTTTACGAAGACATTATGGCTTTGTTTTGTGCCGGTGTAATGGTGTCTTTTGGCGTGACTCTGTTTAACAGTAATCAGCTTATTACTGGTGGTACCGCAGGTTTGGCGATTATTGGGATGCATCTGACATCGTTAAGTTTTGGGGTGTTATTTTTCTTAATCAATGTGCCTTTTTACTATATCGCTTGGACTCAGCTTTCTAAGCGTTTCACCATCAATACCTTCATTTCGGTGACAATAGTCTCGCTAATGACGGATTATATGCCGATGTTTATTCATATCGATAATGTCCATCCATTATTTGCAGCGGTAGTCGGCGGTATGTTGATCGGGGTCGGTGTGTTGATTATGTTCAGACATAAGTCGAGCTTAGGCGGTTTAGGCATTTTGGCACTTTACTTACAAAACAAGTATTCAATTCGTGCCGGTAACTTTGGCTTGCTAATTGATACGATAATTTTAAGCTCTTCGCTGTTGCTGTTTCCTTTTGAGTTGGTGTTATTGTCAGTGATGGGTGCAATTGCGTTAAATGTGTTAATTGCGGTTAATCATAAACCTGGCCGTTACCAAGCTTATGTTGAAACGAAAGCTAACACTAAACATGCCCGCGTTGGCGTATAAACACTGTGCTTAACCCTGTTTATTGGTTAATGTAAACCTCGTTTGAACGAACCTGGTTTACATTAAGCTTGCTTAAATTAATAGGCTGGCCTTGGGCCACAGTAAATAAATATCGCAAGACTCCAACTGCGTCATGGCTCAAATGGGCTCAACAGACACCTCGCAATATTGTTTATAAATGAGTGGCCTCTGCTGTTTTGGTCATATATCTCTCAGCCCCACCTATCAGTGCCATACAGTGTCATATTGGCCTCCGGCGTATTTTTCAGCGCGACATTCACAATCACAACCCCAAAGGGGGTTATAGGGATTGCTCCAACAAAATGATCCCGCTCAATACTCTTGCTTAATACTCCTGCTTAATAGTCCTGCTCAATGCTAGCTGAATAAAAAATGCCCTGCAATGTCTCAATTACGCCACTCTTTTGTGTTAGATCAATGTTACAAAGGCCAATGCTATTAACGGATTAATTTACCGCTTACACTACAAATAGCTTAATTACCTTGAGTAATATTAATGAAACCAATTATTTGTAGCAGTGCTTTAGAGGCCGTATCCTTAATTGAAAGCGGTGAAACTTTATGGACACACTCCATGGGCGCTACGCCAACATTGTTGCTCGATGCATTAGCCGAACATGCGCTAACTAAGCATGGCTTAACATTATTACAGCTGCATACCGAGGGCGCTGAATCGCTCAGTGATCCCTGTTTAAAAGATCATATTCGCCATCGTTGCTTTTTTACTGGTTCACCCACGCGGTCGCTGTTACAACAAGGTGATGCCGATTATGTTCCGATTTTTCTCTCTGAGGTGCCCAAGTTGTTTCGTTCCGGCGAACAGCATATCGACACTGCGATTATTCAAGTGTCGCCACCCGATAAACACGGTATCTGCTCTTTAGGCATATCGGTTGAGGCAACCTTAGCGGCGTGCCAAATGGCGGGGCGGATCATTGCCCATATTAACCCTATGATGCCTCGCACCCATGGTGATGGTTTTATTCATTATAATCAGCTGGCTGCTGTGTATGAACAGAGCAAGCCGTTACCACAACATCTATTAGCCCCAAGCGATGCCATTAGTTTAGCCATCGGCCAGCATGTAGCAAAACTGGTGCCTGATGGCGCTTGCTTGCAGATGGGCATAGGTGCTATCCCAGATGCGGTGCTGTCGTGCTTAACCGAGCACAAAGATTTGGGCGTACACACCGAACTATTTTCAGATGGGGTACTTAATCTGGTTGAACTTGGAGTCATCAATAACAGCCGTAAGAAAGTACATCCCGGTAAAGTTGTCACTGGTTTTGCGTTGGGCAGCCAACGACTTTACGACTATGTTGATGACAATCCGTCGGTGATATTTATGGATATTGAGCAGGTTAATGACACTGCCATTATTCGTAAAAACCCTAATGTAATGGCAATAAACTCCGCGTTACAGGTCGATATATCAGGCCAAGTGTGTGCCGATTCACTGGGCACTCAAATTTATTCAGGCGTAGGCGGGCAAATGGACTTTATCCGCGGCGCCGGACTGTCTGAAGGTGGGAGATCGGTTATTGCACTGCCAAGTACAGCTTCCAATGGCACCGTTTCGCGCATTGCCACAGTATTATCCCCAGGGGCTGGCGTGGTGACTACCCGTGCACATGTGCATTATATTGTCACCGAGTATGGAACGGCTTATTTGCGGGGTAAGTCATTGCGCGAGCGAGCTCGAGCACTTATCGACATCGCCCATCCAAAATTTAGACAGCAGCTTTGCCAAGAAGCTTTTGATATGTGGCGACTGAAGGTTTAAATACTGTGGATTTATTAATCTTGTCATTGCGGTAATGGTTGTGAGCCGCAATCCAGCTCTTCTTTTATTGTCTAGATTTTATGACCTGCGGCCACATCAATTTTAGAAACAAGAGTAGATCGCAAGATTCAACCCTGCACGGGGCAAGAGGAAACCAACGGCTGTTCCCTCTTTACTCTTTATGAAAAAATTGGCCCAGCCGCCCCGCAATATTTTCGCTAATGACTTAAATAACAGATGCGAAAAGTCGCCATGGGGATTGTTCTAGCTTTTAATCGCATTTGAATCCAGCCTTGGCCCATCTTGCAGTAAAGAGTGAAAATGCTAACGCTTCCGATGGGGATCTGATGTGAATGGATTCACGAATGTCGTGGTGGCATGGTCAATAATGTTGCCGACATCAAATGACATTCCCCATGTCCATATGGGTCAGATGCCAAAGAACGACCTGTACCTTGAAAGCTAACGGGCATCTGATAGGCAGGATGCATGAATGCCTTGGAGTACATGGTCAATGATGTTGCCGACATCACTATGATATTTCCAATATCCATATAGGTCAGATGTCCTAGAAAGGCCTGTCAGGCTCACGCATTCTGTTGTAAAGAGTCTTCAACGTCCTCAAGTTCAGAGTTGAATTTGTCCATTTTAACGTCAATAAATCTCACTCGTTTTTGGCCCATTTTGTGATTGCACTTAATCTAGCTTGCAATAAACTTGCAAGCTTTTTACCGTATAAATTCTTATCTATCACCTGCATACAAGTATTTAGCGCAAGTAGTCTTAAATGATATGATATAAAGTGATATTTCATCGAAGCTAAAGCTCACCTAGTGTAGACGTGGCAATTTCGGCCTAACTATTTGCGTGATGAATGTGGTAATTCGATTTATTCATTTGATTAATGTTAGGCGTATTTTTATTCTGTCGTCCTATGTTAGGGCGCACTCCCTTATAGTTTTTCAGCATTACCGGAGACAAAACTCATGACAAACATGAATGTGGATGCCACGCAGTTAACCACTAAACCATCTCAAGATGGTTTTAGCATGCCCGCCGAATGGGCGCCGCAGCAAGCTGTGTGGATGATTTGGCCATATCGTCCTGATAACTGGCGCTCTGCAGGGGCTTATGCTCAGGCAACCTTTGCTAAAGTGGCCGATGCCATTGGTGCTGCTACCCCTGTTTATATGGGGGTACCTAAGGAATTTTTGACTCAAGCCAAGACGGTTATGCCTTCCCACGTTACTTTGGTCGAAATAGATAGCAACGATTGCTGGGCTCGCGATACAGGGCCGACTGTAGTCGTGAATGCGAAGGGCGAATGCCGTGGTGTTGATTGGGGCTTTAATGCCTGGGGCGGTCATAACGGGGGTTTGTACTCTCCATGGGATAAGGACGAGCAAGTCGCACAACAGATGCTCACGCAGCATGGTTTTGAGCGTTATCAGGCTCAGCTGATCCTCGAAGGTGGTTCAATTCATGTCGATGGTGAAGGCACCTGCATGACGACGGCTGAATGTTTGCTTAACAGCAATCGCAACCCAGATCTTAATCGTGAACAAATAGAAGCATTACTGTGTGATTATTTAAATGTGCAGCAGTTTATCTGGTTGCCAGAAGGTGTGTACATGGATGAGACCGACGGACATATTGATAATATGTGCTGTTTTGCTCGCCCAGGCGAAGTGATTTTACACTGGACTGATGATCAAACCGATCCGCAGTATCCTCGTTCAAAAGCCGCTTTGGATATTTTACAAAATACTGTGGATGCAAAAGGCCGTAAATTAAAAATCCATTTATTACCACAGCCAGGTCCTTTGTATTGCACAGCAGAGGAAGCGCAAGGCGTAACTGAGGGGACTGGTGTTCCACGCACGGCGGGTGAACGCTTAGCGGGTTCTTATGCGAACTTTTTAATTACCAACAATCGTATCGTTTTTCCACTACTCGACCCGGCAACTGACGATATCGCTGCACAAAAATTGCAGGAGATTTTCCCCAAGTATGAAATTGTCGGAGTACCTGCCCGCGAGATCTTATTAGGTGGTGGTAACATCCATTGCATCACCCAACAGATCCCCTCTGGACAGTAAGTAAAAACTAAGGAGAACACAATGACCATGTATGTCACTGTTGTTTCAACACAATTGGCTTTCAATAAGAGGTCGTAACATGTTCGAAGTCACTGAGGTTTCTATTGCCGAGCTGCGTACAGCGCTCGAATCCGGTCGCACCACAGCGGTTGAACTGGTGAAGTCTTATCTCGCACGGGTTGATGCTTACGACGGCCCAGCGACACAGACCAAGCTGAATGCGCTGGTGGTTCACAATCCAGATGCGATCAAGGAAGCTGAGGCTTCTGATGCACGCCGAGCTCAATGTGAAACACTTAGCCCACTCGATGGTATTCCCTATACCACCAAGGACAGCTATCTTGTTAAGGGGCTCACTGCGGCTTCGGGTAGCCCAGCGTTTAAGGATTTGATTGCTCAATACGATGCCTTTGCCGTTGAACGTCTGCGCGAAGCGGGTGCCATTTGTTTAGGTAAAACCAACATGCCACCTATGGCCAATGGTGGTATGCAGCGTGGTCACTACGGTCGCGCCGAAAGCCCATACAATGCTAACTACCTTACAGCTCCCTTCGCCTCTGGTTCTTCCAATGGCGCGGGTACTGGGACCGCCGCAAGTTATTCTGCTTTCGGTCTAGCCGAAGAGACATGGTCGAGCGGTCGTGGGCCTGCATCAAACAACGGTCTGTGCGCCTATACCCCGTCACGGGGGGTTATTTCTGTGCGCGGCAACTGGCCGTTGACACCGACCATGGATGTAGTGGTGCCTTATACCCGTACTATTGCCGACATGCTCGAAGTACTTGACGTTATCGTGGCAGACGACCCTATCACCCGTGGCGACCTATGGCGTCTACAACCTTGGGTTGAGATCCCAAAAGCATCAACAGTTCGTCCAGACTCTTATCTGGATCTTGCCGCCCAAGCTGACACGCTTAAAGGCAAGCGTTTCGGGGTGCCACGCATGTTCATTAACAAGGATGAATTGGCTGGCACTAGCGAAAACCCCGGTATCGGAGGCCCGACCGGTCAGCGCATCAATACTCGAGCATCGGTGATCGACCTCTGGGAAGCGGCACGCAAAGCACTGGAATCTGCCGGAGCCGAAGTGATTGAGGTTGATTTCCCGCTGGTTTCTAACTGTGAAGGTGACCGACCTGGTGCGCCGACGGTATTTAACCGTGGCTTAGTCACACCTGAGTTTCTTGATGATGAGCTATGGGCACTATCGGGGTGGGCTTTAGATGAATTTTTACGAGCCAACAATGACCCTAAACTGAACAAATTAGCTGACGTTAATGGGCATTTGATTTTCCCGCACGATCTTGGCACCTTGCCGAACCGTGAGGGCGATCTTGCTGCTGGCATGGATGAGTACGTCAATATGGCCAAAAGAGGTCTCAAGTCGTATAACCAAATCGACAGCATACCGGATGGTCTGCGCGGCTTAGAGAAGACTCGCAAGCTGGATCTGGAAGACTGGATGGACGAACTCAAACTCGATGCCGTGCTGTTTCCAACCATGGCTGACGTGGGTCCAGCAGATGCGCATGTTAATCCAGCCTCCGCCGACATCGCTTGGAGCAACGGTATTTGGGTCGCTAACGGCAACCTTGCTATTCGTCACTTAGGTGTACCAACGGTTACTGTGCCGATGGGGGCAATGGCCGATATTGGCATGCCTGTAGGGTTAACTTTCGCGGGCCGTGCTTATGACGACAACAACCTGCTGAGGTTTGCGGGTGCATTTGAGGCTACAGGCAGCAAGCGCCTGATCCCTACACGCACGCCAGCGCTTAGCAGATAAGCACCAAGAAGTGACAAACGGGATTGGATCTTACACGCCAATTCCGTTTTTTTAACTCCAACGTAAATACTTGTTTAACTCATTTTTCCCATATCCATATCGGTTAGATGCCAATCGACCTGTACCGCGTAAGCTAGCCTGATTCTGATAGGCAGGATGCCTGAATGCCTTGAAGGACATGATCAATGATGTTGCCGACTTTCCAATATCCATATAGGTCAGATGTGCGAGAAAGGCCTTTCAGGCTCACGCATTCTGTTATAAAGAGTCTTCAACGTTCTTAAGTTCAGAGTTGAATCAATACCTTTTAAGCCAGTATTACTAACTCATTTTTGCCCCAAAGTAAGTCAGCTAATTAGATTTGAGCTTTTCCTATTTAGCTTTCATCTACAGACAACTATTGCGGCTAAATCGAAGAGAGTTAAATTACAGGTGTAGATGAGTCAGCGAGTATCCAAAACAGGGATGTTTTGGTTAAGCCCACAGGGATGTGCTCGTGGCGTCTCGCTTAATCATCTGCACATCAGCATGCTGCAGGCAATAAGTTCAAATGAAGCTACGTTATAAATCAAGCTAAACCAAGACCAAGTAAGCTGAGTTAATTAATACCTCAAACTCACTTTTGTCCAAAAATGTGCCACGGAGCGTAAATCATTTATGCCCCATTCCTTGCTAGGGATGCCAATTCGCCGATTTCAACTTACTGAATAATTTTCAGTCTATTCGGGTAATAAAGGTTTGCTCGTCATCCACAAAAGCTACAAAGCCGCCGTGATAGATAAATACCCGACCACGCCCCTCAACTAAGCAGGCAAGCTGTGGGCTAAAATCTTCTTCGTTACCCTGTCTTTGATATGTGCCGATATCGGTGATTACGCCGCTGAGAGTAGGCAAATATCTATAAGTTCGCTTTGCTTGATCAACCAGGTTCAATTCGCTGGCGGTAGAGAAGCAAGAGGGTATCGTACCGGCTTCTTCGATAAACATAGTTTTCAGTTCTTCAAAAGCTGTGATCACTAGCCAGTCGATGCCGTTAACATGATGGATAAACATTGAGTTTCTCGGTAATTCTGATGCGGAGATTTTAACATTATCAGGGGCAGAACGTAGTAGAGATTTAGTAATTCTGTGCAATTTACGGTCATTCACTAGGTCACCTTGAAACACGTTGCCCCAAAATAAGTCAGCTAATTAGATTTGAGCTTTTCCTATTTAGCTTTCATCTATAGACAACTATGCGGCTAAATCGAAGAGAGTTAAATTACAGGTGTAGATGAGTCAGCGAGTATCCAAAACAGGGATGTTTTGGTTAAGCCCACAGGGATGCTGATTTTAAAATCAAGAGCTGGCGTCTCGCTTAATCATCTGCACTAAGGTCACTCCTTCACATCCCTGTGATCGCGACATTTACTACGTCCTGTAGCTCACATGCTGCAGGCAATAAGTTCAAATGAAGCGACGTTATAAATCAAGCTAAACCAATACCAAGTAAGCTGAGTTAATTAATACCTCAAACTCACTTTTGTCCAAAAGATATTTGGAAAGTATTATAAATAATTATTCGTTAGCTTTTATACCATGCTGTTTAAATATGATTACAATCCCGAAACCTTGGTACATGTATCAACGTTCTCTGGTGTGCAAAATGTGATAGGTGTGTAAATTATTCTGTCATATTTTTGTTCTGTTACAATTTTATACAGTGTCAAAATGGCTTGTCTTCCCATTTCATATGGGGCTTGACCAATATTGATATGAACAAGATTATCTTCCAACATAGTTAATTGTTCAGATGATGTATTAGTCATAACAATGATGACCTCGTTGTTATTAATTTTTGCCTGATACGGGGCAATCATTTTACGGTAAAGTGCTTGGTCATTTTGCGGCCAACCACCAACAGCAATAAAAGAGTCTGCTTTTACAGGCCTACCTTTCATTACAGACTCCATTTGAATAACAGATTGAGCCAGTTGATCAAAATTAAAGAAAGGTTCTCTAACTTCAGTCCATCCCGAATCGTTATTAAGCAATTCTCCAGGAGGTACATCATATTTTTTTCCCGATAATGCGGAACGGACCCCCATCAGTCTTAAATTCAGATTGGGAGAATCTCGTCGCCCAGATTGCATTATTAGCGTTCCCCCATTGGGCCGAAGTTTTTTTAACTCTTCACCTAATGACTTACCCAATTCAATATTGTCAGTGCCTATATAGGCTAGGCGTAAACTATTAGGGTCTTCGTTGATTGAAGCATCAATATCAGAGTCATAGGTAATAATCGGGATACCTGCTTCTTTAGCTCTCTTGAGGCTATTTTTAACGAGATATTTAGATTGTGTAACGGCTACAGCGATACCATCTATACCTTCATCAATCAGTTGATTTATTACCTGATCTTGCATCCTAACATTACTTATATCTGGTCCCCGATATATGCATTCAACGCCTTTTATTTGAGCAGCAGCATCTATACAGCCAGCTTTGCTTTGATCAAAAAAAACACTATTAAATTTAGGTACCACGGCAAGTTTTAATTCTTTTCCATAGACAGAAGATATGGGTATTAGACTAAAGGCAACAAACAATAAAAGTGATCTCCTCACACTCCCTCCTGAAATAAATCATAGTGCGACTCTGCTTACAATAAAACATATCAAAGAAATTCATTTAAAGATACGAGCTGAAACGGTATTACTGAACATATCAGTGTGAGCTAATCGATATTGTTGTGTTTTGAACTCCCCCATGCGTCAGGATCGCAACACCATACAAGAAATTAAACAAGGAATGTCATGAGCAAGATTCTAGTTTTAATTATTTTCAGTTTTTGTTTACTTGGGTGTGCACCTTCGACATCAACATTCATGAAACCAGAAGGTAACTTTGGTAAAACCACGATTGACGGTTGTGGACAAAATCCAAATACTTTTAGATACGAATCTGAAAAATCATCTTTCAAAATTAGTGTGCATGGAAGCAGAGTGCTTTTCGGATTTGAAGCAATAAGCACAGACGAAGTTAAATGGATATTATCAGAAGTTATTATAATTGTTGATGGTGTTTCCCATTCGTTGGCAGTTAGTAAATTTGAACCTAGTTATCTCAGAGAGCCTTGCGGAGGCTTTACGAAAAGCTTTAACTGTGACTCAATTCAGCATTATCATTCGAGTGTAGATATTCCAAACATGGTTGAATCTTCGGAGGTTATAGTATTTCCCCCTACGCCTCTGGTTAATTGTAGCCCAATTAAAGTGGGTGAAATTAAGTTCAAAAAAGTAACAGAAACACTTTGGCAGGCATTGAACTGCTAGCAAGGCGTTAACGACTCTCATAGTCATACTTTTCCTAATGGCAGTAGGCTAAAACTCTAAAACGTTTCTGTCCAAAAACGAGCTAGTCTCTGCTTGAAAATGTCTAAATTCAGCTTTGAACTTGAGGCCGTTGAAGAAAATAGCGTGAGCTGGCCATGGCCTTTCCCGCACATCCATGTGCTTCAAGGCATTCAGACATCCTGTCTATCAGATGCCAGCTAGCTTTCGCGGTACAGGATGTACCATCGGAAGCGTTAGCATTTTAACTATTTACAACAAAATGGGCCGAAGCCGATTACAAATGAAGTCAAAAGCTGGATCGATCCCCATGGCGACTTTTCGCTGCTGTTATTTAAGTCATTAGGAAAAATCCTGCGAGGCGGCTGGGCCAATTCTTTTATAAAGAGTAAAGAGGGAACTGCCGTTGGTTTCCTCTTGGTCTGGTGTGGGTGAAGCGCCACGACGTTGGTGGCCGCAGGCCATAATGAATTAGCCAGTGCAGGGTGGAACCTTGCGAACTTAAGCGTTGGTGGCCGCAGGCCATAAATGATAGAGAAAATTAAACGATTATTCGTTTAACACACTAACTAGGTTTATGATTGAATAGTCTCAATAATGAAGTGGATAAGGACTAACCATGATCATAGCTTGCCCCCATTGCGATACGTTAAATCGCGTCCCTGAAGAGCGTCTTGAACAACAACCAACTTGTGGTAAGTGTAAACAAAACCTTTTTGTTGGTGTGCCGATTGAACTGACAGCAGCCAATTTTAGCCACCATGCTAACAAATCAGAATTGCCGCTGGTGGTTGATTTTTGGGCTAGCTGGTGTGGTCCGTGTAAAAGCTTTGCGCCGGTATTTACCCAAGCCGCGAAAACGTGGGAACCTGCATTTCGTTTTGGCAAACTCAACACCGAAGAGCAACAAGCATTAGCTGCGCAGTTTAATATCCGCTCGATCCCAACTTTGATGGTATTTAAACAAGGCAAAACAATCGCCCAACAATCTGGCGCTATGCCCGCATCATCGTTTAACCAATGGCTAGAGTCGCTGAAATAAACTGTTGGGCAGTAGATATAGATAGAATTTAGCTAATAGAAAACGCGACAATAACTCGCGTTTTTCACTTAATATCATTTTAATTGTTATTACAAAGGGATTTGATAAACATGAAAAAAATAATAGTCATCTGTTTACTTGGCTTGGCATTATTTGGTTTTTTAGATAAAAAGGTTCAAACCACTCAAATTGTAAAAAACGTTTACGCTGGTTACACCGTTGACAGTGATAACGCGTTACAAAATGCCATTGAGAATAGGCAGAGTAACCTTCAAATTGGTGGTTCAGGCGAGGTGATAAAAATACTTGCCGACGACCTAAAAGGCAGTCGCCACCAGCGGTTTATTTTAAAAATAGCCAGTGGCAGTACCTTACTCGTTGCCCATAATATTGATTTGGCCCCGCGCATAGACGGCTTAACTGTTGGCGATACGGTCGAGTTCTTTGGCGTTTATGAATTCAATAATAAAGGCGGCGTCATCCATTGGACTCACCACGATCCACGCGGACAACACCAAAGCGGCTGGCTAAAACACAATGGCAGCACCTATCAATAAATCGCAGTTTTAATGATATTCAAACAAGGCAAACTTACTGCATAACAAGCATTAGCCATGTCAGAATCATAGATTAAGCAATGGTTAGAATTACTTTGATGAAGTGAAGCTTAATGTGCTGAATTACATACTAAAGCGCTACAATACAAAACGTGGTCATAGTTATAACCATTATATAACTCCAACCTTGCCGAAATTACAGAATCAAAACGTTCCCCTTTTTTTTGCCCGTGCAGGGTGGATCCTTGCGATCTACTCTTGTTTCTAAAATAGGTGTGGCCGCAGGCCATAAAATGTATAAACCTTTCGACCTATATCCAAACGAAGTTTGGACATAAAAAAGAGTAACCGTGATTACTCAAGGTTACTCTTTATTCCGGAGCATTCTCTACTCTGGGTCACTCTCTGCTCAGGATCACTCTCTATTCTGGGTCATAGTCCAATATCGGTGACAACCATCGCTCTGTCTCTGCTAAGGTCATGCCCTTACGTTTAGCATAATCTTCAACTTGATCTTTACCAATATTGGTCACGCCAAAATAACGTGATTTTGGGTGGGCAAAGTACCAGCCAGACACTGCAGCGGTTGGGTACATGGCAAAGCTTTCGGTGATGTTCAAATCAATCGTTTCATCGGGTTTGAGTAAATCCCACAACAAACCTTTTTCAGTATGATCCGGACACGCTGGGTAACCTGGTGCTGGACGAATACCTTTATAACGTTCGCGAATTAACGCTTCGTTATCGAGTATTTCATCGGCGGCATACCCCCAAAACTCTTTACGGACGCGCTCGTGCATACGCTCGGCCAAGGCTTCGGCTAAACGGTCAGCTAAGCATTTGAGCATAATCGCATTGTAGTCATCATGGTTAGCTTCAAAACGGGCTACATGTTGATCAATACCGTGACCTGTTGTCACCGCAAACCCGCCCATGTAATCGGCAACGCCGCTGTCTTTAGGAGCAACAAAGTCTGATAAACAGAAGTTGTCGTTACCCACGCGTTCAAGTTGCATGCGCAGATGATGGGTGGTCATTTCCAATGTGGTGCGAGTGTCATCGGTATACAGTTCAATGTCGTCGTGATTAACGGTATTGGCTGGGAATAAACCGATGACGGCTTTGGCGGTAAGCCACTTTTCAGCAATAATTTGCTTCAGCATGGCTTGGCCATCGGCGAATAATTTAACCGCTTCTTCACCGACCACTTTGTCTTGTAAAATTTCAGGGTAATGACCGTGCAGTTCCCAGCTTCTAAAGAACGGTGTCCAGTCAATACGTTCAACTAAATCATCTAGCGGGTAGTCATCAAATACTTGGCGACCTAACACGTTAGGCGTAAATGGGCGGTAGTTTTCCCAGTCATGTTGGCAACGGTTTTCACGCGCCGCTTCAATCGACACTAAGGTTTTACGCTTGGTTTGCGATAAGCGTTTTTCACGCATCATGTCGTATTCAGCATAGGCTTCGTCGATGGTGGCTTGGCGGGTGGTATTGTTAATCAGTTTCGACACCATAGGCACGGCGCGGGATGCATCGGCAATATAAATGGCGCCGTGTGGATAATGCGGCGCTATTTTCACAGCCGTATGAATTTTAGAGCAAGTCGCCCCGCCGATAATGGCCGGAATGGTTAAGCCTTCACGGTGGAAGGTTTTCACGTTGTGGACCATTTCATCAAGGCTTGGGGTAATGAGCCCTGACATGCCGATGATGTCGATATTATGCTCTTTAACGGCATCGAGAATTTTATCAACCGATACCATCACCCCAAGATCGACCACTTCGTAGCCGTTACAAGCGAGCACGACGCCGACGATATTTTTACCGATGTCGTGCACATCACCTTTTACGGTGACCATTAAAATTCGTCCGTTTGACTGACCCGCAACCTTCTCTAGTTCGATATAAGGATTAAGGTAAGCAACGGCTTTTTTCATCACTCGAGCCGATTTAACCACTTGCGGTAAGAACATTTTGCCCGCGCCAAATAAGTCACCGACTACGTTCATGCCGTCCATTAATGCCCCTTCTATCACATCAAGTGGGCGGGTGGCTTCTTGGCGTGCAGCCTCGGTGTCTTGGTCAATAAATTCAGTAATGCCTTTGACCAAGGCGTGCGACAACCGCTTGGACACCGGCCAGCTACGCCAGGCTAAATCTTCTTTTTTGGCCACTTGGGAGCCATCGCCGCGAAAGGTTTCGGCGATGTCGAGTAGCTGTTCGGTGTTGCTTGAGTCGGCAACCGGGCAAGGTAAGTTTTGTACTACGTTTTCAACCCGTTTTTTAAGCTCGGGATCTATATCATCGTATATGGTTAACTGACCCGCGTTGACAATGCCCATGTCCATGCCAGCTTGAATGGCATGGTATAAAAATACCGCATGAATCGCTTCGCGTACTGGGTTGTTACCCCTAAACGAGAATGACACGTTAGACACACCACCGGAGATCATCGCATGTGGCAAGGTGGTTTTGATGTCTTTAATTGCTTCGATAAAGTCGACAGCATAGTTGTCGTGTTCATCAATACCGGTGGCAATGGCGAAGATGTTGGGGTCGAAAATAATATCTTCTGGTGGAAAGCCGACCACATCAACCAAAATACGGTAAGCACGGGTACAGATTTGGGTTTTACGTTCACGCGTGTCGGCTTGGCCGTCTTCGTCAAAGGCCATTATAATGGCGGCGGCGCCATAGCGTTTCACTAAGGTGGCTTGTTCGATAAATTTGGCTTCGCCTTCTTTCATCGAAATCGAGTTAACAATCGACTTGCCTTGGACGCATTTAAGGCCCGCTTCAATCACTTCCCATTTAGACGAGTCGATCATGATCGGCACGCGTGAAATATCTGGCTCAGAGGCAATTAAGTTTAAAAACTTCGCCATGGAAGCCACGCCATCGAGCATGCCTTCGTCCATGTTGACGTCGATAATTTGGGCGCCGTTTTCGACTTGCTCGCGCACCACATCGAGGGCTTCTTCAAACTTTTCTTGCTTAATTAAGCGTAAAAACTTGGCTGAGCCTGTCACATTGGCGCGCTCGCCGACGTTGACGAATAGCGAGTTTTTATCGATGGTCAGTGGCTCTAACCCCGACAAACGACACGCCACAGGAATGTCTGGAATGTGCCTTGGTTCATGTCTGAGTACTGCTTCACGAATGGCATTAATGTGGGCGGGGGTGCTACCGCAACAACCGCCGACAATATTGAGCATGCCTTCTTGGGCCCATTGGTTGATGACTTCAGCCATCTCTTCTGGGGTTTCATCGTAGCCGCCAAACTCGTTGGGTAAGCCCGCATTTGGGTGGGCTGAGACATAACATTCGGCAATACGCGATAATTCTTCAACGTAAGGACGCAGCTCTTTTGGCCCAAGGGCGCAGTTTAGGCCAATGGATAACGGCTTAATGTGGCGCAGTGAATTATAAAACGCTTCGGTAGTTTGGCCGGTTAAGGTGCGGCCCGATGCGTCGGTGATGGTGCCGGAGATCATAACCGGTAAGCGATCGCCAAGTTGATCAAATACTTTTTCAATCGCAAATAGGGCGGCTTTGGCGTTTAAGGTATCAAAAATGGTTTCAACCATAATGATATCGGCGCCGCCTTCGATTAAGGCGCTGGTCGATTCGACATAGGCTTCGACGAGTTGATCAAAGCTGACATTACGAAACCCTGGGTCGTTCACGTCTGGGCTGATAGAACAGGTGCGGTTAGTTGGCCCTAATACGCCGGCAACGTAACGTGGCAAGCCTGTTTGCGCAGCCACTTCGTCGGCAGCTTGGCGGGCAATTCTGGCACCGGCTAAGTTAATTTCGGCGGCCAGTGACTGCATGTCGTAGTCGGCCATAGCAATGGTGGTAGCGTTAAAGGTATTGGTTTCAATAATGTCGGCACCGTTCAATAGGTACTGAGTATGAATATCTTTAATGATTTGCGCTTGGCTGAGTACTAATAAGTCATTGTTGCCTTTAACATCGCAATGCCAATCTTTAAAGCGCTCACCACGATAATCTTCTTCTTCCAACTTATGGTCTTGGATCATGGTGCCCATGGCGCCATCTAAAATCACAATACGCTGCGCTAACAATGCATTAAGTTGTTCAAGTGTTTGACTGTAAGAAGTCGATTTAGCCATAACAGTTACCTTTTGATCACTATGTTGCTTGATACCTTGATTGAGATAAGCATACCCTTATTTTTACAATAATAGGGCGATAACATCATTGCTGTGTACAACTGTTGATTACAATTGCTGCTTACAATGCGCATCTTCTAAATGATTACCTTTTAAGATAGCCTTTTGGACATATAAACGTATAGACGTCTATACTACGCGAGTTTTCACCGCCAGAGCAAGGCTGATTTAACTTCTACTTGGGTTAAGCGATGGGGGACGTCAGTTAGCCGCAGAAATGTTCAACCAATCAACATAATAGTAGGTGTTTTTTATTGATCTAAGCCTATGTTTAATAAAAATTTATTATCAATATATGTTTATTATCTTATTCGATTGCTTCAGGCTGCTTGTCGTCAAACAGGTTGAGGATGACAAGCCCAATGAGGCCGAACACCTGAGCATCCAAATTACAACATACTATGGCTTTAAAACCGAGTTGAGTTATAGGGCGGAACTCAAGCTGTTTCAGCAACATATTGCCAATTTTTGTCACAAGCTTGAAAAGCGGTAAAGCCTACGATGTAGCCAATATTGCAGCATAGGGAGAAACGTTTAATGACAGATACCGTCTTCTGCCAGAAGGCACTAGATAAAAAACCTACATGGTTATACAAAGGTTCTAAAGCATTAACCAAATCACCTCCCCGCTAAACATAAAGGGTTATACTCATGCTGTTATAGTTTTTTATTCATATTTAACAACTTGTTAATAGCTGTATTCTTCGTTACCGCTGATTTTGTGGAATTATTTCACTGCCAATTAATGTGCTCTGCTCTTAAAATAATTCTTTAACTGAGGAATTCTGTATGCCTGATACCAAGAATAAAGTGGGACGCCCCAGTGGAGAGACCCAAAATCGCGATAAGCTTATTCAGGCTGCAAGGTCTCTTTTTGTCGAACGTGACTACTCTCAGGTTACCGTTCGTGATGTCGCGGCGCTTGCAGGCACTGATCCCGGGCTTATTCGCTATTACTTTGGCTCTAAACAAAATCTGTTTATCGCGATGTTGCGAGAGACGGCCGCTCCAGTGAAACAAGAGCTCTACAAGGTGAATAAAGAAAAACAAGCCCATGGCCCGGCAAGCTTGATGCAGACCTACTATCAAGTGATGTCAGCGCATCCCCATTTCCCAAGATTAATTTTCCGTCTGGCAGGCCTAGATCAAAGTATTCCTGAAAATAAAGAGATAACCAAGGTGTTTAACGAAATTGTCAATGTGGATGACATCATGATGTTTGATAAACTCGAAGCTAAGGGACTGTTGCACGATGATGTTGATATCCATTGCGCTCAACTGAGTTTTTTTTCGATGATGATCTTTCCATTTATTGTGCCCGAAGGGTTCTTGAGTCGACTCGGTATACAAATCACCCCAGAATTTTTAATGAAACTTGCACAGCAAAATACCAATCTGCTTGCAAGAGGCTTGATGCCGACAAAGGACAAAAATAATGACCAGTAATAAGAAACGTTTTCTGCTCCCCGGTGTCCTATGCGGAATGCTGATATTATTTTTAGCTATAGCCCTAAAACCATCACCCTCGGTTGTCCAGAGTTATGATAAAGCCAGGGCGGTTGACATTCTCACCCTGGACAAAACCTTGCTGGCCCCAAGAATACAGGGGTTTGGTCGCGTGACACCTAAGCATATATGGCAAGCCGTCGCCGAAGTGAGTGGCAAAGTTATCTACCGCCACCCTCAGCTTGAAACGGGCCGAATGTTACCAAAGGATACCTTGGTGCTAGAGATAGACCCTCTGGAATATGAGTTGAAGCTGGCACAGGCACAAGCGAGTCTCAATGCTACGTCGGCACAACTGACAAGGCTCGATCAGCAGGAGCGAAATCTCAATACCAGCCTGCAGATAGAGAACCAGAAACTGGATCTGGCTAAGCAGGAATATCAACGTAAGCTCACCCTCAAAAAGCGTAATTTGGTGTCGATTTCTGAACTTGAAAGTCAGCATCAGTCCTTGTTGGTACAAACCAAGCTGGTGGAAGATCTGCAAAACTCAATTAAGCTCCTTCCCGACGATAGAAAAGTGAGCCAAGCACAGCAAAGCGTCGATGTTGCACAGTTAAAAGATGCCCGCAGAAGACTGAAACAAACCAAGGTTGTGCTGCCCTTCGATGCCAGAGTGGCCGATATCAACATTGAGCAAGATCAGGTGGTTGCCATGGGATCAACTATGTTGATCGCTCACCAACTCGGTACTGCGGAGATAATGGCTGAAATATCACTGCAGGACATGCGCACTTTAGTCAGCAGTATTGAAATGATCCCTGAACAAAATAGTCTACCTTCTTTTGAGCTCTTAGCATTACAAGCCGATGTAGAGTTTCAGGTAGGAAGCAATCGTTTTACTTGGCCAGCTAAAGTCACCCGGGTGGCAGAAACGGTTAATCCGAATCAGGCTACCATCGGCTTATATCTTGAGGTTGAGCAGGATATTCGTCAGCTTAAGCCATTCAGTCGGCCTCCTCTGACCAAGGGAATGTTTGTTTCAGCGCGGATATACGGCCAGGCAAAGCCACATTTTATCGTCCCCGAGAAGGCGCTTCACGGTGACAAGCTATATCTGATGAGCTCGGATAATAAACTGATGATAAAACCGGTGACCATTTTGTTCCGTAATCAAGATCAAGTGGCTATTAAAGCAGACGTTATCGTTGGTGATAACATTGTGCTCAACGATCTTATTCCCGCTATCCCGGGGATGTCTTTAAGAGATATCTCATCAGACCTCGACGTTAATGCTGCTGAGCAATCTCAGGTGAACCGAGAGGAGGCCGGTCAGTGATCGCTTATATCACCCGTCATCCGACCTTAGCTAATTTGTTGATGCTCAGCCTACTCTTGCTCGGATTATTGAGTTTGGGATCAATAAAACGTGAGACTTTTCCAGAGTTTGCGCCTCCCTATGTTACCGCTACCGTGGTTTATCCCGGCGCGTCGCCGATAGAAGTGGAAGAAAGTCTATGTCTGCGTATGGAAGATGCGGTCGATGGGCTAGGCAATGTCGAAGAAGTAAAATGTGACGCACAAGAAGGCGTCGCGTCCATGACTATCAAGCTGGACGGTAAAGCCGATATTGGGCGCGCTATTGTGGATGTGCAAACCCAGATCAATGGGATTAAAAACTTTCCATCACAAATTGAACCGCCGATCGTTAAAGAGCTCGATTGGGCCGAACCTGTTGTTGATATCGCTATTTCGGCCGATGCCAGCTGGCCCCATCTGAAGCATTATGCCGAGGATCTCAAACGTCGCTTGAAAATCGATGCCGGAGTGAGTCTGGTATCCGTTGTTGGCTTTTCCGATCATCAACTGCGGGTTGAGCTTAATCAAATCGATATGCGCCGTTTGGGGCTGACTGCAACCGACATTGCCGATGAAGTGGGTCGGCAAAATGTGAAGATCCCTGCCGGTAATATTGAGTTAAAAGATAAAAATCTGCTGCTCAGATTCGATGAGCGCAAAGTCACGCCAGCGGCGTTAAAGCAAACCATCGTGGCCTCTACCAGCGACGGCAGCGTGGTCCGACTCGGCGATATTGCCACCGTGACTGACCGATTTGAACTCGATGAAGAGCACATCTTTTTCAACGGGCAGCACGCCGCCATACTCAAGGTGAAGAAGAACAAAGCCGATGATGCCTTAAGAATAAAACAGAAAGTAAGCCGTTTTATCGAGCAAGAGCGTTTACGTGTGCCCGATGGCGTGAGTTTGACCTTGACCAACGATCTCTCGTCGCTGCTTAAAGATCGTCTGGATATGATGTTAACCAATGGCTGGCAAGGGATCATCCTAGTCTTCTTTAGCATGTGGTTATTTTTCTCTTTGCGTTACTCTTTTTGGGTATCGGCAGGTCTTCCTGTTGCCTTTTTAGGCGGCATCTATTTGATGAGTCTCTTTGGCGTCTCCATTAACATCATGAGTTTAGTCGGTTTGCTTATGGCCATCGGGATCATGATGGATGATGCCATCGTTATCGCCGAGTCTATCGCCTCCCATGTCGACCGGGGCTTAGCGCCACATGATGCCGTGGTTCAAGGGGTTAAAAAGGTTGCCCCAGGCGTGGTCTCCTCGTTTCTGACCACCATTTTAATCTTCAGTAGTTTACTTGGTCTCGATGGTCAGATGGGCGCCGTACTCTCGGCTATCCCGACGGTGCTGATTATGGTGCTCAGTATCAGTTTGATTGAGGCATTTTTAATTTTGCCCAACCATTTAAACCATTCATTAAGCCATGTCCCCAAGAAAGCGCCTAGGCCTGAGCTTAAATTTAAGCGAGATTTTTTAGCCGCATTCGAAACGTTTCGTAATACGACACTCGTCAATGCGGTTAGGTTTGTGGTGCATTGGCGCTACGCCAGCGTTGGCATAACCTTAGGTATCTTGCTCTCATCTGTGGCGCTGGTCGCAGGTGGCGTGTTGAAATTCTTGCCCTTTCCGGAGCTTGATGGTGATATCGCCGAAGTGAGAATTATCCTGCCACCTGGCAGCCCATTGAGCTCGACTCAGGAGGTTGTCGAACAAGTGATCCTCAGTGCTAAAGAGACGGCTGCTCGCTATACCCAAGACGTGGAAGAGGGCGTTGAGCTTATTGAAGATATTACCGCACAGTTTAATTTTAATGCCGATGCGGGCGAGAAAGGGCCTCATGTGGCGACGGTTAGGTTAGATCTCTTGTCGGCCGAAACTCGAAATACGCTGATAGAAGATTTTATCGAAGATTGGCGCGACGGTACGGTTGAGCTAGCAGCCCCTTTGTCTATGGTCTTTAAGCAGCCAACAATGGGGCCTGCGGGTCGTGATATCGAGGTTCGCCTGCTAGGTGATGATCTGGATATGCTAAAGCAGGCCTCGGTTTCGCTGCAATCTTATCTTGCCCAGTTTGACGGTATCAACGGTATTCTCGATGATATGCGTCCGGGGAAAGAGGAAATTAAGGTCAGTCTGAGGCCCGGAGCGGAAGTCTTCGGCATCGATGGTCAGTTGGTCGCCAGTCAACTGCGAAGTGCTTTCTTTGGCCAACGGGCCGATGAGATCCAAATTGGGCCCGAGAATATCGAAATTGAAGTTAGGCTGAATAAGGAGCAAGCAGGCGATCTTCATGCATTGGCTAACTTTCCCATTATGTTAGCCAATGGGGAGCAGTTGCCTCTGTCGGCGATCGCCAAATTAGAGCATCAAAGATCTTATGTCCGTATTCAGCGGATCAATAGCCAACGTTCGGTTACCGTGATGGCCGATGTTGACAACCGCAAGGGTAATTCCACCGAAACATTAGCTAAGATAAAATCCGATTGGCTGCCGCAAGCCACTGAAGATTATCCTGGGGTTAAGGTCGACTTCGAAGGCTCGGCAAAAGAGACGGCGAAGACGGGCGCCTCTCTTGGTAAGGGATTCCTTATCGGAATATTTGGACTTTTTGTCATACTCAGTTTTCAATTCAGGAGTTACCTCGAGCCTGTGGTGGTGATGTTGGCAATACCCTTGTCTTTGATAGGCGTGCTTTGGGGGCACGTGCTACTTGGCTATAACCTATCTATGCCATCGATAATGGGCTTTATCTCCCTTGCAGGCATAGTCGTCAATGACTCTATCTTGCTGGTGCAATATATACGTCATCATGTCGATGAAGGTGATAGCGTTCATGAAGCCGTTGTAAGTGCCAGTCGGGAACGATTTAGGGCGGTATTTTTAACGTCGCTGACGACGGCCGCAGGTCTGTTACCCCTATTGCTCGAAACGAGTCTTCAGGCGCAAGTAGTACAGCCCTTGGTTGTCTCAATCGTATTCGGGATCTTTGCCTCTACCTTGATGGTGTTATTTATTATTCCTTGTGCCTACGCGATTTTGGCTGACTTTGGCTTGGTGAAGAAACATCAAAAAATTTAGCGAGAGGGAGTAAATTACTGCCATTATCTTGTAATGGCAATGGTCACATACCCAAACGACCTCGACATGCAGGAGCCAGCATGTCGAGAAGTGACTGCGTTCAAGGTCGTTAATTACTCCTGCATAAACGACATTGCCATCTTCTGTGGTGGTCTTGGTAACATAGCCGTACTCGTTAACCTCAGGGCGGGAGATAACGGCTTATCCAACAATCCTTTATCCTGCTAACTGCGTTGCTTAACTTGCAATAGGCTCGCTATTGACGGGTCAATGCGCCTTGTTAGTCAAACAAATGACCCGTTTGAGATGAAATAAGCTGCTCAAGTTGGCAATTGCCCCGGTGCGTTATTGGTGACTCACGGTGGCATGATGCGTTGCTTAATGGAATATGTGCTTAAGGCTGGCCAATGTAGCGGATTATTCGCTAACCTAGCGATCCCCTATGCTGCTATTATGGTGCTCGATGTCTATTGGCTTGACGATATTGATAAGCTTGACTGTTTTCAATCTGTTGTAATAGATAGCAAGGTAGCTAAAGTGAGCATTACATAGGCTTAACGCGTCATATTGATAGTCATAGAATTATTACTATAACGTCATATTAATAGCGTAATAATCATATTGTTATAATCATAGTTTTATATTGATAGCGTTATAATCGAAGCATCATATTAATAGCTTAATAACCATAGCGTTATAATCGACTCATCAGAACCATAGCGCCATAATCATAGTGCCTTTCAAGGTATTGGGAATTGGGATAAGCCCAAACTGTACCCGCAACTGTAGATGGACCAATTAACCATTGGTGCACAAGTCAGATACCAGCTTTGAATTGCCTCAATATCCATGCCTAAGCGGGTGACTTAGGGGAGTTATTAAATAGATGTATGTGTTAATTAATTGGACATGGCGAGGTCATTTACATGTCTGAATCAGTATTGGATGTCAATCATCTCTTTTGGACAGTCGATAATAAAACCATTCTAGCTGATATTGATTTCAGTTTGCCTAGAGGCCAAATGCTAGGGCTCATTGGCCCCAATGGTGCGGGTAAGTCGAGTCTGTTACGTTGCTTGTATCGTTATATTGAGCCAACTAGCGGCAATATTGAAATTTTTTCCAAACCCATCAGTGGTTTTTCCTCTAAATCGTTAGCGCAGAGTATTGCTGTGGTGCAACAAGATACCCCGCATTATTTTGATATGACTACTGAGCAGTTAGTGACAATGGGGCTAACACCGCATAAAAACTTGTTTGACCCCAACACAGCGCAAGACCGAGAACGTATTTTAAGTGCATTAACCAAAGTGGGATTGCAGCAAAAAGCGCAGCAACAGTATGAGCTATTATCTGGTGGTGAAAAACAACGTGCACTTATTGCCCGAGCCATTGTGCAACAGCCACATATTCTTATATTAGATGAACCTACCAATCATTTAGATATTCGTTATCAAATTCAAATCCTTGAACTCGTCGTATCACTAGGGATCAGTGTTATTGCTTCTATACATGACCTGAATTTAGCCAGTGCGATGTGCGATAAATTACTGCTACTCGACCAAGGGCGGTTAATTGCTAAAGGTACCCCAACAGAAGTACTCACCGAGCGGCAAATTAGTGAGGTGTTTGGCGTTTGCTGCCACGTCAACGATCATCCACAACATGGTAACCCCCTCATCAGTTATTTCTATGGTTACCGGGCAAGCAAGAAAGGATGCTCTGATCATGATTGATGCATCGCAACGTCGGTATTATGTGTGTTTCAGTTTGTTGATATTTGCCACGCTACTTACCCCTATTTTTTCGGCCAGTTTTGGTGCAGCCAATATTGATCTTAATGACGTATTGACCATTTTCAATACTTTATGGGGGGATGACATACCGAGTTCTATTGATGGCAGTGAGCATGCTATCGAGTTGAGCCAACGTATTGTGCTTGAATTACGCTTGCCGCGGATTTTGTTAGCCTTTGTGGCTGGTGCTGGCTTGTCTATCGCGGGCAGCGTATTGCAAACCGTGACCCGTAATCCGCTAGCCGACCCTTACTTATTTGGCATTAGCTCTGGGGCGTCATTTGGTGCTGTGTTGGTGGTGTCATTATTCAGCCAAACAGGCTTGTTTGCGGAGATATTTTCAGGCGCATTGTCGATAAAACCAAGCTTTACGGCACAACCTTGGTGGTCTTGGTCGACGTTAAGCATACCGATTGGGGCATTTATTGGCGCCAGTTTATCGGTATTGATTGTGTTTATATTGTCGGCTTCTGGTCAAAGTAGTCAAGTTGAACGTATGTTGTTGTCTGGTGTGGCGACCTCGTTTCTGTTCGGCGCACTAACTAGTTTGCTGTTGTATTTCTCTAGCCCACAGGCCGCGGCATCAGTATTATTTTGGAGCTTAGGCAGTTTTGCCAAAGCCAGTTGGTCTAATTTACTATTACCCAGTGTGACAGTTGGTATTAGTTTGTTAATTATGTTGGCGTTTAGACGGCAAATTATGGCGCTAAAAGCGGGTGATGAAACCGCTCACACCTTAGGCATTAATGTCGCTAAATTGCGTTTAAGTATGTTGTTACTGTGTTCACTGATCACCGCGATGTTGGTGGCGACGTGCGGGGGCATTGGTTTTGTGGGGTTGATGATCCCGCACACGGTTAGGCTATTGTTTTCCGGACGTCAGCCGCTGATCTTAACCGCGATGTTGGGGGGATTATTTATGGTGTGGATTGACGTGATAGCGCGATGTATTTTATCGAACCAAGAATTGCCTGTCGGTATTATCACTGCCGCTTTGGGTAGTGTATTTTTCTTGTTTATTTTGCGTCAACGCCGTTAAACGATCTCATTGACTGACAAGTGTCGTTAAGTCGGTTTTGAGCTTGAGATAATTGATTGCCCGATATTACAGCCGCTAACGGGCCAAGCCAATGTTATCTTCAACGTTTAGGCGCAGGTACTCAGGCGATACATTTAGCGGCCGCAATGGGCTTGAAAAGTCGCCTAAGGGATAGAGCTTACTCGTCAGCGGGTGCACGTCTTGTTGGTGCTGGTTGCAATGTTATTGCTTTGGGTAAAATGGTTATAAGCAATACTTGTGCCGCAACTGCGGTAATGTCAGCTATGCTGAATATCATTATTGCGTAATGTGCCGTGTGTTGAGCAATATGTTGAGCAGTGTATTGAGTAATGTGTTAGGCAGTGTATTAAGCAATGTATTGAGCAATGTATTGAGCAATTTATTGAGCCGTGTATTGGTCGATGCACGGGAATTGATGATGCAACCTTGGTCACTAAACCCCGATTAATTAACCAAGCGTTAGACTTACATCGTCATGAGTAAGTCTGTTCATGGGCCATTTTAGCCCTTTAGCTGGCGTTAGAATCGTGTCAATGATTGGGGCGATTTTAGTGGCTAGGGAACAAAAAAAATGAGTGATGATTGATGGTTTTATCGCTACTGCTGCAGCATGAGTTGCGGTAACATTATTTCCACAATCAAGAGATTATTGAGTCTTTGCTCATCAGTGGCAAGAGCAAGGACATAAGCTTCTATTACAACAGCCTTAACCCCACTATTGTTGTTGCTGGGATTAAGGTTTGGAGAGGGCACTGGCGCTGCATTGGCGTTAATTCAAGCTACACTGAAATTTCACAATAAAATGGCCAGTCTCTATGGTGCTGGTGTTAATAATGCGGTTTAAGGGTACAAGATGTCTGGCGAGATAAAGTGGTTACGGCAGTTGAATCTATTTTTTGTGGCAATGAGTTTTTTTACTCGGATCCCGGTGCCGCCTTGGGTGGTTATCGACAATGATAAGCAGAGCAAGGCAAGCCGATATTTTGGTGTGGTCGGCTTAGTGATTGGCTTAATTTGTGCGCTGTTGTTTTGGTTAGCACAACTCATTTTACCCGCGAGTATCGCTATTTTACTGGCGATGGTGGCGGGTGTGTTAGTCACTGGTGCATTTCATGAAGACGGTTTAGCCGACACCGCCGATGGGTTTGGTGGTGGTAGAACGATTGAAGATAAGCTGCGGATTATGAAAGATTCGCGCTTGGGCAGTTATGGGGCGTTATCTCTGGGATTGGTGTTACTACTTAAATGGCAATTATTGGTAGAGTTAGCTTTATACAGCCCACTGGCGGCGGTCAGCGCACTTGTCGTGGGTCACACCTTAAGTCGAGTCGTGTCGGCGAGCTTAATTTTCAGTGAACAATATGTCCGAAATGAACAGACCAGTAAGTCAATGCCTGTAGCACAAAATCAGCAGCTCAATGACTTGCTTATATTAATTGCTAGCGGTATTTTTGTGTTGTTATGGCTTAATGGCCTAGTGGCATTTGTACTGTTTATCACCTTATGGCTGGTGCGTATTTTGTTAGGCGGATTCTTCCGTAAACAGATTGGAGGCTATACTGGTGACACATTAGGCGCAGCACAGCAAATTAGCGAAGTGTGTTGTTATCTTGTCATTTTAGCGGTGGGATTAAGCTGATGATCCATTTGGTGTTGGGTGGTGCGCGCAGCGGTAAGAGTCAATTTGCAGAGCAATGTGTAGCCGAATACGCTGCTATTGGTTACCAATGCGTGTATTTAGCCACGGCAACGGCGCTAGACAATGAAATGTCGCAGCGTATTGAGCAACATCATCAATATAGAGTGTCTAGCGCCCATGGCTGGACACTGCATGAACAAGCTTACGATATTGCACAAACCTTGGTGGCAATCGATAAACCCCAGCAAGTGATATTGCTTGATTGTTTGACGTTATTATTAACCAATCATTTATTGTTAGATGATGGTGCCTCGTGGGCTTCTCAAAAATCATTACTCATCGACAGTCTGCCCGCGTTGCAAAGTGAAGTGGTATTAGTCAGCAATGAAGTGGGCTCGGGTATTGTTCCCATGGGCGAGTTAAATCGCCGTTTTGTTGATGAAGCCGGTTGGCTTAACCAATCGATAGCGGCAATATCAGACCAAGTCACTTTGGTGGTTGCGGGCCTGCCTTTGACCTTAAAAGCATAATGTCATTGCCGCATTTTACCCTGCCAACCGCTGACCTATTGTCCGGGGCATTAATGGTGCAAGGCACCACATCTGATGCCGGTAAAAGCACTCTTGTTGCAGGGCTATGTCGCTTATTTGCCCGCCAAGGAGTCAATGTTGCGCCTTTTAAGCCACAAAATATGGCATTAAACAGTGCGGTAACCATTGATGGGGGTGAAATAGGTCGCGCTCAAGCACTGCAAGCCATCGCATGTCAATTACCCCCTCATACCGATTTTAATCCCGTGCTGTTAAAACCCAGCTCTGATACTGGCGCGCAAGTGATTATTCACGGTAAAGCGTTAACCACATTAGAAGCGAAGGCTTTTTTCGGCCCTGAGAGTCGAGGTTATAAAACCTTAGCCTTAGCGGCCGTGATGCAATCATACCGACGCTTACAGCAACAATACTCGCTGGTGGTCATAGAAGGGGCGGGCAGTCCCGCAGAAATCAATTTACGTGATGGCGATATTGCTAATATGGGTTTTGCAGAAGTGGCCGACTGCCCAGTGATTATTATTGCCGATATTGATAAAGGCGGCGTATTTGCCCATTTGGTTGGCACGTTGGCCTTGTTAAGTCTGTCTGAACAAGCACGGGTAAAAGGCTTTGTGATAAATCGTTTTCGCGGTGACATCAGCTTGTTGCAACCGGGTATTGACTGGCTTGAAGCCTATACCCAAAAACCCGTATTAGGCGTATTACCTTATTTACACGACCTACATTTAGACGCTGAAGATGCGTTAATTGATCATCATCAAAGCTCATTACCGACAGCATTATCTACCAGCCAGCGTATGTCTGTATTGGTGTTAGTGTATCCAAGGATCAGTAATCATACCGACTTTGATCCGCTGCGTTTACACCCGCATATTGATTTTCATTATGTGAGTATGCAAAGCGATGCAAGCTCGACGGTATGGCCTAACGCCGATGTCATCATTTTGCCAGGCAGTAAAAATGTCCGCGCAGATTTGGCTTTTATGCGTCAACAAGGTTGGGATATTAAACTCAAAACCCATTTACGTTACGGCGGTAAAGTCATCGGGATTTGTGGCGGTTATCAAATGCTCGGTGAGCTAATTGATGACCCTTTAGGCATTGAAGACATTGCCGGTTGCAGCAAAGGATTGGGCTTATTACCTATTACTACCGTATTAACGGTTAGTAAAACCTTAACTCAAGTAAGGGGTCACTTACGCTTACAACACCAGCGGGCAGAGTTTAGTGGGTATGAGATCCATTGTGGTGAGTCTTCATTCACTCAAAGTGATGTAACGCAGCCGCTATCGATTGAACAAGATGCACAGCAGACAATGCCGATCACCAAGCTCGATGGCATGGTGAGCAATGACCAACAAATTTTAGCGACCTATGTGCATGGATTATTCGATCATCCCGCTGCATGCCAACTTATTTTGCAATGGGCAGGCTTAGCGAGTCACCATGCTATCGATATTAACCAGATCCGCGAGCAGCAACTAAATCGTCTTGCCGATGTATTAGAAGCGCATTTGGATATGAATACATTGAAAGGAATAATCTCATGACAACTGATCACCACGACAACGAACAAGCTAGCGCTATTGATGCAAGCAAAGCTGAACGTCATAAAGCCCGCCAACAGAAAGTCAAAGTGGGTGTTGATGCTAAAATTGCCGCAGCCCAAGAAGAAAAAGGTATTTTGCTGGTACTAACCGGTAACGGAAAAGGTAAATCGACATCAGGTTTTGGCTCCGTTGCTCGTGCTGTAGGCCATGGCCATAAAGCGGCGGTAGTGCAATTTATTAAAGGTTCTTGGGCTTGTGGCGAACGTAATTTATTAGAAGGCGCAGGGGTGCCATTTCATGTGATGGGCACGGGGTTTACCTGGGACACCCAAGACAAAGAAAAAGACACCCAAGCCGCAATGGAAGCTTGGCTAGAAGCAGAAAAACTGCTTAAAGATGAATCGATTAACATGGTGTTACTTGATGAGCTGACTTACATGGTCAGTTATCACTATATCGAGCTTGAGCGGGTATTAACGGCATTAAAAAATCGCCCTGCGATGCAACACGTGATTATTACTGGCCGCGCTTGTCATCGTGACATCATTGAATTAGCCGACACAGTTAGTGAGGTTCAACCGATAAAACACGCGTTTAATGATGGGATTAAAGCTCAGTTGGGTTTTGATTACTAACAACAATGTAGGTTTGTTGATGGCTATTCAAATTAGTCTTTTGATTTAGCCGCTCACTCATCGTTTAGTTAAGATTGGGCGGGATATCCATACTTGCTGTAGCACTTAAGTTAACTTTTTTGGTATCAGAGCCAGGAAACCACTTGGCAACAACATGGTTAAATTCGCCGTTTTCTTTGATGGTGTCAAACGCTTGCTGCATTTGATTAAATAACTCAATGCGGGTGTCTTTGTGAGTTGCTAGCCCTAATGAAATTTTGCTAACAATAAATGCCGGAGTAAAATCGGCATGATTAAATCCTAAGTTTTTTACTGCTTCATTAAAACCAATTTCATTGTTGTAATTTAAATCAACGCGGCCAAATTGGAGCATTTTTACCGCAGTAGTTTGGTTGGTCACTAAATACACGTTGTCATAATCATGTTCAATGTTTAAGCGCTCCAGTGACACGTCATTGCGAGATAGCGCTATGTTGTACCTGTCGATATCATCTGGATTAGATATATCGATATCGGTTCTTGCGGTTTGTTTGTAAATCGCGTCTTGTACCGTGTAAAAATCGCTTACCCATTTAAAAGACGTCAAGCGTTTGTCGGTTTTCCCAATTGAAAAAATAAACGTATTAGGGTGCTTTTGAGCATTTCTATAGGCCCGACTCCAAGGCATCATTTGAATATCGATATCAAAATTAACATATTGCTGGGTAGCGTGTAAGATATCAATTGAAAAACCAACTAATTGACCTTGCTGATTTTGAGATTGAAATGGCGAGTATGCCTCAGTATAAAAAGTCACTTTTTCTTTTGCTTCACTAACGAGCGAAATAAGCGATATCACCACAATAGTTATAAAAGTGAAAAGAGACTTAATCATGAAATAGGATTACCTTAAGCCGAATTTTCCGCGCATCTTATCCTATTTATTCTATATATCAACGATCCTACTCATTATAGTTTATTACTGGATGTTGAAAAGTTGTAGGCAGTGGTGTTTCTAATTTTGGTTTTTTAGTTTATGTCTTTGTTATCGTGATTTATTTACCACTGATTCAGTTACACCACATATTCGTCTGCCCAATCTTTTAAGCGCTCTAAAATATCCAATGCGGTACGGCCAAGATCGGTAATGGCATAAGACACTGCAATAGGGCGATCACTAATCACATGGCGGCTCACTAATCCTTGGGTTTCTAATTCTTTAAGACGTTGATCGACCATTTTCTTACTGGCACCGCCTAACATGCGAGATAAATCATTAAATCGTACTGGACCATCTTGCAAGTGCCATAGTATTGATGCTTTCCATTTTCCGCCTAACACTCGCATTCCACGCTCAACTGAGCAGGGTTCTGCGCAAGGGTTGATAACTTTTTTTTGACCGTTATTCATTGTTTCAATTGTTGTTTTCATTTTTTCAACTTAAGTTAGCCTAGGTTACTAAAAGTATACTGGTTGCTTTTGTATCCTATTGTATCAAAATAGACTTAATTCAGGCTAGTGTCATTTTTGTCCCATTAAGGAATATTTCTCCATGGCAGTATTAACCTCTTACGATCCGGCGAGTTATCACAAAGCCGATGACGGCCAACATATTGAAGCCACAGCGGTTGGCAGTGTTGAAACCTTAGCGATATCTCAGTTACCTGAGGTCATTGCCAATGCCCGAGTCGCGCAAAAAAGTTGGGCGAGTTTGTCGCTCATTGAACGTCAACAGTATCTGGTCAAGGCCTACCAGCAACTTGTGGCGGTACAAGATGAGCTGGCAAGATTAATCGGCCAAGAAATGGGTAAAGATCATCGCCGAGCCACTTATGAAGTGGGTGGTACGGTACAAAATGCAGCGTATTTTGCCAGTGAAATAAGCGATGCATTAACTACTGAGCAAGTTGATAACCGCACTGAAATACAATATCGACCATTAGGTGTTGTGGCGGTGATTTCGCCATGGAACTATCCGTTAGCCATGGCCAATAACTTGCTGATGCCAGCACTCATGGCCGGTAACAGTGTGATATTAAAACCGTCGGAACAGACACCATTAGTGGCTGAGTTGTTTATCAATACATTGAATAGTGTATTGCCAAAAAATGTGCTGCAACTGGCACAAGGCGATAGATCCCTTGGCCAAGCTCTGGTGGCGGCAGACATTAATATGGTGGCATTTACGGGTTCTATGGCGGCAGGAAAGCACATTATGGCCAATGCGGCAGCGGGCTTAAAGCGCTTAGTGATGGAGCTTGGTGGCAACGATCCCATGATTGTGATGGCGACGGCCAATATTGACGCAGCGGTCAGGTTTGCAGTAGCTAGTTCGTTTGAAAACGCCGGACAAATGTGTACCTCAACAGAGCGCGTCTACGTGGATGAACGTATTGCCGATGAGTTTGAACAGAAGGTGGTGATGTTGGCCAGCCGTTATCAAGTCGGTAAATGGGATGAAGCCAATGTAAATATTGGTCCTTTAGTGAACCCAATGCAGCACCAGAAAGTACTTGAGCAATTGCAAGATGCTAAAGCCAAAGGGGCGAGTTTTTTACTTGGTAGCGATGATTATGCATTACCGTTTATTCAGCCAACCGTGGTTAGCGGAATAACGCCAGAGATGTTAATCGAGCGCGAAGAAACCTTTGGCCCTGTGGTCGCTATCAGTCGTTATAAGCACATTGATGAGGCTATAAGTAGAGCTAACGATAGCCATTATGGTTTAGCTGCAGTGGTGTTTGGTGGCCAGGGCGCTAAAGCGGTTGCTGAGCAACTTGAGGCTGGCATGGTGGGAGTTAACCAAGGTGCGGGTGCCGGTAATGCGCCATGGGTTGGCGCTAAGCAAAGTGGTTTTGGCTTTCATGGTACTGCTGCAGGGCATCGTCAATTTGCCCAAGTACGCGTAATGAGTTATTAAATTTTTGAGCTGGGCAACATTGATTAACCCATTTTTTGGTGAACAATCGCTGGCCCATTTTATGGTTAAAGGTATAAAAAAATGAACACAACAAGTGAAAATTCAGCTTATTTTGTGGTGGCACGTGAACCCGGCGCAGAGCATCCGGCGTTGCCAACGTGGGCTAATCATCAAGCCAATATCGCAGCGCTTAACGATGCAGAGCTGACGCAAACAGAGCGAACTAAGGTGAGCAAAAAAATGTTAGCCGAAGTGCCTGGTGCTTTTCAATTACTCAATGTGTTGTCGGCCGATGAGTGTAAACGGTTAATTTCGGCCAGCGAGACGATGGGCTTTTTACCGGATGCCGCAGTGTCACTGCCTCGTCATGTTCGTCATAACGACAGCTTAACTTGGGTGGTGGATAACACCACTGAGCAAGTCATTTGGGATAGGGTTAAGCATCTTATGGATGACACCTTAGGCATTTTTGATGGTAAAGCCGCCTTAGGATTAAATAACCGTTTTCGTTTTTACCGTTATAACGAAGGCGATTTCTTTAAGCCGCATTCAGATGGTTCGTGGCCAGGCAGCCAAGTGATAGACGGTGAACTCGTGCGAGATGCTTTTGGCGATCGTTACAGTCAGCTGACTTTTTTAATCTTACTGACTGAAGACTTTGAAGGTGGTGCCACCCGATTTTTAGTCAATGCGGATAACCCTCATTTACCGGCAAAACACGGCGATAATGTTAAGACCGTGGATGTCAGAACCCCAGCGGGGAGTGTGCTTTGTTTCCCTCACGGTATGCATCCGCTGCATTGTATTCATAGCTCTGAACCGATTTATCAAGGGATTAAATACATTATCCGCACCGATGTGTTGTTTGAGCTGTAGACATAACGATTAAGCGATAAACAATATGATGGGTTAGCTTAACAATAAGCTAACCCATTTTTATGGGGCAATATAATTGGTGTGTAGCGTCTGTTACGTTTAACGGAGAGTGGTTCTATATTAGAGAGAACAAACGTTACGTTTATCTATCTCTAGAGGCGATCAGCGCTATTCAATTAACTCTTTATTAACCAAATTTAATCCGTCTCAGTACTTGCTATTTTAGTGACTAGGTTATCTAATTGTGCCGCTTTCTCCACCACATTTAAAGAGGCGTTTACATGAGAGCTGTGCTGTGTAGTTTGTTGGTTGTGAGTGTTGTTTGCCTGTCTGGATGTGCAGCAACGCAAAATAATTTTGCATCCAAAGTGAAAGCTGAAGGTGAGCAACACCTCGACTTGTCCCAGCAATGGGAACAAGGTCAAAAAGACGTTAAAAATGGCAGCAGCTTGTTAGTTGATGGCCGGAATTTGATCGGTAAAGGTAATACGAAAATCCGTGAAGGAGAAAAGCTGATTATCGTTGCCAAAGAAGCCGCACAACAACACCGTGTTGCATTTCAATTGATGGCGAGCACGTTAAACGGTGCTCAAAATGGCGCACGAGCACTGGTATTAGTTGAACGATTAGATGATATTGCCGATCTTTGGGAAGATGCCGACGACATGTATGCAGACGGTAAAGAACTTATCGAAGACGGTAATACCAACCTAGCAGAAGGCCAGAGTTCCATTGAACAAGGTCAAAATATGCTCACCAACGGTCGCACTAGAATGCAGCAAGCTGAATCTCAGTATCAGCAACGAACCGGTCAAGGTTTGGTTGAGCAAATGCATTTAGAAGAGCAGCCTCGCCAGTTCTAGTTAGCGTAAGTCATCATCAACGCGAGTTAACAATGAAAACCGATATTGCTGACCCAATATCGGTTTGCTGTTTTTAATGCTTTAGCTTAGTGCTTTGGCCTAATGCTGTGCGCTTAGTGCTGTGGGCAATAAACTAAAGCGCTTTGCTGTTAAGCCATTATTCAAAATCGGCTTTTACTTCAAACACCATTGCTTCGCCGCTCACCGGGTGATTTAAGCCTAAATACTGGGCGTGCAAATGCAGTCTATTAGCGACAACCCCGTATAAATCATCGCCCACAATCGGCATGTGCAATCCGTCATGATGAGCGCAATGGATGCGCAACTGGTGCGTGCGACCTGTTTTAGGATACAAATGCAGTAAAGTGCGTTTTCCTTGACGTTGATACACCTGCCAAAATGTCTCGGCATGCTTACCGTATTCATAGCACACGAGTTGCTTCGGCCTGTCGTCTAAATCAACCCTAAGCGGCAAGCTAATGTCGCCCTCATCTTGGTCCGGCGCACCTTCAATGAGGGCAATATAACGTTTGGTGACAACGCGCTGAATAAACTGCTGTTGCAGGGCTTTATTGGCCTCTTTGGTGAGCGCTATTACCATTAAACCAGAGGTCGACATATCGAGGCGATGGACAATTAATGGCCCGGTTGCAGTAGGATATTGTTGCTGCATGCGGCTAAATACCGAGTCGGTAATGTTTTTACCCGGAACCGATAACAGTTCAGCGGGTTTATTAATAATGGCCATCGCCTCATCTTGATAAATAATATCAATCGGTAAGTCTTTACCTGGATTAATCAGTAATGGGTCATCATCAACCTGCATGCCTGTTAACATATGAGTCAAAATCGGGCGGCATTTTCCGTGGCAAGCAGGGTAGTAGTTTTGATGTTGTTTGATTTCAGATTTAGGTGATGACCCCCACCAAAACTCCGCCATGGCAATGGGGGTTAATTGATGGCTAAACGCATATTGCAGCAACTTAGGTGCAGCACATTCGCCAGCCCCAGCGGGCGGTAAATGATTGGGAGCATCATTAAAAATATCGTTTAAATCTCGCGCTTCACCTAAGGTATTTAAAAATTGATACTGGGCAAATAGCTTTTTTTGTAAGCCATTAGACAGTTGTTTACGCTGATATTTAAGCTGCTTAATCTGTTGTTGCAGGCTACCGAGTTGTGATTGTGTCGCGTCTATTAGAATCTGCCATTGTTGCTTTAACCCGTTAAGCTGGTGCTTTTGCTGCACGCTTTGACGGCTTAACTCAATCGACAATCTTTTATACTCATCGGCACTTATGTTTGATAGCGCTAATGCCGAATCTGCTTGCTCACGCTCTATTTTTCGTTGTTTGCGACTTGCCACAATTAAACCGCGTTGCTGCTCAAGTTCGGTGGCAGATTGCTGTTGTTGCTGATGTAATTTCGCGGTTAGCGTCGCCAGTAATGGATTGGCTTGTTGCTGACTAATCGACAGATTAATTTGATTAATCTGTTTATTCTCGGCACTAAAAAAACTGTCTTGGGTTAGCATGTCAAATACTGGTGGCACAAACGGTGGCAAGATATTTTTGTCGGCTAATTTACCCGAAAAAGCTGCTAAAAAACCGATTTGACCTTGGGCTGTTTTTACCACCAACACGCCAAACATCTTACCAATCACCATACCGCGATCGTTTACGCTGTCTAAGCCAAAGTTATGTTGCCAAGGATTCGCCTCAAGCAACTCCAGCTGCAATTGCTGTGCAGCTAGAATCGTCAATGGGTGAGGTTGATAATAAAACGGGAAGGTAAAAGATGCAGGTAACCCTTGTTCGGCAAGCGTGTTATTGAAAGCCATCGCATCATTAAAAGGAATAAAACACGGGTCGTTAACAGACATCAAAACACACTCACTACACCAAAGGGCAGCTATTTTACCTCGTTGCACCGTTTGGTGCACCTTTATGGACTAACAATTATCACAGCAATTAATCAGCTGATTATGTGTGTTTATATGGGGAACTTGGTGAATCGTTGTATTCGACGCTTATGGGGTAAGTTGTTTTTTGTATTACGCTTTTTAAAAGATGCTAACCCATCATTATTGAGATTGTTTTCCAAATTGTGATGTACATCCTAATTGATAACACTTGTTGTGAATATGTTCAAATAACTAACAAAGCTTTAACCGTAAACTGACGGCGAGCAGATATCAATCTTGGTCAAAGCTCAAATAATAAATATAACTTGAATCTGATAGTCCAAGAATGAACGGTAAAAACCTGTTATTTCCCAATAACTAGGCTGATAACGAAATCATCTTTGCGTTTTAGATCAAACGGAGAATTATGATGGAATTTTTTAAATCAAAAAAAATAGCTTATCTGATCGCTGCTATGCTGGCTGGCTCTTTAGTGGGTTGTGGTGGTGACGATGGTGCTAATGGCGTTGATGGCGTTGATGGTGTCGATGGACAACCCGGTATTCCCGGAGAGTCTTGGACTCCAGCTGTTGTAACCAACTCAATAGCAACAAATGTTAACGTGATTAACTATACTTTCGGTGAAGGTACAATCAGTTACGAGTTTGAAGTCACTAACGAAAATGGTGAACTTGTTAACGGTCTAATGAAAGCTGAAGGTAAAGTCGCAGCATTAACAGACAAAGGCTTTATCAACAACCGCACCGAAAGCCCAATCAACGGAGTCGAAGACAACGTGCATATTGGCGGTTACGGTGGAGTAAACATGGAGTCTTCCAGAAGTCCAGATACTGAAGGGGCTACACTCACTCAAATAGAAGATGGGCACTATGAATTCGTGCTTCCTTTGAAAGGGGTTGATGTGGGAACCGAAGGTATCGTTTGGCTGCGTGTTGGCGGTAACTCTGCAACCGGCATCGCAAGCTCAACCCCATTGGTGGTTAACAAGCCAGAAGGGTCAATGTCGACCACAACCGAAGCTTGTTATTCTTGTCACATTGACTACTCGACCAGCCCTAATCGTCATGCCAGCTATGTCGCTCAAGGCATGGATGGTGAAGTCACTTTCGTTGAAGGTTGCTTGACGTGTCACGGCTCTGTTAGTCGAGAAGCTGTTAATGCAGAGGGATTCTCTGTCGGCGGTTACGCTGGAAATACACTCTCTAAAATTGGTCATATCAATCACCAAGAGTTCGAGACAGGCTTTAGCGTGATGAACTGTAGTTCTTGTCATGCAGAACCTACGATAAACATTAATGTTGCGGGCCCTGGCTGTACCGACTGTCATGACACGGGTGGTATTCCTGGTGATATCCTTCCAGGCAACGGTTCTGACTTACGTAAGTTACATGAAGCAAAAAGTGCTATCACTTCTAATAAAGCGCTCACTGATACCTACAAGGTTACTGGTACCGCACCGGCATGGTTCCCAGATTCTGGTGACGCTGGCCAATGGTGTACCACGCTGTCATTATTCGAAGTTGACGCCGCAACAGGAGCTGAAACCTTAGTTAATATACATGATTTGTTCGACGAGTCACAAACGACTCATAACCCAGACAAGCCAGTTAACTATGTAGGTTCATACTTGCACGGAGTGTATAAAAACAGTGTTATTGGTCGTATTTCTGATGCTTATGATTACAGCTATGACACAGAAGGTCGCAAGACTATGTGTTATGCACAATCTGCAGGTCATGGCAATCCACATACCGTCGGTTCAACTCCAGACCTATCAGCATGGCCTGATGCGGGCTTGATGGCATCATTACGTGTCAGCTTTACCGCTAAAGACTTTATGGGCGCTGAATCTGACGTTGTGACTATACATGGATACACGGATGTTGCATCACAGATTGATGAGTCAGTAGCTGACTACGATCGTCGTCACAATGTGGGCACTGAATCATGTACTACTTGTCATAACAGCCTTGGTAACTTTCACAAAAACGGCAACTTCGCTGAAGGTGGTTTAGGTTGTGTCGCTTGTCATAACAATGGTCAAGACCGTCGTGCAGGTTACTCATCACCAGGCTTTGGCCCAATGGTCCATAGCATGCATTGGGGTGTTGGTAGCAAAAGCTTAGATGCAGATGGTAAAGAAGTATCTAACGCGGCAAGTGTTATTGCACCGCAGACCAGCTGTGTAGCGTGCCATGATAGTGGTGTTGTTGATTTAAATGCGGTTCCAAATCAATTCATTAAAGCACGTGCTTATGGTGTAAATGACAAGATGGCTAGCCCAATCACAGCTAACTGTTTTGCTTGTCATACTGATGAAAGCGCACTCAATCACATGGTTCAAAATGGAGGTACTACTACTGAAGATGTACCTGCTACTGAATGGTATAAGTTAAACGCAAGTGAGGCATGTGCAACTTGTCATGCTGAAGGACGAAGCTCAGGTATCGAGAAATACCATAATTTTAAACGTTAATATTGCTTAAGATATTGATGCATTAAATTAACTAAGGAGCCTATGATTAGGCTCCTTTTTTATTATTCAACAAATTGATTTTACGTGAAGCTTATATGGCCTTTTTCGCGCAGCCATGTGCTAAAAGCATTCTGGTATCTTGCCCGCAAGATCTGAGTTTAGCTGTTGAGGTACAAGGTTACTCATTGGCATCTTACCCATATGGATAAGAGGAATATTATGGTGATGTACTGAACATCATTGACAATATCAACACGACATTGGTTAATTCATTCACAACAGATGCTTATCGAAAGTGTTAATGTTTTTCCTCTTTATTGTAAGATGAACAGCATAAACCACAGTTCAGTCACTATTGAGCAGACTTCGTCAGATAATCCTTCACCAACCCTTGAGTATGATCAAGCAACTCAACATTCCCAATCGCCCCATGTCCAGGCACAACAACTTCAGCATCAGTGAATGCCGCTTTAACCTTACTAATCGTCACCGGCCAGTCGGATAACGACGACTCAGCAATGTAGCCCATACTCCTACTGCGGGCGCTTTTAACTAAACAGCCGCCAAATAATAATTGTGCCTTGGGGATCCACACCACAATGTTATCTACCGTATGCCCAGCCCCTAAATATCGAGCTTCGAGTAAACCATTGGCTAGGGTAAACGAGTTACCATTAAACGGCTGATTTGCGAGTGCTTGATCTTGTTTAGCCAGTATTTTCTGAGTCATTGCAGATACGTGAGTGCTAACCCCAATACTGTTTAAGTAATTAATGCCAGCCGTGCGGTCGGCATGTGAATGCGTTGAAATACTGGCTTTGAGTACAAACCCTTGCTGTTTTATCCAATCCACCAAGGCAAGAGTGTCTTTCTCGCTCCATGGGGTATCAATTAAATACGCATCTTTGCCTTCAACAACTACTAAGCCATTAGCATCGACTAAACCAAAATCGTCAGTTTTAAAATACGACTGATATTCAAAGAGTTGGATTTGTGCCGATTGAGCTTGATTGGCCTTAACCAAAGCAATGCTGGTTATCGGTGTAATGGTCAATTGGCCTGATGAGTCTGCGCTCATCACGGGTGGCGTACAATACACAAAACCGATTAGTAATATCAAAATTCGTGAAAACATAATGGTACTCAGTTGAAGTTCAGTTGAAGGTTAGTTGAAGAGAATAGGCGTCAAAGTGTATCACTGAATTTGTGGATAATGGATAGCATTGGGAAGTCACTATTATAACCATCGGCTTAGATGAAATTGGTTACGTGAAGTGGATGACAAGTGGAGGATTAAATGATGCATTATTGAAATATCAATATAGGTGAAACCGTACTGGTTTCACCTATATTAGGGCATAGTTATTGATGACAGAAGTTGTTATCAATAACGACGATTATGCCTTTGGTCTGTGCAATACACAGACTTTGTTACCAGACGGGTCGCGTAAGTAAGCTAGGTACAATGGACCATTTGGACTGTCGCGAACACCTGGAGCATCTTCGCAAGCTTCACCACCACTGGCAATGCCAGCGGCATGCCAAGCATTGGCTTGTTCTGCATTATCAGCATGAAAACCTATGGTGCTGCCATTACCGTTACAAGCGGGTTCACCGTTTAATGGTTTTGTTAACGCAAAAATACCGCTGCTAGTCATATAAAAACAACGGCCTTTAGGATCAATTCCCCCTGGTTTAATGCCGAGTTCGCCTAGTGTAGCGTCGTAAAAGGCTTTTGATTTTTCGATATCATTGGCACCAAGCATGATGTGGCTGAACATTGTGACTCTCCTTGTGGGGTGAATAAACACCAATTTAATTTATCTATTTTACTTATTTATTTTTACTGTTGATAACCTGATTAAACAGGGTGCGTATATTAATGTTGGCCTTGAGTTTGGCGGCTAATAAATACATACCTGCCAATTTTCGATGTATAAAAATAGCATCGGTTGGTGGTGTGTGCCATTCATTTTGTTGGGTACTCATGACTTTACCTGCCTGAGTGATCCTTTTAGCCAAATCACTTGCGCCAAAGTCGTAATCCCCGTCAAAGCGAAGTGGCTCGCAAGCTTGATAGAAAATATCAATAATTAATTGTTGCTGGGCGGGATCAATTTGATCTTGAAAAAAGCCAATTTGCTTGGCTGCAGCGGTCATTTTAGTCTTGTCTCCATCAGCGGCTCCTAGCATGAGCTCTAGGTAGCCATCTGATAACGTATCACTGATCGCTCGCGTAGCGCCAAAGTCGAATAGAACGATTTTTTGAGTATCTTTTTGATACTGGAAATTGGCAAAGTTAGGATCAGACTGGACTAATTTAAATTCAAATAGCTCTTTAAAGCACAAGGCCATTAGCGTGGTAGCAATTTGATCCCGCACCTCTTGTGGTGATTGTGCTAATGACTCAATGGCCACCCCTTCGACAAACTGCATGCACAAAATACTGTCATTACTGAGTTGCTTATACACCTTGGGCACAATAAAGCTTGGGTCGTCGGCCAATTGCTGCTGATAAAGTGCTATTTGTTGTGCTTCGAAGTGATAATCTGCTTCGTTATGCAGCTGTGCTTTAGCTTCAGCCAATAAGGTATCGAGTTTAACGTTTGCCGGAATTAGGCGTGAGACTTTTAATAATGTGGCAACGTTGTCGATATCGCTGTCGATACTGTCTCGAATACCTGGGTATTGAATTTTGATTGCCAGTTTTTCGCCAGTCTCTAAATAGGCTAAATGCACTTGGCCAATAGAGGCCGCGGCAAATGGGCGTAATTCAAATTGAGCAAACGGAGCAAGCCAGTCTGGGCCCCAATGCTCAACTAATAAATGGGTTAATTGCTTATGTGGCATAGCTTTAGCGTCTGAACGCAGTTTTGCGAATATGTCTGCTAACTCGGGAGGCACGAGATCGCCCGCATCCATTGACAACATTTGACCCACTTTCATCGCGGCGCCGCGCAGCTGTGACAACTTGTCTGCTACATGGCCAATGTTGGTTGGGGTCATCATCAGTTGTTGCATTGATGGTGATTTGCCTTGGCTAAACTGTTTTGCGCCTTCAAACAGGACGTTACCCGCTAGGCGTGAAGCCAGCCCACCCATTTTTGATAATCGAGATAAACGGCTAGTTGGCACTTTGGCTTCATTATTTTTCATCATCACTCACTTGTGTCGCGTAAATGGGGAACGCATGTAGTCATTGTACGCTTAAGTTGATTATTTCGTTCAATATGCGCTGATGCCCTAGTCAGAAATAGCGGTATTTTATGTTAATGTTATTGGGACTCATAAACTAATAATAAGAAAAGGACCCTCGTTTGAGTATTATTAATCAATATTTGAGCCAAGCGGAATCGCTGTTTAAATCTAAAAATTATTCGTCGGCCAGAATATATGCTCGTAAAGTGGTTAAGCGTGATGATAGGCACGTTGGCGCCCTAGCATTATTAGGCCACATTCATTTACAGCAGCAACAATATGCCCAAGCCGAAAGCTATTTTGTTAGCGCTGTATCGATTGAACCTCATACGGTTTCAGTGTTGACGGGGTTACTGGCTATAGCTGAAGTGAAACAAGACTTTTTCTCGGCTAAAGGCTATTTAGAACAGTTAATTAATCTGCAACCACAGGTCGGCCAATACCGTTATAAACTGGGGCTAGTCGCGACTAAAGTGGCCGATATGGCATTAGCTGAACACAGTTTTGAATGGTGTGTGGAACACGATTTTTCAGAGCCAGCGGTGCAGCTCAATTTAGGTCATATTTATAAAGCGAAAGGTGATACTGAGCGCGCGGCTAATTTTTATCATCAGTATATTCAATTAAGCCCAAAGCAAGTCGGTGTTGGCTATTGGAGCTTAGCTGATTTAAAGCAGTATCGATTTAGCGCTAATGATTTAGCGTTATTACAAAACTTTGCTTCGGACGCGTCGCTCAGTAAGCAAAATCAGGCGTTAGTTTATTTCGCCTTGTGTAAAGCCTATGAACAACATCAGCAAATCGATAAAGCCTGTGAGTCGATGTTATTAGCCAATCAAATTATGGCGGTTTATCGGCCATTTAAGCAGCCTTTGTTCGCTAAAATTGTGTTGTCTTTACTTGGACATACTCCGTCGCCACATATTGATAGTTTACCGACAACTGGCCAAACGCCCATTTTTATTGTCGGTATGCCGCGTTCTGGCACCACTTTGGTTGAACAGATTTTAGCCTGTCATAGTGAGGTAGGTGCTACCGATGAGTTACCATTTATGGAGCGATTTGCGCTACAAATGGACATGTCGGGCGGTTATCAATCTCAATTAAGCCAGCTTTCTGCTAATGAGATTATGCAGTTCCGCCAACGTTATTTAACCGAAGTGGATCATTATTTTACCGAGGCACCGACTTATGTGATTGATAAAAATCCGAATAATTTTTTGCATATTGGCCTCATTAAAAGCTTATTTCCCCAAGCAAAAATCATTAACGTGGTGCGTAACACGGTCGACAATGGTTTGAGCGTGTTTAAGCAGTTTTTCAGTTTTGGTCACGATTATTCGTATTCGTTTACGGGAATAACCAGTTACTGGCAGCATTATTTAGACATCATGGCGCATTGGGACAAACTGTACCCGAACGAGATATTACATGTGTGTTTTGAGCAACTGGTGCGTGAACCAGACTCGCAAATTCAGCGCATGCTGGACTATTGTGGCTTAACTACTCAGGCGCAATGCTTTACTTTTTATGAGTCAGATCGCGCCGTATTAACGCCCAGTGCCAGTCAGGTTAGGCAGCCTATGAACCCTAAGGCTATTGGTCAGGCTGCTAAGTACCAGCCTTTTATTGCGGCGGAAATTGCGCAACTTGATGCGATTGCCAAAAAAGCATCGCAGCAATTTTTTGGTTAATAAAATGGCGCCAATAAGGCGCCATTTTATCTGATTAGCATTAATGCTAACTCACTTTACCGTGGCAGGCTTTATAGCGTTCGCCGCTGCCGCATGGGCAAGGACTGTTGCGTGATTGTGGTGCCGCGATAGGACTGGCGGTTGTTGCCGTCGCCGCTTTAGCGGGGTGATTTTTACCAACGCCACTTTTGGCGACGACGTTAGGTGTCGCGGCTGCCGATTTGTTGCTACCTTGATATTGTTCGCTTAGTTCAATATTCATACACGCCACGACAACCAATTGTTCGAAGGCTTTTATCGCCGAGCCCGAATGCATTAGTTGCAGCGACTTAGCGCATTGTGAGGCTTTGACCATGGTTTGCTGGCGCAGGGCATGATAATGCGCCCAACCGGCTTTAGTACACTCAAATTGCAGCCATAACACCCGCCAATCGGCAACAAACTCAGCCATCAGCAACCTAAATGCACTCACTTCTTCAGTTGTGTTTTGGGCATTGTGATTAATTTCAGTTAACAGCTCATTGGTTAAATATTCAACCTCTGCCGCAGGCATGATCAGCGGGGAATTAAATTGCTCAGTGATGAATGTTGCTGGTGAGTTTGGGTTAAAGCCGACGAATTGACTGCTTAATGCGGTTGATTGATCGTCTACGATTGAGCGCGAGTGTTGAAAAACAGTGCGCCAAAATTGGCTTGAACCAGCAAGGTCTATCACTAAGTGCACTCGATACTGGTCACTGTTATTTTCCACTTTGTGATGTTTCCACGAGTCGAAAATCCAACACTCACCCGCACCCATGTGGACTTGTTTGTCATGACAAAAAAACTGTACTTGCTCGGTGGTGGTAATAGGAATGTGCACGCGAACGCGTTTATACCAATGATAATTGATGTCTGAATGCAGTGGTACTTGTGCGCCAGGGGCTAAACGCATTAAGCGTGAACGACTGAGTACTTCGCCAAATGAGGCTAATATTTGTTTGATGTAAGGGCTTTTATCTAGCGCCAATGTGGGCTTCATTGGCCCTTTAAAGTCATTATTAAATTCGCCGTTGACCGAGATTAACGGAATGGCAGAATTGCCTTGAAAACCTTCATGATGAGTCACCCAATCTGATTCGGTAAATTGCTCGATCTCTTTGGTTAATTGAGCAACATCAAAGCTAAAAGGTAACTGATAAAACTCATGGGGTAACTTCATAATTTGGCTCTCTGCTGTTTAGCTTAACGCACCATGGCATTGTTTAAATCGTTTGCCAGACCCACAAGGGCAGGGACTGTTACGAGCCACATTATTATAGATAGCGTCTTTTGTTAATGGCTTTGTTAATGGTGCGGCTTGCGGTTTTGCTAATGGCACGGTTGGCTCAGCAATGTCGTGTTGCTGCCATTGAGTGTCATATATTGGATGACCGCGTTCCTGTAAATGATGATTGATTTTGTTCAGTGTCGTAGAAGTACTCGGCCAAATTTTGGCAATGTCATGATAGTTTTCGAGCCACTTATTGGGTTTGGGTGTCGATATGGTGTAGCGAGAATGCGCTAATGGCTTACTGCATAATTGCGCTAAAGCTGGGTCGAAATCCGTACCGGTAAATTGACAGAGTTGCTTAACGGTTTTCGCAGGGTTGGCAATTAATTGATCATAAGACACCATGCACCAGCGATTGCTGTCGATCTTTTGCAATGAATCCATAATCGCTTCATTAGCCGCTTGCCATTGAAATGCGGCGATAGCCTGCAATGGTTGCTGATTTAACTGTTGCCATTTTTCAGGCAATAACAGTGACCAATTGTGTTTGTCCCACCCCGGTAAGTTGGGGTAAGTGACAAACTTATTCGACCGCCAAGCTTGCATAATACTGCTAATATTTTCTTTGGGTTCTCTGACGAGGTAGATAAACAAGGCGTCAGGAAATAACGTATTAAAAAAATCGACTCGTAAGCTATTCTTGGGAGTTTTCTCTAAAAAACGAATACTCGCATCGCTATTTTTTTCGGGCTTATGGCCTTGGTTATCTTGCAGCGCATCGCTAAAACGGTGCAATAATTGCTGACGTAAATCGGCATCAATATCTTGTTCCGTTAAGGCATTAGAACTAAATTGACGGTAGGCAACATTCAGTTTAGGAATGGTTTCAATCAGCGCATGGCTCTCCCCACCAATAGTGAATATTGACTGGCTTTTTGATAACACCTCGAACAACAGGGTACTGCCAGAACGGGGCGCGGATAAAATAATAATGGGCCGATCAAATGGGTGCATAGCAGTATGATGTTATTGTTATATTTATTTTAACATCATACCCACACTGGCAACCTATGGCTACTTTATCAATTTCAGTAAGGCCTTAAAGCGATCGCCTTGGGCAACATGCTGTAGTTCAAATAGCAGTGATTCGACATTGGTAAGTTTAGCGCCATCATTGAGCATCATTTGCACTCCAAGTACTTTATTGTCTGTACCCCGAGATGACATCGCATCGGCGACAAGATGCACTTGATAGTCGTTAGCCAATAAGTCTTGGCAGGTTTGGTAAACGCAAACATGGGTTTCAATACCGGCTAGGATCACGTTGTGACGTTTTAATGAGTTAAGCTGTTGTTTTACTTCTTCACAGTGCCAGCCACTAAAATGCTTTTTAGCAATGGGCTGTGTGGTTTGCGACAGCAATTGTGAGAGTTCTTCGCTAGTAGGGCCTAATTTATCGGGTAATTGTTCTAACCAAATAATGGGGATATCAAATAGTTGTGCACCTTGAATTAATATCGCAAGTTTTTGGTGTAGCGGGGCCGATTGCTGCATAACTTGGGCGAGCTTACCTTGTACGTCCACAATTATTAACACACTTTGTTCTGCTGTTAGCATGGTCAGTTACTCGAATAGATTAAGTGAGCTTTCGAGTATTGGTTATTTTGACGATGGTGAAAATAGGCATTTAGTCTATTATGGCTATAATAATTTTTATGAATGTTCACATAGATAATGTCAGGGATTGATATGAATAAACGTATTGTCATTTGTGCCGACGGCACCTGGAATCGGCCAGAAAAAGATCTTGAAAAAGATCACGCCACTAATGTGCTTAAACTCGCCAGAGCCATCAAACCCATTGCCGATGATGGTGTGCCCCAGCAGGTGTTTTACGATTGGGGAATTGGTTCCTACTATGACTCGATAATTGGCGGCGCGACGGGGCGAGGGCTGCATAAAAACATTATGGATGCCTATCGTTACATAGTGCAAAACTATTCCCCCGGTGACCAAATATATTTGTTTGGATTTAGCCGTGGTGCATACACTGTGCGTTGTTTGTGTGGCCTAATTAACAATTGCGGTATTGTTACTCGGCCAGATGCCAAGCTTATCCAGCAAGCCTTTGACCACTATAAAATGAAAACTAAACCCTTCGCTCCAGATGGTGAACGTTCGCTGCAGTTTCGTCAGCAGCATTCTCATCCATCACGTGATGTAGCGTTTGTTGGCGTGTGGGACACATTAGGAGCCATGGGGATCCCGCTGTCTTTTTTAGGCCTGTTTGAAGACAAAGACGAGTTTTACGACACTAAACTTGGCCGTAATGTAAAGGTGGCGCGCCACGCGCTGGCGCTTGATGAACATCGCAGCGACTTTGAACCGACACTTTGGCAACCCCGAAGTGGCATTGATATTAAGCAAGTGTGGTTTGCTGGCGCCCACAGTAATATTGGTGGTAGTGTTGCGCCCAATTCAGACGGTAGTAGCTTGTCGGACATTGGATTGCAGTGGATGATTAGCCAAGCAATGGCATTTGATTTAACGGTAGAATTGCACTTAGCTGATACATTGTTGCCTAACCCTATGGCCGATATTGAAGATTCGTATCGCAGTTTTTATCGGATCAAAAAGCGTTTTTACCGTGAAGTAGCCCCTGTACTTGAGCCCGCACTTAAGTCTGAGCTTTCGCTAATACAGATCCATCAATCGGTTAAAACCCGTTGGTTAAATGACGACCGTTACCGGCCTCAAAACTTAGTAAATTACATTGATAACTATGGCTGGCCCGATAAACTGGTTGATTAACCACTTTTGATTAACATCAGGAATTAAGGAAAACATCTTGTTGCGTCTATTTTTATCGCTGAGCATTGTCATTGGATTATTGTCGGTGTCGTTGATTTTACCAGCGGCTGAACTCACTTCAGTGCAAGATCAACAACAAAAGCCACCAGCCAAACGGATTATTGCCTTGTCACCTCATGGGGTTGAAATGCTGTTTGCTATTGGTGCTGGGGAGTCAATTTTAGCTACCACTGATTATGCAGATTATCCCGCAGCGGCTAAAGATATTCCCCGTATTGGTGGCTATTATGGTATTCAAATAGAGCGGGTGATTGAGCTAAATCCAGATTTGATCATCGTTTGGCAAAGTGGCAACAAACAGGGTGACATTAATCAGCTGCGTGACTTAGGCTTTACCCTGTTTAATAGCGACCCTAAAAACTTAGCCGATGTGGCCACTGATCTTGAAGCGCTCGGTAAACTGACGGGTAACGAGGTGCAAGCGCAGCAAGTGGCGACAGATTATCGTCAACAACTAGCCCAAATCAGGCTAAAAAACCAAGCCAAACCTGCCGTAAAAGTGTTTTATCAGTTATGGTCTACACCACTAATGACCGTTGCAAAAGGCAGTTGGATCCAACACCTTATAGAAGTGTGCCACGGTGAAAATGTGTTTTATGACGCTGCTAGTGAGTACCCGCAAATCAGTATTGAGAATGTGTTATTAACTGGTGCAGAAGTGATTTTACAAAGCCAAGATGAAGGCAATGTATTAGGCATTAACTGGGCCGATTGGCCTGAATTACCCGCAGTAAAAAATCAGCATATTTACCAGTTTGATGCCGATTTACTTCATCGGGCCACCCCAAGGGCGATTCAAGGCGTTAATGCGGTTTGTGGGGCGTTGGATAAAGTAAGAAGGTAGATTATTGAACTGGTGCGTTTGGCACTGTTTCTTATGGCCTGCGGCCACTAACGTCGTGGCGCTTCGCCCACACCAGACCAAGAGGAAACCAACGGCTGTTCCCTCTTTACTCTTTATCAAAAATTGGCCCAGCCGCCCCGCAACATTTCCCTTATTTACTTGAACAACAGATGCGAAAAGGTCGCCATGGGGATTAATCCAGCTTTTAACTTCATTTGTAACCGTCTTCGGACTTATTCGAAAATGCTAACGCTTCCGATAGGCCATCCCTGGCCAACGAAAGCTAGCCTGACGTCCTGTCAGGCTCACGCTATTTTCTTCAACGTTCTCAATTTCAATTGAACCTGAAACTATGTATCTGCTCATGCATTCTTTTATAAAGAGTCTTCAGCAGCCCTCAAGTTCAGAGCTACCTGACTATTTATAAGCTAGGCAGACGACTAATTTCTGCCCCATTATGTGTTTCGGCAATCTAGATACCCAACTTACACCAGCATCTTTTTGCGTGTTTTCTTAATGTTGAATGAATAGAGAGTATTTATTCAACAAATACCATAGAAGCCATAGACCTCTAATGCTGTGTATAAGCACAGTTATAATTTGTCTTTTGTAAGTTAGTCGTTTTGTTTCTCGTTATGTAATCATTAAAATTCTGGGTTTCACTTTGAGAATAATCATAATCAACTGATATTATGGCGATTTAATTAATCATGGGTTACATAACGGGGAAATCTAATTTTCGATTATCTAAATTCTCGCTTTTATCCATACCAAAGAGTAATAGATTCAATTGAAATAAGCTGATAAGTTACTAAAATGATGAGTAATTAATGTTTTATGGCGATAATGTATGCGATGAATATCTGGATTCACACTAATAATATGTTTGGTCCCTGCGTAAGTCAAAGTTTTAGCTGCATGAACTTGAAATCAATGCCTAAACCAAAATGCTGAAAGTAGCGATAACATTCCACTTCGTTGTGACAAAAAAAGTAGTTCCATGAGACCTACGGCTCATGAAATTTAATCGTTATGTAATTAAATAAATGGAGTAGTAATATGGGCGGTATAGAAATTTTTCCATTATTGATAATTTTTTTTCTTAGCTTGGCTCTTACCTGTAATTTTAATTTTAAGTTCATCAAAAACTCGTGGTGGTGAAAAATTGGCTTGGCTGCTAGTAGTAGTCTTTGTCTCTTTGTCTCTTGGTTTGCTTGGATATTTTATTTGCTTTTAGCTCCTCTTAAAAATAATAAACAAGCATCGCAGCTGTAAATCACATACAAGGCGCTCAAGAATGGACGAAAAAAACCTGTTTTATGGGTTCAAAATACATTACCTAGTGTCTTAAAAAACGCTTGGGATTGATTTCAGGGGCTCGTTTTTTAATTGAATTTGGCTGTTAAAACTATGCTACAGTCTCGTTAGCCCTTTAGTTAATATTATACCTATGGATGATCATAATGATAAAATCGCTCTCACTCTTTTTTACTTTACTATTCCTAATTACACCCCAAATTGTAATATCGGCTGAATTAAATACAGGGGAACGAATAAAATTAACGTCGGTTTATTTGAATGAGGAGCGCGAAATTCAAGTTCTACTACCTGAAAATTATGCTAGTAACCTTGGTTCAACTTATCCTGTTATTTATCTGATGGATGGTGACTATGTTTTTCATGGAGTATCTGGAATGTTGGATTTCATGGCAAATAAAGCTCAGTTAATACCAGACGTTATTATTGTTGGTATCGCAGATAAAGGGACTGAAATATATCGTCAGTACATGACACCAGTTGGATTAACTCCACCTTTAAAAAAAGAAGATATGGGTAAAGCTAAAGAATTTTTAACCTTTTTAACAGAAGAAGTAAAACCTTATATAAATAGTAATTATAGAGCAGCGGATAACGCAATATTGGTTGGTCATTCGATAGCTGGATTATTTGTATTTAATGCTCTATTAGAGTCACCAGAATCTTTTGAACATTTTGTGTCGATAAGTCCTTCTATATGGTTAAATGACTATGCCATTATGGTAAAGGCAAAAAGTTTTATTGAAAAAGATGAACACAAGCCTACATCTTTATACTTATCATTAGGTGATGAAACCAGACAAGGAGTCTACGGGGTTTTACAATTATTAGATGAGATACAAACGAAAAACATTCATTGGAATTTTTCGCATTACCCAAATGAAAACCATAATTCTGTTGGATTAGTTGCCCTACGAAAAAATTTAAAAGAAATATTTAAAGGGTGGCTTATTTCAGACAAAGAATTAGAAAGCATCACGTCAGCTGAGCAATTAATTAAACACTTTCAGCGTATATCTTTATCGTTGAATATTAATCAACCAATTCCAACACCGACTATAAAAGCTGCTATCAGATCATTTTATCGTTTAAAACAAACAAATGACATCCCAGCATTTATGGCTAAAGTAAGGACTGAACTGCCAGCCTCGGAACAAGCTTTCATTATTATGCAAGCTAGTTATGCTGGATATTCTGGTTCACCAACATCTGCATTAGAAATATTACTTAAGTCGGAAGAACGTTTTAAGCACTCTATAGAGTATTTAAAAAATATTGCTTCTACTTACGAGCAGTTGAAAAATAATCAATTAGCATATAAATATTATGATAAAGCTTTAAATTTGGCTATACAATATAAAAGCAACCAATGGCAAATAAATATTATAGAAGCTAAGCTCCTAAAAAACAAAGGCCATACACGCCGCTGAAAATGGAATGTTTATAGTTTTTATTCATTATCACTGTTTAGTTTATGAGAGTAATATGCGACATTTTTTTAACTACTAATAACCACATTATCGATTTAGAAAATGTAATTGCTATTGAAAATATTTCTGTCGACCGTGATGAATTCAATTACGTCGATTACACACAGGTAACGGGAAAAGTGATTAGAAGTATTCATATACTGATCTAAAACAGCTTTTTGCATGGTCGCCCACTATTCAAAAGTTGTATTATTAATAATAAATGCTTTCCATTCATTATCTGGGATCGCTTTAAAGTCTCCTGCGTATTCAACCTTGAAGTCGCTGGCACTGAATAATTCATCCAATCCAGAGAAATCAGAACATCCAGATATAAAATTAGGTGGCATTAACTCAAACAAATCAATCTCGTTAGTTGCTCATAAAGTCTTCAAATTTCTAATAAGCGTGTCAAATCATTTCATATCTGATTTTGTTGACATGTATGTCACTCCTTTGATTTTAAAGTTCTAACTTATAATTGTTAAACTGGTCAGCATTTTATCTTCGGCAAACGATCCTACTTGGACGGCTGGCAAAAAATATGAAAAAATAGATAGGTGAGATAGAAAACTTGTTGGAATAAGTGATTAAACGTCTAACACTAAACAAATCAGTTCGATTTAACTTAATGTCTAAATTTTTCACATATCCGTATAGTTTGTCTTAAATTACCATCCAATTAGAACATTTAAATATGGGATAAATGACACTCCTAAAAGCACTGCCCAATAGCTGTATCGATGGACAAAAGCGACTTAGTTAGTACGACCACTCTAAAACGTCTTTGCCCCAAAATAAGTCAGCTAATTAGATTTGAGCTTTTCCTATTTAGCTTTTATCTATAGACAACTATGCGGCTAAATCGAAGAGAGTTAAATTACAGGTGTAGATGAGTCAGCGAGTATCCAAAACAGGGATGTTTTGGTTAAGCCCACAGGGATGCTGATTTTAAAATCAAGAGCTGGCGTCTCGCTTAATCATCTGCACTAAGGTCACTCTTTCACATCCCTGTGATCGCGACATTTACTACGTCCTGAAGCTCACATGCTGCAAGCAATAAATACCAATGAAGCTATGGTTTGAGTCAAACTTAACCAGTACGAAATATTCAAGACTAATCAATCAATACTAATAAGTGTCCGCTCGGACACTTTCTCTATGATCGGACAGTTTTTATATCTGTCCGCGGACACTTTTAGAGTGTTCGATTATCTGTTTAAATCTTTATCATCATGAAAAATAACAATAAATAACTATTGGCATGGCTTGTGCTTTATCTTGGTATATACGTGAAGTGGTGTGTGTTGTCAGCACCGACTGGGGAACTGAGATGATTAAAGACACAAGTAGCCAAGATACCGTTATCGCGCCGAAATTAGGCAATAAGTTGCGCTTACCCTTGATAATAGGCTGCGGTGCTATTTTGATGAGTGCATTGGTGTGGGCAAGTTTAGGCCATGACAGCTCAGTGCGTTCAGTTGATGGTGCTGACTTACGCTTAGCAACGCTAACCCGTGGCACCTTAGTTCGTGATATCGCCACCACAGGTAAAATTGTGGCGGCCAACGCGCCGATTTTATATAGCACTGAAGAAGGTGTGGTGACGTTACTCAGTCTGCCCGGCGATGAAGTTGAGCAGGGGCAAGTGGTGGCCAAGATTGAAAGCCCGCGTTTGCAAAGCGAGCTGCAACAACAGCAGTCATTGCTTGAAGGTATGCAAGGTAATTTAGAGCGGTCTAAGTTGGATGCCCGCCGTGAGCAGCTTAGGGTGAGCCAGATATTAGACATGGCGACAGTGGATTTAGAAGCCGCTGATCGTGAAAGCCGTCGTGGCGATCAATTGATTGAATCGAGTTTGATCAGCAAAATCGATTTTGAAAAAAGCAAAGATGACTTACACAAAGCAAAATTACTGCATAAGCACGCCCAGCAAGAAGTCGAGTTGATGCGCGACACCCTTAGTTTTGAAATTAAAAACCGCACCCTTGAAGTACAACGCCAAGCACTGGTGGTGAGTGAGTTAACCCGCCAAGCCAATGCCCTCAATATTATTGCGCCTGTTAGCGGCATTATTGGTAATTGGCTGGTGGAGCAAAAGGCCCGTATTGGCGCAAGCCAGCCGATGTTAACCGTAGTCGATTTAACGGCCTTTGAAGCAGAACTGGCTGTGCCAGAGTCTTATGCTGATGAGCTGGGCTTAGGGATGGATGTTGAGCTGAGCTTTGGTAACGTCAATGTGATGGGGCAATTGTCGTCAATATCACCTGAAGTGCGTAACCGCGAGGTGACTGCCAGAGTCCGTTTTGCCGACAGTAACACCTTATCGTTGCGTCAAAACCAACGTTTATCTGCCCGAGTATTACTGGAACATCGCCCTAATGTATTGATGGTTAAACGGGGTGATTTTCTCAATCTTGGCGGTGAAATAGCCTATCAAGTGAGTAACTCTGTGGCCATGCAAAAAACCGTTAAGCTTGGCGCTCGCAGTATGAGCCAAGTTGAAGTGATTGAAGGCGGTGAAGAAGGTGACGAGTGGGTAATATCGGGCACCGAAACCTTTAAAAATGAACCCAAGATTCAAATCCGATAACTAATTTGATAAACAGGTCGATAAGCAGGTCGAGAACTTAAGCTGACAGCGTAAGTCGATAACCAAAAATACTAATCGAGTAAGGATATCCCATGACATTCACTCAACGTAGACAATTTATTGCTTTAGCCGCGCTGGTTCTTTTGGCCATAGCCGTTATTTATCGTATTGATAATCATACTGACTGGTTATCTGTCAGTTTGCAGTTAATTGATATGAGCAGCCAGGTATCGACTCGTCTGTGGGATAACAACCCTATAGTCAGTTTACATATTGATATCAGCTCAATTGCACACATTAAGCTACAGTTTTAGCCCTTTTATTAACATAACAGCATTTGGTTTATCAGCACTTGCATTAGCAGCCATAGCCGCTGGGATGTTACCCCAAATTCACCAAGGAAAGTCACTATGTTATCCATGAAAAACATCAGCAAAGTGTTCAAAACTGATTTAGTTGAAACCCATGCCCTGCGCGATTTTAATCTTGAAGTTAACGAAGGCGAGTTTGTCGCGGTTACCGGTCCGTCTGGTTCGGGTAAAACCACCTTTTTGAATATTGCTGGTCTGCTAGAAGGGTTTACTGCTGGCGAGTATCGTCTTGATGGCGTTAATGTGTCTAATTTAAGCGATAACAAAAGTGCCAAAGTGCGCAATGAAAAAATCGGCTTTATTTTTCAAGGTTTTAATTTAATCACCGATCTTAATTTAGCCGAAAACGTCGAAGTACCATTACGTTATCGCGGTATGAATGCCAGCGAGCGTAAGCGCCGAGTTGAATCTGCTCTTGAACAAGTGGGCTTAGGTGCGCGGATGAAGCATTTACCGACCCAATTGTCTGGCGGGCAACAACAGCGCGTCGCGATAGCGCGTGCATTAGCAGGTGAGCCACGGTTTTTACTCGCCGACGAACCCACAGGGAACCTAGACAGCTTAATGGCACGCCAAGTGATGGAATTACTGGAAAATATCAATCAAAACGGCACCACCATTATCATGGTGACCCATGACCCAGAATTGGCCCGCCGCGCTCAGCGCAATATTCAGATTGTTGATGGTCAAGTATGTGATTTTTCGATGTATCAACACGCTGCCACCGGCACTCGTTAACCGCTAAGGGGAATACTGATGTTTTTTTATTATTGTGATTTAGCGTGGCGAAGCATTAGACAAACGCCAATGTTATCAATGTTAATGGTGTTAGCGATTTCGATTGGTATTGGTACTACTATCACGACCTTAAACGTATATAAAATGATGTCGTTTAACCCCGCGGGAGAGCGTTCGGCAGAGCTTAATGCTGTGCAGCTTTGGAGTCAGGGACCGGATTCTTGGGATGAATTTCATTCATTAGTCACTTATCAAGACGTGATGAATCTGCGTCACAACACTATTCCAAAGCGCCAAGCGGCAATGTTTCGCACTGGGTTGGCGGTGCAAACTGACGATGTTAATTTTGTGCCGATCCTGCAGGGCGTTCGTGTTACCGACAGTGATTTTTTTAAGATGTTTGATGTGCCATTTTTATACGGCAATACGTGGGATAAATCTGTCGACACTGAGCCAGCATATCATGTGGTGATCAACGAGACGCTTAATCAAAAGCTATTTGGTGGCGAAAACAGTGTTGGTAAAACCATGTATCTTAACCGTAAACCTTATCAAGTGGTTGGGGTGATTAAAACCTGGAACCCTGCGCCTAAATACTACGATCCGACCAATGGCGCCTTTAATGAGTCTGAGCAAATTTTTGTACCGTTTTCGCTCACACCTATCGAAGAGTTTGATGTGTGGGGGAACTCGTCGGGCTGGAAGTTTGAGCCGATGAATTCCTATAGCGATCGCATTAACTCTGAAAAAGTCTGGTTGCTGTATTGGGTGGATTTACCGGATGCAGACACGATTGCCAGTTACCGCACTTGGCTGAATAATTATGTCGATGAGCAGAAAACCTTGGGCCGTTTTACAGACAATAAATCCGCTGCTGACTCAGTGAAACTATCCGATGTGGCCACTTGGCTTGAATACAACAATGTGGTACCTGAAGACAATAAAATCTTAGTCGGTTTGAGTGTGCTGTTTTTAAGTGTGTGTTTAGTCAATATCTTAGGCTTGATGCTGACTAAGTTCCTCAAGCGCGCACCGGAAGTGGGAGTACGCCGTGCAATCGGTGCTAGCCGTGCGCAAATCTTCGCTCAGTATATGGTTGAAGTCGGCATGATTGGTTTATTAGGCGGGGTGCTAGGGTTAGTGTGGGCATGGGCGGCGCTTTATGGCTTATCGGCTAAGTTTGAGGTAGCCGAAGGCTTAACGCATCTGTCTGCCAGTATGTGGATTATTACTCCAAGTATTGCTGTTGGCACAGCGTTGCTGGCTGGGTTATATCCGGCGTGGATCGTGTGCCGCACTAAGCCTAGTGTTTATTTGAAAAGCCAGTAAGGGATTCATTATGTTGCATATCAAACCTATTTTTAACAGTTTATTACGCAGTAAAAGCGGTCCAATCTTACTGCTTATCCAGATTATTTTATCAGTGGCAATAGTGGCGAACGCGAGCTTTATTATTCAAGAGCGTTTAGCCCTGATGCAGCGTGATTCAGGGATCAAAGAGTCAGAAGTGTTGACCTTTAGCCTGTACAACTTTGATCCCATGATTGATAAAACCGCACAAAATAAAATCGATCAGCAAATTTTGCGGGGTTTACCCAATGTGATTGATGCGACCTCAACCAACATGCTGCCTTTGAGTGGCGGTGGCTGGTCGAGTACCTTAAATTTAGGACCCGATCCTGATACCGCTAAAAAAACACCACAATTTGCCATGTATTTAGGGACAGAGCATACCATTGATACTTTTGGTATTAAGTTGATTGAGGGGCGCAATTTTTACCCCCATGAAATTAAAGACAGCCTTAATAGCAGTGGTAAGTTGGCAATAATCTCTAAAGCGCTTGCTAAGCAGACCTGGCCTGATGAATCGCCACTAGGCAAAGTGCTTTATGAAGGCGAAGATACCCAAATTACGATTATTGGGGTGGTAGATAAGTTGCAAGGCGCATGGATTGATAGTTCGGATTTAGATTACAGCATTATTCAAAATGTGGATTATGGCGGCAGTTCATACATGGTACGCGCTAAACCTGAGCATCATACTGAGCTGCAAGCCGCGATAACAACTGCACTGCTGACTGAAAATCCAAATCGGGTGATCGATAGATTTAAGTCAATAGAGAACTTAAAAGAGGGTTCATACCGCGACCATCAATTGATGATCACAGTACTGACTATGATGGTCGTATTGCTGCTACTGATCACGTCGCTGGGATTAACGGGCATGGTGATGTTTAATATTCAACGTCGCACTAAACAAATCGGTACTCGTCGTGCGCTAGGCGCTAATAAGCGTGACATCATTCAATACTTTATGGTTGAAAACTACCTGATTTGTATTGTTGGTGGAGTGATTGGTGGCATGTTGGCATTAGTACTTGGTCAGCAATTAATGTCACTCTATAGCTTGCCTATGGTGCCAGTGATTTATCCTATTGTGTCTGTTATTGCTTTGCTGGTTGTGACAACGCTAGCGGTCATCGTGCCGGCCACCAAAGCCGCCAATATTTCACCGGCTATGGCGACCCGCAGTGTGTAAAGAGATTAACATGGCGATATTTTTCATTTAAATTATTTACGATAGCGTGACGATTTGTTATTACGTCATGCTACTGTTGTTTAAACATAATGCTGTTTAAACATACTGTTGTTTAGAGATAACCTAATTGGACGCAAGCATACCGCAATGGACACTATTTTAATTGTTGATGACAATCACCCAATTTGCCAAGCACTTGCGCTAATGATTGAGCTGCATGGCTACCAAGCTGTTTTTTGTCACACACCAGAGGCTGCCATTGAGATTGTCACCAAGCAAGAGATAAGCTTGGCTATTCAAGATATGAATTTTAGCCGCGACACCACCTCGGGTGAAGAGGGCAAACAGCTGTTTTATGCTTTGCGTCAGTTGCAGCCTAATTTACCGATTATTTTAATGACCGCCTGGACTCAATTAGAAACCGCTGTCGAGTTAGTCAAAGCGGGTGCGGCCGATTACATGGGTAAACCGTGGGATGACGCTAAGCTTTTAAATAGCATGAGTAACTTATTATCTATTTATCGATTGTCACAGCAAAATAGCCAATTAAGTCGAATTCACAGCGAACGGATGTCGGCCATTAATGGTGCCGACTTATGTGGCTTGATTTTTGGTAGTGGTGCAATGCAGCGTTGTGTTGACTTGGCGTTGCAAGTTGCCCGCTCCGATGTATCAGTGATGATTACCGGCCCTAATGGTGCCGGAAAAGACAAAATAGCCGATATTTTACAGGCCAACTCGCCATTAAAAGACCAGCCGTTTATTAAGGTTAACATTGGCGCTTTACCAATGGATTTATTAGAGGCCGAACTGTTTGGCGCAGAAGCCGGTGCGTTTACGGGCGCTAATAAAACCCGCATGGGGCGTTTTGAAGCCGCTGACGGCGGTACGTTGTTTTTAGATGAAATTGGCAACTTGCCTTTGTCTGGCCAAGTGAAATTACTGCGGGTGCTGCAAACCGGTGAGTTTGAACGTTTAGGCAGTCACCAAACCCGCAAAGTGAATGTGCGGGTGATTAGTGCGACCAATGCCGATTTGGCCGATGACATTGCCCATGGCCGCTTTCGTGAAGATTTATTTTACCGCTTAAATGTGATTGAACTGAGTGTGCCGCCATTGCATCAACGCCAAGATGATATTTTACCGCTAGTGAAACACTTTATTGGTGCTAATTTCAGCCTTGATAAGTCGACCCAGCAGGCGTTAATTAATCATAGTTGGTCGGGTAATGTGCGCGAATTAGAAAATGCCTGCAAAAGGGCGGCGCTGTTAGCCAAGTCACCACAATTAACGATTGATGACTTTGGCTTGATGGCGATAGCTAATGGCGGCGCGGCTACACAGCATGCGCTTGTCGTTGAACATCATTTTGGCCAACGAGAGCAGGGTATGGATGATACTCAGTCGATTTGCGAACCAGATAAGCAACAGATAGAAGATGCCTTAGTGCAATATAATGGCGTTATCGCCAGAGTGGCAAAATCCTTTGGCTTAAGCAGGCAAGCCTTGTATCGCCGGATGGAGAAATACGGCCTTAGGGTGACTAAATAATGATGTTATCGTTACGCACTAAATTGCTGCTCAGTAACATGTTGAGCTGCCTTTTGGGTTCAGTTTCAGGGGCTTTAGTGTGGCTTACATTGGGTGACGACACCTTATGGCTGGCCATTATTGTGATGCTGGCAGTGTGTTATTTTTGCAGCATGTGGCTTACCCGCAGATTGAGTGACAGTCTACGAGCATTAGAAATCGGTCTACTTAACTTTAAAGATAATGATTTTAGTGTGTCGCTGCATCCTTACGGCGAGCCACAGTTAGATGCGTTAGTGAGCTTATATAACCAAGCGTCGGCAAAATTGCGCAGCGAGCGACAGTTTATTTATCAGCGCGAGTTAATGCTCGACAAGGTGATTCAAAACTCGCCTAATGTCATGCTGTTAATTGATGATAATCAACGGGTTATTTATGCTAATGGTGCCGCGAGGCACTTGTTTAATCAGGGTGTCAAAGTAGAAGGCATGTTGTTACCCGAACTTGTCGTTACGTTGCCTGATGCGCTTAAAACGGCGTTAAACAGTGAGCAAGAAGGCTTGTTTTCGATGGGCAGCAGCGATAGCACTTCAGATGATGTTGATAATAACGCTGATAGTAACGCTGATAGTAGCGCTGATAGTAACGCTGATAGTAACGCTGATAGTAGCGATGTTGAAACCTGGCATATTTCTCGGGGGCGTTTTACCCAAAACAATCAGCAGCACCATTTAATTCTACTTAAGCAGCTGACTAAAGAGCTTAACCGCCAAGAAGTGGCTGTGTGGAAAAAGGTCATTCGAATTATCAGCCATGAGCTCAATAATTCGGTCGCGCCCATTGCCTCCATGGTCAATTCGGGTAAGTTTTTAACCCAACATTTAGATAATGATAAGCTGCAATTAATTTTTGATACTATTGAAAATCGCACTACTCATTTAAGTCAGTTTATTTCCCATTATGCCCAGTTTTCCAAACTGCCACTGCCACAAAAAGAGTTGATTGATTGGACTAAGATGACCCAGCAGCTGGCGCAGCAATATCCGTTTCGTCTGTTATCAGCCCTACCGAAAACCGCGATTAAGCTCGATGCAGTGCAATTAGAACAAGTACTGATTAATTTACTTAAAAATGCCCATGAGTCCGGCTCTAGTGCCGATAATGTGGCGCTGAGCTTTGACGAAACGATTCATCCGCTTGCGGGTTTATTGATAAAAGTGGATGATCAAGGCAGCGGGATGTCGAGCGAAGTATTATCGCAGGCGTTATTGCCTTTTTATTCGACCAAACAGTCTGGCACTGGCATTGGCTTGCCATTATGCCGCGAAATTATTGAGGCCCACGGCGGACGGATTAGCATGCAAAACCGCCCACAAGGCGGCTTAAGCGTCAAAGTCTGGTTACCTGCTCAACAAAGCTGACACGTCATTAGCGACTCACTATTGGTTCACTGTTAGCTCATCACTTCTAACGAATCAACTTTAACAATTCACGATTAGCGACTCACTACCGCTCGAATTAACCCTTGTTGAAACCAAGCTTGTAAGGTTTGTAATACCAGCAGTGGCGCTGACTGCTCGTCATGCCATTCAAGCATGTGTTCACACTGGTTGGCAAAGTTGTTTCCCTGAATAAAACCGAGCAATAATCCATGTTGTTCAGCAGACAATGACACAAACTCGGTTAAGCGAGATCCACCGCGCCATAGTAACCAAGCACGAGGGGACAAATAGTCTGGCTCAGGTGGAGGGGTGTCTATTTTTAAGGCTTGCCAAGCTTCAACGGCATTACTATGACAAGTAAACACTTGCACGCTGGGATGAAAACGTAAACAGCAATTAGGCCATTGTTGTGGCGGTAATGCTTGTAAGTCATTAAAGCTAGCGCGTGGGCTATCGGCTGCGTCAAACGCATTAAGCAACCGGCGTTCAAATCGTGCTAAATCAGCAATGATTGGGTGCTGTTTAAAAAAATTATCTTGTTGTAAAAAATCGGGCAGTGCATCGCAAAATTGGCGCAATGACTTATTACTTGAAGGATAAGCGCGGGTATAATCTGCGGCCATTTTGTCGAACAAATCATCGCCTAAATACAGCCCGAGGATCTGATGATCGGTTTCGATGGTTTCTTTTAAACGGATGCGATAAGCGTTGGCATAAATGGCTAGACGGATCTCGGCACTGATCCCAGCTTGATCAGACACATTTTTTTGCATCACCGACTGAATTTGGCCATGGTTATCATTTGCTTTATCAGAAAGTAAAAATTGCATAAATTGCTGTTGTATTTCAGCTAAACGGCTCATGTCTATCCCCTGATTTTTTGCGGTGAATCATGATGGGGGCTTGCTGAGGCGAGCTTGCTCGTCTCGCTAAGTGTGCGAGTGCCAAAGTGTGAGCGCGCTAATGCTGGGTGGTCCGGTAAGGTTAACTGAGCAAGATTCTTAGCTTCAAGTAATTCATTATATAACGCGGGGAATTGTGGAATATTAGCATCGCGCTCAATCATGGTGCTGACGGCACCAAAGCGTTCAAGTGCGGCTTGGTATAGGGTCCACACTGATGGCGTAATATCGTGGTCATGAGTATCAATAACGTAATCACCATAATCACTGTGACCCGCTAAATGGAATTGCTGTACTCGACGTGGATCGATTTTGTTAAGATAATCGAGCGGATTAAAATGATGATTGCGGGCGCTGACATAAATATTATTGATGTCGAGTAAAATCAGGCAATCTGCCGCTTCAGCTACTTGGCTTAAAAAGTCCCATTCATCCATGGTCGAGTCTTGGTAAGACAAATAGCTAGATACGTTTTCCAGTAAAATACGACGACCTAGAACATCTTGTACTTGTCTAACTCGCTGTGCCACATGGTTAACGGTTTCTTCGGTATAAGGTAAGGGCAGTAAATCGTGACTGTTGACACCGTGAATTGATGTCCAGCAAATGTGATCGGATATCCATTTAGGCTGAATGTCGTTACTGAGCTTTTTTAGTGCTTTAAGATAGTCCATATCTAATGGATCGGTACTGCCTATCGACATCGATACGCCATGCATCACCACCGGATACTGTTCGGCAATCGCTTCAAGATAATAACGGGGTTTACCACCGGCCACTAAGTAGTTTTCAGACAGGACTTCAAACCAGTCAATGTCTGGCTGGTGTTGTAAAATATATTCGAAGTGGTCAGTACGCAAACCTAAGCCAAATCCAAGAAAGTCTTCTGTAATACGCGTATCTGGCATGGGGTATCCTATTTCTGCGGACCTAGTAACGGAGCTAGTTACTTGTTTAATTATTTGCTTAGTTACTGGCATTCGCGCTGCAAAGATGTGCTCGCGCTAAGATCAAAATACGTTAATGGCACTAAGGTATAAATAAGTTTATGACGCGGTAATATAAATAATTTGATGACTCTGAATAGAGATTAGAGACAGAGTCAACAAATTTAAGCTGAATTAGCTGGCTTTACCACCAATGTCAGCACATGATTTTGCTGTGGTGTTAACAAAACCAGAGCCTTTACAGCTTGCCATTCCACCACAAGCGTTATCTGCGCCTTTACAGTCGTTATGACCTTTACATACGTTAACGCCATAGCAATGGACTAAATCTGCTTTGGTCACTTTGCCAACCCAGTCATCTTTTTGAGTGCCGCCAACATCAGCGCAGGCTTTTGATGGCATACCAACAAACCCGCTACCTTTACAGCTTGCTTTACCGTTACAGGCATTGTCTGCGGTTTTACAATCGTTATGGCCTTTGCAGGCGTTAACGCCGTAACAATGTACTAAATCGGTTTGACCCGCAGCCATAGGTGCAGAGCTTGTTTCAGCGGCCATAGCCTGACCTGACAAGCTTGCCATTGCGAGTGCTAATGCTGCGCCAGTTAAGCTGCTTTGTGCTTTAATATTCATGATGTGTTCCTTGCATTGGTGGTTATTATATTTACTGCTATTCATGTTTACCCATGACAAGGCTGATGGATACTATCGTGGATGAACCCCATCATTCTCGTTAGGCGTTATTAGTATTGACCGTGGTGCGATCAAAAATCTTTCAACGTAAAGTGTAGACTAGTGACTGAAATGTTGTAGATGTGTTAACTTGTGGTTGATTTGTAAAGGGAAAGAAAGTTTACGATTTACTGGATACTATTTGCTCAATAAGTGCTTAAGCATGATATGACTTGGCTTATTATTGATGCGGTGTTGAGCGGCGAATGTGATCACATTGTATTGATCACGCTGTATTGCCCACATTGTGATCAATACAATGTCGACAGCCAAAAGGAGCGGGTTCAATCTCAGTTAAAAAACACATAACAAACACATAATAAAAAATTGATAACTAAGGACAGATTATATGCAGACGATACTTATTTGTTTATTAATAGCCGTTTTATTGCCTTATGCCGCAAAAGTACCGTTAGCAATGGCAATGACTAAATTGGGCCGATATGACAATAACCATCCGCGGGAGCAGCAAGCTCAATTAACCGGTTTTGGTGCTAGAGCATTAGCGGGGCATCAAAATGCATTTGAATCGCTGATCATTTTTGGTATTGCAGTATTAACTGCGTTAGTAACCAATAATGTTACCGATTTGGTCGCGCTTTTAGCGATTGTGCATGTGGTGGCGCGGTTGGTTTACCATGTTCTGTATTTATTGAACTTCGGTACATTACGCTCGTTGTCTTGGTTTGTAGGCATAGGTGCATCGATAGGGATATTGTGCCAAGGGTTTTAAGATCGATTAGCGCAACTAAAAAAACGCCTTAACGGCGTTTTTTTATCGGGTTAGCCGATACTATTAATCTAGACTAGCAACGCGTTCGTAGCCCATTTCAGTTAATTGGTCATTCACGCAATCAAGCAAAAATGTCGCGACTTCGTTTTCTGGGAGTTGATCTTCAAGTGCAATTTGCTGGCAGGCCCCTTTTAAAGACAACACATCTTCCATTGGCGCTTGGGGAAGGGCGACAGCGTTAAAACTTATCGCTGTACTGCTTATTAACATTGCGACTAAAGTGATATGGGTGAGACGTGATGATTGCATGGTTGTTCCTTCTTGGGAGAACTTTGTTATTAGACCAATATTACTGCAGCTTAGTTCCGGTGGATATAACAATTTACGGGCTTTTTATGATTTTATATGCAAACAGTAAGGCTGTAGTGGACATGGCTTCGTTACTGACTCAAGTCAAAAATTGTCAGCTTTGTGCATCAAGTTTAGTCGATGGCGTGCGCCCCGTGGTGCAAATTGATCCGCAAGCAAAAATACTGATCATTGGTCAAGCCCCCGGACGTAAAGTGCATCAGTCAGGTATTTTGTTTAATGATGCCAGTGGCGACCGATTACGACAATGGTTAGGTGTAACGACAGAGGTTTTCTACGATGCCAAGCAAATCGCCATTATGCCGATGGGCTTTTGTTTCCCCGGCAGTTATGCCGGCTCTGGTAAGGGCAAGTCTGGCGACTTACCTCCTAGGCCAGAATGTGCACCCAAATGGCACGGTTTAGTGCTGCCGCACTTAGTCAACGTGCAGTTGATATTGCTGGTGGGGCAATATGCACAGCAGTATTATTTAACCCATAAACCGAAAACATTAACCGAAACTGTTCAGCAATGGCGCACGTTTGGACCTCGTTATATTCCCTTACCGCATCCTAGTCCGCGTAATAATATTTGGCTTAGCCGTAATCCATGGTTTGAGGCTGAATTACTCACCGATATTCGTCAGCGCGTCGCCATGACGTTAGCGTAACGATATTATGAATCGTTTTTTCTAATGATTGTTTCTAATTATTGTTTCTGATTGATAAAGTCGATAGCGTTTTCATCTAAGCAACGTTTAGATAAATAAGTGGTCGTTTTTTGTAATTTAATTAAAAAGCCGACATCGGTTTCAATGATCCGATACATATCGGTCCACAAAATCTGTTGATTAACATGGGCAGACTGACTGTTGATACCATGATCATCGATAGTAAGATTAACATGTTCACCCGCCGCTTTACTCATCATTTGACGCCATAACCACCAGGTTTTATTAAAGCGAATACTCAAAAATTCTACCACGGCCAATCCAATGAAAAAGTAGCCCAAATAGTAGGTTTCTTTCGTACTCATTGCTGCTGAGCTTAGTGAGTCGAGCATTAAAATAGCCAAGCCAACCAGTGCAAATAGGGTGGTTTTAATAAAGCGTTTTGGTGATGGGTTGGGATTAATTGATTGCTGATAGCATTCTTCAAAGTAGGTTTTATCCAGTACATACTCAGTAGTGTAACTAAAGGCTTGTGGCATGATGACCTAATTAACGGCAGTTGATTAGCATAAGTATCGCACAGTCATCAATTTGCTCAAAGTATGAAGAATGCTGGCACAAACGGTGTCGCAAAAGGTCATCGTTAATAAGTGATGCCCAAACGACCTCAAAATACAGGCCAGCATGTCGAGATACTAGTATCGCTTCGCTGCTAGGGCGGACTGCGTCCTGCTAGTGTCGCTTCGCTGCTAGGGCGGACTGCGTCCTGCTAGTATCGCTTCGCTGCTAGGGCGGACTGCGTCCTGCTAGTGTCGCTTCGCTGCTAGGGCGGACTGCGTCCTGCTAGTATCGCTTCGCTGCTAGGGCGGACTGCGTCCTGCTAGTATCGCTTCGCTGCTAGGGTGGACTGCGTCCTGCTAGTATCGCTTCGCTGCTGGGGTGGACTGCGTCCTGCTAGTATCGCTTCGCTGCTAGGGTGGACTACGTCCTGCTAGTGTCGCTTCGCTGCTAGGGCGGACCACATCACTAGTATCGCTTCGCTGCTAGGGCGGACTGCGTCCTGCTAGTATCGCTTCGCTGCTAGGGCGGACTGCGTCCTGCTAGAGTCGCTTCGCTGCTAGGCTGTTGATTTTATAGCCTCTAGCCGCGAAGCGTACTAGCAGCGCAGCGTTCTAGGCTCTTTCGCTTGTCACCGCTTATCATCTCAGAGATCGTCTTCGCTGATGACTTGCATTAACGTCGCTGACAATTGTTGTTGTTGATCTGGGGTTAATTGCTGATCATCTTTGTTCGATAATAAAAACACGTTGTCTGCCCGTTCACCGACCGTGCTGATGGTAGCCGAATGAATATGCAAATCTAATTCCCTAAAAGTACTGGCGATTTGTTCCATAAACTCACTGGTGTCTAAGGCTGATACATTGACTAAACTGCGGTTTGATTTACGTGAATGTAAAAATTCGACATTGGGTTGATTATCAAAACTTTGATGGCGCCTGGATTGGCGTTTTTTAGATAAAATCATGCCTTTATCCAGTACTTGATGCAGTTTATTGATCACTTGTTTACGACGTTGTGTACTGGTGATCGGTTTTTCATCAAAATCGAGGACCTTAAATGACTCAACCACGTAGCCATCTTTAGTACGGGCAATTTGTGCTTGTTTTACTGAAATACGCAGCGTCGCTAAAGTATTAAATAATTTAACAAACAAGCCTGAGCGATCTTTAGTGTACACAAACACGTCACTGCAGCCTTTGACTACTGCATCGTCGAGTAAAATTAGGGTGTTATATTGATTATCGGTTACTGGCGCAAGATCGTGATTAATCATAGCTTGGGTATATCTGGCGATATCATCGGCTTCGGCATTACTGAAAAATGCGATAGGTAATCGACGCCATAATGCCTTGATATATACGCTGCTGTCTTCATCAGCGGCCAATAAGTTTAGGGCTTCTTGTTTATGTTCTCGCACCAAAGTACGCAGTTGGAGAATATTTTCAAAACCATTACGAAGTGCTTTACGGGTAACAAAATACAAGTCTTTTAATAATGACGCTTTCCAGTCATTCCACAGGTCATCATTAGTTGCCTGAATGTCGGCAATGGTCAGGCAATATAAGGCGTCTAAACGGGTTAAGGTACCTACTTTTTTGGCAAAAGCGTTGACGACTTCGGGGTCGTAGATATCCATACGTTGTGAGGTAATAGACATTAACAGATGATGTTCTACTAACCAGCAAATCAGTGCTTCTTGCGAGGCTTTAATGCCATGAAACTTGGCAAACAAACTGGCATCGACAGCCCCTAATTCACTATGATCACCGCCGCGACCTTTTGCTAAATCATGGAATAATGCTCCAAAGAGTAGAGTCGATTTATTTGACATTTTCTGATAGATATCAGCGGCTAATACCAGATCTTTATCTAACGTTTTGATGTCTTTATCATAGGTGTAAATATTTTTAAGCACCTTGTGGGTGTGTTCATCGACGGTGTAGGCATGGAATAAGTCAAATTGCATCTGGCCAACAACTTCACGCCATTGGGGTAAATAAGACGCTAAAATGCCGTGTTGATGCATTAAGGTAATGGCCAAGCCCATGCCTTGAGGATGAACAAAGATGGCTTTAAATTGCTCGCGACAACGCTCAAAATCTTGCAGGTCGCCCATTAAGCGGCGTCTTACTTGGCGCAGTGATCGTAATGTTTCAGCGGTAATGCCGATTATTTTGTCGTGATGAATCGCGATAAACTCAAATAACGCCATAATTTGGGTGCGATCGATAAAAACGGTTTCGTCTCGAACGTGGATATAGTGATCGACAATTTCAAAATTATCGTTAATCACAATAATTTCTGGATTGAGCTCTGGAATAATTTCCCGTTGAAAATAGGCCATTAAAATTTTGTTTAATTCACTGATGCGTTTCATGGCACGAAATAATTGGCGCATCATTTTTTCGATGGCAATATTGCCGCTCTCGCCGATGGGCATTCCATCACCAAACCCCATTAATTTAGCGACTTCAGCTTGGTATTGCAGTAATAAACGATTTTCTGAGCGTTGGGCTGCTTGATGTAAGGCAAATCGCACCCTAAATAAAAAGTGTTGGCACTCCATTAATTCGGCGTATTCATCATTGGTTAAATAACCAAAGTGGCGAAGTGATTGCATATTGGCGACGCCGAAATGCTTGCGGGCCACCCAGCTAAGGGTTTGAATATCGCGCATACCGCCAGGGCTGGTTTTAAGATTTGGTTCAATACTATATGAGGTGCCTTGGGCTTTAGCATGACGTTCTTGCTGTTCGCTGAGTTTGGCATTGAAAAACGCTTGGCTTTGCCATAAATCTTGGCCGTACAGCGCATTAAGAACCTGCTGTTGATGCTCATTATTACCAAATAAGTGACGAGTTTCCAGTAAGCTGGTCGCAATGGTGACGTCTTCTTTACATGCTTGATAGGTGTCGTCCAAGCTGCGTACAGCATGGCCTAAATCGAGATTAAGATCCCATAGTTGGGTAAGAAATTGGCTAATACGCGATGCTTCGGTAGGCGTTAATGGGCCATCATGAATAATGCAAATGTCGATATCTGAAAAAGGATGTAAGGTTTGTCGACCATACCCCCCGACAGCATTGAGCGAGATCCGCGCGGGATCTAATTCGAAAGGCAGCCAAAGTTGGCATAATAATGCATCGAAGAACTGCGAGCGCTTGTTCAAGGTGTCAATAATGGCACTTTGAAAAATATTATCTTGTAAATATTGATCCAGTGACTTAATGGCCTGTTTTAATTCAGCGCTGGTCATATCTGGACGCAAATCTGTACAAGCAGGTTGCGAAAGCATGTTGCTCCTTAATGATGTTGTGCATTAACAGAATAAGGTATTCTTAAACAAATTGGTATCATTCTATATTGGTGAAGTTTTATGGTGTCTAAACGAGGTCGACTTGATCAATTTATTGCTGGCACGTTACAAATTTCGAAAAAAGCCGTCCGTGGATTGTTAATCACCCATAAAGTGCTTGTCGACGGTCAATTTGCCAAATCACCTGACTTACAAATTGATGAATTTACCCATATTGAATGTAATGGTGTGGTGTTACGTCAATATCAACCCTGCTATTTTATGCTCAATAAACCTGACGGCGTGGTGAGTGCAACGGTTGATGATAAACATACGACGGCATTGTCTTTATTACACGGTGTTGAACACGATATGTTGCATATTGCGGGTCGATTAGATCTGCATTCTACTGGGCTGTTATTAATCACTAATGACGCTAAATGGTCAGCGGCATTAATGGCGCCTGAACATAAGGTTGCTAAACATTATCTGGTCACCTTGGCTAATCCTATCGACCAAGAATATGTCGAGGCATTTGCCAATGGGATGTATTTTGAATATGAAAACATGACCACCTTGGCGGCTCAATTAACGCTGTTGTCTAGTCATCAAGCAAGCGTTGTATTGCGTGAAGGTAAGTATCATCAAATTAAACGCATGTTTGGTCGTTTCCGTAATCCTGTTGTGGCACTTCATCGTGAGTCGATTGGTGACATTTACCTTGATAATCAGCTAAAACTTGGCGAGTTTCGTTCATTAACAAAAGCTGAAGTTGATAGTGTTATTCAGCACTAGATCAACTTTTTTTATTTTGCGTTATGGTAATTTAATGTTTCGATTGCATTTAAGTTAGGTGATATGGATATTCAAGCATTAAAAAAAGTCCGTGAGTTAGATGTATTTAGTTTGTTGGTCTTTAAGCTCATTTACGAGACGGGTTTTGCTAATTTTGCAGCCAAAGAGCTCGCTGTCTCTGCACCTAAAATTAGCCGTTGTTTAACATCATTAAGAGCCATGTTTAATGATGAGTTATTTTTTCGGCGTCAACAAGGATTAAAACCGACACCGTTAGCAGAGAATTTGTATCAACCTATATGCCAATTATGCGACATGGTAGGTCAAATTGAGCGAGTGACAGATGACCGTTTAAATCATCAACAAATGCCTATTTTGCATATTGCCGTCTCCCCTAGCATTATTACCAGTGTGGCGATTGCCTTGAGTCATCTTCCGCGTGATGTTATCGGCAAAGTTAAACTTCACAGCTGGCAATACGACACTGAAGAGCTGATTTATAACGGTGAGCTTGATTTTGGTATTGGCTTTGAAACTCAAGATACTCATGGTTTAGAGTCCTCTTCGATTGCGAGTGTCACCTCCCTGTGTGTGGTAGGTCATGGTCATCATGCATTTTGGGACACCGCCACTAATATTAACTTAGATGACATTATTCAACATCCTATCGTGTATTTGCGCTGTAAAGGATTTAATAATCGCATTGATCCATTAGAACTCTATTGCCAAACTCATGGTTTATTAATGGAAGATATTGAATGTGTTGAAAAGTTAGAAGATTGGTACTGGCACATGCTCACCATGGACAGTTTAGCCTTAACGATTTGTAATGAAGCGTCTTTTGCCGAAAAAATCCCTCAACTACGGGTTGAAAGACTTCCTAGTAGCGAATTTAATAAGCTTAATACGGTCATGCCTATGCCCAGTTACTGCTTAATTGAGCGTGCAGAGCATTACCGTCGTTATTCTTTAAAAACCAAACAAATGATAATAGATATCACTAAGTCATTGTTGGTGTGAACTTTAATTGAGTTTTAAATGAGATTCAACTCGACGAGGTTTGTCAGTTGGATCTTTTTTTTAAATATTAAAACCTCTAAATTCAATGTCTTAGGTGTTTTTGTCTGTATTTCATTGTTCTGCTACTTGCCTCTAGTTCATTAGGTACCTCTTTAGGGTTACTGAAAGTAAAACTGCCAGTTTCATTTTTGCGGATACTCAAAACTGAAATTACTGATTCCTGTTAACGAATTTACAACTAAGGTTCACAGGTTTGTTACAGCAAGCAAGCATTTATGTCTGTTTCCTTATACTTTGTATGGGTAAAACTAACTAATTTAAATCGGGGGATTTAAAATGAAGAAATATAATAGAACTTTACTTGCTGCAACATTAATTGCAGCGTTGGGTGTGACGGGTTGTGGCTCTGACGGCAGTGATGGTGTCGATGGTGCTGCTGGTGCTGCTGGTGCTGATGGCACTCCTGGTGCTGCCGCTGGTTCGGTTGCAACAACCGTTGAAAATGCATTTGACTTAAACATTACACTGGCTCCGGCAGATATTGTCGTCGTTGGTGCTGATCCGTTTACGCTTTCATTTACTGCAAAAAATGCCGCTGGCGTTCCCTTCTCTGGACTTGAAAAAGTCGCATTATACGTGACTAGCCAATCTGCGAATACCACAGACACTGGCGCGCCCATGTTATGGACCAACCATGCACTTGCCAATGATTTTGGTAGCAGCATGTATTGTACCTTAACCGGTACTGCCGAAGCGCGAGGCGGCGCTGTAGTCGATGCGTGTACATTAGTTGAAGATGCAGCTAACCCTGGTACTTATACTGGTTCTTGGGCACACGATGGTAACGCACCGGTTGTGTTAGCGGACGGTAGTGCTAATGACTTAGCACGGGTGTTTATTCGTTCTTATAATGTTGAGATGGCTGATGGTTCAGGGGTAAGTGATAAAGTTTTATCGACTCCAGTTGATTTCATTCCTGCTACTGGCGAACTTGCTGTTTCTGCAAAAGATGCTGTGTCTAATGCAGCATGTATTCAATGTCATAGCTCAAAGGAAGGTTACGCTGATACTGATATGCGTATTGCCAACATTGGCGCGCATCATAACTATCAAAAAGTTGAAAATTGCGTAGCTTGTCATAATCCAGCCATTGCGGGTGGACAAGACGATCCTGAAGTAGGCTTTAATGCAAACTTCAATGCCATGATCCACACCATCCATATGGGTAAAGAGCTTGCACAATGGCAGGGATTACAAGGTGAAGCATTAGAAGAGTTTGGTGGAGTCGGTTTCCCAGCTGAGTCAACTGAATGTACTGTTTGTCATGATAATGGCACCCAGTGGAACGACAACGTCTATGCTGAAGCGTGTGTATCATGTCACTTAACTGTTGATTTCGAAACTGGTGAAAACCATAAGGGCATTGTGCCTTCAAGTGACGCCGCTTGTTCTGGTTGTCATGGTGCTGGTAGTTTAAGCCCAAGCGAAGCGCACAGTGTTGATCGCCGTGACGTTTTTGAAAATGGCTTAGTGTTAAATGTTGCTTCTGCTGAAGTGGATGCTGACGTGTTAACTGTCATCATTGATGTAACATTAAATGGTGCAGTTCCAACTGAAAATACTGATTTAACTCAGTATTTAAACACTCTAGCCTATGGCAAGAGTATTTTGGCTGGTACACTTGATGGCAATGGCGATTATGTACCTGGGTTAAGTATTGCTAACGCAGCTATGTTTGTGGTTAATGGTGGCAAGCTAACCTTAACTAAAGACCTTGCCGCTAATCAACTTGATGGCAAAACAATTTATGTAACCTCTGAAATGAACATGTGTGCTGATACAGAGGCTGGCAAAGTTGTTGTTAATACTAAGATAGACGAAATTGTTGTTGATGATAATGGCGATCCAGTTCTTAGCCGTGGTAATACACAACCAATAGCAGGTACTGATAATGGTGCATGTGATTTAGCTGTTCCAGCTAATATCGTCACTAAGTACTTTATGTTTGGCGACACCGCTGCTACAGGTGTAGAAACTACTGATGACTTACGTTTTGTAAGCCCTGCATTAACGGCTTATAGTTCACCTACTCAGGTGGGTAACGACCGTACAACGGCTGATGAAGCGAAGTGTAATGCTTGTCATGATAATTTAGCGCATGTTAAATCACCTCGTCATGGTGTGACTAACTTTACCCAGTGTGCTGAGTGTCATACCAACAACTACCCTGGTTCTTATCATGCAACTGTTTATCAGCAAGATGGTGTAGATGATGCTGGCGAACCTAAGTTTGCACTGATTGAAGGTTTAAAGTTTGCCAATCGTGATTTAGCGACTGTTGCTCACCGCTTCCACAGTGGCTTGTTTGCTGGTGACACTGGTGCTGGCATTTACTTAGACACAGATGGCGAGCTAGTTAACTATCCTGCGATTCAAACCAATTGCCAAGCGTGTCATAAAGATGCTACGCCATTCTTCTCAGGCACTGGTGAGTTAACCTCAGGTAGAACTGCGATTGATGTTAGTTATTCTGTTACAGATAAGAATGGTACTCCTGATGACGATACGGATGATATTACCACAGCCTACAATGAGTTTATCTCACCTGTTGCTGAAGCATGTCGTAGTTGTCACGCTCACTCTGGAGAAGCTGCTTTAGCTCACTTCAAGAGTAATGGCGCGACAGTCGCTGGTGAAACTGCCGAGACTGCTGACGGTGTAGCAATTGAATCATGTGCAACATGTCATGCTGAAGGTAAAACTTACGGTATTGATAAAGTTCACTCTGGTGCAGCTCACTAGATATTGAAAACTTCTTAATCATCACTTAAGAAAGTAAGAAACCAAGAGGGAGACAGCAATGTCTCCCTCTTTTTTATTGATTTTTTGTACCTGAGTGTACTTAAGTGTACGTTTACTAGTTACATTTGCTTAACCGTTATAGTTCAATTGGTTAGGTATAAATTTTTGTTTCTTCCTCGCACATCAATTTTCCCCTCTACAAACTCCTGTTTAGATTTATATGATATGACACTGGCGGTTCCATTTTACGGAGGCTTATTAATGGAGACTTATTTACGGAGACTTATTCACGGATACTTAAGACTGAAATCACCATTTTAGTTAACTAGTTTGCAACATCAGTCACATAATTGAAACATATTGTGGGTGTTATGGTCTATTTGCTTCTATTTTAAAGCTGCTAATCAACAAATCTAAATCGGGGGATTTAAGATGAAAAAATATAATAGAACATTATTGGCTGCAGCGTTTATGGCAGTTTTGGCTGTGACAGGTTGTGGCTCTGACGGCAGTGATGGTGTCGATGGTGCTGATGGTGCTCCGGGTGCTGATGGCGCTCCGGGTACTCCCGCTGGTTCGGTTGCAACAAGCGTTGAAAATGCATTTGACTTAAACATTACACTGGCTCCAGCAGATATTGTGGTCGTTGGTGCGGATCCGTTTACGCTTACATTTACTGCAAAAAATGCCGCTGGCGTTCCCTTCTCTGGACTTGAAAGAGTTGCCTTATATGTGACTAGCCAGTCTGCTAATACGACAGATACTGGCGCACCCATGTTATGGACAAACCATACACTTGCCAATGATTTTGGCAGCAGCATGTATTGTACCTTAACCGGTACAGCTGAAGCGCGAGGCGGCGCTGTAGTTGATGCGTGTACATTAGTTGAGGATGCAGCCAATCCTGGTACTTATACTGGTACTTGGGCACACGATGGTAACGCGCCTGTGGTATTAGCCAGTGGCGATGTTAATGACTTAGCGCGGGTGTTTATTCGTGCTTATGATGTTGTGATGGCTGATGGTTCAGGGGTAAGTGGTAAGATTTTATCGACTCCTCTTGATTTTATTCCTGCTACTGGCGAACCTGCAGTGTCAGCAAAAGATGCTGTGTCTAATGCGGCATGTATTCAATGTCACAGTCCAATGGAAGGTTACGCCGATACCGATATGCGTATTGCCAACATAGGTGCCCATGGTAATTACCAAAAAGTTGAAAACTGCGTCGCTTGTCATAACCCTGCTTATGCGGGTGGACAAGACGATCCTGAAAAAGGCTTTAATGCTAACTTCAACGCTATGATCCACACCATTCACGCGGGTCACCATATTGTTGACGCGCTTACTGGCGAAGCCAAAGCAGAGTTTGGTGGCATTGGATTTCCTGCTGAGCTAAATGAATGTACTGTTTGTCATGATAATGGCACCCAGTGGAATGACAATATTTATGCTGAAGCCTGTTTGTCTTGTCACGTAAATGTGAACTTAGCGACCGGTGAAAACCATAGAGGCATTGTACCGTCAAGTGATGCGGTTTGTTCTGGCTGTCATGGCGCAGGTAGTTTAAGCCCAATCCAGGCACATGGTGTTGATCGCCGTGACGTTTTTGAAAATGGCTTAGTGTTAAATGTCGCTTCTGCTGAAGTGTCTGCAGACCTATTAACTGTCATCATTGATGTAACATTAAATGGTGTGGTTGCGGCTGATGCTACTGATTTAACCCAGTACTTAAATAAATTCCAATCAGGTGATGATATCTTAATCGGTACACTTGATGGCAATGGTGACTATGTTCGTGGATTAAGTATTAATACGAAAGATAATCCAGAAATGTTTATGGTTCTAGGTGGTAAGTTAACCTTAACCAAAGACGTTGCCATGACTCCACTTGGTGGCAAAACACTTTCAGTGTCTTCTGAAATGAACATGTGTGGCAACACTACAACTGACATGATTGTTATTAACACTATGTTAGCTGATGGTGCTGGTACCGACACGGGTGCTTGTGATGTCGCGGTTCCGGCTAACATTGTTACTAAGTTCTTTAAGTTTGATGCTGTTGCTGCAACAGGTGTTGAAACTACTGATAACTTACGTTTTGTCAGCCCTGCATTGACCGCTTATAGTTCACCTACACAGGTGGGTAACGACCGTACAACGGCTGATGAAGCAAAATGTAATGCTTGTCATGACAATTTGTCTCACGTTAAATCACCTAACCATGGTGTGACTAACTTTACCCAATGTGCAGATTGCCATAACAACAGTTATGCCGGTTCTTTCCATAGTGATGTTTATAAGCAATCAGGTGTAGATGCTGATGGTAAACCGACGTTTGCAGTAATTGAAGGCCTAGAGTTTTACAACCGTGATTTAGCCACTGTTGCTCACCGTTTTCACAGTGGCTTGTTTGCAGATGATGAAGGTGCTGGCATTTACTTAGACACAGATGGCGAGTTAGTTAACTATCCTGCTGTGCAAACCTATTGCCAAGCGTGTCATAAAGAGACCAATGCTGCAGGAGATGCTATGCCATTCTTCTCTGGCACTGGCGCATTAACCTCAGGTAGAACTTCAATTGAAGTCGATGTGAATCAATTTGATGGTGTTCCTGGCGAGTTTATCTCCCCAGTCTCTGAAGCATGTCGTAGCTGTCACGCTCACTCTGGCGCTGCTGCTCTTTCTCACTTTAAGAGTAATGGCGCGACAGTCTTTGGTGATAACATCACCTCAGCAGATGCTGTGCCAATTGAATCATGTGCGACTTGTCATGCTGAAGGTAAAACTTACGGTATTGATAAAGTTCACTCAGCTGCAGCGGACTAGTTATTAAGATAAGGTGTTAATCATCAATTAAGAAAGTCACAATGTCAGTAACAGGGAGGCCGCAATGCCTCCCTGTTTTTTTAACTGATTTTTTTAATTGATTTTTTGTAACTCAGTGCAGCTGGATCAAGTAATAAGTACTTTATGACTATCGGTTATTAATGTTTTTCTAGCGACAATGTCACGGCAACAAAAGCCGCGAAAAACACCCGGTCGCTAAAGACCTTGACGATAGATACCTTGACGATAGATACCTTGACGATAGATACCACGTCGATAATGACTATCAGCTTCACTCTCCTGCACATTCTGCCGATGTCAGCGGTTCGATTTGTAGCCATTTATGAGTCATTCAATGGGTGTTAATTGTATTTTAGGTGAGCTGCATAATCCTAGTATCTTAGTATCGTGGTTTGTTGCTGTATTCGATAGCGACTTATTGGTCAGACTTCTTTTTGGACACTTAGTCGGGACTTTTTGCTCAGAAAATCTTTGAGGTTGCCGTTTTGTCGAGTGCGGTATTTCGCTTATGGTTTACTATTTGCTAGTGATTTGCTAGTGATTTGCTAGTGATTTGCTAGTGATTTGCTAGTGATTTGCTAGTGATTTGCTAGTGATTTGCTAGTGATTTGCTAGTGATTTGCTAGTGATTTGCTAGTGATTTGCTAGTGATTTGCTAGTGATTTGCTAGTGATTTGCTAGTGATTTGCTAGTGATTTGCTAGTGATTTGCTAGTGATTTGCTAGTGATTTGCTAGTGATTTGCTAGTGATTTGGTCGTAAACCGAATAGTTAATTAATGGCGTTGGTATGGCAACTTGATGACCATTTATTGTTATTTTGTTGTGGATAGCAAAAGGGAGGCATTGCTGCCTCCCTTTTGCTAAATCAGTTGCTGATGCTAACAAATTGCACACGATGAACTAAGCGACTTGTTGGCGCTGCATCCTTAATAACCATTTACCGTAGATGAAAATCCCTACCGCCGAAGTAATACCAATAACCGCAATAATATACCAAGCCATGCCGATGTTGTTGGCATTATAGAGGGCTTGGGTGAGAACTTGGGGATCTTGTCCCGTAGAACTGACTAAGCGACTAAAGGCTTCACCTTGGGGGATGTTGGCTATATCGGTTAAGCTCATACCATTATCTGATAAGACTTCACGGGCAATACGCTCTTTTGAGGCGTACATGTCATAAAGCTTTGGGCCGAAATAACCTTCTAAGGTCCAACCTATGCCTTGAGGTAACATCACAAAACCTAAGTACATGGCTTTTTTACCTTCTGGCGCGATATTACCCATAAATTCGTTTTTCTTGGGGCTAATCATCATTTCACCGACAGAAAACAGCGCAATAGCCAGCACGATCATCCACGCCGCATTAAAAGCACCGACTAAGGCAATGGCTAAGATACTCAATAAACAGCCAAAAAACATGGTGGTGGTAATGCGATATTTAGCCGTCAGTGCCGCAACAATAAAGCAAGTGGTCATGATCAACCCGGCATTGAGATTGAGCATGCCTTCTGGCATTACTTTGGTGCCATCATTATTCAACCCCAGCCAGAACTGCAATATGCCGTTGCTGGTACCCTCTGGACCAAATAACGAGGTAACAATGACGCTGGTATCAACCCATTCAGCAATGTGGATCGGTAATACATCAAATAATGAGTTATATAAAAACCAAAAACCGGCAAACACTAACATGTAGTAAATCACTATTGGCTTTTTCAGTTCTCTGAGCGCGTCTTTCCACAGTGCTTCTTGTGTCACTTCACCTGCTGTTATTTGGCGCGTACGCTCTAAGCGCTCGGCTTTGCCTGGTTCTTTGTAAGCGAGTAAAAATAAAAAGTTAAATGAGATAATGGCCGCGCAAGCGTAAAACACATTGTCCCAAGATAATTGGCGCATGTGCACCGCAACTAATGGGCCTAAAAAGCCACCTATGTTGACCACTTGGTAAAAAATGCCCCAAGCCATTGAGGTATTATTGCGATTAGTAGACAGCACCAAGGTGCCTTGAATGCCCGGTTTAAATACGCCAGTACCCATGGCTAACAACATGGCGCCGGCGAGGAATCCCCAAAAATTAGGGAAAAAAGCCATGGTTAAGTAACCACAGATCTTGACTATGGTAGCAACGAAAATGGTTTCTTTGTAGCCAACGCGGTCGGAAATCCCCCCGGTGAGAACAGGCACAAAGGTTTGTAATAGGGCCCATACTGAAATGATGATGCCATAATCACTTAAGTTGATCCCCAGCCCGCCTTCGGATACTGGCGTTTTAGCATATAAACCCGCACTGGCTTTGACGCCATAATAGGCAATACGCTCTACCAGTTCCATGCCACCTACAAGCCAAAAAATATAGCCTAAACTGGATATCGCGGCCCACATGCCCAACTGTTTTACTTCACTCAGATCGTTGCCTGAATGTGAATTAGTGCTCATAGGTCACCCTTTTATTTTATGTTCTATATCATTTTTATAACAAAGGCTGACACTTTACCTAAGTTCTGGGGAAATATCCAAAATCAATAAAAAAAGCGGATCCTAAGACCCACTTTAATGTTTTATTGATAAACATCCCACTAAGGGACGTTCACCTCAGTATGGTGATTTATGCACCACAACACTTTTTGTACTTTTTTCCACTGCCACAGATGCACACATCGTTACGGTTAGGCTTAGCGTCAAACTTTACCGTTTTAGGTTTGTTCAAAACACCGGTTAATTCAATAATGTTTTCAGGTTTGTCTGCATTAATGGTGATATTAGCCAATAGCTGTTGTTCAGCAACCATTGCCGCCACTTCATGTTGGCGAGCTTCGGTTTGGACTGACAATATTAGCGGTAAAGCTTCCGTCCCCGGTTTTGCTGTGCGCTTGGTGTTATAACCACTTTCACCATAAGCGGGTTTAGGTGTTTTACGACCTTTAAAAAAGAATTTATCAGACATGGTTTTGACCCATTAAATAGAATGGTGATATTGGCCGAAGCTTATACACCAAAAATGTAAATTGAGAAATCAACGTTTCAGTTTCGTGCGAAATAAAAAACCAGCGATGCATCGCTGGTTTTTGTTTCTAATGGTATTTTTTGATTATGCTTCTATTTTGGCCAGTTCGATTTTTTGTTCGTTTAATTTTTCAATGTCACGAGTCAAATCGGCCATTTTTGCCCGCTCTTTATCTATAACCGCAGCAGGTGCTTTAGCGACAAAGCCTTGGTTAGATAATTTGCCTTCAATGCGGGTTATCTCTTGAGCAAGCTTTTCAAGCTGTTTGTCGATACGGGCCAATTCAGCGCCGACATCGATTAAGCCTGCCATTGGGATTAATAGCTCCATATTGCCGACAAACTGAGTGGTCGACATCGGTGCCGTTTCACCCTCGGCTAAAATGGTCATTGACTCAAGTTTAGCCAAACTGGTAAAGAATGTTTGGTTTGCTTCAAGACGAATGCGATCTTCATAGCTCACGTCACGAAGCAGCGCATTAAGCGGCTTAGACGGGGCGATATTGAGTTCAGCACGAATATTACGTACTGCGACAATGACTTGCTTAACCCATTCCAGATCCGCCATTGCGGTCGCATCGACTTGATCTGCTTGATACGTTGGGAACGATGCCAGCATGATGGTATCACCCGTTACGCCAGCTAACGGTTTGACGCGTTGCCAAATCGTTTCGGTAATGTATGGCATAAATGGATGCATTAGACGCTGCATTTTTTCAAGCACATTGACTAACGTATGGCGTGTGCCGCGCATTTGCGCTTCAGTGCCGTTTTGCATAACAGGCTTGGTTAATTCTAAATACCAGTCACAGAATTGATTCCAAGTGAACTCGTATAAAGTGTTAGCGGCTAAATCAAAACGGTAAGCGGCCATGTGATCTTCGACGGTTTTGACGGTCTGATTAAACAAACCAATGATCCAGCGATCGGCTAATGACAATTCCATCGCACCCGGTTTGCCATCAACTAACAGTTGACCGCAATCTAAAGGCTCACCAGCTTCATCGCTATCTGGATTGGTTTGCACTTCAGTGTTCATTAACACATAACGTGACGCGTTCCATAATTTGTTACAGAAACTGCGGTAACCATCAAGACGTTTCATGTCCCAGTTGATGTCACGCCCGGTTGATGCCATTGCCGCTAAGGTAAAGCGCAGTGCATCGGTACCGTGAGCTTCAATGCCATCGGCAAATTCTTTACGGGTACTTTTCTCAATTTTTGCCGCCAGTTGTGGCTGCATCATGTTGCCAGTCCGCTTAGCGACCAAGGTTTCAAGGTCGATACCGTCGATCATGTCTAATGGATCAAGCACGTTGCCTTTGGATTTTGACATCTTATTACCGGCTTCATCACGGATAAGCCCGGTCACGTACACCGTTTTAAAAGGTACTTGAGGTTTGCCGTCTTCATCTTTAATGAAGTGCATGGTCATCATGATCATCCGCGCAACCCAGAAGAAGATGATATCAAAACCTGTGACCAACACATCGGTTGGGTGGAAGGTTTTTAAATCTTCTAAATTGTCTGGCCAACCTAAGGTTGAGAAAGTCCATAATGCCGAACTGAACCAGGTATCTAATACGTCATCGTCTTGGCGTAATACCACCGAATCTGCAAATTTGTGCTTAGCGCGAACTTCAGCTTCGTTACGGCCAACGTAGACTTTACCGTTCTCGTCGTACCAAGCTGGAATACGGTGTCCCCACCAAAGTTGGCGTGAAATACACCAGTCTTTAATATCGCGCATCCACGAGAAGTACATATTCTCGTATTGCTGGGGCACAAACTTGATGTCGCCATTTTCCACGGCTTCAATGGCTGTTTTTGCCATTGATTGAACGGCCACATACCACTGATCGGTTAATAAGGGTTCAATTGCTACGCCTGAGCGATCGCCATAAGGTATTTTTAACGCGTGCGGAGCGACTTTTTCAAGTAAACCTAAGCTGTCAAATTCAGCCACAATAGCATCACGGGCTTTAAATCGATCAAGGCCAACATAACGTTCAGGTAGCGCAATTTCGACGTCTTTGTTTGGTGTGCCGTCGGTATTAACTACTTCAACAAAACCGCGGACACAGGCATCTAAGGTAAAGATGTTGTACATAGGCAGTTGATGACGCTTGCCAACTTCATAGTCGTTAAAGTCATGGGCTGGAGTGATTTTTACGCAGCCTGTGCCAAATTCCATGTCGACATAATCGTCAGCAACAATTGGAATTAAGCGGTTAACGATAGGTAATAGCACAAACTTACCGATCAATGACTGATAACGTTCGTCATCTGGGTGCACGGCTACTGCGCTGTCACCTAACATGGTTTCAGGACGCGTGGTGGCGACTTCTAGGTAGTCTTTACCATCGCTAGTTAATGCGCCTTGGGCTAAAGGAAAGCGGAAGTGCCACATGTGGCCTTGCTTCTCTTTATTTTCAACTTCTAAATCTGAAATGGCGGTGTGAAGCTTTGGATCCCAATTAACTAGGCGCTTACCACGATAAATAAGTTCGTCATCGTATAGACGGACAAACACTTCTTGAACCGCTTTTGATAAGCCTTGGTCCATGGTAAAACGTTCGCGATCCCAATCAACCGATGCGCCCATGCGACGTAGTTGTTTGGTGATGGTGCCACCAGACTGTTCTTTCCAGTCCCACACTTTATCAATGAAGGCATCACGGCCTAAATTATGGCGTGTTTTACCTTCTTCGGCTTCAAGTTTACGCTCAACCAACATTTGGGTGGCGATACCAGCGTGGTCGGTACCCACTTGCCATAAGGTATTCTTACCTTTCATTCGTTCATAACGAGTAAGCGTGTCCATGATGGTGTCTTGGAAGGCATGTCCCATGTGCAAGCTACCGGTTACGTTCGGTGGCGGGATCATGATGCAATAATTGCCTTGAGATTCATCGCCATGCGGCTTGAAGTAACCTTGCTCTTCCCAGTTTTGGTAAAGGGCCTGTTCGATAGACTTTGGGTTGTATGTTTTTTCCATAGGAGCGTTATGTTCTCTATCTAAATTGAGTGTTTATTCAGCTAATGCTTGAGTGCTGGGCGTAATGCCAACATTCTGATATTGACGATAGCGATTGCGGGCAATCCGCTTGAGTTCATCATCATTAGCGACAAAATCGATAATATGGGCCAAGTTTACCGCAAAACTGGGCATGTGGTCTGCAAGATTAATCAGAACTTGGCGACTTTTATTTGGCCCTAGGGTGTCAAAACCAATTTCGACAGGTGCACCGGTCACCGGACCTTCGCCTTTTAAGTTGTGAGGCACAAAGGCATTAGGCTCAAATTGCCACAGTAATTCGTCAATGGCATACGCTTGCTGCTTGTTTTCACAGTGAATGTAGACGGTTTTTTGTTGGCGATATTCTTGTTCTGCTAACCAGCATGCAGCCAAATAAACCGCATCTAATGCACTCATTTGATTATGATTATCAGGCATAAGGTAAAACAAGGCTTGAGTCATGTGGTGATGCTTTTAACAGGTTAATAAGTTGAGCACGAGTTTACACTAAAATCCTCTGCGGGTTAATGGGGACGTGAGTTGATATTTATTGAATTTCCCCTAAGTGACTCGCTGACTGAGCCGATAATGAGCAGTATTTGGTATTACAGCTACAATGCGAGCTGATGGTGCTCATTAATCCAATATAAATCGCAGCCATGATTGGTTTTCTGTGACGCTCTGGGGCCATTGTCAAATAGACGGATTTATGGATTGTGAATATTAGAGCAAGCGATAATTTGTTTAATCAATAAACCTCAATATGATGAGATTATAAATAAGAATATAACCTCATCATTGAATGGCTTATTTTATCGCTATTGGATGTTTATTCATCATCCTTAGTGGTTGCTTGAGATAATCTTGCTGGATCCGGAAACGTGAAATGCTGGTTTATTTGCGCCCAAGAATCATGACTTTTAATAAAGAGGCCTACAGCAACCAGTACTGAACAGGCCAGAATTCCCCAACCAATCGCGTTATCGCCAGAACTTGCCCAAACGGCCACCAGACTTGATGCCCCAAAAGCGATGCTGATTTGGAGAAAGTTTTGCAATCCTGCCGCTTTGGATGCGTTATTGCTGAATTCTTGGAGGGCATTATTGACCACAATAGGGTAAATAGCGCCATTGCTTGCTGCTAGCAATGAGAATGCAACCATAAGCGGTAATATTGTTTTAGTATCGAGGATCACACTTGATACAAAAATGGCAACAACACAAAAACCAAATAAAATTAGTAAATAGCGTAGGCTGGCTTTGGTGCCAAACTGTCGAATAAGTAACTTACCGGAATAGCCACCGACAATAAACATGATGGTTTGGGGAATAAAACTTAATCCAATTTCAGTTGCGGCGTAACCATATTGTTCCATCACCGCAGGCCATAGGGTTAAGTAAGCGAAAAACGCACCCGAACAGGCACCAAAAATGATGACATTACCTAAGTAACGTGTGTTGGCTAATAATTGTTGATAGCGGATATGGGACTTATTTTTGTGTAAACGAATAGGCTCTTTAGGTACAAAAAAATGTGTCATAGCGATTAATATTACGGCGATAACACATAAGGTAATAAACACTGCACGCCAGCCAAAATTATTGAGTATCAATGCGCCAGCAATGGGCGCTAATGCCGGAGATAAAGCGACCAAAGGCATAATATTAGAGAAAATATTTTGAGCTTTATCGGCGGGGTATTGTTCAATCACTATCGCTTGCCAGATCACTGCTGCACTGCAAGCGCCGATGGCTTGGAAGAAGCGCGCAATATTCATCATCATTATGGTTTCACTGTTCGCAATGAGTGCGCTTGCCAACATAAACAGACTTAGCCCAACAAAGAGTGAATTCCGCTTACCTATTTTATGAACTAATGGCCCGTATAATAACTGTCCAATAGCAAGGCCTGCCAAAAAACTGGTTAATGATATGGCCACCTCAGAAGTGTTAGCATTAAACGTCCCTTCAATAGATTTGAATGCAGGGAGGTACATGTCGGTTGCAATAAATCCCAACATACTCAGCAAGGCTAAATAAAACAGGAACAGGTAAAATGTTATGTTTGTTTGTTTATTGTTGATTATTATGTGGTTGTTGCTAAAGTTAGGCATAAATATTTTCGTCTGGTCAATAAAGTTTGCTAGTTTAATGGCTTACTAAATTAGCTGGAAACGTTTAATTTTGAAGACAGCTATCAAAAAATTTGATTGCAAGGAGTGAGTGGAATTGAGTATGATCACTTGAAACCAGTATTACCTCAGCCGAAGATGTTATTCATCTAGTGCTGTTAAGGTACATTTTATAATGAGCAAATTGATATGCTTTCACAGCACATTTTTGAATTAATCGATGTTGTTGCCCAAACAGGCAGTTTTACCGCGGCAGCCAAAAAACTGCATAAGGTGCCGTCTGCGATTAGTTATTCAGTTAAACAAATTGAGACTGAGCTTGGGGTTGAGTTATTTATTCGCCATCATAGAAGTGTCAGCCTAACCCCGGCAGGGAAACATTTTGTCGCTAAAGCTCGCCAGTTTCTTAACGATATGGCGCTGATGAAAAGAGACACTCAACGAGTGGCTAATGGGTGGAAGCCTTCGTTATCAATTGCGCTGGATAATATTGCCAGAACCGACAGTGTGCATGCCTTAATCGCTGACTTTTACAGAAAGTTTCAGGATGTTGAGCTGATTATTCGGATTGAAATTTTTAATGGTGTATGGGAAGCGCTCGCCACAGGGCGCAGTGACATCGCTATTGGTGCGACAACTGCAAATCCAGTTGATGGGTCATTTAAATTCACTCATATGGGGGATATTGATTGGTTATTTGTGGTGAGTGCTGATCATCCATTGGCGAATATTACACGGCTTATAGTGGATGATGAGTTACGTGATTTTCCGTCTATTTGTCTTGAAGATACCTCGCGAGAGATCCCTAAACGAATTGATTGGTTGCTCAATAATCAACGGCGATTAGTGGTACCCGACTGGCACAGTGCAATCAACTGTTTTGTCGAAGGCTTAGGGGTAGGGTACATGCCTGAACATTTAGCTGCACCGTTAATCGAGTCCGGTAAATTAGTCAGTAAAGTGCTGTGCACCGTTAAACAACCTAGCCCTTGTTGTTTAGCGTGGAATGATGAGCAAATGTCGCCAGCACTCGCCTGGGTGTTAGATTATTTAGGTGATAGTGAGCAATTACATCGTCAATGGTTAGCGTAGGCTTACCGCGCGATAAAAGGGCTTATTATTTGAATCCAAGTTATGGTTTAGCATTGTTTGATTTGCGCTATCGAGATACAAAAAAAAGGTAAAGCATGATGCTTTACCCTTTTTATTTGCGTATCACGCACTAACAATGCTTATTCGCTAATTTCAACACCAGCGCGATTAATTAAGAATTGGCTTAAAATCGGTACCGGACGACCGGTAGAGCCTTTATTCGCGCCGCTGTTCCAAGCAGTACCTGCGACATCTAAATGCGCCCAATTGTACTTCTTAGTAAAGCGAGATAAGAAACATGCGGCAGTAATCGACCCTGCAGGACGGCCGCCTAAGTTAGTCATGTCGGCAAATGGGCTGTCTAGCATGTCTTGATATTCATCCCATAACGGCATGCGCCATGCGCGGTCACCACTTTGCTCGCCGGCATTTAACAGCTCATGTGCTAATGGATTGTGCGAACTGAATAAACCAGAAGCGTGCTTACCAAGGGCAATAACACAGGCACCCGTTAAGGTTGCAGTATCGATGACTAATTCAGGTTCAAAGCGCTCAACGTAGGTTAATACATCACATAATACTAAGCGACCTTCGGCATCAGTGTTAAGCACTTCAACCGTTTGACCTGACATAGTGGTTAAAATATCACCTGGGCGATAGGCATTGCCCGCAGGCATGTTTTCACAACCCGCTAAAATGCCAATGACGTTAATAGGCAGTTTCATTTCGCATAATGCTTTCATGGTGCCAATAACACCTGCAGCGCCACCCATGTCGTATTTCATTTCATCCATGGCTTCGCCAGGTTTTAATGAAATTCCTCCAGAATCAAAGGTTAACCCTTTACCGACGAGGACAATTGGCTTTTCAGTGCTGTCGACTGCGCCTTGATATTCCATCACGGTCATGATTGATTCATTGCTACTCGCGCGGCCAACAGCAAGGTAAGCGTTCATGCCTAACTTAGCCATTTGCTCTTCGCCAATAGTCGTGACAGTGAGGTTTTCATGCACTTCAGCCATTTGACGAGCTTGGGACGCTAAGTAGGCTGGATTACAGATGTTAGGTGGCATGTTGGCCACGTCTCGACATAAATGCATACCCGCTGACACTGCGGTTCCGTGTTCAATTGCGCGCTCACCAATGGTTAATTCGCGGCGTGTTGGCACGTTAAATACCATTTTACGTAATGGACGACGAGTTTCGTCTTTACGGGTTTTTAAGGCATCAAATGAATACAGGCTATTTCTAGTGCTTTCAATGGCTTGGCGAACTTTCCAGTAGGTGTCGCGGCCTTTGACATGCAGTTCAGTTAAGAAGCACACTGCTTCCATTGAACCGGTTTCATTGAGGGTACTGATGGTTTTTGTGATAATTTGTTTGTATTGGCGTTCATCTAACTCACGCTCTTTGCCACAACCAACCAGTAAAACGCGCTCACTTAGTACGTTTGGTACATGATGCAGTAGCAACATTTGACCCGGTTTACCTTCAAGGTCACCACGACGAAGTAGGTTACTAATGTAACCTTCACTTATTTTATCCAATTGCTCTGCGATACCAGACAGACGGCGGGGTTCGTATACTCCGACAACGATGCAGGCTGAACGTTGCTTTTCGGGGCTACCGCTTTTTACGCTAAACTCCATGAGCACTCCTAGATTCTTAAAGACAAATTACTATATTTATTAGATAATGTTTGCATTAGGCCATCTGGCATATAATCAACGAAAAGGTGATAGCTGTTTGGGATTATTAACGAAAAAAAGGCGTAAATTGACAGCCAAAATAGATGTTAACCATGACCCCAAAGCACCTTACGCGCTGGTCAGAAAACTAGCAAAACTGCTGAAAGTAGACAGTTTACATGAAAGTTGCTCTGATACCAGTAAAAAGATAAGTTTAGCCACCGGATCCTACTTGTGATTGTATTTAGATATCTTATTAGTGAAGTTTTAAAAGCGCAATTCTCAGTACTTTTAGTGCTGTTAACTATTTTTATCAGTCAACAGTTTGTGCGCGTGTTAGCTGATGCCTCTGATGGTGAATTCCCGGCTTCCTTGGTGATGACATTATTAGGCTTAAATTTGCCTCAATTAACGGTGTTAGTGTTGCCGCTGAGTTTCTTTTTAGGGATATTGTTGGCCCATGGGCGAATGTATGCCGAAAATGAAATGGTGGTACTGCATGGTGTTGGCGTGAGTGAATGGTATGTCACTCGAGTAACCTTATTACTTGCGATTGGCAATTTATTGTTTACCGCTTATTTGTCTGTTTATGTCGGCCCTTGGGCGGAAGAACGTCAAAACCAGGTCTTAGAAAAAGCCCAATCCGAAGCCGGATTAGCGGCATTAACCCAAGGTCGCTTTCAAGCAAGCCCGAATGGGCGAGCGGTATTGTTTGTTGAAAAAATAAATAAAGACAACACGTTAGATAGAGTCTTTGTTGCACAACTTCCCGATCCAGAAGACGAATATGGCTTAACTAATATTGTGGTGGCTAACAAAGGTCGGGTGATTGAAGATGATATTGGCAGCCAGCAATTACAGCTCGAAAAAGGCTTCCGCTATCAAGGCAGCCCTAAATCACTCGAACTACAAATAATTGAGTTTGGTGGTTATAAAATGGAGATTAAAGAACAAGAAGTGGATGAGCGGCGACGTAAATTATCTGCAATGCCAGTTGATCAATTGTTGGATACTCCAGGACCTGAAGCGGCAGCTGAATTTCAATGGCGCTTAGCTATCCCTATCGCGATCCCATTGTTGACGTTAATTGCGGTGCCGTTAGCGCGGGTTAATGTTCGCCAGGGTAAGTTTGCTAAAATGGGTCCCGCTATTTTGCTTTATTTGGGCTACTTTGGATTAATGATTGCAGGTCGAAAAGCCCTGCAAGATGAGGTGGTGCCGCAATTTTTAGGCATGTGGTGGATCCATGGCTTTGCGTTGATATTAGGGTTGTTATTACTTATTAAAGAACGCCCGACAGGGATGAAGTTCCTGGGTTTATTTAAACGCAAGCAGGTGACTGCATGAAAATACTAGACCTTTATATTGCTCGTATGATCGTTAGTACATCAGGCTTGTGTTTACTGATTTTGACTGGGTTGTCAGGCATCATTAAGTGGGTTGATCAACTGCGTTTGGTTGGGCGTGGTGCTTATACCATGCTAGATGCTGGCATATACGTGTTGTTTTTAGTGCCCCGTGATATTGAAATGTTTTTCCCTATGGCGGTACTGCTAGGTGCGTTAATTGGTATGGGCATGCTGGCATCTAACTCTGAGTTAGTGGTGATGCAAGTCTCTGGTATGTCGCGCTTACAAATCACCCAATCTGCAATGAAAACGGCTGTTCCGTTAATGATCATGGTCATGGCGCTCGGTGAATGGGGCGCGCCTATTGCCGAAAAAAGTGCTAAAGAACTTCAAGCGACTAAAATATCGGGTGGCAGTTTGATTAAATCACATCGGGGTATTTGGGCTAAAGATGGTGACTTATTCGTTAATATCGGTGAGGTTAAAGACGTTAATACTCTGATTGATATTCGCTTATATGAGTTTAACGATCAACAAGAATTAACCGGAGTGACCCATGCTAAAACCGCCGAATTTATTGGCGATGCTTGGCAGCTATCTGCAGTTGATAATACCACGGTAAAAGACGATCGAGTTATTCGCGATCATCTTGATACTGATGTGTGGCAGTCTTCATTAACCCCAGATAAGCTGAGTGTTGTGTCGGTTAAACCAGAGGCATTATCCATTAGTGGCTTAATTGACTACTTGGATTATTTAAAAATCAACCAACAAGATCCGAGTCGTTATGAACTGGCACTGTGGCGCAAGATTATGCAGCCAGTAACGGTGGCAGTGATGATGTTAGTGGCATTGTCGTTTGTGTTCGGTCCGTTACGTACTGTGACCATGGGAGCTCGTGTGTTACTCGGTGTAGTAGCAGGATTTAGCTTTTATATTAGTAATGAGATATTTGGTCCTATGAGCATAGTGTATGAGTTACCTGCGGTGGTTGGCGCAATTGCCCCCAGCATGTTATTTACTGGATTAGCTTTGTATTACATTCGTAAGTAACTAAACGTTAATTTGAACATTAAACTGTGATGCAAAAATGGCAACCTTTGGGTTGCCATTTTATTATTGGTAAAGGCCAATTGATTATGCGCCACGCCAGTTACGCATTTGATTAGCTTCTACTGACAATACCACAACCTCAGAACGGGTCATCATGTCTTGTAATGCTAATTTGTCATCATTGATGATAATCCACAGATTACCAATACCTAATAACGACCAAACTACCCGAGCGCAGGCGGTAATGAAACTTAAGTCTTGGCCATTGGGATGTTGAACTTTAAGTCGCCAAGCTCGCATACCTAATGTTTGCCCACCTCGGCTCCAAAACACGGCATAAAATCCGCCGACACAAATGGCTATCCAGAGTTGATAAAGTCCATGATAAACTGGAGTGTTATTGAGCAAGTCTGACACATCTTCGTGACCATTCATCGCGATAAGTCCGCTACTTTGCAGACCCAAGAAAACAGCAAAACCAACAGCGCCAGCAAACATATAAACGGCTACAGCAAGCATTGAGTCATACGTCATTGCACCTAAACGTCGAAAAAAACTGGCTCGAGGGAAATTAGCATGATCTGAATTCAACATAGAGAGTCCTTATTTAAACCAAAATGATTAAACCTCATCATCTTCACGAACAAATTTGATGCTAGTAAAACCAAAACGTGCAAATTCAGTTTTACGAAATTCTTTCTCTGCTTTCGCGCCTTTTTTTGACGTTAACGCAACTTGTTGTTCCATGGCTAAAAAACTTTTTAAATCAATCCCTTCGGCTTCAGCTGCTGCTTCATAAAGATCATGATGTATGTCATAGCTAAACGCGATAGTTTTGGTTTTGCCTTTAAAGGTATAGATAACTTGGCGCGCCATGGCGAACTCCTGAAATTAATGTAATTCATTTTTTAATGTAAACAATACGGCACCCCAAAGGCATCAATCTGCCGACAAAGACTTAAGCGTTATGATTTTTTAGGTACCAAATGGTAAAAGAGACAAATACCCATAGGGTGATGATCTGATGCACAATCTTCGATTATCCCACGTTCATCGACGTATAACCAAGCTGATCGGCATGAACTTGCAATAAATATTCAAATAATACGATGCCCCTGCTGACTAATGCTGTAATAAGCTAATCCTTGCGGTTTAAGGTTTTAACATCGCCATAGCAAACAAAAACATCATAAAAAGTATTGGCTAACAGAACCGTCGTGACGACTGCTGGCGGCTTAGAGGGGAACCTTTATAATAAGGGTAAATACAAATAACATGCCCCATCAGGGTAACTATCTAGTGATTGTGTCAGTTTTGCTGATGTGATGTCTGCTTTAAACCCTTGTTGTTGCCAGTACGTTTGCGCACCCTGTACGGCCACCAGTCCTATACCCTTCACCATCAACGCTTTTGCTTGATTTACAACATAAGTGAAGAGCTGTTTACCAATTCCCATGCCTTGTGCATTGGGTGAAATGGCCATGTCATGTAAATACCAGCAGTTAGCATCAATCTGGCCACTGATTTCGGTATTCAATGACGGGGCATCGCCTCGTTGCCAAGGGTGAACAAGGGCATAAGCTAAAACGCGACCTTGTCGTTCAAACACGACACAGCTAGTCGGCGACGTTCGCCATTTACTTTGCATAACACCAAGCGACTCTGGCGCTAGTTCAACATAACATTGTGCTTGGATCGCCATAATAGCGGGCCAGTCGGTCGCGTAAATTGGACGTATTGACATATCATTCATTCTTGGTGTTTTTGAGCGCATCATTATACTCAGCAAGGGTCTAAAACCTAAGCGTTAATCTGGTATTACCTCGAGATAACATTTTCAACATAACATTGTGCTTGGATCGTCATAATAGTGGGTCAGTTAGTAGGGATAATTATACTAAGCAAGGGTCTAAAACCTAAGCGCTAATCTGTGCTAGAGTAATCATAAAAATAGAGATAAGGAAGATCAACATAATGGAAATCAGTTTACCTTCAGTGAGTAGATGCGTTATCACATCGGCCGTGTTGACATTAATAGCGTGTTCATCATTTACGGCAACCGCTGGTATTGAGGCTTTTAAACCGGGACCAGTGATTAAAGATTACGGAAAGGTGGCCGAAGTGAATAGCAGCTTAACCATACCAACAGGCATGAAGTTTAACGTTGCTTTTGATTTAGGTACAGCCGCTAAACCCGCTGAAATAAACTCTAGTATTGATACTTTGGCGCGCTTTATTAATATGCATGTGGCAGCCGGGGTTAAACTGAAAGACATTTCGCTTGCTATGGTGGTGCATGGTAAAGCGGCTAGCGATATGACCAAGGATAGTTTTTATCAGCAGTTGAATGCAGGGCAGAAGAATGCTAATTCGGATTTAATTGCGCAGTTGGTAAGACAGGGGGTTAAGTTTTATGTGTGTGGTCAAACAGCCGCCTATTACGGCATTACTCCTGATGACTTGCTGCCGGGTGTTGACATGGCGTTATCGGCGTTAACTGCACATGCAGTATTAGCCCGCGAAGGTTACAGCGTTAATCCGTTTTAACCCCATATTAACGACTAAACACATCCTGCTTGGTGTATTTTTCGATAATGCTTTGAGTGGTGCCATTTTGGTTAAATTCAGCAATAGCGGCATTAATTTGTGGTAGTAAGGCAGTATGTTTTTTACGAAGACGCATGACCAAGTGGCCTTCTGAATGAATCGAGGCAAGGGTGACTGGTCTATTGAGTTTTTTTGCCCAATACAAGGCGGGTAAATCTCCAGAGATAACCGCTTCAACTCGCTCTTTATGTAATGCCTTGATGAGTTCTCTCTCAGAGGTAAAATCAACTCGAGTAAACTCTGTATCGTCGTGGTAAAGGTAGCCACGAATTGTGCCTATTTTTTTACCTTTAATCTGATTAACGTCTTGCCATTTATGAGCATTTTTGTCTAAAGTGATAATGTTTTCTTGAATGACTAATATCGCTATCGATGAGACAAAATCATCGCCTACTTTTTGATCCTCAAACCAGCTTGGGCTAACAAAGTCGAAGTCTAGTAAGCCATTCGCTAAGGCGTAATTAGTTCTTTTGGGAGGATAATTGTTTTTTTCAACTTCAATGTTGGCCTTTGCAAGCAGTAACGGAACCAGCTCGCCGAGTATTCCTGGGTTTTCAGCCGATCCAGCAATGTAATAAGGCACCCAACTGCTGGAGGCATTGACGTTATACTTAAGTGCTGTGCTCGCTTGAACGGTGGAACCACAAAAAAATATCACCAAGCAAGTGAGTGCTAGAAAGCCTTTTTTCATGGTGACTCCTTATCTTTAACATTCTATTAATACTACAACAATTTTTCGCTGCTTAATAAAGATCAAGGCACAGTAAACATAAACTTGAGTGTAAGTTATCAGGTATTAATACATAAGTTTTATGATGTTTGATCAATGAGGTCTTTTTATTGCCTTGGCTGAGTAATACACCTTGCTCTAATGCTAACCGTGCAACCAACTTTTCATCACCACGAATGTACATTGAGATTGGTTTGACAATTTTTTCATCAACAATGTGCTGATTAAATTCTTTTGCTGAGATAATTAAACTTGATTTACCGTCACTGTTGATCTTCAATTTGGCATCAATGTCGGTATCGGTTACCACCACCCACTCTTGTGCTGCGAGTCCGGTTAATAGGTTTTTAAGCCCAGTGCCAGTGGCGATAGCACTGTTATTAACTTGTTGGTATTGATCGGCAATACAGGTTAATCGTTGTTTAAGTTGAGCCCCAGCACCTTGACTCCGAGCTTGACTTATCCAGGCCGTTAAGTCGTCGGCCATTAGTTTCGAAAAGCGTTTTGTTTTTAACGACTCAACCATCCAGTTACATAAAAAATGGCTTTCTTGTGCTGCAGTTCTGACGGCTTTGTGTTGTGATGCCGAGGTATTTATGGCATCTATTCCAGCTAGCGCAAGGGTTAGTAAAGCTTGGTTGTATGTTTCTGTAGTCATTTTAACGAGGTCAATAAAGTAGTGTGATAGCTAGTTTACCGTGTAGTCGCAAATTGCTAAATAGATATTTGTGTTAAGTCGGCTCGAAGAGCTGGCGTTTCTATGTAAAGTAGCCGCCGTTCAACAAGGATAAACGGCAACTAAAATAGAGTGTAGATTACTTTTTCGGGGGGAATTGCGCTAAGATAGCGGCAACAGTTTGGTTAATCCCTTGTGCTTTAACTTCGCCACCTTGATCAAAGTGGTACTGACCATTGCCGCGCCAAATTAAGCGTTTGTCGGCTGGGTCGATAATATCAATTTGGATAGTTTGCGTTTTAGCTGTGTTACTGCCTAGCGGGATACCGATACTCGTGCCAAGACTTATCCCACCACTAGAGCCCCAAGTTCCAGAACCTAAGCCGATAGAAAGCCCTGAATCTTTTTCTTTGTTTTCAGTGATAAAGGCATAGTTGACTACAAAATCAGCATTACTGGCGCTAAAGAGATAACCTTGGTTAAGTAAGGTTTGCTTAATGTCGTCATTAATTCGGTTAGCGGTTAAAGGATCATCAGTTTGTTTTACGGTGAGTTGACTGAATGTTTTGAGTACAGAGAAGTCGAAATTGACATCATAATCTTGCTTGGGTTTTGTCGCACAAGAGGCCAGCAATAACAGGCCACATAAAAGTAAAATGGGCTTACAAGCTGCCATTGTGTGTATTAACCCTTTACTCGAACGCCTTGATGTTGTCATGAGCCCTCCGATTAACGTGCAATAATGTACAAAATTAACTCAATTAGTATAACCTTAACATAACGGTATTTGATGGTCACTTTGGTTGGTTAAGCACTAGCCTCACCATTAAATCAACCTACCAATGACTATATCGTATATTTAGCATTTACGTACTAAATTCAATATTAGCTGAGGTTAAGCACTCTAATGATGGAACAGTTAAGTTTTTTTGCGGTGCCCAGTCCATGCGTTGGCGTTTGTCAGTCTGACAGTCGTGGCTATTGTATGGGCTGCCTTCGAAGCCGAGATGAACGATTTAACTGGATGAGTTACAGCGAGTTAAGAAAACAAGATGTGATCCGTTTGTGTTTACAGCGCAAACGACGTCGTCAATATGCTATTCATAAAGCGAAGCAACTGGCGCTACAAGTTGAACAAACGTCGCATACTCTTCAATTAGATTTTGACACCCAGACAAAGGCTGAAAATGAACAGATTGATCTAACGAATTTTAGTTTAGATGAATAATGTATGGGATAAATGCTAGAGCCTGTTGAACCTTCAAGATGAATTTTGCTGCTGTTAGTGGCCATTTTTTTCAAGGCAGAGCTAATGAGATGTCGTTATTCTCCATAAATAAGCGATAACCCAGTACAAAGAAGCCACGAACGCAGCCCGAAGGGTCCGCCTAAACCGTCCTAGTTATTATTATAAAATAAGTTTGTTGCAAGGTATTAGTCTAGTTAAAGACTTTGTCTCTAGTCTTTTTACCGCATTCTTATGTAAGCAGAAAACCGTTTAGTTCGAACAAATTGTAAACACGAAAGGTCAACAGGCTTAGGCTTTCATCGCTTGCCAAAATAGCCTGAAACTGGCGCATCGGTGAATGTCATCGTTACCTAAATGAGGATTGTCGGTAAAAAAACGAATGGCAGCTAAGTACTGACCATGGCAGTTTTCGAGCAATAACGCATTGGGAAAGTCAGCGATAATATGCTGCTGTTTACCTTGATTAATCAATTCGACAACAAATCCTAGAATGCTGTTCATCGCTTGCTTTCTGACGTCGGCATCGATGTCTGCGGACATAGAGTACTGTAGAAAAAAAAGCTGTTTTAACGGTTGTGCAATGGCCCAGTCGATGGCTTTTTGCCATAGGGTATTGGCATCTTGTTCGATATCACCACTAAAATGAGTGCTGCTAACCATGTTGGTAGCAAACTCTTGTTTAATGGATAAAAAAAGCTGGCTCATGATGTCTTTTTTTGTCGGGAAATGATGAAATAAAGTGCCCGTTGCCACGCCAGCCGCTTTGGCAATTGATGCGGTCGATGTAGCATTAAAACCATTATTAACAAACAGCTGTAATGCCGAGTCTAGAATAGCTTGTTTTTTATCTGTGGTAACAATGGATTTACTGCTAATGGATTTACTGCTCATTGAGTCACATACCTATTCTATCTAGTGTCTGTTTATCTACCGTTTATTCATTAAATCAGTTTGATTACGGACTGATTAATGTCGGATTCGGCTCAGCAAGTATCACTCATTAAAGTAATACTTGCCGTAGTGATATTTTGAGGTGTTAGCGTAAGAAAAATTTCATCAATAATCGTTGGATCACGCCGCCATAAGGCGGATGAACAAATATGCCGGTATTAATTTTACCACTGTTGAGGATTGTTTTAGCATGACTAAAGGTTAGAAAGCCTTCTTTACCGTGATAGTGTCCCATGCCCGATGGACCAATCCCACCAAAGGGTGCGTCATCAGCGGCAACATGAAATACCGTGTCATTAATGCACACTCCGCCCGAATGAGTCTGCTGCAGAATGTCTTGCTGCGTTTTATCGTCAAAGCTCATGATGTATAGGGCTAAGGGGCGATCATGATGGTTGATATAACCTATCGCTTCATCAACCGACTGATAGCTAATAATCGGTAACAATGGTCCAAATATTTCATCCTGCATAATGAGCATGTCGTCTGTGGTATGTGTGACTAGCTGAGTGGCTATTTTTCGTTGCGTTGTTGATATTGGGCCATCAATTGCGGAGGTGACGGTTGCACCTTTGGCTTTGGCATCTTCTAATACTGCGAGTAAGCGTTGGTGTTGACGATCATTAATGATATTGCCGTAGTCTTGGTTTGTGTCGAAGTTAGGGTACATTTTATTAAATCGACGTTGATAAGCGGCAATAAACGCCTCGACTTTTTCCGCTGGGCACAATACATAGTCAGGGGCGACACAAATTTGACCTGCATTTAAACATTTTCCAAAAATAAGCCGTTCTACCGCTGTGTCTATTGGCATATCAGCGGCAATGATCGCTGGGGACTTACCGCCTAATTCTAATGTTACCGGCGTCAGGTTATTGGCTGCGGCACGCATAACATGGCGGCCGACAACGGAAGAACCCGTAAACAGAATATGGTCAAACGGTAATGCTGAAAATGCTGCGGCCACATCAGCTTCACCTTCAACTAACTCGACTTCAGTTGGGGCAAAAATCGTTGCCAACATCTTGCGCAATACCGCATTGGTTGCTGGGGTGAATTCGGACATTTTTAGCATGGCCCCGTTGCCTGCAGCAATGGCCGTGATCAATGGGCCCATTGATAACATCACCGGGAAGTTCCACGGCACAATAATACCGATCACGCCCAAGGGCTGATATTGCACCGACACTTTAGAGGGAGATAGTAATAAACCTGCATGACGACGACTGGGTTTCATCCACGACTTAAGGTGTTTGATGGTGTAATTGATGTTGTTTACACAAGGCATAATATCCGAAATTATGGTGTCATTTGCAGAGCGATGGCCATAATCGTTAATTAATGCGTCGATGATAGATTGTTGATTATCAAGCAAAGCTTGTTTTAATTGGGTTAACTTATCTACCCGTGATTGATAATGAGGCGCTGGATTAGCTTGAAAACGCGCGCGTTGATCTGTGAGCAATTGTTGTAATTGTGTTTGAATGTTATCAACGGCCATATTCATATTTGATCTCCAGCAAAAAATAACGATGTTGGTTTGATGAAGTGTGATTAACCCATTCAGCAAACCGACTGATTAGTCGGTTTTATGTTATGTTCGTTTTTGATCTAAAGCAAGTTTTCGGGTTTAATTTGATATTAATCACTAATAAGGTCTTTAATACTGACTATACTAAAACTTAACTCGGGGTAGGAGATGGGATAAATCGTTAACAACGGATTTACTATCCAGAGTTTAGGTTAGTTATATTGTTGAGATGGAACTGGGTGTGTTTCAGTGAGGCATAAAATGTCACTACCAAGACACATTTTACACTGCGAAGGAGGATAATATGCGAACACGTAATATTTTATGGCCTACCGATTTTTCTGACACGTCGTCACATGCTTTAAGTTACGCCATTGAAATGGCTAACTTATATAAAGTTGGCATTCGTATCGTGCACGTAGTTGATCAGCCTTTCGGTGATGAGAATTATATGATCCTTGCCGTTACCCCTGAAGAGTTGGCGAAAACGATGGAAGCTGCTGCGGCCAAGAAAATGCATGATTTATTGGGTCAACTTAATACCGACTTAAAGATTGAAACGGTGATTCGACGTGGTGATGCTATTGCCGAAATTTTGGCCGAGGCCAATAGCGGTGATATTGGTATGGTGGTTATTGCCAGCCATGGTAGAAGCGGACTGTCTCATTTTTTGAATGATAATGTCGCCGAAACTATTGCAAATAAAGCCACATGCCCTGTTCTAGTGGTCAAATAGCATCGGCTATAGAAGCTGGCGTTGGAGTATAGCTTGGTTAAAAGCTGGAATCGGGTTGATTTAAAAAGATGATTTCGGCAGCCGTTGAGTCGCGCCCTAAGATCGCGTTTCGGTGAGGATAACGATTAAATTGAGCTATAATGGCTTGATGTTGTCGTTGGCTGTGTAGATTATTCGGCGCATATTGCTCAAATAATGGCAATGCTTGCTGGTGGATAATCATTGATTCGCTATGCATATAGGGCATGATTAAAAATCCAGCTTGGTGAGTCGGTAACTCTGCTAAACAACCTAATGCAACGGCTTCTTGCGCCAGCACTAACGCGATATTGTCAGCGGCAAATGCGGCTGGCGTATCGCGATGAATATTTCGCGAAAATTGATCTAGTACGATAATTTCGGCTAATCGCCCTTGAGTGTCTTTACGCCAGTGTTGTAACTCTCCCATTATGGCAGCGTTTAAAGCGGTGCCAAAAGTCTTTGTTATCTGTAAATCAAGCTCGGTATCTTTTATCCACCATTGTTTAGGTGAAATTTTAACAAACCAAAAATCAATAACATCATTGACGGTGACCCGTGTCGTTTTTATTTCATTCATTAGGCTAAATCCAATTACGGTTATCGTGACTAGTAGCATTGAGTGACCGAGTAATAATTAGCTCTGCCACATGAGTGGGAATATAGGGGAACACCACACTGCCACTGGCTAATCCGACTTCTACATAGGCTAACTGAGCTTGTTTTTGGCCTTGAGTTTGGATGATGTTAACGTGTTGAACTTTTTCAAATGCGACCCGCTGCCATTGTTGACCGAAAAAGCCGCTATGTTGCCAAATGACTTTATCTGCCACAACATATCCCCATTGCTTGTATCGTATGTAAATCGCTAATATCACCATGAAGGTGATGAACCAAGTGAACTCAAAAAAACCAGGGCTTTGATGGCCATAATAACCCATGATGGTGAGTATACTGGTCAGGATCAGTGGCAAGGCAATTCTCTTGGTCAGCCAATTAATATGAATAGACGAGTAACTTCTAGGTAATGCGCTGGCACCGCCACTGAGTTGAGGGATTTTGGCCAAGAGTAATTCGATTTCAGTGGATTTAACACTTGGAACTAACATGTGTTGTTTGGTTTTATGTCCAACTTCATGTCCTTTGACTTGCTTAAAGTATAAGGTCCAGCGTTTAAATAAGCGTGCAATAACGGGTTGTTGAAGATGGACTAATTGAATACGTTTTATGGCCAACGCATCTTGCTGGTGTGAAATGACACCGCCACTTCGTTGTAAAGTGTCATCATGTTTATCGAGCTGATATGGGTGATATTTTAACATTGCCGCGACAATTGAAATTAACGCAAACAAACTGTATAGCGCAAACAACCCCACGATTGCCATGATGGTCTGCAAGCCAATATTTTGATGAGTTTGCTGTTGGACCCATAACCAAAATTGCTGCGCGAGTGGGGAGTCGAATATTTTATCCAAATCAACTTGACCAGCGATGGGGCCCACAATTACGGCAAACCAAATAAAATTATTTTGATAAAAACCAAATAAGATTAAATCCCATAAACTTTTACGCACAATCGGCTGTGTATTCTCGATGCCATGTTGATTATCAGTATGCGGATGCTCGTGTGTCGGTGCAGTAGCATCAGTGTGACTTAAATTTAGCAGTAAACGTTTTAAGGTTTGGGCTTGTTGCGTATCTAAAGCGGCTAAATGAGCTTCGTCACTTTTAGACCCTGCCGTTTCAATCACGAGGGTACCGAGTGACAATGGCTTAAAATAAAACGGTTGTTCATATCGAATATTTTGAATGCGACTCAGCGGTATTTCATCTTTTTTGGTAAACAATAAGCCGCGTTTCACTTCAAGTTGATGGTTATTAAGACGAAAACGAAATTTCCGCCATTCTATTATCGCGGAAAGTGTCACCAGCAATAATAGTAGGCTAGAAGCCAGTATGCCCCATTGCATATCAAAGCCTTGCCGCCATCCAGTATAAACAATGGGTACGATAGCAAAACCATTGCTGAGGATGTATTTTAAGGTACTGAAAATATTGCTGACGATAGACCAAGCTGAAAGTGCTTGCCATTGCTGTAAATCATCGGTATTGGTTTGCTCTGAATTGATCGATTTATTGGTAACAATATCTTTTGAGTCAAGATGTGGATCATCACCCTGTGATGCTGGTGACTTATCCATTATGGCTATCCTGCTGAGATCGTTCAATTGCTGGTGTAGGGTCATCAACTGATGTTGAATGCTCGCGTGTGTTTAATTTAGTGGCAGGTAGTTGATGACTTGCTGCCGCTTGGCTCAATAAATGTTGGCGTAAATTTTCAGCTAAATCGGCATTGAGGCCTGGTAGATCAATTTCAGCTAAGCCACTGCCTGCACTGAAGCATTTTAAGGTGACTAAGTTGAACCTTCGTTCTGCGGGGCCTTGAGACAAATTAACATGTTGCAGTCGAGTGTAGGGCAGTGCCGTTGTTGACACCCAAAATAACCCTTCACGTAGCACCATTTCATGTTTAAACAAGCCATAAGCAATTTTGTTTGCTTTGAGGTGAATGAGTTTAATAACCAGGGCAGCCACCAAGATTGTCAATGCTATAAACCCGGTCGCGATTATCAATGGCAGCGGTTTAATTATCAACAGAAACATCGTTAAGGCCGTGATGATAATCATCATAACGACACTGCTCATTATCAATAATAGTTTAGGGTAATTAGGATCAATATTGCTCAGTGGCAAGTCGGCAAGTTGAATATAATCATCTTCGGATAAACGTGGGCCATGGTCATAAGCGTCTGCTGAGGTTGCTTTTACTGCCAACAATGAAGATGTATCGTTTAGCGTTGACGGATCTGTTATTGGCGATGGCGCTAATGGGCTCTTTGAGTGCGGCGGAGTATCCATGTTTGTTCGCTTTCCATATCGGCTATTTCTATTGTTAAAAACTATAACGAGATTGTCGCAACTTAGGTAGTGTTAATCATATTGGTTATCGATAAATCAATCTATTAGCGTCAAAATCAGTGATTAATTACACCGCAATTTGCTCACATTGGCAATAGTGCTTGCATGACTGGCTAGACATACAGTAATTTCTATTCAGTGATGTAGAGATAATAGGGCGTGTGAAGGATGTTTTCGAATAATTACGTGATCAATAAATCGCAAAAAGCATTTTTACGAAAATTGTATTTAGCGCATCTGCTAGATGAAGAACAACATAACTTATTAAGCTTGCAAAAACTGACGCTTATGCCACGAAGGACATTGCAAGATGCGTTAGCGGCATTTGTCGATATTGGTATTGAAGTGGATTTTATTCAGCAAGGCCAGCGTCATAATGAAGGCTATTATCGCATTTCAACTTGGGGCCCAATCAGCAGTGCTTGGGTGAATAGCCATTTCGAGCAGATCAAACAACACATTGAAATGGTTAGTGAGTCAGACATGACCCGTTAAGCGGTTTATACTGCAATAATTTGCTGTTGAAAGGGCTATTCATGGCGATACAGATACTATTATTTAATGTGCAAGGTCTGTTGTTAGCTGAAGGTGATGAGACTCTCATGAGTCAATATGATCCGCAACAGCAGTTAATATGGGTCGATATTACGGGTCAGCATAGCCAAGCGTTTTTTAAGCAACATCCTGACTTTGGTATTGATCATCTCTATTTTGAAGAAGCACAGCGTGAACGTCATCCACCACAGTTTGAAGAATATGGCACACATTCGTATTTGTTAACCCACGAGCTTAAAGACAGGGAAGAATATCTTCTGCTTGAGCGTAGCCAGTTACTGCTACATGTGAATGACCATTTTTTAGTGACACAACACCTTAAACCGTCAATCAGTGTCAGCAAAGTTTTCCAACGGATCCGCGAGCAAGGTCACCTAGATAGCACGGACATGAGCCAAGTGTGTTTTGAACTAATGCGTCAAATTGTGATTGATTATCTGGCAGTGATGTTGGCGTTAGAAGAACGTTTAAGTGAAATAGAAGATGAGATTTTTGATGTTTCAACCGATGATTTACTTGCAGAGTTAATCGCTTATAGCAGTAAATTACAAAAAGCAAAACGTTCGTTTAGTTACCATGAAGAGATATTGCAACAATGGCTTCGCGATGACAGCCATCAGCATATTAAGATGGACTATGAACAACTGAGTTATTTATATAACCAGTTTGAACGGTTATCGAGTCGAGCCAGTCTTTATCAAGGTTTAGTGGACAGCTTAATCAATGGCTATATTTCAGTCAGTGCCCATAAAACCAATCGAGTGATGATGACGTTAACCATGGTCACGGCCATTTTTCTACCATTAACCTTAGTCGCGGGCATTTACGGAATGAACTTTGATAATATGCCTGAGTTAAAATGGCACTTTGGCTATTTTGCAGTATTGAGCCTAATGGCAGTGATTGTGTTATCAGGCTTGTGGATAGCTAAAATAAAGCGTTGGTATTAATCGAAGTGAGTGATTAAAGGAGGCTATTGAGGTGACAAAGTTTCAACATGGGTTAGATTTTGGCGATCCTCACGACGGCTTAACTCAAGATGATATTGTCGAGGCAAGGACTAAAAACCAAATCAGTCCACCTGTCACTTGGATTAAAGGCTTTTTGTCGCCTAAGCAGCAACAGTTATTGATAAATGAAGTTAATCACTATCCGTTAGAGCGGGTTTCTATACAAGTATATGGTAAGCAACATCTGACTCCTCGAACCCAGGCTTGGTTTGGCGACCCCGGTTGCGATTATCATTACTCCAAATTACACATCACCGCACTGGCTTGGCCAAAAGTATTAAGCCGATTACGTGTAAAATTGCTTAATGATCATCAAATCGACACTAATTCAGTATTAGTTAATCGCTATGCCGATGGCCACGACTGTATGGGATGGCACAGTGATGATGAACCTGAGATTGTCAGTGGTTCGGCGATTGCGTCGGTTACCTTGGGGGCCTGTCGAGACTTTGTTGTGCGCCATAAGCAAACTAAGACCAAAGTTAATTTTGCGCTCGCATCGGGCGACTTACTTATTATGCATTCCGGTATGCAGCAACACTGGCAACATGCTTTGCCTAAACGCCTTAAGGTTGTTGAGCCGCGTATTAACTTTACTTTTCGACAAATTATCCCCAATTATTATCGTTAATAGATATCGTTAACAGATATCGTTAATGGCCATAGCTAAAAGCGAAAGGCCTAGCGGCTAGGACGCTGCGCGGCTAGATGCTATAAAATCTTAGCAGCGAAGCTGTCCCTAGAAGCGAAGCGCTCTATCCGCGTAGCGAACTAGCAGCGAAGCGACTCTAGAACCTCGCAGACCGAAGGTCGAGCTAGTTTGAATATATAGCGAAAATAGATTATTACTGAACCGTTAACCACTGTGTTTACGTACCTATTAGGTATGGTTTCAAGATGTGGTAATAAATAGATGAACAATGCGGGTGGTCAAGGTTGCGTCGACTCAAACATAAAAACGACATCGCAATCAACAGTCCGGGCGCTTTATTGGTTAGGTGATGACCTGCGAATGGCAGACAATGCGATATTTTCTGATATTGCCCAGTATGCTCAGCAGTTGATGATAGTGTATTGCATCGACCCCAATTGGTTTCGAACAGCCCAATATCAAGCTCAGTATCTTGGAAAGCACAGATTACGATTTTTGCTTGAGTCATTACGGGCATTAGATGAAGCGCTCAATCAATATGGTCAACAGCTGCATATTGTTTACGCTTCAGCGCAAAAATCCTTGGCTTATATTATCCAAGCCCATGATATTTCCCGGGTCTATCGTAGTGATCATTGTGGTGCAGATGAGCAGACCGCTTGGCAATCGATTCAGCAGCAATGCCCCGATATTCAATATTCGACCATGACCACTCAAACTCTGTTTCACTCACAGCAACTTCCTTTTGAGCTAGCCGAACTTGCGCCAACATTCAGTCAGTTTCGCAAGCAAGTCGAGAACATCAATATTACCGCAGCAGCTGACGCAATATCTTGGTTGCCACCTATGGTCGCGCTTAAGCAGCAAGATAAACAGCTTCAGGCTTGGCTGTCTTACCCCGACTGGGTGCCACAAACTCAAATGATGAGCAATGTATTTTGCGGTGGCGAAGCACAAGGGCTATTACAATTAGAATGCTATTTTTCTTCAAACTTAGCGCATCACTACAAGGAGATGCGTAATGAGCTTGATGGTTGGGAATGCTCGACAAAGTTTTCACCTTGGTTAGCTAATGGTTGTTTATCTGCAAGGCAAGTGGTGTCTGCCTTGCAGCAATTTGAATCACAACATGGTGCGAGCCAATCAAGCCAGTGGATTTTGTATGAGCTACTTTGGCGTGAGTATTTTCATTGGTATGGCTTTAAATTCAATAAACAGCTATTTCGATTCTCTGGCATTAGTGGGCGTAAGCCGTTAACCAGTTTTTATGTGCAACGTATTCAAGCGTGGAAAACTGCCAGTACACCTTTCCCTTTAGTGAATGCGTTGATGAAGCAATTAAATGACACCGGTTATATGTCAAATCGCGGTAGGCAAATTGTGGCAAGTTGCTTTGTGAATGAACTACAATGTGATTGGCGTTATGGTGCCGCTTATTTTCAACAGCAGTTAATTGATTATGATGTTGCCGTGAATTGGGGCAATTGGCAGTATCTGGCGGGTGTTGGCGCCGATCCTCGCGGCGCTAGGCACTTTAATCTTGAAAAACAGCAGCAGACATATGACCCACACGGGCTATTTATCAATGCATGGCTAGGGCGTGAGGTGTTACAACAACAAGACGAGGACAATGCTGCGTATTGCATGGATAGTGTCGATATAGCAGATTGGCCAAGAAGCTGATCGATAATGGTCATTAATATGCGTCGATATCGACTAGATAGAATGTGTGCACAAACTTTAAGTTTTAGTCTGCTTGTTTGACCTTTATTCGGCAAAGCAGTACCCTTCGATTTCATCGATATGGATTAACAAGAGTATTACTATGTCTGTCCAACAAATCATTACTGATAAATTGAATCATGCCTTCGAGCCATCGCATCTTGAGGTGATTAACGAAAGTAATCGTCATCATGTTCCGCCTAATTCTGAAACCCATTTTAAAGTGGTTGTGGTTAGCGATAAATTTAGTGAACAGCGTTTGCTTGCCCGTCACCGTTTGATTAACCAAGCGCTTGCAGATGAGTTAGCTAACGGTGTGCATGCATTATCCATCAATGCTTATACTCAGCCAGAATGGCAAGCATTGGATAAAGTACCTAAAACCCCTAATTGTAAAGGCTAATTGTTATTAACTTACTGGTCTATTTATAAAAAAACCTCACGGATTATGTGAGGTTTTTTATTTTGTATTGTAACGTGGCGGTATTTGTCACTGGTTATGATTATGTTACAGTTATGAAATAGAAGAGTGCGATTGAAAAGGATATTTACATGAGCAAGGTGATTCAAACCTGCTGGTTAATGGGTCTAACCTTGTTGTTGGGCTGCCAACCAGAGACTCCTTCAAAGACAAATTCTCTTTCTCAAATAGATTCAACCCCCCTTCAAGTGATTGAATGGCGCTTAGCAACGTCATGGCCAAAAAACCTAGCCGGTTTGGGCATGGCACCAGAACGGTTTGCTCAACTAGTCAATCAGATGTCTAACGGCCGTTTAGTGATCAATGTTTACGGTGCGGGCGAGTTAATGCCAGCCTTATCCGTGTTCGATGCTGTTAGCAATGGCACGATTGAAATGGCGCATAGCGCGTCATATTATTGGAAAGAAAAAGCGCCCGCAGCCCAGTTTTTCTCATCGATCCCTTTTGGTTTAACGGCACAACAAATGAATGCATGGCTTCACTATGGCGGCGGGATGGAGCTGTGGGAGGAAGTTTATCAGCCTTTTGGTATTTTACCGCTGGCAGGTGGAAACACCGGTATGCAAATGGGGGGCTGGTTTAATAAAATCATTGCAACACCTGAAGACTTTAAGGGTCTTAAGATGCGTTTACCGGGCATTGGTGGCGAAGTATTTAAGAAACTGGGGGGCATTCCGGTAACGGCGCTAGCGGGTAGAGAATTATACGGTGCGCTGCAGACTGGCGCGATTGATGCTGCCGAATGGGTTGGGCCTTATAATGATTTGCCTCTTGGACTAGATCAGGTGGCCAAATATTACTATTACCCTGGTTGGCATGAACCGGGGTCAACGATGGAATTTCTGATCAATAAGCAGGCTTTTTCGACCTTGCCCGATGATTTACAAGCGATTGTGAAAGTAGCAGCCAGAGCGATAAATCAAGATATGCTAGATGATTATACTCAAGGCCATATCGCTGCGATGGACATTTTGCTTAATGAACACCATGTGCAGGTTAAACCCTTTCCCAACGCTGTGATCCGTGCGTTAAAACAAGCAAGAAATGAAGTTCTTAACCATGAAGCCGCTAAAGATGTGCTGTTTAATAAAGTTCTTGAGTCTTACATAGCCAATGAAAAATCAGTAAAACGCTATTTTAGTTATACTGAAGATGCGTTAAGTCGGTTTGAATTAGACGCGCAACAGCAAGAGTAAACTCAGACTGTGACAATGTTTGAATAGTGGTACTATCTTGGAATTAGGCAATATATTGTCGAATTATTTTACTTATTTAGGGAGAAATCAATGCCTTTATTAGACAGTTTTACCGTAGATCATACTCGTATGAATGCTCCAGCGGTTCGCGTTGCTAAGCACATGAGCACCCCTAGTGGCGATGCTATTACTGTATTTGATTTGCGTTTTTGTGCACCCAATAAAGATATCCTCAGTGAGCGAGGTATCCATACCCTTGAGCATTTGTTTGCAGGCTTTATGCGCGAACATTTAAACGGTGATGGTATAGAGATTATTGATATTTCACCGATGGGATGCCGTACCGGTTTTTACATGAGCTTAATTGGTCAACCGACAGAAAGTAAAGTTGCAGATGCCTGGCTAGCGGCAATGATTGACGTAACCAATGTCATTGACCAGAAAGATATTCCTGAGTTAAATGAATATCAATGTGGTACTTACGAAATGCATTCGTTAACACAAGCGCAAGACATTGCTCGGATGATCATTGCCGCGGGCGTGAGCGTTAACCAAAATGATGACTTAAAACTGAGTGATGAAATTTTAGGCAATCTTTAATTTAATTGATTGAGTTCATACCCATGAGAAAAGCGGCTTTGGCCGCTTTTTTTTGCTAATAAAACACCCAATGTCGAGTAAACGTTAATAGCACGCTATTTTTATGTAACTGAAACCGTTATTGTAATAAGCGTAACTTAGTGATTTATTCGTCATTTTAAACGATCTTTTGCGTGAACAGACACATATACGGAGATTAATATGTCTAACCACCCATTTAGCCTGTCAGTGCTAGCAGTCGCAGTGCTTTATGTTTGTCATTCTACAAATGCCGTTGCAGAAACGGTAACAGAGTCTATTGATAACCTTAATAATCAACTCGATTTGCAGCAGTTATCGATAAGCCAATTTCATTATCGCCAAAGTGATATTCCGCTAGGGTTGACGGGCGCGACAGTGTTACCTACCGGATCACATCAGGATGTGACCATCACACATGCTGGTGCCATTGACGGTGTAGCCATTTTACAGGATGGTATTTTCTTTTCTCCTGCGCCGTATTCTGGACAACATTTAGTGTTGCAGCCCAATTTATTGCACCAGCAAAAAGTGTCTTTTTCGAGCATGACCAGTGTGACTGAGAGTTCGCAAGCGGCTTTTGGTAAGCTTGACTATCAGTCTATAAAAATTAGCCCCAAAAAATATGCAACTGATCTCAACCTCGAAGGCAGTGACAATAATGCAATTAATGGTGGCGTAGTAGTGAGCGGTACTACAAAGCAAAATGGCATGTTACTGGCACTCGATTATCAATCGGCATCTGACGATGTGGGTTATCGTGCCCCGCAAGATACAGATGCTACTCATAAAGATATTCTATTCAAAATTGCGGCCGATAGTTTACCTGGTGCAAGCAATAAACAAACGACCGAGTTCAGTTATCAGTATTCATCGCAAGATGATGATCGAGGAACATTGGGGTTAACAGCTGCTGATTTTTCGTTAGACCCGACTCAATTATACTCCGCAGCCAGCACCGACAATATTGAAGGCGAACGTCAACGCTACGTATTAGCCCATAAGGTCATATTGTCTGCTACTTCGACGATGGCGACAGACTTTTATTACCAAACCTATTCACAACAATCTCGAGAAATGCGTTTTGTTGATGGTCAGCAAATTGACAGCGCTTTGTTGTCTAGTATCGCCATGTTTGAAGCCGTTCCCACCGCCGATGGGATGAACTTAGGAGCGTTAACACAAAATAACGATTTTGCTGGCTTTGGTATGCAAACCAAAAGTGTCAGCATGTATGGTCAGCATCAGGTGACTTATAGTGCGCGCTACCATACAGATAAAGCTGAAATGCGTTTAGGTCAACGTGAGTGGTCGTGGAACAATGATTTATCACTGACGCCGACAACAGATGATGAATATGCACTGACTTATACTGATGATGCTTCGGCATTTTCATCAGCGGTAGACACTAAATTAAATTATGATCAGTGGTCTATCAATCTCGGTTTAGGTTATGAGCATGTCAGCGTTTCTCGTGAGCTTGGTGATGTAAATACGAGCCTTAATGCGGCGGACTTTTCTGATGATGGCTGGTCGCCTTCTGTTGAAGTGGCTTATCAGAGTGGATCATGGTTAACCGCGCTGCAAGTCAAACAAGCTTGGACAGTCGCTTCAGCGGGGAATATTGAGCAAACTGCTCAAGAAGCACTGCAATATCAATTAGCATTAAGCTACCAGCAAGATGCTTTATCGATTGCAATGACGGGTTATATGCATGATTACGATAGCCAACACGTAAGCTGTATGCAGGGCATGATATGTGACTACGAACAAATATCATTACAAGAGAATATTAATGACGTTTCTGTTGTGGGCGCAGACTTGAGCATAGCGTATGGGCTGACATTTGATCACTTTTCTATTCCATTGAACGTAAAGTACCAATATACCCAAGCTGAAACCGATAACGCCGATTGCAATGAGTTGATGGGATGCTTTGCTGCTAATAGCCAATTACCATGGGTCCCAGAACAACAACTGACGTTAAGCTCGGGTGTTGTTTATGGCGACATGTCTATTATAGCGCAAGCCTTGTATCAATCTGAGTTAGGTTATCAAGCAACACTTACTAATGAGCGTACTATTGACAGTCAGTGGAAGGTTGATTTAGCCGCAACTTATCGTTTGACCGCACAACATGAATTATATGTTCGAGTTGAAAATCTGTTAGATGAAGAATTAGTTGCAAATGTCACTGCAATGGGATTTCAAGGACAGTCGGAAATGATCACGTATTTTGGTTATAAAGGTCATTTCTAGAGAGTCGTTTCTAGACGCTGGCAAGCTTGAGTCATATTTGGTTACAGCTTATGTTGTTTTTATGTCAAAACACCAATACCACCCAAGTGACTACTCATTTGGGTGGTATTATTTTTGCTACAACTGTTTTTGTGAGTGAACAACTAAAATTATTTCTTTAAAATTAATGCTATAGTCTCTTTGTTAGAATCTAGCATACGGCATAACCCCCTCAGGTTCTTATCCGTTTAGTCTGATCTAAAATCCATTTATCAAAGTAATGTATTGTTATGAAAACACCTATAATTTTCGTGGCGATAGTCTCATATTTGCGGTAAAATGCGCGCGACCAGCGTGATTATGATCGCATTTTCGAGTTAAATCTGCGCTAGCTCAAATAGCAAGTATATGTTAATACTTTGTTTTTTTAGCGGAACGTGGCGCATTGTCTTTCCTTCAAACGTAGTGCTTGTGGATATGATTACAATTAAGAAAGGATTGGAACTGCCTATAGCAGGCGGTCCAGAGCAAGTTATCCATAATGGCCCAGCCATTAGACACGTAGCTACTTTGGGTGAAGAGTATATTGGCTTACGTCCTACGATGAAGATCAAAGTGGGCGACAAAGTACAAAAAGGCCAAGTTCTTTTTGAAGATAAAAAGAATCTAGGCGTTAAATATACGGCTTTAGCCAGTGGTACTATTTTAGAAATAAACCGAGGTGCAAGACGTGTACTTCAGTCAGTAGTTATTGCTGTGGAAGGTGACGATAGCGTTGCTTTTGCTCAATATGATGCTGATAAGTTAGACACGTTAGACGCACAAGTTGTTCGTGATAATCTGATTGACTCAGGTTTATGGACGGCTTTGCGTACACGCCCTTTCAGTAAAGTGCCCGCCGTAGATTCTACTGCAGCAGGTATTTTTGTGACTGCCATTGATACCCAACCTCTTGCTGCCGATCCTGTGGTAGTCATAGCTCAACATAAAGAAGATTTTGCTAACGGCCTTAATGTCCTAGCACGATTAACTGAAGGTAAAGTTTACCTATGTAAAGCACAAGGTGCCGATATTCCAGCAGCCAATGCTCACGTTCAAGAATTTGCGGGTAAACACCCAGCAGGTTTGGTGGGTACGCATATTCATCACGTTCTTCCCGCTTCTGCAGCACGAACTGTTTGGCATGTTGGCTATCAGGATGTGATTGCTTTTGGCCAGCTGTTTACTCAAGGTGTGTTAAACACTGAGCGTGTGGTTGCGATTGGCGGTCCTAAAGCGAAAAATCCTCGTCTTGTTCGTAGCGTTTTAGGTGCAAGCATCACTGAACTGACTGCTGATGAAACGGTTGGTGATGGTGTTCGTGTGATTTCGGGGTCAGTGTTAAGCGGCCTTACTGCGGTAGGACCTCAAGCTTATTTGGGTCGATATCATCAACAGGTAAGTGTACTGGAAGAAGGTAATGAGAAAGAATTATTTGGTTGGGCTATGCCTGGTGCCGATAAGTTCTCTATCACTCGTGCATTCTTAGGCCACTTAAGCCCATCGCGTCTATTTAATATGACCACTAGCACTTGCGGTTCAGACCGTGCAATGGTGCCTATTGGTAACTATGAACGCGTGATGCCTCTAGACATTCTACCTACTATGCTACTTCGTGATTTACTCTCTGGTGATTTTGACGGCGCAGCCCGTTTAGGCGCATTAGAGTTAGATGAAGAAGACTTGGCATTGTGTACGTTCGTATGTCCAGGTAAGTATGACTACGGTTCATATTTGCGTGACTGTCTAGATACGATCGAGAGGGAAGGCTAATGAGTTTGAAAGATTTTATCGAACGTATTGAGCCGCAATTTGAAAAAGGCGGCAAGTACGAAAAGTGGTATGCCCTTTATGAAGCGGCTGCCACAGTATTTTATACTCCAGGTAAAGTGAATCACGGGGCAACCCATGTTCGCGATAATGTTGACTTAAAACGTATTATGATTACGGTTTGGGCATGTACATTCCCAGCAATGTTTTTTGGTATGTACAACGTAGGTTTACAAGCTCAAATCGCGATGGGCGCCGATTTCGGTTCCCCCGATATTTGGCAAGTAGGCTTATTTGAATTATTTGGAGCTCAACTTTCTGCAGACTCTGGCATTGCGTCCTTGATGTTCTATGGTGCGTGCTTCTTCCTACCTATCTATGCAGTGACTTTTATTGTCGGTGGTTTTTGGGAAGTGCTGTTTGCGTCAGTGCGTGGCCATGAAATTAACGAAGGTTTCTTCGTTACTTCGGTTCTCTTTGCCTTGACCTTACCAGCAACTATCCCATTGTGGATGGTCGCACTAGGTATTACCTTTGGTGTGGTAGTTGCAAAAGAAATCTTCGGCGGCACAGGGCGTAACTTCTTAAACCCTGCATTAGCTGGCCGTGCTTTCTTATACTTTGCTTACCCTTTAAGCATGTCTGGTGATACTACATGGGTTGTCGCTGACGGTTACTCTGGTGCAACGGCATTAAGTCAAGCGGCACAAGGTACTTTCGACTATGCCTCAACCACCAACTGGATTGATGCTTTCATGGGCTTTATCCCCGGTTCTGTAGGTGAAGGGTCTACCTTTGCTATTTTACTAGGTGGTCTAGTTATTATTTATGCCCGTATTGCATCTTGGCGTATTGTCGGTGGTGTCTTCTTAGGTATGGTGGCAATTTCTACTCTACTTAATATGATTGGTAGCGACACAAACCCGATGTTTGCAATGCCATGGTATTGGCACTTAGTGTTAGGTGGCTTTGCCTTTGGTATGATGTTTATGGCGACAGATCCTGTTTCTGCGTCGTTTACGAGTACGGCTAAGTGGGCATACGGTTTCCTTATTGGTGCAATGGTGGTGTTTATCCGTGTGGTTAACCCTGCATTCCCTGAAGGCATTATGTTAGCTATTCTGTTTGCTAACTTATTTGCGCCATTATTTGACCACTTTGTAGTACAGGCAAATATTAAGCGGAGGATTGCTCGTGGCTAGTAATAAAGATTCGTTCGGTAGAACGCTATTTGTTGTTGTCGGCTTATGTCTTATTTGTTCAGTGCTTGTTTCAACTGCGGCGGTGTTATTAAAACCTATTCAGCAAGAAAATAAGTTACTCGATAAGCAAAAGTATATTCTTGATGCGGCGAGCCTTATCAATACCAAAGAAGGTAACGTCACCAAAAAAGAAATTCTAAGCAAGTACGAGCAATATGTTGAAGCTCGGTTAGTTGACCTTAAAACCGGTGAATTTGTTGAGGGTGATGCTAACGTTTATGATCAACGTAAAGCCTCTCGTGATACTGACCGGTCATCTATCCCTGAAAATGATATTGCCTCAATCAAACGTGTTGCAGATAAAGCGGTTGTGTACCTTGTTCGTAATGACGAAGGTAAACTGACTAGCGTGATTTTACCTATCCACGGTTATGGTTTGTGGTCAACCATGTATGCATTTTTGGCATTAGACACTGACCTAAATACGGTGCAAGGACTCGTTTATTATGACCAAGGTGAAACCCCTGGTTTAGGTGGCGAAGTTGAAAATCCAAAATGGAAAGCATTGTGGAAAGGTAAAGAGTTATTTGATGCTCAAGGTAACTTGGCAATTAGTGTAACTAAAAACCCTGTAGTGGCGAGCTCTGTTCATGGTGTTGATGCACTTTCCGGTGCAACATTGACCAGTAACGGTGTGCAACACTCATTGGATTTTTGGTTAGGTAAAGAAGGTTTCGCTGACTTTATCGCTAAAGCACGCAACGGAGGGTTAAGCTAATGGCTGACGCTAAAGAACTTAAACAGATTCTGACCGGACCAATTATCAATAACAACCCAATTGCATTGCAAATTTTGGGTGTGTGTAGTGCACTTGCTGTGACCAGTAAATTAGAAACAGCATTGGTAATGACGATTGCATTAACAGCGGTAACAGCGTTTTCTAACCTGTTTATTTCGCTTATTCGTAATCATATTCCAAGCAGTGTGCGTATTATTGTACAGATGACCATTATTGCTTCATTAGTGATTGTAGTAGACGAACTACTGCAAGCTTATGCTTATGCCATTTCTAAACAGTTGTCAGTATTTGTTGGTTTGATTATTACTAACTGTATTGTAATGGGTCGTGCTGAAGCTTACGCAATGAAAACGCCTCCTATGATGAGCTTTATGGACGGGATCGGTAACGGTTTAGGTTATGGAGCTATTCTATTGTCTGTTGGTTTTGTGCGAGAACTATTTGGTAATGGTTCATTATTTGGCGTAGAAATCCTCAGCAAAATCTCTGATGGTGGTTGGTATCAGCCTAACGGTTTATTACTGTTGCCACCCAGTGCATTCTTCTTGATCGGTGGGTTGATCTGGTTGATCCGTACTTATAAGCCAGAGCAAGTTGAAGCAAAAGGGTAAACGCAATGGAACATTATATTAGTTTATTAATTCGTTCAATTTTCATTGAAAACATGGCGCTAGCGTTCTTCTTAGGTATGTGTACTTTCTTAGCGGTATCAAAGAAAGTGACTACTGCGATGGGACTTGGTGTTGCCGTTATTGTGGTACTGGCTATTTCGGTTCCTGCTAACCAAATTATTTATCAAAGTTTACTCGCTCCAGGCGCATTAGCTTGGGCTGGTTTGCCTGAAGCTGATTTGAGCTTCTTGAAGTTCATCACCTTTATCGGTGTGATTGCAGCATTGGTACAAATTTTGGAAATGGCGTTAGACAAATATTTCCCACCTTTGTACAACGCGTTAGGTATTTTCTTACCTTTAATTACCGTGAACTGTGCAATTTTTGGTGCAGTCTCTTTCATGGTAGAGCGTGATTATAACCTTGGTGAGAGCGTAGTATTTGGTATCGGCTCTGGTATTGGTTGGGCATTAGCAATTGTATTGTTAGCCGGTATTCGTGAAAAGATGAAATATTCTGACGTGCCAAATGGCTTACGTGGCCTAGGTATAACCTTCGTTTCAGCAGGCCTTATGGCTCTAGGTTTCATGTCATTCTCAGGTGTTTCTCTGTAAGAGTCACTGAGTCGACACATTAATTTGAACCTTTAAGGATAAGTGAATGGGTATTCTTGAATCTACTCCACTAGATGTCTATCTAGGTGTGAGTATGTTTACTGTGATTGTCTTAGTGTTGGTATTAGTGATTTTATTCGCTAAATCAAAACTGGTGGCAAGCGGTGATATCATGATTGGTATTAACGGCAACGCAGATAAAACAATTACAACAGGTGCTGGCGGCAAGTTACTTGGCGTTTTAGCCGACAACGGTATCTTCATTTCAAGTGCTTGTGGTGGCGGTGGCTCTTGTGGCCAGTGTCGTGTCAACATTATGTCTGGTGGTGGTGATATTCTACCCACTGAACTTGACCACATTAGTAAAGGCGAAGCCCGTCAGGGGTGTCGTTTATCTTGTCAGGTAAACGTGAAAGCTGATATGGAAATTGAGCTTGATGAAGAAATATTCGGCATCAAGAAATGGGAATGTGACGTTGTCTCTAACGATAACAAAGCGACGTTCATTAAAGAACTTAAGCTGCAAATCCCTGATGGCGAAACCGTGCCTTTCCGTGCCGGTGGTTATATTCAGATTGAAGCGCCGGCTCATCATATTAAATATGCTGAGTTTGAAGTGCCTGATAAGTACCGTGGCGATTGGGAACACTTTGGTTTCTTTAAGTTAGAATCAAAAGTAGACGAAGAAACTATTCGTGCTTACTCTATGGCTAACTACCCAGAGGAGTTTGGAATAATTATGTTGAACGTGCGTATTGCTACGCCACCGCCACGTAATTTAACCTTGCCTTGTGGTAAAATGTCTTCGTATATTTGGAGCTTAAAAGCTGGCGATAAAGTGACTATTTCTGGTCCATTTGGTGAGTTCTTTGCTAAAGACTCCGATGCGGAAATGGTATTCATTGGTGGTGGTGCCGGTATGGCCCCAATGCGTTCACACATTTTCGATCAGTTAAAGCGTCTTAAATCTAAACGTAAGATTAGCTTCTGGTACGGTGCGCGTTCGCAACGTGAAATGTTCTACGTTGAAGATTTTGACGGCTTAGCGGCTGAAAATGAAAATTTCAAATGGCATGTAGCGTTATCGGATCCGCAAGCTGAAGATAACTGGACTGGTTATACAGGCTTCATTCATAACGTATTGTATGAAAACTACTTACGTGACCATGATGCGCCAGAAGATTGTGAGTTTTACATGTGTGGACCTCCAATGATGAACGCAGCGGTTATTGGTATGCTAAAAGATTTAGGTGTCGAAGACGAAAATATCTTATTAGATGATTTTGGTGGTTAATGCGTTAACTTATAACGTTGACATGTAAGTCATTAAATTGCAGCAGTGCAGACAAGGTGGTCAAACACGAGTCTTGCACGCTGCAATTTTTTTTTGTTCATTTAATACAAGTGTAAATTTGAGATGACTGTAAAATCAATCAAGCAAGTGTTACTGCCAATATTGTTACTGCCAATATTATTGATCAGTAGCTGCAGCTCACCAGATCCGATTATTTCATTATCTGGTAGTACCATGGGGACCACTTATCATATTAAAGTGGTCCCCAATGGCAGCTTGCCAGGACCACAATTATTACAAGCCGAAATTGATATGGCATTGGACGTGGTTAACAATCAAATGTCGACTTACCGACATGACTCAGAACTGTCTAAGTTTAATCAATTACAAGTACAGCAAAGCGTTAAAGTATCGGCCGATACTATTAAAGTCATAAAAGAGGGCATGCGTCTTTATCAAGAGACCGATGGTGCGTTAGATATCACCTTAGGGCCAGTGATTAACCTGTGGGGGTTTGGCCCCGATAAGCGGCCTACAACGATCCCGACTCAAGCTCAAATTGACGCGGCTAAAGCTAAGATGGGGATCAAGGAACTGTCGATAAAAGGCTTAACATTAATTAAGCACAATGCAGACTTGTATGTTGATTTATCCTCAATAGCAAAAGGGTTTGGTGTCGATAAAATTGCATCTATATTAGACAAATATCACGTGTCTGGTTATTTAGTCGAAATTGGTGGTGAACTGAATGTTAAAGGCACTAAAGCCAATAATGTCGCGTGGCGAGTTGCAGTAGAACAGCCAACAAGCGAAGGACAAACGGTGCAGCAAGTGATTGAGCCCGGGACTATGTCATTAGCAACATCGGGTGATTATCGTAACTTTTATCAAGAGAATGGCGAACGCTTTTCACATCTAATTGATCCTCGTAACGGTTACCCGATAAAGCATCAACTTGCTTCTGCAACCGTGTTACACTCTAGTTGTATGACAGCGGATGGATATGCAACGGCCATGATGGTGTTAGGTACACAAGCTTCATTGACACTTGCTAGAGAGAAAAATTTAGCAGTAATGTTAATTGAGAAGCAAGAGCAGGGATATCAGGTCTATTACAGCGATGCGTTTAAATCGTATCTTGAGTAGGTTCCTTATTTTTAAACTAGTTGATTAAACGACTGATTGATTCAACTAGTAGTACCCTAATCTAAATGAGTTAATTGGAGTTTGTGATGAGCACATTTATTGCAGCGTTTGTAGTATTATTATTGTTCTTTTTATTTATGTCTGTGGGTTATATTGTAAAGAAGAAAGCCGTAGCAGGCAGTTGTGGTGGCTTAGGCGTTTTAGGTATTGAGAAGGCGTGTGACTGCGACGACCCATGTGATAGCCGCAAACGCCGTATGGAAAAAGAGCAAGCTCGAAATGAGTTGCTTAATCAAAATCGAATTATTTAACGACGTTTGTCATTTAAAGCCTAGGTTACCAAACTAATGCTTTGTAAAGAGCCTTCATTTTGAAGGCTTTTTTTATGTTTGTGTATTACTAGTGAGTTACAAATCTTAGTTATAATGATAATGGTTATCAATAGTAAGTGTGTGAAAAGAAAGGAAAATTTGCCTTTTCCCCTATAGTGTTTTATTCTATTTGTAATTGATCTAGATCACGTTATTTATCGAGGGCATTACTATGAAAGGTCATCCTAAAGTCATTAGCCAACTCAATCGAGTACTTACCTGTGAGCTGACTGCCATTAACCAATACTTTTTACATGCACGCATGTTTAAACATTGGGGATTGGAAAAGCTTAATGAGAAAGAATATAAAAAATCGATTGAAGACATGAAGCATGCTGATAAGCTGATTGAACGTGTATTGTTTCTTGAAGGTTTACCTAATCTGCAACAATTAGATAAATTGCGTATCGGTGAGCATGCTGAAGAAATGCTCAACTGCGATCTGGCGGCTATAACAGCACAAATTGCGCTTTTGCGTGAAGCCATTAAGGTATGCGAAACTCAGCAAGATTATGTTAGCCGCGATTTATTCGAAGATTTACTCGAAGATGAAGAAGAACATTTAGATTGGATTGAGTCGCAACAAGAGCTTATCAATCAAACGGGTATTCAAAATTATCTTCAATCACAAATTAACGACTAATAGGAAATTATCATGAAAGGCCATCCAGAAGTCATCGATGCACTAAATAGTTTATTAACCGGCGAGTTGTCTGCCATGGATCAATATTTCGTCCATGCTCATATGTACGAAGACTGGGGATTCAACGAACTGTATACCCGTATTTTGCACGAGTCAGACGACGAAAAGTTGCATGCTGCTAAATTAGTCCAACGGATTTTGTTTCTTGAAGGCACTCCCGATGTTGCCAGTCGTGAAGCGTTGAACATTGGTAAAGATGTGCAAGAAATGTTTAAAAGTGATTTAGCCTATGAATATCATGTTGCTGATCATTTACGTAAAGTGATCGCGCTATGCGAAGACAAAAGTGATTATCAAACTCGCGAAATTTTAGAGGTGTTGTTGGATGACACTGAGTCTGATCACATGTACTGGTTAGAAAAGCAATTAGGTCTGATTGAGCTGGTTGGTTTACAGAATTATTTACAGACCAAAATGTAACATATCTATTGATACTGGTTACCATTTACTAAAGCCCAACTGAGATTGGGCTTTTTTGTGTCAGTGAGACAATGATTGAATACTGTTTATATATACAGTATCATCATGGTAATTGAGTTAATGATGATGGTCATAGAATGCGTAAAATCATTCACATCGATATGGATTGCTATTTCGCTGCCGTTGAAATGCGAGATTTTCCTGAACTACGAGGGAAAGCCATTGCTGTCGGTGGCAGAAGTGATCGCCGAGGTGTAATAAGCACATGCAGTTATGAGGCCCGTCAATTTGGGGTGCGTAGCGCGATGTCCAGTTATCATGCACTGCAGTTGTGTCCGCAGTTAATTTTAGTGCCTGGACGCATGGAAGTGTATAAATCGGTTTCATTGCAAATTCGTGAGATTTTTCATCGATACACAGATCTCGTTGAGCCATTATCTTTAGATGAGGCTTACCTTGATGTCAGCGATTGCAACGTTCAGCAAGGCAGTGCCACATTAATTGCTAAAGCCATTCGCAACGATATTTTTGAGGCCACAGGATTAACGGCTTCAGCGGGTATTGCACCGATTAAGTTTTTAGCCAAAATCGCTTCCGATTTAAATAAGCCCAATGGTCAATATGTGATCACCCCCAATCAAATTAGTGATTTTGTAAAAGACTTGCCACTGAGTAAAATTCCCGGTGTTGGCAAGGTTACTTCAAAAAAGTTAGCCGATATTGGCTTAACCACTTGTTATGACGTGCAACAATATCCTAAGGCTCAATTAATTAAGGCTTTCGGTAAATTTGGCCATGTGTTGGCTGAGCGTGCACAAGGGATCGACTCAAGGCAAATTAGTCCACACCGAGTGCGTAAGTCTGTTGGGGTTGAAACCACCTTAGCCAAGGATATTTTTACCTTAGAACAATGTCATCAAGTGTTACCACAGCTTATTCAAGAACTCAGTGCTCGGGTACATCGCAGTGCTAATGACCGGCAGATCCACAAACAAGTTGTTAAGCTTAAATTTAATGATTTTAAACAAACCACAATCGAGCATCGCAGTGATGAGATTTCGATTAACTTGTTTCATGACTTGCTGCAACAAGCTTTGCAGCGTAGCCAAGGGCGGGGTATTCGTTTGATTGGCGTGAGTGTTGGTTTAGCCGACGTGACGTTGGCAGCGACAGATAATAGTGCGGATAAAATCACCCAGCTCGATTTACAGTTTTAACACTGGAACAATACAAAAATTAAAAGGCGACATTATTGTCGCCTTTTAGTTTGTTTATTGTGTTGATAACGTCATCACTAAAACGGATTAAGCATTTTTAGCTGGAATACGCTCTAGTACCGCAAGTAGCAATTGCCAGTACTGACCAACGGTGGTGATGTTGACCATTTCATCTGGGCTGTGTGGATAGCGAATGGTTGGCCCAATTGAGACCATGTCCATAAGTGGATAAGGTTGTTTAAATAAGCCACATTCAAGACCAGCATGGATCACCATGATGGTTGGGTCTTTTTTATAAATGTCGTTATAAGTTTCACGCACAATCGCCATAATGGGTGAGCTTGTGTCTGGCTTCCAACCGGGATAAGCACCACTTAGGTCAATGCTTGCACCCGACAAATTAGTCAGAGCGGTGAGCATTCCTGTGACTTCTTCACGACCAGAATCGATTAGCGAGCGAATAAGACACAAGATTTCAACGCTTTCATCTTCGGTACTGATCACGCCGATATTAAGCGAGGTTTCAGTCACACCTTGAACTTCATCACTCATGCGGATCACGCCGTTAGGGCTAGCATGCAATAAGTCGATTAAGGTATTTTGTGCCTCTTCATCCATCACTTTGGTGGGGGCGTCAATGGACTCTAGGCTTAGCACCATTGCTGGATCGACGAGCGCGAGCTCTTGTCTTACTAATGCTTGGAAAGCCTCCATCGCTTGATGTAATTTATCAACATTTTCAGCAGGAAGCATAAAGCTGATATGGGCTTCACGCGGAATGGCATTACGTAATGAGCCACCGCTAAAGCTGACAAGTTCTAATGCCAGTTCATCACTGTGTTTAAACAAAAAGCGGGCAAGTAGTTTGTTTGCATTGGCGCGACCAAGGTGAATGTTCACCCCTGAATGACCGCCTTTAAGTCCAGCTAATGTCAGCTGAAAACTGGTATTTGTGTGTTCAGGAGCTTGCCATGACATAGGTACGCTGATATGTGCATCAACTCCGCCTGCACAACCCATGTAAATTTCACCTTCTTGTTCAGAATCGGTGTTGATCAAGATGTCTGCATCAAGGTAACCCGCTTCTAAACCAAAAGCACCTGTCATACCGGCTTCTTCATCAATGGTGAGCAGGACTTCCAGTGGCCCATGCTTGATGTCTTTACTGCCTAATACCGCAAGCGCTGAAGACATACCAATGCCGTTATCTGATCCTAACGTTGTCCCTCTGGCTTTAACCCAATCACCATCAACATAGGCTTCAATTGGGTCCGTTTCAAAGTTATGTACTTTGTCAGCATTTTTTTGTGGCACCATATCAATGTGTGCTTGCAATACCACTATTTTACAGTTTTCCATTCCAGCAGTGGCAGGCTTACGGATGATTAAATTACCTACTTTGTCTTCAACAACCCCAAGGCCTTGGGCTTTTGCCCACTGTTGAATGTGTTGCGACAACGCATGTTCATGTTTTGATGGATGTGGAATAGCGCAAATTTGTTCGAACCATTGCCAAAGAGGCTGAGGATATAATTGAGTTAATGCAGTCACGAAACGCCCTCTAAGATGAATTTAGTCGATATACGACACAAAATATAATGTGATTTATTTTAACATATTCTGCGCGGTTACTTGATATTGCGACATCAATTTGCCAAGGTTTAGTCCACAAAACCTGTAAATAATTATGAACCCATCAATCTACCGGTATACCAATTGATTAAGGATTTTTTATGAACCAAGCAAACAAAGCTGTTACTGCATTTCAAGTCCCCATTATTGATGTCGCCAGTGATGAAGCCATTTTTGAAGGTGAAGGTTGGGATGCGGTAGTCGTCGTCGCGACAAGTTTGGCTGAGATTAAGCAAGATGAAATCAGTTTACTGGCGGCGCACGCCAGTCAAATCGATATGCGTGTCGGTAAAAGTGCAACACTATTATTTGCACCTGGCTTAGCTGGCGGTCGCTTGATTATCTCGCCCGTGACCGATAGCGTTAACGAGTACAGCGATGTCAGAATTTTTGCTAAAGCCGCCCGAGAAGGTATTGCCATTGCCAAAGCAGCGGGAGCCATTAAACCTTTGTTAGTGGTCCCTGCCGTGAGCGATAAACGTTTTGTCTATGCAGAACAAGTTGCAGCATTGGCGTGTGGGCAAGAGCTATGGCAACCCTTAGAGGCGCGAGAAGCAAAGTCATTACTACCAAGTTTAGAGGCTATCGGATTATTGAATACATCAGCACACAGTATATTACTTAATGCTGCGGAGTCCGGGCGAGTGTTGGCACGCGATCTCTGCGGTACAGAGCCTGAGCGGATGTCCGCTATTGGGTTTGCACAATATTGTATTGATGCTTTTGCTGATAGCGGTTTAGCTGTGTCTGTGATTGATCAAGTGGAGCAGTTGATGGCGCAATATCCCCTATTGAGTGCGGTTGGCAGAAGTTCATTTGGGGTTGAACGTCATCATCCTCGAGTGGTAAAGCTTGAATATGTTGGCGAAGGAACAATAACAAAAACGTTATTCTTTGCGGGCAAAGGGGTGATTTACGATACTGGCGGGGCTGACATTAAAGTGGCCGGTTCTATGGCAGGTATGAGTCGGGATAAAGGCGGTGCCGCTGCTGTCGCCGGATTAATGAAAGCATTGTCGATACTTAAACCCAAAGGTATCAAAGTGGTTGCAGAGCTTGGGTTGGTTAGAAATAGTATCGGCAGTGATGCGTTTGTCACCGATGAAATTATTACTAGCCATGCGGGTGTACGAGTTCGCATAGGTAATACTGATGCCGAAGGCCGTTTAGTGTTAGCTGACTTGTTATCACATTTGCGTATACAGGCACAAACAGCTGTGAATCCACAATTATTTTCGTTGGCAACATTAACCGGCCACGTCGTGCGCGCGTACGGTGGTTATCCGGCATTAGTTGAAAATAGCGCCGCTAAACAGCAAGGCGTTGGCGCATTATTAGCAGACGTGGGTGAATTATGGGGTGAGCCGTTCGAGGTCTCGCGCTTACGAACTGAGGATTTTGACAAGGTTGCCGATAAAAATGGCGTTGCCGATGTGGTGTCTTCTAATAATGGACCGTCTTCAATTACGGCTCGCGGACATCAATATCCTGCAGCATTCTTAATAAAAGCCTCTGGACTAATGCAAACAACACTGGCATTCACTCATATTGATATCGCTGGCAGTGCTGTTGAGGGCGATCCTCTCTATGGTAAGCCAACGGCAAGCCCTTTGGTTGCTTTATTACATTTGTCTAAGTTGTGATAATAACCATGTAAGCATCTAATAGTATAGGTTTTAATATAAATAAAACATGCTATTTACAATATAATCACATAATTATAATCCGGGTTTAATGTAATAAAGTCACTTATTATGCGTTTTTTGTGAATTAAAGCCGATAATACTTGTAATTTAATTACAGTTCAGTATAATTCATCGGGTCGACAAGCATTGTGGTTGTCGGCTCTAGTTAATCCAGGATGGATATAGCCTCCAAGGATCTGAGTGACAAGTTGTCTCAATGGATTTGAGAAATGTACGTTCCAGGGAATCGAGCCAAGCTTTACTAGGTTTATGCAACTTTACATTATTCAGGAGAAGACCATGTCTTATACAGGTAACAGCAAATTTTATTGGCAAAACACTTGGTTTGCTGATGTAACCGTTTTACGTGGCGGTATATTCGCCATGAAACGTTAAGAATTGACCCTCTTTACGTCGTTTTAATATTCATCAACCTTTTGTTCGTCTTGTTTGACGGTTTTAGACTGGGTGGTAAATTAATTTATTGCCTCATCATGTTAAGTGATGCTAGTTTTCCTCTCCCCATATGGGATGCTTGTAACATGTCTGCCTACTCTATTGAGTAGGCTTTTTTTTGTCCCAATTTTGGTGTGATAATTTAGTTGTAGTGATTTGGGAGCGATTCAGTGTCAGCGGCATTGATTTAGGATGTTATTAGCTGAATTGTCGCAGTTTCGTGCGCTATATAAAAAACTGAAATCTTTCAGGGAAAAGGCTATTTATAGCTATCAAGGTCGTAAGTACTTATAATTCCCCCGCATTAAAGTAAGCCCTCTGTAAAGATGTCGACGTAGTGACAATGTTAAGCGGTATATGGCTTACCGCATCCTCATCTGTAGCTAATAACACTATTAAAACTATTAACGCTATTAATTCAATTTTAACCTTTGCCCAAGGAACCGCGTTCCATGTTAGAAAAATTATTTAAACTTAAACAGAACAACACAAGTCTTAAGCAAGAGGCTGTGGCCGGACTTACTACCTTTTTAACAATGGCCTACATCATTTTTGTCAACCCTATGATGCTTGCTGATGCCGGGATGGACCATGGTGCGGTATTTGTTGCAACATGTTTAGCCGCAGCGATTGGTTGTTTAGTCATGGGTTTATTGGCAAATTATCCTATTGCATTAGCCCCCGGTATGGGACTGAATGCCTTTTTTACTTACACGGTTGTAGGGGAAATGGGTTATAGCTGGGAAACCGCACTTGGCGCTGTGTTTATGTCTGGGGTGTGCTTCTTGATTTTATCCTTAGTCAGAATTCGTGAATGGATTGTCAATAGTATTCCTATGTCGTTGCGTTTTGGTATTGCGGCCGGTATTGGGTTGTTTTTAGCGTTAATAGGCTTAAAAAATGCTGGGATTGTGATAGCAAGTCCGGCAACGTTAGTGACCATGGGGGATATTACTTCGTTTCCTGCTGTGATGGCTGCGTTAAGTTTTTTCTTGATTATTGCCATGGTTCATCGCGGTCTAAAGGCCGCGGTTATTTTCAGTATTCTGATCGTGACGATTTTAGGCATCTTTTTTGGTGATGTGCAGTATCAAGGGTTAATGGCTATGCCACCGTCTATCGCACCGACATTTATGAAAATGGACCTGTCGAGTGTATTAGAAGTGAGTATGCTATCTGTGGTGTTTGCCTTTTTGTTTGTCGATCTATTTGACACATCAGGCACCCTAATTGCTGTTGCACAACGTGGTGGATTACTTGATGAAAAAGGGCGTTTACCTCGTGTAAAACGTGCTTTAACCGCCGATAGCGTTGCCACCATTACCGGTGCAGCATTGGGTACATCAACCACCACGAGCTACATTGAAAGTATTGCTGGGGTGAGTGCCGGCGGCCGTACAGGTTTAACCGCAGTAGTCGTTGGATTGTTATTTATAGCGTCATTATTTTTTTCACCCTTAGCAGCTATGGTGCCAGCTTATGCGACAACAGGAACATTGTTTTATGTTGCTATCTTAATGATGTCGGGGTTAGTGAATGTTGATTGGGACGATATAACTGAAGCGGCTCCTGTAGTAGTCACTTGCTTATTAATGCCGTTAACCTTTTCTATTGCCAATGCTATTGGTCTTGGGTTTATTTCTTATGCGGTGATCAAATTGCTGACAGGGCGTTTTAAAGATTTAAATTCAGGTATTCTAGTGGTGGCGGCATTGTTTATTGCCAAGTTTATTTATGGTTAACGGGCATCCCATGAATATGGGCAAACGGTAATAAATTGGCGAAGGCCAATAAAAAAAGGGCTAATAGCCCTTTTTTTGTTTTTCTAATAAGGCGTATTGACGCATCAATAGCCGGCCTATTGCAAGTCAATGCAATGCAGTTAGCGGGGCAAAGAACTGTTTGATAACCGTTTATTATCCCGAGCCGAGGTTAATCTAGATAAATAATCTACTATTAGCGGCTTTTACTATGAATTATCGAGTGAATTAGGTATAAAAATGGACTGAATGTTTTGGTAAATTGAGTAAAACAAATGGGTTATCGCCGCGTAGTAGTTAAGTTGGGTACCAGTGTGCTGACATCTGGCAGTAAGAAGCTTGATAGAGCACATATGGTTGAATTAGCCAGGCAAATGGCTTCGCTTATGCGTTCAGGCATTGAGGTGGTTTTGTGTACATCGGGTGCTATTGCTGCTGGGCGAGAGCATTTACATTATCCGGTGTTGCCCGATACGATGGCGAACAAACAGTTACTTGCTGCTGTGGGTCAAGGTCAGTTAATTTTGGCGTGGTCACAATTATTCAGTATTTATGGTTTACAAGTTGGCCAACTATTATTAACCCGTGCAGATTTACAAGATCGCGAACGTTACCTTAATGCCCGCGACACCTTAAATGCATTATTAGCGCATAATATTATCCCTATTATTAACGAAAATGATGCCGTCGCAACCAATGAGATTAAAGTCGGTGATAATGATAATTTGTCTGCGCGGGCCGCACTGCTCTGTGATGCTGACTTACTCATCTTACTCACTGATCAAAAAGGCTTATTTGATGCCGATCCTCGCACTCATCCTAATGCGCAATTGATTAAACAAGTCGTCAATATTGATGACAGTTTACGTTTACTGGCTGGCGGCTCTGTTTCCGGACTTGGCACCGGCGGGATGGCAACTAAACTAGAAGCGGCCGATGTGGCGCGCCGTGCGGGCATCGAAGTCGTGATAGCGTCTGGACATCACCCTGATGTGATTGCCAAAGTGGCTGCTAGGGAGTCGGTTGGCACTCATTTTAGTGCGATAGAAAACCCATTAGAGAGTCGTAAACAATGGATCCTTGCTGGCCCCGCATCACAAGGGAAATTAATTGTTGATGCTGGCGCCTCTGTCGCGGTGGTTGCTAATGGTCGCAGCTTATTATCAAAAGGTATTGTTGATATTGAAGGTCATTTTGAGCGTGGTGCGACCTTACTCATTGTTAATCAAACAGGCAAGATTTTGGCTAAAGGAATTAGTCGATATTGTGCCAATGATCTAACCAAAATTAGCGGTAAACACTCTGATGAGATAGAAAGTTTACTAGGCTATAACTACGGTGATGCAGTGGTTCATCGCAATGATATGGTCATACTTGATAATTAAGGATAAGCAGATGTCAGCCTCAGAAACAGAATATTTAACCCAATTAGGGCAACGCGCTAAGGCAGCAAGTTTTATCTTAGCGAGTTTAACCGCTAAACAAAAATCGGTATTATTAATGACAATTGCCGATCGCTTAGCACTGCGTAAAAATGATATTTTACAAGCGAATGCGCAAGATGTTGCCGCGGCGAAACAAAATGGTTTAACTGAAGCCATGATAGACAGATTGATGCTTGATGAGGGGCGCTTGGGCGCTATTATTACCGACATTGATAATGTTATCGCACTGGCTGATCCTATCGGCAAAGAAGCTGAAAGTCGGGTATTAGATAACGGCTTACGATTAACTCGTCGCAGTGTGCCATTAGGTGTGGTGGGGGTTATTTATGAGGCTCGCCCAAATGTCACTGTGGATATAGCCGTGTTAGCATTAAAAACCGGTAATGCAGTGATTTTGCGTGGCGGTAAAGAAACCTTAACCACAAATAAAGTATTAAGTGACGTGATCCGTGATGCGCTTGTTAGCGAAGACTTGCCTAAAGATGCTGTACAGCTAATCGATTCACCAGAGCGTAGTCTTGTTAGCGGCTTACTTAGACTCGACAAATATGTGGATATGATTATTCCTCGCGGTGGCCATAATCTGCAGCGATTGTGTGCTGAGCAGTCGAGTATTCCGGTGATTTTAGGTGGCATTGGTATTTGTCATTTATTTGTCGATAAGCAAGCCGATTTAGTGCGCGCCATCGAGGTGATTGCCAACGCTAAGGTTCAGCGCCCTACTGTGTGTAATGCACTGGATACTTTGTTAGTACATCAACACGTTGCTGCCGAGTTTATTCCCAATATAGCATCACATTTGCACTCGTTGGGCGTTCGTTTCCATGCTTGTGCAAGCTCCTTACCTTATCTTGAGGGGTTAGGTTTTGAGGTGACACCGGCACATGATGAGTCATTCTCAACCGAGTGGTTATCGCTCACATTAGGGATCAAAATCGTCAATCATATTGACGAAGCTGTGGCGCATATTCGTCAATATTCTACTGGGCATTCTGAGGCCATTTTAACCGATAACATTCATACGGCGAGTGACTTTATGAACCGAGTTGATTCAGCGGCTGTGTATGTTAATGCCAGTACTCGTTTTACTGATGGTTCACAGTTTGGCCTTGGCGCCGAAGTGGCCGTGAGTACGCAGAAGCTGCATGCCCGAGGTCCGATGGGGTTAGATGCACTGACCACGTATAAGTGGCTAGCTTGGGGGGATTATACCAGTAGACAATAACCGGTGTTGTTTGTGTTGCTTATGACAATAAAGGCCTAGAGGCTAGAGCGCTTCGCTGCTAGGACGCTACGCGGCTAGATTCTATAAAATCAACAGCCTATCCGCATAGCGGCATAGGATCTTAGCAGCGAAGCTGTCCCTAGCAGGACGCAGTCCGCTCTAGAAGCGCAGCGACACTAGAACCTAGTATCTAATTCATAAATCCAAGCGATAAAACCAAGCGATAATACCGGTGTTAAAAGTACCCTAGCGCTAATATTGTCGGTTGAGGATTAAATTGCTAAAACGGCAGAATAATTAACAACGCCATTATTAAGGTTAATACTGCGACCAACCTCCGTTGTAACGAGCTAAAAAAACGAATGCACTAAAAGGCGGTCGCCACTGTCGACCATAATAATACCGTGCCTAAATCATATCAGTACCCGATTGGGCTGACCTCACGGTTGTTGCTTTCACTATTATGGTCACTTAAGCCGCCAATGCCATTGATAAATAATATCCCTTTACTTACTTAGCTTGGCGCTATAACGATATCTGCAATTGATGATAAATTTTAGATGATAAATTTTTACTTATCCCCTTGTAATTCACTTTGTTGTCCCAATATAGGTATCAAGGCTGATATGAGTGGTCAATTATGAATCTCAAGTTAAGTAACAAAATGCTTGAAATACTTGCTGATCATCCCCATATCAACATCAAATAACATATTAGCGACGAATAACGTCAATTCCGGAGGACCCCATGGGCAAAATTATTGGTATCGATTTAGGCACAACAAACTCGTGTGTTGCAGTCCTTGATGGCGGCAAAGCACGCGTAATAGAGAACGCAGAGGGTGAGCGTACAACCCCATCAATCATCGCTTATACCGAAGATGAAATTATTGTTGGCCAACCTGCCAAGCGTCAAGCGGTAACCAACCCAACAAACACCTTTTTCGCCATTAAGCGTTTAATTGGACGTCGTTTTAAAGATGACGAAGTTCAACGTGATGTGAACATCATGCCATTCAAAATTATCGGAGCTGATAATGGTGATGCATGGGTTGAGTCACGTGGAAATAAAATGGCACCACCACAAGTTTCAGCTGAAATCTTGAAAAAGATGAAAAAAACAGCAGAAGACTTTTTAGGTGAAGAAGTAACCGAAGCGGTTATTACTGTTCCTGCTTACTTTAACGATTCACAACGTCAAGCAACGAAAGATGCTGGTCGTATCGCAGGTCTTGATGTTAAACGTATCATCAACGAGCCTACTGCTGCTGCACTTGCATACGGTATCGATAAGAAGCAAGGCGATAACGTTGTTGCAGTATACGACTTAGGTGGTGGTACATTCGATATCTCTATCATCGAAATCGACAGCAATGATGGCGATCAAACATTTGAAGTGTTAGCAACCAATGGTGACACTCACTTAGGTGGTGAAGACTTTGATAACCGTTTGATTAACTATTTAGCCGATGAGTTCAAAAAAGACCAAGGTTTAGATCTACGTCGCGATCCACTTGCTATGCAGCGTTTGAAAGAAGCGGCTGAAAAAGCAAAAATCGAACTTTCAAGCACTAACCACACTGAAGTCAACTTACCTTACATCACAGCCGATGCAACAGGTCCTAAGCACTTAGTGGTTAAAATTACTCGTGCCAAGTTAGAGTCATTGGTTGAAGACTTGATTCAACGTACTCTAGAGCCGTTAAAAGTTGCCTTAGCTGATGCTGATTTATCAATTTCAGACATCAATGAAGTGATTCTTGTTGGTGGTCAGACTCGTATGCCTAAAGTACAAGAAGCGGTCACTAACTTCTTCGGCAAAGAGCCACGTAAAGACGTTAATCCAGATGAAGCGGTTGCCGTTGGCGCAGCCATTCAAGCTGGCGTACTTTCTGGTGAAGTGAAAGACGTACTTCTACTTGACGTTACACCGCTATCTCTTGGTATTGAAACCATGGGCAGTGTGATGACTAAGCTTATCGAGAAGAACACCACTATCCCGACTAAAGCTCAGCAAGTATTCTCAACCGCTGATGACAACCAAAGTGCCGTGACTATTCACGTACTTCAAGGTGAGCGTAAGCAATCAAGTGCGAACAAGTCATTAGGTCAATTCAACCTTGAAGGTATTGAGCCAGCACCACGTGGCCAACCACAAGTTGAAGTGATGTTCGACATCGATGCTGATGGTATCTTACATGTGTCTGCAACAGACAAGAAAACAGGTAAGAAACAAAACATCACCATTAAAGCCTCTTCAGGTTTGTCTGATGAAGAAGTTGAACAAATGGTACGTGACGCAGAAGCCCATGCTGATGAAGATGCGAAATTTGAAGAGTTAGTTCATGCGCGTAACCAAGCCGATGGCTTAGCTCATTCAACTAAAAAACAAGTTGAAGAAGCCGGTGATGCGTTAGCTAGCGACGAAAAAGAAAAGATTGAAGCGGCAATCGCCACTTTAGAAACGGCCATTAAAGGCAAAGATAAAGAAGCCATTGATACCGCGACTCAAGGTCTGATCGAAGCGTCTGCTAAGCTAATGGAAATTGCTCAAGCTAAAGCTCAAGGTGATGCAGAAGGTCAAGCGCAAGATGCTGGCCAAGATAAGCCTGCTGATGATGTTGTTGATGCTGAGTTCGAAGAAGTTAAAGAAGACAAAAAGTAATTAGCAATTTCAGTTAGTTACCATTAAAGCGGGCGTTGGGGCTATCCTCAAACGCCCGTTTGTATAAATTAAGTTTATCAAATTACTCACACCTTCGAGAAACTGAACACTATGTCAAAGCGTGATTATTACGAAGTTCTAGGTGTTGGACGAGACACCAGTGAACGCGAAATTAAAAAAGCGTACAAACGCTTAGCGATGAAATTTCACCCTGACCGTAATCCGGGTGACAAAGCCGCAGAAGCCAGCTTTAAAGAAATTAAAGAAGCGTACGAAATTTTAACCGACAGCGACAAGAAAGCGGCTTATGATCAATTTGGTCATGCAGGTGTCGATCCTAATCGTGGTGGACACGGTGGTGGCCAAGGTGATTTTGGCGATATCTTCGGTGATGTTTTCGGCGATATTTTTGGTGGTGGCCGCCGAGGTGGTCAACGTCAAGCTGCACGAGGCAGTGATTTACGTTACAACCTTGAATTGTCTTTGGAAGAAGCCGTACGAGGATTGACCAAAGAGCTGCGAATTCCGACATTAGCCGCGTGTGATTTATGTGACGGTAGTGGTGCCAAAAAAGGTACCTCGGCAAGCACCTGTGGTACTTGTCATGGCCAAGGCCAAGTACAAATGCGCCAAGGCTTTTTTGCTGTTCAGCAAGCCTGTCCTACTTGTCATGGTCGCGGTAAAATCATTAAAGATCCTTGTGGCAAATGTCATGGTGAAGGCCGTGTTGAACAAAGTAAGACACTGTCAGTTAAAATTCCAGCCGGTGTTGATACGGGTGACCGCATTCGTTTGACCAGTGAAGGTGAAGCGGGCGAGTTTGGCGCTCCTCCTGGTGATTTATATGTTCAGGTCAGTGTACGTGAACACGCTATCTTTACCCGCGATGCCAACAATCTATACTGTGAAGTGCCTATTTCATTTAGTAAAGCGGCATTAGGCGGCGAGATTGAAGTACCAACCTTAGATGGTAAAGTTAGTCTTAAGATCCCAACAGAAACTCAAACTGGGCGTATGTTCCGTTTACGCGGTAAAGGGGTCAAGTCAGTTCGCAGCCATGCAGTAGGCGACTTGTTGTGCAAAGTCGTAATGGAAACACCTGTTAATCTGAATGACACGCAAAAAGAGTTACTGCGTGAGTTTGAAGCGACATTAACCGGTGAATCAAAAAAACATAGCCCAAAAGCAGAAGGTTTTTTTGATGGGGTTAAAAGTTTTTTTCAAGACTTAAATAGCTAATAGCACTATTTTATCTCGTACGACGATTAAGGTTGTTTACCTCAAGGGTAAGCAACCTTTTTATTTATAGTGAGTTATTTTACTTCTGCAACCGTCCTCAGTAGACTTCGTCCATTGTTCACTTAGTGATAATCCCATGCCTTTTTCAACCTTAGCGTTATATCCTGCTTTACTGTCTGCATTACCGGCAAGGCTCCACGAGCCGACTCGTATTCAAACTCTGGCTATTCCAGCTATTTTGGCCGGAAAAGATGTACTAGCCTTGGCGCAGACTGGAAGTGGCAAAACCTATGCTTATGGACTCCCTTTATTGCAGACTGTTAATGCCCAGGTTAATGCCGATATAACGGCAATACAGGCTTTAGTCATTGTGCCAACCAGAGAGCTGGCTTCACAGGTGCATGATACTCTTAACCCTATAGCAATGGCGCTAGATATCACAATGGATTTGCTTTGCGGAGGAGAATTACAATCGTTACAAGTTGATCGTTTACACAAGCCTGCAGACATTATAGTGGCTACACCGGGGCGGTTATTGGAATTGACCCAGCAGAAAATAGTGGATTTGAGCTCAGTAAAACGATTAGTGCTTGATGAAGCCGATCGTTTACTCGATATGGGATTTATAGCCGATATCACCAAGCTATTAGCGCTAATGCCAAACAGACAGACATTATTATTTTCAGCAACATTTCCAGAGCCATTAGTGCAATTAACCCAGCAAGTCTTGTCCAAAAACTGCCAAAGAATTGAAGCAAACGTCCTGAATAGCGCCGTGGATGAAATTGAGCAACAATTGTATTTAGTCAATAAAGGCAGCAAGGCACAAGCCTTGATTAATTTGATTAATCAACATCAATGGTCGCAAGTTTTAGTGTTTATTAATGCTAAAGATGATGCTGATTCATTAACCAAAAAGCTACTCAAAGCCGGAATTTCATCTGCCGCGCTTCACGGCGATAAAGATCAAACATTACGCCGACAGACATTGGCTGATTTTAAAGCCCAAAAAGTGAGTGTATTAGTGGCAACGGATTTACTCGCTCGTGGGATCGATATTGAAGCGTTACCTGTGGTGATAAACGCTAACTTACCCAATAGTGCTCCTGTATATGTCCATCGAATAGGCCGTACTGCCCGAGCGGGGTTGCAAGGTGTTGCAATATCCTTGGTGAGCCATAGTGAAATGGAAAGCTTAAATGCCATTCGTGCGTTGACACAAAAGGCATTACCTTTGCAGGCATTAGTGGGTTTTCCGGTGACTGATAAACCGAGCGACTCAAGCAGTAAACGTCCGCCTCGCGACAAACAAGCTAATCGACGCACAACCAACAAACGCAGTATTCGTGACTTTACACCCCATAAAAAGACCTAATTGATTTAATTGATACTCAGTAATCTAGTCTCGACTGCCACTCATAACGACATTGTCATTTGGCAATTACACGTTTGCCCAGTAAAATGAGTCATCGCTTATCCATAATCAATGACTATAATTATTTTACTGACCACTATGGCAAGTGAATAGTATAAGGATTTACCAGATGAAACCGTTAGTACTCAGTATGTTGTTGACTTCTTTATTAGTTGGCTGTGTGAATAATCAATCGCCGACAGGTCGAGGGCAAACCTTGCTTTTTTCTGATACGCAGATGCAGCAGATGGGCGCTCAGTCGTTTGAGACCATGAAGAAAAGTGAAAAAATAAGTCAAAACCAAGCGCAAACCCACTATGTAAACTGTGTTGCTAAGCGTATTACGGCAGTATTACCCGTTCAGTCGCAACAATGGGACGTAGTATTATTTGAATCAGATCAAGTGAATGCATTTGCATTGCCCGGCGGTCACATTGGCGTATATAGTGGATTATTAAACGTCGCGGTTAACCAAGATCAGCTTGCTACTGTTATGGGACATGAAGTGGCCCATGTATTAGCCCAACATAGTAACGAGCAAGTGTCTCGTGCCCAGCTAACTGGGCTGGGTATGCAGGCTGCGGATGCTGCTATTGGGGCATCGGGAGTTGCCAATAAAGATCTGTATATGGCCGGACTTGGGTTAGGGGCTAAAGTGGGGATTATTTTACCCTTTGGTCGCAGCCAAGAATCAGAAGCTGATATCGTCGGTCTTGAGTTAATGGCTAAAGCGGGCTTTAATCCTAACCAAAGTATTACCTTGTGGCAAAACATGGCCAAAGCGGGTGGTGCGCAAGGGCCAGAGCTGTTGTCGACGCATCCGTCACACAGTCATCGCATTGAAGACTTGCAAGCGGCACAAAATCAAGTGATGCCGCTTTATACACAGGCAAGGAAACAGTCTTTGACTGAGTGTAAAATGGCTCACGTTAAATAGCGTTTTTTGCCAACATTGACGCAGTTAATTGTGATAAACTCTGGTGCGAATTTTTTATGTTTATTGAGAGAAATTATTATGTCAGATTTGTTCAGCACAATGGAACAGCATGCTAGCTACGGTGTAGGTCGTCAAATGGGCGAGCAACTAGCAGCAAACTCTTTTGAAGGTATTGATATCCCTGCCGTCCAGGCTGGTCTTGCTGATGCATTTGCCGGTAAAGAAAGCGCAGTATCAATGGAAGAGCTTCAAGTTGCATTTACTGAAATTAGTCGTCGTTTACAAGAAGAGCAAGAAGCTGCTGCAGAAGAAGCTGCTGCTGAAGGTGAGGCATTCTTAACTGAAAACGCAAATCGTGATGATATTACGGTAACTGAGTCTGGCCTTCAATACGAAGTGCTTGTACAAGGTGACGGCGAAAAACCAACTTACGATTCAACTGTTCGTACTCACTACCATGGTACTTTTATCAGTGGTGATGTGTTCGACAGCTCTGTTGCTCGTGACCAGCCTGCTGAGTTTCCAGTATCTGGCGTGATTGCCGGTTGGACTGAAGCATTACAGTTAATGCCTATTGGCACTAAGCTTAAATTATATGTTCCGCATCACTTAGCTTACGGTGAGCGCGGCGCGGGTGCATCAATCCCGCCTTACTCAGCTTTGGTATTCGAAATTGAGTTGTTAGAAATTATCTAGTTATTAAAAACGCCTAAGTTAACTTAGGCGTTTTTGTATATGCTGTTTTTGTGTTTACCTTTAGTTAAAACTGGGAGAAATAAATGACTGCAAAAGTGAGAATTGCTGTAGTTGGTGCCAGTGGCCGTATGGGCCGTACACTGATTGAATCTGCTAAACAGCAAGAAGTCATAGTACTTGGCGCTGCTATTGAGCGTACCGGGTCAAGTCTAATTGGTGTTGATGCTGGTGAACTCGCCGGTGTCGGCGCAATGAATGTTGCCATTACCGATTCACTTGATAGTGTTGTTAATGACTTTGACGTACTGATCGATTTTACCTCACCAGAATCTTCAATTATTTATCTTGATTGGTGTGCGAAAAATCACAAAGCAATCGTGATCGGTACCACAGGCTTTAATCATGCTCAAAAAACGCTAATTGGTGCCTATTCAGAACAAGTACCCGTGGTGTTAGCGCCTAATATGTCTGTTGGTGTGAATGTGATGTGGAAATTGCTCGCACTGACGACAGAAGTCATGGGTGATTATACCGATATCGAAATAATCGAAGCCCATCATCGGCATAAAAAAGATGCCCCGTCAGGTACCGCGCTTAAAATGGGTGAAATTATAGCCCAAACATTGGGTCGTGATTTAGAGCAATGTGCGGTATTTGGACGTGAAGGTATTACCGGTGAACGCGAACGTAATACCATTGGTTTTGCAACGGTTCGTGCTGGTGACATTGTGGGTGAACACACCGCTATGTTCGCTGATATGGGCGAACGGTTGGAAATAACCCATAAAGCAACGAGTAGGATGACCTTTGCTAATGGGGCGATGAGGGCGGCTTTTTGGCTCTCAGATCAAAATGCAGGTCTGTATGACATGCAGCAAGTATTAGGATTGAACTAGATAATAAAAACACCACTCGTTGGTGTTTTTTTTTGAAAACAATCCGACAAAATATAGACGTAAAAGTTAATTTCTTATAGACTCGCTAGAATTTGTCAAAATTTCGTAATGTAACGAAAATTGATATCTTAATGCAAAATAAAAATAGTGCAAAATAAAAACACCTAATTTAAGTGGCTTGGCTCTTTTCTGGAGGTCGCGTTGACACAGTCTGCCTTACTCGTACTCGAAGATGGAACCGTATTCTCTGGCACCGCAATTGGTGCTACAGGTATATCTGTTGGTGAAGTGGTATTTAATACTTCAATGACAGGTTACCAAGAGATCCTTACGGATCCTTCATATTCACGCCAAATAGTAACATTAACCTATCCTCACATCGGTAACACAGGTACTAATGATGAAGACACAGAATCGGATTCGGTTCATGCATGTGGCTTAATTATTCGTGACTTACCGCTTATGGCGAGTAATTTCCGCAACCAACAATCATTAAGCGATTATTTAAAAGCGAATAATGTGGTTGGTATTGCTGATATTGATACTCGCAAGCTCACTCGAATTTTGCGTGAAAAAGGCGCTCAAGCCGGTTGTATTATGGTCGGCGACCTAGATGAAGCGAAAGCTCTGGTAGCCGCGAAAGCGTTCCCAGGGCTAAAAGGCATGGATTTAGCCAAAGAAGTGACCACCGATAAAGCGTATACATGGCGCAAGGGTAGCTGGAAATTAGTCGGTGGTTTACCGTCTGAAACACCAGAAGCGGAACTCAAATATAAAATTGTCGCGTACGATTACGGTGTAAAACGTAATATTTTGCGTATGTTGGTTGACCGTGGTTGTGATGTGACTGTAGTACCCGCGCAAACCTCTGCTGCCGATGTACTTGCGATGAACCCAGATGGGGTGTTCCTATCAAACGGACCTGGCGATCCTGAGCCTTGTGACTACGCCATTACAGCGATTCAACAAATATTAACAACAGAGATCCCTGTATTTGGCATTTGTCTAGGTCACCAATTATTAGCGCTTGCCTCTGGTGCTAAAACCTTAAAAATGAAATTTGGTCACCATGGTGCAAACCATCCAGTGAGCAATCTTAAAAATGGCAGCGTGATGATCACCAGTCAAAACCACGGTTTTGCTGCGGATGAAACCACGTTACCGGCTAACATTAAGGTGACTCACAAGTCATTATTTGATGGTTCATTACAAGGTATTCATCTATCTGACAAGCCTGCATTTAGTTTTCAGGGTCACCCTGAAGCGAGTCCAGGCCCAACCGATGCCGCGCCACTGTTCGATCATTTTATCGAGCTCATTGAACAATACCGTCAGCACGCTAAGTAGTTATCTGGGAGAAGACAGAAGCAATGCCAAAACGTACAGATATAAAAAGTATTCTTATCCTAGGTGCCGGTCCAATTGTTATTGGTCAGGCGTGTGAGTTTGATTATTCAGGTGCGCAAGCCTGTAAAGCGCTTCGTGAAGAAGGCTATCGTGTCATTTTGGTCAACTCTAATCCTGCGACCATTATGACCGACCCTGAAATGGCCGATGCAACGTATATCGAACCAATACATTGGGAAGTGGTACGCAACATCATTGCCAAGGAGCGTCCTGATGCAATTCTACCGACTATGGGTGGACAAACTGCACTGAACTGCGCCCTTCAGCTTGAAGCAAAAGGAGTGCTAAAAGAGTTTAATGTTGAAATGATTGGTGCGACAGCGGATGCGATTGATAAAGCTGAAGACCGTAGTCGTTTCGACAAAGCGATGAAATCTATTGGGTTAGATTGTCCTCGTGCTGGGATCGCGCATAACATGGATGAAGCTTATGGCGTATTAGATATGGTGGGCTTTCCCTGTATCATTCGTCCGTCTTTCACCATGGGTGGTAGCGGCGGGGGGATTGCTTACAACAAAGAAGAGTTTGAAGAGATTTGTTCTCAAGGCTTAGACTTGTCGCCAACTAACGAATTATTGATTGATGAATCATTAATTGGTTGGAAAGAATATGAGATGGAAGTGGTTCGTGACCGCAACGATAACTGTATTATCGTCTGTGCTATCGAAAACTTTGACCCAATGGGTGTTCACACCGGTGACTCAATTACCGTTGCGCCAGCACAAACCCTTACCGACAAAGAATATCAATTAATGCGAAACGCTTCTTTAGCCGTATTGCGTGAAATTGGTGTTGAAACCGGTGGTTCAAACGTACAGTTTGGTATTTGTCCTGATACGGGCCGTATGGTCATTATTGAGATGAATCCACGCGTATCTCGTTCATCTGCATTAGCCTCTAAAGCGACTGGTTTCCCGATTGCTAAAATCGCTGCAAAACTGGCTGTCGGTTACACATTAGACGAGCTAAGTAACGACATTACTGGTGGTAAAACACCCGCATCGTTCGAGCCTGCTATCGACTACGTTGTCACCAAAATACCGCGTTTTAATTTTGAAAAGTTTGCTGGTGCAAATGACCGCCTAACGACGCAAATGAAGTCTGTGGGTGAAGTAATGGCGATTGGCCGTACTTTCCAAGAGTCATTGCAAAAAGCCTTACGCGGCCTTGAAGTGGGTCGTAACGGTTTTGATTCGGTTGTTGATTTACAATCACCCGAAGCTATGCAACGTATTCGTCATGAATTAAAAGAGCCAGGTTGTGATCGTATTTGGTACATCGCTGATGCATTCCGTGCAGGGTTAAGTCGTGACGATATCTTCACATTGACTAATATTGACCATTGGTTCTTGGTTCAAATCGAAGATTTGATTACCCAAGAAGCGAAAGTCGCTGAACTTGGTATGTCAGGTTTAGAGAAAAACTACTTACGCCAATTAAAGCGTAAAGGTTTCTCTGATGCGCGTTTAGCCGATGTATTAGGTGTCAATGAAAGTGAAATTCGTAAATTACGTCATCGCGATGGAATTCACCCAGTTTATAAGCGTGTAGATACTTGTGCTGCTGAATTTTCAACTGATACAGCTTACATGTATTCAACCTATGAAGAAGAGTGTGAAGCTAACCCATCGAACCGTGAAAAAATCATGATTCTGGGTGGTGGACCGAATCGTATCGGACAAGGTATTGAGTTCGATTACTGTTGTGTCCATGCGGCATTAGCATTACGCGAAGACGGTTATGAAACCATCATGGTTAACTGTAACCCTGAAACGGTATCAACCGACTACGACACATCTGATCGCTTGTACTTTGAGCCTGTAACGTTAGAAGATGTGCTCGAAATCGTGCGTATCGAAAAGCCAAAAGGCGTAATCGTACAATACGGTGGTCAAACCCCGCTTAAACTCGCGCGAGAATTAGAAGCCGCAGGCGTACCGATTATCGGTACCAGTCCTGATGCGATTGACCGTGCAGAAGACCGTGAACGCTTCCAACAAGCGATTCAACGTTTAAACATGAAGCAGCCTGAAAATGCGACCGTGACGACGGTTGAAAGTGCGGTGATTGAAGCTGAAATTATCGGTTATCCGCTGGTAGTTCGTCCATCTTATGTGTTGGGCGGCCGTGCGATGGAAATCGTCTACGACAAGCAAGATTTACTGCGCTACTTTAATGAAGCGGTTAAAGTCTCTAATGCATCACCAGTATTACTTGATCACTTCTTAGATGATGCCATTGAAGTGGATATAGATGCTGTATGTGACGGTGAAACTGTAGTGGTTGGCGCCATTATGGAGCACATTGAACAAGCAGGGGTTCACTCTGGTGACTCAGGTTGTTCATTACCACCTTATACCTTAAGTGCTGATGTTCAGGCGAGAATGCGTGACCAAGTCTCTAAATTGGCTTTTGAGTTAGGCGTAATCGGCTTAATGAACGTGCAGTTTGCGGTAAAAGATAACGAAATCTACATGATTGAAGTTAATCCACGTGCAGCCCGTACCGTCCCGTTTGTGTCTAAAGCAACGGGGGTGCCGTTAGCTAAAATCGCCGCTCGTGTCATGGTTGGCCAAAGCCTGATTTCACAAAACGTTATCAAAGAAGTGATCCCACCTTACTTCTCTGTCAAAGAAGTGGTATTGCCGTTTAATAAGTTCCCTGGTGTCGATCCGTTGTTAGGCCCTGAAATGCGATCAACTGGTGAAGTGATGGGCGTTGGCGATACTTTTGCTGAAGCGTATGCAAAAGCACAACTGGGTGCCACATCTGAAGTGCCTAAGTCTGGTCGTGCGTTATTATCTGTGCGTAATAGTGATAAAAAACGTGTTGCTGATTTAGCCTCTAAGTTGATTGAGCTAGGTTATCAAATTGATGCCACCCATGGTACCGCCATTATCTTGGGTGAAGCGGGGATTAATCCCCGTTTAGTTAACAAGGTACATGAAGGTCGTCCACACATTCTTGATCGTATTAAGAATGGTGAATATACCTACATTGTTAACACCACAGAAGGTCGTCAAGCCATTGAAGACTCTCGCCAGATCCGCCGTGGAGCATTGCGCTATAAGGTAAATTACACTACGACATTAAATGCAGCTTTTGCGACGTGTTTAGCGCATGCTGCAGATGATCGTATCAAAGTGACCTCAGTGCAAGAGTTACACAAACGCATTAAAGGTTAACTTTATTGTGTGCTAATGATTAAGGTCGCCATTAGGCGACCTTTTTTATGACATTTTGGTGAAGCATGACTAGCAAGTCGGTAAAAGCTTAGGTAAGCTGTCTGCCATCATCTAAAAGATGCATCCAAGAGACGCATGCTAACTAGAATGCGTACTTCCAACTGAATTTTGACTGTGTTGATTTTGTCAGCACGGGATGCTTTTGTTTTTAAAGGAGACAAAGACATTATGAGTAAGGTCCCAATGACTGTAATTGGCGCAGATCAACTACGTAAAGAACTGGTAATATTAAAGTTCGATCGCCGTCCAAAAATTACCGAAGCGATTGCTTCTGCGCGTGAATTAGGTGATTTAAAAGAAAATGCAGAATACCATGCTGCCCGTGAAGATCAGGGGATTTGTGAAGCGCGTATTCGTGACATTGAAGGTAAATTATCTAATGCTCAAATTATTGATGTCACCACATTAGACAATACCGGCCGGATCATTTTTGGTACTACAGTGACTATTTTGAACTTGGATACGGATGCCGAAGTGACCTATCGTATTGTGGGTGATGACGAGGCAGAAATTAAACAAAATTTAATTTCTGTTAATTCACCGATTGCACGTGGATTAATTGGTAAAAGTGAAGGCGATGAAGTATCGATTACCACACCCGGTGGCTTGACTGATTATGAGATCGTTGCGGTTAAATATATTTAAGCCATGTGAGTCAGCTAGGGTAAATATTTTCTAACAATATGTTTTAATTGTTAAATTAAAAGATCCGGTTAAGCATTTATTTTATTTTATGCTAAATCCATTATCGATATAAATGATCACTAGCCTGACCTAGCACTAAATAGAATACTATTTAGTGCTTTTTTATATCTATTACAAACAGAGTGCATTCGATATAGACCAAAATAAATGTAAAAAAATTCATTTGCACATTAAAGGTGCAACAGATATTATCGCCTTGATTTACATTGCTGTTACATTTTATCGAGCAAAATACAACATTTTTTGAAACTTTCCGTTGACAGATCCCGTTGAAACATTGCTTTGAAATTATGTTTTATCTTCTATTTTAAATTATATTTCGACATTTTGATTTCAAATACTAGCAACTATGTCGTTTGATAAAATAAGGTCATTATGACGTTTCCATGGGCTCGTATACTACTCATGCTGGTAATTGTGGGGTTGTGTTCAATCTTTCTCATCAATAGCCATGTGTTGGTGTTAGCGTCGCTGCCATTTGCTACGTCTACTGGATACTCTTGCCGATATGATGTGGATATGGAGACAGATGGTCGTATTTGTCAACAGCCAATAAGTTTAACCTCCCTTGATATAATGCTGTCTTCAGTTCAGTTAGTCGATGGTTCAATTGATAGTCCAATTGATAGTGATGTGCGTTGACATAAACCAACAACTTTAAGTGACACGCTCATAGAGGTTAACAGTACATTATTGAGCTAGGTTAGGAACTATTACCAACAGGCTCTATTTTTGAGCAATCTAATCCAAATGATATTTATTATGTGGCCACTTATTCGGCACGTTATATCAGTAATGCTCAACGTCAATTAAATGAAACAAGTCCTAATGATGTATTGGCCTATGAATTTTTTCGCCGCCAATAGCGAGTTTAACCATAGGGTATCCAATTAACGTCAATCCACAATTGGACTGGATTTTGTCAACGACGTCGCCCCTTCAATACTTTCCGCCTAGAAAGATCTAATTTACTTTTCGTTCACGCTCACATCAGCTAACGATTTTCTGCATTGATTGAAAACGTCATTAGCTTTACTAATGAGCTTTACTGTAAATAGATGAGTTGGTTAAAACCGCTCATTACTGGCTATACATTTTTATCCAGGCTTAACTCACCTCGATTTAGTGAGATCAAATATTATGAAATCTAAATCGAAAACGCATTGATTAAATCATTATTCTCAGTGGAAATACTGGTTATTAATTAGCATATTAATCATCTTGTTTATGAGTGCATTAGCGTCTTGGTATGGTGAAGAGTCGCGGTACACTCACAATTAACCCGGCCCAATCACTGACAGTAGAGCAATTCCATCATGTGCTATATTAAACGGTGATCAACAGGTTACGCATCGAACAGCAACAAGATAATTTGATTGTGGCGAAAAATGGTGCCGATATTCTATTAAAAATAAACGTTTTGATCTCAAAACGGTATTAGCCGTATTAAATAATGTATTAACGTATTATACAGCAACGAGGTGGGGTCTTAAGTCGATCAATAATTGGTCGTCAAAGGTGGCTTGACTTGTCTTATCTAATGGCTATGCAGTGTATTATGAAATATTCAAGTTTCCGCTTTGAGTGGCGTACAGCTTCTTGTGCGTTATTGGCTCTGGTACGTGATGTGGTGTTTGTGTTGGCTTTTTTGCGTCAAGCCAAATGGAATCAAATTTAATCGTACTGGCGGCTATTTTAGCTATTTTTGCTTATTCGTTTAATGACTCTATTATCGAAGATAGGATGGGTAAATACTTATTACAAAGCCCTTGTGGGATGTGCAGGACATTAATAATGGTGCTATTAAGTCGACTTTTTTGAGCTCAATGGTGACATCAGAGACTACATTATAAACTGTATAAGCATTATTGATAATGGGTGGAGCACTATTGGAGGGGGTTTCAATCGCATTGTTTATTGGGATCGTTACAGGTACTTGGTCATTTTTTTTCAATTGATGCTAGCTTGCCTGAATTTTTAGGATTAAAGGCACAACATTATTAAGTCTTTCCTTTACCCAGCCATCCCGATTAATGATAATTCATCTCTAATAAAAAAGCCGCTGAATTCAGCGGCTTTTTATAAAAGAATGCGAGATTATTTGGCTTTAGGCAAAGCAATCTTCATTTCGGCAGACTGACGGAAAATGACTAAGACATGACCGATAAGTTGCACTTTCGCAGACTGGGTTTCACGTACAATGGCGTCAACGATGGCATTTTTGAGCTCTCTGTCGGCAGAGGCTACTTTTACTTTAATCAATTCATGATGTGTAAGCGCGCTATCAATTTCAGCCAGAACACCTTCAGTTAGTCCATTGCCACCAAGCAGCACCACTGGTTTTAAACTGTGCGCCAGACCTTTTAAATGCTGTTTTTGTTTGGTTGTTAAATTCATTTGTACCAACTTTTGCTGAGTTACTGTTGAAAAACGGGTATTCTACCCTTATATACACCTTATGTAACTCTGAATCGTTGCGGAATTTTAATGACAACAAAAAAACGTACGGCGAGCTCAAGTCGCTGGATGCAAGAACACTTTGATGATCACTATGTGAAATTAGCCCAGAAACGCGGTTTACGTTCACGAGCAGCATTTAAGTTAGAAGAGATCCAACAAAAAGATCACTTGATAAAACAGGGGATGACAGTTGTTGATTTAGGTGCAGCACCGGGTGGCTGGTCGCAAGTGGCCGTTAAACTTGCTGGTGACAAAGGTAAAGTCATTGCTTGTGATATTTTACCAATGGATCCGATTGTTGGTGTTGATTTCCTTCAAGGTGATTTTAGAGAAAACAAAGTACTAGAAGCATTGCTTGAGCGTGTAGGTCAAGATAAAGTGGATGTGGTACTATCAGATATGGCCCCGAACATGAGTGGTTCGGATGCTGTTGATCAACCTAAAGGTATGTATTTAGTTGAATTAGCGTTAGATATGTGTCATCAAGTGTTGACGCCCAACGGCTGTTTTGCTGTTAAAGTCTTTCAGGGGGAGGGCTTTGACGACTACATAAAAACAGTTAAACAGGCATTCAAAGTAGTAAAAACCCGTAAACCAGACTCCTCTAGAGCACGCTCTCGAGAAGTCTACTTAGTGGCGACTGGTTACAAGTTGTAGTAGTCTAACGTTAATAATCGCAGGACTGTTAAGAGGTCTAGTAAATTGAGTGACATGGCAAAAAATTTAATTCTCTGGGTTGTCATCGCTGTTGTACTGATGTCAGTGTTTCAGGGTTATTCCCCCTCTTCTTCGAATACGCAGAAGATGGATTATTCCGCCTTTTTGGACAATGTTCGAAATGGTCAAATTAACACGGTCGAAATAAAAAGCGACCAACGAACAATTGAAGGGACTAAACGTACCGGCGAAAAGTTCACCACTATTATGCCTATTGTTGACCAAGATTTAATTAATGATCTTGATCGCAAAGGTATCACCATGAAAGGCCAAGAGGCTGAAGAGTCAGGTTTTTTAACCCAAATCTTTATTTCATGGTTCCCGATGTTACTGTTGATTGGGGTGTGGATATTCTTCATGCGTCAAATGCAAGGCGGTGGTGGAAAAGGCGCAATGTCGTTTGGCAAAAGTAAAGCCAAACTGATGAGCGAAGACCAAATTAAAACCACCTTTGCTGATGTTGCTGGCTGTGATGAAGCAAAAGAAGAAGTGAAAGAACTGGTTGATTATTTACGTGACCCAACCAAGTTCCAAAAGCTAGGCGGTCGTATTCCTACTGGCGTGTTGATGGTAGGGCAACCAGGTACGGGTAAAACCTTGCTAGCTAAGGCGATTGCCGGTGAATCTAAGGTGCCATTCTTTACCATATCAGGTTCTGATTTTGTGGAAATGTTTGTTGGTGTCGGCGCATCCCGTGTGCGTGACATGTTCGAACAAGCTAAAAAATCTTCACCTTGTATCATTTTTATCGATGAAATCGATGCTGTAGGTCGCCAACGTGGTGCTGGTGTTGGTGGTGGTCACGATGAGCGTGAGCAGACGTTAAACCAACTGCTGGTTGAGATGGATGGTTTCGAAGGTAATGAAGGTGTTATCGTTATCGCGGCAACAAACCGCCCTGATGTTCTTGATGCTGCATTGCTTCGCCCAGGTCGATTTGACCGTCAAGTGGTTGTCGGCTTGCCTGATGTGCGTGGTCGTGAACAAATCCTTAAAGTGCATATGCGTAAAGTGCCTTTGTCAGACGATGTTAAAGCAAGCGTTATTGCTCGTGGTACGCCAGGATTCTCTGGTGCAGACTTAGCCAACCTTGTTAACGAAGCTGCGTTGTTTGCTGCTCGTGGTAATCGTCGTGTTGTTGGTATGGAAGAGTTCGAGCGTGCTAAAGATAAAATCATGATGGGTGCTGAGCGCCGTTCTATGGTGATGTCTGAAGCGGACAAAGAGATGACTGCTTATCATGAAGCTGGACATGCGATTGTAGGCTGCTTAGTACCAGAGCATGATCCTGTGCATAAAGTGACTATTATTCCGCGTGGACGTGCATTAGGCGTCACTTTCTTCCTACCGGAAGCCGATGCTGTTAGCCAAAGCCGTCGCAAACTTGAATCACAGATTTCAGTTGCCTATGGTGGACGTTTAGCTGAAGAGATTATTTACGGCACTGAAAAAGTGTCTACTGGAGCGTCGCAAGATATCAAATACGCGACGTCGATTGCCCGTAACATGGTTACCCAATGGGGCTTCTCCGATAAACTGGGTCCTTTACTCTATGCAGAAGAAGAAAACGAAGTTTTCTTAGGCCGCAGTATGGGTAAATCTAAGGCTATGTCGGGTGAGACTGCGACACTGATTGATTCAGAAACTAAAGTGTTTATTGATAAAAACTATCAACGGGCACAAACGTTACTAAACGACAATTTGGATATTTTACATGCGATGAAAGATGCGCTGATGAAATATGAAACGATTGATTCGTTGCAAATTGATGATTTGATGAAGCGACGTGAAGTGCGTATGCCTGCTGAATGGCAAAAAGATGAATCATCTGACGATAAAGATAATGGCAATAGCACGCCTAAATCTGAAGTTGAAACACCTGTCGATGAGGTTAAAGCCGATACTAGTGACGCTAAAACCGACACGAGTGAAACGGATGAATCACCAGCTAAATAAATAATTTAGTAAATAAAGAAAACCCCGCAAGGGGTTTTCTTGTTTTTAACCTTATGTAGGACAATACCTGTGTTTCAATTAACTCATGCCAATAAAACCCTCGACTTATCAGCACCTGTAGTGATGGGCATTGTAAACGTGACCCCTGATTCTTTTTCTGATGGCGGCGAATATATCGGACTTGAACAAGCCTGTCGCCATGTCGACGATATGGTGGAACAAGGTGCATTAATTATTGACGTGGGTGGAGAGTCAACTCGACCTGGTGCTGCTGAAGTCACTCTTGAGCAAGAGCTCGCCCGTGTTATTCCTATCATCGAATACACGGCTAAAACACACAATGTATGGATTTCAATCGATACCAGCAAACCTGAAGTGATGGAGCAGGCTGTGGATGCCGGTGCCAATATGATCAATGATGTGCGCGCATTACAAATGCCCGGTGCATTAGCCATGGCCGCTACGTTAGATGTGCCTATTTGCTTGATGCACATGCAAGGCGAGCCGCAAACCATGCAAGATGAACCTGAGTACCAGGATGTGATTGATGAGGTGGTTGCTTTTTTCGAATTGCGTATTGCTTACTGCGAAGCCGCCGGAATTGAGCGAGAACGCTTAATTCTCGATCCAGGTTTTGGCTTTGGCAAAACTTTAGCGCATAATTACCGCCTATTAGCGACATTACCAAGATTACATGAGTTTCACTTACCTTTATTGGTTGGTCTGTCGCGAAAAAGCATGATTGGTGACCTGTTAGCGCGCGATATCGATCAACGCCTTGCTGGTAGCCTTGCTGGGGCATTAATTGCTGCTCAACAAGGTGCGCATATTATACGAGTCCATGATGTTCCAGAAACTGTCGATGTACTTAACGTGATGTCAGAAACAATGGCTAACATATAGCGACATCGGCATGATAACGTTATAAGTAACCTCAGAATGGGATAATCAATGGTTATCAAACCGCTGTTTGTTCTGCTATCTGTGTTGCATTGACTTGCAATAGGCTAGCTATTGCAAGTTAAAGTGTCTTGTGAGCAAAAAATGGCAAGTTTGATATTAAATTGGTGAATAGTCTTATTGAAACTTACTTACCCTATCTCTTAACGTGAGATAAGGTTAAGTAGAGTCAAATCACTTAAGTGGGGACCTGTGAAGCAAAGAAAGTTTTTTGGAACCGATGGTATTCGCGGCAGAGTAGGGGCGGGTAAAATGACCCCTGAGCTGGCATTGAAGCTCGGTTGGGCTGCAGGGCGGGTATTGTCTCGCAATGGCACCCAAAAAGTGATTATTGGTAAAGACACCCGCATTTCCGGCTACTTGTTTGAATCGGCTTTAGAGGCTGGATTGTCAGCTGCGGGACTCAACGTTTTGTTACTGGGTCCAATGCCTACCCCCGCGGTTGCTTATTTAACTCGCACATTTCGCGCGGAAGCTGGCGTGGTGATCAGTGCGTCACATAATCCATATTATGATAACGGTATCAAGTTTTTCTCAAACAATGGCAGTAAACTAGATGATGCCATTGAGCTAGAAATAGAGGCTGAACTTGAAAAGCCGTTAGTGTGTGTTGAATCTCATTTATTAGGCAAGGCTCGAAGAGTTGAAGATGCTGCAGGGCGTTATATTGAATATTGCAAAGGGAATTTTCCAGCGGATCAAACACTTGAAGGTTTGAAAATTGTTGTTGATTGTGCACATGGTGCAACCTACCACATAGCTCCTAATGTATTTCGTGAATTGGGTGCTGATGTGATTGCTATTGGCGATAAGCCAAACGGCATAAACATCAATGACAAAGTCGGCGCAACCTCTATGGCTAAAATTTGTGAAACGGTATTAGCCGAAAAAGCGGATTTAGGTATCGCATTAGATGGTGATGGCGATCGCATTATGATGGTAAATAGCCGCGGTGACGTGATTGATGGTGATCAAATCTTATATATTTTAGCGGTAGATGCTCAAAAACGTGGTATTTTAAAAGGCGGTGTAGTGGGCACGTTAATGTCTAACCTAGGGTTAGATTTAGCATTACAAGCGCTTGATATTCCTTTTGTTCGCTCAAAGGTCGGTGACCGCTATGTCATGGAAATACTCAAAGAGAAACAGTGGCGTATCGGAGGTGAAAACTCTGGCCATATTCTTAATCTCGATCATGGCACCACCGGTGATGGCATTGTTGCAGGTATTCTAGTGTTAGCTGCAATGCGACGTCAAAAAGCATCACTTGAACAATTGACTGAATCAATAAAGATGTTGCCGCAGGTATTGGTAAATGTCCGTTTTGAAGGAAACTCAAACCCGCTGGATACTGATGCTGTGAGATCAGCGCAAGCTGATGTTGAGCAACAATTAGGTATTCGTGGGCGAGTATTATTGCGAAAGTCGGGAACAGAACCGTTAATCAGGGTTATGGTTGAGGGGGATGACCATCCGCAAGTGCTTGCACATGCAAACCGTATTGCTGACGCGGTAAAGGCAGCATGTTAATTATTTGAATATTCAATTTGTTGTTGCTCGCTCAAAAAGTAGCCGCTTCGACAGCTTATGTGAAATATTCCCCTTTTAGCTCTTGTAACTTGATAAGTGGTTCGCTATTATTCACGCCGCTTTCAGAGGAGACAGTGAATGGCACTCAGACGTCCTATGGTCGCTGGTAACTGGAAAATGAATGGTAATTCGGCCTTGGCCCAAGAGCTATTTAAGAAGTTTGCTACCAAGCTCCAAAATGATTCAGCTGAAGTGGTTTTATGCCCGCCTTCAATTTATCTTGAAAGTGTTCGGCAGCTGCTTGAAGCCAATAAGCAAACCTTAGACGGAGCGCTTGTTAGAATGGGCGCACAAAATCTTAGTCATCATGATTTTGGTGCTTACACCGGCGAAATATCCGGGCAGATGCTAAAAGATTCTGGATGTCGATATGTCATTATCGGCCATTCCGAACGTCGCCGTATGTACGGAGAGACGAGTAATATAGTGGCAGAGAAATTTGCCGCAGCACAAAAAAATGGTCTGACACCGATTTTATGTGTAGGTGAATCAGGACCGGCTCGTGAAGCAAGACGTACCTTTGAGGTGATTGCCGAAGAGCTTGATATAGTAATTGAAAAAAACGGTACCATGGCTTTTGATAACGCAATTATCGCCTACGAACCTTTATGGGCAGTAGGGACAGGTAAGAGCGCTACACCAGAGCAGGCACAAGAAGTACATGCGTTTATTCGCAGTCGCCTCTCTGAAGTGTCTCCTTTTATAGGAGAGAATATCAGGATTCTTTACGGTGGTAGTGTCACCCCAAGCAATGCGGCAGATATATTTGCCCAGCCTGATGTTGATGGTGGTCTGATTGGCGGTGCAAGTTTGAACTCAAGTGAGTTTTTAAGTTTATGTACCATAGCGATGAGCGCATAATTATATGTACGAAGTTCTTATAGTTGTATACTTGGTGGTAGCGTTAGGTCTTATCGGCTTAATTTTAATCCAACAAGGAAAGGGTGCCGATATGGGTGCATCTTTCGGAGCCGGTGCTTCAGGCACATTATTTGGCTCAAGTGGCTCAGGTAACTTCCTGACTCGCAGTACTGCAGTATTAGCCATTGGTTTCTTTGCATTGAGTTTAGTGATTGGTAATTTAAGTGCTAATCACACTCAAGAAAATGATCAGTGGCAAGATTTAGGTCCAGCAGCAGAGCAAATCATTGATGATGCGCCTGTGCAAACCGAACAGTCAGAAACGAAAATTCCTGACTAGTATACCAGGTGTCGCCGAGGTGGTGGAATTGGTAGACGCGCAGCCTTGAGGTGGCTGTGTCTTAACGGACGTGCGGGTTCAAGTCCCGCTCTCGGCACCAAATTTAAACTAACAAATCATGGATAGCGTTTGATTAGTTATTGCAAGATATAGAGTAAATCAATATACTTGCATGAGTTGACGCGGGGTGGAGCAGTTGGTAGCTCGTCGGGCTCATAACCCGAAGGTCGTCGGTTCAAATCCGGCCCCCGCAACCAGCTCCTTGTGATTTAACTTCTTGAGAAGATAAATTACAATTTACAGGTTTTATAATAAAATGACCTCGTGATTACGGGGTTTTTTGTTATATAGACTTTTAAATGTCCGTGTTTTATACGGATTGCAATGGGGGCTACTAGCCCTTTTTCTGTTTTTTTGGGGGTCATTTTTGGCAACAATAGAATCCAAGCTAGTTGAAATGTTAACAGTACCTGTTGAAGCGTTAGGCTTTAAACTATGGGGCATTGAGTATATTCAAGCTGGTCGTCATTCAATATTACGTGTTTTTATTGAGCACGAGAATGGCATCAATATTGAAGATTGTGCAGAAGCCAGTCGTCAAGTTAGCGCAGTTATGGATGTTGAAGACCCTATTTCTACAGAATATACATTAGAAGTCTCTTCACCTGGCGTAGATAGACCCTTATTTACCGCTGAGCAATATGCGGCCTATGTAGGTGAAGATGCAAAAGTACAATTGACTATGCCTGTTGCCGGTAGTCGTAATTTAAAAGGCGTCATCAATAGCGTTGATGGGCAAATGCTCACCATCACCGTTGATGGTAAAGACTTGATTGTTGCTTTGGATAATATCCGTAAAGGCAGCATTATCGCTAAGTTTTGATAGTTTCAGGTGAAGAACGAGGCAAGACCAAATGAATAAAGAGATCCTGCTAGTCGCAGAAGCGGTTTCCAATGAGAAAGGCCTTCCGCGCGAGAAAATTTTCGAAGCGCTAGAAATTGCACTGGCTACCGCAACAAAGAAAAAATACGAAGGCGATATTGAAGTTCGTGTAGCCATTGATCGTAAAACAGGCCATTACGACACCTTCCGTCGTTGGTTGGTTGTTGATGATCAAGGTCAAGTTCTGGAAAATCCATACAGCGAAATTACGTTTGAAGCCGCTCGTTATGAAGAACCAGAGATTCAAGTGGGTGAGTTTATCGAAGATCAAATTGACTCAGTTGCATTTGACCGCATCGCCACTCAAACCGCTAAACAAGTTATCGTGCAAAAAGTACGTGAAGCTGAACGTGCACAAATTGTTGAACAATTTATTGAGCGTGAAGGTGAAATTGTTACCGGCGTGGTGAAGAAAAGTACACGAGAAAGTGTGGTTGTCGATTTAGGTAACAATGCCGATGGTGTGTTATTTAAAGAAGATTTAATCAGCCGTGAATCTTTCCGTCCTGGTGACCGTGTACGTGCATTATTGTACTCAGTACGTCCAGAGGCCCGTGGCGCGCAGTTGTTTTTAACTCGCAGTAAGCCTGAAATGTTAATTGAGCTATTTCGGGTTGAAGTGCCAGAGATTTATGACGAGTTGATCGAAGTCATGGGTGCTGCTCGTGATCCAGGTGCTCGTGCTAAAATCGCGGTTAAATCAAATGACCGTCGCATTGACCCTATAGGTGCTTGTGTTGGTATGCGTGGTGCACGTGTGCAAGCCGTATCAAACGAATTAGGCGGCGAGCGAGTGGATATTGTGATGTGGGATGATAATCCGGCACAATATGTGATCAATGCCATGGCGCCAGCTGATGTAGCATCTATCATTGTGGATGAAGATAACCATTCGATGGATATTGCTGTAGAAGCTGACAGTTTGGCACAGGCTATTGGCCGTAATGGTCAAAACGTACGTTTAGCGACTCAACTTACTGGTTGGGAACTAAACGTAATGACCGTTGAAGACCTGAACAAAAAACACCAAGCCGAAAGTGCGAAAGTGATTGACTTGTTTGTGGATTATCTGGATGTAGATAAAGATTTTGCAGCCGTTTTGGCTGATGAGGGATTCACTTCGTTAGAAGAAGTTGCTTATGTTCCAGAATCTGAACTATTAGCAATAGAAGGTTTCGACGAAGGAATCGTTGAAGCATTACGTGAACGTGCAAAGGCGGCAATCTCGACAAGAGCATTAGCGTCTGAAGAAGCGTTAGATGGTGCAGAGCCAAGTGATGACTTACTAGCATTGGAAGGATTAGAAAGACATTTAGCTTACGTTCTTGCGAGCAAAGGTGTAGTGACTTTAGAAAACTTGGCCGAGCAAGGTATTGACGATTTAATTGATATTGAAGAATTAACAGAAGAAAAAGCAGGTGAGCTCATCATGGCTGCCCGCAATATCTGTTGGTTTGGCGAAGAAGCATAAGTCGATCAACAGGGGGATTTAATTGATGGCAGATACAAGCGTAGAAAAATTAGCAGTGGAAGTGGGAAAATCGGTCGATCGATTAATCGAGCAATTCTCACAAGCTGGTATAAGCAAAAAACAACTCGATACTGTTTCAGAAAACGAGAAGCAGAAGCTTCTTGATTATCTAAAAAAACAGCATGGTGCAGATTCAGTTCCGACTAAAATGACATTGCAGCGTAAAACATTGTCTACCTTAAGTGTTGCAAGCACTGGCGGTCAGTCAAAAGACGTGAAAGTAGAAGTGCGCAAGAAACGTACTTTTGTTAAACGTGAAGATGCAGAATTAGCAAAACAAGCTGAATTAGAAGCTCAAGCAAAAGCCAAAGCAGAAGCTGAAGCCCAAGCAAAAGCCGAAGCTGAAGCAAAAGTAGCGGCAGAAGCGAAAGCTAATGCAGAAGCGAAGAAAAAAGCGGAAGCAGAAGCCAAATTGAAATCAGAAAAAGTAAAATCTGAACCTAAAGTAACTAAAGTTGCTGACCCAGAAACTGCAGCAGCAAAAGTTGAAGCGGATCGTTTAAAAGCGACTCAAGACGCTGTGCTTACTCAAAAGCAAAAAGATGAAGCCGCGAAAGCTGCTGAAACAGCACGTCAACTTGCTGAGGTAAATTCAAAGCGTTGGGCTGAAGAAGAACGTCAACGTTTAGATGCTGAAAAGAACGGTGATCATCACATCACAACATCTCAAGTTGCTCGTGCAGCAGAAGACAGTTCAGATGCTGATGATGAAAAACGTGGTCGTCGTGCTCGCAATAAAAGCGCCAATAAAAAACGTGGCGGAAAAGATGCTCGTGGCGGACGCGAAAAACACATGCGTAATCGCAGTACTGCACCAGAATCTATGGCACACGGTTTTAATAAACCCGCTGCAGCTGTCAGTCGTGACGTGCGTATTGGTGAAACCGTAACCGTATCCGAATTAGCTCACTTAATGGCAATTAAAGCCACTGTGATCATCAAGCAAATGATGAAAATGGGTACAATGGTAACGATTAACCAAGTACTTGACCAAGAAACTGCACAAATGATTGCAGAAGAATTAGGTCATAAAGTGGTTCTTATTCGTGAAAATGAACTTGAACATCAAGTTATGCAAGATCGCGATGACAATATCCAGCTAGAATCACGTGCGCCAGTTGTTACTATCATGGGTCACGTTGACCACGGTAAAACGTCGTTACTGGATTATATCCGTCGTGCGAAAGTGGCGGCTGGCGAAGCCGGTGGTATTACCCAGCATATTGGTGCATACCACGTTCAAACTGAAAACGGCATGATCACCTTCCTTGATACTCCTGGTCACGCGGCGTTTACGTCAATGCGTGCTCGTGGTGCTAAGGCGACCGATATTGTTATTTTGGTTGTTGCTGCCGATGATGGCGTAATGCCACAAACGATTGAAGCGATTCAACATGCTAAAGCGGGTAATGTACCGTTAATCGTTGCTGTTAACAAAATGGATAAGCCAGATGCTGATCCTGATCGTGTTAAGAGTGAATTGTCTCAACATGGCATCATGTCAGACGATTGGGGTGGAGATAACATGTTCGTTCATGTATCAGCTAAAACTGGTATGGGCGTTGACGAATTGTTAGAAGGTATTTTACTTCAATCTGAAGTATTAGAACTTAAATCGGTCCGTGATGGAATGGCGGCGGGTGTGGTTATCGAATCGCAACTTGATAAAGGTCGTGGCCCAGTGGCAACTATCTTGGTTCAAGAAGGTACGTTGCGCCAAGGTGATATCGTTTTATGTGGTTTAGAGTACGGTAAAATCCGTGCGATGAAAGACGAAAATGGTAATGCTATCACTGAAGCGGGTCCATCTATTCCAGTAGAGATCTTAGGTCTTTCTGGTGTGCCGTCAGCGGGTGATGAAGCGACAGTAGTACGTGATGAACGTAAAGCTCGCGAAGTTTCGTTGTATCGTCAAGGTAAATTCCGTGACATTAAGTTAGCGCGTCAGCAGAAGTCTAAGCTAGAAAACATGTTTGCCAACATGGAAGAAGGCGAAGTACAAGAACTGAATATCGTACTTAAAGCGGATGTTCAAGGTTCTCTTGAAGCTATTTGTGAATCTTTAGCTAAACTGTCTACTGATGAAGTTAAAGTGAACATTATTGCTCGAGGTGTCGGTGCATTAACTGAAACCGACGCAACATTAGCAGCCGCTTCAAATGCGATTCTTGTTGGTTTCAACGTCCGTGCAGATGCACAGGCTCGTAAGACCATTGAATCAGAAAGTGTTGATTTACGTTATTACAGCATCATCTACAACTTAATTGATGAAGTTCGAGCTGCAATGACAGGTATGTTAATACCTGAGTTCAGACAAGAAATTATCGGCCTTGCTCAAGTTCGTGAAGTCTTTAAGTCTCCTAAAATTGGCGCTATCGCTGGTTGTATGGTTACTGAAGGTATCGTTAAACGTAGCGCACCAATTCGTGTACTACGTGAAAACGTGGTTATCTTCGAAGGTGAACTTGAATCATTACGCCGCTTTAAAGACGATACTCCAGACGTCCGTAATGGTATGGAATGTGGTATCGGTGTCAAGAACTACAACGACGTCCGAGTGGGCGATCAAATTGAAGTTTTTGAAACAGTCGAAATTGCTCGCACCTTATAAGAACCAATGGAAGGGCGGCTTTAGCCGCCCTTTTTGATTGTAGACCTAACGATATGGCATATCATCATGGCAAAAGAATTTAGTCGTACACGCCGTATTGCACAACAACTCCAGCAAGAACTTGCAATGGTGTTGCAACGCGATATGAAAGATCCTCGCATTGGTTTTGTCACAGTAAACGACGTCGACGTCTCTCGTGATTTGAGTTATGCAAAAGTGTTTGTGACCTTCTATGAAGAAGACACTGAACTTGTCCAACAAAAAATTGATGCACTTACTGCTGCGGCACCTTATGTCCGTACTTTGGTTGCTGGGCGCATGAAATTACGCGTCATGCCTGAATTACGTTTTATCTATGATAGCTCACTGGTTGAAGGCATGCGTATGTCTAACCTAGTGACGCAAGTGATCAACAAAGATAAAGCCAAGCAGCAACAGTCTACTCCAGAAGCCTACGATAGCAGCGAGTCGGTTGACGGTGAAACGCAGCAACATTCTATTCCAGAAGTCTCTGAGAACAGCGAGTCTGTTGACGGTGACAAGGAGCAAGATTAATGGCTCGTCGCCCTAAAGGTCGCTTCATCGACGGAATCGTATTACTCGATAAAGATACTGGCATGAGTTCTAACTTTGCCCTGCAAAGAGTTAAGCGTCTTTTTAATGCCAATAAAGCGGGCCATACAGGTGCTTTAGACCCGTTAGCAACGGGTATGTTGCCTATTTGCCTTGGAGAAGCGACGAAGTTCTCTCAGCATTTATTAGAAGCGGATAAACGCTATCTCGTGACGGCTAAATTGGGTGAACGTACTGATACTAGTGACTCAGATGGGGAAGTCGTACAAACGCGCCCTATTAACATTACCCAAGAATTACTTGATGAGAAGCTTGCGTTTTTCCGAGGAACGACTCAACAAATACCGTCAATGTATTCGGCATTAAAATACCAAGGTCAACCTTTGTATAAATATGCCCGTGAGGGAATTGAAATTCCACGTGAGTCGCGGCCTATCACCGTATTTGAGCTAAACTTTATTAAGCTTGAAGGTGATGAATTAACGCTAGATATTCATTGTTCTAAAGGGACTTACATACGGACCATTATTGATGATTTAGGTGAAATGCTTGGATGTGGAGCACATGTTATTATGTTGCGTCGTACTCAAGTTGCCGAATACCCGTATGAAAAAATGGTTACCTTAGCACAATTAGAAGCGTTACTTGAGCAAGCTCATAGGCAAGATGTTGCGCCTAAGACCTTGATGGATCCGTTATTACTGCCAATGGATACCGCAGTGGCTAATTTCGCTGAAATTAATTTGCCACAAGCGATGCTGTATTACGTTATGCAAGGACAAGCGATTCAAGCTGCGGGTCTTAAACCTAATGAATTGGTTCGTATCACTATTGGCGATGAACGTCGGTTTGTTGGTATTGGTACCATGAATGATGATGGTTTATTAGCACCAAAACGCTTGATTGTGATACACGACAATGATCCAACAGAGTAGTCAGTTGGCTTTAAAGACTGCTTTACAGATAAATAATTGAATTTATATTGCGGTTAACCATCAATCTGGTTAAAATACTGCGCTCGCTCTGGCTGAGTTAGTGATCGGCTAGAGATACATTTACTTTTTTTGGAGATACACATGTCACTAAGTGCTGAAGCAAAAGCAAAAATTTTAGCTGATTTTGGTCGCGGCGAAAACGATTCAGGTTCAACTGAAGTTCAAGTAGCTTTGTTAACTGCTCAAATTAACCACCTTCAAGGTCACTTTAAAGAGCACATCCATGATCACCACTCTCGTCGTGGTTTATTACGCATGGTTAATGCACGCCGTAAGCTTTCTGCTTACTTAAAGCGTACTGACGTAGCTCGTTACACTGCTATGATCAAGAAGTTAGGTTTACGTCGTTAATTCGATGTCCTGCTTACGTTTGTAAGTAGATTAAACCGTAAAAAAGGAGGCTTTGGCCTCCTTTTTTATGGGTTAAAAAAAGCTTATCGCTTTGTTAAACCCCTCTAATAATCATTTTTCAGTCGTTTTTGCACTTATCGATACTTTGGTTTTTCTAATCTGTATTAATACAGTTCCCATAGATAGGGCCCAACACTTGCTCAGTAATCACTAAGGTTTGGATGTACAAATTGTGGTTGTTTCCTATAGATGTATTTCGTAAAGCATTACCAGCGTAGAACCCGATTTTACAGGGTATTGACTCGGTTTAATGCTGCCTTGTATTAGACTGCAAAGTGTCAGGCACTGTACGTTAACCTCTAGAACAGGATAATAAAAGGTAATCAAACTGTGCTTTGTGCCGCTATCTAGGTTGCATTGAATGGCAATAGACCCGCGATTAACCCAGCTATTACCCAGCTATTAACACGTGAAGTCGCTTTGTTCGCAACACAAATGACCATTTTGATATGAGACAGGTGAAATATTCAGACTTTAACCTATGTAACACATTTATTTATCCCTCCCGCTAATAACTCTGTGATTAACCTAAGTTGGAGGTAAGTTAAGCTATTATCAATAATAAATGACATTAATGGATATTAGGCCAGTGTATTGCGACTCACATTTTGCCTTCAAATACTTATCTTATTAGTGTCGTGGTGATCCTCCAGACTAGGTTACCCTAATCGCAACGGCTGTTAATCTCGATGTTTTATTACAATATAATTATATAAAAACAGCTTGCCCAAGCTCATGAGAGAGCAGATACCAAAATGAGTTTGTAGAGTATGGATATGAAAATAGCTATAGTTGGGACGTATTCAGTGTAACTGCAGTGATTTAAATTGAGATCAATCTCGAAGCTGTCTTAAGGCCAATCACTGTTAACTGTATCGTGACAATTAACAGTGATTACATCAGATTACTGTGGCTAATAAATTGCGTTTAAACATGCAATATTTTTGCGGTATTGCAGGCAATATATTTTTCTTCAAACTCTGCTAATGGCAGCGGCTGGCTGAAGTAAAAACCTTGGCCAATTTCACATTGATTGTCTTTGAGCCATTCAAGTTGTTGGATATTTTCAATACCTTCAGCAACAATGGTCAAATCAAGTTGACGGCCAAGCATTAAAATAGTCGACGCAATTGCGCTATCTTGTGGAAGATCACTCACAAATGCACGATCAATTTTCATTGTGGTAATCGGTAAGTGGCGCAAATATGACAATGAAGAATATCCGGTACCAAAGTCATCGACCGCAATGCCAAAGCCAGCTGATTTCAGCTGTTCTAACTTGGTAATAGCTTGCTCAACATCATTCATGAGTGACGTTTCTGTAATTTCTATTTCAAGCAATTCTGGACGTATTTGATAACGTATTGCCAATTGCTTAATATCAGGCACTAAACTAGCATCTGCAAATTGTTGTGATGCCACATTCACTGCAATGGGGATTTCATAATTGAATTTACGTTGCCAATCTCTAATGACTTTACAGCTTTGCTCTATGACCCATCGTCCGATAGGGATGATAATACCGGTTTCTTCCGCAACAGGGATAAACGACATCGGGCTGATTAAACGACCGTCTTTTTGCCAGCGAATAAGGGCTTCACATCCCACTACTTTATTGGTTTTTAGATCAAATTTAGGTTGAAAATACAATAAGAATTCGTTGTTTTTTAATGCATCGTGTAACGACGCTTCTGTGCGCAATCTCACCGCAGCGCGATCGGTCATTTGTTGCTTAAAGAAGGACCACTGATTCGATCCAGCCGCTTTAGCGCTGTACATTGCTATATCGGCATGACGAATTAAATCCTCTGCAGTGGTACCATCTTCAGGATATATCGATATGCCGATAGAAGCCGCTGGATGAATTGCATGTTCATTAAGTTGAATTGGAGTATTTAATTGAATAAGTAACTTATCAACAAAATCAGCTGCTTGTGAAGGGGTTTGGATTTCATCTGCTAAAATCACAAATTCATCACCGCCTAAACGAGCCACGCTGCCTCTATCACCAACCACTCTTTCTAAAATACGTGCAATACGCGCTAGGAATTGATCACCGATTGCATGGCCTAATGAATCATTTACATTTTTAAATCGATCTAAGTCAATAAAGAGTAACGCAAAATTGCGTTTATGAACGCGTGAACGCTGAATGGTGACATTCAATGTTTCTAATAATAATGTCCGGTTTGGTAACCCTGTGAGTGGATCTCGCGTAGCCATTTTGCGCAGCTTGTTCTGAGTTTGGCTGAACTGTAATAAAATTTGGTTAAATTTACTGGTTACTAGCCCTAATTCATCATCTTTATGTGCTTTTGACATGGGCAATAAGTTTTCATCGGGATAGTCAGGATCAATTTTATCGATGGCTTCACTAATGCGAGCGATGGGTTGAGTGAGAAAACGATGAAACACCACGGTTAATACCAGTGTGAGCAGTAATGCGCGAGCCAGAGTTGCAATTAACCCTAGTTGTAACTGGTTAAATAGTTTAGCGGTGAGTTTTTGTGTGTCGTAAAAAATCGTCAGCGTGCCAATCAGCTGCTGTTGTTTATTGTCTTCAAAATAGAATGGTCGATATAGCGGACGGGAGATCTCTTTTAGATCACCAAATAGACGATTACTTAACGAAATGTAGCTATTTGGGAACGCAGCGTATTGATTTGCCTCCGACACAAATAATGACCCATCATCAAGTTCAATCACCGCAGAACCAACATTATCTACTTTGATAATGCCTTCAAGTGTTTGGCTGGCAAGTTTATCATCTAAAGACCATACCGAATTGGTGGTAATTTGTTCGACAGAATTGAGCAGTTCTTGTTGTTCAGCAGTAAGTTGTTGTTTAGTCGTAATGACAACTAATGCAATTTCGACAATAAAGATGGCAATTGCAAAAAACAAAGCAGTAAAAACCACTAAATTAGTTTGTTTCCATGTAAGAGACTTAAAACGGGCCGTCATATATTATTCCATGTCATATAAGTGACTATTTCTAAATTAATTTTGTAGCTCAAAATGCTAAAATCAAAAAGATTTATATTCAATAAAAATCAATCGCATCGTGGCTAATGAATAGTTTAACCCCATACAAAATTAACATTATCAACTAAGACTTTAGTCAAATTCATCTGTCTTGTCATCAATAATCCAACCAAATATCGAACATCAGGCCACTTAGTAGAGATAATCTTAGCTTTATAGCATCTAAATCATTTTTTAATTCAATGATCTCACGTAGGAAAATGATTATTTTAACGATTTTTACGTTCTGTAACTCGCGTCTATTTAACTATTCAACCTAATTGAAGTATACTTGTGCGCGTAATTAAAGGTCATTAAATTAAGGAATGGGTCACGTGAATCCAATTGTAAAGAGTTTTGAGTATGGTCAACATACCGTCACCTTAGAAACAGGTGTTATGGCACGTCAAGCAGATGCTGCAGTTTTAGCAAGCATGGGCGATACCACAGTATTAGTTACTGTCGTTGGTAAAAAAATTGCGGACTTAAGCCGTAGCTTTTTCCCGCTAACGGTTAACTATCAAGAAAAAACCTATGCTGCAGGTAAAATTCCTGGCGGTTTCTTTAAGCGTGAAGGTCGTCCTTCAGAAGATGAAACTCTGATTGCACGTCTCATTGACCGTCCTATTCGTCCTTTATTTCCTAACGGTTTTAAAAACGAAGTTCAAGTTATCATCACTGTGGTATCGGTTGATCCACAAATCGAGCCAGATATTATTTCGATGATTGGTACCTCAGCCGCGTTAGCTATTTCTGGTATTCCTTTCAGCGGCCCAATAGGTGCTGCGCGTGTTGGTTATGTCGACGGCGAATATGTACTTAACCCATCGGTTGACCTGCTTGCAACAAGCTCGCTTAACTTAGTGGTTTCCGGTACTAAAGCAGCGGTACTTATGGTTGAATCTGAAGCAAAAGCGCTTGCAGAAGAAATCATGCTAGGTGCGGTAACTTACGGTCATGATCAACAGCAAGTTGTTGTTGATGCTATCAGTGAATTCAAAGCTGAAGCTGGTAAGCCAACATGGGATTGGACTGCACCCGTTCAAGATCAAGATTTAGTCGCTAAAATCAAAGAGCTTGCAGAAGCTGGCATGACAGACGCTTACCAAATTGAAGTCAAGCAAGACCGTTATATACAAGTCGGTATTGTTAAAGCGGCTGCGAAAGCGGCGTTAGTTGCAGAGAATCCAGATGTAGATTGTCGTGAAGTAGACACCCTACTTGGTAGCTTAGAGAAAAGTGTGGTCCGCGGACGTATTATTAGTGGTAAGCCACGTATCGATGGTCGCGAACCAGACATGATCCGCGCATTAAGTGTGTTAGCGGGTGTACTGCCACGTACTCACGGTAGCTCATTGTTTACTCGTGGTGAAACACAAGCACTAGTCACTTGTACTTTGGGTACTGAACGTGATGCTCAGAAGATTGATAGCATCATGGGCGAACGTACTAATCGCTTTATGCTTCACTATAACTTCCCTCCGTATTGTGTTGGTGAAACCGGTATGGTTGGTTCACCTAAGCGTCGTGAAATTGGTCATGGTAAGTTAGCATGGCGTGGTATGAATGCAGTGATGCCTTCTGCTGAAGAATTCCCATACAGCATTCGTGTTGTATCTGAAATCACTGAATCTAACGGTTCAAGCTCAATGGCTTCAGTATGTGGTACTTCATTAGCATTAATGGATGCGGGTGTACCAATCAAAAGTTCTGTTGCTGGTATTGCAATGGGTCTCGTTAAAGAAGGCGACGATTTCGTTGTACTTTCTGACATCTTAGGTGATGAAGATCACTTAGGTGACATGGATTTTAAAGTAGCCGGTACTCGTGATGGTATCACTGCATTGCAGATGGATATCAAAATCGAAGGTATCACCAAAGAAATCATGGATATCGCACTACAACAGGCTTATGGCGCACGCGTTCATATCCTAAACGTGATGGACCAAGCCATTGGTTCTCCTCGTGATGATATCTCTGCCCATGCTCCACGTATCACCACTATCAAGATCAACCCAGAGAAGATCCGTGATGTAATTGGTAAAGGCGGCGCGGTAATTCGTGCGCTAACCGAAGAAACGGGTACTACGATTGAGCTTGATGACAATGGTACTGTGAAAATAGCATCATCGAATGGCGAAGCAACGAAAGAAGCTATCCGTCGTATCGAAGAAATCACTGCTGAAGTTGAAGTGGGTCGCATCTACAACGGTAAAGTAATCCGTATTGTTGATTTCGGTGCATTTGTAAACATTCTTCCAGGTAAAGATGGTTTAGTACACATCTCTCAAATCAGTGATGAGCGCGTTGCAAATGTATCTGATCATTTAGAAATGAACCAAGAAGTTGCTGTAAAAGTAATGGAAGTGGATCGTCAAGGTCGTGTCAGACTGTCAATTAAAGAAGCTCAAGCGAAAGAAACTGCTGAGTAATCTAATTTAACGGTTTAACCACAAAAAAGGAGATCATTTGATCTCCTTTTTTTATGTGCTGAAAAATAATCTGTAATGTGCATGGCTCTTAGATTGCCAGATTGCTATGATGTTGAATATTAATAGAACCTGATAAGGTAAAGCGGATGGAATGTAAACTACGCACCACAATCGTTGCCGTTGTTGTGGGTGCAAGCATGTTGTTGTCAGGGTGTACTGCAACGTTAGGTTCAAATGATAATATTGCGGGACAGATGATTATCGCTCCTGTCATGCCAGACTATAAGTTGGAAGTGACGCTGGCAAAGCTAAATGAGATTTTGGCTACTATGGAGTTAACTGACGAGCAACGCGCACGTTTTCATTACGATCGTGGCGTCATTTATGACAGTGTCGGACTACGCTTACTGGGTAGAATTGATTTTCATCAGGCATTAAAATTACAACCCGATTTAGCTGATGCCTATAACTTTCTGGGCATTTACTACACTCAAGAAGGTGAGTTCGATAGTGCTTATGAAGCCTTTGATGGTGTATTAGAACTGTCACCTAATTATGATTACGCCTTTTTAAATCGCGGTATCGCATTATATTATGGCGAGCGCTACGAATTAGCGGTAGACGACATGAAAGTATTTTATGCGCGAGACCCTAGTGATGGTTACCGGGTTCTTTGGCTCTATTTGATGACTGCTGCGGTTGATAAAAATGCCGCTTTAGTGAATTTGGCGCAACAACGTGAACAGTTAAATGATGAAGATTGGTCTAGTATATTGGTTGATTTTTACATAGGTAACGTCAACCAAGAACAAGTATTTGCTGCTGCAAAAGTGGGCTTGTCTCAACCAAAAGAATATGCTGAACGCTTATGTGAAGCTTATTTCTACTTAGCTAAACATGCTGCTGCAAATGGCCAATATCAGCAAGCTGCTAATTTTTATCGTTTAACGTTAGCGACTAATATTTATGATTTTGTTGAGCATCGTTATGCGAGAATTGAATTAGCTAAAATGAAAAATATGATCCAACAGTCTACCCAAGTACCATTGAAAAGCTAAAAAACACTTTGCCTAGCCAATTCTGCCGATAGGCGGTATAATTTGCCCCATTTTTAGCGGCTAGTGCAAGGTTAACATGTCAGGCAATAACGTTGAGGTCGACAAGCGTCGTACTTTCGCCATCATTTCGCACCCCGATGCGGGTAAAACCACCATCACCGAAAAAGTACTTTTATTCGGAAACGCCTTACAAAAGGCCGGAACGGTAAAAGGCAAAAAGTCTGGTCAACATGCTAAATCTGATTGGATGGAAATGGAAAAAGATCGTGGTATTTCCATTACCACCTCTGTTATGCAGTTTCCTTACGGTGGCGCACTAATCAACTTACTTGATACTCCTGGTCACGAAGATTTCTCTGAAGACACTTATCGTACCCTAACGGCGGTCGATTCTTGTTTAATGGTGATTGATTCCGCTAAAGGTGTCGAAGATCGTACTATTAAATTAATGGATGTGACGCGTTTACGTGATACGCCGATTGTGACATTCATGAATAAATGTGACCGTGATATTCGTGAGCCCATTGAATTAATGGATGAAGTCGAAGCTATTTTAAAGATAGCTTGCGCACCTATCACTTGGCCTATTGGCTCTGGTAAAGAGTTTAAAGGCGTCTACCATATTTTGCGTGATGAAATTATTTTATACCAGAGTGGTATGGGTCACACTATTCAAGAAGAGCGTATTATCAAAGGATTACACAATCCTGAACTAGACAAAGTGCTTGGCTCTTATGCTGCTGAAATCCGTGAAGAAATGGAACTGGTTGCGGGTGCTTCACATGAGTTCAATCAAGAGGCCTTTCTAAAAGGCGAGCTTACGCCAGTGTATTTTGGTACCGCCTTAGGTAACTTCGGTGTAGATCATATTCTGGACGGTATGGTTGAATGGGCCCCCAAGCCGCTTCCTCGTGAAAGTGATGTCCGCAATGTCACTCCTGATGAAGAAAAATTCTCTGGTTTTATCTTCAAAATTCAAGCCAATATGGATCCAAAACACCGAGATCGTGTTGCTTTTATGCGTGTTTGCTCGGGTCGGTATGAGCAAGGTATGAAAATGCACCATGTTCGCATTGGTAAAGATGTCAATGTCAGTGATGCGTTGACCTTTATGGCTGGGGATCGTAGTCGTGCTGAAGCCGCTTATCCTGGTGACATTATTGGACTACATAATCATGGCACGATGCGAATTGGTGATACCTTTACCCAAGGCGAAAAATTACGTTTTACTGGTGTGCCTAACTTTGCCCCTGAAATGTTCCGTCGTATTCGATTAAAAGATCCTTTAAAACAGAAACAACTGCTTAAAGGGTTAGTTCAGTTATCTGAAGAAGGTGCTGTACAGGTCTTTAGACCCATTGACTCTAACGATCTCATTGTGGGAGCGGTTGGTGTACTCCAGTTTGAAGTGGTTGTTGGACGCTTAAAAAGTGAATATAACGTTGAAGCTATTTACGAAGGTATCAGTGTCAGTACCGCTCGTTGGGTGTATTGCAAAGACGAGCGTAAATTAGAAGAGTTTCAGCGTAAATGTAGTCAGTATTTAGCCCTCGATGGCGGAAATAACTTGACCTATATTGCGCCAACAATGGTGAATCTAAACTTATCCATGGAACGCTATCCTGACATTGAGTTCACTAAGACGCGTGAACACTAATTGTTAACATGGTTTTTGCAGAGATGTTAAAAAAGGTGGCTTTGCCGCCTTTTTTATTATTGTTTTTATGAGGGAATTAGGATGGTTAACGCTATTATTAAGCTATTTATTGTCAAACCTTGGCAAAAATACATTTTATGGTGTGATGACATGGGATTAACCCTAGAAAATAAACGTAGTTGTGTACCAAGGTTGAGCGAACCTGAAATGGATAGACCAAAAACTGAACCCACAGTGCACCAGGTTTATCGTGCCAATGAAAAACAGTGACCTTATGATTGATACTCATGCTCATCTTGATATGTCAGCGTTCGATGATGATAGAGAACAGCTGTTTGAGGCTATGCATCGTAGCGGTATTACGTCGGTAATTTTACCGGGTGTGTCGGTTGACCAATGGCAAAAGCAAATCCAAATAGCGCAACAATTTGATTGTTTTTTTTCGCTTGGTATTCACCCTTGGTACGTGCCTGAGAACATTGATGCGGCCATTATTAAGCTAGATGCAATTTTACAACAACATAGTAAAAATAAGCGTTTGGTGGCTGTTGGGGAGTGTGGGTTGGATAAATTACATCATTGGTCTGATAAGCAATTGTTGTTACTTGATAAACAGTTAGCTCTTGCTAAAGCTTATCAATTACCTGTCATTTTACATGCTGTTAAAGCTCATCAAGAATTACTGACAATGTTGGCACACTTTAGACTGCCAAAAGGCGGCGTTGTGCATGGCTTTTATGGTAACAGTGACATTGCCAAACGTTATATTTCGCTCGGTTTTAAATTAGGTGTTGGTGGCTTAATACTCAACCCTAGTGCAAAAAAGCTTCGTGAAACAGTGGTCAATTTACCGTTAGAACATTTTTTATTGGAAACTGATTCGCCTAGCATGGCGCCATTTGATCATCCAAAATCGCGTAACACCCCACTCATCCTTTCCCGTGTTGTGTCCGAGATCGCATTTTTAAAGGAAAAGTCGACTGTCTGTATATTAGAACAGTTGAATAGTAATGCTTTGCAACTGTTTGACCTTTAGTTATTTTTTAATGAACACCTTAAGTTAAATATTTTTTAATGTTGTAAGGGTTTGAAATTAAACTTTAAAAACTTGATCAAAACGACGCTTTTCGTTTCACGCTCAGTTATAATCATCAGCGGAAATTAGGTGAGTTAACAACATTCAAAAAAACTGTTAACAAAAGGGTGATGATTAATGGATATAGTAATGAGTTTAGTAGGGGTGGTCACCTTACTATTGATAGGTTTCGCACTATCAAATAATAAAAAAGCAATTAACAAACGTACCGTTTTGGGTGCACTAGCAATTCAGGCCGCTTTCGGTGGTTTCGTATTGTATGTACCCGTTGGGCAAGAAGTGCTTGGCGGTGTATCAATGGGTGTTGCCAATGTTATTGGTTACTCTCAAGCTGGTATCGACTTCCTATTTGGTGGTCTAGGTACTGACGCAATGTTCTCAAATGGTGTTGGCTTCGTCTTCGCTATTCGCGTACTACCCGTCATTATCTTCTTCTCTTCTTTGATTGCTGTACTTTATTACCTTGGCATTATGCAGTTGGTTATTAAGTTCATCGGTGGTGGTCTTCAGAAGGCTCTAGGTACAAGCCGTACAGAATCTATGGCTGCTACTGCAAACATCTTCGTTGGTCAAACTGAAGCGCCGCTTGTTGTTCGTCCTTTCATTGCGACTATGACAAACTCTGAGCTATTCGCCATCATGGTGGGTGGTTTAGCATCAATCGCTGGTGCAGTACTTGCTGGTTATGCTGGTATGGGCGTTAAAATTGAGTACTTGGTTGCAGCTTCTTTCATGGCAGCTCCAGGTGGCCTATTAATGGCTAAGCTTATTCACCCAGAGACTGAAGAAACTAAGAACGAAATGGACGATCTGCCTGAAGACACTGATAAGCCTGCTAACGTCATTGACGCTGCGGCTGCTGGTGCTGCTTCTGGTATGCATTTAGCACTTAACGTTGGTGCAATGCTGCTTGCTTTCGTTGGTCTTATCGCCATGCTTAACGGCATGTTAGGCGGCCTTGGCGGACTCGTTGGTTTTGAGAACCTTACTCTAGAGCTTATCTTAGGTTACTTGTTCATGCCTTTAGCATTCCTTATCGGTGTGCCTTGGAATGAAGCAATGGTTGCTGGCTCGTTCATTGGTCAGAAGATCATTGTTAACGAATTCGTCGCTTACCTAAACTTTGCTCCTTACCTTAATGATGCCGCTATAGCGTGTACCAGTGTTGCTAGTGAAGTCGCTAAAGGCTTACCACTATGCGTGGAAGGAACACAAGCTGCGATGACTGCTAGAACTCAAGCTATCATCTCATTCGCATTATGTGGTTTTGCTAACTTGTCTTCAATCGCAATTCTACTAGGTGGCCTAGGCGCTATGGCTCCAAGCCGTCGTCATGACCTTGCTAAGCTTGGTGTTCGTGCTGTTATAGCCGCATCGCTTGCCAACTTAATGAGCGCGACAATAGCCGGTCTATTCTTAGCTATCTAAGAGCAAGTCCAGGGGGTATCCCCCCCAAAAAACTGGGTCTTTAGATTCATAAAGACTAAAGACCCAGTGTGTAACAATGTTGTTATTGATTTTTGTGTTAATCCACCGTTTCCCAATACGAAGTTATGCCGTTTTAGTGATTGTAAAAGAGGATACATTAAAACCTCTAGTCAAAATTAAAATGTCAAAGTGTTAACAATTCGTAGACAAAAAGTCGCGACATTGTTCACAAAATAGAATTTTGTATTCGTTTTTTATCGATTAAATATTGAGATTAATATCAGTAACGGTAAGATACGAATGACTAAAAAGAAGTGCTATCTAAGAAGATAGTTAAATAATATACATGGGGTTGATGATGAAAAAATTAAATACTTTAGTATTAGCAAGTACAGTTGCACTAGCAGGTTCTGCATTTACTGTTTCTGCTGCCGAGCAAACTGGCGACATTCATGCTAACGATTATAATTGGATGCAGTTTAACATTATGTATGCAATAGATGAGCATCCAATTGCAAACGAAGATGAAGCTACTCATAACTATTTAGAAATGGAGTTTGGCGGTCGTTCTGGTTTTGTTGACCTCTATGGTTATGTTGATGTGTTCAACTTAGGTAACAGTGATTCAGGCGATAAAGCTGACGGCGCGAGCAAAATGTTCATGAAGTTCGCTCCTCGTTTTTCTCTTGATGCCATTACGGGTACTGATTTATCTTTAGGCCCAGTTCAAGAAGTATACTTATCTACTCTATTTAACTGGGGTGGCGGCGCTATCAATACAGATGGCAATGGTGCTGGCGATGTTAACATGTCTTTCTGGGGTGTTGGTGCGGATGTAATGGTTCCATGGTTAGGTAAAACTGGCATGAACCTTTATGGTGCTTATGACATTAACCGTAAAGACTGGAATGGTTACCAATTCTCGGCTAACTGGTTCAAGCCATTTGTTTTCTTTGAAGATAAGAGCTTTCTATCTTTCCAAGGCTATGTCGATTACCAATTCGATATGGATGAAGAATATTCTGGTACAAATTCCGATGGTGACTTTAATAACACTGAACACGGTGGAGCTGCATTCTTCGGTCTTTATTATCACACAGACCGTTTTGCTCTAGGTTATGGTGGTAAGTACTTCTACCATGCATATGGCTTAAATGATAACGCGTTTAAGAATGAATTCTGGGGTGGTTTAGATACTACTGGTTGGACTCATTTCCTTACCGCAACTTACAAAATCTAGTTGTTTAAGATATAATTTAATGGAGCCGCGTTTAGCGGCTCCATATTTTACCGTAACAAGGATATCGAACTTTCATTTAAAATCATTGTCTAATAATAGTGTTTTTATATAAAGGTTTGTACTCTACAAGGTCTTATTTTTACGCGCTAAAAAGGATTTTTCGCGGAATAGTTGAAACAAATGTCTTTGTTTTACCTTTTCCGGTCTTCAAGGATTCAAGTCGTGGTACTCGTTATCAGATTGAATACTTAGGTTAGTAAATATCACCTAGATTTACTGGCAATACTGAAGGCCCGGCCATAATTATAATAATATGCCAGCTACATAGTGTTGCCTGAAAAAAAATTATCGACTTTGATTTTTCGTTTCGGAGAGCAATTATGACTGATTTAAAAAAAGCGGCGTCACGCGGTATTTCATTAATGGATTTAACCACGTTAAATGACGATGATACCGATCAAAAAGTGATCGATTTATGCCACAAAGCCAAGTCTCCAGCGGGTAATACTGCGGCGATTTGTATTTATCCTCGCTTTATTCCTATTGCACGTAAAACACTTAATGAACTTGATTGTGAAGACATTAAGATTGCTACAGTGACCAACTTCCCACACGGTAATGATGATATCGCTATAGCGGTATTAGAAACTCGCGCTGCCATTGCCTATGGCGCTGATGAAGTTGATGTTGTGTTCCCATACCGTGCTTTAATGGCAGGCAATGAGACGGTTGGCTTTGAACTGGTTAAAGCGTGTAAAGAAGAGTGTGGTGATGATGTCTTGTTAAAAGTTATTATCGAATCTGGTGAGTTAAAAGATCCAGCACTTATCCGTAAAGCCTCTGAATTAGCGATTGATGCAGGTGCTAATTTCATCAAAACTTCGACCGGAAAAGTCGCGGTTAATGCCACGCTTGAAGCTGCTGAAATTATGTTAACCGTCATCAGCGAGAAAAACCGTCAGGTTGGGTTTAAGCCTGCTGGCGGCGTGCGAGATGCAGCGAAAACGGCAGAGTTTTTAGCCTTAGCCGAGCGTATTTTAGGTGCAGATTGGGTCAGTCCTCAGACATTCCGTTTTGGTGCATCTAGCTTATTAAATAGCTTGTTGCATACGCTCGAATTGACTGAAGCGCCTACGCCTACTTCAGGCTACTAATTCGTAAGATGCGCTAATAGCCACTTTGGATGATGAATTATCGTTATGCAAAGCGTCATCAATTGATGACATTCCAGATATTAATGGCGATCCTAAAGGTGTTGGATTGCCTAATAGGGACTCAATATGTTTCTTGCTCAAGAGATTATCCGTAAAAAACGTAACGGCGATGCACTAAGTACTGCAGAAATTCAATTTTTTGTTGATGGCATCACCCATAACACGGTTTCTGAAGGCCAAATTGCTGCGTTCGGCATGGCGGTGTACTTCAAAGATATGAATATGGACGAACGTATTGCATTAACGATAGCAATGCGTGATTCCGGAGCCGTATTAAATTGGGATTCACTCGGCCTTGATGGCCCTATTATTGATAAACATAGTACCGGTGGTGTAGGCGATGTCATAAGCCTAATGCTTGGCCCTATGGCGGCGGCTTGTGGTGGTTATGTGCCGATGATTTCGGGGCGTGGCCTAGGTCATACTGGCGGTACGCTAGATAAATTTGATGCTATTCCAGGTTATCAAACAGAACCGTCAAGTGAATTATTCCGCAAAGTGGTAAAAGATGCTGGTGTGGCCATTATTGGCCAAACGGGCGATCTTGTTCCTGCCGATAAACGTTTTTATTCAATCCGCGATAATACCGCAACGGTTGAATCTATTTCACTTATCACCGCCTCAATTTTATCTAAAAAATTAGCCGCAGGTTTAGATGCGCTCGCAATGGATGTCAAAGTAGGCAGTGGCGCATTTATGCCAACCTACGAGGCATCTGAAGAATTAGCTCGTAGTATTACTGCGGTAGCTAATGGTGCTGGCACAAAAACAACTGCATTGCTGACCGACATGAATCAGGTATTGGCTTCTTGCGCAGGTAATGCGGTTGAAGTGCGTGAGGCGATTAACTTTTTAACAGGTCAATATCGTAACCCTCGTTTATATGCGGTCACCATGGGTTTATGTGCAGAAATGCTTGTTTTAGGTGGTATAGCACACAACGAAGCCGAAGCACGTAATAAGCTTAATGCTGTATTAGACAATGGTAAAGCGGCAGAGGCATTTGCTAAAATGGTGGCGGGTTTAGGTGGCCCAACAGATTTTGTTGAGTCATACGATAAGTATTTACCTCACGCGAAGATTATTCGCCCTGTCTATGCCAATACCTCTGGCTTTGCTTACAAAATGGATACACGAGAACTTGGTTTAGCGGTTGTGACCTTAGGTGGCGGACGTCGCAAACCAGGAGATACACTGGATTATAGTGTTGGATTAACTCAAGTATGCGCACTCGGTCAGGCAGTTAACAAAGATATCCCGTTAGCGATGATCCATGCTCAATCTGAAGATGCGTTTGCAGAAGCTGCCGCGGCTATTCAGCAAGCGGTTATTATTGGCGATAGCGCGCCTGAGAAGACGCCTGAAATTTATCGTTATATTCGCGCTTCAGATTTATAAAGGAAAGACATAATGAAACGTACTTTTATCTTAATGCTCGACTCTTTTGGAGTTGGAGCTGCTACTGATGCCGATAAGTTTGGTGATGTTGGCTCAGATACTTTTGGTCACATCGCTCAAGCTTGTGCAGAAGGTAAAGCGGATATCGGCCGTCAAGGGCCATTGAAGTTGCCTAATCTTGCTCGCTTAGGCTTAGGCCATGCTGGTTTTGAAAGCACGGGTCAGTTTGCTGCAGGATTTGATGATAATGTCGAGATCATTGGTGCTTATGGCCATGCAGACGAATTAAGTTCAGGTAAAGATACCCCAAGTGGGCACTGGGAAATGGCCGGTGTTCCTGTTCTCTATGAATGGGGCTATTTTAGTGATTTGACCAACTCATTCCCAAAAGAGTTAACTGATAAAATTCTTGAGCGTGCTGGTTTAGAAGATTTTCTAGGCAACAGCCATGCATCGGGTACTAAAATTCTAGAAGAGTTAGGCGAAGAGCACATGAAAACAGGCAAGCCTATTTTCTATACTTCTGCAGACTCTGTTTTCCAAATCGCTTGTCATGAAGAAAGCTTTGGTTTAGAAAACTTATACAACTTGTGCAAAATCGCCCGCGAAGAGTTAGAGCCTTATAACATTGGCCGTGTGATTGCACGTCCGTTTGTCGGAACTGGCGCTGCTGATTTTGTGCGTACTGGTAACCGTCATGATTATGCAGTATTGCCCCCTGCGCCAACCGTATTAGATAAGCTTAAAGACGCTGGCGGTGACGTGGTGAGTATCGGTAAGATTTCTGATATATATGCTCACAGTGGTATTACTCAGCAGTTTAAAGCCACCGGGCTTGAAGAATTATTTGATCAAACATTAACGCAAATTAACCGTGCTGGTGATAACACCATAGTATTTACTAATTTTGTTGATTTTGACTCTCATTATGGCCACCGCCGTGATACCGCTGGTTATGCTAAAGCACTTGAGTATTTCGATTCGCGTTTACCCGAACTGTTAGCGATTTTGCAACCTGACGATTTAGTGGTTTTCACTGCTGATCACGGCTGCGATCCTACTTGGGTTGGCACTGAACACACTCGTGAGCGTGTTCCTGTATTAGCCTATGGTGCAGGTTTACCTGCGGGTTCATTGGGGCGTCGTCAGTCTTTTGCTGATATTGGTCAGTCTATTGCGAGTTATTTTGAACTAGAACCAATGGATTATGGTGAATCTTTTATTAATTAGCCATAATTGCAAACGACGGTTCTATTTAAAGTTCAATGGTTTTGCTAAACTGTAAACATAATTAAGCAATACTAAATAATATATAAATATAGGGGTTATACAAATGGCTACACCACACATTAATGCAGTAGAAGGCGCATTTGCTGAGACAGTTTTATTTCCTGGCGATCCACTTCGTGCGAAATATATAGCTGAAACATTTTTAGAAAATGTTGAACAAGTCACTGACGTTCGTAACATGCTAGGTTTTACCGGTACTTATAAAGGTAAACGTATTTCTGTTATGGGGTCAGGTATGGGCATTCCATCTTGCTCTATCTATGCACACGAGTTAATCAAAGACTACGGTGTTAAGAACCTAATCCGTGTTGGTACTTGTGGTGCGATTAGCACTGACGTAAAAGTACGCGACGTGATTATTGGTATGGGTGCTTGTACTGATTCTAGAGTGAACCGTTTACGCTTTAAAGATAATGACTTTGCCGCAATTGCTGATTACAGTTTATTAAGTGCAGTGGTTGACTCTGCTAAAGCACATGGCACTAAAGTCCGTGTTGGTAATGTATTTTCAGCTGATTTATTCTACACTCCAGATCCACAAATGTTTGATGTTATGGAGAAAATGGGCATTTTAGGCGTCGAAATGGAAGCCGCTGGTTTATATGGTGTTGCACATGAGTTAGGCGCTAAAGCCTTATGTGTTGCGACAGTATCAGACCATATCCGTACTGGTGAGAAAACCACATCTGATGAGCGTCAAACAACATTCAGCGACATGATTATTATGACGTTAGATGCAGCGTTAACGTTCTAATCTTTACGGTACATTTTTTACTGTACATAATAAAATGGGCACTGATTAGTGCCCATTTTTGTTTTGTAGATTACTGGTTTTTATCGGTATCGGCTTCGGAAGTCGGCTGGGGAGTCAACGATATTTTTTTGGTTTTTTTATGTAATTTGACCCGAGTCCTTCGGCGATCAAAATCTGCTCGTTTAAATGATAAAGCCCGTGAAAGTAATAAGCCAATGAAGCCCGCTACGATCAACATCATTTGCTGTAATTCCATATTCTGTTCATGCAAGATTTTAATTTCGTCAAAAAAGATATCCAGATTTAAACGCACTTCGACATAGCCTAAATTGTTATCATCTTGAATGACGTTTTCAATTAAAGGAGGATACGGCTTTAATAAGCCTTTTAACGCCTCTGAGTCCGCTTCTAAGCTTTCATAAGATACGCTTTGGGCAAAGGCTAACCTGACACCTTGCGAATTATAGATATTGACCGACATCACTTTGGGATCTGCAGCCAGTGCTGATGCTAACCATTGCAGTTGTTCATCATTTTGCAGAAACATCGCCGGAGCGGCACCATTAGCGGCTTGCTGTGCTAACAATCTTGCCATCACTTTTGTTTGTGAATTTAGTAATTTTTGACCATTACGTAAACTCGATTGCCACAAGTACATCAGACCGAAGATCAGCGCTATTGCCACTATGATTTGCACAATCCTGCTGAATTTTTGTCTTTTCTTAAGACCTTTAACAAAAATCACTTTAATCCTTAGTGTTTTTTCTATTTAATTGGAAGCTGTCTTGAGGCTGTTTTTGTCGAGCAGCCATTAAGTGCCGGTCCCATTACACAGAATCATCAAAAAGCTATATTAATCGAAAAATTTGTCAGTAGATAGTCGTAACATACTAAGAGGCCATATTGATGCTGGAACAACGTGACAATGTCTTACTAAATTTCTTGTTTTCAGATATTTGTGATAAATATCAACATCTAGGACGTGTATTATATCGTTATCAAGAATCTGATTATTTACTGAGCTTACAATCTTATTTTCCGTATCGTTGTCGGATTATTTTTAGTGTTGAATGCTCAACTGAGATTGAATCTTGGTTATCGTTAATTTCATCCGATGCTCATATCGCAAAGCTAGTCAGGCAGAATGATTTATTAGGTTTTGAACTGTCGACTCAAACAGTAAATGATAAATGGATTGCATCATTTCCACAGAACATAGCCGCTGAAATTGTACTTATTCAACAACCTTTAGCACGCCTAAATCAACCGGGTTTGTTAGTGATGGATATGGACTCTACAGCCATTGACATTGAATGTATTGACGAACTCGCTGCCATGGCCGGTGTTGGTGAAGGCGTTGCCGCAGTCACGGCAAGCGCAATGCGTGGTGAGTTAGATTTTGAGCAGTCTTTAAGGCTACGGGTCAGTAAGCTTGCTGGTGCCGATGCTGCCATTATTCAAGAACTGTGCGATACGTTACCGTTAATGCCCGGTCTTGAAGCCATGTTAGCCGAGCTAAAATCGCATCAATGGAAATTGGTGGTCGCATCCGGTGGTTTTACACCCTTTGTGAGCTATTTAAAAACATTACTGGGTCTGGATGCCGCGTTTGCCAACGAACTGGTTATTGTGGATGGCAAGCTCAGTGGCGAAGTGACTGGTCAAGTTGTTGATGCTCAATTTAAGGCGAAAGTGGTTAGTCAGTGCGCCGAACAATGGGCCATTGCATCAGGGCAACGAGTGGCGATTGGTGATGGTGCCAATGACATTGCGATGATCCAAGCTGCCGATTTAGGTGTGGCATTTCATGGCAAGCCTACATTAATTGCCGCTGCAGATGTGTCAATACACCATGTTGATTTACGCGCGTTAGTGTTTTTATTACAGGCGTAGCGGGTAGGTCGTTGGCGCAGTGCACATTCTGATGAATGGCAAGCCTACATTAATTGCCGCTGCAGATGTGCTAATATAAGGCAAGCTGTTGATTTACGTGCGTTAGTGTTTTTATTACAGGCGTAGCGGGTAGGCAGTTGGCGCAGTGTGCATTCTGATGAATGGCAAGCCTACATTAATTGCCGCTGCAGATGTGCTAATACAAGACACCATGTTGATTTACGCGCGTTAGTGTTTTTATTACAGGCGTAGCGGGTAGGTCGTTGGCGCAGTGTACATTCTGATGAATGGCAAGCCTACATTAATTGCCGCTGCAGATGTGCTAATACAAGACACCATGTTGATTTACGCGCGTTAGTGTTTTTATTACAGGCGTAGCGGGTAGGTCGTTGGTGCAGTGTACATACTGATAAATGGTATTACATCATCTTAGCTCAGGATAAGCATTAAGGTTACCACTAGAATGAAGACGCTATTCTAGTTGTGTTTCACGGCAGTAGTGTTAGTTTGAGATTCATTATTACTAACATAACTGCCTATTTTGACAACAGATATCCAACAAGACTCACTGTTTATCCCTTACCGTAATGGCCAATTGCATCTGCGACACATTCGTCATACTACGCCAACGGCTCTTGGGGTGCCTATTTTGATGCTGCATGGTGCTATGTCTAATGGACGGGTGTTTTATAGTGACTCAGGCCGTGGTTTAGGCTGTTTTTTAGCTAAAGCTGGCTTTGATATTTATGTGATGGATACCGCGGGGCGAGGGTTAAGTGAGCCTAAAATTCATCGCGACTTTACTTTGGGTCAAGGTGAGGTGATCCGTGAACAATTGCCATTGGTGCAACAGTTTATTTTACAGCGTCATCCTTTAGTTAATAAAGTGCATTGGTGTGCCCATTCATGGGGCGGGGTATTAATGGCGAGCAGCTTGGCTCGGTATACTCATTTACAGTCAAGCGTTGCCTCGTTACTCACCTTTGGTTGTAAACGTACTATCAAGGTGAGATCACTTAAAAAATGGTTGATGGTCGATTTTTTCTGGAATCGGTTTGCGCCATTTTGCATTGCCAGGCAAGGCTATTTTGACGCCAGTCGATTTCGCGTCGGCATGGATAATGAGAGCAGTGCATCATTATTACAAACCATTGATTGGGTCAGGGGTGATTGGATTGATCATGACGATAATTTTCATTATGCCCAAGCGGCAGCAAAAGCAGTGTGGCCGCCAGCATGGTTTATCGCTGGTAAAAACGATCATGTTTTAGGCAATCCATCCGATGTGCGCGATATGATAGATGAATGCGGTTTTAGCCAGGTTAAGTACACTTTGCTCGCCAAAGAAAAGGGCAATTTATTGGACTATGATCATGCGGGGATGTTGACTGATCGACAAGCCGAGCAAGATCACTTTGTACAAATTAAACAATGGTATTTATCATTGTCAGGTTAGTTAACCTTAGTTCGGGATAATAAACGGTTATCAAACAATCCTTTGTCCCGCTCACTGCGTTATATTAACTTGCAATAGGCTAGCTCGATGCGCCTTGTTAGCAAAACAAATCTCAAGTTCGATATTAAATAGGTCAAATACTCTTATTGTGGTTTATTTATCCCAGATCTTAAGCCGAGTTGAAGTGAGTTAAAGATTGGTTAAGCAAGCGTCATTACACTCGGGAAACGGATTTCAACTTCAGTGGTAATATCCAATAATTCACCTGAACCGATAACTTTCCACAATTGTTCTTCCAACTGCTTTGCTCGGTGGTGAGCATGAATGTGGATATATTCTAGCTCGCGTCTAATATAGCTCATATCGGGCTTGTCTGTTGCTCCTACATACACTCTTAATGCCATAAAGCGACCGACTTTTTTACTCTGGGTAATAAATTGAATCTGTTGCGCGTTGTTACCCAGTTCAGATTTGAGCTTACATTGGATCTGCACTGCACCTCTAGGATGGCGAGTGAGTTGCATAAACACCTCAAAAAAGCCCATTTCGTGATTCGGTTTCATCAATTTGAGAGGATCTATAATCTGTTGTTTTAATACATTGTTGTCCAATAGTGGCAGTAAATTGTACTGCAGCACTTTGTCACTGTCTTGGGCAAATAGATGGCTGATTTCGTCGGTTGTCGTGCCGATACCTATATAAGCCATTTTTGCGGCTTTTACTGTTTTTTCGATAAAGTAAGGTACCCCAGGTAACTGACGCATAACAAGGTTTTTCATGCCATCGGCCAATTCTTTTTGTTGACCTTCATTATCTGATAATTGTTCGAGTTTTTGTTTATTGTGGGCAATGAGTTTATTTAAAAACTCGACGCCTTCGTGCGGTGAATGACCAATGGTGGCACTTAAATGCAAGGTCAATCCATTCATCCTGCTACGAATTAATTGATAAGGTAAATGGGTTAAATTGGCCTTGCCAGCTGCGGCTTGAAGACGTGGAAATGACAATGACACGGCACCAGGTTCAGTAAAGTTAGTTGATTGTTCTAAAGTCAGCTGTAAACCTCTGCTCGAAATATCATGAGAGATGCCTGTAACCTGTTTACCACCTTGTTCGATCGTCACTAAGGTTTTAAACACGAATCGAGCCTCATGGCGCCGTTCACTAAATGGCATGGATACTTTTTTGATATTGTTTTGGTTAACTTTAGCTTGAGCAAAAATCTTTAGGCCATTAACATCGGATTGAACAGACCAAGATTGATAGTCTTTACGAGCATCTTTATTAGTTAAATCAATTAATTGTAAAGTATGGCTAAATTGAGATAATTGTTGCTCTGTTAGGGCAGCATATCGTGCATCATCACCCGGTAAGGTAGATGTTTTGTAGTTTTTACTGTGATCAATCGGCTGGGTGATAATTTTAAACACTCGCCAACTGGCTTTTGCTGAGGCAAAGCCTAGAAATAAATGGATATTTTTGGTCGCTTTAAGCTCTGCTAAGTTAGCAGAATAAAAATATAATTTACCGTTAGTCTTATGGGTAAAACTGAAGAGGTAGCAATAATCGCTATTGCTTGGGTATTTGATAAGTTGGCTTAAGCGCTTGCTATTAATTAAACTAGGCAACTGACTGATTTTATTTTCATCTTGAAAATAATGTTGGATCGGTTGGTTACCTCTACCCAGCAATTGGTGGGTTATCTCTGGCTTGCCGTCAATAATAGAAGCAAACAGCGGTAAATGCGTTAATAGCGGCAAGTAGTGACGTTCATAACCCAATCCTGTCGCCGTTACAATGACGTCGTTGACATCCACTTTATAACGAAATTTATAGCTGCGGATAAGCTTGGATAGCACGTTATCTAATGCCTCTGCGCCGCCAAGTCTTTTCAGTCTAAAGATAGCACTATCATCTTTATTTTGAATATCGACTATTTGATAATCAACGCCTTGCTGTAAATCTTCTAGGTAAAATTCATCACCGAGTTCTAGTAGCTTTACCCGTAATGGCTTGTCTTGGTCTAAGTGATGTTTTAATGGCAACTTAATGCGGGCACCGCCGACGGATAAATCAAGGGTAACGCCATTAACTTCAGTTATTCCTTGCTGAGAAACCATAATCCGAATGCTATAATTCATGCGTTCTTCGCAGCGATTAAAGTAGCTGCCGAGTACGACTCCAGGTACAAGAAATGGATTTTCTTGGTTAACAATCTCGACTGGGCCATTTTCTCTTAGCTTAATGCGCCGTGATTTATGGGTTTGTATAACGTGCTCATATACCCCTAGGGTATATTTGTTACGGTATAACGGCAGTGCTTGTAACAAGGCTTCTTTAGCGGGTGCGTCTAGAAAGTGCTTTTGATTGGCGACGATGACTTCTTCACAGGGCAGTTCCGTTTTATGACGCAAATCAATAATTCGGGTGCATAAAGATGAGATACGGTTTAACTCCATTTTCAAAAGAAAACGGGTTGAATTAGATTCGTCAAAAGTTAACTGTTCGAACACGTCCTGAAAATCAGGTTCCATGAACAGTGGTTTGAGTTGTTCAATTAATGCACTGTGATTGTCTAAACTCATTATTATGTCGTTTCAAATGCTTATGGTGAGTCTGGCTGATATCTTTATCGGCAAGAAATTGCTGATCTTTATAGTAATATATATTTCAGTGATGTTCGAGAAGTATGCTGAAATGATATTGTGGGTAATTGATCCGCCATTAATATTAACCTAGTGTATTAATGATAACGTGGCATTGATCTAACGCTTAGTCACGCTGGGTTCAAGTAACAAGTAACAAGTAACAAGTAACTAATAACAAGTGCAACTTGCTACTCACTTATCGCTTATTTATATCGTGTGTGGACAAGATTGTAACCGTTGGCAACGCTCTGGCTAAATATCCTTGTTATTGTTGTTATAGGTTTGAGTTGTTTAAGCAGCCATTTTTCCTTGTTGTTGATGATAAGTATAAGTAGTAAAAATAGTGTCTTAATAGCGATTATTTATTAGGGCTGGGACTGAATAAGTTGAATCGTAATGTATTTAATTGATTTACAACATGGGAATTAACATGGCTAAAGCTCCAAAAATGACATTTGTTTGTGACGATTGTGGCCAAGATTATCCGCGTTGGCAGGGGCAGTGTCGTTGTGGTGCGTGGAATTCTTTGGTCGAAATGAAATTATCAGCATCAAAGAGTTCAACGTCACGCTCATCGGTACTCGGGTATGCGGGTGGAGTCGGCGGCGGCTCGAAAAAACTCAGTGAAGTTGAGTCAGAGGACGCCGAAAAAAGACTGACTCAGATAGGGGAGTTGGACCGAGTATTAAGCGGTGGCTTAACAACAGGGTCGGTGAATATTATTTCAGGTGATCCTGGTGCGGGTAAAACAACCCTGTTATCTGATTTGGTCGCGCGAATGTCGCAATCAATGGCTTCATTGTACTGTACGGCTGAAGAGTCATTATCTCAGTTTAAAAACCGGGTTAATCGTTTAAAGCTTAATTACAACGAAGATAACTTGTATCTGCTGTCTGAAACCAGCGTAGAAGCCATTATTGAGGAGCTAGACGCTAAGCAAATTAAGTTTGCCGTGATTGATTCTATTCAAGCTGTGGTTACTGATGCGGCAAATGGTAGCCCAGGGTCACCCTCACAAGTTAAAACAGCGGCACAGGCCTTTACCCAATATTGTAAAAAAAATAATGTCACTATGTTTATTATTGCTCATGTGAATAAAAATAACGAAATTGCCGGCCCGCAAACCTTAGTGCATATCGTCGATGCATTGTTACATATTGATACCAATGACGGTCAAATTCGGACTTTGCGCGCCAATAAAAACCGTTTTGGCGATGTTGATACCGTGGGTATATTCCGCATGAGTGAGCGCGGCATGCTCAGCGTTGATAACCCAAGCGAAATATTCCTATCAGGCTCGACCACTGACTCACCGGGTTCGACTATTACTTGTATACGTAAAGGTAACCGTAACTTACTGTTAGAAATACAATGTTTAACCACGGAAACTGAATCAGAGTTCCCACAACGCGTGTGTGTTGGATTAAACATGAATCGAATTAAGATGTTAACTGGTATTTTACGTAAACATACTAAAACTAAGATATTCCATGATACGTTTTTTAATATAGTGGGCGGTTTGAAAATTGATGAGTCAGAAACCTGTATCGACTTAGCGCTTGTAACCGCATTATTGAGCAGTTTAAATGACTTTGTCGTGCCTAGAACGACTTGCATCATGGGGGAGTTGAGCTTAAACGGCGATGTGCGCCCAATTGATAGTGGTGTGCCGAGGGTAAAGGAAGCTGCGCAGCATGGGTTTACGGAAATTTTTATTCCATTTCGTAATTATCATAAAACCATGGAAGGGCTTGGCGCAAAAATTATCCCCGTTAAAACTATCCATGAGTTACTTGAACTAATTAAATAACCCTCGATTGATAGCGCTGGAACTTGCGATTAACAGGGTAGGTCATTGACTTACCCTTTTGGCATGTTAACTGACAATGATTATCGGTCAATTTTTAAGGTACAGGAGTGATTAAAGACGTAATTTCACGATTTAATAATTCTGCATCACCCATATTCAGTTCAATAATTCGGCGAAGGTGAGTAATACTTTCAACATCGATATGAGTACATTTTAAGCCAAGGTGCTCAGGTGTTTTATGCACAATGGCGGCTTGCATTTTTAGTTCGATATCAGAATCAGGTAACATAAATTCGAGAGTTAAGATGCTATTGAGTTGACCGGTATATCCTAGCGGTAGCTCAACTAATGCGCCATTGAGACTTAAATCTAAAATCTTAGTTCGCCAAGTTTGTTCTGTTTGTGCGATATAAGCACTGGCATCAAATAATATACGAGAAAATTTACGCCTGTTGTCCATGGTTTACCCTTATTTATCAGTACCGCTATTACACTGAGTCAATGTTTATCTTTCAAGCATACTTGATTTTTGTTGATTACGCAGAGAATATTTAGCATAAAAAAGGAGCACGTTGTGCTCCTTTTTTATATTGAGTTATTAAGTTCTCTTGCTTCAACTACACCAGTAAATGGCCCATTAATGCAATAATAGGAAGCGTCACTAAGGTTCTTAAAATAAAGATAACGAATAGCTCAAAAAAGTTAACTGGGATTTTACTACCAATCAAAAGAGCACCTACCTCGCTCATATAAATAAGCTGAGTGACCGATAATGCGGCAATAACAAAACGGGTTAAGTCTGACTCAATAGAGCTGGCTAAAATGGAGGGAATAAACATATCGGCAAATCCCACCACAATCGTTTTCGACGCTGCGGTGGCTTCAGGGATTTGCAGCAGCTCTAATAGTGGAATAAATGGCATCCCTAAGTAGTTAAAAAGAGGGGTATGTTCAGCTAACACCAATGCGACGGTACCAATACCCATAACAACAGGGATCACCCCAAATATCATATCAACAACGTTTTTAACCCCTTCAGTTAGCACATGCTTTATCCCACCGGCCTTAGAGGCGCGTTGCATTGCTTGTTCAAATCCCCACGAAAATACCCCATGACTGGCTGGGATGGTTTCGTCATCTTCATGGCGAGGGGTATCATCGATGTAATTATCTTTTTTCCATGACAGCGGAGGTAATTTAGGTACTATGATTGCTGCAACAAAACCGGCTAAACACACAGTGAGATAAAACGGGACAAAAAGGTGTTCAAGTTTGACTTGTGATATGACCACTAGGCTAAAGGTTATCGACACCGCAGAGAAGGTTGTGCCAATAACAGCAGCTTCGCGCGCGGTATAAAAACGAGTTTCGTATTGTTTGGTGGTCATTAAAATACCCACACTGCCGTCACCTAGCCAAGAGGCCATACAGTCAATGGCACTGCGTCCGGGTAAATTGAATATGGGACGCATCACTTTAGTCAATAAAGTGCCAAAAAATTCCAATAAACCAAAATTGAGTAATAGTGGTAATAACATGCCAGCAAAGATGAATACTGAAAACAGTACAGGCACTAAATCATTCAGTACTAAGCCACCGGTTGCCGATGAAATAATTGCTTCTGGTCCCACTTGCAAATAAACCATCACGATAAAGATTGCGCCTAATATTCGTATGGCTAACCAAAATAAATTCACTTTCAGCAAAGTGCGTAAAAAAGTGCTTTTACGCACGAATTTAGGATTAATGAGCCTCGTGAGCAACGAGGCTAATGCCATTAATACAACGATGCAGGTAACAATAAGCTGGATCGAGCTGCCCATTTGGCTTTGCAATGCTTTTGAGATAATGGCAATTGGAATGGTAATCGAACCTTCAATATTGATAGGCGTCATAAACAGTAGTAAGCCAATCAGTGACGGAATAATAAAGGTGAGAATTGTTTTAATGCTATGTGTTTTTTGTGTCACGTTAAATACACCTTACTTATGTGCTTTAAGTTGGCCAGCTGTGCTACCCAACGGTTTATCATGGACAGAAATTGAATGTCCATTCAGTTGTGTTTTTTGGGTAGGCAAGGTTACCCCCTTATCTGCTGTATGTAAAACGAATACTTAGTCGAATAGATATTAGTTAAATGTGAGTAGATATTTACTTAGGGTAAAGGTCAGGGTATATAATAAAACCCTAATATAAGCATTAGATTGGATATTTGTTGCTAAGGTGTTTTATCTTTGGCTTTATGTTGATATGCATTGTTTTAGCGCCATTAATGAGCACGGATATCCTTCTCGTGATGCTCACTTTCATTAATGGCGCTAGTGCGTTTATACCCACAACCTCGAAATACAGGATTAGAGTTCAAGGTTCTCGGAATAGGGCACCTACGGCTGCTAGGGCGACCTTCAGTCTGCTAGATACTAGATACTAGATACTAGGACTTAGGGACTTAGGAATCGTGATATTAAAAAGGGAGTTACCTTTCTCTTCAATCACTGCCTTTTTCAGTTATCCTAAGGGCTCTTTGAAACGAGCATGTTGAAGTGACTTGGGTATATTCAGGACCCATTCGGAAGGTTTTTGGGATTTTAGGCACAGTCCATGCCGGGTAATCCTAACCAATAACCATTACAATGATGATTGATAATCGATGCATGGTTTTGATCATTTAACTGTTTTTTGATCAGGGTTTCAATATTCAGTGAGTTGTTTTTTGCATGCTCTAATGCATGGGCAAGATCTGAACCCATGGCAATATCGGTTAATTTATTGGGCGATATCCGCCAATAATCAATGCCCATATCCACCATCTGTGGGATTTGCTTAATCAGATTCACCTGTGCCGCTGACTGCGTTTGAATACCGTTCAAGCGTAATAAAGGTTGCGACTCCTGGGTTTGAGCCAGTAAACCTTTGCTGTGTCGTTGGCAAATTGTTTGGCATTTGTCTTTAGGAAGTTGGTAATGTTTGGCGGTAAAGCAACGCGCAGAATGAGCTAATGGTAAATATCCGTGGCCGAGCACTTCAATTTCAAACTTAGGTTTATTACCCTGATTAATAACTGAACTTAACCATTGTTGTGATAGTTCGCAAGGCATCACAAAACGGAACATCCCTTTTTGATGCAATAAATCAAGACTGGTTCGATTGTAATTATTAATTGTTGGTCCGCACACAAAGGGAACTTTGGCTTGGTGCGCATAATGCACCGCAGCCATATCATTGGCTTCAATACTGAAATCACCATTCTCAATCGCCCGTTTTAGCTCATTGAGTTCAGATTGTGCTTCTATTAGTGCCATGGTCGATAGCACCACATGCTTACCGTGAGATTTAAGCATATTGGCAAGGTTAAGATAGTCGTTAAACTTCAGTTCACGACGGCGACTGCACACTGTTTCACCCAAATAAACGGTATCGATATTACTTAACGCGACTTGATCATAGAAATGTTCAACGTCAGTTTTTGACCAGCAGTAACTAATTGGAGCAAGTGATATTTTCATTGTGCAACCTTATTGCCATTGACGCTCATAAGCGCCCAATGTAGTAATTTGACCTTCAGATACTTTTGCTAACGCTTGTGACCATTGCGGTTGTTCTTGAAAAGACTCGGGACTGGCCAAATAAGCGTCGATAGCACTGCGCCAAACGTGAGTGACTTGGCTAACATAAGCAGGGCTGCGCTGACGGCCTTCAATTTTGAGTGATTTGATCCCCGCTCGGGCAAGTTCAGGTAATAAGCTTAAGGTGTTTAAACTGGTAGGTGATTCCAGTAAATATTTTGCGTCATGATCGTATTCGGCAACATAACGGCCTTTACAGACCACGGGATAACCTAGTTGTTGGCTCGCATCGGCTTTATCGATTAACACATCATTGAGCCGAGTCAGCTTGTCGCTGCCAGCATCTTGCCAGCGCACATGGTTAGCAGGGGAACATGAGCCGCCTGTATTAGGTGATTGGCCTGTGACATAAGATGATAAATGACAGCGTCCTTCAGCCATGATGCATAAACTCCCAAAAGCAAAGACTTCAAGTTCAACCGGGCTCACTTTGGCTAAATCTCGAACTTGTTTCATTGACAGTACTCGTGGCAACACTGCTCGCTCAATATTAAAAGCCTGTTGATAGAATGACAATGCACCTAGGTTTGTGGCACTGGCCTGTACTGATAAATGCAAGGGAAGGTGTGGGTAGTGCTGGTGGGCATAATCGAGCAATGATAGATCCGCTACTATGAGTGCATCCATGTTTAACTGTGCCGCTAAATCGACGGCTTGATACCAACGATGTTCTTCACCGGGTTTAGGAAAGGTGTTTAGAGTTAAAAAGACTTTTCGGCCTTGGCGATGGGCCAATTGGGTGGCTTGCGTTAGCTGTGAGGCCGAAAAGTTTAAGCCTGCAAACGAACGCGCATTGGTGTCATCTTTAAGTCCGAGGTAAACCGCATCAGCGCCGGCATTGAACGCGGCTTTCAGTGACGCTAAATTACCTGCGGGGCATAAGAGTTCCATTTTGGTGTGCTCATTTTTTTTTAAGAAGAGGAGTGTAAATGTGATTGAGTTAACATGATTTGATTTAAAACAGGTTTCGTTAGATCAATTACCAGTAAACTGACTCTATTACTCGTTCTATTTCCAAGTAGGTACTCTCGATGGCTCAAGCGTTTACACAACAATTATCGCAACACTTATCGCAACAGTTGTTACATTTTGCGCCTCAAGTTAGCCGTCGTTCATTGAACGTGATGCCGGAAAAGTTAAAAATAATCGTCATCAATAAACTACTGAATTTAGTGTTAGCTGAACAATTGATGTCAGATGAACTCCATTTTCTACAGCAAAAGTGGGTCGGTATTTGTGTCGACGATATTGGTTTACGTTTTGAGGTGAGTGTGGACACACAATTACAGGTGCGATCTTTTACTCAGCCCGATGTGACATTCAGTGCCAATGTGCCTGAGTTAGTTTTGGTTGCGGCAGGTAAAGAAGATCCAGACACACTCTTTTTCCAGCGTAAATTACGCATTGAAGGGGATACTGAATTAGGGTTAGAAGTCAAAAATATGTTGCTGTCTATTGAATTAGAGAACTTACCTAAACCAGCGCAAATTGGCATTGAAAAATTTGCAAAAATGCTGCAAATATTAACAGCTAATGAGTGATTGCCTTGTTGTTTAATATAAAAAAACGGCGCATTTAGCGCCGTTTTTGCCGATGTCAGATGCTCAATGTTGACATGACAACTTGTCCGTAAGCATGGCGAATTGATTTAGCCATGGGTCTTGTGACTCTGCTGTGGGTCTGAATTTATACCATCAATGGCACAAACCGATCCGCAAGTCGGCTTGTCGAAGATATCCACGGCTCCAGTGCTTCATGGACCAATGTTTTACGCATTCAGTGCCTTATGCATTCAGTGTCGGTTTTATCACCATCGCCGAAAACCCATTGACCGACACTAAGCGACGTCGGTGGGGTGTTCATAACAGCTTCACCTATGGTGATAGCCTTTTAGGGCATTCGGGTTCATACATCACAATGAATGTCGCTATCGTCGCTGATTAAGACCATAAAAATATCCGCTAAACTGAGTTTAGCGGATATTGATTTTCCGACGCAAAGCGTCAAAGGATGGTGACATATTGCCAGTGCTAGACTAGTGCTAGACTCTTTATTGCTAGAATATTAGTGCTAGTCATAGCTAGTAGCAGATCTACTCAGCGGGTTCGACCACGATATTATGATCTAAGGTGGCGGCCGTTTGGGTCATCAATCTGCCGTTAACCGTCGCGTCCGTATTTAAGCTTATGCCTTTTTCAGCCAAAACCACACCCTCAAAATGCACCGTTGTATCAAGTGCTACACCGGCACTTCCGGCCACTTGCCAGAAGATATTTTTTGCCTGAGCGCCGCCTTCTAAAGTAATACGACTGGCACCCTCTTGAGTAAGGTCACCTGCTATCTGAAAAATCCACACGTCATTGGCACTGCCTGAAAGGGTCACATTGGTAGTGATCAACACACCTGAACTCCACTTATATAGACCTGGCTCTAACGTCATGCCACTAATATTACCGGCACCGAGTTCAGTATAGTCGGGTAACGTTCTGCCAGCAGCATCGTTATAGGCTGTGCCCATATCAAGCACGGCTTGGGCAACCAGAGTATTATCAGGTGCTGCGCCTTTAAAGCAGTTAACTACACCACTACCTGTGTATCCGACGTCTGAGCCATAAATAGTACCGTTGATTTCAGAACACGTTACATTGTCCATCGCCGCCGACGTGATAGGGCTTGCACCTATGTCGCCTGTTATAGCGGAAGCTGGAACATTGGTAATACCAGATTTAGTCAAAATGGCAAAATCCCCAGCAGTGCTTAAGTTAACCGGTTTTGGCCCAAGAGCCGCGGCAGCACTAGTGGTAAAACTCCAGCTGAATTTCGTCGCTAATAGATTAGCTGGGATCGCCAAATCGGCGATAGCAGTAGTCAGGCTCGCGGTATAGAGCGTATTGGCCGCTAAATTATCATCTGGATTGAAGCTTGCCTTGGTGCCTTGAAAACTAATCACACCCGGGACAAGATTTGTACCATCACTTAAGGTAAAGCTGGATCCGTTTACCGTATTAGGATCAAGCGCTTCACTAAAATCAGCGGTCACATTTCTATTCAAAGCAAAATTCTTGGCTAGATCAACCGGGTCGTTTGATACTATTTGTGGCGCAATAACATCATGCAACGCAGAGGTGGTAAATGACCAGCTAAAGCCACTGGTCAGCGCGACGCCTTTAGCATTTTTTACATCCGTTGTGATTGATACCTGGTACTGAGTGTTATGCGTAAAATCACTGTTTGGGGCAAACACAGCGGTATGACTCGTTTCATTATAAGAGACGGCTCCTACCACGACGGTTTCGCTGGCATCTTTTACAATAAAGCTGGCATCATTAATCGTTTGCCCATCCATGGCTTCATTGAAGGTTACTGTGACCTGTTGGTTGATCGCCACATTAGCAGCAAGATCACTTGGATTGCTGATATTAATAGTCGGCACAACTTCTGGCGCAATGACGGACACAATAGCTGGTTCGTTGTTATCGTCACTACAACCCGCGACTAAGGTAAGCAGCACTGCGGCGCTAGCCCACATCGGCTGAGTAAAATGTTTTTTGCTTGTGTGCATATTTTGTATCCTTTAAAAAAATTTAACCTCGCAACACCAAAAATGCTTACGTCCTTCATCGGGAATGGAGCCGATAAATAGATTCTCTTTGCTGCTGTGAATGGTCGGTTATGCCAAAAGGCATTCATTGATAGGTAAATGGTTTACCGGTAACGGTGCTTAAAAATCGCAATGTTTTGCGCTTATATCAGCACCGCTTAGGGATCCTTGAGGAGACAAGCTATCTGTCTCCTCGGTCTTTTGTTAAGTCGACTCGTGTCAGTCGACCGTCAAACTAAGGTTTTTTGGTTATATCATTGGAATCCAAAGTAACCTCTTCTGTAACCGCCATTAGTCGACCTGTGACTATAGCATTGGTAAGCACATTCACTTTTGACCAAGCGAAGACATTGCCAGCGAAGCTGGTGCCAGTGCCGATAACGGTCTTTCCAGCGGTTCTCCAATAGACGTTCTTTGCCTGTGCGCCATTGCTAAGGACAATGTCGCCACCTGGAGCACCAGTCGTTAGGTCTCCGCCTATGGTAAAGATGAACACAGAATCTGGCTCTCCTTGAGCATCAAGCGTAAGAGTACCGGTCTGAATAGTGACGTTAGATGCCGTTTTATAGACACCACGAGTCATGGTCAGATTACCCAATTCAATTGGAAGCACCTGAGTAGCAGCATTTGGATTAGGATCTTTCGCGAGAAAGCTATAGGCAATACCTAAATCAGTTCTCGACTGATTGATAAATGCAACCATTGAGGCATAAGGCACCGGAACAACATAAGGGGGTGTGCTGTCGTCGCCCGCATAAGATAAGCCATTGGTCAGTTCGGCAAATTCGCCAGCATGCTCCTCGACAGGGGTGACAGGGGTAAAGCCTGCATAATAAGAGCGTGCTTGGTCAAGAATCGCCAAGTCACCATCGACAATGGCAGAACCACTCGTGGTCGTAATGGCCTGTGAGGCAAGGATGGCAAAACGCGCCACTTCACCCAATTCAGGTGCCAGCGGGTTGTCGAGTAACGCTGCTTTGACCGTCAGGGTCGTTTCCGCTGAATTGCCGTCTAGTGTTGCACTAATGACGGATGTACCGACATCAACGCCGCTAGCGAGACCGCTGTTTGACTTACCGTTGGCATTCATAGTGGCTACCAGTGTATCGGCAGATGACCAAGTAACTGATGAGGTGATATTAATTTCGCTAGTGTCAGAATAAGTCCCTGTAGCAGTGAACTGTTTCGTATTACCGTTAGAAATTGTCGGATCACTCGGCGTTACTGTAATTGAATCCAGCGTCGCATTTATGACAGTCAAGTTGCTATCATCGGTTATCGTGTCTAAGGTTGCCGTAATAAGCGACGTACCTGCATCAATACCAGTGGCAAGACCGTTAGTATCTATCGTTGCTACTAAGAGATCTGTTGATGACCAGGTTACCTCTGTCGATACATCATGTACAGAGTCGTCTGAATAAGTGCCGGTGGCAGCAAACTGCTTGCTCATACCCTTGATAACACTTGGAGTAGCTGGCGAAACAACTAATGAACTCAATGTGGCATTAGTGACAGTTAATGTCGTACTACCTGATGTTGCACCTGATGTTGCGCTAATATCTGACGTACCAGAGGCCACGCCACTTGCAAGACCATTAGTGTTTACTGTAGCAACACTGGTATTTGCAGAAGACCACTCAGCTGAGGCCGTGATGTCAGTCGATGTTCCGTCTGAGAAAACCCCTGTAGCTTTTAATTGTTGCGTTTGGTCTTTGGGAATACTTGGATTGGCTGGCGTTACCGTAATTGAAGATAATGTCGCATCCGTAACCGTTAACACTGAAGTGGCTGATATCGCGCCTGAGGTTGCGGTAATAACCGACGACCCAGTGGCAATACCTCTTGCAATACCACTAGAGACCACTGTCGCAACACTGGTATCAGCCGATGACCAAGTCACTGAGGCGGTGATATCAACAGATGTACCATCAGAATACGTACCGGTAGCAGTAAACTGCTCGGTCAAGCCATTGGCAATGCTGGAGTCAACAGGTGTTAGCGCAATTGAACTCAACATCGCATCCGTAACAGTTAACGTTGAAGTAGCTGATTTAGCATCAAAAGTTGCGGTAACAACTGAGGTACCCGTGGCAAGGGCACTCGCCAGACCACTATCATTTACTGTCGCAACGTCGGTATCTGCAGATAACCAAGTGGCTGACGCCGTAATGTCAACCGAGATACCGTCTGAATAAGTCGCGGTCGCGGTCAACTGCTGGGTCAAGCCGTTGGCAATGCTTGGGTCAACGGGCGTTAACGCTATTGAACTTAAAATAGCATCTGTGATGGTGAGTTCAGTCGTTGTTTCCTCAGAGCCTAAAGAAGCGGTAATAAGCGCAGAGCCTATGGCTACGCCGCTGGCAAGGCCACTCTCATTCACTGTGGCAACTTGGGTATTGGCAGAGGACCAAGTGACTGATGCGGTGACATCTGGCGACGTGCCGTCCGAATATGTGCCTGTGGCGATAAACTGTTTGGTCAAGCCATTGGCAATGCTCGGATTAGCTGGTGTGATGGCCAGAGAATTGAGCGTCGCATCGGTGACGGTTAGCGTGGTTGTTGCCGATTGCACATCTGATGAGCTTATAGATGCTGTAATCGCAGCTGAACCTGGGATAACCCCTATGGCAAGACCGCTGCCATTGATTGTGGCAATAGCCGAGTCATCAGATGACCAGGTTGCCGAGCTGGAGATATCAGACGAGGTGCCGTCCGAATAGGTGCCTATAGCAGTAAACTGTTGCTTCAAGCCTGCGGGCAAGCTTGAATTGGCAGGGGTAATTGCTATGGATGATAGTACGGCCCCATTATCGTTATTAGTGTCGTTATTATCGTCGTTATTACAACCCGCTAAGAGGAAAACTCCCAGCAGCATCGTAAATAGAAGCGATGCCTTTTTCTTAAATATATTCATACCATTATTCCTTAGAAATTCTGTGAAATTACGTTTACATTCCCTTTACTTTTCCGTCTTCTTCCTGCTTATTGTTGATGGCGACAATGACTGATAATCAAGTTCGATTCTCTGTTGTGTGATCTTATCTGTTTACTGAAAAAACTAGACCTATTTTCCGGGTGAGATAGTGGTAACGTTAATATAGTTAAAGCAATAGTCATGCCAATAAGTTAAAAGCTGTCAAATATAATTAAGTAATTGTTTATTAACAATGGTTTATTACTATCCATTCATTAATTACATCGACGAGGCAGGAATATTTTAGGCCTCAACATATGACAGAACCGTAATATATGGAGGGGTTTGTGTTGTAAAAACAGTAAATAGTACGGTTTTCCAGGAGAATAAATTTAGGCGTTTTAAGTCATAAAATGTTATATTTACGCCACTGAAAAAATACCTAAAAGGCCTCAAAGGCCGCATTGAAATTGCTTCCTTTGTTTCCTCCCGCATATCTGTTTTGCCTGTGTGAAGCCAGATAGGTCGTTTCGGCCAGGATCAACGGATAGTGATAGAGATTCGTCATGAAAAGTAACAATAAAATAATTCCGTCAAGCTTAGCCAAGTCTGATGCCGAGCGGTTTAACGCGGCAATTGAAGAGATCACCGAGCGCAGGCAGGCTGAAGAAGCACTGCTCAATGCCGGGGCGCTGCAGCGGGCTATTTTCAATAGCGCTAATTTCTCCTGTATTGCTACCGATGCTAAAGGCGTCATCCAGATTTTCAACGTAGGCGCCGAACGGATGCTGGGTTACTTGGCCGATGACGTGGTGGACAAGATCACGCCTGCCGATATTTCCGATCCCCAGGAAGTGATTGCGCGTGCCGAGGCGCTCTCAGCTGAACTTGGCACCCTGATAGAGCCTGGCTTCGACGCGCTGGTATTCAAGGCGACACGCGGGATTGAAGATATCTATGAATTGACTTACATCCGTAAGGATGGCAACCGCCTTCCTGCCGTGGTATCGGTCACGGCACTGCGCGACGAGCAGGAGGCGATCATCGGTTATCTGTTGATCGGCACCGATAATAGTGTTGGCAAACAGGCAGAAGAAGCGCTGCTCAAAGCGGGCGAACTGCAGAGTGCCATTTTCAACAGTGCCAACTTTTCCAGTATTGCCACGGATGCGGAAGGCGTTATCCAGATATTTAACGTGGGCGCCGAGCGTATGCTGGGTTACACAGCGGAAGAGGTGATGAACAAGATCACCCCAGCCGACATTTCCGATCCCCTGGAGGTTATTGAGCGCGCTAAAGTACTCAGTCTTGAACTTGACACCCCGATCACCCCCGGCTTCGATGCGCTAGTATTTAAGGCGACACGCGGGATTGAAGATATCTATGAATTAACCTACATCCGTAAGGATGGTAGCCGCTTTCCGGCGGTAGTGTCGGTCACAGCACTACGCGACGACGAGGAGAGCATCATAGGTTATCTGTTGATCGGCACCGATAACAGTGTCGGCAAGGCAGCGGAAGAGGAAATTATCAAAGCGGGTGCATTGCAGAATGCCATTTTCAATAGTGCCAACTTTTCCAGTATTGCCACCGATGCACTCGGCGTGATCCAGATTTTCAATGTGGGCGCCGAGCGTATGCTGGGCTACACAGCAGATGAGGTGATGAACAAGATCACCCCCGCCGACATTTCCGATCCACAAGAAGTTATCGAACGCGCCAAAGTACTCAGTCTTGAACTTGACACTGCGATCACGCCCGGGTTCGATGCTTTGGTGTTCAAAGCCCGGCGCGGCATTGAGGATATCTACGAGCTTACCTACATCCGCAAGGATGGTAGCCGCTTTCCGGCGGTCGTGTCGGTAACCGCGCTCCGAGATGAGCAAGACGCTATCATAGGTTATCTACTGATCGGCACCGACAACACCGCGCGTAAACGCATCGAGCAAGAGCAAAAAGACCTCAGTCAGCGTCTGCAAGACCAACATTTTTATACCCGTAACCTGATTGAATCCAACATCGATGCACTGACGACTACCGATCCGTCCGGTATTATTACCGATGTTAACAAGGAGATGGAGCTGCTCACGGACTGCAGCCGTGATGAAATGCTCGGTACGCCATTTAAAGACTACTTCACCAATCCGGAGCTTGCCGTGGCTGGAATAACAAAGGTGCTATGTGAAAAGAAGGTCACCGACCTTGAGCTCACCGCGCGCGCCCAAAACGGCCTGGAGACGGTAGTCTCCATTAACGCGACCACTTTTTATGACCGGGACAACAATCTGCAGGGAGTGTTTTACGGTGCCCGCGATGTGACCGAGCGCAATCGTTTGGATCAAAAATTACAAGACAAAAATGTTGAGTTGGAAAGTGCCACTATGGCAGCAGAGAAAGCCAACCTCGCCAAATCCGATTTTTTGTCTAGTATGAGCCATGAACTGCGTACGCCACTTGGCGCGATCCTCGGTTTTGCTCAACTACTAGAATCGAGCACGCCACCCCCGCAGCATACGCAGCAAAAAAGCATTGCTCAGATCCTCAAGGCGGGGTGGTATTTGTTGGAGTTAATCAATGAAGTCCTCGATCTGGCGTTGATCGAATCTGGCAAGCTGCCCATGTCAATCGAAACGATTTCGCTGGACGAAGTGATGCAGGAATGCATCTTGATGAGCGAGCCGCAAGCGAAAACCTATGGTATCAAGATGATCTTTAACCGTTCGGACTCGATGAACTTTGTCAACGTCGATCGGACCAGGCTAAAGCAGGTGATTCTTAATCTGCTTTCCAATGCGATTAAATACAATCGTGATGGGGGCAGCGTGATATTAGAAAGCAGCCAAAGCACGGAAGATATGATCCGGATCAGTGTCCGCGATACAGGTGAAGGATTGTCTGAGGAGCAACTTGGGCAACTTTTCCAACCGTTTAACCGTCTGGGGCAAGAAGCCAATAATCAAGAAGGAACTGGGATCGGGCTGGTAGTCAGTAAACGTTTGGTCGAATCGATGGACGGCATTATCGGTGTACAAAGCCATGTCGGCGTTGGCAGCGTGTTCTGGTTTGAGCTGAAGCGTACCGTCGACTCCTTATCTAACCTTGATGCTGCCACATCAATGCCCCTGCTACCACTTCAATGTGAGGACCCTGAGCGGTTGAAAAGCTTGCTCTATGTCGAGGATAATCCTGCCAATTTGATGCTCGTTGAGGATATCATTGCCCGTCGGCCCAATCTGCGTTTTCTCAGTGCTACGGACGCCGCCAGCGGTATCGAGATGGCGCATACCTATCAGCCGGATGTGATCTTGATGGACATCAACCTGCCGGGGATCAGCGGCTTGACCGCATTGCATATTCTCAGGGAAGATCCGACCACAGCCGCTATCCCGGTGGTGGCACTGAGTGCGAATGCTATTCCTCGCGATATTGAGAAAGGTCTGGACGCCGGCTTCTTTCGTTATTTGACTAAACCGCTGCGGATTAATGAATTTTTGAAGACATTAGACATCGCGCTTGAATATACTAATCAGTCAGCAGAAATCCCCAATAATGAGGTGACCTGATGACGATCACAGCAACGGACATTCTCAATGCCAAGATTCTGATTGTCGATGATCAAGAGCCTAATGTGACTCTGCTCGAGCAATTACTGCTTGAAAGTGGCTATACAAGGGTGACGACAACCATGGATCCTCAGGCTGTTTGTGGCCTAAATGCTGAAAACTATTATGATCTTGTTCTGCTTGATCTGCAGATGCCGAAGATGGATGGATTTGAGGTGATGGCAGCGCTTAAGGCTGACGATCCGGCCGACTATTTACCTGTGCTTGTTCTCACCGCCCAACCAGGCCATAAACTGCAGGCACTACAATCTGGTGCCAAGGATTTTATCAGTAAACCTTTTGATCTGGTCGAAGTCAAAACGCGCATCCATAACATGCTGGAAGTGCGCTTGCTTTATAAGCAACTGGAGAGCAGTAACGACACACTGGAAGAAACGGTGCAAAAACGTACGGCAGATCTTATCCGCATTAATCTGCAATGCACCGAGGAAATAGAGGAACGTAAAAAGGCCGAAGCGTCACTGCAAGGAACGTATACAGAAATTAAACAGTTGAAGGACAAACTGCAAGCAGAGAACGTTTATCTGCAACAAGAAGTGGCGCGGCAGTTTAATTTCGACGAAATTATCGGTAACAGCCAACTGCTCTCGCAGGTGTTTCATCAAGTTGAGCAAGTCGCGCCGATGAATGCGACCGTACTGCTGCTTGGCGAGACTGGCACAGGTAAAGGCTTAGTCGCCCGCGCTATCCACAGTCGCAGCGCACGCAAAAAAAGGCCGTTGATCACGGTAGACTGTACTACCCTGCCAGCAACGCTGATCGAGAGCGAGCTGTTTGGCCGGGAGCGGGGCGCTTTCACCGGTTCCGATAGTAAACAGATAGGTCGTTTTGAGCTGGCCGATGGCGGTACTCTGTTTCTTGATGAGATTGGCGAAATGCCACTCGAGATGCAGGCCAAACTGCTCCGAGTGATTCAGGATGGCGAATTTGAACGCCTAGGGAGTCCTCACACAATTAAGGTCGACGTGCGCATTATCGCCGCCACCAATCGCAATCTGATTGATGAAGTGCGTAATGGTAAGTTCCGTGAAGATCTCTATTATCGGCTGAACGTATTCCCGATTACCTTGCCGCCCCTAAGGCAACGTAAGGAAGATATTCCGTTGCTGGTCAACCATTTTGTGGCTAAATTTAATAAGAAAATCGGCAAGCAGATTGATATCGTCAGCAACGCGGCGCAGAACACCCTGCAGCAGCATCACTGGCCCGGCAATGTACGAGAGCTGGAAAGTGCCATTGAACGAGCTGTGATCCTCAGCGCAGGAACATCACTGCAGATCTTAGATCGCTTTGATAGCTTTGACAAACGAGTGTCTAGCAACGATCGCTTCGATGGCGTTAACAGACGAGTACCTAGGGAGGAACCTTCGGTTCAAACGCTGGTTGAGTTGGAGCATGAGCATATTCTTAACGTGTTGCAGCAGACCAATTGGCGCATTGAAGGCCAGCAAGGTGCGGCAGTTATCCTCGGACTCAACCCCAGCACCCTGCGTGCCCGAATGCGCAAATATGGCATAGTGCGCCATTAACATTAACTGCGGCACTACAATTAATAAGCAAAATACGGGCAAACATGTTAGATTTTTAAGCGCAATATTGTGGCTTAATATACCCAAATAACCTCGGAATGGACTATTGATCATGTCAAGAAGTGACAGCGTTCAAGGTTCAAGGTTCAAGGTTCAAGGAATAGGACGCCTACGGCTGCTGGAGCGACCTTTGGTCTGCTAGGTTCTAGTGTTGCCTCGCTGCTAGAACGGGCGGCGTCCTACTAGTGCTTCGCTGCTAAGATGTTATAGGATCTCGCCGCGCAGCGTCCTAGCATCTAGGACTGGTAATGTGAGTCGCCGCAGCTCCCAAAACAATTCTCAAATCAGTCCCCAAATCAGCAACAGTCATTTATCTTTCCTGTCTAGTGGGTATCATCCCGATACAGCTTGTTATTGCTTAATATTCGCTCTATTCTCTATGAGGAATTTACATTCGCTAAACCAAAGGAAATCCAATGAAAACAGTTCTCGCAGTCGCCGCAGTAATGTTAACTTATTTGACTTGTATTTCGACCGCCTACGCTGGCGTAGTTTCCTCGGAGCAGGTTATAGTCCAGCAGCAAAGTATTTATAATAAACAGCAAGTTCTCGAAATGTTTAACAGCGCTGAGGTTCAAGACAAACTGGTGGCACTTGGGGTCAGTCTCGAGGATGCAGAGATGCGCATTGCCAGTATGACCGATCAGGAAATAAATCAATTAAATACCCAGATGAATGATATGCCTGCAGCTGCTGGCGTAGTAGGGGTTGTCGTCACAGTATTAGTTGTGTTGGTGGTGCTCGATTTGGTGGGTGTTACCGATGTATTTTCCTTTATTCGGCCGATAAATTAAATCGTATTTTCAAGCATGAATGCCAACAGCATGTTCACAAAAGCCATGTGTATTACTGGCTTTTGTTTATTTCTCAGCGGCTGTCTGTCGATACCACCCCAGACCGCCATATTGCTAGCCAACCCGCCCGCTATTGCGCCTAAACATCAAATTACTGGGGTGCCTTTTTACCCTCAAGAGGATTATTTCTGTGGCCCCACCACGCTCGCGGAAGTATTCAATTTTTATGGGGTAATCAAAACGCCGCAACAAATAGCGCCGGCACTGTTTATTCCAGAGTTGCAAGGCAGTTTACAAATTGAAATGGTTGCAGCTGCACGTCAACAGGGGCTGCTGGCCTATGCAGAATCTGGCAATCTGACCCAGCTACTGTCTTTGGTGAGTGAAAATATTCCGGTCATTATTTTACAAAATGTATCGACCTCATGGTATCCAATGTGGCATTACGCTGTGGTGACAGGCTACGATATTGATAATCAGCAGGTAGTGCTTCATTCAGGCACCGATAAAAACCGTATCGCCGAACTAAAAGTATTTGAACGAACCTGGCTGCGTGGTCAGTATTGGTTGTTGGCTGCCGTGCCAGCGGATAAAACCAGTTTACATTTTGATCCTTTCATTTATGCCAGCGCCGCTCAGGATCTGCTCAGTAGTGGTAAAAGTACTCAAGGGATCAGTGCCCTTGAAAATGCCACCAGACAGTGGCCTGACTACTGGCTAAGTTACTTTTTACTCGGCAATTATTATTTAGCCATTGATAACGCCCAGGCCGCTTTTTGGTATCAACAGGGATTGACTTATATTGATCAACAGGCTGAGCAACAGGCCGCCTATTTAAATAACTTCGCCTATAGTTTGTCTTTGTCTGGTTGCAAACCGCGTGCGATGGCAATGATCGAACAAGCGCGTAGACTACAACCCGAAGATAGCAATATTCGCAGCAGCCAAAAAGACATAGAAAAAATGCCTGATAACGCGAGTTGCTCAGTCAATTAAGCTAACATTATTCAAGATGACAATAAAACTGAGCGCTGTTGATATTGCTGAAGACTTTACTCTCACTGAATAATGGATAAACAGTCTATAAAAACAATATTACGACTTTGGGTTAATCAGCCGATGTTTGGGTGTTTTTTGTAAAGTGCAGAAAAATAGCTAAGGCAATCAAAAGTAATGCAGTACTGCAAATAATGGCGACTGGATAATATAAATTACCGGCGAGATCGAGTTGACTATACTTAATCACCATAATTAATCCCTCAAGCGATAGCGCAATACAAACCGTTCCGATAAATCTAGGGATCGTTCTCCTTAAGATGGCAACAGCATCACTCTCACTTTCCTCATGGCCTGAATATTCTTTATTTATCACCAAAGCCAACTCAAATACTGCAAGCGCGATGATCCCAGTATTGATGCTACTCAAAAAAATCTGCATGATGTCAGTTCCATTTGAAATACCTTTGAAAATGGTCGTCATTAATGAAAACATAATAGCCACAGTTAAGCCTAAAAAAATCATTGTGAATGATTTTGCTAAAATACTTTTAATCCAAAAAAATAATTTATTATTCATCTTACCTTCTGTTATATTTTAACGTTTATACATCACCGAATGGTCAGGGAAAGCCTTTAGCGTTAGCGTATTTAACGTGTAACCTACCAAATAAAAACACCTCCATTGATTTGCTTCAAAATAATTAAAAAAGCAAGAAAAACCAATGAAATAAACCAAAAAAAACAGGATTACAGAGCTGAACTTGTAATCCTGTTAAATTGACTTGTAGGGAAAATATTTACCTAACATCTCCCCCTCTTACTTGCTACTTATTCAGCAGGCTGAGTAATGGCATTTTGTTGTAAAGTCACTGCCGTTTGAGCTAATAATCGACCGTTGATAGAGGTGCCGGTATTTACGGCAATCATCGTTTTACTCAGTACGATACCTTCAAAATGTGAGTTCGTTCCAAGCGTTACCGAGCCTGCGACCTGCCAGAAAATGTTTTTGGCTAGTGCGCCACCCGCTAACGTTACGTTCATTGCATTAGCCTGATCAAGATTACCTGCCACCTGCATAATCCAGACATCATTTGGGCCGCCAGAAAGGGTGACATCTTTACTGATATTAACGTCTGAAGACCATTTGTAAAGACCAGGAGCCATAGTTAGGCCGCCAATTTCGCCGGCACCAAGTTCATTGAAATCCACTGAAACACGTCCTGCGGCGTCGTCATAAGCAAATCCCATGTCACCCACTGCCAATTCTAGGTAGCTTGCTGAATTTATCGCGCAGGGTGCTGGGCCCGCAGCATCAACCGTGTAAATAGCGCCGGTCACTTCATTACAGTTAAGTAGTAGCGCCGCACCTGTGATAGGGCTAGTGCCGACATCACCAACAATGGCAGAACGATAAACATCAGTAATGCCAGATTGGCTCAAAATAGTGAAAGAACCTGCGCTTTTAAGATTAACTGCCGTTGGGCCAGCAGCCATCGCATTTCCAGCAAATAAACCACCAATAACTAATGGCAACAGTAATTTGTTTAAATTGTTTTTAAGCATGATCATCATTATTTCCCTTATAAGGAATGTTAAATTGAGTAGTAACAAGATTGTTACTACTTTCGGACTGGTTGTCCGTTCTATTGAGGTGTTTTGCAACGAGTATGCCAGAATTAATATCGAACCTGAATTAAGCTAATTTATTGATATAAATACTATTTTTCTGTGCTTGAATAATATCAACTGCTAAACTACCAAATACCTAACTAGCATATTTACCTGAACTACCATATTTGATAGTTTCCGTATAACTATTTAAGGGTTTACATACATTATCGAATAACTAATCACCGTCGTTTGAAGGCGGATTATGTTATCTGAGCGGGTGATAAGTTCGAGTGAAAGCCCCTGGTTGTCGCTGAATCGGTGAAGTAAGAAGGCCATAGACTTTCAAGCTTAACTAAGGCCAAGCTCATCGTTCGCATCAGTGAGGTCAATGGCAACGTCATCCAATGTATTGGGATGATGTTGGTGGTGCCAAGGGCTTTGAAAATCTGGCTAACGTCGATTTTTTGTTGCCTCAAAGGCATACATCCAAGCGCCACTATTCCCAGAAATATCCTCTCGGCGCGATAATCTGTTAATGCATACTCAAGGTCGCCATCGCTGATAAGCAATAATTAATATGGAGATATTAAGAGATCGTGCGGTTAACGTTTTGTCGTTAACTCAGATTGGCGAATAAAACCCTCTATCACCATTGCTGATAAGCCATAATTAATATGGAGGTGTTATGAAATCGTGCGGTTAACGTTTTGTCGTTAACTCAGATTGGCGAATAAAACCCTCTATCACCATTGCTGATAAGCCATAATTAATATGGAGGTGTTAAGAAAGGGTGCGGTTAACGTTTTGTCGTCAGCTGAGGTTGACTAATAAAACCCTCTGTCACTATTACTGATGTCGCCATCGTGGATAAGCCATCATTAATATAGAGGAGTTAAGAAAGGGGGCGGTTAACGTTTTGTCGCCCGCGTTGTCTGCTTGACGGTTAATGTCCTCATCTCGTTTCCTAATCTTTGACATGGGTTGCCTAGATCATCCAATAGCACATTGGTCATTATCTGTTAGAGAGGTCTTTATTTATGGCGCAGCGCTCTCTATTGTTGAATGTACAGTCGTTTCGTTAAAGGTAATGACTGTCGGTGGCATAGGTTCAACATAGTCCTTGCCGGTGTTAATCTGCCAGCTTGCCCGTGATTGCTGCGTATTTTATTAATAGCGCATCTTGTGTCTCTATATGTTCTGGGTCGGGATCAATACAATCAATGGGACAAACCGATACACAAGTCGGTTTGTCGTAATGCCCGACGCATTCAGTGCACAATGCGGGATCAATTTCATACACCTCTTCACCCATAGTGATAGCCTCATTAGGGCATTCGGGTTCGCACATGTCACAATTGATGCAGCTATCGTCAATGATTAATGCCATAAAAACCTTAAGTTAACCGGGTTGATGAGGGTTTCGCGTATCTAACCCTTCAGGTAGGTTACGCATTAACATCGCTTTGTTTACATTAATATCCACTGGCAGCGCTAGAAACACGAAGTGCCCCGAGCCTAACGCGGAATCGATTGACTCGCCTTTGCGATTAAGTAACGATTCAATAGTGATAACAAAATTACCTTCGGTTGTCATTACTTCAACACTGTCACCGACGGAAAACTTATTTTTAACGTCAATTTCAGCTAATCCTTGAGCATTTCGTTGCCCGGTAAACTCACCGACAAATTGCTGGCTATCACTGACAGAGTGACCATATTGGTAATTTTGATATTCGTCATGGACATGGCGACGTAAAAATCCTTCGGTATAACCGCGATGAGCTAAGCCTTCAAGGTTGCTCATCAAGGTTCGATCAAAATCTTTGCCCGCAGCCGCATCTTCAATGGCTTGGCGGTATAATTGCGCCGTGCGCGCGACATAGTAAAAAGACTTGGTACGGCCTTCAATTTTTAATGAATCAACCCCCATTCGGGTTAAGCGATCCACATGTTGAATGGCGCGTAGATCTTTGGAGTTCATTATATAGGTGCCATGCTCATCTTCAAACGCTGGCATATACTCGCCAGGTCGACCGGCTTCTTGCAATAGGACAATGTCGCTACTGGGTTGGCCAGAACCTAATGTTGGCGATTCAAACTGTACCGTGGGGGCGACAGGGATGATATCACCGGTCTCAGTTTGCTGTGCTTGGTGCACATCGTATTTCCATCGACAGGAATTAGTACAGGTTCCTTGGTTTGGGTCGCGTTTATTCATGTAACCAGAGAGTAAACAACGGCCAGAATACGCCATGCAAAGTGCACCGTGAACAAATACTTCTAATTCAATATCGGGACAACGTTGACGAATTTCTTCAATTTCATCCAGTGACAATTCACGAGACAAAATTACCCGTTTAATGCCTTGTTGTTGCCAGAATTTAACTGACGCCCAGTTAATCGCGTTAGCTTGAACCGATAAGTGAATCACTTGCTCAGGAAAGGCCTCGCGGACCATCATGATGAGCCCTGGGTCTGACATAATAACGGCGTCAGGCTTCATCGCAATGACAGGTTGCATGTCTTTAATATAGGTTTTTAGCTTGGCATTGTGAGGTGCAATATTACTCACAACATACAATTTTTTGCCAAGGGCATGTGCCTCTTCTATACCGGTGGCGAGCGTTTCCATTTTGAAATCATTATTTCTGACTCGTAAGCTATAACGAGGTTGGCCTGCGTAAACGGCATCGGCACCATAAGCAAAGGCGTAACGCATATTTTTAAGCGTACCAGCGGGAGATAATAATTCAGGTTTAAACATGGTTTTTCTCGACCTAATGGGATATTGCATAACTCAAGGTCGGAAGCTTACTTAAGGATATTAGCGCGGACAAATATAGCCTTGGTATTTGTGATGTCGGTTGTCTTTTTAGTATGACAAAGGCAATATTTAAGCGATTAATTGGCACAACAGCGGACAATTAATTAAGTTCTAGCTTGTTGAGTAATCGCAAACGTTATCGGTTTGGGTATATAATCACAACATTATTGACTATATATTTATGGAGACTCCATGTCGACGGAACATCAACTCTTGGTTGGACTATTAAAGAAGCTTAAAGATGATGCTTTAGTGCTACCGACATTGCCTGAAGTGGCTATGCGCGTTCAAGAAGTCGTGTCTCGTCAAGATTCAAGTCTTAAACAAGTCGCAGATATTATTGGTCAAGATGCCGCTATCTCAGCTCGAATTATTAAAGTGGCTAACAGTGCCTTATATTCTCGGGGTAACAAAGCGGAAAGTATCAATGCTGCGGTTAGCCGTATTGGCTTAGTGCAAATAAAATCTATTACCACTTCTGTTGCCATGGAGCAGTTATTTATCTCCACTAACGAAATGGTGTGGGAAGTCATGGATGAAGTATGGAAAACCTCGATTGAGGTCACCGCTTCATCCTGTGCCATGCTCGAAATGTATAATAAGCGTCATCCCACTAAAAAATTAAATCGTGATACGTTAACCCTTGCGGGCTTAGTGCATAATATTGGTGCATTACCGGTATTAACCGAAGCAGAAGCTCAACCTGAACTGTTTAGTCGAATTGACGATTTACGCAGTTTAGTGCGTAAAATGCAGGGGCCGATTGGCCGTGCTGTATTAAAAACATGGGACTTTGCCCCAGAGGTAATGGAAGTGGTTGAACGTTGGTCTGATCTTCACTACCTGCCTAACACGGTCACTTACCTTGATTTTATTCGATCCGCAGCATTCTACACGGGTGAACTTCGTGCCGGTGAAGACTTAGAGGGAAGGTTAGGGGTGTTTGCCGAGCGCGGGTTACCTGTGACACCAGAAGATCTAGCCAGTGATGAATTTATTGAGATGTATCATTCAATTAAGCAAAGCTACGAATAGCCATTATTAATGGATATTTTTTATGGATATTACTCTTTGAGCCAATACCAGAATGAACACTATCCAAATACAATGCTGTTTAATGTCTAAAAACCACAAGACTGAAACTGTAACATGATGAATTATTTACTGATAACAATGTTATTTATTATTGCAGTTATGCTGTGCATTGTTGCATTCATTTATTGGCGCCAACATCGATTTATTCAGCGATTAACTCACTCGCTTGAACTCAGGTTGCTTAACCAAGATTCATTTAATATAGACTCGTCTTCTAAATCGTTAAAACCGCTCATTAACGTTCTTCATGATTTACATCAATCAAGCCTGTTTATTACCGAACGGGATAAGTTAACCGGATTAGCCAATCGTGTCGGCTTTAAACGAAAAATGCTGGCTAGAATGCCGATTTCTGAAGGTATGCTGGTGCTGGTGGATATTCACCAATTTCGTTTTGTGAATGATTTATTTGGTTTTTTATTTGGTGACAAACTGCTTAAAGCATTTGCAAAGCGGATCGATAGCCTTAATTGCAAAGCACAGTTTATTGCGCGGATGAACGGTAATGAGTTTCTGTTGTTTTATCACCAACCCTTGACTATCGAGCAGTTGCTCACCATAAAAAATGACTTACAAAGACCATTTGAAATTGAACAGCAGCCCATCAGTATCAAAATGCAATTAGGGGTGTTGTCATTAAGTGAACATCATGCGGATGTGAGTTTGATGCTTCGCCGCTTAGATTTAGCCCTGAAGAAAGCCAAAGCATTAAAGCAGCCGATTGCTTTTTATGATCAGGATGATGATAAAGCGCAATACCGAGAATTGCTAATCATTAATGGCTTGCCTAAAGGATTAAAGCAAGATCAATTATTTATGGTTTTTCAACCAAAATTAGATATAAAAAGTGGCCAATGTAAGCAGGTAGAAGCATTGATCCGTTGGCAGCATGAAAGCTTAGGACTAATTTCACCGAGTGAATTTATTCCATTAGCGGAACAAACCGGAATGATTGATATTCTGAGTCCTTGGGTGCTGGATAACGTGTTAGCTCAACAAGCCAAATGGCGAAATATGGGGATTTACGTTAATGTTGCGCTTAATTTGTCATCAACTGATTTAGATAATCCCAATTTGGCAGTCGATGTCGCCACAAAACTATCCCAGTATCTGGTTCCTGCCGAATCCATTACGATTGAAATCACCGAAAGCGCCTTAATGATATCACTAGAACAAACTATTATGACCTTAAATCAATTGCGAGATATCGGGGTTAAATTGGCCATTGATGACTTTGGTACCGGCCATTCTTCTTTGGCTTATTTGCGTCATTTACCCGTAGATGAAGTGAAAATTGATAAAGCCTTTTTAGATGAATTTGAAACGTCCAAAGCCGCGAAACAAATTGTTAAGACCAGTATCGATCTCGCTAAAAATTTAGGTTTTGAAGTGACGGTTGAAGGGGTGGAATCTAAGTCAGTCTTAGAGACGTTACATCTTTTTGGGGTGGATACGATTCAAGGTGATTACTTTGCGAAACCTTTCACTGCCAGTGAGTTTGAACACATTTATCCGCAACTTAATTATTCGCAACTTAATCATCCGCAAATTAAACACCCATAACATAATGGCCTTTAAGGCGACATTGAGACGTTTTAGGTGACCATGCTAAGACTAAGATCCCACCGATAAATGGGCGATTAATTCTGCAGGCATAGGCGCAAGTTGACGCTTCTGGTTCATGCAGACCATTTCAACGGTTGCCGTTACCGCAGGCTTTTTGGCATTGGGACGCCATATTTGCTGTTTCCACACTGTACGATACTTACTTTCAAAATAAAATTGAGTACGAACATCAATAATTTCTGCAAATTCAACCCCATCGTGACATAACATATCGCTGCGATAAACCGCAAAACCTAATTGTTGTTGCTGCCAAAGTTGACTAAGCACATCTGCACCAATGACATGTTCACGCGCGCGTTCGAAATACTTTAAAAAATTAGGATGGTACACCACACCAGAAAAGTCGGTGTCTTCATAATAAATTTGTACCGCAAAAGAGTGAACTGGACTGTATTTGGGCTCTACAGAGACATGGCTCATTACACTATGACCTTATGTTATTCATTGTATTGTGGTTAATTATTTGCGGGCAGAAGCAGTTGATGATACTTGCCTTGTTTTTGTAACGTGAGCAGTCCTTTATCGAGTAATTGGCTAAGGTGCTTTGCTTGTGGATTATGTTTAGAGAACGCGACAAATATTTCACTGGTATGATTGTTAAATTTTGCTTTTATATCATGGCTAACACCCATCTGGTTAATGTAAACATCAGCGACAAGATCATACATAATCGCAGCATCAATTCTGCCCACTAATAGTAAATTGATCAATTGGCGCTGACTATTAACGGTAATAACGTGTAGTTTCAGTTTTTCTACAAGTGTCATAAATTCATCTCCGTATTCATAACCATTCACAATGCCAATCGTGCTCTGTGCTGGGATCTGCCATTTATTATTCACAATGGTAGGGTATTCTTTGGCAAAGAAAAAAGAAGCCGTTACGGTAAAAAGAGGCTCATTACCAAATACAAAGCGATCAATAGTGCTCTGCTCTCGGGTGACATTAAAGACGCCATCAACAGTGCCGCGATCGGTCATAATCAGACCCCGAGAGTAAGGTACGACAATTGTGGAAACCTCAACATCAACTTGCTCAAAAGCATGGTTGATAATGTTGTGGGAAATACCTCTTCCGACTTCATCAGCAAACGGGGGCCAACTATCTTCTGCTGCTAACGTGATTCTTAGTGATTCTGCCACTGCCATTTTAGGGGTGACGATAACGCAAGCGCTTACAAGTGCAAGTAAAGTCAGTTGAGCAAATATACGCCACACTTTGCCCGTTGGAATGTAACCAAGCAGGACGTTTGGGTAACCTATTAACGACATATAATCCTTTATTAAATATTCCTGTTGTGCCAAGCGGATAATAGCACCTTTACTATTAAAGTGATATTTCCTCTGTTGCGAATATCGCCAATCAATAGCCGCTAGAATATGATTACTGCTAATGCCTACAAACTGACTCAGTGATAAATTTATGGTCATAATAAGGGTAACGGAAAAGAGTAATATTGACATCAACTAGTTGATTGTTATGCTAATAGAACAATAGGCTAGCCATAGTGTTAGTCATCAAGTTAGTCATCAAATTAGTTTGTTAAGGCGTCGATTTTGGCTGAAAAAGGATTAAAATAAATACCATCACGGGCGAAAGCTGGAAAGTTACCGTACAAGTTAACGAGCCCCTACGGCTGCTAGAGCGACCTTCGGTTTGTTAGGTTCAAGTGCCGCTTGGCTGCTAAGATTTTATAGGTTCTAGCCACGCAGCGTCCTAGCCTCTAGGCCTTGCCATTCGGGAGCGCTGAAACGAGTTTGTTGACGTGGTTTGGGGATATATCAGCTATAGCCAAAATGATGGCTCAAGAGAAGGGATTAAGTTATGTCAGTTTAATGTGCAGATGAATGCCGTGATGAATAGAGGTGGTCTATTGAGTAAACCCACTTACGATCCGCTGGGCTTTAAGCACAAAGATATAATGTCAGCATTGATGCCGACTTAGCTTAACAGCAAAAAACGTATTTTTAGATGGTGTTTGTTATCGTTGTCCTGGGCACGATAATTTACTTAATCTGACATTGGTATTGCATCACGAAGTGTCTTATAAGTACACAAGCATCAAGCATCAAGCATTTGAGTAATGCCTTTATATTAAAACGTGACGCTATCACTTTTGTTACAAGCCGAGCCGTTGCTCTTTTTTTTACATAATGTTACTGATTTCTTTGGCTAGCATAGCGTAGAGAAAAGCTTTATCGATTTGAAATTGTTGACTGACACACTGACACACTGACACACTGACACACAGACACACAGACAAGCGACATCAATAACAACCCTAACCCTATGAGGTCGCGGTTTCATTTTTGGAAAGGCAAACCATTAAATCGCTTATCTAGAGCGATTATTGATTTAACCGCTAATAGACACTCATCAGGATTTGCTATTGTAAAAAAGTGTCGATAAAGCGTATGTGAAATAAAGTAATGGCGTAAATGGCTAAATCAATAATGTGTTATCAATGGCGGTAAATTGCTGACATTGGTCGGTTAGCGACTTTGCGGTAAGGCGCTCAACACTTACTACATGGGTGTAGCATGTGGTCGTTTGGTTGATTTTTTTGAGTAACAAATCAAAATCACCATCACCAGACAGTAAAATAACTTCATCTACCATGGGGGCTATCTCAAGCATATCGATAGTAATACCGACATCCCAATCTCCCTTGGCTGAGCCATCACTACGCTGAATATAAGGCTTAGTTTTAACCGTAAAGCCAATATGTTTTAGCGCATCTTGAAATTTAACCTGTCCGTCATCTGCCGGAGCAATCGCATAGGCGATAGCATGGCTAATATTGCCTTGTGCGGATAAACGTTTATACAAGGCGCGGTAATTAAATGAACGTCCAAAACCTTGCTTACAGGTGTAATAAATATTTTGCACATCTACGAATACGGCAAGGGTTGTCATTATTACACCTGTGAAGGTTAAGGCTGTTGCGCTTTTTGAGCGGCAATGGCGTCATTAAGTTGTGCTTCAACAAACCCTGGTGAGTGAGTTGACGAAGAGATGAGTCGGTACATTGCGGGGATCACCAATAAGGCGACAACGTCGCCAATGCCATATTGAAGAATATCACAGTTGCTACCGCAATACGGTTTTCACTGCCAGCTGCGGTAAAGACCATTAGCGGTATTGGATAAAATGCTGCTTTTGGACTCTTTCAATCAATCTGCGATAGAGGGGTATGTTGAACACTGAATCGAACTATTTAAACGACTGGCTGTGTGCGACTTGATTTCGATAAATCGGTAATTAAATGATTAGTAATATCTTTTTTGAGTGTAACTAATGGCTGACTTTTAGTGGCACGTTTTTTATTTATCGCCTCATATTCAGTTAATATGACTACTTTTTCAGTTTCAAGATGTTTGCCGTCTTGTTGTGGTTTTTGAGTTAATTCATCGATTAAAGAAACAGATTTTTCAATTTTTTTATCGGTTTCGGCTATCGCCGTATTAGCCCTAATAACCTTAGGTAATAGTGCAATGAATTCGTTATATCGTTGTCGTTATAAAATAATTGCTTTTTTCCGCACGTCAATGTCATCTGCCTTGCCTACAGCACTTTGAACTCCCGCTGAAAGATCACATATTTAATAGGATTGGTATAAGCACAATAAAACACGGTAAATTGAACCGTATCTCACTGATATCACCGTTAAACTGGCTTACAAACTGAAATCGTTAAAACTCGGTAATAAACTGAATTTAATCAGTAAAAAGTAAAAGCAGCTTGGTGATTTATAATGCGGAAGTTATTTTTCGCTTTATAAACAGATTATGGTGTATTGCTCACAATGAATTGACAAAATGTTGCTGTAGGTTGATATTTTTATCGTTTAATCTGAGCATAATCATTCAATACGCTCAAATACAATAAAGCAGAGCGCTTAGGCTCTGCTTTATTGTGTAACATCGTTAGCGGGGCAAAGGCCTGTTTGATAGCCTTTTATTATCCTTAGCTGAGATTACTTATTTAACCGCTTATATTTTAATCGATGCGGTTCTACTACATCGGTGCCTAAGCTATCTTTTAACCAAGTTGAATACTCAGTATAGTTACCTTCATAGAAACTCACTTTACCTTCGTCTCGGTAATCCAGAATATGGGTAGCGATACGGTCAAGGAACCAACGGTCATGTGAAATAACCATCGCACAACCGGGGAACTCTAATAACGCTTCTTCTAGGGCACGTAATGTTTCTACGTCCAAGTCGTTGGTAGGTTCGTCGAGTAATAATACGTTGCCACCGGCTTGTATTAATTTGGCTAAGTGGACTCGGTTGCGCTCGCCACCCGATAAGGTGCCGATAATTTTTTGCTGATCGCCACCACGGAAGTTAAAACGTCCGACATAAGCACGGCTCGAAATTTCAGTATTATTGATCCGCATAATATCGTGGCCGCCAGAAATCTCTTGCCACACGGTATTTTTATCATTCATTGAATCACGGAACTGCTCAACAGAAGCAATTTGAACTGAGTCACCCACAGAAATCGAGCCACTGTCTGGTTGTTCTTCGCCTGAGATCATTTTGAATAGTGTCGACTTACCCGCACCGTTAGCTCCGATAATCCCCACAATGGCGCCCTTGGGAACGGTAAAGGTAAGATCGTCAATCAATACGCGATCACCATAGGATTTTGTTAAGTTAGTCACTTCAATCACTTTATCACCGAGGCGTGGCCCTGGTGGAATAAACAATTCGTTGGTCTCGTTACGTTTTTGGTAATCGTTAGTGTTGAGTTCTTCAAAACGCGCCATACGGGCTTTGCCCTTAGATTGGCGGCCTTTCGCACCTTGACGTATCCATTCTAATTCTTTTGCGATAGTTTTTTGACGAGCACTTTGTGTTGAAGATTCTTGTTGCAAACGGGCATCTTTCTGCTCAAGCCATGAGGAGTAGTTACCTTCCCAGGGGATCCCTTCACCACGGTCGAGTTCTAAAATCCAGCCTGCTGCATTGTCTAAGAAATAGCGGTCATGGGTAATAGCGACTACGGTGCCAGAATACTCTTGTAAAAAGTGCTCTAACCATGCGACGGATTCAGCATCCAAGTGGTTTGTCGGTTCGTCGAGTAATAGCATTTCAGGCTTTTCAAGTAGCAAGCGACAAAGGGCTACCCGTCGACGTTCACCACCGGACAGTACAGCAATTTTTTCATCCCAATCGGGCAGACGTAACGCGTTTGCTGCACGGTCTAGAATATGATCAAGATTGTGTGCATCTTGAGATTGGATGATGGCTTCTAACTCACCTTGTTCTTTGGCTAGGGCATCAAAATCTGCATCGGGTTCAGCATAAGCGGCGTAAACAGCATCTAAACGGATCAATGCATTTTTGGCTTCACTCAGGGCTTCTTCGACGGCCTCGCGAACCGTTTGTTGCTCGTTTAAGCGCGGCTCTTGCGGTAAATAACCAATTTTTAGTCCAGGCATTGGACGCGCTTCACCTTCAATTTCGGTATCTATACCGGCCATGATGCGCAGCAATGTCGATTTACCTGAACCGTTTAATCCGAGTACACCAATTTTGGCGCCAGGAAAGAAGCTTAATGAAATGTCTTTCAAAATTTGCTTTTTAGGTGGGACAATTTTACCCACACGAAGCATGCTGTATACAAATTGAGCCATAATTATACTGTCTAATTGTCAACAAAGATGATGATAATTCTACTGTATTATGAGCTGAACTCAACAGGCAATTGTGTGATTTAATCCACAGCGCTTTTTAGGTCAAAAAGAATGAAGGATCTGGCCACTTGGTGCCATAAACATGAATAGTTTTGTATTCAGAACACAGTGAATTTCATGTTGTTTCTACTGTGAATCATCATCGTTGCAGGGTAGAATAACGCGCAACCCTACTATACAGATAATGATGTTGGAGCTAGCATGTTGAAGAAAGCGATGAATATTGCGGATTATGATCCAGAATTATTTAAAGCCATTGAAGATGAAACTTGTCGTCAAGAAGAACACATTGAATTGATTGCATCTGAAAACTATACCAGTCCTCGTGTGATGGAAGCCCAAGGTTCTCAGTTAACCAACAAGTATGCTGAAGGTTATCCAGGTAAGCGTTACTATGGTGGGTGCGAATACGTTGATGTGATTGAAACATTAGCGATTGAACGCGCAAAAGAATTATTTGGTGCAACATACGCTAACGTACAGCCTCATTCAGGTTCGCAAGCAAACAGTGCCGTATTTATGGCGTTATTGCAGCCAGGCGATACCGTTTTAGGGATGAACCTTGCTCATGGTGGTCATTTGACCCACGGTTCACCGGTTAATTTTTCTGGCAAGCTTTACAACATCATTCCCTACGGTATTGATGAGTCTGGCAAAATTGATTATGACGAAATGGAGCGTTTAGCCATTGAACATAAGCCTAAAATGATGATCGGCGGTTTTTCGGCTTTTTCCGGTATTGTTGACTGGGCTAGAATGCGCGAGATTGCCGACAAAATTGGTGCTTATTTGTTTGTTGATATGGCCCACGTGGCAGGCTTAATTGCCGCAGGTGTTTATCCAACGCCAGTGCCTTATGCACATGTGATAACGTCAACAACCCATAAAACATTAGCCGGCCCACGCGGCGGGATTATTATTTCTGCAGCCGATGATGAAGTTTTATATAAAAAACTAAACTCAGCAGTATTCCCTGGTGGTCAGGGTGGTCCTTTAATGCATGTTATCGCAGGTAAAGCGGTCGCATTTAAAGAAGCACTAGAGCCAGAATTTAAAGTATACCAACAGCAAGTTGTTAAAAATGCCAAAGCCATGGTTGAAGTGTTTTTAGCCCGCGGTTACAAAATCGTTTCTGGCGGTACTGAAAACCATTTAATGTTGGTTGACTTAATTGGCCGCGATTTAACCGGTAAAGAAGCCGACGCCGCCTTAGGCAGTGCCAACATTACCGTTAACAAAAATTCAGTGCCTAACGACCCTCGTTCACCGTTTGTGACCTCTGGTGTTCGTATTGGTACACCAGCCATTACTCGTCGCGGCTTTAAAGAAGCTGAAGCGAAAGAATTGACCGGTTGGATTTGTGACATTCTTGATGATGCATCTAATACAGCGGTTATTGAGCGCGTAAAAGGTCAAGTATTGACCTTGTGTGCTCGATTCCCTGTATACGGTTAATCGTATTTGGATGTCTGTTGATACAGGTTTAGGTTAACCTTGTTCACCAAATAGGATAAACTTTAATGGCCGCTAATTGCTAGCGGCCATTTTTTCTGCAGGAGTCCTAATGCATTGCCCTTTTTGTAGCGCGACCGATACCAAAGTGATAGATTCTCGATTAGTGGCTGATGGTCACCAAGTCCGTCGTCGCCGGGAATGTACCGAATGTCATGAACGTTTTACCACTTTTGAAGGCGCTGAATTAGTCATGCCTAGAGTGATAAAACGCGATGGCACCCGACAACCATTTGATGAAGAGAAACTGCGCGGCGGCATGTTGCGTGCCGTTGAAAAACGTCCGGTTTCTATTGATGACATTGATCAAGCGTTGACAAAAATTAAATCAATGCTGCGCGCGACTGGTGAGCGCGAAGTGGATTCGGAAATGATTGGTAATCTTATGATGGAACAGTTGATGAACCTTGATAAGGTGGCTTACATTCGTTTCGCCTCTGTTTATCGTGCGTTTGAAGATGTGTCACAATTTGGCGAGGCCATTGCTAAGTTGCAAAAGTAATGCTGTGTAATGACCGTTTTTAACGGTTATCATGGCATCTAAGCAATAAGAGATTATCTATCATGTCCAACGGGCCTACTTTTGACACCCAAATGATGAGCCGTGCTATAGCGCTTGCCGAGAAAGGCCGTTATACCACTAGGCCCAACCCCTGTGTTGGTTGTGTCATTGTCTATCAGAATAAGATTATCGGTGAGGGTTTCCATCAGCGTGCTGGCGAAGGCCACGCTGAAGTCAATGCGCTGAAAATGGTGCTTGATAATGGTCATAGCGCTCAAGGCGCCACCGCCTATGTAACCTTAGAACCTTGCAGTCATTATGGTCGTACGCCACCTTGCGCTTCAGGGTTAATTAACGCCAAGGTTGCGCGAGTCGTTGTTGCTGTGACCGATGCGAACCCAGAAGTGTCAGGCCGCGGTATCACCATGTTACGTGAGGCTGGAATTAAGGTCGATGTAGGACTACTCAGCCAACAAGCTTATGATCTCAATCTAGGCTTTATGAAGCGCATGAAAACTAGGCTTCCTTGGGTCACGGTTAAAATAGCCGCCAGTTTAGACGGTAAAACAGCCCTGTCTAATGGGGTGTCAAAGTGGATTACCGGCAGTGCTGCTCGAGCCGATGTGCAAAAATACCGTGCCAGCCACTGTGCATTAATCACAGGCGTTGAAACAATCCTTATCGATGACCCTAGCCTTAATGTGCGCTATGAGGCGTTAGGTGAGTTAACCACTTGCCATACTAAAGATGAAATTTTCCAACCTTTAAGGGTTGTGCTAGACAGCAGAGCGAGACTGACGGCAACACAAAGGTTATTTTCAATTCAAAGTCCTATTTTACTGGTTTCTGGCTGTCAATATTCCCAAAGTGCTAAAGCTGCTTTTCCACAACACGTTTCTTTTTTACAATTAGAATGTGACTCGTCGGGCAGGATCCCATTGTTAGCTTTGCTAACGTATTTAGGCCAGCATACTAATTCTGTTTTAGTCGAAGCGGGTGCGACCTTAGCTGGGGCGTTTGTTGCTCAAGGCCTCGCCGATGACATTGTGCTTTATCAAGCGCCAAAACTGTTAGGCAGCCATGGACGTAATATGTTGCAGTTACCCGATTACAGTGCCATGGAGCAAACGCCTGCATTGCAATTAATTGATGAGCGCAACGTTGGACAAGATAAGCGTTATATCCTCAGATATAATCAACCCTATTAATGTGGCAGTTGTTTAAGAAAAACCTGAACAACTGCAAAGTTTAAAAGCAAAAAGTGAGTCATTATGTTTACTGGGATAATCGAAGCCCTTGGTACATTACGTAAAATTGATCGCAAAGGTAACGATATCCGCTTAACCGTTGCCAGCGGCAAGTTGGATTTAACCGATGTAAACCTAGGGGATAGCATTGCCACAAATGGTGTGTGCTTGACCGTTGTTGAGCGTTTAGGCGATAGCTACGTTGCGGATATATCGGCTGAAACAGTTGAATTAACAGGTTTTAGTCGTTATCAAGTTGGCCAAAAGGTTAATCTTGAAAAAGCCGTTACGGCGACCACGAGATTGGGCGGACACATGGTCAGTGGCCACGTTGATGGCATTGCAAAAATTGAGCAATGTGCTTACCGAGGCAAGGCACTTGAGTTTTGGTTATCGGTACCGGTTCAATTAAGTCGCTACATTGCTCACAAAGGATCGGTCACCATTGATGGCGTTAGTTTGACCGTCAATGAAGTTGATGGAACTCGTTTTAGATTAACCATCGTGCCTCATACTGCGGGTGAAACCACGCTGGTGGATCTCAAAGTTGGTGACAGCGTGAACATCGAAGTGGATTTAATTGCCCGCTATTTAGAGCGTTTAATGCAACCTGATGCTAGCCATGCACAGCCGTCATCGGGTGTGACAATGGAATTATTAGCTAAGTCTGGTTTTTTGCGTTAATCGCTCCAGGCATAAATATTTATACCCAATGATTATGTACAAGACATTATTCAAAATAACAAATACAAATTGATTTAATTATTTAAAATCAAAAAACTTAATAGAGAAAGGTCTGACAATGGCGCTACATAACATAGAAGAAATCATTGAAGATATTCGTCAAGGTAAGATGGTTATCTTGATGGATGATGAAGACAGAGAGAATGAAGGCGATTTGATCATGGCCGCTGATAAAGTGACGCCTGCTGCAATCAATTTCATGGCAACCTATGGTCGCGGATTAATTTGCCAAACCATGACCAAAGAGCGTTGTCAGCAGCTTAACTTGCCTTTAATGGTTACCAACAACAATGCGCAGTTCTCGACTAACTTTACCGTATCAATTGAAGCGGCGACCGGGGTCACAACCGGGATCTCAGCTCATGACCGAGCCGTGACCGTTCAAGTCGCTGTTGCCAAAGATGCCAAAGCCTCTGATTTAGTACAACCTGGGCATATTTTTCCGTTAATGGCACAAGAAGGCGGGGTATTAACGCGTGCTGGCCATACTGAAGCCGGTTGCGATTTAGCGCGCTTAGCTGGCTGTGAACCTTCAGCTGTGATTGTTGAAATTTTAAATGAAGACGGCACCATGGCGCGCTGTCCTGATTTAGAAATATTCAGTCAAAAGCATGGGATTAAAATCGGTACCATTGCAGACCTAATTGAATACCGTAACACCAACGAAACCACGGTTGTACGCGAAGCTCAATGTAAACTACCGACTCGTTTTGGTGATTTTACTATGGTGACATTTAGAGACACTATTGATAATCAATTACACTACGCATTGGTTAAAGATGAAGTGAAGCCTAATTGTTTAGTGCGTGTGCATTTGCAAAACACCTTTAACGATTTACTGCATTCTGAGCGAGATCAAACACGTAGCTGGCCATTAGAAAAAGCCATGCAACGCATTGCTTTAGAAGGTGGCGTATTGGTGTTACTGGGTAACGTTGAGCATTCAAGTCAGATTCTGGCAAAAGTGAAAGCGTTTGAGGCCGAAGATAATGGCCAATCACCAGCAGGAGCCATGTGGCAAGGAACATCACGTCGTGTTGGCGTCGGCTCGCAAATTCTGTCGAGTCTAGGTGTCAGTACAATGCGCTTATTAAGTTCGCCAAAGCGTTACCATTCCTTGTCAGGTTTTGGTTTAGAAGTAACGGATTATATAGCTGAATAATTTTGGCTTATGGTAAATTTAATAATTTCATTAATTGCATAGCGCTCAGGGCTTTCGGCTGTGATATCATAGCGCCTCTTTTTTGCCCCGAGCGGGGTGCTTTAGCTAATTTAGGTAAGATAGAATGAACGTAGTTCAAGGTAATATCGAAGCGAAAAATGCCAAAGTGGCGATTGTAATATCGCGATTCAATAGCTTTTTAGTTGAAAGTCTGCTTGACGGTGCAATAGACACATTAAAGCGTTTCGGCCAGGTCAGTGACGACAACATTACTGTTGTTCGAGTGCCTGGTGCAGTTGAATTACCGCTTGCTGCAAAACGTGTTGCTGCAAGTGGAAAGTTTGACGGGATCATTGCATTAGGTGCTGTCATCCGTGGCGGTACACCTCATTTTGAATTTGTTGCTGGTGAATGTAACAAAGGTCTTGCACAAGTTGCATTAGAGTACGATCTTCCTGTTTCATTCGGTGTATTAACTACAGATACCATTGAGCAAGCTATTGAGCGTTCAGGTACTAAAGCAGGTAACAAAGGTGGCGAAGCTGCCCTTAGTTTGCTTGAAATGGTTAATGTACTGCAACAACTAGAACAACAGCTGTAATAGTAGGAAAAGTATGAAACCTTCAGAGCGCCGTAAGGCCCGCCGTTTAGCCGTTCAAGCCATTTATTCATGGCAGTTAAGTAAAAACAAAGTTGCTGACGTAGAACATGAGTTTTTAACTGAACAGAACACTGACGGTGTTGATGTCGCTTATTTTCGTGAGCTATTAACCGGTGTAGCATCAAAAATATCGCAAATTGATGAGCTGTTAAAGCCACATCTTGATCGTAATTTTGAAGAAGTGTCACCAGTAGAAAAAGCCATTGTGCGTCTGGCAACTTACGAGTTGACCTTCCGTAAAGATGTGCCGTTTAAAGTGGCTATTAACGAAGGTATCGAGTTAGCGAAAGCGTTTGGTGCTGAAGATAGTCACAAATTTGTCAACGGCTTGCTTGATAAGTTAGTGAAGCATAAGTAACACCAGAACGGTATCTTCGGATACCGTTTTCATTTGTTATTAATTGTTTCAAAATTAAGGTGGACGGTTTACCGTACCAGACTGAATGTGAAAGAATTTCAACTCATCGAACATTACTTCCGCAATAAAGGTCAAAAAAGGCGCGATGTTGAGTTAAGCATCGGCGATGACTGTGCGTTAGTGAATCCTGCGGACAAGAAATCTTTAGCAATTTCTTGTGATACCCTTGTTGAAAATATCCATTTTTTAGCAGACATTCCAGCTCATGCTTTAGGTTATAAATCGCTAGCGGTTAACCTTTCTGATCTTGCCGCAATGGGGGCAGAGCCCGCTTGGTTTACTTTAGCACTGACGTTACCCTGTGTTGATGAACCTTGGTTAGCCCAGTTCAGTGCCGGCCTTTTTGATATTGCTGAATATTATGGTATTGCACTCATTGGTGGTGATACCACCCGTGGTCCGCGCAGTATCAGCATTACGATTAATGGCCAAGTCCCTAAAGGAACAGCATTAACCCGTGCAGGTGCAAAAAGAGGAGACTGGATCTATGTGACGGGAACCTTAGGTGATTCAGCCTTAGGCCTTGATATTATCAGAGGAGTTAAAACCGTTAACGCTGAAGATAAACAATATCTGATTAACCGCCATTATTACCCAACGCCTCGTGTGTTGGCAGGTCAAGCACTACGCACTCTCGCCACAAGCGCTATCGATTTGTCTGATGGCTTAATGTCTGATATTGGACATGTGTTATCGGCATCGAAAGTCGGCGCCATCATTGATGTGGATCTAATTCCTTTATCAAACTCACTTAAAGCCAATCTTAGTCGTGAAGATGCATTAAGTTATGCATTAACGGGCGGTGAAGACTACGAACTTTTATTTACTGTGCCAGAGTCACAACGCGGTGCAATTGATACCGCGCTAATTCATGCTGGGGTGAAGTTTGTTAAAATTGGTCAGATCAGCGCCGGCGATAAATTAAAACTAGTAGAAGATGGGCAAGTATTTACCCCCATTTCACGTGGCTTTGTGCATTTTTAATTGAGTACTATGAGACTATTAACCCAAGATAAATTCGTTAAAAAACTGTCTTTAGCCCACCCAATTCATTTTTTGGCATTAGGCTTTGGCAGCGGTAAAGCGGCCAAAGCGCCGGGTACCTTTGGTACCTTAGCCGCAGTGCCCATAGTGTTGCTCATGCAGCAGTTAAGCTTAACGAATTACCTCATCATCACCTGTATTAGTATGCTTGCTGGATTCTATATTTGTGGGAAAGCGGCCAGAGATATGGGTGTACACGACCATGGCGCTATTGTGTGGGATGAAGTGGTTGGGTTGATGATCACCATGATTGCCGCGCCTTTAGGTTTTATATGGTTAGCTCTCGGTTTTGTATTATTTCGCTTTTTTGACATTATAAAGCCATGGCCTATACGTTGGCTTGATGCCAAAGTGCATGGTGGTTTTGGGATTATGATTGATGATGTATTGGCGGGGATCTTTTCGTTAATCGGTGTGCAATTAGCGGTGTATTATCTATAAGAGCCTTAAAGCATTTAATATGTCAAAAGCGCACGTTGCGATGTTTGACATATTTAGACTCTCGATTTTAGTTTAATTATAATTTTATTTATTGAGTCACTATTAAATTTGTGCGCAGCTGTTCTATTTCATTGTTCATATTGATGAACTGTAACTTAAGATTTCTTTCGTAATTAGCACAACTTAATATTTTACCTACAGGGTTGTAGCGTAAATGCCATAATTGCTGTAATTTATTGTCGTTAGAACAATAACTTGGTTGTTTAAGTGTGTGAGAGGGGTTTGTGGATATCGGTTCTTTTACCAAGCTAACAATAAATTCAGCCATGAGATTATCACTGTCAATGGGGTTAAAAAAAGTATCAGCTAACCATTTCTCATAAAATGGCACCGTCTCTTCCTGCGCATCCGTTATCATTTTTTGCATCGTGTTATGAGCAAACTGCCATTCACCAGAAAATACTCTCTCAAAATCGCTATTAGTTAATTCGAATGGCGTTTGCCAAGTAGTGACTCTCTGTAGAACTGCCGTATCGAGTGTTCTAGCTAAAGTGCTGGCAAAGTTAAGTTGAGATTTGATTACGCTAACGGCAATCATATGGTTGAATATAGAGCGAGATGAGTGATAAACCATATTCCAGAATTGAGCATCTTTATTTAAAAATGTTAACAAGGCTTCATTCACGTTAGGGTTAGAGGACCCGTCAAGGTTTATTAAAACGGTAAGTTCACTGATTGTTCGTAATTTAAGTAGTGGCGCCCATTTAAAAAGATTTTCAGGTGTTAAATACTGAATATCTTCTTGCCAATAAGGCATTTCAATCAGCTTTCTATAATGGGTTGCATCGGTTTTGTGTGCATGAATTGCTTGTAAAATACTTTCGTTATTCTTTTCAAGAAATTCATTACAGGTTGCCACATCAGTTTGATAACACGATTTTTTGTAATCGCGTAGTAGTTGATCTTCCTCATCATTGAAACTTAATGTAGTGGCCACTTCTTTAGTCGTTACATCCTGAAAAGTGCCGATAAAAGTTTGTAAATATACAAAACCATTTTCGCTTGGATCGATAGGCTGTTGCTTTAGCCAGTTTTCAACTAATAGCGTGTTAGGTGACTTTGTTCTGTCTGTTGCATTAATGGCCACTAAACAGACAACAATAAAGACCATTAAGCTACATATTAGCCCGACAAAAACACCCAAGCCCTTTATTACTTTCAGCATTATGATTTATCCGTAAATCTATGTTAATTTTACGTTAACATATTGATTTGCTTTTTATAAGTGCATAACGATTATTGCAACAACTCACGGGCATTAGCCAAGGTATTTTCGGTAATGACATCACCACCTAATAAGCGCGCAAGTTCATTCACCCGTTGATCTTTATCCAAGGCCTGCATGGTGGTTTCTGTACTACCTGCTTTATTGAATTTGTTGACAAACATATGCTGATGACCGTTACCCGCCACTTGTGGCAAATGAGTAACACACAATACTTGAGTCGACTCGCCAAGGCTGCGTAACATACGGCCAACAACCGAAGCGGTAGGACCCGATATGCCCACATCCACTTCATCAAAAATAAGCGTCGGAGTGGCGACTTTTCTGGCGGTAATCACCTGAATGCCTAAGCCAATGCGTGATAGTTCGCCGCCTGAGGCTACTTTTGAAATAGGTTGTAAAGGTTGGCCGGGATTAGTGGTAACCATAAACTCAATTTGGTCGCAACCATTTAAGCTGATATTAGTTGCTTCATAGTTAACCTGAATATGGAACTTGCCCTTAGGCATATTCAATTCATGAATTGACTGAGTGACCAATTTATCGAGTTCTTTAGCATAACGGCTACGACTTTGACTTAGTTTTTGTGCATTGGTTAAATAGGCATTTCTGGTGGCTTCAAGTTGCTGTCTTATACCATCTAATTTAGTTTCGTCGTCAGCAAGTTCGGCCAATTCACTCATCAATGCTTGATGATGTAGCGCCAACTTATCAGCACTCACATGATGCTTACGCGCCAATTGCATTGCCGTTGAAAGGCGTTTTTCTAAATAGGCAAAATGTTCTGGATCAAGCTCTAAACTGCTTAAATAACTTTCAATTTCGCTAGCGCTTTCTTGTACTTGAATTAACGCATCGCTGATCATAGTGCCGATAGGAGCAAGGGATTCATCATAGCCTTGAAGCGTATCAGCAATACTGGCCACTTTATTAAGCAGCGATTCTATATTGCCTTCATCACTTTCGGTCAATAAATGTAAACCAGCTTGGCAACGTTCAATTAAATCTGTGCCATTGGCTAAGCGTTTGTGTTCTTGTTCTATTTCATCAAATTCTTCCAAGCCTAAGTTGAACTCATTAAGCTCTTCTACTTGATATTGCAGCAGCTGTTGACGCGAAATGCGTTCGTGCTGAGCTTGCTCAAGATGCTTTAGCTCGTTTTCCACTTGCTTGCAGCGCTGATAGCTGGCACTGACGGCATCAAGTAACAACTTGTGGTTAGCGTAGCTGTCGAGTAAGGCTAACTGATGATCATTTTTGAGCATGGCATGGTGAGCATGTTGGCCATGAATGCCTATCAGGAGTTGACCAACGGCTTTTAATTGCGAAACCGGGACCGGATTACTATTAATATAGGCTCTAGATCGGCCATCATTATTAATGGTTCGACGTAAAATACATCCATCTTCAGCATCAAGATCGTTATCTTCAAGCCAGCGTTTAGCTAAAGGGACATCGTGGAGCGTAAACCGCGCGCTCACTTCAGTTTTCGTTGCGCCGGGTCTGATGGTATTGGCATCACTGCGATTACCAAGACATAACCCAAGGGCATCGATAGCAATCGATTTACCTGCACCGGTTTCTCCGGTGATGCTTGTCATACCGGCTTTAAAGTCGAGTTCTAAAAAACGCACGATAGCAAAATTATTGATGCTGAGTTGGCAAAGCATAATGAATCCCTGTCAATGAAGCGACTGAACCACTGTATTGATAAACAGTATATACTGTTTTTATATACAGTAAAGTGGTTGGCATAAAAATATCACTGATTATTTTATCGCCTTAACTCGGTCAATTATCAAGCATATGATTTTAAAAGTGTTTCTATTATAGGCAAACTAATAAAAGTGACTAATGTGCCATATAAAATCCCTTGGGCACTGCCATTGGCATTAATTTGGTATCGGTCTGCCAATAAATACACACTTGCTGCAGTTGGTAAGGCTGCTAACAGGACTCCCATAGTCAGTAACTCGTGTTCTACGCCGAAGAGTTTCAGTAATCCAAAGGCAATAAGGGGCTGAATAATTATCTTGAGTAAGTTGATTAAACTCAGTTCTGCAATCAAGCTAAGACTGAACATGTTCGTGATTGACTGATGCCGTAACGCTTTGGCAAGTACCATTCCGATGGCAAACAGTGCACAAGGACTGGAGGTGTTTCCCACTTGGTGCAGCACTAACGCCAGGCTAGCGGGTAAGGTGATATGAAATGCCGATAGGCCTATACCAATAAGACTGCCGACCACTATCGGGTTTTTATACAGTGCATTAGCCATGATGATGATGGCATGGTCGGTTGATTGTTTATTACGGCTGGCCAGTTCAATAGAGACTAAAGCAAACGCGAACATGAACACCGACAGCAAGCTGGCAATCGCTGCGGCCACTAATGCCATTTTGTGACCTGGGAACAATAGGCTCAGCAATGGAATACCAATAAATGCAGTATTGCCAAACGTGGCGTTTAACGCGCGCATTGCGGCAACCGCTTGCTGCTTAGGCTTGCACCATAGTGATACGCCAATGACCAGCGCATAAGTGATGATCATCGCCAGGCTAAAGCCACCAACAAAGCCCCACTGAATAATATCTTCAATGTGAGTTTCAGCTAAAACAATGAGTAAAATCGCTGGGAAGGCTATGTAATAGACAAATTGATTGAGGATCAGATCGGTGTCTGGTGGTAAAAGTCTCAATTTCTGAATGATACTGCCGAGAAGCATAATTATAAATACAGCGATTAGCGGGGTAAGAATACTGGACATTCCTCGCAATTCCTTAGCAAAGTGATAATAAGATCACTGTACTGCTTTTTGATAGCAGGATGCAATTAGGCTAAAGTTAAACGAGCGTTTATTTTTGATTTTAAGCTAAAACAGGCCTTTAATACTTTTGATTGTGGCAATATTGCTCATTCAGCGTAAAAAATCACTAAAAAAGTTACTTGTTTTCTTCGATGCGATAACCGTTCTACTAATAATCACCGCCGAGCTTAATGACCGATCATTCACGTCCAGTTATCGGTTTCTCTATGTGGGTTGCTGCCGCTGAAACTGTGATAAAAAATTTTGGCTATGACGCTCAATAAAAAGCCTGGAATAGTTTCCAGGCTAAGTAAAATCTATTGATAGTATTGCTATAGACTAATGCCGATATTAGACACACCCGTTTCGATAATATCTTTACGTAAACCTTTAACCAACTCGATGTTGATCTCAGGATTGGCTTCGATAATGTCGAGTAACATACCTTGTAATTGTTTTTCTTCTTCCATTACTGGGTGTGAAAACACAAATTCATCCAGCGCTTCATCCATTAATGATTCCTCACTAATAGCCTCAATGTAGTTAGCCACAGTACTTGATGATAACTTACTGATATTAGTAATATCTTCTTCAATTTTTCCGTCTATTGCACCCATTAAAGTGGCAATGGCCACTGCAGCATCCATGGCGGGATAAGCACCATAGGCTTCAAATTGGCTTGGATCAGGGGTGTTTTCATCCAGACGTTGCAAATGCACATCAATATTGAATTTAAGCTTTTTGTCATATTGGCTTTGCCATAATAACTCTAATGCCGTGCTTAGGACCTGTGGTTGGCCAAACTCACAGACTTCAGAAAACAGTTGGTAGTTGGGCAGCATTCGTTGGCACAGTGCGAGGGCAAAAAGCTGCTTTTGAGGTAACGATAATGCCTTTAGGCGTTTAAAAAAACCGGTTTTACTGGTCATGGGGTACATCCACTGATAGCTGGTTTATTACTTGATTTGCTGCCGATTCTACCTTAGTTAACTCATCAAGTAACTCTAGTATTTCAGGTTCTAAGTCATCGATGTCAATTTTATGCTTTAATCCTGACTCAATATCCCTACACAGCTTTTGTGTTGTCGGTACGCCGCAATAACATGTTGCACCATGCAGCTTATGTACGGCTTGGAGTAATGTCTGTGCGTCTCTGGCTATGAATGCTGTATCGATAGCGGCTGTTGTTTCGGGTAATGAATGAACCAACATCTTTAACATATCTAAGGCTAAATCTGTTTTTTGGTTCGCTTGGGTTAAACACAAATCCCAATTTAGTACATGGGAATCAAAATGGGTCAATTGTGGTTTAGTTATCCAGCGGCTAATCACCCCTTTTAGTGATAGTTCATCAATGGGTTTGGGTAAAAAACCATCCATACCACTGGCTAAAATATTGTTACGCTCTTCGGCGATAGCGTGTGCCGTTACTGCAATGATGGGCGTATTACGATTGAGTGATTCTGAGCGTATTTGCTGGGTTGCGCTAATGCCGTCAGTTCCAGGCATTTGAATATCCATAAAGATTAAGTCAAACGCTTGTGCCTTAGTTTGCTTTATCGCATCGTCGCCATTATTGACTGTGACCACGTTCTCAACTAATTCTTTGAGTAAAGTATCAATTAACTTTAGATTGGCCATATTATCGTCAACGGCTAATACCGATGCTTTCAGGCGTGGCGATGGGTCTGGGCTAATCAGTTCAGGGAGACGCACTGAAGTTGAAGGCACCGGAGGATAGATTAAATGATGTGCTAGGGTAAAATCGCTGACCGGAGTGTTGAGTAATACATCTGCATTGGCTTTGAGCACATTGATGATCATGTCTTGATTTAAACAGTCATGCAATAAAATAAGGCAGTCGGTATGCTGCCTGGCTTGTTGCAAGAAATGGATAAAGACCGTATTGTCCGCAAAACCATGACAGCTCATGATGATGTAATCAAACTTGCTGGTTTTACTTTGTAATACTGATGTGAGGTTTTCTAGATTTGCAACATTAGTGATAATTAATTGCCATGACACTAAGCGGCGATTTAATGTATCGCGGGTTAATTCCCGAGGCTCATACAACAATACTGATTTATGTTGCAATACATCAACGGTAAGTACTTCACCAATTTCGAATTGACTGATCCCAAGCGGCAGAATAAACCAGAAATTTGAGCCTTTATTTGGCGCAGAGGTAAAGCCTATTTGGCCACCCATTTGGTTAATTAAGCGTTTGGTGATCACCAAGCCTAGTCCTGTGCCGCCAAAGCGGCGTGAGATAGATGAGTCGGCCTGGCCAAATGCTTGGAATAGATAATCTTGTTGGCTTTCATTAACACCAATACCGGTATCGATAATTTCGCAGCGTAAGGTGATGTTATCTTCGTCTTGACCCACCAAGTGTATCTTGAGTATTACGCTGCCCTTGTCGGTAAATTTGATAGCGTTACCGACTAAGTTGGTAATAATTTGACTGACTCTCATCGCGTCACCACTGACGCTCTCTGGCACATTTGCGTCGATGTCGATAACCAGTTCTAGGCCTTTCTCTTGGGCGCTACCAGCAATAATCGTCAAGGTTTCTGTGAGTGTTTCACGCAGTGCGAATGGCATTTTCTCTAATACCATTTTACCTGCTTCTAGTTTCGAGAAATCGAGAATGTCGTTGATAATGCCAAGTAAGTTACTGGCACTGCGTTCAATGGTTTTAATGTAGTCGAGCTGGCTGGTATGCAATGGTGTTTTGAGTAGCTGCTTTGCAAATCCAATGACGCCATTAAGTGGTGTTCGTAACTCATGGGACATGTTAGCTAAAAATTCAGATTTTATACGGCTCGCTTCAAGGGCCCGTTTTTTGGCAATGTCGAGCTCAACGTTTTGAATTTCAATCTGTTCAAGGGTTTCACGTAAATCTGAGGTGGCTTGATCAATGTTTTGCTGCATTTCATCGTGATATTCTGACAATGAGCCTGCCATTGCGTTGATGCCTCGTTTAAGCAAGTCAAGTTCACCAATTAAGTTGCCTTCTAGGCGAGTATCAAGCTTACCTTCACGGATTTTGGCGACTACACGAACCATTTCTGTAATGGGGTAGTTAACGTGTTTGACTAAGCGAAAGGTAAAAAACAGGTTAAATTGTACGCCAATTAATACGATAATAAACGCGGCGATTGCCGCTCGATGTTGCTCGAGCAGGGCGTTTTCCTTATTCAGTAATACTGAAATGTATCCTAATATCCGCTCTTGTTGACTGTTGTAAATGGGCTCTACGGTATCATTGACTGAGGAATTGTTATCGATGTTGCCATCACTCGGGCGATTCATACTGGCAACCGGTTTTGGTTCTAAGCCAGTATGAGATATTATTGGCACACGAATGACTAACGTATCGCCAATTGTTTCATTTTCTGTCCCGAGTAAGTTTGCCAAAGCTTGTTTGTAGCGCATAGATTCAAAATCTTTGTGGTAGTGCGAGGTCACAAAGAGTTGGTTTTCGGCATCAAAAACCGCAATAGAGAGGATCAATGATGCGTTGTTAATTTGCGATGCGGCGAGTATACGTTTAGTGGATTCACGATCTTGATTAATAATACTAAATTCACTGGCAATCGCTAACGGTTCAACAATATTGCTGCCTTTTTCAATTAAGGTTTGTTCTAATTCATAAAAGCGGTTTATCGTGAAATAACTTCCAAGTAGAATACCCACTACGATAGTGGGTGCTAACGCAAGTACCAGAACCCAAGAGCGTAGGCTATATTTGGTCATATTGTTGGCACTTTTCATGGTAGTTAGGTGTGTCCCTATTACTAAATCGTTGATATTGCGTCTAGACTGCCAGATATGGCGCACTCTTGACTAGTTTTTTATTCAATACCTGAGGCCGAAATGGCACAATTTTTCCAAGCAAAACCGAACAAATCTAAGCAATTATCAGCAAAGCTCAGCCTCAGCGTGACTCAACTTGACCATTTAGGTGCGGGCATAGCGCAACATCAAGGTAAAATTGTGTTTATTCCTGGTGTGCTGCCAGGAGAGACGGCCACAGTACAATTTGTGGAACAAAAGAAAAGCTATGCTAAGGCCAAGTTAATTGCTATTGATGTGGCATCTGCTCATCGAATCACCCCTCATTGTCCTCATTATCATCAATGCGGCGGCTGTGATTTACAGCATATGGACACGAATGTGCAACGCGATCATAAGCAAACTAGCTTAGTTGATCTCATCAGCAAGCTGTCCAGTGCTAAAACCATTGAAGCCGATATCATCGCAGAACCTTTAGTGGGAGAGGCGTGGCATTACCGTCGACGTGCCAGATTGGCAACATTATTCGATAAAAATTCTCAGCGGCTACAACTTGGATTTCGTGCAGCAAATAGCAATAAAATTGTCTCTATTCAGCAGTGCCCTGTATTAGCAGAGTCTTTATCCGCGTTAATTACCCCATTGGCGGTTAATTTAAATCAACTCAAAGCTAAGGCTAGTTTAGGGCATGTTGAACTTACCCAAGCCGATAACGGTAATTTTGCCGTATTAAGAGTCACTAAAGTCTTGCCAGCATCCGATATTCGTTGGTTAACGGGCTTTGCTGAAAAACATCAACTTAACTTATTATTGCAAGATGATGCTGGTCAATTGACGCAATTGTATCCGTTGTCACAAGCCAATGATGATTTAGTCGCGTTACCTTATTATCATCTTGCACAGGAATCGGTTCGCTGCTCGTTCACGCCAGGCAATTTTGTTCAGGTTAATGGTGCTATTAATCAGGCCATGGTGGATCAAGCCATTGAGTGGTTAGCCCCTCAGGCTGGCGAGCGTATTCTAGACTTGTTTTGTGGTGTCGGTAATTTCAGTTTACCCTTAGCTCGACGAGCTGCAGAGGTTATAGGTGTCGAAGGTGTACCTGAAATGGTGCAACAAGCTAAACAAAATGCTATTGATAACCAGTTAGATAATGTCACCTTTCATCATGCTGATTTGAGTGCCGATTTATCGACACAAACCTGGCTAGGCAAAATTGATAAGCTGTTACTTGATCCTGCTCGAGCAGGAGCCTTTGAAAGTTTACAATGGTTACAGAAAATGCAACCTAAAAAAGTGGTCTATGTTTCATGTAATCCGGCAAGTTTAGCCCGCGACAGTAGTGTATTATTAGCCAATGGTTATCGTATTGCCCAAGTGGGTTTAGTTGATATGTTCCCGCAGACACACCATATTGAAGCGATGGTGTTATTTGAATTAGATAAATAAACATCAGTTTTAGCCATACACGATAGGTATGCTAAAAATTTTTTCAACTGAGCACTATTGAATTGACAAAACAATGTAGATTTTCAAGATAGGCCGTTTAGTTGTTGTTAACACCATGTCTGCACCGATTAGAGTGGATACTATGGTTGAATATCAGTCGGTCATGCGGCTAAGGAAGGGTTCATGGTATCTGTTCGCGAAGCACATTTTAATACGCAAGCATTCCATCTAGATGAATGGGTGGCTCGTTATCTTGTCGATAAAGATGACGCGCAAACCTTATTGGAATTGATCCAGCATGTTGAGGCCTTACCGGTTAAAAATAAACTGGCTCACACCGAGTTGCTGGCACGTGCACGTGAAATGATTGAAATTCTTGCGCCGCTGAATATGGACATTGAAACGCTGCAAGCCGCAGTGTTGTTTTTGCTCTTGGATGCTGGCGTTCTCAATGAAGAGCAAATTATAGCGCAATACGGTGATAATCTTGCCAAATTAGTCGCCAGCGTCGTGACCATGAATGCCATTGGGGCGTTAAAAGTCAGTAAAAACTCACGTGATGCTGAACCGCAAATCGACAATATTCGAAAAATGCTATTGGCAATGGTTGAAGATGTTCGCGCCGTAGTGATCAAATTAGCCGAACGAGTGTGTTTACTGCGCGCGGTAAAAAATTCCGATGAAGAAACTCGGGTGTTGTTAGCGCGTGAAATTGCCGATATCTATGCACCATTAGCAAACCGTTTGGGGATTGGCCAGCTTAAGTGGGAACTTGAGGACATTTCTTTTCGCTATTTACATCCAACGGTTTATAAAGACATCGCCAAACAACTTGATGGCAAGCGTGTTGATCGTGAAGTGTTTATCGACAAATTTGTGACCCAGTTGCAACAGCGTTTAGACAGTGATGATATTCGCGCTAAAGTGTACGGTCGTCCTAAGCACATTTACAGTATTTGGCGCAAAATGAAGGGCAAAGATCTTAAGTTTGATGAGCTTTTTGACGTTCGAGCTGTACGTATCGTTACCGACAGATTACAAGATTGCTATGGTGCATTAGGGGTTGTACACGACCTTTGGCATCATATTCCGCGTGAGTTTGACGATTATGTCGCCAATCCAAAACCTAATGGATATCAATCTATTCATACTGTGGTTGTTGGGCCTGAAGGCAAAACAGTAGAAATTCAAATTCGTACCGAAGCGATGCATCAAGACGCTGAACTTGGGGTCGCTGCGCATTGGAAATACAAAGAAGGTGCCAGTACCACCAAACAAACGGGTTACGAAGAAAAAATTAATTGGCTGCGTAAAATTTTACAGTGGCAAGAAGATGTGGCCGAAAGTGGTAATTTGGTTGACGAAGTCCGCAGTCAAGTCTTTGAAGACCGAGTGTATGTATTCACGCCTAGCGGAGAAGTCGTCGACTTACCGTTAGGCTCAACTGTGCTCGATTTTGCTTACTATATTCACTCACAAGTGGGTCATAAGTGCATTGGCGCCAAAGTCGATGGCCGCATTGTACCATTCACTTACCAAGTTGAAACCGGTGAGCGTATTGAAATTATCACCTCAAAAACCCCAAACCCTAAACGTGACTGGCTTAATCTTAATTTAGGTTATATAAAATCATCCCGTTCGCGCTCAAAAATACAACATTGGTTTAAACAACAAGACCGCGATAAAAATATTGCCGCGGGTAAAGAGATGCTTGAGTCTGAATTAGCCCGTGTAGGTTTAAAAGTTAAAGACGCAGTCGTGGCGGTTGAGCGCTTTAATTTAAATTCAATGGATGACATGCTGGCTGCCATCGGTGGGGGAGACTTACGCTTAAATCAAGTGGTTAACTTTACTGACACCTTAATTCATAAGGTAGAAGACACTGACGAAGACTTACTTGAAGATATTATAAAGAAAGCGTCAAATAAACCTAAAAGATCGAGTAAAGGCCAAGTTGAAGTCAATGGTGTGGGTAATTTAATGAGCCACATTGCACGTTGTTGCCAACCGGTACCTGGCGATGAGATTTTTGGTTATATTACTATGGGACGGGGTATCTCTGTGCACCGCAGTGATTGCGAGCAAGTAAAAGAGTTAATGCGCGCTCATCCTGAACGTAGCGTGGATGTCATTTGGGGGGAAAACTACTCTGGTGGTTATCGTATCCGCGTAAGAGTCCTTGCCAATGATCGCAGTGGTTTACTGCGAGATTTAACCACAGTGCTTGCAGCAGAAAAATCCAATGTGATGGCCATGAGTTCATCTTCTGATGTTAAAAGCCAAACAGCCACCGTAGAGCTTGAACTTGAGCTGTATAATTTAGATGGTTTATCACGAATTATCGCGAAACTGTCGCAAGTTGATGGTGTTATTGAATCTCGTCGATTATAAATAACCTCATGTATTAATTGAACAGGCATCTACTTATTAGGTGCCTTTTTTTATTAGGTTTCACTCCCAAAAAAGGCCCTTTCTATGGCAGATATTCAATCGTTACTGACCATCATGCAGCAATTACGCAATCCTGATTCTGGTTGCCCTTGGGATCTGGCTCAAGACTTTGCCAGTATAGTGCCCTTTACATTAGAAGAGGCTTACGAGGTCGTTGATACGATTGAGCGACAAGCATGGGAGGAATTACCTGATGAACTGGGTGATTTACTGTTTCAGGTGGTGTTTTATTGTCAACTGGGGCAAGAGCAAGGTAAGTTTGATTTTTCCACCGTGATTGAGCGCATTAGTGATAAGTTGATTCGTCGTCATCCGCACGTGTTTACCCAGCCAGAAACCGAAGCGACTGTGGCAATCACCAATACCGATGATTTAAGCCACGCGTGGGAAAAATTAAAAGGGTCTGAACGTCAGCAAAAACAACTGCACTCCGCGTTAGATGATATTCCCCAAGCATTACCTGCGCTAACCCGATCACGAAAAATTCAACACCGAGTCGCTAAAGTCGGTTTTGATTGGGCAGAACTGGCCCCTGTGGTTGCCAAAGTACATGAAGAAATAGATGAAGTGCTGGTGGAGGTGAGTAAACGGGATCAAAACCCTGATTTCTATCAGCCTAGGATTGTTGATGAAATGGGTGATTTGCTATTTGCCGTAGTCAATCTCGCCCGTCATTTAAAGGTTGATCCTGAGCAAGCTCTACGCCAAGCCAATCAGAAATTTGAACGTAGATTTCGAGGTGTAGAGCAGCACGTAGCTGAAAACGGCAAACCTATAGAAAACCATACTCTGGACGAATTAGACCGGTACTGGAATGCGGTGAAACAAGATGAAAACGCAAATTAAGCTAAAATTAGCGCGTTTAAGTTTGTCGAAACGAGGTGGCTTTGCTATAATATCGTCCCATCCTAGTGCTTTCTTACAAGCACGTTTTTTTCCAATATATTTCTCAGGTTCAGCATGACTACAAGGTATATCTTCGTTACTGGTGGCGTTGTTTCATCACTAGGTAAAGGCATTGCAGCAGCTTCGCTGGCGGCAATTTTAGAGGCGCGTGGCCTCAATGTAACCATTATGAAACTTGACCCTTATATTAACGTCGATCCGGGTACCATGAGTCCCACTCAGCACGGTGAAGTTTTCGTCACTGAAGATGGTGCTGAAACCGATCTCGACTTAGGTCATTACGAACGTTTTATTCGCACCAAAATGAATCGCCGCAATAACTTTACTACTGGCCGTATTTACGAAGAAGTCATTAGTAAAGAACGTCGTGGTGATTATTTAGGCGCAACGATTCAGGTTATCCCTCATATTACTAATGCCATTAAAGCAAGAGTGTTAGCCGGTGGTGAAGGCCATGATGTGGCGATTGTGGAAATCGGTGGCACTGTAGGTGATATTGAATCATTACCGTTTCTTGAGTCTATTCGTCAATTAGGTGCAGAGCTAGGACGTGAACGCACGTTATTTATGCATTTAACCTTAGTGCCATTCTTAGGCGCTGCAGGTGAAATTAAAACCAAGCCAACTCAGCACTCTGTTAAAGAGTTACGCTCTATTGGTATTGCTCCGGATGTACTGGTTTGTCGCGGCGACCGTGCGGTTCCAGCAATTGAAAAAGCCAAAATCTCGCTATTCTGTAATGTTGAAGAACGGGCGGTTATTTCATTAAAAGACGTAGATAGCATCTATAAAATCCCTGCATTATTACGCTCGCAAGGATTGGATGATCTGGTTATCAAACGTTTCAACCTCGATTGCAACGAAGCCGATTTGTCTGAATGGGAACATGTTATTTACCAAGAAGCGAACCCTAATGGTGAAGTGACCATTGGTATGGTTGGTAAATACATTGAACTACCTGATGCCTATAAATCAGTTAACGAAGCATTAAAGCATGCGGGTATAAAAAACCGTGTGACTGTCAATATTAAATACATTGATTCGCAAACGGTTGAAGCCAAAGGCGAAGAAGTGTTGCAAGGCCTAGACGGTATTTTAGTCCCAGGTGGCTTTGGTGAGCGTGGCATAGAAGGTAAGATTTTTGCTGCTAAATTTGCCCGTGAAAACAAACTACCTTACTTTGGTATTTGTTTAGGCTTGCAAGTGGCGTTAATTGAATTTGCACGTAATGTTGCCGGTTTAGAAGGTGCACATTCAACGGAGTTTAATCAGCAGACTCCACATCCAGTGGTAGGGTTAATCACTGAATGGATTAACGATGATGGCGATATTGAACAGCGTCATGAATCGTCTGACTTAGGTGGCACAATGCGTTTAGGCGCACAGCTTTGCCATTTGAAAGAAGGCTCTAAAGCTGCAATAGCTTACAAGTCAAATACTTGTGTTGAACGCCATCGTCATCGTTACGAAGTTAACAACAATTATATTGAGCGTTTAGAACAAGCGGGCCTAATATTCAGTGGATTGTCTTCTGATCGTAAATTGATTGAGATGATTGAGCTTGCTGATCATCCATGGTTTGTTGCGGGTCAATTCCATCCAGAATTCACCTCAACACCGCGCGATGGGCATCCATTATTTGAAGGGTTTATTGCCGCTTCTTATGCGTATCAAAAACGCGACATCGTTTAATCAACAAGCCGTTAATGCATGCATTAACGGCTTTTTTATTCAAAATGCTTGCGCGAGATCAAATAATCGCACCTATGATCTCAAACGAGAGTGAAAACTAAGTTGAAGCAAAGTCCAATTAGATTTATCCTAAGCACAAATCGAATTTAAATTACAAAACTGAAAGTTATATACCAATAAATCTGCTTTTCTGAGTGTTTTATGCTTTTGTATTGGTATTAACTTTTTATTTCTTTTAATTTTTTAATTTACTTACACAAAGTACGAGGGAATTATGGCTAACATCATTAAAGTGATTGGTCGCGAGATTATGGATTCGCGTGGTAACCCAACGGTTGAAGCAGAAGTGCATTTAGAAGGTGGTTTTGTGGGTATGGCTGCGGCACCATCTGGCGCCTCTACCGGTAGTCGCGAAGCATTAGAGCTTCGTGATGGCGACAAAACACGTTACTTAGGTAAAGGTGTACTTAAGGCCGTTGCTGCTGTAAATGGCCCAATTGCTGCAGCGCTTAAAGGTAAAGATGCATTGGCTCAAGCTGAACTTGACCAAATCATGATTGACTTAGATGGCACAGAAAACAAAGCAAAATTTGGCGCTAACGCGATTCTTGCTGTGTCTCTTGCGGCTGCTAAAGCGGCTGCGGCAGCTAAACACGTACCTTTATATGCTCACATTGCTGATTTAAACGGTACACCTGGTGTTTACTCTATGCCACTTCCAATGATGAATATCATCAATGGTGGCGAGCACGCAGATAATAGCGTTGATATTCAAGAGTTCATGATCCAACCCGTTGGTGCTAAGACTTTCCGTGAAGGCTTACGTATGGGCGCAGAAGTATTCCACAGCTTAGCTAAAGTGCTTAAAGCTGACGGTCACTCAACGGCTGTGGGTGATGAAGGTGGTTTTGCGCCTAACCTAGCCTCTAACGAAGCGGCACTTGCTGCAATCAAAGTTGCTGTTGCAAACGCTGGTTACGAGTTAGGTAAAGACATCACGTTAGCGATGGATTGTGCTGCATCTGAGTTTTACGACAAAGAAGCAAATATTTACGATCTTAAAGGTGAAGGCAAAAAATTCACTTCTGAAGAATTTAACTTCTTCTTACAAGATCTTACTACACGCTACCCAATTGTTTCTATCGAAGATGGTCTTGACGAATCTGACTGGGATGGTTTCGCTCACCAAACTAAACTAATGGGCGATAAAATCCAATTAGTGGGTGACGATCTATTCGTAACAAATACAAAAATTCTTAAGCGTGGTATCGACAATGGTATCGCTAACTCTATCCTAATTAAATTCAACCAAATCGGTACATTAACTGAAACCTTGGCTGCCATTAAAATGGCTAAAGATGCAGGCTTTACTGTTGTAATCTCTCACCGTAGTGGCGAGACAGAAGATTCAACGATTGCTGATTTAGCTGTTGGTACCGCGGCAGGCCAAATTAAAACAGGGTCACTAAGCCGTAGTGACCGTGTTGCGAAATACAACCAATTGCTACGTATCGAAGAAGCCCTAGGTTCAAAAGCACCTTACAACGGTCTTAAAGAAGTGAAAGGCCAAGCATAATTTTTTTTGCTTTAACTGAAAAAGGCCACCACTGGGTGGCCTTTTGTGTTGTACTATAACGGACATGTTTTCTAGGGGTTACTTCGACATAACTTAATATTATGAAACGATTACTATTTTTACTGATTTGTTTATTGTCACTTTTACAGTACCGACTTTGGCAGGGCGATAACAATTTTTCAGAATATGTCGTGCTGCAAACCCAAATAGCGGCCCAAGAACAAAGTAATGATAAGCTAGTCGCTCGAAATCAAATCCTCAAAGAAGAGATTATCGATTTAAAACGTGGCACCGAAGCGATTGAAGAACGTGCCCGCAATGAGTTGGGTATGGTTAAAGAAGGCGAAACGTTTTATCGGGTAGTAGGCAGTGAACTACGTGAGCTAAACCAATTTAATCGTTAATACTGTGTAACACCGCAGGCAAAACTCTTAATCATATTACTTTCAATTTTGGTACTGCTAATATGCTAAACAATCCTCGTTCTATTATTGCTATTGTTCCTGCCGCGGGTGTTGGTAGTCGCATGGGGGCTGATAAACCTAAGCAATATTTAATGCTTGGGCAACAAAGCATCCTCGCACATACATTAGATGCATTATTGGCTCATTCTGAAATAGACTTGGTGGTGGTAGCTCTACACCCAGAAGATAAGTATTTCAGTAAGTTACCACAATCTCAACATCCTAAGTTAACCCAAGTCATTGGTGGTGGAGAACGCGCTGATTCTGTTTTAGCGGCATTAGATTATGCACAGACTCTTAATCCTAATGCGTGGGCTCTGGTTCATGATGCCGCAAGACCTTGTGTAAGCCACGAAGATATTACCCAATTGATTGAGTCTGTACACATTCATCCTCAAGGCGCCATTCTTGCTGCGCCAGTTCGTGACACCATGAAGCGAAGTGACGCCAGTGGTCATATTGTTAGTACTGTCGATCGCGCGTTGCTATGGCATGCATTAACCCCACAGTTTTTTCCCGTATCAACTTTACGCAGCCATTTATCGGCCGCACTAGCGGCCCAGGTCTCTATTACCGATGAAGCCAGTGCAATGGAATGGGCGGGAGTCATGCCGGGTCTGGTTCAAGGCCGAATGGATAACATTAAAGTGACTCATCCAGATGATTTACAGTTGGCGGCCTTGTTTATGTCACAAAAATAAATTGAACAGTTATAAACAACACTTGTTAATATCGCCTCATAACAAGTTAATATAAGGTTTTAAATGAATATTCGTATTGGTCATGGTTTTGATGTGCATAAGTTTGGCGGTGATAACCCACTCATTTTAGGTGGTGTGACGGTTCCTTATGACAGTGGGCTCATCGCCCATTCTGACGGTGATGTGGTATTGCATGCTATTAGCGACGCGATATTAGGCGCGATGGCGTTAGGGGATATAGGTCAACATTTTCCTGATACGGATGCCGACTTTGCGGGTGCCGATAGTCGTGTGTTATTAAAACACTGTTATCAACTTGCACTGCAAAAGCAATTTATATTAGGTAATTTAGATGTCACCATTATTGCTCAAGCACCTAAGATGGCGCCACATATTGAGGCTATACGTCAGTGCCTTAGTGCCGATTTACAAACGGATATCGATAACATTAATGTTAAAGCGACGACGACCGAGAAACTCGGTTTTACTGGACGTAAAGAAGGCATTGCTGTTGAAGCTGTTGTGTTGATGACGAGTCGATAACCTACAAAATATAGAGAATTCTGGCACATGAAAGAATTACATTACCTTTTTGGTAAACCAATAAGCCAAGCTGATTTACGTACCTATAATAGCGATTTTATTGTTAAAGAAATTTTGCCTTTTACGCCAACAGGCGAAGGCGAGCATCATATGCTCCATGTGCGTAAAAACGGCATGAATACGGTCTATGTTGCTGAAATATTGGCTAAGTTCGCTAAAGTTCATCCGAAAGAAGTGACCTTCGCTGGCCAGAAAGATAAAAATGCTATTACCGAACAATGGTTTGGGGTACGTATTCCGGGTAAAGAAACCCCTGAGTGGACAGAGCTTAATAATGAGAAATTAACGATTTTGTCGAGCAGCCGCCACAGTAAAAAACTGCGTATAGGCGCCTTGATCGGAAATCGGTTTGTGCTGACATTACGCAATATAACCGATATTGCCGATGTTGAAACACGTTTACAACAGATTGCTAAGTTAGGTGTCCCCAATTACTTTGGCGAGCAACGTTTTGGCCACGACGGCAAAAACCTCATTTTGGGTCGACAAATGCTCAGCGGTGGTCGCAACGTAAAAGATCGTCATAAACGCAGCATGTATTTATCAGCAGTACGTTCCAATGTGTTTAATCAAGTGGTGTCATTTCGTTTAGCCCATCATCATACTGACACATTAGCAGGCGATTGCGTGATGTTAGCTGGCAGTAAAAGCTATTTTACCGCTGAAACGTGGGATGAGGTTCTCAATAGTCGCTTAGCAGAAAAAGATATTCAACTTTCAGCCCCGTTGTGGGGCAAAGGTCTACCATTAGCTCAAGCCGAAGCATTAGCCGTTGAACTGACACCATTAACCGATTTATCAACTGACTTGCAAGGACTCGAAGACGCGGGCTTATCACAAGAAAGACGACCCTTATTGCTTGAGCCTCAAGGGATAAAATGGCAGTTTGAAGCGAATATACTCACCCTTGAGTTTGTGTTGCCGGCCGGCAGTTATGCCACGTCGATGTTACGTGAACTTGCTGATTATCAAGATATTCAAGAATCACAGCGAAAAGAGATGGTTGCGGATCAACAAGCACAATCCAATGAAGAGTGCTAATGAATGATTAATATTTTAGTCAGTAATGATGATGGTGTGAGTGCGGCCGGTATTATTGCGTTAAGCAACGCACTGAGCGAGTTTGCCCAAGTGTTAACGGTTGCACCTGATCGTAATTGTTCGGGTGCGAGTAACTCATTAACCTTAACTAATCCATTAAGAATCAATAATTTAGATAATGGCTACATTGCTGTTAATGGCACTCCAACTGACTGTGTTCATCTCGCTATTAGGCAGCTGTGCCTTACGGAACCCGACATAGTGGTTTCCGGTATTAATGCCGGTGCGAATATGGGAGATGACACCTTATATTCAGGTACCGTTGCCGCTGCAATGGAAGGGCGTTTTTTAGGTCTGCCAGCCATAGCGGTGTCTCTCGTTGGAAAATCATTAATTCATTACGATACTGCTGCGGTTTATGCGACTAAAATTGTAAAAGGGTTGTTGGCTCATCCTATTAGTCGTGATCAAATGTTAAATGTTAATGTCCCCGATTTACCGATAGCAGAAATTAAAGGGATTAAAGTCACCCGTTTAGGTGCACGGCATAAAGCAGAAGGTATGATAAAAACCCAAGATCCAGCGGGTAAAGATATATACTGGCTTGGGCCTGTTGGAAGTGAACAAGATGCAGGTGAAGGGACCGATTTCGATGCAGTAGCAGCAGGATATGTATCAATAACCCCCCTAACAGTTGATTTGACGGCATACAATCAACTTGATGGATTAGCCGATTGGATAATAAAAATATGACACCGGTAGCTTCAACATCAGCAATAAATTTGGCCAAGAAATTGTCTGATGCAGGGATCCGACATCCTGCCGTATTGCATGCTGTAGCAATAACACCACGGGAATTGTTCCTTGATGGTGCATTAGCTCATAAGGCGTATGAAAATACTGCATTACCAATCGGGCAGGGACAGACAATTTCACAACCTTACATTGTGGCTCGAATGACTGAGCTTCTGTTACAGCATAACCCTCAAAAAGTGTTAGAGATTGGAACCGGTTCAGGCTATCAGGCTGCTATTTTAGCATCGTTAATTCCAGAGTTATGCACTATTGAACGTATCAAAGCATTACAAATACAAGCTCGTCAAAGACTAAAGCGCCTAGATCTACATAATGTATCATTCAAATATGGCGACGGTTGGCAAGGGTGGCCAAATCGAGGGCCATTTGATGGCATTATGGTGACGGCCGCTGCAGCAAGGGTACCTCAAGCATTGCTTGAACAATTATCTGACCGTGGTGTATTAATTATTCCGGTGGGAGAAGACACCCAACAATTGCTCAAAATTACCCGTGTCGGACAGGCATTCCAATCTGAGATCATTGAGTCAGTTAAATTTGTTCCTTTAATTAATGGCGATTTGGCATAGTTAACCTCAGCTCTTTGTCCTGATATATGCTATTGCATTGCAATAGGCCTTGTTGGCAACACAAATGGCAAGTTTGATATTGCAGACTTGGCGTAAACCTGTTTTTATCGATTTATCCCGTCTCTTATCCCGAGTTGAGCTTATTCAACACGATAAAATGAGGTTTGATACATTAACGATATTTTCGTTTGCAACAAGCTTGTTTTAGCCTAACAATCACGTACCTCTTCTAAAAGGATTTTGTTTGATGAATACCGGTTGGCCACACTTTTTGGTCTTAGCAATTATGCTCACTGGATGCAGCTTTCAAGCTGATCGTCCCGCGCCGGTTGACAGTTTATCGTCAAATAATCATGGTCCTCGTTATCATAAAGGCTCATTAAAAACGAACAAATACAAAGTAAAGAAAGGTGACACGCTTTATTCAATTGCTTGGGGGGCAGGGCGTAATTTTGTGGACGTTGCCCGTTTGAACCATTTATCGTCTCCTTACATTATTTATCCTGGGCAAGTACTTAATTTAGCGGCCACTAATAATCGTCCATCGACAACCGTTCGAGCACCTCAACCTTATGTGACTTCAGTACAAACACAAGCCGTTACCAAACCATATATTTCGAGCTCAAATCGTTCTCAATTAGAAACAATCAAGCCGAAGGATATTCCAAAGCCAAGCCCAGCAGTAGTTTCAGCCAGAACGAAAAAAGTTCTTGATCACAAAGTCAAGCCTGCGTATTCTGTAACAACTACCCAACAAACAATTAACCAAAGTGCAATAGGTTCTGTCGCAAATTTGCCACAGCAAGTTCAGCAATGGCACTGGCCAGTTAGAGGTCGAATAGTTGGATATTTTTCGGCATCAGAACAAGGCAATCAAGGGATAAAGATTGCTGGTAATCGCGGCGATATTATTAAAGCCGCAGCAGATGGGAGAGTCGTGTATGCAGGTAATGCACTGCGCGGGTATGGCAACTTAGTGATTATCAAGCATAATGATGATTTTTTAAGTGCTTATGCGCATGCCGACACGATACTGGTTAAAGAAAAGCAATATGTGAGTGCAGGTCAAACAGTTGCAAAAATGGGCAGTACCGGGACTAATCAAGTTATGCTTCACTTTGAAGTGCGCTTTCATGGTAAGTCTGTCAACCCATTACGATATCTACCTAAACAGTAATTGTTTAGTCACATAATTAACGGAGGATAAGCAATTGCAGTAGATTAAATAACATAAATTAGGTTTGGGAGAGCAATTATGAGCCGCAAAAATAATACTGCTTCAGCAGAATATCTTGTCGATCTAGCTAAACAACCACCAGGAGACACAACCGATCACCGTGATTTGGTACAACAACTCGAGATTGAAGAAAAAGTCCAAGATGACTTACAGAAAAATTTAGATGCTACTCAATTATATTTAGGTGAGATAGGTTTTTCTCCGCTACTGACAGCAGAGGAAGAAGTGTTTTTTTCACGTAAAGCCCTCAAAGGCTGCGAAAAGTCTCGCAACCGCATGATCGAAAGCAACCTTCGCCTTGTCGTTAAAATTTCCAGAAGATATAACAATCGTGGTTTAGCGCTACTCGATCTTATCGAAGAAGGTAACTTAGGTTTAATCAGAGCGGTAGAAAAATTTGACCCTGAACGTGGTTTCCGATTCTCCACTTATGCAACATGGTGGATTAGACAAACCATCGAACGGGCGATAATGAATCAGACTCGCACTATCCGTTTACCCATCCATATTGTTAAAGAATTAAATGTGTACTTACGCACCGCAAGACAACTTGCTCAAAAACTTGACCATGAACCTACCGCAGAAGAGATTGCCGAAAAATTAGATGTATCCACTGGTGATGTCAGTCGCATGTTAAAACTAAATGAAAGAATTACCTCGGTAGACTCGCCATTTAGTGGCGATAATGAGAAAGCATTAATAGATGTCATTGCTGATGATGATTCCGTCGGTCCAGACTATCGCGTACAAAATGAAGATTTATCTAATTCGATTGTAGAGTGGTTAAATGAGCTTAATACTAAACAACGTGAAGTGCTGGCGAGACGTTTTGGTTTACTCGGATATGAACCTTCAACATTAGAAAATGTCGGTGCTGAAATTGGGTTAACCCGTGAGCGAGTGCGCCAAATTCAAGTTGAAGCTCTCAAACGCTTAAAAGATTTACTTGGCGCGCAAGGGCTTTCAGTTGAAGCATTATTCAGAGACTAATGGATATTGAATCGATAATTGTTTAATAAGTACAGCTTAAGGTTTTGTCGGTATTCGGGTTGAGAACCTATATGAGTGGTTAATACTCCATCTCATGTATTTAGGTTTATCTCGTTAATTTATTTGATCTTAATCGATGTAAACGTAAGCTCAATCGTTTGTTAAGATAAAAAGCTTGTTAAACAATTTGCCTCACCCCCCCCGATGTTTTTTGACGCCGCTTCCCCACTTTTAGTCCATTTCAGTCTCTCGTTTTCAGTCTCTCATTATTCCTGCTTATTGTGTCAGCCTATCATTGTTGCTGTGCTACATGGTCGCGAAATGCAGTATTGGAGTGGAAGCCTTGGCCGACTTCCACGGTTTTAATAACCTCAACTCGGGATAAGAGATGGGTAAGCTACCAAACGGCATTATTTGTTAACTTACGTTATTTAAACGCTTTAATTCATATAAATAATCTAATGCTTGTTTAGGGGTTAAATCATCAGGATTAATTTGCGCTAACTTGTCCAACACTGGCGACGGCTCTGGTATTGGAGGTAATAAATTCATGCTCACTTGGGTCGGATTTTGCTGTGATAAACTCATGTCACGGTTTTCAAGTTGATGCAGTTTCTGTTTCGCCGCTTTAATGACTGAGGCCGGTACACCTGCGAGCGCCGCAACTTGCAGACCATAACTTTTACTTGCCGCACCTTCTTGTACCGAATGCATAAAAGCAATGGTGTCGTCGTGTTCTATTGCATCTAAGTGCACATTAATCACTGACGGTAACAGTTCGGGCAGTTGGGTGAGTTCAAAATAATGAGTGGCAAATAATGTCAGAGCACTAAGGTTTTTAGCGAGATATTCTGCAGCAGACCACGCGAGCGCTAACCCATCATAGGTTGAAGTACCACGGCCTATTTCATCCATCAACACCAAACTGTTTGCGGTTGCATTATGCAAAATGTTGGCGGTTTCGGTCATTTCAACCATGAAGGTTGAGCGACCCGATGCCAAATCATCAGAGGCACCAATGCGGGTAAAAATACGGTCAATCTCACCTATTTGAGCAGAATCTGCGGGCACAAAACAGCCAATGTGTGCCATTAATGTAATGAGCGCCACTTGACGCATATAGGTTGATTTACCGCCCATATTAGGACCGGTAACGATTAGCATTTGACGTTGCGGTGTTAACGCGACAGGGTTAGCAATAAACGCCGCTTGGCTGACTCGTTCAACCACGGGGTGGCGACCCGCATCAATATGAATACCAGTTTCGTGAGTCATTTGCGGACATTGGTAATTAAAGGTCTGGGCACGTTCTGCAAAATTACTCAATATATCAAGTTCTGCAGCAGCAGTAGCAAACTGCTGTAACTCTTGTAATTTTGGCAGTAATAAGTCAAACAGCTGTTCCCAAAGTTGTTTTTCAAGTGCGAGTGCTTTTCCCTGACTTGAGAGTACTTTTTCTTCGTATTCTTTCAACTCTGGGGTGATATAACGCTCAGTCCCTTTAAGTGTTTGGCGGCGTTGATAACTTAGTGGCACTTTTTCTGACTGTAAACGGCTCACTTCAATATAGTAACCATGGACGCGGTTATAACCCACTTTTAAGGTATTAATCCCTGTTTGTTGTTTCTCGCGAGCTTCAAGTTCGATTAAATAATCACTTGCCCCTTCACTCAACTTCCGCCATTCGTCTAATTCATTATTGTAGCCAGTACGGATAACGCCACCATCACGAATTAACATGGGCGGATTGTCTACAATAGCGCGTGCTAATAGGTCGTGTTGTTGTGGGAATTCACCTAATAATTGGACTAATGTACTCAATCGAGGTTGCTGGCATACCGCTAAGGTTTGCTGGATCTCAGGCAGAAGTGTTAATGCTTGCTTTAAACGTGAAAAGTCACGTGGTCTGGCGCTGCGTAGTGCCAAACGTGCCATAATACGTTCTATATCACCTAAGCTTTTTAGCTGTTCATGTAGCGTCTGATATAAGTCTCGCTCAATCAATTCGCTGACAGCGTTATGGCGATATTGAATCGTTTGGCGATGTCGTAATGGTTCGTGGATCCAGCGCTGTAACATGCGGCTTCCCATAGGGGTTGCGGTATTATCTAATACCCACGTAAGAGTGTTCTCACGTCCGCCAGACAAGTTTTGCGTTAATTCTAAGTTACGTCGAGTCGCGGCATCTAAAATTATCGATTCCGATTGATTAAAACGTACAATGGCGTTGATATGTGGCAACGCCATTTTTTGAGTATCTTTTACATACTGCATTAAACAACCTGCAGCTTGTAACGCCAATCGAGCATCACTCATCCCAAAACCATGTAAATCTTTGGTGCCAAATTGACTGAGCAGTAAATTCACACAAGTATCGTACTCAAACTCCCATTCTGGACGGCGACGAATGCCTTTCATATTATTGATTAATAACATGTCAGTAAAATCTTCACTGTAAAGTAATTCGGCAGGATTCGTGCGTTGTAATTCAGCTTCTAATGCTTCACGGGTGGGTAACTCTGCAACCACAAAACGACCTGATGAAATATCCAGTGTGGCATATCCAAATCCGTTTTTACCTTGATAAAGTGCCGCCAGTAAATTGTCTTGTTTTTCTTGCAGTAGGGCTTCGTCGGTTAAGGTGCCTGGAGTGACAATACGCACGACTTGGCGTTCTACTGGACCTTTTGATGTTGCAGGGTCACCAATTTGCTCACAAATGGCCACAGACTGACCTATGTTAACTAATTTTGCTAAATAGCCCTCAACGGCATGATAGGGAATACCTGCCATGGGGATAGGATCGCCGCCACTTTTCCCGCGAGCGGTGAGAGAAATGCCCAACATTTCAGAAGCGCGTTTAGCGTCATCGTAAAACAGTTCATAAAAATCACCCATCCGATAAAACAATAACATATCAGCATGAGCAGCTTTTAAGCTCAAATACTGGCGCATCATCGGGGTGTGTTTTTCTAAATCGCTGGTATCAATTACTGTCATTATGAACACTTCACTATTTAATCAATCTTAGGGGGGCGTAATTTTATGGGGCTAATCTTAACAATATTTGTCCCCAGCGTATAAATAGATTCATAATAAAAAGTATATCTGGATAAAATATTGATGTGAAAAGGCAATTATCACAGGTTAAAAAATAAATTGCGCTCAGCACTTGATACTGTATGACTATACAGTATACTGATGAACATACTGAAATGGTTTACATCATTTCACCTAAGTCAAAACAGCATTTTACTAAACGTATTGAATGCCTTAGAGGGTTTTATAATGAAGGTTGATCCAAATAAAGAGAAAGCACTTGCCGCCGTTTTAAGTCAGATTGAAAAGCAATTTGGTAAAGGCTCAATTATGAAGTTGGGCGAAGATCGCACAATGGATGTTGAAACTATCTCTACCGGTTCACTTTCATTGGATGTCGCTCTAGGTGCGGGTGGTTTGCCACTGGGACGTATCGTTGAAGTTTACGGCCCAGAGTCATCAGGCAAAACGACGTTAACTCTGGAAGTGATTGCAGCGGCGCAACGCGAAGGTAAAACCTGTGCGTTTATTGATGCTGAGCATGCACTTGACCCTATTTATGCCAAAAAGCTAGGCGTAGATATTGATAACTTACTTTGTTCACAGCCAGACACCGGTGAGCAAGCATTAGAAATTTGTGATGCGTTAACCCGCTCTGGTGCTGTCGACGTTATTGTGGTCGATTCTGTTGCAGCGTTAACGCCAAAAGCTGAAATTGAAGGTGAAATTGGTGATTCGCATATGGGCCTAGCCGCTCGTATGATGAGCCAAGCAATGCGAAAACTTGCTGGTAACCTCAAGCAATCAAATACTTTGCTTATTTTCATTAACCAAATTCGGATGAAAATTGGTGTTATGTTCGGTAGTCCAGAAACGACTACAGGTGGTAACGCACTTAAGTTCTACGCTTCAGTTCGTTTAGATATTCGTCGTATAGGTGCAATTAAAGAGGGCGACGAAGTCGTGGGTAATGAAACCCGCGTTAAAGTGGTTAAAAACAAAATTGCCGCCCCATTTAAACAAGCTGAATTTCAAATTCTTTATGGACAAGGTATTAATCGTACCGGTGAGTTAGTTGACTTAGGCGTTGCTCATAAGCTGGTTGATAAAGCGGGTTCTTGGTACAGTTACAAAGGCGAAAAAATTGGTCAAGGCCGTTCTAATGCGGGTAAGTTTCTAACTGAAAACCCAGCCATTGCCAGTGAAATTAATACCACTCTTCGTGCTATGTTATTGAACGGTGGTGCTAATGCATCAGGCTCAAAAACAGAAAATGATGAGAATGTCGATCTTGAAACTGGCGAGGTGTTCTAAGCCAGTCAGTAAAATATATCGCGGTAGCGCATTTTGCGCGCCGCGAATATTCCCGCCATGAAATATCCTGTAAGTACATACGCACTTAATGATGACCCTAATGATGAGTCAGTATAATGACCCTAACAATAGTGATTAGCTGTTAACGATCCTATCACTTCAATATGTTTTTTATCATTGAGTACATGAGTACAGCATAAGTGTTAATGGTATTAATACTCATACCCCGTAGTTATTCACTGTTTTAACATCAACGTCCAACAAAGCCACCTCAAGAACCCATTTTTATATCTGCAACTTACGCGAAGCAACACACGACTCGTTAAAGCTGCCAGCCTCTTATTGATTACTTTTTACTACTAGTTTGTTTTCATGAACAAATCACTTTCTGTTAAGACCCGTTAATATTTATTGCACTCAATCTAATAGCCCTATTTATAACGCCTAATTGCAATAGTAATGCCTAGGGTCAGTGGATTTTAATATTTGCTTGTTATTGGCTACTCTTATGGATTTCAACTAAGAGGGTAATCAAACCACTCATCTCGCATGTTGACGTAAATTCAGTATATAATGCCAACATTTACTGGCTTGCATGCCAAGCTCGTTACTTTTGTATTTTCTCTATTCAGGACCATTTATGTTTCAGACTACAGCAGAGTTAAGAAGTGCATTTTTAAAGTACTTTGAAGATAACGGACATCAGGTTGTTGATAGCAGCTCGCTCGTTCCCACCAATGACCCAACACTGTTATTTACCAATGCGGGCATGAACCAATTTAAAGATGTGTTCCTCGGTATGGATAAGCGTAATTACAGCCGCGCAACAACATCTCAGCGTTGTGTTCGTGCGGGCGGTAAGCATAATGATCTTGATAATGTGGGTTATACCGCTCGTCACCATACCTTTTTTGAAATGCTAGGTAACTTCAGTTTTGGCGATTACTTTAAAGAAGATGCGATTCGATTCGCATGGACCTTTTTAACCGAAACACTCAAGCTGCCAAAAGAACGCTTATGTGTCACCATTTATGAAACAGATGACGAAGCCTATGACCTATGGACTCAAAAAATTGGTGTGTCAGCTGAAAACATGATCCGTATTGGCGATAACAAAGGTGCATCGTTTGCGTCAGATAACTTCTGGCAGATGGGTGATACCGGACCTTGTGGCCCTTGTAGCGAGATTTTCTACGATCATGGCGATCATATTTGGGGTGGCCGCCCTGGCACACCTGAAGAAGATGGCGATCGCTTTATTGAAATTTGGAATATTGTATTTATGCAGTATAACCGTCAAGCAGACGGTGAAATGTTGCCACTACCGAAACCTTCAGTCGATACCGGCATGGGTATTGAGCGTATTGCTGCCATTATGCAGGGTGTACATTCAAACTACGAAATCGATATTTTTAAGCAGTTGATTGCCCAAGCCGCTAATATTATTGGTATTACTGATTTAGAAGATAAGTCACTACGCGTCATCGCTGATCATATCCGTTCATGTGCATTTTTAATTGCCGATGGTGTGATGCCATCAAATGAAGGCCGCGGTTACGTATTACGTCGCATTATTCGCCGAGCTGTTCGCCATGGCAATAAGCTTGGTGCGACTGACGCCTTTTTCTATAAATTAGTGCCAACGCTTATCAGCGTAATGGGCGATGCCGCAAATGGGTTAACACAATCTCAAGCCATTGTTGAAAAAGCCTTAAAAGCCGAAGAAGAGCAGTTTGCCCGTACCCTTGAGCGCGGTTTAGTGATTTTAGATGGCGCGCTGAACACCCTCCAAGGTGATACTTTAGATGGCGACACCGTATTTAAGCTGTATGACACCTATGGTTTCCCTATTGATTTAACGGCTGATGTTTGTCGTGAACGCGATATTAATGTTGATGAAGCCGGCTTTGACGTTGCAATGGCGCAGCAAAGAAGCCGTGCGCAAGCCGCAGGTAACTTTGGTGCAGATTATAATAGTCAGCTAATTATTGATGCACAAACTTCTTTCAGTGGTTATACCGAACTCACAGGGCAGCCGAACGTAATTGCTTTATATGTTGACGGTAAAGCGGTTGATACCGTGGTTGCGGGTCAAGATGCCGTTGTCGTATTAGACAACACCCCATTTTATGCTGAGGCAGGTGGGCAGGTGGGTGATAAAGGCCAACTGACAGCCGATGGTGTGGTATTTAACGTTGCTGATACGCATAAGTTTGGTCCGGCTACAGGTCATGAGGGGCAATTAACTCAAGGCCAATTAGTGCTAGGCCAGCAGTTAACCGCGCAAGTGGATAAAAAGTTACGTCATCGTACTCAGTTAAATCATTCCGTGACTCACTTATTGCATGCTGCATTACGCCAAGTGTTAGGTTCTCATGTGTCTCAAAAAGGCTCATTAGTGAACCCTGAACGCCTACGTTTTGACTTTGCTCATTCTGAAGCGCTCAAACCATCAGAGTTGAAAGCTGTAGAAGACTTAGTTAACACCCAAATTCGCCGTAACCATGCACTTTGCACCACTGAAATGGCCATTGATGAAGCTAAAGAAAAAGGCGCAATGGCTTTATTTGGTGAGAAATACGATGATCAGGTACGTGTTGTCACTATGGGCGATTTCTCTATCGAGTTATGTGGCGGTACTCATGTTGGCCGCACGGGCGATATTGGTTTATTTAAAATCACTTCAGAGGGCGGTATTGCTGCAGGTGTGCGTCGTATTGAAGCCGTCACTGGTGTTGCTGCTATGGCTTATATTGCCGAGCAACAAGCCGTGTTAGATGAAACTGCGCAACTACTTAAATCAGACAGTGCATCTGTTGTGGCTAAATTAAAAGCGCAGTTAGATAAAGTCAAACAGTTAGAAAAAGAGTTGTCTCAGTTGAAAGATAAGTTAGCCGCAGCAGCCAGTGCCGATATGGCTGGGGATGCAGTGGAGATAAATGGTGTTAAACTATTAGTTAAACAGCTTAATGGTATTGACCCAGGTTCACTCCGTGGTTTACAAGATGAGCTAAAGCAAAAACTAAAGTCTGCGATTATTGTGCTCGGCACAGCTAAAGACGGTAAAGTGAATTTAATTGCTGGCGTCAGCAATGATTTAACTAAAAAGGTCAAAGCGGGCGAGCTCGTGGCAATGGTTGCACAACAGGTTGGTGGTAAGGGCGGTGGTCGTCCAGATATGGCACAAGCGGGTGGTTCTCAGCCTGAGAATCTAGCCGCAGCATTAGCCCTTGTGGAACCATGGGTAAACGAACGTTTACGTTAATGAAATCTGTAGATTAGCGTTTTTGATAGCAATTGAGACATGAAGTCTAAGATATGCGACTTTATGTCTTGAGTGCTATGAGCAGATTTGGCATAGTGAACTATCTTGCTAGCAGTAAAAGCGTTTAAAAGGATTGTTAGTTAGACAGTACTTATTGTGTGCTCAAATATAGCACTTGGTATTTGTTTTCCCTTCCTATCGTTTTTGTTATTGGTTTGCTGTAATGAATTATTTAACAACTGAGTGGTATAACGTAAATTGGTTTAATTTACGTTAATCTCGTTTTAAAAGACGACCAATCGTCAAATTTTATGATTTCCTAATAGAATATGCTTTATAAACTGACGTATTTTGAAATTGATACTATGATTTTATGTAAAGCAAACCTTATAATGAGCGCATATTACGGATAAAGCGTGTTATGCAGATCGAACTAAAGGAGCAATCGAATGCTAATTTTGACTCGTCGAGTAGGCGAAACATTAATGATCGGTGACGAAGTCACAGTTACTGTGTTAGGTGTTAAAGGTAACCAGGTACGTATAGGTGTTAATGCACCTAAAGAAGTGTCTGTTCATCGTGAAGAGATCTATCAGCGTATTCAATCTGAGAAGTCAGGTACGCCTTCTGAAGATGGAAATTTCTAATTTCGGGCAGTTTTTAATTTCGGGCAGACATATGCTCGATATCATCAAAGTCAGCATTTGCTGACTTTTTTGTTTTTTGCACGGCAAAGAAATTGCCGCTTTAGTTTAAATCAGTCCTGATGAGTTAACCTCAACTTGGAAAAACCGTATATTATCCAGAATTGAGGCTAACTAGCTAAGTGACCCTATCCGGCGATTGTCTGTGTCGCTTAACATGATGTTGAGCGGCAACTGAGTGCCGAGTATATGCCGTGTAGAAGTTACCTTATCGAGATCAACGATGTCTTCAAATATGTCGCTTGCCAAAAAAGGTTAAAACTCTCGTAGAATGAACAGAGACTTAATGAAATTGTTACGGTTAATTAAAACCATTATTCATAAGAAATAACACGGTTTTGATGATTATTTGAGCCTATTATATCCAATGTGATTAAAAACAGTCCAAATGAAGTTAGGTTTCCTAAAAAGGGTTTGACTTATTTTCATCAAACAGTAAGATGTGCGCCAAGAAACGGAGAGGTGGCCGAGTGGCCGAAGGCGCTCCCCTGCTAAGGGAGTATGGGCTTTAAATCCCATCGAGGGTTCGAATCCCTCCCTCTCCGCCATTTCTTACAATAGATATACGATGCGGATGTAGCTCAGCTGGATAGAGTACCTGGCTACGAACCAGGCGGTCGGAGGTTCGACTCCTCCCATCCGCACCATTATCTATTAAAATGTGAACCATGAATGCGGATGTAGCTCAGCTGGATAGAGTACCTGGCTACGAACCAGGCGGTCGGAGGTTCGACTCCTCCCATCCGCACCATTACATAGTAAAGTGTTAATCATGAATGCGCGTGTAGCTCAGCTGGATAGAGTACCTGGCTACGAACCAGGCGGTCGGAGGTTCGACTCCTCCCACGCGCACCATTCATGTTTCACTAAGACCCAATTTATGCGCGTGTAGCTCAGCTGGATAGAGTACCTGGCTACGAACCAGGCGGTCGGAGGTTCGACTCCTCCCACGCGCACCATATATTGCGGAGAGGTGGCCGAGTGGCCGAAGGCGCTCCCCTGCTAAGGGAGTATGGGCTTTAAATCCCATCGAGGGTTCGAATCCCTCCCTCTCCGCCATTCATTAAGTAAAGTGAGTATTGTTAAAGTGCTGACTATAGCAATATTTATGAATGGCATCTTGTACTGATTTTGCGCGTGTAGCTCAGCTGGATAGAGTACCTGGCTACGAACCAGGCGGTCGGAGGTTCGACTCCTCCCACGCGCACCATAATAAAAAAGCCCTGCATTAATGTGGGGCTTTTTTTTTGTTAATTTTAACAGCCTTTTCTCATTTAACCATAACCTCTTTATCAAATTAAAGGTGATATTTACATCTTTATTCACTTGTTATCCATATCATAACTAATCATTTATTTTATCAAGGTGTTAAATCAACAAAGTATAAGTATACTTATGATTGAATTATGGTTTTATCAATTTAAAGGTGTTATTGCTAATTCTATTGCAGATTTAGTATTTTTTTGACTTATTTATTGAATTTTATTTAGTCGACATTATTGAATGTTACTTATTTGGTAAGACCAATTTACAAAAAGATAGCATTTTTGTTATAAATTGTTTATATTTCGTGGCAGAATTTGGGTTTACAGCCTCAGTTTGCTGTTTTTACCATGAAATATAACGTCATTGAATAAGCGTAGAGCTTGAATATTTATGCTTTCCTAAATAGTTTAAGTTTTTTATGTTGTCGTTAAGCGGCTGTTGTCTTGGTGCAAGTTTGTGACTTTGCACCGTGACCGCGCATTGGGGACGGTACATAATAGTCAACGCAATTTTTTGATGTTTAACAGACAAAGTGAGAATACATGACATCGATATCAGAGCAGTTATCCGATGCACTAGGCATCATGGTAATGGGCATGGGCTTAGTGTTTATTTTTTTGAGCATCTTAATCATCGCTATTGGCATTATTGCCAAGCTTTTTCCTGCACCAGAAGCGACAGCGACAGCTACACCAGTGCCAGCAACACCTTGTGCACCGGGACATACCGGCTTAGATCCTAAGCTGATTGCCGCAATTACCTCAGCGATACATCAATACCGCGCAAAATAAATTTGGAGTCATTATGATCAAGCCATTAGCATTAACCGATGTCGCTCTGCGTGACGCACACCAATCATTACTGGCAACCCGTTTACGTATCGACGATATGCTACCCATCGCGCCGCTATTAGACAAAGTGGGTTTTTGGTCACTCGAGTCATGGGGCGGCGCTACATTTGATTCATGCATTCGTTATTTAGGCGAAGATCCATGGGATCGTATTCGCGAATTGAAAAAAGCCATGCCTAATACACCACAGCAAATGCTGCTTCGAGGCCAAAATCTATTAGGTTATCGCCATTATGCCGATGATGTCGTCACTCGTTTTGTCGAACGGGCGCATGCTAATGGCGTAGATGTTTTTCGTATTTTTGATGCCATGAATGATGTACGTAATTTAGAAACGGCAGTTAAAGCAGTTAAAAATGTCGGTGGTCATGCCCAAGGGACTATTTCTTTTACCACAAGTCCTGTTCATACCATTGATACATGGGTTGATATGGCCAAGCGTCTTGAGGATATGGGCGCCGATTCATTATGCATTAAGGATATGGCCGGTTTACTTAAGCCTATGCAAGCCTATGAGCTTATCAGTCGTTTAAAGTCGCAAACCGACTTAATGATATCTATGCATTGTCATGCGACGACTGGCCTCAGTACTGCGACCTATCAGAAAGCGATTGAAGCGGGCGTAGACGTATTGGATACCGCTATTTCATCGATGAGCCAAACCTATGGTCACAGCGCGACAGAAACATTAGTGGCCATGGTTGAGGATACTGACAGAGCAACCGGTTACGATATGGTGCTGCTCGAAGAGATCGCCGCTTACTTTCGTGAGGTGCGTAAAAAATATGTGCGTTTTGAAGGTACGTTAAAAGGGATAGATTCACGAATTTTACGTGCTCAAGTGCCTGGCGGCATGTTAACCAACATGGAAAGTCAGCTTAAAGAGCAGGGCGCAGCAGACAAAATGGATGCGGTGCTGGACGAAATCCCACGGGTGCGCGAGGACTTAGGTTTTCCTCCGTTGGTAACGCCCACATCGCAAATTGTCGGTTCGCAATCGGTCATTAACGTACTAATGGGCGAGCGTTACAAGTCGATGACCAAAGAAACCGAAGGGGTATTGAAAGGCGAATATGGCGCCACGCCAGCACCTGTGAATGCCGAACTTCAAGCTCGAGTACTTAAAGGTGAACAAGCCATTACCTGTCGTCCGGCAGATTTGATCGCGCCTGAATTGGACAAGTTGCGTGCAGAGTTAGCTCAAAAGTCTGCGGAGCAAGGTTTCACCTTAGCAGCAGATGTTGACGATGACGTGATGACTTATGCGCTGTTTAACCAAATTGGTCTACAGTTTCTTAAGAATCGTGGCAACCCCGATGCCTTTGAACCCGTTCCAAGTGCCGATGATCTTCAAGTTAACACCGATAGTGGCCCAGCAACTTATACGGTTAATGTCGAAGGGCAACGTTTTGTGGTGGAAGTGAGTGAAGGTGGTGATATCAGCCATATTGCACCCACCTCAGCCGCGCCTGTTGCTACAACGTCAGCACCAGCGGCCTCAGCCACTACGGGTGAGATTAAGTGCACCATGGCGGCACCGTTATCGGGGAATATTTTTAAAGTGTTAGTCGATAATGGTCATGCAGTCAAAGCCGGTGAAGTGATCATTATCCTTGAAGCGATGAAAATGGAAACTGAAATTCGAGCCCAAGAAGATGGTGTAGTCATTCAGTTAGCGGTTAAGCAGGGTGACAGTGTAACCGTAGGTTCTACATTGTTATCATTAACATAAGAGGTCTAAATGGAAGGATTATTGGCCTTTTGGGGCGAAACGGGTGTCGCCAACTTTAGTGGTGGTCAACTACTGATGATGGCGGTTGGTTGTTTATTGCTATTTTTAGCAATAATTAAAGGTTTTGAACCACTATTATTATTACCCATTGGATTTGGCGCTATATTAGCCAACATCCCAAACGCTGGCTTTACCGATGAAGGTGGTTTGCTGTTCTACGCCTATCATGTAGGGATCGAAACCGGTGTATTCCCATTGCTCATTTTTATGGGGGTAGGTGCATTAACTGACTTTGGGGCATTAATTGCCAACCCTAAAACCTTATTACTTGGTGCTGCGGCACAATTTGGCATTTTTGCGACACTACTGGGTGCCATTGCCTTAAATTGGGTGCCTGGTTTTGAGTTTAGTATGCAAGATGCCGCTGCCATTGCCATTATTGGAGGTGCCGATGGTCCTACAGCGATTTTCTTAGCCTCCAAACTAGCGCCTGAATTGTTAGGTGCCATTGCGGTTGCGGCCTATTCCTACATGGCGCTCGTGCCGTTAATTCAGCCTCCTATCATGAGGCTACTGACCACCAAAGCTGAACGTGAAATCAAAATGGAGCAATTGCGTGAAGTCAGCAAAATGGAAAAAATTATTTTTCCATTGATGGTACTAGGATTAACCATTTTATTTTTACCTGCAGCAACGCCATTAATCGGCATGTTCTGTTTGGGTAATTTAATGCGCGAATCAGGCGTGGTAGACCGTTTATCGAAAACGGCTCAAAATGAGTTAATCAACATTGTGACGATCTTTTTAGGTCTTGCTGTCGGCTCTAAATTATCAGCTGATCAATTTCTGCGTATCGAAACCCTCGGTATTTTAATCCTTGGCGCGGTCGCATTTAGTATTGGTACCGCTTCTGGTGTATTGATGGCTAAATTAATGAGTAAGCTTACTGGGGGGAAAATCAATCCGCTTATTGGTGCTGCAGGTGTTTCTGCTGTGCCAATGGCAGCCCGTGTGGTGAATAAAGTGGGATTGGAGTCTAACAACCAAAACTTCTTGTTAATGCACGCCATGGGCCCTAACGTTGCCGGTGTGTTGGGTAGTGCCGTTGCCGCCGGCGTATTGTTGGCAGTGTTAGGCTAAACGTTATCGATTGAGTTGAAAAGCCAATGCGCCAGCATTGGCTTTTTTGTTTTTATCTCAAAGGTAAAGTAGATACTGCTATTGGATTTATATTGGCGAACTTAACTTTTAATACTGAGCAATCGTGGCGTTATGGTTGTGAAAGAATTGTTTGCCCTAGCATTAGTCTTTATCACATAGGTGTCAAAGATAAACAGCAAAGGCGGTATGTTTTACAAGCTATATTGGTAAGGGGAAATTGCCCAAACGGTTACTTTTTAAATGCTACTCTTAACCTGCAAATAAAAACAACAAACCGACTAGGTTACGAATATGTTAAGAGTGCTATCGGTTCATTAAACGCACTATATCAGTTTAAAAAGTGTTCACTGACTCACCCTGAATATTGGTATTTTAGCTTATTTGTATGTCCATCATATTGGGTATCACAAATCGAAAGATAACATATACTAAAGTCCATTTTTAGCAGAAAGCCTATCCGTATACCTCTTTATAGGTATCTAAGTTACCGTTTTTGTTAACAGTTTTATTACCAAGATAACATCAGCCTAAAATACTAATAGTTCGACAGGCCGTTAATTTTAGCGGTCAAAAGTCGCAAATTTTGAATTAGCGTCAATATCTAGGCAAACAAGCATCTAAAATGCAGGATAAATCACGGAAATGGATTCGTGAAGCCGCTAAAGTTAATGCCAGTTAACTTGATAGTCATATATTTTACGTATATTTAACTTACCGGTAATTTAACTTAACTTAACTCAAAATAACAATTAGGGATGTAAGATGAATAACAAACTGCTTGCTAGTCAAGTTGCAGATAAGGCTTGCCACAATTCTACTGCAGCTAAAAAATGGGCTTTATCAGCATTAACCTGTTCGGTGTTATTGGCCATGGGAAGCGCCAATGCCGCAGACGTCAAAGTTAATTCGGTTGCCGATGCTGTCACTCAAGGTACCGTAAACGCTAATTTAAATTTACGCTATGAATCGGTCGATCAAGAAAATGCATTGAAAGATGCCGATGCATTGACCTTGCGTACCCGCTTAACCTTTGCGACGGCCGAGTATTATGGATTAAGCGCTTTGGTTGAGTTTGAAGACTCTCGCAGTGTGGCTGGGGTAAATGATTACAACGACGCCATTGGCAATAATACTGATTACTCAGTGATTGCAGACCCTGAAACCACTGAATTAGACCAAGCGTTCTTACAATACAAACGCAGTGGCTTTAAAGCCAAAGTGGGTCGCCAAGTGATAGCACTTGATAACATGCGTTTCTTAGGCCATGTCGGCTGGCGTCAAGATCGCCAAACATTCGATGCTGTCACCCTGCAATATGGTATTAATGACTTTAGCATTGATTATGGCTACCTCTACAAACGCAACCGTATTTTTGCTGACATTAAAGACATTGATTCAAAAGATCACATCATCAATGCATCATACAATTTAGGTTTGGGTAAGCTTAGCGCTTATGGCTATTTACTCGAAGAAGATACTAACATTGACAATGGTATTGACACCTATGGTGTTCGCTTTGCTGGTGCCAAAAATCTCGATAAAATTAAACTACTTTATACCCTAGAATATGCCACTCAAGATGCTGACAAGGCAACAACCTCATATTCTGCAGATTATATGCTAGGAGAAATCGGTGTAGGTGTTAGCGGTTTAACCTTTAAAGTAGGTTATGAATTACTCGGTTCTGACAATGGCGAGTACGGTTTTGCGACGCCACTGGCCACTTTGCACGCATTTAATGGTTGGTCAGATCAATTCTTAGCCACACCCAAGCAAGGCTTGGCCGATACTTATGTGTCAGTCGGTGGTAGCTTAGTGGGCGGCAAATGGGCGCTGGTTTATCATGATTTTGAAGCTGACGAGTCAAGTGCCACTGTTAATGATTTAGGTAACGAAGTAGATGCGGTATTTAGTTTACCTATTGATAAACATTATACCGTAGGCGTTAAATACGCCGCTTACTCAGCGGGCGATGCCGGCGCTGGTAAAGTCGATACCGATAAAGTGTGGTTGTGGGCAAACGCTAAATTCTAATCATCAATAAACGATAAGCGTACTATTTTGTAAAAAAGCGAGTATCAATAGATACTCGCTTTTTTATTACTATTTGACGCTATTAGCGCGAAACATCACGAAACGGCTGGTTGTTGCACCGGGGTTTCGTCAGAGTAAAACTGTTCAACATCAAGCTGGCCTTCACTTTTACCTATCACAACCGCGGTCATCATATCGCCAGTGATATTGGTTGCAGTGCGGATCATATCAACAATACGGTCAATGGCTGCGATAAAGGCAATACCTTCAAGTGGTAAACCAATAACGCCTAATGTCACTGTTAACATTACCATCGCGCTACCCGGTACACCCGCGGTTCCGATAGACGCGACCGTTGCGGTGACCGCAATCAACATATAGTCAGTCATATCGAGCGAGATGCCATAAATTTGAGCAATAAAAATGGCCGCAATGGCAGGGTAAATTCCGCCACAACCGTCCATATTCATGGTTGCACCTAATGGCAACACAAAAGCACTGTAACGTTTTGATACTCCCATAGCCTCAGTACAGCGAGTACTTGCTGGCAAGGTTCCAAAACTTGATGCGGTACTAAAGGCGACAATTTGTGCTGGTATGGCTTTGCGGAAAAACTTCAACGGACTAAGACCAGCAGCAAATTTCACTAATCCGCCATAAACAAACACTATGTGTATTAAGGCGGCAATATAAATCGCAAGAATAAACTTACCTAAAGGCAATAACGTGCTTAACCCATACTCGCCCACAACCCATGCCATTAAGCCAAATACACCAATTGGCGTTAGCTTTAACACCATACGTGTTAATTGGAACATCACTTCAGCACCGGCTTCGATGGCATTTTTTAAGGGGGCAGCTTTCTCACCAACAGTATTAATGGCGATACCAACCAAAGCGGCAAAAACGATGATTTGCAATACATTGCCGTCAGCTAAAGAGGCAAATGGATTAACAGGGATCATGTTAAGCAGCACTTGTGCGAAGCCAGGGATATCTCGTTCACGCACTTCAGAAGTGGCTAACGCGAGGTTACCGCCCATGTCCATAAGACTGCCAACCGTTAACCCAATAAATGAAGCTATCGTGCCAGTAAACATAAACATGGCTAAGGTTTTAAAGCTTAAGCGTTTTAAATTACCTTGCGAACCCAGCGACGTAATACTGACCACAATGGCGCAAAATACCAAAGGAGCGACCAGCATTTTAATGGCACTAATGAACAAATCACCAAGCGGTTTTAACATCACGGCTGATTCACCTAAGCCGACGCCTGTGAGCGTTCCCAAAACAAAACCAGCAATGACTTTCTGCCAAAAAGGGATGCGATTGAGCGTTTTCAATATCATGAAAGTTCCAAATTATGTCATTATGACGTCACTAAATCTGACTAGACAACGTCGTTGTGCTTGACTCATTACGTTCACTAATGAGTGATTAATTACTAAAAGCTAAACCTTTCGATGGCGATATGGTGCTGTATTGCTGTCTAGCTTGTTGAAGGCGATGGATGGTGTTTATACTCAACAGTTCGCTAATCAACCTGATAAGGTTAATAAATATTAACTGCATTGTATGAACTGAACGAATGACAAACAACGTTATTTTATTATAACTTAGATGAATAACTAACTTTGTTATTATAACTTATATGAATAATTAACTTTGTTATTATAACTTTAAGTTTTTTTACTAATCATTAACTGATTAAGCTATAACGGGCCAATGTACCTAAATGGCGTGGCACAAAATGAAGCTTTGAGGTAATGGATGTCGTCACCATCTGATGAAAGTCTGTTGATCTTTGAAGATGATTTTTTGTGGTAGTTTGCGGCAATTTTCTACAGGCAGAGTTAATGAGGCAGAGTTGTTGTAGATGAATAAGTGATAACGCAGTAGAAAAAAACCACTGCTGCTAGCAGTATTTGCCTAAACAGGTGAGTTTATGGGTAAACAAGCGTCTTTGTCGCTAATATTTGCGCCACATCATATTCATCCAAAGTGTTAATCATTTTTTTTGCGAACAAATTGTTGCCCCAAAAGAGCAATCGGCCCTAGCTATCATGTTGTTACGCATTTACTCTGAGCAGATTAACGTTAAGATATCGGCTGAGCAAATTCATCGACAAATAGTGATGTTGTCACTTCGTCAGTATGATGAAAACACTATGAATGGGTTCGTTAAATGAATATGAACACTAGTAAAAAGGGTTATCAATGACCAGTTTGTGGTTGATGTTCAGCGGCGCTTTTTTTGCCGCAACCTTATTGCCTGGCGGCTCTGAAGTGTTACTCGTAGGATTATTGAATCAAACACCATCATCATGGCTTGAATTATTGATACTGGCCAGCATAGGGAATACGCTGGGGGCGATAACCAGCTATGGCCTTGGTCGTGCAGGGCGATTAGCCAAAAACCCACAAGATATTCAACGACGTCAATATCGCTATGCACTGGCATGGATTGAAAAATATGGTCTGTGGGCCTTACTATTGTCTTGGTTACCGATAATCGGTGATTTGTTATGTTTACTGGCTGGGTGGCTGAAAATGCCCATTGTGCCTGCTTCATTGTTGATGTTTATCGGTAAGCTATTACGTTACAGCGTCATCGTATTCTTGGTTATGTATATGGTTGAGTATTGATATTTTGTCATTTCTGCAACTGTGGTTATGTTTGTTGTAATAAGAAAGGAGTCGATTTTGAAACTAAATGTAAATCAATGGATATTCGCTGCAGCTATCAGTGCGGCATTGAGTGGTTGTGCATATGACGCCCACAAATCACCGAGTTTACCCCAAGGCGTGAGCTTAATTGAAACGGCCACTGCGTCCGAAAATCAAGTCAGTATTCCCTATAAAAAATATCAGTTAGCCAATGGCTTAACCGTTATTTTACATCAAGACAAGTCTGATCCTTTAGTTCATGTCGATGTAACCTACCATGTGGGATCGGCGCGTGAATTAGCCGGCCGCAGTGGTTTTGCCCATCTATTTGAACACATGATGTTCCAAGGATCGCAACATGTTGGTGACGAACAGCATTTTAAAGTTGTTACTGAAGCCGGCGGAACATTGAACGGTAGCACCAATACCGACAGAACCAATTACTTTGAAACGGTGCCGAGTAACCAATTAGAAAAAATGCTCTGGTTAGAGTCAGATCGTATGGGCTTTTTCTTACCCGCACTGACGAGCGAAAAATTCGAAGTACAGCGAGAAACCGTTAAAAATGAACGCGCACAGCGGATTGATAACCGTCCATATGGGCGATTGAATGAGCGTTTTAACCAAGCATTTTATCCTGCGGGGCATCCGTACTCTTGGCCTGTTATTGGCTGGCCAGACGATTTAAATCGCGCCACTGTTGATGACGTGAAGCATTTCTTCCAACGTTGGTATGGGCCTAACAATGCCACCTTAACCATTGGCGGTGACTTTAATGAAATGCACACGCTGGCGTGGGTAAATAAGTATTTTGGTGAAATCCCAGCAGGACCTGCGGTTAAGCCTGAAGCTAAAACCATGGTGACATTGGATAAAACTCGTTATATCTCAATGGAAGACAAAGTACATTTGCCGCTGATTTATATTGGTTTCCCAACGGTTTACGTGCAGCACAAAGATGAAGCGCCATTAGATCTACTGGCCAATATTCTCGGTGGCGGCAAAACCTCGCTCATTTATAAAAACTTAGTTAAAGATGGCTATGCGGTACAAGCTGCGGTGAGCCATCCTTGCCAAGAGCTCACCTGCCAGCTATCACTCTACGCAGTGGCGAACCCCGCTAAAGGCGGCAGTCTTGCTGAACTTGAAATCAAAATTAATCAAACCATCGCTGAGTTTGAACAACGCGGTGTTACCGACGACGACTTACAGAAAGTCAAAGTGCAGTTCGAAGCGTCGACTATTTTTGGCATGCAAAGCGTGGCCGGAAAAGTATCAACACTTGCCTCCAATCAAACCTTTTTTGGCAAACCGGACATGGTGGCATCAGATTTAGCCCGTTATGCCAATGTGACCCAAGCCGATGTGATGCGTGTGTTTAATACCTACATTAAAAACAAGCCAATGGTAGTGATGAGTGTGGTGCCAGAAGGGCAAACGCAATTGATTGCCCATGCTGATAATTTCGAGCCAAGTACCTTGCCAATAGCACAAGATGCGGTAACGGGATTAACCGATATTACCTTGGCTAAATCCTCATTTGATCGTAATAAAATGCCGTCGTCTGCGGCAGCACCGTTATTGACCGTGCCACAATTGTGGGACAGTCAACTCGCCAATGGCATTAACGTCATGGGCACCGAAAGTGATGAAACCCCAACGGTCGAATTGCTTATTTATTTAGATGGCGGTCATCGCTTAGCACCCATCAATAAGGCGGGTCTGGCCGAGTTAACTGCGTCCATGCTTAATGAGTCAAGTGCGCAACGCAGCAGTGAAGCACTGGCTGGCGCGCTTGATCTGCTGGGTTCGTCAATTAGCTTTGGCGCGAGTAATTCACAGAGTTACATTAAAGTATCAAGTTTGACCGAAAATCTTGATGCCACGCTTGCCATCGTTAAAGAGCGCTTATTTAGCCCAGGTTTTGTGGCGGCAGATTTTGAAAGACTGAAGCAGCAGCAGTTGCAAGGCTTGCAACATCAAATGTCCGATGCGAACTATCTTGCTCGCAGTGGCTTTTCAAAATTGCTATACGGTGCCGATAGCCCAATGGGGATCAGCAGTGATGGCACCATAACCTCAATATCGGCATTAACACTGGCTGATGTGAAGCAATTTTATCAGCAGCAATATCGTGCCGGTAATGCTCAAATGGTGGTGGTGTCAGACTTAAATCAGCAACAGATCATGCCAAAATTGTCGATGTTTAATGAATGGCAAGGCGAGGCGACTCAGGTTGCCGCATTACCTGCACTGCCAACACACCATAAAAACACCATTTATTTGATTGATAAACCGGGAGCCGCTCAGTCGGTCATTGATATTGGCCAAGTGTCGTTACCTTACGACAAAACGGGCGATTACTTTAAGGCTTATTTGATGAACTATCCATTAGGGGGAGCATTTAACAGCCGTATCAATCTTAATCTACGTGAAGATAAAGGCTACACTTATGGCGCTCGCACTCAATTTAGTGGTGCTGAAGATTCAGGTCAGTTTATTGCCAATGCCAGCGTCAGAAGCGATGTGACCGGCTTAGCGTTGGCTGAGTTTGTCAAAGAAATTAACGCTTACCAAGCATCAGGTATGACCGACGAAGAAAGTGCCTTTATGCGCAGTTCGATTGCGCAAAGCCAAGCGTTAGAATACGAAACTCCGTATCAAAAAGCCGGTTTTTTAAGGATGATCCAGCGCTATCAGTTAGATAGAAACTTTACCGCTCAGCAAGATGAAATTGTTAAAACCATTTCGACGGATGAGTTAAATAAACTTGCCAGTAAATTATTAGATATCAATACGATGGTGATGTTAGTTGTCGGTGATAAATCCATCGTTGAACCTCAACTAAAAGCGCTGGGGTATCAGATTGAAATGGTGACACTTGTCGACTAGTTGAACACTTGTTACTACGAAGGTTAACACTAGCCTTGAAATACGCTAGTGTTAACCATATATACAGGACATATACGCTTCGCTGCTAGGTTCTAGGCGGACTGCGTCCTACTAGGGTCTAGGAATAGAGCGCCTGCGGCTGCTAGGACAACCTGCGGTCTTCGAGGACGCTACGCTTCTAGAATCTAGGACCTAAAACCTAGCACCTAGAAGGAGCGAAGCACCGCCCTCTGGCGAGCTTGCGAGTTCCTAGAACCTATCAGTCGCGAAGAGACGCACTCGGTAAGGCGTCACCATTGTCTTCAATCACTGCCCTGTTCTGTTATCCTACGGGAGTACTGAAACGAGCATGTTGAAGTGACTTGGGTATATAATAGGTTGAGCTAATTCGTGTGCTTTAATCGTCATATCATTTTGTGTCGGTTATCCGCTAAATAAAAGATAATGTTTAAGGCTCCATCAAGGGTGACAGAGAGTGTTGCCATTTTTAATTTAAGACCTATAAACAAGTTGATTTATACTTAGTTACATTTTTTTCGCGTATCACTAATCATCTCGTTTATCATCAGGTCTAGCTGTTTACTCGCAATGCGAATCCATAAAAGAGAGTAGTAAATTGAAGTCTTTCAATGAAAAAGTCGAACACTTAAGCGACACTCAAGGCCGTGAGTCTTTATTGGGCATGTTACGTGGAATTGAGCGTGAAGCATTGCGTATTGATGAAAATGGTCATTTAGCACAAGATGAACATCCAAAATCGCTCGGTTCTGCGCTGACGCATTCGCGTATTACTACCGATTATAGCGAGTCCCTATTAGAATTTATTACGCCAGTTTGTCATAGCATTGATGAATTATTAGAGGGGTTAACCCAAACACATGCTTACAGTGTGCGTAACTTAAACGGTCAAAAACTCTGGCCTGTTAGCATGCCATGCTATGTAGGTAAAGTAAGCGATATCCCTGTAGCACGTTATGGAACCTCCAATAACGGTAAAATGAAAACCTTATATCGTAAAGGATTAACCCATCGTTATGGTGCGTTAATGCAGATTATTTCCGGGGTTCATTTTAATTTCTCTGTTTCGCAAGATTTATGGCAACGTCTATATGACGACAAAATTGCTAACGGCAATGGCAGCGCTTGTTGTAGCAAAAGTATTAATTTTGAAGACTTCATTTCTGAATCTTATTTTGGACTGATCCGTAATTACCGCCGTTTAGTATGGGTATTACCGTATTTATTTGGCTCAACACCGGCATTATGTAGCTCATTTATAAAAGATCAAGACGTCGATTTTGAGTTTGAAAAAACCGGTAAAGGCACCTTATATCTTCCTTATGCAACATCATTGCGCATGAGTGATTTAGGTTATACCAACAAAGAACAAGATACGCTCAATATTAGCTATAACTCATTGCCTGATTATCTTGAGGGCGTGGGCGCCGCAATTAAAATGCCATCGAAACAGTTTGAGCAAATTGGTGTCAATGTTGATGGTGAATTTCGTCAGTTAAACAGTAATATTTTGCAGATTGAAAATGAGTTTTATGCACCTATTCGCGCTAAACGTGTTGCCCAAAAAGGTGAAAAACCTTCGCAGGCGCTATCGCGTGCAGGCGTTGAGTATATTGAAGTGCGCGCTTTAGATGTCAATCCATTTAGCCCGGTTGGGATCGATGCCACTCAAGTGCGTTTTCTGGATCTATTTTTATTGTACTGCTTATTGTCGCCATCTGAAGACACCGACGCGGTCGGTGAAGCTGAAATTGGTGCTAATCTGAAAGCCGTTGTATTAGAAGGGCGCAAGCCTGGACTTGAATTACAGCGTAATGCTAAGGCCATTAGCTTAACGCAATGGATGCACGAGCTATTTGAACAGTTAGCGACTCTCGCGAAATTACTCGATGGTGATGATAGCCATGCTTACCAAGACGCGTTAAGCACATGGGCTGAAGCGATTGATGATCCTGATAAAACGTTATCAGGCAAGGTGATGCAAGAGGTCGTTGTTAAGGGCACAGATCACAGTGTGTGGGTTAAGCAATTGGCCGATGATTATCATCAGTTTTTAAGTCATTACCCATTAAGCCATGATATTGAGCAAACCTATAAAAATGAGGCCAAACTCTCTTTACTTGAACAGCAAAGTCTAGAGGCTCAACCACAAGATAATTTTACCACTTTCTTAGAAAACTATTTTTGTGATGTGGTTCCTGCGGGCACTTTCGAGGCGAAATAATCATGCAGTTTTTTTCATCTTGGCGAGTGCTGGTTGTCGCGGTAGCGGCATTAGCCCTAAATGGCTGTGCTTCATCGCCAGATGAAATGGTTCAATGTGGCACAGTATCGAGCTACTTAGCGCCCGACAACAGTGCCAATTTATACCGTGTAGTGGTGACTCACTTAGATGATGTTGCGGTTATTTCAAGACCCAATTATTTATTATCGCCAGGCGAGCATAAGTTTACTGTTGCTGAATTGATCAACTCACCTGAATTAAAAGTGTTATTGTCGGCTCGTAAGGTGAAAGTATTTTCGGTCAATGTTGCAGCCGATCAGCGTTATCATATTGGCGCCAAATTCAATACCGACAAAATCTATATAGGCCAAAATTCATTGTATTGGCAGCCTGTTGTATGGCAAACAGAATCGCATCAATGTGAAATGAAACGGTAATACCAATTCCATTAATTATGTGCTCAATCAGAGCCACTCAGTTTTTTCAGTTTGAGGCGCATTGTTGAAATAATGGTTGTTTCCTAAGGATAATTGCATTGGTTTTTAATTGATGTAAAACTAAGCCAAGAATCAATATCTTAGATACTGGCAGAGGTGTTATGAAGTGTTTTTTAGGCGTTGTTAGCGCAACGGTATTACTGTCATTAACGGGATGCGCCACGTCGCCACCGCAAGAGCCAGATGACCTGTGTGCTATTTTTAAAGAACATCGCTCGTGGTATGACGCTGCAGTCAATACGCGTGAAAAATGGGGAGTGCCAGTTCATGTCCCCTTAGCCATGATGTATCAAGAAAGTTCATTCAAACATAATGCTGCACCACCAATGCAATACTTTTTAGGTTTTATTCCCACCGGCCGTGCCAGTGACGCCTATGGTTACGCGCAAGCTAAAACCATGACCTGGGATGATTACGTTCGAGAAACCGGTAATAGTTGGTCTAGCCGCAGTGATTTTGACGATGCGATGGACTTTATGGGCTGGTTTATTTACAAAACCCATAAAATTAATGGCGTGTCTAAGTGGGATGCTAAAAACCAATACTTAAATTATCACGAAGGTTGGGGCGGTTATAAACGCGGCAGTTTTAAAGCCAAAAAATGGTTAACGCCAGTAGCCAATAAAGTGGATAAACGTTCAAAAACCTACGCGGCGCAATATCATCAATGTAAAGAAAATTTAGATTCGTCATGGTTATGGCGAGTGTTTTTTGGTTAACCCATACGTTAAATAACAAAAAAGGAGCCTAGGCTCCTTTTTTGTTATTTAACGTACTTATTGGCAAGTTTATGTGATAAACCTATTTGATAAATTCGGCCAAAATCCAATCCAGCGGTGCTTGATATTGCTGTGGCATCCAAGCTTTTAGTTGGCTAATGCTGTCATCTAACATCGCTTTATTATGCACAGACAGGTTTAAGTGACCGACTTTACGGCCTACACGAACTTCTTTGTTGTACCAAAACAGTTCAGCATTTGGCAGACTTAACCATCTATCGTCTTTATCAACCCCAATAAGGTTAACCATTACGCATTGGAAATTAACCTGTGGTTGATGCAAAGGTAAATTGCATAGGGCACGTAAATGCAATTCAAACTGGTTTATGTGACAACCCGCTTGAGTCCAATGGCCCGAGTTGTGCACTCTAGGTGCTAACTCATTGACCATTAAGTGTTCACCAACACGGAAACACTCCATCGCCATCACGCCCACATATTCAAGGTCATGCATGACCTTGCTTAACATGTCTTCAGCTTCGGCCTGCAAAGGTGCTAAGCGAGTTAATGGCGCAATCGATGCCATTAAAATACCGTCTTGATGTAGGTTTAACGCCAACGGATAAAATAAACAGCGCCCGTCTTGGGTGCGCACACCCACTAACGACACTTCTTCATCAAAGTTAATCGCTTGTTCTGCAATGGCTTCATTGCGCCAATCGGCAGGGATGGTTGTCGCTTCTGCCTGCTTGAGCCAATGTTGGCCTTTACCGTCATAACCGCCGGTGCGACGTTTTAATAATACCCGTTCACCATAGGCATTATGCAGTGTTTGCGTGGTGGTATTGTCATTAACTAACTGCCAAGGCGATGTGGCGACAGCTAATTCATCGAGCAGACTTTTTTGGCTAAAACGGTCAGCTAAACGACCAAATACTGGGCCATTAATAAAATGTGGGTGTTGGCTGAGTTGTAAACTCAGCTGTGACTCTGGCCATTGTTCGCGTTCGGCGGTAATGATGTCGTCAGCTTCAAGCGGTAACTGCACATCTGATGGTGTCATAATATCAACCGGACGCACATTAATACCTAGCGGTTGGCCTGCATGACTGAGCATGGCACCTAATTGACCATCGCCCAATACCCATAGATTTTTTGGCAAGGTCATTAGTCTTCTCTCGGATCGGGATTATCAAGGATCGCGCGAGTTTGCTCATCACGAAATGCTTCTAAACGCTCAGCTAAAGCGGCATCGCTAATCGCCAAAATTTGGCTGGCTAATAAACCTGCGTTAAACGCGCCGGCAGTACCAATGGCTAAGGTGCCAACGGCAATCCCTTTAGGCATTTGTACAATCGACAATAAACTGTCCATGCCAGATAAGGCCTTGCTTTGCACTGGGACACCTAACACAGGCAAGCGAGTTTTAGAGGCGATCATGCCAGGTAAATGGGCTGCTCCGCCTGCACCACCAATAATGACTTTATAGCCTTTATCTGCAGCAGAACGTGCAAATTCCATTAGCTTGTCTGGTGTTCTGTGGGCTGAAACGACTTCAACATGATAAGGCACTTGTAACTTATCCATAATTTCAGCGGCGGCTTCCATTGTAGGCCAATCACTTTTAGAACCCATTACAACAGCAACTAGGGCTTGCATGTTAACTCCTTAACGTACTTATTCTATTAGTATATTTGGCTAATTCGCTCAGTAGGAACCGCGGGCGATTAACGTCAATATTAAGGCGATAAAAAAGGTGCTAAATAATAGCATAAGCCGTGCTCTGTTGGCTGCATTTCAGTGTTTCTTGAGGCTAACACTCAGTTTCTAAATACGAAAACTACTTAAACACATTTTATATTCACCACAAGTTCGTATCGAACATTGATGAATAATGGAGTAAAGAATTCTTTTTGTAACCCTTTTACCTATTTCGCTCGTTATTAGCTGTATGCAAGGTCACTTTGTTGACGTAACCAATATGAATAACAAGCCGATAGATGAGGAAAAAACCATGAACGATGTCCATAAGCAACTCACTCGCAGTGCATTAGCCATAGTCATTAGCGCGATTATTGTCAGTGGTTGTGCGCAAGAGTCCAAAGACAGTGCGAAACAAAGTCAGCCCGCTTCTAAAATTCAATCCGCGAGTAAAACGGATTCCTCTGCACAAGCGCGTCCCGAGTTATCTGAGGTAGCAGGTTTAGTGATGGCATCTGAGCCACAGGCTGATGCATACCAAGGATCAAAGGAGGTGCATCGCAGCGTTAAAGCCACTGCAGCGTCAATGGAGCAGCGCACGGTTAGTGGTGAGACTATCAGCAACAATAGCATTAGCCGCAAGAGTCTCAGCGTAAGCGATGGCAACTTATCATTAGCACCTAATGCTAATGACAAGTTTGAGTCGCTAGTACAAAATGGCAATATGGTTGCCGGTGAAACGCCGGTATCGACGTTTTCAATCGATGTTGATACTGGCAGTTACAGCACCACCCGCAGATTAATCAATCAAGGCCAACTGCCGACTAAGAATACCGTTAGGGTAGAAGAGTTAGTGAACTACTTTAGCTATAACTACCCAGCACCGACAACCACTGAGCAACCCTTTAGCGTTAATACTGAATTAGCACCCTCACCGTATAATGCTGATACTCAGTTATTGCGCATTGGCATTAAAGGTTTTGATGTTGCAGCAGACCAGCTTGGTGCAAGTAATTTAGTGCTACTGCTTGATGTGTCAGGCTCTATGTCGTCTGCTGATAAATTGCCTCTATTGAAACAAGCCATGTTGATGCTAAGTCAGCAATTATCGGCGCAAGATAAAGTATCGATAGTGGTGTACGCCGGTGCCAGCGGTGTGGTGCTTGACGGTGTTGCAGGTAATGACTTTACCGCCATTAAAACAGCCCTTAGTCAGTTAACTGCACAAGGTGGCACTAATGGTAGCCAAGGTATTCAGTTGGCGTATCAATTAGCGCAAAAGCACTTTATCGAAAACGGCAGTAACCGAGTCATTTTGGCCACCGACGGTGACTTTAACTTGGGGATGACAGATCATCAGCAATTGGTTGATTTTGTCACCAGTCAAAGTAAAAGTGGTATTGGTTTATCTACGCTTGGCTTTGGTCTGGGTTCTGCTACTGCCAGTTATAATGACCATTTGCTGGAACAATTATCAAATAAAGCTAACGGTCAATATGCCTTTATCGACACCTTAAATGAAGCGCGAAAAGTGCTAGTTGATCAACTCAGTGCCACACTGTTAACTATTGCCCACGATGTCAAAGTGCAAATTGAATTTAACCCGGCGGTGGTGTCTGAGTATCGACTTATTGGTTACGAAAACCGGTTGTTAAATCGTAGCGACTTTAATAACGACGCTATTGATGCAGGTGAGATTGGTGCGGGTCATACCGTCACCGCGCTGTACGAGATACGTTATAACGATAGCCAAAATCGTTTAGTGGATCCGCTGCGTTATGCTGTCACAGAATCGACGCAAATTGATGAAGCTAAAGTTCATCAACACACTGCAAATGAAGTGGCTTATTTAAAGCTGCGTTATAAAGCGATTGGCGAGCAAAGAAGTCAATTAATCGCTTATCCCATTAGCCGCGATCAGCAGCTGACTCATTTGCATCAAGCCAGCGATGATTTCCGCTTTGCCGCCGCAGTCGCGGGGTTTGGGCAATTGCTTAATCATAATAATTATGTCCACGATACTGATTATGCTAAGTTAATTGTACTTGCTGAGTCTGCAATGGGCCAAGACCGATTTGGTTATCGCCATGAGTTTGTGCAAATGCTAAAAACCGCAAGTGTACTCGAGAGACAGCTTATGATTACTGAGCCAGACACTCGTTCGGTTAGCCAATAAATGCGTCACAAAAAGGATAAAATGGTGCAAACATCAATATACCCTAAGGATGAGCCGTTAATTCCCCAAGTGGGAAGTGACGAGCAACTGATGCTCGACTACCAAGCGGGTGACGTCCGCGCGTTCGAGGCCTTGTACCTTAAACACAAAGGGCCTTTGTATCGTTATTTTGTTCGCCAATTACATAACCAACAATTAGCCGAAGATTTGTATCAAGACACCTGGGGTAAGGTGATTAATGCGGCGAGGCAATATCAAGTCACGGCCAAATTCACCACTTGGTTATATAAAATTGCCCATAACTTATTGATTGACCATGTGCGAGCCGTTAAGCCTCTCGATAAAGTTACCCCGCTTGGCGAAGGTGAAACCATGGATAGCCTACAAGCAGATAATCAAGCCTCGCCTGAGCCACAATTACAGCAACAGCAACAAGTTGAGATGATGAAAAATTGCATTGCCAAACTGCCGCCAGTGCAAAAAGAGGCTTTTTTACTCAACATCGAAATGGGCATGACCGCTGCGATGATCAGCGACATTGCTAATGTGACTTTAGAAGCCACCAAAAGCCGTATTCGTTATGCTTATCAGAGTATTAAGCAATGTATTGCTACCCAAAGGCAGGAGACAACATTATGAGTAAACAATTAGATCATGATGCAGAGTTCACTGCATTACAAACTGAAATCAACAAGGCTTATCATCAACAACCATTAGAGCAACCCTCTGCTGAACTGGATGAGGCCATATTAGCCAAAGCGCGTTCGGATGCAAATGTATCTAAAGTCAGTTCACCTAAAAAATCAATGTGGCAACGCAATGCATGGGTGTTTTCAAGCGCGGCGTCAGTATTGCTGGTGGCGGGATTGTTTATGTTAACCCCAAGCCTGCAAAAACAAGTTGGAATTGATATTGAACAAGGTTTACCCGCTCAACAGTCATCATTTAAGCAGGCCAAATCGACATCGGATGTGCCTAAACTAACTGAGTCACCAGTTGAAGATGCCGCAGCAGCAGAATCAATTGCCGTACAGGGATTATCGATGAGTTCAGTGCCAATGAATAACGAACGTGTTAATCGTGAAACAATCAGTGAAGCATCTGATAACAACGGAACAGTTGAATCTAAAATGGCAGATAAATCATCCGCGGTAATGAGTGCGGCGCCAACACCTGCCAAAGTAAATGAAGAAGCACAAAACAAAGTGCTAGAACTGCACTCACGCAGCCATGACAAGGAGGGACAACAAGTGAAACAGTCATTTAATGGATCGTTAAAAGGGGACATTCAATTAGATACTGCTGATGTCGCCTTGGCTCGGTTACAAGCACTAATGGCCGACAATAAACTGATTCAGGCTGAACGTTATATGATCACCATAGATCAACGCTTCCCTGAGCTATCTGATCCGTCACATCCACTTTATGAGCAATACCATAAAATTGTACTGCAACTGACTTCGCAGTAAGGAAAATACGAGACATTAAAACACCAACGGCTAAGCGATCACTGTTTAGCCGTTTATTATCTCAAATTGTGGTTCGTTACATATTTGTGCTGCAACATTAGCCACAACTCTGATAATGTGAACAGATAAATATAATACGTTAATTGATATTGATTTAACTCGAGATATCGACTTTATAAGGACGCTCCTCACCATGAAACTTCGTCGATCCGTTGTGCATTGTATGTTGGTTTTAGGTACTTTAGCTTGCTCATCAATGGTCGTTGCTAACGCCTCAAATCAAGGCTATTACCGCGCCCCAGCATTGCACGATCAAACCTTAGTGTTTACCGCCGAAGGCGATCTGTGGATAACCCAACTCAACCAAACTAAAGCCAGTCGCTTAACCAGTTTGGCCGCCGAAGAAATGGACGCAACCATTTCAAAAGACGGCAAGTGGGTGGCTTACACCGCCAATTATGAAGGCGCAACCGAAGTGTATGTGATGCCTATTCAGGGCGGAGTGGCTAAGCGGGTAAGTTTTGAAAACAGCCGGGTGCGCCTGCAAGGCTGGACTGCATCAGGTGAAGTACTTTATTCCACCGACAATGCCTTTGGGCCCGCTAATTTTTGGGTGCTAAAAACCGTTAACCCACAAACCTTAACCATCACAGACTTACCCTTAGCTGACGCCGTAGAAGGCACTATTGATGACAAAGGTGAGTATGTTTACTTTACTCAATTTGGTCTGCAAGTCAGTGGCGATAATGTCAAAGTCTATCGCGGCGGCGCTAAAGGTGAAATTTGGCGTTATAAGCTGGGTAGTAAACAAGAAGCACAGCAGTTAACCAGTGCCCATGAGGGTTCTGTTAAGCAGCCGATGTTATGGAATCAACGGGTCTATTTTGTCAGTGATAAGTCTGGTAATGACAATATTTGGTCGATGACCCTAGATGGCAAAGATAGTAAACAACACACTCAATATACCGATTGGCAGGTGCGCGATGCCCAGCTTAATAATGGCCGCATTGTGTTCCAGCAGGGCGCCGATATCAAGTTGTTAAACTTAGCCGATCTTGCCCAATCAAGGTTAAATATCGAACTCACCAGTGACTTTGCCCATCGCCGCGAGCAATGGGTTAACGACCCAATGGATTACGCCACCTCAACCGTCTTTGCCCATCAAGGCGACAACGTGGTAATTACTGCCCGTAGCCATGTGGCTATTGCCAGTAATGATGGCCGCCGCTTAGTGCAAATAGACTCATCAGCCAATAGCCGCGTGCGCGATGCACTGCTTAGTGATGATGGTAAATGGGTTTATGGCATTAGCGATGCATCGGGCGAGCAAGAAATTTGGCAATATCCTGCAGACGGCTCTGCTGGGGCCAAACAGTTAACCAAAGATGGAAACACCTTGCGTACCAGCTTGTCGTTATCACCTAATGGACGTTATTTGGTCTCCGACGATTACATGGGCAACGTGTGGTTACTGGATTTAACTCGCGACAATAACCAGAAAATTATCAAAAATGGCGAAGGTCTTGGTCCTTATCAAGACATTAAATGGTCTGGAGACAGTCGGTTTATTGCCCTGACAAAAGCTGAAATTGGTAAGCAGCGGCCACAAATCGTGTTGTATTCAATTAACGAGTCAAAAGCACAAACCTTAACCACAGACAAATACGAGTCGTTTTCACCGAGTTTTAGCCACGACGGTAAATGGTTGTATTTCTTGTCTAATCGCGAATTTAAAGCCAATCCTGGCTCGCCATGGGGCGACCGCAATATGGGGCCTATTTTTGACAAACGGACCCAAATATTTGCTTTAGCGTTAGATGCTAAAGCGTCATTCCCATTTGCAAAACCAACGGAACTGACTGTCAAAAAAGAGGCTAAAAAAACGGATAAAGTGCAGGAAATGGGCGGTAGAACCAAGGTGGATTGGGATGGATTAAACCAACGCCTATGGCAAGTGCCTGTTGATGCGGGTAATTACCAAAGCTTAACGGCGGCAAAAGACAAACTATATTTACTTGATGGCAATGAACAAAGCAGCGAGCTAAAACTGATTAAGTTTGATCCGCTAATTCTTAAAGTCGATACCTTTAGCGAGGATGTGGGCCAATATTCGTTATCAAAAGATGGCAGTAAATTAATGCTGCGTAAGCAATCAGATCCTAAAAACATCATGATTGTTGATGCGGGCGACAAACTGCCAAGCGATGTATCGCGAGCGAAAGTCAGTACAGATCAATGGCAATTGAGTATTTCACCACCGCAAGAATGGCAGCAGATTTTTGAAGATGCATGGCTAATGCACCGTGACTCGTTTTTTGACCCTAAAATGCGTGGGGTAGATTGGCAAGCCGCCAAAACCAAGTACCAACCTTTGGTTGATAGGTTAACCGATCGCAACGAGCTCAATGATATTTTTATGCAAATGATGGGCGAGCTTAACTCGTTACATTCACAAGTGCGCGGCGGTGATATTACCCAAGACGCGGATGCTGCCAAAGCAGCTGCATTAGGTGCTAGGCTGACTCAAACCGATAAAGGTGTACTTATTAGCCATATTTATCAAACAGATGCCGAATTGCCATTGTCTGCATCACCGCTGGCGCGCATTGAAGTTGATGCCCAAGAAGAGGATGTTATTCGCGCCATTAACGGTAAAAAAGTGACTAATATTGCCGATGTGACTCAATTGCTGCGTAACCAAGGCAATAAACAAGTGCTACTGGGACTGATGCGGGGTAAAACGGCCATTAATACCGTAGTGACGCCGCACGATATTGGCACCGATGCCAAACTACGTTATCTGGACTGGGTAGAGCATAATGGCGACAAAGTCGCCAAAGCCTCCAATGGCAACATTGGCTATTTACATTTGTATGCAATGGGCTCTGGTGATGTAGAAAGTTTTGCCCGCGAGTTTTATACCAATTACGACAAAGACGGGTTAATTATTGATGTGCGCCGAAATCGCGGTGGCAACATTGACAGTTGGATTATTGAAAAGCTATTGCGCCGTGCATGGGCATTTTGGCAGCCAACACACGGCAGCACCAATGCCAATATGCAGCAAACGTTCAGAGGTCACTTAGTGGTGTTGGCTGATCAAATGACTTACTCAGATGGTGAAACCTTTTCCGCTGGGATCAAAGCATTAAGCATCGCGCCGATTATTGGTAAACAAACTGCCGGCGCAGGCGTGTGGTTATCGGGGCGTAATTCGGTGACCGATAATGGCATGGCGAGGGTGGCTGAATATCCACAATATGCCATTGATGGGCGTTGGATCGTCGAAGGTCATGGGGTTGAACCCGACATTGAGGTTGATAATTTACCTTATGCGACTTTTAACGGTAAAGACGCTCAGCTGAATGCGGCGATTAGCTATTTAAAAGATGAGTTAGTACAACAACCGATCAAACCTTTACAAGGTCAGCCTTTACCTAAAATAGGTCCGGCTGCGGATATAAAACCGCGATAATGATTAGCTTATTGACAAAACCCCAAGTGATTACTTGGGGTTTTTGTAGATATGGGTTCAATGTACTTATGTTGCGCGGGCATATGAAGCTATTGCAACCATGATGCTTGCGCTATTTTATCTCAACTACACACGCTAATGAATTGGCAATAAAGCAGTTTGCATGGGCCTTGGCATGAATTTTTGCCAATGTCTCTTGGTCTACTTCAATCCCTTCAGTAAAGGTGACTTTGGGTTCAAGCGTCATTTTGACCACGGCGACTTTACCGGCATCATTTTTACCTAAATCAGCGGTGGCATTATCAACATAATGGGTCACTGGCAGTCGCTTTAAATGGGCAATCGCTAAAAAGGTCAACATGTGGCACGACGACAAAGCTGCTAGTAAGCTTTCTTCTGGGTTAACTTTGTCTGCATTACCTTTGTATTCTGATGCCGACGAGGCTTGGATCGTTTGTCCACTGCCAAATTTCACCTCATGGTCGCGATTAAATTCACCGTCTTCACTTGGTGAAGATTGCCAATTCACCGTTAATTTAAAGCTCATTTTGTACTCCCAAAACCACCTAATAGTGGTATTTATAACGATTTAACATACCGTTTATAGATGCTTACTTAAACGATAACTAACATCTGTTGATTCAACACCAAGCGTAGCTGAATGTCCATGGACTCGCTCGAGAAAACAGATATAAAAATGGCATCTATTCACTACAGGCAAGCTACTGTTCGGTTTGATATCACGAATTTTAAAACCGAGGGCAAAGAGGCTACGCCTATCTCTTTAAATAAACAAAAACCAGCTTGCGCTGGTTTTGTTTATTTAGCCACAGTTTGGCTTTAAATAGGGCTATAAAGATAAATCAGTCTATGTGAACGCCATGAGTTGCCCATTGAGGCTCACTAAACTCAGCTCGGGTTTTTAAACTGAGATAATCAATTATTCCGATGTTAGCTTATTCTCCCCATCTTTTAACCCGAGTTGAGGTGAGGTAAACCAATTAAGCTTCTTCGGTGGTCAGCTTGGTGATCAATTCAGCAATAGTGGCGGGTTCTTGTGCCCCAGACACTAGATATTGCTGATTAAACACTATGGCTGGCACAGCTTGAATCCCGCGACTGATCCAAAGTTGTTCTGCTTCTTTAACGGCTTTTTCATAGCGTTTGTCGCTGAGTACAACTCTAGCTTCATCGGCATCTAAGCCAACCTGCGTGGCAATATTAATTAAGACTTCAATGTCATCGGGATTCTGCTGCTGAGTAAAGTAGCTGCTAAATAAAGCCAGTTTTAATTCGGTTTGCTTACCTGACTTTGCAGCCCAATACAGCAGCTGGTGGGCAAGTAGCGTGTTGTAAATGCGCGATGAATCAGAAAAATTAAATTCAAAGCCTAAATCCGCGCCCATTTGGGTTAATCGTTGACGATTTTGAGCACTTTGCTCCGGTGTTGAACCGTATTTTTCGGCAATGTGTTCGCCTAAGTGTTGGCCTTCTGGCCCCATCATGGGGTTAAGTTCAAACGGATGCCACTGTATTTTAACCTCTAAATCGTTAAATTGACTTAGTGCTTGTTCAAGACGACGGTAGCCGACAATACACCAAGGGCACATTACGTCTGAAATAATATCGATTTGGAGTTGATTAGTGGCCATAATTATCCTTTCTAATGATTAATTCGGTTTCATTTATATAAGCCTTAACAGGCAAAAAATGTATAGTTGTTTATAAAATAACTGCTTTTAGTGATTATTTGTTTGGTTTGTAATCACTTGTGTAAACAACCCAAAAGAGGCAACCTTTGTGACTAAATTGTGTCTATACTTAATCAGTAATCTGGTGTTTAATCAAGTAAGGGTTAGGTCAATTTGATATACCCCATGCGCGTTTTTATCAACTTTTATTAATGGCATAGTTGTCGAAGAACACAAGTAGATATAAAACACTTTGTAGGCTTGAGTAATTGTGACATAAAGCTCATGACCCATGTCTAAATATGTCAGCCTGCATTTGTACAACAAGCCTATTTATGTCAGCATGCAGTTGTAACACGCGATAAATTTGGCAAGTAAATTCTTTTAAGGACAATCTATGAAAATAAATCTTTCTGGTCACCATGTTGATGTTACGGATACTGTCAAACAACACGTAGATGAAAAATTCGCTAAAATAGCTAACCATTTTCCCACGCTTATCTCGCTAGATATCATCATTGCTAAAGAGCATGGTGAGTATGATGTTGAAATTAGAACTAACTATGAAGGAACTAGCATTGCAGCTAAAGGTACTGATTTAGTCATGTATCCGGCTATTACGAGCGCCGCTAAAAAATTAGATGCGGCACTAAAGCATCGCAAAGGCCAATTAAAAGCAGATTTACATGAAAAACCAGATGTCACTGCGCCTGAAATCGCCTACGAAAAAGTTCAAGAAATGGACTTACGCTAACCAAAATCGTTTATTCAACGATGCCAAAAAACGCAGCTTAAGCTGCGTTTTTTTGTTTGGTTCGGTAAAGGTAAAAAGGCTAGATGCTAGGGCGGACTGCGTCCTGCTAGTATCGCTTCGCTGCTAGGGCGGACTGCGTCCTGCTAGTATCGCTTCGCTGCTAGGGCGGACTGCGTCCTGCTAGTGTCGCTTCGCTGCTAGGGCGGACTGCGTCCTGCTAGTGTCGCTTCGCTGCTAGGGCGGACTGCGTCCTGCTAGTATCGCTTCGCTGCTAGGGCGGACTGCGTCCTGCTAGTATCGCTTCGCTGCTAGGGCGGACTGCGTCCTGCTAGTATCGCTTCGCTGCTAGGGCGGACTGCGTCCTGCTAGTATCGCTTCGCTGCTAGGGCGGACTGCGTCCTGCTAGTATCGCTTCGCTGCTAGGGCGGACTGCGTCCTGCTAGGAAACGATAACAAGCGAACGCTACGCTCACGGATAGAACGGTCTAGCACTTGGCTTGTTATCGGATGTCATCGCTCGTTATCGCTAGCTACCAAGATTTTATAGTCTCTAGCCGCGTAGCGTACTAGCAGCGTTCTAGGCTCTTGGCTTGCCATCGACTGTCAGCGCTTGTCATCTCTGTTATAGGATCTAGCCGCCTAGCGTACTAGGCTCTATGCTTTAGATTTTATAGCATCTAGCAGCGAAGCGATCTAGTTCCTAGGCTTTTATAGTCTCTCGTTCTAGTTTGATTTATTCTTCATCAATCTCAGCATTGTGATACACGTGTTGCACGTCATCACAATCATCAAGAGCCGCTAAGAACTTATCAAAACTTTCAATATCTTCACCAGTCAGTTCAGTCATGGTTTGTGGCACAAAGGCTAAATTTTCTACCTTAAAGTCAATCTCAGGAAAGGCTTCAATTAACACAGTGCGGGCATTATTAAACTCTGATACTGGCGCAAATACGCTGATGATGCCATCTTCTAGTTCTACATCGGCAACGTCGACGTCAGCCATCATAAGCAGTTCTAAAATGGCTTCATCGTCATCACCATCAAACACAAATACTGCTTGATGTTCGAACATATGGCCAACAGTACCAGGGCCACCAAGCTTGGCATCATTTTTAACAAACGCTTGGCGAACTTGAGTAAATGTGCGGTTACTGTTGTCAGTTAAACAGTCAACAATAACCATACATCCGCCAGGACCAAAACCTTCATAGCGGGCGGTATCATAATCTTCACCACCACCACCACGTGCTTTTTCAATGGCACGTTCAATAACGTGTGCCGGAACTTGATCTTTCTTCGCGCGGGCAATCAAGCTACGTAGGGCTAAATTGCCCTCTGGGTCAACGCCACCTTTAGCGCAAATATAAATCTCTTTACCATAACGTGAGTAAATACGTGTCTTTTGGCCAGCGGTTTTCGCCATGTCCTCTTTTTTATTTTGATATGCTCTGCCCATCTTAATCTCGTTTTATTAAATGTTTAAGCTAAAAATTGTCACCGATTCTAGCAGGAATAAGTTGTGCTGTTTAGGTGCTGGTTCTAAATTTCACATAAATAGGCTTGATAACCCGATAGGTATTATAGAATTTAGATCTGTCACGTCATACTTTTGGGCCATCACTATTCATATCTACACATCAAATGTGTTACGTTCATGTTTTAAGCACTGGCTATCGATAATAAATCGAAAAGACAATTTAATTGTAAAGGCTTGTTTAAAGACAAAATATAAAAATAAAGAGAAAGGACTTCTCTCCCAGGATGAATTCAATACAAAGAGTCTATTTGTTCATCCATTTTACTCTGAGATGTGTTGATAAGTGACATTATCAATATCATTTCTACACTGAACTAGTATGTTGAAATGAGAGTCCGAATATGAAATCTGTATCTGCCGAAGGTCAAACTTCAAATCCGACAGTGACTATTTTGTATTACGAAGCCCCTGTTGGCTTAGAAATGCATAATGCTGTGATGACCAATCTGCAAGTCAGTCACAGTGGACGCGTGATTATCCCTGAGTCGTTTCGCCGAGGTAAATCGATTATTGCGGTATTAGAAGGCGAGTGCAAAATACTTAACTCATTGGGTGAACGTGTTTTTTCACAACGTGTCGTGAGCTAAAGATAGTAGTCATCAAGCTAACATAACTAAGAAGACACCGAGTGTGTCTTTTTTTATGCTTTTTTGGTGTTTTTTATGCACGTTTTATGTTGTTTAGCATGAAATAATAATGCTAATCACATCGTAGTAAATCATCGAGCAGTTTATCCGCTAACGCCTGCAATAGCGTTTTGCTAGGATTGGTATGAGCGATGGTGCGCATCCCATATATTCCCATCATCATATATTGGGCTAAAAACTCACAGTCGCTGTCGGCAGGAATTAATTTTTTTGCTTTTACTTGTTCGAATACTTGCACTAATGAGCCATGCCAAGTGGCTAAACATTGGGCCGACATTTGGCGAATATCGTCATCTTGCTCGCCCATTTCACTGAGTGTTTTAGTTAATAAACATGATTGGCTAGCATCGCAACTTAAGCATTCCTGTAAAATGCTATCCAAGTATCGACGTAAGTTGTCTATTATCGAGTTTTCATCAGTAAACAGTTGCTGAAATTGCTGGCCTCTGTCTTGTTGATATTGACCTATAGCTGCAAGCAGTAAGCCTTTTTTATTGTCAAATGCACAATAAATTGACCCAGGATGTAAGCCAGTGGCTTTGGTGAGATCCTGCATGCTGGTTTTGGCATAACCGTTCACCGTAAAAGCACTCATGGCTGCTCTTAATACTTTTTCTCTATCAAATTCAGCATGTCTCATATTCTGTCACTTCTGGTAACAACAAAGCGTGATAACTCATTTCGGTTTAGTCTAACTAAAATAGCTCGACTATTCAAAAATTACTTGAATGTGTATTCAAATAAGATTAATCTTGAACGCATATTCAAGAAAAGAGATTATCACATGACGGCCAATTTATTTACCCCTTACAAACTTAACGACACCCTAACATTATCAAACAAGATTTTAATGGCACCATTAACGCGTTGTATGGCAGATGATGACCTTGTGCCGACACAGATGATTGCCGATTATTATGCACGCCGAGCTGAAGCGGGTCTTATTATCAGCGAAGCGACAATTATTCGTCCAGATGGCCAGGGCTACCCAAATACCCCAGGTTTATTTACCCCAGCTCAAATTGATGGCTGGCGTGTCGTTACCGATGCCGTACACAAAAATGACGGTAAAATCTTTGCTCAGCTTTGGCATACAGGCCGTGTTGCACACCCGCACTTTTTCGGTGGTGGCGATGTCTTATCTTCTTCTGCACAAGTCGTGGAAGGTACTGTGCCTAGAATGCGCGAATTGGTTTATCAAACCCCAAAAGCCGCCACGGTAGACGATATTAAGCAATTAGTAGCTGATTATTCCCAAGCCGCTGCAAACGCGATTGATGCTGGCTTTGATGGTGTCGAAATTCATGGTGCAAATGGCTATTTAATTGACCAATTCTTACACTATGATAACAACCGTCGTGTAGACGAATACGGTCAAACACCAGAAAACATGTCTCGCTTTGCCTTAGAAGTGGTTGATGCTGTGGTTGCCAGAATTGGCGCAGATCGCACCGCTCTTCGAGTCTCTCCTGGCGCCTATTTCAATATGGCAGCAGATCCTCGCGACCGTGATGTTTTTGACTATTTATTACCTGAGTTGGCTAAACGAAATTTAGCCTTTTTACATGGTGGTATATTTGACGACTCAATGCAGTTTGATTACTTAGGTGGCAGTATATCGGCTTATATGCGCAGTGTTTATACCGGTACGTTAGTGGGTGTGGGCAGCTACACCGCTGAAACGGGTAGCACAGCGATTAGCGAGAACAAGTTTGATTTACTGGCTATTGGTCGTCCATTTATTGCCAATCCTGATTACGTAGCAAAAGTACGTGATGGCGTTGAATTAGTCAGCTACGACGGCGCTATGTTAGCTGAATTGATTTAACGTTGTTTTTTGTTTTTGTTTTTTTGCGTTATTAACTTCAGTAGAGGTTAGTTAAACGTATTTTGTAGGAATCCACTTCTAACAGCTATTTTATGTGTGAGAAGTGGCGCTAAAATTATCAACCCCAATTTGTGTTTTTTAGTATCCGTCTTGGCCACTGCTTTTGCTGTGGTCTTTTTTTTGGCAGAAATTTGTCTCAGTGAGTGCTGTCTATTACTATGTCGGCAATTTTAGGCAAAGAGATGCATGATGCAAACACTGCAACAATTAAATGATGGTTTGTTACTGGGTTATCAACGGGTCAATATCGCAGCACAACTCACTGAGTTTCCGGTTAACTTGTTTGAGCTAGCCGATACCTTAGAAGTACTTGATCTTAGCAACAACCAATTGTCGTCATTGCCGGCTAACTTTGCCGACTTGCATCAACTTAAAATCTTATTTTTGTCTAATAACCTATTTGATCATCTGCCAGCAGTATTAGGTCAATGTCCTAATTTAGAGATGATAGGCTTTAAAGCCAATCAAATCAGCAGCGTGCTAGACAGTGCCATTCCAAAACAAACCCGTTGGTTAATCTTAACCGACAACCAGATAGAGCAGTTGCCTGATAGTTTAGGTCAATGTTATCGCCTCGAGAAGCTGGCACTAGCAGGTAATAGGCTCACCTCGCTACCCGCTAGCATGGCAAGTTGCCATCAATTGGCACTTATTCGTTTATCTGCAAACCAGCTTACCGATTTACCTGAGTGGTTATTTCAATTACCTAACTTAGCCTGGCTGGCTTTTGCGGGTAATGCCTTTAGTCATGTTGAACATTGCGACAATACTCGAGTTCCCACCGTGCCATTACGCCAATTTAGCTTAGGTCAGTTACTCGGTCAGGGTGCATCTGGGCTAATTTATCAAGCAGGTCACCATGCCGGAAACTCAAATATTAGCCACTTTAGTAGCGATGCAGATATCGCCATTAAGCTGTTTAAAGGTATGATCACCAGTGACGGTTATCCTGCAGATGAGCTTGATTGCTGCTTAACCGCGGGTGAACACCCTAATTTAATTAATGTGGTGGCACAAATTAATCAGCCCGATCAACTGGGCTTAGTGATGCAACTTATTCCGCCAAGCTTCGGCAATTTAGGTTTACCACCGTCGTTGCAAACCTGTAGCCGAGACACTTTTGAGCCGCAAACGGTATTTACCTGGGCGCGCATTACTTATATTGCTAGCCAAATGGCTGATATTTTGGCTCATTTACATCAAAATGGCATTAGCCATGGTGATCTTTATGCCCACAACATCATGATAAACCAAGACGATTATGTATTGTTTGGCGATTTTGGCGCGGCATCAAATTTAAAACAATTTACCCCACAGCGGCGGCAGTTAATCCAAGCGATTGAGGTTAGGGCGTTTGGTTATTTGGTCGATGATATGCTAAACCTCATCGATAACCCAGATACGTCACAAGCCACGATGTTGCGCCAGGTAGTGCAAGATTGCCTGCTAGATGATGTATCATCCAGACCGTGCTTTAATACATTGTTACCGCGTTTAGCGAGTATTGCTTAAACCATAAACATTCGAGTTAAGGCTTATTTAGGTAAATTAACTTAATGACGCCTGAGCTCGAATGAATTTCAGCGTAAATAACCAATACAGAATATGGTCTTTATCAACACACTGCATTACAATCAAATTATCATGTTGTCATTAAAGGCTCGCCCACAGTGGAAAATAAAACTGCACGTTTTACCGTATTAATGGACCCGTTAAAAAAGCAGGCATTTGAGCAGCTGTGTGCCGCTCAAGATCTCACGCCATCACAAGTCACTCGTCAGCTTATTCGTGAATATCTGCAAAAGCACGATGTGAGTTTTGGTGATAATCAAAGCCGTCCCAATCCACAAGTGAAAAGCTAACGTTGGTCTACACTATCGTTAAGTTAATTCGGTTGCTGCACTGCCTAGGGTAGTCAACTTGTGATAATAGCATTATAATGCCATTACAATAATTCGGCAGGGTAGATACTTTTCTATCTCACGCCAATCGATAAAGCCTGTCGAACTGCGTATTAGCGCTATTAACATGTTCGACAACTGCCAAGAACACAGAGAGTAAAGATATGAGTGATGTAATCCCGCCATGCCCAAAATGTGAGTCTCCGTACGCTTATTCAGACGGTACATTATTAATTTGCCCTGAATGCGCCAATGAATGGAACCCAAATGAAGAAGTGGTTGATCCAGACGCTATCATTTTAAAAGATGCCAACGGCAACTTATTAGCAGAAGGCGACAAAGTCACCTTAATCAAAGATCTTAAAGTCAAAGGCTCATCGCTAGTGCTTAAAGTCGGCACCAAAGCCGTGATTAACCACCTTGTCGACGGCGACCACGACATCGATTGTAAAGTCGATGGCAATGGCCAAATGATGCTGAAATCAAAGTTTGTTAAAAAACAAAGCTAATTATACTTAAGCCCGTCGCGTTAGTGACCATTTGTTAGGCTTGGTAAAATGAATAAAAATCTCCGTTGATATCGCTATTAACGGGGATTTTTTATGGACTCGGGTTCAAGTCCCGCCGCCACACCTGAACGGGTTATTGTTGTTCCAAAAGTATATTGTTTAGCAATGCCCGAACGCATGCTTGCCCAGTGGTGCTCCCCAAGTGCAATCACTTCCGTGACACGCTGTAAACCCATCCATGGGCGCTCTGCGAAAACACCCATGTTTTCGATGGTCACAGCCGCGATTGCACCTGTGTCTCTACTTTCTTCGATTTAGCCGTTTTTGTAGTTATCAAGAATATGCCGCCATGCAATATTTTTGTGGCACCACAAGCCCATTTAGCATGTTCCCCAATCAAGATATTCAGACATTGCCGTTTTTGGGTATAGCGCCATTTGAACAGCAAGACATTCTCGACTTAGTAGAAAGCCACTTAAGACGAGCATTAATGTAATGGTTAAGATTCCCTTTAAATAACTAAAATAGGTTACTGATTAACATTGATTTATTGTCTTCTGGCCCATTAGTTGATAAGTTTTACTCTTAACCAGTCATCTTATGGAAGATCCCGTGTATGGACACACCAGCCAAAGAAATTGTCTTACCTCAAGACCCTACCGAGTTAAACAGTACTGCCGACAATCAAGAATCAACTGAGCAAGCTGCAGATAAAACAACGCATCGATTTCAAGCTGATTTAGACAAAGCCCAATCGGCGGTGAGCGTTGGTGGCTCACTGAGCTCGTTCAGCTCATTTATCCATGGAATGGTGTTACTTGGATCTATCATTTTCACATTCAAACTCTTAAAAAGCGGTGCCGATGTCGTCGTGCTAGCCCCTTTCTTACTCGGCATTTTAGGGGTATCAATATCCTGGGCCATCGTTTATGCATTGCTGATTATTGTTGTCACCAATCCCCTAACAGCGAAGCACTCGATTTACCAGTCATCTAAGATTAAGGAGTAATATATATTTCTTACTAGTCAGTTCATTATGGTAACTTTGAATAGTCTAATAGACTGAAAGCTTGGTGCTTTCTTTTTTTAAAGGCGTGTATCGACCTTGAAAAGGTTTAATTCTCAATGCTAAGCACATTCAGCACTAAAAGGTGTTTATTGCTTTAGATAAGATTTAAACAGGTTCAAATATCAATAAAAATGTAGTTTAACGACAATACTCTATCATCGTATTTTTTTGAGAAATGAGTAATACACCTAATAAACTATTTTCAATGCAGATTAAACTAATAGATACATCACAGTATTATTTTATACATATGAAGAAATGATTCGGACATGATTGATTTTAGTAAAGATTGAAAACAAAGGGATTGGTAAAGAAGGTTAATCCTATTGAGGTATACGATTCCCTAGATAGAAGAAGTGAAACTGGGCCTTTACGGCCTTCGCAGCTTAATATTCTGTCTGATTGGTTTTGTAATAGATCTAAAAATAAAGACAATGTAATAAAACTTCATACTGGAGAAGGGAAAACGTTAATAGGATTACTGTTATTGCAGTCTAAAATTAATGAAACAGGTATGCCTTGTTTATATGTATGTCCTAATAAATATCTTGCTGAACAAGTAAAGCAAGATGCTAAGAAATTTGGCATTCAATACGTTGAAACTAGTGGTAGTAGAGAGCTTCCAGAGCAATTTCTTAATGGTGAAAAAATTCTTATTACTCATGTTCAGAAGGTTTTTAATGGATTATCAAAGTTTGGTATAGGTGCGAAATCTTTAAATGTTGGAAGTATAGTTCTTGATGATGCTCATGCTTGCGTCGATTCAATTAGAAGTGCTTTAACGATTACAGTGAACAAAGAACATGCTATCTACAAACATTTTATTGAATTATTTTCAGATGATCTAAGTTTACAGGGTGAGGGAAGCTTTTTAGATATTCGTGATGGAGATTACAACACAATGCTACCAATACCTTACTGGTGTTGGTTAGATAAAATTGATGAAGTAACAACTTTTTTAGCCTCTCATAAAAGTGATGATGGCATAAAATTTTCTTGGCCATTATTGAGAAATATGGTTAAAAATTGTCAGGCTTTTATATCAGGAGCAAAGTTAGAAATATCACCATATTTATTGCCAATCGAAGAGTTTGGCATCTTTCATAACGCTAAAAATAGAATATTAATGTCAGCAACAACACAAGAGGACTCTTTATTTATAAAGTGTTTAGGTTTTGGTGTTGAGGCGTTGTCAAACTCTTTGTTAAACCCAGAGATGAAGTGGTCTGGTGAAAAAATGATATTAATGCCTTCTTTGATTGCTGAAGAATTAGATAGAGAAGCTGTGGTTGATGCATTTGCTAAAAGTGTTAAAGGTAGACGTCATGGGGTTGTTTTCCTTACTTCTTCTTTTGCAACAGAGGAACAATTTAAGCAACTTGGTTCAATAGTCGCAAAAACTGATACAATTGCTCAAAATATAGAGTCATTGAAAAGTGGTCATTACAACTCTCCTGTAGTTTTCGTAAACAGGTACGATGGTATTGATCTTCCTGATGACTCATGTCGAATTCTTATCATTGATTCTAAACCATACTTTGATACATTAATTGACCGGTATGAAGAGGAATGCCGCCCAACCAGTGATATTTTGAATTTAAAATTAGCTCAAAAAATTGAACAAGGATTAGGTCGGAGTGTAAGAGGAGAAAAAGATTACAGTGTAATAATTCTTTTAGGAAGTGATTTAGTTAAATATGTCAAGAGTCCTATTACACAGAAGTATTTTTCTCTCCAAACTAGAAAGCAGATACAAATAGGATTGGATATTGTTGATATGATATCTGAGGAATCAAACCAATTGAACTCAGTTAGTTTGTTAAATAATGTGATTGATCAAGCAATAAATCGTGATGAAGGATGGAAAAATTATTACATAGAGAATATGTCTTTATTGGAAAGTGAAAGTGTTGATAATAGTTTATATGAGCTTGTTAAGTTGGAATATGATGCTGAGGTTAATTATAACAATGGCATATATGATCAAGCGATCAAAAAAATGCAGACATTATGTGATAGTTTTTCTGGTGATGCTCAAGAAAAATCATGGTTTCAACAACAACTGGCACGATATAAGTATCTAAATTCTAAAGCAGAATCTATAAAGTTGCAGCGTAGTGCATATTTAAATAACAAAAGGTTGCTAAAGCCTAATGTAATGATTCCTTATGAGAAGCTTAGCTATATGAATTCAAATAGAATTTCAAGAGTTAAACATTGGATATCTAACTATGATTGCTATGAAGATCTAATTTTATCAGTCAACCACATTCTTGATGATTTATCTTTTGGTATTAACTCTAATAAGTTTGAAATGGCACTTAACTCAGTAGGCGAAATGTTAGGTTATATATGTGCTATGCCTGATAAAGATATCAAAAAAGGACCTGATAATTTATGGTGTGGTGTAAATGACAAGTACATTATGTTTGAATGTAAGAATGAGGTTTTGGAGACCAGAAAAGATATTAACAAACACGAAGCTGCACAGATGAATAGCCATTGTGAATGGTTTAAATCAGAGTATGGTGAAATGACTAAATGTGAAAAGTATATTGTTATACCTACTAACCATTTATCCTATCACGCTGATTTACCTAGTGATGTTAAGGTTGTTAATCGAACTAGATTGAGCAGATTTAAAGGGTGTATTAAAGCCTTTTTTCAAGAACTAGCGAAGTATGACATATCTCAAGTAACCGACGAAAATATTCAGTTATGGTTAAATACACATAGTTTGAGTGAGAGAGAGATAATGAGCATATATTCAACGGATATAAAACATCAGAATAGCTAATCCCGAAACCTTTCCAATCCGTTCAAATCAGTAAAAACCATATTCTAGGCACTCCAATGTTATTGAGAGTGCCTTTATGTTTCAGCTTACCGCCCTTAGCAGCTAGTTAACCTTTGATATTACCACGGCCAATGCCGATGGTAATATTCAGGCTTTGCTTGACGGTTTCTTTGCGCCAGTAGTTGGACGCCCAAGTGATGTAAAAACTTGTGAGTGGCTTATTGCGTCTATATTGTGCTAAATGTTAATACTTGGCTTTAAGTTTTGATTTAAGATAACGAATACCAAACCTTCAACAAAGCAACAAACAATCCCGCAGACTCAATGGGTCTACGTCCGAGGTGTCCGAAATAGCGTGATGAAAATGCCGTAGTGACATCATGGATGATGGCACAGGCCCAGGGGTACAGGGATGTACCATCTGAGCCGTTAGGCGATTTTTATTATGCTATGAGGATCAACACTTTGTCGGAGCTGCTGGGGTGATCCAAGAGGGAATAGCCGTTGGTTTCCTCTTGGTCGGGTGTGGGCGAAGCGCCACGACGTTGCTTATATTCAAAAAGCGATATTATCAAACTCATAACAGTCTAATATGAAGATTGACATTGGCCTCAGCGATGTACCCTTTGCCTAGGCAATAATTATCAATGAAGTGTTGGTATCGAATAAACTAATTTGATTATAAAACTCATCCAGCCACAATAATAAAGCGGATTAAACTGAGCTAGCAGACAAACAAAAAGGGCTTAGCATTGCTGCTAAGCCCTTCTATAAATTGGTGGAGGCGGCGGGACTTGAACCCGCGTCCAGAAAGCCTACATCCTCGGCACTACATGTTTAGTCTCTCTTTTATTTAACCAAGCAGTCTCCGAAAGACAGGATGCTACTTGGTGAGTCCGGTACTGTTTCGCGGTTCACCCCCGGACGGAGTTCCCTCGCTAGCACACTGTAATATGACCATCAGAATCCACTGTCCACGTGCGAAACGTGTGGTTGATGGCTAGCTAGCCTAAGCTGCTAGAGAGTAGTTAGAGTCGTTTGCAACTATAACGGTGCGGCTTTTTACGAGGCCAACCGCCCCTCGACATGCTCCTTGGGTTTCGTGAATCCTGTCGAATCCAGAATCGCCCCCAATTGAGTTAACTATAGCGTGTTGTTAGATGAATACCTAGCGTCCATTAACAAAATATAATCGTTTGTTCACTATCTGTTCGTAATAGGCTCAACTTCGTAATAGAGCTCTGTTAGTTAAAGACTTATCAGTGTTATTCACTTCAAAGGTCTATTGACGAGATTAAGCGTTCTCTTTGTCTTTTTTCATGACACGCGCTTTTTCAATTTTCCATTCGCGTTCTTTGGTGTCTTCACGTTTATCGTGATCTTTTTTACCTTTACCTAAACCAATTTCTACTTTTACCCAAGCGCCTTTACGCCAGTACATTGATAATGGCACTAAGGTGTAGCCTTGACGTTCAATTAGGCCGGCAAGTTTGTCAATTTCTTTGCGCTTTAATAGCAGTTTTTTTGTTCTGATGGGATCACATATTACATGGGTTGAAGCGGTATTAAGTGGTTGAATAGTACAACCATGCATAAAGGCTTCACCCTCTTTAATATATACATAACAATCAGATAAGTTGACTTTCCCCATACGAATGGACTTAACTTCCCAGCCCATAAGTTGCAATCCCGCTTCGACCTTTTCTTCGATGCGGTATTCAAAGGTCGCGCGTTTATTACGTGCGATGCTCGCTGAGGAATTTTTTGCTGATTTCTTTTTTACCATAGTTATTACCGTCTGATTGCCGTTATTGACCTGAAGGATGGTGCTGGACAACCCGCAGTGAGCCCATTTGATAAACTCTATTAAGTTAATCTATTAACTAATAGATATGGGGGAGATTTTTGATCTTTCAACGATTATACCCAGTTTCTTAGTGATTGTGTTATTTCCAACGTGATTTAACACTCTCAAAGATGCCTTTTTTGTTTAACGTGATAAAATCGAGCTATTGTATTAAGGATAGTGATGTCAGATGCCCAAGATTTCCAAGAATGTACTGGTTAGATTTAGTGCCTTACAGATGTATGATTTAGTCAATGATGTTGAATCGTATCATGCTTTTCTACCCGGATGTGTTGGGGGGAAGGTGCTTGAGTTTGATGGTAAAACCATGGTGGCTTCGGTTGATGTCAGTAAAGCGGGGATCAGTAAAACATTTACCACGCGCAATCAAGTTGTTCGCGCCAAATCGATTTCACTTGAATTGGAAAATGGCCCGTTTAAGTATATGCATGGCTTGTGGACATTTACCGAGCTGACCGAAGATGCCTGTAAAGTTGAATTCGATTTAGATTTCGAATTTTCTAGTGTGCTTGTTGATATGGCGTTTGGTAAGGTATTTAAGGATTTAATGTCGTCGATGGTGATGGCATTTACCGACAGGGCAAAGGTGATTTATCGTGATTAATGCAACAGAAAAATTTTCGGTAGATGTTATTTATGCATTGCCAAAACAACAGAAAATTATTCCGATTATGGTGTCGCCAGGAACCACATTTATTGAAGCCGTTAAGCAAAGTGATATGGTGCTTTTTTTTCCTGATATTAACCTTGAAGAGGTTAAGCTTGGGGTATTTAGCCGTCAGGCTAAACATGATGAAGTGCTCGTTCCTGGGCAGCGTGTCGAAATTTATCGCCCGTTAATTGCAGATCCTAAAGATGTGCGTCGTAAGCGCGCCGAAAAGGCCAAAGATGAAGGTCGTATTAATAAAATTACCGGTGCCAAAGTCAACTAACCTTCGCTTAGGATACTAAACGGTTATCAAACCGCCCTTATCCCGAACTAAGGTTAATCAATCTCAACTCGGGCTAAGAGATGAGCTATATAGCAAAAAAAAAGCAGGCTCCTCAATAGAGGTCCTGCTTTTTTTTGCTTAAATCACATGGTGGCATTTGACTTATAACGCTTCATTATCGGTTTTAGCTTGATTTTTTAACGTCGGACGTTGCTCTTCAACCAAAGGTTTCGCATCTGGGCGAACTTCAGGTAATAAAGGCTTAAGATCAGGCTGGTTGACCGAGGGTAATGAGCTTTGCCCAAGCGGGGTATTAAAATCGTTACTGAGATCATAATCACCCACAACACTGGAAACTTTGTCGCCATTAAAGTGAATAATCAATTCTTTATGGGTAATGCTAGCATCTCGACCACTTTTGAAATGATACACATAATACCAAGTGTCATCGGAGAAGCTGTCGCGCAATACTGGGCGACCTAAAATATATTCGGTTTGCTCTTTAGTCATGTCGATACGAAGTTTATCGACTTGCTGTGTTTCCATGTAGTTGCCTTGGGGCACGTCTGGTTTATAAATCAACCAGTCAAACACACTGCATCCGCTAAGAGATAATGAAAGCGCTACTGCGCTTACAAGGGTAAGACTTTGTTTTTTGTTTATCATTGTCTGCGCTACTTCCTAAATTCTGTCGGTCATCATACCCAAGCTGTCCCTATGCTGACAAGGGGCTATTAGAAGATGTTGTGGCTTTGAGTCAATTTAGCGCGCTAAGTTCCATTTTTCGGATAAATAAATTTATAGTAAATTTTCATTTTTATTTATCGTTACAGCAGAAATGTTGGTAAGATGTTGTTAAATTGTCCGATTTAAACGCTCGAGCTAATATTTGTCGATATCAAATGCTATTTATGTATAAGTCACTGATAATTTATATTTTATATAAGTTGTAGTGATTACAATAATAAGAAACCACTATGACTATTCATCCATCGCAGGTAACAACATTAGCTAGTGCAAACCAAGGTAAGCTTATTTGTGTTGGAACCGGGTTACAGCTTGCTGGGCAAATAGGCGTATTAAGTTTGAGTTATATTGAGCATGCTGATGTGGTGTTTTCGTTAGTGCCCGATGGTTTTTCTGAACGGTGGCTGATGTCGCTTAATGCTGATGTGCGTTCACTACAAGTTTACTATGCTCAACACGATGAGATAAAAAATCGCCGTGATACTTATGCTGAAATGATCAATGCCGTTTTAGATGAAGTGCGCCTAGGTAAATTAGTTGTGTGCGCATTATATGGGCACCCAGGGGTGTTTGCTTGTGTGGCGCATTTATCCATTAAACAAGCCCGTGCTGAAGGTTACGACGCGAGCATGTTACCGGGGATTTCAGCCGAAGCGTGTTTGTGGGCCGATTTAGGCATCGATCCTGGCAATAGTGGTCACCAAAGCTTTGAGGCTACTCAATTCATGCTTTATCACCATGTCCCAGATCCTACAACGCACCTGTTACTTTGGCAGATAGCCCTTGCTGGCGAACACACCTTGACTCAATTTAGTACCACTGAAGCGAGATTGCAGGTTTTGGTTGAACATTTATCTCAGTGGTATCCGCTTAATCATCAAGTGATTATATATGAAGCAGCAAATTTGCCATTTCAATCACCAGTGATAGAGCGTATATCGCTGTCGGCATTGCCAGAGGCTAGGTTAACGACGATTAGCACATTATTGATCCCTCCTGCGAGCCAAATCACTCTTAACCATGAAATGTTGGCTAAATTAGGCATAACAGCATTAGATATAGGGTAAGTGACTGTTAAAATTAAGAGATTATACGATACAATAAGAGAGGTATTATGGTTAACATGACGACTTTTTTATTAAGCTGGATATGGATGCAGAAATCATGGAATACCCTTTTGCCAATGTTAATCGGCACATTTAGAATATGGCTCATTGAAATTGTCAGCTAATGTAAGGGTAACAACTAGCACCGTTTGTTGTTAACCCCACTGGAATGTAAGTACACTCCAGCTTATGAACGCTAGCTAAATCAGTAGCATGCTCTTTAGGTGTTGAGTTGCAACCTGTTATGTCATTATGATTATGAATTAACAATAAAAAACTAAAATAAATTCTTAAAATAGAGAGCAATAACATGTCGAACATAAGTACATTTTTTACTAAACTGGGGACTAATGCTGCGCTATTAGAAGCATATAAGCGTGATCCTCGCGGCGTAATGAAATCAAATGGATTAACAGAAGAAGAGATTGAAGCGGTAATGTCTGGCGATAAAACGCGCATCAGCCAGTTGTCCGGTGACAAAGAAATGGCGATGTATTTGATTGTGCTAAATCCAACAGAGTAGTTATTTTGTTAAAAAAATTACCCTACATATTTATAATCTTTGTATCGTTTTTGAGCTGTACGGCGATTGCCGCTAGCATTGATTATGATAAAGGCTTAGATGCTATTGAAAAGTCATTGCAGACTGATATTAATCAAGCCATTGAACAAATTGATGCTGCATTATCTTCTGAGTCATTGTTAACGGCTCAACAACACAGTCGTTTGTATGGGTTATTAAGTGCAAAGTATATTTATTTGGGCGATTTTGTTGAAGCGGATAAGGCATTAGATAAAGCGTTAACGTTTAACCCAACAGGGGAAGTTCTGACAAATATTTATTTATTTAAAATTACCGTAAATATAGCGCAGCGAAACTATCAACGAGCTTTTTCTCTCTTAGAGGAAAATTTTTCTCGTATCGAAAATTATCAAGATAACAGCATAAAAATAAAGTCTTATAATCGCTTGTCGAACGTGTACTTACAACTCGGTGCTTATGACGAAATGCTACGAATTTCACAATTAGCACTGAGTTTAAACCAGGGTGCAGATCCACGAAATCAATGTTTTTCAATGCTACTCCTTTCCGTAGCGCATTTAAAATTACAGCACTATGATCAAGCTGAAACATTATTCAAAGACACCCGAGTGTATTGTAAAGATCATGGCCTTCCTTTAATTGAGATTATGTCTATTAAGGGGCAAGGCAATGTGCTGTTTGATAAAGGACAATATGCGGCAGCCGAAAGTTTGTACCTAGTGGCTTTAGAACGCTACCAAAAGTTTAAATTTAAAGTTGAAATTAATGAAATACAGTCTTATTTAAGCGTTATTTATTTTCATTCAGGCGATTACCAACAAGCTAAAATGTTTGCCCAATTAGTCAATGCTTTACCTAATAAACCCAGTAACATGCAAGTAAAAAAGCGTGTTAATGAAGTCCTTTCTTTGATTGCAGGTAAACGTGGTCACTTTGATAAAGCGTACCAATATCAAGTTGTCGCTTCTGCACTGGCTAAGCAATTGCTTGATGAACAGAAAGTAAAAGAAAATGCTTATCAAATGGCCCGCTTTGATAGCGTTGAAAAAAATCGTGAGAATACCAGTTTGATCCAAGATCACGAGTTACTGATAAAACAAAAAGATTTAGTCATGAAGGAAAAAAGCTCCTCCATCATGATCTCAACGTTACTTGTGGGTCTTTCTGTTGGTTTATTATTGTTATTGGTATCTGCTTGGTTGCAACGTAATCAATTTATGAAACAAGCGCAGCGAGATGGATTAACGGGGATTTTTAACCGCCGTACAGGACAAGACATGGCGGAAAATGAATTCATTCAAGCTCAAACGCTTGGCGAGTCATTCTCAGTTATGTTGATGGATTTGGACTTATTTAAAAATATTAATGATCAATATGGTCATGCCACCGGTGACTGGGTATTAAAAAAGGTGACTCATGTGATTGGTGATATGTTGAACTCTACTCATATTTTTACTCGAATGGGCGGGGAAGAGTTTGCTATCTTTATGCCCAAGCAGACTGAAAATATAGCTGCTGATTTAGCCGAACAGATCCGCAGTGAAGTTGCCAATATTAACACTCGTTTCTCTGGCCACGATTTTACGGTTACCATCAGTTGTGGCATTAGCAGTGTCGATAAAAATGATTTAAGCCTTGATCCATTAATTCACCGTGCCGATTTAGCCCTTTATAAGGCCAAACATAATGGTCGAAATTGTGCGGTATGTTACAACGACACCATGAAACCGCCGTCATCAGACAAGCTGACAATAATCGAATCAGGCTTATGATAGCACCCCATGTCATTGCGGCTAAAATCGGCCCCCAGCTGTTGTGGTTAAGGGGGTAAAGTCTCTGCCCCAAGTTGCTTCAAGCAAAATCCTATCAAGCCCCCTAGTGGCAAACATTAACCGCATGCCCACCTTATGACTCTCTTTGTTAGCTCTTTGTTAGCTCTTTCTCAACGCTTTCTCAATTTTTCCCGCCACGTAGCGTATAAGCATGACTCTGTTCACGCTAGAAATGGTTGATGAGTTATCGATAAGTCGATAACTGCCATGCAGTGAGCGTAGCGTTGCGATCACCGCTGTTTAATACTTTCGACTGCACCATTTGGGTTCTCTATTGCCCCATTCGTGAACTTTTTTCATTTTTTTTTAAAAAAAATTTAATTTTATTTAAAACAGACCAATCTGCTTGATCTTGTTGATCGGGTGACGTAACTCACACTTTTAAACGTCCTAATGTCTTTTTTTATAACGTTTACGTGAACGTAAATTTAAAACGGTTGTTTAAATTTTTGAGTTGACTGCTTTAGTTTAGTATCTTGTTTTTAAACAATAAAATGTAGTTACGTATAGGTAAGTTAAAAACGTTATCAAATTGTTTAATTCAACAATGTAGACTAAAGTTATGTAAATATATGTTTACATTGAGTAATTAAATTACAAGCTTTTATACTATTTCAGTTTACTGGTCAATTGGTAAGATGAATTTGTACCCACTCATTTAAAGTATAAACTCTAATTATTAAAGTTAATATTAATCATTAGCTTAATTGCTTTTATTCTTTGGTATTACCAATTTGTGTGATCGTCGACACTGTGTTTAAGGCGGTTTTGGTAAAGTATTAACTGTTGCAATTACAAACGTTTTTGGTTAGTTTTTAGTACGAAACAAACATTTGAACGTTTGTATTTTTAACTTTCAGGTTAACCGTCAGTTTCAGTTAACGATTATTGGCATACTCTTTATTGAACTTGATTTGAAACATTTAAGCGTAGGCCGTGATAGTGGTGCTTAGCTTTACGATTCAATGTGAGTGATAGCAATAACTAGTCTGTTTAAGTAATGAAGCATGACAACCAACATCAACACATATAGCACTATCAACACTGATAGCACTTAGGGAGCCAAATATGACGGCAGAACAATTGGTAGCTCAATACAGTAAGTCCACAGCAAATGCTGATGATTCGCTTAAAACCGATCTCACGTTTATTGGTCCCACTGTCAACGGCCAAGATGAGGTCTTTAACTCTGGCGCCGTGACTTTCCTTGATTCGTTATGCGCAAAGTTTGTTGATGAAGTACCTGAGTTGTTAAGTAAACGTCAACATAAACAAGCTCGTATTGATGGTGGTGAGTTGCCAGACTTTTTACCTGAAACTCGTGCGATACGTGATGGTGATTGGACTATTCGCGGCATGCCTGAAGATCTAACTGACCGACGTGTTGAAATTACCGGTCCGGTTGACCGTAAAATGATCATCAACGCGATGAACGCCAATGTAAAAGTGTTTATGGCTGACTTTGAGGACTCCTTAGCACCAAGCTGGCTAAAGATTGTAGAAGGTCAAATTAACCTTCGTGATGCCGTACGTGGTGATATTGATTTTACCGCCCCAGGAACAGGTAAGCATTATTCGCTTAATCCAGACCCTGCGGTATTAATTGCACGTGTACGTGGTTTGCATCTTATTGAAAAACACATTGAATACAAAGGTAAACCTATTCCTGGTGGTTTAGTTGATTTTGCAATGTACTTTTATCATAACTATCGCCAACTGTTAGCTAACAACTCAGGACCTTACTTTTATATTCCTAAGTTAGAAAGCCATCTGGAAGCGCGTTGGTGGGCGAAAGTCTTTGCCTTTGTGGAAGAGCGTTTTTGCTTACAGCCTGGCACGATTAAATGTACGTGTTTAATTGAGACATTACCTGCGGTGTTTGAAATGGAGGAGATCCTTTATGAGCTTCGTTCGAACATTGTCGCACTTAATTGTGGTCGTTGGGACTATATCTTTAGCTATATTAAGACATTAAAGAAATACCCTGATCGTGTGTTACCAGACCGTCAAGCCGTCACCATGGACACTAAGTTTTTAAGCGCCTATTCACGCTTACTGATTAAAACCTGCCATAAACGCGGCGCATTAGCGATGGGTGGTATGGCGGCGTTTATTCCAGCCAAAGATGAAGCGACTAACGAACTCGTATTGCAAAAAGTACGTGGCGATAAAGAGTTAGAAGCCCGCAATGGTCACGATGGTACTTGGGTTGCTCATCCAGGTTTAGCCGACACCGCAATGAAAATTTTTAATGATTATATTGGTGGCGATAGAACCAATCAATTGCATATTACCCGTGATGTGGATGCGCCGATTTTAGCCAGCGAATTACTTGAGCCTTGCGATGGAGAGAAGACGGAAGCGGGAATGCGTTTGAACATCCGCATTGCTTTACAGTACATCGAAGCATGGATCCAGGGTAATGGTTGCGTACCGATTTACGGTTTGATGGAAGATGCTGCTACAGCAGAGATATCGCGCACTTCAATTTGGCAGTGGATCCAACACGGCAAGAGCTTATCAAATGGCAAATTAGTCACCAAAACATTATTTAAAGACATGTTGAAAGAAGAAATGGCCAACGTGAAGAAAGAGCTCGGTGCTGAACGTTTTAATGCTGGCAAGTTCAGTGTAGCGGCAGGGCTGTTCGAGCAAATTACCACTTCAGATGAGCTAGTCGATTTCTTAACATTACCAGGATATGAACTGCTAACGGCTTAATACGCCAGTTATCAGAATATTAATTACAACACTACTGAATTAGGCAAAGTCGAAAAATTCACTTTGCCGACCCATTACACAGGAAGGAGCGACATTATGACTACACAACTAACTCGTCAGCAACAGGTTGATGCTATTAAGAAAGATTGGGCTGAAAATCCACGTTGGAAATCGGTTAAGCGTCCTTTTACCGCTGAAGAAGTCGTCGCATTACGTGGCTCTGTCGTGCCAGAAAATACGATTGCGAAACTGGGTGCCGCTAGATTGTGGGATCTGGTTAATGGCGGCGCTAAGAAAGGCTACGTTAACTCTCTTGGTGCACTCACAGGTGGTCAAGCTGTACAACAAGCAAAAGCGGGTATTGAAGCGATTTATTTATCAGGCTGGCAGGTTGCTGCGGACGCTAACTTAGCGGGCACTATGTATCCTGACCAATCACTATACCCAGCTAACTCTGTACCAGCAGTAGTAAGCCGTATTAATAACTCATTCCGCCGCGCTGACCAAATTCAATGGGGCAAAGAAGTCAATCCTGGTGATGACAATTACACTGACTATTTCCTACCTATTATTGCAGATGCAGAAGCGGGTTTTGGTGGCGTACTAAATGCTTTCGAACTAATGAAGTCGATGATTGATGCTGGTGCTGCTGGCGTTCACTTTGAAGACCAACTCGCGTCTGTTAAAAAGTGTGGTCACATGGGCGGTAAAGTTCTAGTACCAACCCAAGAAGCAGTACAAAAGCTTGTTGCTGCGCGTTTAGCTGCAGATGTGAGCGGTGTTGATACGTTAGTTATTGCACGTACTGATGCTAATGCTGCCGATTTAATGACTTCAGATTGTGATGAATATGACCGTGACTTTGTGACAGGCGAGCGGACTAACGAAGGTTTCTACCGTGTTAAAGCTGGCTTAGACCAAGCGATTTCTCGTGGTCTTGCCTACGCACCCTATGCTGATTTAATTTGGTGTGAAACCGCTAAACCTTGTCTTGAAGAAGCGAAGAAGTTTGCTGATGCCATTCATGAACAGTATCCAGATCAACTACTTGCTTATAACTGTTCTCCTTCATTCAACTGGAAGAAGAACTTGGATGATGTAACGATTGCTAAATTCCAGCAAGAGTTATCAAACATGGGCTACAAGTACCAGTTCATCACGTTAGCAGGCATTCATAACATGTGGTACAACATGTTCGATTTAGCCTATGACTATGCACGTGGCGAAGGCATGAAGCATTATGTTGAAAAAGTACAAGAACTTGAATTTGCTGCAGCTAAGAAAGGTTACACTTTCGTGTCGCACCAGCAAGAAGTGGGTACCGGTTACTTCGATCAAGTAACAACATGTATACAAGGCGGTAAGTCTTCAGTAACTGCACTAACGGGTTCTACTGAAGAAGAACAGTTCTAAGATAGTTGCCTGACCATTTTACAAGCTTAGTCACTTTGTGACTGTTGTAACCCCGTGCGGCTCACCTACAGGTCGTACGGGATTTTTATCCAAGTATGATGGATTATAAGTATATGCTTAGTTGTTGATCTTGATTGTTTGGGTACTTCCTCCCAGTAAGCTTTTTTAACCACATTATTTGTGATTGCGGCTCTTGTGAGCCGTTTTTTTTTACCTACTCATTTATCCAAAAATCCCACGGATTGACACTAATATGGCATTGGTGGGTTGCACCTCAAACCACTCCTAAGCAAAAAGATAAGCAGAGCCTAAATAAAGTGATTAATCACGATATATATTGTCGTTTATTCAGTGTGCTAGAGTCAATTTTGTTAACTTACCAGTCAGTATGATTGAGGATACCGAAAGTGTTGTTTTTGCTTTGATACGTGAGCTAGCTTGAGCGAGTAACAATATCTACAAGACACTGTGATGAAACTGAGTATACTGAAAATAATATTTTTTACATTTAGGCTGTTTTTTTGAAACCTATGACTCCGCAAAAAGGGGCTGATTACTGGACTAAACGGATCAGTGATCAAGAAATGCCTGCATTATGTTCAACCGTGCTTGATTTAGAAAGGTTGGCAAAAGACGATGTGTCTTCGTTATCTTTATTAGGTCGAAGTGTGATGCACGATAACGCATTAACGTCACGTATTTTACGAGTGGCTAACAGCGCCATATACAACAAAGGCATTAGTCAAGTCTCAACGGTTAGCCGCGCGGCTGTGGTGCTAGGTTTTGATACTATTCGCAATATCTGTCTTACCGCTAAATTACTGACCAGCTTATTAGAAAATAAACACCTTTCAGAAGGTGTTTACCAGCGTTTATTAAAGCTGATGGCGCAGTCATTTCAAGCGGCGATGTTGGCTCGAATGATGATGAGCGACAAGGGCGAGTCGTTGCGTGAAGAAGTGTTTATTGCCTCTTTGTTATATCGGATAGGTGAAAGTGCTTTTTGGAGTATGGGTGGTGAGCAGACCGAGCAACTGGATAAAAAATTATTAACCATTGAGGATAACATTGAGCAAAAATCACTGATCCGAGCTGAACTTGGCACCTCATTTCCTCAGCTTACCCAAAGTATTGCCAGAAGTTGGGGTTTAGGTGAAGTATTGATTAAGTCTTTAGCACAACCTGATGAGCGCATGCCTGAGATCCGTTGTATATTTTTAGCGAATAAGTTATCAGAAATTGTTTCTCAGCCTAACGTTAATGCTGAAGAATTGCATAAGCGCTTATCCCAAGCCGCAGACATGTTAGACATCAGTGTGGATGAGTTTACACAACGATTCATTGATTGCAGTGACATTACCCATAAGTTAGCCATTGAATATGGTGCCAAAGCCATCGTGTCTTATTTACCTAATACTGGCGACGTATTAGAAAAAGCCGATTCTCCGATTGAGCCCACAGAGATACGACAAACCAATCAAGGTTATCAATTAAGCAAATTGAGGCAACTCACTCATTATGCGGTGGTAAAAACTGATTTTAATCAAATAATGCACACTACATTAGAAGGGATGCTAACCGGTGTTGGCTTGGATCGTTGTGGCGTGTTGTTACTATCACCGAGCCGTAAATTATTACAACCCAGAGTGATGATGGGTGATGGTGCTGAGTTATTAAAACAAGCCTTTGTGATTGAACTTGATGATCCAACATCGGTTTTTACTCAATGTGTGGGGCAAAAAAAGAGCTTTTGGGTAAATACACCAACCAGTAATGAATGCAAAGTACAAGTTGATAATGTGCTAGTTGAACGTTTTTCTCAACATGGTTTTTTATTAGCGCCACTCTGTGTAGGTCATAAAGTGTTAGGGTTGTTCTATGCCGATAGGCAGGGTTCTGAACGTCATTTTGAGCAAGACGATTTCGACAGTTTTACACACTTTAGTGAACTAGCGAATGTGTGTTTTAGGGTGTCAATGACATAGAACGATTATTGATTATTGAATGTTGAATGTTGTGCAATTACCGACAATCTTAAAAGCTAAGCGTTACATATTACATATTAGGTATTAGATATTAGATATTAGATATTCAGTTTTATGGTGGTCATGATAATCGACAATGGCCACCATATCCTTAAACCCTTATTGCATAATTAAGCTGGTAATACGTTTAGCTTTGTCGTTTGGGATTGGGAAACTCAAATGATACTGAGCAATTTTCCAACCATCAACTGTTTGTACTAACGCGCCAGTACCACGGCTGATGCCATAAGCTGGGCTGTAGAGCTGTTCGTCAAATACAATCGTATCGTCAATTTGTAACAAGTGACGCGATTTTACATCGTAGTGCCAACCTTGAGTGGGTTTAGCATAGCGCTCAAATTCAACCATATTCCAACGCTCTGATGCATCGGTGCCAATAAACACGGCTTGTGAGTGATAAAGACTAAAATAAGTAATCCAGTCTGCTGCAGCAGCACTTTCATGTAATTGATTTAATAAGCCACTGACAGCTTGGCTGTCTTTTGCAGATAAACCTTGGCTGTCAATTAACTCGTTTTTTTGATTGATGTCTTTAATCACAGCTTCGCTTTCGGAGCTCACTTGTTGACTCACGTGTTCATTTTTCGGCTCGGTTTGACTTTGTTCTGCGGTTAATTCTTCCGCCTGCGTTGCGTGTAAGTCAAAAGCCGTCACTGTGGTCATTAACACGGCAATAAAACCGAGTCGGTGGATAATTGATTGCATAGTATCCCTTTTCATATTGTGAATTATTATGATGTTTTTACTATTAGTATTCTAGTGCCAATTTATGGGATCTAGCTGATAAAATTGGCTCAATTCTTTATACAATTGTTGATGTTGTTGATAAAACTCTACAGGTCGTTCGAAAAAAGTTTCACTGATCACCGCAAAAAACTCCGCCGGATTGGTCGCGCCATAATAATTGAATAATGACGGGATATGATGCTGAGCGCAATACTGAAGTTGCTGAAACTCTTGCCCCAGTGTTGTTGACCATGAGCGATATGAAGTGATATCTCGCAGTGGAGGAGCGCCATTGGCGCTGCCATCTTCTTGATCAAGTTGATGAGCAAATTCGTGTATGACCACATTACTGCCATCAAATGGATCTGCCGCGCCTTCTACAGTGCTGTTCCATGATAAAACAACTTTACCATACTCCCATGATTCACCTAGCAAGACATTACGTTGAGTAGATTGTACTCCCCCGAGGCCAGTTCGGTTTTGCTCAACAATAAACGCACTTGGGTAGACTAAAATTTGCTTCAGTTTAGGGTAATAGTCGGTTTTACGGTTGAGTAATAATAAACAGGCTTGGGCTGCGATGGTGACTTTTACTTCGTCATTAATTTCGAATCCGTTACAACCCACAAATTGTTTTTCATCGATAAAGATTTGAATATGTTTTTTGAGCTGAAGCTGCAAATCTGTCGGCATGGCTTTAAAGTATGGAAAGCGGGTTTTCAATATGTTACGCCATCGTGTGGGAAATGGCTGACGGGTGACGATATTACGTTGACGGTTGATACGCCATTGACTACTGACGATCCACCCGACGGCTATCATTGATATAACGAGCAATATTATAATCGCGATCATAGACATGTCCTGGTGGTCGAAGGGGAGTTAAATTATTGTCTCGAACTCATCATTATTGATTACTGGAGCTTGCCGATGAGTGCATTGCTCATTTTTTCATACTGTGAGTATTAATAATTAATGGGGTAGCGATTGAACAAATTCAAGCTTTAGTGAAAACTAAATAGTGACCAGGGTGTCGGCTATTAACTTTTTGGTTGGAATGAAGGCATTAAACTTTGAAAAAAAGCACTGACTAACAAATATTAACCTCATATTTGTTGCCAGCAAAAGGGTGGGGAGAAAAGAGTACTTATTTGCAATTATTAGGTGTATTTAAGATGTATTACTGGTCTGAAAAATTAGCCTCTAACATTTTTTGTTGTTGTGGTGATAAACTGAAATGTTGTGAAATCAATTGCCTGATGAGTTTTGATTTTGCTATGACTCCTTGTTGGCTCAGTAATGTTAGTTCATTTATTGCCGTTTCACTTAAGGTAAATGTACAGTGTTTGTAAGGCTGTTTTTTGCTTTTATTCGCAGACACCATTGGTTCAAGATACTGTGGATATTTACGCTGTAGAAAATCGATTATATTGCTCTGGTTATCGGCATTGGTTGTCGTAATTGTTTGCTTTGCATCATGTTGAGGACGGTCTTGACCCGCAGCATATAAATCGGCTGCCGCAATAAAGTCATCAATCGATACCGCAATGTTAGTGGTATTTTTACATAACGAAGCGTTTTTCTTGAGATCGGCTAGTCCCATAATTTCCTCTCAATGTGGTCACATTTGATGCAGTATTGCGCTGTTCGATGAGTTGTTTTGCATCGGTAATTTCGAGTAATTCGCAGGCAATACTGCGCATTTCTAATGCAGCTTTACCTTTTGGCTCTAATTCAAATACAGATAATCCCGATTCTTCGCTATCGTCGTAAATATTACGACTGTAGTTAACCGCATCTAACACGTTAATGTCGTAGGTACGACAAACATCTTTTGCTTCTATAATTCTGCTTGCCTGATTAGGTAAACTTGGGCATTGCGTGATCACGAATGACGCTTTCATTTTTGGGTTAATCATCAAACAAGTGGCGACGATATCGTCTAAATGACTGACGGTTTTTAAGTCGCGTCGTTTGGGGCGTAATGGCATTAACACATGGGATGCCACTGACATGGTTGCTCTAAGGGCTAAATTATCTTGGCCACCGCAATCGACAATAACGTAGTCGTAATGTTGCTCTAAGCTGAGTAAGTCATTACGAATTTTTCCATAGAGTTGCACGCAGTTAATAGCAGGTAATTTAGGATTATTGTTACGGGCTTGGATCCAGTCTGATGTGGTTCTTTGTGGATCACAGTCGACCATAATCACGCTTGCACTCGCCTCTTTGGTCAGAAATACCGCAATATTTTGCGCAAGACAGCTTTTACCACTGCCGCCTTTTTCACCACCAACTAATATGATCATGGACGTTGCCCTCCCAATATAAATTAACTTACATCGTTAAATGTAATTGATAACTCACTGTAATTATGGATCTAGGTTTAGTCAATTAGTTGATTTTTGACAGTTTTTTATTAATGTCATCTGGGCGGTTATTTGACTGTGTTGAGTGTTTAGACAGAAAATTGACGGCGCTAGTTTACATGCGTCAATGTTACTTAAAGGTTAAATTTAATAATGACTTACGCCAGTTAAATACGGTTAACAATCCAGTGTGCTGACACCGTTTTAATATTGGCAGCAACGAGATAACCGATTTATATACATTAAATGACTATAGGATGATTTTAATATAGCTAATTGATATAACTTGATGATGCAGCTAAATGGGTTATTTTTAAGCTAAGGGCTGTTTGATAAGCGTTTATTATCCAGAATTGAGGTCAAATAGGGTATTTAATTTTAGCATTTACTTTAGCAGTGGCTTTATTAGTCGCTTTATTAATGCTCGATATTGTCACTTGAACGTGTTTTTGAAGTGAACTTGGTGCTGATTTGACATGAATGGCCATTAACTCGACATCCGTCAGTTATGCTATTCCGTTGCTGGTGCCTTTACGGCCCGCTATAGCAAACAGATCCATTATCTGTTGATTTGGCGAAGCCTAAAGCAGTTTTGAAAATGACTCTGAGCTGATAAAATAGTTAATGTGATGGGTAATACAATAACCTTATTGATAATCAAAGGCCTGGAGCCATAGTGATGAATGAGCAGCAATTGTTAGAAGCGATTAATCAAACCATGCCATTTGGTAAATATGCTGGACGTAAATTATTGCATTTACCTGAACCGTATTTGGTCTGGTTTCATTCTAAAGGTTTTCCAGAGGGCAAGCTCGGTGAGCAACTCGCATTAATGTATGAAGTGAAACTCAATGGATTGGAAGAAATGCTACAACCGCTGTTAAAGCGTTAAAGCGGGTAACAAGCGATGACAAGCGATGACAAGCGATGACAAGCGATGACAAGCGATGACAAGCGTAACAGCCTAGAGGCTAGGGCGGACTGCGTCCTGCTAGATCGCTACGCTGCTAATAAAGCGGTGAAGAGCGATAACGAGCGATAACGAGCGAGAAGATCGATAACAGCCTAGAGGCTAGGGCGGACTGCGTCCTGCTAGATCGCTACGCTGCTATTAAGGCGTTCGCTCGTTAGCACCCTTTTTGAGGTACTCAATGGCGTGCCGTTATCGCCCTAGCTCTACGCTGTTATAGGATCTAGCCGCGAAGCGTCCTAGCACCTAGGCTTTTAGAATAGTTTTTTTCATGTAAAAGCCGCTAAAGGTTTGACCGCGTTTTTGCTGATAGCTTGTGTGTTGCAAGATAAAGCCCATGGTTTCAAACAAGGGCTTAGATAAGCATGACGCATCAACACTGAGGTTGGAATATTGTTGCTGTATTGCCCAATGCTGCAAGTGACTGCATAAGGCGCTGGCGATGCCTTGGTGTTGGTGGTTGGGGTGTACATATAAGCAATCTATGTAACCTTGATATTTAAAGTGTGTTTCCACACTGATAAAGCCAATAACGTGCTGGTTATCAAGCGCTAACCATGCTTTATTTCGTTTGTATCTTAGTTGCCAAAATTTAGCGGAACGGGGTGCTGAGGACCATGCATTGAGTTTTAATTTTGGGTATCTTGGATGAATAATACCTTGTACGGCACAATGGTATAATTGACTGATTTGAGTTGCATTTGACGCAGAAAAATCCACGATTTGATAAGGATGAGGTAATGAATTTTGCATAAAAAAGACCAATCGATAAGATTGGTCAATTATGTAAGGTTTTAGCAATAAAACGTACTATTTTTTATTAATATCACCAACAAACATGATTTTATCAAATGTTCTGTTGAGGCTTGAGCTTTTAAAGTCACTCATCCACATTTGCTCTGACACTTCGACCTTGTCACCTTTGCTTACTTCAGTTTGCGGACCTGCTGCCCAGTATGTTTTGTCAGCTTCTTTTAACTGAACATAGGTATAACCACCGCCATTCATGGTGTCGAGAACTTCAGCTTGATGTAAAGCGCCTTGTGCCCATGCTGAAGATACACCTATAGCCAAGGTGGCCGCTGCTGCAAATGCGATTAATTTAGCTTTCATGTATGTATTCCTATTTTTATCTACAGATGATAATGGATAACGAGATTCGCTCAATTTTATGCTATTTAACCATCTCTGCTCACTGAGGTCTGTGATCTACTACGAATTATTGCGGTCTCCCAGCTGTTAGGCATGCTGGTTTAATCGCGGTGGCTAATATAATGTACATTGGCCAATAGTAGTCCGTTAATGAGGTGTCCATATTGACTGACAAAATCGATAAACGCTTCTGGTAATGTTTGATCCGTTATCGATTGTTGCCAATGTGCCAGCAACAATGCCTCATATCCTTCTTTACCCGCAGCGGTATAAGAACTTGATACCCCCAGATACAGCTTTTTAGGATCAAGAGTTTGCCATTGATCTTGTTTGTAAATTTCGACTTGGGTGATCCGTTGCCCTTTAATTTGTTTGCCGTCATAGAAGTAACGCAATCCGTAAGGATAAGGAAAACTACCTGCGCCAGTACCCATAATACCATTATTGGTTGCCGAGTTAATTGAAGACTCAAGCGCTTCAATTACATATTTTCCTTGGATTTGGTACAAGGTCAGGGGTAACTCAAAAGGTAAAATTCGTCCTACTACATCCGCTAATGACAATTGGCCTTTATTCAATGACTGTCTAACACCGCCAGCATTATGGAGGGCAAAATCAATATTCGGTTCAATATTTTTTGCGGCTTTATACATGCTTCTACTGACCCAAGGCGCAATTTCACTACCGTGAGGAAAATGTTTACTGGGCAGGCGAGTATGGACAAAATCGCGCGGGATATGGGTCAGAATTTGATTTTCTATTGCGTCTAATGATGGTCTATATTGGGTGTGAATGACCGAGTGGATCTCTTCATCATGTTGGGCATCTTTAATACAAGGGTGACTAAAAAGTTGTTCAATTAATGCCGCTGAAGTATGACTGTCAGCAACAGTGCCTTGTTTTGTGGTTACGGTAATGTTGTTATCGAGCATAAAGTAATTGTTACCCAACAGTTCGACAACCTTACCTTGTTGGTCAAAACATATTTCAGCTAAACCAACCGTTTCAGCATATTTACCGGCATGTAAAATCGGCGTTGAATTAATTGTTTCGCCATAAGGGATATTACTCAGGCCAATATCACTCAGCTCGCCTTGGAGCGTATGCGAGTGACCACCTACAATCAGGCTTATGCCATCAACTTTTGCGGCCAGTTCCCTATCTTGATCTAAGCCTAAATGGCTTAGGACGATAATGTGATGAATACCTTGTTGGTGCAAGCGTTGTATTGTTCGCTCTGTGGTCTCGATGGCATTGACAAAGTGGGTATCAGGATCCGGTCTGGCAATTAAGCGCATTTGATCAAGAGTGATGCCAATTATCGCTAGCTTGGTATCATAAAACGGCTTAATTAATACTTTGGCCGTTTCAGTTGAGTCATCAAAGTCGTATAGCATTGGATGGCCATAAAGTCGGCCCGTTTTCTGGCGGTCTTCCTGACTTAAATCCATATTACCGGCTAATACCGGAAAATCGATACGATTTAAAAACGCTTGAACAGGGCTGTTACCCGCATCGATTTCATGATTACCTATTACCATAGCATCGGGCTTTAGCAGGTTTAGTAAATGGGCATTGGCTGCACCTTTAAACTCTCTAAAATATAAGGTGCCTTGAAAGCTATCGCCGCCATGTAAAAATAGAAATGGAGTTTGCTGGGCCGCGGCTTGCTGTCTTGCCTGTTCTATTTGATAACCTAAACGTGCATAGCCACCAGAATGGGCTTCTAGTTTATAAGTGTGCTGTTGGGCTGTCAGGCTAAAATGGACTGGACTAGGTTCGAAGTTAGAATGAGTGTCATTAATGTGAGCAATAGATAAACGATAAATATTTGGCATTTTTTCCCTCAATTTAATGTCGGTATATTATACCCATTTCATTAAATATGTAATCACTCAGCGTTTCCTTTGGTCTTTCAATTTAAGCTTGTTGGTGCAAGAGTTGCCATGTAACGCAGAAACAGAATACCTAAGAGTCTTTTATTGATCGTACTTAACTTCAATTCTGGTATAAGTAAGATAAAGTGATATAAATTAGCGTGTTGTCTGGTTTGTTAACCTTGCCTTTTGTTTTGCGAGTAAAGGCAATAATAGCGCTTTTGTTGCAAGTCAATGCCACTTCGTTCGCGGGACAAAGAGCGATTTGAGAACCGTTTATTATTTTAAGGTTTGTCCAGAGATGAGGTTATTGACAATAATGCGACATATTTACACTGTACTATGGTATGGATTGAGGCTAACGCAGGATTGACTATTAGCCCCGTGATCATAGCCCCGTGATCACAACAAGTTTAGTGTGTTAACAGTGGTAAAACACCTTTTTTAACAATTAGTTAATCGAATTGCTGTTAACATTGTTAATGATTAAGATAAATTGGAATATACATCATTCAGTTGGTATAAAAAGGCTATAAATTGAATGTTAATAATTGGTTAGCCTGATTTTATAGCCAATAACGGAGGCTTAATTAACCCATATTATTTTCATCGTATATGACTAAACCTTTACTTTTTATCCGTCGTTGCCATAGTTTGCGCGCCAATGCTTGCATATTGGGCGTTAAATCCTTTGAGTCAACGATTTCTAAACCAATTAAGGTTTCGATGATATCTTCAATCGTCACAATGCCTTCGCTTGAACCGTATTCATCAACCACCAATGCGATTTTTGAACTGCGATTGATCATTAATTGAAACAGCGACAATACTCTTACGGAAGAAGGGACGACGAGTAAACTTTTTAAATGCTCTCCAATTTCAGTATCTGGGGCTTGGCGAGACTGAAGTATAATATCATTACGATTGACATAACCAATCACATTGTCACGATCACCTTGATAAATCGGGATCCGGGTAAAAGTACTGGACAAATACTGGTCGATAAATTGCTCATTAGTGATGTGAGTTGGTAATTTAAAAATCACTGTGCGGGGGGTCATGATGTCACTGACGTGCATGTCTTTCATCGACAACATTTGCGTTAACATCTGTGATTCTTGCTCACTTAATTCGCCACTGTCTTTGCCCATTTGGGTCATTGCGCTGAGTTCTTGACGAATGTATTGACCTTTTTCGCCTTTGCCGAAGAGGTTGGTGACTTTTTGAGTCATCCAAATTAAAGGCATCGTCATCTTTTCCATCCAATATAAACATAGTGATACCGATGGAGCCAATTTGCGCCAGTAATTAGCCCCTAAGGTTTTAGGAATAATTTCTGAGAAGAATAAAATTAAAAAAGTCAGAACAGCAGAGAATACGCCAAGCATTTCACTACCAAATATGATGGCCGCCTTTGCACCAGCAACAGAAGCCCCCATGGTATGTGAGATGGTATTTATCGTTAAGATAGAGACTAATGGAGAATCAATGTTTTGCTTTTGCTTATCGAGGCGTGCAGCAATAAAGGGGTGAGTTTCTTTGAGGGTTTCGATATAACTTGGAGTAACAGATAAGAGGACTGCTTCAAAAATACTGCATAGAAATGAAATGAAAATAGCAAAAAAGACAATCAAAAAAAGAGTTAACATAAATGTAAGTAGAAACTTCCTCGAGGTAGACTAAACAAACTGTATCAATTCTATCATAACATCCGATGCACTCGCTACAGTGATTAAAACGCGATACAAGCGATACTGAGTCAACTCGATGTACTCGGACAGTGGCTAAACCACGATACTAGCGATACCGAGTCAACTCGATGCACTCGCGACAGTGACTAAAACTCGATGTACTCGCGACGGTGGCTAAAACACGATACTAGAGATACAGAATAAACTCGATGCATTCGCGACAGTGACTAAAACTCGATGTACTCGCGACGGTGGCTAAAACACAATATTAGAGCTACAGAATAAACTTGATGCACTCGCGACAGTGACTAAAACACGATACTAGAGAAATTGAGTAAACTCGATGCTCGAGATACTGGCTAAAACGTGATGCTAACTGTATAATTCGCCGCCCTGTTACAGGTTTTGGTGTTTTGAGGTTAGGCAGATGAGTGTAAAAAAAATCAATTTATTAGATTTTGATCGTAAAGGACTACGTGCGTTGTTCAGTGAAATGGGCGAAAAACCGTTTCGTGCCGATCAGTTAATGAAGTGGATTTATCACTTTGGGGTCACTGATTTTGAAGAAATGAACAACATAAACAAAGTTTTACGTGGAAAATTGGCTGCGAAATACGAAATTATTGCGCCTGAAATTGCTAATTTTCAAGAGTCTGCTGATGGCACCATTAAATTTGCGATCAATGTTGGTCAGGGTCAAGAAGTCGAAACGGTATATATTCCAGAAGAGGACCGCGCGACGTTATGCGTGTCGTCGCAAGTGGGTTGCGCTTTAGAATGTACTTTCTGCTCTACTGGTCAGCAAGGTTTTAACCGTAACTTAACGGTATCGGAGATCGTCGGTCAAGTCTGGAGAGTATCGCAATTTTTAGGTTTCCATAAAGACACCGGTGATAGACCCATTTCTAACGTAGTGATGATGGGTATGGGTGAGCCTTTGCTTAACCTTGCCAATGTGATCCCTGCGATGGATATTATGCTTGATGATTTTGGCTTTAGTTTATCTAAACGTCGCGTGACCTTATCAACCTCTGGTGTGGTACCTGCGCTTGATAAACTCGGTGACGTTATTGATGTGGCATTAGCGGTTAGTATCCACGCGCCTAATGATGAACTGCGCGATGTGTTGGTTCCGGTTAACAAAAAATATCCATTACAAGAATTTTTAGCGGGTATTCGTCGTTATTTAGCAAAGTCTAATGCGAATCGCGGCCGCGTAACGGTTGAATATGTGATGCTTGATCATATTAATGACAGCACAGACCAAGCGCATGAACTTGCAACGTTAATGAAAGATACTCCATGTAAGATTAACTTAATTCCGTTTAACCCGTATCCTGGTTCTCCTTACGGTCGTTCATCTAACTCACGCATAGACCGTTTTTCTAAAGTATTGATAGAACATGGCCTCACCGTTATTGTGCGTAAAACCCGTGGGGATGATATTGATGCTGCTTGTGGCCAGTTAGCGGGTGATATTCGTGATAGAACAAAGCGTTTAGCAAAAAAACAAATGCAACAGAATCAGATTTCAGTCACAATGGAATAACTCGTTGTTTACATAGATAATAGGCTTATAGATGATGCACGGAATGCAAAAGGTTGGTCTGATTACCTTATTGGCTTTGTCTGTCACTGCTTGTGTGACTGAGCGTACTTACAGTGGTACTGATATCCCTGTAGCTGAACGTCAGTTTGATAAGCAGGGGGCCGCTAGAGAGCGTATGCATCTCGGACTTACTTATCTAAATCGTGGTAATAGCGAACAAGCCAAGTATAATTTAAATAAAGCAGTTGAATATGCACCCAATACCAGTGAAGTTCATATGGCAATGGCTTATTATTACCAAACCGTAGGTGATTTAGAGCGAACCGAAGCATCATACGAAAAGGCCATTAGCTTTAGTGATGTCACCGGTGATGCGCGGAATAACTTTGGGGTGTTTTTGTGTCAACAAAATAAATTTGTCGAATCTGAGAAAATGTTTCTTGCTGCGATTGAAACACCTAAATATACCCGTACAGCATCGAGTTATGAAAACTTAGGGGTGTGCAGTCGCAAAGCAGGTGATAAAGAAAAAGCGCGACAGTATTTTAATATGGCGTTAAAGTATGATAAAAGACGGCAAGTAACGTTATTAGAACTAACCGAGTTAGCCATGGAAGATGCTGACTACGGCAATGCGCGCGAACAACTCGCAAGATACCATCGAGTTGCTAGTGAATCAGCAGAAAGTTTAGCCTTAGGGATTAAGATTGAGCGGGCGGCGAACGATGTAGAGGCCGTAAAACGATTTGGCATTTTATTAATTGCGAAGTTTCCTGCATCTCCACAAGCCAAAAATTATAGAGCTAACTTGAATTAATGACTAATGAATTCGAAGTAGAACAAGACGCAGAAAAGGCGGATTTGTTAAAAGACGTAGTGACAGCCGGCACCATTTTAAAAGCGGCTCGCGAAGCAAAGGGGATCTCGATTGAGACCGTCGCAACCCAATTGCATTTACGTCCCAAGATCATCGAAGATCTTGAAAATGATATTTTTATTAATATAGCGTCTACCACTTATGTTAGAGGCTATATTAAGAATTATGCTCGTTTTGTTAGCGCCGACATTGCTGCAATACAACAATGTTTAAGCCGTCAAGTGCCTGAAATAGTGGCACCAGTAATGCAAAGTTTTTCACGTAAGACGATCCATCAAGCTCGCAATAGTCGTCTTAATTTAGTGACTTACCTTATTGTTGCCATATTGATAGCGATGCTGGTGTTATGGTGGGTTCAAAAATCATCATTACTGACAAATGTTGATTTATCACAGCCAACCGTTGAAGAAATTGCCGCGGAAGGTAGCATGCTTGATCCGCAGCAAATCATTCGCAGTGAATCTGGGCAATCGCAAGGTGAAAACACCACCAGTGAGTCAGATTATGTGACTGAAGGCATCGATAGTTCAACTGATGCAGCTAGCAGGGCTGCGATCGAAGCTGAAGATAATCTTATCCAAACAGCGCAAAACGCGGCGAGCTCAACTCAGGCATTAACTCAACCGAGTACGCCATCGTCAACCATAACAGAGACGAGCGTATCAAGTTCTGAGAGTGTGTTAACGATTGAACTTTCGGGTGACTGTTGGGTTAACGTAACTGATGCCAATGGCAAAGTGATGGTTGATGGTGTGAAAAATGCGGCACAAAGAATAGAAGTCCGTGGTACAAAACCTTTTAAAGTGATCCTGGGTGCGCCTCAAGTAGCCAGTATCAGTCTCGATGGTAATAACGTCAGTTTAGCTGCGTTTTCCGACGGCCGAGTAGCAAGATTAACCCTGCCTAAAGCGTCATAATGCTTTAGCATAGCAATAGAGCATATTCGCATGTATAACGAATCCCCAATTATTCGCAGACCATCTACACGTATATATGTGGGCAATGTGCCTATTGGTGATGGTGCGCCGATTGCTGTGCAATCGATGACGAACACTAATACCAACGATGTTGAAGCAACCGTTGCGCAAATCCGGGCGTTAGAAAAAGTCGGTGCTGATATTGTGCGTATTTCTGTACCGACGATGGACGCAGCTGAAGCCTTTAAAATGATTAAACAGTCAGTGAATGTTCCCTTAGTGGCCGACATTCATTTTGACTATCGTATTGCCCTTAAAGTGGCAGAATACGGTGCAGATTGCTTGCGTATTAACCCGGGTAATATTGGTAATGAACAACGTATTCGCAGTGTTGTTGAGTGCGCGCGCGATAACAACATTCCAATCCGTATTGGAGTGAATGGTGGATCGCTTGAAAAAGATTTAATGGACAAATATCGCGAGCCAACGGCTGAAGCCTTATTAGAATCAGCAATGCGTCATGTAGATATTTTAGACCGTTTGAATTTTGATCAATTTAAAGTCAGCGTTAAAGCCTCAGATGTTTTCCTTGCTGTTGCATCATACCGCTTACTGGCGAAACAAATTCGTCAACCCTTGCATTTAGGCATTACCGAAGCGGGCGGCCTGCGCGCAGGCTCAGTCAAATCAGCGGTCGGTTTGGGTCTGTTATTGGCAGAAGGCATCGGTGATACCATACGTATTTCGTTAGCGGCCGATCCAGTTGAAGAAATTAAAGTGGGCTTTGATATTTTAAAGTCTTTACGCATTCGTAGCCGTGGGATTAACTTTATTGCTTGTCCTTCTTGTTCGCGCCAAGAATTTGATGTGATTAGTACCGTCAATGAACTTGAGCGTCGTCTTGAAGACATTACCACTGCAATGGACGTGTCTATTATTGGTTGCGTGGTTAATGGTCCAGGCGAAGCTCTGGTGTCAGATATTGGCTTAACTGGCGGCCATGCAAAGAGCGGTTATTATGATGGCGGAGTGCGTCAAAAAGAGCGCTTTGACAATAAAAATATTATCGATGGCTTAGAAGCCAAAATCCGTGCTAAAGCAAGCATGATGGCAAATCGCATCGCGATCACCGACAAAACTGAATAATCATTAATCCTGTGCATGACAACCTAAGTGTTGTCTATGTTGAGGGTATATTTACATTTTATTAGTGCAAGCTAATTCAAGAATTGGGCAAGTTAACAGTGGCAAAGCAAATCCAAGCTATTCGCGGTATGAATGATATTCTGCCAACGCAAAGTCCTTTATGGCAAAAAGTCGAAGCTGTATTGCGCTCATCAGTTAGTGCATTTGGTTATAGCGAAATTCGCACTCCTATTGTTGAAAGTACTGATCTTTTTAAACGCTCTATTGGTGAAGTGACCGATATTGTTGAAAAAGAAATGTACACTTTTGGCGATCGTAACAATGACAGCTTAACCTTACGCCCTGAAGGCACCGCCTCAACCGTTCGCGCGGGTAATGAGCACGGCCTTCTGTATAACCAAGAACAACGTTTATGGTATATGGGACCGATGTTTCGTCATGAGCGTCCACAAAAAGGTCGTTATCGTCAATTTCATCAGTTTGGTGTTGAAGTTTTCGGGATCGGCAGCGCCGATGTTGATGCTGAAGTATTAATGTTATCTGCCCGTTTATGGGACCAGTTAGGCATTAAAGAACATGTTGCGCTGGAGCTTAATACCCTAGGCGATCCCGCTGAGCGTGCTGCTTACCGCGATGCGTTAATTGCTTTTTTAGAGCAACACAAAGACAAATTAGATGAAGATAGCCAACGTCGGATGTATTCAAATCCATTACGTGTGCTAGACAGTAAATCGCAACAAGTGCAGGCTATTTTAAGCGATGCACCAGTATTGATGGAATACCTTGGTGAAGAATCAAAGACACATTTTTCAACTTTGTGTGAACTCTTAGACGCTGTTGGTATCCAATACACCATCAATCCGCGTTTAGTCCGTGGTTTAGATTACTATAACCGTACTGTATTTGAATGGGTTACCACTAGTTTGGGCTCGCAAGGTACGGTATTGGCAGGTGGACGTTACGACGGTTTAGTCGGCCAACTTGGTGGTAAAGATACCCCCGCTGTTGGTTTTGCTATGGGTCTTGAGCGGATTGTACTATTGCTTGAAACGCTCGAGTTAACCAGTGACATTGCCGCTGAAGTGGATGTTTATGTCACAGCAATGGGCGATAACTGCGTAGTCGAAGCCATTAAAGTGGCTCAAGAGTTGCGTCAACATTTACCAAGGCTTAAAGTCATGAGTCATTGCGGTGGCGGTAACGTTAAAAAGCAAATGAAGCGTGCCGATAAAAGCGGTGCTCAGTTTGCGTTAATTATTGGTGAAAATGAATTGGCCAGTAATCAAGTCGCTATTAAGCCATTACGAACTAACAACGAACAACAATTGGTTACGCGTAGTGAACTCGTAACTAAAATTGCAGAACTGATTTAAAAGGGGAAGTGCCAGTGGAAATTTATAGCACAGAAGAACAACAAGTAGATGCTATCAAGCAGTTCTGGAAAGATTATGGTACCTCGATTGTCGTGGGTGCCGTGGTAGGCCTTGGTGGCTTATATGGATGGAATACTTATTCAGACATGCAAGTGACGGCGGCTGAAGAAGCTTCAGAGTCATTTCAGTCTATCGTGACACAGGTTAATAATCCTGCTGCATTATTGGTTCAGGCAGAAAGCTTTGCATCAGAACATGATCAGCAAGGTTATCAAGCGCTACTAGAATTGATAATAGCAAAATCGGCAGTTGAAGCGGGTGATTTGGCTAAAGCAGAAGTTTCATTTACCAAAGTGATTGCGGCGCAACCTGGTGCTGGTTTGGGCATGGTCGCGATGATCCGTTTAGCGCGTATTCAAGCTGAGCAAAATAATGTAGGCATGGCGTTAGCCACGTTAGATCAAGTGACTGATAAAGCATTTGCTTCTCAACGTGAAGAATTAAAAGGTGACTTTTTAGTGCGTCAAGGTGACTTGGATAAAGCCAAATTAGCTTATCAAGCAGCAGTGGATAATGGTGGTGCGTTAACCAGTCCAGCGCTGACCATGAAGTTAGACAATCTAAACAAGGCATAAGGAACTTAGCCGATGAAGTCGTGGTGCAAAAATCTACTTGCCGTTGGGCTAAGTGTTGCTCTTATGTCTGCTTGTTCTTCAAGTGATGTTGAAGAAGAGCCTGTTAGTGAATTAGTTGATATACAAGCAACGGTGTTTCCTGAGATTATTTGGGATACCAGTGTTGGTGATGGCGTCGGCGATTATTATTCGCAACTTCGTCCCAGCGTCCGTTATGGCAAAGTGTTTGTTGCTGATCGCAACGGTATAGTTGTCGCTTTTGACGAAACAAGTGGTGATGAGCTTTGGAAGCAAGACTTTAATGACGTCTTTGAACAGCAGCTTGTAACCAAAACTAAAGGCATTCGTTTAGCTGCAGGTGTTACTGCGGCACGCAGTAAAGTGTTTATTGGTGGCGAAACGGGCTTATTAGTCGCGCTTGATGAGGCAACGGGTGACGTTGTGTGGTCTACGCAAGCTAATGGCGAATTATTATCGGCACCCACAGTGGCAGAAGATGTTGTCGCAGTGAATACCAGTAAAGGCACATTTGAAGCATTTAATGTCGATAACGGCGAAAAGTTATGGAGCTATGAGATGCAACTGCCAAACCTCACTTTACGGGGTACGGGTTCTGCGGTTTATGAAGCGGGCGGTTTCTTTTTAGGTTCTGCAGATGGCAAAATAGCTGTTGTTGTTAAAAGTAATGGTCAAGCAGCGTGGGAACAAACCGTTTTTAGTCCGACCGGTGCCAATGAGTTTACCCGTATGGCCGATATTGATATGACGCCATTAATATTGGGTGAGAATCTATATGTTGCTAGTTACAATGGTAATTTAGTCTCTATGGAGCTTCGCAATGGTCGCGTAGTTTGGTCGCGTAAATACTCAAGCTTTAATGATTTGGCCGCAGCAGGTATCAGCCTGTTTTTAGTGGACGACCATAGCCGTATTTACTCAGTCGATCGCCGTAATGGTTTAGAGCTATGGAGTAATTCTGAGCTTAAAAATCGTCAGTTAACGGCTCCAGCAGTAATAGATAACTATATTGTTGTCGGTGACTTTGAAGGTTACTTGCATTTTATTGACCGTATTAGCGGTGAGGTTGTTGGCCGCATTGAAGTTGATAGCGATGGCTTATATGGCCAACCTTTAGTGGAGGATGACAAAATTTATGTTCAAGGTCGCAGCGGAAAAGTCGCCATTGTGAGTTTGAACAAACAAGAGCAAAAGAATCTTGAGGAAGATACCGAAACAGATGCGGAATAAGTCCTAGCACTATTGTTGCGTTAATTAAGGTATAATATCCTTACTAGAGCCCCTGGAAGCGTTCCGGGGGCTTTTTATTGAAAAGTTTTTTAGAGGCAAAATCATGATCCCTGTTGTGGCCCTTGTTGGGCGACCGAATGTCGGCAAATCGACATTATTTAACCGTCTTACTCGTACTCGTGATGCGTTAGTCGCTGATTTCCCTGGCTTAACTCGTGACCGTAAATACGGCCGTGCATTTTTAGCTGGCTACGAGTTTATCGTTGTTGATACTGGCGGTATTGATGGCACTGAAGAGGGGATCGAAACTAAAATGGCTGAACAGTCATTGGCTGCGATCGAAGAAGCCGATGTTGTATTATTTATGACCGATGCCCGTTCTGGTCTTACCGCTGCTGATTTAGCGATTGCTCAGCATTTACGTAGCCGCGACAAGGTGACCTTTGTTGTTGCCAACAAAGTTGATGGTATTGATGCTGATTCAGCTTGTGGTGAGTTTTGGTCTCTTGGTTTAGGCGAAGTATATCAAATGGCTGCGGCACAAGGCCGTGGTGTCACCAACATGATCGACTATGCGTTAACGCCTTATGCTGAAGCTATGGGTATTGTTCGTGAATTAGACGAAGAAGGCGAACAAGTTGAGCGTGAATATACTGAAGAAGAAGCTGAAGCGGAACAAGAACGCCTACAAAACTTACCGATTAAGCTCGCCATTATTGGTAAGCCTAACGTAGGTAAATCAACGTTGATCAACCGTATTTTAGGTGAAGAGCGTGTCGTAGTTTATGACGAACCCGGTACCACCCGTGACAGTATTTATATTCCAATGTCACGCGAAGGTAGAGAGTACGTGTTAATTGATACTGCAGGTGTTCGTCGCCGCAGTAAAGTCAATGAAGTTATCGAGAAATTCTCGGTGATTAAAACCTTAAAAGCGGTTGAAGATGCTAACGTAGTATTGTTAGTGATCGATGCACGTGAAGGGATTGCAGAGCAAGATCTTGGTTTATTAGGCTTTACCTTAAACGCAGGTCGTGCATTGGTTATTGCCATAAACAAGTGGGATGGTATTGATCAAAAAATCAAAGACCGTGTTAAAAGTGAACTTGATCGCCGTTTAGGCTTTATCGATTTTGCGCGTATCCACTTTATTTCGGCGTTACATGGCACCGGTGTTGGCCATTTATATGAGTCAATTGAAGAAGCATACGACAGTGCGACACGTCGTGTGAGTACTTCAATGTTGACCCGTGTTATGCAAATGTCACAAGATGATCATCAGCCACCATTGGTTAATGGTCGTCGTGTGAAACTGAAATATGCTCACGCTGGCGGTTATAATCCACCGATTGTTGTTATCCACGGTAACCAAGTTAAGAAGCTACCTGATTCGTATAAGCGTTATATGATGAATTACTTCCGTCGGTCATTAAAAGTTGTCGGTACACCCATTCAGTTACGTTTCCATGAGGGTGCTAACCCGTTTGAAGGTAAAACGGTGAAATTAACCGTAGGTCAAGAGCGTCGTCGTAAGCGTGCAATGAGCCATATTCGCGATCGTACTAAATAACCCGCGCTAAGGTTAAGTAATCTAGCATGTAGTTAAGTTATTTATTGCTCAAAAAGCCTGACTCGTTCAGGCTTTTTTGTGGGTGTTATCGACATGATATTGGCTATTTATTGAGCCAGCAGAAATATAATCCATTGTGTCGCAATGTAATACATTAACCATTGGGCTAACCAATATGCAGCAAAAAATTATCGGTTATCATTTGGATGAAGAGCATCATTGGGTGGCAGAATTAGGCTGCGGCCATTTTCAACATGTACGCCATAATCCACCGTGGACCGTTCGCCTGTGGGTAACAACTGTTGCCGGTCGGCAACAGAAATTGGGTATGGTTCTCAGTTGCAAAAAATGCGATGTCGCGGCACCGCCAGATAGTATCGGCTAAATTAAGTTTGCTTAGCTTAAGACGTTAAATCAGCCGTGGCTCGGCAAAACCATAAATAAGCGGCTATGTAAGCACATATAATACTGTCCATTACCATTGATAGCCAAAAGCCATCGACAAAAGATTGATTGGCATTGCTCAATACTAGGCTAATAAAAAACAGCTTTTCAATTAGCGCAATGCAAAACAGTGGTTTTATCCAAGTTGACCGGACCATGGCAATAAAAAAACTGCATCCGAGCATTAATACCATAAATCCCCAATGCTGAATAAATATCGTATTGTCGACCACATAGGTTAGTTGGTTAAGATTTTCGACGGCCCATTGAGGAAACAAAGTATAAAGTCCACCTAATGAGGTTCCAAGACCTGCAAGGAATAATGCCGCTTGTCGGCTTTGGTTAAAAATATGCGTCATGTGTGACTCCCTTCAATGTTCTTTTATCGCAATAATGACATGTTTTAGTTTATCTTTCGATTAATGCCATTCATAAGTGATTGTTAAGATTTGGACGTTATAATGGCGCCATCATCATAATCCTATCGAGGTTTTCCATGCAAACACAGACTACTTATCCACTGCTACACCGTTTACTCCATTGGGGACTGGCCTTGACTATGATGGTCATGTTGTTAACCATATTATTGAGGCTTGGCTGGATGGAGAAAAACCACATGGCCGCCATTATTCATCAAGGCCTAGCCAAAATAGATCTTATTATTACGGATAAACAATCGGTGATCATTGCTAAAAGTATTCGCGGAGTGATGTTCCAATGGCATATTTACTTTGGTTATGCAGTGGGCGTATTTTTGCTGGCTCGTTTTGTTTATATGGCTAAATTTGGTCTGCACTATCCATCACCTTTCTCGCGCCAAGCGACCACAAAACAAAAGTTTCAAGCATGGGTTTATTGGGTATTTTATGCAGGTGTTGCGCTATCTGTGATACTCGGTCTGTTGCTCAAGTTTGGCCCTGAAGCGATAGAAGATCAGGTTGAAACAATTCACAAGCTAGCACTTTGGTATTTCGTCCCTTTTATTGGTTTACATTTAGCGGGGATTTTAGTGGCTGAGTCGGGAAACGATAAAGGCCTAGTGTCTAAAATGATTGGTGGCTAGTGTTAGTGCCTGTTGATCGTTAACGATCCATGTTGCAGCAGTTTGTGGTGATGTTATCAAGGCGGAGCTTATGACCTGCAGTTGTTCTACGTCAATAAGCATAACCTAATAGAAAGAAGCCACAAAAGCTGCCCTTAAGATATGTTGCCATTGCTTAAGTAAATCTTAAGATTGGTGGCCTATGTTGTGGGCAATCTGTTCATTAGGTAAAAATATGATGTCAATTGGGTTATTTTCTCATTTTCGTAAAATCAAGTTTATAGCGTTAAGTTTAGCCGTAGGGTTAGGTGTTAACACCCAAACTCAAGCGGCTCCCTCATTAGAACACAATGTATTGAATCAACAAGGCGCAAGCGTTAGTTTGCAAGAGTTTGCTGGCAAAGTGGTTTATGTCGATTTTTGGGCATCATGGTGTGGCCCATGCCGTAAATCATTTCCTTGGATGAATGCAATGCAGGCTAAATATCAACAGCAAGGTTTAGAGGTGGTAGCGATTAATCTTGATGTTGATAGCGCATTAGCTCATGAGTTTTTGAGTAAGCTGCCGGCACAATTTAATCTTCGTTTTGATCCAGAGGGTGATGTTGCGCACGCCTTTGAATTACAAGGTATGCCAAGTAGCTTTTTGTTTAATCGCAAAGGTGAATTAGTGCAAAGCCACGTGGGATTTTATCAACAGAATATTCCCGCATATGAACAAGAAATCCAAATGTTGTTACAGGAGTAATCATATGACAAAACCGTGGTGTCAACAATTAGCCAAGACAGTTGCTGTTATCGCTGTCGTGAGCAGCCTGGTAGGGTGTTCGAGCCTAGGTGTACAACCTTGGGAGAAAGATCAATTAGCCCGTGCAGACATGGCCTTAAACAGCGAAAAGCTCGATCTCGCGTTAGATGATCATATTTATTTTAGTAAAGAAGGCACCAGTGGTGGTCGTTCATTAGCGGGCGGAGGTTGTGGATGCAACTAACATCTAAGCAAAGTATTGCCAGTGCATTGGCGTTAGCAAGTTGTAGTTTATTGAGCCAACAGGTCAGCGCTGCAGATTCGGCAGAGTCTGGTGCTGTGAATGATGATTGGAAAGTTGACGCCGCCATTATGTATTATGGTGAGCAAGATAGAGTTCAAGCTGCTGAAGCGATTGGTAATGTGCAAAAAGCGTTTGGTGACAGTTCGCTATTGGACATGAAAATTGTGGTCGACAGTTTGACCGGCGCATCCGCCTCAGGTGCGGTTGCACAAAGCGAAAGCCAAACCTTTACTCGTCCATCTGGTGACGGCCAATATACCGTTGCGACAGGTGATACACCGCTTGATGATACTTTTCATGATACTCGTGTTCAGCTGAGTGCGAATTGGCAAGAAGTGATTAATCAAGATTGGACCGGTAATATAGGCGTTTATGGCTCCAAAGAGTTCGATTACCTATCGATGGGCATTAACGGTGGCCTTGAGCGTAGCTTTAATAAAAATAACACCACGGTGTCGTTATCGGGTGCATTTACTAATGATGTGGTTGATCCTGTCGGTGGACGCCCAGTGGCAATGTCAGAAATGGTGTTTCGTGGTGATTATGGCAACGATGCCGATTATCAAGCTGCCTTTGATCAAACTCGTTTAGCGGGCGATGATACCAAACAAACTAGCGATATCATGTTTGGCGTGACACAGATTATTAATCGTAATTGGTTGATGCAGGCTAACTACGGTTTATCCAGTGTGTCAGGTTACATGACTGACCCGTATAAAATTCTCAGTGAAGTCGATATCAACGGTAAAACCCAAGCTTACCGCTACGAGAATCGTCCTGACTCACGTCTTAAGCACAGTGTGTTTTTACTCACTAAAGGTGCCTTGGATTCTGGTGTAGTCGATTTTTCATATCGTTATAGTACTGATGATTGGGATATTCAGTCACAGACTTTAGAAACTCATTATCGATACTATTTTAGTCCAAGCATGTACGGACAATTGCATTTGCGTTATTACCAGCAGCAAGCGGCTGAGTTTTATCAACCCTTTTTGATGAGCGGCGATGCCATACCTGAGTATGCCAGTGCTGATTATCGTATTGGTGATATGACGGCTTATACTATTGGGCTTAAGTTTGGTCAGCGTTTATCGGGTGGCCATGAATTAAGTTATCGTCTTGAGTATTACCAGCAAAATCCTGAAAATAATGGCACAGAGATACCTGGTCAGTTGCAAAATTACGATTTATTCCCTGCGGTAAAAGCAATCATAGCCCAAGTGAGTTATTCGTTTTAAGATGAGAGTATCATCAATAAACAGAGTGATTTAACTTGCTTAAACCACTAACTAAAGTGTCAAAAGCCCCAACAGTGATGAGCTTACAGCCTCGTCCTTGGGGCTTTTTAGGTTCATTTAACGCCATGGCAAGTCCGTGTGAATTGTTAATGGCGGTTAATGACGAGCACATTGCTAGGCAAATGCTAAATCTTGCTTATGATGAGGCAAAGCGTATCGAACATAAATTTAGTCGTTTTATTGAGGGTAATGTGGTGTGGCAGTTAAACCATGCTCAAGGTGAAACGACACCGATTGATGCCGAAACGCTTCATTTACTAACGTTCGCCCAGCAATGTTTTCAATTAAGTGAGGCGGCGTTTGATATTAGTGCTTGCCCATTAATGGCATTATGGCGCTTTGACGGCAGCCATCGTGTGCCTAGCCAAACTGATATCGATGATGCCTTGCAACATGTCGGTTTTGCTCATATTGAATTGACTGACACGACGGTTTTTATGCCTGCAGGTATGAGTGTCGACTTTGGCGGTATTGGCAAAGAATATGCGGTCGATCGCACCGCGCAATTATTGGCTCAACGTTGGCCAAAAACGTCGGTGCTAGTCAATTTTGGTGGTGATATTGCTTGCCCTATTAGCAAGGATGATGGCTGGCAAGTGGGCATTGAAAATCCGCAGAAGCTTGATAACGCTGCAGCATTATTAACCATTCGCCAAGGTGCATTAGCCACCAGTGGCCATACCCGTCGCTATATTGAGGTTGCTGGTAAGCGTTATGGACATATTATTAATCCTAACAATGGTTACCCGGTTGAACAGGCGCCATTATCTGTCACAGTGCTGGCGCCCAATTGTGTCATGGCGGGAATGTTAGCCACCATGTCGATGTTAAAAGGACCTGATGCTGAAGACTTTTTACAGCAACAAGGTGTCGATTATAAGGTGTTTCGGTAAATAATAAGGACAATCAATGCGGGTATTGTTAGTTGAGGATAATAAGCTTTTAGCGCAAGGCTTAATGATGGGCCTTGCCAAAGAGGGTATTCAAGTCGATCATTTACCGTCCTATAAGCAGGCGCAGGTAGCGTTAGAGAATGAAGATTTTAGTGCGATTATTTTGGATCTTGGTTTGCCCGATGGCAATGGTGCTGATTTATTAAAACAGTGGCGTAGAAACGGTATCTCATTACCGATTATTGTGTTGACCGCCAACACGGATTTTGACACACGCTTGATGTGTTTAGACATTGGCGCTGATGATTATTTAAGTAAGCCCTTTGATGTAAGGGAATTAATTGCCAGGCTCAAAGCGATCATTCGTCGTCAGCATGGTTTAGATCATAACCAATTCAGTTATGGGGCGTTAGCGATTGATTTTACCCGCTGTGACGTGCATTTTCGTGATCAATTAATTTCATTGTCTCGGCGTGAATATCAACTCTTGTTAGAGTTTGCTCAGTCAGCTGGGAGAGTGTTAACTCGCAGTCAACTCGAACAATTAACGTATGGCTGGGATGAGGTGGGCAGCAACTCGATTGAAGTCCATATTCATCATCTACGTAAAAAAATGGCCACTGAATTGATTAAAACCGTGCGCGGTATTGGTTACATTTTAATGGAAATTGTATAATTTACACGTTAAGCTAAACCATTAAAAATAATAAGATTATGTCAATATTATAAGGATATTATGTTTTCGCTGCGACTATTATCAAGCTTGCTTATGTTGGTAGGTATTATATTAACCGTCACATTTTCGAGTCTATTAAGCACGCGAGATTCTATCTATGAAGTGGAAGAATTATTTGACGCGCAAATGGTTCAAACAGCCAAAATGCTGGAACAGTTTTATGTGGATCAGCTGACCGAAGAGCAACTGGCACAACTGATCTCAGTGCCAATCTTGTTTCATGTCGATGATTCCAATATCGAAACCTTTGCAGATCAAACTAACCCTGAAACATTATCCTATGAACATAAGCTCTCATTTCAATTACTGTCTGCAACGGGGGCGTTGCTGGCTTATTCTGATAGTTCAGGTAAACAGCTACTGACAGACTTTACCCCAGGTTATGCCATCAAAATTATTCAAAGCGATAAATGGCATGTTTACAGTCTGTTCTCTAAACCTAATCAAGTATGGATAGTTACAGCGCAACGGGATGATGTTCGCCAAGAGTTAGTATCATTAATCATCAGTAACACTTGGCGATCGCCATTAATCATTACCCCCATCATAATGTTTTTTATGTTGCTGCTAACCTATTATTTATTTAAACCGGTTAAGTTATTAGAGCGCCATTTAGATAATCGTGCGGTACAAGATCTAACCCCCATTGATATCAAATTACCGAAGGAATTAATTTCAACGCAATATGCATTAAACAGCTACTTATTACGCATTGCTGACACCATGATCCGTGAACGCCGTTTTAGCGCAGATGCTGCCCACGAATTAAAAACCCCTTTGGCGATTATTAAATTGCACAGTGATGGATTACGTGATGTGTTAACGGGGGCAGATGATGCACTGCAACAAGAGGCTTTGCCTTATATTCAGGCCATGAGCGAAGGCGTTAATCATATAAGCCATACCGTGGAGCAACTGTTGCTGTTGTCACGTGTTGATGCCATTGAGGCGTTAAATATAACCGATTGTAAGCTGCAAAATATTATGGAGAACGTGATTAATCAGCTATTACACGTGATTGCTGATTACGAATGGCATATCGTTATTCCCCCTGAGATGACCATTAATGCCGATCAATTTTACCTCGAATTGGTACTGAAAAACATTATCGAAAACGCCTGCAAATACAGCCCTCTAGAATCATTAATTACCATTAAGGTTTCTGAAGATGATAAACAGACGATGATTTGTGTGATGGATCAAGGTCGCGGTATGTCTGATGAAGAAATCAATTTAGCAAAAAACCGATTTTATCGTGTTGATGAAAATGCCTCACAAGGAGCCGGTTTAGGCTTGTCTATTTGCCAGCACATTATCAGCTTGCATCATGGCGAGCTAACCTTTAATCGGCTAGAACCTCATGGACTAAAGGTGTGCATTGTATTACCTCACGCTCACGCTCACGCTCAGGTTTAACTTGAGTCTCCTCTGCCGCACTGATTTTCAATCAAAAAAAACAACATGAGAGGGGGATACTACTCATGCTGTTTTTTCGCGAGTGTGTTATTGACTTACTGTCTTTCTCTTGAGTGTTTACTGTCTCTTGATTGGCTTGCATGGCGTGATGATGAATTATCTCGTTGCTGACTCTTCGAGCGTGAAGCGTGTTGAGGCGCCGATCTCGTTGTTGAGCGAACTTGCTGGTTTTGCGGTTCGCTTCTGCGTGTTTGTTTAGCTTGCTTTTGCTGATGGCGCATGGCGTTAACTTGTGGCTGACGCGCTTTTTCAACTTGGGTATTACGTTGAGCTTGTTGTAATGCTTGAGTGCGTGGTTTATTTGTCACATTAGCCACGGGTTTCGCATTATATTTACGGCCTGTTTGAGTCACGTCGCGTTGACGGCTGTAGTGGGATTTTGTTGGCTCTCCTTTGCGATCAAACGATTTACCCTGTGCCGTCGGATGGCGCTGCTGACTTAATTCGCGCTTTAGCTGAGTACTTCTGTGTTCAAGTGGCTCATTACGGTTAACGCCTCTTACCGCTGAGTTATGGCCGCGCTTGTCCTGTTTGCTGCTATGGTTTACCGGTTTACGCTTATCGTTAACCTTAGTTGAGTAATGACGAGACTCATTGGCTCGCTGGCGTTTAGGCTCTTGAGAATAACTTACTTTCTGGTTACGTTTTTCATAATGGCCATTGTAACGTTTGCTGATCACTTTGCTGCGATAGGCGACGCCTTTGCGATGCTTAGGCTTATGTTGCCAATGCTGTGCACCATGGCTGTAGGTTATTTTACGTGGCGTATAGTAACGATAATGTGGACGTACTGGTACCGCAATCACGCGGCGGTCATGCCAATGAAAACTACTAAAAAAGAAGTTAAAATTAATGTGCACTCCGCTGTCCCAAAAAATGGCACTGTGGTTAGGGCGATAATTCACATATGCAGGCGCATGCCAATAAACGGGTGGGTAACGGTTCCAGCGCCAGTTGCCGTAAACAATACGGCTATCGTAATAAGGCACATACACAATTTCTGGGCGAGCCGATTCAATAATGATCCGGCGCTCAACCCGCGAGACTTTCACTTGCTCAAGGTCGGCCAAGTTATTGGCTTCATCAGCTTGCTGTCTTAAGGATTGAATGGTGTCTAACATGCGACCTTCATCTTGTAAAAAGGCATCGCCTATGTTTTGTGTCCAAGCTAAATCATCATTTAAACGCTGTAATACATTTGGAAATGCCACCAAGGCTTTTACGCTTGGGTCCCAGTCTTGCGACTCTACGTCGGTCATGATTTGGTTAGTGTCGCGATTACCTTGGTTTGATGACCAACGCTTAGCTTGCACTATTTCTAACGGATAGGTTGACGCAATTAAGATGTGGGTTAATAAGCTGTCTGGATATAGCGCAATGGGCGCGAGCATTTGAGCCAACTCTGCATCACTGACCACACCCTCTTCGGCGGGGTAAGTGTATGTATTGGTTGGCTGCGCCGCTTGCACACTCGTTAATGGCATAAAGACCAACACTAAGGCAAGTAGCGCCTGAGCGGGTGCGTGAATGGCTTTTTTCATGTTATCTCCAGTGTCATTGATGACTGTTAACTCGATAATAACGGCTTGAAGATGAACATAAGCTGAAAGCGGATAATTGAAATTCACAGAGTGGGTAGTTAATTTACCGCGCTGCCTAAAGCAGATTTTTACTGTTCAAAGGTAAACTCGAACTTGGCCCCCTGTAATGACGCTGATTGACCGACGGTTAAGTTGCCATGGTAACTGTCGACAAGATCTCTGACGATGGCCAGTCCGATCCCGTGACCTTGAGCATAAGTGTCTGCACGGATCCCACGCTCAAAAATATGTTGCTGTTTTTCTTCAGGAATACCCTCACCATCATCTTCAATTGTCATCCACAGCTGATTGTCTTGCTGTTTAAGGGTGAGTGTTACCCTTGTTTTAGCGGCTTTACAGGCATTGTCGAGCACATTGCCAAGCATTTCGGTTAAGTCTGCTTCATCGCCTTTAAAACGGGCTTGTTTGTTTGGATGATACTCGATGGTAAGATTTCGATGTTGGTAAATCTTAGTTAACGTTCTGACTAACCTGACGGCAATGCTGTCAACACTTATCCCTAAATGCCAACCGCTACCAGCGGCACTTTGTGCCCGCCTGAGTTGATAGGCAATAATCTGGTTGATGCGATTAATTTGTTCGGTCGATGCTTCGCTTAAATCGGCTTGGGTTTGAATGACCGCTAAAGGTGTTTTTAAACTGTGGGCTAAATCCGCTAAGGCATTACGGTAGCGTTTACGTTGATTTTGTTCGGTTTGTAATAAGGTGTTTAATTGTTTGGCTACTTTTTGCAGTTCCACAGGGTAGTTTGTGCTCAGCTGCATCGACGTGCCTTGTTCTACTGCAGTGAGTTCTTGGCTAAACTGACCTAAAGGCTGTAGAGTCCACAATAACCAACTTAGCTGCACTATGACCAATAAGGCGGTTAAGATCAGCAACCAAGTCCACAAGGTATTGGAGAACTTTTGGATTTGTTGCAGGTATTCTTGTTTGTTTTTTATAATGTGCAGCGTCATGGTAAAGGGCTGTTCGCTAGTGGCAAAACTGACGCTAAAACTATATATCAACAGAGGTTTATCATTAATCATTATCGAGTCGAACGTGCTTCTGCCCGTCGCGGGTTTAGGCAAGTTCATGGGTGTGTTGAGACCGAGAAATGAATTGGAAGTCCACAGTAATTGATTGTCTTTGGTGGTGATCAACGCATAAAGGCCAGAACCAATCACATTGAACTGATTTTCAAGTAAATGTGACGGCATTTGTAACTCATTATCTTCCACTTCTGCCATGGCTAAAACAGAGTAAACATACGCCTTTAACTGGTTTTTGGCGGCAACATTTACCTGGGTTTCAAAGGCATTGTTAAGGGTAATGCCAATAATGGGCAGCAACACCAAAATCAGCAATAAGGCACTGACAACAATGCGAACTTTAAGCGAACTCAGTAGGTTATGCATCTTGGTCTAATTGGCGCAGACGATAGCCTTGACCACGCAGGGTTTCAATCAATTGGTATTGATTGTCTGGGTCGAGTTTTTTACGTAACCGACGAATGAATACTTCAATTACGTTGGAGTCTAAATCAAAATCTTGGTCATAAATATGTTCGATTAAACTGCTTTTTGAATGAACAGATCCCGGATGTAACATCAGATATTCAAACAACTTATATTCTGAGCCACTTAAATTAATCACTTGCAAGTGCTTTTTAATTTCAAAACTGCGGGTATTAATACTAAATGGCCCGTTGTGGATTACTGGGCTGGCTTTACCTGCCGAACGTCTAATTAAGGCATTAACACGGGCGACAAGTTCTTCTAGCTGAAAGGGTTTACTTAAGTAATCATCTGCGCCGGCATCTAAACCAACCACTTTATCTTGCCAACTGTCTCGAGCGGTTAAAATGATAATCGGGTAGCTGATGTTTTGCTGACGTAACAGGCTGATTAATGATAAGCCATCGAGCTTGGGTAAGCCTACGTCGATAATCGCCACATCATATTGATATTCTTGAGCCTGAAATAAACCTTCCTCACCATCACTGGCGACATCAACGGTATATTGCGCCTCGATAAGATGGCGTTTGATGTTATCTTGCAAGGCTACATCGTCTTCGACGAGTAATAATCTCATGGGTTAGTTCCTTGTGACCGCGCCATTAGTAGCATCCACTGACACATAAAAAATCACCCCATCATTGGTGAGTAATTTAATCCGATAACCTGGGTGTCCATTGACGTTAGCTGACTGTACTTTTAACACTTTACCCGAATAGCGACGTTGAGCTATCTGTACCGCTTTTTGGGCGCTAGTGACCACCAGATTATTATTTTGATTATTGTTCTGACGACTATTGTTGAAGCCGGGGGAGAGGTTAACGCCTGTGGAATAAGATAAAACAGAAGCGTAAGACGAGACTGAACACGTCAGTGACAGTATCGCTAACATCAGGCTTAACATGATGGCATTTACGTTGAGCATACGCTGCATATTGTGATCCCTAATAACCTCGTTGTTGCCAGTGTAAAAGATCCCTTTCGATATAGAAACATCTACTTAACGTAACCTAATTGAGAAAAGCCTCTACAAGTATAGATAAAGTTAAATTTTTGGATAATTTGCCAGTGCAGTATACGTTCCAGCAGATGAACATTAACTGAATGGTTTTTAGGTTATGCCGAGCCTTAGCTGTATCGGTTTATGGTAGGGGCGTTAATCGGTCGGTGTTTTTCAAGGTAGTCAGCCTCGTTGTTATGATCAGCTTATGTTCAGCTTATGTTCATTTTGAGTAGGTTTTAATGGCCTTAATATCAAGACTGTGAGGAATGAACATGAAACATAATACTGCGAAAACAGCTAACGTATCGACACTGAATACCCAAGTGAAATGGGGGCTAAGTTTGTGTGTTGCCAGTGCGCTTTGGTTAAGTTCGCCAGCAGTGCATGGCGCTGAGCGGTTATCTGAACAAGGTTTGGGTACATACAGTCAGGCAAGAGTCATTAATCTCCAAACACCAGAATCTGAAGCCGATAAATTGGCTAGGGTGGATGCGTTGCATGAGCAAGCTAAGTTGCTAAGCAGCGCCGATAATGTGACTAAAAAAGTCACCCGTGAACAGGTGATGGCCAAAAATCAAAAAGTCGCTGCCACTGCAGCAAACCAACAACAGCGGGCATTAGCTCTGCAAAACCAAGTTGTTTACTACGATTTTTCATTCTATGGTGCCGATTCTCGCTTATATGATGACTACGATTACGATGGCTTTTATCAAACATTTAGTGTGACTTTTGATGCAGACATTAATAGCAGCTCGGGTGACATTCAGGCCGATGTATTTGCCGAATTATATTTAAGCCAAGATGGTGGACCGTGGATCCATTATTACTCGACTGATGTCTTCACCTTAAATGCAGACGCTAGCAATGATGATTACGAAGTGCTTACGACATTGGCCAATGGTTATAAAACTGATCATTACGATGTATTGATCGATTTATATGAATTAGGTTATGCCGATCCTGTTGCAACAATCAGCAGTGATGAATCCAATGCACTATACGCTCTGCCACTTGAAAGCAGCGATCGTGATCTGGTTTATGTCGAAGAGGTGTATATCGAAACTGAACATTCAGGTGGGGCGTTATCTTGGTTAAGTGTAGGCTTGCTCGCGGGATTTGCGAGGTTGCGTCAACGTTTGATTAATAAAAAATAACGTCATGTTTAGGCTTATGTAAGTTATAATAACTATATTATTACGTCATCTTTTTTAATTTCATCATTTTTTGATTTTGGCAGTTTTTGCTTATTCATCAGGGATAAGTATTTAGGAGTGTGTATGTTAGTAAAGTTAAATGCATCATTGTTATGCAGTTCATTAATTGGTTCGGTGCTGTTGTTGTCAGGTTGCCAATTACCTAATCCCTATACAGGTGAATCAGAAAATTCTAAAGCTACTAATGGTGCCATGATTGGCGCCCTTTCAGGCGCTGCCATTGGTGTTCTGTCATCAAGCAAAAGCGACCGCGGTAAAGGTGCTTTGATTGGTGCAGCATCTGGTGCTGCTGTTGGTGGTGGTGTTGGATATTACATGGATGTGCAAGAAGCTGAGTTGCGTAAACAGTTAAAATCCACTGGCGTCAGTGTGACCCGCAACGGTGACACGATTGTACTGAATATGCCAAATGAAGTGACCTTTGGAGTTGATCAAACGGTATTAAGTGGACGGGCTAAATCAGTATTAAACAGTGTGGTATTAGTGGCAAAAGAATACGATGACACCCGCTTAAATGTGATTGGTTATACCGACAGTTCGGGTTCTGATTCTTACAACTTACGTTTATCACAAGTACGAGCAAGCGAAGTTGCGCAGTATCTTACCAGCCAAAAAGTCAGTGGCTCACGAGTGTCATCTACTGGCATGGGCGAATCAAGCCCGATTGCGAGTAATGCTTCCGAGCAAGGTCGCTCGCAAAATCGTCGCGTTGAAATTGTACTCACGCCAATGGGTAAATAACCATTAGTCAGTAGTCAGTCGATGAATAATAAGTATTTGGTTTGTATCACTGAATACAAAAAGGGCACTAAGTGAGATAATCACTTAGTGCCCTTTTTTATGATTATGGCTGACGTTAGGCTGAGCCGTGGTGCTATGTTTTGGCTAGCGTTGGCAATTGACGTAGCGTAAGTAACCACCTCACTCTTTGATAACCGTCACTTATCCCGAGTTGAGGTTATTTAACTACCGAGGCGATGTGACCTCGGGCAAGTTGGGTCTGAATTTCATCACCAGATTTTACACTAGCGCCATCAAATAATACTTTGCCATTATTGTCTTTGGTAATCGAATAGCCACGACTTAATGTCGCTAACGGACTCACGGTATCAAGCTGATGTGCGGTATTAGACAGCTTTTGCTCTGATTGGGTCAATTTGTGCTGTATCGCATCCATTAAGCGTGTATTGAGGTATGACAATCGATTAGTTTCCATCTTTAGGGTATTAATGGGCGAGCGCTGCTGTAAGCGATTATGTAATTGCTGGTGGCGTAAGGTTAAGCGACTGAGTTTATGCTGTAAGGCGTTTTCTAGGCGCATTTGCATTTCATCAAAACGTTGTTCAAATTGCTGCAGTTTGCGTTGAGGTTCATGGCGTTGCAGTTGATGTGATAGCTGAGTTAATCGCCCATACTGCTGCAATTGGTAATGTTTCATGCCCTGTTGTAAACGCGATAATAATAGCGCCAACTTTTCAGCCTTATTGCCTTTATCTTTTGATAATAGCTCAGCGCCAGCAGAGGGGGTCGGTGCGCGAACATCGGCAACATAATCGCTGATAGTGGTATCAATTTCGTGTCCTACAGCGCTGATGACCGGCAGTGCACTGTTGTATATTGCATGGGCAAGATCTTGGTGATTAAAACACCATAAATCTTCTAATGACCCTCCTCCACGAGCCAGTAACAACACATCGACTTCCATGCGTTGATTAGCGGTGACAATAGCTTGGCAAATTAATTGATAAGCTGCTGCGCCCTGTACCTGAGTGGGGTAAACAATCACTTCGATAGAGGGATCTCGACGTGCTAATACATGTAAAATATCCCGCAGTGCAGCCCCCGTTGCCGACGTAATAACACCAATACGTTGAATATTGTCTGGGATAGGGCGTTTAGTTTCTAATGCAAATAAGCCTTCAGCGGCTAATTTTAGCTTTAATGCTTCAAATTCTTGTGCCAGTAATCCATCACCTGCTGGCTGCATGGACTCAAGCAGTAATTGATAGTCGCCACGGGGCTCGTAAACACTGATAGCACCTTTAACCAATATTTGCTGGCCATTAATAGGTTTAAAGCGTACCGATTGATTACGGCCTTTAAACATCGCACAGCGAATTTGTGAATGAGCGTCTTTTAAGGTGAGGTACCAATGGCCAGAGCTGGGTGACGAAAAGTTTGATATTTCACCGTTTAACCATATTTTACCGACTTGACCTTCAAGAATATGCTTAACTTCGCTATTCAATTGCGACACGCTATAAACATTGTTTTTTGTGGCACTCATGAATATTCTCATTCTAACGTTAATAAAAATCTATTTTCCATTTACCAACTGCAATATGCAAGGTATAATCTCGCCGCAATATTTACCTCAAATCCTACTTAACTAGGCGGATGTTGCCATGCTACGTTTACTGAAAGATGCACTCACTTTTGATGATGTTTTGTTAGTGCCTGCCCACTCGACCGTACTCCCAAATACCGCGGTTCTTAAAACTCGTTTAACGACTAAAATCGAATTAAATATTCCACTTGTGTCTGCTGCTATGGACACTGTGACTGAATCTCGCCTTGCTATCGCGATGGCGCAAGAAGGTGGTTTAGGGTTTATTCATAAAAACATGAGTATTGAGCAACAAGCCGAAGAAGTTCGTAAAGTTAAAAGTTATGAAGCCGGTATTGTTCAAGATCCCGTCACCGTCACGCCTACAACCAGCTTAACTAATTTACGTTTATTAACTGAACGTAATGGTTTTGCCGGTTACCCAGTGGTCAATGAAGCGCACGAACTTGTGGGTATTATTACTGGCCGTGATGTACGTTTTGTCACCGATTGGAGCAAAACCGTCGCTGACATGATGACCCCCAAAGATCGTTTGGTTACTGTGACTGAAGGCACTAAGTTAGATGAAGTGCAAAAATTAATGCATTCTCATCGCATTGAAAAAGTCTTAGTGGTAGACAACAACTTTAAACTCAAAGGCTTAGTCACCGTTAAAGATTTTGAAAAAGCTGAGCGCAAGCCAAACGCATGTAAAGACGAATTAGGTCGTTTACGTGTCGGTGCTGCGGTTGGTGCAGGCCCTGGTAATGAAGAGCGTGTCGATGCCCTCGTTAAAGCCGGTGTTGATGTGTTATTGATAGACTCATCACATGGTCACTCAGAAGGCGTATTACAACGTATTCGCGACACTCGAGCCAAATACCCTGATTTACAAATTGTGGGCGGCAACGTAGCAACAGCTTCAGGCGCACTAGCGTTAGTTGAAGCGGGTGTTAACGCGGTTAAAGTGGGTATCGGCCCTGGCTCAATTTGTACTACTCGTATTGTGACGGGTGTCGGCGTACCGCAAATTACCGCCGTATCAGATGCTGCAGAAGCAGTACTGGCATTAGGTATTCCAGTGATCGCAGATGGCGGCATTCGTTTCTCTGGTGACTTAGCTAAAGCATTAGCCGCGGGTGCATCATGCATCATGGCCGGTTCGATGTTTGCCGGTACTGATGAGGCGCCGGGTGAAACTGAACTTTACCAAGGCCGTGCTTACAAGTCTTACCGTGGCATGGGATCACTTGGTGCAATGGGCCAGACTCAAGGTTCATCTGACCGTTACTTCCAAAGCGATAACGCTGCTGACAAATTAGTCCCTGAAGGTATTGAAGGTCGCGTACCGTACAAAGGTAAGTTGAAAGAAATTATCCATCAGCACATGGGCGGCTTACGCTCATGCATGGGCTTAACGGGTTGCGCCACCATTAAAGAGTTAAATGAAAAAGCACAGTTTGTGAAAGTGACGTCTGCAGGAATGGGTGAGTCGCATGTGCATGACGTAACCATTACCAAAGAAGCACCAAACTATCGTTCTGGTTCATAATTTCTGTGAGGGTAACAACTGTCGCCCTCCTGTTATTAACGTTAATTTGCCCACATCGATTTGATGTGGGGTATTACACTTAATCAATATGTAAAGGTTACCCATGAGTAATATTCACGATCATAAGATTCTAATCCTCGATTTTGGTTCTCAGTACACTCAGCTTATTGCGCGTCGTATCCGTGAAATTGGTGTGTATTGTGAGTTATGGGCCTGGGATGTGAGCGAAGCGCAAATTCGTGAGTTTGCCCCAAATGGTATTATTTTAGCGGGTGGTCCTGAAAGCGTCATTGCAGATAATTCACCTCGCGCCCCTGAATATGTATTTACTGCAGGTGTACCGGTATTAGGTATTTGTTACGGCATGCAAACTATGTCAGAACAGCTTGGCGGTAAAGTGATTAAAGGTATTGGTGAAGGCGAGTTTGGCTATGCCCAAATTGAGCTGCAAACCACATCAACTTTATTCAAAAGCATTGAAGATGCCGTCAGTGCTGAAGGCAAGCCATTACTTGATGTGTGGATGAGTCATGGTGACAAAGTGTCGGTGATCCCGGAAGGGTTTGTCGCAGTTGCGACCACGGCAACGTGTCCTTTTGCTGCTATGGCCAATGAAGAGAAAGGTTTTTACGGTGTGCAGTTCCACCCTGAAGTCACTCATACTCGCCAAGGCCAACGCATGCTAGAGCATTTCGCTTTAGACATTTGTGGTTGTAAAGCCAATTGGAAACCCTCATCAATTATTGAAGATGCTATTGAGCGTTTAAAAAAGCAAATTGGTGATGATGAAGTTATTCTTGGTCTGTCTGGCGGCGTTGATTCATCAGTAGTGGCGATGCTATTACATCGTGCTATTGGCGACAAGCTAACGTGTGTGTTTGTTGATAACGGCTTATTACGGTTAAATGAAGCTGACCAAGTATTAGACATGTTTGGCGATCACTTTGGACTTAATATCGTTCATATAGATGCTGAAAATCGTTTCTTAGATGCGATGGCCGGTGAAGCAGATCCTGAGGCTAAGCGTAAAATTATTGGTCGGGTGTTTGTTGAAATCTTCGACGAAGAATCAAAGAAATGCGCTAATGCTAAATGGTTAGCTCAAGGCACTATTTACCCTGATGTGATTGAATCAGCGGGCAGTGCAACCGGTAAAGCGCATGTGATTAAGTCGCACCACAATGTGGGCGGATTACCAGATGATATGAAGATGGGCTTAGTTGAACCATTACGTGAATTATTTAAAGATGAAGTGCGTAAAATTGGTTTAGAATTAGGCCTGCCTTATAATATGCTTTATCGCCATCCATTCCCTGGGCCTGGTTTAGGCGTGCGCGTATTGGGTGAAGTGAAAAAAGAGTATTGTGATTTATTGCGCAGTGCAGATGCCATCTTCATTGAAGAATTGCATAAAGCGGATTTATATAACAAAGTCAGCCAAGCTTTTACCGTATTTTTACCGGTTCGTTCTGTTGGCGTAATGGGTGATTGCCGTAAATATGATTGGGTGGTATCGCTTCGCGCCGTCGAAACCATCGACTTTATGACCGCGCATTGGGCACATTTACCCTATGATTTCTTAGGTCATGTTTCAAACCGAATTATCAATGAAGTCGACGGTATTTCACGCGTTGTTTATGATATTTCAGGTAAGCCACCTGCCACGATTGAATGGGAATAGCCCAGTAGGGTTACACTTAGTTTGACGTAAAAAAAGACGCTGCGGCGTCTTTTTTATTTGCTAGAATACTTAACATGACAATTACCTAGGTTAATAGAGTGACAGATACCCCAGAGGCACACGTTTCAAACGATACTTGCCCACCCCCTGATGTTGATAATGATCCAGTGAATGAGGTTCAGCAAGCCATTGATGAAAAGTGGATGCGTTTAGCGATGCAACTTGCCGAGCAAGCTGAGCGAGAAGGCGAAGTACCTGTTGGTGCCGTGTTGGTTAAAGACGATGTGTTAATTGCCAGTGGCTGTAATTTAAGTATTGTAAATCATGATCCAACGGCTCATGCCGAGATGGAATGTATTCGCCAAGCAGGCAAGGTGTTAGAGAACTATCGTATGCTCGACACCACTTTATATGTCACGTTAGAGCCTTGTACTATGTGCGCCGGTGCGATGATCCACAGTCGAATTGCGCGGATAGTCTATGGTGCAGATGATTTAAAAACGGGTGCAGCAGGCAGCGTGATCGATTTATTCGCACATCCAGCCTTTAATCATCAACTTGACGTTACTTCTGGCGTGCTAGCAGATCAATGTGCGCAGCAATTAAGTGCATTTTTTAAGCGCCGCCGTGCAGAAAAAAAAGCACTCAAACAGTTAGCGAGAAAGTCGACTGATTGAGTGGCATGCTTTTATGGGGCTAATATGGCATTATTCTTCAATTTGTGTCAGTAAAAAATGGGCGCGAATGCGATTTCGAATGCGGTTTTTGTGTACTTTAAGCATGACTCGACGACGTGACATGGTATTGCTTATAGCTCTTCTTCTCATAACCGTGATCCCTTAATATTGGCTAACTTCACCGAGGTACTGATAAATAACACATTTTAGCAGTATGCTTTCTAACGATATATTCTGCCTATAATACCCTATATTGGTGACGATTATCCGTCAGGATTATGACGAAAAACGGTTGCGCACATTTATCACTCTGCCGATACATGAACATCGGTTGAGACTTCTTCAGCAATGACGTTAATTTGTTCAGTAACTTCAATAGTCTCTAACTTTTTAGTTTGATTATCGACCCAGACTAAGGTGTCATAGTAGCGACGGATACTGTCGACATAATGAACCGCTTCACTGCCGCGAGCATAGCCATAGCGCGTCTGCTTGTAATATTTAGATTGTTGTAGCAAAGGTAATACTTTTTTAACATCACGCCATGCACTGGGATCCATTCCCATTGACTCTGTTAATCGCCGCGCATCTTCAACATGGCCTAAACCGATATTATAAGAAGCCATTGCGAACCAAATTCGTTGAGCCTCAGGAATAGTGTCTGGCAATCTCTCTATCATATCTTTTAAATAAAATGCGCCACCACGTATGCTTTGCTCTGCATCTAAGCGATCATCAACACCGACATAAGCGGCTGTAGGTTGGGTCAGCATCATCATACCTCTAACCCCAGTAGGAGAACGAGCTCTAGGGTTCCAGTGTGATTCTTGATAACTGGCAGCCGCTAATTTACGCCAATCTAACTCGCCGGAATACTGTTCGAAAAAACTGCGGTATTCGGGGAGAATATTGTCAATTGCGCGGATAAAAGCACGGGTATCGACATAGTCAAAACGTTTTACATGGCCAAAATATTTTTCGTTTAAATGCTCAAGCGTCCCAGCACGTCTTTCTTTATGCCAAAAAGCCAGTAATTGACTCATTAAACGATCGCTGTTTTTCGGCGGCAATAGCCACACCACTTCGACTTTTTCTTCTAAAATCATTCCTGCGCGTAATTCGGGTAAAAATCGCTGGTTGATCAATAAACTATTTGAATCTGAAATGGTGTAGATCAGTTCACCGTTGGCAATTAATGCAAACAGCTCTTCATTATCTTTGTTGTTGACTTGGTTCCACATCAACTCCGGATAGTCTTTCTGTAGTTTGGTTAAGGTATTGACTGAAGATGAGTTAGCCATGACGGTAATTTCACCCGACAGAGTGCTAATGTCCTTAGGCTCCGGGGTGCCTTCCTTATAAACCAATACTTGATTGACTTTATATAAGCTAGGTCCGAGTTTAAATTGTTGACCGCGGTTTGGCGTTTTAGCAATACCAGCAGCGATAATATCAATTTTATTTTCTTTTAATGCGGCAAATAATTGTTTGCGATTGGTGTACGGGATCATCTCTAGGGGGAGGGCTAAATAATCAGCAAAACGCTGCGCCATTTCAAAATCGAATCCGCTTTCACCCAGTTCTGAATTAAGATAAATCTGTGGGCCATAGAGTGTCCCTACCTTTAATACGGTACGCTTAGGTGCAGGTGCTGCAATATCAACTTTATGAATATCAACAGGTTGACAGGCAGATAGTATCCCGCAAAGTAAAATGATGAGTAAGGTTTTGATCATATTTATTAATTGGTTATCTTAAGTTGTTTCGTTAATGTCACGAGAGTAATACGTAAGAAACAAATGTAATACCGATTGAATAGCCTTTAAATATGTAGGGGAGATAGCGTCTTTTTTGCTTACTTTATCAGGTGTTTTCCTAAACGCCTATAGTTGAGCAAATAAGCAGCATTTGGTGGTTGTTTTTTGTTAAAAGGTAAAGTGTTTATGTTATTCATTTTAGCATTACTTGAATGGGATATTTTCCCTATCAGGAAACACTGTTTTCACCGGTGCTTAAAGGTGATTTGTAGTGTGCAATTCCCTATAATAGCGCCAATTCTGACCCTGCTATTATATTATAAGGTGAATAGACGTGATTGAGATCATTCGCGGAGCCCCAGCACTATCTGCATTTAGAGTTCAAAAACTCATGGGGGCGTGCCAAACTGCAGCGCTTCCAGTATCTCAAATTTATGCTGAATATGTTCATTTAGCCAATTTGAGTGAACCACTAGATGAAAATGAGCGTCTACAGTTAGAAACCATTCTTACCTACGGGCCGGCAATTGAGTCCCATGCTCCACAAGGTACCCTGTTATTTGTTACTCCCCGTCCTGGTACTATTTCTCCTTGGTCATCTAAAGCAACCGATATTGCCCATAATTGTGGTTTAGGCAAAGTTAACCGTCTTGAGCGTGGTATTGCTTATTATGTTGAATCACCAACGTTAACCCTAGAGCAACAAAAACAGCTGCAAGGCTTATTGCATGACCGCATGGTTGAAGTCATGCTGCCTGCGTTTGAAGCCGCAGAAGTGTTATTTTCCCATACACAACCGGCAAAATTTAGCAGTGTCAATATTCTTGCTGAAGGCCGCCGCGCACTTGTAGAGGCAAACATTAACTTAGGCCTGGCACTAGCTGATGATGAAATTGACTATTTAATTGAAAATTTTGTTCGGTTAAAGCGTAACCCGAATGACATCGAGTTAATGATGTTTGCTCAAGCAAACTCAGAACATTGTCGTCATAAAATTTTTAATGCTGATTGGACCATCGATGGCGAAGTACAGCCAAAATCCTTGTTCAAAATGATTAAGAACACCTTTGAAGTGACCCCAGATTATGTATTATCAGCCTACAAAGATAATGCCGCGGTGATGACGGGTTCGGTTGCGGGTCGTTTTTTCCCTGATCCCGATGGTGTTTACAACTATCACACTGAACCAATGCATATATTGATGAAAGTTGAAACTCACAATCATCCTACTGCCATTAGTCCATATCCAGGTGCTGCTACCGGTTCAGGTGGTGAAATCCGCGATGAAGGCGCTACCGGCCGAGGCTCTAAACCTAAAGCAGGCTTATCTGGATTTACGGTATCTAACTTAAAAATCCCTGGTTTTGTGCACCCATGGGAAGGGGATTACGGTAAGCCAGATCGTATCGTCACCCCACTTGAAATTATGCTTGAAGGCCCACTAGGTGGCGCGGCATTTAATAATGAATTTGGTCGTCCTGCTATTAACGGTTATTTCCGTACTTACGAGCAATTAGTCTCTAGCCACAATGGGGTTGAAGTGCGCGGTTATCACAAGCCGATTATGATTGCCGGTGGCTTAGGTAATATCCGTGAAGATCATGTTCAAAAGGGCGAAATCACCATTGGCGCTAAGCTAATTGTGCTTGGCGGACCGGCAATGAACATAGGTTTGGGCGGCGGCGCCGCATCTTCTATGGCATCAGGTCAGTCTAACGAAGATTTAGATTTTGCTTCTGTACAACGTGAAAATCCAGAAATGGAGCGTCGTTGTCAGGAAGTGATTGATCGTTGCTGGCAGTTAGGTGACACCAACCCGATTCAATTTATTCACGACGTGGGCGCGGGTGGATTATCAAATGCGTTCCCTGAGTTAGTTAATGACGCCGATCGAGGCGGGGTATTCAATTTACGTAATGTTCCTTCTGACGAGCCAGGCATGAGCCCGCTTGAAATTTGGTGTAATGAATCACAAGAGCGTTATGTATTATCGGTCGCGCCAGAGAACTTACAACAGTTTGCTGATATTTGTGCCCGTGAACGCGCCCCATTTGCGGTAGTTGGTGAAGCGACTGCAGAGATGCATTTAACGCTTGCCGACAGTCACTTTAACAACAAGCCGATTGATTTACCGCTTGAAGTGTTATTAGGTAAAGCGCCTAAAATGAGCCGTGATGTAGTGTCTACAAAAGCAATATCACCTGCGTTAGATCAAACTAAGATTGAGCTAAAAGACGCGGTTAAGCGCATTTTAACCTTGCCAACCGTTGCAGATAAAACCTTCCTTATCACCATCGGTGACCGCTCTGTGACAGGCTTAGTTAACCGCGACCAAATGGTTGGCCCATGGCAAGTGCCCGTTGCCGATTGCGCGGTAACGGCATCAAGTTATGACAGTTACTGCGGCGAAGCGATGTCGATGGGTGAGCGTACGCCACTTGCCTTACTCGACTTTGACGCCTCTGCCCGCATGGCCGTTGCCGAATCGATTATGAACATTGCCGGTACTGATATCGGCTCATTCAAGCGCATTAAGCTTTCAGCTAATTGGATGTCGCCAGCGGGTCACCCAGGCGAAGATGCAGGTTTATACCAAGCGGTTAAAGCGATTGGTGAAGACCTTTGTCCCGAACTCGGTATTACGATTCCTGTCGGTAAAGACTCTATGTCAATGAAAACCGCATGGGAAGATAATGGTACTCACAAATCCGTTACATCACCTATGTCGTTAGTCATCACCGCTTTTGGTGTGGTGCAAGACATTCGTAAAACGGTAACGCCACAGCTTCGCAGTGATAAAGGTGACAGTGCATTATTAATGCTCGACTTAAGCAATGGCCAAAACCGTCTAGGGGGTTCTTGTTTAGCACAGGTTTACAGTGAGCTAGGTGATATTGCACCCACATTAGATAACACCGCCAACTTAGCGGGCTTCTTTGAAGTGATACAGCAATTAGTGGCTGAGCAAGCTGTGATGGCTTATCACGATCGTAGTGATGGCGGCTTATTTACCACCTTAGTGGAAATGGCATTTGCGGGTAATACCGGCTTAGTGATTGATTTAGCCAGCTTGAATGGTACTGATTTAGAACGTTTATTTAACGAAGAACTTGGTGCGGTTATTCAAGTCAGCGCAACTGATGCCAAAGCCATTGCCGCGCAATTTGAAGCTAAAGGCGTAACGTGTCATCACATTGGTGGTTTACAAGCGGCAGACAAGATTAGCATTCACGATGGTGAGCGAGTGATATTTGCTGATAGCCGTACGGCGCTGCGTACCTTGTGGTCAGAAACCACCTACCGTATGCAAGCACTGCGTGATAACCCAGAATGCGCCCGTGAAGAGTATGAACTTAAACAACAAGCTGATGCGCCAGGATTAACGGTTAAATTAGGCTTTAATCCAAGTGAAGATGTTGCAGCACCTTATATTCTTAAAGGCGCTGCCCCTAAAATGGCTATTTTACGTGAGCAGGGTGTTAACTCTCATGTTGAAATGGCAGCCGCTTTTGACCGTGCCGGTTTTGAGACGCGTGACGTGCATATGTCAGACATCTTATCTGGGCGTATTAGCCTTGAAGAGTTCCAAGGCCTTGTGGCTTGTGGTGGGTTCTCTTATGGTGACGTGTTAGGTGCTGGTGAAGGTTGGGCAAAATCAATTTTGTTCAATGATCGCGCTCGTGATGAGTTTAGTCGTTTCTTCGAGCGTGACTCAAGCATTGCCCTTGGTGTGTGTAATGGTTGTCAGATGTTATCTAACTTGAAAGAAATCATTCCAGGCAGTGAACATTGGCCGCGTTTTGTACGTAACCGCTCGGAGCGTTTTGAAGCACGATTCAGTTTGGTTGAAGTGCAACAAAATCCATCGGTATTTTTTGATGGCATGGTAGGTTCTCGTATGCCTATCGCGGTATCCCATGGTGAAGGCTTAGTTGAATTTGCTAATGCCCAAGCGTTAGCCAATGCTGAAGCATCGGGCACCATTGCATTACGTTATGTTGATGGTCATGGTCAAATTGCTACTCAGTACCCAGAAAACCCTAATGGTTCAGCCAATGGCTTAACCGGTATTTGTACTACTGATGGCCGTGTGACGATTATGATGCCGCACCCTGAACGCGTGTTTAGAACCGTTGCCAACTCATGGCACCCTGATAACTGGGGTGAAGACAGCCCGTGGATGCGCATGTTCCGTAATGCTAGAGCGAAAATTGGTTAAGCAGTAGTGATTATTATACTCATCATATTAAGCTCATGAACTCTTTCACTCGAAAGCGCTGAAAGGTAAAATGTGGGGATCAAGGGTCTAGGAATAGAGCGCCTGCGGCTGCTAGGAAACGATAACAAGCGAACGCTGCGCTCACGGATAGAGCGGTCTAGGGTCGCTTCGCTGCTAGGTTCTAGGGCGACCTTCGGCTGCTAGGACGCTACGCTTCTAGATCCTAGGGCCTAAAACCTAGCACCTAGCACCTAGAAGGAGCGAAGCACCGCCCTCTGGCGAGCTTGCGAGTTCCTAGAATCTATCAGTCGCGAAGCGACGCTCTCGGTAAGGCGTCACCATTCTCTTCAATCACTGCCTGGTTCAGTTATCCTACGGGAGCGCTGAAACGAGCATATTGAAGTGGTTTGGGTATACAACGCAGGATCAGTTACCGCAAGTCATGATGTTTTCAAACAGATTATTTGCCTAGTCAACGCTACTCCCACTGCGATCCTCGACAATGAGCCTCTCTGATTTTAGCCAATAAAAACCCCATCACTAAGGATGGGGTTAATAAGCTGCTGTTGCCAAGGTGGCTAAAAAAACAACTTCAACGAGCAGATAATATTTTGCGTTAACAAAACATCAAATTAAATAGTTAAGCTTATTTCATTTCATGAGCCGTATACATTTCAACAAAAACACGTTTGTATAACTTGGCAATATGTTGGTAAAACTGAGTCATAGCACATTCTCTTTAGGTTAGGTCACTGGAATTAAGACGACGACTCATCGTACAACCACGGTTCGTTTTCTTAACTGTGTCTAAATTATACAGTTGCTTCAATTTGCTCTCAAACTAATAAAAATGATATTTGTCATTAGTTAATCTAATCAACATGTTTTAATATTATGTTTTTATGTTAGCTTTGCTTTCTCAAATTTTGTTAATTATGATTATTTTGTTTTTATATTATTATTTGATATTAAATTATTTGATTCAATATTAAATAATTGTTCATTTAATTACTTTGAATTAACAATGCGCATGAGTGATGCGTTTTGTCATTTTATCAATAAGTGTATTTTACCTTCCTAGCAATTAAGCGGTTTTTGTCAATATCTCAAATAGAGGAGAGGAATAGATGCGCTAATACCATCAAATTTAATGCGGCAAGTTTGTTTAAAAGTGGGATCAATCTGACAAAAAATGGATTGAAAATAAGAGTGGTATTTTCGCTAACGAACTGATTTTTTGAGTCAAAAAAAAATTCATGCGGAAAATCTTATGCTTGTCACATTATTGAGTAAAAAAGGTGATCAATCTAAAGCATATGCCGTAAGATATACGGCGTTAAAGATTGGGCTTGAAAACATAGGCAAACAGGTTAATTTATCATTTTGAACACTTTGGTGAGTTGTCTACTGCTTCAATAATACCGTTTTCAGGTATACATCATCATTATGGCAGCCGGGTGTTGCTGTGTCGTATTTGGTCGTACTGAAGTAAGGAGTCGCCAATGATTATCGAAGAGGTCGTTGAGCTATCGCGTTATCAATTTGCGTTTACAGCCATGTATCATTTTCTATTTGTTCCACTCACTCTAGGTTTAGCCTTTATCCTTGCCATTATGGAATCACTGTATGTGATGACCAATAAGCAAGTCTATAAAGACATGACTAAATTTTGGGGAAAATTGTTTGGGATTAACTTTGCAATAGGTGTGGCGACGGGACTCGCAATGGAGTTTCAGTTTGGCACTAACTGGTCATATTACTCTCATTATGTTGGGGATATCTTTGGTGCCCCACTTGCCATTGAAGGTTTAATGGCATTCTTCCTTGAGTCGACGTTAGTCGGGATGTTCTTTTTTGGTTGGGATCGTTTCAGCAAGCGCCAGCATTTAGCAGTCACTTGGCTCGTTGCCATCGCCTCTAATATGTCAGCCTTATGGATATTGATCGCCAATGGTTGGATGCAAAACCCTGTGGGTTCGGTGTTTAATTATGAAACCATGCGAATGGAAATGACCGATTTTGCCGCTCTGGTGTTTAACCCTGTTGCACAAGTTAAGTTTGTCCACACTGTCGCATCTGGTTATGTTGCCGGTGCCATGTTTGTGTTATCTATTAGCGCATACTACATATTGAAAGGCCGTGATTTACCTTTTGCTCGTCGCTCGTTTGCTATTGCAGCAAGCTTTGGTATGGCATCTATTTTATCGGTCATCGTGTTAGGCGATGAGTCAGGCTATGAAGTGGGTGAAGTACAGCGGGTAAAATTGGCAGCGATTGAAGCTGAGTGGGAAACCGAGCCTGCACCAGCAGCCTTTACCTTGGTAGGATTGCCTAATCAAGAGACCATGGAAACCGATTACGCCATTAAAATCCCCTATGCGATGGGCATTATTGCCACTCGCTCTTTAGATACAGAAGTGACGGGTATTAAGGAGCTTGTAAGCGATCACGAAGTGCGTATTCGTAACGGTATGGTGGCGTATGCACTGCTTGAAAAACTACGTGCAGGCGATAAATCGGCAGAGGTTAGAGCGCAATTTGAAGCAACTAAAGTTGATTTAGGTTATGGCTTCTTACTTAAGCGTTATACCGATAAAGTGGTTGATGCTACCGAAGAGCAAATTATAGCAGCGTCTTATGACTCTATTCCTACTGTGGCGCCGATGTTTTGGACCTTCCGTATCATGGTTGGCGCTGGGGTGATTATGTTATTAGTGTTTGCTGCCGCCTTCTGGGAAAGCACACGTCATAGAGTTGCCGAGAAAAAATGGCTACTGCGTGCTGCGCTTTACAGTTTGCCACTTCCTTGGGTTGCCATTGAATGTGGTTGGTTTGTGTCAGAATTTGGTCGTCAACCTTGGACCATTTCTGAAGTACTACCCACCTTTATGTCGGCGTCAAGTTTAACGACGACGGATCTGTGGTTTAGTATTATTTCGATTACGGTGTTCTACACCATTATGTTGGTGATAGAGGCTTACTTGATGCTTAAGTTTGCTCGTCTTGGCCCAAGTAGCTTAAAGACGGGTCGTTACCATTTCGAAACCCAAGATGCCTAAGCGGAGGACCTAATTATGTTTGATTATGAAGTATTAAGATTTATCTGGTGGGCATTAATCGGTGTGTTATTTATTGGTTTCGCCGTGACCGATGGCTTTGACATGGGCGTAGGTGCGTTATTACCGATTATTGGTAAAGACGATACTGATCGCCGTATTATGATTAACACTATCGCACCGCACTGGGACGGTAACCAAGTATGGTTAATCACTGCCGCCGGCGCATTATTTGCCGCTTGGCCTATGGTGTACGCCGTATCATTTTCAGGCTTTTATGTGGCGATGATGCTAGTGTTATTTGCATTATATCTGCGCCCAATTGGCTTTGATTATCGTTCTAAAATTGAAGACCCAAGATGGCGTAAGACATGGGATTGGGCTTTGTTTGTGGGCGGTTTTGTGCCACCGCTAATCATTGGCGTGGCATTTGGTAACTTGCTGCAAGGTGTGCCTTTTAACTTTGATGAGTTTTTACGTGCAACTTATCATGGCGGTTTCTTTGGTTTATTAAATCCGTTTGGTTTATTGGCCGGCCTTGTGTGTGTCACTATGTTTATGATGCAAGGGGCTTCATGGTTACAAATGAAGACAGATGGCGAATTAAGAGTGCGCAGTGTTAAGGCTTCGCAAGTTTGCGCAGGTTTATTATTTGTGTTCTTTGCTGCCGCAGGCGTTTGGTTAGTCAACGGTATTGATGGATATGTGCTTACCTCAACCCTTGATCTTGCTGGTCCGTCAAATCCAACCACCAAAACAGTCGCCATTGAAGCGGGTGCTTGGTTAACTAACTATGACAAGTATCCTATTTCGATGTTATTCCCGGTATTAGGGTTACTCATGCCATTATTAGTGATTTTAGCCAGTCGTTTTAATCGCAGTGGATTTGCATTCTTGTTTAGTTCACTTGCTATTGCTGGTGTGATTGTCACTTGTGGTGCCGCGATGTTCCCGTTTGTTATGCCTTCATCATTAGAACCTAATGTCAGCTTAACCATGTGGGATGCTACCGCCAGCAAAATGTCACTTAAAGTGATGACAGTTGCCGCGGCTATCTTCGTACCGACAGTATTAAGTTATACTATCTGGACTTATTACAAGATGTTCGGCCGCTTAAATCGTGAGTTTATTGAAAACAATAAAAACTCACTTTACTAAATTAAGGAGCAACGTCTATGTGGTATTTTGCGTGGATTTTAGGGGTGTTGTTAGCGTGTGCATTCGGTATTATCAATGCGTTATGGCTAGAAAATACTGAAAATATGGATCGTAATAACGAACTCTAAAGGTTATATCGTTCGATAAAAAAACCGCTTTGGTAACAAAGCGGTTTTTTATTGGGCGCAAAACCAAAACCAAAACCAAAACCAAAACCAAAACCAAAACCAAAACCAAAACCAAAACCAAAACCAAAAACAAAACCAAAACCAAACGTAGATAGACGGTTGATGGGTCACTATGGTTAACACATGCCTGGGCTTTACCATGAGATAGCCAGAGTCATTCCTGTTATCAATGACAGTTTGGTCGTCAATAATGTGTCTAAAGCAAGTCAGTTAAGCGATGATAGCGGGGGAAAGGGCTGGAGAATAAACGGGATGAGAGATAAATAAACGCCGTTGAATGACTCAGAGTTCAAGTCTGTAATCTCATACTTGAACTCTGAGCATATAACATGACGATTTTATGCGTCAGTAGCGCACCTATAGCAAGTCAATATGTGCAAATGGCTGTATTTTATTAATTTACGATCCCTAACTGAGATTAAATACCGCTATCTGTTGTTTGATACTGACCGCAAGCGCGGTTAATTGCTCTGCATCACTCACCGCTTTTGTGGCTCGTTCATCACTATTTTGTGCCAGCGTAGCGATGGTATGTAAGTTGTGAGACACCTCATCTGCCACTGTGCTTTGCTGTTTGGTGGCACTGGCTATACTGGATGAAAATATCGCCATTTCGCCGATATTCTGATTAATCTGACTGAGTTGGTTATTAACAGTATTAGCTTGTTCAGCTGACGATGCCCCCAATTGCTGGCATTGGTTCATTTGTGTGGCGGTGTATTTTACTTGCTGTTGTAATGTGCTGATAGTCGAGCTTATTTCACTAATTGAACGCTGCGTTCTTTGTGCCAGAGAGCGTACTTCATCAGCAACAACCGCAAAACCACGGCCTTGTTCACCCGCTCTGGCGGCTTCAATCGCGGCATTCAAGGCGAGTAAGTTGGTTTGTTCTGCAATACCATTAATGACCTCTGTCACTAGACTAATGGCTTGGCTCTCATTGCTGACACTTTCAATATTTTTTTGACTTTGAATGAGTTGCTCACTCAAGGATTGAAGCGCGGTAACCTCTTGGGTTAACTGAGCATGTCCTTGAGCGGATGCGCTATCAATTTCTTGCGCTTGTTGGGCTCCTTGACTGGCATTTTGTGCCACATCTTTAATCGAAGAAGACATCTCTTCGATAGCGGTCGCAATTTGCTCTGTTTGGTTTAACAGTGCCTTTGCCTCATTACCATTCAATTTTGACGTTTCTTGACTAAGGTTTGCTTGGGTTTCTAAGCTGATGACAGACTGTTTTAATAACTCAATTAATTCAGCTAAATTAGCCGCCATTTTGGTGACACTTATAGTGATTTGGTCAACTTCATTGCGACTGTCTTCGGGGCATTGGACAAAACTTTGCGAAAGATCGCCTTGGCCTAATTTAGCGATTTGGCCCTGTAGGAGCTTTAATGGCTTCATGGCACGATTAATCACAGTAAACAATAAAATGGAAATAAACACTATCCCAAGTAACGCCAATATTGCGTTGGTTTTTAACATTGCTACGCTTTCATTACTTAATTGTTTTTCGGGAACAAAACCGACCAAAGTCCAATTCCAACCGGGAATATTGACTGAATGAGAATACATCTGTTGATCAGACAACGAGGTGTAAACCCAGCTGCCTCTATCCGTAAGGGCCTTTTCAAGTGATAGACCATCAAACAATGCTTCATCGAAAGGCGCTTGGGTGTTTAATTCACGATGAGAGATCACGTAATTATCGGCATTACGGATAATGGCATAAGAACCTGATTCTTCAAGTGTCAGCTGTTTAAGCGAGCTTTGAATTTGTTCAACCGATTGGGTGATATCAAAACCGATAAAAAGGATAGCGTTGACTTTACCGCTGTCATCTTTTAACGGACGATAAATGGTCATGTAGTCTTTGCCAAAAAGCTTGGCATAACCTTCAAATTCTTCACCGTTAATCAACCCCTGATAACCTGGGTGATTGACACCCAAATAAGTGCCTAATGCACGCTTACCGTCTGTTTTTTTCAGCGATGTTGACACGCGAACAAAATCATCATTATCGCGAGCAAATATCGTGGCAACTCCGCCGGTAAGTTTCGAAAAGCGATCGACGTTATTGTTTGAATTATTAACTTGCTCATTATCATGGGCCAGTACAGGAGTCTTAACCCCTAACACTTCAACGCTGCGATCTTCTATTGAGAATGTTCCTGGATATAAGGTGCGAAGAATATCGGCATTTCGTCTGGCTAAGGACTGCATACTGTTGTACTGCAGTTCAATTAAATGAGCATTACTCTGCATTTGCGACTTGATGGCTTGAATCGCTTTATCATGCAATACAGTGGTTGCCGATAGATAGGAAAACCAAGACATGGCGCTAAAGATAATGATAGATAACAATATGACAAGAGAGGCTATTTGTTTTGATATAGGCCAGTTTTTATAATTCATATACTCTTTCTTATAATTATATTGATGATTAATCTAGAATAGATATGATCCCTGCAACGTAATTTACATTGAAAGTGTACTGATTATCGAGTATTTAGCATAAAGTGTGACACGGATAGATATTAATATTTTATAAATAAACTTATTCCGTTACACGATTTTGGTCATGAAATATATACTGTTTTTTGGGCTTCATTAATAAGGTATACATTACCGGTACCCAAATCAGTGACAGCATGGTGGCCAATAATGTGCCGCCGGCAATCGCAATGGCAAACGGTGGCCAAAATCCACCACCGGCAATGATTAACGGTAAAAAACCGCCTATGGTGGTGATGGTCGTGGAGCCAATATGACGCCCACAAGTGCTCACGGTACTAATGATTAACGGTATGTGTCCATTTCGGGCTTGAGGAACATCTTCCAGTTCAGCCAAAATAACAATCGCCGCATTAATGGCTAAGCCCATTACCCCTAGTAACCCGATTATCACGGTAAAACCAAACGGATAACCAAATACATACACAGACAGTAATCCTAAACCGGCCGATTGAAATGCACTCAGTAGAATGATTGCCGTTAATCTAAACGAGTTAAATGACAGCACGACCGTGGTGAGTAACAAGGTCACCACCACCACAATGTTGGATAATAAATTACCCACAGCTTCATTACGTTTGGCGCTTTCACCACCTATTTCAATATGATATCCCGTCGGAATGGTTAACTTATCGATAGCATCTTTGACGTCGATTAATACCTGAGCTGGCAATACACCACTGGTGATATAAGCCTCGATGGTATTGACTCGTTCGCCGTTTCTGCGCGGTATTGCCCCCCGACTAACGTTGATTTCGTTATAAGATAAAGCGGATAACGGTATACCTGAGCCCGAAGGGGAAACCAGATTTATTTCAGCTAAGCGAGTCGCTTGTTCACGGCTGTTATCACCTAAACGAACGCGAATTGGCAGCGATTCCGTTTGTTCTAAAATACTGCCACCAATAATACCTGTGGTCGCCATTTGAATTTGATTGGCAATATCGGTCAGGCTTAACCCGCTCATTAAACTGGCGTCTTCATTGACCTGTAACCACACTTTTGGCGCACCTGAACTGAGCGTTGCGCGGGTGTGAATGACATCGGGGGTCGCGGCGAAGATCCCGCGCACTTCTTCACCCAATATTTTCAAGGTATCAAGATTAGGGCCGTAAATACGCAGTTCAACAGGGGCGTTAAAGGGCGGGCCTTGTTCAAGTTTAAGGACTAATATTTGTGCTTGTGGAAATTGCGCATCTAACTCTTTTTGCAATTGTAAAATCAATCGATTTGCCGCGGCAAAATCGGTCACTTTAATCATTGCTTGGGCGTAATTGGTTGCCCCTTGTTGCCGCTGAGTTAAGTTGTAATAAAAAGAGGGTGTATTGCCGCCAACAACCCAAGTGGCCTCTATAATTTCTTCAATTTGTTGCAGTTTGTTATCAATCTGTTTGACCTGTTCGAGGGTGTTCTCGATACTGACATGAGGCGCCAAATAGACTTCTATTTGAAACATATCGCGATCAGAGGGTGGGAAGAATTGTTCAGTCATTTTCCCTGCGGCAAAAAAGCCCGCCATAGGCAATATACCAATAACGATGGCGGTGAGTATTGGCCGAGTTAACGCAAACTGTAAACTGGCGATATACGCACGGCTTATCCGCGGAAACGCCATGCCTTGCTGATACCAAGCCGTTGGTTTTTCACTGCGACTGAATCGACCCGCAAGTCCTGCAATAATGGTATGAGAAATAATGTATGAACCCAGCAACGCAAACATCACTGAGATCGCAATACCACCCACAAACTCACCCGCAGCCCCTGGCATTAATACAATAGGTGCAAAGGCTAGCATGGTGGTAATGGTCGAACCCGCCAAGGGTAGCCATAAATGGTGTAGCGTTTTAGACACAGCTTCAAGTTTACTCATACCTTGTTGACGACGTTGGGCTATCGCATCAACAATCACAATCGCATTATCGACCATAATGCCCAGCGCAACCACCAAACCTGTCACCGACATTTGGTGAATAGGCAGTCCGGTATATTTCATACAGGTGAGGGTAAAGAGTGCCGTTAGTGGCAGTGATATAGCCACAATCATTGCATTGCGAAGTCCTAATGTGAGCATCAATACTGCTAAAATAATCACAAATCCCTGTAACAGGTTAATCACCAAACCGCCTAATCGGTCACTGGTATAGCTTTGTTGGTCAAACAGCCATTGCACCTTAATATTAGCCGGCAAGTTAGTTGAAAACGCATCTATGGCCTTGCTCACGTGCTGTTGCCACACATCGACTCGATTATTATTCAACATGCGCGCAGACACTAATACGCCTTGTCGGCTGTCGATTAACGCGATACTCGACGCGGGGGTTTTGGCTTGGCGAGTAATGTTGGCCACATCACCTAAGCGAATAATTTGACCGTAATCGTCTACTTTTAATGGCACTTGACGGATACGGTTTTGTGAGTCTAATTCGCCAGAAACCTCAACTAAGGCTCTAAATTGACTATTGTTGATTTCACCGGCTGAAATTTTGCTATCAGCATTATTTAAAATTGCGGCAATTGCGGCAGGAGTAAGATGCAATTGACTGATTTTATTGCCATCTAACTCAACTAAAATTTCTTCTTCAGGTGCGCCATAAAGTTTGACAAAGTCAGTGCCGCTGAGCAGCCTTAACCGGCTTTGTAATTCTTTGGCGTAACGATTCAAAATATCGGCTCTTACCGGGCTATTATCTGCCCAAACAAGCCCTAAAATAGCAGTATTGGCATAACCGAGTTGATCATCTAGCACACTATTTTGTGCTTCTACAGGCAGCAAGGATTTACTGTCGGCGATAAGATCCCGTGCTCGAGACCACACCGGATCGGTCTCGGTGACAGTGTCTTTTAATTCTAATTGAATCACCGAAATCCCTGGGCGAGAAGTCGACTGGACGAGCTTTAAATCTTCTAAACGGCGTAATTGATTTTCGATGACTTCGGTGACTAATGCTTCTACTCGTTCAGCGGACGCCCCTGGGTACTGAGTAATAACCGATGAAAAGCGATTGGTTATATGCGGATCTTCGGTGCGTGGCAAGCTTGAAATAGCACCTAACCCAGCCACAATTAATAACGCAATAAATAAGCTTGTTAGGCGGCCATTTTCTAAAAATGCCTTAATCATAACGCCCCCTCGTGCTCAGTTTGAGCAAGGGTGACTTTTTGGCTTACCACCAATTTATGCAATCCTTGCGACACAATCATATCCGTTGCCTGAATGGCGCCCTGAATATACGCTTGTTGTTCATTGGTATAGATAATGTCTACATCCCGGCGTTCAATCAGATAGTAATCTTGCTCTGCTTTGGCTAATAAAAATACGTTCCATAACCCGCGCACGCCATCAGTTAATGCCGACATGGGCACCCAGTAACCGGGTTGTTGCACATCTTGTTGATAAGCGAGATAGGCTATTTCGCCATTGATCACTCTGGCTGAATCAGGCAAAAGGATCCGTAACTGAACCGTGCGGCTAATGGTATTGACTTCGGCACTGATCCCCGCAATTTCAGCGCTAAAGGTTTGTTTGCCTACACGGACATCCACCATTTGTTGGGTGGTTAATTGCTGAGCAATATCAATCGGCACACCAATATAAGCTAACGGCTGACTGTTACCGATTAAGGTAAAAACCGGACTGCCTAATGCAATAACTTCGCCGACATTATGAAAACGTTGACTGATTTTGCCACTGAACGGGGCAAGTAATGTTGATTTTTCAAGTTTCAACGTAGTGGCTCTTAAGCTTGCTTCTATACGTTTCTGGTTGGCTTGTAAGCTAATAACTTGTTGCTGGGTTTCATCGAGTTGCTGCTCAGAAACATAGTTTTGTAGCTTCAACTTTTGAGTGCGTACTAAGGTATTTTTGGCTAAATCTATATCCGCTTGGGTTTGTAATAAACTGGCTTGTAGCTGTTGTTTTTCTGCGGTTAATAAATCGGTATCAAGCTGCGCTAATGTTTGGCCTTTTGTCACCGTATCGCCGCTGTCGACCAGGATATTATTGAGCTTACCCGCCAGCTCAAAACCAATCCCGGTGGTATTTGCCGAGCGAATGGTACCGGTATAGGTTTGCATGTGCTGATAATGGTCATTTAGCACTAAGGTCTGTGACAATACCGTTTGATACTCAATTGTTTGCGAATGTTCTTTTACCTCAGAGCCACAACCGCTTAACACTATTAAGCTTAAACCTAGCGCCCAGTATCGAATAAATGGGGTGAATGTCTTTGACGCGTACATAAGTTTATTCCTTGAAAAGCAACAGATTGTGTCAATGTTGATTTGTCTTCTGAGCAGAGGTTAATATCAATAAGTGAATGCATTAACAACAACCGCAAGATGTAATTTAAATGTTAACTAGACTCGGTAGTCTAATTTTATAAAACTAGACTGTCCAGTCTATTTTTGGTTACTATGACACTAAATAGTGAGCAGTACGCAGACACACGATATGGCTTAATGGCTAACTTACGGAAAAATCATGACAAAAGATCTTATATCGCTTAATAACGACGGACAGATTCATTTGAGCTGCAGTGAGCAAAAGCGGGCTCAGATACTCGAGTCTGCCATTACACTTTTTTGTCATCAGGGTTTTCCTCATACCAGCATGGATGAAGTGGCAAAGCATGCCGGAGTGTCAAAGCAAACCGTGTATTCTCACTTTGGTTGCAAAGATGATTTATTCGTTTCCGCGATTGAGTCTAAATGTGTTGTGCATCAACTCACTAACAATGCTTTAATTGATGCAAGCCAACCTCAACGAGTTATTTTGCTGTTTGCGCTGCAATTTGGTGAGATGATTGTCAGCAATGAAGCCATGACCGTATTTAAAACCTGCGTAGCTCAATCCGATACGCATCCTGAAGTGTCTAAACTATTTTATGACGCGGGCCCAAAGCATATATTAGGCTTGATCAGAAACTATTTAATAAAAGTCAATGAGCATGGGGTATATCTGTTTGAAAACCCCCATGAAAGCGCGGTAAGATTGTGTTTGATGTTATTTGGCGAACTAAAATTACGCTTGGAGTTAGGCCTAGAAATAGGCGACCTACTGCTAACTAGACAGCAGTACTTACACGACACAGCCGACATGTTTTTACGGGCTCATAAAGTCGGCTTAAAATAAACTCAACTCAAAATTGAACTTAATTGGCCAGATCACAGTATCAGTACAGCAACTAAGCCAAAGTAATATTGAGTTTATCTTATTATTTGAAGGGAAGCAGATTGATATGACACGTTATAACGCTAAGCTAGATGTTGTTAAGGTAATCGGGTCTAAATCACTAAAATTATCATTATTATCAATAATGTGTACATCTGGCCTGCTGTTAAGTCAGCAAGCGATTGCCGCACCAGATCGTTCACCGTTTTCATTCACCGTGGCTCGTACATCAACCGCCACCGCTAATGTTGGGGCCGATAATACCAACCCAAATGAATTACAACGAGATGCATGGAAAACCAGCTTTTCGGCAAGCATGCCACTCAATCGTCAGTGGTCTATCGGTGCCAACCTTGGCTACGATAACCTCGATTATGATTGGCGCATAAACCAAAATACCCAGCTACGCAGCAGTGCTCAACCTTGGTCAAGCATAAATCAGTACAGTGGCGGTTTATCATTATCTTATCGTCCTGATAATCATTGGATGTTTTTAGTCGCGCCTAAACTGCAATATGCTTATGCCGACACCGCCTCAGCGTCAAATGCGCAAAGTTACGGTGTGGTCGCATCGGGAATGTATCGTTTCGACTCTGGCAATATGCTCGGCCTTGGGGTTGCGTATTTAAATGATATTTCAGAAGTGCGTACCATTCCTTATTTAGCGGTTCGCTGGCAGATAAGCGATAAGTGGGTACTTGCTAACCCGTTCCAAGCCGGTTTTAGTGGCCCAGCAGGTTTGGAGTTAAGTTATCAATACAATCGTGACTTAAGTTTTGGTGTTGGCAGTTCACGTCGCACCGAGCGTTTTTTAATTGCCGATGATGACCAAACTATCGAAGTGACTGAGTGGGTCGGATTTTTGCGCACCGGATGGCAAGCTACCAACAATGTCAGCCTTAATGTTTATGCTGGTTATTATTTTGGTGGTGAAATGGAATTAAGCAATCCTGATCTTACTGACGATATAGAGAATCAAGCGGCATTCGGCTTAGTGTTCGGGGTTAAATTTTAATTACAACCACACTCGCTAAAAGACAGATTAAATCTTCATTGTGGTGTTAAAAACCTCGCAAAGTAGACTCAAACATAAAAACAAAAAATGCCGCTGATATCGGATATCAGCGGCATTTTTATCAATATTTTGTAGACGACTTTGGCTTAATGTCTGTCAATTAACAATCACTAGTTACCTATCATAACTAATAACTAATAACTAATAACGCTTAACGCTAAAGTCCAAAGTCCAAAGTCTAAATCTTGCATCTTAACCTTGAAGCAGAACCTTAAAAGTAAGTCACATTTTTCATGCGTGTAGGGCGATTTTGTTGCGCGTACAATTGCCATACTTGTTTAAAATCCAGTTCTAGTTCAGTGACATAAAATTCACCTGCAGGGTAGGTCTTTACCACCTTTGCGCCGCGGATAATGCCGCTAACACTGGACTTAACCATGTCATCAGTTAATAACCACTCACTAACGTTACTGCTAGCAGATATTTGTTGGCCATAAACTTGTTCCGCTAACTCACGGTAGGCGGCAATTTTTGATGCCTGCATCGCCATTAAAATACGGTGTGATGGCTCCTTGCTGGGCTGCGTTGCTAGTGGTGCATACCCAATAGCGGTTAAGGTTGGAAACGAAGCCGGCGCGGGGTTTTCCAACTGAACATTTTTACCATGGCTCATACAGCCCGTTAGCAGCAATAACATAACTAACATCATAGATTTCATTGCTTATCTCCTAATACGGTGTAACGACTGTCGCCTCGTTTTTGGTGGCGATACAGCAAACCATCGCGCGACTCGATTATTTCAGAAGGCTGCAAATAACCCGACAAGCTCGATGCCGTCACAAATGACTGCACCGCAGAAAGGACCCTATTATTGGTTATATTTACCACCCGGGCGTTAAATACAATCCCTTCAGGTGTTAGGGTCATGGTTGACACTAATACGTGTGACACGGGCAAATCTGTTCGCAATAGCTCCCAATTTCGGCTCAGCATAAACTCGCCTTGTTCGGTTGCGCGTAAATTAGTCGCCACGTTTAAATCGACTAAATTAAATTCATGGGCGTGAAACGCTGCGAGTAATCCTTGCTGTAACTGTAATGCTAACTCATTGGTTGCATTTAAATCGCTGGTCATTACCGGCGTGGTAATTAACAGTGGTTGATCAGGGCGTAATACGTCATTTTGTAACACTAATTCGTTGACCAGTTTTTCTGCCCATACATTCACCTGGCCTTTAGGTGATAATCCCGCGGCTTGAATATCATAAGTGAGCTTATCCCGATAAACCTCATCTTCATCGGCCACTTTGATATAGCTACCATTGTTACTAAAGGCAAGGTTACTGGCAGCATTAGGCGTTTGGGTGCATGCCGCTAACGACAACGACGCCAGCATGACGGTGGGGATAAAAAGCCTGTTAATCATAATAATTCCTCTAACAAATCATGCTGCAAGTCTTAATATAAATGAGTCATTTAATCGCCTTTGTTATCGATAACTAAGGTCAATTGTTTACTCTTTATTATTTGTAACCTTATATCGGCAAATGCGCTAAAAGCTTTACTGTAATTGAACAACATAGAGAATACCCACTAACATAGGTAGTCGGCATAATTCTTGCTTTAAATAAACATAGAGTAAGCTTAATTTACACAATTGTGCAAAATTGACGATTTTTTGACATTAGGACATTGTATGTTGATCCGACACCGCCCTGTTAACCGAACTAAAAGCTTCAGTCATCTTGCTGCAATAGCCATGCTATGGGTGAGTGCCTTGTGTGTTTCTCCGTCGGTATTGGCAGAGCAAATGGAAGTTACCGGCAAGGCTAAAATCGTTAATGGCGATATTGATAAAGCTCGCGAAGAGGCCATCAGTCAGGCATTAAACTATGCCAGTTTAAAAGCTGGGGTTAACTTTTCCAGCGAACAACAAGTCAATCAAGGTCGACTCACTCAAGATAGCTTTCAAATTCAGCGTATGGGATCGGCTAATAACGTTGAATTAATGAGTGAAATGATCAGTGAACACATGATTACAGTGGTTTTACAGCTTGATCTCAGTGAACAAGCATTCGATGGACAATGTAAAAGCCAATCCCTCAAAGCCGCCATTATGTTGCCGCAATCCTATTTGCAAGAGCGCGAACAGTTACGTTATGGGCAATTAGCACACTTTGAACAACGGATCACCGAACAATTAGGCAAGGTTATCAACGCGCAATCGCGATACAGTTTTGTACGATTACATGCCGATGAAAAAATTGATAACACCAATCAGTTGGTTAACTTTAAAGGTTATCGCATACCCAGTTGGTTAGGCGAAATCACCGACAGCCAATATGTGTTGCAACCCGAAATTATTGATATATCCACCGAGCCCGTGCAAAGCAGTTATATGGGGTTGATCGATGATGATCCGCTAAGGCAATTTATTTTTAAATTAACCCTTTACCATGGCATCAGTGGTGAAAAGGTATGGACAGAATCTTTCGCAACATCAGCGCCTTGGGAGTTTGAAAGACAAGAAACAGTATCACCTGCTAACCAACGTTTTTGGCGTTCATCTTATGGTCAGGCTATCAGTGATATTTTTCAACAAAGCGTGATATCACTGGATAAACAATTAAACTGTCGGCCATTATTAGGCCAAATTGTCGCAAGGCAAGGGGACCGCATCATCATTAATTTAGGCCGAAAAAACGGCGTTAAAATGGGTGATAAATTCCAAATCGTACTGCAAAAAAATATCCCAGATAGATTTAATTCCATGCGCGCCATCGCCACTAAAAGTCGTGCCACTGTGGTCATCGAACAAGTTACCGAAGACAGTTCAACGGCAATGCTTGAGGGCATAGACAGTGCAGATAACATTCAATTGAATGACATTGCGATTAAGAATTAGGCCATTAAGCATTAAAGTCTAAGAGAAGTGACTTTTAATAAAGAGACTTTTAATAAATCGATAGTTAAGACATAGCTTGTTAATAAATAGCTCGTTAATAAATAGATGTTTGATAAATAGATGCTTAATAAATAGACCAGAACAAAAGAGATGGTTAAGCATTAGTTGGTTATTAATCAAGCAATTAAATTTAAAAGGTTTAATTCGACTCTAAACTCAGTATAATCACTGGGTCTCTCTATAGCTCAACAGGATAGAGCAGCCGCCTCCTAAGCGGCCGATCGGGGTTCGAGTCCCTGTGGGGAGACCATATAGCCTCTTTTATCCCTAATTTTCAATAAGTTATCAATAAGTTATCAATAACTTACGAGAAACCGGAAAAGTTGTGCCGCCTAGGTGCCGCCATAGAAAACCCTTTTATTGTGAACTTTTTTTCGAGCCTTCTTCAAAATTCCACTTTTCGATAGTTTGAACCCCATCATAGACCTTAATCGCTGTTTCTCATTGTTTGCTTGTTAAAAGTAAAACTTGGAATACTCAATCGAGCAATACTCATGGGTAAGATTTGCCAAAGATCACGCAATTGATGTCACTCAGGACGATCACTATGCAATAAATATGGATACTGGTGAACGTTGGGACGAAGATTATGGGCCTATTGAGGTTGGTGGTTACGGTGGCATAATACTTCAAGCGTTACCTCTGGAGTTAGAAGCTAAAGTACAAGCCAGAACCCAAGTCATGCTTGAACTAAGCAAAAAACTGCAAAAACTAATCTAAATCGAAAAAGGTGCTCCTCACCCTGAGGAACACCGTTTTGAACCTCACAAGCGAAAAAGCCTACAAATTTGCGAAATAATGAAGTGAATAATGAAGCTAACAGCTGTTAGATGCTGATTCAGGCAAACCCATTTGCAAACAAAATTGATATTGATCATCTCTTATAGAAAAATACTAAGGGTATTTTGGTTTTAACTGGCTATTAATCGCTCATTTAAAAGAGTAGTATCGACTCTATAAATAGATATGCAACATAAACTTAAGGACGAGTTATGAACCCACCATCACAGCTATACGCTGTATACCTCCAAGCCGCTAGCAACAACATAGCGGAACACTACATGGATTCATCCAATGCAGCTAATTAGTACAAAATAAAATTCTGTTGTACTTCAAAATAGAGTATGTCCAGAAGTAGATTAAAGGTAATTATAGTTTTAACCACCTAAAATTATCCGCTATTTCTTTATTCAACCTTTTTAACAAATATTCTAGGTTTATAATAATGTCCTTAACTCCATCCTTAATCACAGCTCTGACCAGCAAAAGCATCTTACCCTTAGTTGGTGCAGGTGTTTCAATGTCAATACGAAATAAACATGGTGAACAGGTATTTCCAAGCTGGAAGGGATTATTAGAAAGTGCAGCAGAAAAATTATTAGAAGAAAAAGAGACAAATAACTCCACATTAATCACCACATTTCTAAACCTAAATGATTATCAACAAGCAGCAAAATATGCTTATGAAGGTCTAATCCATAAAGGAATGTGGCATGATTTTATTCAGGAACAGTTTGATATAGAATTATCTTGTTTAGACGTAGAAAGTGCAGAACTACCAAAATCCATATGGAAGCTAAGCAACCAGATAATAACGCTTAATTATGATAAAATACTATTATGGGCTTACCCTGGAAGTTCAGCTCAAGTTTCATTATTAAGAAATGATGCGCACGCTAATTTACCAACCATTCTAAATAAAAAAGAAAAACCAATAGTTTGGCATTTACATGGTAGCATTGATGATACGGCTAAACTTATTTTAACTCCAAAAAGTTACTCAAAGTTATATTCGACATCAGATCAAACAAACGAAGAATACCAATCAGCAATTCAAACGTTAAAAAATATAGTCGCCACCCGAAGTTTACTTTTTATAGGATGTAGTTTAGAAGATGCTGAGTTATTAGCAGAAATAAACAAACAGAACCAATTGTTTTCTGGTGCTAGCAAGCCACACTTTGCACTAATCAAAGAATCAAATAAAAGTTCAATACAAGAAAAGCTGAAAGGCATAGCTATAAATATTATAACTTTTGAGGATTATGGAAGCCAACTTGTTGATAAAATTAATGAAATGGCAACATATACAAGTACATCTGCTGTTGCCAATGAGCTAGCAACTATAGAAAACATACCCAACATCAGCGTAAAGCAAGAATCTAAAGTTGCATTTTTATCTGCAAACCCTTTTGGTGAAAATACTGACTTCCAACCTATTATTAAAGAGTTGAAGAAAATACCGTACACGATTCACTGTTTTCCGCTAACAGAACAGAACCTACAAAAACTATCAGGATTTGATTATGTTTTTATTGCTAGCAGAGTCATAAAAGACCGTTTAATTATTGAGGATGACGATGCATGCACTAGCAAGATTGATTTTATTGACTTGCAGAAAAATGCAGACCTAGGTGATAAAAAATGTGTGTTCATATTTACCGACAAACCTATTGAAAAAAGTAAAGTTGAAGGCATAAAATTTCCAGCTTTAATATTACCATTCCTTGAAAATATTGATTTTAAAAAAGAACTATCTTGTTTTATATTTCAAATTTTCAAAAAAAATAATATAAAACATTATCAAGATTCTTGTTTGATAGTGAATGGTGAAAATATTATACTACCACAAAATGAATTACCTACAAATAAACTCGACAATAGTATAGTTAAATACGAAACTAAATTGCCAAGAAATATAAATAAAACATAATTAAAACGTTCATTGGAAGAACTGAAGATTTAGTATATTTAAGTCATGAAATGTCAAAACTAGAAAATGATAATGGATTCATTACAATCAAAGGAACTGGAGGTTTAGGTAAAACAACTATATCAAAATATTAGCAATTAAATCATCTGAAAGAGGAAGGTTTAATGGAGGTATTACATTCATTGATTGTGAACATCTATTAAATTATGATCAATTTAAATTCCGCATAGCTTCAACTTTTAATCTAGAACAGGTTAGGGATATTGAAGATCATTTAACAGACAATTTTGACAATAAATCAAGATTAATAATATTGGATAATTTTGAAACATTACTTCAATTAGAAGATAGTGAAATAATATTAAACTTATTGAGTTTATGTCTGGATTCTCTAGTATAATAGTCACTTCAAGAGAGTTTCTTAAAATTGATGGTGAAATACCTATACATTAAGACAAATGACTTTAGATGAAGCCTTCGAACTATTCGTTAGTAGACTAGTTAAAGTGAGTTATCCTCAAAATTAAAGAAATTCGTTAGAGATGAAATAATTGATAAACTGCTTGATAAAACCCATTGGCTATAATAATTATAACTTCAAATATTTTACCATCCAAAGTCTATATACATTACATGATGAATTAAAGACTTCTTTACTATATCGAAGAAGATTTAAGTTTATTCGATAACGCAACGGATATACATATCGATAGAAAAATCATTATATGGGTCTATACTGTATTCGTATAACATGTTGCATGATAATGAAAGAAAACTTTTGAAAAACTTTCTTTATTTCAGATGGAATGATATAGAAAATTTCAAAAACTAAACTCTCACTCTAAAGATAAGAGCATAAAAATCAATAATAAGTGATAGTATACTTAAAAATTACAAAATAAATCACTAATTGAAGAAAACAATAATGGTATAAAACTGCAATCTATTATAGGAAGATTTGCAGAGCGAAAGCTAAGGAAGAGAAAGAAACAGGTTTTTGATTCAGTATTTGAATTCAACTACTTCATGTCTGATTTACTTACTGACTTATTAGAGTCACCTAGTATAAGGACAACACTCTAAGTTTAAGTATCTTTGATAAGTGTCAGAATAACTTTTGAAATCAATGTATTACCTAGATGATTTTCTGCATCAATCGATACAAAGTAAAATATATAAATTATAGAAACATTTATTCTTAGGTATTTGCTCACTAAATAATTTTATAAATATTCTAAATGAAAATATAGTTGCATTCTCAAACATTCACTTAAAGGCTGTAAATGCAATTATTGAAAATGCTAGTTATTACAATGGTGACTTTGAAAGGGCACATGATAAACTTAGAGAATTGTACCTTTAGATACCCTGAAAGATCTTGATATGAACTGCCAAATAGAACGTATTATATTCTATGCGGCATTCAATATACTCGATGGAAGGGAACAAGCTTATATATGATCTTTTAGATGGAGACACAATCAAATTCTAAGGAAAGCATTGGTATTGAACTAGGGATTTTGATGATATCACTCTCAAAACATTGATTTTATATACTTTGAACTTAAATATTTCACAAACAAATTGATAATAAAGAGATTGATGATTATTTGGCTTTCTTGCACGAAAAGAACATGTAGAAAGAATACAAGTTTCATATATCAGAGCTAAAGTAAAACCTTTAGAAGAGAATTAATTAATAGTTTCGTTATCATAAATCCTTATACATTCGGTCTAAAATGTTTAATGCTTGCTTTTGTGAATGCGATTTAGAAAAACAAAATTATTACATAGAAGCTATCAATAATTTAAAACATTAAGTTTTATTATATAAAGCCATTTATTGGTATGCTAGATTTTAAAACACATAATAATAGAATACCTTGATACTTATTCAAATGGTCTTGAATTATCTAAAAACACAGATATCGTTATTTAGAATACCTTTTGATGAATTGGAAAGTCTTACCAACCTTATTTATAGCTCTAAATATTATCCACAACCTGACTTTAAACAACTAAACAGCGAGTTAACTGAGCCACTCATTGTAAAAAGTCACGAGGATTTTTATCATATAACTCATGACTCAGCTTAACTAATATACCATAACACATTGATTTTATAACACTAGAGTAACTGTCCAGCTCACTTGCTGCAATAGCTGTAAGTGAACACCGATAAGATTCGACACCTTTATCAAAACAGGTAACTCTCACTTTTTCAAGTTGAATGTCAGATCAAGTCGAGACTAATAAATCTATAATTATTAGATCCTAAAAATTTGCTCCCTTAGATAGCAATTCTATTATCTGTTTAGTTTTATTTATCAAGCAGCTCTCTTCTCGTCCTCAGAGAGCTGTTCTATCTCCCTTACAAGCCTATCAACTTTCGATTCATGCTTAAAAGTGTCTAATAAATACGCAATGTTGATCCCTAGCTCTTGTCTATTCATATTCAATATCGAAATGAGAGTAGGTGTTGTTTTTAATCGATATTGACTACCTGTTCTCGTAGCTCCCTCTGTAAATATTTAGTAAACTTAAATGAATCGTTTATGAATAATTAGGTTAAGCATGGATCCGCTTCTCTCTCGCTCTGCTGAGTTCGAAAATTTTGTTAATGGGCTGCTAGTTCATCCTGAAGCACAACAATCAAAACGAACGGAAGGCGCTCGTATTCTCTGCGCAGTTGTTATGGAGCATGCTCTGAGTATTAAAATTCTGATGCACTCAAATGCCTTTACATCAGCATTAGGTCTATTAAGGCTTCAATATGAGGCTCTGGTTAGGGCTCATTGGATGATTTTTGCAGCATCGGATATTATGGTCGATAAGTTACTTTCAGAGCTTACAAATGAGTCTGCTCAAGCGGCTAATTCAATACCTATGGTCGGTGAAATGATGAAGGCAATGGAAGGGAAAGCACCACAAAACGCACTTCAACCGCTACTTGAATTCAAAGATAATTCATACAAGTCGCTCAGTTCTTACATTCATGGGGGCATACACGTCATAAGCCGTAAGAAGCAGGGCTACCCAGTCATACTTTTGGAAAATGTCCTTAAAAACTCTAACCAACTCAGCGGTGTCGCAGGGTACTTTTGGTCTCATCAGACTCAGAACCCGCTGATTATTGCTAATGCCATGGCTTCTTTTAAAAAATATCAGGATTGCTTTAATTACGCCCCGTAAATACCGAACACTTTGGAGTATAAAATGGAATTTGAAATAATCTTAAAGCTGATTACTGGTGTCGGTGCAATTTTCGGAATTGCCTTGACCTTATCCCACCTCTTTGCACAAAAGAGCACTGGGAAACTAAAAAAATATGAAATATTCAAGGAAATTAAGGAACTCATAGAAATAAATGAACCCCTTAACTATTCAACAGCCTGTGTAGCTTTGGGCTGTCTAGTTAAACGAGAGTTGTCTCTTTTGGAGATAAAGTGGTTCATCAATACCCCGAATGCTTTTAAATACTTATACTCCTTTAGCCAGCAAGGACAATACATAAAAATATCTAATGATGGAAAATCATTTGTGTTCAAAGAAAAGTATGTATCTTGGAAAAGTAGGCTATTTGAAGCCACAAAGCTATTCTCTTTATATTCACTACTTGCTTTTGTAGGCATTTATACTGCTATTTTCGGTCTATTACACTCAGATATGAAAAGCGACCTTATATTTTTATGTACAATTGGACTAGGCTTGGTACTTTTCGGTTTATTTTTCTTAAACCAACTTGTTATTCTAAGTAGCACCAAACATCTACTAAAACAAAAATTTAGCAATGAAGACTTCTCTGTAAATCTACAAGAAAACATAGAAACCTTTACCGAATGTAGTCAATCTAGTTAATAATTTTTCTGAGCTCTTTCATACAGCTCTCTCTTTTCTTCCTCAGAGAGCTGTTCTATCTCCCTTACGAAATTATCAACCCTAGACTCTTCAAGATCAGATCCAGCAAGCGAGCAGTGGGGATGCTGATACCGTTTTTCCCATAAAAATCATGATTATGGCCTTACAGGTTAATGGGAGGATTACCATGAGAGTAGTCAACGTCTCAGGCTCTCAAACAGACATTCAATGTAACCTTGAAAAATCAGAGGATCACTTCTATTTTTGTTCTACATACTTATGAGTACATAGCCTGTTCTAGTCCAAAATTATGGAGTATCTACTTAATGATTTCTTATATAGCTCAACTTTTTGTTTCATACATTGGACTTCACTTTTTTATTGGAACTCAACCTAGCACACCAACATTTGTCTTAGTGGCTATGGTGCTTGGGCTTATCAATATCGCTATATTTTTGGAGCAAGAAAAAGATCGATATACGACAGAAATAAATAAAGCTATTAGGCTTGAAAAGATCGACAGTATGGATGGCCTAGAATTCGAACATTACGTTGCATGGCTTTTAAGTCAAAAAAATTACACAAGCGTCGAAGTTACAAAAGGCTCCGGTGATTTTGGAGCAGATATAATTGCTTGCCGTAACGGAAGACGGTATACCATACAAGTAAAAAGACATGCTCAGAAGATTTCTAGGAGAGCAATTAGTGATGCTTGTGCGGCTAAAGGTTATTATAATTGTACGGACTCAATGGTAGTTACAAACAATTATTTTACTCAAAATGCCATAGAGTTTGCTATGAGTGTAAATTGTGAACTCATCGATCGTGATATCTTAGTATCTTGGATCTTGGATCTTGGATCTTAGATATACAGATATTTAAATCTACATAAGCCTGAACTTATATACTTGAAGTGTCATACAGCATTGGAAAGAAGCTGAAATTTTTTTCTAACTTCTATCGTTAATTCTAAGCATTCCAAACAGCTCTCTTCTCTCCTCATCAGAGAGCTGTTCTATCTCCCTTACAAGCCCATCAACTTTCGACTCATGCTGAAGTGCCTAATAAATGTGCCGTGGTAATCCCTAATTCAGCTCTTACTTGCTCAATGTCTAAATGAGCATAGGTACTGGCTGTGATGATGGTTCTTGTTTAAATCGCTGTCTCGCGACAGTCAGCTATGACCTAACAACTTTCCTGACACAGGGGGGTTGTTTGATAAAGTACTAAAAAGTTGCCGCCACCCATAACGGTCCAGCTTGCTAGGGTGCGTCTTAAATCGTCAATGGCGATAACTATTTTGAAAGCACGGTCTGAGGTTCAGTACCGTGACGTTTAGCAACAGAGCTCTGCTCGTTCGGCTAAGTCATACCAAAAGCTACTTTGGCTGCTCTTTTGAATTCTTTCTTCGCGCACTTCTTCGCGCACTTTTTTCGATGATGTTTCAATTGCATTTCTGATGACTTTTTTATTTATTGGCAGATCATTTATGTCTGTTGCTATCGCAGTCTGATCGGCTTTAGCGCTATAATTGCGTTTCATTTTTAGTTGCTAGGAGCAATTGTTTGTCACATTCATATATTCCGTTTGATCTTTATAAGCGTAAGTGGATTTTTAACCATAAAGATTTGCCTGTGTCAGATGATGATAAGGCCTTGATTAAGCCATTGACCGATAAAAGTGCCATGGAAGTGTGGGATAAGTGGATAAGCAATAAGAGCAGTCGTGCGGAACTATTCGAGAAAGGTGATTGGCCAGCAAAGCAAGATGCTTGGACTGCAACGGATCATTGGCAATCGGCGTGGGACTCTGATGATATTGCGATGCCTGAAGCTATTACTAAACATATTCAATGGCCTGATGATACGGTTGTGTATTTTTGCTATGAAAAGTACCAAATCATTGAAACGCGCTGGTGTGTGTTTGTGCGTAATTGGAAGAGCTTTTTATTTTTTGATGATGGTCCTATTTTAATGGCGCCAAAGCACAAGCAAGCGTTGATGTTTCAACAAAATGGCCAATATAAGTTAGGCGTTCGTGGTTAGTTTATGAGTCGTTAATCTAAGCGTACTTAAGCTAATGATTTAGCAAATTAATGGGATGAATGACTGATATTGCAGTCGTTTATGTTGTAATGGTTTATACAGTGGTTATTTATATTGCTGTTTTTTTAGAGAGTTTAGATGAAGTTATTAGCTTTAATTGGCTGTTTAGTGTTGACGCTGCCGTTGTTGGTGCAAGCAAGAATGATTGCCGATGTTGATGTTGCTGAGCAAATGAATGTTGCAGAGCAACCATTAATATTAAATGGTGCGGGCGTGCGCAGTAAATTTTTTATGGATATTTATGTAGGCAGTTTGTACTTACCTACCAAAGTTTATACGCTTGAAGATGTGCTCGCTCAGCCTATAGCTGTAATCCAATTAACAATTACTTCTTCGATGGCCACCTCAGAGAGAATGCGTGACGGCATTACGAAAGGTTTTGAGACTGCTACCGACAATGACACCCATTTTATTGCCAAAGATATTGAACATTTCACTCAACAATTTGCTTACGACGTTGTCGAAGGGGATCAATTTACTTTTGTGACCCAAAAAGGCAAGGGCGTGCGCAGCATTAAAAATGGTCAAGTTCAAGGTGATATTGCTGGAGAGGCTTTTCGTCAGGTATTACTTAAAATTTGGTTAGGTGAAGAGTCTGCGCAACAAAGTTTACGCCAAGCAATGCTAGCTCAGTAACTCATCTGCTAGGTTCTAGGGCGGACTACGTCCTGCTAGTATCGCTTCGCTGCTAGAGCGGACTACGTCCTGCTAGGTTCTAGGGCGGACTACGTCCTGCTAGGGTCGCTTCGCTGCTAGGGCGGACTACGTCCTGCTAGGTTCTAGGGCGGACTACGTCCTGCTAGGTTCTAGGGCGGACTACGTCCTGCTGGGTTCTAGGGCGGACTACGTCCTGTTAGGTTCTAGGGCGGACTACGTCCTGCTAGGTTCTAGGGCGGACTACGTCCTGCTAAGAACAGCTTCGCTGCTAAGATTTTATAGCCTCTATGCCTTCCGCTTTATTTTTTCCGTTTATTCGCTTGTTATCGGATGCGGCTCAGATTTTATAGTCTCTAGCCGCGTAGTGCTCTAGGCTGTCGCTCAGATTTTATAGCCTCTAGCCGCGAAGCGTCCTAGCAGCGAAGCGCTCTAGGCTGTTGCTCAGATTTTATAGTCTCTAGCCGCGAAGCGTCCTAGCAGCGCAGCGCTCTAGGCTGTTGCTCTCTAGGTTTTATTAGGCTGTAAAATCATTACCAAGTGTTGAAATGGTGGAGGTTTTGCCTTTGTCATTGTAGGTTAAACTTGATGCATTACGGCTGGCTTGCAATGCTTGGGCAAATCGATTTAGGCTGGCGATATTGTGTTCAATTAAGCTGGCATTCTGGCTATTAATGTCTTTGCATTCTGCGAGAATAGATTTGGCCTGGGCGACTTTTTGTACCAGTTCAGGAGCTGTGGTAAGCAGGGCGTGCTGGGGGTGTTGAGCCAGTTTTTCGTCAGTCGCTTTCATATTGATTAAGCACTGGGTTTTGTCTTTGGAAAGCGTCAGTAGTTTGTCGGCATCTTGGTTTGTTAATGCGGCTTTTTCTTCAACAATAAGCAGTTTCAGCTGTGCTAAGGTCTGATTTTGGGTATCTAACAGTGCACTTAGCTCATCGTTTGGTTGTTCGCTTGGTTGTTTATTTAGCTCTGTCATAAATTACTCATTGGTTTTGTTAACTGACACTTATCTATGATGCAAGTTAGCACCTATTATGTGTGTGTCGTTAAAACAAATTAAAGAGTAACGTTTAACGGCTACTCTTTGTCAAACGATAGACTGCTTAGCTCTGCTTCAAAGCTGGCAATATTCGCAGCAAGCTTTTCTGGGTCGACTTTATAGCGTCCTTCAGAGATAGCGAGCTTAATTTCTGCGACCTTTTTTTGGTCAACTTCAGGTGTCGCTTCCATTTTTGCTTGCGCGCTCTGAAGCTGGTGAGCTTGAGCGGTGATGCTAACGGAATCGGCTTTAACCGGTGCCGCGGATTTTTGAGCCACAGCAGTATTAGGTTGCTTAGCAGACTGCGTGTCACGTGCAGTGCGCATTTGGGTATTAGCCGCAGTGTTATGCTTAATGTCAATTGCCATTGGAGGCTCCAGCGTAATGTATTAGGTTCTTCAAACAGATTATCGGCACTGTAGGAAAAAACTTTAGTCCTAGTTTACATTCTTACTTCAACTTCGCCAACCCCAACCACCACAGCATCAAATTGTTTACTCGTGTTACTGTTTTTTACCCTGATGACGTCATCAAGATTGCCGTCACGCAGTGCTTCACCAAGGGTTTTTATTTGAACATTAGCGGTTCTAGCGTAGATGGAAACCGAGTCACCTTTGCACACAAAACACAGGTTATTACTCAATACCGGCGAGTCTTTTGCCACGCGACGTTTCACTCGCGAACCGATTAATGTGTGGGTATCAGAAAAAAAGTGGCCTCTTAAACTATATTGGTCAACATACATGATGTTTAAGTGATGTGGAGCAATAATTTGGTCTGGAGACAGTAGCTGGTTAGCCACCACGACAGGGTATTGTATTTCAACTCGAACAGAGAGATACATTTGCCATGGATAGTCATAGTCTGGGCTGATACAACTTAGTTTGACCATGTTATTTCGACTAATGTCTCTGTCACTGGCGAGTTCGGCATTAATCGGTGGATAGCAGCGCGGTGGACTAAGACGACCTTCAAGATTTTGTGGGGTAATTTGCACCTTAGCATTGGCGTCGGCATCAATTTTTTTTGCGACTACCTCTTTAGCTAACGTATAAATGGTCGATAGAGTAGGTGTTAGTATTTCTTCGCTAGCAAATGCTGGCAAAGAAAGCGTCATTGAGCACAAAAAACATAAAAAAAATACTTTCATAATGAAGATCCTAGCTTGTGTTGCCAGAATGCACCTATACTTTGGAGAACGAAAAATATGCGAGTAATCTCTGCATACGCAATAAGCTAAAAATGAGGTGAGGGCATGATAATAACATTTCCCTTTCGTCAAAAAAGTGTCAGTTCACTGTAAGTGTTAACTTAGTAAAAGTTAAAGCAAGTTGCATGCCCACTTTTAATTCAATAATTTGATAAGTATTTGCTAGGCTGCTGATGGTTTGCCCAGAATGTGTCTCGTTCGTCTGATGAAAACCTCAATTGGGGGTAAATTGGGGGTAAATTAGAGACAGTAACGGTTATCAAATGGCCCTTTGTTCGGCTATTCACCCTGTATCGACTCACAATAGGCCCGCTATTGGCGCGGCAACTAACACTATTGTTAACATGTGAGTGCACCTTTATTAGCAAAGCACATGGCCTGTTTAATATTGCAGACTTGAAATAAACCCATTTTTAACGATTTATCCCCTCTCTTATCCAGAGTTGAGGTTAAAATAGCTAGCAAGCGTATTATATTAAACCAAGGTTCACTATAATGTTAACCAACAATTTTATCCTTTTGAGTAACAGTTAACTACAAGGCTGTGTTATGTCGAGCATTTTAGAATCAGTAAATAAACGCACTCAGCTTGTCGGACAAAACAGATTAGAGCTGTTACTGTTTAAGCTGAACGGTCGTCAACGCTTTGGTATTAACGTATTTAAAGTAAAAGAGGTATTACAATGTCCTCCACTGACAAGGCTACCTAAGTTAAACCCCTATGTTAAAGGTGTTGCGCATATTCGTGGGGAAACAATTTCTATTATCGATTTAAGTGCTGCAACCGGTGGGCGTCCACTGACATCAACTGAAAATTGCTTTGTTATCATTTCCGAATATAACCGCAGTGTTCAAGGATTTTTGGTCAGTTCTGTTGAGCGTATCATCAATATGAATTGGGAATCTATTTTGCCGCCGCCCCAAGGTTCAGGACGTTCTTCATATTTAACGGCTGTGACTGAGATTGAAGGTGAGCTGGTTGAAATTTTGGATGTTGAAAAAATTCTTGATGAAATTTCACCTGTTAAGACCTCTATCAGTAAAGAAGTCAGCGAGACGTTAACTATCGATAAAGAACAGCATTATCATATTATGGTTATTGATGATTCTACGGTGGCACGCAAACAAATTATTCGTTCGTTAGAGTCGTTAAATCTGCAAATCGATACCGCTAAAGATGGTAAAGAAGCGTTGATCATGCTGAAAAATATTGCCGCTGAAATGGATGATGTCTCAGTTGAGATCCCGCTGATTATTTCAGATATCGAAATGCCAGAAATGGACGGTTATACTTTAACTGCTGAAATTCGTGATGATCCAAAATTAAAGAACATAAAAGTAGTTCTACACACATCATTAAGTGGTGTGTTTAACCAAGCAATGGTAGAAAAAGTAGGTGCTAACGATTTTATTGCTAAGTTTAACCCCGATGAATTAGCCTCAGCGGTTAACAAACATTTGAGTTTATAAGCCTCTAATATTGAACAATATTAGAGGCTTAGCTCATTGGCCACATATTAGGAAGTTAATGTGACAGATAAATCACTTGCTGAAGCAGAGTACAATCAATTTAGGCTGTTTTTAGAGCAGCATAGCGGTATTGTGTTAGGTGAGAATAAACAATATTTAGTCCGCAGTCGTTTAGCGCCGTTGATGGGGAAGCATAATTTACCTTCTTTGTCTGAGGTGGTTAAAAAGTCGATGAAACCGATAGAACGTCAGCTGCGTGCTGAAGTGATAGATGCAATGACCACCAATGAAACCTTATGGTTTCGAGACCGTTATCCGTTTGAATTACTGAACAATACTCTACTGCCTGAATACAGTAAGCTTGGCAGACCGTTAAAAATATGGTCAGCAGCATGTTCTTCTGGGCAAGAACCTTACTCTTTGTCGATGACAGTGTTGGAATATCAACAGCGTAAACCCGGTGCTTTACCGGGCGGCGCGACGATTCAGGCAACGGACTTGTCACCATCAATGCTAGAGCGCTGTAAGAATGCTGAATATGATGGTTTAGCGCTGGCTCGTGGTTTGTCTGAAGAGCGTAAGCGTCAGTTTTTTGATGCTTTACCGTCGGGCAACATGACAGTGAAAGATAATGTTAAGCGTTTAGTTAACTTTAGAGCACATAATTTACTTGAAAGTTATAGCTTATTAGGTAAGTACGATATTATTTTTTGCCGTAATGTATTGATTTATTTTGGGCCAGAGGCAAAGACTAAAATTTTGCGGCAATTTGCTGCCGCACTTAATCCTAAAGGTATTTTATTCTTGGGTGCGTCAGAATCTCTAGCAGGCTTAAGTGATGAGTTTAATATGGTTCGCTGTAATCCTGGTATTTATTACCAAAAGAAAATATAGATAAAATAACAAGTTAAGCTATTTATCATGCCGGCATTCGTCGGCATGTTTGTTTTTGTCTTTTATTCGTTTAAAAATTAAATTGTTGGCATAACCCTTGCTTTATTACTAGCAGTTAGCTGATGGAGGCAATTTTATGGCGATTAATTTCGATAATGCATTAGGTGTTCACCAATATTCTTTGGGCATTCGAGCTCAAAGAGCAGAAGTAATTTCAAGTAATATCGCCAATGCCAATACTCCTCATTATAAAGCTCAAGATGTTAATTTTGCTTCCGCCATGAAATCGGCAAGCTCGCATCAACAAGGCTTGAGTATGAGTCAAACCACAGACAAACATTTTGATTTAACGGCGTTAAGTCAACAACATGTTCAATATCGAATGCCAAATCAAGCCGATACTGGCGATGGTAATACCGTCGATACCCAGAAAGAACAAGCAGCATTTATGCAAAATTCGCTCGAATATCAAATGTCATTAGGCTTTCTTGAGGGCAAATTTAATGGCATGCGTAAAGCATTGAGAGGTGACTAATCATGAGTTTATTTAATATTTTCAATGTGTCTGGTTCGGGTATGTCAGCGCAGTCAGTGCGTTTGAATACTACCGCCAGTAATATTGCCAATGCTGATTCGGTGTCAAGCAGTGTCGATAAAACCTATCGTGCACGTCATCCTGTTTTTGAGGCCGAAATGCTAAAAGCCAATAGCCAGCAAGACAGTTCGCCTGGTGTCAGCGTTAAAGGCATTGTCGAAAGTAACAAACCATTATTAAAAGAATACTCGCCAGACCATCCAATGGCGGATGGTGATGGTTTTATTTACAAACCTAATGTCAATGTGATGGAAGAAATGGCCGATATGATTTCTGCATCACGCTCTTATCAAATGAACGTTCAGGTGGCTGATGCAACTAAGTCTATGTTGCAACAGACGTTAAGGATGGGTAAATAGTATGATTATTCAAGGAGGTAACAATGAGCCTCGTTAACTCTTACAGTCAGTCTTTACCGCAACAGTCCAGTAGTGCTTCAAACACAAGTGCTACAACCAAAAATTCTGTGCAGGCAAATACGACCACCACGACCACAGGTAATCCTTTTCTTGACGGAATTCGCTTACCTGAAGAAAGTGCGATACCTGAAACAAAAGATCAGATGTTAAAGCAAGATGATTTCTTTGCTTTACTCAGTCAACAGTTGTCGATGCAAGATCCCTTTAAACCGGTTGATAATGATCAAATGATTGCCCAAATGGCATCATTTTCCACAGTCGATGGTATTTCAAATCTTAATGATGAAATTCTTAACCTCAATACTGTGATGAGTTCTAGCCAAGCATTGCAAGCTTCTGGTTTAGTGGGCCGTAAAGTGCTTATTCCTTCTGATACCGGGGCTATTTCTACTGAAAACTCAGAAATTAAAGGGGTGATCAGTACGCCATCAAGCATCGAATCTATTTCGGTCAGAATTGAAGATGAGTCGGGTCAGTTGATTAAGAGCTTTAATATTGATGGCAGTAAAGGCGGCAATGTTGACGTGACGTGGGATGGTTTAGATTCAGATGGCCAACCTGCAGAAGCCGGTAATTACGCCATTAAGGCTAGCGGTAAAGTGGATGGAACGTCGGAAGATTTAGCCGTATCGACTTATGCCCATGTTACCAGTGTGTCATTGGGCACTGTGGCGACAGGCGCTATTTTGAATTTGCGTGGAGTAGGTGGAATTAAGTTATCTGACGTACTCGCAGTATCTGAAACATAATACGGCCATCAACAAACAGTTGGCTGTCATCATAAATGAATTAATTGTGAGAGGTGAAACATGTCATTTAATATCGCACTGAGTGGTATTGCTGCCGCGCAAAAAGACTTAAATACAACCGCGAATAACATCGCGAACGTGAATACTATTGGCTTTAAAGAGTCTCGAGCAGAGTTTGCTGACGTGTATGCTAATTCTATTTTTTCCAACGGAAAAACCGCAGTGGGCGGCGGTGCCACCACCTCTCAAGTTGCGCAACAGTTTCATCAAGGTAGCTTGCAATTCACCAGTAACTCGCTAGATATGGCGATAAGTGGTGGGGGTTTCTTTGTTACCTCGTCAGAATTAGAGACTAAAGATCAGTCATTTACCCGTGCCGGTGCATTTAAAGTTGATTCAGGCAATTACATGGTTGACTCAGCAGGTAACTTTTTACAAGGTTTTCCCGTTGATGCAGATGGTAATTCAACGTCGGTGAGCTTAACCACCACCAAACCCATTGAGATCCCAGATACAGCCGGTAGCCCTGTAAAATCGTCAAACGTTGAAATACAGATGAATCTTAATGTGGGAGAGAATGCATTAGATCCCGCTAAGTTTAATCCTAAAGATTCTGACACCTTTAATAATTCCACCTCGGTGACGATTTATGATTCGCTAGGTGAGTCACATATTATGACCAGTTACTTTATTAAGCCTGAGCAGGGTTCATATACTGGCGAAAGTAATTGGGTGGCCTTTTATGCTGTCGATGGAAAGCCTGTTGACACGACTGTTGCTGGCAGTTATGAAACAGATACTGATGATGATGGCACCAAAGATAATAGTGCATTGGCAGAAGCTGCTGATCCCGATGGATTAGGAGGAACATGGTCGGGTGCAGTGCTTACCTTTAACTCAGTAGGTGCTAATATAGGCAGTAACCCAGATCCGATTACCACGGAGCCATTAGGCACTGCGGGTGCAAATGCTTTAGGCCCTGGGGCCGATGGTACTCAAACTCTTAATATAAAGTTTGATAATCCAACCCAGTATGCTTCTCCGTTTGAAGTGACTAAATTAACCCAAGATGGTATTACCGTTGGCCGATTGACTAACGTAGGTATTGGCGCTGATGGTTTAGTGACCGCAAGCTACAGTAATGGCTCAACGGTGCCGTTATCGCGAGTAGCCTTGGTGCGTTTTGCCAATGAGCAAGGACTCACCCAGGTGGGGAATACGTCTTGGAAAGCCAGTATCGATTCAGGTGCAGCATTAGCGGGAGAGGCCAATAGTGGTACATTTGGTAGTATAAAATCTTCTGCGCTTGAACAGTCAAACGTTGAGTTAACCACCGAGCTGGTGGATTTAATCTCGGCTCAGCGTAACTTCCAAGCTAACTCGCGTACCCTTGAAGTGAACAATACCTTAAACCAAACCATATTACAGATCCGCTAAGTTAACCACGCGTCATGATAGGTGTTGCCGTTTACGGCAACACCTTGCCTTTACCCCTTCATTATTCGCCCTCATTATTAGTCCTCGTTATTATTCCCTGGTGTTGTTTGATGCTTTTTTGACACTCATGAGTTATTCGTTAATGTTAATTCCTAACTGATTCAATCTATTACATCTCCATAATACGCCTTAAAACTCATTGGCATGATGCTTGCTTATTCTGTGTATATAAATTGTTTTTGCAGAAAGTTTGACGGAGCAACAAATGGACAAATTTCTTTATATTGCCATGAGTGGCGCAAAGCAAGGTATGAACGCCTTAGCAGTAAGTGCTAACAATCTTGCCAACGCCAATACTGATGGATTTAAAGCTGACATGGTCCAAGCCCGTTCAATGCAGGCCTTTGGTGAAGGCTTGCCTACGCGAGTATTTGCGATGATGGAAAGCCCCGGCAGTAACTTTAACGGCGGTCCCATTAAAACCACCGGTCGCGACCTTGATATCGCAGTTAAAGGCGATGGCTGGGTTGCCGTACAAGCGGCTGACGGTTCAGAAGCTTACACCCGTGCAGGCAGTTTGAAATTTGACAGTACCGGTTTGCTATTAAATAGCAGCAATCGTCCTGTGATGGGCAATTCCGGTCCTATTGTGTTGCCTATCCCAATTGAAAAAGTAGAAATTTCCGCCAACGGTATTATTTCAGTTAGGCCCCAAGGGGCGACGGCCGAAGTGGTCGAAGAAGTGGCGAGGATTAAATTAGTTAATCCTGGTAACGAGAACATGATGCGCGGCGAAGATGGTTTGTTCCGCCTGATTACCGGTGGCGATGCGCCAAAGGACCCCGGAGTTGAAGTTGTCAGTGGCGCAGTTGAAGGCAGTAATGTCAATTCAGTGCAAGAAATGGTCGCCATGATCGATATTCAACGTCGATATGAAATGCAAGTCAAAATGATGAAGAACGCTGAAGAAATTGATAAGGCGTCAGCTTCTTTGATGAGAATCTAGTTAGGAGTAATTATTATGCATCCAGCGTTATGGATAAGTAAAACAGGTGTAGATGCCCAGCAAACCAACATTGCGGTTATTTCTAATAACGTGGCTAACGCCAGTACTGTCGGATTTAAGAAAAGCCGAGCGGTATTTGAAGACCTACTTTATCAAACCGTTAATCAAGCCGGTGGCATTAGCTCAGACAACAGCAAGTTACCCAATGGCTTAAATATTGGTGCCGGTACTAAGGTTGTTGCTACCCAAAAAATGTTTACCCAAGGCAACATGCTCACCACCGATAACTCATTAGATTTAATGATTGAAGGTTCAGGCTTTTTTGAAGTGCAAATGCCAGATGGTACTGCTGCTTATACCCGTAATGGTCAGTTTAGCTTGGATGATACCGGTCAGATTGTTACCCCAGGTTCAGGCTATGTGGTTCAGCCGCCGATCACTATTCCCGATGATTCCTCCAGTATTACCGTATCCGCATCGGGTGAAGTGTCAGTGCAAACGCCAGGTACTGCAGCTAGTCAGGTGATTGGCCAGTTAACCATGACCGATTTTATTAATCCGTCAGGTTTAGATCCCCTAGGACAAAACTTGTATACCGAAACGGGTGCCAGTGGCACGCCTATCCAAGGTACGGCATCCCAAGACGGTTTAGGTTCTATTCGCCAAGGGGCACTGGAAACCTCTAACGTCAATGTGACTGAGGAATTGGTCAACCTTATTCAAGGACAACGTATTTACGAGATGAACTCCAAAGTGATCTCGGCGGTTGATCAAATGCTGTCTTATATTAATCAGAATCTCTAAGGCGTTAAGATGATTAAATACATTGCGTTAGCGTCAATGGTGTTATTAATTGGCTGTAGTTCTACGCCCAAGAAACCCATTGAAGATGACCCCTTTTATGCGCCGGTATACCCAGATACGATACCGACACAAGTGGCGGCAACGGGATCTATTTATCTTGATAGCCAAGCATCAAGCTTGTATTCCGATATTCGTGCTCATCGCGTCGGTGACATTATTACGGTGACCTTAAAAGAATCAACCCAAGCATCGAAAAGTGCCAATAACGAAATCAAAAAAGACACTGATTTAAGCGTTGAACCAATATATGCCGGCGGCAAAAATATTTCCATAAGCGGCGTCCCAATTGATTTGGGTTACGGCGACAGCATGAATACCAAACGCGAGTCTGATGCTGACCAATCAAACAGTTTAAATGGCAGTATTTCAGCCAATGTCATTCAGGTGCTCAGTAACGGCAACTTAGTGATCCGTGGCGAAAAATGGATTTCGATCAATAACGGTGATGAGTTTATTCGCATCACAGGGATGATCCGCAGCGAAGACATTAACCCAGATAATACTATCGATTCGACACGAGTGGCTAACGCTCGCATTCAGTATAGCGGCACAGGTACGTTTGCTGATGCCCAAAAAGTCGGTTGGCTGAGTTCATTCTTTATGAGTGAGTGGTGGCCTTTTTAAGGAGTAATGGATGAAAACTAAACTGATTGTTGCGACGGTATCGATAGTAGCGTCGATATTAATGTTAACCGCGCCGGCACATGCAGAGCGGATTAAAGACATCGCCAGTATTCAAGGGGTGCGAAGTAACCAATTAGTCGGTTATGGGCTGGTGGTCGGTTTGCCTGGTACGGGGGAAAGTACCCGTTATACCGAACAAACGTTTAGCACCATGCTGAAAAACTTCGGCATCAATTTACCTGATTCGGTTCGTGCTAGCTCAAAAAACATCGCCGTCGTTGCGGTGCATGCAGAAATGCCAGCCTTTATTAAACCGGGTCAAAAACTTGACATTACCGTGTCCAGTTTAGGCCAAGCAAAAAGTTTACGTGGCGGCACCTTATTACAAACCTTCTTAAAAGGGGTGGATGATAATGTCTATGCCATTGCTCAGGGCAGCTTAATTGTCAGTGGTTTTAGCGCTGAAGGGCTTGATGGCTCATTGGTGATCCAAAATACCCCAACGGTCGGCCGCATTCCCAGTGGCGCCATTGTCGAGCGCAGTGTCGTCAGTCCCTTTGCCAGCGGTGATTACCTTACCTTCAATTTACGTCGTGCTGATTTTTCTACCGCTAAACGCACCGCAGATGCGATTAATAATTTACTCGGCCCCGATATGGCCAAGGCCATTGATGCCACCTCTATTCAAGTGAGTGCGCCACGGGATGCATCACAGCGAGTGTCATTTTTATCGGTATTAGAAAACATCGATGTTATACCGGCAGAAGAATCTGCCAAAGTGATTGTTAACTCACGTACTGGCACCATAGTGGTTGGCCAAAACGTTAAGTTATTACCAGCCGCGGTGACCCACGGCGGATTAACCGTCACCATTGCCGAAGCCACCCAAGTGTCACAACCTAACGCATTAGCGGGCGGCGATACGGTTGTTACCGCTAACAGTACGATTGATGTGTCAGAAAAAGATCGTCGCATGTTTATGTTTAACCCCGGCACCACACTTGATGAACTCGTCAGAGCCGTGAATTTAGTGGGCGCAGCCCCATCTGATGTCCTTGCCATACTCGAAGCGTTAAAAATGGCAGGCGCTTTGCATGGTGAACTCATCATCATCTAATAATTGTCGGAATGACTATGGATAAGTTGTCAGCTTCATCGAACTTTTTGGATCTAGGAGGACTAGATTCACTTCGCGTCCAGGCCCAGAAAGACGAGAAGGGGGCACTTAAAGAAGCGGCTAAGCAATTTGAAGGTATTTTTATTCAAATGCTAATGAAAAGCATGCGAGATGCCAATGCCGCGTTTAAGTCAGACAGTCCAATGAACAGTGAAACCACCGCGTTTTTTGAAAAAATGCGCGATGAGCAAATGTCGGTCGACCTATCAAATAAAGGCATGCTAGGGCTCGCAGAGATGATGATGCAGCAACTAGACCCTGAAGATAGCGCCGTTACGCCAGCATCGGTATTGCGTGGCAATAGCGATTATAAAGTTAATCCGAGTATGTTTGCAGCGCCGCCAACGGCATTAGATAACGACACCCTTGATGCCATTGCGCCAAAAGATCAAATAGCAGCATCGCATTCTATTATGGGCCATTCTGTTATTGCCCATTCTGTTATAGATAACGCCGAATCTATGCGACCTATGTCGACCCAGCTTTCTAATGCGTTAGAGGCTAAACCGTTATCCAGTGTGTTAGACCGTGAGCAATTAGCGAGTGTGTTACGCGGTGAACAATTAGCCAGTCAAGCTGCGCAAGCAGGCAAAGGTTTGCCGCAGGCAGATGTTACTGTGCCAAAAGATAAAGGCATTATGGTGAGTCAATTTACCAGCCCTGAGCATTTTATCTCAGTGTTATATCCCCACGCTGAAAAAGCGGCTAAATCGTTGGGAACCTCTGCAGAAGTATTAATTGCTCAATCCGCGTTAGAAACGGGTTGGGGCCAAAAAGTGGTCCGTCGTAACGACGGCACCATGAGTCATAACTTATTTAACATCAAAGCAGACAAACGTTGGCAAGGTGAGAAAACCTCAGTCAATACATTGGAATTTGAAAAGGGCATTGCGGTGCAACAAAAAGCGGATTTCAGAATGTATGACAACCTTGAGCAGAGCTTTAATGACTTTGTGTCGTTTATTAGCCAAGGCGATCGTTATCAAGATGCGCGCAAAGTGGCCGCTGAGCCGACTCAATTTATTAAAGCGTTGCAAAAAGCCGGCTACGCCACCGACCCTCAATATGCCGATAAAGTCATCAATGTGATGAAGTCGGTAAAAGAAGGCCTTAAATCTGTATTACCTGTGGAGACTCAATAATGTCGATTGACTTACTTAATATCGCTCGCACAGGTATTCAAGCATCCCAAGCACAATTAGGCGTCACCAGTAATAACATCGCTAATGCCAATACAGAAGGTTATAACAGACAAGTCGCGACTCAGGCGTCATCACAATCTCAACGCTTGGGCAATAATTTTTATGGCACCGGCACGTATGTATCTGATGTTAAACGTGTTTATAACGAATTTGCCGCACGTGAGTTACGGATTGGCCAAACTAGTATGAGCGCGGCTGAAACCTCTTACAGTAAGTTAAGCGAACTAGACCAAATTTATGCTCAAGTGGGCCAAATGGTGCCCGAAAATTTGAATAACTTTTTTGCCAGCATTAATAGTGTCGCCGATTTACCCAGCGACCTTGGTATTCGCAGTAGCAGCCTTAGTTCGGCGCAGCAGTTGGCCAATGGCCTAAATCAAATGCAATCACAACTTGATGGCCAGGTGAAACAAACCAATAGCCAAATTGAAGCCATTACTACTCGTATTAATGAGATTGGTAAAGAGCTAGGTAGCCTCAATGTAGAGTTGATGAAATCTCAAGATCAAGACAGCCAAGTGCTAGACAAGCAAGGTGCTCTCATTCTAGAACTGAGCGAATATGCCCAGGTCAATGTGATCCCGTTAGACACAGGTGCCAAGTCCATTATGCTTGGCGGCTCAATGATGTTGGTGTCGGGTGAAGTGTCAATGTCGATGGGCGTGAGTGCCGGCGACCCTTATCCTAATGAGCCGCGCATTAATGCCTCCATTGGCGATAAAACCCTTAATGTCGACCCGTCTAAATTGGGCGGCCAATTAGGCGCATTATTTTCTTTTCGGGACGACACCTTAATACCCGCCAGTACTGAACTTGGCCAATTAGCACTTGGGGTGGCAGACACCTTTAATGGCATGCAATCAAAAGGAATTGATTTAAATGGTGAGGTTGGCAGTAACATTTTTGCTGATATTAACGATCCGTTAATGGCATTAGGCCGAGTAGGGGCGTTTTCAACCAATACAGGTGATGCTTTAATGTCAGCCAATATTGATGATGTTGGCGCATTATCGGGTGGCAGTTATGAGTTGAGCTTTACCACCGCAGATGGCTATCAACTAAAAGATAACCAAACCGGTAAGCAAACTGCACTAACGTTAACGTCAGGTCAATTAACTAGCGATGCCGGTTTTAGTATTAATGTTGATATTACCAATGGTCCAATTGCCGATGGCGACAAGTTTGAAATTCGTCCTACCGCCGGTGGCGCTGCAGGCTTAAAAGTGGTGATGACCGACCCTAAAGGTATTGCCGCAGCGGGGCCGACCTTAACACCAGCCACTGCTAACTCAGGTAACACGGCAATTAGCTTAAATAGCATGGATTCATCCGCTGGTGGCTTTCAAGGTATCGGATCATCTATTACCTTCCAACTTGATACTGCCGCGAACACATATGAAGCTTTTAATGCCGCTGGTGCCTCATTAGGCACAGGCGCTATCACAAATAACAATATCAACGCTTTTGGTATGGATTTCGATATTACCCGTAATGGTACCGCTACTGCCGACAGCTTTACGTTTGATTTGTCATTGGCCGAAGGCGACAACAGCAATGCGGTAGCAATGGCGAGCTTATCAAACAGCAAACTAATGAATAACGGCACGGGCACATTAACCAGCGTATTTGAAAATACTAAACTCGATATCGGCAGCCAAACTAAATCTGCTGAAGTGCGCGTTAGCTCCGCCACGGCCATATATCAACAAGCTAGCAACCGTGTTCAAAGTGAGTCAGGTGTCAACCTTGATGAAGAAGCCGCAAACTTAATGCGCTTCCAACAATCTTATCAAGCCTCCGCCAGAATTATGACAACAGCCCAAACCATTTTCGATACTTTATTCAGCTCGGTTCGCTAGGAGATAAATCATGAGAATTTCTACCGGACAAATGTTTCAACAAAACACTGCCAGTATTTTAGAAAAACAATCTGCCACCAACACCATCATGGCGCAAATTTCCAGCGGCAAAAGGGTTAACACCGCCGGCGATGACCCTGTCGCTGCCATTGGTATTGATAACTTAAAGCAAAAAAATGCTTTAGTAGACCAGTTTGTAAAAAACATTGATTACGCCACCAGTCATATTCAACAAGCCGAAAGCCAGTTAGGCCAAGCGGATACCTTGGCTGGCAGCATGAAAGAGTTAGTGCTCCGCGGCGCCAACGGCAGCATGACGACTGCCGAGCGGCAAGTGATTGCCGATGACATGCGTCAAAGTCTTGAGCAATTAATGTCCATTGCCAACACCAAAGATGAATCAGGCAATTATATTTTCGCTGGCAATAAAACCAATAGCGCCCCCTTTGCCTTTGATAATAACGATCAAGTGGTGTACAGCGGTGACTCAGGTACTCGTAAAAGCAATATTGCCGCAGGGGTGCAAGTTAATACCAATGTGGCTGGTGATGCGGCATTTATGAACGCCGCCAATGCCATGGGCGATTACGGCGTCAATTATTCGTCAACCCAGCAGGGTGATTTTGTGGTGTCCAGCGCCAAAATCACTAACACAGCAACTCATGTGCCTGACACCTACAGTTTTAACTTTGTTGATGACGGTGCAGGCGCCATGAATTTAGAGGTGAGCGACAGTGCGGTTCCGGCAAGCATTGTCACTACAGTTGCCCCTTTTGACGCTTCGGTGCCGGTGAGCGTTAACGGTATTGAAGTCAAATTAGATGGTGAGCCTAAAATTGGTGACTCGTTTACTATCGAACAACAGCCACAAGTCAGTATATTCGACACTTTCAGCAAGGCTATCGCATTATTTGAAGCTGGCGATAAGGCACAAACCCCTGCCGGTCAATCAGAGTTGGCACAACTATTGAATAACATTGATAGTGGCGTCAATCAAATGAGTCAGCAGCGCAGCGTTACGGGCAACAGCCTTAAAGCGCTGCAACAGTATAGCGACAATCATACTGATGAAAAATTGATTAACACCTCGGCATTATCAAGACTAGAAGATTTAGATCTTGCCTCGGCCATTACCGAATTTGAAAAGCAACAATTAGCGCTCAATGCAGTATCGAGTGTGTTCAGTAAAATCAGCTCGACCAGTTTATTTGATTATATATAAACATAATGTAGATAGGTTCTTATGCTTGGTCAGTTTTGCTTGGCCTTAAGTCAGTATCTATCGATAAGTTCATACACCTTAAACAGTTTAATGATTAACCGTTTAGCCAAGCTCCGAGTCTTGGCGTTCAACTAAGAAGAGGATTCAATATTATGGCTATTTCAGTTAATACCAACGTCACCTCCATGAAAGCCCAGGGCAACCTAAATAAAGCCCAAAGCGCAACATCAACCTCTATGGAGCGCCTAGCGTCGGGTCTACGCATTAACAGTGCTAAAGATGATGCCGCCGGTTTGCAAATCGCCAATCGTATGACCAGTCAAATTAACGGTATCGGTGTCGCCATGCGTAATGCCAACGACGGTATCTCAATTGCCCAAACTGCTGAAGGCGCCATGGGTGAGTCAACTAATATCTTACAACGTATGCGTGACTTGTCTTTGCAGTCTGCTAACGGCTCAAACTCTTCATCGGATAGAGCCGCAATGCAAAAGGAAGTTAGCTCGTTGCAAGATGAATTAACCCGTATTGCTGAAACTACCTCATTTGGTGGCCAGAATTTGCTCGATGGTTCTTATGGTACCCAGAAATTCCAAGTGGGCTCTGAGGCAAATGAGACGATTAGCCTATCGCTAAGTGATGTATCAGCAGACAAACTGGGTAGTCACTCGCAAACTCTATCGGGAAGCTCCGTTGGTTTAGGCCGTGGTTATGCAGCAGGAGCAGCTGACGTATCAGCAGCTAACGGCGTGACTGGTTCAACTTTGAAGGTTAATGGTACTGTGTCCAAAGACATTACCGTTACAGGCGGCGATTCAGCTAAAACGATTGCAGCTAGCATTAATGCAGAGTCTGATGCGACAGGCGTAGAAGCTAGCGCGACGACATCGCTGAAAATAGATACTCTAGGAGACCCTGGCGATATTAGTTTTACGTTAAACGGTAAGTCTGTGGCGGCAACGATTTCAGATAAGACAGATTTGAGCAGCTTGGCTGCTAACATTAATGATTTGACATCAGATACCGGTGTTACGGCATCAATTGATGATGCTGGCGCGTTAATTTTAGTGGATGATACTGGCGCAGACATGACCATCCTAGATTTTGCCAATAGTGGAACCGATAAGACCGTAAACGTAACAGCGGTAGGTGCAGATGGTGCAGATAATGGTTCTGCAGTTGCCCTTACAGGTGGTGCTGCTACTGACTCAATTAAAGTTGCCGGTGAGGTTGAACTTGACTCTCTTCAAAAGTTCAATACTCAAGCGGGCGATGTTACGACTGGGGCGACTGTGAATATAACCGGTTCAGCGCTTTCAGAGATAGCTGATGTAGATATTGGAACATCAACGGGTGCTCAGAGTGCTATTAATGTTATTGATGCTGCAATAGCTCAAATTGATGGAAGTCGAGCTGATCTGGGTGCGGTGCAGAATCGGATGGATTTCACTATTAATAACCTGAGTAACGTACAAAACAATGTGACCGATGCGCGTAGCCGTATTCAAGATGTTGACTTTGCCTCAGAGAGTGCAGAGCTTAGTAAGCAGCAAATTCTGTCTCAAGCCTCATCGTCAATGCTTGCGCAAGCGAACCAGCTACCACAAGTGGCGTTATCGCTACTGCAATAACAAGTTGAGTCAATTAATACGATATTAAAAACCGCCGCTATTTAGTGGCGGTTTTTTGCTTTATAAGGTTAATTTACTGAAAATAGCTGTTTATTGCGTTTCTATAGATTTAGTTTTGTGCTGTGGTAAAAAAAAACTAAAGTTCCTCATTACCTTGCCGTTAGCTTAATTGTAACCCATTAAATGATCCGCCTGGCTAAGTAAAGACAGGCAATGTCTACAGTCAGGAATACGAGGAATTAAATCATGGCTATTTCAGTAAATACTAACGTCACTTCTATGAAAGCCCAGGGCAACCTAAATAAAGCCCAAAGCGCCACTGCAACCTCTATGGAACGCCTTGCTTCGGGTCTACGCATCAACAGCGCCAAAGATGATGCTGCCGGCTTGCAAATTTCAAACCGTATGACCAGCCAAATTAATGGTATTGGTGTGGCGATGCGTAACGCTAACGATGGTATCTCTATTGCGCAAACCGCTGAAGGCGCCATGAGTGAGTCAACTAATATCTTACAACGTATGCGTGACTTGTCTTTGCAATCTGCTAACGGCTCAAACTCTTCATCGGATAGGGCCGCAATGCAAAAGGAAGTTAGCTCGTTGCAAGATGAATTAACCCGTATTGCTGAAACTACCTCATTTGGTGGTCAGAAGTTGCTTGATGGCAGTTATGGTACCCAGAAATTCCAAGTGGGCTCTGAGGCAAATGAGACGATTAGCCTATCGCTAAGTGATGTATCAGCAGACAAACTGGGTAGTCACTCGCAAACTCTATCGGGAAGCTCCGTTGGTTTAGGCCGTGGTTATGCAGCAGGAGCAGCTGACGTATCAGCAGCTAACGGCGTGACTGGTTCAACTTTGAAGGTTAATGGTACTGTGTCCAAAGACATTACCGTTACAGGCGGCGATTCAGCTAAAACGATTGCAGCTAGCATTAATGCAGAGTCTGATGCGACAGGCGTAGAAGCTAGCGCGACGACATCGCTGAAAATAGATACTCTAGGAGACCCTGGCGATATTAGTTTTACGTTAAACGGTAAGTCTGTGGCGGCAACGATTTCAGATAAGACAGATTTGAGCAGCTTGGCTGCTAACATTAATGATTTGACATCAGATACCGGTGTTACGGCATCAATTGATGATGCTGGCGCGTTAATTTTAGTGGATGATACTGGCGCAGACATGACCATCCTAGATTTTGCCAATAGTGGAACCGATAAGACCGTAAACGTAACAGCGGTAGGTGCAGATGGTGCAGATAATGGTTCTGCAGTTGCCCTTACAGGTGGTGCTGCTACTGACTCAATTAAAGTTGCCGGTGAGGTTGAACTTGACTCTCTTCAAAAGTTCAATACTCAAGCGGGCGATGTTACGACTGGGGCGACTGTGAATATAACCGGTTCAGCGCTTTCAGAGATAGCTGATGTAGATATTGGAACATCAACGGGTGCTCAGAGTGCTATTACTGTTATTGATGCTGCAATAGCTCAAATCGATGGAAATCGAGCTGATTTGGGTGCCGTGCAAAATAGAATGGACTTTACCATTAACAACTTGAGCAGTATTCAAAATAACGTGTCAGATGCGCGTAGCCGTATTCAAGATGTGGACTTTGCTTCAGAGAGTGCTGAACTCAGTAAGCAGCAAATTCTGTCACAAGCGTCGTCTTCAATGCTTGCGCAAGCGAATCAGTTACCACAAGTGGCGTTATCGCTACTGTAATTTAGCTAGTATAGTGAATAGCAGCTTGATAGTAATTGACTGAGTGGATCAGTAAAATAGCGTCAAATGGAAAAGGAAGATTCACACTGTTGGATCTTCCTTTTTGTTACTTACGCATATAAATTACAGATCTAGGGCGATTAACAGCGCTATATAGGGTGGTAACTCTTGTGAAGGAGTAATAGTTGCTTTGTTGACCAAGTAGTCCCAACGTGAAACACGTTAGAGGGAGTACAATGATTAGAGAGGATGTTATGGATAATAATTTACTGGGTATTACACATTCACCTGTAAGCCCCTCTGCAACAAATAGGCCTGTAGTTGCCCTCAATAGGCCTGAAACCGGATTAGATGCTACATCTGATACAAGTGTTACTGCACTGTTAGCGGTTGAAAAAAGCACTTATGTGGCAGAAGCCGACAAAGTGGCGCAGGCCAAGGCGCTAACTGAAACGGTAACTAAAACTGAACAATCCGTTGCGGTTAAAGATGAGCAATCCGAGGCTGAAGTATTGGCTGAAGTGGTTGAGCAGTTGTCTGAGGTGGTGACACTAATGAATAAAGGCCTCGCATTTTCGGTTGACGAAGATTCCGGCTCCGCGATTGTTAAAGTGATGGACATTGACACCGGTGAAATTATACGCCAGATCCCCAGCGATGAGGCCTTAGAGTTGGCGCAAAAGTTGCAAGATGTAAAAGGCTTGTTGCTGAAAACACAAGCATAAATGATAGGGCTGATGGTTTGATTGAAAAATCGGTTACGCTTTTTATAAGATAAGTTGAGGTGAGCATGGGGTTAACATCGGTTGGACTAGGGTCAGGCCTAGACATTAACGGTATTGTATCTGCTTTAGTTAGCTCAGAGCAGGCCCCTAAGGTAGCTCAGTTTGATTCGAAACAGGGCGCAATAACGGCTGAAATATCAGCGTTAGGCTCATTAAAAAGCGCGTTGTCGGAATTTCAAGATAGCTTAAGTTTTCTGTCCAAAACAGATTCATTCGATAGTCAGAGCGTGAAACTTTCACAAAGTACTTATTTAAGTGCATCCGTGAGTAATGATGCTGTGTCTGGCAGCTATAATGTTGCCGTTGAGCAGATAGCCCAAAGTCAAAAAATTGGCTCTTTAGCCGTAACTGATGTCACTGCGCCTTTAGATGAAGGCTCGTTAAACTTTGCCGTTGATGGTGAAAGCTTTGATATTGCGGTGACCGCAGACGATACCCTGCAATCGCTGGTGACTAAAATAAATGCGGCTGACGACAATGTAGGTGTTACCGCCACCATAGTGAACAGTGATGCCGGCGCCCAGTTAGTGCTCACCTCCAACAAAACCGGCACCGCTAATAATATGAGTGTCACCGCAACCGATACTGGCGCGGGCACTGTGCTTGCCGATACTTTTGCCATGACCGAACTACAACCCGCTAAAGATTCGATAGTCTATATCGATGGCTTAAAGCTCACCTCAAGTAGTAATAAAGTTGAGGGCGCAATTGCGGGTGTGACCCTTAATCTTAAAGATGCCGATATTGCTAAGCCAACCACATTGACGGTTGCTCAAAACACCAGCTCAGTCAAAACAGGTATAAAAGCATTTGTTGAGTCTTTTAACGCGATGTCAAAAACCATTAGTGATTTAACCAGTTACAATGCTGACACACAAAAAGCCGCCGTACTGCAAGGCGACTCCTTGCCTCGCGGGATCCAAAGCCAATTACGCGGGGTGATTTCATCGGCATTTTCAACCTCCAATGGTAATTTGTCACTGGCCTCTATCGGCATTACCACTACGCGCAGTGGTACATTAGAAATTAATGATGATATTTTAACCGAAGCGTTAAAAAATAATGTTGCTGGCATTAAAGAAATGTTTACCACTGAAGATACCGGGGTGGCGGCAAAGTTAGACGGTTACCTTGATTCGTATGTTGGCACTGGATCTATTATTGATAGCCGTGATAGCTCGCTTGATCGTAGCTTAGATCGCTTGAGCGATCAGCGAGAATCATTTGCGCGAAAAATGTCAGCATTTGAAGACCGCTTATTTAAACAGTATAACTATATGGACATGATTGTCGGTCAATTGAGCACCCAAAGTGACAATTTACAATCGCGACTGGATTCTCTCCCTGGGCTTGTGAGACAAAATGATTAATCCAATGTTTAATCCAATGTTTAATCGAATGCTACCGGTTTAATCAATCTGTTTAAAAGAGAACAGCGAGTAGACAATTATATGACGACCACAGAACAACAAGTGTTAATTGATAATTTGGATGCCATTAGCGAACAATGCAAGACGGTATTGAACAGGTTAAAAAGCAAAAATGATCTAGAAGAGTTTGATGAGTTGGTATTAAATTTGCAGGATTTGATTGTTAAGCGTCAAAATTTATTAAATGTTTTGATTGCCGACTATTCGTTTACGCAAAGAGATTATTTGGAACACCAATTAGAGCTAACATTGAGTCTTGAGGTGAAAGCAAAGTTAGTGTTGAATAATTTGCATTCTGAGATACATCTAGGAAAGAAAAACCAACGTCAACTTGATGTTTATAAAAGTATAGATTCAGATAGGTAGGTATTTATGAGAAGCTCGCTACGGTCATATCGAAAAGTTTCGCTAGAAAGCGAAATTGCGGTGGCTTCACCGCATCGCATTATACAAATGATGTTTGAAGGCGCATTGCAGCGTATTGCACAAGCTAAATATGCCATTCAGCAGAAAAGTCATGCGCAAAAAGGAGAAAATATCGGTAAAGCAATTAGTATTATTGCTGGACTGAGTGGTAGCTTAAATATGGATGCTGGCACCGAAATATCTGCTAATCTAGACTCACTTTATGAATATATGTTGAGACGATTATCTGAGGCCAATGTGGCTAATGATGTGGATATGCTCGAAGAGGTTTCTGCTTTACTCAGAACCATTAAAGAAGGCTGGGATGCCATTCCGCAAGACATGCATGAGTTAACCTCTGAAGCCAGTTAAAAATGGCTATAATGCTGTATCAAACTAAAAAGACGCTTAGCGTCTTTTTTGTTGTGTGGGTAAAATGAACGCGTTAACGTTTAGTGGGTTTGGGTTTATCATATTGGTTATTTTAACGTGGTCCAAACTTAATTGTGGTTAAAAAAGCATCGCTCTTAGCTGAAAATGATATCTGTTGTAGATAAAATGTAACTGATGCTTGCTTATGCTGAGCTGATAATACAATATTTATGACCGAGTTCGTTTTTCTTAACTGTATTTAACAGATTAACGATCCTGTTTTAGGAAAAATGCTAGAATAGCCCCCGTGTTGTATTTGTTGCCAGTATTTGTGGCAACTTTATGGCAACAATGTACTTTGGTTTTTGTTGCTGTGTGCGGCATAATCATCCCGAATAAATACCTATAACAAGAGCTTTTGGCCTTCTGAATGATGCAAATAGAACAAAGTATTTTAATTGTCGGTACCCCATCAGAGCGCGTGACTCGTTTGTGCTGCATTTTCGAATTTTTAGGCGAGCAGTGCGAAATTGTCTCTAATGAATCTTTTACAACCTTAATCGAGCAATCTCGCTATCGCGCCGTTGTTATTTTGACGGATGACATTGTCTCAGACAGTATCAAAAATATTGCCGCCATTGTGCCTTGGCAACCTATGTTGTTACTGGGTGATACCGATGCAAATTTATCAAATCTGCTCGGGACTATTGAGGAACCGGTAAATTATCCACAATTGACTGAGCTGCTGCATTTCTGTCAAGTGTTTGGCCAAGCAAAAAGACAACACACCTTAACCAGTGGTAATCAAACCAAGTTATTTCGCAGCTTAGTGGGCCGCAGTGAAGGCATTGCTAAAGTTCGCCATTTGATTAACCAGGTGTCAAGTTCTGATGCGACCGTCATCGTGCTGGGTCAATCGGGTACAGGTAAAGAAGTGGTGGCGCGTAATATCCATTATTTATCTGAACGACGTGATGGGCCGTTTATTCCGGTTAATTGTGGTGCTATCCCCGCTGAGTTACTTGAAAGCGAGTTATTTGGTCATGAGAAAGGCTCTTTTACGGGGGCGATATCAGCCCGTAAAGGCCGTTTTGAATTAGCTGAAGGTGGCACGCTATTTCTAGATGAAGTAGGTGATATGCCACTGCAAATGCAAGTGAAATTATTGCGTGTATTACAAGAGCGAGTTTTTGAACGTGTTGGCGGTAGCAAAACGATTGCCGCTGATGTTCGTATTATTGCGGCGACTCATCGCAATCTTGAAACCATGATTATAGACAACTCATTTCGTGAAGATTTATATTATCGACTCAATGTGTTTCCAATTGAGATGCCTGCACTAAGCGAGCGTCGTGATGATGTGCCCTTATTACTTCATGAGTTAGTCAGTCGAGTATTTAATGAGGGGCGTGGTAAGGTTCGTTTCACCCAACGAGCCATTGAATCGCTAAAAGAACATAATTGGTCTGGTAATGTGCGTGAATTATCGAACTTGGTTGAGCGGTTAACGATTTTGTTTCCTGGCGGATTGGTCGATGTTAACGATTTACCGCATAAGTATCGTTATATTGATGTACCAGAATACTGTGTAGAAGTCAGTGAAGAGCAGTTAGAGCGGGATGCGTTAGCGTCGATATTCAGCGATGAAGAACCTGTTGAAATACCTGAAACGCGGTTTCCGAGTGAATTACCGCCTGAAGGGGTTAAATTAAAAGACTTACTGGCGGAATTAGAAATTGACATGATCCGTCAAGCACTTGAACAACAAGATAGTGTTGTGGCAAGAGCCGCTGAAATGCTGGGTATTCGTCGTACCACATTAGTTGAAAAAATGCGTAAATATGGTTTAGGTAAAGACTAACTAAAGGCTATTGTTTTTTACTATTAGTAAACGCTATTACTAGAAACGATAGCTGAGAACCATAAGTAAAAGCCATAGCTGAAAACCATAACTAAAAGCCATAGCTAAAAACCATAGCTAAAAACCATAGCTAAAAACCATAGCTAAAAACCATAGCTAAAAACAATAATCAAAACTATACCATTGACCTAAATCATAAAAACACACCATTGAGTGTGTTTTTTTTGTTTTTAATGTTTGGTTTTATTGTTAGGTTAATGTCAGTTCAGTTCAGTTCAGTTCAGATCTTTTCAGTATTCACACACTATTCGTCAGTAATCAGCAAACAAATTGTTTGGCACAGTAAATGCATTAAGCTAGTTAAATGTTATTCTTTTGACGGAGCGACCATGTATTCAGCACGAGCGTTAACACATACAGATAATCCAGATTTTGGATTGTCTGCGTCAGCTTCGTCTAGCATCACAACTGATGCAGAGATTCAATCGTCTGCTATTGGCGCTTATTCAGTGCTACAACGAAAAGCTAATGTGCTTCGTAAAGGCGTTGCCCATTCTAGCGCGGCTGTTGCTACTCCTGTTATCAGCCCTTATTCTAGTAAGGCCGCTAATATGTCTAATCAAATGGCGCATATTCTTCAAGCCATGCCATCTGGCGTGGTGATCATTGATGGCGACGGTGTGGTAACGCTTGCTAATCCTGTTGCAACCGAACTTCTCGGGCGACCACTCCAAGGGGCACGTTGGTTTGATATTATCCATCGCGCGTTTGCCCCACAAGATGATGATGGACATGAAGTCTCCCTTAAAAATGGTCGCCGGGTAAAATTAGCGATTACCCCATTAGCACCAGAGCCGGGGCAGTTGATTGTATTAACTGATCTAACCGAAACCCGCTTATTGCAGAAAAACTTATCTCATTTACAACGTTTATCGGCGTTAGGCAAAATGGTGGCGACATTAGCACATCAGGTGCGCACCCCATTATCTGCGGCTTTGCTGTATGCCTCTAATCTTGGCAGTTCCAAATTATCGGACTCAGCACGAAGTAAGTTTCAATCTAAATTGGTTGACCGATTAAATGAGCTAGAGCGTCAAGTAAATGACATGTTACTCATGGCAAAGGGACGTCAAGAGGGAATGGCTGAATCGGTTACAATGGATGAGATTATTGGACAGGTTATGGCCAATTGCGAGCCTATTGCAGATAAAAAACACTGTCAGCTTGTGGCTGAAGACACCTCAAATTCATTGATGCTTGCCAATGCTAATGCACTCAGTTCAGCAGTGAACAATTTGGTGATGAATAGCATTGAAGCGGGCGCAACAAAAATAAAAGTCAGCGCGAGTGAAACCCCTGAAGGACTATTACTCGATGTTATCGATAATGGCAAAGGGCTCGAACCGTCAATGCAACAACAAATACTTGAACCTTTTTTTACCACTAAAAGTCAAGGTACAGGATTGGGCTTAGCGGTTGTTCAGTCGGTAGTGCATAACCATGGCGGACAAATACAGTTGTCGTGTAAACCTGGAATGGGTTGTCATATTCGATTGAGCTTTCCGCACATTAGCAAAGCAAGTGATCAGGAGGTGATGCGTGGCTGAAGCCAATATTCTATTAGTTGAAGATGATGCTGATTTACGTGAGGCATTACTCGATACGCTAATGCTCGCCCATTACGACTGTGTTGATGTTGGCAGTGCTGAAGAGGCTATTTTGGCCTTAAAAGTAACCCATTTTGATATGGTGATTAGCGATGTGCAAATGGACGGTATTGGTGGTATGGGGTTGCTGGGTTATTTACAGCAGCACCAACCTAAACTGCCAGTCTTATTAATGACCGCTTATGCCACTATTAACAGTGCGGTTAGTGCAATGAAATTAGGCGCGGTGGATTACCTTGCTAAACCATTTGCGCCTGAAGTGTTGTTGAATCAGGTGTCCCGCTATTTACCCTTAAAGCAAAACCACGATAAGCCTGTGGTTGCCGATGAGAAAAGTTTAGCCTTGTTGTCGCTGGCTCAGCGTGTGGCAGTATCTGATGCATCGGTAATGATCATGGGGCCGAGTGGCTCAGGTAAAGAGGTGCTGGCGCGTTATATTCACCAACATAGCCAACGCCATGACCAGCCGTTTATTGCGATTAATTGCGCTGCAATACCCGAGAATATGTTGGAAGCGACCTTGTTTGGTTATGAAAAAGGCGCGTTCACTGGGGCTTATCAGGCATGCCCTGGTAAGTTTGAACAAGCCCAAGGCGGCACCATATTACTTGATGAAATATCTGAGATGGAGCTGGGGTTACAAGCTAAGTTATTGCGGGTGTTACAAGAGCGTGAGGTTGAGCGTTTAGGTGGCCGTAAAACCATTAAACTGAATGTTCGCGTACTGGCAACCTCAAACCGCGATCTTAAAGCGCTGGCCACCTCGGGTGAGTTTAGAGAAGATTTATATTACCGAATTAATGTATTCCCGTTAACGTGGCCTGCGCTGCATCAACGCCCTGCCGATATTTTACCGCTGGCGCGGCATTTAATTATTAAACATGCTAAAGCACTTAATATGACCTCAGTACCACAGCTGGATGACGGTGCGACTCGGCGTTTATTAACCCATCGCTGGCCGGGTAATGTGCGAGAGTTAGACAATGTTATTCAACGGGCACTGATATTGCGGGTTAATGATGATATTGGCGTTAATGATATTATTTTAGACTCTGGCGATGTGGCGTTAGTGGCACCAGAATATGTTGACACTGATAAGTCTGCCGAATTAGAAGGCTTAGGTGGCGAATTAAAAGCCCAAGAGCATGTGATTATTTTAGAAACCCTAAATCAATGTCAGGGTAGTCGGAAAATGGTCGCTGAAAAACTCGGGATCAGTGCTCGTACGTTACGTTATAAAATGGCAAAAATGCGCGATATGGGGATCCAATTACCTGCTTAGTGCCAATGCATGTGCGAATTGATTATTTGTTCAAGCTTATTTAATTGATTGATTTTACTATCTTATTTTATCATTAAGACAAAAGGTGACCTATTTTATATGGTAAATAGGTTACTTTCGCCTGCCTGTTTTCTAATCGTTTTATAATTGTTTTCTACCTATCGCCTACTAATTGTAATATTGGCATCTAAATTGCTATAAATCATTATCAGTTATTGTTGTCGTCAAAAAGCCGACGAAAGGGAGTTACATCGTGCAGATTAGCGCAAATCCATTAATGCAAGAAATGCAGTCACTTCGTGGCGAAATAGCCCCTTCTATTGGTTCATCAATTCGTCCTAATTTAACCCAGCAAGTCAATAACACTACCGGTGCTGATTTCAGCCAGTTGTTGTCTCAGGCGGTGGGTAGCGTCAATGAACTACAACAAGCATCGTCAAGTTTAGCCTCGCGTTTAGATATGGGTGACACCACGGTTAGCTTGTCTGATACGGTTATTGCGCGTGAAAAAGCTGGCGTTGCCTTTGAAGCAACGGTGCAGGTACGTAATAAACTTGTCGATGCTTATAAAGAAATCATGAATATGCCTGTTTAGTCGCAGATCAAATAAAATAACAACATCAGATATAGCAGGTAAGTATTGTGAGCACAGACTTAATGGTAGGTTCAAATTCAACCGCTGATACCGGCGTACGGCAAGAGAACCCGTCTGGGCTTCTTGGCGGCATTGGTGGCGCCGATATGATGCGCCAAGTGATCATGATCTTGGCATTAGCGATATGTCTTGCTATGGCTGTTTTTGTGATGATGTGGGCCCAAGAGCCTGAGTATCGTCCACTGGGTAAAATGGAAACAACTGAGATGATCCAAGTCTTGGATGTACTTGATAAAAATCAAATCGATTATCAAATAAATGTCGATGTGGTGAAAGTGCCTGAAGACAAATATCAAGATGTTAAGTTATTACTCAGCCGAGCAGGTGTTCAAAGTAACACCCAAGCTAATGATTACTTAAGCCAAGATAGCGGATTTGGTGTCAGCCAACGCATGGAGCAAGCTCGCTTAAAACTCAGCCAAGAATTAAACTTGGCTCGGGCTATCGAAGAATTAAAAAGTATTAGTCGTGCCAAAGTTATTCTAGCGTTACCAAAACAAAACGTTTTTGCTCGTAATGCCTCTAAGCCAAGTGCAACCGTGGTGGTGAGCGTTCGTCGTGGTGGATTAGGCCAAGAAGAGATCGATGCGATTGTTGATATTGTTGGCTCTGCGGTGCAAGGACTGGTGCCTTCTCGCGTGACGGTGACGGACTCAAATGGTCGTTTACTTAATTCTGGTAGTCAAGATGGCACCTCTGCTCGAGCCCGTCGTGAACAAGATCTCGTGCAACAACAAGAAGCAGAATACCGTAAAAAAATTGAATCAATATTGATGCCTATTTTAGGACCTGAGAACTTTACTTCTCAAGTCGATGTCAACATGAACTTTACCGCAGTAGAGCAAACTGCAAAGCGTTATTCTCCTGACTTACCCGCTATCCGCAGCGAAATGACCATTGAGCGAAACTCATCGGGTCAAAGCTCTGGCGGTATTCCTGGTGCGTTAAGCAATCAACCGCCGACGGAGTCCGATATTCCGCAAGTGGCGGGTGAGGCGACAAGCTCAACTGTGTCAGGTGATTTTTCAAAAGAAGCCACGCGTAATTATGAGTTAGACACCACGATTAGCCACACTCGTCAGCAAATTGGTGTGGTTCGCCGCGTCAGTGTGTCAGTTGCGATTAACTTTAAACCCGGGCAAACGGATGAAAATGGTCAGGTCACTCGCGTGCCGAGAACCGAACAAGAATTAACCAATATCCGTCGTCTTTTAGAAGGCGCGGTAGGCTTTAGCACCCAACGCGGTGATGTGCTTGAAGTGGTAACGGTTCCCTTTATGGATCAGTTAATTGAAGCGTTACCAGAACCGGATATGTGGGAGCAGCCTTGGTTTTGGCGTGCGATTAGACTGGCTTTAGGTGCGATTGTTATTTTAGTGCTTATTCTGGCCGTGGTTCGACCTATGCTGAAGAAGCTAACCAATCCTAATGGGATTAAGATGCCCGATGATGTTCATCCTGGACATGAGTTAGCTGAAATTGAAGATCAGTATGCAGCCGATACCTTAGGTATGCTTAATACTAAAGAAGCGGAATACAGTTATGCCGATGATGGGTCAATTCATATACCTAATCTGCATAAAGATGATGATATGATTAAAGCAATTAGAGCAATCGTGGCCAATGAGCCAGAGCTTTCCACGCAAGTAATTAAGAACTGGTTACAAGACAATGGCTAATGAAAAAAAAGAAAGCGTAGAAAAAGCAGAAAAAGCTACGGGATTTGACCTGGATTCGGTTACTGGTGTTGAGAAAACTGCCATTTTACTGCTCAGTTTGAATGAAGCGGATGCGGCGTCAATTTTAAAACACTTAGAACCTAAGCAGGTGCAAAAAGTGGGTATGGCGATGGCGGCGATGGATGAGTTTGGTCAAGATAAAGTCATTGGGGTTCACAAGTTATTCTTAGATGATATTCAAAAATTCTCGTCAATTGGCTTTAACAGCGAAGAGTTCGTTCGTAAAGCGTTAACCGCGGCGTTAGGTGAAGATAAAGCGGGCAACTTGATTGAACAAATTATCATGGGCAGCGGGGCTAAAGGGCTTGATTCGTTAAAATGGATGGATGCCCGCCAAGTGGCGACGATTATCCAAAACGAACATCCGCAAATTCAAACCATTGTGTTGTCATATTTAGACCCAGATCAAGCCGCTGAGATTTTTAGCCAGTTCCCAGAAAATACCCGTTTAGATTTGATGATGCGTATTGCTAACCTTGAAGAGGTTCAGCCAGCGGCTTTGCAAGAGTTGAATGACATTATGGAAAAACAATTCGCGGGTCAAGGTGGAACGCAAGCAGCCAAAATGGGCGGCCTAAAAGCGGCTGCCAATATTATGAACTATCTCGATACGGGTGTTGAGAGCCAGATAATGGAAACCATGCGTGAGTCTGACGAAGAAATGGCGCAACAAATACAAGACATGATGTTTGTATTTGAGAACTTAATTGACGTTGATGACCGTGGCGTTCAGGCCCTGTTACGTGAAGTGCAGCAAGATATTCTGATGAAAGCACTTAAAGGTGCAGATGAAGGTTTGAAAGAGAAAATTCTGGGTAATATGTCTAAACGTGCAGCAGAATTACTTCGTGACGACTTAGAGGCCATGGGGCCAATTCGTATTAGTGAAGTAGAAGTGGCACAAAAAGAGATTCTGGCTATTGCTCGCCGCCTCAGTGACAGCGGTGAAATCATGTTAGGCGGAACTGGTGGCGACGAGTTCTTGTAACTCAGTATCTATATCCAAGCCATTACCGAGAGCGCTGCTTCGCTGCTAGGACGCTTCGCTGCTAGGACGCTTCGGTTCTAGGACGCTTCGGTTCTAGGACGCAGTCCGCCCTAGGTCCTTGAACCTTGCTTTTGAACAATGTTTTCAACAACATAAGTGATGAATTATGCCAGAATCAAAATCGCCTAAAAATACGCTCAATACGGATGATGAGCAAGCATTTAGGCATTGGCAATTACCTGATATGACTAAAGATAGTAGTTTAGAACCGTCAAACATGTTTGGTAAGTTTTCTGAGGCGCACACGCCGACTCCAGTTGCTGGTGCCGAGAAGTCTATGGCACCACCGACCATGGCGCAAATTGAAGACATTCGCGCAGCCGCGGAGCAAGAAGGGCTTGAGCAAGGCAAACAAGAAGGCCATCAACAAGGATTAGAGCAAGGGCGCTTAGAGGGACTGGAGCAAGGTCACCAACAAGGGTTCGCTCAAGGCGAGCAGCAAGGATTGGAGGCCGGGCAAACGAAAGTTAATGAACTTGTTGAGCAACTTAATCAAATTATTAACCAATTTGAGCGGCCACTCTCTATATTAGATAACGAAATTGAAGCTGAACTGTTGGCAATGACAATAAGCTTAGCCAAGTCGGTGATTGGCCATGAACTTAAGACGCATCCAGAACATATATTATTGGCATTTCGTCAAGGTGTTGATGCTCTGCCACTGAAAGAACAACGGGTTAAATTGCGCTTGAATCAAGCCGATGCTGAAATAGTTAACCAATGTTACAGTGCGGAACAACTGGACAAAAATCAGTGGCAAATTGATATCGATCCGTCATTATCAAATGGTGACTGTATCATTGAAAGTGTGCGTTCATCTGTCGATTTACGTGTTGAGCAACGTATTAACCAAGTGTTTAGTGAATTAGACGCCCAGTCGAATCAGTTAGCTAAGAATGTGCAACAACAAAAAGCAACTCATTCACAATATCAAACCACATCAGTCGATAATTTGAGTGAACATCAACAACCCCTTGAGCTTAACGACACCATCGACAGTACCAACCGTGCTGATAATGACCAGAATAGCCAAAGTCATACTGTTGATACGGATGCTGAAACGGTGACTCAACACATTGATGCGCCAGATCCCATTGTCGATCCACAGACAAGTGTAACGCTCGACACAAGTGCACAAGCTGATACTGTCCCAGCAGATAAAGCGGATGATACTGTCCCAACAGATAAAGCGGATGATACTCAGCAACAGACGAAAGACCTATCCCAAGGAAATACCGATGAGCACTCGTCAACATCGACTACTTAACAAATTTGCTGTGCATCATAAGCACGTATTACCGCTGCGACCAGTGGCAAGCGGGCAGTTAGTTAGGGTTGTTGGTTTAACGCTCGAGGCGACCGGATGTCGTGCACCTATTGGTAGTTTATGCTCTATCGAAACCATGGTGGGTGATTTGGTGGCAGAGGTTATCGGGTTTGATGACACATTACTGTACTTAATGCCTATTGAAGAACTCAGAGGGGTGTTGCCCGGCGCGCGCGTTAAGCCGTTAGGTGAACAATCTGGATTAAATGTTGGCTTATCATTATTAGGCAGAGTGTTAGACGGAAGTGGCTTGCCATTAGACGGTTTAGGACCGCTTAATACTGATCAATATGCTTCACGTCATGGCCCTTACATTAACCCATTATCTCGACGAGCGATTACCGAACCTTTAGATGTCGGCGTTCGTGCAATCAACTCGATGTTAACGGTCGGTAAAGGCCAGCGTATGGGCTTGTTTGCCGGTTCTGGTGTGGGTAAAAGTGTGCTGCTTGGCATGATGACGCGAGGTTCTAAAGCCGACATTATTGTGGTGGGTTTAGTGGGCGAACGTGGTCGTGAAGTTAAAGAGTTTATTGAAGAAATTTTGGGTAAAGAAGGTCGTGCGCGCGCAGTTGTTGTGGCCGCACCGGCAGATACGTCTCCCTTAATGCGCTTACGGGCTTGTGAAACGTCCACTCGTATTGCTGAGTATTTTAGAGATTTAGGTTACGATGTTTTGTTGCTAATGGACAGTTTGACGCGTTATGCACAAGCACAACGCGAAGTGGCTCTTGCGGTAGGAGAGCCGCCAGCAACCAAAGGATATCCCCCTTCGGTATTCGCTAAGTTACCGCGCCTGGTTGAACGGGCGGGTAATGGCGGTGCTGGGCAAGGTTCTATTACGGCTTTTTACACGGTATTGACTGAAGGTGATGATCAACAAGATCCTATTGCTGATGCTTCTCGCGCTATTTTAGATGGCCACATTGTGTTATCTCGTCAACTTGCCGATTCGGGTCATTATCCTGCCATCGATGTGGAAGCATCAATTAGCCGCGTAGCACCTATGGTGATCAGTGATGAACACCTAGAAGCCATGCGCAGAGTTAAACAGATGTATTCTCTGTATCAACAGAATCGAGACCTTATTTCAATTGGCGCCTACTCTCAGGGCAGCGATCCTAGGATTGATAATGCGATCCGCTTACAACCTGCAATGAATGCCTTTTTGCGTCAGGGATTTAAAGAACCAGTGACGTTTGAAGAGAGTCGAGTCATGTTGACTCAAATAGCCGCGCAGTGTCAGGGATAAAGTAAATGACTCGAACTGATCCACTATTGACGGTATTGAAGTTAGCCACTTCTGCCGAAGATCAAGCTGCTTTACAGCTTAAGTCGGCTCAATTTGAAAAGCAAAAACGCCAAGGTCAGCTGGATGCATTAAACAACTATCGCTTAGATTATATGAAACAGATGGAAGGACACACAGGAACCACGTTACGCGCAAACCAATACCATCAATTCCATCAATTTATTCGTCAAGTGGATAATGCAATAACACAGCAGGTTGGCGCGGTTCAAGATGCCGAAAAACAAGTTGGCTATCGTCAAGTTCATTGGCAAGAAACACAACAAAAACGTAAAGCGGTCGACATGTTATTAAAGCAAAAAGCCAAGAAGGCTATGGCAATAGAAGCTAAACTTGAACAAAAAAACTCAGATGAATTTGCGATGCAACAGTATTTTCGCCGAAAACTTAAATAACCCTTTGTCTTGTTAATGACCATTTATCGACTTGCAATAGACTCACTATTGACGCTTCTATTAACTCGTGAAGACGCCTTAGTCGCAAAAAATGGCAAGTTTGACAAGTCGCGATCTGCACACATCAAAATATCATGATGCGCTTGCTGGTTCGCTGATGTTTTGCTTGGTTATCTATTATGCAAAGTTCATCGAACAACCATGTGTTGGCACTTAAATTGCTTAATATTATTAATTGAAATACAAATCGTCAGTGAAGCGACGGTGGCGAGCTTATTACGAGGCTTTTGCAATCACCTTACACATATAATTGAACAGACAAATATGTGACGTATATGGAGGTGATGACCTAGCTGTTTTTAGACGATATATCACCTAACCTTGTTTAATTGAGTGGAGCAGATTATGCAGCAGATGAACAATATCTTACTTGGCAATAGCAGTAAACCTGCCGATGCGAGCACGAAGGTAAACGTGCAAGATGTTGAAAATAAATTATTTTTATCTGCTTTTAATCAAGCGAGCGAATCCGGTCTTATTTTACGGCATAACGCTAATACGGCGCAGGTGTCGTTTGATGCTGAAGCGGGGAAAGCAAATGCTGGCATCGCAAGTGAGCTGTCTACAGACGAAAATGCTGATGTTGAAATGATTTTTGCTCAACTTAATATGGCGGATTCAATCAATAAACGTCATTCCTCTGGCGGAAAAGAATTGCCACATGTCGAACAATCTGAGGTTTATTTTGACACCACATTTTCGACAGAAGCGCCAAACAGTGCTGTTGTTGAAAAGACCAATAATGATGTCGGTGTTAGTGAGTTATTTACTGATACTATTGATTTACCGGCAGATTCTATCACTACCAAAGAGGCTATTTCTCAGCTTAGCGCTGAAGAACTAGACAATTTAATGGCATTTGCTGATTTATCGGTAAAAGACTTACAAGCGTTAGACCCTCAAGCCTTAAACGTATTAATTAGTGATTTTAATCTACAAGCACCGGTTATTGATGAGTCTATTTTAGCCATGGTGGAGGCTGATATAGACAGCAGTGATGAATCTCCAGACAGCAAGCTTAATAGTGAACAACAAAACCAAATTGATAAATCAGTCGCCACCAGCGTGGCGATCCAAGGTAAAGCGAGTGCTACCGATGTTAACTCTGCACTTAATTCTGCAGCCGTTAAATCAGATATGACGGGTCCTTTAAGCTCTGGGCTTAGTCGTTCTGCCGCTTCAGTTGAAGCGACTTCAGCGATGAACGTCGATCCCAAGACTATTTTAGGTGATAACGATCGCATTAATAGCAATGTTCAAGTAGATACTGATAATGCCAAAGTACTGGCCAAAGCTGATTTTTCAGTGGTATTAGACTCCTTAGCGATAAAGCGCTCCTCCGGTGAGCCTTCAACCCACTTAACCCCAGCTAATTTTGGCTTCGATGCTGTGGCTGATGTCAGTGAAACTGACAATAAGACCTTACAAAATCACAATAGCTTTACCTCGGTCAATAAAAGTGATGTGCCGCAATTCCAGTTATCGATAAGACCGCAAGGAGAAGCTGGCGCTCAGATGCAAGAGATGATCCAGCGTTTTTCTCCGGTGATGAAACAGCAGTTAATCACTATGGTAAGTAATGGTGTTCAACAAGCTGAAATTCGGCTTGATCCAGCCGAACTCGGACATTTAACGATTAAAATTCAAATCCAAGGCGATCAAACTCAAGTGCAGTTTCATGTTGCCCAGTCGCAAACCCGAGATATCGTTGAGCAAGCTATGCCACGATTACGCGAGATGCTTGCGCAAGAAGGATTACAATTGACCGACAGTCATGTGTCCCAAGGCGATGGCGGTAGCGAACAGCAGCATGAACAATCAGGAGATCATAGTGGGGAAGGCCGCCAATTGGATGAAATTTCAACACAAGAGGTCAGCTTGCTGACAAATCCATCAAGGAGTTTACATTCAGCTATAGATTATTATGCTTAAGCAGGTAACCTATGGCAACAATATGACTTCGTAACAATAGCGAGTTATTTAGCTAAATTATAATGTTAATTACAATGTTAATCACAATGTTGATTTGGGACCATGATGGCTGAACAAGAATTAGAATTAAACGAAGTCCCAGAAAGCGGTAATAAATCCAAAAAGCTGATCATCTTTGGTGGTATTGGTTTAGTGTTGGTTTTGCTCATTGGGGGCGGATTGTGGTTTTTTATGGGTTCAAGCGAGCCTGCTTCTCCCGCAGATACCGCTATTGAAACAGAAGCACCAACAGTAAGTGCAGGAGCTGAATATGTTGGCATGCCAAGACCTTTTCTGTTTAATTTACCGGGTGTTGATCGCGCGAGACTGGTTGAAATTAAAGTCCAATTAATGGTGCGTGGCGAAGATGATAGCGTGCTTATAAAAAAACATATCCCATTGATTGAGGATGCATTATTAACCACTTTTAGTGCCGCTGATGTGCAAAAACTGAGTACCCAAGCCGGTAAAGATGAGTTACGTCAGCTAGCGTTACTTAATGTTCAAAATACATTGCAACCAGTAACGGGGGGGACAGTCGTTGAAAAGGTCCTGTTTACTGGCTTTGTAATGCAATAACCAATAACCAATAACCAAAAAAACATTAACTGCTAAGGCGATGATGTGAGTGATTTATTAAGCCAAGATGAAATTGATGCGCTATTACATGGTGTTGATGATGTCGATGATGATGAGATAGAAGAAAATAGTGCTGATGCGCAGTCTTATGATTTCTCATCTCAAGACCGAATTGTGCGTGGCCGTATGCCTACGCTTGAAATCGTTAATGAACGATTTGCACGACATTTACGCATCAGTATGTTTAACATGATGCGCCGTGCAGCCGAAGTGTCGATCAATGGCGTACAAATGCTTAAGTTTGGCGAGTATGTGCATACTCTATTTGTGCCAACCAGTTTAAATATGGTGCGTTTTAGTCCACTTAAAGGCACCGCGTTAATCACCATGGAAGCAAGATTAGTCTTTATTCTTGTCGATAACTTCTTTGGTGGCGATGGTCGTTTTCATGCCAAAATTGAAGGCCGTGAATTTACCCCAACAGAACGTCGAATTGTACAGTTATTGCTCAAAATTATTTTTGAAGATTACAAAGAAGCATGGTCGCCGGTAATGGATGTGGAGTTTGAATACCTCGACTCTGAAGTGAACCCTGCCATGGCGAACATTGTCAGTCCGACCGAAGTGGTGGTGATTAACTCATTTCACATCGAAGTTGACGGTGGCGGCGGTGATTTTCACATCACAATGCCGTATTCAATGATTGAGCCAATCCGTGAATTACTCGATGCCGGTGTTCAAAGTGATAAACAAGATACGGATATGCGCTGGTCGCAAGCATTACGTGATGAAATTATGGACGTGAAAGTGGGCATTGATGTCAACGTTGTTGAACATGAAGTGACATTACGCGATGTTATGGGCTTTAAAGCGGGCGATATAATCCCGATTGAATTACCTGAACACATTATGATGAAAATTGAGGATTTGCCGACTTATCGTTGTAAAATGGGCAAATCGCGCGATAATTTAGCGGTAAAAATCAGTGAAAAAATCCCACGGCCAGAAACGGTTAAAACAGAGCTGCAATTAGTGACTCGCAAAGGCAAGTCGCGTGATATTTCAGAGTTATAAGGTGAAGTGAATGAGCACAGAAGATACAGGCGATGACTGGGCTGCCGCAATGGCTGAGCAGGCTATAGAAGAAGCGGAACAAGTTGAGCTTGATGAGTTAGTCGATGATTCCAAACCTATTTCTAAAGAAGAAGCGGCAAAGTTAGATGGCATATTAGATATTCCGGTGACCATTTCTATGGAAGTGGGACGCAGTTTTATCAGCATCCGTAATCTACTTCAGCTGAATCAAGGTTCGGTGGTCGAACTTGACCGTGTAGCGGGTGAGCCACTGGACGTCATGGTCAATGGAACCTTGATTGCCCATGGTGAAGTGGTGGTCGTTAATGATAAGTTTGGTATCCGTTTGACGGATGTTATTAGCCAGACAGAACGAATCAAAAAACTTAAATAACTTGATTAACTAAATAAAACAATAATATAGCAAAGGTTGGGATAGTGTTGATCTTTGCTGATTTGGTTGCACATTACAAGGAATAGCAGTGGCTAATGTGATACTAATGCTCAGCGTCATGAGTGAGGCATTGAGCGCCCCTGAAGTGTCTAGCACTCTAACGAATAACCCGTTAGCTCATCCCTCTGAAGTGTCTAATGCCGCAACATTAGCCAATATGGTTGGTGGGTTAATTGCCGTATTAGCGCTTATCTTTTTGTTAGCTTACATTGTCAAACGGCTTAAATTAGTGCCTTCAAATGGCGGTGTGATTAAAACAATTGCCGTTACCCCCATAGGCCAGCGTGAGAAAGTCGTACTGGTGGAGGTCAACGGCCAGCAATATCTTCTTGGTGTGACCTCGCAACAGATTAATCTTATTGATAAGTTAGCCACCTCCGTCGATGTTCCTATTTCTTCGTTTGCCAGTCGCCTAAAACAAGCCAAGGAACAGCAATAATGAATAAGTACACAAGCGTGTTGGTGTTGGCGGTGATGGCGCTAGTGGCATTGGTTTTATCGCCCTCAGCAATGGCACAAGATGGGGTGTTACCTGCATTAACGGTCACCACAGCTGCAGATGGAACAACTGAATATTCGGTAACCATGCAGATTTTATTGCTAATGACAGCAATGAGTTTTATCCCTGCGATGGTGATAATGCTCACCTCCTTTACCCGTATAATTGTGGTGTTATCGATATTAAGACAAGCTTTAGGGTTACAGCAAACACCGTCGAATCAAGTGCTGATTGGGATTAGTTTGTTTATGACTTTCTTTATTATGGCGCCGGTATTCGATAAAATTTATGCTGAAGCTGTAGAGCCTTATATTAATGAAACGTTAACATTAACTCAGGCTTATGATGTTGGCAAAGAGCCGATTAAATCATTTATGCTGTCGCAAGTTAGGACCACCGATTTACAAACCTTCATCGAAATATCCGGATATAAAGATATTCAATCTCCAGAACAAACGCCTATTAGTGTGGTGATCCCTGCATTTATCACCAGCGAGCTTAAAACGGCATTTCAAATAGGTTTTATGTTGTTTGTGCCCTTTTTAGTCCTCGATTTGGTTGTCGCCAGTATTTTGATGGCTATGGGTATGATGATGTTGTCACCGATGATCGTGTCATTACCGTTTAAAATTATGTTGTTTGTACTCGTTGATGGTTGGGGTCTTGTCATGGGGACTTTAGCGAACAGCTTTGGAATATAAGGCGCTAAAGTTATGTCTCCAGAATCGCTAGTTGATGTTTTTCGAGAAGCATTGTCCGTTATCGTACTGATCGTGGCAGCGATTATTTTGCCCGGCTTATTTGTCGGTTTAATTGTGGCGGTGTTTCAGGCCGCGACCTCCATTAACGAGCAAACCTTAAGCTTTTTACCGCGTTTAATGATGACGTTATTCGCGTTGATGTACTTAGGCCATTGGCTGGTGCAAACCATGATGGATTTCTTTTTCGAGATGGTGAATCTCATTCCACAAGTGATAGGGTAAGTTATGAATATTTTGTTTGATGAAATCAGTCAAACAATTGCTGCTTATCTTTTGCCGTTTTTTCGTATTTCATCCATGCTCATGGTGATGGTGGTCTTTGGCGCAAATACCACGCCGGCTAGGGTTCGACTCTTGTTATCCGTGGCCATTACCGTGGCTGTTGCACCTATTTTACCCCCAGTTGTAAATGTCGAATTACTGGCATTAAGTTCCGTTTTTGTGATTGTTCAGCAAATATTAATTGGGGTGACAATGGGTTTTGTGACCTTAATGGCCATGCAAACCTTTGTGTTAACAGGGCAAATTATTGGTATGCAGACCAGTTTAGGTTTTGCTTCAATGGTTGATCCTGGTTCTGGTGCGCAAACACCCGTAGTGGGTAACTTATTTTTGTTATTGGCAACGCTTATCTTTTTGGCAGTTGACGGCCATTTATTGATGTTTCGGATGCTGGTGGCGAGTTTTGAAACCATTCCTATATCAAATCAAGGTATATCAATCGCCAATTATCGCGCCCTTGCCGATTGGGGCGGTTTCATGTTTGGCGCTGCGCTGACAATGTCAATCTCAGCTATTACTGCCTTGTTATTAATTAACTTATCCTTTGGTGTAATGACTCGCGCATCGCCGCAGTTGAATATTTTCTCTATTGGTTTCCCGGTTACCATGGTCTGTGGTTTGCTGATTTTGTGGTTAACATTGGGACCGATTATGGCGCATTTTGATGAAGTTTGGTCGGCTGCGCAGCTACTTATGTGTGATGTGCTGCAGCTTGAATGTCAACGTGATAGTTCAGTGGTATTTTAGGGGGCACAGATGGCAGAAAATGACAGTAGTCAAGAACGCGATGAAGAGCCCACCGAGAAGCGACTTGAACAAGCCCGTGAAAAAGGCCAAGTCGCCCGTTCTAAAGAATTAGGTACCGCAGCAGTATTATTGGCCGCATCGGTTGGATTTTCGATGACAGGGCCGGCTATTGCCAAAGGTCTCCATACCATAATGAAACAACTATTTACCATGGAACGCGACCAAATTTTTGATACCAACTCCATGTTTCGTGTATGGGGCGTCGTGGGGAACGAGCTTGCTGGGCCGTTAATTAGCTTTATTGCTTTACTGGCATTTGTGGCTTTTTTGGGCAATATTGTTTTAGGTGGGATCTCTTTTTCAGTCAAAGCCTTTATGCCTAAAGGCAGTAAGTTAAACCCCATGAACGGTTTTAAGCGTATGTTTGGTACCCAAGCATTGGTTGAACTGACTAAAGGTATTGCTAAATTTGTGGTGGTGGCATTATCCGCTTACTTCCTACTAAAATTTTATTTCATTGATATTTTGACCCTGTCTAGCGATCACCTACCTGGCAATATCTATCATTCTTTAGAGTTGCTCATTTGGATGTTTATCGTACTTTGCAGTTCGATGTTATTGATTGTTATTATAGATGTGCCATTTCAAATTTGGAATCACAAGAAACAATTAAAAATGACCAAGCAAGAAATTAAAGATGAGTATAAAGATTCTGAAGGTAAGCCTGAAGTTAAAGGCAAAATTAGACAAATGCAGCAGGAGATGGCGCAACGGCGTATGATGACCGAAGTGCCTAACGCTGATGTGATTGTGGTTAACCCAGAGCATTATGCTGTGGCGGTAAAATACGATGTAAGTCGCTCTTCTGCGCCATTTTTAATCGCCAAAGGTGTCGATGACGTTGCCTTTAGAATACGTGAAATTGCTCGCGAACATAATGTTGCTATTGTATCGGCCCCGCCATTAGCTCGTGCTATTTACCACACCACTAAGATTGATCAACAAGTGCCAGAAGGCTTATTTACCGCGGTCGCACAAGTACTTGCCTATGTATTTCAGCTTAGGCAATATCAAAAAGGTAAAGGTCGTCGTCCTAAAGCTATCCCACTTAGTCAGCCCATTCCTGATGATTTGAAGCATTAATCGCCACTCAATTCGCTTATGTCGTTAAATGACTACCTCTGTCTTAGTTTTGGCTTAGTTTTTGCTTCGTCAGTCTATTAGCGTCAAATAACAGTACATTATTTCGCAATAGACTACATGAAGGGTTGACCTCAATGGATGCAAAAGCCGCTTTCGGGCAATTTAAACAAATAAGACCGTCGACATTTAAGGGCATTGGTACGCCTTTAATCGTGCTTGCGGCGCTTGGAATGGTGGTGTTGCCCATTCCTGCTTTTTTGCTCGACATCCTATTTTCATTCAATATTGCTTTAGCTTTAGTCGTACTACTCGTTGCCATTTATACGGATAGACCTCTTGATTTTGCTGCATTTCCTACCGTATTACTGGTGGCTACGTTATTAAGGCTTGCCCTTAACGTTGCCTCTACCCGGATTGTATTGCTCGAAGGCCATAATGGTGGTGATGCCGCAGGTAAAGTGATCGAAGCGTTCGGCTCAGTGGTGATTGGGGGTAACTATGCTGTCGGTTTAGTGGTATTCCTTATTTTGATCATCATTAACTTTGCAGTAGTGACCAAAGGTGCGGGGCGTATTTCTGAGGTAAGCGCTCGCTTTACCTTAGATGCCATGCCTGGTAAGCAAATGGCCATTGATGCCGATTTAAATGCCGGTACGCTGACCCAAGAACAAGCCGGTATTCGCCGTGAAGAAGTGACCCGAGAAGCTGACTTTTATGGTGCGATGGACGGGGCGTCAAAATTTGTAAAAGGTGATGCTATCGCCGGTATTATGATCTTAGTCATCAATATCTTAGGTGGCTTTATTATTGGTATTGTGCAGCACGATCTCGATTTTTCTAGCGCCGTAGAAATTTATACGTTATTAACCATTGGTGATGGTTTGGTCGCGCAGATCCCCGGTTTATTATTATCCATTGCCGCGGCTTTATTGGTGACTCGTCAAAACGAGTCAGGCGATATGGGCCAAATGATGTTCAGTCAGATGTTTGACAGTCATAAATCATTAGCCATTGCTGCTGGGTTATTATTTGTCATGGGTGTTGTGCCTGGTATGCCTCATTTCGCGTTTTTGACTTTCGCAGCCATTACCGCAGCTGCCGCGTACTTTGTTTACAAGCGTAATGTTGACAATAAACAAGCTGCACTTACCTTAGCCACAAAAGGGCCGGTTGAGACTAAGAATAAAGAACCTAAAGAGTTAAGCTGGGACGATGTACGCCATGTTGATACCATAGGGCTTGAGGTTGGTTATCGCCTAATTCCATTAGTAGACAAGTCTCAAGGCGGTGAATTATTAGGCAGGATCAAAGGCGTACGTAAGAAATTGTCACAAGAGTTAGGTTTTTTGGTGCCAGCGGTGCATATTCGTGACAATTTGGATTTATCCCCTAATGCGTATCGCATTTCGTTAATGGGCGTGGTGGTCGGTGAGGCAGAAGTGAGACATGATTGCGAGTTAGCGATTAATCCAGGCCAAGTTTACGGTAAGCTTGATGGCATTGAAACTCGCGACCCCGCTTTTGGTTTAGAGGCGGTATGGATAACCCCAGAGCAACGTGAACAGGCACAAACATTAGGCTATACCGTCGTCGATACCGCAACGGTTGTGGCGACACATATCAGCCAATTACTCAGTAATAATGCAGCCAAGCTATTAGGTTATGAAGAAGTGCAGCAGTTAATAGACATGTTGGGCAAAAATTCACCTAAATTAGTCGATGGTTTTGTCCCCGATATTATGCCGCTGGGATCTGTGGTTAAAGTGATGCAAAACCTACTTAACGAAGGGGTATCGGTACGTGATTTACGCACCATAGTGCAAACCTTGTTAGAATACGGCACTAAGAGTAATGACACCGAAGTATTAACCGCAGCAGTGCGGATTGCGCTAAAACGTATGATAGTGCAAGAAATCTCTGGACCAGAACTTGAAATCCCTGTCATTACATTGGCGCCAGAGTTGGAACAGATGTTGCATAAGTCTATGCAGGCGACCGGCGGTGAAGGTCCTAATATTGAACCGGGTCTTGCAGAGCGTATGCAACAGTCATTATTAGACGCTGCACAGAAGCAAGAAATGGTAGGGCAACCAGCCATTTTATTGACATCTGGCATGCTCAGGTCAACGCTGTCACGATTTGTTAAATACACTATTCCAAATTTACGCGTGATTTCTTACCAAGAAATACCGGACGAGAAACAAATTAGAATTGTTTCTGCTGTAGGCCAATAGTGATAACGTCAGTTTATAGAGGTGCATAAGTGAAAATTAAACGATTTTTTGCCAAAGATATGCGCGCGGCATTGGCTCAAGTAAAAGAAATGTTGGGTTCTGACGCTGTCATTATGTCGAATAAAAAAGTCACTGGCGGAATCGAGATTGTCGCTGCTGTAGATTATGACGAACCTAAAGCCGCTATCGCTTCACAAGCGCCGACCACGGGTTTTATGGATGTGAGCGAAGACAAGGTGTCTTTAGGCGCTAAACCTGCCATAAAAGCCCAATCGAAGGTCAATCCTCCTGCGGCAGCAGATTCGTTACAGGCATTACTTGAAAAACAACACAATCGCATGACACAACAAATGTCCGTGCAACAAGACGAGCCAGAGTTACCTGAATGGGCCCGCCAATTACAAGGTGCAAAGTCGGCTAAACCCGCGTCGAACTTGCCACCGCAATCCGTCTCTGACAAACCAACAAAAAATAATAAAAACCACTCAGGCGATATGGATGATCTGCGTGAAGAAATGGCTTCATTACGTAGCTTATTAACTCATCAAGTTTCATCGTTAATGAAAGACCAAAAAAAGCGGACCGATCCTGTGGGAGCAATGCTTGAAAGTAAATTGATTGCCGCAGAGTTTTCTCCGGCAGTAGCTGCTAAACTAGCGGGATTAAGCCAACATTACACCCCAGCAGATTTAGTGCGCGCATTACCGCAAAGTTTAGCCAACTTACTCGACAACCAAGGCGATGATATTGTCAAACGGGGTGGTGTTGTGGCATTTGTGGGTCCTACGGGTGTTGGTAAAACGACTTCTTTAGCTAAAATTGCCGCCCGATTTGCCGCCCATCATGGACCAGAGCAGGTCGCATTGATTACCACAGATCATTACCGTATTGGCGCCTATGAGCAATTAGCCACTTATGGCAAAATAATGGGCTGTCCGGTTAAACAAGCTCATGATTTAACTGAATTAGAACAAATTCTTTATCAGTTTAGAAATCGTAAGTTAGTGTTAATTGATACGGCGGGTATGGGGCAGCGAGATATGCGTTTATATCAGCAACTAGATAATTTAACAGCCAATAGTAGAATTCCAATTAGGAGCTACTTAGTCTTGTCGGCGACCGGTCAACGTCGCGTATTGCAAGATGCGGTTGAACATTTTAAACGGATCCCATTAGCGGGTGCGATTTTAACCAAGTTAGATGAATCAATATCAATTGCAGGTGCTTTGAGCGTATTGATTCAAAATGAGTTACCATTGAGCTATGTTACTGACGGCCAACGTGTTCCTGAGGACATGAAAGTGGCTGATACCCTAGAGTTGGCTAAGCAGGCTCTGGCGGCATTAAATGAAACAGAACAACAATCGTCACAAGACACAGCGTGGTCTAATGACAACGCCTATGCATTTGAGTAAAGTTATGACACGGGATCAAGCAAGTGGTTTACGTATGATGAATCAACCAAATAACGATAAAGTTAAAGTAATTGCCGTATCCGGTGGTAAAGGCGGAGTGGGCAAAACCAGTGTGTCAATTAATACCGCCGTTGCATTAGCTGAAAAAGGCAAACGCGTATTAGTACTTGATGCCGATTTAGGGTTAGCCAACGTCGATGTCATGCTGGGGATCCGCGCTGAGAAAAATTTATCTCATGTTTTGTCCGGTGATGCCGAATTAGATGACATCATTGTGCGCGGACCCAAAGGGATCGGTATTGTTCCTGCTACGTCAGGTTCTCAAGCGATGGTTGAATTGACGCAAGCACAACATGCCGGACTTATCCGTGCATTTAGTGAAATGCGTACTCAGTTCGATATTTTAATTGTTGATACTGCTGCCGGAATATCAGATATGGTGCTGAGTTTTTCTCGTGCATCACAGGATGTATTAATTGTTGTTTGCGACGAGCCGACATCGATTACCGATGCTTATGCACTGATTAAAATTTTAAGTCGCGAGCATGGTGTGTTCCACTTCAAAATTGTGGCAAATATGGTGCGTAGTTTACGAGAAGGTATGGAATTATTTGCAAAACTGAGTAAAGTGACCGATAGATTTTTAGATGTTGCTTTAGAGCTGGTTGCAACAATACCCTTTGATGAGAATTTACGTAAAGCGGTTCGTAAGCAAAAGTTAGTTGTTGAAGCGTATCCTAAATCTCCTTCAGCTATTGCTTACCATGGATTAGCCAATAAAGTTATGACCTGGCCGGTGCCACAACAGCCCGGCGGCCATTTAGAATTCTTTGTTGAACGTCTTGTACAACGTAAGCCGATACAAGAAGGAAGAACGGGTGAATAAAGCCGCAGCGTATACTCAGTTCGATAACAAAACATCTATTGTTGAACAGTATGCACCGCTGGTTAAAAGAATTGCTCATCATATGCTGGCAAGATTACCAGCATCGGTGCAACTCGATGACCTATTACAAGCTGGGATGATGGGGTTGCTTGAGGCCTCATCAAAATTTGATGATAGTAAAGGGGCCAAATTTGAAACCTTTGCTGGTATCCGAATTCGTGGTGCAATGATAGATGAAATTCGCCGAGGTGACTGGGTTCCACGCTCAGTTCATCGTAATAATCGTCGTGTAGCACAAGTGATTGATGAATTAGGGCAGAAGCTTGGACGTGATGCTCATGATACTGAAATTGCAGAAAAACTTGATATGTCGCTTGATGAATACCATCACATCTTAAATGATGTTTCTGTTGGTAAAATCATCGGTATAGAAGATCTTGGTGTTGCGCAAGATGTGTTAATCACAGACAACGAATCGCCAGATGAAACCTTTGACTCGCTTGCTGAAATTCAATTTCAATCTGCATTGGTTGAAGCAATTAAGACATTGCCAGAAAGAGATGCGTTAGTGCTGTCGTTATATTATGACGAAGCATTAAATTTAAAAGAAATTGGTGCAATCCTTGAAGTTAGCGAATCGCGAGTAAGCCAGATATTAAGTCAGGCAATGCTCAGGTTAAAAGCCAAACTCAAGCATTGGACACAAGAATAATAACTTATATAGAGCGAACGAGAGTCAGCTCACCGGAGGAAACCTTGGACAAGAATATGAAGATTCTTATTGTTGACGATTTTTCAACAATGAGGCGTATCATTAAGAACTTGTTGCGAGACTTGGGATACAATAATACTCAAGAAGCAGATGATGGCTCAACAGCCCTACCAATGTTACAAAAAGGCGATTTTGATTTTGTAGTAACAGACTGGAACATGCCTGGAATGCAAGGTATTGATTTACTTAGAGCCATTCGTGCTGATGATTCGTTAAAGCATTTACCTGTATTGATGGTAACCGCTGAAGCTAAGCGTGAACAAATTATTGCTGCAGCGCAAGCTGGTGTAAATGGTTATGTAGTAAAACCTTTCACCGCCGCTACGTTAAAAGAAAAGCTAGATAAAATCTTTGAACGACTCGCATAACCAAGGATTAGTCATGCAGGCATCAATATCGGGCTTGGTCACTCTTGAACAAGCCCAAGAACTTGTTGAATTACTTACCTCGGGTAATCAAGAAAAAGCTGATGATTACATCAGAGAGCTTGCCACGCCATTGCAGCGTGAGCTTTTTGAAGAAGTCGGTAAGTTAACTCGACAACTCCACAGTGCACTAAAAGATTTCCAAGTTGATAACCGTTTATCTGAATTAGCGAATACCGAAATACCGGATGCTAAAGAAAGGTTGAACTATGTTATCGATATGACAGAACAAGCTGCAAATAAAACCATGGATGCAGTTGAAGAATGTCTTCCTTTGGCCGATACCATCATTAGCAATATACAATCAGTGACGCCCATGTGGGATAAATTGATGCGTCGTGATATAGAATTGGGTGAATTTAAGTCACTTTGTCATGATGTTCAACAGTTTATGTCGCATAGCGAGCATGACTCTAATCGCCTTCGCGAGCTGTTAAATCAAATTTTAATGGCGCAAGACTTTCAAGATTTGACCGGTCAAATGATCCGTCGAGTGATTGATTTAGTTCGTGAAGTAGAAACTAATTTGGTTTCAATGCTAACAGTGTTTGGTGATAATGCTAGCGAATTATTGCCTACTATAAACGATAATAAAATAGAAGCAGAAGGTCCCATTATGCATGCTGAACGGCGTGAAGATGTGGTAACTGGTCAAGATGAAGTAGATGATCTGCTATCAAGTCTGGGTTTCTAATTAGGAGTCAATTTAATGTCTTTTGATGTTGATGAAGAGATACTCCAGGACTTTTTAATTGAAGCTGGTGAGATTTTAGAGCTTCTACAGGAGCAGCTCGTTACTCTTGAAAATAATCCTGATGACAGTGATTTACTTAATGCTATTTTCCGTGGATTTCACACCGTTAAAGGTGGGGCTGGTTTTTTAAGTCTGGGTCCAATGGTTGATGTTTGTCATGAAGCTGAAAATACCTTCGACCTTTTACGCACCCGCAAACGCGGCGTAAATTCAGAGTTAATGGATATTATTTTGCAAGCGGTTGATGCGATTAATACCATGTTTGCTCAAACTCAGCAGGGACAGCAACAAGACTCCGCTGATCCTGCGTTACTCGCTAAACTCAAATTATTAAGTTCAGGTGCGCCATTGCCTTCAGAAATGACGGCAGGAGAGCCAGAACCAATTGAAAATGTTGTTGAGTTTAACCAGCCTGAATCCATCGAAGAAATGAGTACGCCCTCAGCGCAAACATCCGGCTCAGGCAGTATTGATGAAATTGATGAGTCTGAATTTGAAGCTTTACTTGATGCTTTACATGGTACAGGCAAAAGTCCTGCTTCATCTAAAGCTTCTGATAGTAAAAAAGCCAATATCGATTCAACGTCTGCGGTAACCAATAGTAGTGACGACATTACTGATGATGAATTTGAAGCATTGTTAGATGAATTACATGGCTCAGGATCGTTTAAAGCTAAATCAGAAGCGGTAGTTTCAGCTACGCCAGCTACCCCGCCTGTTGCTGAACCTCTTGTTGATTCTGATGAATTCACTGACGATGAATTTGAACGTCTTTTAGATGAATTACACGGTAAAGGTACCGCGCCGGTAGTTAAACCACAATCAACTACCGCTGTAGAGTCCAATAAAGTGGTCGCTCCCCCAGTGGTAAAACCGACGGCAACGCCAGTTGTTAAGCCGGTAGCGGCATCTGCCCCGGCAGTTGCTCCTAAAGCGCCTTCTGTTCCGCAAGGTGAGACAACCGTTCGTGTTGATACCGCTCGATTAGACGACATCATGAATATGGTCGGTGAGTTGGTCTTAGTTCGTAACCGACTGGTTAGCTTAGGCATTAATCGTGAAGATGAGGAAATGTCTAAGGCTCTTGCTAACCTTGATTTAGTCACTGCTGATTTGCAAGGCGCAGTGATGAAGACCCGCATGCAGCCTATCAAGAAAGTGTTTGGCCGATTCCCTCGTGTTGTTCGAGATATGGCCCGCACCTTAAATAAAGAAATTAATTTAGTCATGATTGGTGAAGATACCGATCTTGATAAAAATTTAGTTGAGGCGTTAGCCGATCCTTTGGTCCACTTGGTGCGAAACTCAGTCGATCACGGTATCGAAATGCCGATTACTCGTGAAGCAAGTGGCAAATCTCGAACGGGCACGATTACCTTATCGGCTAGCCAAGAAGGTGACCACATCCTACTTAAAATTGAGGATGATGGCGCGGGAATGGACCCTGAGAAGCTAAAACAGATTGCGATAAGTCGTGGTGTGTTAGATGAAGATGCCGCCGCGAGAATGACCGATAACGAAGCTTATAACCTGATTTTTGCTCCAGGCTTTTCAACCAAAGTTGAAGTTTCAGATATTTCAGGCCGTGGAGTGGGTATGGATGTGGTGAAAACCCGCATCAACCAACTTAACGGTACGGTTTATATTGATTCGATGAAAGGTAAGGGCACCATACTTGAAATCAAAGTGCCATTAACCTTGGCGATTATGCCGACATTGATGATTGAAGTGTCCAATCAAGTCTTTGCACTGCCGTTAACGAGTGTGAATGAAATCTTTAATTTAGATATAACAAAAACCAATATTGTTGATGGTCAATTGACGGTTATTTTCCGTAATAAGGCCGTGCCATTATTTTATCTAGAAAAATGGTTACACAGCAAAAAATCAACCTTTAAGCATGGTGATAAGAAGCATGGTCATGTTGTGATTGTTCAGCTTGGTACCATGCAGATTGGCTTCGTTGTTGATGCATTGATTGGACAAGAAGAAGTTGTTATTAAGCCACTTGGCAGTATGTTACAAGGTACGCCTGGAATGGCGGGTGCGACAATTACATCTGATGGTGGCATTGCACTTATTTTAGATGTGCCAGGGCTGCTAAAACACTACGCTAAAAGTAAAAAGTAATAATAAAAGTTCCATTATTTAAGGAATTAAATGGCCATAAAAGTACTAGTTGTAGATGATTCTAGCTTTTTTCGACGTCGAGTCAGTGAGATTGTCAATCAAGATCCTGATCTCGAAGTTGTTGCCGTTGCTGTTAATGGTAAAGAAGCTGTTGAGATGGCTGCAAAATTAAAGCCTCAAGTCATTACGATGGACATTGAGATGCCTGTGATGGATGGGATAACGGCTGTTCGTGAAATCATGGCGAATAATCCTACCCCTATTTTGATGTTTTCATCATTAACTCATGATGGCGCTAAAGCGACACTGGATGCGTTAGACGCTGGGGCATTGGATTTTCTGCCAAAACGCTTTGAGGATATTGCGACGAATAAAGACGATGCGATACTGTTGTTACAACAACGAATTAAAGCATTAGGTCGACGCAGGATGTATCGTTCCAGCTCGTTATCGACTACATCATTACCGCAACCTCGAAGAGCAACGACGACTGCCGCAGATACCCATACCTCTCATCGACCATTAAGTAGTCGTTTGCCCCCACATGCCGCACCAGTTGCAGCCCGTTCCAGTCTATCGAGTGCACCGAGTGCACCCGCTGATCGCCAAACCGCCAATCCAACAACGTCTTCAGTATCGTCTATTCGCGCCAGCGGTAAGCAATATAGAGCATTATTGATTGGGACATCAACCGGTGGGCCGGTCGCATTACAGAAGGTGTTAACGGCATTTCCAGCCAATTATCCTCATCCTATTGTGTTGATCCAGCACATGCCTGCGGCGTTTACCCCAGCCTTTGCGGCACGCTTAAATACCTTGTGCAAAATTGATGTGAAAGAAGCCGCAAATGGCGATGTTATGCGTCCTGGCTGTGCTTATTTAGCACCCGGAGGCATGCAACTGATGATTGAGCGAAATGGTTCGACTGGCAGGTTGAAAATCGTCTCTGGAACCCATGAAATGAATTATAAACCGTCCGTTGATATTACTTTTGCTTCAGCATCTAAAGCTTTTGGCGGTGATGTTTTGGCTGTTGTGTTAACGGGTATGGGGGCTGACGGTAGAGAAGGGGCCAGAATGTTAAAGTCTATGGGTGCCACTATTTGGGCACAAGATGAAGCAAGTTGTGTGGTATACGGTATGCCTCAAGCGGTGTTTTCAACAGGTATCGCGACTCACTCTATTTCATTAGACAATATGGCTGAAGCCATTTTAAAAGAGTCTAGTCGTGGCTAAGCCTGAGTACTCGTTAAAGACTAAGCAAATGCTAGGGTTGTTTTTATCCTTCATAATGATCTTCGTATTAGCAGGTTTATATGTTGATGCCCATCAAAAAGTGGCTTCATTACAACAAGATGTCGCCCGTTTAACCGCATCTCAAGTGTTGTTGATGGTACCAGAAGATCAAGCAGCGAATATTGCTGATTGGCTAACTATGCATCCTGAACAAACTCAAGCAATTATAGCGTCGGCTGGCAAGGAACTCGCGCAAAGTGCGTTGTTTGGGCCGGGTGCTTTAGATGGTGGTCAGCTGATTGAAGTTGATCAGGTTAAGTACGATATTGATACTCCTGCTAAATGGAAGGATCAAGAGGTCGTTATGTCAGAAAATGATCAAGGGGTTAAGGTTATCCGTTTACCTAACGGTGGGATCCGTGTAACAACCCGCGATGATAAACAAGACAAACACTAGTCAGTATTCCATAACAGCATCATTATAATGACCTGAGAGGCTTTTTTGAAAATATGGACGGTAGCTAACCAAAAAGGTGGCGTAGGTAAAACCACCACTGTAGCCAGTTTAGCCGGAGCACTGGTTAAGCGTGGCCAACGAGTGCTGATGATTGACACTGATCCTCACGCTTCATTGGGCTATTACTTAGGTATTGATTCAGACGAAGTGCCTTGTTCGCTTTATGATGTTTTTTTGAATCATCAGAAACTGACTAAAGAGTTTATTTTACAAAATGTGATTCCTACTCAAATACAGGGCCTCGATATTATTCCGGCTAATATGGCGTTAGCAACACTTGATCGGTCATTAGGCCATCAAGAAGGCATGGGGTTAGTGCTGCGCAACTTATTGGCATTGCTTGAAGATACATATGATGTGGCTATTATCGATTGTCCGCCAGTGTTAGGGGTGTTAATGGTGAATGCATTAGCCGCGAGTCATCACATTATTATTCCTGTCCAGACTGAGTTTTTGGCTATAAAAGGACTCGAGCGTATGGTGAAAACCATGGAAATTATGGGCCGCTCTAAGAAAACCCGTTATAGCTTTACCGTATTACCGACTATGTATGACAAGCGCACTAAAGCTTCCCCTATAGCATTACAATTTTTGCAGGATAAATATGGTCCAACACTTTGGCCTAATGACGTGATACCGGTTGATACTAAATTTAGAGACGCAAGCTTGGCTCATTTACCCGGTTCGCATTATTCAGCCAGTAGCCGAGGTGTAAAAGCATATAATCGCCTGCTGGATTTTTTATTTTCTCAGGAGTTTACCCATGTCAAAATCGGTTGATGAAACTGTTTTTGATTATTTCAGTCTTTTATTACAGGAACAGCCTAAATCGATTCCTGCACAAAGCCTTGAGGTAAAACCACGTATTGCTGTGGATCCAGTTAATGACATTGGCCATAACGTGTCAAATATTACCGAGGAAAAGCCGACTGGAACAGTCACACCAGCCGCACCTATATCTGCTCATTATTCACAACAAATATTGTCTAAGGCTTCATCTGTTATTGCTAACCAACGGCAATATGCAGAGCCGACTACCAGTGTCGATAAGCTCGCGCTTGAAAAATTATTATCTGCAGTATCTAAACCTAGAGCAGAAACCGATTTATCGCAACAGATTAAAGCCAGTACAGAGCGTGTTCGACAGGCCATTACTCATATTGAGCCTAAAACGGTTGTGAATAATACAGAAACACAACAAACAGAACTAACGGATAAAGAAATCAAGTCGTTAGTCGATATAAACAATAACGAAAGTTCACATGCTGATATAAAAGACGTTATCATTAAGCAAGATCAGTGGGTAGAGCATTCTGCGGCGCAAGATCATACAGGGCCACAAACTCAGGTCGGGGATCAACCGCCTAGTATTACCCATGATTTACAAGAAGTACTTGATGATGAATTTCAAGTGTTATTCTTTAAGATAGCAGGATTAACGCTGGCGGTTCCACTTGTTAGCTTAGGTGGGATTATTAAAATTGATAAGATAAATCATCTTATTGGTCGGCCATCTTGGTTTATGGGGGTGCAAACCCATCGTGACAGCAACGTAAATGTGGTTGATACGTGTGCTTGGGTTATGCCTGACAAATATTCGCAAGAATTAGCACAAACAGTCGATTATCAATTTCTTGTGATGCTTGAAGATAGTCAATGGGGGTTAACGTGCGAGTCGCTAGTTAACGCTGTTAAAATAGATAAATCACACGTCAATTGGCGTGAAAAACCGGGTAAGCGTCCGTGGCTTGCTGGGGTAGTAAAACAACAAATGTGTGGCATTTTAAATGTTCAAGCATTAATTAAAATGCTTGATGCAGGTTTAGGTTGTCAGGATTCGATTGACCGAGGTTAACAATGAGCGATTCTAGAAGTGTAGCAGCGGTTGCTGCAAGTAAAGACGATGCAGTATTACAATGGGTAACATTTAAGCTAGATAATGAAACCTACGGTATTAACGTAATGCAAGTTCAAGAAGTATTACGCTATACCGAAATTGCTCCTGTGCCAGGCGCACCTTATTATGTATTGGGGATTATCAACCTACGCGGTAACGTAGTAACGGTTATTGATACTCGTTCACGTTTTGGTTTGCAGTCTGCTGAAATCGACGATTCAACTCGTATTGTGATTATTGAGGCTGAAAAACAAGTCATTGGTATTTTGGTTGATAGCGTTGCAGAAGTGGTTTATTTACGTCGTTCTGAAATTGACAACGCACCTAATGTGGGCACCGAAGAAAGTGCTAAATTTATTCAAGGCGTGAGTAATCGCGAGAATGAGCTATTGATTTTAGTTGATTTGGATAAGTTATTGTCTGATGAAGAGTGGGTAGAGTTAACACAAATCTAGTCGCGGTCTTATTAAGAAAGCCAACCGAGTCACTGTTGGCTCTTTGCTTTTGAGTAACAGCAGCATAGGTATATTAATGGGTGATGAATTTCTAATTGCAGCTTTAGTGTACGTGATTGCATGTCTTGGTCTGCTTCTTTATTTATTTAAGCAGTCGAGTAAATTAAAATCTAAAGTCGCCGCACTTACCGTATTAGTTAAAGAAAGTGATCGTCAGCGTGAAGCCGTTAAAAGGGAATTACATGAGTTACGCAGTGGCACTATTGGTGTGGGTAGGCGTGTGGTCGAGTTAGAACAAAAACTCGCTAAGCAGTTTGATATGATCGAAGAAGCGAGTCAACAAGATCCTCAAACCAAATTATATTCACGAGCTGTCAAAATGGTCGGTCTAGGTGCGGGAATTGAAGAGCTAATGCAAGAGTGCGAATTACCTAAAGCAGAAGCTGAATTAATACTTCGTCTACACAGAAAATAGCCCAACAGTGTTCGTCTGTGCCGCAATAATATAAAAGCCATCGATATGATGGCTTTTTAGTGGATCATTCTTTTTAGTGGCTTAAGCGTTACGTCGACGCATCTTGGCGACAAACATACCATCACTGTCAGCTTGCTGAGGCCAAATGGTTAACATATCACATAGCTGTCCAGTAAAAGGATGTGTGACCGGTTCAAGTTCAAATTCTGATGTTGCAGATAAGAAGTCTTTTACAATTTGTTCATTTTCGCTCGGTGATAAGGAGCACGTTGCATAAACCAACTTGCCACCTGCTTTTACTGCCGCAGCGCTGCGACGTAAAATCGCTAACTGTAGTTTTGGTTTGTCTGTGATAGCGCTAACATCATCAAGCCATCGCATATCTGGATTTCGACGCCAAGTCCCCGTGCAGCTACATGGGGCATCGACTAACACACCGTCAAAAGCATTGGCGTCGACCGGTAATATGTCACCCTTCCAAGGTGCGACATTAATATGATCAAAGCCTGCTCGTTTGGCACGTTTACGCAGCTCTTCCAACGGTTTATGGCGAATATCTGATGCGGTAATACTGCCCGTAAAGGCTGAGCTTTGCTGCGACATTAATGAATATAACTGCAGGCTTTTACCGCCAGCGCCACTGCAAGCATCCCACCACAGTTCATGGTTGTTTGGCTGACAAATTTGGCCAATGACTTGGGAGGCTAAATCCTGAATTTCAATATAACCTTGTTTATAAGCATCCATTTCATTTAGGTTAATACTCTTATGGCCCAAACTTATGGCATCAGAAAAGTAACCGCTCGCTTTTGCTTCAACACCCGTTTGGCGAAGAGACTCAATCACCTTTTCTGTTGATAATGTTTGCGCTCGAGCCCAGATAGGCGGTCGGCTGCTCATGGCGTTTACAACCGCATATTGTTCAGTCGCATCTATAGGACAACGTTGCCAAAACCATTGTGGTAATAATTGGCTTATTTGACTGGTTTCGATGCCACTTAATGCAATAAAGGCAGTTAATTTACCATTTAATGATGCATTATTTTCCAGCAGAGTCTTATCGGCACGGGCTTGAGGCCAATCAGCAAAATCATTCCAAGCTTGAGTGATGTCATTCCACTTATGCTGTTCTAACATCGCACAAGTACTTAGTTGTTGAAACCAAGTCGTGTGCTTTTGACTTGAATCTAATTGGCTTAACCAGCCCCACCATCGAAAGAGACCAAATAAAGTTTCACGGATCACGCGTCTATCTTTGGAACCATGCTTTTTATGATCACGAAAATATTGGCCGATAATTCTATCTGCAGGCATCTTGGTACTCATGACCTGATTAAAAAGTTTCTCAATGGTTGTCGAGTAGCTTAGGGCACGTTTTTGGGCTGATGTTGTCGCCGCGATTTCTTGCGCATGTGTCTCGCCAGATGTTGTTGCGTTAGACATGGCGGGAATATTATGGCTCATGAATTGACCTGATGTTTCCGGACAGCAAATAACAACTTGCTGTACTAAATTATTTTTTGCTAGTTTAACACGGCTCATCTAAATGATGACTTAAAACTCTAATGATGAAATAAAACAGCTAACATGTGAGCCACTATTTATCACGCAACCCGACTTTAGTGGGGTGATGCCATGAGTGTCGTATTGAAAAGCGTTGTTCATTAGCCGTGTTAATTAGCCGTGTTAATCGGAGCCGTCTTCTTTGGTGGTTAACATTCATCTTCCAAGATCAACACGCCCTAGTGACGTCACCATCATGATAGCGTCGTAATGTTTCTTTGGGATCAAAAGTCGAGATCTAATGCAAAACATAAATAGGCCATCAATGCCAGTGTATGCTGATATTGTTGCGCACAATAATCGACAAAATCATTGCGACAAACTTGTTCTATACTTACCGATTTAATGGCAATAAAATCTTTGCGTTTTAGCTCTTCGATCATGGCGTGGTCTTTAGCAAATCCTCGCGGCGGGCGTATTAAACTGTCGCCTGATAATTCAAATCCTGCTCGAGATAATTGTGCTAATGCTTTTTGATAGCCGTTGGGGTTTTCATCAATACAATGACGAATAGCATTGAGTACTTTTGATTCTGGATGCCAAATCCCAGCGGCAATAAAGCATTCATCATTGGCGATATGGACATAAAAACCTGGGGCATGCACATCTTTTGCCTGAAAGTGTCTAAACTGAATGCCTACATTGGTTTTATAAGGGGTTTTATTTTTACTAAAACGACTATCGCGTTGCGGACGCATTAAACTGCCGCCGACTTTTTTGGCTACTGCGGTAAATCGTGGTGATATGGTCAAAATGGGTCCTTGCATCGCTTCAATAAATTGTAATGCAGGTGTTCTGACTTGATCTTCATATTGCTGTTGATTGGTTTTAAACCATTCTCTATCGTTGTTAGTGCTGAGTTGGTTTAAAAAGTTGAAACTGAGTTGAGTAAACATGGCATAACCTTTTAACAATAGCGATGCTGATAATGATGTGATAATTTGCCTACATGTTAATCAATGTTTATGTAGAGTTAAATAGCCATCGCATTTTTAACTCATTAATATTGTGAGTGTTATTCGAACAAATTTATTTTTCAATTGTATTTTTCATGTTTAAAGCTAGAGTTGATGTGCTTTTTTAGTGGTTTGGAAGTGGGCGGGATATTGTTGTAACTTACTGACATAGAGATTTTTTTTGCTTATTTGGTTAATGTTAGTTTGATATAAATAAAGCCTTGGTGTTAAAATTGGCTAAAGTAGGGTTGTTTTGCAAATAACTTAGCGGGTTTGCGTGGTGTTAAAAATTAAAGCGTGCAATAAACAGGCGAGTTGTAGACGCGCTACGTATCGATTCTATTGAAAGATTATACATTTGGAATGAATATTCCTCTACAAGCAAGGATAGACCATGACTGAACATTCCCTCGGTATTGTGGGTTGGCGTGAATGGGGTACTTTTCCTGATATTGGCAACGAAAGAGTCAAAATCAAAGTGGATACTGGCGCAAAAACATCTTGTTTACATGCGTTCAAAATAAAACCGTTTCAAAAAAACAACCAAAAATGGGTTCGAGTCTGGCTTCATCCAGATCAAGATTCAGATCGTGAAATTATCTGTGAATTTACTGTATTTGATCGCCGAGATGTCAGTGACTCCGGTGGTCATGTAACAAAACGCTACGTGATAAAAACACCGATTATTATCGGAGAACAACTTTTTGATATCGAACTGACCTTAACCAATAGAGATCACATGAAATTTAGAATGTTATTGGGACGCCGAGCATTACAAGGGCGCTTTTTGGTTAATTCAGCAGAGTCATTTCTAGCAGGAGAATAACAAATGCATATTGCTATTATGTCCAGAAACAAAAATTTATACTCAACCCGTCGGTTAAAAGAAGCTGCAGAAGCTCGTGGTCATGTCATAAACATTGTTGACCCATTAAAGTGTTATATGAATATCAACATGAACGCACCCAGTATTCATGTCCGTGGTGAAGAGTTGCCAAAATTTGATGTGGTGATTCCGCGCATTGGCGCATCGGTCACCTTTTATGGCACAGCGGTATTGCGCCAGTTTGAGATGATGGGAACGCATCCACTAAACGAGTCAGTTGCCATTACTCGTTCACGGGATAAATTACGCTCATTACAACTATTGTCACGTAAGAACATCGGTTTACCCGTGACAGGCTTTGCCAGCAAACCTGCCGACATTCCTGATTTATTGGATATGGTCGGTGGTGCCCCTTGTGTGATCAAGCTACTTGAAGGTACTCAAGGCATTGGGGTTGTTTTGGCTGAAACCCGTAAAGCGGCCGAATCGGTTATTGAAGCATTCATGGGCTTAAAAGCCAACATCATGGTGCAAGAATATATTGCCGAAGCGGGTGGCGCAGATATTCGTTGTTTCGTGATTGGTGACAAAGTGATTGCCGCGATGAAACGCCAAGCATTAGCGGGTGAGTTTAGGTCTAATTTACACCGTGGTGGTTCTGCTAGCATTGTCAAATTAACCCCTGAAGAACGTTCAACGGCATTGCGTGCGGCTAAAACAATGGGACTCAATGTAGCGGGTGTCGACATTTTACGTTCTAAACACGGTCCATTAGTGATGGAAGTTAACTCATCACCGGGTCTTGAAGGTATTGAGAAAGCCACCGGGATTGATGTTGCGGAAAAAATAATTCAGTTTATTGAGAAAAACGTTAAATCGACTAGCCCGAAAACGAAAGGAGCTGGTTAATGCCAAGAAAGCACGAACCATTTGTTATTGGTGATGTTAGCGTACTGGCAGGCACTCAAAAAAGTGTCAAATTGCCCGCAGCAAAACTGTATAACGATACCCCGATGGATCTGCACGTTGAAGTTATTCACGGCACTAAAGCGGGACCTGTTTTATTGGTTTGCGCAGCGATCCATGGTGATGAGTTAAATGGTATTGAAATATGTCGACGTTTGCTCGGTCGTGTTAATGCTAAAACCTTAACCGGAACCTTGTTAATAGTGCCCATAGTTAACGTATTTGGTTTTATTCAACAATCTCGTTATCTACCGGATCGCCGCGATTTAAATCGCTGTTTTCCGGGCTCTGCTAAAGGTGCGTTGGCGAGTCGTTTAGCGTATTTGTTTGCTCATTCTTTGGTTGAAAGAGCGACCCATATTATTGATTTGCATACTGGTGCTATCTATCGAGAGAATTTGCCACAGATCCGCTGTGACACAGACGATGAAGTGATGCTCGATATGGCAAATGCTTTTGGGGCGCCAGTCATTATGTCCTCAAAAGCGCGCGAAGGCTCAATGCGTGCTTATGCTAATAGCTTGAACATTCCTTGTATTTTATATGAGGCGGGTGAAGCGCTACGTTTCAGTGATATGTCGATTAAGTCTGGTCTCAATGGTGTTATCAATGTGATCCGTTATTTAAACATGACCAAAGGTAAAATTAAAACCAAAACCAAAATCACCAGTGTCAATGCAAGCCGCAGTTATTGGGTGCGCAGTGAATCTGATGGATTGGTGAATATCAAACTGAAGTTAGGTGAACGTGTGGCTAAAGGCCAGGTATTAGCCACTATCGTTAATCCATTTGGAGGATCGCCATCGCAACTACTGGCGCCGACAGACGGCATTATTGTGGGCAACAGTAATATTCCAGTGACGAATGAAGGCGAAGCCTTGTTTCATATCGCGCAATTTAGCAGCGATGAAATAGAAATCATCAACGATAATCTTGACGATTTTATGCAAGAATATGCCTAATAAACAGCAGGGCGGACTGCGTCTTGCTAGTGTCGCTTCGCTGCTAGGGCGGACTGCGTCCTGCTAGTGTCGCTTCGCTGCTAGTGTCGCTTCGCTGCTAGTGTCGCTTCGCTGCTAGGGCGGACTGCGTCCTGCTAGTGTCGCTTCGCTGCTAGGGCGGACTGCGTCCTGCTAGTATCGCTTCGCTGCTAGGGCGGACTACGTCCTGCTAGTGTCGCTTCGCTGCTAAGATTTTATAGTATCTAGCCGCGTAGCGTTCTAGCAGCGCAGCGTCCTAGTATCTAGTAGCGCAGTATGCTGGCAGAGAATATTAATCAGCACATTATTGATATTGCTGACCCCGCATAAATGACCCAATAATCATTCCGTCAATGATCATCGTTATGGTTATAGCTTAAAACGTTCAACGGAGGTGGTAAGCGAGCGGGCTAATTGATTTAATTGTTGGCTTCGATTGGTCATTGATGTTGATTCTTGTGCATTTTGTTGGGCTGAATCTGCCGTTTGAGTCATTGTTTGTTCTATTAATTGGCTATGGTTTACTTGTTCATTGGCCGAATGAGTAATACTTTGGCTCATGCCATTAATGGTACTCAATGCTGTTTCTATTTGTTTAATCGCATCGTGTAACGACTGACTTTGTTCAACACATTCACTGGCTTGCATTTGTCCTTGTGAGATGGCATTGACGGCATTCGTTGTTTCTTGTTGTAGGGCGTTAATCATGGTTTGAATTTTGGCGGTTGATAATTGCGTTCTAGACGCTAATGATCGTACCTCGTCGGCAACGACGGCAAAGCCACGCCCATGTTCACCCGCTCTTGCCGCCTCAATAGCCGCATTTAAGGCTAACAAATTAGTTTGGTCGGCAATAGCACTGATGGTCGTTAAAATTCCACCAATATTATCGCTGTGTTGATTAAGTTTTGTCATGATCTTAACTGAGTCATGCAAGCTGGTTGATAAGGTCTCAATGCGGAGGCGATTATTATTAGCAATACTTTTTATTTGTACCCCTTGCAAAGAGGCTAATTTGACATGTTGTTCAGATTCCGCGGCTTGCTCACTGACCTGAGTAGAACTGTGATGTATTTGTTCGGCGAGCAGCTTTGCTTGGCTAATACTGTTAATTTGTCCTGAGGCTGAATGGGATATCTTTTCGCTTTGCTCTTGTGAGCGAATCGCGGATTCATCGAGCAAATGCGCATCACGACTAATGGCTTGTAATAAATGAGTCAGGTCGTCAGAAAGTTTATTGATGTTATCCATCAAGGCTCCAAATTCATCATTATTTGTCTTGGTTAATCGCCCCGATAAATCACCGCTGGCGATCCGTGATAATGCTCGGTTAATGACTTGCAGAGGGCCTAACATGGCTTTTGACGTGAAGTAATAGATAAAGATCGCCATTAATACAAATATCACCGCCATTGAAATAGCCAATGTTTGTGCTGTATTCACTTCATCTATGGCCACCATTTGTAACTGGTTGAATCTTTCGTTCGCGAGTGTCACTAATTGATCTAACTGATGATTCGTAGCATCAAAAAAAATGTTGGCTTGTAGATGACTTTGCTCTGCTAAGCGTTGCTTATTGACGACATTGTGTTGCGCGAGATACAAGGTGCCAGGTTCATCTGTGAACTGTTTAATGGCTCGTAAGTTGGTGTCAAAATCGGCAAATAGCGACGTTGCACCCAAGGGGTCAGCTTGTTGGGTTAAGTAGTTGCCATTAACCGTAATATTAACTAATAACATCGAAACATCTTGTTTATGAATATTAATCGTATCGGCAGAAGTTAATCGACCGAGTTCCGTTATTGTATTGCCAAGTGCGAACAACATGTCGTCGATACGCACTCCGCCGCCAATGACTTCTGCTAATAACGGTGCTTCATCAACTGGCGCTTCGATAAGTTCCAAATCAATCATATTGTTACTGGCGCTGATACGCGCATTATCAAACTCTTGCTTTAAGGTAGTGAAGTGGGTGCGGGTTTGCTCTATTTCGAGTTTAGTGCTGAACATGGTACGCGATTGTTTTACGTACTGCTGATAGGAGCTTTTTGCTTGAATTAACGACTGGTGCATAGTGGGATGATCCGCTACTTTGACTAATAGTGTCGTTAATACGTTATTGAATTCTTGCTGTAATAGATTAAATTGTTTGAAGCTGAGATTGATACTGTCATTACCGGTTTGTGAATAAGCTAAGCTATCTGTTTTTGCCATTTTTAATAAGGTAATTTGCAATGCATTTGATTTATTTTGAACGGGTACCGCTAAGGTTTCAATATTAGTATTTGCTGTTTGAATTTGATCGAGAGAATGATAAAAAAAACTACTTCCAACAAGCAGTAATAAGCCAATAGAGGCAAATCCTAACGCTATTTTTTGTTTAATTGTCAATTCGAACATTGTCATTTAGTCTCTCTTATTATTATTTTTCTGACAGTCATTCTTACTGTATTAATCGTTAATGAAACAGGTTTATTGTCTATGTACAACAGACCTAGACTAGTTCGTTGTTAAAAAAATGTAAATACAATTATATAAATATATCATTGTTTTTATAGTGATATTTACTATTGTGATCAAGGGGCTTACCAAAATTTGGTGCTCGTTGATTGAAATCGAGGCGCTAATATAGAGAGGTTATTTACATAACTTCAACTCGGAATAAGAGAGTGACTAAATCGTTAAGCAGGGGCTTATTTCAGGCCTGCAATATCAAACTTGGCCTGTCTTTGCGTAAACAGGGGGTTATTTCAGATCTGCAATATCAGCCTTTACCTGTATTGGCGTAAACAGGGGGTTATTTAAAGTTAGTCATATTATCAAACCTGCCACGGTTTTTTGCTATCAAGGCGTATTGAAGCGTCAATCGCGGGCCTATTGTCAGTCGATAGCACTTCGATACCACTTCGATAGCGGAACAATGGGCTGGTTGATAACCGTCTATCATCCTTAATTGAGGTTACATATTAATAGACAAGCGATCATACTAGGCTTGATGTGTTAACGTCGTGATGCTTTTGTTGCTAAAGCGGTTAATTGTTCTCAATATGTCTAATCATTCGAGGTTAATGTGGATCGACAATCAGTAACGCTAACACAAGTTAATGGCCAAGTTCGACATATCATCCCATCAAAAATTATTTGTATTGGGCGTAATTATGCAGAACATATTCACGAACTAGGCAACGAAATACCTGATGATATGGTGGTGTTTCTTAAGCCTAATTCAGCTATTACCACCACCTTACGGAGCCATTTGGATGAGCCTTTACATTATGAAGCCGAGTTGTGCTTTATGGTAAGTAATGGCCAGTTTAGTGCCGTTGGTGTTGGGCTTGATATGACTAAGCGGCAACTGCAAGCTAAGTTAAAAAAACAAGGTCTACCCTGGGAGCGAGCTAAAGCCTTTGATGGTTCGGCCCTGTTTAGTGACTTTATTCCAATTACTCAAGGTATGCATAATGGGTGTTTTCAGTTAACGATTGATAACGTTGTGACTCAATTGGGGCATCAGCAATTAATGATGTATCAACCACAAGCTATTGTTAACGCCATTAGTGAATTTATGACCTTAAACGATGGTGACATTGTGATGACAGGAACACCTAAAGGCGTAGGTGAGGTGGCGGCCAATAGCCAATTTGAGCTTAGTATGTGGGCTAGTATGCCATTTAGTGATTTTAAAACCGCTTTAGTCGGAGACAACACAATTGCGCAATCCTCTGGCGCCGCTGATATTGTGGCGCGCTGGCACGCTAAATAACCCCAACTTGGTTTAGGGGTGGGATACGTTAGCCAAAAGCAGAATATTGGGTCTATTTCATAACCGTTTATTATCACGAGCAGAGATTTAACAGGGCTGTTTACGCTGGCTGCGTTTGTGATTTTTTTTGTGATCGCTTACTCATGTAGAACAACTTCATGTCATCACTCAGGCTTGTATTACATTGCGGCGCAAACTGCCAAATCATTAACTTGCAAAGATAAAATGGCCCAAACCCTCTTTAGATAAAGATAGTTTGGGCCATTTCGGTAGCATTATTTTATCAACGCTATGTCATCAACGCTATTTCATTAGCGCCACAGCTTCCATGTCTAGCTCGATGTCCGTGCAGCCTTTAGCGCAATAAATCCCTGGGGCTTTATTATTTTTTTGTGCCTTTTTGGTATTAGGCGGCAATAGAAGTGTTAGTGGTTTATTGCAGTCGGTGCAAGTCGCACTGTTGCCTTTTAGCATGCGCTTAATCAGGTTTTTTTGCTGGTTAAACGACGCAAGTGTCGGGTCGTTAACCGCCGAAAAATCGAGTTTTTGGGTATCGCTCATGTTAGTTCCTATCTTTATCACTTATCTCGCGGTGAAGCGTGATAAGCCTATTATTTAACTTGGTCTACTGGGCGCCAGCGCTGTAATGCTACGGGAAGGCTAACACCTTGTGCCGTTAATAAATTCACTCGAGCTAAATAGGCTGCACCGTGCATTAAATGCTTGGCCAAATCGACGGCGTGACGTTGAGTGTAATCATCTAAATAGCTGCCTTTAGCCCACGCATTGAATGCTCCAAGCGAAGGACCTGCCCAAATTTGATAATCCATCTCGCGACCCACTTCACCCGTGTTTGACCAGCGACTTGATAAGCCTAAATACCAACGGAAAATCAATGCCATTTTACGTTTTGGATTGTCTTTAGCGCGTTCAATCTGTTTGGGATCTCGTTCATTAAAATGTGCCACAGTGCCGGCCCAAATATCATCAAGGCTTGAGCGAAATACTTGTTTTTCAAGTTTTTCACGCTCGTCGCTTGGTATGGCTTCGATTGAGTCATAGCGAGTATAAATTTCGTATAGTTTGTTGGCGCGCATGGGAAATAATGTGCCGCGTTTGACCACTTGTAACTTAACGCCCATTTCGAACATATCGGCGGCTGGCGCCATCGTCACATCGGCCATTTCTGTGGTGGCCAGTAATTTACGCGTATGCTCGCTGGCGCCGGCTTCCACGCAGGCTTGGTTGATGGAGCCGGTAACAATATAAGCAGCGCCCATATGAAATGTTGCCAATGCAGCATCAGGGGTGCCCACACCACCGCCAGCACCGACGCGGAGAGGCGTTTTGTAATTGTACTGCGCTTGCACTTGATCTTTTAGTGCCAAAATAGTGGGCAGTAAGGTGACTAATGGACGATTGTCGGTATGGCCACCAGAGTCGGCTTCTGCGGTAATATCATCTGCCATTGGCACTAATTGCGCTAATGCCATTTGTTCAGGCGTAATCAAACCGTCATCAACCAGTTGTTGGAGCATTTTTACTGGTGCGGGTTGCATAAACTTAATCGCTACTTCAGTACGGCTGATTTTAGCGATCACTTTATTGTCGATTTGAATATCACCGTGAACGTCACGGCTTAAGCCTGCTGCGCGGTAATAGACAATTTGAGGGGTTAACCCCAAAAATGCAGAGGCTTCGACGGTACGCACTTTATGCTTCAAAAACAGCTCGACACTGCCACGCTCTAGTGCGGGCTCACTCGGGCTGTGAATTAAATTAAACGCATAAGGGCCATTAGGCAGCGCCGTTTGAATGCGCTTAATGGCTTGTTCAACTCGTGATGGAATTAACCCCGCGGCGCCAAATGAGCATAAAATACCGGCTTGACCTAATGCGATAACCAGCTCTTCAGAGGAAATACCATTCGCCATGGCGCCAGCATAATAGGCGTATTTTACCCCATGCACGCGGCGGAAATTACTGTCACCTAAACTTTGGGTGCCTAGTGCAGGCGCAAAGGCGCTGACAGGTAGTGCATGGGCCGCTACGGCATCGGTCACCACTTGAGCCTGTTGCGCCACACCTAAGCCTTGCTGTGTATCGTTAACCACATAACATGGTTGCGATAAATCTTTGAGCTTTTTGTTCATCCCAGCGTGATCAAAACAGCAGTTTTGCAAGCTAACTTGCCATGGCCAAGGTGAAAGCTTTTCGTGTTGTAATTGAGTTGACATTATTTTTATTTCCTTGAAAAGCAAGCGGCTAAGCTTCTTCAATACAAATTGCGATATCTTTGACTTCGTAAATACGCAGGCCATCTTTGCTTAAATTGGCATCACCAATAATGATGCGCTTACCGTGTTCATCTTTAATGGCACTGATATGAACATCGAGCGACATTTGTTTGTTTAATGGATTAATCTGACCGCGATATTTCCATTTTATGTCAGATAATATCTGCCCAAATTTCGGGTTAGTGAAACCTTTACCTAAGTCTGTACTGATGGCGTAAGTTTGCATTAACTCGATGATAGCTTCAACGCCTAATGAACCTGGCATTACCGGATCTTGATGGAAATGGAATTGGAAGAACCAATCACTTGGATCAATCGTGCGAGATGCCGACAAATAACCGTTACCATATTTACCGCCTTTAAGCACCATTTCAGCCGTGTCGATAAAGTTAAGTTGGCCACCGGCTAAACGATAATGTGGCTGGTGGGCAGGAGCATTAAATAATCGCGACTGCTTATCCAGTAAGTTGACGCTGACATCTGCAGCCACATTATTGTCGAGGTGCCATGGCTGGGTTATTTTGCCGTTATCTATGCCGAGCTGGTTTTTAAGTGCGTCACCTTTAAAGTAGCCAAACACTGCGCTGCCGGTGTAAAACGGCTCGTTATCGACGCTTAGCTCAAATGTGAAGCTTTGAATAATATTACTACCAGCGATGACAGTAGACAGCAAACGTGAGTCATTGACGATAGTTTTGCCGCGTAAATCGACTTCGCGCAGTAGGGTGCCGTGACCATCTAAGTTGCGGAAAAACAGTTCTTGCCCAGGAAAACCAAGAGTGGTGCCCATGTAGCCGGAAATAAAGCCATTAGGTTGTAATGAAATCTCCATTAACACCGAATAAGGCATTACAGTCTGGTGGCTGTTGTTAGCAAAGTACCAGGCATCTGCCGGCACTTCGTATTCAGCGATACAAGACGATGGCTTTTTCAGTTCGCCGCGCTTACCGTTAATGTCAACCACGCGAGTGGTTAACTGTAAATCGCCACAAGGCGTGCGCGGTGGGATCAGTCCGCGGTAGATACTAAAGTCAGGCCCGAAGCATTTTTCGATATCGCCAGTGGCAAATTCGAACATATGGTATGGCGTAAATGGCACGGTATCGGGTACGCGGTTGGCATACTTTGAATCGGCGCTCACTTGCGGCGCGGGAATATGTTTAAGTGGAATAACGCCCTTGTTACTTGGGGCATTTAAATCTGGAACTTGCGACATTAATGGGGCTTTGTTGGCAATAATTTTGCTGCTAGCGTTTGAATTTACAGCAGGGGTAGTGCCTGCTGTATCTAACGACAGAAGCGGGTAACGAGTGCATTCAGCTTCTTCTTTAATCATCACCCCAAGATTTTGGAAATCAACCACCACCTTGCCATTGAGCAAAATATCAATGTTAGCTTTGGCATAGGGACGAGGATGAATACCTATTTCGGTGACCTCCATGCGATAAGTCAGCTCAGCGGTTTGTGGCAACACTTGGCCACGACAACGCACTTTTTGTGAGGCATTTTCCAGTGGCTGGAAGCGACCATTGTCAACCAGAGTGTGCATCCCAATGTGGACCATAAAGAATTGCAGTAATTGACCACAACCTTCTGCCATTAACGAGCCAGCCATGACTTGGTCGCCTTGGAAATGACACGGGAAATACCAGTGATCTGGCGCAATGTGTTTATGACCTTCAAGTAAGCCTAAGCCCCACGCGCCACCGTGCACTTGAAGCTGGCTAACACGCTCAATCATTAAGAACTTTTCTGAGGCAAAACAAAGCGATTTTTGCAGCCCATTTTGCAGTTGGTGACCAACATGTTCGCCGCCAAAACAGCTGCCAATATCAGCGGTTAATAAATGATGAATTTGGCCATAGTCAAACGCCGTTTGGTTACAATGCAGTAATGGTGTAAAGGTCGGTTTATTCGGATTATTAAGTACTTGTTGACGAAGTTTAATTTCCTCTTCGGTATGGATCACCCCTTTCCCATCGGCCAGTTCTTGGTCGGTAAAGAAGCCTGCGCAGCCGCCATCCATTTTGAGGATCATCTTGTCGCCAACAAAGCATTCGTACGAGAAGAAGAATAATAGCGTGTCGCCATTGCTGGCAAAGTTGTTGATTTTAATGTCGTAACGCAGGGTATCGCCGCCGCGAGGTAAATCAGCTAAGAAGGTCAGGGTGCAATCAAGTAATCGATAAACCCGCTCACCCTTGTTTTCAAAATCGATGCCTAAATAACTGATCAACATTAAATCGCACTGACCTGATTCAACGGCTACAGCCCAAGGGATTTGACCATCGACTAAGTAGGGCGCATCAACCGGGATGTCGTATTCTGTGGTCATTGAACAGGGTTGGTATTGATTTATGGTCGCATCAAGTTTAGTGACGCGCGACACCAATAAATAGTCGGTGGTTGGCAGTCTTACTCGGCGAGAATAACTGTCGATAATGGCGTAATCTGGACCAAATACCTTGGCAATATCACCTTCAGCATACTCGACTAAATCAGCGTAGTTCCAAATACAGGGTTTGTCTGCCGGCGTCGGCGCAGTGTAAGCAGGTACGAAGGCATGATTGGGCTGGATTAACTGCGCAGGAATAGCTGTTGAGGCGTTAACGTCAACATTTACAACAGGCTGTGAAGCAACTGAAACCAGAGGCGCTGGCTGGGCGGTAAAACCGGCTAATTGCGAGCGTAATAAACTGTCCGCCACTTTTAAACCTGCATCTCGACTGGTTAAATAGGCTAAATGCGCTTGTTGCGCTAACCATTGGTTTTGCTGAAATGCGCTTAAATGTGCGAGTGGAATAGTAAGCTTGGCCACACTGGCGACCCTTGGTTGCTCTGGCGTTGAAATGGTTTTTTCTGACATAAGAGACTCGGCGATTTGCTCGCTATGATTAACACTAAAATGGCTGCTGTCACAGGTGGTTTGTGGCTTAGTAATATCAATGTTGTTAGCTGTTGCTGGGGCTATTATATTGGCACATTGACCCACAATGCTGTCGAGGCATTCAAGTGGACTATCAATAATATGCTGATAGATATCGCGACCGCCTAAACTGACTTGCTTAATTAAACTTACCTTACTGCCCGTGGCTAATTGTTGAGTTAAATTATTGCTCAGTCGAGCGTGCAATGCTTGTTGTTGCGCCGCCGAAACCGACAAATTCACTTGTGAGTATTGTTTTTCACTATTGGTGAAGACACTGGCATTGATAGCGGTTTTATTGATGTGACGTGTTTGCACTAAAGCATGCAGCACACTGGCCATGCCAGAGGCGGCAAATGTATGACCGAGAATGTCATGCGCTTTACAGATTAGCGTCGCCGAATTAGCGGCTGTCGATGCATCCGCTATCCCTTGGGCAAACTGCTGGCCTTGCTCTGAGAATAAGCATTCCGGCGCTTGGTTTAACTCGATAAGGTCTGCCGCAATGGTGGCGGGCTCTTGCGACAATGGATCAAAATCAATGCTGTCGATACTGGCATAGCTGTGAAGGCTAGTGTGTTCGGCATTGGTTTGTTGCAGCACTAGCGCGCCAGCCCCTTCGCCTACTAGCCAATCAGTTGAACCCAAGCCTTTGGCATTAAGTTTAGCGGTATTGAACAACATGTTTTCAATACTGCCAGACAGATCCACGGCGGCAATAACGATTGCATCTAAAGGCTCTTGTAACGAGCCAAGGGCAAACAAGTTTTGTGCTACATCAATACAGCGATTAACTGACTGCTCGCCCGCTGAAATGGTAAACGCTGGACCATTGAAATCCCACAATGAGGCGATCCGCGACGCCATAATATTGCCAATAAAGCTGGTGTACTGGTTAAGCTTGGCTGCATCTAACACACTGTCCATTGCAATCGCTTCTAAGCTGTTATATTCCGCACTGGATAACTGGATCCCTTGGGCATTAAGGCTTTGAGCTATTTGGCTGTGTAAGTTAACTCGTCCGCGAAATTGGTGTAACTCAAGTTCGGTTTCCATGGCGACTAACACGGCCACTTTGCTGCCTGGTGTTAACTTGGCATCGACAATGGCTTCATTGGCTATCTTGATTAACAGCAGCTGTTGAGAGATCAGCCGGTCATCTTCATTAGGCGGCACTTTAAAACGTAAGAAATCAAAATCGAATTGATCAATATACGCGCCCTGTGGTACTTGATTAATGCCATATTGGGCCAATAACTCTGGGTGTTTGTCTAAGCCTTTCCAGCGCTTTTTTGGCAATGGGATAAACAGTGCTTGCTTGGCGATGATGTTATCAGCCAGTGCATCGATACTGCTGCATTGGCCAAAATGCGCGGCCATACCGGTAATGTGCATCGGCGTTTCGGCATTGACTAATGCACTATTATTAGATTGGCTACTATTGAGCAAAGCCTTGGTAGCGACGGCTTGAGCCGGAGCCGGAGCTTGATATGACTCAATCAGTAAATGGGCATTACAGCCACCAAAACCAAATACCGATACCCCCGCATGGCGGGCTTTATTGCCTGCTTTATCGGGCCAAGGCAACACCACGTTTTGTAAGGTTGCTTGACCAAATAATCCATTAGGCGAGGCGATAGGCGCACTAATATTAATACTGGGTGGCAACACGCCTTGGCGCATCGCAAAAATCATTTTCATGATCCCGGGCATGCCTGCGGCGGTGAGTAAATGGCCTAAATTGGATTTTGCTGAACCAATCAGTGGTGTCGCGCTGCCTTGAAGCTTATCTTCAAAAAACCGCTCCATTGAGGTGAGTTCAACTTTGTCACCTAATGGCGTACCGGTTGCGTGACATTCAATCACTTCAATACTGGCGGGGGTAATACTTGGGTCTATTGCCGCTGCATCGCGATAAGCACGTTCAAATGCTTGTACTTGGCCTTTACTGTTTGGGCTTAACACAAACTGGCCTTTACCGTCGTTTGATAAGCCGATACCACTGACTAAAGCGTAAATATGGTCGCCATCACGCTCAGCATCTTCAAGACGTTTAAGCACTAATACCCCAGCACCTTCGCCAGCGAACAAGCCTTTACTGTTTTGATCAAACGGAGCTGAAATGCCGTGGTCGGGATAGGCGTGAAATATCGAAAATCCCATATTGATAAAGAAGGGATCGGCACCTGACACTGCGCCGGCAAGCATCATGTCTGCTTTGCCAGTATGCAAGTAATCGCACGCCAGTTTTAAGGCGTAAACCGAGCTGGCACATGCCGCATCTAAACTGAGCTGCGTACCACCTAACCCCAGAGCATCGGCAACGATTTTTGAGGCGTTATGGGCAATGGCACCATTACGCAAATTAACTGTCTGAGCTTTCGCATGTGCATTAGTTTGTGGCTGCTGGTCAACAGATTGCTGATCAAAGTGCTTATCATAGCGCTCATTAAAAGAATGCAGGCTGAAGTTTGGCTGTTGTAGTTTGGTTTGTAGGGCTTTTTCTACCGCACTATGATAAAGCGGCACAAATAGCTCGTTAGATTTTGCCGTAGGAAATGATAAGGTTCCCATGACAATACCTGTGCGTTTGAGCAAGCTATTGTCTAGATCAATACCCGCATCCGTTAAAGCATTACGCGCAGTGTCGGTTGCCCACAAGAAGCTTTCATCTAAACCATCAAAGGCGTCACTCGCAATACGATATCCGTTTGGATTAAAGCTAAACCCTTGGATATAACCGCCTTTATCGCAATAAAACCGGTCTGACTCGCCTTGAACGCCCAAGTAGTCACTCGGTGAAGCATTGAGTTTGTTGGCACTGATTTGGCTGCGTGAGTCTTTTTTTTCTAATAAATTTTGCCAAAACGATGCAGGGGTATCCGCATCTGGATACTGATTGGCTAAGCCAACAATGGCTATTTTAGGGATCGCTTGAGAACTCAATGAGGTTCTCCTTCTAATGATGTTTCACTATTACGAATGAGAGATGAGCCGTCGGCTAACGCCGCCTGCTGGGATAATGTGTTAATTGTATCGTTAAGGCTGCGGATAAAGGGGCTTAATGACATCGGCACTCGATGAGTGATTAATTGCCCCAGACATTTAAGTAAACTGCTAATATCGTCGCCGCCTTTTGCATTAACAGCCATCGCATTGACTTTTGCATGGACCTTCGCTGGAGACGAATCGCTACTCTGAGCATTGATTTTATCAATTAAAGTGGTTATTTGACGATCTGCACCGACTTCAACAAACAAACGACAGCCATGGTGGCGAGCTTTATGGATCAATTGAGTAAAGTCCAATTGATGACAAAAGGTATCGGCTATCGATTGGGCAATGGCGTGTGAGGTTAACGCAACCGGATCTGCCTCGGCGGCTGAGATAAACTGTAATTGGTGGGGTAAATTCTCCACAAGCGGTTGCTGATAAAACTGGCTAACAGACGTGGTAATATTCAGTGCCGCAGGTGTGTGCATAGCGGTGACGCGATTAGCCGCAATGCCGCGTTTACCCGCTTGTTTTAACAAGGCTATACAACTGGATTCACAGCCAGCGATAACGCAGGTATCACCTTGGATAATGGCAATATAAGCCCGCGGGTGATCCGCTAAATGGGGCGTGAGTTCATCGATGCTCGCACGAGTGACAAAGCTGTTCCACACAATGGTTTCGTCATCGGCTAATTGCCATTGCTGGCGAACACAGCGGAGCTCGCCAGAAATATCTTGGCTAAAAATACTGCTGTTTTGCGTCGCGGCAATCATGCTGTGCGGTGCCTGCCATACGTTTAAACTGGCCCACATGGCCGCTTCACCCATGGAGTAACCCAAAGCAAAGCGGGGCTCAATGGCAAACTCTTGCTGCAACAGTTTAGTTAATATATAACTGGCTCCAACGCCGGCAATCGCCAATTGACTCAGACTCATCTGTGCTGCACGGCTGTTATCTGCGCCATAGAGATATTCAGTTTGTAACATCGATTGCATGTCACCTTGGTTTTCAAGTTCGGCATATAAATCCGGGAAAACCAGTCCCAATTGACTAAGCATGTTTGGATAGACGGTGCCTACGCCGGGATAAACAAAACTTAAGCCATGATGACCAAGCGGCGCTGAATAAAAGCAACTGCCGGCAGGGGTTTTATATTCTATGGCTGCATTTGAGCTTTGGGCAAGATCGCCATTAGCCGACATCTTTGACATCATTGCGTTGACTTCTTGCACCAATCCACTGCGGTCCGCTGCCATTAATACCAAGGCTAGGGGCGCATCCGTTTGATAATCTACCAATGTGGTGTTGATAAGCTTGAGTAGGCTAAGGTCGTCAGCAGCAGTTGAGTTTAACTGCGTAGAAAAGTCCATCAGCTTAGTGCGTAATTGCGCTAATGAAGCTGCGCAGAGTGGCAACCATAAACGCTGAGTATTGATCAATGCCTTGGCGGCGATTAGCGCACGTCCTTGGGTTAGGATCATTGCCTGAACACCCGCGGCCGCTGGATAACATAAGGCCGCCACCCGACTTTGGTGTAGTGTGCTAAACCAATATTGACTGTTGCTGTTGTCTTTGGATGGTATACAGCGACTGGCGATAGACTCGACCAGGTTTACCATTGTCGTCAGCGCTGTTTGTGGATGAGTGTTGGCATGAGTACCAGCATTAGCATTAGCACTGGAAGTAGCACTGCCATCTAGCGCGACAATCTGCGGCTGAGCATGCAGACGTTTTGCATGGGCAAGGGCGAGTGTTACCGCTTCAACTTGATTGTCACCAACTGCAATGCCATTGATATAAGCATGAGCATGCACGCCGTGTTTAGCGGCAATCAGCCCCGGCATTATCCACAGTCGATCGCCAATATTGACCATGTCATTGTGGGTGGATGATAGTGTCTCAAAGCTGTGTAATAACGCCAATTCAAAGCCATCGACACGTTGAGTGTCAATGGCAATGAAGTGCTCATTTACCGAGTCAACATCAGGCTTGCTTAGCAACAATGCCAAGCGCATTGGCTTGGTTTGTTGCTCCGCAATACGCTCACTAATACTGCTCTGCGTTATGTTGCTTGATGCCGTCACACTGTTTCCTTGCTGTGGTGAGAAAGTTCAGCACCAGCAGCTTGATGTGCAATAAATGCCCCATTCAAACTTTTGCTAATGGTCACTTTAGCGTTAAGCATTTGGCAACTCAGGCGGCCATCTTGATGATATAAACTCACGTTAGCGATTAGCATTCTGCCACTGTGTTTAACCACATTCAGTTGAATATAACCTTTATCACCATTAGCAAATGGCCAAGCGGTGACACATTCACCGGTTGATGACGGTAAACTTGCGGCACCGTATTTCAGTCTCGCCCATACCAGCATGGCTTGTAGCAGCAAATCTTCAGCGAAAATTTGGCTGCCACCTAATGCCGATGACGGGATAAAACCTTGGCAGTCTGCGGCATTAATCTGCGGTAATTGCACTCGGCACAGTAGCTGAGCATCATCAAATGCTAGCACCTGATTTATCCCTTGCAAACGCGGGCCATGAAACAAGGTTCCGTTTTGATACAGTTCAGCCCCTGAGTTCAATGGCACCATGTGCGACCACTTTGTCAGACTCGCAGTATCAATCGCTGGCTTGGTGATCTCAGTTGCCAAAATGGCACTATTGATCACCAATGTCGCTTGGTATTGCGGTTTCATGGCTGCACTTGGCTCATTGAGCAGACGAGAGGAGATCTGCGCGCTGATCCCAGCCTCCGTTTGGCTTAGCTCAAGTTGCAACAAATGTGGCTCATTGGTGTCAAAAATAACCCCTTTAAGCAATTTGTATTCAGCAATACTGACAGGCACATGACATAAAATTTCTGCCGCATCACGCATCCACTGCATGGCGCATACTGTCGGCAATACCGGATTGCCAGCAATACAATGGTCGCTAACAAAAGGCATTTCAGCCGGAGTTAAGACTCGAGTCACCGTCATGCTGATAGGATCAGTAGCCGATGTCTTAGTCTCAGATGTCTTAGTCGTAAATGCTTTAGTAGCAAATTTCAGCGAACCCTTGGCGATAAGCAAAGCGTCCGCATTAGGCTTTTTTGCAGCATTATCCTGTTCTGACGAGCCTTGCATATCAGAGCCAATGAGCAGTTGCGCCCCTTGTTGGCTTAATAAACTGTGGGCAAATAACTCGGCACCCGTTTGTAGCGGAATAACGTAAACGCCACGTTCAACAAACATTTTCTTTAATGCTGAACTGACCATACCGCCATCCCAAGGGCCCCAGTTAAAACTCATCACTTTAGCTTGCGGTAAAGTGTGCGCCAGTTTCAGTGCGGTTTTATTGAGGATTTCATTGGACATAGCATAATCACTCTGACCGCTATTACCGTAAAAAGCGGCAGCCGATGAAAACAGCGCAATAAGCTTAATCTGTTGTGGGTCGAGTGCGTTAAGGATGCTCGCAAGCCCAGTCACTTTGGTGTGGTAGACGCGGTTAAGCTCATCCAAGGTTTTGTCTTGTATATGCTTGTCGGCTAACACACCGGCGCCGTGGATAATGCCATTGATAATTAGCTTTTTGCCGTTGGCAGCGGTTAATCCAGCAAGTGCATCTGTTACCGCTGTGGCATCGCTGACATCCATCGATACATATTGGGCACTGGCACCGACCTTGCCAAAAGCGGCTAACGCACGATCGATTTCTAGGCTGCTGCTTATCGGCCACACTAGCGCATCAATCTGTTTTGGCGTGGGTTTATTACCTTGCGATTGAATATAAGCAATGGCAGCGGCTTTTAACTCAGAGGCTTGCTTGCCTTGAGCCCAAACCGGTAAGTCGCTAGCAAAATGTTGGCTGCGACCTGCTAACACAAAATGTGATTGGCACTGTTTGGCTAAGGTGAGGGCGCATTCAAACGTTACGCCTTTTGCGCCGCCGGTGACCAAAATAGTGTCATTACTATCAAGTGTTGCTGGCGCAAATTGCTCGCTGGCATTGGCTGCAACTAATGTCACTCGGCCTTGCTGACTGATCCCCACTTCGTTAATGCGATCTTCGCTTGCATTGGCACCATCGATATCAAACAACTCTGCTACGATAGCATCAGCAAAGGCGCTTGCATCAAGGTTATTAGCAATGTCTAAGGCGCGGCAAAACACCTGTGGCCACTCATGGCTTAAGGTTTTGCTAAGCCCAGACAAGGCTGCTTGGTTAAGTTCTGCTGTCGCTAATTGGCTATTATCTAAGTAACCAAACCCACCGTCTAAACGACTCACAGTAAAGTAGCATAAGCGTGAAGATGTTGGCTTAGCGAATTCTGGGTGCAGATGCTTGGCCCATAAAAATGCATTGTCGACCGCAGCTTTAGCGGCAACCGTGCACGACATTAATTCGCTGCTGTTGGCTGTGGCTTGCGGCTGCAAATGAACAAAGCCCGCAATGGCCTGTTCAGCACCAATGTCGGCCTTAATATCGGCAATGACCTTGGCAATTTGTGCATCATCAATGCTATTCAAGGTGTAGCTTTTAATATCACTGCTTAATGGCGAATGCGCCACACTGATGGTTTGTGGGTGACGAATAACGGCGACGGTTAATCCCTTTGCATTGAGCTTTTCAGCCAGTAAACCTGCGTTGTGGCCATCGTCTGTGATGACAATACAAGTTGCTGTTGAAAAACAATCCAGGAGTTTATCCGCCGCTGGTAACTTTTTTAGCGCTACCTCGCTATGTGGAGGTAATGTTGTGGTGTCTAATTCAAGCTTGTTTGCGCTTAATGCTGGGGTTACTACTTCGGCAACTATGCCAGCAGCAGGCAGCTTGGTCTGCATGTAGCTGACAATTTCACCTAAGGTGCGACACTCGGCTAAATCTTCAGGGTTCAGTTCTGGTAAGCCTGGCAGCTCATCTTGCACTGTGCCTAAAATCTCGACGCGCTTAATGGAGTCGATACCTAAATCGGCTTCCATGTCCATACTCAGTTCAAGCATTTCAGCAGGGTAACCGGTTTTGTCGGCGACCACGCTTAACATCGTACGCTGGACGTTTTCTGCGCTTAAGCTGGTTGATTCAGGTGCAGCAGTGATAGACCCTGCTGTTGCTGTTACCGATGTTGATCCCGTTGACGCTACAGTAACCGTGCTAACCGCAGGCAGTTTGGTCTGCATGTAGCTGACAATTTCACCTAAGGTGCGACACTCGGCTAAATCTTCTGGGTTCAGTTCTGGTAAACCGGGTAGTTCGTCTTGCACTGTACCTAGAATTTCAACCCGCTTGATGGAATCGATGCCGAGGTCGGCTTCCATATCCATGCTCAGTTCAAGCATTTCAGCTGGGTAACCGGTTTTGTCGGCTACCACTGACATCATGGTGCTTAATACAGTATCAGCACTCAAGCCCGTTGTTGCAGGTGCTGATGAAGATACCGTTGCTACTGGAGCGACTGTGCTGGCCGCAGGCAGTTTGGTTTGCATATAGCTGACGATTTCGCCCAAGGTGCGACACTCGGCTAAATCTTCTGGGTTCAGCTCAGGTAAGCCTGGTAGCTCATCTTGTACTGTGCCTAGAATTTCGACGCGCTTAATCGAGTCGATACCAAGGTCTGCTTCCATGTCCATGCCAAGTTCAAGCATTTCAGTTGGGTAACCGGTTTTGTCGGCGACGACGCTGAGCATAGTGCGTTGGACGCTTTCAGCGCTTAAGCCAGTTGAGCTAGCAGGTGCGGCAGTGTCGACTGTGGTTGAGGCTGAAACCGCATTAGCAGCTGGCAATTTAGTTTGCATGTAGCTAACGATTTCACCCAAGGTGCGGCACTCGGCTAAATCTTCTGGGCTCAGTTCTGGTAAACCTGGAAGTTCATCTTGTACTGTGCCTAAAATTTCAACGCGCTTAATGGAGTCGATGCCTAAATCGGCTTCCATGTCCATGCCAAGTTCAAGCATTTCGGTTGGGTAACCAGTTTTGTCGGCAACCACATTGAGCATAGTACGCTGGACGTTTTCAGCTGTTAAGTCAGTTGATGCCGGTGCAGCAGTTTCTACCGAGGTTGATCCCGTTGACGCGACAGCAACCGCGTTAGCAGCAGGCAATTTGGTTTGCATGTAGCTAACGATTTCACCCAAGGTGCGACATTCAGCTAAATCTTCTGGGCTCAGTTCAGGTAAGCCTGGAAGCTCTTCTTGCACTGTGCCTAAAATTTCAACGCGCTTAATGGAGTCGATACCTAAATCGGCTTCCATATCCATACCAAGCTCGAGCATTTCAGTTGGGTAACCGGTTTTGTCGGCGACCACATTGAGCATAGTGTCTAACACTTGTTGCTGTGTTAGTCCGGCTGTTGGTACAGAAACCGCTGCTGAGCTAACTTGCTGAGCCACAGGAGCTTGAACAGGTATACTGGCTGTCGGTTGAGATTGAACCGCTTGAGCCGCTTGAGCTGTTTGAACCTGAGCTGAAGCTGGAGCAACAGGTGCTACCACTGGCGAAGGTATTGCTGCTTGATCTATGTGGTTTGACTGCACAAAAGCAGGCTGTACTGATGCAGCAGATACTGATGCAGGCATAGCCGCTGGCGTTTGCCCTTGCAACATGGCTAATGCAGCTTGGCTTGCTTGTGCTTGCAGTGTTAAGAATTGAGTATGACTTTGCAATGTTTGTGCTTGATGCTGGTGGAACATCTCCATCGAACGTTGCAAGCTTTCTGGAATGGCTAATCCCGATGACGCCATTTGTGCTTGGGCTGTCATCAGGTGAGCAAAGGTATCACCATATTGCTGTGGGATAGCTAAAAACTGCTGATGTAATTCAGCTGTTTGTTGCTGCGCTGCAAAAAATGCACCGATACTATCGGCCGACGCTGACACATTTGAGCGAACCGGTTGAGCTTTAGCTACAGGAGCGGCTGCAGCTAAAGGTGCAGCTACTGCAGATGCTGGTGCTTGAGCTGGTGCGGATGTTGCTGGCACTTCAATATATTCAGTTTTAATGACTTCTTTTTCCACAATTTTTTCCACTACTTTCTCGACAGGCACTTCCACTGTCTGGCTGGTAACTGTGCCAGTTTGCAGTGACTTGTTCATTTTGGCTTGGGTGTTGGGACTAATATAATTGCTGGCAGTTAACTTGACGTTCATCGGTGAGACTTTTGCAAGCTCAGCGATAGGCGCTTGATATGGGTCAACCTCAGTTAACGTCACACCTAACACTGCAAGCTGGCAAGCAGCTTGACGCAGTTGGGTATCACTGCTGCCCTTTGGATTAGGATTTAAGCTAACCACACTCACAGGCTCAGCTTTATTGCCTAATGTTGCCTCAACCAGTTTTTGGAGAATGTTTTTCGGACCAAACTCAACAAATACCCGTGCGCCAGCGTCGTACATAGCTGTTAATTGCTCGCTAAAACGAACCGATTGCAGCATATGATCAGTCAATGCCGCCTTGATTGCTTTGGGATCATTAGGATGTGCTTTGCCGGTGCCGTTGGCATAAAGACTCAATTTTGGCTTGGCAAATTTGACCTTGCCGATTGCGGTAGCAAAGGGTTGCTGAGCATGTGCCACCAATGGGGTGTGGAACGCGCCAGAAACGGGCAGGGCAATCGCTTTAAAGCCAAGCTCGGTGCTGATAGCTTGTGCCGCTAAGGCGCATGATGCTGTTGGCCCTGCAATAACAAGTTGGGTTGGTGCATTATAATTAGCCACCTTTACGCCTTCAAATGCACTGATGCACTTTTCAACTTGTTCAGTGCCTTGCTCAACCGATTGAGCCGGAACAATAATCGCGTACATTACCCCAGCGTCTTGATCTTTAGGCGTGGCAGCCATTGCTTGGCCACGAGCAAAGGCCAATTGATAATAATCAGCTTGGCTAATAACGCCTGCAGCACATAATGCTGACAATTCACCAAAACTATGACCAGCAACCATGTCGGCGGTAAAACCTGCTTGAGTCAATAATGCATATTGGCCCATGCTGACCGCACCAATAGCACTTTGGGCATTAGCTGTATTGGTTAATGCTGCGTGTTGTGCGGCAATATCGTCGGCTTCAAAAGCAGGATTTGGGTACATAACTTGCGACAATTGTGTTTGCTTATGTTGGGCAAATACCTTGTCGGCCTGCATCAGTTGTTGACGCATTTCTGGATACAAACAGGCTAAATCTGCACCCATGTTTAGATACTGCGCCCCTTGTCCGGCAAATAATGCCGCCACTTTATGGCTTGCCGATTCAGGATGGATCAATGCTTGCGCGCGATAACTTGTGCCTGAAGGTAATTGCCAGCTGTCGGCAGTATTTGAGCTTAACTGCGCTTGCGCTTGCGTTAGCTGAACGGTTAAGTCTGCTAATGAAGCAACGACTAAGCCTATGCGTGCCGCATTCGGGGCGATGGTATTTAAGGCAAATCGTTTGCCTAAGTCGGCTAAGACAATTTCTTGACGATTTTGCTGTGTGGTATCAACGCCATTAACTTCAGCTTGAAGTGCCGTTAATTGAGCCTGTAATGCGGCTTTGTTTTGCCCATGGATTAACAGCGTTTGTGGCACTGAACGTTGACGATACTTATCACCTCGAACATGTTCTTGACGATACTCTTCCAATACGATGTGGAAGTTAGTGCCGCCAAAACCAAAAGCACTAACACCGGCGCGTCGCGGGGTATTGTCTGCTCTTGGCAACCATGGACGGGTTTCAGTGTTTAAATAAAATGGCGAGTCCTGAATGTTTAATTTTGGATTCGGCTTACTGACGTTAATGGTCGGAGGCAAGACTTTATGATGCAGCGCCAGCGCGACTTTAATGACCCCAGCGGTTCCTGCTGTCGATTTAGTGTGACCTACTTGCGATTTAACCGACCCAAGGGCAATGTGCTGTTGGGTATCATTATCTTCAGTAAACACCGATTTCAGGCCATTAAATTCTGCCACATCGCCAGCTGCAGTACCGGTACCGTGGGCTTCAATTAAGCCAACAGTGTTCGGTGCAAAACCGGCATCATCATAAGCACGTCTTAATGCTTTAGCTTGGCCTTCTGGGCGAGGTGCATAAATACTTTTAAATTTACCATCTGATGACGAGCCAACGCCTTTGATAACAGCATAAATGCGGTCACCATCGCGTTCAGCATCATCAAGGCGTTTAAGCGCCATCATGCCAATACCTTCACCAATCATCATGCCTTTTGAATCAATATCGAAAGGTTGAATGGTGTCATTAGTGGTAAATGCCGGTGTTTTTGAAAAGCTCATGTACATTGATGGAGAGTTGTCGGTACACACGCCACCGGTGAGCATCATGTCACTGCGACCTTCAACTAACTCAGTGATGGCCATACGCATAGCCGCCAACGATCCCGCACAAGCGGCGTCAACAACACAATTCATGCCGCCTAAATCAAAGCGGTTAGCGATACGACCAGCAATCACATTGCCAAGGGATCCTGGAAATGAGTTCTCTTCCCAATGGATATATTGGTCTTGAAACTTTTTGATCAACATGTCGGTGTCTTCGTCGCTTAGACCGCTATTTTTAAATACTTTTTTGAGTATAGGGTATTGCAAACGACCACTTAGGCTATGATTGAGCTTTTGACCACCGCCGACGCCCAGTGTAATACCGATGCGATCGGTATCGTACTGTGCATCAATGCCAGCATCAGCCAGCACTTCTTTGGCGACCACTAACGATAATAGTTGCGAGGTGTCTGTTAGTTCGAGGATGTTAGGTGGCAGGCCAAATTCCATTGGATTGAAATCGACTTCAGGTAAAAAACCACCGCGTTTACAGTAAGTTTTATCGGCCATTGATTTATCGGCATTGTAGTAATCTTCAGCATTCCAATGGGTTTCTGGAACGTCGATAATGGCATCAATTTTTTCGCTGATTAAATCCCAAAATTTGTTTAAATAGCGTGAGTTTGCAAAAATACTGGCCATGCCGACAATGGCGACAGGCATGTCTTTTAAGCGTTTGTTTAAACGCTTATCTATATTACTGGATTGGCTCATATGAGTCTCCGTTTGATAACTGAGGTTCAGTTATCTGGTGTTGGGATCCAGCTGCATGAGTGGTGCTAGTGGATACTGCGGCTGGTTGACCTGCTCCAGGAAATCGAGCAAGAAAAGTGTGATAGTTGCGAACCAATAACTTACGTAAATGAAACGGTCCGTGCTTTAAGACATGCGTAATATAGCGATTACTCGCCTGGGTATGGCTGTCTTGGTAAATATCGAGGTAAACCCAGTCAGACTTAAAATCGACCCCAAGCAGAACGGAATAGGCATGTTGTTCTGTTAGTTGAGGCGGAATACTTAACGACACCACTTGCACTACGTTGTCCGGATCTGGACTCGGTAGGGCCAAGGTGTCAGCTAAAGTCTGCGGGTTAACGGTATAGGTTTGAATATTTGCGCCCTGAGTGATCGGCAGCTGATTGAAGAATTTTTCTGGCACAAAAGGGCTATCAAATTCGTCGAGTTTTGACACCCCAAAGCGTTTTAAGCAGCGGGCAAGGCCGGAGCGAGAGACATTGGGGTTGATAAATTGTTGGGTGACTTTTAATAACCTGTCTAAGGGCATCTTTAATTGATAACGCAGGCCCAGCATCACGTACTCTTCCATTGGGGATAGTGTCGTGTTGAGTTTGTGCGGGGTGTTTGGGGTGTTATCAATTGAGTCACGTTTACGCCACTTACGCACGGTGGCTTCGCTGATATTGAGGATTTTGGATAATTGACTGACGCTGTAATCGGATTGCTGAATAAATTGACGCATCTCCGGCGTTGTCGTCGCGTTACGGTGATTAACCGTTTTTTGACGAGGCTTACCCTCAAATAGACTCGACTCTGGATGTGTAGTTATCTTTTTTGTCATCTAGACAGGGATTCCAAATAATCTATTGAGACTTTAGCGCATTTAAACTTACCCATACTTACTTAAGTCATACTTAAAGAAGATAAAAATTAGTCTAAATATCCATTTATGCATATTAACAGAAAGCAGATTACCTGAGGTTTCACTTCGATACAATCACCCGAGACTAAAAACACGCAACGTGTCGCTTAAAAGCCCTCTTTATAGATACAAAGCTCGTAATTTGAAACGGGTGCCTTGTGAAATTCTATTATCCCTTATGTAGGTAGAACAATATAGTCCATGCTTATACTACTGTTATATATGGTTATTAATCGAATCGCTTGTTGGTGGTTCAATGTTCTATTGTGGTTTAACATGCTAACTCAACGCTGACTTTTTGTATTATAACGGATGGATTAATATCACCCTTTATTTGCTCATAAAATTGATTAGGTTTATTGGTATATTGTAAAGTAGATCAATAATTTATTCGTAATGAATTATTAGCTATCCTCTACTAACAATGATTTTACTCGGAGGACAGACTGTTTAGAATGTGGGTAAGCACATAATCTTCGTATGAGATTATTAGCATTCACCTTAGGCGTGAAGTCTGGTGGTTACCCATGGAAATTAGCATTATGTTAATGCTAATACTATTTTTCGCGCCAATTGAGAATCATCGCGATTATTGACAAATTCCTCGCTGAAGAGGGCTTATTAAGGTAATTTAGCCGTATCGCCATTTAACTGAGTTTTGTTTGCTTTAATGCCTGCCACTTTTTCGATATCCCAATTAGACTCGCTTGCTAAGCCGCATATTTACTTTGTGCGACTTGATGGTGGGTTTTCAACTGCAGATTATGATGCAGGTTTAGCCTTAGGTTGGTTAACCGCTGACGAAGTCGCCAAGGTTGGCCGCTATAAAAGCGTGTCGGCGCGTCATAATGCGTTGCAAGTTCGTATCGCGCTTAGGGCGGTATTATCACTGCATAGTGAGCGAAAACCCCACGAGTGGCGTTTTCGTTATGGTGACAAAGGTAAACCAGCGCTTAGCGATGATTTATTGGCTCAAACTGGGCTACATTTTAATATAAGCCACAGCGGCGAGTGGTTGATGATTGGCGTGGTTACAGGTGGACAAGCGTTTAAAGCCGACTCCGATGTGAGTTTTGGGGTTGATATTGAACGTGAGCGAGGCAGTACAGATATTGTGCCTATTTTAAATCATTATTTCACCCAAGCTGAAACTGATGCCTTGTTGCAATTACCACCATCATTGCAGCGGCAACGTTTTTTTGATTTATGGGCGGTGAAAGAGTCTTACATAAAAGCACGCGGCTTGGGGCTGGCATTGTCGCTTAAATCGTTTGCGGTTGATTTTAGTCAGGCAACACCGCGCAGTATTGATTTACTCTCAGTTGATAAACAAATGCTTGATAATCAGAGTCAATTAATAGCATTATGCCAAGCCGTTAAGCTGCATTTTACTAATCCTCAAGATGTTGCGACAAAGATAACTTGGCAGACTGTGATGGGACGACTTGATCAAACATACCGTTTTGCCGTTACCTTAGGTTTGGCGAATCAATTGATGGCGACAACTACACCCAACCCGCTTGCGATTTTTGATACACCATTATGTTATCAATTAAGCCTCGCTGATATATTGCCATAAAGCTAAAAATGCTTAACTCTATTATTCACTCATCACTCACAAAAAAACCAACCTCAGTGAGATTGGTTTTTAGCGAATACTGATAATCGCTACGGCGATTATTGTCTCGCAAGGCGGTTTGATTCTGGTGGGTTTTCAAAGTCACTGCGATATGGGTTGATGTCTAAGCCACCGCGACGGGTATAACGCGCATAAACGGTTAACTTAGTGCACTGGCAGTATTTTTTTAAGTCGACAAAGATACGCTCAACGCATTGCTCGTGAAATTCATTGTGCTGGCGGAAAGAGATTAAATAGCGCAGCAGTTTTTCACGATCAATTTTAGGGCCTTGATAACGGATCATCACACTGCCCCAGTCAGGCTGTGAGGTGATTAAACAATTAGACTTCAATAAATTTGAATTTAGTGTTTCCGCCACGTTTTTGTCAGGATCTGTACCACCGATTAAATGATCTGGATTAAATGCGTATTCGTCGACTTCAATATCCAAGTCATCAATACAAGTACCCGGTAAATCAATAATACGTTCAAGATTAAAATGCTTAGGTTCGATGACTTTTACGGTCAGATCACCTTGGGCACAAGCGGCTAAATCGCGGCTTAAGGTTTCTTGTACGGCTTCGACACTGTCAAACTTAGTTTGGTTAAAACTATTTAAGTACAGTTTAAAAGATTTAGATTCAATCAAATTGACACTGTTGATATCTAACTGAACTTCCAAAATGGCAACAACAGGCTTGCCTTTAGCATTAAGCCAAGACAATTCATATCCGGTCCAAATATCGGTACCGTGAAAAGGGAGTTGACCACTTAATTCAATAGCATCTCGGTTAAGTTTACGTGGAACCCCTTGCAGCAGTGACGCGTCATACTCAGCTTGATAAGCAGTTGCTTGGCCTAATGTTAGGCCTTTTAATGCTGCTGCATCACTATAAGGGTCGTGATTGTGTGTCATCTAATCGGATTCCGTGTCAAAATATAGTTTTATTATAAACTACGAGTGGCTTAAGTGTCTTGTTCATCTGCATTAGATTGCTTTATAAAAAACTATCTTAAATCTTATCAAGATACTTTATCTGAATTTCCGCGCTATTATCCTTTGGGCGAAGACTCAATATGTATTCAAGGAACGTTTGATGCAAATCGCGATGAAATAGTGTTCTGGCAGCCTGTTAAACGGGATAATACAGCTGATTTTAGCAATGTGGAACATGCATTAAATATTCAGTTACACCAAGATATTCATGCATTTTATGGCCAATATTTTTCAGCGCCATTACCGTTTACGGCCTCGTTTGGCGACGGTGAATTAATTCAAGCGTGGAATCAAGCCGACTTTGAGAATTTGCAACAAAATGTAATTGGCCATTTGATCATGAAACAAAAGCTTAAACAACCATCTACTTGGTTTATTGGTGTAACAGGTGATGATGATCAAATGCTAACGGTAAACAACGATGATGGCAGTGTATGGATCGAAATACCAGGCCAGAAACAAAGCACTCAAATTGCGCCATCATTAACTGAATTTCTGCAGCAACTATCTCCGTTGATAAAACCGCCGGTTAAACCGATCGAAGAAACTGAGATTGTTGCCGATCATCCGGGTATCTGGCAGCGGATTAAAACCATGTGGCAATCGTTACGCGGTAAACAATAATATATACACTTTGAAATGGCAGCAAAACACATCGTTCAGTTTTTGAATGATGTGGTTACTGAGTGTTTTTATCTGCTTATTGATGATCCCAAGATAAATTCGACACTATGCGGCAGGGTTCACAGCGAAAATGGAATAGATCTAAAAGCGGTTGTTCCAGCTTCCAAGCCTGTGAGCCACAACGTGGACACTCCCTGTTCATTTCGCTTTCTAATGACTCACCACCCACACGGTATAAGTAATAATAGGTGGGGATGTTAGTTAAATATTCTATCCTGCCACGTAAATCCCAACCGCGTCTAAATAGGTCACTGTCTGTCCGAGTTATTTCATCTAATGCTGCAAACTCAGCTTTTGTGGCGGCTGCCATTTGCAGTTCATCACACGCTTGCCATTCTGTTTGCCATTTTATGATGCGTTTATGATCGCCATTAAAAGTTGCTGGCAGTTGATATAAAGGTATTGGCAGCAGATTATCGCCATTGCGAAGCGGTGAACACATATGCACATAACTGGTATACAACACCTGCCATGACGGGGCGTCGGTATTACTGGCTTCAGAGTTGATGTCTTGGCCGATGAATTTTTCTCTAGGCGCCAATAGTTTGGCTGCCGTCAAGCCTGCTAATGTCACTTTTACCCAAGGGCTATTATAGCGATTAGCCAGACTGGTTTTTTCGGGTAATAACAAACGAGCCCTAAATTCGCCGTCATTAAAGGCGACCGCAAATTCACGTCCAAGAATTTGTCCATTAGCCCGAAGAGCTTCAAGAAACGCATTAATGGCTTTTTCTGCCGCCTCAATGGTGGTGTCGGCAAAACATTCAAAACGCAGTTCGAAGACAAACATTTATTGGTCGACCTTATTATTAATTATATTGCTTTGGACGACCTGGTTTGCTAATTGGCGTTCTAGCTCAGCGACTCGTTGGCTCAGCTGATTAATCTGTTGTTGCATGGCGATAACCTGTTGGGTGACTTGAGCGATAGGATCGGGTTGCTCATCAGTTGGCACATCTGCCATTGATTGTATGTCCGTTAATTCTGCTATGTGCTGCCATTCAGATTTAGGTAACGCTTTAAATTGTTGTAAACCTTGGATCAGGATTGGCATTGAAATTCGATTACCTAAGCGACTTTTTATTAGCGCTAAACTGGGAGTATGTCCATTGTTGGCAATCGATTTAGCTGCTGCAAGCACCTGTTCAATTGGACTCATTGTTGGTGAAATTCCTTAATGTTTTATAGTGAGATTAACTAACTCATGTGGTATTAAAAATAAACCCATATAAATCAATGCATTAATTGTGGCACGATTTTGGCTTAAAGACTATGTAAATACAATTCGGATTATATTTTAACAAAAAGGACGCAACATGAAATTAAAACTTATCGCAGCAGGATTAATTGGCGCAACATCACTGATGTTAAGTGGTTGTGTGATCAGTGTTGGTGGTCATGAATCGGGTAAAAGTGCTGACTATTGGCAAGAGCAACAGGATGAAAATCGTCAACTAATCACCAAATTGTCTATGGGAATGAGCAGTGATCAAGTGACAACCCTGATGGGCATAGCAGATTTCAGCGAAGCTTATGCTAAGCCGACTCAAGACCGCGCCGATCAGTCTATCAAAGTGTTGTTCTATCGCACCCAATGGGCTGAAGGAGATGGTAAAACAACTAAAGACGAATGCACGCCAATTGTGTTCCGAGACGACGTTTTAGTGGGCTGGGGTGACGCCGCCTATAAACAAATTTAGTCATTGAGTCACGTCATCTGACATTAACAATCAATTACGCTTCAGCTCGCATCATCACGTCCAATTGGTCAATCACTTCTGACCATTGGGCGTCTTCTAATAATGCCTCTTTTAAAAATGCTTTTTGACCTGGGTTCCAGCAATTAGCATCAGTGATTAATGTGTGCTTATCAAGTTTATTTTGGATAACAAAGTCATCGATGCCCTCTTGATGATGAGGCAAACCTAATTGCTTAAATAAGTGACTTAGGTCATTTAATGTTGTGTCCATTTGATGCATTCCTTGTAATGGTTAAGTCGATAAATTCAGTATCAATCTTGATGAGAAAAAATGCAAACAACTGTCGTATATAACCGTTTTGTAGGTCAAACGCATAAACAAAACTTGTAGATTGTTTCAAACTTGTTAAATTAAGTTCAGAGAGTTAATCAACAAGGAATAATAATGGACAATAACACCTTGGAAACCCTACGTGCAGTGTATTTAACCGCTGAAGACATACGGGTTGCAGCTTCCATTCTCTATAATGCTTATCATGATGACCCTTATTTTATCGAGGTACTCGGCCAACAAGATACTCAACAATATGAACAAAAACTTCGTGCCGCTATTCGTGAAGAATTAAATGAATTATGGCAACAAGAACAACCTTTGATTGGCCTATTTGACGGTGACCGTTTAATCGGTGTTGCGTGTGTTATTACTCAACAAGTGCCGCTGGGCGAGGGACGTTATTGGCATTGGCGTTTCAAAATGATGTTAGGGACTGGCTGGAAATCAACTCAGGGATTAATGCAAAAAGAAACCTGTATTTTAGAACATCTTCCTTCCCAAAAATGTGGAATTTTACAATTTATTGCCTTATCACCTAATGAGCAGCATAAAGGTTATGGTGCCAAACTCATTCAAGCGGTATTGAGTTGGTGTGATGAACAACGTAGGCTCGATGGGATCGGGGTATTTGTCAGTAATCCTTCACATCATAAAGCATTAGTACAACAAGGGTTTACTAGTATTGCCACCGTTAACGTTGGCAATGTTGAGGGTGAAATATTATTTTACAATAAGGTATAACTCAAGACTACATAATCCAATATTAACAGAGCATATGATTAGCTGGTGATTAAAAAGGAGTGAGTAATGCAACCTAAACGTTATTCTTCATTTGCAGAGTTTTACCCATTTTATCTGTCGCAACATCAAGATCCTGTTTGTCGAAGACTGCATTACATTGGCAGTAGCATTATTTTGGTGATTGTTGTTAATACCTTAATTAACCAGCATTGGTGGCAGCTGTTGTGGTTGCCTGTAGTCGGGTATGGTTTTGCATGGTTAGGGCATTTTATGTTTGAAAAAAATCGGCCGGCTACATTCACTTATCCGTTATACAGTTTGTGGGGGGATTGGGTCATGTTTGGTCAAATGTTAATGCGTTTATGGCGTAAACAAAACCGATAGGAATAACTTGCTCACACTTCTGTAAGCCATATCCTACAAGTCTGTAGGGGATCCTATTTTAAGCTGTCAGTGTTTAACGTTATCAATTATTTTTAACCATACAAAATCAGCTTCTTATAACTTTTTATGCTTTTTTGAATGTTAATTATTTGTTTGTTAAATGTTGTGTGTCTTTTCATGGCGTTTTATGTGGTTAGAATATTGTTATCGAAAGCGAGTCATCAGTTGCTTTTCTTAGGATGAGAAATAAAACGAATGATGCTTAAGAATTTCAAGGATGAGACTAGGAAGGACATGCTCACGGATTAGGGCATAAACTCGGCAGATGGATAGCCGGATCAAGGAAGAGTGTAGACAGTAAAATGTCGACACAAGGGTAAAGGACAGGACTGCAGGAAGCAGTATGGATGATTCAACGGATTGATATGGATTTAACGCTCAGTCAATGGACAGGCTGTTCAATGGAATGACACTCATGAGTCTTTTGTTATACACAAATAGACAAGGAAATGAGAACAGGGAAAAGGACTGCAGGAAGCATGATTACATGGATGGTGCAGGGAGCAAACTTTCAGCCGGATTGCTGACAAAAGCGTTTAATGGGCACAACCTTATAACTTAAGGTTGTGCCTTTTTGCTTTTTGGCGAAAAGTTTTTGGCATTTGGATCCTGTGAATAAGGTTGTGTAAATAACAAATCCAAGATTCATAATAAGTCCCAAAGGTGTAAACTGATTTAGGATGTCATAATATAGGCATGCAGCTTAATAGCGCACTAACTACGATGATTATTTATCTATCCTTGTGGAGTATTATGTTTGCCCTATGACCTAATTCATACAGTGAGTTTGCCTATTTCTATATTGATACCCTGAATTCGTCATCTTGAGCATTCTGACGCGCGTGACCCTTAGCCTAAATAATAATTCAATGATTAACCTATTGCGTTAACAACGCTGATTTAGCAGTAAAACTATCTATTATGTAGAAATAGACAACAAATCCGAGGTAATCATCGCGACTCTCGGGCATAGTGAACCTCTAAATCATTAACTTCGTAATGTAAATATCTTAGATACAAACACATCAGTAAACTCGGAAAAACAATGGAGGGTATTATGAAAAACACACTAGTGTTAATAATATTAGCAGCAAGCTTATTGTTTTATGCTGCTAATGCCACTGCAGATAAAACCATTTTGGCCGGAGGATGTTTCTGGTGTATGGAATCAGACTTTGAAAAACTTGATGGCGTAACCGATGTGATCTCAGGATTCACAGGCGGAATCTTAAAAGACCCCACATACAATGGCAACCATGACGGTCATTTTGAAGCGGTTCAAATAACCTATGATCCTAGCAAGGTGAGTTACAAAGAGTTGTTAGATTATTACTGGGTTAACATTGATCCCTTTGATGCAAAGGGGCAATTTTGTGATAAAGGTACAAGCTATTTAAGCGCGATTTTCGTGGCAAACGATAAAGAAAGGGAAATTGCCCAACAGTCTAAAAGGGACATTGAAAAGCAATTTCCCAATAATAACGTTATTACGCCAATCTTAAATGCTTCTATTTTTTACCCAATTAAGGGCGATGAAAGTTACCATCAGGATTACTATAAGAACAGTCCCATTCGGTATCATGCTTATCGCTGGAATTGTGGTCGAGACCAAAGGTTAACAGACATTTGGGGACATAAAGCGACACATTAATCTGATTGATGTTAGTCAAACACCTATGGGGTCGATTGATAGTTGGTTAGTTTATGTCATTGCTTATATCAGTCTGTAACAGATTCTGTGTAACTACCCCAGAATTGAGATAATAACCGCGACATTCATAATTGCGATGTAGTGGACGCATAATAAAATACGCTTCACCACAAAGGAGAACAAAGGTGAGTAAAATAGTACAAGAAATAACATCAGCAAATGCTGATTATGTAGCTGGTTTTGGGGATAAAGGCAATTTGCCAATGCCTCCTGGCAGGCAGTTTGCCATCCTGACATGTATGGACGCTCGTTTAGATCCTGCTAAATATGCAGGTCTTGCCGAAGGTGATGCCCATGTAATTCGTAACGCAGGCGGCAGAGCAAGTGATGATGCCATCCGTTCATTAGTCATTTCTTACAAATTACTTGGCACAAAAGAATGGTTTGTTATTCATCATACAGATTGCGGAATGGAAACATTTAATAATGAGATAATGGCTGATTTGTTGTCTGCCAGTCTAAAAGCATCAAGTGTTGACGGATCAGGCTGGCATGATAGTCATGCTGGTGGTGGCACTACAGACGGCAAGTTTATTGAGTGGCTGACTATTAGTGATCAAGCTAAAAGCGTGTTATCTGATGTAGAAAGAATTAGACATAATTCAATGGTGCCAAGTGATATCCCTATTTATGGGTATATTTATGATTGTAAAACGGGGAGTCTTGTTGAGGTTCCTGAAGCAACAGAAGCGGGAAAGGCAAGTTAGAACCTAACAAAGCAAATTCACTCAGATGATTAAAAAACGGTGCGGCTTTCACTGCAGCCACACCGCTTTTAGCTGTCGATGATTTGCAGCGTTAAGCATATTTTTCTCAGCAACATTTCTCGAGTGAGGAACTTCGTTTACTTTATTTTTTTCCAAGCATGACTTGTCGAAAATAGGCCCGCGAAATTATCCTTGTGTTAGATTCTAGGGCGGACGCTGTCCTTCGAGGACGTTTCGATTCTAGGATCTAGGACTTAAGATCTAGGACTAGGCGCTAGGAATAGTGATATTAAAAGGGAGTCACCATTCTCTTCAATCACTGCCTTGATCCGTTACCCTACGACAGCTCTGAAACGAGCATCTTGAAGTGGCATGGTATACTCATTATTAGCGTATTACGGTTGCTCTCGCGATTTGCTGGTTTGCCGCACTCATCAATACCAACTCTCCTTCGGTTATATGGATTAAGGTTAAGAAAAATAGCGGATTTAAGCCAGGGTTTGAGCGGTTTGCTGGTTTAGGATGTTTAGTTAATAGTCATCGCTAACTAGATGTTTACCTTTTTTGCCTGCCGCCTTGTGAGATATATCTCACAAAGTGTGTGAGCCGAACCACCTAATTGATAGCTTATATGTCTATTGAAAATTTAATTTATTGATTTTGTTCGTTATTTTAATTTATGTTGTCTGTGAAATATTTTAATCATTTAGAGGTACCTGTTTACGTCTAGGTAAATGAATTATTATTTATCTCGTTCCTAGGGAAGGGACATTACAAGGTAGTAAAGTGGTCGTGGAAGACCATGAGTATATGGATATAATGGACGGTATTAAGTTTCAGGATGAAACGTTAGGCTTGCTCAATGGACGCAATAGCGGATTAAGCGGGTTTTATAACATTATCAGGATGATAGTGTGCAATGGATGCCAGATTGTACGCAAATGATTTGCGACAGGATAGAGTAAGAATTTCATGGATGATATAAGGACACGCTTAGGATGGAGCAGGCTCGGTAAAAGGATAATCGAGTAAGAGGGAAAGTACTTTATTGTACATGGAACATCAAGGATTGAACAAGGATAGAGCAGGAAGCAAGCGATACGTATGGATGGTGCAGGGAGCACATTTATAGCTGGAAAGCTTAACAAGAGATCAAGAGGCCGCGGCAGTTACTGTCGCGGCCTTTCTTTTGCTTTTTTTCCGTGATGACTGGAACTTATCGTTGTTATGTTGTCAAATTGTAAACACTATGATGTTTGAACTTAAGCATGACGTTAGGTTGATATTGGGTTTGATTAAGGAGAAAACATGAAGCTGTTTAAATTAGTGATGGCGATGAGTCTTGGTTTTATTTGCTATAGCGCTAATGCCGAGGTGACTCCAGAGGAGCAACAATGGGTTGAGCAGGCTTTAAGCGATATTAATCATAATACCGATGACTCAAATGTACGTTGGCAATACGCACAGCATACGGTGATGCCTGACTTAACACGGATAGAGCAATTTGATGCTTCACAGCCTGAAACACAACGATGGACGTTAGTGTCTGAAAATGGTGAAACACCGGATAAAAAACGCGTAGACAAATATCAACAACATCAACAAGATCTTAATCAAGACAAAGATGAAAACAGCTATGAAGTGGCATTTTCTGATCTTATTGATGTAACCACACTTGTATTTGTTGGTGATGACAACTCCAACCTAGTGTTTAAATTTGTACCCCATATTGAAGAACTCGATAATAAAGCCCTAACTGGCGTGCTTTATTTAGATAAAGCGTCTAAGCAGTTAAGAAAAATTTTGATCAGCAATACCGATGAGTTGAATCCGGCATTTACCGTCACGCTGACTAAATTTGAATTAGAGTTGGTATTTGGTGTTTTTGAAGGTTTAGTGATGCCTGAACATACATCAACCATCATTAACGGTACTGCGGCAATTTTTAAATCTCTTGATAGCATCCAAACGGTGACTTATCTCGATTATAAAGTGATTGATAAGCCTAAAGCCTAATGGCGAGATCGATAATGCATTTCCTTTGTCGGTAAATCGGGTCGACAATAAAAACGCTATTTTGCTCATGAATGGCAAAATAGCGTTAAATGAACCTCAACTCGGGAAGAGGTGAGCTTACTCGGTAAAAGCGGCTTGACGTGCCCTTATAATGCTTAAATGAACCTTACTCATTTGACTCACTAGTTGCATTTGCCTGAACCGCAACTTTTACTGCTGCCGCATCCGCCAAATTTACCACTGGCCATAGGGGCATCCATCCATTCTGGTTCTGGAAAAATGGGCCATTCGATTTTTTTTACACGATTACCATGCATTAAAATATGGCCTTGATATTGGTTGAGGCCATCGGTACTAAATTCGAACATAAATGTTGCTTTCCAACAGATACCGGTACTGCCACCGATGCTTGGACGGGCTGACACCATTGCAATAGCGAGCAATTGTACATTTTGTTTTTTACAGGCTTGTTCTGTAAGGGTCCTGCTTAACTCTGCCATTTGTCTTAGCTGCCAAAAAAAAGCCGCTACCACGACTAAAGCAACAATTAATAAAAAATCACTCATCATAGGCTGGTTGCTCTAAATAATCCGCCAATAGCGGTTGCTAATTGAACGCTTCTGTCTGGATGCCTTAAGTCGGCTAATAATCCTTGACGCAAGCTAGGTATTGCCACGATATCAGCAAAAACTTGATTAAAGAAGGGCTGTGGCTGTTTTGCTAGCGCTTCCAAATAGTGTTTACGAATGGCATCATCTTTTAAGGCTAACCAATTACGTGCCGCAATGGTTATTAGCGTGTTGTTGTCTAACCCTCGTTGATCATTTAACTGATTAATCGCTGTCATACTGTATTGAACATCAGACGCCAATGCCGCTAAATACATGACTTTTATATGATCTTCAGCTTGTTCTAATTGGTTAAATAAATGCTCTGCAAGGCGTTTACCAATATTAATGTGTTCTAAGCATTGGCAAAGTGCGGCTTGCACTTCCATTGGAGCATGATCAAGTGCGTTAATCATGTCATTAAGATGGTTAAATTGATGTGCGCGAACGCAAATATCGGCTAAACCTTGTAAACCCAGTTGTGGCCAAGTGTCTTGTGCTGCTTGACCAGACAAATATTGTGCGGCAAATTCATATTGGCTCGATGCAGCTTGGCCAAGTTGAAGCCTGACTAATGCATTAAATAATGCCAATTTGTGCTGATTAGGCTTAAAGCTAAAAGGATGATTGGCTAATTGCTCTTGCTGCTCATCCGTTAACTCTTGGGTTGGATTACGCCCTAGCGCTTCTAAGATCATCTTAATAAACTGAGTCCGCGGCGCCGGTGATAATAGGCCTTGCTCATCTAACGGTAATTTTACAAACCAAATATAAGGTAATTGCTGTTGTTGCCAAAATACGATAGCAAACTGCGCATGACCTTGAATGGGATAAGGATATGGCGCCAGTAAAGAGTCAATTTGCTGAAATGCGACCATATCGATATGTTGCACCCGGCGACCTAAATCATATATTTGGAATTGAGTATTTGCGGTCGTTAGAAACTGGCTTAAGGTGGTTATCTCGGTCATGGTGTTGTCACTAAATCAATGAAGTTGGATGGGTATTCAATTGACTAAATGATATCATATTCCGACTTAGCCTTGATGTTGTTGTTCACTTTTATGCTTTATTTAACCAGTAAAAATCATTTAATTAAATTAGAACAATTGCTTAAAGATTTTCAGCTTTGGTCTGATATTTCACCATCTGTATCTGCTATGACCAGCACGGCGCCATTTTGCTGTGATGTAATGGCATTTGAGCAATGGCTGCAGTTTATTTTCATTCCCAAAATGACTGAGCTAATTATGCAGCGACAACCTTTGCCGACCAATATGGCCTTGGCCCCAATGGCTGAACATGTGTGGCAAAGTAAGCCCCATGGTAGTGTTATGATTACCCAGCTGCAACAATTTGACGCCTTGCTAAGTCAGCGTTAAGCGAACTACCCATAAACGTCATCACATTTGGCCAATACAAAATAAGAAAGTGATAAACATGATCTCAAAAGATAACGATGTTGAATACTCATTGGATAATGATGACTTATGTGATCAAAGAAGCTCAGACGACATTGATGATGCCTCTGCTGCAGACTCCGAACTCGATGATGACTTACCGCCTCCTCATATCGATATATTATTTGAAGACGAGCATATTGTTGCGATACATAAACCGGCGGGTTTATTAGTTCATCGCAGTTATTTAGCCCGTAGAGAGCGCTTTTTTGCGATGCAGATGACCCGTGATTTGGTGGGGTGTCATGTTTTTCCGGTGCACCGCCTTGATCGACCTACATCTGGAGTGTTGCTGTTTGCTAAGTCCAGTGAGGTGGCCCGGCTGTTGTGTGAACAATTTGCCGATCACAGTATTAAGAAGCAATACTTAGCCATCGTTCGTGGCAACATGCATGAGTCTGGCACCTTAGATTATGCCCTTAAACAAGAGTTTGATGATTTGGGCGATAAGCATGTTGATCCCAATAAAGCGGCACAAGAAGCGGTGACGGAGTATCAACCATTATTGAATACCGAAATACCTTTTAGTTCAGGTCGCTACCCAACTAGTCGTTACGGATTGGTAAGACTCAGTCCCCACACAGGGCGAAAGCATCAGTTACGTCGCCATATGGCGCACTTACGTCATCCAATAGTCGGTGATACCACCCATGGCGATGGCAAGCAAAATAAGTTTTTTCGTGAGCACTTCCATGTTAATCGACTATGGCTGATAGCAAAAAGCTTACAGTTTGTACATCCTGTAACGCAGCAAGCAATGCACATAGAGACGGAACTAGAGTCTGAGTGGTTAGATATTTTCAGCGAGTTTGGCTGGGGTGATGATCAATTATCATCGATACCAAGTATCTTATTAAGCTAATTCATTCGATCAGCCAGCAAGGCTTTGAGTTTTTCAAATTCCGCGATGGGCGGTAAGCTCTCGTGTTGCTTTTGCTCCATGTGGAAATAATAGTTGCGGCGAATGTGGGCGAATTTGTGTTGGAGTTTTAATTTTCGCTTTCTGCTCAGTTGTCGCATCGTCTTGGTTCCGTTACTGCGTTGCTTTATATTAAACTAATCTGCGTTGGGCGGTCCAATTAAAGAACATACTATAAAAGACACTTGCGAGAGACCAAAAGAATACAGTAAGGTAAGTTATTAAGACTCAAGGTATTTTATATCGCATTTCATTTAAGGGGAAAGTATACCATGAAAAAGGTCAACGTTGTTTTTGGTACCGTTTATGGTAGTGCACAATTTACAGCTGAAACAGTGACTAAGGCAATTACAACGTTAGGTTTTACGACTAAACTTTGGCAACCTAATGAATTATCTGGTTTTGCACCTCCTCAAGACGAGCTATTGATTATCGTGTCGTCAACCACTGGCGAAGGGGAGGTACCCGAAGATATTTTCCCTTGGTTTAACGAGCTTAAATCCAGTGCACCGTATTTACCATTATTGCAATACAGCCTAATAGGATTAGGTGATTCAAGTTATGACACTTTTTGCGGGGCTATAAAGCAATTTGATCAATTGTTAATAGAGCTAGGAGCCACACCGCTTACTGAACGATTAGAGATTGATGCCTGTGAAACGATGGAACCAGAAACAGAAGCTAAAAAATGGATAGCCAGTTGGCACAACGCCGTCACATCGGAAAACGTAGTGTAAATTTTATTACCCAGCAGTGGTTTAAGTTTGCCCAGCGCCTAAGCCAGGCGCTATTGATCCCGATTGCGATCTTGCCTGCAGCAGGGGTAATGCTAGGCTTAACTGTCAATCCATTGTCCTTTATTCCGCCAGAATTAAATACTGTGTTGTTTGCAGTAGGTAATCTGGTATTTACTATGATGCCTTTATTATTTAGTGTCGCGGTGGCCATCGGATTTTGTCGAGATCAAGGCATTGCCGCATTTTCTGCCGTGTTTGGTTTTGGGGTGTTTTTATCCACCATGGGTGCCCTGACCGACATATATGGTTTAGTCTCACGGCCACTGTGGGGCATGCAAACTATTGATACCGGTATTGCGGGTGGAATGTTAGTTGGGGCGATCACTTGCCTAGCGGTTAGAATCAGTCAACATGTTAAATTACCGGCTATTTTTTCATTTTTTGAAGGTCGTCGTAGCGCACCCATAATTGTTATTCCTCTGTCTATGGTGCTGGCCTATTTACTGGTCCATGTCTGGCCGCCTTTGTCGCATGTTATTGAAAATCTTTCTGATTGGTCTGTATACCAAGATCCCGCCATTGCGTTTGGTGTTTATGGCACCGTTGAACGTTTATTAATTCCACTCGGATTACATCATATTTGGAATGCGCCATTTTATCTTGAAGTAGGACAGTACATTAACCAAGGCACCGTGGTAAAAGGTGAGGTGGCTCGTTATTTAGCCGGTGATCCGTTAGCGGGAAATCTCGCCGGAGGTTACTTAATTAAAATGTGGGGCTTACCTGCTGCAGCGCTAGCTATTTGGCGTTGCGCAGATAAACCTCAGCGCAATCGGGTTGCAGGGATTATGTTATCTGCGGCTACGGCAAGTTGGTTGACTGGAGTGACCGAGCCAATAGAATTCGCCTTTATGTTTGTCGCGCCCATTCTCTTTATTGTGCATGCATTACTGACCGGTATTGCTTATAGCGTGTGTATTTTACTCGAAGTACATCACAGCATTGTGTTTTCCCACGGCTTAGTCGATTTTAGTTTATTGTTTTCTCGGTCTGCCAATACCCATTGGATCTGGTTGCTTGGGCCGCTGACAGCATTAATCTATTACGCTATCTTCAGGGCCAGTATTTTAGCCTTTAATTTAAAAACACCAGGGCGAATAGAGCCAAGTCATCACCCTGTAGAGCCAAAAGAGAGTTTACGCGCGATGATTTCAGCCTTAGGTGGTCGCGAGAATATTGTTGAGATTAATGCGTGTTTAACCCGCTTACGTATTAGTGTTAATCAAGCTGATTTAATCGATAAAGCGAGATTAATGCGTTTAGGGGCCAAAGGCGTGGTGGTCATGGGCAAAGGCGTACAAGTGGTCTATGGCACCAAGGCTGAAACACTGCGTAAATTACTGCAAAAATATCTAGACTCTCGACGTTAGCTCGGATGGTTGTAGCATTTTTGATTCACTTGTAGTGCATTTTTGAGGTTTTTGTTTTTAAACAAACCTTTTTTCATCTTTTATGAGTCATTCCCATTAAAAACATCCCCCAAATTTGTATTTCAATGGCACACTGTTAGGCCGTCATTTAACAGGAGTTGTACGCGTGAGCCATCAAGATAAAACCATGATTAATCCAGCCAAATTACAGCGAAAAGTGTTGATTACCGATTGTGCTGATGCTCAGGGGTTAATTGCCAAAATCACCAACGTATGTTTCGCTCATCAATTAAATATTATTAAAAACACCGAATTCGTTGACCATACTCAAGGTCGCTTTTTTATGCGCGCAGAGCTTGAAGGCCTGTTTGATGATGAGCGCCTATTAACTGAATTACGTGATGTCTTGCCTGCTCAAAATCGCATGAGGCTAGTCGATACGGGTAAAAAGCGCATTGTTATCATGGTGACCAAAGAAGCGCATTGTTTAGGTGATATTTTAATGAAGTCTTATTACGGCGGCTTAGATGTTGAGATTGCTGCTGTAGTAGGTAATTATGATGTGCTGCAACAATTAACTGAAAAGTTTAATATTCCATTTCATTATGTTAGTCATGAAGGCTTAAATCGCCAGGAACATGAGCAGGCGATGTTAGCGGTGATTAAATCTTATGATACCGACTTTTTAGTGTTAGCTAAATATATGCGAGTGCTAACGCCTGAGTTTGTGTCAGCATTTCCAGATAAAATTATTAATATTCATCATTCGTTTTTGCCGGCTTTTATTGGTGCATCACCTTACAAACAAGCCTGGGATCGCGGTGTTAAAATCATCGGTGCCACCGCTCATTTTGTGAATAACAATCTTGATGAAGGGCCTATTATTAAACAAGATGTGATTTCGGTTGACCACAGCTTTAGCGCTGAAGAGTTAGCTCATAATGGCCGTGATGTTGAAAAAAGTGTATTAAGCAAAGCATTGCAATTAGTTCTCAACGAGCAAGTTGTGGTGTACGGTAATAAGACCGTAGTATTTTAAAATAAAGTGTTTTAAAGCACAGCATCTAAATCATAGCATTGCAGCAATAACATTTTTAACCAAGATGATTTACAGACTCAAACAATCTCTTTTTAGGATTAGTATTTAAAAATAGACTAAAAATTCATTGCGTTGCAATGACGGTACTCGATGTTTGACTAGGCTTCAGGGGGGAGGCATTGCAACTCTCTTATTAATGGTCATTTAACGCTTATTAATGTTGATAGACTCATTATTAGATGCTTTATAGCGCCTGGAGCCGCATCCCTGCGGCGCTATCGATTGATGGATTTAGCTTGATGATTTATAGGGGGAAATATTGCCTTACGTGTATACGGGTTAATACGGATTGTCTTCATTGTTAGGCGGTTAAGGGTTATTACAAGTATTATTGTTAATAGCGAACATCATATAAAGGCTGGGTCTCACCTAGATAAGCTAAGTCACGAATGCTGACGCGAGCTTCGGCATAGGGCGCAATTAAACGGGCTGTTTTGTCGGCATTGCGACTAAGGGTAAATTGATGAAAACTTTCGCCGTTACAAACGAGGCGAGGAAAGATCCTAGCCTTATTGATACGATAGCTTTTCATTGTGTCATTAAATTGGAATACCTTATTGCTAGCGCCAGCTTTACAGACGGCAATTAAGGTGTTTTCTACATTGGGATCCATAGCAGCTTGGCTATTCATTGACCAAAGTGACAAGGATAAGGCTGTAAGTACGATAATAGTTTTCATAGTGACTCCTTTACCTAACCTTTAAAGTAAAGGCCATTTTCACCTAGAAATGAAGCCTAATTAGTGTCACTTTGTGTAACAAAACCCCCTCAGTTCGACAAAATGTAACTGGGAGTAACAAATTGTGTCGCATTCGGTGTGTCGCCACATAACTAGTTGAAAGAAAAGGGCTTATTTTTATTATAATGTTTGTTCTAGTGAATAAAAGCTAATTGTATGAAAAGGCTCAATAATTCATTGAGCCTTATTATTTCATCAAAGATCAATTAATCAACGATCCGTAATAGTTCATTGATCCCGACTTTACCACGGGTTTTCGCATCGACCTTTTTAACAATAATCGCCGCATATAAGCTGTAAGTGCCACAAGCCGATGGCAAGTTACCTGATACCACAACCGATCCTGCTGGAATACGACCATAATGCACTTGGCCGGTTTCGCGATCAAAAATTCGGGTGCTTTGACCAATGTAAACGCCCATTGAAATCACGCTACCTTCTTCAACCACCACACCCTCAACGATTTCGCTGCGAGCGCCAATAAAGCAGTTGTCTTCAATTATGGTTGGGCCAGCTTGTAACGGCTCTAATACACCACCGATCCCAACCCCACCAGATAAGTGAACGTTTTTACCAATCTGTGCGCAGGAACCAACCGTTGCCCATGTATCAACCATAGTGCCTTCATCAACATAAGCGCCTAAGTTAACGTAAGATGGCATTAATACAGTATTTTTACCGATAAATGAGCCTTTACGAACGGTTGCGGGTGGCACAACACGGATCCCTTCTGCTTTAAAACGAGCTTCGTCATAATCGGCAAATTTCTGCGGGACTTTGTCGAAATACTTGGTGTCACCACCGTCAATCACGCTGTTATCAAAGATGCGAAAAGATAGTAGTACGGCTTTTTTGAGCCATTGGTGGACATGCCATTCACCAGCAATTTTTTCTGCAACACGAACTTGGCCTTTATCGAGCATATTGATCACGGTTTCAACATCGGCGCGAACACTTGGTTCTACGTTTGATGGTGAGATGTTTTGACGTGTTTCGAATGCTGTTTCAATGCGTTGGCGTAAAGCCTCCATTGTTTTCTCCCGGTATTAAATGATTAGTAGCATAATAGTAAGGTTAAAAATTAGTTAGATGATTTTAGTGCAAGTGTTAGCGCAGCAGACAATTGTTGTTGTTGTTGCTCATCTAGGGCTGAAGCACTTTGGTTTTGTAAAATAAAAAAGTCTTCTGCACGTTCACCAATAGTGGTAATTTTAGCCGCCAATAGTGTCACATTACAACGATAGAGAATGTCACCGACTTTGGCCAATAGGCCAGGCGTGTCTAAGGTGATTAATTCCATCATACTTGTACCATGGCGAGCACTGGGTAAGAAACTCACATGAGTGGCAACATTAAAAGGTTTCATGATCCGCGCCAATTTTCTAAACTTCGGCAGTTTTGGGTTTTCAGTAGCCAAGGCTTTTTCGAGTGCTTTACGGATACTTTGAATGCGCGATAATTGGATAATCGGTTCGCCATCTTGTTCTAAAATCACAAAGGTGTCGAGTGCATAATCATCTTTTGATGTCATGATGTTAGCGTCATGAACATTGATATTTTTATTGTCTAAAACCGTCATCACGGTGGCAAAAAGTTTGGGTTTATCTTTGCTGTAGACAAAGAGTTCTGTACCACCTCGAGTGGTATGCTTTGACATTAACACTAATGGCTCGTCGTGATGATGTTTTAAAATGGCTTCTGCGTGCCAAGCCACTTGAGTCGGTTGATGGCGTAAAAAGTATTCTGCTTTGAAACGTGTCCAGAGTGCATCCATGTCTTTTTCTTTTAGGCCACGACGAATAAGTTCTTTTTTAGCTTTGGCTTGGATCTCTTTAACTCGCGCTTTAACATCGACTGGTTTTTCTTTACCCCGAGCTAATACTCTTTGGGTTGAAAAATACAAATCGCGCAGCAATGATCCTTTCCAATTATTCCAAGTTTTCTCATTGGTGGCACAGATGTCGGCGACAGTGAGGCAATATAAATAACTTAAATGCGCTGCGTCGCGGACTTTTTCAGCAAACAGTGCAACCACTTCTGGATCGGAAATATCTCTGCGTTGAGCTGTGATCGACATCACGAGGTGATTTTCAACTAACCATGCCACTAAACGTCCGTCATGGTCATTCATGCCATGTAATTTACAGAAATCGATGGCATCTTTTGAGCCTAATTTGCTGTGATCGCCGCCACGGCCTTTGGCAATATCATGAAAAATTGCCCCGAGTACCAATAAACCTCTTTTCGGTAATTGATTAATTAAGATGGCGCCCAGTGGGAATTCATCTTTTTGTTCAACGTGTGAAAAACGGTCAATATTGAGCAGTAATCTATGGGTGTGTTCATCAACGGTATAGGCATGAAATAAATCAAACTGCATCTGGCCTTCAATCTTGCGCCAAGCCGGTAAGTAAGACGATAAAATACCGTGTTGGTGCATTAATGAAAATGCAGCAATACCTCGTGGATGTTTTAGGATCTCCATAAACACTTTTCGACACGCGGGGTTTTCCTGTAAGGGTGATGTTAGTGATCTACGAGTGTTACGCAATAATCTTAACGTGGGCGCATAGATTTCTTGGATATTGGAATTTTTAGCCACCAGTAGAAATAAACGCAATATTTCTTCGTTATGACAGCTAAACAAATCGTCATCCAATACTTCGATATAACGACCTCGACGTTGATAAACCTCACTAATGGGCTGTATTTCTAACGCTTGAGTGTGACCTAATGTGGCGCGCTTAAACAATTGCAGCAGCATCTGATTAAGCTCCATCACACGGCGAACCGTGCGATAGTAGCGTTTCATCATCTGCTCGACGGCTAATTGGGTTGCATCTTCGTAACCTAATAAACTGGCGATTTGTCGTTGTAAATCGAACAATAAACGGTTTTCGTTACGATTAGCGGTGATGTGCAGTGCAAAACGGATTTCCCACAGAAAATTTTGGCATTCCAGTAATTCAGCTAATTCGGCTGGCGCTAGAAAATCGTGCTCGACTAAATCTTCTAATTTAGCGGCATCAAAATGGCGCATCGCGACCCATGCTATGGTCTGAATATCGCGTAATCCGCCAGGGCAGGTTTTAATGTTAGGTTCTAAATCAAAGGCACTGGCTTTACTGTGGCGTGCGGTTTGTTCATCTTTCTTGGCGTTATAAAAGTCATAAGAGGGCCAAAAGTCTTGTTGACGGACGGCGTCATATAACACGTCAAATAGGAATTCACTGCCGGTGAGTAATCTGGCTTCGATCAGATTGGTCGCAATGGTGATGTCTGCTTTACCTTGCTCAATGGTTTGCGAGATAGTGCGAACACTGTGGCCTATTTCAAGCCCAGTATCCCAAAGATAGGTAATAAGTTGACTCAGCTGGTTTTCAATCTCTGGCGATAGTTGTTCATCATCAACTAAAAACAGTAAGTCAATGTCTGAATGTGGGTGCAGCTCACCACGGCCATAGCCGCCAACGGCAACGAGGGCAAGATGACCATTATTTAATGAGAAATCTTGCCAAGCTTGCATTAGTAAAGCATCAACAAATTGACAACGGTGTTTAACAATATCAGCAATAGGGTGTTTTGCTGTGTACTGCTCAACCAAGCGCTGGTTTAAGTCAATTAATGCGTTTTTGGCGGCCAGCGCAGTATTCATTGATGTCCTTACTAATTTAAGTCTTTAGTGGTTAATGATCCGTGGGAAGTCTTCTTCTTCACGCAAAGTTAACACTTCTACACCGGTTTGGGTCACTAACAGTGTATGTTCCCACTGCGCTGAATTCTTACCATCAGAGGTCGTGACTGTCCAATTATCATTTTTATCCAATACTGTAGTATGACGACCAGCATTGATCATTGGCTCGATCGTAAAGCACATACCCGGTCTTAGCACGATTTTATCATTATTCTTATAATGAACAACTTGAGGTTCTTCGTGGAACCCTGTGCCAATACCGTGACCACAATAATCTTGTACGATGGAGTACTTATCAAGCCCTGTTTTGCTTGTCTTAATGAATTTTTCGATGGTTGTGCCAATTTCACCTAATTTTAAACCAGGTCGTACTTTACGAATGGCTAAATACAAGCTTTCTTGGGCAATGCGACTCAAACGCTTGTCTTTTGCTGACACTTCGCCGATTAAAAACATTTTTGAGCAATCACCATGATAACCGTCTTTGATGACAGTAATATCAAGGTTGATCATATCGCCATCTTTTAAGACGTATTCACAAGGGATGCCGTGGCAGACGACTTCGTTAACCGAGGTACAAATAGACTTCGGAAATCCGTGGTAATTCAATGGCGCAGAAATAGCCCCTTGCTCTTCGGTATATTGAGCACAAATCTCATTTAATTCATTTGTGGTCACTCCAGCCTTAACATGTGGGGCCACTATTTCTAATACTTGCGCCGCTAATTTACCCGCTGCACGCATCTTTATTATTTCGTCTGCATTTTTGATCACAATACTCATGAAAACTCTCTATCCTTTGACGGTCAAAATAGGCATGTTTTATCCAAGGTTTTACGGCAGAAAGTTGTATTTACATGCCGTTTATGGTATAAAGCGCGCCGTTATGTGTAAAATCGTTGTTGTACGGTTCGAGTTAATATGATGTCAATCGCGGCTTTTTTAAGCTAGATATACATCTTGTTCGGCAAATCGTAAAATATTGCGGTCATTATACATGGCAATTAACTTAAATACTAAATCACACACGTATCGACACATTTTTCGGGGTGCTTTCTCATTCTTAACGGAAGTTAGAAAGTCGAGACATGGGATGCGTGGAGGTCTAACCCCTTACATTAAGGTATATACAATGACTACTGTTTCAATGCGCGACATGCTACAAGCTGGTGTTCACTTCGGTCACCAAACTCGTTACTGGAATCCTAAGATGAAGCCTTTCATCTTCGGCGCTCGTAATGGTGTACACATCATCAACCTTGAGCATACCGTGCCAATGTTCAACGAAGCTTTAGCTTTCATTAGCAACATTGCTTCTAAGAAAGGTAAAGTATTATTCGTAGGTACTAAGCGCGCTGCCGGCGAAGCTATCAAAGCATCTGCACTTTCTTGTGATCAGTACTATGTTGATCACCGTTGGTTAGGCGGCATGTTAACTAACTGGAAAACTGTTCGTCAGTCAATCAAGCGTCTTAAAGAGCTAGAAAGTCAGTCTGTAGACGGTACTTTCGACAAGTTAACTAAGAAAGAAGCGCTAATGCGTACTCGCGAATTAGACAAGTTAGAAAAGTCTTTAGGCGGAATCAAGAACATGGGCGGTTTACCTGACGTATTATTCGTTATCGGTGCTGACCATGAGCATATCGCTATTAAAGAAGCAAACAACCTAGGTATCCCAGTGGTTGCAGTTGTTGATACTAACTCTGCACCAGATGGTGTTAACTATGTCGTTCCAGGTAACGACGATGCGATGCGTGCTATCCGTTTGTACACTTCTACTGTTGCTGAAGCTGCTAATGCTGGCCGTGGTCAAGATTTAGCGGTACAAGCAGAGCAAGACGGTTTCGTAGAAGCTGTTTAATAAGGCGTGATGGTTTCCATCCCCCCTTATTTGCCAATAAGATAATTGGTGAACAGGGGCCAATCGGCCCCTGTTTTATAAATGCAATATTAGTCGAATTAAATTAGAGGATTTAACAATGGCAATTACTGCTGCCCAAGTTAAAGAACTTCGTGACCGCACTGGCGCTGGCATGATGGACTGTAAGAATGCACTGACTGAAACTGACGGTGACATCGAACTAGCGATTGATAACATGCGTAAAAGCGGCGCCGCGAAGGCTGCTAAAAAATCAGGTAACATCGCTGCTGACGGTACAATTCTAATCAAGAATGGCGACGGTTTCGCTGCACTATTAGAAGTTAACTGCCAAACTGATTTCGTTGCAAAAGATTCAAACTTCCTAGCATTCGCTAACTCAGTGTTAGACGTTGCTGCTGCATCTAAAGTGACTATCGAAGACTTAAAAACACAGTTTGAAGAAACGCGTGTTGCGCTAGTAACTAAAATCGGTGAAAACATCAACGTTCGTCGCGTTGAGTATATCGAAGGTGCAAACCTAGCATCTTACCGTCACGGTGATCGTATTGGTGTTGTTGTAGCCGGCGAAGCTGATGAAGAAACGCTAAAGCACATCGCAATGCACGTTGCTGCTTCTAAGCCAGATTTCGTTAACCCTGAAGATGTTCCTGCTGAACTTGTAGCAAAAGAGCAAGCGCTTCAAATCGAAATCGCGATGAATGAAGGCAAGCCTGCTGAAATCGCTGAGAAGATGGTTTTCGGTCGTATGAAGAAGTTCACTGGTGAGATATCTCTTACTGGTCAAGCTTTCATCATGGAACCTAAGAAAACGGTTGGCGAAATTCTTAAATCGAAAGGCGCTAAAATAACCAATTTTGTTCGTTTAGAAGTGGGTGAAGGTATCGAGAAAAAAGCAGAAGATTTTGCTGCTGAAGTTGCTGCACAAATTGCAGCGACTAAAAAAGCGTAATCGCTTTTATCTAAATACCCTAAGACCGCAGCAACCGCTGCGGTTTTGTTATGATCAGGATGAAAATTATGAGCACCAATCCAAAACCAGCGTTTAGACGCATTCTGCTTAAATTAAGCGGTGAAGCATTAATGGGTGAGGAAGGCTTCGGCATTGACCCAAAAGTACTTGATCGTATGGCACAAGAAGTGAAAGAGCTTGTTGAACTTGGGATTCAAGTTGGTGTGGTTATTGGTGGTGGTAATCTATTTCGTGGCGAAGGCTTAGCAAAAGCAGGCATGAACCGCGTAGTGGGCGATCACATGGGTATGTTAGCAACCGTAATGAATGGCTTAGCCATGCGTGATGCCTTGCACCGTGCATATGTTAATGCCCGCCTTATGTCTGCTATCCCGCTCAAAGGTGTATGCGATGACTACACTTGGACAGAAGCGATTAGTTTATTAAAGTCTGGTCGAGTGGTGATTTTTGCCGCGGGTACCGGTAATCCATTTTGTACAACGGATTCTGCAGCATGTCTACGTGGTATTGAGATTGAAGCTGAAGTGGTACTAAAAGGCACTAAAGTAGATGGTGTATACTCTGCAGACCCGATGAAAAACCCTGAAGCGGTTAAATATGAAACGCTTACTTTTGCGGAAGTCCTTGAATCAGAATTAAAAGTAATGGATCTTGCTGCATTTACTATGGCGCGTGATCATAATATGCCTATTCTTGTCTTCAATATGAATAAGCCAGGTGCACTTCGCCGGGTGATTATGGGTGAACAAGAAGGTACGATTATTAGCAGTAAAAAACCTGCCTAATCACAGACACAAAAAATATTACATTATATAATTTAAATGTTTGAGCCGTTTTATTGCATGTGTCATTCTTAGGCTAATGCTCAGACACAGATGAATTTGTGACAAAAAGGAAATTATTGTGATTGATACTATAATGTTAGATGCGCGTGAGCGTATGAGTAAATGCGTTGAGTCTACTAAAAACCAAATGGCGAAAGTTCGCACCGGTCGTGCACACCCAAGTTTATTAGATTCTATTCAGGTTTCTTGCTATGGCTCTACGTCACCCCTTAATCAAGTGGCTAACGTGGGTGTAGAAGACTCTCGTACATTAACTGTAAACGTGTTCGATAGATCGATAGTTCAATCGGTAGAAAAAGCAATCATGAGCTCTGATTTGGGCTTAAACCCGATGACTGCCGGTGCAACGCTACGTATTCCGTTACCTTCGTTAACTGAAGAACGTCGTAAAGACTTCATCAAAGTGGTCCGTAACGAAGCAGAAAACGGCCGTATTGCTATTCGTAACGTGCGTCGTGATGCGATCAGTGAAGTCAAGAAGCTTGAAAAAGCCAAAGACTGTACTGAAGATGATGTTCGTCGTAGTGAAGATGAAGTGCAAAAGCACACTGATTCATCTATCAAAAATATTGATCAAATTCTAGCAACGAAAGAAAAAGAGTTGATGGAAGTATAATCTGTCAATTTAGACGCTAGAGTTAACACGCCGTGTAAGGGTATACTACACGGCGTTTGTTTTTATAAAGGATTGTCGTAGATGTCTTCTACAGTTGAGTTTGAATCAGACCCTAAAGCCGATTCGGAGTTAATGACTTCGCAATTGCTGCCAGGACAATTATCTGATGCGGTAAAACAATCTCTGCCTAAGCATGTTGCGATTATTATGGACGGCAATGGCCGCTGGGCACAACTGCAGGGTAAAGCGCGGGTTTTTGGTCATAAAGCGGGTGTTAAAGCGGTGCGTCGTGCGGTAAGTACTGCAAGTCAACTTGGTATTGAATCATTAACCTTGTTTGCATTTTCCAGTGAAAATTGGCGCCGACCAGATAAAGAAGTCAGTTTGTTAATGGAACTGTTTTTTACAGTGTTACAACGTGAATTAAAATTACTCGACAAAAACCAAGTTAAGCTCAATATTATTGGTGATATCAGTCGCTTTTCGCCTCGCTTACAAAAGCAAATTGCGTCGGCTCAAGACAAAACGGCTGCCAATACCGGTTTGATATTAAATGTGGCGGCGAACTATGGCGGACGTTGGGATATCTTGCAAGCAGCACAAAAATTAGCCGAAAAAGTTGAAAGTGGTGAAATCAGCAGCAGTCAGATGACTGAAGAAGCATTAAATGAACATTTGTGCATGCAAAGTCAGAGCGAAGTTGATTTAATGATCCGAACTGGCGGTGACTACCGCATTAGTAATTTTGTATTATGGCAGGCCGCCTATGCCGAGTTTGTGTTTACTGACACTCTATGGCCTGACTTTGATGAGCAAGCATTTCGAAATGCCATTGCCATTTTTGCCCGTCGGCAGCGCCGTTTTGGTTTGACCGGGAGTCAAATTGAAGAGATACGCGCAATATAAATCTTAAGAGGATTAGTTTTTTGCTAAAACAACGAATAATAACAGCATTGTGGTTAATCCCAATTGTACTCGGGGCAATATTTTTACTATCAGCAAATGTGTTTGCTTGGGTGTTAGTGCCAGTATTTTTAATTGCAGCAAAAGAGTGGGGCAGTTTTATTGACCCAAGCTGTAATGTCACCCAGTGGTCTTTTACCGCGACACTCGGTCTTTTACTCATAGCGCTTAATTTAGCTGTACCCATTGATGTGTTGTGGTTTAAAGGGCAATTACACCCTATGTACCTTGCCATTATCACTATCGGGGTATTTTGGTGGATAGTCAGCAGCGTATTGGTGTTTAGTTTTCCTAAAAGTGCCAAAATATGGAAAGACAGCCCAATGCTGAAATCCATGTTTGGCCAGTTAACACTCATACCGTGTTTTGCCTCTTTGATCGCGCTTAAATCATTAAGCAGCAACGTTCACCCCTATTATGGTGGTGCATTAGTGTTTCTTGTCATGCTAGTGGTTTGGGCTACGGATACGGGGGCTTATTTTGCTGGCCGTAAGTTAGGTAAGCATAAATTGATGCCGAGTGTGAGCCCAGCTAAAACACTTGAGGGCTTAGTGGGTGGCTTAATTACCACTATGGTTGTAGTTGCGGGTATTATGTATGTCGCGCCAGAACAAGAGTTAGGCTTGCTCATTGTGGTCACGTTAGTCACTGCGCTGGCATCTGCTTTTGGCGATTTGTCTGAAAGCATGTTTAAACGTGCTGCTAACATTAAAGATTCAGGCTCTATTTTACCTGGTCACGGTGGTGTTTTGGATCGTATCGACAGTTTAACCGCAGCACTGCCAGTATTTACCTTTATCTATATCACCCTGTGGATGTAATACCAATGCAGAATATAGTGATTTTAGGGGCAACAGGCTCAATAGGTGCAAGCACTTTAAGCGTGATTGTAAATAACCCTACCGATTTTCATGTCCATGGATTAGTGGCCAATGCCAGTGTTAATAAAATGCTGGCCTTGTGCATCACCCATCAGCCTGAATATGCTCATATGGTGGCCGAGAGCGCCGCTATGCAGCTGAAAGCATTATTACCTAAAAACTGCATTACTCAAGTGACTACAGGGGCTGAGGCTCTGAACGCGTTAGTGACAGACAGCAGTACGGATACCGTTATGGCGGCCATTGTTGGCGCTGCTGGTTTAGTGCCGACATTTGATGCCGTTAAAGCGGGTAAACGCGTGTTGTTAGCCAACAAAGAAGCATTAGTGATGTCGGGTGAGTTATTTATGCACACGGCTAGAGCATCGGGAGCAACCGTTTTACCTGTCGACAGCGAGCATAATGCGATTTTTCAATGTTTACCGACTAATGTACAAGCCCAGTTAGGCTATTGCGATCTGACTGCCAATGGCATATCACATATTTTATTAACCGGTTCCGGTGGACCGTTTTTAAACACTGATTTAACCACCCTGAGTGCGATGACGCCTGCTCAGGCGTGTAATCACCCTAATTGGTCTATGGGACCTAAAATCTCTGTTGATTCAGCCACTATGATGAATAAAGGTTTAGAGTTTATCGAAGCCCGCTGGTTATTTAACACGCAGGCTGAACAACTCAAAGTGGTCATTCACCCGCAAAGCGTGATTCATTCAATGGTGCAGTACCGAGATGGCTCTGTTATTGCGCAAATGGGTAACCCCGATATGCGTACACCCATTGCTCATTCTATGAGCTATCCGCAAAGAATTGACGCTGGCGTTGAACCTTTAGACTTTTTCAAAGTCGGACAATTAAGCTTTTGTGAACCTGACTTCAGTCGTTTTCCCTGTTTGCGTTTAGCCATGCAAGCCTGTGAACAAGGGCAAGAAGCCACCACAGTATTAAATGCTGCTAACGAAGTTGCCGTTGATGCTTTCTTAAAGGGTCAGATCCGTTTTACTGATATTGCAACTATAAACGCACGTTGTTTAGACCAGGTCCAGCAAACTCGCTTAGCCAGTATTGACGATATTTTACAGTTAGATGCACAAACACGCACGACAGCAATGTCTGCCATTAAAGCACTTAATTAGTTCAGAGGAATAATGATAGATTTTTTTTGGAGCTTAGGTTCTTTTATTGTCGCTTTAGGTATTTTGATTACCGCACACGAATATGGCCACTTTTGGGTTGCCCGTCGCTGTGGTGTTAAAGTCGAGCGCTTCTCTATTGGTTTTGGCAAAGCGATTTGGCGCAAAGTGGGTAAAGATGGCACTGAATATGTTGTCGCCATGATCCCACTCGGTGGCTATGTCAAAATGCTCGATGAGCGCGTTGAAGAGGTGCCTGAACATCTACTTGATCAAGCGTTTAACCGTAAAACAGTGTGGCAACGTATTGCGATTGTGTCAGCGGGCCCCATTGCTAACTTTATTTTTGCTATTTTGGCCCTATATGTCATGTACCTTATTGGTACTCCGTCGATAAAGCCGGTCATTGACAGTACCAAGTTAGATAGCCCTGCCAGTGTTATTCGCTTGGTTGAGCCGCAACAGATTATGGCAGTATCAGGACGCAAGGTACGCACTTGGCAAGAGGTTAACTTAGCCTTAGTCGGTCATATTGGTGACGACAGTATTGAGTTAACCTTGGCGCCACTATCTGAATTATCAGGCATGGATATGCCGGCTCGCACCGTAAAACTTGATACCCGCCAGTGGGTGTTTGATCCCGAAAAAGAATCTCCTATAACCTCATTAGGTTTGGGTATTTTTCGCCCTGGGATCGATCCAACCATTGCCGCTGTCAGTAAAAACAGTGCGGCAGAGCAAGCAGGTATTAAAGTTGGCGATAAATTGGTCAACATTAATGACACGCAATACAGCGATTGGAATACGTTTGTTGATGTGGTACAAAGCTCTGCTAACAAAAATATTAATATGACATTGATACGTCAAGGTGAACTCATCAATGTTAATGTTGTGCCAAAAGCACAACAAAATACTGACGGTGAGACTATCGGGATTGTTGGAATTAGCCCAACCCAAGACCCATGGCCTGATAATATGCGCTTTGAGCTTGAGTATGGCATAGTAGATTCGGTTATTGCTGCAGCTGACAAAACGTGGCAACTCGTTGTCGTCAGCTTTAAGATGATCGGGAAATTATTTACCGGCGATGTATCGGTGAAAAATCTTAGTGGTCCTATTTCGATTGCACAAGGCGCAGGCGCCAGTGCAAGTTACGGCTTAGTGTACTTTCTAGGTTTTATTGCGCTCATCAGCGTTAACTTAGGCATTATTAACTTAATGCCTCTGCCAGTGCTCGATGGTGGACACTTGCTGTATTACTTTATAGAAGTGATTACTGGTAAGCCTGTACCCGAAAAGGTGCAGGAAATAGGTTTCAGGTTTGGCGCAGCTATGCTGCTAATGTTGATGGGTGTTGCCTTATTCAACGATTTTGCCCGACTCTGAGCAAGGACAGACTAATAATTAGAAGTGCTCTATGAGATTTAATAAAATTTTTGCCTCGATGTTATTCGTCGGCGCGTCTTTTTCAGGGAATGGTTGGGCAGAGTCTTTCCAACCTTTTGAAGTGACCGACATCCAAGTAGAAGGTCTGCAACGAGTTGCTCTCGGTGCAGCACTATTGAGTTTACCTGTGAAAGTAGGTGACACGGTAGATGAAGTTAAATTACAGCAAGCGATTAAGAGCCTTTACGGTTCAACCAATTTTGAAAACATCAGTGTCAGTCATGAAGACGGTATACTCTTTGTCACGGTTAAAGAGCGTCCTACTATCAGTATTATCTCGTTTGAAGGTAATAAAGATATCAAAGACGAACAGTTACAAGAAAGTCTTGACGGTTCTGGTGTTAAAGCGGGCGAATCACTTGATAGAACCATGTTGTCAGGCATTGAAAAAGGCTTGCAAGATTTCTATTACGGTGTCGGTAAATACGGCGCCAAAGTTGAAGCTCAAATCATCAACTTACCCCGTAACCGTGTTGAGCTTAAATTTAAGTTTACCGAAGGTTTAGCGGCTGAAATTCGCCAAATTAACGTGGTAGGTAACACAGTGTTTTCTGACTCTGAGCTCATCAGCATGATTGAGCTTAAAGACTATGTGGCATGGTGGGATTTATTTGGTGAGCGTCGCTACCAAAAGCAAAAGCTACAAGCTGACTTAGAAACAATCAAAACCTATTACCATAATCAAGGCTATATTCGTTTTGAAGTCACCTCAACACAAGTGGCGATGACACCGGACCGTAAAGGTTTGTACATCACTATTAATGTGGATGAAGGCGAAACGTACAAGGTAAAAGAAGTTAACTTAATTGGTGACCTTATGGGCCGCGAAGCGTTAATGAAAGGTATTTTACCAATCAAAGCAGGCAATATGTACAACGGTGCCGATGTAACATTCACCGAAGAAATGTACAGCAAATATCTTGGCCGTTTTGGTTATGCTTATCCTGAAGTGAAAACCTATCCTGAAATTGATGATGAATCCAAAGAAGTGGTGCTCAACATCAATATCAAGCCAGGTAAGCGTGTTTATGTTCGCTCAATTAACTTTACCGGTAACACGGTAACCAAAGACGAAGTACTGCGTCGCGAATTACGTCAAATGGAAGGGGCGTGGTTGAATTCTGCTCAGATTGAGCAGTCTAAACTTCGCCTTAACCGTTTAGGTTATTTTGAAACCGTTGATGCCGAAACAATTCAAGTGCCAGGCAGTGACGATTTAGTCGATGTGGCCATCGCAGTAAAAGAGCAGCCATCAGGTTCGTTTAACGCCGGTGTGGGTTATGGTACTGAATCAGGTGTGAGCTTGCAGTTTGGGGTTGAACAAAATAACTTCCTTGGTACAGGTAACCAAGCGGGTATTAGTATCAATACTAATAAATACTCGCGCAGTGCTAACTTGTCTTTCACCAATCCATACTTTACTAAAGATGGTGTTAGTTTAGGCGGCAGTGTGTATTGGAACGAATTTGATGCCAACGAGGCTAACCTTGAGCGCTATAAGAATCAATCTTATGGTGTTGCATTAAACTCAGGATTTCCGATTAATGAATCCAACCGTTTAAACGGTGGTATTGGTTATCGTCATAATACTATTTCAGAAATATCGGCTTATGAACAAGCATTGCGTTTCTATAATGTGTATCGTGAAACGGATGATGCAAACTCAGACTTAAGCTTTGATAACTTTGAATTGAATGCCGGTTGGTATCGCAGCACACTTAACCGTGGTACGTTCCCGACAGACGGTTCATCGCAACGTTTAAGCGGTAAAATGACCGTGCCGGGTTCTGACTTACAGTACTTTAAAACGGATTTTGACACTAATTTCTACTTCCCGCTGACACCTCAACATGGGTTTGTATTTTTGGCTCGTGCCCGTTTAGGTTATGCAAACGGTTATGGTCAGTTTAACGACAACGATCAAATCTTACCGTTCTGGGAAAACTATTACTCTGGTGGTAGCAGCTCGTTACGTGGCTTTAAGTCGAACTCAGTCGGTCCACGTTCGTTCTATGCATACCGTGGTAGTGAGCCATGTTCTCCGGACATTGCTGGTGATGGTTGTAGTATAGCTTCGCCTGGTGACCCAACTAAGGTTCAGGTGAGTTCTGGTCGTTCAATTGGTGGTAATGCGATTGCGACAGCCAGCTTTGAAATGATCGTGCCGACGCCATTCCTCGATGAAGCGTACACTAACTCAGTGCGGACCAGTTTCTTCGTCGATGCCGGTAACGTATGGGATACCGAGTTCGATTATGATTCGTATCGCACTCTGCCAGCAGATCAGTTTATTAAGTTAGAAGATTATAGTGATCCTGAGCGCATACGTGCCTCGTGGGGTATGAGCGTACAGTGGTTATCGCCAATGGGTCCTATGGTATTCAGTTTAGCTTGGCCACTCAAAGAGTATGAAGATGATGAGACAGAGATTTTCTCATTCAATATTGGCAAAACGTTCTAAAACAAATACACTCGGCATGTTTTGCTGATAACGACAATTTTAACAAGGAGTCTACTTTGAAAAAGATGGTAAATCGCGCATTAATTACATTGGCATTATTTGCTACCCCTATGCTAGCCCAAGCGGAAAAACTCGCGGTGGTTGATATGGGTGAGGTGTTTGAACAGCTGCCACAGCGCGAACAAATTTCTAAATCATTAAAAGCTGAGTTTGGTGATCGTGTTGCTGAAGTCCAAAAAATGCAGGAGGAAATGCGTTCTTTGGTCGAAAAGCAACAACGTGACGGCGCCTTAATGAGCGACACACAAAAGACTGATTTAGTCCGTAAAATGGAATCATTAAAATCTGAATTCCAATTAAAAGGCAAAGCATTAGACGAAGACATGCGTCGTCGTCAAGGTGAAGAGCAAAACAAGCTATTAGTTCTAGTTCAAAAAGCCATTAATACCATTGCTGGTAAAGAAAAATACGACATGGTGCTGCAACGTGGCGCAGTTATTTTTGTTAAGCCAGAAGCTGACATTAGCAGCAAAGTGGTAGAAGCCTTAAGCAAAGGCAAATAATAAGTATGCAGAAAGTGACTTTAAAAGAGCTTAGCCAATTATTGGGCGCAACGGTTAAAGGTGATGGATCACTGGAAATTACTAGTGTAGCCACCCTTGAACATGCAATCCAAGGTCAACTCTCTTTTTTAGCCAATAGTAAATACCGTGCAAAGCTTGAGGCAACTCAAGCTAGCGCGGTGTTGCTAAGCGAAAAAGAAGCAAGCCGTTATCATGGTAATGCCCTTATTGTCAGTGACCCTTACGTGGGGTTTGCCCGTGTGGCGCAATTACTTGATACGACACCTAAAGCGGCATTAGGTATACACCCTTCGGCACAAATAGACTCGTCAGCCATTTTAGGTGACGGTGTGGCTATTGGTGCAAATGCGGTGATTGGTGCCAATGTTATTTTGGGTGAAAATGTTCAGATTGGTCCAGGTTGCGTCGTAGGTGAAGCCAGTATTATTGGTTCAGATTCACGCCTTTGGGCGAATGTTACCGTTTATCATAATGTACATATTGGCCACAATTGCATCATTCATTCCGGTTCTGTTATTGGTTCGGATGGATTTGGGTATGCAAATGAGCACGGTAATTGGATTAAAATCCCCCAAACAGGTGGCGTGCGCATTGGTAATTATGTCGAAATAGGTGCATGCACCAGTGTTGATCGTGGCGCGCTGTCGCACACCGAGATACACGATGGTGTGATCATCGACAATCAAATTCAAATTGCCCATAATGTCATCATTGGGCAAAACACCGCAATTGCAGGTGGGTCTATAATTGCAGGGAGTTCTACCATAGGTAAATACTGCATTATTGGTGGTGGTAGTGCTGTTGCTGGACATCTTAGTATCGCTGACGGTGTCCATGTTAGCGGAGGAACCAATGTGACTAGCATTATTCGCGATAAAGGTGTGTATTCGTCCGCGACTGTCGCAATGGAAAACAAACTGTGGCGTCGGAACACGGTGCGCTTTCGTCAATTAGATGAACTATTTAACCGCGTGAAAACCCTCGAAAAAAGTGCTAAGGGCACAGAATAATTGTAATTCTGCCTTATTAAAGGAATGTAGTGTGTCAAATCAATTAAACACCATGGATATTAAAGAGATCCTTAAATATCTACCTCATAGATATCCATTTTTGTTGATTGATCGTGTATTGGATTTTACCGTGGGTGAGCAATTACATGCGATTAAGAATGTCACGATTAATGAGCCATTTTTTCAGGGACATTTCCCTATACAACCCGTTATGCCAGGTGTGCTTATTTTAGAAGCCATGGCACAAGCAACGGGTTTACTTGCTTTTAAAACCATGAGCACTGAGCCGTCGCCAGAAGTATTGTATTATTTTGCCGGTATTGATAAAGCGCGTTTTAAACGTGTTGTTGAGCCGGGTGATCAAATACATTTTCACGTTAAAATGATTAAAGAGCGTCGTGGTATTGGTGTGTTTATTGGTCAAGCCTTGGTTGATGGTGAACTGGTTTGTTCAGCTGAAATTATGTGCGCACGCAGAGAGATTAAAAAGTGATAGATAAATTAGCATTTGTTCACCCAACAGCCAAAATTGGTAACAATGTCACTATTGGTCCTTGGACCTATATTGGTGAGAATGTTGAAATCGGCGACGACACATGGATAAATTCGCATGTTGTGGTTAAGGGGCCAACGGTTATCGGTAAAGGTAATCGTATTTTTCAATTCGCTTCGGTTGGCGAAGAGTGTCAAGACAAAAAGTACGCCGGCGAACAAACGCGCTTAATTATCGGTGACAATAACATTATTCGTGAGTCGGTCACTATTCACCGTGGTACCACCCAAGACAAGGGTGAAACCCGCATAGGGTCTAATAACCTGTTAATGGCGTATGTACATATTGCCCATGACTGTGTTGTTGGTGATAACGTTATTATGGCTAATAATGCGTCAATTGCGGGTCATGTGCACGTTGGCGATTGGGTTATTTTGGGCGGCATGACCGGTGTGCACCAGTTTGTACATATCGGTGACCATGCTTTTACCGCTGGAGCGTCACTTATTTTACAAGACGTACCGCCATTTGTGATGGCAGCGGGTTCCCCTGCTGTACCTCGTGGATTAAATTTAGAAGGCCTAAAACGCCGTGGTTTTACCAAAGAAAGCCAGCGGGCAATCTTTAATGCGTATAAAGCAGTATTTCGTAAGAGCTTAACCATTGAAGAAGCCAATGCCGAATTGGCTGAGTCTGCTGAAAAGGACGTAAATGTAAAAGCGTTCGTGGATTTTGTAAATCACTCCGCTCGCGGCATCATTCGATAGACGGAAACGATGACCAACTCTTCCCCAAAAGTATTTGCCATTGTCGCCGGAGAACTCTCCGGCGATATTTTAGGTGCCGGTTTAGTTCATTCACTCAAGCAACGCTATCCTGATGCGCGTTTTATTGGCATTGGTGGCCCTCGTATGCAAGCTCTTGGGTTTGAAAGTCTATTCCCAATGGAAGAACTGTCGATCATGGGCTTAGTCGAAGTGTTATCACATTTACCTCGACTGCTTCATATTCGCTCAAGTCTCGTGAAACACATTACGGAATTAGCGCCAGACTGTTTTATTGGTATTGATGCGCCCGATTTTAATATTGGCCTAGAGCTTAAATTAAAAGCCAAAGGGATTAAAACCGTGCATTATGTCAGCCCGTCAGTGTGGGCTTGGCGTCCAAAACGGATATTTAAAATTGCCAAAGCCACTCATATGGTGTTGTCGTTATTGCCGTTTGAAAAGGCCTTTTATGACAAGCATCAAGTGCCTTGTACCTTTGTTGGCCATACACTTGCGGACGATATTCCGATGCACAGTGATAAGCTGGCCGCACGGCAGCTATTAGGATTGGATCCCAATGCTGAATACTTGGCGGTATTGCCAGGATCCAGAGGCGGTGAGCTAAAGCAATTAGCTGAACCGTTTGTCAAAGCCGCTCAGCTCGTTAAACAAGCCTATCCAGACATCAAATTTGTCACTCCAGTAGTTAATGATGCTCGCCGGCAACAATTTATTGCTGCGCTTGCGCAGTTTGCTCCCGATTTAGAAGTCACCATTATTGAAGGTCAATCTCGTGAGGTGATGGCTGCCGCTGATTGTATTTTATTGGCCTCTGGCACTGCGACTCTAGAGGCTATGCTGGTTAAACGCCCAATGGTGGTGGCTTATCGTGTAAGCCCCATTACCTACGCGATTGGCATCCGTATGATGAGTATCACCAACTATTCGCTGCCCAACTTATTGGCAAACGAAACGATAGTACCAGAATGTATGCAAGCTAATTGCCAGCCGCAGTTGATTGCAGATGAGGTGATCAAGCAACTCAACCAAGATTTTACGCCACTTAATACAAAGTTCGAACAGATGCATCAATTACTTAAGTGTAACGCCAGCGAGCGAGCTGCCGATGCCGTGGTGGCATTATTGCAAACGCAGTAACCTGACTAGGATAAGTTAATATGTTGACATTACCGGTTGTGATAAAAAATATTACCCCTGAACAAGTGGCCATCATTTCACAAGGGCTGGTTGCCGGTGTTGACGAAGTTGGACGTGGTCCATTGGTTGGCGATGTGGTAACGGCTGCTGTGATCTTAGATCCGAGTAACCCCATTGTTGGACTCAATGATTCAAAAAAACTGAGTGAGAAACGCCGTAATGCTTTATATCAAGTGATTATGGAAAACGCATTATGTGTCAGTGTCGGCCGTGCAAGCCCTGTTGAAATTGATCAGTTAAATATTTTACATGCCACCATGCTGGCAATGCAGCGCGCCGTTGCTGGCTTAAGCCTTCAACCAGAACGAGTATTAGTCGATGGTAATCGTGTGCCCGATTTTGGTATAGCCAGTCATGCAATCATAAAAGGTGACGGATTAGTGGCCGCCATCAGTGCAGCATCCATTATTGCCAAAGTCACTCGTGATGCAGAGATGGACACCTTAGACAGTCAGCACCCACAGTATGGTTTTGCTAAGCATAAAGGTTATCCGACCAAAGCGCACTTTGAAGCATTAGCCTTGTATGGCGTGTTAGCGGAACATCGTAAGAGTTTTAAACCTGTCGCCCAGCGCATTTTGCTTCAGGATACATTTTGATAATACCCAGATTAACCGACTAAATCGTTGGAGAAAGTCGCTTAGTTTGGTAGTCTAAATCCCGCTTTTTCGTGTTATTACATTCATCTTTTTCGAAGAAAATTAATCTATGTCCGATCCTCGTTTTGTTCATTTGCGCGTCCACAGTGATTATTCAATGTCAGATGGCGTTGCCAAAGTGAAACCGATTATTGCTGCTGCTGAAAATCAGGGTATGGCAGCGATAGCGTTAACCGATCAAAACAACTTTTGTGGTTTGGTAAAGTTCTACAGTGCTTGTCATGGCGCTGGTGTTAAACCTATTATTGGTGCCGACTTTTGGGTGCAAACCCCAGGTTTTGAAAAAGAATTTTGTGCCTTAACCATTATCGCGATGAACAATGAAGGCTACCAAAATCTGACGCAATTGATCAGTGAGGCCTATCTTCGCGGTCATGTCCAAAATCGAGTGGTGATAGACCAAGACTGGCTGATTAAATTTAACACTGGCTTGATTATTATCTCGGGTGCCAGAGATGGCGACGTGGGTAAGGCATTATTAAAAGGCAATCAAAACCAAGTTGACTCATTAATTGAATTTTATCAGCAGCATTTTGAAGACCGTTATTATATCGAGCTTATCCGCACAGGCCGTGCAGATGAAGAACGCTATTTACACATGGCGGTTGGGTTAGCATCATCAAAAGGCTTACCTGTTGTCGCCACCAACCAAGTGGTTTTTTTAAAGCAAGACGATTTTGAGGCCCATGAAATTCGGGTGGCTATTCATGATGGTTTTACCTTAGTCGATCCACGCCGTCCCAAAACCTATAGCGATCAACAATACCTGCGAACCGAAGATGAGATGATCGCGCTGTTTGCCGATATTCCGTCGGCGATCCAAAATAGCGTTGAAATTGCCAAACGCTGCAATGTCACCATTCTATTAAACGAATATTTTCTGCCCAATTTCCCTACGGGTGACTTATCCATCGAAGATTTTTTGGTTAATGTGTCACAAAAAGGCCTAGAAGAGCGTCTCGAATTTTTATTTGCTGATCCACTCGTTCGCGCCGAAAACCGTGGCGGGTATGATGAACGTCTCGAAATTGAGCTGAAAGTGATTAACCAAATGGGTTTTCCTGGTTACTTCCTTATTGTGATGGAGTTTATTCAATGGGGCAAAGACAATGACATTCCGGTTGGACCTGGTCGTGGTTCTGGAGCCGGATCGTTAGTGGCTTATGCACTAAAGATTACTGACTTAGATCCACTGGAATACGACTTACTGTTCGAGCGTTTCTTGAACCCTGAACGAGTCTCGATGCCCGATTTTGACGTCGACTTTTGTATGGATCGTCGTGACGAAGTCATTGACCACGTTGCCGAGTTATACGGTCGAGAAGCGGTATCGCAGATTATTACGTTTGGTACTATGGCGGCCAAAGCGGTTGTTCGAGATGTTGGCCGCGTGTTAGGTCATCCATACGGTTTTGTTGAACGTCTAACCAAAATGATCCCTGCAGAACCTGGAATGACACTGGCTAAAGCCTTTGAAGTCGAGCCATCGCTTCCTGAAGCCTATGATGGTGATGAAGATGTAAAAGAGCTTATCGACATGTGTCGTCGCTTAGAAGGGGTGACTCGTAACGCCGGTAAGCATGCGGGCGGGGTGGTTATTGCCCCCACTCGAATTACTGATTTCGCACCATTATATTGCGATGCCGAAGGCTTAAACCCGGTGACTCAATTTGATAAAAACGATGTAGAAACGGCCGGTCTGGTTAAGTTCGATTTCTTGGGGCTGCGTACCCTAACGATTATCGACTGGGCACTCAAAATGGTTAACCGAGTGCAAAAGCAAAAAGGCCTCGATAATATCCGTATCGACGCGATCCCATTGGATGATCCTGCCTGTTTTAAACTGTTACAGCGTTACGAAACAACGGCCGTGTTCCAGCTGGAATCTCGCGGCATGAAAGACTTGATTAAGCGTCTGAAACCCGACTGTTTTGAGGATATGATTGCACTGGTGGCTTTGTTCCGCCCAGGGCCTCTTCAGTCAGGCATGGTAGATAACTTTATCGAACGTAAGCATGGACGTGAGGAAGTCTCATACCCAGATGCCGATTATCAGCATGAGTCTTTAAAAGAGCTGCTAGCACCGACTTACGGTATTATTTTGTACCAAGAGCAGGTGATGCAGATTGCTCAGGTATTGTCGGGTTATACCTTGGGCGGCGCGGATATGCTGCGTCGTGCAATGGGTAAGAAAAAACCTGAAGAAATGGCCAAGCAACGTGGCACATTTAAAGAAGGGGCCATTAATAACGGCATAGACGGCGACCTGTCGATGAAAATCTTCGACTTGGTAGAAAAATTTGCTGGCTACGGTTTTAACAAATCTCACTCTGCCGCTTATGCGTTAGTCTCCTATCAAACCTTGTGGCTTAAAACCCATTATCCCGCTCAATTTATGGCAGCGGTAATGTCTGCCGACATGGACAATACCGACAAAATTGTCACCTTAGTGGATGAATGTGAGCGAATGGGCTTGCCGTTAATTCCACCCGATGTGAACAAAGGCTTATTTAAGTTTACCGTTGATGATGATCTGAATATTGTTTACGGTATTGGCGCGATTAAAGGGGTTGGTGAAGGCCCAGTAGACTCTATTTTAGAAGCCCGTAAAAGTGGACCGTTCATCGATCTTTTTGATTTTTGTGCTCGAATTGATTTGAAAAAACTCAATAAGCGAGTGATTGAAAAACTGATCTTTGCGGGGGCATTAGACCACCTTGGCCCACATCGCGCATCAATGATGGCGACCTTGCCACAAGCCATCAGCGCCGCGGCGCAACATGCCAAAGCCGAAGCCATTGGCCAGAATGACATGTTCGGTTTATTGAATAGCGAACCTGAAGACAGCAAACAAAACTTTGTTGAGTGCACGCCTTGGCCTGATAAAATTTGGCTTGATGGTGAGCGCGAAACATTAGGCTTGTACCTAACGGGTCACCCGATAAATCAATATTTAAAAGAGCTTAAGCAATACACCAGCGGCCGCTTAAAAGATATTCACCCAACAGAGCGCGGTAAAACCGTTAAAGTGGCAGGGTTAGTGGTCGCTACGCGGGTGTTGCTCACTAAGCGGGGGTCTAAAATGGGTCTGGTCACCTTAGATGATAAAAGTGCCCGCTTAGAAGTGATGTTATTTACCGAGCCGTTTGAAAAATTTGGCCAGCTGATTGAAAAAGATCGTATTTTAATTTGTGAAGGCGATGTCAGTTTCGATGACTTCTCTGGTGGCAATCGCATGAATGCCCGTAACATTATCGAAATCGGCGAAGCACGCAGTCATTTTGCTAAAGCTGTTGAAATCAAGGTTGACGCATCGCAAGTGACATCTGAATGGCTAGAAACCTTTGAGCAAACCTTAACCCCTTGGCGAAATGGCGTGGTGCCTGTGACTATTGATTATGCGCAACCCCAAGCCAGCGGTAAAATTACCTTAGGTGATGAATGGCGAGTCAATCCCAGTGACGAGTTGATATTAGCGCTTGAAAGTATGCTCGGCTCGACTAATGTTAAAATCGTATTTAACTAGGCGCATACCATGACCGTAAAATCCTCGGCCTCAGAACCAATGACGGTAGAACAATTGCTCCATTTACTTGAACAAGCGTTAATGCCGCTTGTTCACGTGACAGCATCGCAACATGAACATACGCCTAAGGTCGTGTTGGCTTACAGTGGTGGGGTTGATTCTGAAGTATTAGCGTATGGACTCAGTGCGTTTGCGCAAAAATACCCGCACATAGCCTGCTTACTTATTCATGTGCATCATGGACTCAGCGCCAATGCAGACACTTGGGTACAACACTGTATAACGCGAGCAGGGCATTACCAATTACCGCTGCAAATTGAGCGAGTCAAGGTTGATAAAGGCCCAAGACAAAGCTTAGAAGCACAAGCACGCGAGGCCCGTTACCACGCTTTTGACCGCTACCTCAATCCGGGTGATATTTTACTGACCGCCCATCACCAAGACGATCAACTCGAAACCCTATTATTGGCGTTAAAACGCGGCCAAGGGCCAAAAGGGTTGGCGGCAATGGGCGCGATACAAGCATACCAACAAGCTTGGTTAGTCAGACCGTTATTAGAGATCAGCCGTGATCAAATAGAGCAATTTGCACTTCAATACCGTTTAATCCATATCGAAGATGAAAGTAATCAAGACGACAGCTATGATCGTAACTTTTTACGACTCGATATTATTCCACGCTTAAAGCAGCGCTGGCCCAGTATTGCAGCTACTGCAGCCAGAAGTGCGGCATTATGTGCTGAGCAGCAAGGTGTTATAGATGATGAAGTGAGTCATCGCTTACCCGACTGGCTAATAGTGCCAAGCGATACAAATGCACTAATGACCGAATCAACTGGGTTTAAGCTCACTGGGTTTGGTCAATTAAGTGGCGCATGGCAAGCATTACTGTTTCGCGGTTATCTCATCCATTGTGGCGTCAGTTTACCTTCGCAAGCGCAATTACAGCAGATACTGTCACAACTGCTAGCGGCAAAAGATGATGCCAATATGTCGATCCAATGGGGCGACTATCAAGTTAAACGGTTTGCAGGCGTGGCATACGCGCTTAACAATAGTGAGCTTGAACCATTAGCGTCCACCCAACTCAGCGCTGATTTTAATAGCCTATTAAATGGCGATGTGGCCGATATGCTGATGGATGTCTGCCAGCATCAATATCATTTAACCCAACAAACAAGGGTTGATAAGCCTTTATTAGTTTTGCCGCCAACGAATAGCAAAGTGACCCTTCGCTACGGCGGCGTCGGCTCTATTAAGTGCCAGCCGCAATTTGCCTCGTCACAACGTCAAAAACCGCGTGAGTTAAAAAAGCTATGGCAAGAATGCAATATTCCACCTTGGCGACGCCAACAAATCCCACTGATTTTTTATGATGAAGTGTTAGTCGCCGCCATCGGCTTATGGATAGATAAACGTTATGTAGCGCAAACCGGTGAACAAGGTATTAGTTTTTTGATAAAAAGCGCTAAAAAACGATAAAGAGCGATAAAACCAGATAACGGCGATGAAAAGCGATAACAAGAGGTAAAGGCTATAACAACGGCTAGGCGCTAGAGCGCTTCGCTGCTAGAAACTATAAAAGCGATAGCCCGAGGTAAAGGCGGTAAAGACTGTTTGTCATAGTCAATTTTACTGTAGGACGCAGTCCACCCTAACTACTAGGTTCTTAGCCATTGCTCGTTATCGCTTGCCATCTCTTTCCATGGCTTGCCACCGCCTACCATCCCTCGAGCCATCAGTTTGCCGTTAAGCTTTTATAGCAGCGCAGCGCTCTAGCAGGACGCAGTCCGCTCTAGCTTCTAGGTTCTTAGCCGCCGTTTCCATGAGCGCAGCGTTCGCCTGCCGCCTACCATCACCTATTTGCCGTTAAGCTTTTATAGCAGTGCAGCGTTCTAGCAGGACGCAGTCCGCCCTAGCTTCTAGGCGCTTAGTCGCTCTTATCGCCAGCCATCGCTTGTTACCGCCTGTCATCTCTTGTTACCAACTGTTTGACGTTGTTTCATTTTTCCATCAGCGCAGCGTGCTTTTTTGCTGCTACAATGATTTTTCTCAATACTCAACAGGGGACGTTGTCCGTGAATACTTTTCGTTTATTGGCCGTGTTTGGTGTTTTTTTGTTGCCAAGCGTGAATGCTGCGCCATTTCAATTTGATCAAAAAACCTATCGTCAAGATGTGCAAACCCTCGCCAGCGATAAATTTGAAGGTCGTGGGCCCTTGTCACATGGTGAGAAGCTGACGGTGGAGTATGTAGAACATGCATACAAGGCCATGGGGCTTAAGCCGGGCTTTGGTGATAGTTACCGTCAAGCTGTGCCGATGGCAAAAATTACTGCTGACCAAACCATGCAGCTTAACATTGGTGAGTTGGTTTTTAATAATGGCACTGATTTCACCGCGCGCACTGAGCAAGTTTTGCCTCAAGTTGTGTTAGATAATAGCGACGTGGTGTTTGTTGGTTACGGCATTAATGCCCCTGAATATCAGTGGAATGATTACGCTAACATTGATGTAAAAGGCAAAACCGTCATTGTGCTAGTGAATGATCCTGGTTTTGCTACGCAAGATCCTGACATTTTTAAAGGTAATGCCATGACCTATTATGGTCGTTGGACTTACAAATACGAAGAAGCGGCAAGGCAGGGGGCTAAAGCGGTATTTATTGTCCACGAAACTGCACCCGCCGCTTACGGTTGGAATGTGGTCGAAAACAGCAATACCAATACCAAGTTCACATTAGTCGATAATAATAAAAATCAATCACATATTGGCGTGATGGGTTGGGTTCAACATAATGTAGCCCAAAAAGTGTTTAACGCCGCGGGGCTTGATTTTGATAAGCTAAAACTGACTGCAGCCAAAGCTGGATTTAAGTCTATTCCGCTCAAGCTTAACGCTAATTTAGCGGTAAAAAATACTATCGAATTAGCCACATCCTATAACGTAGCAGGGCTATTACCTGGCACCAGCCAAGCCGATGAATGGTTGGTGATGCATGCGCATTGGGATCACTTGGGTAAAACAGTTCAAGATGGCCAGACTCGCATTTATAACGGTGCGGTCGACAATGCCTCTGGTGTAGCAGGCGTGTTACAACTTGCTCGTCATTTTAAAGAGCAAAGCAAAGCGCCAAAACGGTCTATTTTATTTGCTGCGTTTACCGCCGAAGAAACCGGTCTTATTGGCGCGCAATACTTTGCTGCCAATCCGCCGGTGCCAACTAAGCAATTAGTGGCGTTTTTAAACATTGATGGCATGAATGTCGGTAAAGGTGTGGATTATATTTTGCGCTATGGCCAAGGCGTATCGCAGTTAGAAACCTATTTAGATAATGCTGCCAAAGCACAAGGTCGCACGGTTAAAGCCGATCCTCGGCCGCAAAATGGCTTGATGTTTCGTTCAGATCACTTCGCCTTAGCTCAGCAGGGTGTGCCTGGGTTGATGTTTATGAGTTTAGGCGATACCGATCCAGATTATATTGCCCATAAATACCATCAAGCTGCTGACGACTATGATGCCAATTGGGATCTGGGTGGGGTTGAGCAAGACTTAGCCTTAATAAGTGATATTATTGCACAGCTAGCCAATAACAATGACTGGCCAAAATGGCTCGAAGAGTCAGACTTTAAAAAACGTCGCGCTCAAGACGGTAAATAGTCGCAATATTATTTGATAAAAAGAGGAGGCGAAAGCCTCCTTTTTTGAGTCATTAAATCTATTATTTGAACAGTCCAAAGCGTCAGTTAATGATGCTATAGGACAATAAATTTAGAGCATTTTATCTCTTGTCTTTGGACTCCAAGGTGTTAGCTCTAAAGCGCTTTAAATGACGATTTGCATTAGCCAAAGCATGCCAATCTGGTCGTTACTAACGCGGTCAGTAACAGCAGGGGAAATGTCGTTATTTTCTGTCAATATGGCGAAAATGAGGTTTTTTTGCTGTCAGATTAAGGGCGAAAAATACAGTTTACACTGCCCCCACTGCTCAGCCCCCACTTATCCTGAATAATAACTCCCCCCTAAATGACATCCTCAGCTCTCGATTTGGTTTTTGCTTCTATAGCTGAACCACGTACGGTGATTTCTAATAAACGGTCTGTACCTTTACACCTTTTAGCTAATGGTAATAATTGAGATTTAAAATCATTATTATCAATTAAGTTCTCCATCGCACTTAACGAGATTTCATACTCACCACAGTTTTCATTTGAGCATAAATAATGCCGTTTGTTTTCATGGTCCGTTTTCATGTAATTTGAATCCGAATGACAAAGGTAACAACTGTCAGAAAATTGATTATTATTCACAAATTATCCTTAGGTATAACGTTGTAGTATTTGTGCTGTTTGCAAGGCACAAATCGCTTGTTGGACTTGACCGACGCCTAGTCTAAATTAATGGGTCTGCTTTATGGCTTATGCAATGGGAAACTGGCGTTTTTTGATGCTGGATCTGGGCTACAGAACAGATTTGGATCAATAGATATCGTGTAGTGGGTCGGTTTTTCATTGAAATTCCTTTTCATCATATATTGCTATCATACATCTTTGAGTCTAGCGGATCCAATGAGGGGTAAATTCTATTGAAGCTTCTTTTGGCTATACGCCACGGCTTAGTTTATCAGATTATTGAACTAAGCCCGATAAAGTCGACCACTTAAGTTATTGTTAACATCGTCATTAACTAAATATGTTATTGATTTAATTGTATTATTTTTTAATGTATTTGCATTTTATCTGTTGTGGCAAGTCAAAGCCATCTTAAATATTATCAATACATTCACGATTAGTTGGTTTGGATAATCTCGATAAATGGTATTTACCGCTCATTTTACAACATTTCATGCCCCCGTATGCTCTAAGACTTTCAGGCTTTATAATAAGATAAGCCAAAGCCGTCTAAATTTGCAGTCAAATGCTGGATTAATCCCTATGGCGACCTTTTCGCTATGATTGTGAATATGGCTTTGAAAAATGTAGCCGGGCGACTTATCGTGGCTAATTTTTTTATCAAGAGTAAAGAGGGAACTGGCGTTAGTTTCCTCTTGGTCTGGTGTGGGCGAAGTGCCATGCCGTTAGTGGCCGCAGGCTATAAATCACAGCGCTAGGATGCGGACTTCACCACTAAACACGACACTTGTTTCTGTTTGCCATACTGCATCACCTGCGCCAGCTCAGATTGACTAATCGGTACATAAGCCGCATTAATGGCGTCTTTTTGCGCTTCAACAAACGGGTCATGGATAAACATAAACTGCTCGTTATAGCCGCTCAATACCACCCAGTGAGGGCCTTTTTCACCATTGAATCGATAAGTACTTATCATTAATAACACCCCATAGCCGCTGTCTATCCAGTGGCGAAGTTGTGCCAGTGTCGGCGATGCGTCATGTATTTCAATGTCTTGCTCTGACAATTGCTGACAAAAGTCGTCATGCACAATGGTGATAACGGCTTTTTTATTACTGTCACGAACACTATCAATAAACGGTACCGACGTTGATTGGCTGTACATCTCAATCTGTAATCCGCGTTTAATGGCCGCCAAGGCTAAACCATGAACACTGCAACCGCCATGACCGCTGGTCATGAAAATAGTCGTGGCTTCGCGCCAGATGCTCAGCTCATCAACTCGACTAGGGAGATATTGTGGCTTTACGGCACTCATGGCCATCATTAAACAAGCCGCGCCACAAGTAAATGGCGTGGTTTGTACGTACAAAGGAATTTTGATAACTTTGCTTGGCCCTGGTGGGTCTAAGCGTTTGTGCATGCGCACACCATCAGCTAAGTCGTCATAATAATGCACTAAGGTTTTTAGCACCTTATAGCCCATTTTCAGATAAAGATTTTTGGCCGCTATATTGTCGTTTCGCACTTCTAGGCGTAATGTAATGAAGCCTCGCTCGATGACAGTGTGTTCACATTGTGTGACCAGCTCAAAGGCAATGTTGCGGCCTCTAAACTCGGCAGTAACGGCAATAGAATAAAGTCGAGCTAGTCGCGTGCCACGATGAAACAACACTAGTGCATAGCCTGCAAGTGTGCCGTCTATGTCGGCCACTAATAAGCTGTCTAGTGGCGAATTAACAAAGCGTTTCATCTGCCGAGAACTGATTTTATCGCCGCTAAAAGCATTGTGTTCGATATGGTTAAGTTGGGGTAAATCGCTGGGGACAGCTTGACGAAGCAGCATGAGTCGGCTCGAGTTGGCAAACATGATAGTGGGTTAATTTTCGCGCTAAACCGCACAAGAGGCAATAGATATTTATGGCTCAGTTTTTAATTGTCACCGACGATGTTAATGATTGGCGTCCCTATTTACCCAGTGACAATATGGTCACGGTTCATGATTATTTAGAAATGGGGGCATTTTCAGATAAGAGTGCCATGCAAGTGATTAACTTGTGCCGCAGTTATGATTATTTAAGCACGGGCTATTACTGCTCGCTAATGGCTGAAGCTCGCGGTCACAGAGTGATCCCTAGGGTAATGACCATTAATGATTTATCTCAGGACCGTTTTTTTAGTTTACCGCAAGTCGGTTTAGATAAACTGTCAGATACGCTGAACGAAATCACCATGAAGCTGTATTTTGGCTATTGCGATAATCCATCACTTGATAAGCTTGCCCGTAAAATTTTTGAACGTTTTACCGTTCCCGTATTACAAGTACGTTTATTAAAAATGGCGGGTAAATGGCAAGTGGATGCAATTGAGCCTGCTGCATTTCAAGATTTAACCGAGCCCGAACAAGATTTATTTGCTAAGTACCTCGAAGTGTTTTCACAAAAAGTGTGGCGTTTACCGAAACCGTCAAAACGCTATCGTTACGAAATTGCCATGTTGGTGGATGAACATGAGAAAATGCCGCCATCAGATAAAGCGGCACTGAAACTATTTACTAAGTCGGCTAATCGTATTGGTATGGATTTAGTCCAAATTGGTTCTCATGATCTCGCTCGGCTAAGCGAGTTTGATGGCTTATTTATCCGCTCAACCACTAATATCAGTAATTTTACATACCGGTTTGCTAAGGCGGCAGAGCAGCTCGGGCTAGTGGTAATGGACGACCCTGAATCCATTATGAAGTGTACTAATAAGGTGTTTTTAACTGAGCTATTAAACAAACATAAAGTGCCTGTACCCAAAAGTTTAATCTTTAAAGCATCAGATAAAAACTGGGCAGAAAATGTCATTAACACCATAGGATTGCCTATTGTGCTTAAAGTACCCGATGGTGCGTTTTCGCTCGGGGTGGTCAAAGTTAACGACCGTGAAACCTTGCTTGAACAAGCTGCCATAATCTTTGAGCACAGCGCGCTTATTTTGGCGCAAGCGTTTATGCCAACCGATTATGATTGGCGCATCGGCGTGTTAAATCGTCAACCTATTTACGCGTGTCGTTATTTTATGAGCCGCGGTCATTGGCAGATATATCAACATCATCAGAGTGGCCGTGTCAGCAGTGGTGACTTTGACTGTATCGATTTAAAAATGGTACCGCAAAATATTGTCGATGCAGCAGTCAAAGCGTCTAATTTAATTGGTGCGGGATTGTATGGCGTCGATTTAAAAGAAATTGACGGTAAAGCTTATGTGATTGAAGTGAACGACAATCCCAGTATTGATCATGGGGTAGAGGATTTGTTTTTAGGTGATTTAGTTTACGATCGGGTGATGACGGAGTTTTTAAGGCGTATTCAGCTTCGAGGGATGTCATTAAGATAAAGAGATCAACCAAGAAGCCCCTAAAGAAGGGCTTTTTTTTAGGCAATTAGTTGTCAGTATGGCGTGGAAATAAGGTAGCGCTAATTAGCGCTAATTCGGAAGCAGTTTCTACCAGCGCCTTTTGCGCAATACATGGCTTTATCGGCGCGCTCATATATATTTTCCGCATGTTGCTGCGGTAACGACTCCGCAATGCCTAAACTGCACTGAATGTTATATTCGGTGAGCTCAGAATGTTTCGGCATCATATCAATAATACGTTGGCATACTATTGCCGCCGCATTAACATCCCCTTGGGTAATAATCACAAATTCGTCACCGCCAATTCTAAAGGCTTGGTCAGTATTACGAATGGCTTGATTAATTAACGCAGCAAAACCCACTAATACGTAGTCACCCACTTTATGGCCATATGCATCGTTAAGTTGTTTAAATTTATCTAAATCTAATACAATTAATGACACTTTACCTTGTTGGCGATTAGCTCGTGCTAATGCGATGTCGATAGCTTGGCGATAATAATAACGATTACCTAGGTCTGTTAGTGCGTCAAACATGGCTTGATTAGACATGTTTTGATACTTCAACGCATTATTCAACGGTTGAATTAATATACTCTCTAGTTGTCCCAAGGTTTTCTTTTGCGACGAACTCAGTGGCGCAGACAATTGATACGCTATAGTAAAGGTATCTTGGTTATCGTTGATAGTACGTTTCAATTCAATACCGTAGTGACGTCCCCAAACAAATTTTTGTTTATCTAGGATCAACTGCAGTCCTTTAACCGGCAAATATTGTCCTAGGATCTTGCCAAAACAGGCAAAAACTGTCCGAGGATCTAAACTTCCATGTAGTTGTTGAATCACTTGAACAAGGTCTAACTCAGGCTCTATATTCAAGTAAGCGTCTGAACGGTACCAGTAATCATCAGGATATAATTCTGTTGCTATTGAAAAATCCATTGTATTTCTTCCAGTACGTTACAACTAATTACTGTATTGTTAGCAATAATCGTGCCTATGAAAATTTTTCTATAGTTATTAGTTGGTTGTTGTTTTATTGTAGGGCTAACAAAATGTTCAACCCCCTTTCGACAGTTTTTTGACGAGGAGCCAAAGCCAGAATGGAACACAGCATTTTTATCCATATTTTGTCGATGCTTGTGATTGCGATTGTGGCGATTGCATTGTTACGTCGACTGGGTTTACCCGCCATTTTAGCTTATTTGCTAACGGGAGTGGTCAGTGGTCCCAGTGGTTTTCATTGGTTTACTCAGTTACAAATGCAGTCCGTAGCAGAGTTAGGCGTGGTGCTACTCATGTTCACTCTTGGACTGGAGTTTTCTGTCCCTAGGTTGTGGGCGATGCGCCGAACGGTTTTTGGTTTGGGTAGTACCCAAATGCTGGTAACGGCTTTTGTTGCGGGCGGTATTGCCATGTTAGTTGGGCAAAACTTAGTGGCAGCGGTAGTCATTGGCTCTGCCATTGCCTTGTCGTCAACGGCCATTGTGTTGAAGTTGCTTAATGAACAAAACTGGTTAAGGCGCAGGCACGGCGAGCTGTCGGTCAGCGTGTTGTTATTTCAAGACTTAGCTGTGGTGCCTCTATTGATTTTAATGCCGTTATTAGCCAATGGCGGTACCAAAATGAGCTTCAATAGTATCGCATGGGGATTGCTCACCGGTATTTTGGCCTTTTTAGGCTTGATGTCATTCGGTAAATGGATATTGCCACGAATTTTTGACGAAGTGGCACGCTCACGTTCAAATGAGTTATTTGTGTTATCAACCTTAGTTGTGGCCTTGGTGACAGGTGCTTTTACGCAATGGCTTGGATTATCGATGGCATTAGGGGCGTTTATTGCAGGTATGTTACTTGGCGAAAGCCAATATCGACGCCAGTTAGAAGCCGACATTAGGCCATTTCGTGATTTATTAATGGGTTTATTTTTTATCTCTATCGGCATGCTGCTGGATTTCAATCTGGTGATGCAATATTGGTGGCAAGTCATATTGATTTTGGTCGGTGTGGTGTTGACCAAAATATTGATTATCTATGGATTACTAAGGCTAGTGGGTGAAAATGTTAAAATTGCCCTTAGTACCGCTATTAGTTTAGGTCAAGTCGGTGAGTTTAGTTTTGTGTTACTGGCATTGGCGGTAAATTATCAATTGCTCGACACTGAAGTGAGCACTGTGTTAGTGGCCGTGGCGGTGATCTCTATGTCGATGGCGCCTTGGCTGATCCGCCATAGCGTTGATATTGCCAAAAAGGTCAGCGGTAATAAGCAGCCATCTAAACAAGATCCGATAGAGATTGTATTGCCTCATTCTGATGAAAGTGATGTGGTACTGATTTTAGGTTATGGCCGCGTAGGACAAACGATTGCCCGCTTTTTGAAAACTGAAGCGGTGCCTTACATGGTGCTTGATTTAGATCCCACCCGGGTCTCTGAAGCCAGAGCGGCAGGTGAAAATATTCATTTTGGTGATGCCTGCAAAATGGCACTATTGAAAAAAATAGGCATACGCCAAGCCAGTTTAGTGGTGGTGACATTTTGTGAGCCAAGGCAGTCTGAAGAGTGTTTAGCGGTGGCGCGTAAGCTTGCTCCCGATGTAAAAATATTGGTGCGCACTCGCGATGATGCAAACTTACATGAGCTTAAAGAAGCTGGTGCAACCCAAGTTATCCCAGAGTCACTTGAAGGAAGTTTGATGCTGGTTTCACAGGTGCTGTACAAATGTGGCGTACCATTACCGCGAATAATTAAACGCTTAGAATCTGAGCGTCGTAACCATTATCAATATTTACACGGTTTCTTTTCGGGCACAGAAACCGATTTCACCTTGGATTTACTCCATGCCGTGTCGCTGGCATCTGGAGCCAGTGCGGTCGGTAAAACCGTTGCCGATATTCCATGGCAAGCCTTGGATGTTGAACTTCGTGCTGTGCGGCGTAAAGGGGAGGAGATCGATCCTCCACCACCGGATTGGATAATAAGGCGTAACGATATTTTAATGCTGGTGGGTAAACCACGCAGTATCGAAAAAGCCGAAGAGTATTTGCTACAGGGATAGCTAACCTCATCTTGGGATAATAAGTGGTTATCAAGTAATCCTTTGTCCTGCTAACGGTCCTGCTGACTGTGTTGCATTGACTTGCTTGACTGACAGTAGACCCGCTATTGACGCAGCGACTCACTACCTGAATACGCCTTGTTAGCAAAACAAATAGCAAGTTTGATATTGCAGATTTGGATCAATTTATTGTTGTCGATTTACCCCATCACTTATAGCGAGTTGAGGTTAGCTATTCATTGGTTTTACCTGCAGTACGATAGAGATAAACACCATACTTCAATGTAATGGTGTTTTTTTATCATATTCATCGAGAACACCCGCTGTTCGACACTCAGTGGCGTATGAGTCGCTCACTTTGTCTAAGTGGCTCCAATGTGCTAGTTGCTGTGCCTAGTGATAGCACAAAACACCTGGCATTTGAGCAGACAACATAGTATCTAAAGGTTGATGTACAGCCCAAAAAATTACTTTACTTGGCCAAAATAAACTGGCAGGTAGCACGTCAAGTCAATAAGATAATACGTTTAGAGCAGGCTAAGGCATTGTTGAGTCGCACTAAAAATGCTAAAAAGTGACTACCAGTCAGTCGCAATCTCTCTGTCAACAATGTAGTAAGTTAAGGATAAAGTAGTGAAGGTATTCACCCGATTTTTTTTGGTGTTTAAAGGCTGTTTATTATTGTTATTGTTGCTGCTCAGTTATGGCTGTTTAGCCCATCAAATGAGCACCAGTTATTTGTCTGTCGACTTGGATAAGCAAGGGCAAATTAAGGGTGCTTGGCAAGTACGTTTGTTTGACATTAACCAAGTTGTCCCTCTTGATGATAATCAAGATGGTGAACTCACTTTGGCAGAGCTACAAGCTCATCAGGTGGCGATAATTGATTATTTACAATCATCTTTAGCTATCAGTCGACAACAAGATTGCCCGCTTAGCTTTGATCCAATGCAACAAATTGTTCAGCACGCTAGCGAAGACTATCTGCTGGGATCATTTCAGGCTGAGTGCGATAGCCTTGGTGTGTTAACCATTAATTATCTAGCTTTTTTTAACATAGATACCGATCATAACGTTATCACCACCATTGGGGCGCCCGATCATCAATACGCTCGAGTGATCAGCAAGGTTAATCCAATAATATTGATTAACTTAGGCGAAAGTCAGGCCAGTGATACCTTTGCTGAATATGTTTATCAAGGCGTTATTCATATCTGGAAAGGCACGGATCATGTTTTATTTTTACTGGCGTTATTGTTAACTTGCGTATTGGTCCGTGAACAGCGAGAATGGCATTCTATTGATAATCCAAAGCAAATATTTAAAGACACCGCATGGATTATCACTGCCTTTACCTTAGCCCATTCGGTCACATTGACGGCGACTGCACTGGGTATATTGAATTTTAGTAGCCATTGGGTTGAACTTGGCATTGCATTATCAGTGCTATTTGCGGCACTAAATAATGTTTGGCCAATAGTATTGCGCTTAGGGTGGATAACGTTTGTTTTTGGCTTATTGCACGGCATGGGGTTTGCTGGAGTATTAGGAGAACTTGGGCTGCCTGAAAATCAAAAACTATTAGCGATTTTAGCCTTTAATGTCGGTGTAGAAATAGGTCAGTTGGCCATTTTGGCTGTGGTGCTGCCCTTGTTAATATTTGTTCGCCACTCACTCTGGTATAGAAACTGGGGCATGCAGCTTGGATCGGTTGCGATCGGCATTATGGCCATACAATGGTCCGTTGAACGTTTTTAGGTGGCATGAATTTTTATAGCCACCTTCAAACGAGATCTACTTTTTTCGCATGATTGATCCAATGAGATTGTTGAACTTATTACGATGTACAAACAGAGGCGTCATAATGATTGTGATTACTTGGGTTATTTTATCATTGATAATAATGAGTTTTTTTGTATATAAATTGAATGTTATTACCCAAAATATTTGCCAATATATTCAACATCACTATCCTGAAGAGTATGCACATTGTGATCAAATGAGCAGCAAAATGGACCCAGTGCACAAGGACACTCAAATTCAGCTGATGGAGTCTTTTCATTCCGGTAACGTGTTGTTGCTGCAAGATCCCGCTTTGGAGCAGTTAAGACAACAATTATCTCGCTCAAAAATTTTGTTTGTACTCTCGCCTTTTCTATTAATGATAGTGATGACCATAGTCCCCTATGGATGACACTCATCTGATAAGGGTAAACTTTTTTCTGTTTAATCTCGTATCAAAAGCACTTTTCAACCTTTGTTGTGCTTTGGCGAAGCCTTAGCTGCGCAATTGCAATAATATAATCAATTTGAGCAAGATTTATGTTCAATAGTTCAGCAAACCCTAGATATTGCGCGCTTTCTCCCATAGAATGACAAGTTAACTTTTTTATCAGCAGCCACGGTTTATTTTGCTGCGGTTTTATTAGGTATATTGATGTCGGCGAAACTGTTTAATCTCCCCATTAAGCTTTCATTAGAGATGATTGCGAAACTGTTTTCGGCCACGCAAATTCAAAAAGCTCAAAACTATTTGATCCAAGGCCGAGTGCTAGAAGTGACTGCTAGCAGTGATAACCATGACATTGAAGCTTATGTTGAAGGATCTGCTGCAGAACCGTATCGGCAAGAAATTACCCTTGTGAATGTTAATCACAAGATTGTGATGCGATCTCATTGTACTTGTCCTGTCAGAACCAACTGTAAACATGTTGCCGCGGCGATGCTGGCACTGGTTGATAAAAAACCGGTTGAAGAGCAACGTATTAACCAATGGTTGCGCCAACTTGACGAGCAAAAAACCGTTGCTGAGTTTGATGATGACGATCAAGAAGACAAAGACCGCATTATCTATGTGCTGTCCAGTGATCCTCACGGTATTTTTGTTGAATTTAAACGCAGTAAATTAAATAAAAAAGGTCAATATAATAAAGGCGGTAAGCTGGCTCTGACCGATATCCGTTATAGTATTCCCTGGTGGATTGATCCTGAAGATAAACAAATTATTAGTTTGTTGTTGTCGTCAAATAACCATGGTTCTAAAATTTACATCGAAGGCGAAATTTCATTTTTAGCTGTCACGAAAATGCTCGCTGCCGAAGTGTGTTTTTGGGAGGAAAATCGTACTCCATTGACGTGGGCTAAATCCATTACACCAGAGTTTATTTGGTGCGAACTTGATAAAAAACACACCCAAATGCAAATGCGCATGCCTGGGTTGGATAACTGGGAATTTATTGCTACCGAGCCGCCATTGTATGTTGAATTAGACTATCTGCGCTTAGGCAAAATTGACACTGATTTACCGATTAAAAAGTTGAGTTTGCTGCAACATATGCCGCCAGTTCCTCTTGCTCAAGTGGATGCCATTAGCCATAAAATGCTACAGCACTTTTCACCTAAAACGGTGCCAGTGCCAAGTGAAATTGATTTTTGTGAGATTACTGAACCTCTGAATACTCGCTTAACCTTTACTCGTGAGTTTTTTAGCAGTAGTCAGATTATGCAACCGGTTATTCGGGTTGATCATTGTTACGGTGACATAATCTTTAATGCCTCAACTAAACCTGAACGTATTAGTCTAGTTAAAAAAAATCAGGTGCAATATCAAGTACATCGGCATGTAGATCAAGAGTTAACCGCGCTGCAGTCATTAACTGATATTGGCTTGATTACCCTTGAACCTGATCCTGTGCTGGCCAGTTCACAGCAACCCTATTATGTCAGTGTTGGCTTACTACCTGAGTCAATCTTCGAATGGTCTGAGTTAACCAGTGATGGTTTTGATGCATTAAGTGCATTAGGCATGGACATTCAGTTTGATGATGACTTTGACTTACAAATCACCGATGCGCAGTTAGATGTCGACTTAGTCGACGATGATGAGTCAGGGTGGTTTTCATTATCACTCAGCGCCGATATCGATGGTCAAAGTGTGCCGTTATTGGCCTTAGTGGCTCGTTGGTTACAACAAAATGGTGAGCCAGCCGATGATGATGAATTAATTTTACCCGGCCCGAATGGCGGATTTATTAAAATCAAAGCCAAAACCATTAAGCCACTGATCAGCATTATCCAAGAACTATTTCATCGAAATTCTGGAGATGTTATCGCGATACCACGTAACCGTGCCCATATTTTGAATGATTTATCGGCCAGCGATGTACGGTTACTTAATGGCGAGCGAGTGCGCAATTTAGCCACTAAACTGGCAGAGTTTAAAGGGGTGATCCCGATTGCGTTACCCGATGGCTTAAATGCGACGTTACGTGATTATCAAAAGCAGGGTTATGATTGGTTGTGTTTTCTTAAAGAATATCAATTAGGTGGTATTTTGGCCGATGACATGGGCTTAGGCAAAACGGTTCAAGCTTTGGCTTTTTTACTTAAAGCTAAGCAAGAGGCCACCGAGCATCGCACCAGTTTAATTGTTTGTCCCACTAGCTTAGTGGGCAACTGGTTAAAAGAAGCCAATAAATTTGCTCCGTCGTTGAATGTGGTGGTGATCCACGGTAACAAACGCCAGCCATTATTAGATCAGATTAGCGAGTTTGATGTGGTGGTAACTACGTATCCATTAATGCTGCGTGATGAATCTATTTACAGTGAATATGTGTTCGACCATATTATTTTGGACGAAGCACAACAGATTAAAAATGCTCAAGCCAAAGTCAGCCAAGTCATTAAAACCCTTAGAGGCCGCTTCCGTTTGTGTTTGTCTGGCACGCCGCTTGAAAACCATTTAGGCGAATTGAAGTCATTGATGGATTTTTGTCTGCCAGGCTTATTAGGGCAGCACACCTACTTTAATAAACAGTTCCGTGGCCCGATTGAAAAGCAAGCCGATGTCGAGAAATCAGTGCTCCTGAGTAAACGTATTGCGCCGTTTATGCTGCGCCGTACAAAAAAAGAAGTGGTGTCAGAATTACCCGAAAAAACCGTGATAATTCAAACCTTGGAACTCGAAAAAGACCAACGTAATTTGTACGAGTCTATCCGCTTAGTGATGGAGAAAAAGCTGCGTGAGTTGTTTGCCAAAAAAGGCGTATCAAGCAGTCATATTGAGTTTTTAGATGCTTTGCTGAAGTTACGTCAGGCCTGCTGCGATCCCCGTTTAGTTAAACTTGAGCAAGCACAACAAGTCAAAGATAACGCTAAAATGACGTGGTTAATACAAACCCTGCCAGAAATGATTGAAGAGGGTCGTAAAATTCTTATCTTCAGCCAATTTACCGGCATGTTAGCGCTCATTGAAGATGAGTTAAAACGATTGTCCATTAGTTATAGCAAGTTGACCGGCCAAACTCGTGATCGCCAAACCCAAATTGATGCATTTCAAGAGGGTGATAACACGGTGTTTTTGATCAGTTTAAAAGCCGGCGGAACCGGGTTGAATTTAACCGCTGCCGATACCGTGATCCACTTCGATCCTTGGTGGAACCCCGCTGCTGAAAGACAAGCCACCGATCGCGCTCATCGTATTGGTCAGGTAAATCCGGTGTTTGTTTATAAACTGATTGCCCAAGGCACAGTGGAAGAAAAAATCCAGGAAATGCAGCAACACAAACAAGGTTTAGCTGACAGTATTTTATCCGATGGCACTCAAGGTCCATGGCAAGGTAATGCCGACGATTTAATGGCTCTATTAAGCTAGTTTGCTGCTATTGAGTCTATTCTAATTGTATAAGTTTTAGGCTTGATGAGGTAACGCTATTGCCGCCAGTATACTTTAAGCGAGGCTCATCAGCGCCGAGACAACGGCGCTCAAATCACACAACACCTGCTCAGCATATGACGTATTTTGAGCAAGTGTTTGCCGAGCTTCGCCTTCACCCTGAAAAGATAGCCATTGTTAGGCACAATATTGCTCAGTTTCAAGCACAGCCATATCTGAAAAAAGGTCTGCACACGGCAATTGATCGTTTATTGTTGGTGTTTGAAGACGATAACGACATCGAACTCTTGTATCGCCAAGTGATGAGTGATGATGATATTGCGCTGCGAGTGAGACGCTACCCGCTGATTTTTAAGGGGATTATTAATATTAATGCCGACAGTGTCGCCGGCAGTAATGTCGATGCTGATCTCATTAAAGATTAATCGTCTTTCGCGTTAACTCAAGGCTAATTCGGTAACCATCACCCGCGCGGCAAATTCACCGGGTCCGGCCAAAATAGCGCGACCAACGGCAACAAGATCAACTTGTTTTGTGGCGAGTATGGTCTCAATATAATCAACCGTTTCAATACCGCCTACGCCAATGACGGCAGCAGAGGTTTTGCCTTTAAGCGGCGCTGCATCGTCAACTAAAAAACCTTCGCCACGTTTATCTTTAGGCCGATTCCAACCACCAATTCCCGATGATACATTCAAAATTTCAACCCCAGCACCCACTAACCACTGAGCGACTTGACCCATATCCATATGGGATAATCCACCTGGATAGCCATCTTGACCAGGGATCCGCGTCATCACAGCCAATCTTGGCGTGGCTTGTTTTATTGCGCGGACAATTTCTAGCAAAATTCGAGTTCGGTTTTCAAGGCTACCACCATATTGATCATCGCGTTGATTGGTCAATGGCGATAACCACTGATTAATGCCGTAGCCATGGGCACAATGAATTTCGACTAAATCAAAACCCGCTTTATCGGCACGAATAGCGGCACTCACAAAGTCTTGCTGCCATTGTGCTATGTCATCGAGTGTCATGGCTCTTGGTGTCGGCAATACGCGGTCATAGGCTGGCACTATAATGCCTGAAGGGCCCATCACATCTGAGCTAATTCCTGCACTGTCTTTACCGCCACAATGGGTAATTTGTAGACCTGTTGTCGCGCCTGCATGGTGTAACACGCTAGCTATGAGGCTAAGTCCCGCAATGCAGGCATCATCATGAGCGCCTAATTGATTCGATTCACTGCGACCAGCAAGATTCACGTGGCTGTATTCAACCATCACCAGCCCAGCACCCGATTGGGCTAGGTTTTGATAATGAGTTAGGGTTTGCTCGGTGGCCAAGCCATTATTGTCTGCGGTTTGCGATGCCATTGGTGGCACCACAACACGGTTTTTTAAGGTTAATCCATTGATTAACGTCAATGGGGCAAAGCGTAACGCGGTCATCGCAATATCCTATATTGTTATAGCAACTAATATGCCTGCTATCAGCATAATACTGCCTGCAGTTCTATTCATTATCATTACAGCGTTGGGTGAGGTAAATATGAGCTTTGCACTTGTTGCCAAATAAGCATAAATGAGATTAACTGAACCAAAAGAGAGGGTTGCAATGGTTAGTATGATAATGACATCGGTAAAGTCTACTTGGTTCATCGGCACAAAAGCAGGGAAAAAACTGACATAAAATATCAATGCTTTAGGGTTGCCTAAGGCGATTATAATACCGGTTAATAAATTTTTGGCCAGATTGACTTTCGGCGCGGCGGCTAATTGCACGCCGTTTGCTGTAGTGCGCAACATGCTGACCCCAAGCCAGCATAAATACAGCGCACTGGCGTATTTTATTAGCTCGAACGCTGGCCCCATAGCGTGAGCAATCGTCGATAAACCAAACAGTGCTAACAGGATATACAGAAAATCTCCGAGCAGCACCCCAAAGGTCATCGCAGCCCCATGTGTAAACCCATTTGAGAATGAGCGCGACACCACCGCAAAAACTGCCGGACCCGGGACAATCGCTAAAATGAGCATGGTGAAAAATAGTGCGATAACTTGCTGTAGTATCATTAAATAACCTGAACTTGGGTTTATGGGTAGAATACGGGGCTAACTCATCAATTTTGCGAGATTATATCGTACTTTTATATTGCTAATGTATCGGTCTATCGTAAGCAGTCGTTTCAGATGCTTGAATAGTGTTTTATTGACGTTATGTTTTTTATTACTCTTGCGCAGCTGTGTTAAATTTCACAGTTAAGTCATTTATTTTATGGTATTTTTTTTAAAATTATGTTGAAAATTATTTTGCTAACTCACCCGCGAGAAATGGCCCGCGCTAATAATACTGGCCAATTAGTTAAACAAGTCTTGGGAGATAATGTTCGGGTGGTTGAGTGGCACCGCAAACAACCCGATACTGAATTATTGACTGCAATTGAAGCAGAAAAAGTTGGATTGGTATTTCCAAGTGATGAAACTTCGCAAGAGGCAATATTGCCATTAGTTACGTATGAATATCTGGTGATTATCGATGCCACTTGGCAAGAGGCACGCAAGATGTTTAATCAAAGCCCTTATTTAAAAGCATTACCTAAAGTGTCATTGGTTGATGCGCCAAAGTCGATATATCCACTTAGACGGAATCAAATTGAAGGTGGTTTATGTACAGCAGAATGTGCTGCCTTATTGCTTAACCATGCGGGCGAGTCTGCATTGTCGACTCAGCTAATGGAGCTGCTTATGACATTTATTGGACGTTAATGTTTAGCTAGGATCTGTTTTTAATGGTTGAGTTGCATTTGAGATAATAGTGTTTTAATCGAGGCTAGTGGATTACCGCCTAGTAACCTAAGCAACATTCATCCAGCAAAGAGTCCCTCAATACCAGGGCCTCCGCATGGGGGATTGAATCGATGCATTGGATTTTAGATGTCAGTCTGCAAGAGGATGCCTGTCAGATTTATCGAGAAAATGCTGCCGAGAACCTAGCTTGCCTGAGGCACATGTCTTTAAATATGCTTCGAAGCGAATCGAGCAAGATAAGCGTTCCGATGAAACAAAAGCGTTGCATGATGAATCCCGAGTTTTTAGAGCGTGTGTTGCTGGCTGGGTTTGCATCAGAGGTTAAAAGTTAAACACTCATGCGGATGCCCTGTATTCATTCCAGTTAATACTAAACTCAAGAGTGTGTCATTGTACGCATGTTACTGGTTAGCCAATTTTTTGCATTACCTGAAATAATTGAATGTATCAGTGGCAAGCATTCACCAGATTCTACGTTGGTTTATCCCGCGCTGTTAAAAATGTTGATATTGGTATAAAAAATTAATAGTGCAATTAATAGAGCTTTCACTTTGCAAAATTGAGCATTAAAAATAATGTTAATGCTCATATCAAAGCCAGTTAGCCTTTTGATTTACAATATTGATCTAAATATTGCTTATGAGTTGGTAACGACTGAACTGTTTGTGAAATGGAATTTTTGATCCCATTCATAAGGATATCTTGTTCTTTATCAGACATCATATCCGCTATAGGGTGGTGCATTTTTGGGGATAAACCTTGACCTAGCATCACTTGAATCCAAGAGTTTTCTGCAAATAAGTCCCAAGGAGCTTTAAATACATAGCCATGGTCTTTGAATAGTTCAATTCGATGTGTTAATGAACTTGGAACCTCCATTTTGCTACAATAACGCCAGAAGTTTGAATCATTTCTGTTGGTGAGATGATAATGCAGAATGATAAAATCCCGAATATATTGAACTTCTTCTTTTGCTTGAAAGTTATATTCATTTATTACACTGTCAGTAATCCCTGTTTTGGGAAACATTTGCATCAATCTAATGATACCGCGTTGAATTAAATGAATACTTGTTGATTCTAAAGGCTCAATAAATCCACTAGATAAACCTAATGCGACACAGTTTTTATTCCAATGCTTTCTGCGTTGGCCTGGGGAAAATTTAATAAAAAGTGGTTTTTTTAATATTTCCCCTTCAACATTGTTACGTAATAATTGTTCGGCATCTTCATCATTTAAATACTTGCTACAGTAAACAAGGCCATTACCAGTTCTATTTTGTAACGGTATTCGCCATTGCCATCCAGACCCATGAGCAATGCATCGAGTATAAGGTTTAGGGTCTTCAATACTTTCTGTTTGAACGGCAACAGCCCGATCACAGGGTAACCAGTGTGACCAATCTTCGTAGCCGGTATGCAAAGCCTGCTCAATCAAAACACCTCTGAAGCCGGTACAATCAATAAATAAATCACCTTCTATAATGTGTCCTGAAGTCAATTTTAAAGAGGTGATAAACCCAGATACTTCATCGATATTAACTTTATCAATAGTACCTTCTATTCTTTTTACACCGTGCTGTTCCGATATAGTGCGTAAAAACCGTGCGTATAAAGTCGAATCCATATGGTAGGCATACTTCAAACCACTATCAGGTAAATGGGCAAATTTTTGACTCATTCCCGCCTGAAGCTCTAAACAGTAGTCTTCATAACTTGCCTGATAACCTTCCTGCTTGCTGCGATTATAAAATTGCAAAAAAGTCGTTGCCCAGCAATCTCTGCCAGTTGTACCGAAAGAATGGAAATATTCACTGCTAGTGTCTTTCCAATTTTCAAAATTAATACCCAGTTTAAATGTTGCATTGACACTACTCATAAAATCCGCTTCATTAATTTTTAACATTTTATGAAACGTCACTAAAGGAGGAATTGTTGCTTCACCAACACCAACAGTAGAAATCTCATCTGATTCTACTAGCGTAATATTAATTTTATTACCAATAAGTTTTGCTAGTGCTGTTGCTGCCATCCAACCTGCGGTTCCTCCGCCTGCAATTACAACATTTTTTACAGCTGATAAATTATTCATTTATTTATTATCCTTTCTAATATTGTAAACGTTTAATTAGGTAGTCTTTAAAATTTCTAAGTGTTGTTTCACTTTGCGGATTAAGCATACCTTTAGCATGTTCTGGAATATGATCCAGTGGCTGAGCATCGAAAATATAATGGTTAAAAAGGTTTAACCAAATCTGCTTCTTTTCTTCAGGTAAATGTCTTAATGCCATTACAGCATAAAGCAAAGCATTACCTGACTCGTCGGTAGCGTAATCGGTTGAGGACCACCAAAAGGTCGCTAATAAATTTAAGTGAGATAAGCCTTCTACATGATGCCACCACATGCTGGGTAAAAATAATGCATCTCCAGCTTCCAGTTCTGCCACCTGAGCATGTTGCAGTGCATCTTGAAATTTAGGGTACTTTTTAAAGTCGGGCTTTGTCATGTCAACTAGACTAATTGATTGTCCCGCAGGGGTAAAATCAAGCGGACCAATATAAAGGTTTTCAAGTTGATCTGGCGGAAATAAAGTAAATCGTCTCTTACCGTAAACGTTACATGCAATATTATGAGGTACATCATAATGAGCTGGTATGGTACTTTGATTGCCCATCCAAAAGTTCATTGTTGGAAATTTACCTTCTATATGGATATCATTTTCATTTCTTAAGCTCGAAAAGTAGTTGTCAACAGATGTTGTGCCCATATAGTACAACGGAGGTTTTTCATTCCCCTTAGACTGAGCAGTATGCTTAAACAATTCGGTTAATGACATTTTGTACGCTTTGCAATTTATCGCGCTAAACTCATCATTATAAAAAATTCGGCCATTGATATCTGGGGAACCATGACCAACAGTGAGTTCTAAATTGTTAGCATACTTTAATAAATAGTCTTTTAAAGCATCTTCAGACTCATGCCCTTTTTTGACTATAGGCCATTCGTTGATGAAGCCCTTTAGTATCAGGGGTTGTTTAGAATTAACTACAAAAGAAGGGACATCAGAAGCAGATATGCCCTCTACAGTGACCACTTTTTTCAGCGTATCTAACATGTCTACCCTCTATTTTATTTGTAATCTCTGGTTTTTTCTTTTTATCAACTCGCTCATATTTAGCATAGAAGCACTAGCCATATAAAGAGGTTTTAAAAAACCTTTCTGGTTTAGTTCAAAAAGTTGCTGGGAAGATAAGCTGCTTAAAATATCTTCATTTACGGTATAGAATCCAGACAATCTATTGTTACTTTGGTCATTCAATTTGATATCGAAAACAAATTTTTCAAGTAAATTAAATTGGTTTAATAAATGGAAAAATTGTTTACTATCTTCGAATCCTTGGTCTATTTCCCCTAAAATATCACCTATATGTTCTATAAATGGTGTGTTTTGACCATATTGAGTAAATATACTTTCACCTTCGTGTTCATTTAATCTTGGGCTATCAACATCAAGGTGGATGACTTTTTGTTTTTGAATCTGACCATTTATTTCTTGATTTTGATAACCAATTAAAAATGGTTGTGCCTTAATAGTATGCGGAACATAGCCGCAATCCCAACGTTCATCTGATGAAAGAAATAGATTTTCTTTTTTCTCTAAACCTAATAATGCGAACGCTTGAAATTCTTCGGTTGATTCGGTCTTATAAAAGACAATTGGATAGTAAGACTGAATAGCGTAAAACTCACTAGGAAAAGTGAGTGTAATCATTACATTATCACCTAAATCTGAACTTCTTTTGGTGTAAACCTTTAAGTTTTTATGTTGCTCATTATTTAACATCTGGTGGTTTGACATAATTTATCTCTTATAATTTAAATTCATTAATATGAAATAATGTAAAAATTGCACTTGTTTTTATTATTAAAAAACCGCCAGAAGGCGGTTTTTTAAATATAGCTCACTTTTAGAAAGTATAGCGTGCGCCAATGTTGTAACGAGCACCTGACTGAATAGCATTCAGTAATTCACTGCTGTGACGGCTATACATACGCTGTGTTTCATCGGTAATGTTTATGCCTTCAGCAAAAATAATGAAGTTTTCAGTTATGTTATAACTAGCATTTATATCGATTTGCGAATAAGCCTCACTAATGCGTGGATTATTAAGGTTGTTATTGGTCGAGACTAAGAACTCGTCTCGCCAGTTATAAGCGACACGAAGTGAAACCCCGTAGTTTTCATAGAAAGCCACAACGTTTGCAGTATCACTTAAGCCAGGTAGTGCAAACTGGCTATCAAATACATTAGGGTCATACTCTGCATCACTGGATACAAAAGTATAGTTAGCTTGCATACCAAAACCCATTTCTAATGTATGTTGGAAAGCAATTTCAACACCATCAATCGAAGCATCACGCTCGTTAAATGGTTTAGTAATATCGAAATCAATTAGGCTATCTTCAGCCGTTGAGTGGATGTTACCCGTTGGATTTCCGTTTGAGTCTGCACCTGTGACTGTACTGGATTCTGGATAATTTTCGAAAATGTATTGTCTAATTGCTGCGTTATCACTGCTTCCTACCGCAGCAAGGGCTTCTGCATAACGAGGTCCACTAGTTGGATTTCTTAAATCAAATAAATTACCCTTGGTCGTGCGAGTACCAATAAAGTTTTCAATGTCTTTTTTGAAGTATCCAACAGATGCGTAGCTCGCAGGAGCAAAATACCATTCTAGGGAAAAGTCAAAGTTGGTTGATTCATAAGGCACTAACCCTGGGTCACCACTGTTTGCTGTAGCGAATCCTTGTCTTACTTCACCAATACCTACACCACCACGAATGTGATTGTAAGTTGGTCTTGAAAGGGTTTTTCCGATTGATGCTCTTGCAATTAAATCATCAGTAATACCTAAGCTAGCATCAAGATTAGGTAAAAAGTTGTCGTAACTACCGTTGAAATTGGTAAACGCACTTTCACCAGTATCTATGGTTGCAAATTCATTATTAGAAACCCAATCAATACCTGTATAAGCTGGCACCATTGCACTAGCATTAACATCTGTATCTTCATATCGGAAACCGACAGAGACATTTAACGGCATATTTGAAATATCAAATTCCATGTTAACTTGAGCAAAAATAGCCTGATATTCTTCAGATATCATTTCATCCCTTGTCCAGTTGTCATTGACACAGAAACGATCGCTACAAGGCCATATACCAGGTGATACTTGATTAGCGCTATTATCAGGCGCTGCATAAGAAGCGATTTCGCGTGCTGCGTCTGCAAAACTAAAGTTGTAGAACAAGTCGAAAAGATTTATCTGGTCACCAGCAGCATTTTGGCCAGTTGTCGGCAGGTCATTTAATTGCCCAGAACTACTGCCTGGTGTAAATAGACTATCACTAACATCATCAACACTGCCTTCGCCGCCCCAAGTATCACGTTGAGCCGTCATAATTGATGCTCTGACATCATTATCAGTTTTAGATACACCAAAATCGACACTAGTAATGAAGCCATCATCAAATACATATTTACCGCGTAGCTGGATTTGGTCTAAATCATTAGTAAACTGACTGTTTCTTAATGAGCTACCGGTAGTAATTAGTTCAGATGGTGCGCCAGTTAAACCATCTAATTGAGCGATAGACATAACAGGAAAGTCTGAACTAAAATCAATTGTCGTGCTTTGACGTGAGTTAACAGCATATTCGATTACAGAACTGTTTCCGTATGGGCTATCTGATTTTGAGGTGGCTGAAGAATTGTGGTAATCAAGTTCTAAGGTTAAGTTATCGTTAACATTCCACTCTAAGTTTACACCGATTGAATCGTTTTCGTTCTTTTGGCCAGATTCAGAAGTAGAAAAAGATAAATCAGGACCCGCACCAGAATGCCATACAAGTGGTGAATGATTTGGACCATCGCTAAATTTATTTAAATTACCATCAATCGTTTCGCCTTCCCAGAACCATGCACCGATACCGTTTGAGGTCGATGAAACGGTTTGCTGTGACATTGTATAATCAGCTGTCAATATTAGGTCATCTGTTGGTGCGTATTGGAAAACAACCTGACCGTTATCTCTTTTACGTTCAAATTCGGTAAAATTATAACGGAATTGTTGTGGACGGTTAAAGGTATCACCCTCATCCCAGTCAGTATTATTGATACCACCATTCCAACCATCAACTGGAGCGACTGCTTGAGTATGCCATTGAGGAACAACGGCTTCTTTTGTGGCACCATTTCTTTCTTGGTGACTAAATGAAATGCCAATACCAAAGGTGTCATCAGCAAAGGTATTACTATAGATACCAGACAGTTCAGGGGTAATATTATCACCTTCATCAGTCGACTGGTCCATTACTCCTTTAACACCAAAAGAGGCTTGTTGCCCTGGATTATCGAATGGTTTTGCTGTTTGGATATTAACGGTAGCGCCAATACCACCACTTGAAATATCGGCTTTTGCTGTTTTATAAACTTCAACACCACTGATTGCTTCTGAAGCAATATTACCAAAGTCAAATGAACGTGAGCTGCTTGTTGTGGTTGCTTCTAAGTTGGACGACGGCATTTGACGTCCATTTAACGTAACTAAGTTGAAATCTGGCCCTAAACCACGAACAGTAATCTTAGATCCTTCGCCGTTTGAACGGTCGATTGATACACCCGATATACGCTGTAATGATTCGGCTAAGTTAGTGTCTGGGAATTTACCCATGTCTTCAGCACTAATGGCATCGACTACACCCTGAGAGCTTCGTTTAATGTCCATTGACTTAATTAAACTACCACGTATGCCTTTAACCTGAACCACTTCAATATTTTCTTCAGCGGCTTCATCAGCTGCGTAGGCAGGTAACATACTGCTTACACCAAGCACTAGCGATAAACTGGTTGCTAGCTTGGTTTTTGTAAATTTTGTTGTTTTCATCTAGGAAATCCCCATTGACTAGATTTTGCTTCTCTCAATATTGAGGGTTAGGCGCAAATCGTTTTTTTAATTCTTCATCAACGCTGCAATCATTATTTATAATGGTTATGTTATAAAACAGCTAATGTAAGCGCTTACATAAAACTAGTGCAAATTGTGACCGCAGTCAACAAAAACAATATTTAAATGTTACATTTTATTAACTATAGTGGTAGGTAGTTTATGGGTTATTATATTAGCCATTGTTTAATAAGATTTTTATTTTTTACGAATATTTCAAATAAATAATGTAAGCGGCTTCTTTTGTTGGTTAAATTGTTACCACTTAGATTGGGTTTTATCCGTTATTGAAAACTAATAAGGTTATTCCAGACTAACTTTCTAGCGGGTTATTATTTTGTTGCATGTGGCGACAGTGATTTGATGTGGTTTTGGTTTATGGTATTAGGCTTCATTTCATCGTTATCTATAACCAAAGTATGAGTTATTAAGACGCATGTGAATGACCCACAGGAATGGAGGCAACATATTATCGAAAGGTCAACTTATTAGTCATTGCTCGGCTGATAGCTTGGATAAGTCGGTTGAAATCGCACTATTGCGGTATTTTTTGCCCACGCTTGTCCTCTCGTTACTGATAAGGTGCGTTTATGAGTGGTTAAGTTGTCAGTCTATAGCGCATATTGGATTGTTCGTTTGCGAGCCGATGGCTTCATTGCTCGTCGCAGTGAAAATGGTCAGTATCAGTACTTTTTAATCAGTATGATAAATTATCACCTCTGCATAGGGTAGCGTTGACTCACTCTTGATAGTTTACTGACTTGAGGGATCCGCTTATCGGAACAGGGGCTTAACATCTGGCTTTTTTGGGTATCGTTTTTCGATATTGCAGCAGGATAGGTTAACCGCTAAATGGTTCGATTGACTCTTGCTAATTGATTGCTTTAGCTGAATCACGCACAAATAGCTCTGGTGTAAACGAGCTTTCAACTGAGACGGCTTTATCGTTATACACTTGTTGTAATACCCAAAGAGCAGCCATTTTGCCCATTTCGTGAATAGGGTTGTTAACAGTTGATAATTTAGGTGAGATGTATTGTGGAAACGGAATATTATCGTAGCCCATAAATGAAATATCATCAGGAACACGCAAACCGCGTTCTAAACAGACTGATATCGCGCCAGAGGCCATTTGATCGCTTGCACATACCACTGCGGTGATCTGCTTATTCTGTGACAGTAAATATTCCATAGCATCACTGCCACCAAATTCGCGGAAGTTACCTTCAAAGCACAATGCTGGGTCGAATGGGATCTGGTGTTCTTGCAATGCTCGTTTATGCCCTTTTAGACGATCTCTGGCATCGAGTTTATATAACGGCCCAGAAATATAGGCGACATCTTTATGACCAAGAGAGAGGATGTATTTAGTCGCCATATAACCACCGAGTTCATTTTCTAAATAAATACAGTGATCTTTAATTGATTCGATATAGCGGTTAATAAATACCACAGGTGTTGAAGCTTGGCTTAGCTGAACCAAATACTCATCTGATACAGCTTCAACGTCCAAAATCAGTGCATCACAGCCACGACTTAATAAAAATTCTACCCCTTCTTTTTCTTGTTTCTCATCGCTGTGGCCAGCAGCAATAATGACATGCTTATTAGCACTGCGAAGGGCTGTTTCGATTTCTGTCATCATTGGACCATAATACGGACCATCAAGCTGGGACACTAAAACGCCAACACTGTTGGAGCAATTTGAGGCTAATGATTGGGCAATAGTATTGGGGCGATAGCCTAAAGAGGCCATCGCATCGAGAACCTTCTGTTTGGTTTTATCGCTGACTTTGGTGTTGTTATTCATCACTCTAGACACTGTCGCCAGAGACACACCAGCCATTACGGATACATCGTAAATTGTTGCCATATAATTAGTTTTTAAAAGCCGTCTTGGATCACATGGTTCCAAGACTAACATGCTTTTATTTCGCTTCTCTATTTAATTCTAAGTGAATTTGGTCCACTTTTTTATTATCTAAAGTGTACCAACGCATGACAAAGGCCACTACCAATGAACCGATAGCAGGGTATATAGTGAATGAAAGTAATATTCCTTGTTGAGTCTGTTCAGTTTGGATGATATCTGGCTGATAACCATAGCCCGCCAGTAACCAACCCGCTGCAGCGCCACCAATAGCGACCCCAAGTTTGATAAAGAAAATTACCGATGAATAAATCATCCCGGTAATACGCACGCCGTTTTTATATTGACCGTAATCGACTACATCAGCCATTTTGGCCCAGAGTAACGGGGTAGCCATATTGAAGGTAAATCCCCACACAATAAACATCGCAAAAGCTAACACCACTTGGTCACTTGGCACAAAGTAGCTTATGACACACATCGCCGCAGCCAGCAGTTGCAAGGTGATGTAGGCTTTTACTTTACAAAAACGCTTCGCTAAAGGCTCAGCCAAAATGCAGCCAAAAATGTTACCGACCATGCCAAGGGTAATAAAAAGGGTAATATAATCAGGCATGTTTAAGAAATATTTAACGTAGTAAATCGCTAAACTGGTGCGCAATACCATTCCTGATAATAAGCATACCGCCGCTATGGCTAACACACGCCATTGATCATTGTGGAGCATGTCGGCAAAGTCTTTTTTAAAGCTTGATTGCTGATCAACGGGCGGATGTAGGCGTTCTTTGGTGCCCCAAAAGCAGACTAAAAACATCGCAACACCCAAAACGCTCATCGCGGCAATTGTCAGTTGATATCCTTTCGCCTGATCGCCTTTGCCTAAAAACTCCACTAATGGCAAGGTTAGGCCAGACACCAATAATCCGCCCAGCATCGCAAACACAAAACGATATGATTGCACTGATACCCGCTCTTTAGGGTCGGCAGTCAATACACCGCCTAAGGCACAGTAAGGAATGTTAATAGCGGTATACACCATCATTAATGCAGTGTAGGTCACGAAGGCATAAATCATTTTGCCATCTTCAGACAAATCTGGGGTGGTAAAGGCGAGTACGCTGATTATTCCAAAGGGCAGGGCAAACCATAATAGATAGGGTCTAAATTTGCCCCAACGAGTATGGGTTCGGTCAGTTAATGCACCCATTAATGGATCGGTAATGGCATCAATTAAGCGAACGGCTAAAAACATGGTGCCAACAAATGCAGGTGAAATACCGAAAATATCGGTGTAGAAAAAGGTTAAAAATAGCATTACCGTTTGGAATACAATGTTACTGGCGGTGTCCCCAAGTCCGTAGGCTACTTTTTCTCTTATACTGATCATACATGCCTCAATTATTATTTTATATTTTAAAATGATGCAACTGTTTGAATAAGATTAAGTCATTTAGATAACGACTTAATCTCCATTTTATGTTTAGTTTATTTTCTTGCCCTAATAAAGTCTCGATATGCGTGTGCACTGGTTTTTAAGGTGCGCTGTTGGTTAGCATAATCGACATAGACAATACCAAAGCGTTTTAAATAACCTTCTGCCCACTCAAAATTATCCATCAAACTCCAAGCAAAGTAACCCACAACATTAACACCTTGTTCAATGGCATCGTTTACTGCATTTAAGTGGGCGGCATAATATTTGACTCTGTCAACATCATCTACCTTGCCATCTAGCAATTTATCATCCATTGCCGCACCATTTTCAGTAATGTAAATCGGTGGTAATGGATAAAGCGCATGTAATGAGGTTAGCAAATCAGTAAAGGCTTGTGGATAAATTTCCCAGCCCATATCGGTTTTAGGTTTGCCAGCCATGTCTATTTGGCTAAAGCCATTTTCCGTATCGGCTTTGTAAACCGCGCGGGTATAGAAGTTAATCCCTAAAAAATCGATGGGTTGGGCGATAATATCAAAATCACCGTCTTCAATAATGGGTACATCTTCTGCGGCAAAATCATTGATGATGTCTGGGTAGCACCGGTCAAATAACGGTTTTATGTACCATTGATTAAAGTATTGGTCGGCTTTGTCGGCGGCTTGTACGTCTGCAACGCTGTCGGTTGCGCTATAACAAGGGGTAAAGTTAAGCACAATACCATTTTGGCTATTTGGGCTGTTTTTTTGCAGTACCTTCATGGCTAGGCCATGTGCCAGTAATAAATGATGCGCCGATTGGCGACCATAAGCCTTTTTCGCTAATCCAGGTGCATGAACGCCAATTTCATAGCCTAAGTAAGAGCTGCAAAAAGGTTCGTTAAAGGTGGCATAGGAATACACTCTGTCACCGAACTCTTGAGTGATTTTGTCGGCGTAGTCCGCAAACTGATAGGCTGTTTGACGATTTAACCAACCACCATTATCTTCAATATGTTGCGGTAAATCCCAGTGATATAAGGTGACAAAAGGTTTAATACCGCGACGGATTAACTCATCAAGTAAGTCGGTATAAAACTGAACACCTTGTGGGTTAAGGCTGCCATCTTTCTGCATAACCCGAGGCCAAGAAATCGATAAACGGTAGGCATCAACCCCTAATGATTCAATTAAATCAATGTCTTCACGCCATAATTTAACGTGCTCGCAAGCTTGCTCACCGTTAGAGTTATCACGAATTTTACCTTTAGTGGCACAAAATGTATCCCATATACAAGGGAGGCGTGCTGCCACTGCGCCTTCAATTTGAAAAGAAGCAGTCGCCACACCAAAGGTGAACGCTGTTGAATGCATTTTGGAATTGGCTGGTAACATAATTTTCATATATTTATTCACTTAGTATTGATTAATGTTGTCTATTTTTATTACTAACGTATTAGGTTGAAACACACCGAGAAAAGCCATTGTGACGTGTTAGCTACACAGTAAAAATTATGCTCTAGTGTTTAAAAAATCGTTGACATCAGTTATCGATATGTTAAAAATGAAAGCGCTTACATTGAGATTAGTGATTAATTATCCAAAGGTCAATAATTGATTCGGCTAATTATTACCAATGAACCAAATGCAACATTGTCGGTGTTGAGCTGACGATGTGGAGATTATTTTTGGTGATGTTTTCACTGACGTAAGGTACTGCAACCCAACATAACGATTAACAACAATAAGGGAATGTCATGGCGACTTCGCAGCTTCAATCAGAATTAACTCAGGTTAATTCAACCCATCAGCAGGGGAACTTTCGCTTTGCGTTAGTGGCGTTAACATCGTTATTTTTTATGTGGGGCTTTCTAACCTGCCTCAATGACATTTTAATCCCTTACTTAAAAAATATGTTTGACCTTAATTACACCCAAGCGATGCTGGTGCAGTTTTGCTTTTTTGGGGCCTACTTTATTGTGTCGATCCCGGCGGGTGCGCTAGTGGGTAAGATTGGTTATCAGAAAGGTATTATTACTGGATTAATTATTGCCTGTATTGGCTGTTTACTGTTTTACCCATCGGCTAGTTATGGCTCTTACAATATGTTCTTGTTTGCTTTTTTTGTATTAGCATCAGGTATTACTATTTTGCAAGTGTCAGCCAATCCTTATGTCAGTGCGTTAGGCCCTGCTGAAACTGCATCATCTCGGTTAACATTAACCCAAGCATTTAATTCCTTAGGCACTACAGTGGCGCCATTTTTCGGTAGTTGGTTAATTTTGTCGACGGTGGAACACGACGATAAAATCACAGAAGTTGGCGAAGTGATTGGTCAGTTGTCGGTGCAGCAACAAGCCAGTGCAGTACAAACACCTTACTTAATTCTAGCGGTGGCATTGTTCGCATTAGCGTTGATTTTCATGCTGTTAAAACTGCCGTTACTGGGTAAAAAAGACCCTCAGTCTTCAACTGCAGGATCGGGGAGTGCGTGGCAATATCCACATCTGGTATTGGGCGCGGTAGGTATTTTTGTTTATGTTGGTGCTGAGGTCGGTATTGGCAGTTTTTTGATCAGTTTTTTAACTCAAGATCATATTGGCGGGGTGTCTGAATCGCAGGCCGCACATTATATTGCTTACTACTTTGGTGGTGCGATGGTAGGGCGCTTTATTGGCGCTGCTGTGATGCAAAAAATTAAAGCGGGTAAAGTGCTAGCGTTTAACGCGGTATGTGCTTGTATTTTGGTTGCTGCAGCCATGTTAAGTGCTGGCACCGTTGCCATGTGGGCGTTATTGCTAGTCGGATTATGCAACTCAATTATGTTCCCCACTATTTTCAGCTTAGCGTTACATGATTTAAAACAACACACTAGCCAAGGTTCGGGCATTTTATGCTTAGCCATTGTGGGTGGCGCGGTATTGCCGTTATTTCAAGGTATGTTAGCGGACAGTATTGGCATTCAATTAGCGTTTATTGTGCCTCTTTTATGTTACGGCTTTATTGGTTATTACGGGTTGATAGGGTGTGATGTAAAACGCCCCGTGTCAACAGAAATGGCGTAAGGGAAATACAATGAAACTAACTCAATTGCAGCGTGTCTCGATAGCCATAACGTCGACAAAAACCAGCTTGATTGCCTTAGGTATTTTGTTTAGCCTCGGCGGGTGCAGCGACAGTCAACCCACAAACAAGCTTGCTACAGAAGCCGCTGTTATTGCTGTTACCGCTGAGAACACCGCATCAAAGTCATTAGCTATTTGGCCTCAATTAACCCCAGCCATAGCAAAAGATCCAGCATTAGAAGCCAAGATTGATGCATTAGTGGCCAAGATGACGCTTGAACAAAAAGTGGCTCAGATGATCCAGCCAGAAATCCGTGATATTACCGTTGAAGATATGCGTCAATATGGTTTTGGATCTTATCTTAATGGTGGCGGTGCTTACCCTAATAATGACAAGCACGCGACCCCAGCAGATTGGATTGCGTTAGCTGAATCATTTTATCAAGCATCAATTGATGACAGTGTTGACGGCATTAATATTCCAACCATGTGGGGCACCGATGCCGTACACGGTCATAACAATGTTATCGGCGCGACTTTGTTCCCGCATAACATTGGTTTAGGGGCGGCTAATAACCCTAAGTTAATTGAAAATATTGCCGCTATCACGGCAAAAGAAGTGATGGTGACGGGGATAGATTGGGTATTTGCTCCCACCGTTGCGGTAGTGAGAGACGATCGCTGGGGCCGGACTTACGAAGGTTATTCTGAAGATCCACAAATCGTCAAAGCCTATTCTTATGCCATCGTTGAGGGCCTGCAAGGTTCTGTTAACGATGACTTTTTATCTGATCAACATGTGATTTCAACGGTTAAGCACTTTTTAGGCGATGGCGGCACTGAAAATGGCATAGATCAAGGCGATAATATTGCCAGCGAACAAGACTTATATGACATACATGCACAAGGCTATGTGGGTGGACTCAATGCTGGAGCACAAAGTGTTATGGCATCATTTAATAGCTGGCATGGGGTTAAAAATCATGGCAATAAATATCTATTAACAGATGTGCTTAAAGATAAATTAAATTTCGATGGTTTTGTGGTAGGTGATTGGAACGGTCACGGACAAATCGCAAATTGTACTAATGAGTCGTGTGCGCAAGCCGTCAATGCCGGTTTAGATATCTTTATGGTGCCAACTGCCGCGTGGAAACCGTTATATGAAAACACCATTGCACAGGTGAATAATGGCGAAATAAGCCAAGCGCGTATTGACGATGCAGTTAAACGTATTTTACGGGTTAAGTTCCGTGCAGGTTTGTTTGACAAACCTAGCCCTGCCAATCGGCCGTTATCGGGTAAAACTGAATTAATTGGCCAAGCAAGTCACCGTGATGTGGCACGTCAAGCGGTACGAGAATCATTAGTGCTGCTTAAAAATAGCCAAGGCTTATTGCCGTTAGCGCCGAATGTTAAGGTGTTGGTTGCAGGTGATGCTGCGGATAATATCGGTAAACAATCCGGTGGCTGGACCATTACGTGGCAGGGCACTGATAACCAAAATAGTGACTTTCCTGGTGCTACGTCAATTTACGCTGGTATTGATAAATTGGTCACTCAAGCTGGTGGTACAACAACATTAAGTGTTACGGGTGAATTTGAACCACAGCAAAAGCCAGATGTTGCGATTGTTGTGTTTGGTGAAGAGCCCTATGCAGAAGGTAACGGCGACATTGATAACTTAGAATATCAACGTGGAGACAAGCGTGATCTTGCTTTATTGCAGAAGTTAACAGCGCAAGGTATTCCAGTGGTATCTGTGTTTATAAGTGGCCGTCCTATGTGGGTTAATGCTGAGTTAAACAGTTCTGATGCATTTGTCGCAGCCTGGTTACCGGGTTCTGAAGGGCAAGGCGTTGCAGATGTGTTATTTACTCAGGCTGATGGCAAAGTTGCTCATGATTTTGTCGGCAAATTGTCATTCTCATGGCCTGCGACACCTCAGCAAACTCAGATTAATGTGCCATTAGCCCAATACAACACTAAACAAGCACAAGCTGATTATCAGCCGCTTATACCTTATGGCTATGGCTTAACTTACCAATCTACTGCCAGTGATGCGGTTGTGTTAGACAATTTGTCGGAAAACAATTTAGCTGCAACTCAAACACTAGAAGATTTAGCTTTATTTGAGCGCGCAGTGAAATCGCCTTGGTCAATGTTCATCGCTAACGCTTCTGAGCGCCAAGGGTTAACCAGTAGCGTAGCGCAAAATAGTGCATTAACCATTCGTACTATGGATCGTATGGTTCAAGAAGATGCGCGCTTAGTATCTTTTAACGGCAATGAGCTGGGCACTGTAGGGTTAATTAGTAATTTCCCTCGTGATTTAAGGGCTTACAGTAATAGTGATGCCACGTTATCAGTGAGTATTAATGCAACACAAGCACTGCAAAAGCCGTTATGGCTAGGTATGGCATGTGAAGGTGATTGTCGTAAGCAAATCGATATTGCCAAGCAGGTGAATACTCAATTAGGTGAATGGCAACGTTTAAGCTTTTCATTGGCATGTTTTGCTGATGAACCAATGGATTTTGCTAAAATTGTGATGCCATTTTACCTTGCCACCGACGCGGCAGTGGAAATTCGTTTCAGTGATGTGGTCATTCAAGCTGCATCAGCAGAAAACACCATACAATGTAACTAATTAAAAGCGAATTAGCCCTATCTGAGTCATTAGATAGGGCTAGTTAAACTCAATTTTAAATAGTAATGGTTGGCGACGCTTGTTGTTTTACTACTGCGTGCGGCAAAGAGAGAACGATAAATGGATAAGGACAAAAATGAACAAGCTCAATAAGCATCATTCATTTGTATCCTGCTTAACTGCGTTAACTTTGTCGGTCATATTTCTGTCTGGCTGTAATGCTGATGATGTAACAGAACAAGCAACAGATACAGTGATACCCAATACCGCAGTATCAGGTTGGCAACTGGTTTGGCAAGATGAGTTTGAGGGTAACCAAATAGACACTGCTAAGTGGAGCTTTGCCGTTGATTGTTATGGTGGTGGCAATGATGAGGCTCAGTGTTATACCGCACGGCCTGAAAATACTGCAGTTAGTGATGGTTTGTTAGCGATTACGGCATTAAGAGAAACCTTTTCTGGGCCTGAAGTAAATGATTCTGATCCAAGCTATGACGTAAACGATACATCGAAAACATTAGATTACACCTCTGCTCGTTTAGTATCGAAAAACAAAGGTGATTGGAAATACGGCCGTTTTGAAATTCGCGCCAAATTACCGCAAGGTCAGGGGACTTGGCCGGCTATATGGATGTTACCGACAGATTGGGTATACGGTCCTTGGGCTGGATCGGGTGAAATAGACATTATGGAGGCCGTAAACCTTAAGGTTGTTACCGACGATAAGGCGCCAGAATCTGCAGTGCATGGCACATTACATTACGGTAAACAATGGCCCAACAATGTTTATACGGGCACAGAATATCGTTTACCACATGACCTCAATCCTGCAGACGACTTCCATGTTTATGCTGTTGAATGGCAACAAGGTGAAATCCGTTGGTATGTCGATGATGTTCATTTTGCCACTCAACGAGCATCGGGTTGGTTTAGCCAGTATGTCGATGATAATGGTGATGTGGTCAACGCACCTGATGATGCACCGTTTAATCAGCCATTTCACATGTTACTTAATCTTGCTGTGGGTGGCGCATGGGCCGCGAATGTGAATAAAACCGGTATCGATGAGTCGATTTTTCCGCAGTCGATGTTAGTGGATTACGTGCGTGTATATGAATGTGCTAAATCACCTAAAACAGGTGCTGGATGCGAAACAATTGATGGCAGTGTTGACGTTACCTTAGGCAAAATAGCACCAGAAATTATGTCACTAGACTCAGCGCTTTAACAGTGGATTTTGTTTTATGTAGTCAATAATCATCAGCTAGCACTGTGAGTGACGATGGTTTTTTACTGTGATATCCCAGCTAATAGTGTCATTTTATGATGTTGATTTTTAACTGAATACGAATGCAAAGATGCACTGTTTGCTTTGAGTGGTGAGTGGTTTAGCTTAGTATCGAGCAAGTTTAGAGGTGTTGTCAGTATGTTGTAAGCATGTGATGGCATGATCAGAGTGTTTTGGTTTAAGTGCGATCAAATGATTATATAAATTTATGATGTCAACAATGGCATAATGGAGCAAATGCACCTTAATGGTATTGAAGCCGTTATAGATTTTAAGGAATTGATTTGTCGAACATTACATTTTCTCTAGCTGAGCTAGAACAGGTAGTCGCCATTGCTAAAGATGCAGGTACTGCGATTATGCAGGTTTATGCTCAAACTGATTTGCAGATTGAAGTTAAACAAGATGATAGCCCGGTTACCGCGGCTGACATCGCTAGCCACAATGTGATTGTTGCCGGCCTTAAACAGCATTTTGCAGATATTGCTGTGTTGAGTGAAGAAGATGCTGATATTAGTTGGGCAGAACGACAAACCTGGCAAACCTATTGGTTGATTGATCCACTGGATGGCACTAAAGAGTTTATTAAACGCAATGGTGAATTTACTGTCAATATTGCGCTGATCCACCAGGGACAAGCGATAGTCGGCGTAGTTTATGCGCCAGTATTAGGTAAATGTTATAGCGGCATTGTTGGCCAAGGTGCTTGGCTTGAGCATAACGGGCAGTTATCGATATTAGATATTCATGACCGAGCAGTGCAATCGCCACCTATTGTAGTTGGAAGTCGCTCTCACGTTAGCCCAGATGTCGCCGCTTATTTACAGACTATTGGCGAACACCAAATGTTAAGCGTCGGCAGTTCATTGAAATTTTGTATGGTGGCCGAAGGCCAAGCCGATGTGTATCCAAGACTAGGCCTAACCAGTGAATGGGATACTGCAGCAGCGCAAGCGGTATTGGAAAGTGCGGGTGGACGGGTTGTTGAATATCCGGCACTAACACCACTGCAATATAACCAGAAAGAAAATATTTTAAATCCGTATTTTATTGCCGCATCATCGGCATGGTTTGCCCGCAAGTAGTTGGAATCGTTTTCAGCCTTTGTTGGTCAAATATGGAATCCCAATTAATAATCAGCAAATGGAGTGACAAGTTATGATGCGCATGGGCGTCGATCTCGGTGGTACCAAAATTGAAATAGTGGCGTTAGCCGAAGATGGTGCTGAAATTTTCAGGAAGCGCATTTCTACTCCCAAAAACTACCCTGGAACCATTGAAGCCATTGTGAGTTTAGTTGCCGATGCTGAATCGGCCACAGGACAAATAGGTTCTGTAGGTGTTGGGATCCCAGGGGTCGTGTCACCGTTTACCGGCTTGGTAAAAAACTCAAATTCAACCTGGATTAACGGTCATCCTTTAGACAAAGACTTAAGTGAATTGCTGAACCGCGAAGTGCGTGTTGCCAATGATGCAAACTGTTTTGCGGTATCAGAAGCGGTTGACGGCGCTGCCGCCGGTAAAGGTGTTGTTTTTGGTGGCATTATCGGTACAGGTTGTGGTGCAGGTATTGCCATTAACGGCCGTGTACATGGCGGTGGTAATGGCATTGGCGGCGAATGGGGGCATAATCCACTACCTTGGATGACGGCCGATGAGTTTAATACCACCACTTGTTTTTGTGGTAATCGTGACTGTATTGAAACCTTTATTTCGGGTACTGGCTTTGTGCGTGATTTTCGCGCCGTAGGCGGTGAAGCAACCAGTGGCATTCAAATTGCTGAAATGATGCAACAGGGTGATCCATTGGCAACAGCTGCATTTGAGCGTTATATTGATCGCTTGGCGCGTTCACTTGCGCACGTGATTAATATGATGGACCCAGACATGATTGTACTCGGTGGCGGCGTCTCTAATATCGATGCCATTTATACCGAACTACCTAAAGTGTTACCCAAATATGTTGTTGGCCGTGAATGCGGAACCCAAGTCGTTAAGAATAAGTTTGGTGCTTCTTCAGGCGTTCGCGGCGCAGCATGGCTGTGGGGCAAAGACCAGACGTAGCTTCAGTTTCATTTCTGTGAGAACGAGTCTTAATTCATATCATTGAGCGTTAATCTGCTCCTTATACCAAACTGCACTTAACAAGTGCCGTTTTTGTTTACTCTATATGGTTTGTATTCGAAGCTGATAACGATAAACTAGCCGCAGTGTTAATTGATCAAGTGATATACCGATGTTTTGGCTTAAAAAAATCTTATCGCAATTAGTGATGCCGATCCCCTTTAGCATAATGTTACTTGTTATTGCTGCCATCTTGTGGCGAACCCAACGGGCCACGCTACTGCGATTTGGCCGAGTCGCCTTGATCACCTCTATATTGGTGCTAGCATTAACAAGCCAATCTCAAGTGAGTTATTTTTTAGCGGATTCATTAGAATCAGAGTATCAAGTTAATCATCAACCGATTACTGGCACTTGTGTTGTGATGGTATTGGGATCGGGTAATCGTGAGCAATATGGCCATACCGCAGTACAGCAACTATCGTCGACGGCACTGGCTCGATTAACCGAAGGCATTCGTCAGTTTGGTCTCGGTCAACATTGTACCTTAGTTGTCAGTGGTTGGAGTGGTGGAAACCAGTCGACAGCCCATGCGACGATTATGGCACAAGCCGCAGAAGAATTAGGGATCCCAACAGCCAATATAGTCGTATTTAATCAACCTAAAGATACCATTGAAGAAGCTTATGCACTTAAAAATATTGTTGGCTATACACCGTTTAGGTTAGTGACGTCGGCTACGCACATGCCTAGATCTATGCAAATATTTACCTCACTGGATATGCAACCACAGCCGGCGCCCAGTGACTTTATTGCTAGGCAAAGTTATTGGTGGCGCTTAGGTGCTGATCAGTTATTAGCATCTCAGAAAGCTATCCATGAATATGTCGGCATGTTGTGGTTGCAGATCAAAGAGATAAGCTAATTCACATAATTAAAAACTATTAGCCACAAACCTATTAGCCATAAAACCTATTAGCCATAAAACCTATTAGTCATAAAACCTATTAGTCATAAAATAGACTTCTATCACAATTAGTTTAAAGGAGAAATCGTGGTCACTGACGAGTTATTAATCAGCCCTTTTATTAAACGTAATGGCATTACACTCACCGTTGTTGGGGCGGTGAGTTTAGTAACTAGCTTAATTATTTTTATCGGGTTTAAAGGCTTTTTTGTGCCCGGTATGTTGTGTTTTGCCTTAGGTTCAGTTGCGCTGGTTTTAGGTGTCTCCAAAGTGTACCAGCCAGCCGTCAGTTTTAAGCTAACCACAGCAGGCGTAGCATTTTTTCATCGCCGCGGACAAGTGTTTATTGAATGGCACAATATTCAACGGCTTGATAATGTGCGAGTAAATCAAAACATGGAGTTAATTGAACTGCCTTATATTGGCGTCAAGCTTAAACACATTAATCCCGTTTTAGATTGTATTTCACTGCGCTTGGCCACCGGATTACTGACCGAGCAGCGGCCACTATTAATGACCGCGGCCACCCAGGATGAAGACTTACAAAGTTTAGAAGGCTATTTAGGTGCTGAGTTCACTCCGTTAGTGGTTAACGGTGAACGTTATCGTGGGGTACTGGCTATGTTTGGCCATCGTTGTCAAACGTTGAATGAACAGTTGGGTTACCATGTGTATTTATCGATTGATAGTTTAGACCGAGACCCCAAAGAATTTGTGGCGTTGTTGCGTCAATGGCAACAACAAGCTCAAACCAGTGATGATGAATAGGCATTGGTTTGGGCGTTAAGTGATGAACTGGACGGATTTTTATCGAAAATATGTTATTGGGTTACAAGGGCAACTGACTAAGCTCACTTCATCAAACGAAGTTTATCGTGGATGTGGTTAATATTGTGCCAGCTCATTAACAGGCAGCCTCCTTAACTATCGGTAATTCACCACATTATCGATGGCCTCTTTAGACAAACCATCGCAAGTTAGCTGACATAATATTGATAACCGTTGGCCCTATTATTGTGCAAGTTAAAGCTGCAGGTAAAATGCCTGCCGAAGCCACTCATTAGGCGGTTGTGAGAGGATCGCGGTGACGATAACCTAAAAACTGACCAACATCTAAAATTTCAATGTTTTCACAATATGCATCACCTTCAAAAATACCTTGATCATGAAGCGTTATTTTTTTACAGCGTGCCTTGCCAGTTAATTGCCCAGCAATCATCAACTCGCGACATAAGACATCACCATCGACGGTGCCGCTCGGTTCAATGGTCACATTGCCTTGTGCTTTGATATCGCCACTGACATGGCCCGCAATGAGCACATCACCGCTGAAAATGAGTTTACCGGTTAAATGGCATTCTTGGGCGATAAAGCTTAGTGAGTTAGCAGGTTTTTTTTGACCAAACATCTTAGTGCTCTTATGTCTACGTTGAGAGGGTAATATAGCGCTAAAGGCTAATGAACAACACCAAAATCGCTGATTGAATACTTAATATCTTTCTACGCTTTGGGATAAAAATTAGCTTGGGTGGCCGATAATGATCGCATCCGCAGGGCAAGGGGACACGCAAGCACCGCAACCGTTACAAGCATCAGTATCTATAACGGGTTTAGGCACTTGTCCTACCGCCATGATAAAGCTAATTGCGCGCGGATCGCAGGCATCTTTACAGCTCTGGCACCAGACGCCTTCATAGGTTAAGCAATTCTCTTTTATGCTGGCGGTAATTGACCAAGGTAAGGATTGAGCGCGTTCAAACACTGGTTCTGGACATGCATCAACACATTTCTGGCAAAACGTGCATTCACCAAGGCTAAAATCTATTTCAGGAAAGCCACCATCGCCTTGTTTGATAATACTTGTTTCGCATGCGGTAATGCATTTATCGCAGCGGGTACAATTGTCGGTAAACAGTTGGTCTGTTTTTATCCAAGGCGGACGGATAACATTGGTTTTTCTGCGACTAAATAGATTCCGACGACTTTGATCGATGCTTTGACTCATTATTATCCCAATTAGACCGAAACGGACTTGCTGCAGCCAATATTAGCATTAGCTGCAGCAAAAAATTGTTAAGTGCTTGGCAATTTATAACCATCAGGATTAGTTGATTGCCACTTCCAACTGCTATTGGCCATGTCCTCTACTGAGTGGCTTGCACGCCAGTTAAGCTCTGTCGCGGCAAAACTAGGGTCTGCATAGCAGGCTGCAATATCACCTGGACGGCGAGGACTGATTTGATAAGCAATGGTTTTACCACAGGCTTTCTCAAACGCCTTGACCATGTCTAATACACTGTAGCCTATGCCTGTACCGAGATTATAAGTCACTAATCCAGGTTTGGTTTGCAGCTTTTTCAATGCTTGTAAATGCCCTACCGCTAAATCAACTACGTGGATATAATCACGCACGCCGGTGCCATCTGGAGTATTGTAGTCATCGCCAAAGACGCTTAATTTTTCACGTTTACCAACAGCAACCTGGGCAATAAATGGCATTAAGTTGTTAGGGATATCGTTAGGATCTTCACCAATCAGGCCACTTTCGTGAGCGCCAACAGGATTGAAGTAACGTAAACGGGCGATATTCCAACTGTTATCCGAGTTGTGTAAGTCAGCTAAAATATACTCAACCATTAATTTAGATTGGCCGTAAGGGTTGGTTGCGCCTGTTGGGAAGTCTTCTTTAATGGGCAGGCTAGCAGGGTCGCCGTAAACCGTGGCCGATGAGCTAAAGACTAAGTTCTTAACGTTATTTTCTGCCATCACTTGGCATAAGATGATGGTGCCAGTAACGTTATTTTCGTAATACTTCAACGGTTTTTTTACTGACTCACCGACGGCTTTTAATCCCGCAAAATGAATGACAGACTCAATACTGTGGTCAGCAAAAACTTTTTGCAGTAAGGCTTTGTTTAAAATATCACCTTGATAAAACGTGACATCTTTACCCGTAATAGTATGAACACGGGCTAAGGCTTCAACACTTGAATTTGATAAATTATCAACAATAATTACTTCCTGTCCGGCATTTAATAGCTCTACTACTGTGTGAGTACCAATATAGCCAGCGCCACCGGTTACTAAAATTGCCATAGATAAATCGTCCTGTGAATTAATGAGTCAAGTTCAATGGTTATTGTAAATTATCACAGTTCAATAGCCATTTAAATTATAGCCGTCATGTTGAAATCATTACGGGTCGGCTTATAAACCGTATGACAGCTTGTCCCTATCAGTGTTGGATAATTAAGCAATCGTCATATAAAACACCCTTTAATCGTGCCTGTACCCATTTGTTTACATTTCAAGCAACATATCCCAGCGACAAAAAACGGTGAGGGAGTTAACAAAACGTTAACCATGGCACACTATGTCATAACTAAAGTTGACGTAAAGTGGAGCTTATGAGTACAGCAACAAACTATATTGCACATCAACCTGATGCCCAGGGTTACATAGATTATTCAGAACATGAGAATCAATTATGGCAACAATTGTATCAACGCCAAGTGGCCAATATGCCGGGCAAAGCCTGTCATGCTTACCTACAAGGGTTAGATGTATTAGGCATGTCTATTGACCGTATTCCACAGTTACCTGAAATCGATAAAGTGTTAATAGACGCCACGGGCTGGAAAACGGCAGCCGTGCCCGCATTAATTCCATTTGGACGTTTCTTTGAATTATTGGCCAATAAAGAATTTCCGGTAGCAACGTTTATTCGTAGCAAAGAAGAGTTTGATTATTTACAAGAACCCGATGTTTTTCATGAGATATTTGGTCATTGCCCATTATTAACCAACCCATCATTTGCTCATTTCTCGCATATGTATGGTCAATTAGGGCTTGCTGCGTCAAAAGAAGAAAGGGTCTTTTTAGCACGATTATATTGGTTCACTATTGAGTTTGGTTTGGTTCAAGCGAAAAATGAGCCATTAGCCATCTATGGTGGCGGTATTTTAAGTTCACCAGGAGAAACCCTGTATGCGCTAAGTGATGCACCAGAACGTAAACCTTTTGATCTACTGGATGTATTACGCACACCCTATCGTATAGATATTATGCAGCCTATTTATTACGTGATTGAAAATATTGACTACCTTGATGAAGTTGCGCGTATGGATATTATGGCAATGGTAACCAAAGCGCGACAATTAGGCATGTTTGAGCCTAAGTTTGCCCCTAAAGTGAAAGCAAGCTAATGATTAACTGCAGCTGAGGTAAGCATCATTTGACTCGTCAGCCTGCAAGCAAGATAACCATTTAATTAAGCCAAGGAGTGTAAATGAACGCATTAACTGAGATGAAATGTGAAGCATGCCAAGCGGATGCACCTAAAGTGACCGAGGCTGAATTAGCTGAGCTTATCGGTATGATCCCCGATTGGGGCGTGGAAGTTCGTGACGGTATTATGCAGTTGGAGCGGGTATATAAATTCAAAAACTTTAAATTGGCCATGGCCTTTACCAATAAATTGGCCGATTTAGCGGAGGCTGAATTTCACCACCCTGGGATCTTAACTGAATGGGGTAAAGTCACGGTGACCTGGTGGTCACATTCTATTAAAGGGCTCCATAAGAATGATTTTATTATGGCAGCCAAGAGCGACCAGTTGCTGTAGATTAATGACGATCACCATCGATTTCAGTATATTACGTTAACGTAATATGCTGAAATAATTGCTCTGTTACAATTCTGCTGTAAACTTCACTTGCCACCGAAGCCATATCCCTCTAACGTTATGCCAAATTTCCGAAACAAACCTTTAATAAATAGGGAATCGTTACATTATGCGTTTGGAAGTCAGCTGTATTGATCGCGTGGGTTTAGCGAAAGACATCCTCGTCGTGCTTGAAAATCACGGCATTAACTTAATGGCTATTGATGCCAGTAATCGGGGTTTCTTATTTCTGCAATTTGCTGAGATTAGTTTTGAAACACTACGCGAGTTAATGCCGCAAATCCGCAAGGTTGAAAGTGTAAATGATGTTCGTACTGTGTCATTTATGCCATCAGAGCAAGAGCATTACGCTCTAAAAACCTTACTTAAAACCTTACCTGATTCAGTCTTTTCAACCGATGCTAAAGGTCGGATCCGCATTGCCAATGAGTCAGCGTTATTGACGCTCGGTATGGGTGAACATGAGGTAGTGGGTGAGTCACTTAATCATTGGGTACAAGGGTTTAACGTTGCCCGTTGGATGAGCGAAACGCCGGTATTGGCTCAGGCGACTCGAGTGCAAATTAATGGCAGTGAATATCTAGCCGAAATGCTGCCAATTTTCTTGCCTGATGATAATGATAAAACGATTTTAGCCGGTGCGGTTATCTCGCTGAAATCGCCAGCCCGAGTGGGTAAACAGTTTAATGCACTGCAAAACCAGACTACTGGGTTTGATAACGTATTAGCCGTTAGTGACAAAATGAAAGAGATACTCAAGCAAGCTAAACGGATGGCGCAACTAGATGCCCCCTTGCTGATCACCGGTGAAACCGGCACGGGTAAAGAGCTAATGGCTCGTGCTAGTCATGATGCCAGCATGCGCCGCGAACATCCCTTTATTGCCATTAATTGTGCCGCGCTGCCTGATAGCGTTGCAGAAGAAGAATTATTTGGCTTTGTCAGTAATGGCACTGTCGTTAAACGCGGTCTATTTGAAGAAGCCAAAGGCGGGACTGTGTTTCTTGATGAAATTGCTGAGATGTCCAAAGCGGCGCAAGTCAAATTACTGCGTTTATTGCAAGACGGAACCTTTAGGCGGATTGGCGGTGATGAAGAAGTGCGCGCTGATGTGCGGATTATCTGTTCAACCCAAAAACATTTAGCTGAACTTTGCCAAACCGGCGAATTTCGAGAAGATTTATATTATCGTATTCATGTACTCAGTTATCACATGCCATCACTGCGTGAGCGCCGTGTGGACGTGATCCCGTTAACTGAAATGTTTCTAGAACATTATAGTCAGCAGTTATCGAGTCCCTTAAGGCGTATTTCGGCAAGCTGTCGTGATTACCTGTTTACCTACGCGTGGCCGGGTAATGTGCGTCAGTTGAAAAATGCGATTTTTAGAGCGGTGTCGATGTGGGACGGTTCAACTGAATTGACGGTCGAGCAGCTTAAATTACCATCCTATGCTGAAGGTTTTGGTTACTTCGATGAGGAATTTGAAGGCACCCTAGACCAAGCCATGAAAGAATACGAAGCAGGTTTATTGCGTCGGTTATACCCTGCGTACCCAAGTACACGTCAATTAGCAAAAAAACTGGGGGTATCGCATACCGCCATTGCCAATAAATTACGCGACTACAGTATTAGTAAAAAAAAGTAATGTAACGATTTAATGCCAACTATTTTGATGGCATTTTAGTCAACTTAACGCTGTAAATCAGTGTTTTCGATTATTTTATATTAAAGTAACCAATAATTTACAAATATCCATTAATGCCAGCAAAATGTGATTTAGCATACGCTATAGGCTTTTTTGCTGTGATGGGTTATTTGTATGATCAAATTGAGCGTGTAGTGTGGATTATCCGCCACGTTCATCCAGTATTTAGGAGCCATAATGAAACTTGCAAGTTATCACAACGGACGTCGCGACGGCCAATTGATGTTAGTCAGTAGAGATTTAACCAAAGCGGTCGCTGTACCTGCTATTGCCCATACAATGCAGCAATTACTTGATGCTTGGGATTTATTGTATCCACAATTAAATGAACTCTATGAAGCGCTTAACGATGGCCAAATGGACAATGCAGCCGATTTTGATGAAGCACGTTGTTTATCTCCGTTACCTCGTGCATACCAGTGGGCCGATGGTAGTGCCTATGTGAATCACGTTGAACTGGTGCGTAAAGCACGTGGCGCTGAAATGCCAGCATCATTTTGGACGGATCCTTTAGTCTATCAAGGCGGTTCAGACTGTTTCATTGCCCCTAAAGCCAATATCGAAGTGACAAGTGAAGAGTATGGAATTGATTTTGAATCAGAAATCGCCATCATCACCGATGATGTTGCCATGGGTGTTAGCAGCGAAAATGCCACTAAACACATCAAATTATTGATGTTAGTCAACGACGTATCGCTGCGCAACTTGATCCCCGGCGAGTTAGGTAAAGGGTTTGGTTTTTTCCAATCTAAGCCATCAAGTGCATTTTCGCCGATTGCTATTACCCCTGATGAATTAGCTGATAAATGGCAAGACAGTAAAGTACATTTACCATTAGTCACCCACTTAAATGGTGAATTGTTTGGCCGACCCAATGCCGGTGTTGATATGACCTTTAACTTTAGTCAGTTAGTGGAACACGTGGCTAAAACGCGTCCATTAGGTAGCGGGGCTATTATTGGTTCTGGCACCATTTCAAATTATGATCGCAGTGCGGGTTCAAGCTGTTTGGCGGAAAAGCGTATGCTTGAGATTATTGCCGATGGTAAAGCATCAACACCCTTTATGCACTTTGGCGACAGCGTTTGTATTGAAATGTTTGATGATAACGGTGTGAGTATTTTTGGCTCTATTGATCAAAAAGTGGTTGAGTACAAAGCCTAAGATTATTGCAGTGATGTAAATCGACATAAAAAGGCAATAGCGATAAATCGTTATTGCCTTTTTTAATAATAAAACAACAGGGATATTGACATGAAACTCTACGGCTATTGGCGTTCAAGTGCGGCTTATCGGGTGCGGATTGCGTTAAATTTAAAACAGTTAACGGCAGAGCATATTTCGGTGCATTTAGTGAATAATGGCGGTGAACAAAACTCTGCAATATATCATCAACTCAATCCGCAGCATTTAGTGCCGGTATTGGTTGATAACGGTGAGCAAGGTGAACTGACATTGTCACAATCACTGGCCATTATCGAGTTTCTTGAAGACAAGTATCCGCAACATCGCTTGCTTCCAACCAATATTGAAGATCGTGCCATTGTGCGCAGTATGGCCCAAGCGATTGCATGTGAAATTCACCCTTTAGATAACTTGCGAGTATTACAATATTTAGTCAATGAAATGGGCGTGTCAGAAGCCGATAAAATGCGCTGGTATCATCATTGGATCCACCTTGGTTTTACTGCGTTAGAAGTGCAACTAAGCCACCACTGCGGACGTTTCTGTTTTGGTGATACGCCTTCACTGGCCGATATTTGTCTGATCCCACAAGTATATAATGCCAAGCGCTTTAATCTTGACCTTGCAGCATATCCAAATATTGTCAGCATTTGGGATGAGTGCCAACAATTAGCGGCCTTTGCTGATGCAGCACCAGAGCAACAGCATGATGCCAGCTAGTCAGCGAACGTTACATCCATTGAAGCCAGATGACTTAGCTGGGCAGTTATCGACATGGTTGCTAGATGATGCTCAGCGTCTGCATGCCTTGCACATTTGCCGTGCGGTGTTACAACCACTTTATATTACAGATTGGTATATCGCTGCAGGCTTTGTGCGTAATTTGGTATGGGATAAATTACACAAGTTTAAGCCGCAGCCGTTAAATGATATTGATGTTATATATTGGTGTGATATCAATGTGTCAGTGGAGCGAGACCGCGCCATTGAAGCCGAACTTAGGCAGCGAGCAGATTTACCCTGGTCAGTTAAAAATCAAGCCAGAATGCATGTTAAACATGGCGATCCTGCTTATTCCTCGTGCCTTGACGCCATGTCTTATTGGCCTGAAAAACAAACTGCTGTGGGTGTTAAGTTAGTCAATGTTAATGTCGATAACTCCACAGCGTTAACCCTAAGCTCGCCTTCTATTTCAATCAATGAGCATGAGATAAGCGTGGATGCTGTTTTTGGATTAGAAGGTCTTTTTGCTCTCACGTTATGTGCCAACCCCAAGCGTGATATTAGTGTTTTTGAATCCAGACTAGTTCAAAAAAACTGGCTAACCCAATACCCTAAGTTAACGAAGCTCAACGAGGGGAAATAGCTGTTAGAGACCATTTAATATCACGATCTGAGCTTAACGATTAAGTTATCTTCAGTCACGGCTATTTATCACTCAACACCCCCCGTTCTTGCCTCGCACTTTTCCTTAATATGAGATTCAGATGCAGATCCACTTTGTGAAACTTGTGATCCAAATCAAGTATATTTGAACAAAGCACTACCACTTTAGAGGTATTCTGTTTTAACTGATCTAGATCAATGTTATTCATCAATGACTTAGGTAGGTTGACTGCGAATGTTGAGGATGCAATTGATTTGCATCCGGTTGTCATTACCAAGGAGTGTTAAAAAATGAATAAGAAAATTACCCTAAGTTTAGTTGCCGTTTCTTTATTAACTGCTGGTTTATCATTTGGCGCCGCAGCCCATCAAGCCGGTGACATTATTGTTCGGGCTGGTGTGGCGATGGTAGCCCCTAATGAGTCGAGCCCTGTAGTGGCCAATATTGCTGAATTTGGCGTTGATAGTGATGTGCAGTTAGGGCTAAATTTTGGTTATATGTTAACTGATAATGTTGGTATTGAATTATTGGCCGCATCGCCTTTTAGCCACGATGTGTCACTGGGCGAATTAGGTAAAATAGCTGACTCTAAGCAATTGCCTCCGACACTGGTAGCACAATATTACTTTGGTGATCCACAATCGGCTTTGCGTCCTTATATTGGTTTAGGGGTTAACTTTACTAATTTCTATGACAATGAATTTACTCAAGAAGCGAAAGATCTTGGTTTAAATAATTTAAGTTTATCTAACTCTTGGGGCTTGGCAGGTCAAGTTGGACTTGATTATCAAATTGACAAAAGATGGTTAGTTAATGCGTCCGTGTGGTATGCACAAATCTCAACCGACGTGAGCTTTGATTTAGGCGCGGATCATGTGGTAGTGGAGACCGATATTGATCCATGGGTTTATATGATAAGTGTGGGTTATACTTATTAAGCGACAGTAAAAAAATAAGCAAAAGTAAGCAAGATAAGTGAAGCTAAAAAAAGAGTATAAAAAAACAGGAACTAATATGTTCCTGTTTTTATTGGTATGACTTACTTGGTTTTTTTACGCGGTTTCCAATGACGGGTATTATAAATATATTCAGGTAATAATCGATTCATCCACGCAACAACACGCCAACGTTTAGTGACATATACTCGCCGTTTACCTTTTTTAAGGGCGGTTAATATTTGTTTGGCAACCTTGTCTATCGGCGACAATAAAAATGCCGTGTTGAGTAACATAGCCTTGTCAAATAACCCTAATTGAATATCGCTGATGGTAATGGGCAATTTCAATCGTTGCGCATGCATGCACAAACCTTGTAGATAATTAACCGCAAACGCTTTAGATGCATGGTAAGCCACATTTGGTCCACCGCGCTGGCCGGCAATAGAGTTAATGGCGGCGAGTTGACCATAACCTTGTTGGCACATTAATTTAAAAATACAGTTACTGATGGCGGCAAATCCTCTGACATTCACATCAATAATATGTTGTTCAATCGGCCAAGGTAGCGTGGCATCGTAGTGATTCACACCCGTATTCACTATCACTAGATGAGCGCCATTGTGTTGCTCCCATGCCGTAGTGAGCTGCTCAATTAACCGTTCAGGTTGGCCAATACTTAAAGGGTATACAGTCACTTCCCCTGGTAAGGTTTGGCAAAATTCAGTTAGCTGATCAGCTTCAGGTACAAAAAGTACTAGGGATACGTTTTGTTCAGATAGCTGCCGTGCAAGCGCTTGGCTTAATTGCGAACTGGCACCAATAATCATTGCTGTCGCGGTAGACGTCGTTGTCAACATAGTAAACATCATCGTAATATGGTGCCTTATAATAGGAATATCAGTTATTGATAACAAGCAGGAAAATTTTTCAACTAAGACGTGTAGACTTCTAGACATCCTTGTGTATGATAAAAGCTGTTAACCGTGAGCGCTTAGTACTCACGGCCATGATAGGGTAGTCGAGCGCGTTACAAGCCTTATAGACAGGTAGATCATTATTTTTTTAATATAATGTGACGATGATAATGCAGATGTTTGGGCGGTGTTTTGGCAAAAATTTATATCGGTTTTGTGATCTCAATCGGTAATAAATGCAGGGTTAAATACGTTAATTATGTCTGCACATTCTATGTAAGTCGGTTATGCGACGATATGATCGTTACGACAAGCTCATCGTTAAGTAAGATGCTTATGGTTACAAACGCAAGATAATTTGTTTAATCCACACAAAAGGTAACAAGTATGCCGGTTCGAATTCCAGATAACCTGCCAGCGGCAAGTATTTTAGAGTCAGAAAATATCTTTGTGATGTCAGAAACCCGTGCAGCCAATCAGGACATTCGTCCAATGCGGGTATTAATCTTGAATTTAATGCCTAATAAAATCGAAACAGAAACCCAACTATTACGTTTACTGGGTAACACACCATTGCAGGTAGGGGTTGATTTATTACGCATTCATGATAAAGAATCGAAGCACACTTCAGTGGATCACATGAATACTTTTTATCGTGATTTTGAAGACATCAGACATAACAATTACGATGGCTTGATTATTACGGGCGCGCCGCTAGGGCAAATTGATTTTAAAGATGTTGAATATTGGGACCATATTCGCGAGATTATTGATTGGTCGCAACAACATGTGACATCAGTATTATTTTTGTGTTGGGCTGCTCATGCTGGTTTTTATCATCTATATGATTTGCACCGTCGGTTATTAGCGAACAAACGTACAGGGGTATTTAATCATCGCCGAACCAGCGATCCGCACCCATTATTACGTGGTTTTGATGATGAATTTTTTGCGCCGCATTCACGATTTGCTGAAATGGACATCGAACAAGTTCGCCAACATCCTGATTTAGAAGTGTTGGCAGAATCTGATGAAGCTGGGGCCTATATTGTGCTCAGTCGCGATAACCATAATGTGTTTGTTATGGGTCATCCTGAGTATCAAAAAGACACGTTAAACGAAGAATATGTCCGCGATGTGGGCCAGGGACTTAACCCTGATATTCCAAAAAATTATTACCGTCAAGATGATCCCAATCAAGACCCTATTGTCCGTTGGCATAGCCATGGCAGTTTATTAGTCAGTAATTGGCTTAACTATTACGTTTATCAGTTAACACCTTATGATTTATCAGACATGAATGCCAAAACGCCATGGGAAAATAAAAAATAACCTAGTGATATATTGATCAACTAACTAACCAATTTACTTAACCTTAACTCGGGTTTAAAGATGGGGTTACTTACATTGGGGCTATTACGCGATAACGTGTAGTAGCCTTTTGTTTCTCTGACATTCAGATAATTGTGACTCGAGTGAATGTCGATTTTGGCTGAAGTTCGATGACTAAAAGCCTACCGAGCTCCATTTCTTCCGGTAGACTTACCTTATAGATATACCTCATAGACTAAAGTTTAATTCAGTTATCCTCAGTAACACCTATAGCTAATAACGCTATTACAAACAGTTAATTAGTTATCAATTCCGATCTGTTTTTATCAAGTGTAAATCTTCAATGACAACTCAGTGAGATTAACATCACAGTTTAGACCATTTTTTACTTGCTTTACGTTCGCGTCAACGTCAGAGTGATATTCATATTATTGATGTTAATTTTTACGCGCAGTAAATTGGAGTGGTTATGAGTACAGAGCAAACAGGTCAAGATATCGTTATTGTTGCTGCGAAGCGTACACCAATGGGTGGGTTTCAAGGGGCGTTATCTGAAGTGGCATCTCCGGTATTAGCTGCTACCGCGATTAAAGGCTTATTAGCCCAAACGGGTGTGAGTGACAATAGCGTCGACGAAGTATTAATGGGTTGTGTATTACCAGCAGGTCTTGGACAGGCGCCCGCTCGCCAAGCCACTATGGGGGCTGGTTTACCTTTTAGCGTAGGCGCAACTACGGTCAATAAAGTCTGTGGTTCAGGCATGAAAGCGGTCATGTTAGCCCACGATTTAATTAAAGCGGGTAGCAATAATGTGGTTATTGCGGGAGGCATGGAAAACATGAGCCAGGCACCATACTTACTCGACAAAGCGCGCAGTGGGATGCGTATGGGCCACGGTAAAGTCATCGACCACATGTTTTTAGACGGTCTTGAAGATGCTTACACTGGCGGTGCTATGGGCACGTTTGCGCAAAAAACGGCCGACGACTTTGGCTTAACTCGCCAACAAATGGACGCGTTTGCCTTGGCTTCACTAGAAAAAGCCAATCGTGCGATTCAGTCAGGCGCATTTAAAGACGAAGTGGTACCCGTTCATATCAGCACTCGCCGCGGCGATGTCACCGTTGATACTGACGAGCAGCCCGGTAACGCGCGGCCAGAAAAAATTCCAACACTGCGTGCCGCTTTTACCAAGGACGGCACCATCACCGCAGCCAATTCAAGTTCAATATCAGATGGCGCAGCAGCATTAATGTTGATGACCCGAGACAAAGCACAACAACTTGGCTTAAACGTATTAGCCACCATCAAAGGCCACACCACTCATTCACAAGAACCATCAATGTTTACCACCGCACCTGTTGGCGCGATGCAAAAATTGTTCGAAAAAGTGCAGTGGAATAAAGGCGATGTCGATTTATATGAAATCAACGAAGCCTTTGCCATGGTGAGCATGTTAGCGATTTCAGAACTAGGCTTAGATGCCAACAAAGTCAACGTTAATGGCGGTGCCTGTGCGTTAGGCCATCCTATTGGTTGTTCTGGTGCGCGTTTATTAGTCACACTGATTTATGCCTTAAAAGCTCGTGGCTTAAAGCGTGGTGTGGCATCGTTATGCATTGGTGGCGGTGAAGCCACCGCCATGGCGATTGAAGTGTAAAAATCAACATTAGCTAAGCTCAACAAGGCATTAGTTCAACAACACTACCGCACAGGTAGAAGCAAACGCAGCCACATTAAATGTGATACTGACAACCATAATAATCCGCATTACCTGTGCAGTAACTCAATACGAGTGATGTTATTCACTCACAAGATATTCAAGGATCGAGGAAAGCAACATGATCACACAAGTTAAGCATTATATTGATGGCGAATTCACTCATGGTTGCGGCGATCGCAATATTGACGTCACCAACCCAGCCAACAATACGGTTATCGCAAAAATTAACTGTGCAACCACTGCCGAAGTAGAGTTGGCGATTGACAGTGCCAAGCAAGCGTTCAAAACCTGGAAAGAAGTGCCAGTGTCCGAGCGTGCTCGGGTCATGTTGCGTTACCAACATTTACTCAAAGAACATCACGACGAATTGGCCTCGATTTTGGCTCAAGAGACAGGTAAAACCTTTGAAGATGCTAAAGGTGATGTATGGCGCGGTATTGAAGTGGCCGAACATGCTTGTGGTGTTGCAACATTAATGATGGGCGAAACCGTTGAAAACGTCGCCCGTAATATCGATACCTATAGCTACACTCAACCATTGGGTGTATGCGCCGGTATTACCCCGTTTAACTTCCCCGCGATGATCCCGTTATGGATGTTCCCGTTATCGATTGCTTGTGGTAATACCTTTATTTTAAAACCATCTGAACAAGATCCTATGACGCCACAACGTTTAGTGGAATTGTTTGTTGAAGCTGGCGCGCCAAAAGGCGTATTACAACTTATCCATGGCGACAAGACAGCAGTCGACATTTTGCTAAGAGACCCAGCCATTAAAGCGATTTCGTTTGTAGGCTCGGTGGGGGTTGGCCAATATATTTATAAAACCGGTACTGACAACCTAAAACGCGTGCAAGCCTTCGCGGGGGCTAAAAACCACTGCGTGATCATGCCAGATGCGAACAAGCAGCAAGTGATCAACAACATGGTTGGCGCCTCTGTTGGTGCAGCTGGTCAGCGTTGTATGGCGATTTCAGTAGCGATTTTTGTCGGTAAAGCCAAAGAGTGGATCCCAGAATTAAAACAAGCGTTAGCCAAGGTTCGTCCGGGTTTATGGGATGACAAAGACGCAGCCTATGGCCCTGTCATTAGCCCAGCAGCTAAAGTACGGGTGCTGAAATTAATTGCCCAAGGTAAAGCCGAAGGCGCTGAATGTTTACTCGATGGTAGTGACTTTACGGTTGCAGGGTATGAGTCAGGTAACTGGGTTGGCCCAACCATGTTTACCAATGTCACCACCGACATGAGCATTTACAAAGAAGAAATATTTGGCCCCGTCCTGTGTTGTATGGAAGCCGAAAATTTAGACGATGCTATCGAGCTGGTGAACAATAGCCCTTATGGCAATGGTACCTCAATCTTTACCGCTTCGGGCGGGGCGGCCCGTAAATATCAACACGAAATTGAAGTTGGCCAAGTGGGCATTAACGTGCCAATTCCAGTGCCATTACCTTTCTTTTCATTTACCGGTTGGAAAGGCAGTTTCTATGGTGATCAACACGCTTATGGCAAACAAGCTGTGCGTTTTTGCACCGAAACTAAAACCATTACCTCGCGCTGGTTTGATGCAGAAGCCGTTAGCGGCCCTAACATGAGCATTGATCTCAAATAAGCTCCATTGGGGTTAGTATCCATTTGTCGCGATAGTTTATTGATTTATCGCGGCAACATTTATCTGCCAACACAACAAGACAATGTTGACTCGCGCCATTTTATGATGGTGTAGCAAGACCAGACACTATAATGGTTAAGCAGCTTAAGCTGCAGGCGGGCAAAAGATAAAATGACCCAAGAGTCATCCAAGACAATAACAGGAGTCCAGCATGGATTTTAATTTAAATGAAGATCAGCGTCAGTTTGCTGATTTAGCCCGTCAATTTGCCGCAGAACAACTCGCGCCATTCGCCGCCAAGTGGGACGAAGAGCATCATTTTCCTAAAGACGTGATTCAAAAAGCCGGCGAGCTAGGGTTTTGTTCATTGTATTCGCCTGAATCTGAAGGTGGCATGGGCTTATCTCGCTTAGACGCCTCGATTATTTTTGAAGAATTAGCCCATGGTTGTACCACCACTACGGCGATGTTAACCATTCATAATATGGCCACTTGGATGGTCACTACTTGGGGCACTGAAACCCTACGTCAACAGTGGTCTGAAGGCTTAACTACCGGACAATTATTGGCTTCATACTGTTTAACTGAGTCTGGCGCGGGCAGTGATGCTGCATCACTGCAAACTAAAGCCGTGCGTGACGGTGATGATTACCTGATCACAGGATCGAAAATGTTTATTTCAGGCGCCGGAGAAACCGAGCTTTTGGTGGTGATGTGCCGCACTGGTGAGCCAGGCCCTAAAGGCATTTCAGCCATTGCGGTACCAGCTGATGCCGCTGGAGTAACCTATGGTAAAGCTGAAGATAAAATGGGCTGGAACGCTCAGCCAACAAGAATGATCAGTTTTGAAAACGTACGTGTGCCAGCGGCCAATTTACTCGGTGAAGAAGGCCAAGGCTTTACGTTTGCGATGAAAGGCTTAGACGGCGGACGGATTAACATTGCCACCTGTTCAATTGGTACCGCTCAAGCGGCATTAACCCACGCCACCCAATACATGAATGAGCGTAAACAGTTTGGTAAGCCATTAGCGGCTTTTCAAGCATTGCAGTTTAAACTTGCAGATATGGCGACTGAACTGGTTGCTGCGCGTCAAATGGTGCGTTTAGCGGCATTTAAATTAGATACCCAAGACCCTGAAGCCAGCGCCTATTGTGCCATGGCAAAACGCTTTGCCACCGATGTTGGTTTTCAAGTATGTGACAGTGCGTTGCAAATTCATGGTGGTTACGGTTACATCCGCGAATATCCATTAGAACGTCATTTCCGCGATGTACGCGTGCACCAAATTTTAGAGGGCACCAATGAGATAATGCGCTTAATTATTGCCCGTCGTTTGTTAGCCAGCGATGCTCATCCTATCCTGTAACAAACAGGTTCACTACTGACTATTCTACAACTGAATGATCCACAACTGATTTTCTAGCATAAGGAAATAAGGTTATGACTACACAACCCGATATTCTTGAACATATTATAGGCCATACGGCTATTTTGACCCTGAATAATCCGCCAGCCAATACTTGGACCGCTGATAGTTTACAAGCGCTGAAACACACAGTGCTTAAGCTAAACCAAAACAAAACTATTTATGCTTTGGTGATCACAGGTCAAGGGGATAAATTTTTTTCAGCAGGTGCAGATTTAAATTTGTTTGCCGACGGCGATAAAGTCAATGCAGCTTCCATGGCGGAACATTTTGGTGAAGCGTTTGAAGCCTTAAGTGCGTTTCGCGGTGTGTCGATTGCTGCCATTAATGGTTATGCCATTAGCGGTGGATTAGAAGTGGCGTTAGCTTGCGACTTACGTATCGCTGAAGCGCAAGCGAAAATGGCATTGCCTGAAGCATCAGTAGGATTATCGCCTTGCGCCGGTGGCACCCAAAACTTAACCGCATTAGTTGGCGAAGGTTGGGCTAAGCGGATGATTTTGTGTGGTGAACTTATTGATGCCACTAAAGCAGAGAAAATCGGTTTAGTTGAAGAAATGGTCGAAAAAGGTCAAGCATTGAATGCCGCTGTTGCTCTGGCAGCTAAAGTAGCTAGACAGTCACCTTGCAGTGTTAACGTATGTAAACCTCTTATTCAAGCTGGGCGCACAATGGCGCGTACACAAGCGCTGCCGCTTGAGCGTGAGCGGTTTATTGGTTTATTTGATACTGAAGATCAAACTGAAGGTGTGAATGCCTTTTTTCAAAAACGCACCCCAAAATGGAAGAACGGCTAATGACTCAAGATGTAATATTTCAAACATTAGGGACGCTATCAGGCCAATCAATTGGTGTGGTCACGCTCAATATCGAAAAAGCGCTTAATGCATTGAATCTCGACATGTTGCAAGCCATGCAAGCGCAGCTAACTCAGTGGCAGCAGGACGATAGTATTGCTTGTGTGGTAATGGATGGTGCAGGCGACAAAGCCTTCTGCGCGGGGGGGGATGTGCGAGCGATTTATCATGCTGCAGTGGCAAACCCGAATAACTTGACCGCAGAAGCCGGTGATTTTTTTACCCAAGAATATCAGCTTGATTATTTACTGCATCAATTCGGTAAACCCGTATTGGTGTGGGGCGACGGTATTGTGATGGGCGGCGGGTTAGGATTAATGGCGGGTGGAAGTCATCGAGTTGTCACTGAACGCAGCCGTATTGCGATGCCAGAAGTCACCATTGGGCTATACCCTGATGTAGGCGCTAGCTACTTTTTAAATCGTATGCCGGGTAAAACTGGGCTGTTTTTAGGCTTAACGGCTTACAACATGGGGGCAGCAGATGCGCTGCATGTTGGCTTGGGTAATCATTATCTTAATAGCGATGAAAAAGAGCCATTTTTCGATGCCATGGCTGAACTGGCTTGGAGTCAAGATAGTGAGCAGAATCATCACTTATTGAGTGACTTGCTCACTGGCATGACTCAGCCGCATTTAGCATCGCTGCCAACCAGTCCTTTGCAACAATTTCAAAGCCAAATCGATTTATTAATGGCCGGTGACATTCTTGACGTACATCACCAATTATCAACCCTAAATACTGAACTTGATTGGCTTAAACGTGCGCAAAAAACCGCATTAGCTGGCAGCCCGATTAGCTGGCATTTAATTTTTGCTCAGGCAGCATTGGGTAACGATCTTAGCTTGGCAGAATGCTTTAAATGGGAGTTAGGCGTGAGCGTTAATTGTTGCTCCATGGGTGATTTTTGCGAAGGCATTCGAGCATTATTGATAGATAAAGACCGAAGCCCACAATGGTTGTTTACTGATGTAGAGGCTGTGGACGCAAACAAGATTGCCCAGTTAGTCGCATCGCCTTGGGCTGCAGATAAACACCCATTAGCAAGCTTTAATTAAAAAGGATGAGCAATATGGCAACAGTAGCATTTATTGGTTTAGGTAACATGGGCGGCCCAATGGCGGCCAATTTAGTTAAAGCCGGCTTAACCGTTAAGGTGTTTGACTTAAATCCGGCGGCAGTAGAAGCCTTAACTGCACAAGGTGCATTAAGCGCCAAAACGGCGTGTGGTGCAGCGGCATCGGCCGATTTTGTGATTACCATGCTACCTGCAGGTAAGCATGTGCGCAGTTTGTATTTAGGTGATGACAACAATAAAGGCCTACTAGAGGTGGTGTCAAAACAGGCATTATTAATTGATTGCTCTACCATCGATGCCGATAGCGCCCGTTTAGTGGGTGCTAAAGCCGCCGAGAAAGGGATTGAGTTTATGGATGCACCAGTCTCTGGCGGCACGGCAGGCGCTGCAGCAGGCACCTTAACCTTTATCTGTGGCGGGACTGACCAAGCTTATCAACAAGCGCAAACGGTGTTGACGGTTATGGGCGGCAATATTTTCCATGCTGGCGCGGTAGGGGCAGGTCAAATTGCCAAGATTTGTAACAACATGCTGTTGTCTGTGTTAATGGTCGGTACCAGTGAGTCATTACAATTAGGTTTGGATAATGGCTTAGATCCTAAAGTGCTATCTGATATCATGAAAGTCAGCAGTGGCGGTAACTGGACCTTAGAAAAGTATAATCCATGCCCTGATGTGATGGAAAACGTACCGTCGTCTAACGATTATCAAGGTGGCTTTATGGTTGACTTGATGGTCAAAGATTTAGGCTTGTCGCAAGAAGCGGCAGTCGCCTCTAATTCAAGCACACCAATGAGTTCTCTGGCTCGTAGCTTATATGTTAATCATGCTCGTCAAGGCCATGGTCGTCGCGATTTTTCGAGTATTTTTGAACAATTTTCAAAGAAAAAATAAAGGATTCAGTTGATGGAATTAAAAGATAAGGTTGTCGTCATTACTGGCGGAGCAGGTGGACTAGGTCTGGCAATGGCGCACGATTTAGCTGCTCGAGGGGCTAAATTGGCGCTTATCGATGTTGATCAAACCAAGCTTGAAGAAGCCTGTGCTGATTTAGGTTCAACAACTGAAGTACAAGGCTACGCCTTAGACATTACTGATGAAGAAGATGTCGTCGCTGGCTTTAAATATATTGTTGAAGATTTTGGTCAAGTGAATGTGTTAATTAACAACGCCGGTATTTTACGTGACGGGTTAATGGTCAAAGCCAAAGAAGGCAAAGTGATCGACCGCATGTCGTATCAGCAATTTCAATCGGTGATCAACGTAAACTTAACCGGCACTTTTTTGTGTGGTCGCGAAGCGGCTGCAGCCATGATTGAAACGGGCCAAGCTGGGGTGATCATTAATATTTCTAGCTTAGCTAAATCCGGTAATATGGGGCAGTCTAATTATTCGGCGTCTAAAGCGGGCGTAGCAGCCATGTCCGTAGGCTGGGCCAAAGAACTCGCGCGCTATAACATTCGCAGTGCCGCAGTTGCTCCAGGTGTTATTGCTACTGAAATGACCGCCGCCATGAAACCAGAAGCGTTAGAACGCCTTGAAAAAATGGTTCCAGTTGGCCGTTTAGGTCAGCCAGAAGAAATTGCTTCAACGGTGCGTTTTATCATTGAAAATGATTATGTGAATGGCCGAGTGTTCGAAATTGATGGTGGTATTCGTTTATAAGCGATGATATCTGCTTTAAGTTTGTTATGATGCTGTCACGCCAAGCTAATACTATTCGTATTAGCTTGGCGTTATTTTTTCACTCTTTAGGGATGCTATTACGTGGCCAAATTAGAATTTCTGATTAAAAAAATCATGTTAATTGTTGGAGTGCTAGGGGTGATAATCATCTATGGCGGCTTTTTGTATTTATTCTTTTCCGATCGTTCGACGGCTGCTTTACCGTGGTTTTTACTTATCTCACCTTGGATTTGCGTCTACTTTGGTTTAACACATGTGCAGCAAGTGGCTGTAATACAATGGTTTGTCAATAAATTCACCTTTAAAAACAACGCTAAGTAGCCCCGTTTATGTCTGCTCTATCAGCGTTTTTATCGCGGTTTTCTATTCCCCTGTATACCATGATAGCCTTGGTTGCATTTGCGGCTAACTCAGTATTGTGCCGCATGGCGTTATCATCGACCCAGCAAACAACGCCATTAATTGACCCAAGCAGTTTTACGGCCATTCGTTTGACCACAGGTGCCTTGGTGTTGTGGTTATTAATGTTATTGCGACCAAGTAAAATCGACACTAATAACTCAACTCGCCGAGGTAGCTTGTTTGCTGCGGGATTACTGTTCATCTATGCTGTGGCATTTTCATACGCTTATGTACTGCTCGACACCGCTACTGGTGCGTTGATTTTGTTTGCAGCAGTGCAAATTAGCATGATGGTCATCAGCCATATTCAAGGTCAACGACTGACGTTACTCGAGTTCATTGGGGCATTATTGGCTTTTGCTGGCTTTGGCTATTTAGTGTTACCTGGGGTTAGCGCTCCCTCCTTTACCGGCTTAGTGTTAATGGCCATCAGTGGCTGTGCATGGGGTGGCTACACTTTATTGGGTAAACAGTCTCGCCAACCGCTATTCGACACTGGATATAATTTTATTCGGACCTTGCCGTTGGTTATGGTGATGATAGGCGCAGTATGGTTGCTGTCCGTGTTTACCGTTACCGAACCAATGAGCCACTTCATATTATCACCATTAGGGATCCTACTGGCCATCTTGTCAGGCGGCGCGGCATCCGGTGTCGGGTATGCATTATGGTATCAAGCATTACGTGGGTTAACATCAACCCATGCAGCGGTATTACAGCTGACCGTTCCCGTCATTGCAGCCTTAGGTGGCGTGTTGTTTTTAGGTGAAACGATCAGTATTCATCTTAGCATCTCAGCCTGCATCATTTTTTTAGGCATAGCATTAGTCATTTTAGCTAAGCCAAAACAAATCAAGATTTAATAGATTAACTCAATAAAACAAACGATTAACGAGGTTATATGAGCAATTCAACAGCGTATCCTATTGGTACACCAGGGCAAAAGTGGACCGATGCTGACAAAAGCCAATGGTTAGCACAAGTGACGATAAAACGTTCATATCAAGATGAAGTGGTGAGTAAATTAACCCCGCTGGCCGCTCAGTTTGAACAAGTACAATACGGCGCGTTATCTTATGATGCCGACAAATACCCACTGTTTGCGTTTAAACCTCAGCAGTGGGATAGCAATAAAAAAACCATTCTCGTGACGGGTGGCGTGCATGGATATGAAACCAGTGGTGTACAAGGTGCGATTCAATTCTTAGCCACGAAAGCACAACACTATGCTCAATATTTTAATGTAGTCGTAGCGCCTTGCATCAGTCCTTGGGGTTATGAAACTATTAATCGTTGGAATCCTAAATCCATCGACCCTAATCGTTCTTTTTATCCTAATAGCCCAGCAGAAGAGTCTGCTGCACTGATGGCATTTGTCGCAACACTGGGCGATATTTATGCGCATATTGACCTACATGAAACTACCGATACTGACGAGCTGGAGTTCAGACCGGTATTATCTGCTCGCGATGGTGTGGAATATGACAAAGGTATTATTCCTGACGGTTTCTACCTTGTCGGTGACAGTGACAACCCAACACCCGCATTTCAAAAAGCGGTTATCGACTCGGTCTTAAAAGTGACTCATATTGCTCCAGCAGATGATAAAAACCAACTTATCGAAGTGCCGATTGAACAATTTGGGGTGGTTAACTATCCGGTTAAAAAACTCAGTTTATGCGCCGGCATTACAGTCAATCACTTTAACACCACCACCGAAGTCTATCCCGATAGCCCACTTGTCACCGTTCAAGAATGTAACGACGCTCAAGTCGCTGCCATCATTGGTGGATTGGATTATATTGTTGGTTATTTGAAGCTTTAAAAACGATGGCAAGCGATGACAAGCGGTCAAAGCCTAGAGACTAGGGCGGACTGCATCCTGCTAGAGTCGTTTCGCTGTGCTGTTTGCTTTTATAGCATCTAGCCGCGCAGCGTCCTAGCAGCGAAGCGCTCTAGGCTGTTTGTTTTATTGCGTCCTGCTAGGGTCGCTTCGCTGCTATGATTTTATAGCATCTAGCCGCGCAGCGTCCTAGCAGCGCAGCGCTCTAGGCTCTTGCTATAGATTTTATAGCCTCTAGGCTGTTGAAGCTTTTACCGTCAACGCCGGGTTAGTGTTTGCTTTTGTTTTGTTATCGATATCGGTCCATTTTAGGTTGATAAATAGCCCGAAAATCCTTACAATATTGCGCTTCGTATTTACCTCGGCTTTGCCGTATGCCAGTTTCAATATCATTTTTTGCTTGCTTGGGTCGTCTAGACGTCAACTCAAACGATTACACGATAATTTGATATGGGCTTTAACACACAACACGATTTGGAATTTCATTTTGATTACAACAGCTAACATCACGATGCAGTTTGGCGCAAAGCCACTGTTTGAAAACCTATCAGTTAAATTTGGTGGCGGTAATCGCTACGGTTTAATTGGCGCGAATGGTTGTGGTAAATCCACCTTTATGAAAATCCTTGCCGGTGATTTAGAGCCTTCAAGCGGTAACGTCTCGATAGATGTTAACGAGCGCATGGGTAAATTAAACCAAGACCAGTTTGCTTACGAAAGTTTTTCAGTCATTGATACTGTGATCATGGGCCACAGAGAGTTGTGGAAAGTGAAGCAAGAGCGTGACCGTATTTATTCTTTACCTGAAATGAGTGAAGAAGACGGTATCAAAGTGTCTGAGCTTGAGATGGAATTTGCTGAGATGGATGGGTATACCTCAGACGCTCGTGCAGGCGATTTATTGCTTGGTGTGGGTATTGCCACTGAGCAACATTTTGGGCTAATGAGCGAAATCGCTCCTGGTTTCAAATTGCGGGTGTTATTGGCGCAAGCATTATTCTCAAATCCAGATTTATTGTTACTTGACGAACCGACCAACAACTTGGACATCGATACTATTCGCTGGTTACAAGACATGTTGAACCAACGTAACAGCACCATGATTATTATTTCCCATGACCGTTACTTTTTAAACTCAGTGTGTACCCATATGGCTGACTTAGATTACGGTGAACTGCGAGTGTTCCCTGGTAACTACGACGAATACATGATGGCTGCACAGCAATCACGTGAACGTTTAATGAATGACAACGCGAAGAAAAAAGCGCAAATTGCTGAATTACAAACCTTCGTAGCACGCTTCTCGGCTAACGCATCGAAAGCGAAACAAGCCACATCACGCGCTAAGCAAATTGATAAAATTAAACTTGATGACATTAAAGCATCAAGTCGCGTCAACCCCTTTATTCGTTTCGAGCAAGACAAGAAATTGTTTCGAAATGCACTGGTCGTCGAAAATTTAACTAAAGGTTACGACAAACCCTTATTTAGCAAACTGAACTTAATGGTTGAAGTGGGTGAACGTATTGCTATTTTGGGTCAGAACGGTATTGGTAAAACCACGTTACTACGTACTTTAGTGCACGATATTCCACAAGACGAAGGGACTATTAATTGGTCTGAAAATGCCAATCTTGGTTACTACGCCCAGGATCATGAAGCTGATTTTACTAATGACATGACTTTATTTGAATGGATGAGTCAATGGCGCAAAGAAAACGATGACGATCAGTCTGTTCGCGGTATTTTAGGCCGTATGTTGTTTGGCGCAGATGACATTAAAAAATCCGTTAAAGTGTTGTCCGGTGGTGAAAAAGGCCGTATGTATTTCGGTAAACTTATCATGCAAAAAGCCAATATTTTGTTACTCGATGAACCAACCAACCACATGGATATGGAATCAATCGAGTCATTAAATAATGCGCTTGAAAAGTACGAAGGCACATTGATTTTCGTCTCCCATGACCGTGCATTTGTATCATCATTGGCCACACGTATTATTGAAATCACCGACAAGGGTATTAATGATTTCAAAGGCACTTACGACGAGTTATTGGCGAGTAAAGGTATCGACGCTTAATTGTGGTTTTATAGCCAGTATCGTTTATAGCCAATACTAACGAATTAACATCATTAGCCCTGAACAAATGTTCGGGGCTTTTTGTTTTTATTTACCTGCCTAAGTCATATACTCTAGTGTTATAAATCAATGGTATTACCCAGCACAGGCATCTATTTTATGAGCATCACCCTCGAACAAGCCGCATCAACCTTGAATGAACTCAAATGTCGTACTAATTTTAATATTAAGAATGTTACCGAATACATGCTCCCTGAGTTAAAAGAACCGGTTTATTTACATGTAGAAGGACAAACGCCATTACTGATTATCCGTCCGGCATTTGAAATTTTTTCGACAGAATTGGCGACTATAGATGGCGTACACGCAAAATATGATTATTACCATAATGCGCAAATGACCCGATTTCCAACCCGTCGAAACAAAGGCTTAAATGAAATTCACTATGGTCTAGCATTTCGGTTTGATACCACAGATGCAGTTATTCTATTTATCAATAGACTGATTGAAATTGTAAAAGGATAAGTTGACTCATTAGGAGCGCGATAGGCCATGACAGAGCAATTTAATATTAATCAGTTTAATTGTTCCATTAGCGGTATGGGACAGACCCTTATTTGGGCCCATGGCTCAACCGGCAGCATCCAAAGTGAAGATGCGATTGGTTTATATGCCTGGCATCGATTTCCAAAAAAATTACAGCTTATTCGTTATGACGCCGTTGGTCATGGCTTGTCTTCAGCCGGTAAGTGCGTTGAAGACTATTTATGGCCAGAATTGGCGAATGACATGATAAGCATCGCCACGCATTTAAGCGCGCCATCAGAGCTTATTTTAGGCGGTCAATCAATGGGCAGTGTCACGAGCTTATATGCTGCATTGAAGTATCCAGAAAAAGTAAAAGGATTGATCCTGATGAACCCGCCCACAGCATGGGATGCACGGGCGGCACAAGTGGATATTTACCCTAAAATGGCCAAAGCAGCGCGTATTTTTGGCGGTAAAGGGTTAGCCAGGATAATCGCCAAACATTGGGATAAAATGCTACCAAGTTGGCTGATTAATGGCCATGAACACAGTGTGCTGGGCATGTTAGATGGATTAAAATTGATGACACGTCAAACGCTTGACCGACTGTTTCGCGCAGCCGCCCTCAATGATCTGCCAAATAAACAACACATTGCCACATTGACTATGCCAACCCTGATTTTAGCCTGGGAGGGTGATAAGGCTCACCCCATTGAGACCGCCATTGAGTTGCATAAAATATTACCACATTCGACGTTACACATTGCTCACTCGATAGATGATGTCAATGAATGGCCAAAATTGATCAGTGAATTTTGTCTCAATAACGACAACAATGGGAAAGAACGATAAGAACCTAGATGTTAAATAGCTTCGCTACTAGAGGCTAGAAAAGCGGAAAGAATGAATGGACCTAGATGCTAGATCGTTTCATCTAGCTGTTACTTGCTTGTATATTAGCGCAGCGATCTAGCAGGACTAAGTCCGCTCTAGCCTCTAGGCTTTAATCGCTTGTCACCGCTTGTCATCGGCCTGTATCGCTCTTACCCGAGTACCAAGGCTACTTGGTGCAGTTTTGCAATAAGGTCACAAAAAAATCGCTGCCTTTACGCTCTGCAAAAGCAATATTCCGCTCAGGAATGGATTCGGGGTCGGTATAGCTTGCTAACGCTATTTCCATACTGGCTTCACGGATAATATGCAGGCAAGGGTAGGGAGAACGATTGGTAAAATTAGCCGGACTGTCTTGGGGTTCACCTTCAAAGCAATAGTCTGGGTGAAAACTGGCGAGTTGGTAAATGCCTTCATAACCTTGCTCAACCAATTCATCATTTGCATAATCGACTATGTCTAAATAAGGGTAGAAGCCTTCAAATCCACGAGGCAGAATAAACAGTGTGGTTTCAGTTTGAGGATGATTGTCCAAGTATTGGCATTCTTGTATTAACGCATTAAGCACTTTTGCTACTTTGGTTTCTTCAATGGCAACATAACGAATGCTGGCACGTTCGACCTCTCGACGGGCAAACGGGCAAATGTTGTATTTCATAATGACATCTTTCACCCATTTTTCAGTGTGAGTGAGGCATTCATGTGGTTCCATTATGTAACCTTTTAACCCTATTTAATGGTTCAGTGAGTTGTGGGTGGCAACATCATTGGGATAATCGATGCTACTAATAATAAAGCCATTGTGACATTAAAAATACGTTGTTGGCGCTCATTTTTAAGTAGTCGTTTTAGCGCCACCCCAAATCCAAGCCAGACAATTGCACAGGGAAATGCCACACACAAAAATACGCTGGCAATGGTAATCACTTGGCCATTGAGCTCTTGCTGCACTGAGGTAAATGTTGCAATGGCGCCGACAGCCATGATCCAACCTTTTGGATTCACCCATTGAAACGCAGCCGCTTGCAAAAAACTAAACGGTTTACTCACCGGTTTGCCTTCCATTTTACTGCTGCTATTGGCAATGAGCCATGATAGGTAAAGCAGGTAACTGATACCAATAACTTTAATCACAATATGGATGAAGGGATAAGCTTTAAATATTGCGCTTAACCCAAGCCCGACGGCCAATATCATGGTCGGAAAACCTAAGCTTATACCCATTAAGTGAGGAATACTTCGCTTAATACCAAAGTTCACTCCAGAGGTCATTAACATAATGTTGTTCGGGCCAGGAGTAATGCCGGCAGAAAAAGCAAATAACGCAATGGCGAATACTAACTCCATGAAAGGGTCTCTGTAGTGGATTAATAAGCTATTTTGATAAGTCGAATTCTAGGGGAAATGAATGATTCACCATAATGATTTTTTTAACGCTTGCCTAAATATATCGTTTTAATATTAACACAACGGCTATTTATTCATTAAGCTGTTGTTATAAGTTAAGTAAATTATTAGTGACTCAGTGTAATCGTTGATCGTTACTATCAAGCAACAAGGCCAGAGTTTATCTCTGAGCTCGTTACTTGAGCATTTCGATAATAACCAGGTAGGTTAATAACTGACATCTACTTCGTAAGATGAAAATTTACGGATATTAATCACCCCTGTATCAAAAATAAGATATTGGCCTTTAATGCCTTGTAAAATACCGCTAACTTCAGCAATTTTATCGAAATTATGCGACTTTACTTTAACTGGGAATTGCGTGATCGGATAACTTATGGCCTGAATATTAGCGTCTAGGCGTTCAATGACAATATCTTGATGTTCGGCCGCGAGGGCTTGCAGTTTATCTTCAATTAACGGGATAAGCTGCGCAGCTTGCTCTACCAAATCGACATCATCATTATGACCTTTTAGCATCGCTTGCCAATGGGTTTTATCATTAATGAATTTTGCCAGTTCAACTTCAATTAAGCCCGACATTTTACGGGTAGACACTTTAAAAATAGGTAAGCCTTGAGTCGCGCCTTGATCTATCCAACGGGTTGGGATTTGAGTATGGCGGGTAATACCTACTTTAATGCCTGAAGTATTAGACAAATAGACATAATGTGGCACAAAGCAATTTGACATGCCCCATTCTGGTTCGCGGCAAGTGCCTTGATCAAAGTGGCATGTTTCTGGTTTCATTATACACAGGTCGCAACTGGCCAGTTTTGTCATGCAGACATAACAATGGCCCTGAGAATAACTTTTCTTGGTTTTTTTACCGCAGTTGCTGCAAAAAATATTACCCGTATGAGTCATGGTTAATGACTTACCAATAAGCGGGTTAAGCGCTAAACGCGCTTCTCCGACAGGTAAATGATACTCCACCTCATGGTCATCATTGAGGTGGGTTTTCAGTTTTGATAGCGTTCCAAACATGGTTAATCCATTTATCGTCATTATTATGTGGCAGTTTAGCAGATGATGAAAACGGATTTTAGCCTTAATTTGCCTTGTTTGTTTTTGCCTTAAACGTTAAATTCAACTTATGCTAATTTACTGAGCTTATCTAATACAACATCATCACCCATTTCATAAAGTGATGCCGTGATTTGCTCCTCTTGAGCGGGATCGGTTAAGCCAAATGCCATTGTCGCTCTAAATAACGCAATGCCTGTGTGGCTGGCCGTTTCGTATTGGCTACTAAACTGTTCAATGTTTACGCCTAACGCATTCATTTTATTAGAGATGTGCAACACAATCCCGGGGCGATCGTATGCGATTAAGTTGTAATACAGATGCTTAATCGGTTTCGTGCTTAAGGTGGTTTTAGCAAAGGTTAAGGCTAAGCCGTCAATGCATTCTAAGGCGTCAACTAATGCATCCCATTTTAGCGCTGGGACTTCTAATTGTAATATCGCGGCAAAAACGCCATCTAGATGGCGCATTTCCGAGTCTAGCCAGTTGCCATTATGTCGGCTTACTACATTGGCTATTTGTTCTACTAAGCCTTTCCTATCAGGTGCTTGAAGAGTAATAATATAACGCATCATTCGATATTTCTCCTATAAATAATGTCTGTAACACAACTGTCATCTTTACGTCATATAATCTCAGCCACTTAAGATTGTGTTATGTTTTTATTGCTGTCCTACAACAGGTTTACTGTTGTGTTACTACAATTTATTTAGAGACTAAAGGATAACTAATAGACAGTTATTTAGTCATAAATATTTATTGTTAGCATAGTAGACTACACAATCAAAGCGCTAATTATGGCATCGATTAATTATTAGAGGTTCTTAATGGAAAGTCAGGTCAATCAACCTGGTTCTGCTGAAAAAAGTCTACTCGTTGATAGACATGCAACCCGCAGAGCATTTAAGGATAAAGCAGCTGAGATTGGGGTAACCATCGGTGGCACCTTAGTGTTTGTCACTTTGTTATTAATATTTTTCTATTTGCTGTATGTCATCAAGCCCATTTTTGATGGTGCAGATATAGAACCTGTTACGAGTGTCAGCTATCAACATGCTGATGCTAAAACCTTAATGGTCGGCAGTGATGAACAAAACGAAGTGCTATATCGGGTGACCGAATTGGGTACTGTTGATTTTTATTCAGCCGCGAGCGGTGAATTAATTTCGTCTTTTACTCCTAAACTTCCTCAAGGTGCAACGGTAACTAGCAGTACCAAATCAAGTCCAAGCGAGCAACGCTTCGCATTAGGGCTAAGCAACGGTCAAGTGATTGTTGTCGGGATTGAGTTTGGTTTGACCTACCCAGACAATCAACGTCTGATTACCCCTTCTTTACGTTATCCAATGGGGGAAGCGCCATTAACCATTAATCGCGATGGTGCTGTGTATAATCTGGTGTTTGATTATAGCGATAGTCGCATGAGCTTTGCTTATCAAGACAAAAATGGTGCTTGGAAGCTAAATCGCCAAGAAGGCGAAGAAAACATGATGACTGAAGAAGTTGAATGGTCATCGGTTGAAGTCTTTATTGAAGATGCGCCAAACGATGTCGTATCAGTATTAATGACCCCAGATCATCGTCAGCTTATTTTGAGCGCGAATAACAAACTATTTATTTACAACACTCGTAATGCACACTCTGTAGAGTTGCTTCAAGTCGTTGATGTAAAAAAAGTTAATGCTGATGTTAAGCAAGTGAATTTACTTGCGGGTGCCAGCTCGATTTTAGTCAGTTATGACAGTGGCATTGTGAGTCAGTACTTCCAAGTAAATAGCGAAAAAGGGCGTTTATATGAGCAAATTCGTGAGTTTGATGATATTGCTCCAGTGAGTGTTATGGCGACAGAGTTTTATCGTAAAAGCTTTGCAGTCTTAAGCCCTGAAGGTGAGTTAACCCTGCTTTATACTACCAGTGAACGAGAGTTATTCGACGAGAAGTTTCAGTTAACTAACCCTGGGGAAATGAGCTTTAGCCCGCGTTCAAATGCCTTGGTGATTGAAGCCGATAACAAACTTAACCTTTTCTCTGTTGAAAACAGCCACCCAGAAATATCGTGGAGCGCGCTGTGGGAGAAAGTGTGGTACGAAAGTTACCCTGAACCACAATATGTATGGCAATCGACGTCTGGTTCTGACGACTTTGAGGCTAAGTTAAGTTTAATGCCGTTAGCATTTGGTACCATGAAAGCCGCTTTTTACGCCATGTTGTTTGCGGCGCCATTAGCGATTGCCGGTGCCATTTATACCGCTTACTTTATGACGCCAAAAGTCCGCAACGTGGTAAAGCCTACCATTGAAATTATGGAGGCATTACCCACGGTTATTTTGGGTTTCTTGGCAGGATTATGGCTAGCGCCACTGATTGAAGATAACTTACCCGGCATAGTGGTGTTGTTGTTGTCAATGCCCATATCAATACTCATCACCGCATTTGCTTGGAGTAAATTGCCACAAACGTGGAAGCATCGCCTACCAGAAACATATCAAGAACTGATGTTATTGCCAGTGATTATATTTGTCGGTTGGTTCTCATTTACGATTAGCCCTGTCATTGAAGTGGCATTATTTGACGGTAATACTCGCCAGTTTATTACCAACGATTTAGGCATTACCTTTGACCAACGTAATGCGCTTGTTGTGGGGATTGCCATGGGTTTTGCGGTTATTCCAACAATATTTTCGATTGCTGAAGATGCTATTTTCTCCGTACCACGTCATTTGTCAAACGGCAGTTTGGCATTGGGTGCAACAAACTGGCAAACCCTGACCAAGGTGGTATTGCTTACCGCCAGTCCGGGTATTTTCTCGGCCATCATGATGGGCTTAGGCCGTGCAGTGGGTGAAACCATGATTGTGTTAATGGCAACCGGTAATACCGCAATCCTTGAGTGGAGTGTGTTTGAGGGTATGCGTACCTTAGCGGCAAACATTGCCGTAGAAATGCCGGAGTCGGCCATTGGCAGTACGCATTACCGTGTATTGTTCTTAGCCGCCTTTGTATTGTTCGTGTTCACCTTCTTCTTTAATACCATTGCAGAAGTTGTTCGCCAACGTTTACGCGAACGTTATAGCTCACTGTAAGGAAAGATGATGACTCAATTAATGATTATTTCGCCAATCGCCTTGAGAGGTTTGTGTAATGGGTAAGTGGTTTAAATCAGGTTCACCGTGGATTTGGATGACCGGTGGTGCCGTTAGTATCAGTTTAATTGCCGTTCTAGGCTTATTACTGTTAATTGCGTGGCGTGGCTTGAGTTACTTCTGGCCTGCTGATGTTTACCAATGGCAACTTGAAGACAATAATGGCGTTAAAAGCACCCTTATTGGTGAAATTTATAACCGCGAAGAAGTGCCTACGGAACGGTTAATTTCAGCAGGTCATAAATTTACCAAGCACCCTGGTGAGTTTGTGACGCGTTACTTGGTTAAAACAGGTAACCGTGAGTTTGTGGGATTAGATTTTCGTTGGATTTTAGCAACAGATATCGTTAGCCGTTCAATGCCTGCAGATGTTGCTAAGCTTGAGCGCACACAAAATGGTAATTTTTACGGTTACCCCGTTGCGGTTATTGAAGACGGTAAGCGTTTAGCGCTCAATGATGAAGCTGCGATTGAAACGTCATTGATGGGTCATATAGATCGTGCGGTTGCAATTGCTGATGAAGCATTAGCGTTGCAAAAAAGTGACATTGGCTCAATTAATTATCAAATGGAGCGTCTACGTTTAAAAGAGCGTGGTTATGAGCTAGAGGGTGAATTAACTGATGAGCTTAAAGCTGAGGTGGAAGCGCAAGTTGAACAGCTTCACCAAAACTACTTAGTCCTTGAAAAAGACTTGTTTGCCTTACGCGCTAAAGCCGCCCGCGATTCTGTTGTCGTCAAAGATATGCGTGGCGTTGAAGTCACCTTGCAACTGGACTCTATTTTAGACGTCAGCTATGTCAATCACATGAGCTTGCTCAGTAAAGTTGGCCACTGGTTTGTTGGTATTGGCCGTTTTGTCAGTGACGATCCCCGCGAAGCCAATACTGAGGGTGGGGTGTTCCCCGCTATTTTTGGTACCGTTTTTATGGTGATGCTAATGGCGGTTATTGTAACGCCATTTGGAGTCATTGCCGCGATTTACCTTCATGAATATGCTAAGAAAGGCCCTATTACCAAGCTGATCCGCATTGCGGTTATCAATTTGGCCGGTGTACCGTCAATTGTTTACGGTGTCTTTGGTTTAGGCTTCTTTGTCTACATGATGGGTGGCTCAATTGACCAATTATTTTTTCCAGAAGCATTGCCTTCACCAACATTTGGCTCTCCAGGGGTACTTTGGTCTGCATTGACCTTAGCTATTTTAACCTTGCCTGTGGTGATTGTATCAACTGAAGAAGGCTTAAGCCGGATTCCAAGTGCGGTTCGTCAAGGCAGTTTGGCTTTAGGTGCCACCAAAGCCGAAACCTTATGGCGTATTGTCATCCCAATGGCGAGCCCAGCGATTATGACTGGTTTGATTTTAGCTGTAGCACGTGCTGCCGGTGAAGTGGCGCCGTTAATGTTGGTTGGTGTGGTAAAATTAGCGCCAACATTACCGATTGATATGAATTTCCCGTTTGTGCATTTAGAACGTAAGTTTATGCACTTAGGTTTCCATATTTACGATGTAGGCTTCCAAAGCCCTAACGTTGAGGCTGCACGTCCCTTAGTGTATGCAACTTCGTTCTTATTAGTATCTGTAATTGTTGCCCTTAATTTAACCGCTATTAGCGTGCGCAACCATTTACGTGAAAAATTCCGTTCGCTAGAACATTAATTAGCGATATCCTGAGGAAAGATAAAAATGATTTCAATTGATAGTTCAGCAATGCAAACAGAAGCCGTTGATTTAGTTAACTTACCGGCACAGGATACCGCCCTTGAGATCCGTAACCTTGATTTACGTTACGGTGATAAACAAGCGTTATTTGATGTCTCGATGAAGATCCCTAAAAAACAAGTTACCGCATTTATTGGCCCAAGTGGCTGTGGTAAATCAACTCTTTTGCGTTGTATTAACCGTATGAATGATTTGGTTGATAGTTGCAAAATTGACGGTGAAATCTTGCTTTATGGTCAAAATATTTATGATAAGAAAGTCGATGTAGCAGCATTACGTCGTAACGTAGGTATGGTCTTTCAGCGTCCTAATCCGTTTCCTAAGTCAATCTATGAAAACGTGGTTTATGGCTTACGTTTACAAGGATTGAGTAACCGTCGTGAATTAGATGAAGCGGCTGAACGTTCATTGCGTGGCGCAGCTATTTGGGACGAAGTGAAAGACCGTCTACACGACAATGCATTCGGATTATCGGGTGGTCAGCAACAACGTTTAGTGATTGCACGTGCCATAGCCATTGAGCCAGAAGTCTTATTACTCGATGAGCCAACGTCGGCGCTGGATCCAATGTCAACCTTAATTATTGAAGAGTTGATTACAGAATTAAAGGAAAAATATACCGTTGTTATTGTGACACATAACATGCAACAAGCAGCACGGGTGTCAGATCAAACGGCCTTTATGTACATGGGCGAATTGGTTGAATATGCTAATACTAATACCATTTTCACGACCCCCAAAAAGCGTAAAACTGAAGATTATATTACCGGCCGTTACGGTTGATCTTTGTTAAAAAAGCTTTTAATTAACAGATATAAATTAGGTGGGTATCATGGAAAAAATGAATTTAAGTAAACATATATCAGGCCAGTTTAATGCCGAACTTGATGACATTCGGAATCGGGTGTTGGCTATGGGCGGTTTAGTTGAACGTCAGCTTGAACAAGCATTGGATGCGTTAGCAACGCTTGACTCAGAATTAGCTCAACAGGTGATCGAAGGCGATCACAAAGTCAATGGTATGGAAGTCGCTATTGATGAAGAGTGCACTCGTATTATTGCAAAACGTCAACCAGCCGCCAGTGATTTGCGTTTAATCATTGCCATTTCGAAAACCATTACTGATCTGGAGCGTATAGGTGATGCTTGTGTACGTATCGCCAAAGCGGCGGTAGAAAAGCGCGCTAACAGTCAACAACCCCTATTGGTCAGTATTGAAAATATGGGCCGTCACGCCACCCGCATGTTGCACTCAACCTTAGATGCATTAGCACGTATGGATGCCGATGAAGCGTTTGAGTTGCATAAACAAGATGCGAAAATAGACAAAGAGTATGAAGGTATCATCCGTCAATTAATGACTTATATGATGGAAGACCCTCGATCAATCCCTGATGTGTTAGACGTATTATGGGCTGCGCGTGCGGTTGAGCGTGTAGGTGACCGTTGTAAGAATATTTGTGAATACGTGATTTACTATGTTAAAGGCAAAGACGTTCGTCATATTTCTTATGAAGAAATGGAAAAAGAACTGTAAAAGATAACGGCTTTTAAAACGCCCTAATTTGTACTGTTTATTTAATAAACAGCTCAAATTAGGGCGTTTTTGTTTAGGGGTTTTGATGGATATTTGTTATCTTTGCTGGCTAGCTAATTTGCTCTATTGTTGAAGAATCTTTTTATGAAAAACACCCTTGCTCGTGGTTTAACTAATTTATTGCCTATGGTGCTGTCCATTTGGCTATTTTGGTCATTGTTCATCTCACTCGATGGCTTAGGTAAATTATTGCTCAATATTGTGGGGGTAGAATCTGTTTTTGTTGGTGCCGGTTTTTGTTTGGTCGCAAGTTTAGTTTTTATTGCCGGACTGTTATTTTCAGTTAGCCCCATTGCGTGGGTGTATGGTTGGATTGAAAGCCAACTGATGAAGTTTCCACTGTTTAAATCTGTCTACGGTAGTATTCGCGACATCGCGAGTTTGATGAATCGTGATGGCCAGCCGAAAACTCAAAAAACCGTATTAGTCAAACAAGCTAATGGCGGTTTTGTCGTCGGGTTTATCATGAGCGAATCGGTACCTCAGCCACTTACTGATGCGTTACCTGAAGGTGATTGGGTCCCAGTATTATTTCAATTAAGTTACCAAGTGGCAGGCGTGACCAGTTTAGTTAAACGCCAAGACTTAATTATCGTTGATTGGTCCTTCGAAGATGCCATGCGCTTTAATTTAACCGCCGGCATAACCAACAGTAATGTTGCCAAGAACTAGGTAAAGCGGGTAACCGCCGGTAGTCGCGATAAAAGCTGACAACAGTCGATAACAGCGAATGCTGCGCCTACGGTAAAAAAAGCGATGAAAGACTCGGTGCGAAAGCGAACTGGCAGCTAGGTTTAAGCGTTGCTATTGTTAATCTGCACCATTAGCAGAATAATCGTAAAATAAGATCGACCAAACAATTGCCCAAAGCGATAACAGTGATTATCCTTGAGGTAATTCTTTATATGAGTGATAAATCAATGTCGGCCAACGAAAGTAAATTAGATAAAGTATTAGCTGAAGCTAGGGATTATAAGGCCTCTCGTGAAAAAGGTTATCGAGAACAAGCGCTTAAGTTATACCCTTGGGTATGCGGTCGCTGCACTCGCGAATTCACCCATAAAAATTTATCTGAGTTAACGGTTCATCATCGCGATCACAACCACGATAATAATCCATCAGATGGGACGAACTGGGAGTTATTGTGCCTGTATTGTCACGACAATGAACATTCGCGTTTTGAAGAGCTGATCCGTTACGGCAGTACTAAAGAATCCAAACAAGACGCTGCTACGTTCAATCCATTTGCAGATTTAAAAGCAATGATGAAGAAGTAGAGCTGAGACGGTAGAAGCGGTAAGAACGATAACAAGCGGTAACAAGCGATGACAAGCGAGAAACCGCCTAGAAGCTAGGACGCTGCGCTGCGAGAGGCTATACAAGCAAAGTCAAAAGCTGGCTAGATTGATGAAAATCGATAACGGGCGATAAACAGCCTAGGAGCGAGTTCGCTGCGCTGCGAGAGGCTATACAAGCAAAGTCAAAAGCTGGCTAGATTGATGAAAATCGATAACGGGCGATAAACAGCCTAGGAGCGAGTTCGCTACGCGGCGAGATGCTATACAGGCAAAGTCAAAAGCTAGGACGCTTTGCTGCGATATACTATAAATTCAAAAGACAGAAGCATAGGGGCTTTGTTCTATCATGGTAATACTTCTGATCAGGGATCTGCTGGTCGCTTTACCGCTGTTATAGAAGCGAAGCGCACTAGCTGGACGCAGTCCGCCCTAGACTCTAGGCTTGTAATAGCTCGTAATAGCTCGTAATCGCCTGTCACCGCTAGTCACCGCACTTTATCTCAACGTTATCGTTTAATCCGCTTTTCAGCTTCCAACCATTTAGCCCGTGACAAAGTTTGGTTATTGCTGTCACCCAAAAACTGCTGTTTTCTGGCGGCTAGGCTATCCCCAATCTGCTTTTTCTGCGCATCACTTGCTTGTGACCAAATCACAATCTCATCGACGTGGCGAAAACAGCCCATACAATAATTGTCATCATTTAAGCCGCAGCGGGCGACACAAGGTGAGTGCATAGTTTACAATTCCAATACGAGTATCTAAAGACCCGCATCCTATCATTTCAATGAGCGAAGGTTAACAATAAGCAACGATATGTCAGCAATCGATTATCAACACACCTTTAACGAAGTCGACTCACTTTTGAATGCCCTAAAACCCTTGTGGCAGCTCGTCGCATTTGAGTGTAACCACTTACCTTGGCAGCAGGAATTTCCACATTTAGCTCAAAAGGTGTGGCAGCTTGATGATACTGAAATAGATATCCTTGATATGGATCAACAACATCTTGTCGAAATGTTATTACCAAGCTTGATTAGCGACATTAAACAAAGCAAACTTCCACAGGTTGATGAATTAATTAGTCAATTAAGCTTGTTAGTCATCACTTCGCCTACAAGTGCTATTAACCCAATAAACACTCAATCTTTGCCTGGCGGTGAACAGCAAAATAGTAAAGGCCAAAATAACGATTTAGCCCATTTTAGTGCCCATATTAAAGGCCGAAAGTGGCAACAAATTATCATGTTTGCGAATCAAGTTGATCCACAGCATCACCCCAAGTTACCTAGGTTACCTATCTTAGAGTGGTGCGCAGGTAAAGGACACTTAGGCCGCCTGGTGGCTAAGCAGCAACACATTGAGGTGACAAGTCTTGAGTGGCAAGCGAGTTTATGCAGACAAGGCCAATTTATTGCCAAACAATGGCAATTACCACAAACCTTTATTTGTGCCGATGCTTTTGCGCCAATCGACCCGAGTAAGCCGCTATTGTTAATTGATCAACATGCCATTGCATTGCACGCTTGTGGTGATTTACACATTCGTTTACTCAAACTAGCAGCATCGGCAGGTACGCGGGTGATTTCTATTTCACCCTGTTGTTATCATTTAATTGAGCATTCACATTATCAACCGCTATCGGCCTTAGCAAAGGTCAGTGAATTACGCTTGTCGCGTCATAATTTACAACTACCGTCACAGCAAAGTGTGATTGCCAGTACCAAGCAACAAGTATCGCGCCATCAAGAAGTGGCATGGCGTTTGGGTTTTGACAGCCTGCAGCGCGATATTCGGGGCATAGATGCTTATTTGCCGGTGCCGACCATTAAACAAAGTCAGCTTAGCGGCAGTTTTAGCGACTTTTGCCAATGGGCTGCAAATCAAAAGAAATTATTACTACCTAATGCTATTAATTTGAGCCATTATTTTCACCTTGGGATTGAGCGACAACGTCTCACCAAGCGGATCGCTTTAGTGACACATTTATTTCGCCGCACGATAGAGCATTGGCTATTGCTCGATCGTGTCTGTTTTTTACAAGAGCAGGGATATCAAGTTGCGCTGACTGAATTTTGTGCAAACAGTGTTACGCCACGAAATGCCTTGATCCAAGCAATTAAAATAATCGAATAGTAGTCTTGGTCACAGATTTGCAAATTAAGCCATTGTTTACACTGGTTTATTTTTATTAAAACTGTAAGAATTAACAAACTGGTTAATTAAACAATAGAGTTTAACCATAAAAAATCATCCAAATTACCGCATTGGCTTGCTGTTTTTGATTGAATAATTAAGCCATTCTTGTTCAAATGGCGGGTTAATAACGAATATCAACTATTCTAGTGCCTTTTTGGCTTGCTAGAGCGAAGCGAATTATACGGTTTAATGAAATATTCACGCGTCTTTATCAATAGTCTGGCTTATGAGCTAGCACCGCAAGTAGTGTCGAGTAGCGATTTAGAATCTCGCTTGGCACCGCTATATCAAAAGTTTCGTATTCCTATGGGGCAACTTGCCGCATTAACCGGGATTACCGAACGTCGCTGGTGGCCAAAAGGTCATCGTTTATCTGACGGTGCCATTGCCGCTGCGCAAAAAGCCTTAAATGAAACCGGTATTGATGTCAGCGACTTAGGTGCCGTGGTTTACACGGGGGTGTGCCGCGATCAACACGAACCTGCGACCGCTTGCCGTATTGCTGCTGAACTTGGCGTGTCAAAAGACACGGCAATTTATGACATCAGTAATGCCTGTTTAGGGGTGTTGTCGGGTATTTTAGATATAGCCAACCGAATCGAGCTTGGTCAAATCAAAGCGGGTATGGTTGTGTCGTGCGAATCGGCTCGAGACATTGTGGATGCAACCATTGACCACATGCTAGCCGAGCCGACCATGCAAAATTTTGCTCAGTCATTGGCCACATTAACCGGTGGTTCAGGCGCTGTAGCGGTAATTTTAACCGATGGGACTTTGCCGCTTAAAACCACTCGTCAACATCAGCTGTTGGGTGCAAGTCATTTGTCTGCACCAGAACATCACCAATTGTGTCAATGGGGCTTACAAGAAGCTGGGCACTTATTGTATCGCGAGTTTATGCGTACCGATGCCGTGACTTTACTCAAAGAAGGAGTAGAGCTTGCCAAGCACACTTGGGAGCATTTTTTAGAACAACGAGATTGGGTCGTCGAACGGGTCGATAAAGTCATTTGTCACCAAGTGGGTGCCTCTAACCGTCGGCAAGTGCTAAATGCATTAAATATCCCCCACATAAAAGAATATCCCACCTATCAAACATTGGGCAACATGGGCTCGGTATCATTGCCTGTTACGGCTGCCATTGCACATGATGAAGGTTTTTTACGTGTTGGCGACCAAGTCAGCTTTTTAGGGATTGGCAGTGGTTTAAACTGCATGATGCTAGGAATTAAGTGGTAAGCCATTGGCTGCGCTAATTTTTTTGCATTTCATTATAAAAATAATTAACAGGATGCATCATGCTAGACAACTTGCTGCCATTTAAAAGTCACTTTTTAGATCGTAACGGCAATAAATTGCACTACATAAACGAAGGCCAAGGCGAGCCTGTGGTGATGGTGCACGGTAATCCTAGTTGGAGTTACTACTACCGTAATTTAGTCAGCGCACTGAGCGGTCAGCACCAATGTATTGTGCCAGACCATATTGGTTGTGGCTTATCAGATAAACCGGATGATCCACTATACGATTATACCTTAGTTAACCGTATTGATGATTTAGAAGCCTTGCTCGACAGCCTTGATGTAAAACAAAATATTACGCTAGTGGTTCACGACTGGGGCGGCATGATTGGTATGGGCTTTGCGGCGCGCCACCCTGAGCGCATCAAGCGCATTGTGTGTTTAAACACTGCAGCGTTTCATTTACCTAAAACCAAACCGTTTCCTTGGGCATTATGGGTTTGCCGCGACACTTTACTTGGCACCTTGTTAGTGCGCGGTTTGAATGCATTTTCATCTGCGGCGTCGTATGTTGGCGTTAAACGTAAGCCGATGGCTAAAGATGTCCGCGAAGCCTATGTTGCGCCATTTAATTCTTGGAAAAACCGTATTTCGACATTGCGCTTCGTGCAAGATATTCCACTTAAGCCTGGCGATCGTAATTACGACTTAATCACTAGCATTGGCGATAGCTTAAGCCAGTTTGCTAACGTGCCAACGCTTATTTGCTTTGGTTTACAAGATTTTGTATTTGATAAGTATTTTTTAGAGGAATGGCGACTGCGAATGCCTCATGCCACAGTGCACGAGTTTGCCGATTGTGGTCATTACATTCTTGAAGATGCCAGCGACGAAGTGATTGGCTTAATTAAAGATTTCATCGCGACAAATTAAGCTAATGTGCTAGGTTTAATAAAAGTAAATAAAAGGCTCTTTTGAGCCTTTTTGTTCATTTCAACCTGAGCCAATAATGGTTAATCATGACGAACTTCAAAGACAAGCACGCTAACGCCAATATTTGCCAGCACTTACAATATGCTGCTCAGCATACTCCAAATTCTCTTGCCGTGGCCGTTCAGCAGGCAAAGCAAGGCCAATTTGATTACCAAGAAATCGATTTTGCTAGCTTGCATCAGCAATCTGATATGATTGCTAAAGGGCTAATTCAGTACGGCATTACGCGTGGCATGAAAGCCGTGTTGATGGTGACGCCAAGTATAGAATTTTTCTCATTAACCTTTGGTTTATTTAAAGCCGGTATTATTCCGATTTTAGTCGACCCAGGTATGGGCGTAAAAAACCTTAAGCAATGTTTCGAAGAATCACAACCTGACGCCTTTATCGGTATACCTAAGGCTCACATTGCAAGGCGCATTCTTGGTTGGGGTAAAGGCAGTGTCAAACACGTTATTAATGTGGGCGGCTCAGGTTTACAGCGTTGGTTAGCCAATGCCACTAGCCTTGAAACGATTATTGAAATTGGCCGTAATGTGGCTCAACCTCTTTATATGGCATTGCTTCATCATGATGATATGGCAGCCATTTTATTTACCAGTGGTAGCACAGGTACCCCAAAAGGCGTGGTATACAGCCATGGGATGTTTGAAGCGCAAATTAGTGCGCTAAAACACGATTATGGTATTATTCCAGGCGAACGTGACTTAGCCACATTCCCGCTGTTTTCCTTGTTTGGCCCGGCACTTGGCATGGCATCAATTGTACCCGACATGGATGCCAGTAAACCCATCAGCGCCAATCCGGCTAATTTGTTTGCTGCTATCGAGCAATATCAATGCACTAATATGTTTGTTAATCCCGCCTTGTTAGAACGTTTAGGCCAAGCAGGCGAACAAACCCAGCATAAACTCACTAGCGTTAAGCGAGTTATATCAGCTGGCGCGCCGGCAACCATTAGCTCAATCAAGTGCTTTAGCAAAATGCTCAACCCACAAGTTGAAGTGCTCAATTCTTACGGTGCGACTGAATCATTGCCTATTAGTATGATTGGCAGCCATGCGTTGTTTGCTACCAGTGACTTAACCGATCAAGGTAAAGGCATTTGTGTCGGTAAACCGATATCGTCGGTGAGCGTGAATATTATTGCCGTTACTGACGTGGCCAAACCACAATGGGCTGATGTGAATAAGCTTGGCGCTAATGAGATTGGCGAAATTGTGGTGAGCGGCCCTATGGTCAGCCAGGCTTATTATCAGCGTGAGCAAGCCACCCAACTCGCTAAAATTCACGACGGTGAGCACGTTAAACATCGCATGGGTGATGTGGGGTATCTCGACGACAATGGCTTTTTGTGGATGTGTGGTCGTAAAGGTCATATTGTCGATGCCACTCGCGGTCAGCAACGGCTAAAACGCTTTTATACACTGCCGTGCGAGCGAGTATTTAATACCCATCCGCAAGTTAAACGTTCTGCCATTGTTGGCGTGGATGTGGGCGGTGATAGAGTGCCGGTTATGTGTATCGAATTACATAAAGGTATTGTTTGCTCAACCTCTAAAGCGCTCTATCAAGAGTTAACCCAATTAGCTGAACAGTATCCCCATACTCAAGGTATCGGGCGTTTTTTAATTCATCCCGATTTCCCGGTCGATGTGCGCCATAATGCTAAAATATTTAGAGAAAAACTCGCTGTATGGGCCCAAAAGCAATGGCAAGAATAAGGCCGTTCTTAAGTGAGATTAAGGTAATTATAAGGCAATAAAAATGACGCTGACAGATTTACACCCCCTAGAGCAAACCGCACTGAAGCAATTAGCGCTATCGGTCAACAAAGTATTTGTTACCGGTGCCGGCGGCTTTTTAGGTTTTGCTATTTGTCAGCGTTTATTGGCAGCCGGTATTGAGGTCGTTGGCTTTGCCAGAAGCAACTATCCTAAATTGGTCGAACTGGGCGTCGATATGCGTCAAGGCGACATTAGCGACTTTGACAGTGTGAAACAGGCCATGAAGGGATGTGACTTAGTATTCCATGTCGCATCAAAAGCTGGCGTGTGGGGCAGCAAACAAAGTTTTTATTCTCCCAATGTTGATGGCGCGACCAATGTTGTCAAAGCTTGTAAAGCGCTTGATATTCATAACCTTATTTATACCAGCACCCCAAGTGTGACGTTTGCCGGTGCAGATGAAAATGGCATTAACGAATCAGCCCCTTACGCCAGTCAATACCTTAATTATTATGGTGAGTCTAAAGCCATTGCCGAAAAAAATATCCTTGCAGCTAATACTGCTTCGCTTCGAACCACAGCCTTAAGGCCGCATTTAATTTGGGGGCCAAACGATCCACATCTTGTCCCTAGAGTGGTTGAACGTGCCAAAGCGGGGCGCCTAAAGCTGGTGGGATATCAAGATAAACTGGTCGATACCATATATGTCGACAATGCTGCCTACGCCCATATTTTAGCTGCAGTGGATTTAGTGTCCGCGGCTAAGTGCGCAGGTAAAGCCTATTTTTTAAGTAATGATCAGCCTATAACGATGTCAGCTATGCTCAATAAAATCTTAGCCTGTGCCGACTTACCGCCAGTGACTAAGCGAGTACCAGCAGGTGTTGCTTATGCCGCAGGCGTGGTACTTGAAACACTTTACGGCTGGCTCAATATACAGCAAGAACCCATCATGACTCGCTTTGTAGCAAGGCAATTATCGACCAGTCATTACTTTGATATTAGTGCAGCACAACAAGACTTAGGCTATCAAGCGCTTGTGAGTATCGAACAAGGTATGCAAAAGCTGAAGTTATCGCTTTCGCGCTAATTGTGCTGATTAGTTGTTTAAGCTAGCGGTTTGCATTAGTTATTCAAGTTAGCCGTTAACGATTAGGGTTTAAGATAGCGACTTAAGTTAGCAATAGACTTTATCCGCTTTTATTAACTGTCTTTGCTAATGGCTAATATTAACGCCTTAAGTTAATGACTTACCTTAGTCACACGAGTAGATAACACAAAATTTGTCTTCACTACTGTCTCTAAAAAAATGATGTAAACAATTGTTTGTAACATTGTTTTTACATCAACTACTTTAGTTATTTTTTAACAATCACTTGGTTAAATTTTATTCCGCTGTATCTTAAATCCCGACCACCATAAAATCACCCCACAGAGGGTAACAACTCATAACAAGGTGGCGCAGGGAGAAGCAATGCAAGATAACAAGCACAATACATGGAATTTAGCGACCTTAGCCATTCATGGCGGCCATCAGCGTGAAGCCTTTGGCTCACTCACCACACCATTATATCAAACTGCCACATTTGTGTTTGATAACGTAGAACAGGGCGGAGCGCGTTTTGCCGGAGAAGAGCCTGGCTATATTTATACTCGTTTAGGAAACCCGACCACTGCAGAATTAGAGCGTAAAATGGCGCTACTCGAAGGCGCAGAAGATGCGGCCGCAACCGCATCTGGTATGGCAGCCGTATCCAGTGCATTGTTAACTCATTTACATGCAGGCGATCACTTAGTCGCATCAAAAGCGGTATATGGTTGCACTTTTGCCTTAATGACCACCCAATTAACCCGTCTAGGCATTACCAGCACCTTGGTCGATTTTACCGATATTTGTGCAATCGAAGCTGCTATTAAGCCCAATACCAAAGTGATATTTTGCGAAACCCCAGTCAACCCACATCTACAAGTATTCGATATAGCAGCTATAGCCAAAGTCGCTAAAGCTCATAAGCTAGTTTCAATCGTCGATAACACCTTTATGACGCCCCTATTGCAGCAACCGCTGGCAATGGGTATCGATATGGTGATCCACAGTGCCACCAAGTATCTTAATGGCCACGGCGACGTGATTGCAGGTATTGTGTGCGGCAATGCAGAGCAGATGCACAGGTTAAAATATGAAATATTAAAAGACTTTGGTGGGGTTATATCCCCACATGATGCTTGGCTTATTTTACGCGGCTTAAAAACCTTAGATGTCCGCTTAGCACGCCACTGCGACAATGCCGAAGTGTTAGCTGAATATTTAGATAAACATCCAAAATTTAGCCAAGTGTTTTACCCAGGTTTAGAACACCATCAAGGCCATCGTTTCATCGGCAATCAAATGAAACGCGCCGGTGGGGTCATCGCATTTGAGCTAACCGGTGATAAGCAAGACGCAATCAACTTCGTTAATCGTCTCAAGCTATTTACGATAGCGGTCAGTCTTGGTGACGCCGAATCACTTATTCAGCATCCCGCTTCAATGACCCACTCACCTTACAGCCCAGAAGCCAGATTCGCCGCAGGCATCACCGACAATCTATTACGGATCTCTGTAGGATTAGAAAATGTACAAGATCTGATTGCAGATATTGAACAAGCGTTAGAGTGAAGACGGGCAGTCATAGCTGAAGATCTTTGAAGAACGATTGCAAGCGATTAAAGCCTAGAAACTAGGGCGGACTTCGTCCGGCTAGATCGCTGCGCTGCTATAACAGCGGGATCCGTCCTGGTAACGTTTTTGAGCTGGGACTTCAGCTCTTGTGGATGACGAATTATAGACATAAAAAAACAGTGCGTTTAGCACTGTTTTTTTGAGCTTACAGTCACGAGTTTTTATTGTTCATTTAACGGTAAGAAGACTAAATATTAGTTACTAGAGATTGTTCCAGCACCGCCGCCTGAACCACCACCAAAGCCTGGACCCGCTGGCGCAGGTGCAGCACCAAATCCACCACCACCTGCAGTTTGAGTATCTTCAACTGCTTCAGATACAATGGCAGGGTCAACACCGTTGGCAAGTGCAATGGCAAGGATCTCGTCTGGGCTCATGCCAGTCGTCGCCGCCGCTTTCAATGCCTGTTTAATTAGCGCTACATCGCCGTTAGCGGCTTGAATTGCAGTCGCTAATTGCTGTGCTTGCGCTGATATGGGTGCATTTTGTGTGCTTGCAGTCAAGGTGTCTTTAGCCTTTTCACCTGCCATCAACGTCTCTTCAGCTATTGCACTTGCAGACAAGGTGTCTTTAGCGATTGCACCTGCAGATATACCTGTCGTCAATAATGCTGACATTAATAAAATGGGTAATTTATTCTTATTCATTATTCTGCCTCGTTGTCTAGTGAATTGCTAAAGTCGTTTAGATGCAAAGTGCACGTCCAATTCTGGGGTGTATTAGCAGGAATGATTGTACTCAAATTTTGTACAGCATACAATCCATTGCCTTGTAGGCCATCGATGTTCATCAGGGTAAAATAAGCACCTATAGTGGCTGATTCAACCTGTGGTGCAATGATTTTTATGCCAATACCATGACAAATCTGGGTCAAGGTTTGTACAAAGAAACGTGTGTCAGCTTCGGCAATATCGTGAACGTAGCTAGCATCAATCTTAACAAAATCAATGTCTAAGTTACGAATGTAACAAAATGAACTTAAATTTGAGCCAAAGCGTTCGATAACAATATCAATATTTGATTGTTTTGCTCGGCGAATAAACAATTCTGTTGAGGCTAAAGAAAGCATTGCCGCAGATTCATTAAATTCATACAAAAGTGGTGGAAGGGTTTTATGCAATTTCTGGTATAAATCAAATAACCAGTCGGTAAATACCGGGTTATGCATTGCACGCTTACTAATATTGATCGCCACTTGGGTATGCTCTATATGTTGTAATTTGTAAAAAATGAAACAAATGACAGCTTGCTCAAGCTCTTGTATCACCCCCAGCCGTTCTGCCATCGCAAATACATCTAACGTCGACAGGTTTTCACCTTTTACTTTGAAGCGAACAAACGATTCAACATACAAAATCGTCTGTTTACTATCCACCACAGGTTGTAGCATTAAGTCAAAAATCTTATCAAACGGAATACATTTAATGGAAAAGTCTTTTGGATCACAGTGACTAATTTCGTTTTTAAAGTATTCAGTGAACTGCGTTAAAATAGATACCCACTCTTCGCGAGAATGATTTTTATATATTGACTCAGGGTCTACTAACCCGTTTACGGCTTCAGAATACTGATTTTGCACCAATTGATTATCTAATCGCTTAACTGCATCCGTAAACGACTCATGGTGATTAACTCGGGTGAGAGCGTGCTTAGCAAAGCCACTTTTAAAATATTCTCCATTCTCAATAGTTAATGAGTTAGCAAATTGGGTGTCGATTACCTTCACCGATTCTTCAGTTAACAATGATATAAAGGCAAATTCAGATCCAGAGATACGATACAACTGCGATTCATGCATTTGTTCAATTTGCTTACTTAGTACAGTAGCACCTTGTAAAATGTATTCATCGCCACAGCCGTAGCCTTCTTTGTCATTAATGACTTGTAATGATGTCATCGACACCAAACCTAAATAAAAACGATCCCCATGCCGTTCATACTCAGCCTGAATAGACTCAAACTTTTTCAATAATGCTCGACGATTAGGTAAGCCTGTGTGTGGGTCGATATACACTTCTTTAGACAAGGTTTCAGCCAATTGAGTTTGCTCGTTAAATGATCGTTGAATGTTTTCAACCATGCGGTTAATTGCATTAACAACAGTACGTAATTCAGAGGTAAAAGGGCGTACAGTATTCAAGCTAAAACGTTTTTGAATAACCGACTCAGCTTGTTGAACAATACTGCTCAAGGGGGTTAACACTGCTTTTAAAATAAAATATACCAACATTAATGCAACTAACAGTTGCACTAGTGTCACGTTAAATGTGCTAACCGCATGATCCCAAAGTGCATAATACGATGTACCCGCATGTGACTGTACTTCTAGTATGCCAGCAATGCGCCAACCATCACTGACTTCACTGGTCATCACTGGAGGATGCAGGGTAAACCCGCTAATAAACCAATCAGGCACAGCGAAGTTACTTTCAGGGTTGACCCGCTCAAACTGTTTTACCCCGTCAATATTAGTAAAGGAAATATGTTGATAATAACCCGAATCAAAAATGGCGTTGGTCATGGTTTGAGCCATCACCAAGCCTTCTTCATCCATATAAGGTGACATAGACAACCCTAAACTGTGTGCAGCCCCTTGCGCATGGGAACTCAGTTGCTCATTTAAATAACTGCGCATATTCGACACATTGTGATATATCGCTGTGCTAAAACTAAATATAGACAAACAGCCTATGAGTAGATATAGCTGTAACCTTAAAGACATCCCTTGTTTAAACATGGCTCACTCCGGTTCCTTTTGTTCAGTTTATTCGCCGTTTTCAATTCGATTGACTAAATCAGTCCAATTTTTTGTCCCGCCGCTGGTGGGCTTGGTTGTACTAAGACCTTGCGCCTTTGCTAACCATAATCCTTGGCCATTAAATGAATATACAGGTTTTAAATCTCGGCGTTGATCGGCAGGTAAAATGGTAGTTTTTAAATTATCTAGCACCAAAGGCATCGCCTTAGGGTTTTCAAAATAAATCAGCACCATATGGGGTTCGTTAATCAATAGTGCTCTTACATACCTCAAGCGCAATTTATTTTCATCCACACCCATGGCCTTTAAGGTAAAATATTTAAAAATAGCAAAGTCTTCACAATCACCACCTTTAGTCCCTAATGATTCAAGCGGGGTAGCCCAATAATCACTTTTATGCCAATGGTCACTGTCACTCACAAAACGGATCCGCCGATTAGCAAACTGGTTGGCTAAATGCAAGCGCTCATAATCACCTAACGTACTGCCTTTATTAATAGTGTCACGCCAGTCACTAAAGTCCTCAACGCTGTCCGAACTATAGCGCTGCTCGATAAGTTTAAAAAAATCCTCAGTAAATAAATCATCCGTTATTGTGGCAATGCAGACAGCCGAAGATACCACTGAGATTAGAAGCCAATGGCGGTATCTATCGATGCAACACAACACGAATTTAATACGCAATTCCCACTGCAGTTTATGGTTAGTTATTACAGGGTGATGTTAGCAAAATAATGTAAATCAGAAATATCATAAGTCAGTTTTTGCATAAACGACAATGCAATGATGATGAAATTTCAAAACGAGTGCATAAAGGCTCAACATTAATAGCAGGCATACTTCGAAAGTACGACAAAAAAACGCCGTTCTAAATAACGACCTAGTTTACTCATTAAAAGGATTGAATTTTGATGGTGTCAATATAATGGCACGCTTATTGTTATGTAATAGATATAGAAACGTGTTTTTAAGGTTTATAAATTAGTGTTACGAGCATTCGCCACAAAACGATTGATTGAAAGGAATCGTGGGGAAGGTTTCAGTGTTAAGTGTTAGATTTTATATGTTTTTTGTTTTTAATTAAAACAGTAGCTTAATTTTTTAGATGGTCTTGTTATGTTGCTATCCATTAACTAGGTGCCATTCTGTATGGTTAAATTAATGTTTATATTAGGCACAAAAACAGTGCGTGTTGCTTATCTAAGCTACATGCTGGTGCAAAAAAAATCACAATAACAAATATTAAAAAGAACTTTCGACTGATTGATAAATTTTCGAATTAATGAACGGAGTCATTTGAATAACATACTCCAAGTACAACTACGACTAAAGAAGTAAGTTGATATTGTTTGATTTTATATGTAATAAAAAAGTGCCAGAATAATAACTAAACGTTAATAACCGTCAAAAAAAAGTCATCAAGTTAACGTATAAACTATAGTTAATACTAGATGAAACCATATTGACGGAAGAAATATCGACGTAAAACAGAAAGTAGAAATGGAAATTTTAAACAAGGCATGACGCAAATGATAACTGTGTTGAAGCCAATCATCAGATGAGTTGTTTCGATAGTTTACTGATGTGATCTCATATCATTATTGTTTCGCTGCATCCCACTACATCACTTTAGGTGTCATACGTGTTGTTAATTCACCTAAAAATGGTTGTTGGTGGCTGATTTTATTTAGGTATCGATAATGCCTAAAACTCACCATCAACTATATTGTGTAGACAGCACATGAAAAGGATTCATTTTACTTTTTCGTTGTTAAAGATAAAAACAATATAATCAACACCTTAAAAGGTGTCACAGCAATCTGGAAGCTGCAATCTAGTGGCGGTAGCGTGTCTTTTTTTACTGTCCGTTAAAATCTTACGCCGTCATCTTCACATGTTTTTCGTTGAAGACTTTGTTGTCATTTTATTCAAAGGGCGATTCAGGATTAACAATATTATCGGAACAACAAATTAGAAGCTCCAATGGATTGATAAAATAGCAGGAGCCGGTTTTACTCTTCGCTGTCATCTTTAAATATTTATGTTAGCGACCTCAGCTCTAAATGTTTGCCTTTGACTATTAACGAGATTCATAAGTGCATGTACTTAACAATATGCTCTGGATGTTTCGAATAAAAAAGATATTTAAGATCAACAGGATGTTTGTCTATATGAAAATTGCAATCGCAGGTACTGGTTACGTAGGCTTATCAAATGCCATGCTTCTGGCGCAACATAATGAGGTAGTAGCTGTCGATATCGTTAAAGAAAAAATTAACCAACTTAATGATAAAATATCACCGATTGTCGACACAGAAATAGAAGACTTTTTAGCTAACAAAAAGCTTAACTTTACGGCAACGCAAGACAAAGTCACTGCTTATCAACAAGCAGATTTTATCATCATTGCCACACCTACTGATTACGACCCTGTGGCGAACTATTTTAATACATCGTCAGTTGAATCTGTGATTAAAGATATCATTAGCATTAACCCGAATGCCATAATGGTGATCAAATCTACTGTTCCTGTAGGTTATACCGAACGGATTAAGCAAGAGTTTGCATCCAATAACATTATGTTCTCGCCTGAGTTCCTAAGAGAAGGTAAGGCACTACACGACAATTTGTATCCATCACGTATCATTGTGGGTGAGCAAAGCGAGCGCGCGCGAATTTTTGCTAACTTACTGTTGCAAGGTGCAATTAAAAAAGATGTTCAAGTTTTATTTACCCACTCAAGTGAAGCCGAAGCGGTGAAACTTTTTTCTAATACTTATCTCGCATTGCGTGTTGCATACTTTAATGAGTTAGACACTTATGCGGAGTCACGTTGCCTGGACAGTAAACAAATTATCGATGGTGTGTGCTTAGACCCACGGATTGGTAATCACTATAACAACCCTTCTTTTGGTTATGGTGGCTATTGCTTACCTAAAGACACCAAGCAACTTAGAGCAAATTATTCAGATGTCCCCAACAATCTTATTGGCGCAATCGTCGACGCCAATACTACCCGTAAAGACTTTATTGCCGAGTCAATTTTAAAGCGTAATCCTAAAAAAGTGGGTATTTATCGTTTAATAATGAAGTCAGGATCAGACAACTTCAGGGCTTCAAGTATTCAAGGGGTAATGAAGCGCATTAAAGCCAAAGGTGTTGAAGTTATAATTTACGAACCCGTATTAGTGCAAGATGAATTCTATCATTCGACAGTCTATCGTGATCTCGAACAGTTTAAAGCAGATGCGGATGTGATTGTATCTAATAGAGCTGCAGATGAGCTAAGTGATGTAGCCGATAAAGTGTATACCAGAGACCTGTTTGGGAATGATTGAAATTATATCGGATAAATATATGATTAATTGGCACGTGCAGTGTTAATGTCAGCTTTGTAAATCAATAGGTTCTACTCGGATTTTAAATTATCTTGTAAAGTCAAAATAATATATTGATCGATAAGTATTTAGCATAATTAAATAAAATTTGACTTTGTTTTGATTGTTGAGGGATTAATGAAATATAAATCATATAGTGATTTAAGTAGAGATATTAGTGATAATATTTACAAGATAAACACTCAAAATTTTGATTTGATTGTTGGTATTCCAAGGAGTGGAATGGTTCCATCTTATATGGTTTCATTGCTACTTAATGTTAATTGTATAGATCTACCTGCATTTATTAGAAATGAAAAGCTTTGCAAGGGTATAACTCGTGATGTAGGGACAGACATCGTAAATTCACATGATGCAAAAAATATTTTACTTATTGATGATAGTATTTTGTCTGGAAATTCAATGTTGAATTCTTTAAAACAAATTCCAACGAAATTTCAAGGGTTGATAACTACTGCCGCGGTATATTCTAGCCATAAAAACCATGAAAATGTAGATATTGTTCTTACTGAGGTTGAGCCTCCTCGTGTTTTTGAATGGAATATTTATCACCATCCAGTAGTTTCTAATTCGTGTTTTGATATTGATGGTGTACTTTGTTATGACCCATCAAATGAAGAAAATGATGATGGTGATAAATATGTGCAATTTTTATGTAATGCAAAGCCACGATTTATTCCTACTGAGAAAATTGATTATCTAGTAACTAATAGATTAGAAAAGTATCGTACACAAACAGAGGTGTGGTTATCTAAAAATGGTGTTAAATTTAATAATTTGATTATGTTAGATTTACCAGGAAAAGAAGATCGGCTAGCTCAACCGGATTATTATTCGCATAAAGCTAATTTCTATAAAAGTAGTGATTCTTCTCTTTTTGTAGAGAGCGATATCAATCAAGCAATTGAAATTGCAAATCGTTCTAATAAGTTTGTTTTTTGTGTGGACGAGAATATTATGATATCCCCTGGAGGTTTGAGTCGGTTTAAAAATAAAAGTTACTTATTTTCTAAAGTTAGATACAAACTTTCAAAAATACAGGTGCTACGTACATTGTATAATTCATTTAAGTTCTAAAATACGATTAAAATAAAAAATAAATATTTTAGTAAATTCTCACTCTATAATGAGTACATAACTGCGATACTCATTATAGATGTTTAGCGTCATCCAATTGCCGAGAAAGAGGTTTTTAACTAAAGTTAAATAGTCTTACTGTTATATTTATAATGTGAACACGGTAAGTTATTCTGGCAGTACAGCCCCGATAATACACACCGTATTACAAAGGCTAAAATAAACAAGCTGCCAGGACAACATATCGTCCAAATATTTCGCGATTAAACATGATTGGAGGCTAGAGCTGTTATCTAACGGCTGATGGTGATCAGTGGATTTATAGGCTATATCAATAGATAATTTCCAAGTAGGCAAAATTTACCGCTGTTTATCACAATGAAATAGTCTCCAGATGCCGTCATTAGCCATCGATACGAGAGAATATTTTGGCTACTTTTGAAATAGCGATTTTTATAGTATAAGGTGATTTTTTTTACTTTCAGGAAAGTCAATATTAGTCTTCACAATATGTTATGAAAGCAATGAGTAGAATGTCGAGCCGTATAAATACCTCAATCATATTAACAGAATTGACAATGATTCGAGTTAAACAAGTATGAAAAAATGGTTAATGCGGTATACAAAAGTGAACTCAACATGCCCTTATAGCTAACGGACGTAATTTACAAATGAAAATGTTAATGGGTTATTGCTGTAAGCTATAAAAAACACATGTTTTCACTTGGTCAATTAGCAAATAATTATACAACACAGAATTGAACTGAATATCGAACTAATAAGTTTTAATTTTAAGCTGCAAGTCTATTATGTTGTCAACTCGCTATTTAATTGAGATTGTTAGCTACTTATTATTTGAATTTTGTTCTTGAAAATAACAAAAGAGTAATAAATGCCTGAGGTTACGATAGATAAAAAGTTAATAAAATCAATATTACATAGTATGACGGGGAGATATTTGGTTTATGCTGTACAGTTATTATCGATGATGATATTAGCTAGAATGTTCAGCCCTGAAACGTTTGGTATATTTGCTATTATTCAAGTGTTTTCAGTATTTTTTGCTTTAGTCAGTGAGATGGGTTTTGGGCCTGCATTGGTTAATGAAGCTAAAATTCCAAAAGAAATGCGTGATGGTATATACAGCTTTACTTGGATTTTAGGTGTTTTTGTGTCGATATTATTTTTTGCGGCATCACCATTGATTTCATGGTTTTATAATAATGAAATATATCAGTATTTAGTTATTCCTGTCGCAATAAGTATTATCTTTAATACAGCTATTATTGTTCCTTTAGCATCATTCAATCGCGATAAAAAATTTATATCTATAGCTAGATGTGAAGCTATAGCTGAAGTGATTTCAATTGTTGTCGTATTGGTATCACTGTATTATTTAGAGCCTATATGGGCATTGTCATTAAAACCTTTAACAGTAGCATTTATAAAGTATATCTTAGTCGTTCTAGGTTCAAAAAATACAGAAATAGGTATGCCGTGGTTTGGTAAAGAGTTATCGCATACATACAAAATACTAGCTTTTTCAAAACATCAGGCGGGATTTAATTTCTTAAATTATTTTTCAAGAAATTTAGATAATATTCTAGTTGGTAAGTATTTAGGAACAGTTAGCTTAGGTATTTATGATAAAGCTTATCAATTAATGCGTTATCCTTTGTTGTTGCTCACATTTGCTATGTCACCTGCAATACAGCCTGTTATGATGGAGTTGAAAAATGATCTTTATAAATTTGAAACGCTTCACAATAAATTCATAATTGTTATTTCAATAATAGGGTTGTTCGTCGGTGTTGTTATTTGTTTTTTATCTGAAGAAATAGTTTATATTTTGCTTGGTGAGCAGTGGTATGGAGTAACTCCATTATTAGAAATATTATCCGTATCAATTCCAATTCAAATAGTTATGAGTACTAGTGGCGGTTTCTATCAAGCAGCAGGTAGAACTGATTTGATGCTTAAATGTGGGTTATTTGCTTTTTGTACAAATGTAACTGGGATAGTCATTGGTGTTTTGATGAACGATTTAGAATTGCTAAGCTGGGCAATCGTATTTAGTTCATTCGTAAATTATATACAATGTTATTATATTATGGGTAAATATTTGCTGCCATCAGGAGCTTGGCACACTTTAAAAAGAATATTAACCACACTCATAGGTGTTGCTTTAATGTTTTTTATGGTTGTTAAGTAGGATTATTTACTTATTATCCTTAAATTGTTATTAATAATTTTCATCCATACTCATAGTATTTAAAATATTAAAATAAGTAATTAATTAGAATAATTGCAAGTGCTAACCTGTATTTTGTGAAAATATTTTACTATTAAGCAGTAAAATTGTGAATGGTTGTCATTGAGTTATAAATTGTTAATTGTTAATTATTTGCTAGGTGATGTCTTTCTTCTATTAGAAAGTGGCGACTAACTTGAGTTTTTAATGAACGTAAATAATGTCATTAATGTTTAAAGCTTAATTTAGTTTATAGGGTGGTTTATATTTTAATTAAATTAAGGTTAGTGTGTGATAGATAATAGAAAATGCAAATAGATACACTAAGAGGTATAGCATGTATATTATTAGTCAGCTATCATGTTATTGGTTCAACACCGATGCAAGGAATGAAAATAAGTACAGGTTTACTCAGAGAAATTAATGATTTATTTGTTTATATTCGAATGCCTTTGTTTGCTTTTATATCTGGGGTTTTATATGGTTTTCGGCCAATAAAGTCTGATTATTTTGTTTTATAAAAAGAAAACCAGCAGACTGCTTTATCCTCTTTTGACAGTTGGAACGCTATTTGCGCTTTTACAGTATTACATTCAGGGGACAAACGGTGGTGATATTGATTTAAAATTTATTCATATCATTCCAGTAGGCCATTATTGGTTCTTAGAAGCAATATTCTTAGTTTTGTTTTGTAGTTTTATTGGAGTATTATAAGGCTTTTGATAACTTCTTTATATCATGTTTTTAATCTTAATTTGCATATCAATTTACTTGTATGGCATTGAGGTTAATTACTTTTCACTTTCAGGGTTTGTTTATTTATTGCCATTTTTTATGGAATGATGACTACACGATATCAATCTTTTAGTCATAAATTGTATTTGTTATTATTGGTTGTTTCATTTGTATTTATATTTAAAATCTTTATTGATTTCGATGGTAGAGCTGAGACAATTCTTGTAGGTTTTATGTCATGTATTTTTCTTTTTACTAAAGTTAAGAGTTAGAATACTTGCATATATTGGTTTGTATTCATTTTCTATTTATCTTTTTCATGTTTTTACAGCTTCATCACGTATTATTTTAAATAAAATAGGTTTTTGATATGGAAATAATATTCCTTATTGGACTTGTGTTAGGTGTTTTAGGTCCGATTGTTACTGATAAAATATTTAGTAGTAATACTCACGTTAAATATTTTGTATTGGGAAAGTAAAATTTATTTCAAGGTGGTTTTGAACAAATTAACAGTTGTAATACCCACATATGGAAGAGCTGATAAGATTTTACAATCAATATACTCTTGTATGCATCCAAGAATATTTATTGTCGTTATTGATGATAATGGTCTAAATACTACTAACCAAATTGTAACCAAGAAATTAATTGATAGTATTTCTTCTGAATTTTCAAATAACTTACTTTATTACGCATTAGAGGTAAACTCAGGTGCTTGTATAGCTCGTAATAAAGGGATTGAAATTGCTAATACATCAGTTGTTACTTTTCTTGATGACGATGATATGCTTTTAATTGAAGAAACTTTAGATAAAGCTTGATTTTTACTCAGCAGACTGAATGTGACGTCTGTTGTAGCGATATGTTCTCTAAATTTAATGGTAAAATTATCAGTTAGACTTCTGTCAATTTAGAGGCGTGACATCATATGATTTACTTGAAGATGGAAATTGTTACACGCCGATGGTCATGGCAAGAAAAGAAGCTTTTTGTTGCTTATAGGCGGATTTGATAATTGTAAAAATATCAAGATCAATGCTAATACTTAAAATCCCTTAAATGACTTAAATGTATTTTATTTTAACAAACCTACGTTCATACACGTAGATCACGATGAATACAGGATTTCTAATAAAACTTGTTCTTATCAGACCGTTAAAGCTTTAGATTTGAATATGAATATCAATTACTGGAAAATCTTGAATTAGAAAGAGATGACTACGCTAGGTTGAAAAGTATTATTACAGATAGGAAGAGCTTATTATGTTTTATTATATTGTAATGCCAAGGTTAAATACTTTTATAAAAGGTTTATAGGCACTAAACGTTTGTTTTACTCGATTAACAAAGATGAGAGTAGTCTATTCGTTACTTTTAAATCATTTCTTTATGCCTTAAGAACTATTGATGGCTTACCTTTTATTATAAAAGAGTGGCTTATAGGTTAAAGGGTAAAAGTTAAGTGAGCAATTTATCACATAATAATTATTTTGAACTCGCTAATTTTAATGATGATATTAGTAATTTTAATTTGTATCTTTTTATATATTTATATTTTTATTCTCTTTTTGTTACACCCTTTTATCTTTTATGTTTTTGTACTTTTTAGTTGTTTATACAAATGACTATAAATTTTAAAACAATTCCATTTCTCTCACTTTATTTTTATTGTTATAAATTTTAACAGAGATTTTTCATATTGGTAACGATTTGCTTGGTATTACTCTTACTTTAAAAACTTTGCTGATTACCAATTAGGATTTACTAGTGCTTTTGAGGATGATCTAGCAAATATTTCTCTAAAACCTACCGAACCCTTCTATCATTTATTGGTATATATCGAGCAAGCTTACTAATGGTTATTATCCATTTTATATTTTTGGGTCCATTGCTTTATTTACCTAATACCACTTTGTCATTATACAAATTTGCAAAATTGAACGAGTTTCGGTTTTGATTTGTTTTCATTAGTTTTATTTCAAATGTTAGTTTTTATGACTTTGGTAATGCATATAATTTAATTCGGCAGCAAGTAGCTAGTTCGTTTATAGTTTTATCATTTTATTTTATGTATATAAAAACCAAAGCTTTGTTTCTTATTTGCAGTCGTTTCAGTGTTAACTCATAATTCAACGGTATTAATTGTCGCCATAATATTTTGTTTTGTCTATATAATCTAAATTATATTTCATACAAATTAGTTTTTGTTTACCAGTATTTTATCATTTATTTATGTATTAGCATATTTTAGCCTAAGTGGTAATTATGAGGAATTAGAAGACCAGTCTCGAGGGGCTATAGTTAAGTTAATTGACTTTTCCCTTTTACTTGGAGTGCAATAGTTGTTTTCTTTATGATTCTAAACATAGAATATATACAGATTCTTATTGTTATTCTTTGTCGCCTTACTTTTTCGCACGCGAGTTTATTTCTACCATTAAGGTTCTTGACGTTTTACGACTCTTTTAAATGGTTGGTTTATTTTATTTTGCTTAATTTTATTAGTTCAAAGCTGTCAGCTTATCGATATTCAGATTTTTATTTTTATTGTTTCTTTCGCCCTATCATTTTGTATTTTAATCTAAAACTTACTTATACGTCTTATTCTTACTATGGTAAGTTTATGGATTTTGTTTTTGACTCTCCAGCTTTTATTTAGGTATTAATTTATGAGAATTTTGCTATTAACTACATGCATATACAATGAAGATAATTATTCAGATTTTATGAGATTAACTAATAGTTTGTTTTCGCAAAATAATGAAGTGACCTTCGTCCACGGAGTTCTATTTCAGGATTTTCACCTAGAGAATAAGTTGATTCTTAGTAGTTCAACCACTTATTTATCTAAGTACTATTATAGCAAAAATAATTTCATTATCAAAGGCCAGAAATTTTTGATAAACCAATTTTATAATGAATTAGATGATTATGATTATATTTCTTTTCCTGATGACGACTGTTGGTACCCAACCGAGTTTTGGGGCTGGTTCGATAAGTTAATAAAGAATGATGATGTACAGTTGTTTTATACAAAGTTTTGCTCAGACCCTGTAGATATTCCACATTCAACAGAGAACCATAGTACTTATAAATTAGTTAAAAATGCTTCTTCAAACACAACTATATAAAAGTGATATTGTGATGAAACTGAAGTTATTTAATGAGAGTTTCGGTGTTGGCAGTATTAATAATGGTGGGGAAGATACTGATTTCGCTATAAGAGCGATGCTTTTATCTAAAAATATTTTATTTAGCAACTCTGATTCAATTGGGCATAGAGATCCTGTCGCTGAGTTTAAGTATAGATATTACAAAGGTTCCTTCGGTGTTCTGAAAAATCATTGTTTACGTTCGGTTTCGTTATTTTTAATTACATTAAGAAAAGTTTTAGTTGGTTTTGTTTTCTTATTATTTGGGAAAATAAAAATGTCTGATTTTTTCGTTGGGAAAAGTTAAATGGAATCTTTAACTAAGGTAAGTTTTTTAGGTGTTAATTTTAATAGGTTTTCTATTGAAAGTTTGACTGCTCTTATTTTAAACTTCAATGAAAAATACGTTACAGTAGTCACTCCTAATGTTGACCATGTAGTCAGGTTAAATTCAAATTCTGATTTTAAAAAAGTATATGAACAGGCCGATATAACGGTAAATGATAGCAGAGTTCTAAATTTGTTATCTAAAGTTGCACGTGTTGATATTGGTAATGTGATACCAGGGAGTGATCTAACTAAAAGGATAGTAGAAAGTATATCAAGTAAAGAATATCCCATAACGGTTATTGGTTGTTCCGATGAAACAATCAGATTTGTTACTGACAAGTATAGATTGGCTTCAGTGAATCATTATAATCCACCTATGGGTTTTATTGATAATGACGACGAAGTTGATATATGTGTTAATTTTGTTTTAGATAATCCGGCAAAATTAATTTTTATTTGTGTAGGGTCTCCTAGACAAGAAATATTATCTACTAAATTAAAAGAATCAGGTGCTACTGGTGTGGCTTTATGTGTTGGTGCATCTTTTTTGTTTTTAAGTGGTGAAGAAAAACGAGCACCTGTTTTTCTGCAAAACTTATCTTTAGAGTGGCTTTATAGGTTATCCCAGTCTCCGAAAAGATTGTTTAAACGTTATATTATTGACGGCGTAAAAATATTTCCAATTTTTGTAAGCTATATAAAAAATAAAAATTAGCTTCTGAGTTGTACTTGATACATAGATGATTTGATAATCTAATGTAATTTTGTTGGATTTTGTGTGGCTATGTTAACTTTGCATTATTGTTAGGGTTGTTTTTACATAAGTGATATTCACTTCGTTACATGATTTTATTAGAATTATTAGGGTTTTAAATCGTATCTTGTTGGTGTTATTTTTTGCTGTTTTATTGGTGTTGTTTCTGTTTATAGTAGTCCTTACTTATTTATGAACGCAATCTTATTAGTGATAATTATCTGTCTAATGCGTTCTTTAGGGTATGTTTTCTCTATCTTAATGTTAAAACGATATCTCTACTCTTAGTGTCTATTAGATGATGACAGTTTGATTTAATCTTATCTTTATTTGACAGACTAGTTTGTTAAATAAAATAAGTTATCGTAATTTTTAGATTATTATAAATTATTATGTCTTAAATTTAATTAAAGGTTTTTAATATGATTTTACCAATAATTATGGCTGGTGGTTCGGGATCTCGTTTGTGGCCTTTATCTCGACAACAATTTCCCAAACAGTTCCTAACGTTATTGGGTAATCATTCAATGTTGCAAACGACGGCAAATCGTTTACAAGGTATTGCTCACTCCCCCGCATTAGTGATCTGTAATGAAGAACACCGCTTTTCTGTAGCTGAACAGTTTCGTTTAAAAAATATAAACAATAGCGGTATAATTTTAGAACCTGTAGGACGTAACACTGCGCCTGCCATTGCGCTTGCTGCGATGTTAGCGGTTCAAGACGGTGATGACCCAATATTGTTAGTGCTTGCTGCGGATCATGTCATTAAAAATGAGTCGGCTTTTTGTGAAACAGTTAAGCAAGCTGTTTCTTTAGCTGAGCAGAACAAGTTAGTTACCTTTGGAATAGTGCCAACGGCTCCCGAAACCGGATATGGTTATATTCAGCGTGGTGACATATTAGCCAATGAATTCGGTTTTAATGTAGCTCATTTCGTTGAAAAACCAAATTTGTCAACCGCACAAGATTATATTGCCACAGGGCAATATTATTGGAATAGCGGCATGTTCTTATTCAAAGCAAGTGCTTATTTACAAGAGCTTGCTTTGCATAGTCCTGATATTTTTTCCGCTTGTGAAGCTGCGATGACTAATACCACTCATGATGCTGATTTTATTCGAATCGATAATTCAGCTTTTGAAGCATGTCCAGATGATTCTATCGACTATGCTGTAATGGAGAAAACTAGGCATGCGGTTGTTGTACCCATGGATTGTGGTTGGAGTGATGTAGGTAGTTGGACTGCGCTCTGGGAAATTGAAGATAAAGATGAGTATGGCAATGTCTTTAAAGGAGATGTGATTGGTATCAATACTCAAAATACTTATGTTAACGCAACTGAAAAACTAGTGACCGTTATCGGCTTAGACGATGTGGTGGTGGTTGAAACAAAAGATGCCATTTTGATTGCTAAGCAGTCAGAAGTTCAACAAGTTAAGCAAGTGGTCGAGCAGTTAAAATCTGAGAACAGAAACGAATGGCAACATCATCGAGAGGTTTATAGACCATGGGGGAAATACGATTCTATTGACCACGGAGGTCGTTTTCAAGTTAAACGAATTACTGTTAAGCCTGGCGCTAAATTATCGGTTCAAATGCATCATCATCGTGCAGAACATTGGATCGTCGTTACAGGTACTGCCAAAGTGACTAATGGCGAAAATGAATTACTGTTAACAGAAAATCAATCTACTTATATTCCAGTAGGTGCAATCCATGCTTTAGAGAATCCCGGGAAAGTGCCATTAGAACTGATTGAAGTGCAGTCGGGTTCTTATTTAGGTGAAGACGATATTGTTCGTTTTGATGATCGTTATGGACGCGTTGATACCAAAGGCATAACCAATGCTTGATTCGAGAAACATTATCGCCATAAGCAATATTGGTTTTGGCACCAGTGGTGCAAGGGGATTAGTCAGTGATTTTACCTCCAATGTGTGCGGCGCTTTTACGGTGTCTTTTATTCATGTAATGAAAGCTCGTTTTAGTTTCTCTATGATAGCTATTGCTATTGATAATCGACCTAGTAGTTTGGCTATGGCTCAGGCATGTGCAACTGTAGCAGCGCAATGTGATGTAGATGTTGTTTTCTATGGCGTGGTTCCTACTCCTGCGTTAGCGAGTTGTGCGATGGCACAAGGTATTCCTTGTATTATGGTAACGGGCAGTCATATTCCTTTTGATCGAAACGGACTTAAGTTTTATCGCCCCGACGGAGAAATCAATAAATCAGACGAAATCGCTATTATTAATGGCGAATTTACCTATGAACCGATCCAGCAGCTTCAAAAGCTTAGTGTCGATGATACTGCTAGTAATGACTATATTACTCGTTATAGCAGCTTATTTAGCAGACCTTGGTTATCAGGTAAACGTATTGGTATCTATCAACATTCCAGTGCCGGGAGAGATTTGTATCCGCAGTTATTCCAACAGTTAGGTGCTGAAATCATTTTAATTGGTCGCAGTGATACTTTTGTTGCAATCGATACTGAAGCTGTATCCGAAGCCGATTGCCAAAAAGCGATTGAATGGACACAGCGATATCAGCTAGATGCATTGTTTTCGACTGACGGTGACGGTGATCGACCAATGTTAGCTGATGAAAATGGTCATTGGTTGCGTGGTGACATATTAGGATTACTGTGTGCTAAAGCATTAAATATTGAAGCGTTGGCTGTGCCTGTGAGCTGCAATACTGCAATTGAACAGAGTGGTTTTTTCCAGTTCGTGATTCGGACTCAAATTGGTTCACCTTATGTTATTGCGGCTTTTGAGGAACTTAACCATTTTTATAAGTGTGTCGCGGGTTTTGAAGCCAATGGCGGCTTTTTATTGGGGTCCACGATTGAAGTTGATGGCAACACATTGGCAGCTCTACCCACGAGAGATGCGATTTTACCTGTGTTGATGGTGTTATACCATGCAATATCAAGTTCTCGTTCAGTTGCCGCTTTAGTGACAGATTTACCTCAACGTTATACTCATAGTGATCGTTTGACGGAGTTTGCTACTGAGCGCAGTAAGAAAATCATTGCAATAGGTCAAGAAAATTCGCAAGTGCTGTTAGGGCAACTGGGCCTTTTGGGGGATGAATTGTCGAGCGTCAATGTTATTGATGGACTTCGCTTTATCTTTGTTAATGGCAATATTATACATTTACGTCCGTCCGGAAATGCTCCTGAGTTTAGATGTTATGCCGAGAGTGTTTCAATTATTGATGCCAAAAAATTAGTTAATAAAGTATTAACCCAGCTATCAATAATTAATTTTTACAGCTAATTAGGTGAATGAAATGGATCGGTCTTCAAAATTTCAGTTCGTCGGTGCCCGTTATAATTTTTTGTTACGGATCATTGATATTGGTATTATTTATTGTGCATTATTAATTATTATGCACGGTTATAACATTACCTTTAATAAAGACTATTTATTGGTGTTAAGTGGTGTACTGTTTTTTTATAGTTATATAGGGGAGTCACTTGGGCTATATAGATCTTGGCGCTTGGGTCGTTTTTCAACCATGTCTTGGTTGATTTTTTTTAATGTCACCATAGCATTCTTATTAATGACCTTAGTGTTATTTTTATTTAAATACAGTGAGGTTTATTCTCGTTTCACCATGGCCGCCTGGTATTTTTTGTCGGTATTTGCATTAGTCAGTTGGCGTTATTGTGTTCGTGAGGTTAAGCGTGTCCGTCGTTTAAAAGGTTATAGCGTCCAGAAAATCGCCATTGTGGGATTAACTGAAACCGGTAAAAATTTATATGACGAAATCATCAAACATGATGAATTAGGTTTTGAATGTGTTGGTTTCTTCGATGATCGAGAACCAAGCAGAATTGAAAATTTAGATGCATCTTTACTTACCGGTTCTATAAACGATGCTGTCGAACTTGCTCGCACTGGGGAAATACAAAAGTTATATGTTTGCTTGCCTATGTTAGCCGAAAAGCGCATTGCGGGGATTATTCTTACCTTAGGTGACAGCACTGTAGATGTACTGATTACGCCCGATTTCTTATTGAAAAATCTAATGCATGCTCATATTGGCAGTGTAGGTGAGGTCGATACTATTAGTGTATTTGAGTCACCTGTTCATGGTATGAAACGTTTTTATAAACGTAGTTTTGATCTTGCATTCAGTATATGCGCCATCATTGTTATATCACCGGTGTTAATTGCTGTCGCGATTGCAGTATATATGTCCTCTCCGGGAACGATTCTATTTAAGCAAGATCGATATGGTTTAGATGGTCGAAAAATTAAAGTGTGGAAGTTTCGCTCGATGACAGTGACTGAAAATGATGAAACAGTGACTCAAGCACGTAAAGGCGATGTACGCATTACCCGTGTTGGTGCATTTATTCGTAAAACGTCTTTAGATGAATTACCTCAGTTCTTTAATGTATTAAGAGGCGAAATGTCGGTAGTGGGTCCTAGGCCACATGCTGTTTCACACAATGAAGAATATCGTAAGTTAGTGAGTTACTACATGTTACGTCATAAGGTATTGCCTGGAATTACCGGTTGGGCGCAAGTTAATGGCTGGCGTGGTGAAACCGATACTTTAGAAAAGATGGAGAAACGAGTTGAATTTGATCTTGCCTATATCCGTAATTGGTCATTGTGGTGGGATGTAAGAATTGTCTTTTTGACCTTCTTTACGGGCTTTGTTGGTAAAAACGTTTATTAATGACTCTATAAGTCTACTATTTTCGTCATTCCGCTAACTCTTTAAAGCTGTAATTTGTTGCTTGTATAAGACGTTAAATTAAACGCTGGATCTCCGATACAAGCATTCGGAGATGACTACATCATATGCCATTGCATAATGCATCTGAGCCAGCATCTAAGTTCTTAGATGGTATCTTTCGATTATCCATTAGAAGAGCGCCGAAAGATTAACAATTTAGTTAGAAGTTTAAAACTGAAATCGACAGGCTAGATGAGAGCCTTTTCATTTTCCCTGTTAATCATCTATTTATTTTATAAGGATATAAGTTATGAAAATACCATTTAAATTAAGTTGCATTGCCACTGTCGTTACTTCAATAGTACTTGTTAACCCAGCTTTTGCCGTAGATGAAAACGCTGGCATGATTCAAACTGAATCGGGAATTGATTTTATCCCAGGATTAAATAGCGGCCTGAAATATGATGATAATATCAGTAGTGCTACAACTGATACTCAAGACAGCTGGATTTTAACGGTTACCCCAGCAGTGCAAGCCCAGCTATTGGATGGTAACAATATCCATACCTTAGAGGCTGGGATTGAATATGCTGATTATTTCGATAGTAGTGATGACAATTATTTAGATGTGTTACTTCGGGCGCGTTCTGAGGTTGAGCTAAACCAATCAAATCGTTTTAATCTTGAAGCAATGTACATTGCTGGTCATGAAGACCGTGGTACAGGTATTTTTGAGGGTAATAGCGGTAACAGCCAAGATGAACCTAATACTTATGATGTGCTCAGTGCGGGTGGCTATTATGAATATGGAGCAAAGACGACTCCAGCAAGGGTAAGAGTTAATGCAAAATACTTTAGCAAGGAATACAGTAATTTTGAAACAGTTACCCAATATCGTAATTATGAAAACACTACTTTAGGGACTACACTTTATTATGATACCCATTCAGCAACCAGTATTTTTATTGATTTGCAAAGTGTTGACACTACCTACGATTTGATTGATCCAACAGGCGACCGTGACAGTAAAACGAATACAGCAAGACTGGGAGTCGAATGGGAGGCTACCGCTGCGACAGAGGGCAGTATAAAAGTAGGTTATCAGCAAAAAAGTTTTGATAATGAAAACCGGGAAGATTTTAGCGGCTTATCTTGGGATGCTAAAGTTACCTGGAAACCTCTTACTTATTCGGCATTTGACTTCACCACGGGACGCGAAAGTCGCGATCCAAATGGTTTAGGAGATTATGTAAGGGTAACCAGCTATGGCGTGAAGTGGAATCATGAATGGAGTGAGTTATTCAGATCGAAAATTGGCTTTAGCCATGTCAACGATAATTACACTGGTATTGAACGCGAAGACAAAAGTAAAGTTTACCAATTTGCCGTTAATTATAGTGTTAGCCGTTGGTTAACTTTAGAAACTGGTGTCAATATTGCTCAAGTTGATTCTACTGATCGACAATATACGTTTGATCGCAACGTCTATTTCATTAATGCAGAAATGACTCTATAGGAATCCCATGAAGTATGTAGCTCATTTATGTCTCTGTGTTATGGCACTGTTTCTGCTGATAAAACCTATATTGGCCAGTGCTGAAACCCAAAATTACCGTTTAGGTGCAGGGGATACCATTGTGATTAAAGTTTATGGTGAAGACGCCTTAACCCTAGAAACCAAAATAACCAATAGTGGCACCATTAATTACCCTTTTTTGGGCGCTTTGAAATTAAATGGCTTCACGATTAAACAGGTTGAGCAGTTGGTGTACAAGGGGTTAAAAGGCGATTATTTTGTTGAGCCAAGTGTGTTTGTCGGCATGGTCGAATACCGACCATTTTATATCCATGGTGAAGTTAAACAGCCTGGTGGTTACCCTTATCAACCTGGGATGACGGTTAACCAAGCAATTGCCTTAGCGGGTGGTTTAACCGAAAGAGCCTCGGAAGATAAAATTGCCATATCCCGTGAGGGAAGCAAAGTCGAGTCTGAACGCGGCAATATTAATAGTCCGATTCTAGCCGGCGACACCATTACTATTGAACAGAGATTTTTTTAATGATCTTCCAAGAAAGACGCCAAAGTGCTTCCCCTGGCAATGTAATTAGCCCTGCAGCAATGCAAATTGATCAACTTATCGATGTTAAAAAACTGCTTTTACCTATATTGCTTTTTAAGTGGCGCATTTTTACATTTGCGCTACTAGTGACTGCATTAACCGTGTTTGTGGTGTATAGCATGACGCCGATTTACAAGGCTTCATCGATGTTACTGATTGAATCTGAGCAAGCTAAAGCGATTAAAATCGATGAAGTGTATGGTATTAATTCTGGTCAGCAAGAATATTATTTAACTCAGTTTGAGATTATTAAATCGCGAAGTATTGCCGAGCGGGTATTTAACCATCTGGATTTAATAAACCACCCGGTTTTTAACCAGCCGCCAAGTTGGTTTGCTGAGCTTAAGTCACAGCTTATATCAAAGTTAAATTTTATCCCTCAAGAATTCGTTATAGTTGATAGCCAAATTAACCAAGATATTGCCAAACATTTATTAATTAATACCTTCGCCCAAAATATTAGTATTTCCCCGGTGCGTAAAACGCAAATAGTAAAAATTAGTTATGAAAACTCAGATCCGCAGCTTGCCGCACAGGTAGCAAATGCTGTGGGTGATACTTACATTATAAGCCAGTTAGAAGCCAAAATGGGCATGACCCAAAAGGCCAATGTGTGGTTAGGTGGCCGTTTAGAAGATTTACGCTTAAATCTGGATAAGTCTGAATATAAATTAGAGCTTTTTAAGGTTGAAAATGGCCTAATTGACGTAGAAGGGGTTACGGCATTAGATGCTAAAGAGCTAGAGCGTTTAAGTGATGAAATTACTGTAGCGAGATCGCGTAAAGCCGAAGCTGACAGCTTTATGGCAGTAGTGAGACGTTATGGTGCCACTGACATTAGCCGTCTAGAAAGCTTACCTGAGGTGACGTCGCATCAGTCGGTACAAAACGTAAAGCGCGAGGTGGTGTTAGTTGAGCGAAAAGTGTCTGAACTACAGCAAGTTTATGGCCCTAAACACCCCAAAATGATTGCCGCACAGGCTGAATTAACTGCGGTGCAACAAAACCTACTTAAGCAAGTAAGCCGTTTAGTACAAGGGATTGAAGACGAAGCCCAAACCGCGGTGCAAAACTTGAGAGCATTAGAAGCACAATTTAGCCAAGCCAAAGGCGCTTATCAAAACTTAAGTACCAAAGACACTGATTACCAGCGCTTACTACGTGAAGTCGATACCAATAGACAGTTATTTGACAGCTTTTTAGCTCGCCAAAAAGAAACCGAAGTGACCAGCGACTTTGACTCACCGGTAGCACGTTTTACTGATCGCGCGGTTGTGCCGTTAATACCTGAAAAACCAAAAAAGAAAGTGATCATTATTTTGGCATTTATTGCCAGCTTGGGTTTCTCCATGGTGTTGGTGTTGTTGCTGGATACATTAAACGACACCATAAAAACCAGTGATGATGTTGAAAAGTTATTATCGCAACGGGCATTAGGTTATGTGCCTAAAGCCAAAAGAGGCACCAGTTATGACGATATTAACTTTGCTTTCTACAATCCTAAGTTACGCTTGCATGCAGAAGCCGTGAGGACCATCAGAACTTCGATGTCGCTTATGGCTATGGGCAGTGAATTGTCGACCATAGAAGTGACATCCTCGACTCCTAATGAGGGGAAAACTTCTACGTCAATGAATATAGCATTTGCCTACGCAACCATGGAAAAAGTGTTAATTATTGATGCCGACTTGCGTAAAGCTAGCTTAGGAATGCGCTTTGGTTTAGCCACTTATCAGCCAGGGCTTGCCAATGTGTTATCGGGTACCGATAGTATACATAACTGTATCGTCAAAGAGGTCAAACCCAACGTAGATGTAATGCCCGCAGGCGCGGTGCCGTTAAATCCTCAAGAGTTATTAACCTCTAGTCAGTTTGCTGAATTGTTGACTGTGTTAAAGACACAATACGGTAAAATTATTATTGATACACCGCCGGTTCATGCGGTGAGCGATGCGCTGATTATTACCTCATTATGCGATGCGACGGTCTTAGTGGTTAAAACCGGTCATACTCGCAGTGAAATCATTAAGTTAACCTTAGCAAAGTTAAATCAAGCCCGGAGCAAAGTGTTTGGCGTGGTATTAAATTATTTTGATACCAAAAATGCCCAACGGTATCAGGGTGATTATGGTTACTACCAAGCCTATGGTGCAGACTCTTCAATTAAACAGCCTGCTGCCAACCATAAGGAAAACACTAAGGCATGATTGATATGCATTGCCATATATTACCCAATATTGATGATGGGGCTAAATCAATTGATGAAGCCATTGGTTTAGTTACGCTAGCAGTGGAGCAAGGGATCTCGCGTATGGTGGCGACCCCTCATATTCATTTAGGTATTTATGATAATAATCTACAATCAATTAACGCAGCCTATGGTGTATTGTGTGATGCGTTGGCGTTAACAAATTTAGAAATACAAGTTCGCGCCGCAGCAGAAGTAAGAATTTCGCCAGAAATTATGCTGTTTATTGAGCAACAGCAATTGCCTTTTTTAGGCCGTTATCAGCAAAAAGATGTGTTGCTGCTAGAACTGCCTAGCAGCCATATTCCACCGGGTACAGACAAGCTGATTAGTTGGCTATTAGCAAAAAATGTATTACCCATGATTGCTCACCCAGAGCGTAACCGCGAGTTACAAACCCATCCTGAGCGGATCACTCCTTTTGTGCAGGCTGGTTGCTTATTTCAATTAACCGCAGCATCGTTATTGGGGGATATGGGACCAGCCCCACAGCAATTGAGCGAATATTTTATGCAGAAACGAATATATTCTATCGTTGCGTCCGATTGTCATTCATTAAAACGTCGGCCTCCTAAGCTGGCGTTAGCCCATGATGTAATAAGTGCGTTAGTTGATGAAGATTATGCTTATTCAATGACGACATTGATACCACACAGTATTTCCTGCTCGTTATTTAATGCGCCGAGATAATTGATGAATAAAATAACCTTGTCTACAAGACGCATAATATACTCACTTATTATTGTTGCGTTACTAGGGTTATTACCTATATTGCTACAAAAAGGATTCGCTAACGCATATCACTTTAAGTCTCGGTATTATATTGACCAATGGCAACAAAGCAGCAAACCAACATTAATACAATATACTAATGCCTTATTGGCAGCAAATTACGCATTTAGTCTTGACAGCAAAAACCCGCATTATCTACTAACCTTAGCCAAGGTCATGGAGTGGGGTATATTTTCGAAGCTAGCGCAATCGAATAATTCGGTATTTAATCAATTGTATTTAGATGCTATTGTGCAGCGACCCAATTGGCCAAATGCATATAGCGACTATGCTTACAATTTGGCTTTTATACAGGATGATATTGTTCAAGCTTGGCCGTATTTAGAACAAGCCTTACATTATGGGCCTTATACTCCAGAAGTCATGCATCAAGTGTTGGCAATCGGCTTTGCATATTGGCCTAACTTAACAGTGAACCAAAAAAAGTTAGTGTTTACTACCGCTAAAAATGCCGCAAGTGCAAATTGGTTAATGCGTAATGATTTAAAAAAATTGACTAAGCAATATCAATTAACCCCATTAATATGTACCTATTTTAAATATTCAATTCCTGCTTTTAGCGCCAATGATGAACAATGGATTAAACAGGATATGTGTCTTAATGAATATTCAGAAAAATAAAGTAACAGCGTCTTTTGGGCCATTTCAACGTGTTATGTTGTTAGGGTTATGCGGATTAATTATTTGGATGCCGATCCCGTTAGGCAGCAATCGAATTTGGTCATTAGCAATGTTAGAGTTTGGTATTGTGTTATTCGCAATCGCTCATATAGTTTATTGTTTTAAAAATAATGACTTATTGCTACGCTATCGTTGGCAAAAACATCTTTTAATTCCAACAGGATTAATGTTGGCGTATTTGTGTTTGCAACTGCTTAATTGGATACCTGCTATTGATACGGTAGATGCCTATCAAACCGCCCAGCAACTACTAAAAACCTTTTGCTTTACCCTATTCATTTTATTACTAAGTCAGTATTGTCAGCAGGCACAGGCGTTGCGTTGGTTACTCATTGCGATTATTGTTTCTGGTTGTATACAGGCTTTTTATGGCACCTTACTGAATTTATTGCAGTTAGATGTATCACCAATTTTTGGCTATCATGACGGTGACAGGGCCAAGGGATCGTTTGTATACCAAAACCATTTTGCTAATTATTTAGCGTTATGCCTTTCTATTGCGTTTGGTTGGCTGTTATCAGAGCTAAAAACCAGCAAGACAGAGTTCGATTTGCGCGGAATGTTAATAGATTTACTATCAACATTATTCAGTCGGAAACTTATTTTACGCTTGGCGATAGTGATCATGGTGATTGGCTTAATCTTAAGCCGTTCGCGTATGGGCAACGCCGGATTTTTTACCGCTTTGGCTGTGGTTTCGTTGTTGTCTTTGTTTATTTACCGTCGTCCGCCAACGTTATTTAAACCTTTAGTTGTTAGTCTTTTTATTTTAGATTTATTGATTGTAGGCTCAATTTTTGGTGTCGATAAGGTAAAACAACGTTTAAACGACACCTCGTTTAGTGCCGAAACCCGAGATGAAGTGGTAATTGATAGTCTACCGATTATTAAACAGCACTTATTTACCGGCACGGGTGGCGGCAGTTTCTATACCGTATTCCCCCAACACCAACCGCAGTTTTATTCTGGTTTTTATGACCACGCTCATAACGAATACGTTCAGTTTGTGATTGAGTACGGGATTGTAATGACAGCCATTTTAGGTTTTTGGATCTTGTATTCGTTTTGGTTAGCATGCCGGACCATGTACCTACGTAACAACAAACTGTATAAGGGGGTAGCCTTTGGATGTGCTATGGCCATTGTGCATATGTTACTGCATATTTCTGTCGACTTTAGCCTGCAATCTCCCTCGAATACCTTATTATTTTTAACCATCTTAACCTTATGTTGGTTGGTGCGTTATTTGCCTTCTTACAAGATGCGTTCTCATCCAGCGCCTGATCCATTTTAGTTTTACTTTTTAAATTTTAGCCATTTTAGCCTTAGCGCTAGCTAAATAAGGATATTTATGAAAGTTGTTATTCCTGTTGCCGGTTTAGGTACGCGTATGCTGCCAGCCACCAAAGCCATCCCAAAAGAAATGCTGCCTTTAGTGGATAAACCATTGATTCAATATATCGTTGATGAATGTGTTAGCGCCGGTATTAAAGAAATCGTATTGGTGACTCATGCCAGTAAAAATGCTATCGAAAACCATTTTGATAAATCTTATGAACTTGAATCAACGTTAGAAAAACGCGTTAAGCGTCAGTTGTTGCATGAAGTACAAGCTATTTGTCCTAAAAATGTCACTATTATGCATGTACGCCAAGGTGAAGCTAAAGGTCTTGGGCATGCCATTTTATGTGCTAAGCCGTGTATTGGTGATAATCCATTCGCCGTTGTGTTACCTGACGTGATTTTAGATTCGTACTCAGCAGATCAACGCACTGAAAATTTAGCGTCGATGCTAATTCGTTATCGCGAATCTCTTGCTAGTCAAATTATGGTCGCACCTGTTCCTGATGATCAAGTCCATAAGTATGGTATTGCCGATTGCGGTGGCGAAACTATTAACCCTGGTGACTCGACTAAAATATTCAACATGGTAGAAAAACCTGAGTTAGGCACAGCGCCGTCTAATTTGGCCGTTGTTGGCCGTTATGTGTTGTCGGAAAAGATTTGGGCCTTACTCGCAAAAACGCTTCCTGGTGCGGGTGATGAAATCCAGCTAACCGATGCTATTGATATGCTGATTGAGTCTGATACCGTTGAAGCTTTTAATATGACAGGTAAGTCACACGACTGTGGCGACAAACTGGGTTATATGAAAGCTTTTGTTGAATATGGTTTGCGTGATCCTAAATTGGGCAGCGATTTTAAGAAAGAACTTGCTGATTTATTAGAAGAGTATCGATAAAACTAGGCTCGGTCCGGATAGTGTCAGCCCCGTCTTCATGGTTTTCCATCATCCTCAGAGGTTTCTATTTGGGGCTTTCGCTTTTTTTCATTCTTTTTTTATTTTCTATAAGTAAAATTATTTTATTAAATCGTTTTCAGTGAGTCTAATATGAATGCAAATCTTAATCGGCTACATGGGCTTGACTTTTGCAGAGCGGTATTGATGGTACTGGGGCTTTTTTATCATGTAGGACTTATTTATGGCATTGATCAGGATTGGAGGGTTCTCTCTAATGAAACATCTTGGTTTATTAAATATATATCAGATTTTATTCAAATTTTTAGGATGGAGGCTTTTTATCTAATATCTGGGTTCTTTTATATGTTAATTTTCAGTAAAGGCAGGAATGGTTTCGCCAAAGATAGAGTTTTAAGAGCGCTGTTGCCGCTGTTGTTTTGTGGGTTATTGTTAAACCCTATCATGAATTATTACAGCTATAATAAGTCATACGATTGGGATAGCATTGATTACTTGTTAAAGGGCCAATGGTTAGGCCATCTTTGGTTCTTAGGTAATTTGGTCGTTTACTTTATTATTTCGCTTCCTTTATGTAAATTTATTCTTTCTAGTAAAGAAATGTCCCCAGTTTTTTTACTTTTTATGATTTACTTGGGTATTCCTTCTGTTGCTATTACTGGTTTGGCTGTGGCTAAGTTAACATTTGATGGAACGGTTTTGTTTATTACATTTCATAATCTTTTCTATTATTACAGTTATTTTATTATTGGGTGTTTTTGTTTTATCAACAAGGCGTTGTTTTCATCTTTCTTATGTGTTAAGTATTTTTTATTATCCTTATTGATATTTATTGCTTTCTTTTTGATGTCGTATTTCAATATATTCGCTGGGGAGATTATTAACAAAGTCTTAGATCGCCTGTCTTCTGGAAGTCTAATGTTGTCTATTCTGTCAATATTATATGTTGTTGGTTCTAGGCGTTCGAAAGTTATAAGGAACTTTTCTGATTCAAGTTATACCGTCTACATACTTCATCAGCCTCTAATTATTTTGTTATATGTTTTTGTTTTTGAAAGATTAACTTTTGAACCCATTCAGGAGTACATACTAATGATAATCGGTGTTTTCTTTATCTCTTATCTGTTTCATAACATTTTTGTGAAAAACAGTCAGATCCTGAAACTTTTATTTAATGGTGTTTTGTACTCAAAACGTAAATCAAATTAATAAGTATAGCCTGCCGCAAGACTCATCTGCTTCATTGTTACTTAACTGTCAAATATGTTTACTTTCGGCTGAGAAGCATTATCGCAATGGCGAATTTGGTTGCTTTTACCCTAATATAAGCGTTAGCTTATTCTATTTTGTTTACCGTTCAATCTTCCGCTTATTGCCATCATCCTCAAATGCTTGTATCAGGGACCCATTCTTAGTTTTGACTTTCTCCTTTACATCAACGCTTTGCCTTTAAGCAGCTTACGCAGCCACATTCTATTTGGACTAAGTCGTGCCTGCAAATCTGAACTTAAGGGAGACAGTTCTCCACATAAGTTTGCAGCGAGGCACTCGGCAACGAGTGGGCCTGAGCTTAGGCCGCGAGAGCCTAGTCCGCCGAGTACATATAAGCCATCATAAATCGGTGCAGGTGTCGTTTGCCAGTATCGTTGCCATTGACTGGGTTTATCTTTGGATTGCTTCTGGACTGCATACCGCGCAAACAATTCTTCAACATCAGGTGCACAACCCATTACCGGGAAGTGATCGCGACTGACCATCCTTACGCCGATCCTGGCGTCATTGTTTGAAACATCAATATCGTTAGGCCAGTTTGAATTTGGAAAGCTTTGTTGCATTTTAAGGCTGTTTTCATGCTGCTCTATTGGACAAAAATCAAGATGCTGTGGGTTTTTTACATAACTCGCGCCGACGCAATGCAGTTGATTATGTTGTGGCGTCAAATAGCCATTAGCGCAGATTACAGTATTAAGCTGCGCCAGTTCACCTTGAGATGGGACATGACTCACTTGACCTCTAAAACCAGTGATTTGAAGGTTTTTTGTCTGTTTGTAGCGAGTCAGTTGATCTCCTGAGGCGATGATTACCTGATCGTGTGTTGCGATGTGTTTGTTTTCGGCACTAAACAGCTGCCAGCCAGATGAGTGTGATTCAAGTGAGTGAATGTCGCTATTATAGAGAATGCGAACCTTGGTTAATGTTTGTGCTTTGGCAATGCTGGCTTGTGCTAATTCAAACGGGCAAGCCCAGCCACCCAATGGATAATAAAAACCAGATTTATGGATATCTACTTTAGCAAGCTGTGTGGCTTGGATTGGATTTACGGCAAAAGCAATCTCACTTGGCCACGCCTGACCATGAATAATTTTATCTAATCTTGTTTGGCTGCGTAGATCAAAACCCGTGTGTAATACGCCACACCAGTCATGTCCAATATAATATCCATCATCAATTAATGCCTGGATACGACGTCGACTGTATAGAAATGCTTGTTGAAAAAATTGACTTAGCGAATCATTTTCGGGAGTCAGTAAAGGATAAATGGCACCTTGTTTGTTGCCTGACGCTCCTTGCCCTAAGGTGTCATCTTTACAATAAATTACTACATCTTTTCCGCGTTCAGCCAACGACAAGGCAAGACTTGCAGAAGCAATACCTCCACCTATAATAGCTATAGGGGGTTGGTCGTTAGAATCTAGAGATGGCATTGGGTTATAAGCAAACTGTTGGCGTATTTGTTGTCTTAATGCGTTACGTTCCGCGATAGCGATGTCATCAGTTGATTGAGACGAAGTAGTGTGTAAAAATCCACAAAGTGCTAATTGCTTTTTGATGGTAGTGGTGACATCGTCATCATTTGAGCTAGCGGCTAAAAATGTTGCATTATCAGCACTGATCCGGCCATATTGCCACAGCAAATGCTGACTGAAATAATGATCCGAATGGCTGACTTGGCTCGTATGGGGAAGAGCAAACCAATGTGATATCCTTTGTTGATTCGGCGTGGCAATGGTTTTGGCTTGTGCTATAGGCGAACCTTGATATAGGTCAATAATGAATGTGTTTTGGAGTAGACTCAGTCGTTGGCAACCTTCGATAGCCGCTATTTCACATTTAAGTAATGCTTGAGCAAAATCGAATAAATGATGATCCGAATGAAGTAGTCCTTGCTGTTGCCACTGGTGTTCAAGTTGCTTTCGGTTTATTGGACAATGTTCAAACACACTGATATGAACTCGAGTTTGATGCTTTTTCAAAGGTTTTTGCAGGTTAGCCGCTTCTAATGCTGCTAATAAGAGTATTATTTCATGACCATCTCCAAAACCGAGTTGGCCTAGCGTTAATAAACGTGGTTGAGTATTCGTGGCGGCTCTATTACCGTCACCGCTTTGCAATACTGTGTCTATATACTGTTTAGCGAGTTGGGGATATCGGCTATTTTGATTAACTTTGTCGCCCAATAAATCACAAATGTACAAATTGTGTAAATTGGGGGATACAGATAATAAAGATGTTTTATACAAAATATTTTACTCTGGGCCGATAACTTGGCATTATTTTACCTGTATTTATGGAAAGCTGACCACTTAATTACTTTAAAGCAGCTATGATTGCCGCAATTAAGTACCGACATGTACCAAATGGATAGCAAAAAAATGAAAAGAGTCGTGATCACCGGAATGGGTGTCGTTTCAAGTATCGGTAATAACAAGCAAGAAGTGACTGAGTCATTGAAAGCGGGTCGCAGCGGTATTACCCACTCGGCGCAGTTTGAAGAAATGCAATTACGCAGTAAAGTTTGGGGCGACATCAAAATGAACCCCGCTGATTATATTGATCGTAAAGCTCTTCGCTTTATGGGCGATGCTGCAGCATATGCTTACATTGCTATGCAGGAAGCAATTGCTGATGCTAATTTGACAGAAGAACAATATTCAAATTTTCGTGTCGGTTTGATTGCTGGTACGGGTGGTGCGTCATCAAAAAACCAAGTTCAGGCTGCTGATACATTGCGTGAAAAAGGCGTTAAGCGCGTGGGTCCTTATATTGTGCCACGCATTATGTCTAGCACCGCAAGCGCTTGTTTAGCAACACCCTTTAAAATTAAAGGCATGAGTTATTCTATCAGTTCCGCGTGTGCCACTTCGGCCCATTGTATTGGCCATGCCGTTGAACTTATCCAGATGGGTAAGCAAGATATGGTGTTTGCTGGTGGTGCTGAAGAAGTTGATTGGACATTAACCATGGGCTTTGATGCTATGGGTGCATTATCGACTAAGTACAATGACACGCCTGAAAAAGCGTCACGTACCTATGATGCAGACCGTGATGGTTTTGTTATTTCTGGCGGCGGCGGGATTGTTGTTGTTGAAGAATTAGAGCACGCGCTAGCGCGTGGTGCTAAAATTTATGCAGAAATTGTGGGTTATGGCGCATCTTCAGATGGCTATGACATGGTTGCACCATCTGGTGAAGGTGCAGTGCGTTGTATGCAGATGGCATTAGCTGATGTGGATACACCAATTGATTACATCAACACTCATGGCACTTCTACACCAGTAGGTGATATGCGCGAACTTGAAGCGTTACGTGAAGTGTTTGGCGATAATATGCCTCCAATCGCGTCAACTAAATCACTGACAGGTCATGCTTTAGGTGCGGCTGGTGTTCATGAAGCGATTTACAGCTTAATTATGATGGAAGACGGCTTTATTGCGCCAAGCATTAACATCGACAACCTTGATGAGAAGGCTGCTGGCATGCCAGTGGTGCGTGAAATGCGCCAAGCGGAATTGAACACCATGATGAGCAACAGCTTTGGTTTTGGTGGCACTAACGCAACATTAGTGATGCGTAAATATAAAGCGTAAAACGTTATTTGTGGGCTAACTTGCGAATGATATGAAAGCCAGCATTGGAAACAGTGCTGGTTTTTTTGTTTTTGCCTTTTAAACTAAATGCCTAGAGTCGGGGTCGCTTCGCGGCTAGATGCTAGAACGCTTCGCTGCTATAAAAGCGACAGCGATGACAAGAGGTGGCAAACGGTAACAGGCGATGACAGGCTAACGCTGCGCTTAAAGGGCTAAATGCCTAGATGCTAGTTCGCTTCGCGGTGAGAGGCTATACAAGCAAAGCTGAAGAGCGATGATAAGCGATAATAAGCGGACGCTGTGCTTACGGAAAGGGCAGCGTAAAGACGCATCAGGTATTGGCTTCGCTTTTATAGCCGCGAAGCGAACTAGCAGGACGCAGTCCGCTCTAGTACCTAGCGTTGATGCTTATTTGCAGGTTGGCTTTTACAGCCACAAAGCGAACTAGCAGGACGCAGTCCGCACTAGTATCTAGCGTTGATGCTTATTTGCAGGTTGGCTTTTATAGCCGCGAAGCGAACTAGCAGGACGCAGTCCGCTCTAGTATCTAGCGTTGATGCTTATTTGCAGGTTGGCTTTTATAGCCGCGAAGTGAACTAGCAGGACGCAGTCCACTCTAACATCTAGGCTTACAAGCAAAATCAAAAGCTGGATCCCCAATAAAAAATCTTAGGAATGACGAGGTGGGGGCATTTGGTATAAGATACTTCCATAAAAAATCGTAATGTGATGTCGTTAAACTCGCAGTAAATAAGATACCAAAATGAAAATAATTGCCGATGAAAATATGCCTTATGTCGATGCCTTGTTTGGTGACTTAGGGGAAATTGAATACGTAAATGGCCGAACCTTAAGCGCTGTTCAAGTGCAGGATGCCGATGTGTTGCTGGTGCGTTCGGTGACCAAAGTGAATGCAGCGTTAATTGAACAAGCGCATAAGCTTAAATTTGTGGGTAGTGCGACGATTGGCACTGATCATGTAGATGTTGATTATCTTGCAGAGCGCAATATCTTTTTTACTAATGCGCCAGGATGTAATGCGAAGGCAGTAGGTGAGTATGCCTTTATTGCGATGCTGGAGTTGGCTCAGCGTCTCGGTGGGTCATTAGCAGGTAAAGTTGTGGGCATTGTGGGTGCAGGAAATACCGGCACTGCAGCCGCGAACTGTTTGCAAGCTTATGGTTTAAAAGTGTTGTTGTGCGACCCTATTAAGGCCGAACAAGGTGATACACGTGACTTTGTGTCACTAGACACTCTGATTGAACATGCAGATATTATCAGTTTGCATGTGCCTATTACCAAACAGGGTGAGCATAAAACCTGGTATTTATTTGATGACACTCGACTCAATCAGTTGAAACCCAATACATGGTTATTAAATTGCTGTCGAGGCGAGGTCATTGATAACCGAGCGTTGATCAAATTTAAGCAACAACGTGACGATATCAAACTTGTGCTCGATGTATGGGAAGGTGAACCTAACCCTATGGCAGAATTAGTCGCCTTGGCAGAGTTTGCTACGCCGCATATTGCCGGTTATAGCCTTGAAGGCAAAGCTCGCGGCACCTTTATATTGTATCAAAAGTGGTGTGAATTACTCGGTTTACCGATGGACAAATCATTGGCGAGTTTGTTACCGACCTTTCAATTTAATCAAATTGTGAGTCAAGGTGATTTAACCGAAAGCCAATTGCTGAAATTATCACGTTTAGTCTATGACTTACGTGATGATGATGTAACCTTCAGAGGTTGTTTTGCAACGACGGCAGGATTTGATTTAATGCGTAAAAATCATACTTACCGTCGAGAGTATAGCGCCATCTCGTTAACTCAATCTACGCAATCTTTATCTGATGATGGGATTAATCAATCGATGCTCAGCGCTTTAGGCTTTAATTAATGACCTAGGACCGATATGACCCATAGAGGGACATATTGAGGGTAAAAAACAGTATTTCTAGCCAGTTGAGAAATAATCACTTCAAAGTAGGCTTTTTAGCACATTAACCCTAGTAAAGCATAAGCAAACTAAGGTAAATTGATCATTCAAACTGGATAATAGGAGTCGGGCGTTAATTATGTCTCAGGAATTTAATGTAGTCGTTTTAGGTGCATCGGGCGCAGTGGGTCAAACTATGATTGAGATCCTCGAGCAGCGTAATTTCCCGGTTGCTAAGTTGTTTCCATTAGCGAGCAGTCGCAGTGCTGGCGAAACGGTCAGTTTTCACGGTAAACAAGTTGAAATTCTTGATGTAGAAACGTTTGATTGGACACAAGCACAAATAGGCTTCTTTTCTGCTGGTGGCGATGTGTCTGCAAAATGGGCGCCGATTGCGGGTGACGCGGGTTGTGTCGTTATCGACAACACCTCACATTTTCGCAATGACGTTGATGTGCCGCTGGTGGTGCCTGAAGTTAACCCTGAAGCCATTGCGGATTTCCGCAATCGCAATATTATTGCCAATCCTAATTGTTCAACTATTCAGATGTTAGTTGCACTTAAGCCAATTTATGATGCTTTTGGTATTTCACGTATTAACGTGGCGACATATCAGTCTGTGTCAGGAACAGGTAAAAAAGCGATTGAAGAGTTAGCGGATCAATGTGCAAAATTACTCCAAGGTTTACCTTCAGATCCGTCGGTTTATCCAAAGCAGATAGCATTTAATGTTTTACCACAAATTGATATGTTTATGGACAATGGCTACACCAAAGAAGAAATGAAAATGGTGTGGGAAACGCAAAAGATTTTTGGCGACGATGAAATTGTCGTTAACCCTACTGCGGTTCGTGTGCCTGTTTTTTATGGTCATTCAGAGGCTATACATATTGAAACGCGTCAACCTGTTGATGCTGAAGATGTTAAAGCCGTTTTACGTGATGCTCCGGGTATTGTGTTATTTGAAAATGATGACGAATATCCAACCGTTGTTACTGATGCAGCAGGTAATGATGCTGTTTATGTTGGTCGTGTTCGTAAAGATATTTCGCACTCTCACGGTATAAATTTATGGGTTACTGCCGATAACATTCGTAAAGGTGCAGCGTTAAACAGTGTGCAAATTGCCGAGATTTTGATTAGAGATTATTACTAATTACACTTTAATAATGAGTAATGTTTTTATCAACAACGCGATTTAGTTTAAAAAGCCTGCAATGAGCAGGCTTTTTTCGTTTAACTGACCCCAATAGTAGCAGGTCCGGTAAATCTAGTTTATAGTCGTAAACATATCATTTTTAACATCAATAGCATTGAAATCGCCTGCAAAATTGGCTCATCATGGATGTGATCAGATATAGTTAACGACCATAATACTAACGATAAAAATTGCCTCAAGCCTGTTGCCAAACCGGTAACTCAATAGCGCTAAAAGGGAAGGATTGGATGACTTTGCGTACTTCATATATTGTGGGTTTGATTGCCTGCACAGCCGTTGGCTTAACCAGTGTACAACTTATTGGATCTGCACAGGCAGAAACACTCAAAATTACTGGGCCCAATGGCGAGGTTAAACAACAAGCTAAACGGCAATATGGTCCGACGACATCAAGAGATACGTTTTGGAGTATTGCGCAAAAAGTCAGGCCTAGTAATAATGTCAGTGTTTATCAGGTGATGGCCGCGTTATTTGACGCTAATCCACACGCTTTTAGCGGTAATAATTACAATACATTAGAGCGAGGGATGATATTACTGGTCCCTTCTGCAGATGTGATAGCCGCCATTCCCAACGAGGTTGCTAAACGCCGTGCTGAGCAAGATGACCGCCGTGTTAGCAAACAAACTCAGCCTCGTACTGTTATTAATCAGCCCTCTGCAGCAAAATCGTTGCAAATAGCCAAACAAACACCTGCTGTAACGCTACAAACCAAAGCGATTACTGAGGCTAATGCCGTTGTGGTCAAGGATCTCAATAGCACGCTAGATAAAGCCAATGCAAAAACGTTAATGCTTACAGATGAGTTGGCGCGCTCACAAGATGAATTAATGATCAGCAACAATGACAATCAAGTGTTGAAAAACAAAATTGAACAAATGTCATTAAATATTGCTTCGCTTGAAGAAGATTTACAGCTATTACGCGATAAATATGAAGGTCTAACGCTAGAAAATAAAAAACTTGTAGACCAAACTGAAAATATTGAACCCGTTGTAGAAGAACCCGCTGACTTTTGGCGCAGCTTAATGGACAACACTATTTTGTTGATCCTTGCAGCATCGATACCTCTTATAGCGATATTTTGCATTATTTTTTGGCTTCTCAGTCGCCGTAATAAAAAAACTCAACAGGCTGAAATAAAAACTGAAACCCAGCCAGGAAAAGAGTCAACTACCGCAATAGCCAATGATGACTCTGACGATATGGTGATCCATTTAGATTCAAATGATGAAGAGTCAATTGATGATTTATTGGATTCAGACAGTGTTGATTTACAGCCAGAAATCCAAATGAGCGGTGATACCGAGATGGATATGGCATCTGATATGTTCATTAGCGAAAAAGAATTAGAAGATGAAGATGGGACTTCATTAGATGATTTATGGGCTGAGGCCATGGAGGATCAAGATTCTGATCTAGAACCTCTTGAAGATGACGATGATCTCAACAATCTATTGGTGGGTTTAGATACAGAAGGAACGGCGAAAGATAAAACTGATGATCTAGATGCATCTGCAGAAGATGATATAGATTCATTATTAGCCGAGTTTGATATGCCGCCAGAGTCAGATGATGTTGCTGCTGCGGCTGTCAAAACCCCAGAGACATCAGCCGATTCAACTGAAAATTCAACTGAAGATGATATCGATTCATTACTCGCCGAGTTTGATATGCCGGCAGAGTCAGATGATGTTGCCGCGGTTGTCAAAACGTCAGAGACATCAGCCGATTCAACTGAAAATTCAACTGAAGATGATATCGATTCATTACTAGCTGAGTTTGATATGCCGGCAGAGTCAGATGATGTTGCTGCGGATGTTAACGCGACAGAGACATCAGCAGATTCAACTGAAAATTCAACTGAAGATGATATCGATTCATTACTAGCTGAGTTTGATATGCCGGCAGAGTCAGATGATGTTGCCGCGGCTGTCAACGTGCCAGAGACATCAGCTGGCTCAACTGAAGAGTCAACTAAAGATGACATCGATTCATTACTAGCCGAGTTTGATATGCCGGCAGAGTCAGATGATGTTACCGCGGCTGTCAACGTGCCAGAGGCATCAGCCGGCTCAACTGAAGACTCAACTGAAGATGATATCGATTCATTACTAGCCGAGTTTGATATGCCGGCAGAGTCTGATGATGTTACCGCGGCCGTCAAAGCACCAGAGACGTCAGCAGACTCAAGCGGCGAAGATGATGTGAATGAAGTTGGCCAAAATGAAGAGCCTATTATTGACTCCGCAATGGCCGAAAATAGCGATGAATTACCAATAGATGAGCAGGAAAACTCGGAAAGTGATGATTTAGCAGCCCAAATTGCAGCTGAATTAAGTGATGAAGATGTCGCAGATTCTACTGATGATAATGAAACAAGTGACGAAGACATCGATGCATTGTTAGCCAGTCTTAACGAACCTGTGGTTGAGTCAGAGACATATGATCACGACAACGCAGCGGTACAAGCTCAGATTGCCGCGGAGTTAGATGACGATACGTCCAGTGAAGCATTAATATTGGACGATGATGAGTCACTCGATGATGATATTAATGCTTTATTGGCAAGCTTTAAAGAAGATACAAAAGCCGGCGATACACCATCAACCGATACAAACAGCGAACAATCTATCAGTGACAAGATTGATGATACTGAGTTGTTTGATGAGTTTGATGAATATCTTAGTGATGTCGATTTAGCTAAAACAGATAATGCAGACGATGTCGATGCGGACAAAGATGCTCTGTCTGACGTTGATACACAAGCCGATAGCAAAGACCAAGATAACACCTTATTTGATGCTCAACTTGAAGCCGCGCTAGCATTAACTAGTCGTCATGATGTTAAGTTAGAGCAAGGATCCACAGCAGCATCTTCTCCTACTCCAGAAACTGAAGCGGAAGAGGCTCTTGATGCTTTGTTAGCAGAAATGGATGATAAAGACACTTCTTCGTCTACTGCGCAAAATAAAACGAATAAAGATTCCGGCTTCTTTAATGACCTAAAATCCAACAAACCTAAGCCTGAATTATTAGATTGGGAAAGTGATTTACTTAAAGCTGCCGAGTCTGCCGCTGACGAGAAAGAAGTCGATGAACCTGAGGTCAGTGATGATGATTTACTGGCCGCATTTTCACAGTCATTAAAAGAGGATGACAACGTTGACGACTATACCTCTGAAGACGAATATATCCTTAGCGATGACAATTTAACGGTTGATGAAGCGTTGGCGGCACTTGATCAAAAAGAACGTAGCCAATCAGCTGAATATAAAGCCAGTAATGATGACGTAACGCGTTTTGAGCGTGAAAATAGCTATATCGACATCGATAAATTGTTAAACGATGCTGATGAAGATGACGATAAAACCGATCAGTATAAAGATGTTAATGTTAATATGGGTTCAGTCAATTCGTTAATAAGCAATGCAGACATGGTTGATGTTGATGATGAAGAAAACTCCGTTAATGCCAAACTTGATTTAGCCAGAGCATATATTGAAATTGAAGATCAAGACAGTGCCCGAGCATTATTAAAAGAAGTGCAAATGGATGGCAATGAACGTCAACAATTAGAAGCCAAAAATTTAATTAAAAGCTTTAATTAACTCGGATAATTAACTCGGTCAATTCATGTGGTATAGGTAAAATAAATAGCCCTATGTTAACCATATAAATGCAAACGGCGCAGATACATGCGCCGTTTTTTTGTGGTAAACTGCGCGCCATTATTGAGTAGAGGATATAGGCATGCGGGTCGCGTTAGGTATTGAATATGATGGTAGTGGTTTTTGTGGGTGGCAGCGCCAACTCGATGTCGATTCAGTGCAAGCCCAGCTTGAAAAAGCCTTAAGTTACGTGGCAAATGAGCCCATTAAAGTATTGTGTGCCGGGCGAACTGATACTGGCGTGCATGCTACTGGACAGGTGGTTCATTTTGACACCAATGTTCAACGTCCAATGACGGCGTGGACACTAGGCGTGAATGCTAATTTACCCGACAGTATAGCCGTGCGATGGATGAAAGAAGTGGATGACAGTTTTCATGCCCGTTATAGTGCTACGGCCAGACGTTATCGCTATGTTATTTATAATCATCAATTGCGCCCTGGTATTTTAGCTTCTGGTGTGAGCCATTATCACGGCGATATAGATGAAACCTTGATGCATCAAGCCGCACAGCTTCTCGTAGGCAAACACGATTTTACCAGTTTTAGAGCGTTGCATTGTCAAGCTAAAACACCCTGTCGAGATGTGCATCAAGTTAATGTGACTCGTCAAGGCATGTATGTGTTGGTGGATATTCAAGCCAATGCATTTTTACATCATATGGTGCGTAATATTGTCGGTTCATTACTTCAAATCGGTTTAGGTAATCAATCTATCGAGTGGATAACAGAACTCTTGGCATTGAAAAATCGCACTCAGGCGGCAGCGACAGCTAAGCCCAACGGATTGTATTTGGTCGATGTGACTTACCCTGAGCAGCATCAATTGCCTAGGTTAGCACTCGGTCCATTGTTTATGCTCGATTAAAGTGTTTTTCAGTCATATTTATTGGGATGTAAAACTAATGTTATGTTTTCGCCACGTCTGGTAAGGTTTGCATAAATTAAATGGTATTGAATTATGTCAATTGCGTCTGAAATTACTGTACCCAATCAACAATCAAGCTTAAATCAATGGCTGGATTATTTGCTGGCAATTCATCCTAGCGAAATCGACATGGGCTTAACGCGAGTCAGTGCTGTCGCCGAGCGACTCAATGTGATTGATTTAGCTCCAGCTAAAGTGATTACAGTCGCCGGTACCAATGGTAAAGGCACGACCTGTGCGATGCTCTCCTCAATATTACGTCAAGCAAACTTATCAGTTGGCGTCTACAGTTCACCGCATTTGCTGCATTACAATGAACGGGTGCAGATCAATCAACAAGATGCCAGTGATGGCTCTCTTATTGAGGCTTTTTGTGCCATAGAGGTGGCACGAGGTGATATTTCATTAACCTTTTTTGAATATGCGACGTTAGCGGGTTTATACTTATTCAAAGCTGCTAAGCTTGATGTGATTATTCTTGAAGTGGGCTTAGGTGGCCGTCTAGATGCCACTAATATTATCGACTCCACAGCCACTATCTTGACCTCTATCGATCTTGATCACCAAGAATATTTAGGCGATACCCGAGAACTGGTTGGCAGAGAAAAAGCCGGCGTGTTCCGCTCAGGTTGTCTCGCCATTTGTGGTGAACCCGATTTACCATTGAGCGTGACAGATTATGCTCAGCAGATTGGAACAACACTTTATCGTGTTGGTTATGAGTTTCATTACCATAAAGACCAGAACCCACCTACATTATGGCATTTTGAATCCGCGCAGCAATCTTATATTGGTTTGGCTGTGCCAAGGTTACCGCTAGCTAATGCTGCTAGTGTTGTGGCGCTGCTAAGTTATATTTGGCCGCAAATAAGCCAGCAACACATTAACCAAGGATTACAACAAGCTCAACTAGCCGGACGATTAGAGCAGGTGAGTGAGCAACCATTAGTGCTGGTAGATGTAGCGCATAATCCCCATGCTGCACGATATTTAGCACAACAATTGCAGGCGTACCAAGGTCGTCGTATTGTAGCCTTATGTGGCATGCTTAAAGATAAAGACATCAAGTTGGTATTGGCGACATTGGCTGAACAAATCCGTCATTGGTATTTTGTTGGTTTAGATAATCCACGGGGCGCAACAGCGCAAGCACTGCGTCAAGCATTGCCCAATGAGCGTTGTCGTCAGCATGCCAGTGAATTTACTGACATCGCCAGCGCATGGCAAGCTATACAAGCGACGGTAGAGGCTGATGATGTGGTCATTATATTTGGCTCTTTTTATACTGTTGCAGGGTTTAAATCTTTATAAACACTATTTATGTTAGACGTCGGTTTTAGAAGCCATCATTAACGTCGTTTTGTTAAAAAAGGGAATTAGCTTTGAATCGTCAATTTCAAAATCGTTTAGTGGGTACCATCGTCTTAGTGGCCTTAGGTGTGATTTTTTTACCCGATTTATTAGACGGTAAAAAACCTCAGGTGGTTGAGGAGTTCACTGAAATTCCTTTACGTCCCGTTCAATCAAGTGCTTCAAATCGAGCCAGTTCTGCCAACATCGCCGAACCCGCGGAAGAATTCCAAGTGTTAACGATTGCTGAACCTCAAGATCTCAGTAACGATATTGTTGAATTAGGTGAAGCAGAACCAACTAAAAAAGTGAATCAAGTGGTTAAACCGTCAGCGGCAACCACTGCGGCAGTAAAAAAGCCTGAAACACCCGTTGCTAATAAAACTAAATCACCCGTTACGGCTGGTTTTACGTTGCAATTAGGCGGTTTTAATAATATTACCAATGTAAAAGCCTTAATTATTCAACTACGTAAGGCAGGATTTAATGCTTATACACTGCCTAAAGTACCTGTTGAAGGAAAATTAACCCGAGTATTTGTAGGCCCTGAAGTGTCAGAAGAAAAACTTAAAGCTCGTCAGCAACCTATATTCAAATTAACCGGATTAAAAGGCAAAATCGTAGCCTATAATCCACAGGAACAATAACCTATTCAGACGGTATTATGCTTGGGTGATTAATATTTACAATTTGATTGTTCTTAATCACGCAAGAATAATTTGTGCAATCAGAGGTGAGAAACATCTCTGTCTCTGTTAGAATCTCGCCGTCTTGAACCCTATACCGGATCCCCATCTCCATGGTTTGGATTGATTACGCAATTATTATTGTCATCGGGTTATCAACTATTATTAGTTTGATCCGCGGATTTGCCAAAGAAGCCATGTCTCTTGTGGTTTGGTTTGCCGCTTTCTTTATTGCTAGCCAGTTTTATCTTGATCTTGCTGCTCATTTAACCCAAATGCAGGACGAGTTAGTCAGAAACGGTGTCGCGATTGCCATTCTTTTTATCATTACCCTGATCCTAGGGGCACTCGTTAATTATTTGTTAGGCCAGTTAGTGGCCAAAACAGGCTTATCGGGCACAGACCGTGTTTTAGGCCTGTGTTTTGGTGCCATTCGTGGCGCGTTAATTGTTAGCGCATTACTGTTTTTTATGGATGCTTTTACGGCATTCCCTGACACGAAATGGTGGCAGGATTCTGTACTTGTACCTGAATTTGGCGTGGTTATTCAGTGGTTTTTTGACTATGTCGAAAATACCTCAAGCTTTGTACCCAAAATATAATCATAAAACACTTTACAGTGAGGAACCTTACCCATGTGTGGTATCGTCGGAATAGTAGGAAAATCAACAGTTAATCAGACCATTTATGATGCGCTGACTGTGCTTCAACATCGTGGTCAAGACGCAGCAGGTATTGTGACTGTTGACATGAATGCGTTTCGTTTACGTAAAGCAAACGGCTTAGTCAAAGATGTGTTTGAACCTAAACATATGCAGCGTTTACAAGGTAATGCCGGTATTGGACATGTTCGTTATCCAACCGCGGGCAGCTCGAGTGCATCAGAGGCGCAACCGTTTTATGTTAACTCGCCATTTGGTATTTCGTTAGCGCATAACGGTAACTTGACCAATACGCTTGATCTGGCGGAAAGCCTCGTCAGAAAACGTCGTCATGTTAACACCACCTCTGACTCCGAAATCTTGTTAAACCTGTTAGCCGATGAGTTACAAGAGACGCGCAGTTTAACCTTAAGTGCAGATGAAGTGTTTGATGCGGTTGCCAAAGTGCATGCGCAAACCCGTGGTGCTTATGCGGTAGTGGCAATGATCATCGGCCAAGGCCTAGTAGCGTTCCGCGATCCATTTGGTATTCGTCCTTTGGTACTTGGTAAGCATGAAACCGCAACTGGTACTGAGTATATGGTTGCTTCAGAAAGTGTTGCTTTGGATGCCGTGGGTTTTGAAGTGATGCGTGACGTAGCACCTGGTGAGGCTGTTTATATTTCACTTGATGGCCAGTTATTTACCCGTCAATGTGCTGTAGACCCAAGCTATGCTCCGTGTATTTTTGAATTCGTTTATTTTGCTCGTCCAGATTCGAGCATCGACAAAATCTCTGTGTATGCCAGTCGCGTAAACATGGGCGCTAAGTTAGGCGAAAAAATTAAGAAAGAATGGGAAGACCATGACATTGATGTCGTTATTCCTATTCCAGAGACATCGTGCGATATCGCATTAGAAATTGCTCGTTGTATGGATTTACCGTACCGTCAAGGTTTTGTTAAAAACCGTTATATTGGTCGTACGTTTATCATGCCAGGTCAGCAAGAACGTAAAAAATCAGTACGTCGTAAATTGAACGCAATTAATACTGAGTTCAAAGGTAAAAACGTATTACTGGTTGATGATTCAATCGTTCGTGGCACCACGTCTGAGCAGATCATTGAAATGGCGCGTGAAGCCGGGGCAAAGAAAGTGTATTTTGCTTCAGCAGCCCCTGAAATCCGTTTTCCTAACGTGTACGGAATTGATATGCCGACCTCTAATGAGTTGATTGCTCATGGTCGTGATGCTGACGAAATTGCCAAAATCATTGGTGCCGATGGCATTATTTTCCAAGACTTGAGCGACTTAATTGAAGCCGTAAGAATGGAAAATCCAGAGATTAAGCGTTTTGAAACATCAGTGTTCGACGGTCATTATATTACCAATGACGTTGACCAAGCTTACTTGGATCATTTAACCCAATTACGTAACGATGATGCCAAAGCTAATCGCTCAAAGGACATAGGCACTAATTTAGAAATGCACAATGAGTGTCATCCATAAGTTAACCACTGTTTGTTAGTGATAAAAACCAGCATAATTTATGCTGGTTTTTTTTGCTTTAAAAGACTAAGAACTAGGTCGCTTCGCGGCTAGAGGCTATAAGAGTGATAACAAGCGAACGCTGCGCCTAGATGCCTAGCTACTAGGACGCTTCGCTGCTAGAGGCTATAAGAGCGATAACAAGCGATGACGAGCGATAAAGATCGATAACAAGCGAACGAGCAGGAAGCAGCCCGCCCTAGCATCTAGGTGTTTAATTGCTCATATCGTTGTTTCCGTAAGCGAAGCGTTCCTTCTTTTGTGTTGTTATGCTTTTATAGCCGCGAAGCGAACTAGCAGGACGTAGTCCGTTCTAGCGTCTAGGCTTTTTATCGCTTTATCGTGGTTACCGTAAGCGAAGCGTTCCTTCTTTTTGTGCTGTTATGCTTTTATAGCCGCGAAGCGACCTAGCAGGACGCAGTCCGCTCTAGGGTCTAGGCTTTTCGCTGTTATGCTTTTATTGTAATGATTTACGCCGATAAGGGGTTAATTATTTCATATTTGCAGCTTGGCGTATTTAACGCTAATCTATACTGTAAATTTATACAGTTAAGTGGCGCAGTTCGGTTTGTCATATTGAACGCTAACGCCCCAACAGTGGATTATGATTTTATATATTGCTGAAAAACCCAGTCTAGGTCGTGCGATTGCCGATGTGTTGCCAAAGCCACATAAAAAAGGTGATGGCTATATCATTGCCGCCAATGGTGATTGCGTGTCATGGTGTATTGGCCATTTATTAGAGCAAGCCGAGCCTGATGCGTACGATGATGCATTTAAGTCGTGGAAACTCGAGCATTTGCCAATTGTCCCGCAAACGTGGAAGTTGCAGCCCAAACCCAAAACGCGCAGTCAACTTACGGTGTTGCGTAAACTGGTAAAGCAAGCATCATCGATAATTAATGCTGGCGATCCAGATAGAGAAGGGCAGTTGCTGGTCGATGAAGTGATTTCTTATTTGGGCGTAAAGGGTGACAAGCTTAACCAGGTACAGCGGCTGTTAATCAGCGACTTAAACCCCCAAGCGGTCAAACGTGCGCTAGGGCAGTTACGCAGCAATCGTGAGTTTATTCCTTTATCGACTTCTGCATTAGCCCGCAGCCGTGCTGATTGGCTGTATGGCATGAACATGACCCGCGCATATACCATTCAAGGGCGTAAGGTCGGTTATCAGGGCGTATTATCAGTTGGCCGAGTTCAAACCCCTTTGCTTGGGTTAGTCGTACGCCGCGATGAAGAAATTGCTGCATTTACCTCAAAACCTTTTTATGAAGTGTTAGCGCATTTGCTGACCGATCAGCAACAAGGTTTTAGTGCTAAATGGAAGCCTAGTGAGGCTTGCCAGCCCTATATGGACGAAGATGGACGGGTATTAGCTAAAGGCTTAGCCGAAAATGTGGTTGCCCGCATTAATGGTAAACCCGCTGAAGTGACAAAACTTGAAGCCAAAGATAAGCGCCAAAACCCGCCATTACCTTATAGTTTATCAGCACTGCAAATCGATGCCGCAAAACGCTTTGGGCTATCGGCGAAAGAGGTGCTTGATACCTGCCAAAGTTTGTATGAAAAACATAAATTGATTACTTATCCGCGCTCAGACAGTCGCTATTTACCTAAAGAGCAGCATACTTTGGCACCGAAAGTATTGAATGCTGTGCTCAAAGGCGTTTCTGCCTTGGTTGATGGTTGCGACTCACCTAATGCCAAGCTTAAATCTAAAGCGTGGGATGACAGTAAAGTGGATGCTCACCATGCCATTGTGCCTACCGAGAAAGTGGCTAACTTAGCTGCACTATCAGGTAATGAAGCAAAGTTGTACCAACATGTTGCGCGGCAATATTTAGCCCAGTTTTATCCCGCTTATATTTATGCAGAAACCGCAGTTGAAGTGACGATTGCTGGTGGCTTGTTTACCACTAAAGCGCGTCAAGACAAAAGCTTAGGCTGGAAACAGCTCTTTAAACGGGCAGCCACAGCAAATCAAGCTAATAACAGTCAAGCGAATACTGGTTCAACTCACAGTGAAGACGATAACGACGATGCCGTTCAGTCGTTACCGCCATTGGTTAACGGGCAGGTGTTGCATTGTCAGCGTGGTGAATTATTGGAGAAAACGACTCAAGCGCCGAAGCATTTTACCGACGCCACATTATTAGGTGCCATGACCGGAATTAGTCGTTATGTTACTGATAGTGAAATTAAGAAAATCCTCAAAGAAACCGACGGCCTAGGCACCGAAGCGACTCGTGCTGGGATTATTGAATTATTATTTAAGCGTGGATACCTTATTCGGCAAGGTAAATCGATATTGGCCACTCCGGTTGGCACTGGCTTGATCCGCAGCTTACCAGAATCAGCAACTACACCTGACATGACCGCGTTATGGGAAAATAACCTTGATGCCATCAGCCAAAAAAGACTGAAGTACGATGCGTTTATGCAGCCATTACTCAGCCAGTTAGATGGTTTAATAACCCAAGCATCGAGCCAGTTACCATCAGCATTACAAGGTGTCGCCAGTACCACACCGAAACGCAGTTTTAAAAAGCCTTATAAAAAGAAAGCTAAATCGAAAAGCTAAGAGGGTAACAAGTGGTGAAAAGCGATAACGAACGGTGACAAGCGAACGCTGCGCTTTTTTGTTAAGTCAAAAGTCTAGGCGCTAGGTCACTTCGCGGCTAGAGGCTATACAAGCAAAGTTAAACATTGGCGACTCACCAATGAAAACACTTGAGAATAACGGCGAGAGTATATACCTGGCGAAATCTGCTGCGTTAAATCAATCATATGTCCTAAGACTAAATATCTAGAGAGTCATTGATTGATAAAACCTATCTTTATTTTGTTTGAATCGTCATAAAAGGTTATCGTCATCTAAGTTGAAAGAAACTAGGCTCATTAACGATAAAAATGAGTGGCGTTGATAGTTTCTGTTAACCAAAGGAGTGATAAAAAATGGGCAATATGTCATCTACATCATTTTTACGCCTGTGCCATCATTATCAATTATAACTATTTACCATATCGTTTATCACTGATTTTGCACTAGCACTATCGGTGTTAGGACCTGCTAATATTATAAATTCACTACACACTTATGCATCTATTATAAGTCACTGATTAATATCGTTTGCTACTCTTGGGTAGTACCGGCAATGCTTATCCTATGATGTTAAAAATTGCGCAAATGGATTAGCAGTCCTACATATAGTGTCAGTAGACCCATAGTAAGAAATTTTTTTCGTCTTGGTATTATTTTCAAAAAAGTCACTATTTAACAGGAGCTTGGTTACAATCATTCGTTCGAGATCATCAATTTTCCCGTGTAAATTTTCATCAAACCCGGATGCGACTCGAATTACTGGGTCTAAAACCGAGAAAATATGGGTTTTTAAGGCTATGTCATATCGCTCAACAAAAAAATCTTCTGAAAATTGCTTGATATCAGTCTGAGAAATAATCCTCCCAGGAAGGGTTTTAGTTAATATATTTTCAACAAAAGCGCTTAGACGGCTCTTACTATCTAGCACATAAACACCTAAAGGCAATGTAGCAACAATGGCAGTGCCAACACATATTTTGAGAAATTTACGACGTTCAATAGCGTTATTCATAATATCTATACCAATTTATCTGCCGCTCTTAACGACATAGCAGCGACGGTTAAACTTGGGTTAGCAGGTGGGCAGGTTGTAAATGTAGAGCTGCCAACAACGATAAGATTGCTCATCTTATGATGCAAAGAGTTACCATCAACAACGAATCTTGTCGCATCATTTCCTGCTCGTAGAGAACATTGAATATGTGATTCTGTCGGTCTTTCCCTTAGAGAAACTATCTTCTCAACCGGCAGAGGAGCTAATACTTTTGAAATATTATCATGAACATACTGTAATCCTGCTCTAGCATAAGAAGATACACTTGCATGAGTTACATAAGCTTGACCTCGGGCATTGAGTGTCACTCTATTGCTATTTTGTGGTAAGTCCTCAATGGCAACCATCAGTGGAAGAACTTGGCGCCAACGGCCCTCTTCTAAACGCAAACCATGTTTGATCCGATTTTCAAAATAAAATAATGCAGCGCCGGCATTTTCACGATCTGGGTGTGAATCATAGAGGCTGTAATTAAGGCCTGTGGTAATTGTGCTACCACCAAAATTATCGACACCATCTAAAAATACTTCAAACTCATAGCCAAGTTGTTCGCATATGCCGACGCCTGTTTGTGGATGATTTATGCCGGATCTAAGAAGTATTGCAGGACTTTGAATTCCATTGGCACCAAGAACCACAAGATCACCATAGATGCTTTGTTCTTCATCACTAAGGTTTATATACATTACACCAGTGGCAACGCCATTATGATGTATGATCTCGCGAGCCTGTGCATTCATAATATAGGTGATATTTGGATGGGTAAGGATATCTGCGAAGCCATTAAAAGCAGTGAATTTAGCATTTACTGGACACAAATTACATTGAGCTGTTGCACAGCATTGGTTTCGATTTTTTAGTGACAGAGGAGAGCGAGCTGTAGCAATAGGAAAATGTAGATTAGGCTGCGCAGCCATCATTATTTCATCAATAGCACTTACGCGGTGTGACGGAAGAGGAAAGGCTCCTGATCTAGGTGACACTTTACCCATAGTATTAGAGCCTGATATAGACATAATATTTTCTGCAGCCATATAATAAGGCTCGAGGTCATCATATGAAAATGGCCAATCATCCGAAACATTAAATCGCGATTTCATTTCAAAATCAGCTGGAATAAAGCGTGGTGATTGACCAAACCAGCAATTTGTTCCACCACCCAGACCAATAGTATAATTCCAAGGCTTGTGATTTTTATCTTGTGCGTGAGTCTGGTTAGGAGAAAGATCAGAATTTCTTTTATTTGCTATCTGCCAGTTATGATCTCTGTTCTGACCCCATTCGATAACAGCAATCTTCGCGTTTGGTTTCTTCTCCAAGTATTGTTTTAAAAAGAAGAGGCTGCCAAAACCCGACCCAATAACAACAATTTCGTAATGGTCATCCATGTCATTAAACTTCCTATACTATATGAATACTCTCAAATATTCTTAAGCAATCTTGCTATCAACAGGAGAAGCTGCGCTATTAAATAATAGTGAAATCTGTAGCTTGTGTAAATTCTAGTTTGTTCATAAATCAACCATTTTAGAGCTTATTTAAAGTATAGTCGTGTTTGGCTAATCGTGGGGGAAACCAAAATATAAAAGTATAATATTTTTCATTGTTGAAAGTCGTTGTAATAAATTAACAATCGCATCACGAGCGGTATCAGAGGGTATAGGAAGAATAAAAAGTCCGTCACTAAACCGTATACATGGCCATTGATGGTGTGCCACTTCATTGGGACATAGAAGATTAGTTATATTTTCTTTACGGCTTGTCATCTCGCCATGCACAGGCTTCAATCTAGTACGCTTTTATCTACTATGCCTTTCTCAATCAGTTGCAGTAAAATACTGCGGGTCTTTTGTTTTAAGGTGTCTCTGAGTAATCGCGCCGCGGGTGTAATGGATTGCCTGCTCGGGAAAATGAGCCATAATTCTGTCGGTTTGGCTTGGTATTCTGGTAATACATGCACCACGTTACCGTTGAGTAAGTCACTTGATATATCAAGGCAAGACTTAAGCCCAATGCCTTTACCCGATACACACCAGCGATGCACTAATTCACCGTCATTTGAGACTCTGTTGCCTTTCATTTTGATTTTTAATAACTCATCGCCGCGATAAAACTCCCATACATCGTAAGTAATGTCATTGAGTTGATATAACAGTCCGTTATGTGAGGCGAGGTCTTGTGGGTGTTTTGGCATGCCATGTTTTGCTAGGTAAGCTTTAGATGCACACAATAATCTGGGGACATTACAGATTTTAAACCCGTAAAGATTAGCGTCATTTGGCGAACCATAGCGCAAGGCTAAATCGACGGAGTCGCGGTAAAAATCGAGATTACTGTCATTGATATTGGCTCGAATACTGACCTCTGGGTAAGTATCCATAAAGTCATCAATCCATGGAATGACAATATTACGCCCAAGGTCTGACGACATGGCTAAACGTAAGTCGCCGTCAACAATGTCTAGCTCACCTTTCATGTTTTGCTTGGCTTGCTCAAGCATTAGCATGGCTTGTTCACACTGTGGAATGTACTTTTCGCCTGCGCTTGATAAACGAAGTTGGCGGGTGGTGCGAATAAAAAGTTCAACGCCTAAACTGGCTTCAACGCGTTTTAATGCTGCACTTGCGGTGGCTGTACGCATGTCTAAATTGGTTGCCGCGGCAGTAATGCTGCGAAACTCTGCGACTTTAAGTACCACGTAAAGGTCTTCTAATAACATGATTATCCATTTTTAATTGATAATATTTCAATAATTATGCTGTTTGTGAAAGATAAAACAAGCGCTAATATAGCTTCATCAAGTTTGAGCAACCTTATTTTATATATCACAGGAACAACCTTATGAAAGCTATTGGATATAAACAGTCTCTTGAAATTTCGAACCCTGAATCGTTAATTGATGTCGAGTTACCTCAACCGATTGCATCAGGCCGTGATTTATTAATCAAGGTAAAAGCCATCGCCGTTAACCCAGCAGACTATAAAGTACGTTTAAATATGGCGCCTGCTGCGGGTGAAGTAAAAGTGATCGGTTGGGACGCCGTTGGTGAAGTGATTGCGACAGGTGAAAGTGTGAGCCAATTTAATCCTGGCGATCAGGTTTATTATGCTGGCGATATTACGCGTCAGGGTAGCAATGCTGAATACCAATTAGTGGATGAGCGTTTAGTAGGCATTAAACCTAAAAGTTTATCCGATGCCGAAGCCGCAGCATTGCCGTTAACGGCGATCACGGCTTGGGAATTACTGTTTGAACATCTATGTATTAAACAACAAGCATCCCATTCAACTGAAAAATCAAACGAAGTCATTTTGGTCGTAGGCGCTGCGGGTGGTGTGGGTTCTATCTTTATTCAGTTAGCAAAAACCTTGACGGGTGCAACCATTATCGCCACAGCATCGCGTGAAAGTTCAACCGAATGGGTGAAAAAGTTAGGCGCTGATCATGTGGTTGATCACACCAAACCGTTACCCGCTCAAATTGATGGATTAAACATAGGGTCTGTCACCCATGTGGCCAGTTTAAACAGCACAGATGCCTATTTTGAGGCTTACACTCAGTTGCTAGCACCCTTTGGTAAAATTGCCATGATTGATGATCCAGAAGGGTTAGATATCACTAAGTTAAAACTCAAGAGTTTGTCATTGCATTGGGAGTTTATGTTTGCCCGCTCGATGTTTAACGCAGTAGATATGGATGAGCAGGGACGTTTACTTAACCGAGTAGCCGATCTTGTCGACCAAGGTTTTATTCAAACGACGTTAGGCCAGCACATGGGCGCAATAAATGCTGCAAATCTTCGTGCTGCACATGAGGCGTTAGAAGCAGGCCGTGCCATTGGTAAAATTGTTTTAGAAGGGTTTTAATTAATACCTTTAATTGTATTATTTAATAATGTTAAGTACTTATTTTATCGAACAGGAATAAACATGTCACATTTAACGATTGTAGCCAATATTAAAGCAAAAGCGGACAAAATTGAGTTAGTAAAAACTGAATTACTGAAGCTGATTGAAGTCACACGCGCTGAAGAAGGGTGTATTAATTATGACTTACACCGAGACAATGAAAACTCAGCCCACTTTATGTTTTATGAGACTTGGCAGACCCGAGAATTATGGCGTGTGCATACGGGAAATCAGCATTTAGCCGATTTTGTGGCTGCAACCCAGGATGCTGTCGATGAATTTATTTTGAATGAAATGACCGTTATCGGCTAGTTGTATTCGAGTTGGCCATTCAATTGAGTGGCATCCTAAAGCAGAACATAGAATGTTCTGCTTTTTTGTCGATTTTTTTTAGCATCTTATGAGACACTCAAGTGATGAATCGCTTTAAAGATTAGGATAAGTGGCAAGATGGAAATCAGATTTACGCAGTTGCAGTGCAGTTCATCGAGTGTCACTGTCGACATTGATCAATGGGTGATTGAACCACAACAATCTTGGGGTGTATTTAGCACCGAAGGTGATGTCGGCGCGTTGCTTGGCCAGTTATTAACTCAGAAAATTGATGCGCCGACCTTAACATATGGTGGCGATATTACCGGTGTCGCGCCATCTTGTGTGGCATTAGTGTCATTGCTTGAACAACAATTATTGCTTGAAGATATTTTAGAGCAAGATGACAGTGAGTCACTGGGATATACTGATCCTAAAACGACCGTATTTGGGGTTATTTTTAATCAATGCCATGACAATGGTTTAACCCATCAATTGCTGCAGCAATTAGATTTAACTCATTTAAGCTTAAGTCCTTTTACTCAATTGTCTACGGGTGAAGGTCGTAGAGTTATGCTTGCCCGTGCTGTCGCAACCCAAGTGCCATTTTTAGTGCTCGACGAACCTTATGCAGGGCTTGATGTTGCGCACAGACAGACTCTTACTGAATATTTACAGCAATTATCACAAACGATACAAATGCTAGTGATTGTGTCGCGTGAAGAAGATATGCCTAAATGGATTGAGCATGTTGCCCTGTTTAGTCATGGCACATTAGACAGCGTAATGACTCAGTCAGAGTGGGATAATCATCCTGTTATCGCCCAATTAACCGCGCAAGCGGGCCAACAAAGCGATGATATGTTGGCGCTTATTCGTCGCCACAGACATAAGCCATTATTTGCGAACCCGGTTTTTCAGTTAAACAATGGACGAGTTGCTTACAGCGACAAAGTGATTTTTTCGGGTGTTAACTGGCGTATCGATAATGGCGTGCATTGGCAAGTAAAAGGCCCTAATGGCTGCGGTAAAAGTACTCTGCTTGGGCTTATTTTCGGTGACCATCCTCAATGCTACAGCAACGACATTGATATTTTTGGTAAAAAAAGAGGTTCCGGCGAGAGCATCTGGGAGATAAAAAAACACATCGGTATGGTGTCATCTGCCTTACATTTACAGTATCGGGTTAATTGCAGTGCACTTGATGTGATTGTATCGGGCTTTTATGACTCCATTGGTTTGTATCAACAACCGTCGAAACAACAAGTGGCCATCGCAACAGAATGGTTGGCGATTTTACACATGAGCCATTTGAGTAAATCCGCTTTTCGACAATTAGAGTATGGCCAGCAACGGTTATTACTCATTGCCCGCGCCATTGTGAAGCAACCCACCTTATTGATCCTCGACGAGCCTTATCAAGGCTTAGATTATCTGGGGCGTAGATTGATTAAAAACGCCCTTGAACTCATTGCGAAAGAGCATTTAAGTCAATTGTTGTATGTGTCACATTATCAAGAGGATAGCCTCGATAGTATTAAGCACTTTATTGAGTTTATCATCGATAAACACCAAGGTGGTTATCGTACAGTGGTGACTGAAGCTTAATGCTTTATGGCTAAGACGTTAACGTTAATCAGCTGACAATTGTTGGCTGTTTTTATTTTCTCGTTTAATTGTCAAATAATAATTGATAATGTTTCAATTATTATGCTGTATATGGCAGCTAAAGTATCGTATATGATGGCGATATTAACGCGGTTCAACAACATTGCTAATCAATATTACTATTTGATAACCGTTTTTTATTCCGAGATGAGGTTAACGATGTTACTCGATACACCCATTTGTGATTTTGGCTGGCAAGCACCTGATTTTAAGCTTAAAAATGCTAACGGTGACGTTTTTTCCATGAGTAAAAACTTAGGTGAAAAGGGCTTGTTGATTATGTTTATTTGTAATCATTGTCCCTATGTTAAAGCCATTGCAACTCGTTTAGCCGAGGACACAGAGCAGCTTATGGCCGAAGGTATTAATGTATTAGCGGTAATGTCTAATGATTATCAGCATGTTGAAGCAGATTCGCCGCAGAACATGTTGCGCTTTGCTGAGCAGTATGGATTTAAATTTCCGTATTTAGTTGATGAAGATCAACAAGTCGGTAAGCAGTATGGCGCAGTGTGCACCCCTGACTTTTTTGGGTTTAATCACCTTGGTGAATTGCAATATCGTGGCCGCCTAGATGATGCCCGTTTGCACAATGATCCTAATCGAGAGCCTGAACTACTTAATGCTATGCAACTGATTGCCGCTATTGGTAAAGGGCCTAAGCAACAAACGGCCAGTATGGGCTGCTCAATTAAATGGCGATAATGATTTTATTTAACTCATAACCTTGAAAAATTATTTATTAGCACAATAACAAGATATTAATATTTCTACGCAAATATTATTGTTAATTAGTTGTATTTGTTATTTATTTTCAAGTTAAATTTATTTTGTTAATCACACTATTTTATTGTGATTAACTTGGAAGGTTAATTAATAACCATTTTATGTGTTGTTAATCGCCAACCTTTTTAATGATTGTTTCAAATCCATATGGAGTCTGACATGACCAACGCTATTATTACTGATTTAGAAAAACGTTATACAGCCAAACGCTATGATGCGACTAAGCGCGTACCAAAAGAAGATTTAGCGGTGATTTATGAAGCAATGAGACTGTCGCCTTCATCGATCAACTCTCAACCATGGAAATTTATCGTGATTGAAAGTGATCAAGCTAAGCAACGTATGCATGATACCTTTGCCAATAAATTTCAGTTCAATCAACCACACATTAACGCGGCATCTCATATTGTATTGTTTGCTTACAACCCTAAGTATACTCGTGAAGACTATGCCAAAGTGGTTGACCAAGGCATTGTAGATGGTCGTACTAAGGCTGAAGATCGTGAAGCTGCGTTTGGTGGATATGCATTTGTTGACTTAAATACTGATGAAGCGGGTAACAATGCGGCTTGGACTAAGTCACAAACCTATTTAGCCTTAGGTAACACTATGCATTCTTTAGCACGTCTTGGCATCGACTCTACTCCGATGGAAGGCGTTGACAGTGAGATGATTGGCCAAATTTTTGCCAAAGAACTTGACGGTTATGTATGTGATGTAGCATTAGCGTTTGGTTATCACCATTCAGATGAAGACTATAATGCCAAGTTGCCTAAGTCTCGTTTAGCAGCAGAGCAAGTATTACAAGTATTGTAATTGATTGTTTTGCTGCAAGTATTCATTTGTATAAAATAATAGAAAACGGCTTAAACATCTAATGTTTAAGCTTTTTTTTGCCAATTTTTTTTAGAAAAGCCACGTTTAACGCAAGCACTTTTAGCGTAAGCAATGACCACGATTAAGACTCATTAGCTTATCTAAAATGCGTTCGCCATCCATGCGGATGCCGTTGTGTTCGTATTCTGAAGTAAGCCAATATTTGAGGTTATTCACTTGTTTGGCTGTTTCTAAGCTGTATTGCATTTCAACATACATGTCGTTGCTGTAAATAGCGGCCGAAACCGGGACTTTATTATTGGCCAATTTTTCAAGATCATATAATGCTGGCCAGTCTTTTTTTGCAGCGATTAAGTCTGCAGCAGCTTGTAATGGTACCAATGCTTCGAATTGGGCAAACATCCAAGGGTAGATCATTTCACCAGTAAACAGTAAGGGTCTATTTGGACGGTAATTGAATTGTTCAAACTGGGCTCGTACTCGATGAGCAGCCCACGATGAAGCATTATTTTGACAATAAATAGATTCGTGCATTAAGGCAAAAATAGGATTGGTATTGTAACTAAGGAATTGGCTAAATTGATGTAAAAATAGCGGATTGAGATCAATACCGTGGGGCGTGTCAATTAACGCTTGTTCAAGCAAGTAGTAAACGGCTTCGGGCCCTTGTTCCATGCCTATATTAACGCCTAGTAGCTGAAGCATTTCTACCGTCAACTGCTCACCTGTAGCTAAGTACACTTTATTTTCATATAGGTGCTTGGCTAAGTTATCGACCAGCATTCTAGCGTCGCTAAAACGATTAAAAAAGTCATTATTTTTGGTAATAACACGCTGATATGTCGCTTGGTAAACGTTATCAGCAGGGCGGGTTAGCGAAGGAATACCGCCAGTAATGTAAGCCTCTTTTAGGCCTTCTGGCGCGGCAGACACATAATGCAGCACACAAAAACCACCAAAGCTTTGGCCTAAAATACTCCAAGGTTCGTCTGGTGATAGTTTGGCTCGAATATATTCTGCATCGCGGATGATGTTATCGGCGCGAAAATGGCTTAGATAGTCAGCTTGGTCTGTGGCACTCATATCACTTAAGCTGGTGGCATTGACTGGGCTTGATAATCCTGTGCCTCGCTGGTCAAGTAATAGCACTCTATATTCAGTTAAGGCTCGTTTTATCCAGCCGTTGTTGCTAATCGGTCTTACGGCGCCAAACCCCGGTCCACCTTGAAAAAACACCAAATAAGGCAGCTGTTTATGTTGATTTTCAATACTGACAATTTCACGGGCAAAAACAGTAATCTGTTTACTGGGACTTTGTTGGTAGTCTAACGGCACCGAGAAAAAGTGCTTACGGGCAATAATGTCTGATAAAGTAAGGTCGATGTGCATAAAATGCCTATTCAGTGGTGATTAATGGCGATACTAATACTATCCAATCTTGATTTGTCATTGACGACAATCGCACCGTAAATGTTAGCTAATTAGTATGGTATTAAAGACGCTTATGTCGATGCGAATCACACATATTTTATGAGTCATCTTGTATATTAACAATCAGTAACTTGATGGAGATTAAGTTTAATAGCTATCTAGACCCAATCTGCCTAGATAAAATTAACCGATAATTATCTTAATAATTATTAAGGACGAGGTTGTCGATGAAATATCAAATCATCCCTGTAACGCCTTTTCAGCAAAATTGTAGTGTCATATGGTGCGAAAAAACCTTGAAAGCAGCCGTGGTCGATCCGGGTGGCAACATTGAACGAATTTTAGCTGAAGTGGACAAGTTAGGCTTGAGTGTTGAAAAAATATTATTAACCCATGGTCATATTGATCATGTTGGCGGCGCAGCGGCATTAGCAGAAAGATTAGCGATCCCGATCGTAGGTCCGCACATTGACGATAAATTTTGGTTAGAAAATTTAGTGAAACAAAGTCAGAACTTTGGTTTTCCGCGTGTTGAAGCCTTTAAACCCACCCAATATCTTAATGAAAATGATGACGTGAGTGTTGGTGAGCAGCATTTACAAGTATTGCATTGCCCCGGGCATACCCCAGGACACATCATTTTTTATAACAAGACAACTAACTTAGCATGGGTGGGTGATGTGCTTTTTCGAGGCTCAATTGGTCGTACTGATTTTCCGCAATCTAATCATCAGGACTTACTTCACTCTATCACCACCAAATTGTGGCCATTAGGGGATAATGTGAGTTTTATTCCTGGCCATGGACCCATGTCGACGTTTGCCGATGAACGACAACATAACCCTTTTGTTGCCGATCAGTTATTTGATTAATAATTTGTTATGTAATCAGATCATTGAGGTTATTTATTAATAAGTTGAAACCATTGATTCTTTGCATTGTATAGCGAGTCTGTTAGCTTAATAGACTGCGTTTACCTATGATGGACAGTTCAAATGGTTCAACACCTCGTTGATTTACTCGATACCTGGTTACCTTCTTATCAAGAAGACTGGGTAGTCGCCGTTCTTACTCAAGTGCAAGGCTCTTCTTACCGTAAACCTGGCGCCATAATGCTATTTCATCCAATGGGTAAAAGCTTGGGGATGTTAAGTGGTGGTTGCCTTGAAGCGGATCTACGTCGTCACGCGCAGCGTGCAATTCAAACCCAGCAAGTTATTCAGTTAACCTATGACGCAACCGATGAGTCTGATACCAGTTATCAGCTGGGTTGTGGTGGTATCGTTAATATTATGATGGTGTCGTTAAATAAATCGAACAATTATCTTGGTTTAGTTCGTGTTCATGATGCTTTAATGCGTGGTGATGCAGGTGAATATCAACTTGATATCGTGGCGGATGGTACGCCGGCCCACCAATTGGCAGGTCACTTTGTTGAGCAAGATGCTGAGCGACCTGCGTCGATCACTCTCAATAGTAAAACCCGCACCGTGATCGATCAAGCTAGCTCTGTGTTGCATATTCCGCTTAGACCGCCAGTACATATTGGTATTTTTGGTGGCGGTTTAGATGCACAACCGATTACACAAATGGCGCAAACACTAGGCTGGAAAGTCAGTGTGTTTGATGAACGTACCGCCTATGCGCGTACTTATGACTTCCCAGGATGTCAGATTATTAAAAAACCGACGGCAGCAGTGTCAAAAACACTTTTGGCCAGTTTAGATGCCGCTTTTGTGATGAGTCATAATTTACAAATCGATGCAAAAACATTACAGGTACTCCAAACCATACCGTTGGCTTATATTTCGTTATTAGGTCCAACTCATCGTCGTGACAAAGTGTTGAACATGGCTGAGTTAACGGTTGACGACTTTAGTGGCTATTTTTCGGCGCCAGCAGGGTTAGCGCTAGGTGGCGAGCTGTCTGGTTCGGTTGGACTGAGTATCTTATCCCAATGCCATGGCGTGCTTTATCAAAGTAAGTTAACCAGTCTTGATACGGTAATGCTGTAATAACAACCTAGAGAATGCGCCATTGATAATGCCAAAAATTATTACGGTGATCCTAGCCGCTGGCGCAAGTAGTCGTTTTAACGGCGCTAAAATTGTCGCCAAAGTGCAAGGTGAACAAAGCTTACTCGCATATTGCCTGCAAACACTCGATCACGTTACCCAAACAGCGGGCATTGCCCCCGCGGTGGTGATGTTAGGTGCGCATCAAACAGATGAAGTGTTAGCTATTACCGCCAAGCATCATCGACTTATCAACCATGATTGGCACTTAGGTTTGTCCAGTTCGGTGAAACTCGCCGCGCGCTATGCTCAAAGCCAACAGGCGGATGCGTTGTTAATTGTGTTAGCCGACCAAGTCGCACTGCAAGGCGATGATTATCTGCAATTGATCCAAGCATATAGGCACAATAACTTAACCAGTTGTGCTTTTTATCGGCACCGTGTTGGTGTTCCTGCTATCTTTTTAGCTAAGGATATTAATGCTCTGTTGTCGATTGATGGCGACAAAGGTGCAAAAAGTATTTTAAAACAGCATGATAAAAATAATAGCTTGAATATTATTCATATGGAACAAGCCCAATTTGATATTGATACACCGGCTGACTTAGCACGTTGGTTGGACAGTGCCGGCTGATCTTTTAAGATGAATCTTGTAGCCGTTTGTGGCGATTTCATCCAAGTCAGAGCGAATAGCGGGTCGTTATTTTAGCTGCACAAGCGATTACGAAGTAGAAATAAGCAACCAATGTACCCTGAAAGGTCCGGCTAAACGGCTGCACTTATTTTGTAAACACGTTTTGTAACCATGTTTTGTAAACATGGGTCTTTGTTGCAAGGTATTAACCAGCTTAGAGACTTTATCTCTAAGCATTGGGCGCATCATACATTCACAAAAAGAGCTAGCCTGTTTGTGTCGAACAAACGTTAACCACAAAAGATCAATAGACCCTAATTAAGGAGTGATTATGACAACCCCAACACAAAAATTGATGGTAAATGGAAAGGATTTTACCCTTGATGCCGACCCTAATATGCCTGTGCTATGGGCATTGCGTGACATCCTTGGCCTGACTGGGACAAAATTTGGTTGTGGAGCTGGGCTATGTGGTGCATGCACTATTCACGTTGACGGCAGCCCGATGCGCGGCTGTTTAACCAGCTTAAAGCAAGTACAAGGCAAGCAGGTGACCACTATTGAAGGTCTTGAGGCTGAAAAGCTAAAGCAAGCTTGGTTAGAACATAATGTACCGCAATGTGGCTATTGTCAGGCGGGACAATTAATGTCTGCCGCAGCATTATTAACCACCACGCCTAAACCCACTGAAACCCAAATTGCTGATGCGATGTCGGGCAATATCTGTCGTTGTGGCACTTATCCACGGATAAAAGCTGCGATTCAATCGGCTTCGGAGGCGTGATCATGACCACATTCAAAGCGATTGAAAATATTAGCCGCCGTAACGTATTAAAGTTATTTGGCGCGGTCGGTGGCGGACTCGCATTAGGGGCAACGGGTTTAGGCTGGAGCCCAATGGCGTTAGCTCAAGATAAGCAAGCGCTGATGAACTTGTTTGTCGCCATTGGTGAAGACAATAAGGTGTACTTGACTTGTCATCGATCTGAGATGGGACAAGGGATCCGAACTGGCATACCGCAAATTTTAGCCGACGAATTGGAGGCTGATTGGGACAATGTTGTCGTGGTTCAAGGCTTAGCAGATAAACGCTATGGCAGCCAAAACACTGATGGTAGCCGCAGTATTCGTAAGCACTATCATCGTATGCGCCAAATGGGCGCAACGGCTAGAACCATGCTCGAACAAGCCGCGGCTCAAGTGTGGCAAGTTCCGGTGACCGAGGTGTACGCTAAGGCGCATAAAGTCCATCATAAGGGCAGTAACAAAAGCCTTACTTACGGCGAATTAGCGATCACGGCGTCGACATTACCGATGCCAGAATTAGATTCGGTGGTGCTCAAGCCTGAAAGTGAATTTACCCATATTGGTCAATCGCACACCATTGTCGACATGGATGCGATGCTAACAGGCAAAGCAATATACGGTTATGACATTAAACTCGATGGAATGTTATATGCCAGTATCACTCGTCCGCCAGTGTTGGGCAGTGATGTGGTTAGCGTCGATGAGACTAAAGCCCGTAAGATAGCCGGTGTAGTCGATATTATTACCTTGCCTGTACCTAAAGGGGCGCCATTATTTCAGGCTTTAGGCGGCGTTGCGGTGATTGCAACTAACAGCTGGAGTGCGATTGAAGCGCGTAAAGCGTTAGTCATTACCTGGTCTAAATCGATTAATGATAGCCATAATTCAGACACCTACCTGCAAGGTTTGGTTGAACGCGTTAACCTGCCGGGTAAAGTGATGCGCCAATTAGGTGAGTCAGTCACTGATTGGCCACAAGCATCAACGGTTAAGGCCGTTTACACCGTACCGTATTTAGCCCATGCAATGATGGAGCCGCCAGTGGCAACGGCGAGTGTGACTGCTGATGGTTGCGAGTTGTGGGCCTCGAGTCAAACACCACAAAGTACTCAGCAACATGTAGCCGGTGCACTCGGGCTTAAAGAAGATCAAGTTACTGTTAACGTGACTTTATTGGGCGGTGGCTTTGGGCGTAAATCTAAGCCTGATTTTAGTGTTGAAGCGGCAATTTTATCGCAAAAGCTCAATAAACCAGTCAAAGTATGTTGGAGCCGTGAAGACGAAATTCAAAATGGCTATTACCATGCGATCAGTGCGCAAATGTACCAAGTCTCACTCGACAGCAATAAGATGCCAACCGCATTGTTAGCGCGTACTGGCTTTCCGTCAATCAGCTCAACATTTGCTGAAGGGGTTGAATATCCTTCAGCTGGCGAACTGGATTTAGGCTTTAGTGATGTGCCGCTAGCCCTTAAACATATTCAACTTGAAGCGGTTAAAGCACCGGCGCACACACGTATTGGTTGGATGCGATCAGTCTGCAATATTCAACATGCTTTTGGTATTGGCAGTTTTGTCGACGAAATAGCGGTAAATGCCAATAAACCCTGCGTGCAAATGTGGCGTGATCTATTGGGTGACGCTAGGCTAGAAACGTTTGAAAATCAAAATTTCACCTATGGAAATTACGGTGAAGAGTTAGCCGATCACCCGGTGGATGTGGGGCGTTATCATACTGTGTTGGATAAGTTAGAAGCGGTAATGGCTGATGCGCCGAAAGCGGCTAAAAATCAAGGCTGGGGTATGGCTGTTCATCGCAGTTTTGTCAGTTATGTTGCGGTCGCAACTTTAGTTGAAGTGGTGGATAAACAGCTTAAAGTATTGAACTCCATAGCGGTGATTGATGCCGGTAGAGTGATAAATCCAGATCGGGTGAAATCACAACTAGAAGGCGCTATCATTTTTGGATTAAGCTTAGCGACCATGGGCGAAATAACCTTTAAAGATGGCAAAGTTGAACAATCTAATTTTCATGACTATCCGTTATTACGTTTACCGCAATGTCCAGATATTGAGACTTATATAATCGAGTCTACGGCAAAACCTGCTGGTGTTGGCGAACCAGGGGTGCCGCCAGTGGCACCGAGTTTAACCAATGCCATTTTTGCTGCCACGGGAGTAAGATATCGCGATTTACCGCTTAATAAACATTTATCGGTGTAGCCATTTACCTGAGCTATGGTATTTAAGTTTACCCATCTTAAGCCGATAATATATTAGCCTATGCCCAAGTGTGTTCGCACTTGGGCATTATTATTATGTTGGGGCAACAATAGTTGATAATAGGTTAAGTTGAATAGCGAGTGAATGTGAATGACCAACCTCAACTCGGATTAACTAGGCTCGTCTATATTATTGATTAATTTACTTTTGTGTAATGTAATTTTCGTTTTTAATCTTATTCTCGTTTGTTGAGATAGTGGTAAATTGCCTTAGGAAGCTTATATATGAAGCAAATCCAGTTTAGAAAAATAGATGCAATTTTGATTAAATTTAGCCTTAATGGAAAATTTTGGGTTGTTTGCTCACTGGTTGCATTGATCACCAGTGTTGTCGCACTAATGAATTACCAACAAACTCAGGACTTAATAGAGCAAACATCGTTGCAGCGGGTTAAAGCAAGTGTTGCCAGTTATGCCTCTGTAGCCAATAACCAAAACTTAGACAATGATGCCCTTGAGCAATTTGCACAAGATAATCAATTACAGCTATCTAGTGGCGACAATACTTTTCGCCGCGGTGATCTAGTGACGGCATCTGCGAGCGTTGGTAATCAGTTTTTAACCGCGAGTCAAAATGTTCAACAGTGGGAACAAGAGCCGTTAAGCCAAACGAGTTTTATGTTGATAATGGCACTGGTTGGTTTATTGCCCTTATTCCAATTGAGTTACTGGATCTCAACCTCATTAGGCGGAGGCTTATGGGACATGTACATGGCAATAAAACGTCTAGCCGATGGTGATTTAACGTTGAGATTACACTTTTTTGGCACTGATGACTTTAGCTTAATCGCCACCGAAATTGATCGCTGCGCTGATAACATGAGTGAAATGGTGCGGGCGATCCGCAGTAATGCTGAAACATTGGTGGTTGCTGCCAATGAGTTTACTCACCAAGCCAGCACCAATGATGAGTTAATTGATCAGCAGCATCACTTCTTAGACTCGGTGGCACACGCCATGGATCAAATGACAGCAGCCATTGCAGATGTGTCACATCACGCAAGTGATACGTCATTAAATACCAAGCAAAATGCTAAACAAATGGATCAAAGCCAAAGTAAGATTAATGATGCGGTTAAACGTATTAGTTATTTGTCTGAGCGTATTGCCGAAGCATTTTCATCGGTAGATCAACTCTCCCGCGATGCGACCCAAATTAATGCTGCCGTTACCACTATTGAAAGTATTTCAAAGCAAACCAATTTATTGGCATTAAATGCAGCCATTGAAGCGGCGCGTGCAGGTGAACAAGGTCGCGGTTTTGCGGTAGTCGCGGATGAAGTGCGTACCCTCGCAGGACGGACCCAAAAAGCGACCGTTGAAATTCAAAACATGATTGAAGACTTACAACAAGGCTCAAAAAAACTGACCAGTATTACTAATGTGATTGTTGAAGAAGCAGATCAAGGTAGTACGAGTATTAAAGCCGTCGGTGATGATATTACTCATGTGGCACAGTCTATTAATGCTGTGTTTGATATGAGCAGCCAAATAGCGGCATCTGCCGAACAACAAAGTGTGTCTGCCGGAGATATTGGCTCACAGCTCAATCAAATTCGGCAGCAATCGGACACTATTCGCAGTACTTCCAAAAAAGCAGGCGCATTAGCTAACGATTTGAATCAATCGTCTAAGGGATTAGCGTCGATTTTAAGTCAATATAAAATCTAGTTTTGACGGACTGTTTATCAAATCCAAGATCATGGATATTTTTTGATTAGCTGACATAAAGCACCTAGGTATTTGTTATCTTACCCAGTTTTTGAGTGGTGGTTTTTAAGTACTAGTTTTTGAGTATGATTTTTTAGTATTAGTGTTTTAGTAATAGTTTTTGAGTGGTGGTTTTTGAGTTTGTTGACTTGTATTAGTCATGTTGAAGCAAACTGGCATTTGCCTCATGGTGTCAGTTTACCCCGTCAATTTATCTAAGCAACCCGCTTAATGAACACCACGGATGGCTATCTGTGGTGGAAAAGGATTTTCAATCGAGCGATATCTTACTCAGTAAAGATTATTCGCAGCACAGTATAATTTACCTGTTGAGGATTTTTGGTTACCGACAATGACACAAGACTTGGTGGTGATGATAACCAAGAAGGCAAATTATTCACGTTTGCTTATCAATACTCACTTAACTGGCTAGGGTTTATTCAATTTGAGTACAATCTTATCGATTCAAATTGACCTTTTAGAGGATATCCTATCTAAATTATTGATTCTGTTAAGTGTAAATGCAAGTGTCGAGTCGAAACTTATTGTGAATAAGTGAATAAGTGAATAAGTAAAAAAGTATAGTACCAATATGCTAGACCCGAGAAGGCGGCTCGTTACCAAGGGTTAGCATTAGCCTGTTGAGGTGAGTCGCTTCTGAGGGAAGCTGTGCTGGTAAAAAGTAGCTATAAGCGAGACACGCTCATAGCTTTTATCGTTTGTAGTAGCGAAGCGATTTAGTTGTTAGGCTATTTGTTTTTACCTATCCGCTTTTAGCTAAAATCACTCCAAATAGGAGCATGATCTGACGGTTTTTCGATAGCCCGTAAATCATAATCAACATCAGATTCAATTAAGCGTGGTACTAATGATTCGGTCACTAATATGACGTCGATCCTAAGACCACGATTATCAACAAAGCCTTTACTGCGGTAATCGAACCACGAGTAACGTTCAGTGCGACTTGGGTGTAATTGACGGAAACTGTCAATAAAGCCCCATTGCTGCAGACGCGCTAACCATTCACGCTCTTCAGGCTGGAAACTGCATTTACCGGTTTTTAACCAACGCTTGGCGTTCACTTCTCCGATGCCGATGTCTAAATCGGTTGGTGAGATATTAATGTCGCCAATAATCGCGATGTCTTCACTTGGGTTATGATGTTTTTCTAAATGTAACATCAAGTCTTGATAAAACTTACGCTTAGCTGGATATTTAGTTTCGTGATGGATACTTTCACCTTGTGGGAAGTATCCATTGAAGACCGTTAATATACGACCGTTAGCTTGGGTAAATTTACCAATAATCAATCGGCGTTGAGCATCTTCAGCATCAGTTTCAAAACCCTTAATGATTTCAACAGGTACGGCTTTTGATAGCATGGCCACACCATAATGGGCTTTACCGCCGTGAAAATGCACCTGATACCCCATGGCTTCTACATCAGCGACAGGAAACACTTCGTCATGAACTTTGGTTTCTTGTAAGCCAATAATATCAGGAGAATGACTGTCGATTAGGGCCTGCAATTGATGCAAGCGCGCACGAATACCATTGATATTAAAAGACACTATTTTCATTAAGGAAGCACTCGTTTAAATGGCTTAACGATAACGCTTTTGTACACGCCAGCACCAATATAAGGATCCACATCAGCCCAAGCTTGTGCATCTTCCAATGAAGGGAAATCAGCAACAACTAATGATCCTGTGAAACCGGCTTCACCCGGATTTTCATTATCAATGGCAGGATGGGGGCCGGCGGTTAACAAACGGCCTTCATCGGCTAGCGCTTGTAAGCGGGCTAAATGTTCGGTGCGGACGGATAAACGCTTTTCTAAACTATTTTCCACGTCTTGAGATGAAATCATATACCACATATCACTACTTCCTTTAATCGTTGTTATAAAATAAGTTATTGGTCATCATTGGGTTGAGTGGTGTCTTCTTGCATATGTTTATACAAGTACAATACCGTGACAACCGTGTTAATTAAGGTTAGGGCGGTTAGGCCAAATACTTTGAAGTTTACCCACATTTCTAGCGGTAGGCTAAACGCAACATAGATATTGGCGATGCCACATACTACAAAAAAACTGACCCAATACCATGTTATTTGTGTCCATATTTTATCGTCAACTTTCATTTCTTTGCCTAACATGCTCTTTAGCGCAGGTTTGCCCATCATTTGAGAGGCAATTAATCCTATAGCAAACAAAGCATAAACAATGGTAACTTTCCATTTAATAAAGGCATCATCGTGAAAAAATAGCGTAAGTGAACCAAACACCGTGATCATGGCAAAGGTAGCTAAGAGCATTTTTTCGATGTGTTTATACAATAGGTAAGTGATGACGAGTTGGATCGCGCTTGCCGCAATCAGTACAGCCGTTGCGGCATAGATGTCATACAACTTGTAGACTGCAAAAAAAATGACCAGTGGTAAAAAATCTAACAGTTGTTTCATAAAAAATCTCAGGCTAGGAAAATACTATTGCATAATGTTGGTGTTATGTTGCCACCGTAATGATGGCCGATTGTAGCATGATGTCATTGCCATTCGCATTAATTAAGGACAGTGATGGAGTGGATTATAAACTATTGCTCTAGGCTATTTTGCAAGAGGATGTAAATTCCGCTAAGCAGCTTAGTGAGCAAGCTATTCTTGCTGTGTATTTGACTCTGTGACACGTTAAGCTTATTTAAATGACCTTATGTATGCTTAATAGATAGGCGCTAAGCAGTTGAGCAGAATGTTTTTTCAAATACCGACTTATCGTCTTATCGTCGCGAGGGAATTGCGCCAAGATTTATCAATAAAACCGGGTCATCGTTAAATCGATCTTTATGTAGCATGGTGATTAAGCGGCGATCAGTTACAGGGTATGGTTAAAGCGATAGCGATGTAAAATGCTCGTGCCTGGTCAGTCTAAACCTTGAACAATAATGATGTTGTCATGCTTTCTCGTGTTGTTAGCGGATTAAATTGGTGTTGATTGCGTGACGAATAATACCAATTCGATACCAACTAATCGCCTTTAAGACAAGTATATAGGCAACTTGCAGTAGGTCTTCCCGCTCTTGCTGTTCATACTTCACACTCCATCGAGCATATATTATTATCGGCTCACATTTTAAATGCGCGGCGCTGGGGTAGGTTGATCATGGCGACTTGCATTTTATCGCGACGGTAATAATCTGCGCTTTTATCTCAGGCAAGAGCTAACAGCGACATAAAATAGACCTGTTTGGCAGCAATACTTTGAACCGAGGCATCATCATTAATCACCCTGGGTTGTACATCGGTTGCTAAAGTCTGCTGAATAGAGACTCAACCCAGTACGGCGAGTGTTAGCAGCTTTATGCAGTTACTTTTCATACTGCGCCGAGTAATGGGTTGATTAACAATCGATATAGATGACGATAAAAAGAGCCAAATTTATGGCTCTTTTTTGTTTTTAATGAGTAGGTGTTTTATCGTTGGAACTGATAAACACTGCCTAACTTCAAGATTTGTGTGAGTTGATCTAATGCGGTGCGCGATTCCATAATCAATTGCGGATCGGCTAGATCGCTAACGGTCAGTTGATCACGATAATGTCTATCAACCCATGTATTTAAGCGAGTAAATAAACCGTCATTCATTAATGTGTCTTGGTTAACCGCGGCGACTTCTTGTTCGTTCATCGCCACTCGTAAACGTAAACAGGCTGGCCCCCCCCCGTTTTGCATGCTTTGTTTTACATCAAAATAGCGCACTTGTTTGATCGGCGTGCCTAATGTCACGAGTTCATTTAAATAAGCAAATACTGCAGGGTTTTCTTGGCAATTTGTGGGTGCAATAATGGCCATTTCACCTGAAGGTAGGGTGATGATTTGGGTATTAAATAAGTAACTACGAACGGCATCATCAATTGATACTTGCTCTGTGGTGACTTTGACAAAATGCATGTCAGAGTTCATTTTTCGGCGAATTTCATCGAACTTTACTTCGGTATTTAAAAACGCTTGTTCGTGGTAGAAAAGCACATTTTTGTTACCCACTGAAATGACGTCATTGTGGAACACGCCTTGGTCAATCACATCAGGGTTTTGCTGCATAAATACGCAGCTTTCCTCTTCAAGTTGGTGTAAACGTGCTACTGCCTGAGAAGCCTCTAATGTCTGTCGAGCAGGATATTTTGTAGGTTTTGGAGCGTTAGGGTGAGTGGCTGACTGGCCGTAAACAAAAAGTTCTACTCCACTATGACCGTATTCAGAACACAAACGGGTATGATTTGCAGCGCCTTCATCACCAAAACTTGCGTGCTCGGGTAAATGCTGATGATGTTTAAAATGGCGATCATTATTGAATGTTGCCTGTAGAATGTGCCCTGTGGTGATAGGTTCAATGCTACGGTGTAATTTATCGACTAGGTTAGCTGGTGTGAAATGTACTTTTCCATCACGAGTGTCAGCACTGGGTGACACTGTCGCCGCATTAGCGGTCCACATGCTCGAAGCACTGCAGCAAGCATTAAGTAGCGCAGGTGCTTGCTGAGCAGCTTTTTGTAAAACCTCAGCGTCAGACCCAGAAAAACCAATTCGACGCAATGTGTAAAGGTCTGGGCGCTCTTGTGGGGCTAATACGCCTTGCACCATACCTAAATCTGCTAATGACTTAGCTTTTTGCAAACCTTGTTTAGCTGCCGCTTTAGGATTTGAGGTTTGGGCCGCATTACTAAATGAGGCCACATTACCAAACGATAATCCGGCATAGTTATGGGTTGGTCCTACCAAGCCATCAAAGTTCGCTTCAAAATGCTTCATTCGTGATCCTTGAGAATTTTAGTGAATAATTATTATTGTAGTTACGCATATTTGTGTTACTTATAAAAAAGGAACGTGATTGTTCATGTCAGTTAACGCTAATTGAAGCCAGTATACTGGAGCTATAAGGGTTAACAAGGTGTGGTTAATTTGTACAAATGTGTATGAATGACTAAAAATGCACTGAAGGTGCTCGTAAGTATCATTAAGTGACAAATTACGTTTAAAAAACGCATATTATTTTTACATTTTTTATTTTTGATTAAAAAATGACTTACTAGCCGTGTAAAAGAGGGATTAACTTGAAAATCTTGTCTCAACCCTCTATATATGGAATCAATTTTCTTTTTCTCGAGACTTTTTGGCGCAAATAAAACTATGGGTAAATCGCTAGTTATTGTCGAATCGCCGGCTAAAGCCAAGACAATTAATAAATATCTTGGTAAAGACTTCATCGTGAAGTCGAGTGTAGGTCATATCCGTGACTTACCAACTTCGTCTACTTCTGACGGTACAACTGCGACTAAAACCGCTGCAGAAGTTAGAAAATTACCTCCTGAAGAAAAAGCTCAATATAAGCTGATCAGAGACAAACAAGCGCTTGTGGCGCGAATGGGTGTGAACCCCGATAAAGGCTGGGCAGCCAAATATCAAATATTGCCTGGCAAAGAAAAAGTCGTTAAAGACCTAAAAGCGTTAGCAGAAACTGCTGATAAAATCTATCTCGCAACGGATTTGGACCGTGAGGGTGAAGCCATTGCCTGGCATTTACAGGAAATTATTGGTGGTGACGCTTCACGGTATCAGCGGGTTGTGTTTAACGAAATTACTAAAACTGCGATTCAAGATGCGTTTAGTAAACCGACTGTGCTTGATACCAATATGGTCAATGCCCAGCAAGCGCGTCGCTTTTTAGACCGTGTTGTTGGCTTTATGGTGTCACCATTATTATGGAAAAAAGTCGCTCGTGGTTTATCTGCAGGACGTGTTCAATCGGTTGCTGTTCGCCTTGTAGTCGAGCGAGAAGGTGAAATTAAAGCGTTTGTTCCAGAAGAGTTTTGGGATATCCATGCTGAGTTAAATACCCCTACCGCAGCTAGCTTAAAAATGCAGGTGATGAAATTTCAATCTGCTGCATTTGAGCCGATTAGTAAAGCGCAAGCGCAAGTGGCGGTTGATGCACTAGGTGATGCAACGTTTGTTGTTACTGCCCGTGAAGATAAAGCCACTTCGAGCAAGCCTTCAGCACCTTATATCACCTCTACATTGCAGCAAGCTGCCAGTACTCGTCTTAGTTTTGGTGTGAAGAAAACCATGATGATGGCTCAGCGCTTGTATGAAGCGGGTCATATTACCTATATGCGTACCGATTCAACTAATTTGAGTAAAGAAGCGGTTGAAAATTTACGTGAAATGATTGGTTCTGAGTTTGGTGACAAGTATTTACCTGCAGAACCTATTCGTTATGGTAGTAAAGAGGGCGCTCAAGAGGCGCATGAGGCGATTAGACCGTCAAACGTGGCTGTGCAGTCAGCATCTTTAACCGATATGGAAAGAGACGCTCAGCGTTTGTATGAGCTTATTTGGCGTCAATTCGTGTCTTGTCAAATGACACCGGCACAATATGATGCGACACGTTTAACGGTAACCGCGGGTGATTACGAATTAAAAGCCAGTGGCCGTACCTTACGCTTTGATGGTTGGACTCGGGTTCAACCGCAGATGGGTAAGAAAAACGAAGAAGACAAAACGCTGCCAGTGGTTGAAAAAGGTGACAAGTTAGTGCTTGAAACCCTGTCGCCAAAACAGCATTTTACTAAGCCAGCGCCTCGATATAGCGAAGCCTCTTTAGTTAAAGAGCTTGAAAAACGAGGTATTGGTCGTCCATCGACGTATGCGACGATTATTTCAACCATTCAGGATCGTGGTTATGTCAAAGTTGATAATCGCCGTTTCTTTGCTGAAAAAATGGGTGAGATTGTTAGCGAACGCTTAGTGGGCAGTTTCAAAGAGTTAATGAGTTACGATTTTACCGCCAGTATGGAGCAGACATTAGATGATGTTGCTCAAGGTAAACTGGACTGGAAAAAAGTACTCGATGGGTTTTATGGCGACTTTACCAAGCAATTATTGTTGGCCGAGTTAGATCCAGATGAAGGCGGCATGCGCCCCAATGAAATGGTACTGACAGACGACATTAAGTGTCCAACCTGTGGCCGTGCAATGGGGATCAGAACGGGTTCAACAGGGGTCTTCCTAGGTTGTTCTGGTTATGAGTTACCGCCGAAAGAACGTTGTAAGACTACGCTTAACTTAACCCCAGGTGAAGAAGCGGTTAGTGACAATGAAGATGCTGAAACTGAAGCGCTACGAGCTAAACATCGTTGTGGAAAGTGTGGCACAGCGATGGACAGTTATCTCATTGACGAGACCCGTAAATTACATGTCTGTGGTAATAACCCGTCATGTGATGGCTACGAAGTGGAAGCCGGACAATTTAAGATTAAAGGTTATGAAGGTCCGATCATTGAATGCGATCGCTGCAGCAATAATATGGAGCTTAAAAACGGTCGATTTGGTAAGTATTTTGGTTGTACCAATACGGAGTGTAAGAACACCCGTAAGTTGCTGAGAAGCGGCGAAGCGGCGCCACCAAAAGAAGACCCAATTTTTCTACCTGAATTAAAATGTACTAAATCCGATGCCCATTTTGTGCTTCGTGATGGTGCTGCTGGAATATTTTTAGCGGCGAGTACTTTCCCTAAATCCCGTGAAACACGTGCGCCTTTAGTGGAAGAGTTAGTTCAGTATCGTGATTTGTTATGGCCTAAATATCAGTATCTTGCTGACGCACCAGTGGAAGATGATGAAGGTAACAAAGCCTCGGTTAAATTTAGCCGTAAGACGAAGGAGCAGCATGTTGCTACTGAAGTTGATGGCAAAGCGACCGGCTGGTCTTCTAAATTTATAAACGGTAAATGGGTCAGTGAATCAGCCAAGAAAAAAGCTAAGAAATAACCTTTAGCTTTAGTTGCTTCATCACTCTGTTCATTAACGCTACCCGATTGGGTAGCGTTTTTGTTTGTGCATCAAATGGATTTATTATTGTTTCTATAGCGAATAGGTTCGTGGGCATATTTATGGAGACTATGACAAACGAACAAACGAACAAACGAACAAACGAACAAACGAATTCAAGATAATCAGACACAAAAAAGCACTGATAATTATCAGTGCTTTTTTAGTGGTAAATTATTGCGAATTACCTCGGCGTTAAGCCGATATACCGCAATTTATTTGGCACTGTTTTGTGCTGCTTGAATGGCGGTTAATGCAATGGTGTAAACAATATCATCGACTAATGCGCCACGTGATAAATCGTTAACCGGTTTACGCATACCTTGAAGCATCGGACCGATACTGATTAAATCAGCACTACGCTGTACTGCTTTGTATGTTGTGTTACCCGTATTTAAGTCTGGGAATACAAATACGGTCGCTTTACCCGCAACTGGGCTGTTAGGCGCTTTAGATTGAGCGACGTTAGGCATAACGGCTGCATCGTATTGCAACGGACCATCGATGATTAAATCGGGACGTTTTTCTTTGGCAATTCGAGTGGCTTCACGCACTTTATCAACACCCAACCCGGTGCCAGAGGTACCTGTTGAGTAACTGATCATCGCGACACGAGGTTCAATCCCAAAGGCTTTAGCTGATTCCGCTGACTGAATCGCGATTTCGGCTAACTGCTCAGGATTTGGATCTGGATTAATGGCACAATCACCATACACGAGTACTTGATCTGGCATCAGCATAAAGAAAATCGACGATACCAAGCTAGAACCTGGTGCGGTTTTAATCAATTGCAGTGGTGGGCGAATAGTTTGTGCCGTAGTATGAACAGCACCAGACACAATACCATCAACTTCATCTTGTGCCAGCATCATGGTTCCAAGCACCATGTTGTCTTCTAGTTGCTCTCGGGCTACCACTTCTGTTAATCCTTTGCTGCGACGTAATTCGAGCATAGGTTCAACATATTTGTCACGCACACTAACAGGCTCAATGATCTCGATGCCTTCACCTAAAATGACATCTTGTTGTAATGCGACACGCAAGATCTCTTCACGGTTACCTAATAATACGCAACGAGCAATACCACGTTCCGCACAAATAGCTGCCGCTTTAACAGTTCTCGGTTCTTCACCTTCGGGAAGCACGATGGTTTTACGTGCTGCACGGGCCAGTTCGGTTAACTTATAACGGAATGCTGGCGGTGATAATCTGTGTTCTCGAGGAGAGTCTTGAGTGATGCTTTCAATCCACGTTTGGTCGATATGGCCTGCAACGTATTCTTGTACTTTGTCAACGCGAACCGCATCATCCACAGGCACTTCATGGTCAAAACGTTGGATATTGAGTGACGTTTCCCATGTGTTTGATTCAATTAAGAACACTGGCAAGCCGGTTTCAAATGCTTGCTCACACAACTTCATAATTTCTGGCTCAGGCTGGTAGCCACCAGTAAGTAATAGTGCGCCAATTTTAACGCCGTTCATCGCCGCTAAACAAGCTGATGCGATGACGTCAGAGCGATCACCCGAAGTCACTAAAAGTGAATTGGTTTTGATGTGAGTAACCAAGTTTGGAAGACTGCGAGCACAAAATGTAACCCGGCGCATACGGCGAGTATTCATTTCACCAGCATTAATGATTTTAGCATTTAAGTGTTTTGCTAAATCAGATGCGCGCGGTGCAATTAACTCTAAATTGTATGGCACTCTACCTAAGATGCGCAGTGGACTTTTACTGGGTAGTTGGAACATGTCCGCGCTATCAGTGGCGTTAATTTGCTTATTAACAAACACTTCAGATAAATCAGGACGAGTACGACCTTCATTATCAACTGGCGCACCAATTTTATTAATGATGGCGCCAATTATGCGCTTGTTTTTTTGTCCGCCCCAAGAGTTATAGGTGATTTCTAATCGATTCATTAACCCATTAGGCGTATCAACCCCTGGTGTTGCGATGAAAATAACATCAGCATCTAGTGCTTTAGCTATTTCGTAGTTAATGTCATCAGCAAAAGGGTGGCTACGTGTAGGCACCAAGCCTTCAACGACTAAGATTTCAGTATTGCTGGCGCATTCTGCAGTGCGGGCAATAATTTGTTCCATTAAAACATCAACTTGCTCTGTGCGGATTAAGGCTTCAGCGTGTTCCATTGAAAATGGCTCTAACGGATTGACCGTTGGTGAGGTACTTAAAATGGTGGTTGAACGTTCAGGACCTGTATCACCCGAGCGGATCTGTGCAATAGGTTTAAAGAATTGTACTTTAACGCCTTTACGTTCTAGGGCGCGAACCATACCTAAGCTAAGTGATGTTAATCCTACTCCAATACCGATTGGAATAAGTAAAATATTACGAGACATAACGACCTCTTGTGTGCGTATTGTTCATGTTAATTAACCGAGTATAAGACCGAATAGGGGCTTATTTAGCTGTGACCAGCTTGATTGCATCTTCAGCAATGACCCACTCTTCATTTGTCGGTATGACCATGGCAATAGGGCTGCCTTCTTTGGTAATGATACCTTGTTGGCCAAAACGAGCCGCTGTATTCAAGTCATCGTCGACTTTGAAGTTAAATATTTCCAATAAATTAAGAACTCTTTCGCGAATAAGTTTTGAGTTTTCGCCAATGCCGCCGGTAAAGATAATGGCGTCTAAACGGCCTAGTGGCACAGTGTAAGAGGCGATATATTTAGCCAAACGGTAACAGAAAATATCTAGGGCTAACGTGGCCCCTTTATGGTTGTCATGATAACCTTCTTCAATACCACGACAATCATTGGTCAATTCTGAAATACCGAGCAAACCACTTTGCTTATTCAGCAGGTTATTAACTTCATCAATGGTATAATTAAGTTGATTAACGAGATGAAAAATAATCGATGGATCTAAATCACCACAACGCGTGCCCATGACTAACCCTTCTAGTGGGGTTAAGCCCATAGACGTGTCAACACTTATGCCGCCTTTAATGGCTGTTACCGATGCGCCATTGCCTAAATGTGCACAAATAACGTTGATGTCCTTTGTGTCTTTGCCTAATACTTTGGCCGCCTCGCGACAGACATATAAATTGCTCGTACCGTGCATGCCATAACGGCGAATACTATGTTCACGATACAATTTGTAAGGTAGGGCATAAATATAAGCTTTTTCGGGCATGGTTTGGTGAAATGCGGTATCAAATACCGTCACTTGTGGCAAGTTAGGAAAAGAAGCTATTGCAGCACGAATACCAATTAAATGCGCCGGATTATGCAGTGGAGCTAACGACGCACAATCTTCAATACCTTGAATGACTTCAGGGGTAACAATAACAGAGCGGGTAAACTTTTCACCACCGTGGACGATACGGTGGCCAACAGCTTTAATTTTAGCCGCAAGTTCTGGGTGTTCTGCCAAGATGTTATTAACGATAAATTCTACCGCTTCGCGATGTGCAGTAAAGGCACCTAAACTGGCTTCATGTTTGTTGCCATTAAATTTCCACTTAATGCGTGAATCTTCTAAACCAAAACATTCTGCTAGACCAGAAATTTTATCATCGCCTGATTGAGCATCAATGATGGCAAATTTTAATGATGAGCTACCGCAGTTGAGCACGAGTACTAATTTGTCTGACATGTTAACGCCTTTTAAGTCAATGAAACTAAATGAAAAAGGAAAATTCCATTTTGATTAAGGTTTATGATCATTCATAAACGCCATACTTCGCTGTTCTTGTTGTGATTTGCGACTGTAAGTTAAATCATTATAGTGGCAAATCGACCAGTGCATTTTGGGCATGACACTGTATTATGTTATCGTTATACCCATGTCCTAAGCTGTAAAGGTAGCCGTATATTGAACATGAATTTGGTTAAATTACTTGGCGACGGTCAACGTTATATGAAGACCTGGCCAATGGTTAGGCAACTTGGGTTCTATTTCCCAGAGTACCGTGTCGTCAAAGCGACTCAATTAGCTATTATCGCAATGCCGATATTGGCATTGGTGGTTGCGGCCAGCCAACTCTATGTATTGGGCTGGGATTATTTACCGCAAGCATTAACGATGTTACTGTTTTTTATCAGCCTGCCATTACAAGGCTTATTATGGTTAGGTTGGCGAGCACGCCATCCATTGCCTTTATCGTTATTCGATTGGAGCAATCAACTCAGTTCAACATTGACTGAGATGGGTATCTATTGCCAACCATTAGGCTCGACAGCCTGTTATTCAGATATGGCTGCCATTTTGAAACTGGCTTTTGAACGCTTAGATCAAAGTTATTGGGATGAACTGTAATCGCTCTTTTTTATAAGTCACTGCTAATTTAAGTCTATTTTTTTTATTGTGACTAAAATGTCGCGTTAATGTCTCGATCTAAAAATACCTGCTGAATTTTCTGCATAGTTTCGGTACTCGGCGGTGAAACATCTGCCATGGTGTATGTTTCGCCAAAGGCTTGCCATTTATGCTGCCCTAAAGGGTGATACGGCAATAACTCAACTTTTTCAACGTTATTCATTGGTTTAATGAACTCAGCTAATGCAATGGCTGACTCAACGTCTTCTGTAAATCCGGCGACGACCACGTAACGGATCCAGGTTTTGATATTTCGTTTAGCAAGATATTGGGCAAATTGTAGTGTTCGATGGTTACTGACTTTTGTCAGCTCGATGTGCTTGGCATCGTCCATTTGTTTGATATCAAGTAATACTAAGTCTGTATTGTCGAGCAACTCATCAATCACAGGTTCATATTTACGCACAAAACCGTTGGTGTCTAAACAGGTGTGTACCCCTTCAGTTTTACAGGCTTTAAATAATTCACTCACAAATTGAGCTTGTAAAATAGCCTCACCACCACTAGCAGTAATACCACCACCACTGGCTTCTAAAAATGGTTTATAAGCAATGACTTGGTCCATTATTTCAGCAACAGAAGTTTCTTTGCCGCCGTCCAGATCCCATGTATCACGATTATGGCAATATTGGCAGCGCATAAGGCACCCCTGCATAAAAGCGATATAGCGGATCCCAGGACCGTCAACGGTTCCGAATGATTCAACTGAATGTATGCGACCTAACGTCATTGTTGTTCCTTAAATGTCTATAAAAAAGGCTGTATCGATAAGAAATCACCCATCGATACAGCCAATTTTAGCAGAGACTACATACTTTTTGTAAATGTACGAGTGATAACATCTTGCTGCTGCTCTGGGGTGAGCGCATTAAAGCGAACAGCATAACCCGATACACGTATGGTTAATTGTGGATATTTATCCGGATTAACAATAGCATCTTCTAACATTTCACGGTTCATCACGTTAACGTTTAAGTGTTGACCACCTTCACGATTTGGCTTGCTTAAGAAGTAGCCATCCATCAGTGACGCTAAGTTAGTACGACGACCCGTATCATCTTTACCTAATGCATTTGGCACGATAGAGAAAGTATAAGAAACACCATCTTGTGCGTGGGCAAATGGCAGTTTAGCAACCGATGTTAATGAAGCAATTGCACCATTTTCATCACGGCCATGCATTGGGTTTGCACCTGGAGCAAATGGCGCACCAGCACGACGACCGTCAGGAGTGTTACCGGTTTTCTTACCATAAACCACGTTTGAAGTGATGGTTAAGATTGATTGTGTTGGGATCGCATTACGATACATTGTTTTAGTGCGAATTTTCGCCATAAAACGTTCAACCAAATCGCAAGCTATGTCATCAACACGAGGATCATTATTACCAAATTTTGGATAATCACCTTGAATATCAAAATCAACCGCAATACCATCTTCGTCGCGGATAGGCTTAACTTGAGCGTACTTAATCGCTGACAATGAATCGGCGGCAATCGATAAACCAGCAATACCACAGGCCATTGTGCGGCGCACATCACGGTCATGTAATGCCATCAACGCTGACTCATAAGAGTATTTGTCATGCATAAAGTGAATCGCATTAAGTGCAGACACATATTGTGTTGCAAGCCAGTCCATTGAGATGTCAAATCGTGACATTACATCATCAAAATCAAGTACTTCAGCAGTGATTTTGTCAGATTTTGGCGCGATTTGAGTTTTAAGTTTTTCGTCAACACCACCGTTAATTGCATATAACATGGTTTTGGCTAAGTTAGCGCGAGCACCGAAGAACTGCATATGCTTACCCAAAATCATTGGGCTAACACAACAGGCGATGGCGTAATCGTCTGACTCAAAGTCTGGGCGCATTAAATCATCGTTTTCATATTGAATTGAACTGGTATCAATAGACACTTTGGCGCAGTAACTTTTAAAACCTTGTGGTAATTGCGTTGACCATAACACGGTTATGTTTGGCTCAGGGCTTGCGCCCATGTTGTACAAGGTATGTAAGAAGCGGAAACTAGATTTGGTGACCAGTGTGCGACCATCAAGACCCATACCTGCGATAGATTCTGTGGCCCAAATTGGATCACCAGAGAATAATTCATCGTATTCAGGTGTACGTAAGAAACGAACCATACGCAATTTCATTACGAAATGGTCAACCATTTCCTGGGCTTGCTGCTCATTAAGAACACCATTTTTAATGTCACGCTCAATGTAGGCATCAATGAAAGTTGAGGTACGACCGAGTGACATTGCTGCGCCATTTTGACTTTTTACTGCAGCAAGGTAACCAAAGTAAGTCCATTGGATCGCTTCTTTGGCATTTTGAGCCGGTACAGAAATATCACAACCGTATTTGGCCGCCATAACTTTCATTTGGCCTAAAGCACGATGTTGCTCAGCAATTTCTTCACGTAATTGGATCACACTTGATAAATCTTCGCCGGCTTCAAACTGCGCTTGCAGTGAAGTGAATTGGGCAAACTTATCTTGCATTAGGAAATCAATACCGTACAAAGCAATGCGGCGGTAATCACCGATAATACGACCACGACCATAAGCATCAGGTAAACCGGTTAATACGCCTGATTTACGACAAGCCATAATTTCTTTGGTATAAACATCAAACACACCTTGGTTATGGGTTTTACGTAATTCAGAATAAACGTAATTAACATCTTTGTTGAGTTCACGGCCATAAGCTTTACATGAACCTTCAACCATGCGAATACCGCCATTAGGCAACATCGAACGTTTTAGCGGTTTTTCTGTTTGTAAACCAACGATGGTTTCTAGATCTTTATTGATATAACCAGCATCATGAGACGTGATAGTCGAGACCACCTCAGTATCGAAATCGACAGGAGCATGAGTTTGGTTCTCAATTTTGATGCCTTCCATTACTTTGTCCCACAAAGTTAATGTTGCAGCAGTTGCACCAGCTAAGAATGATTCGTCACCCTCATATGGTGTGTAATTTTGTTGAATAAAGTCACGTACGTTAACTTCTGTTTTCCAATCGCCAGCTACGAAACCTTCCCACGCGTTGGCAAATAGTTCGGTTTTATCTGTCATTTATTTAACCCTCTGGTTGATTTTCTACGGGCATCATCTCAAATAGTACAAGGTGATGTTATCCGTAAGTGTTTACATTCTGTCGTCTAGGCACATTCGCTAGATTGAGCCGTTAACATCTTCTGCGACATTGGTGTCAGAAATGTTCCGCCTGACTTTTGTAATGACGCTAATCGATATTGTTTCAGCTAATACATAATTGGTAAGACCATTTATCCATGCTTAATAATAACACAGCTGATTAACCATATCGGTAAAATTGATATTTAAATATTAAAAGTGCTAGCTGCCTAACAAATCTATCTAAAATTAAGAGTAGAACATAGAATTGTCGGCAAATATAAAAGCGAAACCCTTGTCAATCTCGCCTTTATATTGTGGTATTGCTGAGCATGACGGGATTATAAGAACCCTGGTATCCCTTCGATCATGCCTACTGCTAACATGGCCGCTAAACAAATAACAAATGCAAGACTCGGGATGACGATACGGTCGGCAAATGATAAGGTTTTAGGACGTTCTTTATCACCAATTAAGCCATTATTATCAAGCAGCATAGTCAATGCCCACGCTAATACTGGATTGGCCACAAATGAAGCAAAAATACAGATACCTGCAGCTTGGCTACTCGTAGTGTCTTTAACCATCTGTAAGCCTGCTTCAAGTAACGGTAGGAACACACCCACTAGCAGTGCAATCGCCATTACAGGGCGCCATACGGTTATATCCATTGGGTAACCCAAGATAGCAACAACAATACACATGATACCGAGTAAGATTGCTCCAGCAGGAATAGGGCGTTTGGCAATGGCGGCAGGGATCATGTAAGTTCCCCAAGAAGAGGTAATGTTACCGCCTCCGACTGCGGTGCCAACGATCTGTCTGACTGAACAAGTCGCCATGGTGTCATCGACATCCATCAGTACCTTTTCAGCCCCTTTTGGGTAATTTAATTCTTGGAAAATACGATGACCAAGGAAATCAGGCGACCACATGGCAACAGCAAGAATGGCGAACGGTAATGATGCAATAAAATGCGCCATATTAGGTAAACCTAACTGCCAACCTTGATCAGTTGAGCCCCACCAATAAACAGGATTGAGATTGGGAATGCCAGGAGCTGTGGTAAATTGCAGATCTAAGCCCGCGCCGAGACCAAATGACAATGCGACAGCCGCAATAGAACACAAAGGAATGGCTAACCAACGTTTACCGTATTTAGCTAATGCGGCATAGATAATCACGTTGACTAATAATATGGCAAATGCGACATAACCGAGTGAGTAGTCAAGGCCATGCTTAGCTTGAAGTCCTCCTGCCCAAGTAAATAACGAGCCTATCTGACTTTTTGCTCCCATAAACCCTAGGAACACTAATAAGCCGCCAGCCACACCGCTACTGGTGAGGTTAACCAGTTTAGAGCCACCTTTGAAATAACTTAACAATAAGCCAAATATACCAATGAGGATTGCCAATGCTAAGGGATGGGCGCCGGCGAGTGCGATGGTACCAATTAACGGGATCATCGGCCCATGGTTGCCACCGAGATTGGCTCTTGGATTAATAAAACCAGAGCTAATGATACAAAATAGTAGTGCTGGTATTAGCATTTCTACACGGACTATTTGGATAGCAAATTCTGCCCCAAGACTCACGTGGTCCCATTTATCACTTAGGCCTGCAGCCCAAGCAGCCATTACTGCTGAATACATCACAGTAATCCCAATTGTTCCTGCGATGGCTGGGACTAAGTCTTCCCATTCAAAGCGAAAATCACGCCCAGGAAGATTGAGTCTCCAGCGTCTTGGCTTCATTATTTTGAGTTCGTTTTCTAAATAGGCATCGCGACTTTCAAATTCGCTCGCGGGGCGATGAAGCTCGCTATAGCTAGCTTCTTGAGCTTTTTTTTCTGAATTGCTGACAGTTTCTGACATAATTTCTCATTCTCCGAAAAGAACAGGTTAGTCCATCAAATGATGAAGTTTGAGTGTGTTCCTTTGAAGTGACGGCGATGTCTATGAGAGCAGCTTGCCAGCGAGCCTATAGTGGCTCTTATCACTTTGTTCAGCTGCAATACCTTTGTCGCGAGGCATTACAGTGACGTCCTTATTTCGGCCTTTCTTTGGTAATACCAATTTACCTCATCGATTTTAGCATAGCGATGAGGTTGCATCACTCAGGTTTCAAGAAAGTTACTGTTTTGTTTGCTGGAAGTGAGAGCTGGTTAACAAGTCGATGGCAAAATTAGAACGGGAAATTGGCATAATAGTCATCGATTCTAGGAAGACAGCCTTTAAAATATTATTCCAAATCAATAATACTGATACAGGGTATCAGTGTGGTTCAATTTCACTTAACCCTTGTTAGCTGTATCCTGAGGTTGCCTAAAGAAAAAGGCATTTGCAGGCATCACTATCTTGATCATGATTATAAATATAGAACATTTCAGTGCAAAAGGCGCCATGCTGCAACAGCAATCTATGTTAACTGCAGATATTGCCATTCTAGTTCTAATTCTCATTGTGATTGTATATGCATTGAGAATAGGTAAATCAGTATTCCCTAAGAGGGTAACGTATTGATAAACCAGCACCGCAATCTAAAGAATGGCATTAAGACGATAACGGTGCCATTGAGCCACGATAAATGGCATGTTTCATTGGTGCAAGAAGTTGAATGTAAGACGGCAACATAGCGACTGTCTCCGGTTGTTGCGACGGCATTAATCGTTAATATTGTTGTCGGCTAAAATAGTGTATTGGTTAACATTCCTAAGTTGCTAAAGACGTTGTCAAAAAAAATAACCAAATTTGAGTCCCGTTGAGCCGCAAAAAGCAGGGCTCAAACCGCGAGTACAAAACTATAAATCGTCTTTATCCTCTTTACGTAAAAATCTCCCAGAACGCTTTGGGATCGCCAACCAAGTATCTTACTATAGCTAAGGCCAGTGATTATCGTGGTGTTTGATAATTTGAATGTCAAAGGGATACAGGCGTTTTATGGCCCTATGGTTAATGATAACGTAATGGGGATGATCACAAATATTACCCAGTCACACTAAATAGCGGTATTTACTGTGTTTGTAAACACAAGCATAAGCTTGATTTATCAGAGCGTTCATTTGCTGGTAATAAGTGCGGCTTTGAGTCATGCAGAGGTCTATCGGCAGCTCAATCCGCTGCGGCTCAGTCCCTAGCAATAACAGGTGAAAATGATTTAATAGCGGTTGGGGAATCGTTAGGCTAACAACCCAATATCAGCATAAATTATCGAGTAAAATGAACAGCTTTGCGGTGTCGAAGTTTGATTTGGCAACTGAGAAAAAAAGCAATCTAGCGGTTAACAACTCGATTACTTAAGTCCATTGATCGACACGTAGATGTATCGATGGGTCGTTAACTGTGAGAGACACGCCTTGCTTCTGCAATGAGACAATCTCGTAGTGGGTTGTCACCGGTATCTTGACGCCAAATAAACGATAAATGGCGGTTTAAGTTTAACTCTGGCGTGGTCAGCATGACTAATTCTCCTTTGGCCACGTCTTTTTCTACATCTAAATAGGGTAAGCAGCTTAAATAAACCCCATTCTTGACTAAAGCCTTTAATAGCCCGACATGCTCGTATTCTTTCCAGACATTTAATTTAACGATTAAGCCGTGTATTGCCGCATCAAAAATACGTCGCGTGCCAGCCCCTGGCTCTCTTAGCACCCATTTGGCTTGTTCTAATTGGGCAATACTAGTGCGTTCGTTTTGCGCGAACGGATGATTCGGTGAGGCGATAACCACAAGGTGATCATCAATCCAAGGTTCTTGATGTAATCGACTATCGTCATTGCGGCCTTCAATCACGCCTAAATCAAATTGATAGTCGAGGACCTCTTGAGCCACTTTATCGCTATTTTCGACTGCAATTTCGATTCTAAGTTCGGGAAAATCATTATCAATTTTACTAATAAGAGCAGGGAGTAAATGCTCCGCGGCCGTTTGGCTAGAGCATAATTTTACTGTACCGCTGATGATGTGCTGTTCATGAAGTCCAGATTCAATTCGATGGGCATCTTGCAGTAGTTTTTGAGCTTTAGGGCGTAACCATCGGCCCCAATGACTCAAAATAAGTCGATTACCTTGGCGAATAAATAATGGCCGGTCTAATAAGTGTTCGAGCTGGCTTAACGACATGCTAACCGCTGATTGGCTCATTGACAGTTTTTTGGCCGCAGCGCTGACACTCTCTAAACTTGCGACGGCATCGAAAACGGCTATTTGCTTAAGCGTATAATGCATGAAATACCTTATCTGTGGAAAAACAATATATAAAACAATATGAGTATGATCTGCTATTTTTGATTGCAGGTATAGGTAATGCTTCATAATTTGTGGGCTTGATACAAGAATACTGTGTTATTGGTCGAAAAAAAACTCATTGTGCTTAGGATTATTAACAATATTAGGTGTTAATTAAATTATGTAACCTCAGCTCGGATTAAGGGATGGAATAAAGAGGTAAAAGAGTAGCATTTGTTTTGTTAACAAGGCGTATTAACGTGTTAATAGCCGTGTTAATAGCCGTGTTAATAGCCGTGTTAATAGTGGCACTATGGCAAGTCAATACAAGGAGCTTAGCAAGACAAAGGATTGCTTGATGACAGTGTATTATCCAGAGTGGAGATAACTTGGGTATAAATAATTATCATCGTAAATTGAGCGGATAATTTTGAATCGCTAATATCAATTGTGCGACTAATGATTGTTAGTCGTTATTTTTTCAGTCACTATTTCAGCCGTTATCAATGCCAATACTGAGGCCAGGTGTGTTGGCCACTTTGCGGTTTCTTTTTTGCGCATACTATTGAGATAATGAGTAGATAAAAAAACGGCATCTTAAGATGCCGTTTTTAACCAACCAATAAACCTACCGCTTAGAACTTATAGGTCGCGGTCGTATGGAAGAAACGGCCGACGTTATCGTAAGCTGAGCTGGTAGTATCTGTACCTGTGCTGCCGTAAGGTAAGTCACGGTTAAACAGGTTGTCGATACCAAATTTCAACTTGATACCCGAGTCAAAGTTATAGGTAACTGCGACATCACTGATAAAGTAATCGCTAAATTCCATGTTGCTGTTAGGATTGGCGTTTAATGCTAATTCTTTATCGGTATAAAGGCTCACACCTTCAACATAGCGCGTTCTCCAGTTAACATCCCAGCTATTAATTGAGTAACCTAGACTCCAGTTTGCTTGCCATTCAGCATAGCCTGCCGTGCCTGCAAGTTCCTCAAATGTATCAGGCTCATCTTGGAATGAGAAATCTTTACGTTTTAGGAGACGAGTCGCAATCAGGTTCGTGCGAACATCACCATTAAAGGCTTCAAAGATATAGCCAATATCAAAGTCGATACCAGCCGCTTCAAGCGAGGCAATATTTAACGAGAACTGTCTAATTTGAGTAATTTCGTGACTGGTTGCGTCACGAGTAATCAAACTACAGTATTCGTTATCCACACCTGATGGCGAATCAACGCATCGATCGATAATATCCTGAGCACCAACGGCGCTGATGGCGTTTTCGATCTCGATATTCCAATAATCAGTGGTGATTGATAACCCATCGATATAATCAGGTTGATAAACAACCCCTAAAGTATAACTTTTTGACTCTTCGGCCTTTAGCTCGCGGTTACCACCACTTAACCCTTCAAGGGTTTTATCGTCGTAGTCAGCATCAAAACCAGCTGGGATCCCCAATGCTGTACAATTGGCTTGGCGTAGGGTTGGATCGGCTAGGTCATTTAAGTTTTTAGCACGGCAAGAATCATTCACGTTGAAGAAATTTTGGCTTGCTGAGCCATAAAGCTCACTGATGTTGGGGGCGCGAATGGCTTCTGAGTATGTGGTACGAAGTCTGAGTTGATCATCGACTTCCCAGCTTAAACCTGTTTTCCACGTTGTCGCATTACCAATGGTGCTGTAATCAGCATAGCGCACTGCAAGATCTAGGTCTAACTGGCGAACCATAGGTAAATCGGCGAGCAAAGGAAGCGTGACTTCAGCAAAGATTTCGTTGACATCAAAATCACCTTTATCTTCGCCTAATGCATTAAAGAAAGTACCTTCGGCATTGTCAGGTTCAAAGACTTCACTTTCTTCTTTACGGTATTCAACACCGGTAGATAAACCAACATAACCCGCTGGTAGTTCAAATAAGTATGAGTTTGTTAATGTCCCACCTAATACGGTTTGCTTAATAATCGATGTACCTGTTGACGTGGTATTAATATAATCGATAGCATCTTGACTTGGCGCGCCAAAACCAAAGATGTTGACTGGGACACAGCCTTCATCTCTAGCCGTTTGATCTCGACATACCGCAACACCGTTTTCGAGCACGGAATCAAGGGCGTTGCTGTAGTTGTCATAGACTAGGTTGTTTTTATTAACTCGTTCTAGATCGGTTTGACCATAAATGGCATAAACATCGTAATCCCAATCATCAAAGACTAAGCCTTCAAGGCCGAATACATAGCGTTGAGTTTCACGGGTGTCATCTTCAATACGCACACCTAAATCAGTCATAAAGCGGCGAACATTAATCGAGTCTAATGGGGCAGCATTACCATCGCTATCTTTGTTTGCTTTCATTAACGCAACCAGTTCCGGATTGATAAAAGCATTATCAATTTGGACATCGTTAACTGGGTTACCGAAGAAGAATGCAGGTTGACCTTCATCGGTGGATTGGCTGTTAACGTATTTAGCTTCAAAATAGACGTTATGGTTATCATTTAACTGATAGTTAGTTTTAAAGTTAATGTTATAACGTTCAAATTCTGGCTGTAATTCAACAAATTGGTTTAAATTGGTGAAATCACAATCAGCACAACGAATGCCATCAACATTTTGACCTGAATAAACATTTGTTAGAGAACCATCTGGATTAAAGCTTTTCCAACCATCTAAATTAACGTTACCCGCATTACTAATGGTGTAATGTCCCGCATTAGGTGTCCAGATCTTGTCTGGATCGCTAGGGTCATTGTTATCGGTAATACGATCTGAATTTGCTAGGCTCGTAAAAGCAGTCGACGTCTGATCACGGTCAAACGCTCTCAATTGCTCTTGGGCACTGTATTCAACGGCAAAGGCAACATTACCATCGTTTTGGGCAAAATTAGTACCATAAGATAATGAAAAACGATCTTTGTTATGGCCACTATCATCCGCCCAACCTTTGGTGGCGGATACGTCTAAGCCATTAACATTTTTCTTTAAAATAAAGTTAACCACACCCGTTACCGCATCGGCACCATAAATGGCTGATGCACCACCGGTAATCACTTCAACTTTATCGATCCATACACTTGGGATGGTATTGATGTCGACAGATGAAGTACCCGCAGAACTTGATACATGACGTTTACCGTTCACCAGCACAAGTGTTCTGGCGGTACCCATGCTCCTTAAATCGAGCAAGTTAAGCCCAGAAGTACCGATAAAGCGGCCAGAATTGGCGAGCGAATAAGTATTACCTAGCGCAGGTAACTGGTTTAAGGCTTCGCCAATATTGGTCACACCCGTTGATAATAATTCGTCGCCGGTAATGACGGTTACCGGTGTTGGTGCAACAGCGCCTTCGCGAATAATACGTGAACCGGTTACTGAAATCCTTTCTACAGGCGACGCTGTATTAGCAACGTCTTCAGCATAGGTATTGAATGTGGTCGCTGCTGAAACAGCAACGCCACTGATTAGCGCAAAGCGAATTGCTTTGGCTAAATGTGAATTAACTTGCATTTTATCACTCCCAGAAATGTTTTTATTATGAGGTAATCATTCAGATCATTTTTAATATAAAAATGAAACAAAGTTACACCACTATTGATATAACCATACCTAAATAAAAAAACAATATTGGTTTAGCCGAGTGAGTATCGAGTTGGTGGTTACAATCAATAGTCACATTATTAACAATAAGAATAACAATCGGCAACATGTGTGTGAAATTAAAAGGTAATCTTCCAAGTTGTTAATGGCGTGCTCATTATTGGTGCGACTTTGTTTTAGGATTGTAGGTTTTTTGATTTGTATTTAAGTAGGTAAAAATAAAATTGTTAATAATTTGTTTGTAAATTATTTTTAATTTTTAGATGAAAAAATTTAATCTATGATTTTTTTTGAAGTAAATCACCGTTTTAACCTATTTAAAATCTATTTATGTGTAATTGGAGAATATAAACATAATGTTACAAACAATAAGTTTTAATTTTATTGGCCGTGAATTTCTCTTTACAGTGTGAATATTTATATGTTTTTTGTGATTTTTTATATAACCCGGTGACTCTTGACTTAACGGAATAAATCGTTTGATTTATTCCACTTTTCGCAACACACTCGGTTTATAACGTGAATTGCTGTAATAAAAATGCCAGCAATATGCTGGCATCGACTAAATACTAATAATGTAAAGAATTAATAATCATTGTTATTAGATTGATCCGTTAAGCAACGATTATTCAAACAACTGACATTACTGCACGTTTTCACTGTCGTTAAATTCACCAGCAAATAATACAGTCGATAAATAACGTTCTGCAGCAGAAGGCAATATAACCACAATAGTTTTGTCTGCAAACTCGGGTAATGCAGCAATACGGTTCGCGGCAACAACAGCGGCACCAGAAGAGATACCGACTAAGATCCCTTCTTCTTTCATTAACCGACGAGCCATCTCAATTGACTCATCATTAGTGACGGCTTCAACGCGGTCAATAATGGATAGGTCTAAGTTGCCTGGAATAAAGCCTGCACCAATACCTTGGATTTTATGAGGACCAGGCTGGATAGGTTGTCCTGCTAATGCTTGAGCAATTACAGGTGAGTCAACCGGTTCAACCGCCACAGACGTTATAGTCTTGCCTTGTGCTTTTAAATAACGGCTTACACCGGTTAATGTTCCACCAGTACCGACACCGGCGACAAATACATCCACTTCACCATCGGTATCATTCCAGATTTCTGGACCGGTGGTTTTTTCGTGGATTTCAGGGTTAGCAGGATTATCAAATTGACCAAGAACCAAGTATTTTTCAGGTGCCGATTGGCGAATTTCTTCAGCCTTATTAATGGCACCTTTCATACCTTTGGCGCCATCAGTCAAGATTAAGTTTGCACCTAATGCTTTAAGCAGTTTACGACGTTCTAAGCTCATGGTATTTGGCATGGTTAAGGTTAATTTGTAACCACGTGCAGCAGCAACATAAGCAAGTGCAATACCTGTGTTACCCGATGTAGGTTCAACTAACTCAATATCTTTGGTTAATAGACCTTTTTTTTCTGCATCCCAAATCATGTTAGCGCCAATACGGCATTTAACGCTGAAGCTTGGATTACGAGCTTCTACTTTGGCTAACACCCTGCCATTGCTGACGCGATTTAAACGAACCAGCGGTGTGTTGCCCACAGTATATGAATTATCTTCGAAAATTTTGCTCATGGATTATTTGCTCCTATGTTTGCATTATCTAATCATAATCTGCTCAGCAGGATTTAGAAGTGAAAGTTTGTTCTGCCTTATTCTTTTTAGTTATTAATGGTAGCATATTTATTCTAAATATCCTGTTTGCGCCGCGTTAATAGCCTTTTGAGTCGAATTAGCCTCCTTTAATGGTCTGACCATTAGAAAAATTTAATTTAGTATGCCAAGAATAAATTATAAAATACTAGAATGGCGTTAATCAGCAAAATGTTTCTATGTCGTGCCACCCAATTGACGAGTCATGATATTGATAAGTGTTAGTCAAACCTTCAATAAAACAGTTCGATTTATTGATGTCGATGTGTCTGGCGCAGATGAGCTTTCGCTAACTCATTCACTAAAAATGGTAGAGTAAAATGAATAAAGTTGTGATTTCAGGAAGTGGTTTATATACACCACCTTACAGTGTATCTAACGACGAATTAGTTAACAGTTACAACAGTTATGTTGACCAGTTTAATCAACAGCATGCCGCAGATATTGAGGCTGGAAAAGTGCTAGCCTTGGCGTATTCTTCAAGTCAGTTTATCGAAAAGGCCTCTGGGATCAAAAGCCGTTATGTTATGGTAAAAGAAGGTATTCTCGATACCAACATCATGATGCCGTTAATTGCTGATAAGCCTTCTGAATCCTTGTCTATGCAAGCAGAAATGGGCATTGAAGCCGCGAAACAAGCATTACAACAAGCAAACTTAACGGCTGAAGACATCGACTTAGTGATTGTTGCCTGTGCTTATACTCAGCGAGCCTATCCCGCTATTGCGATTGAGATCCAGCAAGCCATGGGCACCAAAGGGTTTGCTTACGATATGTTAGTGGCTTGTTCATCTGCTACTTTTGCGATTGTGAATGCCGTTGATGCAATTCGAGGCGGAACCGCTAATCGGGTACTGGTAATCAATCCTGAACTAACATCACCGCAAATCAATTTCCGTGATCGTGACAGTCATTTTATTTTCGGTGATGTTGCCACCGCGGTGGTGGTTGAACGCGATGAATTATCGACATCTACTCATGCCTTTAGCGTATTGTCTACCCGTTGTGCAACGGATTATTCCAGCAATATCCGCAGTAATTTTGGTTTTGTTAATCGCTGCGATCCTGAAAATGCGACCACAGCTGATAAATTGTTTCATCAACAAGGCCGCAAAGTATTTAAAGAATTATTGCCGATGATTTACCAACATTTAGATGCCCAATTTAGCGACGAGCAAATAAAACCTGAAGAATTTAAGCGTCTATGGCTTCATCAGGCCAATATAAACATGAATTTATTTGTGGTGAAGAAGCTTCTTGGTGATAATGTTGAACCCACTCAAGCGCCTATCATATTGGACGAGTATGCCAACACCGCTTCTGCGGGATCGGTTATTGCTTTTCATAAATTCAATCAAGATTTTAAAACGGGTGATCTGGGCTTGTTGTGCTCATTTGGTGCAGGCTACTCTATAGGTAGTATTGTACTTGAGAAGTGTTAATTGACTCGAGTTCTAGATAATAAAGCTGAATATATTGTGGTGTTGATTAAAGACGATAGCACCACAGTAACCAAAATATTAACGCATATGCTTGTTGAGGATTTTGGATTCTATGTGGACATCACCTGATATGTCGAGTGTTTTGGTAGTGTTAGGAATAATCAATACGGTATAGTTATTGCCTTTAAAGGTTTAGAGGCCATTAAAGCAAGCACATAGGTCAATAAATGTAGACCGCAATGTGGCAACAATCCCATGGGGAATTGTGCTGGAGCTGTATTTATTTCATTTAACGGTGGCGTGTCTATCATGGGTAATGAAACATTTGCACGCACATTGCCTCGCGCGAATGGCGGATGAATAACAGCGCGCGGATGAATATTTGTCTAAAGCTAAACATGACAGTCGTTTCTCAATAAGCTATTTTTAATCAGAGAAACACAAAAAGGCCGTTGATGCTTAAGCATCAACGGCCTTTTTGTATTTAGCTTCAAGTCTGATAAAAGATGAGATAAATCGTTAACAACGAGTTTATTTCAAGTCTGCAATATCAAACTTGCCCCGTGTTTTGCTAACAAGGCCAATTGACGCATCAATAGTTGGCATACGGTCAGTCGAGACAATAACGATTATTGAACAAAGAGTTGTTTGATAACCTTTATTATCCACCATTGAGGTTATTTAAGGCTTGCTGCCATACCGATCCATTAACGTCACCATCAAATTCAATGTCTTCATCGATGGTGAGTATGTGAAATAAAACGGCTGGTTAGAAGCTGGCAACGCGGTAAAGAGGAAAACGGCTCAATACTAAAGCCAGTGTAAGGTCGTTTATCTGGAGTAAGTCGTTAGCTGGGATTAAATCGTTGATCACTATTATTGTTGGCAACTCTTTTTCATTTTTATTATTGCCCTTATTATTGCAGACAGTTATCGCAGACAGTTGTCGCAAAAAATGGCGTAAAAGTGGCGTAAAAAAGGCATTAACACCTAGGCCCAACGGGTATTAGAAGTATCGTGAAATTGTCTCGGAATGTTAAATCAGTGCGGGGGATATAATGAAAAAGCCCGATGCTAGGCATTGGGCTTAGGCTGTGCAATCTAGGCGATGACGCTTTGGGCTATTCTTTTATAGATTCGCCCCCTATGGATTAGTCTGGGGCGATAGCGTTATTTTTATAGGCCTCTCGATATTTATCGACCCACATTGCCGTTGCACCACAAATGGCGACTGGCATGACGACAAAGTTAACAATGGGGATCATTGAAAACAGTGTCACAGTAGCACCGAAGCTAAAACTAGACCCCTTGGTATTTCTCAGAGCAAATTTCATGTCATCAAAACTGACTTTATGATTATCAAATGGAAAGTCGCAATATTGAATCGCCATCATCCATGCTGTAAATATAAACCATAAAATGGGTGCTGCGGTTTGACCGACAATAGGTAACCAAAATAAGACTAAAAACAATAATGCTCGTGGCAAGTAGTATTTAAGTTTTATCCATTCTCGGCCAAAAATACGCGGTAAATCTTTAATCATATCGACGGAGTTACCGGTATTTAAGCTTTTCCCTGTGAGGTGTTGTTCTACCTTTTCGGCCAATAAGCCATTAAAAGGTGCCGCAATCCAGTTCATCACTGAGCTAAATAGAAATGACATCACCACTAACATCGTTAATACCGCTAATGGCCACAACAGAAAATTCAACCAGCTTAGATATTCTGGAAGTTGACTATCCATCCATGTAAATAGCTCTGTTAATTGTCCTAGCGCAAAATACATCGCGGAGGCAAATAAGACTAAATTGATCATCAGTGGAATAAAAACAAATGAGCGTAATCCCGGTTGTTTAATTAGTTGAAACCCTTGGATAAAATAATTTACACCACTCTTGTTACCGATTTTCGAATTGCTGACCATTAAGACTGCCTATTTTGTGACTTATATAATTGATTTTGACCAGCCTAGCGCAATAAAACAAGTGATAAACGGTGTCTAAAGGATAAAAATCGTTACAAAATGGATCTCAATTGCTAAAGTGAACTGCTTTTTCCATTTATAGCGTACCTGAACTGGCAACATGAAATTAAAACACATAAAACTTGCTGGATTTAAGTCGTTTGTAGACCCAACTAAAATCCCATTTGATAATGCCTTGTCGGCAATTATCGGCCCTAATGGCTGCGGAAAATCCAATGTGATTGATGCCGTGCGCTGGGTGCTGGGTGAAAGTTCGGCAAAGCAACTACGTGGCGATTCTATGACCGATGTGATTTTTAACGGCTCATCGGCACGTAAGCCTATTTCTGTTGCGGGTGTCGAACTGGTGTTCGAGAACATTCAGGGAAGGCTCACTGGCCAGTATGCCAGTTATCAAGAAATTTCGGTTAAACGACAAGTTAATCGTGATAGTGAATCAAATTATTTTTTAAATGGCCAAAAATGTCGTCGAAAAGACATTACCGACTTATTTATGGGCACTGGCCTTGGGCCGCGTAGCTATGCCATTATCGAGCAAGGTACCATTTCACGCTTAATCGAATCTAAACCTCAAGAGTTAAGAGTGTTTATTGAAGAGGCTGCGGGCATTTCACGTTATAAAGAGCGCCGCCGAGAAACCGAAAACCGTATTCGTCATACCCGTGAAAACCTCGAACGTTTAAATGATATCCGGGTTGAGCTCGGTACCCAGTTAGACAAATTATCGCAACAAGCAACAGCGGCTCTGCAGTATCGAGAATTAAAAAATAGTGAACGCCAGTTACATAGCCAACTATTGGTTATGCGATACCAACAACTGTTGCTGCAAACCGACAGACTCGATGCCGAAACCGCTGAACGTGAGCTCAAGGCTGAAGCGTTAGCAAAGACCGCGCAGCAAGCAGATACCAGTGTTATCGAGCTGAAACAGCAATTGGCAGAACTCAGTGATGCCGAACATAAACTGGTGGAACAGTATTACCAAACCGGTAATACCATCAGCAAACTTGAGCAACAGCTTGCACATCAGCAGCAACAAGACACCCAGTTGCAGCAACAAATTCAACTATTACAGCAGCAGATCCAACAAGCTGACGATAAGATTGTCGATATGAACCATGTTCATCAGCGATTGGTTGAGCAAGTTAATACTCATCAACCCGCTTATGAACAGGCGAGTCAGGCGCTTGAGCAGATCGATGAGCAAGTCTTTGCTATTGAAGAGACGTTTGATGCTCAGCAACGTCAGTTAACCCAGTATGCCGAAACCTTAGCCGCCAATAAAATGCAGTTAGCCCTGAGCCAATCAACCCTCAGTCACCAGCAGCAAAGTTTACTTCAAGACCAGCAGCATTTATCACAATCACAGCTTGAACTGGCGGCGTTAACCCAACAAGATGGGCAACAACAGTTGCAAAGCAGTGCCACAGAATTAGCCAGTATTGAACAACAACTCAATGATAAACAGCTGCAACACAGTCAGCTTGAACTCTCATTAATCGAGCAGCAGCAGGGCGTGACTCAAGCTAGCGATACTTATCAAACACTAAAGCAATCGGTGACTCATCATCATTCACGATTGCAATTTATTGATGAGCTGCTTGCGGATCATACCCAAGATGATGGCCAACAATTATGGCAAGTAATTGAGGTGGTGCCAGGTTGGGAAAAAGCCGTCGACAACGTCTTACAAGGATTAAGTCAATTACCTGTTTTAGCGCTGGACCAAACATCCTTGTTAAGTGTTACAGAACCATTAGTAGGTTTTGAACAGCAACATCAAGTGGTTTATCCCGCATTAACGACCCCGGTAAATTTAGCGCCGTGGTTACAAACAGTGGTGTGGGCGTCGAGTGTCCGTGAAGCAAAAACGATATTGCCGACATTGCAATCTGATCAATATATTGCCACCCAAGAAGGCTTGTTGATTGGCCATGGTTTTGTACTTAACCCTACTCAGTCTGGGCAATCGGCGATTGTCCTAAGCCAAGAACGATTAAGCTTAAGCCAGCAATCAGCCGTGCTTGAACAGCAGCTGTCATCGTCTCAACAAGCGTTAACATCGTTAACCCATATCGCCACGTCAACTCAGGTGGCACTGAGTCAATGCCAACAAAGCTGTCATCAGTTACAGATCCAACAAACAAAACTGCACTCGTTAGTGACCAGTTTAACTCAGCAAATGGTTGAAAAACGCGATAAACAACAACAATGCAGTCAATCAATCGCCAAGCTCGAACAGCAAATATGCGATAAAAAAATGCAAGTAGAGGTCTTTGAAGAACAAGTCTCGACCCAAGAAGATGCATTGTTACTGGCGATGAATCAACACGACGTTGCCCAGCAAGCTTGGCAAACGAGTCAAGCTCAGTTACGTGAAACCAAAGCCATTCGCGGTGATGCTGCTAATCGTGTTAAGCACCAGCAAACACAAGTGCAACAACATGCCACCCAACATGCATTAAGCGAGCAGAAATTAAAGCAACAACATGAAAAACAGACAGAATTAGCAAGCCAATTATCTCAGCTACAACAAATGCTGCTCGACAATCAGCAACAACGAGGTCAACATCATTTAAGCCAATTATCAACACAACTGGCACAAGCTCTTGAGCAACAGCAAGCCCTGCAGCGACAATTACAACAAAATCGTTCCCAACAAGCAGAGCTTCAAACTAGCTTAGACAGTTTAGTATTGATGCAAAAACAACAGCTTGTAGTGTTACAAGACTTGACTCAAGCGATAAGCACGTTAAAGTTACGTCGTGAGGGCTTAAAAGGGCAGACGAATGCGCAGCTGCAATTGCTGCAAGAACAGCAAATTCAGCTACAACAAGTCATTGTCGAAATCCCTGAACATGCATCTGTTGATGTTTGGGCGCAACAGCTTGAAAAAGTAAAACAAAACATTTTACGTTTAGGTGCCATCAACCTTGCCGCCATTGAAGAATTTGAATCGCAACGAGAACGAAAAGCCTATTTAGACAGTCAAGACGACGACTTAAATAAAGGGTTAGCGATCTTAGAAGACGCTATCCGTAAGATAGACAAAGAAACCCGAAGCCGTTTTAAGGCCACATTCGAAACGGTAAACCATGACTTAGGGCTACTATTTCCAAAGGTATTTGGCGGGGGAAAGGCTTATTTGGCATTAACCGGTGATGACCTGCTCGAAACGGGTGTTACTATCATGGCACAGCCGCCAGGTAAGAAGAATAGCACCATACATTTACTAAGTGGTGGAGAAAAAGCGTTAACCGCATTATCATTAGTCTTTGCTATTTTTAGACTGAATCCAGCACCTTTTTGTATGCTCGATGAAGTCGATGCACCTTTGGATGACGCCAACGTCGAACGTTTTTGTCGCTTACTGAAAGAAATGTCACAAAGTGTGCAATTTATTTATATCAGTCATAATAAAATAACAATGGAAATGGCTGATCAACTTATTGGCGTTACTATGCATGAACCTGGCGTTTCAAGGATAGTCGCAGTGGACATTGAAGCCGCCGTCGCCATGGCTGACGCGGTATAAATTAGGAAGACAGGGAATCTAATGAAAGATTTACAACTTGTGTTGTTCGTATTAGGCGCAATCGCAATTATTGCGGTGTTAGTGCACGGTTTTTGGTCGATTCGTAAACAACAACCTAAATCAATGAAGCAAAGTCCGATGGCTGGATTTTATAAAGACCAAGCTGAACGTACAGACTCTGAAGGTTTTGACGCAGATGGTATTGGTAAAGTGCGCGTGCGCAAATCAGATGACATTGAAGAACCCGTTGTTAAGCCGATACTTAAGACCCAGTTAAGCCAAAAATCCAATCCGAGCGAGGCTAGGTTATCGGACACTCCACTACGTGACTCGTTGCGTCAGCCTGATCCTAAAAAGTCTAAGCCTGCCCATGTTGAACCTAAAGCGGCGCACCCCACTCAACAAGCGTTATTTGTTGACGATGAGGTTCAACCCGAACCCACTGCAAACGTGTCAATGAACACCCCTAAAAAGATATTTAATCCTTCAACCAGTACGGCCAAGTTAGAAAGCTACACAGGTAAGCCTACTGTAACCAAACCGGATCCGATTAAGCCAACGGGGCAAGCTGCAGTGCCTAAAGTTGATGCTGAAGTTGATACTGAAGTTGACCCTAGCGTTAACATTAATCCGCCTGCGGATGCGCCTGTTAATGAACTTGCTGAGCCTACCGATGTATTAGTGCTGCATATTGTTGCTAAAGAAGGTGAGCAAATTCAGGGTGCAGAATTACTGCCAAGCTTGTTGTCGCTTAATTTTAAATTCGGTGAGATGGATATTTTTCATCGCCACATTGACAATGCAGGCACGGGCAAGGTGCTGTTTTCACTCGCTAACATGTTAAAACCTGGTATCTTTGACCCAGATCAAATGGAGCAGTTTGTCACTCAAGGCGTGGTGTTATTTATGACATTACCTTGTTATGGCGATCCGTTAATGAACTTTACCATAATGCTGAACTCGGCCTATCAAATTGCCGATGATCTCGGTGCCCAATTATTAGACGGACAACGTCAACCTTGGTCAGATGAGACCAAAAAAGACTATCTACGACGACTGAATGCGGCGTAGGTAGATGTTTTTATTAAGGCCGCAGCAGCGGCCTTAATTGTTTTATGCCTTTACTCTTTATCAAGAATATCACGGTTACAACTCGTATGACGGATACCACAATGCACGCTATTCAAACTGAAATGGATCAACTGACTCACACTATTAATCAACATAATATTCGCTATTACGTTGATGATGCTCCGTCGATACCCGATGCTGAATACGATAGATTAATTAAACGCTTAACTGAGTTAGAGCGTGACTATCCGCAATGTAAAGCCATTGATTCACCGACCCAACGAGTCGGTGGGATGGCCTTACAAAAATTTTCCCAAATTACCCACCTTAAACCGATGTTAAGCCTCGACAATGCGTTTGAGCAAGTTGATTTTGCGGCATTTAACAAGCGCATTATCGATAAAGTCGATAGCACTGAGTATGTTTGCGAACCTAAACTCGATGGTCTCGCGGTGAGTATTACCTATCGTTTGGGCGTTCTTGAACGCGCAGCAACACGAGGTGATGGCAGTGTGGGTGAAGATATTACTGAAAATGTGCGCACAATTAGATCAATCCCACTTAAATTACGTGGTGAAGGATTTCCGGATTTAGTTGAAGTTCGTGGTGAAGTGTTTATGCCCAAAGCGGCATTTGAGGCGTTAAACCAGCGTCAAATCGGTAAAGGCGACAAAGTATTTGTTAATCCGCGTAACGCCGCGGCAGGCAGTTTACGCCAATTAGACAGTAAAATTACCGCTGCACGCGCATTAGGATTTTATGCTTATGCATTAGGCGTGGTGGAAGGTGAATCACAACCGATGCAAACAAGCCATTTTGGCCAGTTGTCTCAATTAAAACAATGGGGCGTCCCGGTCAGCAGTGAAGTAAAAGTGGCAGATTCAGTCGATAAAGTATACGCGTATTATGCTGATATTATGGCCAGGCGCAGTGCGCTTGCCTATGAAATTGATGGTGTGGTGATTAAGGTCAATGACATTGCTAAGCAGCTGACTCTGGGCTTTGTAGCCAAAGCACCTCGATGGGCCATCGCATACAAATTCCCAGCACAAGAAGAAATGACCCTGTTAGAGTCGGTTGATTTTCAGGTAGGTAGAACGGGCGCTGTCACTCCGGTTGCCCGTCTCAAACCTGTATTTGTCGGTGGCGTAACTGTGTCTAATGCCACCTTGCACAATGCTGATGAAATTGCCCGTTTAGGCGTTAAGATTGGCGACACTGTGATTATTCGTCGCGCCGGTGATGTGATCCCGCAAATTGTCGCGATTGTTCCAGAAAAACGTCTCGATGAGGCTCAAGATATAATCTTTCCCGATCACTGCCCTGTTTGCCAAAGTACTGTTGAGCGTTTAGAGGGCGAAGCCACAGCGCGTTGCAGTGGAGGATTATTTTGTGAAGCTCAGCGTAAAGAGGCCATTAAACATTTTGCCTCCCGCAAAGCATTAAATATTGACGGCATGGGTGACAAAATTGTCGAACAACTGATCGATAAAGAATTGGTTAAAACCCCTGCAGACTTATTTAAGCTAACGCCTTCGACTGTCACTATGTTAGATCGCATGGCAATGAAGTCAGCGACTAATATTGTCGCTGCTATTAAAGAGGCTAAAACGACCACGTTGGCGCGTTTTTTATATAGTTTAGGCATTCGTGAAGTTGGCGAGGCTACTGCTGCCAACTTAGCACAACACTTTGCCGATTTTGAGCTGATCTGCAGTGCCAGTGTCGAGCAATTACTTGAAGTGGCAGATGTGGGTGAAATTGTGGCGAAACACATCCGTCAATTTTTTGCTCAGTCCCATAACATTGAAGTGATTGAGCAGCTGCTTAACGCCGGAATTACTTGGCCTGTAATAGAAAAAGCTGATGAGTCGCAATTGAGCCTAAAAGGTCAAACTTGGGTGTTAACCGGTACATTGACGCAACTTAATCGCAATGACGCCAAAGCACGCTTACAGGCATTAGGGGCAAAAGTAGCCGGCAGTGTATCTAAAAATACCGATTGTGTTGTCGCGGGTGAGGCTGCTGGCTCTAAGCTCGCAAAAGCAGAGGCGTTGGGTGTTACTGTGATAGATGAACAAGGTTTGCTGGATTTACTGAATGCATCCAACTAATGCTGATGATATTGATGCTTAATTTATACTTGTGGCCGCCGATAAGAGTTTATTGTGAATTTTAGTAATATTACTTGGCTTGACGATCGCGGCCACATAAAACCACCCTTGTTTTTATATTTGATCCTGGTTTTTTTAGCCCGTGGCTGGTGTATTTTTATTGCATCCTTGACCCAGTTTAATGATCGATCAGGTTTAGTTCGGTTGTTTTATCCTGAAAAAAGCGATTTTATATTGGCCTTAATTACCGGTGTCGGTGCGGTGTTGATTTATGGACTTATTATTGCCGAGCGTAAACGCAGTTGGCCGATATTAATGCCTTTATTTCGATATAGTGGTTGGTTGTTATGGGGATTACTCATTGTTGATGGACTATTTTTATTTCAGCGGATGGTGCACGATGACTATTTGTTTAAAATTAGCTATTCGATTGATGCACTTTTTCTATTTTGGTCAGTCATTTATGTGTTTAAATCAAAGAGGCTATATTACTACTTTGCCGACTGGACAGCAGATGATACCGCAGTAAAAGTTGAAACCTCATCTGATGACGAGATCAAGTAACATACTAAACAATGTACGGCTTGGTATAAATGCTCTATATTAACTGTGATCCAAAAGGTAAAGATGTAAGGCCTTGATACACATAACTCTATTACTGAAAATGTTAGTGTAAGAATGACATTATCATCTTAGCTATAACGTGGCGAATGTGAAAAGGATCAATACTTTGGCTAAAGTCGAATTAACACAAATACCTGTATCGCAAATGGTTATCGGGTTAACCGTTAAGCTGCCTTTGTCATGGACAAGCCATCCTTTTTTTCGCAGTAAAGTTAAGATTGAACAACAAATTCAAATCGAGATGATCAAAGGTCTCGATGTGTCATTTGTGTACGTGGTTGATGGGCATGACTTACTGCCTAAAATTGATGTTCCTGTTGAAATTGAACAGCCCGAAGAAGTCGTTAATCAAGACATTGATTATCGACCATTGGCTAAAAAAAGTATCCGAGTCAGTCAACAGCGATTTTTGAAATCAGTTAATGATATCAGAACGGGATTTGGTAAAATAGTGAGTGATCCCGAAGGCGCTTATCGTGAAACTGCTACGTTAGTCGAAGATTTAGTTGAACATTTGTATGAAAGCGAAACCCCTCACTTAACCTTAGTGAGCAGTGGTGAGACGGATGTGAGTGTGACTCAACATGGTATTTCAGTCGCGGTTATTTCTATGATGATTGGCCACACATTATCACTGCCTAAAAAAGATGTCCGTGACGTTGCATTAGGCAGCTTGTTTCACGATATCGGTAAACTCAAAGTGCCTGATGTTATCAGGCGTAAGCGTGGTGAGTTAAGCGATCATGAAAGTAATTTTTTAAAAATGCACCCTAATTTTGGCCATGAGATGCTTAAGCGGACGGGGTTATTTCCTGACGCTATGTTAGACATTGTGTTGCATCATCACGAGTTTATTGATGGCAGTGGTTATCCTCATCATTTGACTGAAGCCAACATTTTACTCACCACCCAAATAGTGTCATTAGCCAATGACTATGAAACCTTATTACACCAATACCAGACTCCGCAAATTGCACTGGGTATTTTATTTAAAACTCACAGTAGTAAACACAGTGATAATTTGATTTCGGTGTTAGTCAAAATTTTAGGTATCTATCCACCTGGCACTATAGTGCGCTTAACTGACGACAGCATCGCCAAGGTGATGATGACTACCGCCGATGTCAAGCAGCCACATGTGTGGTCTTGTAATGTCAGCGGTGCAGAGCCTAGCTTTCGATTTTTAATTAATGAAGATGTCCAAGTGAAAGAAGTTGTAAAGTTAGATGACTTATCTGATGGGGCAATGAAAACATTGCAAGTTAATAGTCCAATCAGCTTTTACTTCAATAACTTCAATCATTAAGACTTAACGAAGTAATATTGAGAATACATGAACACAATTACCCTTATCGGATGCGGTTGGTTTGGTTTTCCGCTCGCCACACAATTAATGAAACAAGGTTTTCAGGTTAAAGCGTCAAAACGTCATCCTGATGATTTAGCTCAATTACAGCAAGCTGGTATTGAGGCTTATCAATTAGATTTGGCGAATGTGACTACCCAGGTAAAAAAGGCGACTTTATTCGATGCTGACGCCATTGTGATTAACTTACCGCCAGGACTGCGACGAGGTGAAACTGACTATCTTGGCTATTTAACCCAGTTGAAAAATTTGATGGGTGAACGCCAATATCAAAAAGTTATTTTTATCAGTTCCACTGGGGTCTATCCGTCGCTAAATCAAACGGTAACCGAACAAGATGCTGGCGCATTTAATGATACCAGTGACACCTTATTGCAAGCTGAAGCCATATTTTCAGCAATGGCAAATAGCTGTGTTGTGCGATTTTCAGGCTTAGTTGGACCTAAGCGTCATCCTGGACGTTTTTTTGCGGGTAAAACCGATGTTAGCGGCGCTAATGTAGCGGTTAACCTAGTGCATTTAGATGACTGTATTGCAGCCGTTAGCTTGATCCTTTCACGTACGGATACGTTACCGATTTATAATCTCGCAGCAAATGAACATCCTACTCGTGGAGCGTTTTATGCTGCCGCCGCCGAGCATCTTGGATTAATTTCCCCGCAGTTTAATCAGCAGCAACAGCCAAGCAAAATTATCGACGGTCAATTAATCAGTCATCAATTAGGGTTTCAATATGCGTTTAGTAGCCCATTCAAAATGCTTGATGCTTGCTAAACTGGCATAGGCTATAATAGCCAGCATATTTGATTAAAAGGCGATTATTGTGACGACTCAAACTCAAGCGTTTGCATTACTTCAAGGTGATGAATTCGTAGAACTGTACAAAGTACTAAAGGTACTCGGTTTAGTGAACGGCGGTGGCGAAGCAAAGCATGTCATTACTGAAGGTCAAGTTACCGTCAATGGTGACGTTGATACTCGTAAACGTAAAAAGTGTGTTGTTGGCGATATAATTTCGTTCAATGACGCGACAATTGAAATTGTTCCTGCAGACTAAGGATTGATAAATGCAATTCCCAGACGATGATAATGGCCAAATGTTGGCTGCAATGGCTGATGCCGGTATTGACCTTACTCAATCAATAGAAGTAGATTTCTTCTTAGTGTTTGATGACCAACGTGATGCCGAATCGGCGTTAGAAGCATTAAGTCAAACCGACATGCAAGGTGAGCTTGAGGTTAACTTTGATGAAGAAAGCACTAAGTGGGAAGTGATTGTTTGCCTGCAAATGGTACCTGATTACGCAGCACTTGTTGCCAAAGAAACTGAGTTAAATAGCTTTGCGCAAGAGTTTGACGGTATTTCTGATGGTTGGGGCGTAATGCAAAACCAAGCTAGCGATAGTGAATTTGCTGATGATGACCATGTGCACAGCGAGCATTGCAAGCACTAACATCGCCATCACTAAAGATTGATTTATTGAATGAATCATTCAATAAATCAAAAAGCCGTTAATGCCCAGCATTAACGGCTTTTTGATGATATAAAGCGACAGAGTTTAGTCATCTTCTTTTATGTCATTAATGACTTCTTTGGTTCCGTGACCAATGGCCTTGACGGTATCGCGGGTCCCGTGACCGATTGCAGTGGTCACTTTTTTGGTGGTGTGACCAATTTCTTTGCCAGTGTGTTTTAATTCAGCGCAAGCTGACAAGCCCAGAACAAGGCTTATCGACAGCAGTATTACGACGACTTTTTTACACATTGTAGTAGCCTTATCAATAATCTAAGATGAGGTATCATCAGCAACGTCGTTGCTATTTCAGCATAACGCGCTTGATGGTTAAAAGGGTAACATCATGAATTTAAATGCCACATTGATTGGTCAAATTATTTTCGTTTTAACCTTGGTTGTGGTGTTCTTTACCTTAAAGTTTGCCAAAGGTAAAACCCCTAATTTACCGTTAGTTGGTTTTTACGCCATAGTGTTAAACGTTATTTTTGCGCCCGCAGGGTGGATATATTGCTGGTATTGGTCAACCAAACCATTTTTACCCAAATAAACCCAAACTCAAGAACATCACTAGCAGTTAACTTGGGATAATAAACCGTTCGTTCTACTTTAGGTTAACTAATTAACGGAATATTAACCTCGGTTAATGGTGATGTCAGAGACATAACCATGTTCAGTCGCTATTAAGGCTTGTTTGAGCATGGCGGCGGCTTCTGTTGCGGTCATAAAGCTTGAGGTATTAATGTCTTTGCCACTGGTTTGCCAAAAGTCTGTTGCCATTCCTCCTGGATATACCGCAATTAATTTCATCGGGCTATCTTTTAATTCTAATCGCAACGATTCAACTAATCCCTTTACTGCCCATTTTACGGCACAATAAGTCGACTCATTGGCTTTACCTGCTTGCGCTGCGGTCGACATCACCACTATAACCGTGACCTTGTGATCGCGATAACGACTTACCAACTCTCGTAATACCAGAATGCTTGAAGTTAGGTTGTTGTTGATCAACTGATTAATAGCTTGCGGCGTTTGCTGTTCAATTGGGCCAAAATAACCACTACCAGCACAATGGATCACGCTGCTTGGTGGCGTTGATAAACGCGAAAATAAATCACTGACCTCTTCTGCCACACATAAGTCTGCTGCGTGAGTCTGCACCTTAGCTTGCTCAAGAGGAGTCAAGCTGGCCATTATATCCGCTAATTTTTGCTCACTGCGACCAGTGATCAACAGGGTATGATCTTCTGCTGCATATTGTTGAGTCAGTGCAGCGCCTAAGCCGCTGCTCGCGCCCGTAATAACAATCATAATAAAACCTTCAGCCAAATTTACATTAGGTTGGCTACTATACCAATGCATAAGTGAACCGCAAAGTGCTTGTGTTGCATCAACGACTATCAATGCAAGGTGAATAGTCAAACATTGAGCTATTTAATAATCATTTATTTTCCAGAGTCGCTATTAGTTAAGTAAAATCGAATAAATATCTCGGAACGCTTTGTATTTTGACGATAAAGATTGTCTAATAACGCCTCGTCTTATGTCTTACCGACTTCACCCTTGTTGCTAATAACGAGAAACGTAATGTTTGAACTCACGCTCCAGCTCGCGGTTATTTTATTTTTTGTTGCTTTGGTTGCGGGTTTTATTGACGCGATTGCCGGTGGCGGAGGGTTACTGACTATACCGGCATTAATGTGGGCGGGATTGCCGCCTGCGGCCGCATTGGGTACCAATAAACTGCAAGCATGTGGTGGTAGCTTTTTTGCGAGTTTATATTTTGTGCGCAAAGGAATGGTTGATTTGCCTAGCATAAAACTGTCATTGTTATGCGCATTTATCGGTGCCTCTATCGGCACAATATTAGTACAAATGATCGATGCAAAACTACTGGAAGTGGTGTTACCATTTTTGATTTTAGCGATTGGCTGTTATTTTTTATTCTCTAAAAAAATTAGCGAGCAAGATCGCCAGCAAATTCTTACTCCGAGTGTTTTTGCCTTCACTGCGGCATTAGTCGTTGGGTTTTATGATGGTTTTTTCGGTCCCGGTACTGGGAGTTTCTTTGCGTTAGCGTTTGTCTCATTGGCCGGGTTTGGTTTAGCCAAAGCGACTGCTCATGCTAAATTATTAAACTTTGCGACTAACATCGCCTCGCTAATTTTCTTTCTTATCGGGGGGCAAGTGGCGGTCGTGCTGGGATTAATTATGCTCGTTGGCCAAGCGGTTGGCGCAACGTTAGGCTCACGTTTAGTGGTCACTAAAGGGGTTAAAATTATTAAACCTTTGGTGGTGGTTATGTCATTAGGTATGAGCGGAAAATTATTGTGGTCGCAATATATGTGATCGAATATATGTGATCGAATATATGTGATCGCAATACATGTGATCATAGTATCGATAATTTGGGCTTATTCACGCCATCATTATTTGACGTTCATGTTTGTTTATATTTAAAGGGATGTTATGCGCATCATTCACACATCAGATTGGCATCTTGGCCAATATTTTTATGGCAAAAGCCGCGCAGCTGAGCACCAAGCCTTTATGACATGGTTACTTGAGCAAATAAGCCTCCATCAAGTTGATGCCATTATTGTTGCTGGCGATATTTTCGATACTGGCACTCCGCCAAGTTATGCCAGAGCACTGTACAATCAATTTATTGTTCAAATTCAACAAACGGGTTGCCAGCTGATTTTACTGGGCGGTAATCACGATTCTGTTTCGACCTTGAATGAATCTAAACATCTACTGGCTTGCCTTAATACTATCGTGATCCCTGGTGCATTAGAACATTTTGAAGAGCATGTATTTGCACTTAAAACCCGCCAAGGTGAAATTGGGGCTATTTTATGTGGGTTACCTTTTTTACGCCCACGTGATGTAGTGTTAAGTGAATCTGGTGAGTCTTCAATGGATAAGCAACGCAAACTGGGTGATGCCATTAGTGCGTTATATCAGCGTTGTTTTGAGCAAGCTAAGCAGCTCAATAGCACATTTACCACGCCGGTACCCATTGTGGCGACAGGTCATTTAACCACGGTAGGAGCCAGCACTTCAGAATCAGTACGTGATATCTATATTGGCAGTTTAGATGCCTTTAATGCGGCGCTTTTCCCCGCGGCAGACTACATTGCATTAGGCCATATTCATCGCCCACAAGTGGTGGCGAAATCTGCGCATATTCGTTACAGCGGCTCACCGATAGCATTAAGTTTTGATGAACTATCGACCAATAACACCAGTAATAAATCGGTGTTTTTGGTTGAATTTACTGATGCTCAATTATCCCTCGTCACGCCATTAATGGTGCCTATTTTTCAGCCCATGCAGGTGCTAAAAGGTGATTTAGATAGCATTGAGCAGCAGATAAATGCATTTTCTTCTCAAACAGCCGCGACAAAAACCACTTGGTTAAGCATTGAAGTATCGCAGCAAGACTATTTGTCTGATCTACAGTCTCGTATTGCTGACATGACTCAAGACAAGGCGGTTGAGGTATTGCAGTTAAAGCGTGCCCGTAGTCAACGACAGCAACACATTAAAAAGCTTGATAATGAAACCTTATCCGAGTTGAGTGTCGAGGAAGTGTTTGCGCGCCGTTTAGCCCAAGAGCAATTTGACAGCGATCCCCAACAGGCACAATTAGGCCGAATTAAGCAGCGCTTTAGCCAAATAGTTGCCGAGGTGGAGTCAGAGCGAAACACCCAAGAAACCGCCGCGAGCCATGTTCTGCAAGAAACGATGACCCATCATGGTAAAACAGAGGTTGCAACAAAAAGTGCTACAGACGGTGAACAGTCATGAAAATTTTAAGCCTTCGTTTTAAAAATATTAACTCGCTTAAAAACGAGTGGAAAATCGACTTTACCCAATCGCCTTTTGCTGAAAACGGACTATTTGCCATCACAGGCCCAACGGGGTCAGGTAAAACCACCATACTCGATGCCATTTGCTTAGCGCTCTACCACCGAACGCCGCGGTTAAATAATATCTCTAAAACCACTAACGAGTTAATGACTCGCGGCACCGCAGAGTGTTTAGCCGAAGTCGAATTTGAAGTGAAAGGCATTGCTTACCGCGCCTTTTGGAGCCAACGTCGCTCGCGCGACAAAGCCGACGGTAACTTGCAAGATGCTCAAGTGGAACTGGCACAACTGAGTGACGGTAAAATTCTTGCCAGTCAAATAAAGCGCAAAACGGAACTCATTGAACAGATCACCGGGCTCGACTTTGCTCGCTTCACTAAATCGATGATGTTATCTCAAGGGCAGTTTGCCGCTTTTTTGAATGCCGATGCCAATGACCGAGCTGAATTACTTGAAGAGCTCACCGGTACTGAAATTTACGGGCTTATTTCTGAGCGGGTTCATCAGCACTTTAGTGAAGCCAAGACTAATGTGAAATTACTCGAGGCCAAACTGGGCAGTGTTGAGTTGTTTGATGAACAACAAGTCGATCAACAAAATCAACAAATTGAACAATTTAAACAAACGTTGGTGCAGCAAAAATTACAACTGACTCAGTTAAGCCAATTTATCACTTGGGCCACTAATTCTGAGCAAGCACAGCAGGCATTGGTTAAGGTTCAGGGCGAACAGCAAGACGCGCTAACGTGCCAGCAGCAACATAGTGAAGCATTAATGCAATTGCAGCACAGCGAGCCGGCACAACACATTTTGCCATTATTTGAGCAACAGCAAAAAGCGCACAAAAAAGTCCAAGAGTTAACCGCACAGATCCGTCAATTAAGCCAACAAACCGAGCAAGCTGAAACTGCACTGCAAACCCATAAACACCAGCACACACAAGGCCAGCAACAGGTTACGCAAGTTAATCAGGCGCATAAAACACTGCTGTCGTTGATCGATGAGCAAGTACTGCCGCTGGATCAACAAATTAATCAGCACAGTTATCAGCTATCTCAGGTCAAATTAACCCATCAACAAACATATGAACAGCAACAAAAGGGCCGCGAGCAACAACAACTGTTATTGACCCAGCAACAGGCGCTGACAGCGGCGAAGCAGCAAATTGATCATCAACTTGATAGTTTGCCTCAAGGTCAAGAAGTGGCTAAAAAGTTTGCCGCTTGGCAAACCCAATACACACAAGTTGTGCAACTGAGTGACCAACGTAGCCAAATTCATAACCAATGTACTCAGCAACAAGGCGGCATAAAACAAACTCAAGACACACTCACTGCGCTCGCGCCGCAAATACAACAGGCTCAAGCGGAGCTAACTCAGGCGACAGCGCAGCAAGATGACAGCCAAAAAGCATTAATTACGCTGTTGGCTGGACAAGACGAAACGAAAATTAATGATGATTATCAGCAAGTTGTTCAGCAGCAATCTGGGCGTTATCAATTAACCCAGTTGTTTAGCCAGTTTGCACGCCAGCAACAGCAATGTCAGCAGTTAACCCGTCAATCGGCGCAATTTAAGACTGAGTTGCAGGCACTGCTACAGTCTCTTACTGTGGTGAGAACTCAGTGGAGTGATAAAAATCAGCAAGTTAAAGATGTTCAAATGTTGCTACAGCAAGAGCAACAAATTGCCAATTTAACCATCGAGCGCGCCAAACTAAAAGCGGGTGAGCCTTGCGCCTTGTGCGGCTCGACCGATCATCCGCTAGTTGAGCGCTATGAAGCGCTGAATGTGTCGGTTACCGAGCAAAGGGCGCAACAGTTACAAGCTGAACTTGATGTGATTAAACAGCAAGGTGAGCAACTTAACCATCAGCAAACGGCGTTACAAGTTAACGATGACAATTTACAACAACAGCTAAGTCAAACTCACACAGATATCCAGACCATTGCGCAGCAGTGGCGGCAGCAAACTGAGACATTATCAATCTCTCTTGAGTTGGATTTGCAGCAAGAACAAGCATTAACCGATTACATTGCCCAAACCGAAACCAAACAACAGCAATTGGCTGTCACCATTACTGAGCTTAGCCAATGTCAAAAAACGTTACATCAACACCAACAGTATGTGATTCAAGCACAGCAAGCGCTCGTTAAGCAGATCAATCAGCAAGGGTTATTACAACAACAGCTTGATAACTTGCACCAAGGTTTACTCAGCCATCAACAGCACATTGAGGCCGTCACTGCGCAGCAAACTGCATTAATCAATGCGCTTGAAACACAAATTACTGCTACAGGGTTAACGCCGCCAACAATAGTGAACGCCGTTATATGGCTCAACGAGTTACAACAACAACTCGAGCGTTGGACTCTAGCGCAGCAGCAGGCTGTCGACAATCAGCAGCAATTGAGTATCACTGCTGAAAAGCTCATGGCCAATCATCAGCAAGCGGACGAGCAGACCGCCAATTTAACCGCGATCAGTGAACAAGTTGATAAGGTACAGACGCAGCTCAGTACTGTGTTAGCTCAACGTAACGAGGTCTTTGCTGATAAAGTCATTGAGAATGAAAAACAACGCAGTCAAACGGTGTTAGATCAAGCACAACAACAATTTGAGTTAGTACAGCAGCAATTACAAATAGCAGATAAGCACCTTGCCAGCTTAAGTGCACAGCAGCAATCCATGCAAGTTCAGGCAACACAAGTTAATCAAGAATGGCAGCAATTACAAAGCCAATGGAATAGTGCTCTACAAGCGAGCCCATTTCCCGACCAACAAGCTTTCGAGCAAGCATTACTCAGTGCAGATGAGCGTCACAGGTTGCAACAGCTTAAACAACAGTTAGACAATGACATTGTTAAGGCAAATACCTTAGTTGAGCAAGCCATTGCGTTGCAAGCGGAGCTTGCTCTGCTTGGTCAACAACATAACTATGATTTAACCCAACAAGCCGTCATGCTCCAACAGCATCAAGCCCTCGATTCTGAGCATCAACAATTAACGCAGACGCTTTGGCGGTTAACGCATGAGCTAGAGCTAGATGCAAGTAAGCGCGAAGGGCAGCAGCAATTGCTAAAAGAGCAGGCACAACAGCAGCAAGTTTACGACGACCTCGCTTATTTGCATGCACTAATAGGCTCACAAAAAGGCGATAAGTTCCGTAAATTTGCCCAAGGGCTTACATTAGATCATTTAGTCGCATTAGCGAATCGACAGCTTGAACGCTTACAAGGCCGTTACTTACTCGAACGCAAAGAGTCAGATGCATTAGAATTACAAGTGCTCGATACCTGGCAAGGTGACACAGTGCGCGATACCCGTACACTGTCTGGTGGTGAGAGCTTTTTAGTTAGCTTAGCCCTTGCGTTGGCGTTATCTGATCTGGTAAGTCATAAAACGAGCATTGACTCACTCTTTTTAGATGAGGGCTTTGGTACCTTAGACAGCCAGACATTAGATACTGCATTAGATGCATTAGATAATTTAAATGCATCGGGCAAAATGATAGGTGTCATTAGCCATATTGAAGCCATGAAAGAGCGGATCGATGTACAGATAAAAGTGAATAAAATGAACGGTCTCGGTATTAGCAAATTACAGAATGAATTTGCGATTAATGCAGGGTGATCTGCCTCAAACTCCCGTGATTACTGCAATCGAGTTCAAATTAAAGATTAAATAAATAATATTTTATATTTGTAATATGATTGTTTTTTGATATAAAAGAGTGTTGGAATGTAATTTGAGTGCAAAAGTCGGTATGTTAAACCGCTTTTACCGGATGGCGTAGTATCAAGTGTAGAGTTATTTTCATTATAAAAATGAGATAATGACATAGCGTTAACTAACGTTACCCTCTGTGTCGCAATAACAATGTGCAGTAAAAGAAAAATAAATATAAATATAAAGAGTCGTCTTTTAGGGTGGATTAGATATTGCTAATAAGTAAAGTTATGGACTTCCAGCGGCTAGCCGCAAGTCAATTGAACTTACCAAACGTGACAAACCTGCACAAGAAAGTCTTGTTAGTAAGTGTATTTGTTGTAGGCGCTGCGCTTTTATGGCCAACACAACAAGAGTTTTCATCACAACGTATTCCTGTGGCCATTGATATTGATTCATTATTGCCACACATAGCTCAGCAAGATACAGCTTTGACCATCGTTAAGCCTGCAACACCTATTTTAAATCGGGTGATTGAAAGTGGTGATACCTTAAGTCGTTTGTTTGAATTAGCCGGTATTGACCAACGAACCATGTATAAAGTACTTGAGGCTGATTTAGAAGTTTTAGCTTTAGATACCCTGTTACCGGGTAACCGCATCCAATTTTGGGATAATGCCGATGGTGAACTTGATAAATTAGAGCTGTATTTTAACCCTGCTCATCAAGTGGTTTTTACTCGTTTTAAAGACGGAACTTACGCTGTAAATGACATTAATATCGATGGCATATGGCAAAACCGCATTGTGGGCGGTGAAATTAACGGCTCTTTTTATGTATCGGCTAAAAATGCAGGCCTAAGTGCTGCCGAGATTCAGAAAGTCGAATCACTGTTAAAGTCAAAATTAAACTTTTCACGTGAGTTACGTGCAGGTGATACATTTTCGGTTTTAGTCAACGATCAATTTGTTGAAGGTGAACCAACAGGTATCACATCGATTGAAGGCATTCGTATTAATACCGGGCGTCGGGACATTACCGCGTTTCAAAATGCTGATGGCAACTATTACGACATTAAAGGTCAAAGTTTAACGCCTGCTTTCCAACGTATCCCATTAAATAGAACGGTGCGGTTAAGTTCTCGGTTCAACCCCAACCGCAAACACCCCATTACGGGTCGGATTCGTCCACATAATGGCACCGACTTTGCTACCCCTATTGGTACTCAAGTGGTGGCACCGGGTGATGGTGTAGTGACGCTGGTTAAGAAGCATGCTTTCGCGGGTAACTATATTGTGATTGAACATAACAATAAAGTACGCACTCGTTACCTGCATCTGTCGAAATTTTTAGTTAAACGAGGCCAACGTGTAAAACGAGGGCAGGTGATTGCATTATCAGGTAATACGGGTGCGTCAACGGGTCCACACTTACATTATGAGTATATTGTGAATGGTCATCCTATCGACGCAATGAAAGCCAATATTGCAGAAGCTAAAGTCTTACCTAAAAAGCAATTACACGCCTTTCAAGCTTTGGTACGAAGCCGCAGCATGATGATGGATTTGGGTTAATAAGCTGAGGCTTATTACATAGAGTGTAGTTGTGATAGCAATAGTAAATGCAGCCAGTTGGCTGCATTTTTTTATGGGTATGCTACTAGTGGATTCTAACGCCTTGGATTACATAATCATGCAAAAAATCTTCAAAGCCAACCTGTGAATTTTTTAATGTATTCATAACACCAATCGTACTGGCTGTACTAACACACTAAACGTGAATATAGCCTATGTGATGGGTATAACTTCTATATATTTAATCAACAATTTATAACAGATATATAATGTAATACCATCATCATTATTATTAATGTCAACGTAAAATCTTAGCTAAATCAGCTAGACAAATAGATAAATATTCAAAATTCAGCATCCTTAGGTCTATTTTTACAGAGCCTAATATAAAAACTAAAGGTTAAGGTATATAGGCTTACACCAATCTCATTAAATATCTGAGCAGTTCAGAGCCTCTCAGATTTTTCAATTCAAGGGCATTGATGTAGAAATGGTTGTTCGCTTTTAAATCGATGCAACACAGAAGTGGAACACCTGCGAGTCTCCATTCTGGTGGGTTTCAAAATACTGCATGCTTCGCTAGGTGCTTTTGAAATAGAATAACTATTCGCTTCAATCATCTGTCTTGCCTACATTACTTTGAATTCCCGCTGAAAGATCACATAGTTAATAGGATTGGTATTAGTTGTCTTGTTAACATTTGTCGCGCCTAAACTAATATTGAGGTAGTACTGTAAACTCGTTAATTTACTTACGTGCAGACTAGTTTCATCTTCAAAACTAAATAGTGCCTCTAATTAGCAACATACTCGATGTTAAATTAACTTAAATTCCCACCTAATCTACTAACAAATTAGTCCGTTGTTGTTAGTTGTTAAAATATTCACCATTTGTTTGAAATGTCCTACTGCTCACATTTTTCATTTAGCATTAAGTTTACTCTTTTGTTACGCATTTTGTATGTCATTGAAAACATTAAATTTAAATATTCGAAAATGTATTTTCTAGAATTGCAAAATTGCAAAATTGCAGAATTACAAAATTACAATGGAGAATAATGATGAACGTAAATAGACGTGAAGCGATGGGGAAAATCGTTGGTTTTGCAGGTATGGCCGCTGGGGCGGCTGTAATGTCCCAATCTGTGTTCGCTGCTGATGGATGTCCGATCGATGGTGCCATTGGTGTCGGCAGCGATGGTGGTGCAGATCTGGGAGCCAACTTACTGACATATGTTGAGCTCGATCCTTTTGCCGTCGCCAAGCGTGCCTATGCCGCCTATGGACGAGGTGGTTGTATGTACGGCGTGTTCGATGCCATCGTCAAAGAGCTTGCTATTCAGGGGCATGATGATGCCTGTAACTTTGCCGCTATTCCAACCAATATTACCGTCTATGGCGGTGGTGGGGTCAAGGGTTGGGGCTCTATCTGTGGTTGTGTCAACGCGGCTGCAATGATCGTTAATATTCTCGATGTCGAACAGACTGCGGTTATCGATGCGATGAATCGTTACTATGAAAAGACCCCCATGCCACGTGGCGATGATAATTTCCTTACTAAAATAGGTGCCCCAACTCGCAGGGATGATGCCGGTGCATTGTTGACAGCAGACAAGATTAGTCAATCGACTGCTCACTCCATTTTATGTCACACCTCGGTCACCAACTGGTCTGCCGCAAGTCAGTTTGGTGGTCACCATGACGCCAAGGCGGAGCGTTGTGCTCAGGTGACGGCCGAAGTGGCATTTAAGACGGTCGAGTTTTTAAACCTGTCACTGAATGGCGAGTTGACAATCGATCCTGAACTTGAAAGGTATGCCAAGAACAATGATGAATGTGTCAGTTGCCATACAGGCACAACACGTGAACCTGGGGCTTACATTGGCTCAGATGTGAATTCAAAAATGGAATGTCAGACGTGTCATGCCCCCCATGATGAAATAGGCGCCATTCCGCATCATGCCGAAGAATCATGTTCTACATGCCATCCAAAATAGGAGGAACTCCTGATGCGTAAATTATTAATTACCGCTTCCATGGCCTTACTATTATCCGCCTGTGGTTCTGGTGACGATGACCCAGTAAGTTCTGTAGACCCAGTTGTTCCAGTCGACCCTGTTTCAACAAGCGTTACCTTAGATCAGGCGAACAGTATTGATATCAATATAAGCTCGGTCGATGAAGAAAATTATACTATTTCCTTTACCTTAACCGACGCAGATAAACTAGCTATTACCGATGCTAGCAACAGTTTTGAAGTGATGTATCTTGGGATGCCCAAAGAAAATCAGTCATCATTTAGTATGCCTTGGCATAGTGCGACCAAATTTAGTTGCGATGCGCAAGAGTCGGATTGTGCTAACCCTTTGGTTGAAGTAAGCCCTGGTGCTTATACTTTCACGCCTAGCGAACAACCTGTGTTTGACAAGGCTTCTCAAAACTTAGAGATATCTGTTAGTGTCGTGGGTGCTTTGGCTAAAAGTAAGCCTGAAATTATTGTTCCAGAAATGGGATAAATAAATTTAGTCACCGATTTTAAGACCGATGGCTTTAGTGTGTGCAACGAATTTGCATTATGATTATTTACACTATGATTAGTGACGTAGGTTAATCAACAGAGATTAAGTCGCTAAAGTTAATTATTACCAGTTTTGTTGTGATAGAAACAGAGAGTGCAGCCTAAGGACTGCACTTTTTTATTATTTGTATTTCCGTAGCCTACGGCTACAACAGATTAAAATTGCATGGTTCAACCCTGCACGGGCCTATCTTGCTTCGCGAGTATTTTACAAATTTAACCAAAATGGTTATTTTTAACTTGGCAGATTCAACTTTGAAGTGCATAACCCCTAAGCAGTCATAGCTACCATATGTTCAGCCATTAATTTGGCTGGTGTTTTATAATTTAGTTTTTTCTTGGTCGATCATTAACTCTACTATTACACCTTGGACTTCTGATCGCGATACTTTCTTGAGGTTCGTTGATTTCGGCCAATATTGTCGTAATAGACCATTGGTATTTTCATTCAATCCTCGTCGCCAAGAACAATAAGGATCTGCAAAATAAACACCACAGCCCAAACTCGTTTTTAAGCATGTGGATATCACAATATATACCACGGACTTTGGTATATATTAGCTGTCTCTTTTTTTCAGCTCATGATAAAACTAACTACTAACTACTAACTGAAAGCTACCCGTCTAAAGACGGGGAGTAACCTATTTTTCGGACGAATAAAATTGCATAAAAGTGGGTGGCATACTTTCAGTCTAACTCTTTTTTGCCCCATTATGTGTTTAAGATATGGCCTGCGCTCAATTTATGGGTTAATTTGCTATGTTCAGCGTTGAGTGTTCTCTTTGCAAACCCTCAGTATCTGGGCAACTTTTTAAAAGCAAAAAGTTGAGCCAAAAGCTCATTGATTATTTCGCGTAAGGCGATTGGCCGACTTCTTCGGCTACTAACCAGACTCGCATATCAAATTCTAACTGATGGTAATCCGCGAGCATGAAGGTGCACAGTTGATAAAACGCTTTGTTGTGCTCTTTCTCCCGCAGGTGAGCCAATTCGTGCACTACCACCATTTGCAATAGCTCAAACGGAATGTGCTTTAAGCGCGAGGTAATTCGAATTTCATTTTTAGCTTTGACTTTATTACCTTGACGGCGATTAACAAATGAATGCAAACCTAGCGCGTGATGGCTTAAGCTAATCTTGTCATCAAAAATGACTTTGGCTAATGGATCTGATTGACGCATATACGTATTTTTTAATGCTATTGCCATATCGTACAAGGCTTTATCTGTGCGAACGTCGTGTACTTTCGGGTAACGGGTTAAAAAGTGGGTGCCTAATGCGTTTGCATCAACCAATTGGCGAATTTTATCAACCACGTCAGGCTGGTAACCGTTTAAATACCGTAACGCACTTTGCTCATTTTGCTGTTTTTTAATGTCGGCGCTAGTGATCAACAGGCTTATATCGGTTTTGGGTTTTAATGCTTGGCTTGCCGATTTGACGGGCATTTTAGGTGGGGCTTTGGGCGCTTTATTGTCTGACATAGGTCAACTGATTTTTTTTGACGTTACCGCTATCTGTGTCGGTATCGGTAACGCCAATATAGAACGGTGGCAGCAGTGGATTACACTTTACCGAAGATGAGTCGGTTATGCTGAACATAAGCAACGTCAAATGCATTAAGCTGGACGCGTTTTAGGTCTAATGATTCAAAGTCAACTTGTGGTGGGTTACGTTTTAATTGCTCTTTAACGATCAAAGGAGAAATAAGCGTAACAGGGATATCACTTAATTGAATGGCTGCTTCCAGTTTAAAGCTGGTGGCACTGCCTGCAAATTTACCTTTTTGTTCGCGTTCAATAATGGCTATTTCATCGACTTTATAATCGGCGATTAATTTTTGAAACGCAAAGTTGAATTCACGAATTGATTCAGTGCTTGCCGATTGTGAAATACTGAATGAGACTTTACGACATGCTGGCACGTTAAACGTTTCGCCTTCATAGGTCAGTAAACAGATAATGGCTTCGCCGCCTTTTAATTCAACACCACAAATTTTCATGTTAATCCTTACTGGTTTATTCATACGAGAGTGCCGTTGGCATTGTCGTTATTGTTCATTTGTGTAGGGTAACGATTACCCTACATTCATCATTTGTTATCGCAGTTTGAGAGCGATTTAGTCTTCTGTTGTGCCGTCGTCTTCAATAACTTGAATCGGTTTTACTTTACGGCGTACTGGCGCATCACCGACATCGACGCCAGTAATAAAGCGTTTATCACTCTTGGGTGCCGCTTTAGGTTTTTTAGTGGCGCTGGCTCTTTTACTGACTTCAACACCTTTGGTACTAACCGCTGCTTTACCTGCTTGAGGCTTATCTTTAAGGCCGGTAAACTTAGCCTTTAAGCCTTCAATCACAGTGGGCTCAAAGTTTTTACGTAAAAACAGTTGTACTTTTTTAAAGCTGTCCCAATCTTTAGGACCCACAAATGAGACCGCATCGCCTTTAGCGCCCGCTCGGCCAGTACGACCAATACGATGGACGTATTCTTCAGCAAACTTTGGCATATCAAAGTTAATCACTAACGATACATTGATTAAATCAAGGCCGCGTGATGCTACATCTGTGGTCACTAATATCTGTGATTGGCCTCGAGCAAATTGATCCATAATCTGGTTACGAGCCGATTGCTTTAAATCACCACTGAGCGCAGAGGTGGTAAAGCCTTGTGATGCTAATAAAGTGGCTATACGGTCTGTATCTGAACGTGTTGCCGTAAAGACAATTACTTGCTTGTGTTGCTCTTGAGTTAAAATGTGCTGTAGCAAGGCTTGCTTATGGTCTAAATGATCCACCAAAATAATACGCTGCTCAATGTCTTTATGTTCTGTGTAAGACTCACCAATCGATACATGACTCGGTGTTTTGAGTAGCGTTGCGGCAATGTCATTAATGCTGTCATGATCTAACGTAGCTGAAAACATCAAGGTTTGGCGACGTTTATGATCGGCTGCATCATTAATCGCTTTTAACTGCGGAGCAAAACCTAAATCGAGCATACGGTCAGCCTCGTCAAGAACCAACAATTCTAGGCCATTTAAATACAAGTGACGCTGTTGTAAGTGGTCCGCAATACGTCCAGGCGTGGCGACAATAAAGTGAGGATCTCTCGATAAGGCTTTGGCTTGGTCATTAAAGTTCTCACCACCGAGTACGCTAATGGCCTTATATTGAGTATTGGCGACTAATAAGCGTAATTGGCCATAAACTTGCTGGGCTAATTCACGTGTCGGTAATAAGATGAGTACCCGAGGATCTTTTTTCGACAATGCTCTTGAAGAGATTACCCGTTGCATTGCTGGCAGTAAAAACGCTAAGGTTTTACCTGAGCCCGTTTTAGACGATGCCATTAAATCTTTACCTGATAAGGCAATGGGAAGTGCTTGCGCTTGAACATCGGTAGGCGTAGAAATGCCAAGGTGCTTTAAACTGTCAAGCAGGCGCTTGTCCAACGAAAAATCGGTAAATTGCAAAGGTAAATCCCCTAAAAAATGTAAGCCGGTGATTATAGCTGTTTCACCTTGCTATAGCCAACAAGAGTCGCTTTAGTTATGCTATTTTTTAGCTTTATATTATTGCCCTCGTTCGGCATCGCTATTGGTCGATTCTGCCGAACCTTTTCGTAAAGATTAATATGCTGAGCATGGAAGGAAAAAAGATGACAAAGCTCACCGTGGGATTAGCCCTAGGCAGTGGAGCCGCTAAAGGTTGGGCACATATTGGGGTATTGAATGGTTTAGCCAAGTTAGGTATTTACCCTGACAAAGTTGCGGGTTGTTCAGTGGGTGCATTAGTGGGCGCGGCCTATGCGAATAATCATTTGGGTGAACTTGAAACCTGGGTGAGTGGTTTTTCGAGTTGGGACGTACTCGGATTAATGGACTTAGGCTGGCGTAAAGGCGGCTTAATTAGCGGCGAGAAAGTATTTGATGTCTTAGCCAATCGCATTGGCGATATCAATATTGAACAGTTAAACCGTCCTTTTGCTGCAGTGGCTACCGATTTATATTCTGGACAAGAGATTTGGTTTAAAGAAGGTGACTTACGCCATGCGGTTCGCGCCTCATGTTCTATGCCCGGCTTTTTACCCCCGGTACAGCAAGGTCATCGCTGGGTTGTTGACGGCGCCGTGGTCAATCCGGTACCTGTGTCATTAGCCCGTTCGATGGGGGTTGATGTGGTTATTGCAGTGGATTTAAACGGTCATCGCCGTGATCAACTTCATAAGGCCCCAGAGCAAGTAAAAAGCCGAAAAGCGAGTAAGTCAGAGACGATTGATGAAAAGGCAGAGCTTGAATCAGGTTTTATGGATTTATGGGGCAAAGGCAAAGACTACATGAGTGTCTTAACTGACAAGCTTGCTATAGGCAGTTCAAAATCCCATCCAGGTATGTTGGCCGTTATGTCACAATCAATGGATATTTTAGAACAACGCCATAAACGCTCGCGTTTAATGGGCGAGCCACCAGATATTTGTATTGTGCCTTATGTTAATGACATTGGCACAATGGAATTTCATCGTGCAAAAGAAGCCATTAAAGCGGGTGAGCAGGCAGTAAAAGATATTCAACATTTAATTGAAGCGACTTTAAATTAACGCTTATGCGGTGTCGAATATGAGTCATGTGTTCATTACGGATGCACGAGTTCGATACCGCTCGAGTAATGTTTATGCAATAACGGTATTGTCCCATTTGGGTTGTTGTCATCATTATTTTCAATGCCGCTTTTATAAAGAGTCATTGGCAAGTCACTTAGTTTGTTGATACGACAACTAGAATGGTGTTCGATGACAGCGTAGCGCGCTTAAGCGTTATGTTAGCTTGTTGAGTACCGCGCTAGCGGTGTTTGAATATGGCAATATTGATTTACGAAAACACTCCATATTGTGAAACAATTTACCATCTCTCCCCTTGTATTTTTATCCGACGGATCAGTGAACATTCCTACAATATCCATTGCTGAAAGCAAGATGTTTTTCAATATTAAGTAGTGCTGAGAATTATGATCTGGATCAAAGTAATGCTCAGCGTTAATGTGTCTAATACACTCTATATTGTGTTTTTTGTAAATTAAAGTTCTATATATAGTGCTTGTAAGGATGGTCGTATGCTTGTAGTCGTGAAAAGAGATGGATGTCGAACCGCCTTTGATGGATGTCGGATCAAAGAGGCTGTAGTAGCAGCAATGGAGTCTGCAGGTCAAGCAGATCATCAATATGCGCAGCAGTTAGCGCAAACGGTTGAACAGCAAATGGCTGCGAAAACCGAAGTTGATATTCACGAACTACAACATGCAGTCGAAAACTTATTAATGTCTGGGCCGTATAAATCGGTGGCACGTCATTACATTGAATATCGCCATGATCGCGATACCCATCGTGAAACTCAAAGTAAATTAAATTGTGCTATTCGCGGCTTGGTTGAGCAATCAGACAGTGCCATTTTAAACGAAAACGCCAATAAAGATGCCAAAGTGATCCCCACTCAACGTGACTTACTTGCCGGGATTGTCGCCAAGCATTACGCCAAAACTCACTTATTACCTAAAGATGTTGTCGAAGCACATGAAAAGGGCGAAATCCACTATCACGACTTAGACTACGCACCATTTTTCCCGATGTTTAACTGCATGTTAATCGATTTAGCCGGCATGCTGACTCATGGCTTTAAAATGGGCAATGCTGAAATAGAACCGCCTAAATCGATTTCGACCGCAACGGCTGTGACGGCGCAAATTATTGCACAGGTGGCGAGCCATATTTATGGTGGCACAACGATTAACCGTATTGATGAAGTGTTAGCTGAGTTTGTACAAATTAGTTATCAAAAGCACCTTGCAGTGGCTAGAAAATGGCAAGTGGCCGACGTGGAAGATTATGCGATGACTCAAACCGAAAAAGAGTGTCATGACGCGTTTCAATCGCTTGAATATGAAGTCAACACCTTACATACCGCCAATGGCCAAACGCCCTTTGTTACCTTTGGCTTTGGATTGGGGATATCGTGGGAATCTCGTTTAATTCAGCAATCTATGTTAACTGTGCGCATGGCTGGCTTAGGTAAAAACCGTAAAACGGCAGTATTCCCTAAATTGGTGTTTGCGATTAAAGATGGCGTGAATCATAAAGCGGCTGACGTCAATTACGACATTAAAAAGATGGCATTAACCTGTTCAACTATGCGCATGTACCCTGATATTTTAAATTATGATCAAGTGGTGAAAGTCACTGGTTCATTTAAAACTCCGATGGGTTGTCGTTCATTTTTGGGCACTTATGAAGAAGATGGCCAATTGGTACATGAAGGGCGCAATAATTTAGGTGTAGTTAGCCTTAACTTACCGCGTATTGCGTTGGAAGCAGGTCAAGATGAACAGCGTTTTTATCAATTACTCGACCAGCGACTACTGATTGCACGCAAAGCGTTAGATACTCGCATTGCTCGGTTAACCGGGGTTAAAGCGCGAGTGGCACCAATTCTTTATATGGAAGGGGCGTGTGGCGTGCGCTTAAATGCCGATGATGATGTTAGCGAGATCTTTAAAAATGGTCGTGCGTCAATTTCGTTAGGCTTTATTGGCCTACACGAAACCATTAATGCCTTGTATGGCAATGCTGAACATGTGTTTGATAACGCTCAATTACGTGAGAAAGCTGTTGCGATCATTAATCATTTGAAGCAAGCCACTGAATCTTGGAAGCAAGAAACGGGTTATGGTTTTAGTTTGTACAGTACTCCGAGTGAAAATTTATGTAGCCGTTTTTGCCAGCTTGATACGACTCAGTTCGGTGTGGTGGCAGGGGTGACAGATAAAGGCTATTACACGAATAGTTTCCATTTAGATGTTGAAAAGCAAGTGAATCCATACGATAAGATTGATTTTGAACAACCTTATCCGGCTATCGCCAATGGTGGATTTATTTGCTACGGCGAATACCCTAACATGCAGCACAATATTGAAGCGCTCGAAAATGTTTGGGATTACAGCTACAGTCGGGTGCCATATTACGGCACCAACACTCCGATTGATGAGTGTTACGATTGTGGCTATATCGGTGAGTTCAATTGTACCAGCAAGGGCTTTGTTTGCCCCAAATGCGGTAATCACGAACCTAGTCGAGTGTCTGTGATTCGACGAGTTTGTGGCTATTTGGGCAGCCCAGATTCACGGCCGTTTAACTTTGGTAAGCAAGAAGAAGTGAAGCGCAGAGTGAAGCATTTATAATGTATTATAGTGCTTATCATAGTATTGATGTGATCAACGGCGAGGGCACTCGCTGCACGTTATTTGTCAGCGGTTGCGAGCATGCTTGTAAGGGATGCTATAACCAAAGCACTTGGCGTGTGGATGCTGGGCATGTATTTAGCCAAGCGTTAGAAGATCAGATTATTAATGATTTAACCGACAGTCGTATTTTCCGTCGCGGCTTATCGTTAAGCGGTGGTGATCCGCTGCATCCCGCTAACCTTGAAGCGATATTGAAATTGGTGATGCGGGTAAAGGATGAATGTCCCGAGAAAGATATTTGGTTATGGACCGGTTACCAACTTGCTGATCTAAGTGAGCAGCAACAAACCGTGGTGAACTTGGTGGATGTAATGATTGACGGTAAGTTTGAACAAGATAAAGCTGATCCCGCGCTATTGTGGCGCGGTAGCAGCAATCAACAGGTTTATCGTTTTAACAGATAGTGTTTGAATCTAGACGGTGTTAAGCATGAGTGTTTTAAGCGTTCGTGATGCCTAAAGCATGTCGATAACTCTTAGTGCGTTGTTTCGTTCTAAATTGATCGACCACTAAACTCCACAAGGGGGAATCATTGGTTTGTGGTGGTTTCCCTTGGCTTATGCGGCGAAGTTGGCGTTTAATGATAGCCATAGTTGCCAGCCCAGCTAAGGGCTTACTTTGCCAATTAACCATTGGAATAGACGGGATAAACTCGGGCTGTGTTCGCCACTTATTGGCTAAGTTGGGATAAAAGGCGAGGGCGCTGGCAATACCGCATAAGGCAAAGCCGGTATCAATGACTTGTTGTGCCACTGGCAGGCGATAAATCCCCCCTGTTAACATTAAAGGTATAGGGCTGCGCTGGACCAACTGCGCGGTTAAACTTAAAAAGTAAGCTTCTCGAGCTAAGGTGCGTTCATCGGCACTGCGACCTTGCATAGCGGGTGCTTCATAGCTGCCGCCTGATAATTCCACCATTTCTACTTGATGCTGCGCCAGCATAGTAATGACTTTTTCGGCATCGTCGACATCAAAGCCACCCCGTTGAAAATCGGCTGAATTGAGTTTTACCGCAATGTCAAAACCGGCACCACATCTCAGCCTAACTTGCTTGACCACTTCCATTAATAGTTTGGCACGATTATGAAGACTTCCGCCCCATTCATCATTGCGCCTGTTGGTTAATGGCGATAAAAATTGTGCCAGTAAATATCCGTGTGCGGCATGAATTTGTACGCCATCAAACCCCGCTTGTTGAGCCATGCTGGCTGTGGTAACAAAACGTTGGATAACGTCGTCAATATCTGCAGTAGTCATGGCTTTAGGCTCAGAAAACATTGATGAATGTTTACCTAGATCGAGTGCGATAGCTGATGGGGCAATATTCTTACCGCCCATGGTTTTAAACACCTGTCTGCCTGGATGATTGATCTGCATCCATACTCTGGCACTATGTTGTTTAGCCGTTTTGGCCCATTGAGTGAAGGGGGCAAGTGCGCTGCTAGAGGTTAATACCACGCCGCCAGGGCCGGTCATGGCTAAGGGATCAATCATGACGTTGCCGGTGATCATTAATCCAACGCCGCCTTTTGCCCAAGCATCATATAAGCTGAACAATGCGTGATCAGGTTGTTGCAGGGCATTAGCAAGATTTTCTTCCATGGCGGCTTTGACCAACCGATTAGGAATAATTGCGCCATTGGTCAAGGTGTATGGGGTAAAAATGGTATTAGCCATCAAATAATATCCTAAGGTAACCGCTTGAATTAATGTCTCGGTTATCCTACATGTAGCCTAGATAGTCAATTATCCTTATCAAACAGGGATAAAAAAGCACTGCAAAAGGCAGTGCTTTACATCATGTTGTCATTCGATTTTGATCAAACCAAACCCAAACCACTATTGCATTAAATTCGATAGGTTACCGTTAACTTCGCGTTGCGCTCTTCGCCGGGCAATCCGCCTAAGAACATGGCTTTATCGTAATAAGTTTCATTAAAGATGTTATTAATGTTCAATTGAACTTTATAACGCTCAACATCATAACTAATGGCTGAATCGATTACGGTGTAACTTGGTACGTAGCCGTCAGGTATGCCAAACGAACTTGAGTGTGTACTACGCTCATCCACATATTTGGCTCCTAGGCTTAATGATAGTGGCGCTGATAAGCCCAATTCTGCTGCATAAGTTACCCAAGCCCCCGCGGTTACATAAGGCACACCTTTTTGGCGTTGGCCATAATCACTACTATTGGGATTTTGATTGTCTCTGGCATCTTGGTAAACCGCGTTAAGGTTCACTTTCCACTGGTCACTTAAATAAGCATTAAGATCCAGTTCTACCCCTTTGGTATCTTCGCTGCCATCATAAAAGTATGGGTCAATATCGGGCGTGACCGCGCTACTGTCGTAATTTGGGTTGGTATAAGCCAGATTGGTGCGTGAGGTTTTAAACAATACTAATGATGCCAATAATTGGTCATCAAATGCTTTGGCGCGAATACCCAAATCATTACTGATTGATTGCGAATCTTCGCGGTCAGCTTCATTACCTTTTACGTCGCCTAACACACTGTATGCTGTTCGGCCTTTGGAGTGATTAACAAATATAGAGATATCGTCAGTAGGCATAAAGGTTAAGCCTAAATTGTAGGTTACACCGTTATCTGTGGTGTCGGCTTCTGGCTGAGGATCGGCTAGGCTACTGCTGTAGCGGGCATCAACACCTAAGTGTTCATAGCTTTGTTTAATCTCATTAAAGGCAACGCCAATACGGCTAGTAAAGCCGCCCCCTAAGTAACCCACATGTTGTACGCCCAAACCCCATGCAGTGACAGATTTATTGTAGTTACTGGTTAATAATGGGTCGTAATCTTCAAATTCTCCTTCACCCCAATTTGGGTTACGGATATCATAAATAAAAGGTAGAGAGCCTTGATAGGATTGATTGCCGTTGGGGTCTTTCAAGGTATAGTCGGCGTCGTAAATCGAATACTGCTTAAAGCGGATATCGCGGTCTTCAACGTTAACATTGACCAGTAATTCGTTACTAATGTTGCCAATGTCAAAGTCATAACGTAAGTCGGCAAAATACTGCCATGACTTTTCGTCTGCGGACACTTTGCGGTATTCCTGACGACGTGCTGCGTAGGGATATAACACATCATTTTCAACAAGCGGCGCACGAGGATTTTGGTTAATCACTCCATTTCGTTGCCAATATACATAGTTATAAGCACCCGTTTGACGAGCAAAAGCCGTTTCGTAATTACGATATTGCAGCTGTTGGTTTAAGAATAAGTTATCGGTGAGGTAAATATTATGGGTGAGTTTAAAGCGCAACTCTTCACCTTGGTTGTCTTTCGCCATCGGTGAAATAAGCCCATTGGGACCAAACTCATATGGCGTTTGTCCGTCACTGGCACTTAACGAGTCAGCCAGTTGTTGGCGCTGCTCATCGCTAAGTTGTAAACCTTTGCTGGTTGGGTCGTTAACCAGATCTTGCCAGCTAACGTCAGCTGCAGTTTTACCATCGACAGAAGCGGCATTATAAATACGGATAGGATGGCCAATCGAGTCAACCGGAATGGCATCGTTAATGTAAGCAGCAGATAGCATCAGATTTTGGTTGTCGTCTAATACAAACTTTAGTGAGCCATAAACTTCATCTCTGTCGGTACCCAAATCGCGATAGCCATCACTGCGGGCACTTTTAGCCACCACTCGATAAGCCATATGGTCGGTTATTGCGCCTGTGCTGTCGGCCATCAATGAATAAGTGTCCCATTGACCCACTTCTGCTTCAAACAACTGTTTACTGTCAAATGCTGGCTTTTTCTCAATAAGATTAATGACGCCGCCTGCGCTGCCCATGCCATAAAGTCCTGTTGCAGGCCCTTTGAGCACCTCGACTGAGCTGACGTTGGTCAGCGAACGTGTTGGGTTAAAGGTGTTACCTAAACCGGCGCCGCCATACATACCATCATAGGTATAGTTGGCACCTAATCCGCGCACCACTAAGTTGTCGCCAATACCATAATTATTGCCCGCTTGAGTCACTCCGCTGATATTACGCACCAACTCTTGCATATTAGTGATGCCTTGCGAGTCAATTAATGCCTCATCAACAATAACCACCGCTGCGGGGGTTTCCATCAGTGACATATTCGATTTGGTCGCCAGTCCTGAGTTCATCACCACGTGGTTTTGTCTGCCGTAAACAGTAATACGTTCATAATCAGCTGGAGATGATGTATTGGCCTTATGAGTTGATGCCTGTGTTCCTGCTTTGGGCTGGCTAATGGGGGTTTGTGCGTGAGCATAAACGGGAAACAGTACACTTTGACAGGCAATGGCAAGGAGAGATAAACGGAGTAACGTCATAACAGGCACCTTTACTTACGAGAGTGCGAATGATAATGATTATTATAAGCATTGCAATAGTGATTTGTCTCAAATGTCGTAAAAAGGGGATATAGGTGATTTGGTTGCTGATCAATTAATCAATGTGAGTGAGAAATGAGGATCACTAACTTGGCAGCGAAGGGCATAAACCATGGGGCGACTAGGTATATACGATGGCATAAAACACATTGGCGTAAGTCATGCAAAATGTGCACAGTCCAATAGTGTTGATTGTTTGTTGTAATGTAATAATATCTTGATTATTTGTATGGGGTGAAAAAGTTTGCTGGTACATTCATATATCAAGCGTTTGCTATTCGCATCTTAGGGGGTTTTGGGTATATAATCTGCCTCCGAAACGGTGTTGTGATAAACGCATAAGCGAAAATGAATCATTAACACAGTAAAGCATTGAAGGTAATCAAATGAATTTAAAGCAAGAGCTGCAGACTTGGAATGATAAATTAGACAAGTTTCGTCGCAAATTAGCCGCGGCTGAAGCACGTGGTGATGCCGCGATTGTCCTGCAGTTTAAGAAAGAAGTGGCAACCGTTACTAAGCGAATCGCAAATATTAAAGGCCAACAAACACGTCAGTTTAGCCAAGAAGGTACAGCGTTGAAAGCGCTAGGCTTTAAGCGCACGCTAACCAAAGCAGAACAAGCTGATATGGGCAAGTTAAATAAATCAGTTAAAGGCTTAGTGGTTGTGCATCCTTTAACGGCATTAGGCCGTGAAATGGGCATTAAAGATGTAACAGGTTTTGCTCCTGCTAAGTTCTAATATTTTCTTTTACAGTTAGTTGTCGTAAGGTTAATTCATGTCGATAAAGTATATCGCAACATCTAAGTTACCCACTCCTTGGGGGGTTTTTGCTATGCACGGTTTTGAAGAAACCGCCACGGGTAAAGAACACGTTGCGTTGACATTCGGTCAACTGGATCCCACTCAACCTATGCTAGGTCGTATTCATTCAGAATGTTTGACCGGTGATGCATTATTTAGTTTACGTTGTGATTGTGGATTTCAATTACAAGCAGCAATGCAAAGTATTGCTGAGAAAGGCCAAGGCTTTTTGTTGTACTTACGCCAAGAAGGACGTGGGATTGGTTTGCTCAATAAAATTCGTGCTTATGAGCTGCAAGATGCTGGCGCCAATACGGTAGAAGCTAATTTGCGTTTAGGTTTTGAAGCGGATATGCGCAAGTACGACATGATTTTGCCTATGCTAGAGAAAATTGGGGTCACTAAAGTGAAGTTAATGACCAATAATCCGCGTAAAGTCATGGCAATGCAAAATGTTGGCATTGAAGTGGTTGAACGTATCCCATTACAAGTAGGTAAAAATCGTTACAACGAATCATATTTAAAGACCAAGTCAACTGAAATGGGTCATATGATGTCGGAGCACTACTTCCACGATGAATAGCCTGACAACATAAAGTTTAGATGATGATGAAACAAAGGCAGATCATACCACTCATTGGTTCATCATCGTTTAGTTATACGCGTTTTTTATATCCTTTTTCTCGCGTCATATCCGTGACGGTATTATTCATTCTTGGCAGTAATATTAGCCCAGCATCTGAATTATCTCCCGCTACATCGCCTGAATTGATCTCTGAACCAGATGCTTCTCATTATGCATTTGCCAATTACTTAGGCAGTGGTATTTATCGTACCTCTGGCCAAAGTGCTGCTGTTGCCAATATCCCGATGGGATTTGAACTTGATTCAGCAGATGATTACGTGTTGAAGTTACGTTTTACGGCATCGTTTGGCTTTTTTGATTATTCATTTAATGACTTACCTCAAGGCAGTTTTCCTAACAATGTGGGTACTATCACTTTAACGCCAGGGCTTGAATATCATTGGCTGGTGGATGATCAGCTAACATTAGAGAGTTATGTTGATTTAGGCTATGGGCATAATTTTTCGACTTACAGCCATGTCGGGGTTTTTTCCACAGGCATATCGGCCCTCTACAAACTTGATGCGCCTTTATTCACCCCCGTATGGGTAAACCGAGTGTATTATGCCGGCTATCAAAGTAATCAAAATGACAGCACAGAAGGCTATTCGGTATTTAAAACCGGTATCGACTTTGGGGTTAATTATGATTGGCAGTGGCAAGATACCCTTGTAGCGCCGAGATTTTTTATTGCCGCACATTGGTATTTCGACAAACTAAAATTCGTCACCCCAGTTGGTAATGATGTTTTAACCTCATACACTTATGAAATCGGCACGACATTAGCCTTTTCAAAACCCATCAGCTTCAGTGCGATAGGCTTAGACAGCGTAAAAATTGAACATTTTGGGTTAAGTTATCAAGTGGGTGGCGGGCTTAAAGTTTGGCGATTAATTTTCGAATTTCCGCTATAAGCCCTGGCAGTGTTTAGCCATTGATAAGCTAATTTGAGCTTGATCCCCAAATATCGGCATTGACTGGAGTTGTTGATTCTGTACTTGCTGTGTCAGAGTCAGTTTTAGCGGCAACCGTTTTATTTGAGACGGGTTTAGCTGACATTGTTTTTACCTTGGCAGGCCGCGTTTTAGCCGCAAAAGAACCGCGGTTATCGTCTTTAGGTGGCGGCAAGGGCAGTTTGTTGGCCTTAAGATATAAGTATTCAACTTTATCACGGGCCCAAGGCGTTTTACGCAGAAACTTCAAGCTTGATTTTACACTCGGATTATCTTTGAAACACTGAATGTTTATCCTAGATCCTAATTCTTCCCACCCGTACTTTTCAACGAGTTCAGTAACGATAGTTTCTAGTTTAATGCCGTGAAGCGGATTGTTTGCTTGGGTCATGGATTGTGCGAGCTAATTAAGTTTGCAATATTATACCCACATTGTCGCCAAAGTGATATCAACGTAAAAATGGCAGCCAAGGCTGCCATTTATTTAACCATGCTGAATGTTATAGCTCGTTGGCTAGTTCAACTTTATCATCATCGTCAATATCATTGTCCGTATCAACATCGCCTTTGCCTTTGGTTTTTATAATCACCATCGCAGTGATTATTGCTGTGGAGACTAAACCTGCAATCGTTGACACTGTCATCGGTAAACCTGCACCTAATGTTGATGAGTTGAGTATGAAACTAATCACCACACAGGTCATAAACATCGCCGGTACAGTACAAATCCAATGAAATTTATTATGGCGCAGTAGATAAGCTGCTGCAGTCCATAACATCATCACTGCGGTAGTTTGGTTTGCGACACCAAAGTAGCGCCAAATCACCCCGAAATCGACTTGAGTTAGCACCGCACCTACAACAAAAAGGGGCACAGCAAGCATAAGGCGCTTAGGTAACTCGATTTGTTTAATGTTAAAGAATTCAGCCAAGATTAAGCGTGCTGAACGAAATGCAGTATCGCCAGAGGTGATAGGTAATACAATGACACCCAAGATAGCTAAGAAGCCACCAAATGTGCCTAATAATCCGTTAGAGGCTTCGTACACTACGTTAGCTGGGTTGCCTGCCATACCGGCATTTAATCCTTCTACACCACCAAAGAATGATAATGCAATGGCACACCAAATTAGCGCAATAATACCTTCGCCAATCATGGCACCAAAAAACACAAAGCGGCCATTTGACTCATTTTCAACACAACGTGCCATTAATGGTGATTGTGTCGCATGGAAACCAGATACGGCACCACAAGCAATGGTGATGAACAAGGCAGGCCATAATGGCATGTCGTTAGGGTTTAAATTAGTAACGAAGTCACCCATTTCAAAACCCGCTAACATGGTGTGTTCGCTTGACATGGCTAACGCTATGATAAGTCCCACTGACATAAATACCAGTAATGCGCCAAAGAATGGGTATAGGCGACCAATGATCTTGTCGATAGGAACGATGGTGGCAATTAAATAATAGACAAAAATAATACCAACAAAGAGGGTAACATCTAAACCAGTCAGTTTGCTCAGTAAGCCAGCAGGTGCAGAGATGAATACCACGCCGACTAACAATAATAAGATAATGGCAAACAAGTTCATAAAGTGCTTGGCGTTTTTACCTAGGTATTTACCTGCTAAGCTGGGTACTGACTGACCGTTATTGCGTACCGATAGCATTCCCGAGAAGTAATCGTGAACCGCACCGGCAAAAATACAACCAAATACAATCCACAACATGGCGGCTGGGCCATATAATGCGCCTAAAATAGGACCAAAAATTGGCCCCACACCGGCAATATTTAGCAGTTGAATTAAATACACTTTACCTTTGGACATTGGCACGAAGTCGACGCCGTCTGTTTGGGTGAAAGCAGGTGTTTGTCGCTGGGTATTGATGCCGAATACTTTTTCGACAAAGGCCCCATAAATAAAGTAGCCGCCAATTAGCAGGCCCACACAGAGTAAAAACCACGTCATTTTGTTATCTCCCCATTTTTAAGTGATATCACTGTAAAGCAGTTTTTATCAAAAAAGGGTGACAGTTAATTAAGTGGTCGGATCGGGTGCCTAAGCGGTAAATAGGCAGACTAAGCGGCGAGATGAGTTAGTTATTGATAGCCCAGTAATAATTTAAGCTCTTTTAAATAACGGCGTGAAACGGGCACTTTTGCACCACTACGGGTAGTGACTTGAGCGCCTGAATCAATGAGTTCTATTTCAGAAATAGCGTTGGGAGATAATAAATATTGTTTATGGCAGCGGATTAACGGGGTTTTTTCTTGCAACACTTTCAAGGTTAATTGGGTGTGACAATAATTTTTATTTGAGCACACATGGATCCCACCGACATCACTAAAAATATATTCAACATCAGCCGTTGCGACTACTTTGAGTTTATTACCGCTGTAACAGGGTAAATGGGCTAACTGAGTTGGGATCATAGGGTGCATCATTTGTGGTGACAGATCGGCTCTGACTCGATTGAGTGTTTGGTTAAAGCGTTTTTCATCAATGGGTTTGAGTAAATAATCAAAGGCATTGTTGTCAAAAGCTTTAACGGCATATTCATCATAAGCAGTGACAAAGACGACTCTAGGCATATTTTCTGGGCTAAGCATGGCAATCAGTTCCATGCCGTTAATACGCGGCATTTGAATGTCGACAAAAATTAATGCGGGTTTTAATTGGTTGATTTGTTGCAGTGCTTCAATCGCATTGCTGCATTGCCCCAACACCTGAATATCTGCTTGTAGTGCCAATAAATCGGCGATTTCTTGACGAGCAAAAGGTTCATCATCAATGATTAAACAGGAGATCATTGGTCCATTTCCTCCAGAGGTAAACGCACACTGATGCAAGTGAATAGATCGGTTTTACACTCGACCTCAATCCCGTATTGGTCACCAAATAAGTTTTGGATCCGTTTGTGGACTAAATTCATCCCTAAACCCTCAGTGTTAGTGGATGGTTGATATAAACCTGCATTGTCGGTCACGCTGAGTAACAAGTCTTCGCCATCGGGTGTGGCTTTTACATTAATAATGCCTGCATCAAGTAAGCGCGATGTTCCATGTTTAACCGCATTCTCAATCAAAGGTTGTAAGGTAAACGCGGGCATTTTTAGATGATGGTAAATTGCCGGAATATCAATGGTAACCTGCAGTTTATCAATAAAACGAGCCCGCTCTATGGAGAGGTAAGCATCAATATGCTCAAGTTCATCAGCCATGGTAACCAGCCCGGTGGTGCGAGTTAAGTTGATGCGCAAAAACTGGGATAATTGCTGTAATAATTGCTTCGACATTTGTGGGTCACGTTTAATAATGGCGCTGATGGTATTGAGCGCATTAAATAAAAAGTGCGGATTAACTTGCGCTTGTAACAATTTAATTTCTGCTTGCATCAATAAACTTTTCTGTTGTTCAAATCGCCCGTAGAGAATTTGGTTTGACAGTAACCTTGCAATCCCTTCGCCTAAGGTGCGATTAATGTTTAAAAAGAGCTTATTTTTAGGTTCGTATAACTTAATGGTGCCAATGACCTCATCGTTACTGAGCAGTGGTATGACTAGACTTGAACCTAAACTGCAATTAGCGGCTATGGAGCAAGCATAGCTAGTGTCGACACCATCGGCAAACATCACCCGATTGTGTGCAATGGCATCAAGGGTGATTTGAGATGAAATTGGCGTATTAGGAATATGATGATCAGCCCCAATACCAATAAAGGCGAGTAATTTATGTCTGTCTGTAATGGCGACAGCCCCGACTTGGGTTTCTTCTATGACGATTTGGGCAACCTTTTTACTCGACTCCAAATCAAAGCCCTTGGACAATAATCCGACACTGCGTTCAGCTATTTTGAGCGCGTTGGTCGAAAAACTGGATGAGAGTTTATCAAACATGGCTTTTTGGTCGCGAACAATACTCATAAACATCGCCGCGCCTAGGGAGTTAATCAGTAGCATAGGTGGAGCGATTAGCTTGACCAATTCCCAAGCTTGGTCAAAGGGTTTTGCGACCAGTAAAATAATTGACATCTGCATTATTTCAGCCATAAACGTCACCCCAAATACGATAATAGGCTGATAAGCCAATTCAGGTTTACCGGCTTTTTTTAAATAATAGCTGATCATCCCAGCAGATAAGCCTTCTAAGGTGGTCGATATCGCGCAGGCAATATCGGTAAATCCCCCCATAGAATAACGGTGTAATCCACCCGTTAGCCCAACCAACAAACCAGTGACTGGACCACCTAGCAATCCGCCTAATACAGCCCCCATCGCCCGAGTATTGGCAATGGCTCCTGATGTTTGCTCACCAAAGTAAGTTGCCATAATGCAAAAACTGGAGAACACAAGGTAGATAAAGATTTTATGAGGTAAGCGTTTTGATGTTTCTGCAAAAAATTTAAATAACGGCGTTTTACTGACTAAGTAAACGAGAACTAAATAAACACACATCTGTTGTGTTAGCAGTAATATTAACGGCATATTTTCTCTTTTGGATTCATTAACGGCAGTCAGGTTTTGGTGGCTAAATATATTGTTTTTTTGCTCTGATAAGAGAGCCATTACTGGTTAGCAGGGGGTCGCTAGTGGCGTCTCGTTGCCACAGATATGAGTGCAATATAAACAATACTACTTTAATTTTAGCATGATATTAAAACGCATCAGCAGTAATTGATTATCAACTCAAGGCTATGAGCGAATAGAGATTAGAGATAACGTCTCTCGGTGCGCAGCTTATTATCGGGTCCGATCTCTAATAATGAATCGTCTTCAATGATGAATTGCCTCTGCTAATCAAGTATATCTGCGCCCACAAGTTGAAACCATTTAAGGTCAATGTTATGGGTATTTGATCACATCATTGGACATCGTGCTTGCCAACATAGCTGTTGAGAATACTAATCGAAAAGTCCTATCGTTAGCGTGATGTTTTTCTTAATAAATCAGATTGCTTGGTGTTGCTTTGCTGATAAAAATCATCAATGAGTATTCTGAGTATTTTTGATTTAGCCACTTTGTTGCTTTTGGCTATCTCATCTAATTGTGAAATACTTTTTTCGGTTAATGTAAAAGTGGCATGACGATAAATTTTAGTACTTTTTTTATCGAGCCCTTTTAGAAAGTCTTGAGTCGTTGAGGTGATAACGGGCTGGTCATGAGATGCCCCTAAACCCAACGCATAATTATTAGCATCTTCAATAAAGTCGTCAACAGATACCTTGACTCGGGTATCTTTAGTTTTCTTGCGCTTAAGATCAGTTAAACTCATAGCTATTTTCTGGCGGAATGGCAAAAAGTTCATCGGCAATGGCCCTAATTTCATCAGCAGCTTTACCGCTAGGATCGATTTCTAGTACAGAAGAGCCACTTTCTTCACTATCATCATAGATATTACGACTAAACGTCACTGAGTTGAGTGCACGTAAACCAAAAGACTCCACGACTTCCTTCGCTTCTAAAATACGTTTACCTTGAGATGGCAGTGCAGGGCATTGCGTTATCACAATGGCTGCAATCATTTTGGGATTGACCATCTTACAGGTACTGAGCATGTCTTCCATATGAGGTAAGGTTTTAAGATCGCGACGTTTTGGACGAAGCGGGATCACAACATAGGTTGCTACAGACATGGCCGCTCGCATTGCAAGGTTATCTTGGCCGCCACAATCAACAATGACATAGTCAAACCGTTCATTTAAACTCAGCAGATCATTACGGATTTTACCATAAAGCTGAATACAATTGATGGCTTTTAGGCTGGGGTCATTATTGCGAGCTTGGATCCAGTCTGATGTGGTTCGTTGCGGATCGCAGTCAACCATGAGCACATTGGCATCGTATTTTTGACTAATGTGTACGGCAATGTTTTGTGCTAAACAGCTTTTTCCACTGCCACCTTTTTCTCCGCCGACGAGCAATATCATGTTGTGATCCTTGATGCTAGGCGCCTTGTTGCACCGAAAATATTGATTGGTATTTTATTTTAGTACAGAGCAGCCATAGGGTACTGCATATAATAATCAATTAAATAAGCTGTAAAGCAATATGGTAACTGTAAGGCGAGCATTCGGTACAGCGACAGACTTGGCCTTTAATCGTATTTTGTTTATTGGTATTTTCATTGAACGTTAATGCGATCAAATCACCGACTTTAAAACTGGCTTTGAAGTCAAATAAGACTCCTTTGCGGGCGAGGTCAATACAGATACCATGGTCTATACATGATTCGCCTTGTGCATTAATCCAATCTAGACGGATCCGCTCAGCTTCCATATCTAAACGTAAAGAACTGCGTTTTTCTTCGAACCCTGTTGGCTCTTGCCCCATTATGTATCTCCTTGAAATGGTTAATCTGTCAGCATCTATATCTGTTGCTTTGTGACGGTTCATTACCAACAATACTTAATATCTATTAATCTAACAATTTTCTGGTTTTATTCTATAATTTTCAGCTTTTAACGTTCTACTGTTAACTTTTAGCATAGTTACTTTGTTAAGCAAAACCAAACTTTGGTTAACATGCCAAGTAATCGATACTCGGCTTTATTTGGCTGAGCCGTTAAGTTGATTAATTATCGTAGTCTTGGTTTTTAGGGTAAGGCATTTTCAATTGGCCCCAGCGGATCACGATAACGGTGCTCGCCAGTAAAATGGTCGAAAGCGAAATCGCTAAAATACGCCAATCTTCCATGCCCTTCATGTCTAAAATTAAATACCGAGCCAAGGCGACAATCGCAATATAAAGCGGCATACGGATAGGTAATTTACCTGATTCGATATAATTGACCACCATAGCTAATACTTCAAGATATATGAATAGTAGGAGTAAGTCAGCTAGTTCTACGGTTCTAATGTCAAACATATGAAGAATTTCTTCACCAATGGCAAATACGGTCGCCAGTGCAATAATAAATAACACTAAGTATTCGATACTTTTTAAGGATTTTAGGCCTAAGTTTCGCAGTTGTCGCATAATCTTCTACATTAACAAAATCAAGATACTATTATTGACGAATTCGGGATGATTTCCCAGCATTGTTGCTCTATTTTGCAAGATATATCATGGCTTTTTAATAAGTTCTGTCTTAAAAAACGTTAGCCGTACTGAACTGATCAAGTACACCATATGATTGGTATGACTCATTTTAAGGTTGACTGGGATAAAACGAGAAGTGTTACAAGTATTGCAGGGGCTCTATATGACAGACATAAAAAAACCGCTATAGCTGTGCTTTAGCGGTTTAAATCGATTATTGCTAAGGATCTATACAATAATATATGGCTAACGATTAACGTTTTAAGCCTTCATTTAGTAAAGGACGCATGGTTTTAACCAGTTGAGTCGTCACTTTCGGGCTGCCAGCAACAATATTGCCTGAAATCATGTAGTTATGCGCACCCATGAAGTCGGTAACGGTACCGCCTGCTTCACGACAAATTAAGTCGCCTGCAGCGATATCCCATGGCTTTAAGCCAATTTCAAAGAAACCGTCTAAACGGCCTGCAGCGACGTAGGCTAAATCTAACGCAGCTGAACCGCCACGACGAATATCTGCACACAATGGGAACACTTCACTCAGAATAGCCATATAGCTTTCTGTGTGTTGGCGTGCTTTAAATGGAAAACCGGTGCCGATCATCGTATTGCTTAAATCATTGACATTGGTTACACGCATACGGAAATCATTGAGCTTAGCGCCTTTGCCACGAACCGCTGAAAATAATTCTTCACGGACAGGATCGTAAATAACGGCAACTTCAATTTTGCCTTTATATTGAACTGCGATAGATACCGCAAAGTGAGGAATACCACGAACGAAGTTGTTAGTGCCATCCAAAGGATCAACTATCCAAACATAGTCTTTGTTTTCACCACGGTTTTCACCGTTTTCCTCACCAATGACGGTGTGGTCTGGATAAGATTTACGAATTTGATAAGTAATAGTTGCTTCTGCTTCCTTGTCCACACTAGTCACAAAATCATTAATACCTTTACTGCTTACCTCAACACGATCAAGCTCAGTATAGGCGCGCATAATAGTTTGGCCTGCGGCGCGTGCGGCGCGCGTGGCAATAGTCAGCATCGGATGCATTGCAATCCCCTGGATGTTAAAGAACGAGTAAAATAGCGCCCGCATTATACTTAATTTGACAGTTATATCAAATGCAGATTTTCATATAACGTAATTTTTAACGATTGTGTTAATATGTGGATAATATTTTTAGCTAAAAGAAAGTGCTACATGCTCAGTAATATTCGTGTTGTTTTAGTTGGTACCTCGCACCCTGGTAATATTGGCTCTACTGCTAGAGCAATGAAAACCATGGGCTTATCAAATTTATATCTTGCAGAGCCAAGAGCTGAGCCTGATGGACAATCGATAGCGCTGGCTGCAGGTGCGTCAGATATTCTTAAAAACCTGACTCGAGTTGATTCGTTAGAAGAAGCAATAGCCGATTGTAGCTTAGTGATTGCCACTAGCGCGCGCAGTCGTACCCTTGATTGGCCGATGCTTGATCCTCGTGAAGCCGGTTTAAAACTGAATCAAGAAAGCTTAAATGGCCCTGTTGCCATTGTATTTGGCCGTGAAAATCATGGCTTAAGTAATGAAGAGTTACAAAAGTGTACTTATCACGTGGCTATTCCAGCAAACCCAGAATATAGCTCGTTAAACTTAGCGCAAGCAGTACAAATTATTTGTTATGAAACCCGAGTCGCGCACCTAGCGCAAACTGAAACTCCAGCAGTGACGGATGAATATCCACTAACCTCTGATCTGGAACGTTTTTTCGTCCATTTAGAGTCAACGTTGTCTAAAACTGGTTTTGTGATTAAAAATCATCCTGGACAAGTTATGACTAAACTACGTCGTTTATACACTCGTGCGCGTATTGAAGCACCAGAGATGAATATTCTACGGGGTATTTTGACTTCTATTGATAAGAAAGTGGATAAATAAGATTAAGCAGTAAAGGAACACATCATGGTCGTCATCGCTAGGCTAAAAGAAGATATTGAATCGATTTATCATCGAGATCCTGCCGCAAACAGTACCTTAGAGATAATATTTAATTATCCCGGTATGCATGCTATTTGGATCCACCGTATTAGTCATAAACTGTGGATCGCCAACTGGCGCTTTACTGCTAGGTGTTTATCGACATTTTCCCGTTGGTTAACGGGTGTTGAAATTCATCCCGGCGCGACGATTGGTCGCCGTTTCTTTATTGACCATGGCATGGGTGTTGTTATCGGTGAAACAGCTGAAATTGGTGATGATTGCACGCTTTATCATAGCGTTACTTTGGGCGGGACCACCTGGCAGCCAGGTAAACGTCATCCTACCTTAGGCAATAATGTGGTTATTGGTGCAGGTGCCAAAGTCCTTGGACCTATCACTATGCATGATGGTGCTCGTGTTGGTTCAAATTCTGTCGTTGTTAAGGATGTCGCCAGTGATCATACTGTTGTGGGCATACCCGGGCGAGTGGTGTCTTCACCGACCAACCAGTCAACAGAAAAAACTGAACGTCGCACCGAAATAGCTAAAAAGTACGGCTTTGATGCGTACGCAGTATCACCCGATAACCCCGACCCAGTGGCTAATGCCATAGGGCAAATGCTTGACCACATGCATTTAATGGACTCTAAAGTAGAAGAACTGTGTAATGCCATTCAACTTATGGGTGGCGAAGTGTGTACTAAAAAGTTGCCAGAATTAAACGTTGATGCATTCGATGACGTTTCTCGAGAAGCCGCCACAAATCGTAAACAAGATATTGATAAGTTCGACCCGAGTATTTAAAAATCAATAAGTCATTGTAGATTCATGTCAAACAATTGGCCGATAATGCGATTAATTGCCTTATCGGCATTGAATCTTACAAGATAAAAAGGTTAAATACCTGCTGCGAAAATATGGAACTTTTTGTGATAAGAAATGCCATGATATCCGAGTGCGTTTGTTGTATTAATACCTGAGTGTTTTAGTAGGGTAAATACTTGACTAAATTACTCGGGTATGTTTAAATTACTGCATACTTTTTGGGAGCAGTACAAGTTATGAAACTTACATCAAAAGGTCGCTATGCAGTGACAGCTATGCTGGATGTTGCGATTCACTCTGCTACTGGCCCCGTGCCTTTAGCCGATATTTCTGAAAGACAAGGTATCTCTTTGTCTTATCTTGAACAACTCTTCGCAAAGTTACGTAAACATGGTCTGGTGTCGAGTTTTCGTGGGCCCGGTGGTGGTTATCGTCTAGGTCTAGAAGCCAACGATATCTCAATTGGTATGGTCGTGCATGCTGTTGATGAATCTGTAGACGCCACTCGTTGTCAAGGAAAAGGTAACTGCCAAAGTGGTACTCGTTGCCTAACCCATTCTTTATGGGGTGACTTAAGTAAACAAATTTCAGAGTTTTTAGACAGTATTTCGCTTGCGGGTTTAATGCAAAAACGAGACGTTCAATTTATCTCGTTAAAGCAAGACGAAATACAAAAGGAACATAGAGTGAGTTTGTAACTCCCTATGTTGATTGATAAATCATTATTATTTGTACGTTGTATGTAGCCTCATCTGAGACTGCTGAGTACGGAGTGTATTATGAAGCTTCCTATCTATTTAGATTATGCCGCCACAACCCCTGTCGATCCGCGTGTCGCAGAAAAAATGATGCAACACATGACAATGGACGGTGTGTTTGGTAATCCAGCATCGCGTTCACATCGTTATGGTTGGCAAGCTGAAGAGGCGGTTGATGTCGCCCGTAATCAAATTGCTGATTTAATCAATGCTGATCATCGTGAAATTGTGTTTACCTCAGGTGCGACAGAATCAAGTAACCTTGCGATTAAAGGTATTGCCCACTTTTATCATAAAAAGGGCAAGCACATCATCACCAGTAAAACTGAACATAAAGCAACCTTAGATACTTGCAGACAGTTAGAACGTGAAGGTTATGAAGTCAGTTATCTTGTTCCCGATGCTAACGGCATTATCCCAATGGAACGTTTAGAAGCGGCGATGCGCGATGACACAATTTTAGTCAGTATTATGCATGTTAACAACGAAATTGGTGTCATACATGATATCGATGCCATTGGTGAATTATGCCGCTCAAAAGGTATCTTTTTCCACATGGATGCTGCGCAAAGTGCGGGTAAACTACCGATTGACGTCCAAACAACCAAAGTAGATTTAATTTCGATTTCTGGCCATAAAATGTATGGACCAAAAGGTATCGGTGCACTGTATGTTCGCCGTAAGCCACGTATTCGTCTTGAATCGCAAATGCACGGTGGTGGACACGAACGCGGTATGCGTAGTGGCACATTAGCAACACATCAAATCGTAGGCTTAGGTGAGGCAGCAGCTGTTGCTAAACAAGACATGGCTGCTGATAGCGCACGTATTACCCATCTTCGTGACAAGTTGTGGAACGGTATTAAACATATCGAAGAAACCTATATCAACGGTGATATGGAACAACGCTACAGTGGTATTTTTAACGTAAGTTTCAACTTTGTTGAAGGCGAGTCGTTAATGATGGCCTTAAAAGACTTAGCGGTTTCTTCCGGTTCAGCCTGTACTTCAGCAAGTTTAGAGCCAAGCTACGTATTACGTGCATTGGGTTTAAATGATGAAATGGCACATAGCTCAATTCGTTTCTCTATTGGTCGCTTTACTACCGATGAAGAAATTGACCACTCTATTAAAACGATAAATGAATCTATTGATAAGTTACGCGAAATGTCTCCGTTATGGGAGATGTTCAAAGATGGTATCGATTTGGACCAAGTTCAATGGGCACAACACTAATTTAATATCATTAAATGAGCGTAATACCATTAATCGTAAACTAATAACGACACAGATTTTGGAGTACTATCATGGCTTATAGCGAAAAAGTAATCGATCATTATGAAAACCCACGTAACGTAGGTTCATTTGATAAGAACGATCCATCAATAGTAACGGGTATGGTTGGTGCGCCAGCCTGTGGTGATGTAATGAAGTTGCAACTTAAAATTAATGCAGACGGCATTATTGAAGATGCAAAATTCAAAACATATGGGTGCGGCAGCGCAATTGCATCTAGCTCATTAGTAACAGAATGGGTTAAAGGTAAAAGTGTTGATGAAGCCGCGACCATTAAAAATGCCGACATCGCTGAAGAGTTAGCATTGCCGCCGGTTAAAATTCATTGCTCAATTTTGGCAGAAGATGCCATTAAAGCAGCAATTGAAGAGTATAAAAGCAAACAAGCTAAGTAACACCTGGAGTTAAGATGGCAATTTCAATGACCCCCGCTGCTGCTGATCGAGTTAGATCGTTTCTTGCTAATCGCGGGGAAGGCCTTGGTTTGCGCCTTGGGTTGAGAACATCAGGTTGTTCAGGTATGGCATACGTCATTGAGTTCGTTGACGAACTCAATGACGATGATGAACTTTATAATATCGAGGGTGTGAATATCATCATCGATGCTAAAAGCTTTATTTATTTGCAAGGTATTGAACTTGATTTTGTCAAAGAAGGCCTAAATGAAGGTTTTCAGTTCAATAATCCTAACGCAAAGGGTGAATGTGGTTGTGGTGAAAGTTTCACCGTTTAACGATTACTTACCTATTAAGCCGTTTATATCAAACAGTAAGCATGATATCTGCCCATGAATTATTTCGATCTGTTTAATGTTGTACCTGCCTTTGATATCGATACCGCCTTACTTGCAGAGCGCTACCGCGAACTGCAACGGGCGGTCCATCCCGATAAATTCGCTAATGATACCGAGCAACAAAAGCGCTTGTCAGTTCAGCGTACAGCACAAGTTAATGATGGTTATCAAACGTTAAAAAATCCCTTACGCCGTGCTGAACACATGTTGAGCTTACGCGGAATTGAATTAAGTCACGAAACCACCACATTGAAAGATGGTGCATTTTTGATGCAGCAAATGGAGTGGCGTGAAGCGCTTGAAGACATCGCGCATAGCAGTGACCCGCAGTCATCAATTGATGAACTGTATGATTCGTTTGGTGAGTTTGAGTCTGTCCTCTCTGCTAAATTAGCGACGTTATTGGTCAGTGATGATAATGCAGATGCATTATTAGCGGCAGATCAAATTCGTAAGCTAAAGTTTATGGCAAAATTACATGATGAGTTAGCCCGGATTGAAGATGGCTTGCTCGACTGAATTCCCCAAAATTCTAAACCTTATTTATGATTAGCTCGACTAATCGATAACATAACAAGTTGGAACACTATGGCACTGTTGCAAATTGCAGAACCTGGCCAAAGCGCCGCACCGCACCAGCATCGTCTTGCGGTTGGGATTGATCTAGGTACCACCAACTCACTTGTTGCTGCGGTAAGAAGTGCTCAAGCATTGACCTTGCCTGATGAGCAAGGACGTCATTCGTTGCCTTCTGTGGTGCATTATGCTGATACCCGTGTGTTAGTGGGCTATGAGGCTCAAGAACAATCGGCTTTAGATCCACAAAATACTATCATTTCTATTAAGCGTTTTATGGGACGTAGCCTTACTGATATTCAGTCTGGTGTACATCGATTACCTTACGCATTACACGCAAGTGAAAATGGCTTACCGGTGTTTACTACTCCTATGGGGCATGTTAATCCGATCCAAGTGTCTGCCGAAATTTTAAAACCGCTTATTGCGCGAGCAGAAACGACATTAGGTGGCGAATTAGAAGGCTTGGTCATTACCGTGCCGGCATATTTTGATGATGCACAGCGCCAAGGTACCAAAGATGCGGTAGAGTTGTTGGGTGTTAAAGTATTACGTTTACTGAACGAACCGACAGCCGCTGCCATTGCTTATGGGCTAGATTCAAAGCAAGAAGGCGTGATTGCCATTTACGATTTAGGCGGAGGCACTTTTGATATATCTGTTCTTCGTTTAAGTCGTGGTGTATTTGAAGTGTTAGCCACTGGCGGTGATTCAGCTCTAGGTGGTGATGATTTTGATCATTTATTAGTGAGTCATTTACAACAAGAGTGGCAAATAACCGAGCCAGGCAGTCAATTAGCGCGTCAATTACTCATTGAAGCTCGCCGAGTTAAAGAAGCGTTGACCGACAGTGAAAGCGTTGAAGCCTTGGTCACTATTGGCGAAAAAACATTAACCTGCATTGTGGATAAAAGCTTATTTAACACGTTAATTGGCACGTTGGTGAAAAAAACCATAGGTAGCTGCCGCCGTACTTTGCGCGATGCTGACGTGAGTGTGGATGAAGTCATTGAAACCGTCATGGTGGGTGGTTCAACTCGCGTGCCTTTAGTGCGTGAACAAGTTGAAGCTTTCTTTAAAAAAACACCATTGACCTCAATTGATCCTGATCGTGTTGTTGCCATAGGTGCAGCTATTCAGGCTGATATTCTTGTTGGTAATAAGCCCGAATCAGACTTGTTACTGTTAGATGTGATCCCATTATCGCTGGGCGTTGAAACCATGGGCGGCTTGGTTGAAAAAGTGGTCACTCGTAATACCACCATCCCCGTTGCACGTGCGCAGGAGTTTACCACCTTTAAAGATGGCCAAACGGCAATGGTATTCCATGTGGTGCAGGGCGAACGCGAGCTTGTTGATGACTGCCGTTCTTTGGCGCGCTTTACCCTACACGGTATTCCGCCATTAGCGGCAGGTGCTGCGCATATCCGAGTGACATACCAAGTGGATGCTGATGGCTTGCTCAGCGTGACCGCGATGGAGAAATCCACCGGAGTTAATACTTCTATCCAAGTGAAACCATCATTTGGTTTATCGGATACTGAAATCGCGACCATGCTTAAAGATTCGATGAAGTATGCTAAAGAAGACATTACTCGTCGTATGCTGGCAGAGCAAAAAGTGGAAGCGGCGCGGGTGATTGAATCACTTAATGCTGCTTTGGCTAAAGATGCTGCTTTACTCGATGAGCAAGAACGCGAACAGTTAGTGGTTGCGATGGCACAACTTGATGCAGTAGCACAACAAGACGATATTGATGCCATTGAAAAAGCGATTGCAAATCTCGATGACAAAACCCAAGATTTTGCGTCAAGACGTATGGATAATTCTATTAGAGCGGCGCTAAAAGGGCAGTCGGTCGACAACATATAGGTGAAATGATGCCACAGTTAGTATTTTTACCCCATCAAGAACTTTGTCCAGACGGCGCAGTACTTGAAGCCGAAGTCGGTGAGACCATTTTAAACGTAGCCTTACGTAACGGTATTCATATTGAACATGCGTGCGAAAAATCATGTGCTTGTACTACATGCCATGTCATTGTTCGCGATGGCTTTGACCAGCTTGACGAAAGTGATGAGTTAGAAGATGACATGCTTGATAAAGCATGGGGATTAGAACCTGAAAGTCGTTTATCTTGCCAAGCTAAAGTCGTGGATTGCGATATGATTATTGATATCCCTAAATACACGGTCAATATGGTCAGCGAAGGGTAGTCTTTGCCGGAGTGTTAACCCATCAACAGCCCTATTTATAGCGGGTAATTGATCACAAAAAAAGAGTCAATCTACTAAGATTGGCTCTTTTTTTATCGGTGGTTATTGCCGATATTCATTTTACATAAACTTAGCGCATATATGCGAAATGCTTATTTTTGAGCACTTTGTTGAGCACTCTGTGGACATCGTAATACTGTCTAAAAACTTGCAGATTAAGATTAATGTTCACCTATGAGCATAAATTGCGCCATGTTAATATAAATGACCCAATCGAGTGATGAAATATCACTGAGAAAGCGGATAAGGCTAGGAATATACTCTTAAATTACGTATAATTTGCAAAATTTTTTATACTTGCTCACATTAAGGAAGCTCGTTATGGCGATCGAACGCACATTTTCTATTATCAAGCCAGATGCAGTTGCTAAAAACCACATTGGCGCAATTTATAACCGTTTTGAAACGGCTGGTCTTAAGATCATCGCGTCTAAAATGGTACACCTAACAAAAGAACAAGCTGAAGGTTTCTACGCTGAACACAGCGCACGTCCTTTCTTTGGCGCTTTAGTTTCTTTCATGACTTCTGGTCCTGTAATGGTTCAAGTGTTAGAAGGCGAAAACGCTGTTCTAGCTAACCGTGAAATCATGGGCGCAACTAACCCAGCTGAAGCTGCTCGTGGCACATTACGTGGTGATTACGCTGCAAGCATCGACGAAAATGCTGTTCACGGTTCTGATGCTGTTGAATCAGCAGCTCGTGAAATTGCTTACTTCTTCAGCGCAGATGAAGTGTGCCCACGCACTCGTTAATTGTTGCTGTAAGTTGATCATAAAAGGAGCTTCGGCTCCTTTTTTGTGTTCGCTTCACTAATATCTATTTTTATCTTTATCTTTATTAATTCCTATATCTAATTTATACCAATTTTTTCACTATATTATCAGTGCAGAGTTTTGTTCTTTTTGATCATCACATCGTAAAACTGGCATTATTTCTATTTAGATCAAAGTAGCAGAACGCTAGGGTGTGTGAGATATAGTGTAAACATGCTGTTAATATTCCTTATGATTGGTCAAGGGTATTATTAAGAGAATGGGGCAATATTTTACTCGTGTTATTGATGAATATTTATAAGTGAAAACACTTTTTATTAACATTTATGTTGCAAAGTGTGGTATTAAAATCTATTAAATATGATGCAGTTCTCAGTCTAAATACCCCGTGAGCTAAATCCAATAGCGTTCATTAAATTGATTGTTATTTACGCATGTCACCCTATGTTGTTAGCCTAGTATTATCACTTTCTTGAATAAAAACCCTTAAATGATTGCTATTGAGTTATTTTTTGAATAAATAATCAATAATTTAGAAATGTCATTCTGGTTGTTTTTACGGCAATCAATAAGGTTTTTTAAATATTAAAATTTATTTTATTAATACATCCTCCTATTTGGCGTTGCAATACAGTTAAAGATTGGTGGATTATGTTTAATTTTGTTTTACAATTTGTTTTATTCTTGACTTCATCTTGTTAGTTGTCATAGGGTTTTTAATACTTATAATATTAATAAAAATATATTACAAGTTAACTTACTGGTTATTATCATTAAAGCAAAAGTCAAACTATTGGTTGGGCCAATTGTTAAACTTAATGTTGTTCACTTGTTGCCCGTGTTGACTAAAGGTTTTTAATTCATTAATAATGCTTCTCGATAATTGGTTTTGTTAAATTCAATCAATTGTTTAATATAAATATAAAAATTATAAATTACTTGTATTCATTTTATATAAGTTATAGGGAAGTTATTCATGAGTTCAGTAACATTAACTGCTAAGGCTATTCGTCGTAGTCTACTGGCTGTTGCAACAACCAGTGTCGTTACAACAGGTTTATTCTCTTCAGCTGTGGTTTCAGCAGAAGAACAAGTTCAGAAAGTGGAAAGAATTGCAGTAACGGGGTCACGTATTAAGCGTGCCGATATGGAAACTGCGAGTCCGGTTAGTGTCATTGATGCGTCATCAATTGTGTCTTCTGGCGCAACATCTATTGATGATGTCTTACAACAAATGACCTCTACCGGTGGCGCGATGACTAACGCTGCCGTGAACAATGGCTCTCAAGGTAACTCTAGTATTAACCTTCGTGGTTTAGGAACGAGTCGTACACTCGTATTAGTCAACGGCCGCCGTATGATTGCCTCTGGTACAGGGCCCGCGTCCACAGTGGATTTGAATACTATTCCAGTATCAATGATCCAACGTGTTGAAGTATTAAAAGATGGCGCTTCAGCTGTTTACGGTACCGATGCCATTGCTGGCGTAGTAAACATTATTTTAAAACGTGATTTCGACGGTTTTGAAATGAATGCTCAAACCGGTATGAGTGGTCAAGGCGACGCAGACGAAACGAGCATAGATTTTACTCTTGGTAACACGTTTGATAAAGGTAATGTGGTTATTAACGCGCAGTACACTAAACGTGGTGATGCAAGCCAAGCAGACCGTGATTTTTCAGATTGCCCAATCTCTGAAACCGGCGCGGTAGGTAGCAAAACATTATATTGTGGTGGTAGCTCATATAGTCAAGGAGGTCATGTTTGGGGTGATCAGAACTTTAACATCACTCCTTCAGGCGCAGACGATGCTTATGCTGTTGGTGACTCAGGATATTACGGTCAGTATGTAGCTGATGACAAGGGTGAGCCAGAGTTTGAGTATTTTGATGGTAAATCTGAAGCTGATGTAAGTGGTCGTGATGGCGCTTTCCATGATTTTACTAGTGATGACAAATATAACTATGCCAAAGACAGCTATTTGTCTACGCCAATGGAACGCATTAACTTAAGTTTTGCTGGCTCATATGATTTGTCTGACAATATTACGTTCTTTTCTGAAGCTATGTATTCTAAGCGTTGGTCAGAACAGCAAATGGCACCACAACCTATTTGGAACAGCGCTGCATGGGCATACAAGCCTAAGTCTGCTGGTGGTTTCATGACTGATGACTTACTTCCTTGGGTTCAAGATGGTGAAGAACTGAGTTATGGCCGTCGTATGGTTGAATCTGGTACCCGTGACTTTAGTCAAGTAGTTGATACGGTTCGTGTTGTTCTCGGTTTAGAAGGCATGTTCGACAACGGTTGGACTTGGGATGCTTCATACAACAAAGGTAAAAACGATTCAGTCGATACCCTTGCAAATCTGCATAACATAGGTTCTATTAACGATGCAGTATTAGCGGGCACTTTTGATCCGTTTTTAGAGTCATCTTGGAAAGGTGAGAGCATCGAACCGTTCGTCTATACTGAAGTTAACAGTGGTGGTAGTGAATTAGATATTATTGCGGCAACACTTACCGGTGATATCGTTGATTTACCTGCTGGTATTCTAGGGTTTGCTGCTGGTTATGAGAACCGTAAAGAGTCCGCTCATTTCACCCCTGATTCATTAACGGCGCAAGGTCTTGCTAATGACCCTCGCGTTGAAGCTACAGCGGGTGATTTTAGTGTAAACGAAGTATATGCAGAATTGGCGATTCCATTGTTAAGCGATTTACCTTTTGCACAACAAGTTGATTTGAGCGCTGCAATGCGTTATTTCGATTACAATACTTTTGGTGATGACACTACTTGGAAGTTAGGCTTAACATGGCGCATGACAGATGATTTAATGTTCCGTGGTGGCCGTTCAACTGCGTTCCGCGCTCCTACTGTAGATGAGTTATTTGGTGGTAAATCGCCATCATTTAATCAAATAGTTCACCCAGCTTCAGAGCAAAGCCAAGCAGAAGTGACTGTGGGGGGTAATGAGTTGTTAACGCCAGAAGAAGCAGATATTACCACTGCTGGTTTGGTGTATTCACCTAGCTTTGTCGATGGGCTATCGTTAACGTTTGATTATTACGATATTGCTATCACGAACACGATTACCGCAGTTGATTCTAATTATGTGGCTAATCAATGTTTAGACGCAAGTGGTGTAACCATTAATACCGATACTGCATTATGCCAAGCTTCAAATATTGAAATCGACGCGACAGGTCGTATTAAGTTTGATAACGGTTTACAAAACGTTGGTGCAACCAACACGTCTGGTTATGATATCAACGTAGCGTATGCCTTCGAGGCAGTAGGGTTAAGCTGGAAAGCAAACCTAGATACGTCGATTTTAGAAACCTATGAAGAATTTGACCCAGATGGTAATGCAGTCGATTACCGTGGCTTTGTAACGGGTAACGCAGGTGGCTTTGCTAAAATCAAAACCAACCTTGACCTAACGGCAAGTGCTGATGATTGGAGTGCGACATACGAAATTCGTTATATTGATGGTATGGATTCATTTGCTTGTAAAGATGATACCTCTGCTTGTTATGCACCTTCTGTAGATAGCATTGTTTATCATGACCTTTCAGGTTCTTATGATCTAACCAGTACGGTTCGTTTATCTGGTGGTGTGAACAACCTCTTTGATAAAGAGCCTCCTTATTACACCGGTAACTTAGATTCAAATACCGATCCATATACTTATGACGTATTAGGTCGTTACTTCTTCGTTCGTGCAAGCGTGAAGTTCTAATTTAACATTTATTGTTAATGTAAAAAGCCGGCTAATTATTAGCCGGCTTTTTGTTTTGCATTGAATAAGAAATAAGTAAATGGAATGGCTAAGACACGGCTCTAATGGTTTAGGCGTAACTTATGTCGATGTTTGCGAGGGTATTTTTGCTTAAGATTAATCAGTACAACATTGTTCTATTGGGCCGGCAATTAAGTTTGGTGGTTCTATGTTCATATCACAATCAGAACAAAGCTGATAAATATTGATCTCAAGTTACTAAAAAGCACCTCTGCGTCTTAATTTCATTGATGATTTTGGGTCCAGAAATGGTTCAAGTGTTAGCCGGCGAAAACGCTGCTCTAGCTAATCGTGAAATCATGGGGGCAACTCATCCCGCTGAGGCTGCTCGTGGCACTTTACGTGGAAATATGCTGCAAGTATCGACGTTAACGCCGTTCACGGTTCTGATGCAGTTGAATCAGCAGCATTTGAAATTGCTTACTGCTTCAGCGCAGATAAAGTGTGCACTCTTAATTGTGCTGTCAGTTAATCAAAAAGGAGCATTATCTCCTTGCTTGTTTTTTGTGCTTTGATAGCTTAGCTATTTACGTTGCTGAATGGTTAGTCAATCCTGTTATTTAATGTTCAATGTGGCCCAATTCACAATATAGTGTAGGTGAATAATGGCAGCTAATAAGATAACATTTAGTTAACATTTGTACTCAGATGTTGAGTACTGATGCGCTTCGTTAATCGGTTTTGTGTTCCTCTCAAGTGTGATCTCCTCTGTACATAACGTAAGCGAATCGGTTGTTGTGTAGGCCTAAACGACAGTCATTACAAGGCAAGCATTATCGTTATTTGAATAAAGATCGGCTAAAAAAGACGAATGAGTTATTTTTTTGAATAAATACTCAGTAATTTTGAAATGTCATTCTGATTATTTTTACGACAATCAGTAATTTATTTTTTAAATATTACCATTTAATTGTTGATGCATTTTATAGGTAGTTGTGTGGTAGTTGTTAATTAAGTTTTCGTTGTGTTTTATTCTGTGTGTTTGGTTGTTTTTTTTGCGTATTTTATTTGTTTTATTTCTACGTTTTAAAATATTAATAATCTTAGTAAAGATAGTTAAATGTTTTAAGTCATTGATTATTAGGCGAATCAGTTTAAGTCAAATTAATTATCAATCCAGATGTTAAATGTGATGTTGTTCACATGTTGTCCATATTGACTAAAGGATTTTTATTCATTAATAATGTTTTTCAATGATTGGGAATGACCAATTATTCATAATTAAAAATATAATGACTTGTTTTATTTTATTCCAAGTTATATTCAAGTTATAGGGAGTTTATTCATGAGTTCAATAACATTAACGGCTAAGGCTATTCGCCGCAGTTTATTAGCTGTGGCCGCAACAAGTGTCGCCACTACAGGCTTATTTTCTTCAGTCGCATTGGCAGCCGATGAACAGAAAGTGGAAAGAATCGAAGTAACGGGTTCTCGTATTCAACGTCAAGATATGGAAACGGCTTCTCCAGTAACCATCATTTCAGCCGAAGCCATTCGCGCCGAAGGTTTCACTTCAGTTGACCAACTACTTCAAGCTCAAACATCAATGGCGGGTGCAGCAGTTGGTTCTAGCACCAACAATGGCGCCGACGGTGTGGCACAAGTTGACTTACGCGGTATGGGTTCACAACGTACGTTAGTGTTATTAAATGGCCGTCGCATGGTGAACTCTGGTTCTGGCGCGGACAGCTCTGTCGATTTGAACTCTATCCCTGTGGCGATGATCTCTCGTGTTGAAATCTTAAAAGATGGTGCTTCAGCGGTATACGGCTCTGATGCGATTGCCGGTGTCGTTAACATCATCACCAAAAAAGATTTTGAAGGTTTTCAATTAGATGTTAATGGAAGCACGACTAGCGAAAGCGATGGTGAGACTGGCGAGATCAGTGGTTTATATGGCTTTAACACTGACGATGGTAACTACACTATTGGTGCTGCGTATTCAAAGCGTGAAAGCATAATTCAATCCGATCGTGATTGGACAACCCCTGGTTATAGCTCATTTTTACCAACGGGTTCATTAGGCGGTAAAGTACGTGATGATGCAGGGAACTGGGTTGATCGTTCAACTGGTTATGACTACTCCACAAGCAGCTATTTCCAAACACCAAACGAGCGTTACAGTTTATTTGCTAACATGGTTCAAGAACTCGACAATAATTTAGTCCTAACAGGCGATGTTCTTTACACTAAGCGTCAGTCTAACCAACAAATGGCGGCACAACCTGCCGATGTTATGCTAAACGTTTGTGATGCTCCAGGTGTGACTGCTGGTGCGGCATGTATTCCCCTTGATCAAGCCATGACTGATGCTGGCATCGAAGCTGATGATACTGGACGAGTTAACTATCGTCGTCGTACAACTGATGCAGGTCCTCGTATTTATTCTCAAGACACTGACACATTTCGCCTTTCTGCAGGCCTTGCCGGTGACTTTGATATCAATACGGGTATGAACTGGGATATCGCTTACACCTATGGTAAAAATAAAGCGGATTCTCAAGTTGAAAACTTAATCAATGCCACCAATCTTAAGCAATCGGTTTATGCTAACCAAGATGCATGGTTCAGTGGTGATCCATTAACAGGTGCAATTGTTAATGACATTAGTTTTACCGAAAATTCTGATGGCGGTAACGAACAACACGTTGTTTCTGCTGGCTTAAATGGTGAATTATTTGACCTGAGTGCTGGTGCTGTCGCATTTGCTATTGGTGCTGAATACCGTTATGAAAGCGGCTTTTACAATCCAGATCCAGTGACTGTTGCGGGTGACAGCACTGCTGCACAACAAGATGCTACAGATGGTAATTACAATGTCATGTCTGTGTTTGAAGAAGTCAGCGTGCCTTTCACTGAAAAATTAACCGGTGAATTTGCCCTGCGTTATGACGATTACTCAACATTTGGTAAAGCGTCAACGTGGAAAGTCGGTTTAACCTATGAAGCCACTGATGATTTAATGCTCCGAGGTGTCGCGGCAACGGGTTTCCGTGCGCCTAGTATCAGTGAACTATTCGGTGGTGACACAGGTTCTTTCGATTACTTAGATGACCCATGGGAAAACGCTCAAGATCCACAGATCTTGGTTCGTTACACTTCCGATGATGAGCTAAAGGCTGAAGAGTCAGATTCTTATACAGCTGGTTTAGTTTACTCACCAAGCTATGTTGACGGTCTATCATTAACTCTTGATTACTGGCGCTTTAAAGTGACCGACGCGATCACTCGTTTAGACGTTCAAGCTGGCTTAAATGAGTGTTTTGCTAACGCCTCTGCTGCTGCCTGTGAAACCTTTAACATCGGTGAAAACGGTGATCTGTCTAACGTAACTAACTCGTTAACAAACGTAGGTAGCCAAGATACTAGCGGTGTAGACTTCAACTTAGCGTATCATTTTGAAGCCTTAACTTTAGATTGGAAGATCAGTAATGACACCACCTACTTATTGAACTTCGAACAAGAAGGCAATGATTACACCAATAAGATTGACGGTAACTTTGGTGCGTATGCAGAAGTTCGTAACAACTTCAGTATTCAAGCGGGTCAAGACAGCTGGAGTGTTAACTACTTCAACCGTTATATCGGTGAAATGGACGACTTAGGGACTGGCGAAAAAGTGGATGCGATTTTGTACCACAACCTAGCGGGTACTTATTATGTTACGGACATGATTACCTTCAGTGCGGGTGTGAAAAACATCACTGACGAAGAGCCTTCAGGCGTATCTAATGGAAGTGATGGTGGTACGGTGCCAGAAGTGTATGACACTATTGGTCGTCAGTACTACGGCGGTGTAACGGTTAAGTTCTAAGATAACGCTGCTGTTAGACATTAGAAAGTATGATTGATTTTTATTTTCTATAGCGAATAGACCTACACAGCGGTGTAGGTCTTTTTTATGGCACCCATTTAATGCTAGATATTGTTAATGCTGGATATTTTAATACTGGATATTGTTATCGCTAGATATTGTTAAGATTAAACAATTGTGTGGTGGTTAGTTAAAGATTGCTAGTGATTTAAGCGTAACTCATGTCGATGTTCGCGACGGTATCTTTGTTCACAATGAGTACAACGCTGTTCCGTTGGATCGGCGATTAAGCGTGGCGGTTCTATGTCCATTTCACAATCAGAGCAGAGTCCATAAAGACCAAGCTCAAGCTGGCAATGTGCGGCATCAAGCTTCATTAACTTGGTGAATATTTCTGTGTCAACGAGTTTTACTTTTGACAGGTAATCAATAACTTGCCCAAGGGAGGTATCCATTGATATATGGGCTACTTCAGTTGTTTTTGATAAATCCTTTATATGTAGCATTAACTCACGCCTCAAAATATTTTCGAGTTGTTGTAGTCTTTGCTGTATGTCCTGAATGTTGTGCAACTGAGATAACCTTAATTGACTATGCCAATGTATAAATTCTATTCTAGGCACAAAAATTTCAGACGTTATGACTAAGATCAATTCTCGATTAGATTTTTGCGATAAAGACATGAATAATAATTTACTATTGATTCATTTTGTGACATTGCACGTGTTGTTTTTGGTTTAGACAATCCAGATTAGGTATGCCGAATTGACATATTGATCATCCACGCATAGCGGTAAGACAATACCAATGCTTATTCGTCAGCGATTAACTTAGATCTGTTAGCTCTTTGCTGTTCAATACTTGCTATGCTTTGTTGAATACGCTTCAAGGCAACCTCTATGTAACTAAAACTATTGATGACTCATTTGATAAAGATCAATAGGAGCTTAGGTTAGTAATATTCACAAAGAGGGAGGATTAAATAAGTGTCCGGTGAGCATGCTGTAAAACCTTAACAATCTCTTCCGTAGTTTTAAACACCCGCAGTTCTCTAAATAAGGCATCCGCTTCAGGATATTGGCGGTTTAAGTAGCTAAACCACTGTTTAATTCGTGAGGGATAGTAATCTGATTTGCGGCCACTCAGCTCCTTGTCGGTATATGCCATTAACAAGCTTAATGTTTGTTGCCAGCTAAAAGGGCTTGCACCGGTTTTAATAGTATCCCCGAGGTTAGGTAGGGATATTGCGCCGCGGCCAATCATCACACTGTCACAACCAGTGACATCCATACAGCGTTGTGCATCTGCTGCGTTCCAGATCTCTCCGTTAGCAATAACGGGAATGGGTAAGCGTTTTCTGACTTCAGTAATGTACTCCCAATAAGCTGGTGGCTTATAGCCGTCGGTTTTACTGCGAGCGTGGATCGCTAGCTCCGTTGCGCCAGCTTCATATACGGCTAAAGCATTCTCCATAAATAACGACTTGTCTTCATAACCTAAACGGATTTTAGCGGTAACAGGGTGTTCAGACGGTACAGCGTCGCGCATGGCTTTGACGATATTGTAAATGTTTTCTGGATATTGCAATAAAACGGCGCCGCCTTTACTTTTATTAACGGTTTTGGCTGGACAACCAAAGTTTGCATCGACGCCATTTGACCCTAGCTCTATGGCTCTGATGGCATTTTGTGCCATCCACTCAGGTTCTTGTCCTAACAACTGAACACGTACTGGCGTGCCAGATGCCGTTAAGCCTTGATGATGTAATTCAGGACACAATTTATAGAAGACTTTTTCAGGCAATAGTATGTTTACTACCCTGACAAATTCAGTCACAACCAGGTCAAATGGATTGATGGCAGATAAAATTTCACGCATATGGTCATCAACCACACCTTCCATTGGAGCTAAAATAACGCGCACAGTACACCTTGCTGAAGTCAAAAGTCAGCTATTTTAACGTGTTTATTATCTGATAGCAGCACTAAATGACTATACGCATATTTTTGTCGAGGTATTGAATAAATTATTATTAAGAATCAGATTGATAGCACTGTTGTAGTGTTTATGTTAACTTTTTTGGAAGTCTATTTTTAGGTTGCCTAGCAATTATTTGTGGTAAATAAATGGATGTTTTTCACATTTTTTAGTTTTTTTGCAATAAACTTTACTCACTGCAGGTCTCTTTAAGCAAGCCGGCAATGATGTTGGTCACCCTATACAAATAAGAAATAAGGAAGATAAGTATTATGAATTCAATCAAACAAACGACTTTAGCGGTTGCACTTGGTACTGTTGTGATGACGGCTGGCTTTAGCGCTCAAGTAGAAGCTAACCCATTTGGTTTTCAACAATTAACTTCTGGTTATCAGCTTGATGGCGGAGAAGGCAAATGCGGTGAAGGCAAGTGCGGCGGTGATATGAAAAAGTCAGCGGAAAAAGCTGCTGAAGGCAAATGTGGCGAAGGCAAGTGCGGCGGCGACATGAAAATGTCAGCTGAAAAAGCTGCTGAAGGCAAATGTGGCGAAGGCAAGTGCGGCGGCGACATGAAAATGTCAGCTGAAAAAGCTGCTGAAGGCAAATGTGGCGAAGGCAAGTGCGGCGGCGACATGAAAATGTCAGCGGAAAAAGCCGTTGAAGGCAAATGTGGCGGCGACAAGATGAACTCTGCAGCAAAAACCGTAGAAGGTAAGTGCGGCGGTCAGAAATAATTAGCTGTGTTTATTTGATAAAGCCTGTACTTATCTGAGAGACTAAGGCCTGAATTTCAGGCCTTAGTTTTATCTGTTTTTTAACTCATTTTTAGCATTACTCATTAATTCAAGGACACGCATTATGTCGACAAATCATGCTGATGGCTTAGCCAATGTCGGGTTAGGGCTTCGTCGCGAAATGCTGGATGAGTTTTGTCGGCATGTGCCAACTGCAATTGAGTTTTTTGAAGTCGCACCTGAAAACTGGATGACGCTCGGTGGCAAGTTTGGACGTCAGTTTAAGCAATTAACCGAACAGCATGCTTTTTTTTGTCATGGGCTTTCGTTATCAATTGGTAGTCCTGAAGCGCTCGATAGTCAATTTGTACACAATATAAAACGCTTTTTGGATGAGCATAATATTGACGTGTATTCAGAGCATTTAAGTTATTGCTCTGGTACTGGCCATATGTATGATTTGATGCCGATCCCATTTACTGATGATGCAGTCATCCATACCGCTAAGCGGATAAAGCAAGTCGAAGACATACTCGAGCGTCCGTTTATTTTAGAGAATGTTTCTTTTTATGCGGCACCTGGTGCACAAATGAGCGAGGTCGATTTTGTGAATGCAGTCTTACAAGAAGCGGACTGTAAACTACTACTCGATGTTAATAACATTTATGTTAACTCAATTAACCATCAATATGATGCCCATGCCTTTTTGGCTGCCATGCCGACCGAGCGTATTGAATATTTACATATAGCAGGACATTACCAACAAGACATCGATTTAATGATCGATACCCATGGTGCGGATATTATTGATCCTGTATGGGCATTATTACAGCAATGCTATCAATTACACGGTGTGCATCCAACATTACTCGAACGCGATTTTAATATTCCTAAAACCAAAATTTTGCTGAACGAGATCAATCAGATCCATCAATACCAACAAGATGCTTTAGCTCAGCAGTCATTCGTGAGGAAGGCATAATGAGTTTTATCGCGATCCAACAGCAATTTATGGATTATATCCGTAATCCCAGTTTACCCTTACCGGAAGGAATAGAGCTGCGGCGAATGCAAGTTTACCGAGAGCTATTTTTTAATAACATTGTCGGTTTCGTGTCGAGTGCTTTTCCGGTGCTTAAAAGTTTGTATCAGGATGAGCAATGGCAGACATTAGTGCAGCAATTTTTTGTGGAGCATGATTGTCAAACGCCAATATTTGTTGAAATTGCGGGCGAGTTTTTAGCCTTTTTACAACACGAATATCATATGACAGAAGATGATCCTGTTTTTATGTTGCCGTTAGCACATTATGAATGGCTAGAGTTGTGTGTAGCGGTAGCGCCCGATACGCCCACGTCTCAATTGATCAATACCGGCGAACTAAGCCAGCATAGGTTGTGCTTAGCGGCCTGTGCCAAGGTGGCACAATATGCCTTTGATGTTCAGCATATTAGCCTTGACTACCAACCCATTGAACCGACACCGCAAGCGCAGTTTTTTTGTGTATTTAGAGATGCAGGTGATGAAGTCGCTTTTTTGCAACTGACACCGTTAAGCGCTCAAGTGCTGGCTTACATTGAACAAATGAGCCTTTCTCAACAAGGTGTAACGGTAGATGCCATTATTAGTTGGTTAAACGAACATTACCCAGAAATGCCCAGTGAAACTCTGTTATCTGGCTGTTTACCTCTATTGCAACAATTGGCACAAAAGGGCATTGTTATTTCATCAATTGAGGCATAATAGTCTTAGTATATTTAAGGTTTTTATTTTGTGAGGATAGGTCTAAGATAGGCCACTTTTTGCAATCTGCATCACATCCGTTGTCCGCAAAGTTAACCTAAATGTTGACTTAACATAACGAATGAAAGATGCCAGCAATCGCAGTAACAACATCTTCAATGTAGGAATAATCATGAGTCAGCCGTTTAAAGACCCGTTTAACATCTTTTATCTTATTGGTTTTATTTTAGTTTTGTTAATTCCTATATTACCCGCAAGCCTTTCATGGTTGACCGTAACAGGATTAATTTAACGTTTACTTCAGGTTAACCTGCGATGATATTGTCTTATTAAACCACTCTGATAGAGTGGTTTTTTGTTTGTATGAGGGCCTTATGGCGGTTAAACGCGGAATTTTTCTTATTATTGGTTTGTGCAGTCTAGTGTTAGGCGTCATTGGTATTGCGCTGCCTTTGTTGCCTACGGTGCCATTTATTCTACTGGCTGCGTTTTGTTTTGCGCGTTCCAGTGAGCGTCTTCATTATTGGCTAATTACTCATCCTTGGTTTGCTGAAGGTATTCATCAGTGGCAATCAAAGCGGGCATTAAGTCGATCACTAAAGCGAAAAGCCATGCTAATGAGCGGCCTAAGTTTTATGGTTAGTATTATTATTGTGCCGATAGTATGGGTGAAAATTATGTTGTTGTGCATGATGCTTGTTTTATTATTTTTCTTGTGGCGGATCCCAGAGTTAGAATAATAAATAGCCAGTTAATATAAGCCTGTTGCAACTGAGATTAAACGGGCATAAAATCTGCTTAGTATTTTTATCAGAGTCCACCATTTACGTGGACTTTTTTATTGCGTAATCACTTTTATACAGAGTTAACTAATTATGATGAACCAAGACAGTTTAGCGCTTATTAAGCAGAGCATTAAAACCATTCCTGATTACCCTACACCAGGCATTATGTTCCGCGATGTGACTAGTTTATTAGAAAACGCAGACGCCTATAAAGCCACTATTGCGATTTTAGTTGCTCATTACCAATCAAAAGGCTTTACTAAAGTTGTCGGCACCGAAGCGCGTGGCTTCTTATTTGGTGCGCCGTTGGCATTAGAGCTAGGTGTTGGTTTTGTGCCGGTACGTAAGCCAGGTAAATTACCCCGCGAAACCATTAGCCAAACCTATGAATTAGAATATGGTAAAGATACCTTAGAAATTCACACCGATGCCATTAATGCCAATGACAAAGTATTGGTTATCGATGATTTGTTAGCAACCGGTGGCACGATTGAAGCTACAGTAAAACTTATTCGTCAATTAGGCGGAGAAGTGAGCCATGCTGCCTTTGTTATCTCATTACCAGAAATTGGTGGCGAGAAACGCTTACAAGGTATGGGAATTAAAGTATTAAGTTTATGCGAGTTTGACGGCGAGTAATCAAAGCAATATAAACTGCTTTTTTATTAGGCAGTTAACTGCATTATGCTCTATCAAATACTTGCTCAATAATAGCATGCCAGCCCTTGGCATGTTATTGTTAATCCCTTTAAAGGGATTGAGTCCCGATAGCTCTGTGTGGGGAATTTCATGTCTTACCAAGTACTCGCCCGCAAATGGCGTCCAGCTAAATTTGAACAAATGGTTGGTCAATCCCATGTATTAATGGCATTAACTAATGCATTGAGCCAGCAACGTTTACATCACGCTTACCTCTTTACTGGAACACGCGGTGTGGGTAAAACCAGTTTGGCGCGTTTATTTGCTAAAGGTCTCAACTGTGAAACCGGCGTAACGGCTAATCCTTGTGGTGAATGTTCTAGCTGCATTGAAATTGCTCAAGGTCGATTTGTTGATTTAATTGAAGTCGATGCGGCATCGCGTACTAAAGTCGATGATACTCGTGAACTCCTTGATAATGTACAATACCGTCCTTCTCGTGGGCGTTTTAAAGTGTACTTAATCGATGAAGTCCACATGTTGTCGCGTAGCAGTTTTAATGCATTGCTAAAGACGTTAGAAGAGCCTCCTGAGCACGTTAAGTTTTTGTTAGCGACTACCGATCCGCATAAACTGCCTGTTACTGTATTATCTCGTTGCTTACAGTTTAATCTAAAAAGTTTGTCGCAAGACGAAATTTGCAAGCAACTCGAGTATGTGATCACCCAAGAACAATTGCCTTTTGAGCCACAAGCGCTGAGCTTATTAGCCAAAGCGGCCAATGGCAGTATGCGTGATGCGCTCAGTTTAACTGATCAAGCGATAGCGTTTGGCAGTGGCCAAGTGATGCTGACACAAGTGCAAACCATGCTGGGCAGTATTGATGAACAACATGTGCTGGCCTTATTAAAAGCCTTGTGTGATGCCGATGTTGGGCCATTAATGCAAACGGTAGCAAAAGTGTTGGCATTCGGTGCCGATGCTGAAGAAGTATTGCGCAGTTTATTAGAGTTATTGCATCAAATCACCTTAACTCAGTTTGCCCCCGCTGCAGCGCAACAATCGCTGTTTAGTGAGCAAATTCTAGCATTCTCACAGCAATTAGCGCCTGAACAAGTACAGCTTTATTACCAAATGTTGCTTAACGGTCGTAAAGATTTAGCCTTTGCACCCGATCCTAAATCGGGCTTGGAAATGGCGTTACTTCGCGCAGTCGCGTTTACCCCCGAAAAACAAGTAAAACGCTGGCTAACAACGACCCCTGCTAACGTTGATTTAAGCGTTATTGACGGTTCATCATCTCCAACGCAAGAGGTCATTGAAACAGGCCCAAAGTCTGATCTTCAGCCGCAAACAGACATTGTTTTACCGACAACAGTATTATCTATTCAGGCTGAAACTGCAGCGACCACAGAGGCTGAGGTCGACGTTGCTGATGCTATCGACGATGAGCCAGTCGCATCTGCACTGGTGGCTGAGCAAGCCTTGCTGTTGGACCAAGCGCAAAGTTTGGGGTTTGATCCATTGCCACCCAAAAGCGATATGCCGATTGGTAATGTTATCAACCACGACGTTAATCGTGACGTTAGCCATATGACAGCTGATAAGACTGCTGCCGACATTATTCATACTGCGGCATCAGACAATGCCGATATTCGTGCTGATGCTGAAACGACGACTCAAATCACAACGGCACCGCTGGAAAGGGATACTGCTGCGTCTGAAGAGGTGGTTGAAAAACATCAATTAGCGCAGAGTACTGCAGACACCAATGTTGTAGAAAATAGTCAATTGAGTGGTAATGCGGACGATATTCCGCTCAATGCGTATGCTTTTATGGATTATGACGTGTCTGATGACATGTCAATGGAATATCAACCATTTGATCATGACGAAGAGGGGGCTTTTTCGGCTTTAAATGGAACAACTGAAGCTAACAATGTTAATGATGTTACTGACTCAAGGTCTGAACCGAAAACGGCTGATCATGTCATTGATAATACTCGCCAAAACCTCACTGATTCTGAGGATAATGTAGACGATTTTCTTGACGAAGTGTTAGCCAGTCGTGATTCACTTATTGCCGATGTCGGGGTATTACAACATAAAGATGAACTGGCAAAAAAAGAATCGACAAAAATAATCACTTCAAGAGTGAACAAGCCTGCAGTGACATCCGTTGTCAGCGCCAATGAGTCGCCTGCAGTGACTGAAACTGATCCTAAAGCTTTTGAAGCGTTATCGACTACCGAAACAATCAATTCTCCAGTAGTGGCAGATTATGATAGGGCTCCTTGGGTCGCGCCCGAAGAGGGTGAACCAATCAATGCATTTGCAGATGTTCATGATGCGAATAAGCCCGTCACTGAAGCCACTATTCAACCGACAGACACGGCCAGTCATCAGCAAGCTGCTCACGCACATAATCACGCACATAAAACGAGCTCATTGACAGCCCAATCGCTCAACATTAGCGCAGAGTCTGTCGTTCGAGGTCCTACTGATGCGACGCCCATAGATGTAAAAGCCCAATTTGAGCCACACAGTATTCAAGGAAACGAGATTGATTTACATTGGTATAAAGTGATGACTAATGTGTCTGTTGGCGGTAGGGTTCGGCAATTAGGGGTGAACTCTGTGTGTTCGACATTGTCAAATCCTATGATATTGGTGTTGAAACCCGATCAAAAACATTTGTCTGCCCAGACAGCTATTGATCAACTGCAAGACGCGTTATCTCAATACCTTGGGCAACCGACTCAAGTACAGATCCAGATTGGGATTGTGCCTAAACGAGAAACGCCCCTTGAGTTACGTAAACGTTTTCATCGTGAACTTATCGCACAGGCTCAACAGTCTATTTTGCTTGATGATAACGTTCAGTGGATGGTTCAACGCTTATCGGCTCAATTAGACAGTGACAGTATTGAATATCCGTTGGAACAGCTAGGACAAATTGCACAGGATATTACACAAATTAACGCTTTATAAATGAACAAATACGGTGATTTAGCTTAAAATGAATATATCTTCATCTCAAAAGTGTATTTGCTAGATTGCCAATCGATTTTATTTCAGTAAGATTAGCGTCACTATGACGACTTGCTAACAACCTTAATTAGAGAGAGATACGACTATGTTTGGTGGAAAAGGCGGTATGGGCAATTTAATGAAACAAGCCCAAATGATGCAAGACAAAATGGCTCAAATGCAGGAAGAAATTGCTCGCACAGAAATGACAGGTGAAGCGGGTGCTGGCTTGGTTAAAGTAACCATGACAGGTAACCACAATGTGCGTACAGTTGAAATTGATCCAAGCTTGATGGAAGACGATAAAGAGATGCTAGAAGATCTTATCGCTGCAGCGTGTAACGATGCAGCTCGTCGCATTGAAGAAAATCAAAAGACTAAAATGGCCGAAGTGACTGGCGGTATGCAATTACCACCAGGGATGAAAATGCCTTTCTAGAAGCTAAGATGCTGACTTTTCCTCGTGTAGTTCCCTTGTTATCATTTCTTGGGAATTACATTAGGAATTATAAAGGAATTTTGGGTCTTCATTCTTAGCCTTCTTAGTTTTATGGTCAGGTCGTTCACCCGCGATCCATTTGCCATAGATTGTTGAGTCCTCCCTATCACTATGCCCCATCTGATCCGCAAGCCAAGTAGGAACAGTACTAGCCATTTTTTGGGACAGTATTTAACTCAGGTCGCGTATATGGTTTATTTCACGACTTAGCAATACTCGTCTTCGCTCAACTTATTTGTTTTTATATTTTAGGTGATGCGTTTCACCATAACTGAAAGCATGTAAGTCTTTACGCGTTGATGTTTAAAGGCATTATCAGATGGCTGATCCGCACTAAACCAACTTATAACGGGTGCAACATCCATGCTGTTACAGCCTTGAAAAACGTAAAGGTTATGCCACCAAAGGTGATCATTGGTATTTAATGTCAACCTGACCCCAACTGGCTTTTTTGCTTAGGACATTGTCAACTCGGCCCATTTCACTAACACCCTATATTTCTAACATTCCTTATGAGAAGCTAATCGACACTTTAATTATGGAATATGACAATATGCTCACTTTATATGGCTTTCCCGCAAGTAACTATTACGGTTTGATAAAACATGCCTTGTTATTAAAAGGCATTGATTTTAATGAAGAGCGCACTTATCCAGGCCATCCCTCATATTTGGAAAAAAGCCCTATGGGCAAAGTGCCGTGTATTGGCACAGAACACGGTTTTCTATCAGAAACTGCGGCCATCCTTGAGTATATTGAGCATCATTACCCAGACAAGCCAATCCTGCCCAGCGATGCATTCCAAAGGGCAAAAGGCTTTGAATTGATGCGCATTGCCGAATTGTATGTGGAGCTATCCGCAAGACGGTTTTTACCCGAATTACTCATGGGTGCGCCAAAATCAGAATCAAACCGTGCTGTTATGTTACCCATACTGATAAAGGCCTTTGCATGCCTAGAGAGCATGGCCGCCTTTGGCCCTTATTTGATGGGTGAAAAGTGTACGCAAACAGATCTTGTCGTTCGATACAGTCTTAAGACAGGTGTAATGGTAGGGAACAAAATCTTTGAAGTAGACTTTATGGACAAAACACCAAAACTACAAGCGTGGTGGAACATTATGAGCAACGAACCGATTTCAAAAATAGTCGATACTCAAGCTGAAGAGTCTTTCCCAGAATTTATCGGCATTTTGCAAAAAGCGGCTGCTAAATAAGCCCTCACTAATAACGTTTCATATCTAAATATTTACTAGATGAAGCCATTGTAATATTCATATCATCTTAATGAAAAAAGTCATACCAATTCAGATAAAGAAGTGGATTGGTATATATCCCCTCGGTATCAATAACCTGTTATACGTAATCTGAACGATTTCTTATATTAAGCTCAGTAAGACTTACTCTTCGGCCTAATACCCTAGAGGGGTTAGTGAATGAGCCATTAATCGACCCTGAGTATACACTTCATCAAGACGACTATGCTGCAAAACCAATCGTCTGTACCGTTTTAACCATTGATGTAATAGCGGTTTTTTGATATTTAAAGCAAAATTTAAATATATTTACACCATACGGCTAGACTTGAACTTACCTTTTCACACCAGAAAGAGAGCAATCGATAATGACAACATCAAAACAACTATTTACCCTTATCTCCTCAGATGGACAACTTGAAATGTCCTTAAAGGATGTTGATGTGCCGGCCCCTAAACCACATGAAGTAATAGTGCGTATAGAGGCGGCACCTATTAACCCTTCCGATATGTGGCCTATGTTTGGCCCTTCAAATTTAGCCGCTGCACAGCTCAGTGGTGATAAATCAACTCTTAGTGCACCTCTTTATCCTGGCATGTTACCCCGTATTAAATCTCGCTTAGATCAGGTTCTCCCCATTGGTAATGAAGGAGCCGGAACAGTAGTGGCTGCAGGTAATAGTGAAGCAGCACAAGCGTTAATGGGCAAAACCGTAGCCATTTTATCGGGTGGTGCTTATGCGCAATATTGTTGTGTGCCAGCCCAAGCTTGTATTGTGCACAACGAGGGCATCTCAGCCAATGATGCTGCTTCCTCTTTTGTAAACCCACTTACCGCCTTGGGTATGGTAGAAACCATGCGTATGGAAGGCCATACTGCATTAGTGCACACCGCCGCTGCATCGAGTTTAGGACAGATGCTAAATAAAATTTGTCTGGCTCAAGACGTCCCTTTAGTCAATATTGTTAGAAAGCAGCAACAGGTGGACATACTCAAGGCGATTGGTGCCAAGTATATTTGTGATTCGTCCAGTGACACTTTCAAGGCTGACTTATATAAAGCCATAGATGAAACCGGTGCTACCTTAGCCTTTGATGCCATAGGTGGGGGCGACGTAGTGAGCGATATACTTACCGCCATGGAACAATCGGGCAGTAAAGACGCAGTAGGTTTTAATACCTATGGCTCTGAATATAATAAACAAGTTTATATATACGGTGGTCTGGACTTTTCTCCTACCATCTTGAACCGCGCATACGGGATGACATGGAGCATAGGAGGGTGGTTATTAATGAGATTCTTGGGTAAGCTGCAACCTCAGCAAATCGGACAGCTGCAAAAACAAGTGGCCAATGAAATCAAAACCACCTTTGCCAGTGCATTTACTGATGAATTAAGTTTTGAACAAGCCATGACTCCGGCGATTATTTTGCAGTACACCGCCAAGAAAACCGGTGAAAAATACCTCATTAATCCAAATAAAGCGTAGTAAATTTGCCATATGGGGATGTAGTTGATACATCCCCTTTTTTCGTTTGGTGTAATAACATGGTCTGAATAACGGTGTTGTTCAGGACAGTTGCTACAGAAATGTAGCTAGTCATACCCAATTCTTGATGCAATATTGATGCAAATTTTACAGGTTTTTTCCAGCAACGAACTATAACATTCTTAGCCGTTGAGCATGATTTATGCGACCAAGAAATCATGTCCAAAGTTATTTAACGTCAATAATTTAATAATAAACTGACTATTATGCTGAAGTACGTAATGGAATACCTGCTGTCCTTTATTAAGGATCCCATCACGGTTCTTTTATTGTTTATAAGAAAACTTTGGGGTTTCGTATTTTTTAAAAAGGTTGGTTTATTCAACTAGTGCGGTCTGACTCGTACCAGAGCCACCAATAATGGGTGACCAATGTGACGACCGTACTTTCCATTCCCCAGCCTCCTTAGTATATACTTGGCTAACTCGGGTTCTATAATTTGCCACAGCAGGACTTCCTTTCGGAGTCATAGAACCCTCCGAATAATAATGGGCCAGTGCAATCTTATCTGGTACCAAAATGGTAACTTGAATATGTTTAACATCGATATTGAACGCGTCATATTCTTCTAGCCGTCCATCGGCTTTGATTGTTTGGATCAGTCCGCCACTAGACCAGAACTCTATAGCGCCTTCGTTCGAATAGGTGCCTTCAAGCCCCTTGAGATTCTTTTTTACATAAGCATTATCGTCCATGATAGTCTTTTTGACCTCTTGCTCGGTCGCCATCGCTGTTTGAATAAATGTGCCAGTGATAACTAACAATCCAATTAGCGCAATGAATAGTTTTTTCATTATTGTATCTCCTTTGTTATTTGTTAACCCATCTATCATGACTGTTGCTATATTTCCATGAAGGTTGAGGCTCTCCATTTTTCAAGAAGTGGAATTAACGCCTCTCATTAGTCTGATATTAATATTAGCAGTATGATAATTAAGACCTTTAATGAATTTTAGAATGAAAAACACTAAAGCTCGTGTTGAAGTATAGATGAACTTATTCCTATTGCTTAGAATATTTCCGTCCTTAGCATTAGCGTGGCGATATTTTTAGTCACGTTGAATTAGGCCGATGACATTAGTATTTAATGACGCTTACTTCTTATAAGCTAAATGAACAGTCCTTATACTAAAATCTTATAACGTCTGTTTTGGTATCAACTTTTTTTAGGTGAAATAATGTTAACGCTTAAATGTAGACTGTTTTAAAGCATGACTCGTCGTTAACACAGCTGCATTTTATGACGTCAATTCTGGCCGCTATTTAACATTGGTTTTCTGTTCATTTAAGTTCGGATTTTGAATCTGTATGCTTGGTTATAAACTACGATTTTTTATTAGAAAATTTCGATGCACTCTATAGACAACGTTAGTTAGGAACTATTTAGGAACTATATTGGAAATTTTAGGATTAATTTTTATGACATAAAATAACCCTAAAAATATAAAGAGGTTAAAAGATTAAAATAATAAATAAAATAGTATGTTAATGCTAGTAATATACAATCAACCACTTGCCAGACGAAATTGAAATGCCGATTTAATCTGCGTATTTTTATTGTTAGCCATAAACTGCATTCGCCAGGGCTTATTATTCAATAATGACATAACCTTGTACTTGATAGTCACCCCCAGTGTCATGATGCATTGCTGAAAACTATTTCGAGGATAAGGTTATTAAAAAAGCCGAATACACATGAATCAAAAAGCAAACGGTTAGAATGTTGAGCGTTAATTAACTGACCAAGCGCGTCTTTAGAACGTTAACCTCAGAATGCATGTATCAATATTAACGCTAGCCAAAAAACTAGTGCAATGTGCGACTTGGGTTTATGTCAGTTATTACATCAGTGAACCAAGTCGTTCATTTTAGGTTATATATCACCAATCAATTTTTGAAAGTAAACTAGCTTAAAAAGTGTCTGTTTTTAGTTGAGCGCTATCATTAGACCTCACGATAGGGTTTTATCGGCAACAGGGCATAGTTTAGGTCATAGTTTAGGTCATAGTTTAGGGTATCGTTTATTGCTGCTTTGCTTCTATTTTTACCCCATTACCACTTGGTTGCGGCCATTTTGTTTTGCCTGATAGAGTGCTCTGTCTGCATTTTTAATCAGACACAGGTAGTCTTTACACTCAGACGTTAGTCCTGCGACACCAACACTCACAGTAACCCCAATTGAAAGCATATCTATGCCAGGCTCTTCAGGCAGTGGCAACTGAGTGTTCTCCACAACCTGCCTGAGTCGTTCAGCCAGTTTATAGGATGTAGAAATTTGAGTTCGAGGAAGAATGACCACAAACTCTTCACCGCCATATCGGGCAAGTACATCCGACTCTCTTAATGACTCTTTGATATTTTGGGCGATATTTTTCAGTACTAAGTCTCCAATCTGATGACCATAGTTATCATTAATGATTTTGAAATGATCGATATCAATCATAAAGATAGACAGAGGCTTAGAGTAACTTTGGGCCCTTTGTGTCTCCTCTTTAAGGCGACGGTCTAAGTAACGACGGTTGAAGATCCCCATTAGTGAGTCGGTGATGTTTTCCTGCTTGAGGGCATACAACTGCATGATGTCGCTGGTCGTTTTGAGGGACAGGCTACAAACAACAAATACAAAAATAGCTCCGCAAAAAAATATAATCGGCACGACGAGATCGAGTGGTTGATAAGCTTTAACTAAGCTAAATTTTGCGTATACGACATAACCTGCGATAAAAAACAGGATCAGCAGAATCAGAAAACCCCAACTATAGCGTAATCCACCTATTGGTAGCTGGCGAAATAGCGTCCATACGGGTCCGATGGCCATTGCCAATAATAGCGCTCCGCAAATAACCAATCCGCTACCTAATACGGGTAAAATATCGTACATTTTGAGTCCTTACTCTGGAGTCACTTCAATTTGAAAACGCTTCACCTTGAGATGTTTTCAATATCGTCGTGAATATCGTCCTTGGAACCACAGAACATATCGGGGATACGATGATAGAATATCAGATGGTTTAAACAGAAAAGTGATAGCTCTCAAAAATAGATTAACTTCTTTTCTGATTATGTGAGCCCGTTAATGAAATGAATGAATATTGTTGTAATTCGGTCGGTTACTTAGATTTTTACTGCAGTATAAACAGAGGTTGTTTGAACCCGCTTCGGTGTTCATCATTATTAACAAGCCTAGTAGAAGAAGTATTAATTGAGCTCTTTACATATCTTCGATGTAACGATGACTCTGGGCATTTGGTTAAAGCATTAAATAAAAACACTTTGTAATGGCTCGATTGTTGGCTTTATTTATTCTAAAAAGCATTAATCTTTGCATTCGAGCGCAGCACAGATAATAATCGCACTGCATTGGTGCTATCGCAGATTGGCTTGGCTGATCACAAAAAGGGTTTCACCAATAACATCACAATGAGTTTAGTTATTAAGGTATTGGCAATTTTATGAAATTTAGTCCTTTGGTCGATGAATTAATTCAATCTTTACGCGCTTTGCCAGGCGTCGGACCTAAGTCGGCACAGCGTATGGCGTTTCAATTGCTTGAGCGTGAACGTAAAGTGGGCCTTAAGCTTGCCGATTCGTTACAAAAAGCCATGTCTGAAGTCGGCCACTGTCAAAGTTGCCGTACATTTACCGAACAAGATTTATGCCCCATATGCAGTAGCCATCGGCGTATTAATGCAGGGATTATCTGCGTGGTCGAAACCCCTGCCGATGTGCTTGCCATTGAGGCGGGTGGACATTTCAATGGTCGCTATTTTGTATTGTTAGGGCACTTGTCGCCATTAGACGGTGTTGGTCCTGAAGAACTGGGTCTGGCCTTACTTGAGCGCCATTTGATCTCTGATGAGGTGAGCGAGCTTATTCTTGCCACAAACCCTACCGTTGAGGGGGATGCTACCGCACACTTTATTGCGGATATGGCTAGGAGACACAATGTGGTGATTAGCCGTATCGCTCATGGTGTTCCTGTCGGTGGAGAGCTTGAATATGTTGATAGCACCACCTTAGCCTTGTCATTTAATGGTCGTATTCCGCTGTAAAAAAGCGGCTTACTCATTGAATACCACTGTGCCAGCGGATCATTAATCAGGTTTGCTGGCATTATTTCATCTATCAAGGGTGATTAATGGGGTAATAGGGGCGGACATTATTCGCCATATTGGCCTGATTTGAGCCTAACGGATGATTTATTATTCAACAAGGCGGTGTTGCCCCTTGAAAATATTGTAACGTTCCCCCATCTCTTGGTTAACACCGATTTTTAAGGCGAGTAGATTAATCGACTCGTGATTGTTTCAACGTAACACCAAGGGAAATATTCATGTCACAACAAGAAACTCATGGCTTTCAAACCGAAGTAAAACAACTTCTGCAATTGATGATCCACTCTCTGTATTCAAATAAAGAGATTTTCTTACGTGAGCTAGTCTCAAATGCGGCCGATGCAGCAGATAAACTCCGCTATTTAGCCTTAACCGATGATGCCTTATATGAAGGTAACGGTGATTTACGCGTCCGTGTTAGTGCCAATAAAGAAAAAGGCACAGTAACCATTACTGATAATGGTATTGGTATGACCCGTGATAGCGTCATTGAACACTTAGGCACTATCGCCAAATCGGGCACTAAAGAGTTTTTCAGTAACCTTTCTGGCGAAGCGTCAAAAGACACACAATTAATTGGTCAGTTTGGTGTGGGCTTCTATTCTGCTTTCATCGTGTCCAAAAAAGTCACTGTGCGAACTCGTGCTGCCGGTCATGCGGCTAATGAAGGCGTATTGTGGGAGTCAGAAGGTGAAGGTTCATTTAGTGTAGACAGTATTACTAAAAATGAACGTGGTACTGAAATTGTCCTGCATTTACGTGATGAAGAAACCGAGTTTGCTGACGATTATCGTCTACGATCAATTATCACTAAGTATTCTGATCATATCTCTGTTCCGGTACAAATGTGGAATGAAGGTACACCAGAGTCTGATGGCCCTGATGGCGAGAAAGTAGCGGCAACCGAAGGTGAGTGGAAAGTGATGAACAAAGCCACCGCGCTTTGGACTCGTAATAAGTCAGATATCACAGAAGAAGAATACCAAGAATTTTATAAACATATTTCTCACGATTACAGCGAGGCATTAAAATGGTCTCACAATCGTGTCGAAGGCAAACAAGAATACACCAGCTTGTTGTATATCCCAGCCAAAGCGCCGTGGGATATGTGGAATCGTGACCATAAACATGGCTTGAAGCTGTTTGTTCAGCGTGTGTTTATTATGGATGAAGCCGAGCAGTTTTTGCCTTCTTACTTACGTTTCGTTCGCGGGTTAATCGATTCAAATGACTTGCCGCTAAACGTATCTCGAGAAATTTTACAAGATAATCAAGTAACTACAGCAATGCGCGTGGGGATCACCAAACGTGTGTTAGGTATGCTTGAAAAACTGGCTAAAGATGAGCCTGAACAATACCAGTCTTTTTGGGCTGAGTTTGGTCAAGTATTAAAAGAAGGCCCAGCAGAAGACTTTGCTAACAAAGAGCGCATTGCAGGACTATTGCGTTTTGCTTCTACTGATGACAATTCGGCCGCCACAACGGTGTCATTAGCTGCTTATATTGAGCGCATGAAGGAAGGCCAAGACAAGATTTACTATATTGTTGCCGACAGCCATGAAGCCGCAGCAAATAGTCCTCATCTTGAATTACTGCGCAAAAAAGGCATTGAAGTATTATTAATGTCAGAGCGTATCGATGAATGGTTAGTGAACCACCTAACTGAATTCAAAGAGAAGAAGTTACATTCTGTCACCCAAGGTGATTTAGAATTAGGCGAGCTTGAAGATGCGGCCGATAAAGAAGCTCATGACAAAGTTGCTGAAGAATCAAAAGCACTTGTTGAACGAGTTAAAGCTGCACTTGCTGACCGCGTATCGGCAGTTCGTGTTACATCACGCTTAACTGACACGCCAGCATGTGTGGTAGCCGGTGAAGGTGAAATGTCGACTCAGATGATTAAACTGATGCAAGCTGCAGGCCAGCCAGTGCCAGATTCTAAGCCAACATTTGAGATTAATCCAACCCATCCTTTGGTTGAACATCTCAATAACGAAGCTGACGAAAAACTGTTTGCTGATTGGGCTAACTTGTTATTACAACAAGCGTTGTTATCAGAAAAAGGCAGTCTGGCCGATCCATCAGCGTTTATTAAACTGACCAATCAAATGTTATTGGCGAGTGTAAAATAACTTCGATTTAAGCAGTAAAAGCGGACAATAAGTCCGCTTTTGTTTTTGTCATACCGCGGAGGCAATATGGACTACCTCATCGATCTTACTAAAGATAATATTCAGCAAGTTGTTGATACCTCAATGCAAAAAATGGTGGTATTGGCATTTTGGACTCAACAACAGCCCGAAAGCGTACAGATGTTACAAACGCTGGAACAACTGGTAACGGCACAAGCTGGACGATTTATTTTAGCCAAAGTGGATTGTGAAACAGAGTTAGAAATTGCTAACTATTTCCAAATCCAAGATGTACCGACCACATTAATTTTAGATAAAGGCAGACCGATTGATGGTTTTGCTGGGCAACAAAGCCAACAACAAATTTGCGACATACTCGACAAACATTTACCGCCTATGTGGATACAAGCGTTTGATGAGGTTAAGCAACAATTAGCCCAAGGCGAGTTATCGTCGCAAGACTTGGGTAAAATAGCAGACCAATTAACAATCATTTATAACGATGCGCAACAGCAACCTGAAGTCGCATTGGTGATGATAGATGTGGCGTTACAGCAAGGTTTATTAGCGGAAGCAAAAGTGTTGCTAGCCCGTATAGGTTTAGCTGATCAAGATAGTTACTATCACAATTTAGTGGCCAAATTAGCGTTAGCGGAAGATGCGGCAGATACGCCTGAAATTCGTCAACTGCAACAGAATGTTACCGACCAACCTGACAATATTGATGCGGTGTTAATCTTAGCCAAAGCATTAAATGTTGCCCATCGTAATGAAGAAGCACTCGAATTATTGTTCGCTATTTTACAAAAAGACATGAGCGCTGCAGAGGGTAACGTTAAACAAGTCTTCATGGACATTTTAACTGCAATAGGCCAAGGCAACGCGTTAGCCAATTTATATCGGCGTAAATTGTATACTTTATTGTATTAAACAATTGCAGCCATTTTGTTACAATCCTTATTAGATTTAGGTCTAATGCTATAACAAAAGCGCTATTAATAGTGTGGTAAATGTGCGAAAATCGCCGCCCTAAAAAGAACACAAACTTAAAAGAGGACTTTTGAGATGCGCATTATTTTATTGGGTGCCCCAGGTGCTGGTAAAGGTACCCAAGCTCAGTTCATTATGGAGCAGTATGGTATCCCACAAATCTCAACCGGTGATATGTTGCGTGCAGCAGTAAAAGCTGGCACGGCATTAGGTTTAGAAGCTAAGAAAGTAATGGATGCAGGTCAATTAGTTTCTGACGATCTTATCATTGGTTTAGTGAAAGAGCGTATTACCCAAGATGACTGTGAAAAAGGTTTTTTATTAGACGGTTTTCCTCGTACGATCCCACAAGCCGATGCAATGGCTGAAAACGGAATTGAAATCGATCATGTGATTGAGATTGATGTGCCAGACGAAGAAATCGTTAAGCGTATGAGCGGACGTCGTGTCCATTCTGGTTCTGGTCGCGTTTACCACATGGTATTCAATCCACCTAAAGTGGCAGGTAAAGATGATGTCACTGGCGAAGATTTATCTATCCGTCCAGATGATGAAGAAAGCACCGTACGTAAGCGCTTAGGTATTTACCATGAGCAAACTAAACCATTAGTCGATTACTATGGCAAAGTGGCAGCAGAAGGTAAAACTCAGTACAACAAGTTTGACGGTACTCAATCTGTTGCTAAAGTTAGTGAGCAATTGGCCAATATTCTAAAATAATCGCTAATTAACGCCTCAATAAAAAGCCTGCATTGCAGGCTTTTTTATTGCTTAATGGACAAGCTAATTGCTCGAAAACGTAATGATAGACAGATATTGGACATCTACGTCTTTCTGTTTACCTCCGAACGGGGTGGGAAAACGGTTATCAAACAGCTCTTTTCTCTGGCAATACCGACGCTGCATTGACTTACAATAGGCCTGCTATTGACGCGCAGATTGCCCTTGCTAGTAAAAAAAGGCACGTTTTAAATAAAATCGCTCAAAACACTGTGCATTTTAGCTCTCTATCCATCTCTTATCCCGCGTTAAGGTTATTTAGGCCGTGAAAATGATAAAAGTGATATAGAATTAACGCTTACCTATGATAAAATTTGCCGCCATTTTCGCGGATGACAACTCATTAAAAATTCAATGGGTGTCAGTAATCATTAATTTCACACTTGCATGGATGCCAAGCTATGAGAGTCCAATATGAAGTTCCCTGGTCAACGTAAGTCCAAGCACTATTTCCCTGTAAACAGTCGTGATCCTTTATTAGCTCAACTTACGCAGCAGCCTCAACCTTTTTCTACTTATATTTGTGGGATTGACCAGACGCTGGTGGATATCGAAGCCAAAGTTGATGATGAATTACTTCAGCGTTACGGTTTACCTAAAGGCAACTCAACGCTCATTAACGATGAGCAAGCCCATCATTTGTATAATGAACTTAAGTTCAATGAGATCATCAGTGATGAGTTTGCTGGTGGCACCATTGGTAACACAGTACACAATTATTCTATTTTAGCCGATGACCGCTCGGTGCTTTTTGGGGTTATGAGCCAACATATTATGGTAGGTAGCTACGCTTATCGCTATTTATGTCATACTTCATCAAAGGTCGACCTCAACTTCTTACAACCTGTCGACGGTCCTATTGGTCGTTGTTTTACGCTGATTTCCGACAGTGGTGAGCGCACGTTTGCGATTAGTAAAGGATGCATGGATAAACTAACACCAGACTATATCGATAAAGAGGTGGTGCAGGGCAGTTCAGCATTAGTCATCACGGCATATTTAATGCGTGCCAGTGACGGTGACGGTATTACTGATGCCGCAATGACGGCGATTAATTACGCCAAAGAGGCTGATGTGCCAGTCGTGTTAACCTTAGGCACGCGTTTTTTAATTCAAGAAGAGCCAAAGTGGTGGCAAAATTTTATTAATGAACATGTCACTATTTTAGCCATGAATGAAGATGAAGGCGAAGCGTTAACAGGTTTTAAAGACCCATTACTTGCCAGCGAAGCCGCTCTTGAATGGTGTGACATGGTGTTAACCACGGCGGGGGAGATAGGACTTTATACCGCAGGTTATACTGAGGATAATGAAAAACGCGAAACCAGTCATACCTTATTACCTGGAGCCATTCCCGAGTTCAATCGTTATGAGTTTTCTCGACCGAAATTACAAGCAGATTGTGACACGCCGATAAAAGTATACGCACATATTGCACCTTATATGGGTGGGCCGGAATTAATTCGTAATACCAATGGTGCTGGCGATGGTGCGTTGTCTGCGCTGCTTCATGATTTATCAGCCAATACTTTCCATAAAACCAATATACCTGGCTCGAGTAAACATAAACGAGACGGCATATGTTATTCATCATTTTCACAAGTGTGTAAATACGCTAATCGTGTTGCATACGAAGTGTTAGCTCAGCATAGTCCACGTTTGTCCCATGGTTTGCCTGAGCGAGAAGACAGTCTAGAAGAGTCTTATTGGGAACGATGATCTGTCGTCGATAAAAAAAAACGATAATGAAGCATCATTATCGTTTTTTTTTGTGTTAATTTTTATAGAATAGATATCGACATCTAGTTTATTAATAAGCAATTAGGAGCGCCACGTGAAAGGACAAATCTTAAAAGAGATGCATGTACTTAAGGCTATTGAGCCAGAGTTTGAGACCCAGCGTAGAATTGCTTTTATCAAGGCAAAATTAATAGAAGCTAACAGTCGTACTTTAGTTTTGGGTATTAGCGGCGGTGTTGACTCATCCCTTGCAGGGCGTTTGTGCCAGCTGGCAGTGGATAGCCTTAATCAAGAAAAGGTCAGTGACGAGTACCAGTTCATTGGCGTTCGCTTGCCTTACCACGTGCAAAAAGATGAAGCTGAAGCCCAACAAGCCTGTCAGTTTATTCAGCCTTCACAACTGGTGACAGTGAATGTCCATGATGGGGTTGTTGGCATCCATAATGCCACACTAGCCGGTCTCACCGCGGTGGGTTTAGCATCAACAGATGCTGCCAAAATTGATTTTCTTAAAGGTAATGTCAAAGCTAGAATGCGCATGATAGTCCAGTATGATATTGCAGGGTTAGTAGGTGGTTTAGTTGTTGGCACCGATCACAGTGCTGAAAATATTACCGGTTTCTATACTAAGTGGGGAGATGGCGCGTGCGATTTAGCCCCGTTGTTTGGGCTAAATAAACGTCAGGTACGTCAGTTAGCGGCTTATTTGGGCGCACCTGATCTATTAGTTAACAAAGCCGCTACGGCTGATCTAGAAGACAATAAACCTCAACTTGAGGATGAAGCCGCTTTAGGACTGACTTATGATCAAATTGATGACTTCTTAGAAGGTAAAGACGTTGCCCAATCAGTTGAAGATAAACTCGTTAGTATCTATAAACGTACCCAACATAAGCGTGATCCTATTGCAACTATTTACGACTAATCGCTAATGTTTTGTAGCGGCGATGTGTTGTCGTGTCAGTTCAATGAGCGCATTAGAATATTGTCGATAATCTAAATATGGTGTCAGTAACACTGGGTGCTGGCGTTGTATTTTTTGCTGGTCATCCAGTGATGAATATTGTCGATAATCTAAATATGGTGTCAGTAACACTGGGTGCTGGCGTTGTATTTTTTGCTGGTCATCCAGTGATGAATATTGCCGACGATCCGTTATCCCCATTCGTAGCTGGGCTTCATTACCACATATAATATGCCAACATACAGAAGACAGCTTTAAGTCGTCGCTATAATTAACATCTGCTTTAACAATACGTAATTGGCAACGTAAGCGTGGTGTTTTAATGTCACTGTTGATGTTCTTGTCGGTTTTTGGTTGATGCCGTTCAGCAGATTCACTAAACAGATTGTCGCGGATCAACTTCCAACAAGCCCCTTTGTTAGCATTGATATCGTGCTCTAAACAGCAAATTTTAGCCATAATGGTGACAATTTTTCGCCAGTGATTTCCATTCAATACGACGAGTTGTGTTACTGCATCAACGTGAGAGGCTTGCCAATGTTCCGGTAACGCTGGAGGCGTAGGTAAATAAAAAATGATATCGGGATTCATGGGCCCCCATATATGGCTAAATAAAGCTGATGACATATCATTTCCACTATAGTTAAGGATGGCTATTGTTTGGCGGTTTGACGGTAAATGTTAAGCTATATTGTTGTTCATTTGATATTTATTTTCAATAAGGTTTACTATGCGCGCTATTGTAATTGGGTCGACTAAACATTTTTTGTTTGCCGCATTTTATGCTGCTTTGGGGATTGCTTTAGCGTTAATTATCGCTGCCGTTTGGATGCTTAATGCTCGGCCTAATTTATCATTGTGGCACACTACACACCTAACCTCTGAATATCATCAGCAGTCAGGCTTAACTGATTTTAATCAATATTTACTATTAGAAGATAAACTATTTGCTGAAGTAGAACAGCAAGTTTATCGTCAGTATCAGCCTGAAATAGCGTCTCCTATTAATCGTTATGAGCGTCATAGTCTGTCTGATCCTAGGTTATGGCAGCAAAATTGGAATCGCTCATTTGAATGGAAAAACCCACAAGCAGAGTTTGGCCTATTATTGTTACATGGCATGTCTGATTCACCCTATATGATGTCGCATTTAGCACAGCATTATAAGCAACAGGCATATGTTTTAGGATTGCGTTTGCCCGGCCACGGTACCATTCCGTCTGGGTTAACCGACATTACCTGGCCTGATCTTGCTGGGGCGGTGTCACTTGCCGTGGCACACTTATCTACACAACTGCCGGGTAAACCCATTTATGTGGTGGGTTTTTCAACTGGGGCTGCATTGGCGTTAAACCATGAACTTGAGAATATCAGCTTGGATAAGTCTACGAGCTTTGATGGCATGATCATGTTATCGCCAGCAATTGGTCTTACACCTATTGCTGCAGGTGCTTACTGGCAAGCAAAACTGGGGAAATTACTTGGGCAAGATAAACTGTATTGGAACAGCATTCAAACAGAATATGATCCGTTCAAATATCAATCGTTTGCCGTTAATGCTGGTGATGTTGTGTATCAGTTAACCCAGCGTAATCAGACCTTATTAGGGTCATTATCGGTGCAGCAGTTAGATGCTATTCCGGCAATGTTAACGTTTCAGTCAGTTGTCGATGATACGGTATCTTCGCTTGCTGTGGTTGATTTGTTATATCAAAGGTTACCGGCAAACAAAAACCATCAATTGGTGTTATTTGACGTCAACCGTACTCGGAGCAACAACCAATTACTTTTCCAAGACCCACTGGCATCTTTTGCCCCTTTTTGGCTGTCTAAGCCGTTACCCTATCGTCTAAGTTTGCTTGAAAATGACCCGCAACGTGATCATCATGTCCAGGTAAGGGAGTTAGCCGATAAATCGATAACTAATGATGTATTAGCGTTAAATTTAACCTGGCCTAAAGATGTGTTTTCATTATCTCATGTGGCGTTAAACTTTCCGATTGAAGATACGCTTTATGGGCCTCAATCTGGCAATAATCCTGACAAAATCCAAATAGGCAGAGCAATTTATCAAGGTGAACGGGGCATTTTTAGTATGACAGCCGACGACATGTTACGTCAGAAATGGAATCCATTTTATCCTTATATGATGACTCGAATTGATGCGTTTACTCAAGGACATCAATCTGAGTCATCATTGGATAATAAACCGCTAAAGTTTAGTCAGAAATGATATTAATTATTGTCCGGTTTCGTCCCTGCTGTTTTGCTTGATAGAGATTATCATCCGCAACTTTAATCCACTTATCGAGTTGCACGTTATAGTCCGCATTTGCTGTAATCGCGCCAATACTAACAGTCACTTTGAATGATTGTTTATCTTCGGGTGAGGTGATATTTAATTGTGACAATGCTTCTCTAAAGCCATTGAGATGTTGTTCAATATGTAAGGCGTTGGACAAAGGCAAAATCAGTAGAAATTCTTCACCGCCATAGCGGGCCACAATATCAATGTCACGTTTAAAATATGTCTGCATTAATTGAGATACGTTTCGTAAGCACTCATCTCCAGCCAAATGCCCATAGTTATCATTAACTCTTTTGAATAAATCCAAGTCAAGCAAGACAACGGTAATAGCTTGTTCACTGCGTAAACAAAAATCCAATAGCTCACCAAATTTACGTTCAGCATAACGGCGATTATATAAGCCTGTTAAAGGATCACGATCAACCAGTTCAGTTAGCTTTATGTTGGCTTTTTCTAATTCTGCAGTACGGTTAGCAACGGTCTGTTCTAACTCCAATTGATGAGCAACCAGTTGTTGTTTACTGGTCACTAAGCGTTGATACAAGCTGAACACTTCTTTAGGTGAATTTTCGTCAATAGTTGATGCTTTTCCTGTATCGGGCTGACTAAATTGATTGGCTACTGCTTCTAATGGCACGGTCAATAACGTACTCAGCTTTGTTGATATATAAAACGTACACACTAATAAAATCAGCAACAGAATAAAACTACTAAACATTTGTTCTTCGGCCAACTTTAGTAATGGTGAAAACTCTTTTAAAATATAAACAGTCCAACCATTATTCAATTCACGGTGAGTATAAATATACTCAGGCACAATTGAGGTCGTATTGTGAATATTGATAAGGTCAAGGTTGGCGCGATACACACCTTTGTTTATGACAAAATTAAATTGTGATAGTGGTTTAAAAGCAAGCTTTTCTGAAGCGTAAATAATTTGATTTTGCTCATCAACCATCACTACAGACTCATCAGTGCTGTATTTATTGACTTGATCAATATATGAAAAGTGGCTCAAATCAAACGAGCCTTCTATAATCCCTGCTATTTTTGTGTGTTGCTCATCGAGATAAAACGGTGCACTCATGGCAATAATGGCATCATTGCCAAAGCCGCGACCCAGAAAGGCGGATGATACAAAAAAGCGTTGATTGTAAAACGATTCAATAAAATATTCGCGGTCTTTAATATTGATGCTTTGTTGTTGTTTTTGGATTGAGAGCAGTCTTGACAATGGGCTAGCGTTGACAATGTTAGCGGCAGGATCGGCAATTAGCATGCTAATAAAGCTTGGGTAGCTTTGATGCAAACTCGATAAAATAGCTTGCCATTGCTCAGGCGTATCGGCCATTAAATTTAATTGATTGGCGGTATTTTGGATCACGGCCTTATGGTTTTCGATATGATTCTGTGCCGCGGTAGATATATGCACAACCGCTTCTGTCATATTTTGTTTTAACATGACTTGTTGACGCTCTAAAGAATAAAAATTAAAGATTAACGCCGAAAACAGTAATGTTAACGTGACCATTAACGTGAAAAAATAGGTCAGTTGCGCGCTTAATTGTCTGCGATGGCGGTCTTTTACTTTATCTTTTAAAAACCATAGCTTTGGAATAGCTAAAATCAGCAGTGATGCAAGACTGGTATAAATGAGTCCGTTGATCCCTTGCTTTGAAATGATAAAGCCTAAGTGAGATGGTGGAATATCCATCAATAAAACCGCATATAAATACACCATTGGTGCGCCAATTAATAACCAATAAGCGGCGTCGGCATATAAAGCATAGATATCATGGCGTCTCGCATAGCCTAAAAATAGTGCTTCTAATCCAAAAAATAAATACACATGGGGACTATCCCATACCAGCATTAATCCTGTTGATGCCATCATTGCTGTTACAAATGCGTACCAAGGTCCTAATAAAACGGCAGCAATGACTGTCATCGTATTACCTAGTACAAATTGCACATTGGCAAAAAATTGAATTGGGAAACAATTGATCAGCAGTCCGACTACTCCCAAGATAATCGACAATAAAAGGTGCTGTTGGTTAATGCGTGGTAACGTCAAAAAGATATCCTTATTATTTTTATTATCAAAAGATTCGTTGATATACGAGTACTTATCTCAAGAAATCGAATATATTTCAACGAAAACGATGACTTTTTTGTTAGTAAATGCCTCATTTTGTTTTAATTGATCGTCATTTAAGTCTCTTTGTGCGGTAATTTTGTTCGACCTTGGTCTAACTCGATGGAATGGGCAATCGAGGCTTTCACTTGTTTTCAACTGTATAACTCTGATTATTAAGTGATTTAATGGCTTGCAACAGTAGCTCGTTCGTGAGATACGACTAAGGTCTTGATTGTAGACCCCCCCTAAGTTGCTAAATTAACAATGGCTTTACAAAAAATAACATAGGGGAGTCGCAATGAGTTTTGAAAATAACGAAAAGGCAGCGGGTTACTGGCGTGAGAATTTACGCTTGGTACTTAGCTTGCTTGCCATCTGGGCTGCAGTGTCATTTGGCTGCGGTATTATATTAGTAGATGTACTTAACGAAATTACCTTCATGGGATTCAAACTGGGTTTCTGGTTTGCGCAGCAGGGTGCAATGTATGTATTCGTGGCGCTGATTTTTGTTTACGTAGCGAAAGCTAATGCGTTAGACAAAAAATACAATGTTCACGAAGACTAAGGGGCACTAAAAATGGATGTTCAAACACTAACATATATTATTGTCGGCGCGACTTTTACGCTGTACATCGGGATAGCTATTATGTCCCGAGCTGGTTCAACCAAAGAGTTTTATGTTGCAGGTGGTGGTGTTCACCCTGTTATGAACGGTATGGCAACCGCAGCGGACTGGATGTCAGCTGCATCGTTTATTTCATTGGCCGGTATTGTGTCTTTTACGGGTTATGATGGTTCAGTTTATCTAATGGGCTGGACGGGGGGTTACGTTCTATTAGCCTTGTGTATGGCACCTTATTTACGCAAGTTTGGTAAATTTACCGTTCCAGACTTCATCGGTGATCGTTATTACTCTCAAACAGCTCGAACTGTTGCGGTTATTTGTGCCATTTTCATCTGCTTTACCTACATTGCAGGTCAAATGCGGGGGGTAGGCGTAGTGTTCTCTCGCTTCTTGGAAGTAGAGGTAGAAACCGGTGTGTATATCGGGATGGCGGTCGTATTCTTTTATGCTGTACTTGGCGGCATGAAAGGGATTACTTACACTCAGGTAGCGCAATATTGTGTGCTTATTTTTGCCTTCATGGTGCCCGCTATCTTTATCTCGGTAATGATGACAGGTCATATTTTTCCGCAGATTGGTTTTGGGGCTGAGTTAGTGGACGCTGCAGGTAATGGTACTGGGGTATATTTGCTCGATAAACTTGATGGACTGTCTGCTGAACTGGGCTTCTCTCAATATACTGAAGGTTCTAAATCCATGATCGATGTGTTCTTTATTACTGGAGCATTGATGTTTGGTACAGCAGGCTTGCCGCATGTGATTGTACGTTTCTTTACGGTTCCTAGAGTAAAAGATGCACGTATCTCAGCGGGTTGGGCACTCGTGTTTATCGCGATTATGTATACTACTATTCCGGCATTATCGGCATTCTCACGCGTTAATATGATTGAAACCATTAACGGACCAGAATCTACCGGTGTACCTTATGAAACAGCACCTGAGTGGATTAAAAACTGGGAAAAAACCGGTTTAATCACGTGGGACGATAAGAACAACGATGGCAACATTTTCTACACCAATGGTGAAAAAAATGAGATGACCATTGACCGAGATATTATGGTTCTGGCAACGCCTGAGATCGCTAATCTTCCTGCATGGGTTATCGCATTAGTTGCCGCGGGTGGTTTAGCGGCAGCATTGTCAACATCAGCGGGTTTACTACTGGTGATTTCAACGTCTGTTTCGCACGATTTACTCAAGAAAAATCTAATGCCGGATATTTCGGATAAGAAAGAGTTAATGTATGCGCGAATAGCCGCTGCCTTAGGGGTTGTTATGGCGGGCTACTTTGGCATAAACCCACCAGGTTTTGTTGCGGCTGTAGTAGCTATTGCATTTGGTCTCGCCGCTGCGTCGTTATTCCCAGCCATTATCATGGGTATTTTCTCCAAAACCATGAATAAAGAAGGGGCTATTTCGGGTATGGTGATCGGGTTATTATTTACTGCGAGTTATATTGCTTACTTCAAGTTTATTAATCCGGCAGCCAATTCGTCCGAAAACTGGTTATTTGGTATCTCGCCAGAAGGTATTGGTATGGTCGGAATGATTGTTAACTTTTCGATAGCCTTTGCGGTCTGTAAAGTAACCGCTAAAATTCCTGACGAGATAGTGGCGATGGTGGAGTCAATCCGTTTCCCTAAAGGGTCTGGTGAAGCGCAAAATCACTAATCAGCTTTAATTATCACAGTTTAAAAAGAGCGCTTAGGCGCTCTTTTTGTTGGTCTTAAGTCCTATAGCCGTTAAGTGAAATGCTTTGCTATAGTGAGACTGTTGACCCATGCACAATAGGGAAATGATTAATGGATGCCAGTGAATTACAACCCGTCGAACAGTTTTTAGCGCTCCATTCTCCTTTTGATACTCTTCCAAAAGAGATCATCCAATACTGCGCTAAAATGATTACCATTGGGTATTACACTAAGGCATCAGCATTTGTTGAGTTCGATAAAGACAATCCCAAATTATACCTTGTTCGTAGCGGTGCTTTTGAAGTGCGCGATCCCGAAGGTGTGTTGGTCGATCGAATAGGTGAAGGGGAGTGCTTTGGTTTTTCCACCTTATTATCGGGTGAGAAGGTAGTCAATAAAGTCGCGATCCTTGAAGACGGTTTAGTCTACCATGTACCGCAAACTGTGTTTGGCCAACTACGAGCTCAACATAGAGGATTTGATCAATTTTTTACCCGCGCTTTTGCTAAACGTTTACGCAATGAAGCTAAATTTACCACCAAAGACTTAACCACAACTAGTCGTATTACTTCCATCATGTCATCTAAGCCCATCATCATTGACGCTCATGCGAGTGTGATCGATGCTGCCAAACTGATGCGAGAACATCGAGTTTCATCAGTGTTAGTTATCGATAATCAAAAATTAACCGGTATTTTGACCGACAGAGATTTACGTAATCGGATTATTGCAGAAGGGTTAGATGTGAATACGCTGGTGAGTCAAGCCATGACAGTCAACCCGGTGACAACCCATGCCAATGCATTAGTGTTTGAGGCCATGCTCGCGATGAGTGAGCATAATATTCATCACTTACCGGTAGTAGATGGCAGCCTTGCAGTAGGCATTATCACCAGCACAGATATATTGCGTTCGCAAAGCTCACAGCCTCTGCTTTTGATCGGCGAGATAGGGCGACAAGGCAGCATAGAAAATCTTATTCAAGTCAGTAAGCAGATCCCGCTACTATTACAAAATTTAATTAGTGCCGATGCCAGAGCTGAAGAAATTGGTCGGGTGCTCACCTCGGTAACCGATGCATTAACTCGCCGGATCATCGAACTAAATCAACTACTTCTAGGTCAGGCTCCGATGGCTTTTTGCTGGTTGGCTTTTGGTTCACAAGGCCGCCAAGATCAGGTTGCCTGTTCTGATCAAGATAATGGCTTATTGTTGGCACACGAACCCGATGAGTTTGCAGCAGCCTATTTTGAAGCTTTAACAAAAGCGGTGTGTAAAGGCTTAGATCAATGTGGTTATATTTATTGCCCAGGTGACATTATGGCGCAAAACCCTAAATGGCGATTGTCATTGGTCAAATGGAAAGGGCTTTTTTCGCAATGGGTTAATACGCCAGAGCCAAAAGCCTTAATGCACGCGAGCATCTTTTTCGATATGCGCCCAGTATTTGGTCCTATAACCTTGTTTAGCGAATTACAAGATTCGGTGCTTGCTTCAACTCAAGATAACGATATTTTTTTGGCAGGGATGGCGGGTAATTCGCTGGCAGAATCGCCACCATTAGGCTTTTTTAGGAAATTTGTCCTTGAACGTGATGGCAGTGAAGTGAAAGGCATGGATTTAAAACATAAAGGCAGTGCGTTAATTAATGACATTGCCAGAGTGTATGCTTTAAGTGCCGGCATCAAGGAGGTTAATACTGCTAAACGTATTAGAGCGTTAATGGACGCTAATATTATTAATCGTAAAGATGCACTTAACTTGGCGGATGCCCATGAGTTTATCGCCCACATGCGCTTAGCAAATCAAGGTTACCAGGTGACTCACAATTTGCAGGTGAATAATTTTTTAAAACCACAACATCTTTCTTCATTAATGCGCCATCAGCTTCGAGATGCCTTTAAGGTGGTCCATGATGCTCAAACGGGGTTAAAGCTTAAATTTATGAGGAGTTTTTAATGGCCAATTTGTGGTGGATAAAAGCCATACTTTGGCGCAAAAAATTGACCACATTACCGCTACAATTGAAGACCTATATCGATGAGATTACTCCGGCATTGTCGCAATTATATCGAGATGCTCCCTTGATGGCGATTGATCTTGAAATGACAGGGCTTGATCCTGAGAACGACCAAGTGATCAGCATCGGTTTAGTGCCCATCGTTGATGGCCAAATTCCGCTTAATCGCGCCCAGCATATTATGATCGCCATTGATGGCAGCGTGGGGGTAAGTGCAACGGTGCATGGGATAGTCGACAATCAATTACACATGGCATTATCAATTGATGAGGCGTTGAACTGGTTTCTTGCCCAGACTCAGGGGCATATTTTAGTCGCTCATCACGCCCCGTTAGATATTCATTTTATTCAAAATAAATTACAACGTTGTTTTGGGCAATCGATACCCATGGTGTATATCGATACCTTAGCTATCGAGCGAAAACGTTGTTTAATGCATCACCAAGTGCTCAAAGAAGGATCATTGCGTTTAGGTGCCAGCAGAGCGCGCTATGGGTTACCCGTCTATGCTGCTCATAATGCATTAATCGATGCATTATCGTGTGCGGAATTATTGTTGGCGCAAGTTGCGGCTATGGGGGATGTACAACGTTTATCGATAAGTGAAATCATCGAGATTGCCCGTTGATAGTGAAATAACATCAATAAAAAAACCAGCTAATAAGCTGGTTTTTTTAAACTATGCGATAAGGTTACTTTTCAGCTTTTGTGAAAAAATAATCCACAGCAGGTTGGATTAGTTCCAATGCCGTTTTATCACAGTCAGGTAGTTTAGCATCGCTAATTGTAATAGGGGTTGTTCTTTCTCCCCACTTTAGTAGCATAGCTGCCGAGGTTAATCCGGCCCCAAACGCACATGACAAAATTGTTTGATTGGCTTCAATTCTCCCTTGAGACAACGCATCACAGATGGCAATCGGGATTGTAGCTGCTGAAGTATTACCGTAATCAGCAATGTTGATGAAAGCTTTTTCTTTAGGGATTTTCATCCGACTCACTAAGGTATCAATGATTCGTTCATTGGCTTGGTGTGGTATGACAAAATCAACATCATTGATATCAATACCACATTTTTCCAAGACTTTATTACTGAGATTACCCATGCCATGAATAGCTCGTTTAAACACCTCTTGACCGTTAATGTGGATATAAAAGTCTAATGAGTCATTATCAAATCTGTCCATTTGGGTGCCAAAACTGGATTTTAAAATGTCGCGACCTTCAGGATCGTTATTTAACTCATAACCTAATACACCACCGGGTTGATCACTGGCTTCAAGTACCACAGCACCAGCACCGTCACCAAAGAGCACCGCTGTTTCACGACGAGACCAATCTAGGTAAAAAGATAAACGTTCAGCGCCAATAATAAGAATTTTTTTACTTTGACCGCTTTTGATCATTGAACTGGCTAACCCAACGCCATACAAAAAACCACTGCAAGCAGCGTTAATGTCAAATGCACCACATGTAGCGCCAATATCGGCCTGTACCGTTGATGCAATATTGGGGATCAAGGTATCAGGGCTGGCGGTAGCTAAAATAATTAAATCTAATTCACTGCCATCAATCCCAGCAGCAGCAAGAGCATGCTTAGCCGCAACAGATGCCATTTCAGAAGTATTAACGTGACTAATGTTACGCTTACTGATCCCAGTGCGTGTTTTAATCCATTCATCCGTTGTGTCCATGAACGTGGCTAAATCTTCATTGGTTAATGTTGCGGGTGGAACAGACTTACCCCAACCGGTAATGTGTGCATAATGCATAAGAAATTCTCTCAATACGTTTCAATAGTTAATTAAAATTATTTACAATATCAATAGCTTGATATTAATTTTTTGATACTAAGTTGTGATGCTAAATGCTCATGGCTAAGATTTATTATTATTTTTATGACTTGATTTTTTGTTCTACCAGTTTCGTTATCAACGCTGAGGCATGCAAGATATGCTCACGCAATAAAATAGTTGCCTTCTCTATGTCTCGATCCTTACACAATTCGAGTAACACTCTATGCTCTCTTTCTGCAATAGGGATCCCGCCAGTAAACAACAACTGTAAACGAATATAGCGATCACAATTGGTGTTTAACCCGTTAACCACTTCCATTGTATGAGGGCGATTAGCGGCTTGATATAAACGAGTATGGAACCGAGTATTAAGCTCACTCCAACTGGCCACTGACTCTTTGAGTTTAAATGCCAATTCAAGTTGAGCGAGAACGACTTCAGCTTCACCAAGATCATCGTCAGTTAAGTTAGGAATGGCCTTAGCCAATAAATCTGATTCGATCATAGCGCGTAATTCAAATAATTCAGTGACTTGTTCAACAGATAAAAGAGTTGCTGTGGCTCCTTTATGCGGTTCGAAATTGATCAAGCCTTCAGCTTCTAATTGTACTAACGCTTCACGTACAGGAATGCGACTTACGTTTAATTGATCTGCAATCGCAGACTGCCTAAGGGGTTCCCCTCCTTGTATATCACCAGAAAGGATCCGTTCTCTGAGCACTTCAACAACAAGTTGCGTGCGGGTTTTATGAATAATAGGAGTTATATTGCTCATGTACTCTAATAGTTTATCACTAAATTCTTCGAGCAAGAGTAACGCTTAGACGCCGTTTTATAAAGTGAAACCTCTGCAATTATGAAAATCAAGGCTATAAAAGTCGCTAAATAAACAAATTTACAAAAATATGCAGATTGACTAGCACCCAATTCATCTCAATGGGATAATCACAACAGTATAGAGTTTAAGGAGTGTTAGGTTGAATAAAGCAGTATTTCTCGATCGCGATGGCGTGATCAATAAAGATAATGGTTATGTTCATATTGTGGATGATTTTGAATATATCGATGGTGTGTTTGAGGCATGCTTAGCGTTAAAGCAAATGGGTTACCTATTAGTAGTCGTCACTAACCAATCTGGTATTGCTCGTGGTATGTACAGTGAAGACGATTTCCATCATTTAACTGAATGGATGGATTGGAACTTTGCCGATAAAGGTGTCGAACTTGATGGTATCTATTATTGCCCGCATCATCCAGAAAAAGGCCTAGGCGAATATAAGCAAGATTGTGATTGCCGAAAACCTAAGCCGGGTATGCTGGTAGATGCAGCGCAGTTTTTAAAAATAGATTTAAGCCAGTCTGTCATGGTAGGTGATAAAGCCGATGACATTCGGGCCGCAAGAGCCGCAGGCCTTAAGACAGCGATATTAGTCAAAACAGGCAAAGTCATTGATCAAGCGGGCAGCACCTTAGCCGATATTGTCTTAGACAGCATAGCCGACGTGCCTGGCTATTTAATCTCGCATTAACGCTAGGTTAAGTGCAAAGGGAACCAACTAAGAAATGAGTGACTAGCCAATAAATAAACTGTGGTAGAACTATTTTTAATCCTATTATTGACTATCACAGTCTAATTCCTGAATCATTGAATGTTCGAATCACACGCTAATTTTAAACATTGTGTGGATATAGTTCATCGTGGCATTTCATGTGAACCTTATATTAATGGTTGAAGGTTCACGGCTCAACAACCAAACATCCACTATTATGAACACTATTCTTTAGCGAAATAAAACTCCCAATGTTCAGCCGTTGGCTTTTTCTACTCCTGAACGATGAGTACCACAGTTATTATCTTAATCGAGGTGGCGTGATGGTTAAAAATTACAGTTTGAGGCATTGTATTCACTCATCGAATCAAGATCCTTTTCATAGTGCTTACACATTGAATTGAGCATCTTACGCCAGGGAGCATCACCCTGATAATTTGCTAGGCTCTGCCAGCTTTTTTCTCTAGTATTAACCAAAATAATGTTGTTGTCTTTGGGTAAGAGGGTAAGTTGCCAGTCTTGATAATAAACTGAACGTTGTTTAAGCCTAATATTAGCCTGATAGGCCGCGGGCTTCATTACGATCCGGCCATTGTCTCTGATTTCATAATGTGATGCCGTTTCGGACATGACCTTTTTATCATCGATAAAACTAGCGTTAATAGCGTTGACAGGCAGGGAGGATTCTACAAACACATATTCCTCTCCCCCAGTATTGGTGTCCAGAGCCTTAAGCGGGCGACCATCGAATGGCTTATCCTGAGGTTCAAGCTTGAAATCTTGCATTTCAAATATGCTGGGTGCCACATCTATCAAGGAAAATAACCCTTTGACTACTCCGGCCTGATTGACAGGTTTTCCTTGTTTATACCTGATACTGGCTAATAGTACTTCCGATTGCTCCTGCGCCAGATTATTAGTGCCATGCCCCCAAGCTGCAACATTGAGTCTGTTATCTGAGTCTTCAGTTTGGCTTGAATGTAGCTTATCAAGCGTCAGTCGGTCTTTTGCTAGCATGAAGCCTTCACCGTGATCTGACAACAGGTAGACTTGAGCGTTATTGAGTTGACCACGACCTTGCAAACCCTTCATGAATTCATCTACCTGCCGGTCAACTTTCTTAATCATTTCTTGGTACATGTAATGATTGTAGTTGCCATCCCAGCGGGATTTGTCGAGTTCAATAAAGTCCTTGGATGTGAAGGGCCAGTGTAGCTGACAAAAGTGAACCGCTAAAAAGTTGGGTTTGTCCACGGCTAAGCCATTTAGCACCTCTTGATTGAAGAGATGGGGATTATAGGTTTTCCCGTAGGCTCGGTTGATGTAAAGGTAGGGGAATAGCCAGTGGGAAGCAGGAGTATTAACCCACAGGTTAATCAAAGGTAAGTCTGCAAAGCTAGCAATGATGGCATCGGCGGCACCAATTTTGGGGCCAATGGCTTTATCAAAACCATAGCTTTCATCTATCTGATTGAAGCGTCTCTCATCCATGGCATAGGTTGCTTGATAACCTTGCGCCTTAAGTGCGGTGATCAGAGGCAGGCGGAGATCCACTAGCTCTGGAGGGGCGAGATTGAATCTAGCACCATTTGTAATAGGGTATTGCCCGGTCAATATGCCCATCCAGGCGACATAGGTTCGTCCCTGTGGTGTATAGGTTCTATCATAAATCAATGATTGTGATAGTAATTTATTAATGTTGGGCGCCAGTTTATTGTCCGCGCCCTTGTGAGCTAAATGATCCGGCCGTAAGCCATCGATACCAATAATAATGATATTGGGTTTGTCACTCGATGTGGCAAGGGTCTGTTCTGTGGTACGCAATACATTATAAATAACCACAGTTGTGAGTAAGGTCATCACCAATGCGCTGGCAATAAAAAGGCGTTTTCTGGGTAACAGGGCTTGCACCATTGCGAAGATAAAATTAGTGATCAGAAGCGTTCCCAGAATGCCTATGAACACGCCATTAGCAAGTGGGGTCCCACGAAAGATCCCCAGTAATGAAGTTGGGTAGAAGTAAGCGTTGGCTGACAGAATGAAGATATAATGCAGTAATAAGAGAATAAGCCAGCATTGGGTTTTAACATTGTCATTGTCACTGAGCAAAAACCAAGAACGGCAAGACACTGTGATGACTGCAGCCCAGCAGGCATGTAACAAAAATACTATGCCAAGAAAATAACCTAAGTCCAGTAAAAGCCCTTTGCTGGACAGGTGTTCTATTTCAATCTGAGTCATGGCATTGGCCAGAGAAAAAGCTGAGTAAAACTGTATTAATTGTTTATAGTTGATGAACACAACAATGAAAAGCAGCAGCAATGCCAGTGTCCTGATATAGGTTCTCATGAGTGAGATTGAACTGTTGCTTTTATTGTTATTGTGGTCCGACTCATTGTTCATACACACTTACCCCATGTCTTTGGCCATTCACTGTAAGCCTGCTAGTTAAATGATGGCCTTAAGGTATTAATTCGCTGGATGATAGATTGTTAGCGGACTCTTCTTCTAATATAACAGGTGTTTGACTTAAGGTATTTGAGGGCTTATTAGGCGTGCTGATATTGACTTGAAATTCGTCAAAGTGCCTGATCAGTTGATTTTCATTTCCTGATGGCCAGTCGCCGAGAATAAGATAGCGCTCCGCTAGTGTGGAACCCGATTCATCTGCTGACCCTAAGGTAAAACGTGCCGACGCCACTGTCCATGAAGGGTAGAGGATCACTATTATCAGCAGTACTATGGTAAATGTTAATGCGACTTGGAGGCCATCGAGCCTAGTTAATGTCATTTAAGTCCCCTAAAGTTGCAAAGTCGCCAGTTAATTTAGTTGGTTTTTTATGCCCAACGTTATCATTGTAGCTCACCATGAGAAGAGTGCTGAAGATTGGCATCATTTTCTATATTAGGATTACGGTTAAATCTTCTTAACATCGAGTTTGCAGTAGACCGTATTTTGTACTAAATTTTTTCTTAGCAGTTTTAGGAACTGATTGGCTATTTTATTCGCACTGAGAAAATTTGTCTCTCGACTCGTTTCATTATAAGCCTCAGTACTAAATGCTCATTATTTTTAATAACAAAAGACTGAATACTGCCCTATTAGGACTATATGAATCCATGCCTTTATTACAAGCTATTAGCATTTAAGCCATCCATTTACCCGAAAGCCATTATCGCTTCGAGGGGAGATTGGCCTGAAATGCTTATCAACAGGTTGAACAACTGTCGATATATTCATTTTCATCTGACTGTTGTTAGCCTGTCTATCGCTCGGGTTTGTCTACTGATACCTTTTTTGTTGATTGTTTGCAGCCTGACTCAGCTTGCCCATGCCCAGGTGAACGCTGAGATTGATGATACTAGGATTCCTAGTGAGCAAATGACGGGGAGTCAGCGAACTTGGCTTTGGTTTGATGACTCTGGCCCAAAAGACTTCACGTTAACAATGCTCGCCTTATCTCAGGATCTGGGCTTTGCCCCGCATACGTTCGATGCCATGAACAATGAGTCTGTTCTCAGCCAGTCTGAGTCAGATGAGCGCTATGGTGAAATATTTATTGAGATGTTCAATGAGATATCTCAGCATAAGGGCAAAGACGTTCGTTTGACTGAGGAGCATTTGAGGAAAGTGTCGGATGCAGGGCAGTTGGCAGAGATGGTAGACAGTATTGTGCCGCACCATGAACAAGTAAAGCTGCTCAGAACTAAGATAAGGCAATACCAAAAACTGACCCCTTTCATCTGGCCACTATTTTCTAATATGTCATTGAGTTTAGGTCAGAGAGCGCCTGAAGTGGCCAAATTAAGATGGATGCTCACTCAGCTTGGAGATTTTCCCATTAAAAAAAGCTCTGGTTACAGAGATGCCATTTTCGATGTAGGGCTTATTAACGCGATTAAACATTTTCAACAAAGACATGGGCTTTCTGTCACAGGAACACTTAATGAGAAAACCTTATTGGCACTGAATGTATCGCCTTCTGAACGTATTGAACAAATACGGCTGACGATTTTTAGCTGGTTTCAACTGCCATCAGATCTTCCATGGCGATATGTGTGGGTAAACCTCGCCTCATTCACCTTAGATGTGTTTGAAAAAGACGTCAGCGTTTTGCATATGAGAGTTATCGTCGGCAAGCCACTTACGCCGACGCCGCAAATGTTCACTCAGCTCACCCAGTTTACGATTAACCCCACATGGACGCCTCCGGTGAGCATCATCTTTGATGAATTACTGCCCCAGAACACTATTGAACCTGGCTATTTAGCCAGTAGAGGGTTTGAATTACGTAAGTTTGTATCTGGCCCCACATCAGTTATTGATGTGGGGCAGCTCTCTGGCCAGCAAGTGATCAGTTACTTGTCGGGATATAAATTGGTTCAGGAACCAGGCCATTACAATGCCCTCGGGAAATTCAGATTTTCTATTCCTAACACAGAGGCCATTTACCTTCACGATACCCCAGTGAAATCCTTATTCAATGGCTTGGATCGGGCCCTTAGCCATGGCTGCGTTCGCCTAGAAAATGCCCCTGGGTTGTTAAAATATCTAATGGCTGATCAGGTTAAGCATCATACCTCAGCGATTACGGCCTCTTTAGAACACCAGCGTCCTAGGCATTTTTCATTGCCGGAGCCATTACCTGTTTATTTGATTTACCATACCCGTTGGATTGATGCCAATGGCGTGCTTCAACTGAGGCCTGATGTGTACAACTTAGATAAGGAGATGTAAATCAATGCAACAATAGCACTTAGCGCTCACAGGTCTACTTCTTCAACAAAAATGGCCGTATGCGTTTAAAACGGCGAGCGGTAACATTATTTTATGCAGGCAAATCACGCCACAAAATTGCCAGTTATCTTAAGATCAGCAGAACCCGTGTGGATAAGTGAATAAGTGGATAAGCCGCTATTTATCTCAAGGATTAACCGAGGGTGGCGGAGAAAAAGCACACCGGCAGACCGCTCGGCTGAGCTTGAATAGCAACTAGCCGATTAATTGGCTATACAAAATAAAATCCCTCAAGTTGGAGAACTATTTGGATAACTATTTTGGACAACTATCTGCTCAGCAAACCAAAGAATATATCTCTGCAACCTTTGGTGTCGATGACGAGTTATCGACTATTTTTCGTATTAGGCGCAAAATTAATAAGTAATGTTACATCCCCTCCATGTCACTCCCCCCCCTGCCATTAAGCGTGCTCAGCGTTGAGCAGGTTATGATTACCAGCAATTCGTTAAACGCCACCCAGTTCAACGCAATAGCACTCACCGCAATGGCATAATTATTGAAGCAAATTTCGTTATGTTTTTGTTTTTGCAATAAAAAAATAAAATCGATTTGGATAATGTAAGTTGTTGTTTTATAAGTTAAAATAAAAAAGCAGCTCAAGAAGATACGTTTATATGCTCTTTAAGTCATTCTGCAGCGTGCGAAATGTTAATTCTTTGCTATCTTTAAATAGAACACGAATATGAAGCAACAGCTCATATTTATCGTGTTTCATAATTGATTGATTAATTGAATGAAACTACTTAATCGTTAATAACAATCCATGACACATAATCGATGCTAGACGGCTCTTAAAAGGATATTGACTCTCTACCATCAGCTACATGTGTCTAATCCGGACGTTAGGAGATAATTTTATGAATATTATGAACTTGTTGAAAGATTTTATCGAAGATGAAAGTGGCCTAACGGCCGTTGAATACGCCATTGCAGGCGGATTAGTCGTGGGAGGAATGATTGCGGCTTTTAACACTTTAGGGACGAATGCGACCACTAAAATTGACTGTCTTGCATCCGCTGTTAATGGTACAAGCACCAATTGTGGGGCTGCAACACCGTAAAGGCTGCTTCTATGCCTAGGCCTTGAGCAGGCCTAGGCATAGAGTCCCTGCTGTTTATTAAGGATAATACGCTATGATAGAAATTCAGTTGATGCTTCAGGTTGGACTGGCGGGACTATTTTTTATCATAGCCATTGCCACAGACTTATCTAAGCAGCGTATACCCAATAATTTGTGCCTTGTGGCGATATTTTGCGGTTTTGCTATCAACGGATATTTTGCCCAGTTAAATGGGCTATTGCTGGCAAGCCTTGGTTTTGGGTTGGCGTTTGCATTGCTTTTCCCTATTTTCGTTATACGTGTCTTGGGCGCCGGTGATATTAAGCTGATGATGGGAATTGGTGCCCTAATGGGCCCAGAACTGTTGGCTTACAGCTTGCTCTACGGCATAGCGGCTGGAGCTGTTACCAGCTTACTCTTGGTCATCTGGAAGACTGGCATGACGGGTCTATTAAAAACAGTGAGACGATATTGGGATTGCATCTATTGCAAAACGTATTTTAAGCCCGAAGCGGGAGAAGCGGCCGGGCAGAAGGTTCCCTACGCGCCAGCATTGGCAATCGGTTGGCTATTCGCTTGTAGCTATAATCTCGACTTTTCAGGTGTGTATGTACAACTGAGTCACTATCTGGGTATGGGGGCATAGTATGTTCCAATTTGAGCAGCAAAATTCTCCTCTAGTTCAAGCATCATCACAGTCAATTGAGAAAGAGCCAATTGAGAAAGAGTCACTAGAACAAGAATCTCTTGAGAAAACGTCACTTGATCAAAACTCACACTGTGACCGATTGGCGCCAAAACCCACTACCATTGAAGCCACAGGTTTGTCTGAGTCTTTGTTGTTGGATCTTATGGTGAAACATATTTTCACCGCTGGGGTATTAACCAAAGAGCAGATGGTTGCCAAAATCGGTGTAACGGGTGGCATATTGCAACAATTACTCGACATTGCCAAGAAGTTAGCTTGGGTTGAAAATCGTCAATCCACAGCCAGTGGCCAAATGCGCTATGCCCTCAGCAACTCGGGGGATATTCACGCAAAACTAACCTTTAGTCGCAGCGGTTATCTTGGTCTTGCCCCCGTACCGCTGAAACAGTATGTGCCAATATGCAGGCAGCAATCGAGCCGAGGAAATCCAATCACCCTTGACATGCTAAAACAAGGCTTAAAGTCCTTAGTTTTGCCTGATGACTTACTGCTTAAAATTGGTCCAGCAATGAACTCCAGTCGTCCGGTGTTAATTTACGGCCCTCCAGGCACAGGTAAGAGTTTTCTTTGTCGCCATCTTAACCAAGTATTGGGAGATGATATTCTTATCCCATACGCGTTGGCGATTGGTAATGACATCATTCAGGTGTTCGATCCAGAACTTCATCATACTGTAGAAAAATCACTCAACACTAACCCCTTGGATTTGGAACGTGGACATGATCCCCGTTGGATCCAATGTCACAGACCGCTTCGTATCACTGGGGGAGAGTTAACCTCTGAAATGTTAGAAATACAGTTCGATAGTCACAGTCGTAACTATATGGCACCGATACAGCTAAAGGCTAACAATGGCATCTTGTTACTTGATGATTTAGGTCGACAGCGGATCAGTGCTAAACAGTTATTCAATCGCTGGATTATTCCAATGGAAGAACGAAGGGACTTTTTAAGTTTGCAATCAGGAGAACATTTTGAGATCCCATTTGAGTTGATTTTGCTTTTTTCTACTAACCTAAATCCTAAAGAGTTGGTTGATGAAGCTTTTTTACGTCGTTTGGGTTACAAGATACATTTTGATGCATTAGAGCCAAAATTGTATCGCAAGATTTGGTTTCAGGTATGTGAGGATTTAAGCCTGAGTTGTAGTGACGAGATGTTCCAGTATTTGCTTCTGGAATTACACAAAAAACATGGCAAACTTCTCATACCATGTTACCCAAGAGATTTACTGGGAATTATGTCAGATCAAATAAAGTTTATGAAATTAGCCCCGGTGGTGACTCAATCTTTGATTGATTCGGCATGGTCAATCTATTTTGTTTAATCCTGCTGGCGAAGGCGTACTGCAGATAATAAAGGGAGTTCATTATGACGAGCAAAACGTTATTATTCGTCGTTTTATCACTAATATTTGGTATATTTGCCGTTTATCTAGCACAAAACTGGTTAAAGTCTAATGCCAGTCAACCCAGTTCTGATCAGTCTGCAAGTGTGGTAACCATGGCAACTATGGTGCCTATGGGAACCATAGTTGAAAGAAAACATCTTGTAATGAGCTCTTTTCCTGATGCCATTATTTCTAAAGGCTCAGTGAAGAAATTTGAAGATGCAGAAGGTAAAATTACTAATCAAAAAATCTTTCAGGGCGAGATATTACGCGAAGAGAAGTTGAATAAGAAGGGTGAGGGGAGCTCCTTGGCCAGTCTCATCCAGCCTAAAATGCGAGCCGTCACTATTCGGGTCAATGATATCGTCGGCGTTGCAGGGTTCTTGTTGCCGGGCAATCGAGTCGATGTCATTAATCTGTTTAATCAAGATGGCTACAAAACAGATATTGTACTTTCAAACGTTAAGATCTTGGCTATCGATCAACGCGCTTCAAATGATGAAAATAAGCCTATGTTGGTGCGAGCTGTGACGCTGGAGTTGACCCTAGATCAAGCGGAAGCGCTTTTGGTCGCCGAAGGACGTGGAACACTGCAGTTGGCCCTAAGAAATCCCAATGATAATGAACCGATAAATATTGCGGCAATAAACAAGCCCGAACCGACAAGTGCACCTTTAATGGGCTTAGCCCCCAAATCCGCACCGGTTCAAGTCAGTAAGCCAGTAGAAAAAGTGCTATATGCACAGTCTCCTAACCGAAATGAAAAAATATTGATTTTAAAAGGCATGCAAGAACAAGAGATTAAAGTAAATAATTGATCGATTTTACTGCTTATCTCAATTAATAAGATCGTTTAAAAGGAGTGCACCATGCTGAGTTCAATTGGCAACTTTTCCAAGCTAGGATGCTGTTTTTTAGCTGTTTTTTCAATGATGTTTCATGGCTTAGCATTTTCTGGCGGCCCGTTTGATCCTTCAAGAGAACTTAAGTTGATCCCCATTTTTAAATCACGAGTTCTCCAGTTACCTAAATCTGTACACCGGGTGTCGGTGGGCAACCCAGGTATTGCCGATATTAAGTTGCTACCCAAAAATGAGCTTTATATCCTAGGTAAAAAATTGGGCAGCACCAATATTATGGTTTGGGATAAAAATGATGTGCTTAGTAGCGTCATGGATATCGAAGTCACCCATGACCTCAACGGTCTAAAGTTACGTTTACATGAGTTTTTGCCAACGGAGAAATTGGCGGTACAGACTTCTCAGGGGCAGTTATTGCTCAGTGGTCAGGCTTCTAACTTGCAAAAAATGAATACGGCTATCGAGTTAGCACAGGCCTATGTTGATTCTGCTCCAACAATAGGTGAGCCAAAGAGCGCTGTACTGAATATGATGACGATAGGGGGGGGGCATCAGGTCATGCTTGAGGTTGTTGTTGCAGAAGTGCAGCGTGAAGTGGCACGCCAATTTGATTCTAAATTTTTAGCGTTCAATCAGGGGTCACAATTATCAGGCGGAATTGTTGGCGGCGGCGGTGGTTTTGTTGACTCTGGGATAGGTGGCGTGACCAGTAAAGGATTTTTCGCTCAGTATATAAATGAAGATTTGCTGATGAATTTTGCCCTCGATGTGGCAAAGCAAAATGGCTTAGCCAAGGTATTAGCTGAACCTAACGTGACAGCCATGAGCGGCCAGGCCGCCGAGTTTTTATCCGGTGGAGAATTCCCTGTACCGATCCCCGATAGGGATGGTCGTACTACCATTAGTTATCGAGACTTTGGGGTAGGAGTTAAATTTTTGCCCACTGTACTGGACTCGGGACAAATTAATTTAAATCTCAGTGTCGTTGTCAGTGAGCTCAGTAATGCCAATGCAGTCGGGATATCAAACAGCAATACAAGTTCTCTTTTGGTTGTCCCCTCTTTGGTTAAGCGCAGTACTGCGACGACAGTAGAATTGGCCGATGGTCAAACTATCGCCATTAGTGGGCTGATTAGTGACAACCTAAGAGAGAACATAGATAAAATACCTGGCTTAGGCGATGTCCCCATATTTGGTCAGTTATTCTCGAGTAAGAACTTTCGTAGTGGGCAGACCGAACTGATTATCTTGGTCACTCCTCGTCTCGTCAGACCGTTCAATAAAAAAGACATTTCCTTACCCACGGATGGCTTTGTTTCTCCTTCAGATCTCGATTTTTATTTGTTAGGTAAGATGTCCACTAAATCGCAACCCAAACAGAGATCTGATATGCCTTATGAACCTGTCGTGTCTGACATTGCAATTGAGAACAGTGGCACACAGCAAAAGTATGGACACTCACTTTAAATTGGAGGCTAGGTCATGACTATTTTTAACTCTACAATCGCGTTACGACAAAAGCTTATTTTGGCTTCAAGTGTTCTCTTGTTATCAGCCTGCGCCAATCAGTATGATTTTGCGATGAATGAAAGTTATCAGCAAGTAAAACAAGTACAAATACTTGACCCAGATGCAACAGAACGAAACAACGGAGTGGTACTGAGTCTTGAAGGTAATTATGGCCGTCAAGTGATGCTTGAGTATCGAAAGAGTAATCAGAAGCCGACAGAATCGAAAGATATTGGGTCGTCTATTATAGATAACTAGCATAGCAAGCTGGGGATCTATCTTTTGGAGGGCGATATGAACATTACGACCAAAAAAAATCAATCACTGAAGCACAAACTGCCAAGTCGTGAAAAGGGTGCCATTTTGATAATGTTTACCATTGGCCTATTTGCAATTTTGGCTGTTGCAGCATTGGCACTAGATGGGAGTCATATGCTGCTGAGTAAAGGCCGATTGCAAAATGCGGTCGATGCGTCTTCCCTGCATGCTGCCAAAATTTTGGACAGTGGCGCAACGCTTGAAGAGGCTCGCGAGGCTGCGGTGACTATGCTGGCCCATAATCTTTCATATCAAGAGAACAATGAGTTGGAAACCAACGTAAGTTTTAGCCCAGTAAATTTTAATTCAACTCAAGTGAGCAGTAATATCGCCGTTGAGTTTTCTGCATTACCTTATCCTTTCACGCCCGTTACCGTCGAAGGAAGTCAATATATACGTATACGGGTTGAGAATATTGGCCTAGATAATTACTTGGCTCAACTCCTGAGCTTCAATAAACGTGTCAGAGCATCTGCCGTTGCGGGTCGCAGTACCGACCTTGCCTGTAACAATAAGTTAGTGCCTTTATTGGTGTGCGCCATGAATGATGATCCAAACTATTCGGTAACGGATGCTAATGGGAATGTTACTCCAGCGCCCTATGGCATAGAAACAGATAAATTATTTGCGATGAAATCTGGTTCAACGCAGGCTGGAAGTCCTGCCATTGGTCCTGGAAACTTTCAACTGCTTGCCTTGGACGGTGTTGGTGCTTCAGTTGTTCGTGAATCCTTGGCTGGTGGGTTCTCAACCGAAGCTTGTATCGGTGCTGGTGATACGGTACCAACCGAGCCGGGTAATAAGGTTGGACCCGTCTCTCAAGGACTCAATACCCGTTTTGATCAATACCAAGGCGGAGGCGTGAACTCGACGGATCATCCCAGAGACAGGAACATCTGTCAGGGTGAACGTGTCAACCTTGATGCTAATGGTGATATAGCCAATCCAGGCGCTGCATTTTATTCTCATAGCCAATATGTCACAGATGAGGGACCCTCTGCTTGCATAGACACCACTGTTGAAATTAACCATAGACGTGAAATGCCAGTGGTCATTGGTGTCTGTGATGGCTTAACCAATGGCCGAAATGATATCGAAGTCAAAACCGCAGGGTGTTTCTTCCTGGTACAAGATGTTGCCCAAGGGGGTCAAGAATCGTTTGTTATTGGGCAATTTGTTTCAGAATGCACGGGAACGGGTAATGCTTCTACTGACCCCGATTTTATCAGTAATAACCATACCATTGTCTTATACCGAGACCCTGATAGTCCTGATTCCTAGGAGATAAAGATGAATTATCAGTCACAAAAAGGGGTTGCAGCTATTGAGATGACCCTATTATTGCCTTTTATGTTACTGCTGGTGTTTGCCACTGCAGAATTGGGACGATTAATGTTCCAGTACAATACGCTCACTAAATTGGTGCGAGATGCAGGTATTTTCTTGAGTCATAACGCGGACACGAGACAAACATCAAGGTTACCCAATCCCCTGATAGATGCAGAATGTAACAATTGTATATCTAAGGCAAAAAATTTATTGGTTTACGGCACGATAAACAGTGGTGGGATCCCTTTGCTCAGTGGTTTAACCATTGGCAATGTCAGTATCCTTGAGTCGCCGGTTGGCAGTCGTCGTTTGGTTATTGATGTCAGCTATGACTGGCAGCCATTGTTTGGTGAAGGGTTAACTACATTTGGATTGGGGGACTCGGTCGATCTCAGTTTTAATCTCAATACTCACTATGCGGTGACAGCACTATGAAGCAAGAAAAAGGGGTTTATGTGGTTGAATTTGCCATAGTAGCAGGGGTGTTTTTTGTACTGCTTTTTAGTGCTATAGAGGTGGGGCGCTTAATCTATACCTACAGCGTGCTGCAGGAAGCATCTAGGCGAGCAGCACGATTGGCCATAGTGTGCCAAGCAAGCACAGACATTAATAATCTGGCGCTCTTCAAAGGCGTGAAACTCGTGCCAAATTTAAATAATAGCAATCTTGTCATTCATTATTTGGCAGCCGATGGTAGCGTTGTAACCGGCTCCGATATTGAAATCGTGCGGGCTGAGATCCTAAATTACCAGCACGACTTCTGGGTACCTGGATTACATAAGACGCTAAACTCCCCTGTTTTCACGACCACCTTGTCCCGGGAGAGTTTAGGCGTGTTTCCTGGAGGAACCATAAATTGCCAATAAATAAAACCATTAATATAAAAATTAATCTAAGAATTAATACTATAGTGAATATTAGGTCTTATAAAAAATAACTTAAGGTTGAGCACATGGAAAAATCTGTACGATCAGATGGTAATGAAACCTTTGACACTTCTTCGAAGCAGCTAATCAATTTTTATATGCCTTTTCCGATCAATGTGCTTTTGATTGGGGCACAAAAAGAATTTTTGCCTCAGATTGAGACTAACTTGACTCAATGCGTCAATTTAACCTGGGAAAAAACATCAGATCTCTCTGGCAACAAGGTGATGGATGTCTTCGGTAAGCCATTTAATTTAGTGCTACTCGTTTTGCCAAATGAAGAATTATTAGCACAGAAAGCATTAGCGTGTGCTGTTGGCTATAAAGTTGAAATTATCATTTTAGGACGAGATACCCCTCAGGCCATTTTAAGACACGCAATTCAACTAGGTGTCAGTGACTTTATTCCAATCGATGCCCCTGATATTGAATTATTAAATTCATTAACAAAGGTGTCTGATCGCTTGAGTGAACGAGCTGAATTGGCTCCTGTGCTTGCAGTTGTAAATGGCAAGGGTGGCGCTGGTGCGAGTTTTATTTCTGCTTGTTTAGCGGTCATTGCAGCCGAGAGAGATAATTTTGAGGTCGCACTTCTGGACACTGATTTACACAATGGCTCCTTGGCGCATATTTTAGGCGTAGAGCCTAAGTATTTCATTGCTGATGCCCTGCAGGTTTTGGACGACATGGATGAAGTTGCTCTTAGAAGTTCGATGATCAACCTGGGCAACTTAAATTTACTTGCAGCGGCACCATTTTCGCTACTTAATGCTCACGATAGAATAAATTTGAGTAAAGTTTCTGACTTAGTTTGGAAGTGCCGACAACATTTCAATCAAGTTATTTTAGATATTTCTCGTGGCCCTGAAAGTTGGAATCGAGAACTGCTGGCGAATGCGAAAATTTTAATTGTCGCCCAACAAAATTTAATGATAATTCGTGAGACCAAGGCATTAGTGAAACAGTTAGTCAATCATATGGGGGTTGATAAGGGGAAAATACATATACTAGTTAATAGGTATGATAAATCAAATACCAATATAAATATTAACGACATTAAGAACGCTACCGGTATTGATTCTGTATATATTGTAGCCAATGATTATAAGTTGGCGAGTCAATGTGAGGATACGGGTAAACCTATTAATAAAGTTGCCAAGCGTCAACGAATGTACGGTGACTTTAAAACATTAACTGAAGATATGATGCCTCGAGAAGATGAACAGGGTAATTCTACGGTTAGTTTTTGGTCTCGTCTCTTGGGAAAATAAATTATGGATTACACCAATAGCTTATCCAATGACAGTTCTCTGCAACCCTTGAGTGCCGAGGAGCAAGAGATAAAAATCAAATTATATGACAGTCTCTTAAGCATGATGGATCTGTCTCTAATTGAAACTATTTCTAAAGATAAGGCTCGGGAACAGATAAGTGAGATTTGTGAACGTCTTATTAATGATCTTCGTATCCCCATTAATCTATCGTCTAGACGTAAGTTAATAAAACTGATAATCGATGAAGTCTTGGGATTAGGGCCTCTTGAAACCTTGTTAGCGGACCCTTCAATCTCGGATATTTTAGTTAATTCATATGACAGAGTTTATATTGAGCGCAAAGGAAAACTGGAAAAAGCAAACATTAAATTTCACAATGATTCACATTTGCTTAATATCATAGATCGAATAGTGTCTAGTGTTGGGCGACGGATCGATGAATCATCTCCTATGGTCGATGCTAGGTTGGCCGATGGCTCTCGGGTTAATGCCATCATTCCGCCCCTAGCTCTAGATGGACCATCATTATCTATCCGAAGATTCGCAGTTGATAAATTGACAGCCAAAGAACTGATTGAATTAGGTTCCATGACTCAGCAGATGGATCAGCTCTTGCAAGCTGTCGTTAAAGGGAAGTTGAATATCTTGGTTTCAGGGGGGACTGGCAGTGGTAAAACCACCTTGTTGAATATGTTATCAGGATATATTCCATCGGATGAGAGAATTATCACGATTGAAGATTCAGCAGAGCTACAATTACAGCAACCTCATACTGTTAGATTAGAAACCCGACCTCAAAATATCGAAGGCAAGGGACAGGTTAGTCAACGAGATTTAGTTAAAAATTGCTTGAGAATGAGACCAGATAGAATCGTGGTGGGCGAAGTTCGAGGTGGCGAAGCCTTAGATATGTTGACGGCAATGAACACTGGACATGATGGATCGTTAACGACCCTTCATGCCAATAGTCCAAGAGATGCTTTGGGTAGGCTTGAGTATATGGTTTGTATGGCAGGTTTTGACATGCCAGTGAGTAATATTCGAACCCAAATTGCATCGGCAATCGATCTGGTTGTGCAATTGGAGCGACAAGAGGATGGCCGGCGTCGAATCATTAGTATTCAGGAAATTAACGGCATGGAGGGCGACATCATTACCATGTCCGAGATATTCAGATTTTCACGCGAAGGAAAAGATAGCGAAGGCTATATCAAGGGAACTTTCTCGGCAACAGGGGTTATCCCAGGTTTCCATGCCAAGTTGAAGCAACATGGTATCGAATTACCTTTTAATCTCTTTAACTGTGGTGATCCGTTTGCAAAATTTTAGGAGCGTAATAAATGCCATCCAATGAAATTATCTTTTTAGGATTGATTTTTGTCGCGGTTCTGTTTCTCTCACAGGCATTATTCCTTCCCGTTTATAGTCCGCAAAGGACAAATACATCTCAGGTTCGAAAGCGGCTTAAAAAGATGTCAGAGGAGTCAGGTGACGGGCTGCTCGAAACATCAATATTGCGAAAGAATAAGTTAAGTAAAATAGGCCCTATAGGAAGGTTTCTTGAAAAATTCGAATTTATTGATAACTTAAGTTATCGAATGGAGTTGGCTGATTATAAATTATTAGGGCATCAATTTATCATTCTAGCCTTGGTATCAGCGACAATTTTGGGTGGGCTGAGTTGGTATTATTTTAAAGAACCACTTGTTAGCATATTTGTTGTATGTATTTGCATCATGATGTTCTACTTTAAGTTAAATAGAGATACTACCAAAAGAATGGATGCCATAGAGGCGAGTTTCCCTGACGCACTCGATGTATTAAGGAGAGCATTGCAGGCAGGATATTCATTTTCAGATGCAGTGAAGTTGGTAACAGAAGAAATGGATGGGCCGTTAGCGAAAGAATTCAGTTTAATGTTCGCCAATATTAATTACACAAAAGATACTAGAAGAGCCATTTTAGGCTTTATCGAGCGTGTTCCCAGTGTCTCCGCTATGGCCTTTTCTAGTGCCGTGATGGTGCAAAAGGAGACCGGGGGGAATCTCGCCGAGAACATCAAAAACTTGTCTCAAGTTATTCGGCAACGATTTATGTTTAAACGCCGCGTTCGTACCCTTTCAGCCGAAGGCAGATTATCTGCCTGGATCTTGATTTTATTGCCATTCGTATTATTTGCGGTGATCTATTTTCAGACTCCTGGTTATGTGTCGGAACTGACAGGAACAGAGGATGGAAAACGCTTGCTAATTTGGGGAGCCATTGGCATGACTCTGGGTGGGCTTTGGCTCAGCAAATTGATTAGGATTGATATGTGATATGGACTATTTAATAGGACTCTTCAATGGAGTATTCGGCAATCAAGAGTATGCTGAATGGGCCATTTATGTTTTAGCTGCAATGGCGGGCGTCACGCTGGCATTGTCCATTTCTTTTTTGGTGAGCGGTATATACTCGCCTATTCGTAGACGCTTGCATAATATCAACAATGATGGAGAACAAGGTCTAGAAGACCGTTATGAGGTAAACAAAACGTTAGAGCATGGCATTGGTAAACTGGGTAAGTTGCCATATCTGAATCTGTCCAATAATGAAACTAGGCGATTATTAATCCATGCAGGTCTACATTCTGAAAATGCCTTGGCAATCTTTAGTGCAGTAAGACTATTGCTATTAATTATTGGTGCAATCCTAACCGTTATTGTGTTGCAGATAATGCCCAATGCATCGGGCATTATCATTGCGTACATAGGATTTTTTATCATGGGTGTGACTTTTTTGACTCCATCGTTGATATTAACTGCCATGGCAAGAAGCCGTATGCGCACCTTAAAAGTAGGCTTTCCTGATGCATTGGATCTACTGGTAGTGTGTTGTGAGGCTGGTCTTGGTTTAATGGCGGCGTTACAGCGTGTGGCAAATGTACTGTCATTAAGTCATCCAAGTTTAGCCGGAGAGCTGGATCTGGTCTGCAAAAAGGTTAGAGCGGGCCTTTCAATTAAGGTCGCACTGAATGAATTCACTGAGCGAACCGGATTGGAGGACATTAAGGGATTAAATTCAGCCATTTCCCAAAGTATCCGTTTAGGTACCGGCATTGCGGAGACGTTGAGGGTATTCTCTGATGAATACCGTGACAAGCGCTTACAACAGGCGGAAGAGCAGGCTGCTAAAATAGCTGTAAAGATGATTTTTCCTATGATGTTGTGTATATGGCCATCATTTTTTATCGTCGCAGTGGGACCCGCGGTGCTTAAAGTCATGAAAGTGTGGGGGCAAGCTTTTTAACGAGGCGTTTTTATTCACAGAATATCATTAAGGAGAAAGATTAATGCTGATATTACAAAAACTGACTGAGCAAGTATTTCGAATTTTAGTTATAGGCGCGTTTCTCTATCTTAGCGGCTGTGCTTCTTCTGAGGTGACACCAGCAGTAGCCGAAAAACCTCATCGTCAGGATTTGTATCAAGGGCAATCTCACGTAGCCATGAGTGTAGGTTCCCCTCAATCAGAACTACAGGCATTAGATCGTGCAATGGATGAAGAACGAACAGGTAATTTTGATAAGGCGTTATATTCTTATATCCAGGCATTGGACTTTAATAAGTCTAATCCTGAGACGTTATATAAAATTGCAAGAATACATATGGCAAAAGGAAATGATGATATTGCAAACCGTGCCTATAATGAGACATTAATGCTAGCGCCTCAACACCTGCTAGCCAATGCAGAGTTAGGGATACTAGAGTTTGACCAACGCTTCTATACCCGAGCGCGTAAGCATTTAGAACAAGCTATCGCGATTGACCAACAGCGACTGAATAGTCTTGATATTGAACAAGGGATAGAACATTCTATTGCGCTTGATGAATTATCTCCACTAAGGGTCTATAACGCCATTGCGATCTTGGAAGACCTAGAAAATAACCATGATAAAGCGAAAGACTATTTTAGGTTGGTGTTAGATTTTCAGCCACAATCGGCAGTAATTTCTACAAATTTTGGTTATTCTTACTATCTGACGGGCGATCTTGTCAATGCGGAATATTATTTCAGACAAGCATTGAAAGACGATTCAAATTTTGGACGGGCTTGGTCAAATCTTGGATTGATTTACATTCGCAAGGGACAATATGGGAAAGCATTAGTCAGTTTTGAACAGACAATGACAAAAGCTGATGCATTTAATGACCTAGGGTATTTCTTGATGCTGGAAGGTCACTATCAAAAGGCAATTGAAATGTTTCAAAAAGCAATCGACAGTTCACCATCGTATTTTGAACGGGCACAAAAGAATTTAAAAATTGCTTTGGCATCGAAATTGAACTAAATGAACTAAATGGATAAGTATTATTGTGCATCTATTTGATTTTAAAGGCTAATAATTACATTCCTTTCTTAAGGAGACTATACCATCAATTAGACCACTGACCGCGAAACGTTGAGCGGTCTGTGGTTGATGATTGTCCGTAGCTAAGCCTAACAGGTTAAATTTACACAAATTTGAATCAAGATAATGTCATTAACCTAAAATCCGCATAAGCATTGCCTTTTCAAGCTGAGATATTTAATGCTCAGCTTTTTCGGCTGAAATATATAAGTGATCAGTCGAAGGCTGTCATTATAGTAGCCTTAAATACTATCAACGATGATGGCACCCCTAGATAATCAAAGCATGAGTCAACATGTTAACGGCTATTAATGTAGCGGTGGCGCGGTTATTCAGGTATTTAAAAACAGAATCGATAGCGGGACAGGGAGACAAGATTGTTATTTATGCCAAGCAAGATTTGAGCGACTATATCATTAGCAAAATTAAGATTAGCCAAGTTAAGGCTCATCATCAGAATGCAGGATTGAGCGTAAATGAATCAGAGTCAAGATCTTGGTTAGATTTTACAGCCGTGGCCAAATTTAGTTGACAACAACATAGATAAGCGACCCATTCACGACTTAGGCTTTTAGTTCGATTTATATCCGCAACTCAGGTTTATTAGGCCTCATCACGATAAAACGAGTAAAAATACCACATTTTGGCTGAATAAACGCCACTCAGAAGTGTTTGGTGGAAAAAGTCTTGCGCAAAAGCCTCAGCTCCCTATAATGCGCAACCACTGGAACGGCACAGGCCGCTGCAGTTTGTTGACTTAAATATTATTTGCAAAAATGAATAATATGACAAGATAACAAAGCGAAAAAGAAGTTTGAAAAAACACTTGACGCTGAATAAGGATTGCGTAGAATGCGCAGCCCAAGCCAATGACCTAGCGTCTTACGGCGATGCATGAAAGATAGCATCAACGCTCTTTAACAATTTATCAAGTAATCTGTGTGGACATTCACAGGTATTGAGTTATTCGAAATTGTCTTCTGTTCTTCGGAATGTTGGCAATCAAAAAATTTCAACTCAATGCAACGATGAGTGTTCATAGTAATATGTACAAACATTATTTAGATTCTTCCGAGTCTAATTAATGAAATCAGAATTCATTGAGCCGAAAGCATCGTTCTTACTTGTAAGAGTGGGGTTTTCAAAAAACTTTAATTGAAGAGTTTGATCATGGCTCAGATTGAACGCTGGCGGCAGGCCTAACACATGCAAGTCGAGCGGTAACACAAGGGAGCTTGCTCCTGAGGTGACGAGCGGCGGACGGGTGAGTAATGCCTAGGGATCTGCCCAGTCGAGGGGGATAACAGTTGGAAACGACTGCTAATACCGCATACGCCCTACGGGGGAAAGGAGGGGACCTTCGGGCCTTCCGCGACAGGATGAACCTAGGTGGGATTAGCTAGTTGGTGAGGTAATGGCTCACCAAGGCGACGATCCCTAGCTGTTCTGAGAGGATGATCAGCCACACTGGGACTGAGACACGGCCCAGACTCCTACGGGAGGCAGCAGTGGGGAATATTGCACAATGGGGGAAACCCTGATGCAGCCATGCCGCGTGTGTGAAGAAGGCCTTCGGGTTGTAAAGCACTTTCAGTAGGGAGGAAAGGTAGCGTGTTAATAGCCCGTTACTGTGACGTTACCTACAGAAGAAGGACCGGCTAACTCCGTGCCAGCAGCCGCGGTAATACGGAGGGTCCGAGCGTTAATCGGAATTACTGGGCGTAAAGCGTGCGCAGGCGGTTTGTTAAGCCAGATGTGAAATCCCCGGGCTCAACCTGGGAATTGCATTTGGAACTGGCGAACTAGAGTCTTGTAGAGGGGGGTAGAATTCCAGGTGTAGCGGTGAAATGCGTAGATATCTGGAGGAATACCGGTGGCGAAGGCGGCCCCCTGGACAAAGACTGACGCTCATGCACGAAAGCGTGGGGAGCAAACAGGATTAGATACCCTGGTAGTCCACGCCGTAAACGATGTCTACTCGGAGTTTGGTGACTTAGTCACTGGGCTCCCAAGCTAACGCATTAAGTAGACCGCCTGGGGAGTACGGCCGCAAGGTTAAAACTCAAATGAATTGACGGGGGCCCGCACAAGCGGTGGAGCATGTGGTTTAATTCGATGCAACGCGAAGAACCTTACCTACTCTTGACATCCACAGAAGAGACCAGAGATGGACTTGTGCCTTCGGGAACTGTGAGACAGGTGCTGCATGGCTGTCGTCAGCTCGTGTTGTGAAATGTTGGGTTAAGTCCCGCAACGAGCGCAACCCCTATCCTTATTTGCCAGCGCGTAATGGCGGGAACTCTAGGGAGACTGCCGGTGATAAACCGGAGGAAGGTGGGGACGACGTCAAGTCATCATGGCCCTTACGAGTAGGGCTACACACGTGCTACAATGGCAAGTACAGAGGGTTGCAAAGCCGCGAGGTGGAGCTAATCTCACAAAGCTTGTCGTAGTCCGGATCGGAGTCTGCAACTCGACTCCGTGAAGTCGGAATCGCTAGTAATCGTGGATCAGAATGCCACGGTGAATACGTTCCCGGGCCTTGTACACACCGCCCGTCACACCATGGGAGTGGGCTGCAAAAGAAGTGGGTAGTTTAACCTTCGGGAGAACGCTCACCACTTTGTGGTTCATGACTGGGGTGAAGTCGTAACAAGGTAGCCCTAGGGGAACCTGGGGCTGGATCACCTCCTTACCTATACGACTAACTCAATACCTAAAAGTGCAGCGATGCATGTGAGTGTTCACACAGATTACTTGATAGAAGAAAGAGAAAGATATCGAAAGGTATTTTTGAGGATTTTGATTCTTAATCAAGGCACTTGATGAGTTTCGCAGGGAGTGTGCTTTTAGCACATGACTGAGAAACGAAGAAAGTAACGCCGAGTAAGGATTAAAAGACCAAAAAGAATGGGTCTGTAGCTCAGCTGGTTAGAGCGCACCCCTGATAAGGGTGAGGTCGGTGGTTCAAGTCCACTCTGACCCACCAAATCTTCATTTTATCTGCGTTAATTAAATACTCGTTTAGTCAACTAAACGTCGCATTGAATTAACTTGTTAAAATTCGATTTGGCTTCGCCAATCTTATGATTGGATACTTGATATTTATCTCAACTGCATGTAAATGGGGCTATAGCTCAGCTGGGAGAGCGCCTGCCTTGCACGCAGGAGGTCTGCGGTTCGATCCCGCATAGCTCCACCATTTACACTTATCATGATGATAAGCATATGCATAGGTTAGAGATGCCAAAGATAAATGAAACTTTATCTTTGGCTTTTTTAAGCCCGCTCTTTAACAATTTGGAAAGCTGATAGTACTAACTAAAGGCGCATGAATAATGATTCGTTGTTATTGGTGTGATTACGTTAGTGCGAAAAATAATACTGATGCGAAAGCATTAGTATCTTGAGTTCTCAAAACACTGTTTAAGTGTCTTGAATATTCTAAAAAACTAAGGCGAGTCCACTTCCTACCCGGAGGTGAGACAAGTAAAAACCAGCTGGTCATGATATGACTCAGAGGTTCACGCAAGTGAAACTCATTTGGGTTGTATGGTTAAGTGACCAAGCGTATACGGTGGATGCCTTGGCAGTCAGAGGCGATGAAGGACGTAATAACTTGCGAAAAGCGTTGGCGAGCTAGTAATAAGCATTTGAGCTAACGATATCCGAATGGGGAAACCCGGCCACATAAGTGGTCATCATAACGTGAATACATAGCGTTATGAGGCGAACCTGGGGAACTGAAACATCTAAGTACCCAGAGGAAAAGAAATCAACCGAGATTCCCCTAGTAGCGGCGAGCGAACGGGGATTAGCCCTTAAGTCTATGGGGTGTTAGTGGAATGTGTTGGAAAGCACAGCGGCACAGGGTGATAGCCCCGTACATGAAAACTAACCGTAGATGAAAACGAGTAAGGCGGGACACGTGACATCCTGTTTGAATATGGGGGGACCATCCTCCAAGGCTAAATACTCCTGACTGACCGATAGTGAACCAGTACCGTGAGGGAAAGGCGAAAAGAACCCCTGTGAGGGGAGTGAAATAGAACCTGAAACCGTGTACGTACAAGCAGTGGGAGCGGTTCTTGAGACCGTGACTGCGTACCTTTTGTATAATGGGTCAGCGACTTACATTTTGTAGCGAGGTTAAGCGAATAGCGGAGCCGTAGGGAAACCGAGTGTTAACTGCGCGTTTAGTTGCAAGGTGTAGACCCGAAACCGAGTGATCTAGCCATGGGCAGGTTGAAGGTTGAGTAACATCAACTGGAGGACCGAACCGACTTATGTTGAAAAATGAGCGGATGACTTGTGGCTGGGGGTGAAAGGCCAATCAAACTCGGAGATATCTGGTTCTCCTCGAAAGCTATTTAGGTAGCGCCTCGAGCGAATACCATTGGGGGTAGAGCACTGTTAAGGCTAGGGGGTCATCCCGACTTACCAACCCTTTGCAAACTCCGAATACCAATGAGTACTACTCGGGAGACAGACAGCGGGTGCTAACGTCCGTTGTCAAAAGGGAAACAACCCAGACCGTCAGCTAAGGTCCCAAAGTGTATGTTAAGTGGGAAACGATGTGGGAAGGCTCAGACAGCTAGGATGTTGGCTTAGAAGCAGCCATCATTTAAAGAAAGCGTAATAGCTCACTAGTCGAGTCGGCCTGCGCGGAAGATTTAACGGGGCTAAACATACCACCGAAGCTACGGGTGCATTTCATTAGAATTGCGCGGTAGAGGAGCGTTCTGTAAGCGGTTGAAGGTGAAGGGGTAACCCACACTGGACGTATCAGAAGTGCGAATGCTGACATGAGTAACGATAAAGGGAGTGAAAAACTCCCTCGCCGAAAGACCAAGGGTTCCTGTCCAACGTTAATCGGGGCAGGGTGAGTCGACCCCTAAGGTGAGGCCGAAAGGCGTAATCGATGGGAAACAGATTAATATTTCTGTACCTTCACTAACTGCGATGGAGAGACGGAGAAGGCTAGGCTAGCGCGGCGTTGGTAGTCCGCGTTTAAGGTGGTAGGTTGTATTCTTAGGCAAATCCGGGGATACGCATTTAATTGCAAGACTGAGGACTGATGACGAGTCACTAAGGTGATGAAGTAGTTGATGCCATACTTCCAGGAAAATCTTCTAAGCTTCAGGTTAGTGGGGATCGTACCCCAAACCGACACAGGTGGTCGGGTAGAGAATACCAAGGCGCTTGAGAGAACTCGGCTGAAGGAACTAGGCAAAATGGTACCGTAACTTCGGGAGAAGGTACGCTGCCGACGGTGATAGGACTTGCTCCTTAAGCTGTTGGCAGTCGCAGATACCAGGTGGCTGCAACTGTTTATCAAAAACACAGTACTGTGCAAAATCGCAAGATGACGTATACGGTATGACGCCTGCCCGGTGCCGGAAGGTTAATTGATTGGGTTATCTTCGGAGAAGCTCATGATCGAAGCCCCGGTAAACGGCGGCCGTAACTATAACGGTCCTAAGGTAGCGAAATTCCTTGTCGGGTAAGTTCCGACCTGCACGAATGGCGTAATGATGGCCACGCTGTCTCCAGCCGAGACTCAGTGAAGTTGAAATTGCGGTGAAGATGCCGTATACCCGCGGCTAGACGGAAAGACCCCGTGAACCTTTACTATAGCTTGGCACTGAACATTGAACCTACATGTGTAGGATAGGTGGGAGACTTTGAAGCTTGGACGCTAGTCTGAGTGGAGTCAATCTTGAAATACCACCCTTGTAGTTTTGATGTTCTAACCGCGGCCCCTAATCGGGGTTCGGGACAGTGCCTGGTGGGTAGTTTGACTGGGGCGGTCTCCTCCCAAAGAGTAACGGAGGAGCACGAAGGTTGGCTAAGTACGGTCGGACATCGTACGGTTAGTGCAATGGCATAAGCCAGCTTAACTGCGAGACATACACGTCGAGCAGGTACGAAAGTAGGTCATAGTGATCCGGTGGTTCTGAATGGAAGGGCCATCGCTCAACGGATAAAAGGTACTCCGGGGATAACAGGCTGATACCGCCCAAGAGTTCATATCGACGGCGGTGTTTGGCACCTCGATGTCGGCTCATCACATCCTGGGGCTGAAGTCGGTCCCAAGGGTATGGCTGTTCGCCATTTAAAGTGGTACGCGAGCTGGGTTCAGAACGTCGTGAGACAGTTCGGTCCCTATCTGCCGTGGGCGTTGGATGATTGAAGGGAGCTGCTCCTAGTACGAGAGGACCGGAGTGGACGAACCGCTGGTGTTCGGGTTGTCATGCCAATGGCATTGCCCGGTAGCTACGTTCGGGATCGATAACCGCTGAAAGCATCTAAGCGGGAAGCGAGCCCTAAGATGAGTCATCCCTAGAGCTTTAAGCTCTCTAAAGGGCCGTAGGAGACTACTACGTTGATAGGCAAGGTGTGTAAGCGTTGTGAGGCGTTGAGCTAACTTGTACTAATGACCCGTGAGGCTTAACCATACAACCCAGATGGGTTTTACTGAAAATGTTCCCGACATTTTCTAGCACTTCCTCCTTCCATGGAGGTCGTACTGACAGGGAGCATAACCTTAGTGTTAGAATAGAGCGCTTAAGTAGTGTTTTGTAGACTCAAAAAAATCAGCTTTCCGAATTATTATTTACGGCCTTAAAGGCGGTAGATATACAAATTTGTCTGGAAACCATAGCATTGTGGCACCACCTGATCCCATTCCGAACTCAGAAGTGAAACGCAATCGCGCCGATGGTAGTTTGGGGTCTCCCCATGCGAGAGTAGGTCATTTCCAGGCGCCTAATTTACTCGAAAGAGTAGTGAAACAGCCCGCTATTATATAGCGGGCTTTTTTACGTCTTCAATTTATGGTGTAGAGTTTGTTACTCGCCAAAACATGACAGCAGTTTGTCGAATATGCCCATGCGCGGGGATAAAAGAGTAGGTTATTTCCAGGCGCCTAATTTACTCGAAAGAGTAGTGAAACAGCCCGCTATTATATAGCGGGCTTTTTTACGTCTGTAATTTATGGTGTAGAGTTTGTTATTGGCCAAAACAAGACAGCAGTTTGTCGAATATGCCCATGCGAGAGTAAGTCATTTCCAGGCGCCTAATTTACTCGAAAGAGTAGTGAAAAAGCCCGCTATTATATAGCGGGCTTTTTTACGTCTACGATTTGAGATGTTAACGTGCGCTGACTCAGCAAAATATGATCGCAGTGTATCTGAGATTTTGACTAAGTGGCCATTGGTCGCTATAACCACCTATTTTCGCTGAGATAAAGGATTTTGGAACTGGTTTGACTTTCCCCGTGCTCAAGACAGTAAAGCCATCCACTGCGGTGGCTTTATGCTTTGAATATTAGTTGTACTTAACAGTACTCAATCACCTTATGCGTTATTAATTTTTTGTTTTAAGTCGTATGCATCTTCGGTAACAACCCTTTCGAGTACTTCAATTCGTTGGCGTAGGGAGCTTATTTCATCATGCAATGCTTTATTATTAGTTGCTTGTTCTGTTGTCGCACGTACTTGGCGTTCTCTAAGTTTCATTATACTAACAATAAAGCTGCCCAAAATAGCCAAAATTGGGATCAGTAATGCCATTGTTGCTGGGTTCATAAAATGTCCTTATTTGTTTTTATTCGTTGCCCATTATTGTGACAACTTAGGCCAAAATTACCAGTAACAAAAGTCATCACTGTGGAATTAATATCACGGAATTGTTTATCTCATTAATTTAACTCCATATTAGTTACTGATTATAATGGGTATTTATAAGTAATCGCTATTAATATATAATTTATTTACTTGAAGCACTTGATATCATACAGGCGGTCCATATATCTAACTCTGTAGCAGGAATGATTAACGAAATGCTCGATAGAGGTTTCAGTAAACTTGCTAGCACAGTGCCGTAAGGGCTGTGAAAACTGTACGCCACTGACATAGACAGTGGTTATTTTTTACATATTGCTTTAGACAAGGGTATGAACATGCGCAATTTTAATCTTTCTCCAGATTTAACTCCTCTTTACCGAAGTGCGATTGGCTTTGACCGTTTAGCACAACTTGCTGAACACGCTGCAGCGAATAATGCCAACTGTGGTTATCCTCCTTATAATATTGAGCTTTTAGGTGAAAATAGTTACCGAATTACCATGGCCGTTGCAGGTTTTTCGATGCCAGAATTAGATATCATGAGTGAAGGCGAAAAACTGATAGTAAAAGGCAATAAGACAGCCAAAAGTGATGATCGTAAATATTTGCATCAAGGTATCGCCGAGCGAGGCTTTGAGCGCAGCTTCCAATTAGCTGATCATGTTCGCGTGGTAGGAGCGGAATTAGAACATGGTTTGTTAAATATTGATTTAGTTCGTGAGATTCCAGAAGCAATGAAACCACGTAAAATTGATATTGTTTCAACCAACTCCCTTAGTTAGGCCAATATTGTTAGGCTGATATGATTGGCGGGCTAAGTGTTAACTGCCACTTAACCTACATTGTTAACCTTGTAGTTTATCTCCCCCCCCTATTTAGCGTTTTTGCTTACGCCTAGTTTTTAAACTAGGCTTTTTTGTGCTTAATTTTTATTTAACAGCACCGGACCTGGACCTTGCTCGACTAGAATATCTTCTGGGTTATACAGTGGACAGTGTTTCATCGATAAACAACCGCAGCCGATACAAGCTTCTAATGAGTCTTTCAACTTTTGCATCTTAGCAATCCGCTGAGTTAGCGTCTTTTTCCAGGCATTTGATAAATCGGCCCAATCTTCTTTAGTGGCGGTTCTACCATTAGGGAGACTGGTAAAGGCGAGGTGTATTTCATCTAACGAGATCCCTAATTGCTGCGCAGCTTTGATGAGCGAAATCCGCCTGATAACTTCTCGTGCATAACGGCGTTGATTACCTTGGTTTCGCCAACTGCTGATAAGACCTTTTTGCTCGTAAAAATGAATCGCAGAGATGTTGATCCCGCAACGTTTTGCAACTTGGCCCACACTTAATTCTGTTTCTACTGACATTAGCACTCCAAATTTTTTATCATTTTGGCAAATTTAACTCTTTACCTCAAGTTAACTTGAGGTATTAAGCTGTGCTGTATCAATAATAAGGAGATAAGTGATGAGATTAGAACATTTAAATTTAGTGGTGCATGACTTAGATGAAACATTAGTATTTTATCAGGCGGCATTTCCCCATTGGCGGGTTCGTGGTGGCGGAGAGTCGATTTGGCATGGCACACCACGGAAATGGCTTCACTTTGGCGATGATTTTCATTATTTATCATTTAATGATTCTGGTACGGGTGAGGTGCGCGACCTTAAAAGCAATGCATTGGGCTTAGCTCATTTTGCTTATGCAGTGGATAACATTGATGCGTTAGTGGCAAGATTAGCACTGGTGGGTTTTGAAGTAGCCATTATGGGTGGACATGACCCTTTTTACAAAAGCCGTTACTTTATTGATCCGAATGGATTTGAAGTAGAATTTGTTGAATACTCAACGGATATACCCAGTGAGCGAAATCAGTACGATAGTGAGTAGCCGATATACTGCACCATTGGGCTTATTAGAGTAAGCCCAATAATTTAGGTTAAAGCCGATTGCAACAAGCTAAAATCTGATATTCTTATTAACAATACGCTGATTAAAGGAAGTGTGATAAGTCACTGTTAACGGCTATCTCAACTTCTTGTTGCTTGCCATGGAATAAGTAAGCTACTTCATCGCCAATCAGCTGCAATGTCTCCCCTCTACGCCACAATGCACTGCCTTCCTGAATAGCTATCACCGGCGTTAATGGGTCTACCATCGTAAACTCTAATAGCCGTTGTGCGCGTGTTTCACCATTGTGCCCCGGCATTTGGTAATTGGTGTAATGCGGATTTAATTGAAACGGAAGAATGCCTAAGGCTGTAAAAGAGGGAGGCTCAGTAATTGGCATATCATTAGTGGTACGAATGCTAGCACCGGTAATGTTTGATCCTGCGCTCCAACCAACATACGGCATGCCATTTTCTACTTGTTCACGGATTAAATGCACCAAGTCATAACGATACAGTTCGTTGAGCAATTGGAATGTATTTCCGCCACCAACCAAAATACCCGCTGCATCTTTAATCGCTTGTTTGGGATCGGAAAATTGATGAATGCTAGTAATGATAATGGGCAGTGGTTCAAGCGCAGTTTGTACTTTAATTAAATAGTCATCGTAACTTACACTGACGCCAGCATAGGGAATAAACAGCCATTGCTGCCCAGGTTGAGTTAATGGGCGGATGAGTTCGAGAGTATGGGTTAAATAAGCTGAATCTCCGACACGTGAAGCACTCAACATTAGTGCATTAATGGTCATAAAAAGTCCTTTGGTATTTTGTTTTTGATAGTTTATCAAAAATTAATCATTACCGACAATTAGTTGGTTTTTGTCGTTTTTATTCAGTTTGGTTTAATAATATCTGCCTAAAATCTGCTCGCTAGAGATTCAAGAGTATGTTTAATCCGCCTATATAAGAAGGATAAATATTTTTAATATAACTAAGCTTGAATTTTAGATTTATTGACATATTATGTCTTTAGTAACAACTGAAAATCGGCACTTTCGCCATACAGGAGCTTAAATGAAGCGTATATTTTTGTTGATCGCAACCAACTTTGCCATCTTACTGGTTGCCTCAATTGTAATGTCTATTCTTGGTGTTAATACCTCAACGATGGGTGGACTGTTAGTATTTGCTGCCATTTTTGGTTTTGGTGGTGCGTTTATCAGTTTAGCCATTTCAAAATGGATGGCGAAGAAAACCATGGGCTGTGAAGTTATTACTCAACCACGTGACAGTATGGAACGTTGGTTAGTTGAAACGGTTGCACGCCAAGCTGAAAAGTCTGGAATTAAGATGCCTGAAGTGGCAATTTACCAGTCACCAGAGATGAACGCATTTGCAACGGGTCCAAGTAAAAATAATGCCCTTGTTGCTGTGAGTTCTGGTTTGCTTTATGGCATGACTCAAGACGAAATTGAAGGCGTTCTCGCTCATGAAGTCAGTCATGTCGCTAACGGTGACATGGTGACCTTAACCTTAATTCAAGGTGTGGTGAATACTTTTGTTATTTTTGCAGCACGTGTCGTTGCTGGCATTATTAATAATTTTGTTTCCAGTAATGACGAAGAAGGTCAAGGCCTAGGTATGTTCGCCTACATGGCTGTAGTATTTGTACTTGATATGCTATTCGGTATTTTGGCATCGATTATCGTAGCTTACTTTTCACGTATTCGTGAGTTTAAGGCTGATGAAGGCGCCGCGCGTTTAGCAGGCAAAAATAAAATGATTGCCGCATTAGAACGTTTACGTCAAGGGCCTGAATCTGGCGCTATGCCAGCACAAATGTCAGCCTTTGGTATCAATGGCAAACGTTCAATGGCTGAGTTATTGATGAGCCATCCGCCATTAGAAAAGCGCATTGCTGCTTTAAAAAATAGCTAGCATTCAGGAGTTTACCGTCACACTGACGGTAACTAATCCCACAAAGGAGTCTTTTGGCTCCTTTTTTGTTTTTGTGTAATATTATGATTGAATCTGAGTTGTTAATCAGGTAGTTATAGTGTCCTTATAGTATTAATCGCTCGAATCGATTGCATTGGTTGTTTAATTACAGCTAATAAGGCCGGTTCTGATATAATCTGACTTGGCACTAATGCTAATAAGAATACTCATAATAGTACCCATAAGATTTGGTTTATCAAAGCTTACTCAATAAGCACTATTCAGGAAGGTGGTATGCTGAAAAAAGCTATTTCTCCAGCACAATTAAGAGAATGGCAGCTAGAAATAAATGATATTTCTGCCGAGTTTCGTCTTACAATCATGTTTTACCATGTCAATTCTGATAACAGTATTGAAGCTATTTGTACAAGTCAAAATATTGATGAAATGACTCAGCGACAACATGACGCTAGCGTGTTAGAACATCTTAAAGCAACACCCCCTAATAGCGTAAAAGAAGTAGACCAACACACTAGTGTTTATCATCAGCTTATTCGTTCACCTCAAGGTCATATCATCGGTGTGATCAGCTTTAGTGCCAATAACATCGAACCGACTCAGGCGACTTTATTTCAACCTTTATCTGCGATGCAAGCGCGCATAGCGGATATGTTAACTAATGCCATTCGCTATTATATAAGCTCCTTAACCGTTGATTTAAATATCACAGAGTCAGTGTCCCCAGGTGTTGATTTACAGTCTTTTATTGATGCTTTTGATGAACATGTTTGGGTTAAGGATGCTAGCGGGCAATATGTTGCCTGTAATAAAAGTGTTGAACGAGCTTGGCGAAAATCTAAAGAGCAAATTGTCGGTAAAACTGACGTTGATCTTTTTGACCAACGCACCGCCGAAGAATTTATTGAGGGCGATAAATTAGCCATTAATAACGGCGCAACGGTAGTTGTTTCTGAATGCGAAGAATTCGACATTAATTTTAACAAAGTGTGGCTCGAAACCATCAAGGCTCCGATCCTTAATGCCCAAGGCCATTTGGTCGGTGTCATCGGCATGACTCGTAATATAGCCAAACATAAAGAGGCAGAAGAACAGTTAACGTTAGCTGCAAACGTGTTTCAAAATGCGGTCGAGGGAGTCGTTATAACTGACCGTGATGGTAATATTACTGAAATTAACCAAGCGTTTACTGATATCACCGGTTATAGCCGTGAAGAGGTAATAGGTCAAAACCCTAAAATACTCAGTTCGGGACGTCACCCAAAAAGCTTCTTTGAACGTTTGTGGAATACCTTGCTTGTTCAAGGTAAATGGCATGGTGAAATTTGGAATCGTCGTAAATATGGGGCTATTTTTCCGCAAGCTATTACCATCAGTGCGGTATTTGATAAACAAAATATCATTCAGTATTACGTTGCAGTGTTTGCCGATATTTCAGCGCAGAAACAAAATGAAGAAAAACTCAAAAACTTAGCTTATTTTGACCCTCTGACACAATTGCCTAATCGGATGCAATTTATGTCACTGCTAGAGCAAGAGGTTAATCACTCTCACAGGGCCAAAAAACAGTTGGCTATTGTGTTTTTAGATATCGATTTTTTTAAGCATATTAATGACAGTTTAGGTCATGTTATTGGCGATGAAGTTTTAGTTGAATTGGCCAATCGTTTATCTTATGCATTATCTGATTTTGACGCATTAGCACGCTTAAGTGGCGATGAGTTTGTGGTTATGTTGCCTAGCATCACGGGCACGGATTCCGTTACCTCTTCGGTAGACCGTATTCGAAGTGTGTTTGAACAGCCATTTATTCTCGATAATTCCCAATCTGTACGTCTTACTGCCAGTATGGGGGTGGCGATATATCCAAGTGATGGTGATGATCATGACAGCTTATTGCGTAATGCTGATGCTGCAATGCACCGTGCAAAATTAGATGGGCGAAACAATTATGCCTTTTATACTGAGTCAATGACCAAACAGGCTGTGGCGCAATTAAAACTGCAAACAGCATTGCACCAAGCGCTGGTGAATGAAGATTTTTATTTAGTTTATCAACCGAAGTTGAAACTGTCTGATCTGACACCCAGTGGCTTTGAAGCGCTCATTCGTTGGCATGACCCTGTCTTTGGCAATATTTCTCCGGCAGAGTTTATTCCATTAGCTGAGAAGATTGGCTTGATTTGGGATATTGGTTTATGGGTATTAAAGGCAGCCTGCCTGCAAGGGGTTGAATGGCTAACTCAAGGTAAAATGTTTGAGCGTATTTCAGTTAATGTGGCTAGCTTACAGCTGCAAAGAAATGATTTTGTCGATAAAGTGCGCTCCATTTTATTAGAAACCGGATTACCTGCCAAACATTTGGAATTAGAAGTAACCGAGTCTTGTATGATGATCGATCCCGATGCGATTATTCATGATTTGAAATTATTAGGTGCTATGGGAATTGCCTTGAGCATCGATGACTTTGGTACCGGTTATTCTTCACTCAATTATCTGAAAAAGTTACCGATTGATACGTTGAAAATCGATCAGTCGTTTGTGCGTGATATCCCTCATGATGCTAATAACACCGTCATTGCAAAGGCTGTTATTGCACTTGGGCATGCACTGAATTTGCAGATTATTGCTGAAGGAGTAGAAACCGTCGATCAAGCAGATTTTCTGCGGCTCAATGGCTGTGATTTTGCTCAAGGATATTTGTACAGCAAACCGCAATTGCCACAAGATCTTAACGAGTTTTTACCTATGATCCGTAACAGCATTAACCTGCCCACTGAAATTAACTTAAAGTAAATAAAATAGCAGCTTACACAATATGTAAGCTGCTTTTATATCACCATTACGACTTTTTAGTACTGTATTAAGCGTAAATATCTACGTTCACAGAGGTTGAATTACTGTTAGCCGTTTCGGTGTTTTCACCATTATAAATACTGCTCAACGCCTCAAAGAAAATACTGCCGATGTCCTCGTCAGATAAGCCTTCTGTAAGTGGTTTTAATTCATCCAACATAGACTTCAGCGACTCTTGTTGCTCGTCGGTCAATGATGACAACATGTCAGTTGTTAATTGCTGTTGATCATCAGACAAGGTCGACACCGCTGTATCTAACCCAGGCGGTACACCGCCTTTTGGTGGTGGCGGACCATCAGGACTCGGAGGTCTTTGGGTGTTCTCGGCCGATGTCATTTGCATCGAATTGTTACCACTAGTCACTTGCATATTTACTCCTTAAGCATTGATTATTAATTATTTTAGGCAAGAATACCCCTTAACCACACGAGTGTTATTTGCGTTGTTTTGGCGGTTGTTTCATATCGTCAGGACCATTGGCGGGTACAGCGACAAGCTCGCCATCGATAATTTGACAGCTTGCTTCAAGGGTGTCGCCACGGGGGGTGTCAAAACTAACCTGATCATTTTCAGCACTGTTAGCACACGCTTCAACAGCTTCTTTAGGTGGTTTTCTATCATGTGGGTTAGCATTAGCACCGACAGATACTAATAACATAAAGCTAAGTAGACCAATACTGATTGGCTTAAGAGTCATGGTGACACTCCTTGGTTAGGTAACTCATGGCAATATAACCTAACAATGTGGAGTAATTGTGCAGAATTGGAGGAGATTTTTATCAGTTATTTATCGCGACTAGTTTGTGCGTATATAGCTGGTTATAATGTCTTTTATGAAAATATCTCAAAAGCTTTTCTTAGCCTTCGTTGGCCTTACCAGTATTGTACTTATCGCCACGTTATCATTAGCGAGGTGGAGTTTTGACCAAGGTTTTTTAGACTACATCAACGGATTAGAACAAGAGCGTCTACAGTATTTATCGAATGAACTATTGGCACTTTATGCGGCTAATCCGGTATCACAAACTGATCCATCAGTAATGACAGAGCAACAATCTACACGAGTGTGGCAGTCTATTAATCAAAAAGCATTAACACAAGCCATTGCGCTTCATGCGCCACGTCCACAAAAATATCGTCCAGACGGCAGCGCAATGCCCCCCCCAAGACCGATTGGTGATAATCCTCCTCTGGGACCGGGATCACAATTAGGTCCTCCTAGACGACGGCCTCCGTTTGCTTCACCACCTTCTGGTCCACCGACAGGGTTATATTCAGCAGCGCAACAATTTATCGTCGGCGCCGACATTGACCATGCGGACGTTCTCATTAGCTTACCGCTAATATTTGATGATCAGGTCGTCGGTTATTTATACAGCAGCCCTATTAGAGACATTGAATCTTCTTCGGCTACGGCATTTTCTCAGCAACAACGCTGGACCAGTATGGGAATTGGTTTATTGTGTTTACTGCTTGCGAGTGCGATTGCTTGGTGGTTATCTCGTTTTCTGCTTATTCCGGTAAAGCAAGTTATGCTGGGCGTGTCATATTTATCTCAGGGTAATTATGATCAACGTTTATCGCCTCAGCGCACCGATGAATTAGGCCAACTAATGGCTAATATTGATCATCTGGCGCTGACATTATCTAAAAATCGTAGTGCCAAAAATCGTTGGTTAGCGGACATTTCGCACGAATTGCGTACCCCTTTGAGTATTTTATGCGGTGAAATTGATGCGATTAAAGCGGGGATCAGAACATTTAATCACATTCAGTTAATCTCACTTGAACAAGAAGTGCTGCGTATGAAGCACTTAGTCGATGATTTGTATGAACTATCTTTATCTGATGTTGGTGGATTACGTTATCATTTCCAGCGGGTGAACGTCAGTGAATCACTACAAAGCACGCTTAATAGTATGGCTACCAGCCTACAAGATAAAGGCCTAACGCTACAAAGTAAGCTCCAGCCTGAGGTGTATTTATCTGCCGATATGCTTCGTCTTGAACAGCTATTTATTAATTTATTAATGAATTCTATGGCTTACACAGACAGTCCTGGGGTAATTGATGTGCGATTATCACAACAAAATAAAACGATGATATTAACCATTAATGACACCAAGCCCAGTGCCAGCATTGAAGAGTGTGAACACCTGTTTGAGCCATTATATCGCCAAGACAGTGCCCGCACACGCCGTGGTAGTGGTGCAGGTCTTGGTTTAACCATCTGTAAGAATATTGTCGAAGCGCATGATGGCACCATTAAGGCCATCCCATCACCACAGGGTGGACTTTGTATTGAAGTACAATTACCTATGCACAGGGAATCATTATGAGTGGACATGTTCATCAACAACCCTTGACCATATTAGTGGTGGAGGACGAGCCTAAAATAGCGCAGATTTTAGTCGACTTTTTAACCCTTGAAGGTTTTAACACCTTGGTACAACACGATGGTCGTGAAGTGATTGAAACGGTTAAGTCTCAACAAATTGACTTTATGATTTTAGATCTGATGTTGCCCTATAAAGACGGTTTAACCATTTGCCGTGAGTTGAGGCAATTTTCAATGCTGCCAGTATTAATGTTAACGGCGCGGGTAGATGAAATTGACCGCTTAATGGGCTTAGATATTGGAGCAGACGATTATGTGTGTAAACCATTTTCGGCTAGGGAAGTCGTCGCTCGGGTCAAAACGATTTTAAGACGAGTTGAAAATACCTATGGCAGTCAAAGTGAACAGATTATTCGTTATAAATATCTGCAGATCAATATCGAACGTTTCAAATGTCAGGTCGACCAACAAGAGATTGAATTAACACCGGTTGAATTTAGATTACTGCACACTTTGCTAAAAAGACCCGGAGTAGTGCACTCTCGCGACAGCCTAATGCAAGTTTGCTATGTTGACGATCGTATTGTCAGCTCGCGTACCATAGATAGTCATGTCAAAAATCTACGTCATAAGTTGGCCCAAGCAAGTCAACAAAAAGAACTATTACATTCAATTTATGGGGTAGGCTATAAGGTGGAATGAGCTGGTAAATAATACCAGCGCATGTGGCTAGCTCGAGGCATGCTGAGCGTGTGGTAAGTCCGTTTGGCTATGATGAATATAGCTTGTTAGCTGCTCACCTTATTGATAAACGGCCTGGTATTGTCGACATAAAACGCCCTCAATCTGCCCCGTTTTTGCGAACATCGCTATCCGCGATGCCCATAGCGGTGGGCTTTGACAAGCAACAGTGGTATGCCTTCACTTATGACGCTTAGTTTACTGGTGCTATTTATGTTGGGCCGTTAAGAGCTATCATAACTTGGTACTATCTGTGCGCTACAACGCCTTATTCATCAGTCAACTCGGTTTAGCCAATGCTTAACTGAGATCATTAACGCTCCACTTTCCGCTTCTTCGGTAGTCATCTGGTTATTAAATATTATTGAGTCGACTTACTTTTATTTATTATATCTACAAGGATATTTGCTCGCTCATCGCTTCGCTTTTGTTTTATATGGCATTGAAATAATTCGCGGTATTAATGTGGTATCAATGCGGTCTCATTTTGATCTCATTTGGGTCTTATTTTGACATCGAACACACTGACGAGACATTGATTTAGGCGATCGGCAGTGGAGCATCGGTATTTAACTATCGGTATTTAACTATTGGTATTAGCGCAATTGGTTGTAGACTAAGAGTTGATAGTCGGACCAAGGTGGATCAGGTAAGATAGTGCTTCCACTGGCATGTGCTATTTGGAATACATTTATACTGAGGTGGACTGTTTTTCTGCCTAGGAGCATTAATGCAACTGTTTGTAAAAGATTTAACTGTTATTGATTTTTCTTATCTTTGCCCCATTCGCGGCATGGTAGGTGAAAGCTGGATTGTCGATGTGCTATTAGATGGCGGCTTAGATGAGCAAAATATGGTGCTCGACTTTGCCAAAGTCAAGCGTACCATCAAAAACACCATCGATGATGTTGCCGATCATCGTTTGTTAATCCCTACTGCTTGCAGCGAAGTGCGCTGGCAGCAAAAGGGCGACCGAGTATGGATGGACTTTAGCAGCCAAAAAGGTGATATCCACCTGGCGTGTCCATCACAAGCTTTTGCACTGATCCCAACCGAAGTTATCGACTATGAAAGTGTTAATGACTTTTTGAAAAAAGCCTTACGTGAAGTGTTGCCAGAAAATGTCCAAGGTATCAGCCTGACATTACGCCACGAAGCACTTGATACACCGTTTTATCATTACAGTCATGGTCTACGTAAACATGACGGTAATTGTCAGCGTATTGCTCACGGTCATCGGAGCCCGGTAACGGTATTTGAAAATGGCATCGCGACACCTAAATGGGACCACTATTGGGCTGAACGTTGGCAAGATATTTACCTTGGCACCGAAGAAGACTTAGTGTCTATCAAAACACTTCATTTGTCTAAGCAAACGAAAGTCAGCGACGAAACGCATTTTGGTTTTCACTATGTTGCCCCTCAAGGTGATTTTCAATTAGCGATTCCTAAGCATTGTTGTGACTTAATTCCCCATGACACCACCGTCGAGTTATTGGCTGAATACATGGCTAAAACATTGTCGAGTAAAGAGCCCAAAAGTCATTTTAAAGTCATCGCTTTCGAAGGTATTGGCAAAGGAGCCATTGCAGTAAGAGGTTAATCAAGTATTATTAATGGGCTGCCATACGGTAGCCCTTTTTTTATGTTTTTTGTCGCAATTAACAAGGAATGCATTTCGATTATGTTATTAAAAAAGACACTTTTACAATCTATTTCAACGGCCACAATGCTGGTGATCAGTCTATGCGGACTCAGTACTAACGCTGCTGCAGCGGTGACATTTCAAGGTCAGTTTGAACAAGGTGCACTAGTGCGCGGCGCCGTGCCAGCAGGCAGTAAAATTTTACTTAATGGCCAACCGGTAAAAATCACCCCAAATGGTCAATTTGCCATTGGGTTTGATAGAGATGCGAAAGCAGAGCAAGTGTTTAAAGTCATTTACCCAGACGGATTAACCGAAATTAAACCGCTAAAAATTGCCGCGAGGCAGTACAAAATTGATCGGGTCACTGGCATTAGCCAAAAAATAATGAAACCCGATCCTGTCGCCCAAAAAAGGGCGGCTAAAGATGCCAAACAGACTCGCGCCGCCAGAGGCTTATTCAGTCAGCAACAGGCATTTATGCAGCCCTTTATTTGGCCAGTTACGGGCAGGATTTCAGGCGTTTATGGCAGCCAACGGGTATATAACGACGTTCCCGGTAACCCACATTTTGGTGTTGATGTTGCACGTCCAACAGGCACGGTCGTCGTCGCGCCAGCAGACGGCGTTATTACCTTAGCCGAGCCTGATATGTTCTATTCTGGTGGCACTGTGATTATCGATCACGGTTATGGGATTAATTCAACATTTTTGCACTTAAGTAAATTGTATTTAACCGTCGGTGACAAAGTTGTGCAGGGCGATAAAGTTGCTGAAATTGGTGCAACCGGTCGTGTTACGGGTCCGCATTTAGATTGGCGCTTAAATTGGTTCCAAATGCGCCTAGATCCAGTGTCAATAGTGCCGTCAATGGCCAGCGTGTTGGCAGCGGAGAAAGCGGCAGAATAGTTTTTAGCTTATATTTTATCGTTCCAGTAATGCGATTAAGTTGGAAGAGTTTGTTTATGTTTACATTTTTTTGAACTATAGCTGGCGCGATTTTCGGTTTAAATGAACCACTCTGGACGTCAATAGACGATAACGGTAGTTATTTGGCCACATCAGTCTGGTGATATTTTAATGTTACCTCGAGTTACCGACATAGATAGCACGAGTCAATCGTTACATTATAAAGCACAAAGGGTCTTGGCATGATCAAACGAGTTGGCAATACCAACATTGAACTGAAACACAAAGCGACATGTCATTGTGGAGCGGTTGAACTTGAACTCACTTTACCAAACGGCATCGAAAACCCGAGACGCTGTGATTGTTCAATTTGTCGTAGAAAAGGTGCCATTGTTGCTTCGGTTAAACTCGATGGAATTCGAGTGGTAAAAGGCCAAGATGTGCTTAAGCTATATCAATTTAATACCAACACCGCGAAACACTTCTTCTGTTCTCACTGTGGTATCTATACCCATCATCAACGACGCTCAAACCCGAGCGAATATGGCTTTAACATTGGCTGTTTAGACGGCGTCAATCCATTTGATTTAGGTAACGTGGTCACCGGCGATGGTGTCAATCACCCAACCGATCGGACTGCTTAACAACAAGTAAAATTTGACTAACAGTAATCGTGGGTGTCACATTCATTTGTTCGCATGAGACGTTTTCCCAGCCAATAGCTGCCGACGTTCAAAGCTCAGTCAAGTCAGGGTACCGCTCGCAATGTCATGTATATAGTAAGAACACAAAGAGATTGAGCCACTAGGTCGCTGGTGTTGTCAGAAGAGTGAAATGGGACGGTTAAGGTTTATGGTCAATATAATGAGAATAAGACTACAACTGAAGATGTTTAAGCATGGATCTACATTGAGGTTATCGGGATTATTTCGATTACAGTTGACCAGGTCATACGGCTCAATCTTATTAGCAATGTTGCTAATTTATGTGCTGGAATAATCAAAGGCTATCGAAATGAATGATGAAAGCAGCTATGTTGTTGATTATAAGAATGGGTGGCTTAGTTTCGTTCTATAGTTTCGTTGTTAGTTTCGTTGTTAGTTTCGTTGTTATGTTTATTAGCTAGTTATGGAGAATATATTATGAGTAAACCAATACGTGCTTCAGATACCCCTTATGCCGTCGAGGTAGAAGCGGGTAAAAATTATTTTTGGTGTTCATGTGGGGAAAGTAAAAAACAGCCTTTTTGTGATGGTTCTCATAAAGGTTCTGAATTTACACCAGTGAAATTTACTGCCAAAGAGTCTAATAAAGTGTTCTTTTGTGGCTGTAAATCAACAAGAACTCAGCCAATGTGTGATGGAAGCCATAAACAAACATAACATCAACAGGAACATCAACAGGAAAATCACTCGCGGGGCGGGGCCAAAACGCGGGAGTTTTCCAGTGATATTAACATTAAATCTGCGCGGACATTTCAGCACTTGCGGCAGTGGCAATTAAGCGATTATCCATATGTGGCGTTGTTGCGCTGTTAATTTAAGACGACATTAACGGTTGGCTATCTGTTTTAGCATGTCTAATGCAACGGCTTCGGCAATACTGATGCCGTCGATACCCGCCGATAAAATGCCGCCTGCATAACCGGCACCTTCACCTGCAGGGTACAAACCTTTGGTATTAAGACTTTGATAATCTGCGCCACGTTTAATTTGCACTGGTGAAGAGGTACGCGTTTCAACGCCCGTTAACATGGCATCTTTACTGTCAAAACCTCGAATTTTCTTACCGAATGCGGGAATGGCTTCGCGGATCGCATCGATGGCGAATTGGGGTAATGCATCGCTTAAATCAGTCATTTTCACATTGGGTTTATAAGATGGCTCAACATTTTCAAACGGTTTACCCACCCCCGCGGCTAAAAAGTCGCCTACCATTTGCGCAGGTGCATCATAATTACTGCCGCCCATAACATAGGCATTGCGTTCCAATTTACGTTGCAGCGCGATCCCTTGCAGTGGATCGTTATCAAAATCACTTGGGTCTATCCCCACCACAATGGCACTGTTAGCATTACGTTCACTACGCGAATATTGGCTCATACCGTTAGTGACTACCGCATGCTCTTCTGACGTTGCCGCCACAACCACACCACCAGGGCACATACAAAAGCTGTACACACTGCGACCACTTTTACAATGATGGACCAACTTGTAATCTGCAGCACCTAACATTGGGTGGCCCGCGTTACTGCCAAAGCGATCTTTATCAATCATGTCTTGTTTGTGTTCAATACGAAAACCAATCGAAAATGACTGCGCCTGCATATACACGCCTTTATCATGCAACATTTGGAATGTATCACGGGCACTGTGGCCAATCGCAGCAATGACATGTGTAGAATGCAGCACTTCGCCATTTCTAAGTGTGACACCCGTCACCTGACGATCGCTAATATTGATTTCATCGACACGGGTTTCAAAGCGAACTTCACCGCCTAATCGGATGATTTCACTACGCATTTTCTCCACCATAGTCACCAGCTTAAAGGTACCAATGTGTGGTTTGCTGACATAAATGATTTCAGCCGGTGCGCCCGCGGCAACAAATTCTTGTTTTACTTTTAAGCCTTTAAAACCAGGGTCTTTGACTTGACTGTATAACTTACCATCAGAGAATGTGCCCGCACCACCTTCACCAAATTGCACATTGGATTCGGTGTTTAGCTCACTGGTACGCCAAAAACGGAAGGTATCTTTAGCGCGTTCGTGCACTGATTTACCGCGCTCTAAAATAATGGGCTTAAAGCCCATTTGCGCCAATATAAGTCCGACAAACAAGCCACATGGTCCCATACCTATCACCAATGGGCGCTCCGTTAACCCTTCTGGAGCACAAGCAACATACTTATAATCGGTATCTGGTGAAACACGGATGTTGTGATCATCAACAAGCGACGCCAATAACGCCACTTCGTCTACATTGGTTAACGTCACATCCAATGTATAAATTAACCAAATTAAATTCTTTTTACGGGCATCGTAGCCACGTTTAAACACATGTATGTCAACCAGCTGCTCCGCGGAGATAGATAGCTTTTGCAATACCACATCTTGCAGCGCATCTTCATTATGGTCGAGAGGCAATTGTACTTGGTTTAAACGGATCATGATTTACCTAAAAAAGAGACTTAAAAAACAGCGCATAGTTTACGTGATTTAGCTCTAAAATGAAATTATCTATCGATGTCATATGCCATTTAGGCTGCGATTGGCGAACGCTCATCATCGCTACTGGACAGGTTAAAGGGTGTTTTTAACATTTCTTGCGCCGATTGGTTAATTAAGCGGCCAATTTTAGGCCTTTATTTTCGTCACTATCAGGATGTCGTTTAACTGCCCCAATCGTTGTCCTGTCAATAACATCATTAACAACATGCTATATAGCTAGATTATATTTATGTCTTGGGTAAGCCCTGTCAATAAAAGGGATCTCACGCCTGTTGTGTATTATTGAACTAAACTTAGGTAAACCGACAACCATTGGCCAAAAGGGCTTATGATGATTATTACCCGATGAATAGTGAGCCCCCCAAAGCACCTTTGGGCATTTTCCCCCGTTCCTGGAGTGAGCAGCGGGCCGGTCGAATCCCCGGTAATATTCCGATATGGGTGGGGATCCTATCTGAACTCACCGAATTTGGCATTTTTTTCGTCGCTTATTTTATTGCCAAATACCATTACCCAGAAGTTTTTTCTCAAGGCCCCCAAAGTGTAAGTACCCTCGCGGGGGTAACAAACACATTGATATTACTTTCAAGTAGTTACTTTATTGCAAAAGCCATGATCAATATTCGGTTAGACAATCGAGCCAAGTGTGAAGTCTATCTGTGGCTCACTCTGGCTTGTGGTTGCTTGTACCTATTGGTGAAATCGGGCGAATTCTATTGGAATCATCAGCAGGGTTTTCGAACCAGTAGCAGTGAGTTTTTTACTGTTTATTACTATATGACTTTTAATCATTTCCTCCATGTGGGTTGGGCTGCATGCGCGGTTTTATGGGTGATTTTTCGTGTGCGCAGAGGAGCCTATTCAGCGAAACAACATTCAGGTCTAGAAGCATTAGCCATGTACTGGCACACGATTGACTTGATGTGGATCCTTATTTTTCCACTCTTGTATGTTCTAAGGTAGGCCATGATGAAATTTTTTGGAAAAATGGAGTATTGCTGGTGGGCGCTGATTGGAATAACGCTATTTAATACGTTTTTGGGTGAAAAATTTAACTCTTCAGCGCTGGTTAGCATTTTGGTTGCATTGACCGTGATGTGTAAGGGATTAATGATCATCGATCATTTTATGGAGTTGCGTCATGCCCATCGATACTTGCGATTATTGATGCGAGCTTATCTTATTTTCTTCCCATCCTTGATTATGGTGACGACTTTATTATGAATCAACTTTGTTATTAACCAACAGCGATGGGAGTTTTTCAGCCAAAATGTTAATAAATGCTATATTTAAATAGCTTTCTTTTCGAGTAGTGTCGAATACTAGGGACCCATATGACCTTATCAACTACCACTGCAATTGCTATTAATGAACAGATATTTTATCAGCAGCAAGACAACGAAATACAACTGTTCGAGTACGCGTTTTCTCATCAACTGCCATTGTTAATTAAAGGGCCTACGGGCTGTGGTAAAACGCGCTTTGTGGCTTATATGGCGGAGAAACTAGGCAGACCTTTATACACTGTGGCATGTCATGATGACTTAACTGCCGCGGATTTAGTGGGACGTCATTTGATTGGTCCAAAGGGTACCTATTGGCAAGACGGACCGTTAACGAGGGCGGTGAGAGAAGGCGGTATTTGTTATCTCGATGAAATCGTCGAGGCACGTAAAGATACCACAGTGGTATTGCACCCACTTGCCGATGATCGTCGCATATTACCGATCGAACGAACCGGAGAAGAACTCGCTGCAGCACAAGGTTTTATGTTGGTGGTGTCCTATAACCCTGGTTATCAAAATATTCTTAAAGGAATGAAGGCGAGTACTCGGCAGCGCTTTGTCGCATTGCGGCTTGGCTATCCAAATCCTCAGCTCGAGATCCAAATACTGATGACGGAATGTCAAATAGATCAAGATTTAGCGGGTAAACTGATTGAATTGGCCGGGTCACTGCGCAGACTGGACTGTGACTTAGATGAAGTGGCTTCTACGCGCTTATTAATTTATGCGGCGCGAATGATATCCAGTGGTATGTCGCCACTGGCCGCGTGTCGCAGTTGCCTTGCGGAGCCATTGTCTGATGATCTCAGTACCGTTGAAGCGCTCATGGATGTCGCACGCCTGTATTTTGATTGTTAATGCCCTTGCAGATGAAAAGTCATAATATGGTCAATACCGGATCCAATCAAGTACCAACCGGTGATGTCGCGGGTGTGACATCAAGCCAGCGGCCACATTTGCCGGGTGATTTGGCAATGTGGTTTTTCATTTTGGCAGAGCTAACGGTATTCGCTATTTTTATTATTGGTTTTGCAGTAACACGGCAGCTGTATCCCGATATGTTTCAACAGGGACAAACCTACCTGCATCCCGTCGCCGGTGGGATTAACACCATTTCGTTAATTTCCAGTAGTTGTTTGGTCGCCCTCAGCTTAAATGCGGTAAAGCATTCACGCCAAGATTATGCTGCGGCGCTATTGGGCGGTGCGTTACTCACGGCGGGAGTCTATTTAGCGGTAAAGTCATGGGAGTATAACGAGCTCATCCAACAAGGATTTGGTTTGTCGACCAATACCTATTTTACCTTGTATTTTTTTATCACAGCATTCCACTTTATGCACGTCATTCTCGGAATGATTATCTTGGGCTCCATGGCATACAAAACAACAAGAGGAGCCTATCAGGGCAAGAGCCTTTCGGGTTTTGAGTCAGGAGCTTGTTATTGGCATATGGTAGACCTCGTGTGGATCATTATTTTCCCGCTGTTGTACGTCATTAATTAATCATAACTAATCATAACTAGGCTAATGTGAGGCTGCAAAATATGAACAATCATCAAGGTCTCATTCTTCGGGTATATCTCTATCTGATTATCCTGACTGCCGCTTCTGCTTATGTGGGCAGTGTTGCGCTGGGCGCAAGTAATGCCTGGTTGCAAGGTGTAGAAGATATTGTGTTAGCTAGCATTCTGCTGGTGACCTTGATAAAGGGACTACTGATTGTTGATGTCTATATGGAATTGAAACCGGCGCCAGCATTGTGGCGCAACTTATTACGGGCTTATGTTACCTTGCTCCCGATAGGTATTGGATTGATTTACTATTTATTTTGAGTGCCCAGTGGTTCACTCTTGAATCTCATATTAATATGATTAATGAGTTTTTAATGAGTTTTTAATAAGTTATTTAATAATATTTGCATTACTTGTTGATGTCTTTTCGCCATAACATGAACAACTAAACTTGTTTGTAGCCCATTTTATTACCCGCCCACGCCCGCACTAACATCCATACCGCAATCAAAATAAAGAAGGCATGCACAGAGATAAAATAGGTAATCACAAATACCCAAGTCATGCCCGAATTGAAGCCTCCAAATAAAATCATCAGTGCACTTACCAGTATTAATGCCGTTGCAGCGGCTAAATTAAGCTTGATGGCAAAATTGAGGTGATAAGCGGAAAACGAGTCGGATGCAAATTGATTGATTTTGCTAAGCAGCACGATAAACGATAGCAGGGGTAAAAAGGTGAGATTGAGCAGAGACCACAAGGCGATTGCAGACGCTTGTTTTATTTGTTTTTGATCGTATTTATTTAGTTTCATGTTTACATACCTGCCTGCGGTTATCTGGGTAAATAAATGATCATCAGTAAGCAAAATAACGCAATGAATACAAAAGCCCATAAAAAAACTCTGGTTTTATAGACACGGCTACTAGGGTGCGCTTTTGGTAAAGCCATACCACAGTGGCAACAGACCGGCACGGGGTCGGTCAAATACCTCGCCGTTTTACTATCAAGTGTATTTTCAGTCTGGCAATACAAACAGGGAACTTTTTCAATCATTTAGGTCTCCTTTGCTCAATAAAGTCTAGTAAGAAGATTGGGTGAGCTGATGATATAAGTGTGGCAATTTTGTCGGTAACTGGCTTGGGTCAAAGATAACGCTGAAGCCATTATGGCCAAAAATATAAGGCAGGTATTGGTCAGCCTTTTGATCTATGGTGATACAAAATGGAATGAGTCCAAGGCGGCGGGCAGCAATAATCGCTTGCTTGGTATCTTCAATGCCATATCGACCTTCGTAATTATCGATATCATTCGGCTTGCCATCAGTCAAAATAAGCAGCAACTTTCGGTGGTGTGTTTGTTCCGCCAAAATATTGCTCGCTTGGCGGATGGCGGCACCCATTCGGGTATAAAAGCCTGGCCGCAAACTTAGGATCCTGCCACGAATATGATCATTGTAGGGTTCGGCAAAGTTCTTTAATAGTGTAAACCTAACGTGATGGCGCTTTACCGATGAGAAACCATACAGCGCAAATGGATCGCCCACAGCCGCCAAAGCTTCACTGAATAGCAGCATGCTGTCCTTGATGACATCAATGACCCTAAGTTGGTTATTGATGTAGGCATCTGTCGACATAGACAGATCCGAGAGTAACAAGCAGCTTATGTCACGCTGGCAGTTCTGAAACCTAAGGTAGAGTCCAGTTTCTTGCGCCATAGAGGTCTGACTTTCAATATGGAAATCCAACCAAGCGGTTAAATCAATTTCATCTCCGCTCGGCTGAGATTTTTGCCAGTTTTTAATACTTTGCAGTTGCTGGAATTGTTGGCGGATCTTTTTGGCAGCTGAGTCTAATGACCGCGGCAATGGCTGTGGCTTACTGTCGCGGGGCAACATAGGTTGTAATAGACAACGCTCAGCCACCAGTTGATTCGATTTGTAATTCCACTCTGGCAGCGTAATGCCTTTCCCTAAGGGCAAGTCATCCTCAATTGCAGAAGGTAAGTCGAGATCTATTTTAAGCTTGGCGGTTTTTTGCTTTGAGCCCTTTGCCACCGTAATAATATCAAGGTCTTCAGCCACTCTTTGGGCATCATCGTCTTCGGTGTCGTCCTCTGCGCGATTCACCCTAGAAAACTCGCTCCACGAGAACAAGTTTTCTAAGCGAAAAACCATCAGACTGTCTTTGGTGTCATCTTCTTCTATTCGCTGTGATTTTTTTCTAGCCTGTACGCTTTGCTGCTTAGTTGCCGCGGATGAACCTTGCTCTTCTTGGCAATCAATATCTGCCGCGCTAAAGGGGTTATCTTTGACGTTCTCATTGGGGTACAACCAGATATGAATGGCTTGAGGTGCATAGTGTGCTACCGGAAATTCAATAATAGATCCAGGGTGGGTTATTGCTTGGATCACTGCCCGTTCGAGCGGTTGTAAGGATTTAGGCAATGCTTCAACAGGAACTCGTTGCTTGAGTATTGCTGTCACCAGTCGTTGATAACGAGGCCTTAGAGCGGGGCATTTATTGAGTACTTTGGCTACGACAGCTTGATTGTCTCTGGCCCAGTGGGTGAACTGCTCTGGGTAATGCGGAGCAAGGGCAGCAAGCCAGAGGTAGAGTTCTTTATTGAGTTGTGGTGTATCAAAAATAGCGATGGATTGCGGCAGACGAAGGCTGGTTTCGTCTTGCCAAGCAAGGCTGACTTGTTGTTTGGCGCCAGAAATTTTATCGATAAAATTTCTATGAGCATAATAATCACGCGGCACTGCGGCTTCGACGCGTTTTGTCGGTGAGCCTCCTAGTGCGCGAAAAATCACCCCAACGGATTTCTTGATATCATCAAATTGAACTCGGGCATGATCAAATTCAGTGTTGCTCTTTTGCACAATGAACTTATGCCAAATACTTCCCACCCATTCTTCCATTTTAGTTTATGTGCCTCCATGGTGATAAAAATAGGGGGGAATTAGCGGCAATAACGACTCCGCGATAACTCTATTCGATTAAAGCAGTCCATTGTTCAGTTCGCTATTTAGCGACCTTTCTATCGACAATAAAGTTACACATATAGGTTATTAAGCCTATCAAAAATATGACCCCCGTCGCTTCTCGTGCCCAATAGAAAATTGATAATTTATCTTGGGTTTCCATAAAGCTGAGTGCTTCGCCGCTTTCAGGTAGACGTTGTAACCAGATCTGCAATATCCCAGCTCCAGTTAAGAACAGCGTAATGAAGACCATGGCAACCGTCATTAGCCAGAATCCCCACATTTCGAGCACTTGCGCTTTTTTACTCGATGCTTCGCCGATACCGCGTAACTTCGGCATAGCATAGGAAATAATGGTGAGTACTATCATCGCATAGGCACCGTAAAACGCCATATGAGCATGTGCTGCAGTGATTTGGGTACCGTGAGTGTAGAAATTAACTGGTGCCAATGTATGTAAAAATCCCCACACACCAGCGCCAAGAAATGCCATCACTGCCGTTCCTAACGCCCACAGCGTGGCGGCTTTGTTTGGATGTTCTCGGCGGCGGTTATTGACCATGTTGAATGCATACAACACCATGGCAAAGAAAGGTAAAGGTTCTAACGCGGAGAATACCGAACCCACCCATTGCCAGTATTCTGGGGTGGCTAACCAAAAAAAGTGATGCCCAGTTCCCAGTAGTCCGGAGATCAATGCCATCGCCACAATCACATACAGCCATTTCTCAATAATTTCCCGGTCAACACCAGTGATCTTGATCAGTATAAAGGCGAGGATCGCACCCATAATTAATTCCCACACGCCTTCCACCCAGAGGTGGACCACAAACCACCAATAGAACTTATCCATAGCAATGTTGGACGGATTGTAGAAAGAAAATAGGAAAAAGACAGCCAGACCAATAAGCCCGGTGAGCAGTACCATGTTTATCACCGTTTTTCGGCCGCGCAACATGGTCATGCCGATATTGAACAGAAAACCGAGACAGACGATAACAATGCCAATTTTAGTGATTGTGGGCTGCTCTAAGAACTCCCGCCCCATCGTCGGGAAATACTCATTTCCCGTGATCTCAGCCAATCTTGAATAGGGCACCAACAAATAACCCAACACGGTGAGTGTGGCAGCGACTGCAAATACCCAGAAAAGCAGGATAGCGAGTTTAGGGCTATACAATTCGGTTTCAGACTCTTCGGGTACAAGGAAATAAGCGGCACCCATAAAGCCAAATAATAGCCAAACGATGAGTAAGTTAGTATGCACCATTCGAGCAACGTTAAAGGGAATGATCCCCGCGAGAAAATCTCCTACGACATATTGCAAGCCCATCACCAAGCCAAATAGAATTTGTCCGGTAAACAAAATAAGCGCAAATATAAAGTAAGGTGTCGCAACTGATTGTGATTGAAATTTTAAAGTGCTCATTGCTTAACCCTCAATGTTCGGTGGCCAGCTGTTAACGTCTATTTCAGCGGTGAATTTTAAGAACTCTGCCAAATCGTTAACCTGTTGTTCCGTTAAGTTAAATTGAGGCATTTGTCGACGTCCAGGGATACCGAGAGGTTGAATTTTCATCCAACCTTGCATAAAGCCTTTAAATGCATCGAGATCACCGCCACCGCGGCGATAAAAAACATTTCCCAACTCTGGCGCATAATAAGCGCCTTCACCAATGAGTGTATGGCAACCTATACAGTTGTTGTCTTCCCATACGGCTTTACCGTTTGCAACAGCTTGGGTGAGGTTCTCTCGATGATCAGATTTGGGCATTTCTCTGGTGGTGTGCATAGCGAGGCCGGCAAACAATAGTATAAAAAACACACTGCCGCCATAGTAGATATTTCGAGCCATACCTTTCGTAAAAGTGTCTGACATATTGCTATCCCTTATACTTACTTACTTTAACTTTTGGTCAAAGATTAGCTAAAAGGTCAACTAAGTGTAGTGCACACTGAATTATTCACTTGAGTTATTAGACATAATCGACACAGGGACATGACACTATTTGTAACCAGAGTTGTTTAGCTTGATTTTTTTGATCAAATATCTCCCTAAAAAAGCCTATCCCGGGCTGCTCTCCCAGTTATTTGGATACTCTAAGAATTAACCACCAGGGGAACAGGCTTGATGATCCTATGACTTTGTTCATCACCAGCCACATAGCAAGTTTTTGGGGACTGTTAAATGCTAATTGATACTGCTAAAGTTGATGCGATGATGGAGGGGTATCTACAATACTCAATAGAAACGTGTCACTTTGGTCTTGTTCAATAAGCTTTTTTATAAAATGAAAATGGGTGACTTGGTTAAGCGTAAAAATGACACAAAGCGAGAAAAATGCTCCTTTGGCTTTTCCTCTTTTTGCTTTTCCTCTTTTTACTTTTCCAATATAAGGGGGGGGGCGTGAAGGTCGTAGCTGAGAGTGGATCTTAGTATTTGATCGCTGAACAATAGAGCATAAATTTTTAAAGGTCATTTATCCATTCGGCTGATGGTGTGATGGAGCACCTATGCCAAGGAATAAGCCTTCAAAACTGACGTTGCCGCCATAGCCTGCGACTTCAGGTAAAAGAGGTGGTCAATAAGTTAACTCAGGGACTCAGTAACGCTGCCTCTGTGTTGGAAGTGTTAGATTGTAAAAAAATATCAACATGGGTTATTAACAGGAGTGAATTATGGATATAACAGGCTTATTGATTACGTTAGCCATTGGCGCATTAGCTGGCTGGTTGGCTGGGACGTTAATGAAAGGGATGGGCTTTGGTCTACTCGGTAATATCGTAGTCGGTATTGTAGGGGCCGTGGTCGGGGGTTTTGTATTTAGTTTACTGGGCATTTCTATGGGAGGGCTACTGGGTTCAATTATTACCGCAACGGCGGGTGCTGTCATCTTGTTATTTGTTGTTGGCCTTATTAAAAAGCTATAGCAAGCTAACATATACCCAAACGACCTCGAAATGCAGGGTTGTGTATGTCCAGAAGAGACCGAGTTCAAGGTGCTAGGAATAGGGCAGCCTTCGGTCTGCTAGGTTCTAGGGTCGCTGCCCTCACGGATAGAGCGGTCTGGCACCTAGGCCCTTGGCTTGTCATCTCAGGGCTAGCGACAGCTTCGCTGCTAAGATTTTATAGGATCTCGCCGCGCAGCGTCCTAGCAGCGTAGCGATCTAGGCTCTTGCTATACAGTCTCTTCAATCACTGTCTTGTCCAGTTATCCTTCGGGAGCGCTGAAAAGAGCATGTTGAAGTGGCTTGGGTATAAGTACTCAAAAACGCAAACTGCTATAGCATAACCATGACAACACTATTGTGAGCCGATACAACACGCCTTATGAGTATTGTTCTGAATATGAATATGAATATGTGTATGAGTAAATCGGCCTCTTTTGTTGGTTTACTCCAGCCATAGTGGTCATGGTTAATTATCTAGGGCTCAATTTACTGAGAAATGAGCCCTATGTATGTGCCTGAATAAACAAAGACTATCGCAATGGATACTGAAAGAGACTATGTTATTGATTATAAATGTGACTTGGTCGTCTTTAGTTATCATTATGGCTTAGATCAGACTCACTGATAAATTTCTCAGTGTTCGGCGTTATACCACTTAGTGTAGTGATAGGAGGACCACATGCTTCGATGGACTATTTTACTTTTTAGCATAATCGTTTGCTTGAATGTGACCGCTGCTACTAACCTGACCTCATTGAGTGACAAGGGGATTGATAGCTGGGAACCCAAAGAATTCTCAGGTGAATCAATTTACACCATAGATGAATATAAAGGGCGCTTGGCGCTAAAAGCACTCAGTCATAATGCCGCATCAGGGTTAGTGTTAGAACAGCAAATTGATCTTACTGCAACGCCTTACCTAAACTGGAGTTGGTTAGTCGAAAAAACGCTGCTGCAGTTAGATGAGCGCAGTAAAAATGGTGATGACTTTGTCGCTCGAATTTACGTGGTTATCGATGGTGGTTTTATGGTGTGGAAAACCAAATCATTAAACTATGTTTGGTCGAGTAATCAAGATAAAGACTTGGTTTGGGATAATGCGTTTGCTGGCTCAAGTGTCAAAATGATGTCTGTTCGAGGAAAGGAAGCGCAACAGGGTCAGTGGTACCAAGAAAAACGTAATGTATACCAAGACTTGATTGATATTTTTGGTGACAAAGGCAGTGAGCAAGCTAACCAGAAAGCTTATCAATATATAGACATTATCGCGATTATGACCGATACCGATAATAGTGGCAAACAAGCTGAATCTTATTATGGTGACATAGTATTCAGTGCAATGTAGCAACCGGTTAATCAGCGATTGAAATAGCATAAAATTAAATCAATACAATATTTTGTACTTACGTTTAGCTAGCGAGTCAGCCGGTAATGTTATGGGTAATTTGACTACATTTAAAATATTGATTTGCTTAATCATGGAAGATTTATGAACATCAAAAAGTGGATTTGGAAGATAGTCACAATATCGGTTATCTGTGTATTGTTACTTAACCCAGAGTTAGTGTCTTTAGCTGTGTTTGTTGATGCTGTTGGGCTTGATTTATTGTTATTACTTATTGAAGTACAGATAGTGGCTGTTAGTGGCTATTATTTTCAAACTTGGTTTAAGTCAATATTGATGCCTGCCTATAAGTTATTAGGTAACGTGGACCCTTACTTTTTCATCCCAACAAGGGCTTTAGTTGCCAAGTACCCGATGATTTTGTGCCATGCAGTGCCCTTTTTAATGTTGCTCATTATCGGTGCAACAGTCGTTAAACCTGTGATTGATACGGGTGATATTTGTTAAGTTACTATTGTTGAAAGCTAGAACTGGCTATGCGGCCTCTAGTGAGCCGCATTGCTTGTTTTATCGTTAAAGCAGTGGGCTGAATAAGTAAAAAAACTGTTCCACTAATCGTTTGATCAAAGGTCTTTTGCGCCACTGACGAGCATCCATTTTTATCGAGTTGGCCATATATTGATGTTGGACTTGACTGAGGGACTGAGTAAATTCTACATTGTCTACAGAAAGAGTGACTTCGAAGTTAAGCCACAGGCTGCGCATATCAAGGTTAACAGTACCGATTAGACTATGGTGCAGATCAATTACGACTGACTTTGTGTGCAGCAAGCCGCCACCAAAACGATGAATATTTACGCCCGCATTAAGTAATTCACCAAAGAAAGGCCTGCTTGCCCATTCCACCATCAGTGAGTCGTTTTTGTCGGGTATGATTAAATTAACCTGTACACCACGCAAGGATGCAGCAGTCAACGCAAAGAGTAGGTTTTCACTGGGCACAAAATAAGGGCTGGTGATGGTGATACTGTGTTTCGCTTGATAGATACTCAGCAATAAAACTTGCTGGATCATGTCCTCAGGCATGCCAGGTCCAGAAGGGATGACTTGAACCATGTCGGATGCTTTATCTTCATGGGGATAACATTTTGGAGGCTCAGGTAACATTCTTTGGTCGGTTTCGGTTTCCCAATCCCACGCGAAAATACAATTAAGCACTGGCACATTGGAGCCGGTGATCCTGACCATAACATCTATCCACTCACCCACTCCGGCACTTTGATTAAAAAACTTGGGATCAATGAGATTCATTGAACCGGTATAACCGATTTGGTTGTCTATCACGACTATTTTACGGTGAAGTCGGATGTCGAGCCGGCGGAATAACATACGTACAAGAGAAACGGATAGCGCCGAAATAATAATTATGCCTGCATCGCGCATCAATTTTGGCCACTTGCTGTTAAAAAATGTTCGGCTTCCTGCTGCATCTAATAAGATTTTTACTGCCACATCACGTTGAGCGGCTTGGATAAGGACTTGGGCAACTTGGTCAGCAAGTCCACCGGGATGCCAAATATAGAACTCTACATGAATCGACGTCTGTGCTTGTTGGATATCTTGGATCAGGGTGGTTAAAATTGTGTCGGGTGATGATTTAAGCGTGAGTTGATTATTGGATAATGTCGGGATCCCGAGGCGTTTTTCGCATAATTGGCTTATGGTAATGGTGTAATCATTTAAATTTTGCGGACGATATTGCTGGGTAGTGAAAAGCCCGCTAAGCCATTTCCGATAGGGGATATACATTTCTTTGGCTCTGGCTGCGCGCTTCTTACCAAGGTTCAGCTCGCCAACGAGAAAATAAAGCACAATGCCTATGATGGGGACCACATAGATAAGCATCATCCAAGCTAAGGATACACCCACAGAGCGCCGTTTATAGACAATACGAGTGGTGATCCCGGCAATGATCAGCCAATAGGCTAACACGCTGATTAACGTTAATACTTTGTAAAGCTCAACCATAGCAAGCCAGTGGATCAATCATGCAGAAAAAGATATATTTATCATATCAGGTTTCAAACTATTTGATCTACCATCTACCATCTACCATCTACCACCTGCCATCTGTACGGCTGGGTATATCAAACAGTTTGTTTTATTATAAAGGTGCTAGTCTTAATCAAACTAATGTTAACCAAGCTCAAGCATAACGTTCAAACATCACCCGTAAAATGAATAGAGGTATCGTCAATCGGCATTTTTCGCTCAAAGCCAACATCAACAACAAGATTGCAACCAAAGCACAAGCTGCTAGGGCTTACTCGATGGGGGAGTCTTGTTATCGTCATATTAATAATGACGACAGTAGTGGTTGTGCCATTTTTTATTCAATTTGCGACTAAACCTCAGGTGATTAATAGTGAGCAAGAGTCGTTTGCTGCTCAATGTGTTGATGCCATACCTAAAGCCAATTTGGATATGGATGGTCAACTGGCTGTCGCGAGCTGGAATATCTATAAACAGCAAAATGCAGGCTGGCAAACGCTGTTAAGCCAACTGGCCAAGCAGAATCAATTATTGTTGCTGCAAGAGGTCAAGTTATCTGACAAGTTTCAACAGTGGCGCCAACAAAACCAGCAGCAATTGGCGATGGTACAAGCCTTTCGTCAAGGTGATATACCGCTTGGTGTAATGAATATGTCTGACGTTGCAGCGAGTCAAAGTTGTGGATATTTGACGGCCGAACCCCTAATTCAATTTCCAAAGTCGAGTCTGTTAAGTTACTTCCCCTTGTCCAATGGTGAAACCTTGCTAGTGGCAAATCTACACAGTATTAACTTTGAATACGCTCTAGATAGTTACACTGAGCAGTTACAGCAGCTGTTACCGGCATTGAGAGCCCACAAAGGCCCAATCATTTTCGGTGGTGATTTAAATACATGGCGCTCCGCTAGATTGTCCATGTTAGCTCAGACGACGAAGGCATTAGGGTTGAAAGAGGTAACACCAGCAGAAGACACCCGAACAACTGTGATGGGCTACCCCATTGACCACCTTTATTTCCGGGGACTGACGTTAGAGTCTGCAAGGGTGATCACCACCCAAACATCGGATCATCATCCTTTGTTGGCACAGTTTAGATTAGGCGAAAGTTAAACCACATAGCTTATGGTGATTTTGGTTTTTTTTGCGAACAGTGCTCACTATGGTTAAATTATTAACGTATTGATAAAACTTAATTAAAATTAAAAATTCGAATGTAGAAAACACAGCGCTCTAAATCGTTCACGTTTAAATCTCAATAGGGAACGCCTACAAAGTTTACCTATGGCGCATCATTTTTTGCTCACGTTAGCACGGTAAGAGCATAATATTACATTATGCTCTCCCTGCTATTCTCTTCATTTTGGTACATCTGAATCTTATCTTTAAGTCGTTTTTCGAGTAAAAAAGTGTTGGGTCACTGCTTTATCTAATCTGTAGAGAAAACCCCGTGATCAGAGCTAAGCGAAGTCGCGGGGGAATTCACCCTATTACTTCTTATTAAACATAGCTTGACCAGTTTTATCCTTATCGGACCAAAAATTAATATTGAATTGTGCATCAGGGCTTAATTCAATGCGGTGCCAGTACTCTGGCGGGCTGGTGGCAAACTGGCCAGCATTAATCACTACTTTCACTTCTGGCTCAGTCGCTTCGCTGTCTGCAAAACCAAAATACGTGACTACACCTTCCATCACACATAATTGGCCGAAGACACCTTCGGCGGTATTGTGGTGGTTAAGTAGCGCATCAGGCACATTTTTAGTGGTGAAAAATGGGGTAGAGCGTTGAATGGTCCAGTTTGCTGGAATACGTTGATGAGACATAATTCTCTCCTAAATTGATACATTAGCAGGCTTAGTTGAGCCTACTGGTTTAAATACTAAATACTAAATACTAAATACTAAATTCTAAAGATTAGCTGGCAAGGCTCTCAGTAGTGGGAAGGTGTTTTTCATATGTCCTTCTGTTACCACAAAGCCGATGATCTCTTTTTGCTCGTTATACGCTTTTACTGAGCAACCTAAAGCATCAATATCAACCTGCCAGGATGCAACATCTATGACGGTATTACCGCCTAATTGGATAGGCATTTGCGGCGTTTTAACTTTGACCAGCATAGCAGGCAGTTTCAAATCTGTCGGTTGGCCTAATAAGGTTTTCGCTAACGCATTGGCGCTTAACATAATCGGCTGCAGGTAGGACATCACCTTGCCGTTTATCTCGGCGCAGTCTCCCAAGGCATACACATTATTAACTGAGGTTTGCAGCTGCTGATTAACCACCAAGCCGTTGTTGACCTTGAATCCCGACTTTTGGGCTAAACCCACATTAGCCTTTAACCCCGCCGCTGAAATGACACAATCAACAATATGTGTTTTACCCGAGCTGAGTGTGGCACAAATTCCTGATCCGGTTTGGTTTAAGGAGCTAATGGTGCGGCCAAACTCAAATTCAACACCTGTTTCGGTCATCTTCTTTTGTAATACACTGGCGACTATATCTGGCAGCATCGTTGCCATAAGGCCGTTGCTTGGATCTACAACTACTACGCTTTTACCGCAACGGTTAAGATCCATCGCTATTTCAGTACCGATAATGCCGGCGCCAATCACTAAAATCCGCTGCGCATTCTGTAGCTGCAGCTGCGCAGTTTCAAACTCGCGCAAACTATTTAAGGTGATCACCTTGTCTGTTGCATTACCAAGCATCGGTGGAACAAATGTTTTTGCCCCCGTTGCCAGCACCAATTTTGTGTAAGGGTAGGCGACACCTTTAACAAATACCGCCTGTTGATCGCTATCAATGCAGTCAACCTGAGTAAAAGCATGCAGAGTAATATTATTCTCAGAGGCAAATTCCTGCGCACTGAGGCGAATTAAATCCGCACTGCTTTGTTGATTACTAAATACATGGCTCAAATCAGGCTTATTATAATCGTGGCCCTCATCGAGGGTAAAAACAGTTATGGGTATGTGCTGATCTATGCGCCTAATGGTTTTGATTAACTGATATGAGCCAAAGCCGCTACCAATAATGATGATGGGTGCACTCATGATACTTTCCTTGCTTCAATAGGGATAAATACCTCTTTGCCAAGGCCGCAATCTGGACAGAGAAAGACATCTGGTACTTCGCTCCACGGTGTTCCTGGTTCAACATCTTGATTAGGTTCGCCCAATACTGGCTCATAAACCCAGTTACACACAGTGCATAACATATTTTGTGAATCATCAATTGCCGAAGCAGCACCGCATTCAGGTTTACTTTCCCGAGACTTAGTTGCTGGCTTAGCGGTGGCAGTGGCTTGGTTGTTTTTGGCTAGGGATGCTGGTGAAATGGATTTAACATTACTAAGATCATGCCATGCCCAGTTTTTGGCAATCTGTCGCCCATGGTCGCGGCATTCGCGCATGGCTTTACCATCAGGTCGCCATTTTGCTTTTAGGCCCACAATCGTATCAAATCCGGCATCGGTAAGACGGGTGTGAATACGATCGACCGCACCGCCGTTCCAACCGTAGCTGCCAAAGGCACCGGCTTTTTTATCTTTAAAACGCAGGCCGGTGATCTCTTCTAGCATCCCAGCGACTTTCGGCATCATCACATTATTCATGGTAGATGAACCCACTAATATGCCTTTAGAGCGGAACACATTGGCTAAGATGTCATTTTTATCATGGCGGGCCACATTAAAGACTTTAACTGACACCCCAGGATCAACATCGTGGATCCCCTGAGCAATGGCATCAGCCATCATACGGGTATTATTAGACATTGAATCATAAAAAATAGTGATCCTGTCTTCCTGATAATTGTCTGCCCATTTCAGATATTGATGAATAATCTGGGTAGGGTCATCGCGCCACACTACGCCATGGGCGGTGGCAATAATATCAACTGGCAGATTAAAGCTCAGCACCTCGTTAATTTTAGCGGTAACCAGTGAGCTAAACGGAGTTAAAATATTGGAGTAATAACGTAAACATTGGTCCATCAATTCAATCTGATCAACCTCATCGTTAAACAAATGCTCATCGCAGTAATGTTGACCGAATGCATCGTTACTAAACAATACGGCATCTTCGGTTAGATAAGTCATCATACTGTCTGGCCAATGCAGCATAGGTGTTTCAATAAACACCAACTGCTTGCCGTTACCGATATCTAGCGTGTCGCCGGTTTTGACGATATTGAAATGCCATTCTGGATGATGATGTAAGCCTGTAATGGAATCGATAGCATTTTCGGTACAGTAAATCGGGGTGTTGGGGATTTTAGCCATCAGAGCCGCTAACGCGCCTGAATGATCTTCTTCAGCATGATTAATAACAATGTAATCAATCTTATCTAGGTCAATTTCCATCTCAAGATTTTGAATAAACTGCAGGCTGAAACGGTGGTCAACGGTATCGATTAAGACATTTTTTTGTTCACGAATAAGATAACTATTGTAACTCGTCCCTTTGGTGGTTTTATATTCAGTGCCATGAAAGTCCAATATTTCCCAATCACGTTGGCCAACCCAGTCGATATTATTTTTAATGTGAATTGTCATATTTACACCTGTATTAAATTGAAAAGTTACAAATTCATAAAGTTAAATATATTAATGCAGACTGCATGCCAACTAGTTAAATAGCTGATTAAATAGTTAATTATTTCAATTAAAGTTGAGTAATTGTCATATTAACAATCCTAAAAGGTGTCTTAATAACACTTGCGTGTCAAAATGACATGTTTAAGGTGGCATCCTCTCAAGAGTCTAATAAAGACCTGATCACTGGCCGCCTAGTCTTTGGTCACCCTTATTCGCTTAGTGGTAATGAATCATGGCTAGACCAAGGCACATGATAGTGAGCTTAGAAGAGACTCCTTATGGTAATAACCATGAGTAAGCAGGCCGCTTTTACTGATGTAAACCGGTCATATTACTCAACGCTCATTATCTAGAGCTAAACCTATTGAGAAAAATACCCAATTTATGTGCTGGTATAGTTATAAAAGGCTATCGTAATGAATGCTGAAAGAGGCTATGTTATTGATTATAAGAATGGCTTGGGTTAGTGACTAGCAAGGCTAGAAAAGGTCGCTGTACAATGACAGCCTATGCCTATCAACTGTTGAGACTGGATGATTTTTTAGTAATTAGGTACTTAATGTATGGATTTGGCTATTGTCTGAATGTTACTCGAGTCTTTCATTTCGGTTTTAGTGATAGCTCATTTGGCACAAGCTTTAGATGAGCCTAGTGTTTATAAACTCAATTACAACGCGTATACAAGACTAATAGCATCGAAAGGATGCGTAAATATTTGGATAAAGGTGAAAAATATGTCAATCACATTGATAGTTATTCTGGTTCTGGTGGCACTGGTGTTTTTTTATGTGACCGGGGTATTTAATAAACTGGTTACGCTGAAAAATCGCTACAAAAATGCCTTCGCACAGATCGAGGTGCAATTAAAACGTCGATATGACTTGATACCTAATCTTGTCGAGACCGCCAAGGGTTATATCAAACATGAACGGGAAACCTTGGAAGCCGTGGTAGAGGCACGTAATACGGCGCAGAATATGTTGTCAAAGGCGGCGGCCGATCCCAGTAACACTGATGCCATAAAAGGACTGAGTGGCGCTGAAAGTAAACTGGGGGAGGCCATGATGAACTTTAACATGGTGATGGAGGCCTATCCCGATCTTAAGGCCAATCAGAATATGCTGCAGTTAAGTGAGGAACTTATCTCCACGGAAAATAAGGTCTCTTTTTCCAGGCAGGCCTTTAACGATCAGGTGATGGCTTATAATACTTATAAACAAACTTTTCCTCCGGTGTTTTTTGCGGCGCGATTTGGTCATGGGCAAGATGCAACATTGTTGGAGTTTGAAGATACTGTGGCCATCCAGGCGGCACCCAAAGTCTCATTTTAGTCATTTTTCTAGGTATGCAACATGAATTTTTTTGAATCCCAGGACCGAGCACGTAAAAACACTTTTCAGTTGATTTTGCTGTTTAGCTTGGCGGTGATCATCCTGATCGTGATGGTTAATCTGCTGGTTATGTTGGCGTTCGGTTTTATCGACAACGCGCAAATGTCAGCGGGTCAGTCTTTTTGGCAGCAAATGGATTGGCGCACTTTTGCCACTATCAGTTCGGCAGTCGTTCTGGTGGTCTTGGGAGGCAGTCTTTATAAAATCATGGCTTTGTCGGCTGGTGGCAAGATTGTTGCCGAAGGGCTAGGGGGACAATTAATCGCACAAAATACCACTGTTCTGAATCAACGAAAATTATTAAATGTGGTAGAGGAAATGGCTATCGCTTCTGGTACGCCAGCACCACCGGTATATTTGTTGGCTGACGAGAACGGTATCAATGCATTCGCCGCCGGTTTCTCCCCCAAAGATGCTGTTATTGGCGTGACTCAAGGAGCGATTGATCACCTAAGTCGCGATCAACTTCAAGGTGTCATAGCTCATGAGTTTAGTCATATTTTTAACGGTGATATGCGCCTAAATATCCGCTTGATCGGTGTTCTTAACGGGATACTGATCCTCGGTATTATTGGTTACCACTTACTGTATTCCACTTCTCGTTCTAGGCGTGGACGGGACAATGGTAAAGGGACCGCAGGAATATTAGCCCTGGCGATTGGGCTCATTGTCATCGGCTTTGCCGGGACTTTTTTTGGCGGCTTAATAAAAGCGGCCGTGAGTCGACAAAGAGAATACCTAGCAGATGCCTCAGCGGTTCAGTTTACCCGTAACCCAGAAGGCATTGCGGGTGCATTGAAACGCATCGGCGGGCTTGAGTTTGGATCTTTGATAGAGGATCCAGGGGCACCTGAAATCAGCCATGCTTTTTTTGCTCAAGGCGTTTCAGGTTTCATGCAAACGTTGTCTGCTACCCATCCTCCACTGGCAAAGCGTATCTTACACATCGATCCCCATTGGGATGGCAAATTTGCCACTGTCGACAAGCTCGAAATAGACCAAAGTGTGCAATCTGGCGATGGAAAAGTATCCAAGGCTCAGCCAGAACTGGCGAAAAAAATGAGCACAATTGCTGCCGGGGCGTCCATAGTTGATGTTGCCAATAGTATTAGTCAAATAGGCAATCCTACGCGGGAAACGGTCGATTATGTTCGGGCGTTAATTGCGCAGTTACCCACTGTCATCAAGGATGCTGCTCGTGAACCCTATGGGGCTCGGGCTGTTGTTTATGCCCTGCTATTGGATAAGGATCAGCAAATTCGGCTTAAACAATTAGCTTATTTACACCAATATGCCGACGCAAATGTTGCCGTTTTTACCCGTAAACTGCTGTCTGAAATAGATAGGTTAGAAGCTGGCTCTCGGCTTCCATTAATTGATATTGCCATCCCAGCTCTCAAACAGTTATCACTGTCTCAGTACCAGATTTTCAGAGTCAATATGGATGCTCTGATTGACATGGATTTTAAACTTGTCTTAAAGGAGTGGACCTTACGTAAAATTCTGTTCATTCATCTGGATGCTCACTTCTTCAAACATCCGCGCAGCCTACTGGCTAGCGTAGATAGCGAGCAACTTAAGCCCGAAATTGCATTGCTGCTATCAGTGTTGACCTATGCCGGTCAGCAAGAACAGGTTGTCAGAGAGGACGTTTTTATCACCGCGGTAGAAGCATTGGGAATGAGCGAGCTCAAATTAGTTAACGAAAATGCAGTCAAGCTATCAGATCTGGACACAGCGCTACAAAAACTGGAAAAGTTAACTCCTATGGCCAAACCGATGTTATTGCACGCCTGTGCCGTTTGCATCATGCGCGATCAAAAGATAGATCCGGTTGAGGTTGAATTATTACGGGCTTTTGCCGATGTTCTGGCTTGTCCAATGCCACCACTGATCTCTTATGCTTAAGCATTGTATCGCTCAATTTACCTTGAGTATGGATTGCACTCGTTAGCCTTAACTCATAAGAATATGCACCAATAATGGAATGGACCTACCGTTTGCTCGTCTTTTTAATAAGCGACTAGATCATCAAATTAAATGCATCTCCCGCCATATTATTAACGGCGTTGCAATAAACCCATCTAGATAAATGGATCGAAACCTACAAAAAAAGATCGAATTCATTTGGGAAAATGTGCCGCGGCGCACCGGCAATGAAACATTACTTAATGGGAAATAGGTTGGGGCTGATAAGAATTTAGCTAAAAGCTAAATTGAAGGTCACCATTTTAAAAACGGGTAACGGTTAGCTTAAGTCAGAGCCATTACATTTGAGATGGAAATGACACAAGAATGATGAATTAAGAGTGTTGCTGGCATCGCAATGATTTACTGTACCATAGCGAGATTAAGTCAATTTTTTAGACAAAAAATAATAAAATAATAATAATAAAAAATAATAAAAATAGTGGCTTATGCTTTTTAGGTAAAAGGGAATGCAGCCCTCCATTAACCCACTAGCCATCGGCTATTGCTTGACGTCAATACTTGTCTCAATTGGTGCTTTGGCGCGTCGTTAAGTAAAGGCCAACAAAAGAGGCTATTTTAAGGCGCCCCGGGGCATTAAGCGTCTTCGTTTTTATTCTCAGATGCAGTCACTGTCGATGTAGGCAGAGGATTATCGGTGGCCAACGGCAAGGTGAAGTATAAAAACCGCCTCCCAGTGGTATAGTTGGTTAATTTCGTTGCACAACAGGAGACATATTATTTACACACTGTATTGGGATCGCGGTGGGGCCAACATGGCCACTCACGCCGTACTGGAAGAGTTGGGCGTGGCCTACGAGTTGATCGAGATCGATTTGGCTAAACGAATGCAACGTACACCGGAGTACCTGGCGATCAACCCGAACGGCAAGGTGCCCACATTACAGCACCGGGGCGAAATCATTTATGAATCGGCGGCGATCCTGATGTACCTGCTTGACCAGCACCCGAATGCCGGTTTGGCCCCCACACTGCATTCGCCGCAACGAGGGCATTATTACCAATACCTCACTTGGATGTCGAATACCTTGCAGGAAGCGGCTAACCGCTGGGCCCACCCGGAGCACTACGTCGCAGGCGATATCGATTTGACCCCCGTGGTGGATAAAGCAACCCAAGACCTGAGCCGCTGCTGGAGCATCCTCAACGATGATCTGGGCAACAAAGGCCCATGGCTTCTAGGTGACAGACTAAGCGGCGCCGACTTTCATTTGTTTATGGTGGCCTACTGGAGCAGCCGCTATAGCAGTCGAGCGCAAGACTGGCCAAACCTACGCCGCCACATGCAAGCCATGCTTCAACGCGACTCTATCCAACAGATGATGTCTCAGGAGGGACTGACATTGGAATGCTGATCCGAGGGGGGATGGTTCGCGCACTTAATAGAATTTTGCAGTGAATAAGTACCTATGGCCATTAATTCATTATGTTTAACACTCGTGGAGTCCATATACGCAAAGTGGCACAACGCGAGATAGAACTAGGGTGAAAATAATTTTAAGGTAGTGGCCCATTTTTCTTCATAAAGAGCATGTTTCCATTAGGCAATTGTAGGGCTGTGATTACTGTTTTTGGTGTCTATTTGTTGGTTACATAATTAAATTTTCAGTTTCTTCTCGTGAGAGTATGAAAAAAAAGCGAGAAACATTGCCAGTAATATGTACATGGAGAGCCAGAAGAAAAGCTGAGAGCCTGTGATCCCATTATCAATGAGATAACCAAATAAAATCGGAGAAATCGAGGTCGATATTACACCAAGAGAGACCATGAGTGCGCGTATTCTCCCAAGATACTTGGTGCCATAGACTTCAGCCCAAAGCGCATTAATGATTGGGCTACCGGAGCCCATGGCGATGCCGAGTAAAATAAGTAGCGCGTAAGCAACCCAGTTGCCTGTTAGTTGCGAGGCCAACAACAAAGCCATGAGCATTGGGATGGGGTAATATTTTAACAATTGTCTCCCGCTGAATCTGTCAACCAATGCGCCCGTATACATTGATGAAAGCTAATGGGCTATCCCATAAAAGACGAAGCAATTGGCAAAAAGCATGGGTGTCCAGCCCATCTGAGGAAGAAAAAATCCCTGATGAATAAATATTCCTGTCACGATGAATGGTGCCGCAAGGACTGTGGGTAGTACCAACCAAAAACGATAATCGGCAAGTAATGTTCTTCTCGATCCATCCTCTTTGAGTGGTTTAGAAGGTTCACAGTCTAAAGTTGGATCATGTTCGGCATATTTTTGATTTCTCGCACGTTTAATAAGAAAAAGTGCCAGAGGAAGATAAAGTAAGGGGACTGATACTGCTATGATCAACCAACTTTGTTGCCACCCGAATTGTGCAATAAAAAATACTGCAATGGAAGGCAGTATGATTTCACCTAAGGGAACCCCTGTGGTTGCTACACTTACACCTTTGCCACGATTCAAAGAAAACCTTTTCATCATTGTGGTTATGGCGGTGTGTGGAAAAAGTCCCTGACCAAAAAAACGCAGGAGAAAAAGTCCGACAACAAGCGTTGTTAGGTTATTGGTCTGCCAGAGTGTGAGCGCTGCCAGAGAAAGTCCAATTGTGCAGAATAGGATAAACTTTTCTAACGAGACCTTGTCAATACTCCCACCAATCCACATGATAAGTAGGCCACTGGCAAGTGTTGCCATAGAGTAGGCGGTTCCATAGCTTGTGGCTGATAGACCAAGACTTTCTTTAAAGCTGTCTCCGAACCAGCTAATGAAAAACGACTGACCGAAGTTGCCCATGAAAACGGTCATCACGCCAAAAATGAGAATTGGCCAGCTGTGGCTTATAAAAAGTAAATATTCGCGGATCATGTATTATATAAGCTCCCTAAAAAAATTCACACAATTGACTTTTTTGATGGTTTGTCAACAAAGGGAAATGCGGATGACTATTATGCTATTCACATTTAGCTATGTTTCCAAGTCCAAATAGCCAAATGAACCTATTTCCTTTTTACTCTATTGCCTTTGTAGGATAGGCGGCTTTGTCATTTTTGTTTATGTGCATGTTAGCATGGCAGGTTTCTATGTCGCTTTTATCTGAAGATAGCACACCGCCACAACGGGGCTTGATTGATGGATAATAAACTATCTTTTTAAATGCCCTTGCATCAAAGGAGCCATAGCGTCAACGCTAGATTGTTGCTGCCAATCTGGTAAAAGCCGATATAAAAAAAGCGATGTATACGAAGCAGAATGAATGATTGTGTTCAAAGCAGTATTTTTTCGTAAATAGATTTTACTCTCTCTATACGGCGCAAACTTTTTCTTTACAGAAATGGGTTTTCTTGTTGATGAGTGAAACGTTATAATTTCTAACACTTAACTGAAGTATCGTATAAATAATGCGCGCTTTGGTGATAACGTAAATGGATATATTATTTTGATGAAGATATTAGGAACACACAGCGGGGCATTTCATGCCGATGATGTTTTTGCCATTGCGGCGTTGTCGATGTTGCATCCGGAGTATGAAATACATCGCTCACGTGACCCCAAAGTATGGGCAAAATGCGATTACCTCGTTGATGTTGGTGGTTACTACAATCACGATGAAAAGGTATATGACCACCATTTTAAGAACGGTCCGACATACGATGATGGTTTAAAAATGTCATCTATCGGCCTTATTTGGTCTCATTATGGTACTGAGATTTGTGGCTGTCCTGATATTGCAGATAGGATTAGTCGACGTTTGATTAGGCAGTTTGATGCAATTGATAATGGAGTGACATTAACACATCATATTGAAGACTTTTCTGATGTGCGCGAAATATCACTATCGGGGTCAATTTCTATGATGAACCCTCAGGACCACTCTAAAACAGATGACGTTTTTGAGGGTGAAGTATTGCGCGCTCGTTTAATGCTTCAGACTGCCATCGCACAAGCGAAGCACTGGATTGATAGTCGGGAAGGGGTGGAACTTGCTCTTAACGTGGCTCACAATGAAAAACGTTCATATATCATTGTGCCTGAAGATTGTAAGTGGATAGAACACCTGTTTAACAGCAATGGAAATGAAACGATACTTTATGCAATATTTCCAAATGGTGAAAAATGGTACGCCCGCACCGTTCCATCCGCTCCTGGAGAATTCTCTAACCGTAAAGATTTTCCAACATCATGGGCTGGTTTGAGTGATGAAGCGTTTTCAAAAGTAGCACAGATCCCCGATGGCGTATTCTGTCATCATGGCTTATTTATCTGTGCAACAGGTTCACTTCAGTCAACTATGAAGTTAGTCGCTGATGCCATTAAAGCCTAAACCGACAACGCCATGATAAATGTTTGTATTTGGTAAGCAGTGCTCAGTAAAAGGTGAAGACCTAAACGAGCTTGAACGTAGGGCTGTGAACCAATGTAGTACTCAAAACATGGCCAAGATTGTTGGCGGCATCAAAAGGATTTGCTGCGCCATAGCATCATTACGTAAACTCGTTAGTAAAAAGACTAGCGAGTTATCTTTAAACGCAATGACATCATGCTAATGCGAGCCTGTAAACGATTCAAAAGATGTTATTAGTTTATAGACATTCGAAATCATTCTGAGACATTCAATATCACACGAATATATTCGCTCTTCATTGGCGATAACAAGTCTAGATAACCTCAACAATCCAGTAGCCAACATCGCGGCTGAGCTCAACGTTTTACCGAAGTAGGAAGCAAAGATGAGTAGAGATTTTTTTGAGCATAAAGCAGATATTTTCGATAGCGATGATAATAGAGTTTCAAATGTCGAAAACATTGCCAATGCTGTCATTAAAAATGTAAGCCTTGATCGAAAAATGCACTTAATGGATTTTGGCTCAGGTACCGGATTGCTACTTGAGCGCATTGCGCCGTCTGTACGAAAAATTACTGCGATTGATATTTCAAAATCGATGAATGATCAGCTTGAAAAGAAGCGAGTCAGTCTTAGTTGTGAAATTGATATATTGGCCATTGATTTAGAATCTACAGATATCACAGATAAATTTGATGGCATTATATCTTCAATGACAATGCATCATGTGAAAGATATTGGGGCAATGTTCGTTAAGTTTTATTCTCTGCTAAATGATGGCGGAATAATCGCTATATCTGATCTTGACAAGGAAGATGGAAGTTTCCATACAGAAGATACTGGTGTCTACCATTTCGGTTTTGACCGAGATGCGATTGCTCTTGCAGCAAAACAAGCTTGTTTTCGAGAGGTTAAAGTCGTTGATGCTAGTATGATGCACAAGTCACAAGGAGAGTTTGCGGTATTTTTATTAACGGCTAAGAAATAAGCAGGTATCAAGTTGATCAAACGAACAACACCGTTGACTGTTGTTCGTTACTTACTCATTTTCTTGTCATTGATCTAAACAAGCCAAACTCAGTTATGGCATTGGCATATCGAGGTTTGGCTTGTTTTATATCAGTGCTGCCGTTTCCAGATAAAGCGTTATTAGTACTATGCTTAGCAGGCTTGTTCACTTTCAACAATCTTTTGAATATCGTGCGGGTGTACTTTAACGCAAATGCCATTGGCCTTAAACGCTATGGTTGGGTTGGCTAAGCGCTCTTTATCGCCTTTTGGCGAACTTTGCTTAACCTTAATGTCACTATTGCCCGCAATAATATCAGCCAGTTGTGGCACTTTTTCGATAAGCTCAGCCGCGAGTGCTTGGCAGGTTTGTGCCTGTGACGGAAACACTAACTCGACATGTTCCCAGCCTTCAACTGGATAAGCTTTGTCGGATGGGAAGGGCAGTTCAACACATTGAATGTGCATTGCGCCAATAACTAATGGCTCGGTTAATTTAATGATTAAAATTGGCCGACCGTTAATGATATTATTGGAGATTATTTTGCCATGTTGGCTAAATTCATCAGCTAATAACTGCGCCATGTGGTTGTCGTTCACACGTAAGGCGGCATGATCGCAGTATAGTGATAAGTTCTCTAGGCCTAACTGATCAATAAATGCCGTAATGCGCTGACCAAAGTCGACCCAAGTATGTTGTAGGTGTTGGTAATTCATTTTGTGACCCAAAAAACAAAGCAAAAATGGTATGGTTGAGATTAAATCAGCCTATGGCCATATTTCAATCGGTGTACCGGCATCAATCATTTGCCATAATTCATCCATTTCTTTGTTGGTGACGGCAATGCAACCATTGGTCCAGTTGTACTTTTGTGCTTCTTTTGGCGGCAGCGTTGAACGAGGGTTTTCACCGTGGATCATGATCATGCCACCGGCTCGGATCCCTAATGCGTCAGCTCTTAATTTATCTTCTTCATTGGGATACGAAATATGAATCGATTTATAAAATGCACTATCAGATTTTTTATAATCTAAAACGTAACGGCCTTGTGGAGTGCGTTGATCACCTTCTTTAAGCTTATGACCACTGGGCACATCGCCCATGGCAATGAGGTAACTTTTAACCACTTTTCCGTCACGCATGACAGATAAACGAGATTCGGATTTATTGACCACAACTAAATCCACTTTTGCTGTTGTTTGGCTTGTCGAAGCAAGCGCTAATAACGGGCAGAAAATTAAGGCTATAAATAATATGTACAACGCGCGCATGAAAACTCCGTAAACCAATGACCTTTTTGATTTTTATTGTAAAATGACCTTATTTCGAATGTTAACATCCGACAGTCAATGTTAGATTTTAACGACAACAAGGGTTAATTGATATTAGTTAACCAAGTTTATTTGCAATTTATTGCCCAAGACAGTGAATATTAAGATGAATACCGAAGAAAAACCCGACAGCCCACTGAAACAATACCTTAGAAGTGTGATTTTTGGTACCGAAACCTTAGCAGGAAAACGCTTCGATATTGCCCTTATGGTCTGTATTGTACTGAGTGTGTTATTAATTTTTATCGATACGATAGAACGAGTTAATTCGCCGTACGGTGACTATATTCAAATTGCTGAATGGACCTTTACGGTAATCTTTACCGTTGAGTACATATTAAGGATCTATTGTTCGCTTAATCGGTTACACTATGCACGCAGCTTTTTTGGTGTAGTGGATTTAGTGTCCATTTTACCCAGTTATTTAGACTTGATTTTCCCAGGTGCCAATGTGGCGTTAGCGCTAAGGGTACTGCGTTTATTTCGTGTGTTTAGGGTATTAAAGTTACTTCGATATTTAAGAGATGGTCATATATTACTCAAAGCCATGATGCAGTCGAGTCGAAAAGTGTTTATGTTTTTTTTCGCAGTAAGCCTGATTATCATGGTATTAAGTGTGATTATGTATGTAGTCGAAGGCCCAAATAATGGCTTTACTTCAATACCTCAGTCCATGTATTGGACCGTGGTGACCATTACCACGGTGGGTTATGGAGACATTACGCCACAAACACCATTAGGTCAGGCGATTGCGGCACTGACTATGCTCATTGGTTATTCGATTATTGCCATTCCAACAGGCATTTTAACCGCTGAAATTACACATGAAATGGTCAGAACCCGTGATTTACGTAAATGCAGTAATTGTGGCAAGAAAGGCCACGATAACGATGCTGAATATTGTAATCATTGTGGTAGCGAACTGGAAAAACTCTAGGGTTATCGGCCATAAAGCGAGCTTGGGTTTGCTTATATATATTTACACTCAAGGATACTAATGACCACTGCTAAATTTGTTGAGGGTTCGATTTTACGCCATATCCTAGTGATGAGCTCTACTGCTGCAGTAGGGATTTCGGCACTGTTTGTGGTCGACTTACTCGATATTTTCTTTTTAAGTCTGCTCGGCGAAGTTGAACTTGCCGCTGCGGCAGGTTATGCCAGCACGATTTCTTTTTTTACCACATCAATAGGCATCGGCTTATCTATTGCTCTGGGTGCATTAGTGTCAAAAGCAGTGGGTGCTAAAAATATTAAGTTAGCTAAACGATTGTTTTTAAACAGTGCCATCGTGACGTTAATCACCAGTGTGCTGGTGGCTGCGGTAGTGATTGCGTTTATTCCAGAACTGTTAGCCTTGGTGGGTGCAACAGGGCGCACGGCGGAATTAGCGCAAAGCTATTTATATATTCTGGTGCCATCATTACCGTTTATTTGCTTAGCAATGGCACTTGGCGGTGCATTACGCGCGGTGGGCGATGCCAAATTGTCGATGATGTCGACGCTCGCCGGTGGTGGTGTAAATGCCATATTAGATCCTATCTTCATTTTTTCCTTATCAATGGGGATAGAAGGCGCGGCCGCGGCTTCGGTATTGGCTCGTATTGTTGTGTTTATTATCTCCGCCCGCGGCGTAGTGATAAAACATAAGCTGTTAGGTCGATTTTCGCTTGATGAGTTTAAACAAGACCTCGGGACTATTTTTTCAATTGCCGCACCGGCAATGCTGACCAATGTGGCAACTCCCATTGGTAATGCGGTGGTAACGCGAGCTATCGCCGATTTTGGTGATAGCTATGTGGCTGGTTGGGCTGTATTAGGTCGTTTGATCCCCGTATCGTTTGGGATGATTTTTGCACTGTCGGGGGCCGTTGGACCGATTGTGGGGCAAAACTTTGGTGCCAATGAAATTGAGCGAGTTAGATTGAGTTTGACCAAAGCGATTCAATTTTGTGTGGTTTATGTGCTGGTGATGTCACTTGGTCTGTATCTATTACGCAATGTCATTATTAGCAGCTTTGCTATGAAAGGTGATGCGGCAGAGCTTATTTTATTTTTCTGTCAGTACATTGCCGTGTTCTTTATCTTTTCGGGCATTTTGTTTATTGCCAACGCCTCATTTAATAATTTAGGTAAGGCCAAATATTCCACCTTTTTTAACGTCGGAAAAGCAACCGTCGGCACCATACCCTTTGTCTATTTTGGCGCGCAGTGGGGCGGCGTGTTTGGGGTGTTAATTGGCCAGGTTATTGGAGCGATTATCTTCGGTGTGATAGGTATTTTCTGTGCATACCGATTAGTCGACAAAATTAGTCGCCAAGGTTTGTTGCCGGCTGGTGCCAACCAACAACTGTTAGAAGACGATGCGATAAACATTGATATGGTTGCAGCACCATCACCTATGCCAGGACGCACTCAGATGGCCCAATTGGATGAAGAGCCCTTTTGTAAGCAATTTGCGCAACAAGATAATGCCGATGAAACTATTGCTGACAAAACCAATACTGACAAAACGAGCGCCGATAAAACTAATTGATCTAGTCAGCATTTAACACATCATGAATACCTATTTAACAGGCAATAAAAAGCCCCTATTATATTGGCTAAGGCCAACAAAATAGGGGCTTTTTGTCACTAACACCCTTGTGAGGCGGCGTTAGTCTTTATCAGTTTCAGTGTTGCTGGTCTCTGTTGCTGCGGCTTGTTCTGCGGCTTCTGTTACCGCGATTTTTTCGCGTTCAGCTTTAGAGATATAACGCTCAACAGCCTTGCTGCTAGGGTTAGACGGCACCACTTTGTTTTGGCGAGCCTTGGCACGTTTAGCCAGCTTTTTGATCATCTCTTGCTTTCTATTCATCTGATTTCTTACTTTGTAAACGACAAGCTATTGATATCATTTTTGATGATAAACAGCTTATCAAAGCGTGATGACACTGGTCTTAGAGCCAACGGCAACATCACGAGAAAATTTGGATGCTATTTTAGCTTAATTGCTTAGCTGGATATAGTGTTTTATCCGTCAGCGACAGTATTAGTCTTTCAAGTCAGGTAAAACATCATCAGCTAAATTACCTCAACTCGGGTTAAAAGATGAGATAAAGCGGTAAATATCAGAATATTTTACCTGATTAACAACCGTTTAGTATCCCGAACGGGGTTTACTCATTAAACCCCGAATTTTTTGATATCTTCAGCGGTAGCACCATCGTTACATTCGCCACGAATTTCACCGCGTTCAGTTTCAACATAACGACTTAATTCGATAAATCCGGCTTTACAATAACCGTTCATTTCGATGGTTTTTTTAAGGCCAAGATCGATTTGTTGATGCCACAGTTCTAGGCGATTTTCAGCTTTACGTAGTTCTATTTGATAGCTTTGGGCATCTTGTTTACTGCGGCGAATGACTCTATCTCGAGGAGCATCACCGGGAATGCTGCGATCAAGGGCGGTAGCTAATTTGGCTTTATAGACAAATAACTTAATCCCTTTACCTTTAATTTGCGTGCTGAATGCGTCGCGAAACTGGCCAACATAGTCCATTGGGTCTGGTTCGCTGGTGCTACAGGCGCTTAGAAGTATGGCGCTACAAATGATTAAGCCGATTTTTGACACACATAACCTCATCAGTTTTTTATCCTAAATGATATCTGGAAAAAGCTGCAGAAGATAATTATCAACCATTTATTGATACAACAATGGTCTAAAAAACAAAAGAATATATACAGCAATCTGTTAGCCACAGCATTAAGCTAAACTGTGGCGAAATAATACGAATTGTGGTTTACGCAAAACGCTCGTTGAGGTAGCTCATAATGGCTTTTGATTCATATAGCCATTGGGTTTTGCCATCTTGCTCGATACGTAGACAAGGGACTTTGAGTTTGCCACCTTGCTCGGTTAGCAGGCTTTTGTGCTCATCTTGTTTGGCATCAACTAAGTTAATGGTTAAGTTTTGACGACGCATTTCACGACGAACTTTGACACAAAAAGGGCAGGCGGCGTATTGATACAATGCCAGCGATTGAGTCTGTTGATCGACAATGACTTGTTGATCTTGCGGACGTTGGCGCTTTTTAGGAGCAAACACAAAATTTAACAACAAAATAATTCGACCTAAAATCCAGCGAACGATAAACATATAAAACCTCAATCTTAACAATATTAATGATACGGCATGATTGCAAACGCCTGTTATTCCTCGTTTACAATGTATGCGCAGTCTACCCGATGTCGAGAGCCGTTAATAGCTATGACGGGTTAATTTACTTGTAGTTCAAGCAATGCCTCTGCGGCATCTTCTACGGTGTTGATGCGGCTTTCTAGTACAAAAACTTTTCCCGCATCAATGCCTGCTTGATCAATTAAATACGCTTTAACTGCGCTGGCCCGCTGTTGTGCTAATTGGCCAAATTCATCTGTAGTGATCTGCTGGTGGTTTTTAAGCATATTGTATAAGCCAATGTGCCAGCGAGTAACGAGCTCTACTTCTGTCAGCTCTGGAGTTTCTTGTTGTAAAGATTGTTTTATCGCTAATGGTGGCTGCGACAATTCTTGCTCAACTAATTGATACAGTGCATCAGCTAATGGCCCTGTTGCAGGGAACTGGCTGGCAGATAAACTTTTTGGTAACGCGTTAAATTTTATCCCTGCTGTTATAGCCAGTTGTTTATGCAGTTTGATTTCAGCTAACGCTTGTTTATCGTTAATTAAGTCAATACTGCCTTTAATATTTAGATTCAGCAGCGGTCTGTCTATTAATGCTTTAGCCAGTTTGTCGAGGGTATTTTTTTGTTTAAGTGAAAGACTGCTGAGTCCGTAATCAAAACTGATTTTATCCATTTCCTCATCACCATCCACAAGGCCTGCTAAGAATGAAAACGGTGAGGTCACGGCTTTGGTAATAATATTACCCAAAGCATTCACGATTATGCTTCCAAAGCTGAAGTTGGGAGAATCAAGGTCCCCTGATACATCGACGCCCAAATCAATCACACCGTGGCGATCTTGCAATAATGCCACCGCCAACGTCACCGGTAGACTGGTTGCTAAACTGCTATTGCTGGGTTTGCCCAGTTTAAGTTGATCAATGACGACGTGATTACTGCCAACTAATGCAGTGTTTTTAAGTTGGTAGTTTAGGTCTAATGACAATTGGCCTTTATCAATGTAATAGCCGGCATAAGTACTTGAATAGGGATTGACCGAGGTTAACTCTACGTTGTCAAAATTCAAGTTAAGATCAAGATACGGTTGGTCGAGTAACGGATTGATCTCACCTTTTAACGTCACCGGAGCATATCTATCGATTTTACCCGCCAAATCAACCGATGCAGTGGTCTGTGGTTTCGATGAAAGATGGCTAATTTGGCCATTGAGCATTTCTATGCCTGAAGCAAAATTAGGTGTTAATGAGTTATCCGCAAAAAAAGCTGAGCTGTCTTTAATGCCTATTTTATTAATGTTGAGCTGCATTTGCGGTGAATCTGTCATTGGCGGTTCACTGCCTGCTGATGAATTCAGTGTTGAGGCATCAGCTTTGCGCTGATCGACTATCAATTTGCTCGGATCAACGCTATCAACAGCTTGCTTTATCTCCACGGGATCGGTTGAGGCTTTTTTTGTGTGGATCAGCTGGCTGATATTAGTGCCTCGATCGGGTGAAATAATGATGCGACTAAAGAGCTTATCGAAGTTTATTTCATCGATGTCAATGATGGCTTGTTGGCGATCAAACGATAACTGGTTGATGTCCATGGTTTCCCATGTCAGCAATGGTTTATTTAGCACATTATCGTTAATGTGCAGCTGGTTGATGTTAGCGCTGCCTGTGTAGGTGAGGGTATCTTTAGCATCGGCATGTAAATTACCTTTAGTGGAAAATACCCCGTCTTCTACTGTGATATTAATGTATGGCGCGATATAGGGTTGCAAGCGTGACAACAACATATTACTAAAATCGATATCAGCATTAATCGTTTGTGTTAATGCATCGACTTGCCCCGTTGACGTTAATAGACTTTGCGCATTGATGCCGGTCGAGAATTGGTAATCAATAGGGGTGGATAAATCAGATTTTACCAAGCCGGTTGAGAAATCAATGGGACCGAGTTGCCAAAGGATGATGTTATCACTGGCAATGCCTTCCCCAAGGTCTACTTGGTACTGTGCCACAGTGATTTTATGTAAATTGACTAACCATGGAGAATCAACCTCATCAACAGCATTAGGATCAACATTTTGGCTTGTCATTTCAGTTTGTGACGGGCGGGGTGATCCTGCGTTTGTTTGCGGTGTTTGGGTCACAATAGCGTCAGAGGTTTGGGTGACTTGTTCAGTGGTTATGTCAGACTCTGCCTCTATGCTGGCGTCAGTGATATTTGAGACCTTTGCAACCTCTGTTGTATCTGTGGTGTCATTAGTATCAGTTTGGCTCGAAGCAGCATCGTCGAGAAGTTGAGTATTTTGAGGTAACAGTAACGCGACTAAATCAGCTCCTTTAGGGGTGATGTTGAGTTTGATTTTACCATTTTCAGTATGAAACTCATCAATGCTAACAAGTTTTTTCTGGCTATCTACATTGATATTTTTTAACGCTAACACATCAATGGCGATTTTTTCATCTTGCTGATGTAGCGCTTTAAAACGGTTAATCACTATCTGCGCTTTGGTGACATTAATGTGGCTTATTGGGGCTAAGTTTTTATCTTGTAACGTCACAGTGTACTGGCCGTTTACGCTGAGCATGCCTTCAGATAAGTTAATCGCAAACAGTTGATCAACAAAAGCCCAATAACGAGATAAATCAACGCCAGCAGCGTCGAGATCGCCTTGTATTGCTAATGGCGATAATTGAAATTGTCCTTGCAGTGCCACCGAGCCGTTAAATTGATCTTCTATGCTCAGATTATAGCGATTAACCTGGTCTTGTTTATCCTCTAACGCGGTACTCAAGCTGCTAAATTGTGTCAATGACAGATTGATATTTGGGTAGTTGATATGAGTATCGGTGACGTTGTCATCTAAGGTGAACACACCTTGTAGCAGCTCAATTCTACCGATGTTTATCGCCGGTAGACTCGTCGGTGCAGCATTGGCTGGTGTTGATTGAGTGTCTTTACCTAGGCGCTTGATAATGTCGCTAAAGTTAAATACAACCTGTTGATCATCGGTTTGAGTACGCGACACTCGGATGGTGGGTTGTGCTAGACGGATATCTTCAATCACTAATGTCCAAGATGTGATGGATTGCCACAATTGAATGTTGCCATACAGCGTGGCTAGTGATGCAAAGGTTTGCTGACTATTAGCTTCATTGATAACCAAACCCGATACCGTTAGTTCTAGCGTAAAAGGATTGATACTAATGTCTTGTAGACTAACGTCTCTACCTAATTGCTCGGCTAATATCTCTGGTGCTTGTTGTTTGGCAATATACGGAATTAATCCACCGAGTACAGCACAAGACAATAGGTAAATGGTTAATCCATAAAGGGTTAATTTTTGAATACGAGAGCGCGGTTTAACCGCTGAGCGCAACTGAGCAAAAAACGAGGTCATATGGAGTAGTCTTGATACAAACAATGGTAACAGGTAGCTATTTTAGCAAAAAAACTATCTTTGCAAATCATTATTTTGGCCGCAAAACTGATTAATTTACATTTAGGTTTATTGATGGTAGCTTTATGTTTAAGTTTATGTAATTAATAGGTTTTATTTTATCTTATTGTTAACTTATTTTCGTATCTGACTTTAACTAGGAGTGTTAAGTCGTTATAGCGGGATGTTATCCTTGGCCCTTATGGCGTGATGGCATCATTTATTTAGCATAATATCTGCAGTATCCATTCGCGGATTTAACCTCAATTTTCAAGGATGACAAATGCAAATTCGTCTTGCTTCGAGCATAGATTTAGAACCGTTGAGCCTGCTATTTGATCAATATCGGCAGCAATTACACCAAGCCTCAGACTATCGTGCCTGCCATGCTTTTTTAAAACATCGCTTGGCTGAAAATGATTCGATGATTTTTGTGTCGTTCAAAGAAGATAAAATGATGGGTTTTATTCAACTGTATCCGTCGTTTTCTTCATTACGACTGGCGCCTGTGTGGTATTTAGAGGATGTGTTTGTCTCACCACAGGATCAGCAGCTAGATATTATCAGTCAGATGTATCAAAAAGCACAAGCATTGGCACAAAGTACCGGAGTATTATTAATTAATCGCCACGATATAGAGGGCATTGTTGAGTCGGAATCAGTTAGTTTTTAGCATAAATCACCAATGTGAACTCGATTGACGGCTGTTTGACCTTGCTAGCTCAAACTATCAAAATATAAGCGTTAGTTATTTTAAACCTCAGTTATTTTTCTGGTAAAATAGCTGAGGTTTTTTATTATTTTTTCATCGTAGATGTTAAGGAACAAAGATTGAATAAGAGTGTATTAACCAACCTTATTGCGGCCATTCTTATGCTGGTCGGGTATGTGTTAGAACAACAGATTGTGCTGACGATAGGATTATTTGCATTATCGGGTGCGTTAACAAATTGGTTGGCGATCCATATGTTGTTTGAAAAGGTCCCCGGTTTGTATGGCTCTGGAGTGGTTCCATCGCGTTTCGAAGAGTTTAAATTGGGCATTAAACATTTAATGATGAAGCAATTTTTTACCCAAGAGAATATCGATCGCTTTTTGACAACCAGCAGTGCCAGCAGTATTGATTTAACACCTGTGATTGAACAAATTGATTTGGCGCCGTCATTCGATGCATTGGTGTCGACCATCGAAAAGTCATCATTTGGTGCCATGATAGCAATGTTTGGTGGCACAGAGGCGTTGATCCCACTAAAAGAGCCTTTTATTGAAAAAATGAAACTGTCTTTAGTTGAACTGGCTCAAAGTGAAGAGTTTAATGCGATTTTAGTCAATGAACTTGAAAAGCCAAATATCATCGCTGATATGCAAGCGAAGGTGGCCAATATTGTCGAACAGCGTTTAAATGAACTTACGCCTGAATTAGTTAAACAAATCATCCAAGATATGATTAAAACCCATTTAGGTTGGTTAGTTGTATGGGGTGGTGTGTTTGGCGGTGTTATTGGTGCCGTTGCGGCATTGGTGCAACAATAGGGCGACAGACTATAATCAAGCTATCGTATCATTCATCATATTAATGTCGTAAGCCATAGTATTGCGCTATCGTATGAGTACTGGATATGAGTACTAAATATGAGTACTAAATATGAGTACTGAGTGATTGTACCTAGCATCCGTTCCTAGCATTAGTTCTTAGTTTTAGCCCTGAGTAATAGAGGTGAGCATGAGTCAACATCATAGTATTAATTATTTAGAAATACCCGTGAAAGACATCATTGCAACCAAAGCCTTTTTTACTCAGGTTTTTGGTTGGCAGTTTCAAGACTATGGTCCTGAATACAGCTGCTTTTTGCGGGTCGGAATTGATGGTGGTTTTTATCGAGCTGAGTGTCAATTTACCTTAGCTAAAGGCAGCCCGTTAATTGTGCTCTATAGCCAAGATTTAGGCGCGACCGCAGCCAAAATTATTCAGGCTGGTGGACAGATAACCAAAGCCGTATTCAGTTTTCCTGGGGGTAGACGTTTTCATTTTTCTGACACCAATGGTAATGAATATGGCGTATGGTCAGAGTAACGTTAATCAAATTGCCTCACCTTGCGTGAGGCAATGTTGTTTAGATGCACAGGATGTCTGCTTAGGGTGTCATCGCTCGCTCGACGAAATTCTGGCTTGGCACTCAATGAACGAGCAACAAAAAAGCGCGTTACTTGAAATATTACAACAACGCAGTATCGCGTGTAAAAACCGTTAGTACGACAGTTATCAATGACCTTTTTTTCGCTACGCAGAGTTTGGGTTCATTCTTGGTTCGGTATCAGTTCTAAATAAACTGAATCCGCGTGCTTGATAGTTTTGTAATGCGCAGGGGTGATCTAACGAGCAAGTATGTACCCAAACTCGGCGGGTGTTGGGTAACAACCAAGCCTGCTCAATGGCTTGGGTCAGTAAATAGCCGCCAAATCCTTTACCGATAAAGCGTTCGCCTAAGCCAAAATACATAATCTCTACAGTCGCATCATCTTGCTGCTGTAATTCAAAGTATCCCGCTGGTGCGCCATCTTTATAGGCCACAAACAAATGTAAATTGTCCGCTTCGCTATATTCTTGCCACTGGCTATCGGTCAAGGTCAGTTTATCTGTCCATTCCCACCCCGCACCGACAAATTGATATAGAAACCGATTAAATTGATATTGTTTTATTTTTACCTCAACCACGGTTAATCCGTTGGGATCATTTTTAGGCTTTAATTGACTAGGGTCGGTCATTTCAAGATTGAAAATACTGATATCTGTCATGGGAAACCTTATTGTTGCTCAATTAATACGCTAAGCATTATGCCTCTGGACGCTGTTGTCATTATCTTACAAGATGGAGGCAAACAAAAACACCACCCAATAGGGTGGTGTTTAGCTATCGAGGAAAAATTAGTAAGCGCTAGCGTGAACGTTTTTAACTGCGCGGCCCGATGGGTCGTTAAGGCCTTGCAAACTTGCATCCCACAATAGTGCTTCAGGGGTTGAACAAGCCACTGTTTTTCCTCCGGGCACTGTTTCAGCTGCGCTGGCTAATGGGAAAAACTCTTCAAAGAAGCTGCGGTAAAAATAGGCTTCTTTTGACTCTGGCGTGTTGTATGGGAAACGGAATTTTGCGTTAGCATATTGCACGTCGCCGACGTTTTCTGCTGCGTGTGCTTTTAAACCATCAATCCAAGAGTAACCTACACCATCACTGAACTGTTCTTTTTGACGCCATACCACTTCTTTTGGCAATTTATCCTCAAATGCCTGACGTAAAATGTGCTTCTCGATGCGGCCATCTTTAGACATTTTGGCTTCTGGATTAATACGCATTGCTACGTCGATAAATTCTTTATCTAAGAAAGGCACCCGAGCTTCAAGTCCCCATGCCGCCATGGATTTGTTGGCACGCAAGCAGTCAAATAAGTGAAGTTTATCTAGCTTACGAACTAACTCTTCATGAAATGCTTGCGCGTTAGGCGCTTTATGGAAATACAGATAACCACCGAATAACTCGTCAGCACCTTCGCCAGACAGCACCATTTTAATGCCCATGGCTTTAATTTTACGTGCCATTAAATACATTGGCGTTGCCGCTCGAATCGTGGTGACATCGTAAGTTTCGAGATGATAAATCACTTCTTTAATCGCATCTAAGCCTTCTTGGAAGGTATAGACAATAGGATGATGAATGGTGCCAATGGCGTCAGCCACTTTTTGTGCGGCAACTAAGTCTGGAGATTCCGCTAACCCTACGGCAAATGAATGCAGTTGTGGCCACCATGCGCCTGTTTCGCCGTCGTTTTCAATACGATGTTTGGCGTAAGTTTGGGTAATGGCAGATATCACTGATGAATCTAACCCACCAGACAATAATACCCCGTAAGGTACATCTGACATTAATTGGCGTTTTACTGCGGCTTCTAATGCTTCACGCAACTCTTCAATGCTTGCAGGGTTGTCTTTAACCGCATCAAAATCGCGCCAATCACGTTGATAATACTGGGTTGGTTTACCGTCGGCAGAATATAAATACTGTCCAGGGTAAAACTCAGCAACGGTTTTACATACCGGCATTAATGCTTTCATTTCAGAGGCAACATAGAAGTTACCAGATGCATCGAAGCCAGTGTAAAGTGGGATTATACCCATATGATCGCGGCCGATTAAGTAAGTGCCTTTGGCTTTGTCGTACAGTACAAATGCAAAGATGCCGTTCAGTTTGTCTAAAAAGTCACAACCGTATTCTTGGTAAAGTGACAAAATCACTTCACAATCTGAGTTAGTTTTATATTGGTATTTGTCACCAAGCTGAGCTTTTAATTGCTTGTGGTTATAAATTTCACCGTTTACGGCTAATACTAAGTTGCCATCAGTGCTGATAAGCGGTTGCGCTCCATGGTCAACGTCAACAATGGATAAACGTTCATGAGCTAAAATGGCATGTTCATCAGCATAAATACCAGACCAATCTGGACCGCGGTGACGCAGTAATTTTGACATTTCTAAGGCCACATGACGAAGTTGGCTTGCATCAGTTTTGATATCTAAAATCGAAAATATTGAACACATAGTACGGCTCCAGCAGCGTTGGCTAATCTTTTTCTACCACTACTTTGCCAGCATTTTGGTTAACTGCCAAGTTTGTTTTTTAAGATAACATCATAAAATTGGTTGTTTTAATGATTTTTTCTCTTCGAAATATCTTTTTATTTAAACATTACTAATAATAACTTCTATTTTTATGAGATATCTTTATTTTTACTGCGATTATGATGATTTATTTTGATATTCCATAATCAAATACAACTAAAACGATAATTGCACTAAGGCAGTGCGCCTGATCGTTATTTGAGCAAAAAGAAGGTTGAATAGTCGTTTTTGTGCTGTTGGTTAGCCATATCCAAGCTTAATAGGATTATTTATGCGCGATATTGGGGCTCCCGTTCACTCGGTGATAGCCAACCAAGCAAGGCTTAACTTGTTAAGTATATTAAGACTGGATAGGGTTACCTTGGTCACTTATGTTGTGGCTGGGTGGCATAAGCTGCATTTAAGTTAGGCGACATTTTAGTCAGGCAGCCCCTTTTTATTTGCAAAAGAATACCTTGATTCATAAAATCGCCTTATAACGGAAATTATTTAAGGAAAAAGTATGCTTGGTGAAACAAATTTAACGGCACTACTCGCATCGATGTCACCGGTATTATTAGATGACGAATATGTTTTTTGCTCAGTGCAGGGGCAATATGGTGATTACCAAACTTTATCGCCACTGGCGACGTTTCGCGAATCTGAAGGGCTGACATTAGTATTAACCAAAGCGGCTGCTATTGAGGGCGGTTTGTCATTTGAATCAGTATTTAAAGGCATTACCTTAACGGTACACTCTAGCCTTGATGCCGTCGGTTTAACGGCTGCAGTGGCCAATAAACTCACCGAAAAAGGCATTAGCGCTAATGTTATTGCCGCGTATTATCATGACCATATTTTTGTGCAAACAGAAAAGGCGGCTTTAGCCATCGAAGCGCTAAATGAATTTAGTAAAGTGTGAGTACCGTTTATCCAGAGGATTAACTCAAAGACTAATGACATAAATGCTAATAGCACCAAATACCAATAAAAAAGCCCATCAAATACATGATGGGCCAATCCTTGTTTGGGGGGGCGGAATAGGGTGGTGTTGTATTAATCTGCAGGACGTAATTGATTAAATTCAGACCCGGCAAAGTATCCTGGCCAATCTTGATTATTACCTAGCTCAGCTGCGGCTTGGTAATACACGCCTAAATCTTGTAATGATCCGGATAAGTCCCATTCAGGACGGTAATCGTCGCAGACGTTATGATAGCAGCCTTTCATTTTCACCAGCATTGCGGTTTTGTATTGTGCTGTTGCTTCATCAAGCGGTTCGTTACCTCCACCGGCAAATACTGCCGGTACACCTAATTTGGCAAAACTGAAGTGGTCTGAACGGAAAAAACCGCCTGATGCGGGGTTAAGTTCGCCCTTGCTAATCCGATTTTGTTTAGCTGCAGCGCGGTCTAAATAGTTTTCTAACTCAGACTGACCTTTGCCAACTATGGTGTAGTCTTTGGTTTTGCCATACACATTGGTGCTGTCTAGGTTAAAAACAGCGACCGTTTTATCAATGGGATAAATAGGGTTAGCAGCATAGTAACGTGAGCCTAATAAGCCTTGTTCTTCACCCGTAGTGGCAATAAAGGTTAATGAGCGGGCTAAGCCTTGACCTTGTTCGGCTTGCTGCGCAAACTGGCGGGCAATTTCTAAAATGCCCGCAGTGCCTGAGGCATTATCTAATGCGCCATTATAAATTTGGTCACCGTCTTTGGTGTCATCTTTACCGAGATGATCCCAGTGGGCCGTGAATAAAATCTGTTCTTCGGCTGCCGTGCTGCCGGCTAATGTTGCAACCACATTATAACTGTCGGCATACTCTGTTTTGTTAGCAAATTCAATGCTGGCAGTTTGGGCTAAATTGACATTGAGTGAACTGTTGGCCGCGCGATCCATTAACGATGTTAATGATAGACCGGCTTTGTCAAACAAGGCAGTTGCAGTGTCTAGGGTTAACCATCCTTCAACTTGAACCCGTTGATCTTGTTCTGCTTGGCTAAGGACTAAGTCTTGTTGAGCTCCAATCCAGCTATTTTCGACTACCGACCAGGGATAGGAAGCGGGTTCAGTATCATGGATGATGATAGCGCCCAATGCTCCTTGGCGACTGGCTTCTTCAAACTTATAAGTCCAACGGCCATAGTAAGTCATCGCCTTACCATTAAACTTCGCCCCTTGAGGATGAGCAAAGCCTGGATCATTAACTAAAATGATGGCAATTTTGCCTTTCATGTCGAGGTCTTGGTAATCATTCCAGCCGTATTCTGGTGCATTAATACCGTAACCGACGAACACTAATGGCGCATCTTTAATACTGACTTGGTGGTTATCATGACGACTGCCTAGCACAATATCTTGGCGATACTGCATGTCCATGCCAGCTAAATTAATTCGTTGTTGCTCGCTGGCGGTGTAGCTCACCATTGGAACTGGTTGCAGAAAACTGCCGTTATAGGCGCCTTTAAGCCCCATTTGAGTGAATGCGGCAGATAAATATTCTAGGGTAAGTTTTTCACCTTGGGTGGTGGGCGCCCGACCTTCAAACTTATCAGACGATAATGTTTCAATGTCGGTTCTAAAGCGTTGTTCATTAAACGTCACAGCAGTGACTTTAGCTGGGGCAATTTGTTCGGTCGAAGCGTGTTTAGCATCGTCACTATTGCATGCTGTCAGCAAGGCAATGGCGCAAAAAGGCAACAATCGTTTCATGCTATGTCCTGTTATTATTATTTGTTATTTCAGACGAGCATAATGAGGCAAGCCAGTGCTTGAAAACAAGGTTGCTGGCTTGGAATTGTGTTACCTAATGTAAATTGTGTCGTTGACACTCATCTTATTAACTATTTGATCTTGTTGACGTGAATCAATAGTGCTTAAGCGATATTGGACGTTTTACTCCCGCAATCATATGAGTACTATTCTATATTAAAGGGTTTACCTTGCGATAAAATAGTGTCTCGCGTATCAGTATCGAGCATTAATTTAATGGCGAGACAATCAAACTGTCACTGAGTAAAGATATCGATTAAACGACATCAATATCAGCGGCGCATGCAAACACGTGATTAGGTCTAAAAGGTTCTTTGTCAATATCAATCATTTGGCTCACGCCACTGGTGACCAAAATGGTTTCAAGTCCTGCTTGAAAGCCTGCGAGAATATCGGTTTGCATGTTGTCGCCAATAATTACGGTGTTTTCAGAGTGCCCCTGAATATGATTCAAGGCTGAGCGAATAATCCACGAGCTTGGTTTACCCACATAAAATGGCATTTTACCTGTGATACGTTCAATCGCTGCGCATAACGCGCCACATGCAGGGCTAAAGTCTGCGCCATGAGTATCTGGATTGGTGGCAATAAAGCGTGCGCCGCCAGCAACAAAGCGAGATGCTTTATGGATCATGTCCCAGTTGTAAGCGCGGGTTTCACCGACAATAACAAAATCTGGGTTAATATCGGTTATGGTGAAACCTGCGTTGTACAACTCATGGGTAAGTGCACCTTCGCCAATCACAAAGGCTTTATTGCCGGTTTGGTGTTTAAGAAAGTCGGCAGTGGCCATAGCTGAAGTGTAAAAACAGCTTTCTGGCACATTAATGCCTGCCGCGCCGAGACGGTTTTGTAAGTCTTTGCCGGTTTGCACCGGATAATTGGTGAGGATGACCAGCGGGTTGCCTTGTTCAAGCACACGGTGAATAAACTTGTCACTTCCGGGAATGAGCTTGTTGTCGTGCAGTAATACACCATCAATGTCGCAAATAATATTTTTCATTCAATGATTTCTTCCTTCAAATACAACCTCTGTATATCTAATGCTCATTCAGGTGAGAAAACAATGATTAAATCCAAAAAAGGGCTGTTTAGAGTTTGATTTAACACCTTGTGAGCTTTTTGTTGCCGATAGATTGCCGCTTAGCGTTTATTCGGTCATCGTGTTAACCGAGTCCTTGGGTTGTTTAACGCTATGGCCTACGGCCACTAACGTTGTGGCGGCATGGTCAACGCTGTTCCTTACATCATAATGATATTTCCCATATCCATATGGGTGAGATGCCAATGAACAATCTGTACCGCGGAAGCTAGCCTGACTCTGATAGGTAGGATGCGTTGAAGCACATGGTCAATGATGTTCCCGACATCATAATGACATTACCAATATCCATATAGGTCAGATGTGCGTGAAAAGCCTGTCAGGCTAACGCATTCTGTTGAAAAGAGTCTTCAACGGCCTCAAGTTCAGAGTTGAATCACACCAATTGCAAGCTAGGTATCCAAATCATTTATGCCCCGAAGTGTTTTTAAGATATGGCCTGCGGCCACTAACGTCGTGGCGCTTCACCCACACCAGACCAAGAGGAAATCAACGGCTATTCCCTCTTGGAACTCCCAGCCGCCCCGCAACATTTTCTGAACAGCGAAAAGGTCGCCATGGGGATTGATCTAGCTTTTAACTTCATTTAGTGTTCTTCGGACTTATTCGAAAATGCTAACGCTTCCGATGGTACATCCTGTACCGCGAAAGCTAAGCTCACATCCATGTGAGCTTCACGCTATTTTCTTCAACGCCCTCAAGTTTAAAGTTGAATTTGTACATTTTTAAATCAAAAACCAACTCGTTTTTGCCCCAAAACGTGTTGGCACCGATGCTTGCCCTGATTTAAGTATGGCTACTTTGCAATACTTGAACTATTGAGCAGGACTTGAATCTGTGCACTGTTTCTGTCACATATTTATGCAAGGGTTACATAGTCATCGCTAGTAAGCTTACATAAATCCAATGTCTATGATAGAAAGTTTCATGAGCTCTTAGCGAGAGTGAGAACTAGGTTTTGGAAATCCCACTCTAATGACCACTACCATAATTACGATATTCGATTGCCCATTTGGGCTAGAAAATATAGCTATATCGTCTTCTACGTTGCCTGACGGGACTGTTTTGGGAGACGACTCTAAAACAGGTCGATACCAATATTTTTTCATAACGCATTGGTATCACTAGCAATCTGGGTGAAGTGTTTATTTTACAGGACTAGATAGAGCAGTAAGAACAAGCTCATTTATAGTTGAATTAAACAATGCCCCCTTTAAAGGGGGCTCAATCAAAGCCTTCTGCAGAAGGCAGATTTTTTATGGCAATAAAGCTCAACTAATTAGCTCGCGCGGGCCTCTTAAGTCGCTTGCTTTTTCACTGCGCCGATGCGCCATAACATACAAGACAGGCAGTACAAACAGCGTCAGTATCGTTGATGAGATAATCCCGCCAATCACTACCGTTGCAATTGGGCGCTGCACTTCAGCACCAGTGCCTATATTCAGCGCCATAGGTACAAAGCCAAGACCAGCCACCAGTGCCGTCATCAATACTGGCCGCAGTCGAGTGAGCGCGCCATCAATAATCGCAGACACAAGCTCGCCTTTTTCTTGATACAGTTGGCGAATAAAGCTCAGCAACACTAAGCCATTAAGTACAGCGACGCCAGAAAGTGCTATAAAACCTACCCCTGCAGAGATAGATAACGGCATATCCCGTAGCCACAGTGAAATCACCCCGCCAGTTAGGGCTAAGGGAATACCGGTAAAAATAATCAGCGCATCTTTCACCGAGCTAAAAGCCATCACCAGCAACCCTAAAATCAGCGCCAACGTTAGCGGCACCACAATAGATAAACGCTGACTTGCTGACTCAAGCTGCTCAAAGGTGCCACCATACTCTAGCCAGTAACCCGCAGGAATATGGACCTTCTGACTAATTTGCTGCTTGGCTTCACTAACAAACGAGCCTAAGTCGCGGCCACGCACATTGGCCGTGACAACAATACGGCGCTTACCGTTCTCTCGTCCAATTTGATTTGGTGACGGCGCAATCGCTAACTTAGTGACTTCAGACAAGGGTACGAATTCACCTGATGACAAGACGATGGGCAGTTGATGCAAGTGCTCAATATCCAGACGAATCTGTTCGGGCAAACGCACTACCATTTTAAAGCGACGATCACCCTCAAAAATAAGTCCGGCCTCTTCACCACCGATTGCCGTCGCGACAAAGTCTTGCAGTTCATTAACCGTTAAACCATAATGCGCCAACGCGAGACGATCTGGCTGAATCGATAACATAGGCAGGCCTGTTACCTGCTCGACTTGTAAGTCGGCAGCGCCATCTATTTGCTCTAACACTTCGCGAATAGCATTAGCAGAAGTCAGTAATTGCTGTAGGTCATCACCCACCACTTTTATGCCTAAGTCTGCTCGCAAACCTGAGATCAACTCATTAAATCGCATCTCAATTGGCTGAGTTAACTCAAAGTTATTGCCCGGCTGACCTGCAACAGCTGCCACAATATCGGCCGCTAACGCGTCATGGTTCATTTTAGGATTAGGCCACTCACTGCGGGGCTTAAGCATAATAAAGGTGTCGGCGATATTTGGCGGCATTGGATCATTCGCCACCTCTGGGGTACCAATCTTAGAAAACACATTCAACACCTGCGGGAAGTGTTTGATGCGCTCTTCTAGCAAAATTTGCATATCAACTGATTGTTCAAGTCCTGTGCCCGGAATACGGATAGCTTGCAACAAGATATCTTCTTCATTGAGCTGCGGGATAAACTCAGAGCCTAAGGTCGTTGCTAGCCAGATAGAGAAGCCAACCAATGCCACTGCGGCGCTTAACACCAACCAACGCAGTTTCATCGCACCAATCAGTAACGGCTTATACAGCGACTTAGTCGCAGTAATAACACGGCTCTCTTTTTCGCTAATTTTACCTGTCATAAATAGGGCAACCGCAGCAGGAACCAGGGTAAACGACAGCACTAATGCCGCCAATAGCGCCATCACAACCGTCGCCGCCATTGGGTGGAACATCTTGCCTTCGACACCCGTTAAGCTAAACAGCGGAATGTACACGACAGTAATAATCAACACGCCAAATAAGCTTGGGCGGATCACCTCATTGGTAGCTTCAAACACCAGCTGCAAACGTTGTTTACGTGGCAGCACATGGCCACCATTCTTTACCTGCGCCTGACCTAAGCGACGAATGGCGTTTTCCACAATAATCACTGCGCCATCGACTATCAGGCCAAAATCTAATGCGCCTAAGCTCATCAAGTTAGCCGATACACCTGCTTGCACCATGCCCGTCATGGTCGCCAACATCGCCAGTGGGATCACCGCTGCGGTAATCAATGCCGCTCTGGCATTACCCAGCAATATAAACAGCACCAAAATCACTAATAGCGCACCTTCGACTAGGTTTTTCTGCACGGTGTAAACGGCTTTATCGACCAAGGTGGTGCGGTCATACACCGCCTCAACTTTAATCCCCGATGGCAAAGAGGCTTTGATATCTTCAAGCTTAGCGGCAACGGCGAGTGATACTTGACGCGAGTTTTCGCCCACCAGCATCATGGCGCTGCCTAATACAGTTTCTTTGCCATCACGGGTAGCCGCACCTGTACGCAGCGCTTTACCAATGCCAACCTCGGCCACATCAGCAATAAAGACTGGCGCGTTATCAATATGCTTAACCACAACTTGCTCAATGTCGCTAATGGTCTTTAACTGCGCAGCTGAGCGCACTGTTAATTGCTGACCATCACGTTCGATATAGCCGGCGCCGCGGTTACTATTGCTGTTTTGCAGCGCATATTTAATATCAGCAAATGAAATACCGTAAGCCAGCATTCTCGTCGGTATTGGCGTGATGTGGTATTCCTTATCAAAACCGCCGATAGTATTAATTTCTGTAACACCAACAACCTGCGCTAACTGTGGCTTAATTATCCAATCTTGGATCTCCCTCAGTACGGTTGTATCGTAATCACTGCCATTAGCCTGTTTAGCATCAGGCAATGCTTCGATGGTGTACATGAAGATTTCACCAAGCCCAGTTGATATCGGCCCCATTTCGGGCTCAATCTCTGCTGGTAACTTACCTTCAATACCGTTTAAGCGTTCACTGATAAGATTGCGGGCAACATATAGATCGGTGCCTTCATCAAACACCACTGTTACCTGCGACAAACCATAACGCGACAGCGATCGAGTGTAAGAAAGATGCGGGATCCCCATTAGTGCATTTTCAATTGGGTAGGTAATTCTCTGTTCTGTTTCTAACGGCGAATATCCCTCGGCGCGCGTGCTAATTTGCACCTGCACATTGGTAATATCAGGCACGGCATCAATCGGTAATTTTTGATAACTCCAGAGCCCTACTGCAACTAACAGCATGGCGAGGAACATCATCATCCAGCGTCTATTTATGGCAAGACGCAAAACTGATTCAATCATTTGTGTCTCCTTTAGTGCCCATGTCCAGCGCTTGATTTCTCAAGGTCGCCTTTTAGTACAAAGCTGTTATTAATGGCGTATTCCTCACCGACGTCAAGCCCCGAAAACACTTGGCTCATTTGGCTATCGCTTTGGCCTAATTCAATAACCCGCTTTTCAAAGCCCTCTTGGTTACGAATGAAAATGACTTGCTCACCTTCCATTATCTGCACGGCACGATTATTAATAACCAAGGCGACCGCTTCTGTACTAAGAGTGACATTGCCAGACAATAACTTACCCACGGCCCACAGACCTTTGGTGTTATCAAGCGGTGCACGTGCCAATTTGTAGGTTTGTGCAGTAGGTGCGCTAAGCAGATATTGGATGGTTGATGCCACTTGGTTTTGCTCTGCGGCAATAGTTAACGCCTGCCCAGCGCGGACTTGACTTAATTGGCCAGCAAACACCTGATACTGTGCCCATAACTGGCTATCATCAATAATACTCAGCAGCACATTATCGGTTGCTAACTCACCCACATTGGCACTGCGACTCTCAACCACACCCGAGATAGGCGCTGTGATTAAATAGCGTTTTAAGCTTGAGTTTGACTCGACTTCAGCAATCACTTGCCCAGCCGTAACGCGCTCACCAACCTCGACATTCATTGCAGTAATAAGCCCTGCAAAGCGCGCTTTAACCTGACTCGTCGCTGACTCTGGCAACACAGCTCGGCCATATAGCATCAGCATTTGCTTAATATCGCCCGCTTGAGCTAATTGGGTAGTAATCCCCGATGCTAGGATCTGTTCGGCGCTAATGTGCACTTGTCCCTCTTCATATTCTTCATTGCCGTGCTCATCGCCATGTTCATCTGCATGTTCATTTTCAGGCTTATCTGAGTGAGCATCGTGCTCTACATGTTGCTTATCTTGAACCGTATGTTCTGATGACGCGCTCACTGCACCACTAACCATTAATGCAGCAGCAACTACCGCAACGTGAGCCAAAGAGAATTTATTTAATAAGGCAAAATTCATTTTGCGTGTCCTGTAGCTGTTTTTGATACTTCAGCAGTCTTGGAAAAATCATTAAAAAAGGTATGTTGAGAAGCGGGTAAAGGCTCAGCAATTAGCTGCTCTATATCCACGCCGTAACGCAACGCAGAGGCTGCCGCATCAATCAATGCCCGGCGAGCAAATAGCAATTCTTCTCTAGCCGTAAGATAATCAAGGTAGCTGTATAATCCTTGCTCATAGGATTTTTCGGTATCTTCAAGGGCTGAGGTTAAAGTCGGAATGATACTGGCTTGTAAGCGATTAACGGTTAATATTGCTTGTTTACGACTGGCATAAGCGCGATATAGTTGTCTATAAAGCTCGAGCAAAGCAACCTCTCGGTTGGCAAATACCGCCTCTTTTTCAGCTTGAGCTGACAATATCGCACCACGATTACGCTCACCACTAAACAGCGGCATACTAAAGCCTGCGATTAATGCTATATCATTGGTTTGTTGCAGCTGTTTAACTCCTACTGACCACTTGATGTCTGTGCCCGACTGGGTTTTAGCAAAACGCAGTTCAGCTTCTTTCAACTGAGCTTGTGTTAGGTAGGCTGCAATTGCAGGACTGTATTTTACCTTTTCATATAACGGCGCTAAGGCTACATCGTCGGTAAACTCAAATAAACTACCAGCAAGCGTACCAAAGCTGACCTGAGATTCGCCCCACATCATACTTAACGCCAACTTGGCATAATCAAGTTGATGCAATTGGTTTTCTGCAACTAATTTGGCATTAAACACCGCAGCTTGGGCACGCTTAACTTCAGCGTCAGGCGTGATGCCCGCTTGGGCGCGTGTAGTGACAACGTTAAGGGTTTGCTCGGCCAGCGATAATGAATCAATCGCCAGTTGTAATTGTGATTGCGTAGCTAGCACATCAATATAGCGACGTGTGGTTTCAGCCAATAAATTCAGCGCTGCGATTTTACGCTCAGCCTCTAGATAGGCACGCTGCTCGTTAACCACTGTGCTGCGGGCATCAAGTTTGTCACCTAACTCAATAACAGACGATAAAGACACGCTAAACTCTGCGCTATCGGTCCCTTGAAATTCACCCGAACCGACAATATTGTCGGCATCAAAGCCAATTTCATAACCAGGAGTAAGCGCCTGAGTTTGCGCTACACCGTCGAGCGCTTGTTGCCTAAACTTAAACACTTTAAGTGAAGGATGTTGCTGCTGTACACGCTCAATAACCATGGTTAATGACAAGGTATTAGATTGTTCTGTAGGCGCAGCAGCAAGTGAGCCTGCCGCTAACAAAGTGACAAGTAACAAGGTGCAATAAAGACCTCGCCAAACACAAAGCATGCCGATTTTAGTGGCAGCCTTCGTGCAATACGTATTATAAAACATCAGACAATAAGCCTCGATTTAATACAAAATACCAGACCTGTTGATTACTAAACCTTCAAAGGAGCAACAGATCTTGAGCAAGCTTTAAAAACTCGCTAACGGAATAAAATTTTGATTAAACGATTAAGGCTTTGGGAGGGCGTAGAAAAGCAAAATAGGGGGCTTCAACTGAGGTTGAGTTAAAGCTAAACACAAAAGACTTAGGACTTGCGGTAACGGTTTGCATAAGCGCAACCGGATGCATTAAGGTCAAACAACAAGAACAGCAGTTATTACCGCATTCAGTGCAATTATCTTCTACATGACTTTCCGTATTGGACTCATTACATTTCTCAACATTGTTGTCAAGCTCAGCGGTTTGCAGAACAGAATGCATCACATCAGTATCGCAATCATTATGCGCAAAACCACAGTCATCAGCCATAACTGCAACAGATTGTAGCGTTAAAATAATGATCAGCCCCATCCGCCCTAACATCGCTGCAGAGGTTATAAATACTCGTAAATAACGCGAGAAACTAGACATTAGGCCTTAGCGCACCTTTTAACTCTATTGCTGTACATTTTTGACTTAATTACTCGTTAACAAAAGTTGAATACATCTAGTTTAAGTGAACCAAACTTAAAACACTATGCATTTGCTTGCATGACCAGCTATAAATGCTTAAAAGATCCCAAAATATCTATAACATCACGTTTTAAGTTGTATATTTAACTCGGCTTAAATTGAGATATTCTCTAGAAAAGTTTACATATCATAGTCATTTATCCAACTAATTATTGATTCCAAAAATATGTAAATAATCAGAGATCGGTTTAAGCCATCACAAATTGTCGTGGCATAGTTATTTTGGTCACAAACTAAGAGATTAATACCAGTGGTCATAATATAGTGGATTAGCAAAACTGGCCATTTATTTGTCAGTAAGTAGTACATATTGTCGCACTAAAGCTAATCCTAAAAAACACCGTGCCTAGATTAGTGAAACTCGTAAATGTCCATTTTCAAGTTAGCTTTGCTAACACATATCTGCCCCAAAGCTTGTTATAACACCTTTAAACAATCGCGAACTGACGAATGAGTTGCCCTACAAAATCTCATATATAAACCCTGCTCTTAGCGCTTTATCTGATTATTTGATTGTTCAAAACTGGATAGGCATACAGTCGTATTAAAAACGAATGGGTTTTGAGTGTTTCCAAGCTTATTCGTTTGCGTGTTTTTCCAGCCTTAAATTAATAAAGTCTATTAAAATCATTGGGATATATCTTTGCCAAATTAGTTAATAGGTTTGAAAAACGCGCATGCGCGTTTTTCAGGATGGTGTATTTGATAGAAAGCTGATAATTTCTTTGGAATACAGGTAGTTAACTGTGCGCGCTTTCACTGGTCTAATGAGGTAAACGCGCAGCGCATAAATACTAAGACGTTAAGTGTAAAAAAGAGTATTCATCATGATCAGAATATTATTAATTCTATTTCTAATCAGTTTATCTACTCATTATGCTAGGGCTAATGAGCTGAATGTGAGCATTAATAGCTATTCTGATGCTGCTGCATATATAAAGGCGGCTTATGATAATGGCTTAGATAAGAATTGCTGGGACTCCAATGCCACTCAAAGAAAAGTAGTTGCCTTTCTGGGCAGCGAAGGACTAGACGACAAGCATGAAAATAATCTATCTAAAAAATCTACAGAGCTAAAGCCATTCGACTGCACTGTCTTAGCCTCTGTTATTGATATGGTACATTCAAATAAAAATGCAATTTTGGCAAAATATCCAAAATATCCAAAATATCCAAAATATCCAAAATATCCAAAATATCCAAAATATCCAAAATATCCAAAAACCCAAAAAACTACTGCGGCATTAGACTGGAAGAAATTACCTTCTAACAATCCAGTATTTTATAGCCAAAATGGTGGTTCAAAAGCAATTCTGAGTATTAATGATGGAAATTCTCCTGAAATATCATTGCTTACAGTTAATTCAAACTGCGACCTAAAGAGCAAACCTAAGCAAGGTGAGTCTTTTATGTATGTAAATAAAACTCTCGTTAAGTTTGGCTATGTATGCAATGGCGACATGCAGTCCATATTTTTTGCTAAAAGCCAAAAAGGAAAAGAATATATACTTAAAGAGTTTGAGAAAAAATCCAAAGTTTGCTATGCACTCAAAGAAGAAATAAAAGGGTTGTGCTTTGGTGCTATCGGTTTTAAGAACTCAAAGCACGAACTCCTCAATATAAAGAAACAGAGAGATGCAGCCATATAATTTTAGTTTTGATAAACACTTAACAAGTTTAGGCAACGGACACAAAAAGCCTAGCAGTTTTTCGTGCCGCTGCTAAAGGCGTTAACCATAGAATTTTTTATCCGAAACTGAGGAGTTAGAGTTAAGGCTTTAACTCGGAAATGTCCAGAAATGAGTTAAGCCACACTTATTAACAGTGTGTATTAACTTCCAGAAAGCTTGCTATACTTACTTTGCTAGATTAAAGCCAACACTTAAAATGATCTATTAATATGTTGTAATAAAACTATACGCCGGATGATACTAATTGATGGTTTTAGTTTTATGCGGGTTTATGCTTTAATTTTATGTAAGGTTATGTTTATAAAATATAATAAGTGTTTGATTTTACTGTTGTCATTATGCATTATTATGGTAGAAGCGACACAATTGTTGGTGAGTTAACTGCCCAGGTTAATCAGTCAATCAATATCGTCCGCAATAAGAGCAATAAAACCCACATATTTGGCATGATGATATGGCCTCAGATGTAAGGTTGCGTTTTATTCTTTGTAAGTGGTACTCATAACCGCAAACTCTCCATCACTCCATCTCACGGGTATATATAGCCTCACTAGCACCTGTAACTCCTTCCAAGTGAGTTTTTCTGCCAACGTATCCGTTGGCAATCCTGTTCATCTATGCGCTCCCACTAGAATCTATATTGCGTTAGAAACATTGTTTGTTATGCAAACTAAAAGCCAACTAAATTCAAGAGTGTCTGAAAGAACAGTGGCAATTTTCAACATGAGATCACGCGCTCATAATCAACACATTCAGATTGGTATGTAAATTAATTACTGTATTCTCGTTTTGTAATTACTATTTTTTGAAAAAAAATAACAATTTTGCTACATCAAATAGTGCATTTATTTTTGACGATGCATTGCGCTTTCCTATTGACTAAAAGAAGTATTCAATGAAAAGTATAAATTCTCTCATAACAGCCTCAGTACTGTTACTTATTTGCAGTAGTTCAGTACAAGCCGACAATTTCTCTGCGGATAACTATTTGTTCGGTGATATTGGTGGTATTCGTAGCCAGATGCATAATGCCGGTATCGACGTTAGCTTAGGTTATACCTTCGAAACCGGAGGTAACTTAACAGGTGGCCAACATCATGCCACTAGTTATGCCGATCAAACCGTTCTTGGTGTTAACTTCGACCTCGAAAAATTATTAGACTTATCCGATGCCAACTTCCATTTTGCACTGACCAATAGAGGTGGGCAGAGCCAGAATATTAATGATAAAGCTGAAATCGGCCAGTTAATGCAATCTATAGAAGTGTTTGGCCGCGGCAGAGTGACCCGTATTTCTGAGTTTTATTATGAGCAAAAACTACTTAGTGACGACCTCAATATTAAGTTAGGCCGTATGAATGTTGGCGCTGAATTTGGTGCTTTCCAATGTGAATTTGCCTATCTTGGATTCTGTGGATCCCAATTCGGTAATTTTAATTCCACGGTTTACAACTGGCCTATAAGCCAATGGGCGGGTGTCGTCAAGTATCAGCTAGCGCCAGTATGGTATGTAAAGACCGGGGTTTACCAAATGAACCCAAGCTGGCTTAAAAATAGTCAAAATATTAATTTAGGCAGACCTCATGGCACTTTGGGAATGACGATTCCTGTAGAACTTGCTTGGATGCCCAACCTCAATGACTTACCAGGTACTTATAAACTGGGTTATTGGCATGATACCGTTGGAGGTGAAGATCTTTACTACAATCAAGATGGTAATCCCTTGATTATTGATGGTGGCAAAGCACGTCAACATGACAGTAAAGATGGCGCTTATTTTGTCGCAGAGCAACAGGTTACTTCTGTAGATGGTGATTCTGCCCGCGGTCTTAGTGTGTTCCTTATGGGGACGTTGAACGATCAAGATATCACTACTGTGGATAAATCATTGGCATTGGGGGTGAATTATCAAGGTCCATTTGCTGCTCGTCCGACAGATAAATGGGGCTTAGCCGCTAAATACCTACATGTGAACGATAGCATAGCTGATAGCGCTCAGCTTTATAATGACAATCACGCACTTTATATGCCTATCCAGGAAACAGAGACGGTCATTGCTAGCTATTACAAATTTCAAGTGACTAAGTATTCTGCTATTCGTCCTGAAATTCAGTACATACATAATCCAGGTGGTATCAGTGAGAATAATGATGCTTGGGTAGTCACTCTCAAAGGTGATATTGCATTTTAACTAAAGCTGAAATACAACATGCACTCTAAAACAGCTTAAATTAACGCTAATATAAGTAACCGTTATTGTAGATGTTTTAGATTCGATTATAGATGAATAAACGCAAGGCTAAATACAGAGGTAACGTTTTCAATCTGCGCTGGGGGTTGTTAACATTTTGGGATATTGGTAACAATTAAGTAATTTTGTTACCAATATCATATCTTGGAGATCTGGTTGGGACATCACATCTTACCTTTGGTAAATTAGTGCCAGATCACTAAGGTATTCACTGCGATTATCCGTGATATTTACCTAAAGAATATCGTCGTCCCTACACATTAAGGAGTGGCAATCGTTGGTCTCCTTAAAAACGTTCATTTAGTTGTGCTAATAGTCAGATTGATAAGGGAGTAGTGGGTAATCATGTAAGCAGCAGCTTTTCATTTTTACTATTTTCACTGCAAAAAACAAAAAACATTAATATTATTCAGTTAAGTGTTTAATTCGGAGTTCCAATGAATAAAAAAACTTCAACCACAATTCATTTGCTGGCCCCTTTTACGGGGGTGTGCTGTCCACTGAGTCAGGTTCCTGATGCCGCATTTTCTCAAAAGATGGTGGGTGATGGATTAGCGATAGACCCTACAGAAAACATTCTTCACGCCCCATGTGACGCCACCGTTACTCAAATACATCCTTCTAAGCATGCCGTGACTTTATTAACGGCGACTGGCATCGAAATTCTGCTTCATATAGGTGTCGATACCGTTAAATTGAAAGGCGAAGGATTTAAGGAATTAGTGAAAGTGGGTGATGCTGTAAAAGCTAAAACGCCACTGATTGAGCTGGATTTAGATAAAGTGGGTTGCGGTGTAAAAAGTTTGCGTACCGTCATACTGCTCACGGATATGACCAGAATTATTACATTAACACCAACGACTGAACAATTTGTCAACGCGGGCGATCTGTTATTTAGTGCAGAGGTATCAGCGGCAGCTCGTGCTGTAACAAAGTCAGATGACATGGTTAGTTCTGCGCCAATAGTGGTTATTAATCCAACCGGTATTCATGCTCGGCCTGCTGCTGCCATTGTCACTGCGATTAAAGCATTTGACTGTGACGTGATGATTGATAAAGCAGGCAAGCAAGCAAATGCTCGAAGTGTGGTTGGTCTTATGGGGTTAGACATCGCTTTTGGTGAGCAGATTGTTATTCTCGCTAAAGGTAAAGATCAGCAAGCGGCAATAGCAGCATTATCTGAGGCGATAAGCACTGGTTTAGGTGAAGAGGGCGCCGATGCTTCACTTGTGACTAAGAACGTTAAAAGCGACTTCGATCCTTTTTCCGAACCATCACTACTACTACAAACGAGCCAAGATCCACGTCAGCTGATTGGTGTGGAGGCATCTCCCGGTCAAGTTAAAGGGCGTTTATACGTGATTAAAGCTGAAGTGCCTAAGTTTGACACTTTTGCCGACGATGCACAGGTTGAACAGCAAACTTTAGACGATGCAATGAAGGTGGCTAATCAAACCTTAGTCGAACTGGTTGAAGAGCTGCATAACAAGGATATGGGGCAAAAAGCCGATATTTTTGTAGCCCACCAAGAGCTAATGTCAGATCCTGATTTGTACGATGACTGTATTATTGAATTACAGCAAGGTAAGTCGGCCCCTTATGCTTGGAGTAAGAGTATTTGTCGCCAAGCGGACAAACTTGCTGGAATGGAAAACCCATTACTCGCAGGACGTGCCACAGACCTTATCGACGTTGGCAATCGGGTTTCACGCATTATGGCAGGATTGTCTCAAGATACTATTCCGGCTGAACTCCCCGAAAATACTATTTTAGTCGCTAAAGATTTAACCCCTTCAGATACTGCCAAACTAAACCCCGCATTCGTTAAAGGCATTTGCACCACTTTAGGAGGGGCATCGAGCCACAGTGCTATTTTAGCTAGAGCAATGGGTATTGCTGCTATGGCTGGTGTTGAAGCTAAGATCATGACCTTGCACGGTACTGAGGTGTTACTCGATACAGCAAAAGGTTATCTATTATTGTCGCCAACTGAAGCTGAAATTGCGCAACTTGATGTGATTAAAAATGCCGCTGAGCAGCAGAAAGCCTTGGCTTTCGCGCACAAAGATGAGACAGCCGTTACCTTAGATGGAGTGCGATTTGAAATTGCCGGCAATATCGCTAAAGTCAGTGATGCCCAAAAATTAGTTGAAATGGGAGGCGAAGCGGTTGGTTTATTGCGTTCTGAATTCCTTTATCAAGACCAATCAGTTGCACCTTCAGAGGATGATCAGGAACAAGTCTATCGTGCGGTACTGCAAACGTTAGGACAGCGTCCTCTAGTTGTGCGTACGCTAGATGTAGGAGGAGATAAGCCGTTGGCCTATTTACCTTTGCCGAAAGAAGACAATCCATTCCTCGGTGAGCGTGGTATCCGTGTCGGTTTAGATAAGCCCGCAGTATTACGACAACAAGTTCGTGCGCTATTAAAAGCGGCTGAGGCGGGCAACTTACGCATTATGTTCCCGATGGTAGCGTCTTTGTTTGAGCTTAAGTTAGCCAAACAAGTTGTAAAAGAAGAAGCCGAAAAATTGGCTATCGATATTAGTGGGATCCAAATTGGCATCATGATTGAAGTGCCATCGGCTGCCGTGATGGCAGATGTGTTGGCTGAACATGTCGACTTTTTCTCTATTGGTACTAATGATTTGACTCAATATACCTTAGCGATTGATCGTGGACACCCTAAGTTAGCTGCCATTGCTGATGGATTGCATCCTGCAGTATTACGCCTGATCGATATGACGGTTAAGGCCGCGCATGCCAAAGGTAAATGGGCTGGTATTTGTGGTGGTTTGGCTGGCGAAAAAGATGCAGTGCCTATATTGGTTGGTTTAGGCATTGATGAATTGTCTGTGAGTGTGCCTTCGATCCCTGAAGTGAAACATCAAGTACGTCATCTAAATCAGCAAGCTTGTCAGCTTATCGCTGCTAAAGCGATGAGCTGCGCAGATGCCAAAGATGTTCGAGCATTAATGCGAGATCCTAATACGCTAATCGCCGTTAAAGGCGATATCTAAAAAGCGTTGATCACTTGGTTATCTATTGAAATTTCTAAGGTTGTATTATGACATCTAAAACAATAAAAACAGCTAAGCCGAAGAAGGCCATGATGAGTGGCGCATTTTCGGTATTACAAAAAGTGGGCAAATCGGTTATGTTGCCGGTTTCTGTATTACCTGTAGCGGGTATTCTGTTAGGTGTTGGGAGCGCAGGTTTTAGCGTATTACCCGATATCGTCAATGTGTTAATGGTCCAAGCTGGGGAAGCTATCTTTGGCAACATGGGATTACTTTTCGCGATAGGTATTGCGTTAGGTTTTGCTAAAAATGATGGCGTGGCTGCTATGGCGGCGTTGGTTGGATACGCCATCATGGTTAGAACCATTGGTGTACTTGAACCAGGCACAGATGTAGGGGTGTTTGGCGGTATGATTGCAGGTGCAATTGCAGCTTCGACATTTAACCGCTTCTTTAAAATTCAATTGCCTTCTTATCTTGGCTTCTTCTCCGGTAAACGAAGTGTACCTATTATTACCGGTTTTGGAGCGATTTTTGCTGGCGTTATCTTATCGTTTATTTGGCCTCCGATAGGCAATGCCATTGCTGAATTTTCTCATTGGGCGGCAGATCAAAACCCAACATTAGCCTTTGGTATTTACGGTGTGGTAGAACGCTCGTTAATTCCAGCTGGTTTGCACCATGTATGGAACGTGCCTTTCTTCTTCGAAGCGGGTAATTGTGTTGACAGTTTAGGTAAACCTGCAACAGGCGTACTGACATGTTATTTGCAAGCAGACGATGCGAGTCGAGCTGCGGGTAATGGTTTTGGTCAATTAGCCGGCGGTTACTTATTTAAAATGTTTGGTTTACCAGCTGCTGCAATGGCGATTTGGCATACTGCGCGCCCAGAAAATAGAGTGATGGTAGGCAGTATCATGATTTCGGCGGCGTTAACTGCATTTTTAACCGGAATTACTGAACCCATTGAGTTTGCATTCTTATTTGCCGCACCATTACTTTATGTAGTACATGCGTTAATGGCTGGTCTTGCTTATGTGCTAGTAAATATGTTGGGTGTGGTTCATGGAACCTCGTTTTCTCACGGCTTAATCGATTTCATTGTTCTTTCAGGTCATTCGCAAAAAATCTGGTTATTGGTTGTTTTAGGCCTCATTTATGCTGTGCTGTATTACATGGTATTTAGATTCTTAATCTTAAAGTTCGACTTGAAAACGCCTGGACGTATGGATATTGAATTAGAGGTTGTATCATCAGAAGGGACAGAAAGAGCGCGTAACTTTATCGAAGCCTTCGGCGGACCAGAGAACCTAGTCAATGTGGATTCTTGTATTACCCGCTTACGGATGGATGTGCGCGATACCAGTAAAGTGGATCAGGCTAGATTGAAGCAGTTAGGCGCCAGTGGCGTGTTGATTTCGGGAAATGCGGTACAAGCTATTGTGGGGACTATCGCCGAAGTGTCACGTACCGAAATTGATGAAATGCTCGCGTCAGGTGGCTATCTTGCTGCGACTCCCACGCCTGTAATAGCAACAGCAACGGTTAACATTTCAGCAAAGGATCGCGAGCAAGCTCAAGCCATCCTGCCACTATTGGGTGACGTGAGTTCATGTCGTGCTATTGCCGATAATCGTTTACGCTTAGAAGTGAAAGATGGCAGTCTATTAGACAGTACCGCCCTTCAAGCCCATGGCATTGAAGCTGTGTTGGTTTTAAATCCGAACTTGGTTCATTTAATTTTTAGTATGAAAACAACAGGACTAGCCAGCGTGTTAAATGAGACTTTTGCCGACTGAAGCTGTTAAGAAGAGGTGATGCAGTCAGATATGAGTATTACAATATGATGACAGTATTGACCACATGTTAATAGCCAACAATTGAATTTGAAAAGGCTTTTTAGGAAAGTGTTCGATTAGCGTAGAACAGAATAAGCCTCATCAGAAATGATGGGGTTTTTTAATAATTTTATACTCAAGGTTTATATGAGTAATATGTCGATGAACCCACCGAAGCGGGTGAGGGTAAGTTATTGAAAAATTAATTTAAATGGTTTGAAGACTTTGTAAGCTTGTTGGTAAGTTGCCGGGTGTCAGTAATAAAGACAACGTTCTAACATTAAATTATCGATACCTCACACCACTAGAACCCCCCAGTCTGAAGTTTTACAAACTACAATATTTATGCAGTGGTATTGTGACACCGACAGGTTAAAAATGCATTTACATAAATAAGGCAGATTCATTTTTATAATATTAAAAATTCGGTCAGCAAATTGTTATGTAACGGAACTCACAAAATAGAGCAATTTTTATAGGTTGTGACGATGATCAAATTTTGGTTGCTCATGCTAGGAATTAATTTATGACAAAGATACTCAAAACAGGCATCGTTGGTTACGGCTATGCCGCAAAAACGTTTCATGCACCATTGATTAAGGCTGTATCGGGCCTACAACTCGCCGCAATATCCTCCAGCAATCCGGCAAAGGTGCATATAGACCAACCTGATTTGGCTGTGTTCTCATCCCCCGAAGAGTTATTTTCCTGCGCTGATATAGATTTGGTGGTTATTCCAACTCCCAATGATACGCATTTTCCTCTTGCGGCAGCGGCTCTAGCAGCCGGTAAACACGTAGTTTTGGATAAGCCATTCACTCTCACTACTAGTGAAGGTAAGGAGCTTATTAAGCTCGCTCATCAATATGATCGGCTGCTATCAGTATTTCATAATCGCCGTTGGGATTCCGATTTTTTGACGTTAAAGAAGGTGTTGCGCGAAGGTTCACTAGGCCGTGTGACACATTTTGAATCACACTTTGACCGCTATAGGCCTGAAGTTCAAACGCGCTGGCGTGAGTCGGCTGCTCTAGGCGGAGGTTTGTGGTTTGACTTGGGATCGCATTTACTCGATCAGGCACTGCAGTTGTTTGGTACACCAAAAACAATGTGGTTAGATCTGGCCCAACAACGTGATGGAGCAGTCGCAGATGACTGGTTTCATGCCGTGCTGGGATATGACGAAAAGCGGGTAATTCTTCATGGTAGTGCATTGGTTGCTAACCCTGGCCCACGTATGACAGTGCATGGTACTAGTGGCAGCTTTACTAAGTTTGGTCTTGATACGCAGGAGAATGCGCTTAAGTCAGGTCAGCAGCCTGGAACTCCGGGGTGGGGAAACGATCCACTTTCTTGCAAATTATCGCTGAAACACAAAGACGCGATTATCGATCAAGACATCATAACGACACCAGGCAATTACCAAGCATATTATGAAGGCATTCGCGATGCGATTTGTCTTGGCAGCCCAAATCCAGTAATGGCAGAGCAGGCCCTTTTGGTCATGAGACTTATTGGACTCGGCATTGACAGCGCTGAAGAAGGTCGTAAGTTGAGAGTGTTTGATCTCTGAGTATACGCACTAAATTTTTATATTATTTTAGAGCAAGAATACTTGCTCAATTAAGGAGAGATTACAGTGTTTGATGAAGTCATTAAATATGCAGAAAGCCTGTTGAATAAAGATGGCAAAGAGTACAACGTTAATGATGTGTTAGATAAAGCCGTAGGTTTGTTTCTCGATTAAAGTCGAGCAAATGAAAAAGCTCAAATAGCTCAACATGGTGCAAACCATCAAAGCTTTATCGAGCGAAATTTAGCCCGTTGGGAAGGTGGCTTTGATAAGTTAGATCTATTTTATATTACAGCTCAAGAGGCAGGAGTTGTATTCCAAGAGAATTTTACATCTATTCCTGATTTAGAGAACGATCCGCTACTTGGTGTGTTAATGCGACAACACGCTCATGCTTGTCGAATCACTTCCGAAATAATTCATCTACTGAAAGGTGGCTATGCTGATGGAGCTCTTGCTCGTTGGAGAACCTTGTTCGAAATATCGGTAAATTGCTTAATAATTAACAAGCATGGAAAGGATGCAGCCATCGACTTTGTACGTCATGGGCAAATCAAAAATGTCGAAGGCATTGAAGAGTATCAAAAAACGGCACAAGACATGAATCTTGAACCTTATTCTGATGAGTATTTAAATCAAGCTCTTGCCTTGAAAGCTGAACTTGCAGGTGATGAGAAATCCTTCCACTGGGCAAGAAAATACGCAAATGGAAGTAAAATCGAAAAGTTACGAGAATACATAGGATTAGGGGCTTGGTCTCATAACTATAAATTGGCAAGTCGAAATATCCACGCTGACTATACCGAAATGCGCTCTCTACTAGGTATGTCTGAAGCATCAGAAGAAGTGTTGTTAGTGGGACAGTCAAATTCAGGTATTACTTATCCTGCCCATTTAACAGTCATTTCTCTTCTTCAAATAACTGCTAGCTTTGTTACAGCATACATTAACGAAGAGACCGAAATTGATTACCAGAATTCAATGTTCTTCCTCGTTTTACTGAAGCGATATGCTGATGAAGTAGGTGAAGCTTTTTTAGAGTGTCAAAGTACGGAGTAATTCCAAGATAACAAACGTTTAAGGCTTCAAGATACTTTTACTAATCCCTGTTCAGTGAGCTAGAACAGAAAGTCTAGCTCGTCACTGTCCAGAAACGGGTTAGGAGGCTAAATCATTTATGTCGGATAGACGACACTTGTTGCCAAGTGCCGTCCTCCTAAGAACCCAGCGTGCAACTTTCACTGCACTAGGCTCAAGCCTCCACTAAGGCATTTTAGCTACTCAGTAACCTACAAAGCAGTTGGGACAGGTTCAAACCACGATTTTCTGCTTTCCTTAGTCTGTTTTCGCTTCCTTAAGTAGTCAGCAAATTCGGGATGGAATGGGGTGGCAGCATTTCGGATTTTTACATGTCTTTTTATTAGCGTGAAATATGGCCACCCATTCCAATTGGATAAATATCATACACTCAACAACGCTTTAATTATTCTTTATAGAAATGGCTCAGTCCAACCAGTGCTAGCCCGAATAGGCCAATGATAAGTAATCCTAATCCGCATGGGGGTTTCACATATACAGGCGCAGTGGTACGGATTTCATTAGGGGCGCAGCTAGACTGTTAAGCCCGTTTTTTATAAACATCAGAGCAGTACAACCGCTTTAGCGGTAAATGAGTCGCATCAAAAGCAATGACAAGAGTGATCTGTTGAAATAAAAACGAAGGCCAAAGGCCTTCGGTGAGCATTCTATTGTCTTGACTCACTTGGAGCGTCCATATACGGCTATGTATTTACTTATGGTCTATTAATCCTTGCAGAACACGCTATTAAACAATAAATAACAAGAACATATAACAAGAAAATAATTGTTAATAGGCTGTCGTTATTTATTACAAAACCTTTCCTAGGTGTTTATCTCGAAGTTTGATACTTTAGTTTATGAATTAAAAACGGAGAATCTTATGAAGTGTCACCGTGTTGATGAACTTATCGAGTTAATGAATCCTGAATGGCAAAAAGATTCGGATCTGAGCTTAATGCAATTCATTATTAAACTATCCAAAGAAGCTGGATATAAAGATGCTATCGAAAAACTAACGGATGATGTTCTCATCTATCACTTAAAAATGCGCAATAGCCCAAAAGATGAAATGATTCCAGGGCTAGCAAAAGATCAGGTGGATGACTTCAAAACGGCCTTACTCAAGGCTAGAGGTATAATTGAATAAAAAGTTACACTTTTATAGCAATATTACACTGTAAATTTGAGGCGTGTAGTTAAGTGGCCAATCTTATGTAGTTATCCACTATATTAATGATTCATACAAATAAGGATAGGCCGCGCGAAGCCGTGTCCTTATCGCAAGTGTTGAACAAGCCCGAACACTTGCGATGTTACTCTTTATTAAGTAAATAACAGATCGAGATTACGTTCTGTTTGAAGTGACAGTTATTGCGCTTTCTTTCTTGAGCCAGCACGTCCCCTTAACACTATTGCTAATCATTTAAAGAATATAAAGATCAGTGTATTGAGCTAATTTCTCCTTAGTATCCGTTAAGTCATTTCCTAAGCCATCATTTTCAGTGTTAGGTGATGGGTATTAACTGTGTTGGTCGTTTGTGTATGCCCATAAAGCGCATGGATTGATGGCAACATGGACAACTGCGTGTCGCTAATCTGCGCTTTACCTCGGTCAATATTGGAAATGTCGCACCAGCAATCGCCAACATAAGCTGTATCTGTAACCTGAGCTTCTTGGCGATACCTCTGAACCATCCACTGTTTGTTACAATAGTCCCGCACTCGTCGTAATCCCTTAGGTAAAGCAGGTTGGAGCACTAACCATAGAAATTCAGTGGTAGGTAACGTGCGTATTTTTGTAGACTTAGTTTGATGTCTTGATACTCAAAGCTGACTTGTCCATCGACATTACTAATGATGTTTTTGTCGGGAAGTACGCCGCGATAAAGGTAGCGCGATAGATATTGTAGCGCTGGTAAGTCTTGCCCACATGCTGGCAGTCTGCCACCCACTAAAAATGAATGAGAGTGGCTCAAGGATTATGCATAAACTAAGCGTTCTACTGCTCATCGCCTGTCTATCTCAATTTATGTTGTACCTGCTAGGATTGGCAGTCAAAGTGGCTGATAAGCATAGGTAATACCAAGCGAATTCGATCAAACATCGTAATGTTTTATCAAACCAATTTATAGGAATAAGAGCCTACAGAGATAGGCATTTGAAGCAGCTGAAGTCTCACTGGCTAACAGGGATCAAGATGCTATAAGATTTAATCAAGGATCCACAAACATGCTGTTAAATTCGTGGGGATCCCTCAGGGTCAGGGTAGACTTTATTTCCAGCCCTTAATCTGATAGTCATAAAGGCCTATCTTTATTCCCAAAACTGACAAAAGTAATGACATTTCATCTGCTGTTACTGACAGGGTTAGTACATATCAGATTGGCATGCTTTCCCAATATAAATCATCATGTTAAAAGGTTAGCTTAAACTCGTTTATTTCCAAAAAAACGCGTTTAAAAGTGATTTAATTGATCATGTCTGTCGACAGCGGTTAGCGCTATTGCAAAGTAGTCATTTTATTCATAACTTGGTATGGTTCAGTTGGACTTAAAGGTTTTTTTATGGCTAGTTTTTATAGATAGTTTATTACAGGAAATGTGGATATTAAATGATTGATGCAGTTTGTACTTATGGTGATGAAAGGCACACTTTCTCAATTTTGAAATTTCAGGCGTTACCCGAAATAGAAATTGAACAATTTAGGCAATTTTTAGAATGCCCTGAGTGCAAAGGCAAAGCGTATTATCGTAAGAGAAGCTCAGACGGTAAAGCGGCGTGTTTTGGTTCTCGATATCATATAGTAGGATGCGATGAAGGCTCGCCATCAACGCAGCGGGAGCGGGAAGTTAGCCATAGTCTTGAAGTGAATCAAATTATTGCGGGCGCTGATGTAATTAGTATTGATTTCCTATTATCAAAGGCGATCAAAAAATCTAAAGACAAGCTAAGCACCTATAAGAAAAGCACCGCTGAGCAAACCACTGCCTCAGTACTCAATCCTAAAGTAAATCCTAAGCCTGACATTAGCAGTCGAATAGACGCTGAAGAAAAACCGAAAAGTAATATCAAGAGGTTAGGCTTAGAAAAAATACTCAACAGCCTAATGCGGGGTAGCGATTTAGCCCAGTCTAGTACCTTGATTGAGCTTGATGCTGGTTATACATTCAAAGCCAAAAATTTGTTTGTTAACTTTGCCGATGCCGAACCCAGTGACAGCGTAAAACAGGCTAAACCTAAAATGTACTGGGGCACCATTTCCCATCTAGACAAAGATCTTGATTGGTTAAACCCATCTGATTGCAACGATGTAGGCATACCTTTGTCTAAATATAAATCAACAATATTATCCCACTTTAACATATCCGAACCAAGGCAACTGGAAGGCGCTGGGATTATTGTATTTGGTAAATGTTTTTGGAATGCCAAGAAGACGCGCAAAATAATCGAGCTGTGGAATGCTGAGCGGATATTTATTTCAGTATTAGAGGAGTAATTTAGTAAAACTTTATTTTCACCCTTCCTTTATCTTTTTTATCCTATCTTCATCAAAAAAAGCTCGGCAAGCTTGCCGTCACACCACTAAGTGTTGCTGACAAAAGTGAATCAACTTATTGATGAATGAGTTGTTGTTATGTCCGGTCACGTTTACAGGTTTAGCCTCTGGCATATTGTGTTGACCTTTTAGTCTATCTTCTCTTATTTGACGATGGTCATCGGCGCGGTTAGCGACTTGTGCAAAATGTTGTCTCTGCGCTAATGTCATGCTGGCCATAAAGCTGCGAAAGGGCACTTTTGGCGTAGCAGCAGCTAGATTGCTTTTGGGTGAACTGCACATACTGATTCACTTCGGCTAAATGACTATTGGGTGCTTAATAGACCGAGCTGAGGGGGATTATATTTCACTTGATGATGACCATGTTCTGTTGAGTCGCTATTGCTTATACATTTGGTTCAGAGATTGGTTCTGTGATTGGGTGAGAGGTTTTTGACACCTAATTATAGCGATTGCGCGCAAACATTGTCATTCTGTTGTTTTTAGCCAAATACAGACAATCAACAATCAACAATCGACAATAAAAAAGCCCAGAATCGCAACGACTCAGGGCTCTAGAGTAATGATCATACTTACCGGCTACAGCTAGTTACTGTGTCTTGACTCGGCAGAGGCTAGATCCGCGCCATACGCTTAAGTAATAACAACCACAATATAGGCAGCAGTAAGATATAGAAAAACAATGCTTTGGCGCCGATATCACCATAAAACAGTGTGTTGTTAACAAATCTTACAATGCCCATAGGATCCCATGGCATGTAATGGCTATTGCCGTGCAAAAACATGGTGGCCACAATCATAATTGTGATGGCAATCCATTGTCTTGCAGGCTCATAGCTGCGCACCACAAAGGTTGGAATTAACGCGGCTAGGCCAATGCCAACAAAGTTTTGCGCTAAGTGCATTGCGGTAGGATATTGACTGCTATTTAACCACCATAATAAGTTGCCGGCAGCGGACTGGCCTATTGCCAATATAGTCAACGCATAGTAGCCAATGCTAATGCACAGACTAAATAGTACTAATTTGATAAAATTCATTTAATTCCTTTAACACCCACATTCCATAAGATATTGTTGTCGTTATTTATACACTATTAATACAGTAGGTTAGCAGGATAATAGACTGTTTGATAAGCGCTTATTATCTCGACGCTATCATCCCAAAGCTATTATCTCGAAACTTAAGCTACAGATTAATTACTGCATTATAGCGGTCAAATGCAGCGTCTAAATCGGCAATCAAGTCGTCGGCATCTTCTAGCCCAATATGCAGCCTTATCAAGGGCTTGCTACTATCCCATTGGGTGGCGGTGCGAATCTTGTTAATGCCAAATATGCCTAAAATTAAGCTTTCGAAACCGCCCCATGAAAAGCCCATTTTAAAATGGTCCATATTTTCAACAAAAGCAGTGACTGACGCTAAGTCGCCTTGTTTTAGCACAAATGAGAATAGGCCATTGCCACCACTAAAGTCGCGCTTAAAAAACGCGTGGCCAGGACAAGTATCAAACGCAGGGTGACGCACGTGATCCACTTCTGGGCGAGAGGCCAACCAGTTTGCCACTTTTAGGGCATTTTTATCATGCTGTGCCATACGAACCCCTAAGGTACGTAAACCGCGAGCGGCTAAATAGACGTCATCAGGTGAGGTGGTTTGGCCCATTACATAACTGTTTTCACGTAGCTGTGGCCAGTATTGTTCATTGGCTGTGGCGGTGCCCATCATCACATCGGAATGGCCAACAATATACTTGGTGGCTGCTTGAATGGAGATGTCGACACCCATATCAAATGGGCGAGAGTTAATCGGTGATGCCCAGGTATTGTCCAGCATCACAATAATATTATGTTGGTGGGCGATGCGGCTGAGCGTAGGCACATCTTGCACTTCCATGGTGATTGAGCCCGGTGATTCTAGAAATAATACTTTGGTATTTGGGCGGATTAAATCACTCATTCCTTCGCCAATCATGGGGTCGTAATAGGTGGTTTCGATGCCAAACCCTGCCAGCATTTTGTCGCATAAATCGCGAGTGGGTTCGTAAGCCGTGTCAGCCATTAATAAGTGGTCGCCACTTTTTAAGAATGATAATAATGCGCTGCTAATAGCGGCTGTACCAGAAGGGTACAAAGCGGTGCCTGCGCCGCCTTCAAGTTCGCTTATGGCTTGTTGAAACGAAAAGTGGGTTGGGGTACCACGACGACCATAAAACATTTCGCCATTGGTTTTGTTTTTAATCGCAAAGCGCATCTCGTCCATCGTGTCGAACACCACGGTAGAGGCACGAAAAACCGGTGGGTTAATAATGCCTTTAGTGAATTTTTTATCACGACCTAGGCTAATAATTTTGGTCGCTAATTTATCGTCTTTACTCATATCGTTATTTCCATTTTTTAGCAGCGTCTATGGTATGTGCTTTAGCTAATATTTATTAACCAAATATCAATGACATGGATAAATGCGCTGCGGTGAGCGGTTTGCGATTGATTGTCATCCTAGCACCAACGAGCACATTTAATAGCGCCTAAATGCTGAGGTTGATTATTTTTCATCACTTAGCGGTAAACTGAGGCACATTTCGACCCCTTCGATGCCATCCTCTATGATGTTGGTTGCTTTAATGGTGCCATGATGGAAGTCGGTTACCAATCTCGCAATATACAGTCCTAAGCCTAAATGGGGCTTGCCATTAATGCCTTGAGGCCTGATTGACACCATAGATTCAAAAATTTGGCTGTTCATGTCTTTGGGCAGTAAAGGGCCAATATTACTGACTTTTAATATCGCTTGTTTTTGATATTGGCTCAGACTGACGGTGATGGCGCTATCGGGGTGGTGAAACTCAATTGCGTTGTTGATCAGTTTATCCATTAATTGGGCAATGTATTCAGCTACGCCATCGCAAAACATGGCTTTATCTTCAATGTGGACGCTAAAGCGTTGGTCCGGGTAAGTGATCTGATAACCTTGGATGCAACCGCTGATGACTTTTTTTAATGAAAAACGACAATTTTCTGCTTGAGTTAAACTGGCTTCTAGACGGGTTGCTTCACTTAAATTATTTAAAATAAGGTGCAATCGGCTGACGCCTTCTTGCGCACGATTAACGTACTTTTGTGATTGCTCGTCAAGTTGCTGCAAGCCTAAATGTTCAAGCGAGCTACGTACTACGGCAACGGGGGTGCGCAGTTCGTGTGACAAGCGTGACGACATGTTTTCTAAATAATGAGTGTATTGACCTAAGCGGCTTACAATACTTGAAAAGCTGCGTGACAAGTCGCCAATTTCATCGCGGTTCTTTGATGCCACAATTTGTTGTCTCACTCGACCTTGGCTGTCGATAGCTAATTCGGCCTGGTCGCGCAGACGACGAATGCGACTTGAAATGCTCGAGGCAAAGATAAACAAGGCTAATGTGCCCATACTCATCACGGTTAAAATGACGTTAAACAGCTTTTCCAGCGCGCGATTACGTAAACTACGAATACCGTGTGTGGTTTCTTCTGCTATCACCACTCCCATCACTTTATCGTCAATCCAGATAGGACTAGCAGCCGCCAGTACCACGGCTTTATTGTCTGGGGTTAGGCGCCATGTTGAGCCTTGTTTACCGCTTAAGGCTTTTTCAATGTGGCTACCAGTGAGCTCGGTTGAGTCTTGCAGTGAATCAATAAAATTTTGCGGTGGACGAGTCAATATTTTGTAGTACAGCGGCAATATGTATTGCTGTTTAAAATGCAGCCAAAGTGAGTCTGGTTGATTGACGTTAAGGTCATCGGCCCAGGTGTTAGATGATGAACGAATATCGCCCGATTTTGCCAATACGCGGCCATGATTGTCGACCACCCAGATCCGTGAGCTGTTATGGCTCATGCCTTTAATGATTTTTTCAATTTCAGGAGAGGGCACTAATACCGTGCCTAAACTGGCGACTGAATCGGTGGCGGATGTGCCAATAACATTGACCAGTTGACGAGTTTTAGCATCGTTAACATTATGAATCGCAAACCCTAATTTACTGCCAACCATATCGAGTGGCAGTCTAAATTCGATATTGTAACCTTTGTTTGTTGTTAGCCATTGGCCTTGAATGCGGACTTCTGGGCTGACGGGCATCGATTGGCTGGGATCGGCGGGTAATTCAAATGCGCTTAACCAACCACTTTTACTATTGGCAATGATATAGCGTCTGAACTGACCATCGGGTGATTGAGTTGCCATCACTAAGTGATCATTTCTATCAATCCGCAAACTATTACGACTACGAAAAATCAGGCTTTGGTCACTGACGTTAAAAAATCCATAGAGATAACCGCCATATTTTCCCACCATGTGAGTAAAATTAATATCAATAGGGTCGGCTTCATTATGTTGATAAATAACATGTTCATCAGAGTAGTTAAGGATGCGATGTTGATATAAATCCCAATCAGCCAGTTTGCCATCGAGTTGAATAGGACCTGCGAGTGGGTAGGCATATAAGTCGCGACCTTTTTCAACTTGGTTTAAAAAGCTGGCTTGGTTGTCAAATAACTTAGGCCGTTCATGCAGGGCAGTCGCAAGGGCTTGGGTGGTGCCTTCGAGGGTTTTTTCTTGACCATAACGGAGGTACTTTTCCATTTCCCATACATATTCATACCCTAACCAAGGTAGGCAGAGTAAAAACAGCGATAAAATGACGACTTTGGCACGCAGCCCTATCGGTAAATTCATCTGTTAGATATTGTCCCAGCGGTAACCCATGCCATAAACGGTATCGATACAGTCAAACTCAGGGTCGATGGCGATGAACTTTTTTCGAATGCGTTTAACGTGTGAGGTAATGGTGCTGTCGTCGACGTAAATTTTGGCTTCTTGCATTAAATCTTGCCGGCTACGCACATGGCCTGGGTGTTTTGCCATTGCGTGAACCATCCAAAATTCGGTGACCGTCAGTTCTATCGGTTGCGACTTCCAATATACCTGAATACGGTTGCCATCAATGGTGAGGTGACCGCGCTCGAGTAAGTTGTCTTCAACTAGGCTTGAACCGATCAATTCAGAACGGCGAAATAGGGCTGCAATACGGGCCATTAAATGAGGGAAGCTGACCTCTTTTGATAAGTAGTCGTCGGCGCCTAAACGTAGGCCGCAAACGGTGTCAAAGTCACTGTCTCTAGCGGTTAAAAAGATAATCGGTAAGCTGCTCGACATCGCGCGTAATGCTTGGCATAGGGTAAAACCGCCGTCAATTTCATGCTCTAAACCAATATCAATAATGGCTAAGTCTGGTAAACGTGCATTAAAGGCGAGCATGGCTGCTGGCCGATTTGCATAGGCTTGCACGCTATACCCTTGCAGTTGCAGGACATCTTTGTAATTTTCGCGGATAGCGGTTTCGTCTTCAACAATGGCAATTCGTTTCATGAGTTGATTTCAATCAATAAGCTGGTAAATGGATACAGTGCTGACTATACAGGATTTTATCGACCAAAAAAGCCGTCAGCGGCAATTGCCATATTGTTGCCACATTTGATCGCCACATTGCCATTTTTGAACCCAAATAAAGCCATGTATGGGGTGTTTAATAGCGACATAGAGTTAATCAGCCACACATTAACTCATGTATTGATGATGACATTCATTTTTAAACTACCGCTAAAAGGGATTCTTTATGAAAAAGCAACTTATTGCCGCAACAATGATCAGCACTATGATGGTTTCAAATATGAGCTGGGCGAATGACGCTGACATTTCTGCTGAACGTGAACACACTGAAGAACTGGTGGGGTTAAGTTCTGGGATTGTACTGGGTGCTGTGATTGGCGGCCCTGTTGGTGCCTTTATTGGTGCATTAACTGGCACATTTATTGGTAAAACGGTTGGAGACGATGCCGAATTAGCCCAACAAAAACAACAGTTAGTGGCGAAAAATCAACAGTTGGCTCAAACCAACGAGCAATTAATAGCACTCAACACTAAACAGCAAACATTGGAGCAGGTGTCAGATAAATACTATCAATTACAGTCGAGCTTAGCAGAACAAAAAGCCAATCAACAACGAACACTTAATGAGTTAACTATTGGGATGCATGTGCAGTTTAAGACAGGATCGAGCCATATTGAACCATTATTCGAGCAGCAGTTAGATAATGTGGCTTACATGATGAACTTGTCACCAGAACTGACCATTGATTTAACCGGTTATGCCGACCGCCGTGGCGATAATGATTTTAACCAAGCTTTGTCTGAGCAACGTTTGGCTGAAGTAACTCAATATTTGGTTGCACAGGGTATTGAACGGCAACGTCTGCACGGACAAGCTTATGGCGCTAGTTTGCCAATGCACCAACAACAAAATTTTGAAAATGACTTTTTTGATCGTCGCGTTACGATCAAGTTAATGGCGCCGGGTGCTGAATTAGCCGCGAATTAAACTCACCACGAGTTAAATACCCAGTCAATTTTCTTTGTTGTTTTGAATATGACCCATAGGCGCAAACAATGGTGTTGCAGCCTATGGGTAAGGATCCGCTATGCAGCCATTTTTTTTTGTAACACGTTTGTCTGTACATCATGTCGGTAAGTTGCTGTACTTATGTCTATTTATTGTTGTTAATGCCAGTTTTACAACTGTGCATGCATCACCGGCAGGATATCAAGATGACGATATCACCCAAGGCAGCTTAGTGTATTTTCAACAAGGCCAGGTGATACAAGCCTTGGCTTTGGACACGCAAGTCAGTATGAAAGTATCGGGCTTACTTAATCGAGTCACGGTTAAACAAGTTTTTATTAATGACTCGGATCTATGGGTTAATGGGCGCTATTTATTTCCGTTACCTGAAACGGCAGCAGTCGATAGCATGGCGTTACGCATCGGTGACAAAGTCATTAGCGGACAAATCCAACCTAAAAAACAAGCGTTACACACTTTTGAAACCGCAAAAAAGCAAGGCAAACAGGCTAGCTTGTTACAGCAACAGCGACGTAACTTGTTTATATCAGAGGTAGCTAACTTAGCGCCGCACGGACAATTAGTGGTTGAAATCAGTTATCAGCAAAAGATTGAATATAGCGATGGAGTATTTAGTTTACGTTTCCCATTAGCGATTACTCCGCGTTATAACCCGCAAGATAATCATGGTGCAGAGCCGCTAGCTCAGCCTGCTAGCCATATTGAGGCTATGCCCGTTGTGCAAGCTCAGCCTGAATTAATGGCCAACACGCAGATCAACACGCAGATCGATACGCAGGTCAATATGCAAGTGAGCATTGATGCTGGTTTTGAATTGACATCCCTTAGCAGTCTGTATCATCCGATTAAACAATCTAACAAGGATCATCTATACAGTGTGAGTTTTGCTGGTAAGCAAATTGCCGACCGCGATTTTGTGTTGCAATGGCAAGCCAATGTTGGCGCATTACCGCAAGCGGCAACCTTTTATCAAACCGGTAAAACCCATGATGAAGCCGATGTTAAAAGCTATTTTGAAATCAACAAGGTTAATGGCACCGATCCATTGCAAGGACAATCCCATCCCGTCGACAACAGTTTGTACTCGCTGGTGATGTTAATGCCGCCCAGTGTCGAGGTCAGTGAGCAACATCTTATTGCTCGAGAACTGATTTTGGTGATCGATACCTCAGGTTCAATGTCAGGTCAGTCAATCACTCAAGCCAAACAAGCGTTGCCATTTGCGCTTGCGGGGCTGCGTGATATCGACACCTTTAATATTATCGAATTTAATAGTGACGTGAGCATGTTGTCAGCGACACCATTGCCAGCCAATAGTCGTAATATTGATCGAGCCAAGCGGTTTATTTATGCATTAGAGGCTGATGGTGGCACCGAAATGCGCAGTGCACTTCAAACCGCGCTGGTGGATAGTGTGCAGCAAGATTCTGATCAAACCGATATACGCAGTAATATGTTGCGCCAAGTGATTTTTATGACCGACGGCGCTGTTGGCAACGAACATGAGTTGTATCAGCTTATTAACGATCAATTGGGTGACAGCCGCTTATTCACCGTGGGTATTGGCTCGGCGCCAAATTCAGATTTTATGCGCCGAGCCGCGACTATGGGACGTGGCACATTTACCTACATTGGTGATGAGTCAGAAGTGCAGCAAAAAATTGAGCAATTGCTGAATAAAATTGAGCAGCCGGTGTTGACCAATATTGGCTTGCACTACCTTGATGGCAGCGTGCCAGATTATTGGCCGACGACGATTAGCGATTTATATCAAAACGAACCGATTTGGGTAAGCATTAAATCTGCATCACATCAACAGCAACCCATCATAGTGTCGGGCAATATTAATGGCCAGTATTGGCAGCAACAGCTTGATTTTGAAGATAACCAAGCTGCTAAGGGCATTGATTTGTTATGGGCAAATGCGCAAATAACATCACTTGAGCTTTATAAAGACAATGCCAGCCGCGACCGCGTCAATAAACAAGTGGAAGCATTAGGGATCTTGTATCACTTAGTGACCAGCCAAACGAGTTTAGTCGCAGTGGATGTCACTCCGGTGAATCCATTGATTGATAGCCCCATTGATGTCAAATTGCAGCCTCATATGCCCCATGGTTTACAAGCTGCACCGTCGTCTTCGCAAGTGTTGCCACAAACGGGGACCAGCAGTCGGTTATGGTTATTAATTGGTTTTAGCATGCTGAGCTTAGGATTACTGCACTATTTATGGTTAAGACAATGCTTACCGGGCCAATTGTTAGTGATTGAATCAAATGAGTAAGTTGGAGGTAGAATATGCAGCGAACAATATCACCGGCCAAGCACTGGATTGTTATTGTGCTGACAAGTGTGTTGGGGTGTGGACTATTGATACAGGGAGGTTATATGCAAGCTAAGGCCCATTTTGCCCAATTTTTGATTGAGCGAGCATTTGAAAAAACGTTGGTGGATAATCAACCGCATAAACCTTGGTCTTGGGCTGACACCCACCCGGTGGCTAAAATGCGCGTGTTGCAACAACAAACCGATGGTTTACAACCATTGGGGAGTGACTTATATGTGTTAGCGGGGGCATCTGGGCGCAATTTAGCCTTTGGTCCTGGGTTGATGTTAGGCGGCGCGGCGTTGGGGGATCAGGGACATATGATCATTGCGGGCCATCGTGACAGCCATTTTATGCGTTTACAATACGTTAAAATAGGCGATATTATTGAGCTTTATAGTACTGCTGGCGAACGGGTGTTATATCAAATAACCGCGACACAAGTAGTACATGAAACCGACATTGAGGTGCTTGCCCCCACGCCAGAGAGTCACTTAACCTTGATAACCTGTTATCCATTTGATCAACTCAGCGGTAATGCTGAATATCGATATATTGTTGAAGCTAAACCCTTGGAGGCAAAACCGTTATACAGCTAGCGATAATGCGGTTAATGACTTGCTGATAGTGGAGACTGGAAAGTTTGACGGTTTTGGACGTTCAGAGGCATGAAAGTCTTTAGCGTTGAAGCCAAATGTTTGATTGAAGGCTAATGTACAAATTAAAGCGAAGTCAGTGAAATATTATCGGTAACTTCGCTTTATCGTCAATAAAAAAGCAGCGCCCAAAAGGACTCTGCTTTTCTATTAGCCAAGCTGCCATTAAGCTTTCATTGATTTTTCACCCCGGGCTAAACCGACCACACCTGAACGTGATATTTCAATCACCTTGGTCATATCGGTGATCGCATGGATAAAGGCATCAATTTTATCGCTGGTTCCGACCATTTGAATAGTATAAATATTGGCGGTGACATCGACGATTTGACCGCGAAAAATATCCGCCGTGCGTTTAACTTCTTCACGTTGATCGCCTTGAGCTTTAACTTTAACTAAGGCAATTTCACGTTCGATGTGGGGCGACTCAGTAATGTTAGCCACTTTTAAAATATCGATAAGCTTATGCAATTGTTTTTCAATTTGCTCAAGAATATTTGCATCGGCAATCACGGTAATATTTAAGCGTGACAAGGTAATATCTTCAGTGGGCGCAACGGTTAAGCTTTCAATGTTGTAACCGCGCTGAGAAAATAACCCCACCACTCGTGACAATGCGCCCGGTTGGTTTTCAAGTAATACAGAAATAATACGACGCATTAGCTTTTCTCCGTTTTGCTTAGCCACATGTCGCTCATCGCACCGCCGCGAATGAGCATAGGGTAGACGTGTTCGGTCTCGTCTACGCTGATATCAACAAACACTAACTTGTCCTTCATCGCTAACGCTTCAGCCAGCTTAGACTCAAGTTCATCTGGATGATTAATGTTCATACCAACATGACCATAGGCTTCTGCAATTTTGGCAAAATTAGGCACAGAATCCATATAAGAATGGGAATGACGACCAGAGTAAATCATGTCTTGCCATTGTTTTACCATACCAAGGAAACGGTTATTTAAGTTGATGATTTTAACAGGAGTATCATATTGTAGTGCCGTTGAAAGCTCCTGAATATTCATTTGGATAGAGCCATCACCGGTGACACACACTACGGTTGCCTCTGGGAAGGCCATCTTAACGCCCATCGCCGCAGGTAAACCAAAGCCCATGGTGCCTAATCCACCTGAGTTAATCCAACGGCGGGGTTTATCAAAAGGATAATACAAGGCGGCAAACATTTGATGTTGACCTACATCAGAAGCCACATAAGCGTCACCATTAGTGAGTTTGTACAATGTTTCAATAACTTGCTGTGGCTTGATCCTATCGGTTGTACGATCGAACTCTAAACTCTTACGTGAGCGCCAAATTTCGATATCGCCCCACCATGCGGTAATAGCGGCAACATCATTAGTGGCTTTAGACTCATCAAGTAGATCTAACATACCATCTAGAATATTATCGGCAGAGCCAACAATTGGAATATCGACTCTGACGGTTTTAGAAATAGACGATGGATCAATATCGATGTGTAAAATGGTTGCATTGGGGCAATATTTTTCAACATTGTTGGTGGTGCGGTCATCGAAACGGACCCCAATACCAAAAATTAAATCGGTGTTGTGCATCGCCATATTGGCTTCATATAAACCATGCATTCCTAGCATGCCTAAACTCTGCTTATGGGTGCCAGGAAAGGCGCCTAATCCCATTAGGGTGCTGACTACGGGAATGTTCAAGCGTTCCGCAAGGGCAAGGAGTTGTGCATCACAACCTGAGATAACCGCGCCACCACCGACATATAACACCGGCTTTTTAGCGGCCAGTAGAGCTTGCAAGCCTCGACGAATTTGGCCTTTATGACCTGCTGTCGTTGGATTGTACGAGCGCATTTTAACGCTGTCTGGGTAAACATATTCATGCAGTATATCTGGGCTTAAGCAGTCTTTTGGCAAGTCAATAACGACGGGTCCGGGACGACCTGTCGCGGCAATGAAAAAGGCTTTTTTGACCGTTTCTGGAATGTCTTTAGCATCGGTTATTAAAAAACTGTGCTTTACGATAGGGCGTGAAATACCAATCATGTCGCATTCTTGGAAGGCGTCATTACCAATTAAATTACTTGGCACTTGACCAGACAACACCACTAATGGAATGGAGTCCATGTAAGCGGTGGCAATACCTGTGATGGCATTGGTTGCACCAGGACCGGAAGTCACTAACACTACGCCCACTTTACCCGTGGCTCGTGCATAGCCATCAGCCATATGCACCGCAGCTTGTTCATGACGAACTAAGATGTGTTCTATACCAGATGTTGTATGCAGAGAATCGTAGATGTCTAATACTGAACCGCCGGGATAACCGAAGATATGGCTGACACCTTCATCAATTAATGAGCGCACGATCATATTCGCGCCAGAAAGCTTTTCCATGAAATAAATCCTTGTTAAGTTACCGTATGGTAAACAGTATCTTGTATACAACGACGGTAATCGTTTGAATAAATAAGTTTGAAGGGTAATTCAAACTCGAGGATTGAATTAACAGCAGTTAAATTCAACAACTTGTCCATCAGAGACTGACTTAGCTCTTCCTTCCATCTTATGTAAATTTATTTTTACTGCAACTACTTTAGTTAATTATTTTTCAAGCTTGAAATAGTTTCATGTTTATGAACTTATTTGGGGGCGGTATATAAGATGTACAAGTAATCGCAAGGCGCCATAAGACCTATAATCAAAATCTAACGGTTTTAGACTAGATAAACTGCAAATGTAGGGTGAGGTCGGTTAATGAACTCTGCCTCTGAACTGCTGTAAAGGGGGGGGGGTGGTAATGTTACTAAGAGGGCGGACATGGAATCGCAGAAATTTAATCAAGTTTATGGATATGAAGCTCGAGTTCAATTGAGTTTCAATTCTTACATGAAAATAGCCGCATTGATTAGTTTTACCTTTGCCATTGTGATAACGATTTTACTTCGAGCCGTGGTTATAATTGGCGCAGAGCCGGGTATTGACGGATCAACATTAGACACCTGGATAATGGGTTACATGTTTGTAGGCTTTTTTATTACCAGCTTGATTAGTTCAGCGATTTCGTTTGTTATTTATTCACTAATATGTGCTAAACAAAAAGGCCACAGAGTAACGGGTAGATTTTCCGTATTAGTAAGTCGTTCTGATAAGTGATTTGTAGCGTTAGATAAGCTATTCATGGAACTGATTTAAGTGAAGGGTAGGGTTCAATATTTTGGCGTTCACATAAGGACAAGACCATCGATATTAATGGCCTTATCCTTGTTTACCGCAGTGTTAGTTAGCCGGCATCATTTTTCGGTAAGGTACTTTGAAAAAACTGGCACACCCCAACTAATAATACTGCACTAAGCATCAACGCCGAAAAAGGCACTGCGCTACCGTCATAAAAATACGCCAGTAATGGCCCCGCGACAGCACCAAAACCAAATCTGAGGGTACCGATAACGGCTGTTGCTGTGCCAGTTTCTTGCTTGAATTTCATTAATACGATGGCGTCAGCATTGACCGACATTACACCTAGGGAGCCCATTAATGGGATTAGCATCAGCACGGTAAAGTGATAACTTAACTCCAGTAAATTAACCGCTAACAAGCCTGTTGCGGCAATGGAGCAAAAAAAGGTGGCTACATGCAACATGCGTTTTGACCCGAATCGAGTCACAATTCTGGAATTAACAATGTTAGCCAGCATCAAGGCGCCCACATTGGTGCTAAATAAAATAGCAAATAACGATTTATCTAAATGAAACACTTCCATGTAAATAAATGGCGAAGCGGTTAAATAGCAAAAGAAGGCAAATGAGGTTAATACGCCGCTAGATAAATTCAGTTTGACCCCACTACGGGAAAATACGGTGTAGTAGGCGCGTAAAAATGATTTTTGACTGCGCCCGCCTAAGTCCTTATCGCTGGGCATTTTAAGTTTAAATAACACTAAAGCCAGTAGCGTAATGGCATAGCAACTTTGACTTAAAAAGATCAGGTGCCAATCGCCGAGTTCCATAATCAAACTGCCCATCGTCGGGGCGAGTAATGGTGCCAACATCATGATGAGGCTGACATACGACATACCTTTGGCCGTATTGTCGCCATAAATTTCTTTAATATAGCCCGGAACCACAACCGTGGCCGCCGCGCCAATGAATGCTTGGGCAAAGCGCAGCATCAAAAACTGTTCAATACTGGTACTCAGTGCAATTAACAAACTTATCAATGTGAAGCCTAACAACCCAAAAATAACCAGTGGTCGACGACCAATTTTATCGGCCAGTGGACCAAAAATCAGCATGCCCAATGCATAGCCCGCCAAATAAATACTGAGTGATTGTTGCACCGTGGTGATGTCGGTATCAAACCCTAATGCCAATGTGGACATTGCCGGTAAGTACATGTCGATAGCGAGAGGTGTAATGGCGACAATGGCGGCAAGCATGGGGATTAGCATCGCTAAATGGGGGATACCCGCTGATACAGGAGATGAATTAAACTTTGATGGCGATACCACGTGAACCTCGTGTACTTTAGGTGTTGCTGCAGATAATGCTAAATCAACATTAGTCTACCATGCTATTAGGCATTTACTGAGGCTGATTTTGTAATGAATAATATAGGTGGATGGTGTTTGCATTAGAGTCAAATAGGGAATTTTTTTGAATACATAGGGTCAGTATTTAGGTCATTAACCCGCCACTCTAATGGGTCCAATCACTCCCTTTGGTGAGTAACCGAATTTTAGTTTACTGACTGACTTGTTGTACAAAATGCCAAGCCTAATTCGCTTGGCGTTTTTTGTTTACAAAATATTTATTTATCACTCGTGAATATGTCGTAATTAATTTGAAATAAAACTATGATAAATGCCTACATTATTTTTATTGAGGTTACTGTGCTACTGAGTCGGTTATATGGATTTATGCCTGGTTTAGAGACTTTTTCTCGTTACGAGCGAAGCTGGCTTAAAGATGATGTTCGCGCAGGCTTATCTGTTGCCGCCGTCGCTTTGCCCGTGGCAATTGCATATGCGCAGTTGACGGGCGTCAATGCTGCGGTAGGTTTGTATTCATGTGTGTTACCTATGCTAATTTATGCCTTATTTGGCACATCAAGACAACTTATCGTTGGGCCTGACGCCGCAACATGTGCGGTTATTGCTGCTGTTGTAACACCTCTTGCGGCTGGGGATAGTCTTAAGCATTGGCAATTAGTCATGACCATGACCGTGATGACGGGGTTTTGGTGCTTGATTGCGAGTCGGTTTAAATTAGGTGTGCTAGCGGACTTTTTGTCAAAACCGATCTTAATGGGGTTACTAAACGGTGTCGCGATTACCATTATTGTTGGGCAATTTTCAAAAATATTCGGCTTTACCTTTGATGAAAAATACTTACTTGAGCGTTTAGGCGGTGCGCCGAGTTATTTATCACAAACTCATGTTCCGACGTTATTGATGGCCATTCTCACTGTGATAGTTTATTTTTTGATGAAACGCTTAAAACCAACATGGCCAGCATCAATGTTTGCTATTGCTGTGAGCGGCGGGTTGGTGTGGATTTTTCATTTAACCGATTATGATGTTGCGGTGATTGGTAGCGTGGCTGGAGGCTTGCCATCATTTCAAGCACCAGTGTTTAACATTGGTATTGCGCGTGAGTTAGTTATGCCGGCACTGAATTTAGCCATGGTCAGTTTTGTGAGTATGATGCTGACAGCCCGCAGTTTTGCGGCCAAAAACGGTTACGACATTGATGCTGACAAAGAGTTTAAAGCACTAGGGTTAGCCAATCTTGCTTCCGCTTTATCGCAAGGATTTGCCGTGAGTGGTGCTGATTCCCGCACCGCAGTAAACGATGCCAATGGCGGTAAAACCCAATTAGTGTCCGTGATTGCCGCAGTATTGATTGCCATTGTTGCAGTGTTTTTAACGGCGCCATTAGAATTTATTCCCAGCGCAGCATTGGGGGTGGTGTTAGTGATTGCGTCAGTACACCTCATTGATCTAAACGCTATTTGGGGTTTACGTTTACGCGATCGCCAAGCATTTTATTTAGCCTTAACGACTTTCCTTGCGGTACTTTTTATTGGGGTTATCCCTGGGATTACTCTGGCGGTTTTATTAGGCTTGTTTCAGTTCCTTCGCACGGTAATGCGGCCTACAGACCAAGTGCTTGGACTTGATTCTAAAGGCATTATCCGTAGCCTAGACAGCAGTGATAAAGCGGCTCCCATCCCCGGGATATTTATTTATCGATTTAATTCTCCACTAACCTATTTTAATGCTACTTATTTTAAGCGTCGCTTATTAGAGCGTTTTGCACGACAAAATCAGCTTGAAACGGTCGATTGCGTGATTATCGATGCTGTACCTTGCTTTACACATTTAGATTTGAGTGTGATGGCAATGTTATCCGATATTGATGTGTTGCTCAAAAAGCGCGGGGTTAGTTTAGTGTTGGCTGGGCGTAAAAGGCAATTATTGAGTTGGTTTGAACAAACAGAGATGGTGTCAGGGGATGAGGGGATCACTATTCGGTCTGATTTATATCTTGCATTGAAGATGCATCAAAGCCATATTGCGGCTAATGAAGCACAAAAGCTCGATAGTGGTCATACTGATGAATCAACGGAGATCGTATTGACACACAATTAAATTTATCCCTTTGGGTTAAATACTCTTGTGGTTTTTTGTTTAATTTTTTACAAATTATTTATGTTTACAAATAGTGTCGACGACGATGTTGTTCTATAACATCGCCCAAATAACTAGGGTATGGTAATCATACTTTGTAATGACGCCCCCTCGAAAATAAGGGCCTTAATTTTATTTATGGGCCCTTGAGTAAAGTAAAAAGCGTAGTCTTTCTATTGGATGTGGCATGTATGGTTTCGCAAATAAGTGAAGCAATGCTGGATGTGATCGCCGATGCGTTAGTCGATAAAGGGTATATCCTTTTATCAGATATCATTCCTGATTATGTAAGTTTAGCCTTGCTTGAAAAAATGCAAGCTGAGCAAAATATTGAATTTAAAAAAGCGGCTATCGGTCGAGGTATAGAACAGCAAATCAATACTGAAGTTCGTTGCGATAAAATTAGCTGGCTGGACAATCAAGATCATATTGACCGAGAATATATATTGGTTATGAACCAATTGAAAGATGGCCTAAATCGACGTTTGTTTATGGGACTATTTGATTTTGAAAGTCACTATGCCGTGTATGAGCCGGGTGCGTTTTATAAAAAACACCTTGATTCACTTCATGGCAGCCAAAATCGTATTTTATCGACAGTATTTTTCTTAAACCCTGATTGGCAAGAAAACGACGGCGGTGAATTGATTCTTTATGATGAGTCTGATTTACCACTAGAAGTCGTTAATCCGAATATTGGTACCTTGGTACTGTTTTTAAGTGAACGCTTCCCCCATGAAGTCAGGCCAACAATGAAAACCCGTAATAGTATTGCCGGATGGTTTAGGGTGAGTAACGCCAATCACGGTTTTTAATCACTCTATTGTGATGAACTCCGCATTTAGCAAGCGCTTTTAGCTCGCATTTTAGCAACAAACCCAAAACAATGTTTTTTGGGGATGGATATAAACATTGTTGGTACTGACTGTAAATCTATATGCAGTTAAGGTAATGTAACCTTTTAACGAAAGGAGCGTTAATTTGAGCTGGATTAATAGGCAAGATTGCTTGATGGGTGAACATGTCATCTTAGAGCCGTTATCTTTAGAGCATGTTCCAGGCTTAATTCTGGCGGCTAACGATGGTGAGTTGTGGAAATTATGGTATACACAAATCCCCAATTTCGAGGGTATGAAAGCGTATGTCGAGTATGCTCTAGCCTGTGAAAAAAGAGGCGAAGCGGTCGCGTTTGCGGTGCGTGATAAAATATCAGGCAATATCATTGGTAGTACTCGTATTTGTCATTGGGAACAACCCCATCGTAGGCTTGAAATTGGCTACACTTGGTACGCTAAATCCTATCAACGAAGTGCTATTAATACAGAATCCAAGTTATTGTTACTGCGTTATGCATTTAATACCTTAGATGCCATTGCGGTTGAATTTAGGACTCACTGGCATAATCATGCCTCTCGAAATGCTATTTCGCGGATGGGCGCCAAGCAAGATGGCATATTACGAAATCATAAAATTCAAGCAGATGGTACCATTCGCGACACGGTCGTGTTTTCGATTATTGAAACGGAATGGCCTCAAGTTGAACAGTTTTTAAGCTCTCGTTTAGCGCATTATCAATCGTTAACATTATCTACAAATTTCTAAAAATGAAGGGAAACAACCATGAACAAATCTGCTATGTGGATTTTTACTGCTTCGGCTATGTGTGTGAGTATGTCTGCATATGCAGAAGATGCTGCAGAAAAAGCATTTACTGATGAGTTAATAGAATGTGCTGCTTATTATCAAATAAGTTCAGAAGCGATTGGTGCGATGAACGCTCCACAAATGAAAGCGGTGGGAGATCGTTTAAAAATATCTGCAATTGATGCTGTCGCTATAGCGGGCAAGTATCGTGCACCCGCAAAAGTTGAAACAGATGTTAGCGAAGCTAAACAACAGCAAATTGATAAATTAGCTGGGTCGAATAATTTAGGCGCATTGATGTCAAAATACAAAGATAGCTGTAAATCGATCGTAACCAACCCACAAAAACGCTTAGATTATTGGACCATGGCGACCATGTAATCCGCTTATTTTTTGTAAAAAGACATAACCACGTTGAGGTAACTCGCGTGGTTATTTTTTTAGCCACAGCCCTTGTGGTGTTTGGATCATATGCCCAGGTTCGGCTGCTTCAATGGCTTTTTGTGCCGCGAGTGTCGCGACTTTATCAAGACTAATATTATGGCGATTAGCGATGATTTGATAATAGTGTTTGCGTTTGGCATTAATGGTGAGTACTAGCTGTTGCGTTTCGGGTGATTCAATGACAACGCCTAAATAACCATTGGGTTGCTCACCCACTATTCTGGCCGTTTTGGCCTCTTGCAATGTCATTGCCCACGCGGTGGCACACCATAATAGACTGGTTAAGCATATTGCAGTTGCTAGAGTGAATGTCGATTTCATGTTGATCACCTCAGCTTAAAATAACTCATCATTTTCAAGTAGATTATTAAGCTCTTTTTCCACTTTAATTTTAATTTCATGCTCAATTTTAACATTTAAATTAATTACAATAGGCTTATCGGGTGGTTCTATCTTTACCGTGGGCGTACAGGCTGAGAGCCATAACGATGCCATTATGGTGCTAAGACTAACTAAATATATCGATGAATATTTCACGTGGACTATCCTTTTTATGCTGCTATTGGACTTTTGTTTCAATTTTGTTTTGGAGTTGATTGCTGATCTGGGTACTTTTGTATAATTGAATTAAGTTTTCTTGGTGAGTGTAATTGAGATGAACAGGGCGCTCAATTCCACGGCTATTACCTTTTACACCAATATTTATTACCGCTTCTCCGCTTGGCGTCATATCAAATGTACTCGCCAATTCACTGTAGTTAAGATGCTCAAGTGCGGTAAAGACTAATCCAAGATAAGGTTGAGATAATTCTAGCTGATCCATTGCAGGATTTCCGGCAACTTCAATTAATCCGCCAGGTGCTCGTGCGGCGAGTTTCCCGCCTTCGATAGTCACTTTACCGTCAACGAGCTCAGCAGGTAATACGCCATCAAATAAGCCATTGGCTTTAACACCCACTTGCGGTTGCTCTTGTAAAAACGTCTCTAAACTGAGCCCTTGTAATAACAAGTATCCATAAGATTTATCATGTAGTTTTAGCACAAACTCAGGTAATAAAAAGCGTCCATCAAGCATGTCACCGCTGGCGGTAAGATTAATGTTGGTTTCGCTTAGCCCTGTGACTTGCTGTAACCAGTTGGTCGGCGTTTTGTTGCCATCTTTATTGAGTTCGATATCGGCATTTAGATTCAAGTTTGTTAGCGATAACCCAAGCTTAGCTTGCTGTAAACTGATTGCGGTTTGTGGGCAGACTAATTGACTGTGGGCAAAGTGTTTTTCAGCAGCAGGAGTATTAGGACCATCGTGAGTTTGCTGCCAGTTATATTGGCATTGGGCAAACACGTCTCCACCGGTAAATGATTTATCTTGCCATTGACCTGACAAGGATGATAACTGCTGTTGAATTTTCATTTCAAACTGACTGGTGTTGTCTATTTCACTTAATGCAAAGCCTGCTACAAGTTTACTGTGGCCTTGAATAGACAAATCACTGGGTAACGGTTGGACTTTTTGTAATGTCTTCATTGCTGCTTCAATGTCGGTATCAAACGTCCATTGACCCGCTAATGATAATGGACTTTTTTTATCGGCAAATTTGAGTAAGTGATAACTGCTTAAGTTAAGTGTATCGAGTTGCCATTGCTCACTACCCACCAGTAATCCTTTGGACAAGGTAAGCTGCTGAGTGACGTTAAGCTTATCCAGCGCAAGCAGAGGTTGGCGGCGATTTTTGCCCAGTTGTTTTGTTATGTCGAGCTTATTGATGCGCCAGCTTATGTCATTAGTCGCCGGGATTTGTAGCCAATGTGCTAGCGACTTTTCGATGGCATCATGTTGATTTAACGCTAAGGATAAACCTTGGTTGATACTAATATCGGCTTTACTCACCGAGGCCTGTGTGGTCGATAGTTTACTTTTGTCCGAATGGATTGCTTGTTGGGCGATAAGTTGGCTAATTTGCACGGTAAACGGTGATAGGTTGATTTGAGTATTATGTTGTTTGAATGTCATGGTCGATGTGTCGTTGATAGTAAACCCGAATGAACCCAATTGTGTAGAGGTGTTTTTGGTCTGTTTGGTGTGTTGTTCATTATCACTGGATATGCTGCGCGAGAAGCTTGTGTGGTTGACGGCTAGGCTGGAGCTCGGGTGTAATGACAGTGTTAATTGATGTTGTTGCTGTGATATTTGACCGACTAAATGCACTTTTGCATCTGACAACGAAAGCTGATCTAAGGGGAGCTCAGGGAATAAGGCTTTAATATCTATAGCACTTGGCGCAGGCGTGGCGACTAGTACGGATGCATTTTTATTTACGCTGGCGGTTACTGGTTTTATGACCGTAGCCTTGTCGGTGGTAGATTTTTGTACTAGTTGTTCGCTCTTGTTGTTGGCCGTTTTACTCGTCGCTAAGGTTAGATCCCAGTCGACATCACTGCGAAATTGTTGATGGCTGTTGAATATAGTATGTGCCAGTTTCAGCTTGCTTTGTAGCAATAACCCTTCAATGCTGACCGCCAGATCAGGGATTGACATCTGCAGCGGTAAAACATCATTTTGCAGAGGAAGAACAACTTCAATAGGATAGGCCATCTGCACATTAATGTGGGCTGGCTGGGAAGCCGATTTAGGGGTTAATTGTTCAATGATGTGTACTATTTGACTAGCATGATCATCGGCTAATAATGCAATTAACTGGTTTCTGTCGTGCTCAGAGGGTGACAGTTGATAGTTTATTGGGGCAATGTCGATTTTTATCGCGAATGTGTCAGTGGTTTTGTTGTTGTCTAACGATGCCGTTATTGGGTAGTTACCCACATTAAGCACGACGTTAACCGGTTGCTGCGGCGCAAAATAGACACTGGGCCACAGTGGAGAGTGCAAGGAGAACTCGTCTATCGATTGTTGACTGCTCATCTCGCCGCTGATTAAATCTATTTTACTCTTGGCTGTCCACAGGCCGTCAATGGTCACTTGCTGCTGACGAATGGGTTGCAGTATTTGTGATAACTGTTTGTGTAAACCATGAAGCATATTATTGGTTTGCGCTTGTTGTGAGTGCGCTTTGCTGGTTAATAAACTTAAATATTGTTCTAACGACTCAAGCCCCTGATAGCTTAAGCCTAAATCAACCAGGGTGGTAAATTGCCATACACGTTTGTCTAAGGTGGCATTGAGACTAAATAGCGGGAAGTCATTAAAACGCCACAAAGTATTTAGCTGACCTTTTTGGGTCAATGTGAGCTGGTCCATTTTTAAAGTGTGTTGCTGTGGGGTATTTTTATCTAGCACAGGAAGCTTAATGTTAATTTCACCTAACTCAATCATCGGCAATTTAGCCAGGTTGAGTTGCATTGCAGCCGGTGATTCTTCAGTTTGTTGTGATTGACGAATGAAAAAACTGTCACCCAAATCAACATAAACACTTTGTGTTTTGATACTTACAATATCGTCAGCGCTGATTTGTTGGTTTTTAAGGATTTGCAGGCTGTCTCGCAGTTCAAGGTTAAACTCTTGAATCGCGATATGACTGTCTTCAATTTTCAATACCAGTCTAGGAATATAAAGATGATTGAATGAGACATATTCCGCATCAAAGTTAAGGACTTCGATATGGTTATCAGCCAATAAGTTATTCAGTATTTTGACCGCAAGAGGCTTGGCATTTTCGATGATGGCCCACACTAAAGCGGCTGTGCAAAACAGGATAAAGAGTAAGATCTTGTTAAGGCTAGATATGCGCAATAGTAACTCGCTTTACGTTTGCTTGTTCAATGGTAACAAGGTGCTCGTTATAATGAATTGGTTGTATGAGGTTCATAACATCACTCATTACAACAATGCTATTCATTATCTTAGCTTCTGACAAACACTTTGTAAGTGGTATTAAACATTGTTTATCCAGTGCAACTTAAGATGAAAACATATGGGGGTAAACAATTCAATTCATCAGTAAGTGACTAATAATTAGTGACTAACAAAGAGTGACTTATTAAATGTTATACCCATAAATTGATTAGCTTAGCATGGTATTAACATCAAATTGTTTAAATCTATTACATTATTAATCTAGGTGTAATCTAGTGTTAATCCTAATAAAAAAGGCGCTGATTAGCGCCTTTTTTTGTCAAAACATCGTTATTACCATTTTAAGATAATCAATATGATGTTATTTATTTCAGCAAAGGTTCTACAACCACGTGTTGAAGTTCAATTGGCGCAATGGCATGCAGGGCATCCATTGCGGCACCGACTAAGGTAATCTTTCCTACAGATGATTCCACTAATACTGCCCGCTTTATTTCGCTGTATTGACGATTGTTGCGAATTAGATTGGATAAAGCCATTTGCATCGGTTGCATTGATGGATTAAATGCCGCACTTTCAGCATAGCGGCCGCAGAAAGTGGCGCCATCGTTGGTTTCTAACACGACAGCTGCATTGCTATTGGTGTATGGCGCATAACTTAGCCCCATTTGGTCAATGGCTTCGATGATCATTGGGTCATCTGAATCACAATTAAATTCTAGCTCACGTTTACTTAATAGTGGCATGGTGACATCTAAGTCTGCCGGTCCAAAAGCATAGGGTAAATAATGGGCTAACGTTTGGGTTTCTTGCTCTGGTAGGTGAATGTTAATCTTACTGCCATTGACCAGTTCGTTCATAAATTGACGGCAATGGCCGCATGGGCTGAAATTAACAATAATATCAACAACTTCTGCTTCACCGCTTAACCACGCATGACTGATGGCACTTTGTTCTGCATGTACACTGTGGAATAGCGCTTCACCGGGTAATTCTAAATTGGCGCCCATGTACAAGTCACCACTGGCTCCTTTTGCAATGGCGCCGACGTAAAACTCGCTTATTGGTGGGTTTGCAAGTGCTGCTGCAATGGGCAATAAGTCCATGAGCACTTGCTGTTCTGGTTTACCGCTTGCCTTGACAAGGCCTGCAAATTGGCTGGCATCAATATGACCACAAAATTGGTCATGTAATAATGGCACAAGTGCTGTAGCCAAAGGCTTGTCTAGTTGAGTAATGCTGTTTAAAAAACGATTTTGCATTCCCTTAATCCTTAAATGAAATAAATTGAGCAAAGTGAAAATTCACTATAATGATTGTAAATATTGATATAGGGCTTTTAATAGCTTTTGTTTGTGTTCATTCTCGCTGGTTTCTTCGACCAGGTTCTCGAGTTTAATCACATAATCGGCATCAGATAAGCGTTGTTGACAGAAATCTCGCCATTTACGAGCTTCACTGTCTGTTAATGTTCCTGGGTAGTTACGGGCCCGGAAACGAAACAACATTTCATCGATACGAGGATCATCAAACTGCAATGCCAACGCCGCTAGGTTACGAGGTTCGGTATGACAAATAATGTCAATTTTAGATTTATCTGCATGGCTAAAAAATCCACCGCTATAAAGCATTAAATCAGGATCGGTAATCGGTTTGCGATTTGATTCAAGTTCAAATACTTGGTTAAGCTTTTCACGTAATTCGGGATGGTTTTTTAAGCGTTTATATTGCTCACGTGCAAATGCTTTATCAAACTGTAATTTCTCCGCGACCTCGTCATCCAGTAATTTTGGCGAACCAACAAAAGGGCATTTGTTAAGCTGAATTTGCTTGAGCGGTATTGGCAGCTCATTTTCTGATAATTCTTGACGAGGAGTGTACATACGATGGTTAATTTCTTCAGCGGACAACTCTATCAAAGGTGAGATGTCCATGGCCAAATTAATGCAGATCACTGAATTTTTATTGGTTGGATGATACGCCACGGGTGCAATCAACGTAGTACAGCCTTGAAGTGCACTAATTTTCGAGCTGACATGAACCAAAGGCTGCATTTTTAATACATCAACGTGGTCAGCAACCGCTTGTTTACGTCTTAAATTAAAATAATACTGGTACAGTTTAGGTTGTTTCTGCTTTATCAGTTTCGCCATGGCAATGGTGGCGTAAACATCAGACATGGCATCATGGGCTTTTTCATGACTTAAGCCATTCGCTTGGGTGAGTAACTCCAGTTTAAAACTGGGTGAGCCATCTTCTTTCTTTGGCCAATTAATACCGTCAGGGCGAAATGCATAGCAAGCTCTAACTAAATCAATAATATCCCAACGCGAATTACCGTTTTGCCATTCTCGAGCGTAGGGATCGATAAAGTTACGATAGAAACCATGACGACTGACCTCATCATCAAAACGTAATGAATTATAGCCCACGACACAGGTGTTAGGCTGGCTAAATAACGTATTGATACGTTTCATAAACTCAGCTTCAGGTTCGCCTTTAAGATTAGCCAGCTGCGGAGTGATACCGGTAATTAATATTGCTTCGGGAGACGGTAAGTAGTCAGGCGCGAGTTTGCAATAAAAGGTTTCAGGTTCACCAATAATGTTCAACTCTAGATCGGTTCGAATACCCGCAAATTGTGATGGGCGATCTTTGCTTGGATTTGCCCCAAAAGTTTCATAATCGTGCCAGAATAAAGTGGGTTGAATTGCGTTAGCCATAGTAAATATAAGATCCTTTTCGCGATTAAATCCATGTTAACATTTATCAGCATAAAAAAATGATAATGAGATAAAGTTCAATACAAATTTTCTAATATAGCCTTGTTTACTGGTGACTAATGGGGATTTGCTGGTTACAATTTAACGAAGTAATTAAGGAATATTCTATGGATCACCATCTCTTTACTCAACCAAGTGTTTGCGAAATTAATCAACCTACTGCGTTGACACTGCGCTTATCTGAAAGTGTGAGTGATTTATTAGTGTTATCAACGATGAGTAATCCTTTGGTTGAGTTTGTGGTGAGCCAAGTTAATCATACCCAAGCGACACTAATTATACGTATCCAACCGTTTTTGACTTTTGCTTTTGAGCATACGCAGCCATTAATCCAAACGCCAGCTCAACGACGATCCGTGGGGCAGGGGATTAAATTATATCCTTCAATGGGAGTGGCTCCTCGCGTGTGTATCGAGCAACTTAGAAGAGGGGTGACGATTAATATTAACGTTGATGAGGATATGTATTTTAGATTATCAGCCGAAGCTCGTTTTGAACTGGTGACGTTAGAAAATGACTTACGGATTTTGAGTGAACCTCAAGCACTCGTTATGGCTAAAGCGATATTAGGGCGTAAGTTTGATTATAATGAGCCCTCTAACATGCTGGCCGTTCATATTAGTGAATTAGAGCAAGTCCGACGAGAGTTACGTGATTACCTCAGTGGTGAGTCGGGCAAAATCCACCCTGGTGTCTCAACTGAACTATTAAAACTTGATCATTTATTGCAAAATAAGCACCAATGGTTGTTGCGAACCTATCATCAGTCATTAGAGCGTCCTAATTTGGGGCGTTCATCCAATGAACAACTTTATAATAATGAGCAATTACAACGTAAATTAGATTGTTTTGAACTATTAGCCCCTAAAGATGTGTCGGAAATGGTCACTAAACTGTGTGATGACGATCTTTAATTTTTCAGTAACTCTAGAGTCCACCCATGTCTTATATTTGCCCTATTTGCAGCGCCCCGTTAGTGAAACAACAAAATGCTTGGCAATGTGAACAACGTCATCAATTTGATTGTGCCAAAGAAGGTTACGTTAATTTACTGCCTGTACAAAAAAAGAAAACCAAAGACCCTGGTGATAACAAAGAAATGATGTTCGCTAGAAGAGAGTTTCTTAATCAAGGCTTTTATCAGCCCTTAAGCGACAAGGTTAACCAGTTGGCGTTTGAATATGCTCCAGATGCCAATAAGATACTCGATATAGGCTGTGGTGAAGGGTATTACAGTCATCGATTGTTTGAAGCGCTGCAATCTGTCACTCAATCCCATTGTGAGCTTTTCGGGGTAGATATTTCTAAATCTGCCATTCGTTATGCAGCCAAACGCTATTCGGATCTGCATTTTTGTGTGGCGAGTGCGTTTGAAATGCCTTTGGCAAATAATAGTTTTGATTTAGCGATCCGTATTTATGCGCCCTCTAAGATTGAAGAGTTACAGCGGGTGATAAAACCGGGTGGAATATTAATTACGGTTTCACCTGGTCCTACACATCATTATGCATTAAAGAAGAAAATTTATAGTGAGCCCAAGCTGCACCCACAAGGCCCCTTGGTATTGGATGGTTTTACATACTTAGCTCACGAAGCGTTGAGCTATTCACTATCGCTAACCCATGCAGACGATATTGATCATTTTCTTAATATGACACCTTACGCCTGGAAGTTGAGTGATTCACAGAAGTCTCAAATAATAGAGCAAGGGCTTGAGTGTGAGATAGACTTTAAAATCGAAATTCATCAACGCGAACAAGAAACAATCAGATCATTGATATAAATAACTATCTGATGCTCAAAGATAAACCATTTTGTCATGTCACCAATTAAATACTATCTTTTGATTGATGTTTGTTGACTTATCTCGAGAATGGTTTATAGTCTACTCAGCTTGAAGGTTGGGCTTATATTTATCAATACGACCAGTTTCGTCCTGTAAACATAAGTAATACCGGCATTTTCCAGCTTTACTGCCGTTAAGGCTTTAACTATTTTTTTCTACAGGATTTATATATTATGTCTCAAGTTACTGGTGTTGTTAAGTGGTTTAACTCTGATAAAGGTTTCGGATTTATTGAGCAAGAGTCTGGTCCAGACGTTTTTGTTCACTTCCGTGCTATCAATTCAGACGGTTTCAAAACTCTTGACGAAGGTCAGAAAGTTTCTTTCACTGTGACTCAAGGTCAGAAAGGTCCTCAAGCTGAGAACGTTTCAGTAGTTGGTTAACATTTAGCTTTAGCTAAATGTTAGGACTTTAAAACTGTAACAATTTATTGTTGCAGTTTTTTTTTGCATTTTTATGTGTGTTGCCATCATCTAAATCATCTAAATCATCTAAATCATCTAATCATATAATCATATAATCATCAGTTTCACCTCATTGTCTAAGTTATTAATCTCATTTATATCCTTATGAATAGTGTAGCAATTACATTAAATATTACGTCGCTTACGCTTGTTAGTTCAAGGTAGCCAAAATAACTATTCCATAAATAACCATGCCATAAAATAACTATGCCCTATATGGACCCTAAGCTTTTATAACACTTTTGATTAATCGGTTCACTAGCATATATTTAGCGTCTAAAGAGGTTTTTTTGCCAGCGCCATGATGTAAATCTGAAACCTATTACCTTCTCTCTACATTGGCATTTAAGCCTTATCCTTCGTTGTAGCGCTTTGAACTCCCGCAGAACAACAAGATTACTGAACACAATTGCTCCCTCCACTTAGCACCGACTCAATAACTTGACTGGTTATTTGATTGCCCTAGGGAGTGTCGGCGATATAAACATAACTACCCAAGGGAATTGGCGATTGTTCGTGCGCCATGACGGCAAGGGGCCGTTAGCTAGTTAACCTTAGCGTGGGATATTTCAACGGTGGTCAAAAGCTTGTCCTGCTAACGGCTTTGGCGGCTGTAGTAATTGGCTTGTAATGGATAGGCTATTGAGGGGGTGGCAATGCTCTGCTCGAAAAAAAATGGGCAAGTTTGAGATCAAATCGTTGAAACTATTTTGACTTATATCGAGCAGTGTTACTTCTTGCTCACGTTGAGGTTATTTGCATTAATGATATTCAAAGGGGTGCGAGTGAAGAGGCTTTTCAGTTTAATGCACTTGTTGTTAGAGTACCGATTGTTTTAGAACACTTGCCGTGAGGGGGTAGCTGTTCAGATTATTTGTTTGAAAACTTTTGTCGTTTTAGAGTAAATACAGTTCTGGGGATTTAACGGTGACAGAACTTGCTGTGCAGTGGCTTAGCGGTAATATTATTAATGAATTTACTGTGTTCAGTGATGGGAGTGTAAATCGTTTTGCATTATGCTGACCAGATGCATTACTGATGTGCGCAAGGATACCATCGCTTATTAATTAGGTGAGTCATCACAGATTAATAAGCAATGGCATTGACTAGGGCCATCAGGTTATTCAGTCTCTTTTTGGTAACGCTAATCCATTTCTCGTCAGTATTAAAGTGTTGTTTTACCCATGACGATGGCTTAAGAAAATAAGGTTTCCTCTAAGGTTCTGCCTTTAAGCAATGCCTTATATTGCCACTGATGGGTAGTAAACAGCTCAAATAACTGCATTTCAAGGGTAAAGCTAGATTGTTTTTGATACTCGATTACATACTGCTCATCACTAATTCGTCTTACTTCAATAATGTCGTTAAGGCCTAATAACTGCTGATGTAGACTGTCCATGTCGCACTGTTTCATGGTGAGTGTGAGGAAGTCTGTGGCTTGACTGGCGTTTATAGAGACGGATTGTTGCAGTTTTCCATGTTCAAGATAGACAACTTGGTCGCATAGTTTTTCAAGTTCATCAAGATTATGTGAACTGATCACAAATGTGGTATTACCGGATAAGTCTTTAACAATCTGCCGAATTTTTTTCGCATTGGCAGGATCAAGTCCGGCTGTGGGCTCATCGAGTAATACAATTTTGGGTGAACCCATCAGTGCTTGAGCAATTGATACCCGTTTACCCATGCCGTGACTTAAGCTTTTAGGTTTGGCATCAGCGGAATCGGTTAAATCCACAAGAGTAAGCACTCTTAACGCTTCTTGCTTGGCAGCCGCGACTGTCATGCCTTGCAATTGAGCGAAAAACTGCAGTTGCGACACAATCGTAAAATTAGGGTCTAATGCGGCATCTTGTGGTAATGCCGATAACAGCCCCTGTAGCGCTTTGCTACCAGGCTTATGACCTAAAACCCTAATACTACCTGTGGTGGGTTGAATATAACCGCACAATAAACTGAATAGGGTGGTTTTACCGGCACCATTGGGACCCACTAATGCGATAGGAGCACCTTCAGTCAAGGTTAACGATACGTTATCGAGTGCAAGTTTATTGGCATATTGTTTAGAAAGGTTGTCACATTGAATAATACTCATAGCGCGCTCCGACTCATCAAGACTTTACCGACAAATAAAATAACTGCAGTTTGCAGTAAAGGAATGGGAGCAAGTGCCAATGAACTTAATCCTTGAGTGTTGATCAAACTCGCAATTTGCGAGCCAGGAAGACACCAATTTAACCAGCTGAGTTGTGGGAAATTCATATTCACTATGGCGATAACAATCGATACAACAGCCCATAAGATGATCGCAAAAATACTTGCTTGCCTGGCTGAATTTGCTTGTAATGACAGCACCGCCATGGCGGCAGTATAGGGCAGTAATATAATCACTAGGTTAACCATCACTAAAAGACTGGTTGTTATTGATGGCAACAATAATGATATATCACGAGATGATGCCAGTGCTATGGTCGCTAATAGCGTTAAGATGATCAACATAAATTGAATAAGCATTTGACCTAAGAAACGACCAAAGAACAAACTAGTACGACTGACTCTTAATGTTAGAAATCGTAAGCTACCACGTTGTTTATCTGAACTAAATTGATCAGCTGCTATAAAAATACTAAACATTGGGAACAGATAGAGTGCCGCCAACCAAAACACGGCAAATTCTGCCACAGGCCATTCGAAGAGATGACGTAAACTGCCAGGCCCAAACAGTGCTTCGGTAAAGTTTTTAAAGCTGGGCAGCATGATAAATTCAGACGCACTCTTAATAGGATAAAGCAATAAAATGGCCCAAATTAACATAAAGGCAATTAATGAAATCATGCCGCTTTTATTACTAAAACGTTTGGTGAGTTCATATTTGGCTAATAACCCAATATGAGTAAGTGTCGACGGAGAGGTGGTACGGTCCATATCTATTCCCTTGCTTAACCCGTTAATGGAAAGCATAAATTAGTTTAATAGCGTCTCTAATTGCGCGATTTTTTGCTCGAGTAAATCAACTCTTTGCTCAAGCTCTGTGACCCGATCGTTTGGTTGTAAAGAGTGCTGAGTGTGAGTAGAAACCTCAATGGCGTGACTACTATTCACTTGATAGTCGTCGACTTTGCCACTAAAGCACTCAAGGAAGCGGCAATCACGTTTATTAGCTTCTCGAGCGAGTTGCACTACTGACGGTTTTTCCCGCTGGCTTAACGCCAGCAATGCGGTCTCAACTTGCGACATATCAGTAAATTCGTGGAGTCGGTTGGTACGGGTTTTTAGTTCCCCTGGTGTTTGTGGGCCACGAAGTAATAACACACAGATTAATGCGACTTCAGCACTGGTTAACTGTAATTCACTGAATTCGGTATTACAAAAGCGATGCTTATATTTTACGACTCGGCTGCCAAAACCCGATTGCTCGCTGATTAAGCGTTTTTGGGTAAGGTCATCTATTATCGTTTGTACTTGAGATTCGCTCAGTGACATAACCGGTTCGCGACTGCTTTTTTGATTACATGCTAAGGCGAGTGAATTTAATGACAGAGGATATTGATCAGGAGTCGTGAGTTCTTTTTCGAGCAAGCATCCGATAACTCTAGCTTCTAGTTGGGTTAATTCCATACACAGTATCCTTTTAATGAAAAGCATGATTCTATTACTTTTATAACAGAGGCATGCTTTTTCTCAAAGGATTGGACTAGTTTACTCAAGTTAATCGAATATTGTTCACACAGTTAACCGAATACCGTCAGTTTCGATGGTGATCTCACCGGCTTTAAATAAGCCGCCAATGGATTTTTTAAAGGCTTTTTTACTCATGCCAAGTTTGTCATAAATGACATCAGCATCCGTTTTGTCATGTAAGGGTAAAAAACCGTTCGCGCTGCGCAGTTTATTGATGATCAAACGGGCATTTTTATCCAGCTCGTCTTTATCACCTTTTTGCAGTACAAGATCAATTTTGCCATCACTGCGGATGGTTTTAATAAAACCAGTGACCTTTTGGCCAAAGCGAAGTTTTTGAAACACTTCATTTTGGTAAATAACGCCCCAATGCAGGTGATTGATAATGGCTTTATAACCTAAATCTGTCGTGCCGCCGATGATCAAGTTAACTTGCTCGCCTTGGGTGTAGTGTGCTTCAGTTTTGTCGACAAACTTATCCAGTTTAGAGGATGCCATAATGCGTTCATCGGCATGGTTGGCATGGACATAGACTAAGTATGAGTGGCCTTCTTCTGCCGGTTTGTGTTGCTCACCAAAGGGTAATAATAAATCTTTGTCTAAACCCCAATCTAAAAATGCACCGAAAGGCCCAGTGGCAATCACTTTTAAATAAGCATATTCACCTACTTGGGCCAGAGATTTTTGGGTGGTGGCAATCACAATGTCTTCAGAATCTAGGTAAAGAAACACATCGACCATATCCCCGACATTACAACCGGTAGGGACAAATTTATTAGGAAGCAAGACTTGTCCAAGCTCTTGAGCATTTAGATAAACCCCAAAATTAACTTGTTTAACGACTTCTAATGAATAACGTTTACCGATCTGTATCATGAATGACTCTACTTTAATAAAAATGAAAAGATGATCTTAATAAAAACACTTAATTATACACGTAAAATTCGCTCACGTTGTGTCAATTAATCGCTATCTAAAATCATTTGCTGTTATCACTGTCTTTGTCGATGTTTACCATGGGAATTGTCGGCAAATTATTATCAAAATTAATCGGTAATTAACTTGCATTACACATGATTGCAGGTTTTAATTGCGCCGTTTTTAAAAAGGTCGAAAATGTGTTAAGTATGAGCTGAAAAGTGAACTAATGAACTCCTTAATGAGTAGAATACTTGTTACAGTCTTCAGCCCATGCTCGGCAACCAATATTTGCATGCTTTGCAAATATCTGCGTAAGATGTTCGACAGTAAAAGGTGCTAAAGACGATAACAATACGGCGCAGTCTAAAACTCGTTAGCTGTGTGCTTATTTTGTCTGTCACAGGTTATACAGCCATGATGAAAGTGCTGGTAAACCTGTTAATTTCTGAGTTAACGTTACGGCGTTATCTGGATTATTTAACAAGCAGTGGCTACCGATGGGGGCGCTGCTAACGTTGATACAAATACGGAAAATAATTATGTCTGATTGGTCTATCGAAGATGCTCGCTCTGGTTATAACGTGATTCACTGGAGCCAAGGTTTTTATGGTATTAGTGAAGATGGTGAAGTGACAGTGTCACCTAACCCACAAAATCCGGATCATAAAGTTGGCTTAAATGAATTAGCCAATAGTATGGTTGAAGCAGGCGTTTCGTTACCGGTATTAGTCCGTTTCCCGCAGATTTTACACCATAGAGTGGAAAGTCTATGCGAAGCATTTAATGATGCAATTAAGAAATACGATTATCAAAATGATTATTTGTTAGTTTATCCGATTAAAGTAAACCAACAAAAAACGGTGGTTGAAGAAATTCTAGCCAGCCAAAAATCGAAAGAAGTTCCACAGTTGGGACTTGAAGCCGGCAGTAAGCCAGAGTTAATGGCAGTTCTTGCGATGGCGCAAAAAGCCAGTTCAGTTATTGTATGTAACGGTTACAAAGATAAAGAATATATTCGCTTAGCATTAATCGGCGAAAAGCTAGGCCATAAAGTCTATATCGTGCTTGAAAAGATGTCGGAACTTAAAATGGTATTGGCTGAAGCTGAAAAGCTAGGGATCACTCCACGTTTAGGTTTACGTGTGCGTTTGGCTTTTCAAGGTAAAGGCAAATGGCAAGCCAGCGGTGGCGAAAAGTCCAAATTTGGTTTGTCTGCAGCACAAGTGTTGAAAGTTATTGCTGAATTAAAAAGTGCTAATATGCTGGATTCTCTCCAGTTATTACACTTCCATTTAGGTTCGCAAATTGCCAATATTCGTGACATTCGCCAAGGTGTAAGCGAAGCCGGCCGTTTTTACTGTGAATTGCGCCAACTCGGTGCCAGCATTGATTGTTTCGATGTGGGCGGCGGGTTAGCGGTTGACTACGATGGTACACGAAGCCAAAGCAATAACTCAATGAACTATGGTTTAAATGAGTATGCTAACAATATCGTCAACGTATTAACCGATTTATGTAATGAGTACGAGCAACCAATGCCGCGTATTATTTCTGAATCTGGTCGCCATTTAACGGCGCATCATGCGGTGTTAATTACTGATGTGATTGGTACTGAAGCGTATCAACCAGAAAATATTCAAGAACCAAGTGAAGAGGCGCCGCAATTATTGCACAACATGTGGCAATCTTGGTTAGAAATCAGCGGTCGATATGATCAGCGTGCGATTATTGAAATTTATCATGATAGCCAAAGTGATATTGCTGAAGCACACTCATTGTTTGCTGTGGGTCAATTAAGTTTGGCTGACCGAGCTTGGGCAGAACAAGCCAATTTACGTGTTTGCCATGAAGTGAAGGGATTATTAAGTAACAACAATCGTTATCACCGTCCCGTGATTGACGAATTGAATGAAAAATTAGCAGACAAGTTTTTCGTTAACTTCTCATTATTCCAGTCATTACCGGATGCATGGGGTATTGATCAAGTGTTCCCTGTGTTGCCTTTATCGGGTTTAGATAAAGCACCAGAGCGCCGTGCGGTAATGTTAGATATTACCTGTGACTCTGATGGTATTGTTGATCAATACGTTGACGGTCAGGGAATTGAAACAACTTTACCCGTCCCAGCGTGGAGCGCCGACAGCCCATACCTGATTGGTTTTTTCATGGTGGGGGCATACCAAGAAATCTTGGGTGATATGCATAACTTGTTCGGTGATACCAACTCAGCTGTTGTGCGTATCGATGAGCGTGGATCAAGCCAGATTGAGTCTGTTTTACAAGGCGACACGGTAGCTGATGTGCTACGTTATGTGAATTTAGATGCGGTAGACTTTATGCGCACCTATGAAGAGCTTGTGAATCAACATATTGTTGAAGAAGAGCGCGCCAGTATCCTAGAAGAGTTACAGTTAGGGCTTAAAGGCTACACTTACCTAGAAGATTTTTAATCTTATTTACTACATTAACTTGTTATTCAAAAAGCCTAGTTACCGCAGGTCGCTAGGCTTTTAAGTTGCTAAGATGTTTTTTGAAGGTTCAGAGAAAAAGTTAGAGATTATCGTTAATGCATCAGCCCCTAAATTACGGTCATTAGATCGAACATTTTGGGTGGGGCTTGTTGCTGCCTCAAATGCAGATATTTTATCTAGCATAAGTAATGAATATTGCGATGCTTATTTACTGAGTGAATCGAGTTTATTTGTTTGGGATGATCGACTCGTTATGCTCACTTGCGGCACTAGCTCGCTAGTAGAATCAGCATGCTACTGCATTGAACGTTTAGGTGAACAAGCTATTGCATATGTTTGTTATCAGCGCAAAAACGAATACTATGCCCATTTACAAGCAAGTTCTTTTGGCGACGATGTGCTTAGGTTAAGGCATTTTATTGCGGGGCAGGCCCACCGAATGGGTCATTTAGATAGCCATCATCACTATACTTTTACTACCGACAAAGAGTATCAAGCCAGCCGGTTTGATACCACCAATGAACTGCTGATGTATCATATTTCGGGTCCGATAGCGGATTATTTACGGGGTGATCAGCAATCAATGGTTCAAATTGGGCTGATGCTGCAACTGGAACAATTATTTAATGGTTTTAGTATTGATCAGTATTTATTCAGTCCACTAGGCTATTCAATCAACGGTATTCGGGGTTGTGAATATTTTACAATACACATTACACCACAAGAAAATAGTTCTTATGTGAGTGTTGAAACCAACATTGATCTCACCACAACTCAGGTTGATATCTTTGCTGAGCTAGTAAGATTATTGCAGCCTAACAGCTGCGACATTATTGGTTTTAATAGTAATATTGCCAATAAGAAGTTTTTAAAGTACTTGTGTTTAAGCCAGTGCGCGATGACAATCGAACAAGGTTTTAACATACACTTCAGCCACTATCAGCAAGATTGCTTAGAAGTACTGAACCCTACATTATTGTAATTATCGGCATTTGCCATCTTTTTGATAGTCTATGACTACTTTCGCAGAAAAACCTGATTATTTGCTTTATTCAAACGCATTCGGGTATTTACGCCAGCCACTGAATGTTAAACCAACGGAGTCTGATGCCGACGTGGTAGTGATTGGTTTACCTTTTTATATGGCAACAACAGGTCGTTCAGGTGGTCGTATGGGGCCTAATGCCATTCGCCAAGCATCGGTAAATTTAGTGTGCACCGCGTGAAGGATTGATTGATGTTGGGCATTCAATACAAATTGGTATTCGTACCGAATACCACAAAGAAGGTCACGGCTTTGAGGTGGTTGATGCCGCAACAGCCAGTGACTTAACGGCGCAAGACATTGTTGAACAAGTGCGTGCTCGTGTCGTTGATATGCCGTTATACATCACGTTCGACATTGATTGTTTAGAATCGGCTTACACACCGGGCACTGGCACGCCTGTTTGTGGCGGATTAACCAGTGATAAAGCAATGAAAATTATTCGTGGATTACGTGGTATGAAGGTTGTTGGTATGGATGTTGTTGAAGTGGCGCCATCATACTATTCGGCTGAAATTACTGCGCTTGCAGGAGCGACCCTGGGCCTTGAAATGCTGCATGTCTGGGCAGAAGGTAAAGGCTTAATTAAAAAGTAATTTCAACTTTATCATTAAGCACATTCGCCAACGTGCTGACGTTGGCTTTTTTGTGCCTGCTCAGCGTAGAATAGATCTCGCAAGGTTAATGAGGAGCCAATATGAGTGATTTAAGTGATATTCGCCGTGAATACACCCAAGGTGGATTAAGACGGGCCAATTTGCCTACTAACCCGATGGATCTGTTTGAACAATGGATGCAACAGGCCACAGAGGCACAACTTACCGATCCGACAGCCATGTCTATCGCAACGGTTGATGAGGATGGTCAGCCATTTCAACGTATTGTGTTGCTGAAGAAATTTGACGATAAAGGGTTTGTGTTTTTTACCAATCTAGAAAGTCGCAAAGCAAAACAATTAGCCGTTAACAGTAAAATCAGTTTACTGTTTCCTTGGCATGCTCTTGATCGCCAAGTGGCAGTATTAGGGCAAGCGGAACCATTATCTATATTGGATGTGGCTAAATACTTCATGTCCAGACCCAAAGACAGTCAAATTGCCGCATGGGTATCCAAACAATCGAGCAAGATTTCTGCGCGGCAAGCACTGGAAGGGAAATTTGCCGAAATGAAGGCCAAATATGCTCAGGGTGAAGTGCCATTACCTAAGTTTTGGGGCGGATATTTAGTCCGTCCAAGCAGTATCGAGTTCTGGCAAGGAGGTGAACATCGTTTACATGACAGATTTATTTATACCAAAACCGATGCTGATTGGAATATTGATCGGTTGGCACCTTAATGAATGTTAATGAAGTGGAGCCTTTAGCGGTGATAACCAATAAAATCTGGGTTGATGCTGATGCTTGTCCCAATCCAGTGAAAGAGATGTTGTTTCGGGCATCTGAGCGTAAGTCGATTCAATTGGTGTTAGTGGCTAATCAAATGATTAACGTGCCAAGATCACCGTTAATTAGCATGATCCGAGTGAGTTCCGGTTTTGATGAAGCAGACAACTACATTGTTGAACAAGTTGTCAAAGGGGATTTAGTGGTCACCGCTGATATTCCTCTCGCGTCAGATGCGGTTGATAAAGGTGCGCTAGTATTGAACCCTCGTGGTACCGTGTATACCGCTGAAAATATCAAACAGATACTGACTATGCGTGATTTTATGGAAGAAATGCGTAGCAGTGGCATACATACTGGCGGCCCGAATAGTTTTTCGCAAACGGATAAGCATGCGTTTGCACAAGCGTTAGATAAATGGTTGGCTAAATTGATCCCCAGCAAGATATAACGAAATATTACTCTATACTTAATCTGACTTTCTATACAAAGGACTTTATGATGAAAAAATGGTTACCTTTTTTAGCCGCGAGCTTGCTGAGTACATCTGTGATGGCAGGCGATTGGCAAGTCAATCAAGATCATTCTCGGGTGAGCTTTATTTCGATTAAGAAAGCCGATATTGCCGAAGTACATCATTTTAAACAAGTTGCAGGTGAATTAACGGATGCGGGTGCATTTTCTTTATCGATTGATTTAACCAGTGTTGATACCGGAATAGAAATTCGTGATCAGCGAATGCAGACTGTGTTGTTTGAAGTTGCGCAGTTTCCAAAGTTAACCTTGGATGCGGTGGTTAATCCCAAATTGTTGGCAGGATTAAAAGTCGGTGACACGCTAACGACTCAAGTTGAAGCAACCATTTCACTACATGGTCAGAAACAACAAAAAAGTTTTGAAGTGTTAGTGGCTAAATTATCTGACAAGAAAATGGTGATTTCAAGTTTAGCGCCAGTGATTATTCAAGCAAATGAATTTGGCCTTGTGTCGGGTGTCGAAAAACTTAAAGAAATGGCGGGTTTGCCGAGTATCAGCTTGGCAGTGCCAGTGTCATTTGTGCTAACCTTAGCGCAATAGTTACCTGTGGTTGTTAATGACTTTCAATCATCAAGATTGAGAGCCATTTTCGGCTAAGTAGTGTTTAAGAAAGGTGGGGCACAATGGTTACCGACAAAGACGGCTACATGCATTTAATTCAGTATTTAACTGAACATTTAGGGCTGTTTGAGTCGTCTGAAAATACCGTAAATACAACGGAAACTGTTATGGAACTGTTTGAAGATCAGTTATCTGCTCAGATCATTATGGTATGTGGTCAAAACCCGCAATTATCATTTGCTCAGCGTAATATAGTGATCCGTGAAATTGATGCAATAGTATACGACTTAGAAGAGATTTTAGCCTCTGTTGCTAATCATCAAGCCACACCCGAACAAAGTATTTTTATTACTGAGTTTTCAGGTTTGATTAAAAATTTATTTGATCAAGAAGTTGCTCATCTGTTGCGATAAATCTACTTAACCTCAACACGGGTTAACAGATGGAATAAATATGCCAAAATCAGAATATTTGAGCTATTTAATATCGAACTTGTGATTTGATTTGCTATTAAGGCGCAGCTCTTGTGACTTACGGCGTCAATAACTAGCCTATTACAAGTCAATACAATGCAGTTAGCAGGACAAAAAACTGTTTTATAACCGTTTATTATCCCGAGCTGAGTGACTTAGTTCAGGCAGTTATTTAACTGGTTTAGTTTTTTTTGGGATCGATCATGTTTAAAAAAATTGTGATTTCTGTTGTGTCGTGTTTGCTGTCTATATCTGTGTTTGCGAGTGATAAAACCATTCTAAGTCAAGTTGAAACCATGACAGTCGCTAAGTCTGGACTACGCTATCATGCTCGCATTGATACTGGTGCGGGGAAGACTTCTCTGCATGCGGTAGATTTAACAATCATTGGCGGCGCATTCAAAAAAATGAAAAGTAATGTCGGTAAAATTGTTGAATTCACCACAGAAAATGAACGTGGTGAGAAAAAACGTATTCAAGCCGAAATTGTCAGTACGTTAAGGGTGAAGAATTCACAAGGCATTGAAACCCGCTACATGGTGAAGCTCGATGTCGGTTTTTCGGATAAGTTGCATCATATTTATGTTAATTTACGCGACCGTAGCCATATGAAATACAAATTACTCATTGGGCGTAATTTTTTAAAGCATAACTACATTGTGGATGTATCACAAAAAAGTACTTTGGTCCTTTAATTGAGTTTTAAGCAAACAGGATTGATGTATACCCCGCATAAACACGGGTGCGGTAGAACGCTCATTACATGTTGCCAATATTAGCGTCGAGAAAGAACACAAGGTGTGGACTAACATTTGAGGTACATGGTTAATTCGTCATGCGTAAGGTACTGAAGCGCATTACATGGCTTGATTAAGTGTTGGTGAACCTAGTCTGAGTTCTTAGTCGATATGGATCTAAAGACCGTACCAAAATGGGTTATAAATTATTAATTAGCCGAAACTGGTTACTGGATCACTATATGGTTGATGTGTTTAAAAAACATTAATTCCTTATTATTGGTCAATAATATCGGTCAATAAAATCGGTTAACAATACCGCTCAATATGAGCGGTATTTTTTTGTCTGTTTTGTGCTCGTATTAATAAAGCATAACGATTATTAGCCTCGGAGGGGCTAAATTGAAAGGTGTACGTTGGTTTGAGTTGAACACCGCCAGTAATGGCTTTGATATTGACGCTACTCTGCAACCTCGTTGTCATCGGTCATCGATATAGTAAACGCTGATTTAACTCATTAACCCGTGACCACATAAAACACGCAGGTTGCGTCTTTTTTACTGACCGATTTAGGAGTAAATACCCTTGACCGCGACATGTTCAACCGTACTAAATCGGGACAGGTAACCTTGCTGTAAGTTAACCAGACCCCATCATCAACAGACTGACGATTTCGGTTGGGTAGACTCCTGAGTTAACACTTGTTGCCACGGTTACAGGCTAAGTGGGTTAATTGTAGGTAAATACAACTATTTGCTATTAAAAATACCAATAATGACTAGTAAAGTTGTACTTGCTAACGTAAAATTCCAATCTTTTATTTTAACCCCAGTCTTGATTGTTTAGTTATCATAATAAGCGTCAAACTACCGCGTCGTCACTTACTGGGTTGCCACTATGGTGAACTCGTATAGTCGACTAGACGCTCAATCGCATTTAAATGCAAAAATGCAGTGGATGATAACATGCAGCAGTTAACCGAGATCGTAGAACAAGCCTTAGAGGTCATTGATAAGGCCTGTGATCTAAAAACATTGGATGATATCCGTGTCGATTACCTTGGTAAGAAAGGTAAAATTACTGACATGATGAAAATGATGGGATCATTAAGCGCAGAAGAAAAGCCTGCCTTTGGTGCCGCAGTCAATCAAGCAAAGCAAGCCGTTCAACAACAGTTGACGGTGCGTATCGACGGATTGAAAGCATCAGAATTAGAAGCAAAATTAATTGCTGAAAATATTGATGTCACTCTTCCGGGTCGTACGCTCGATATTGGCGGCTTACATCCGGTTACGCGCACTATCGAACGTATTGAAACCTTCTTTGGTGAGCTTGGCTTTGTTGTTAAACAAGGACCTGAAATCGAAGATGATTTCCATAATTTCGATGCGTTAAATATTTCTGAGCATCATCCAGCTCGTGCCGATCATGATACTTTTTACTTTAACCCCAAAGTGATGTTACGCACGCAAACATCTGGGGTGCAAATTCGCACCATGGAACATGAAAAACCGCCACTTCGGATCATTTCTCCTGGCCGTGTTTATCGTAACGATTACGACCAAACTCATACGCCAATGTTCCATCAAGTTGAAGGGTTAATGGTTGCTGAAAACGTTAACTTTGCGGAGCTTAAAGGCATTTTGCATGACTTTTTACGTAACTTCTTTGAACAAGATTTAGAAGTCCGTTTTCGCCCATCTTACTTCCCATTTACAGAACCTTCTGCGGAAGTGGATGTTATGGGTAAAAACGGTAAGTGGTTAGAAGTATTAGGCTGCGGCATGGTACATCCAAATGTACTGCGCAGTGTGGGTATTGACCCTGAGAAATACTCTGGTTTTGCTTTTGGTATGGGTGTTGAGCGTTTAACCATGTTGCGCTATGGCGTAAATGATTTACGTGCCTTCTTTGAAAACGATTTACGTTTTCTTAAGCAATTCAAATAACGGAGCAAAAAGTAGATGAAATTCAGTGAATCTTGGCTTCGTGAGTGGGTTAACCCATCAGTAAGTCGTGACGCATTATCACACCAAATCACCATGGCTGGTCTTGAAGTTGACGGTATTGATGCCGTCGCTGGCGATTTTAGCGGCGTGGTCATCGGTGAAGTGGTTGAATGTGGCCAACACCCAGATGCAGACAAATTACGCGTCACTAAAATCAATGTTGGCGGCGATGAGCTTATCGACATCGTTTGTGGTGCACCAAACTGCCGTTTAGGCTTAAAAGTCGCAGTAGCGATGGTGGGCGCAGTATTACCAGGCGATTTTATAATTAAAAAAGCCAAATTACGCGGTCAACCGTCAATGGGCATGTTGTGTTCTTACGGCGAGTTAGGTATAGACATCGAAAGCGATGGCATTATTGAATTACCGCAAGATGCACCTATAGGCCTGAATGTGCGTGAATATTTGCAATTAGATGATGCCATTATTGATGTTGACTTAACCGCTAACCGAGCCGATTGTTTAGGCATGGCCGGTCTTGCTCGTGAAGTGGGCGTATTAAATCGTCAAGCGGTAATAGAGCCTTCTTGGCAAGCCGTAACCGCCACGATAGATGCGCCGTTTAGCATCAGTGTGGTAGCGCCAAATCTTTGCCCTCGTTACTTAGGCCGCGTAGTCAAAAACATCAATATTAAAGCCGTCACGCCATTATGGATGCAAGAAAAATTGCGTCGCAGTGGTATTCGTTCAATTGATCCCATTGTTGATATTACCAATTATGTGTTGATTGAATTTGGTCAGCCAATGCATGCGTTTGATTTAAATACCTTAAACGGCGGCATTACCGTGCGTTTAGCTGATGGTGTTGAAAAGCTAACCTTGCTTGATGGCAATGAAATTACGGTACCAAGCGATACCTTAGTGATTGCCGACGACAAACAAGCTGTTGCGCTTGCGGGGGTATTTGGTGGTGAAAGTACCGGTGTAAATGAAAACACCCAAGATATCCTTTTGGAGTGTGCTTTTTTCTCTCCATTGGCCATTATGGGTAAATCACGTCGTTTAGGCTTACACACAGACGCTTCACATCGTTTTGAGCGTGGAGTTGACCCTGAGCTACAACATAAGGTCATGGACCGCGCTACTCGCCTTGTATTAGATATTTGTGGTGGTGAAGCCGGTCAAGTTGTTGAAGCGGTATCGATTGAGCATTTACCCGTAGCAGCAACTATCACTTTGCGTCGTAGCAAGTTAGACAAAACATTAGGGCATGTTATTTCTGATACTGACGTGACGGAAATTCTTGAATGTTTAGGTTTTAGCGTGAACGTTGACGGCAATGATTGGATTGTCACCACGGCAACATATCGTTTTGATATGGCGATTGAAGAAGATTTGATCGAAGAAGTGGCGCGTATTTATGGTTATAACAATATCCCTAATATTGCGCCAATGGCAGCGTTAAGCATGCCTGATCACCAAGAAGCTGATATTTCGCTTAAGCGTGTGCGCAGTATATTTGTTGCTCGTGGTTTCCAAGAAGCAGTGACCTACAGTTTTGTTGACCCAAAAATGCAAAATATTGTTCACCCTGGCGAAGAGGCCATGGTGTTGCCTAACCCGATTTCAGTCGAAATGTCAGCCATGCGCTTATCAATGTTTACTGGATTATTGACAGCCGTAGGCTATAACCAAAGCCGTCAGCAAAATCGAGTGCGTTTATTTGAGACGGGTTTACGCTTTATCCCTGATGCACAAGCAGATTCTGGTGTTCGTCAACAAGCTATGCTGGGCGCGGTCATTTCTGGTGTTCAAAACGATGAGCATTGGTCAATGGAGTCTACAATCGTCGACTTCTTTGATTTAAAAGGTGATTTAGAAGCAATAATCGGCTTGACAGTTGCCTCTACAGAATTTAGTTTTAGGGGGGCAACACATCCTGCGCTGCATCCAGGACAATGTGCTGAAATATTACGAAATAATCGCGTCATTGGTCATATCGGTGCTATCCATCCAAAGTTGGAAAAGCCTTTTGGACTCAATGGCAAAACAATTATTTTCGAGTTAGAACTGGATGCATTATTGCACGCCCGTTTGCCGCTAGCCCAAGCTGTATCTAAGTTTCCTGCTAACCGTCGTGACATAGCGTTAGTAGTAGATGAAGCCGTTTCTGCAACTGATGTTATGAATTTGATAAGAAAAGTTGGCGAAAATCAGTTGGTTGGCTTAAACTTGTTCGATGTATACCAAGGTAAGGGTGTTGAGCCTGGCAAAAAGAGCCTCGCCATCGCACTTACATTACAAGACACTACTCGTACACTTGAAGATAAAGATATTACTGAAACTATGGTTGCAGTGGTATCGGCTCTAAAGACCGAGTTCAACGCATCGTTGAGGGATTAAAGTATGGCACTTACCAAAGCCGAAATGGCAGAACATCTTTTTGAAACATTAGGTATTAACAAACGTGTGGCTAAAGAGATGGTCGAGTCTTTTTTTGAAGAAATTCGTGAAGCACTCGAAAGTGGTGAGCAGGTCAAGTTATCTGGCTTTGGCAACTTTGACCTTAGGGACAAGAATCAAAGACCGGGAAGGAACCCGAAAACTGGTGAAGATATTCCAATTTCTGCACGCCGTGTTGTTACCTTCCGTCCTGGACAGAAGTTAAAGTCACGTGTTGAAGCAGCAAACTCGGGTAAAAAGTAGTTCACTAGTTAATACGCCAATCCGATCGGATCTGTATTACGAAGAGCCACTCTTAATTGAGTGGCTCTTTTGTTTTTGAATTTGGTAAATTTATTTTATCATTTCATTATATCCACATGATCTATAACATTATCCTTACCGTCAGAGAAATCGTGAGCAAGCTAGTTTTATAAACATGGGTATAGCACTAAGAGAGAGTGATGTTTTGATGTTGTCGGGCATAATGACTGTTCCACACTCATTAATCCTTAGTATAATGCCATTGTTATAATATGATTATTCCCTGTGGATCAGGGTCAGTTTATTTGGAGTTTCTTTTGGCACGACAAGCAAAATATTTTGATACTCGTTTTAATAAATCACTATTACATCCTCGTCACTGGGGGACATGGTTAGCCATTGCTGTGCTGTTTTTATTTGGTGCACTTCCTGCAAGCATTCGAGATCCCATTGCGAGATTATTTGCCCGAGTAGTAATGAAAGTTGCCAAGAAACCATTGCGGATCGCAAAGGTGAATATTACGCACTGTTTTCCTGATAAGTCACCTGCAGATGTAGATGCGTTAATCAAACAGAATGTTGAAACATTTGTCATTACCTTATTGTCGCAAGCTGAGTTGCTTATTCGTTCTAAAGCGCACTTAAAACGCCGCATTCAACTTAATGGCATTGAAAATGTGCAAGCTGCCCGAGAGGCAAAGCAACCGATAATTTTTATCATGCCGCATGTTTGGCCAATGGAATATGCCGGTCTGCGAATTAACATGGAAATTCCGTTAGTGACCATGGCTAAAGCCCATCGCAATGGATTATTTAATTGGTTTAGTAATCGCATGCGCAGTAGTCAAGGTGGTCGTGTGTATATGCGTGAAGCAGGGATTAGAGCTTTATTGGCCGAGTTAAAAAATGACAACAGTTTTTTCTATTTGCCTGATGAAGATTTAGGGCCTGAAAAAAGTATATTTGCGCCTTTTATGGGCACAGTTAAAGCCACATTACCGGTTGTCGGTCGCTTAGCCCAAGCGGGTAATGCACAAGTCATGCCCGTTAAGATTGGTTACGACCAGCAGGCTAAACAATTTATTATGACGGTGCTGCCAGCGGTTAATCCTGATGAGATGATTGGCAAAGAGAATGAAGCCATCGCGTTAAACAAAGTGGTTGAGCAAGTGATTAATGCTTATCCAGAACAATATATGTGGTTTTTGAAATTGCTCAAAACTCGTCCACCAGGAGAGCAAGAGTTTTACTAAATTATAACCATCACCTTGATGTAATCACAAGAATAAGAGGTTCATATGGATTTTAACGAATTGTTATCGGCCTTGTCTTTGGTGGTATTTACCTACGACGATAGCCCAATTACTTTGTTGCAGTTGTTACAAGTACCTTTGTACATATTTTTAGCCTGGTTTATTATCACTCGTGTTGGGCGCTTGATTGTTAAAGCACTCAAACGTCGTAATGTTGGTGCAGATGCGATCCATTTATTCACTCGCATGTATTTTATTATTAGTATCGCAGTACTCATTTTTACCTGTATGGAAATTTTAAATATTCCCTTAACTGCGTTTGCATTTGTGTCAGGTGCGATAGCGATTGGTGTGGGTTTTGGTGCGCAAAACATTATTAATAACTTTATCAGTGGCTGGATTTTAATGTGGGAACGTCCCATCCGCATTGGTGATTTTTTAGAAGTAGGTGAGGCGCGAGGCGTTGTAGAGTGTATTAACACTCGCTCAACCTTGATACGCCGTAATGACGGAGTGCACATGCTAGTGCCCAACAGTCTGTTACTCGAAAACACCGTGACTAACTGGACCTTGATTGATAAAAATGCCCGAACATTTGTTCGTGTTGGCGTGGCTTACGGTTCGGACGTGATTAAAGTTCGTGAGCTAATTTATCAAGTTATTGGTGAGCGAGATGATATTTTGCCGCAACCTGAACCCTCCGTCTTATTTGAAGATTTTGGCGACAATGCATTGATTTTTGATTTAATTTTTTGGGTCAGCGCAGTGTCAGAAACTGATATCCGCCGCCGTCGTAGCGAAATTCGTTTTAGAATGTACGAGCTATTTAACGAGCATAATGTGGTGATTGCTTATCCACAACGTGATTTACATGTTGATGGTAATTTGACGATTAACCGAAGTCATAAAAGTTAATTAACACCGATTTTTGCATCAATAAAAAAGACGCCGTGGCGTCTTTTTTATTATTAATTTAACCAGCTAAAGCGTTACTTATTCGTGTCAGATTTGTTGGCTTTGGTGTGACGATCTAATAAGTTTTTATTGATGTCTGCCATCGACAAGCCTTGATCTTCAAGTAACACAATTAAGTGATACATTAAATCAGACGCTTCATTGACCAACTCTTCTTTATCATGGGTGGCTGCAGCAAGGGCGGTTTCAAGGCCTTCTTCACCGACTTTTTGCGCAATACGCTTTGTACCACGTTCAAATAATGATGCTGTGTAGCTTGAATCAGCACTTTGACCTTTACGTGAAATAATCAGCTTAGTCAGGTTATCGATAAAAGGATGGGCGTTGCCATCTGGCCAGCAGCTTTCTGTGCCGGTATGGCAAGTCGGGCCGTTAGGAATAACTTGTACTAAAAAGCTGTCATTATCGCAGTCTTTATCGATAGCAATTAAATCAAGTGTGTTGCCAGAGGTTTCGCCTTTGGTCCACAAACGCTGTTTTGAGCGGCTAAAAAAGGTGACTTGGTTAGTGGCTAAGGTTTTGGCTAAGGCGGCTTTATCCATGTAACCTAGCATAAGCACTTTACCGGTCAGGTGATGCTGCACGACCGCTGGAACTAATCCCGAAGTAGCGCCTTGTTGTTTGTCCCAGTCCACGCTTGTGCTATCAAATACAATATCAGTCATAGGTGTTCTCTTTTTTTTGCAAAATTATAAACGAATTGCGATGCTATTGGCGTGCAGATATTGCTTGAGTTCACCAATATCAATAATGCCTTTATGGAATACGCTTGCCGCTAATGCAGCGTCGACCTTGGCAAGTTCGAACACTTCTTTGAAGTGCGCCATGGTGCCAGCACCGCCAGAAGCAATTAACGGTACATCGCATATTGCCCTAACCATGCTTAATTGCTTGATATCGTAACCGCCGCGCACGCCGTCTTGGTTCATGACGTTAAGTACTATTTCACCACAGCCACGCTTTTGCACTTCTTCAACCCAATCTTGAGTATACCATTGGGTGTCTTTAGTGGCGGCTTGATCACCGGTAAACTGTTTGACTTTATAGCTGTCACTGGCAGCATCATAAAATGAATCAATACCAATAACGATACATTGGCGGCCAAACTCGTCTTGCAAACGGGATATCAAGCTAGGGTCACTTAATGCTGGCGAGTTTATCGAGATTTTATCGGCACCAAAAGCCAATTTTTCACGTGCTTGTTCGATGGTTTTAATGCCACCGGCGACGCAAAAGGGGATATCAATTTGCTCCGCGACGCGGCTGATCCAAGATTTATCAATCACCCGATCGTGAGCACTGGCAGTAATGTCATAAAATACTAATTCATCAGCACCTTCAAGGGCGTAACGAGCCGCCAGCGGCACTATGTCACCGACAATTTCGTGATTGCGAAATTGTATTCCTTTAACCACTTTACCTTCGCGTACATCAAGACAAGGAACTATGCGTTTGGCCAACATTGGATTGCCTCCTTAACGGTAAATTGGTTAATTAGCAGTGCTTTGCCGATAATAATGCCCGATGCTTTACTGTCGCGCACAGCAGCTACGTTATCCAGGGTTGCAATACCACCAGAGGCTTGCCAAAGGATGTCAGGATACGTGGAAGCAAGTTCAGTATAGAGTTCAGTGTTAGCGCCAGTTAGGGTGCCATCACGGCTAATATCGGTCACTAAAGCATGTTTAAGGCCGACAGTTTCAAATTCAGCCACCAGTGATTCTAGTGACTTACCGCCACCAGACTGCCAACCCGATACCGCAACGATTTTTTCACCGGCGTCGTTAATGTTGACATCTAGCGCTAAACAAATTGCCTCAGGGCCGTATTTGTTTAGCCAGCTTTTAACCAGTTCAGGCTCTTTAACCGCTAAGGATCCAATCACCACCCGCGTGACGCCAATATTGAGCAGCTCGATAACTTGCTCTTCGGTGCGAATACCGCCGCCGACTTGAATATCCACTTCAAGTCCTGCAGCTAACTCACTTATTAACTTAGTTTGACGTTTATTAGGATCTTTAGCGCCAGTTAAGTCAACAATATGCAACAATTTTGCCCCTTGGGCTTGATAAGACTGCAATTGCGCCAATGGGCTTAAGTCAAAGGTGGTTTGCTTGTCGTAGTCACCTTGGTATAAACGCACCACTTGGCCGTCAATTAAATCAATGGCAGGAATAATCACTGTGGTGTCCCCATATTTAAAAAGTTTTGTAAAATCTTTGCACCCACTTTGGCACTCTTTTCTGGGTGGAATTGCACCCCAAAAAAGTTACCTTTACCAATAGCGGCACTGAATGATTCGCCATAGGTGCTGCGGGCTAAAGTGTATTCACTGATTGGCGCGCGGTAGCTGTGAACAAAATACACGTAGCTGCCATTTTCTATCCCAACAAACAAAGGATGATCGCTGACCTCAATTTGATTCCAGCCCATGTGAGGTAAAGGCAAGCCTTTGCTGTCTAAGTCGCCAATGTCAGTGGGTACTAGGCCTAAGCAAGTGATACTTTGCTCGCTGCGACCGCCATGTTCATTTGATAACGATGCCAGCATTTGCATGCCAAGACACACGCCCATCACAGGTTGAGTTAAGCTTTTAATCAGCTCGACTAAGTTTTTTTGTTTTAAGGCGTCCATGGCCGCACCTGCGGTGCCAACACCTGGCAATACCACTCGTGCCGCGCTGCGAATAACATCAAAGTCAGCACTGACAATGACATTAGCGTTAAGACGCTCAAAGGCAAACCGTACTGAGCTTAAATTGGCGCAGCCGGTATCTATAATAACGGTAAGGTCATTGGCCATGCTGGTAGAAGCCGTAGTAGAAGTGCTTGATGAAACCGATAGTTCTGTCATATGAACTCCTTACAGCACGCCTTTGCTTGATGGCAGTATGTCACCTTCGACCTTCACCGCTTGGCGAAGCGTACGACCGAGTACCTTAAACAGTGCTTCTACTTTGTGGTGATCGTTATCGCCTTTGGAGCCAATGTGTAAGGTGCAGCGCAGGCCATCGGCAAACGAGCGGAAAAAGTGTGGCACCATCTCAATGGCCATCTCGCCGACCATTTCACGCTCAAAATCAGCATTAAATTTAATAAATGGGCGACCTGAAATGTCCATTAGGCATTCGCCGCTGGCTTCATCCATAGGCAAGCTAAAACCGAAACGAGCGATGCCGCGCTTGTCGCCTAATGCTTGGCGAATAGCATCACCAATGGCTAGGGCGGTGTCTTCCACGCTGTGGTGATCGTCGATGTCTAAATCGCCATCAACGTGCACGTCCATTTTAAAATTACCGTGGGTTTGAATTTGATCTAACATGTGGTCAAAAAAGCCAATGCCAGTTTCAATCTTACCCTTAGTTTGACTGTCTAGGTCAATGGTGACTTTGATGTCTGTTTCTTTGGTGGTGCGTACCACAGTTGCAATACGGCCTTTGCTAAGCAATACATTAGCAATGTCATCCCAATTCAGCGTTTGACGATTGTATTTATAGCTTTTAATACCCATAGCATTGGCAAGCTCAACGTCGGTTTCGCGATCGCCAATCACCGCTGAAGTGGTAAAGTCCACTTTGCCTTGAGTCAGGTAGTCTTTTACTAAGCCCAGTTTCGGTTTGCGGCAGCTGCAATTTTCATCATTAAAGTGCGGGCAAATCACCACATCGTCAAACTTCACCCCTTGGCTTGCAAATATTTGCATCATCATATTGTGCGGAGCATCAAAGTCAGCTTTTGGAAATGAATCGGTACCCAAACCGTCTTGATTGCTGACCATCACCAAGCGAAAACCCGCATTTTGTAATTTAAGCAGCGCTGGGATCACTTGTGGCTCAAACACCAATTTAGCCAAACTATCGAGTTGTTTATCGATTGCCGGCTCTTCAACTAAAGTGCCATCACGGTCGATGAATAATATGTTCTGTTTCATGTTCAATGCCTTCAATAGGGTGTAATTTTATTCGTTTTAATCTATTAATGTTAATCTATGTGGCTATCAATCTGTTCATCAGGTTATCTATCGAAGCGACTTTTGGCCCACTTCTGCTACCGACTCAGATAGGTTTTTTGTAAACAAAGAGATAATTAAATTTGTTTGTTGTTCATTGGTAAAGCTAAAGCGAATGGCATCAGCAAGACGCGGATCTTTATAGGCGCGGGCGACTACACCTGAATCACTTAAGCGTTTAGCGGCAGCGCTGACATCGGCAAATTTAGCCAGCACATAGTTACCGTTTGCCGGTAACACCTTGGCGCCATAGGCTGTAAGTGCATTGCTTAAGCGTTTTCCTTGCTCAACTAAGCTAGCCACTTGGGCTTGCATAGTGTCGATACCCGCTGGGCTTAAGGCTTTTATCGCAAGGTCTGATACTGGCAATGGCACCGGATAAGGGGCGATGACTCGCATCACTAAATCGATAATGTCATCACTGGCAAGCATAAAACCACAACGGGCGCCCGCTAAGGCAAACGCTTTTGATAGAGTGCGCAGCACGACAAGGTTAGGGTACTTACCCAGTAAATCGGCCACGCTGTAGTCAGGGCAAAATTCAATATAGGCTTCGTCTACCACCACAATTGAATTTGGCGCCGCTTGAATTGCTTGTTCAATTTTGTCTTTCGCTATCACAGTGCCAGTTGGGTTATTTGGGTTACAAATAAACACAATTTTGGCATTGCCGATTTGTGCTGGCCAATTTTGAGGTAACTGATAGTTATCCGTTAAGCTTAGTGCGTTGACGCCAACATTAAAGGTCGCCGCGCTAATGGAGTACATGCCGTAAGTCGGTCCAAAACAAGCAATGGTGTCGACACCTGGAATACAAAAGGTGCGGATCAGTAATTCAATCGCTTCATCAGCGCCACGACTGGCAATAATGTTACTTGCTTTTACGCCTGAATACCGGCTGTAAGCATTGATGAGTTCAGGTGGCTGGCATTCTGGGTAACGATTCACTTTATCAAGCGGGCTATTATTAAATGGCGACTCGTTGGCATTGATCCAAATATCCCCTCTGCCGCCGATACGTCTGGCACTTTGATACGGTGTTAACGTAAGTAACTCGGGTCTGGCCAACGTGTTTGGATCAAAAGGCGCTACTTGGGTCTGACTCATGGCTGTGTTCTCTACTTTCTTCGCTATAAAGGTGTTAATTCATCACTTCTGTTCTAGATCAAAGCTTAGACAATAACAACTACTGCAAACTGGCTAAACGAATGGCTATAGCATTTTTATGCGCATCTAACAGTTCATTTTCAGCTAATACCATCACACTTTGGCCTAAGGATTGTAGTCCTTGCTTGCTGAGTTCTTGCACCGTAAAGCGGCGGCTAAAATCGGCCAATGACAAGCTGGATACCGAACGGCTATAACCATATGTCGGCAACACGTGGTTGGTGCCACTGGCATAATCACCGACAGATTCTGGTGTGTAAGCCCCTAAAAACACAGACCCCGCACCGCGCACATGTTTCAGTACTTCACGAGGCGCTGCAGTTTGAATAATTAAATGCTCTGGACCATATAAGTTAGACACCTTGGTGGCTTGACCCATATCACTGACAATAATACTGCGGCTGCATTCTAGTGCTTGCGCGGCGATGTCTTTACGACTCAATTGGGCTAATTGTTCAATTAAGGCTTGGTTTACATCTTCGGCAAGAGTTAATGAGTCAGTGACTAACATCACTTGTGAATCAACGCCGTGTTCAGCTTGCGACAGTAAATCGGACGCCACAAAAGCAGGATTAGCATCTTTGTCGGCAATCACTAGCACTTCAGACGGGCCTGCTGGCATGTCAATAGACACGCTAACACGGCTGTCTTGTGACACTAAGCGCTTGGCTTCGGTCACATAGCGATTACCTGGACCAAATATTTTGTCTACGTTTGGTACTGATTCAGTACCAAACGCCATTGCCGCAATAGCTTGGGCGCCGCCGACTTGGAAAATATCGGTAATGCCGCACACATTGGCTGCATAAATAATCGCATCATTAATTGGCGGTGGGCTGACCAATACGCGTTTGCCACAGCCGGCTATTCTTGCTGGCAGGGCGAGCATCATTACCGTTGAGATTAATGGTGCTGTGCCGCCAGGAATATATAAGCCGACACGCTCGATAGGTTCACTTCTAAGCTCGCAACGAATTCCCGCTTGAGTTTCAATATCTACACCCTGAAACACTTGCGCCTTGTGAAAGGTTTCAATGTTATTGACTGCTTGCGCTACAGCTTGCTTAACGTCGTCACCCACTCGCGCACAAGCGGCGGCAATAGCGTCAGTTGATAACGCTAACTCTGTCAGTTCAACACCGTCAAATTTTTTGTTATAAGCCAATAACGCGCTATCACCTTGAGCGTTAACTTGCTCAATAATGTCGCGAACACCTTGCTCTACACTGGCATCACCAATCAATGGCGACCGTGCTAAGGTTTGTCGTTGCTGCTTGGTCGATAAAGAAGCCCAATCGAGAATTTGCATTTGTGTTACCCCATCATTTTTTCAATAGGCATGACTAGAATTGAGCTGGCACCTAATGCCGTTAGCTCTTCCATTGTGTCCCAGAATAAATCCTCTGTACTCACTGCGTGAATGGCAACACGATTAGTGTCGTCATTGAGTGGTAATACTGTTGGGTTTTCTGCACCGGGGAGAAGGGCCACGATTTGATCTAAGGTTTCAATTGGTGCGTGTAATAAGATGTATTTACTTTCACGGGCACGGATAACGCCATTAATACGCGATAAGATCTTGGTGATGAGTGCCTGTTTTTCAGTAGATTGAGTTTTACTTGATTGAATGATGCAAGCCTTTGAGCGGTAAATCACTTCTGTTTCATACAAGCCGTTAGCTTCAAGGGTGGCTCCGGTCGACACTAAATCACAAATGCCGTCAGATAATCCAGCTCGTGGTGCTACTTCAACTGAACCTTTTAACATACAGTCGCTGTAGTTAATGCCTTTTTCTTGCATAAAGCGGCGCAGTAAGTTGGGGTAAGAGGTGGCGATACGCAGACCTTCAAGTGAGTTAGCATCTTGGTATTTAAACTCATTGGGTACCGCTAATGATAGACGGCACGAACCAAAATCTAATTCACGTAATTTAGTACATTCAGCGGGTTTGTTTGCTAGTTGGCGCTCAATTTGCTCTTCTTCTAGTACGTTCTCACCGATAATCCCGAGGTCAACAACACCATCCATTACCAAGCCTGGAATATCATCATCACGAACACGTAATAAGTCGATTGGCATGTTGTCAGCGTGGGCAATCAGGCGTTGCTCATTAACGTTAAATTTAACGCCACAGCTTTTCAGTAACTGTTGAGACTCTTTTGATAAACGGCCTGATTTCTGGATGGCAATACGTAAACGCTTTGATTCACTCATGTGATACTTCCTTAATGTATTAACTATAAAATAGTGTAAATTTAACAGCTTAAATAAAAATATAAATTTAGAACAACAAAAAACCCCTGAAATTCCTTCCAGGGGTTTATGTGAAATATTGTTCACCACCAGAAGGATATCGTCCTTCGGCAGTTAGCATCCGAAGGCTACCGCATATGGTGATGATGGTGCATTGTAGTCACTTGGATGTTCATGGTAATTCTCTTTATGTAATCTTATTTAATCAGTTTTAATGAGGATTTATACTCTCATTGAATGTCGTGTGTATCGACTTGCCATTAATTTAACCGCATTTATGCTAGTTTGCAAGCGTGGATAAAGCATTTATATTATTTAATGAGCATATTTATGGCATAAGTTATGCCTTGTTATTTTTTTATGCTCAATAAAACCGACAACATGGTCGTGATTACGGATAAATTATACCCTGTAAGGTGAATGGTACCTTGGCTTAAATGTTAATGTAATATTTTTTCTTACCACTGAAGCATTTAATTTGTTCGATGGCTGCACACCTATCACATTGATCCTAAACATTAACGGTTTGAATAACAAAGTATAATGACATCGCTGCATCGGTTATTTCCTTTGTAAGGCTGAACGCTCGATCCGCATCAGTATGACTTGTTCTAGCTTCGCTTTGGCTGTAGGCGATGTTTTTATGGTTGTGAGCAGAATGCTAATAGAATAAATCACTTGTTCTGTTTGTTCATTCAATGGATAAACTACACTATAACCAATACAAGGTTACTTCTCAGGCCTTTTCTCATCGATATGAATAAATGATATTCCCATAAGTCGTTGAGTTTATTTTACTCTGCTTATAAGCTGGCATATATTAGCCTTTAACATTAAATCTAACTTCTCGAGGTATGCACTGTATGAAGACCATTGACTTAGTGGCGCTTAGAGATGTTATGGATTTAATGCTTGATGCAGTTTGTGTCGTTGATAGAAAAGGCTGTTTTGTGTTTGTCAGTGCTGCGTTTGAAGACATTTTTGGATATTCTCCTGACGAAGTTATAGGCAAACCAATGATTGGCTTTGTTTATCCCGAGGATGGCATAAGAACGCTTAACGTTGTCGACACACTAATGAGTGGGAAACTTCAACCTCGGTTTGAAAATCGCTGGGTCCGCAAGGATGGAGAAATCGTCGACATTCTTTGGTCTGCCCGATGGTCAGAGTATCATCAATTTAGAATTGCGATTGCTCACGATATTACTGAACGCAAGCAAATGGAACGGCAACTGCATTACATATCAGGACATGATCCATTAACAGAATTGCCGAACAGGACATTATTGTTTGGGCGCTTGCAAACTTCACTTGGATTAGCGCGCCGCGAAGGCACTGATCTTTCCTTGTTATTTATCGATATTGATGGGTTTAAGCATGTAAATGATAGTTATGGTCATCTTGTCGGTGACAAGCTACTCAAGAATATAGCTCAACGTTTACGCGATTGTGTCCGTAAATCGGATACGGTTGGGCGCTTTGGTGGGGATGAGTTTCTAGTTGTGTTAAATGGAATTGATTTATTTGATGATGTGCTTGTTATTGCTGAAAACATACGTGCTGAGCTTGAGAAACCTTATCAGTTTGACAGTCTTAATTTGCAACTGTCACCGAGTATTGGCGTTGCTCGTTACCCTGAAAACGGTGATGATGAGCAGCAATTAATTCAACATGCAGATCAAGCAATGTATAGAGCAAAAAATGCTGGCGGAAATCGAGTCAATGCAAGTTGAGATAATCTTAAGTCGTTTTATTGCTTAGCCATTGTCTAAAACTTGAACAATGCTCTTGCTAGTAAAATAGTGGGTTATAATTAACCCCGATTGAGATAATAAGGTTAAGTAGTGTCATTGTTTCCGATATTTTATCTGCATAAAAACAATGCGCTGAATATGTTTTAACAAGATGATTTATTAGCTTAGCCTCAACTCGGGATATAGAGATGGGATAGACGGATAAAAATCAGTCTATCGTTAAGTCATCAATATCAAGCTGGTCTTTTGTGTTGCTATCAAGGCGTATTGCCGCGTCAATAGCTGGCCTATTAAACATTAATATAAGGCAGATAGAGAAACAAAAGGCTGTTTGATAACCGCTTATTACCCCGAGATGAGGTTAGTTATACTGACTTAGGAAGAATATTTTTAGTATGCGTAAAATAGACAAAAAAAGAGACAACCAATTAAGAGAGGGATTAACCTCTGTATGCCAACATGCAATAGCGGCCTATCCAGGTTTTGCGTGGATTACCCATATAGTTGATTATGCTATATTTCCTAAAGGTTTACGGATTATTTGCATATTTGATACTGAATCACAGCTAATGCAATTTAATCAACGCGGTGATAAAGCGATATTGTTAAGCTTAATTCAAGGCACCCTTGCTCAATACGATATTGACCTCAAAGACATCAATCAGCATGTTAGCTTTGATACCGAAACAGCCTGCGAGCAGCAACATCAAGGTAATTGGGCGTTGCGGTTAAGTGAAACTAATAGCATGGTAAACAATGGTCGCTCTAAGCTGCGCTCATTGTCGCGTGGAGGCTGATTTAACCAGCTAAAACTTATCTCGTTCTAAATTAACGAATATCAGCTCGAGATGTGAGATGGAATAAGTAATTTAAAATCAGACTATTACACCTAATATTATATCAAAGTTGGCATTGGTTTTGTTCGTAAGTCAATACAAGATAATTAACAGGGAAAGGCTGTTTGATAACCGTTTATTATCCCAAGCAAAGATTAACGACTAAATGACTTGGGTAAAAGTTTGCTGGTGATTATAAAAATGTAATACATGGGCAAGTTCGTATTCTGATTTAGTTAATGGGCCATAAGCAAAGTGTGGCTTGAGTTCACCCTCATATTGCTGAAAATCACCTAAGGATTGTATCAAACGGTTCAAGGCGACGTTAACGTCGACATGTTCATCTAGTATTGGTGCCGCGGGAATAGATTCACTTAAGCTATGCGACATCGCCCCTTTAGTGGCAAAAACCGCAAACGCTAGTGTGCCAACCGTGTGCTTAAATACGGCAGATTTATGTTGCGGAAACCCGGTCATCGAAAACTCAACACTTTGGGCACAGTGGCTGAATACCTGGGCAGTGTTCCATTGGCCAGTACTTAGGCTTGCTAATTGCTCTGGTGGTAATAATGACATTTTATTCAGGATCGATAACAATGCGTTTAAATTAAGTAGCTTAGTATCCTTGCCTTGGTTTAACCACATCACACTCGCCCCCCCTAAGCCGATGGCTGCGCTCGCTACACCCACTTTTAAAAATTGTCTACGTTGCATTGTTTAGCCTCAATTTTTGATAGTTGCATGTGCATTATTGACGTTTAAGACAACCCAATTAGGATCTTTGTTGTCGATACATTTTTATAAAATATTCAATCTTATTTCAATAAGTATAACAACGACAAGCTGCTCATGATCTTTTATAACGATCTGTAGCCTAACTAATACGTTGCTATTCATTGGCATATCAGGAAATGAAATTTGATCCATTTCTGTTTCAGCTTTGCATATCGCTGTTTAGCGCTCACGGTTATTTGTTCGCAAATACTAATGTGGTTAGGTTTACTCAGTAATGCCTCATTAACTGAAATTGGGTGAGCTGAGTTGATCATTAATGCAGTCTCGATAAAATCGAGATCTATGTCTTAAATTTTATCTGAAAAATCAGTTATCTTAAGCTTAAGCGATTTCTTGAGTATTTTATTTATGTTTCAAATCTTTTCTGATTTGGCATCTTGGCTTATTTACAGTGTATTGGGCTTGTCGGCAGAGACAAAGCTCGGTGATGCGCTGCATTTCTTTGTCGAAGATGTCACTAAAATTTTTGCATTGCTCTTAGTGATGATTTATCTCATTGCCCTAATGCGGGCGTCGTTAAATGTGGAGCGAGTCAGGGATTATTTAGCCGGTAAACATCGAGGTGTAGGTTACTTGATGGGAGCTGGATTTGGTGTCGTCACCCCATTTTGTTCCTGTTCGAGTATTCCGGTGTTTTTAGGCTTCACGTCTGCGGGGATCCCTTTGGGGATCACCATGAGTTTTTTGATCACTTCGCCCTTAATCAACGAAGTGGCAATATTACTGCTGATGAGTTTATTGGGGATAAAGTTTACTCTTTTGTACGTCGCCGTCGGCATGAGTGTGGGCATGTTAGGAGGGTTATTTCTTGACACGATTAAAGCGGAACGTTGGTTGCAATCGTTTGCGGCAGAAGCGTTAAAACGTGGTCAACAAAAGGGCGGCGTAGATAAGGTTGATGATGGCGTCAGTGCAGAACCCTTGTCTTTGCCACAAAGGCATCAATTTGCCAAAACTGAGATGCTGGATATTTTTGGCCGGGTATGGAAATGGGTCATTATTGGTGTCGGTTTAGGTGCTGCATTACATGGTTTTGTTCCCGACGGTTGGATAGCGGCGCATTTGGGTGACGGACAATGGTGGTCTGTTCCTGCCGCTGTGTTGCTGGGTATTCCTCTTTATTCCAATGCGACAGGGGTTATTCCTGTGATGGAAAGCCTGATTATCAATGGTCTACCTATAGGCACCACATTGGCATTTTGTATGAGCACAGTGGCGGCAAGTTTTCCTGAGTTTATTTTGCTAAAACAAGTTATGCAATGGCGCTTACTGGCGATATTATTCTGTCTTTTATTAGTCGCGTTTACACTGGTCGGTTGGATTTTTAATGCACTAGCGCCAACCTTGTCATCTTCAATTTAAAAAATTAATTATTAAGGAATAAAAATGAAAATCATTAAAGTATTAGGCTCTGGTTGTAAAAAATGCCTTGAAACTGCCGAATTGGTCCAAGCCGTTGCAGATGAAAAGGGTGTAGCAATCAAAATCGAAAAAGTGACCGAGATGGCGCAAATTATGGCTTATGACGTTATGAGCACGCCAGCGGTGGTGGTAGATGAAAAAGTGGTTCATAAAGGCAGTAAACCCACTAAAGATCAAATAGCCGAGTGGATATAATTTGCCTCTGTAGCGATAAGTTGCTTGGGGCTATTGGCAGTAAATAAGCCGATAGCCTCTTTGGCATTGTGCTAGATTGTTATTGACTCTAGCGGACAGAGACATTGAAATCTTGCCAGTAACGTTTCTTTCCTCATGTTTATCTAAAAGCTTAAGGGTCATTAGTTCGGATCCTTCGCAATCGAGTGCCATTTGAAATAATAAAAGGGTGGACGAATAAGTCGCCGACAGGCTTTTATTGTAATGTTAATGCACCCTCAGTGCATGTGATCATGTCGATGATGACATTAATGGCATCATCGATTGCTGAATTTAACCATCATCGCGTTGAAATCATGACTCAAACATTAGCAAAGGTGCAATTAAAGGATAATAAAGGCTTACGCCCATAAAAGGACTTATGTTTTCATTGGGCGACGGTCATCACAATCCTGATACCGCGTCTCAGTTGATTGTCATCGGGCGTTTTACTAGTGATCATAAGGTGACGGATTGGACATTCTCGTTTGATTTATTTGGTTAATTGCCAGCAGGAAAAGTCATCAGTATGAAGGGGAAACGTAAAGCGACAGACCCCAAAAGGGTGTTTCAACTCTCCTTTGAGAATGCCAGCCAAATAATCTTTCCCAACGAGTTTCCCCCAATAACCATAAAGCAATGATCTCTTTATGTTGCTTGAATAAATGCTGAGTCACACAGGTGCCAGCATTTTTTAATGCTCGGTTTACAATCATTGAATCCAGTCGTCATTGCTGTTACATCGACATCCTTTTGTACTTTTGACGATAAGTAGTTGGAAGATGAAGCTGTTATAAGCATAATAGCCCAAACCATATCACATCAGCATTAGCGCGATAATTTGAGGATGCTTTGAGCTCGACACTTACCCAATCCGTTACCCACGAATTTAGCGAGCGCGGTGCGTTAGCAAGACATGTACATCATTATCACAATCGCCAAACCCAAACAGATATGGCGGTTGCGGTGAGTGAGGCTATTGCTAAAAAGCATAATCTGATTTTAGAGGCGGGTACGGGCGTGGGGAAAACCTTCGCGTATTTAATCCCTGCCTTGCTCAGCGGTAAGCAAGTGGTCATCAGTACTGGCAGTAAAAATCTTCAAGAACAGTTATTTCTCAAAGACTTACCTGCATTATTAACCATGCTTGATATTCATGTCCCTGTTGCATTACTCAAAGGGCGTAATAATTATTTATGCCAATTACGCCTTGAAAAACAGATGCAAATGGCCAATAAGTTTACTGAATATTACATTGATGATTTATTAAAAATTAACCAGTGGGCACATTTAAGTAAAGATGGCGATATCGGCAATTTAACCTCGGTGGCTGAACATTCTGAAGTGATCCCCACCGTCGTCAGCACCAAAGAAAGTTGTACCGGTAAAAAATGTGATCATTATGATGTGTGTTTTACCCGTAAAGCACGCATTAAAGCTATGGACGCTAAAGTGGTAGTGGTCAATCATCATTTATTTTTTGCAGACCGGTTATTGAAGGACTCTGGTTTTGCGGAGTTATTGCCAGACCCAGATGTTGTCATCTTTGATGAAGCCCATTTAGTGCCTGATATCTGTATCAGTTACTTTGGCAGCCACATTTCAAGTCGCGAAATTGATAAACGACTCAATGCGGTGATCAAACTGCATAAAGAAGTGATCCGCGACAGCATTCAACTTGAACAACTGGCTCAGCGTGGCTTAATTTCCCTCAGTGAATGGCACAACTTGATGTTTGAACATCAAGTCTCTGATTGGCGCAAAGTGCTTGCCCATAAAACACTTGCTAGTACATCTTGGAGCTTACACCAGGCGCTTGTCGATTTAGCCAATAATATGCAATATCATCTGGGTCGAGATGATCAACTCGATATTGCCTTTGAGCAATTACAGGCGCTGGCTGAGACATTACGTCATTATTTTGAGTGCCAAGACCTGCAAGCGGCTTACAGCGTAGAACTTGGCCCTCGGTTTATTATGCTTCGCATGAGCCCGATTAATGTCGCCAAACAATGTCAGCAATTGTTTGTTAAGGATACGCGTTGGATATTTACTTCCGCGACATTGCAAGTGAATCGCAGCTTAGCGCATTTTGCTAAAGAGTTAGGCTTGGCTGACTCAAAGCAACTCATTTTAGACAGTCCATTTGACTATCCCAATCAAGCCGTATTTTGCGTACCTCGTCATTTAGGCAAGGTGGGGCAGTCGCAACATTCAGCAAAACAACTGGTTGATGTGTGTGTTCAAGCCATTAATGCCGCACAAGGACGGACATTTATTTTATTTACCAGTCATCATATGCTGCAACAAGTCGCCGTAATGTTGCAAGGTAAAGTCAAGTATCCGCTTTTAGTGCAAGGGCAGGCCAGTAAACAAAGTTTATTGAATAAATTTCGACAACTCGGTAATGCGGTGTTGTTGGGAACCAGCAGTTTCTGGGAAGGAGTGGATGTTCGCGGTAAATTACTCAGTTGTGTGATTATTGATAAATTACCGTTTGTGTCTCCGGATGACGCATTATACAAGGCTCGAGCGGCTAATGCTGAGCGTCAAGGACTCGATCCTTTTGCCACTATTTCATTGCCGCAAGCGGTGATCAGTTTAAAGCAGGGCGTAGGGAGATTAATCCGTGATGAAAAAGATCGTGGTGTGCTTATCTTGTGTGATAATCGAATTGTGAATCGCGCATATGGGCAAGCGTTTATTAATTCATTGCCGCCAATGCAGCGAACTCGCGACTTAGAGCACGCACTGCAATTTTTAAAACAGATCCCTTAAGCTTTTTAAAACATCGCCCATCAGTTATCATAATGGGCTTATTTGTCGTGATTACCGAGTAACCCATCAAAATGCCTAAGCAGTTACATATCCTCGCGCTTGATACTTGCACTGAAACTTGCTCAGTAGCATTAACCATTAACGGCGACGTTTATGCTCGTATTGAAGATGCACCGCGTGAACATAGCCAACGTTTGTTACCTATGGTCGACGCCGTCTTAGCCGAAGCTAAAGTGACACTAGCCGATATTGATTTAATTGCTTATGGCCGCGGCCCCGGCAGCTTTACCGGTATTCGTATTTGTACTAGCATGACCCAAGGTTTAGCTCTGGGGCTAGATTTACCCGTTATTGGTATTTCTACGCTTACTGCCATGGCGCAAATGGCGATTGAGCTCGGAGCTTCACAGGTATTGTGTTGTATTGATGCCCGCATGAAAGAAGTGTATTGGGGACAATATATTGCCAAAGATGGTATTGCCACCTTAGTGGGTGAAGAACACGTTAGCGCGCCAGAAGCGATTGAATTGACACTCGATACTCAACAAACCATTAGTGTTTGTGGCACAGGATTTGAGGCCTATCCACAATTATTGAATATTGCGCCGCACATTACTCAATGCAGTCAAGCAACTTACCCAGATGCAAAAGCCATGATCGTGCTTGCGCAGCAAGGTTACCAACAAGGTTTACATACCTCTGTCGATGAACTTTCGCCTGTGTACCTTCGTGATACGGTCACATGGAAAAAACTTCCTGGCCGAGAATAGCCATTCGGTGTTATTTGACATAAAGTATAAGAGACAAACATAGGTAAACGGTATCGTTAATGACGATAAATGCAGCATTATTAATGGTCAATAATCAATCAGGCCCTATCAGTCTGAGCCAAACTGTTGCCGGAAATCGACCGATCATTGCGGCCCGCGAACCTATTATTATCAACCCTTCTGCTTCAGACCGTGAAGTTAAAGGCATTGAACCCCGTAACTTGGTCATTGTTGATGATTTAACCTTGGCGGCTAAACAGCAGGCACGTGTTGAATATGATCGTGATACCCATAGTCAACGTGGTGCCATAGCGCAATATTTGTCTACACAGCATTTTGTTAAAAGAGACGAAATTCAACAAATGGTTGGTATTGATTTATATGCCTAATGTATCGTGGTCTGCAATACCCAGTCGCAGCCGTTTTATGATTGAATTACTGCTGGCTTTTTTATTAACTCGATTTCCGTATATCTCTATTCCTTTTAAATGGTTCGAAAGCTATTTCCATGAATTATCTCATGGCATCGCGACGTTAATGACGGGTGGCTCGGTCAGTCATATTCAATTATTTCCAAACGGTGCAGGCCTTTGTTTTAGTCAAGGCGGCAGTAGCATATTAATTGCTTATGCCGGTTATTTTGGTGCCGCATTGTGGGGATATACAATCTTCCTCATGGCTACTCAAAAACAGACTATCCGGTTTACACTCACCCTGTTAGCCCTAACAGTGGCGGCTTCGTTACTTTTCTGGGCCCAGGATCTGTTAACAATTATTATTCTTAGCGTCTTGATAATACTTTTTTTGTTACCACTTAAATTAAAAAATAGTAGCCTATTAAACACCTTGCTGCGTATATTAGGCCTGATGATTATTTTAAACGCCATGGCCAGTCCAATGGTGTTATTGGGGTTAAGCAGCCAAGGCGATGCGGTTTTGTTAGCTAAAATGACTTGGCTACCAGCATGGTTGTGGGTAATGTCATGGCTAGCATTTAGTGGCTATATGTTGTGGCTCTGCTGGCGTAAAGTGGGTCGAAAAAAGGGAGTGTCAAAATGAAACGTAACATGATGTTAGGAGCCTTAATTGGCTTATCAAGTTTAGGTATGTCGACCGCCATATACGCAGCCGATAGTATGCCCGATAAAAAAGTGACGGCGCCGCAGGTCAATGCTGCTCTTGCTAAGGCGGTGGCCAGCGAATTTCGGTCTACAGAAAATAAACTGCGTGATCAATATCGTCATCCTGCAGAAACATTAGCTTTTTTTGATGTAAAACCAGAACAGACGGTTATTGAGTTATGGCCGGGTGGTGGTTGGTATGCTGAAATTCTTGCGCCTTATTTAGCCTCAAAAGGTCAATATGTTGCCGCCAATTTTGAAACTAAGCCTGCAGAAGATAACCGTCAAACGGCTTATTATAAATCAGCCGGTGTTAAATTTGAAAAATGGGTGAGTGACAACAAAGCCAGCGTTGGCAATGTTCAGTTTGTAACCCTCGATCCACCGGCTAAATTTTCATTAGGCAAAGATAACTCTGCAGACCACGTATTAACATTCCGTAATTTGCATAATTGGGCCATGAAAGGTGAGTTAGAAGGTGTATTTAAAGCCGCTTATGATGTGTTAAAAGTCGGAGGTTCATTAGGGGTCGTCGAGCACAGAGCAAACGTGGGGATGGCTGCAGAAAGTGGTTATATGGAACAAAATCAAATGGTTGAACTTGCCAATAAATACGGTTTTGAACTGACTGCGAACTCAGAATTAAATGCCAATCCTAAAGACAGCAAAGATTATCCCAAAGGTGTGTGGACATTACCACCCCGTTTAGCGATGGGCGATCAAGATAAACAAAAATACCTTGATATTGGTGAAAGTGATCGTATGACACTTAAGTTTACCAAAACTGCGGCTAAATAATCTGAACACGAAATAGTAAACGCATCTAAAATAGCACTTTGAGTCATATTGAATGTACATGTAATAGATTCACTATTGTCATGGTAATTCAGCATGTTAGCGGTACAAAGTGCACGTTTGCTGTGAAAAACTGACCTGTAAGTGGATAGTTAAGCAGATGATTAAGCCATGACCCCGTCTCCGCTCCCAATTTAGATCAATTCGTTTTGTAAAGTGAGCCCATCATGTTAAACGTTAACGTCGCCGAGATTCAATTGCCGTTGGCTCATATAACCCTTGCTGCGAAACGCTATGGTGATGCTAGTAAGCCGATGATATTGGCTTTGCATGGCTGGCTTGACAATGCAGACAGTTTTATTCCCTTAGCACAGGCTTTTGCCGATCAAGGTTTGTTCGATACATTTCAACTATTGTGCATTGATTGGCCTGGACATGGATTATCAGATCACCGTCCAGGGCGCTATCCATTGCATTGGGTCGATTACATTTATGATCTGCAAGCCGTGATCCATGCTATCGCACAAGATACCGGGCCGATTATTTTATTGGGTCATTCGCTTGGCGGCATAGTGGCGTCAGCTTATAATGCTTGTCTTGCTGAAAATATCCATAAACTCATATTAATAGAAGCACTTGCACCATTATCAGAGTCTTCCAGCCAAGCTAAAGATCGCTTACGTAAAGGTTTACTGCAACAACAACGTTTTAATCGTCAATTAGCCAGACCCGCTCCGACATATTTCTCTATGGACGTTGCGGTTCAAGCTCGCCACCAACTGACTGGATTGGCATTGCCATGGTGTGCACTGATCACCAAGCGTAATATGGCGCTCACTGATGGACAATATCATTGGCGCAGTGACCCAAGATTAAAGTTAGATTCGCTGAACCGATTTACGTTTGATCAGGTAGATGCGCTGATGACCACCAGTGACACGCCTTCTTTACTGATTATTGGCCATGATGGCTATAAACAATTAACCGCATCAACAGATCAAGCCAATAAATGGTTTACCCATATTGAAATAGTACATTTATCCGGAGACCATCACCTTCATATGGGAAATGCCCAACAGGTGGCCGAATCGATTGGAGCATTTATTCTAAATAGCCGTTAGCACTGGTTGAAATCGCTGTTATTTTTCGATTATTTATGTGACTATAGTCGAAAATTAAAACGCTTGTATGATTTAGGTCACGATAAGCATCATAATAAAGCCTGCGATAACAATATTAATGATACGCAGACAATAAAATATTTTACCACTGACGGGGTATGCACGTCTTAGCACAGTGGGTATTATTAGGAGACACTTGTGGACCAGCCTTGGATTAATAATTTACCTGAACATGTTCCGGCCGAAATTGACCCATCTCAATTCAGTTCTTTAGTACATATGTTTGAAGATTCAGTAGCAAAATATGCCGACCAACCTGCGTTTATTAACATGGGTGCGACGATCACATACCGCAAACTCGAAGAACGCAGTCGGGCATTTGCAGCTTACTTACAAAACGAACTGCATTTAAAAAAAGGTGATCGTGTCGCCCTGATGATGCCCAATTTGTTGCAATATCCTATTGCTCTGTTTGGTATTTTACGCGCGGGTATGGTGGTGGTTAACGTTAACCCACTTTATACTCCGCGGGAATTAAAGCATCAATTAGTCGATTCAGGTGCGAAAGCTATTGTAGTGGTGTCAAATTTTGCTCATACCTTAGAAAAGATTGTCGTTCAAACACCTATTGAATCGGTCATTATTACCAATCTTGGTGATCAACTCAGTGCACCGAAACGCACCTTAGTCAATTTTGTCGTTAAATACATTAAAAGATTAGTACCCAAATACCATTTACCTCATGCATTATCGTTTCGCGATGCCTTATCAAAAGGTCGTCGTCTGCAGTATATTAAAGCGGATATTACGGGTGCTGATTTAGCCTTTTTACAATATACCGGTGGCACAACCGGGCTATCTAAAGGCGCAATGCTAAGCCATAAAAACGTGGTGAGTAATGTTTTACAGGCCAATGGTGCTTACTCTCCAGCCCTTGATAATGGCACTGAGTTTGTGGTGACAGCCTTGCCGCTGTACCATATTTTTGCCCTTACGGTTAACTGTTTGCTGTTTTTGCACAAAGGCAGCAAAAATTTACTTATCACCAATCCTCGCGATCTTCCCGCATTTGTGGCTGAACTGAAAAAGTACCCGTTTACCGTACTAACCGGTGTTAATACCTTATTTAATGCTTTGGTGAACAATGAAGAATTCACCCAACTTGATTTTTCTGGCTTGAAACTGTCGATTGGCGGTGGTATGGCCGTACAACGCGCGGTCGCCGATAAATGGCAAAATCTGACTAAGACACGTTTATTAGAAGGTTATGGTTTAACAGAAGCATCACCTTTAGTGACTTGCTGCCCATATAACCTCAGTGGTTATAATGGATCGATTGGTTTTCCTGCACCATCGACCTTTATTCAAATCAGGGATGAAGATTCAAAGGTATTGGCTCAAGGCGAAACTGGCGAGTTATATGCTAAAGGCCCTCAAGTCATGCTGGGCTATTGGCAACGTCCGGAAGAAACCGCCACTGTAATTGATAAAGATGGTTGGTTAGCAACAGGCGATATTGGTTACATGGATGAAAAAGGTTTCTTTTTCATTGTTGATCGTAAAAAAGACATGATTTTAGTGTCAGGTTTTAACGTATTCCCGAATGAAGTGGAAGAGGTTGTTGCCCTGCACCCTAAAGTGATTGAAGTCGCTGCTGTTGGCGTTCCCAATGATGCCAGTGGCGAGTTAGTAAAGATTTTTGTGGTCGCAAAAGACAAATCATTAACCGAAGAAGAATTGATTAAGCACTGTCGTCATCATTTAACGGGATATAAAGTTCCTAAGCTGGTAGAATTTAGAGACGAATTACCGAAAACCAATGTGGGTAAAATTTTACGCCGACAACTTCGAGATGAAGTTAACAAAGCGTAAAATCAAAGCCGGCAACTGAGCCGGCTTTTTTATGCTTAGCTATTCTCAGTTGACTGCCATGGCCCACATCTATTTTTAGCGGAGCCTATTTTGTTAACGTTTGAATATATCAATGATGATGCCAGCTTATTGTCATTAGTTGAACAATACCAACAAAGCACCTTATTGGTGCTCGATACTGAGTTTGTCCGCACTCGAACCTATTATGCTAAATTAGGTCTTATTCAAGCCTATGATGGCAAGACCTTAGCATTAATTGATCCGGTCGCGATTACCGATTTAAGCCCTTTTTGGCAATTATTAACTAACCCGAAGGTTGTTAAGTTAGTGCATTCATGCAGTGAAGATCTTGAGGTGTTTGCTCATTACGGTGAATGCCAACCTAGCCCATTATTTGATAGCCAAATTGCTGCTAGTCTTGCCGGTTTCGGCCACGGTTTAGGATATGCCAAACTAGTCGATGCATGCTTGCAAGTTGAAATAGATAAAGGCGAGTCACGTACTGATTGGATGAAGCGTCCACTTACTGAAGCACAATTACAGTATGCAGCCAATGATGTGTTTTATTTGTATCAATTATATCCACAGCTCCAAGAGAAACTTGCGGCAAGCAATCGTATTGAATGGTTGTTTGAAGAAGGTCAGCGCATGACGGAAGGGCGTTTGTCATTGCCAGAAGGCGATAGCGTTTACCTTAAAGTAAAAAATGCCTTTCAGCTATCGAGTCAGCAGTTAGCCTATTTAAAAGTATTGGCTAAATGGCGACTAAACAAAGCGGTAAGCCGTAATCTTGCGCTCGGTTTTGTGGTAAAAGATCATGCATTAATTGCATTAGCCAAAAAACAACCGACCACGTTAGCAGAATTAGCTCAATTAAATGATTTAACGGATCAAGAAAAGCGCATCCATGGCAAAGATTTATTATCGGTAATGGCGACTGCAGATTTAGTTAATTTACCTGAAGAAGTTGATATTGTTGCGCTTAAGTCTGGTTATAAATCAGCTTTTAAAGAGGTTAAGAACGTCTTGACTGAATTATGTGAGCGTGAAAATGTTGCATTAGAATTTGTCGGTTCTAAACGCCATATTCATGAGTTTTTGTTATGGCTTTTCAATAATAAAACTACCTCAACACCTTTGCTACTAAGTGGTTGGCGAGGGATGTTGATCGGTGATTTGCTAGCGCAAGTACGTTTCAATTAATGCAATAAGATCATCAAACTAAAAAGGATACTTGCATTGCTGCAAGTATCCTTTTTGTTATTTTGTCCTAGCGATTTAATCTCAACCAGTGATAGTTACTTAGTATCAGGTAAAGTGACGTTAAGCTCTAAAACGGATAAATTGTCGTCATTTTGGTCTAACTGCACAGACACTTGGTCTTCTGATATTTGGACATATTTTCGGATAACTTCGATGATTTCTTGTTTCATCTTTGGAAAATAATCAGGTATACCGCGTTCTCCACGCTGATGAGCCACAATAATTTGTAATCGTTCCTTTGCCAATGATGCGGTATTGGGCTTTTTACTGCTTCTAAAATAATCAAGTATCGACATAATTAGCTCCCAAATATCCTTTTAAGGAATCCCTTTTTTTCTTCTGTGATAAATCGAACCGGCACATCGTCACCTAATAAGCGCGCAACGGTATCGCCGTATGCTAAACCTGCATCACTTTCTTGATCAATAATGACTGGTACTCCTGAGTTTGATGCTTTCAGTACCGATTGAGATTCAGGGATCACACCTAGCAATTCAATGGCTAAGATTTCCTTCACATCTTCAACGCTGAGCATTTCACCTGTTCTGACTCTGGCAGGAGAGTAGCGAGTTAACAGTAAATATTCTTTAATCGGTTCCAGAGATAATTCAGCACGACGTGAGCGACTCTGTAGCATACCTAAAATACGGTCAGAGTCACGTACTGAGCTAACCTCTGGATTGGTGGTCACAATCGCAATGTCGGCAAAGTAAAGTGCCATCATTGCACCTTGTTCAATCCCCGCAGGCGAATCACACACAATATAATCGAAATCTTTTGTTAAATTGTCAAGTACTCGACCCACGCCTTCTTTCGTTAGCGCATCTTTATCGCGTGTTTGAGACGCGGGTAAAATAAACAGTTTATCACAGCGTTTATCTTTAATTAATGCTTGGTTTAAATTGGCTTCACCATTGATAACGTTGACAAAATCATATACAACTCTGCGTTCACAACCCATTATCAAATCAAGGTTGCGTAAACCGATATCAAAATCGATAACAACGGTTTTTTTTCCTTTTAAGGCCAATCCGGTGGCAATTGCTGCACTGGATGTTGTTTTACCCACACCGCCTTTACCTGATGTGACAACAATAATTTGTGCCATTTATTTTTATGTCCTTGTATTTGCCGATTATTGGGGCAATGATTCAACAGTGAGGGATGCGCCATCAAGGCGAACACAGCCTCTTTGGCTTAGGTCGTATTGTTGCAAATGTTCAGTCAACCAATACTGTCCAGCAATCGATACTAATTCTGCTTCTAACGAGTTAGCGATAATCACACTTTGATTATCTCCCGCTGCGCCAGCCATGGCCTTGCCACGAAGAGCGCCATATATATGAATGCTACCATCTGCAATGACTTCTGCGCCATTACCAACCGCACCAAAAATGATTAAATCAGCATTTTGTGCGTATATTTGTTGTCCAGAACGCACATTTTGCTTAATAATTTTGGTTGCCCGTTTAGGCAACTCTGCTTTACGGGCTTGTTTGCCCGACTTTACCACGGCAATAGCCATGCACTTTGCTTGTTCAATTTGCGCTGGGCTTGCGTCGGTAATGCCAACAATAATAAGATTTCGGTCAATTAATAATTGTTTTAGCGCATTGAAATCTATGTGGGAATGCTGAATGGCAGATAAATTTAATACCAAGGGTGCGCCCAAAAAGAACTGAGGAGCTTGAGCCAATTTTGAGTCTAATTCAGATGCTATGATATCGAGATCGTTATGATTAATATGCAGCACTGACAATGTAAAAGACGTGGCCTTTAATTCGAGATTTTCTTTAGCCATCTCGGCGTGATTCTCCAATACTTCAGTGATAAACTGATTTACAATTATTTTCTTGTCTCACCATGTTATAGTGTGCTTAGTTGACTATCAAGTTTGAACCTTTGGAAATTTACACTAAAATGATATGTGCAGTATATAAAAGTGGTCGAAGAGCAGATACTTACCTTTTTGTTAAAAAACGTGATGTTTTTGATGAGGTTCCTGAGTCGTTAATGGAAATGTTCGGCACGCCTACATTAGTAATGATTGTCCCATTATCTAAACGAACTCACTTAGGTATCGCTGATATTAACAAAGTGAAGTCTGCATTGGCTGAGCAAGGCTTTTACTTACAAATACCGCCACCGCAAGTTAATTTACTCGAACAACACAAACAAGAATTAGCGCTTAAGACAGTAGCCCTTAAGAAATAAGCTCATTCTCAAAGGAGTAATCAAGACTAATATGATTCAAAAAATCATTTTAAGCGTATTTTTTTACTTCTTTTGTTCTAATATCTTGATGGCTGAATACAGCCATCGTGAATTTACTGACTACCTGTTACAGCTTCAACAGAAGTCGATAGCCGCTGGCGTTAATCAACTTACAGCAGAACGCTATATTGCTAATATTAAAATATTCAAAAAAGCCAATTTCAGCACCGACTTACAACCATCGACATCCTTAGAGTACTTTATCCCCCAAGCTGTTCCAGAAATTACTGTCAGTACTGCTAGAGCGATGTTTCAGCAGCATGAATCCCAAATAAATGACTTGAGTCGAATTTATCAAGTTCAGCCTCGTTTCCTTATGGCGTTATGGGGCATGAACTCTCGTTTTGGAGAGCGTCCGGGTCGTTTCCCTGGGCTATCTGTATTAGCCTCACTCGCATATAAAGGTGATAAAGAAGCATTCTACATTAACGAATTTATTGCTGCGCTTAAGTTAATCGAGCAGACAAATATAACCGAAGATTTATTGCTCAGTTCCTCATCTGGGGCGATGGGACAGATGCAAATAATGCCGAGCCAATTACTAAAGTACGGTGTCGATGCCGATAATGACGGTATAATCAATGTCTGGAACAGCACGGATGATGCCTTTGCATCAACGGCGAATATGTTGCACCAACAAGGGTGGCAATATGATTCTACATGGGGGCGACAGGTAAAAGCCACCATGATGTTAGATCCTAATTTGCATGGTTTAAGCACACATCACACATTCCCACAGTGGCAAGCCTACGGTGTCAGACGTTTCAATGGTAATGACTTACCGCAACGAAACGACATGGATGTGTCATTAATTGTGCCTGATGGACCGAAAGGGCGCTTATATTTGGTGTACGATAACTTCCGTTTATTGCATCAATTCAATGACACTTTGTACGATACCTTAGCGATAACTTACCTCTCTGAGAGAATTAAACAGTAAACTGAGGTGTTTTCGGTGTAAAATGCGGTCAAATTTCGATAAAAAGTTACTATAGATAGAAAATGATGACTCAGTTTTGGACAACCACACCTTTAGAAAACATGACACCCGAACAATGGGAGTCACTTTGTGACGGCTGCGGTAAATGCTGTTTAAATAAAATCATCGATGATGATACCGATGAACTTTATTACACTAAGGCAGCATGCCATCTATTAGACAACGACACCTGTGGTTGCCGTAGTTACCTTGATCGCTTTACTTATGTTCCTGAATGTACAGCCATTACTCCAGAAAATATCGCTGAATTGACTTGGTTACCTGACAGTTGTGCATATCGTCGCTTGCATCTTGGTAAAGGTTTACCGAGTTGGCATCCGTTGCTGACAGGAAGTAAAGAGGCCATGCACAGCGCGGGTATTTCGGTACAAGGCAAAACCGTCAATGAAATGAAAGTGAAATATTTAGAAGACTGTATTGTATTGTGGCCATTATTGGACATTGAATAATAAGTGTAATAAAACACCTGTTCGGGATCTAAATAGGTCAAATATTCCAGTTATAACCTAATCCTCCCTATCTTAAGCCCAGCAAAGGCTATAAAAGCCAAAAGACCTCAATGAGGTCTTTTGATGCTTAATCTATTCTTCACGCTTACTTTAGCTGGTTTATCTTGCTGGTTTAAGCGCCGGCAACAACATTAATAACCAGATTACACAATAAACAGCAAAACCAACCATCATCCACTGGGCCATGCTAACAGAAAGCCATGACCATGGTGAGTCACTGCACATGCCTGTCGGCGAGAATACTGAAGGCAACCATGTGTCCAATGGCATAAAGCTGGGGAACTCAGGGTAAAAAGAGCAAGTAGCAAAAGGTGACGGATTAACCTGCATATCATTTAATTCATACGCTAATCGTAAGCCCCACACGGCAGAGATTGCCCAACCGACCATACCTACTAGGCGTAAAAACCACACTTCAGGTTGTAACATGCCTATAAGCCCAGCCAGAAAAATACCGAGTACCGCAACTCGGATGTAAATGCACATCACACAAGGCGCTAGATCCATGCCATATTGAAAAAATAGGGCCGCTAACTCTAGCCAAATTGCGGATAATAACAATAAACCCCAAGAAATACGGCTACGACAAAACTGCTGTAATGGCGACAATTTCAGTCCCTAATAAACGTTGTGATAGAAAAAAACACCCTCAAATGAGGGTGTTCTAATAGACTGTAGAGACTTTAAGATAATTTAACTGCTAAGTCCAATAACGATATTTAATTAATGACCCATTGCAGCGCCAGTGATGTCCTTGGCTGAGTGGTGGATTAATAATTGCGTTTCATAAAGCATATCAGTCATATCGACTAAGAAACCGGTTTCAATAGCCAATACACCGACAATAGATAATACAATGGTATAAGGTAAAGCCATCCATACCATACGGCCATAAGACAAGCGAATTAACGGTGCTATAGCCGACGTTAACAAGAACAAGAATGCAGCTTGTCCATTCGGCGTTGCTACTGAAGGCAGGTTAGTACCGGTATTAATCGCCACCGCAAGCAAGTCAAATTGGTCTCGAGTGATTTGGCCACTCATCAATGCAGCTTTTACTTCATTAATGTAAACAGTACCCACAAACACGTTATCACTGACCATAGACAATAAGCCGTTAGCAATGTAGAAAATCACTAACTGCATATTTCCTTCATAACCTAATGCCCACTGGATAACTGGTGCAAACAAATCCTGATCAATGATCACACCAACAATGGCAAAAAATACCGCTAATAATGCAGTGAAAGGCAGTGCTTCTTCAAAAGCTTTTCCGAGTGCATGTTCATCAGTAACGCCATTAAATGCAGTGGTTAAAATAATAACAGATAAACCAATGAGGCCAACAGAAGCTAAGTGAAGTGCCAAGCCTGCAATTAACCAAACACCAATTAAGGCTTGGACAACCAGTTTCATTTTATCTTGATCTGTTCGGTGCGAGTCTTCATGGGCTGCATAATCAGATAAAATACGGTGTACAGCGTCGGGTAATTGAGCGCCATAACCAAAAACTTTGAATTTTTCGACAAGAAAACAAGTCAATATACCCGCAACCAATACAGGCATGGTCACTGGGGACATTCGTAGAAAGAATTCGCCAAATTGCCAATGGGCCTGCGCAGCAATGATCAAGTTTTGTGGTTCACCAACCATGGTACATACACCACCTAACGCGGTACCAATACCTGAGTGCATTAATAAGTTACGTAAAAAGGCTCGGAACGCTTCCAATTCATCGTGGTCAAGCTGTCCAGTTGTTTCAGAAGTATGGTCATGACTAGCATCGTCACTGTTACCATCACTAAAACTCTTGCCTGACGCGACTTTGTGATAGATAGAGTAAAAACCTACTGCAACAGCAATAATAACCGCGATGACCGTTAAGGCATCTAAAAACGCAGACAAAAAAGCTGATGCAATACAAAACATCAAGGACACGATAATTTTAGAACGCACTTTTGTGATCATTTTGGTAAATACGAACAGTAGTAACTGTTTCATAAAGTAAATACCGGCGACCATAAAGATCAAGAGTAATAAAACTTCTAAGTTGGCTTCAATTTCATGAAGAACCTGTGAGGCCGATGTCATACCGATAATTACGGCTTGTATGGCTAACAAACCACCGGGTTGCAATGGATAACATTTAAGCGCCATGGCAAGGGTGAAAATAAATTCAACCACTAAAACCCAGCCGGCGAAAAATGGACTGACATAAAAAAACAGCAGGGGATTAATTACTAAAAACGCCAAAATTGCGTATTTATACCATTTAGGTGATTTGCCTAAAAAATTGACAAACAACGCCTTACCTCTGGTTACAGGCATAGTAGCCTCTCCGATATTGTTATTGTGACGGTATGGATACCATATTTGATAGCTTACAACACATCATTATGTTCAACAGATTCGGAAGAATAGAGGCAACTCACATTCGAAAACTTGATAAAAATCAATTTTTGGTTAATTGAGTTAAAATGCCATTCGATAAATAGAGGATTATGACCCATTATTTTCTGTTTAATAACGATATCTTGATATAGCAAACAATGAGTTAGTACAAGAATGTATGTGGCTAACGCTGCATGGCTGTTATTTTATCGATAGTGTAGCCTAAAAAAAATCGAATTGTAACGTTGTTATTTGGTAAAAAAAACAACATAAAGATAATAAAATATCTACATCAGTATATACTAAATCTGTTTGGTTTTATGACTTAAATTACTGATATGTTCATGATTACAGTGGTTTAATGTGATGTGCATTCAATTAATGACATTTGAATAGACTAGAGTTGTTCGAAAATCAATCGTTAAGAGAGTGGTGATTAAACAATGGTTTTTATTTTCCACCGCTCTGGTATGATCAGTAATAATAGTTTCGTCATTGTTTAGCAATAGGATATGAAGGCTGATGATCATCAATGCCAAAGGGCCAGCAAGTTTTGCCGAGAAATATATTGTTCGTTCCATTTGGGAAAACAAATTTCCACCTGGTTCCATTTTACCTGCTGAACGTGAGCTTTCTGAACTTATCGGTGTTACTCGCACGACGTTAAGAGAAGTGCTACAACGTCTTGCTCGAGATGGTTGGTTGAAAATCCAACATGGTAAACCTACCCAAGTGAATAACTTTTGGGAAACGTCTGGGTTGAATATTTTAGGGACGATTGCTGATTTAAATCCTGATGGTTTTCCATTATTAGTCGATCAACTAATGGCTGCTCGTGGTAACGTCAGTAACATATATTTTCGGGCATCAATCCGTCACAATCCCGAAAAAGTGGTTGAAGTCTTGGCCGGTATTCACAGCTTAGAAAATGAGGCTGAAGCGTATGCTGAATTTGATTATCAATTGCATCATACATTAGCCTTTGCATCAGGCAACCCATTGTATGTTTTGATTTTAAATGGATTCAAAGGCCTTTACAATCGTGTTGGACGCTATTACTTTTCAAGCCAAGAAGCGCGTGAATTAACCATGCGTTTTTATCTTAAACTTGAAACGCTAGCTAAAGACAAAAATTATACTGATGTGCCTTCGCTAATGCGTATTAATGGTATTGAAAGTGGCAAAATGTGGCAAAAGCTGCGCGATGATTTGCCCGCTGAAATGGGTCATGATAATAGCTAATTAACGTTAGTTGTGAATCATGATCCTTGCTTAATCCGCTTGGGATATCCAATCATAGATATAAAAAAACCAATCACATTGATTGGTTTTTTTGTCTGTTAATTATGGCTCGATATCTGTGCTTAGTTAGGTCAGGTGGATATGCTGTACTCTTTTGTTTCAGGGCAAGTAGAGAGTGTGCTAATGTCGCCTGAGTCATCAATTTGTTCTAATGTGACGTTAAACCCCCACAACCGATGCAAATGTTTTAATACCTCTTGATGGTTGTCTGCGAGCGGAATGTTGTCAAATGGAATGTACCGTAAGATAATAGATCGATCACCGTCAACTTGCACTTTCTGCACCTGAATATTGGGCTCTATATTCGACAGGTTATATTGTTGCGATAAAATGTTGCGAATGTCTTGATAACCTTGATCATCATGAATGGCTGATATTGAAAGTTGACTGCGTTTTTGGTCATCTAAAACGCCAAATAATTTAAAGTCACGGATCACTTTGGGTGATAAATATTGGCTAATAAAACTCTCATCTTTAAAGTGCTCCATGGCAAAATGAACCGTAGTGAGCCAATCGCTACCTGCTATATCTGGGAACCACTTTTTATCCTCATCCGTTGGCGTTTCACAAATTCGTTTGATGTCGATAAACATTGCAAACCCTAATGCATAAGGATTAATTCCGTTGTAAGAAGGACTATTGTAGGCCGGTTGTGCGACTACCGCGGTGTGATTTTGTAAAAATTCGAGCATAAAACGGTCGGTGACTTTACCGGTATCATATAAGTGATTCAGGATAGTGTAATGCCAAAAAGTCGCCCAACCTTCATTCATGACTTGGGTCTGCTTTTGTGGATAAAAATACTGTGCCATTTTACGTACAATGCGCACTAATTCACGTTGCCAAGAGGCTAATAATGGCGCGTTTTTTTCAATAAAATATAAAATATTCTCTTGGGGTTCGCTGGGGAAAATGGCTGTCGTTTTAAGGTTGTCTTTTTGTGGTGATGTCGGCAGCGTTCGCCATAAGTCATTTACTTGGCTCTGTAAATAATTCTCTCGCTCTTGTTGTCTTGCTTGTTCTTCTTTAAATGACACTTCAGCAGGACGCTTATAGCGGTCAACACCGTAATTCATTAATGCATGGCAAGAATCTAAGATCAGTTCGACTTGTTCAACACCATAACGTAATTCACATTCACGGATATAATTTTTAGCAAATACTAAGTAATCGATAATAGAGCTTGCATCAGTCCAAGTGTTAAACAAATAGTTATTTTTAAAAAAACTATTATGTCCATAACAAGCATGAGCCATAACTAACGCTTGCATGGTGATGGTATTTTCTTCCATTAAATAGGCAATGCAGGGGTCTGAATTGATAACAATTTCATACGCCAAGCCCATTTGACCACGTTTATAGCCTTGTTCTGTTTGGATAAAACGTTTTCCAAATGACCAATGAGTATAACCAATCGGCATCCCAATACCTGCATATGCATCCATCATTTGTTCTGCAGTAATGATTTCAATTTGATTCGGGTAAGTATCAAGCTTAAAAAAAGCCGCTGCTTTTTCTATTTCTTGTTGATATTGTTTTAGTAAATCAAATGTCCACTCGGGTCCATCATCTAACGGGTTACGTTTTTTTTGAACCATGATAGCCCCCTATATAGCTTGTTTTTTAAAAAGTTCGCGAAATACAGGGTAGATATCTTCAACTTGGTGAATATGCTGTACCGCAATGTTATCAAACTGCTGTTGTAGTTGTTCATACTGGTCCCACAGCGTCTGATGAGCTCGATGGCTTATCTCTATATAACTGAAGTAACGCACTTTTGGTAAAATATGTTTCGCCAGTATGTCATGGCAAGTTGGGGAGTCATCAGACCAATTATCGCCGTCAGATGCTTGAGCAGCATAAATATTCCATTCACTTTCAGGGTAACGCGCTTGTTGTATTTCGTGCATCAGTTTTAACGCACTTGATACGATAGTTCCACCGGTTTCTTGTGAGTAAAAAAACTCGTGTTCATCAACTTCTTTGGCTTGTGTATGGTGGCGAATGTAGACCACCTCGAGGTTTTGATAACTGCGAGTAAGAAATAGGTACAGCAGAATATAAAAACGCTTAGCCATATCCTTGGTGGTTTGATCCATAGAGCCAGATACGTCCATTAAACAGAACATTACCGCTTGGCTGGAGGGGATTTCACGTTTGGCATAGTTGTTATAACGTAAATCAAAGGTATCAAGAAAGGGCACTTTAGCGATTTGCTGCTTGAGTACTGATATTTGTTCTTTAATGGCTAAAATTATCTCAGCTTTGGCCCCTGGCGTATCTTCAAGTAACGCTAATTCGGCTTCTAATTGTTTGAGCGCTTTCTTTTTTCCACCACTCATGGCAATGCGCCTTGCAAGTGATGAACGTATCGATCTGACAATATTAATATTGGCTGGTACACCATCATTGGTGAAGCCTGCACGGTAAGTTTGGTACTCTATCAGTTTATTGAGGCGGTTTTTTTGCAAGTTGGGCAATTCTAAATCTTCAAATAACAGTTCCAAATATTCATCTTTTGATATTTGAAACACAAAATCGTCATCTCCCTCACCAGAGTTTGAAGCTTCGCCCTGTCCAGATCCATTTCCTTGTCCGCCCTTAGGGCGTTGAATTTGATCACCGCGATTAAATTGATCATTACCCGGGTGAACACGATCACGCTTCCCGCCTTGACCTTGTCTAAACAGCGGTTCACTGAGATCTCGAGTCGGAATACTGATCTCTTCTCCTTTATCAATATCAGTGACACTGCGACGTGTTACCGCATCACCGACGGCTTTTTTGATTTGTTTTTTGTAACGTTCAATAAAACGCTGCCGATTAACGGTGCTCTTGCCTTTTGCGTTGAGTCGTCTATCAATAAAATTAGCCATACGCCTCTCCCAAGTCATATTTCTGCCAGAGTCATTGACTATCTACTCTGCCAATATTGGGTTTTTACGATGATTTCCGCACTCGTAAATACCATTCTGACAATAATCTGACTTGTTTTTTGGTGTAGCCTTTTTCCATCATGCGATTAACAAAATCGTCATGCTTACGCTGATCATCATTGGATGTTTTGCCGTTAAATGAAATAACCGGTAACAGATCTTCTGTATTAGAAAACATTTTCTTTTCTATGACAATGCGCAGCTTTTCATAGCTGGTCCACAACGGATTATTGCCTTCATTATTGGCTCTCGCACGTAAGACAAAATTGACAATCTCATTACGGAAATCTTTTGGATTACTGATCCCCGCTGGCTTTTCTATTTTCTCTAGTTCAGCATTGAGTGCTCCACGATCAAATAATTGTCCGGTTTCAGGATCTCGATATTCTTGATCTTGGATCCAAAAATCTGCATAGGTGACATAGCGATCAAAAATGTTTTGTCCGTATTCTGAATAAGACTCAAGATAGGCGGTTTGAATTTCTTTACCAATAAATTCAACATATTTAGGGATTAAATAACCTTTCAGAAACTCTAGATATTTTTCGCTAATGTCATTGGGAAATTGCATTTGTTCAATTTGCTTTTCGAGTACATAAAATAAATGAACCGGATTGGCCGCTATTTCTGCACTGTCAAAATTGAACACTCGGGATAAAATTTTAAAGGCGAAACGAGTCGATAAACCTTGCATGCCTTCATCTACGCCGGCGTAATCTCGGTATTCTTGGTAGGATTTGGCTTTAGGATCGGTGTCTTTTAAGCTTTCACCGTTATAGACGCGCATTTTTGAATAAATCGATGAGTTTTCAGGTGCGATCAAACGTGATAACACACTAAATTGAGCCAGGGTTTCAAGTGTGCCTGGTGCGCAAGATGCAGTTGATAATTCGGAGTTGGCTAACAATTTTTGATAAATTTCCATCTCTTCAGAAACCCGTAGGCAGTAGGGCACCTTAACGATATAGACGCGATCTAAAAACGCCTCATTGTTTTTATTGTTTCTAAACGTCGACCATTCGGATTCATTGGAATGGGCCAAAATAATGCCGTTGTACGGTAACGCTGACAAGCCTTCAGTGCTGTTATAATTGCCTTCTTGTGTCGCAGTCAATAGAGGATGGAGCACCTTAATCGGCGCTTTAAACATTTCGACAAACTCCATTAATCCTTGGTTGGCTCGACATAATGCTCCAGAGTAAGCGTAGGCATCGGCATCATCTTGTGAGAAATGTTCTAACTGACGAATATCAACTTTACCCACTAGTGCTGATATATCTTGATTGTTTTCATCCCCAGGTTCTGTTTTGGCGATACCAATTTGGTCTAATATCGACGGATAAACTTTAACCACTCGAAATTTAGCAATATCACCACCATATTGATGTAAACGTTTTACCGCCCAAGGAGACATAATTGTTTTGATATAACGGCTGGGAATGTTGTATTCGTTTTTAAGTAATTCGCTATCTTCTTCTGGGTCAAACAAGCAAAAAGGATGGTCGTTGACAGGGCTGCGAATGCCATCGGCACTTAATATATAAATGGGCACTTGCTGCATCAATGCTTTGAGTTTTTCGGCTAGCGATGATTTACCGCCACCGACAGGGCCTAATAGATACAATATTTGTTTTGATTCTTCTAAGCCTTGAGCAGAATGTTTTAAATAGGCCACAATTTGTTCAATCGCGTCCTCCATGCCATAGAAATCTTTAAACGATGGATAGCTTGCAATAACACGATTAGAAAATATTCGACTTAAGATCGGATTTTTTGCTGTGTCGATGATCTGCGGTTCACCAATGGCCATTAATAAACGTTCAGCAGCAGATGCAAAGGCACTTTTATCTTGTTTACAGATAGCGAGAAATTGCTCTAAGGTATATTCTTCGTCGCGTTTTTTTTGATAACGTTGTTGATAATGCTCAAAAATGCCCATAGTAACCCCTTAAAAACGTGCAGTTGTATTGCTTAAAAAGCCAGAGTGATTAACGCGATGGTCTATAATGTGATGATGAGTCGGTGGCGCAATATTAGGCTTTACGACTAAAGTGTAGGACAGGAAAAATAACTTGGCGAAGTTTTAATGAAAAATAAATTAAATAAAAACAAAGACAAACAGTAGCATTTGCAATAGTTGCAAAAATAAAGCTGTCAGAGTCGTGGTACTTTTGGTGGATTTTAATGCATAAAAAAGGAGCCTTAACGGCTCCTTTGATTTTTGCTATTAATTAACATTAAGCAGCAAAGTTGTTGTTAACAAATTCCCAGTTAACAAGTTGCCAGAAGTGAGCTAAATACTCTGGACGTGCGTTACGGTAATCAACGTAGTAAGCATGTTCCCATACGTCTACCGTTAATAGAATGGTAACTGATTCGTCAGTTAATGGAGTAGCAGCATTGCTAGTGTTAACAATCGCTAATGAACCGTCAGCTTTTTTCACTAACCATGTCCAAGCGCTACCGAAGTTGTTTACTGCAGAATCGGTAAATTTAGCTTTGAATTCTTCAAAAGAACCAAAAGAAGCATTGATAGCAGCAGCGATATCGCCAGTTGCTTCGCCGCCAGCGTTAGGTGCTAAGCAGTTCCAGTAAAAAGTGTGGTTCCAAACTTGAGCTGAGTTGTTGAACATACCACCAGTTGAAGTTTTAACAACTTCTTCTAGTGTTTTGCCAGCAAATTCAGTTCCTTCAACTAAACCGTTTAGTTTTACCACATAGGTGTTGTGATGCTTACCATAATGGAACTCAATGGTTTCTTGAGAAATGTGTGGTTCAAGTGCGTTCTTTGCATAAGGTAATGCTGGTAGTTCGAAAGCCATTAGTATTTCTCCATGGATTCAGGTTATCGTTTTGTTTACCCATCAGGTAACATTCATTTAGGACCATTGTACTGATTATTTTTGTGATGTGAATCATTGTTTAGGGAATTATGTGGATTGCAGTAATCGATTTTATCGATTTTAAAAAAACCCTACAAACTGTGGCATTTTGTTCTTTGTCTAGGTGTCGTACAATAGTCACTATATGTTCAGTCGTTGTAATTAGGAAATCAAATGGAAACTGTAGAAAAGATTAAACAGCAAATTAGCGAAAACCCAATTATTGTGTACATGAAAGGTTCGCCTAAACTACCAAGCTGTGGATTTTCATCTCAAGTTGCTCAAGTGATGATCAACTGTGGTGAACAATTTGCCTTCGTAGATATTTTACAGCACCCAGATATTCGTGCTGAATTACCAAAATTTGCTAATTGGCCAACATTCCCACAATTATGGGTTGAAGGCGAATTGATTGGTGGTTGTGACATCATCACTGAAATGTTCCAAAAAGGTGAACTTCAGCCAATCATCAAAGCGACAGCTGATAAGTTCCGTACAGAAGATGCTGCAGAATAATTGCTATTGATTGAGTGCGTTAAGCGTTCAATAAAAAGCCCCAATGCTAATCGCTATTGGGGCTTTTTTATTTTACATTTTATATGTGTTTACTTAACGATGCTGTAAAAGGATATTACTCGTCTGTTTGTGGCTTTCTCACGGCAGGTAAAATCAGGTTCATGAAAATAGCCACGATACCGCACAAGCTGATACCTGTTAAACTGAACGAGCCAATACCAAAAGCCATTCCGCCAATACCAAACACTAATGTTACCCCGACAATACTCAGATTGCGTGGTTCTGATAAATCGACTTGATTACGAATTAATGTATTTAATCCCACCGCTGCAATAGAGCCAAACAGTAAGCACATAATGCCACCCATGACCGGAACGGGAATGGTTTGCATCATAGCGCCCAGTTTGCCGATAAAGGCTAAGGTAATCGCGGTGATAGCAGTCCAAGTCATAATGCGCGGGTCAAAGCTTTTAGTCAGTGTAACTGCGCCGGTGACCTCGCTGTATGTTGTATTAGGAGGACCGCCCAGTGCCGATGCAGCAATCGTAGCAATGCCATCGCCGATTAGGGTGCGATGTAAACCAGGCTTTTTGAAAAAGTCTTTTCTAGTGACATTCGATATCGCTAAAATATCGCCAATATGTTCTACCGCGGGGGCAATAGCGACTGGGATCATAAATAATATCGCGTGCCAGTTAAACTCAGGGGCCACAAAGTTTGGCATCGCGAACCAAGGCGCTTCACTGACAGGCGTAAAGTCGACAATACCATTAGCTAAGCTGACAGAATAACCCACTAAAATACCGGCGAGGATAGGCATTAAACGGACTAACCCTTTGGCAAATACCGCGACTATAATAGTCGTCATTAATGCAGAAAGAGAAATGATTAATGCGATATTTGGCTCGACGATGATGAGACTGCCATCACCGCTTTTGCCTAACGCCATATTGACCGCAACCGGTGCCAAGCCTAAACCAATGATCATGATGACTGGGCCAACGACAACAGGAGGCAATAGAGTATGAATAAATTTTGTGCCACGTAACTTTACCGTTAATCCAAGTAGCATATACATACCACCTGCAGCCATTAATCCGCCCATGGTGGCAGGAATACCCCATGTTTGTACGCCATATAAAATCGGCGCGATAAAGGCAAAGGAAGAAGCGAGAAAGACGGGGACTTGACGTTTGGTGACTAATTGAAACAGTAGGGTACCGAAACCGGCAGTAAACAAGGCAACACTTGTGTCTAGGCCCGTTAATAACGGCATTAGCACGAGTGCACCAAAAGCGACAAATAACATTTGTGCGCCTTGTAGCGGAATTAACACGCGTTTCATATTTTTCTCCATCTTTGATTAGAAAGTTAGCGTGTGATTAAACGGCGCGAATTGTCACATAAAAGCGATCATATGCATAACAACTTTTAGGGCGCTGTAGCGATTATTGTTATTCGATATGGCTACAATACCCAGGTCTTGTTGAACTCGAGCTGTCAAAATTTTTTCGCGATAAGCGAGTTAGCTCTTTGCTTAAAATGATGCGGCGCAAGTGTTAGAGACAAAGTCTCTAAGTAAGCCGGTATCTTGTAACAAAGCCCCTAGTTTACAAAGACACTTGCTTAGCATCATTACCGCGGTTTAGCCGAACCCTCCGGCAGCGTTAGTGGCTTCTTTCTACTGCATTATCACTTATTCATCTTGAACATCGACACCCCATAAACGTTGCCTTGGATAAAACGGCCATAAACTGTTGTAAAATTTATCTCAAAAGATCAGTCACTTCCTTTCAATATGTTTGTGCAAAAAAGAGTTTTCGTTATCTATTACTCGATGAAATTTTATTATGATATAATTTGCATACTTTTATTTGCTGCGTTTATGTTATCAGATGCTGAAAAAACTAATTAATCTCATTGTGTTACCCCTGTTTGCGCTTACCTCAATCGCGCTCGTGCAAGCTGCAGAAGTCGGCAAGCTTGATGAAGCGGATATTGCGGTAAGCTCACGCGCAAACGATGTTAAAGATCACGGCCTCAAAGAGGCATTAGCTGCCGTTTTCATAAAAAATTCTGGTCTGCCTAGCGTGGTGTTAAATCCATTGGTTAAGGCTCAAATTAATACACCAGAAGTCATTTTGACTCAATATGGTTATTATGAGAAAAATGGCGAGCTAATGCTCAAGGCCAGTTTTGACCATCAACGGATTATTTCAACGTTACGTCAAGCAGGTTTAGCTGTTTGGGGTAGTCAGCGACCCTTGACCCTGTTATGGATGTCTGTCAATGAGAACAATGAACCGACTGTGTTAGCTGATGCTTCTTCGGCAGATATTCGTATTGAGTTGGCTCAAGAGTCTACTAATAAAGGCATACCATTATTGCTGCCGATTATGGACTTGGATGATGTTATGCAAGTGAGTATCACTGATGTACGAGGGATGTTTACTGATGTATTAGCCAATGCATCTGCGCGTTATCAAGCGGATTACTTTGCCGTTGCGAATGTGGACACTCAAGGCGGTAATGTCCATTTCTCCTTTAAATTATTTGATAAAAATAGAACTAATGGCGTGTTACAAGCATTAATTTCACAACAAGGTAATGCTGCTGATTATAAACAAGCGACTAAACAAATGATGAACATTCTGGCCGATTATTATATTAGCCAGTATGCAATCGCCTCTACAGGTAGTGATGTTGCAACACAAGTCAGCTTTACTGGGTTAAATAACATGACTCAAGTGGTGCATGTTGAGACCTACCTTCGTCAGCTCAGTGCAGTAAAGTCGATTAAGCTTAGCCAGTTCAAGGGGGATTCTGCTACTTACTCGATAGCGTTGTTTAGTAGTGTAGACGATTTACAGCGGCTGCTTAATATTGATAGTCGGCTATCACAATTAGATACAAAGGGCAGAGTAGAGTCATTTTATGAGTCTAAGACTGACGACACCAAACCCAAATTGATTTATCAATGGTTGGGCTAATAAGTATTACTGGTGCGCGGTACATTGTAATAGTGCAGGGTTAAATACTGTACCAAGACTCGTTATGTGCAGGTTTGTCGTTGAAACTCGCATAATTGAGCGACTTAGGTATATAATAGTGTTAGTTCGTTTATGATTTTGAGACCTATCTGAGTGACACAAAACTCACCAAGACAATTATCTTTACCCGTTTATTTACCTGACGATGAAACCTTCCAAAGTTATTACCCGGCTTCGGGTAACGACGAGTTGATCCAAAAACTTCAAGCCAGTGCTGAGGGGAGGTTGGCTTCTTCTTTATATGTCTATGGTCCTGAAAAATCAGGCCGAACACATTTAATGCATGCTGCCTGCGCCCATGCTAATGACTCGGAACGCCGCACTCTCTATATTCCATTAGGTATCCACGCAAGCATTTCACCGGCATTATTTGAGGGCCTAGAATCTCTTGAATTGATTTGTATTGATGATATAGAAGCGATAGCGGGTAACCTTATATGGGAAGAAGCGATTTTTCATTTGTATAATCGTATTGCTGAACAACAAGATTGCCGCCTGATTGTCAGCGGCAAAGCTTCACCTTCTGAAACGGGTTTTTTGTTGCCAGATCTGGTTTCTCGTATGCAGTGGGGCTTAATTTATCAACTTCAACCGATGGCAGACGACGAAAAACTAGTTGCTTTGCAACGCCGAGCGGCAATGCGAGGACTGCAGTTGTCAGATGACGTAGGACGATTTTTACTGACTCGAATGGCGCGTGATTTACGTTCTTTGTTTGATGTACTCGATAAATTAGATAAAGCTTCGATGGTGCATCAACGTAAGTTAACCATCCCGTTTATTAAAGAGATGCTGAGCCTTTAATGCCTTAGGGTTTAATTCATTAGACATAAAATTATCGCCATCAGTCTATCCGATTAGACAATAAAAAACGCCAAATGCATTCATTTGGCGTTTTTTATTGCGTGAGTCAATGGCTTATTGCTTCACGTGATCACTGCCACTAAATTGCAATGGTCTAGTGTCAACAGTATTTTGTTCAGTTTGTGATGAGATTTTCTGTGGGGATTTTGATGGATCAGTTGTTAGTAGCAAGTTTTGTGCCCAGGTTTGGCCTTTAACTAACGCTACTGGCGCAGGTAAACCATCCATCACTTGTTTTACCTCTATTTCAGGTAACATTTGGCTTAAGACGTAACTAGCACGATCGTATAACTCTGGTTGACCGACTCGACCACGTTGGCCCCATTCAACCACAATCGTCGAGCTTGTCTCAATTTCTGGTTTGTCAGTAATGGCGATATCACGCAAAATACCATATCGATGGCTCATCATCACTTCTTCAAATAGCATGGCAACATCTTCTCGTGTTGACGAATAAGCATAATCATCGTTGGCGAGGTCACTTGAGAAAAATAGTGCTACATCACTTGGAGTATAGGCTTTTTGGGTGTTATTTGCAGATTCACCGGCATAATTTACTTTTGCAAGACCATACATCTCATTACTGGTTAATGGATAGCGAATGTTAAGTTGGTCTGATGTCATCTCTTTACCATCATACCGACGATTAAAATCATTTTCTAAGGTTGGACCTTGCAAATTTGCATGCATGCTTTGTGGATAATAATCATTTGCGTGAGCCAGTTCATGATAGAGCAAATCAGCTAAATCATAAGACATGCTGTCAATCGTGCGGTTGATGCGATTACCTTTTTCTATGTATTCACTTGCATAAGCATTATCTTTAACATAACGATAGGGAGATAAATAATTCAGGTCTTCACCAAAGTTGCTGCGATAATCAGGCGTTTCATTAATCGTATCTCGCTGGGCAGAAGTTAGCCACAGGTATTCAGGATCAAGATATATTGCTCCTATAAAACCAGTATAAAAGGCTGGTCTGATATCGTAACTGATGACGACAGCAGTCACTGATTGCAACAATTCTACAAAATCATTATGAGTTTGTGTACGTAAATAGGCTTCAAAGTTTGCCCCCATCCAGTCGTGCGACACGACCACTCTGTCCATAATCGTATCGATAGGATCGAGATTGGTATCTTGGCTAATAAAGGGCAACTCATTAATGATGTTGCATGGATCAACGAATTGGTTCGAGTAAACACAAGAGATTAGTTGGTTTGCATATGGTGAGTCAGGCTTGTAAGGGTGCATTCGTGCAATGGGGTAGCTGAAGTAGGCGTCCGATGGGGTGGTTTTTTCTTTGGTTACGAGTAAATTGACGTCATCACTAATGGTTTGGCCGTCAAATGTGGCAGTGGCTTTAAGACTGAATAGTTGATCGGTATCGACGTTTGGCGCAACAAAAAACGGCCTATTTATGTCACTTAAATCCACGTTGGTAAAGGCTTTATTATTAGCACTCGGATACATGCACCAACTGATATTTTCAGGTACTTGGCCGTTTATATTCTGTATACGCAAACTCGCATCAGTTCTATTCACCATTTGATGATCGCTATTAATGCGTAAAAGATTGTCATTAGAATCGGCAGTAATTGATACCGTTTCTTCAATGTTGATGTTATCGCCAGAGACCGTCACCTTAAAAGCGTAATCTTGGTTACTTGTGGGTGTGAATGCTAATACTTGGCTATTAACTGCAGCAAGTTCAAGACTGGGTCCTGAAATCTGCTGCCACAAAAATGTTTTTCCAATACTGTCTTGTTCATTGATACTGGCAATAATGCTACCTGGTTTGTCTTTGGCATAATCGTGTTCAAGAATAAAAGTCAGTTGAGAGTTTGTGTCGGCAATGGAATAAGTAATATTTTCACTGCAGATTTCGAAAGTGGATGAGGTAGGTACACCTGGATTGTTATTGTCTGAATCTCCTCCGCAGGCGCTAACTAGTATGGCACTGGCTAAAAGACTGTAGATCCCTAAATTTTGCGATAACTTCATTAAACGACTCCCTGTCTATTTTATTATTATTTAAAAATACATTTTTATAACATCCTGTTAGCAAAATAATGTAGCATGCTGTTTTGTATAAATGCAACTAACAAAAAAGCGCCCGAAGGCGCTTAGTGAGGCAACAAAAATGAAGGTTGGTTATTGTTGCTCAGATTTTTTCTTTAACCCTAATCCCAACTCTCGGCCACGTATGCGGGCATAAAACGGAAAACTGACAAGTAGTACGCAAATAAGCACCGATTCAATTAGGGCAAAAACAAGGGCGTCAGTGGTGACATAAGCTAGGGTTAATCCATGTAATAAATACAAACACAGAATAAAACTCGCCCATGCATAAGTGTATGGGTTACCCGTTAAAATACCTTTTAGCGGCAACAATAAAGGTACAATCCATATTAAGCTGAATCCTAGCGAGTAAGTTCCATTTATACCTTGTTGAATAAACCAGCCGCTGAGCAACAAGAGTAATGCAAGGTAACCAATTCGACTTAGTTGAAACAAGGTTTGTGAAGTCATTATTTTACTCGTTAAAGAATAGACAAAACATTTTCAGGTGGACGACCAATGGCAGCTTTGTTGTTCGCTAACACAATAGGGCGCTCAATTAATTTAGGTGTTGCTACCATTGCAGCGATAAGTTGAGCTTCCGATAACGATGTATCCGCCAAATTCTGAGCTTTATATTCGTCTTCTTTGGTGCGCATAAGTTGGCGAGCCGTTAAGCCAAGTTGCTGTAATATTGTATGGATTTCTGCGGTAGTGGGTGGCGTCTTTAAATATTCAACAACAGTGACATCGGCATTATTTGCTTGCAGCAATGCCAATGTTTCACGACTTTTTGAACAGCGCGGGTTATGTAGTATCGTCGTTTTTGTGGTTGTCATGGTCATAGTCCGTCATTAAAAAAATGGCAAACAATAAGTGGGTTTATTGTTTGTCATTATTCTATCAAAGAATTGCTTATAAGGTTAGATTATCGCAGCTATTTTAATGCCTCCATAGCTCTATCCGCTTGTCTAAACTGCCTTATTCTCGCTTCAATTCGCGCCAGTTGTAAGGTTTGGCCATCGGAATAGCGATAGGCATAATTGAGTTGGTCAATCGCACCTTTATAGTTCGCCGATAAGGCCATCAGTTCAGCATTGCTGTAATACTCAAGTGCTTTGTTGTCTAGCTTACGGTATGCATCAGCCATAATTTGATATGGCAACATGTTCTGTTTATCGAAAAATATCAGTTCTTCTAACAGCGGGATAGCTTTTTTAGGCTGATCTGCCTGAACATAAATATTGGCTAAGTTAGCGTTGACCACTTGTGAGGTCGGTTTTAATTTCCGTTGAGCTTCTAATAATGCTATCGCCCCCGCAAAATCTTTTTTCTGATCTAATAAGTCTGTTTTGGTGTCGATGTAAAACAGATTATTGTCATCTTGTTTAAGTAACCCATCAATAATGACTTCAGCTTGATCAAATTTCTCTAAACGGAAAAGTGCTAAGGCTTTGCCATAGAGTGCAGCCTCTTTAAAAGAGTATTCGTTCTTTTTTAGTTGTTGATCAAACAAAGATAACGCTGCATCATCACTAAAACTGGAAAAGCGTACTTGGATACGGGCTTTAGCTAACTGAAAGTTTAAACTATTAGGAACATTATGTTTAGGGTACTGAGCCGCGCGATTACGCGCCTCGGTAATACGTGATTCTGGTAACGGATGTGTCAGTAACATTTGCGGTGGCGTCGTGGTAAAGCGATAGCGAATAGCAAGTTGACCAAAAAATGTAGCGGCAGCATTGGGATCAAATCCAGCATCTACAAGAATTTGCATTCCAATACGGTCGGCTTCTTTTTCATGTAACCGAGTATAGTTAATTTTAGATTGTGTGGCTAATGCTTGAGTTGTTGCTAGCGCAGCCATACCGGCTTGAGGTGCGGCAATCGTTAATAAAATAGCCCCTAACATCCCCACAATAGTCGCCGTCGAACTCTTTTCTTGTGCTTCAAGTGAGCGAGCTAAATGTCGTTGGGTGACGTGAGAAATTTCGTGGGCTAATACCGATGCTAATTCACTTTCGGTATCGGCATTTAAAAATAATCCGCTATGTACTCCAACATGACCACCAAAAAAAGCAAAAGCGTTGATTTCATCATTGCGCAGTAAAAAAAAGTAAAAGGGTGTTTTTACTCCAGTGGCATTAGCAACCAGCTTATTTCCCAGTTCTGATAAATATTGATTCAGCACCGGGTCACTGAGCACGGGTGCCGAAGAACGTATAACGCGCATATAGGCATCACCGTAAACGGTTTCTTTTTCTAAACTAAAAGTATTGACCGCTGCGGTGCCAAGATCAGGAAGATCGTTATTGGCAAAGCTGTGGCCAATACTGGCAGCAAACAAAACGCTAATAGCACTAGCGGCCAGTGTTTTTGAAAAGGTCAATAATGATAATTTACGCAAACGGAACCTTTATGATGATTGAATCGAAAATTTAATCTTAACCAACAAGAATGCTTAATTTACATTGCTTGTGGTTTATTGTCCAAACTAGGATAATAGCCCTAGATTGTTTAAAGCAAGTTGATAATGATTTTAATTGATTTAACACCCTATGTTTGTCCTTATCCTTTGGTAAAAGTAAAACTTTTACTGAAGCAAATGGATCTGGATGAAAAATTACATGTACTCTTGTCTGACCCTGGTTCACGCCGAGATGTTCCCTTGTTGATAAAAAAAATGGGTTTTGGTATTGAAATCATTGCAGATCAATCGCATTGTTTGTCATTTATCATCACCAAAACAAATTGATATTGTTTATATAAAAGGTTTTTCAATGCTGGAATTTTTAACTGATTGGTACAAAACCCGTTTTAGTGATCCACAAGCCATAACGTTAATGTTTATCATTATTGGGATAGGTCTTGCATTGTACTTTGGTGCCGGATTACTTGCGCCCTTGCTCGTTGCTTTGGTGTTAGCCTTTTTGCTTGAGTGGCCGGTGGCACAAATGTCGCGGCTGAGGATCAGTCGAACCGCCGCCGCAACGATAGTGTTGGTGGTTTTTTTAAGTTTGATGCTCATTTTGATGTTAGGTTTGGTACCCAGTATTTGGCGTCAAGGGGTGTCATTGGTCACTGATTTACCCTCTATGATCGATAAGGGAATGCTAATCGTTAGAGAGTTTAGTGCAGATTATCCTAAATTTGTCAGTGCATCGCAACTTGATTCGATGATGGAAGAAATCAATAAAATGCTAGATACACAGCATCTTATTGATTTAGGTAAACAAATTCTGGGTTATTCTGCGTCATTACTAGTGTTAATGGTGTACGCCATTTTAGTGCCATTATTGGTTTTTTTCTTTTTAAAAGACAAAGACCTTTTGCTGAGAGGTAGCAAACGTTTCTTCCCTACTAACCGCGGTTTAGCGCGAAAAGTATGGTTTGAAATGGACCAACAAATCTTCAACTATATTCGTGGTAAAGTGATTGAAATTGTCATTGTAGGCGTAGCCAGCTATATCTTTTTTGCCATCATGGGGCTGCGTTATTCTACGTTACTAGGTGTGTTGACTGGATTGTCTGTATTGATCCCGTATGTTGGTGCCACGTTGGTTACATTACCAATTGCGTTAGTGGCTTTTTTTCAATGGGGTTTCAGTGCTGAATTTGGATACTTAATATTAGGCTATGGCATTATTCAGGCGTTAGACGGCAATGTGCTGGTACCGCTATTGTTTTCTGATGCAGTGGATTTACATCCGGTAGTGATTATTGCCGCTGTGTTGGTATTTGGTGGCTTATGGGGCGTGTGGGGAGTCTTTTTTGCCATACCGCTAGCGTCGTTAGTGAAAGCGGTGATAAATGCTTGGCCGAATAACCAAGAGCAACGACGAGTTAAGTTCGACTCTGAATAGCGCTTGCGAATGGGGGCATTAATCCCGATACAGTAGCCTAACCCGTTGTATAAAAAATTAAAGCTAACCCTATTATGGTGTTAGCTTTTTTATTATGTGGTTTAGGTGTTAGATGTATAAGTGTTTATATGTACAATATGCTATTTGTACAGTGCTTGCAGAGGCATACGACAATCGGCCACTATAGTGTTTTATCTTTACTGTCTTTACTGTCTTTGCCTTCTTTGGTAGAAGATTCTTTATCAAGTTCTTCTGAACTATTTTTTTGCTCAGGGTTAAGCTCTTTGTCTTTATGCTCACCAAATTGAGGCATTTTAAATTTGGCCGAATATTTCAACACTGCAATATTACTCGCGATAACACCTAGGACTAAAATGATAATTAGCCATACTTCATAGCCTTCTAAACTCATTGTAAACTCCTGTTTAATATTGATATTTTATAGCCTTGCTGTTAAACCAGCGCAGGCTAGATCCATATCTATTGCTTAGTCGACAGCTAAACGTAGCTCACACTTACGAATATCTTCTGGGGTATCAACTTCTGGTGAGTCAAATGCACTGATGGCGATTTTAATTTTGTAACCATATTCCAGTGCGCGTAACTGTTCTAATTTCTCGATGTCTTCAAGTTTACCTAAAGGCAACTTAGCAAAGGCATTAACAAAACGCTTAGTGTATGCATAAATACCTAAATGTTTGTAAACAGGGTAGTCGTTAGTATCTCGACCAAAAGGAATGCGGGCTCGTGAGAAATATAATGCATTATGGTGATTATCGAATACCATCTTAACGTGCAATGGATCGTCTAACTCACTTTTATCGACAATTTCAAAACCTAAGGTCGCCATGTCAAACTCATTAGGGTGACGTTCAAAAAGCGTAATGATTTGTTCAATTGATATTGGATCAATCAGCGGCTGATCGCCTTGCAAGTTAATCACTAAATCGTCATCACTAAGACCAAGTTGCTCGATGGCATCGTTAATACGGTCGGTACCTGAAGCCGCATCTGGGCTGGTCATTACCACTTTACCACCAAAAGATTCAACCGCGTCTTTGATCCGGTCGTCATCAGTAGCGACATAAATATTATCTACCCCTCTTGCTAATGAGGCTCGTTCATAAACGTGTTGGATCATGGGTTTACCATTAATCGGGGCGAGTGGTTTGCCCGGGAAACGGCTTGAACCATAACGTGCAGGGATTAATAGAGTAACGTTCATTAATATGACCTACCTGTGGTTGTGACAATGGTGTAGACAATAAATAAAAGGGCTCATAAGAGCCCTTTATGACTAAATGTATCGTTTATTATATACGACGGAATAACGTCGTCAGCATTTCATCAGTAACTTTTTCTTCCCAGCCTTTACCGTACACGTTGTCCCAAAGTGGGCCCATGCTCTTGGTGACGGCAACCATCTTAGCGATAGTTTCATCTGGTAAATCTTTACAGATATTTTTCGGCAGAGTGATGTTATGAATTTTCATCATTTTACGGAACTCAGTCACGCCTTCAGGGTAGAACTCTTCTAACACATCAAAGGCTAAACAGTTACCAATACCATGGTGATAACCCAGCACATACCCGAGACCGTAAGATACAGCATGACATGCACCTACTTGGCTATAAGCAATGCTCATGCCGCCCATGTAAGATGCCATCATTAATTTGTCATCTTTTTCTGGGTGGTCGTTTAAGAACACTTGACGACATAAATCCATCGATTTTTCAGCGAAGGCTTTAGCAAACTCGTTAAGATAAGTACCTTGTAATGACTCTACGCAGTGGATAAAGCAATCCATACCGGTATAGAACCACTGATCTGTTGGAACCCCTGCAATTAATTCAGAGTCCATAATGATTTGATCAAATACGGTGTAATCAGAGTTTAACCCTAGCTTACGTACCGGTCCGCACAATACCGCAGTACGTGACGCTTCAGCACCAGTGCCCGATACCGTTGGAATACCAATATGATGTATCGCAGGGTTTTTAATCAAATCCCAGCCTTGGTATTCAGAAGAGCTACCAGGGTTAGTTAACATTAACGATACCGCTTTAGCCAAATCCATGGTTGAACCGCCACCTAAACCGACGACGCTCACAGGTAATTGGCTGTTAAATGCTTTAACTTGTAAAGTTAAACCATCAACTTGTTCTGTGGTTGGCTCATCATCTACGTTAACGTAAATAACTAAGTCGTGTGCTTTAGTTGGCACGCGGTCAGCCAGTGGTTTGCCCTGGTGGACATCATCGACAAGAAAAACAACAAAATCGTTTACGTCTTGTCGTTCTTGACCTAATACAACATCAAGTTGTACAAATGAACCACGACCAAAGATCATTTTTGGTACACATTTAAAATTTTTAAAACTCATTACAAGTGTCTCCATTGAGATAAATTCTGTAAAAAGTGCTCTCAGCTATCACTGACCAAGAGACATTAATGCTAGGCGAAAGCACGTTTGATATTCTCAATACGCTCAGCAATTTGCTCATCGGTCCAAGATAATTTGATCAGCATCGAAATGGTGCGGCTGATGATAGCGTCAGACTTAGGCGTTAGCACCTTAGTGTAATCTGGGCGATCGGCTATTAACATAATGGGTAACGCAGCAGGAGCGTTAAGCTCTTGGATGTGCTTCCAATTTTTAAGATAATGCCAATTGTTAACATACCAGTAAAAACAACCATCAACTTTGTTGGCTGCGAGCTTTTTATTAATTTCTTGAGTGCGAGCTTCCGTTGGCATCATAAATGTTAAGAAGCCTGCTGAATCACCTTCTGGATCAGGAATTTCACGGAATGTAATTTCTGCGATAGAAGCCATGGCATCTTTGATGGTTTTCTTGTTTTTACGTTGAATAGCAATGATTTTATCAAGCTTACGTAACTGTGCTAAACCCATTGCCGCATTCATTTCAGAAATGCGGAAATTCAACCCCATCATTGGGTGCGATTCTGCACCGCGATCATTGCCTACATGGTCATGACCGTGATCTGAAAACATATGTGAATGGTTATAAATCTCGCTGTTGTTGGTCACAATCGCGCCACCTTCACCACAGGTAATGGTTTTGACTGAGTCAAAAGAGTAACAACCCACATCACCAATTGTGCCTAATGCTTGGCCTTTATAACTGCCACCGATGGCTTGACACGCGTCTTCTAAAATCACCAAGTTATGCTTTTTACATACTGCTTTGATTTCGTCCATCTTAGCCATTGAACCACACATGTGAACCAGGTTAATCGCCTTGGTACGGGGTGTGATTGCCGCTTCAATACCTTCTGGAGATAAACACAATGTTTCATCAATTTCAGCAAAAATGGGTATAGCACCGGCCATAAACACGGCTTCAACAGAGGCGACAAAGGTAAATGGAGGAACAATGACTTCATCGCCAGCACCAATGCCCGCTGCTGCCATTGCCGTTTGTAATGCAGCGGTACCGCTTGATACTAGATGAGCGTGTTTTACGTTCATCTTTTCGCAAAGTAATTGCTCCATGTCGCGGGTTTTCCAGCGATCATTGCGCATATGGTCAAAATTGTAACGGAAGGTAAAACCGTTCTCCATCACGTCAGCAACTTCCTGCTTTTCTTCAGGACCAAATAATTCAAAACCAGGCATGGAAATAATCTCCTAAAAATTCTGCGCATAGTAGCGCTAAATAAACGGGGTGATTATAACGTCCTTCAGTGGTGGTTCGCGACTTTTATTGCATATTTTTAATAACAATAAACAAAGGCCTACTAAATAAACGACCTATTGATAAAGTATAAAAGCAGATAGAAGGAGCCGTTATGCGAAATTTCGGCCATGAAGACGGTCAATGGTCACGTCTAAATCGGTGAGCAATCCGTTATTAACCCCGTAAATCCAACCATGAACTGCTACATCCTGACCGCGATCCCATGCTTCTTGGACTATGTTGGTCGACACGACATTTGACACTTGTTCTATAACATTAAGTTCGCAAAGACGATCAAAACGCCGTTGCTCAGTCATGGGTTCAAGTTCTGCACAATGAAAACGATGAATATCACGCAAATGCCCAAGCCAATTGTCAATCAGCCCCAATCGCTCTTGATTCATTGCCGCACGCACACCACCGCAGCCATAATGCCCAACGACCATAATGTGCTTTACTTTCAGCACATCAACAGCGTATTGCAGCACCGATAAACAATTTAAATCAGTGTGGATCACCATATTAGCGATATTACGATGAACGAATACTTCACCCGGTAATAAGTCGATAATTTGATTAGAAGGCACTCGACTGTCAGAGCAACCAATCCACAGATACTCAGGATTTTGTTGTTTTGCTAATTTTTCGAAAAAGGTGGGATCTTCTTTGTTGATCCGTTCAGCCCAACGGCGATTATTTTCAAATAAAGGTTGAAGAAGTTTCATTGGTGCTCAAATTAGGTCGTTTTCGCCGGTAACGCATTACAGACTATATGTCATTTGTCACAATTATATCAGCAATATCGGTGGATCTGGTCTATCCATTTAAGTGATTAATTAAAATTAATTTTACTCAAAAAATCAATAAGATGCTGATTAAAAATAGTCGGTTTTTCGATGTTAGCTAAGTGACCAGTTTGTTCTATGTGGACTAATTGACTGCCATCGATGGAGTCATGCATTAAATAACTTTCCAGTGCGGTACGCAAATGGCCGCTTAATCCAACCGTCACTAATGTGGGTAATGTTAGCGATTCGACAAATTCAAGTGTATCGCGTTTAAAGATGGCCATGTTGGCAAATTTAAGTAACGCGGCAATTTGCGCGCTGGAATAAGTGGTTAATTCAGTGCTGAATTGCTCTATCTCGGCCGTAAGCGTGGCATCTTGGGTGATTAATTGCTCAATGTCTTTACTGAAAAATAAGCCGCTAATAGTCTGTGCAAGCTCCGATGATATTGCTTGTTGGTTGGCTATTTTAGCCATTAACCCTTGATATTTAATGCAATTGACTTGCGGTTCAAATCCCACAAAACTGTTTAACATCACCAGCCCATTAATACGAGCTGGGTCATGTAAAATCAGTTCTGCCGCAATGGCGCCGCCACTGCCATGGCCTATGATGGCGGCCGAATGAATATTGAGCATATCCATTAGTGTTAATACATGTTGGGCTACATCTTGCAAATTTTGAGTCGTTTCTGGGATAGTCGTCGTTTGACCATGGCCCCAAAAGTCAATGGCGATACAACGATACTGTGTTGATAATTCATCGATCTGTGCTCGCCACATATGACTGTTTGCGAGTAAGCCATGACAAAAAATAACCACAGGTCCATGGCCTTCATCCGAGTAATACAGTGGGTGATTATCAATTATTTTATGGGGCATTAAAGTGGACATAACAGACTCATTCAAAGGGAACGTACGCACAGGCATTAAGCCGGAGAGGGCGCAACAAAAAAAACGTAATGATTAACTAACTCGGTTAGTCGTTCAAGTAATGATGATTTTAACGATATTTCTGCAGCAGACAACACTTTTGCTAATTCAACCGCGCTAAATTGCGCTAACAATTCATTAGCAACGGGGAAATAACTTATATGCCAAGGCTCTGGGCTAACACCGCTTAAATGAGGCTGATACGGGAAATAAAACCCAAATTGAGCAGCGTGTAAATTGAGCCACTGGTGCAATGGAGCACAAGGACCATTGCCTGAGTATTCTGCTGTGATTAATTGTAACGCTTGCTGGGTAATACTATTGGCATCATATACATCAATATCTGTACCCCAATGGTGCCTCGAGGCACCAGGTAATGCAGACCATATCAAAATAGTATCAATTAGTTGCTGTGGCGTGAGGGTAGTAAACTCTACGGGATTTGAGGTTTTATCGAGTAAAGGACGTTGGCCACAAGCTTTTGCATTCCAAATACTCAATTGGCGATCAAATGGTCGATATGCCGAGCATATTTGCAAATCAAACCCTGCCGCTGATGCCGCATTTTGCAGCTGGTTAAATGCAGCTGCAGTGCGCTGTTCCAGTAAATATTGCCCAATAGCAACTAGATTTCCATCGCCTAAACCGTAAAGTGTCGCTTGCTCGCAAGCAATATCGACCAAGGGCTGCCGTGGACTTATTTGCACAGTAGTTTTTCCAAAATGCGTTCATAACAATTGGCCAATATCTCTAAGTCGGCCACATTTACGCATTCGTTGACCTTATGAATAGTGGCGTTTACTGGGCCTAACTCCAACACTTGTGCGCCCGTTGGGGCGATAAAACGTCCATCTGAAGTACCACCTGTGGTTTGTGGATCGGTTTGATAACCTGTGACTTCACGAATTGCCTCACGCGCAGCGTCAAGTAATGGACCGTCACCGGTTAAAAAAGGTAAGCCATTAAAAATCCAGTTGATATCATAATCTAAGCCATGTGCATCAAGAATACTCACTACCCGTTGGATCAACTCTTCTGCGGTCACCTCAGTGGAGTAACGGAAGTTAAACATGACGGTTAGCTCACCTGGAACCACATTTGATGCGCCCGTACCGCCATTGATGTTAGCGATTTGAAAACTGGTGGGTGGGAAAAACTCATTGCCATTGTCCCAATGCATTTGTGCGAGTTCAGTTAGTGCAGGAACCGCTTTATGAATAGGATTATCGGCTAAATGTGGATAGGCTACATGACCTTGAATACCATTGACGGTTAAGTTGCCTGTTAAGCTGCCTCGGCGACCATTTTTGACCACATCACCCAATTTATGCGTTGAAGAGGGCTCGCCGACTAACGCCCAAGTCATTTTTTCATTACGGGCTTCGAGGGTATCAATCACGCGCGTAGTACCGTTAATAAACGGACCTTCTTCGTCACTGGTAATTAAATAAGCAATAGAGCCATTGTGATCTGGATGTTTGGCGATAAATCGTTCGGTAGCAATAATCATCGCCGCCAATGAGCCTTTCATGTCGGCAGCGCCGCGACCATGTAAATAATTATCAATAATGGTGGGTTCGAACGGTGGAGTGTGCCAACGATTGAGATCGCCTGTTGGTACCACGTCGGTATGGCCAGCAAAGCAAAAAACAGGGTCGCTATTGCCACGTCTTGCCCACATGTTAGTGGTGTCTTCAAATACCATTGGCTCAATGTTAAAGCCAATGGCGGCAAGACGATTGGCCATCAACGTTTGGCAACCTTCATCTAATGGCGTTACCGATGGGCGTGAAATCAGATCTTTTGCTAATTCAACTACGTCATTATTCATTATGCGAACCACATTTGATATTCTGCTGCTTTAAAGCCAATCAGCAATTTATCCTTGTTAACTAAAACTGGGCGCTTGATCAGCGTAGGGTGTTGCACCATCAATGCGATAGCCTTGTCTTGAGTGAGATCGTTTTTTTCGGCATCATTTAAGCCACGAAAACTGGTACTTCGTTTATTAAACAGGGTTTCCCAACCGACGATATTAGCCCACAGCGCTAACGTGGTTTCACTTAGACCGTCTTCCCGAAAATCGTGAAACGTGTAATCAATTTTTTCGGCTTCAAGCCATTTGCGCGCTTTACGAACAGTATCGCAATTTTTTATGCCGTATAAGGTCAAAAGAATACTCCATTAATGTCGATTGGATTGTAATAGTAAGGTTTGGCTTTCAAAATAAGCCTGAAAAGTGCCTTATGTAAGATGGATATCAGTGAATGCATTTAACAACATTGTGGCATTGTGAAGCGGCTTGAACAAGCCTAAGACGGCGTTTTGGGGCGATTTCATAATTTGCAACCTAGGCTAATTTAAGCGTGCGGTTGCATATTAATGTGTCGCTAACCATTAGCAATATCGGTTAACTATGTCGGTTAACTATGTCGATAAAAATAGCTCAGTCCAACATGATGTTACATTTGCACAGTAAAAATAATATCTTTACCGGCAATGACACTACCTTGGGCTTTATCTAATTGCTTAATATCTTCCATATTGGCCAACACCACAGGGGTCAATAGACTGTCGACTTTATCGCGCAAATAGGCCAGATCAAAAGACAAAATGGGTTCACCTGCTTTGACTTGCTGACCTTCTTCGGCTAAACGTTTAAAACCATTACCCTTGAGCTCAACGGTGCCAACACCAAAGTGAACAAACAATTCTAGCCCCTGGGGTGACTCGATGCTGAACGCATGATTGGTTTCAAAAATTTTACCAATGGTGCCATCAATTGGGGCAACCATAAATTCGCCCTTAGGGTCGATAGCAATACCATCGCCAACAATTTTTTCAGCAAATACCACGTCGGGTACTTTTTCAATTGCAACAATATCACCCGATACTGGTGCATAAATAGCTATACCGCCCGTCAATGGTGGTTGGCCAGAAATCAATCGCCGTATTCGGCTTAAAAATCCCATAAGAACAAGCCCCTGTTAGTCATTTTTTTATGCGGTTAAGTGTAAACGGCTCTGCCAGCTTTACCTACTTTATTCGTGTGATTGGTCGCAATCGAGTGAAAAAGCGTTAATGGCTTCACGAATATCAGTAATGCGAGTTAACAAAGCGATGTGTTGTGCATGGTTAACAAAATTGGTGTAGTTACCTTCAATCAATGCCACTTTTACGTCTAATAAATTAGCAGGATTGATACTCAACTCATCAAGCCCAAGTCCTACCAATAAGGGCAGAACTTGTGGATCGCTGCCAAGTTCACCACACAATGAAACACTGACATGAGTGTGTTTACAGTGGGAAATCGTTAAGGCAATAAGTTGTATTACTGCCGGTGACAGTGGTGGGTATTGTTTAGCTAAATGCGGATTGGTGCGATCGGCCGCTAAGGTATATTGGGTTAAGTCATTGGTGCCGATACTGACAAAATCGAGTAATGGCAACATACTTGGCAGGTTCAGAACTGCTGCTGGGGTTTCAACCACAATGCCGTAGCTGAGAGCCCCAAAACCTTTTTCTTGCTCGTTCAACTCGGATTTAGCGCGTTCAATTAACAAGAAGGCGGCGTCAAGTTCTTCTACCTGGCTTACCATCGGAAACATTAATCGAACTTGGCCATGATTAGCGGCGCGAAGGGCGGCTTTCACTTGAGTAATAAAGGTCTCTGGGTGTGCCAAACTATAGCGAATGCCACGAATGCCAAGGGCAGGGTTATCTTCGTTGTTTTGAGGCAAGAAAGGAATTTCTTTATCGGCGCCAATATCAAACGTTCGAATGGTAAGCACTTCACCTTGTAAGCTATGAAGGGCATCGCAATAAAGTTTATATTGTTGATGTTCATCTGGCAGAGCTTTGGCATTCATCAGTAAAAATTCGGTACGAAATAAGCCAATACCTTGGGCTCCAACATCGGTGACATGAGATATTTCACTCAGGTTGCCCACATTGGCCAGCAAAGTGACCTTATGACCGTCGCGAGTTTGACTGGGTTTATCTTTATAAATCATCAATGCTTGGCGACGCAGCAATTCTTGTTGTTGTTTCTGCTTTAATTGATCAAAAACGTCAGCTGACGGGGCAACATGTAATTCACCTGACATACCATCTAAAATAAGCTGAGTGCCATCGTCAATGACGTCTTTGGTTTGTGAAAATTGATAATTGAGTAATGCAGGTATCCCTGCTGCCCGAGCCAAAATAGCAGTATGGCTTGTTAGACCTCCAGACTCTAGGATCAGCCCGGTGATGTGAGTTAGTGGCAATATGGCAAATTCTGCAGGGGTTAAATCATCAGCCAGTAATATGGTGTCTTCGGCAAGGGTCGATAAATCCCATTGTAAGTGCCCTTGCAACGCACTGGTTAAGCGCTTAGCCAAACACATAATATCAACACTGCGATTAGCCAAATAAGGGTCATCTAATGCCGACATTTCTGCTGCATGTTGATTAAAAATGCGATCAACAGCAACGGCGGCACCGACTTTAAATTGACGAATATGTTGATGAAGTTGCTGTTGTAGTTCCTCATCTTCAAGCAACATAATATCGCTATCAATAAGTTGGAAATTATCACCATCTGGGTACAGGTGATGTTGGCAGTGTTGTAAATGAGCAATAAGGTGATTAATGGCTTGTGTTAGCTGTTGTTGCTGCTGGTCAATTTGTTCAATAGAGAGAAGTTTAAAATCCAGTGGTGGCAGTTGAGTGGTGATAGTCAGTGCTTTACCAAAAGCGATGCCTGCTGATACTACTATTCCGTTGATTGACATATCGCTGTCCTATTAACTATGGTTGTCCTAATTAACTCTAATTAACTCTAATTAACTCTAATTAACTCAGAGTCATCAGCAGTGAGGCAATTTTGTCAACGGCTGCTTGGGCGTGTTCACCGGAAGCAAATACCGTCACTGACACACCTTGGTATAGACCTAATGTTTGTAACTTGAATAAACTTTTGGCGCTGGCCTGCTTACCATTGCATTCGACTATGACGTCGCAATCAAACTCTTTTGCCTCTTTAACCAGTAATGCCGCTGGGCGGGTATGAATACCGTGAGGAGCAACAATGGTGACCGTTTTTTGATACATAGACAACATACTCTGTAATGAATGACAACTAAATACTCATCGGATTAAATATCAATATTTCAATAAGCTAGTCGAGATATCCACTAGCTTATTGGTTAAATGATACCTTGTAGAACTCAGCTATTTAATCTAATAGGCATAATATACCCTAAAGTCATAATAGCTAAAAGCGATGTTCGACTCGAAATGAGCTGTGATGTTGATATAGACCATGGCTATAGCCAATATTGTTTGTCGATAAGACGGCGAGGTTTGAGGGTAGCAACATTAAGGCTTTCCATGCTGATGGGTATAATATCAACCGTGGGAAGCCTTTGTTTGTGTAATGAGTTGATCGAATTAAATTATATTTTAAATTGTCCTAGTGTCTGACTCATATCTACACTAATAGTTTGCAACGATTGTGCTGCCTGACTGTGGGTTTCGTTAGCTGTTAACGATAGTTCGGTGAGTTCAGAAATCGTACTGACATTAATGTTAATGTCTTCGGTGACGAGTGCTTGTTCTTCTGTGGCGCTGGCGAGTTGCGCTGTCATGCTACTAATATTTTCGATAAGCGCTAAAATTGCGATAATCGCATCACTTGATTGCACAGCTTTTGATTGCAGCTGAGCAGAATGTTGCTGTGTGTTAGTAATACTGTTAATAACCGATTGAATACCTGTCTGGATCTGGTTAATAATTTTATTGATTTCATTGGTTGAAGACTGAGTCCTGTTTGCCAACGCACGCACTTCATCAGCGACTACAGCAAAACCTCGGCCATGTTCACCTGCGCGTGCAGCTTCAATGGCGGCATTCAGTGCAAGTAGATTAGTTTGATCTGCAATGCTACCTATCACGTCAAGGATGCTGCCAATCTCAGCAGATGATTGACTGAGGGTTAACGACACCGTTTCTGCTTGTTGTAGCTCACCGACTAAACTTTCTGTCTGTTCAACTGTTTGTTGCATCAATTGTTGATTTTGTTCGGCTTGATGTTTCACATTGCTGGCACCGTCTGCAGCATCTTGAGTGTTTCGAGCCATTTCTTGGCTCGTCGATAGCATTTGGTTAATCGCAGCGGCGACACTTTGAGTTTCACTGTGCACTTGGTTCGCGCTTTGATTCGATAATTTTACAGTATCTAATAAATGCACCGCTTCATTACTTAAGGTATGCCCAAGAGGCTGTAAATTAGCAACCATATTGGCTATTTTAATCACAAATTGATTGAACGCATCGGCCAGTTTGGCGACTTCATCATTGCCTTCTGTCGACAAGCGTTGAGTCAAATCGCCTTCACCTTTGGCAATTTGTTCCATCGCGTCGATTGTGACGTTAAGAGGTTGGGTAATGGAATGATTAAGCAATAAAAAGAACGCAAAAATAGGCACTGCAATCATCATCATAATGATGAAATAGTCAATAATGATACCTGTCATACTGTTATTGACATCGTTGACGTTTGCTTGGGTGATTAACGTTAATTCAAGTTTTGGATAATATTGTGCTGCGGCTAATACCGTTTGTGGTTGATTTTGTTGATCGACAACCGCAAACTTTGCTTGGGCTGTTTGGCGTTGTTTTGCCGTGGTGATTAGCTGTTGATAAGGCGTTGAAGCATCATTTGCCGCCAAGTTGTTGATGGATTTACTGATTGATCTTGGGTTTAGTGGATTAACAATAATATTATTTTGATTATCGATAACAATAAACGCTTGATGCTCAGAGACCTTAATGTCACTAATAAACTGGCTTAATGATTCGACCGTTGCATCAGGATTAACAAGCTTAAAGGCATCAAGTGTGCTACTTAATTGGTTGACTTGCCCGGTGATCTGTTTGAACTTTTGTTCTATTAAATGATTGTATTGTTCATTAATGGAAAAAGAACCGAAAACCACTGTACCTAAAGCGGCTAAAGCTAACATAATAAATAATCGCTTTAAAATGGTTAGGCGTCTCAATAATCTAATCATTATCAGTCCTATTTTAAACTATCAATACAAAGTAATGGGATTATAATGAAAATATTAAAAAAAATAAGCGTAAAAGATTGTTTTTGTGAACAAACTGCATATTTTATATTTGTAAGCATAATGTAGTGAATTGGTTAAAGCTGTTTTTTATCAACTGGTTAGTTGAATATTAACGTTGTTTGGTTAATTAATGTGCTAAGCAATTGTTTTAATTTTGATTTTTTTACGGTTTACCCGCAAGATTAGTGTAATTAACGAAAAGGTATTAATGCTATGAATTCATCTTCTATCGTCAACAATGACGATATTCTACTTAAGCTTTGTCATTCAGTGTCTCATGTTCTTTCTAGCACGAGTGCTAGCCAAATTAGTCATGCTGGGATGATTCAAAGTATTTCTCGCACCCGCTTAAAACCTGATTTGGGTTGTTTCTCTATTTTCGATGGTGGTTTTTCTGGCTTGGTTGTGATCAACTTTTCTGCGGCAGCGGCTATTGAAATTTATCGCCGTTATATGCTCAACATGGGAATGCCTGAAACGGAATTAGCGTTTTCACATACTTCTGATGATGTGAGCAATGTAATGGGCGAATTAATGAACCAAATTTTGGGTGATTTTATTGGTAAAATATCAAAAGAATTACAAACATCCATTAGCCAAAGTCAGCCTAAAATGTTGACGATTAATAAAGAATTAACGATTTCAGTCGATACTAACCTCGATAACGCCGTCGCGAGAAGAGTGTCGTTTAAGACTGAAAATAACCATATTTTTTATCTTGAATTTGCCATGGATAAAACAGAGTTTCTTCGATCTGCAGACTTTGAAATGAATGAGGAATTTGATCTTGACTCATTAATCGAAACTCACGGTCAAAAAGCGCAAGCTAAATCAGATAAATCACAAGATGTACTCAATGATCCCAATGTAAAAGGCCTTGTTGTTGACGATGCTGATGACTTACTCAGCGAGCTTGGGTTATAACGTCAGGGATATAATGAAAACAACCATGTTAAGTTATTTATCTTGGTTGTTTTGTTTACCAAAATGCACTATTCATAGAAGGTTAGCTATAAAAATGGCATTTAAAGCCACTTCTATTGATATAACTTACTGTGATGGCGTGTTTTAGTTGACCGTGTCTGGTGCGTTATGAATAGTCCATTGGTAAATTTAGACACGCGTCAGCCATTTCAAGCTATTGCCAAAGAGCTTAATGCTAACGTTGATAAAAACGCCAGTAACTTAAGTACTCAAAATAGGCATATATTAGCCTTATTAATTTGTGGTTAAGAGGCCTGTCAGCCATTAATCAAAAACCATTTAGTGTTACATAGCTCTTGTGGTGTGATGGTAGAAGACGACTCACTGACTTAACGTGTACTGAGTAGTATTTTGAGTATCAACACACTAGGTCAATATCACGGGTTTAAGTGTTCCCGTGTGTTTACTCTAAACGATGTATGAGATAAGTATAAATCAATTAAATGATTGATTTAAAAGGATAAGACTGTTTATGGCAGGTGCCAGTTTATTAACCCTATTAGATGATATTGCCACTATTTTGGATGATGTAGCGGCAATGAGCAAAGTGGCGGCACGCAAAACCGCTGGTGTTCTGGGTGATGATTTAGCGTTAAATGCGCAGCAAGTATCGGGTGTCGCCTCTGAGCGAGAGCTTCCTGTCGTGTTTGCCGTCGCCATGGGGTCGTTTCGCAATAAAGTCATTTTGGTGCCGATGGCCATGCTGATCAGTGCGTTTATTCCATGGGCTATTACTCCTTTATTGATGTTTGGTGGTTTGTTTTTATGTTATGAGGGCTTTGAAAAGGTCTATCATTCATTAACACATAAGCGTGTACCTGTGGTCGATGACGATGCGGTGGTTGCCAAAGCAAAAGCTGATATCGAAGACTTAGCAGCATTCGAAAAAGAAAAAATAAAAGGGGCGATCCGCACCGACTTTGTCTTATCCGCTGAAATTATCGCAATTAGTTTAGGTGTTGCTGCACACATGGACCTAATGGGGCAATTTTTAACCTTATGCGTTATTGCCATTGTGATTACGATAGGCGTATACGGCCTAGTGGCAGGGATTGTTAAAATTGATGACCTTGGTTTGTATCTTGCTCAACGTAAGCCCAGTGGAATAGGGCATAAATTGGGATTAGGATTAGTATCTGCTGCCCCTTACTTAATGAAAATTCTCACATTTGTAGGCACTATTGCCATGTTTATGGTGGGTGGCGGTATTTTAACTCACGGTATTCATCTGGTATCTGAATGGATTGCGCATGCAGAAACGCTGGTAAGCCAAGTGAGTGTTGTAGGTGGCTTTTTAGGGCTATTAACCCCAAGCGTGTTGAATGCACTATTTGGTGTTGTTGCTGGTGGTTTAGCGGTATTAGTGATCAATGGTGTGACTAAGTTAATGCCCTCTAAAACTTAGTTTTATAGTGATAAAGCTGGCTGCAGATACCAAAAGAGCATAGTCAATGACCATGCTTTTTTTAATGAGTGATGCTAACCTCTGTTAGTGAATCACTTAAGATTAAACGGCTAAGTTGTCACTCTCACCAAGGTTTGGATCTGCTTTTGGATTCGGGCCGTATTCGTTGTCATCTTTACTGTTAAAGCACATCACGACGAGCAGAATTAATGCACCAAGCAGCGGGATAAACATTAATAATAACCACCAACCAGAATGGTCAGTATCGTGAAGACGACGAACACTCACTGCGATGCTTGGAATGACGATGGCGAGTGAATAAATAGAACTCAATAATCCAGCACCATAAAGTTCACTGTATAAGCCCACACCCATATCCAATAAGGTCAGCACAATACTAATGATCATGCTGATCAGTGCAAACATCCAGTATTCTTTACGACGTGCTCGGCCGCTAAAATCGAAATACTGTTTTAAAACCTTTAAATACCAATCCATTCGTTATTCCTTAACGTTAATTTTTTTTAATCTAGTGCATTTGTAACAAAACAGCCTTGAATTAACAATATTTTATTTTATTTAAGCCTAAACATTAATGCCGATTTGATCAACAACGGCATTATGGTACAAGCTGATAAAAAGGTTGTTAACGTGGCTGATCACTTGGCTATCTCAAGGGATAATAAACCCTTATCAAACTCGCTACTTGCGTGGAATTTTCAAGCAATAAATAAACCATAACCTTCATTACGCTAAAGATTATAACCCGGCGCATTTCTGCTATCTTTTGCGCAACATTAACATTTAACTCATCAGTTTAGCTCAAGAGTTTGGCCATCAATAAATATAACACGGTTGCGAATGTGTGGGTCTTGAACATCAACCTCTTCATCACGGACTCATTCTAAAAAGTTAGCGTTTAACATCAGCCGCAAATCTCGTTTCGACTTAGTGTTTTATCTCGTCGGCTTTCGGTGTTGTTTGGGGCCTGGGCGGGTTATTTGAGAGGCGTCATAATCTAATTTTGCATTCTTGACGAAAAAATTAGCGGGTATGAGCATATCGTAATGCCACTGAGTGATGTCGGAAGCCATAAGTCACCGCATACCTGCGGCAATCCACAAGGTAGTGGAATAGGGCATAATAAATTGCCAAAAAGGTAAGACATCCATTAGAAAGTAAGGACGACGGAGACTAAGGTTTAAGCTTTATTGATTGGATTTGTCTGTTATGTAAGCTCAACAAGCTTAGCGTTAATTGACGTAAATTATCCATCAACTGCAGGTCCTTGATCCAATCGTATTGATTTACAACCGCATATCTAACTCATTATGGATTAACACCACGCATTGAGACGCGAATAGCATTTTTGGCCCTAAGTTTATATGTTGAGTACCGAGTCGCTTTAAGCTATTAAAGCTCTTTTTAGGCATAGGAATATGATCGGTGAGTAGAAAACAAGGATTATGTGCAAACTCTATGTCACGCACTGGGGTGCCTTTTTTCTCCAACATATACAGTTGATATTCTTCGGCTAACTCTTGCACCAGCTTTTCAAAACTCACAGTGCGTACCGTAATGCCGGGCTCAACCACACGCAATTGCTCTTTCGTCATGCCCTTTGACGCGGTTAAGGCTTTGGCAATTTTATTGGTTAAATTTTGTTCGTGAAATCCGCCTATGTGGCCTAGTTCACCTGAACGGAAACAGATGGTGCGAGAAAAATCTTGGGTGCTTTCTAATACTAAATAAACAATAACATCATCCCGATGAGACTGGGCCACAAAGATGGTGTTCATTAAGGTATGGGCTAAAATTTCAGTATGGGCCTCTTGGCCTATACCCGCCACAAACTGCTGACTATCAACTGGAGCCGCTCTGGCTCGAACTACAAAAGCGCGCATGGTAAATCCTAATGAGGGGAATCGGAGCATAAATGTGATAACTGAGTTGGATAATCAATCAGCCATTGCGCATGGTATAGGCTGTATTATCACAGCTTTAAGGCTGACTGTAACGCGATTAATCTATTGGTTTTATTTTTACATTATATCGAGTTGTACTATGGTTTAATGAGTTTGTTTACACCGTCATGATGTTCAATCTATTTACACCATGAGAAACCGAGTCATTGTCGACAATGCTCAGACTTTTACAGTTCAGAACATGCGCTATAGTTAGCTGAAATAAGGCTCTGGGGGAAGAACTTGCTGAAGCCTTGAGATAGTAGCTGACATTAAAATGCGATTAGGCAACATTCCAATGACTTCTATGAACATGCCCGAGTTGTTCTGGCCTAGTAGGCGCGTGATGATGAACACGAAGAGATCATTGTAAATACAGGGCAAGACCCTAGCCGTCAGGTTTTGAAGCTTGTACATAATCAGGAAAGGTAAGAGCAAATTCAACACACTATAATGTAACATCATGAAACGTTTCATTCTGAAATGTTGTCATTGATCAATAAGCTCTATAAAAAAAGGTTTTAAGATGAAGTTAGTGAGTAGTGTGTTTTAACTGATTCTGGATGTGAACTATCCACAAATAGAAGGAAAATCCTATGTTGCAATTTATACCTGTATTTGATGGCAATACCATTGCTGTGCGAGCTTCTGGAAAATTAACTCTTGAAGATTACCAGAAATTCTTACCCCAACTTGAAACGCAAATTAAACGATTAGGTAAAATTTCATTACTTTTTGAATTTGATAATTTTTCCGGCTGGGATGTAGATGCCGCCATAAATGATGTTAAGTTTGGTATGAAACATCTTAGTGATTTTGATCGCATTGCGATGGTTGGCGATAAGTCTTGGGAACATTGGATGGTGTTAATCGCGAAGCCTTTTTTAATATCTAGTGAAGTGCGTTATTTTAACCGAGAAAATCTGCAACAAGCTTGGGACTGGTTACGTGAAAAACAAGAGTTTGAAAAGGCGGTAGAACAATTGCAACCCTATCAAAACATTGTGGTTGCGGTGGATTTCTCCCTGTATTCAAAGCATGCATGTAAACGCGCAATAGAATTAGCTAACTACTATCAAGCTTCGTTAACATTACTCAATGTTGTTCCAGAAGTACTCGCTTATACACTCTATGGCGATCCAGTGGGCTACAACGTTGTTGATCTAGATATCATCAAAGATCAAAACAAAAAAGCTATTGATGCTGCTCAGTTTCAGATGAAAGCGTTTGTAAACGATTTGGATACCGATTTTCCCATAGAGTCCAAAGTGATTTGTGGTGAGGTAAATTATAGCATCGTGTCTTTTTTGGAAGCACAAGATGTTGATTTAGCCATTTTTGGGGCAAAAAAGAAAAAAGGCATAAACAAGTTATTGGGCTCAGTGGCGCATTATGTTCAAAATCATAGTCGTTGTGAAATATTAATCGTTCCCGTTCAAGAGCCTGTGTTCTAAGTTATTATTGCTAAGGAGTATCGATATGTCTGATGTACAAAATATAGAAATTGAACGCTACCATGACAAAATCACTGAAGATTTACGTAAAGTAGTCGAAAAATATCGTGAAATCATGGCGTGGGACGTCCCTGATAATGACACTGTGGAGGCAGACAGGCTTATCTTTCAAGCAATTTATTCAGCACTTGCAGAGATCGAAAAAAGCTCAAAATAAAGCGAAAGCCATGCAAAAGGCCGTTAATAATCAACAGATGCCGCTAAATTTATCATCACTCTGACGGCTGATTTCATCGAATATTTATTCGCGAAGCTATGCTAAGTTGAATATTAATTTTTTATTTTACGGGTATCGTTTATACGGATGTAGTGGGTATGCCGTATCATTTTTTAATCCGGGCATCAAAAAAAATATTTTTTCGGATCTTGTGGGTGAGATCTGTATTTATGAAAAAAAAATAAGCTATAAAGTATAATAAATTTACACCTTAATTGGAGATACAATGTCTGGATCAGTACACGGCCATCAAGTTATGCAATTGATGCTAACCCATGGCTCTGCGTTAACAAAGCAAGAGCTTAAAACGTTAATGCATACTAACTTTGGTGCTGATACTCGTTATCATACCTGCTCTGCAGCGGAGATGGACGCTGAGATGCTTATTGAGTTTTTAGAAGGCAAAGGTAAGTTCATCCCTAGTGAAGGTGGTATTACAACAGCAGCAGATAAAATTTGTAATCACTAAATCATTTACCGTGACAACATGTGGCTTAGATCTCCTTAGGCCTAATGTAACAACACTCACTTTATAATCAGATGCGATGTCATATCACATTGAGTGCCTCTGCTGAAGCGGTATTTAATCCGCACAGTCCTGCTTACATCTAACAAGTCGTTTTGTTTGCATTTGTAAACAACCCTTGGATGAAAATGCTCAATCGCCTAGATTTTGCAATATGGGTTTATTGCGATAGTTGATTGAGTTAGTAAAATGGCTGGCTTCATTTGCGGCGCAAATATTTCTGGTCAAAGTAGGATAAAAATTGTAACAATAAATATGGTCGCAACAATTATGTAGATGTTTGATTTTACTCCGGTTCGATGGCTTAACTATTCACTATAAAGCCCCCTCAGTTAGTGTCAATCAATCTTTCTGTGTCAGGGTGAGATCCACTAATACTGAAGTATGAGGCGAAAATGCCTCTGTTAAACTAGGATTGTACAGGTCTAATACCATTACGATGGAGGCCGCTACCATGTACCCATATGAGCACATATTAGCTGTTACAGAAACACCAAACCTACTGAATAGCTCATTTCACAAAGCCGTTATCTTAGCCAGTAGATCACGCGCTAAACTCACATTGCTAACCGTAAAGCTTACCCAAACTAGCCTGTTGAAACGTCTATTAGAAAGAAGCTGTGTAATTGAACCTAAGTCAAAACGAACATTGACAACCAAAGGATTAGAGCAAGTTCTCAAATACCCAAGCAAACAAATCAGTTGCCAATCGAGCACCATTTATCGCGCAGTGCTAAATCAACTAAAGCAAGAACATTACGATCTTGTGGTATTGCCTCATAAACGTTATCACTCCATTATTTCTGAGTTGGTTTCTGCTGACGAATGGCACTTATTAAGAGAAACCTTGGTACCCGTAATGTTTGTTAATAGCAGTCAATGGCAGACCCAAGGCCACGTGTTGACCGCCTTAGATATTAATCACACTCAAGATTGCCATCAAGCTTTTAATCATCACATTATTCATGAATCTAAAGGTATAGCAGACAGCATCAATAATGATTTACACTTCATTAATTGTTTTTTGGCTGACAATTACAGCATAGCCTTTGAAACCGAAGATAGGGCCCATGCTCATTCAATGTTGTCACAACAAGCAAACCAGCAAAGCATTCTTAATCACGCAGTGGCAGATTTACTGTCTGAAAAATATCACTGTCACATAGCTCATGGCTTACCTGAAGATGCTATTCCCATCAAGGCCCATCAACTCGATGTGAATATGGTCATCATGGGAGCGGCCGAGCACACAGGGTTAATCCACTCAATTAAAGGCCATATTCCTGAACTGCTGATTAATCAACTCCCCTGCGACATACTCGCCGTTAAACCGCCCACAAGTGAGCTTAGATAAGCTCAAAAATCTATCGATCAGACAACACAGCACAGGGACGTGACTAAAACGCCTCTCGTCGGATATTCATATTGTAATTTCATATTGTAATATCGCCACCTTGCTTTCTCATATAAAAGAAGAGTATTAATTTACAACCAAGGTATATGCTCCTCGTCTCTTAAGTGGTTGTTTGTCGACCTTCAAATACCATTTAATCTATAGGAATGGAGGTACATTGACACTGTTGAAAAATTGCTTAAAACGTAGACAATTACTTCAACAATTAAATTTACAATCAATGCAGAAGTACACCTTACTTCGAGCCGCCCATCACATTAGGTTTTTCGACTGACACAGCGTCGCAGTGTGATTATTTGCCTTTGGATGAAGACATGGGCAACAAACTACTATTAGCTGATGAGCTATATCGGGTTCAAATATATTGTTGACATCGATAGTCACCAAGGCTTCGACTTGATGTGAGTAAGCAAGCTCATAAGCCAAAATAAAACCAATCAGATAACCCCCACTATCACCCAAGTGTTAAACCCAAAAGGGCAAGAAGTGCCCGCCTTGGCAGGGCTCAAACTAAAAGGCTCAAACACTGCGCCATAGAACGCGCATAAGGCTAGTGGATCTTGATGTGAAGTGGCTGCGATATCAATGTCGTATGGTATTTTTTTGGGGCAATAGGTTTTTGCACAACAAAGAAAAACGCTATTTATGGTAGATGATTAACTTGCCGCTCAAGCAGTTTAGTTCGATGAGGAGATGAGGCATTACAGCGAACGGCTGTCGAGACTAGTCATTAACGTTTAAGAAGAAATGGCATGGATTCGATATTCAAATATTTAAATGCTTAAAATCCAGTCTCTGTGACAGTATTGAGCATCGGTTGATGCCACTATATATCTTCTGTATAAAAAACGTATACGCGCTGAATTAATGTCTATTTTATGGTATCGATATGGGTGCTAAAGGCCGATATTGCCTTGCTATCAGCGGCTTTAATCCCTATGATCAGCACGTTTTTAAATTGACCGTAATATTATGAGAGAGCCCATGTTGACTTATCCGTTGTCAGGCAGTTCATCAGAGTTGGTATTAAATGTACTAACCATGGTGTTAACCCGAGGAAAACCTTTAGATAGAGCCTATTCAGAGCATTTTTCTGGTTTAACCCTTAACCCATCAGAGCAAGCACGGATCACGCAAGTCACTGGCGATATTTTACGTCGCTTAAACTTATATTGTTTTCTGGTTGATATTAAACCGGAAGAGTTTGATCGTTTAGGATCTAAATTACTCAATGGTTGGCATGTTTTTCATGGCTTAGATTTACCTAAAATGCAGTATTCATTGCAAATTGAGCAGGCGGCATTTAGTGCTAATCTTGAACAAGCAAAAACAGACCCTGTGCTATGGGATGGCTGTCCAGAATGGTTAGAAATCATAGGTCAAGCACAGTTAGGTGATAAATGGCCCGCTGAACGTGCAGCACTAGCAGAGCAGCCAAAGCGTTATTTACGCGTGAATGAACTGAAATGTAATCGCGAATCCCTTATTGAAAGACTTAAAAAAGAAGGCGTAACTGCGGTAGTGGTAAGCGATGTCGCTTCTGCTGTTGAGGTTACATCAGACTCAGCACTATTTCGAACCGAGGCATTTAAAAATGGCTGGTTTGAACAGCAAGATGCGGGTTCACAACTGGTTGCTGACGCTGTGGGTGCCAAACCCGGAATGCGGGTTGTCGATGCTTGTGCGGGTGCGGGTGGTAAAACCTTACATATTGCAGCACAAATGCAAGGTAAAGGTCGTTTGCTTGCGATGGATGTTGAGCAATGGAAACTCGATAATCTTAAAACTCGGGCTAAACGCGCTGGTGCACATAATGTTGAAACGCGGATTATCGCTAGCTCTAAAACCATTAAACGTCTGAAATTATCGGCCGATCGAGTGTTATTAGATGTGCCTTGTTCGGGACTTGGGGTGTTAAAACGTAATCCTGATTCTAAATGGCGTGATACGCCGGAGCGCTTGCCGGTGCTGGTTGAATTGCAAAAGCATATTTTGCAGAGTTACTGCCGTATGGTCAAAGTTGGCGGAATGCTCATTTACGCGACATGCTCTATTATGCCAGAAGAAAACCGTCATCAAATCGATGCGTTTCTCGCTGAAAACCCACAGTTTACTCTTATCGAGGATGAAAATATCTTGGTTTCAGAACGTGGATTTGATGGTTTCTATTTAGCTAAAATGGAACGTATAGCTGAATAGTTATTCATGGCTATTGATTTTTAGAGTCATCATATTGATGATAGATAACAAAAAACAGTGCAAATTTCTGCATTGTTTTTATGGATAATTATTTACTGATAAAAGGCACTTTTAATAAATTCATATTAAATCGTTGATAAAGTTCTCATAAATGCATAATCTTACAGTCACATTAGAAAATGTATTTTTAAGCATTTGCCGTGATGATGGAGCTTTATGGATATAGGGTCAGATATTAATCACTTCATGGAAGAGAGCAACCAACATTCTTTTCGTGAATCAAGTGTTGAACGCTACAGTACAATACTTGATATGGTATTGCAGGGCCTTCCGTTAGGCGAAATACTTCATGACTTAGTCTTATTGATTGAAGCACAAAAAATAGGAACCCGGGCATCAGTACTGTTACTCAGTGATGACGGTAAACGGCTATTATCGGGTGCGGCTCCTAATCTCCCTGAAGAATATAATAATGCAATAAATGGCATCGAAATTGGTCCCAATATTGGTTCTTGTGGCGCTGCAGCATTTACGTGTGAAAGTGTCATTGTTGAAGACATCGAGCATCATCCTAATTGGCAAGATTATAAAGTACTACCATTAAAAGCGGGATTGAAAGCGTGTTGGTCTGAGCCGATAAAAGACAGTAACCAAAAGGTATTGGGCACTTTCGCCATGTACTATGACACGGTTAAATCGCCATCAGAGCAAGATTTATACCTAATACAAGAAGCGGCACGTTTGGCAAGTTTAGCCATTGATCGAAGTCGTGGGATGTACATTGAACGGTTAAGTAGCCAAATTTTTAACAGCCTGCCCATCGCGCTTGTGATCACCACTGAAGACAACTCAGTCTTATCCGTTAATCCAATTTTTAAATCGCTAACATCTACCTATTATTCAAACCTGAAACTCTTTGATGTTCATCGTTTTTTAAGCCATTCTCCGCATCATGTGGTTGCTGATTTATTTGAAAATTTAAACCGAGGGCAGGCTTGGCAAGGGGAGTTAAAAGGCCTTAAAAGCGATAATGATATTATTGATATTGCTCTTACCGTGACGGTTATTCGAGATAGCTTTACTCAACAAAATTGTTTCGCATGGCTGATTACTGATATTTCAGCTCGTAAAAATGCTGAAAAATTAATTGATTTTCAAACAAACTATGATCAATTGACCGGATTATCCAATCGAAAGTATTTATTCAATACGTTACAAACCATGATAGATTCAAATAACAACGTAAATGGTTGTAAACAAGAGTTTAATTTAATGTTGATGGACATCGATCATTTTAAACAAATTAACGACACGATCGGACATGATAACGGTGATCTGGTACTGAAATTTGTGGCGCAGCGTTTATTGAGTGTTATTCCCGAGAATGTTCTCATTGCACGTATTGCGGCCGATGAATTTGCTTTAGTTTTGCCCGGTAAAATGTCTACAGAGTCATTGATTAGCTTGTTTAATAATTTAACGGATGAACTGAAAAAACATTTTATTGTCGGTAGTCAAGATATGATGCTGTCAATGAGTACTGGTCTCGCTCGATTTCCTTATGATGCAGATAATGTTGAACAAATATTAAATTGCGCCACTCAAGCCATGTATAATGCTAAAGCCCAAGGGCGTAATTGCCTGCAGTTTTTTAATCAGCAAATCCAAAAAGATGCAGAACGAAATGCTGAACTTCACTTATACCTCAAATCGGCATTAAGCCAAGATGAATTCGAGCTATATTATCAACCGATTGTGAATCCATTTAGTGGTCAAATCATTAAAGCGGAAGTATTATTGCGTTGGGTACATAATGGTCAATTTATTTCGCCAGATGAATTTATTCCTATTGCTGAAGAGTCCGGCCTCATTGTTCAAATCGGTGAATGGGTTAGAATGCAAGCGCTTACCACTATCGTGGCATTGCAAAAACGTCATCTTGCCATTCCACTATCCATTAACGTTTCTACCATAGAATTTTGGACCCCGGATTTACAGCATAGGTTTTTAGCCTATTTTGATGTGATACAACAAAAGCTTGGTTTGGATTATCTTCCTTACTCATTGATTACCCTTGAAATAACTGAATCATTAATGATGAAGCAGCAAGAGACTATTAATCAATTACTGACTGAGCTTAGACATCGGGGTATGCAAATTTCAGTAGACGACTTTGGTACGGGGTATTCCTCATTATCTTATTTGGCCAATTTTCCGGTGGATCAAATAAAAATTGATAAATCATTTATTCACAAAATATCATCGGGTTCGCGTCATAAAGCACTCATTGAAGCGATTGTTAGCATGAGCCGGGCGTTAGACCTGGCGATTGTCGTCGAAGGGGTAGAAACCCAAGTAGAGCTTGATTATATTAAGCAACAAGATATTGAAGCGGTACAAGGTTATTACTTTTATAAACCTATGCCACAAGAAGCCTTTTTTGATTTGTTAGCCAAGTAATCTGAATTGATGCCTGCATCATAATCATCGGATAAAATCTCAACCACCTTGAATGGAAAGGGTCGGTATTGTGGATTAAATCCATATTGATAAGGTTTAGTCTTGGAGATAAAAAAATGCCGCATTAGTTAATGCGGCATTTTTATTGAATTAAGCAAACTTAGTTAAGCATACTTTTTGGTTCAGTGAACTGAAGATTTAATGCTTCAGCCACTTCTTTACAAACCAATTTACCGTGGATAACATTTAAGCCGTTTAATAAATGTTTGTCATTTAATAATGCTTGTTTGTAACCTTGGTTGGCTAACTTAATGATGTAAGGAAGGGTTGCGTTGTTCAATGCAAACGTAGAAGTACGTGCAACCGCGCCAGGCATGTTAGCCACGCAATAATGTACAACATCATCAACAATGTAAGTTGGGTCTTGGTGAGTGGTTGCGTGTGATGTTTCTACACAGCCACCTTGGTCAATAGCGACGTCAACAATTGCACTACCAGGTTTCATGCGCTTAACCATGTCTTTAGTGATTAATTTTGGCGCCGCAGCACCCGGTACTAATACACCACCAATCACAAGATCAGCTTCTAACACATGACGTTCTATCGCATCAGCTGTTGAGTAAACCGCTTTAACCGCAGAACCAAACTGAATATTTAAACGACGTAAGGCATCGATGCTGCGATCTAATACCACCACATCAGCACCCATACCAACGGCCATTTGCGCAGCGTTAGTACCGACCATACCGCCGCCGATAATGACCACTTTTGCAGGTTCTACACCAGGCACACCGCCTAACAGCATGCCTCGGCCACCCAATGATTTCTCAAGCGCGCGAGCACCAGCCTGAATTGACATACGACCAGCCACTTCTGACATTGGTGCGAGTAAAGGTAAGCCGCCACGATCATCGGTTACGGTTTCGTAAGCAATACAAACAGCACCGCTGGTCATTAGCTCTTCTGTTTGTGGTAAATCAGGTGCAAGGTGAAGGTAAGTAAACAAAATCTGGTCGTGACGTAGCATTGCACGTTCAACTGTTTGTGGCTCTTTTACTTTTACAATCATGTCTGATTTAGCAAACACTTCAGCTGCAGTAGCTAAAATCGAGGCGCCTGCATCAGTATAGTCTTGATCGGTAAATCCAATTCCAACCCCCGCATCTGATTGAACAAAAACATCGTGACCTTTTATTGTTAATTCGCGTACGCTTGAAGGTACCATGCCTACACGGTATTCGTGGTTTTTGATTTCTGTTGGAACACCAATAATCATCTTTGAGCCTCGATTGACATAAAACCCACGTTAAGTGGGTTTAGTTGTTATTAATTGTGACCTGAACGTGCTTATTCCAGGGGACTCTAGTATAGTGCTGCTTTAGCAGATTATGCTGCTGAAGTTGCTCCTTTAATAGATATAAATATTGTTTTAAGGACAAAACAAGGTTAAATATATGGTAAATAGTAAAAGCTTTTCAGTGAATGATTTAGACCGTATTGATCGCAATATATTAAATGAACTTCAACTGGATGGTCGCATTTCAAATGTTGAGCTATCAAAACGAGTAGGGTTAAGTCCTACACCCTGTTTGGAAAGAGTTAAAAGGCTTGAAAAACAGGGATTTATAAATGGGTATACCGCATTGGTGAATCCGCACTTTCTCGGTGCGTCTTTATTAGTGTTTGTTGAGATCACCCTTAATCGTGATACTCCAGATATTTTTGACCGCTTTAATCGTGCAGTACAATTACTTGATGATATTCAAGAATGCCATTTAGTCTCTGGTGATTTTGACTACTTATTAAAGACTCGTGTGTCAGATATGTCTGCATATAGACGATTATTAGGTGAAACCTTATTGAAACTGCCATCAATATCAGATACTCGTACTTATGTCGTCATGGAAGAAGTGAAGCAAACCAATAAAGTTGCACTGTACAACTTAGGTTAAATAGTAGCGTTTCATTTGCAGCCAAATCTTTAGCGTCTCAGTGATAAATCTGTCGTCACTTATGGGGGGTGAACGTCACCCTTGATATTCAACCTACACATTTTCGAATATAAAATCATCAACTTGAGACTAAACCCCATCGCTTTTCAGTTTCAGGATTAATTCGGCATTACAATCGATTGAGCTTGATTCAATCAAGGTGCATAATCACTGCAAATACAGTGATATTCTGTTATCTTAACCCTTATTTTTCACTTTTTATGGAAGCTTTCGTTTGACTCAGGAAAATAGTCTAAAAACACTCAGCGGTCTTCAACGATTGCTCGAAGGTGGCCTTATTTTATGTTGCATGGTTGCAACATATATTCTATTGGCGTTATCCAGTTTCAATCCAAGTGACCCAGGCTGGAGCCAGTCGCATTTTCAAGGTGAAATTCATAACTGGACCGGCGCTGTTGGAGCTTGGACTGCGGACGTGTTGTTTTATTTTTTTGGGTTCATCGCCTTTTTAATTCCTATTATGATTGCCACCACAGGTTGGTTTATTTTTAATCGTGCCCATCGATTGTTCGAAATAGATTATTTTTCAGTTGGACTAAGAATTATCGGGTTTATTTTGATGCTGCTGGCTTTGGCTGCACTGGTCAGTATGAATGCCGACGATATGTTTGTGTTTTCCGCTGGTGGCGTTGCTGGTGATGTGATTGGTCAAGCCATGCTGCCGTACTTTAATAAGCTAGGTACCACATTGCTATTGATGTGTTTTATTGGTGCCGGTTTCACCTTAGCAACAGGGATTAGTTGGTTGACCATTATTGAGTTAACCGGATTAGGTTCTATTTGGTGCGCAAAGAAATTATGGACACTGCCTCGATTATTAAAACGTGAACGTGAGACCGAAGATACTAAAGGTTTTATGTCATTAGTTGATAAGTTTACCCAACGTCGCAATGAAATTGATCAACAAAATGATCCATCACAGGATCAACCAAAGAAGTCTATCCCAGCACCTATTCACGTTAAGCCAGCAGCAGTGAGTCCACCTGTTGTTGAAAAGAAACGCAGCTTTTTTAGTCGTAAGGCTAAACCCACTGAAGATATTACCGTGTCAGACATTGATGATGAAGATCTTGATATTGATGTTCGACAAGAACCGTCGATGCAAGTCGATAATGACGATACTCATTTTGCTCCTTGGGTAGCGACTAAAGATGATATTGACTTCAACATTGATGACGACATTGATGATGAAGTGAATAACCTGAATATGGAGGATGAGCCATCTAAGGAAGTCGCTAATAAGCCTCATTCGGCAGCGGCATTAGTCGCACAACAAAAACCGAAAAAAGAAGCTAAAATTGTTGATGGCGTCGTGATGATTGATGGTCAAGGGCCTCAGCAAACTCGTCAAAAAATGGATCCTTTACCGAGTATTACCTTACTCGACGTCCCTGATCGTAAGAAAAATCCGATCAGTGAAGCAGAATTACAACAAGTAGCACGATTGGTTGAAATAAAACTGGCCGATTTTAACATCATCGCTAATGTAGTGGGGGTGTATCCAGGGCCTGTGATCACTCGCTTTGAACTTGAGTTAGCTCCAGGGGTTAAAGCGTCTAAAATTACCAATCTATCAAAAGATTTAGCCCGTTCACTATTATCGGAAAACGTGCGTGTTGTGGAAGTTATTCCAGGCAAAGCTTACGTAGGTTTAGAGTTACCTAATAAATTCCGTGAAACCGTATTTATGCGTGATGTACTTGATTCAGAGGTCTTTAAAAATAGCAAATCGACATTGTCTATGGTATTAGGTCAAGACATTGCTGGCGAGCCGGTTGTGGTTGATTTAGGCAAGATGCCTCATCTATTGGTTGCAGGAACCACAGGTTCTGGTAAGTCGGTTGGTGTGAATGCGATGATCACCAGTTTATTGTATAAATCGGGCCCAGATGATGTCCGCTTTATTATGATTGATCCTAAAATGCTCGAATTGTCAGTATATGAAGGTATTCCGCATTTACTCTGTGAAGTGGTTACCGACATGAAGGAAGCGGCTAATGCACTGCGTTGGTGTGTGGGTGAAATGGAACGTCGTTACAAGTTAATGTCAGCATTAGGTGTGCGTAACCTTAAAGGTTACAACATCAAAATTAAAGATGCGGCGGCAAAAGGGGAGTACATTCCCGATCCATTATGGAAGTCATCTGAAAGTATGCTGGACGAGGCGCCACCTTTAGAAAAGCTGCCATCTATTGTGGTAGTGGTCGATGAATTTGCTGACATGATCATGATTGTCGGTAAAAAAGTAGAAGAACTGATAGCGCGTATTGCGCAAAAGGCTCGTGCTGCAGGGATCCATTTAATTTTAGCGACACAGCGTCCATCGGTTGATGTGATCACCGGCTTGATTAAAGCTAACATTCCGACCCGTATAGCCTTCCAAGTGTCATCACGTATTGACTCTCGTACCATTCTTGATCAACAGGGTGCAGAAACCCTCTTAGGCATGGGTGATATGTTATATTTACCGCCAGGAACGGGGTTGCCAAATCGTGTTCATGGTGCATTTATTGATGATCATGAAGTACATAAAGTCGTTGCCGACTGGTGTGCTCGTGGTAAGCCGCAATATATTGAAGAAATTCTTAATGGTGCCACTGATGGTGAGCAAGTATTGTTACCCGGTGAAACCTCAGATAGTGAAGAAGAGCTCGATGCATTATATGATGATGCGGTAGCATTTGTGACCGAAACACGCCGAGGTTCTATTTCGAGCGTACAACGTAAATTTAAAATTGGTTACAACCGCGCCGCCCGTATTATTGAAATGATGGAAGGACAAGGTATTGTGACGGCTCAAGGCCACAACGGTAATCGTGAAGTGTTGGCTCCGCCGCCACCAAGAACATAATAGGAATGATGATGAATAAACGTTTTACGGTATTAAGCCTATTATTGACAACGAGCTTAAGTTGCTTTGCCGCGATGGCAGATGACGCAACCCAATTACGTGAAAAGCTATCTAATATTGATAGCTTGCATGCGACATTTTCCCAGCAAGTGACCGACATTAACAATAAACCAATCCAAAGTGGAAGCGGCGTGTTTGCGCTAGCGTACCCTAATCAATTTTACTGGCATTTAACTGAGCCTGATGATTCACTGATTGTGGCCGATGGTGTTAACTTGTGGATTTATAATCCCTTTGCTGAAGAAGTCACAGTAATGGATGTTGCTCAAGCGGTTGATGCATCACCTATGGCCTTGTTGGTTCATCGAGATGAAGCCACATGGGCTAAATATTCAGTCACCAAGCGTGCAGTTAACGCTAAAGCAAGTTGTTTTGATATCCAACCTAAAAAACTCAACAGTAATGTTGTCGCCGTAAGTGTGTGTTTTGAAGCGAGTCAATTAGTTAAATTTAACTTAACTGACGAGCAAGGTAATCTAAGCCAATTTGCATTGACTCAGCAACGCACGGTGAAACCTGATGAAGCCAATATATTTGAGTTTGCCGTGCCCGATAACGTTGATATAGATGATCAACGTTTAAAGCAAACTAACTAAGTTATTTGATGGCTAATTTAGGTTTTGATTTTTCCCCAGACTTTCGCCCCTTGGCAGCTCGTATGCGTCCAAGGGAAATTAGCGAATATATTGGTCAGGCACATTTATTAGGTGAAGGTCAGCCTCTGCGTAGGGCGTTAGAAGCTAACCGAGCTCATTCGATGCTACTGTGGGGGCCGCCTGGTACAGGCAAAACCACCTTGGCAGAGTTAATTGCCCATTATGCCAACGCCCATGTTGAACGTATTTCTGCGGTGACATCGGGCGTAAAGGATATCCGGGCCGCCATAGAGCAAGCCAAGGCTATCGCCCAAAGCCGCGGTCAACGTACCTTATTGTTTGTCGATGAAGTCCACCGGTTTAATAAAAGCCAGCAAGATGCATTTTTACCTTTTATTGAAGACGGTACGGTCATTTTTATTGGCGCCACCACCGAAAACCCCTCATTTGAAATCAATAATGCCTTATTATCCCGGGCGCGCGTTTACCTGATTAATCGTCTCACACCAGACGAAATAAGTTTGATTGTTACCCAAGCATTAACCGATGAAGAACGGGGTTTGGGCAAACGCCAGTTAACATTACCTGCAGATGTGGCCAAGCAATTAGCCGACATTAGTGATGGCGATGCACGTAAAGCCCTTAATTTACTTGAGCTAATGAGTGATTTAGTCAGTGATGGTGGCGCATTTTCCACTGACATGCTCACTCAAGTCGCGGGGCATCAAGCTGCGGGTTACGATAAAAATGGCGATCAATTTTACGATTTAATTTCTGCAGTGCATAAGTCGGTGCGAGGATCATCTCCCGATGCCGCCTTGTATTGGTATTGCCGCATTCTAGAAGGTGGCGGCGATGCCTTGTATGTTGCACGACGTTTATTAGCCATTGCCTCTGAAGACATTGGTAACGCCGATCCTGTCGCCATGACCGTTGCACTTAATGCATGGGATTGTTACCACCGTATTGGGCCCGCTGAAGGTGAGCGCGCCATTGCTCAGGCGGTGTTGTATTTAGCCAGTGCGCCTAAAAGTAATGCTGTTTATAGCGCATTTAACGCTGCGCGTGAGTTAGCTAAGCAAACTGGACACGAGCCTGTGCCGAACCACCTTCGCAATGCCCCGACCAAATTGATGAAAGAAATCGGCTTTGGCAAAGAATACCGTTATGCTCATAATGAACCGGGTGCTTATGCTGCTGGGGAGAATTACTTTCCTGAATCATTGCAACAAAGCCAATTTTATCAGCCTACGAATAGAGGTTTTGAAAAACGCATTCAAGATAAATTAGCGCAGTTAAACCAACTTGATCAACAAAGCGAGGACAAGCGCTATGACTAATGTGTTCTTGGTGGCACTAGGTGGGTCAATTGGTGCAGTTTTACGCTATCTTCTGTCAATTTTTATGATCCAGCTATTTGGAAGCAGTTTTCCTTTTGGTACACTGTTAGTCAATCTATTGGGATCGTTTTTAATGGGCGCCGTTTATGCGATGGGGCAATTAAGTCATATTAGCCCTGAAATTAAAGCGCTTATTGGCATTGGCCTATTGGGCGCGTTAACGACGTTTTCGACTTTCTCGAATGAAACCTTACTGCTGCTGCAAGAAGGCTTATGGCATAAAGCTATTTTAAATGTGTTGTTGAATGTCTCCTTATGTCTATTTATGGTGTATTTAGGTCAACAACTTATATTTTCTCGCGTTTAACTAAAAAGAACTGACAACATGCTAGATCCAAAATTTTTGCGTAATGAACTGGACATCACCGCCGAGCGTTTAGCCACTCGTGGCTTTATTCTTGAAGTCGATAATTTGACCAAGCTTGAAGAAAAGCGTAAATCGCTTCAAGTGGCTACCGAAGACTTACAAGCCTCGCGTAATGCGATATCGAAGTCGATTGGTCAAGCTAAAGCGCGCGGCGAAGACACCAGTTCCATTATGGCGCAAGTGGGTGATTTAGGTGCGCAGTTAGATGCAAAGAAAGCTGAGCTTGCTGAGTTGTTGCAACAGATCAATAGCATCGCCATGAGCATGCCAAATTTGCCAGACGAATCGGCTCCCGTGGGTGCTGATGAAAATGACAATGTAGAAGTACGCCGGTGGGGTACCCCAAAAGTATTCGATTTCGAAGTCAAAGATCATCTTGATTTAGGTGAAGCGTTAGGTGGATTAGATTTTAAAAGTGCGGTAAAAATTACCGGTTCACGTTTTATTATTATGCGTGGCCAAATTGCCCGTTTAAATCGTGCTTTAGGTCAGTTTATGCTAGACCTACACACCACTGAACACGGCTATACCGAAACATATGTACCGCTATTGGTTAATGAAGACAGTTTATTAGGTACAGGTCAGTTACCTAAATTTGGTGAAGATTTATTCCACACTAAACCGGCCACAGAAGAAGGCCAAGGTTTATCTCTTATCCCCACTGCAGAAGTGCCATTAACCAACTATGTGCGCGATATGATTGTGGATGAAAGTGAACTGCCGATGAAAATGACCGCATTAACCTCATGTTTCAGAAGTGAAGCTGGCTCTTACGGCCGTGATACCCGCGGATTAATCCGTCAGCATCAATTCGACAAAGTAGAATTAGTGCAAATTGTTCATCCAGATAATTCAATGCAAGCACTTGACGAAATCACCGCAAATGCTGAAAAAGTATTACAGTTACTAGCATTACCGTACCGCACTATGGTGTTATGTACTGGTGATATGGGCTTTGGTTCAAGCAAAACCTTTGATATTGAAGTCTGGTTACCGGCGCAAAATACTTATCGTGAAATTTCATCTTGCTCGAACATGAAAGATTTCCAAGCCCGTAGAATGCAAGCCAGATACCGTAGCAAGGTAGATAACAAACCGGCTTTATTACACACATTAAATGGTTCAGGTTTGGCGGTTGGTCGTACGTTAGTGGCCGTGCTTGAAAACTATCAAAATCAAGATGGCACCATCACAATACCTGAAGTATTACGTCCATACATGGGTGGCTTAAGTCTGATTGGCTAATGTTATGGGCTAATATGATTTAGTGCTAGCCGCAGTCAATTTTGAGTGTGGCTAGGGTTTTAATCGTCAGTCTTTTACAAGATAGAGCTTAGACATTCATGGTCTAAAAAGACCTGTATGTTGTTGCGCGTTGAGTGACCCCACAATCCGTAAATCGAGTTAACGGCGTTACTGTATCGCAGCACATATTTTACTCCTACGTTGTATTGGAAATTGTGTCACTCAGTTTGAGTTGGTCACATATTTATAAGGGTTGGTACAACCAGCAATGGGTTCAAGTCGGCGTGATAATCGTAGGCTTATCTATTTATCAGTTATCTTCTTTTTTATTTTGTTGGTAATTGTTGAACTAGCTCAAGCAGTATTTATAGTGATAGAAAATATATTTCCAAAATAACCTCAGTTAAGGTTAGCCATTTAAAAAGCCCGCTTAAGTCATCTTAAGCGGGCTTTTTTGTAAGCCTTTTCTGCTATAAACATTTTGCCGGTTTTGGCAAACCGGCAATTTTTGTTGCTTGTTTAGCGGGACCAATCGGGAACAAGGTATACAAATATTTAGAGTTACCTTTATCCGCGCCTAAACGTTGGCCAATAGCTTTAACCAATATTCGAATGGCTGGACTGGTTTTGTACTCAAGATAAAAATCACGTACAAAACGGATCACTTCCCAGTGTTGTTCGGTCAACTCAATATTCTCAGTGGCAGCAATAACAACAGCCATGGATTCTTGCCAGTCATTGACGTTGTTTAAATAGCCTTGATGATCGGTTTCAATTTGCTGACCATTAAATTCAAAAAAATTTACCACGTTATGACCTTATCGTGTAACAAAGATTGTTCAACAAATTGTGAATAATCAATAATATCAAAAGAGCTAGCAGTCTTATTCGCTAACATCATCAAGCGTTCAACTAGGCCTCTTGCTACAACATCATCTTGCAGCACAAACAGCTTAATGTTTGCTAAACGTTGTTGCCACTGGGTTTGTAACAAACAATTCACCGCATCGCTAGACAATAAAATACTGTCAGTAGGGTGAATATACCGCAAGCAAGTATTTAAGGCATCGTCACTCATTGTTGATGTTTGGATATGATGTAATATCAAAATACTAACACCTCATCAGCCGCTTGCAGGGTTTTGGTGATCACATCTGGAGTTGCCACAGTGGCCGCAATACTAAAGTCATTGGGGTGTATTCCTAATGTGGTCATTGATTCAGCACAAACCAATACGGTATCAATATCGTAAAGAGAAAGCGCTTTAAACGCCGACACATAATCTTTAGAGCCTGCTTGCTCGGGGGTTTGGCCTGCCAGTAAATGTAATACCGCTTCATTGGTAAATACCAGACTCACTTGTTGCTCAAAGCTTGCGCTGAGCATGGCAAAATCTAACCCTTCACGGGTACTTGTGGTGCCAAAAGGGGCATGCCTAAAAATAATCACTAGTGATTTCATTGTCTATTCCACTAATACCTTAAAAGCTAATTAATCTATCTGCTTGCTCAATACCCACCACTAATTCACCTAAACCGCCCATGATAAATGCGTCGCTGCTATTCCATTGTGGTTTACCATTTTCCGTCGCATCTTGTTGCGATAATACGCCACGCCGCAGAGCTGCAGAGACACAATTGGTCAACGGTATCGAATGTTTTAATGACAATGATTGCCAATTGGAATGCATATCAATTTCGTCAGAAGCAGGACAGGTGAGGGCATTACTGTTAGTTACGCCATCTTGATAGAAAAAGACATTAATGATTTGATGGCCATTCGCTAATGCGCTTTGGCAAAATGCTAATGCACGAAAGCTGGCCGTAGAGCCATAAACGCTTCCATTTACTTGAATGATGAATTTGCTCATGATAAAAAAAATGACCCTAATGTAGGGTCATTTTAACGTAATTTGCTAGTGAACTCTATCGACGATTAATCGTCGCTGCCAATACCCATTAAATGTAGTAGGCTTATGAACAAGTTCAAAAAATCTAAGTACAATGAAATAGTCGCCCGAACGTAGTTTGTTTCGCCGCCATTCACGATACGACTGGTGTCATAAAGAATGAAACCGGTCATTAGCAACGCAATACCTGCGTTCATTGCCATAAATAATATTGAGCTACCGACGAATATATTAATGACCATCGCACCGATCATCACTAATAAACCCGCAAATAAGAAGCCGCGCATAAATGAAAAGTCTTTCTTCGTGGTTAACGCATATGCCGAAAGCGACACGAAAATGATAGAGGTTAAGCCTAGTGCCTGCATAATTAAGCCAGGACCATTTGCCATTCCGGCATAATGATTAAGAATGTAACCGAGTGAAGCGCCTTGCATACCCGTAAAAGCAAACACCCAAAAAATACCTGCAGAACTGTCAGCTTTTTTGAGTGTTACAAATAACAATACCAAGCTACCAAGCGATAAGCCTATTGACATCATTGGGCCAAGGTTTATCGCCATGGAAAAACCAGCAGTGACAGCAGAGAATGCTAATGTCATCGCCAGAAGCATGTAGGTGTTTTTTAACAGTTTATTGACCTCAGTAGTCGATAGACTGGTTGATATAACTGATTGTTGATTCATTATCGTCTCCAGGTGTTAACTCAATGATTCGCTCTACGAGAAAAAATATTTCTCACTCTGAAGCTAAATCTATTTGTATAGCGTAAGCAATGTATATTAAACCAAAATTAATTCATAACTAACATCATCTTAATAGTTGCTAATTTAACATATACGGTTTGATAAGTAATGCTATTACAAAAAACATATTTGGCGTAACAGGATTAACTAAGCCATTCTTTTTTTAGTTTTTCGGTATCACCTAGGTGATCTAATACCCACTGCATTGCTGGGCTCATGTTGGCATTATTCCAGGCTAAACAGCAGGCTGTGTCTTGCTTTGGTGTGGCGAGTTGTTTTTCTATGAGCGCGCCGGCTTTAATAAAGATATCGGCCAAATGGTATGGCATATATCCCACGCCTAAGCCTTCTCTAAAACAATTAATCGCTCTGATCCAATCAGGTACCACAATTCTGCGCTGATTATTCAGCAACCAATTAGGTCGATGGGCAATATTATGGGCGGTATCTTGCAGGCAAATTGACGGATATTGCAATAACTCTTCATCCGTTAATGCATGCTCTGCGATAGCTAAAGGGTGGTTTTTACCGACTAAAAAAGACCACTCAATCATCCCCATATGGCGGGACTTAAATGTACCACCAACAGGAATGCTTGACGTTGCACCAATGGCGATATCGCTTTTGCCGCTGGACAAAGCTTCCCACACTCCATTATAGACTTCTAAGCGGATAATCAATTCTATGTCGGTAAAGTGGCGATAAAAATCAGCAATTAAGCCACTAATTTTGTCAGCACGCACCATATTGTCAATCGCAATAGATAACGAAGGGCGCCAGCCATTAGCCACTTTTTGTGTATCACGTTTAATATTATTAAGCTTGGTCATAATGTCACGCGACTGGGCCACAAAATGTTCACCAGCGGGCGTCAAACTGACACTGCGATGGTGACGCTCAAACAATATTACCCCTAAGTCATCTTCAATTTGTTTAATTGCATAACTCACCGCAGACGGCACTTTATTCAATTTATTGGCTGCGGCGGTAAAACTACCCACACGGGCCACGATATCTATCATCTCGAATGCTTGTTCTGAAAGCATCTCGCTATCCTTGGCATTGGCAAAATTACTAGCAGTAAAGGTAAACATTAACCCTAATCAAATCAAGCAAAGTTGCCGTTATCGGCTGTTTAATCATGTTTTCGCTTAGCCCATTGCTGTATTCGAAGCTTAATAGCCGATAGCGCAGTCGCGGGCTTTTGGTGTTGAGTGAACCAATACCATTGAGCAATATTAGCTGCGCGATACATTTTGAATCACCGAACAGCAGATGATAAGTTAATTTGTGTGTTTAATAGACACTTAACGGGTTATTTGCAATTTACCCTTTACACCAAAGGGTCATTGTCATATTATTCGCCCGCTCGGAGGGATGGCAGAGTGGTCGAATGCACCGGTCTTGAAAACCGGCAACGGTTTATCCCGTTCTAGGGTTCAAATCCCTATCCCTCCGCCACATTAAATGAAAGAGCCTGCTTATCAAAGCGGGCTTTTTTGTGTCTGTAATAGTTTTGAACCCAGGGTTCCTATTTTTCAGATCGCTATCCCTCCGCCACATTCAACAAAAGGCCTTATCGAAAGATAAGGCCTTTTGTTGGGCGAAAGATAGGACTTTGAACCCACGGGTTCCTCTTTATAAAAGCAAGCTATCCCTCCGCAATATTAAATGAAAGAGCCTGCTTATCAAAGCGGGCTTTTTTGTGTCTGTAATAGTTTTGAACCTAGGGTTCCTATTTTTCAGATCGCTATCCCTCCGCCGCATTCAACAAAAAGGCCTTATCGAAAGATAAGGCCTTTGTTTGGGCGAAAGATAGGACTTTGAACCCAAGGGTTCCTCTTTATTACAAGCAAGCTATCCTTCCTCAAGATTAATATCCAATAAAAATTAACCATGAGTGTCATCGTTAGCGTTATCACTTGTATACCGAATAAAATGGGGGAGCATTTTTATTCCCACAAGTACTTGGGTTATGTTGACTTGTGTTTTAACCTAAACCAAAGGTTAATAGTAACAGGCTAAATCGGCTGTTTTCTACAGACAGCTAAATTAACGATCAAAGGACCTGCAATGAACTTCAGTGATAAACCAGACCGCACATCGTCAAAAGCCCATAAATGGGAAAAATACAAAGGTACCGATATACTGCCTATGTGGATTGCTGATACTGAATTTCGCTGTGCTGAGCCTATTTTATCCGCCTTACATCAGCGCATTGATGACGGCTTATTTGGTTATACCTTACCGGCTCACGATACCGATGGCAGTGAGGCTGTTGTGGCATGGTGTCAACGTCAGTATAACTGGAAGATTGATCCTAGTTGGCTAGTGTGGACTCCGGGTGTGGTGCCCGCATTTAATGTGGCTATTCAAGCATATTGCCAAGCAGGGGATACGATTATCGTACAAACACCCAATTATCCTCCGATAATGGCAGCACCTGCAATTAATCATCTCAACCGAACTTGTATCGGCTCGATAGAAGTGGAAGGTCGCTGGACACTCGATTTTAATGCCTTAGAAGCGGCTGCCGCGGATCCTAAAGCCAGCTTATTTATTATGTGTAATCCGATGAATCCGCTCGGCTCAGTTTTAAACCAAGACGAGTTAGACACAATTGCAGCAATATGCAGAAAACATGGCGTTATGCTGTGCTCTGATGAAATACACTGCGATTTAATTTTAGATGACGTGCCACATCTACCGGCCAGTGCGCACCCAGAGTTGGCTGAGTATTCAGTGACATTAATGGCCGCCAGTAAAACCTTCAATATTGCTGGATTAGGTACGTCCTTCGCTATTATTCCAAACGAAAAATTAAGAGCAGACTTCAACCATGCTGCCCGCGGCAGATTACCATCGGTAACCGTTACAGGCCTTACCGCTACTAATGCAGCTTTCAGGCATTGCGATGAGTGGCATCAACAACAAGTGGCGTATTTAACTGAAAATCGCGATTATTTGGTGACTGAAATCAACAAAATTGAAGGTTTAAAAGCAATCTCACCCGCGGCTACTTTTTTGCTGTGGGTTGATGCCAGCGGTTTGCAAGTCACCGATACGCAAGCCTGGTGTGAAGCCAAAGGTGTTGGTCCATCAGCGGGCAGAGATTTTGGTGATAAAGACTGTTTTCGCTTGAACTTCGGTTGCTCACGAGATTATTTAGTCGAAGCCATTAAAAAACTGCAGGGCTGAGACGTTTAACCACTGGGAAAAGATTTGTTTCTTGGCAAGTAATATTAATATAAAGTAAAAAAGTTGAGCCTTTATCCAGTAGTAAATCGTATGACTATAGAATAAAAATCAAAGGAACGTGTTTCAGGATGACCTTACCTATACAAAACGCACAAGAAATGGCTAAACGATCCGCAACGTTTGTTGACTCTGGAGCATTGCGCCGAACCCCTACACTGAACAGTGGCACCGTGGATGATAAGCGCAAAGAAATAGCGCTTTACTTCACTAATACCTTCGATACCTATACGCAACTGTTCGATTGTTTGCGCGATGATGCTGTTTTCTATCAAAAACCTATACCCTTGCGCCACCCGCTTATTTTCTATCTTGGGCATACGGCCACTTTTTTCATCAACAAGCTACTATTGGCAAAACTGATACCCGATCGGATTAATCCTCATATGGAATCAATTTTTGCGGTGGGTGTTGATGAAATGAGCTGGGATGATCTGTCTGAAGACAGTTATGACTGGCCCAGTGTTTCTGCGGTAAAAGACTACCGCGCTAAAGTGCGTGCCACAGTATTAACATTAATTGATACCTTGCACCTTGTCCTACCCATTGATTGGGAAAATACCTGGTGGCCCATCGTCATGGGTATTGAGCACGAGCGTATTCACCTTGAGACGTCGTCTGTTCTCATTCGCCAACATGAACTTGCCAAAGTCCAGCCATTACCTCAATGGCCAGCTTGCAAAGATACTGGCCAAGCGCCAAAAAACAAACTGATAAGCGTTACTGCCGGCTCAGTTAATCTTGGAAAATCCTTTGATAGTGCCTTCTATGGATGGGACAACGAATATGGCCAACATCAGGCAGAGGTAGCCGAATTTAAAGCCAGCCAATATTTAGTCAGCAATCAAGAGTTCCTCGAGTTTGTTGAGGACGGTGGTTATGAGCAAAATCGTTTTTGGAGCGATGAAGGCCTGGCTTGGCGGCAGTTTACTGAGGCGAAACACCCGGTATTTTGGCGTTGGCACAATGGTTGGCGTTTGCGCCTGATGACACAAGAAATTGATATGGCTTGGGACTGGCCTGCTGAAGTAAACTACCATGAAGCGAAAGCGTTTTGTGAATGGAAAACCGTAGAAACTGGGCAACAGATCCGCATGCCAACGGAAGACGAATGGCATCGTCTATGCTCACAAGCGGGCGTTGAAGAGCTGGGTAATAGCGCGGCCGATGCAAACTTGCATCTTGACCATTTTGCATCATGCTGCCCGGTAACGCGCTATCAACATGGCAGTTGGTTTGATGTGGTGGGCAATGTGTGGCAATGGACTGAAACGCCTATTTATCCCTTCGATAACTTTAAAGTACACCCACTGTATGACGATTTCACCACGCCAACTTTTGATGGTAAACACAATATAATCAAAGGTGGTTCATGGATCTCAAGTGGTAACGAAGCGCGCCTTAGTGCACGTTATGCGTTTAGACGTCACTTTTCGCAGCACGCCGGATTTCGCTATATTGCCTCCGAAGTTGAGGCAATGTCTCCTAAGGCTTACTATGAAAGTGATCAGCTTCTGTCAGAATATGCAGAGTTTCACTTTGGTGACACCTGGTATGGCGTAGAGAATTTTCCTAAAGCCTTAGCTGATATTGCACTTGAGGCAATGAAGGGCAAAACCACCGGTAAAGCACTTGACTTAGGCTGTGCGTGTGGTCGAGCAAGTTTTGAGTTGGCCCGTCAGTTCGATGAAGTAGACGGTATTGACTTTTCTGCCAACTTTACCCGCCTAGCGGCTAAAATGGCGCAGCAAGGCGCAGTGCGTTACGCCCGTGCCGAAGAAGGCGAATTAGTTAGCTACCATACTCGTACCCTGCAAGAACTAGGGTTGGAAGCTTATGCAAACCGTGTTGCATTTCATCAAGGCGACGCCTGTAACCTCAAACCCCAATTCACTGCTTATGATTTAGTACTAGCAGCTAATTTGATTGATAGGCTCTACCAGCCGAGCCGTTTTCTGGCGGATATGGCACAGCGCATCAATGATGGCGGCTTGCTTATTATTGCATCGCCTTACACGTGGCTGGAAGAACATACACCCAAGGAAGAATGGATAGGGGGTTTCAAAAAAGATGGCGAAAACTACAGCACATTAGATGGCTTGAAAGAGCAACTATCAAGCCACTTTACGTTAGTGGGTGAGCCGCGCAAAGTCCCTTTTGTGATCCGTGAAACTCAGCACAAGTTTCAGCATACCTTGTCTGAACTTACGGTTTGGGAGCGCTTGCCACGCTGATAAGCGCCTCAATTTCCTGAGCAATCAATTTGTGGTCTACCAGTTGTTCAAACCAGCTGGTGGCCACAATATCGCTTTGCAATCCAAGCAAGGTTCCCAGCACTATGCCGCGATGTACGTTGTCACCGCCTAAGTTAGTATTGACTCGCAGTGCTTGCCAAGGATCATTTTGGTATTTACAGGCTAGATACAAGACGACAGGCCAAGAATCTGAAATATAACATGCCCTTGAAAATATCTGGCCGACGACCTGATTGTCGGGCACGTTACGTTTTAACAGACCGGCTAAATTAGTACTGGTTAGGCCCTGACTTGCTTCAAGTATAAGTGCCTTAATGCCTGCCTCATCAGGCCCATCCATCAGACCACACAAGAGTTGCACGTAGCGATCACACACCTGCATTAAGGATTCATCAGGATGGGTCAAGGCCAGATGCGCTCGGCAGGCAATCTTTATCTCGGCTTCGCTGATGCCCTTAAGTCGTTCTGAAAAAACCAAAGGCGCTATTGTCACCAATGCACCAATGGATGCGGTGTCGTGAGTTATCATTCCACAGTTTTCAGGCTTGCGTCCCAGCGCCAAGTTAGCAAAAAATCCTCGATGGTAGGATTCTGCATAAGTATCGGGATGAGCGGCGGGGGTCTTTGTCATAAAGTCAATGTAGGCGCTAACAAATGCCTGTCGGTCGTAGCGTTGTGGCGAACTCGCCAAGGTGCGCATCAATACACGAGCGCAATGTGCGTTGAGGGTGTTTTCACCCGCCTGCATGCCTTGATGATAATGGACATTAGGTCGGTCCCAAAACAGCGCCTTATCTTTTAAAATAACATCGCCAACCACTTGCGGCGACTGAACGATAGACGAATGCCCTTTAGACGAACTATCAGCTGACTGTCGCCCCCCTTTATGCTTGGAGTGCAATGACATAATAGATGAAGGGTGAAACTCAGGTGCGGCCTCAAAGCGCTCAATACCACCAGTAAAAGCACGCTCTATTTCCATTGGTTGATAATACCAATGCACTGGCATGGCCAAAGCATCAGCAATAAAGCTTGTTTTAAGTGCCCAGGTAACGCGAAGTGGCTGAGAAGGGGTGTGATTCATGATAATGCCTCTTTCACATGGTAAAAAAACAACTCGCACCTGCATTAGATACCGCAACAATAGGTTGTGAATCGATAACGAATGGTTAATTTTTACCATGTGAATATTGATTAAAAATGTATGTGGTCATACTAGGTACGTCATTTATACAAAAGTAGACGTTTTTTTAAGGCAATAGGCTAAATTTATTTCGCAACCATAATATTCAACCCGACAAGCGCAACAGCTTTTTTGAGTATTTGGAGTATGTGGAAGATGTAGAGGATGTGACCCATTGAGTTTATAAATGAGCCTGTAAATGAGTTTATAAATGAGCTTATAAATAATTATTTGCCGCACTCTGTGATGATATATCTTTTGATTTGGCCTTTGCTTGGTAGCTAAACCATTGCTTATAAAAGACGAAAGGTTTATTTTTTTTCATATCCTGCTTGTTTATAGTTTACCCAATTATCTGTACTGATATACTCAGCTTCATCCCAATTGTTACCATACTGTGTGCCAATGCCTGTAATCACTCCTAACTTACCCCGTAGCCCTGGTTTTTTGCAGTCTCTTATCTGTTTTAGCGTGATTATCATCACCATTGCAGGAGGACTTTTTGGTTTAGGGATCAGCCTGCATACACTGATGTTTCTGTGTCTTTTGTGGATAGGACTCAACGCTTTTAGTCTTGGCTACGGCTATATACACATACGCGAGTTGATGACTAGCGCCCTCACCAGAGCCATGCCTGCCATCTATATATTTATATTGATCGGCATGGTGATTGCTAGTTTTATGCACAGTGGCACCATCGCCACGCTTATTTATTATGGCCTTAGCTGGCTGAGTCCAAGTTTGTTTTTGGCCGTCGGTTTATTACTGTGCGCCTTGATGTCGGTAGCAACCGGAACATCTTGGGGTACCGTCGGCACCTTAGGCGTGGTTTTTATTGGCATCGGCTCTGCCATGAATATTCCCCTGCCTTTAGTCGCAGGTATGATTGTCTGCGGTGCAACCTTCGGTGATAAAATGTCGCCGATTTCAGATACCACAAATCTCGCCGCTATGAGTGCTGGCACCGATATTTATCGACACATTTACTCCATGCTGTTCACCACAACGCCCACTTTTATTCTCACTTTCTTAATATTTTTAGTGATCGGATTGAACTATGGTGAGCAAAATCTAGACTTGGCAGAAGTTACCTCAATTCAAACAGCACTTGCCAACAATTACAGCCTTACGCCGCTGATTACGTTATTACCACTGATTTTACTCGCTGTGCTGAGCATTAGAAAAGTGCCTGCAGAAGTGACGATGTCATGCAGTATTATACTCGCCGTGCTAATCGCGATTGTTTATCAGCAAGAAAGTGCTATCTCCGTGCTTAATGCGCTGTGGGAAAATACGCCCGAATCAACGGGTATCCCCAGTTTAGATGCTTTGCTTGGTCGCGGCGGCATTAGCAGCATGAGCTGGACCTTGCTGCTGGCTTTAATGGCTATCGCACTTGGCGGAATTTTGCACGGCGCGGGATTTCTCACTGCACTATTAGCCGGCATCATAAAAAGAGTGCAGCGCACCGCCACCCTTATTGCCACAACTATTATGTCCGGCTTCTTAGGTAACATTGCTATGGGAGAGGCTTATATTTCGATTATTCTAAGTTGCCAACTGTTTAAGCCCAAATATGAGCAACAAAATTTAGAGGCTGCCATTCTTTCGCGCTCAGTTGAAGAAGGTGCCACTATGACCACAGGTCTTATTCCGTGGACCACGGCCGGTGCCTTTTATACCGCCACTCTAGGGGTAGACGTACTTGACTACGCGCCCTATGCTTTTTTCAACTACCTTAATGCCATCATTGCAGTGGCAATGGCCGCCTTTGGTATTGGTCTTCTCAAACCGAAAACCAAATCAGCTTTGGCCGTTTTTACTTCAAGGGAGCCATAGTCACACCGCTGGCGATGGTAAATGTTCCGAGGTTTTAGTAACAGGTTTTCTTGACGGGATTGCACAAACATTGGATGATAAATTAACATCCAATTCTACTGCAAATAAGAATAAATAGGTGCGCCATGCTTTGGGATACGTTAGGTACCGCGCGAGATATTGGTCGACTGAATGAGCTTGCATCGGTCTTAATCCGTTATGGTTTTGGCGATGTGCTGCGAAGACTAGGCCTAGCGAATGTGGTTAATGGCGCAGGTAAGGCACTGCATTGGAAGTATGCTTCGGAAATAACCAATGTAGAATCACCAGTCAGGTTTTGTCATGCCTTGGCTGAAATGGGGCCAACCTTTATTAAACTAGGACAGATCCTTGCGACACGCTCAGATCTGTTTTCTCCAGAGTGGATTGTTGAATTTGAAAAATTACAGGATCAAGCTCCTCCGGTATCATTTGAATTAATCTGTAAACAGTTACACGAAGACTTAGGATGTAGCCCGCAACAGGCTTTTGCCGAATTTGATCCTAAACCTCTCGCTGCCGCCTCCATTGCGCAAGTTCATCGAGCTCGATTACAAGATGGCACTGAGGTCATTATTAAGGTCCGCAGGCCGGGTATCCGACCGATAATGGAGGCCGATTTACGTTTACTTGCCCGCATTGCTGAAGTTATGGAGTCCGAGTCAACAACTTTACGGCGTTTTAGACCTCGTGAGGTGGTACGTCAATTTACCCACTCTTTGCGGCGGGAATTGGATTTGTTGGCCGAGTGTCGTAATGCTGAAAGGATCGCCAAAAATTTCAATAATGATCCAAAAATCGTTATTCCTAAAGTTTATTGGTCGTGGTGCCGTGAACGTGTCAATGTTCAAGAATTTATTGATGGTATTTCTGGGCGAAATATCGAAGCTGTGGAGAAAACAGGGTTAGATAGAAAATTGTTAGCCAAGCATGGCGGTCAAGCGGCGTTAAAAATGATGTTGATTGATGGTTTTTATCATGGAGATCCCCATCAAGGTAATATTTTTTATCTGCCGGAAAATAGAATTGCATTTATTGATTTTGGTATGGTTGGACGACTGTCTTTCGAGCGCCGACATCAATTGGTACAGCTTTTACATAGCATGGTTGAGTTGGATGCGCCTAGAGTTGTTGAAGTATTACTGACTTGGGCTGGAGATCCGCCATTAAATTGTGAAAATCTTACTTTTGAAGTAGAAGAGTTTGTTGATAAATATCATGGCGTTTCATTAAAGAACTTCAATTTGGGCATGATGCTTACTGAGCTGATGTCATTACTTAGAGAATATAGCCTTAACTTACCCCCTGATTTAACTATATTGATTAAAGCATTGATAACGCTTGAAGGCGTTGCCCTGCAGTTAGATCCTGACTTTGATATGGTTTCTGAAGCAGAGCCATTATTACACCAGCTAATGTTAGACCGCTATGCACCAGATGCAATGGCCAAAAGAGGTTGGCAAGCTATTGTCGGTACCGCCGAACTTTTAACCGGATTACCGCAAGATTTACAGCAACTTTTTCGCTCAGCGCGTAGCGGGAGATTTCAGCTACATGTTGATGTAACGAGGTTAAAAGCCTTTGGCAATCAACTTGACCGTGCCGCTAGCCGAGTGGCAATAGGTAATGTTGTAGCAGCCATGATTATTGGCTCTTCTATTGTTATGACGGTTGATGGTGGCCCGACCTTGTTTGGTTTGCCGTTATTTGGCGTTCTTGGATTTCTGAGTGCTGTCGTTGGTGGAATATGGTTAGTGTTCTCTATCTGGTCAAGCGGACGGGGGAGATGAGTCGCTTTTTTCCCACTCAATAGATAAACATGGCCGTAACCGTTGGCGCTACATTGCAGGGTCATCGCATTAAAATTACGGGGCGATAATTGATAACCACTTAATCAGGCATTTTTGTTTTGCGCAACATTGATGACAGTTCTATTGTGTGGAAAAATAATTATGCCACTTAAAAATAAACAGAATACAGTGAGCATTTAGCGCTAAAACGGCGACAAGGTGCAACAATCTGCCAATGCCTAGTGGTGTGCTTAAGGTTTAAGGTTTAAGGCTTAACGTTTAACATCAATTATCCCATTTCATCCTTGATTAATATCAAACCGCTTGTGATGTTTGAATCTGCCATAATGCTCATCGATTTTCATCTAAAGCTCAATTTTTCGCTAATTCCCGTTCAATTTATACATTTAAATAGTGATAAATACTATCGCAATCAAAGTTGAACAACATTCTGTTAATTCATCATTAAAATGGGTCGCTTGGGTTTTCTTCTTTTTTTGCGAAAAGGTAACGCATCATTTATATCTATAAGAGCGTTAATAAATGTTGAATGAGAAGAATACAGAAACTGTCTATGCGGATGTCATCAATTTGGTCTGCTCTACGTAGTAACAATTTTTAGTTGGCACATTTAAATTTTTGGCATGCAAAAAAGCCTCAAAATCGAGAGGCTTTTTTATTTATAGAATAAATAAAATCTATTTTCTATCTAGTTATTTACCGCTGCAACATCTTGGTAAACTTTAAGATCTGTGTGTATTTCGTCTTTTAGAGGACTCAGTTTAAATTTACGGATTTTAGCAAACTGGTAAACAAATACGCCGAGATTAAATGCAATACTGATAATACTAATTAACCACATTGCATCAGTATTATGCGAAGATTTAACCGCATATGCGCTAGTATCTACGAATGAAGGGAACGTCATTACAAACATCATCCAGAAACCTAGTGTTGATGCTCTGTGCTGTAACCATGCACCTTTTTTGATAAAGAAGGCCGGAATAGTACAAGAAAGAAGCAGACACATACCGGCATAGAATGAATGATCTGGTACACAGTTGTACACGTAAGCAAAGTTCCATAGGTCATACGCGATGATCCAGAACCAAAGCATATCTGGCCACATCATATCTTGAGATTTATTTTTACTGATGTAGATACCAGCCCAACCACAGATTGTAACGATGTTTAAGATACCCGCAATAGCGTTAAGGATGTTCCACTGGCCGCCAATAATAAGCATACCATCGTGCATACCATTGAAACCAGAAGTCTGGAATTCACGCATAACAGCTTCAAAAATATTGAAACCTAAAATAAAGGCAGGAAAAAACAACAAATATTTATTATTAACTGCACCTTTAATATAACGGATAGCCATAAAACCAATGACACCAGCAAGACAAGAGTAAACTTTAACCCAAGCAAACCAACTGCCTACAGTAGTACCTTCGGCAGCTGTTGTTGGCCACACGAAGATGGTTAAAATAATCGGTAAGACAATGAAACAGAATATTGCAGCCCATTTACTGCGTCTAGATATTTCATTGAGCACAATTAGCGCGAGTGTGACCGCCACACCAACAAGCGCAGATTGCCAAGGGATTGTTTCAAAAAACATATATATTCCTTTATTTTGTGTTGCTAAAGTAAAGCTTCCTTTGTGGATAAAAACGACCATTACAATTCACAGTTGGTAGTGTGAAATCTTTGCTTATTGTTGGTAATTTAATGAGTTAAAATGATTAATTAGTCGTTAATCAAATAGCTCAATATCCCCAAACCATAAAACGTGATTAAACGTCACGTTTTTATAATCTCGAGTTCTCGACTAAATGTCAAAATATAAATTCTACTTCTGTTTATTTTGTGTTCTAGATCTCTAATTAATACTTGTAAGATTACTTTTACTCAAATGCCGCAACATAATTACCAAGCTGAATCTGATTTTTTAATATGCTATATTGAGCCAATTATTTATTCTATATTATGAGCAAGAGCTTAATCAGATGAATTTAAAACAAGCCACCAACCGAAAAAATCCTAGTCAAAATCGTAGTAAAGAACGAGTGGCAATAATCCTTGAAGCCGTGAAGGGGTTAATTGAAGAAAGAAACATCGGTAACCTTAAAATTACTGATATAGCTAAACGTGCGAATACATCCCCAGCCTCGATTTATCGATATTTTTCAGATAAAGAAGCAATCATTCTTTCTTTAGCTGAACATTTTATGGAAAAAATCCAGCTTATCGTGGATAAACATGTTATTGCTCTGAAAACACTTGAAGACCTAGAGATGGTGCTAAATAATAATTTTGATGATATTTATTTATTACATAAAAATGAGTCGGCACTACGTCAAATTTGGTTTGAGTCGATTGATACCGATCTTGTTAATCTTGCGACCTTAGAAAGTAATGTCAAAGCCGACAAAATATTTCAAAGCGTACTCAAAGTCGCTCGTCCTAAAGATGAGATACAGTTAAAGCAATTTATTTTATTGATGAGTCTTCTATTTAGCTCCGTTATACGCCTGTGTTTTTCTAGTGATGCGAGTACACCGGAACAGCTAAAGAAGATATATGTTGATACGGTTATGTCTGGTATGGCTAATTATATTGAATAAGAGAGAGGCGCGCCTGATTACCAATGTCGGAATACATTGGCACCCATTCCAACGGCTAATCTGCATGGGTGTCCCACGTTTATAGGGCCACTGCTACGGATTTCAGTAGAGTCGTAGCTGGACTGTCAACGCCTATTTTTATAAATATCAAGGCAGTACAACCGCTTGTTGCGGTACATGAGTCGCATCAAAAGCAATGACAAGAGTGAACTGTAGAATAGAGACCTAAGGCCATCGGTGAACACATTATTGCCTTGACCCACCGAGGGGGTACATATGTGGCATAAATTTTTAGACAATGATGAACCGGCTCGGTTAGATAACCTGTTAGCTCGTATTTTTGGAACAATGTGAATAAACACCAATATGACGCAATACCCCGCTAAAATATCTTTATTTGATTACTGAGTTATCAAATAAAGATATTGTCTAGTTTTAATAATCGAATCGCTATAAAAAAGCCCTTCAAGAATTAAATTAATGAAGTGCTCTGAGTCTTTGTTATAAAGAGTTTAATTAAGTATTTTCTTTAATAACTAGTTTATAGTCTTTTGAATCTGTGAATATTTCATCTTTTAAAGGATTCAGTTTGTGTTTACGGATCTTATTAAACTGGTATACCACAAGGGCAACATTTGCCAGTAGTGCGATCAAACTTACAATGAAGAATGCTTTTGGATCATGCGTTGTTGGAACTGGTGCAATTTTATCTGCGAACTGAGGAACAGACATGACAAACATGATCCACAAGGCTAATGTTGAAGCGCGATGCTGTAGCCAAGCACCTTTCTTGATGAAGAATGCAGGGATAGTACAAGATAGTAACAGTACAACACCCGCGTAGAAAGAGTGATCCGAGATACAATTATAAGTGTAAGCGAAATTCCATAAATCATAAGCAATGATCCAAGGCCAGATCATATCAGGCCAGATCATATCTTTTGACTTATCTTTTGAAATAATAATTCCAGCCCAACCACAAATAGCAACAATGTTAAGTAGACCTGCAATACCATTCATGATGTTCCATGAACCTGACATCATCCAAAGTTGGTTAATGATTTCGCCATCCCATGCACCATAGCTATAGACTTGGAAATCACGAATACAGGCTTCGAAGATATTAAGAGCAAGAATAGCCGCGGGGAAAATTAACACATACTTATTTTTAGAAAGACCAGGAATGAAGCGAATGGCCATAAAACCAATTGCACCAGCAAGGCAAGAGTAAGTTTTTACCCAGTTAAACCAGTTGCCTGTACCGTACTCATTACCAGGAGCAGCAGTGGTTGGCCAAATGAAGATGGTCAAGATGATAGGAAGCACAATAAACATAGAGATCCCACCCCAACGGGTAGTACGAGCAAATTCATTGAAAGCCATTAAGGTAAAGAGAACCGCAATCGCGATCCCCCAACCTTCAATATTTGGCATATTATATAAAAAACCCATAGTATTTCATTTCCTTATAATTTAAAAATAATCAGAGTTGTTTTCTACTTAACGTCATTCGGTTTATTAACTGGAAATTTAATTGGCCTTAACATTAGCAAGCTAAATATCTCTCTTATTAAATCGATACTATCTGCAGTTGCATCAAATCGCTTAACTCGAATAACGTCGAGCAGTATTTATAGCAAAAAAGCAATGGTACGTTTTATTTGAGATGTCGAAAAATTACTAATCTCAAGTATCAACAATAACCATCAAGTGGCGAGTAACTTACTCCTATAATCAACGATTTTCAATAATCAAAATCACAAATTAGTGTATTTACTCTAAAAATATATTTAAATCAAGGTATCTAGCTGTTTTGCTGGTTTTATTATTTTTATTTAAAGTGAGTTATAGAGCGAAAATCCATGTCGCGGCTAGGCCATTATCAATTTTTACGATAAAATAAACGTAAAAATAACTAATATTTCTATGGAGTGGTTTATATAATAAATCACTAATAAAACATCGGGGTTTAAGTTTTGGAGTGAGTTGTACTCGAATGATTTATATTACTTATTACTAAAAGCACTTCAAGAAGTAAAGTAAAAGGGTTCAGGATGTTTATAATCGAAATTTTAATTAAATTTCACTTTAATAAAATTTTATAAACTGCTGTAGTTGTAAATATTCCATTTTGATGGATTAAGTATGTGTCTACGGTTTTTAAAGGGTAGACTAAAAGTGCAAAATTTGCCTTTGCCGTATTCATTGCTAGGAACCGCTTTCGTTGGTCAGAACAATATAGTAAGTATAATTGGAAGTACAATTAGAGAGTGATAATGCCTCATTTTTAGAACTACCCAATGGGTTGAAAGCCATTAAAGAAAAGAGCACTATTTATGTCGAGAAGCAGGCAAAATCAAAGCCAGCGGACCATTTTTGCACGCAGTTGCTGGTGTTAACCTAATTGTCGTTCAGTGGAAACATATCTCGAGGTCGCGACATTAGTATGACCAGTCTGCCTGAAGATGTTGTACTGACCCAATCTAAGATCAGTCAATGGGTCATCAACTAATCGAGGACAACGCTGCAGAGCATTGCAGATTATTTTTATGGTGCGTTAAGACCCAATTAAACCAACCCATGCATTGACGGACGCCGCCAAAGTAGATCAGAACTTGAAAGGCGCGACACAACTGGTGCAACAGTTTTATGGTCATAGCAAAAACACAACAATCGCTCGAAACAAAATTAACAATGTTCTCTGTGATCTTGACCATTACATTCAGCTGAGGAGGCGGGTTCACAATTTGAAGAATATCGATGTTGATCTGTTGCTCAAGGTTTACCTGCGAAAGTAGCAAGGACGAAGACCCGCCGAAGGGCTCCCTTCTTGATACTGTAGCGCAAGTGGTCAGCCTAGGGCTGAAGGTCAAATCTTTGTGTTCGCTTTTCTTTGATCATGAGCATCTTTTTAAGTCGCAAAGCGGGGTGATTGTGGCTTAAAAATACTGAGCATTAAACGCTAAATGAGTGAGCCATTAATGCTAGCCACTAACGCTAGCCATTACAATGATCCGTTCATCAGGCCTTGCTCATTTTAATCATGCCGAATAACAATTTTCATATTTACTCTTTATTTTCAATGTTTTAATAAATTACACCGTGATGACCAAGTAAAATACGATTCCTCGTTCTGCGCGAAGGTAAGCCACCGTATGTGATCTATTTTCGGTTGAGTTACAAAGGCGCTGAGCTTGTTAACTTCACCACTTTAATAGATTGGTGTTTGCTGAGAGGGTACAGTCAACGTCATAACGGCTAGAGGAGATTAAACCGCGACTTATACGAGTCTTGTAGTGTTTTAGAACGATCTTTATAATCAATCATGTCACCAATATTGATTATGATTTTTAAATCTTTAGTATTATTTTTCAACGACTCACCCAAGACTTCATTGGCATTGGTTTTTATAAATACTGGTAATATCGGCAATCTATTTTTCATCGCGATGATTTGAGCGCCTTCTTTAAACTCAGTCAATGTTTCATCACTCTTATTACGCGTACCTTCAGCGAACACACTAATAGAATAACCTTTGGATACCTTGTTTTTAATGTCAGTAAAAAACGAACTCATTGTACTTGATTCTCTATCTAGCAATACTGTGCCAGCATTTCTGGTAAACATACCAAAGAAAAACGAATTATAAAGTTCTTTTTTCGCAATCCATAAACTGTTAATTCCCTTATGCTTTAGAGCAATCTCGACAATTAATGGATCGATAATACTTCGATGATTCGACACGATAAGATATTGACCACCTTGATTAACCTTCTCAATGCCTTCAACCTCTACACTAATATTCAAGCGAGATAATAGCGTTTCTGCATACTCCAACCGAATTCTCGTCATGTCATCGGGTGTGTGATCACCTTTTAGCTTAATACCGAACTTATTGGTTAAATAAAGGGCGTATATTGCTTGTTTAATTTGATTCAGTGTCAAGGGCGCTCCAGAAAATGACTGTCATAAAAGTTGCTGCATCATAACAGTTTCGTCAGGGGCGGGTCTTTACTTTCTACTGTCAATGAGTTTGACTCGGTTGAAGACCTACTTGCTAAGATGTTTAGCCATGATATCGCCTATATGAAGGTCAGTCGTTAAGATAAGGGATCAATGAGCGCGGTTGAAGACCTACTTGCCAAGAGACTATGAGCTATTGATCTTTTGAGATGAATTTTGGAGTATTTTGCTGCAATGTGTGGCCATTTTGTCTAAGGCAGAGCTTATGAAGTATGGTTTTTCTACATCAACAATCTATAACGCAGCACCAATCCAAAACATTATTTACAGGCTCATGCCGCCCGAAAAATGCAGCTAAATGGTTGTACTTATTTCTAAGCAAGGGGGCATTATTACAAGCTATTAGCTTAAAATGACTCGGCGTCACCCTTGAAACACGATTAGCCTTGGTTTATTTTAACAATATGTGACCACCAAAGATAAACACTCCCTAGTTGTTTCACCACTCACCGCTTCTTTAAGCCGTTTATAAATGTTTATTAAAACGCTTGGCCGCTAGCAACACCCCAATACAGGTAAAGCCGAGTAACCACAGTGCATCCTGGCCTAATGACATGACTTCGGCTTCCCTAAGCACAATGCCTCGCACCATACGAATAAAATGGGTTGCAGGCAGAGCTTCCGCTACCCATTGGGCTCCAATGGGCATAGCTTCATAAGGGAACATAAATCCAGATAACAAAATTGATGGCATCAGCACAAAAATGGTTAACTGCATCGCTTGAAGCTGGGTTTTCGCAATGGTACTAATGACCAAGCCCAATGCTAAACTGGCGCAGATAAACAAGAAAGAAGCGAGTAGTAACGAATCTAAGCCGCCGCGGACCGGTACTGAAAATATCCAGTGTCCAGCACTGAGAATAATCGCCACTTGGATGAGTCCAACCAAGATATACGGAATGATTTTACCCAGCATAAGTTCCAGTGGGCGAACCGGCGTTACAATTAAAAACTCCATATTCCCCAGCTCTTGCTCACGAACAATCGCCGCAGAGGTGAACATAATCATCGTCATTGTTAGGATCACCGCCAGTAAACCGGGCACAATATTGACCACTGAGCGCTGCTCTGGATTAAAGTATTCAACCACTTCAAATGTCGGTACATTCATTGTGATTGAGCGGTTAGCCACTTCGTCCAGTGGTAGTTTTCTTAGTGATCGGATCGTTGCGGCAACCATAGTATCGGAACCGTCTAATAGCCATTGTCCAACGGGTCGAGTAATTTGCGATGATCCCTGTTTTGGATCAAATGCAGGGTGAATTAACAGTCGTTGAGGTAAATCGACGGGTAAATAAAGCACGGCTTTGACTTCGCCATTAGTAATGGCTTTTTCAGCTTGATCGATAGAGTAATATTGATGTTTAAAGTCAACTGCTTGCGTAGCAATTACGGTCTGTTTGATTGCCCGGCTATAGGTGGTTTGACTCATGTCGATAATGCCAGCGGGCACATGGCGAATATCGGTATTGATGGCATAACCAAATAACATTAATTGCAGTAATGGGATCATCACAATCATGCCAAATGTCATCCGATCTCGAGAGAGCTGTTTCATTTCTTTGAAGACAATGGCAACTAATCTACCCCACATGTCGACCTCCGGTACTGGTGACAAAAACATCTTCAAGACTCGGACGAACGATTTCAAGCTGATGTTGATCACAAACAGTGCTCAGAAACTGCAAAGGCTCCGTTATAGACTCATTGACCAGTACTCTTAACCGAGTACCAGATTGGGATGCTGAAATAACCGCGTCCACAGCAGTTAGTTTTTGTTTTAACTCCCTTATATTATCGCCACTGACTTCGATAACCGTGGCCCCCATTGATTGCATTAACTCACGCGGGGTTCCATTTGCCCGTTTGATGCCATTTTCTAAAATGGCCAATTGATGACAGCGCTCAGCCTCATCCATATAGTGCGTCGACACCAAAATCGTTGTGCCACTGTCACTAAGATCAAACAGGTGCTCCCAAAAATCCCGTCGATTTTGCGGGTCGACAGCGGAAGTAGGTTCATCAAGAAACAGCAGTTCAGGGCGGTGCATGGTGGCACACGCCAGCGCCAAGCGTTGTTTTTGTCCACCGCTCATGGTGCCAGCTAACTGCTTTTGTTGCGGCTCGAGGCCATATTGCTCCAATAAGCTTGCCACGCGGGTTTTATCTTTAACACTATAGATGGCCGCAACAAAGCGCATATTTTCCAATACCGTTAAATTGTCATACAAGGAAAATTTCTGCGTCATATAGCCAATTCGGCTTTTGAGCGACTCTTCATTACCTTGCAGTGGTAAGCCTAAAATAGTGGCCTTGCCAGCACTGGGTGTTAATAACCCAGTTAACATCCGAATGAGTGTTGACTTACCACAGCCATTGGGACCGAGAAAGCCATAAATACTGCCTTTCGTCACCTGTAAATCCAGTTGATCTACCGCGACTAAATCGCCAAATCGACGGGTTAATCCTCGTGTTTCGATCACATATGCGGGTTGTTTCATGGTAATCGAACCTCGACACCAATCCCTATGGGTAAATTTTGATCGCTCGGTAAGTCAATCTCGGTTAAATACATTAACCGGGCACGATCTCGCTCGTTCAGTGCGAAGTAGGGCGTAAAAGCTGGAGTACTTCGAATGTTACGCACGGTTCCCATGACAGGTTGTTCTTGACCATCAATCCATACCGCTACAGTGTCACCTTGGTTAATTTTACCCAGAGCAGTGGCAGGCAAATACACCCGCGCATAAAGTCGGTCACTGGCAAGCAGTGTCACTAATTGAATGTTGGCCGCGACGCGGTCGCCAAGCTTCCAAGGTAAAACATCTACCACTCCCGCTTTGGGTGCTCGTATGCTTAACTCGGCTAAAGATTGTTGTGCATCGGCTAATGAAGCTTGTGCTACGTCAGCTTGCGCTTGCGCCTGCACCACTTCTTCACTGCGGGTGCCATTTTTAAGCTCTAACCATTGCTGCTTAGCTTGAGTCAATTGCGCTGTCGTTTGATCTCTTACTGCTTTGGCAGAATCAAAATCGGCTTGTGCCACTATTTTTTTAAACCAAAGATCTTTCATTCGCAGATAGCTTCTGTCTGCATCTTGCGCTTGTGCTTGCACTGCAAGCATTGCGGCATAGGCCGCAGCAAGCTGCTCTAAACGAGTGCCCGTTTGCAGTTGATTTAGCTTCGCTTGTGCTTGGACGAGGGTTGCTTGTCGCTGGTCAATCAGCCATTGCGCATGCCGGGGATCAAGTTGAAGCAACAAGTCTCCAGCGTTCACTTTTTGTCCCTCTTCAACCAAAACCGAGCGGATCTGTTCCGCAACGGGTGCAGAAAGCATCATTCGGTCTCGTTCAACTAATCCCATTGCGCGATTACCTTCTTCCCCAGAACAACCTGCGAATAGAAGCATAATAGGTAACCAAAATAGCAGACGTTTCATCATTAAACTCCTGATCCTGAAGCTCGTATCGATGACTCTTGGAATAATCCTTGATTCATCACAAGCATATTGTGTGCAAGCAGTTGGTCTAACATGGACTCGCTAAGGGGTAAATCCAATTCTTTGAGTAATACTTTGGGCGCAATCAGTGGAAAGACCATTAAGCTGATAAAACTTAAACGTACCCATTTGGGATCGAGCTGTGGATTGAGTTTTTGTTGATCGGATAATTCCTTAATCCAGTCTCCGGCATAACCGATCATCTCATGAATTACATTCGATACAATGGTGAACGCTTCATCACTATCCTGTTGATTCAATGATTGGAAAATTAATCTAGGCAGTGCAGGGGTTCTTTCCATCATTCGATAATAAGCCCGCATTAGTGCTTCTGGAGAGTCTTTTTGATTTTTTACATCATGTTTAAACACAATGGCCACGGGGGCAATCGTTTCTCTCACCATAGTTTCAAATAAACCTGCTTTGGAATCAAAGTAGTAACGGATCATCGCGGCATCGACACCAGCACGCCGAGCCAGTTCGCGAATAGACACTCGATCATAGCTGTTGTGAAGAAAACATCCTTGTGCCGAGTCGATGAGTGCAGCGCGAGTTTGTGTCTCCCCTTTAGGTCTTCCAGGTTTATCTGCCATCTCAAACTCCATTAATTCATCTGTTGATGAATAATAGCAAAAACGGACAAAGAAAATAGAACATTAATTCCACAATGTATGATCCCGTGCGGAATTACATCAAGGAATGGTGTCTTATTAAGATTAATAAATAGTCAACAATGAGGTGCAAAATCATTTTATGACCAAAGCCACTGGAGGGGAGTAAAAAAAAGGGGCCGCAATAATTATTGTTTGTATTTGTGGCGATCTTTGTCGGGGTTAAATCAGACAATATATTGTTGTTTATAAAGCGATGAATTGTTAATAAACGGATTGAGTAGTTGAAGGCATAAAACACTAGCCCCGATCAGATAAAATCTAATATCCTACCTGCAGAATATTCACCATCACAGCTGCGGATGAATATAAGCCTGTGGCGACTCTAATTTGACTCCCTTTATTAACTTATAACGATGTGATGAAGATCTGTTTATAGATTGTTTTTTATTTAGTTTGCTGTTGCCGTGTTTGTCCACACCGTGAAGACTAAAAACTAATTTGCTAAATCGATGCCAACGGTTTTAATTAACAATGTACGGACTCTCTTTGATTGAATGTTTGCACTTTTAATATGGCACATAGTGCCATTTGGCCAGGGGAGTCCATAACATTGGTTAGCTAACAAATAACCCTAGGGGACTAAATGAATCTAAACCTGTTTGACTCCTTTCCTATCGCTGGCGGCTATGTTGGTGTCTCGATACTCATGTTAGTTTTCAGCGAAGTGGGCTATCAGTTCGGGGCACATGCGCGAACGAGTCAAGACAAGGAGGCCCCGAGCTCGTTAGGCCCGATGGTGGGGGGGGTTAACCTTGCTCGCTTTTGTTCTCGCCTTCACATTTTCTATCGCTTCTCATCAGCACGATCTTAGAAAACAGAATGTTCTCGAAGAAGCGAATTCAATTAGCACGGCATACCTGCGAGCTGACTTGCTTGATAAGCCATACGGATTAAAAGTCAAACATCTGTTGCGAGATTATGTCGATATTCGCCTAAAGGCCGCAAGTGGCATCGCCCTAGACACGGCCATGGCAGAATCCGTTGAGATCCATTACCTCCTGTGGGCACTGGTGTCAACAGCAGCAGCGAAAGAGCGCCCAATACAAACACCTCACTAATGATCCAATCCATCAATGACATATTTGATATGCACGAAAAACGATTGACCGCTGCGCAATCGAATTCCCAGCAGTGTCTGGACGGCGCTCATAGGCATCATCGCACTCACAATGATAACTATGGGTGCTGAGGTTGGGCTTACTGGTAAGCGAAGATTGGTGGCAATGATCCCTTTGGTACTGGTTTTTGCAGCGCTTGTGGCGCTCGTTGTGGACCTCAATCGCCCTCAAAGCGGGTTAATAACAGTAGGGTAGCAGTCGATGGTCGATCTGCAGCGCAGCATGAGTTGATAACATAAATAGCCAATGACGTTGGGCATGCCGCTATAGCTAACAACTTGCACAGCGAACACGTCACTTTATTGAAACCGCAGCATCGAAAAAGTGCAGACGCTGTAAAAGTGACCACGAGTATCTAACAAGCCGTGTTTCTGTTTGTTAAGAGGTGTGAGTTAATTAATGACGGCGAATAAAATCCGTTTCAGAATGTCAGCGTGGGCAAAGCAAAATAAAGCCCAATCAAGGCAGAAACCGATGGCGTTATGCTGAATTGAAAGACTCATACACTTTACTGAATTTAAAATTTTAAATGAAGACTTTAAGTGGGTGATAGCTATACTTACACTGAGGTTTGGTGCGCTGGCTTCTTTATTATTGATTTAACCTAATGCTGACAAGTTACTCATGATGGATACCGCGGTGATATTACCAATGCCTTTAATGCTTTGAAGGATAATTTTATTAGCCAGACATTCAGGGTTAAAACTCTGGCTGGCATTGTTTGCTGTCGACGCAATGGGTGAATATGAGCGATTGGTTAATTTAATTTGGCTCCCTTTCTTCACTTATAATGATAAGAAATATAGATGCCTGTTTATTTTTTATTTTGAAATAAGCCTGAAATTAGCACCTGATTTTGTTAACATCCGTCCACAATATTCAATCGACTGTTAAATCGAAAGCTAAATTAAAAGCGCAAGGCCGCTCTAATCGAGGATTTATGAAGAAAAATCAGGATAAATACAGTATAGATAATACCGATTATACTGTCGGGCAAGATAACATTCAAAAATGGGGTTTTGATATACATAACCCTGTATTTGGAACGAGTGCAGGCTTAATCGCTATTTTTTTAATTGCTATTTTAATTATCGACCCAGCAACATCAAAAGAATTTTTAGACGGTATAAAATGGCAGATTATAGGTGCATTTGACGGCCTCTTTATGTGGTCTATGAATATTTTTGTGATCTTCTGTCTGGGATTAATTGTCTCACCTTTTGGTAAAATTCGCCTAGGTGGTGACGGCGCAAAAGCCGATCATTCAAGACTTTCCTGGATAGCGATGCTTTTTGCTGCAGGTATGGGCATTGGTTTGATGTTTTGGGGGGTTGCTGAGCCTGTAGCGTATTACACAGGCTGGTATGAAACACCACTCAATGTCGTCGCCAATACCCCGGCAGCAGCAGAGCTTGCACTGGGTGCTACTATGTTCCACTGGGGATTACACCCTTGGGCGGTTTATGGCGTAGTCGCCTTATCGTTATCTTTCTTTGCTTACAACAAAGGCCTACCGCTTTCCATACGGTCTGCTTTTTACCCGATATTAGGCGACCGCACCTGGGGTTGGCCCGGACATGTCATTGATATTGTAGCTGTGATAGCCACATTATTTGGTCTGGCAACATCACTTGGTTTAGGTGCCCAACAAGCTGCGGGTGGTTTCCAGCACGTGTTTGGCATTGACGGTGACCTCTCCTTGCAAATCATTATTATTGTCGTAGTGACTATGCTGGCGATTGTCTCTGTGGTACGCGGCCTTGAAGGTGGTGTTAAAGTAATCAGTAACGTTAATATGTTACTTGCTGCTGTTTTAGTTATTTTTGTTGCGCTTGTGACCGCTGCAGTTTCTATGGGTACTATTCCCACAACCATAATGGGTTATGTTAAGAATATTATCCCCTTGAGTAATCCAGTAGGTCGTGAAGATGAAGCTTGGATGCACGGCTGGACCGTCTTCTATTGGGCATGGTGGATTTCATGGTCTCCATTTGTGGGTATGTTTATTGCTCGTATTTCGCGCGGCCGTACGGTACGTGAATTTCTTACCGCAGTATTGATTATACCAACATCAGTGACTATCTTATGGATGTCTGTCTTTGGTGGTGTCGCTATTGACCAAGTTGTCAATGAAGTCGGCATATTAGGCAGTGAAGGGTTAACGGACGTTCCGCTTGCGATGTTCCAGATGTTTGATGCGCTGCCATTAGGTAATATTTTATCAATGATAGCTGTGCTACTGGTACTGGTTTTCTTTATTACCTCTTCCGATTCCGGGTCGTTGGTAATAGACAGTATTACTGCTGGTGGTAAAATTGATGCGCCGGTTCCACAACGTATTTTTTGGGCATCAATCGAAGGTGCTATTGCCGCTGTGCTATTGTGGGTTGGTGGTACTGAGGCGATTGAGGCATTACAAGCGGGTGCCATTTCGACGGCGCTACCCTTTACCATTATTTTATTGGTAATGTGTGTCAGTTTGTTAATGGGCATGCGTACCGAAAAGCATAATAAAAGCTAGTTTTTACTTGCTACAAAAAAGCCGATGATTGAATCATCGGCTTTTTTTTGTCTAGTATTGTGCTCTCATCACCGAGACGTTATAACCACAATTTTTTAATCGCAGTGTCGGGACTAAAATGATATTTAATTTGAGCCTGCAGTAATTCTGCGGTGGCAATTGCATCGGTTAAAGCATCGTGAGGCGCGTAAGCGGGTAAGTTGTAGCGATCACGACTATTAGCAAGACGAATGGACTCTGGGCGTTTTCTTTTAAAGAAATTAAGCAAGCCCGACGTATTAACCCTTTGCAAATTAGCCTCAATCTGCATGGTATCGATAACCGGAAAGATAATACCTTCATTTATCAACAAGCGTAAAGTGTGATCAAGAAAATCACGCTCAATATGCCGATAATGTACCACCACCACTTTTCCTGCCAGTTCAGCTAAAAGCTGCTCTAAAATACGCAACAGATCAGGTGCATCTTGTAAATCCGAGTGGGTGATACCATGAATAATAATTGAGTTTTCTTGTAATTTATCCTGTGGATTGAGATACCATTCTTTTGCTTTGCGGCAAAAAATGCGCTGTAAATTAAAGGGTACCAAACCAATACTAATGATGCTGTTTTGCTGTGAATCTAAGCCTGTCGTTTCAAAATCAAGCGCGACAAAATCAATATCATTTAATGGCGTTTCATTGCTATAGGTTCCGGTATTATAAAAATCAACCAAGCGTGGATCTTTACTGTTTTTGGCTTTTAATTTTAGCAAGGCCGCCCAGTTTAAAATCTCCTGATTACTGAAATTGTTCATGAGTTAACCTTTAAAGTTTGTTTGAAGTATAACGATATTTTAAAAAGTTTTGTGCATTGCTTAATACTAAAAAAGCATCTTTAAGATTGCGTCTTTCAAAATCAGACATACTTTCCGGTTCAATATTATTATCAGGCTCGATCCCAGACTCTATATCGGATGACTGATGACGCAAACGTACCAGAGAGATAAGCTCCATTGCATGTTGTAAATCTTCGCCCTTTGATTTAGGCAAAATACCTGCTTCGATAATATCATCCAAGCGTTGAAATGAGTTTTGCGATTGTGAGCCGATCGCCAAGGCATGCACTCGGATCAGATCCGCCAATGGTGCAGTACCACGACGTTTTAAATTAATAGCGTTATTATGGCGGCCATCTTTTTCCATCACAAAATCTTTAAAAAATCCCAGAGGGGGTTTACGATTAAGGGCATTGTGCGCCAAACAGGCTAAAAATCGGTTGTTTTTCTTGGTCTTGCGCAGGATAAATGCATTTAATTGCTCAGCCCATTTTACTCGGCCATAGACACCCGTAAGATCAAAGAAAATAGAGCAGTTCAATAAAGCTTGAGGGTTTGGATTATCTATCCAATCACCGAAACAATCTTCCCACTGAGATCGTGTTTTGCGAAACTCAGGGTTACTTGCCATAATATCACCAGTGCAGTAACTGTAACCGCAGGCAGCTAAACCATCACAAACAAAATTGGCTAGCTTTTCAAAATAGGCACCATGCAACGCGACTTGATAGCTATTATCAAGGATTATGGCATTATCTTGATCGGTTACCATCAGTTGCTCATCTCGAGCCATCGAGCCCAATGCTAAAAAGCAGTAGGGAACCGGCGGGGGGCCGAACATCTCTTCGGCAAGTTCTAATAAACGCTGTTTAAAGTTGCGACCGATTTCAGACATTGCCCGCCCGACCATATGTGAATTAGCATCTTCGTTAACCATGCGCACAAAACAGTTTTTTAACTGTGCAGAAAGCAGCACTAAATCCTCGCTACTTTTCTGCTGAAAGATACTGCTCACAAATAACAAACTATTTTGCGATTCGTAACGGATAATATCTGCAACTTCAATCAGGCCAATGGGCTTTTTATTTTTTAGAATAGGTAGATGATGAATGTTATAACGCAGCATGAGCAGCATTGCTTCAAAAATATAAGCGTTATGATCCAGTGAAATCAAATTGGTCGACATGACTTGTGAAATCGGATTATCAACATTTACCCCAGCTGCAATGACGTTAGCGCAGAGATCATGTTCGGTAATAATGCCAACAAAACTGCTGCCCTCCTCATTCTCATCCTCTGCATCAGGATCATTAATCAATGCAGCAGAAACATTTTCTTCGGCCATTAGCTTAGCTGCCGCTTGAATAGTGCTATTACAGGAAATAACGACTGCTCCTCTCGTCAATAATGTTTTCACTTTGGAAGTGGTCAGTGCATTAGCATCATCGGTTTTACCTTTTACCGCCTGTTTTAAACGGGTAGTATCTTCCACTTCAACAAAATCAGCGAAATCGTCATAAAGCTCGCATAAGTTAGTGAATACCAATTCTGGAATACAGTATACCAAGGTATCTTTTACCGCTTTGGCTGGGAAACGTACTTTATTATTGGTGAGTAAGCCCATTTGGCCAAATAACTGTCCCTGATCTAGACGATTGTACAGTTCACCTTTACGGCGATATAACTCAACGACGCCACTGCGGATCATATACAGTTCGGTAATATTGTCGTTAAAGTTAACAATCATGCTATCGGTACGGTAATAAGAAATCTCAACACTTTGTGCAACTTCAATGATGGCTTGTTCTGGAAGTTGGTCAAAAGGGGCGTACTGAGCGATAAAGCTTTTAATTTCGAGTAGTTCGGCTGACATTAATAGGCCTGCTAGTTGGTGATTACTGGAGCTTTTGTTTATATCGATTTAGATATTATACGAGTAAAGCTAAAATATGAGCAGCCATAATTTTTGCTGAATATTTAACTGTTGGTCTCGTCTTTAGTTACCTTGATTTGCTTGTAAGTAACAAATAATCGTTAGACCAAGATAAACGATAGTCAGTTTAAATGACACACAATACTATCACTCTGTTGGTGTATTGTACTTAAGCATTTCTGTGGGGCCTGATAATATGACAGGAGAATTACACCTCTATATTAACTATGAACATCGCCAAAAATGGGTGAATTTCTTACTGGCAACCATCTTGGTGAATGAACTCTATGTTTATGCGGTGATAAGTAAATTGTTCATATATGACATGATAATCTTGATAGATCTCCCATTTATGTAAACTAACGTATTGTGATGATAACCCGATAATGCGGAGGTATTGGAGAACCGTAAACACGATTTTTCACATAAATATACCTACACGTTAATCTACAAGTTAATTGAGACAAATAATATCAGTGTATTGGTACGGTATCAGAAACTGAACAGCAGGGTTTTAAGATGGAGTTCTACCGTAAAAGGATAGCGAACAAGTGCTGCAACGGATTTAGTGCACAGTAGTGGTCTTTGAAAAAAACGCAAAATGTGCACCAGCAAACTTCACTGCTGAGAAAGACGTTAATTCAAAGAAACAAGCTAACAGCAATCGATTCCAAAGAATTAACAAAAATATTGTCTATAATTAAGTGACTCGATTGTCTTATTTTTAATAAGACAATCTATTAATGATGAACTTAATGATGAACTTATTGGGAGATAAATAATGAGCAGTTGGATTTTAGTCGCCGATAGCGCTCATGCACGTCTATTTAACGCCGAAACAGCAAAATCCGCATTAAATGAGATTAAGAGCATGATCCACCCCGAATCAAGACAACATGAACAGAAGCTAACCTCTGATCTACCAGGACGTCAGGCTGGTGGTGCAACGTTTAGTCACCATGCTGTGGGAGGTAAAACAGAGCCCAAAGAGTATGAGGCGGTAGAATTTGCTAGAGATATATGTAGATACCTTGAGGCTGAATATAATGCGCAAAAATTTAGCCAATTGATCGTGGTTGCTGAACCTCAGTTCCTTGGCAACTTACGCAAGGTAATGAGCGACAACGTCGCTAAGCTTATTACCCTAGAAATAGACAAAGACATAGTTAAGCAGGACATTGCCACGATTCGAGGTCACCTGCCCACTATTCTTCCACTTTTAACCTCATAATGCGGCCAAAGCATTTTTTATTAACCCATATACAGTGGAGGCAACAAAATTTAACAAGACCCAGTAGACTATTCGAGGGTAATGCTTGCCGTCCTTTGTCGCGTTTGTTGTTGGTATCGGTTTCTCAGTAGAGCTGCCTGCACTCAATCGAACTACGACAAAAAAAGCTTTAGTTGCAGCTAAAGCCTGGGTCTCATATTACCGAAACGGGAATTATTTGTTATTAGATGGGGGGGTATCCATACCAGTTGCTATAGTAGACATAAAAAAAGATGCAGATAAGCAATGCATGATACCTAAAATGGACGCTTCAAGCATGGAGGACATCTATCAAATAAGTCCACAAAAACAATATAAAGCCTTTGTTCCTCTCGTTGATAAAAAGCAGCGATCATCAACCAGTCTATTCATGACGCATGGTTTCTATCGGGTCTAGTTGCGCGGCCTTAAGGGCAGGGAAGTAACCAAAGATGACGCCGACTGCTGCAGAAAACAGAAAAGAGACAACTATTATGTCCAGATTGAAGACAAAAGGAATTTGCATCAAATCGGCCAGCGCAACTGAGCCCAGTAGCGCCAGTATTATGCCAACCATTCCGCCCAGAGAAGTCAGCATCACGGCTTCTACCAAAAACTGTAATAGCAGTTCTCGTTCCATGGCGCCGATGGCTAGACTGATTAAGACCCTGCGTTGGACAAATTCGGCACCCTGTGTTGCTTTCGGTTGTTGTTTATCTGATGCCATGTCACGAGCCTCTCATTATTTGAATATCTATCTCAAGTCTGGAGACCTTTGTGTTAATCATTCCTACAATACACTTGTGGTGATATTTTAAACTGTGTAATGAGTTTATAATTCACTCCTTGTGCAAAATATATTATCCCGAGTCTGATGTTATTGATGGCATCTACCCATACTTTTCTTCAGCGTGGAGGCGTTTATTAATGGCCCTCTTAGTCCCACATAATAGAACGAGAGTACTGTTTTGGTTTTGACTGAATAAGCTTGATATTAAACGTGAACACTTGGATTATTGATACCGAGGTATGCGGTAATTTATTATCAATAAAATCAGTTGTATATGATCTTTAATATGCAATATCTTTTCATTTAACGGTTATTTTTGTCATCATTTGATGCTTATTAACTAAACTAGAGATATTGTAATAGAGTTGATCAAGATCAAGCGTGTTCTTTCTCCCTGGGCCTAAACTTGTTAATGTTGATTAGTTCCAAGCCGTCTGATGATCCGTTGCAAACTTGTTTTTTGTTAGGGGATAAAATGAATTTTAAAGACTATTACACTGTATTAGGGGTAGAACCTGATGCGGATGATAAAGTAATAAAAAAAGCGTATAAAAAACTCGCGGTGCAGTACCATCCTGATGTGAGCAAACATCCTGAAGCAGAAGCAAAATTCAAAGAAATTAGTGAAGCCTATGAGGTATTACACAATACTAAAAAGCGTGCCGAATATGACGAGTTGCGCCATCATCACCTAAATAGAACCCAACATCGCTATGCCAATCAAGGTGGTGCAAATGGTGCAGGTCAAGATTGGGGCCAACAGCAAAGTGATCCACAAACTGATCAAGAATTTGCGGACTTTTTTAATTCAATGTTTGGTGGAAGGCATTCAGGCTTTGAGCATGGCGGGCAACAAAGAAGTCGCCAAGCTCAGCAGCCAAAAGGCCAAGATATCGAAATTGAGTTCCCGATGTTCCTTGAAGAAACCTTGGTTGACACTCTTAAGCCGGTAGCGTTTACCTTACAGCAACGTGATCCCCAAGGTCATGTCGTTGATCAGCCCAAATCTCTAAAAGTTAAAATTCCAGCCGGGGTTATTAATGGCGAACGTATTCGCCTTAAAGGCCAAGGTGGACCGGGACCGACCAAGGCCGATAATGGCGATTTGTATTTACAAATTCGTTTTGCGCCGCATCCTTTATTTGATGTTGATGGTCGAAACTTGAGCATTGTTGTGCCTATTGCACCTTGGGAAGCCGTGTTGGGTACCAAGCTTAAATTGCCCACGTTAACGGGTAATATTCAACTCAGTATCCCCGCCAATAGTCAGTCAGGACAGCGATTACGCATAAAAGGCAAAGGTTTACTCAGTAAAAAAGTGCAGGGCGATTTATTTGCGGTGCTTAAAATTGTGGTACCGACATCACCAGATGAGACAAGCAAGCCATTGTGGACTGAACTAGCCGAAAAAAATACATTCGACCCTCGTGCCAGTTGGAGTAAATAACCATGCTGCAGATTAATATAAACGAACAAGATTGTTGGTTGAGTAGCGATGAACTGTGTGAATGCAGCGATATTAGCTCGACATTATTACTTGAGCTCGTAGAGCATAGTATAGCCATTCCACTGCAGGGCGAGGTGATAGAACAATGGCAATTTAGCGTGGAAAATTTACATCAAGTTAAAAAAGCCACTCGAATTCAACGTGATCTTGCACTGGATTGGGGGGGCATTGGCTTAATTTTGCAATTACTCGATGAAAGAGAACAATTGGAGCATGAAGTCTATAGGCTCAAACAGCAACTTAGTCGATTTAAATCATAGGTACAAGTCGATTATCTGTCGGTGTGTTAGCAAAAAACACTAGTCGATCCACAGTGCTATTCGTATTTTAGGATCTTTCTGTAAGGATTGAGTCACGCAATAAATGCTGAAAGAGGCTATGATATTGATTAAAAAATGGATGGCATGGTTGCTGGCTAGTGTTGCTGACTAGGGTTGCTGTCTTTCGCTCATCATCCTAATATTTTAGATAAAGCGACTCTTAATCCGGAGGTTGCAGCAAGGTAACAAGTACATATGTAGGTTAGTAATTAATTAAAACGGGTTAATACGTATAAACCTTCCACCAATCAATAACCTAATTTGACTGCGATTGCGTTGATTAGCATCAGCGTTTTATATTCAACCCCAGAGTCACGTTAACAGGGTAAATTGCGGCTTACTCCCCATCCCACAAATGCTCGCTATTGTTAAGACACACAACCATTGTGTTATTGGCGTATTAACCTTAATTATCGGCATTTAATACTCGCAAGATGGCTTTAGGTATGTACTCGAGTAGATCACTGGCAAGCACCCCATATTGGCTTAATTCATTTGCGGCTAACTCGCCTGCTAAACCATGCAAATATACCCCTAGGCACGCAGCGTTAAGTGGGCTGACGCCTTGGGCGCAAAATCCTGCGATCATACCGGTCAAGACATCTCCAGTACCGGCTTTGGCTAGCGCGCTGTTGCCAGTAGGATTAATGAAAACGTGCTCCCCATCGCTTATGACGGTGTGCTTACCTTTAAGCACCACGAGCGTATTTAATTGTTTAGCCGCTAAGCTAGCAAAATGAACCCGTTGCGCTTGAATCATGTTGACATCTACATTTAATAACCGTGAGAGTTCTTTTGGATGTGGGGTAATAATGCTATTTTTGGTCAAACTAATCGGTTTTTGCACGGTGCTTGTAGGGTGGTGAAGTAAACGACTCATAAAGTTCAGTGCATCTGCATCGAATATCACCGGATGAGTATTCGCTTGGATTTCTGTTAGCAGTGCATAAAAAAATTCACTATTACCATCAGGGACTATTAAGCCATTTATAGGGTTAGGGTAATGGTTCAATTGATCTGTACTTTGGCTAATGCTCAATCCACTGCCTATGGAAATTACACTGGCTTGTGCGAGTTTACCCCGAAGTTGTAAAACAGCTTGGGGGGCTATGGATTGTGTATTTATATCTTTTATATCAATATCTTGCTGTGCTTGACGAGATGGTAGCGGCAAGGTAACTACATTTGGGGTTTGCGCGCTCACACTGTCACAGACCGATGGGCTACTGGCTAATGTGACGTAACCTGCACCAACCCGCAGCGCGGATAAACTAGAAAGATATGCCGCCCCTCGATAATGTATCGAACCGGCAATATTCAGCACCTGGCCAAAGGTCATCTTATGACTGTCATCTGGCCTTGGCGGCAATATACTGTTGATGTATTCGAGGGTTAGTGTATTCATTGATCTTCGCTGCTTAATATTAAATATTCATACAATAAAGTAGCACAAACAGAAAATGCTTAATGGCACCTAATACAGAAATATTATAATATTTTTTACTCTGTGATTAACTCGTTAAGCTTGAATGTACCGTGGACAATATTGTATCAATTACACCGCCTGGGTTTAGACATAATGTTAAGGAAAATGAATGACGAGAGTTGATAGGGCACAGGGATCATCTTTATGTATTTTACTGGTGATGGTCAACGCTTTCTCGACTTAGCGGTCTGCCGTAGGTCAATGGCATTGATAACTATACTAATTATAATAACGCATCATTTACAGTTAATGGGATTATGGTTAAGTCTATCGCAACAATATGAGACTCATGTATGACACAGTGGCAAGCGAGTAAGCAAGATGACCCTCTGGCTCCCAATAAAAAGGATATTAGACAAGATCCTTTAATCGCTAAGTTACTTGGGAGGTTACCAGCACAACTGGTTCAATCTTATACTGATGAACAACTTGAGGGTATTAAAGGCGCGTTAGGTCCAAATACATGGGGCAGCCACTTTATTGATAATCGGGGAACATTTAAATTTCCGTTTATAAAGTGGCGTTTTTATTATGTATTTCTACTGGGACGAAATAAACGTGCTTACACACGTCGTGAAAAAAATGCCTCGTTAGCGATCATGGTAATGTTAGTTTTTACGGTTATATTTGCCTCGATGCTACTTGGTTTGCTGGTGCTTTATATTATCAAGTCAGCATTAGGTATCGATTTATTTTCTGATACGTCATTAGGTATTTGGGATCAGTTTAAGCAATGGTTAGGCTAACCACGTTTATTGATTGCTGTTAGCTGGGGTTTGTCTGATTGTCGGAATCAATATTTTATTGAGATGGTAAGTTGGGCTGTTTTCCCCCTGTAAACGCTAACAGGCCGTCGTCATCATCTTTTGCAAAGTTTAGGTAAGTGTTCTCCATCTTTTGGGTAAATAACCCTACTTTTTACACATACCGCTCACGCGACAACTGATGGTGTGCATTTGATTGACTATATCATTATGGGTAGGCGCTTTAATGCGCGTAATTTTGGTGTTACCTAGCTTATCTCCGCTCCGCGCACCTTCTAAAACAGCATGTGAAACTGAATGTTCAAATCTAGCGTACTGCCAACGCGTTTAACAAGTGTTACTGCACCGGTTTTGGCTTAACCCATTAATGAAGCACTGTGTTTTAGAAAAATTAGCCATTTAATAGACTACAATATGTATTCATAACATTGATTATTAGTAATTTTTCAATCATTAAAACATCACAAGTCATTGATTGATATACACACCTAAATATCACCGACGTTTGTGTTACGTTCGCACCAGCATCATATATTTAATTAAAATAATTAGGATGTTTATGCAAGGTAATCTATTTAATACGACCAAAGGCCGATTGTTTTCCTTTGGTATGATGTATATTTCTGAGGGTATCCCATTTGGATTTACCAGTATTGCACTCGTCTCTATTATGCGTCAGTCTGGTTTAGGTCTCGACGTAATTGGGATTTTCACCGCGGCACTCTTTCTTCCTTGGACCTTTAAATGGGCGGTTGCCCCATTTGTCGATATTATCAAGTTCACCCATTATGGCGGTAGAAAAGCATGGATTGTTGCCTGTACCATAATGATGTTGCTCTTATGGTCATTAGCGTACTATTATTTCTGAATTTATTGTTTATTTTATTTTTTGTAAAAGATCTACATATACAAAAAGCAAAAATAGTCACAGAAAAATCAGTTCTCCATGAATTATACGTTAGTTTTATCTACTTCATTAAAGCCGTCTTCGATAGTTTTTGGCTTTCGGGTAGAATACCGATCCTAGCCTTATTGTTTGCTTTTCTTCCTACTGGCACCATGGCTTTGGCTTATGCTTCCTTGCAGACTATTCAAGTCGATCTGGGCTTTAGCAATAATGAAATTTCTCAGGTAACATTACTCAATACCATTTTTGCGGGCATTGGGTGTGTCATCGGCGGATATTTGGCTGATATCTGTGGCTTGCGAAAGATGTTGTTTACTTTCTATTTCCTACTGATATTTCCCGGACTATATTTAGGCACGAGAATATATATGGCTGGCTTAGAAGATATTCATACTTATGAGTTTTACACCATTGCTACAGCGCATGGCTTTCTCTTTGGTATGGGCTTTGCAGTATCGACAGCTTATTTTATGGGGGCAACCAATCCTATGGTAGCGGCAACCCAATTTACAGTTTATATGGCCTTTGGAAACCTAGCCATTATGGTATCTAACTATTGGCAAGGGATTGTCTCAGAACATATGGGCTATGCCAATATGTTCTTTATAGAATCAGTAATTGTTATATTACCTTTAATACTCATACCGTTTTTAAGAACTAGAGAAGAGATGAAAGCTGAACAGACGTTGATTCGTTAACTTTTTGGCGCTGGTGTTTCATCTTTTTATGTTATTGGCAGTCCCATTCAAACACTTTTTAACCAGTAAACCAAGGGGGGGGGTAAGTGGCAACAGTGGCTTGAGCGAATAAGCTGCCATTGGTACGATTTATTATCTTTGGTCGTGCTACTAGTGATATTACGCTGCGCCTTAAAGTATATGGCGCCATCGGAAAGTCACCATATCGAAAACCTGTCATTGAGTGTGTTCTATTTGTTTTATTTTTCGCAGGCATGAGTTTGTTACAAGTGACGTTATTTGGCGCGCATTAACCACCCATCTACATCGATATTTAAGCTGCCTGTTAGTGAGCTCATTATTGAATTATGGTTACTATTATTCACCGGATTTAAGCCCTTATTTGTCGTTAACTGCCCGTTAGCAATTATGGTGGTTGGTGTGTGTTTTAGTGTCATGGAGTGGATTATTAACCCCGACAGGTTACGTCAATGCCCATATAATCCGCACTCCGACGTGGTTACATCTAACCAATGAATTGATCTATTCATTTTATATTTAGCATCAGCTTTAGCCTTATATATTGTCTGTGCATTGCTGTGTTATTGGCTTATTAAACCTTTAGGCGACAACTGTCTTGAAACCCCCGTTATTGCTTAAAAATGTGTAAGTATGCCTCTTTAGGCAAAATAGACTAAAGCTTTAGTGATGTTCGGCGGCATCAGTGGTTTGGGTTGATTTATCTTCAATGGCTTGTGAGCATACCGTGATTTGTAAAGGTAATGCTGCAGCGTAAGGATGCAATGTATACACTGAATTTGGTCGCAGTTTGTGGTGCACAATTTACCCAATAGCCGTTTTCTAGCCAAACCTTTTGCCCAGGTACATCGTGAGCATTGGTAGTTTCACACTGATGGTAAAGCGCACTTCGTGATTGATGAGCTTGAAGTACAAGAGAGCGTTAATAAACCCCATAGTTCAATTAACTGCGACAGGTAAAGCCTGCAACGTTTACTGGCTAGCCTTCGTGGGCTAAATATTGAATAATTTGTTCCATGTTTAGGTTAAAATCATCGGCGCGAACACATTTTACGATTAAGTCGTCAGTCACTGTTGCCAAATCAATCTTTTGCCCGACTTCGAAATGATCCGGTTTTAAATGATAAAACGGTTTCACAAGCGGGCGGATTGGGTCTTTAGGATTATGACTTTCAACAATAGCAAGTCTATTCGACTCAAGTTGAACCACTGAGCCGACAGGGTAAACCCCCATACAACGTATAAATTGATCGACTAGGTCTTTATCTAATTCATTTTTTTCAGCCAATGCCCGCAAAATACTAAAGGATTTGACTTGTGCATAACCTTGTTTGTAGCAACGATTGGAGGTGAGAGCATCGAAAATATCGCAAATACTGATCATCCGTCCGTATAGGGTAATTTTTTCTGCTGGCACACCAAATGGGTAACCTTGTCCGTTAAGTTTTTCATGGTGTAAAGTTGCCACCTCTAAACTTAGCGGGCTAATGCCTGGGGTGTTTTTCATGATTTCAATTGAATAACTGGCGTGAGTTTTCATAATATGAAACTCTTCATCTGTCAGTTTATCAGGCTTATTTAAAATGCGATCGGGGATCATAATTTTACCCACATCATGTAAAAATGCACCGACTGCTAATTGATTAACAATATCTTTGTCGATTTTTTTATATACAGAAAACATAGTCATCAATACCGATACTGACACCGAATGTTCAAGTAAATATTCATCTTTATTGCGGATGTTAATCACACACGATAATGCATTGGGATTATTGAAAATCAAATCTGTCGATTCGGAGGTTATTTTCTGCACCGGGTCCATTTCTAACGGCAAACCGTGTTGGGCATTATGGAATAACTTTTTTTGAATGTTTTTTGATTCATTAAATACTTGGCGAGCTTTAACTAATTCTTGATTAAAGAAATTTGCTTTCACATCGGTGCGTGCAGGCGTGACTTTACGAGGCGGTTGAGGCTTGAGCACATTGATTTTTTGCTCGACTTCTTTGACAATAACTTCAGTTTTACTGGTATCAATGAGTAGTTTAGTGACCGATTTTCGCTTTAGTGCTTCGATAACTCGTGCATTGTTAAGCACACCAGGTTTAGTTAGCGAAAACGTATCTTTGGGCTCGGTGATTTCGACCACATACATTCCAACACAAACGTCAGTAATGTCATGTTCAATCAGCATAAATCGGTTCCTCGGGCTATTTATCAGCATCAGCGCTATCAACTGTATCGTATGATTTAGCATACGATAGGTTACAATATCACGAATTTGATGCTGTAATATAAGTGAAATAACGCTTCGTAGAACAAGCTTTACCACAACCGTTATTCAAGGTTTATTTGTGGTGTTAATCAACTATGTTACAGGCAACATAATCAGAGTTTATGCCGAAATCACCTAAGGTTCAATGGCTTTGAATAATCGTTATTGGATTGTTTATTTTTGTGCGGTTAATTAACTATATATCGTCAATACAAGATGTTAACCAAAGTGTACAGCGGATGATATCTCAACAATTGATAATTCTCAATATAGAGCAAGTATCTTTTACAAGCTGTAAACGGTATAAAAACTAGGTGTGAAACAAAGTATAAAGTCTGCTGTTTGAGTTGTTGTATTTTTTTAAAAAATAATAGTTAACCCCACTATAATCACTAGCCTCCGTGTACTCTTTGCTACAACGTCTAAGGCTGAGTCAGTAGCGCTTTTTTTGATGTTAATCATAAATGGGTTGGGATAGGCCGTGTTTGTCACCGCTCAATTGGGAATGTTTTTACATGTTGTTCAGCAAGGTTCGTTTGCCAAAGCCGTTTCGATATATGACATGGAGAATAGTTATTATCAACGTAAATTATGGCGTCAGCAATTGCCGTAGCGAGTGTCTAAGTTGCTTAAATACCGGCTCGTGACTGTAACAATGGTGCTGTATAACATCCACATTAGCTTGCCAGCCAATCTCTTTAAATTCAGACGGTAATAATACTAATTGACCGCTATTAACATAGTTATTGGCAATATGATTGGGCAGTAAACACCAACCATGTCCCTGCAATGCAAGTTCGAGCAAAATATAGTAATTGTCGGCGTACCAAGCATCTGGGCTAATTGCTGTCTGAAAGCTACTGGATTTAGTATTTCGCGAACGGATCAAGAGTTGACGATGCAATTTTAAGTTGGCTAAGTTATCACATATCTGTTGTGCTAGAGGGTGAACACTCGCCACATACATATCAAACTTAATTGACCCGATAGATTCAAAGTCGATGTGAGTCGGGATCGTTAACTCGCTGAAAATAATTCCGGTAACAGCCCGCTCAGTGTCAATCATATCGATAATATCAATGCTCGATGCAGTTAAAAACTCAAGCGTGATAGTTGGAAATTGAGCTTCGAGCTCATTAATAATATTGGACAGCTTTTGCAGCGGAATGCCTTCATCTAAACCAATTGTCAGCTCAGATATTGCTTGTTGATCTAGGCTTTTGGCACAATCGCGCAGGCGTTGATGTTGGCTCAGTAATACTTGGGCATGGGGTAGCAGTTTTTTTCCTGCTGGTGTCAATTGAGGATAACGTCCACTGCGATCAAATAGTTCGCTATTGCAGTCTATTTCAAGGTTTATCACATGCTGACTGACAACCGACTGAGCTTTATTGAGGTTTCTAGCTGCAGATGAAAATGACCCCGTTTTTACGGTCGCCACAAAGGCCTCAAGCTGTTCAATACTATACATATCGCTTTTACCGATACTTACTAACTTTAATGTATCTTTATATTGGATGAAAATAGTTAAAACGTCACCCCCCAATTGAGATATAAATGCAAAGTAGAGAAAGAATGTTTCACGCCGTGTCTTTTGAACTGATCGCCATGGCCTTTATTGTGCCAATAAGTGCGATAGTGATGAAGCAAAATAGCGCTGATATGTTACTGGTCAGTTTCGCTCTGTCGGTGTTTGCCGTGTTGTGGAATTATGTTTATAACTTATGGTTTGATCGTTTGTTTGGTGCGGAACGACTCGCGCGAACGCTGTTTATCAGGGGAGTACATGTTTGCGGCTTTGAAGGAGGAATGCTTATAATCACAATCCCCTCAGTGTCGTGGTATTTAGGGTTAACCCTTGTCGATACCTTAATGCTGGAGGCGGGCCTGTTAGCTTTTCTTTTTATCTATACCTTTATATTTAATTGGCTTTACGACGTGTATCAACCGTACCAAAAATGGTTTGCTAATCTGGCACATTAATCTGGCTTATTAGTCTGGCCTTATATAGAGTTACCCATTGATGTAAAAGAGGATTTAATCAAGAAGCAACGTTTATATTCTATTACTGTCATCGTTGCTGTGGCATCATAATGCGTGAATAATGAAAAGCTGGATACTAATAGTGAAAAAATACCGCTTAATTTGCGCTGCCATGTTTATCGCCAGTATGTCGATGCTAGGCAATCCTTTACAAGCCGACACACTCGTACCGTTTACCAGTGATGGTTGCAGTGCGTTTCCTGATGGCACTTTTGCACAGCAACAATTATGGTTGTCCTGTTGCGAACGTCATGATTATGACTACTGGAAAGGGGGGACATCAGATGAGCGTTTGGCATCAGATAAGGCATTACGTATTTGTGTGGCTCAAGTCGGCCAATCTGAAGTGGCATTATTGATGTTAGCCGGGGTCCGCGTTGGCGGTACACCTTATTTACCGACCCAATTTCGCTGGGGTTATGGCTGGCCATACCCAAGAGATTACGGTGCACTAACCGATGATGAGCGTCAACAAATCGAGCTTTTATCAGCCCAAAATCAGTAACTTCACAGTTTAAGTTGGACGAGGTGTTTACGTTACTTATTGTAAAAATGAATGGGTATTGACGACTAAACACGTTAACCGAAGTGCTTTTTTGTCGGGGAAATATTAATCGCCATCGTCATTGTTACAAGCTAATATTAGCCGGCTTGCTTTACCGGAAATTGGAAACGCTACACAATGAAGCACTCGAATAAAGGTGTCCATGCCGTTGCGGTACTTGAAGCATCTAAAGGCCTATTGTCGTTACTGGTCGCGATTGGTCTTCATGTCTATGTCGGTCAAAACTTGTCAACGCTGGCAATTGAGCTAGTTACTCATTTACACCTAAACCCTGCTAGTCATTACCCTAGTATTTTTATTTCAGCAGTGGGTTCAGTGTCGCAATCAAGCCTGACGATACTGGCACTAGGCGCTGCGGCATATACTTTGGTGCGCTTTATTGAAGCCTATGGTTTATGGCATAACATGCGCTGGACCCAATGGTTTGCACTGCTTAGCGGCGCAATATATTTACCTTTTTAGTTTTATGAAATGATGAGCCACTTTAGCTTGCTCAGTGTGATTGTGCTGCTGATTAATCTTGTGGTGGTCATGTATATGTATTTTGTGTTGTTTCCTCTTCGAGCATCAATATGAGATCCGCTTCAATGTTTGATTACAGTTATTAATATAAAAGTATTAACAGAGTTTAATGGCCAGCGGTTGATCCATTAAGTGGTAATGTTAGTATGAATACTCACTAACATTAACGATGAGTTAGCGTAATCGCAATTAATTTACCCGAGTTTATTACGTTAATTTATGTAGACATTCAATAAACTTATTTATTAAATAAATGTTATTTGAATTGAGACCCGTTTTATTAGTGGTGTAATATTTGTTTTAACAGCATGTGCTGTTTTCGTTGGTGTCATAATACGACGATAAAGACTCGCTGAGATACAATGTAAGCAACATGTTAATGATAAAATATATTTATTGTTAATCTTGCTAGCTTGTCATCACCATTTATACAAGTGCTGTAATGTTATGACTAATTAATTCTACTTTACGAGGAATAAAATGACTGACATCGATATTGGTATAAAAAAAGAAGATCGACTAAAAATTGCTGATGGCTTAAAAAGTTTATTAGCCGATTCCTATACGCTATATTTGCAAACCCATAATTTCCATTGGAATGTCACCGGGATCCACTTTCGCGAACTGCACTTAATGTTTGAAGAGCATTACACTGAACTTGCGCTAGCGGTTGATGATATTGCCGAACGTATTCGCACCTTGGACGTGGCAGCACCAGGAACTTATAAAGAGTTTGCCCGTTTAAGCTCCATTAAAGAAGTCGAAGGCGTACCGAGTTCAGCTGACATGGTCGATTTACTGACCAAAGGTCACGAGCAAGTGATCAAAACCGCGCGACAAGTGCTCAAATTAGCCCAAGCCGCTGAGGATGAGTCTACGGCAGCATTAGTGTCCGATCGAATGCGGATACATGAAAAAACCGCATGGATGTTAAGAGCGATGAGCAAGTAATCTACTTTAAGCATCATATTTAGGCTAACGTAGCCAAATCATTGGATGTAAAACTAAACCGCTGACTATGTTGCAGCGGTTTATTTTTTTATTATACGGTGACGAAATCTATCGATCCAAGTCGCTAAAAACGATAATGTAGCATTTTGATTGTTTTGATGATGCTATTTTGACTGATAACCCCGCTCTTATTAAACTTGCTATGCATTTATTTGCTCAGCGAAATACTCTTCATCCCGACTCTAACTATCTAGCGGTACTTCCTCAAAGTATTGAAGAATCAATTGCTGTACAACAATTAATGATTAATCTTAATGGCACCATTGCGGGGTGGAAATGCTTAGTTCCACAAGCCAATGATCAATTAATTGTAGCACCCATTTTGCAAGATTCGGTGAGTCATAGTATTGATTGCGCGATTATACCCAGAGTGACAGACGGGCAGGCGACAGCGCTGATAGAGCCAGAAATAGCGTTTATACTAGGGCAAGACATTGAAGCTTATCGTCAATACAGTCATAGTGAAATTGATCAAATGATTTCAGCTACGCATATGGCATTAGAGCTGATCCAGAATCGATTTAGCCGTGAGAGTCAACCGAGTTTTTATCAAAAACTTGCCGATGGACTAAGTAATCAAGGCCTGTATATTGGCCCTAAAATAGATAAGTCTGTGGCGTATAAAGCCAGTCATATCGATGTGGTGGTGAGCGAGTATAAGACCCAAATGGTGCAGCAGTTTTCTGGGTTCCATCCGTGTGAATTACCACAAATGCCTGTGTATTGGCTGATTAATTACTTAGCACAATTGGGCATTAACCTCAGTGCAGGGCAAGCGATTATTACCGGATCATACTGCGGTGTGGTAAAAGTGCCATTAGCGACAAAAATCAATATTGGCTATCATGGCATTGGTCAATTTGATGTGAGGTTTTACGATGCGCTGGCCTAATTTTACCGCTAAATAAATCTTGGCAGTAAAATAGGTGAAAAACCTTGTCGTTGCGTTATTTAAAAAGCGCCTTAGGCGCTTTTGTTAACTTTGTATCTGAATAAAAAACTCTTCGAGTTGCTGGCTTACTGTTTCAGTATCGCCGGTGGCTTTTAGGTAAGAGCGTAAGCCGATAATATGTACTTGTAGCTTTTTCGCGAGCTTATGTTTATCCAATTGAGCAGGCAAATCACCTTCGTTTTGAGCTTGCTCAATGATATTGGCAAAGCGATGCTCAACTTGAGTCAATAAATCACGAGCGATGCTAAGGGTTTCTTGATGTGACTCATCAAGTTCTGCAAGCGTGCGCATCAACATACATAATTCACTGGGTACGGTTTCACTGCAAGGAGCCATTAAGCTGCGTAGATACTGCTTCAACCCGTCCCATACGTAGTCATTCTGCTCGATTTTATCATTTAAATTGCTTGCGGACGTTTGTGCATAATGAATTAATGTCTGATTATATAAATCAGCCTTACTACCGAATGCGGCATAAATGCTACCTGGCCGCATGTCCATGATAGTTTGAATTTCTCGCGTAGAAGTGGCTAGAAACCCCTTTTGCCAAAACAGGTTTTTTGCTTTTTTGAGTACGTCTTCGCGATCAAATTTAGATATATTAGCCATTAGCCCCTCTTTAGTTAGATTATTATTTTACGTTAACTCGATGAGGTAAGGCCAGTATCTTTTGGTTATTTTTAACCATAACGGCCATTGTTGCTGATTATGCTTAATTATGGATGTGATATGAACTATTCATATTTAAACCAATAAAGCCAATTAAACAACAATGCAGCATGCATGTGAGATTATTTTAATTGCAAAATTGAGGGAAAAATACAGCTTCAAGCATAAGTGGTGTTGTGATATTGGCGTTGTACTAGTAGTGATGTAATGGTGGCATTTTGATAGTGGCGTTATAGTTAGTACGGCTGTAATGAGCAGTTGTAAACGATAAAGCGGAATTGAACTAATTTATTCAATTCCGCTTTGAAAACTAAGCGCTACATTGACACTAAAGTGAAATCCATCGTAAAAAACTGCCTTAATGAATGGCTAAGACCAAATCCCTTTTTCGGTTTTACCTTGAATCTCTACATCGGCCAGCTTGAATTCAGGCTTATTAGTGGTTTTAAGCTTAACTTGGTAGTCGCGGGTTAAATTTACGATGGTCGGGGTGAGCAGCATAATTGCACTGATGTTAACTACTGTCATTAATCCCAGCGCCATGTCGGCCATATTCCACACTTCTTTTAATGAGGCATTAGCTCCCCAATACACCATGCCCAAATACAATAAAGTGTACCCGGTGCGACCATAGATGTTGTCGAGTTTAAATAAATGTAAGTTACTTTCGGCGTAGGCGTAGTTGGCCACTACAGAAGTAAAAGAGAATAGAGTAATAATGATGGCAACAAACATATCGCCGCTAATGCCCATATGATAAGTCATGGCGTTTTGAGTGATACGAATACCTTCCATTTCACTGCCAATACTGCCTTGAGCCAGTAGAATTACAATGGCGGTACAGCTACACAACACCATAGTGTCAATAAACACCCCCAGCATTTGCACATAACCTTGCGCAACCGGGTGATTTGGCACTGGCGTTGCGCCTGCGGCGGCATGTGGCACACTGCCCGCACCGGCTTCGTTAGAATACAAACCGCGTTGAATACCATTTTTAATGGCTGTACCGAGCGCGCCGGCCGCCGCTTCATTTAATCCAAAAGCAGAGTTAATAATATCCATCAATACTCCGGGAACTTGATGGATATTAATGATGGTGACGGTTACCGCTGCCAAAATAAATGCCAGGCCCATAAAAGGCACCACGAACTCGGCAAACCGAGCAATGCTGCGAAGGCCTCCCATAACAATGATGCCAGCAATGAAGGTAATGACTGCCCCAGAATAAACGGGTGAAATTTCGAAAGTGTGGTTGAGTGCGTCGGTAATGGTGTTGGCTTGCATGGCACTAAAACTAATGCCGTAACCGAGGAACAAACACAGGGCGAATAATACTGCTAACCAAGGTTTGTTGAGTCCTGCGCGGATGTAATAGGCGGGTCCTCCGCGGTATTCTTTATGATCGTCTCGTACTTTATACAGCTGGCCTAAAATGCTTTCCGCAAAACCGGTCGCCATACCCAGCAGTGCGATAACCCACATCCAAAAGACCGCGCCACTGCCGCCTAATGATATGGCCATGGCGACACCGGCTAAATTACCGGTACCGACACGGGCTGACAAACCTGTACACAAGGCTTGATAAGAACTAATGCCCGATTTGTCACTTTGGGTACTGCCTTTCATCACCTTAAACATATAGCCAAAATGGCGAAATTGAATAAACCTTAACTTCAATGAAAACCACACTCCGGCGAATACCAAGATATAAATGAGGACTTGGTACTCGCCCCACAGCACATTGTTGGCGAGCGATATAATGTCGTTAATCATTGAACAACTTCCTTGGTTTTATCGTTTTATTATTAGATATTTAAAAAGGTTACATTTAGGAAAAATGGCCTATAAATGCAAACACAGCCAAAGTCCAAATGCGTTAATAACCGTGAAAGATGAGTTATAATGCGGTTGGTTGATTTTATAGCGTGAATTTATATGCATTGTAGCTACATATTTAATGCTAGGCGAGGCGTTTTTGTTACTTGTTAACTTTATTTTTGACTAAAAAGTGAGTCTGTTTCGCTGAATTAATATCGTTAATATTGGCACTGTAAGGGTAAATATTTGATAAAATACCCCCATAATTACCGTGTTGTAAGGCACTCACATTTGAAAGCGGGTTCTTTAGCTTAATACATCATAAAAATTAGGATAAATAATAGTATGACAAATGCGAATCTGCCTTTTAATGCAAGCCAGCAACAATTAGCCTTACTGCGATTGGTTAATTGGGGGCTTAAAATTGGTCTTATTTTGTTTGCCACCGACTTATTTGGTTTAACAACACCTCCAGTAACCTTGTCTTACGTGTTAATTTTTGAAGCCTGTTATGTGGGTTTTAGCTATCGCTTTCATCGACTCAGCATGAACAACAATGGTTTGTTGTTTTTAACCTTATTATTAGACAGCTTGTTTTGGACGACGTGGTTATATTTCACCGGCGGAGCAACCAATGCTTTTGTCTCATTACTGCTATTACCGATTGCGATTTCAGCCATTACCTTACCCCTATGGGCTCCTTGGTGCTTAACCATAGTGTCGACGATATTTTATAGCTTGATGATTGTTGATATCACCGAACAAAATAGTGGCTCGGTAATGGAACACGACATAAGCCAAATACCAATGGACCACGTTATGTCAGCAAACCAGGCTATGCCCGCAAGTCACAGTATGGACATGGGATCGCACTATTTAGGCATGTGGTTTAATTTTGTTATTTCGGCATTAGTGTTAACCGTCACCGTCGGCTTTATTGCCAAACGGATCAGACAAAAAAATGCCGAGCTGCGCTATTTACGAGAAGGCCAGCTACGCCAAGAAAAGATATTGGCCTTAGGCACCGCATCAGCGCAAATGGCTCACCAACTAGCGACGCCGTTAGCCACATTACGTTTACTCACCGATGAGTTAGTCGATACTCAGCACTATGCTGAACAACTGGAATTGATCACCGAAATGCAGCACGCACTGAATCGCTGCGAAGTCACCTTAGATGACTTACGTTTAGCGACCGAATCGATACGAGAGCAAAAACTAGCAGAACAGCGAGTCGATGAGTTAGTGGCAACCTTAACCGAGCAGATAAGTTTATTGATGCCAGAAGCGCAACTGAATATATCCATAGCACCACAAGTTGAGTCACGTATAGTGATGACCGACATGAGCTTATTACCAGCATTAATGGCGTTAATTCAAAATGGCATTCAGGCCAGCGAAGATAATCAACACCAAACCCGCGTAGATGTAAATATTGGCTTGTCACAACCCAAGCAGTTGAGTATCACTATTCGTGATTACGGTGTGGGGATTGCGACTCATTTATTACAAACATTAGGCAGTAACATGGTAAAAAGTCCTAAAGGGATGGGCATCGCGGTATTATTAAGTCACACCAGCTTTGAGCGTTTAGGCGGTAAATTATACCTTAAACCCCATCCCGAATGCGGCACCGAAGCCATTGTGACCTTACCGCTGAACGAACAAAAAGCGAGTTGACGCTATTTTAAACGAATAGAAGCGAATAGAAGTAAATAGAAGTTGAATTGAGAACACCATGAACAAGCTATTGATTATTGAAGACGATTTAGCCCTATCGGCCATTTTAGCCCGCCGCCTCGGCAAGCAGGGTTTTGAGTGTAAAACCTGCCATCACGCCAGCGACAGCTTATTAATGGCAAGGCAATTTTCCCCCACCCATATCGTGCTAGACATGAAATTGGCCGACCATAATGGTTTATCGTTGATTAAACCGTTAAGACAACTTTTACCCCATGTACACATGGTATTGCTCACCGGCTTTGCCAGTATCGCCACCGCCGTAGAAGCCATCCGCCTTGGCGCAGACAATTACCTCGCCAAACCCGTCGACACCCAAACCTTATTAAATGCATTATCAGTCACGGCAGAAACCACCACTTATGATGCCATTGGGGAACAGCCTTTAACCCCAAAACGTGTCGAATGGGAACACATTCAACAAGTTCTCGCCAACAACAACGGCAACGTATCAGAAACCGCCCGCCAACTCGGCATGCACCGCAGAACCTTACAACGCAAATTGCTGAAAAAGCCGACGGCAGATAATCGTTAGTATTGCGGACAATAAATTTTGATTGTTTTTAACTCGCACGGACAAACGTGGGTTAGTGCTTTAGATCTTAAAATGACTCTTGTTATTAGGGGGATGTATGGTTTTCTTCCCGTTTTTGCGACAAATTTACTACATCGGGATTTTAACAGCGGAACTATGGTTAAATATCAGAGCAGATCGACACGTTAAACTACTTCTGTAGTCGTCATAGCAATGATCTCAATAATGGATTTTATCGATCCAAAGCATACATTTGGTCATTTAACCTTATGAAGAGAGTACCACAATATTTGTGACCCTCATTATATAACGTAACGCCTAGATCGAACCATAATGTTCGCTTTTTTATGTTATAGAATCATTTTAATCATAATTTTGATTAGCTCAAACTTAGTACGTTAATTATATCATCAAACGCTAATTCGAGATTGACTAAGCTATTACGTGCAGTGTCAATATTGCCCTGTTGATATTGATGCTGTATTGCATGAGCAATAAAATGAATATTATTATGAGCTTGTTCAAGTCGCTGTATGTATTGCGTTTCAAATAACGGCCTTTGCTTTTCTCGACGGATCCAGTTGCCACATTGACAAGACTGCACATCAAGAATAGGCCAGAGTGCATGGTCATCTGGAGACGATACTATCTTTTTTCTAAATGTCTCTTTCCACTGAGCATTAAGCATAGTGAATATCGCCAAACTGTTTTCGGTATTATTACGATGCTTATTGCCACTAACACGCCAGTTTTTATTCGGAGTATAGTTGCTAAGCCATGGTAAAAAAGCTTTAGCTGGCATTGGTTTCGCTATCCCATAACCTTGAGCTTGCTCACAGCCCATTAGTAGTAGCATGAGACCGTGTTCTGTGCTTTCAACGCCTTCAGCAATAACATTGCGGTTAAATGATTTCGTTAACGCAATGACGCCCTCAATGATGGAGTAGTCACTTGGATTATCCAACATGTCAAAAACGAAACGTTGATCGATCTTAATTGTATTCACCGGTAAACTTCTTAAATGGGTTAACGATGAATAACCGGTACCAAAATCATCCAAAGCAAAACTGACGCCTAGCCTGTTTTGGCATGTCTCAATAATATGATTAATGGTATTGATATCGCCAAAAGCAGAACTTTCCAATATCTCTAATTGTAAATATTGAGAATTGTTACTGGGGTACTTAGCTAAACTCTTTTCTAGATTGACGACAAAAGAGGGCGAGAGTAGATGGTTTGATGAGATATTGACACTGACTTCAAGGTTAACACCTTGCAGTTTCCAATCATCAAGTTGCTGTAGCGCCTCATTGATAACCCATTCGCCAATCCTAACCTCTAATGGCGTACCATCGATAAAGGGTAAGAAGTCTAATGGGGGAATGAGTCCTTTTCCTGGATGGATCCAACGTATTAAGGCTTCAACCCCAAAAACATGGCCACTAACCATGTTAACTTTTGGCTGATAGTACAATTGAAATTCATGATTACCTAAAGCTTGTTCAATTTCTTCTAGGAGATGGTTCTTTTGGATAATACGTTGGTCAGAATCTGGACTGTATAATCGGGAACGATCCTTACCTGCCAATTTAGATTGATACATCGCGTGATCAGCGTGGCGTAGTAAGGTATCTATATCAGCATTATCTGACGGGTATAAGGTTACACCACTAGAGACGGTAATATGATGTTGAACATCATCAATAAAATAAGGTTGCGCCAGCGCTTGATGAATACGCTTTATCGTTGCTTCATATTGTGATGCCAATTCAATATCATTAAGTAATATTGCAAATTCATCGCCACCTTGACGTGATACTGTATCTTCTTCTCTAATACAAACTGTGATGCGGTTTGCTACTTCAATTAATAAACGATCACCCGCTTCATGACCATAGTTATCATTTACCGGTTTGAAATCATCTAAATCAAAGAAGCATACCGCAAGTTGGTGTCCTGTTCGCAGACTATGGGCAATGGATTGCTGAAAACGATCTACAAATAAAGCGCGATTAGGCAGTTTCGTGAGTACATCATAGTGCGCCATCATATTAAGTTGATCTTGTTGTTGTTTGCTACTGGTAATATCAGAAAACATCCCGACATAGTGAGTCACTTCATCGTGTTCATTTGTTAATGATGAAATGGTGAGTAATTCAGCATAGAGTTGTCCCTGCTTTGTCCTGTTCCATACTTCGCCTAGCCAGTATCCATGTTCCGAGACGGTTTGCCACATCGCGGAATAAAATTGCGGACTATGCTTACCCGATCTCAAGATGGCTGGCGTTTTGCCAATAATGTCCTCACGGCTATAACCAGTGATTTGACTAAATGCAGGATTAACATCAACGATGTGCTGTTGGGCATCGGTGATAATGATGCCTTCGTGGGTATCACTAAAGACCCTAAAGGATAATTGAAGTTTTTCTTCGGTTTTTTTTTGCTCAGCAAGCAACCTTGATTGTTTAATCGCACTGAAACTTGATGTTGAAATAATATCGGCAAGTTTGGCATAGAAATGCATTCCTCGAGTGACCTCATTGCGGGTGAAGCGGGGGACTCTGTCGAGTGCAGCAAGGTATTCTTGTTCATCAAAGCCATAATTGTTTGCTTGCTTTCGGAATAACTCAACATCAGGGACCTCATCCTGATAAAAGAACTGGCCAATGAAAACATTGCCGAGATGCTTGTCTCCGATAACGATAGGAGTGACCATTTCGAACATATTGTTTTTGCAGTTGTATTCCTTAAATGTTCCATGCTCTACACCGTGTGTGAGGAGCAAATCGCTCTCAAGACAATTTTTTCGCGTATCAGGATGACAACGGTGAAATTGAGTGCAGATATCTTGCCAGCCCACGGCGACTAAAATATTGCCTTTGATATCAAGTATCGCACCTAACATACCGGTAAGATCATAAAAATCATCCATCAGGGATTGCAGCGCCTCTGCATCAATGATGTCGGATAATGCTAATGCATCAATATCTGCATCGGGTTCTAATATCGCTTTTAGCTTGTTTCGGATAGTCGCTTCGCTTTGGCGTAAAGTCTCTTCGGCTTTTTTACTCTCAGTAATATCTTGGATAAAACCTGATATTTTTTGCGGTTTTCCATCACTATCCGTGACCACTTTACCTCGACACTCTATCCAGCGTTCCTCACCATCACAGGGTCTTATGATCCGAAATTCGACATGGTGTTCTTTGCCACTAAAGAAGCATTCTTTAACGGATGCTATAAAGGTTGGAAAGTCGCTTTTATTCATGACTTCACATATGGTTTCTGGCCCAGCTTTAGATGTTTGGACGAGTCCAAATAAAGCGTACATTTGATCAGACCAAATGGCAGTTTTCTGATCTGCCAGCAACTCCCAATAGCCTATTTGTGCATAAACTTGAGCCTCAATTAGCCTCGTCTCACTTTCTTTAAGTTGTGCCAACGATTTTTTATAGTTAGTGACATCTCTGGCAACACCTAATATGCCGATTAAGTGACCATTATTATCTCTCATCGGGGTTTTTATGGTTTCGACAAGCTCAATGTGACCGTCATCGGCAAACGTAAGTGACTCTTCATTGACAGTTGCTTCTCCGGCAATTAAAGCTTTGTCATCATTGTTGCGGAAAAAATTGGCAAGCTCATGGTCTACAAAGTCATAATCCGTTTTACCCACAATCTCATGTTCTCGAGCGCCAACCATTCGTTCAAATTTGGAGTTGCAGCCTAAATAAACCCCTTTTGCATCTTTTAACCAAATCATATCGGGGACGGTATTTAACAATGTTTTTATCAGTGCCTGACTAGACTCTAACTCTGAAAATAATGTGTGTTCTTCGGTGACATCTCTAAACACCAGTACCACTCCACTAATGTCACCAGCAGGGTTGCGTATAGGGGCGCCTGAGTCTGCAATTTGGTATTCAGAGCCATCTTTGGCAATAAGCATAGTGTGATTAGCTAGCCCGACGATTAAACCGGTTTCGAGTACCTTTTTTACTGGGTTATTAACCGGTTCAAATGTGAGAGCATGAATAATATTGAAAACCGCAGTTAACGGTTGTCCTATCGCTTGAGCAGCTGTATAGCCAGTGAGTTTAATTGCCACTGGGTTTATGTAGGTTACAGTGCCATGGGTATCGGTCACAATCACAGCATCACCGATAGAGTTTAACGTAATCCGCAGACTTTCTTCTTGCTTATGTAACGCCAGTATATGGTTGTTTATCCTAGTGTTGTAGCGCAGCAATAAGCCAAGTATAACCAACCCTACGATAAGGATCAGGGCCATCAACAATTGTTGCATGAATTTAAATGTTTGCAGATCGTTAATGATGATTTTCTGTAAGGTGGTTTGAACATGATCAACAGCAAGATTAAATTCTAAAAAGGCTTGATCAAACTGTTGATCAATATTAGAACCAATACCGGATGTTGATTGTGCATTCCAGCGTAGTTGAGCAATTTGACGGAAATGCTGAAGATCGACAATTGTGTCTTCTATTTGCAGTCGTAAATGGGGATCGTTAAGTGCGAGAAAAGTGTTTTCATTATTTACGCCACCATCAAGCATTGCTTGTGCATACCATGCTGACTGATCAAGATGAGTCCATATCGCATCGATATCAATAGTTGGGTCACCACTAATCGCCTCTTCAAACCACAAATGAGCCGTGGTCGCTTCAAGTTTGATCTCCATCGCAGCATCAACTAATGGTGAGTAGCGTACTGCTATATCGCGTCCGGTGTTGAATGAGTAGTAAACAATCGCCATGATGAGCAACGTTACCGGTATAGAAATAAACTGTATTCTACGAGAGCCAGCTTCCATATGATGCATCCATGTTTAACACAATAAATTAAATTTTTTATAGGCAAAAATGTTTTTTTATTTCAATTTTAAAGTCATACATTTCTTCGCTAGAAAACCCCATACAAGTAAATCCATTAACAATATCATAACTTCAGCTAGAATCACTTTGATTGACGTCAATCTTAATAACGCTAATTTTCGTAAACTCACAATAGTCGTAAATTTTATGTCCGCAGAGGATGAATTAATGTGCAATATCAAAAATAAAATATTAAATAATCCTATAAAAGACAGTTTTTTAACAAGTTTTTTACCATAGGCTTAAATGGGTTATGGTCAACTTAGTTTGCTATCCTCGACATTGACTGTTCATAAACACTTTGCTGCATGACGTAATCATCGGCCTATAATATTGAGAAATAGGCTTTAGCATGATAGAACTCACTCAAACCAAGTAGCGTTCAAGATGGTAAAGCAAAGTGGCTAACAAGCTTTGGATCGCAAATGAGTTAGTCTGTTCCGCCAGCGCGCGTTTAGCCCCATAAAAGTGACAAACTTCATTATCTGCAGACAGTTAGCCATAAAAAAAGGCCTCTATATTAATAGAGGCCCAATAATCTTATTCAGATTAAAAACGATACCTTTAATTTGCATCTATCCCCATTCCCATAGTAAATAAATACAGAGTAAAGTCACCAAGCATAGTGTAGACATTTGATTGTGACTCAAAGTCATCAACCAAACAACGCCAAAGTGTCGTATCAAACAGGTTATAACATCAGTGTTAAATAAGTTATTTAAATCGGGGGGATGTCACTGACGTCACCCATCAACTGAGTCTGCTGAATCTACCCAAGCAGGGCAATCAAATAGTGCCAAACTGCGACACCATGTCGCAGTTAATATGAGATGCCCTTTACATAAGGTGAACCTTTAACATTACCTAATCTGTTGATGTTGTAATGGCCTTGATATTGATTCAGTTAATGTGTGGCAACAATACCAGATATGCCATGGTAGGCGTCTCATTATGATAGCGCCTAAACGGTGTGCACTGACTAAATAATATGCTCTGATTAAGTATCTGCTGTGAATGAATATTCATAATTTTATCGATGGATCAGTCAAATAAAAACGATATTGAAATCTGTAAGCAACTCAATTTAATGGGTCGGTGCATCCAGGGAAATACTCACTAAGGTGCTAGCTATTTATCAATATTTTGTTAAGTGAACTGCTGGGATTAACGTTATTGTTATTAATAATTTTTGTTGAATTAACCAATGACTTTTTCTCGATTCATCATCATTCATATCAACAATAAAGCCTAAATTTAAGTGCGTCATAGTGTCGCGTAAACTAGGCTTAATTTTAACGCCGATATTCAATATTACAAAAATGGAAAAGTCTGTAGCGATATTTGTTAAATTAGCACTACATTTTATAAGGGTATCGGAATACATTGTACCTACGATTATGAGTTGTTGGTCATGATGCTGAATAGCTCAATGTGATTTGACTCATGTTTAATGACGCTTTTGGGGATAACACCGCCTTATGAAAATAGCACTATTTATACCTTGTTTAGTGAATCAAATGATGCCCGATGTGGCCATCGCAACCCTGACATTATTGGAAAAGTTAGGCCATGAAGTGATTTTTCCGCCAGGGCAAACCTGTTGCGGCCAACCGATGACAAACTCAGGCTGTTTTGATGAAGCCAAAAATACCACGCTTAAATTACTCAATGCATTTAAAGGTGTTGAGTGTGATGCCATTGTATGTCCTGCTGCCAGTTGCCTTGTGGCAGCCAAAGAAAACTTTCACGAATTTGATGGTAGCCAAGAGGCACAAGCTGTCATCAGTAAGCTTTATGAGTTGACCGAATTTTTACATGACATCGCGCCGATTAAAACCTTCAAGCGTTCAGTGGCGGCTAAAATTAGTATTCAAATGAGCTGCCATGGGATCCGTATGCTTAATTTGGCGACGCCCACAGAACAAATGGGTAAAAAACGCTTTAATAAAGTGGAAGCTGTGTTGGCCAACATTGCTGGGCTCGAGATTGTCTATCCGGCGCGTATCGATGAATGTTGTGGCTTTGGTGGCACGTTTGCCGTAGATGAAGGGGCGGTCTCCGCTAAGATGGGTAAAGATAAAGCTCAAGCCCATGCGGCAACGGGAGCTAAATATGTGGTGGGGTTTGATCCCTCATGCTTGTTGCATTTAGATGGCATGATCCGTCGCCAAAAATTACCGATAGAAACCCGTCACATTGCCCAAATCATTAATGATGCACTCTAGGAGCGACCATGACTGAATTATATTCTGCATCCGGTTCAAAGGTGCATGCCCATAAAGCTGAAATTTTTTGCCGCGATGAAACCCGTGTCGATTGGCATTCTAAAGCCCTTTGGGCATTACGTGAAAAACGTGATCGCGCCGCGGGCAGTATACCCGAATGGGAACAATTAAGGCTGCTAGGCTCACAACTTAAACTTCATACCTTGAGCCACTTAGCGGATTACCTTGAACAATTTGAACAACAGTGCCTTAGCAATGGTATTAAGGTGCATTGGGCTAAAGATGCTCAGCAACATAATGAAATTGTCCAAGGTATTTTAGCTCAACATAAAGTTAAGAAACTGGTTAAATCAAAGTCGATGTTAACTGAAGAATGCCATATGAATCCGTATTTAGAACGCCATGGCATTGAAGTGGTTGATACCGATTTAGGTGAACGCATTATTCAGTTAGCCAATATGCCACCATCGCACATTGTGGTGCCAGCCATTCACATGAAAAAAGAAGAAGTGGGTGAGTTATTTCACCAACAGTTAGGCACTAAAGCCGGTGAATCAGATCCTTTGTATTTAACCCGTGCTGCTCGAGCGCATTTGAGAGAGAAATTCCTCACTGCCGACGCCGCCATGACCGGTGTCAATATGGCCATTGCCGATCAAGGTGCTATCGTTGTGTGTACCAACGAAGGTAACGCTGATATGGGCGCTAACTTACCTAAGTTGCAATTGCACTCAATGGGCATCGATAAAGTGGTTCCTAATATGGATTCTGTAGGGGTGTTGTTGAGGACACTGGCCCGAAATGCCACAGGGCAACCCATCACCACCTATTCATCGTTTTACCGTGGTCCACAAGATGGCGGTGAGATGCACGTGATCATTGTTGATAATGGCCGCAGCGATATGATGAAGGATAAAATTTTAGCCGAGTCGCTAAAATGTATTCGTTGCGGTGGCTGCTTAAACACTTGTCCTGTATATCGCCGTTCAGGTGGTTATAGCTATAACTACACCATTCCAGGCCCTATTGGTATTGCCGTAGGTGCCAAGCATGATGATACCAATTCTATCCCTTGGGCATGTACGTTATGTGGCAGTTGCACTTACGTGTGCCCAACGATGGTGCCTTTGGATAAAATTATTGCTCATCATCGTCGTTTAAAAGCGGAGGCCAAGACCTTGCCTTATGGCAAAGGTAGCTATATGCCGTTAGTTGGCCGTTTTATGGGCAATGAAACCTTAATGAATACCTCTATGTCAGCAGCAAGATTAGCATTGCGGGTATTACCGGGAAGTTTACTCAAGCCATTTAGCGGTGCATGGGGGAAATATCGCGAATTACCTGTCGCGCCAGAGTCAAGCTTTGCCACCTGGTATAACAAGAATCGGAGCCGTTAATATGTCTAATAAAAATAGTATTTTATCTGAACTATCGAAATCGGCATTGGATAATCATGCCATGCCAGACATTGATGTAGTTGCTAATAATGATGATCTTGTTGGCCAATTTAGCGCAAGTTTAAAGACAGTCGCAGGGACGCTTCACAGCGAAGGCGGCTTAGTATTGCTACAACAGGCCGTCGATGATCTGATAACACAAAATATGCAGGTGATCTCGTTGATGGAGGGGATTAAAGGTAATCGTCAGGTGCCTGCAACCGCTCATGATCTGGCGGATATTGATTATGCGGTTATTCCAGGCGATCTTGGTGTGGCCGAAAATGGGGCTATTTGGGTCAATCAACCCAGTCATCGAGTGACGCCGTTTATTTGTGAAAACCTTATTCTTGCCATATCGAAAGATAATATTGTCGCCAATATGCATCAAGCGGTTAAACAAGTATCGCTGCAACAAGGTGAGTTAGGATTATTTATATCTGGTCCGTCTAAAACCGCTGACATTGAACAAGCATTAGTGGTGGGGGCCCATGGCGCCTGTAGTTTAAATGTGTACTTATACTAGGCATTAGTTGCTAGTTATTAGTCGCCAGCTGTTAGTTACCAGTGATGCCATTGACTGAGTGTGTCAGTCGATGGGATCACGCTAACCTATAGCAATATAATTCGAATCGCTTAGGTTAGGAAAACGCCCGCTATTGAAGCAAAATATTCAACTTCAACTTCAACTTGAACTTCGCATGCAAATTTAAAGTATCAAAAATCGAATCGAGTTAGAAAAAGTCGAAGATAGTGGCTGCACGTTGCTGCATAAACTCAATAAACAACTTCACTTTTAATGGTTGTTGGCGACGTTGATGATACAAAATACTGATGCGACGATGCTCGCCAGCCCATTGTGGTAATACATGCACGAGTTCACCGTTCAATAATTGCTGTTTCGCAAATAATTCAGGGCCATATAAAATCCCGCCATCACCGACAGCTGCCCGTATTGCGCCGTGTAAATCCCCTAGGGTTAATTTGGCGGGTCCATCGTAATAATACTGCTCACCACTGTGATGTCTTAAGGTCCAGTTAAACAGCGGCCACACTTTAATTAACTGATAATCAACTAGCTGCTGCGGATGGTGCAGATCAATGAGTTGCTTAGCATATTCCGGTGATGCATATAGGCCGTAGTTTAATACCCCCAATGATGTAGATACCCAAGATGAGTCTGGTTGTGCGCCACCGACAATGGCAACGTCGACTCCTTCGTCAATTAAATCAATGGTGCTGTTATTTTGGGTGATGTGCAGTTGAATGTGCGGATGTTGTTTCGAAAAGTCGTTGATGGCCTCAATTAATATCATCGAGGTTATCGAGACAGGCGTAGATATCCGTAGGGTGCTTTGCGGCTCGTTTATGGTTTGACCACAAATACGATCAAATTGTGCCACTACATTATGGTAACGATCAAATAACGCGCCGCCTTCTTCAGTTAATCGCAGCTTTCGCGTGCTGCGCATAATCAACTGAGTATTAAGGCTTTGTTCCAATTTACTTATCTTGCGGCTGACAGTGGCAATAGGCAACTGTAACTCTTGTGCAGCAGATGAGAAACCACCTGCATTGACCACATGGACAAACAAATGGATCAATTCAAGTTGGCAAGCTAAGTGTTGGCTCATCAAGAGACCCTTATTGTATTTATCGTTCTATTAATCGATACATCAATCTCTTTATATCATTGAGTGTAACGCAGCATAGCGTGTAACAGATAGCTGAGTGAGCATCGAACCACAATGGTGTGATGAGTCATACCTCGGCGGCTAATATTAGCATGGGGTGAGGTAAGGTGTATTGAGTGACATCATAAATTAGGAATGGCTAACGCTTTAGGGTTAATTAGATTAATTGTCGACAAAAAGTACCATTTAGGGTTGTTATACGTTACAAAGGTGCTATATTGTCGACAACTTGTTTTGTATAGCTGTTTTTAATGTCTGTTTTTATTATCCAAGGTATAAATATGATCCAGCCGATTACTTCTGCAGATAAGACCTTCGTAGCCCTTAGAGACGATATAGTCGAAGGTCGTATTCAGGCTGGCTCTAAATTGAGCGAAACTGAATTGTCGACAAAGTACGCCGTGAGTAGAGCCGTGATCCGTGAAGCCATTAACCGCTTAGAGTCGTGTCATATTGTTGAGCGTAAAGCCAACGTAGGCGCTCGTGTTGTGGCGTTATCTCCACAAGGGTTGATAGAGCTGTATCAAGTGCGTGAATCACTTGAAGGCATGGCGGCACGTTTAGCGGCAAAGAACATGACCGATGTCGAAATTACCGATTTAAACCATTTATTACAATCCCACTTTGACGAGGTCAAAGGGGGCGAGTCTTATTATCAAGAAGCCGGTGATGTTGATTTTCATTATCGAATTATTTTAGGCAGTAAAAATAAACACCTAATTTCAATGCTGTTTGATGGCATTTATCATTTAGTGCGCATGTACCGGGTGCAACTTAGTATGGCCGGTCCGAGAGTGACCACCGCCTATGATGAACACAAACACATTGTTCAGGCCATTTTCAATCGTGACGCAGAATTAGCCGAAATGCTGATGCGCCGCCATATTATGTATTCTAAAAACAGTATCGAACATAAATTATCGTAGCGATTTGCGTGTAGCGTTTTACGCCCACAGCCATAATTACAAAGAGGAAAATATCATGAGTGCAGGTAAAAAATTTCGTCAAGCCTTAGCCAACAATAATCCACTGCAAATTGTTGGTGCCATTAATGCTTATACCGCCATGATGGCAAAAAAAATTGGTCATCAAGCGATATATTTGTCTGGTGGTGGCGTGGCTAACGCCTCTTATGGTTTACCCGATTTGGGCATGACATCGCTAAATGATGTGCTGGTTGATGTACAGCGGATTACGTCTGCCTGTGACTTACCTTTGCTGGTGGACATTGATACCGGTTGGGGCGGGGCATTTAATATTGCTAAAACCATTCGTGATATGGAAAAAGCCGGCGCAGCAGCTGTGCACATGGAAGATCAAGTGGCACAAAAGCGCTGCGGCCATCGTCCTAATAAAGAAATTGTGCCAGTAGAAGAAATGGTTGATCGGATTAAAGCGGCAGTCGATGCCCGCATTGATCCAGATTTTTTCATTATGGCGCGTACTGACTCATTTGCTCAAGAAGGTCTCGAAGCCGCCATAGAACGTGCAAAAGCTTATGTTGCTGCTGGTGCTGACGGTATTTTTGCTGAGGCCATTAAAACCGAACAACATTATCGCGCGTTTGCTGAAGCACTTGATGTGCCTATTTTGGCCAATATTACAGAGTTCGGCCAAACCGAATTATGGAATAAGCAACAATTAGGCGAGTGGGGTGCATCTATGGTGTTATATCCATTAAGCGCGTTCCGTGCGATGAACAAAGCAGCTGAAAATGTTTACAGTGCAATTTTAATCGATGGTGACCAAAAAGCCGTGGTTGATACTATGCAAACGCGGATGGATTTGTATGACTATTTAGGTTACCACGATTATGAGCAAAAATTAGACAGTCTATTTGCCGAAGGTAAAAACAAATAACCACCCAGCACAACAGATTGACAGGTTTACTTGACAGGTTTACGACTAAAATAAAAAATACCCTACAATCGCGATTTAGCAGCGCTAAATCGCGAACAGCATAGAAAGGAAGATATTATGGTAGACAAGAAATTATCAGGCGCAGGATTACGCGGTCAGAGTGCTGGCGAAACAAAATTATGTACTGTAGGTAAATCAGGTTCAGGCCTGACGTATTGCGGTTACGATGTTTCTGATTTGGCTGATAACGCTACCTTTGAAGAAGTCGCTTATTTATTATTTAACGGCGAACTGCCTAGCCAAGCGCAATTAGCTGCTTATAAAACCGAATTAACAGCGCAGCGTGATTTACCCGATGCCCTTAAAGCGGTATTAAAACTCATTCCTGCTGATGCGCACCCAATGGATGTAATGCGCACCGGTTGCTCGTTTTTAGGTAATCTTGAGCCAGAAGTCGATTTTACTCAGCAGAATAAAGCCGCCAATCGCTTGTTAGCCGCATTCCCAGCGATCATGTGTTATTGGTATCGTTATAGCCATGACGGTGTAGACATTGATTGCACCACCGATGAAGACTCATTAGGCGGTCATTTCCTCAAACTACTGCACGGTAAAACCCCGTCAGAGATGCACCGTAAGGTGATGGATGTGTCACTTATTTTGTATGCAGAGCATGAGTTTAACGCTTCAACCTTTACTGCACGAGTATGTGCCTCGACACTATCTGATATGTATTCTTGTGTTACCGGTGCGATTGGTACATTACGTGGTCCTTTGCACGGTGGTGCTAACGAAGCGGCGATGGACATGATCCAAAAATTCAGTTCGCCAGCTGATGCTAAAGTGCAAATGGCGTTGATGTTAGCCCGCAAAGAAAAAATCATGGGCTTTGGCCATGCCATTTATAGCGAGTCAGACCCTCGTAATGTGATCATTAAAACGTGGTCAGAAAAACTGGCTCATGAACAGGGTGATACGTCGCTATATGACATTTCTGTCGCCTGTGAAGAGTTTATGTGGGACACCAAAAAGCTATTTTGTAATGCGGATTTCTTCCATGCCTCGGCTTATTATTTTATGGGCATTCCAACCAAGTTATTTACCCCCATTTTTGTCTGTTCACGTTTAACGGGGTGGGCGGCACATGTGATGGAGCAGCGCTCGAACAACCGCATTATTCGTCCAAGTGCTGATTATGTTGGTAGCGAACCTCGTAAAGTGGTTCCTATCAGCCAACGCTAATTTGATGATCGCGTCATCATCATGATGACGCGACTTTTTTCGATGATCATCTATTAATTATCACATATTGATCACCGATCGCCGAATTTACTGTGGATGTTGTTATGAATACTGATTATCGTAAACCTTTACCTGGCACAAAATTAGACTACTTTGATACCGAAGAAGCCGTTGATGCTATTGCGGCCGGTGCTTATGCCAAACTGCCTTATTGTTCACGGGTGTTTGCCGAAAACTTAGTCCGTCGTTGTTCTCCTGAGACGCTTACTGATTCGTTAAAGCAGCTTATTGAACGCAAAAGTGACCTCGACTTTCCGTGGTACCCGGCCCGTGTGGTGTGTCATGATATTTTAGGCCAAACCGCATTGGTTGACTTAGCCGGTCTGCGTGATGCCATTGCTGAAAAAGGTGGCGACCCTTCAAAAGTAAACCCAGTGGTACCGACCCAATTAATTGTCGATCACTCACTTGCGGTAGAGCATGCCGGTTTTGAAAAAGACGCGTTTGAGAAAAACCGTGCCATTGAAGATCGCCGTAATGAAGACCGCTTCCATTTTATCAACTGGACTAAAACCGCCTTTAAAAACGTCGATGTTATCCAACCCGGTAACGGCATTATGCATCAAATTAATTTAGAGCGTATGTCGCCTGTGGTACATGCACTCGATGGTGTGGCGTTTCCAGACACCTTAGTGGGCACAGACAGTCATACGCCTCACGTGGATGCATTAGGCGTTATTGCGATTGGCGTAGGTGGCTTAGAAGCTGAAAGCGTCATGCTAGGACGGGCATCTTACATGCGTCTGCCTGATATTATTGGGGTTGAGGTTACGGGTAAGCCGCAACCTGGCATTACTGCCACGGATATAGTACTGGCGTTAACTGAATACTTACGTGCGCAAAAAGTAGTGTCATCGTATCTTGAGTTTTACGGCGAAGGTACCAGCCATTTAACCCTTGGCGATCGTGCCACCATCACCAACATGACCCCAGAATACGGCGCCACCGCGGCAATGTTTTATATCGATAGACAAACCATCGATTACTTAACCCTAACGGGTCGTGACGACGCCCAAGTTAAATTAGTCGAAACCTATGCTAAACAAGCGGGTTTATGGGCAGACACCTTAACGGGTGTTGAATATGAGCGGGTACTGCATTTTGACCTATCGTCAGTCGGTCGCAATATTGCTGGGCCATCAAATCCGCATTCTCGGGTGCCAACCTCAGAATTAGCGGCGCGTGGCATTAGTGGCGTGGTTGAAAACGAACCGGGTAAAATGCCCGACGGTGCAGTCATTATTGCCGCCATTACCAGTTGTACTAACACCAGTAACCCACGCAACATGATAGCAGCTGGTTTATTGGCTCGTAATGCCAATGCACGTGGCCTATTTCGTAAACCTTGGGTGAAATCGTCACTGGCACCTGGCTCAAAAGCGGTGCAATTGTATTTAGAAGAAGCCGGTTTATTACCTGAGCTTGAAAACTTAGGCTTTGGCATTGTCGGCTTTGCATGTACCACCTGTAACGGCATGAGCGGCGCGCTCGATCCGGTTATTCAACAAGAAGTGATTGATCGCGACTTATACGCCACAGCAGTATTGTCGGGCAACCGTAACTTTGACGGCCGTATTCATCCCTATGCCAAGCAAGCCTTTTTGGCATCACCGCCATTAGTGATAGCCTATGCCATTGCTGGTACGATTCGCTTTGATATTGAAAAAGATATCTTAGGCATCGATAACCAAGGTCACTCGGTCACCTTAAAAGATATTTGGCCAACCGATGAAGAAATCGATTCGGTTGTCAAAGCCAGCGTCAAGCCAGAACAGTTCCGTAAAGTGTATGAGCCAATGTTCGACATTAAAGTGGAATATGGCAGTCACATTAATCCGCAATATGATTGGCGTCCACAAAGTACCTATATTCGCCGTCCACCTTATTGGGATGGAGCATTGGCGGGTGAGCGTACCATGAAAGGTATGCGTCCATTAGCCGTTCTGGGCGACAACATCACTACCGATCATTTATCGCCATCAAACGCGATTATGCTCGACAGCGCTGCAGGGGCTTACTTACACAAAATGGGCTTACCAGAAGCTGACTTTAATTCTTATGCCACTCACCGTGGCGATCACTTAACCGCCCAACGTGCCACCTTTGCTAATCCTAAATTGTTTAACGAGATGGTGCAGGAAAACGGCAAGGTTAAACAAGGTTCCTTGGCGCGCCTTGAGCCAGAAGGCCAAGTGACACGCATGTGGGAAGCGATTGAAACCTATATGGAGCGAAAGCAGCCACTGATTATTATTGCTGGCGCTGATTATGGCCAGGGTTCGTCACGTGACTGGGCAGCCAAAGGTGTGCGTCTTGCTGGGGTTGAAGTGATTGTTGCTGAAGGGTTTGAGCGTATTCACCGCACTAACTTGGTGGGTATGGGCGTGTTACCGCTTGAGTTCACTGCAGGTCATAATCGTCATACTTATCATATTGATGGTACTGAAACCTATGATGTTTTGGGTGATCGCAAGCCGGGCGCCATGTTAAAGGTGATCATGACGCGTAAAAACGCTGAGCAAGTGACCATTCCTGTTAAGTGTCGTGTAGACACTGCCGAAGAGTTGTCAATTTATGAAGCTGGCGGTGTATTGCAGCGTTTTGCCCAAGATTTTCTAGCGTCTGAAGGCTCGAAGTAATCATGTCGTTACCGCAAACCCTTATCTCGATTAATGAACAACAGTCATAAGGGTTTGCTTATTTTAAGCTTAACAGGAATATCTGATGACTCATTTACCACAAATGAAAATTCCCGCGACGTATATGCGCGGCGGCACCAGTAAAGGGGTATTTTTCAGTTTAACCGACTTGCCTGCTGCAGCCCAAGTGGCTGGGGCTGAACGTGATGCGCTGTTACTGCGAGTCATTGGCAGTCCCGACCCTTACGGTAAGCACACTGATGGCATGGGCGGCGCGACCTCAAGTACGAGTAAAACGGTGATTTTATCTAAAAGCACTCAAGCAGAACACGATGTTGATTACTTATTTGGCCAAGTCTCGATTGATAAGCCGTTTGTCGATTGGAGCGGTAACTGTGGCAATTTGACCGCCGCGGTGGGTTCATTTGCCATCAGTAATGGGTTAATTGATCCCAGCCGCGTGCCGCACAATGGCACCGCAGTGGTGCGTATTTGGCAAGCCAATATTCACAAAACCATTATCGCTCATGTACCGATAACCCACGGTGAAGTACAAGAAACCGGTGATTTTGAACTCGATGGCGTGACGTTTCCTGCTGCTGAAGTGCAAGTCGAATTTCTTGATCCTGCCGACGGTGATGGTGCAATGTTTCCAACGGGTAACGTGGTTGATGAACTTGACGTACCTGGCGTGGGGACTTTTGTCGTCACCATGATCAATGCCGGTATTCCGACAATTTTTATCAATGCTGCAGATATTAACTACCTTGGCACCGAGCTACAAGACGCCATAAACAATGACGATAAAGCCTTAACCATGTTTGAAACCATTCGTGCTTATGGCGCGGTTAAAATGGGCTTAATAAGTGATATCGACGAAGCTGTCGCTCGTCAACATACGCCGAAAGTCGCCTTTGTTGCCCCTGCCGCTGACTATGTGTCATCAAGTGGCAAAAGTGTGACAACCACAGATATCGACCTGGTCGTTAGGGCATTATCTATGGGGAAATTACACCATGCCATGATGGGTACCGCTGCGGTGGCTATTGGCACTGCGGCTGCCATTCCGGGGACGCTAGTTAATTTGGCTGCCGGTGGGGGAGACAGAACGTCCGTACGTTTTGGTCATCCATCTGGAACTCTGCGCGTTGGTGCACAGGCTGAATTAGTGCAAGGTCAATGGCAAGTCAAAAAAGCCATCATGAGTCGCAGTGCGCGGGTACTGATGGAAGGTAAGGTGAGAGTGCCACAATAGTCACGGCTCTGTTTATTACCCAAAACCTCGGCATGTCCGAGGTTTTTTAATTTTATCGATAAATAAACAGCTTAACTTGACACAAAAAAGAATATTATTTTATTAGAAACAATATTTTATGTGAAAAACGTTATCTTGTTATAAAATTGTAATCTAGGTTAAAAAATGCTTGATCCCTTAGGCAAATTAGTATGTCATATGCTGAGTTTATTTGTCCCAATATTGATGCGTATTAAGTCATCTTTATGTCATTAAAAAAGTCTCTAATTAAGGAGCTACCTCGTTGTTGTGATCCATTAAATACACTAAGTTCTTTTTAATCTTGTTAACTTGAACGTTAATAAGCGAGACGATTATTTATCATTCATGTATTAACATGAAACAGATTGCTGACAGAGTCAATGAATGGCGCCGAGGGCAATACAAAAGGAAACAATTATGGTTGAACACATTACAGGCATGCTGGCATTAATCGGTGTGCTGTCGCTTTTGTGTCAATGGGTTGGTTGGAAATTACGTCTACCAGCAATTTTACCACTTCTATTATGTGGTCTACTGTTAGGGCCAGGGTTAGGTGTATTAGATCCAGATGAAATTTTCGGCGATTTATTGTTTCCTATTATTTCTTTAGGTGTTGCGGTCATCCTGTTTGAAGGGGCACTAACACTTAATTTTAAAGAAATTAAAGAGCATGGCCGCATGGTGACACATCTAGTCACGATCGGCGCTTTTATTACTTGGGCGTGTATTGCGCCCGCCGCCCATTACCTTCTCGGTTTTGATTGGGCTATCGCCATGTTATTCGGCGCATTAGTAGTGGTAACGGGTCCAACCGTTATTGTACCAATGTTGCGTACTGTCAAACCCAAATCAAATTTGGCCAGTATTTTACGTTGGGAAGGTATTGTTATTGATCCCATCGGTGCGTTATTAGCGGTACTTGTTTTTGAGTATATTGCCGCCGCCGCCGATCCAACCACTCATGTGTTGAATGCGTTAGGGCTAACCTTACTGCTCGGATTTGGCTTAGGCGCCGCGGCCGGTTTTTTGACCGGTATCGCAATCCGTAAAAACGTGTTTCCACATTATTTGCGTAATACTGCCGTGCTCACCATCATGCTGGGTATTTTTGTCGGTTCTAACATCTTACAAGAAGAGTCTGGTCTGTTAACCGTAACCGTTATGGGGATTTGGTTAGCCAATATGCGTGGCGTAGACATCGCTGATATCCTCGAGTTTAAAGAGACCCTAACGGTACTGTTAATATCAGCGCTATTTATTCTATTGGCGGCTCGTCTTGATTCGGGGGCGATGCTTGATCTTGGTTTTGGTGGTCTTGGCGTACTATTAGTCGCGATGTTTATTGCGCGTCCATTAAGCATTTGGATTTCTGGCTTAGGAACCAACTTATCGTCAAAAGATAAGTGGTTTTTAAGTTGGGTTGCACCTCGCGGTATTGTGGCGGCAGCCATTTCATCTTTATTTGCAATTAAGTTAGAGTCGGTTGGGTTAGAAGGCGCGAGTTCGATTGTGCCGTTAGTATTCTTAATCATTATTGGTACGGTAGTGATCCAAAGTTTAACCGCCGGTCGTTGGGCGGCATTTTTAGGGGTAAAAGAAGGCTCAAACCAAGGGGTATTGATATTTGGAGCATCAAAATTCTCCCGTGAACTGGCTTTAATTTTAATTTCCAAAAATATTAAGGTCATTTTAGCCGATAACAACTGGGACAACATTCGTCAAGCGCGCATGGTCAATATTCCGGTATATTTTGGTAATCCTGCCTCAGAGCATGCCACTAATTATATGGACTTAAGTGGCATTGGCCGAGTGTTAGTGATATCGCCTTACCGTCAGTTAAATCCGTTGGTAATATTTCACTTCCAAGATTTAATGGGCACAGAAAAAGTTTATGGTTTAAATAATGCTGACAGTGCGAGTGCTCGTCATCAGTTGTCTGAATCCTATCTAAAACGCTTATGTTTGTTTGGTGAAAATATCTCTTATGCCAAGATTGCCACTTTAATGGCAAAAGGCGCGGTACTGAAAATAACCAACATTACCGAAAACTTTACCTTTGCACATTTCAAAAAACGCTATGGAGAAACGGCTATGCCTCTGGTTTATTTAACGAAAGAAGGTAAAGTTAAAGTGTTCTCTGGCGTTGAAGCGATTGTTCTCCCTGTGGGTATCGAGTTAATTAGCTTATTGCCGCAAGAAGCACAAGATCAAGCGGTTATTCAGCGAGCTGTAGATGATGAAGCGGAGCGGAAAACCAAAGCATTAGTTGAAGCAGATGCAAAAGTGGCAGCTGAAGCGAGAGTCGTTCGTGAAGCACAAGAAGCGCAGCTTCGTACAATTGAAAAGTCACGCCGTAAAGAAGAAGAGCTTGCTCTGTTTGAAGTGGATGAAAAAGCCCGTTTATCAGCTGAAAAAGCGACATTAGTGCAGCAGGAAACCAGTGAGTTATCCAATAAGTTAACTGAACAAGAGGCAGTCAAAAAGACCGCTAAGGATCAACACGCCGCAACACCCGTTGACGATGCGACTCGCGATACTGTCTGTGAACTTAAAACCGGCGAAGAACCTAAAGTAGTGTAATTCACTGTGAGGTGATTATTAGTGACATTTCGTCTTAATTAGCTTGATAATAATGTAAAAGGCTTAGCAGTTGCTAAGCCTTTTTGTTGTTCATGCAAGGGTCATGTAACTGTCATACGATGGGATTGAGCTGAATTAATCTGCCAGTGTCGCTAATACCACTTCATGATGATCTTTGGTTTTGAACTTGTTGAGTACATGGCTAACGTTACCATCAGTCCCCACGACAAAACTTAAACGGTGAATACCATCGTAAATTTTACCCATAAATTTTTTCTCGCCCCACACACCAAAACCGTCAGCAACGGCATGGTCTTCATCACTTAACAAAGCAAAATTGAGTTGTTGTTTGTCTGAAAACTTGGCCAGTTTAGCCACAGGATCAGGGCTAATGCCCAAGACTGTTACATTTAAGCCATCAAGTTGTGCTTTGATATCGCGCAGGCCTTGTGCTTGCACTGTGCATCCGGGAGTCGATGCCTTAGGGTAGAAGTACACCAACACAGGACCTTTCGTTAATACGTCCTTTAACGATATGGTTTCACCTGCTTGGTTATTAAGACTAAATTGTGGTGCGTTATCACCGACCTGTAATGTATTCATCAGTTGTCCTTAATATTTAAGATGCGATTTCTGCTCAAAAAGCCCTGAGAAGTTCACGTTAATCGCATCAATATGGATTGTATTACCGTGGTTAAACATTTTTAACTATTATGGCGCCGCAATACCTTGCATACGTTTAATGGTGCACTCTAATGACATAGATTCAGCCAGTTCATGAATACCTTGTTCAAGCTTCAATAGATTGACTTTATCGGGGATATTGATAGCGAGTAGAATCGACTGAGTTTTAAGATTGTTATTATCTTCAGCGTGGGAGCGGACTGCACCTAAATCGAGGCCTCTTTCAGCCAAGAAATGGGTAATGCTCTTCATGGTTCCGCGTAGATCTTCACCATTAAAAATAACTTCAATACGAGAGACAAAGTTTTTGGGCGTATGTTTGGATGTTCGCTTCATTACTGTCATGAGTTCAAGTTCAACACTCAACACGGGTAATAAGCTTTCGATTTTTGTCATCGCTGACCAAGATCCTGATATCATCATAATTAAGGTAAATTCATTACCAAATAATGCCATACGACTGTCGACTATATCGCAATCACAATCACTTGCTAAACGCGCTAAACGACTCACTAATCCAGGACGGTCTGCGCCCATTGCCGTAACGACCAGATAATTGGTCATGGATTTTCCTCACTTTTTGATATCTTAGAGCGAAAACTTATGCCAAAGCATGTAAGTTTTGGTGCGGGTGTTAATACTATCATTTTTCACTAAAACACCTCAATATACTAACCTATATCACTCACATAAATGTGATTATTTTTTAGCGCTATGGCTTCAAAGATGCTAGGTTACTGTGCAATAAATAGTATAAATAACTTATTTGAGATTCTGGTTACCGTAGAGCTTGTCATTAGTGGTTGGCATCAGTAACATAGCGAATCCTGAAACCGTGGGGAAGATAGATGATAAACGGAAGCATCGTAGCCTTAATCACACCAATGAATAGTGATGGCACAGTAGATTATGCAAGTCTTGAACGACTTGTTGAGTTTCATATTGAACAAGGTACTGATGCCATTGTCGCGGTCGGTACTACAGGCGAATCTGCAACTTTGCCTATGACAGAGCATGTGGCTGTTGTTACCCAAACGGTTAAGTTTGCATCAGGTCGTCTGCCTGTTATTGGTGGTAATGGCGCCAATGCCACTGCAGAAGCAATAGAATTAACCAAAGCAATGCAAAAATCAGGTGTTGTCGCCATGCTTGGCGTGACCCCTTATTACAATAAGCCTTCGCCAAAGGGGCTCATTGCCCATTATAAGGCGGTTGCTGCAAGTACTGACATTTCGCAAATTCTTTATAATGTACCAGGTCGTACCGCTGTTGATATGAAACCCGAAACCGTGGCGGAATTATCAACGGTGAGTAATATTATTGGTGTAAAAGAGGCTACTGGCGATTTAAGCCGAGTCTCACGTTTGCGCGAATTATGTGGTGATGAATTTTTACTTTACAGCGGTGATGATGCCACAGCACGCGAGTTTTTATTGCTGGGTGGTAATGGCGTTATTTCTGTAGCGAATAATATTGTTCCACATGCGTTTAAAGCCATGTGTGATGCCGCATTATCTAAAAATGCTCAATTAGCTGCCACCATTGATCAACCATTGATGGGCATATATCGCTCTTTATTTTGTGAAGCCAACCCAATCCCAGTGAAATGGGCTGTTCATAGAATGGGTTTGATAGCTGATGGTCATATTCGTTTACCTTTAACTGAACTTTCTGAGCAGTTTCATGGTCTGTTAATAGAAACAATGAAACAAGCTCATATCGAGGTAAAATAAATTCATGTTAAAGAAAGTCACTCCGTTACTCCTTGTTGCAGCTATTACAGCTTGCAGTACACCATTAGACCGCCGTCAGGCAAATGGTGATGATGATTTCGTCAATGCTGACACTACGCCATTATTGACGATCCCACAGGGCTTGAATACGCCTACTTACAGCAAAGAATATGATATTCCCGCTGTGGGCAATAAAGTAAACAAGCAACTTGTGGGTAAAAATCTTGATATTCGTGCACCATTGCAAGTATTACCAATGGCTGAAGGCACACACATCGAAGAAAGCAATGATAATATTCGAGTGGTGATTGAATCGATTGAAAGTACTACTGATTTAAATCAAGAAATATTTGATGTGATTAATGGTTATCTAGCCAAAAACAATATTGCTGTGCGTAGTGAAGATATGGCTGCAGGCTTTATTGAAACAGATTGGATTGAAAATGATGAAATCATTGAATCTAATTGGTGGAGCAGTGACAAAGTGTATCAACTTCGTCAACGCTATCGTTATCAAGTAGAGGTGAAATCTCACGGTCGTTCAGGCTCTGTCGCAATTGATTTAATTGAACATCAAGAATTTTACGATGATAAAGATCAAAAGATTTTATTAAATGGTGAAGACAAGCGTCGTTATACCACTGATATGCTAAATAATGCCATTGCTTATATGAGTATTAAACGTGATCAAGCTATCCGTGCTGCACGGATTGAGCAAAGTCTTGGTATTAAAGTTGATTTAGTGACGAATGCCAGCGAATCTGCTTATTGGTTAGCTGATGCAAGTTACAAATCGGTTTGGGATCGCTTACGGTTAGTGTTACCGGAAATGGGTTTTGATGTTGTTGATATGGATAACAGCAAAGGCTTGTTTTACATTAATTTAGAAGAAAGCGGCGGTTTCTGGAGCTCTTTATGGAGTGAAGAAAAGTTGTCATTGAAAAAAGGCAATTATCGTCTACTGCTTAAAGAAACCGAAGATGTTAATCAAACTAAAATATTGCTGCGTGATGTAGAAGACAAACCATTACCTGATGAGTCTATTACAGAAGTGTACAACATTATCTCAGACTTAATGCAAGAAGACCGTAAAATTCGTTAAGCGTTACGGTTAACGACTTTATTCTAAAAGAGACGCTTCGAGCGTCTCTTTTGCTTTGCCGGCTATACAGTTTTAATATTCATTTTATTCAATGGGTCGTTAGTCTGCACATATTAATGTCTTCAGTTCAATCCATATAGACACGATAACGCGAGCTCCTTTTTTAAATAATCCCCCAGAAAAGCTTAACTCTCGCAGAATGAACCGAGACTTAAAGTGATGCTATAAACCATTTGTCACAGCATGTGTCGACAATAAGACCTCTATATTGTTTTAATATTCACATAGTGCATAAAAAGCAAAAAATATGCATTATTATTGCTTTAAAAGCACAATATGGTGCATATAATTTCGATGTGAACCTTTTGCTTGATATGTTCGTAGTTTGTAAATGAAAGTAAAACAACTTGATGTAGTTTTATTGCTAAGTACAATCATACAAGTTAAAAATCATATATATAATTCATTTAACCTTCGATGGTTACGGACCTGAAATGAAAAAGATAATTGTACTGATCGCCATAGTGTTGGCTGCGCTGTCGGCTTACTATTTAATGTTTCCTCAAGAGGCCGTCATTCAACGTCCGAGACCTATACCTAATGTGGTTGTAGCTAACGTGGCGATTATGCCTATTCGTGATGAAGTAGAAGCTTTAGGTACAGGAAAAGCGTATGAATCGATCATAGTGACATCAAAAATCACTGAAATTGTAACCAATATTAATTTTAAAGATGGTGATTTGGTCGAAAAAGGTACGCTATTAGTGCAATTGAGAAATGACGAACATAAAGCCAAAGTGGCCGTCACTGAAATCAAATTAATTGAAAATCTACGTGAATTGGATCGTATCCGTTCATTGGTCACCAGCAAAACCATCGCAGAATTAGAACGAGACCGGTTACAAAGTTTAATCGATACCACTCGTGCGGAAGTCGAGCAAGCAAAAGCGGCACTCAATGATCGCACTATTAAAGCGCCATTTGCAGGTAAATTAGGCTTACGCCAAGTGAGTGTCGGCAGTTTGGTTACCCCTGGTGAGCAAATCAGTACGTTAGATGATGTGAGTAAAATCAAATTAGACTTTTCAGTGCCAGAACGTTTTATCCAAGAATTACAACCAGGTAAATTAGTGGAAGCCAGAGCCGTTGCTTATCCAGACCAGATATTCAAAGGCGTTGTGACCTCGATTGACAGCAGGGTTAACCCTGAAACCCGAGCGGTAGTCGTGCGTGCGGTAATGCCTAATGATGATTATAAGTTACTGCCCGGCATGCTAATGAAAGTCCGTCTTATTAAGCAAAGTCGTGAAGCATTATTGTTACCAGAAGCCGCTATTATTCCTATTCAAAACAAACATTATGTGTATGTGGTTAATGCTGAAAATAAAGTTGAACAGCAACAAGTTACCTTAGGCACCCGGACGCGAGGTTGGGTTGAAATAACCAAAGGGCTTAAGGTTGATCAGCAAGTGATTATTCGCGGTATTTTAAAAGTTAGACCTGGAGATAAGGTTCAAGTTCAACAAGCTGAAAACTTCAATTTTGCTCTTATTGAAGCAATGGAGAAGTCGGCATGATCTTAACTGACTTATCGGTTAAAAGACCGGTTTTTGCATCTGTTATTAGTATCTTACTGATTGTTCTAGGTTTAGTATCATTCGGTAAATTACCTTTGCGGGAGTACCCAAATATTGATCCGCCGATTGTGTCGGTCGAAACCAGTTATCGTGGCGCCAGTGCTTCTGTCGTCGAGAGTCGAATTACCCAACTTATCGAAGACAAGATCAGTGGTGTAGAAGGGATACGTCATATTAGTTCTTCCAGTAGTGATGGCCGTTCAAATGTCACTATTGAGTTTGATATTAATCGAGATATTGAGGCTGCGACCAATGATGTGCGCGACCGCATCTCTGGTTTATTAGAGCAGCTTCCAGAAGAAGCCGATGCGCCATCCATTTACAAAGCCAACGGCAGCGACGAAGTGATTATGTGGCTGAATTTAGTGTCCGATCAAATGGATATCTTGCAGCTTACGGATTATGCCAATCGTTATTTAGTCGATCGTTTTGCCGTAATTGATGGGGTGTCGACATTACGTTTAGGTGGCGGCAAGGTGTATGCCTTGCGAATTTGGATTGACCGTCAAGCGTTAGCTTCGCGCAATCTAACCGTCTCTGATGTTGAAGATGCGTTACGCTCTGAAAATGTTGAATTGCCAGCCGGGTCAATCGAATCGAAAGATCGTCACTTTACGGTGCGCCTAGACAGGGTATTTAAAACGGCGAATGACTTTTCTAACTTAGTGATCAAGCAAGGTGAGGACGGTTATTTAATTAAATTAAGTGATGTCGCCAAAGTAGAAATTGGTTCCGAGGAAGAGCGAATTATCTTTCGTGGCAACAAAGAGGCGATGATTGGCTTAGGCGTCAGTAAACAATCTACGGCTAATACCCTGGACGTCGCGCGCGCGGCGAATATCTTGGTAGACAAGCTTAACCCAACATTGCCAGCCGGCATGAAGATTAAACGATCATATGACAGCTCAGTGTTTATTGAAGCCTCTATTGCTGAGGTTTATAAAACACTGTTTATTGCCATGGTGTTAGTTATTATCGTTATTTACTTGTTTTTAGGTTCCGTGCGAGCGATGTTAATTCCAGCCATCACTGTGCCCGTATCTTTAATGGGGACCTTTATAGTGCTATATGCACTAGGGTATACCATCAACTTACTGACATTGTTGGCGATGATCCTCGCCATTGGCATGGTGGTCGATGATGCCATTGTGATGCTCGAAAATATTCATCGACGTATTGAAGAAGGCGATTCACCGTTAAAAGCAGCCTTCTTAGGCGCGCGTGAAGTGGCATTTGCCGTGGTGGCAACAACCTTGGTACTTGTTGCTGTGTTTATGCCGATCACCTTCTTAGAGGGTGATTTAGGCAAGCTGTTTAAAGAGTTTGCGGTCACCATGAGCGCGGCAGTGATTTTTTCCAGTATTGTGGCGTTAACGTTAAGCCCGATGATGTGCTCAAAATTATTAAAACCCGCAAACCAAGACCCGTGGTTAGTTAAACAAGTCGATAAGATGATGAGTAAGCTATCAAGTTGGTATTTGATAAGTTTACAAGCGGGCATGAAAAAACCGATTTTAGTGTCATTAATTGTACTGTTCTCGTTTGCATTAAGTGGGTTTTTATTGAATAAAATCCCCCAAGAATTTGCCCCACAAGAAGACCGGGGTTCTATGTTTTTAATTGTTAATGGTCCTCAAGGCGCAAGCTTTGAATACATTGAAAAATACATGGATGAAGTCGAAGGTCGGTTAATGCCACTGGTTGAAAGCGGCGAAATTAAGCGCTTATTGATCCGTGCCCCTCGTGGTTTTGGAACCTCTGCTGATTTTTCAAATGGTATGGCGATCATTGTGCTCGAAGATTGGGCTGAGCGCCGCAGTGCTAATGAAATTATTGTCGATATCCGTAATCGCTTATCAGATTTAGCCGGCATTCGTGCTTTCCCGATTATGCGCCAAGCGTTTGGTCGCGGTGTGGGTAAACCTGTGCAGTTTGTTATCGGTGGTCCAAGCTACGAAGAACTGGCGGAGTGGCGTGATATTATGCTTGATAAAGCCAAAGAGAATCATAAAATCATTGGTTTAGATCACGATTATCAAGAAACCAAACCACAGTTGAGAGTGGTAATTGATCGGGAACGTGCGGCAGATTTAGGTGTGTCGATTTCCCATATTGGCAGAACATTAGAGTCAATGCTGGGGTCGCGCTTGGTCACAACCTTTATGCGCGATGGCGAGGAGTATGATGTTATTGTTGAAGGTAATCGTGATAATCAAAGTACTGCGACTGATATGGAGAACATTTATGTTCGTTCTGACCGCTCGCAAGAACTGATCCCGTTATCAAACTTAGTCTCGGTTGAAGAGTTTGCCGATGCGAGTTCGTTAAATCGCTACAATCGTATGCGTGCCATCACGTTAGAAGCCAACTTAGCAGATGATTATACTCTGGGTGAATCGTTAGATTATCTCAATGAACTTGCTGTGACGTATTTACCTGCAGAAGCGGTGATCAGTTATAAAGGTCCATCGTTAGATTACCAAGAGTCGGGTAACTCGATGAACTTTGTATTCTTACTAGCATTGGGGATTGTTTTTTTAGTGCTTGCGGCACAGTTTGAAAGCTATATTCATCCTTTGGTGATTATGTTAACTGTACCACTCGCGACGTTAGGTGCGCTAATTGGGTTATGGTTTACAGACCAAAGTATCAATATTTACAGTCAAATCGGAATTATCATGCTGGTTGGCTTGGCTGCTAAAAACGGTATCTTAATCGTTGAATTTGCCAATCAATTACGCGACCGAGGTGTTGAGTTTCAACAAGCGATTTTACAAGCTTCGACTCAACGTTTACGGCCCATTTTAATGACCGGTATTACCACTGCTGCAGGCGCCATTCCATTAGTGTTGTCCAGTGGAGCAGGGGCTGAAACTCGATTTGTAATAGGGGTAGTGGTGTTGTCAGGTATTTTACTGGCGACTTTCTTTACCTTGATTGTTATTCCTGTTGCTTATAGCTTATTTGCCCGCAATAGCAGCTCACCGCAAGCGGTGGCGAAGCAGTTAGAAATAGAATTACAAGACGACTAACTTTACTTTTTTGAGTGATGTCAAAAGCCAGTTATGCAAATGACTGGCTTTTTAGCTTTTCGGCGGCAGTTTAATCGACAATTTTATTGTGGTTGCGATCTCTTTATAGGTGACTTTATGGTGACCGGGTCATTCTTATATAGAAATAGAAATAGAAATAGCTATGCGCCACGTAAAATTAAGCAGCTTGCTGTTGCCGTGGCCAATAGTTTGCCGTCTTCAGTGGTTAATGTTGCTTCAGCAATGCCCAATGATGTAGACAAGTTCATCACGCTACCTTTGGCTAATAAACGTTGTTTTTGCGGTACTGGGCGGACCATCTTAATGTTTAAATCTATGGTTGAATAGCCGACACCAGCAGGCAAGGCTGAATGAACTGCACATGCCGTTGCCGAGTCTAATACCGTGGCGGCAAAACCACCATGAACGCCACCCATAGGGTTTAAGTGACGCTCATCAGCGAAGGCCTCGAAGGTAACCGATCCTTGGCTCACTTCAATGGCCGTCATTGGCATAGTTTTGGTGATGGAGGGAGCTGGGATATCGCCATTGAGCATGGCTTGCATTAATTGTAATCCGGTAAAGTGCTTCATGTTAATCCTTTGTCTATCTGAACAATCTGTAGCAATAAAAAAGGGTAAAGCTTGCGCTTTACCCTTTTTACTTTAGGTTTATAACCTAGGCAGCTAGGCTGCTTTTTCTCGCTTAGCTTTAGGCGCTAGTTGCGCGCGGAGCTCATCGGTATCGAAGTCATCAACGTTAATTGATTTCAAACGACCAATTTCAGCTCGTTCAAGTAAAGCGATTTCGCTGTCGCTTAACACACCAAGCGCTTTACCTTCTGCAGCAACTTTGTCTAACCACATAAATGGTAGACGTTTACCGGCAGCTTTACAGACTTTGTCATACAGTGGTTCTGCAGCTAGGATATCCTTAAACGTTTGTTCTTGGATACCAACAGGATTGAACTCAGATGGCGTCCAGAACTGGCCTTTACCTAAACGGTCACGGCTAGCACAGGGGGTTTGCATAATCTTAGCTACTTTGTGATCTAATACATCACTTGGACGCTTAATTGGACGACCGAATGGGAAGATCACCGCACGAAGCGCAATGCCTAAGCCCATTGGGAAGTTGTTAAGCAAGTCATCTAACGAATCTTGTAACTTGTATAACGAATCTTCAACAGCCCATTGCACTAACGGTAAATCTTCAGTTAAACGGCCATCGTCTTGATAACGTTTTAATGTGGCAGAGGTTAGGTACAGCTGACTTAACAAGTCACCTAAACGAGCAGAAATACGCTCTTTACGTTTTAGGTTGCCACCAAGGGTTGCCATCGCTAAATCAGATAATAATGCTAAGTTAGCACTGAAACGGTTCATCTGTTGATAATAACGTTTAGTTTTATCTGAGTAAGGGCTATTGGAGAAACGAGATGAGGTTAAGCCCATCCAGAAGCTACGAATGAAGTTAGATGTTGCAAAACCAATATGACCAAATATCGCGGCGTCAAAGTTAGCTAAACCACGGTTTGCATCAGTATCAAATGCAGACTCCATTTCGGCCAATACATATGGGTGGCAGCGTATTGCGCCTTGACCATAAATGATCATTGAACGAGTCAGTATATTTGCACCTTCTACGGTAATTGCAATCGGTGCTGCTTGATAGCCACGGCCTAAATAGTTATTAGGGCCAAGACAAACACCTTTACCACCATGAATGTCCATTGCATCAATAACACACTTTTGCATTCTGTCGGTTAAGTGGTACTTAACGATGGCAGAAATCACCGAAGGTTTTTCACCTAAATCGATAGCAGTAGTCGTTAATGTGGCAACAGCATCCATTAAGTATGCGTTACCACCAATACGCGCCATTGGCTCTTCAATACCTTCTAACTTACCGATAGGTAATTTAAATTGGCGGCGAATACGAGCGTAAGCTCCAGTCGCTACCGCGGCGGTTTTTACTCCACCGGCTGAGTTTGAGGGTAGGGTAATACCACGACCCACTGACAAACATTCAACCAACATTCTCCACCCTTGGCCTGCCATATCTGGACCACCAATAATGAAGCTTAATGGCACAAACACTTCGTTTCCGCGTGTTGGACCATTTTGGAACATACAGTTCAATGGGAAGTGACGACGGCCGGTTTCAACACCAGGAACATCCGTAGGGATAAGCGCACAAGTAATGCCTAATTCTTCTTTGTCACCTAAAAGGTGATCAGGGTCGCGTAGTTTAAATGCAAGACCTAATACGGTCGCGACAGGTGCTAACGTAATATAACGTTTGTTCCACGTTAGTTTCATGCCAAGAACTTCTTCGCCTTGGAATTCACCTTTACATACAACGCCGAAATCTGGGATTGAACCAGCATCACTGCCAGCTTCTGGGCTCGTTAATGCAAAACATGGCACTTCTAAGCCTTTCGCTAAACGTGGTAAGTAATGATCTTGCTGATCTTTAGTACCGTAATGTTGCAATAGCTCGCCAGGGCCTAGTGAATTGGGTACGCCTACTGTAGAGGCTAGTTCGCTACTCACGCCGGCCAACTTTTGTAACACACATGATTGAGCATAAGCTGAATATTCAAGACCACCGAACTTTTTCTTGATGATCATCGCGAAGAAGCCATGATCTTTTAAGAATTGCCAGATCTCCGGTGGTAAATCCCCAAGCACATGAGACACTTCATGTTGATTAAGCATTTTACAGACTTCTTCAACCGGGCCATCTAGGAATGCTTGTTCATCGGCAGTTAACCGTGCTTTTGGGTAGTTGTGTAATTTGCTCCAGTTAGGGTTACCGGCAAACAAATCTGCTTCCCACCACGTAGTACCAGCTTCAATGGCTTCTTTTTCTGTTGAAGACATCTCTGGCATAATACCGCGATACACTTTTATCAGTGGGCGACTGATAAAATTCTGCCTAAATGATTTGATATTGAGTGGCAGTGCAATAACAATGAAAATAATCCATGCAATTACACCAGTAATGTCTAAAGTGCTACCGACAACGAGCACAATGGCTGCTGCAACTGTGGTTGATAGTAGGGATACCCTTAGGTATGCCATAGCGCCGAGCACAAAGATCATCGCGATGATCCAAAGTAGGGTGGTCAATGTACTTCTCCTTAAAACTATTCAAAATAGGTAATGAATAGCCCGTCAATTGTTGATCTTATTCACAGATTCGATCGTGGTCAGACCTGTGTCACGTAAAAGTTAACCTTATGCAGACTCGATTACAAGTGTTTTTCAAACAATTGTTTAAATATTTGTGTGACAGAAATATTCCACTCAATAAGCTTAGTATATACAATACGTTTATAAGAAGTGTTTAGCTCAATATGGCAATAAAAAGGCAAGGTTAATGTGTGAATTACTGGCGATGAGTGCCAATGTACCAACGGATATTGTATTTAGTTTTACAGGCTTAGCTGAGCGCGGTGGGGTAACGGGTCCTCATGTTGATGGCTGGGGGATTACCTTCTATGAAGGCAAAGGACACCGCACCTTTAAAGATGCTTGTCCTAGCAGTAAGTCACATATTGCAGAGCTCATTAAGTCATATCCAATTAAAAGTGAAATAGTGATCAGTCATATTCGCCAGGCAAATCGAGGCTGTGTGTCCTTGGTCAATACTCACCCTTTTAGTCGTGAGCTTTGGGGCCGTTATTGGACCTATGTGCATAATGGTCAATTAACTGATTATCAGACTAAATTTATCGTGTCACGGTTTCAACCTGTTGGAGAAACTGACAGTGAACTGGCTTTCTGCTGGATATTGGAATCTGTGGTCAATAAATTTGGTGAGTATGAACCTGACAATATGAATGAGGTGTTTGAGTATATTGGCCAACTTGCCAATGAAATAAGACAACTAGGTGTATTTAATATGTTGCTCAGTAACGGCATAGACTTAATGACTTACTGTACCAATAATTTATGCCACATCACTCGCCGAGCTCCATTTGGAAAGGCAACCTTGATCGATACCGATGTGGTCATCGATTTTAGTCAAGAAACCACCCCCAATGACGTGGTGACAGTAATTGCCACCCGACCGTTAACCAATAATGAAAATTGGGTTATTTTACAGCCAGGTGAGTGGACGTTATTCCGTAAAGGTGAGTTAATCCGTCGCTAATTGCTTAATGTTGTCTAATTCTGACTCACTGATGCCTGCGTCATTTTCAGCATCTGCCACTAGTTTATCAAGCGCTGCTGAACCTTCATGCTCAGGACCATCAATGAGCACGGGGGTCATTGGTGGCAATGCTTGTTCAAATTGATAGCTTGCTAGCTGAATATCCAGTTGCTTGCTGCCTTTTGAAAAATGACTTAATCGCACCGGTAGATAAGCTAAATCTGGTGCCATCCAGAAAAATGTCTGTCTTTTGGTACTATCGCGAACAACTTCAACCTTAACCGTATCGTAAGTGCCGCTTTCTATGATGACTTTTTCTTTGCCTAATACTCTAAATTGATAGTCATCGACTTCTTTTTCTTTAACCATTTTATAATCTAACGGTCTTATATTTGCAGCGAGATCCATTCTAAATTGTAATTGGACCATTAAAGGATCAAATACTTTTTCTTCGTATGGCAGTTTTAATGCTTCCTGCTTATAGATGGTATGAATAAATTGTTGGGCTTTGGCAAATGCAGTCTGTTCTGTGTAATCACTGCCTGTACCTGTCCGTTCATGTATGTATCTAAATGGCACCAATTTACCATCTTCTAGGGTGAACTCGCTTTTAAGGTGACGTTGATCGGACAGTATGAATAAACTGACATCGCTATCAAAATGATAACTGTAAAAACCGCTATCGGTTGCAGGTAAGCGATAATTTGCTACACCTAATTCAATGCTGCCATAAAATACGTTGTATTTAGCGGTGTGGGCCGTCAAGGGTGATAAAATAGCCGCTTTTTGGATACCACTTAATGCCGCAGTTGGATTAACTTGTTCACCTTGTTTTCCGATAACAGCGGTTTGTGACAGACCTAATGGCTCCGTCATCTCAGCATCTGAAGTCAGCGGTTGGTTGTCAGAGGCGTGTGCGAAAATCACAGGACTAATACACAAGATCAACGTGAATAAGCGAGTTAATTTATTTGCCAATGTATAATTACCTTAAAGTATAAAAACAGTTAACACTCTGATATTAAAAGGGTAATGTCATTACCAATGTGGCAATATCAGGTTTCCATTGATATTGAGACAATGAAACCTTGCCTGCGTTCACTTCTATACCTTCTAATCTTAATAATTCTTGTTGGGTTCGAAAAGGTTCAGTATTGTTAGCGAATGATATTTTTCCTTGGCTGTTAATGACACGATGCCATGGTAATGCTAATGATTGTGGTGCTAATTTTAGGGCTCGTGATACGTAACGCGCCCGTCCTGGTAATCCCGCTAAATCGGCGGCTATGCCATAAGGTAATACATTGCCTTTGGGGATGAGGTTAACAATAAACCAGATACGCTCCATCGAAGAAAGGGTTGCCATTACATTCCAAACAAAGATGCTTTAGACGCAATAATGATTAAATATTGAATATTAGGCAAGGATAATAAAAATAGCATCAAGTGTACAATCGCAATATAGGTGATAGCGAGGATATAATAACTGTATTATCAACGTTTAAAGTACCGTTAAGTAGATACATAAAAAGTGTGACACCGCGCCGCCGAGCACAAACAAGTGCCATATAGCATGATTAAATGGAATACGTTTTCCAACATAAAATATCACTCCCAGACTATAAAATAAGCCCCCCGCGAATAATAAGCCTAAACCTACATCACTCATGTGTTGGTTTAAATCGCCGATTACGGTGACACATAACCAACCCATCACTAAATATAACACCACACTAAACGCTTTAAATCGCCCGATAAATAAGGTTTTAAAAATAATACCGCCAAGTGCCAACGCCCAAATGGCGATAAGTACCCTTGTTGCTTGTGGGCTTTGAAGGCTTATCAACATCATTGGGGTATAAGTGCCAGCGATGAGGGTATAAATGGCACAATGATCTGCCATCTTAAAACGGCGACGCCAAAGTGTTGTTTTACTTGAATGGTACAATGTTGAGGCCAAAAACAGCGCAATAATACTAATGCCATAGATAAACACACCGGCTAATTGTATGAATGATAAGTGTGCAGGGGCTTTGGTTAACATTAGGATTAAGCCGACTATTCCCGCTAAGATACCTAAGCCATGGGAAAGGCTGTTTGCTGTTTCTTCTTTGTGACAATAGTCAGAAGCAGTATGAGTTAAGTTATCTTGATGAGCTGACGATGTGGCTATGGATGAATTCATGATTGTCCGTTGTGTTGTTGAATGGAAATGAATCGAAATCAAGTCTAACAGTGTCCAACTACAATAGCATTAAATTGGTGAACACGCGTAAGCTGAATATGATCCTTGGGTCTACATCCGTTTGAACTGCTATAGCTGTAGTACAAAAAATAGCAAGATAGTTTTTTCATACAAGCTAATAATCTCGACGCTGCCACTGTAAAGGTTAGACATATGACGCAAACATTAAGGCTGTTCGTTGTGCTAAAACCCTATCGCAGGATACCATGCAACAACCTTTTATGATGTACAGCTAACAGTGCATTGAGTTAAGTGAAGTGTCCATTGGTCGTTATGTTTAACTTAATTAATCTTACTGTGTGTCGCTTATGCGGTGATTAACGCTATACTATGGCAATGAAACCTGTATTACTTTATTGATAATTATTTTATAAGCATCCTATGGCCAATCCTACGCGAAATGTCCACGCTAACACTGATGAGTCCTCTGTGTGGGGTAATGAAACCGCTCAAGTTAATGAGAGTGCTAAGATTGACTTTAATGAAGATATGACACCTTTTATTGATCCTCAACAACAGGATGTCGATGACAGTCAACTTCATGCTCATCAACAACGGGTTGCGAATAAGATTAAACTGCAATTAATGGGGGCAACTCAGTCTGAACATGATTTGGGAGTGCCTGGAATGACTGAGATAGATGCAGAAACAGATACAGCCCCAATAGGCTCTGTTGTTAATAAGCTTATTACCCGAATAATGACATCAACAAATGCAATGATTATTGTTGTTATGGTACACGTGTTACTGATTATTTTTGCGAGCATTTATTGGAAAGTCGATGTCGGTGATTTACTCGATATTCCGCTAACCGATGCCGCAAGTCGCAATCAAGCTAAGCCTTTACCCCCACTTAAAAGTTACCTCATCACCCAAGCCGAGTATGACAAATTGGTTGAGCGAGCTAATCTCAAACCGAATGCCACCAATAATACGGCAATAGATGTACCTGTTACTGAGGTTATCAATAATGATGTGGTACAAGCGCCTGAAAAGGCAATACCTAGCACTGATCAGCGCAAGTAACCGTCACTGAGTTAGTCTTTCCGAGTTGGCACCCGTCACCAATAATCTAGATAAGCTTGATTGTCTGCAAAAAGGTTAATGCCTCAAAGCGTTGGTTGGATCAAATTGGTTCTAGACCGCTTCGATACAGTAGTCTATTGATATTCTTGCTGCGCACTGAGTTGTGATCGATACTGACTTGTGATCGATACTTGGTCGAGAGTGTTACCGGTAGCTAAAGCATCAGTGGCATGGCTTATGTGATAAAAGTGCAATAGCGCAGCAAAGTTTAAACGGTGTTAAATGAGCCTTTGCTTGTTTGTTCAACGGCAATGAATAGTCACTTCAATCAACGAAAATTGATTGAAGTGTAATTAAGCTGAATATGCTCAATAAGGCGAAGCGGAGATTATACTTTTTTATACTTAAAACGGTGAACGACACTAGACCAGCATAATGCACAGATCATCCCACTGATTAAGCCGACAAAATGGGATTCAGTGGCAACTCGCGCATTAATCAATTGAGTAATGCTGTCGCTCGCACCAAATAATTGCTCATATCCCACTTTGATGATGACACCGAGCAACAGTAAATAACCTGAACGATAACCTCTGCGGATATCCATTACCGCGCCAAATACAAATAAGCCATGTAATAAGCCACTTAGCCCCACATAGGCTTTCAAGCTAGGATAAAAAATATATAAGCCTATGCCCTCTAACAGGCATAAACTGAAAAAAAGCAGCAATAATTTACCGGCGTGCTGCTTATAATGAACTTCATGGAGGAAGATAATGACCCAGAAACCGGCTAAATTCATTAGCAAGTGCCATAAATTAGTATGCAGCAGGTTACCGGTGATTAATCGCCAAACTTGTCCATGAGCAATTGCGTCATACTGATAACTGAAATACTGATCAGTAGGCCAAAATGAAGGCGAAGGTAAATCTGCCGCAAACAGCCCAATACAAATGAGGCTGATCACCACAACAACATGATATAGGCCTACAGTGTTTGATTTATGTTTTAACAAAATATCCTCTATGTTCACCGTCAAATTACAGTCAAGCCAATTTATTTGAAGACACTAAGTTAACTGTAGCGCAAAAAGGTTATTTTGAGTTAACCCTATGTCGTTTTGGTATCGTAATGAAAAATAATGCAATAACAACAGAGGGATATTTAACTAATAAACTACGCTTGTTAGTTAAAGAGTGTAAACGATATGGTCATATTTTATTGTTTAACGATGTCATGACTGATTGACTATTTTGCAGGTAATCATCTAAGCCTCGTTGACGCAGTAAACATGCAGGACAATCTCCACAGCCCTCACCAATAATACCGTTATAACAAGTTAACGTTTGTTGTTGCACTAAGGCTAATTGATGATATTTATCTGCCAAAGCCCATGTTTCAGCTTTATTGAGCCACATTAGTGGGGTGACGATTTTCATGGGTTTGTCCATACCTAAAGCTAAAGACGATTGCATCGATTGAATAAACTCGTTACGACAATCTGGATATCCGGAAAAATCCGTTTCACATACACCGGTAATGATAACCTCACAACCAAGTTGATAAGCATAAATACCCGCTAAGGTTAAAAATAGTATATTACGCCCAGGTACAAAGGTATTTGGCAAACCATTATTCATCAAATCATGTGATACGGGAATGGCGTCACGCGTTAACGCCGAAATGGCCAACTCGTTTAACAAGGTAGCATCCATCACTTTATGGCTCGCTAATTTCAACTCTATTGCCAATGATTTTGCCACTTCTATTTCTTGACGATGACGTTGACCATAATCAAACGTGATCCCATGTACTTCATCATATTGTGATAAAGCTTGGATAACACAAGTAGTTGAATCTTGACCGCCACTGAAAACAACAAGGGCTTTAGTTGGTGGGTTTTGCTTTGCATCTGGCATGGATATACTCATTAACGTACTGAACTGACGGGTAAGATCGGTGTGATCAACGCTTAGTGGTTCAAGTAAATAGAATTGATATTTTACCTAAGGCAGACCCAACTGGAAAGCCATAGGTGTAAATACTTGCAGCTAATGGCAAAATACTCTATAAATGCCGCCCCGTTGTAAGTCAGGTAGCCGATACTTGTCGCTAAAAGTAAGGTAAACGATGAAATATCCCATTAACGAAGTATTTGAAACAATACAAGGTGAGGGCTCATATACTGGTGTTGCTGCACTGTTTGTGCGCTTACAGGGCTGTCCTGTGGGTTGTGCATGGTGTGATACTAAGCAAACTTGGGATGTATTACCTGAAAATAAAGTTACTGCGGATCAAGTTATTCAAGTTGATGGCACCCTCGGTCGATGGGCTGATCATACTGGGCAAACATTATTGCAAGCGTTCACAGAGAAAGGATTTACGGCTAAGCACATAGTGTTAACCGGTGGTGAGCCGTGCTTGTATGATTTAACAGAGTTAACTACTGACTTTATAGAGGCTGGTTATAAGATCCAGATTGAAACCAGTGGTACTTTTGAAGTGAAATGCCATGCTAAGGTTTGGGTAACTGTATCACCTAAAATCAATATGAAAGGTGGATACAAGGTGCTCGAACAAGCATTAAACCGCGCAAATGAAATTAAACATCCGATCGCCACAGAACATCATATTGAAGAATTAGATGAGTTATTGCGAAATATTGATGTCAGCGATAAAACCATTTGTTTGCAACCGATCAGCCAAAAAGCCCGCGCGACAGAACTTGCAATGAAAGTATGTATTAGTCGTAATTGGCGATTATCTATCCAAACACACAAATATTTGAATATCGACTAGCAGGTATTTATTTCAGGCACAATTGTGTCAACACAGTTGTGCCATAAAAAAGCCGTTGAACACAGGTTCAACGGCTTTTTTATATTCGGATAGTTAACTCAGTAAACCTGTGTCATTAAACGCGGTCAGTTTTTCTCGATAGTGCTCAAAACAACCAATGTTGTCCTCAATCCATTGTGGATTGTAATAGGTATCTAGATAACGCTCTCCGGCATCACAAATCAAGGTCACAATCGAGCCAGTTTGACCGGCACTTCGCATCTGCGATGCCAGCAACAATGCGCCGTATAAGTTTGTGCCGGTTGACGCCCCGGTTTTACGCCCGATGAGTTGTTCTAACCACTGAATCGTTGCGATTGAGGCGGCATCAGGGATTTTAATCATGCTATCAATCACACCAGCAATAAAAGACGGTTCAACGCGAGGTCGGCCAATGCCTTCAATTTTACTGCTTTTATCACTAACCAGAGTGGCATCACCACTGTGAAAGTAATCATAAAATACTGAATTTTCTGGGTCAACGACGCACAGTTGTGTTTGTTGTTGTTGATAACGAATGTAGCGGCCAATGGTGGCACTTGTACCTCCAGTACCAGGGCTCATGACAATCCAACTTGGAATTGGATGAGGTTCTCTCTCCATCTGATTAAAAATCGAGTCAGCAATATTGTTATTACCCCGCCAATCTGTTGCGCGTTCAGCATAAGTGAATTGGTCCATATAATGACCCTTTAACTCAGTGGCTAACCTTTCTGATTCTGCATACATTTGACTGCCATTATCGACAAAATGGCATTGAGCACCATAGAATTCAATTTGTTGGATTTTTTTCTTGGCGGTAGTAGTTGGCATCACTGCGATAAAAGGTAATCCGAGTAATCTTGCAAAATAGGCTTCCGAAACGGCGGTGCTGCCAGAGGAGGATTCAATAATCGGGGTATCTTTTTTTATCCAGCCATTACAGAGCGCATACAGAAATAGTGATCGAGCTAAGCGATGTTTTAAGCTACCAGTGGGGTGAGTACTCTCATCTTTTAAATAAATGTCTATTCCATCAAGTTGTGGAAGATCTAATTTTATAAGATGCGTATCTGCAGAACGTTGATAATCGGCTTCTATTTTTGCGATGGCCTGATTGACCCAAGTAGATGACATGCAATTGCACCCGTTATTCCAAAAAGGAATAAATAATAACTAAAATACAAACTTAAGAGTAGTGTTTATCGACACAAGGAAACAATTATTATTGAATAACGGCGATGAAGGGCAATATTGTTGAGATCAGCTAATCACACAACAATTAGAACAACAATTAGTGCACAAGTAACCCAGTAGTTAGTACAAGTACTACCACAATAAATAACACAATAGTTATCACAACAGATTGTTAGTACAACAGATAATTAGTAAAAAAAATAGTTAGTACAATGGATTGTTAGTACAACAGATAGTTAGCACAACGGATAGTGAGTACAACGGATAGTGAGTACAACGGATAGTGAGTACAACAATAGTGGCGTAAATAGGCTATAACTTGGATGACATAAATTGGTCTAGATGAGGTCGACAAAGCGCAGATAGGGAAATATTTTAACGGGGTAAATAACCGATAGGACACAGTAATAAAACAGCGTTGAATTAAAGCAAGATGTAAAATGGTGGAGGGAGAAGGATTCGAACCTTCGAAGGCTGAGCCGTCAGATTTACAGTCTGATCCCTTTGGCCACTCGGGAACCCCTCCACAGCAAGATAGATACGAATAAAAGAAAGATGGTGGAGGGAGAAGGATTCGAACCTTCGAAGGCTGAGCCGTCAGATTTACAGTCTGATCCCTTTGGCCACTCGGGAACCCCTCCACATTTTTTCTTTTTTTCTTACTCTCTTTTTACATTTTAACTCTTTACAGCTTTACCACATCGCAAATGGTGGAGGGAGAAGGATTCGAACCTTCGAAGGCTGAGCCGTCAGATTTACAGTCTGATCCCTTTGGCCACTCGGGAACCCCTCCTCAATTGCGGCCGCCATAGTAGTCAGAAACCTTTTATATGTAAAGTGTAAAATTGAATATATTGCTAAAGTTTATGACTGTTTGGTCGATAAATTAGCATCGAGCAGTAGTAGTGATGTTTTTATATGCAAATTGAATCAACATTAGTCAATGAATTACAAATAGGGAACCGATTAAACGTCGCGATTGAACATAATCGTCGCGGTGAATTTGGTTTGCTATTGGCTATGTTGTCGGTTGATGCCGTTGATATGGCTCAATTTCAATTGGATAATGATATAGAGAGCACGCAAAAGCTACGAAGACAGTTTGCGGTACCGCCAGCGCAATTACTGGTTGATGATATATCAGTCCACCCGGACACTATCGATAACGCTATTGTGTTTCAGCAGCAAGGGGCAAGGCAGTTCCAACTTCAACAAGCATTAACGCCCGAAGCGCTTGTGATTAGAGGCTCTCAACCAGATGCGATGGTTGAAGTCTTAAGTAACTGTGATTACCTAACTAAAAATAAAGCCATTAATGCTTACCAACAACATACTCCAATAGAAGAGATGCATTTTCTGGATCAGCTCAATACACAACGTAAGATTTCAAATACCTTATCATTACAGTTGGCTTAACTGCTTAGGGGTAATACGGTGCTGTTACTCTTAATAGTATAGAGTGAATATTTTTGGTAATTGTGAGCATGGCAAATAAAATTCAGCCAAAACTGGGTTATATTTGTGGTTCGACGTTAAACAAACTGATGGGGTGAGTAATGATTGAGAAAATTAAACAGCAACAAGGTAATGTCAATGACACCTGTGCGGAATGTGGTAGTTATGTTGATATTGGTGCCGTCGTTGAAGCAGAAGATACTTTATTGATGCTTAGTTTTGTCGGTGACGATGCATTGTTACAAGCACAAGCTATGCAGCAAATAGCACAACAACGTTTTACTGATACAAAAGCTGAAATTGTTGATGAGGATAACACTATTGCTTTGAAGCTTGATTTCGCTTATAGCGTGGAGAAGATGATTTTTCAACTTGAAAATCAACTTTAGATTTATGGCACTTTGTAATGAAAATAAAAACGTGTTACGTGTTTGTTGTTAAACACTTTTTATGGGAGTGAGCATCGTGTGTCAACAATCCTAATTAAGCGTAACAATATATTACCAAAGGATTGCTGTTTTAGAGTATCGGGTGTAATCTGCTTTACTTAATCAAAGGTATAGTAGCTTATGCTAATTTAATATTCTAAATGTCTTTAACACGAGTTTCGCTCCCGGTGCATTGCTGTTATATGTTGACTCACGCTGTGAATATCAGAAAATAATAATAAGTGTATTGAGTTAATAATGTTAAAAATTTAGGGTGATGAAGCCATTTTTTCGGAATGTAAATGAATCGAAAAGAGCAACAGCACTTATTGGAATTAATTGTAAATTCCAGTGCTAAACAACAAGGTGATTTCAAAAAAACCGCAGAGTTGGTATGCCAACAGCTGCGAGAATATTTCGCTGCGTCATTTGTATCTGTTTGGTCATTGAGAAATAAAACCGATAATAACGGCTTTGCTGACGATGACGATTTTATCTGTGAGCATACCTTAGTCGCTAGCAAGGTTAACGACAAACTGAGTCATTTATCTCATTTGAGACAAATGAGCATTGACCCTCAATATTTTAACGAATTACGTTCCCATCGATATATTTTATCCACCGACAGCACGCATATAAATTTAGTTCAAACATTTTCTGAGTACTACCAACACCACAACATCGCCACCAGCATTGATATTGCCATCCGAATAAATGGCCATATAGAGGGCATTTTGTCGGTGGAAAGCTGTGAAGCGGCCCGTTGGATAGAATCTGATATTCAGTTTGCTATTCAATGTGCTGATCAATTGGCATTAACATTATCTACGCGCTATACCTATGATCGCAATGAACAAATTTGTATGTTGCGAAATGCTACCGAGCAATCAGAGCATGTTGTCATGCTGGTGAATACCGATAGTCGTATTATTGAGTATGTTAACAGTGCCCATGAAAAAATGACCGGGTTACCCCGTTCTTCGGTTGAACATCATAGTGCTTCAAACCTTGATGTGTTTAGGCATACGCCACAACTGCTTGACCAGATTATCAATAAATTACGTAATAGTGAGATCGTTAAAGGTGACCTTAAATTGGCGCGAATTGACGGTAGTGAATATTGGATAAATTATCATATTACGCCGTTTGTAACGGAACAGGGTAAGCATTATGCGCTTGTGGCTAGTTATGATAATTCAGCAGAATATTTACACAAAGCCGAATTAGAGCGTTTTGCATGGCATTGTTCATTAACAGGACTACACAATCGTAGCCATTTTACCCCCATTCTGGATAGCGCTACTGAAGGTACATTAATTCTTATTGATTTATTAGGCTTCAAGCGTTTTAACGATACTCATGGCCATGAACAAGGTGATGCCTTATTAATTGAGACGGCAAGACGTTTACAATATTTTGCTGAGACTTCCAACGCTATTGATGTCGCCAGAATAGGTAGCGATGAATTTGCTGTATTATTGCCGCCGATGTTACCGGAGACGGATGTCGAACAAATGATCAGCCAGCTTTACATGAATCTGGCCGCTTCATCAGTCATTTATCGAGAAAAAGTAGAACCTAGACCCGCCATTGCCGTAGTCGATATCAAGTCAGTAGTCGGCTTGTTCAACCCGTTATCTTGTGCTGATATTACGTTACAAGTTGCTAAGAAAAACAATGATATTCATTATCAATTCTTTAATGAAGCGCTACTTGAAGCTTTTAACACTAAAGCAGAGATAGAGCGTGATTTACACCATGCTATTCGCGGTCGAGAGTTTGAGTTGTATTATCAACCCTTAATGGATCTGAAAAATAATCAGTATATTGGTGCAGAAGCATTAATTCGCTGGCATCACCCTAAAAAAGGGGTGCTTTATCCAGGTGCGTTTATCGAAATAGCAGAACAATCCGGGATGATTAATCAAATTGGTGAATGGGTATTAGAAGCGGCCTGTAAGCAATTGAATTTATGGCAGCATAAAGATGTCAACATTGCGATGCATGTGAATGTTGCCGCGCGACAATTTTTTAGCGGTAACTTGTATGAACAAGTTTGGCGTTTCGTTACGCGCTATCGTATTAAACCGAAGACTTTGATCCTTGAAATAACGGAAACGGAACTCATGGGAGATATTCGCTATGCAATTAAGTTATGTCATGAATTGGCCGAATTAGGTGTCGGTTTAGCGATTGATGATTTTGGTACAGGTTACAGTTCGATGAAATACCTTAAGCAATTCCCCATTTCGAAATTAAAAATAGATCGCTCATTTATTATGGATATCTGTTCTAGCCACGAAAGCCGTGAGATTGTCAGTGCGATTATCGCGATGGCCAAAGCACTGAATATTTCGTTAACCGCTGAAGGGGTTGAAACCAAAGAACAGGAAGCGTTTTTAACATTGAACGCTTGCGATCATGCTCAAGGGTTTTTGTATAGCCCAGCTATACGTGTTAATGATTTTGCCTTGTTTATTAATGCCCATGAGATGAAACGACACCAACAGGCATTAAGTGAGCAACATGTTGGCTGAGTCGTCGTATTTCATCTTTATGGAGCATAAGATTTTTACGGGTAATGATTGAAATTATCTTTAAGCAGTATTCTACAAAATGCTAAATACCGTTTTCACAGTGTCTTTTACTCAATTTTTATTCATCAATAGCAGATTGATTCACTATTGCTCTGCAACGAGCTACTCGACTACATCAGCAATTAGGCTTATTTTGATCGGATGGGTAGCGTATTACTCACCGTTGCTAACCCATGCGCTTAGCACAGCATTGTTTGAATTTTTTGCCGCTATGACAGATGCAAGGGTCATTTCTGCCTGGTAACTGAGTTTGCATTTGGTGTCCGTGAGTATAAAACCAATGGCCATCTTGTTTGATAAATGACGAACACTCATAAATAGCATCGATGTGTTTGTTTTCAATAAACCAAGCTTTAAAGGTTACTTCGCCATATTCAGATTGTTGTGTCGATGACATTACCTCTAACCCCAACCACAGGGTTTTACCTTGCGCAAGCTGTTGTTCAGTCAAACCGTGTAAATATTGCGGATGATGAGTCGCAATCAAATAGCGAAAATGACGCAACACAAAGGCACAATAACGAGACCGCATTAAACGCTCTGGTATCTCTGCCACAGCACGACCTAAATGATATGGCTCACAGCATTGCTCATAGGGACGTGAACTGCCACAGGGGCAGTGTGTCGATTTAGCGTCTAATAAATCATTATTATTCATCAAGTTTATTATTTTGCGGCGGCAGCAATAAATTGCCGACCATAATATAGATTCGGTACCGGTTTCGCATCATAGTAAAAATGGGGCGCGGCGTGAGTGTTAGAGTCGACGCTAATTTTCCATTGTTGCTTGTTGTCTTTGGTAAAAACAGTCACAAACTTACCGGCAAACTCACTGATCGGTTCACCAGACTCTTTCCCTGGGTGAAACCGCACTAAATAATAACCAATGTAGGTTGCGCTATTGGGTTCGCTATAACGTACAAGTACACGAAAGTCGACTTCAAGTTTAGCGTGTTTAGTTTTAATCTTATTAAAAAATCGGCTATACAGATCTAAAATGTTTTCTTTACCGCTAATGATGCCTCGGTCTTGTGTTTCAGAAATATACACAGCATCGTCAGTGTATATTTGTTCAATGGCGGTTAAATCTAATTGTTCAAAAGCTTGAGTCAATTTTGTAAAATTAGCATTCAACGTCTGATGAGGGATCGGCTCTGCGGCATAAACGTTCAATGTGGTTCCGCCCAAACCCACTGCTAGCAGAAGTAGAGATAACCATGGCGTATTCAATAAGGTCAATATTCTTTTCAAGGATTAGTTCTCTTTTTAGCTAACGGTGTTTTTCAAGGCAGTTGTCGCCTAAATTGTAAATCAATAATTGAAGCGATAACGTAACCGTAATTATAATATATTCATCAACTTTGCTAAAGCGTAGAATCTTTACAAAGTATGTAGGAGGTCCATATGTCGTTAAGTGATGACCCATTATTCTTACAAGAAATGGCCGATGTGACTCCTATTAAACATGAACATCAAACACAGACTGCCCAAACATGGCCTAATCCATTAAGAGTAACAGATGCTCAACTGGCAAAGCGAGCGGCAGCAGAGCAACATGAGTTGTTACCATTATTGCCCACCGATCCTTATTTATTCAAACCGCTTAAGCCCGACGATGTGGTGAGCTATAAAATGGATGGCATTCAAGACGAAGTGTTTACACAACTTCGACTTGGTAAATATCGATTCAATACGGTGTTGGATTTACATCAATATCGGCTTTTACAGGCCCGTGAAAGTTTACTTAATTACGTATTAAGTGCATATGAAAACGGAGAACGTAACATACTGGTTATTCATGGTAAGGGTTATAAAAGCAAACCTTATGCAGCATTAATGAAATCTGCAGTATGCCATTGGTTACGATTTATCGAGCCAGTTACCGCGTATCATTCTGCCACAAAAGAATGTGGCGGGGTCGGTGCGCTATTTGTGATACTAAAAAAATCACAGCAAAAAAGAATTGAAAATAGCGAGTTGAATAGGAAAGGTCGTGGTTTTAGATAGGTTTATATTAAATATAGGGTATTTATATAAAATAATGGCGCTAATATTAATTAGCACCATTATTTTGAGTGAAAAAATTAGATGTGAAGTAGCGGCCTCTTAATGATCGTTTATTTGCATCAGTCACGGCAACCAATCGCTACAACAATCGGTCATCACATCGAGGGTTACCAGCCACACTGGCGGTTTGCCTGTGTATTTTGTTCATCTAACCAGACTTGCAAAGGGGCAAAGTAATCTAACACTGCTTTGGCGTCCATTTTGTCTGAACCTGTCACAACGTTAAGCGCTTCAGGCCAAGGTTTGCTGGCACCCATTTCGAGCATTTGATTCAGTTTAGCTCCTGCTGCTTTGTTACCATAAATGCTACAACGGTGAACAGGACCTGTGTCACCTGCAATATCACACAGTGCTTTATGGAATTGGAACTGCAGTACATGGGCTAAGAAATAACGCGTATAGGGGACATTGCCTGGGACATGATATTTAGCACCAGGATCAAAATCCGCTTCAGTACGCTCAATGGGTGCTTTAACACCTTGATATTTTTCACGTAGCTCCCACCAAGCTTGGTTATATTGCTCCGGTTTGATGGTGCCGTTAAATACTTGCCAGCGCCATTGATCAATCATTAACCCAAAAGGCATAAAGGCAATTTTATCTAATGCTTGCTTTAACAATAATCCAATGTCTTTAGACGCATCGGGGACCGTTTCAAGTAAGCCAATTTTCTGCAAATACTTAGGCGTAATAGATAAGGCTATTGTGTCGCCAATCGCTTCATGGAAGCCATCATTTGCTGAGTTTTTAAAGATGAAAGGCTGGTTTTTATAGGCTCGTTGATAAAAATTATGGCCTAATTCATGATGAATAACACTAAAGTCTTCAGCATTTTTCTGAATACACATTTTAATGCGGATATCATCTAGGTTATCCAAGTCCCACGCCGATGCATGGCACACCACATCACGGTCTTGAGGTTGTACAAACATTGAACGGGTCCAAAATGTTTCTGGTAATGCGCCAAACCCAAGTGAAGTGAAGAAACCTTCAGCTTGTTTTACCATTTTGATTTCATCATAGCCGTTTTGGGCTAATAGTTCGGTCACGTTATAGCCAGGGTCTGCATCTTTAGGTGCAACACTGTTATAGATAGTACCCCATTGTTGAGCCCACATATTTCCCAGTAAATGCGCTGGAATAGGGCCTGTCTTTGGCGCAACGTCATCACCATATTGTTGGTTTAATTCGCCGCGAACATAGCAATGTAATGAGTCATAAAGCGGCTTTATTTGTGCCCAGAGCCGATCAAGTTCTGCTGAAAATGCCTCAGGCTCCATGTCGTATTGGCTGCGCCACAGTTCAGACAAGTCGGTATAACCTAGATCGCTTGCGCCTTGATTGGCTAATTCAACTTCGCGTTCAAATAACGGACGCATGGGTTTGGCTATTTCACGCCAACCTTTCCATGCTTCTAAAAGCAAAGCAGGGTCTTTTGACTCTGCCATAATATTAGATAACTCAGGTTGAGTAAGGCAGCGACCGTCAGCAAAGCAATATTTACCTTTGCCGTAAAGTCCATTGAGCTGTGAGACGATACTAGCCAGCTCGGCATTTTTAGCTGCATCAAGTGGAGCGGGTAATACTATGCTACTGCGAAGGCTGTTAAGCTTGCGTGCATTGACGGGGTCTAAATCTACGTTAGCGTATTTGGCCGCTTCAGTTGCATAGCGCACTGATGTGGAGGTTACTTTTTCTCCCATTGCAGCAGATAACGCCGCGGTGTCATCTGTAATGAAATTGGAATAGATCCATTCTGCACGGTTAGCTTCAATCGATAAACTGGCTAAATCAGCCTCTGCGCGGTTAACAAAATTTATTGCGGCTGCGATATCTGTTTTTTCATCAGCAGCCTCAGTGGTGACAGTCGTGTCGTTACATGCACATAATCCTAATGCGATTGAGACAATAAGTGCAATTTGAGACGGTCGTTTTAAAGGCAAATTCATTTGTTTGCATCCTTGTTTTTCTGGTCGTAATGAGTGTACCGAAAAATAGCAAACTTTGCATATAAGTTAACAATCTGATGCGGTTGTTACTTTTTTTGTTGTTTGCATAAACAAAGAAAGCTAACAATTTCGATTGACATCTGTGCGCTCAATGATTAATTTAAACAGGTGTTTAAATTAACTTGGGTCTTGGAATGGCAAGTCGTACTGATACAAAAACAAGAATACTCGATGCAGCTGAAAAGTTGTTTGCTGAAAGAGGTTTTTCTGAAACGTCGTTACGACTGATCACGAGTAAAGCTGAAGTCAATTTGGCATCGGTCAATTACCATTTTGGTTCGAAAAAAGAATTAATTCGTGCTGTATTAGCAAGATACTTAGATGTGTTCATGCCAAGCGCTGCGATAGAAATTAATCGTTTACATAATGCGCCTGAACATGCATCACTAAACGAGATTTTTTCTGCTTTAATTAACCCGTTACTTGAATTGAATAAAGTTCGTAACGGCGGCACGATTATCTTCTTACAGTTGTTGGGCAGAGGTTACATAGAAAGCCAAGGGCATTTGCGCTGGTTTATTACCACACACTATGGCGAACATTTAGCCACATTTGTTCAAGCTGTATCAGCCAGCGTACCGCATATTCCCGCGGCTGAAATGTTTTGGCGTTTGCATTTCACTTTAGGAACTATAGTGTTCACTATGGCTTCTGCAGATGCCTTAAATGAAATTGCCGCGGCTGATTATGGTGAACATAACAATATTGAAGCAATTATTCGTAAAGTTATTCCCTATATGGCAGCTGGTGTCGCTGTCCCTGTGTTAACAAACTAAGAAGGTATAAAATGACTATCGTCATATTGCTTATTATAGCGATCATCGTCCTCTTTGGCGTACGTAATATCAGGATGCAATTTATCACGCGTCCAGTATTCTCATTTTTCAAAAAAGTGTTGCCTCCATTGTCGAGTACCGAGAAAGAAGCAATGGAAGCCGGTGATGTTTGGTGGGAAGGTGAGTTATTCCGCGGGAAACCAAACTGGAACACCTTACATGGTTATGGTAAACCAACGTTAAGTGCAGAAGAAAAAGACTTTATTGATAACCAAGTACAAACCGCATTAACCATGATTGACGATTTCGATATTGTCCATAATCGTAAAGATTTACCGCCAGAGTTATGGCAATATTTTAAAGAACAAGGCTTCTTTGCGTTAATTATTCCTAAAAAGTACGGCGGGCGTGAATTTTCAGCTTATGCAAACTCAACGATTGTGGCTAAAATTGCCACCCGCAGTGTCAGTGCTGCCGTTACCGTAATGGTGCCTAACTCGTTAGGCCCAGGTGAGCTATTAACGCATTACGGCACTCAAGAGCAAAAAGAGCGTTGGTTGCCATCGTTAGCTGTGGGTAAAGATATTCCCTGTTTCGCGTTAACGGGTCCAGAAGCGGGCAGTGATGCTGGCGCAATCCCTGACTTGGGTATTGTGTGTCGTCGTGAGTTTGAAGGCGAAGAAACATTAGGCTTAAGTTTAACTTGGAACAAACGTTACATTACCTTAGCGCCTGTAGCGACAGTATTAGGTTTAGCATTCCAAATGCGCGATCCTGACGGTTTGTTAGGTGAGATTAAAAACCTAGGTATTACTTGTGCGTTGATCCCAACGGATCATCAAGGCGTTGAAATCGGCCGTCGTCATAATCCATTAATGATGGGGTTTATGAACGGTACTACCAGTGGTGAAGATGTATTCATTCCATTGGATTGGATTATTGGTGGACCTCAGTTTGCGGGTAAAGGCTGGCGTATGCTGGTTGAGTGTTTGTCTGCAGGACGTGGTATTTCATTACCTGCGCTTGCTACTGCATCTGGCCATGTGGCCACTAAAACGACCACAGCGTATAGTTACGTTCGTCAACAGTTCGGTATGCCAATCGGTCACTTTGAAGGCGTACAAGAGGCCATGGCGCGTATTATTGCCAATACTTACCAGCTTGAAGCCGCCCGTCGTTTAACCACTCAAGGTATCGACTTAAAAGTTAAACCTTCTGTAGTTACCGCAATTGCTAAATACCATATGACAGAGTTAGGTCGTGATGTATTAGAAGACGCAATGGACATCCAGTCGGGTAAAGGCATCCAATTAGGACCTAAAAACTATTTAGGTCATGCATACATGGCAACTCCTATTTCAATTACCGTAGAAGGTGCAAACATTTTGACTCGGTCATTGATGATTTTTGGCCAAGGTGCAACGCGCTGTCATCCCTACGTTTTGGCTGAAATGGAAGCCGCGGCGATGGAAGATGAAACATCAGCATTAGATCGTTTCGATTCTCTGTTACTGGGACACATAGGTTATGCCACCGGTAACGCCTTACGATCATTGGGTAATGCGCTAACGGGCAGTCGTTTTGCCAGTGCGCCAGTGAGCGGTCCGACGCAGCAATATTATCGTGATATGACGCGTATCTCTTCATCACTTGCCATCATGACTGATGTTTCGATGTTGATAATGGGCGGCGACCTTAAACGTAAAGAAATGCTCTCTGCACGTATGGGTGATGTATTAAGTCAGCTATACCTAGCGTCCGCCACGTTGAAACTGTTTGAAGATAATGGTCGTCAACAAGATGATTTACCTGCAGTGCATTATGTGATGACGGAGCGTTTACATTTAGCGGCTAAAGCGTTGAATGACGCTATCCATAATTTTCCAAGCAAAATCGCGGCAGTATTACTGCGAGTATTGATTTTTCCATTAGGGAATCACTTCAACGCACCAAGCGACAAGTTGGCGGTCGATTTAGTGACCGGTATGCTAAAGCCTGGACCGGCACGAGACCGTATTACTTTCCTTTGTAGTGATGTTGAAGATGACCAAAGTGGTATTGCGGAAGTAGAGCAGGCGTTCTTAGCCAAATATGCTGCCAAAGAGCTGTATAAAAAGTTGAAGAAAGCTCAACGTAGCGGTCATATAAAATCCAAGCTTCCAATGCTTGAGTTATTTGACGTAGCGTTAGCAAAAGACATTATCACTGAAGCTGAACATAAACAGCTTGTCGAAGCAGATGTATTGCGTTTAGCCGCTATTAACGTCAATGACTTTGAAACGCTATAATGTAAGTTGATTACTTTTATGTGAGTCTTTGATGTAAATCATTGGCGCCAAATAAACCCTGACTCTGTCGGGGTTTATTTTATTACGATAAGGGGATAAACAGACATTGTTAGAAATACAACAAGGGAGGGATGGGCGAGTTTTGGGGGGGTAGGCTGTTCATTATTAGCGTTATTAGCGTTATTAACGTTCTAAATTTAACCCATAAAAAAGCCAATCCGAAGACTGGCTTTAGGGTTAACGAGATAATCACAATATAAAAACTATTGAGTGTTACTCGTTACGCGTAGTTGTTGATTAAGCAACGATAAGTACTTTACAAGTGTTAGTGCCACCGATGGTTTCCATCGCGTCACCTTTAGTCATCAGTACCAGATCACCACTGACCAAATAACCGGCGTTAACCATGCAGTTTAATGCTTCTTTAGCTAATTCATCAGCAGGATAAGCTGTTGAATCAAACTCAATAGGCTGTACACCACGGAACATAGCCATGCTAGCTAATGTTTTTTGATGACGTGATAATGCAAAAATCGGCAAACCAGAGCTGATACGTGACATTAATTTAGCTGTCGCGCCAGATTCAGTTAACGAAATAATCGCTTTAACACCTGGCAAGTGGTTAGCAGCATACATGGTTGATAGTGCAATCGTTTCTTCAACTGAAGAGAAACGTTCATCCATACGGTGCTTAGACACATTTACACTTGGGTGCAACTCTGCGCCTAAACAAACGTTAGCCATTGCCAGAACGGTTTCTTCAGGGAAATCGCCCGCAGCGGTTTCTGCTGAAAGCATCACCGCATCAGTACCGTCTAACACTGCGTTAGCCACGTCCATCACTTCTGCACGTGTTGGCATTGGGCTTGAAATCATTGATTCCATCATTTGTGTTGCAGTGATCACGGCTTTGTTGAGTTGACGCGAACGTTCAATTAACCGTTTTTGTACAGCAACAAGTGCCGCATCGCCGATTTCAACACCTAAGTCACCACGAGCAACCATGACGACGTCTGATGCCCGGATAACATCGTCCATAGCTTCGTCAGATTCAACCGCTTCTGCACGTTCAACTTTAGCGACAATTAATGCTTTACTGCCCGCTTCAAGTGCTAACGAACGCGCTAAATCAAGATCCGCACCCGTTCGAGGAAACGATACCGCTAAGTAATCAACATCAATCAACGCAGCTGTTTTGATATCAGCCATGTCTTTTTCAGTGAGGGCAGGAGCGGTTAAGCCGCCGCCTTTTTTGTTGATGCCTTTGTTATTTGATAACGGGCCTGCTATTGTAACGCTGGTGAAGACTTTATTAGCCTCAACACGTTCAACTTTTAACTGCACTCGGCCATCATCAAGCATTAATATATCGCCAATAACGACATCATTAGGTAATTGCTTGTAATCGATACCCACTTGAGTTTCATCACCTTCGCCCTTTGCTAAATCAGCATCAAGGATAAAAGCATCACCTAAGTTAAGCTTGATTTTTTTGTTATCTTTAAAGGTAGAAATACGAATTTTAGGCCCTTGCAAGTCACCTAAAATAGCGACGTGTTTGCCCAATTCTTTAGCAATTCTACGTGTATCTGTAGCACGCTTTAAATGATCTTCTGGTGAACCGTGTGAGAAGTTAAGTCTAACAACGTTAGCACCTGCCACGATAATTTTACGTAAATTGTCATCGCGATCAGTTGCTGGCCCTAGTGTAGTAACGATTTTAGTTCTGCGGAACATAAGATACTCCGTTAATGATAAGAAAGATTTTGTGTTAAATAGAATTTGGTTATTTAAAGTGCTTAAGCAATCTCGGCACTTAAATGATGTAACTATATTAACAGACATTCTCAACAAATGTAGTAAAGTTACAAACAAAAAGATCGTTTTTATTGTGTGATTTATGTGACAGATCAGCGATTTTTGCAATAAAAAAAGCCAAACAGAATAAACCGTTTGGCCTTATGAACAATATTTGATTGCGAGACGTGATAATTTACACGATTAAACATAACTGAATTGTGTAATTATTTACCAGTTATCTTGTAAGCTTTGTGCAAAATTCACTGTATAAATGAGAATGAGTTGTGTCGATTGATGATAGTTGTTGAGTCTATCGATCCTCAGTCTAATCATCCGTAACATCTTGTTTAATCGGCCATCGATTTAAATAGTCAAATCTTTGTTCACTCGAGATTCTTTTAATACTTCTTTAACGCGTTTTAAATTATCACGAAAACGAGGGCCTCGGCGTAAGGTAAACCCTGTTGCCAATACGTCTATGGTAACCAGTTGCGCTAAGCGCGATGCCATTGGTAAATACATGTCAGTATCTTCGGGCACTTCCATTGTTACAGGTAATGTACATTCCAGAGAAAGTGGCGAATTACGGGCTGTAATACCAATGACTGCGGCGCCATTTTCACGAGCGATACGGGCTATTTCAATCAGTGATTTAGTCCGGCCAGTGTGCGAGATTAATACCACTACGTCGCCTTCATTACAGTTAATACAGCTCATGCGCTGCATTAACACATCATCGAAACATATCACTGGTACATTAAAGCGAAAGAACTTGTTTTGCGCATCATGGGCTACAGAGGCTGAGGCACCAAGGCCAAAAAATGAAATAGTCTTAGCTTGAGTTAGAATATCAACGGCTTTATTTATCGCCGCTGTGTCTAAACTTTGGCGTGCAGTATCAAGCGATGCCATTGATGATTCGAAGATTTTTGTGGTATATGAATCGGGTGAATCATCTTCTTCAACGTGACGGCTAACATAAGGTGTACCGTTAGCAAGACTTTGAGCCAAATGTAACTTAAAATCAGGGAACCCCTTAGTGTCTAGTCGACGACAAAAGCGATTGACGGTTGGCTCACTTACATCAGCCATCTTGGCTAAGGTGGCGATACTTGAATGTATAGCTGTTTGCGGTGAGGCTAATATGACTTCGGCAACTTTACGTTCCGATTTACTAAATTGGGTAAGGCTTTTTTGAACCTTTTCAAGGGTATTCATAAGCATGCATCCGCTAGAAAGTAGCTAAAAGTAGGTAATGTAATTTTATATCATAACTTACAGGAATTACGTAAATTAAGTTATTTATTTACTTATGGTAGTAATCCGTAATTATTTTTCAATACATAGATCATGGTTAAATGGTTCTCAATCTTTGTTATTGGTAGAAAATCATAGCAGATAATAGATACACATGACTAGATTAAAAACAATACAATAAATGCAAATTAAAGATGCAAAATTTAAATTCTGTTGTTATATTACAACAAAAGTGTGCTTTTATTCATTTATTCATTGACCAAATTGGAACATGACACACACATATAATCAGGAGAGCTTTAAGCAATGGGCAAATCAATTGGAGCCAAGGCTTGTGACTTCGTACTTTTCGGTACTAAAGGCGATTTAGCTAGGCGTAAACTATTACCTTCCCTATATCAGCTAGATAAAGCAGAATTGCTTGATAAAGAAACCAAGGTAATCGGTGTAGCAAAAGACGCATTTACTCAAGAAGAGTTTATCGCCCTCGTTACTAAAGCATTAAATACATTTGTAAAAGACGAACTTTGCCCAACCACGCTAGCGCGCTTCCTCAGTCGTTGTCATTATATTGGTACCAATTTTAAAGATCCTGAAGGTTATCGTGCCTTCCACGATTTACTTGAACCCAGTAAGCGCGTCATGGTGAATTACTTCGCAACGCCTCCTTCGATTTTTGGTGTCATCTGCCGCTGTTTACATGCACAAAACCTGATTCAATCTGATACCCGTGTTGTGCTTGAAAAGCCGATTGGTACCGACTTGGAATCATCACATGTAATTAATAACCAAGTGGCTGAATTTTTCAATGAGAATCAGGTATATCGTATCGATCATTATCTTGGTAAAGAAACGGTACAAAATCTAATTGCTCTGCGTTTTGCTAATTCTTTATTTGCCTCTAAATGGGATAACCGTACGATTGATCATGTCCAGATCACGGTTGCTGAAGAAGTCGGTATTGAAGGGCGTTGGGGCTACTTTGATGGCGCTGGACAAATGCGCGACATGATCCAAAACCATTTATTACAAGTGTTAACCTTGGTTGCGATGGATCCACCGGTCAATTTAGATGCTGACAGTATTCGTGACGAAAAAGTAAAAGTGCTTAAGTCACTGCGTCCCATTAACCAAGAGAATGTGTATGAAAATACTGTTCGGGGTCAATACAGTGCCGGCTTCTTAAAAGGCTCACCCGTTCCTGGTTATCTTGAAGAAGAAGATGCCAACACCCAATCGAATACCGAAACCTTTGTGGCGTTACGTGTAGATATCGATAACTGGCGTTGGGCTGGCGTACCATTCTACTTGCGCAGTGGTAAGCGTATGCCATTTAAGAGCAGTGAAATTGTGGTGTACTTTAAAAACCCACCGCATAACTTATACCGTGCAAGCTACCGTAATCTCCCACCGAATAAACTGACTATTCGTTTGCAACCTCACGAAGGGGTTGAAATTCAGATGATGAACAAGGTGCCAGGTCTTGAGCAAAAGCAACGTCTTCAAACCACTAAGCTTGATTTAAGTTTCAGTGACACCTTTAAAAATGAACGCATTGCAGATGCTTATGAGCGTTTGTTACTTGAAGCCATGCTTGGTAATCAAGCGCTGTTTGTTCGTCGTGATGAAGTTGAGCAAGCGTGGACATGGGTCGATGGTATTATTCAGTCATGGGAACAAAGTGGCGAAAAACCTAAACCATACCCTGCTGGCACGTGGGGACCTGTTGCATCCGTTGCATTGATAACCAAAGATGGTCGTTCTTGGGACGAGTAGGGAGTAAACATGATTAAAGAAGCCGTATTTAAATCGTTCAATACACCCGCTGATTTAGACGCTAAATTAGCCGATAAAATTGCTAGGCAATTACAAGATGCTGTTGATACCCGTGGTAAAGCCAGCTTAGTGGTTTCTGGCGGCTCAACACCCGTGAAATTATTTGAGCTATTGAGTCATAAGCTTGTTGATTGGAGTGATGTTTATATTACTTTGGCCGATGAACGCTGGGTTGACACTGATGAAAATGATTCAAATGAAAGGTTAGTTCGTCAGCATTTTCTGCAAAATCGTGCCGCTAGCGCTAAGTTTCGCGGTTTGAAAAATATGTTTGCGACGCCTGAAGCGGGTTGCGACATGACCAGCGAATCGTTAGCTAATTTCCCCCGTCCTTTTGACGTGGTGATACTGGGAATGGGTACTGATGGCCATACATGTTCATGGTTTCCTTGCAGTGCAGAGCTTGATAATACCTTAAATACCAAAGCGGTATGTGTAGCTGTTAACCCAACTACCGCGCCGCATGCACGTATCACATTGTCTAAAGATGCCATTTTAAATAGTCGTCAGATTTATTTGCATCTTGTCGGAGAACCAAAATTAACTGTATATCATCAGGCTCTCGAGAATGATGATGTTACTCAAATGCCCATTAGAGCCGTATTAGCGCAGCATAAAACGCCCGTTGATGTGTTCTATAGCGCGTAAGGAGTTTTACCATGCATTCAGTAGTACAAGCCGTTACCGATAGAATTATTGCTCGTAGTCAACAATCTCGATCAACGTATTTAACCGCGCTAAACGATGCTAAAGCCCAAGGGGTTCATCGTAGTGCATTAAGTTGTGGCAATTTGGCCCATGGTTTTGCAGCCTGTCAGCCGGTAGCAAAAGATTCTTTACGCCAGCTAACGAAAGCCAATATTGGTATTGTGACTGCATTTAATGACATGTTGTCAGCACATCAACCCTATGAAACTTATCCAAATATGCTTAAGCAAGCGTGTATGGATGTGGGTAGTGTGGCACAAGTCGCGGCAGGTGTTCCTGCCATGTGTGACGGTGTGACCCAAGGTCAGCCAGGCATGGAACTTAGCTTACTGAGTCGTGAAGTTATTGCTATGTCTACTGCAGTTGGTTTGTCGCACAATATGTTTGATGGTGCGCTACTACTGGGTATTTGTGACAAAATCGTTCCTGGTTTATTAATCGGTGCATTAAGCTTTGGTCATTTGCCGATGTTATTTGTGCCTGCTGGTCCAATGAAGTCAGGTATTCCAAATAAAGAAAAAGCGCGTATTCGTCAACAATTTGCCCAAGGGCAGGTTGATCGTGCCGCATTGCTTGAAGCAGAAGCTAAGTCATATCATAGCGCCGGCACATGTACCTTTTATGGTACGGCTAACTCTAACCAGTTAATGCTTGAAATCATGGGGTTACAATTACCTGGTTCATCGTTTGTTAATCCTGATGATCCATTACGTGATGAATTAAGCAAAATGGCTGCCAAACAAGTGTGCCGCCTAACCGCAATGGGTACACAGTACACTCCGATTGGTGAACTGGTCTCTGAAAAGTCGGTAGTTAATGGCATTGTGGGTATTCTCGCGACCGGTGGTTCAACTAACTTAACCATGCACATTGTCGCTGCAGCTCGCGCCGCTGGCATTATCGTTAATTGGGATGATTTTTCTGATTTATCTGATGCAGTACCATTATTAGCCCGCGTATATCCAAATGGTCATGCCGATATTAATCACTTCCATGCAGCAGGTGGCATGGCGTTGTTGGTTAAAGAGTTACTTGATGGTGGCTTATTGCATGAAGATGTCAATACCGTTGCAGGTTATGGCTTACGTCGATATACCCAAGAACCTCGTTTGTTTGATGGCGAGCTTAAGTGGGTTGATGGTGTCACTGAAAGCTTAGACAAAGAAGTGTTAACCCACCTTGCAACACCATTTCAACATAATGGCGGTTTGAAATTGCTCAAAGGTAACTTAGGCCGCGCAGTGATTAAAGTATCTGCAGTGCCCGATAAAAATCGCGTAGTTGAAGGTCCTGCGATTGTGATTGATGATCAAAACAAACTCGATGCACTATTCCAAGCGGGTGAGCTTGACAGAGATTGTGTTGTGGTTGTTAGAGGTCAAGGCCCTAAAGCTAACGGCATGCCTGAGCTGCATAAACTCACACCTTATTTAGGTACCCTACAAGACAAAGGTTTTAAAGTTGCACTAGTGACTGACGGCCGTATGTCAGGTGCATCAGGTAAAGTACCTGCAGCAATTCATTTAACCCCAGAAGCGCTAGACGGTGGTTTGATTGCCAAAGTTGAAAACGGTGATTTAATTCGTGTTGATGCTACAACGGGTGAATTAACCCTGTTTGTTGACGAGAAGACACTTGCAAGCAGAACCGCAGGGATAGTGGATTTACATCATTCAAGTTATGGCATGGGCCGTGAGTTGTTTGGCGCGCTACGTAGCAGTTTGAGCAGCCCAGAAACAGGTGCTCGCAGTACTAATGCGATTGATGAATTATACTAACGACAAAGGAAGACTGTAATATGCTTGAGCCTAATAATTGGTTGCTCCAACCACAAGACGTGTTTAAACGCAGCCCGGTTGTTCCGGTCATGGTCATTAATAAACTTGAACACGCTGTCCCATTAGCAAAAGCGTTAGTGGCTGGCGGCATTAGTGTTTTAGAAGTCACTTTACGAACTCCATGTGCGTTAGAAGCGATAGCTAAAATTGCTAAAGAAGTGCCAGAAGCATTGGTTGGTGCAGGGACCATTTTAAATGAAGCCCAGTTACAACAAGCTATTGATGCGGGTTCGCAATTTATCATTACCCCGGGTGCAACGGTTGATCTATTAAAAGCGGCCAAGAAAGGCACTGTGCCGTTAATTCCAGGTGTCGCGAGTATTTCAGAGATTATGGTGGGTATGGAGTTGGGTTACACTCACTTCAAGTTTTTCCCCGCAGAAGCCTCGGGTGGCGTTAATGTATTAAAGTCTTTCTCTGGCCCACTGTCTGAGATCCGATTCTGTCCAACTGGCGGGATCAGCCCAGCGACTTATAAAGATTATTTAGCATTATCAAATGTTGATTGCATTGGCGGCAGCTGGATTGCACCGACTGATGCTGTAGATAACGAAGAGTGGGATCGCATTACACAATTGTGTAAAGAAGCCCTGGCGGCTTTGTAATACATTGATTGTGTGACCTAAAAAACCAGCTTAAGCTGGTTTTTTATTATCGATAGTTTACTGTGTATATCATTAACTTAATTTATGAAAAGTTCTTATTATTCAGTTTGGTGTAATCTAAGCGTTGGTGATAATCTAAGCGTTATTGTTGATAAGTATACGATTATTGATGTTTTAAGCCTAAAACGATGCAAACTCATTCATTTTTAAGAGGTATTCTCTATGTTTTATGATTTAACGGTTGTGCAATTTAGTAAAATGCTCAATAACTTAAGTTCAATTCTTGCGAAAGGGGAAGACTTTGCCGATGCTAAAAAGATTGAAATGTCGGTATTACTTAACTCACGTTTAGCAGCAGATCAATTCAACTTAATTCGCCAAGTACAAATCGCGTGTGATACCGCAAAATTATCGGTTGCGCGGTTAACGGGTCAACAAGACAGTGCGCCAAAACATGAAGATAATGAAACGACTGTGGCAGAATTACAAACCCGCATAACCTCGGTTATTGGATATTTAGCCACTTTTAAAGCAGAAGATTTTGTTGGTGCCCAAACCCGTAAGATCACTCATCATCGTTGGAACGATAAATACCTTACCGGCCACGATTTCTTACTTGAGCATGCAATCCCTAATGTTCATTTCCATATCACAACCGCCTATTCAATCTTGCGTCATAATGGGGTTGAAGTCGGTAAAAAAGATTACTTAGGTGCAATGTCATTTAAGTCATAACAGAGCCACTAGTGACCAACAGAAATAGCCAGTGTCATTGGCGCCACTAAAACCAGCCTGAGCTGTTTTTTTGTTATCTAGCCAAATAAGACTAATAAACAACAATAATAGGGTAAGTTGTGGATAGCGGCACGAAGGGGGCTTATTACTAGATAGCTGCATTTGAGATAGTAAACGGTTATTAAGCAACTCTTGTGTCCAGCTAATGCCGTTGTAGTAACCTGTCATAGGCAGGTATTTCCGTATAAATGGGTCTTGTTAGCAGAACGCTAGGCAAGTTTGATATGCAATATGTCAAAGATGCTGATTTTTATCCATTTGGCTTATCTCTTATTTTGTATTGAGGTTATATTATCCGAAGCCTGAATAACGATAATACGGCTTAGGATATAAGTGTGTTATTTCGAAGTAAGGTTCCATCTGGCCAATCATGACTATAGGGACTTTTTGCTATTCAGTTGTAGGAGTGAACATGAAAACAATCGGTATGATAGGTGGCATGAGTTGGGAGTCAACACTGAGTTACTACCAGGCCATTAATCAAGGGGTGAAGTCTACTTTAGGCGGACTTCATTCGGCCAAAATTTGTCTGTACAGTGTCGATTTTGCTGAAATTGAAATATTGCAACATCAAGGGTTGTGGGACGATACCGCCATTCATTTATCAAATGCGGCTAAGGCTGTTGAAGCGGGCGGGGCTGACTTTTTGTTGATTTGTACCAATACAATGCACAAAGTGGCCGATGACATTCAAGCACAAATCTCTATTCCTATTTTACATATCGCCGATGCCACCGCCGAGGCGTTGTTAGCCGACGGTATCGGTAAAGTGGGCTTATTGGGTACGCGCTTTACTATGGATCAAGATTTTTATAAGCAGCGTATCACCGATAACTATCCGATCGAAGTCATTGTGCCTTCGCCAGACGATCAAATATTAATCCATAATGTGATATATCAAGAGTTGTGCCTAGGCAAGATTAATCTGCAATCTCGACAATGCTATCTTAGTATTATTGATAAATTATTCGCTCAAGGAGCCGAGGCAGTGATTTTAGGTTGTACTGAAATAGCCTTACTGGTGCAGCAACAACATAGCAATGTGCCTTTGTATGATACCACTCAAATTCATGCTCACAGCGCTGTTATGCTGGCGCTAGCAAAGTAGTTTTGTAAGGTTTTTACACAGTCAAAGGTATAAAAAAAACGCCTTACGATAATTATCTCGTAAGGCGTAGTGTTATAAGCTTACTGCTTGTTATTGAGTTGACTAGTCTTTATAAGCTCTGCCATAGAAACTGTCCAATAACACTTGTTTAAGCTCTTTAATCAACGGGTAACGTGGATTGGCACCCGTACATTGATCATCAAAAGCATCTTCAGCAAGCTCATCCAGTTTAGCGATAAAATCTGCTTCATTAACACCGGCGTCCTGGATTGATGCAGGAATACCTATGGTTGCTTTCAGCGCTTCGATTTTTTCAATCAGCTTGTCAACTTTTTGAGCATCGGTTTTACCCCCAAGCTTTAAATAATCTGCAATGGCAGCATAACGACACAGTGCTTTAGGGCGGTCGTATTGACTAAAAGCGGCTTGCTTGGTTGGCATATCCGTCGCGTTAAAGCGGATCACGTTAGAGATTAACAGCGCGTTAGCTAAGCCGTGTGCTAGGTGGAACTCAGCACCTAACTTGTGCGCCATTGAGTGACAAACACCTAAGAATGCATTGGCAAAAGCAATACCAGCAATCGTCGCACCATTGTGAACTTTTTCTCGGGCAACTGGCGCGTTTGCACCAAACTCATAGGATTCTGGTAGGTACGTAAACAATAGGTCTAATGCTTGTAGCGCTTGGCCATCACTGTATTCGTTTGCCATTACACTCACATAAGCTTCTAACGCATGTGTAACAGCATCAATGCCACCAAAAGCGGTGAGTGATTTGGGCATATCCATGACTAAGTTAGGATCAACAATCGCCATATTCGGGGTTAATTGATAGTCAGCGATAGGATACTTCATTCCGGTTACTTCATCAGTTACCACGGCAAAAGGGGTCACTTCTGAACCTGTACCTGAGGTTGTCGGAATGGCAACCATTTGAGCTTTAACGCCCATTTTAGGGAATTTGTATATACGTTTACGGATATCCATAAAGCGCAGTGCTAAATCGGCAAAATCAACATCAGGGTGCTCGTACATCACCCAAATAATTTTAGCAGCATCCATTGGCGAACCACCACCGAGTGCAATAATGACATCGGGTTGGAAGCTTTGGGCGACTTTTGCACCTTGGCGAACAATGGCTAAGGTTGGGTCTGCTTCTACTTCATAAAAAATTTCGGTTTCAAGACCCTGTGCTTTCAGAATTTTTAAGGTCTCGTTACAGTAACCATTATTAAATAAGAATTTGTCAGTAATGATCAGCGCACGTTTTTTATCACTTAACTCTTCTAGTGCTATCGGTAAACAGCCGCGGCGGAAGTATATAGATGATGGAAGTTTGTGCCACAACATATTTTCAGCCCTCTTAGCGACCATTTTCTTATTGATCAAGTGGCTTGGACCGACATTTTCCGAAATTGAATTACCGCCCCATGAACCACAACCTAGCGTTAACGACGGCGCTAATTTAAAGTTGTACAAGTCACCGATGCCACCATGAGATGCCGGTGTATTAATTAGAATACGTGCAGTTTTCATTCTAAAACCAAAGATTTTAACACGTTCATCTTGGGTGTCTTGATTGGTATATAAACCTGATGTGTGGCCAATCCCCCCTAACGTGACTAAGGCTTCGGCTTTATCCATTGCCTCGTTAAAGTCTTTTGCTTTATACATTCCCAATAACGGAGACAACTTCTCGTGAGCAAATGCTTCGGCATCATCTATATCAGTTACTTCACCAATGAGGACTTTAGTGGTGCTAGGAACGTCAAAACCCGCCATTGCAGCAATCGCCACCGCACTTTGGCCAACAATATCAGCATTGAGTCCGCCATTTTTAAGGATCACCGTTTGCATTGCTGCGGTTTCAGCTTTAGACAGGATATATCCGCCATGGCTGATAAAGCGCTCTTTTACTTGCTTGTAAATACTGTCCACAATAATCACGGCTTGTTCAGAGGCACAAACTACGCCATTGTCGAAGGTTTTTGACATTAAAATTGAGCTCACAGCACGTTTAATATCTGCGGTTTCGTCAATCACAATCGGTGTATTACCCGCGCCCACACCAATGGCAGGTTTACCAGACGAGTAGGCGGCTTTAACCATGCCAGGTCCCCCCGTAGCTAAAATTAAGTTAATTTTTTCATGAGTCATTAATTGGTTAGACAGTGCAACACTCGGTTGGTCTATCCAGCCAATGATGTCTTTAGGCGCACCCGCGGCCACTGCGGCATCTAATACAATTTTAGCTGCTGTGGTGGTTGAGTTTTTCGCTCTTGGGTGGGGTGAGAAAATAATGCCATTACGGGTTTTTAAGCTGATAAGGGCTTTAAAAATAGCGGTTGAAGTGGGATTCGTGGTGGGAACAATACCGCAAATAATACCGACAGGCTCTGCAATGGTAATGGTACCAAAGGTTAAATCCTCAGATAGAATGCCACAGGTTTTTTCATCTTTGTATTTGTTATAAATGTATTCAGAGGCAAAGTGGTTTTTAATCACCTTATCTTCTAATACACCCATACCCGTTTCGGTTACGGCCATTTTAGCTAATGATATACGTGCATCTGCAGCGGCTAAAGCGGCCGCCCTAAAGATGATATCAACTTGTTCTTGGCTAAAATTGGCAAACTCGGCTTGGGCTTTGGCAACGCGTTCTACTAATAAATCTAGCTCTTGCGTATTGGTGACTGTCATAGTGGTTTCCTGTAAAAATATTCAACAAATTAGTTTTGCAAAATATTCTTTGTAAATAAAATTACAACTTTTAGGCTATATTTGTTGTGATGATGACCACAAAAGCGTAACTCATGTAATTTTATTACAGCATTGAATGCTTTTTAGCCACTTAATATTCAACTTCTGTTCATCCAGCACTTCGATATGACCTAACGCTTATACTCGCTCAACATGATGATCTGCTTATGGCACTAGTTAATAATGGCGTAAAATCAGTCATCACTGGGTCTATCGTCATCAACTAGTGCAATGGTCAATAGACTTGGGGGTGTGTTTTTAGTTGTTTTACACTGAAATTCTTTTACCTTTAACCTTATACCTTGACCTAATTAATTAACCATATCAAACAGTTTGAAAATAGTCTGTTGAATGTATGAAATATCTTAGTACCGATTAATGCATATAAGCAAATGCTAAAGCGTTTTTTGCTTACTTAATCAGTGAATTGTGATTGATATCAATATTTATAAGGGCGGATTGACTCACTTTAAGGCCAATATTAAATGTGGCCGAATGTATGCTTTGGTTAGATTAACGTGGTGACTCTCAAACCAAACTCATCTTCTGTTAACCCCTTAAGGGTGATTATACAGAGTGATTGTTGTGGTTTGATGTTTAAATGGCACTACTGATGCTCAGTAAAAGCGTGTTTTACGCGCTAATATTGTTACTGTCGCAAGTACCATCTTTGCCGTACGGTATCGATTTGCCACTCACTAAAGCGCTATCTAGTCTCAATGCTAGCGTTTTTGCCCTTGGGTTTATGGCGATAGATCCATTAATGACGGACAAGTATACCAATAAGAATGAACAGCAATGGTGGTTGGAACAACCAAGTGCTTTTTTATGCTTATTGCTCGCGACTTAATTCCATGATGCCTGCGGTTTTTGAACCAAATAATTGCTGATGTAAGCGGCCTGCAAACTCATCAGTCATGCCGGAAATATAATCGGCAATAACCCGCATTGGATTATTGTTTTCATTACACTCAGCTAACCATCGTTCACGAGTGTTGAGCGGTAATAGACGCTCTGGATCAGAGGAAAACGCTTCAAACAATTCCATTACAATTTGTTGTCCTTTGTATTCCAACATTTGAATTTCGGGTTTACGAATAACGTACTTAAACACCAATTGTTTAAGTACATGTAAAGCTGAAGCAAAGTCTGGCTCTAATTCTGCATTATATTTTAATAAGTCTTGTTCAAATTGTGGATTGGCAGTAATGCCAATCGCAGTCACGAAACCGTTGACTAAGGTACCGATGGCATCTTTGCGTAAATGATGCTCATGGGAAAATAGTTTGTCACCTATTTGAGCCATTTCCGATATGAGCCATTGATCCTTGATCTCCGTTAACTGCTCAACCACATCGCGTTGCCACTGATGTTGATTAACAATCCCCATGACAATGGCATCTTCTAGATCATGCACGGCATAAGCAATATCGTCAGCCAACTCCATAATAGAGCAGTCAAAGGACTTATAGCGGGTTTTAAGATGTGGGTAATTGGCGTGAGTATGATTTTGCTCACTAGTGATAAACAACTGTCTATCAGACTCGGATAATGAATCTAATACCCAATCAACAATAGGTTTATCATCATCAAACAAGCCTTTTACTGGTGGCCATTCTGATGGTTTTAATTGACGATGATTGGCAATGTCTGGACGGTGTTGATCAACAAATAACTGCCCATGAGTTGCGGGGTATTTCATCACACCCAATAGCGTCCGCCGAGTCAGATTCATCCCCCATGACGGTGTATAGGGCTCTAAACGGGTTAAAATACGGAATGTTTGGCCATTTCCTTCAAATCCACCATGATGACGCATCATGTAATTTAATGCGACTTCGCCCCCGTGGCCAAAGGGTGGGTGGCCTATATCGTGAGCTAAACAAATCGATTCAATTAAGCTCATAGAGTTAAGCAAGTACTTAAGTTCTGGATACTTACGACGTAACTGTGCGGTGATGCCGGTACCAATTTGAGAGACTTCCAACGAATGGGTCAAACGAGTGCGATAAAAGTCATTCATGCCGATACCAAGCACTTGGGTTTTGGCTTGAAGTCGTCGAAATGCGGCAGAATGTAGGATTCGGCCACGATCGCGCTGATAAGGACTGCGGTGATCATTACGGCGTTGTTTATCTTCGCCAAGTAGACGTTGTTGCCAACAGTCCTCATGTTCTGTACTACTGGGCATGACAGTGTTATCAGGCATATAATTCCTTTACAGCATTTGATTAATTTCGTCTAAATTCAATGTAAAACTTGGAATAAAACAATCACGGAAGTAACCAACTGCAGGGTTAGGGTTGTCGTCTATCATTTGTTCTAAACGTTTACAGGCACTGTTGAATTCGCTGTTACCGGCTTTTTGTTCTTCTAAGCATTTAAGATACGCGCATAAGGTATCGGCGGCTTTCACAATGGCTTTGTATTGTGGGTCAGCATCTTGACTAATGAATAAACTGCGGTAATCTTCTTTAAATTCATCAGGTACCATTTCAAGCATTCGTTGTTCGGCTATGGCTTCGATCTTTTTATATTCAGCTTCTATCTCTTTATTAAAATATTTAACCGGTGTGGGCAAGTCTCCGGTTAAAATTTCACTGGCATCATGATAAATCGCAATCGTTGCAGCTTTATTGGCGTCTAAGTCTGTGGCGAATTTCTTATTGCTGATGATCACTAAAGCGTGGGCAACCATAGCCACTTGCAGTGAATGTTCTTGGACGTTTTCGCGACGCACGTTATGCATTAACGGCCAACGTTGGATTAGCTTCATCCGCGATAAATGGGCAAATAAATGACTCATGAGACTCCTTACTGCGCTCAATAGATTCAGTCAGCTTACATGAGCTTATCGATAAAAAAAAGCGACTGTTCAGTCGCTTAGTATTTTGTGCTAGAGATGCAGTGTCAAGAGACTATTGACGATAATCTTCTAAGAATGCGCCAAACTCGGTAAGGGCTTTAGCCAAATCTTCTTTATAGGGCAAAAAAACCACTCGAAGGTGATCGGGCTCTGGCCAATTAAAGGCTGTTCCTTGTACTAACAGAATTTTTTTAGTTTTTAATAAATCAAGTACCAAGCGTTCGTCATCACGTAAATTAAACTTTTTCATGTCTAACTTCGGAAACGCGTATAAGGCTCCTTTAGGCTTTTTACAGCTGACCCCAGGGATTTGATTAAGCAATTCATATACGGCATCACGTTGTACGGTTAAGCGACCGTTTGGTAATATCAATTCATTAATTGACTGATAACCCCCTAACGCGGTTTGAATAGCATGTTGATTGGGTACATTGGCACACAAACGCATTGAGGCGAGCATTTCTAAGCCTTCAATGTAGCTTTTGGCGGCTTTTAAATTACCCGATAACATCATCCAACCGACACGAAACCCAGCTGCGCGATACGCTTTAGATAAGCCATTAAAGGTGATGGTTAAAATATCATCAGACAAGCCCGCCGCTGGAATATGCTTAGCTTCGTCATACAGAATTTTGTCGTAAATCTCATCCGCGAATAAAATCAAATCATGTTGACGACATAGCTCAATAACTTCTAACAACAATTCTTTACTGTAAACTGCACCGGTTGGATTATTGGGGTTGATCAACACTATTGCGCGGGTGCGACTGCTAATTTTGCGTTTAATATCGTCTAAGTCTGGAAACCAATCGGCTTCTTCATCGCAACGGTAATGTACCGCGTTACCACCGGCAAGGTTTGCTGCCGCAGTCCATAATGGATAATCAGGCGAGGGGATGAGTACTTCATCATCGGTGTTGAGTAGGCCTTGCATAGCCATCATAATTAATTCTGATACACCATTACCAATGTAGATATCTTCAATATCAACGCCAAATATGCCTTGTGCTTGATAGTGTTGCACTATGGCTTTACGCGCAGAGAATAAGCCTTTCGATTCGCAGTAACCTTGCGCACTCGGTAGGTTTAAAATGACATCTCGGACGATTTCTTCTGGTGCTTCAAATCCAAATGGGGCTGGGTTGCCGATATTAAGCTTTAAAATACGATGGCCTTCGTCTTCTAAACGACGGGCTTCTTTATGGACGGGTCCACGTATATCGTAACAGACTGAATCAAGCTTATTGGATTTGATAATGGGTCGCATACTACTCTCGATAACTAAATACGGCTTAAGTTAGCGAACCATAACGAATTTATTGTTCTTGTGGAAGAGGCATAAGAGTAAAATGAACAAATTAATCAGTCAAAAATGCTGTTATTGCCAGTTTGATGGCACAGATAAAAGTGTTTTATACTGTTTTTCACGCCTAATACAGTTGTCTTATTCCATTTTATAACAAAAAAGCCAGCACTAAGTGCTGGCTTTTAATGCATTAACTTGTGTTATTGATATTTTATCAATAACACATGTTAGCGGGCAATTAAACGCGCTTTTTGAACTCGCCGGTACGAGAGTCAATTTCAATCTTGTCACCCACTTTGACAAAGTCAGCAACAGTGACCGTGCCACCACCAGTAATAGTAGCAGGCTTCATCACTTTACCTGAAGTATCACCACGAGCGGATGGCTCGGTGTAAATAACTTCACGTACGATGTGGATCGGCAATTCAACAGATATCGCTTTCTCTTCATAGAAGGTCACTTGACACATGTCTTCCATGCCATCGATGATATAGGCAGCTGCATCACCTAAGTTGTCAGCTTCGACATCATACTGGTTATATTCTTCATCCATGAACACATACATAGGATCAGCAAAGTATGAGTAAGTACAATCAAGACGTTCTAGAACGATATCGTCTAATTTGTCTTCACCTTTAAAGGTTTGTTCAGTACCAGAATCTAGCAATACGTTCTTTAATTTTAATTTAACGATTGCAGCGTTACGGCCAGAACGAGTTGTTTCAGTCTTCTGAACAACCCATGGGCTGCCATCTAACATGATCACGTTACCAGGACGGATTTCATGAGCAGTTTTCATTTCACTATTTCCTATATTTTTGGACTTTTTTTATTTATAGAGCAGTATCTTAGCTATTTTTAACGAATTGAACGAGTCGACTCGCAAGATCTGCATCTTTTAACGCGTTAATTGGCCATTTAATAGCATGTTGCATTAAAGACAAATTAACAGAATTTAACTGTTGCCAGTGCATAACTACCGCGTGTGTATTACCTCGGTTGAAGGCCAAATTCACCTCAGACCAAGTAGTAGTAATTTCTGGAGCAAGATTATCGCAGTAAAGTTGCATAAAAGCTTGTAATTTTACCAAGTGATAATCATCTTCTTGAGGATAAATGTGCCATATGAAGGGTTTTGCAGCCCATTGAGCACGTAAAAATGAATCTTCACCCCGCACAATATTAAAATCACAGCTCCATAGCAAGCGATCAAAGTCATTTTGATCTGTCATGGGTAATATATGCAAGGTTAAGCTACCTATGACAAATTGCTGACCGGGCATCAAATCTTCAATCGCACAAGGCAATAGGCTTTTTAAGCTGTACAAACTGCGCCCTTTAGGGATAAGCGCATGAATTGGGGTAGGCGACGCTTGCCATAAATGACATAAAGCGAGTAAGGCTTGGGTTTCATAACTAAAAACACTGATAACCGTATCTTGGGCATTAATGCCCTGTAACCCTAGCTGTTTGAATAATGCTAATTTATGTTTATGATCTGCTTGCCATTCATCTCGTTGGCTAAACAATTCACGTTCACAAATAAGTCCTCCGGTTTGAGCGCTAAAACCGGGAAAGTAAAACCACTTTTTGACCCCATTGGCTTGTGACGACGGCAGTCCATGACAACCAGCGACCCAATCTTCGGCACTAAGGTATTCAAGGTTTAACCAAGTAGGGGCGCAAGTATCTGGGTGTTGATGTAATTGTTCAATGGCTAGTTTTACCTGTGAAGGTAACTCACAGGCAAATGCTTCTATTACCACAGCCCCAGCTTTAAACTTAATATCAAGTGGGTTATTCCATTGAAATATATTCACGCCATTGATATTCTGCTGTGCTTTATCGGGATCTAGCATTGGTAAAATATGTGAAAAACTCACTAAGTCATCGACCCATAGATTAATGGGTATGGCATATTCTGTCACCAACTGCTTAGCCAAACGCCACGTGACACCTATGTCTCCATAATTATCGACAACGGTACAAAATATATCCCAATGATTCAAACTATTATTTATGTCGAGATCAAAGATTTTGCTGCTAAGTCCGGCCATATTCTTGTGTGCTTTTTATATATAGAAAATGTATTTAAGATATTCTTTTTTTTATACTGCATAAAAGTCTGTCTAAAATTTTAGCGGGTTCAAACTTAAAATGAATCAGCCTCTGTTTGGTTTTATGCCAATAAATGATGATAATTCTACGATTTGTATAACTAACAGTGGGTTTTTTATATGCGTCTCTAAAATAATAACTGAGTTTACGTCTCTCTTTTAGCCCACGATAGAAATAATCATTGTCGATAGTGCCAATTCTGAATTGTAATATGACTTCAGATAACATATCCAAATGCTGAAGCGTTCGAGGAATACGATGTCCTACACCAAATATTTTTAATCGTGTGGCTGTTTGTTCATAACGATCTACATGTAACTTATCTGCAAGCGACAGTGGGTCGTAAATAATGGTTAATGGCGTTTTACATGTGCTGCCATCAAGAACGGTCATGTCTGAGTTCTTGCTGTCTTGTGCATTAACAACAATAGGATCCCATGATGCAGTCTTTTTACAATAAGTGCTTTGAGGCATCATAAGTAAAGCTTTATCTAAAAGTAATCTATCGGCATGTAAACTGAGTGCAAAGGCACCTAAACTTGAGCCATAGCCTATTTTAGTTGGAAATATTGCTATTTCTTGTCTGAGCTTATCGAGCAAAGATATGAAGGCTATTGAGTCAAAATAATTTCCTTCACCAATATGATTAAAAGCAATTATATTGAGTTTACGCTTAGCAAAAAAATCAAAACTCCACACCGGAGCTGTAATAGATACGTCTTTATTTTTGATGCTTTGACATACAGGGGGGAACGTTATCATTAGAGGCTGGGATGTATCAAAAATATGATATTGCATCACTACATTATCAATAATCTCTTTAACTTCTATATTAAGTTTTAGCACTTTTTACCTACAACAGCCGATACTTAAAAAGTAAAAAAGCGGCTAATTGCCGCTTTTTTTACTAAGTAACTACAGAATTAGTCTTCTAACTCAGCTAAACACATTTCTTCATAAATCTGCTTGACCCAAGCATCAACACGCTCATCGGTGAGTTCTGGTTGACGGTCTTCGTCAATCCCTAAACCAACAAAGTGCTTATCGTCCGCCATGCCTTTAGAGGCTTCGAAGTTGTAGCTTTCAGATGGCCAATTACCAATAATGATCCCACCACGCGCTTCTACGATGTCACGTATCATGCCCATCGCATCGAGGAAGTATTCCGCATAATCTTCTTGGTCACCACAACCAAAAATAGCGACTAACTTATCGGTAAAGTCGATTTGCTCAAGATCTGGAAAAAAATCATCCCAATCACACTGTGCTTCGCCGTAATACCATGTTGGAATACCAAACATTAACAAATCGTATTCAGCAATTTGCTCTTTAGTACTCTTTGCGATGTCTTTAACATCGAGCATGCTTTTACCCAGTTTTTTCTGGATCATTTTGGCTATAGCTTCGGTGTTGCCAGTATCGCTACCGAAAAAAAGACCTACAGTTGCCATTGTCTATCCTTTAAATATCAAGTTCGCGTTGTGCGATGTTCTAAAAACGTCTCAGTTGTCGAGTTGCTGTTGCAGAATAAATTCGATTAACTGGCTACGACTAATGTTACTGTTCAAAGCTTGTTGGTTCAAGGCATCATACAGATCTTGTGACACCTTTAACTCTATTCGCTTTAAACCGTTAGCGCGATCACGCTGAATTTGGTTACGCTTGTTGATCTTTAATTGCTGCTCCCTAGAAAGTGGGTTACTTCTCGGGCGCCCTCGGCGAGTTTCTGCAGCAAAAAGGTCAATAGTCGTTCTATCTGTTGTTTCTTTTGCCATTGTACTCTTTAACCGATCCCAGAGCCTTCCCAGGTCATCTGAATAATACCTTTTGCAATAAACCCGGCGCAGCCGAGGAATAAAACTAACCACACAATAAATCGACCAAATTTTGGGACTTGACCTTGTTTAAGCACATCATGGATAGCCATGCCGATAAAAAAGAATATCGATGCAAAAAACAAGTTTAAGCCTACCGCTTCAATTTGTTCAATGTATTGGTTTAACATACTTCTACCTTCGCGATTGAGTGTCTGGCGAAAAGAGGGCGCGAATATATCACATTAGGTGACAATCGGCTATATTCAAAAAGCTAAAATATTAAAAACTTACCCTTGGTTTTGTTCAATAAACTCAGACACGATGCGATTAAATATCTCTGGCTTTTGTGCATGTAACCAATGCCCTGTGCCATTTAATGTTTTGGCGCTAGCGCGAGGAAATTGACGCATGATTTCATCACGATATTCAGCCGTTACATAATTTGACTCACCACCACGGATAAATAGTGCTGGTTTATCAAAATGTTTGTCATTGGTTAATGGTAAATTCCATCCAATAATACGGTCGTAAGACTCGATTAGCCCAGTTAAATTCATTTTCCATTCAAAACCGCTATCAGTACGTTGTAGATTCTTAAGTAAAAACTGAGATGTCGGCTCATCAATACCTGCATCCATTAAGTGGGTTAAGGCTGATTTTCGAGTGGTTTTACTGTTTAATATTAAACTGGTTAATCCTGCAAACACCGTTTGATGTCTGGGACTATAAGCCACAGGAGCGATATCTGCGATCACTAGGCTTATTACTCGTTCTGGGTGTAAAAGTGCCATTGCCATTGCAATTTTGCCGCCCATTGAATGCCCAATAACATGGACTTGTTTGAGGTATAAATCATCGAGTACATCAACCATGGCATCAGCCAGTTGAGCGTAATCCATGTTATCCCAATGTTCACTCAAGCCATGATTGGGCAAATCAACCCGTATGACTTGATGCTGTTGTTCAAGCACGCTGCCTAGGTTTTTTAAATTATCAAGATTACCAAACAGTCCATGAATAAGCAGGACGGCTTCACCTTGACCAGAAGATACATAATGCATAACGCAATAAGCTCATTGGGACAATTTGTGCGGGGGATTTTGCTGCAATGAGCCTGTCAAATCAAGTTTTGATGATCGTTGTTACAATTGTTGATGATATTTTAATCGCCTTTTAATAAAATTTCAGCATTATAGGTCATTTAATGATTTTGCTACTTTATTAGTAGGTTAAGCTTGGCTTACACTGGAACAATATTTTTTTGATCGCATTAATAATAATTTGATCTGCGATCCCGAATTACTCGGCGCCAGCAAAATAATGGCTACAGTAGTGACAAAGACTGATAGAAAAAGGATGACTCTGATGAAATACATTGAAATTGACGAAGAACTTTATCGTTTTATTGCCAGTAAGACGGAACGCATCGGCGAAAGCGCTTCAGATATTTTGCGTCGTTTATTGAACTTGTCTGTCGAAGATGTCGATATAAGCTTACCCAAGGCCATTAGTCAGCCCAGTTTAGAATCTGAATCGCTGGAAGATCGTAATTCGGTTTTTAATCAAGCTAAGGCAGTCGTGGAAAAGGTCATTGCTGAACAGAATATTACCGGTCAGCACTATCCACTAGATGAAGACATTTCAACGTTAGTCACGATTGATTTTGATGCGATTGTTAACCAACATTTATTAAGCCAGCAAAAAGGTGCGGTAGGGCGTTTTATGCATTTATTAGCCAGTCTTGAAACCACTGCTCGCAGTGATTTTGATAAGGTGCTTAATGTGCAAGGCAAAGGACGTTTGTATTTTGCTCGTTCTAAACAGGCATTATTAAATTCAAGTCAATCTTCTAATCCAAAAGAAATTGCCTCAAGTGGTTTTTGGGTCACCACCAATAACAATACTGCGAAAAAACAAACTATATTAACAGAGGTATTGGAACATTTAGGCTGTGGTAGTGAAAGAGCAAAGAGCATCGCTGAACACATTTAACATTTGATCTTCCGAAGATTCTATTAATCATTTACTCATAGGAGACCACACGTGGCCATTCATCAACGCGCAGGACAGCACGCTTTACAAACGGATTTAGTGAATATTCCTAAATTGATGAGTCATTATTATCGCATTATTCCTAACGTGGAAGACGTGCAGCAGAAAGTGACGTTTGGCACTTCGGGTCATCGTGGTAGTGCGTTTACATCCAGTTTCAATCAAAACCATATTTGGGCCATCACCCAAGCTGTTGTCGATTATCGTCACTCAGCCAATATTACTGGGCCAATGATCGTCGGTTTTGACACTCATGCATTATCTTACGCCGCCTTTATGTCGGTGGTAGAAGTGTTGACTGCTAATCAAGTTAAGATGTTAATTCAAAAAGACGATGGGTTTACGCCTACCCCGGTAGTGTCGCAAGCCATAGTCACCGCTAATGCAGCTAACCCAGCGACATTAATCGATGGTTTGATTATAACGCCATCACATAATCCTCCTCAGGATGGTGGCATTAAGTACAATCCACCGCACGGCGGTCCCGCTGAAGGTGAAATTACCAAAATCATTGAATCTAAGGCCAACCAATACCTAGCGAATCAACTCTCTGGGGTTAAAAAGGTCAATTACGGTGTTGCGGTAAAATCTGGTTGGATAGATGAAGTTGATTTTATTGCGCCCTATGTTGAATCACTTGCACAAGTGATAGATATGGAAGCGATTAAAAAAGCCAACATTCGTATTGGTGTTGATCCACTGGGTGGCTCTGGTATTTATTATTGGCAGCAAATAGCCGCTCACTATAGCCTTGATATTACCTTAGTCAATGACAAAGTCGACCCCACATTTGGCTTTATGACATTAGATAAAGACGGCAAAATCCGCATGGATTGCTCGTCTCCTTATGCCATGGCAGGCTTGTTAGCGTACAGCGAAGATTATGACTTGTGCGTGGGTAATGATCCTGACTACGACCGTCACGGTATTGTGTGTCCTGGTTTTGGCTTAATGAACCCGAATCATTACTTAGCTGTTGCGATAGATTATTTAATGACCCATCGCCCGCAGTGGTCAGAGTCACTTGCAGTCGGAAAAACCTTAGTGTCTAGCGCGATGATTGACAGGGTTTGTAAGGCATTAGGACGTCATTGCCTTGAAGTGCCAGTAGGCTTTAAATGGTTTGTTGATGGCTTAGCCAAAAGCACCATAGCATTTGGCGGTGAAGAAAGTGCAGGCGCAGCGTTTTTAAAACGTGATGGCAGCACTTGGTGTACCGACAAAGACGGCTTTATTTTAGCTCTGCTTGCGGCTGAAATATTAGCGGTAACCGGTAAAACACCTGCAGAGCGTTATCAAGAATTAACCGCGCAATTTGGTGAGAGTTTTTATACGCGTATCGATAGCCCCATTAGCCTTAAGAAAAAAGCCAAGTTTGAACAATTAAATAGTGATAGCTTTACTGATACTCAATTAGCGGGTGAGGCGATAACAGCAATTTTGAGTCACGCACCCGGCAACAATGCTGCCATTGGCGGCATTAAAGTCACTACAGAAAATGGCTGGTTTGCCGCACGGCCATCGGGCACTGAAGCCTTGTTTAAAATTTATGCCGAAAGCTTTATTAGTCAGCAGCATTTGGATGACATCATCATCCAAGCACAAAAAATGATTGATCAAGCCCTAAAAGGCTAAGTTTACTGTTACTTGTTTAATAAAAATAAAAGCACTGATTTTCAGTGCTTTTTTGCTTCTATAAGATGTTATTTTTTTATCAATATGTGTAGTCTGTTTGTCGTCCATAATCAATATTAAGTCATTTCAAGGAAGAGATTAATGAATAAATGTTTCTCACTACTTTTTTTACCTGTGATTATTTTATCGGGTTGCCAAACTCAACCTGAAACCGTTCAAGTACCTCAAGCCGTGTTTAATACAAATGTGATCACTATTGAACATTCTCAACTAAATCAATATTGGTCATTGGAGCAGATTAAATCTGTAATGTTAAACAAACGTCCTGATTGGTTACCAAGAGGTGCAGGTCAGGGCGAATATTATATTACGATTGACTCAAACGGTAACGAAGTCAGCAAAGAACTTATTAGCTCGCAGCCAGAAGGTTGGATGACGCAAAAATTAGTCAACAAGATGCCAAAACAGCAGTATGAGCCAGCGGCATCGAATGTTAAGCGAGTACCCGTAAAAGTGAAAGTGGATTTTGAAATAAAGCGTATGAATTAATCTTGGGGTCGTTTAAACGTGTGTTGCACTCTTTAACCCAATAAAATACGGGGCAGAATAATATATTCTGCCCCGTCATTATTTTACAAAGTAAACATTATTACAGATATTACTCACTAGACTAGATCAAATCGATCCGCATTCATGACTTTAGTCCATGCTTTAATGAAGTCATGAACAAATTTTTCTTTAGCGTCATCTTGAGCATACACTTCGACATAAGATCTCAGTATAGAGTTAGAACCAAAGACTAAGTCAACGCGAGTGGCAGACCACTTCATCTTGCCTGTTTTACGGTCAATAATGTGATATAGGTTATTGCCAGCAGGTTTCCAGTTGTATGACATGTCGGTCAAGTTGACAAAAAAGTCATTCGATAACACGCCGACATTGTCAGTAAACACACCGTGTTGGCTGTTGTCGTAGTTGGTACCTAATACTCGCATACCGCCAACCAAAACTGTCATTTCATGGGCGGTTAGTCCCATTAATTGAGTACGGTCGAGCATCATTTCTTCAGGCTGAACGATATAGTCTTTCTTTTGCCAGTTACGATAAGCATCGTGCAACGGCTCTAATACCTCAAAAGACTCAATATCGGTTTGCTCTTGGGTGGAATCCCCACGACCAGGCGCAAACGGCACTGTAACCTTGACACCAGCAGCGTGAGCGGCTTTTTCTACTGCAGCAGTACCACCAAGTACGATTAAGTCAGCCATGCTGATAGACTTCGCAAGACCGGCTTGAATAGTGGTTAATGCTGCTAATACTTTTTGCAATCTTGCCGGCTCATTTCCTTGCCAATCTTTTTGCGGCGCTAAACGAATACGCGCACCATTGGCGCCACCACGGAAATCAGAACCACGGAAGGTACGGGCACTGTCCCAAGCGGTTGCCACAAGCTCTGCAACACTCAATTCACTGGATAAGATTTTGGCTTTAAGATCGTTAATTTCTTGCTCTGATAAGCTGTAATCAACTTGTGGAACAGGGTCTTGCCAAATTAACTCTTCAGCAGGGACTTCGGTGCCAAGATAGCGGCTTTTAGGGCCTAAATCACGATGAGTTAATTTAAACCAAGCACGGGCAAACACGTCAGAGAAATAAGCTGGGTCTTGATAAAAACGTTGCGAGATTTTGCCATATTCGGGATCCATTTTCATCGCCATATCGGCGTCTGTCATAATGGGGTTTAAGCGAATTGATGGGTCTTCGACGTCAACAGGTTTATGCTCTTCTTTGATATTGATGGGTTCCCACTGCCACGCTCCAGCAGGGCTTTTTTTAAGCTCCCACTCGTAGTTAAGCAATAACTCAAAGTAACCATTGTCCCACTGTGTTGGGTTAGTGGTCCAAGCCCCTTCAATACCACTGGAAACCGTATCTCGGCCCACGCCACGACTTGTTTTATTTAACCAGCCCAGGCCTTGGTCTTCAAGTTCTGCGCCTTCAGGAACGGCTTGTAGATTTTCTGCTTGGCCATTGCCATGACATTTACCCACAGTGTGACCACCCGCGGTAAGAGCGACGGTTTCTTCGTCATTCATTGCCATGCGTTCAAAGGTGACACGAATGTCTTGTGCGGTTCTCAGTGGGTCGGGCTTACCATCAGGACCTTCTGGGTTGACATAAATTAATCCCATCATTACAGCTGCTAATGGATTTTCGAGATCTCTTTCACCAGAATAGCGACTATCTGGTGAGTCACTAGTGGCAAGCCATTGTTTTTCTGAGCCCCAGTAGATGTCTTTTTCTGGGTGCCATATATCGGCGCGACCACCCGCAAAACCGAATGTTTTGAGTCCCATAGACTCATAGGCAACAGTACCGGCAAAAATAATTAAATCAGCCCAAGAGAGTTTGTTACCGTATTTCTTTTTGATTGGCCATAATAAGCGACGCGCTTTATCTAGATTGACGTTATCTGGCCAGCTGTTTATGGGCGCAAAACGTTGGTTACCTGTTCCTGCTCCGCCGCGACCATCAGCAATACGGTATGTCCCTGCAGAATGCCAAGCCATGCGGATCATCAGTCCGCCATAATGGCCCCAATCGGCTGGCCACCAGTCTTGGCTGTCAGTCATTAATGCGATGAGATCTTTTTTTACGGCAGAAAGATCAAGGCTTTTAAAGGCCGCAGGATAATTGAAGTCAGCTTCCATCGGATCTGATTTGCTGTCGTGTTGATGAAGAATATCGAGATTAAGTGCCTTAGGCCACCATTCCATCACATCGTCTTCGACTGAGGTATTACCGCCATGATTAACAGGGCACTTGCCTTGAGATTGTTGTGCTTTGTCCATGATATTTTCCTTGATCACTTAATAACATAAATTTTATGTATTATTGGATTGCTTAACTAGGCTAACTGACTGTGGTAACTAAAGAAAGCGACTTTTTCCGGTTTGGTTAATCGGTTTTATTGATACATAATAAGGGGGCCTATAAATCGAATAATTAATTAATCATAGAACAATTAACCAATCATGAGGTTAAGTTAATACTTCAGTTGAATTTATGATCTAGGTCACTAAATTTACTTATGTATTGGTAAAGGTTTGTCATGATGATTACGCCACAGAAGCTTGGATAAAATGGCGATTGTTTTGTCGGCATAGGTTGACCGTAATTTTAGTCTTGAGCTTAGTCGCAACCGAACGCTTGACGTTTGGCGCCAGTTTCAATTTGTTCATCCCCTTCAGCACTAACAGTACAATTAAGATTTTGCGATAACGACCGTACTGATTTTACGAGCGCGAGCTCAACATCTTTATGGTCAAGGTTACTGATATTTTGATGAGTCATTGCAATTAACAAGTGTCACACATTTATTGATCAAATTAGGGGCTGGTACATTTTTAGCTGAAAAATTGAGGTGGATAATTTGGGTGGATAATTGAGGTCGATAATTGAGGTCGATAATCCTAAGGATCCAAAATAATCAATATCCTTTGCAACTTGTTACTTTACCCATTCAGTGATCTCGATTATTTGGCAATATTTTTTGTTAGTTACCTTTTTATAGGCTGATCTTAAGTTGAAGGCCCCATGCTGATCCCGAATAAAGGCACGGATAAAGCCGCTATCTGTAACAACCGCTATTTCCTGTGGTAAAGAGTACGGATGACTAAAAAACAGGTCAGCTGTTGTGAATGATTACCATTAATTGCCGTTGTTAACGGGGGGCGTTTAATAAAGAGCCTGTTAAGTAAAATGGCTAACTTAAGATAAGTTAGCCATTTTAAGCAATAGTCTAGCAAAGCTACTTTTATGCATAATGACATAAAATATAATCAATTATTTAAGAGATTTAGCCGAAAATTGAGTCATCTTACATCGAGTAGAGCAATGACCGTTTAATCATAGCAAAAAGCTATTATGGGCTTATTATCCGCGGTAGCCGAATAATTTTTGTTCCATTATCGCTTTACTCACCGGCTCGGGAACGGCGTCAACCCATTCTCCTTGACCACGACAAATTTGCTGTAAAATTTCCCGAGAAAAAATATTAAACAGATCAATATCGCTTGATTCAATACTGGTGATAAAACCATTATCAAGCACATGACGGAATAAATAGCGTAGGTTATTGGGTACGCTGACCGTGGTTAAATCGTTAAGAATGCCTTTTTCATCTCGTTCAGGGTAGACAAACAAGCGAGTGTTATCCGGGAACAATTTACCAAAACCTTCAAGAATACCGCCTTCTAAACCGCGGTAAAATTCTTCATCAAAAATTTGTTTGATGTTAATCATGCCCACCACAATGCCAATTTGTAATTGGGTGTATTGACGGAAATAGGCCCGTAATGAGAAGTAGCGCGTGTAATCGGAAATCATCACGTTGTAGCCTAATAAATTAAGCAATTTAACCCGCTCCATGATGTCCTTTTCGGTCATATTGGCATCTTTGCCGTGTAAGTCATTTAGCGATATTTCGGCGATTAACACCGTGTTCTTATCGGTTACACCCTCTAATGTGGCAAAGGCTTTATAGCCTTGCTCAATCATATCCACATTGAGTTTGGTGATAGGTTTAAACGATCCGCGAATGGTTAATACATTCTTTTTGTAGAGCATATCGGCTGGGACCGCGACACTGCCATCGGCTTTAAACATTATCGCGCGGGTTTTCCAACTGCGAATGAGATGAATATTCTTGGTTTGATTGTCGACATCTTCAAAGTAGGGACCTTGGAAGTCAATACAATCAATTTCAATCCGATTGGCTTTTAAGCTGTCGGTTAACGAATCGATAATTTGCTTTGGATCTTCAAAATAGTAATAGCTGGCGTAAATCAGGTTTACCCCTAAAATACCCAATGCTTGCTGTTGTGCTTCGGCGCTGTCATCAAACATACGGACATGGACAATAATATTTGACGGTTCAGCACCAGGGTACATTTGAATACGCACCCCACACCATGCATGGCATTCGTTTTTACGATTAAAGCTTTTAGCCGAAACGGTTGTTGCGTAAGCAAAATAACGTGAAGACTTTGAACGAATTGCACCGACGCGATCAACCACTAAATCAAACTCTTGCTCCATCATCGCTAAGACGCGCGCTTTACTGACATAACGACCATCTTCTTGAACTCCATAGATGGCATCCGAGAATTTCATATCGTAGGCCGACATCGTTTTTGCTATCGTGCCCGCAGCTGCGCCAGCCACAAAAAAGTTACGCGCAACTTCTTGTCCGGCACCAATTTCGACTATGGTGCCGTACTTTTTCTCGTCTAAATTTAAACGAAGGGCTTTTTCTTTTGTGCCACGCGAACTGACTTGCTTATCCATAATATCTCCAGCCGATAAAACATTGATATCTTAAGGTTACGGTTAGCAATGTTATAGCAAGTGATAATATGCGCTAGTGCTGAAAGGACATTTGTAACGATATAATGATGATTTAACGATAATTATTACTTTTGTTACTGACTGTTAGCGTCAGTTTGGTTGGTGTTGACCTTGCTGGTGGCGCTAAAATTATATTATCGCGATTGAGGATGACGCACCTTTCGTTAAGATACGTCTATAGGTAGCAATATTATCTAGGCACATCCATCATGGTTTGTAAGAATATTGCTGAAAACGGCGCTTTTTGCTGTTTTTTAATTTGTGGGCTTAGGCCATTTTCGAATAAAACAAATAAATAATCATGGCCATTACTGACGTTAACTTTGCCCGCTAAGTTAGCAATACCCAACATACTGCCGGTTTTAGCAAACACATGGTTTTTCAACGGTGACTTATTAAAATAGCGTTTGTAGCGTAAGGTGCCACTGACACCTGATTCTGGTAATAAGTTGAGTAAAAAGCGGTATTGTGGTTGTTGATATAGGGTGGTGAGTACACTTAATACATGCTCAGGGGTGAGTAAATTATAGCGTGACAAACCTGAGCCATCGGCGATGTTTGCGTTGGATAAATCGATGCCTATCGAGTAAAGAATGGTTTTCAATGCTTGGCTACTTTGAGCAAAGTCACTTGGCTCCTGATAATAATCCTCACCCAGTTTTTTGAGTAAACTGTCGGCAATTAAATTATCTGATTTGAGTAACATGGTTTCGAGCAATTGAGGCAAGGCTGCAGATTGGTGGCTGGCGATAATGTACCGTTGAGCAATAAATTGCGGATCCGTACTCATTTTTCTCGCCGTAATAGGTTGCTGATGCACAATGCCTAAAGAGGCAAGTTGTTTAGCCACAATCTGCTGAGCATAAAGTTGTGGTTCCGTAATGGCTATCGCTAACGGTAATGATTTAGCCCCAACATAACAGCCACTGAGATGATAACGATTATTATCGAAACGGCTTAACGATAAGTGACACTGTGGGGCAGATCCCGTTAAGAGTGTGGGAATAACGCCAGTATCGGTTAATGACTTAACCGCAGGTTTAGCAATCGGCAACGTCGTGGACGGGTTGACAAAATAAGCATCACTACTGATTTCAATAGGCCTGTTACCCATCATGGTGATGTTGGCTATTTTATTGTAACCGGTTGTGGCTAATCGACCATAGACGCAATTTTTATCAATGATGAAAGGCGATATTGGGGCCGCATAGCAGATCCCTAAATCGTCCCATACCCATCCAGGTGCTTGTAGTTGGCTGTCTTGTTCACTGGTTAATACGATGTTGCCTGTCAGTTCAGTGATGCCCAGCTGACTTAAGGAGGCGAGTAACAGGCGCAAATCTTGGTACTTAAAAGTCGGATCGCCACTGAACTCGACATAAATATCACCAGAATAAATGCCATGGTCAATCCGGCTTTTATCCAGAGGTTGCTCTGCTAGCGTAGTTAATCGTGTTTGGTAGGTAAATTCTTTACCGAGTTGTTTGGTCGCGGCCAATGCGGTTAACAGTTTTTGGACACTGGCAGGCTGCATCAACGATTGATTGTTGTACTCAAATACCGTTTGTTGACTAGTCATGTCCCACACGGTAATGCCTAACTGTGAATGCATTGGTTTTAATAGTTGCAGCATACTATCAAGATATAACGCTGCAGGCTGCTGGGCAACCTTGTCGATCTGGGGTGTTGATATGGGTTGCTGATTGATTGATTGTTGAATGGTTGATTGTTGGTTAGGCAGTTCTGTTGCCTTGACGACACAAGGCTGGCTTGTGACGATCAATGCACATAATAGCCATAAGGCTTGAGTACCCCTCCCATATTGATGCTCATAAGATGAACGAGGCCGAGTGAGGTAGAAAAGCATTGAATTCATAAAAGCCTTCATCAAGAGTTCACTAACGATAGATGATGTTAGCTGATGAAATCCTTGGCTGATACGCATTTGATGATTTTTGCTTATAAATATGTGCTTTATGTGTTTATCATGATCTCTTTAGCTGACTAGTTAGCAAGCAATCTTAGTTTAATGGTCTAATTATCGGCAAAAAAGCGTATTAAAACCGCTGTTAAGTGAGAAAAATCTTGCTCATCACCTTGTTAGTCGGTAATTTCTATCGTTTTAATAAACGCCAAACTCAACAATCTATCAAAAATCGATGTCTCAGAGTTGCAATTGCACCATTTTGCATAATATCGTGGCGTCGTTGATGTCGAGTTGATCTGATAGAATGACCACGATTTATCACCAAACAGTGAGGTTTAATACTGTCAATGCTATCTCGTAGACACGATTGAAATGACGTTAAAAGAAATATCATGAGTTGAGGTTGAAGTTTGATAACTCCCTCTATGTGTCTGTCAAACATGTGCGTAATAAACATGGCGCGTAATGTTTGCTAAACATTCCAACAGCGTACTCACAATTACAATATATCGCTGTAATGTTTTTGAATTAGATCCCATTACTGATTATCGTAGTGGTCACCCATTTTAAGGAGGATGCCTTGCTGGATAAGCTAGGTGGTATTGCCCTAAATGCAGATGCCGTGTCTTGGTTGCTTAACCCAAAAGACTTTAAGCAAGCCATATTAACTAAAATCGCATCGGCAACATCTTCAATTTACATCGCGGCATTATATGTTGAAGATGATGAAGCCGGCCGTGAAGTATTGCATGCGCTATTAGCTGCAAAAGACCAAAACCCACAATTAGAGATTAAAGTGTTAGTGGATTACCATCGTGCACGCCGAGGCCTCATTGGTCAAAAAGGCGACAGTGGTAATAATGTTTTATATCGTCAATTAATGGCTGAAGCGACGCACCCGTTTGATATTGTGGGCGTGCCGGTTAAGTCTCGTGAATTTATGGGTGTGTTACACCTTAAAGGGTTTATTATCGATGACACTGTTATTTACAGTGGCGCGAGCATTAACAATATTTATTTTCAGCAGCAAGAAAAATACCGTTTCGATAGATACCATGTTATCGACAGCCCTGAGCTGGCCCGCAGCATGCGCGATATGATACAAAATGACATCGTCAGCGATCCTGCCGTAAGTATATTAAGTCAAGCTGGTGACAATGATGATAGCCCTGAAAAGAACGATATTAAAAGTTTTAAGTATCGATTATCTCAGGTGCGATATCAGTATACCTCAACCACAGTGGGCAACCGTGTAACGCCATTGGTCGGCTTAGGGCGAAGGAACAACGTATTAAATGACACAATCATTAAGTTGGTTGATTCCTCAACTCAAGAGTTGTTTATTTGTACGCCTTATTTTAATCCTCCGACTATTTTGACCCGTGCATTAGCAAGACATCTGCGTGAGGGTAAAAAAATTGATATTGTCGTGGGTGACAAAACTGCTAACGATTTCTATATTCCGCCGGATCAAGATTTTACTACCATTGGTGCATTGCCATATATGTACGAACAATCACTGCGTAAATTTGCCAAAAACCAGCAGTGGGCGATTGACAATGGACAGCTTAATATTCATTTATGGAAAGATGGGATTAACAGTTTTCATTTGAAAGGCATCAGTGCTGATAATCGTAAGCATCTCATCACAGGTTCAAATCTAAACCCACGAGCTTGGGCATTAGATTTAGAAAACGCTTTATTATTGCATGATGATTCAGGTTGCTGGAAAGAGTCGTTCATCAAAGAGCAGCAATATATCTTGCTCCACACTGAGCGGTTATATCATTATAGCCAAATTGATACCTTGCAGAAATACCCTAAACCAGTGAAAAAAATCATGAATCGAATTCGCCGTTTAAAAGCAGACTTTTTACTGCGCCGTATTCTATAATTACCTGAAAATGTTTATACTCGTTCATCACCATTATTGGTGATGAATTTTTTTCACCTCAGAGTTGTCAAATGTCAGAGCTATCAAGTAAAGCTATTAAAGCGCCTATTCATGCAGTACATCGGTTGCATGAATATCGAAAATCATTGTCGACTAAGCCCTTTGGTGCTCGAGGAAAGAAACTTGTTAGGTGTAATTTATGTCTTTTGGGTGAATTATTTTGCACGTGTAAACATCGACAATATTTGAGTACCAACGTCAGCTTTATGCTGATCATGTATAACGATGAAGTGTTGAAGCCAACCAACAGCGGTAGGTTAATTGCCGACTTAATTCCAGACACGCATGCGTTTTTATGGACTCGAACAGAGACGGATCGTGCGATGTTGGCATTATTAACCAATCCACAATACCAACCGTTTTTAGTCTTCCCACAACAATATGTTGAAAACGATCAAGCCATTGTTGAACACATAACTTCCGCCGAATTGTCAACCGCCCCTGGTCACGCTAAAACGCCTCTGTTGGTGATGCTCGATGGCAGTTGGCGTGAAGCGATAAAAATGTATCGTAAAAGCCCGTATTTACATCAAATGCCAGTATTATCATTTGCACCCGACACCTTAGCGACTTATGCGCTCCGCAAAGGGAGTCATGATTTTCAACTCGGTACCGCTGAAGTGGCGGCGTTAGCATTAACCGCTGCTGAAGAACCACAAAATGGTTTAGCATTATCTACTTGGTTTGATTTATTCGTTGAATCTTCGTTGCTGGGGCGTAACCGCCGAGCAAAAGAAACATTAACCCCTATTGCTGTGTTTATTGATGCTTATAAGCAAGCATTAAACGTCAGTCATGAGTGCAGCAAACGAACCGTTTAAGCGGCTAACCACTGCTAAGCAGTTGCATATTGTGTCCAATTAGGAGATGCTAACCGAACGCCTATGGCTTGACCTGCAGGCGCAACGATAGATCTTATGCGTCGGTGTGGATCTCATCTACCGGTTTTTTATTAAGGACAGTGTCGTACAATCTATGGAAGAGTCGATAAACAGTACTAGAGATATAAATACTAGCAAGTTAGTCATCTTGTGCCGTCTTGAACCAGGTTGTTTAGGACCTGATGGCGTCGATCATATCAATACTTTTTGCCGGGTTGCCGAACGTGCATTAGTGACCTTAAATGCTGACGTGTGTCATTGGCTTCTTGCGCCTCGTGTTGACAAAAGCCTAATTGAAATTCAATACAGTCTTGCTGGTAAGGTGTTGTCTCGCGATAAAGCCATTAAGTTCATTGGCTCTTTCGATCAAGACCTTAATGTAATAGAAGAGCGCTTTGAAGATAAACTGACGCAATTGATTAATCAATATATTGCCCGTAAACGTTAGATTTAACCCATAGTACTTTAGATTTATCTCATAGCACTTTAGATTTAACTATTAGCACTTTAGATTTAGCGGATAGCACTAAAGCTTACTGCTTAATCGTTAATTGTATAATCCTATGTTGTTTGGGGTTAATAACAGGATTAATTATGACTCCCTTAGCGCACTCCGAAACCGCACTCACAGAAGCGACCCCTGCAATTTTCGATCATCAAGCGCTACATCAATTGCTACAACAACAATTTGGTTTTACTGAGTTCAGAGAAGGCCAACAAGCGGTTATCGAAACCATTTTAGGCGGTCATTCGGCGTTAGCGATATTTCCTACCGGTTCTGGCAAATCTTTGTGTTATCAGTTTTGCGCCCAACAGTTACCTCATCTCACCTTAGTGATTTCGCCATTATTGGCATTAATGAAAGATCAGTTAGCTTTTTTAACCAGCAAGGGGATCGCGGCCGCCAGTATTGATTCAAGTTTAACCTATGAGCAAACACAACAAGTCATGCGCGATGTTCGTGAACAGCGCACTCGGATTTTAATGGTATCGGTTGAGCGTTTTAAAAATGAGCGCTTTAGGCAATTCCTTAAGTCAGTACCCATTTCTTTGCTGGTGGTCGATGAAGCGCATTGTATTTCTGAATGGGGACACAATTTCAGGCCCGACTATTTAAAAATACCGCAATATTGTCAAGAATTTGCTATCCCCCAAAGTTTATTGTTAACCGCAACGGCAACAGAACAAGTCAAATTGGATATGGCTAAGCGTTTTGGTTTATTACCGGAACAGGTGGTCCAAACCGGTTTTTATCGGGCGAACTTAGATTTATCAGTTATTGCGGTAAGTCAGCTGCAAAAACTCAATCAACTCACCCATAGCGTAAAAGAGTATACTGGTAGTGGCATTGTATACGTGACCTTACAGCAAACGGCTGAAGACGTTGCCGCACACTTGATCCGTCAAGGGATCAATGCCGCAGCTTATCATGCGGGGATGGATCAAACTGTCCGCCAGCATATTCAACAGCATTTTATGGATAATCAAATCCAAGTGATAGTGGCGACCATTGCATTTGGTATGGGCATTGATAAATCGGATATTCGATTTGTTATCCATTTTGATTTACCTAAGTCTATTGAAAATTACAGCCAGGAAATTGGCCGAGCAGGGCGCGACGGACAATTATCTCACTGTGTTACGCTAGCTAATTTAGATGGGTTGAATACGGTTGAAAATTTTGTTTATGGTGATACTCCTGAAGCACAGAATATTAGCCAGTTATTAGGTATAATTGCCAGTGAGACTGAAGATGGTCGCTGGGAAGTACAAGAAACGCCATTGTCCTCCGCGTGTAATATTCGCTCATTGCCGTTGAAGACGTTATTTGTACAGTTAGAGCTACTCGGCGTGATCCGTCCAAGCTATGCTTATTTTGCTGAATTTAAATATCGGTTTGTTGAAGACCCGCAAACCATTCTCAGTCGATTTAATGATCAACGCCAGCAGTTTCTTAGTCAGGTGTTTGCCCATACACAGTTTAAAAAGATTTGGGGACAACTGGATTTTGATAGTTTATATCAACAACATGGTTGTGAGCGTCAACGAGTCGTTGCGGCATTAAATTATTTAGCTGAGCAGAATTTGATTATTCTTGAGACAAAAAAAATTACTCAAGTGTATGATGTACAACAGCAGACGTTATCGACACCGCAACAATTACAACAACTTACTCAGCAACTCAGTGAGTATTTTAGTGATAATGAACATAAAGAAATTGTTCGGATTAGTAAGCTAGTCAATTTTTTTGAACTTGATCGTTGTTTAAGTGCAAATTTAGCTCAGTATTTTGATGACCACTCAGTACCACAAATATGTGGTCATTGCAGCGTTTGTCGTGGGCAAATTGCTGTATTATCAAAACAAGCTTTGGCTCCGATACCAGACTCGGCCACAGTGACAACATTGCTTGAACCGTTAACCATACTGGCTCAGGCAAAATCGCTACCCACTCCAACCATTGCTACGCAGGCTAAATTTCTTGCTGGTATGATAATGCCAATGTTTAGTCGTTTGAAAGTTAAACAATTAGATGGCTTTGGACGTTTTAGTGCTTATCGATATCAAGATATTCTGGATACTGTTAAGAAGGTAAATTCATGAAACCGGTTCCTGAAATATTGTTAAAGCGACACGGTGAGTTAATACAAAGTGAAGGCGTGACGGTAGTATCCCATATTCAACGTCAAGTTGGAGAATGGGTGGTACAAACGTTAATGATTAAAGATTGCGATGTGCCATTTAAATACAAGCGACCTCAACGTTTCAAAAGTTTGTTAGACCATAAAGTGAATCTGATTTACTACCCTGCAAAAGAAGTCGTGGGTGGCTTTGAAATTGAAATAATGCAAGTGGTAAGGGTTCGCCGTTACTAAACCCAATATTGTAAACTCAGCTCACCACGTTTCGGTGTGCTGAGTGTTAATGGATAGGTTATTTCAGTTTTTTTGCAATGTCATTCAATAATTGATGAGCCATTTTCATATCACGTTGTCCCAGCATGGCTATGCCGTCGCTGAGCCATTGGACAAGTTTAGTATCTTCCCCTGCATCAATCTGCTCGACTAAAGCCATCGCTTTCGCCTTTAAAGCCTGTAATTGGTCAGTTGCTATATCTGTGGCCGCTAACTGTTGTAGACCAATTTTTTTATCAACCTGGCTGAGTTGATAGGCAAATACCATCACTGCTTGGCCTAAATTTAGCGAGGGATAATCGGCAGCTAATGACACATAGCTGTAGAGATCACATAGGCTTAACTCTTCATTATTCAGTCCGCTAGACTCTCTGCCAAATACAATAGCACATGGATGGGCTAGGTTTTGCAATGAGTGAGTATGTGGGTGTTCTCGCGGGATACTCCTTGGTCCGAATACATTCTTGCTTTGTAACGTACTGACTAACTCTGTCGGTGATAAATAACACCTTGGGCTTCCTCTTTCACGTGCTGTTGTGGCAATCAGCAGATCGGTACGTTCACGTAATGTCGCTAGACTGTCTACGGTAATGGTATTGGCGAGAATATCTTGTGCACCATGTGCCACCCAAAGTGCTTCAGGCTGTAAATGTAATGCAGAATTAACTAAAATAAGCTGTTCAAAGCCCATGGTCTTGATAGCTCTAGCCGCAGCACCCACATTGGCCGCTCGGGTGGGTTCAACTAACACAAATGAAATAGACATAAATCGACAACTGATGAAAAGTGACCCAAGTATAAACTTAAGCCCTTTGTGCCTCAACGCTTACTGCTCACTAAACACAAACTCGCTGGCAGTTTTCCACACTCTATAACGTAAATCAGTACCTTCAGGTAAATAAAAGACTTTAGGTTGACGGCTGTCATAGCGCAGCGTCAGGGCTTCATTGAGGACAATAAATTCAGCGGTTCTCTCTGCAGTACACATCATTCTGGTAGTCGGGCCTTGCATCACTTTATCGACTTGGTAATAAACATATCCCCAGCCGGCTAATGACAATGTGCTAATCTTACCTATGAGATTGATTTTATTGCAATCGACAAGTTTATTTTGGCCTATTTGCACTTCAAGCATGTAATTTTGTTCATCGGCTAGGGTTGGCAAGGTAAGCACATGTTGTACCATTCCAGTGGAAGGTGAGGGATACATTTTACTGGCAACTTGCGGTTGATAATGACGGGTATCCATAACTGTGCTGTTAATTTTTATGTTGTTAAGATAATTATTGTCAACAGGACTTGTAGCATTCGATCCAAACGACAACACGCTAGTAATGATAGTTACAGTAATGATGAGCTTTTTGGCATAAGCGAGAGCTGGCAGGTTCATATTCTGTCCTCGTAAAGTGTATGTAAGATGTTTCGCATTAAAAGGCATGGTATTTCCGGTGTTCACACTAAAAATAACAAATAATAAAAGTATGTTTACCTTAGTTATTTATAGTAAACGCTGTGTGGGACTAAAAGGGTTAAATGAATACGTTTTATTTACCTATGTCTAATGGTTAACAAAACGATCAATAATTGAGTTTAGTTCATAAGTATGACATAACATACTGATAACCTTTGACACATTGTATTTATTACTAAGGTATCGTTTTCGATGCATAATACCCAAAATCTTGAACAAACTTCGCATATACTGCATTTGGCATTACCTAAAATGGCATCATTAGCTATTCCTGTAACGCCAGAAAATTATGCTATTTGGTTTGATTATTTTGCCGAGACGAACCTTAATCTTAAACGTGCAATTGATGGTTTAATTGCTAATAAGGTCCAATTTACTCCCGAAGTTAACTTAGGCTTATACAATCGGTTTATTGAAGAACGTTCACCAGAAATTATTGAAAATGTGCACATTGAAACTCAAATTCTGATAAACAGCTTATTGAATAAGGTTGAGCTGCTAAATCTTGGTACTGAGTCTTTTTCAACTAATCTTAATGAATTTGGTGAAAAGCTGCAAACAAACCCCAATGCTGATGAACTCCACCTTATCGTGGAATGTATTGCTGATGAAGTGGAACAAGTCATTGCCAATAATCGTCATATGGCGGTCAGTCTTGCGTCGTTATCTGAAGAGATTACTAGTCTCAAAGATGAAATGGACAACTTAAGTAAGGTGGCCATGACAGATGAACTGACATCGTTAAAAAATCGCCGTTCTTATGAACTGTTTGCCGCAGAGCAGGTGACTAAGTTTAATGATACCCAAACCATATGCAGTCTGTTGATGATAGATATCGATGATTTTAAGGTATTCAATGATACTTTTGGCCATTTAATTGGCGATAAGGTTTTGGCTTATGTTGCCTTAGCCATGAAAAATACCGTTAAAGGCGACGATTTGGTTGCCCGCTATGGCGGTGAAGAGTTTGTCGTCATGTTACCCAATGCCAAGCTTAACGACGCCGTGAATGTGGCCGAAAAGATCCGCGAGAGAATTTCATTGAAACAGCTTTCTATCGGTAAAGAAAAAAAACAAAACCTAGGCCATATTACCGTCTCTATTGGGGTGGCAACAATTCAAACGGGTGATGACACTGACACGTTATTTTACCGCGCTGATGAGCAACTTTATATCGCAAAATCAGCCGGTAAAAATTGCGTTAAGTTTGCTTGATGTTAATCTATATCGTTTTTATGGCTATAAATTCAATCCTCTATTTAGCTTTTGATTTAGCACATGATTTAGCGATATGCTCGTCAATAATCAGACGTTATCAGGTCTGTTCTAGCGGGCATAATGGCTATTTCGATAATGTCTTTTATCTTGTTTAATCGCACGGGTATTTGGCTATAAAACGTTTAAGCCCACCAATGAATGTAATCGCTATGATCCATTGGTGGGCGTTTGTTTATCTATTGCTGATTAATACCGTGTGATAACCAGAATGTTATTGGACGGTAGACTCAGGTTGCAAATCCATGTGCATTTTTATCAGATGTTCTTCCATATCAAATGACACTGTAAACCCGAGTGACTTGGCAAGGTTGGCCATACTGCGGTTTTCAAACATGGTAAACCCCATTAAATAAAGGGTGTTATTGGTCTTGTAATAAGCAATCAGTTTTTCGAGCAATAACTTACCTAAGCCGATCCCTTGATAGTTACTGCGTACCGCCATAGCAAACTCGGCTTCAGTATTATCTGGGTCGATAGATGCTCTCACGGCGCCTAAGGTCAGCTCTTCGCCATCTTCTGTCATTGTGGTTGCGATAAACGCCATTTCACGGGAATAATCAATTTGAGTTAATACTGCCATTTCTTCATGGGTCATCCGTGAACGCACCCCAAAATAACGTTTGTATCTGTCTTCATCACTTAATGAATTATCAAACTCTAAATGCTTAGGTTCATCTTCGGGCAAAATGGGTCTTAACATCACCTGAAGACCGTTTTTTAAGGTGGTGGTTTGTTCTAATTCTTTCGGGTAAGGCAAAATGGCCAAGCGGTTTATGTTGTCTTGTGGCGTATCATGCAACCGCATATTGACGTCTAATAAGGTGATTTTCTCACCCGCCGCTAACACTGGGTTAATGTCTAATTCAGCGATTTCAGGGCAATCAATAATCAAATGAGAGATTTGGGTTAACATGACGCACAAGGCATTCATGTCTAAACCCAGTGGTAAGTGACGGTCACGTAACTTGTGGGTTTTCAGTGCTTGGATGACCATATATCGCGCCAACGCCATATTTAACGGAGGCAAGGCAACGGCAGCATCACGAGTCGGGTCCCAATCCGAGCCACCTTCACCTAAACAGATAGCGGGGCCAAATACCGGATCATTAATCACGGATACCCGAATTTCTTGTGCCCCCGCGGTTAAGGCCATTTTTTGAATAATCAAACCGTCAATTTTGGCGCTAGGAGTAATTTGATGAACCCGATTAATAATAGAGTGGGCGGCATAGCTCACATCTTCATCCGAGGCTAAATTTAATACCACACCGTGGACATCCGACTTGTAGAGTAGGTCGGGTGATTGCACTTTTAACGCCACCGGATAACCTATTTGCTTGGCGACATTGACGGCTTCATCCACGTCTTTTACAAATAATGTTTCAATGGTATTGAGGCCGTAAGCTCGTAAAATATCACCAGCTTGATGGGTTTCCAGTACCGTTTGACCATTATCTAAGGCCTGTTGTAATAATGCTCGCGCCGCGTGGCTATCAGTCGGAATATTATCGGGTATCGATTGTGGGACTTCTTGGAGTAATTTTTGGTTACGACGGTATTCGACCATATGCATAAATGCTTTTACAGCCCCTTCAGGGGTGCGATAGGTCGAAATGCCAGCTTTAGTAAACCGTTTGCGGGCGAGATAAGCTGAGTCCTCACCGCCCCAGTTGGTGAGTATATTTAATCGGTTTCGATTGGGGTGTTTATTAATGATGTCGATAATACTGTTGGCTATTTCGACGCTTTCGCCTAATATCGATGGCGAATGCAGCACTAAAATGGTGTCAGTCTCATTACTACTCATCAGCACATTTAAGGTATCAGCGTAACGTTGATGGTCTGCATCACCAATCATGTCGATAGGATTTTGCTGTGACCAGGTGCTAGGCAAAATAGTGTTGAGCTCGGCAACTGTTTTTTCTGACAAGGGGGCTAATTTGCCACCTTTTATGATCAGCTCATCAGCAGCAAGCACCGCAGGGCCGCCGCCATTGCTCATAATAACCAATCGTTCGCCTTTGAGGGGTGCAGAATGTGCGAGACTTTCAACCGCGGCAAATAATTCGATTAAATCATTAACCCTTAGCATACCGGCACGCCTAAAGGCGGCTTCGTAAACGGCATCGTTGCCACCAATCCCCCCAGTATGGAGCATGGCGGCTTTTACACCTTCACGGCTGCGTCCTGATTTAATCACAAATATGGGTTTATTGCGCGAGGCGGCACGGGCAGCAGATAAAAAGTGACGTTTTTCGTTTATTGAATCAATATATAACATGATGGCGCTGGTTTTACTGTCACGGCCTAGATAGTCTAGCAATTCACCAAAGTCGATATCGGTGGCATCACCCAATGAAATAAAGGAAGAAAAGCCAATGCCTTTGTTGTTTGCCCAATCGAGTACCGTGGTACAAATGGCGGCAGATTGTGACACAAAGGCGATTTTCCCGGTGTTGGCACCTGCGTGGGCTAAACTGGCATTGAGACCTATAGGCGGTAAAATCATTCCTAAGCTATTGGGGCCTAACAAACGCATCCCGTAACGTTTAGCATATTGCTTGGTGACTTCAAGTAAATTATTGCCTTGCTCGTCGGTTTGCGAGGCCATGCCTGAGGCCATAATAATGGCCACTTTGCAGCCAAATTGCGCTAAACGTTCAACGATACTGGGGACTTTTAGCGCATTAGTACAAATAATGGCGAGATCTGGTTTGATGGGTAGCGCTTCAATATTGGGATAAGCCAATACCCCCATCACAGCAGTGTACTTGGGGGTGACCGGCATAATAGGTCCAGAAAAACCACCCGAAAGCAGGTTTTTCATAATGGCTTTACCCGCACGTTTATTGCCGTTAGACGCGCCAATGACTGCCACAGAAGTGGGTTTAAATAGAGCATTAATGCTACGTTGACTCATAGAAAGTGACCTTAGCTGGCTGGCAATAAGCACGGTGATTAAGGTTAGATTAGCATAATATTTTGTGGAATAACGTTAAAGACACTATTTTTACGCGGTCGTTATTTTGTGAATAAAACCAATTACTCAGTCTGTCTCTAGTAATCGATTAAAGCATCATGAAATAGTGTGTAGGGCTTAGCTTCAAGCTAAAAATTCGTCTTAGAAAGAATAATAGAGAACGGCCATAGAAAGCGGTAATAAAAAAGGGCCTGTTAAGGCCCTTTTTATGTGTGCTGCTAGTGGTTTTTTTTACAAGTAACTAATACTGCTAGGTTGCTGTTGTTGCTGATGAAGGGACCGGGACGTAAATATTGATGATCTTGCGGATCATTGTTTTACCGTCTTCAATAGCAATGTACAGACAAGGGATGAGGCATAAGGTTACGACTGTTGCAAACAGTACCCCAAAGGCTAATGATACCGCCATTGGGATCACCATTTGAGCTTGCATACTGGTCTCGGCCATAATCGGCACTAAACCAATAAATGTGGTCAATGAAGTTAACATTATCGCCCTAAAGCGTCTGCAACCCGCATTGAGCACAGCTTCTTTCATGGCGACGCCCGCTTTTCGGGAATTATTAACATAATCCACCATCACTAACGAATCATTCACCACCACACCAGCCGCCGCGATAATACCAAAAATGGATAAGACGCTTAAATCAATGCCTAAAATGATGTGTCCCATGACGGAGCCTATGACCCCAAAAGGGATAACAGACATGATCATAATTGGTTGTATATATGAGCGCAGTGGGATAGCCAACAAGCTATAAATCAGTAATAGCGATAAAATAAAGTCACGCATTTGGGTGTCGGCACTGTCTAATTGCTCTTGAATACTGCCCGAAACCTCACTGTGTACCCGTGGATACTTGGTCAGTAATTCTGGCATAAAGTTATCACGGATATCTTTAGCCAATTTAAACGGTTCAGTTTGCTCTGCATCAACATTGCCCCATACGTTAATCGTACGGTTACTGTTTTCGCGTCGAATACTATTAACCCCTTGAACCACCTTAATTTCCGCCACTTCAGATAAGGGTAACTCTGCACCTTGTGGGGTGTTAATCATTACGTCTTGTACCAGTGCGATTGAATTGCGTTGTTCTTCTGGATAGCGAAGCATCACTTTGATCTCTTCACCATTTCGAATAATACGCTGTGCTTCTAAGCCATAAAAACTGTTACCCACTTGCGAGGCAATATTGGCTAAGGTTAAGCCTAATGCGTTGGCTAACGGTTTTAATTGGAACTGCACTTCTTTTGCACTTGACTGACGGCTGTCATTGACATCGCTGACGCCTTTAAGAGATTTAAGCTTCTCTTTAAGGGCGAGTGAAGCGGCAACTAATTGGGCTTCATCTTTACTTTCAAGCCTGAAGCTAATATCACCGTCTTCACGACCGCCACCCATCAGACTGTCGCGGATGTTAAAGGATTTTACACCTGGAATTAATGGCATGGCTTGTCGCCATAATTCAGCTAAAGCGAAAGTGTCCATCGGTCTCACAGATGGGTCGACTAATTTTGTCATCACTTCAGCGGTTGTTTGCCCTTTAAGATCGACCTGCATGTCAGAAATCATTTTCTGACCGTACTGTTGCTCTATCTTTTTATCGACATCATATAAGGTTTTCTCAATCGCCAGAGCGGCCGCAAGCGTCGACTGTTCTGATGCATCGACGTTCATTTCAACCGTTACCCTTGGGAAATCGTGGGGGATTTTTGGCTGACCAATAAAACGCACCACACCACCCATATAGAGTCCAACACCGATCAGGATCAAGCTAATGAACAACATTATGACCGCATAACGATATTCAACGGCTAATTCAAGGGAAGGGCGATAAATAGAACTAATAAATCGGCTCAAACCGCGGTCAACTTTTCCTTGAACAAAATTGACGCCGTTACGCAGCCAATCTACTGGATTTTTTGAACCGGGTTTAACCACGGTAGGTTTTTTCATGTGGGCTAAATGCGCGGGTAAAATTAATTTTGATTCTATTAACGAAAATAACAAACATAAAATAACAATAAAACCAATGGCTTGCCCAAATGCCGATGACGGACCATCATCAAGGGTTATGGGTAAAAAGGCCGCTATTGTTGTTAGCACCCCAAAGGTCGCTGGCATGGCAACTTTTTTAACCCCACGAATAACACTTTCAATACTTTGGCCGTGTTCTTCTGATTCGCTGTGGGCACTTTCTCCCATAACAATGGCATCGTCGACCACGATCCCCAGTACTAAGATAAAGGCAAACAAGCTGATAACGTTAATGGTGACATCAATAAAGGCCATTGGCATAAACAATAAGGTGCCTAAGAAACATACTGGCAGCCCCATCATCACCCAAAACGCTAATCGAACTCGTAGGAATAGTGCCAACATGATAAACACTAATATAGAACCCGTTTTCATGCTGTCGAGCATTAATTGCAAACGACCGTCTAAGTAGTAAGTCATGTCGACCCAAGGTTCAAGTTTTACGCCTTGTGGCAATATATTTTGCTGTTTATCGACAAAAATATTAATGGTTTTGGCAACATCTGTAATACTCTGGTTTTTAGCGGCACCAATGAAAAAGCTAACTGAATTTTTACCATTAAATTTTGAGTATTGGATGCCTTCTTCAAAGCCATCATTTACGGTGGCGATATCGCCCAATAAAATCTTAGTACCATCATCTAAGGTCAGTAAAGGCAGTTGTTCAAACTCGTAGCCCACATAGGCTTGATTCTGGACGCGTAAATTAATGTAACCATTTTCAGCTTTAATTTGCCCCGCAGACATATTGCGTGAATAGCCGCGAACCGCATCGGCAACATCGTTAAAGGTTATGCCAAACTCCCGCAAACGGTCTTTACTAACTTCAATACCAATTTCATAACTTAAGCCGCTATAGTATTCGCTAATGTTAACCCCAGGCAGCTGCATGATTTCATCATTAATCCGCTCGCCCAAGTCTTTCAGCTGCTTTTGATTTAAATCACCATATAGGCTTAAGTACATTACCTCTTGCCTGAATTTAATTCGCTCAACTTTTGGGGGCTCCATGCCGCCAGGGAAAGTAGAGATAGAGTCAATTTGGGACTTGACTTCATCAAGTACCACTAATGGGTCATATGAGTCTTCAACCTGAAAGTAACCCTGAGCCATATTACGGTTTGAATAGGTAATGACTCGCTTTAAACCTTGAACACTTTCTAATGCTTGTTCAATTTTAATGGTAATGCCTTCTTCCACTTCTTGCGGCGCAGTACCGGGGTAAACAGCGCTAAATTGAATCCAGTTAATTTCAACGGCAGGGAAGAACTGCTTTCGAATAGTATTGGCGGTCAACAGACCACCGAGTATGATAATGATCATCAGTAAGTTTGCGGCCACACTATTGCGAGCAAACCAGGCGATGATTCCTTTATGAGTATCTGCCATGATGATTATTTACCTTCCATCGCAAGTTCTGTCTGCTCTTTTTCTACAGACTCTTTTTGCAGAATCTTATCTTCTGGCAGTGCCAGTTTCATGCCTTCTAATGGGTAATCAAGCGCTGATGTTATCACTTGCACTCCTGATTCAAGCCCTTCAGAAATAACCACATTAGCACCTTCTTGGCGGATAATTGTGACGGGTTTATAACGCAGTTTTTTGTCTGCATCCATGACGGCAACTAAGCCATTTACTATCAAATGACGGGGGATAATGGTCACATTGCCGGCATTACTGCCTTCGATATGAGCGGTGACATAGGTGCCAAAACGTAATTCATTCTTATTGGTGTTAAGCCCGTAGGGATCGTCAATTTCTGCAACCAGATAGGTCATACGACTTTTACTGTCTACCACGCCTTCACTGCGGACAATTTTTCCTATCCACTCTTGTTTACTTCCGGCAAAATTGCCCACTAATTGCACTTCAGCATGGGTGCCTTTGCTGTCTAAATATTGCATATCTTTATCGGCTAGTGGTAAGCGGATCTCCGCTGTATCTGTATTGTAAACATGGCCAATTTTACTGCCCGTAGTCATGTATGCACCTAAACCGATTTCACGACTGGAAATGAGTGCGTCATACGGTGCGCGGATCACGGTACGCTCTAAATCACGTTGCGCCCGTAATAAGCCTGCTTCAGCACTTTTTAGCTTTGCTAACTCTTGGGCTAATTGCGGTTTCCGCAAACTGAGAGCCGTTGGCTTGCTACTGGTAATTTCCGCCCATTCTCGCAAGGCAACTTCGCCATTGGCTCGCTCTTGAACCATATTAGCTTTCGATGCGGCAACATTGGCCTGAGCATCTAATAAGCCTGCTTCGTAATCGCTAGGGTCTATTTTGGCAAGAATATCGCCTTTTTTAACAAAGCCGCCTTTGACGAATGCATCGGCTAAATAAATAATTTCACCACTTACTTGCGACACGAGTTCGGTATCGTATTTGGCGGCCACAACACCATATGAACTGACCGAAAAGGTCATCGTGTTATACTCTATTGCTTCAACCGACACTAAAGGAGTGTTATCAACAGCGGGCTTTTCTTCTGGGGGCTTTTTTAACGCAGAGAAGCCAACTAAACCGGCTATTCCAATTCCTAATACTATGATTGGTAATATGATTTGTTTTTTAGTCGCCACAATCCTTCCTCTTAATATCCGAATTTTTTTGCAGCAAATTGCTGTGCATACTGCTAATAGTTTTTTCAGTGGTATATGTTAATCGATATGTATATTGTTTGTTGTTTCATTGTGTAAACTTGTGTGTCAACCCAAGGAGAAAAACATGTTGGTCGCTAATACCTCTAGATTACAATTATCATTAATAACCCTTGATGACAGCGCATTATTATTTGAACTCGACCAAGACGAACGGGTGATGCATTTTTTAAATGGAGGACACAAAACCACTCAACATCAGATTGATACGGTGATGATCCCCAGATTGGCTCAATATTTAAATCCAGCCAAAGGCTGGGGATTATGGAAGGTACAGGCATTAACGTGCGCTGACAACGACAATCATGGCTTAAGCGGTGCCTATTTGGGCTGGGTGTTAGTCAGACCAATGCATTTTTTTACCCAAGCACAGCCGCATAACCTTGAATTAGGGTGGCGATTTAAGCACATAAGTTGGGGCAAAGGTTACGCAACAGAAGCGGCCCAAGCTGTCATGGACGTGGTGAGTGCAGTAGATGAGGTCACTCATGTCAGTGCCGTGGCGATAGAAGAAAACTTAGCGTCTATCGCGATCATGAAAAAACTCGGGATGACCTTCCAACACAAAAGTATTCATCGAGATCCATTAGGTGATACCGAAGCAGTGTTTTATCAAAAAGAAGTTTAAAAAGGCATTTAATTTATTATAATTTATCTAGATTAATGGCATAAACCTAACAGAGTAACGCCAACTGCGTTGCAACAAGTGACAAGGGAATGACCATTAACAAATGTGGCACCTTTATCTGGCATCCGAGCGGGTACCGGATAAAGCACCTTGAGGCCTGATGGGTATAAAGCGATGTAAATCATTTATCAGTTAATAAAAAAGAGCAAACGAAGCTGCTCTTTTTTTAGCGTTAGCGAGGTAGATTACTTTTGCGCGTCTAAGAAACGCTCTGCATCTAATGCAGCCATACAACCGGTACCGGCTGATGTGATAGCTTGACGATAATGTTGGTCCATTACGTCGCCACAAGCATACACGCCTTCAATGCTAGTTTGAGTCGCATTACCTTGTAAGCCACTGTTTACTTGTAAGTAACCATGACTCATTTCTAATTGGTCAGCAAAAATACCCGTATTTGGGCTGTGACCGATGGCGATGAATACACCCGCAACGTCTAAATCAGTTACTGAACCGTCTTTAGTACTTTTCTTTTTAAGACCCGTTACACCCATTTCGTTACCAGTGACTTCTTCAAGTGTTTGGTCGAGATGTAAAATGATATTACCGTTAGCCACTTTGTCCATTAAACGGTTGATCAGAATTTTTTCTGAACGGAAACTGTCACGGCGGTGAACCAAGTGAACTTCAGAAGCAATATTGCTTAGATAAAGTGCTTCTTCAACCGCGGTGTTACCACCACCGATCACTGCAACTTTTTGGTTACGGTAAAAGAAGCCATCACAAGTCGCACACGCTGACACACCGCGACCCATAAAGGTTTCTTCAGAAGGAAGCCCTAAATATTTAGCTGAAGCACCAGTAGCAATAATTAATGCATCACAAGTAAATTCGCCATTATCGCCTTTTAAACGAAAAGGGCGCTCAGTTAAGGTTACTTCGTTGATGTGGTCAAAAATAATTTCAGTATCAAACTTTTCTGCATGTTTTTGCATGCGTTCCATTAATGCTGGGCCGGTTAAGTCTTCTGCATCGCCTGGCCAGTTTTCAACTTCAGTAGTCGTGGTTAATTGCCCACCTTGCTGCATGCCTGTGATCATCACAGGTTTTAAATTAGCACGTGCAGCATAAACTGCAGCGGTATAGCCGGCAGGGCCAGAACCTAAAATTAGTAGGTTAACGTGACGAGCTTCACTCATGATTTTGTTCTCCGATAACATGCCCTAAGCAATATGAATGAGATTGTATGGAATTTACTACGGCGGGTAAAGTGAAGTTGAGTGTAAGAAATCGATTGGGGTTATCTATTATGTCAATAACTGGTTCTAGGCAAGCGAACTAGCCTAAAGCGAATCACTTATTGTAAAAAGTAATATTTACCGATAAATGGAGCTGTATTCAGTTATAAGCAGGGCAAATTTAAATTATAAACAGCCCCTATATCTGCTCAACGGGATTAATAAACCAAGTGACATGTTGGTAAATTATTTTTTTCTAAATAATTTTGATGATATTCCTCGGCAATGTGAAATGTTTGTATTGGTACAATTTCGGTCACAATATGACGCTGTCCCCATTTACCACTGCGCGCTAGCGCCAGCTTAGAGCTTTCAGCTTCGGCCTTTTGCTGTTTATCGTGGAAAAATATAGTACTTCGATATTGGGTACCAATGTCGCCGCCCTGCATATTTAACATGGTTGGATTATGGTTCTGCCAAAACACGTCCAATAAATCGTCAAAACTGACTACTTGCGGGTCAAATTCAACTTGTACCACTTCAGCATGACCGGTTGAACCGGTTTTGACTTCTTTATATGTTGTCGCACTGTCTTGGCCACCCATGTAGCCACAAGTTACGTTACTGACGCCGTTAATGTCACGGAAAAAATATTCAACACCCCAAAAACAACCTGCACCAAATGTTGCTAACGCCATGACATACCCTTAAAATAATTTACAGAAGTCTAGATGGCTATAATTGTGTTGAATATTGAGATGTTTTGCAAGCAAACTTTTATTAATAAATAAATCTAACATATGCCACCAATAAAATAATGTTTGGCTATGTTAGAATCCGCCGATAAAAACAGGCAATTAATGTTAAGTGGTGCACAATGGCTAACTTAATCATGCCGCATAATAAAGCATACAAGGAGTTGTTTGTGTTATCTAATCTACTGAAAGAAAAAGATTTTTTAGCTTACACTTTAGCCAATCCCGACAAAATAGATGGCTTTTTTGATTTTATGTTAGGGACACATACTCATGTTGATGTACTCGACACGGGTGTCATTGTGTTTACCCCGAGCCAAAATTCGACCAAAGACATTGTACTATCCAGTGCTATCCACGGTAATGAAACCGCGCCAATTGAAATGTGTAATCAACTTATTCATGATTTGTTGAGTGAGAAAATTATCGCTAAACAGCGGTGTTTATTCTTAATAGGTAATCCTGCGGCCATCATTAATCGAACCCGTTTTATTCACGAAAACATGAACCGTCTGTTCAGTGGCGCGCACTCAAAAGGTGAGGGTTTAACTCATCCAGAACGTCACCGCGCCAAAGCATTAGAGCAACATGTCGCCGACTTTTTTAACGCCAATAGCGAACATCAACGCATACATTACGATTTACATACCGCCATCCGCGCATCAAAGCATGAAAAATTTGCTATTTATCCATACCGACCAGGGCGAGCCTTTAGCGCGGAGCAAATCATGTTTTTAGCGGCATGTGGTGTTGATACCATGTTGTTTCATCATGAACCCACAACGACGTTTAGTTATTATTCGTCACAGCAATTTCAAGCAGATGCCTTCACGGTTGAATTAGGTAAGGTGATGCCATTTGGGCAAAATGACATGAGTCGTTTTACTCAAACTCATACTATGCTTGAAAAGCTGATCACCGAAACTGCGTTAGCGCCTGTTGAGTTCGACTCTTCCAAGGTCAACTTATATAAGGTGTCTCGCTCGATCAATAAGCATGTTGAAGACTTTGCCTTTAGCTTTGCCGGTGATGCCGAAAACTTCAGTGCCTTTAGCGAGGGCGAAGTGCTAGCGACCGAAGGTGGTGTAGAGATTAAAGTAGAACACCCACAAGAAGCGATTGTGTTTCCTAATGCGAATGTGCCGATAGGGCAGCGTACAGTGTTATGTTTAGTGCCTGCACCGAATGAGTCAATCGTATAGCCGTAAAGCAATATATACATGTTAATCGTGAGTAAAATGCATTTACCGTTAGAGTAAGTATTGATAGGTAGTTTACGTTAACGTAATGTCTACTAGCATAGTATAAATAGAGCCGTGTTTATATTGAACATGGTTCAACAATAACAAGAGCATAATATGAGCAACGCACCACTGACCAATGAAACAGTGCACCGTGTCAGCTTCTTAGACAAAGCGTCATTGCACATTCCCATTTTGCGTATTTTGCAAGCCGATGGCACCACGTATGAAAACGCGGTTTTACCGGTAATCGACAAGGCTCTGGCTGATAAAATCTTTGATACGTGTATTTTTACACGCGTATTAGACGAGCGTATGTTGGGTGCACAGCGTCAAGGGCGTATTAGTTTTTACATGACCTGTACCGGTGAAGAAGCCTCAATTATAGGCAGTACCGCCGCGTTAGATAAAGATGACGTCATTTTGGCTCAATATCGTGAACACGCATCATTGCGGTATCGCGGTTTTACGACTGAACAATTTATGAACCAAATGTTCAGTAACGAAAAAGATTTAGGTAAAGGTCGTCAAATGCCGATCCATTACGGCAGCCGTGAACTGAATTACCAAACGATTTCGTCACCATTGGCAACCCAAATCCCACAAGCCACAGGTGTGGCTTACGGTATGAAGTTGCAAGGTAAACGTAACGTGGCCATTTGTTATTTTGGTGAAGGCGCCGCGTCAGAAGGTGACTTCCATGCTGGTTTAAACATGGCTGCAGTGCTGAAATCGCCGACGATTTTCTTCTGCCGCAATAATGGTTATGCCATTTCAACACCAACGGAAGAACAATACTCCGGCAATGGTATTGCCAGTCGTGGAGTCGGTTACGGTATGCACACCATTCGTGTTGACGGTAATGACATGCTTGCGGTGTTAGCGGCAACTCAACAAGCTCGTGCCTATGCACTTGAGCACAATGCACCAGTATTAATTGAAGCGATGACGTATCGCTTGGGTGCGCATTCTTCATCTGACGATCCATCGGGTTATCGTTCAAAAGATGAAGAGGCCAAATGGCAACAACACGATCCAGTTAAACGCTTTAAATTATGGATGATCAATAAAGATTGGCTCACCGAAGCCGATGAAGCCAAATTGTTCGAACGTTATCGGGAAGAAGTCCTCGCAGCGGTTAAAGTGGCTGAAAAGTTACCTGTTCCGAAATTAGACGAGATCATCGAAGACGTGCTTGATAAACCCACTCCAGCATTGAGAAAGCAGCTGAAAGAGTTGAAAGAGCATATCAATAAGTATCCAAAAGCCTATCCAAAAAGTGCAGGGAGACTCTAAACCGTGGCTCAAATGAATATGTTACACGCCATTAATGAGGCGCTATCAATAGCCATGACTGCCGACGAGCGCATGGTGATTTTTGGTGAAGACGTTGGTCACTTCGGTGGGGTATTTCGTGCCACTTCGGGCCTGCAAGAACTATTTGGTCGCGACCGTTGTTTTAACACGCCGTTGACTGAACAAGGTATTGCGGGTTTTGCTAATGGCTTAGCCTCTTATGGTATGACCGCAGTTGCTGAAATTCAGTTTGCTGATTATATTTTTCCTGCATTCGATCAAATCGTTAATGAATCAGCAAAATTCAGATACCGCAGCGGCAATCAATTCGATGTAGGTGGGTTAACGTTCCGCACACCTTATGGTGGTGGTATCGCAGGTGGTCATTACCACTCCCAATCACCGGAAGCGTATTTTACGCAAACGCCAGGTTTAAAGGTGGTCATTCCACGTAATCCTGAACAAGCTAAAGGCTTGTTATTGGCCTCTATTCGCGATCCAAACCCAGTGATTTTCTTTGAACCTAAACGTTTGTATCGTGCCTCTGTTGGCGAAGTGCCCGCTGGCGACTACGTCATTGAGTTAGGTAAAGCACAAGTGGTTAAACAGGGCAGTGATATTACTGTTTTGGCTTGGGGGGCACAGATGGACATCGTTGAAAAGGCCTGCGAACGTGCCGAGAAAGAAGGTATTTCATGTGAAATTATCGACTTACGCACCATAGCGCCATGGGACGTTGAAACTATTGCAAAATCAGTGACCAAAACAGGTCGTTTGCTGATTAACCATGAAGCGCCATTAACCGGAGGTTTTGCCGGTGAAATTGCCGCAACTATTCAGCAAGAATGCTTCTTATCACTTGAATCACCCATCAGCCGTGTGTGCGGATTAGATACGCCTTATCCATTAGTGCATGAAAAAGAATACATGCCAGATGAGTTAAAGACATTCGAAGCCATCAAAGCCACAGTGGCCTATTAGGAGTAAGATATGATTAAAGATTTTATTTTACCCGACATCGGCGAAGGTGTGGTGGAATGCGAATTAGTTGATTGGTTAGTCAGTGAAGGTGATATGGTCACTGAAGATCAGCCGATTGCAGATGTAATGACTGATAAAGCGTTAGTGCAAATTCCAGCGCCCCATGGCGGAAAAATTACTAAGCTGTACTACGCTAAAGGTGAAATAGCCATTGTGCATCAACCATTGTACGCAGTAGAAATGGAAGGTGAAGAGAGCGATAGTGTCACTGACGCGCCGGTTGCTGAAGTCACAGCGGTGAGCGATACCGCCATTAATGACACAAGCGTTAACGACAGTAATGCTGTTGTCGCCACCTCAAGCAGCCAATCAAACATTGAAGAATTCTTATTGCCAGACATTGGCGAAGGTATTGTTGAATGTGAATTGGTTGATTGGTTAGTAAAAGAAGGCGATATGGTTGTTGAAGATCAGCCTATTGCTGATGTGATGACCGATAAAGCCTTAGTGCAAATACCTGCAATGAAAGCCGGTAAAATTGTCAAACTGCATTATCGCAAAGGACAGCTCGCTAAAGTTCACTCGCCTTTATTTGCCATTAAAGTGGCAGCGGATAGTCATACTCAGTCCGCGACGGTAGAGGTTGCTGAACAAGCTCAAGTTGCTGCGCCACAAGGTAATCTTGAACCTGTTGCACAAGGTAAAGCGTTAGCCAGTCCGGCGGTACGCCGCATGGCCCGCTCGCGAGACATTAATATTGCTATGGTTGTGGGTACTGGCAAAAATGGCCGTGTTTATAAAGAAGACATTGAACGTCATCAGCAGGGGGCAAGTTCCACCCAAGCTGCTGTAAGCACAACGCCAGTGTCATCTTCAGCTAATCAAGTAAGTGGTCAAGTCGGTGGTCAATTAGAAAATCAAGCTGGTCAAATAAATAATAGCCCTACTGTTAGCTATGCTGGAGCAAGCGATAGAGTCGAGCCCATCAAAGGCGTGAAGGCTATCATGGCGAAGATGATGGTAGAGTCGGTATCGACTATCCCGCATTTTACTTACTGTGAAGAGTTTGATTTAACCGAATTAGTGGCTTTGCGTGAAAGCATGAAGCAACGTTATTCAACCGATGAAGTGAAGCTCACCATGATGCCCTTCTTTATGAAGGCCATGTCGTTAGCAATTACGGAATTTCCGATATTAAATAGCCAAGTGAATGCCGATTGCACTGAACTCACCTACAAGTCACGTCATAACATTGGTATGGCCGTTGACTCTAAAGTGGGTTTACTTGTACCTAATATCAAAGATGTTCAACGTAAATCGATTTTAGAAATCGCCGCTGATATTACTCGCTTAACGACTGCCGCGCGCAGCGGACGAGTATCACCAGCAGATTTAAAAGACGGCACTATTTCGATTTCTAACATTGGTGCTCTAGGTGGTACGGTGGCAACACCCATTATCAACAAACCTGAAGTGGCGATTGTGGCTTTGGGTAAATTGCAGGTATTGCCGCGCTTTAACGCCAATGGCGAAGTTGAAGCACGTAAGATCATGCAAGTGAGTTGGTCAGGCGATCACCGCGTCATTGATGGCGGCACCATTGCCCGTTTCTGTAATCTATGGAAACACTACCTAGAACAACCGCAAGAAATGCTTTTAGCCATGCGCTAATACTGTTAAGTGTTTAATACACTACCTTATCTAAAAGGACGCTAACGCGTCCTTTTGTTTTTAACCACGATTTTGTATAATATCCGGACAATGTCAATCGTTTGGAACCTGTATGAGTTTGTCGGCACCTAAAATTGAAACTATTGAGTATCCGTTTCCACCTAAACCTGCCGTGTTGTCTGACGCTGAAAAAGCACAATATAAAGCACACATTAAGCAGTTACTGATTGAAAAAGATGCGGTGTTAGTGGCCCATTACTATACCGACCCTGAAATTCAAGCCTTAGCAGAAGAAACCGGCGGCTGCGTATCTGATTCTCTAGAAATGGCACGCTTTGGTCGTGATCACCCAGCAAAGACATTAATTGTCGCAGGGGTGAAGTTTATGGGCGAAACCGCAAAAATTTTAAGCCCAGAAAAAACCATTTTAATGCCAACGTTAGAAGCAACCTGTTCATTAGATTTAGGTTGTCCGATAGAACTCTTTAGTGAGTTTTGCGATGCGCACCCTGATCATACCGTGGTGGTATACGCCAACACCTCTGCCGCAGTAAAAGCCCGTGCAGATTGGGTGGTAACCTCAAGTATTGCACTTGAAATTGTTGAGCACTTAGACAGCCAAGATAAAAAAATCATCTGGGCACCAGACCGTCACTTAGGCGCTTACATCAATAAGCAAACTGGCGCTGACATGCTGTTATGGCAGGGCGATTGTATTGTGCATGATGAGTTTCAAGCCAAAGCCTTACGCCAGCTTAAAAAGCAACATCCAACAGCAGCCGTTCTTGTTCATCCAGAATCACCTGCCAGTGTGATTGAACTTGCCGATGCCGTTGGCTCTACCAGCCAGCTCATTAACGCTGCGCAAACAATGCCTAATGACACTTTTATTGTTGCCACAGACCGCGGTATTTTTTATAAAATGCAGCAAGCGGCGCCAGGTAAAACCTTACTCGAGGCTCCAACCGGTGGTAACGGCGCGACCTGCAAGAGCTGCGCTCATTGCCCGTGGATGGCCATGAACGGTTTACCCGCTATCGAAGCGTCATTGGTTGATACCGACAAAACTGACCATGAAATCTTTGTTAGCGATGAACTGCGCATCAAAGCACTCATCCCACTCACCCGCATGCTCGATTTTGCCAAAGAATTGAATATGAAAGTGAAGGGCAACGCCTAAGCGCAATGTTTAGTGTGAACAGAAAAATGAAAGCCGACATCAAGTCGGCTTTTTATTTAGCAGAATCGAGTTATCTAAAATAATACCAATGCTTAGTAACAACAAATATCTGATATTAAAATATTGTTCAGCTGAGGTTATAGTCAGAGGTATTGTTTTTTAAATTAATAATAATTACCAAGAGCTAACAAATTTTTGACTCGATTTTGTGCTTCGAATAACCATGATTCAATTATGTGGCAATTTGTTGTAACGATTATAATTTCATCACCACATAATCGCGATGGCATTTTAGACATTAATGGATACATTCATTTTTGTTACCTACTTCAGTAACGTTGAAGCTAAAATCCTGCCAGCACCAGCACCAGCACCAGCACCAGCACCAGCACCAGCACAAAGGGTACACGGCTTACCCAACAGCCAACAAAAAGCCCCGCAATAAATGCGAGGCTCTTAAGCTAAACCAAATCCAACAAGCGACTCTACAAGGTAGATTACTTAGCGTTCATTAGTGCAACAGCGTTGTCTAACATGCGGTTACTGAAACCCCACTCGTTGTCGTACCATGACATCACTTTCACTAAACGACCGTTAACACGTGTTTGTGTTGCGTCGAAATTAGAAGAGAAAGGATTATGGTTAAAGTCGATAGACACTAATGGTTCTTCATTAATCGCTAACACTTCAGACATAGGAGACTGCAGTGAAGCACGAGTGATGATGGCGTTAACTTCTTCAATAGTGGTGTCGCGAGACGCTAAGAAGGTTAAATCAACTAAAGACACATTAATCGTTGGTACACGTACCGCTAATCCGTCAAATTTGCCTTGAAGCTCAGGAACCACTAAGCCTACTGCAGCAGCTGCACCGGTTTTAGTTGGGATCATCGACATTGCCGCAGCGCGAGCACGGCGTAAATCTGTGTGGTACACGTCAGATAAACGTTGATCGTTAGTGTATGAATGGATTGTGGTCATTAGACCTGACTCAATACCAATTTCATCATTTAACGGCTTAGCCATAGGCGCTAAACAGTTAGTCGTACATGATGCACCTGAAATCACTGTCATGTCTGAGGTTAATATGTCGTTATTCACACCATAAACGATGGTTGCATCTACATTCTTACCTGGAGCAGAAATAATAACTTTCTTTGCGCCTGCAGTAAGGTGTGGTTGCACAGATTCTTTAGAAGTAAAGATACCAGTACATTCAAAAACAACATCAATTTTTAACTCAGCCCAAGGTAACTTTGATGGGTCACGTTCTTGGAAAGTTAAGATTTTGTCGCCATTGACGTAGATAGCTTCATCGTCATGATCAACTTTAGCGTTGAAACGACCGTGTACAGTATCATACTTAGTTAAGTGGGCATTAATTGACGCATCACCTAAATCATTCAATGCTACGATTTCGATTGGGTAATCTTTGTCGCTTTCGTACAGTGCACGTAAAACATTTCTACCGATACGGCCATAGCCGTTAATTGCTACACGGATAGTCATCTCATATCCCTCAAGTTAAAATAATTTGGTGGCATGTGGATCGCCTAGTTGTAAAATTACCAAACTGGCTATAATAATCAAGTTAAATCACCCAAATATGCCGAATAAAGGATGTAATTGTCGTATTATTTTTACATTTAGCCCGTTTTGAAGATAAATTAACCACATTTTTGTAAGTTTACATAAATAATTATTGCTACAAAAGCTGACATAAACAGTAAAATCGTCGTTTATCTCAATAATGTTTCACTGTGACTATTGGCAAATTTATTGCTCATTACCGTTGATACTAATTCAACTGCTTGGCGGTCTAAAACTAATGCGCGCTTATGATCACTATTAATGATGGCTAATACTTGTTCCTCATCGGCAAGGTTTTCGCTCATTAACAAATTGGCTCTGGTCAACAGATACTCTTTTTCACTATCCTGTTGTTGGCGGTAAATTGAGGCTAATGCTAAAAACCAATCAGGATCGACATTGGCTGGCTCTGATGTGGATAACAAATGCAAATAAAGTGATTTAGCGTCGCGAGGGGAGACCCGCACATAATAGGCGGCTAGTTGAGTAATAATTTCATTGTCGACGAGGTTACCTTGCTTATAGGTTTCTTCTACAATGGTGAATCCGGCTTGGTCGTTGAAACGCATCCAACGATAAAAAGCTAAATGCACATTATTATTAGTGCGGGTAAATTCTTGCAGTTCAGCGAGTGTTTGGGTGCTTACCGCAAATGCTTGCTCGCGATCACGAGTACGGTAGGTATTAAGTTTATGTTGCACTCCAGCGGCCAATTCGATGCATTTACTATAATCTTCTAGATGGACGAGCTGTTGATACAGTTGCTTACCAGTGGGCGATGAACTTTGTTTTAACGCGTATCGATGACGGATTAAGTCGGCTTTTTCAAAGCGACACCAACTATCTTTGTGTAAATCGCTACAAAGTTCAGGATTATTTTTACAAATTTGGTCGCTATTACGGTCATTATCACAGCCATAAAGACCAAAAAATGCCCCAATAACTGTAAATGATGTAATTAATACAAAATTATGGTTCAAAAACGTCTCCAAGAGCTGAATTGTCTAATAAAATTACACATTTACCGAAAATTTGTTACTAGCGAAATAGCGTATATTTTATTACAATGTCGGCGACCAACAGGGGTAGTCCCCATACAATATACTAAATTATTGGTCTTTTCTTATTGTTACTCAAACCTTTCTGAAAATAATAGAAAAGTGAGATAAAGGATCCCTACATGAGTGCAGATAAACATTTACAAAGCTGGCAAGAACGTTTCGAAATGGCAGAAGCAATGCAACCGTTGCTTGGAAAATTGTATCGTAACCAAGGCATTGAAGTAATGGTATATGGTAAACCATTACTAAACGCATCAACCATCGAAATCATTAAGTCACACCGTTTAGTACGTCGTCATGTCGGTGAAAAGTTACGTCTTCGTGAAAGTTTCCCATTTGTTGTAGCACTAAGCAAATTAGCCATCAAGCATTGCAGAGTGGATATCGGTAAATTAGCCATTAATTATTGGCGTGATAACAAGGATGCGAGCGGTATTGAAGCTTATATGGCTCACGAATTGTCAGAAGCGGTTAATCATGGTGATGATACCCCTCCTCGTGATGTTGTTCTTTACGGTTTTGGTCGTATCGGCCGTTTATTAGCCCGGTTGTTAATTGAACGTACAGGTAAGAGCAATAAATTGCGTCTGCGTGCCATTGTTTTACGGGGTGGGAAAAAGAGCGATTTAGAAAAACGTGCTAGTCTATTACGTCGTGATTCAGTACATGGACCGTTTAATGGGTCTGTTGAAGTGGATGAAGAAAACAACGCGCTCATTGCCAACGGTACTTACATTCAGATCATTTACGCTAATTCTCCAGACCAGGTTGATTACACTCAGTACGGCATTAACGATGCTTTAGTCGTGGATAACACCGGTATTTGGAAAGATGAAGCCGGTTTAGGTTTACACCTTAAAAGCCCTGGTGCGACCAAAGTATTGTTAACGGCACCCGCTAAAGGTGCGATTAAAAATATCGTATTCGGTGTTAATGAAAATGATATTCTCGATGAAGACACCATTGTATCGGCGGCAAGCTGTACCACTAACGCCATTACTCCAGTGTTAAAAGCGGTCAATGATAAATACGGTATTGAGAATGGCCACGTAGAAACCATTCATTCTTATACTAACGATCAAAATCTGATCGATAACTACCACAGTGCTGACCGTCGTGGTCGCAGCGCACCATTGAATATGGTTATTACTGAAACGGGTGCAGCTAAAGCCGTTGCCAAAGCATTGCCTGTATTAGCAGGTAAGTTAACCGGTAACGCGATCCGTGTACCAACACCTAACGTATCTATGGCTATCATCAGTGTTAATCTACAATCTGAAACTAATCGTGATGAGCTGAATGAATACTTAAAAGATGTGGCATTACAGTCTGGACTTCAGAATCAAATTGATTTTACTGAGTCAACTGAAATTGTATCTAGCGATTTAGTTGGTTCACGTTATGCGGGTGTGGTTGACTCTCAAGCGACGATTGCTGAAGGTAAGCGCGCTATTTTATACGTTTGGTATGACAACGAGTTTGGCTATAGCTGCCAAGTTGTTGGTGTTATGCAAAAAATGCTTGGTTTAACCACATTGTCATTACCAAAAAATTAATACGTTATAAATATCAACCTTAGGTGATGGGGACGATCAGTAAAGTCTTTATACTTAATATGTCTGTTTATTGAGTACTTACCCGTAAAGTTAATGATAAAGCATCTCTTTGGAGATGCTTTTTTATGCGCCTTGTAATATATTTAATCATACTGCTGTTTTATGCACCAAACGGTCATTTTGTGGCAATAAATCTGTTTTTATTGATTGACTATCAGGGCTAAAACGGTAGAATGCCATTCCGCAGTCAGGGGAAACGTTCTCTAGCTGTTAAGCGTTAAAGAGTTACAAATGTGACATTAGTTCAGTTGATACAGGTTGAAAAGCGATACCTCTTCTGCAATATTAATGAAGCGTTAAAGAGTTACAAATGTGACATTAGTTCAGTTGATACAGGTTGAAAGCCGATACCTTTTCTGCAGTATTAATGAAACGTTAAAGCGTTAGATATGCGACATTAGCTCAGTTGGTAGAGCGATACCTTGCCAAGGTATAGGTCATCGGTTCGAACCCGATATGTCGCTCCAATTTCTTTCTCATCCGATAGAGATGAAATTGGTTAAAGCATGGCGCGATGGCAGAATGGCTATGCTGCGGATTGCAAATCCGCCTATCTCGGTTCGACTCCGGGTTGCGCCTCCACAATATTTTTAATGGTTACTTTTAGTAACGGTTAAAACAACACTTTGCCCGAGTGGTGGAATCGGTAGACACAAGGGATTTAAAATCCCTCGCTGAATAAGCGTGCCGGTTCAAGTCCGGCCTCGGGTACCATCATTTACATACGTAAGTATGGTGTAAAAAAGCCTCAACATTAGTTGGGGCTTTTTTATCTTGAATTTAGTTGTAAAGAATAAAGATGAACATCCATCTCACTCTTGTTAAGCATCAGGCGTGCCACTCTTTGTTATCAAGAATAGTCCGGCCTCGGGTACCATTATAATCTCTAGTAATAGAAAGTGGTAAAAAAAAGCCTCAACATGAGTTGGGGCTTTTTATGTTTGGAATTGGGACCTAACATTAAAAGATTAACATCTCGGCCGGTTTATAATGATGGGGAGTTACCTTATAAAATTAAGCTAATTGCAGATACTCTTCACCCATCGCATTGGCAGTCACAATAGCATTGTAAACTTCAGTAACGGTCACACCGCCTTGGGTGTTGTGGATCGTTTCTCCTTCCTTACAAGCCGCTTGGGCAACACGCATCAACTCTTCACTGGTGTAATCTGTTAAACCAATCTGATTTAACGTAATGGGTAAACCGACGGTTAAACAGAAATCGATCACATTTTCAATTTCTTCCATTGGCTGATCTTCAAGGATCAATTGAACCAATGTGCCAAATGCCACGATTTCACCATGCATGGTCTTTTCACACTGCTTAAGAATAGTGAAACCATTATAGATAGAATGAGCCGTAGCTAAACCACCGTTTTCAGCGCCGACACCACTGAGATAAGTACAGGCTTCCAACACTTTTTCAACCGCAGGTGTTACTGCGTCATTTTCGACGGCAAGTTTGGCTTTTAAGCCATAATCACGCAATATTTCATAACACAATTTAGACAGTGCAAAACCGGCTTGAGATACCGCACCAGCAACAAGGTTGGCAGATTTTGTATTTAAGCAAGTTCTGGCCTCAAAATAGGTTCCTAACGCATCGCCCATTCCTGCTACTAGAAAACGTACGGGTGCTTTTGCGATAATGGTAGAATCGACCAGAACAACATCAGGATTTTTAGGATAGAAAAGATATTCGCTAAATTCTCCTTCATCATTATAAATAACAGATAATGCAGTACATGGCGCATCAGTTGCTGCTATGGTTGGTACAATAATTACTGAGACTTTAGAAAAATGACCAACCGCCTTAACGGTATCAAATGTTCTACCTCCACCTATCCCAATAATGGCATCACAACCGCTCATCTTAAGTAATTCTTCGATACGACGAATTTCTGTCATGGAACTTTGGCCATTAAATTCTTCAAATACCAATTTTGAAGTATCACCACCAAAGGCCTGTTCTATTTTTTCCTTGGTCATATTCATGACAAACTCATCGGCTACAACATAGAACTTTGTGCCTATCGAGGAAACGTGTTTTTCCAGTTCCAAAATAGCGTTAGCACCTTGAACATATCGAGATGGGGCTCTCATAACAGTTAACATTGATTCTCTCCAAAATGTAATTTTAAAATTTACCAATATACCCCAAAGCACAACCAGTAAAAAAAGTTGACTCACTAGCTTCTCTATAACACATGGATAATATTGACTTTTTTCAATTACCACTCCCATGTTGTTATAAGCACAAAGGAATACATACTCATCTCATACTAAACGACTCCAGTTTGACTTTAAAGGCTTTAATCGTGCAATTTTTCTAACTGATTAGCGTGTAAAGCAGAAAGGATAAATGAGCCGATCCTACATCATCAATTTTATATTGGTTAATTTTGATGAGACTTCTAGCCCAACGCGCCTTGTAACCAAAGTGTAAATAGCGAGTATGAGATACTGATGATGGTGATTTGAACGTTAAGTTATTTAGCGTATTTGGCTAATCGGTTTTATGAAAAAGTGAGTAACAATTTTAGTCGCAAGCTTATTGAAACGTTAAAGTCGTCACGTCTTTTATATTCTGGGTAGTAATAATATCAATGTTTGTGCGCTTGAGTCTTTCTGTGGCTAATATGTGGCTAATGCTGAGTGTTGATATATCTGCATAGATCGATGCACGAAATTAGCCATTCACTTTTCTTAGTTCTCTCTAGACTATGGTGCCGACCATCTCGCTTTAATCGAGCATTTGGTGTTAGGCTGATATTTACTATGATTTGCACTGCAGACGTTGAAACAGTATGGCTTTCAAAAAGATGACAACACATGACAACCGAAGGGGTAAATATTAAGATTAAACGCTAGCCAGCTGCAATACCTATAACGCAAGATGGTTCTCGCGCTATAGATAAGAAAGGGGGAACTTATTGAGGTTGATCTTCTACTTGAATTTGGCCGACGTACAATACAGGCGCCGCATCAATATCATTGGCATCCATCATTGTCGCAATACGTTCGACTGCAGACAATAATTGGCTTTGTTCCCATTCTTCAAGATTCTGATAGCGCATAATAAAATGTTCTTGCAATGGTTTAGGTGCACTGTTTAACAGTGTTTTACCTGCTTCACTTAATGATAAGTGAACTTTACGCTTGTCAGTTTCACTGCGCGTTCTAATTACAAATCCACGCTTTTCGAGTCGGTCAATAATGGTCGTCACTGTGGCTGCACTTAAATTAATCTCTTGGGCAATTTTTTTAGCCAGTGGCGCCTCAAGCTGATCAACTTTTTGTATTACCATTAATTGCGGTCCAGTTAGACCGGATAGTTTATTTAATTGGCGCGAGTGTATGTCAATGGCTCTGATCACCCGGCGTAATGAAATTAACAGCTGCTCGTATTTTTCCATAATCCCCTTATTCTCCTCTTCATAATTGACCCCGCACGAGAGAAGAATTTTGCTTATTACTCATGCTCAATATTAAAAAACAGAATAATGTCAAAGACATTATTCTGTTTTGCTATTATTGATTATAACAGTTTATAGCGTGAAAGTTCGTGATACAGATAATACTACACGAGAATCGCTTACATCATTGTTCATGCTGGTATCTTCAGCAGCAACATTGAAGTCAAAACCTTCCCAGCTAGTCATGTATTCTGCACGGTAATGGTTGTAAGACTTGTCACCATCCCATGCCCACTTATCTTCGTCTTGCGACGTAGAGCGGTCAACGCTTACACGAATGTCATGACCTTCTGCAATGGTAAAGGTATGTGCGACCATCATGATGTAATGGTCAGCATCAACACCAAAGTAATCCCATGAATACCAAAAGTTCAATTCAGTATGACCAAGCGATGAGCCGTAACCAAATTTGGTGTATATCTCAGGGTAGTAATATTCATCAGAGGCATTATCACCATGGTAAGTGTAATATGCGATACCTGCATCAACAGAGACTCGGTCAGTTAACTCAACATAATTACCTGCATAAAAATCAAGTTCTAACCAAGTGTCATCAGCACTGCCAAAGTCGACGTTTGATGCCCATGCACCAACGTACCAACCGTCATTGGCAGCATAATCTAAGCTAGCTTGTAATGCAGGGTCATTATCCGTTTGGCTAACACCATTAAAGGTATAGTCAGACGTTGCATTAACCGTGGTACTTAACTCACCAGCCATAACAGTAGTTGGTATAGCAAATAAGCTTAATAGAGCTAACTTTTTTATTGTCGTATTCATCATTATTCCTTGGATTATTATTATTTGTTTAGTCTGCTAATTCGATTTTAGTGAAATCGATTTTATTTTCTTTTGGAGAGCGTTCAATATCTCCCACATTACGGTAGTGTGATTTTAATATGTATACGAAACAACTTAATATCAAGCCAATAGCCAGTGCGCCGACCAACTGAATTTGTAGGAAATCCAATTTAAATAGCAAGGTTAAACCACTCAGTACGACAACATTACCGACGATATAAGGTATTTTACCAAAACGTTCAACCGTTAGGTTTAAGTTGTCAGTGTATAAACGTACCAGTGAATCGAGTGAGTTAATCACAAACGTTACGCCAACAATCACCATCGCAAGATTATAGAAACCTGACGTGTCAATGCCGTTTGCGCTGTAGTAGTAAAGTACCGTGAACCAAATGGCAATTGGAATTGAAGGGAACACCATCATAGCGATTAACACTTGATAAGTTTTCATTCCACCAACAAAACGTGCGGTAAATTGACCAATCATAATGCTCCACGCAAACCACCAGAACAGGTAAAATTCATGGTAATCGTTTATCGGTAGCACAAAGTTATGGATATTACCGAAGTAGTCACCGAGTAATGCAAATGTGGTAAAGAACTCACCCACACTTGAGTCGTCTGATAAAAATGCACCACACCACATAATGGCAATCAAACCTAGGAACAACCATGTACTGCCTAAACTGAGATAACGAACATAGCGAATACTGGTGCTTGAATACACTGCGGCGGCAATGACCATCAATACTATTAAGTAGAAGCTGCCAACAATCGTTTCACCATCCCCTAATTGCGGCAAATACCAGGGTAAGTTGGTTAATAATAAGTAAGCGGTAAAGGCACAAGTGCCAATAATGACAATGTTATTAATAAATTTAATTAATGGAATTTCAAAATACTTTACTCTTGGTTCAATAACACAGAAGTAGAAGCACGTTAGAAAATAAAATGCCCAAATTAAGCAGGCCCAAAAACCAAACTCAATCGCTAACGGATTACTAAATCCATATTCAGGACTGGCGGCTAAATCTGCATATCCGGCAAATTCAGTTAACGGAAACATGATTAAACCCACATCAAGTCCAGATGTGAACAAAATGGCAATAAAAGTAAACTTACGCACTGGTGTGACGCCAACGCACTGCATGTTACCCCAACGATAAATCACAAATGCGATAGCGATAAACGTAAATAAAATACCTATTGATAACCAGGTAGTCATTATTTGACTCCTGAATAAAGGGTGTGTGCGAACATAATGTTGGCTCCTTGTTGTATGTTTTCTTATGCCATAGAACAATTTTTAAAGGCAAAAACCCTCAAGCCTTAAGTATCGTGTTGACGATAGTTAAACCCTGATAGATTGAACTTAGCTAAATAGGCCATTTACAAAAATGTAGGTTGGCCATCAACCCGTTGTCGATGTGTATTAATGAATACACATCGACTAATTAGTGTTAATCAACTTGACGTTTGGGGGCTTGTAATCGTTGTGATGTTTGCCACTGTTTGGCAATGGTCACGTTTGACAAACTTGGCGCGAGCGGCTCGTTACCTAAAATAATATCGGCAGCGCGCTCGGCGACCATGATGGTCGGTGAGTTCAAATTACCATTCGGAATGGTCGGGAAAATAGACGAGTCAACCACTCGTAAACCATTAATACCGTGAACTTTAGTTTCTGAATCGACAACAGCCATATCATCTTCGCCCATTTTGCATGTGCAAGAAGGGTGATATGCGCTTTCTACTGAGCTTCTAACAAAACGATCAATTTCTTCATCGGTTTGCACCGCTAAGCTTGGTTGGATTTCTTCACCACGATACTCATCTAAACCTGGTTGATTGATGATTTCACGGGTTAAGCGAACACAAGCTCTAAAAGCTTCAATATCATCTTGGTGTGATAAATAATTGAACTGAATTTGTGGAGCAACCTTGGGATCATTTGATGCCACAGTGACAGTCCCACGGCTTTTGGGTTTATTGTGACCAATATGAACTTGGAAACCATGGCCCGCAAAAGCTTCTTTACCGTCATAGCGCATTGCAGCAGGTAAGAAGTGATACTGTAAATCTGGCCACTCTAAGCCAGCTTTTGAACGGATAAAGCCACAAGATTCAAAATGGTTAGTTGCGCCTAAACCTGACTTATCTAAAATCCAACGAGCACCAATAAACAGTTTGTTTAATGGATCAATTTTGCCATTAAGCGAAATGGGTTTTAAGCACTTAAATTGGAAGTAAAACTCTAAGTGATCCTGCAGATTCTGGCCAACACCGGGTAATTGATGTACTTGCTCAATGCCTGCGCAAGCTAATGTGCTGGCGTCGCCAATACCCGATAACTGCAAAATATGTGGCGACCCAATTGAACCGGCCGATAACACCACTTCTTTATTGCAGTTAATATCAATCAACTGACCTTTACACTCGTAACGAACGCCGATAGCTGTTTTACCTTGCATGATAACCTTGTGCACTAAAGCATGAGTTACCACGGTTAAATTAGGGCGTTTCATTGCAGGGCGAAGGTAGGCATTTGCCGTAGACCAACGCACGCCGTTTTTAACCGTCATGTGCATTGGGCCAAAACCTTCTTGCTGACTGGCATTGTAATCATCGGTTGCTAAATAGCCGGCATCGACACCTGCATCAACAAAAGCTTGATATAAAGGGTTTTTCATTTCATTGCCGTTATTAACCGCTAATGGGCCTTTATCACCACGATATTCATTACCACCAAAAGACCATGTTTCGGCTTTTTTAAAGTAAGGTAGGCAATGAGCATAATCCCAGTCTTTTGCACCTTTTTGTTGCCACTCGTCAAAATCGCGAGCATGACCACGCACGTAAACCATGCCATTAATCGATGATGAACCGCCTAATACTTTGCCGCGGGGGCAATGCATGCGACGATTATCTAAATACGGTTCGGCTTCGGTTTCAAACTGCCAGGCATACTTTTTAGTATTCATTGGGATAGATAGCGCCGTTGGCATTTGAATAAAAATGCTCTTGTCACTACCACCGGTTTCAAGAATTAATACTTTATTGTCTGGGTTCTCAGTTAAGCGGTTAGCCAATACACAACCTGCGCTACCGGCGCCGACAATAATATAATCATATTGATGAGTCATTAGTTTAGTCACTCCTTAAAATGGGCTTTCAAGTGACTGCATACCCACGTAAACAGCTTTGATTTGCGTGTATGCCTTTAATGTTTCAGCGCCATTTTCACGGCCAACCCCCGACATTTTATAACCACCAACAGGCATTTCTGCAGGGGAGGCGCCATAGGCATTAATCCAACAAATGCCTGCTTGGATTTGGTGGATCACTCTGTGAGCACGGGTTATGTCTTGAGTAAACACGCCAGCCGCTAAACCTAAATGAGTGCTATTAGCTCGACGGATCACTTCGTCTTCATCAGTAAAGGTTAATACCGACATTACCGGCCCAAACACTTCTTCTTTAGACAAGGTCATGTCATCGGTACAATCAGTAAAGATAGTCGGGGCAACAAAGAAACCATTAGGGGCATTGTCAGGCTGTAATACTGTTCCACCGGTTAATAATGTAGCACCTTCTTTTTTACCGATATCAATGTAGTCAAGTACTTTTTGTTGATGGTCGCGTGAGATCAATGCCCCGAAATTAGTGTTAGGGTCCATTGGATCGCCGCAAATAATGTTCTGCTCAGTACGTTCTTTTAAGCGTTGAATAAATTGCGGATAAATATCTTGCTGCACAAAGACTCGAGTACCATTAGTACAGACTTCGCCTTGAGTATAAAAGTTAGCTAACATCGCAGCTGATACGGCATTTTCAACGTCGGCATCGTTAAAGATAATCAATGGCGACTTACCGCCCAGCTCCATGGTCACGTATTTTAGTGAGCCAGCGGCGGCTGCCATGACCTTTTTACCGGTTCCCACTTCACCAGTAAAAGATACTTTAGCGATATCTTTACTCGTGGTTAGCCATTCACCGACGCTACCGTCACCTTGAACAACGTTAAATACGCCATCCGGCACGCCAGCTTGAGTGAAGATTTCAGCTAAACGCATTGCGCCGCGAGGGGTTTCTTCTGAAGGCTTAAAAATCATCACATTACCGCAAGCAAGTGCAGGGGCGGCTTTCCAACAAGCTATCTGTAGTGGGTAGTTCCATGCGCCGATACCGGCACAAATGCCTAATGGCTCACGGCGAGTGTAATAAAAATCTGCGCCGACAGGTTGCTGATTACCTTCAATACTGGGGGCGAGACCTGCAAAAAACTCGATAGAGTCGGCACCAGTAACGACATCGACTACTGAGGCTTCTTGCCATGGTTTACCAGTATCGAGTACTTCACCTGCGGCAAGTTCATCATTTTGTTCACGAAGTAGGGCAACGGCTTTTAGTAAAATGCGGCTACGTTCAATTGGGGCCATTGCCGACCAAATCGCAAAACCGACTTTAGCGCTGTCTATGGCGGCTTGTTGCACAGATTTAGTTGCCACCTCAACTAAATAGCTGACTTCCCCTGTAGCAGGATTTGTTACTTCAAATGTTTCACCAGTGCCATTTGACTGGTATTTTCCATGAATATAATTTTGATAAATAACTCTAGATGACATCAATTTACTCCGTTGTGCACGATCAGAGCCTTTATAAAGGCTTTAGATAAAATTTGGGCTTGTTTAAAATCTTCAATTGGGGTGGCACTCAGCGCACTGCGTAACCAAAAACCATCAATCACTGCCGCAGTTTGCTTAGCGGCATTGACCGCTTCAATGTTAGGTAACAGTTGTTTATACGAAAAAAGCAGATTGCTGTATAACCGCTGACTATTAATGTTTTGTAACCTTGCGAGTCCAGGATCGTGCATCGCTTGGGACCAGAAGCTTAACCATGTTTTTGTCGCGCCGCCTGAACGTTGTAATTCAGTAAAGTTAGCTTCCACAATCATTGAAAGCCGATCTATCGGGGTTAACGTTTTGCCTGATGTTCTGGCCAGTAATGCTTGCTTCAATTCATCTAACAGAAATTTTAGCGTGGCTTCTATTAACCCTTGTTTTCCACCAAAATAGTGGCTGATGATCCCAGATGACATTCCGGCTAATCCACTAATAGTATTAATCGTCGTGTTCTGTAACCCATGTTGTTCGACAGACATTAACGTGGCATCTATCAGCTGTTGTTGTCTGACGTTTTTCATTATAGGTCTTGACATAAAATGGGTCCGTTATCCGTATTAACAATTGTTAATTGAACGCTCAATTAATAAGTATACTAATGATTAGAGCTCTAAGTATCAAGCGTTTATTTGATCTAGATCATAAAGCAGATGTTGCTAAACAAGATTTAAATCAGCATTTAAAGTTTAAGTCTACGTTTTAATGGTTAATAGTTGATAATATGAAGTTGATATTTTGTTGTTAAAATAAAAGGTTTTACATGTAATCATTACAGTTGCAGCTATTTTTGAGATGATTAGCGATAAAATGTCATCTTAAAACTGTTTTATCTGTCATGTAAAACTGATGATTAAGCTTCTGGCGATTGATCTGTACATGTCTGTTAGTCTCGTTACTGTCATCGTTAATAGGCGACAATTAACCCAAAGCGGTTACGCTGAGGTGTGCTTTTTTGTACTGTTGGCTGGCATTATTGGCAATCAGTGCTTGATGTTGATTTGACTCGTGGTCAGTTTACCAAGCTTGTTTGTGATGGCATTAGGGTTCTTAGACGCTGGAGTCTTATAGTAAAAGGCGGATGGGCCTTAGTGCATTAGTTGCATTAGTTGGAAGCCTATTAACATTAAGATCTGACTAGCTGATTGACTGGATCAAATCCAAAGCTCAAAATAATCTAACAAATTAGCCAATCTATTCATTATAGGTAGGCAATAGGTAGGCAATAGATAAGAGGCAAACAGATGGGCAGTGCAGCAATGATCATGTGGAGTGTGCTATTTGGCGCCATTGGCATGGGGTATTTTGTCTATGGAAAACGTCAAAGAGCGATTGTTCCCTTGTGTATTGGAATGGCGTTATGTGTGTTTCCGTATTTTGTTGCCAGTGTCACCAGCTTACTGATAATGGGGGTTATCTTGGTGGCGATACCGTACTTTATCCGGTTTTAGTCGCCGGCAGACATTATCCGTTTTATCACTCTGATTCATCCAGGTTAACATTGTTACTTTTATCTGTACCAAGCCGAACAAGTGGCTTTACTCATTTCATCGTTAAATCTGACCTTTCTCAGCTAGGCAGGTAACTGATTAATGCCCCTTTACGATATAGCGGTTTCATTTATCGGTGCAGTAGTAATTAGGGGTTACCATAGCTGAATTTATGCGAAATGCCGTAAGTATAATCCCTGTAGGCTTTGCCAAAAGTTTCTTTTTGGAAGCTCGCAGCCACATCTAGACTCGCTAATTTACAAGAATAATCATTGTTCGACTTGAGCTTTATTACTTGCCTTTTGTCACTCGTTTTAGACCCAAAATGATAGAAAGTTAGGAGGGATTTACCTTATTCGCTCTGACCCCATTATCTTTTTCTGACTGACGAAGTTTTCTTTAGCAACAAACCCTGAAGCAAGCATGTGCCACAGTAGAAACTGCCATGATAATGCAGTAGCTGAATGCTTTTTTCATTGTTGAAGAAAGATAGAGTGAAGCGGAAAAGCGATAAAAGCAGGGACGAGTCACACTCCGAGAAATTAGCTACTGCTAACCCCCTAGAACAGTAGTTAATTCATTGAATTCAGCCTATTATTTTTATACTAATTAGGTAAATTAATTTACAATAGTGATGTTTAAACAACAACATTAATGATGGCTATAATGACAAATGATAAACCGTGGTTAAAACAATATCCTGAGGATGTGCCCGCAACAATAGATTCAAGTATGTATAACAATATCAATGATTTGTTTAAAGAGTCTTTTAGTGCGCATGCTAAAAAAGCAGCATATATTAATATGGGACATAGCTTATCCTACCAAGATCTCGAAAGTAAAAGTAACGCTTTTGCTGCTTATCTACAATCTGAACTAAAAATGAAAAAAGGCGAACGAATCGCCTTGATGATGCCTAATTTATTGCAATATCCCATCACTATTTTAGGTGCATTAAAAGCAGGACTCATTATTGTAAATGTTAATCCACTTTATACCCCTCGAGAGTTAAAATATCAATTACGAGACTCAGGGTCCAGTGCTATTGTTGCCGTCACAAATTTTGGTAATAATCTTCAGCAAATACTGCATGAGACTAACATTAAGCATGTTATTTTAACCAAAATCGGCGATGAGTTAGCTATACATAAGCGTACACTGGTTAATTTTCTTATCAAACATGTCAAAAAAATAGTACCTAAATATCATATTCCTGACGCTATTTCACTGCGTAGAGCGTTAACCGAAGGCAAGAAACTTCCCTTTATTGATCCCCAAATAACAGTAGATGATTTAGCATACCTCCAATATACAGGTGGAACGACGGGTCCTGCGAAAGGGGCAATGCTGACTCATAGTAATATTATTTCTAACGTTCTACAGGTTCATGCTCATTTTAGCCCAAGAACCTTATATGATAAGGAATATGCAGTAACCCCACTTCCGCTTTATCATATTTTTGCCAACTCAGTGAGTATGATGTTTATGCTCTTTCTCGGTGCAACGAATTTACTCATTACCAACCCAAGAGATATAGATGGTTTCGTAGCAGATTTAAGTAAATATCCATTCACAATGGTTTTTGGTTTAAATACACTTTTTAATGGTCTAAACAATCATGCTGGTTTTCAAGAATTAGATTTTAGTCACGCTCGTTTTACTATTGCAGGTGGAATGCCGACGCAGAAACATATTGCTGATCGTTGGCAAGAGCTCACTGGAATGCCTGTCATAGAAGGTTATGGCTTAACTGAATGTTCCCCAGTGGTCGCTGCAGGTACTCATCAACAACAATCATTTATTTCTTCAATTGGTGTCCCTTTACCCAGCACTGAACTCCGTATCGTTAATGATAAAAATGAACCTTTAGGTCCCAACCAAATTGGTGAAATTCAAATTAGAGGGCCCCAAGTGATGAAAGGCTATTGGCAACAAGAAGCCGAAACCAATACTGTAATGCATGCAGGAGGTTGGTTAAGCTCTGGCGATATAGGAAGAATGGATGACGATGGGGTTTTTTATATTGAAGACCGTAAAAAAGATATGATTCTAGTGTCGGGATTTAATGTTTTTCCAACTGAAATTGAAGAAGTTGCAACACTTCACCCTCACATCATCGAAGCTGCGGCCATTGGCATTCCTGATGACGCCACAGGAGAAATAGTTAAATTATTTATTGTACGCAAAGGTAATGTGACCGTTGATGAAATAAAAAAACATTGTAGAAAATATCTTACCGGTTATAAAAACCCAAGGATAATTGAATTTAGAGATGAATTGCCAAAATCAAATGTTGGCAAGATCTTACGTCGAGAATTGCGAGATTCATAGGCGCTATTACTGACGTCCTAAGGATAACCAACATATTTGGCATAGATATGAGGCGCAGCCGAGCAAATCCGACTAAACCTCATTCACATGCTGACTGAGGACCCCGTCAACGACCATTTCAGTAATTTGGTGTAACTCATCTTTAGTTGCTCCCTCTGCAGCCTGTAACGACATCCCTTTAAATAACGTCATAATTAGTCGTGTCAACGCTTCAGGTTGGCAACTGTCATTGAGTTCACCGCTGTTTTTAGCCAATTCAAATCTATTAATTATCGTGGTTTGATTTTTTCTTTCCGATTATTGATAGCGATTTTTATTGATTCGCTCGCTTCATTGCATGTCAAAGTACTATTAATTAATGCGCAACCTTGTGGATGACTGGTGTCAGTAAATTGGGCCGCTGCACCGATCAATAATGATCGAATGACATCGGCAAGACGCTTATCCTGCACCTTGATCCTAAGTTGAGTCATCAAGTGATCATGATTAACTCGGTCAAAGAACTTAGACAGATCAACATCAACATCGACGGCAAATTTGCATTTCTGTTTGATGATATCCCTTACTTCGCGGGGCAGACCCTGCCAACTCACCTCTAGCCTACGCCTCATATGATATTCTTGTTCATCATCTCGTCCTCTTTACAATATATGGCTAGCGGCTTCCTTCAGACCAATCATCAATGATAAGCCCTTGCCATTCGCTAGTAGTTAACGTTTAATAACAGCATGTTATTGAACGGTGACCTTCCTACAGAGGACTATCACCTCATTAGTCCATGCCCATGCTGGGCGTACACAAAAAGTTTAAACGGAACTAAAACAGTTGGTTAGGTTCTGCTTCGCTACGCATTACAACCAACAAGTTTAGTCCGCTTAATGCGGCGTTAACGACACAAAAAGGATTTTAATGAAATATTCTAGTTTAGCGCTTATATCATTAGTTTTTATTACCGCGTGCTCTTCAACACCTTTGCCCGATAGATCTAATGCGGCGCTGCAAGAAACTGCAAATCCAACTTACCCAATTCATGCCGCTCGAAATAAAATAGAAGGTTATGTTCAAATGAGCTTCGATATTAGTGAAAAGGGTGATCCAATAAATATAAAAGTTTTAAAATCTGTTCCAGAACAAACTTTTGATAAAGCTGCAATTAGCGCGCTTTCAAATTGGAAGTATGCACCCAAGGTAGAAAATGGAAAGGCAGTAGTTCAACAAAATATGACGGTTCGATTAGATTTTAAGATGGGTTAAATGTCTAGCTAATAGGGCGTTATCGCATATCTTGTTGACATACTTTTCCTATTTAGCTTTCATCTATAGACAACTATGCAGCTAAATCGAAGAGAGTTAAATTACAGGTGTAGATGAGTCAGCGAGAATCTAAAATAGGGATGTTTTGGTTAAAGCCCACAGGGATGCTGATTTTAAAATCAAGAGCTGGCGTCTCGCTTAATCATCTGCACTAAGATCACTCTTTCACATCCCTGTGATCGCGACATTTACTACGTCCTGTAGCTCACATGCTGCAGGCAATAAGTTCAAATGAAGCTACGTTATAAATCAAGCTAAACCAATACCAAGTAAGCTGAGTTAATCAATACCTCAAACGCACTTCTGTCCATAAATGCGTTACATGCCTTGCTTGAAAATGGATAAGTTCAACTCTTATTTTGAGGACTGTTTTCGTTGACTTTGGATACAAGACGTTAACGACGTTGAGATTATTAAAATGATTTAGCGACTACAAGATGGTACCTGATCATGGTTCAATGAAAAGTCAGAATGCTATTAATGGGTACAACCTACTCTCAATGAGAGTGTGTGATGAACGACATTTTATATGCAAAGGCTTCGTGGATTTACGCGCTATCGCGTTCTGCTGTGTTGGGCATTAGTTCAATGTAGACGTACAAATTTAACAATATTAGGAAGATAAATGCGCACATCAAAAATAATATATTTCACCATTTTTATACTAGTAATGTTTTCTGCTTGTATTGCAGTTTGGGTATATTATCTAAAAGAAGGCAAAGATTTACTTAGTTTTACAATATCGACCGTTGGGTTCTGCATTGCACTATTAGCTCTGTTTATCGCTGTCAGGACATATACATCAATCGACAGTGTGAACAATATAAGTAAAATGGAAGGTAATATTCTTGATAATGAGAACTATGTAACTTCACTTCCTGAGTTAATCAATCAATTCAAGTCTAAAGACGAAAAAACACTCGACAAAGAACTCTTTGATTCAGTTGAATATAAGTTAAAAAAAGAGTCAGGTACTGCCGTGCTTTTTGCGGATACGTTGCAGTATATGATTGATCTTATAGTTTTATTTCCGGCTGTTTTTAATGCTTCTGATACGGATAAAAAGCTCTATAAAAAACGTATGGACAAGATATTAATAGAGGTAGATAGGCAACGTGACATACTACATTCGGTAAGCAAAGGAAATTCAATTCAAATAACTGAAACAATAAAGTTATTTAAAGCTGTCGTTTCATATCAGAATTTTGTTGCTGATGGTAATTTTAATATCCATGCAGATCTTCTCCATGTTCGTGGACCTATACTTCGAAATCCTGTCACAAAAACGATATATCACAATTACCTTGGTTTGTATTACAACAAAAAGGGCATGCACTTGCTTAGAGAGTCCCTAAATATGGGGGATATAGATATTCTCTCACTTAACGGTCTTAGTTTGGTACAGAAAGGTATTGGCTCTATATCTCCATCAATTATAGAAGATGTGACCATGTATTTAAAATCTGCATGTGACCAGTTTGATAGAGCACTTCATATTTCTAGTGAAGATGTTATGTGGCCAGGGTTCATTAATTATAACAAAGCACGCACATTGTATTTCTTGGCTTTGTTATCAAGTACTGAAATAAAATGGCTTGAGGTTATGGATGAAGCGATTAAATTTCGTAGTAGATTAAACCGACTCATTGACGAGATTTTAACAATAGACAGATCGAAAACTGCCAAAATAGAGAATACACATTTAAGGCAATTTTTTCTCTATCAAGAAGAGTTGGCCCGTGTAGTCAAATTAAATTTAATATTTGCAGATAATGCCATGAAACAAAACACGGTACCAGCACTGTATAAGGGGGTTAATTTAACGGGTGTATCCAAGGAAACTGCCTCGGACTTATTTATGAAAATACAAAGCTTCTCTACGGTTAAAGCTTATCAAGAGAAAATTATTCACCGACTTGTAAAGTGTGCAAACGATATTACCAGCAACTGATTAATCAAGCTGACTGTTTATCCAGGCCTTTATTGGCCTCTGTCATGAGTCACAAGGTTCCTGATATTTGTTTAAGTATTAGCGCAGAGTGTGATAATAAAAGGCCAGTCAGTAACTGACTGGCCTTTTTGTATTGTGACGGATGCTTGTTGCAACCGAGGCACGTTATTGCAGTTATTTACGTACTCAAACTACCAAATACGTACCCGTTGATCTTCAGGCAAGTACAACTTGTCATCTGGTTTAACATCAAAAGCTTTGTACCACGCATCGTGGTTACGTGGGGCGAGGGCGCGGTAACGACCGGGTGCATGAGTGCCTGCACGTAACTGAGTTAACATGCTTTGCTCGGTGCGTTTTTCTTTCCACACTTGAGCCCAGGCTAAAAAGAAGCGTTGATCGCCTGTAACGCCATCAATGACTGGGGCTTCTTTACCGTTTAAGCTTAACTTGTAAGCATGGTAAGCCATTGCGATGCCTCCCACGTCGCCGATGTTTTCACCTAGGCTGTTACGTCCGTTGACAAAGTTTTCTGGAATGGGCTCATATTTGCTGTATTGCTCAGCAAGCTTATCGGCTTTGGCATCAAAGGCGGCACGGTCTTCATCGGTCCACCAGTTACGTTGAATGCCATTCGCATCTGACTTAGAGCCTTGATCATCAAAACCATGACCCATTTCGTGACCAATTACTGCACCAATACTGCCATAGTTAACCGCGGCATCTGCGTTGGGATCAAAAAAGGGTGGTTGTAAAATAGCCGCAGGAAACACAATCTCATTAAATGAGCTGTTGTAATATGCATTCACCGTTTGCGGGGTCATACCCCAACGATTACGGTCGGTTTTTTGCAGTTCTTTCGCTACGCTGTCGGCTTGGAAGTATTGGCGTAAATTTTTAATGTCACCCACTAAATCATTTTTAGTTAGGGTTAAGCCATCAAATTGTTGCCATACATCTGGATAACCAATTTTAGGGTTAAATGCTGCTAGCTTAGCATGAGCATTAACTTTCGTATCATCGCCCATCCACTCTAAACCATCAATACGCTGACCCAATGCAGTGCGTAAGTTTTCGACTAATTCGGCCATTTGCTTTTTAGACGACTCAGGGAAATAACGCGATACAAACACTTTACCAATCGCAAAGCCTAATGATTGGGTGCCTGACATTTCTTCTACCGCGCGTTTCCAGCGAGGACGAGGTTGCTCTTGGCCAGTTAATTCTTTGCCATAAAAAGCAAAGTTAGTATTGAAAATGTCTTCTGACAGTAACCCTGCGTTATTAGTGACGGTGTGGAAGGTCAGATAGTCTTGCCATACGCTTAATGGCTGTTGGTTTATCAAGCCAATCATAGCCTTAACTGGCTCAGGCTCAGAGATATTGAGTTGTGGTACTTGGTAACCCGTTTGCGCAAAGTATAAATCCCAGTCAAATCCTGGGTATTGCTGAGCAAGATCTTCGCGTTTAACTTGGTTTAAGGTTAAGTCGCGATCACGGCGTTTTTCTCTAGGCCATTGGGCTTGTGCTATTTTAGTTTCGAGCACAAGAATGGCCTGGGCACGTTTTTCGCCGTCATTTATGCCAGCAAAAGCCAGCATTTTAGCGATATGATCCACATAAGCTTTGCGGATATTCACAAAGCGCTCACTCTCTTCTAAGTAGTATGAACGATCAGGTAAACCTAAACCTCCGGCACCGAGAGTCATTTCATATTGATTAGGATCTAAACGGTTAAACCACATGCCTCCGTCAATCGGTGATGATGCACCGGTAAGCCAAGCCTCGCCGAAGACTTTAGTTAAGTCTTGAGTTGAGTTTATCGCGGCAATTTGATCTAAGGTGCCTTTAATGGGCGTGATACCTAACTTATTGATGGTCTCGGTATCCATATAGGCATGATAAAAATCAGCAATTAATTGCTCTTCTGCAGTTAAGTCACTGCGACTGGCAATATCATCAACAATCGCTTTGACTTGATGTTCACTGCGCTCAGCCAACGCATTAAAGGCGCCATAACGGGTTTTGTCGGCTGGCATGACAAAGTTGTCGTACCAAGTGCCACTTGAATACATAAAAAAGTCATCGCCAGGTTTAACCGCTTCATTACGCGCGGCTAAGTCTACCCCAAAAGTACCTAACTCTGCTTGAGCTGGTGCAGGTGAGGTCACGGTTGCAAGTTTAGTGTTATTTGTATCAGATACGCCACAACCCGTTAATAGTGCCGTTGTTAATCCAATCGCAATTAAGGATCTATTCATTGTTATCGTTTTCCTTAGCCAATGTGTTGACAGAATTATTTGCCAGGTTATCTTGAAAGATTGACAAAAAATGTCAATATTTGAATTGTTAGCAAATTTTAGTGACTGCAATATGAACATGGTTTTCACGCTTCAATAGCCAGCATGATGACGCTGATGGATAAGATATAAGCGCTGACAATATTATCGGTGCCTCGCTAACGCTAACTAACCTCAGGTTATCTTTTGTTTCGTTGCATAGGTGATCCAGCGGCTACATACCATGCAATGAGTGACGTTGTCACAGCCTATTACTTTTTAATCAGAACTTAGTTAACCAGATCGTCATGCGGTCGCTTAATTAGGCAGTCGTTGCAGCGATTTATCCATTTCCTGAGCCAATTGAGCTAATAAATAGCTGTACGCGTTAACCAATTCAGCGGCTGTTGAGCCTGCCTCAGTCGTCGCCGCAAAATGTTGTCGTTCTATATGACGGTTTGATCGGATATCTATTAGTTCCCAATTAGTCTTTATGCTGGCGTTTATGCCATCACGGTTGAGGCTGATGATTTTAATTTTTATGCTGTATTGAGGACGGTTATCTGCTCGCCAAGGAAACAATATCAAGTTACGACTGCGATCGCCTTGGCTAAGGTTAAGACGAATGACCCGACTAATGCCTTGGTCTAGTGGTTCAGCCCAATAGCTATTGGTGAATCTTTGCAAACTGCCATCTTCCCGCTGGTACACCACCTGAGTAAAGTTAAGATACTCAGCAATCTCGACTGGCCCAATACCAATATCACGATCTAAGCGTGTACTGCCCGCTTCAATTTGGCTGGGGATAGCCGTGAGCACAAAATACTGTTTCGTGGGTGAGCTTTGGCAGCCAAAAAGCAGACTAAGCGCAAGTAGGCAGGCTCCCCAATGAATTGACCACGACCCAAATTTCATGACGTTATTCTCCTAAAGGTATGGTTTTTTTGCCGCGGATGATGGCCTCAGGCTGTTCATCTAAGGTTTCGCTCAAACTGCGTAGTGATCGCGCGGCGCGGTGAATTTCTTCTAGTGTGTTATCTAACTTGATTAATAGCGGCGAATCTTGAGCAAGTGAATTACCCGCTTGGGATGTGAGCTGATTAATGCTTAATAATGTCTCGCGTAATGCCGTCAAACTGTGGTCAAGTGATTGAATAATCTTAGGTTCATCTTGGTTCAATTGGACAAGTAGATTATCCAGTTTGACCAGAACTTCAGCACTATGTTGTCCTAACGTAGCCTGAGTCGTATCGATGTGAACAGCGGTGTTTTTGACTGCGTTAGCCGCACTGTCAAAGCTTTCCAGTGCCTGTTGTATTTGTCCGCTGGCAGCTATGTCGCTGAGTTGTTGGGCCAAATTATCAACATTATTGACTAAGCTTTTAAGGTTCAAAGATTGCAAATCTTTTGACAAGGATTCGAAATCAGTTTCTATGGTTGGCAGCTCTAATATGGCGTTGTTTCCACCATGAAACTGAGGCAAAGTACTGGGATAAAAATCTAACTCAACATAGAGGAGTCCAGTTAATAAACTCTGATAATTCAACTGGGCACGTAAACCGTTATCGATGGCGTGGAAGAAAAACTCTTCGCCCACTTGAATACCCTTTAGATTGATGCGTTTCAACAACAAATTAGCATGAACAGCGGCGGTAATACCTTGGCTATTGTTATTGGGGAAATCGATACTGATATCGCTTATTTCACCGATCACTACCCCTTTTAACTTCACCGGGGCGCCCACCTGAAGCCCTTGGATTGAGTTGTTGAAAAACATCACTACGGGGGCTTTTTCGGCAAATATCCGTCCTCCAGAAAAGAATAACAGTGCAATAAACACTAAGATAATAGCGCCCAGAATAAAGGCACCAATCGCAAGAGGAAGTCGCTGGCTTTTACTCATGATGCCTCCACTTTGTCAGCACGATTGAGAAATTGTCGCACCCGAGGTTGGCTGCTGTTAAGTTTTAATTCTCTCGGATCGCCACAGTCGAGCATGGTATTGGTTTGATTATCCAGATACACACAGCGGGTGCCGATTGACAATATACTGGGCAGCTCGTGCGACACGATAATTACGGTCGAATCGAGTGCTTGGCAGATTTGCACTATTAAATGATCTAAGCGCATGCAACTAATGGGGTCTAATCCTGCAGAGGGTTCATCAAAAAACAACAATTGTGGATCCAGTGCAATCGCGCGCGCCAACCCTGCGCGTTTGTGCATGCCGCCACTTAACTCGGCAGGATAAAATTTCTCGAACCCGGCTAAGCCAACTAATGCAAGTTTATAGGCCACGGCTTCAGCGATTTGCCGCTCCGAAAGGTCGGTATACAGTTGCAGCGGTAAAGCGACATTATCAGCAAGTGACATACTGGAAAACAACGCCCCAGTTTGAAAGGTAATGCCCCAGTCTTTAAGCATAGCCACTTGCGCCGGTTCATCTGCGTCATAAAAGTTTTTACCTTGATAGCGTACTTCACCCTTGAGCGGAGTTAACAGTCCTACCATTGATTTAAGCAAGGTCGTTTTGCCGCAACCACTTCCGCCAATGACAAAAAAGATATCATTCTTGTGAATGTCGAAGGTTAACTGTCGTTGCACTTCGGTAGTGCCATAACCGACACAAAGATTGCGAACACTGATAAAGGCATCATCAACCATCATTAGATCCCTAATTTATCGAACAAAATATTAAGCGCGGCGTCAGAGACCACAAGAAAGACAATCGCCTTAACCACAGCGTTGGTGGTGGCTAAACCAACGGCATTAGAATCTCGACCGCAAAGAAGGCCTGCCTGACAACCCGCTATAGCAATCAGAAAGCCAAAAATGAGGCTTTTTATCAAACCGGTGGAAATGTCTACCCAATCGATCGCAATCTGGGTTTGCAAAATATATTGGGTGTAACTTACGCCCATGCCATTGGCAACAATCGCACCGCCGATCATGCCGATCACATCTGAATAAATACACATCAGTGGCATAATAAAAATCAATGCCAATAATCGAGGTAAAACCAGGAATTCCATGGTCGAAATGCCCATTACGCGCAGAGCATCAATTTCTTCATTGACCTGCATTGTGCCTAATTGCGCTGCATAAGCAGCCCCTGTTCTGCCAGCCATGATAACGCCTGTCATGAGCGCGCCCATTTCACGCACCATCCCGATAGCCACTAAATTTGCAACATACACCTGAGCCCCTAATTGCCGCAGCTGTACCGAGCCTAAATAGGCCAATATCATTCCCACAAGCAGGCTAATTAAGGTGACAATAGCCAATCCTTTAGGTCCCGCTTGTTCTATAAAAAACACGATATCACTGCGACGAGTACTGGCTTTGCCTCTGAACCAACGACCCAATGCCAGTGAACTCTCACCAACAAACACTAATCCGTCGTGTACTTGTAAACCTTGCACAATAAGCCAGCTACGTAAGGCTGCTAATAATCCGCCAATGGCACTATCATTGGTTGCTTGATAAACAGGAACGTCGGTAGCAAGTTGTAATAATTGCTGTAATCCTTGTGGGGTGTCTTTTACATTTAAGGCGATTTGTTGTTGTTCACACCAACGTGACAATTGTAATAAGGCAATGGCGAGACTTGAGTCCCAGTGCGACAACTCTGTGGTGATTAATGTGACGGAATGACAAGCAGAGGGTAGCGTAGCGCAAATATCCGCGCCCAGTGGCGCTTGGCCCAATTGCCAATCACCCGTAAGATGCAGTGAACAGTTATCATCTTGCATATCAATATGGAATGTAGCGAGTGTCATACTAGACCCCGAGCAAAGGGAAAAATAATGCTATTGGTTACGCTATACACGAACTAGGTTAATTCTTGTACTGATGATCAGTGTAGACCAATCACTCTGATTATATTTTGACCTTGAACATATTCTTTCATAAACAACAGATAAGGTTGCCGTGTAGCGGCGTCTAAAGTTCAATAAAAACCACTCCAATGCTTGAAGAGCACAGCGCATGGCGCAAGAAAAAATAAATAAACTTGCACCAACTAAATTTAGCGGTAAGATGTACTGTGTTTTTATACAGTACACGTTATAAGTGTGCGAGGTTGTCATATGCGCATTATTCCTATTGCAGCGAGTGCCGGTATTACTGGCTTTGAAAGCCCTGCAGCCGAATACCTTCAATTAGGCTTAAGTCTTGATGAGATATTAATCCAGCATCCCAGTTCGACTTTTCTTGGCTTAGCCCAGGGCGAGTCGATGCAAGGGGTGGGGATCTTCGATGGCGATTTATTGATTGTCGATCGCCATGAAACCGCGAAAAGCGGCGATGTGATTGTGGCTAATTTTAATGGTGAATTTGTGTGTAAAATTCTCGACATGCCACGGCGAATGCTAGTGTCATCGAATGAGCAATATTTACCAGTGACCATCTGCGACTATGATGATTTTAGTATTGAAGGCGTGGTGACCCGCTCAATTCGTTGTCATCGTCAAAGCCCACTGCTTGTAAGCAAATAAGAGTAGGTAAAATGTTTGCCTTAGTCGATGCCAATGCTTTTTATTGCAGTGCTGAACAGGTGTTTCGTCCTGATTGGCGTGGTAGGCCGATGATTGTGCTCAGCAATAATGATGGCTGTATTGTGGCCGCTAATCGACATGCAAAAGAGGCTGGCATTCAAAAGTTTTTACCTTATTTTCAAGTTAAAGCCTTATGCGCCCAGCGCAATGTCATCGTTTGCTCATCTAATTATGAATTGTATGCCGATTTATCGGCAAAGATGATGGCAATAATAGGCCGTTTTGCCCCAGAGCAGCATGTGTATTCGATTGATGAAAGCTTTCTGTCTTTTAAGCATTGTTATCCCGCGATCAAATGCCTGCATACCCAAGGTCAGTTAATCCGCCGCGCGGTTTGGAAAGAAGCGCGCCTACCTGTTTGTGTTGGCATAGCCGAAACCTTGACCTTGGCTAAAATTGCCAATCACGCCGCTAAAAAAATCCAGGGATACCAAGGTGTGTGCGTTATCGAGACTATGCAGCAACGTACCGACATTTTAAAACAGTTGGCGGTTGCAGAAGTATGGGGAATTGGCAGGAAGATGAGTAACAAGCTTGCGTTAATCAATATTCGCAGCGCATTTGATCTCGCCTCTATGCCGCCCAGCCTTGCGAGAAAGCAGTTTAGTATTGAAATAGAGCGTACGGTGCGCGAGCTTAACGGCCAAGTGTGTAAGCAATGGGATGAGGCGAGGGCTGATAAAAAGCAAATTTTCTCCACCCGCAGTGTGGGCGAGCGCATCACCGATTATGAGTCATTATTACAAGCGTTAAGTAAGCATGTTGGTATTGCAGCGCTCAAAGCGCGTCAGCAAGGCTCCCATTGTAAAACCATGTTGCTGTTTGCGAGTAATTCCCCCCATGACGAACAGCCAGTAAGTTATAAAGTCATCGTACATTTTCCATGCCCAACCCATTGCAGCGTTGAGCTCACCAAAGCTATGACCCACGCTGCTCCAAGGCTATTTCGTCAAGGAGTGCGCTATTACAAAATAGGCGTGGGCCTAGTTGATTTAGCCAGCGAGAAGCATTTTCAATTTGATTTATTTAATACCGCTAAGGTCACCCATGCGCTAATGCACACGCTAGATGGCATCAACCAACGCTACGGTCGCGACACTGTGTTTCTGGCCGCACAAGGGATAGAGCAAAAGTGGGCCATGCGCCGTGATTTGCTAACACCTCAATATTCGACCCAATGGAAATGCTTGCCAAAGATAAAATGTTAAGGGGTTTTATTGGTTTTTTTTATTCGTTTTTCATGATTAATGCCACTACAGAGCGAATAATCGCCCCGCTATTTTTATCGCAATAAGGTCAAGGGCACTAATGATTGTCAGTCAGATGTTTAGATAATTGATATCGATATAAATAGTGCAACAGATCACAAACCCTAAATTAAAGTTGGCATATGCCATAAATAAGCGTATATATAGCATATGCCATTAACTGTAGTTTAGTTATACCAAGCGCTAAAATTCAGTTAACTATTTATGGGGCAGCCAAAAGCTATGTTAAGCCTATTTATCCCACCTCTTAACCCGAGTTGAAGTTACTTAAATCTGTGTGTTTTAAATTAATGGACGACTTAACTAATGGTAAAGCGTTGTTAATGCAAAATGCACATGAGGAGAAATAATGATTACCGCCATACCAATGAAAGACGAACATATTTCCAGCCATTTTAGCAAAGCTGATGAGGTGCTCTTTATTGACGATCAAGGTCAAGTGAAAGGGCGTTTTGCCAATCCTGCACTAACAGATGGATGTGAGGGTAAACAACAATTAGTCAGTTTGATACTGGCACATGGCGCTAATCGCGTGATCGTACGTAACATTGGCCAACAACTATTAGCTAAATTATTAAGTCGGCAACTGAGTGTTTTTCACGCTAAAAATGGTCGTACAGCAATAGACGATCTTGCCGGTGCTAATTTAGCTGACTGTGAGGAGTATACCGAGGCAAGTCAGGGACGCCCTTCATCTAAGCATATTGCTAAACAAGCGAACGGTGGTTGTTGTGATCATAATCATGCTGACGGAGAAGCGGGCAGTCACGATGGTCATTGCAGTGGATCTGAAATGGCGACAAAGAAACGTTGCTGCGGATCAGAAATGGGCACAGCAACCGCAACAATGAAAACGTGTTGCAATAAAAAGCATTCACTAATACATCAACATTAATGGTAACTATGGTTGATATTGCGTCATTACAGCGCTGTTAGCTTTAATTCATAGCGCTGTAATTTACGATATAAGGTCCGCACACTAATATTAAGCTTAATGGCTAATTCTGCTGGAGATCCTTGAAATTGCTGACAGACCTGAGAAAGATACGCGTACTCCACGTCATCGAGTGACATGAGTTCCGTTGCCGTTTTTAGTGTATTTTTTTTATCTGTCGATGTGTGGTTAGGTTGAACGCTTTCAGGTAAATCACTGCTGTGGATAATATCTTCGTTGGCAATCAGTGCCGATTGTTCAATAATATTCTTCAGTTCGCGAATATTACCTGGATATGCATAATGACTGAGCAGATTTAATGCGTTAGCCGAAAACCTTTTATGTTTGTATTCAGAGTACTTTATAAAATGATTTACGAGTCCTGGAATATCATCAAGGCGCTCACGCAACGAGGGTAAGTAAATGGGAAATCCTGCAATGCGGTAATACAGATCGCGTCTAAATTCACCTTTTTCAACCAAATCGAGTAAATTCTTATGGCTGGCGCTGACTAATCGAAAGTCGGAACGTTTTTGTTTTAATCCACCCACGGCGCGATAACATTGGGTTTCTAGCAACCTTAGCAGTTTAACTTGCATGTTCATCGGTACATCGCCAATCTCATCAAAGAATACCGTGCCGCCATGGGCTATCTCAATCAGACCTTTTTTGCTGGTGGTTGCCCCGGTAAAGGCTCCTTTCTCGTAACCAAATAACTCACTTTCGAACAGGTTTTCACTCAGGCCGGTACATTCAATAACCACAAAAGGTTTATCATTGCGGCTACTGGCTTGATGCACAGCTTTAGCGACGAGTTCTTTACCGGCACCAGTTTCACCTTGCAATAGCACCGCAATACTGGATTGAGATGCTCGGTTAATTCTGTTGAGCATTTGCTTAAACGGCGCAGATTGACCGACCATGGTGCCTTTTTTAGACTCTGTTGATGCATAATCAATGGCATCTAAAACCTCCAGATATCCCAATACCTTGCCACTGTTATCTTTAATGGGTTTCATTAAAATATCGCAATATGACTTACCGTGTGCAGTGCTATGAATATGTACAGCATTGGCAGCCCTTGCAGTACTCTGGCATTGTTGCAAAGGACACTCTTCACCGTGTTTATCACAAGGCTCATTACTGTGATGAGATATCTGATGGCATTTACTTTGGCCTAATATGACTTGTGTATCATACGTTTCTAAATAGGCTTGATTAACCGCATGTATAACATAATCTGGCGTAATAAATATTGCCGGTTTATCAATCGCGTTTATCATTGATTGCACAACAGTGGTGTTACTCATTTATCACTCTCGCTTACTGTACACATTAATCAGTTAATCTCTAAAGTGACATTATTAGCGCAATATTTGTCACTACAATGCCATATTTGTCAGTTCATAACCTAGCATGTGCTTCTCGCAAATATCAATGAATTTTAAGTGGCTGATTTTATATATTTTAAATTTGTCGGTGTAATATGGCACAAGCTTTGTATTGATCTTGCTATATGTTTTGTGATTGGACTCGGTCATAGGTTTTTTATAACCCTAAATCTCATTGAGATTAAACGATTTTAAATAGAGGAATAACAATAATGCGCTTAACACACAAACACACACAATCATTGATTAAGGCTAGCCAAATGGCCGGCTTAATCATGCTTATGAGCGTCTCGACGGTAGGACAAGCTGAATCATTAACCGAGCAGCAAGTGCTTGAACAACAGGCCAATCAACGAATTGCCGAATTTAGCCAAGCACTGAAAGGTCATTTAAAGACAGCCATTAAGCAAGGTGGATTAACCAACGCAGTGTCGGTGTGCCAAGCGGTAGCACCTGCAATTGCAGCAGAAAACTCAAAAGAGGGCTGGACACTTACCCGGACCAGTTTGCGAGTGCGTAATCCAGCCAATACGCCCGATGCTTGGGAGTTAACACAATTACAGCAATTTGAACGTGTTAATGCTTCAGGACAGCAAGCTGCTGATAAACCCATTGTGGCGAGTGAGTTTATCGTCAAAGATGGCAAAACACAGTTTCGTTATATGAAGGCGATACCAGCGCAACAATTATGCTTAGGTTGTCATGGTAGTAATATTAATCCTGAGCTGAGTACTTTGATTAACAAAACCTATCCTAATGATAAAGCCGTTAACTTTGCCCTCGGTGATATTCGCGGTGCGTTTTCATTACAAAAGGTTATCAGTAATCAAGCCGCATCGGTTACAGCAACAACAAAGCCGTAATCAAAGCTGAAGTAATATAAGCGAAAGACCTAGAAGCGAGGACGCTGCGCGGCTTATAGCAAGAGCCTAGTCGCTTCGCTGCTAGGACGCTTCGCTGCTAGGTGCTAAAGCAAACAGCACAGCGACCCATGCGCTGTTTATGGTGGTGGTTTACGTTAACATGATCCTGCCGTTACGAGTCCTTATCAGTCATTTACGAAATGATGTTAACCATTATTGCTAATATTGACCTGAGACTTTATCTAACAAATACATTGGGTATTTTGTTGGGAGTTAATTGTTATGAGTAAAATCCGCATTGATCCTTTTTATCATCATACTAGTCATGCTATTACCTATGTGGTGACCGATCTTGCTACTCGTCAAAGTGCGATTATTGATCCCGTTTTAGATTTCGATATGGCCTCTGGTACTATAAGTACGTGTTTTGCCGATAACATCATTGATCATATCGATAAGCATGGATTTGAAATTGAATGGATTTTAGAAACTCATGCACATTGCGATCATATGTCTGCGGCGTGTTATATCAAGACCAAACGCGGGGGAACAACGGGGATTGGTGAGCACATTACTCAAGTCCAGCACACCGTTAAAAGATTGCTTAATCTCGATGAGAGCTTTCAGTGCAATGGCGAGCAGTTTGATCAACTGTTTACCGATAAAGAACTCATTAAATTGGGTCATTTAACTATTCACATTATGCATACACCCGGACATACACCTGCTTGTGTGAGCTATCTCATTGAAGATGTGATATTTGTTGGTGACACATTGTCTACGCCAGAATGGGGTACGGTGAATACTGATTTTCCCAATAGCAGCACGACCACCTTGTATCATTCAATTAACAACATATTAGCGTTACCTAATTGTACTCGGGTGTTTATAGGGCATGATCCCCTTGGATACAAACGCCAAGATAATATATTTGAAACATCAGTGATTGCGCAGAAAAGGTATAACTGCGTTGTCGGCGGTAAAGTGACCCTCGCTGAGTTTGTTCAGCGACATCAACAACGCCATATTGATTCTGATATACCGCATCTATTGTTAGCGGCAATCCAAATTAATATTCGAGCAGGTAACATGCCACCAGCAGACCGTAAGGGTAACGCTTACCTTAAAATACCGCTTAACCAGTTGTCATAAATCGATTAGCCATTAGACATCAGCAATCAATAATCAATAATCAGTCAAGATTAATGAGCAATAAACCACAATATGCTGGTTTATGTTGGATGCATTTATGCCTTATGAGGCACTAACGGAAATTCATCTTGTTGCCATTGCATCATGCCACCTGCGACAGACAATGGTTTGCTAAAGCCCATATTCTGTAATGATGCTGCGGCAAGTGCTGAACGACCACCCGTACGGCAAATAAGGTATATGTCTTTTTGAGCTAACTCAGTTAATGCTAATACCCATTCACAGTGATGACTCACCAAAGGATGTTCATGAATTTTCATCTCTAATACGCCACGAGGAAAATTTATCGCACCTTCTATGTGACCTGTCAGAAACTCTTCATGCTCACGAACATCAATGATCACCACATCTGGTTTACTCATCGCGGTATGTAATTCATGAGTACTCACTTCCCTAATATTCACTTTGATTTCACTTATGTATTCTTGAGCTGTTTTCATGTGTACCTCGTGATATTAAATGATAGATTTTGATAACATAAATAGCGCCATCATCACTAAAAAGACGGCAAATATTTTTTGTAAAATGGCTTTGGGTAAATATTGGCTTATCCATTGACCTGCAATACTGCCGACAAGCCCGCCGGCAATCATGATGGCGATAACCGACCAATCAAATTCAAGTCCTTTGTTTGACAGCAAGCTGTAATATTTAACAAAGCCCACCAGTGAATTCATAGCAATAATCACCAAGCTGGTGCCTATTGCCAGCCACATTTCAATACCACCGAGCAAAACCAGTGCTGGGACAATTAAAAATCCACCGCCAACGCCAACAAATCCGGTCACGACACCGACAGCTAAACCTTGTGAGAGGATTTTAATGATATTCAGTTCACCCGCTTTACACCTGCTAGATTGATTACGCCACATCATGACGGCGCCAATGAGCATTAGCATGACAAACACCGTTAGCTGTATGTCGCTGGTGACAAAGGTGCTGGTCCATGCACCTAAATAAGTACCCGCCATGCCGGGTAAACCAAATAAAAATACATGAGGCCAAGAGACCTTTTTTTGCTTAATAAAACCAATACTACTGATTAAACTTATCGCTCCTACGATGCATAATGATGAAGCAATGGCTAACTCGGCTTGCATACCAATAAGGTATAGCAACACCGGAACCGTAAGAATTGAGCCTCCAGAGCCTAAAACACTTAACACGAAACCAATTAATAATGCGCCAATGATTGCTTGTATCATCTTGATTACTCTTAGGCTTAAAGGATATTAATGGGTATTTTTAAATACACAGTGCCGTTGTCTTCAGCCGCTGGTAGTTGCCCTGCGCGAATGTTGACTTGAATCGCTGGCAATATCAGCCTTGGCATGGCTAATGTCGCGTCTCGTTGTTGACGAAGTGCCACAAAATCTGCTTTTTTCATGCTGTCGTTAACATGGATATTGTGTTTTTTTTGTAGGCTTACTTGGGTTTTAAATTGGTGGTCACGGCCCTCGGTCGGGTAGTCATGACACACATAAATATCGGTGGTTTCAGGAAGGCTGAATAATGTCTGAATTGAATCGTATAAGGTATTGGCATCACCACCAGGGAAATCGCATCTGGCGGTACCCACATCAGGCATAAAAATAGTGTCGCCAACAAAAGCCGCTTGCTCATTAACGATATATACTAGATCGGCTGGTGTATGGCCCGGTGTGTGCATAATGCGAATCGTCATATCACCCACTTTTAGGCGGTCATTATGTTTAAATAACCGGTCAAATTGGTTGCCATTAGGCAAAAAACCTGGCTCTAGATTAAAAATCGTTTTAAAGGTGTCTTGTACTTGAGTGATGTGTTCACCAATACCAATTTGGCCCGCTATTTTGTCACGTAGAAAACTGGCGGCAGATAAATGGTCTGCATGAGCGTGGGTTTCTAATATCCATTTAACCGTCAATTTCTGGCGGTTAATCCAATGTAAAACACGTTGCGCACTGCGGGTATCAGTGCGGCCCGATTTATAATCAAAATCTAAAACAGGGTCAATAATCACTGCATATGAGGTCGCATTATCGGCTACGACATAGGTAAATGTTTCACTGTCTTCATCTAAAAACTCATGCACACTAAACGTCGAATTCATCACAAACCTCCTATATAAATGATGCACAAGGACTCGCGCCCCTGTGCTGGTAAAGGCTTAAAGCGACTTTTTACTAAAGTACCAATCTGTGTATTTAAACCCTTGGCTTAAACGGGCCTTGGCTTCTGCTGTGGTGGCTGGTGGGGGGACTATCACGTCATCACCAGGCTGCCAGTTTTCTGGGGTGGCAACGCCATTGGCGTCACTGGTTTGCAATGCTTTGACTAATCGGATAAATTCATCGATAGAGCGGCCATTACTCATTGGGTAATACACCATGGCACGTAAAATACCCTCAGGATCGATAATGAAGGTCGCGCGGACGGCCGCGGTATCACTCGCACCGGGTTGGATCATGCCGTAGGCTTTAGCCACTTCCATTGATAAGTCGGAAATAATAGGGAAGGTAATTTCAACACCGAAGTTTTCTTCAATATTCCGTACCCAAGCGATGTGTGAATGAATACTGTCGATGGATAAACCTAATAATTCGGTATTAAGCTGGGAAAATTCTTCTGCACGTTGGGCAAAACCGATAAACTCTGTAGTACAAACAGGCGTAAAATCAGCCGGATGAGAGAACAATACTAGCCACTTGCCTTTATAGTCAGTGAGTGAACGCATGCCATGTGTGGTCTTGGTATTAAATGCCGGAGCGGGTCGGTTTAATTGTGGAAAAGAAACAATAGAATCAGTCATGTTATTACTCCAAAAAAGTGGTTAAGTTAATCCAAATCTAATCTGTAAAGTAGATTGCGAACATGCTTAGTAATAGCAATAGCTGGGCCAACATCAGTCAGATTAAAATAAAAACAACAATACTTATTAAGCTTATGATTATAAACAGTTTAATGTTTTTATATTTAATTTTAACGTCATAGTTTTATTAAGGAAATCATAAATTGTCATTTTATTGTGTCAAATATGACATAAGCGACAAAACTGACTGTGTTAATTGTCGCTGTGGGTCGAAGAGTATTGCTACAAATGCTATTAGTGGTGAATTGAGGCATGAACAAACAAGGCGTATGCGCGAATATCTTCACTAAAGAGAGCCAGAACAAGCTTAGGGCAGCGTGCAAACGACTCAGAACATCATCTGGTGTAACTTAACATCGCATTTTATGAATTAAAGATAGCATCAGCGAAAGAGAGAAAGTATTGCTGATGCTATTGAATATAATTTAATTAAGTCGACAGGGTTATACAAGGACGTTTGTAACGTTATCTCATATTATCCAAAAACTTGATTTAATAGCGCTGTTGGTTTGCTTGTGTTGCGTTATCGATTATTCACGTAGAACAAATAACCTTTAGTAGTGCAGCTGAAATATCCAGTTAAGTATCCACTAAATAATCAATGAAATTTGCTAGTCGACAAGTAAGGGACTGAATTTGGCTAACTCAGCTGCATTACGTACCTGGAGCTTTTTAATTATTTTTGAACGGTGAACCTCTATGGTTCGCAACGATACAAACAGAATATCTGCCATTTTCTTATTGGTTTTTCCATCAATTAATAGATGTAGCACCTGATTTTCTCTTTCGGTTAGGGTGCTGTAACGTTGCCTTAATTGCATTGCTTCAAATGTGTATTTGCTAGTAGCTAATGCTTTCTCTATTGCACTAACAAGCTCTATTCCTTTTACCGGTTTTTGAAAAAAATCACAGGCACCTTGTCTAAATGCCTGAACCGCCATCGGCAGATCACCATGGCCGGTCAGAAAAATAATCCCTAACGGACTTTTACCTTTGACGAGTGTTTGTTGCAATTCTTGGCCGGTGATTTCCGGCATTTTACTGTCAACAATAAGACAGCCTGGCTGAGATATATCACTATTGGCAAGGAATTGATTAGCTGATGGGTATATTTGTAAGTTGAAACCGTATTGCAAAAGCATAAATTGCATTGAATCAAGGATCGCGAGGTCATCATCAACCATAAAAATATTGTTTAAATTCGGCATTTGGCTATAAGTTATTTAAGCATAAGTTAATTGATTATAAATACAGTGTAATCCTTGTTATAGATTGAGCAAATTGTAGATGAGTTTTTTGTGCGACACGCAACTTTTTTGTTTCTATAACTGCATTAAACTAGCCTTTATTGTGCTGTATTGACATTGATTTAGGTGAAGCTTACTGATGCGTTTTGTACTGTTATTATGGTTTATATTGGTTTTTCTGTTGGTTCATTCAACAGCAACGTTTGCACTGTCTGCCAAAATTGCGCCAGTCGCTCAACAGCAAGCTGCAAATGAAGATCCTGTCCAGGTCCATTACCGTGTTGCGGTATTAGCCAACTATGGTGTGGCTAAAAGCATACAACGCTGGCAGCCATTAATGACCTATTTAACCAAAAGAGTAAAAAACGCCAGTTTTGAAGTGGTGCCCTTAGATTTTAATCATATGAATGATCAGTTACTTAATGGTCAGGTGCAATTTGTCGTCACCAATCCTGGGCATTACTTTAATATGAGTAGTGATTTTCCTATTTCGTGGTTAGCCACAATGAAAAGCAATCAGCATAATGGCAGTACTTTTGCGATTGGGGCGACCATTATTGTTCGCAGTGAAAGTCCATATAAGACTCTTGAAGATTTGTCTGGGCATTCCGTGGTGGCCAGTGACCCTAGTGCATTAGGCGGTTATCAAGCCGCAATAGGGTTAATTAATTCCAAGGCTTATTCGACAAATAACTTTTTCGGTAAAGTGACTTTTCTCGGTTTTCCATTAGAGCCGTTAATTTACCAAGTCCGTGATGGCACCGCGGATATTGCCATTACCCCATTCTGTACTTTAGAGCAGATGGTTAGAGATGGCTACATTAATGCTGCCGATTATAGAGTCATCAATGATGTCACACCAGAAGGTTATGAATGTGCAGTGAGTACGCCTCTATATCCTAATTGGTCGTTTGCCTCGTCAGATGCTGTGCCATTAAAAGTGAGAACCGATATTACTCGCGCATTGCTTTCAGTCAGTGCGACTCATCAAGCTTCAATTGTGGGTCAAAATCGAGGTTGGGCAGCACCCATTAGCCAATTTCAAGTGGTGAAGTTATTTAAAGAACTTGATATAGAGTCCAATAAAATGCCGGTTTATTTACAAGTTTGGCAATGGATTAAACTGAATCAAAAGTGGGGCTTTGGTTTATTAGGTTTATTTGTTATCGCAACAATTTATCACTTATGGCTGGAATATAGGTTTAGACAAAAGAGTGAACATTTATTAAGCAGTGAACGACAATTAAAAAACAAAGCATTGCAATTAGAGCGTTTACAAAGTGCAGCCATTTTGGGCGAGATAGGTGCGGGCTTAGCCCACGAGCTTAACCAACCTATTGCTGCGATAACACAATATAGTGAAGGAGGTATGATTGAGCAGGCCAATAATACTGGGGAAGATTCTAAACAGTATCAGTTGCTCGATAAAATACACCAACAGTCGATTCGTGCCGGTGAAATAGTCCATAGAATAAGAGGCTTGTTGCAACGAAAGAACGCTGAAGCGACCGAGTTTTATGTACACGAACAATTAATGATATGCCTAGAGTTACTCGAGCATGAGTTTAAAATTCATAATATTAAACTCAACACTCAACTCACTAGTACTGACATCAAATTAACCGGCGATAAGGTGGGCTTCTGCCAAGTATTAATTAATGTGTTAAAAAATGCTGTTGATGCCATGTCAGAAAGAGGTTTATCAGCAAAAATCCCTAACCGGATTAGAATTGATTCATATATTGTTGACCATAGATTGAAATTGAAAATTTATGATAACGGTATTGGTTTGAGCTGCTCTGCAGATGATTTTAAAACGAGCTTTTTCTCCACTAAAGAAAACGGTTTAGGCTTAGGTCTCGCCATTTGCAATGATGTCATTATGCAGTTTGGTGGCAAAATAAATTTATCCAAATGTAAAGATGATCCAGATTCAGCTTGGCAAATGGGTTGTCGGGTATTAATCGATATACCGTTAAATAACTCTGCTAATTAGCCTATTAAGAATTCGTCTTCCGCTTTTATATACTCTCGTAATATGTTGCTATCTCTTTAATTGCGCGCTGAAACCGTGATATCAATCAAATGATTATCTTCGATGTGGTTTACCACAATATCCTTAAGTTATTGGTCGGTTAACAATCTGTTTAGCGATGGTGCTTATTAGTTTATAAGTTTTGATAAGTTCCATTAATCATACGTTAACCGTAATAACTTCGCACCTCGTCGAAGGTTAAGAGGCAATCATGATTGAGTTAAATCGGCGTCATTTTTTGAAGGGAGCTGGGGTCAGTGGTGCATCTTGTGCGCTAGCAAGTATTCTTCCTGGTTCACTGGCAGCATTAGAAAAACAACCTCTCAAAGGTGTTTCCTCTGAAGTGGCCAGTATTTGTGAGATGTGTTCCACTCGGTGCCCTATAAAAGCGCGCATAGTTGATGGGAAAAATGTCTTTATTACCGGTAATAAAGAAGCCAAATCATTTGGCGGCAAGGTCTGTGCCAGAGGTGGCGCAGGTCATAGTTTACTTTACGATCCACAGCGGATTGTTAATCCATTGAAGCGTGTTGGTGAACGTGGCGCGGGTGAATGGATTGAGATTTCTTGGGCTGATGCTTATAAAGAAATTGCAACCAAAATGAACCAAATTAAACAACAATATGGTGCGGAAACCATTGCGTTCTCATCTAAGTCTGGTTCGCTTTCTGGTCATATATTTCATCTGGCTGAAGCATTCGGTTCGCCAAACACATTTACCCACGCTTCAACCTGTCCAGGAAGTTATGTGGTGGCCGCTAAGGCGATATTCGGCACTAAAATGAAGCGCGATTTGAGTAATTCTAAATACATTATTAACTTTGGTCATAACCTTTATGAAGGCATCAATATGTCTGAAACCAGAGGAATGATGCAAGCGCAAATGGATAAAGGCGCTAAATTAGTCGTATTCGAACCACGTTTTTCCATTGTGGCCGACAAAGCAGATGAATGGCATGCGATACGTCCTGGTACTGATGTGTCAGTTGCTCTGGCGCTATGTCATGTTTTAATTTATGACAACTTATACGACCGTGATTTTATCGAAAAGTTTGTGGTGGGTTTTGATGAGTTCGCTGCAGAGGTCGAGCAATACACGCCAGAGTGGGCCGAAACTATTTCAGATGTTTCTGCTAGTGCCATTCGCCGTATCGCTCACGAATATGCTAGCCATGCGCCACATGCGGTTGTCGACTTTGGTCATCGCGCTACTTTTACCCCTGAAGAATTCGATATGCGCCGTGCGTTATATGCTGCCAATATATTAATTGGCAACATTGAACGTAAAGGTGGTTTGTACATGGGCAAAAAAGCACCCGGCTACAATAAATTTGCCGGTGAAAATATCGCCCCAGTATTAGCTAAACCGGGTGTTGAAGGTATGCCTAAATCTTCAGCAATTCGTATTGACCAGGTTGAAAAGCAATACGCAATGATGTGGTCTTCAGGGGGAATTTATCAAACCATATTGGATGCAACGTTAGAAGCAAAACCCTATCAACTAAAAGCATGGGTGATGAGTCGCACTAACCCTATGCAGACTCTTACAGACAGGGCCAAAGTAGAGCAAACGCTTAAAGCGTTAGATTTAGTGGTGTCGTGCGATCTTTATATCAGCGAAACCGCAGCCTATGCAGACTATATTTTGCCTGAGTCAACCTACCTTGAACGAGATGAAGAAATACAAGATAAATCAGGTAAAAATCCTGCTTATTATGTGCGCCAACGTGTTGTTGAAACTATTGGAAATACACGCCCAAGCTGGCAAATATTCAAAGAGTTAGGCCAGTCTTTGGGACTTGATAAATTTTATCCTTGGGAAAATATGCAAACGTTGCAATTAATGCAGCTTAATCGTGACCATAGCTTATTGGAAAACATCAAAAAAATGGGTTATGTCAGTTATGGTAAGCCATTGATGCTGCGTGAACCTGAGATGATTGCAGCGTTCGTTAAGGCTTTTCCAAACGCGAGAAGTGTTGATGAAGATGGCAGCTATGCAACGGCAATGAAGTTCAAAACCCCCAGTGGAAAAATTGAATTAACATCGCAAAAAATAGAAGACATGGCACCTGGCCGAGGCGTGATTAAGCATCGAAATGTGCAACTAAAGCAAGCTGACGAGTTTTATTTTATCCAAGGTAAGGTTGCCGTACATACCAACGGCGCAACACATAATGTGCCAATGCTGGCCAACCTTATGTCTAACAACGCAGTTTGGATCCATCCATTAACCGCTGGACGATTAAATATCCACAGTGGCGATGCCATTCAATTAATCAGCAGTGTTGGCAGTGAAGAAGGAACCGCTTTAGTGACTCCGGGCATTCGCCAAGACACGGTATTTGCATACATGGGCTTTGGCTCTAAAAACAAAGAGCTGGTAAGGGCAACAGGAAAAGGTATCCATTGTGGCAATCTGCTTCCGAATGTCATTGCGCCCATTTGTGGCATGAATTTACATACCACTGGTGTCAAGTTGGTAAAAATTTAGCCGGTAAATAATATATTTGGAATCTCCTATGAATAAACGATATGTCATGGTGCATGATGAAAACAAATGCATCGGCTGCCAAGCTTGTAATATAGCTTGTCGAAGTGAAAACAACGTACCCGAGGATGTAACACGCTTGCAGGTTAGGGTGGAAGGGCCTTTTGGTGAAGCTCCTCATCTACATTTTAAATATAATCGCGTGTCCTGCCAGCAATGTGAAAATGCACCGTGTGTCAGTGTTTGCCCAACAGGAGCGGCTTATATTGATGAAAATGGATTAGTGTCCATTCATAATGATAAGTGCGTCGGTTGTCAGTATTGCGTGGCGGCATGTCCCTATAAAGTCCGCTTTATCAATCCAATCACCAAGGCTGCAGACAAGTGTAACTTCTGTAAAGACACTCGCCTAGCCAGAGGTGAGCAACCCGCCTGCGTTACAGCATGTCCAACAGATGCGTTGTATTTTGGTGATGCTAACGATAGTCAAAGTGAGGTTGCACAATTACTTAATACTAAAATAACCTATCAAGAAAAAACTCACTTAGGCACTAAGCCTCGTGTGTATCGTATTCCAACTAAACGAGGAGGGATTGAGTCATGAATAATACATGGGGCGATATGGCGCAATATGATCCGGTGACATGGAACTGGGTTATCGCAGTCTACTTATTTATGGCCGGTTTATCAGCAGGTAGCGTACTCATTGGTATTGGTATGCGTTGGTACAGCCGTGATAAGCAAACTGAAAGTCCAATATTAAAAGCTGCAGCACTAATTGGACCTGTGGCAATCAGTTTAGGTTTAGCTTGCTTGGTGTTTGATTTAACTAAACCGTTTCATTTCTGGCTGATATTAGTTAATTATAACTTCCAGTCTGTTATGGCAATAGGTGTTGCAGCGTTATTGGCATATTCACCACTGGGTATCGCCTATGCGCTAATCGTTCTTAAGGATGATTTACCTAAATGGAAGCTGGGTTTCTTATCCGGCATTGCCGATTTACTAATGCCGTTCCGTAAGATTATTGAAGTCTTGCTATTCATTCTTGCTATTGGGGTTGGCGCATATACTGGCTTTTTAATCTCGGCGATGAATGCTTATCCAATGCTCAACACTGCGGTATTACCTGCACTATTTTTAGTGTCGGGATTATCAGCAGGGGCTGCCGCTAACCTTGTGGTGGCGTTATTGATGTTTAACACCGATACCCATAGCCCTGAAGTTGCCAAAATGCACCGCATTGAGTTACCGGTTATCATTGCTGAAATGATGTTTCTAGTGATGCTGTTTAGCGCACTCTATTTCACTGGCGGTTCAGCCGCTACTGCATTAGCATCGTTAAATACTGGTATTTGGGCAAGCGTGTTTTGGATTGGGGTGGTTGGAATTGGCTTCGCTATTCCATTATTGGCAATGCTATTACCTTCGAGCGCTCGCCATAGTAAAGCGTTAATGTTGACCGTGGCATGTTGTAGTTTGACCGGGGTGTTAGCCCTTCGTCACTTCATTGTCTATGCTGGTCAAAGCTATATTAGTTAGAGAAATACGCTAGCTTAACGTGTAGAAAGTGTGCTTTATTTAACTTCCTCTCGGACTTGTCTGAGAGGAAGTTTTTTATGGGTAATACAAAAACGCTTATTTCAACCGCTATGACTGAAACGTTCGGCTGTTGCTGACGATCTAACCCGTCTTCTGGATGAAATGTAAACCATATCAGTTAGCAATGTGAAGCGGGTCTTGATTGTGGTTGTGTAGCCTATACTGCAGGCTAATTTACGTTTATATTTTGCAAACAAATGCACGACTTATCAGGGGCAATACGCTAATGGATTTGGCTAAACTTTCCCGTATCAGCATGAAACATTTAATCACTTTACATGTGATGCTTGATACCCTCAGTGTAACCGCCAGTGCAGAACGGTTATGCTTAAGCCCATCGTCGGTCAGTAAAACCTTGAGTCAGTTAAGAGAAAGCCTGAATGATGAATTATTCTATCGACATGGCAACTCACTTATTGCCACCCCCTTAGCGCGAAGGTTAGGCCCAAGCGTGCAGCAAATGATCAATGATATAAACCATATCATGAGCCAAGATGTGTTTACTCCTGCCGATTATCAGGGGCGATTTTCACTCGCCATGCGAGAAAGCACCTTTGAACTGCTGGCCGCCAAAATAAGCGCTCATATTCTCAATTTGGCGCCCAATATCCATTTAGATATTTACAGTAAAGACAATATTGGTTTTGACGGGCTACTAAAGGGCTCGTTAGATTTTATCATTTTACCCCATGACCTAAGTCAACCGACTAATATAGACGAAGACTTAAAGTGGGAAACCTTGATAAATGATGAGATGGTTTGCTTAATGAATTCATCACACCCATTAGCTTTGCAGCAAGACATCAGCCTCGATGACTATTTGCATTTCAGTCACATCGGCATCACAGATACCGACCTAAGCACGCCGTATTTTGATATTTTGCTGGCTCAGCAATCCAAAAAGCGCGCCGTACCCATTTCGGTGGCAGACTTTGGCAGTGCAGCGCTAATGTGCCATCACAGTGAACTGTTATTTACGTGCTCGCGCCGTTGGGCGTCAATGGCCAAACAAGCCCAAGGGTTGATCATTAAAACATTACCCATAGATTACGGCAAAGTGGCTTATAGTCTTGTTTGGCATCGCCAGAGTATGAACGACCCTGCGCACCGCTGGTTGTATGAGCAAATATTGCTGTGCAGTCGCTAAGCTGAATTAAATGCGCTTAGTTAAATTAATTAAATTGAATGTGCTCAGTTACATTAAATGTACAAGGTCGGCAAGGCGATATTGCTTACGCCTCGCAGGGTAAGTTGCGACGCTAAGGCTTCGATATCGGCTTGGGTGCATTGCGGCCATGTCGAAGCAACTTGACCGACACCGTGATGGTGAAACGCATTTAACTTAACTCGGGTATCGCTGGGTAGCTGCTGTAAATATGTCGATAGGGCGTTAATCTCCACATCATAATCTGTGATCCCAGGAATGTGTAACAGTCTCACTTCATAAAGCTTATGATGCTGAGCAAGTAACTCAATGGATTTAAATACCGGATGATTATCACGGCCGGTGATGTAATGGTGGGTATCTTGTTGCCATGCTTTTAAATCAACCATAGCGCCATCTAAAAAAGGCAGCAACTTATGCCAACCCGTTGGAGGTAAACTGCCATTGGTGTCGATCATGCAATTAAGATGTGATAAGTGCTCAGATGACTTAATCGCCTTAAACAGCTCAATGACAAAAGGTAATTGTAGGCTGGCTTCACCGCCGCTGACCGTAATACCATCAATAAAATGCCGTTGACTGCTAATGACCTCTAGCATTTTCTCAATGGTATAATGAGACGTTTTGGGCGTCGACTGTTTAGTGCATACCGCAAGACAAGTATCACATTGACTGCACCGCGAGCTGTTCCACACTATATGCGACTTCTCCTTTACCACAGCGCCTTGTAACCCTATTCCATGTGAAAGAGCGTCTTGTGACGCCATGAGTGTCAGTGCTTGCGCAGGGCAATGTTCAACACAATCGCCACAAGCATCACACAAGCTTATCGTGTGAGGATTATGGCAGTTTTTGCATTGATAATTGCAGCCTTGCAGGAAAATTACCAATCTACTGCCAGGGCCATCGACACATGAAAACGGCAATATTTGGCTTACAATGGCGAGTTTACTCATAAACAAGGGGCGACTGTTCGTGAGCAATCACCCGAGCTTGGCGCTGTAATATCCCTGTATTGATAGCAGCCTCGGCGGCTAAGCCCGTGGTGTTGGTACGCGAGCCACATTGCTTAAACGTCTCAATGTCTGAACGTTTTACCATATAGCCAGTCACGCGGACTAAATCATTATTAGCAACATTGGCGGTAAACTCTCTAAAACCTGAGCTAAGAGCGCCTTTACAGAGTTGGAACATAGCTTGAGGATTAGATTTTATAGTTTCATCTATGGTGAGAATATCGCTAATCCCAGCGGTATAATATTGATGATGTTTCGCTAATGCTTGAATATGGCTAATGGGATCGGGCTCTGTACCATAGGGCATACGAACCCCTGGGGTTACGCCTTTATCTAGGCTAATACCGCTTTGAGAATGTAATAATGCTCGGCCTTTGTAGCCATAGGTCACCGGCGTCGATTTGACAATTTTATCTAATGCGGCAGAGATCCTCAGTCCGAGTTCATTTGCTTCAAGCTCATGTCCATAACCGGATTGATTAACACTGTTTGTGGATCCTACGTCGGCTAAATCACGCGTGGGCAAGGCTTGTAAAATATTGACCGCTTCAGCCATACCATAAATCCCAAACATAGGCGCAAACCGTGACTCATCAATGAGCTGTTCTTTAACTAAAAAGCTATCAAAAAAATGTGATTGTTGATGTAAAAAGGCCGAACGCGCTTCAATAAGCTCATACGTGAGCTGACAATAATGAGTTAACGTTTGCTCAAAAAAATCAGCAATGCTGGTGGCTTTTATGGCAACTTGCTTAAGGTTAAGTCGTACTAAGGTGTTGGCGCCGCCAGCTAATGGTAAAGCGTTATAGCAACTGACAATCCCAAAACCACGCTCATCGAACGTTTCGGCATGTAATGGGTAATTAGCAATGTGAGGTTTACTGCACTGACAAATATTGGTGGTGGCGAGCAGTAATAAATCATCTGGGGTGACGGCGGGGTCGTACATAAAGGTTAAATTAGGTGCAATTTGCTGTAACTCGGCATCAATTCGCAATATGGTACGACAAATAATATTATCGGTCGGACCTATATTCACATGCATAAACGCATCGGGTAAGGTTCTATCGAGTAAAATCCAAAAGCGTTTTAGTTTGCGATAGATAGCATCGTCATCAAGCCCTAGGGTAAAAGGCATTAATAACCCATCCAATTGGCCTAAGTACACCGGAATATTGGTCACCGACGGCACATGGTGATAAAGAATGGTTAATGCATTTAAGGCGTCATCAAAGTCTTCTGCGGGCGAAAGCTCTAAATACTCAGATCCTTGTTGAAGGTATTTAGCATAATCGGGTAACACATAACGCGGCTTAAATGGAGCGTGGCCTTCAAACATATCGCAGATAATGCCGTCCGTCATCGCATTATTGACCTGCTCAGATACCGCTACATAAGGCAGACTGTTTTCAGCTTCTAATGCCAAATAATTCGATTTTTGCTTAGGCGAAAGGTGAGGGTGGCTGACTATTTGAACAATATTATCTTGTAATGCCATGATGAAATTCCACTATTTTTATGAGCAATGATATTAAGACCAATGCTGGTAACCATTGTTGATAACCATTGTTGATAACCACCAATCTACTCAGTGGCGGAGGTTTTTAACAGTGAAAATAGCCGAAGCGGCTATTGATAGAATCGAAATCCGATGATGAAGATCACAAGCTACATTCTAGAATGCTTTATTTTTGCGTAAATATATTAATGCAAGGTAAGCCCTATAGGTGTCGACTATTATATTTTTCATCGTCAATAGAATTAAAATCTCATCAACAGAGCCAGAATGCTTTAGGTCATATTAAATATTGGTATTCATAATTTTTCATATTCGTTACTTATTAGTTCATATCTAAATCAGTAGCCATTCATATATTTTACATATAGTCACTCTATCAATAAGAACCTAAATGTAGGGTGATAAATATGAACATCAGAACAACTCAATTATCTCAGTCAATTTTGTTAGCTAGCTTAATCCTATCGGCAAGTGCCTTTGCTCATGCCGCAACTGATCAGGATGTCCTTGGTGGCACTATTAACGGTAAATTAACCTTTGCTTCTGATTATGTTTTTCGAGGTGAATCAGAAACCATGGATGGCGAAGTACCAGTGGTACAAGGTACGCTCGGTTGGGGCAATGAGCTTGGTTGGTATGCAGGCATGTTTGCTTCAAATGTTAAATTTGCCGACCCTAATTTAGAAATTGTCACCGCACCTTATATTGGTAAAGCGGGTAAATTTGGCGATAGCACTATCAGTTACGACGTCATGGTTTTCTCTTATCTTTATCCTGGCGCTTCATACTCTAATTATACAGAATTATGGATTAAGGTTGGCAAGCAATTCGGACACGCTAATGTTCAACTAGAAGTGACTCCAACCATCGATGACTGGTTTGGCGTAGAAGGTTGGCAAGGTATTAACTATGCGGTCCATCCGAGCTACGCATTTGATAATGGTGTAAATTTTTCAGCCAGCATCGGTTATCAAGGTTTAGAGGGAGAAGGTGCAGAAGGCTGGGGGCACTGGAACTTGGGTTTAAGTAAAGCCTATGCCGGCATCAATTTCGATGTCCGTTATCATGGCAGTACCATGGATAGCGATCATAAGGTCTATGGCACTCAAACAAAAATCTTTGATGACCGAGTGGTTGTTGGCATCAGCAAAAGTTTTTAAATTAAAAATATAACGTCTTTTATTGTGAATCTGTAAATATAATCGGATCTGGTTCTACATCTTTCCATTGTGTGATCCGGGTCCTTTTTATCAACCAATTTTGCTAGCTAGCACTCATTCCTTGAATATCGTTATAGGCAAATATGAAAAGTTATGAATAATAACGACCATTATTAGCAACACTATTTGGATTGGACGATGGCACATACTGGTTTAACAAATACAGTACTCGTAGTTGACGATGAAGCAGTGATCCGCGCTCGATTAAAAGGTTATTTTGAACGAGAAGGTTATCGTGTGCTTGAAGCTGGAGACGGCGAGCAGATGTGGCAACAATTTGCAAATCAACATGTCGATTTGGTTATGTTAGATATTAATTTACCCGGTACAGATGGTTTAAGCTTGGCACGCGAACTGAGAAGTCGTTCGGACGTAGGCATTATTTTAGTCACGGGTCGTGATGAAACTATTGATAAAATCGTTGGTCTTGAAATGGGTGCTGATGATTATGTGACCAAGCCATTTGAATTAAGAGAATTATTAGTAAGAGTTAAAAATTTGCTGTGGCGAATTTCGTTAGTCAAAAAAGCACAGCAAGACGTTGTAGACCAATTTGAAAAATGTGACGATATCATTGCCTTCGATCAATATATTCTTGAATTAAATAGTCGAAAACTGAGTTATGGTGACGAGGTGATTAAGCTGACTAAAGCTGAGTTCGAATTACTTACCGTCTTTGCATTGCATCCACAGCAAGTACTATCTCGTGAGCGATTAATGCAGCAAACAAGCCATCGTAATGAAGAGGTAAATGATAGAACCATAGATGTCATTATTCGCCGTTTACGAAACAAGCTACAGGCAGACCTATTTGTGACAGTTCACGGAGAAGGTTATTTGTTTGCGACTAAGGTTAAAGATTAGTTTTTGGTGTCACGCGGTAAATAGGGTAAAAATTTGCAGGGGCTAAGCTGTTATTAAACATATCGAGTTGCACCTTTCCTTGTTCTAACGCCTGTATTTGTGGGCCAATATCACCAAATGATTGTGCTCCCTCAAGTAGTTTTACCATGATATCTATTGCCAACTTACCTTGTAACACCACTTGATCATCACTACTGAAAGCGACTTTATTACGATGCAGTCCGCGCAACGTCGCTGGCGATAAATAACTGCTCACAAGCTTTACTTGGCCAGTTAATTGTTTATGTTGCAATGTTCCTATTGCTGCTTCGATAGCAACTGCACTGCCTAGAATATAATCAGGAATATGGTCGTTAAGCAGATTATGAAGTTGGTCACGATAAAGGTCACGATTATTGTCAGTATGACGAATTGACGAAACCACAATAGGACTATTGGCAATAGCATCTTGAATACCAAGCTCAACCCAATCGCTGCCGCCAACACTTTCTGGGCCTGTGAGTAGAGCGAGTTTTACTGGAGACGATGGAGGTGATTTTTTTACAGATTTGGCGATAAAGTGGCCAGCTTCCCAGCCCATTTGATACCAATTAACGCCTACACGAGTAGTAATAATCGGGTTATCGAGTCTATTCACTAACGCAATGATGGGCTTATTAATTTGGCCTGGGTATCGGTCAAGTAAATTGGGGGCCACAGCACCGAGTAAGATCGCATCGAACGGCTGATTAAGGCAGTATTCAAGTTGTTTTAGTTGTTGCTCTTTTCTGTAATAGCTACCGGCTTCAAATAATTCTAAATTAATGCCTAATTGGCTGGCTTTTGACACCAAACCGTAATCAATGCCGATCCAATAAGCGTCTTTAAGGTGAGGTACTAAGGCACAGATACGCCAAGGCTTTTTGGCCGAGATCAGTTGATTATATTGTATCGACTTTACTGTTTGGATTTTGGCATTAAAGGGCGTGCGCTGTTGTAATGTCCAGCTAGAATCGGATGTTGCTTCAGCAAGTAATGGTAATATCCCTAAGCCAGCTATGAGCATATAAATAAGTCGGCACATTATATTGTCTCGATTAAGGTTTCTGAAAAGAATAGCAAAAGAATTTTAATAATTATAACATTTTAAGGAATGACTGTGAGCACTTTATCACTATCAGGCAAGAGCTTAGTGGGTCGCCTTATGTTGGCATTCTGTCTGCTCGGGTTGTTACTATTAATGTTAGTTAGCCTTGGCAGTATTTCGCTTTATTGGGTAAAGCTTGCTGACCAATATCTATATGAAGAGGCATTACCCGCATCACAGGCCGCAAGGCAATTGATGCAGTCTTCTAATGGCTTGCTCGACAGTGCCCAAGCGCTTGAACGAGTGGAAGAAGAGGCACAACGCGTTTTCCTTGGTCGTAAGTTGTCACTGGAAAGCACTAATTTACTTTCCGCTATTGAACGACTCAATTCGTTAAATCTACAAAATCATGGTGTCGATAAAGATAAGCAATTAGCGCTATTAGCCGGCGAAATTATCCATGACTTATCGGTATTCGGCCGCCAAGTGGGTAAACGTTTAGTGTTGGCGGCTCAATTGAATAATAAAGGAAGCGCACTGGCGGAAGCGGCCAGTAAGAGTGGTGTTTTACTTGAGGCAGAACAATCTGTGGTCGATTCAACCATTCTGGCCAAGTTGAGTTTAGCTTACCCTCAAGTGATTGGCGCTGAACAAAGTGCCCAACTTTTGGACTCCATCATAGAACAAGACTTGGATGTCCGTGAACGTTTAAACCGAGCTTTGGGATTGATCCATCACATTGCGTTAGTGGGGCAGTTATTACAGTCGCCAGAACAACAACTCGGATTAAATAACGTTCTCGACAGTATGGCTCGAGTACTTTCTCCAACAACTTATACGATTAATACTACTGGCGATAACTTACATAACGGCATCGAAGTGCCTAGCCCTTACACAGGTTCAGGCACGAGTGGGAAAATTGATTTAATGCCTCTGGAATTACTTAAAGGCTTAATTCGAGACCCCGTTAGGGCGACAGAGCTTGAGCACCAACTGATAATGTTAAGAGAAGTGAATGTTGGCTTAAGTTTGCAGCAGCAATATGCGCAATTGCTAACGAAACAAAATGCGCAGCTGTTAACGCTGACGGATAAATTAGGCCAACTGAATAAGTCAGTCGATAGCGCAATGAAAGCACAACAGCTGCAGGCAGAACATGCCCGAAGTAATTTTTTACAGCAATTACTGTGGGCTAAGTCAGGGCTGTGGGCGACAGGTATTTTGATGTTAATCATTATGCTGTTGGTCGTTTATCGGGTTATTTATAAAGGCATTGCTTTACGCCTAAGTGAAGCAACTGCAGCATTATCTCAATTAAGTCAGGGCAATACCGAAGTGGTACTTGATCCTCATGGAGACGATGAACTCACCGCGATGGCTGCAGCCATTGAAGCTTTTAAACAAAAAACCGCGCACAATCAAGCACTGCAATCTGAGTTACAACAAACGGCATCAGAATTATTTGCCCATAAAGCCTCACTCGAAAGTACTGTGCAGGCGCGCACACTCGAACTGGCTGAAACCAACCGTCAACTAGACGCTGAAGCCAAAGGGCATTCGACGGCTAGAGAGATGGCAGAGCAAGCTAGCAAGGCAAAATCGCTATTTTTAGCGACTATGAGCCATGAGATCCGTACTCCGTTAAACGGTCTTTTAGGCACCCTGACTTTACTGAGTCACTCGCCATTACCTCCAGCACAGAAACAAATGTTGGCATTATCACAATACAGTGGCACCTTACTGCAAAATGTACTAAACGATATTTTGGATTTTTCTCGTTTGGAGCAAGGTAAATTAACTAACGAGCCTCGAACTGTCGCGCTTTGTGAGTTGCTCGATGAAGTGATGGCTATCATGTTAGCAGGCGCGGGATTGTCAGGTATATCGTTATATTTAGTTCGCGGTGATTTACCCAAATGGATAACGGTAGACGGACCCAAATTGCGCCAAGTGTTGTTTAACTTGCTTGGCAATGCCATTAAATTCACACCAGCAGGAGAGATTACATTACGGGTAAATGTGGTTGATAAACGATTAACTTTTGAAGTGGCAGATACCGGCGTCGGCATAAGTAAAAATGATATGAGTCAATTGTTTATCGCTTATGGTGCGCAGCCTAATCAAGGTAGAACCAGAGGCACAGGCCTTGGGCTCGCTATTTGTAAAGAATTAGTCTCGTTAATGAATGAGGTTAATACTGCCAATCATTCTATTTGGGTGAAGAGTAAAGTAGCTGAAGGTTCCACCTTTGGTTTTAGTTTGCCATTGTACATCTGTGAGCAAGCACATGAGGTTATCTGTGCACAATTACCTAAAGTTGATCCTAAATGTGTACTCGTTATCGAAGACAACAAAGTCAATTCCATGGTGGCCCAAGGGTTTTTAGCACATCTTGGACATCATTCTGTACTGGCTGATAGTTGTGCGCAAGCAAGGGCGTTGTTTAACGTCGATAGTGCTTTGCATTTTGACGGCATTATGCTTGATATTCAATTAGGCGATGGATCAGGGATTGAGTTATTAGTAGAGTTGAAGCATATCGCTAACGCGGCCCACAAAGACATCAGCATTGCTGCATTTACGGCACAAATTCAAGATGATGACATAAACGAGTATCAAGCCGCAGGCTTTGATGACGTATTAGCCAAACCGCTTAATATGAAGTTTTTAGCCCATTGGATCGGTGATGCAAGTGACAAATCAGCAATGAACAACAGCAACATGAATAAGTTAACCAAGGTAGAAAAACACAAAGACTTGACACAAACTGCCATAGATCAAAAACCATCACGCCGGAATGCAGACAATCAGCCTTTACTCAATGAAAAGCAAATTAATGAAGACTTACAATACCTTGGTAACACTGCTGTTAAAGAGATGTTAGCACTATTTAAAGTCAGTAGTACGGAACACATTAATGCACTTGCAGCTTTACCTGCAGATAGGGCAAAAGCGTTACATGCACTTAAAGGCAGTAGTGCCAGTATCGGCTTTATTCAGTTGAGTCAGTTGTGCAAACAATTAGAAAAAGATGGCATTAGTGCTGATTCATATCCGCTGCTTAAACAGGTGTGGCAAGCATCTATTAATGCACTTGAGTTTAAATTGGCCAGCTAAGTTGTTATAAATCATAGGCCTGGAATGTAGTTCAGTGTGGATAATCGTCACTCTATTTATCCTAAGCTCAAACATTACTTGTGAACTACCCCGAGACTTTTGCTACGCTCGGATCACGGGATTTTCTCGACGGATTAGATAAAAACACCGAGCTTGCTCGGTGTTTTTATATGGATGAATTATCGCTTAGTCAAATAGATATCCTGTTACTGAGCTCCTTTTAGTGCTTCACAATCAGTTTCAACCCAAGCCAGAGTGAGGTGAGCAATAGCAGAATAAAACTTACCAGTATCAACAGAGGTAAGCTTATCTACAAAACGGGGTAACCAAGCATGGAGATATTGGCTAATAAAGCTGAGCTGAGTGTTATCATCACTTGCGCAAGCTTTGTGGGCAACATACGCCAAAATCACGGCAATATGATCTGCCGGTTCAGGGAATTCACTTTGAACAGCCAATTGGCTTTGCTGTAAATAGGTTTGCATTTGCTGATGTTGCTCACCAAACAACAGCACATCATCTTTGACAGCATGGGCATCGTTAAGATACAAACTGGCATAAGGGCTGGCGCTATGCTTTGTACCCACTAAAAATAGGCCACAATAATCGGCAGCAAGCTCTAATAAAGCATGATCAGTATTGACGCTGTTAAGGGTTGAATTAAGCACTGAGTTTATGGTTTCGATGTCTTGACTAAACAAGGGCTCACTAGCCAATTGAGTAAAGAATGCCTGCGCCTGACTTGCCGTGAGCGCTTGTAATAGCTGTTGATCTAGCTCTTTTGCAAACAATGATGAGAGCAGCTTATACACCATAGAACGACCCTGGTTCATTGGCGTGTTATACAATATCTTGTCATTCATCTATGTTATCTCCTGACCTTATTAAGGCCGTTAACTTAAGCGCCAAGGATAAATCACTTGGCGCACAGTAATAATACTTACACGTTATAGCTGCGTTTCAATTGGGCCGCTAAATGAACTGACTTCAGGGACTTTACCTTGATATTTTTCGAAGTCGACCAAGCATGTGTACGCGGAGCAAGCTTGGGCAAGCTTCGATGTACCAATATCTTGCGTTAACGTATTAGGGTCGCCATAGCTGCATAATGCACCTATTTCACTGCCGCCTTGCTTGGTACCCTCTTTGCCGACAGGGCCATACCAAGCCCCTTCATGAATTCGAATAATGCCACTAGGGAAGTTATCTGATACGACCGCCCCAGCCAATAGCTGGCCTCGGTCGTTAAATACTCGCACAATGTCGCCATCTTTAATGCCACGCTGTTTTGCATCGCTAGGGTTTAAGTACACAGGTTCACGGCCTTTTACGGCGTAAGTTTCTCGATATTGCTGCGACTCACACATTTGTGAATGTAAGCGTTTATCTGGGTGGCAAGATTGCATCCACATCGGGTGCTTATCTGAACCTGGGCCACCATGACTGCGCTCTGATTTTTCTATCCACGTGGGGTGACCGGGGCAGTCTTCGTAGTTAAAGCGTGCTATTTTTCGACTGAATATTTCAATCAAACCCGATGGTGTACCCAGTGGATTTATTTCGGGATCATCTCTAAAATCGGCATGACGTGTCCAAGGTTGGCCTTCACCAAAATGGACATAACCTTGTTTCCAGAAGGTGTCGAAATTTGGCATATCAAACTTACCGGCATTATCGGCTTTACAGTCGTTATAAAGTTTTTTAATCCAGTCAAACTCCGACATCCCACGAGTATATTCTGTCTCTTTACCCATGATTTTGGCAAAGCGGGTAAAGATATCAAAATCAGACAAGCTATCAAATAATGGTTCAACCATTTTTTGCATCGCTAAAACACCACGGTTAGCGTAGCTGCCATAAACGTCAATGTCATTTCGTTCAAATGTGGTGCAAGCAGGTAAAACAATGTCAGAGAAACGGCAGGTTGCTGTCCAGTTAATGTCGACCGTGACCACACATTCAAGCTTTTGAAATGCTTGCTTCATCTTATTTCTATCTTGATGATGACTCCATGGATTATTACCTGAAAACACCATCATCTTGATATCAGGGTAAGTGACTTTTGAACCGTTGGCATCTATGGTTTTACCCGGTTCTAAAATAGCATCAATCCAACGAGCAACCGGAATGGTGCTACTCGCGCCTTTAAAATCATTACTGTCGAATAATGGCTTTTGGCCGTCATCAAGATTGCGAGGAAATGCGCCCGGGGCTGCAGCTCCAGAAGCTGGAACACCAATGCTGGAGTAGTGATGGCCGTAGCTGATACCGCCTCCAGGTAACCCTATTTGGCCAATCATAGTGGCAAGCACCGCCGCCATCCAATAAGGTTGTTCACCGTGTTGTTGACGTTGAATACACCAACCCATCATGATTTGAGTACGACCTTGGGTCATTACTTTGGCTAAGTCACGTATAATTTCAGGGCTAACACCAGTAATTTTGCTGGCCCACTCGGGGGTTTTAGCAACGCTATCTGACTCGCCTAAAATATAAGGTACGAATCTGTCAAAACCAAGGCTGTAACCTTCAATAAACTTTTCATCGTGTAACTTACTGGTGATCATTTCATGGGCAATACCCAGCATTAATGCAACGTCAGTTTGTGGGTTAACATAAAGTTGTTCACATCCTAAGTATTTTTGGGTTTTAGTGACCACCGGGTCGATACTGATCACCCGGATCTTACCTTGCTTCACTTTTTCTTTAAGCTCAGCAAGATAGGCAAATGATTCATGGGTTTCGGCGTTCCAACCCACTTGCAGGTTTTTATAGGGATCATTTGACCACAAAATGATGGTGTTAGATTGCTCAAGGATCAACGGCCATGAAGTACCTTGGGCATAAACTTCTGTTGAGCCTAAAATATAAGGCAAAATAGTTTGGCCAGCACCCGTTGAGTAGTCACCTATTTTTTTGACAAAGTTACCGTGCATACCAACAGCGCGTTGCATATGACTGGTACAGGAATGCAGCTGCCCAGTTGCGCGCCAGCCAGTTTGACCTGCGTGCAGTCCTGATGGACCGTATTGAGTTTGCACCTCATCGAGTGAATCTTTAAACAAGGTTAGGGCTTTATCCCATGTAACACGGACAAAGCGAAAGTCACCGCGCTGGGTCGTATCACTTTTATGACCTTTCAATAAAAAATCTAAGCGCACCATAGGGTAGCGAACCCGCGATGGATTGTAGACTAAGCCTTTAACGCCATTGATCATGTCGGTAGGATATTTGTCTAATTCAAATGGAATGACTTGGTCAATGACCCCATTTTTACGCTTCATTTTGAATGCACCAAAGTGCGAACCCGTAGTAAGCCAGTCGTCACTTGCTTTAGTGCCAGCTGCTGCAAGGGCATTGAATGGCGCCAACACTGATGTACTACTTAGTCCCACATAGGAAGTCGCCACTAAGCCTTTAAGAAAATCTCTTCTGTTCATGATGATATCCTATTAATGCGCTGACTTATCGAAAGTAGATGAATGCTCTTGTAAGTACTTTTGTACAAGCGCTTGAGTGTCTTGATCCATATTGACGAACGCAATCATGCCTTGAAACATGCCTGGCCAACTATTGGCATCAAAGTGTGCTTCTGCCGGCTGGGTATGGCAAACACTACAACTGCTGGTATAGGTATCCCGTGCATAGTCCCAAAGTGGCTGTAAATCGTTGACAAGATAGTCTGAGTCGGTCCAAATTTTGGCTTCAACACGTTGCCAGGTTAACCCCGTCATCGGATCTTGTTTTTCTTCGAAGACCTCCATTACGCCGTCTTCCAACGCCGCAGCTTTTGTGAGTTGAGCAGACAGAATATTAAGACCGAAATCGAAATAAATTACTCGACCAACACCAATGTTTTTACGCCAACCATTAATACCAACTTGTACACGACTGCCATTGGTTTCAAGTACCGTCACTTTAGTGGCAATGTTTAATGTGCCTGCTTCAACATCTGTTTTTTGATTAAAATAAAGCGGTTTGGTCAAGGCGGTAAAGTACTGAGCACCAACCACAAGTCCTGTTTCGCCAGATCCGACTTGTGCAATGAGTTCAGGTGCGCGCGCAGTCCCCATATCAGGAAGCTTGTGCGCAATGCCTTTATGACAATCAACACAACTTTGATTGGTCTCAGCGGCTCGTTTCATTTGCTTTTGAGCCAGCTTTGACATGTCACCCCACTTCATAGAGTCGTAGTTATGACAATTTTTGCAAGCTAATGAATCATCCCGATCGAAGCGTTTCCACTCTCGGCTAGCCATTTCTAGGCGTTTTGCTTCAAACTTTTCTTCGGTATTAACCGTTTGCATTAACCAGCCCCACATATCATGAGAAGCTTCAATTTTTCGACCAATTTTACGGCTCCAGTTATGGGGCACGTGACAGTCTGGACAAGTGGCACGAACACCAGAGTGATTTGACCAATGCACGGTTTGCTGCAGTTCTTGGTATGGCTTGCTTTCCATACTGTGGCAGCTGATACAGAATTCTTCTGTGTTGGTCAGTTCTAGTGCAGTATTAAAACCACCCCAGAAAATAATCCCCATCAAAAAAGCCGATAGGCTAATTGTGCCTAAGGTAAGATATTTGGCTGGTTGGTTAAGTGTTCGCCAAATGTTGATAAACCATTTCATAACAGCATCCCTAATAAGATTGACTCATGATTTTCGAGGATTAGTGTGCGACAACGCCACCAAATGCTTGGATCATCCAAATGACAAAACCGTAAGCGCTAATGCTGGTGATTGTGATGATTGGAAAGAGTAAAAAAATGATAAATCCAAGTGCCTTTAACTCCTTAGATTTCACTTTTCTAGGGGGTTCTGCTAAATCTTTTGTTGTCATAATGTGCTCACTTAAATAATTACCTTTGCTGATGCCAGCTATATTAGATAACAATTGTTAATGGCACTCAGACTGTAGATGAATGAACGCAGACAATATGTGAAAGATTATGAACAGACGAAGTGAAGCCAACGAGGAAATAACGACAGTGGATAATTGGAGGGTAGGTGAGCGACAAAAGTGATGCCTAACAGGATAAAATAGCTGTTTTGGTCATATGACCGTGGTTGCCTTTAATGTTATCTGAGCCACAATAGCCATGACATATAAATCGTGTCCTTACAAATTCAGACGCTTAAGTGCGATAACTAACACAGAGAATTGAATATATTCTGGTAACAGAGAGAGTGAACCATATTGTGCACTTACCCTAAGATTGATCTGGCTTATGTTCTTGCAAGAATTGTTTAACTATTAATACCGTTGATTGCGGATCTTCCTCATGAGGTACATGGCCTAACTCATCAAACACCACCAGCTCGCTGTTGGCTATATCGTGATTAAACTGGGTGCCATTCTTAGGCGGAATTAACTTGTCTTTGGCTCCCCATATTATCAATGTTGGTACATCAATCGTGTTAATCTTATCCACCAAAAGTCCTGGTAATGTTTGTTTAAAGCGCGCTTTCAAGGCGTCACGATTACCTTGTCGAAGCGATAGTTCGTAGTATCGGTCAACTAATTCATCGCTGACCAAATCAGGATTACCGTAGACATTCTTAACACTGCGAGCGACCAGTGATTTAGGTAACACATTTTTTAACAACACACTGGTTAGCGGATTTTGTGATAATGTAAATGCCAGTGGTACCGATTCTGGTTCAAAAGGGTATCCACTGGAATCAACCAACACTAATTTCGACACTCTTTGTGGATACCGAACCGCAGTCGCCCAAGATACATAACCCCCTAAAGAGTTACCCGCTAAGACGCATTTTTGTATCTTTAATTCATCGAGCACTGCAGCAACAACATCAGCGTAATGTTCAATGCTGTAATTATTGTCAGGATCGGGCCCGGTCAATCCAAATCCCGGTAAGTCGAAACGAATGACTCTGCGTTGTCCTTTTAATGCGTCTACCCAACCATCCCAAGTATGTAAAGACGCACTCGTGCCATGGATTAATACTATGGGTTCTAAATCAGACTTTGACCCTTCATCTCTTAAGTGAATATTCATCCCTGCAATATTAACAAACTGCGAGGGGGGTTGAGCCCAGCGTTGACTCAGCTCTGCCACTGACTTATCAGGCGCTTGATTAAGATAAATAAAAATTGCCAGGCAGGCTAAAAGTACCAACAACAGATATAAAAAATATTTCAACAATCCGAACATTTGTGGACCTTATTTTTGTTATGGGTGTAATGCTGTTCAAAAGAAATAATGTAAGTTATTGCGTAATTGCATGACGATGAGCTAAACCCAATATCACTTCAGCTCAATCGAAGTCTAAATGACTTAGGCTTTAATACTCGATCAGATCCAGTCCATTAACGAGTCAGTGGATTTTTGCTGATTCGAAGCTACCTTATAGTGTGTTATAGAGAAAATCGATTGTCACTTTTGTGAAGGCTAAGGCTCAATCCCAAGGCAACGAAAACAATGATTAACGAGGTGTCTACTCAGACATCAACTCAATCATCATTATCGTTATCTTGGTTCACTACTTATTTTGGCGCTAAGTTCCAAAGAGAGAATAGAAGCCTAATTCATCATCTTAGCCTCCATGGCCTCCATGATTGTCGCCGTGATGACCACCATTACCGTTACCGCACTCATGTACCGTCTCTTGGCCACCCAGTGTTCCAGTCTCTATGGTAATTGAACCAGAATCTTTAAACATAACAACTGCGCCACTGGTCATATCATCGCTGATTGGGTCATCTAAATGGCCTAAACAGCTGTAGCCGACCCGATAGTTTCCAGCTGGCAAGTAACCCATGGCAAAGTACCAGTTACCGTCGATATCCTCCATCATAGGACTTACCGCCGTAGGGGGAGTTAAACCCGCTGGTGGATTGGTTCCCATATCTGCCATTTGATTAATATTGGTGACCTGTTCGGGGTATAAGTAGGCCAAATGGTTAAATTGCCCCCCCGTCGGAGTCAGATTAGGGTAAGCCGTCTCGCAATCTGCAATCCACTGTGGGTCAACCTCGCCCAGCAAGTGGCCCATTTGGCGATTATTGATAGACCACATGGCTTGGGTGCTTAAATTGTATCGTCCTTGCTCCTGAGACAGGCCGCGATACAAATCAATTTCCATGGTGATAGCAAGATGCTGGTCAGCGACTATCTCAAAATTTGAAACGGGCAGCTGTCCATTGGTAACATGCAAACCGTGGCGACCCTGACCATCGTCAACATAGCTGCCGTCATTGCCATCGCCCTGCTGGGTAGTGACATAGGCATCATGATACTGCCCTTGGGGCAAGTCGATGCTCTCTAACATAAGATGACTATTAATCCCCTGGAAATCGAGTAGATTAAATGCCATATTCTGTAAGTCATGTCTATGGATGACACCCGCAGCATCGGTCATGACCAGTTCCCCCATGACCATCCCAACATGGGTAACGCCAGCCATAGGTGAGTCGGAAATAGCGAGAGAGAACTGTCCCTGAGGCAATACCTGCACAGGCGGCGTCACGGCACTATCACCTCCACCGCCGCAAGCACCAAGCAACACAACCGAAGATACCATCATCATTGTCTGATAAATTTTCATAACGACTCCGTGAACATATGAACGTCATTTAACTATAGCTCTGCTGAGGTGTGTTGACTAATTTTCGACCTAAAATGTAACGCTAAACCCTATGCCATATATGAAAGTCTGGCCGAAGTCATAATCCCCAGAACGTAAATAAAATCCTTGTCTATCTATGAGGTTTTAAACTGTTGTAAAAGATTAAACGTCGCTTTATTAGCTAGAGTATTGACTATAAGTCTGCAAACCGAACACAAAAACCTCTTTTGGATGATGAATTAACTGCGACACGACTAAAGTTTGAGTGACGTAAAAAAAGCCATCCAACCTTGGGATGGCTTTACATTAAAAAATCTAGGGTAACTTATAGCGAAACTTGAGTGTTGTTAACAAGATGATAGCTAGCACAACGGTATTGCCTCTTGAACTCAAAGGCGAAGTCGTTTTGTGTCCCACAGTGTCCTCTACAGTAAAATTGAGAGTCTCCATTGTGCCGCTGACGGTTGCTGACAGTAGGTTAACGTGTCTACAAGATCTTACGATTGCGAGCGAAGCGGAATGCTTAATTTGGGTTGTAGATACCACATATTTTCCTAAGTAACTGGATATTAGCAGAAGTTCAGCAAGCTTAGATCCAGTAACTTACTCGTAACGTTATCAATAACTAGGCATCATATTATTGATAAGTGTTGCATCAGTCGTATAAATTTAACTACAACATTGTTATACTAAGTGCCTCTTAGTTTAGTGGACATCATGTATGCTAAAAATTTTGTTAAATATAGCGATTATATTATCACTAGTAGGGCAACTGTTTATGCCTAGCTATGCTATGTCTAACGGAATGACTAACGAAATGACTAACGAAATGACTATGTCTACTGAAATGACTATGTCAGGCTCGCAATCGAGCAATCTGCACCCATCAACCATGATAGACATCGACTGTGACAATTACGATCACAACGATAACTGTTGTTCAGACAATATAAGTCAATGCATTAGTCATTGTCATGCCATAGCTCATGCTTTTATGTTGTTTTCGGGCGAAGAGTTTACCGCTATACGGTTAACTGGCGCCAAAGTTAGCCTAGCTTTATGGGTATCAACACCTACCACTCTAACAAGCCAAAATCCACCTCCGATAGCGTAATTCTTTATTCAAATTAGTCACCCACATTAATTTATAAAGATTTTTGTTGCTGTAATTAACAGCATCAACACTTAACGGAGTTCATCATGAAAAAATTTATTGCTATTTCACTTCTCTCTATCGTCAGCTCAGTATCAATGGCTGCAACTATCTCATTACCTGACAATTTAATTTTTACTGCGGTCGATGGTAAAACCGTACAAAACAAAAGCCAAATTGACATTTCACCTGGTCAACATTTAATTCAAATACAGTATTATGACGTGTTCAGACCTGGGGTAGATGATACTGATATCATTAAATCAGATGCACTATATTGGATCTATAATCTGGCTAAAGATGAAGATATTCAAGTGAAAACAAAAGAGGTTCTGTCCTCCACCAGTGCAAAGAACTTTATCAAATCACCCCTGATAACATTAGATCGCGCCAATATAAAAGGTGAAACCGTCAAGTTAGTTAATCACGAAGAGTTAATGGCTATCATCATGAAACAACATAGTAAAATGATGCAGCAGTAACCGTTAAATAATAGGGCACTCAAAATGTGCCCTATTATTTTAATATTCAAAACCTGCTTGACCTGTGTGTAAGACATAGGTTTATAGTCAAACTATCGTAACGATTAACGTTTACTTTAGGAGGCAGTATGAAAGTGAATCAACTTGCTAATGAATTAGGTATCACCGCCGACACAGTGCGCTTTTACACTCGTGTCGGATTACTTAATCCAAATAAATCTCCTGTTAATGGTTATAAAATATATGACCATAAAAATAAGTCTCGAATGCAATTTATCTTAAGTGCTCGCACGCTTGGCTTTTCCGTTGAAGAAATCAAAGTGATTTTTTCCAAGACCGATCATGGCGAAAGTGCATGTCAACTTGTACGAGCGCTAGTAAAACAAAAATTGGCTGAAACAGAAAAACAATTTAATGAAATGGTCAAATTAAGAACTAGGCTTTCAGAGGCCGTTGAAGAATGGTCAACCATGCCAGACAACTTGCCCACAGGAAATATGGTTTGTAATTTAATTGAGGCGACAAATCAAGCGGAAAGCACCACAGTAACCGCTACTCAGCAGGACAAGATGAAATTAACGTCAAAGGAGGTTAAGTAATGAATCAAAAAACAAACTCGCCTATGCAACTCAATATCCTCGGCGCCGGTTGCGCCAGTTGTGTTGGCAAAATTGAAAAAGCGATTAAAGCCGTGGACGGTGTTGATTCGGCAGACATGAATTTTGCCGACAGAACGGTACTTGTTACTGGTCAAGCTTCTGCTGAGTTGATTATAAAAGCGGTAGAAAGTGCCGGTTACAACGCGACACAAATACAGGCTGATTCAGCAGAAGATGCCATGGATGAAAAAGAACAGGCCGATTTACACTATTATAAAAGTTTATTGCGCCATACCATTATTGCGTTATCTGTTGGTATTCCACTGATGATTTACGGACTTTTCATCGGTAAAATGACGGTATCAACCCTATCTGAGCAAGTGGTGTGGGGACTGGTCGGTGTGGTTACTCTGGCCATTATGCTGATATCTGGTAGGCATTTTTATATCGGCGCATGGAAATCATTTTTAAACCATAACGCTAATATGGATACCCTTATTGCATTAGGTACGGGTACGGCTTGGATATATTCAATGCTTATTGTTGGATTTCCTGAATGGTTCCCCGAGATGGCAAGGCATGTTTACTTTGAAGCTACCGCAATGATTATTGGTTTAATTAATTTAGGCTTGGCGCTAGAAGTTAAAGCGCGCGGTAAAACCTCTGAAGCCATTAAGCGTCTTATTGGCCTGCAAGCCAAAACAGCTAGAGTTATCCGAGATGGAAAAGATGTCGATATCGATATTGCCAATGTATTACTCAACGATCACGTTAGAGTACGTCCAGGCGAAAAAATTCCAGTTGATGGTGTGGTTATTGACGGTAAAAGTACCATTGATGAGTCAATGTTAACCGGTGAACCAATGCCCGTTGAAAAAAGAGTTGATGACAATGTCGTCACTGGTACCTTAAATAAGTCAGGCTCAATCATATTTAAAGCCACTCGAGTCGGTAAAGATACGGCATTGGCGCAAATCATCAATATGGTCAAGCGCGCACAAAACTCTAAACCACCTATTGGCCGTTTGGCTGATGTGATATCGGCTTACTTTGTGCCAGCCATTATGATCATCGCCATTGTTAGTGCCATGGTGTGGTTTAACTTTGGACCAGAGCCATCGACCGTATTTGCAATTGTTTCCGCAACAACGGTATTAATTATTGCTTGTCCTTGCGCGTTAGGGCTAGCCACGCCAATGTCTGTCATGGTAGGCGTGGGTAAGGCCGCTGAATCGGGCGTGCTTATTCGTAACGGTGAAGCATTGCAAACAGCGTCAAAAATCACTGCAATGATTTTAGATAAAACGGGCACCATTACCGAAGGTAAACCCCAAGTCACCGATATTATTCTCGTCAATACCGACAGCGAAGAGCAGGTATTATCATTGGCTGCTGGGATTGAAAGTCACTCAGAACACCCACTAGCGCAAGCCATTGTTGAAAGTGCCAATGCCAGAGCAATTGAAATGACTAAAACAGAGCACTTTAATGCCATTTCGGGTAAAGGTGTTGAAGCCACGGTGGATGGGGAAATATTACTGTTTGGTAATCAAAAACTGATGCAAGACAAAAATATTGATATTGGTTTTAATGAAGCTAAGGCCCAAGTATTAGCAGAAGAGGCTAAAACACCTATGTATTTGGCGCTCGCAGGGCAGCTGCTTGCCATTATAGCCGTATCAGATCCCATAAAACCCGATTCGGTGGCTGCTATCGCGAGACTGAAACGTAATGGCATTAAAGTGATTATGTTAACTGGTGATAATAAAGCGACCGCAGCTGCAGTGGCTAAAAAAGTGGGTATTGATGACTTTTTCGCCGAAGTGATGCCTGAAGATAAAGCCAATAAAGTGGCCGAACTTCAACGTCACAATGAAGTGGTTGGTATGACAGGTGATGGGATTAACGACGCGCCAGCGTTGGCGTTAGCCGATGTTGGGTTCGCGATTGGTACGGGCACCGATGTTGCGATAGAAAGTGCCGATATCACCTTAATGCGCGGTTCACTTCATGGATTAGCCGATGCCATTGCTATTAGTAAAGCAACGCTGCGCAACATTAAACAAAACTTGTTTGGGGCATTTATTTATAACGCTGCGGGTATTCCCTTAGCGGCAGGAGTGCTTTATCCGGTATTTGGTATTTTGTTAAATCCAGTGATTGCAGGTGCTGCCATGGCTTTCTCATCGCTTACCGTAGTGAGTAACGCGAATCGATTACGTTTATTTAAAGCTAAAGAACACTAAGAGGCCCAATATGATTATTAATTTACTTTGTCTCGCGCTAATCGGTTTCATTGTTTGGTGGTTTTGGTTATACAAACCGTCAAATGAAGCCAGCGTTGATGCCACCACATCGATTCTGGTTAAAGATGGTGTGTATTCGCCAGCAAGAATTAATATTGCCGCCAATACACCGACTGAAATAACCTTTTTACGCCAAGATAAATCGGGGTGTTCAGCCACGGTATTGTTACCCGACTTAGAGATTAGTCAGGATTTGGCGTTGGATAAACCGACGACGATAGCATTACCTGCACTGGAAAAGGGCGAGTATCCGTTTCATTGTCAGATGCAAATGTATAAAGGGGTGTTGGTCGTTGAATAATCATATGGAGCCGACATTAATCCCTTAGGAGAAGGTGTTGTAATGATGAAAACAACAAAACCAGTCACTTATATCTAGTTGATTTTAGCCGTATGCCCATCACTGAGGCGGTTGGTAGTCAAGGGGTCTCGTCGACCTTATAAATTGGCTGTCGAGCTGGCATAAACCACCGCCAAGGTCTACAGTCAAACTGAGGTGAGATCTTTATAGATGCGTTTTATGCTGTAAATTACCGGTTGGCACCCCAGTCGATGAATAAACATGCATTCGGCTATGGAAAGAAACTATAGATGTATTTAATATCAAACGTTTACATTGCATATATAAGTCATTTCTACTTGATTTGTTACTTATAAATGTGACCTAGGTCAGGTTGTTTAACGTTAAAATTCATTACAATTAACTAAGATGATTTACGCTAGTTGAGTTTAAATTATTATCAGTAATATTGGAGTTATATTTTGGTTGGTAAGCGATTTATCACAGTAATCTTTATCTTGATGACATTTGTCAGCCAAGCTTTTGCGTCTGTGACTTTGCCATGCCCCTCTGATATGAACTCAATGCTAAGTCAATCTAATGTCATTACGACCGATACCAGTACTACTGCGACTAACACTTGTCATCATCAATTAATGTCTGACACTGATTTAGTTAACAAAACAACCAGTGATACTTTTGATTGTTGCGATAATCAATGTGACTGTCCTATGGGTAGTTGCTTTTCAATTGCGCTAGAAATAATGACAATTCAATCAGTAACGCTCTCAAATGTGAGTCGTTTTATACCTAGTTTGACTCAACATACCATCCCGCAATTCAACGTTTCTTTATATCGCCCTCCTATAATTATTAGTTAGCTAGGAATGGTTTGATCAATTTTCGATCATCTTTCCAATTCCGTTATTTTTTTAAAATAAATTAACGAGATATTACCTTTTTTCGAATTAATTTCGAGTATAGGTAACTAATTTGGAGGCTTTAGGTCTTTAATTTCCAAAAGGCTGGGTGGCATTTACGCCCCAAATTTTTTCATAGCAATTCTGTTACCGCTATTAAAAATAAAAAAGGGATTGAACTTCGTTATCGCTCTTGTTGTAACGCTATTTCAAAATATAACTCTGTTTTTTATGCATATGTCCCGGCAAAGTTTATCCAGCAAATTTTGCAACAAGCACATGCTGACCCTGTGTTTGGCTTGTCAGTTTCCGCAATGCCAATGGCAACGTCAGCAATGGACATTGGCGATAAATGTAGGCCATATCAAGTTTTATTACTTAAAAATGATGGTGCTAGCGAAGTTTATGTTGCTGACAATTAAAGTAAGAAACTGTGTCAGTGAGTATAAATTTACGGTCAATTCAAGTAAGGAGCAATACCAGTGATTAAAAGTAAAAACCATAGCAAAGAGTGGGTAATGGTTGGCTTAGGGCTATTAACCATGAGTAGCTTGACTGTTTTTGCAGAGCCGTCATCTCAAAAAACTGAAATACTTTCTTTTGAGCAAGCGATTAGCGTTGCGCAAAAGAACGACCCTTGGTTAAAAGGAAATCGCCACCAACAAAATGCTATTGAATCTTTAAGTATTGCTGCTGATACATTGCCTGATCCAAAAGTTTCTGTTGGTTTGGTTAATATGCCTACCGATAGTTTTAATTTTAATCAAGAAGGTATGACGCAATTTAAAGTCGGTATTAGCCAAGTGATCCCTCGAGGTGACACACTGGAACTCACCAGTCGTCAATTAAAGATCAAAAGCCAAGGGTATCCCTTTCAACGAGAAAACCGAGAAGCGCAAGTTGCGTTAACCGTGGGGCAATTATGGCTTGATGCTTATCGTGTACAACAAAGTGTTGCCTTAATTGAAAAAGATCGTTCGTTATTTTTACAATTAGTCGACATTACAGAGGCGAGTTATTCAGCTGCTTTAGGGCGAACCCGACAAACCGACATTGTTCGTGCGCAGTTAGAATTGACTAATCTAGATGCTCGTTTGGATGTGTTAGCACAAGAGAAAAATAAATTTGAAGGACAATTGTCTCAATGGTTAACTGATTATTTATCAGGGCTTGATGATTCACTATCGACTAATTTAGCACTGCACGACATTAATTTCGGCAAACAGATACCACAAATGGATTTGCAACAGAGTGAGCTAGTTTATGCTGATAAATGGCACAAGCCTGAACAATTAATAAGCCACTTTGCTCAGCACCCTGCGGTTGTCGCTTTAAATAAAAGAATTGAAGCGACTAAAACAGGCATTGCGTTAGCGAAACAGAAATACAAACCTGAATGGGGTGTTAACGCAGGCTTTGGTTCTCGCGGTGATGATCCTACTGGTAATAGTCGTGCTGATTTAATGTCTGTAGGGTTAACTTTTGACTTACCATTTTTTACGCAAAACAAGCAAGATCAAGATGTTAAGTCAGCAATATCACAAACTGAATCGATAAAAACTGAAAAGCTATTATTACTTCGTCAGTTGCTTAGTAACTATTCAACGGCCAAAGGACGTTTGTTACGACTTAATGATCAACAACGGCTTTATCGAGAAAAATTATTACCACAAATGTATGAACAAGCAGAAGCTTCTTTAACCGCTTATACCAATGATGACGGTGATTTTGCTGAGGTTGTTCGAGCTCATATCGAAGTACTCAATGCTGAAATTAGAATTTTAACCTTAGATGTAGCACAACAAAAAATTCTATTGGAATTAAATTATTTATTTATTGGTGCAAATAAAGCGACCCGATAAATTGCCAAATACGGAGAAAGACATGAGTTCAAGCAATAAATCCCAAATGAAGGGTGTAGTGATCGGTGCCGTAATTGGTGCTGTTGTAACATTAGGTGCCTATACTGCATTTGCGCCATCGGATCAGGCTAGTTCTGCGGGGGGCGAAAGTAGTGAACCTGCGAAGAAAAAACCTTTGTATTGGGTCGCGCCAATGGATGCTGATTATAAAAGTGATAAACCGGGTAAGTCGCCAATGGGTATGGAGTTGATCCCTTATTATGGCAATACTGGTGCTGGCCCTGATGAAGGAAAAGGCACCATTCGTATTTCCCCTGATGTTATTAATAACTTAGGGGTTCGTACCGTCAATGCAGCATACCAACCATTGCATATGCAAATCGATACTGTGGGTTATGTTGCCTGGGATCAAGATGCTTTAGTCCATATTCACCCGCGAGTAGAGGGCTGGGTTGAAAAACTTTACGTTAAAGCAATTGGTGACCCAGTTAAAAAAGGTCAACCTCTATATGATATTTATTCGCCTGAATTAGTAAATGCCCAAGAAGAATTATTATTGGCATTAGATCGCAGCAATCAACGTTTGATCACCGCCGCGGAAAATCGTTTAGTTTCGTTACAGATCCCGAAATCAGCCATTATTCAATTAAAGAAAACCAAAAAAGTTCAACAGAATATTACGTTTTATGCGCCACAACAGGGTGTCGTGAAAAACTTAAAAATTCGTGAAGGTTTCTTTATCCAACCAGGCTCAACTATGATGTCGATTGGCGATTTAGCTGAGGTATGGGTTGAAGCGGAAGTGTTTGAGCGCCAAGCCGGACAAATAAAAATCGGTACTCCTGTAACCATGACGTTAGATTATTTGCCGAGTAAAGAATATAACCTTAATGTCGATTATATTTACCCAACCTTAGACCCTAAAACACGCACAATGAAAGTAAGGATCCGTGTAGACAATAAAAATGGCGACTTTAAACCCGATATGTTTGCACAAATTAGTCTGCACACCTCGGGTGATGAAAGTGCGCTGTTAATTCCCAAAGAAGCCTTAGTGCGAACTGGCCACCAAGATCGGGTGGTATTAGCACTAGGTCAAGGTAGCTTTAAAGCCATTGAAGTTAACGTTGGCCGTTTTGATAGAGATAATGTGGAAATATTATCAGGCTTAGCCGCCGGTGAAAAAGTGGTTACCTCTGCACAATTCTTACTCGATTCAGAATCAAGCAAAACCTCTGACTTTAAGCGTATGAACCATGAACAAGCTAGCAAGGCTAGTATGGACATGGCTGGTAAGGACATGGCTGGTAAGGACATGGCTGGTAAGGACATGACTGGTATGGACATGGAAGGTACGGATCATGGCTCAATGGAAGGTATGGATCATGGCTCAATGGCAGATATGGATCATAGCTCAATGGCCGGTAAGGATATGAAAAAACAGATACCTTCAGCCATGGTTAACGGTACCGTTAAATCAGTCATGGTTGCACACCGAATGGTGAATGTTGACCGAGAAGCTATTGTCGATTGGGATCGTCCTGCCGCTAATGTTGATTATATTGTCAGTGAAGATGTCGATATGACGTTATTTACCGAAGGTGCTTACGTGATGTTTACCTTTGAAATTCGAGAGGGTGACTTTGTTATTGTTAGCGCCATGGCAATGGCGGCACCTGAAGGTTCAGTTAACGAACAAGGCGAGGGTCAATAATGATAGCTAATATTATTCGCTGGTCTATTGTAAATAGATTTTTTGTGATGCTAGGCACATTGGTCATTATGGGGTTTGGCATATATTCAGTCAAAAACACCCCGATAGATGCCTTACCGGATTTATCCGCTGTGCAAGTTATTGTCAAAACATCTTTTCCAGGCCAAGCGCCACAAGTGGTAGAAGATCAAGTCACTTATCCGTTAACAACGGCAATGTTGTCGGTGCCGGGTGCGGAAACGGTTCGGGGTTATTCATTCTTTGGTGACTCATATGTGTATGTTATTTTTGATGATGATACCGATATGTATTGGGCGCGTTCTCGGGTGCTTGAATATTTAAGCCAAGTAGCGCCAGATTTACCGGCGGCGGCTCGTCCACAACTAGGACCTGATGCCACCGGTGTAGGTTGGGTTTATTTATACTCGCTAGTGGATAGAACAGGTAAACATGATTTAAGCCAATTACGCTCTTTACAAGACTGGTTTTTAAAGTATGAACTACAAACGGTAGCGGGTGTTTCTGAAGTTAGTACTCTTGGCGGTATGGTTAAGCAATACCAAGTACAAGTTAATCCGGATAAATTACGTGCCTTTGGTTTTTCGCTTTCTCATATTCAAAAAGCTATTAAACGTGGTAACCAAGAAATTGGTGCTTCGGTAATTGAAATGGCAGAAGCTGAATATATGCTGCGCGCTACCGGTTATATTGAAAGTGTTAAAGATTTAGAGAGTATTCCCTTAGGTGTTAACGATGATGGCACGCCAATATTGCTCAAAGATGTGGCAGACATTGGTACTGGTCCACAAATGCGCCGTGGTATTGCCGAACTTAATGGTGAAGGCGAAGTCGTTGGCGGCATTGTGGTCATGCGTTTTGGCGAAAATGCACAAGATGTTATCAACCGTGTTAAAGCAAAGCTTGAGAAATTAAAAAATGGTTTGCCTGAAGGGGTCGAAATTGTCCCCGTGTATGATCGTTCTTCATTGATCGAACGTGCAGTTAATAATTTAGGTTTTAAATTACTGGAAGAATTTGCAGTAGTTGCACTGGTTTGTATGGTGTTTTTATTTCATGTGCGCTCAGCATTAGTGGCCATTGTTAGTTTACCTATCGGTATTTTAATGGCCTTTATTGTTATGCATGCCCAAGGATTGAACGCCAATATTATGTCATTAGGGGGTATTGCCATTGCGATCGGTGCGATGGTTGATGGTGCTATTGTAATGATAGAAAATATGCATAAACATATGGAACGAACACCGCTCACTAAACAAAACCGATGGCAAATTGTGGCAGATTCGGCTGCGGAAGTTGGGCCCGCATTATTTTTCAGTTTGTTGATTATCACAGTCAGTTTTATGCCAATATTTACCTTAGAAGCACAAGAAGGTAAAATGTTTGCTCCATTAGCCTTTACTAAAACGTATGCGATGGCGGCTTCAGCGATTTTAGCTATTACTTTAGTGCCAGTATTAATGGGTTACTTTATTCGCGGTAAAGTGTTACCTGAGCATAAAAATCCGATAAATAGATTCTTGACTGCCATTTATATGCCGGCATTAAAAACCGTTTTGAATTTCCCTAAAACAGCCATATTTATTGCGCTGTTATTACTGGGTGTTGGTGCGTATCCGCTTGATAAAATTGGCAGTGAATTTATCCCTCCATTAGATGAAGGTGATATAATGTATATGCCAACCACCTATCCATCATTATCTATTGGTCAAGCACGGCAGTTACTACAGCAAACCGATAAGTTGATTAAAACAGTACCCGAAGTTAAAACCGTATTTGGTAAAATTGGTCGTGCCGAAACGGCAACAGACCCGGCACCTCTTACTATGATCGAAACCTTTATCCAATTAAAGCCGCATGAGGCGTGGCGAGAAGGCATGACGACAGCAAAATTGATCAAAGAGTTTGATGCTTTAGTTAAATTGCCAGGGTTAACCAATGCTTGGGTGATGCCGATTAAAACTCGTATCGATATGTTAGCAACGGGTATTAAAACCCCCGTGGGTATTAAAGTGGCTGGCGCTGATTTAAATGTTATTCAAGGCATAGGTAAACAGCTTGAAGAAATTTTAGCAAAGGTTCCTGGTACTGCCTCGGTTTATTCTGAGCGTGTTTCGGGTGGTCGTTATGTAAAAGTTGATATCCAACGAGAAAAAGCAGCGCGTTACGGTTTAAATATTGCTGATATTCAGCAAGTTGTTGCAACCGCTATTGGCGGCATGAATATATCTCAGACCGTTGAAGGATTAGAGCGATATCCCATTAACCTACGTTATCCGCAAGATTACCGTAATTCACCTGAAAAATTAGCCGCAATGCCGATAGTCACACCCAATGGTCAACGAATTCCGCTAGGTGATGTTGCCAACGTCTATGTTGAAGATGGCCCTCCAGCCATTAAAACTGAAAATGCTCGTTTAAATGGTTGGTCGTATGTTGACATTGAAGGCATTGATATCGGGACTTATGTTGAAAATGCACAAAAAGTGGTTAATGAAAAATTAGTATTGCCAGCAGGTTACTCAATCAAATGGGCGGGTCAATATGAATATATGCAACGTGCAAAAGCGAAATTAATGTATGTAGTACCGTTAACCTTAGCGCTTATCGTTTTCTTGCTTTACTTAAATTTCCGAAATGTAATTGAAGTATTGATGATTATGGGTACTTTGCCAATGGCAATGATCGGCAGTGTTTGGTTAATGTACATTGAAGGTTATAATTTTTCGGTGGCAGTCAGTGTTGGTTTTATCGCCCTGGCGGGGGTCACGGTTGAGATCGGGGTAATTATGTTAGTTTACCTAAATCTTTCGTACCGAGAGATGTTAAAAGATCACCAGGAAAAAGGGTTATCTACTAATCGTGATGATGTCTTTAAAGCGGTATTAGAGGGTGCAGCTTTGCGTATTCGCCCTATTATGATGACCGCGGCGGCCATTATTGCCGGCTTACTACCGATTTTATATGGTACAGGCACTGGTTCTAAGGTAATGAGTCGTATCGCTGCTCCTATGGTGGGCGGCATGGTAAGTTCGGTAATTTTAACCTTGTTAATACTGCCCGCGTTATTTTTCTTGTGGCGTGCTTCAGGATTAAAAAAAGCAGACTAGTGTAGGTGGGGGGTTAACCCCCATTTGGTTAGATACTAATAAATAACAGTCAATACCCGTCTACAATATTTTATAGGCGGGTCATTTATTTACGTTATACCCAAGTGAATTTTAAAATACGTTGAGTTTATTTGGCTATAAAAATAATAAGGGTAAGGGAAATAGATGAATGTCGGTCTCTTGAGCAGATCATATAAGGACTGGCCAGACGCCAATATAGCTTTGGCTATCGGCTATCCAGCCACTCTTTCATGCTATTTATCTGAGCCTTGCAAAATGTTACTCAAGCTCACGATGCCGGTCCTTGTTAGGTGATGAGCAGAATTGCCGCAGCAATGGTGGGCTGAATGGTTAGTGCAATAATACTGACTCTATTAATTGTTACTGTTGTGTTTTTTTATGGCGTCGTCATCAATTAAGCCATAAGCAAGGATATTTTTTTGTTATACTCATCGTAATATAAATTATTGATTAAATTGATATTAAACTAATGTCGGTATATTGTGTTTGTAACGATTTTAATGATTATATTGAATAAGTTTACATTGCTTAAGCTAGCACTTTTCACTATGATCAATACAAAGTAATTGGAGAATCTATTTTGCATAAAGCCCGCTTAATCATGATGTTTGTCTTACTGACGTTTGTCGGTCAGACTTTTGCGTCTGTGATTGTGCCAGGTAATATGCCAATGAGCTCAATGACTTCTTCGAATATGCCTGTAGATAATGGCAATCCATGCCACGATGTGAGTATGCAAGTGGCTATGACAGGTGATAATGCTGTTGATGATTGCTGCGCCCAAGCTTGTCATTGCACTGTCGGTTCATGCTTATCTGTTGGTTTAACGATGGCAATGCCAACCCTTAAATCATACGTCAACTTATTCAATTCTACTGCTATGTTTACCTCAGCACTTATGCCTCAGTATCGATCTTCTTTATATCGTCCTCCTATATTTGCCTAACATAGGCACAGTTATATCTTTTTATTGCTAACTGTCCTAACCAATCATGTGTTTTCTATTTGTTTAACTATTATCGGTTAACAAACTAACATTGAACCGTGTTGTTCAATGTTACGAAATTTGATTTGGAGGCAATATTATGTCTGCTACACATCACAACTTAGTCGTGTTTTATCGTGTTATTGGATCTATTCTTATGATGCAAATAATGGGATTAACGTTATCTGTCCAAGCAGCGGAACTCGACACCACAGCCCCATTACTCACTGTCTATAAAGATGCCAATTGTGGCTGCTGTGAGAAATGGCTGACTCATATTAGTGAGCGCGGATTTAGTGTTAACGCCCACAATATTGACAACCTTTATGAGTTTAAACAATCAAAGGGTATTCCTACATCTATGCAATCTTGTCATACCGCAGTGTCATCTCAAGGTTATGTGTTTGAAGGCCATATTCCGGCAAAATTTATTAGTCGTTTTTTGGCAACACCACCTAAAGATGCTATCGGCCTAACCGTGCCGGCTATGCCTGTGGGTAGTCCTGGTATGGAGTACCAAGATAAATTTATGCCATACCACGTTTTACTGATGAAAACCGATGGCAGTAGCCAAGTTTACGCCCAAGTGAATACTCTTGAGGAGTCTGTAAAATGAAATCTCAATATATGATAAAGCCAATTATTCAAACCATAGATAATGAACCTAACAATAGCCGACGTCGGTTTGTGTTTGGGGCTTCCGCCATGCTGGCCTTGATGTCGATCCCTTTTGCTAAAAATGCCTTTGCCAATGCGTTGAGCCAATCTTTGACTCAACTCTCTGGCAAAGTGTTCGACTTATCAATTGACTATAAAATGGTTAATTTTACCGGAAAATCTGCTCGTGCCACGGTGGTAAATCAATTACTACCGGCTCCGTTATTGCGTTGGAAAGAAGGCGAGACGGTCACATTAAGAGTGAAGAATAATCTGGACCATGATAGCTCTATTCACTGGCACGGTATTATTTTACCTACCGAAATGGACGGTGTCCCAGGTTTTAGTTTTGATGGTATTAAACCGGGTGAAACATTCGAATATCAATTTACCGTTCACCAAAGCGGCACATATTGGTATCACAGTCATTCAGGATACCAAGAACAAACGGGTTTATACGGTGCCATAGTGATCGATCCTGCCACACCCGATCCGGTCATATATGACCGTGAATATGTGGTGATGCTGTCTGATTGGTCAGATGAAGAACCTGAAAACATTTATGCCAAATTAAAAAAACAAGCTGATTATTATAATTATCGTGAACGTACGGTAATGGATTTTTTCTCTGACGTTAATAAAAATGGTTTAGCCAATACCTGGAACGCACGTTCAATGTGGAATACTGCGCGTATGAGTGACCGAGATATTTCTGATGTTACCGGTTCAACTTATACCTACCTAATGAACGGAAATCCTCCAGAACAAGGCTGGCAAGCGTTGTTTCAACAAGGCGAAAAGGTTCGATTACGCTTTATTAATAGTGCTGCGATGACCATATTTGATGTGCGTATACCGGGTATTAAAATGACGGTTGTCGCCAGTGATGGTCAGAACATTCAGCCTGTTTCTGTGGATGAATTTCGAATTGGCGTCGCCGAAACCTATGATGTGGTAGTTGAACCAGAGGTCGATAATGCCTACTGTATTTTCGCTCAAAGTATTGATCGAACAGGCTTTACTATAGGTAATCTCACCTCAAACCCCAGTCTATATGCCTCTATCCCCAAAATGGACCCTGCACCAATACTTGGACATAGTGATATGGGCATGGATATGAGTGGTATGGATCATAGCAAAATGGCCATGGATGCGGGTGATATGCAAGGCATGGATCACAGCGAGATGGCCATGGATGCAGGTGATATGCAAGGCATGGATCACAGCAAGATGGCCATGGAAGCAGGGGATATGCAAGCCATGGATCACAGCAAAATGGGCATGGATGCGGGTGATATGCAAGGCATGGATCACAGCAAGATGGCAAAGGATGCGGGTGATACGCAAGGCATGGATCACAGCAAGATGGCAAAGGATGCAGGTGATATGCAAGGCATGGATCATAGCAAAATGGCCATGGGCGCTGGCAAAACAGCCTTGTCAGACTTAGGACTTGCTGGCTTTGGCAGTAACAATGAAATTAAACACATTGATACCGAATTTGGTCCACAAGTGGATATGCGAGCCGATGCGCCTCAAAGTGGCTTACAGGATCCCGGCATTGGATTACGTGACCATAAACAGCAGTTAAACCGCAAAGTATTAACCTACGCCGATATTAAAGGCTTACATCCTACTTACGACAAGCGCCAACCCAGTCGTGAAATTCAACTGCATTTAACTGGCAATATGAACCGTTATATGTGGTCCGTTAATGGGGTGAAGTTTATGGACGCCGCGCCATTAGAGTTTGAATACGGTGAAAGACTGCGGATCACTTTAGTTAACGACACTATGATGACTCATCCTATTCACCTACATGGTATGTGGAGTGAGTTAGAGACTGGCGATCCTGATTTCATCCCACGTAAACACACTATATTAGTTCAGCCAGGCTCTAAAATTAGTTACTTAGTTACAGCGGATGCGATAGGGCAATGGGCATACCACTGTCATTTGTTATTCCACATGCCAGGCATGTTCAGAAGAGTGGTCGTTAAATAGGGGGTATAAATATGAATAAAGTTAATTTAATTGTCTTTGGGCTATTGAGCCTTAGTAGCACATTCGCCAGTTCATTTGTATATGCAGGTGGTAATGATGATCCCTTATTAGCCAAAGTGATGCTTGACCAACTTGAGAGAGGGGTTGATCCACAAGAGGCAACACAATTTTCTGCACAAGCTTGGCTAGGTTACGACTTAAATAAACTGTGGCTAAAAACCGAAGGCGAATATTTAAATAGTGACGAACAAGACCTTGAAATTCAAGCCCTTTACAGTCGGCCTATTGCGCCATATTGGGATATACAGCTAGGTGTTAAAACCGATATTAAACCATCGCCTACCCGTAATTGGGCCGTCATTGGTGTTCAAGGTTTAGCGCCGTATTTTTTTGATATTGATGCTGCCTTGTTTGTTAGTGAAGAAGGCCGTACGGCCATGCGCTTGAGTGCAGAATATGAACTGTTAATTACTCAACAACTGATACTCAGTCCAGAAATTGAAGTGAACTTATTTGCTAAAAATGACGCAGAGCTTGGGATCGGTTCTGGCGTATCAGACGTGAGCGCAGGGCTACGGCTGAGATACGAAATAATTCGAGAATTTGCTCCATATATTGGTGTCGATTGGCGCAAAAAGTTTGGAAATACAGCAGATTACGCCCGAAATGAAGGGGAAGATACACAAGAAACACAGTTGGTTATTGGGTTTAAAGCTTGGTTTTAAGCCATTATTTAAGTACGTTTTTCGATAGTTAAAACACAAAAGGAAATATTATGAAGTTATTTAACAGCGCTTTAGTTGCAACCGGTCTATTTTTGAGCGGATCCGCATTGGCTCATGTCGGGTTGAGCGATTCTGTGCCCGCTAACGGAGCCATGGTGAGTCAGGCCCCAACAACACTTGAACTGACCTTTACTGCTCCCGTGCGTTTGGTCAAGTTGACAATGCAAGATGAAAAGCAGCAAAGCATACCACTAACATTACCATCAAGCGCGACCAGCCAAGAGACGTTTTCATTCGCCCTACCAGCATTGAGCGCAACTAACTATACGGTAAATTGGATGATCATGGGTGACGATGGCCATAAGATGAAAGGCAACATGAGCTTTATGCTGCACAATGCTGGCATGAACACTCACAGTGCAACACCTATGTCGATGGATCACGACACAAAAGAGCATACTGAACATCAATAATTGGATACGTAAATCATGATATTAACCGTATTTGAAATATCGGTATTGATGTCAAAATGGGTTATATATCTTAGTGTTGCCGCCGTTATTGGCGGCACATTGATGCAATATCTCATTAAGGCTCAACCCAATCTCAGATTTAGCGTTGCAAAATATATTGGCTTAGGTGCCGTTTTTGGATTGATTGCCGTTAGTGTAAATTATTTTGCTCAAGTAGGGTCTTTTGCTGAAACTGGATTGATGGGGATGTTTGATGCGCAGATGCATGCTTTCCTATGGCCAACTCAAGTAGGTAAAACAGTCTTTTGGCGTTTAATTGGTTTTGGTTTAATGCTATTAGCAAGCTACACGATGTTGAGTAAAAACAATAATACTAGGCATTTTTCGGTTGCAATATCTATCATCAGCAGCCTGTTAATTGCCGTTACGTTTACTTTTATTGGACACAGTACCGAACTGGGATTGGTTGCTCAAGGCTTAATACTGATACACGTATTGATCATTGGCAGTTGGATAGGCGCCTTCTATCCGTTATGGAAACTATGCAATATCGATGACAACATTGTCATACAAAATGTCATGGATACATTTGGTCGTATAGGCATAGGGATTGTCATTCTAGTGTTGCTTTCAGGCATGGGAATGGTGTGGATGTTGTTTGATAGTCCCACTGAATTACTCAGTTCAGATTATGGTATAGCGGTCACCATCAAGCTAAGTTTAGTCGCTATAATTTTGCTTATTGCGGCTTGGCATAAATTTATTTTAGTGCCGAATTTAACTATTTTTACAGCACCACTCGCCAAACGAAAGCTACAAAAATCGATTGGATTAGAAGCATTAGTTGCCCTGATTATATTAGCCACAACAGCAATACTTTCGAGCGTGCTAGGTCCTATTAGCCTTGGATAATCGCTATAAATTAACAGAGAGATAATAATGAAAAATAGACCTGTAACAATATTATTAACGGGCTTGATATTACTTATATCGACAGGGAACAGCAACTTAACGTTTGCCCATGGTGATGAAACTCACGCCATTGAGAAAAGTGAGTTTGTCGGTGTTGATTCAGCTGCGGGTAAGGTCGTTAAACAGTTTCATAATGCCTTACAAACAGGGAATGAAACCCTTATTAGGCAATCATTAGCTGAAAACGTCCAAATTTTTGAGGGCGGCAAAGTAGAACGATCACTTGCTGATTACGCCAGTCATCACATGCATGCCGATATGGCTTACTTAAAAAATTTATCGATTACGCCTAAAGAACATCAAGTTACCATAACGGGTGACATCGCCATTTCGACTGCAATCAGTCACGCACAAGGAGAATATAAAGGTAAAAGTATTGATTCAATAACCATGGAAACCCTGGTATTAGTCAAGCAAGTTGATGGTAGTTGGAAAATTACCCACGTGCACTGGTCGTAAAGGTACAGATTTCATTATGTAGATAAAGGATTATCTTGAGCTACTTTGTCGGTGCTCCCAAGCAAACCACAATGACTCATATCATGCTGAGGCATGATACTTTATGGAAAAGGACTTCCAATTTTTACTATTGATTTATAGTGACCTAATGTAAATGCGTTGGGATAATTATTCGCGTACGAATTTACTGATATACTTAAATTGAGTATACAAAATTAAGCGGATCACTATGATTAAACCAGAAGTTCCAAAGAATGAAGCAGAGCGATTACATGCGTTGAGAGCATTAAAAATTCTTGATTCTTCGCACGAAGAGCGTTTTGATCGTGTTACTCGTATGGCTAAACGTATGTTTAACGTATCCATTTCACTTGTTAGCTTTGTTGACGAAGATCGCCAATGGTTTAAATCCAAGCAGGGAATTGATGCTTCCGAAACGCCTCGCGATATATCCTTTTGTGGACATGCCATTAATCAAGATGGATTATTTATCATTCCAGACGCCTCAAAAGATGAACGTTTTTTTGACAATCCTCTTGTTACAGATGCTCCAAACATTCGATTCTATGCCGGTTATCCTTTAAATCTTAGGCAAGGAATAAATATAGGTACTTTATGTCTTATTGATTCTAAACCTAAAATCCTTAATGAAGAAGACCAGCAGTTGCTTAAAGACTTAGGGACTATGATTGAGCAAGAAATTGAATCTATTCAACTTGCTACGTTGGATGAATTAACCTTGATTTCTAATAGGCGCGGTTTTTTGACTCTGGTTAATCATAGTTTAAAAATGTGTCGACGTAATAAAGTGCCAATGTCATTTATATTATTTGACCTAAACAAATTTAAGGCCATTAATGATGAGTATGGCCACCATGAAGGCGATTTTGTCTTAACCACGTTTGCAAACATAATGCTTGATTCATTCCGTGAATGTGACGTGATCGGTAGGCTGGGTGGAGACGAGTTTGTTGCGATGCTCAGTGACTCTGACGGGGTAAAGGCTGATTTAGCGTTAGCGCGATTTTCTGCCGCGGTGAAAAGGGTAAATGAAACCTTAAATAAGCCATACCAAATTGAGTACAGTGCAGGTGTAATGCATTTTGAACATGATACGGATAAGTCAATAGAAGAGATGATCCAAGATGCGGATGCAGCAATGTACGAAAACAAAAGAGGTAAGGTTGGATAGATTGATAGGGGCTCGTGACGATAAAACATATTTTATTGAACAATGATGTCTAGTCAATTTTATAAGCTCAGCAGACGAACCAACATCATTAATATGAAATGATATTGCTCTGCTGATCAGTCGAGTGCTGATCAGTCAATATTTAGTTCCAGGGTTATATCGTGACGTTAGAAATTTAATAGGGGGTGAGGCTATTATGCGTATATTTTGCTAATGAATATCGTTAAAGTAAATAATTCCAATCGGCGAATTGAGCGACGATGAACGAAAAAATGGCATTACCTGTACTCTATTCTTTAAGAAATTGCCCCTACGCGATGCGGGCTAGATTGGCCATTTATGCATCTGGCCAACAAGTTCAGCTGCGCGACTTAGTGTTAAGTAATAAACCGGCTGAGATGCTGAACCTTTCGCCCAAAGGTACAGTCCCTGTTTTAGTCACCGCAGATAACCTCGTCATTGATGAAAGTCTATCCATCATGCAGTGGGCATTTTCGCAAACAGACCCTGATGATTATCTTAATAAAGCAGCGCCGAACGCTATTACTGATATGTTGGCTGTTATTGCGCGATTTGATAATGAGTTTAAGGGACATTTAGAACAGTATCGCTGCGCTAAACGTTACCATGAGCCGTCACTCATCAAAGTTAGGCAGCAGTGTGAACGATACCTTGCTGATTTAGAGTCACGCCTTTGCCTGCACCCATATTTAATGTCTGACACCCCCAGTTTAACTGATTTGGCATTAATGCCTTTTATTCGTCAGTTTGCCCGAGTAGAGCGGCAATGGTATTTACAATCTCCCTATCCCAAATTGCGCCAGTGGCTTAATCACTATTTACAGAGTCGAATGTTCAGCAAGGTAATGGCGCAATATCCAATGTGGTTAGACTCAAAAGAAGACGTTGTTTTTGGAGACAGTCTGTAGCGTTGGCTCGGTCATTTAATCAGGGCTCTATTGTTACAGACTCGTTATCAATGTCTTTGATATTGCCCAATCTATTTTGAATTGCAAAGTAAACGGATTTTGCAAGATAATGAATTAACATTTGCCTTTAGCCCGATTAACCATTTCATATCTTCAAACTTGGCAATAAATTGGATGTCAGCTAAAACGGTGATGAAGGATGGCAAGTGTTTGAAATCTAGACTTTTGGATTAGAATAATGAACTGATGCGATCAACTCAATCTGTATACAACAGGCAGTATAATGATGAAGGGTATAACGCATATTTCATTTTTGAAGACCCCACCTGAGTGGGGTCTGCGATTCTCCTACATGGAAAGATCTTCACGCCATTCGTACAAGGCGTAGTGAGTCGACTCAAAATGGGATGCCCAGCGTTCTAAAGTCTGTTTGGCTTTATCTTCGCTACCCAAATGCATTGCCAACATTTTGGCAAAACCAGTCTCAGGAGGTTCCATCTCGGCATAACTTTTATAAGGCACGGCTAACATAAGCACGCTGGCGCCACCAACACTAGACTCCCACGACCATGAATAAGGCCATTTTTGTACTTTTGCCGCCTCACTCAATATTTTTTTGTCTTCTTCCATTGCGCGCCAGTGACCTTGCTTCACCGTATAGTGCGTTACCCCCACATATTTATAGGTTAACTCATCTGCCCATTTACTATTGTCCATGTCCATCATCGAAAAATAGTGTTCATATTTATCGACTAATTTATCGACATTTTTTTGCCAATCGGTCATGGGATCTTTATCTTCACTCCACTGGCGATATTCGTCAAAACCTTGCCAGCCAAAGCAGCAAGAACGAATAACGTAACGGTCTAACTCATCTCCTAACACAGGCACATAAACGCGCCAGCTGCGAGGATCATTGAGTTCAGCTCGACGTGCCACATGTTTTTTGAAGGCCTGTTCAAATTCCATAGACTTTCCGTCTTTGGGCGTCATTATCCAAGAATCTGACAAGCTTTCTTTGGCCCACGCCAAAGGAGGCAGCAGCATGCCCCCTACGATGAGGGCGATGAATAGAGATGGAAACCATCTTTTCTGTATATTCATTTGTTGGTTCCTTAAGAAGTTAATAACAGCAAAGCGAGTATCAATACGCAGCAGATTACAACTTTTGAAACGTATCCTGTCGATTAAAGATAGCAGGTTGAAAAATGACCAGCCGGAGTGAGTTAGACTAAATTAATATAATCATGCTGAATTATGGAGGGATTGGTTATATGCTTTAATGTTATTGACCTATATGTTCTTAAGGACTGGTAGCGGAAATACGTTAGCCAAATTAGTTGCCACTTTTACCATTATTATTAATTTTTTAGCCGCGTTGTTAGGCCAAAATTCGCAAAAAAAGTCAGCGAGCTCGCACAATTAAGTCCATTAATTAATGGACGCTACTAGGCTGTTATTGAGTCGCACTAAAAATCAAATATATCGGTCATGGTAAGGGGGAATCCAGTCTCAGACTTTACTGCTCGTTGACATCAAGACCCGCTAATCTATTTTGCATATAAAAAGGCTAGCGATAACGCTAGCCTTTTATTGGCATACCTAACCTCAACTCGGGACAAGATAAGTAAACAACTGTTTTAGAAGCGTTTATTATCTAAAACTAAAGTTACCTAGGCAACGTGTTAGTTCGATCTTGTTACCATACTATGCTACTGATTGTTGCTCAACAGGATGTGAAATACCATCGTGCTTTGGGCTATAAAGCTTCGAGAACATCTGCATCAGCGCTTCGCGACGGATAACCCCACATAAACGACCATGCTCAACCACTGGGTAATTACTTGGTACCGTCGCAGATGCATCACGCAAGCGCTCTTCATAGCTCTGGTAGCCACCGCTGATATACATGCCCGAATCCGTCACAGGAAATAGTTTTTTCTTATCAACCACCATAAACTCCAGCAGTTGAGCAATTTTATCTGTAGGCGCCACGGTGAGCATCTTGGTTTGCATGATATCTTTCACTGAAATCGGCAAATCGGAAGCAAACTCCTCAGACCAAAGTGAGCGAATTAGATCTTGTTCCGACACAAATCCTAATAGCAGATTATCATTGTCGACCACTGGCGCACTGCGAAGGTTGTCTTTCGATAACAGCGTAAGCGCCTGATAAATAGTAGTATCAACTGAAAGGGTGGTCGGTGAGTTGTCCATTAATTCACTAACGATAAGTTTTTGGATTTTATTTTTCATGGCTAAGTCCTCTTGACTTGGTTGATATTGAGTTTGTGAAGCATTACTTGAGTGTTGAAACTGTTCTGATATTGACTCGTTTTGTGCGTGGCCTTGTGTAATAGGATTAATGTGTAGCGATGGCACCTCGTCAGTTACTTTTGCATTGGTGTTATCTATCCAAAAATAACCTAGGCCTACAAATACCGCGCCCCCTAGAATGTTGCCCAGCGTCACCGGAATAAGGTTATGAAGTACAAAATTACTAATAGTAAGGTCCGCAAAAACTTGTGGCATGACTCCCAAAGCAATGAAGTATTCATTCCCCGCAAAGTTTTGAATGGCAATACCGAGTGGCACCATAAATAAGTTGGCAATACTATGCTCAAAGCCGCTGGACACGAACATCGCAACCGGCAATATAAGCAGTAACGATTTAGCTAAAGCGTCTTTGCAACTAAAGGTCATCCAGACACCTAGGCACACGAGCAAGTTACATAAGGTTCCAAGGGCAAAAGCCTGACTCCAATCATGGTGGATCTTGTGTTGTGCAACATGTAGTGCATTGAGCCCCCATTCATTGCCATCCATGGCATACATTTTCGACATCATTACCAATACCAGTATCAGCATTGCGCCACAGAGATTGCCTAAATACACGCGCATCCAGCAACCAAGCAACTGCTTGGTCGTAACCCGTTTTTGTGCCCAGGCAATGGCGCTTAATACGGTACTGGTAAATAGTTCGCCACCAAGGACAACAACGAAAATGAGTCCTAGGCTAAAAGCGATACCACCACTAAATCTAACTAAGCCCCAAGAGCTCTGTGCTGAACCCGTCGTAACCGTAAGATAAAAGACAAATGCCAGCGCAATGAATGCACCTGCAAATACAGAGAGAGCAAATGACTGTCCAAAGTGCTTAGTGACTTTAGCTTGTCCATATTCAGCCGCTTTTTCAAAAGGACTCATAACAGCTGATTTATCAACCACGGCGAGATGACTTATCTGCCTTGCAGTTAATAGTTGTGGGTTCGCCCCTTGGGCGTCAGCCCCTCTCATAACGCCTTCCACAACGTATTACTGACGCCAAAGGGAGGGGGGTTCACATATGCTATATACATTGATAACTCCTTGAATGTGTTTGTTGAGTTGTTAGTGCCAGTTCAGAATACAGAATAAAATGCAAAGAAATATTGAGACTTTTTTAGGTAATGTATCAATTAAATTGATAGCGCAATTGACACTGTTTTGGCTTTTTGGGCTAGGCCAATTCGACAAATGCTCATGAATGAAAATACATACGCTGACTTCACAATAATGATAGATATGAGACCACACGCGCCCTCAAACCTAGCCATAGCGTGAAAACAAAAAATTGATACTAGGTATCAACTTTTCAGGCCGCAGAAGGGGGGTTGGTTTTAAGATAATTTAATAAATAAAAATATTGTGCGTGCTTAACATCCAAACGGCCTAAATGGCATATCATTCACCTGTTATTGCAACATTAAGGCTGGTTCCGCCAGTGTCAGAAATCAACAGATTAGGCAAAAGTTGTAAAACCGAATGATAAAACCCGAAACCATAAGGGTGGATCATTAATTGATTTGAAACGATAAGACTGGATCATAATAAGACATAATCCCTAAACGCAAACTGGTAAATAAATAGGCCTATTCGTGCCAAAATAGAAGTCACCCCTAAAACCTGAGATCACGCCAGTATTTAAGGACGTAGTTAATCTGCTATCTTGCGGCTCACCGCGTCGGGTTAAATACCCTTGGCCAGATCGAGCTTGTAAAGTAGCGATAACAGGATGAGAAGATGAGATGTTTTGCACCTTAGTGCGCAGCCTATTGCGAGCATAGGGCACTTGCTTATGTCGTAAAATCCATATCAGCATGGCGAGCCGTGAGATAACAGAAAATGATATGGTTAGAAGCCGCTTGTTTATAATTATGTAATAATTATAATGCACGCATGTAAGATATACGATTGAGTGGACCGAGCTAAAGAGTCTTCAATTTGGAAGTAACACGGCATTTTTTTAGGGAACACAAACAGTTTTTTGATCCACATGCTCGATTGATTAAAGACTCCGACCATTCTGATGAGGAAGATAGATTCATCCCTCTTGGAATCGGCATAGCGTTAACATTGCTTGTGGTTTGCCTTTGAGTGAAACAGATGAATCAATTCGAATCATCTCTGCTCGAAAACCAGAAAATTCGAACGTAAATATTCGAGGAATTTCGCCATGGGTAAACAATATGACTTTTCAAATTCTGTCCACCCATTCCTATACACAGACATTAAACGAATAAATCACAATCAGGCTTGATAAAGAGACTATTGCCTATTCTAACGAAATGGCTGACGACAAAAGCATTCCTTTTCAATGGCTAATCAAGCTTTATCTTCACAGCTGCGCACAAAACCATCGGGATTTGAACTTTCAATGGCAATTATCGGCTCAAATAACAAACGCATGCAGTTGGACGCGGCAAAGCCGCAGGATGAACAAAAAATCAACAGGGCGCGAAAGGAGGTTTCATGATTAAAGTGTTGTTCAGGGTCTGGCCCCTTTTACTCGGCATTGTGTTCATCATGCTCGGCAACGGCATGCATTTCACCCTTATCGGCCTGCGCGGCGGGATTGAGGGGTTTTCGACTGCTGAACTGGCCATCGTTACATCGGGCTATTTTATGGGTTTTCTGTTGGGCGCGCGCTTATCTCCACTGATGATCAAACGGGTGGGGCATGTGCGCGTGTTCGCGGCGCTTGGCAGCTTTATGTCGGCGGGGCTGATCGCCTTTCCGTTGCTGACCGAACCTTGGGCTTGGACTGTGCTGCGACTGCTCTTGGGCATTTGCATGTCGGGCATCTATGTCACTGCCGAGAGTTGGCTGAACAACGCTGCCACCAATGAAACGCGCGGCAAGGTGCTGTCGGCTTATATGATCGCGCAGACGCTGGGTATCATCGGCGCACAGGGCCTGCTGACGTTAGGCGATGCCGGGACCTCAGTGCTATTTATGTGTGCCTCGATTCTCGTTTCGATCTCCTTTGCGCCAATCCTGCTTTCCGCCACCCCGGTCCCAGTTGTCGAAGTTGTCCGTCCTATGCCTTTGCGTGACCTTTACACCGGCTCGCCGCTCGGCACCGTCGGGATATTTTTGCTAGGCAGCGCCTTCGCGACGCAAACGGGTATGGGCGCGGTTTTCGGCACTCAGATAGGGCTCACGGCGACACAGATAGCGCTGTTCATCGCGATGCTGTTCTCCGGGGCTTTGGTATTGCAATATCCCATCGGCTGGCTTTCGGACCAGATGGATCGGCGCAAGCTGATTTTTGGAGCGGCCTCTCTCGGCGCGGCATCTTGCGCATTGGGTTGGCTCACTAGCGGCGGTCTATGGCCCTTGATGGTGTCCGCCTTCTTCGCTGGCGGTGTGGCAATGCCGCTCTATGCCTTGTTACTGGCCCACGCTAACGATTCTCTTTCGACCGAAGATATGCCAGCGGCCTCCGGGGGGCTGGTTTTCACCTTCGGTCTGGGCGCGATCTTAGGTCCACTGGTTACTGGCTTGGCGATGCAAGGGCTTGGCCCCTACGGATTCTGGCTGGTGCTTGGCGCGACCTTTTGTGCCATCGCGTTTTATGCGCTTTACCGCATGACGCAGCGCGCGGTCACCCCAGTGGACGAAACCGAAAGCTATCTTGGTGTACTGCCCACCGCGTCATTCGTGGCGGTGGAGGCAGCAGGTGCTTGGGCCGCCGAAAAGGCCGAGGCTGAACGCGAGGCCGATGTGGAAGCTGACGATCAATCCTGATCGCTTTGGCGCAGTGGCGCAAACAGGCAGCCGACATGGAAGCTCGACCGCGGCGACCAGACCAATTGCGTCCGTTTGGTCCCTATCGGGCGCGCGTATTGCGTAAACTGGACCACCTAAGATCTGTGGCAATTATTTAAACGCTCGTCTTTCGTTAAGTGTATTTTGTGGTAATGAGTGGATGACCCGACCTATACCAACAATTGTGCTTAGAAGAGAGACCTTCCCCTGTATATGGAACGTTGCCACTGCTGCACTGCGTCGTTAGCCCCGTTTTCATGTGCGGGTAGACGCCAATACAGTTGGAAACGTGAACATCCGATGAAATGGGTTGGTCCTCAAATTTTTGAACTCGCTATCATTTTTGCTATTGATATTTGTGCCTATGCACTCTTGTTAATGAGCAGAGAGTCATCATTTGCTGATGGTCTTGAAAGTGGATGTAGATATAACTATAAGCGGGTCAGATAGCAATGTCATGGCCCAATGCAGAAGGGGGTAAAGGCAAAATGTTAACCCAAAAGTTTGTTAAAGCTGAACACCTAAACAAACTTGAACGAACAAGCGTTGATGACGGTATGACTGAATATTGAAATCGTTTAATCGACATCATTGGGTTTATATGATCACTTAGTAAACCTTACCTTCTGTTAACAACTATCACCATAACTGTTCAAAAATACAACGATTTTGGCCATCTATACCTTTTCAATTACTTAGGGCTAATCTTGTTTAAAAAGTGAGCGTCTGATCAAAAAACGATCAATTACTGTTTGTAAGTCCACCATCCCCTTTGCTAGTATGCCGGCTGATTTAGCTGGTCAGCCCAGAGCCACTATGCGCTGTGACTCTCTGCTGACGATTATTTAATAATCTTTAAACCAGAAAATCCACAATAAGAAATCTGTCATTAGATCGGTTTAATTAAGTAAGTTTGACTCTTAGGGGTAATGATTTTTGAATAAAGAAAATGTCATCTTGGCATCGAACTCGGCTGCCAATTTTTTAAAGCTATCTGCCGCTGGATTGTTAGTTTTTTCGGCCTTCACTTTTTCCACCTCTTCCTTTGCCGTATCTGTAAATGCAGAAACACACGAGAGGTACTCAGCCCAAAGCAACACGCAAACCAAAGATCAACACGCCCACAAAAAACAAGCAGAAGAACAGACTTTGGTGCTTGCCAATCGTATGACTGAATATCGCCATGCGAACAAATCAACTAAAAAACAACTTAAACAAGAGTTGATTACACTTACACAGGCACGTCAGGCACTGCTTATTGACCTCGTCAAAACAGACTCTGCTGCGGCTGTTCGCGCTGTGTTGCCAACCGCGTCCAGAACCGGTATGCCAGAGGAAGTGCTGGCTATGCTGACTCAAAAGCGTGAGCTTAAAGGCGAGCTAGAAGTGTTATACGTTGATTATGAACAGAGTGGTAAGAGTCATCTGCGTCACTCGTTAATGACCCAGAATGGACCTATTGAGTTGTATCTGTCTAAAAACACCAAGTTTGATGCACTGAAATCTGGCTCTCAGGTTAGTGCTAAAGGCTGGATGTTTACGGGCAATAACTCAGATGACATGGACTCAAGCGCGTTAGTCCTCAATGATGAGTTAGATAGCTTGGCGCTTCTGGCTGATACTGGCTCCGCGACATCTATTGCTACGACCACAGTTTCTGAGTCAACGTTATCTAATACTACCGGCGAACAACGCACATTAGTTCTTCTGGTCAACTTTCAAAATAATACCAGCCAGCCTTGGACTGTTGAACAGGCGCAGGAATTGGTTTTTGGTCGTGTGAACGACTATTACCAAGAAGCGTCTTATGGTCAGACTTGGTTAAGCGGAGATGTACAAGGCTACTTCACCTTACCCATTGACGCGACTTGTAGTACGAATGCAATCGACAATTATGGACGTCAAGCGGTTGTCGACAGTGGTATCGATGTCACCAATTACGATCGCTGGGTGTATATCTATCCAGAGAACACCGATTGCGGCTGGACGGGTCAGGGGACTATTGCTGGCAGTCCTTCTCGTGCCTTTATTAATGGCTCAATGACGCTTCGCACTTTAGGCCATGAATTGGGCCACAACCTTGGATTACACCATGCTAAGGATCTGGACTGTTCTGATGGGGTATTGACGGGTCGTTGTTTGTCATTTGAATATGGCGATACTATGGATATCATGGGCAAGTCTGAAGTCACTGGCCATTTCAATGCTTTTAGTAAGCAACAACTCGGTTGGATCCGCTCTTCTGCCGGCGACATTATCACTGCTCAAAGTGATGGCAGCTATCAACTTGAACCCTATGAAACTGCGCCAGCTGGTGAAGCCAAGGGGATTAGGGTACAACGTGGCATTGATGCTGATACAGGACTCGCGCTGTGGTATTACCTTGAGTATAGACAGCCGATTGGCTTCGATAATTTCCTCGAAGGGAAAAGCGGTATTACCAACGGTGTGGTGTTGCATACAGCGACTGATAACGATATGCAAAGTAATTTGTTACTCGATATGACCCCCAATAGTGGCCTTAATGACTTTGATGATGCAGCCCTATTGGCTGGAACGAGTTATACCGATGTTGATGCTGGCGTGACGATAACCACAGAGTGGACCGATACTACCGGTGCTAGCGTGAATATAAGTTATTCAGGCCTAAGCTGCGTTAAGGCTAACCCAAGTTTGTCATTGCAGCCCAATGAAAGTGCTTGGGTAGAGGCGGGGACTTCAGTGGTCTTTAGTGCATCGGTAATTAACAATGACAGTGCCGGCTGTGCAACCGCTAATTATGATGTGTCTGCGTTTGTGCCTAGTGACTGGTCTGCAACACAGAAGAGTCTCAGTTTAGCACCAGGGATGAGTGGCACGGTGACGCTTGATGTTAGCTCTGCAAATACCACCGTCGATGGATTTTACGATATCGAAATAAGTACAGTAGACAGCAATAATAGCCAGTACGCCCAGACAGGTATTGTCAGTTATGTGATCGACTCTCCTATAGCGACTTGCGTAATGGCGAGTCCAAGATTTATCTTGTCAGTTGACAACAGTGGTGAGCTGGCGCCGGGGGCCGTGGCGACCTACAGCGGCACCATAACGAGTCTTGATAGTAGCAGCTGTGCCAGCAGTGATTTCGATGTGGCAGCTAATGTTCCTGCGGGTTGGAGTGCTGGTACCCTAGGTGTGAGTTTAGCGCCGGGTGAGAGCCGTGATATCAGCTTAAATGTCGAGTCATCCATAGTGGCTCAAGACGGCACTTATGATTTCAATTTAAGTGCTCAAAATCGTCTAGACAATAACTATTCCGGCAATGATATCGCCAGTTATATCGTATCAAAACCGCTACCAACTTGTACCCTAGCAGCGCCGACTATTGTGATGTCGGATCCTCAGGGAGTCGATGTTATAGCCGGGAGTCAGGTCAATTACAGTGCGACTGTGACCAGTCAAGATAGCGAGGCTTGTTTAGAGGCCCGTTTTGATGTGTTTGCCGAGGTACCTACTGGCTGGAGCGCAAGTAGTACAGGGGTGAACCTATTACCGGGTGGCAGTACTGTGGTCAATCTTAGTATCACTTCTGACGCAACGGCCGAAGGTTCATTTAACATCGCGGTTAACGTGCAAAACGCCATTGAAAAAAGCTATTTGGGCAGTGACAGTGTCAGTTATACGGTGCAATCGGTTACTAATACGGCGCCTGTCGCGGTTGATGATAGTGTGAGTATGACGGCTAAAACATCAGTCACCATCGATGTTTTAGCTAACGACTGGGATACACAAAACGATGAACTTATTGTCGTCTCGGTGAGCCAAGGCACAAAAGGCAGTGTACAAATTACTAGCAATGGTCAGGTGTTATATACACCGGCAAACAGCTTTAAGAGCAGCGACAGCTTTAGTTATACCATTAGCGATGGTGATATGACGGCAACGGCTTCGGTCAGTCTTAGCCTTAGCGGTTCAAGCGGTGGTGGCAATGGTCATGGTAAGGGTAAAAAATAGTTAGCGATAACGTTTTAATATTAAGTCAATTTTCATTGATTTCAATATAAAGAGGGCGACGGTATTGACCGTCGCCCTCTTTGCTATATCAAGCTTTTGGCTTGGTTAACATTTGAGTGCTATCCGTTACTCGACAGTATTAACTTCAACCGATACGCCATTGACAACTTCTTCTCCGTCATCGTCTGCGACTACCGCTACTATGCCGTCAACTCCGCTTGCGAGGAAATTGATAGCGTCAGTATTCTCAATGCCAGGCTTGAGCTCTATGGTAAAGGCACAGCTATAGGTATCGCTGGCAGAGCCACTGTAACCCAATACCGTTCCTATACTACAGGCTGAATATGTTATGCCGGCATGTTCACCGCCAATAGCATTCAGAATGGTAAAGGCAGGGTTAGCATTACCGTCAGCAACAGTGATTCCTTGAACCGTGAGTGCGGTTAAGGTCACATTTTCGACACCGGCATTGGTTAGCTCAAGTACCACTAACATACTGGTGGCGAATGCCATATCCGTATCAGGTGCTTGCGGTGTAAAGGTCACAGTCGCATCGTTTGATGCGTCTACGGCCTGACCGTCTTCATCGATACCTCTGATGGTGGCCACATTCAAGTGGGTGTCACCGGCGTTGCCCTGTAGGCCTTTACTGATATCACAACTAGCATAATCGCCAGGAAGCAGCATAAAGCCGTTCAGTGGTGTCGGCGTGATATCTACGCCATTCTTACTGTCCACCATACAATCCCCGGTTAGGACACCGAATGGCACATCAGTTAGACTGGTGAAGGTCACTTCATCGACACCATTCTCGTTAACAGCGAATTCAAAGTTATAGCTAACGAAGCTATAATTGTTTGGATCGTCACCGGTCTCAAGAACAGAGGTGGGTGTCGCCGTTTTAGACAAGGTGATCATCGATGGCACATCGCGGATATCGACCATTGCAGAGTCGCTACCGGTTGCGGTATCGTTCTCATCGTCTATAGCGGTTGCAGACGCTGTATTAGAGTGTAAATCGCCGGCATCGCCGCCAATGAACTCCGTGAAGGTACAAGTGTAAGTTCCGTTTAAGGCGATACTGGTGGAAACAGCAGAACACTTACCGGCTAACAGGTCACCAAATACGCTGTCATTTAACGCGGTGAGTGTCAGTGGAGAATCCCAGAACGCAGCATCATTGGCGACTGTTACCGTAAATACGACGTCAGCACCCGGTTCTAACACTTCCGCAGGGTTGGCTGTCTTGGTCACCGTAATCGCTGGTGCAAGATTAGTGATTTGCACCGTGATTTCGTTACTACAATGATCGCCGTCAATGCTACTAGGAATAGCCGCACAGCTATCACCGTCAGTTACCGCATCACCATTTTTATCTACCAACGCTAGCTTCACTAAGTCGTCATAAAACTCAGGGCTTTGATCGTTGGGCAAGTCTCGGTCAACAATATGCACAGTGAAGGCACAACTGTATGAACCACTAGGCAATATTTCACCGTTAGCAGGCATCGAACAGTTGGTTGCAGTCAGGTATACACCGTCTACCATAGGCAATACAGTCTCGGTGCCGTTCCACAGATCCACAGATCTGTCGAAAGTTCCGTCGCCGCCAATGTCAATCTCATCAGTCAGTGATGTAATAAACAGTGAGGTTTGCGCATTAGGGTTGGTAAAGCTCACGGTATAGCTAAAGGTGCCACCAGGCTCACTTCTAGAAGACTGGCTGGTTAGCGTTTTAATTACCGTTGGTGGAGCAGGTTTGATAAATACATCAATATTAAAGGTGTCACAATTACACTTGGATTTAGTACTTGGGATCTGTCCCGCATAGGGATCTTCATCTGTGGTACAGTTATTCCTATCTTGGTTATCCCAAGCCGCACAGTAAGTGAAGTCGGCGCGATTGTCCTGATCCGCATCCGCACATAGCATAGTGATAGGCTCGGCCAGTAGCACGTATTCATCTGGGCCAAGAGCCTTGGTAATATCGCCACACTGATCGCCGTCTAACTCAACATCGGCGGTCTCGCCACTGTCACCCGGTATGGGTAAGATCATACTACAGTCGCGAAGACCTGGGCCATGCACGACTTGAGGACTTGCATCCGTTAAAGGTAGATAGAAGGTGGTGTCCCAACGCTCGTTAGCATTGGTTCGCACCGTCACATCGGCCGCAAAGGTGAACACGTCCCCGAGGTTACACTCTGCGCTAGCATCAATCGGTGTCACGTTGGTGATTTCGACGTCATTAGCGGTACAGTTTAGTGCATCTTGGGCAAGTCTATTGCCCGGTTCGAGTAGGTAGGCATCTGCCATACAGAATTTTTCAGCCTGTTGTGGCGGCGCCAAATTTAGCCAGTCATAAGCGCCTGCGTTGGCAGCGTTAAGACTCGTGACTCCATAAAGGGAGGTTATGCTTATCAGCGCAATAGCTAGCGCTCTGATAAGTCGTTTGCATGTAAATCGTTTCATAATATTTACCGTCCTATAAGTGAATAAGGATAAAACGTGCGTATTATTTGTTATTTGTTACTTGTTACTTGTTACTTTTTACATGTTTCCTCATACCTCATACCTCATACCTCTTTCCTCTAACTTGTTACCTCTTACTTGTTAAACGTTTTCAATAAAATTGTGGTGCTTGGGGTATTTCGATATTCAGCGTATAAGCATGGTTACACCATGATCAGCATATTGCCGATAAGCCTGAGCACCTGACTGAAGCGAGCGCTTGTTACTGGGTTACAGTGAGGTGAATATCAAACTTATGCTTAAAGAGTAAGCAAGTGTTAGGCCATTTATATAAGTCATTGGATATGTTTAATAAATGCCTTAATTGCTTGAGTTATTAGCGCGATCATGTAACTTCTGCGTAACACTTATGTAACAGCTGAAAATGACGTTTTGTTGTAAGTAATTAGTTATATTGATTTTATTTATGAGTTGTTCACCTGCGCACGTTTACGCCTGTTGCAGTTGCAATGCAGGGTAAACTGGTGGGGTCAATTTTTATCACTCGCAGAATATGATCAACATATCAATTGAGGATATGTTGATCATATTCAGGTCGGGGTGAGTTATTCAGTTGAGGTCTGTTTTAAATCTAACTTGCGCAGGGGCCTGTTCGGCACTGTTAAAAGCGAACGTCAGGCTGGATCTATTGAATGAGTAAAACAGAGCGTTATAAATAGATGCTCTGTGGTCGATCGCGTTAGCAGGTTAAGGGGAATTGGCCATAACAGGCACTTTGATGGATGTTTCATTATCATATATTTGCCACTGGCTTAAGCTGATATTAAGGTTATGCACCGTTGAGGGTGAATTATGTATAGGTAAATTGCCAGTAAGAGATCGATATGAACTCTACTGGCACTGTGCGAGCCAATATTGCTGCTAATTAACGCATCGCTCCTACTTGCCTGTGGCTAATTAATCATTTTCTGCAGATTTTTCGAGCAATTCATCGATCAGCACGGCGAAGGTTTCATAACTTTGCGCGCCAACGACAAGTTTTGGACTTATTAATTGATTGCCTTCGACTCGACCAATGATAAAGCTTGGCGTACCTTTTATCCCTAGAGATGAGCCATAGGCGATATCTTGTTCTATTTTACTCGCAATAGTTTCATCGGCGAGGCAGTTGGTAAATTGAGTGATATCTAAAGATAAGTCTGTGGCTGTCTGTTGGTATAGTGCTTCATTGAGCTGTTTCATATTGTTGAACAATAAGCCGCGCATTGGCCAGTATGCATCTTGTTTAAAACCGCAATTAGCGGCAATGGCGGCACCCTTGGCTTTTGGGTGGAAATTAAGCGGAAAATCTCGCGTTAAGTATTGAACTTTACCCGAATCGATATAGTTGGATTTTATCTTAGTGAATGTTTGATCAATGAAACGCTTGCAGTAAGGGCATTGGTAATCAGAAAATTCAATGATTGCGAGCTGTGAAGCTGCGCTCCCCAGTAATGGAAGACTGCCGTCTGCTGTAAAGTTAGTTTGCGTGGGTAAGGTTTTATATTGCGGCTTTTGAGAGCTCATAGCGATGGTATGAATATCCTTAACCTGGCTACCTATGCGACTGATATCTTTTTTCAATAGCCTAACATCTTGCTTGAGTGAGCTTATCTCGTCTTGTAAGTTTGCATCACCTTGTGGCTGACAAGCCGCAATCAATAGCGATGTCAGTATTAACACAATAGATTGTTTTTTATATCTTAACATTGCCGTGATCCTCGGTGGTTAAATGAACTTGGTTTGCTACTGCTAGAGTTTTATTTTGCATTTTTTAATTAGGCGATAAAAAGTCGTTCTGGATATATTCAGTTCTCTCGCGGCGGCTGATATGTTGTGACCGTTACGTTTGATAGCGTCTAGTAGCCGCTCTGTATCAATCTCAACTCTGTGCTGGGCGAGGTTGACTATACCGTTTTCATCTGACGGATAGTTGACCACTTTAATCCCTAAGTCCTTTTCGCTCAGCTGTTCACTCTCGGCCATAATAACGGCTCGGTGTATACGATTCTTGAGCTCTCTGACATTGCCTGGCCACTCATACTCAAGTATCGCCTCTATCGCTTCAGGTATAAGGGTATATCGTTTGTGGCTGGGGCTGAATTGATGAAGGTACTCATTAGCGAGCAATGTAATGTCTTCTTTATGTTCTCTGAGGCTCGGGGCATGAAGATGCAATATATTGATTCGATAGTAGAGATCTTCGCGGAAACGTCCTTCTTCTATAGCGCACTCTAAATTGACATGAGAGGCGAATATTATCCGGCAATTAATAGTAATGGTTCTCGTGCCGCCTAAACGTTCAATGATGTGATCTTCCAGAAACTGTAATAAATGCACTTGAGACTCTAATGAGAGATCGCCAATTTCATCGAGAAACAAAGTGCCATTATCCGCTCGTTCTATGTGGCCAATATATTGTTTATCGGCGCCAGTGAAGGCGCCTTTTTCATGGCCAAACAGCTCTGAGTTGATCAAACTTGTCGGTAAAGCTCCGCAATTGATTGTAATGAAGGGACCCTTTCTACGATTTGATTGGCTATGAATTAAATGTGCGCACAGACCTTTACCTGTGCCCGTTTCTCCACTGATGAAAACGGCCTCATCGGCTTTAGCGACTTTAGCGATATTGGCTCTGAGTGTATTGATCAGGCTTGTGTTACCCAAGAGCAAATTTTCATGACTAGTGTTATTAATTTGCGGTTGGCTTGTTTTCTTTAATCGCGCAATACCATAGGCGTGACCTAATGTGTAGTTGAGGCGTTCCCAGTCGATAGGCAAATGATGATAGTCGATAAAGTAACGGGGTAGGCACGATGCTAATTGGTCATTATCAAGCGTGCTGTCAACCGATATAGCAACCCAAATAAGGCTGTCTTGCTCCTCATTGAGCGCGTTGATGGAATGTAATACACGCTGAAGGTTAGTCGTTGAGATCAGTGCAATAGCAAGATGAAAATGACATCTTTTCATTGCTTTTAAGGCAGCCGATAGCGTATTGGATAGGCAACAGCGCCAATGAAATTTTTTGAGTTCTTCACCCCGTAAAATCCCTTCACCTGTGAGGTCTAGTATTAAAATGTCCCTATAAGTTATGTTTATTTTATGCTGGAATTTGTGCACGATATTCCTTTAAAGGAATGCTGTGTCAGCACTGCAATAACAAATTATGATTAGTTAAATTTTAGGAAAAATTTACCGGATCGCAAGTCAGTAGGGCGATAATATGCCATATAATTGACAGGTAGCAGTGCTAACACCCTCATATTATGTGGTTATTCTCTTTTTACGTTAAATTTACATTTTTGAATTACATACTAAAGAGCTAGAGACAAGGTCTCTAGCTACTTATCTTCAGTAATAAGCTCCTAGATCCAGCCTGTTTATTTTTTAGGCATACCCTTTGCCTTTAAATTTTTATAAGGTTAGGCCTGATGTTTCTAGGTCTTTCATCCAATTAATCGATGTATGCAACATGTGTTTACAGAATGCAATCTGGGTTTACATGTTATATTCCGTTTATTAGCTAACGTAACATGACCTAAAATGACTTTCACTCGTGCGTCTAGATCACGCAATACTTCCGTGAACATCGAAAGTAATAATTGACGAATGCTACAGATAACTCAAATCAATATGATATAGCGATTAATACATACGAAGAGAATGGTAAACCTGACAAGGACTAAATCTCATTTATTACCTTTATGAAATGGATTTCTTATACAAGCTGTTGACTATATTAATAAAATTTAGTCGTATAACAAATCTATTATATGCACCTAACAAGATGGGCTGTGACGTGAAGCGTTAAATGCAATAATAATTGACGATTGTTACAGATAACTCAAATCAATATAATATAGCGATTAATACATGCAGTTACGGAGGGAGTTTAATGTCAAAAATTACAGGTAGTTGCTTATGCGGGAAAGTTACTTTCGAAACGAATAATAATTTCGATAAATTTCACTTTTGTTATTGCAGACAATGCCAAAAGACAACCGGAAGTGCTCATGCATCAAATTTATTCACACACCCTGATAATATTACATGGTTGAGTGGTTTCGAATTAGTTAAACGTTTTGATGTTGCTGGTCGTTCTATATCGAAAGCGTTTTGTACTGAGTGTGGATGTGGAGTACCTTACCTTTCTGGTTCAGGTAAAGCTTTAGTTGTGCCTGCAGGGTGCTTAGATGCTAACCCTGATATCGCCCCCCAAGACAAAATTTTCTGCTCTGAAAAACCAGAATGGTACGATAAGGCTATTTATGTTAAATCATTTTTGGAATTTGCAGAGTAAATTACACTTATCGAGAAGTTAATCATAGATTTACTGCTCTCTAGGACTATCAACCATTCATCTTCCCTAGAACGCTTTTGCCTCAGCGTGAATGACTATCTTTTGCCAGTGACAAAAAACTATCGAATGACATAAAGATCGACCGAGTCAGTGCTTATTTTATCAAATCGTGGTTAACATTACTTAACCACTTCAATTGAAATAGCCTAGCAAATCGCTGTTAACATAGACTGTCCTAACTCAATATAAGCATTAGTATCTTCGCTTATACCTTTGACTTTAAGATGATCGGCAAAACCAAGTCGTGCACTCATGACGAACCAAAATATTGCACTAATTAAGCCTACAATACGCCACAAATTTGACTTAGCCCACTTAAGCGCAAAGGTAATAGACAGTACATAGAGTACGAAACCACCTAATTTAGATGATGCCCACCCATTTACGAAGGGGTACAATTTTAGTGGATTAACGGCAACCAGATAGATAAAGGTGAAGATAAACAGAGTATATAAAATATGTGGGCCAATCTTCAGTAGTTTATTATTAACCTTGTCAGACCCTTTCATCGTCAACACAAAGTTAATGATGAAAAAAATAAACGTAAGCGCAATTATGGTCAAATGGGTATGTTTAACTATCATGTACATGGTGTTGTTCCCTAAAAATAATTTTTTTATTTAATATTTAGACTGACTGAATATAGTGTAAAGTCAAATAAAAGGCTCTGGTCTAATGCTTCTAGTTCCATTGTTTACGGCTTACCCTTTAAATAATGAGGTGATCCAACATCTGACTTTGAACATGGAAATACCATCGAATTTAAAAGGGCGCTTGTAAAGGTGTTTTGTCTAAAAGATAAATCACCTACAAAATATATACCTTTACCTCGTCTTTTAATACCACGTTATCATCCACATTTCATAGCGTATCGACAAGTTAACCCGCTTTGCCTGTTACGACAACATTGTTAAACAATCATTGTCAGCGGCTATATCAACAATGGCCTTTCATACCATGGTGGTCAGCATCAGACGCCGGCACAAAAACAAAACATGCAACTAGTAAGCGTCGCCGTTATTGCCTGAATGCTGGAACTATGAATATGTTAAATTTTTACTGACCTTGTTAAAGGGTCATTTTTATTATCAATACCATCCTTACGATTGATACTGAGATTAAGATCAATTAAGTTACTCATTAACTTAGGGTATTTATCTCACTCATTAAAGCTCCAAAGCAATTTAGAGTAACTAGCCATTAACAATATCCTCATATCAATTTGCCATAAACTGACATCTGTAATGAATGGGACTAGTTTCTATCTCAATCAATTTACAACCATGAGTCTAAAAAATCGGCGAGCATTACTTAACCACTACAAAGTGAGCTTAGTAACAATGGCAAGACTCATATAATCGCCGAGCTCATATTGAGATAGTGACCAGAAGAATGGGCTGCAATGTTTACAGCGCTGAAAAATTTATTCTATAAATAATCACCCACTAAAGTTGATAACCAGCAGAATAAAAAGTGCTCAAACGGCATATTTATTATGCTTAATTGAGATTGCCGCGATTAAATCTTCTGCTCAAGTTGGACTTAGCGAACGGAACTGTAAGTTAATTTCATTTAATCATTTCACTGTTTATCTTTTCATTGAGTACTTAGCAAGGTACGAGTTGCAGTAAGCCAATGTTCTGCCTTGATAAAATTGTAAGATACGATTTAAATCGCTTCAGCTGACCCTAAACTAGCGACGAAAAAGATCTTCCGAAGAAAACTCACAACCTAGTTAGGGTTGATTTTAAAAATATAGGCTGATAGTCTCTGTCGTTTTTTTTGGTACTAGGTACTAGTAGTGGCAAAAATCTTTTAGTAGCAAAAAACTTTTGGAGTCAGAGATGACTGATTTAACGGACAGCTTTAAAGTGGCTGATATAACGACTTCGTTAGCTGCAACTAGCAGTAATGTATGCGATCCTCGTTCGGCCCCCCGCTCAGTAGAGAAGAGCTCTACAGCGGAAAAATTGGCCTTAAGCAATCCAGCCTTTTGGTATAGTGGTGGATTTATCTGCTTGTTTGTTTTACTGGCTTTATTCGACAGTGAACTGTTAGCCAGTTTGGTCAATACTGGTTTTTCGTGGTCGGTAAATGTGTTCGGCCCTTATTGGCAAGTATTATTATTACTGACCTTTTTAATTAGTCTAGCGTTAGCTGCAGGTCGTACTGGGAATGTTATTTTAGGTGGGATTGCTAAACCTGAAATGGGTACCTTTCGTTGGATGGCTATTATATTTTGTACGCTACTTGCCGGTGGTGGTGTTTTTTGGGCTGCTGCAGAGCCTATAGCCCATTTTGTTAGTCCTCCGCCTTTGTATGGCGCATCAGGAGATATTCAGCAAGTTGCTGTTAATGCATTATCGCAATCCTTTATGCATTGGGGCTTCCTCGCGTGGGCTATCGTCGGTAGCTTAACGGCTATTGTGGTGATGCATCTACATTATGATAAAGGTTTACCGCTAAAACCAAGGATCCTTCTTTATCCTGTTCTTGGTGAGCGAGCGCTGAAAGGCCATACTGGTGCATTGATTGATGCCTGCTGCATTATCGGTGTTGCCGCTGGCACCATCGGTCCTATTGGTTTCCTTGGGTTACAGGTTAGTTACGCATTAAATGCGCTGTTTGAAATTCCTGATGGTTTTACGACACAATTAATCATTATCTTGTTTGCCATTGCCTTGTATACCTTATCGGCGTTAAGTGGTTTGAATCGAGGCATGCAAACATTGAGTCGTTATAATGTGATCCTCGCCTCTGCTTTAATGCTTTATATTCTCATTTTTGGTCCAACAAACTTTATTATTAATGGTTATATCCAAGGGGTGGGTAGTCTGCTTAATAACTTCATTCCGATGGCGACATTTAGAGGTGATGAAAGTTGGTTAAGCGGATGGACAGTCTTCTTTTGGGGATGGTTCGTTGGTTATAGCCCAATGATGGCAATTTTTATTGCGCGAATTTCTCGTGGCAGAAGTCTTCGTCAACTCATCTCGACGACTAGCATTATTGCGCCCTTGGTAACGTGTTTTTGGTTTACTGTTGTGGGTGGCTCTGGCTTGGCATTTGAAATTGCCAATCCTGGCAGCGTGAGTGGCGCGTTTGAAGGTTTTAACTTGCCCGGTGCATTACTGGCCGTAACATCACAATTGCCTTTTCCGACGGTGATCTCGATTTTATTCTTAGTATTGACGACTATTTTTATCGTCACCACCGGTGATTCGATGACTTATACCATCAGTGTCGTCATCAGTGGTGAAACAGAGCCCAATGCAATGATCCGTATATTTTGGGGTGTCATGATGGGGGTCACAGCATTAATTTTGATTTCCCTCGGTTCTGGGGGGATATCTGCGCTGCAATCCTTCATTATTATCACCGCGGTCCCTGTATCGATCATATTGCTGCCTTCTCTTTGGAATGCACCACAAATCGCGATGCAAATGGCCAAGGATCAAGGGTTATAAAAATCCATCATTAAAGACAATATATAAGCATTAGTAAGACGATAAATGATGTGGTTCGAGGCCTAAAGTTGAAAATCTAGTGACGCTTAATCAACAACTTATAACAACGAAGACCATCGTTTCTCGGCTTGCGCTTAGGTGTTTAGGCCGAAGCCTAGCACTGTGTTGAAATGACTAATCTGTGACCTCAGGGATGAGGCTAATCTACTAACGAATCCGCTATTTTGAACTTGGTACAGAAGAAACCCTAAGAAACAAAAAAGTGGCGATGTCTTATCTCGGCGGCTGATATTTCCAGCCATATTGTTGTCTTAGGATCGATGTAAAAGATTGTAAAAAAGCCCAAGCAGAAAATTCTGCATAGGGCTTTATGATGCACTAACGAACGTCATGCTTAAAAGTCATCGAGTACGGCACCTTTACTGGCGCTAGAAGCGTTAAAAGCAAACTTTGCTTGCACTCCTCGGTTGTAACGTGGCATTGGCGCTTGCCAGCTTTTTTTACGCTCAAAAAGCTCCTCATCGCTGATGTTCAGTTGCAGTAGCAACTGTTTAGCATCAATTGTGATGGAGTCGTTTTCATTAATGAACGCGATGTTACCCCCAGCGGCCGCTTCAGGTGCCACATGTCCGACTACCATTCCCCAGGTACCACCGGAAAAGCGACCGTCGGTGATTAAGCCAACGCTTTCACCTAAACCTGCACCAACTAATGCGCCTGTAGGTGCAAGCATTTCTGGCATCCCGGGGCCACCTTTAGGTCCTAGGTAGCGCAATACCATAACGTCACCTGCGTTGATTTTCCCCGCCAATATGGCTGCCAGAGCGGTTTGTTCATCGTTGAACACCCGGGCTGGGCCTGTCATTACCGGATTTTTTAGGCCGGTGATTTTGGCTACACAGCCTTCGGGTGACAAATTACCCTTAAGAATGGCCAGGTGGCCCTGCTGGTACATAGGGTTGCTTATCGGACGAATCACATCCTGATCGGCACGTGGCACATCGGGCACGTCTTTCAGTACTTCTGCAATGTTCTGACCGGTGATGGTTAAACAGTCGCCATGCAGTAGGCCTGCGGACAATAATATTTTCATGACCTGCGGGATCCCACCGGCTTGGTGCAGATCGACAGCCAAGTATTCTCCACTAGGTTTGAGGTTGCACAGTACGGGTGTCTTTTGGCGCACTCGCTCAAAGTCGTCAATCGTCCATTCCACTTCAGCCGCATGGGCGATAGCTAAAAAGTGCAGCACGGCATTAGTCGAGCCACCCGTGGCCATGATGACCGCCACCGCGTTTTCAATCGATTTACGGGTAACAATATCGCGGGGTTTGATATTTTGCCTTATTGCTTCAATCAGTACCTTGGCAGACTCTTTGGCGGAATCCACTTTCTCGTCATGGGGGTTAGCCATAGTTGATGAATAGGGCAGAGAAATACCTAAGGCTTCAAATGAGCTAGACATGGTATTTGCTGTGTACATACCACCGCAGCTACCTGTGCTTGGAACGGCCCTACGCTCAATTTGCAATAAGTCCTCGTCGCTCATTTTTCCAGCGGCATGTTGACCCACGGCTTCGAAAACACTGACGATATTGAGTGCTTTACCCTTATAATGCCCGGGTAGTACGGTGCCGCCATACACATAGATAGAAGGCACGTTGGCACGCAGCATACCCATTAGGCCGCCAGGCATATTTTTATCACAACCACCAATAACTAATACGCCGTCCATCCACTGACCCTGTACGCAGGTTTCAATACAGTCAGAGATCACTTCGCGGCTGATCAATGAATACTTCATGCCCTCGGTGCCCATGGCCATACCATCTGAAATGGTCGGGGTGCCAAAAACTTGGGCGTTACCACCCGCTTCTTCAATACCTGCGATTGCGGCATCGGCTAACTTTTGCAGGCCACTGTTGCACGGAGTGATAGTGCTGTGTCCGTTGGCTACACCAACCATAGGTTTATTGAAGTCTTCTGCTTGGTAACCCATAGCGTAATACATCGAACGATTTGGCGCGCGTGTCGGTCCTTCGGTAATATTTTTACTACGACGATTAATCTGGTCGCTAGTGTTTTTATTGTCTTGCGTCATAGTGTTTCTCGTCGAATTAACGTTAATAAAAGTAAAGTATGCCCGAGGGAATGAAACGACTCCAGATATTTAGCATGCTGACGCCTTTGTTAATATCACTATTCCTAAAACCTAGATCGCTTCGCTGCTAGAACGCTACGCGGCTAGATTCTATAAAAGCAAAGCTTAGATGCTAGGTGACGAGCGATATCAAGCGAAAGGGCGATATCAAGCGAAAGGGCGATATCAAGCGAAGGGGCGATATCAAGCGAAAGAGCGATAGCAAGCGAAAAGGCGATAGCAAGCGAAAGAACGATAGCAAGCGAAGGGGCTTAGGAGCTAGACCGCTTTATCCGTGAGCGCAGCGTTCGCTTGTTATCGTTTCTGAAGCCAATGTTCACCCTACTTGTATTTATGTAATATCTTCTTAGGAATATGACAATAATCATTTGGAAACCGAGTTAATCTTTGTTGGTGTTCTTCATCGCTTTTTACATAGTTGAGCAGCGGCAAAATTTCAACGACAATCTTATCTGCATCGTCACGGTGCCTAATATACTCAATAGCAGTCTCGAGGTGACTAGCGTGTTTACTGTATATTCCGGTGCGGTATTTTTTTCCCACATCCTCGCCTTGCTTATTGATGCTGTAAGGATCAATAATTTCAAAAAAGTAACCTATAAGCTCATTAACATTAACCGTGCTTGGGCAGAAGGTCACTTTTACACACTCTGCATAGCCATCATAATTGCTCTTGGTGGTATCGGTTAAGCCATTGGCTCGACCTGCCTGTGTTGCAAAAATGCCAGGCAAGTACTTCATAAATTCTTGCACGCCCCAAAGACAACCGCCGGCAAAATAAATTATTTCTCGCTCGTTGTAAGCAATCCTATTATCTTGTTGTATTTTCATATTAGGTCTTTATAAAAAATGAATTCAGTTTTATGAGTTATTCTATTGATTACTGTAATAGCAAGTAGAGCGTTATAGATCTGTTTGTTATGTGTTCAGTGATAAATTATTATCAGTTGAGAATAGTTATCATGTGTAATATTTTACCCGCTAAGATACACTATTGAATAACGTATCAATTAACGTATCGATTACTCGCTTTCAACTGAAACCTATCTTACGGTATTTCGTTTGCTTGTTCCAATTCGTTAACCCCATGGCTGTATAGCACGAAGATGAGCAATGACTTTTTCTGCTACTTGGTCATATGATTGGGGGCAGGGGAAGTGAAAATAAGCGTTTTTACAGATAGTTCAAACAGTGTAAATAGAGAACATTAACATGATTCGAGTTGTACAAATTGCCTTGTCCGCTTTGTTATTTAGCCTATCGCCTGTTTCATCGGCAGCCGACGATGCTAATGATGTAAGTACAGATATTGAGAAAATTACGGTTCAGGGCTCAACCACGGCTAATACTAAACCTGTAGGCACTTTTGGTTCGCCAGTTTCAAATCTAGAATATGATCCGCGCGTTGATCTACAGTCGCGCAATATGGCAGAAGCTCAAGCTGATGTGACGATTCGAGGTGGTATATTCGAAAATACTGGCTTTAGGGTCGGCAGCGCGACGTTATTGGATCCGCAAACGGGACATTACTTTGCCGAAATTCCGATTGCTCAGGAAATGTTATCTAACGCTAAGGTACTTACTGGCGCAGATAATGCGCTTTTCGGTGTTAACAGCTCGGTAGGCACCGTTTCCCGCGACTGGACAGCCATAAAAACCGCAGGTAGTGCTTCAATTGGCGCAGGTAATAACAACTTTACTCTTCAACGGGTTCACAGTGGTGTGAGTATGGCACTCGCTGACTCTACCGATTGGACTATCGGTTTTGAAGGTGAATATTCACGCTCTGAAAGTGACGGTACGATAGAGAATGGCGACCATGATTTTCAACGTGCCTCTGGTCGTATTCAGTTAGTTGGCTCATCATCACAGACAGATCTATTTTTTGGTTCTCAAGAAAAATTCTTTGGCTGGCCAAATATGTACACGCCATTTAATGTTAATGAAACCGAAGACCTCAAAACGCGACTATTATTGCTTAATCATAAACAGCATTATGCACGAGGCAGCACATTTGAAATGTCCGCTTACAATCGTCGTAACACCGATCATTATGTTTTTTCGCGTGAAAATCCTGATGTATTTCAAGCCTTTCATGAAACCGATGTTACATCAATCGCAATTTCAGGTCGCCATGCACAAACAGCATCGTTTGCCCTCAATTACTCAAGCCAGTTTATAACAGACAGTATTGAATCAACCACTCTTGAAAATAACTTTACCTCGCGTGAGTATTACAAACTCAGTGTATTACCTGAATACCGAATGTCTCTACAAGATGATCAACAGTTAACTTTTCGTCTTGGCGCTGCTTTTGATGATACTAACCGGGACGATTCACAAGCGTCACTTATTGGTGATATAACCTGGAATTCAATAAATGCTGACGATACCTCGCAAACACTTTATCTCTCTTATGCCGAAGCCAGTCAAGTGGCAGGTTATACCGCTATAGGTGGAAGTGACAGCAGTGGGTTATTTAGAAGTAACTATGATCTTGAGCGAGAAACCACTAACAATATTGAATTAGGCCTGGCATTAGACCGAGAAAGCTGGCGCCTTGATTCGGCTATTTTTTATCGACAAGATGATGATTTAGCCGATTGGACCTATAGCTTGAGTTCAACCTCTGCTCGTTCAGCAAATCCGGTCGATATAAATACGCTAGGTGTAGAGTTACTTGCGGTAAAACGTTTAAATAATGCAGAAATAATCACCAGCTATACCTTCCTTGATAAATCGGAAAATTATGGTGCTACGGATATTGATGCTAGCTTTTATGCATTGAACTACCCTGATCATCGAGTAACCTTAGGTGTTATTTGGCGACCTAGCGACATAGTGGAAGTCCGTGTTGATAACGAGTGGCGTAAACAAGAAGACAATATTCTACGAAACGGTGACGATGATGCTTTATTCACCCACCTCACGTTAAAGATTACTCCTTCGCAGTTTAACGGTCTGGATATCATGCTTGCAGCAGACAATCTTTGGGGGGAATCATTTGAAGAGGTACCTGGAACACCTGGACGAGGTGAACAATACACCATCAGTGCGGCTTACAACTGGTAACCTTGTCTCAAGTAATCTATATCGGCCCCACTTTTTGACTGGGGTAAAATCGTTACTCTGTAGCACTTGAATAATAGACAACATATAATAAATACAAATCGTGTAGATAGTTAACTATTACAAATAGCTATTGAATCAATTGACATTAAATATTAGAGATTTTAATGATTTATCTAGTTATCACTACCTTGATTTGGGCTTTTTCCTTTGGTCTTATTGGCAACACGCTCAAAGGTATTGACCCACTTCAAATAGCAGATACGCGCCTATTACTGGCGCTAATTGTTTTTCTTCCCTTTATAAAACTACGCAACACAAACGGGCAAGAAAAATGGCAGCTCATACTGCTTGGCGCACTTCAATACGGGGTAATGTACACCTGCTATCTTTCTGCTTTTCGTTTTATACCATCACATCTGGTTGCGCTATTTAGCGTTTTTACACCACTTTATATAGTTATTATCAACGATCTTAGACAGCGGTGTTTTACCCCATGGTATTTATTGGCCACTCTGCTTTCAATTTTTGGCGCCGCAATTATAAAAATGGGCGATATAGACTCAAACGAAATTTGGTTAGGATTTGGTCTTATGCAAATAGCCAATATCGCTTTTGCTTTTGGGCAAATTTATTATCGAGATTGGAAGCTAGATAGACCACATATTAGCCACAGCTCTGTATTTGGCTTTTTATTTTTAGGTGCAGCCGCTTTTACCACCATTGTTACTCTGGTGATTTCTCAGCAGCCACCCATTCCTTTAAGCGCAACACCAACACAGTGGTTCGTTTTAGTTTATATGGGAGTCATTGCATCAGGGCTTGGTTTCTTCCTTTGGAATAAAGGCGCAACCCAAACAAGCGTCGGAGTATTAGGCGTCTTTAACAATGCGGTAGTGCCACTGGCTATGTTTGCCTCCTTGTTTATTTTTGGTGAAGCTAAGGGAGGAACACCAGAAGAACTTGTCAGGCTTGCCATCGGATCACTATTGATTTTGGCGGCTCTATTGATTGCAAAACGAAAATAAATGTTTTGATGATAATTGGCTCAGTTTTGCTGATAGGGGTTTTGCACCCATCCCCTATAAATCAGCACTAAATGAAGTCAATACGTATTTACTTCATTCACTAAAAGCTGATATTTTAATGAATGTCTCAATAGCATCAGTAATGATGCCTCGTTTATGTGTAATTTAATAGGAAGGCAATACCGTTTATTCCTAATCCTGTTTGCCTATCTAATCATTTGCGAGATCAGCTAGGCACTCAGGCAGGTGATGTAACGTCCTAGCGAAGCGCTATCTATCGGCTAGCGTTGCTAGTTTTTTGGGGGGCGTTCACTCTGATATCGTTATGAGTGCTGACTTCAGACGTTTGACATCCATTGGCGCTTTTCCCATTGCATCAAGTTTTACGTTATGCAAAGCATTTGAAATTAAACGATTAACGATATTCCAATTTCCTTTCAATCCACATGTGTCTACGATTTCACAATCACCGCCATCTAACTTAACACATTCCGTTAATGCAATCGGTCCATCGATAGCTTCAATGACTTCTGCAATTGATATTTGATCGGGTTGACTACTAAGTTTATAACCACCGTGAGGCCCCCTAACAGATTCCACTAATTTGCTATGGGTAAGCGCTCGCATCAATTTACGCAAGGTCGGCAGAGGCAAAGCAGTTAACTCGCACAAGTTATCTAGAGTGATTAACTCCTCGCGACCACACATTTTGAATACCACCAACAACGCATAATCGGCCATGCGGCTAATTCTTATCATAAAAGACTCCCGCAAGAAAATAATAGTCTTAATCAGTGATAATCATAATATATAGTCTACGCCAATGATATTATTTTTTATGCCATACCTCGCTCAGTAAATTTAACGGGCCAGGAAATTCTTGTCTAACATAAAGTCAAAAAATAACCTCATTACTTCTACTCTATATATCAAACCGCTTCTCATTGTAATGCTATCAAGTAGGGTTCCTTATCTTCAAAAAAGGCATAATAAATACTAATTTGGTATTGTATTGTTACTGCGTGTCATATAAATTAATAACATTACTAATTTAGTATTCTTAATGGTGCTAGAGTCTCTTTGAATACAATCTAGAACATAAAAGTGGCTATGTGACCGCTAGCGAAAGATCCGTGCCAAATGAAGATGTTTAGTATCTGGTATCTGGTATGTGACTCGGCACTATTTACTTGGCAAACCTATAAAAAGAGAGTGGATCACTATGAGCGATAGCAGTGTTATTGATGATCGTATTAATTCCGGTTACGACGCAGGTTTTATAACCGATATTGAAATGCAAACGTTTGATCCTGGATTAGATGAAAATGTCATTAGGAAAATATCGGCCAAAAAAAATGAACCCGCATTTATGTTGGAATGGCGGTTAAATGCCTATCAACAATGGCTAAAGATGGAACGCCCAGAATGGGCGCAGGTCAATTATCCTGAAATTGACTTCGACGCTATTTCTTACTATTCAAGTCCGAAAAGTCAAGACGATGCACCAAAAAGCTTGGATGAGGTCGACCCTGAATTGTTGCGTACCTATGAAAAATTAGGTATCCCATTGCATGAGCAAGCGGCACTGGCTGGTGTTGCCGTTGATATCGTGTTTGATAGTGTGTCTATTATTACCACCTTCAAAGAAAAGCTGGCTGAATCTGGGGTTATTTTCTGTTCACTTTCAGAAGCGATTATCGAACATCCTGAATTAATTAAAAAATATTTGGGCTCTGTTGTGCCCATTAGCGATAACTTTTATTCGGCATTAAACTGTGCAGTATTTAGTGACGGCTCGTTTGTTTATATTCCAAAAGGAGTTAGATGTCCGATGGAGTTGTCGACCTATTTTCGGATCAATGAAATGAATACCGGCCAGTTTGAGCGTACCTTAATTATTGCTGATGAGGGCAGCTATGTTAGCTATCTTGAAGGCTGTACTGCCCCATCGCGAGATGAAAACCAACTTCATGGCGCCGTCGTTGAGTTAGTTGCGTTAAAAGGTGCACAAATCAAATATTCAACCGTTCAGAACTGGTATCCAGGCGATGTAAACGGTAAAGGCGGGATCTATAATTTTGTGACCAAACGGGGTGTCTGCCACACAGATGCGAAAATATCTTGGACTCAGGTAGAAACGGGTTCAGCCATTACATGGAAGTACCCCAGTGTGATATTACTGGGTGATAATAGTGTCGGTGAATTTTATTCCGTTGCCTTAACTCGTCACGCGCAACAAGCTGATACGGGAACCAAGATGATCCATCTTGGTCGTAATACTCGCAGCACCATTATCTCAAAGGGTATTTCAGCGGGCAAAGGCTCAAACTCATATCGTGGATTAGTCCATATGTCGCCCAAAGCAGATGGCGCACGTAATTTCACCCAATGTGATTCACTGTTAATTGGTGATAAATGTGCAGCTCATACATTCCCTTATATTGTCAGCAAAAATCCCAGTGCGATAGTTGAACATGAAGCAACGACTTCAAAAGTCAGTGACGATCAGTTATTTCTGTGTCAGCAACGCGGTATCGACCCTGAAAAAGCAGTATCAATGATTGTTAATGGCTTCTGTAAATCCGTTTTCAAAGAGCTGCCAATGGAGTTTGCTGTTGAAGCCGGAAAACTGTTAGAGGTTAGCCTAGAAGGCTCGGTTGGATAACGCGCTAGGTAGGTCAACCCTGACAACAGGCGTTGTATCACGTTAATAAAGACGTTACTTAAATAGATAAAGGTTACAGATGCTAAAAATTATAAATTTAAAAGCCAAAGTTGATGGCAAAGAGATCCTTAAAGGATTAAATATCGAGATTAAACCGGGTGAAGTCCATGCAATTATGGGACCTAATGGCAGCGGAAAGAGTACATTATCCAATGTCCTAGTAGGTCGTGATGGCTATGAAGTGACAGATGGAACAGCGATGCTTGAAGGCAAAGATTTATTAGCACTTAAGCCTGAAGAGCGTGCCCGCGAAGGTATTTTTCTTGCTTTTCAATATCCGGTTGAAATTCCAGGAGTCAGCAATCTCGAATTTTTAAAAACATCCCTTGAATGCCTCTATACACATCAAAACAAGCCACTGCTAAGTGCGGTTGAGTTTATGAAGCTGGCGCGTGAAAAATGCAAGCTCGTTGACCTAAGTACTGATTTTCTTAAGCGTGGAGTCAATGAAGGTTTTTCGGGTGGAGAGAAAAAACGCAATGAAATTATGCAGATGCTAATGTTAGAGCCTACGCTATGCATACTTGATGAGACCGACTCAGGCTTAGATATCGATGCACTCAAAGTGGTAGCTGATGGTATCAATACCTTACGCAGTCCCGATCGCTCCTTTATTGTGATCACTCACTACCAACGATTATTAGATTACGTTCAACCTGACTTTGTCCATGTATTGTCCGAGGGACAGATCGTTAAATCTGGCGGAAGTGAGTTGGCGTTGGAATTAGAACAAAAGGGCTACGGTTGGTTAGAGAATGGAACTGAGCAAGCCGTTAATCCAATTGAGGTTTAACAATGAATAATCAAACACAAATAGCAACGGGTGTTTCCAACATTCCAATTCACCAGAAAAATGCTTGGTTACAACCCATCCGTGCAGCGGCAAGCGAGCGCTTAACCTATCTACAAATCCCGACGCAGAAAACCGAAGATTGGAAATATCTGAAGCTTGAACAACTGTTAGCGAGTGACCCAACAGACATACACAGTACTGGGGAGTTCGATCCAAAAAGTGTCAATAACATCAGAGATACCCATGAGATCAATAACGTACTTTCACAGTCTTTGATAAGTGATTTTGATGCGTATCGGTTAGTGTTTGTTAATGGAGTATTCGTGGGTGAGTTATCGCAACATGATAGCAACCCATATAGTGTTTTATTCTCCGAGGCTAGCACAGCTCAGCAGCAAATCATTGTTGATCACCTAGACAGTAGTCATAGCCATTACCATGACTATTTTTCAAGCCTAAACAGCGAGCAACTTGAAGACGGTTTGCTTATACATATTCCTGAGCATTGCCTTGTTGATAAGCCTTTTTATATTGTAAATTTATTAATAGGCGAACAGCCAAAAACGCATATGATGCGGGTATTGATTATTGCTGAAACGGGCAGTAAAGCGACAATAATCGAGCATGAGGACACCCCTGTCACACATACAGGAATGGTTAATACTGTGATTGAATGCTTTGTTAATGACAACGCAGATATTACTCATAGCCGGATCCAACTTGATGAGAGCGTGACTAGTCTATGTAGTCAGCGCGTTAAACAAGGTCGTAATAGCCTTTATCAACAGTATCAAATTAGCCTAGCCTCTAAACTAAAGCGTAATGATCTTACCGTGGCTTTAGTAGGGGAGTATGCGAGTGCGGATATTCGAGGCAGTTTTTACGGTCGCAACCAACAAACTATTGATAACCATACTTGCATGGAACATATGGCACCAAATTGTACCAGCAACGAGATATTTCGAGGTTTAGCCGATAACGAAGCCAATGCCGTGTTCAATGGCCGTATTCATATTCATCCAGACGCTCAAAAAACGGTAGCCAAGCTAAGCAATAAAAATTTATTACTGTCAGATTTTGCAACGATTAATACTAAACCTGAATTAGAGATCTATGCTGATGATGTGAGATGTTCACATGGTGCCACGGTAGGTCAAATTGATAGTGATGCGCTGTTTTATTTACAATCTAGAGGCATTTCAAGGAGCGAAGCGAAACGACTGTTGAGCCTAGCCTTTATTGCTGAGATAGTCGATAAGGTTCCAGAAACGAGTGTACAAGCGTTTATTACACAACGTTTTTCTAGCTTATTTTTATCATTACAGTACCCCGGGGGGAAATAACCAATGTCTCCTTTATCGGCAGTTGTGGAAGATAACACCTTTGATATTGTAAAGATCCGTCAGGATTTTCCTTTATTAAATAAGAGTATTAAAGGTCGACCGTTAATTTATTTGGATAATGCCGCTACAACTCAAAAACCACAAATTGTTATTGATGCTACAAATCAATTTTATAGTAATAGCAACGCGAATGTACATCGAGGTGCCCATACCTTGAGCGATGATGCCACTGAGCTTTTCGAGAAAGCACGCAGTAGCGTACAAGGCTTTATTAATGCCAAGCACAGTCACGAAATAATTTGGACAAAAGGGACCACCGAAGCGATTAACATGATCGCAAGTGGATTAGCACAAAGTCATTTGAAGCCGGGTGATGAAATTCTTATTTCAGCAATGGAGCACCATGCCAACATTGTACCTTGGCAAATAGCGGCACTTCGAAGCGGTGCAAAACTAATGGTTGTGCCAATTAATGAGAAAGGCGAGCTAATTTTTTCAACTTTTAAAAAATTACTTAACAAAAAAACCGCCATTGTTGCCATGACCCATGTTTCCAACGCACTCGGCACGATTAATCAGGTAAAAGAAATCGTGAGGTTTGCTAAGCAAGTCGATGCGATTACTGTGATAGACGGTGCCCAAGCCGTTGCTCATTGTCCTGTCGATGTGCAGCAACTCGATTGCGATTTTTATGCCTTCTCAGGGCATAAGTTATTTGGTCCAACGGGTATAGGCGTATTGTACGGGAAAGAGGATCGTCTTGAACAACTCCCCCCATTTCAAATGGGGGGCGAGATGATTAAAACGGTTACTTTTGAACAGGCTACATGGAATGAGTTGCCCTATAAATTTGAAGCGGGCACGCCAAATATAGCGGGGGCTGTCGGACTTGCAGCGGCAATAGATTACCTTAATAGCATTGATCGAGTCGGGGCCATGTTACACGAAAAGCGATTAATGAATTATTGCTTAGCGTTAGCACAGAGTATGGATGATATTCACCTCTATGGTACGGCAGAAAATAAAACGGCTATTTTCTCTTTTCTCATGGGGGATTCGCATCCAAGTGATGTGGGGACTTTACTCAACCAACAAGGCGTAGCTGTTCGAACCGGGCATCATTGCACTATGCCATTGATGAATGAGCTGGGTATTTCAGGCACGGTACGCGCCTCATTTTCTCTCTATAACACAGAAGAAGAAGTGGCCATGTTATTTGCAGCGTTGACTAAAGTTAAAACCTTCTTATAACTAAATAATGACGATAACAAGGGTAATCTTATTATGACAGTAATGAAATTTGAACCAAATAAAACCAGTGTTACCTTGAGTGACGATGCTCGTAGTTACCTGGAGAAAGAAATCCTTAATAAAAACGCTTTTGGTCTGTGTTTTTCAGTGAAAAAAAGTGGCTGCAATGGTTTTAGATATGTGTTGGATTTTATTGACAATCCCATTACTGAAGAGGGGTTTATTGTTATCAACGATAAGCTCAAACTGTACGTCACCCAAGAAGCCTTACCTTATGTAAACGGGACTGAGATTGATTGTGTCACGGAGGGATTGAACAAAGTCATTAAGTTCAACAACCCAAAAAGTTCAGCTGAGTGCGGTTGTGGAGAAAGCTTTTCAGTTTAATGATCCATTCAAAAACATTGACGAATACTGAATAATATTATGGAAAAAAAGATAATTGTAGTGAATAGAGACTGTCCAGCACGATTAGTACCAGTCGGAACCTCTATTACAATAAAAAAAGATACTTTTGTCACTCTGACCCAATCTTTAGGAGGAGCCTATACCGTTTTGGTTAACGGCAATATGGCTCGCATCGATGGTACCGATGGCGATGCACTTGGGTTTAAACCCATCGTCTTAGAATTTGAACTCTCAGATGAAAAGTCAGGCAATCAAACGGTGCTTGAAAGTAATGTATGGAAGGCGTTATCTGCTGTTTACGATCCAGAAATACCTGTAAGCATTGTTGATTTGGGTTTGATATACCATTGTAAGATAGAAGCCAACACCGTAGTGATTACCATGACGTTAACCGCGCCAGGCTGCGGCATGGGACCGGTATTGATCGAGGATCTCAAATACAAAGTTGGGCTAGTGCCTAATGTCAATACTGTCTTAGTGGACCTTGTTCTTGACCCGCCTTGGAGTCGAGAAATGATGACGGAAGAGGCGCAATTAGAAATGGGGTTATTTTGATGAGCACACTGTCTATTATCGGTTTACCAGAAAGCCCTTTTGGTAGTGAAATCAAATCTGAAGACATCAAAGAGGCCCTACATTTTTTTGATGACTGGGAAGAACGTTACCATTATATCATCGACCTTGGTAAGGAACTTCCCAGCATGCCAGTAGCGTTTAGAACCGATGAGAATTTTATCGTCGGTTGCCAAAGTCAGGTATGGCTAGTATGCGAATACGATGAAATAAATAACATCCTTTTGATGGCTGTCGACAGTGAAGCTCAAATTGTTAAAGGATTAGCGGCTATTGTTCTTAGTGTATTTAATAAAAGAACACCTCAGGATATTACCGGTGTTGATATCGAAGCGTTCTTCACCGAAATTGATTTATTCAGTCACTTAAGTGCGCAGCGTGGTAATGGTTTACGCGCCATGGTCAAAAAGATTTTACACTTAGCCAAGAAGTATAGCTAAAGCAAATTTTAAATAACAAATAACTAGGAATGATAAATGGATATCATGTTAGTCATATTACTTAGCCCGTATTTTAAACCATATTAGGTAATAAAGCGTAAGGTCTTATATAAGGTAAAAAAAAAGCCGTGTGGGTAAGGCGTTTTTCACTATAGCCGCCAAAATCCTTGTACGCCATAGGGAAATAAACGTCAAAAAAGAAGGACTACCAACTTAGACGCTGGGTGCTTTATTGAACAGCAGTCCACAGCATTCTCTAGGGTAATACTGGATTCAAATAAGCACCATTTTGCGGTTAAATGAGATCTTTTCCCTGCCGGTGTTTTTCAACAGAGTTGTGTCATCCCCAAAGAGCTTGGTTTTACGCAGCGGCAGAGGGCCATTCGTACTTTCAATCTGCCATGTATACCTGTATCCCACAGGTAAATTAATTATTAAAATGTACAGGAAAAACATGAATAGAAAATTCAACCCCGAAAAAGTCACAGATGTCGTTCATTGGAACGATACATTATTTTCTTTCAAGACAACGCGTAGTCAAGGCCTTCGATTTAGAAATGGGGAATATGTCATCATTGGCTTAGCGCAGAAAGAGGCTAAACCAATCCTGCGAGCCTATAGTCTTGCTAGCGCAAACCATGAAGATTACTTAGAGTTTTTCAGTATTAAAGTCGAGGGGGGTGCTTTTACATCAAAATTACAACATTTAGCTATTGGAGATGAAGTTATTATTGGTAGTAAGCCAACAGGAACACTGGTTATTGATGATTTAAAAGACGGTAGAAATTTACTCTTGATTGGTACTGGTACAGGGCTAGCCCCGTTTTTAAGTATTATTAAAGATCCTGAAACCTATGAACGTTTTGAAAAAATTATTTTGTTCCATGGCGTAAGGTATACCAATGAATTGGCATACCATGACATATTAACAACAGATCTTCCTAATCATGAATATCTTGGTGAGATGATAACTGAACAACTCATCTACTATCCGTGTGTCACTCGTGAACCCTATAAAAATCAAGGACGAATTACTGATTTAATTAATTCGGGGAAATTATATACAGATATTGGGATAGCCGAACTCGACCCTGAATTTGATCGAATAATGTTGTGCGGTAGTCCTTCCATGTTAGAAGACACTTGTACCATGCTTGATGAAAAAGGCTTTAAGGAAAGTCCTAAAAAGGGAGTGCAAGGAGACTACGTTGTTGAGAGAGCTTTTGTTGAAAAATAGCCGTTTTGAAGCCAATAGAACTAAATAGCTCAATTACACTCATTCGGCGAAAAACCCCGAGACCCGAGCGAAACGAAAGTCGCGAGGGATTTAGGGGATCTAATTTAGCCACCCAGCCTGTTATTAAGGTGTCTATAAATCAACTTAAACAGAGACTTATATGAAAACTTTTATTAGCATCGCACTCTTGGCTATCCTATTACCAACAATGAGTTATGCAGAAGATGTACATAAGCATGAAGAACACGAAAAGGCTTCTGGTGTGGAGGCGCTTTCTCCTGATTTGCGCAAACTATTATCTGAAGAAATGAAAGCATTACAGGGTGGAATGATGTCTATCATCCCTGCATACATTTCTGGAAACTGGAGCGAAATAGAAACTACGGCACAGAAAATAAAGAATAGTTATATATTGAAACAAAGCCTAACAGAAAGCCAAGTAAAAGAACTACATTCAGTATTGCCACCTGAATTTATTGAAAAAGATCAGCGGTTTCATTATTTAGCAGGAATGCTTGAACATGCCGCACAAAGTAAAAAGCCAGAACTAATAAATTTTTATTTTTCTGAAATGAATGAGTCGTGCGCTAGTTGTCATGCCGTATTTGCAACGCATAAATTTCCAGCCTTGAAACCAGAGGGAAAAGATAGGCATGCACACTAATATGTATAACTAATAGGATTTAATTTAGCCACCTATGATTGTTCCGTTGAATTGCTCGTAGAGAAAATTATACAAGGTGATCGCAACTCAAATAGAAAGGGGTTATGTTGTTACTTCAAAAAATGGGTGGCATGTATTTGCTATGGGATAGATATTGAAACCTGTCATCAATATGGCGGTGTGGTTAAGATCATTAAGCATTGAAGATCCAGCAGTGATAACAAAGATACTAAGTCATCTGAATAAAAAAATGACGAAATTGTCAAAATCATTCTTACGGTAAGTAGAGCACCTCCTCAGGCAAGTCTATTTGAATAAACATAAGTTAATCATAAACAAAAGCAATATTCAGAGCTGGTTTGCCCAACAGTGGGCCGCAGTTGCCCTTTACCTCACATTTTATGAAACCGGTGAGTACATGGGAGAAATGTCTGACTTTCGTAGCTTCATTAAGATGAAAGTTAAGTAAATACAAAACAAATATGAAGAAAAAGTTGAAATTATCAACTAAAGTATATTTTAGATCTAATGAAAAATGACGTTTATTCTACTTATCCTCCGCATTCAGCCTCTCAGCTTTTATCGCACTTTTATTTATCATCTTCTATCAGTGCAGTTTTATCTTTTGGCGCTTTAAATGATTCACGCATCTTTTGCATCATCGCGTAGAAGATAGGTACCAGTATGGTTGCGAGTATTACTGATGCAACCATGCCCCCTAATACAGCATAACCTAATGATTTTCGGCTTTCAGCACCTGCGCCTGTTGCAAGAACAAGTGGTACAACACCTAATACAAAAGATAGCCCAGTCATCAGTACAGCACGGAAACGCAAACGACCCGCTTCAACAGCGGCTTCCAGCGTTGGCTTGCCACCTTCTTGTAATTCTTTAGCAAACTCTACTATCAAGATAGCACTCTTACTGGCGAGACCAATTAATAACACTAAACCGATTTGAGCATACAAATTCAGCTCATAACCCATAATGTTAAGGTAAATAAAAGCACCTAACATAGCGAGGGGAACAGAAAGCATTACCGCTAATGGAATGGTCCAACTCTCATATTGTGCGACTAGGAATAGATACGTAAATAAAAAAGCTAAAGCAAAAATATATGGCGCTAAATTTCCCGCTTGTAGCTCTTGGAACGTTTGTCCAGTCCATTCATAACTGTAACCAGAGGGTAATGTATTCACAGCACGTTCGACTGCCGCTATCGCTTCACCGGTACTGTATCCTGGTGTGGGGAAAATATTGATATCTGTTGAGCTAAATAAATTGTACTGTTTAACGGATTCGGGTCCAAGAATCGGTGTTATTTCAACTAGCGTGCTGAGTGGCACCATCTCATTGTTTTTTGTGCGCACATAGTAGCTATTAATATCTGTTTCACTGTCTCTGAACTCATTATCCGCTTGCACCATGACACTAAACACTTTACCAAAGCGATTAAAATCATTCACGTAATAGCCACCCAGTTGGGTTTGTAAGGTATTAAAGATAACGCTCAATTCGATGCCTAAATCTTTTGCCTTTTTACGGTTAATATCCAGATACATCTGAGGCACATTAGATCGAAAGTTACTAAATGAAAAGGCAACTTCAGGTAAACTATTGAGATTTAATATAAAGGATCCCATCACTTGTGATAATTGTTCTGGAGTTCTTCCTTGCGTATCTTGCAATACAAATGAAAGTCCACTGGTAGCACCTAAACCAGGGACAGAGGGCAGGGCAAAGGCCATTACTTTTGCAGAAGGTAATGTATTAAATTTCCCTTGTAAGCGTGCGATGATTTGATTCTGATGCATGCTTTTATCACTACGTTCATCCCAATCTTCAAGGGTAATAATGAGCAAACCACCATTAGATGCAACTGAGCCCGTTAAAATACTAAAACCACTCACATGAATAACATCAGCTACACCTGGCTCATCGCTCGCAATCGTCACTAATTCATCTATAACATCTTCTGTACGGTTAAGTGAAGCACCATCAGGTAGCTGAATATCTACCATAAATGATTTTTTATCTTCGATGGGGATAAAGCCTGAAGGTGTATTACCGGCAAGTACGAATAATGCACCCATTAGTATCACAAAGCCGATGCCGACGAGTAATAATCGACGTACTAATAGACTGACTATCGCAGTATAACGTTCGGTTAATTTATTAAAGAACTTGTTAAACTGAAAATGAAAGCCTTTTGTATGTTTTTTGGGTTTGCGTAATAATGTTGCCGCTAATGCAGGGCTTAAGGTCAATGCATTGACTGACGAGATAAGCACTGAAATACAGATAGTAATAGAGAATTGAGCATACATTTGCCCTGTAATACCTGGCATTACGGCTGTTGGGGCAAAAACAGCTAATAATACTAATGTTGTCGCAATGATGGGCCCAGTCACCTCTTTCATTGCTTTTTCAGTGGCATCTATGGGGGATAATCCTTCATCTTCCATTAAGCGCGTTACATTTTCTATCACTACGATTGCATCATCTACCACAATACCAATTGCGAGCACCAGAGCGAACAGTGAGATGGTATTAATACTCATGCCAATGGCAAGCATAAAGGCAAAGGTACCGATCAATGAAACTGGAATTGCAATCGCGGGAATAAGAGTTGAACGTACATCTTGCAAAAACAGGAATACAATTAAAATAACAAGCGCAACTGCAACTAATAATGTTTCAATCACTTCACCAATAGAAGCGCTAACGGCTTCGGTCGTATCATAAGCGATGACACTTTCAATATCCGTTGGGAAGCTAACCGATAAACGTTCGAGATCTTTTTTGATTGATTCTGCTACCTCTAACGCGTTTGCCCCCGGAGATTGATATACGGCAATAATGGCCGAGGGTTTATTATTAAACTTACCTTCAGCATCGTAGCTACTTGAGCCTAATTCTATGCGAGCAACTGCATTTAAATAAACTTTCGAACCGTCAGGATTCGCACGGATCATAATCTCTGAAAATTCTTCAGCAGTTTGGAAGCGACCTTTAGTTTGCAAAGTATATTGAAAACTTTGATCTTTAGAGGAGGGGGACGCACCAACACGACCTGCTGCGACTTGAATATTTTGTTCTCGTATAGATGCAATCACATCTTCTGTGGTGACATTTAAGGTAGACATTTTATTCGGATCAAGCCAGATACGCATTGCATAATCCATCGCACCAATAATTTGTACTTCTGATACGCCTGGCTGACGGGCTAAAGAATCTTTAATATTGATATTGGCATAATTGCTTAAAAACAGAGAGTCGAAGGTTTCATTAGGTGAGTTTAAATTCACTACTAATAACATATTCGGTGATTTTTTCTTTACAGACACACCTGATTGTTGCACTTCTGCAGGCAGTTTTGCCATCACTGAGGTAACACGGTTTTGCACGTTGACCTGAGCCATATCAGCATCAGTTCCTACAGCAAAGGTAATACTAAGTGAATAACTACCATCATTTGCACTACTTGAAGACATGTATAACATATCCTCTACACCGTTTACTGATGACTCGATTGCTTGAGCAACGGTAGATTTTACTGTTTCAGCACTTGCGCCCCGGTAACTTGTCGTAACACTCACCTGTGGAGGTGCAATTTCAGGGAATTCGGCGACAGATAAAATGGGAATAGATAATAAACCTGCAAGCGTTAATACAATTGAAATAACAAAAGCAAATTTAGGTCGATGAATAAAGAATGTACTAATCATATTGGTAACCTATTTTTCATTTTTTGAAGCGAAAGGAGTTTCAGTCTGCTCTGTTGTTTCAACTACAATACCGACACGCACTTTTTGTAACCCTTCAACGACTATTTTTTCACCGAGTTTTAACCCTTTTATCACTTCCCAACGAACATCATAACGAGTACCTAGTTTAACCATGCGTTTTTCAATTTTGTTTTCTTCGTTAACCACTAATACAAAACGTCCTTGTTGCTCTTCTTGTACGGCTGATTGTGAAATCACAACAATTTTTTCTTCGTGGGGCATTGCGAGTGACAATTTAGTATATTGCCCTGGTAATAAGGATGCCTTGGGGTTAATAAATATCGCTCTAATAGCTAATGTACCTGTGCTTTGATCAATACGGTTATCAATGAAGTCAATTTTCCCTGTATGAGGGTAGTCCAGTGTATCTGACAAGTTAATTGTCGCCGTCAAGTCATCTGTGTCTACAGTGAGTCCATCGGTAAACTCTTTACGCGCTTTAGTTAATGTTTTTTCAGGAATTTGAAAGTTAACCCAAATAGGGTCGAGTTGTACTAATGTCGCTAACTCTAAATTATTTGCAGTGATTAAGTCCCCTGTGCTCACTTTTGAGCGACTAATTCGGCCTGAAATAGGTGCCATTATTTTTGTATAAGAAAGGTTTAATAAAGCATTATCTAGATAGGCTTGTTTAATCGCTACATCTGACTCTGTTTGATTCATACTGGCTGTTAATTCATCTATGTCCAACTCTGAAATTGCACCCGTGTTAATTAATTTTTGACCACGTTGCCAACGGTTTTTAGCAATTTTGTAAGCTGACTGCGCATGTTTTAAAGATGCTTTTTGTTGATTTACTTCTGTATTATAAGGGGTAGCGTCAATTTCGAATAAAAGATCACCTGCTTCTACATCATCACCACCAGTAAAATGACGCTTTAATAAAACACCTTCAACTTGCGCACGGAGCGATACATCTTCAGTTGCTTCTGTTCTACCTATAAAAGCCATTTCTGGCACAATATCGATCTCTTTTATTATCTCAACAACAACATGTGGTGCCGGAGCTGCAACCTGTGTTATGGCTGCATCGTTACAAGCAGAAAGAAGCAATAATAATGAAACAATAAGTAGGGAGCGTGGCAGTGAAAATGTGTTCATGAGTAAGCCTTATAAGTCAATTTTATTGCTTAAAAATTAAGCTTATTAAATAAGTTCAATGATTGCTATTATTTAATGGTTTTATTTATATTGTAGTGATGCTTGGAAGGGGAGTTGTTAGTCGGAAGTATTTAGCCATTAGCTAAATACTAAGTTCTATGTTTTAAATTGGTGGAGCTATGCGGGACCGAACCGCTGACCTAGCTGAGCTATAGCCCCATCGTATTGATCGGAGATAAATTAACATTGCCATCCAAGATGGTTGGCTAAATAACAAACAATAATCTACGCTTTATTTACCCTTTCAAAATGGTAATTGAAGTTGGCCATACCCAGACAAACAATCATTAGCTTAGATGACACACCTTCTCACTGTATATAGAAAGTTATCATTGTTGCTCGCGTGGAGTGCGTAAGGCTTTTCTGTGCGGCATTGATAACTCAACAGGCGAAAATTTTGAGCATCGCCGAGAGTGGGTTGATTTACGTATTCTTGAATTGGCTACCATCTTTGCGATTGATATCTGCACTTATGCATTCTTATTAATAAGCAGGGAGCGACCATTTGCATGTGGTGATAAAAGTTGATGCAGATAAGGCTAAACAATGGTCAGATAAAGACGTGCTTATGCAGTGGCATAAAAGCTTTAAAGGCACATTGTTAACTAATAAGTTTGTCAAAAGGGAAGACCTCAACCAATTTGAATGATTTAATTTAGCCATGATGGTTCCGTTGAATTGGCAGTAGAGCAAAATATACAAGGTGATCGCGACTCAAATAGGAAAGGGTTATGTTGTTACTTCAAAAAATGGCTGGCTATGTATTTTTAGAAGCCGATATGGCACCTCTTATCAATGAATTAAAGGATTAACTTGATGGACAATGATTCTGCACAGGATTTTTCTAATGGTCTAACGCAAAGAAACTCAGCCATAATCGCTGGGTTAGGTCTGTTGGTAATGGTTTTCGCAGCACCCATAGCAAATTTTTATTTCATGTCGCAAAGCGTTGTCAAAGGTGATATCGCTGCAACAGTCAATGGCTTGCAATCCAATGGAACTCCATTTCTAATTGGCACATTCTTGTTATTTGTTACTTATGTGATGGATATTATTGTCGCATGGGCTTTATTTTGGTATTTGCGTAAAGATCAAAGAGCGCTTTCACAGTTGGTTGCGTGGTCTCGGCTTATTTACACTGCGCTTGCTTTCGTTGGTCTATCTTCGAGTATTCTAGCCTACGACTTGGCTGTGAGTCTGTCGATATCAAATTTATTCAGCGAATCAGATATCCAATCTATGGTTTTTGCCCACCTGTCAGCGGCTAAGTCGATGGAGTCGATGGCGCTGATGTTGTTTGGGGTTCACCTAGGTATGCTCAGTATTTTGTTATGGCGTTCTACCGTTACTCCAAGCTGGCTTAGTATTCCAGTGGGGCTAGCCGGCACGTCTTATATTGGTATGTATTTAGGCAAATACTTTGCTCCAGATGTCGATTGGGGCTGGTTAATTCTCTTTGCACTAGGAGAACTCGTATTGATGGTTTGGTTACTTGCATTCGGTTGGCGTAAACAAAGTTAGCCACACGCTGAAATATTCATTTAACAAGCGACTATGGACTATTGACTCGAATATGATTGAAACGGTGAAGGGTGTTTGGACGCTCAAGGTTAGCGATCAAAAGAAAGATAATCTTGGCACATTAACACAGTGGAGCATTCAGTTTGATTAAGTTAAGAATGTTAGAGGCGTTGTGTTCGCTATTATTCTGCGCCGCACTGTTTTACAGTGCAGCGCCCGGAGATAAAGGTGTCTCTTTTTTCCCTATGTTGCTGGATTTGGAGCCGCTCTACATATGCTTTGCTATCTGGCTGATATTATCCGGTCTTGTCGCTTGGTATTTCGGGCCTGCTAAATGGCCGAATATGTTGATTTTTGGGGCCATAGGCATGTTGGCTGTTGTCTTGGCATACCCTGTTGAAAAAAGAATTTATCAGCCCCCAAGCAAGATAGTTGCCGCGGCGGCACAGTATTTGGATGACAACAATGTCTTATATAGTGATTTCAGGGCAATTGCACGGACTAGAAGCTTGTTTGATCCATTTAGACCTCATTATTGGGCTATTCGTGTTTACGCCAATAATAAATTTCCCAGTGAAGTAGAAACTGATGATTCCTGGGATCTAGAAAAGCATGGGCAATTTGAGGTGTTTGTTAGAGAATCATTTTGGGGAACTCTGGATATTAAAAGTGGAACATGGTCATCCGATCCCTCATTTATTTGGCATAAGAAATAAGTCGCATAAATTATGGACACCATCCAACAACACTTCAACATCATTCAATGATTTAATTTAGCCACCCATGATTGTTCCGTTGAATTGCCCGTAGAGAAAATTATACAAGGTGCTCGCGACTCAAATAGAAAGGGTTATGTTGTTACTTCAAAAAATGGGTGGCATATTTTTATTTTGCATATTTTTATTTTAAATGCCGGGCCAATTTGGCCCGGCATTTTATTCGAAACTATTCAATTTCTGACTAAAAATCATTTATCACCACAATTTCAATTGCGGACGCAGTCGGCTTTGTACACCATTTAGCGCCAACAGTAATAACCCCTTTATTGGGCCATGTATGGCGAGTATATGCCTACGATATAGTGAGGCATAGACAAAACGGGCGGGGCATCCTTTAATGGCAACTCCTCCTCCGAGGAATGAGAACATATTACCCACAGTATAGAACTTAGACATGTTCACAAATCCTCCCAGGTCCTTGTAAAGATAATCTTTAAGTTTGGCATCCTTGTCTTTCAATAGACGGATCAAATTGTCACCGACCAGAAGAGCCATCTGACGGGCTGTCTGACCACGGGGCGGAGTATAAGAACCATCCGGCTGTGGGCACGCAGCGCAGTCACCAAAAGAAAATATGCGTTCATCTGTGGTACTTTGGCAATTCGCGTGAACAATCAGCCGGTTCATCGTATTGACCTCAAGATCGAGCGTCCCTAGGATATCAGGTCCCTTGACTCCCGCCGCCCAAATCATCATATCTGATTTGATAAACCACTCTTCTTTGGTGTACATCCCTTCAGCAGTCACTTCGGTAATGATTGTATTGGTCATGATATTTACACCCAGAGCTCGTAGCTGTTTATCGACGGCTTCGTACAGACACTCCTTTTTAAGGCTAGGCATGACACGATCTGAGGCCTCGATCAGGTTTATTCTCAGAAGATCTTTGGCGATTTCATATCCATAACCACTAAGGGTGTCGGCAACGTGGTGCATCTCGGCAGCCATCTCGGTGCCTGTGGCACCGGCTCCTACGATTGTGATATCGAAATACCCTTGATCAGGCTTCTTTGCATGTTGCAAGAATCTGTTGAGAATTTTTTGGCGCATAGTCATAGCCTGTTCGGTAAGGTCCAAAAATTCACAATGTTCACGAACACCCGGAATACCAAAATCATTGGTGATAGCACCGATACCAAGTACCAAATAGTCATAATCGATATAGCGCTCAGGGAGAATTTCAACGCCATTCTTATCTTTCATTGAAGCTAGAATGATTTTTCTATTGCTACGGTCTACACCTGTAAGGGCACCCTGTTCGAATTTATAACCATTCTTAGAGGCGTGAGCACGATAATCTACCGCATTGAGGCCTTCATCCAAGCTGCCTACTGCTAACTCATGCAAGAGTGGTTTCCATATATGGTAGGCACTTATATCCACCAACGTAATATTAGCTTTGCCATTTTTTCCCAGTTTTTTTCCGATTTTACCCAGCAACTCCATACCACCGGCACCACCACCAACAACAATAATATTAGTCATCATAAACTCCAAATTAGTAAATGTTAAAATGTATTCCCGTATTTGCTTTTCAGATTTCAATCTGACTTATGCCTTAACAGTTATATTTTCAAATGTAAAAAGACAATACTCTCAACTCTTATTTTTTAAGAAGCCAAATAGCAGGAATTTATGCTCAAATAATAGGTAGGAAAGCCTTCTCTTAGATGAAATATATTATATTGCGTTGCTGAAAAAGGTAATACCCACGTTTGTTAAATCACTTTTACTAATAAGTAATAATATCAGTGAAAATAGTGAATTTGAATTTGCGGAATCAAAAATTGATCTTGTTTTCTAAATTAATTGAATTTTTTTCAGCTTATACGTTCTGTTATTCCAATATGATTATCAAAATATAAAAATGGGTAAAGCTAGACGTAAGTGGATCAAAAAGGCTCAAAAGAGCATTTATAGTTACTTATTATTTTCGGTATGTGTTGCGATTACATCCATCAATGCAGGAGAAAGGCAATCATAAGGAGTTAACCCTTGTGATGTTAATTGCTGACGTATTGCATCCATATCTTCAGGCTTCGTTCCTGTTTCAATAATTGACGATACAAACGCTGCAAATTCTGGTGCAGACCAGCCTTTTTGCGTAGAGAGTTCAGTATGAATAAAATCTAAGCCAAAGAAAGGATGTTCTGTATTGTCAATGCGACCGTACATATGAACTCCACACTCCTTACAGGCAAATCGCTTAATTGCAGCACTGCCATCAACAACCTTAAGCTTTGACTCATTATTTGTTACTTTAAGGTTATCTTTTGAGATCACTGCTACCACTGAGAAAAGAGCGTCAGCAGGTTTCCAACATTTAGAGCAGCCACAAGCGTGATTATGAGCACTTTGTCCTTTAATCTCGACTATAACTGCTTTTGAGCGGCAATGGCATTTTAACTCGCCGCCCTTAAAATTATTCAATGCTGGCTGAATGCCTTTGTCAATATTAGGATGGATAAGAACACCATTGGTACAACAGAATGTTGCTTTATATTTACTTATAATTTTATTTATCATTTAATTGAACTCTTAAGTTTAAGTATTATACTTGTGGTGCAAATTCAGTTGCTGCTTTTCGATGAGCGGTATAAATAGCTTCACCATCACTTTCGGCATCAAAAATAACAGCTACATCAGCTGAAAAAATAATCACGTCACCAACTTCAGCAATATACTTATTACCTTGTAGATCTCGTACTACTATTTTACCTTTTATAATTACTTTATATTCTACAGAATCATAGAAATATTCGAATTCAACTCCTGGCTGCATAGTAAAGTGACCAATCGAGAGTGCTTCCGAATTATTTGTTACTGCAACTTCTGCCATTTGGCTTTTTAAACCGTCAACTTCAAGAAGTTGACTCAAATCATTTAGTTTAAATGAGCCTGACTTTAATAGGGTTATCCCTGGCTTATATGATAGCGTGTTCATCATATGTTCCTTTGTTTTTGTTTGTTGCATTGCATCCACTATTGATTATTTCAATATGGTTGAAATTCATTGTATGTAATTAACTTTATCAAGGATTATAATCCCTAAGAAATGTTGATACTGTTGTTCTCCATTTAACAAGATGGCATAACAAATATGTTTCCACTAAATTGACACGAGGAAATTAAGCAACCACTTCCCAAGTAACTTTAATGACTAAGTATAAAGATAAAATTTTTCCCTTTTCATGTTTTAAGTAATGAAGGTAGTTTAATTGATTTTAAAATAATGATAATACCGGTTTTTGGTAAAAGATTATTACTCTTTCAGCCTTAATTCTTATAGCGTAGTATTACTGATACGGATAATTACGGTGCTTTAGATAAGTACAACATCTTGAGTTGTGCTTGAGACACGAAAGCTACATTTCACAAAAAACACCTTAGGCTTGCTGATCCATTACTTTTATAACCCATACTTATTTTTTTAATGACAACCATTATTCTGAACAATGAGCGAAGGCCTCCGAAGTATTTAGAAAAGGGAGTACGAACTCATTAATGGCTATGTCCCTGAGATAAATTAATCATGATTACACCAGAGGCAACCAACGCCATGCCAACCCAAGCGGTTAAGTCTAAATGTTGTCGATAAAACAAAGCTGATAGCAGTGTAACGGTCACGATGGCTAAGCCAGCCCAAAGCGCATGTGCCACCCCTACAGGCATCCCCTTCATCGCTTGACCTAGAAACAGAAAAGCGGCTAAATGCCCCAAAATCACCATCAACGCAGGTAAAGGTTTACTAAACCCATCGGTTGCTTTTAACGCCACATGAGATAACGCTTCGGCCATGACACCCAGTAGTAGAAAAATCCAACTCATAAAATAAGCCTTAATGTAAAGTGGTCGGCAGGCTAAGCCCGCGCATTGATTGGGATACTGTTTAGTTGCGGTTATTATATGTATAACCACTCAGATGATAATCTAGCTAAATAGCAAATTACTTTTACCCATTGGTAATAAAGTAATTTAAACCAAAGTAAAAAGGTGTCGACATAAATGTAGACACCTTTTTTAATTACATCTGTGGACGGAACAGAAGTTACTTTGTTAGATATTTGGCATGAAAACGTAAGTGGTTTTCGATGAAGCTAGAGATGAAATAGTAACTATGATCATAACCTTCACGATAATTAAGCTCTAACGGATAACGGTTAACCTGAGCCGCAGCTTTAAGTATTTCCGGCTTCAGCTGCTCAACAAGAAAGTCATCGGCATCACCTTGATCGACCAATGCAGGTACAAAATGACTCGCTTGACGCATCAATAAGCTCGCATCATATTGAGCCCAATTTGCAGTATTTCTACCTAAGTAGGCCGCGAACGCTTTCTTCCCCCAAGGACAATTAATGGGGTTACTGATAGGGCTAAAGGCCGATACCGACTGATAAGCATCGGTGTTACGCAGCGCGATGACTAATGCACCATGACCTCCCATAGAGTGGCCGGCAATAGATCGCTTATTAGTAACGGGGAACATCGTTTCAATCAGATCGGGTAGCTCATTGACCACATAGTCATACATACGGTAGTGACGATTCCATGGCGCTTGAGTCGCATTAACGTAAAAGCCTGCTCCCTTGCCGAGATCATAACCCTCGTCATCGGCAACATCATCACCTCTTGGGCTCGTGTCTGGGGCGACAATAGCAATACCCAGCTCTGCAGCAATACGCTGTACTCCCGATTTTTGCATGAAGTTTTCATCGCTACAGGTTAACCCGGAAAGCCAGTAAAGTACGGGGACGTTCTCACCATTAGACGCTTGAGGCGGTAAATAAATGGCAAATCGCATGGCGCAATTAAGAGTCTTTGAATCATGGCTATACTGTTTATGCCAACCACCAAAACTCTTATTTACACTGATATTTTCAACGGTCATTTAATATCGACTCCTATAAAATCTGCTTCAGAGCACTATACTTTCTAGCGTTGCTCTCAATAGCTATTATCGATTGTTTTCTTTAAAAAAAGACAAGCGCCCTAGGGCGCTTGTCTTTTGGAATGACGACTTATTTATCGAAATGAATAACAGTACGAATACTTTTGCCTTCATGCATTAAGTCGAATGCTTCGTTAACTTGTTCAAGTCCCATGGTATGAGTAATAAAGTCACTTAACTTAAATTCACCCGCCATGTAACGCTCAACATATTGAGGTAACTCAGTGCGACCTTTAACACCGCCGAATGCTGATCCTTTCCATACACGCCCAGTCACTAACTGAAACGGACGCGTTGAGATCTCTTGTCCTGCGCCAGCAACACCGATCACCACTGATTCCCCCCAACCTTTATGACAACATTCAAGCGCTGATCGCATCACGTTAACGTTACCGATACACTCAAATGAGTAATCAACGCCGCCATCGGTTAATTCGACAATCACATCTTGAATTGGTTTATCGTAATTTTTAGGGTTAATAAAATCGGTAGCACCAAGTTTACGTGCCAGCTCAAATTTACTCTCGTTAATGTCGATGACTATGATGCGAGAAGCTTTAGCCATTGTCGCGCCGATAACTGCCGAAAGGCCGATCCCCCCCATGCCGAAAATAGCCACCGTGGCACCTTCTTCAACGTTGGCGGTATTCATTACTGCGCCCATACCGGTTGTCACACCACAACCCAATAAACACACTTCTTCAAGTGGTGCTTCTGGGTTCACTTTGGCAAGTGATATTTCAGGTAGTACTGTGTACTCAGAAAAAGTGGAACAGCCCATATAATGGAAGATTTCTACGCCATCTTTAGAGAAACGTGTGGTGCCGTCAGGCATTAAGCCTTTACCTTGTGTTTCACGGATTTTTTGACAAAGGTTAGTTTTGCCAGACTTACAAAATTTACATTCGCCACATTCAGGCGTGTAAAGTGGAATAACGTGGTCCCCCACTTGTACGCTCGTAACACCTTCACCGATAGACTCGACGATCCCGCCGCCTTCGTGACCAAGAATACAAGGGAAGATACCTTCTGGATCATCACCGGAAAGCGTAAACGCATCGGTATGACATACCCCAGTGGCGATCATTTTAACGCGTACTTCACCTTGCTGAGGAGGCATAACATCTACGATTTCCATAGATAAAGGCTGACCTACAGCCCAAGCAACGGCGGCTTTAGATTTAAGAGTTTGTGCTGTCATCTTGTATTCCTACTTTGAATAAACTTTAAATACGGTGTATGTCACCGTGATGGTATGGCAACGATTATAACGATCTTTGCTATATTGATAATCCCATCAATAGGCAATTAACTTTTACCATATGGTAATAATTACGTGTAAATTGATTTTATTTAAGACTGAAGGGGCTTTAGGCTACATCTCAGTTCAAGTTAGCTTGTTAACCATTTTTTTCTGGCAAATTAACGTAATTGGCTATCTTTACTGCCTCTACGATTAAACAGGTGTTGTTTCGCCTGATTGCTGTCTATTTCGTTTTGACAATGAATACAGAGTTTAACCCCTGGAACCGCAATACGCCTTGCATCAGCGATCGCTTCACCACACTCTTCACAATGCAGTAAACTATCGCCAGCGCCGAGTTGGCTTCTTACTGCGGCCACAGCATCTTCAACACTACTATCGATTTGCTCTTGTACCGCACCATCTTTCGACCATCCTCCAGCCATACTAATACCTCACTATAACAATTAACGCTTATCCCTTAGCTGATTTAGCCCATTTTGCTGCCATTAATCTATTGTCGATGAGATGGACAGTGTCCTGCAATATCTAGGGTTAAATAGTCAATCAATTTTTGATAGTGACTAATATTTAACTTGTCTATTTCACTCTACATTGGGTTAAATAACCCATGCTTTAAATATCATTAAATGACGTCATTGGATTACAAACATTATAGTCGTTTTAATATAAATGATAATCGGCTACATATATAAAACTCTTTTACCTATTGGTAATAATAGAAGCGATTAACATTCAACACTGTCAGTTCAAACTGAAATTAATAAAAGATACATAAAAAATAGGTTCATAAAAAAAAGCGCCTAAGCGCTTTTTTTTATGTTGATGCCAGTTAAGTCTGACACAAAATACAAGATTACTTATGACTCGCAACGTGAGTTGCAATGACATCCATTAATGCTGGTGATAAACAGTCATATGGTGCTAATCCCAAGTCAGTTAATGTATTACGAACATCTGTCATCGCTTCAGGTGCAGTACCTGACTCAATGATTGAAGAGACAAAGGCAGCGAACTCAGGCGCTGACCACCCTTGCTGTTTAGATAGCTCTGTATGCACAAAGTCTAAACCATAGAAAGGGTGTCCAATATTTTCGATTCTGCCGTACATATGAGTACCACATTCTGTACAAGCATGGCGCTGAATGGCGGCCGAATCATCAACTATCTGCAATTTATCCGCATTAGCAGTCACGCTGACTTTGTCTTTGGCGACTACGGCTATTTGAGCGAACAAAGCGCCTTCTGGCTTCCAGCATTTGCTGCAACCGCAGACATGGTTATGCGCAGTTTGCGCTGACACAAGCACTTCTACAGGCTTATGAGTGCACTGGCATTGCAATGAACCACCGGTAAAAGCTTCTGCCGTTGCTACTATGCCACTATCGACCTGGGGATGAATTAACGTTTTCATAATGATGACTCCAAAGTTTAGCTAAGCCTTGTTGTTCAAGGCTTAGCAAGGCTATTTACATAGCTTGATTAAAAAGATTGATAATATCTTGTGTGTTGGCTTTTCTTGGATTGGTTAAAGAACACGCGTCATTTAAGGCATTTATTGCCATAAATTCGAGCCTTTCTTGCTTTACGCCAAGATCAGTAAACTTCTGCGCGGTACCCACTGAAGTTGAAAGTTGCTCGATTGCGACAATACCTGCTTCTGCGGCATCGGCTGCATCCATGCCTCTCGTATCGACACCCATTGCTTTGGCAATGTCGGCAAATCGATCAGGACTAACGGTTGCATTGAAACGAGAAACATAAGGCAGCAAAATCGCATTACATAAGCCGTGCACTAAGTCATAAACTCCCCCTAGTTGGTGTGCCATAGAATGTGAATACCCTAATGAGGCATTGGAGAAAGCCATGCCTGCTAGGTATTCAGCGTACTGCATAGCATCACGTGCTTCGCGGTCTTCACCGTTATCAACAGCCTTCTGTAAGTTCATTGAGATAAGTTCAATGGCCTTAATGGCAGACGCGTCTGTTATTGGCGTTGCTGCGGTTGAGACATAAGCTTCAACCGCATGGGTCAATGCATCCATACCCGTAGCCGCTGTGAGAAATTTAGGCATCGCTACCATAAGTTCTGAATCATTTACTGCAATAATCGGAGTCATATTTTTATCTACAATCGGGTATTTCGTCTCATCTTCTTCATTATGAACAATGGCAAATATGGTCATCTCTGCCGCAGTACCCGCGGTGGTATTTACTGTGACCAGAGGTAATTGTGGCTTAGCTGATAAATGCACACCTTTAGAGTAGTCACGAATATGACCACCATTAGTAGCGACTAAGGCAATGCCTTTAGCACAATCGTGAGGAGAGCCTCCACCAAATGAAATAACAAAATCACAGTCTTCAATCTTAAGTAACTCAAGACCTTGCTCGATGTTTTTCTCTGTTGGGTTAGGCTTTACACCATCAAAGATGGTAAACGCGATAGCGTGAGCAGATAATTCATCGGTCAGCCTGTCGACTAATTTAATATCGACCAGCGTCTTATCTGTCACGATAAGCGCTTTATTAAAGTTTCTAGCCTTGAGCTCGCTACCGAGTTGCTTAATGGCATCGGGTCCCATCATCGACATCGCAGGCATATAAAATGTTGTACTCATGTGTATTTCCTTAGATTAAAAAAATATTTGCAGCCTATCTACATCATATGGAACGATTTAAACTGAGGCTGGACGACTTCTTGGTCATTCGATGGCAGTGATTATATTCTTTATGAATAAGTTGATAATCCATGTAAATTGGAAAACACTTTTTACTTGTAGTAATAATAAAAACCATTAACACTCTTGCTATAACGATGGCTAGGATGTGATAGCGATTTTAAATGAGATTTAAATTTAAATTGCTTTTAACTTAAATTTGGTAATAATTACTCTATATTTGCTGAGAATAATTTCATAAGGGTAACAATGATGAAGTGGGAAGGGGTAAGTGAATTCGTTGCTGTAGCAGAAGCTGAAAGCTTTACCAAGGCAGCACAACATCTGGAGATCTCCACAGCGCAAGTCAGCAGACAGGTCAGCGCGCTGGAAACCAGAATGGCAACTAAACTGTTTCATCGAACCACACGAAAAGTATCAGTCACTGAAGTGGGAAAAGTCTATTATCAACATTGTCGCCAGGTACTCGATGGACTCGAAGAAGCGGAGCGTGCCATCACTAACTTGCAGAGCACGCCTAGGGGACTGTTAAAGATTACCGCTCCAGTAACCTATGGTGAAGGGACGATAGCACCGTTAATCAATGATTTTATATCCAAATACCCCGAACTTGAGATCAAAATAACCTTAACAAACCAGAAGGTCGACATGATTGATGAAGGCTTCGATCTCGCCATTAGGCTGGGACAACTCGAAGACTCAAGTATGATGGCAAAAAGGCTAGGTTCGAGGACTCAATATGTTTGCGCTTCACCTCATTACCTTGCAACATATGGCTTGCCTCACTCATTGTCTGAGTTAGATCAACATAATTGCTTGCAAGGCACACTCGATTACTGGCGCTTTCAAGAAAATGGTAAGACAAGAAACATCAGAGTCAGAGGTAATTTAAGCTGCAATAGCGGTCATGCACTTGTCGATGCGGCAATCAAGAGTATAGGCATAATACAATTACCCGATTATTATGTTTTACCTTTCATTCAATCTGGTCAGCTGGTGCCAGTCTTAGAGCTTAATCGACAACCCGAAGAGGGGATCTGGGCTCTCTATCCGCATAATAGACACTTATCACCAAAAGTTCGCATGCTACTGGATTACCTAGGTGAGGCTTTAAGCTAACAGTAACTTGGGTCTATCGCTCTGGCTATTGAATTAACATAGCCATATCTGGCTATGTATTTTGAGCCGAGCATCGAGCATTTGCTACCATGGGATGTTAAGTTAGGCAAGACTAGACGGCAATCGCCGGACGGATACATTTATTTAGCAAACCTCTGCCGATTGAAAAATTTGAAAGTTTAATTAGTTGAGACAAGTATTCAATATTGATGTGACTAGAAACAACGCAGCGAAATTTCAGCCATACCGTTCAACTTTTATTAATGATGCGCTCAAACCAATTTTTGCTAAGATCGTTGAGCGCAATTTAATATTTACGAATGCACGATATTAGCAACCGCCGATAGTTGCAGTAATCGGCGTGCCGGGACTTGTATCACTTGTTTGCGGTGTATAAGTGTAGGTAGCATCGCTAAAACTGAATGATAAATTCTCGGTCAAACGGTCTTCACCGCCTGAACCACCGGTCGATAAGCTTGTAATTCTTACATTGTTGCAATCAATTGAGCTTATTTAATATGGCTTCTTTAAACTGATTTGAATACCTTTGATAATCCACTCGTTTTAACTTACCGCACCCTGTTTATTGATAAAATTAATTGAAGCGACAACGGTCCTAGTAGGTTTGGATACTGGGGGGTAACGTTGTGCAAAGCGAGATAAACAGCAAGTATAAAAGTCGGCTAATGCTGGGCAAAAGTATTATGGAACATAGCAATTTTATGAATAAAAATGGTCTCTCATCAAGGTAATGTACATTTTGTTAGTATATATTCATAAAAATAAATAAAAGACTTAGGGATAGTATGATGAGAATGACAAAACTGGCGCTTTGCTTAGCATTGATGCCATGCTCGACAGCCTTCGCGGGCCAGCATTATTATGAAGCAAGAAGTGATGCGATGGGAGGAGCTGCCGTTGCTTCATCGAGTCTAGAAGGGGCGGCGTTAGCCAACCCGGCTTTGATAGGCTTTTACGCTAACAAGACCGATGATTATGCCTTACTTTTGCCAGTTCTAGGGGCTGATGGCGCTGATAAAGACGATATGATTGATAAATTCGATAACCTGCAGGACTCTTATGATGGACTCGATGCAGCAATCAGTGCTAGCGATGTCAGTGATATTAATCAATATCGTGGTGAGTTAATTGACGACTTGCAGGCCTTGCAAAATACCTCTGGTTATGTGAGTGCAGGCTTTGGTTTTGCGCTGGCATTGCCGACAACGCGCATTCCCATGGCTATTTTCTTAAATACTTATATGGATGCTATTGGCTTGGCTGCTATTGAGCAATCTGATATTGATATGTTGTCGACCATTGATCCTTTGAACCCGCCACAGATTAACGATCTTGATTCTGCTGGTATTGTCGCTGCGGGCTCGACCACCGATATTGGTGTGGCATTCAGTATGCCTTTTTCTATCGTCAATATGCCTGTGACTGTGGGGATCAGTCCTAAAATTCAGCGTGTAGATGCCTATTTTTATGCGGTGAGTGCCAACAACTTTGAAGCTTCAGACTTCGATGATGATAAATACCGTACCGATGAGACTTCATTCAATGTGGATGTGGGCATTGCGTTGCAGCCAATGGAAGGGATGACCTTGGCATTGGTGGGTAAAAACCTCATCAGCCAAGATGTCGATACACTCGCGATTAACAATCGTACAGTTAGCTACCAAGTAGAACCATTAGTTACAGCGGGTATTGCCTATGATTGGTCAGACTTTACGATAACAAGCGATATCGATTTGACTGAATACCAGCGTTTTGAGTCGCTTGCCGGCACTCAATACTGGCGCGTTGGCGGCGAAATGCGCCCGACGGACTGGCTGGCTCTGCGTGTAGGCTATCGCCATGATTTGGAAGATACCACTGTCGATATTTATTCGGTTGGGACTGGCTTTAACGTGGGTGATGCATTTCGTTTTGATTTTACCGGAATGTTTGGCAGTGATAACGCCGTCGGTGGTGTGATCCAGACGTCTTATCATTTCTAGTCGAGGGATGATTATTGGCAAGATCTGCTAGAGCAGTGCTAATGTGGTTTTGACGACAAACAACAATTCACTGCACTACATAAAACCAAGGTTTCGGCCTTGGTTTTTGTTTGTCGATCTTGTGCACCAGTTTGCCTGAGAGTCTGTGACTCAGAAAACCCTGGTAGCAAACAGAGCCCCAACAACACATATCATTGCATTCCAAATTGCTCCTGTGCGTTTATATTAAAGTCTGACCATTTATAATATAGTTTGATAATTTCTAGCATTCTTTTTCACAAAAGACGAATACGCCTTAAAACGTTTTTGCCCCATTGTGTGTTTAGGCTATGGCCTGCGGCCACTAACGTCGTGGCGCTTCACCCACACCAGACCAAGAGGAAATCAACGGCTATTCCCTCTTTACTCTTTATAAAAGAGTTAGCCCAGCTGCCCCGCAACATTTTCCTTATTTACGTAAACAACTGATGCGAAAAGGTCGCCATGGGGATTGATCCAGCTTTTAACTTCATTTGAAGCCTGCTTCGGCCTTATTCGAAAATGCTAACGCTTTCGATGGGGCGTCTCTTCCCCTCGAAAGCTATGATAGACAGGATGTCTGAATGCCTTGAAGCACATGGATGTGCGGGAAAGGCCATTGCCAGCTCACGTCATTTTCTTCAACGTCCTCAAGTTAAGAGTTGAATTTGTACATTTTCACTTGAGCAGACAAACTCATTTATGTCCCCAAATGGGTTAGGGGATGGAACTCGCTTGTGTGAACACCAAGGGACTTTGTCGTTTCTATATTTACCAAGGGAAATTGACGGATCTAAATCTATTTCTAAGGGTATAATGGGGGCGTTAGCAACTTAGAGCGTTTACTTTATTTAGATGCCCATTCATTAATTTTTTTAATGCAACGCCTCAAGAAACGGCGTGTTTTGAAACGTCCAAATCACTTGATTTGTTAGCATTTGATTCGATGCTTATCTATTTCCTTACGATAGATTGAGCACCTGAGACAATTATTGCTGTTGCAACTCTTGAGCTAAAAATGCTGCAATAGCTTCCATCCCTTTGGCTGGGGCGTTGCCGTCGATTTCTGCCTGACGATTATAATTAGTATTGGTATTAACATCGTAAGTATAGATATCGCCATTACTGTCTTTAATCAGCTCAATTCCGGCAATTTCGATGCCACTGTCACTTAAGAATTGTTGATATTGTTTGATGATCGGGTGATCGTTAAACTCGGTGCTGATTTTAAACTTGCTAATCGGTGCTACGGTTGGACAGTATCCTTCGCCAATTTGACAACTATCGGCCGGACACAACTCAAAGCCCTCTTCAGTGCTCACTTGCACACTATAGATAAACTTACCGCCGACAAATTCACAACGGGTAATATAGGCTTCCGGCGCTTTAATATATTGCTGAATTAACCAAATTCCGTCGAGCGGTTCTTCGTAATCGGTACTGTCAAGGTAGGTTTGTAACGCTTCTGTACTATGAAATAATTGGACGCCAAGACCCTTGCCACCACGATTTGGCTTAAGGATAAACGGAAATTGATCAAACTCTTTTGCACTGCTGACTAGCTTATCTCTGCCGACTACTGCCGTGGTTCGAGGGGTTTTAATTCCGGCGCGATTTAGTGCGGCATATTGTGAGATTTTACATAATTCAAGATACAGAGCATCGGTACCATTGATCACGCGGCGACCATGTTTTTCTAGCCAAGTTAGAACCATTCTGGTGAGTTCAGGCCCAAATCGATGACCACGAGTGTGCGATGAGGCACTCATCCGATTGTAAAAAACACCTTGAGGCGGTTCCTGTTCTAACGCGACTTGGCCTTGATCTAAAAACCATTCTTGAGCATTAATGCCTATATCATTAAAGGCTTGATGAAGGGGCGTTACCCACTCGCTATTTTCGTGCAAAACGTAAATATCAGACATGATTGAACCCGCTTAGTGAATATGGTGCGATTATACCGATGTTTGGGTAGTAAGGATAATGGTGCCCAGGTTGTTCGATAATAAGTTTCGATATTCGTGGGGATGGATATCATCCCCACATATTTATGTACGCCTTTCTTGTATTCTGCATAGAGGTTGAGTTATGTCATTTGAAATCATTAAATGTTCTTTTTGTAATCAGAAAAACAGGGTTCCTCTAGATGGAATTGTTCAGAGGGCAAAATGTGGTTCATGCGGACGGTTTATTACAGGAGGTGAGGGAAGTACGTGCAGATTGTGCCTGCAATACATTTCAGATGGTATCCACCTTTCAGATGGCGCTATGGTTTCGGTACCCCCTGTGTCAGGATAGTTGTCGCCTAAATTGTTAAGCAGCTTCTTTGTTTTGCTCTGGATTTAACTCCACAGCGCCTATGGGCTGCCAGTTTCGCTCTCATTTTGACCATCGCTCTGGATGTTCATTTCTTTTTGTCTGATACAACACTTTTCGCTTCTCCAGTATCCCAACATCAAGACCATCATGTCTCTGGTTTGGTGTCACAAACTTAATCCTGCTATGGAGATGCACGTTGTTGTACCAATAATCTGATGATTGCAGCTTTGCCTCCGCCAGAACAATATAGAGTTGAAATATGGAGAGAAAGTAGAAAAAGCAAAAGGAACAGCTCACTATTGTTTTTCAACAATGAGTAACTTAATTAATAACTTAATGAGTGGCTTAGTTATTCGCTTAATTATTCATTTAATTTGTGTGTGTTGCACGTCGAAGTAAAATTTCGGATAAATAGCAATGTAACGGTCACTTTTATTCATAACAATTCATAGTGATACATCATTTAATAGACGACCTACCGCTTGAACCTAATTTGATGTTAAGCACATTATCATCAATCATGTTCAATTCACTCATTTGATATTTAGGTAAATTCAACCTAATGTTATTGATGACTTCTGCTGTTAGAGCTATGTAGCTCAAGCTAAAAGAATGGTATTCCACCCACTTAGCGACGTGAGTAAGATAAGGAATAAGGCCCTTTTTTATGGAATATGGAGAGAGACGCGCAAGTGATAACGCCGCTATTAATGCTGAACTTTTAAAAGGATTCATGCTCGGAGATATTGTCATCATACCTAATGATAATGTCGCCATATTTAATGGCAAACGACGTCATATCTCTCCTAAAGCCTTAGAAATTCTGTTGTTTATGGCCAGTAATCAAAATAAATTACTGTCAACTGAGCAATTGTTGAAAATAGGTTGGGGAGAAAAAGTAACCAAACGGGGAAATTTATCACATGTCATTAGTGAATTAAGACATGTATTGGATGATCATAAAGAATCTCCTGAGTTTATTCAAACACTAAACCGTAGAGGGTATCGTTTAATTGCCGCCGTAAAAAGTGTCGATGATAAAGTGCTTTATCCCAATTTATGGCCTTCGAATGAAGTGCCTGCACCTCAATTGAGCAATGACAATTGGCATTTATCCGTCGCATTATTGAAAAATTCGCGATTATTTAAAGTAACAGTAGCATTTTCTATTAGTACTTGGGTTATTATTCAAATTATTGCACTGGTATTTCCTATATTTAATGTGCCTGAATGGGGTCTGAAAATTGTTGTTCTCTTATTGGTTATCGGATTTCCTCTCATCTTACTTTATACTTGGTTACAAGAAATAAAAATAAAGAAAAATCTATTTTATATAAATAACAACAGCCCACGCAAAAAATTATTTTATAAACAACTGCTCTTTGATTTTATATTTATTGGTTTATTGTCTTCATTTGTTGGCTTCTTATCTATGCATCTAATTGATTCTATAGAATTAGAACAAAATGGTTTGACTAACAACAGCCGCTTACCACCTTCTGTTACTCTTCAACATGATTTATTAGCTGTCATTCCGTTTAAATTTGATAGCCACTCCAATGTACCCGATTATTTTAAAGCCACTTTTCAAGGTGAAGTCATTAACGCTTTATCAAATCAAAAGAATTTTAATTTGGTATCTCAACGGGCTATTAATGAGGTAGCTGTTAGTAGCACAATTAAACAATATGCCGAAAAGTTAGGGGCTAAATATTTACTAGATGGACAAGTCGTTGCAAATAATGAAGAAATAATAGTTATGCTTAACATTACCGATACCGAAACGGCTCTTCAAGTTTGGGCATCGTTAATTAAAGGTGCACCAGATAATTTATTGCATGTACAAAAAGAGCTTTATCGTAAAGTATTTAACGCGTTAGATCTTATTGCAAAATCTTCTACTACAAATGTTGAAACATTAATAAGCACGGACGATTTTAAAGCTTACGACAGTTATATTCAAGGACGTGGCCAACTGGCTAATATCCCTACGCTGGAAACAACCGCGGCGGCTGAAATTCATTTCTTAAATGCGCTTGAATTAGATCCAAACTTTTCTTTAGCCAATGCAGGCTTGTGCCAAACCTATCTTGAACAATATGCACTTTCAAAAAATATAGCGTCATTTCAATCGGCAAAGAGGATCTGTAGTGCCTTAACCCAAGTTTCACAATTAAAAGAAGAAGCTTACATCGCATTAGGAAACCTAAATCGCATTAGCGGACAATACGCTATTTCTGACCAGTTTTATCAACAAGCATTGACGTTAAACGATAAAAACTTACCCGCGATAACAGGTATCGCTCAAAATAAGCATACCCAAGGTGATATAAAGCAAGCTGATTTACTCTTTGCTAAGGCGATTCAACTTGAGCCAGGATATTGGAAAAATTATCAAATATATGGTCACTTTTTATTTAGTATTGGTCATTTTGCACAGGCGAGTGAACAATATACCAAAGTCACTTTATTGAAGCCAGATTTTGAAAAAGGATTTAGTAATTTAGGTTCTTCATACTATCTTAATGATGAGTTAGATAAGGCGAGTGATGCATGGCAACATTCATTAAGCATTAGCCCAAATGCCATTACTTATTCAAATTTAGGCACGGCATTTTTTTTCCAAAAGCAATTTACCCTCGCGACTAAAAATTATTTACTGGCCACCAAATTAACGCCGTTTGACCCTACGCTATGGGGGAATTTAGCCGATGCGCAAAAATTTTCTGGAGATATAAAAAATGCAAGATTGTCATATACTAAAGCGCTTGGTCTTGCCAAAGAACAATTAAAAGTAAATCCCAATCAAGAAACCATGCAAGCATCATTAGCACGTTACCAATCCGAATTATTACAATGTGATAGTGCCCTAAACAGTATTGAGACACTACGGACGTCACAAAGTAACGATCCTTATATTTATTACGACACCGCAATCGTAGCGCTTAATTGTGGTCAAAAATCATTGGCACAAACACTGATTAATACTGCATTGACACTAGGTTATCCAAGAAAAATACTTGCTCGAGATATTCAATTTATATCTATTTATTCAACTAGTACTCTAGAAAAAGAAGGAAAATTAATATGAAATTGGCCATGAATTATACAAGAAACTACTTAAAAAGCTTAGTCACTATTATTTTCGGTATTGCAATTATGCTGTCTGGGAATTCGTTTGGGGCTGACAAACAGATAGCGTTAACCGTTAATGAATGTGCCGTATCAGCTTCGGTAAACGGTGGCAGTGGCTGTGATGCCGATCAATGTGCTAGTGAAGCTGGCTGTATATGCACAAAGAAAGGGGATTTTATTACTTGGAAATTAGACAATGAAGTTGATTCAGACTTTAAACTTAAATTTTCTGGTGATTCACCTTTAAAAGACAATTGTGGCAAAAATTTTAAAAAAAGCGAACACAAATGCAAAGTGAAAGAATCATTAACCGTTGGCCAATTTTTTGATTATCAAGTGGTGATGCAAGGCTGCGATAATGGTTCGGATCCAAGAATTATCATTCAATAACTGACATAGACATCAGCAAACGTACCGAAATGGTTAAAAAAAGCCACTATGATAACAGCAATGTAGTGGTATAGTTTTATTTTCATATTCCGAGAAAAGCCCGCACGCTTGCCCAGTCTTGGAAAGGATCGGTACCAAAGTGTAAGACTTTACCTGTAAATAACTCCTGTCTTTTTCCTTCATTGTAATCATCAATAAGAAAATCTCCTTTTAGTAGATCTTTTCGTGGAGAGATTATTAGTCGATGCACATAATCCATACCTAAGTGTGTTTCAACCCAAGTTCGTTTTTCCGTATAGCAAAGTGGATTCATGACGGAAGGTGCTGTCAGGATAAATGGATCGTAATGCTGAGATGCTAATAACTGTCTCATAGCTTCAATGCCACCTGTTATTGGTAGCAAATCATGAAAGAAACCAGGCTTACTTTGGGGGAATTGAATTTCAGAATAAAGCTTCAATGCTAGTTGATGGGCACTTGCGTAATCACACAGGGTATCATCCATGTCGATATAGATAATTTTCTTACTCATATACTCATTTCCACTACATTCTCTTTAAAAGCATTATACAGCTAGGTCGTTTTCGCGCACGTTCCATGAAACCTTAAGTCATGGATGACAGAAATAGGGCACTTGCTATAGATGATTCTCATACTTTGTCATCGCTGAGGTTATTCGAATATCAAAACTTCGTGACCCATTTTTGTCCAGAAGTGGGATAGGGCGCATATGACATTTATTTGTGCCCCAAGCAGGTTCGATAGACGGATCAAGTACAGTATATTCATTTAGAGTTGCCATACTTTCTGACTGAAATTAATTCCTAACAGCAGGAAAATATGGCTTAGCCACTTCTATAAAACTTAACTAAGGATCGTCACATATCAGAGTCATCGGCATTATCTGTATTGGAAACTGAAGCTATGAAGGAAAAGTAAGAGATTTTATTGATGCTTACGAAAATTTCGTCTCATCCAACAATTATCAAAATCCGCTTTGCCTATACAAAATCAAATGCACGAAACCTCGAAAACATATAATGTTGAATGAAATAGTTTGAATGTAAGTGCTTCAGTTTACATTCTGAGTCCATTGACCTTGTTAAGTCGTTCCGATTTCACATAGTGTCGCCTAAAAAACTCAAAGTTCGCTGACTTGCTCAACGTTAATGTTGACACTCTGACATATGCCACTTGAGCAATATAGAGAATTACACATTTTAATATGTTGTGTGCACGCCTTTAAGATGGTGACTGCAATTCAAAAATTATCTAGCGCCTTTAAACCCCTTGAATATATCTAGTTCATGAACAACTCTTGGATTGCACTTAGCTAATGGCCAATCAATAATTAACTATGGCAACTAAATCAATACCTTAAAACGTTTCCATTGAAGAATTCTTAAGATAATCCGCAATCAGTTATCCCAAATAGAGCATAGGTAGTTATGTCAGTAGCTTATAAAAAATCTCAACGTGCCGGTAAATCTCGATCTGAGTGGCAAAGGTCACAATCACAGGTATCAAGTCACTATACACAAACACCCTATTTAACATAATATACATTGTACGCATACATGTGCCTTTGTTAAATACACTGTTCAAGACTGCCCATTTGAGGCTTGGTCATCATCATTGCATTAAACCGTAAAATGTTTATATACGGCCTTAAGCGTTTATTTTAACCAAATCGGCTATTTAACATCGTGCTGAGATTGCATGCTTTTGGTTTTGCTTAGTAATGCCAACCGATTATTCAATCTCAGCAAGATGACTTAATGGTTTGTTGAATGCACTTTGGTGTCGTTCAGTTTGTGTGGTGTGCAAATACTGTGATGTGGTGTCGATGCTCTCATGGCCGGCGTCGGCCTGGACATGTGATAATGGTCGACGGTTGATATTGATATCGTGCGTGATCCCGGTATGGCGAATATTATGAGCACTGAGTGTTCGCATCAGTTGACTGTCATGTTCGAAACCATCTTTGGCTGCATTATCTGCGGCTAAGGTAATCAGCTTGTCTATTTCGTCGCGTATTTGTCTAATACCAAGATTGGCGTTGATGACGCCTGATTCTCGTCCATGAGCTGCGGCTTTGTGGCGCACGAATATAGGATGTTGATCGTTGATGCTGGGTAAATCACTGAGGTGCAGAAAACGTCGATAATCCACTAATCCAGCGAGTAATACTTTTGAAATGGCAATATTTCGGGCTTTACCGCTTTTAGAAAATGGTACGTGAAAATACCAGATGCCAGAATGTGGATCTTGTCTGAATTGGCTCATTATAGGTGCATAACCTGCACGAGCACTGATTTCTGATATGCGTAAATAGCAGCTATATATTAGTGTTATTAGCAACAAACTGCGCTGATGTTGCTCTGGCTGGGCCTTGGCTAGTTGGCTGACAGTACTGATGACATAGGACCATTGCAACTCGGTGAATGCATGATGGTTGTTGTCTTCATTGATGGTGAACTTACGCGTTATGGCAAATCGACTGTGCTTTAACCATAATTGCGCTGGGTTACGCTCGGTGTATTCTTCACTAATTAAGTACCCATAAAATGATGATAATATAGCAATTTTAGTCTTGAGTGCATTATCACTTAGTTGATATGGCAGACATTTCCCGAGTTGTTTTTTACCAACAAATGGCCGCCATTGTGAGTTTGGAGCTCGCTCACCAGTGGCTTTGTCGAGTTTGAATTGTGCCACATTGAAGTAACCTATAAGTGCCTGTGGTGGCGATTGGCAGTAATCGATGTACTTAGCAATGTCTTTGCGCGTCACCGCGATTGGCGATAATGCGACGACGTCAAAACACCAATGCAGATACGTGGTTAATTCGCTGCGGTAGGCTTTGTAGTTGTTTTCAGAGTGCTTTTGTTCAAACAACCAATCCGCACAGTGCTCAATAATGAGCCCAGCATCAGCCACTTTATTAATAGATATTTTGGTAATGTATTGGTTTATGTAGGCATTACCTTGTAATACAAATTCTGCAGCGTCAAATAGTGGCAATACCGGTGGCAGTTCTTCAAGTAGTTTATTGGCCATATGAACAAATATAGGTTATTGATTATATTGCCTTATTGTACTATTTTTTGGCTGATGCCGATAATGTTATTTATCGGCATCAATCGTGGTCATTTTTGGATACGAGTTTTCAATATACGAATATGTGGACTCTGCAATATCTTCGTCTGTTATTAACTGCTGCATACAATGCTCAATTGCGTTTGATGGCTTACACGACGGTTGTTGGCATTGCTTATTATGACAAGTAAACCGTTTTTGACAGCTCCACAGGCATAATTGCCAAATAGTTTGTTTACTGGTTCGGTCTAAGCACTGTAATTCTGCAGCGCATAAATGACCTGCTTTGATTAACTGGGCAACTTTGTCTGTATCGATAGACACATTGACTCTGTTCATGTGTGCTCCTTTTTCCCCATGTAGATTGACATTTATCGCTATACTCGCTGCGGATGGATGACTTGCATTGATACCCAACCCTCTTCTCTTTTAGCTATGCCCTATTCATTTCATTCAATTAAGTGGTGTTACTTGATAATACATTAATGAGAATGATTATCAATTAGTTATTAGTGAAGAACACCATTTCTGTGTTATGGATCATGATTTATAAGGAAATGAACCGGCTGTTTGATGCCCTACATGAGTTTGTGCAGTAAGACATTGTTTACACTGGGAGTGCTATTTAGCTTCGGTTTATGATGATTTGATAGAAAACACTCAGCATATGGTGGACCGGCTTGGATATTTAAGGCTATAGGTATGCAAATATTGATTCCCTATAACCTGTGCCCTAGCCTGTAATGCATCATTGTTGGTATTTGATAACCTTGACTAAGCAATAATTATTTATCGTTATCCGCTAAAAAGTCATACATTAATGTGCGTGGTTGTTGTTGGTAGTTAAAGGATACAATTACTGTCCAGACCATATAATTACTGCTACAGGAACCAAAAATCAATGAACCTTGATAGGAATTGTTCTGTATTTCGGACAATGTAACAGGTATGACACCCATGAACATATCGCGCCCTTCTATTCTCATAGAAACATTAGTGATCGCTTGACTACTCTTTAACGTAACTATTAATGGTTTTTCACTGGGAGTATCGACGGGGTCGATCAGTAAACCGACTTGCAAGCCTGCTACCTCTTGGTAACATTCTCCCTCTGTAAATTCACATAACGTTTCATCAATTGGTAAATCTTGTTGTTCTTGCGTTTGTGGTCTGTCACAGGCTGTTAAAAACATTAAGAAAAAATTGAAAATGATAATTTGGATAAATTTATGCATGTTTTTTTAACCTTCATGGTTGAGTTAGTAACATTATCTTTCATAGATTGATCTAGATCAATTTTGATTCCGGTTGTGAAGTATCTTTTTTGACGTAGCTCAAGTATCATTACTCCGCTTCGTGATAGAAAGAGACGTCATGAGGTAACACCTTGACAAATGGCATTAAAAACAGTCTTAAATGGCTCAATTTATGACCAGTTGTTAATCTAACAGGTAAAGCTCGCTTTACTAATATTAAAAGTATAAGTAATAAGCCGTGGAAGCATTATGATGAACCATTCCCAGTCTACAGGCGCTGATTACAACTACACCATTGTCCGCCAATTCGCACTAACCACAGTTTTGTGGGGAATCGTTGGTATGTCAGTAGGTGTATTGATTGCGGCTCAGTTAATCTGGCCACAACTGAACTTCGAAACACCTTGGTTAACGTATAGTCGTTTACGACCATTACATACCAATGCGGTGATTTTCGCATTCGGAACATCAGCTCTTTTCGCTACATCCTACTATGTTGTGCAACGCACTTGTCAAGTCCGTCTATTTGCGCCTAAATTAGCCGCATTTACCTTCTGGGGTTGGCAAGCCGTTATTATTGCAGCTGCAATTACTCTACCAATGGGGTTTACCCAAGGTAAAGAGTATGCAGAATTAGAATGGCCTATTGATATCGCAATTACGATTATCTGGGTTAGCTATGCAATTGTTTTCTTCGGCACAATCGCTAAACGAACGACATCCCACATTTATGTGGCGAACTGGTTCTTTGGTGCCTTTATCATTACTGTTGCAGTACTTCACATTGTCAACTCAATGGCGGTACCCGTAAGCTTATTTAAGTCTTACTCTCTGTACTCTGGTGCAGTCGATGCGATGGTTCAGTGGTGGTATGGTCATAATGCGGTAGGCTTCTTACTTACTGCTGGTTTCTTGGGGATGATGTATTACTTCGTGCCTAAGCAAGCTGGTCGCCCAGTTTATTCATACCGTTTATCAATTGTTCATTTTTGGGCATTGATCGCGTTATATATTTGGGCCGGTCCTCACCACTTACATTACACTGCCCTTCCCGACTGGACTCAGTCATTAGGCATGGTAATGTCATTAATTTTATTCGCGCCATCTTGGGGCGGTATGATTAACGGTATTATGACCTTGTCTGGTGCGTGGCATAAGCTTCGTACAGACCCAGTATTACGTTTCTTAGTGGTTTCATTGTCTTTCTACGGTATGTCTACCTTCGAAGGCCCAATGATGGCAATTAAAACGGTCAATGCGCTATCTCATTATACCGACTGGACTATTGGTCACGTTCACTCTGGCGCGCTAGGCTGGGTGGCAATGGTGTCTATTGGTTCTTTATACCACTTAATTCCAGTATTATTTGGCCACGGCCGTATGTACAGCATGAAGCTCATTAACGTACATTTCTGGTTAGCCACTATCGGTACTGTCTTGTATATCGTTAGTATGTGGATTTCAGGCGTTATGCAAGGTCTGATGTGGCGCGCAGTCAACTCTGATGGAACACTGACTTACAGTTTCGTTGAGAGTTTAGAAGCCTCGTACCCATTCTATTTTGTACGCTTTATTGGTGGTTGTTTCTTCTTAACCGGTATGTTCATTATGGCCTATAACGTTATTCGTACCGTTAGAGCGTCTAAAGATTCATTACCTGCTATTGCAGAAGCTTAAGGAGCAGATTCGATGAAATTTAATCATGAATTAATTGAAAAGAATGTCGGTCTGCTTGCTATCTTCACGGTCATCGCCATTAGTTTTGGTGGATTAGTGCAGATTACCCCGCTGATATTTCAAAAAGACACCACTGAACCAGTTGAGGGTCTAATTCCGTATACTGCGTTACAGATTGAAGGTCGTGACATTTATGTTCGTGAAGGTTGTTACAACTGCCACAGCCAAATGATCCGCCCTTTACGTGCTGAAACAGAACGTTATGGTCACTATTCTGTTGCTGGCGAGTCTGTCTGGGATCACCCATTCCAATGGGGATCTAAGCGTACTGGCCCCGATTTAGCACGTGTAGGTGGACGTTACAGCGATATGTGGCATGAAGTACATTTACTTAACCCTCGTGACGTTGTGCCACAGTCGAATATGCCTGGTTTTCCTTGGTTAGCCGAAAACAAGCTCGACGGCGTATTGACTGGTGACAAGATGACTATTCTACGTAACCTGCATAAAGGCGGTTATAAAGGTAATGATCTTTACACTGACGAAGAAGTTGCTGGCGCTCAAAAAGCAGTTGAAGGTAAGACTGAAATGCAGGCGCTAATCGCTTATTTGCAATCTTTGGGTCACGCACTCAAATAGGAGGCAATTATGGATTACGGTACTTTTCAAGGCATTTTGACCATAGTTGTTATGGTGACCTTTGTGGGTATTTTTTTGTGGGCATACAGTAAGCACAGCAAGTCAAAGTTTGATGAAGCCGCTAACTTAGTATTCACAGAAGATGAACTTGCGAAGATGTCAAAAGATTCGGGAGATCAGAAGTCATGATTATGAGTAACTTCTGGAGCATTTGGATTACTGTACTGACGATTGTGGTCATTGCTGGTTGTTTTATTCTTCTTAAGGTGGTTAATAAAAATTACACCGGTGTAGAAGAAGGCGAATCAATGGGCCACAGTTTTGATGGTATTGAAGAACTGAACAACCCACTACCTAAGTGGTGGGCGTATATGTTCTATTTAACCATCGTATTCGGTGTGATCTATTTAGCTCTGTATCCAGGCCTAGGTAACTATAAAGGTCTGTTTGGTTGGACAAGTTCTAATCAAAGCATTGGTACTGATAAAGGACTTAAAGCAGACTCAGCTGCGGCCCTTGAAGCAGCAAAAGATGAAAACCGTTTATCTCAGTATGACCGCGAAGTCGCTCATGCTGATGAAAAATACGGTCCGATTTTTGATGCTTATTTAGCTACACCGTTAGAAGAGTTAGTTAAAGATCCTGAAGCATTAAAAGTGGGCGGTCGTTTGTTTTTACAAAACTGTGCACAGTGCCATGGTTCTGACGCTCGTGGTTCTAAGGGCTTCCCTAACCTTACCGACGGTGATTGGTTATATGGTGGTGAACTTGCCACGATAAAAACCACTCTGATGAACGGTCGTAACGGTATGATGCCGCCTAAAGGTGGTTTACCTATCGAAGACAGCGAGATTAAAGGTCTAGCTGAATACGTGGTAAAACTGTCTGGGCGTGAACATGATGAAGCGCTAGCAGCTCAAGGCCAAGGTTCATTTATGAAAGGTTGTTTTGCATGCCATGGCATGGATGCAAAAGGCAACAAGTTCATGGGTTCACCTAATCTGACTGATAATATTTGGTTATACGGCGGCAGCCGTGGTGTGATTGCTGAATCTATCATTAATGGCCGTGCAGGTGTTATGCCAGCATGGAAAGACATTCTTGGTGAAGAGAAAGTCCATGTCATTACTGCTTATGTTTATAGTTTATCAAACAAATAGTTACATATAAGTAACAACAAGGCCTCGACATAATCGAGGCCTTTTTTTTAAGTGATAATTAAGCCATTACGGGGTAAAATACCCCAGAATCATTTCCACCATTTTAGGATGTATCATGTCTACAGAACTCCCTTGGTATAAGCAATTTTGGCCTTGGTTTTTAATCGTGTTACCTATGTGTGCGGTTATTGCTAGTTTAACGACCTTAAAGATTGCTTTGGATAATTCTGACTCTCTGGTTGCCGAAGATTATTATAAAAAAGGCAAAGCCATAAACATGGATTTGCGTAAGATAAAATACGCCCAACAAATTGGGATGAAGTTTTTGGTTACGGTCGCGGATAAAGAATTACAAATCACTCAACACGGCGGTCCGCAATACCGCGCCGCGCTCAAAGTGCGGTTTTATCATCCTACGATAGAAGAAAATGATTTCAATTTAAACGCCACAGCCGATGCTAATTACGTTTATCACATACCGTTATCAGATGCGATCACAGGCCCATGGGAAGTGCGTATAGAAGGATTTGATGGTAAATGGCGTATACAACAACGCATCGATATTAAAGATGATGTTGAATATTGGCTAAATTAATACCACACCCACCACGTATTTGAATGATTATATGTTTAATGAAGTTGATATAAAGAGATGACACCTTGTTTTCATTGTAATGAGCCTGTCACCACAGGTGAACAATACACCACATTAATTCAAGGGCAACAACAACCTATGTGTTGCCCTGGTTGCCAAGCGGTTTCGCAAGCCATTATGGATGCAGGCTTAAGCAGCTATTATCATTTTAGAAGTGAACCAGGTCAGCGTCAAACGGCACTGGTGCCTGAACAATTATCCCAATATAGTGCCTATGATTTACCTGAAGTACAGCAAGATTTTGTCCATAAGCAAGGCGCAATTGATTCAACATCCCTGTCAATTGACGGTATTACTTGCGCAGCTTGTGCGTGGTTAATTGAACACAAACTTAAGCCCGTTGCCGGTATTACTAATGTGTTAGTCAATTCTACGACTCAACGGGCGTTAGTCAGTTGGGACAGTCACATTATTCAACTCAGCGAAATTCTGCAGATAATCAGTAAAGTTGGCTATCAAGCTGCACCTTATCAGGTTGATGAACAAGAAAAACAATCAAAAGTGGACAGCCGTAAATTCTTACTCCGTCTAGGCCTCGCAGGGTTTGCCACCATGCAGGTGATGATGTTTGCCCTCGCCTTATACACGGGATATTTCACCGGCTTAGATGTTGAGTTCCGTGATTATTTTCGTTGGGTCAGTTTAATGTTTGCCGCACCTGTGGTGCTGTATTCTGCGCAACCGTTTTATTTCAGTGCACTTCGCAGCCTATTAAGTGGCAAGCTTAATATGGATGTATCGGTCTCTATCGCTATTTTAGGCGCTTATGTTGCCAGTTGTGTGGCGACGATTCAGGGCAATGGCGAAGTGTATTTTGAATCTGTGTCTATGTTTACCTTTTTCTTATTGCTGGGCCGTTATTTTGAACAATCCGCTCGGCAAAAAGCATCGGTCAGTTCAAGTAATCTTCATAAGCTTGTGCCGCTCACTGCGCATTTACTGCGTAATGGTGATGCCACTGAAATTGCCGCTAAACAATTAACCATTGGCGATATTATCTTGGTAAAACCGGGTGAAGTCATTGCGGCAGACGCCGAGGTGGTTTTAGGGCAATCAAGTGTCAATGAGGCCATGCTTACCGGTGAACAAATGCCAATAAGCAAACACCTTGCTGATAAAGTTTATGCGGGAACGATTAATATCGAACAACCTCTTCAAGTTCGCGTCACTGCGCTAGGACAAGATCAACTGGTAGCTGAAATTATTCGCCTGCAAGAGCTTGCGTCCAACAACAAACCCGCCATTGCTTTAGTGGCCGACCGTTTAGCGCGTTACTTTTCCGCATCAATATTATCGATAGCAGCAATAACCTATTTGGTTTGGTTATCTATTTCTCCCGATGATGCCTTTTGGATTACCTTGTCGGTATTAGTGGCGACGTGTCCCTGCGCCCTCGCCCTTGCTACGCCGACAGCAGTGACTTGCGCCACGGCTATTTTTACTAAGTTGGGTGTTATTCCGAGAAAGACTGGGATTTTTGAAAAGCTCACTAAAATCGATCATGTGGTGTTTGATAAGACCGGAACCTTAACATGCGGTTATTTATCCATTGGTGAAGTGCAAACCTTTGGACAATATTCATCAGAGCAAGTGTTATCATTAGCGGCAGCCACCGAACAAGGTTCTTTACATCCTATCGCGTTAGCATTTAAACCCTTTTATGATAACAAGCACATTGTTGAACATGTTGACCATCATATTGGATTAGGTATTCGAGCCTGTATTAATCAACAACAAGTCTGTATTGGAACGGCACAATTTGTTACCCCAGACTGCAATCGAGTGTCGCCACAAGCATTAGAAAGTCAGTGGATTTTTTTGTCTATCGATAATAAATTGGTTGCAAAAATTGAGATGCTAGACCAGTTACGTGTCGACAGTTTAGCAACTGTCAATGCGTTAAAAGCGGCCAATATAAAACTGAGTATAGCCAGTGGTGATAGTTCGGGTCATGTTGAGTTTTTAGCAAACAAAATAGGTATTTCAGATGTGCATTCAGGTTTATCGCCTCAAGGTAAGTTAGCATTAGTTAATCGATTACAACAAAAAGCCAATGTGGCCATGTTTGGCGACGGTATTAATGACGCGCCAGTATTAGCCGGAGCAAATTTGTCGGTAGCTATGGGCAGCGGTAGCGCTATAGCCAAAAACAGTGCCGACTTAATTTTACTGGGCGATCACTTATCACGCTTTAATGATGCCATTTATGTTGCTAAGCAAGCACAGCGAATTATTCATCAAAATTTGTTATGGGCTTTTGCTTATAACATGGTAATTTTGCCATTAGCAGTGACTGGGCATGTTGCCCCATATATTGCAGCTATTGGCATGTCTGTGAGTTCACTGATCGTGGTGAGCAACAGTTTACGGCTTCTTAGGATAAAATTATGAGTATCATTTACGTCTTAATCCCCATTGCGATGCTATTTGTATTAATTGCAGTGTCTCTCTTCTTTTGGGCGGTAAAGTCTGAGCAATTTGATGATTTAGATAGACAAAGTGTATCCATTTTATTTGATGAAGACGATATAAAAGCCAATACTAACGTTAACGACAGCACTAATAGTCATCCTTCCAATTCTACCAGTGCTGAACTCGTTGGTTCGGATACTCTCGATGATAAACCAGAGTCAAAACCGTGATTGAATATAACCTCGGTGGCGCGTTTATTGTTGGTTTAATGGGCGCAGCCCATTGCTTTGGAATGTGTGGCGGGTTGATTGGGGCTTTTTCTGCAAATATACCCACCCATGGCCAGAACCGCTTAGCGACACAATTAACGTTTCTATTTAGTTATAATCTGGGCCGAATTTTTAGCTATACCGTTGCAGGAGCCATTGTCGGTGGTAGCGTGTCTGCTTTAGGCCATTTATTCGATGCCGATAACTATTTAATTGTTCTGCGCATTATCGCTGGGACCATGATGATACTCACTGGGCTGTATATCGCTCAGATATGGTTTGGTATTGTGCACATTGAAAAAGTAGGTAAACTCCTTTGGCGTTATATACAGCCGCTTACACGTAAAATAATGCCGATTACTCATCCAATGCAAGCAGTGCTAGCCGGCATGGTTTGGGGCTGGTTACCTTGCGGTCTAGTGTACAGTACGTTAACTTGGTCCGTCGCGTCAGGTAGCGCATTACAAGGTGGCTTGATTATGTTGGCTTTTGGTTTGGGTACGCTACCCGCGTTATTTGCTGCAGGATTGGCGGCAAAAACCTTGGCCCAATGGGTACAAAAACGTGCAGTGAGATTATTCAGCGGCGGCTTATTAGTATTATTTGGATTGCAGACTCTTTATATTGCTTTTAATCAACTAAACTAGTTGGTAACGATAACTGAGTAACATATTGTCGTTAAGCTATAGATAACCTTTCGTTATTCAATGTGCGATTCGGTATAAATACCCTTATAATCAATAGGTATTACCGAAATTTTAAGTATTTAAAGCGTTTATTCACTCAGTCGTTACAAGATACTCTTGTGTCTACGGAGCGTTCGAACGAGGTAAGTTATTATTGGACTTTTGCTTAACCGCAAACGTGTAACTATTACACCGTCCATTCACTTCATTTAGCAAGTGCAACTCTCATGTTGAGGAGTACCTTATTAATGCGGAATGGTATAACATGGTGATGTCTTCATAAATTGAGAATGGGTATGCCTTCAGATTTCATTAAAACTCGTCCATCTACTAGCGGTTGCGCCATTCATTGCCACGATTGCAGTATGGAAGCCCTGTGTATACCCTTTACGTTAAATAATGAAGAGCTAGATAAACTCGATAATATTATTGAGCGTAAAAAACCCATTCAAAAAGGTGATCTTATCTTCAAATCCGGAGACGTACTTAAGTCATTGTATGCGATCCGTTCCGGTACGATTAAAAGCTATACCATTACAGAACAAGGTGATGAACAAATTACTGGTTTTCATCTTGCGGGTGACGTCATTGGTTTTGATGGTATCCATGCCCAACGTCATCAGAGTTTTGCCCAAGCCTTAGAAACCTCAATGGTCTGTGAAATCCCCTACGATACCTTAGATGATTTATCTGGATCTATGCCTAAACTGCGCCAGCAAATTATGCGATTGATGAGTAATGAAATTATGAGTGATCAAGAAATGATCCTCCTGCTTTCCAAGAAAAATGCCGAAGAACGTTTGGCCGCATTTATCAATAATCTTGCTAATCGCTTCGGTAAACGGGGGTTCTCGCCCCATGAATTTAGACTTTCGATGACTCGCGGTGATATCGGTAATTATTTGGGGCTAACGGTTGAAACGATTAGCCGTTTATTGGGCCGGTTCCAAAAGTCAGGCTTAATTGAAGTCAAAGGTAAGTACATTTCTATTATTGATCATTCCGCGTTAAGTAGCCTTGCTGGAAATGCTCGCATCGCCACTTAAATTAAATTAGTATGATCTATCTCAATGTTTAAGTATTAGTAAACGGTAATACTATCAATAGATAATATCAATAAAAACTTAACAGCTTGGAGGTTATATGAAGGATTATAAAAAGATATTAGTGGTGATTAATCCTACAACGGATCATCAACCCGCATTGGCACGTGCTGTTGAGTTAGCGTCAAAAAGTCAGGCAGAGATAACCGCATTTTTATCTATTTTTGATTTCTCATATGAAATGACCTCTATTTTATCTAGCCAAGAACGTGAAGCTATGCGACAAGGTGTCATCGATCAGCGTGTTGCCTGGTTAGAAAACGCCATAAGTGGTTTTGATAAGCTTAATATTAACATTAATACTGAAGTTGTTTGGCATAACCGCCCTTTCGAAAGTGTGATAAATCATGCGATAAAAGGTCATTATGATTTGATTGTTAAAAGCACACATGAACATCATAAATTAAAAGCGGTCATTTTTACCCCTACAGATTGGCATTTAATGCGTAAGTCTCCTGTCCCGGTGTTGTTAGTCAAAGAACATGATTGGCCAGTTGCAGGCAAGATTGTCTGTGCGGTCAACGTTGCTACCGAAGATGAAGATCATCAAACTCTTAACGGTAAAATCATTAATCACGCTCTCGATTTAGCCAAAAAATTCTCTGCAAGTGTGCACTTAGTTAATGGGTATCCTGGTACGCCAGTAAATCTCGCTATCGAACTCCCCGACTTTGATGCCAGTGTGTATAACAATACTGTGCGCATGCAGCATGAGCAACGAGTACAGTATTTAGCTCAAGCTTATAATATTCCATTAGAAAACTGCCATGTTGAAGAAGGATTACCTGAAGATGTTATTCCTGAAATCTCGACCAAATTAGATGCAGAATTAGTTGTACTTGGTACAGTTGGCCGCACAGGTTTTTCTGCTACATTAATTGGTAATACGGCTGAACATGTCATCGACAGTATTAATTGTGATTTGTTGGCGATTAAACCTGATGGATATAAATCACCTTTAGAAGATTAGTCTCCATTAGAAGAGGTTAACTTCTTTACCCTGACCTCGAATGCTGGAATAATACGCGCCCTGAAACACTTAGTTACTGGGCGCATTTTTTATGTCTGAAGTTGATACAATCTCTGAAAATAATATAACTCGTATAAATAAGCTGCAAAAACGTTTACGACATGAAGTCGGTTCAGCGATTGCGGATTATAATATGATCGAAGATGGTGATCGCGTTATGTGTTGCCTATCCGGTGGCAAAGACAGCTACACTATGCTGGATATTTTATTAAATCTTCAACGACGCGCGCCAATTAAATTTGAAATTGTCGCGGTTAACTTAGATCAAAAACAACCTGGTTTTCCTGAACATGTGTTGCCAGCATACTTAGATGAGTTAGGTGTCGCTTACCATATTCTTGAAAAAGATACCTATTCTATTGTCAAAGAAAAGATACCCGAAGGCAAAACGACATGTTCACTGTGTTCTCGTTTGCGTCGTGGTACGCTTTATGGTTTCGCCCAACACATAGGGGCAACAAAAATTGCACTAGGTCATCACCGTGACGACATTATTGAAACCTTATTTTTAAATATGTTTTATGCCGGCAAACAAAAATCTATGCCACCTAAACTGTTATCTGATGACGGTGCCAATATGGTTATTCGTCCGTTGGCCTATTGCCGTGAAAAAGACATTGAAGAATATTCGACATTGAAATCGTTTCCTATCATTCCTTGCAACTTATGTGGCTCGCAAGAAAATTTAAAACGAGGTGCGATTAAAGATATGTTACAGCTTTGGGATAAACAATATCCTGGTCGCATTGAAACTATTTTTACCGCAATGCAAAATACCGCACCATCGCAAGGTGTTGACCGCGAGCAGTTTGATTTTGTTTCATTGCAACGAAATTCAGATGTTGTAAACACGGGTGATATTGCTGATGCAGATTTACCTGCTTTTGATTTTGTTGATATCAGTAATAATGGTCATATCGATTTAGATATCAGTAATCGAATCGATGTAGTCGCAACGTTTACGCCATAATAATGGCATTCACCCGTTAACAGATAAAATAAAGGAGTTGATATCAACGCCTTTATTATTACATCAATTGGTTTTACAAAAACGTTTAGCCTAATTATTCGAGTAGAGCTTATCTAGCTCGAATAACAGTCCGACATTATTTCATGACGAATGGACTGACAACAGTTGGTTGCTGATTAAATGAAAGATGTTGCAGTTGATTAATTTTGGCCTGTGTCAGTGTGTATTTCTGATCCACTGTCGATTCTACACCGTCAATGGTTGCCATAATGATAGTGCCGTTATTGTGTTGGTTGGCAAACTCAAATGTCAGTCCACTAATCGGTTTACGAAAATACTTCATCGGAAAACCTTGTAATCCATCAAGCAGCTTATTCATATCGCCGGTTAGTGCTAACAGTTCCGTTTGAGTGAAATTTAGCTTGGTTTCTTTAGCGCGAACCTGCATGGCAATGGCACATTGTTCTGCATCACCGGTCACATTGATATTGACCAAACCTCGGTCAGATTTCAACTGCGGATCGTAGGGAATAAATAAGCGCTGTTGCTCATTATACGGTAGTGGGAACTGCTCTTTTTCGGTAGTGATACTACCTGACACTATGGTGCAATCTGATGTGATCGGTACACTAAAGGCTACCTCAACCAATGGATAGTTTTGCTTATTCACTTGCTTTAATCGATCGTAAAAGCCTTTGTACTCTAATGAAACAGTTTCAGCAACACTGCTACTAACCATAAAAATAGACGATATAAAAATAAATCCGATCACTAGCGTGCGATTAAGCATTAGCTTTGTTCCCTTGTAAATATGGCTTATTGTGTTTAAGCATGTCGAGTAGATCATCAATGTACTCGTCCTTTCGTTCTGAATAATTAATTAAGCCATAAACCAATTTCTCGGCGGTCAGCTTAATTTTTTGCGCCCGCAAATCAGCGCGAATAGAACGAAATAAACGATACGCAGAATTCGTGTTTAAATTAATCATGTAGGCAATAATTGACTCTTTGGGTGAATCAAATACGGCCACCTCATGGCTTTTGCCGTCCGCCCTCGCTAATGGCACTAAACCACAGCCCTCGGTAAAACACCATTGGCCAAAAAAATTAAACCCGTCGATTGCAAAACGTGAACTGCCCCAACCGCTTTCGTTGGCAGCTTGTACCAACACCATATCAACTGGAATGATATCGACGCGCTTTAATAAGGGCGTTAAGGTATTGCGCGTAAATGATTTAACATCATATTGATAATATTCAAGAATTGAATTCAACCTCTCATTATCAGATCCACTTAAGCCTAAATCATTATCGATTTTATCAATAACGGCCAATATGAATTGACGGTCGTGAATAATAATTTGATTTTGAGCTTCAACCGAAGGCCGCAAGTAATCAAAGAACGTTTGCTTTTTAGTGACTACATCATCTATTTCAGCAAACAACGGTACTTCACCTAGATCAACTTCATTAAGTTGATGAGTTCCAGATGTGACTGATTCTTGAGTCGTATTAGGAATGATAAAGAGTCTTATCGCCAACAATGCAACAACGGCTAAGCCTAATGCAAATGTTACTTTACCTATATTGCCTATCTTCAACAGTACCTGCCTTATCAAAAATTCATTTTCAACTTACTAATCTCGTTAATTATAACCTTAATGACCGATAGGATACAGTAAAGCGCTTTTGTGGATGGGGTGCTTATCGGCTTTGGGTCCCGATTGTGACCAATATAGGCAGCAAAACGGAAAAATAATTACACTTTAATGACCATATACAGTTAACATTGATTGAACGTGATAACTGGGCAGTCTTTATCGACTGCATATCGTCTTATTCAACAACTCAAGGACTTGAGAACAGATTATGTTGGATCAAAAACTCAATAATTATCATCATGTGGTAGCCATAGGTGGCGGGCATGGATTAGGCCGTATTCTTGCCGCTTTATCTTTTTTAGGCCCAAGATTAACAGGGATTGTTGCAACCACTGATAATGGTGGATCTACCGGCCGGCTGAGGCAGGATCAACAAACTATAGCGTGGGGAGATTTACGTAATTGTCTTTCCCATCTGGCCCTTAGGCCATCGTTAGGTTCGATGTTATTCGATCATCGTTTCACGGGTGATAATGAACTTTCTGGGCATAATTTAGGTAATCTGGTTTTACACGCACTCGATCAACTTTGTGTAAGACCGCTTGAAGCGGTAAATTTAATTCGTGGCTTACTTAAAATTGAGACGCAAATTATTCCGATGTCTGAAGCTTCAACTCATCTTGTTGCACTTACGCATTGTGGCAGCAAAGTCTTTGGCGAACTTAATGTTGACGGCATGAAAGAAGCGCCGATTGCATTATCATTAGAGCCTGAAGTCGAAGCAACATCAGAGGCGTGCTGTGCACTCGCTGAAGCCGATTTAATTATCATCGGCCCTGGTAGTTTTTTAACCAGTATACTGCCACCGTTATTGATCCCTCAGCTAACCAAGAGTATTCGAGACTCTCAAGCGCATGTTATTTTAGTGGATAATTTAACGCCCGAATATTCACCAGCAAGCACCTTTAGCATCGAAGATAAAATTGCTTGGTTCAACCAGCTTATAGGCAAGGAAGTCATCGCCGATGTTATTCAGCATGGCAATAAGATTGAGCTCGCGTGCTCCGAAGTGAATGGGGTTCGTTTTAATCATTTTCCGTTAGTAAGCCAGCATCATCCTGGTTTACACGATAAACTAGCGTTAGCTGAGGCCATTAGCCAAGTGTGTGGATCATACCAATCAAATAGTAAAGCCATTGATTTGACTAAAATACTTTCAGCTACTGTATAGAATGTATCTGTTAGTGCTGCCAAAATAGAGTATTAACTAGAGAATGATCCTGCTAAGTATTGCTATGGGGTCAAACTGGATTTGAATCGATATCTAATTCGAAGAACCGACTCGAACTCGCATTCAACAATGACAACAAGATTATGGTGCACAGATAATAGAAAAGGCTGCATAGTGCAGCCTTTTTTAATCTGTCGCTAATGTTAAATCACTTGTGCAATAGCTTTACACACAGCGGGCATATTGTTTTTCGTTAAACCTGCAACGCTAATACGACCAGAACCGACAATATAAATAGCGAATTCATCTTTTAAACGGGCAACTTGGCTTTTATTTAAACCTGAAAAACTGAACATGCCATTTTGACGCGAGATAAAACTAAAATCCTGTTTTACGCCTTCAGCTTTGAGACTTTCAACAAATAAGCTGCGCATGTCTGCAATACGTTCACGCATTAGAGTCAGCTCGGCTTCCCATTCTTGGCGCAGTGCCTTATCAGATAAAATAGTGCTAACAATCAACCCACCGTGTGCCGGAGGATTAGAGTAATTGGCACGAATATTTTTTTTGATTTGGCTAAAGCTTCTAACAGCATCATCTTGATTTTCTGCAACGATAGTGACAGCACCAATACGTTCGTTATACAAACCAAAGTTTTTAGAAAATGAGTTAGCAATTAATAGCTCTGGCACCACGGAAGCAACAGCGCGCAGACCTTGGGCGTCTTCTTCAATACCAGCACCAAACCCTTGGTAAGCAAAATCAAATAACGGTAGCAAAGATTTTTCTACACAAATGTTCGCGACTTGCTTCCATTGTTCAATCGATAAGTCGATACCGGTTGGGTTATGACAGCAACCATGAAGTAATATCACATCTCCCGCATTGGCATTCGCTAAATCAGCCAACATGGCGTCGAAATCCATGTCATGAGTTTCAGCCTTGTAGTAACGGTATTCTTTAACCGTTAATCCTGCGGTTTCAAAAATATTCTTATGATTAGCCCAAGTAGGATTACTGACCCAAATTGTTGTTGAGCGTGTATTACGGACCAGAAATTCTGAAGCCACGCGTAATGAACCTGTACCACCGGGTGCTTGTGCTGTAACGGCACGTTTATTTGCAATAATATTACTCTGAGGACCAAACAATAAATCTTGAACAACTTGATTGTAAGCTTGTACACCTTCAATACCGAGATAATTCTTGGTCTTTTCGGTTTCAAGTAAAATGGCTTCAGCTTTTTTTACAGAAGATAATATAGGCGTTTGCCCTGCTTCATCTTTATAAATACCTACCCCTAAGTTGACTTTGTGAGGGCGAGCATCTGCTTTAAATGCATCCGTTAAGCCTAAAATGGGGTCTGCTGGAGCAAGCGTGACTTGAGAGAAGATCATTACAACTATCCTAAGTGAAGTGAATGGAGAACATATATTTAGTTATACCACTGTATGCCAGCGGTGAGTAGTGAGACTTTTAATAGTTGATACAAAGTTCATTAAAAGTTAAACATTCCTCAATTTTAGGTACATTATAATGCTAATTTCATTAAATATGTGGTCATTTTCACTTTTTATACTGCTAACGAACTTTAACTTGCGATAGTAAATAAACATAAAATAGCCCTTTGTCGGGCTAACCACATTGGATCCATTGACAATATTGCAGTGTTTGACGAGTAGAGGTGCCTGATTAATAAATGACAAGTTTGGGATATAAATTGATCGAAGTAGGCTCAATGCTATTGTTCTATCAACTCTCTTGTCTGTAGTTGAGATTACCTCTGAAAGTGGCAGGCATGAAATGGTAAGCGTTTTGTATGGCAAGAGGCTTCTTACTTTGTAATAGATATAAAAAAAGGAACCCGAAGGCTCCTCTTTTTAAAGCGACCAACTAATTACTTAGTTTAACGCTTCTTTTGCTTTTTCAACTAAAATTGCAAAAACAACTTTGTCGAAAACAGCGATGTCAGCCAAAATCTTACGATCGATTTCAATAGACGCCTTTTTCAAGCCGTTAATGAAACGGCTGTAAGACAGACCATTTTGACGAGACGCTGCATTAATACGCGCAATCCATAACTGACGGAATTGACGTTTTTTCTGACGACGATCACGGTAAGCATATTGACCAGCTTTTGTTACTGCCTGAACAGCAACACGGTAAGTACGGCTACGAGCGCCATAATAACCTTTAGCTAATTTTAAAACTTTCTTGTGACGAGCACGTGCGGTTACACCACGCTTAACTCTTGGCATTTTCTAAACTCCTAAATTAAGCGTATGGTAATTGACGCGCGATTGCTGGAACGTCAGACTTAGCAACTAAACATTTAGCACGTAAGTGACGCTTACGCTTAGTGCTTTTCTTGGTCAAAATGTGACGTAAGTGTGCTTGCTTGCGCTTGAAACCATTAGCGGTTTTCTTAAAACGCTTCGCTACACCCTTGTCTGTTTTCATTTTAGGCATTTCTAAAACTCCGCATTGGGACGTTAATAAACGTAAGGCGAGCAAAAGCCTCAAGAGACTTTTACTACTTTAGGTTGCCCTACTATTTCTTTTTAGGTGCTAGCACCATAATTGCTTGACGACCTTCCATTTTAGGGAAAGATTCGACAACCGCATACGGTTCCAAATCAGCCTTGATACGGTTCAAAAGATCCATACCTAGGTTTTGGTGTGCCATTTCGCGACCACGGAAACGCAGCGTAATTTTCGCTTTGTCCCCATCTTCTAGAAAACGAATCAGGTTGCGTAGTTTTACCTGATAGTCGTTATCATCAGTTCCAGGTCGGAATTTAATTTCCTTAACCTGGACCTGTTTCTGCTTCTTCTTTTGTTCCTTTTGAGCTTTCGCTTTATCAAAAAGGAACTTACCGTAGTCCATGATGCGACAGACAGGAGGCTCAGCATTGGGACTGATCTCGACAAGATCAACTCCGGCTTCATCTGCAACGTTCTGAGCTTCTTTTATACTTAATATACCAATTGGTTCACCATCTAAACCTGATAAACGGACTTCAGGTACACCAGTGATTTCATCATTGATTCTATTAGGGGCCGGCTGTCGCCCTGCTGTTCTTTTGATCTTTATGACCTATTCCTCCAACAATTTGAGACTACGGAGCGAAATCTGTTGACGTATCATCGCGGCGAAATCTTCTAGTTTTAACTTGCCTAAATCGATACCGTCACGTGTACGCACCGCTACTTCCTTATTTTCCATTTCTTGATCACCAACGACCAATAAATAAGGCACACGTCTTAGAGTGTGTTCGCGTATCTTAAAGCCTATTTTCTCATTCCTCAAGTCAAAAGATGTTCGAATACCCTGTTCTTTGAAGAATTTAACGATTTCTTCAACATAAACAGCTTGTTTATCGGTAATATTCATTACAACCACTTGCGTTGGAGCAAGCCATGTTGGAAATTTACCCGCGTATTCTTCTATCAAGATACCTATGAAACGTTCTAAAGAACCTAAAATAGCACGATGGATCATTACTGGCGTCTGGCGACTGTTGTCTTCTGCGACATAAGTCGCGCCTAAACGATTCGGTAATGCATAATCGAGTTGTACTGTACCACATTGCCATGCACGATCTAAACAGTCATGCAAAGTAAATTCGATTTTTGGGCCATAAAACGCACCTTCACCGGGTAATATTTCAAATTCAATATTATTATTGGCAAGTGCTTGCTTTAATGCCTCTTCAGCGCGGTCCCACATGTCATCGTCGCCAATACGTTTTTCAGGGCGCGTTGACAGTTTAACCTCGATGTTGTCGAAACCAAATGTCGCGTATGTGTCATATACCATTTGGATACATGCACTCACTTCTTGTTGAACTTGATCATCAGTACAAAAAACATGAGCGTCGTCTTGGGTAAAACCACGTACGCGCATTAAACCGTGAAGTGAACCTGATGGTTCGTTACGATGACAACAACCAAATTCAGCCATACGTAATGGCAAGTCTCGATAAGATTTTAACCCTTGGTTGAAAATCTGTACATGTCCTGGGCAGTTCATTGGCTTAATAGCGTATTCACGGTTTTCGCTGTTAGTCGTGAACATGGCATCTGCGTATTTATCCCAGTGGCCAGAACGTTCCCACAATGCACGATCCATCATCAGTGGGCCTTTCACTTCTTGATAAGTGTATTGACCTAGCTTTTGGCGAATGAACTTCTCAAGCTCCAAAAATATGCTCCAACCATCGTTATGCCAAAACACCATTCCAGGTGCTTCTTCTTGCATGTGGTACAAATCTAATTGCTTACCTATTTTACGATGGTCACGCTTAGCGGCTTCTTCTAAGCGCACTAAATGGGTTTTCAACGCTTTTTTATCTGCCCAAGCAGTACCATAAATACGTTGTAGCATTTTGTTATCTGAGTTACCACGCCAGTATGCACCAGCAACACTCATCAATTTAAAATGCTGACAAAAACGCATGTTAGGTACATGCGGTCCACGACACATATCAATGTATTCTTCGTGGTTATACAGCGCAGGTGTTGCGTCTTTACTGATGTTTTCATCAAGAATGGCAACTTTATATTCTTCGCCACGAGCACTAAATGCATCGTGAGCCTGTTGCCAAGACACAACTTCTTTAACCACATCGTAGTTAGTTTTTGCTAAATCAAGCATGCGCTTTTCTAAGGCTTCGATATCCTCATGCGTCAGCTTATGATCTAAATCGATGTCGTAATAAAATCCGTTATCGATCACAGGGCCAATCGCCATTTTGGTTTCAGGCCACATTTGTTTGATCGCGTGACCTAATAAATGGGCACAAGAATGGCGGAGAATTTCAACACCCTCTTCGTTTTTAGCAGTAATGATAGCTAACTCTGAATCTGCAGTGATTAAGTCTGTTGCATCTTTTAGCTCACCATTTACTCGGCCAGCAATACACGCTTTAGCTAAACCAGGGCCGATGTCTAATGCAACATCAAGAGTCGATACAGGATTGGCAAACTCACGTTTGCTGCCATCAGGCAATGTAATAATAGGCATGAAAATTCCTTGTCCAGTGGTGACCCACACGTAGGGCCACATGGTAATTAAGTATGTTCTTTTTGAACGAGTGACACGCTAATGAAATCAAGACAGTACAGGAGTCTTAGTTACCCAAAAACGCAGGTCTCTATTCTATGTGATAAGCGGATTATGGCGCAACCATGACGGGATGAATAACAGGTATAAATGGTGTTTTTTGCTAAATTAAATGAAAAGAAGCTGGCTAATGTTATTAGCGATTATTTAACTAGTGCAATCTCGATCGAGTCGCTGCGCCGCAGTCACTGTTTATACAATGTGGCGATTTAATTACCGATTTAATTACCAGTGAATTATATTGATATCATTACTATCTAATTATAAACAATATTATTAAATAAAATGTCATTAGTTTTTATTTTGAGTGAATAATATTTTGATTTGATAGAATCATTCATAGGAATGATCCAAAATGCTAAATGCTCACTATACTTATTAATAACGAGTCAGTGAGGAGTATTAGTTATGAGACTGCTTTCGCGCGCCATTTGTTGCCCCCATTGCGGGCATAATCAATATGTCACTTTAGATGCCAGTTCAGGAGATCAAGAATATTATGACGACTGTCGTATTTGTTGTAATCCAATCCACATTCGGATGCATCTAGATGATAATCGTAGAAAAATAGAACTTCATATCGATTCAGACGATGAACAAATTTATTAATCCATAGCACTTGCCTGCTTAATCTGCGAAGCAAGCAAGTTATGGCACTTTATGACGAGTGGCTTATTTACGCAAGTTGCTTATTAGCCAAAATGCGCTCAACGGTATCAACGATAACCTGCGTTTGACTGTCAATTTCGATATTAATCCTACTGCCAACGGTGCAATCGTCCAAATTGGTCAGCTTTAACGTTTCAGGAATTAAATGCAGCATAAATCCATTGTCAGTGAGCTTACCAACCGTTAAGCTACAGCCGTTAATTCCAACAAAGCCTTTATAAAAAATGTAGTTCATCCACTGCGGATCAACTTGCAGTTCTATATTATAGTGCTCGTCGGTGTGACTCACGGCTTTTACTGTGGCCAGAGTATGCACATGACCTGATAAAATATGCCCACCGATTTCGGACCCAAACGTTAACGAACGTTCAATGTTTATCCTATCACCGACATTGGTATTACCTAGGTTAGTTACGGCTAATGTCTCTTCCATTACATCGAAAAAAACCTTATCATTTAGTATCTTGGTAGCAGTAAGGCAAACACCATTATTGGCTACGCTAGCACCTGTTACTAATCCTTGTGTTAACTCTGGCGTCATAGCGATTTCAAAGGTTTTAAGACCTGTAGCATTGTTAATTGAGACCACCTCACAAGTGGCTTGAACTATACCAGTAAACATATTTTATCTCGTTCCGTTATAGGTTTTTTAATGAATAATACAGGGTTTCAAATTTCACGCTTGATAAAATTAGCGCTGCCGGTACTGATTGCACAAGTGACTCAGACCATGATGGGCTTTATTGACACCGTTATGGCTGGCCGCGTCAGCGCAGTAGACATGGCTGCAGTTGCAGTGGGCACCAGTCTTTGGTTACCTGCAATCTTATTTGTTCAAGGTTTACTCATGTCTTTTACGCCGGTATTTGCACAATATCATGGTGCAAATAATCAGCAAGCCATTCCCGCGATACTGTTTCAGGCTGGATATATTGCCATAATTGGTGGTATTGGTGTGATGTTCTTTCTCACATCTTCTACTTATTTACTCGAACTAATGAATTTAGAACCCAAGCTGCATGCGTTAACGGTTGGTTATATTGATGCTATTTTGTGGGGCGCTCCTGCCTTCGTGTTGTATCAAGTACTGCGCGGTTGCAGTGAGGGTATTTCTTATACTATGCCAACGATGGTGATTGGCTTTATTGGATTAGCCGTCAATATACCCGCCAATTACGTGTTTATTTATGGTGGTTTTGGTATTCCAGCAATGGGCGGTGCGGGTTGTGGTGTAGCTACAGCGCTTGTGTTTTGGGCTATGTTAGCCGCCATGATCATTTACATGTTAGTCGATAAAACCTTTAAAGAGCTGGAACCGTTTAAACAGTTTTATCGTCCGCACTTAGCTAACATGTGGGCGATGACAAAGCTGGGGATGCCAATTGCAATGGCATTATTTTTTGAAGTCAGCCTATTTGCCGTCATCGCGTTATTTTTAGCACCTCTTGGCGCCAATGTAGTGGCGAGTCATCAAATAGCCCTTAACTTCTCTTCAATCATATTTATGCTGCCATTATCTATTGGTATTGCGGTGTCTATTCGTATTGGTTATTACCTTGGTCGCGGTCAACCTGAGATATCAGCGCTTGTCGCTAAAGTTGGATTAGGTTTGTCTTTAGTCTTGGCCGTGTTTACCGCCCTACTGACGGTGACCTTTAGGCATGAGATCGCATTACTCTATAATGATAATCCTGAAGTGGTTACCTTAGCGGGTAGCTTGATGATGCTTGCTGCATTTTATCAAATATCCGACTCCATCCAAGTTGTCGCCGCAGGAGCGCTAAGAGGCTATAAAGACACTCGAAGTGCGTTTTACATTACCTTGTTTTCGTATTGGTGTATTGGCATGACCATAGGTTATGTGTTGGGATATACTGACATTGTTCGACCTGCCATGGGCGCTCATGGATTTTGGATTGGGTTAATTGCAGGATTAACATCTGCGGCAATTTTATTTGCAATAAGATTAAAGTACATTCAGAAGAAAGGTTTGGTATTTAGCCAGATAGGCTAATTTATGCAAATTACCAAGGTTAACCATTTAACATTGCTTAACCTTGAAGCAAGTTGCACAGCAAATCACCATTTAGATATAAAAATGGTTTTTTTGCTTGCAAGCTATAGGCTATCCCACTTACTATAGCATCCACTTTGAAGCGAGATGTTTTAAAGTTTTTGATTTTATTAAAAATAAGTAATACACCCGTAGCTCAGCTGGTTAGAGCACTACCTTGACATGGTAGGGGTCGGTGGTTCGAGTCCACTCGGGTGTACCACTCTTCTCAAAGAGTCTAAACATTGAAACAATCTATATACACCCGTAGCTCAGCTGGTTAGAGCACTACCTTGACATGGTAGGGGTCGGTGGTTCGAGTCCACTCGGGTGTACCAATTCTCATTTATAATGAGAATGCGGCCAGCGAAAGCTGGTTTTTTTATATCTATAATTTAAAGCTGAAAATGTACTTAAGCCCTTTATAACTCAGCGGGTTAACACACTAGCCTCTTTTAGTTAACTGCGGCGATAAAGGGTCGGTATTCTTGTAGTAAAAAGAAGTCCACTCGGGTGTACCACTCTTCTCAAAGAGTCTAAACATTGAAACAATCTATACACCCGTAGCTCAGCTGGTTAGAGCACTACCCTCTCTTAGTTAACTGGGGCGGTAGGGGTCGGTATTCATGTGGTAAAGCGAAGTCCACTCGGGTGTACCAATTCTCTTTTAAAAGAGAATACGGCCAGCGAAAGCTGGTTTTTTTGTGTCTAAAATTAATAGTTAATATTCACAAGCTAATAAATCCATAGCTCAGCTGTTTAGAGCACTACCCTCTCTTAGTTAACTGCGGCGATAGGGGTCGGTATTCATGTGGTAAAGCGAAGTCCACTCGGGTGTACCAATTCTCTTATAAATGAGAATACGGCCAGCGAAAGCTGGTTTTTTTGTGTCTAAATTTTAAAGTCGATAATATACTTAAGCCCTCTATAACTCAGCGGGTTAACACACTAGCCTCTTTTAGTTAACTGCGGAGGTAGGAGTCGGACTTCTTGAAGTAAAACACTGTAGTGGATAGCGGTCCATTCGGGTGTACCAACTCTGTTATAAATGAGAATACGGCCAGCGAAAGCTGGTTTTTTTGTGTCTAAAATTTAAAGTCGATAATGTACTTCAGTCCTCTATAACTCAGCGGCTTAGCACACTACCCTCTCGTTATCACGGCGGCGGTAGGGGTCGGACTTCTTGACGACGGACTCTTTGCCCTACTATTGCCACATGTTCTTATAGTAGCGGCAATCTTGAGCGGCGCTGATTTTGTTACTTTACATTATTTAGGTTACTCTATTTTTGTGTTTATTATTTACTTTAGATATAGCAGAAACTGGAATAACACATGGTCTCAAAGCTCCCTGATAAAAAGTCGCGTACTCAAGATATTCAGGCATTCATTAGCCAAGTCAAAAATACTCCGCGGGTCACTGGCGAAGACAAGGGTAGATTGATATTTGCAATGGATGCCACAGCAAGTCGTGAGCACTGCTGGGATATGGCGAGTCAACAACATGCGGCTATGTTTACCGAAGCCGATAAGGTGAGTACTCTAAGTGTGCAGCTTTGTTATTATCGGGGTTTTGGAGAGTTTAAAGCACTTCCCTGGACACGCGGCGCCGATGAAATCAAACAAGCCTTACTTTCAGTTCGCTGCCTGGCCGGGAAAACCCAGATTGCCAAAGTGTTATCCCATGCATTGAGTGAAACTCGCGCAAACAAAGTAAACGCACTGGTATTTGTCGGTGATAGTGTTGAAGAAAACCCAGATTCACTTGGAGCCTTAGCAGGCCAGTTGGGAATACTCAATCTGCCTTTATTTGTTTTTCAAGAAGGAAATAATGCAAAGGTTGGCAGTATTTTCTCACAGCTAGCGACATTGAGTGGCGGTGCACATTGCCAGTTTGATCAAGGTAGTGCTAGACAGTTAGGTCAGTTGTTAGCCGCGGTTGCGGTATATGCTGCGGGCGGAAAATCTGCTTTGAAAAATAATTTGTTGAGTAAGGATGCCAGCGTGAGACGGTTATTACAGCAATTAAAGTAGTCGTGAATAGTGAGCGGTAAATAATCCAACCGTTGCAACAAAAAATAAACACCGTAAATATCGTGTAGGCTCTCGGATTACATAAGCACGGCGACAAAGCAACACCGTAAAACAAATGGTGTAGGCTTTACGACTTAACTGATACCTCAAATAAGTGAATACTTTATGTTCAGACTTGCCGTTTTAGTAGCGGTTATTATCATCGGCTATATCACAGTACAATATATTCAAGCCCTGAAACCGCAACAAAGAAAGATATTCGCGGCGAAAGCGGCTGCGGTCGCATTGATTACGATACTGCTCTTGCTAACGGTCACGGGAAAGCTTTATATTTTGGCCGCATTGGGAACAGGTTTACTGATATTTGCCAAACGCTTGTTTCCACTGCTACGTTATTTCCCATTTTTGAAAGGTCTTTACCAGAAGGTGAAAGCAACACAGAGCTCGGATACATCGCAGCGTTCTACGGTTGAAACCAGCTTGCTCAAAATGACCCTTGATCACCAAAGTGGCAATTTGGACGGTGAATTACTGGCGACTGATGGTAAGGGAAAATACCTGTCTGAATTGAGTCTGTCAGAATTAATTTCTCTGTATGGCCTAGCAGATAAACAATATCCAGATTCGATCGAAGTATTGGCTGCCTATCTTGATCGCCAGCATGGTTCTGACTGGCGCGAAGCTGCCAATGCCGGACATTATTCTGAAGAGAGTGAACAACACGCTCGCCCAAGCGATAGCCCTGAGATGACGGCAAGTGAAGCTTATGCCGTGCTGGGTCTTGATCAAACGGCAACAGAGCAAGACGTTATCGCTGCGTATCGTAAACTAATGCAAAAACTCCATCCTGATCGCGGTGGCAGCAACTATCTGGCCGCAAAAATAAATCAGGCGAAGGATTTGCTAGTGAGCCGCAAAGGCAAGTAAACCAAGGACGCTCATGTTTTCCTATTCCCTATTATCTATTGCCTATTTGGACCTTTTCTGAAGGCTGTCCCTGCTTCGAATAAAGGCCCTAGTAAGGCAACGCCGTTCGTGAAGCTGATTATGGTGCTTAAATTTTATCGTTATATTCGGGGGCAACGAATTGCTTGTGCTCAATCTAAAGTCGCTTAACCTTTTGAATATTTAATAGATCTATTTGCAATCCTTCCTCGTAAAACACATATCGGTTTTTAGCTGACTGCGGACAGGTCCTATTTGCGAAGTAGAGACTCCCTAATATCAAACTCGCGAAGTTTAATTGCAAATTTCGTCAAGCGCTGAAAGGTCAAAAATGACAAAAGGGTTTTATTCGGTGCCAGTAGCGCAAGCTTACATCTATCATTATTTAACACTAAAAAGGTGAAATAGCCTATTTAGGTTGGCAAGGATAAACGGTTTCGTTGGAGGGAGTTTTAATGCATTTTACTAAAGAGCGTATAGACGCACTTGAAAAACATACACGTACACATTTAATCAATTCCCTCTCGGGTTTTAAAAGCGCTAATTTAATTGGTACACGAGACTTACAAGGCCATACCAATTTATCTATTGTCAGCTCGGTTATCCACTTAGGTGCAAACCCGCCACTGGTCGGTATGATCGTACGCCCTCACAGTGTCCCTCGCCATACCTTTGAAAACATTATACAAACCGGTATGTATACTATTAATCAAGTCAATAAATCAATTTATAAGCAAGCTCATCAAACATCCGCCCGTTACGATAAAGACGAATCAGAGTTTGATGCAACAGGGTTAACACCCGAGTACTTAAATAATTTTACAGCCCCATTTGTAAAAGAAAGTCGCTTAAAATATTCGGTTAAATTTATTGAACATCAACACTTAGCCATTAATGGCACAGAGCTGGTAATTGGTGAAATTATCGATGTGTATGTAGATGAGGCCGCGCTGCAAAGTGATGGCTTTTTAGACTTGCAAGCCATAGAAACTGTTGCCATTACAGGGCTTGATAGTTACCACACTAGCAATAAACTGATGCGTTTACCTTACGCTAAAAAGTAGTATATAAGCTAACGTGTAAAGCATTACTTGCACGTTAACTTACCAATAAATGACTTTGAATTTTAAAAAGATCGACTTCTTGGCGCACACTAGGCAACCATCCTTATGCTTTATGAAGCGATAAGTTTGAACACTAGTTTGAAAAACACCGCTACCCTGCCTTAAAATTAGCATAATCTAAGTAGTTCTTTTATTTGAACTTATTTTGATAATCATGCTTCAACCATTTAACGTAAACAAAACGCACAGAAAAGCTAGAGAGCGAATTAACGCCATGAAGTTTGTTACAACAAAACTCGAGAGATCATAGAGTAAGGCCTGTTAACAGAGTAGACTTGATGTCTACTGTTTTTAACTCAGACAACGAGACTGGTCATGAAATTCCTTGTCGATGTTCACGCTCATACCATAGCTTCAACTCACGCCTATAGTTCAGTGCATGATTACTTTTCAGTTGCAAAAGCGAAAGGTCTCAAATTATTCGCCATTACCGATCATGGTCCAGATATGGCTGATGCACCCCATTTTTGGCACTTTGTGAATATGCGAGTGTTACCGAGAATTGTTGACGGTATTGGCATGCTCCGTGGCATTGAAGCGAATATAAAGAATGAGCATGGCGAAATTGACTTTTTTGGTCATTATTTGCAGGAGCTTGATATCGTGCTGGCAGGTTTACATGAACCGGTTTTCCCCCCATCGACTAAAGACGCTCACACTAGAGCACTCATCAACAGTATTGAAAGTGGTCATGTCGATATTATTACTCATCCAGGCAATCCCGCTTATCCAATCGACATTAATAGCGTCGCCGCTGCTGCAGCCGAACATAACGTCGCGCTTGAGATAAATAATTCCTCTTTTTTAACCTCTAGAAAAGGCAGTTTACGCAACTGCACTGATATTGCTAATGCTGTAAAAAAAGCGGGAGGACTTCTCGTTATGGGATCTGATTCTCATGTCGCTTTTAGCTTAGGCGAGTTTGAAAAAGCGATAGCGGTCATTGAAGCGGTAGATTTCCCCATTGAGCGCTTACTTAATCGTAGCCCTGAAGCTTTGTTGTGCTTTCTGTCCGCTAGAGGTCATACAACACTTGATGAATACTCTGTTTTAATCGAATGAATTAAAAGTGTTTTCTCTATGCTGTAACAACCTGCTATTTAGCACAATAGGGATCGTTATCGTTGGCGGTGTTTAAATGGGGATTGACCCTATCGTCACAATTGATTTATTCCAAAACCAAATAAGTTAACCTTGGCACCAATTGATTAAGCTCTACAAATTCATATGCTTTAGCATTTTGTAGGCCAATAAATATATGCCTGAGTCATAAGCTATTCTTAGGCACCAATGACATACAGGACCGTACAAAGTGAATATTATCTGAATGCTAGGGTAAATTAACAATCCCATTCAAACCTGTGAAGATTTAAATGGGATCCGTTAGGCTGTAGTGTTAATTTTTACTGCGCCAAAAAGTGTTTGTTAACGGCTTCTGCCATTAATTGTGGTGGGATCAAACCTTGTTTTAATACGAAATTATTAAACGCTAAACGATCAAATTTATCTCCTAAGGCAATTTCTACTCCGGCCCTAATCTCTAGTAGTCTTGATAAACCATAAAAGTAGCTACCAGCCTGACCAGGCATTCTCATGGTGTATCGATCAACTTCTTGTTTCACCGCAGCTTCTGAAAAAACAACGTCATTACGCAATAGTGTATAGGCGTGCTCTTTTGTCGTCAGGCCTAAGTTCAGCATTGGATCTAACATAGCGCGAGCGTTACGTAGTAATCGGTGCTGAAGTGCAATCAGCTGTGCTTCAATGGGAAGATACGGCAACATTTCTGCTTCAGCATAAAGGGCCCACCCCTCTACATTAACGCTGTTAAATGCATAATACACTCTTGCTAGTGAAACGCCTTGTTCTAACATGACCGAGAATTGTAATTCATGACCAGGTCGGCCTTCATGGGCACTTAATGTATAAGCAACCGCGTTAAAATTAAAATCATCATAAGCCGCATCACCGCTTAATGCAGGGTTACCCGTGGTAAGAATAAATTGACCCTGTTCACCGGTATTGCCAATGAATGGTGGTGGAACCATATGAGGCGCTGGACTACCCGCGGCTTCTGCTTCGGTGGCAAGTCGCATAAGCATATCGCGTTTAGGTAAATCAACCACATGATGCTCAGTGATCATCTGCTCGAGTTTTTGATTAATGTCACGATAATAATCTTCAATTTTATCGTTGGCCAAAGACTGGTTTTTAAGGGCTTTAATAACATCGCGATAATCATCTGATGGCAAATCGAACTTTTTAGCTACCAAAGGTGCAAGTGCTTGCATATTGGCTTTGGTTATCATGTAACTTGTTTTTGCTTGCTCAATTAATAACTGCGGTTCGATGTCTATGCCCACGGTTTTGAGTTTTAAAGCATAAATTTCAGCGGGTAATCGAAAGTCGGCCCGTGAATGTGGAATAACGGTTTGTTCAGCCCATTGACGATAATCTTCAATTTGTTGTGTTAACAGCACCATATTGTCATTGGCTGTGGTGAAGTTATTTTTATCAAATAACTGCTGTAAACCTGTTATTAAGGTATCGAATCTTGCGAGCGCTTGGTTAACCTCCACTTTAGTGGGGCCCATTAAGCTTTTATTGGTTAAGGCTGTTTCAAATAACGTTTTGGCTTGTTCTGTGAGTGCTGGTTGTCCGCTTTTACCGACATAACAAGCAAGGCGCGACATGGCGGCCTGTTTTCGAATATCAGGCATTTGCTCATCTAATAATGCCGATACGCCACGAAATATAATCAAGGGGACATCAACCCAAGGTAACATGTATTTGTCGTCTAACTTACCCGTCGCTATGGTCTGATCGATATTGCCAATAATAATGTTAAGGTCTTGACGAACTGGCAATAATTTTTCAGTTTCAAGTGCCTGTTGCAAGCTTTTTTTGCTGCTTTCAAGGGTACGAATAAACTTATCGTTTTGTGCCTTAGTAATATTGCTGCATTGACTATCGACTGCAGTTATTCCAATTGAGCTCGCTAATTCAGGTTGAAACTGACTGACAATTTTTATTTGTTTATTAGTGTATTGATTACTGATATCAACCCACGAACTTGCTGATGAAGTGAACGGAAGTAAAACAAGTAGTGGAATCACTGAAGTGAATATTTTGCCTGGCATCGGCTTAATCCCTTTTTTATTTTTATAGAATGGCTATAAAATGACGATGAAGTAATCAGTATACCCGAATTTAACGACCAAGCGACACGCCCTCAACCAAGCAGTTTGCTAACCTCGAATTAGGATATAAATGAATATTAAACAGTAGTTTGCGGCGATAATTGTCACATTAATGTGCATCGTATTATTGTCTCGTTACAAATAAAAAAGCCGCAACGCATAAGGTTACGGCTTTTAGACTCTGATTATAGCCCATCGACTTAAAAGGCTTAGTCGCTTTTGCAAGCTATCAACGGCTAAGCTAATGTAAACTCAATCCTAAAATCTAGCACTAATTTAAAAAGCAAAATCATCGCTGCTTAATGCCATCATTGAATCGACACCGTTTTGAATACAGGCTGCGTGGCCTTTTGCTCTTGGTAACATACGTTGGATATAAAACTGGGCAGTTTTTATTTTCGCTTCATAAAACGCCGTTTCTGTTGTGCCGGCGGCAAGCTTATCTTGAGCAACCTTTGCCATTTTGGCCCAGAAAAACGCTAACGTAACGTAGCCCGCATACATTAAATAATCAACTGAAGCGCCACCGATTTCATCAGGGTTCTTCATCGCTTTAGCACCAATGGTGACGGTAAGTTCATGCCACTCTTTTGCATAAGCCATAATAGGTTGAATAAACTCTGCCATCGCAGGGTTATCCATATTTTGTTGGCAGAATACAGTGACATCTTTAGAGAATGGCTTTAACACTTCGCCCTGGGTACCAATAATTTTACGCGCCAGTAAATCTAATGCTTGAATACCGGTTGTGCCTTCATATAAACAGCTAATTTTGGTATCGCGCATTAACTGTTCCATGCCCCACTCTTTGATAAAGCCATGGCCACCAAGGATCTGCACTCCGTGGCTGGTACACTCAAAGCCTAATTCTGAAAGAAAAGCTTTTGCAATCGGTGTTAATAGCGCGAGCTTTGTTTCGGCATCGGCTTTTACTGCTTCATCTTTTTCAGCATGACCGATATCAACCAGCTGGGCCAAATATGAAATTAACGCACGTCCACCTTCAGCGATAGACTTCTGAGTTAATAACATTCTGCGCACATCTGGGTGAACAATAATCGGATCAGCAGGACCATTAGGGTTTTTAACGCCACTGATAGAACGCATCTGTAGGCGGTCTTTTGCGTAAGCTAATGCACCTTGAAATGATGCTTCAGCAGCGGCAACGCCTTCACTGGCAACACCGATCCGAGCGGCATTCATAAAGGTGAACATGCATTTAAGGCCACGATTGGGTTCACCAATCAAATGTCCTTTAGCGCCATCAAAATTAATCACACAGGTGGCATTACCATTGATACCCATTTTGTGTTCAATTGAACCACAACTTACCCCATTTCTATCTGAAATAGTGCCGTCATCATTGACATTGAATTTAGGTACGATAAATAACGATATGCCTTTATTGCCTTCAGGCGCACCTGGTACACGGGCAATTACGATATGAACGATATTATCAGACAGATCATGCTCACCGGCTGAAATAAAGATTTTAGTCCCCGTTAACGAATAGCTGCCATCGTCATTGGGTTCTGCTTTTGTGCGTAACATGCCTAAATCTGTACCACAATGTGGTTCAGTTAAGCACATTGTTCCAGTCCATTTGCCTTCAACAAGCTTTGGCATAAATTGTTGTTTTTGCGATTCTGTGCCGTGAGCTTCAATTGTCGCTAATGCGCCATGACTTAGTCCTGGGTACATGGCAAAACTATGGTTGGCACTGGAAAATAGCTCAGCAATACTAATATTTAATGAATGAGGTAAGCCTTGACCACCAAATTCTTCAGACTGAGATAACGTCGGCCAGCCACCTTCAACATACTTAGCGTACGCTTCTTTAAATCCGTCGGGGGTCGTCACTACACCATCATTCCACGTACACCCTTGTTGATCGCCGATTTGATTTAAAGGAGCAACGACCTGTTCTGTCAATTTTGCAGCTTCAGCGATTATCGCATCAACCATATCAAGGCTGGCATCTTGGTAACCCAAATGTTGATAGTGGGTCTCACATTCTAGTAGCTCTTGCATAACAAATTTAACATCACGAATAGGGGCTTTGTAATCAGGCATTGTGGCTCTCCAAAAAATTTCTAAGAGTAAAAAAGGTTAACAGTCTATTTGTTGTATTTGTTCAAACACACAATATTTACTAGCTACAATGTTATGTGAACTGAAAGTATTATCCAAATGCATAATAATTATATGTATACATTCGTTTGAATCATACACTCGTTTGAATGGTTATTTATAAAGCATTATTAACCCGATGTCGATGCTTACCTTTTACATTAGCCAAGCCTAATGCGAAAAAGATAAATAAGAGAATGTGGTTATGACGCTAAAACAGTAATTATCACTGCATTATTCTTTATATGAATAGTTGCTTATTAAAACAATTGATTGGTTTAATTTTAAAACACCCCCTAGCATGATTTGGCGGTTAATTGTTCACTATAAGTGGTCGTTTTTATTTTCAGGAAAGATTTTCAAGATTGAAAATTAAATACTGATGATCCCCCTTGCTGTTATTGAATCACGCTGATTTTACAAAACTGTCAATTTACAGGTTAACAATAACAATGCTTAAGCATCATACATATTTCATGTAAATCAATGCATTGGCTAGCTTATTTGATAACAATTAGTATTTATCTGGGGAAATAAATGAATAATAATAACTCAAAAATATTTAAACATTCTTTACTCGCATTTGCCGTTATGGGCGTGCTGGGTTCAACTGCCTACGCTGAAGAAGAAAAATCAACTAACGAAAAAGATGAAGGCAGTATTGAAAGAATCGTTGTAACCGCGTCTAAACGCGCAAAAGGATTACAGGAATCTCCTGTGGCCATTACTGTGGTGAGTAGTAAAGCGATAGAACAAGCCAAAGTAATGGATATCACTGATTTACAAACTCTTGTACCTACTTTACGTGTGACACCGCTACAACGTTCTACTAACACTAACTTTGCTATCCGTGGTTTTGGTAATGGCACCAACAATACCGGTATTGAACCTTCCGTTGGCGTATTTATCGACGGAGTTTATCGCTCCCGCGCGGCATCTCAGATAGGTGATTTACCAAGACTGCAACAAATTGAAGTATTAAGTGGTCCACAAAGTACCTTGTTCGGTAAAAATGCTTCCGCAGGGGTTATCAGTGTCACGACGAGAGAGCCTTCATATGAGCAAGAAGGTAAGATTGAAGTCGGTGTTGGAAATTATAATCAACAAGAGATAAAAGGTTATTACACCAATGGCATAACCGATAATTTAGCGTTCAGTTTTTCTGGCGGAGTTAACACCCGAGATGGCTATACCGAAAGTGTGGTTGGATTAAATGACGTCAATGATCGTGACCGTTGGAATGTTCGAGGCCAAGCACTGTATCAACCAACCGAAGACATTAAATTTCGCTTTATTGCCGACTATAGCAAAATTCAAGAAGCGTGTTGTTCTGTAGAAGACGCCATAAACGGGCCTACAACTGCCGCGGTTCGTGCTTTAGGTGGGATTGTTATTGATGAAAATGATTCATTTTCTTATCAATCGGCACTCAACTCTGATCCAGATAATAATGTTAAAGATGGCGGCGTATCCTTGCAAATAGACATTGATTTTGATGGATACTCATTCACTTCTATCAGTGCGCTGCGTAAAAATGATTCTGATTTTATCAATGACGTAGATTACACCTCTTTAGATATTTTAAATGAAGGTGGTTATACAGATATTAAAACCATAACCCAAGAGTTTCGCTTAACGTCTACCGGTGAACGTGATTTAGAATGGATGTTTGGCGCCTATGTTTTCAATGAAGAAGTCATCACGGGTGATACTTTGTATTATGGAAATGATATTAGAAATTACTTCGATGTACTTATGGCCGCGGGCGGCGCCCCCGGGTTATTAGGGGGTGTAGAAGGTGTTTATGGTCTTGAACCAGGTACCTTTTTCTCCAATGATGCAGCAGTAAGTTCTGAATTTGATCAACAAAATGATGCTTACTCGCTTTTTGCTAGCTTTGATTATCATATTACTGACGACTTCACTGCGATTTTTGGCGTCAGTTATACTAACGATAAGAAAGACGTTACCATTTCACAAAACCATACCGATGTGCTTTCTGCCCTTGATTTAGACACGGTACCCACATTATTTGGCGTGCCTATTGGTAGCATTCCACAGCTTGCCCCCGCAGTACCTGTTATCAAGAGCTTGCAGTTTTTACCGCCAATGCTGGGGTTGCCTAATGCGGTAGAGAACCATGAATCAGATGATAGCAAAACAACCTGGTCACTGCGCTTAGCCTATGAAATTAATGACAATATCAATGTATTTGCCACAGCCGCAACGGGGTTTAAAGCAACATCTTGGAATTTATCGCGTTATTCAAGCCCTTTTGCCTCGGATAAAGAGGCATTAGAAAGTGCGGGCTTAGCATTGCCAAATCAGGTTTATGGTGGACGCTATGCATCACCCGAAGAAGCGATGGTGTATGAAATTGGTATTAAAACCCAATTTGAAAATGGATCATTTAGCGCCACCTTGTTTGATCAAACTATTGAAGGGTTTCAATCATCTATCTTCATTGGCACCGGTTATGTACTGGCCAATGCCGGTCAACAAAGTACCCAAGGTCTTGAGTTCGACTCTATCTACAATTTAACTCAAGATTGGTCGTTTACCTTAGCCGGTACCTTCCTTGATCCTGTTTATGATTCATTTGAAGGGGCATCTGGCCTTGATGGTCCTGTCGATTTATCGGGTGAGAAACCGGCAGGTATTCATGAAGTGAGTATCACTGCCGGTATTGTTTATAACTTTGAAGTGTTTACCAGTGCCGATGGCTATGTTCGTACCGATTATATTTACGAAAGTGATGTCAAATTAGCCGAAAACACCCCAGAGTCATTAACGCGTGAAGTGAATAGCTTCAATGCGAGTGCAGGATTAGCATTTGATAATGGGGTCAATCTACAGCTTTGGGTACGTAACTTAACCAATGATGAGTACCTACTGTCGGCTTTCCCACCACCGATCCAAGCAGGTAGTTTCAATGGTTATCCGAACCAACCGCGTACATTTGGTGCAAACATTTCGTACCAGTTTTAACTAACTAAAGAGTTTGTAGTGACGGTAACTAACCCTTATTTTCACTACAGACTGTCGCTAAAGGTTGTCGCTACAAACGTTATTTTTAGCAGCGTTTACAAGCAATAACTGATTTATATTGCGATTGAAGATATAAATTTAATCTCAGAGCCGAATTCACATAATAAGAGTTTCCAATATGACTATAGAATCAATATTACAAAACCGTGCTTCAGTGCGAGCATTTCTTGATAAACCCGTACCAAACGAAACCTTAAAGCACATTTTCTCCAGTGCACAACTCTCCCCTTCAAATTGCAATGTACAACCTTGGCAAACTTGTGTGGTGTCTGGGGCAACCAAAGATAAATTGAAACTACAGTTCATGGAAACCCTCATGAGTGGCGCATCACCAAATCCAGATTTCAATTGGTTACCTCAATATCAAGGCGTTCATCGTGAGCGCCAATTTGGCTCAGCTAATGCGTTATACAGCGCAATAGGCGTGGCACGAGAAGACAAAAAAGCCCGACAAATGGCGATGATACGTAACTGGCAATTTTTTGATGCGCCACATGCGGTATTTTTCACTATGGATAAATACCTAGACATTATGGGCGCAGTCGATTTAGGCATTTATGCCCAAACACTGTCACTACTCATGGCAGAACATGGACTTTCAAATTGCATGCAAGGCGCACTTGGGCAATTCCCCGATCCAGTAAGACAAATATTAAACCTGCCAGATGATCGCGGAATTTTATTTGGTATGTCGTTTGGTTATGCCGATGAAAACGAGGCAGTAAATAGCACCAAAACCGATCGTGAACCGATAGATAATGCCGTAGCATTTTTTGATTAATCGATCACTAGAAACATAAAATAATAAGATTGAATATGGCACTAGCGCATAAATATACCTTAGTGGATGACGTCAAAATTCATTATGTTGAATCTGCTTATAAATCAGATGAAAAATCACTATCGACCATCGTTTTCCTACATGGTTTCCCTGAGTATTGGGGCGCATGGCATAAGCAATTAGACTATTTCTCAACCCATTATCGTGTTGTTGCGCCTGACTTACCCGGATATAACTTAAGTGATAAACCGACTGAGCTTAGCTTTTATGCTGTGCCCAATTTGATTGCGTTTATGGCTAAATTTATTGCTGCTATTAGCCCTTGCCAATCCGTCATCCTCGTTGCCCATGATTGGGGCGGCGCTATCGCTTGGCCATTAGCGGCTTTTCATCCGCAGTTAATCAGCAAACTGATTATTCTCAATGCGGCGCATCCAAGTACCTTTACACGGGAGATGATTAATAACCCTATTCAACGTCAAAAAAGTGCTTATATTCATCAGTTAATTAGTGTTTCTGGAGAATCACTGTTATCAAACAATGACTATCGCTACCTGATTGAGAAGATCATGGTCAGTTCACAAGCCGATGTATTTACCGAAGAACGACGAGCACAATATCGTCAAGTGTGGCGTCAACAAGGTGCCATAAATGGCATGTTGCAATACTATCGTGCCATGCCGCAATTAGCGTCTAGTCATTCAGACAATGGCAGCCCACAAGCGTTCGATGATAAATACTTAGTCAAATCGAATCAGGTAAAGAATACCTCCGACATAAAAATACCCAACATTCGAATTATTCACCCCACACTGGTGTTATGGGGCGAACAAGACCTAGCGTTCGTCAATGAGAACCTCGATAACATTACCCATTACGTGCCCAATTGCAGCCTGATCCGTTTCCCAAACACTAGCCACTGGCTACAACATGAACGACCCGATGAAGTGAATAGCGCCATCGACGCATTTATTAATCGACCACTGCTCAGTAATCAATAAACAACAAACAACAAACAACAAACAACAAACAATGTTCTGTATCCAATAAAGAAACATTAATCAGTAATCAATCAAAAACAATAACTAAAAAGGTTCTTTATGACGACATCTCAGGCTCCGCTCAACCAAGCACTTGTATTTGAAGTCGCTAAAAATGATTTACACAAAACTCGGGTTGTGGCACTCAACATAGAGCATCCACTGGCAGAAAATGAAGTATTACTTCGCGTCGATAAGTTTGCCCTAACGGCAAATAATATCAGCTATGGCATCACCGGAGAGTCACTTGGCTATTGGCTATTCTTCCCTTCTGACAATGATCCACATCAATGGGGACGACTACCGGTTATGGGATATGCCGATGTAGTATCGTCAAATAACGAGCATATAAAAGTAGGAGAAAGAGTGTGGGGCTTTATGCCTATGGCTACCCACCTAAAAATAACGGCCGGTAACATCTCTAAAGCAGGGTTTTCAGATGTCAGCCCTTGCCGTGAAGGTTTATCACCTGTTTATTGCAGATTTGATCGCGTTAGTGAAAATCCCTTTTACCAACAAAAAAATGAAGACTATGACATCTTGTTGCGGGGGTTATTCACTACCTCTTGGCTGGTTGACGACTTCATGTTTGATAATCAATACTTTGGGACTCAGCAATACCTGATCACCAGCGCCTCAAGTAAAACCAGTATCGCCCTAGCCTTTACGATTAAGCAACGAGGTGAGCGTCCTGCCATTGGTATTACGTCAACCGCTAACCGACACTTCGTCGAGTCCTTAGGCTGTTATACCAAGGTGATTAGTTACGAGGAAATAACCACCCTAGACCCCAATGTTAGTTCGATTTTGGTTGATATGGCTGGAGGTAAAACAACCTTATCAAGTATTCATCATCATTTTGCCAAGCAACTGTGTTACTCCTGCCGAATTGGCGCGACGCAACATGGCGATATTGATGTTAATGACACCATGAGTATCAACAACTTACCCGGTGCAACCCCGACGTTCTTTTTTGCCCCGACACAATTGAAAAAACGCAGTCTAGATTGGGGCGCAGGCGAAACAATGAAGCAAATGAGCGTGTCATTACTCCACTATATCGAGTTTTGTCGTTCAAGCATCACTATTGCCCATACCCATGATATTGACCACCTTAAAGAGATTTACCAAGATGTATTGGCGGGGACTGCTGACGCGTCAGTGGGCCAAATCATCTCGTTGAATAAGTAGGCTCTACTGACCCTTGGAGATGAATTTTCCTCCAAAAGATAAACAGCCACTTGATCCGCAATGGACTAAAAATGGACTTTATTGACCCAATAAACGGTCTTCTCTACATGAGGTTATTATGGATAATATTGAATTAGTGACATTTGTAAATACACAAGTCATCCCGGTGTGCATCTTTTTAATTATGATGGGCATGGGGTTATCGCTAGTCGTTGATGATTTTAAGCGCATTGTAAAATACCCAAAAGCCGTTGCGATTGGCTTAACCAATCAATTATTGCTATTGCCCATTATTGGGTTTGTATTGGCCAATATAATGCCATTAGAACCTGAATATGCTGTCGGGGTGATGTTGTTGGTACTGTGCCCTGGCGGCACGACGTCCAACATGTTTTCTCATTTGGCAAAAGCGGATGTTGCGCTTTCGGTCACCATGACCGCTGTGGCCAGTTTAATCACAGTATTTAGCATACCGATTGTGCTTAATTACTCCTTGGTTCACTTTATGGGACAAGGCAGTGAATTTCAGTTGCCGATAATTCCAACCATGATAAGCCTAATGAAGTTAACCATAGTTCCTATCGCTATTGGTATGTTAATTAGACGATTTGCGCCTAAAATAGCGAAAAGCACCCAAGTTCATGTGTCACGATTTGGGATATTATTTCTAACCTTATTAATAATATTTTTGACTTATATTCAACAAGATATTGTTATTCCAGCCCTTATTGCCGCCGGGCCTGTTTCAGTAATATTAAATATTTCGACCATGTTACTTGGCTATTACTCAAGTAAATGGTTTGGATTAAACTTCGCTCAAAGAACATCAATTACCATTGAGGTAGGGCTGCAAAATAGTACCTTATCGATGTTTATGGCATTAACGCTACTCGCTAATTATAAGATGTCTTTTACGCCGGCTATTTACACCTTAACCATGTTGTTTACCGCAGGTATTTTAGTTGCTATGTTGAACTCAAAATATGTAAAAACGAGACGCTCAAAAGCGAATAATAACAACGAAACAATAACGAATTCTTAGGTGAAAAATGCAATTAATCAAGGTAGAAATTGAAAATAACATCCATGTTATTAGCTTAAATAATGGCAAGGTAAACGCGATATCGCCTGAGGTCATTGTGCAAATCAATACAGCCCTAGACCTCGCTGAGCAACAAGGCGCTGTGGTGATATTAACCGGTCAAGCTGGAATATTCTCTGGTGGTTTTGATCTAAAAACCATGAAGAAAAGCTCAGAAGCGGCTATTGCACTTGTTACCGCAGGCTCAACATTAGCCCGCAGAATGCTGGCATTCCCAACGCCCATTATTGGCGCGTGTACAGGCCATGCCATTGCAAAAGGCGCGTTTTTATTACTGAGTTGTGATTATCGTATTGGTTGTGCAGGTGACTTTAAAATCGGCTTAAATGAAGTCGCTATTGGCATGACAATGCACCAAGCTGGGATTGAGATTGCCCGTAATCGTATCCCGCAACATTACTTAACACGGGCAGTAATTAATGCCGAACTATTCAGCCCTGAATCAGCAGTCCTTGGCGGTTTTCTTGATCAGGTCGTTGAACCAGAACAACTGATGAGTACAGCACAAGCCGTGGCTGAACACATGCAAACTCTCAATATGAAAGCTCATCATGGCACCAAGCTAAAAGAGCGCGATTCAATACTGACATTACTCGATGCCGCCATAAAACGTGATACACAAATTACGCTGAATTTATAAGGATATAACCATGACATCGCAAAAAAGCTATAAAACATTTACCGTCGAGATTACCAATAAAGTAGCCCATATTATTTTTAACCGACCCGATGCATTGAATTCAATGAATGTCGATTTTTGGCATGAGTTTCCAAGTGTAATTCACGATATTAATAATCAATCGGCTGCGCGTGCCATTGTTATCTCATCACGGGGTAAACATTTTTGCTCGGGGATGGACTTAGCCGTGTTCAGTGAAAACAAGTCTGATACGAATATTGAGTTAGGCCGTAAACAAGACCAGCTACGTCGCTTAGTATTGAAGTTACAAGACTGCTTTACCGTACTAGAAACCGCTCGAATGCCAGTATTAATGGCGATTCAAGGTGGCTGTATTGGTGGCGCGGTGGATATGGTCAGCGCTGCCGATTGTCGATATTGCACTAGCGATGCTTTTTTTAGTATTGAAGAAACTAAACTCGGTATGACCGCAGACGTGGGTACGTTACAGCGTTTACCAAAATTAATTTCTATGGGGTTAGTCAAAGAGTTAGCCTACACAGGCCGAAGAATGCCCGCAGCAGAAGCTAAACAAGCGGGTTTAGTTAATCAGGTGTATGACGATAAACCATCTATGATCACCGCAGTATTAGCCATTGCGGCAGAAATTGCTGCGCGCTCACCATTAGCCGTTACTGGCTGCAAAGAGATGATCAACTATGCACGCGATCATAGCGTATCTGATAGCTTAAATTATATGTCAGTCTGGCAAAGCGGCATGTTCCAGCCACAAAACGATATGATGGAAATATTCAAAGCTAAAGCGCAAAATCGTGCACCAGAATTTGAAGAATTAACCCAAATAGATACCACAAAAATATTCTAATCATTCTGGATTTATAGGGTTATTTGTTATTAATGCTTATTTGATTGAATTTATTTGAATCGAATTCTGTTAACAAATAGCCCTAAAACTATTTAGAGACATTATGACAAAACCTTTGATTAACCTCGTCCATGCCAACGGTTTCCCCGCCGGAAGCTATCGGACATTTTTAGCTGAATTTGCTCCACACTACAACACTATCGCACTTGATCAGTTCGGTCATAATGACATGTACCCGATACACAGCAACTGGCAGCACTTAGTCACTGAGTTAGTGGAATTCATTAAGAAACAAGATGATAAAGTAATATGTGTTGGCCATTCTTTTGGGGGGGTTATTTCATTTATTGCTGCTTGCCAACATCCAGAACTCTTTCGGGGCTTAGTGATGCTAGATCCGCCAGTGGTCACAGGTGCGTTCTCACATCTACTCAGTTTTATTAAACGCACACCCTACATAGATAAACTATCACCCGCGGGTAAAGCCAAAGCTCGCCAGCAACAATGGCCAGAAAAAACCAACTTGGTTGATTATTTTTCACAGAAGACTTTGTTCAAAAATTTCGATCCGCGCTGCTTGCAAGATTATGCTCACTCTGGGTTTATTCATCGCAACCAACGTGTCGAGTTAACCTTCTCTCCTACGGTTGAAGCCGATATTTTTAGGCACTTACCTACCAATTTAGCTCAATATAAAAACAAGCTTAAGGTGCCCGCTAAACTGATTTATGGTCAAAATACTAACATCTTCCCCATTAAACATTTTATCCGCTTTGCCAAATTAAACGACATCGACATAATGATGATGCCAAAAGGCGGTCACATGTTCCCACTAGAACAGCCAGAAAATACCGCTGCTATGGTGAAGGAGCTAATTAAAGATTGGTAAGCTAACATTTAGGACGCTGCGCGACTAGATGCTAGGAACTCGCAAGCTCGCCAGAGGGCGGGCTTCGGTCCTTCTTGGTGCAAGGTTTTAGGATCTAGGTTTTAGTCCTAGGATCTAGAAGCGTAGCGTCCTCGAAGACCGCAGGTCGTCCCAGCAGCCGCAGGCGCTTGTTCCTAGACCCTAGCAGGAGCTTTAGCAGCGAAGCGACTAGACAGCTCTATCCGTGAGCCCAGCGTTCGCTTGTTATCGTTTCTGAAGCAGTCCATAGGCGCCCGATTGTTAGACTCTTGGACTCTACTTCTCGACATGCGAGATCCTGCATGTCAAGAGCGTTTGGGTATACATGGCGATGGTTGTTGAGACTATGATAAAAAGTACTAATATATACGCTACTACGTAAACAATGCTAATCAAAAGAGGCCCTATTCATGATTAAGCCAATTGCTTTGTTATCTCTCCTAACCTTGGGGTTCGGTGTCTCTTATCCGTCATTGGCATTAACTTTAGATAAAATTGAATTACCGCAAGGTTTTACTATTGATGTATATGCCGAAAACATTGAGAATGCCCGCCAGATGGCCCTTGGTGACAATGGAACTGTATTTGTCGGCAGTCGTAAAGCGGGTAATGTTTATGCCCTTATTGACAGCAATAATGATTTTAAAGCGGACAAAAAAATCATTGTTGCGACCGATCTATTTATGCCATCAGGACTGGCATACCATCAAGGCAGTTTATATGTCGCTGATGTTGATAAAATCTGGCGTTACCCTAATATTGAAAAGTCTTTGCCTACTATCCCCAAACCAGAATTGGTGTACAACAAGCTTCCCAATAAAGCCCATCATGGTTGGAAATTCATCGCCTTTGGGCCTGATGGAAAACTGTATATCCCAGTAGGAGCCCCTTGCAATGTCTGTGAAAGTGAACTGCCTTTTGCCAGCATTCTCAAATTAGACCTAGACACTAAACAAACCACCATAGTTGCTAAAGGCGTACGTAATAGCGTTGGATTTGATTTTCATCCGCAAACCGGTGAATTGTGGTTTACCGATAATGGCCGCGACATGATGGGTGATGACTTACCTGATGATGAGCTTAATCGTGTGAGCCAAACGGGCCAACACTTTGGTTTTCCTTATATACACAATAGCAAGATTGCAGACCCTGATTTTACTGATCCACAAATAGCTAAACTCAATACCCCACCAGTATTAACCCTTGGCGCTCATGTTGCTGCACTAGGGATGGAGTTCTATCAAGGGAATCAATTTCCAGCAGCGTTTCACCATTCCATCTTAATTGCTCAGCATGGGTCTTGGAATCGAAGCAGTAAAGTGGGCTACCGTATCATGCAAGTTGAACTTCAAGATAACACGGTTATCGGCTATAAGCCTTTTGCAACAGGGTGGCTTGATGGCGAACAAAGCTGGGGACGTCCAGTAGATGTCATGACATTAGCCGATGGCTCAATACTGGTCTCTGACGATTTTGCTAACGCTATATATCGTATCAGTTACACAAAACCGTAATATTATTTATTAAAATAGCTATTCCATTAACAATAGCTATGAATTATCGATACCTATTGTTCATCTAACATGACCGATTAATATGCTAATTTAGGCTCTTACCTACTAATCTCGCTCAGTATAAAAGCAAACTTATTATACTCGCCATACTGATTAATGGTTAAAAAAAACGGATAGACATTACAGCTAGAACAACCGGAGAAGACAGTAGAGATGATTAAAACAAGCCTCAACAAAGGGTATTTTTTATACCTTCATAATTAACAAACAATACCTTAACTATGAGTTTCAATTTCGATAGGGAAAGTTCGAAGTCGATAATGACATTGCTATATTGATTGGATATTTGGTCAAGCTTAGAACACAAACGGCAATAAAATCGTATCTAAAAAGAACAATGCTCTCTTGTTAGATCTGACTGTACACATAAGATTAATACTTAACAGAGCAATAAATAGACTTAAAATGAATTCAATCATATCGATGTGTACGCAGCCGCCAGCACAATGAGCTTTAGCGCAGTGCAAGTCCAAGCCATGCTTCTTATGGACGAACTTGCACATGGTAAGTAGAAAGCTAACAATTACCTTTCTTGGCTTGGCCTGGCGGACAAAAATCTTCTCCATTATCTTTATTATTTTCATTGGTTTGCGCATCGACTTCAACGCCACCAACTTCTCCTCTAACCTGGAGTAGCTTACACCCAGACAGAGAAATTAATCCCATAACAATGACTAGTGATATAACTAATTTCACACATACACCTTATATTGTGGTTATTTACAATGACTCTTTACAACACAAAAGGCTAAATATATTTAACTAACGTTTGGATAAAAACCTAACAGCATATTGGACTATATAACGCTATAACGACGTCCATTGTTAATTTTTTATATTTATCGTTAAATTCACTGGTTCCATCGCCGCTTGCTGTTGTCTGCCCCATAGGGATTTGGGGAATGTCTTTACCTCCACCGAATGAGTGAATTCTTTTATATTAGAGTGATGCTCGAGCCCTCATGGACGAGTTTACTGCGTGTCAATGAGTAAATGGCGATGAGGTTTGAAACGATTTATAGAGAACGACAGGGCCTCACATCAATCCTGCTGTATGCTTTATAACTTCCCCGCTTAACGGTACTACTTTCTTAACTGAATTTGCTCAGCAATAAGCTTGGCCCATGCAGTATAAATCTGTGGGCCTGGGTGGAAACCATCTGTGGCCATCACTTGACGCATAAAATCGACCATACTGCTGTCTTGCTGTGGGTTTTCTAATGGTAAATTAATCAATGTAAAACGAGTTTGTGCTTTGGATTGCTTATCGATTTGTTGCTGATCAATTTGTTGCTGATCAAGTGCTTGTTGATCAAGCATAAGCAACAGTTGCTGCAATTTATGATTAAAGTGCTTGGCTCGTTGGCCTAGGCTCCAGCGCAGTGGATTTGGCAAAGCCGGAAATGACCCGAGTGGCGGTATGGCAGTCACCAAGATGAGTTTCGGGGTATATCGCTCAGTGATAAGTGTCAATAACTGGGCTTGTTGCTGCAGCCACTTATCGCAGCTCAGGGATGAAGTGATATCGTTGACCCCAAGTGAGGTAATGATGATATCAAAATGCCCTTGACCTAGTATGGGATGTGAACAATTGATGTGATCATTTAACGACTCAAGCGTAGTCGAAGTGGTCGCGCCCGTTTTGGCAAAAAGACCGTATTTTAGATGACCATGTGGACGTAAATAATGGACCACCTGCCCCAGCAACGCCTGATCCTGATTAGCGACCCCCACACCTGCTGCGGCTGAATCTCCTAATATAAGCACACTCAACTCAGGATTGGTGCCTGTTTGCCCTAAGCGTTCGCCCTCAGGCTCAGCAAGTTTTGGGGTGGTGCGACGAACGTTTAGCCCTTGCAGCAGTAAAACGGGGGCCAGCATGATAGATATTCCCTGATGTAGCATGTGAACTCCCTGTGACTCTGGGTCCGCGACTAATAGCCTAGTTAACCTAAAAAAGTTAATACCAAAGCCATAAAGCAAACCAATACCCATTAATAATGATATTTTTAGTTTTAGTATGGAGCAACTGAAACCGCGGAAACTTAACGATTATCTGCAATAAATTGAACCACGACTTCAGCTAGCGCTTCGCCTTTGTCTTCTTGTAAAAAGTGACCGGCACTGACAATAGTGGTGTGTTTTTGCCCTTTTGTGCCTGGTATCAGTTTTTGCATTAGTTTGTCTCCGCCTGCAGTGATCGGATCTGAATCACTGAACGCAGTCAAAAAGGGCTTTTGCCATTGCGACAAGACCTTCCATGCTGAACGATTTTTTTCGGCGGCAGGATCATCCGGTGTGGTTGGCACTAACAACGGAAACTGACGCGCGCCCTCTTTATATTTTTCTTGTGGAAATGGTGCATCGTAAGCGGCAATGACATCAGCTGACAAGGTCGACACACAAGCACTATTAATCAAGTTGCCAGTTGGAAAAAGTTCAACATCTTGTGAGAACGTTTGCCATTGTTTAAAAGCTTCACCTGGCTCATGGTCACCTGTTGGTAACATGGTATTGGCTGCAACAATGCCTCTATAACGCTGGGTATCTTCTGCGGCTAAACGTAAACCAATTAACCCACCCCAGTCTTGGCACACCAGCATTATGTTGGTTAGTTTGAGTTGTAACACCAATGACGTCATCCAATCAACATGGCGTTGATAAGTATAGTCGCTTCGTTTGCTGGGTTTATCTGAACGTCCGAAGCCAACCAGATCGGGCGCAATAACGCGATGACCGGCTTGCACAAGAATGGGGATCATCTTACGGTACAAAAAGCTCCATGTTGGCTCACCGTGTAGTAATAATATCGGTTCTGCATCTCTGGGGCCTTCATCCAGATAATGAACCCGTAATTGGCCGCCTTCACTATCGTCAACCATTAAGTAATGAGCGGCAAAGTTGTAGTCCGGTAGATTGGCAAAACAACCATCATCGGTGCGTAAACATTCCATATTGATTCCCTTCCAGTTCGTCTATAAATAACCACTCATCGACTTAATTAACCAACTCGGGTTGAGCGGTGAGATCAATAAGCCAAAATTAGAATATTTGACCTCGTTATTATCCCGAGCTGAGGCTAACTAATATCTTTAATCGCACGCCCGATACCATCAACCGTTAATGGGTACATTTTATGGTCAACTAGCTGTTGAATAATGGAGATTGAATGATGAATTGGCCAGTGGTTTTCAGGTTGCGGATTTAACCAAGCAACCTTACTAAAATGACTTAACAACTGATTCATATACTCGACACCGGGTTTTTCATTCCAATGCTCAACACAGCCGCCTTTGGCGATAATTTCGTACGGCCCCATGGTCGCATCGCCAACAAAAATGACTTTATAATCGGCAGAAAAGGTCCTGATGATCTCTTCAAGAGCAATGGTTTTATCAAACCGTCTGCTATTATCCTGCCAAACCTGGTCGTATACACAATTATGAAAATAGAAAAACTTTAAATGCTTAAACTCACTATGTGCAGCGGAGAATAACTCTTCACAGGTATGAATATAATCATCCATTGAGCCGCCAATATCGAAAAACATCAGTACTTTAACGGCGTTATGACGTTCTGGCTCCATATGCACATCTAACATGCCACCATTCTTGGCGGTTGAGTTAATAGTGGTATTAATATCAAGCTGTTCACTGGCACCGGTACGGGCAAATTTTCTGAGTTTTTTAAGGGCTAATTTGATATTGCGAGTGCCTAACTCACGGTCTTGGTCGAAATTTTTAAATTCTCGCTTATCCCACACTTTCACCGCACTGTTATTACGGTTTTTGTCTTGGCCGACTCGGATCCCTTCAGGATTATAGCCATAGGCACCAAACGGTGATGTGCCGCCAGTACCGACCCATTTATTGCCGCCGGCATGTCGTTTCTTCTGTTCTTCTAAACGCTCTTTTAACGCTTTCATCAATTGATCAAGTCCGCCTAATGACGTTAGTTGGTCTTTTTCTTCTTGAGAGAGGTGTTTTTCGAATTCTTTTCTAAGCCAATCTTCCGGCACAATGTGATCGAACACATCAATATTTTCTATCCCTTTAAAGTACTCAGCAAATGCGTTGTCGTATTTGTCATAGTGAATTTCATCTTTAACCATGACAATTTTGGCAAGGTTATAAAAGTCTTCTACATTGGCAAAAATCACCCCTTTTTTTAATACCGCGATAAGATCTAATAGCTCTCGTAAGCTACAAGGGACTTTATGCTTTTTTAGGGTGAGAAAAAAATCAATAAACACTGTGAATCACCTGTTTCTGCGGCTCATAAAGGCCAATTTTTCAATCAATGAAACGTCTTGTTCATTTTTTAACAGTGCGCCAAACAAAGGAATGATATCTGACTTTTTATCGAGTAATGTATCTTGCGATATGTCATCGGATATCAATAGTTTTAACCAATCAATTAACTCTGATGTTGACGGTTTTTTCTTGATGCCACTGACTTCGCGTAAATCAAAAAACACCTCTAATGCTTGTTTTAACAATGCTTGTTTAACATCAGGATGATGCACATCGATAATTTTTTCCATTTCAGCTTTAGTCGGAAACTTGATGTAATGGAAAAAACAGCGCCTTAAGAAAGCATCGGGTAATTCTTTTTCATTATTTGAGGTGATGATGATAATTGGTCGCTGTTTTGCTTTAATCACTTGTTGGGTTTCATAAACATAAAACTCCATCTTATCAAGCTCTTGCAACAAATCATTCGGAAATTCGATGTCTGCTTTATCGATTTCATCAATCAACAATATGGGTCTTTGCTCTTCTTCAAACGCCTGCCATAACTTGCCTTTAACGATATAGTTGCCAATATCATGAACCCGTGCATCACCTAACTGACTGTCGCGTAACCGAGATACTGCATCATATTCATAGAGGCCTTGTTGCGCTTTAGTGGTCGATTTAATATGCCATTGATACAATTTACAATTGAGTGAACTGGCTAGTTCTTCGGCTAACTGGGTTTTACCGGTACCGGGCTCGCCCTTAATTAATAACGGTTTTTCTAATGAGATCGCCGCATTTACCGCCAAGCTAAGTTCGTTTGATGCAATATAATTTTGTGTACTTTTAAACATGGTCTTACCTTTTTATTCATGTCGCTTTGTCGCTATTAATTAGCACCAGCCTCAAAGCTATTTGTTTGTGTTAATCGTCGGTAATTGAAAATGAATAGATTCAAACTAAAAATGGACTACCCCATTTAATCAACATAAGCACTATTATTAAACAACTTTATTTAGGCAACTTCCTTTTAGGCTGCTTTGATGGCAACAGGCGTACCATTAAATGCCGCATTACCTGTCAGCATATCAACTCGATTGGCATCTGTTAAATCATTAATGCTCACCCCTGGCTGAGTTGCTGCAACCGACATGTTAGTACCTTTTTGATTGTGTCCCCAGCCTTGAGGCATACTGACCACACCTTGTTGGATATCATCAGTAATTGCCACTTCAATGACGATTTCACCTACCGCTGAACTGACATTAACTAGCTGCCCTTGTTTGATCCCAAGCGCTTGTGCATCTTGTGAATGCACTTCTAAAGTACATAAATTTTTTCCTTTAATGAGTCGTTGTGAATTTTGTGTCCAGGTATTGTGACTTTTAACTAATCGTCGACCAATTAACTCAAACGGATAAGCTTGATCACGCGCGGGTTGTGCCATAACGGCATCCAAACGAGGTAAATCATCTCTATAGATTTGCGGAAATAAATTGACCTTGCCGTCTGCGGTTTTTATCCGCTCAGCAAGACACGGCATTAACGGGCCAATATCAATACCATGGGGATTATCAATCAGCTTTTGTAAGCTCATACCCTCTTCGCCATAGGGCCCTTTTTTCAGTTCCATATCTAACAGCATTTCTGGAGTGATTTTTTGCATCGGGTCGTCAGTCGCAATATTGAGCATCCGGGCAGAAATCTGTTTAAGTATTTGCCAGTCACTGCGTTGATCCGGTTGTTGATCAAATAATGGCGGTGAGTATTTAACTGTGTTTCTAACCGAAAATGAATTAAAGAAAATATCGAAATGAGAATTTTCAACGCCCGTAGTCCCCGGCAAAATAATGTTGGCGTATTGGGTGGTTTCATTTAAATAAATGTCAACCGAGACCATGTAATCTAAGCCTGCAAAAGCTTGGGCTAATTTATGCCCACTGGGGGCTGAAAGTACCGGATTGCCAGCAACCGTGATCACGCTTCTTATTTGCCCTTCTCCTGGCGTCTGTATTTCTTCCGCCAAGGTCGCAACCGGAAATTCACCATTGAAAAATGGCAGCTTACGTACTCGCGTTTGATGTTGCCCAAATGAACTTTTATGACCGGGTTGATGATTGCGCAATAAATCAAAAGCAGGCTGTGGAAACATAGCGCCACCGGCACGGTCAAAGTTGCCGGTAATAATATTGAGTACATTGGTTAGCCATAGACATAAGCCACCAAATGTTTGCGTCGACGCCCCCATGCGGCTATAACAAACAGCAGAATCTGCTGCGAGCATGTCTGCGGCTAAGGTGCGAATACTCGTCGCATTAATGCCGACAAATTCAGCCACAAGCTCGGGCGAATAGTGTTTTGCTAGGCTTTCAACATCATCTAGCCCATCAACTTGGGTTTCTAAATGACGTAAATTAACCATATTTGAATCAAAAACGCAGTGGATCAACGCCAGCAGTAATAACGCATCTTTTTCTGGGCGAATAAACAGATGTTGATCAGCAATTTTGGCTGTGCGGGTTCTGCGGGGGTCAACAACGACAATTTTTCCACCACGTTTTTGGATGGCTTTCATCCGACCTATAACGTTAGGTGCCGTCATCATGCTACCGTTTGATACCACAGGATTACCACCAATGATCAGCATAAAATCAGTTCTATCAATATCGGGCACCGGAATTAACATGCCCGCGCCAAACATAAAGTTTGCAGCAACATGATGAGGTAATTGATCGGCAGAGGCAGAGCTGAAACGGTTTATGGTGCCAAGTGACTTCATAAATGGTCTAAGGAACAGCGCATTACCAAGACTATGGGCATTGGGATTACCCAAATAAACCGCCAACGCATTTTTGCCATGCTGCTGTTGAATGCCTTTAAACTTTTCAGTTATTTCGATAAAGGCTTCATCCCAGCTAATATCTTCCCAACCTGTTGCGGTTCGCCTAATAGGCGTTTTTAAGCGATCTTTGTCAGTATAAAAATCTTCTAAGGCTAAGGCTTTTGGGCAGTTATAACCTTGACTAAAGGGGTCTAGTTGATCGCCTTTAATTGATAAGATTTGCTTATCTTGATAGGTAATTTCCAAGCCACACATGGCTTCACAAATATTGCAATTTCGATAATGGGTGTTAATTTCGCTCATATTTATCGCCTGACTTGGAATAGTAAACCTGTCATAAACACAACCCAATTAACAACATTGATTAATTGGGTTGTGGCCGTTATAAATTATTGATAAACAATATTGTTATAAAAATTATAATTTAACGATTAACTTGCCTTTATTATCACCGGTAAAAAACAAGTTTAAGCCGGTGATTGCCGACTCAAGACCATTTAACACATGGGCGCGATGTTTAATTTGTCCTTTCATCACATAAGGCGTCAATTTTTCTAATAGCGCTGGCACGTCACCAAAATGATCAGGCATAGTGAAGCCTTGTATAATGAGGCGTTTTTTAATCACTTGGATCCAGCTTGGTGCTAAATCTGGCACGGCTTTCGGGTAATCGGCAATCATGCCACACACCACAATGCGGCCATGGGCATTCATTTTGGCAAACACATGGTGCTGGATCGGGCCGCCGGTATTTTCAAAATACACATCAACGCCGTCGGGGGTTAATTCGGCCAATTTTGCGGCTAAATCATCGGTCTTGTAATTAATCGCACCATCAAAACCTAATTCGTTAACAATCCAATCGGCTTTTTCATCACTACCGACAACACCGATAACCCTGAGGCCATCCGCTTTAGCCAACTGTCCCACAATAGAACCAACCGATCCTGCTGCGCCAGAAACTACGATGGTTTCGCCTTTTTGTGGTTTACCTACGTTAAAGAGCCCTTGCGTCGCCGTTAACCCCGGCAAAGCAAAAACCGATAAAATAGCTTCATCTGTTAATGGCGCGGTCACTTTATTTAACCCCGCGCCGTTACTTAAAAAATATTGTTGCCAACCCATCATGCCCATCACTCGGTCGCCGACCTTAAAGCCAGGATGGTTACTCTCTACAATTTCACCAATGCCAGAACTGCGCATCACCTCACCTAACGCAACTGGCGGAATGTAACTTTCGGTATCAGCGCTCATCCAACCAAACATCGCAGGATCAAGTGACATGCAGTTTTGTTTGACCAAAAATTGTCCGTCAGCCACTTTAGGCATTGGCTTTTCAACCACTTCAAATAATTCAGGGCCGATGGGGCCACCTTGAGGACGGGCGATTAAGTTAATGGCTTTATATGTGCTCATATTTTTGCTCTCTTTGTTGGTATATTGATGCTGCATGTGACTGCGCGATACTTTGGTTTATTGAGGCCGTGGTTTATTGAGACCGTGGTTAATGGATATTGTCATCCTGGTGAGATTCTTGTGTCATTCTGCTGTTACTACCTAATCAGTTGCTTAATACTTTTTATGCTGCTGATATTTTGGGTGTGATAAAAGTGTTTAAAGTGCTGTGCAAGCTTTTCGCTTTCAATGAAAACCTGTTGCCAATACTCGATGCGCTGTGCGGGTTTCATGTCGATAAAATCGCTACGGTCAGGAATTTTTTTATAGGGCAAAGATTCAACAAATTCAGCAGAAGGACAAAGCAATACGGTTTTATCATAGTGTTCTAGCCTGACGTTGCGGGACAGCTTTTTATCGAACCAGCCCGCTTTTAATGTCGAGCTAAAATGAGGGTAAAGGATTAAGCCTTGATTTTGAATATTGAAATCAAAATGATAATCGATAATGCCGCCATCTCGATACATGCCGGGTGGACAATCAACAATATCTTTTATGCCTTGCATCACCATAGGAATAGAACCTGACGCCAGTAGCGCAGCTTTGATATTGTGTTGACTAAAAGCCACCGCGGTAGTTGGGATGTTATCCGGATCGTGGAGAACTAAATCACTTTGATTATGCTGAAATATATATCGTTCATATTGACTATTTAGTAACGAGCGACTCAAGGTATTTCTAATTACGCTGTTAACCAACCCAGCCCCTAGTGTGAACTTGTTTTCTGATGCTACGAAACCATTGCATTTAGCCACAATAAAATGGGCTTTAAAGACGTTATTATTAATAATTTCAGCTGCGCCGTTGTCACCAAAGAGCTCATCAAGCAATTCAATGGCTTTAGCGGTAATTTCTGCCGCTTTGGGTTTAGTATTATCCGAGTACACGGTTTCACTGTAGTGTTTAGCTAAACGCTCTATTGCCGCTACGGGGTCTTTTTGCGCAAAGCACGCGGCGCGAAACGCACCAGCACTTGAGCCAATGAGATTTAACGGCTGTTGTCTGCCTTTGAAAAACTCCCCAAAGATATATTTATCTAATCCCAGTAAGGTAAACCATTTGGGCCCACCGCTTGCACCAAGGAAAGCGCTAAATAACTCAGGGGAAAATCCATCTTGCTGGATCTTTTTTAAGGCCGTTTCACCAGCATATATTTCTAACATATGACTCTTATTGTTAAACTGTCGGCAATAAATGCCGACAGTTAAGTTTCGAGACTAAAGCTTCGAGACTAAAGTTTCGAGACTAAAACTTCAATACTAAACTTCGACACTAAAGCATCTAGGTTAATGATTAGACAGTTGTTATTAAAACATTAGTCTCTAAAAAGTACCATCGATGAAGCTTACGCCTTATTACGAAGATCTTTGCGTAACACTTTACCCACATTACTTTTGGGCAATTCATTCATAAATTCAACTACTTTAGGTCGCTTATAATTGGTGAGCATTTTATTACAATGATCGAGTATATCTTGCTCGGTAAGCGTAGGGTCTTTTCGAACAATGTACACTTTGACTCGCTCACCAGTGATATCGCACGACACCCCCACAGCGGCAGCTTCAAGAACCCCTTCATGCATCACCAGTACTTCTTCGATTTCGTTTGGAAATACATTAAAACCTGAAACATTGATCATATCTTTCTTTCGATCAACAATTTTGAAAAAACCATTTTCATCCATGGTGGCGATATCACCTGTCGCTAACCAACCATCGATTAAGACTTCATCGGTGGCTTTTTGGCGATTGTAATAGCCTTTCATCACTTGTGGACCTTTAACCCACATTTCGCCCGGCTCGCCTAATGCCACGTCTTCACCATCAGCCCCGACTAAACGAATATCCGTTGATGATGCAGGCAAACCAATAGAGCCATTGAAACTTTTTTGGTTATAAGGACTTAATGTCACTAAGGGCGCACATTCGGTTAATCCATATCCTTCTAAAAGTCGACTGTTAGTGACTTTTTCCCAAAGCTCTGCAACCGGACGTTGCACAGCCATTCCACCACCAAGCCCCATTTTTAAGGCACTAAAATCAAGTTTGTCGAATCCAGGAGTATTTAGTAACCCATTAAATAAGGTATTTACCCCAGTAATAACAGTAAAGCGATATTTAGCCAGCTCTTTAACAAAACCTGCCATATCTCTTGGATTGGTGATTAATAGATTAGTGCCACCAAACGGTAAAAAGGCCAAACAATTAGAAGTTAACGCATAGATATGATAAAGCGGCAAAGCGGTTATCATAATTTCTTTGTTTATTTCGAAGACATTTTTTGTAACCGCATTGGACTGTTCTATGTTGGCCACCATGTTGCGATGAGTCAGCATGGCGCCTTTTGATGGGCCTGTGGTACCACCGGTATATTGTAAAAAGGCCAAATCAGCACCCACAACCTCAACTGGCGTCAAATTAAGTTTACTGCCTTTGGCCATTGCGTCATTAAATTTAATGGCATTGGGCAAATCAAACGCTGGAACTAGTTTTTTTACATGCTTAATTGCGCCGTTGACGAGTGCGCCTTTAATCATACCTAACCTGTCACCTACGCCTGTGAGGATCACATGCTTTACATCGGTTTTATTAATAACAGACTGTAATACATGAGCAAAGTTTTCAAGAATAAGGATCCCTTTAGTGCCAGAGTCTTTTAATTGATGTTCTAACTCGCGGGCGGTATACAGTGGATTAACGTTAACCACCGTCAGACCCGCAATCAGTGCGCCAAATAGTGCAATGGGATATTGCAGTGTATTGGGGATCATGATGGCAAATTTATCACCCTTAACTAAGCCTAAATCTTGCTGTAAGTAAGCAGCAAAATCCGTCGCTTGTTGTTCAAGTTGCTGATAAGTAATGCTGACATCCATATTAATGAACGCAGTATTATTGGCATACAACTTGGTATAAATTAAGAATAAATCTGCCAAAGAATTATATTTATCAGGATCTATTTCAAACTCAACCCCTGGCGGATAACTCTTCTCAAGCCAAATCTTTTCCATAATATTTTTCCCCAAATGTTACGTTATTAGCGGCTAGCAAATACTCTAGCAGCTATGTTTATTATTATTTTGTATGATGCAAAAATTAACTTAACCAGACATTAACGTTTCATTAACTTTTTATCAACCTAACATTGAGCCAGACTTATAACACTTCAAATAAGCCCGCGGCTCCCTGACCACCGCCAATACACATACTGATCACCACGTATTTAACCCCACGACGTTTACCTTCAATTAGCGCATGCATTACCATGCGAGTGCCGCTCATGCCATAAGGATGGCCAATGGAGATTGCGCCGCCATCAACATTTAAACGATCGGCTGGAATACCGAGCTTTTCAGCACAATAAATCACTTGAACAGCAAACGCTTCATTGATTTCCCATAAACCAATATCGTCAATTGTGAGACCATGGCGCTCAAGTAATTTTGGAATCGCATAAATTGGGCCTATGCCCATTTCATCAGGTTCACAGCCCACAACTACCATGCCCCGATACGCCCCTAAAGGACTCAACCCACGTTGCTCTGCTAATTCACGCTCCATGACTACCACAGCCGCAGCACCATCAGAGAGTTGCGACGCATTACCGCCGGTAATCGAGCCGGATTCTTTGACCGCTTTTAAGCTTGCCAAACCTTGTAGATCGGTAGACGGGCGATTACCTTCATCCTTGGTTAAGGTGACTTGTTGCTTACTCATTTCACCGCTGGCTTTGTCCATTACCAGCTTAGTGCAAGTAACAGGCACAATTTCATCATCAAATCGGCCTTCAGTTTGCGCCGCTGCGGTGCGTAGTTGAGATGTTAAAGCGTAGGCATCTTGTGCTTCACGAGAAATACCATATCGATCAGCAACCACTTCGGCAGTATCAAGCATCGGCATATAAATGGCTGGTTGGTAAGCTTTTATGCTGGGATCAACCGCACGATGCATATTCATTTTATCGTTTTGTACTAAGCTGATTGAGTCACAACCACCGGCGACAACAATTTGGGCACCATCAACAACGATATGGTTGGCTGCGATAGCAATAGACATTAACCCTGAAGAACATTGACGATCGACAGTCATGCCCGGCACAGATACCGGTAATTGTGCCGCCATGGCCACTTGACGACCAAAGTTCATTCCTTGGTTGCCTTGAGTTAACGCAGCACCAAAAATACAATCTTCAATGTCATGAGGGTCAATACCCGCTCTCTCTATTGCGGCGTTTACCGCAACGGCCGCTAACGTCGGGGCGGATAAATCGTTAAATGCACCGCGATAGGCTTTACCTATAGGTGTTCGGGCGGCTGATACAATGACGGCTTCTCTCATGATAATTCCTGTCTTTTTATAGTTGTTGTTTATCGTTCCATCGGACTTGGTGCTGTTATTTGCCATGATTATTCAAGTCATGACTCGCGTAATGATTGCCGCACTAGGCTATTGCTGTTGAGACTGCTGTTGAGACTTCATGAACGCCATTGCCTTCATTACAAACTTCTCACCTTGCTTGGCACCCGACAGTAACGATTGTTGATTCTCTTGAGCCGTGAGTAACGCCCAGTTTTGACGCACGGTTTCTGGGTTTTGCGATGTTTTAGGAATAAAACAGCCTTCTGTTTCAAAGATAGAGGCACTTGAATAGCCACCGGCTCCGGCACATAAAATAAACCGATTTGGCGCGTCTTCATCGCACAAGGTCAGCATGCCTGCCGTTACCGCTTCGGGGGAAAACGCCTTAACTATTTCTTCTGGCATTAAATCTTCAGTCATCCGTGTACCAGCCGTTGGCGCAAGCGCATTGATGTTGATATTATTTTTTGCACCTTCAAGCACTAAGGTATTCATGAGCCCAATGACGGCCATTTTAGCGGCTCCGTAATTTGCCTGACCAAAGTTACCGTACATGCCACTCGATGACGTTGTCATCACGATACGGCCGTAGTTTTGTTGTTTCATGATTTCCCACACCGCTTTGGTGCAGTTAACAGACCCCATAACATGCACGTCCATGACCAATTTAAAGTCATCTAAAGTCATTTTTGAAAAAGACTTATCCCGCAAAATACCGGCGTTGTTAATCAGAATGTCGACTCGACCCCATTTATCCATGGTTTGTTGCACCATGTCTTGTACTTCGTCAAAATTGGCTACGTTAGCACCATGGCTAATCGCTTCGCCGCCCATCTCTTCAATTAACTGCACCACTTCTTGTGACGCCGCTGAAGATGCGCCGCTGCCATCACGAGCACCGCCTAAGTCGTTAACCACTACTTTGGCACCGCGTCTGGCCAATTCCAATGCATGTGAGCGGCCTAAACCGTTACCGGCACCCGTTACAATAGCCACTTTTCCTGCAAAACTAATTGTCATTTTTTTACCTTAACTGTTTATTATTATTGTTTATTTTATGCGTCAGACTTTTACTTAACCATCATTTTAGAAGCATCATTTTTAAAGCATCACTTCTAAAGCATCACTTCTAAAGCATCACTTCTAAAGCATCACTTCTAAAGCATCACTTCTAAAGCATCACTATTTAACCATTTGCACCGATATCCACTCGGCAACCAATGCCGGTGTATCGCAGCCTTCTATTTCAATGGTCACTTCGGTCGATAGTCTAAATTGCCCTGGTTTTTTTTCTGCTATTGAAAGGGTTTTAGCATGCGCTCTAATGCGGCTATTGACGGTAACAGGTTGCAAAAATCGTACTTTATCGAAACCGGCATTTAGCCCCATATAGAAGCCATCGATAATGACGCTAAAATTTTCAGCAAAATGCGACAGCATAGATAACGATAAAAAACCGTGGGCGATGGTTGAACCAAAAGGGGTTGCTTTGGCTTTCTCAACATCTACGTGAATAAATTGATGATCCAGAGTGCAGTCAGCAAATTGATTAATTTGCTCTTGGGTAATTTGGTGCCAACCTGTTGGCTCAGCTTGATAGCCAATATAGTTGGCAATGTCATTTCGATTAATTACTGTCGGCATTATTCCCTTTCCTTTTGTACTTTCGCGGTACAATCCATGAATAAAATTTAAGCGATATCTCATGCTAGTTGGGGTAGGTAAATTAAACAAATGAATAGTTTTAATACCAAGCTATTCACAGGATGAATAGCTTGGTGATGTAGAGGATGCAAACGTGACAAAATAAAATGAGGAAGTCACAAACAAAAAAACATTACCCATGGCGCGGTAATGTTTTTTGTAAACTCGATTTTATAAAACGCCACTGCGCATTAATGGCATAAATCTGCAGTCGTATCGCATTAATTAGACATCAAATTAAAACCTAAATTAAAACCAGTCAGGCTGCATATCAAAGCTGGTGCTGTCAGTATTGATCAGTAAATTTGACCATACGCTAATTTCAGGCAATTCAAATCGATAAAAATACTGACAAGCCTGCAATTTGCCTTGATAAAAATGCATATCGGCTTGGTGCGGTTGTTCGGCTATCGCTTTAGTCGCAACAATACTTTGCTTAAGCCATAACCAAGCAATAATCACGTGACCAAATAACTCTAAGTATTTGACTGAATTTGCTAAGGCTAAATCAATATTTTTAGTCGACATCGCGCTTAACACCGCTTGCGTTGTCACACTTAACGTATCAAGCGCTTGGCTTAATTGTGAAGAAAACTCGTTTAAGCTTGGGTATTGTTTTGCGTATTCAATCGTTTTAACCATTTCAGCTAACGTAGCCTTATAGCCTTGCATGTTATTCATCGGCACTTTACGAGTGATCAAATCTAATGATTGGATCCCGGTAGTGCCTTCATGAATAGGGTTTAAGCGATTATCACGATAGAACATTTCAACCGGATGCTCGTTTATATAACCATGGCCGCCCATGACTTGAATCGCAAGGGAGTTCGCTTTGGGGCCATATTCTGATGGCCATGTTTTAATGATGGGCGTTAAAAAGTCCAACAATGTATGTGCATATTGGCGTTGCTCGGCTGTGGCTGAGGTATGTGAATCATCACTTAATTGAGTACCGTACAGCACTAGAGCCATTGCCCCTTCTGCATAGGATTTTTGGGCTAATAGCATACGTTTTACATCCGCATGTTCAATGATGTTTACCATAGGAGATTGTGGATCTTTACACGATGGTAATCGACCTTGAGGACGGTTTTTAGCGTAGTCCACTGAATATTGATATCCGGCAACCGCGAGCACTGCGCCACTGGTGCCGACCATAATGCGGGCTTCGTTCATCATGTGGAACATGTATTTTAAACCACAGTGTTCTTCACCGACTAAATAGCCAATTGCTCCATTTTTCTCACCAAAACTCAGTGCTGTAGACGTTTGTGCTCGGCCACCCATTTTATGAAACAAGCCTGCCAGCGCCACTTCATTGTCATCGCCCAGCGACCCATCATCATTAAGCAAAAACTTAGGCACAACAAATAACGAAATCCCTTTAACACCTTTGGGAGCACCCTGAATTCTGGCAAGGACTAAATGGACAATGTTCTCGCTTAAATCATGATCGCCGCCTGAAATATAGATTTTACTGCCGCTAATGCGATAGGTGCCATTCTCAGCTTTTACCGCTTTTGTAGTTAAATCGCCTAAAGCGGAACCACTGCCAGGTTCAGTCATGGCCATGGTGCCCATAAACCGACCTTCTCGCATCGGTTTCACCCAGGTTTCAATCAGCTCAGCACTGCCGTGGGCTTGGAGTAAATTGGCATTAGCCGTGGTCAACATGTTATAGCCCATGCCTACGCCACCGGCGACGCTAAGATACGAACCCGCGGCACTGGCAATAATAGGTGGCAGTTGCATGCCTCCTAAATCATAATCTGCAGTTGCAGCACCAATCCCAGACTCGTTTACCGCGTCGATGGCTGTTTTAAGCTCAGGGATGATATGCACTTTTTTACCATCAAAAGTGGGTTGTTCAATATCCAATTTGCGACGGATCGGAAGAAAATATTTTTCTGCAATCGTTTTAGCGGTATTAACCACTTCATTAAAGGTTTGGCGGTCATGATCTTGATAACGCTCTCTGCTGGTTAATGCTTCACTATCAAACAGTTCGTAAAGCATAAATTCAAGATCACGTTGATTCATTAACGTTGCAGGCATAATATTCTCTTCTTATCTTGTTTTATAACTAAGTAACTGAGCAAATCACTGAGCAGGTTACTTTGATGGCAGTATGATGCCCGCAGGCAAGGTTAAAACGCTGACACGCCACCATCTACCGCAATACATTGGCCCGTCATATAGGTATTTGCAGGTGACAACATCATCAGCATCACAGCAACGATTTCTTTAGGTTCACCTAGGCGGTTCATTGGAGCTCCACGGGCCATTTTCTTTTGTTTTTCTTCGTCAGCAAAATTGGTGACCATAGGGGTAAGAGTAAAAAATGGGCAAATTGCATTAATACGAATATTGTCGCGACCGTACTCCACAGCGCCGGTTTTGGTTAAGCCAATCACAGCGTGTTTAGCCATAGAATAAGCGCTGCCTCGAGCTGCGCCACCTAGACCCGCCATCGAACTAACATTGAGAATGGCTCCCTGGCCTTGTTTGAGCATTTGCTGTATTTGATGACGCATGCCAAATTGGACACCTTTCACATTGACAGCAAACTGGCTGTCCATAATAGATTCATCAATCTCATGAAACGGCTTAAACTCATGGGCAATACCGGCATTGTTAACCCCAATATCAACTCGACCAAAATGTTTAATCGCAGTCTCAACCATGGCTTTGCATGACGCATCTTTAGACACATCACATTTCATCGCGATCACGTCGGCACCACTAGAGGCAATATCGTCCGCTACCTTGTTTACACCCGCTTCGTTAATGTCGCTAATCACTAATTTAGCGCCACGTTTGGCTAACTCTTCAGCCAGTAACTTACCAAAACCTTGAGCCGCGCCAGTAATAACGGCAACCTTACCGGTAAAGTCTAATAATGGATCCATGCGAGTAACTCCTGTAATTGATGGTCTTTTCTATGTTGAGTTTTGTTGATTTTTGTTTTGTTTTGTTAGTTTATTGGTTAACTCTTTTTATCTTTTTATCTCTTTAGCAATGACCTCTAAGGCCATTTTTGCCAGTGGTTCGACAAACGAGCCCACTTTATTGGCATGTTCATTAGACGCGTTGCCTTCGGTGGCACGTTTAGCGACTCCTTGGGCGATGGCCGCTAAACGGAAGAAACTAAAAGCCAAATAAAACACCCAGTTTTCAATGTGCCCTATTCCCATTCGTTGGCAATACAGAGCGACATATTCCGCTTCTGTTGGGATGCCTAAGCTGGCGCGGTCAATATCTTGTAAACCGTCAATACTGCCCATTCCTGCTGGCATGCGCAGTTGCATACATTGATACGCTAAATCAGCAAATGGATGACCTAGTGTTGATAGTTCCCAGTCAAGTAAGGCGATAATATCGGGGCTATCTTTAGCAAACATCATATTGTCTAAGCGAAAATCGCCATGGACTAAACAAACACGGCCATCATCTTCCGGTACATGTTGTTCAAGCCATTGACTCAGTTCATCCATCGCGGCAATTTTTTTCAGTTCTGTCACACGGTATTGTGATGTCCAGCGCGTGAGTTGACGCTCAAAGTAGTTACCTGCTTTGCCGTAATCGGATAATCCAACCGCATCTACATCAACACTGTGCAAAGCAACCAGTACTTTATTCATTGCGTCATACATGGCTGAGCGTTGCTCATTGGTGTCAATCTCAGCTAATGATGCGCTCCAATAAACTGTGCCATCACAAAATTGCATCAGATAAAACATTGAACCGATAATGCTGCTGTCTTCACACAGGTGAAATACTTTTGCAACCGGCACGTCGCTGTCTTTTAAGGCATTTAATACACGATATTCACGATCTACAGCATGAGCTGACTTTAATAATTTCCCCGACGGTTGGCGGCGAAGCACATACACACCCGATGCTGAGGTGACTTTAAACGTTGGGTTTGATTGACCACCGGCAAATTTCTCAAGGGTGATTGGTCCTCTAAAGCCACCAACATGGGCTTCTAGATAAGCAGTAAGCTGTTCATTATTAACGGGAGATTCTTGTGCCATTTAGCAATACTCTTTTTTGTGTAATTTAAGTGGCCAGTATGAGCGATCAACATTATAAACAGCAGGTTGAAATAAGTTCCAACCTGCTGCAAAACTGATCCTGAAAGATCAACAGGCCTTAATACTAGTTAGCTATTTTTTTAACTAAATCACGCCCAAGTTGCATCATATGCACTTGATCAGGACCATCGGCTAAACGCAAAGTACGCTGCCCAGCCCATGCATGCGCTAAGAAGGTATCTTGACTCACGCCCACTGCGCCATGGCATTGAATGGCGCGGTCTATCACATCAAGTGACATACTTGGGGCGACAATTTTAATCATCGCAATTAACTCTTTGGCGGCTTTATTACCTTCGGTGTCCATTTTTTGCGCCGCTTTTAATGTCATTAAACGCGCTTGTTCAATTTGGCAAGCCGACTTAGCAATATCTTCACGTACCGATTGTTGTTTGATCATCGGCTGACCAAACACAATGCGCTGGCTAACCCGTTGGCACATTAAATCTAGCGCACGTTGCGCGACTCCGACTGAACGCATGCAGTGATGTATACGCCCAGGCCCAAGACGACCTTGAGCAATTTCAAAGCCTTTACCTTCACCCGCAATAATGTTTTCAACAGGTACCCGCACATTGTCAAAAATGACATCGCCGTGCCCTTCTGGAGAATCGTCATAACCGAACACTTTCATCGGTCTAACCAAGGTCACACCAGGGGCGTTCATCGGCACAAGCACTTGTGATTGCTGTATATAACGGTTGCTGTTTCCAGGATCCGTTTTGCCCATCACAATCATAATTTCGCATTGTTTGCGACACGCACCACTAATGTAAAATTTGCGACCATTAATGACATATTCATCACCATCACGTTCAATGCGTAATTCGATATTAGTGGCATCACTTGAGGCGACGTCAGGTTCGGTCATTGCAAACGCTGAACGTATTTTGCCGTCAAGCAACGGCTCTAACCATTGCTTTTTCTGCGCCTCGTTACCGTATTTAGCTAATACTTCCATATTGCCCGTATCAGGTGCCGCGCAGTTAAACACTTCTGGCGCCCACATAACTTTACCCATAATTTCAGCAAGGGGGGCATATTCTAAATTAGTTAAACCAGCACTGTATTTGCCGTACGCGACCGGTAAAAATAAATTCCATAAGCCTTCTGCTTTCGCTTTGGCTTTAAGTTGTTCCATTAACGGTGGCGTTGACCATGGCTCGAGTTGTACTTGTTTATGCATTTCTTCCTCTACAGGAAATACATGCAAATCCATAAAGTCGTTGACTCGTTTGATTAACGCTTGAACTTTTTCACTGTATTCAAAATTCATTTTCTATCCTTATAAGATGTCATTACGGCGTTAACTCGTGCTGGAGTTTGACTGACACTTTGTGTTTAAGACATTAAGTCAACTGACTCTAACTAAGAGACATTAATGACTTTTTATTAAAAGGTTTGATCTCATTAATGGCATGGTTCTTAATTTTATTAACCCACTGCGGATCAACTAATAACGCACGGCCAATACCCACTAAATCAAATTCGTCATTGTTTAAACGGACTAATAACTCGTCAATACCGGTAGGATTCGACGTGCCTGATAAATCAGCATTACCCTCTCCAATAAAATCAGCATCTAAGCCCACATTACCGACAGTGATCACCGGCTTGTTGGTGAGTTTTTTAGTCCAACCAGCAAGACCAAGGTCAGAACCTTCAAATTCGGCTATCCAAAAACGACGCGTGCTGGCGTGAAAAACGTCAACGCCAGCATCACTTAATAAGCCTAAGAAAGTACATAACTCTGCTGGTGTTTGACAAAGCTTGGCGCTGTAATCTTGTTGTTTCCACTGTGAAAAACGGAAGATAATGGTAAAGTCGTCACCCACGGCTGCGCGGATTGCTTTGACAATTTCAACCCCAAAGCGGGTACGATTCTCTAACGAGCCACCATAGTGATCATCTCGTTGATTTGTCCCTTCCCAAAAAAACTGATCGACCAAATAACCATGGGCGCCGTGAACTTCAATGGCGTCAAAACCAATGTTTTTGGCATCAAGTGCAGCTTGGGCAAATGAAGCGACAACCTCATTAATATCGTCTTGCGTCATCGCGACACCATTTTTAGCACCAGGCTTGTACAAACCTGAAGGGCTATACGCTGGGACTTCTTTGTCTGGGCCGATGCCGACTTTCCTCACTGAACCCACATGCCAAAGTTGTGGGGCAATTTTGCCACCGGCTGCATGCACTTCATCAACAACATGTTTCCAACCTGCTAAGGCTTGGTCACCATAAATAGCAGGCACATTCTCGTAACCATTAGCACCTTTATGGGAAATAAAGGTCCCTTCAGTGATAATTAATCCAACATCACCTTCAGCGCGTCGGCGGTAATAGGCCGCAACCTCATCATTGGGGATATAATTTGGCGAAAATGCCCGCGTCATCGGTGCCATTACGGTTTTATTTTTTAATGACAACGATTTAGTGATAAAGGGTTCAAATAATTTATTAACACTGGTGTTTTTATCGCTATTCATGATGTTTCCCTAGCTTTTGATTCATTATTTTGTTGTTGTTATTATTAGATTAGCTATTATTTTATTCTGTTTATTAACTATTGATTTAGTTAGCTTTAGTTAGCTTTATCCGTTGACCGATTAACCAATCAAATAACCACCATCAACATTAATGGCGGTACCCGTGGTATAGCTGGATGCATTTGACGCTAAATATAATACTGTGCCGGCCATTTCATCAGGTTGTGCAACACGTTTCATTGGCACGTGGTACATCATTTGTTTAAGAATTGCCGGGTTATCAACTAAGGCTGATGCAAACTTGGTGTCTGTTCCACCGGGCAATAATGCATTTACACGGATGTTAAATTGGGCACATTCTTTAGCAAAAGCTTGAGTCATCGAAATCACAGCAGCTTTAGTGATGGAATAAATACCTTGAAAATCGCCAGGGATAACACCATTAACAGAAGCCACATTAATGATTGAGCCGCCGCCACTATCTTTCATTAATTTTGCGCCTCTGGTCGACATGAAGAAATAACCACGAATATTAACGTCGACGGTTTTTTGAAAGGCGATTAAATCGGTATCGATAATATGACCAAAATACGGATTGGCGGCTGCGTTATTGACTAAAATATCCAGCTTGCCATGTTGTTCAGTTATGGCATCAAAAATGGCATCAATTTGTTCTAATTCGCCAATATGACACGCAATGGCCTGTGCACTGCCGCCTGCTTTTACAATTTCATCAACGACAGCTTGGCAGGCTTCAACTTTTCGACTTGATACAATCACATGCGCACCATACTGAGCTAATACTTTGGCAACACTTTCCCCAATACCACGACTTGCCCCAGTGACTAAAGCGACTTTCCCTGTTAAATCAAATAGATTGCCATTGTTCATGTTATTTCCTTATTATTATTGGGTTAATTGTTGTACTTAGTTAATTAGTTAAGTCGCATATTTTCAGACCGCAACTGGATATGACCCTAATCTGTATTCAACATTACTTAAAGGTTATCCAATCATCGCCCGCCTGCTCTAAATGACTATAGTTATTGAAATAATCCACACTCAACATGTTTTCTGAAAACAGCAGTCTAGTCACACTGGTATTTCTGGTCTGTTGATTAATCGCTAATGTTTGTTGATCGGTTAATTTCAATATGTGTTGAATGATGACTGAAATCGTACCGCCTGAAGTAAACACTAAAATGTCTTTTGATTTTTTAGTGCCACTTACTACGGCACTAAACTCACGTTTTCTGGCGAGTTCTTGTTCAATGATATTTTGCAGTGCTCGGATACAGCGCGCCTGAAACTGTGGCCAACTTTCTTTATATTCATCATCTTTGTCGCCCGATATCCAGCGATGGAGTGCTTGATAAAACTCTTTTTGCAGCGCTTTGTTTGGCTGGTTTTGTTGATTAATTTCTTGACTCATTTGGGCGAAGTTTTGCCACTGAACATTGTATTTCTGCAAAATGTCGACATGATCAAATTCGTTGAAACCCGAGTGGATAACCATCGGTGTTGTTGGCCCTTGATATCCATTGACAAAGTTGGTTAATGTTTGGCCGTGACGCAATAAATCACCACAATAAAACTTGCTGGGGGCCACTCTTGAACGCCAATATTCACCTAGTAAGGTCGCTTGTTGGCTACCTTTGTCTGATAATTGATCGTAATCAGTACTACCAAAAGAGGCTTGCCCGTGTCGAATCAAATAAATTGCTGCCATATGGCGCCTCTAACGTAATAAAAATGATGATTCAATTCTAAATAAAGATAACTCACTGTTTAAATGAGTTTTAAATTTAACACTTACAAGCTAAGTAGCCACATCCGCACATGTATTGAATGCATATAACTCTCTTCTCAACATAATTTTGCCCTATGTCGAATCTACTTGACTATGCTAATGCCAACATCTAAATTGAACAAATGAATAGTTCTAATACCCTACTATTTATAATTTTAATAGTACTAATGAATTGAGGTTGTCTCAACATTCATCATGAGATCACAGGAGTGAGCATGAAAATTGATTTGAATTTGTTTGTGGTTTTCGATGCAATATATTGCGAAGGAAATATCACTAAAGCGGCTTCGGTATTAAATTTATCGCAACCTGCGGTGAGCCATTCATTAGGAAAATTGCGTACCCATTTTGACGATGCATTGTTCATCAGACAAGGCAATGAAATGAGGCCAACCCCAGTGGCTAAAAACGTCATTGATGATGTTCGAGAAGCATTACATCAATTGCAAGTTTGCTTAGTACAATCAAGACAATTTGAACCATTAACCTCACGAAAAAGCTTTTCACTGTCATTACATGGATCTTTAGAACCCTACTATTTACCGATACTGCAACAAAGCTTATCGCTAGAATCACCGGCAATAAATTTACGCAGTAATAAAAGGGTAAGACGAACGGAACTGGAAAATAAATTAGCCAGTGGTGACATTGATTTGGCCATTGATACCTTGATCCCTGTCAGCAATAATATTTTACATACGCAATTAGAAGTAGACCAACTGGTTGTTATTTCACGTAAGAACCACCCCGCTATTGCTGAAAAACTCGATTTAAAAACGTACTTGCACCTCGAACATATATTAGTATCGTCTAGATCGATCGGCCCGGGATTGGAAGACTTTGAGCTCTCTCGCATAGGCTTACACCGTAAAATATCATTACGCTGTCAGCATGCCCTATCTGCGTGTAGAGTGATCTTAAATAACGATATGTTACTGACGTTGCCGAAAACAGCCGCCGCAATGTACAGTCAGATGCTCGATATTGCCATTCACCCAATGCCGGTGGCATTACCCGATATTGGGGTCCATTTATATTGGCATGTTAATGTCGACAAAGAACCCGCGAATAAATGGCTTAGAAACAAAATGATTATTGCAGCATCAAACACCAAAATTACCATTACATAATAGACAATAATAAATGTTCACATTTACCACTAAAATCTTGATAATTAGAAGTTATTTATTATATGCAGATAACAAATCCTATCATCAAGGTCAATAAAACAATAATAGTCTTTTGACCTTTATGACCTTATCTGCAATGAGGCATTAACTGATGTGTTGATTAAAAAAAGCTAACGTCCGTTGCCACGCAAGCTCAGCGTTAACTTCATCATATCGGCCAGTTGAATCATTATGAAATCCATGATTAGCATTTTTATACATGTGCATTTGATACGGCACATTAAACGCTATTAAATCTTGTTCATATTCAGGCCAAGTGTTGTTGACTCTTTCATCTAACTCAGCAAGTTGAATTAACAAGGGTGCCTTAATATTGTGTCTTAATGCTTTCGCCGCTGGCGTGCCGTAAAAAGGAACCCCAGCTTGGATCAAGTTAGCGTCAACCGCTGCTAAAAAATTTACGATATAACCGCCAAAGCAAAACCCAACCGCACCGAGCTTGCCATTACTTTGTTTATGCGCCTTTAAAAATTGTCCCGCGGCAACAAAGTCTTGCTCAATCTTACTTCTGTCTAACGAGCTTTGCATCTGACGCCCTTCATCATCGTTACCAGGGTATCCACCCAGTGAAAACAAAGCATCGGGCGCAAAAGCGATAAAGCCCGCTTTTGCTAAACGTCTGGCAACATCTTTAATGTATGGGTTTAAGCCGCGGTTTTCATGGATCACTAACACAACCGGCAATAAACCGCTTTTATGTGTTGGTTCGACTAAATACCCTTGGCCTTGGCCTTTGCCATGCCCTAATGGTGAATCAAATTGGGCGTAAGTGGCTTTAATGTCGGCATCGTTAAATGAAATTTGTTCAGCTTGAGCGTAATTGGGCAGTAAAGCAGATGTTAGCACCGTCATCGAATAACCCAGTGCGACAAGTGACCCCAACTTAGTGATAAACGTGCGACGATCCATTCCGCCATGAGCATATGAGTCATACCAATCAAAGGCTTGTTGTGGAATGGCATTGTTTGATTTTTGCTGCATGTGAGTTCCCTCTTCGGTTAATGTTTTGTCAATAATGTATCTTAGTCGATGATGATCCATTCATCACCTTAATAAGCGCTATACGCCTCACTAACCGATTAGGTTCATACGCAACGTTTAAGGGTATGCGACGGATTTTCACCAAATAGTTGGGTGTAATCTTTGGTGAATTGCCCTGGGTGCCAAAAGCCCCAATTAGCCGCAATCACCGCAATGGGAGTCTCTTGCCCTGGTTGTTTCAGCTCTCGGCGCACATTATTTAAACGGGTTAAGCGTAGAAAACGCAATGGATTAATGCCTAAAATACTCTCAAAACTGTACTGTAAGGTGCGGCGGCTGACAAAAGTGAGCTCACAAAGCTGGGTTATGGTCACCGCTTGTTGCGGATGGTCATCAATAAAGGCTTTGACTTTTTCAACCACGGCCAGACGATGTTGATAACTCGGCGCCACGGTTTGTGTTGACGATTGTTGGCTTAATAAGTTAAGGGTTAATGTGCTTAACATGTCTTGCTGTAACTCAATGGGTAAACCTAGTTCGCTGTAATTCATAATTTTTTCAATCATCAAACGAGTTTGATTAAGTAATATTGGGTTACAAGCAATTCGTTCTGCCCCACGCGTCGACATGTTTTTCAACGACAGCCCTTGTATATCCGCCATGGTGTATAAGGTGTGTTGATTAATCACCACGCCATAAATCGTAAACTGCTCTGGGGTGATGAGCTCAAAATCACAATCACTATTTCGACACATCAACTGATGAGTATCCACTTGTAAGCCATTTATTTTACTTTGTGCTGAACTACGCGGAATGCCCAACCAAATAGAATTGGGGGCTATATGACACTGCTGCCTTAATGCCCGCTGAGTAAACTCTTTGAATAAATGCGCGTCTGGATAATCAAGGCCTTCAATACAACCGTAAAAACTGCCATTACTGACCTGATCATATACTTGCTGCCATTGGGTTAAATTATGCGCTTGCTCATCGATGTCATTAGTGTACACAACGCTCTTTTGTGGTGCGCGCTGATTAATATGGTGCTTCATCGGTCGCCCCTTTTCGCAATGAATTCGCTATTCCCACACAAGATCTGCAATAAAAAATATTTTACCTTGCTGATATAGTTAGTAAAAAATGACTTTGCCAAAACTTGATAGTCACTTGGTACAAATTAAGCTTTGTTAACGATATATGAAATTAATTTATCACTTAGCAAACAGCAAAACCTGTACCAAGGTTTTTACTTCGGTGATGTATGAGGTCAATTCATGAGTCAATCGTATCGCTACATTTTAGGTAGCCAAACATACCAATTTAAAAGTCTGGCCGAGTTAATGGCGAAAGCGACGCCACAACGTTCGGGCGATCGCTTAGCGGGAGTCATTGCACAATCAGCGCGCGAGCGGGCCGTAGCTCAAATGACACTTGCAGATGTGCCATTGAAAACCTTCCTCAATGAAGCGCTTATTCCCTATGAAACAGATGAAGTGACTCGGTTAATTTTCGACGAACATGATACTCAGGCATTTGCTTATATTAGCCATTTAACCGTAGGGGATTTTCGTAATTGGCTGTTAAGTGACTACGCAACACCACAGGTATTAGCCGCAGTAAAAATGGGCATAACCCCAGAAATGGCTGCCGCTGTCAGTAAAATAATGCGCAATCAAGATCTTATTCTTGTGGCTAAAAAATGCCATGTTACCACCGCGTTCAGAAATACCATTGGCTTACCCGGCCACTTATCGACCCGATTACAACCTAACCACCCTACCGACGATATTAACGGTATCGCAGCTTCGATACTTGACGGTTTGTTGTATGGCAATGGCGACGCCGTTATTGGCATCAACCCTGCTACAGACAACGTTGCACAAGCCATTAAGCTGATGAAATTAATGGATGACGTGATCCAAAAATATCAAATACCAACCCAAAGCTGCGTGCTAACTCATGTGACCAACACCATTGAATGTATTGAAGCAGGTGCACCGGTCGATTTGGTGTTTCAATCTATAGGTGGAACAGAAGCCACCAATAGCAGTTTCGGTTTTAATTTAAATACCTTAGCAGAGGCCCAAGATGCGGCATTAAGCCTAAATAGAGGCTCCGTTGGCAATAACGTGATGTATTTTGAAACGGGCCAAGGCAGCTCGTTGTCGGCCAATGCACATCATGGATTAGATCAACAAACCTGTGAAGCCAGAGCCTATGCCGTCGCACGCAAGTTTAATCCATTACTGGTCAACACAGTTGTTGGCTTTATTGGTCCTGAATATTTATTTGATGGTAAAGAAATTACCCGGGCAGGACTTGAAGATCATTTCTGCGCCAAGTTACTCGGTGTGCCAATGGGCTGTGATGTTTGCTACACCAACCATGCCGAAGCCGACCAAAACGACATGGACAATCTACTCACCTTGTTAGGCGTTGCAGGATGTTCGTTTGTAATGGGGATCCCCGGCTCAGATGACATCATGCTTAATTATCAAACCACATCATTTCATGATGCTTTATATGTCCGCCGAGTATTGGGTTCCCGTCCGGCCCCCGAGTTTGAGCAGTGGCTAACAAAAATGAACATCATGAAAAATAGCACTGATTGTGTGTTATCGAGCACGCTACCGAGCGCATTTTCTAAGCCATTGTATGCACTGCAAGGAGGCCGCTAATGAGCACACCTTGTGTAAAACAGACCAATAATGCCGTCGGTGCAGCCCTATCACATCTCGCTAATGGCACTGTGGTGTCCAATCCATGGCGCGATCTTCGCCGTTTTACCGATGCCCGCATAGGCCTTGGCAGAGCGGGCATTAGTCTACCCACATCTGAGTTGTTAGCGTTTCAATTGTCTCATGCGCAAGCACGCGACGCGGTAAACTTTCCGCTCGACATTGATGCACTGGTTGAGCAACTAGCCAGTATCCCATCACTGATTAACCTTGCCACGCCCATAAAGGTCAGCAGTCAGGCAAAAGACCGCATTACCTATTTACAACGCCCAGATCTTGGCAGAAAACTCGCCGACAGTGGTCGCAAAACGTTGTTAACCCACATGGATAACCAAGGTCAAGCGACCCACAGCCAATACGATCTCGCCATTGTGGTGGTCGATGGTTTGTCATCACTGGCGGTACAGAATAATGCCCAACCATTTATAACCGAGTTATTAACGCTGCTTAACCAGCAAGACACACCATGGAAAATAGCCCCAATAACCTTGGTTGAACAAGGACGTGTCGCCATAGGCGATGATATTGGTCAGCTGCTAAATGCCCAAATTGTGATGGTGCTAATAGGCGAGCGGCCGGGGCTAAGTTCACCTGACAGCCTTGGGTTATATCTTACTTGGGCACCTAAAACAGGACTCAACGATGCGAGTCGAAATTGTATTTCGAACATCCGCCCTGCAGGTTTGCTTTATAGCGAAGCAGCCAAACGTGCGGTTTATCTATTAACACAAGCCCAAAAAATCAAGCTAACGGGAGTCAATTTAAAGGATCGCACTCAAGACGATGTGATTGAACACCATCAACAAACCAAAAACTTTTTAATCGCGGAATAACACATATTAAAACTAAATAACCTCAACTCGGTTTAAGAGATGGGATAAGTAAACCTAATCAGAATATTTTACCTGTTCGATAACCGTTTACTACCCGTGCTGAGGTTAACTACCAACGGAGAAAACAATCATGTCTGAGAACAACAAAGAGTATCTTGCCAAAAGGCAATTAAAAAGCGGCACTGCAGGGTGGGTTTTACTCGCCGGTTTAGGAGTGTCGTACGTTATATCTGGAGACTTCGCCGGGTGGAACTTTGGTATAGCCGAAGCTGGCTGGGGCGGATTTGCCATTGCAGCTGTCTTAATGGCCATCATGTATTTAGCCTTAGTACTGTCTTTAGCTGAAATGTCAGCGGCAATACCTGCTGCCGGCGGCGGTTATAGTTTTGCTCGTCAAGCCATGGGCCCCGCCGGCGGTTATTTAACCGGACTTGCGGTGTTAATTGAATATGCGCTGGCGCCTGCTGCCATTGTGATTTTTATTGGCTCTGCAGTGCAAGAATTATTGGGGTTTAATGGTCCTTGGGTCTATGCATTATTCTATATTGTTTTTGTGGGTATTCATCTAGCCGGTGTCGGTGAAGCACTTAAAGTAATGATGGTGATCAGTGGGTTAGCGGTATTGGCTATCATTGCGACTGCAGTCGTGCTGATCGGTAACTTTGATGCATCACGCTTATATGATGTTGCAGTGACAGAAGCGGCAGGTGCAAGTGAGTTTTTACCTCTAGGATGGTACGGCGTTTGGGCTGCATTGCCGTTTGCAATGTGGTTATTTTTAGCCGTTGAAGGTGTACCATTAGCAGCAGAAGAAGCGAAAGATCCAGCCAAAGATGTGCCAAAAGGCATTATTGGGGCAATGATATTTTTACTCTTTACTGCACTCTTGGTTGTGGTACTAGTCCCTGGTGCTGGCGGTGCTGCAGCCATGGGTGCCAGTGCGGTACCATTAGTTGATGCACTGAATGCTACCGGTAATCACAGCTTGGCTACCATAGTAAATATTTTAGGTTTGGCAGGTCTAGTTGCTTCATTTTTCTCAATTATTTATGGTTATAGCCGCTTAGTATTTGCGTTATCACGTGCCGGATATTTACCTCGTTCATTATCCATTACGACTTCACGCAAGGTACCTGCGCGCGCATTAATCGTCCCCGCAATATTTGGTTTTATTGCCTCACTGAGTGGCGAAGGTGATTTAATGCTCGCCATGGCAGTTGTCGGTGCCACTGTATCGTATGCATTAATGGCGCTTAGCCACATTTTACTGCGCTTCAAGCAACCCGATATGCCTCGTCCATACAAAACCCCAGGCGGTATTTTTACTTCGGGCATTGCTTTAGTGTTGTCGTTAATTGCACTCACTGGCGTATACGCATTCGATCCACGGGCGTTTCTATTCACTATGGTGTTATTTGCAATTGGTGCAGCCTATTACTTTGGCTATAGCGCCAAGCATTTAGTTGCTAAAAGTGCTGATGAAGAATTTGCCCTGTTGGCTGCGGCAGAATCAGACTTATCAATAGCAAGTTAATTAGCCACGGTTACTTGGTAGATAAATGAAAAAGCGATGTTAATCTCTAATTAACATCGCTTTTTATATACAGCACCATGCTATAAACGCGCGCCAGACCGCGGTCAAGTGTTATCCCTCAATCGTCAAAAGAGTCATGTTCGTCATCACTTTTTAACGCTAGGTAAAGGTAATCGGAGTAACTAACACTATAGTGGATAATATTAGCAGATTATAAATCGACAAATTAACCCTAACCTGTATAATCCGCGGCCTATTTACTTAATATACTCACGTCTGTCTTATTCTCACACGGCTGTTTACTTGCCTTTTGTTGATAAATATTCAGTTAGTACACAGTTGGAACATTGCTTTGATTTCTACCGCTAATATCACCATGCAGTTTGGCCCTGAGCCATTATTTGAAAACATCTCGGCTCAATTTGGTCACGGTAACCGTTACGGTTTAATCGGCGCAAATGGCTGTGGCAAGTCCACGTTCATGAAAATCTTGAGTGGCGAGCTTACCCCAACATCAGGAAATGTGTCGATTACGCCAGGCTTTAAAGTCGGTACTCTTAGTCAAGATCAATTCGCATTTGAGCAATATAGCGTAGTTGATGCGGTGATCATGGGCGATGTAGGGCTTTGGAAAGTTAAGCAAGAACGTGACAACATTTATGCTAAAGCTGAAATGACCGATGAAGATGGTATGCGCGTCGGTGATTTAGAAAGCCAGTTCGCCGAAATGGATGGTTACAGCGCCGAAAGTCGTGCAGGTGAAATCTTATTAGAAGCCGGCATCGATGAATCATTTCATTTTGGTTTAATGCAACAGGTTGCCCCTGGTTGGAAATTGCGCGTGCTATTAGCGCAGGCTTTATTCGCTAACCCAGACATCTTGTTACTCGACGAACCCACCAACAACTTGGATATTCATACCATTAGTTGGTTAGCAACCGAGTTAAACAAACGTAAATGCACCATGATCATCATCTCCCATGACAGACATTTTTTAAACTCTGTTTGTACCCATATGGCAGATATCGATTACGGCGAATTACGAGTTTATCCAGGTAACTACGAATATTTCATTGCTCAATCAGGTTTAATCCGTGAGCAACTTTTAGCCGGTAACGCCAAGAAAACGGCTGAAGTGGCCGAACTGCAAGACTTCGTTAACCGCTTTGGTGCCAACGCATCCAAAGCGAAACAAGCCAGCTCTCGTGCTAAAAAGATGGATAAAATTAAATTAGATGATGTTAAATCATCTAGTCGTATTACCCCATCAATCCGTTTTCCCGAATGCAAAAAACTGCATCGCCAAGCATTAGTGCTTGAGGAACTGTCCCACGGTTTTGATGAAGTATTATTTGAACACGGCGACCTTATTTTAGATGCCGGTTCAAAACTGGCGATTATTGGTGAAAACGGCGTGGGTAAAACCACCCTGCTACGCTGTTTGGTTAATGAATTAGATCATAATCATGGCCGGATTAAATGGTCTGAAAATGCTGCGATTGGTTATTGCCCACAGGACAGCACTGCCGACTTCGATAATGACATGACTTTATTTGATTGGATGTCATTGTGGCGCACACCAAAGCACAATGATTTAATGGTTCGAGGCATGTTAGGTCGGTTATTATTTACTGATGATGATGCCAACAAAAAAGTACGCAACTGTTCTGGTGGTGAAAAAAATCGCTTATTATTCGGTAAGTTAATGATGATGGATATTAACGTTCTGGTAATGGATGAGCCAACCAACCACATGGATATGGAAGCAATTGAAGCGCTAAACCAAGCGTTGAAATTATTTGAAGGCACATTGATATTTGTCAGCCATGACCGTGAATTCGTGTCATCACTGGCAACACGTATTATTGATGTAAAAGACAAAAAATTGATTAACTTTCATGGCACTTTTAACGAGTATCTTACAAGTCAAGCTGAAGCAGAAGCAAGAAGTTAATATCAACGTTTGCGCATTAGGTAATGGGTACTAGATTAGTAATATAAGGCCTTCATTTGTGGCGTAGTTAAGCATAAATGAAGGCCTTTTACGTTTAATTCACCTTGGTGATGACTGATATAATCGGATAAGCTAATGAATAGCAATCAGCAAAAAATACACGTAAAATTACTGTCTAAATTAATAATTAACGTCCTAAAATAGCGAAAATATCATGAATAGAAAAATCGAATTATTGGCACCCGGTGGAGATGTCGATGCGATCAAAGCTGCGATTATTGCCGGTGCAAACGCCGTTTATTGTGGCTTAGATACCTTTAACGCCCGCAACCGTGCAGCCAACCTCTCCTTCGATGACTTAATTGGTGTTATCGCACTTGCTCACCAATACCAGTGTGAAGTGTTTCTCACTATGAATATCGTTATTCTTGAAAACGAAATTCCTACATTGGTTAAATTACTCAATCAACTGGTTAATACCGGTATAGATGGCATTATTGTACAAGACTTAGGTTTGTTTAATTTGTTCAGCAAACATTTTCCGAGCTTAGCAATTCATGCATCGACTCAGCTAACAACCCATAACGAAGGCCAAATTGGCTTTTTAGCTAAAATAGGCGCCACTCGAGTAAACTTATCGCGTGAGCTAAACCTTGGCGAAATTAAAAGTCTCACCACCTTGGCCCATGATCACGATGTTCTCACTGAAGTCTTTGTTCACGGCGCATTATGTATTGCCTTTTCTGGCCAATGTTATTCAAGTTCAGTCAGTGTCGGCAATTCAGGTAACCGTGGTCGTTGCAGCCAAGCGTGTCGTGATGAATATGAAATTACCGCCACTGGCAACAAGTTCCCTTTGAACTTAAAAGACAACTCAGCCTACTTTGATTTACCAGAATTAGTCGATGCTGGTGTTGACTCACTTAAAATTGAAGGCCGCATTAAAGGTGCACAATATGTGCATACCGTGGTCGATAGCTGGCGCAAGCAGATTGATAAATTTATCGATACAGGTAAATTATTAGCCGATGACTCGAACTTACATAAAGTGTTTAACCGTGATTTTACCAACTCATTTTTAAAGGGTAATCTCACCAAAGACATGTTTATCGATAACCCGCGCGATAACAGCTTTAAGCATGCTAACGATAAGAGTAACGCGATATCTGTAGTGCAAATTGAAGCCGCACAACACACATTGTCGTCAGATAAAAACGCCATTGTTGAACTGGTCGCTGAAAAAATTAATCACTTAAGCATTGCCAAACCAACGCTAGCACTGGCGTTTTCCGGCCAAGTGGATCAACCGTTGTCGATAACGGTTAGCACCCCAGAACAACATTTTGTAATTAACTCAGCGATCACGTTAACTAAAGCAACAGAGTCTCGCATTGATGAAGCGGCTATCGAAAAACGCTTTAAAAGCCTTAAAAGCAGCGGCTATTTGTTACAAATGTTCAATTTTGACGACTTAGACGCCGATTTAAACCTGCCGTTTAGCCAATTAACTCAGCTTAAAAACCAACTGTTATTGCAGCTAACTCAAAGAGAATACATTGGCGCAGTAACCTTACCTAAGTTGACTAAACACCCAAAAGTGACCGAGATCCCGACACTGTCTTTGCTGATCAGCGACGAAAAAGACGTTAACTTGTGCGATGTCACTGACGCCGATATTTATTTCAAGTTGCCAGAAAGCTTTAAGAAAAACGACAACAAGTACATCGACATATTCTTGCGTAACCCAAGGCTTATTCCGTGGTTTCCAGCAGTACTTATTGGCAAAGATTACCTTGAAGCAGTTAGAGTATTAGAAGTAGTAAAGCCTAAGCGTATTGTCACAAACAACACCGGCGTCGCGTTTAAAGCCTATGAAATGGACATCGAATGGATTGCGGGGCCGTTTTTAAACACCACCAATTCTTATGCCTTGCTAACGCTACAAGAACAGCTTAATTGTGCTGGCGCGTTTATTTCTAATGAAATTAACCGCAATCAAATTAAAAACATCGCCAGGCCAGAAAACTTTAAACTGCTTTACAGCATTTATCACCCCATTTTGATGATGACCAGCAGACAATGCTTTTTCCAACAAACCGTAGGCTGTAATAAGCCCAGCATTGAAGATGGCTGCATGCTTAAATGTGAAAAAGCCACCACCATCACTAACGTCAAAGGCATTTCATTTGCGGTAGACAAACAAAAAGGCGGCTATCCGAGCATCTATAACCACGAACAGTTTTTAAACATCGAAGCCGTTGAAGACTTATCCCACTTATTTGATGAGTTCTTTATCGACCTCACCAACATTGGATCAGGTTCAAAAGCTGAAATCGATAAAGTACAACTGGTCAGTCACTTTGAAAACGTCCTTAAAGGCGTTGTAGATGCTAAAGTTGAGCTTAATCAACTGGTGACCATCTCGACTAACGCCCAGTATCAGCAAGGTTTGTAACCCGCTTAGCAGATGTTAATCGAGCTGAGGGTTAACATACTCAGTCCGTTAATCTTTGATAACAGCAAATGATGAGCGCTGACCTTACTGCAAAGGAGTGTCAGCTCATGATTTCAACCCCATGCTATGTATACACAAAAGTTAGGTATTAATGAAAAATAACATAGAGATAGTCGATCTACTGCGCGAGCGCATTCCGTCATTTGAATGCAAGCCTGGTTGTCACGATTGTTGCGGCCCAGTCACAACCTCTTCAGAAGAAATGGCTCGCCTACCCTTTAAAACCAATGCCCAGCATGAAGCCGCATTAAAAGAGTGGAACTGTGTGTACTTGGGCCCTAATGGATGCGAGGTGTATGAGGAGCGACCATTGATATGCCGAGTATTTGGCACCACACCACGCATGCCTTGCCCAGAACACCGTCGACCAGAAGTGATGATTGACACAAAAACAGAGGCTCAGATCCATCACTATATTGCCAATACGCGCCAAGTGTTAGTGTAAAAGAGCCATTACTCGGCTCGGATTAAGAGATGGGTTTAGCTTGTTAACAACATCGCAGCCACACAGCCCCAGCTTAAAGCTGGCTGAGTGCTGCAGGCGATATCGTATCCCCCGCTAGCCTATCTCTTGATATCAATATGGCTTGAATTCACGCCTACGAGCTAACTCATTTAATGCCCCTTGCAAATGGGTATTTTGGGTTAGCCCTAACGCATCGCTTTGAATTTTTTATAACGAAACCAATGGCTAAAGGCTTCTGCCACCGTTCGATGAAACTGACCGACATCCCCCTTCTATTGTATTTAACAGCGGTAAAGTGTGCATTGGTAAATCTTGTCTATTTGTAATCTAGGCCGTTTTTCTCATTTTATGCTTATTTTTGGTACATAAGGGTTAAATTACCTGGGTTTATACTTGCGTGTCATAAAAACGTTCTATAATGTCAAGTGTTTAGCATTGTGCGAATTGACATCATCGGATTGAAAATCGCACATGCGCGCTATACAGATGTTAGGCCTAGCGTAAATTCACATTACAGGAAAACATTGTCATGCAAATCCAGATCAATACAGATAACAACATATCCGGACAACATGCACTTGCTCAAAGTGTCGAAGATATTTTAAGATCAGATCTAAACCGTTTTAGTGATCAGATCACGCGCATTGAAGTACATTTAAGCGACGAGAACAGCTCGGCCAAGTCCGGAAGTAAGGACAAGCGCTGTTTACTGGAGGTTAGGCTTGCCGGAGAACGTCCAATTGCAACCAGCCAGCATGCGGAAACGATTGGGGAAGCGGTTACAAGCGCGACCGAACAAATGGTTCATTTGCTAGAGACTGAGTTGGGTAAACGCGGCAAGAAGTAACAGCGAGCCCGTTGAAAATCCATGCTTAGGTCTAGGTGCCGGAGACCTCCAGCCTCCAGCCCCACCTCGCATGTGGCTGATGTGGTCAACCAAATCAGCATACAACCAAATGGTGCAGATACTTCTGCAAACGGTGAGTGAAGTGAACCTTCAAGATAACGAACCAGAAATAGGAACGCTTAACGGGCCTTTAGATAGGGTTTACCCCCTAAAATCTGGTTACGACTTATCTCTATCAAAGACACTCACGCAATTACGACCACTATTTTTGGCGCGATAAAGCGCCACGTCACTGCGCTGTTGGATCAAGTCACAGCTATCGTCAGCCAGCAAGCTAGCAATACCGATACTGGTAGTCACTGATAAGCTATATTGTTCCGTGATGATAACCATAGCTTCAATACTCTCTCGAATACGCTCAGCCACCACCTCAGCGTCTGATTGCGCGATCCTGGGTAGTGCAAGGTAAAACTCCTCACCTCCCACCCGACCAAAAATATCCTCATCACGAATAGTTTGTTGAATGTGATGCGCAAATCCTTGTATCACCCGATCACCAACGTGGTGACCATATTGATCATTAATTTTTTTAAAGTAGTCAATATCGAACAGCAACAATGAAAAGTGTTCGTGATGACGCTGCGCCAGACCAAAGGCAGTTTTGAACTGCTCGAGAAAGGCACGCCGATTAAGAATGCTGGTGAGTTCATCCGTGGTCGACTGCAGTCTCAGCTTCTCTTGCAGTGTGATGATGTCAGAGATATCTCTAATAAAAGCAAAAATAATCGTTTCGCCATCAATCTTGGTGACATTAGGACTAAAATGAACGTGCACCTCTTTGCCCGCTTTGGTTAACCCTTGAACATGGATACCTTTGCCAATAAGAGGCCCAAAATCATTATTTTTTTTGAATTTATCAAAGGATGCATCGGCGCGTATCTTCAGTTTTTTGGTCGGTAAAATCTCGTGGACATGTTTACCAAGGACCTCTTGCTCTGTGTAACCAAAGATCTGCTCCGCGCAGTCATTCCAAGAAAGGATATTGCCATTTGCGTCAGCAATAATCACTGCATCCGTTGATTGTTTTACAATCGTTTTATAGGTACTTTCGTTTAACGGCACACTTTCCACCTAGGAATGTTCCAACGAGTTAACACTAAGGTTAGTTTACTCGCTTCCACGTTTATTCTGTTTCGGCTGTTTCTAGCTGCAACAGATAAGATATTTCCTGCTTATTGACGACCATATCTGCCAAGGTAAATTCATTTAACGTGCAGATAAAATTATCCATCGCTTTGATAATCGCCAGCTTTAGTTTGCACGCAGGCTGCAGGACGCATCCTGAACTTAAGCAATCTACACCATCCATCGTTTTTTCAAATAGCGTTACTATGGTGCCGATCCTGATGGTATCGGGCGACATTGCTAGCCGAATGCCACCCCCTTTGCCCCTAAGCGTTTGGATATAACCATGTTGAGCAAGTTTGTGGACCACTTTGGTCATGTTATTTTGGGAAATACCATATAACTGAGAAACCTCCTTAACGCTACTTAATTGCCCCTCTGGAAGGCTCGCCAAATACATCAGCGTACGTAAGCTATAGTCGGTAAAACTAGTCATTCTCATTTTCACGTCCTCAAATCAACAAGACATCCATTAGAGCAAATTCTACGCCCCTGCTGCGCGCGTTTTAAACGCACCGAGTTGTTCAACAATTTGAGCCGTCACGTCACTTAAACGGTGTCCTTGCTGCTCAAGATCATTACAATCATGGGCGTTAGAACTAGACAGTTTTTTAAGCACGTCAATCTCGCCAGCTACGTCAGCGACCAACCGATTAATATATTGAATATCAATGTTATTTTCAGTTTTATCCTGACCAATAAGCCCTAAGATCTCATCGATATTAGAACAGGCTTGCTGTAATTCGACTTGACTGGAAGTGGTGTATTGCGCTAAGCGGGTAATCGCACTTGACTGTGATTTCATCTGATCACCAGCATCAATGACCGCATCGGAGATCCCCGCGATAATGTGGTTAATTTCATCAAGGCTCTTCTGGGTAGAAAACGCAAGATTGCGAACCTCATCGGCAACCACAGCAAAACCCCGTCCATGCTCACCGGCTCTCGCCGCTTCAATGGCAGCATTAAGTGCAAGTAAGTTAGTTTGATCTGCAAGATTTTTGATCACCATCACTACATTTTCGATAGACTTTGTTTGCTCTGAAAGTGAGTTAAATTTGTTGTGTAATTTGTCATTATTTTCAATATATGAATTCAAACCTTGGGCCATTGTTCCCATATGTTCATTAGAGGAAATCAACCCTGATTGGGTGCGCTCGACTTGTTGGCGAGTTGCTTCAGCTTTATCCCGCAATGAAACCGATGTGCTATCTAAAATATCGACTCTGTCTGTTAGGTAATCCACTCGGTTATCTTGATCTTGAATTCTTGACGAAATATTTTGGGCTTTTTGCTTTAGTAGTTCGGCAATATCATCTGAGGTATTGGCTTGCTGCTGAATATCAACCAGCGCATCATTCACGTTGACTCGGAAGGTATTCACCACATCGAGCACATTGCCTATTTCACTGTTGTAGCGACTATCAACCTCACAAGGCACTGAGAGATCTTTTTTCTCAAAGGTTTTCATATAAGTGGTTACGTTTTTCAGGGCGTCAACGCCCCAATACTTCTCATCGATGTCATGGATAATCAGAAATATCATCACCAAATATTGAACCACTTGAGAACCAATCCCATCTGTAAAAAATAGAGCGTTGATAAACAATGCCATCGCCCCCACCCAATGGATCAATCGCATTCTTAAAAATAATGAGCGCATTTATTTTCCTCTTTATACTTGTTGAAATTACCCGTTTTTCGCGAGTTTTACTTTGATAGGTCGGGGTTTTGAATATAAAAAACCTTGGATAATATCGACGCCAGCCCAGCGAACGAAGTCAGACTGCGCCTGAGTTTCAATCCCTTCAGCCACGATAAGACTGCCTTTTGACGAACAAAGGCTTATCACTTCGCGATACAAACTGGCGGCCCATAAGTCTGTCGGAACATCCTGAATAAGCTTCAAATCCAGCTTAATAATGTCGAAATTTGACCGACTCAACTGGATAAGATTTGAGTGACCGGAACCAAAATCATCCATCGCCACCCTAAAACCTTGGTTTTGTAAAAATGAAATCCTTGCAACGCTCGGATCATCACTGCTGATAGTGTCTTCACAGATCTCTAATACCAAACATTGTTTTTGCTTAGCGGTTAATTTGCTTAGCGTTTGTCGCCACAGACGGTCAAACAAACTGGCGCAAGCTATCAATTTTCCGGCGATATTGATCCAGATGCTATTGTCAATCAGATGCGTCAACCGCCCACTAATAAACAAATCGTCGAGCTGCTGATTGGTCATCTCCAAAAGCAAATCGTGATGGTGATTGAGATAGTCCATCAACGGCTCCATCGCGATGGGGATTTGGGAATCGACAAGCGTGGCCCGACAAAGTAACTCTTGACCATACAAAGTATGTTGCGCGGCAGTGACTAAGTCCTGCACGAACCATTCAAGCCGGGCGGGTTCATCATGGTATACAAACTCAAGCATGCAGTTCTTCCAAAGTATCAATCATAGAATAGGCTATATCTTCATCGGCAAGACGAGCACGTATATCACTGAACATACATTCTATTTCTTTGATATGACTTGTACTAATAGCGGTGTTTTTGAGGGTGAACTTCAACGAGTAGACCAGTTTCGCAGTTGATTCACAGGTATCAAACAGTGCCTCATAGCCCTCTGTCAGGCGATGTTTTTGATTCGAGGTGATATGTAATTGCGATAACACGGGGGTAAAAAACTCATGTTCTAATTGCAAATGGGTTTTGACCCCTTTAATGAGTCGACGTAACTTAGCATCGAATTGAAAGATGCAAAATGTGGGTTGAGACAATAGAGCAGTAAGGTGGTTAATTTCGCTTTTCAATTGAACGTGCTGGGCAATAAGAACTTTGGACCATGTCGCCACCTGCTGGTGCTGCGGTGGTGGTGGCAAATGCCGATAATTAATGGCTGAAGTTGGGATCATTTAAACGGCTCAGATTAATTTTTAGCTTATGCTAAAGATAAGATGCATTTTTTATGCATATTATCTTTAGCGTGTTGAGATAGCAAACTTTATTTCTCCAAAAGGGGGATCTCTATCTCTCTATATATCTATATTTTTTATGCCTGTTTATGCAATGTTAATTCGATAACAATAACAACACAGCTTTGAGTGAGTGTTTTAAACATAACAATACCGTTGACGACTAAATTAGTAAAATTAGTGAGATGGCGTTAACAATCTTGATAATTTATTACCGAAAAAAAATTAATATATGACATAATATTTTAGTATTTGATAAAAAATTAACCTGACTAAAATAGGTGATTTCAGTGAGAACAATTTGCCCCTCGTTATTACTTAACGTTTTAACATCGAATATAAATTCTTATTCAAAAAACGACTGGAGACAAATTTTTGAATAAGAATTCAAAATTCGTCGAGCGTACGATGAACTTAGCATTGGTAGGCTGGACCTTATTGATCCTTGGTTTTATCACAACGTTATATTGGCAAACCAGAGTATCTGCAGAGCAATTAGCTTTTAACGAAGCTAAGGCAAGCATTAGAAAAGATGTTGCAATTAGAAAGTGGGTAGCTTCACATGGCGGCGTTTATGTCCCTGTCAGCGAGCGCACAACCCCTAATATTTACTTATCTCATATTGCCAATCGAGATGTCATCACTGATGATGGTCAACAACTCACCTTAATGAACCCTGCTTATATTCTTACCCAAGTGGCTGAAGATTATGCTAATGAGTACGGTATTAGAGGCCATATCACCAGTATCAATCCACTCAATCCAAATAATGCAGCAGATCCCTGGGAAACAAAAGCCTTAACGGGAATGCAAAAATCATTGAATGACTTCGGCGAACTGGCCAAAATTGATAACATCACTTATATGCGCGTTTTAGAACCCATGCTCGTGACCCAAGCATGCTTAAAGTGTCATGCTCACCAAGGGTATAGCGTTGGCGATGTTCGTGGTGGTATTTCAATTTCAATTCCCGTCCAGCCTTTTTACGATCAAATGCTTCACCAGTTGACCTATACAAGTCTATTTTTATTAATACTATGGGGCATCGGCTGCGCGGCGATGATCCATTATAAGAATCTAGCTAAAAAATATTGGTTTGATAAACAAAATGATTTTGAACAATATTTATATTCATTGGTAGAAATGATTGAAGGACGAGACAGTTACACCGCGGGGCACACTCGCAGAGTGGCCGATTATGCCGTTTGTATCGCCAAAGCATTAAGACTAACTGATTCGGAAATTGATCAGCTTCATAGAGCAGCAATGGTGCACGATATAGGTAAAATTGCCACGCCAGATTCCATTTTACTCAAACCGGGGAAACTCAATAAAATTGAATTTGAGATTATTCAGCAACACGCCACGTCTGGGTACCAACTACTGTATAAAATCAATACCTTTACTGATATTGCCAATATCGTTCGCTCTCACCATGAGAAATATGACGGCTCAGGCTACCCTGATGGCTTGAGTGGTGAAGAGATACCAAAGCTTGCACAAATTATATGTATTGCCGACGCCTTTGATGCAATGACCACTGACCGCATCTATAAAGGTCGCAAGACTGTTGAAGAAAGCCTTAATGAAATATCACTACTTGCAGGCCGTCAATTTAATCCGCACTACGCCAAAGTGGCGGTTAGCGCTTTACGCACTGTTCAACTGGAATATACAACCCAACAAGCCCAGCAGAATATTACCGAGCAACAAAGACTGGCTTACTTTTATAATGATCAACTAACTGGACTGTTTAATCGCGAATTTCTCAATATATTGCTGTCCCCTAGCAGTGAGCAAAATGTGAAAATCAAACCAGAACAAATTCAACATGCAACCATCATTTATCTTCGACATTTCTCTATGTTCAACCAGGAAGCCGGTTGGGCAAATGGTAACCATTTGTTAGTTGAATTAGCTACAGACTTGACACACATGTTGCCAGCATCGCCGCTATTTAGGGTTCATGGTGATGAATTTATCGTGTTATCAGCAGAGCAGCTCGATATCTCAGCGTTAAAAGGGCGGCTGACAAAACATGTTGCTCTGAACTGCATTGAATATGACGTTGAACAATTTGAAATATCAAACCCAATATTTAGTTCAATTGATACCTTAGAAAAACATATGCATGGCCATAGCTCAATTAATATGAATGGCAAAGCAAGGATGACCTTTGATGCGTTAACTAATGGCATTTAATAATGGCCTTCAAAAATCGCGACTGTGAATAAATCCGCCGCCCCTAGAACTTGGCACATGTCCCCTTTTAACACGGGTTCAGGCTGAATATCTGAAATAGATAAAGTACAACTCGGCAGCCACTTTGAAACGGATTAACATAATCTGGACACACTAAAAAGGGTCACATTATTGTGACCCTTTTTATTTTGGTGAAACCAAAATGCTTAAGATCCCTGGTGATAACATTTATCGTGATGCAAGGGAAAGCGCTGTTAACGTTTAGCAAACGTATTGGAGTAACATGTTATACCCCAAGGTTTGTTCGCTGTGTAACTTACGTTACAAGTCACACTACAGGGACATTTAATGTCAACGTTTAGGTGCATCATTTAGCGAGATGATTGCGCTTTGGTATGGGGCTATGTCAATTTATGGGGCTATGTCAATTTATGGGGACAGTGAACATTAAAGACGATGGGCGTTTTGCTTATAAATTAGAGGCCAATTTACTCAATGTCAGAATTACAAAATATGAGAGAGGGTCAAACATATAATTGTCTTGACCAAAAGTTAACAGATTTAAGAGCTTTAGCATTCCTTACACTTCATGAATTTAACAATGAAATCGATGCACAAAAAAGAGCTGAATTACTAAAAAAATTGGGCGCATCAGTATCGACAACAAGTCACATAGCCCCTCCCCTTGAAATGAGTTATGGATGCCATTTATCTTTAGGGCAACAAAGTTACATTAATAGTGGTGCGATTATCTTAGATAATGCTCAAGTCAGTATAGGTGATAATGTAATGATTGGTCCACGAGTACAAGTCTACACAGCCGCGCACTCACTTGATGCTGATAAACGTATTGCCGGAGATGAAATAGCTAAACCTGTAACGATAAAAGATAAGGTATGGATTGGTGGCGGTGTAATTATATTACCCGGGGTGACGATTAATGAAGGAGCGATAGTGGGCGCGGGTTCTGTTGTCACAAAAGATGTTCCCTCTTATGCCCGTGTAGCAGGAAATCCTGCAACATTAATGGCAAAAAAATAGCATCATTGATGGTCATGCGTAAAGTAATAGCCGTTAACATTCTCCCCTTTTGTAGACTTTGGCGAGATGAGTGTGGGAACTCGTCTGCTGTGCCTACAATGACCATAGTTGTGACAAGATGCTAATCAGAATGTAAAGCTAAGCACCAAACGAAAAAAATCGCAGCAGCGATTTTTTTAATGGTCAAGATTACCGTCACTGAAACTACATGGTCGCAGTAAAAGTTCGTGTAATAATATCTTGTTGCTGCTCAGAAGTCAGTGCGTTAAATCGCACGGCATAGCCAGATACACGCACAGTTAACTGTGGGTACTTCTCAGGGTTTTCGATTGCGTCTAGCAACATTTCACGGTTCATTACGTTCACGTTCAAATGCTGGCCGCCCTGACGTTCAGGTTCTCTCTGCACGGGCACTTCGCGGTACTCGATGCTACCAAGAGAGGCAATGCTAAAAGTCTTGTCCTGCCGCTCTTTATCGAGCGCAGCAACACAGCGTGCTTCTTGCTTATCCTCATCTAATAGCCATAAAGAATTAACTAGGTTAGCTTGTTCTGCTTGTGTGATTTGAATTCCAATCATAGTACATCTCCAACAGTGATTTTTTGTAAACTCAGGTTCATTTCTACCAGTTATTTCCGATCGCACACTTGATCTAGATCAAGTTTAATCATTATAATTATTCCGTAGAAAACGCTAGTTTGACGTTTAAGCGATAATACTGAGATAAACGATTCAAGCTGATTAATTAAATTAAGACTTAAATTAAGTCGTTAGCGATAAATTTGAATATTCAAATATGGTATTAGTCGTGACTGATGACTGGTGGTGGTAGCGATGACATTAATAGCGATGTGTTAATGTTAATGAGCAAAAATATCCAGAACAGCATACTGAACAGACAAAACCATTAGGCTATTCTCTGTTAAAGGGAGCCTCAACCGATTGTACTTCTGAGCCATAATCATTAAATAATTACAGTAAACGGAACCGAGACATAAATAATTTTACCCATCCGCCGCCAGAAAAGTTCTAGGTGCTGTCTAAACGAAAATCACCTGTAGCAGTGGGCGAATAATACTATTTTTAATGGATCTATATGGTTTTGGCTTAGCCATTATTACCGAGATTATTGTCAGCCACATAATGATATCTAACGGAAATAGATTGATTGTTAACTGCTTGATTAATAGTTTATTAACCAAATTAACTTTGCCATTACACTATGATAAATGACAGATATAAAGTTGAATAATTAACTCAAATCAAAACAAGGAAGATTATTATGTTATTTAATGTCTGTAAAATGTTAAATGCCTCTCAGACTTTAACGGTAATAATGATTAATATTCTTTCTTTTTTCTATCATAAGCACACCGCGCACTGACAAGATAAAGGATATAAAATGTCATCATCAATTAACAACCCATCAAGCCAAGTTAAATCGTCCCGGTTTTTAGAAAAATTACAATCAGTTAGTGCTCGCTTAAAATTAAGTCTTGTAATCACATTAAGCGCGCTATTATTTTTAGCATACCAAGGTATTTCCGGTATGCAACAAGCCACTCTATCTATTGAAGATTTATATTCACAGGGAATGCAACATACTATCCGTGCCGGAAAAGTGTTAGACGAGTTGGGCAATGCAAGAAGTGCTTTGTTATTATCCTTGCAGCATAGTCCTACATCAGAGTTTGCTAAACTACATGATCACCCAATAGACAAACACATTACTGCAATCAAAAAATCATTAAAATTACTGCATAATATTGTTGATAATGAAATTCTATCATCCGATTTACTTGCTGATGAAAAAACACAAATAAATAGATTGGTTCGTCAACTTGATATCGTCACCGATAAGGGCTTTGATCTGGCATTAGCGGAATTAGAAGTCGGCAATTACAGGCAAGCCAATATAATTCTATTAAAGAATATTAACCCTGCTTTCAAATTAGTAACTCAAGAGGCGCAAGGTTTTCTAGATATACAAATTGCAGAGGGTAAAGCTAATTTTGATCAGGCAAAAGAAAATATTAGTTCGTTCCGGTTTAAAGTAATCATAATAGTTATATTGAATATGCTTCTTCTCTCCTTTCTATCAGTAAAGATTATTAGACGCATTAATCTAGCGTCGCTGAATTTAGAAAGTACCGCGAATAAAATATCCACAGGTGATCTTACCCAACGCATTAACTTAACTGGAAGTGATGAATTCACACATATTGCTGATTACGTGAATCAGATAGTTGGCAGTTTTCAAAATATCGTCAAATCAACTCATCAATCAACGTCATTGTTAGCTTGCTCAGCAGAAGAAAACTCGGCCGTTTCGATGCAAACCAAGCAGAATATTCTCGAACAGCAACAACAAACTCAGTGTATTGCTACCGCTATTCATCAATTTACCGCAACCGTGCGTGAGGTTGCACAGAGTGCAAGTTCGGCTTCTCAAGCCTCTGAACATACAAATAATGCGGCATCTAAAGGACAACAGGTGGTGAAAGAGAGTATCGCCATGATTGAAAGCTTATCGATTGAAATGCAGGAATCTGTTTCAGCGATGAAATCATTGGCGCTACATGCAGAAGATATTGGAAGTGTTGTTGATGTGATCCAGAGTATCTCTGAACAGACTAATTTATTAGCATTAAATGCGGCAATTGAAGCCGCTCGTGCGGGGGAACAAGGTCGCGGGTTCGCGGTGGTAGCTGACGAAGTTAGAACCTTAGCCAGCCGCACCCAACAATCCACACAAGAGATACAAAAAACGATTCAAAACTTGCAACAAGGTAGCCGAGATGCAACTCATCGGTTAGAGCAAGGGGCTGAAAATGCGCAACAAGCAGCAATAGAAGCACAAAAAGTGGGTGAGGCGTTAACAGAAATAACTGAAAGTGTTGACCAAATTAATGCCATGAATGCCCAAATAGCCACCGCAGCGGAAGAGCAAAGCTCGGTTACAGAGGAGATAAACCGCAATATTAGCAGTATTAGTGATATTTCCAATCAAACCGCTTCTGGGGCTGAACAAAGCAGTGCAGCAAGTCATGAATTAGCTAAGTTAGCTGAAACCATGCAGGCAGAAATTGAAAAATTTAAGGTGTAGTGACCCGTTATACCTGTTCGATTCGTTGTCACCGCCAAAGTCCATTATTGTGTGGGCATTAGATGTTTGCCCTTGACGACCCTAAGAACAAGTGGGGTCAGAACAAGTGGGGGCAGGGAAAATTTCTTCTCCGCCCTTAATCTGACATTCTAAAAGTATCTCGTTTTCCAAAATTGGCACAATAACGATATTTCTTCAGCTATGACTGAAAGTGTTAGTACATATCACATTGGCATGCGTTCCCTAATGCAAACCTACACTTTACGAGCGTTAACTCAAACACGTTTATGTTGGTGCTAGTTCTCGTCGCACGCCCCTAAATGAGTAAACCCCCTTTAGTTTTTTATCTTGTCTACTGTCTGTTTAATCGTGTTTTTTGGTCATCGGAAGTTGTGGTCAGTGCCCCAGGCAACAATATGTCAAACTACGCCGAGAAGCCAAGATAATATAGGGGTATTTACTCGTGGTTTTACTTGATACAGTGCTGTTTATGCACGGTATCAAGTCCAAAATATCCTGATTGTTATCTCATAATTCGCACTGATCCACATTAATTTGCGGAGACTAATTTAGGCTGACAAAACTGTCGCCACGCAACATCTGGCTGCCAGTTTGCTGCCCACAGAGGAATATCTTTAGCCATCATCGGCCTCGCAATCCCATACCCCTGCGCCAATTCACAGCCTAATTGCAATAGCGCAACACCGTGGGCGATGGTTTCTACTCCCTCGGCAATAACGTCACGCTTAAATGTCTTGCCCAATACCACCACGCTCTCGACAATCGACAAGTCATCGGAGTCATTCAACATATCACACACAAAGGTCTGGTCTATCTTAATCAAACTCGCGGGCAAACGCCTGAGGTGACTCAATGAAGAGTAACCCGTACCAAAATCATCTAATGCAAAATTAACCCCCAGCTTAATACAGGCGAGCATGGTCTCAGAAACCTGCAACAAATCACCTATCGCACTCGTTTCAAGGACTTCTAATTCTAAAGCGCGAGGATCAACCTCGGGGAATGCGGCCAATAACTCAGCCAAACGAGTGGCAAAATCATCACTCTGTAATTGAATTGCGCTAATGTTGACACTGACGGAAATATTCAACCCCAGCGTTTGCCACGCCTTAATTTGACTCAGTGCGGTACCAATGACCCATTCGCCTAGCGCGATACTGAGAACATGATCCTCAATGACAGGCAAAAACTCGTTAGGGCCGATTAAACCACGCTCGGGGCATTGCCAACGAATTAACGCTTCAACGCCAGTCATTTCCCCTGTTTTCATATTGACCTTAGGTTGGTAATAAAGCAAAAACTCATTCCCATCCAATGCCTTACGTATTCTTTCCAATTCTCCATGTTGATTAACCATCGCGGTATTATGTGCAGAATCAAACAAGCGATAGCGGTTCTTTCCCTGTTGCTTTGCAACATACATGGCTTGATCGGCATGACGCATGAGTTGGTCTGCATCGACGCCATCTTGTGGATAAATTGAGACACCAATACTGGCAGATACTTCCAACCTAACGCCCCCCACCACCACAGGATCCGATGCAGCCAGCAATAGTCGTTCTAAGATAGGCTCACAATCCGCCATTGTTTGTATATTTTCTATCACAGCGACAAACTCATCCCCGCCTATGCGAGCCAGCGTATCTTCATTACGTAGGGCTTCCTTCATGCGAGATGAGACCACAATTAATAATTCATCACCAACGATATGACCGTAGGTATCATTAATTTTTTTGAATCTATCCAAATCAACAAAGGCGACCACTAATAATGACTGTTGACGTTGGCTGTGCTTCATGGATTGGGTTAGACGGTCTGCCAATAATGTACGATTAGGTAAGCTTGTTAACATATCATAGTGAGCAATACGTTCTAATTGTCCCTGATGCTCTTTAATCGCAGTAATATCGGTGAATAGGGCAACGTAGTTTTGTACCACGCCAATATCATCGAGTACCGAGCTTATGGTAAGTATCTGCGGATAAACCTCGCCATTCTTACGCTTGTTCCAGACCTCCCCCGTCCAATAGCCTTTTTGTTGCAACGTGGCCCACATCTCTTTATAGAACTCTGGTAAATGAAGTCCCGATTTAAGCATTCGCGGATTTAGTCCTATCACATCACCGCGTGAGTAGCCGGTGATAGCACTAAAAGCATCATTAACGTTTATGATGACACCGTTGGTATCGGTGATGGTGATCCCTTCTCTGGCGTAGGTAAATACGCTGGCAGCAAGTTTGCGTACGTCTTCTGATTGCTTACTCTTAGTGATGTCTTGATGTGTGCCGGACATTCGCATGGGCTTGCCGTCGGTTGTCCACTCAACTACCCGTCCATGATCGAGGATCCAAACCCAGCTACCGTTTTTGTGCTGCATCCGAAACTCACATTCTAAAGATTCAGTCTCACTCCTGAAACAACGCGTTAGCAATTGATTTGTATCATTTGCATCATCGGGATGTAGTAGTTTTTTCCAGGTTTCGATGCTAATGGGTTCAAGCTCTTTAAGGCAGTAGCCCAACATCTCGGCCCAACGTTCGTTCAATATAATGTTACCCGTTAGTACATTCCATTCCCAGGTACCGATGTTGGCGCCCCAAATCACTTCAGCATAACGTTGGCTTTGCTCCCTAAATTTCTTCTCGGTCTCTTCCAAAGCTATTTGGGTGCGCTTATTTTCGGTAACATCTTGGATTAATGACATCACCCCAATAACGTCACCGCGGTCACCGACAATTGGTGTATTGTGCCATTCACAGATAATGCTCCGACCATTTTTTGTCATGTTTTCATTGATGTTTATTGAATAATCATTGTTTTCTGACAATGACTTACAGACATTTTTGATATCGTTTCTATTTTTTTCAGGCACCAATAAATCTAATAGCGAACGCCCCCTAGCTTCATCGGCAGAGTAGCCGAATATGGCTTCGGCTGATTTATTCAACTCAATACATTTTGAGTGTTGATCCCATGAAATGTACCCGAGCGGAGTATTTTGAACATGGTGGGACAGTATCGCCTCACTCGCCTGTAATTTCATCGCGGTCTTGTTGCGGTCGGTGACATCCCGAATGAAGCCCATATAGCCCTGAATTTGGCCATCAACATCTTTAATCATAATTCGACTGGTTTCGCCAACAACGATCCCGCCGTCCTTGTGGCGGTAGTTGGCTTCATAAGGTTTGAGTTTCTCTCCAGCGGCGAGATTAAAATACATTCGACCTTGTCGCTCATATTCTTCATTGCTGGCATAAATAATCGATGTGGTATTCCCAACAAGCTCATCAGAGCGATACCCTAACAAAAGTTCCATTCCCTGATTTATCGATATAATTCGGCGGTCTGGGTCCGCAAAAATAAAGCCGTCGGTTACACAATTAGAAATTGAGGTAAACAACCTTTCGTTATTAACGGATGCTGTTTTCGCTTTCTCAAGAGCGCGCAAGGTTTCTTCGCGTTCACCCAGCTCGCTTGGTAACCAACGCTTGAGGAGAAGCCAGATGACCAGCAAGCCAGCAGCAACATTGATTAATTGGGGAATAATGAGCCAAGAGGGTTGCGACAACAGCTCGTTGATAGCTTTTGGGATCAGCCCGTACAGTGAGGTAAAATACAACCCCAAATAGACACTTTCAATGATGGCCCTGACGGCATCAATGCCAAGGATAATAAGGAGAACGGCAACCATTCCGCCAACAGCTCCATCAAGGGTTGATAATTGTCTATTTTTTAGCAGACAAATGCCGACAATAACCAACCATAAGGTGGTCAATATCCAATATGATATCGGGGTGATAAGGTCAAAAATATCAATTTCCTCTAATCTAATTGACTTGCAGACAATCAGACTAAGAACGGTTAAGAAAGATAAAAAAGCGCATCACAGAGGCGCGCATCATTATCAATAAAACATAGTTAAATCGTAAATTGATCAACCAATTCTTTTAGCTGCTCTGACAAAAGTGCTATTTCACTAGCAGAGGCTCTGGTTTGATTTGCTGCAACCGCATTTAGGAGGGCAAAAACAATAAGAAACTTAAGCTTATTGCTATGCCTAATCGTAAATCCTTTAACATATATTCGCTTAACATCAATACATTGAAAATTATCGATTCATTTTTACTGAACATCGTATTGAATAATTGCCAACAAACTCAGTGTGTTACTATAACACTTTGCTTGTGGTGTCTTATTGAGTTTGATCACATTGCATGATCGCGATGCTTACATTATGCGTGCTATTTAGTTTTTATCACTTATTGAATAATGTTGAAAAAGTTTATTTTTGATAAAAGAAATGATTATCACAATCGTATCCTCCGCGGGCAGCACATGTGCATCGATACACCTTAGAGCTCGTAACAAATAACGGTTTATCATCTTGCATTAAGGTGAAATAATCTAAAATCCCCACAACAATTGAACTAAAAAACCCAATTGCGACCGGATCGATTATCAACACCCACTATTAATAGCTAGCAACAACTATCATCAACTATCATCAACCCCATAGGTTGTCCTCTAACGCTTTAGTGCTAAGCCTTTTATGTTCAAAAATGAGTTTGAACACCTCATTCTTTTACTGACCACATCGATAAATCCGTTACAAGCCTCTACTCAGCGTTTTTCAGGCTTATAGCATTTAGCGATGGCAGCCGCACACTGTTGATGATGTTCATTCTCAATCACAATTTCATAGGTTTATCATCGCGATTAGCAGTTCAATCTAGTCAGCGTAATCAATACACGGTATTGTTACCCCAAATAAACACAGATAATGGATGATGATTGTTTACCTATAATATCAATGGCAAAGCGAGCCGCTATTTTACCTACGCAGCGTTAATAAACTGCGGTTCAACGGCTATCGAACATCAAATTGAAAATCTGCCATTGCAACCCGACTCATGGCGCGCCCTCAGTTTACTCGCCACCCAAATACTTGACCCCATCGTCGATCAATTCGGGCCAATAGCGCTCACTTATGGTTTTTGCTCACCAGAGCTGGTCAGAAAAATTGCTAAAAATCGCAATCCTCATATTGCGCCAAAGCTTGATCAACATTGCTCCCATGAACTCAATCAAAATCAAAAAATTATCTGCGACCGTTTAGGCGCAGCATGCGACTTCACCTTGCTCGACAGCCATAACGAGATCAATGACGGCAAACAAGTCGATATGCAGCAAGTCGCACTGTGGATTTGTGAAAATCTTAAGTTTGATCGCCTGTATTACTACGGTAGAAATCGATCTTTGCACATCAGCATTGGGCCGAAAATGAATCAGTTTATTCAAACAATGAAAACCAACGCCGACACCGGACATCGAGTACCGTCTAAAAAAGGCCGTGGAGAAGTGGCTATAAAGGTGATTCAGCAAGTCGATTATTAAGTGCTTATTTGGGGGTGCTAACAAAGCTTCCAAATTCAAAAAGTAAACTCTTGAGACAATCATAAACGCAATATTGCAGATAAACTTAAACAATATTAATCATAGGCTTATTCATGTCCACCATCGAATTTTACGACCAACATTCACAAGACTTTTTTGAATCAACCGTCAATGCAGATATGAGTGAATTGTACCAACCTTTTATACATCATCTCTCCTCTGGCAGCTGCATATTAGATGCGGGATGTGGTTCTGGCCGTGACAGTAAAGCATTTATTGGTTTGGGCTATAATGTGACCGCTATTGACGCCAGTGCCCAATTAGCCAAAGCCGCCTCAAAATACATTGGCCAGTCTGTCAGTGTTTGTCAGTTTGAGCAGCTTGAGCAGCAACCACGCTTTGCTGGCATTTGGGCTTGCGCTTCATTACTGCATGTTGCCGCCACAGACCTACCCAACACCTTTGCTATTTTGGCCAATACACTGGTAGATGGTGGCGTGTTTTATTGCTCGTTTAAATATGGCGATCAAGAGCGAAGTCATAATGGCCGTTTTTTTACCGATGCTGATGAGTCACGGTTGCAGCAATGGTTACAACAAACAAATTTAGTCATTAACCAGACTTGGGTGACCGCAGATGTGCGCCCTGATCGTGAAAATGAAAAATGGCTCAATGCCATCTTAATCAAAGCAATAAAGTAGAGATACAACAATGAAGTTAGCAGAAGGACCTGTATTAACCAGCGGTGGCTTGGATGACCCTTTTTTACCCAAGTTACAACAAGCAATCAACCGCGCAACCAGTATTGAAATGTCGGTTTCGTTCATTCAGCAATCGGGTCTAGATTTAATTTTTGATGCTTTATCCGATGCGCTAGAGCGCAATGCCAGCATTTCAATTGTCACTTCTGACTATCTTTTGATTACCGATCCGGTTGCCCTACGCCATTTAATGATTTTGCAATCTCGCGGCGCTAAAACCAAAATATTTGTCTGCAAAAATCATCAAAGCTTTCACATGAAAACCTATATTTTCGTCCAGCAACAAACAGGACAGACAGATATAGGGTGTGCCTTTATTGGATCAAATAACATCAGTAAAGCGGCATTTACCCACGCATTTGAATGGTGCTTGCGCCACGATTTATTACCGGATCAAGATCCTAAAGAATTTAGCTATATCCGTGAACAGTTTTTACAGATTTTTAATCATTCGCAGGCAATCGATCTTAGCGATGCATTCATCAACGACTATGCCCAAAAGCGTAAATTATTTAAACCACCTTTATCGATTGTTCATGAAACAGAGCCTGAAGAACCAGTACCTAATTCGGCCCAAGCAGAAGCTTTAATCGCATTAGCGGATACCCGTTTAGCTAAGCAATCCAAGGGACTGGTTGTATTAGCCACGGGCATGGGTAAAACATGGTTAGCTGCATTTGATGTTCAGCAATTTAACGCAAAAAAGGTGTTGTTTGTCGCCCACCGCGAAGAAATATTACTCCAAGCAGAGCGCACTTTTAAAACCTTGTTGCCTAATATGGTGAGCGGTCATTTTAATGCGACAACCAAAGTCATTGATGTGGACATTGTATTTGCATCGATTCAAACATTAGGCAAACCGGAATATCTTAATAAACTAGATCAAGCTCACTTCGACTACGTCATTGTTGATGAGTTTCATCATGCTGGCGCCGTCAGTTATCGGTTATTACTCAACCACTTTACGCCGCAGTTTTTACTCGGTTTAACCGCCACGCCAGAGCGTACCGATCAAGCTGATATTCTATCGTTATGTGATAATAATTTGGTGTTTGAAAAAAACATAATCGACGGAATTGAATCGGGTATTTTGGTACCTTTTCATTACCAAGGTATTAAAGACGAAACGGTCGATTACCGAGAGTTGCCATGGCGCAATGGTAAGTTTGATCCGCAACAATTAATGAATCAGTTTGCTACACAAAAGCGCGCTAAACACGTGTTTGGTCATTGGCAAACACACAAGCAGCAACGCACCTTGGCATTTTGCGTCTCTAAAGCTCATGCCGACTTTATGGCTCAATGGTTTTCTACCCGTGGTATTAAAGCCGTGTCGGTGCATAGCGGCTCAGAAGTTAGACGCGGCGAAGCGCTTGGCCAATTAAACTCGGGGGAAATAGAGGTGATATTTTCAGTCGATTTGTTTAATGAAGGTACTGATTTACCCGCAATAGACACTATCTTAATCTTACGTCCGACTGAATCTAAAATTCTATTCTTACAACAGTTAGGCCGTGGATTACGCACATCACCCGAAACCAATAAAACCTTTGTCTCGGTTATCGATTTCATCGGTAATCACATCAGCTTTTTAAATCGTCCAATGGCGTTATTACAAAAAGCGAATGCCAATGAAGCGATTAAGCATCTTAACAATCCTGAAATCGATTCTAAGTGCTTAATCAATATCGATCCCGAATTGGTCGACTTTTGGCAACAGTTAAAACTTGATTACACCAAAGCAGATCAACAATACCAATTACTCAAAGATGATTTAGGTCACCGCCCTACTGCCACCGAGTTTTATCACAGTGGTTATGTTTGGAGTAAAATGACCAAGCAAAATGATAGTTGGTTTGAACTGGTATTAAGCCAAGAACGTGAAGACAAAACATTAATTTCGTTAACGCCATATTTGATATTTCTGAGTAGAGGGGTTGAAAAAGCCACAATGAGCAAGTGCTTTAAAGCCATTTTACTTGAGGCTTTCATCGAACTAGACGGCTTAAGCACACCGCCTAGTATTGACTCGCTGTGTGTCAAAAGTTGGCAAGTATTTAAACGTTATCCTAAATTGTGGACCCAAGATGTTAAAGCTGATTTACAGCAAGTTAATGCTCAGTCTCCTCAGTGGCGTAAGTATTGGTTAGACAATCCAATTACGTTTTTATGTAAACAGGATAAGTCTGATATTCAATCTTGGTTTGTGGTTCAAAATGATTGTTTACACGCTAATGTGGATATTGCTGTTGAGGATATTGAAACCATCACTCGTAGTATGAGTGAGTTGAGCCAATTACTGCTCGCACGTTATAGCCAGCGCTTAACCAAAACCAAAATGAATACCGCAGAATCGACTAATAACAATCAGGATACTGTAGTTGCTATTACCAAAGATGTTACAAAAGACGCGCAACCATCACTCAACTTTTATCCGGATTTAAAAATCGCTTGTGGTCACTTTAAAACCGCAACAGATGACTACTTTGAGACGCGACAATTAAACGATAGCTTTAGTAGATTAGATCCATCCATCTACTTTATCGCGCCAGCCAGTGGCAACTCTATGAATGGCGGTAAGAATCAAATTAGTGATGGTGATTTACTGTTATTAGAACGGGTTACACCCATCAATGCAGGTTCGATTACCGGACAAATTATGGCAATCGAAATCCAAGATACTGCAGGAGACAATCAATATTTACTGCGAAAAGTGACAAAGTTGGCTGATGGCCAATATCAACTAAACGCCAATAACCTTGATTATCCACCAATGACGGCCAATGAAACCATGAACACTTTTGCGCGCTTAAAGCAGGTACTGGACGAGTCTGACTTTGGTTAAATGATGGACACCTATAATGAAGCAACTCGAGCATGGCTTCATTATTCATCATCATTATTGCTCGTGCAATTACGCTAAAACAGCCCTTCATTACTATCTGCTAATACAAATTGATACACAAATTATTACGTGTAACGTTAACAAGTTGTTAATATGCTTTGTAAAATCGAGTATTTATCGCTCGTATGCTTTTTAAGCTATGTGCAAACAGACGTTTAAGCAGAGAAAGAGCTGGCTATGCCTAGTGCTATTCCTAGTACGATGCAACGTAAACAATGTCCGCGCCTAACAATAACAACAAAGGATTTTTACAAATGGCCTCGCCTTTAAAAAATAATAAAATTAATGCGATTAAGATCGCCCTTAGCCTAATTTTAGGTACCACTTTTATGTCTCCAGCGATTGCCCAAGACACGCTGATCTTAGCCGATGCTTATATCGACGTTGCTAAAGGTAAAAGTGTTAATGATGCTGCAATTATCGTATCAGACAATCAAATAATTAAGGTTACCACCGCTGCAAACATCACCAATAAAGCCGATTACAACTTGGTCGATCTCAAGGGTAAAACGCTGGTGCCTGGGGTGATGGATATGCACGTGCATTTATCTGGCGATGCTGAAGATAACTTTTTAGAGTCGATGAATTATTCAGTGCCAAGACAAACCGTTAAAGCGGTTAAAAATGCCCAGAAAACCTTACTTGCAGGCTTTACCACAGTGCGAGACTTAGGCGCATCGGGTTATTCCGTCATTGCTACTCGCGATGGAATAGATGCTGGCGAAATTCCTGGGCCACGCATTTGGGCTGTAGGACATGCAATTGGCATTACCGGCGGACATTGCGATGATAACTTCCCCGCACCAGAAGCCCACGCTAAAGCTCAAGGTGTTGCCGACGGCCCTTGGGAAGTGCGCACTAAAGTACGTGAAAACATTAAATATGGTGCCAATGCGATTAAAGTCTGTGCCACTGGCGGGGTATTTTCTAAAGGCACCCAAGTTGGCGCCCAGCAGATGACTTATGAAGAACTCAAATCTGCCGTGGATGAAGCCCATTTGCGTGGCCTTGTTATCGCCGCCCATGCCCATGGTACTAGCGGCATTAAAGATGCGATACGCGCGGGTATCGACAGCATTGAACATTGTAGTTTTATGGATGATGAAGCCATTAAAATGGCATTGAAAGCGGGCACTTATTTGTCTTGCGATATTTACAACACTGAATACACCCTCGCCTTTGGCGCAGCCAATGGCGTACCAGAAGCCAATATCAATAAAGAAAAGCAAGTGTCACAAGCCCAGCGTGACAGCTTTAGAAAAGCCGTTAAGGCCGGCGCCAAGATGGTGTTTGGTTCAGATGCGGCTATTTATCCCCATGGAGACAATGGTAAACAGTTTTCTCGCATGGTGACCTTTGGTATGACGCCTATTCAAGCCCTGCAGGCCGCGACGGTAAACAGTGCCGCACTGCTAAAACAAGATAATTTAGGCCAGATCAAAGCGGGTTTCTTGGCCGACATTATCGCCGTAGACGGCAATCCGCTGGATAACATCAGCTTAATGGAAAACGTCACCTTTGTGATGAAAGACGGCGTGGTTTATAAAAAACAGTAAACCATTAGCTAACAGGCCATTCTTTATAAACAATTATTTTGAGCAATGAGTTTTGAATAATTTGTGTTGAGTAATGGGTTATAAGCAAGCCATTAACGGTATTCTTCAAGGTAGATATAAGCTATTCATTATGGGTCGTTAGCAATAAGCTTCAATACCTTTACCAATCTAAAACGCCAAGGCCTAGCTATTAAGCTAGGCCTTTTTTATTATCTAAACTTGATGTGTAGTTGCACGATCTCATGACAGTGATCATTTAGTTCAGTGCTAGATAATCAAAAATGAGGACTATGGCAGATTTAAACCAGCAAAAAAACTTATCGCTATCCTTACGCCGGAGACAAGCGGGACATGATTTGTAGGGCATTAACGCATTACGCGTGAATGGCGAGGTTAAGTAATTGGAAGCGCTTATTTTTATTTTAAATTTTAAAATTTATGAAAAATGACATTTATTCTTCTTATACTTATTAGTACATGCGCTGTTATTGGATATTGACCACTCTGGCCGTTATGGGGTGAGCATTGGGAGTCGTGGGTTATATACAGCGCCAAGCTGACATCATCTATCTGAAAATGCATCTTAAAAATGTTATCAGCAGAGATTGTTGGTATAGGGTGAGACGAGCCACCAGCAGCAAGTTTTATGGCTTTGCCTAATCGTATTTTATCGTCTTGTCGCTCACATAAGGTTAGCGTTTAGAAACCTTAATGGAAAAAAAGATCCACCTAATACGGTTCACTTAGCAGGTAAAGCTAACAAGTGATCAAACAGTGACAGGCTAATGGGTTACTCCTTGTTGCAGGCATGACTGATGCTCGATAGTGGTGGCCCTTCAAGAAAATTATCTTAAGGAGTACTAAGCAATGCAACAGGAAAAAAATAGCAATCCACAAAACTCAAAAATTTACCTTGTTGGAGGCGGTATTGCATCTCTTGCCAGTGCAGTGTATTTAATTAACGATACCTTTATTGCGGGTAACAATATCCATATTCTAGAGCAAAATGAGACCTTAGGTGGTGCTCTGGACGGTTGCGGCGATCCTGAAAACGGCTTTGTTATTCGCGGTGGCCGCATGCATGAACAACATTTTGTCTGCTACTGGGATTTGTTATCACATATTCCCTCTTATGATGATCCTACGGTTTCTGTCACCGACGAGACATTTGAGTTTAATGCTCGATATGTTTCTCATGCCCAGGCCCGGTTGCTGAAAAAGGGCAAACGGATGGATTTATCATCGTTCGGACTGTCTTTAAAACATCAGGCAGATTTACTTAAACTGACCTTTGTATCAGAAGCCACCTTAAATAATGTGCGGATTGAGGATTGGTTTGAAGCCTCCTTCTTCGAGACGAACTATTGGTACCTCTGGACCTCTATGTTTGCTTTCCAAAAATGGAGTAGTGTGGCCGCGATGAGACGCTACATGAAACGCTTTATCCATTTATTGGATGGGATGCCAACGTTGGAGGGCATCATGCGAACTCAGTACAATCAATATCACTCTGTCGTGATACCGCTACAACGATACCTACAAGAAAGAGGGGTTAATTTTGATTTGCAGTCCCAAGTCGTTGATATTGATTTTAAGCTTGCGCCAGACCACAAAAAAGCGACCATAATACATACACTAGATAAAGACAAAAACGCCCAACAGATCCCCTTAAGTGCTAATGATTATGTGTTCATTACTAACGGTTCCATTACCGAGAGTACTGATCAGGGTTCTTGGACAGAAGCACCAGTATTAAAAGATAAATCCACTTCGGGTTCTTGGATGTTATGGGAAAGCATCGCCAACAAAGACAGTGCCTTTGGCAATCCTGGGGTGTTTTGTGATCATATTGATCTGCAAAAATGGTACTCCTTTACGGTTACCCTTAAAGACCGCACGTTTCATGATTATATGGAAAACTTCAGCGGCAACTTAGCTGGCACCGGTGGGCTGGTGACGATGACAGATTCAAACTGGCTGATGTCGATTGTTGTTGCCCGCCAACCGCATTTCCCTAACCAGCCCGGTGATGTCAAAATTTTTTGGGGATATGGGTTATATCCTGATAAAAAAGGCAATTACGTCGATAAAAAAATGTCGGACTGTAGTGGACAGGAGATCCTTGAAGAATTATGGGGACATTTAGGCATTAAGGATTTAATGAACCCCGTAGTTGAAGCCCAAAAAATTAACTGTATTCCCGTCGCCATGCCATTTATCGATAGTCTCTTTATGCCTTGTGCAAAAGGGGATCGTCCCGACGTGCTGCCTCAGGGGGCGGTTAATTTTGCCTTTCTGGGTCAGTTTGCCGAAGTACCAAAGGATTGTGTCTTTACGGTAGAGTATTCGGTGCGCAGTGCACAAATGGCTGTTTATGGGTTATTCGAGACCGATAAGCAGGTATTACCCGTTTATGACTCTATTCATAACCCCTTGGTGTTAATAAAAGCGATGACGGCTATTTGTCGATAATGAGCAGAGATTGAAGGATAGGCATTAATAAACATAAATCGTATATACGCCCATAGACATTGGCGCAAAATCTGTTTAGACCAATACGACAGCATAAGTATGGCGCTTTTAGGGGGAACAACAGCTAGCTGGAAATCGATGAGAAAATGTAAACTAATGGCGTCAGCATTTTGTGTTACCCGTATTGGGCTGTGCTTTGTCCTGAATGAATACATTAACCCGTTGTACTTCGCATTAACGCTGATGTTATTGCGCTAATGCGAGTCAATGGATATGATTCAACGCCTTGTGGTTATAGCTGATGTTGTTTATCGAATGCTAAGCCTAACGGTTCAAAATATGCCAGCATGGCTCGATATATTTCACGGCAGTGATCAGCGTCTGGATAGCCTCCTGACTTTGCGAGTGGCGAGTTAATCGTACTATTAACTAAGTATGGATTGGCTATATTGGCATTGACCTGTGAATACATTTCAATGCTAGCTTCGAATGCACGCGCCATCATTTCAGTGGGTTTTGCGAAATATTGGCTGCGTTGCAGTTTATCTAATGCGATTGAGCGCCGCACGTACTCATGTGGTGAGGAAGCATGTGATGAGGATATATCTGGTAAGGAAGCATCGAGTAAAGAACCGTGTGGCTCTTGGCTGCTGGCATTCAAAAAGGTGATTTCGAATAATTTGGATAATTGCTGGTTAAGTGGATGAGCAATTAACGATTTGTCGGCAAGCCAATGATCGGTGGCACAAGCATATCGATTAGCAGCGCTCATGTAGGCATCTGGGCTCAACAGACTGTCATCAATAAACATTTTGTCGGCAATGTAATGATCGAACGCATGCCAAAATTCGTGGGCTAACGCCCCTGCTCCGGCATTTTTAGCTAAGGCTAGCTCACGATATGCTGGTGAATAATGTGCCTGAACCCCCTTTTGTCCACCATGACCAAAGGCAAAGCGTAAACTGCCACGTAAGCCAATTAGTTCAGGCGGCACGCCTAGAATATTGGCTAAGTCGGCTAGCGAGTCAAAAATTAGATTTGCCGCAAGCGCAGACTCTTCTCGGTTAACCCATTTACCGACACGGATATGCTGCAAACCAAAGGTATGCTTGATGTCGAGAAAACTGACCGAATCGCCATTACGATAGTCAGGCCCTATACGTTCAAAATGACGTTGATGATTTAATAACGAATGATGTGAAGCCAAACATACCTCGAAGTAAAACAAAAAAAGCATGCTGAGTTTACAACATGTGCATACCATGTCTATAGCGTAAACATGCCGAAAAGCGGTCTAAAGAGCAGTCCAAATGACGGCACTATACTCGCCTTAACCAAAAGGCTTAGCCTCACATAATAATCGAATAAATATTCTTGTTTATGCAAAAATAAAAGTCTTACCCGGCACAGATTTTTAACTTCCATTCATTTAAATGCATATTTACGCATTGTTGCGTGCAACTGTTTAAATAAAAACCAATCTATAATTAGTAGGTTAATTTATTGGTGCATATTACGTCCACCAGCACTTGATGGATCGTATACATTACGATTCTTCATTACGTCTCTACATTACGACTCTTTATTGCGATAGCCTAAAGAGTAAACAACAGTATTGGGGGGTCACTTAAGTATCACTAATTGAATGCCTATTTAAGCCTGTTCGCAGTACGATGGTTTAAATTTAATTTTTCATGGCGGATTTATTCCACGACTGAAACCATTCCTGGCAGGGACGTTATGGATGGTTCGTCCAAAATAATGACTTTGGGTACTGCAGTTAAATTAGGGCCGCGCTGATAAAGTGGCCTGAAACTTAGCTCATAACTTAACTCATATTAATCGTGCTCGCGTAGAACAAATGCTTAGCTAAGAATTTATCACTATTTTTATAACGCTGCTTGTGCCCGCGTTTTATGCCGAAGTGCCACTATTCATCAAACATACCTAATAGGTGACTTTATGATTAGAAATATTTGCTTAGCCGTTGCCGTCTTATTCGCTTCGACTCATGCTTACGCGTTAGAGAGCCTTATCACTGTTGAAAGCCATTACTCGGCCAAAGAAACGGCAGATAGGTTTGAGACAATCATAAAAGATAAAGGGTTTACGGTTTTTTCCCGAATTGATCATCAAAAAAATGCCGCCGCAGTGAACTTAGCACTGAGGCCAACTGAAGTGATAATTTTCGGAAATCCTAACATCGGCACCCAATTGATGCAGTGTAACCAGCTTGTCGCAATTGACTTGCCACAAAAGGTATTGATTAGCGAGGATGCTGATAACAAGGTTTGGCTGTCGTATAACAACCCGAAGTACATTAAACTGCGTCATAATATTGCCGGCTGCGATAAGGTTATTAACAAAATATCGGCTGCTCTCAATACATTAAGCATTGCTGCAACGTCCAAGTAGTTACTTCGCAGCTGGTCATTTGAGCTAAGTCGTTTGAACAAGTCGTTTGAGCAAGGTAGTTCACGCAAGTATGTTGAACGCCCATTTACAGCCACCAGCTTATGAATTCAGAGCAAGTATACGAGGAACAAGCAGAGCATGACAATGATCACTAAGCCTTTGTGGTTGATCGTAATACTGCCGCATTGTTGGTATTACTCTATCTATCGCAGCACAGAATAAACATTTCGATTTACATCCACAATGGCACAACGACAAGATAATATTTATCAATATTTTACATCTATATTTATCAGAAGAAGTTATCAGAAAATTAGATAAAACAATCGATTTAGAGGTTTTTAATGAATAGTGAAGTGGTATTAATCACCGGTGCGAATAGAGGCATTGGTCTAGCGTTAACAGAGCAATATCTTGCCAACGGTTGCAGCGTCATAGCGACCTGTAGAGATGACGCGACAAAGACGGATCTTATTTCGTTAAAGGCTCAGTTTTCTGACAAATTATCCATTGAATCGATGGATATCACGAGCCCTGAAACCATCCATGGCTTAGCGAATAAGCTCCGTCAGCAAAATATAAGTCTCGATTTAATTGTTAATAATGCAGGCTTTTTAGATCGAGATAATCACAGTATCCATGCTATCGATTATGCTGACGCTGAAATGTGTTTTAAAGTGAATGCGCTCGGGCCATTATTTTTAACCCATTGTTTACTAACTCTATTGAATAAAACACGTTTGTGCAAAATAGCGATTATCTCGTCTTCTAAGGGATCGTTATCACAACCTCAAGGTGTCGATTGGTATGGTTACCGAATGTCTAAAGCCGCAGCCAATATGCTAGCCATCAATTTATCGACAGAACTTGTTGATGATAATGTCGCGGTGGTCTCTGTTCATCCTGGCTGGGTGCAAACTGATATGGGCGGCAGCTCTGCACAGGTAAAGGTTAATGATTCCGCGCTTGGGATTATCAACGTGATTAACAATTTATCTATTCACAATACCGGTCAGTTTTATGATGTTAGCGGTGAGCAACTGCCGTTCTAATCAGCCCGTCAATCCGTACAGCAAATCACTAACTGTTTTGTGGGCAATGCGTTTATACCTTGGTTCGAAATTTGGGCGTCTGTTAGTGCGCAAATATGGTGCTGATGATGTTTATGTTACGCAAATAACTAACAAATTGACCGATATACACCTAAACATTAGATAATGCGCATTGATGTTTGCCCGCGACTTGCATTAAAGGTTTAAATAGATAAGATATTGTTTTAACTTGTTTATCCTTGATATTGTTATGATGTCTGTATGTTAACCAGCATAGATTGGTAACATTAATTAAATCGACAGTTCATTATATTGACATTAACACAATCAAGATGTTGTTTATCTTTCCCAGCCGCATAGCGGCTTAATTCAACAAACCCTTAATGTTGACTGGTAACGCGCTGCATTGGTAATGCTTTGACAGCAAATCAATATTAAGGCTTATAGCAGGCTGGGTAACTCCTTTTTCAAAAATTCAATAAAGGATAACACCTTGATAGAGGAGCTCGTTCCGCGATAGCACACCGCACTGATTTCTCTTTTTTCATCAATTGTTTGATCTTTTAATACCTCAATTAACTTGCCGCTATTCCGATCTGCTTTGGTCATAAAGTCAGTGATACACGCTATACCGGTGCCAGACAGGGTCATTTTTCTTAACACTTCACCACTAGAAGCTACAACACGGGGAGAAACCCGAAGGTTCTGACTTTTACCATCTTCAATCGGCCATGTGTTAAGGATCGAGGGGCCTTCAAGACCGAGTAATATGTGATTGTTTAAATCTTCTATTGAGTTAGGAAAGCCATACTGACGAAGATACTCTGAGCTGGCCAATAAACGTCGTTTACTCGAGCCTATGTGAGTAACTTGATAGCTATTTTCAGTCAGTGGCGCGACGCGCAGCGCAATATCTACTTTCTTCTCGATAATATCAATTATCTCTTCGTTGTTTTGTAACTCAATATTGACCTGTGGATATTGGGTTAAATACTTCTTTAGAATGGGGCTGATGAGGTGAACTAATACCGGTGATGCACCATTAATCCGTAAGGTACCCGATGGCGTCGCACCATTAGATCTAAATTCATCCTCAATGTTGTTCACTGATGCGGTGATCTCTTTGGCATGGGCGAGTAACTTCAGTCCATCCGCAGTAAATTCAATCTTTCTGGTGTTACGCATTATTAATGATGTACCGAGCTTAATTTCTAATCTCGACAGGCTGCGGCTGATTGTTGACGGCATGACACCAATATCAACAGAGGCACAACTTATAGAACCTGAATTATAGACAGCCAATAAAATCCGCAGCTCGTCTAAGGTTACGTACTCATTCAACATCTTTTCTTTTGTCATCGGTGTAACCTATCGAGTATGTCTACCCTATCAAGTAATTAGGCCAATCGCATGGATTGGCCTATGTCTGTTATCTTAGAAGTAGTAGCCAAGATTGATGTTTACTTTTTTGTCCCAATCGCCAAAGGCATCTTGCAAGCCAACATGATTACTACGTGAAGACCAAAGCATGTTCTTGCCCACAATAAAATCGAACCAGGCAAAGAGTGGCCCGTTTGCAACACTGATACCGGTAACGTTCTGATAGCTATTATCGAAGTCGTCTTGCTCAGGCATCAATACGTTAAAGTCGTTGTAGATTTTTAAATCACCCCAAGCAGAGGTAAGCTTTCTGGATACATTGACGGTGACTGCAGAGGCTTCTGATGCAATCTCATAAGCACCACCGCATACGCTCATTGCCACGGCATTTTGATCCGATGTGGCGGTATCAAATTGGTATTTCAGGTACTGAGCCTGCACATTCCACGCATCCATTGTACCGTCATAATGAACGGCATATGCATAACGATTGTCATTATTACCGGTAGCATTGTCGTACATTTGACCATACTCAACCGATGCACCAATAGTAGATTTTATACCAAAAGTGTCAACAAAGAAGGATTGACGCAAGTTAACTTGATTTGACTCCTCTGCGGTGTACTCGGTACCATTAATATTACCAGTGTAAAGATCGGCTGCAAACCGATTGGTTAATGATGCAGAGTTTTCAGCTCCTTTGAAGAAAGCCATATCGGTGCGGTAACCATCGCCATCGTACTGAACAGAAAAACCTGCGTCGTAGTCATCCTCAAAGCCTACGTAATACTGTAAACTTAGCCAATAACTATTAGAAATATATCCTATATTACCAAATGGAACCTTGGCGATACCCGCTCTAATCGTGGTGCTTTCATTAGGGCTGTAGTAAGCAAAACCATGTTTAATCGCATCAAAATCAGCTCTCAAGCGATATTCCATAGAGACACCAAAATCGTCTTTTTCGCCGTTAAACGAAATTGCAGCAACCTCAAATTTCATATCACCGAGTTTATCTTGAGATGCATCGTCATAGTCCACATAGACGTAATTTGCGCGCACCATGCCGCCAATATCATAATTATCTTCAGCGATAGCCGGGCTGCTTAACATTGTTGCGGTAGCAAGTAGGATAAATATTTTTGTTTTGTTCATCGTTAATATTTCCATCAATAATGTTGATGACCGCACTGAGTTATTAGTTTTTATGCGGTCAATTAGGTAAACCAACTCAATAAATTGGTTAAATAGTTAATGCCCGGCAGGGATATAGGCGCGCGATACATTGAGAACACATTGCGATTTTTGAGTGCCATAGTTGGCGATACACCAGTTACACGACAAACAGCGTGGCTTGTGGTTTGGATCTTGTTTCCAGTTGTTGGCTAGATTAGGCTCAGATAACATGGTTCGACCAAAACCAAATGCTTCAATATTGCTAACTTCTGCGAGAATTTTTTCCATTAGATGTGGTGAGCGATTGCCCCCAGTCACCATCATTGGAACATCAACATGTTCGCTGATATATTTAGCATCATCGGCAAAATAGGATTGGTCTTTCTCGTCCTGAAGCTCAGGATGAAACTCCCCCATTCCGCGCACTTTATTACCGCCACTGATATCCAATGCCGTAATACCACGCTTAACTAAGCCTTTAATGACAAATAGGTTTTCATCTTGAGTATTACCACCCGCTTGACTGCCCAAGTAATCACGGCCATGAACCTTGGCAATAATTGGGTAGTCAGCACCGACAGCGCCACGAACGGCTTCTAAAATTTCAAACGCAAACCGAGCACGATTTTCTATTGGGCCACCGTATTCATCGGTTCGATCGTTGTAATAAGGGAAGAGGAATTGGCTAACCAAATAATTGTGAGCAAAGTGCAATTCAATGGCATCGAAACCCGCTTTTTTAGCTCTGAGAGCGGCATCGATAAATGATTGAATGGCAAATTTAATGTCATCTTTAGTCATGACTTTATTTGGCACTGTGCCATAAATAGGGTGTGGCACTTTAGATGCGCCATAGACTACGCGGTGGTCAATACGATAGTCACTCTGTGGGCCAACCATTGCTAACTGTACGGCTATTTTAGCGCCATGATCGTGGGCATTTTTGACCACTTTTTGATATAAATCGATCTGAGAGTCATCATATAAGCCCGTACCCGCTTGGCCATATTGATCGTCCTTCATTATGTAAGTCAGACCGGTGATGATAAGACTGACTCCACCTTGAGCGAGTTCGCGATGGACGCGCATCAAATCTTCAGTAGGATCACCATCGACAGTGGCGCGATACTGAGACGTAGCAGAACGGATAAGTCTGTTTTTTAGGGTTAATGTGCCTAGTTTAACTTCTTCAAATAGTTTGCGTGTAGACACGGGAGCTGCACTGCTTGCATTACTACCAAATGCGACTGTGGTTGATGCGCTTGCAGCAGCAATGCCCATAAATTTTATTAATGTACGACGGTCGATACTCATAATTACCTCAATTCAAATTATTATTTATGGCAGCCGGAATTTGTGCATCCAGTTAAGCTAGGCTTGTCTTTACTTCTGGTCTTTTGCTCTTTGATATGACAAGACATACAGCGAGTTCCAAGATCACCTGGCAGTGCTTTACGACCATGAATGATGTTGAAGTAAGCGTTATCTTCAGACTTGTCTTTCTTCGCGGTAGAGTGACAGCTTGCACATTTGTAGGAGGTAAAGCTCATTGCGCGTTGTTCGTTTTGGTGATGGCATTGAGTACATTCCACTTGTGCGTGACGCAAGTGATCAAACGTAATCGGCTTGGATGTTTCGTGCATAGGTAGAATGGCTTGCGGTACTTCTTGTTTTACCGTCTCCGATAAGACGGGCATCGAAATAGCTGCAAGTAATATCGCAGCAATGGTTAATCTGGTTTTCATAATGCTTCCCAATGTTTATTTGACCAAAATATTTCATCACGGCTTCATTGATGCTTCAACGCAACTGGCGCAATACTCTTTTGCAGAAATAAAAAACAAGCTACTATCCTGTTTTAATTAATAAAAACTAATTAATGGGACTGTGTATTATCGTGGGGAAATGCGCAAAAATGAGCGTTTTTTTCGAGGTTATTAGTGATGTTAAAGGCAGTTTGCACTTGTACTATGAGGGTGATCACATTGTTGGTTTTCTGTTTTTATATCATTTTTGAGGCAAAACTATTTTTGAAATTTTTGTAGCAAAGCATTTGATATTTCATTGTTCGAAGCCAATTAATAACAAAATATTATTAAAATGATAAACTATCATAATTTAATGTTCTCATTGTTTTAGCGTATATTGTTCCCATCGGCAATAACTCATCATCAATACGCACAACGTATACTGTTCCTTTCGAGATCAGTGATGCGTTTTAACGTGACGGTCAAAATAGACGGTCTAAAGAGAGATTTATGAAATTTTTACACACTATGTTAAGGGTCATTGACCTAGAAAAATCAATTGAGTTTTATATCAATGTGCTGGGTATGAAAGTGCTAGAAAGAACCGAAAACAAAGACTACCGCTACACCTTAGTTTTTGTGGGTTATGGCACTCAAGCAGACAGCACCACAATTGAATTAACCTATAACTGGGATACCAATGAGTATGACCATGGTAATGCTTTTGGTCATATTGCGCTGGGTGTAGAGGATATTTATAGTGCCTGTAATGACATTAAAGCACGCGGTGGCAAAGTAACCCGTGAACCAGGACCGGTAAAAGGTGGCTCAACCCACATCGCCTTTATCGTCGATCCTGATGGATACCAAATTGAACTTATCCAAATTAGCAAGTAAAGAGGAATACAGAATGAACAATGCACTATTTCAACCAATACAGCTCGGTAAACTCTCTTTAAACAATCGTATTGTTATGCCGCCAATGACGCGCTCGCGCTCAACCCAACCGGGTAATGTCCCCAATGAGATGATGGCTGAATATTATGCTCAACGAGCATCAGCAGGTCTTATTGTTACAGAAGGCACCCAAATATCAGTAATGGGCCAAGGCTACGCATGGACGCCAGGTATTTATTCTGCAGAACAAATTGCTGGATGGCAGAAGGTCACTAAAGCGGTTCATGCACAAAATGGCACTATCTTCGCCCAGCTTTGGCATGTTGGTCGAGTGTCTCACCCTGATAATATCGGTGGTCAACAACCTATTTCGTCTTCCGCACTAAAGGCAGAAAATGTAAAAGTGTTTGTTGATAACGGTAACGAACCCGGTTTTGTTGATGTTGTCATACCACGAGAAATGAGCAAAGCTGACATTGAGCATGTGATTGGCGAGTATCGTCAAGCAGCGTTAAATGCGATTGAAGCCGGTTTTGATGGCATAGAACTGCACGCCGCTAACGGTTACTTGATTAACCAGTTTATCGATTCTGAAGCGAATAATCGTACCGATGAATATGGCGGCAGTATTGAAAACCGTTTGCGTTTTCTTGGCGAAGTGGTTGCCGCAATGACGCAGGCCATTGGCGCTGATCGTGTTGGCGTTCGTCTTGCGCCATTCACATCGCTAAATGGTACTGTTGATGCAACACCGATAGACACCTACATTGCCGCGGCTGTATTACTTAATAGCCTTAATGTGGTCTATATCCATGTGGCTGAAGTAGATTGGGATGATGCCCCAGAGACGCCAACAGTATTTAAAGATACGATTCGCGACGTTTATAAAGGTGTGCTTATTTATGCGGGACGTTACAACGGCGAAAATGGATCTCAGGCCATTGATGCTGGTGTAGCAGATATGATTGGTTTTGGCCGACCATTTGTCTCCAATCCAGATCTGGTAAACCGTATTAAGCATAACTATCCATTAGCGTCTCACAACCCAGAGACATTATTTGGTGGTGGTGAACGCGGGTATACTGATTACCCCGAATACAGCCCAAGCTAATATAACCTCAGCTCAAGTTAAGGTTAACCGGTGAGCGATTCTAACCTTAGGTTGGTATCGCTTCATGCCTATTTGCAGTCTATCACTCACGACATCTCTTTTGGTTTTCTCGTATCATTGCGACTGACCAAGAGCCTTGACCCTTTTCCCATCCCTCAGCTGGAACTAACCGTTTAATGAAAACAGAAGCATTGCGCGGCAAACTATCCTTATTACTGGCCACTATGCTTGCTGCTGTGGGATGGATATCCTCCAAACTTGTTATTTTAGAGATGCCTGGAGAGGTGTTTATTGCTGCTCGCTTCTTAATGGCGAGTCTCATTTTATTGCCATTTTGTTATCAGCAGATTTTTGCACTCAGGCCTAAGCAAATTGCCGCGCTTGGTGGCGTTGGCATGGCATTAGCTGCTTCGATTGAAGTATGGGTTCACGCAATTACCATCTCTAGTACTTTGTCTGAAGGTGCTTTTATCATGAGCTTGGCGATGATTATTGCCCCGTTTATTTCTTGGCTATTATTCAGAGTAAAACCTAACCGCATGTTTTGGATATCGCTGCCTATTACTTGTATAGGCATTATGTTATTGACCATCACAACTGGCTGGCAAGTTGATAATAGCCAGTGGTTTTTCTTATTATCATCGGCACTGCTGTCATTGCATTTTGTGTTGAATAAGCGGGTCTTGACCAATATAAAACCGTTAACATCCATCTGCGTACAATTATTCATGGTTGGCATTGTAGGCAGTGTGTTTATGGCTGCGGTTTCACCTGAACGTTTTGAGATTAATGGTCATGTACTATTTTGGTTTGCGGTATCAACGGTTATCGCAACCAGTGTGCGTTATTTGCTCCAAACTGTCGGCCAGTTTAGCGTTAAAATTGAAACCGCTTCGCTGATCATGATTTTAGAGCCCATTTGGACATTAATACTGTCTATCAGCTTTCTTGATGAGGTAGTTGAAATGCAAAAGCTCATTGGTGGCGGGGTTATTCTGTTGTCACTGTTTATTTACATCAAATATTCTAAAAGTTAGCACCCTCACAATTAACACCTCTATTACAGAGACTTAGCCGTTAACTCATCCTTAGCCTGTTCATCCAAATGCCTCCTTTGGATAAATGCTTAAGTGATGTCTGAGTCGTTGAATGTCTATTTGCACTCTCTATCTTTACTCTCATTGTTTCTAATTTCCCCCGCTTGTTGTGTTCCCCGCATTTGTTGTGTTTCCCCATAGCAGCAAGATCGTCTTTTGGCCAACCTTGATGGTCTCGAAACAATCATATTTCGACACTATCACCCGCAGAAGTACCCGATGACAGGCTCTATATAATGAAAATCCGAGACTATTTGTCACGAATTCTCTTAAATAACATGATCAACATCAAAAATCTGACTTTAAGACCCTACTTATAGTGAGTAAATATCCCCAAGTTGATTTACATCAAAGCCGTTTTTTAACCGCGTTTTAATATTGATGCCGATAGATTGCAACTATTTTTTAGCTATTGAGCTAACTTAAGCATAAGGTATCAACATGGACACACATGCAGCCCTTTATAAGCAAGGCCAAGAACGCCTTGATTATTTGCGCCAATTTGCCCAACGTCAGCCCGTGTCATTAGAACAAAAAATGACCAATAGCGGGATAACTCGTCGAGACTTCATTAAATGGACCGCCTCGGTCACCGCAATGTTTGCCTTGCCCCTACCCTTTAGTAACTTGGTTGCCGAAGCAGCTGAATTAGCCGACAGAGTGCCGCTAATTTGGTTACATTTGGCAGAATGTACAGGCTGCTCCGAGTCGTTAATTCGTAGCGACTCGCCCAACCTAGACACCTTGATTTTCGATCATATCTCGCTCGAATATCACGAAACTCTGATGGCAGCCGCCGGTTGGCAAGCAGAAGAAAACTTAGAACACGCACTGGAAACCTACAAAGGTCGCTATTTACTGGCGGTTGAAGGTGCAGTCCCCACTGCCAATAACGGCACTTTTTTAACCGTAGGTTGTAAAGGCCACACTGGCTTGCACATTGTTAAAGAAGCGGCTGAAAACGCCGCGGCCATTATCTCAGTAGGTACATGCGCAGCCTTTGGTGGTATACAAGCCGCTGCGCCTAATCCCACTGGTGCAAAAGGTGTTTACGAAGTCGTCGATAAGCCGGTGATTAACTTAGGCGGTTGTCCTCCGAGTGAAAAGAACATTGTCGGTACATTAATGTATTACATTATGTTCGGTAAGTTACCGGCTCTGGACATGTTTAATCGTCCTAAATGGGCTTATGGCGCTCGTGTACATGATAACTGTGAACGTCGTGGCCGCTTTGATGCGGGCGAGTTTGTGGAAGAATTTGGCGACCAAGGCGCAAAAGACGGCTACTGTTTATACAAAGTAGGCTGTAAAGGCCCTTATACCTATAACAACTGCCCTACTGAACGATTTAACCATCACACGAGTTGGCCTGTGTTAGCTGGTCATGGCTGTATGGGGTGTTCTGAACCGAATTTCTGGGATGATATGGCTGATTTTGAAAAACCACTCGGACGCCAACTTTTACATGGCGTTGATGCCACAGCTGACACCATTGGTGCGGTCATTTTAGGCGCGACCGTTGTCGGTATTGGCGCTCATGCAGTTGCTAGCGTCTTTGTTAAGCCTTTGGAGGAGTAATCATGAGTAAACGTGTCGTTATTGACCCTATCACCCGCATCGAAGGCCATTTACGTGTCGAAGTTGAAGTTGATGATAATAATGTCATTACTAAAGCTTGGTCTTCGTCGACCTTATGGCGCGGTATTGAGGTTATTTTAAAAGGCCGTACTCCAATGGATGTGGGCTTAATTGTGCAGCGTATTTGTGGCGTATGTACCTATTCGCACTATCGTTGCGGTACTGAAGCGGTAGAAAATGCCCTCGGAGTTAAGATCCCTCTTAATGCTAAATACCTGCGCAGCATTATGCAGTCATCGCTATACATGCATGACCATATCGTGCATTTTTACCATTTACACGGCTTGGATTGGGTGGATGTGGTATCGGCATTGAGTGCTGACCCAGCACTAGCCGCTCAAGTGGCGATGAAATATTCTGATGCGCCGATTGCTGCCGGTGAAGGTGAACTTAAAGCCGTACAAGCACGGGTTAAAGGCTTAGTTGAAACCGGAAAACTGGGTCCCTTTGCCAATGCGTATTGGGGCAATGGTACTTATCGTTTTAGCCCTGAACAAAACTTGATTGCACTATCCCATTACTTAAAAGCACTTGAAGTACAACGTGTGGCTGCTGAAATGTTGGCTATTTTTGGCGGTAAATCACCACATCCACAGTCTATTGTTGTGGGCGGCGTGACCTCAGTACGTGACATGTTAAGCCCAGCGCGTTTACAAGAGTGGAAACAAAAACACGCTATCGTTCAAGACTTTATTGAGCGAGCTTATCAAGCTGATATTGTGATGGCGGCCGAAGCGTTTGGCACTGAACCGAGCGTGCTTGGTGGCGTGAATGTTAACAGCTTCATGAGTGGTGAAGATTTTATTACCTCCGATGGTGAATATTTATTTAACCAGGGCGTCATTTTAAACGGCGATTTAGCCAATGTATTGGACATTGACCCAAGCTTAATTAAAGAAGATGTTACCCACGCTTGGTATAAAGCTGATGGCCCTCAACATCCGTATGAAGGAACCACCATTCCTGATTACACTGGCTTTATTGAACGCGACACTGTGTATGGCAAGTTGCCGACTATTGATGGTGATGGTAAATACACCTGGGTTAAATCACCGCGTTATCAAGACGAACCGATTGAAGTGGGTCCATTAGCGTGCTTATTAGTTAACTATGCGCGCGGTAATCAACCTGTGGTCAATGCGGTAGATGGTTTATTAGCTCGCACTGGTTTGCCGCTTGAAGCGCTATTTACCACCTTAGGTCGTACTGCTGCACGCATGTTACAAACCGTGTTAGTCGGTCAAGCCAGTTTACAAACCTTTGATGCCTTACTGATTAATATGCAGTCGGATGAATCAACTTACGTTAAACCTGAGATTGATTCAGATCGCGTTTATGAAGGTTATTCGATGATTGAAGCACCTCGCGGTACGTTAAGTCATTGGATCCGCATTAAAGATGGCAAAGTTGAAAACTACCAAGCTGTGGTTCCCACTACCTGGAATGCAGGCCCTGTGGATGCTAACGGTAAAATGGGTCCCTATGAAGCCTCGTTGATTGGTTTGAAACTTGAAGATCCAACCAAGCCATTAGAAGTCATTCGCATTATTCATTCCTTTGATCCTTGTATGGCGTGTTCAGTACACGTGATGGATTACAAGAAACACACTTTAGGTCAATTTAAAATTGATCCAAATGGGTTTTAATCAGAGGTAATAGAGTAGGAGGGATAAAAGTATGGAACATATTGCAACCCATAATAGGCAGTTGATATTTACTCCAGCGATTCGAATATTTCACTGGCTGCGTGCGCTGTCGATTTTGGTATTAGTGATCACTGGGTTTTATATCTCGTGGCCATTTTTAGTGGCGCCTGCTAGCTCAGATGTATTGGTGCAAGGTTGGATCCGGTTTGCTCATATCATTTTCGGATTTTTGCTGACCAGCATTACCTTTGTGCGTTTTTACTTGTTTTTCTTTAGTCGAAATAACATCGAAAGACGTTCGTTTAAAGATGTGTTGAGTATAAAAAGCTGGATTGCGCAATTAAAATCTTATCTTTGGATGGGTAAATTAGACAAAGCTGGGGTTTACGGGCCATTACAGTTTATGACCTATGTAGCCATTTCGTTTGTTGCGTTGATTATTTGCATCACAGGCTTAGTGCTTTACGCCAATGTGTACCACTTAGGTGTAGGCGGAATGCTTGGCGATGTATCGGCATGGATAACGGCTCTTTGTGGTGGTTTAGCGCCACTGCGGATTTATCATCATTATTTAACATGGGCCTTCATTATTTTTGTGGTGATCCATGTGTATATGGCGGTGTGGGCAGGTATTCGCTTTAAACATAATTCAGTCGATTCAATTGTTTCTGGCTATGATTATCACAAAGATCATAAATAAGGTGAGTTAATCATTGTGAAAAAAATATTGCTGTTAGGTATAGGCAATGTATTGTACGCCGATGAAGGAGTCGGCGTACATTTTGTCAATTATATCAAAGATAAATACCAATTAAGCCACCCAACAGACAATGTTGATATTGTTGATGGTGGCACCTTAGCCCAAGGCCTTATTCCGATGATAAGCCATTACGACCAGTTAATTGTGGTCGATACGGTCAATAGTGTCGGTGTTGCCCCGGGTGAAGTGTACTTTTTCGATTTTGATCACGCCCCTGCAGAAATCGATTGGCAAGGTAGTGCTCATGAAGTGGAAATGCTGCAAACACTCAACATGATGGACATTGTCGGTGATAGGCCGCAAACGTTTGTATTAGGCGTGACCCCAACCGTCATAGAACCAATGATTTTGGGACTCACTCCAGATTTACATGCCGCCATTCCGGTGATGGAACGCGCTCTGTTAGCTCATTTGACCAGCTTAGGGTTTAGCCTGCAGATTGTGAATGATATTACCATTGATCAAGTTATTCCTGATGCCTATAAGCGAGGTTGCTATGTCGATGCATAACATTCGATTTGATTTTGTATGTCAACGCCCTGTGCCCTTGTATGAGCACTTGTGTAATCAATATCTCGATCGCAGTGAGCTTAATATAAGCATTGGTAAAGTATTCGATCCTAAAACGGATCATATACGTTACTTTATTGAAGCCTTTGCCACACAAGCCGAATTAGAAGCGTTTGCCGATGATATCGCCAATGATTTTTTATTATCCGTTTGGCTACTCGACACCCATATTCAACGCATTGAACAGCACAGTGGGCTGCATAAGCCGTTTGATATTAAATCGAACTATTCAGGGTTGCCGCTGTATTTTTGCCAGCATTGCCAACCTAAATTTGGCGATAATCAACAGTCTTCTTTTGGTGATATTAATCTGCAGTGTTCTCACTGTATGGGTCATGAAAAGCTGAGCCGTGATGAAAAATCATTAACTCAGACTGACATTACCACAATGACAAACCGCTTACTCGCGGATAAATCTCTGCCCTTGCCTATTCTTGGGCTAACCTTGTGGTTAACGCCACCAGCAAAAATATTAACGCCTGCAATTCAACCAAATGCAGACGTTCAAGGCACAGCATCATCACAGGCTGTATTGCCAGCAAACCAAGCGGCTCAATACCAACGGCCACGAATATTGATCTGTAATCCTAATTCGCTCAATAGCCATTTTATCGTTAATGACAGCCAAGTATTGGCCTTATCTAGTATCGAAAAACCATTACTTAGAGTACGACCAAGTAGCGATCATCCCAGTTTATTGGCGCCGCTGTATGAAATTCAATTTGCCGAAAATCGTTTGTTAGTGATATTAACGGAAGTGTTACGCCAAAAAGGCATCAATTGGGTGCATGTCACTACCGATATTGATCCACATACCAGCCGAGATGCCCTTGTCGATAAACCATTGCGTTTGGCGAGTATTAATCAACATTGGTTACCCATTACCACCCTAGGCAATGGCGCGATACCTTTACCCACTAACGTGACCTGCTTACACGATAAAAATCATTACCAAGATGACCAACATACGTTTACGGCTAACACCACCAAAACATCAATAGCATGGCAAGTTAGTCCCATCGAGCCGGCATCATCAAGGTTAGTCAGTGCAACTGCAAAGAATTCAAGTGAGGAGAGTGCACCTATATCCACTAGCTTGTGTGCGTTAAATGCGGCGCTATTACGATGTCATTCCACTAAAAAAAATAATAAACCACAATTTGTAAAACATGCTGCGGTATTGTATTTCAGCCAACGAAACGCTTGCCAAATTGTCACTCTAGACAGCCAAAGTGAGGCCGATTTATTTTTTGAAATGCCTGAGCTACCGTTATCGGGCTATGAGATCTGTCAGTCTTTGTCTGAGTCACCGCAAAAAAGTCTGTTGGATAAATTTAAACAGTTATTTCCAGCCGAGTATAACCAATTATTGGATCTGCACATTCAGGCAGACGATGGGGCACTGTCACAATTAATGGCGGTCGCCACCCTAATCATTGGCGCCTATCCGGTAGAAACAGCTCAGCGAGTCACGGTAACAGAACTTGCAGATAAATTTATCGCGTTGGCGATGTCGCATCATGGCAACAATGCACCACGAATTGATTTCCCACTCACCAAAGGTGCTGCACATCGCAGCCTTAATTGGTGTAAAACCCTTGGCACATTAATGAGCTTCAAGTTAGCTGGGGAAACTAACTTAGCCAAGTTAGCCTTTGCATTTCATGACTCGTTCGCTGACTACTTAAGCCATTGGATAGAACATTTAGATCAAAATATTGGCATAAAACAGTTGATTATTGCAGGCAGTGAATTTGCCAACCCAGTGTTAACTGATCGAGTGCAATTACGGATTGGTAAAAACTTTCCGCTGGTGGTCAATCCATTATTGGATTTTGATGGTGTCAATATCGCAATAGGTGGGTTATATCTCAAACAACGTCGTGGATAAGAGCTATCTTAAGTATATCAGCTGTTGCTTATCCTTGTATGAGATAGGGTTGTTATGAAACCAGCACAACAAGTTACCATTATTGTTAAAGGTATTGTACAAGGGGTCGGATTCAGGCCCTTTGTGTTCCGTCTCGCACACCAATTAAATTTAGTCGGTAGCGTACTGAATAATCATCTTGGGGTGACGATTTTGCTGCAGGGACGCAGTGAGATCATTGAGCAGTTTATTGAAACCTTAACTCATTCGCCACCGCCATTAGCGCGGATTGATGCTATTGAACTGACTCATCAACCTCAATTAAGCATATTTCACCGTTTTAGTATTATCGATAGTCATATTTCTGCAGGCGAGCATGCAAAAGTGGCCATCTCGGCAGACAAGAGTATTTGCCAAGATTGTCTCGATGACATTAACGACCCTCATAATCGCCACTATCAATACCCGTTTACTAATTGTACCAATTGCGGTCCGCGCTATACTATTATCAATGCCCTGCCTTATGACAGATGCAACACCGCCATGGCTGACTTTGTCATGTGCGATAATTGCCGCGATGCTTATACCGACCCGCTCAATCGACGCTATCATGCCCAACCGGTTAGTTGTCCACATTGTGGCCCACAATTATCATTTAGCGCCATCAATGCTAGCGACGAATTTCTTTATGATTCATCTATGTTAATGCCTTTAGAACAGGCTGTTGAGATGATAAACCGTGGCGGAATTGTGGCCATTAAAGGCTTAGGTGGCTTCCATTTGGTGTGCGATGCCACGAATAATAATGCCGTTATGGCGCTACGCCAACGTAAGCAACGTCCGGCCAAACCATTGGCCATTATGGTGAGAAACTTAGCCCAAGCACAATTATGTGTCAGTGGCACTGAAGCAGAATGGTTGGTATTAACCAGCCCAGAGAAACCGATTACCTTGATGCAAAAACGTCAGCATAGTGATATCGAATTGAGTCCATTACTAGCGCCTGGTATTGATCGACTTGGGGTGTTTTTGCCCTACACACCGTTACACCATTTATTAATGCAACGCTTGAACAAACCCATTGTGGCAACCAGTGCCAATCGCAGTGGTGAACCCATTATCGGAAATATCGCTGAGATAGAGCAGCATTTAGGCCATGTGGTCAATGGGATCCTCGACCATAACCGACCCATTATTAATGCCTGTGATGACAGCGTGGTGCAAGTGATTGACGAGCAAGTTCAAGTTATTCGATTGGCCCGCGGCTATGCGCCGCTAACCATTAATCTTCACTCACCCATGCTATCAGACAGTCAAAACAGTGTATTGGCAGTCGGTGCACAACAAAAAAACACCGTTGCCTTTGGCTTTGCCGATAATTTGATTGTGTCGCCACACATTGGTGATTTATTCAGTCTTGAAGCTCAGCACTATTTCACTCAAAGCTTAGCCACTTTTAAGCGTTTGTATGACTTCAACCCTAGCCATATTGTGCATGATAATCATCCTCAATATTCGCCAACCCAATGGGCTATAAACTACCAATCTGAGCATAATTTGCCGCAATCGCACTGTATTGGCATACAACATCATTTCGCCCACGTGTTGTCGGTTATGGCAATGCACCAGCGTACGGATCAAGTATTAGGATTCAGTTTTGATGGCACAGGCTTGGGAGATGACGGCGTTTTATGGGGCAGCGAAGTGATGCTGGCTGATGTTAACGGTTTTACCACGGTGGCGCACTTTAGTTCATTTAAGCTCATTGGCGGTGAACAAGCCATTAAACACCCTGTTAGGATCCTGCTGGCATTATTATTTGAACAGATGACACTGCAACAGGTACTGGCGCTTCCCATTGCCGCAATACAAAATTTGGGCAAGAAAACCGTCACTAATTTATACCAGTTATGGCATAACAACAGCCATTGCATTGAATGCCGCTCAGTTGGGCGCTTATTTGATGCCCTTGCTGTCGCGTTAGACTTTATTGGCAGTTCACAGTATGAAGGCCAAGCAGGCATGATGATTGAAACGGCAGCCAATGACTATAGTAATCATCCAAAACGGCAGCCCTTATCAATAAGGCTCAACACCGTCAGCCACAATGAGCCTGAGCCCATTCAATGGCACAGCAGTGACTTTATTACTCAATTGGTGAACCTGGTGATAAACCACTCACAGACACCCTACATTAAACAGCAAGTATGCTGGCATTTTATTGATGCTATCAGCCAGCAACTTGATCACATCGGTCAACAATATCCGCAGTTACCGCAGGTGTTTTGTGGCGGTGTATTTCAAAACAAAACATTACTCTCCCAGTGCATTGATGATTGTCGACGCGGTGAACGGCAATTTTTACCCAGTGGTCATATACCTATTAATGACGGCGGGATTGCTTTAGGTCAATTGTGGTATGCCATTCATCATATGGCTTAGGCATATAGGCTGCTTAAGCACCTTGAAGAATACATTACGAGTGTTCACTAACAATAAATTGCGGCGCCGCTCACATTATTTACTCAACAACCGTGTTGTTCTCTGTCTTTGTTGCAAAAGCTGATGTGTATCAAAGAATCCTTTAACCACTTCACCGACACTAGTTAATAATCATAACAAATAAGGTTAAGGAATATATTATGTGTAAAGACTGCGGCTGTTCAATTACTCATGATCATGAGCATACTATTCATAGTAATCCTCAGCTTAATGATAAAAAGACCTTAGCTGTTATCCATAAAATATTGGATAAAAATGATATAGAAGCGCAGCACAATCGTGATCACTTTGCGGCTCATCAGGTCAGCGCCTTTAATTTAATGAGTAGCCCAGGCAGCGGTAAAACCAGTCTTTTAGAATGTTTACATGAATACCTTGATGCACGCTATGCCGTAATTGAAGGCGATCTTGAAACCTCACGCGACGCCGACCGCTTAATTGCCAAAGGCATTAACGCCTATCAAATTCAAACCGGATCAGCCTGTCATCTTGATGCTTTTATGGTTCACGGCGCACTGCATCACATCAATTTAGATGATGTTGATATTTGTTTCGTTGAAAATGTGGGTAATCTTGTGTGCCCAGCCAGTTACGATGTCGGCACTCATAAAAATATTGTTTTGTTATCAGTGCCGGAAGGTGATGACAAAATTGAGAAGTATCCGGTAATGTTCCGCCGAGCAGATTTAGTCGTTATCACTAAGTCTGACCTGCTACCTTACTTTGATTTTAGTATTGATGAGGCCAAAGCACAGTTAAGTAAATTAAACCCTAATGTTGAGTTATTAGTTGTGTCAGTGAAAGATTCTGACTCAATGAACACCTTGGCCACATGGTTTGATGAACATAAGGAATATTAGTTATGTGTTTATCCGTACCATCAAAAGTAGTTGAAATTCATGACGATGCAACAGTGACAGTTGATACTCTTGGCGTTAAACGTCGAGTGAGTTGCCATTTAATAAGCGACCCACTAGAACTAGGCGACTTTGTATTAATCCACATTGGCTTTGTGATGAATAAAATTGACCACAATGATGCCCAGGAAAGCCTGGAGTTGTATCGACAAATTATTACTGAAATGCAATTGGAGTCAGAATAATGATTACGCTTAATGACTTTTACCAAGGGTTTCGTGATCCACAGACTATTCGTCATTTAGCGCAATTGATTGCTCAAGAAGCCGACAAAACCGACGATCAAATTAACATTATGGAAGTCTGTGGTGGTCATACCCATACCATTATGAAGTACGGTTTATTACAACTATTACCAGACAACATCAAATTTATTCATGGTCCTGGTTGTCCTGTTTGCGTTATGCCCAAAGAGCGAATTGACCATGCGGCCACCCTTGCCTCTCAAGCCGATACCATTTTAGTGACCTTAGGCGACATGATCAGAGTACCGGGTTCAATGGGCAGCTTGGCGCAGTTTCGCGCTAAAGGCTGCGATATTAGGCCAATATACGATCCATTGGATACCTTAACGATTGCCCGAGATAACCCTGACAAAACGGTCATTTTCTTTGCCATTGGTTTTGAAACCTCTGCACCAATGACCGCCGCCTTATTGGCACAAGCTGAAGCGTTGAAAATTGATAATCTGTTATTTCATATTAACCATGTGCTAGTGCCACCTGCCATTGATGCAGTGATGTCTGATAGTCGCAGTAAAGTGAACGCGTTTATTGGTCCGGCGCATGTGAGCGTGATTAGCGGAGCCAAAATCTATCAATCTACGGTTGATCAATATCAAACACCTGTGGTGGTATCAGGGTTTGAGCCCGTGGATGTTATGGAGTCTATTTTACGAATTGTGACCCAAAAAGTCGCCGGCAAAGCTGAACTTGATAATCAATATAGTCGCTCCGTGAGTTATGAGGGCAACCTAGCCGCTCAACAACTCGTCGACAAATATTTTATGGTTCGTGATAGCTTTCGTTGGCGCGGACTAGGTCCTATTGCTAATTCGGCACTGACACTGCGCCCTGAATATCATCATCGCGATGCCGAGCGCATTTATGTCAAAATTTTACCCACAACCGAAATCGATGACCATAAAGCCTGTATGTGTGGCGATATTTTACGTGGATTGGCTAACCCTAAAGACTGCAAAGTGTTTGGTAGAGGCTGTTCACCGCAAACACCGCTTGGCAGCTGTATGGTGAGCTCGGAAGGCGCGTGTAATGCCTATTACCGCTATGGAGAAGTGAGTCATGCCAACTAAAAAAACAATTCAACTAAGCCACGGTGGTGGCGGTAAAGAAATGGATCAACTCATTCACGATCTGTTTTTTAAAGCCTTTGATAATCCTATTTTGACCTCGCAAGAAGACGCGGCCAAATTGAACATGTGTGGTCAAATTGCTTTTACTACCGACTCGTTTACCGTGTCACCGTTATTTTTTGCCGGTGGCGATATCGGCAAATTAGCGATTGCTGGCACCGTAAACGATTTAGCCATGATGGCGGCGCAACCAGAATACTTAAGTTGTAGTTTTATCATTGAAGAAGGCTTTCCGCTGGATGACCTCAACACCATAGTCAATAGCATGGCCGCTGAATTACATAAGTCTGGCGCACGAATTGTCTGTGGCGACACTAAAGTGGTGCCTAAAGGCTGTGCCGACGGACTATTTATTAACACCTCTGGCGTAGGCCGTATTTTAAATCCCGATATTTCAGCACGTAATTTGCAAGTGGGCGACGCCATTATTGTTTCTCGGGATATTGGCCGCCACGGCGCGGCAATTTTAATGGCCCGTGATGGCTTAACGCTTGAGTCTGACTTATGCAGTGACTGCGATACCTTATGGCCCATTGTTGAACAACTGTTGATTGCCAATATCAAAATGCATGCAATGCGTGATGCCACACGAGGTGGATTATCTGCAGTGTTAAATGAGTGGGCTAAAGCGTCGCAGATTGGCATTAACGTCGAGGAAGCCAGCATTCCTATTTGTGACGAAGTGAAAGGCTTATGTGAGTTATTTGGCTTTGAACCCTTTGACTTAGCCAATGAGGGCACCTTTATTATGGCGCTGCCAATGGATATAGCCCAAGGCGCAATTGAAGTTATGCAGCGATATGGCCACTGCAAACACGCCGCTATTATCGGCCAAGTGACTGAGAGTCATCCTGGCAAAGTGGTGTTGCAGACGCCTTGGGGTAGCAGTCGCTATTTAGATTTACCGCAAGGTGAATTACTGCCAAGGATCTGTTAATGCACGAATACTCGATTGTGATGTCACTAATGGAACAATGCGAAGCACTGGCTTTGGAACATAAAGCCACACGGATTGAGCAAGTTGAACTGAAAATTGGTGTGTTAAGTGGCGTTGAGCCAGCCCTACTGTCTCAAGCGTTTGAAACGTTTAAATTAGACAGTATTTGTCACCAGGCAAAATTAATCATCAATATCCAAGCATTAGTTTTGCAGTGCAATCAATGCCAACAGCAATCGCAAGTCGATGAACGAACTATTATTTGCCCCGTTTGCCAGTCAAATCACACCAAAGTGATTGACGGTGAGGACATGATGTTAATGCAACTCGTTATGGACACGTAAGTTTTTAGCTAATAGTAATATTAAAATACCCTAACCTAATAACCCGAGTAACTTTAAAAAAAGAAGGACTACACCATGAAATATTTATCAATTGCCTTTATCCTTGCCACTATGCCAACTATTGCGATGGCACATGAGGGACATGGTGGCATGGGCTTGTTTCATCATTTCGCTCAGCTCAGCCCAGCAATTATGTTAGTGGCTATCGTGGCATTTGTTTATTGGAAACGAACTAAGTAACCACAACTTGAGAGAATAATCAGTCTCGGGTTAGATTAATAATCATGACGGGATGGTCATGCTAGGTCGTTATGACTAAGCAGTTATTGCGGCACAGCCATCATTTTTATCGACATCATTTACACAATCCGACGTTGACATAGTTGGCGTCAGGATGGATTGCGTCAACATAGCTTGTAACAATGATGAACCATGAGATAACGCCACTGATAAAAAAAGCCTTCAAATGAAGGCTTTTTTTGTAGCTGAACAATCCAAATAAAACCGTTAGAACATTTCTGCTGGCATGGCCATAATCGATTTATCACCCTGATTAACTTGTGATAAATGATATTGAGCTTTTGATAACAACTTATCCATATAGAAATCAGCCACAAACTGCTTCTGAGCAGCAAAAGACGGGTCTTCATGGTTTGAAGCTCTATCAGCCATCAATAACCAAAAATAACCGTATACCGCGTAACCAAAGGCATCTAAGAAGTCTACGGCACAAGCATTAACTAATGCTGGTTGTGATTTTTTGTTAGCGTTAATGTAGTTAGCTGTGGTCAGTAACTCATCAAACACTTGGTTTACCATGGCTTTATGCTCAACACTTGGGTGAGTTAAGCCTGCAAGACTGGCATTCACCTCAGCCGCAAATTGCGTCAAGGTTGCCACGTTATCACCGGTAACTTTACGCCCTAAGAAATCAATCGCTTGAATACCGTTAGTGCCTTCATAAATCTGCGCAATGCGGGTATCACGTACAAACTGCTCGATACCCGTTTCGCGAATATAGCCATGACCACCAAATACTTGCTGGCCCATTATGGTGGCATCTAGTCCGCGATCTGTTAAAAATGCTTTTGATACCGGAGTGAGTAAGCCAACATATTTTGCTGCTTTAGCTTGCACATCGCCGCTAGCATATTTGGCTAAATCTAACTGCTTACCGGTATAAACCGATAACGCACGGCCCGCTTCTGTCAGCGCACGAATAGTGAGTAACATACGACGCACGTCGCCATGGACGATAATCGCATCTGACGTTGCACCGGTTGCGGAACCTTCAGCTGCAATGCCTTGTAACCTATCTTTGGCATAATCGCTGGCCATTTGATAAGCCGCTTGCGAGTTACCTAAACCTTGTAAACCAATCGCTAAACGCTCGTAGTTCATCATAGTAAACATACACACTAAACCGCGATTGGGCTCACCCACTAAGAAGCCTTTGGCGTTCTCGTAGTTCATCACACAAGTAGCAGACGCTTTAAGACCCATCTTATGTTCGATAGACCCAACCGTCACCCCATTTGCTTCACCTAAACTACCGTCACTATTAACGCTGATTTTAGGCACTAAAAATAATGAAATACCTTTTGAATTAGGCAGTTTGGCTAAAACTAAATGGATCACGTTTTCTGTTAAATCTTGATCGCCTCCGGTAATAAAAATCTTGTTGCCGGTAATCGAATAGCTGCCATCATCAAGAGGTTCTGCTTTGGTGCGGATACCGCGTAAATCTGAACCTGCGTGAGACTCGGTCATGTCCATTGCACCAGCCCATTGGCCAGTATATAAATTGGGTAAATAAGTGTGTTTTAACTCATCATTTGCATGAGCATTAATACACAATGCAGCACCTGCAGTAAGTGAACTGTACAAAGTAAATGAGTTACAGGCGCTATAGCCCATTTCATCAACTAATACACCGAGCATTTTGGGCATACCCATGCCACCAAAGTCAGGCTCACCACATAGACCGACCCAACCGCCTTCAGAAAACTGCTGGTACACTTCCTTAAAACCATCAGGGGTAATAATGTCGTTGCCTTTATGAACCACTCCTTGCTCATCACCGCTGCGATTTAAAGGGTGAAGCAGATCACGGCTGATCTTATTGGCTTCATCTAGAATGGCGAGTGCGGTATCCATGTCGACAGCATCTGCCATAGCAGGAAGCTGTTCCCACGTAGCTTGTGCATCAAATACCTGTTCCAATAAAAATTGCATGTCCTTTAACGGGGCTTGGTATGGGTTCATAAGAGTCTCTTAAACGAATAATTAAAACAGTTGTTTTAATTTATACTAAAGTGTCACAAAAGGAAAAGCTTTTTAGCAATTATCTAACCATAATTTGACCCATGTCGACTCGTGCCAAACCTTAATGCCGATAGTTTATGTTTCTCAACCCAATAAGGTTCCAATGAGTTACAATTACCACTTAGCTCACAGAATTAGCACCATATTTGATTAAGATCTGTTGACCTAACTCACCGCATCGATCACGAGAGATAAACAGCCCTGATATTTAACAATAGTGAACCGCACTTTTATGCATACACCTAATGAAGAACACGGCCCATCATCAGCTTTATCTGAGCACTATCAGCAGGTCACTGTCATAGGCAATTCAATGGGTGATTGGCAGCCAGCCCAAATTGGACATACTTTCATTTTTAACGGGACTCAACATGAGGCCGATAAGGTGATTAATATTTGTAACGGCCCTTATCTAGGCTCACGTCAAGCCTTCGTTGTCAGTAACAGCCCAGATAACAATCAATTAGTGTCATTGTTAACCGAAGTGAGTGAAATACTCGACCCCCAACTTAAGTGTTGGCCTTCTTCTGGATTGGTGACTATTTTATTAATGACGCTGATAGCTAAACAGGTCAATGTACAACGTATGTCTTTGTTACCTTCATTAGCAAGACCCGCAGAAATGCCTTCTTCTGAGTATTTACCTTGTATGGTGCATAATTGGTTAGGTGAGCGTCGTATTGCTTTAGGTTTGCAACTCACCAGCAATATTATTCAGTGGCCAGAATTGTTTGTAGATGATGCAACGACTGCATTTACTTACGATAATACGACAGAGCCCGTTGAAATTAACCCATTTGAAGTGTTATTAAGTGATGCAGTCCGCCGCCGTCAAAATCAAGTATTAACGCCCGATAACACCGATCCGAAGTTTGTCGTCGCCCAGCGTTTAGCCCTGCAAGTGACCACTGAGCAACCAGACAATCTTGATGTGCAATATGCATTGTTAGCCGCACTGAGTAATTTACCCAGCGTGCAATGGTTAACCTACGCCAACCAAAGCGACTTAATCATGGCCGAGTCGTTGTTTTATAACCAATACCCAGAAACTCAAGCCAGTAATTGGTATCTAATTGACTATCAAGCATCACAATACCTCGATACGATTCGTCATCACTTAGCATATTGCCAACAAGTGATTGCGTTAACGGCAAAGCAAGTACATCCCGAATTAGAACAAGATTAATTATGATCCTACCGAATAACACCTAACGGTCATGTTGATGAACGTTCACCACCGAAATATGTGTAAGCGTCCGGTGAACTACGCCTTGCTTCATAGACAGGATTTTTAGCGCAGGCATAAAACTAGAAGACTTGAAACAACGGCACGGTGCGCAAACACAAGTACTCGATCTTGATGTTCAGTGGCAACGACATAAGTGCCGCATGGTGGCAAGAAAACGGCTCACGCAGGTGCCCGCGCGGCTACCGTCTTGATAGTAGTAAAGAACAATGTTGTGTAAACCTGTACATCGTGGCTCGATATTCGGCCCATCCGTACTTGTTGTAGTTGAATTAGTATTGGCTAGTGTCGTGGTGTGTTAATCGATACCCATGTATACATCGAGCTCTAGCTTGGCCATGCTTGGCATGCAAATAGCGCTGGCGATCACAGCGGTACCGATCTGTTTTTCATTATATTTCCTTATTATTCCTCTATCTTAATTTGTTTAATTCCTCCATGCTTAATCACAACCTTGTATCAGCTTTGGGTACAACACCTCAATTTAAAAATTGAATTTACCAAGTTAGCAAAGCAAAAAACGCATTAGTTAGACAATTACAACCCTGTAGAAATCTCATGGATTTAGGCGGCGTTGCCAAGCGTTGTTAAACAATGAAACTAATACCATCAACCATTATGAGTCATAGGATAGAGACCTAAATGAGTTAACTCGTGACACCAAAAAATGAATAGCTTTACCTATTTACAACAATGATGCAGCATAAACGCTAAGAGCAGCCTATTAATACCTGTCTAGGTCGCAAGTCCATTAAAGACTGTCAAACTTCAGAGGATAATAGGTGCGCAAAGACGCTGTAATCCAATTGTAGTATTGGAGGGCTGAAGCTATCCCAATAAGTGAACGACTAAATAGAGAGGAAGCAATTATGCTAGTAACTTTTTCCAGTCCTGCCTACGGGGACATAACGATGTTTGGTGACGTGGCGATTCGGCTGCTTAAAATGATGGGGCACAGCGGTACGGTTCCCAGTGCTCTTTATGCAGAAGATGTTCAGCCAGCGCTGGTGTGTCTGGAGGCTGCGCTCGAGCAGTTGCCAGAGCCAAAAGCATCTATGAAAGACGAGGAAGACGATAACGGCGCACCGACCGTAAGTCTGTCGCATCGGGCCATGCCTTTACTCGAATTGCTCAGGGCTGCAGTCAAGGGGGAATCCAATGTAATGTGGGACCACAATAAATAATCCAACCTAGGCCTGCCGTCGTTAGTTGAATTCTGGTCGCTGATGACAAGACAAGGTGTAGTTGACGTGACGTCGGACGCAGCTTCTGGGTAAGTGGAATGCTATCTTGCAGTTAATCATGATGGTTCCCGTGCTGCGTCTACAGATTTTCTGGTTAAATCCTTGACGACCTGTTCCGCTAGGAATGCCTGTTACCCTATGTACTCAGTCATACAAGGCACGACATCCGTACCTTTTATTCTTTTAAATCATTATATTCAAAAAGAAAATTGATATCCTGGAATAAAAATAAGCGGTTAGTTGGTGATATCATCTACCTACCTCTTAATGCTTTGGGTTTGGGTTTGGGTTTGGAAAAAATTAAACCGGTTGCGATAGTAGATATATTTTTTATTGTTTTTCTCATAAAAAAACCTCAACATTAATGTTGAGGTTTATATAAAATATAAAGCAGTGCTATTTATTTTACAATTGTAGCGACGCCATCTGGAACCACTGTAATTGTTGCTTCTTTACCAACAATTGATCTCGCTTTTTCCAAAGCTTCATCAAAAGTAAAGGCATGCTCCATATGCATATCTGTTATTATTTTAGGGTCACATTCATCAGTTACAATTATAACTGTATATTTAGATAATAATCTTGCTAAAATTTGAAATTCCCATTGGTCAGGAAGAGTATCTTCTTTTTTGATATTAGCTACTTTTTCCAAAATTTCATTAGCATTTTTTGCTGATGCGACACTATTATAAAATCCTTCTCCTCCATGTCCATCAACACAAGATGAGAGTGCGATTAATACTCCACCTTCTCTTGTAGTGGCTTCAGCAGCAGTTAGACCTTTAACAGTTTGATATATATTTTGATCTAGAGGATAGCCGCCATTTGTTGTTACGCCAATGTCTGCAATATTTTTCTTTACAGCAGCTAAATCATCAACAAATTTACACCCTACGAGATGTGCTTCACTTATATCTCCGGTAAAACATCCAATTATATCTTTTTCACCATTGATTACAGTGTTTAGGATAAATGCACATTTAGATTGTTTAGCCGCGTATATCATATCTTTATGGATAGGATTATCTTCAAGGTTCCCAGTTCTAGATTTAGGATTGCTTATAAATTCTGAGTTGTGGTTATACATTATTGTTTTAGCTGAAGCTATGCCTGGTAATATACTTTTTCTTCCACCTGAAAATCCTGCAAAGAAATGGGCTTCGATAAATCCTTCAGCTATTAATAAATCAGCTTCCATAGCTAATTTATTTAAATAAAGGTCACCTCCAGAAGGCAGAGTACCCATAAACACTTGATCTTCATCGTTAGTTGATATGTGATTACAAATTATTTCATTATCAACTACTTCTTCTCCCATTTTATAAATCAATTCTTCTCTAGTAGTAGGTCGATGAAATCCTGTAGCAATAAGAATAGTTATCTCCGCATCTGGATTACCTTTCCTTATCTCTTTTAATATCAATGGAACAGTTACTCTACTAGGAAGTGGTCTTGTGTGATCGCTGGTAACAAATACAATTTTATTCTTTCCGACGGCTAATTCTGATAATTTTTTTGTGCCAATCGGATTCTCTAAAGATTTTAGAACAATTTCTTCTTGAGTCATTTTTGGATCAAATTCGTCAGTTTGTGGTATTAATACTGCTTGAAGATATTTTTTTTCTATTGAAATCTCTACAGTTTTCTTAGCATAAGGCATTTTTATTTTCTGAAACATAAGTAAATCCTCCTAATAAATAAAAAGTAATATTTTTAAACTGACAAATTGTAAACTATAGCAGTGAGTATTGTTAAGTACACCGTCACATATTTTAAAATAACATTACAATTTATTGATAATACTTGCATTATATGCAGCACCAAATCCATTATCTATATTCACAACACTGACGCCACTAGCACAACTGTTGAGCATTGATAGTAGTGCAGCTATTCCATTTAGTGAGGCTCCGTATCCTACACTTGTCGGAACAGCAATGATTGGTTTCTCTACAAGTCCACCTATAACACTAGCAAGAGCTCCTTCCATACCTGCAACAACTATAATAACTTTTGCTTTTCTAATAACATCTAATTTTGAAAAAAGCCTATGTATTCCGGCTACACCAACATCATTTATTATTTTTACGTTATTTCCAAGAATAAGAGCTGTTTCTTTTGCTTCTTCAACCACAGGAATGTCGGATGTTCCTGCTGATATAATAGCAATATAATCTTCTGTCTTTTAATAGCATTTAATTCGAGAGTAATAGTTCGTCCTAATTTGTTATACATTAATCTAGGATCAAGATCTTTTACAGCTTCATATACTTCATCGCCTACTCTCGTTGCTAAGATATTATTTTTGGTAAGCATAAATTTAATAATTTCTCTTATTTGCTCAGTAGTCTTACCACCACCGTAGATCACCTCAGGACAACCTACTCTGATCTCTATGATTATCGATCATAGCAAAACCTAGATCCTTGAATGGAAGTTCTTTTAGGTTATCAAAAGCATCATCAACGCTTAATTCACTATCTTTAATTGCGTTCAATATTTTTATTTCAACTTCAGTCATTTTAAAACACCCTTAGCTATTTAAACTTCCCATTTTATAACCTGCTGCATCTATAGTTACGTACTTAAACCCATATTCTTTTAACTTTATTGATATCTCATCTAGAAAATCTGTATTAAATAATTGATCTCTTATTGTTGGGTCTATTTCAATTCTTGCCAGATCTCCATGAGAACGGACTCTTACAGCAGCAATACCTTTATCTCTTAAATACTTTTCAGCTTTTCTATCCTGTTAATATCATCAATTTCTAGCCTCGTATCGAAAGGAATTCTTGTCAATAAACATGCACCGGCCGGCTTATTCCAAGTTAAAAGGCTGAGATCCTTTGACATTTCTCTAACTTCAGATTTTGTGATTTTACATTCCAGTAGAGGACTTACAATTTCTAATTCATTTAACGCTTTAATTCCGTGTCGGTAATCTTTTATATCATCAAGATTAGTTCCATCGATTACATAATCAAAACCTTCATTTATAGCTTTTCTTTAATCATAGAAAATACAGCTTTTTACATAGATAACATCTATCGCTAGGATTATTTTTATTTCATCTATAATCCCAACTTTAATAAAGTCATGTTTTATTCCCATTTTTCTGTAAATTCTTTTGCTTCTTCTATTTCCCAGCTTGGGATGTATGGTGAATTTACTGTGACGGCTGCTGCATTATCGCCTAATGCATCTTTAGCTGCTTTTAGCAAAAAGTACTGTCTACACCACCTGAAAATGCTACTAATACTCTTTTCAACCCTTTTAAATAACTAACTAATTCTATATATTTTCACTCATAACCTTCTCCATACAAATTGACTCTGACACGTCTTGATATATTTTACCTTTATTCATAATTGCCTCTTATTTAATTAACTTCGATACCTCTGAATATATCCAAAATAGAAACGTTGTTTATTTTGCTAATTCTTTACAAGTTTCATATTCAGGCTTTATTTTAATAACCTTGCCATTCAAAAGACCTTTTTAATATCCACCTCTCCAAATTTAGTTTGGACTTTTCGAAAGTTCTTTTCAACATCTTCTTTTTACAGGGTACTCTCTAATTCCTAGAGTAGTGGTTTCCATAAATAATATATTTTCTATTTTGTTTAGAAGATCGACTGTAGTTAACACGGTAAGTTTTATAGCAGGTCTATTTTTCATTAATATATTTGTTTTATATACATCTAGGGCACCGTTATCAAATAACTTTTCTTCAATAGCTTCATATAGCTCAGGATTCATATCATCTATATTAACTTCGATAATGATTTGTTCCTCTATATCAAAATCGTTATTTTCTTCTTTGACAGTATTTGATTTAACGATTTTACCTTCAATTTCCGTTGCAATATAAACTCTGAGTATATTTGGAATATCAAAATCTTTTGTCCCTAATCCATATCCTGTTTTTATAATATTAAAATTCAATTTGCTTGTGAATTCATTTACATTAGCTTTTAATATTGCTGCGCCTGTAGGCGTCGTTGTTTCAAAATTAACTTTCCCCAATGTTACAGGAGTGTTTTTTAAAATCTCTACAGTTGCAGGTGCCGGTACAGGTATAACCCCATGAGCACACTTTACAAAACCGCCACCTAGTTCTACAGAAGATGAAATAATCTTATCAACATTCAAATAATCAAAACATATTGCGGCACCTATAATATCAACTATTGAGTCGACGGCTCCAACTTCGTGAAAATGAATCTCCTCAATTGTTTTACCATGAACTTTGGCTTCTGCTTTAGCCACCTCCATAAACATATTGATACTTAACGTCTTTATATTTTTATTATATGGAGCATCATTAATTATTTTCTTGATACTTTCTAGATTTCTATGTTCGTGTTTATGATGGTGATCATCGGCGTTATTATTATTATGAGTATGTTCAGCTTCATGTGAATGATGATGGGTATGTTTAGCTTCATGTAAATGATGATGGGTATGTTCAGCTTCATGTGAATGATGAGTATGTTCATGATTTTCTTTGTTTAAAATCACATCAATCTTTGTTCCTTCTATTCCCATTTTTTGTTTTCTGGATCTATGTAAATAAAATTCATTTTTGACTGATAATTTATTTAGCATTTCAGTTAGATATTCAAAATCGACTCCTACATCTACCATTGCTCCTAGATTCATGTCGCCGCTTATTCCTGAAAAGCAATCGTAATATAGTATTGTCATTTTGTTCCCCCTCCTAAATAATATTATGTAATTTTAAAATTCTCTATCCATTATTAAATCGTCATATTTTTCATCTCATATTATTCTATGATTTTTTGAAATATAACTTCGTTATTTTGACACAGGAGGCGATCGAAGTTTGTGATGTAAGCGAAAAAACTCAAATGTAATATTTGAGTTAAGAATTCACCTTGATTTCTACAAACGAATGATAATTATAGAAGATGATAAGACATCATATTCATTTGATACGTAACCCATTGACCAAATTGAATATTAAAGAGATCTTCGGTTAACGAAAATGGTAGAATTCAAAGAAGGGTTAAAAGATGAAATAATAGCCACTTTAGAAAAAACAAAAATGATCCGAACTAGCGGTGTTTTTTAAGACAGTTGTTGGCTATATTGTTAAGTAGCTTCTTTGTGCCGCTCTGGATTTAACTCAAGTTCACCAATTGCCTGCCAGTTCCACTCTTTTTTTGTTCATCGTTCACCATGCTCTTTTCTTTTTTCTGATACAACACTTTTGGTTTGCTTAGTATTTCAACGTCAAGGCCATCATGGCGCTGGCTCGGTGTAACAAACTGGATCCTGCTATGACGAAATTCGTTGTGGAATGCGCATTCTTTGTAAAAAGCGCTGTATTATCCGATGTTTGCTGTGATAGCAAAACGGTTAATAGCCAATAGACCTAGACGAATGGAGCAAAAATCTGTCAAACAATGAACCAAAACCTATAAGATATGAGTGATCCCTAGGGCTGAAGCTAAGCAAGAAACCATCATCAATGGTCACTAGGAACAGATTGAAGTCTTTCTTGGTATCAAGTGGTTAACCCTCCCGAATTCAACTCTGAAGTGCCATTCAGTATGGACTGTCATTATCAGGTTATTAGTGTGGCTGAATGAGTATTGGTGCAAAGCCAATGGCAGTAAAAATTAATATAAGCAGAAATGCCAATAGGGAAGATAAAAAAAAGGGTAATCTATAAATGAGACATCGTTTACTTGCCTAGCCTTTGCTACAACTATTTTAATATTATTAAAGTGAAAGTCGGCAGCAATAAACACCCTGTCAGTCTATACCTAACAACCTCGAAATACAGGAACCAGCATGTCGAGAAGTGACAGTGTTCAAGATTCTAGGAATAGGCCACTTTCGGCAGCTAGAGCAACCTTCGAGCTGCTAGGTTTTAGGCGGACATTGTCCTTCGAGGATGCTTCACTTCTATCACCCAAGTTCTATAATGTAAGCTCTATAACCTAAGCTCTTGGACTTGGGATCTAGCAATAGTGAGAGTAAAAAGGCAGTAACCATTCTCTTTAATCACTGCCTTGTTAAGTTACCCTATGGGAGCTCTGAAATGAGCATGTTAAGGAGTCTTGAGTATAATGATTACCACATTAAATCATCTGGGATGGCGTAGTTAGCATATGGATCGTCGGCATCACTCACCTGCTCTACTGAATCTTTAGCGGCTTTATCCCATAAATAGCCACACCATTGTGGTACCAGTAACTTGACTCGTTCTGCCAGTTTATGCGGCACTATGTAGCTTTTTTCTTCATGACGGACAATGCCTAAGGTACCGTTAAGTAAATCAGCTTGAATTTTATCGGTAATATAAACGGAATAGATCTTGTTTTCTAAGGTGAAGTTAAACTTAATCTCGGCATCTTTGCCCACAGTAATAGCGAATTTAGAAAACTCAGTGATCAATCCTCGTACTTGACCTTTTTCAGATGCCTCAGCAAAACGCTGCTCATTTAAGGCTTTGTCTTTGAGGTTTTGAGCATTTTTTTGCTCGGCGATTTGTTGCTTTAATGCATCGCTTCCATCATCTATCTTTGATTTTTTATTACGCTTTTTTTGAGTTTTTACGTCACGAACTTTTTGTTTACTGGCAAGACCTGCTTTAAGCAATTGATCTTGTAATGCATTGGCCATGTTATTTACCTTTAATTTTGCTGAGTTTTATAAACCTTGCTTCGCGGCCATGTCACCTAATTCAGTCATAGCAGTGCTGGCGCCACCTAATGACCAACCACCATCAACAGGCAACACGACACCTGTGATGTATGATGCCATGTCAGATGCCAGGAATAAGGCCGCATTGGCAATATCTTGGCCTTTGCCATTGCGTTTTAACGGCACACTATTAGCGACCCGTTGTTGTAATTCATCACTGGGCGCTAAACGGTTAAAGCCTTCGGTATCTTCAATGGGGCCAGGTACAATAGAGTTAATTCTGATCCCTTCAACTCCCCACTCTAGCGCTAATGTGCGGGTTAGCATATCGACTCCGGCTTTGGCGGCGCAAACATGTACTTGCAACGGCATCGCGATATACGCTTGCGGGGCTGAAATTTGAATAATGCTGCCGTTGGGACGTGATAACAGTGGATAGGCTTGTTTTAATACTTGAAAACTGCCAATTAAATCAATATCAATAACTGATTTAAAACCATTATTAGATAACTTTGCTGCACTGGCTGGGAAATTACCCGCCGCGCCACTTACCAGTACATCAATGTGCCCATATGTAGCGGCGATTTTATCAAAGCCAATGGTTAACGCATCGTTGTCACGTACATCAAAACTCACGCCTAAATGACTCGCTTTGGGATTAGCTTGATTGAGTAACGCAACCGCAGCGTTTACTTTATCAAGACTGCGACTCGCAACGGCAACATTCGCGCCGGCTTTTGCAAATTGAATAGCTACTTGCAGATTAATGCCAGAGGTACCACCCACCACCACCACATTTTTACCTGTGTAATCAAACCCAGTATTATCAAACCTTGTGTTATCAGACATAGTCATCCCTTATTTCTGTGTGATTTTGTTGATGTAGATAAGTCTATTTTGCTGACGACATAGACAGAAAATATAACTTTTTCAATGATGCTTTTACAACAAGAACTGATCAAACATGCAGTGATTGATAAATAGCCTTAAGCGCTGCTAATGGATCCACAGCTTGAGTAATTGGTCGACCAATCACCAGATAATCTGACCCCGCTGTAATAGCTTGTTGTGGCGTCATGACACGCTGTTGATCACCAGTATCACTGCCTGCGGGTCGAATACCCGGTGTCACTAAGGTAAAGTCTTGTCCAAATGATGATTTAAGCAATTTAGCTTCTTGAGCGGAGCACACAACCCCATCTAACTCAGCTTGATGAGTCAGTTTTGCTAAGCGCAATACATGTTCAAATACAGGGACATTGATGCCAAGTAAGACTAAATCTTCATCTGACATTGATGTTAATACGGTAACGGCTATCAACAATGGTGCATCTTGACCAAATGGCACCAAAGCTTGTTTAGCGGCCTGCATCATGGCAAGCCCTCCGCTGGCGTGCACGTTAGTCATCCACACGCCTAGATCAGCGGCGGCGGTAACGGCTTTTGCCACCGTATTGGGAATATCATGGAATTTCAAATCTAGGAATAAATCGAAGTTACGATTATGGATATCGTTAACCAGATCTGGCCCAAACAGAGTAAACATCTCTTTGCCGATTTTTAGACGACACATCTCTGGGTCAAGTTTATCAATAAAGGTCAATGCGTCATTTTTATTATGATAATCGAGGGCGACTACAATTGATTTCTTCGTCATTGGAACTCCAGCGGCCATAGCTTATTTTAATGCCTTTATTATAGGGTATCTAAATTGTAATGATGAAATTATTCACCGTCGAGCCCTTTGATCCGTTTGATGCTGCCCCACTGTTTACATGATGGACAATGCCAATATAAACCGTGAGAGGGGAAACCGCAGGCAATACAGCGGTAACTAGGACGGAATTTAATTTGTTGTTCAACAAGCTGTTCGAGCATAGATAAACTTTGTTTCGCTTGGCCATCTTCAGCTTGTTTAATGTGCAATTGCATTAAATGCTGAAACCCTTTCATGGTCGGATGATGATATAAGTTATCGAGCATCATGGTTTCAGCACTTTGATGTTGATTAAGGCTTATTTTGTGCTCGGCTAGTGCGATAACCACACTGGCACCTGCGCCGTCGGCAATGGCCTCAGCAAGCAGTTCGTTAAAACCTTCTGGATCTTGGGTGTCTCGATACACTTGCTTTGCAATTGAAACGGCATCAGCAAATAAATCAATATCGGCCAATTTCAGCTGTTGGATCGCCTGCTTGCATAACTCATACTGGCCTGCATCAAGATAAATTTTAGCTAAGGTTAACCAAGCCCGACCGCATTTAGCGTCTTGTTTAATCGCTTGCTGCAATTTTTTGATTTTGTCAGCTTCGTTATTGGCTTCATCAGCTAATTGACAATAAAAATGTGCCGTGGTGTGTTTAAGCACTTGTTGGCGTTTTCGAGGTAGACGCTTAGTGATATCGATGGCCTTTTGCCACTCTTTAGTCACTTGGTAGATTAACAGAAGTTGTGTTTCTGATTCTTCACTGTGGTCATCTTGACTGACTAAGTTGCTAAAGATTTCTTCGGCGCGGTCATAAAACCCAGCGGCCATATAATCTTTACCTAACTCCATCATCGCGATGTCACGTTGCTCGTTGGTCAAGCTGGGCCTGGCAATCAAGTTCTGATGGATACGTATTGAACGGTCTACTTCACCCCGTTTACGAAATAACGAACCTAACGATAAATGGGTGTCGATGGTTTCATCGTCAACATCAAGCATGCTGATAAATAAATCAACCGCTTTATCAGACTCGTTAGACAGTAAAAAGTTAAACCCAGTAAAATAATCTCGGCTTAACTTTTTACTCTGCTGGCTATCGCTATGACGAATACTGCGTCGTCCCATGTACCATCCGTAACCGGCAGCGATAGGCAATAACAAGAACAAGATTTCTAGCATACTAGACGGTTTGATCCTTAGGCGTTAAAGCAACACTGGTTGCCTCTACAGCGGTGAACTTTTTAAGGGCTTTGTTACTTTTACGCAACGCAAGTTTTAGCTTAATGATGTGGTAGCTTGCAAATATCCAGCTGAGAATAAACCCGCAGAAAAAGACCACGGCAAGTACTATAGGCAAACGATATTGCCCTTCAGCAATAAAGTAACTTAAGGTGACGACTTGTTCATTTTTAGCACCAAATAATAAAGCTAAAACAAACAACAATCCAACGAGTACAACAACAATAAATGATCTCACGCTATTCTCCATGAAGGTGTATCAATATAATGATTATCCAAGAAATTTACTGGGCTGACCAGCATTGACTGTCATTAGATATAAAAAAGCCTCCAAAAGGAGGCTTTTTATTCAGTCATTAATCAAGTATTAACAACATCGACACGTTCACGCAGTTCTTTACCCGGCTTAAAGTGCGGTACATACTTGCCTTCCAAATCAACAGATGTGCCTGTTTTTGGATTACGACCCATACGTGGTGCACGATAGTGAAGTGAAAAACTACCAAATCCGCGGATTTCTATACGATCACCGGTTTCTAATGTTGTTGCCATTTGCTCCAACATTTCTTTGATTGCACTTTCCACTTCCTTCGCCGACAGTTGCGACTGCCTAGTGGCGAGTTTTTCGATAAGTTCAGATTTTGTCATCTTAGCTATCCCATATTATCAAGCCAAACACAGTCGCCTAATGGGGAAGAATTCCCCATACAACAGACGATTTTCGATTACTTACGAGCCGCTTTGAAAGCTTCAGCCATTGCGCTGCTCATTACAACTTCATCTTGCTTGTTCAAAGTAGCAATCGCTTCTTTCTGTTCAGCTTCATCTTTCGCTTTGATAGATAAGCTGATAGAACGGTTCTTACGATCTACACCCATGAACTTAGCTTCGATTGCATTACCTACTGAGTATACAGTAGATGCATCTTCGATGCGTTCTGAAGAGATGTCAGCTACACGGATATAACCTTCAACTGTTTCAGCCAATTCAACTGTAACACCTTTTGCGTCAACAGCAGAAACAGTACCGTGAACTACGGTGCCTTTCTTCTTGTCAGCTAAGTATGCGTTGAATGGATCATCTTCAGTTTGCTTAACACCTAAGCTGATGCGCTCACGCTCTGGGTCTACTGAAAGAACCACTGCATGGATTTCGTCGCCTTTCTTGTATTCAGATACTGCATCTTCGCCAGTACCGTTCCAAGAAATATCAGATAAGTGAACAAGACCATCGATTCCACCGTCAAGACCGATAAAGATACCGAAGTCAGTGATTGACTTGATCTTACCAGATACTTTGTCGCCTTTGTTGTAACGAGTTGCGAAGTCATCCCATGGGTTAACTTTACACTGTTTCAGGCCTAGAGAAATACGACGACGCTCTTCGTCAATGTCTAAAACTAACACTTCAACTTCATCACCTAAGTTAACAACTTTAGATGGGTGAATGTTCTTGTTAGTCCAATCCATTTCAGAAACGTGAACTAAACCTTCAACGCCTTCTTCGATTTCTACGAAGCAACCGTAGTCAGTTAAGTTAGTTACGCGACCAGTAAGACGTGTGCTTTCTGGGTAGCGTTTGCTGATTTCTAACCATGGATCTTCGCCAAGTTGCTTAAGACCTAATGATACGCGAGTACGCTCACGGTCATATTTAAGTACTTTAACGTTGATTTCGTCACCAACATTAACGATTTCAGATGGGTGCTTAACACGTTTCCAAGCCATATCTGTGATATGTAAAAGACCGTCAACACCACCCAAGTCTACGAATGCACCGTAGTCAGTAAGGTTTTTAACGATACCTTTAACAGCTTGACCTTCTTGTAGATTCTCAAGAAGAGTATCACGTTCTGCACTGCTTTCAGATTCGATAACTGCACGACGAGAAACAACAACGTTGTTGCGCTTCTGATCAAGCTTGATAACTTTGAATTCTAATTCTTTGTACTCTAAGTGAGCGGTGTCGCGAACTGGGCGCACGTCAACTAGAGAACCTGGTAAGAAGGCACGGATACCGTTTAATTCAACAGTGAAACCACCTTTAACTTTACCATTGATGATACCGATTACAGTTTCAGCATCTTCGTACGCTTTTTCTAGAACGATCCAAGCTTCATGACGCTTAGCTTTTTCGCGAGACAATTGAGTCTCACCAAAGCCATCTTCAACAGAGTCAAGGGCTACGTCAACTTCATCACCAACTTGAATTTCTAAAACGCCTTGTGCGTTTTTGAATTCGTCAGCATTGATTGGACTTTCAGACTTAAGGCCGGCGTCAACAAGTACCATACCGTTTTCAATGGCAACAACTGTGCCACGAACGATAGAACCTGGACGGAACTCTAAAGTTTCAAGGGATTGTTCAAATAGATCAGCAAAAGATTCAGTCATGTTTTAGGTTACTTCATTATATAAAACCACCATCCATCCTAGATGTGGAGTCTAGTAATATTATTCGTGTCATCCTTAACACAAACACCTACTGCACAATAAACGAGGATTCGGTTACGTGACAGTAATTTTTTGTCTAACGTATTCAAGCACCTGCTTCAATACATCTTCTATGCCTATGCCGCTTGTATCAATAACAAGTGCATCATTAGCTGGGACTAAAGGCGCAGCGGCGCGATTGGTATCACGGTCGTCTCGCTCGATAATTTCAGCTAAAAGGCGGTCGATTTTAACATCGAAGCCTTTGTCCTGCAACTGATTATAGCGTCTTTGCGCCCGTTCTTCAGCAGACGCAGTTAAAAATATTTTTACTGGTGCTTTAGAAAAGACCACGGTACCCATGTCGCGTCCGTCGGCGACGAGACCTGGGGCGGCACAAAAAGCCCGTTGGCGACGTAATAATGCCTCACGTACACGCGGTAATGCCGCCACTTTAGAGGCAGCATTTGAGCATTCTGGTGAGCGAATGGTCGTGGTAACGTCTTCGCCTTCGAGGACAACTTTAATGGCATCAGTCTGGCTGCCCGTTAAAAATTGGACATCAAGGTGTGCAGCCAATAAGGTCAGTGCTTCTTCGTTTTCTAGCTCAACATCATGATGAATAGCGGCTAAGGCTAAAACACGATAAATCGCACCACTGTCTAATAAATGCCATCCTAAATGCTGTGCCAATAATTGACATATTGTCCCTTTTCCTGCGCCGCTAGGGCCATCAACTGTGATCACTGGAGATCGTTCTGACATAATTTGCTCCGAAAATAATCTATCTTCCCTGAAAACATACGAGGGTTCATCAAAATAAGCGCGCGAATTGTATAACAAATAAATGTTAATTACTGATGAATTTTCGGTTATTAAAACCAAGATCGACCTTTAATGGTGTTAAAGGCCGTGTTTTAATCTGTCGAAGTGGTGTTATTTTGCCAGTTGTGCAAATTGCGCAAAATAATCCGGGAATGTTTTTGATGTGCAGTCTGGATCGTTAATGGTGATACCACAATCGGCAAAGGCCAATATTGAAAAACACATCGCCATACGATGATCGTTATAGGTATCAATCGCAGCGGTATTTAATACAGCTGGCGGCGTAATGGTAATATAATCATGACCTTCATCAACCGTTGCACCCACTTTACGTAACTCAGTTGCCATGGCGGCTAAACGATCAGTTTCTTTAATTCGCCAGTTATAAATGTTGCGAATAGAGGTAACGCCTTTAGCAAACAAGGCTGCGGTTGCAATGGTCATCGCCGCATCAGGAATGTGGTTCATGTCCATGTCGATACCCGTTAAGGTCGATTGACGGACAATAATGTAATCATCGCCCCACTCTATATCTGCGCCCATTTCAGCTAATACATCGGCAAACTTAACATCACCCTGAATACTTAAACGGCCAACGCCAGTTACTTTAACTTCACCACCTTGGATCGCGCCAGCAGCTAAAAAGTAAGACGCGGATGAGGCATCGCCTTCAACTAAGACTTTGCCAGGCGACACGTATTGTTGTCCTGATGGAATTTCAAAACGGGCGTAATCATGATTAATCACCTTGACACCAAACTTGGCCATCAACGAAATAGTAATATCAATATAAGGCTTAGAAACAAGCTCACCTTTAATGGTAATGTTCACACTGTCTTTGGTCAGTGGTGCCACCATCAGTAGCGCAGTTAAGAATTGACTTGATAAGTTACCCGCAATCTCAACATCACCGCCGTTTAATCCTTTAGCCTTGATGGTTAATGGCGGAAAACCATCGTTTTTAAGATAAGTCACATCGGCGCCAAGTTGACGTAACGCATCAACTAAATCACCAATAGGACGTTCTTCCATTCGAGGCTCACCGGTTAAGGTAAATTCGCCATGACCTAAGGTTAATGCCGCACACAACGGACGCATGGCAGTGCCTGCATTACCAAGAAACAGGCTTTGAGCTTGTTCACTATTCAGTGGCGATCCCATACCCTCGAGCTCACAAACGGTATTGTTATTCGATAGACGATAATTTACCCCAAGTTGTTTTAACGACGCCAACATATAACGGATATCATCAGAATCGAGTAAGTTCGTTAGCGTAGTCGTGCCTTTGGCCAACGTGGCTAATAGCAAGGCACGATTTGAAATACTTTTTGAGCCAGGAATGTTAATTTCGCCATTCATGCGGGTAATATGGTCAAGACGCAGTTGTTTCATTAATACTCTTCTTTGTGTTGCACTCATTGAACGTCTACAGACCGACAGATGAGTAAAAGGCTTCACCGGATAAAATAAGCCTTACATCACCTCGTGAACTTAGGCTGATGTAAAAGGCAATGTTTCGATACAGTTTGGTAGGATCAATTTAATCTTTGGCAGTCCAATTCGTTCGGGATAAACGGGTTAACGCGTATATAAGAATGCTGCGTAAGGTGTGATGCTTAGTCATTCTACGCTAATACCTTGCAACAAACTTCTCGCTTATAAACTTCTCGCTTACAAATAAGCAAACCCATTTAGCCGAACCTGGGCAGTGTCAGTGGCTTCTTTTTTCTGCGTTAGCGTTACACCTCTAGAACAACACGTCATAGCTCCGCCTTATAGAAAATGGCCTCAAACGCTGCAACATCTATTGGAGTAAAGGTGCTTCGACAGCTCAACAACCTCAGTAATCGACTACATAATGTTTCATAGTGCTTACGTTACTGATTGTCGCCAAGGATTCAACCGTTATTTTATGTTTTAGGTGACTTTTATGCTCAAGTTGAAATTTTTTAACTTTAGTTAGGTTTTTCTCGACAAATCTGCACAGTTCAGAGCATTAATGACGGTCTGATTTAGTTGCCCAGATTGATTAGGGGTTAGCAATGTTAGACCTAATAAGGCTGATTTAGCAGTTCTTTATTGGTATAATTCACGTTATGCTAAAGCCAAGATCCTGTATCTTGTTTCGATTTAATGCGTGTAACTTTACAATAAGAAGGTCAATCCATGTTTAATTCATTAACCGCGATGCCAGCCGATCCGATTTTAGGCCTATTGACACAATATCGCGCAGACAAGCATCCCAATAAAGTCGATTTAGGTGTGGGTGTTTATAAAGACCCTGTTGGCCACACACCTATTTTAGATTGCGTAAAAGTTGCCGAAAAAATCCGTTTAGACACCGAAACAACAAAAGTGTACATAGGTCCAACAGGCTCAGCACCATTTAATAAACTCATGGGCGAATTAGCCTTCGGTGCCAGCCACAGTGTATTACTGGCCGATCGCGTTCGCACTGTGTCGACGCCAGGCGGAACAGGTGCCCTGCGCGTGGCAGCTGACTTTATTAAGCGTTGTAATCCTAATGCAGTGTTATGGGTAAGCGACCCAACATGGGCAAACCACACGGGTTTATTTGAAGCCGCAGGCATTACAGTTAAAACCTACCCATACTATGACTACGACAACAAAACACTTAAATTTGATCAAATGCTAGCGACGTTAAACACCATAGATAAAGATGACGTGGTGTTATTTCATGCATGCTGTCATAACCCAAGCGGCATGGATTTAAGCACCGATCAATGGGATGAAGTGGTTAAGGTTACGGCTAAGCAAGGTTTTACGCCATTAATTGACATGGCTTACCAAGGCTTTGGTGACGGCGTAGATGAAGATGCCTACGGCGTGCGCCAAATGGCTGTGGCAGTAGAAAGCATGATTTTATGCAGCTCTTGCTCAAAAAACTTCGGTTTGTACCGTGAGCGTATTGGTGCCTGTTCCATTGTCGCTAAAGACAGTACAACGGCTAACGTGGCACTGTCGGTAATGTTATATGTTATTCGCTGTATTTACTCAATGCCCCCAGCCCATGGCGCGGCGATTGTTGAAACCATCTTAGGCTCGCCAGCGCTTAAACAGCAATGGTTAGCTGAGCTCAAAGTGATGCGCGACCGTATTAACGGCAACCGTACTATGTTGGTTGAACAATTAGCCGCCAATGGTGTTGACCGCGACTTTAGTTTTATCGCCCGTCAAAAAGGCATGTTTTCATTCTTAGGGGTTAACCCTGAACAAGTGGCCATACTTAAACAGCAATACAGTGTGTACATGGTCGGCTCAAGCCGGATCAGTATTGCCGGTATTAGCCAAACCAATGTTGATTATTTAGCTAAATCTATTGCGGCAGTATTATAACAAAAACCCATTTTGATAAGCGTTAGTATAAGTAGAAAAAATCAATAAAAAGGTCGCTTATTGCGACCTTTTTGTTGCTCAGTTTACTCAAATAGACTTGCCAAGGATCGCTTACAGACCTAGATGTTAACCCGTTCAGCTGATGACAAATAAATCCAAACATAGGCAATTTATGTTATCGAATGTATATGTTATCGAATGTAGGCAGCGTAGGCAGCGTTTACAAATATTTCGTTATGGTTAACTCATCATCGATTAGTTAACCATAACTTGGCATAAGAGATAGGATTAACTGATAGGTATCAATAGCTTTTCAAATCATCAATATCAAGCTTGCCAATTATGTTGCTCACAAGGCGTATTCTCGTATTCATAGCGGCGTCAATCGCTGGCCTATAGTAAATCAAGATAACTTCAATCGCCAAATAAAGGGCTTTTTGATAAACGTTTATTATCCCGAGTTGAGATGAATGACTTCCAAATGCCGATAATAATCATTATGGATATTTTTGGATGCAGTGCTTAGGTGACGGCACGGTTAAATCTGTAGGTGATGGTTGTAGATGAATTGAAGCTGCTTGTCGTATTTAATGTTCCCTCATCGGGATATAGATCCCAATATTTAAACATTATTATATTATGCCTGTGTAAATATCTAATATCCCATAGGAATATGTACCCTGACGCAGAATTTAACATGTTGTCAAGGTGAATCAGCTATGCAAAATGAAGCCATAAGTGCACAAGAGATCCCCGAGTCTGTCGTTGTTTCAGATACAGGCTGGTCACGTCAGGATACAACCTGGATGTTGAGCTTGTTTGGCACGGCCGTCGGTGCCGGAATTTTATTTTTACCTATCAATGCGGGAATGGGTGGCTTTTGGCCATTGGTCTTAATGGTGCTAATGATTGGCCCTATGACCTATCTTGCTCACCGTGGTCTATCCCGTTTTCTATGTTCATCCGCCATTGCTGACAGTGACATCACTCAGGTAGTAGAAGAACATTTTGGTATTGGGGCGGGTAAAGCCATTACCTTACTGTATTTTTTAGCCATTTATCCCATTGTGTTAATCTATGGCGTTGGGATCACTAATACCGTCGACAGTTTCATTATTAATCAATTAGGCATATTTACCGAAGTCCCAAGAATGTTGCAGGACGGTGCGCCAGCATTAACAGATGCTGGTGTGCAAATTATCGATAAAATAAGTGCTATTCCGCGTTGGCTACTTTCGGGCATGCTGATCTTATGCATGATGTCTGTGATGGTCGCAGGTGAAAAATTTATGCTCTCTGTAACGCGGATATTGGTCTATCCCCTAGTCGCAATCCTCGCTTTCATGTCATTGTATTTAATACCAGACTGGAAGTTTGATGCTCTTATGGTTGTGCCTTCGGCCACTAACTTTCTTGGTACCGTCTGGTTAACTATTCCAGTGCTTGTGTTTGCCTTTAACCACTCGCCTGCTATCTCCCAGTTCTCGGTTTCGCTCAAAAAAGAACACGGCGCCAATGCCTCCCACAAGGCCGATGTCATACTACGCAATACGACCATCATGCTAGTGGGATTCGTGATGTTGTTCGTATTCTCCTGTGTATTGTCCTTAACACCGGTGCAATTGTTAGAAGCAAAAGCCGATAACCTACCGATCCTGTCTTATCTTGCCAACGTTCATGAAAGTGGTTTTATCAGCTATGTTGCACCTGTGATTGCTTTCATCGCCATTATTTCATCTTTCTTCGGCCACTATATGGGGGCTACCGAAGGCTTAAAAGGCATTATTACTAAGCAATTACCCAATAGCGGCAAGCCAGAAAACAGTCACAAATTGGATAAATTTATCTTAGGATTTATGTTTATTACTACTTGGGCCGTGGCGATTATCAACCCAAGTATACTTGGCATGATCGAGGCGCTTGGTGGCCCCGTTATTGCTGCTATTTTGTATATTATGCCAATGTATGCAATACATAAGGTGCCGGCTCTGAAAGCCTACCGTGGACGAGTGAGCAACATCTTCGTCGTCATTACGGGGTTACTGTCAATGACCGCCATTGTGTTCGGCTTACTGAGCTAAATGAGAATGACGAGATAAATAAGCTAGGTGGGCTAAGTCCATCATACCTTCCCTTTTATTGGAGCGAACTAACCACCGCTCTTTTTTTCATAAGGGAAGGTTTTACCCATAAAAGTACCGAGTCAGCAGTAGAAAAGATCTGTAATGTTTGATGTTGTGAATGCAAAAAAACACCCTGTCCAGTAAAAACGTTCAGCATAGATGAAGTCTGTTTGCCGGAGCGGTCAATGTTAACCTTTAACCTTGAGGGGGCTCGATAAATCATTATTACGGTTGTGAACTTGTCACAAAACAAAAATTAGAAGTAGCTCAAAACGTTATTCACATGACTTTGATAGAATTGAACTAATATCACCGCCTTCGTTGAGTTAACCCCACCAATGTCTTTTTATCAATCTCCCAAAAAAATGTCCGCTTTTGATGCTAAGTTTGAAGCACAAAAAATAGCGTTTGCACCGGTAAGCTTTCAAGTCGCACGTTGCTTAAGTCAATTTGATTTACTCACCAAAGTGGATGAAGTGGGTGAAAAAGGCATTAGCCTAGTTCAACTTACCCAAGATTCCGAGTTGTCTGAATATGCCATTCATGTCTTGCTTGATATGGGATTAAGCATGGGCATTTTTTGGTGTAAAGATGATCGTTACCGCCTCGATAAAACTGGCTATTTTTTACTTCATGATGATATGGCCGCAAAAAATCTAAACTTCATCCATGATGTTTGTTATCAAGGCTTGTTTGATCTTGAAGATTCACTTAAGCAAGGCAAAGCAATAGGGCTTAAACACTTTGGCGATTGGGACACTATTTACCCGGGCTTAAGCCAACTACCAGAACAAACTAAAAAAAGCTGGTTTGAGTTTGATCATTACTATTCAGATCATGCTTTTGACAGCCTATTACCATTAATATTCAAGTCACAGCCGGCGCATATTATTGATGTGGGTGGCAATACCGGTAAATGGGCATTTGCCTGCACCCATTATAATAAAAACGTCCACGTCACTATTATGGATTTACCGGGGCAACTTGTTGTGGCAATGAAAAATGCACAAACACAGTTGGTTGCAGATCGCGTTCATCCCTTTGAAACAGATTTACTCGATAGCGAAAAGCCTTTTTGCCAAGAGGGTGATTTATATTGGATGAGTCAATTTTTAGATTGTTTTTCTAAACAACAAATAAGGATTATTCTTAAGCGCACTGTGGCAGCGATGAAACCTGATAGTGAACTTTGTATTTTAGAGACATATTGGGACAGGCAACCCCATGAAGCTGGTGCCTATTGTGTTAACGCAACGTCTTTGTATTTTACTGCTATTGCCAATGGAAATAGTCGGATGTACCACAGTAAAGATATGCTTAACATGATCATTGAAGCTGGACTGTATGTTGATCAAGACATCGACAACATCGGCCTGGGTCATACTTTACTGCGCTGCAAACTCAAGCCTACTTATCAATAGTGTTTAACTGAAGTTGCTATACATCTAATCAACACGTCATTTATTCTCCACATAAAAAAGCGAATGCTGGTCGGCATTCGCTTTTTTATTGCTGAACCAAGGTTAAGGTTAGTTAGGCTTGATGGTGCTTTACAGCAAAGTTATTCATAAAGTCAACCAGGGCTTGCACGCCGGCTAGCGGCATGGCGTTATAAATACTGGCACGCATACCGCCTACGTTACGATGACCTTTTAATGCCATTAATCCTACCTGCTCTGCTTGAACTAAAAACTCACTGTTTAACGCATCATTCACTAATTGGAAGGTCACGTTCATACGTGAGCGGTTATTAAGTGCGACGCCGTTTTTATAAAACGGATTATTGTCGATACAATGATACAGTAACGCCGCTTTTTGTTGGTTCAATTGAGCCATCGCACTCACACCACCATTAGCCGCTAACCAGGCAAACACTTCAGAGGCTAAATACCAAGCAAACGTTGGTGGGGTATTAAACATTGAGCCATATTCAACCGCCACGCGATAATCCATTATTGATGACTGCGGTAGGCTTGGAAGTTTAAGCATATCGTCACGCACGATCACAATCGACAAGCCAGATGGGCCAATGTTCTTTTGCGCGCCAGCATAAATGAGTCCGTATTTGCTGACATCAATTTCATGGGACATGATGGTTGATGATAAATCAGCAACGATGGGCCAAGGGCTCGTTAACTCTTCAAAAATTTCGATGCCATCAACGGTTTCGTTTGAGCAATAATGCACATAACGATAGTCTTTCTTGATTGTGCTTAAGTCGGGTAATGTTACCTGGTTAAGACCATTGATCTGTTCAACAATATTGATGCTGTCAATATGTTGCTCACCCACCAGTTTTTGCGCTTCTGTCACCGCTGACGACGACCATTGACCACTGACTAAATAAAGCGCCCGACCGTTATCACCCAAGAAGTTATTCACTACGTTAGAAAATTGGCCGCGGCCACCACCATGCATAAATAACACATGATAGTTTTTAGGGATGTTCATCAACTTGCGTAGTGTGACCTCTGCTTGCTCGGTCAGTGCAATAAACTCTTTACTGCGATGACTGATTTCCATCACGGAGACGCCTAGGCCATTCCAATCAATTAATTCCTGTTGTGCTTTTTGCATCACAGCTTGAGGTAACATGGCCGGTCCAGCACAGAAATTATAAATTGCGCTCACAAACAACTCCTTTGACAAATAATCAATATAGACAATAACAAGTTAACCGTAATAATAAGGATTTTACGGGGTGATGAATAGGCCTTTATTTACCTATTTTGATGAAATTTATTCCGTAATATAAAACGGGCGCCATTAAGGCGCCCGTTCGAGGAGAAATTGACAACAAGGGTAATAAATTACTCTTGTTCGTTTGCTCCGGTTTTGGCATCGTCTGGATCAGTTGATTCAACATCATCAGTTGATTCAGCATCGGTCACTTCAGCATCGATAACATCGCTTACTGGAATAACATTGCCTTCTTCGTCTAACAACTCTTCAGTTTGAATCTCTTCAATACGCTGTAAACCAACAACTTTCTCGTCTTCAGCTGTACGGATGATAGTCACACCTTGAGTGTTACGACCAATAATTGATACGCCTTCAGCAGGCGTTCGCACTAAGGTGCCTTTATTACTGATCAACATGATTTCGTCAAAAGTGCCAACTTGAACGGCACCGACTACTTCACCATTACGCTCGCTTACCTTAATCGATACCACACCTTTAGTGCCGCGACTCTTCGCTGGGTATTCATCCAACTCGGTACGTTTACCGTAACCGTTTTCAGTTATGGTTAAAATCGCACCGTCAACTTTAGGCACTATTAACGATACCACTTTTTGGCCCGCATCAAGCTTAATACCACGAACACCGGTTGCAGTACGGCCCATTGGGCGTAGCGCAATGATTTCTTCGCCCGTTTCAGCATCAATCTTCACTTCACCGGTTTCAGAATCACGCGCTTTCTCATTAAAGCGAACCACTTTACCTACATTAGAGAACAACATAATGTCGTTACTGCCGTCAGTAATATCGACGCCAATTAATTGATCACCGTCTTTTAGGTTTACAGCAATAATCCCGTTTGAACGTGGGTTGCTGTAAGCTGTTAATGCTGTTTTCTTAACCGTGCCATGCGCTGTTGCCATGATGATAAATTTATCATCAGCATATTCACGTACCGGCAGAATTGCCGTAATGTGCTCACCGTCAGAAAGTGGTAATAAGTTAACAATAGGACGTCCACGAGCAGTACGACTCGCTAATGGTAATTGATACACTTTTAACCAATACATTTTACCAAAGTCAGAGAAGCAGAGAATCGTGTCATGGGTGTTTGCCACCAATAACTTTTCAACAAAGTCTTCATCTTTTACTTTAGTTGCCGCTTTGCCTTTACCACCACGACGCTGTGCTTGGTAGTCAGACAAGACTTGGTATTTTGCATAACCTAAGTGAGATAAGGTCACGACAACGTCTTCTTCATTGATTAAGTCTTCAAGACTCATATCAATTTCATTAGCGTTGATAATCGTGCGACGTTCATCACCGTATTGCTCAAGAATTTCTTCTAGTTCTTCTTTAATCACTTCCATCAAACGCGATGGAGTACGAAGAATGAATAACAAACCCGCAATCAGAACTAAAAGCTCTTCATATTCAGCTAGAATCTTGTCATGTTCTAGACCGGTTAAACGGTGCAGACGTAATTCAAGAATCGCTTGTGCTTGATGCTCGGTTAAATAGTACTGACCATCACGGATGCCATACTGTGGTTCTAACCATTCTGGACGCGCAGCATCATCGCCCGCTTTTTCAAGCATGCCTTGTACATTACCTAACACCCAACCTTGTGCCACTAATTTAGCTTTGGCTTCAGCAGGTGTAGGAGAGGCTTTAATTAACGCAATAATCGGATCGATGTTAGCCAGTGCAATGGCGAGTGCTTCAAGAATATGAGCACGGTCGCGGGCTTTACGCAGTTCAAATACGGTACGGCGCGTAACCACTTCACGACGGTGAAGAATAAAACACTCAAGCATTTCTTTAAGGTTAAACAGCTTAGGCTGACCGTTCGTCAATGCCACCATGTTGATACCAAAAGAACACTGCATTTGTGTTTGAGAATATAAGTTGTTTAGTACAACCTCACCCACTTCACCGCGTTTGATTTCAATAACAATACGCATACCGTCTTTATCAGACTCATCGCGTAGGCCACTGATACCTTCTAATTTCTTATCTTTTACAAGCTCGGCAATTTTTTCAATCAAACGGGCTTTGTTAACTTGATATGGAATTTCATGAACAATAATACGTTCACGACCATTCTCTTCCGTTTCAATGTCAGCTTTAGAGCGCATGATAGCGCGGCCACGACCGGTGTTGTAAGCATCAATAATGCCTTTGCGACCGTTAATTGATGCTGCCGTTGGAAAATCTGGACCTGGAATGTATTCCATTAACTGTTCAATCGACAAGCTTGGATCGTCGATTAACGCCAAACAGCCTTTCACTACTTCTGTTAAGTTGTGAGGTGGAATGTTAGTGGCCATACCGACTGCAATACCAGATGAACCATTGATTAATAGGTTCGGTACGCGTGTTGGTAATACCGCAGGGATCATCTCTGTGCCGTCATAGTTAGGCACAAAATCAACGGTTTCTTTTTCAAGGTCCGCTAATAATGAATGCGCCAACTTTTGCATACGAATTTCGGTATAACGCATCGCCGCAGCAGAGTCACCATCGACCGAACCAAAGTTTCCTTGTCCGTCTACTAATGTGTAGCGTAGCGAGAACGGTTGCGCCATACGTACAATTGTATCGTATACAGCGGTATCACCATGGGGGTGATACTTACCAATTACGTCACCAACGACACGAGCGGATTTTTTATATGGTTTGTTCCAATCGTTTTTTAATTCGCTCATTGCGAACAATACCCGACGGTGAACGGGTTTTAAACCGTCACGGACGTCAGGTAATGCACGACCTACAATTACGCTCATTGCGTAATCAAGGTAAGAATTCTTAAGTTCGTCTTCGATGTTAATTGGCGAAATAGATGATGCCAGATCAGTCATAAACTGCGCGTTCCCCTAAAGTGAGCTGACAATAAAACTTAGATATTATTATCTAGCTTAAAAACGTGATTTGGCATTCTAACACAGATATTTAATGTCGCCAGAACTAAGACCTGCCAAATGCTCTATCACTATTAATAATTACAAAAAAGCTAACATTTTCAGATAATTTAGTTTATTCGTTGGCTAATATATGGCTAAATTTTAGCAAGAATAAAACGCCACTTGCTGATGCTTTAAGCACTTAAGCGCACAAAATGATAATCCACCGCACTTAAATGGATGTTTTATGAGCAAGCGTGACCGGAGAAAGCCATTGTTGACTACTATTCACCAAGGTTATCGCTATAATAGCGACCATACTTTCATTAAACACTTAGGTTAAGTTATGTCACATGCTGAACAATCGACACCCAATGTAGATCCGCTAGAGATCGCAAAATTTGAAGCCATGGCGCAAACATGGTGGGATCTCAATGGTGAGTTCAAGCCATTACACTTACTTAATCCACTGCGTTTAAACTACATTGACCAAACCGCTGACGGCATTTTCGATAAGAAAGTCTTAGATGTCGGTTGTGGTGGCGGCATTTTATCCGAAAGCATGGCGCGCCTAGGTGCCCACGTTGATGGTATTGATATGGGTACTGAGCCGCTTGAAGTGGCAAAACTGCACGCATTAGAGTCTGGCGTGTCAGTTAATTATCTTAAAACAACTGCCGAAGCACACAGCGATAGCCACCGCGAGTATTACGATGTGGTGACTTGCATGGAAATGCTCGAACATGTACCCGATCCACAATCGGTTATCCAAGCATGTTGTGACATGGTTAAACCCAATGGCTTTGTGTTTATCTCCACCATTAACCGCAATATGATGTCATACCTGCAGACCATTATCGGTGCTGAATATTTATTGAAAATGCTCCCGGTTGGCACCCACGACCACAGTAAGTTTATTCGTCCATCTGAACTAATGGCATTAGTCGATAATACCGACTTATTGTGCAAGGATGCATTAGGGATTACGTACAACCCGTTGTCAGGAGTGTTTAAGTACACTAACAGTGTTGATGTTAATTATATGATAGCCACCCAAAAAATTGATTAATCATCCTGGTGACTCTTTTCAACGTTTTAATGTATGTGAACCAGAGTAGCGTTACTTCCTGCCAATAACGCTATAAAGGTGCATACATGATTCTATTATTATTGACTCTTGTTAGGAGCTAGCCTTTGCATAAGCAAGATATAAAAGGGGTACTATTTGATTTAGACGGTACTTTAGCCGACACAGCCCCTGATTTAGTCCAAGCATTAAATCTCAGTTTGGACGAAGCCGGTTTTAATGTCCAAACGCTTGAAACGATGCGCCATGCGGCGTCACACGGCAGTTTATATTTAGTTAAAACGGCTATTCCGCACGCCGAGGAACGAGTACAAATTGCTATTCAGCAAGCACTACTTCGCTATTATGCCCAGATAAATGGCGATCACAGCCGCTTGTTCGACGACTTACCCGAACTCTTATCGCTGTTAGATTCACAAGCCATTCCTTACGGTGTGGTCACCAATAAGCCGGCTCGATTTGCCCGGCCATTAGTTGCAAAGCTGGGCTTAACCGATAAACTTAAAACCATGATCAGTGGTGATAGTACCCGTTATTCAAAACCTCATACCGCACCGATGTTTTTAGCCGCACAACAAATCGCCATTGCCCCTCAAAGTATTTTATACCTCGGAGATGCCGAACGAGATTTAGTTGCGGCCCACAATGCGAGTATGTTGGGTGGCGTTGCCTTGTGGGGATATTTGTCCGCTACTGACAAACCTGACACATGGCCTGCTGGCAGACAATTTGAACACGGTGCATCACTGAAACAATTTTTCACTGAATAAGGCGATTTTGTTGTATTTGAGTCACCGGTTAATTGGCACCATTTTGGGGTAAATAATCAATATTTTTGAATAAATGATTAGTATGCTGATCATCTCTGGTCACACGATCAAAATCAACCAAAGATCAACCTATAAACCAGCAATATTTTTTGATCGCTGTTTATTTTAGCGATCAAATCTTTCTTATTTGATGGTTTAAAAAATATCATTTATCAAAAACACTTTATAAATTTGGGCTCTAGGGTTAGTTGTCACTAACCCTACCGTTTATCCTCAAGTTATCCACAAGAAGTTAATTAAATTGTGGCTTGCAAAAATCCCCAAACCTCACTATCTTGTATCTAAGATTTTAAATAACACCATATCTTGTGTGTGACTGGCAATCAAAACACTACGCACCTGCATTACAAGGACGTAGTCGATAAGTGAATGTACTGGTATTTTACTACCATGTTGTGAGTACGTTCAGCTTGATTGTTTAACATGGAATTGTTTTGTAACTGATTCAGATCGAATCAAGTTACATGGTATCCAACAACAGATCACACGATTAGATATAGAACCAAGGCCTCTCTTCAATGAATAGCAATATGACAGTCACCAAGCGCAGCGGCGAACGTGAATCGATCGATTTAGATAAAATTCATCGCGTGATCACTTGGGCAGCCAATGGATTAAAAAACGTCTCAGTATCTGAAGTAGAACTTCGATCTCACCTGCAGTTTTTCGACGGCATTCCAACAGAAGCCATTCATGAAACGATTATAAAAGCCGCAGCTGATTTGATCTCTCCGGAGTCCCCAGATTACCAATTTTTGGCCGCGCGTTTAGCCGTATTCCATTTACGTAAAAAGGCTTTTGGTCAATTTGAGCCGCCTAAATTATATGACCATGTCACCAAGTTAGTCGAAATGGGTAAATATGATATGCATATCATGGCTGACTATAGCCGTGAAGAATTAGACATTCTTGATAGCTATATTGATCACTGGCGTGACATGAACTTCTCTTATGCCGCGGTAAAGCAACTTGAAGGTAAATACCTGGTTCAAAACCGTGTGACCCATGAGATGTATGAAAGCGCGCAGTTTTTATATATTTTAGTGGCCGCATGTTTGTTTGCGCGTTACCCAAAAGAAATCCGCTTGAAGTACATTAAAGATTTCTATGACGCGACGTCTTTGTTTAAGATTTCTCTGCCAACGCCAATCATGGCCGGTGTACGAACGCCTACTCGTCAGTTCAGCTCATGTGTATTGATTGAGTGTGATGACAGCTTGGATTCAATCAATGCTACGGCATCGTCAATCGTTAAATATGTCAGCCAACGTGCTGGTATTGGTATTAATGCCGGTCGTATTCGTGCATTAGGCAGCCCTATACGCGGCGGTGAAGCATTCCACACGGGTTGTTTACCATTTTATAAGTATTTCCAAACAGCGGTGAAGTCTTGTTCTCAAGGCGGCGTACGCGGTGGTGCAGCAACGCTGTTCTATCCGTTATGGCATCTCGAAGTTGAATCGCTATTAGTGCTGAAAAACAACCGGGGTGTTGACGACAACCGTGTACGTCATCTTGACTACGGCGTACAGTTAAACAAATTAATGTACCAACGCTTAATCAAAGGCGAAAACATTAGCTTGTTCAGCCCATCAGATGTGCCGGGTCTTTATGATGCCTTCTTTGAAGACCAAGTAGAATTTGAACGTTTATACTTGCAGTACGAACAAGACAGCAGTATCCGTAAAAAACAGATTAAAGCCGTTGAGCTGTTTTCATTGATGATGCAGGAACGAGCCTCTACAGGTCGTATCTATATTCAAAACGTCGATCACTGTAATACCCACAGCCCATTTGACTCTAAAGTGGCGCCGATTAAGCAATCTAATTTGTGTTTAGAAATTGCCTTACCGACTAAGCCGTTAACTAACATTGACGATCCAGACGGTGAAATCGCCTTATGTACCTTGTCAGCGCTTAACTTAGGCGCGATTACCGACTTATCTGAACTTGAGCCGTTAGCTGATTTAGCGGTACGTGCGTTAGATAACTTACTTGATTACCAAGATTACCCAATAAAAGCGGCTCAAACGAGCTCGATGAATCGCCGTACGCTTGGTATTGGTGTGATTAACTTTGCTAACTACTTAGCTAAAAACGGTAAAAAGTATTCCGACGGTTCAGCAAACAACCTGACCCATAAGACCTTTGAAGCTATCCAGTTCTATTTACTGAAAGCGTCAATGAACTTAGCTAAAGAAAAAGGTGCCTGTCCGTTATTTCACGAGACCACCTACTCGAAGGGTATTTTACCCATCGATACCTATAAACGTGATTTAGACAAGATTTGTGACGAACCATTACACATGGATTGGGAAGGTTTACGTAGCGACATAAAACAGTACGGTTTACGTAACTCAACCTTGTCAGCATTAATGCCGTCAGAAACCTCATCGCAAATTTCAAACGCGACCAATGGTATCGAACCACCACGTGGCTTAATCAGCGTGAAAGCCAGTAAAGATGGCCAGTTAAAGCAAGTCGTTCCAGACTTTGAGCTGCTTAAAGACAAGTACGAACTGCTGTGGAATATGCCAAACAACGATGGTTACATCCAACTTGTTGGTTTAATGCAGAAGTTTATTGACCAAGCTATTTCTGCCAACACTAATTATGACCCAAGCCGTTTTGAAGGCGGTCGTGTGCCAATGCAGACCTTGCTAAAAGACTTGTTAAGTGTGTACAAACTGGGCATTAAAACATTGTATTATCATAATACACGCGATGGTGCTTCGGATCAGTTTGACGACATTATTGCTGTCGAAGAAGAAGACGATGACTGCGCCGGCGGTGCGTGTAAAATCTAATCATCACTTTATCTCTATTTAGCGGGGGATAATCCCCGCTTTGTGAAAAATGCGTTTTCAGGACACCTAAATAATGGCTTACTCTACATTTTGTCAAACACCTAACGATGCAACCAAAGAACCTATGTTTTTCGGGCAATCAGTTAATGTGGCACGCTACGATCAACAAAAATATGAAGTCTTTGAAAAACTGATTGAAAAGCAATTAAGTTTTTTCTGGCGTCCAGAAGAAGTTGATGTCAGCCGTGACAAAATTGATTTCGGTGATTTACCTGAACACGAAAAGCACATTTTCCTGTCAAACCTGAAATATCAAACCTTACTTGACTCTATTCAAGGCCGCTCACCAAATGTGGCATTTTTGCCATTGGTATCGCTACCAGAATTAGAGACGTGGATTGAAACATGGTCGTTTTCTGAAACGATTCACTCACGCTCTTACACTCATATTATTCGTAATATTGTCAATGACCCATCCGTGGTGTTTGACGATATCGTGCAAAATGACGAAATATTGAAACGTGCCGGTGACATTGCCGCTTATTACGATGATCTGATTAAACTGACCCAGATTAATAACCTGTTAGGTGAAGGTACTCATGTTATCGACGGCGAAGAAATCACCGTTAATTCACGTATCCTGAAAAAATCACTGTATTTATGCATGATGTCGGTTAACGCCTTAGAAGCTATCCGCTTCTATGTCAGCTTTGCCTGTTCATTTGCCTTTGCTGAACGTCGTGTTATGGAAGGTAATGCCAAAATCATCCGCTTAATTGCCCGTGATGAAGCGTTACATCTCAATGGGACACAACATATTATCGCCTTGATGCAAGGCGGCAAAGACGACCCTGAAATGGCAGAGATTGCTATTGAGTGTAAGCAACAAGCTTATGACTTGTTCGTCAAAGCAGCAGAACAAGAAAAAGAGTGGGCTAAATACTTATTTAAAGACGGATCAATGATTGGCCTAAATGAACCGATCCTATGTCAGTACGTTGAATTTATTACTAACCAAAGAATGAAATCAGTACATTTGCCTCAGCCTTATGAAGAACGGTCTAACCCACTACCCTGGATGAAAAATTGGTTAGAAAGTGATGCAGTACAAGTGGCCCCACAGGAAGTAGAGGTGTCATCTTATCTTGTTGGCCAAATTGATTCTTCTGTAAATAGCGATGAGTTTTTAGATTTTGACCTATAAAAAACTTTTCAAAAAATCGCCAATTGTAAGCTTGAAAGGACAGCCGATTATTTTATTTGACGGCCAACATTCAAGCTTACTAGAAGCGCTTGAGTCGAAAAAAGTAAACGTGTTTTCAGAATGTCGTAACGGATTTTGTGGCGCATGTAAAACCACCGTAATATCTGGTGAAGTAAACTACCTATCAGAGCCTCTTGCAGAACTCAAATCCGACGAGTGTCTACCCTGCTGTTGTGTGCCTAATGGCGATTTAAACCTCAAACTCTCTACTGAGGGAGTCGAAGTCGTTGCTAAGCGACAATACGCTTCGGTAAATGACAGCCATACACTCACAACAGCATTAACCCAACAATTACAGATTAATCCCAAACGGGCCCTTGACCGTTAATCTATCAGCCCTTCAACACCCGTTATATATTCAGGGCAAAGCTTAACAACACCCGTTTACCAGACTCAATCTTAGTGACGTTATGCTCATACTTATCAGGACGAAATAAATACACCCGCCCCCATAAATTCACTATGCATTTAGCACAGCTAAACACCCCACCCACTTTAGGTTGGACTATTACGAGGTTCAGTTTGTAATAACGACCTTGTTGCACCGGATCGGTATGGGTCATCACTTGATGATGAGTATGATAGGTCACCCAATTTATCGACAACATACGGCTGCTTAAAATGGCTTTGTTAATCACGTTTGCCATATTCACTCCAATGAAAATATTTGCAACAGATTATATCGACTCAATAAAAAATTGGGGCCATATTCACCAGCTAAAATCGTCTAAGATAGACGAGGCGCTTCTGGATGCTTAGTGACAGAAATGCCATCCATCATAGGGGAAAAGGAACACGGTTAGCGTCAGAGGGATAGTGCAGAAAAGAAGACCATTATTGAATGGGTTAAATGACTAATACCTAATACCTAATTCCTAATTCACACTATCAATCCATAGCGACCATGAACCACTCTTAATCCCTGACGCATTAATCGCTAACGGATCAATCCTAACGAATTAATCAAATTGACTCTCCCGTCATCAACGACAATCTAACGCTTGTTAACTAATCTCAACTCGCGATAAACGATGGGATAAACGATGGGATAAATAAGCCAATATGACAATATTTGACCTATTTAACCTATTTGATAACCGTTTATATCCCGAGTTCAAGATTAACTGTTTGTCATTGTATCGCAAGAATCGTCATAACTATCCAGCTCAATAATACCTTGCAGGATCATGCCGTGATAATGGGCTTTTACCAGTTGATAATTCATGCTCGGCGCAAAAAAATAAGTCACCTCTTCAGCCCCTGTTTGCTCAACCGGTATAAGCTGTATTTCTCCCCAGGGCGCTATGGTAGCGGTTAATTTGTCTTTAACGTAGAACTGATAGGGTTCAATCGCATCAGAGGCTTGCCTTATTAGCGCAAATTGCTGTCGACCTCGAAGCACGTTTTCACGTATTTGGATCGCCAAAGTGTCCACATCTCTTAATGGTATGGTCTTTGATGCATAATTATCGATGTCCCCATCAATATCAACACGAGATTTAAGGCCATGGTTGTCAAAAGTCACTCGCATGTCTCGAGAGCGAAAACCAGTTACCTGTTGATGAAAATTATCGGTTAACCATTCGTTGCGATCAGTTGACCACGATAACTCGGTACGCTGTTGATATTGAGTGCCAATACCTAAAATGCTGGCTTTACTTTTTGAGGTGATAACGGCAGATTTACCCTGCCAGTGCTCAGTCCGAGTCATTTCTCCCATATGTAATCCACTGAGATAAATAGAATAATCAAAGCTGCGCTGACATTTTTGCTCAACGTCACTCGCCAATACGCTATTACTGTGCAGTAAACCACTTGAAAGACCGACTATTATCAGTATTCTAGTGGCCATTACACAAGCTTTGGTCGACATGCTGAGATTGCAATATCTTGTCAGCATAAGTTTTATTTGCGCCATTAATGTCATCATCAGAGAAAGCTTTTCACTTTTTGCTCTTACCTTAAAAATAGTGTTAGCTTAAAAAACTTCATTCACATTTAAGTAGAAGTTAGTTTCATTTTCACCCACCCCGACATCAAAACGTAAATTAATATTATCTTTAATTCTAAATCGAAATCCAGTGCCATAGGCCGTTAATAGCGTATCGGTTAGCTCACTGACTTTAGGTGCGACACTGCCAACAGCGCCCCAAAAGACCATGCCATAACGTTGGAACACTGGTAAGCGATATTCAACTTGCCCCATCATCATTTGCTCATCTCGGTAGCGACCTCTAATGTAACCCCGCATCGCATTAGAGCCACCCAAATCGGGTAATAAGTTCCAAGGTACGTCACCACTGGTTAGATGCCCTTGAACTTGCCAAGCGACTAAACCCGGTGTTGAACCTAAGTCTATATAGTTCGCTAATTCAATATTATAAGTAGAAAACGAATCGAATTGATCATTTTGATATAATCCCGCATCAACCTGAAATAACCACCCTTCTGTCGCGTTTAAACGGTAATCTCTTGAATCATAAATACTGGTGACGACAATGCCAGAACTAAAATTATCGGGCAGAATGGTATTTGAATCCACAGGTGCCTCTGTTGCGACTAATTCTAAACTGTCTGCACTTGTGTAAATAAAGTCAGCACCCACGCCAATAAAATAGTGGCTGGCAATTTCGGTCATCCAGCGAGGCTTAAAGCTATACAATTGTTCATTAAACTCATGATGATTGAGATCTTGATCGCCTTGTTCAATCCCTACTCCATAATAAACTGCCGCTTCATTATGCAGTTCTAAGTCAAGCAACAACCGCTGCTTGCCTTGGTTTAAAAAAGTCATATTTTCAACTTGAACGCCATAGGATTGATTTATAGAAGCAAATGAATTCAATACCAGTGATGAGGGTTGTTCTGCACTCGTTGCATTATCGGTTTTATATAACCCCACCATTAATAACCCCACGCCAAACTTTTTCTCTGGGGTGTAATAAGCCGTTGGTAAATAGCTCATATCAATGACTTTAGTGTCATCGAACTCACCATCTGCCCCAAAAACTGACAAAATGTTATCAATCCATGTTGGTTCCATGTCTTGGGGGGTGTCAAATAAAGGTTCAACAGCAAGGGCGGTGTTAGAAAAAACAAATAGTGCTAGAAGTAAGGTCCGTTTCATAAAAACTCTATTAAAATATTGAAGAATTAAGCTCGCACGATGATTTCTATGGCAAACTTTTGAATTATTGTGCTGTCCGTTAAGCCCACAGCGTTGAGTATAAAGGGTTGTTGCCGATGAAAATAATTTCAAAAAACACATTTTAAATAACAATCAATTCATCAAAGATTATCCTATCCACCACTGAATACTTACTGAATAAAAACTTAACCCTTACTGAAGAACAAGGTTATCAGATATTGAATTTAACGCTGACCGCCACACCTAGCGTTAGCCTGGACATGCAATCTACAGCAACCTTCTTTATCCGTTGATACCACTATGCTAAAGAATGCGAAAGAATATACCACATTTAGCACCCAATATTGACGATAGATCAATATCCAACAGATCCGTCTCACTTGGTAAAAAAATCAAAATTATCTATATTTAGGTGACTTGTTACAACATTTTAATCCATTAGACAAGAGTGTATAGGCTCAAATTTAGTGCAAATAAGCCTCATTTAATCTGTGACCTATCAGCAAGTAAAAATTATGCCCTTAGATATATCATCCAGCGCGCAACTAAGGTATAAAGTCGTTATGAAAACGCCTATAAGATTACAACCACTGGTTGACGATGGTCTCGTCGATGAAGTGATAAGCCAACTCATGAGTGGCAAAGAAGCTACCGTCTATATGATCCGATGTGGCGATGAGATCCGCTGCGCCAAAGTGTATAAGGAAGCCACTAAACGCAGTTTTAAAAAAGCAGCACAATATCAAGAAGGTCGAAAAACTAAAAATAGTCGTCGTGGACGAGCCATGGAAAAAGGCTCTAAATACGGCCGTGAAGAGCAAGAAAAAGCATGGCAAAATGCCGAAGTGGACGCGTTATACAAATGCGCCGCCGCTAAAATTAGAGTACCAGTGCCTTATGGTTGCTTTGATGGGGTGTTATTGATGGAGTTGATCACCAACGTCCACGGTGATGTTGCCCCTCGATTAAATGACATTACCCAGATGAGTGCAGAGCAAGCACAAACGCAACATCGCATCATGATGGGCTATGTTGTGCGGATGTTATGTGCAGGCATTGTCCATGGGGATTTATCCGAATTCAATGTACTGGTCGACAAGAATGGGCCGGTGATCATTGATCTGCCCCAAGCAGTTGATGCATCGGCAAACAATAATGCCAAAGCCATGTTATTCCGTGATGTGAATAATATGACCGACTACTATTCACAATTTGCTCCAGAATTAGCCATAACCAAATATGCTAAAGAAATGTGGGCTTTGTATGAACAAGGTGAATTAACACCTGAGACGCCATTAACCGGTGAGTTTGAAGATGATACAACCGCAGCCGATGTTGACTCTGTTTTAGAAGAAATTAACGCCGCATTTGAAGAAGCCCAAGAAAGGCGCGAGCGCTTGAACGAAGCACAAAGCGACGAGTATTAACCTAAGCGTTTACTCACGATAGTCTCATCAGATAATGCTGGTGGCTCGTTAACAATACCAAGCCTGACTTAACTAAAGCTCAGGCTTTTTATTACCCGTTTGAAACACCATATCAAGGCCAACGTTATCCCAAGGTCAGTCATTATTTAATCTTAACTCGGGATAGCGATGGGATAAATGATGACATTCGAATAATAACGGCCATAGTGAAATATATTGATCACTCTTTCGCTGGTACTAGCTTACTTTTAAACACCCCATAAAAGGCAATACAGGCACCCGCAAGACCTAAAAATGAGCATACTAAGCGATAGTCACTGTTGTCGAGAAAGAAGTTAGCCACACTGAAGATCAACAAAATGGCTAAGCCAACATTTTTGGTCATCATCATTTTAGGTTCAAACATTAGCCATTGTTCACATTTAGGGCATTGTGTTTCAACACCATGCTTGCCTTTTCGTACTTGTTTAAGTGCTTTTCGAGCAAATACAGCCTGACAACTAGGACATTCCATTCTACATCACCTTTCATAATTTTTAATCAATATAATACAATGTATTAACTCAACATTAAAGTTTCTCATTCCACGCCTGTACAGCAAAGTAAAGCAAAGGTCATTAACAATTCAACTATTTGGAACGTTCGTTCAAGATAGCCATTGAACGAATGATATAGTTAGTTTATAGTTTAGGGAATGCAGCACATTGTGAGCGGGCTAACCCGCCTGAGATGTGTATATTATCGACTAGTATATCAAATTCACTGAGCTTGATCGCTTAACTCAACACACAAATGGAGCACTGAATATGCATAAAATGATTGGATTTGATGTTTATGGCACATTAGTGGATCCTGTGGATATGGGTCAACATCTGCAGGAATTGATTGGCGATAAGGCACAAGAATTTGGTCAACTCTGGCACGATAAAAAGGTCGAATATGCATTTCGCCGCGGCTTAATGCAGCAATATGAAGATTTCGGTGTCTGTACCCATCAGGCATTGCAATATTGCTTGTCGGTTTTCAATGTCACACTATCTGCCCGTGCGCAACAGGAATTACTGGCAAAATTTAGTCAACTAACCACCTTTGAAGACGTTATTCCTGGACTCGCACTACTGCGTAATCAAGGCCATACCCTGGCCGCATTTTCAAATGGCCCTGAAGTCGCGGTTCGTACGTTAATGCAAAATTCAGGTGTATTACCTCAATTACATGACGTCATCAGCGTTGACGACATACACACCTTTAAACCTGACCCTGCCGTTTACCATTATTTAATGACTCGCACACAATCCGAACCACATCATTGTTGGATGGTGTCCAGTAATCCATGGGATGTTATCGGTGCAAAAGCGGCAGGACTAAAAACGGCTTGGATCCAACGCGACAGTAAAAAAGTATTTGATCCCTGGGGCATCGAACCTGACTTAACCGTAACCAATTTAATTGAATTAAGTGAACAGCTCGATGCAATAGATGACTGAGATGCTGCATTAAAAAATAAAAGCATAACTCATAAGAGTTGATGCTAATACAATCAATCTAGACACGCTACACTAACAATCTTGTGCTAAGCGCATTTTAACTTTGTATCAGTAACCTTAGACAGGTTGCCACGAGGAATTTTTATGAGTAATAAATACACCCCACCTAACGTTTGGGTAAATAATACCAATGGTGGTAACAAGTGGGCAAACATCAATAGCCCTGAATCGGGTGCAAGATCGGATAAAGTACTACCAATAGGTAAGCATTCTTTACAGCTTTATTCCCTTGGCACACCAAACGGACAAAAAGTGACGATTCTTTTAGAAGAACTGCTTGCTTTAGGTATTAAAGAAGCAGAATACGATGCTTATCTCATTAATATCGGCGAAAGTGATCAGTTTTCGTCTGGGTTTGTTGATGTAAATCCAAACTCAAAAATTCCTGCCTTATTAGATAAATCAGCTGATGAAGACCTTAACGTATTTGAATCTGCTTCAATTCTGGTTCATTTAGCAGAAAAATTTGACCAGTTCCTGCCTAAAGATGGCAAAGCAAGAACCCAAACATTTAACTGGTTATTCTGGGCGCAAGGCTCGGCCCCTTTCCTCGGTGGCGGGTTTGGTCACTTTTACGCTTATGCCGATGAAAAACAGGAATATCCTATAAACCGTTTTGCCATGGAAGTTAAGCGCCAATTAGATGTGTTGGATAAGCAACTGGCAAAAAACACCTTTATTGCTGGTGAAGAATATAGCATTGCAGATATCGCTATTTGGCCGTGGTACGGCAATTTAGTCTTGGGTAATTTATACAGCGCCGCCGAGTTTTTAGACGTCGCCAGCTACAAGAATGTCATGCGCTGGGCCAGTGAGATATTAGCGCGCCCAGCAGTGCAACGTGGCAAAATGGTTAACACAACATGGGGCGAACCATGGGAAATGTTACCTGAACGCCACAGTGCAGCAGACATTGATGCAGTATTGGCCTTAAAACCTTAAGCACTGATGCGACTAAGCGACTGCGGATTAATCAAAATAGTGATCAACATTTCAATCATGTCGATGGTCAAATGATGTAACCAGATCACTCATCAGCAGCTCAGATTAATATTGTCATTGTCATTGTCATTATCATTATCATTATCAGTAGGCTAGTCGCCATTAGACTTTGCCAATGTAAACATTAAAAAAGCCTTCTGAATAACAGAAGGCTTTTTAGTTTATGCAATCGTATTCTGAAATGAATTACGCCATTCTAACGGCACATCCAATCAGGTTTAAATACTCATCGCAAGCTCTGCGCCTTGGCGTATTGCGCGTTTAGCATCTAATTCAGCAGCAACATCGACCCCACCAATTAAATGCACAGGTAATCCACTGGCTTTCATTTCATCAACCAGACTGAGGTTAGACATTTGTCCTGCACACAACACAACATTATCGACAGCCAGAATTTCAGATTGTTCGCCGATGGTAATGTGTAGCCCTTGCTCGTCGAACTTTTCGTAGTTGACGCCTGTTTTCATATGAACTTGATGCTGTTTTAACACATTGCGATGGATCCAACCGGTTGTTTTACCTAATCCTTTACCCATTTTAGTTGTTTTACGTTGCAATAAATACACTTCACGGCCAGGGACATGATCGGCTTTTTCAGTTAATCCGCCAGCATGCTGATAGGTTTTATCAATGCCCCATTGTTTTAACCATTTATCAGGTTGCAAGGTACTCGATTCTAATTCACATAAAAAATGCGCTATATCAAAACCTATGCCGCCAGCACCAATTAACGCCACTTTTTTACCAATTTCAACTTGGCCAGTTAATACTTGTTGATAATCGACCACTTTAGGGTTATCGAAACCCGGTAATGTCAAAGCTCGTGGCACCACACCAGAGGCAATGACAATTTCATCAAATTTTTCAGTCGCTAATACCGCTGCATCTAATTTGGTGTTTAAGCGTAACTCAACATTATGCAGCTTAATTTGATTGACAAAATAACGAATGGTTTCGTTAAACTCTTCTTTACCCGGGATTTTACGCGCTAAGTTAAACTGACCACCAACTTCAGATTTGGCTTCAAACAATACCACTTCATGACCACGAGATGCTGCATAGACAGAGAAAGCCATCCCTGCAGGGCCCGCACCCATCACAGCGATTCGTTTCTTATTGGCTGTGGGGGTAAAATTAATTTCGGTTTCATAGCAGGCTCGAGGATTCACTAAGCAGGTTGCCCGTTTCATCGAAAAAGTATGGTCCAAACACGCCTGGTTACACCCAATGCAAGTGTTAATCAATTCTGGCGTATTAGCTGCCGCTTTATTGACAAAGTCAGCATCAGCTAAAAATGGACGCGCCATCGACACCATATCAGCTTGACCAGATGCAATAATCGCCTCGCCTATTTCTGGAGTATTAATCCGGTTTGTGGCAATTAATGGTACCTTTACTTCAGCTTTGAGTTTTTCAGTCACCCAAGAAAATGCACCACGGGGCACATTAGTCGAAATCGTTGGTACACGCGCTTCATGCCAACCAATACCGGTATTAATAATACTAACACCCGCTTGTTCAAGCGATTTGGCTAGCTGAACCACTTCGTCCCACGTTGAGCCATTGTCGACTAAGTCGAGCATCGATAAGCGGAACACAATAATAAAATCACTGCCGACCTTCTGACGAATAGCGTTAACTATTTCAATTGGGAATTTAACCCGGTTCTCATAGCTTCCGCCCCATTCATCGGTGCGTTTATTGGTGCGAGAACTGATAAATTGGTTGATCAAATACCCTTCTGACCCCATCACTTCAACGCCATCATAGCCAGCTTTTTTAGCTAAAGCGGCGCTGGTTGCATAATCTTTAACAGTAGAACGTACTTGACGAGCAGACATAGCTGAAGGGGTAAACGGCGTGATCGGCGATTTTACTTTGCTCGGTGCTAAGCTAAAAGGATGATAGCTATAACGGCCAGCATGCAATATTTGCATACAAATTTTCCCGCCAGCCTCATGCACAGCATCGGTAACAATTTTATGTTTACCCACTTGCCAAGAAAAGCTTAATTGACAGGCATGTGGTGCTAAACGTCCACGTAAATTAGGCGCAATACCACCAGTGACAATTAAGCCTACGCCACCTTGAGCACGTTCTTTATAAAACGCTGCCAGTTTCTCAAATCCGCCTTTTTCTTCTTCTAACCCCGTGTGCATTGAGCCCATCAACACGCGGTTTTTCAGCTGTGTAAAGCCGAGATCTAAAGGTTCTAATAAGTGTGGAAACGACATTCAAACATCCTTTTTAAACAAGTGATTTAATCCAGCATACCCCGACAGTAAATTTTGCTCAATCATTTAAACGATTGTTTGATAAAAACCTTTACAATTCAATTTCACATTTATATTGATTTTCAGTTAGGATGATGACATTAGACTGATAAAGGAGTGGCAAATGTCCGCTAAACCCTCGTTTTTAAAAAGGATGTTTTTACTGTTATGGAATACAGTAAATGGTATCCGTAAGTTAATCATCAACGTTATATTTTTTGGTTTGTTGGCCGTAATAGCCGTCGCGATACTCAACAGTGAAGATGACATTATCATCGAAGATCAATCAGCCTTAGTGTTGAATTTGTCTGGGAGCATAGTGGATCAAAAACATTATGTAGATCCCATTGAAATGGCATTTAGCCAAGGGCAAGCTAATGATCCAGAAGGTGAAATTTTATTAGCGGATCTACTTTATACTATTAATAACGCCACTGAAGATACCCGAATCAACAGTATCGTATTAGATTTAGGAAATCTTCAAGATGCCGGGATCAGTAAAATGACCGCCATTGGTAACGCATTAAAGCAATTTAAAGCCGCCAATAAATCGGTTATTGCCATGGCTAATGGTTATGATCAAAACCAATATTTTTTAGCCAGTTTTGCAGACAAAATTTACCTTAATAACCAAGGTATGGTGTCGCTAGATGGCTTGAGTCGTTACCGCTTATATTACAAATCTGCACTGGAAAAACTGAAAATCACCACTCACGTATTTCGAGTGGGTACGTTTAAATCTGCCGTAGAACCTTTTATTCGTGACGATATGTCCGATGCAGATAAAGTAGCCAGTAAAGTATTGTTAAACGATATTTGGCAGAGCTACTCAACCATTGTTGCCAGTAACCGTCAAATAGGCCCAGATCAATTAGTGTTAGGCACAGATGAGTACCTCGCTGAGCTGGATAAAGCGCAAGGTGATAGTGCCCAAATGGCGGTAAACATGAAATGGGTTGACGAGCTTGTTTCTGCTGATGCGTTCCGTGTCGCCATGATAGAACGGGTTGGCAGTGATAAGGAAGGTAAAAACTTTAAACAAATTAGTTATAATAATTACCGTTCGTTAACCGCACCGACACCTAAGTTTGTTAAAAATGATTCCATTGCCATTATTGTTGCAAAAGGCACTATTCTTAACGGTAAACAACCTGCTGGACAAATTGGTGGCGAAAGCACCTCCAAACTCCTTATGCGAGCACGCTTTGACGATAAAGTAAAAGCTGTGGTACTTAGGGTTGATAGCCCTGGTGGTAGTGCATTTGCATCAGAGCAAATCCGTCAAGAAGTGTTAGCGCTAAAAGCGGCAGGTAAACCTGTTGTGGTTAGCATGGGTAGCCTTGCTGCATCAGGCGGATATTGGATATCAGCCAGTGCCGACTATATTGTCGCAACACCGACAACCCTTACAGGTTCAATTGGTATTTTTGGTATGTTTGCCACATTTGAGCAAGCACTTAATCATATTGGTGTCACCTCTGATGGTGTTGCAACATCTGATTGGGCTGGATTATCGCCGGTTCGTGAATTAAGCCCAAAAGTGGCTACCGTAATACAACGTCATATCGAACGGGGTTATCATGAGTTTATTTCTCTGGTGGCTAAAGAGCGTCATATGACGCTAGAGCAAGTAGACAACATTGCTCAAGGCCGAGTATGGACGGGAAAACGTGCATTAACGCTAGGACTAGTTGATGAGCTCGGAGACATGGAGCTGGCGTTAGCTAAAGCGGCTGATTTAGCTAAAATGGACAAGTTCGACGTTAAAGTGATCGAGCAAGAGCTTAGCGCTGAACAGCAAATTATGCAGCAAATTATGGGGGCGAGTGCCGCTTACGTGCCTGATAGTGTCCGTCAAACCAGTGTCGTCGAGCAATTTATTAAACATTGGGCCGGAGCATTTGAAACATTATCAATGTTTGATGACCCTAATCATGTCTATATGTATTGCGAAAACTGTAATTACTAATCAATTACTAATCAATTACTAATCAATTATATGAACGCAATATGAAGATTATTCAAAAAAAGCCTGCTTAGCAGGCTTTTTTATTGGGGATCGATAAATAAACTCGTATAATTTACACAATCTACAATAGTTGTTTAATAAGAGTCCTATATTTATGACAAATCGTTCGATTTACGTAGCCTATACAGGCGGTACTATTGGGATGCAAAAAACAGCCAATGGTTTTGCGCCAGTGGCAGGATTCTTGACTGATTGTGTTCAGTCAATGCCCGAGTTTTATCATGATGAAATGCCCCACTTTGTCATTCATGAATACAGCCCTTTGATTGACTCGTCCAACATGGCGCCACCTGATTGGCAATTGATTGCGAACGACATTCAAGCCAACTATGACAAGTACGATGGTTTTGTGATTTTACATGGTACAGACACCATGGCTTATACCGCTTCTGCGCTATCATTTATGTTGCAAGGTCTATCAAAACCGGTGATCGTAACGGGTTCACAGATCCCCCTTGCACAATTACGATCTGACGGTCAAACCAATCTGCTCAATTCCTTGTATATAGCAGCGAATTACCCTGTAGCTGAAGTATGTTTGTTCTTTAATAACAAGTTGTTTCGCGGTAATCGCTCAACTAAGGCTCATGCCGATGGCTTTGATGCATTTGCATCACCTAACTTCCCGATGCTACTTGAAGCGGGCATTAAAATTAATCTTAAAGCAGGTAAAATCACTAAGCCAACGGGCGCTCCTTTAGAGGTTGTCACTATCAGCCCTCAACCTGTGGGTGTGGTCACGCTTTACCCTGGTATCTCAACTGATATTTTTAATAATATTTTACAGCAACCAGTAAAAGCACTGATCTTATTAACTTTTGGTGTCGGTAATGCACCACAAGATAAAAAATTACTTGAAACCCTTAAACAAGCTGACGAACGCGGGATTGTATTGGTGAATTTAACCCAGTGTTTCCAAGGCAAAGTCAATATGGCCGGCTATGCTACTGGCAATGCGTTAGCGCAAGCAGGGGTGATCGGCGGTGCCGATATGACGGTTGAAGCGGCATTGGCAAAACTGCATTATTTGTTGTCCATTGGATTAACCTCAGCGCAAATCAAACAACGTATGCAGCAAAATTTAATTGGTGAACTGACGATTGACTAGTTAACGTTTTTATAGCTAACGTTGTGAATTGCGAAACGATATAATCGCTAAACAAAAGATAAAAATGCGAGCTAATTAGCTCGCATTTTTTATGCTTTAATTTGATTAATATCGATTAATCAGCATGGGATTATAAATCCGCGGCTTTAAACTCGGCAATGGGATCACCTTTAAACTGTCTTTTCAGCTCTGATTTGGATAACTCATTAATATTACCACCAGCTGCGATAGTAAAATGTTCAGTTTGCTGAAGCTTACGCGCTTGGTATAACATCACCACTTGTAAAGTCGACTCACGCTGTTGCTCAGTTAATACCGTGCCATCATCCCACTTACCTAGCTCGGTTGCAGACAACATGCGCAGGTAGACTTCTTCAGGCATTTCATCAATGACTTTATTGATATCATTCATACTGATTTCCGTTTATGTAATACAATTCTGACCCGGGTAACAAGATACCCCGAAAAGCCAACTACAAAGCTTGCAATCGCGACATAAGAAGTTACCCCTTGTGCGGGCTCTCCTCCCCAAAACCACACGACAACCCCCGCGATAAATAATGTCAAAAAAATAAAACTTTGGGTCATTAAGCTGTTTGAACGCTCAATGTGACTGATAACGGTTAAAGACTCAGTATTACCACTCAAGTCAGTTTTGCAATGCTGACATTGCTTAGCCTTACTCGAAATACGTTTTTGACATTTAGGGCATGCAATTAACGCCATAATTCACTTTACCTGTTCGATCATTTACAGCTAATATTAACCGCTGCTGTGGAGATTATAATTGATCAACCACTGCTAACATAGCCACTAAAGACGCTTCACCTAAATATACGCAGCGCTCAGGAGACCAGCCCACAAAAGGATCGGCTAAATTGGCATTGTCTTTAAATGGCATCTCTAACGTATTGGATAAACAACTGAACGTATTGGCTACCCAGTTAGAACCCACAGTTAAATTCGCTTTACCTGGCTCATCTTTATCGTAACCAAACTCTGTTTGGAAATCAGCACTGGCAATGGTCAATGCACTGAGAAATTGCTGCTGTAATGCGGCCATTTTATCATTGTAGTTTGGTACGCCTTCGCAACCGGCAAGGAACACAAAAGGTAGACCTTCATCACCGTGAACATCGTAAAATAAATCAACACCTGTTTGGTGCATCTTATTGACCACATAATACACCTCAGGACTTTTCTCTAAGCTGGGTGTTTGCCATTCACGATTTAGGTTGGTGCCAACCGCATTGGTGCGTAAATGACCGCGAGCACTCCCATCTGGGTTCATATTCGGCACAATATAGAAATTGGCTTGGTCTAATAAAGCTTTCGAGGTTGGACAATCGCTATCGAGTAGTTGATTTAACAATCCTTCGACTAACCACTCAGCCATGGTTTCACCTGGGTGTTGACGCGCGGTAATCCAAATATTCTTTTTTTCTGGGTTTGCATCACCAATTTTAAGCAAGGTCATGTCGCGGCCATCGAGGGTTAAGCCGAGGTGCTCAAGACTGACTGCAGGATGTAATTGGACTTCACTGATTAAATCTAAATGACGTTCGTAGCTGTAAGGTGCAAAGTAGGCAATTTGAATAGCTTCACAATCTAGCTCAGCTTGGATGGTTAACTTGCCATCGGCATATTGAGTCGGCAATCGGAACCAAGTCTGACGATCATAACTAGCAACCGCTTGATAATCTTCCCAACCTTTTGGATAAGATGCGTTACCTGCATTAACAATATTAACGGTATAAGTCTGGCCGACTTCGCCTTCTAAACGAAAGTTAAACCATTGATAAAACTCACCACCGAAATCGGGACGAATGGCGACTTGTATATCGTCATGTTGGTCGAGGTTAATGACGTCAATGTTGCCGCCGTCAAAGTTTGCTGTGATCCGCATTAGGTTATCCTTTATGTGCTTGCACTTATTTTATCGGCTTAATAATGCCTGATTTTATAGGCCTTAGCTTATCAAATGCGGCAATTGGTGGGAACCTTTAAAAGTTAAGGCGGTACCCTTGACCGCGAACAGTATTAATCAGTTCACGGGGTAAATTACGTTTGCCTAATTTTCGCCGTGTATTACTGATATGCATATCTACATTACGGTCAAATCGTCCTAGTTCCTTATGCAACACCCTTCGCTGTAATTCTGCTTTGCTGATGACATCACCTTGGCGCTCAAACAAATATTTGAACAGTCGGTATTCCGTTTGCGTTAACACTAACGACTTTTCAGCAAAATTAATGGTATAGCACGTATCATCAAAGCCAATATAATCATTAACAGGCTCATTAATCTGCGGGTGGGACCGTCGATGGAGCACATTGAGACGTAGTTGTAATTCGCGGATGTTAATCGGTTTAGCAAGGTAATCATCAGCGCCTAACTCAAACGCTTTAATACGCTCCAGTTCGCTGCTACTGTCTGCTAATGCAATAATGGGGGGTTGGGTTTGTCTTGCAACTAACAGCCAAAAGGAATTCATTTTGGGGACCGAAAAATCGACTAGTATGGCTTCAAGCTGAAGCGTCTCCATTTGGATCAATGCATCAAAGGCATTATTAACCCAGTAAACACTATAACCCTGTTCACTCAGTTGTCGACTTAGGTCACTTTTACCGCAAAGGGTATGTTCTATGAATAGAATATTGTGCATGCTTAACCACTTAATGATAACGATTATTATTAAGATTAGCATATCGATTTATTCTAAACCAGATTTAATCTGCCTTCTAATTCTTTTCATTAACAAAAAAGGCCTGAATCTTCAGGCCTTAAGACATTTATCACCATAATGAGCGAAACATCATTGCTCTATTTATCTGTCATCAACTGCTTAATGAATTTAACGGGTGCACTACCGTAACTTAAAAACTGTTCATGAAACTGCTTTAAATCAAAATCTTCACCTTGCTTCGCTTTACGTTGTTCACGGAAATCATAAATCTCTCGATAACCCGCGTAATAGCTCGTCAATTGCACTTGGCTTAAGGTGGCACGGCGCCATTTCCCTTCAGCTTCGGCACGTTGTTGGAAAGCTTCATTCTCAAGCAAGTCAAGCACCTCTTGCTCACCCATACCATTGACTTGAATATTATAATCTAAAATAGTGTTACAAATAACCCGTAGATTCCACTTGTAATACATCAACCACATTTCAGGTTCAAAGTTTCCATAGCCCTCTTCCAGCATCATGCGTTCGGTATACACAGCCCAACCTTCAATCATGGCACCATTACCAAAAAGGCTTTTCACTAAACTAGGAGACTGATTTGAAAACACCAGTTGGGTGTAATGTCCTGGGATCGCTTCATGGATATTGAGTACTTGAAGGATCCAATGATTATATTCGCGTAAATAGCTTTCTGCAGACTCATCGCTCATATCGTCAAGGGGCGACACATTGTAATACGTATTACCGCCTTGATCATAAGGTCCAGGCGCACTGATGGAAGCACCAGCAAAGCCGCGCATATATTCAGGCGTTTCACGGACAATTAACGGCTTGTTTGGGTCGAGTGTCACCAGTTGTTTATCATTCACAAATTGAATAAGTTGTGGAATTTGCTTACGAACTTCGGCAACAAAGTTTTCACGCTTAACATGTTTGCTGGATAACACATCAATTAACTGACGAATGGCTTGTCTCTCATCGGCAGGTTTAGGGGTATCGATGTACTTTGACCAAATGGTATCGGTGATCATCGCCATTTCTTGTTGAACATGATTTTTATCAGCTACGGCTTTGTTGTACAACTGTTTCGCTGTCATTCCAGACTGAATGTCGAAAGCAAATTTTTCTTCGTATAAGGTTTCACCAATGCGGAAATCTCGGGCGCCATTTTCTGCTAATTTAGCTTCAAGTGCTGTTAACCACTCAATATGTTGTTTAATGGCTACGATTGCCGCATCAAAACGTTGGCTAAATAAGGCTTTTTGATCTGTGCTTAAACCCGAATCAGCGACCTGCAGAACTAACGCGTCTGACAATACCGAAAATGCCCCTTGGTTTTGCATAATCGCTAATTGGGTATGTTCAAGTGTTGGGTCGTTAATATTGTTTCGTGCAGCGTCATAATAGGCTGGAACATTTTCAAGACGGGCAATCACAGAGATTAGGCGCTCATCTAACGGCGCAAAATCCTCATTGATGATTTGCGCAAACCCACCTGCAACATTGTAATTAGACGGATCCCACTGCCAACCTTTAAATCGAATAATGTCCCACTGCATCGACTCCATTAAATTAGTCAGTAACCTATAATCGATTAACTCATTAGCTGATAATGATTGTGGGTCAAATTGAGCCAATGCCGTTTGCTGGTGTTTAACGAAAGCCAAGGTTTTATCGCGGCCAGCTTTATTAGGGATCTCTAAGTAGCCGTCGTTAACATGCTTACCTCTGTATAGCGCCCATGTAGGTGATAATACCCACAACTCATCGATAAACTGTTGTGAATATTGATTAAAGGTTAACTTTTCCGCAACGGTTGTTGTGCTCGCCTCAGCAGTAACCGCATTGGGTGTAGCACTTTGTTGAGTTTGGCTATCAGTACAGCCAATCAGTCCGGCTAAGGCGAAAGAAACCACCAAAGGAAGTAAGGCTTTGTTCATTTTTTATCCTTAAATTGTTATTATTTTAAGTGCGTATGGGCAGGTAAATTTTATCCTATTACGATGTGAAATAGTTAATCATGTCCATCACTTTTTTGCATCAACTTGACATCTTTTGTGACATATAATCTAGCGCATTTACCCAAAAAGTGCAGACTAAAAAGCGGAATTCGTCACATGGCAGTGTCCACAACAAACTAAAAAGGTCTCAAGCATGCACCCAAAAAAGCGGAATATACATTCCGCTTTAATCAAAAATCAAATAATAACTGAGTTAACCTATCACCAGATCAACTTACACATTCCATGGATTGGATTTGTTACCTTTAGGCGTTATCGGTGCTTTAGCGGTTTTAGTCTTTCTTAAGTCCGATGAAGCCGTTTTCGACTTGCCTAAACTGAGTGTGGGTCTGTCGGTATCTGATGTCGATTTATGTTGACGACTCTTTGGCACAAAATTCAATACCGAAATAGGAATGGGTTTAGAGGGTGCAAAGCCGGCTATTTCTTTACGTTCAATTAAATGACCTAACCGACTTTCAATCATGCACAGGTTTTTAAAATCATCATTAGACACAAAGGAAATCGCTTCACCCGCTGCCCCCGCACGACCGGTACGACCAATACGATGAATATAATCGTCTGCTGGATAAGGTAAGTCATAATTAACTACACGCGATAAATCATCAATATCAATACCACGCGCCGCAATGCCGGTAGCCACAAGGTATTTAATTTTACCGGTTTTAAAATCGGCTAAAATTTGCTCCCGGACGGGTTGGCTTCGACCACCGTGAATACATTCAGCGCTAATATCACGCTTTTCAAGTTGGCTGACCAATTTAGCCGCACCTTGCTTAGTTTCAATAAATATCAGCGCTTGGTTCCACGCTTCGGTGTTAATTAAATGGCTCAATAAAGCTGACTTTTTGTCTTTATCAACGGTGGTCAGCCATTGTTCAATTTTAGGCGCTGAATCACGATCGGCAATCACCGAAATTTCTACCGGACGCTTAATCGCCGTTTTAGCTAGTGCACGGACTTGGTTTGATAAGGTAGCGGAAAATAATAAACTCTGACGTTCAGAAGGTAGTTTATCAATGACTTTATTAATGTCTTCAATGAAACCCATGTCGAGCATTCTGTCGGCTTCATCCAGTACCAACACTTCAACTTCATCAAAGTGCACTGCTCGTTGTGTATATAAGTCGAGCAAACGCCCAGGTGTTGCCACCAAAATATCCACGCCATCTATTAATGCTTGTTTTTGCGGCTTTTCATCAACACCACCGTAAATGGCAAATGATGTTAATGGTAAATGCTTAGCGTACTGCACAATATTGGCTTGTATTTGCACAGCGAGTTCACGGGTTGGGGTTAAAATTAACGCCCGAATACGTTTTTTACGCTGCATTTCACTGTCGGCTAAGCGCTCTAATATTGGCAACACAAAACTTGCGGTTTTACCGGTACCCGTTTGCGCAGCGGCAAGTAGGTTTTTACCGGTTAAAATAACCGGAATAGTTTGTTGTTGAATAGGTGTTGGTTGACTGTATCCCACTTCATGTAGGGCATTGACAATCGCGTCGCGTAATCCAAGTGTCGAAAAAGGCATGAAAGTGGGTCTCAGTAGTAGAACAAGAATAAAGCATTATAGAGGCTGCGCCTAACAAGCGCTAACACCTAGTGATATAAAGATAGGCTAGATAAAGGCATGGCAGACAACGATGAAATGAGGCGCCATTATGGATATCTGCATATTAGCTCAAAACACAAATGAAAAAAGACGTCCGAAGACGTCTTTTTTCATAATATGGCGGTGAGCGAGAGATTCGAACTCTCGTTAGGGATAAACCTAAACACACTTTCCAGGCGTGCGCCTTCAGCCACTCAGCCAGCTCACCAATTTTTGACTGACTTTTAACCACACCATAAGAGCAGGTAAAAGCCAGTTATTAATTTTTTGTCGTGTTGAGTGCGTATAGCCTGCACTCTACAACATAAACACACTTGTTTGCACGTTTGGGTTCAATTCGTATTGAACAACAATACCCGCTGTGTTGCTAATCGAGGCGTACTTTACGCAAATGCTGATAGCGGGTCAAGCTAAAAAACCCCACTATCAAGTGTTTGCACAAATGCTCAGCAAATTATGTCTTATCTACCCCACTAAGGTAGGGAAAAGTCCTTTAACGCCAGCCGCGATGACTTCAATGCCTAAAGAGAGCATTAGCAGGCCCATTAAACGGGTAATGACGTTAATTCCGGTTTTGCCCAGTAATTTAAACAGTACTGGCGCCATGCGAAATAAACCCCAGCTTAAAATCCCTAAGGTAATAATGGTGCAAAACATGCCAACGAAGTTCATCGTATTGTTGTGCTCTGCCGCAAACACAATCACCGCACTAATGGCACCGGGTCCGGCCATTAGTGGCAAGGCTAATGGCACGACAGCAACAGACTCCATGCCCGAAGACTCACGGTCTTCTTCTTGGTTGCGTTTCACTTCACTGATCTTACCTTGCAACATCGACATCGCAATAATACAAATCAAGCTACCACCTGCAATACGAAATGCAGACAATGAAATACTGAACATACTAAGAATATGCTGACCCGCTATCATAGTGATTAATAAAATCACTACCACTGCAAAGTTGGCAACCCGATTAGTATGTCGGCGCTCAACTTCAGTTTGATGGCTGGTTAAGCTAACAAATACAGGCAATAACCCAACAGGGTTAATGATGGCTAACAGTCCTAAAAAGAACTTAATATAAAGCATAAAATCCACTAACTACACCCTCTTGTTATTACCTGATTTAAAGCTCGGTTATGAGGGCGCTAATGTAGCTGAAACCCAGAGGTTTCCCAAATGAAATTTTTTATCATTAAAGACGTGTTTTCCTATACAAAAACTAATGTGAATATTAGCACCTTCATTTTACCCCGGTCCTTCTAATTAACGACCTCAATGGCCAAACCGTCATTTTATTCCATAATAACGCGCAATTTTACAGCAAAGCGATTACTTAACCCGCTTTAGTCAATTATAAATAGCATTAAATGTGCTTAACACACATAAAAACCAAATGTTAAAAGGCCTCTTTTGATGAAAAATACTAACATCAAGCTGATAATACATCTCAATAAAGACCCCAATAATTTAAGCCAAAATCATTGTCGGCCTCATCATCATTATTATCGCCGATATTGTTGCCATTATCGTTACCAAAAATAACATCCATATTGGCATCTATCTCGTTGTCAACATCAGTGCCGATTCAATCATCAAAACCGGCTTAAATCTGCTCATTAATATCATCAATTAAGTAAAAATCATCGCGTGGGTTATGACTCAAGATGCAATTGATTAGGTGAGAGACAAAAAAAGAGATGTTGCCAATGGCAACATCTCTTTTTTTAACCGAACTCTTTATTGGATCAAGGTGGAGACGTTTATCACAAGGCGAGCCTTAGCTCATCAATAGAAAAACGATCCTGAACGCTTTGGTGAACTATTTGGCTGTCCAACGATCCATCCAACCGAGAACATTCTTGTACCATAGCTGTAAGTTATCTTGATTTAAGATCCAATGGTTTTCATCTGGGAAAACCAATAACTCAGATGGAATGCCTTTGCGTTGCATAAAGGTGAACGCAGCAAGACCTTGACCATAAGGTACACGGTAGTCTTTTTCGCCGTGGATGACTAACATCGGCGTTTTCCAGTTTTCAACATAATTCACTGGGTTAAATTTTTCATATAATGCTTTGTTTTGATCGTACGGACCACCAAATTCATATTCAGGGAACCATAACTCTTCAGTGACATAGTACATAGAACGCATATCAAACAAACCAGCATGATCAACTAAACACTTGAAGCCATCATTCCATTTCCCCTGGAACCAGTTCATCATATAACCGCCGTAAGAGCCACCTAAGGCACAAGCATTGTTCGCATCTAGCCAAGGTTGCTGCGCCGATACGGCTGCCATGCCCTTTTTAAGATCTTCAAGGGGTTTGCCGCCCCAATCTTTACCAATGGAGTCAGTGAACGCTTGACCGTATCCAGTAGAGCCATGGAAGTCGACCATAACCACACCGTAACCCGCACCAGCCCATAATTGTGCATTCCAGCGGCTGCTGAAACTGTTACCAAATGAACCTTGTGGGCCACCATGTACCAGGTAAGCAATCGGGTATTGTTTACCTTCTTCATAGTTAACCGGTTTTATCCAGTAACCGTGAACGGTTTCATCGTTCCAACCTTTAAAGTTGAACTGTTGATAATCGCCAAATTTAATCTGCGCCAGTTTGTCTTTGTTGACATGGGTCAGCTGAGTAAGATGCTCGCCTTCCAGTGTCACACTGTATAAATCAGCGGGTTCAACCAAAGATGACTTTTGAAAGAATAACTTGTCATTTACCGCCGCAACCAAGCTATTGCTGCCTTGATTATAAATCGGACGCACATCACCAAACTGAGTGTTAACCTCAAAAATAGTCACTTGACCAACATCTTGAGCTGTTACGTAAAGTGTACGACCGTCAGCGCTGAAATTGAGTGAACTCGCACTACGATCCCACAATGGTGCCACTTCTTTTTCTTGGCCAGTCACATTGTCACGTATCATAATCCGGTTACGATCGGCTTCATAGCCTGGTATGGTCATGGCCAAATAGGCAAGATAACGGCCATCAGCAGAAAACGTTGGCTGGGCATCCCATGCCTTATTGTCTGCTGTTAAATTAACAGTTTCACCGCCGGCAACAGGTACTTGCCATAAATCGTAGTTAGTCGTCCAAGCTTGGTCTTTGCTCGGCGCTTTAGCACTGTAAACAACATATTTGCCGTCTGCAGTGAAAGTGACTTCTTCCATACCTGAAAAGGGCTTAGGTGGCGTTTCAGTATCGCGCCCTTCAGTCACATTAGTGGCAGTGGTAATTTTATTGCCATCAAGTGCGGCGACAAATAAATGATTACGTGCATGGTCTTCCCACGTGTCCCAATGACGCACCATTAGCTGCTTGTATAAACGGCCAGAGGTTTTGCTTTCAGCTTCGGCGGTAAATTTGTCTTTTGAGCATGTTAAGTCTTTACACTCTGGGAATACCCGCAGGGTCATAACAACTTGCTTGCCATCGTTTGACAATTTATAACCGTTAATGTCTAACGGTAACTCAGTAACAGGCATTGCTTCACCGCCATTAAGGGCCAGTTGATACAATTGACTGGTTCCAGTGCGACTGGCGAGGAAATAAATTGATTTTCCATCAGGCGAAAAACTCACATCGTGCTCAGTTCCAGCTGCTGATGTGAGTTGTTTTGGCGTGGCCTTTTTATCGCTTAAATCGAGTAGGTATAGGTCTGAATTGCCCTCGCCTTTATCGTCGACCACTTTTACGCCGTACACCATGGTCTTACCATCATTTGATACGGCCGCTGAGTGCAGCTTATTTAAATTAACCAGTTGCTGAACATTAAAGGCTGCGGGCTCAGCCGCATAAACTGATGTTGCCATGCCTGCCGCAACCAGTGCGAATAATACAGAAGACTTTTTCATTATTATCTTGTCTCAGTTGTTTAAATAAAACATGAGTTCGCGTTGAGTCAGCTACTAACCAAATTTCGCGTAATCATAAGATGTGTATAGCAGATTAACCAAAGCAAAACGCTCAGGCAACAGACCTTTTGTAAAGAGCTGTAAACCCGAGCGTTTGATCACATTGACACACTGACTATTAACATCAGCATCAACATACACTCAGTGTTGCTTATGGCTTATTATGTTGCTTTGCGTTAGCAATATTAATTTTCCAAATCGCCGGTCCGGTTTCATGCGCATTGACACCATTGGTATCAACGGCCACCGTCACCGGCATGTCTTGTACGTCAAACTCGTAAATAGCTTCCATACCAAGATCTTCAAATGCGACCACCCGAGATTTCTTAATTGCTTTAGATACAAGATAAGCTGCGCCGCCAACGGCCATTAAGTACACGGCTTTGTGTTTCTTAATTGAAGCAACGGTTTCAGGACCACGCTCAGACTTGCCAATCATGCCCATTAGGCCTGTTTGGTCTAACATCATGTCGGTGAACTTATCCATACGGGTTGCCGTAGTTGGGCCTGCTGGGCCAACAACTTCATCGCCGACAGGATCAACCGGACCGACGTAATAAATAAACTTACCGGTAAAATCGACACCTTCTGGTAAGCCTTCACCAGAATCAAGTAACAGTTGAATACGTTTATGGGCGGCATCACGACCAGTAAGCATTTTACCGTTTAATAATAAGGTATCACCGCTGTTCCATGTTTCAATTTCTGCCTGGGTAACCGTGTCTAAGTTGACCCGGTGAGTGTTCAGACCCGCTTCACGCGTAATTTCAGGCCAATCAGACAATGATGGAGGCACTAAATCAACCGGGCCGGTGCCGTCTAAATGGAAATGAACATGGCGGGTTGCAGCACAATTGGGGATCATCACCACAGGTTTAGAGGCTGCATGAGTCGGTGATGATTTGATTTTAACATCAAGTACTGTGGTTAACCCGCCTAAACCTTGCGCGCCTATGCCTAAATTATTTGCTCGTTCAAAAATATCTAAACGCAGTTTTTCTTCTGTGGTTACCGCGCCTCGTTCCATTAATTCATGAATATCAACGGGATCCATTAAAGATTCTTTAGCCATAACCGCCGCTTTTTCAGCGGTGCCACCAATACCTATGCCTAACATGCCAGGAGGACACCAACCAGCACCCATAGTGGGTAAGGTTTTTTCTACCCAAGCGGCAATGTCATCCGACGGATTAAGCATGGCCATTTTTGATTTATTTTCAGACCCCCCGCCCTTAGCGGCTATCATCACTTCAACTTGATTACCGGCGACCATATCGATATGCACAACAGACGGGGTATTATCTTTGGTATTTTTACGCGCGCCAGCAGGATCTGACACTATTGATGCACGTAAAGGATTATCTGGATTAGAGTAAGCACGACGGACACCTTCATCGACCATCTCTTGTACTGTCATGTCGGTTTTATCCCACTGAACCGACATACCAATTTTAACAAAGCTAGTGACAATTCCCGTGTCTTGACACAAAGGGCGTTTACCTTCGGCAGACATACGCGAGTTAATCAGAATTTGAGCAATCGCATCCTTAGCTGCGGTGCTTTCTTCACGCTCATACGCCTTGTTCATCGCATCAACGAAGTCTTTGGGATGGTAATAAGAAATATATTGTAATGAATCTGCAATACTTTCAATAAAGTCAGCTTGTTTAATAACAATAGTCTGACTAGACATTGTAGAATGAGATGTTGTATTCGTCGACATATGGTGTGCTCCAGCAGCCATTGCGGCCTAACATGTTTATTATTTTTATTTAAGACCAATATGATACTCTTTTCATCCTTTACGGGCTAGATCACATTTTAGATAAGGGCTATCGATGTCTGCGCGGGCAAGAAACGCACTCTTTATGAAAAAACTGGCTTGGGGAATAGACACTAAGCAGCTATTTTCACTCTTTCGCGACCAGCCATGGGCGATAATACTCGACTCAGCCAACGCTGCGCACCAAGATGCACAAGTCGATATTATTGGGTTTAATCCTATCGCGACCTTAACCAGCAATGACGGTATATGTCAATTTACCGCCAAACATCCAGCAATCAACGCACTCAATATTGATATCGATCATGATACCAGCCCTTTTGATACCTTAGCACAGCTGCATGCTCGTCTATATCCATCCGCTCAAGCCAGTCAACATACTTTTAGTGTGGGTGCCCTGGGCGCTTTTGGTTATGATCTTGGCCGTAGTATTGAAAAATTGCCCTATATTGCGACTAAAGATATTCATCTTAACGATATGAATATTGGGTTTTATGATTTTTCCCTCATTTATGATTATGCCGATAAGTCTTGGTATGCCTACCATTATGATGGAGTAGAAGCGCTTGAGTATGAGTTGAATTTAATTCAATCAAAAATACAAGGCGACCTCGAAGAGGCGATTAATCCACATCATTTTCATTTAACAACGCCATGGGTTAACCAGCTTACCAGTACACAATATCAACATAAGTTTTCTCAAATTCAGCAGTATTTACTCAGCGGTGATTGTTATCAAATCAATTTAACCCAACGATTTGAGGCTCAATATCACGGTGATGAATGGCAAGCCTACTGCGCTCTATCTCGAGCTAATCAAGCGCCTTTTTCAGCATTTATGCGCCTTGAACATCATTGCATACTGTCTATTTCGCCGGAGCGTTTTATCAAACTTAACGGCCAGCATATTGAGACTAAACCGATAAAAGGCACCTTTCCCCGCCATCATGACCCGCTTTTGGACCAACAAGCGGCTCAAGCGTTACTATCGTCTGAAAAAGATCGCGCCGAAAACGTGATGATTGTCGATCTATTGCGAAATGATATCGGTAAAGTGGCCGCGCCAGGCTCGGTTAAGGTGCCAAAATTATTTGCCATTGAAAGCTTTCCAGCGGTGCACCATTTGGTGAGCACGGTGACGGCCACACTTGCAAAGCATAAAACTGCGTTCGATTTGCTTCAAGCCGCCTTCCCTGGTGGCTCAATTACTGGTGCCCCAAAAATACGCGCTATGGAAATCATTGAAGAACTAGAGCCATCAAGACGAAACCTATATTGCGGTAGCATCGGCTATATCAGTCAAAACGGTAATATGGATACCAGTATTACCATCCGCACATTAGTTACCGAAAACAACCGACTTTATTGTTGGGCCGGTGGTGGCATTGTTGCCGATTCAAATGGCGATGCCGAGTATCAAGAAAGTTTTGATAAAGTCAGTAAAATATTGCCTTTACTGACCAGTCTGAACCAATTTAAGTGATCTCAGCTCAAGTTAAGCGATGGGGTAAGTAAGTTAATATCAGATTATTTAACACAAATTTGCCATTTATTTGCTAATAAAGGTGTCTTCACCTGTTATTAGCGAGTCTATGGCAAGGCAAGACAAAGGGTTGTTTGATAACCTTTGTATAATTCCCTATTGAGGTTAAATACAAGTTGGGGTTAAGTACAAGTTGAGGTTAAGTATTAATTAAATAGAGCAAACTCATTTTACTGCTAATCTGCAACGATATTAGCAATAGCGATAATTCAATTAGCGAAATAAACGTTACTCAGTGGTGCGCACTAGCAATGACTTGGGCGGATGAAACCGAGTTACAGCCTTATCAACGAGCGCACAACATAAACATAGTATCAACCTATGTTGACCAACATAAACACTGTGATGACGGGTATCTGCACTTGTAAGTTTAATAATCAACAACACCGATACCCAGTACGCCAGCACTTATAACAACGGGTGAATAACAGATGTTTACCCCAAAGTGGATAATGTTCTCGACCAATCCGGTATTAGTGTACGCCTGTGGATTTATCTAATACTGACAGCCGAGCCTAACTTATACCTAGCTTAAGCTATTGAATAACTTACATCTTGAGGCGGACTTAATTTGATTGCATAGTACATTAGTGAATATTTGATTGAACGCTTAAAAATTATTGAGCATTCGTTCAATTTCTGTTTAAATAAGCTTCTTACTGAATAAGGAGTTCATATGATTAAATTTTACTTTCACCCTGGCCCTAACCCAATAAAAATTGCTCTGTTCCTCGAAGAAACAGGACTTGAGTTTGAACTCGTGCCTGTGGATACCTTAAAAGGTGAGCAACACTCTGAGCAATATCGCGCCATAAACCCCAACAGCAAAACCCCAGCCATTGAAGACAATGGCGTAAGAGTGTTCGATTCGAATGCAATACTGTTATACCTTGCCGATAAAACAGGTCTATTAGCTGGATCGCCTGAAAACCGTGGTGAGCTGCTGTCTTGGTTAATGTTTATTGCCACAGGTTTAGGGCCTTATTCTGGCCAATGTGTCCATTTTACCCATCATGCTCCTGAAAAAATTGATTACGCAGCAAACCGTTATAGACGTGAAACGCAACGTCATTACGAGGTACTCGATGCACATCTTAACAACCGTGACTTTATCGTTGCTGATGAATTAAGCATTGCCGATATTGCTGCCTGGGGCTGGGTTGATCGTATTGATTTTGTATTAGGTGAAGATGCACTGGCTAGTTACCCTAATGTTCAACGCTGGTTTAACCTTATCAACAGCCGCCCTGCGATAGCGCGTGCCAGAAATATGGGCAAGGATATTGAGTTCAAAACTGAATTCGATGAACAAGCCAAACGCTCATTCTTCCCCCAGAACTATGCTGTTGATGCGAAATAGGCTTGCATAACCTAAGATTAAAACATGGCTTGTGGATTACCGCTTATGTTCACACGCCTTGTTTTGTTAGTAACACTAATCATTGATCTATAATCTATGTTGTCAGCCCGCGATCAGGTCGATGGTATTGTGCTACAACGCTCTGTTTACAAAAGCATAATACTCACTAGGCATGTAGACTAAGCGTATAAGTCATGAATACAACTTGTTATTTTTATCCATTTAGCGACGAAATCACTTGTCCTTGCAGCAGTATTTTCCTACTGTTATTGCAAATGATTATCAATGAGGTTACTCATGAACACCCATCTTCAACATCAAATAAACCAATGGCTTAACAACGATCCCGATCCTCACACTCGCTCACAACTGCAAACGCTGATTGATGCGGGCAATGAAACTGAGCTAACGGCACGCTTCGCCGGCCGTTTAGCCTTTGGCACTGCCGGGCTTCGCGGTGAAGTCGGTGTTGGCCCAATGGCCATGAATCGCTTGGTTATTCGCCAAACCACGGCGGGTCTTGGCGCTTATTTACTCGAGCAGATAAGTAATGCCGCCGAGCGCGGTGTGGTGATAGGTTACGACGGTCGCCATGATTCGTTAACGTTTGCCCATGATGCGGCCAGTGTATTAACGGCCATGGGCATCAAAGTGCGCTTAACCCATAAGGTTGCCGCCACGCCTTTAGTTGCCTTTGGGGTAAAGCATTTTAATGCTGCAGCAGGCATTGTCGTAACAGCCAGCCATAACCCGCCACAGTACAATGGCTATAAAGTCTATTGGGAAAATGGCGCGCAGATTATTCCACCCCATGATACTGGGATTGCCGCCCAAATTACCCGCGCAGCAACCCAAGCGATCCCGTTTTTAGCGCTAGCTGATGCCATCAAACAACAAACACTTACTTGGTTGCAAGACGATTTCTACCAGGCTTATCGCCAAGGGATTTTTGATGCCAAAGAGCTGCAACATCGAAATGGCCAAGATAAAGTCAGTTTGGCTTACACCGCAATGCACGGTGTCGGTGCCGACATGGCTGAAGCCGTGTTAAACGATGCCGGGTTTACCCAAGTGTATTCGGTAGCGGCTCAACGTGAACCTGATGGTGATTTCCCTACGGTCAATTTCCCTAATCCAGAAGAAAAAGGCGCCATGGATTTAGTGATTGCCGAAGCGAAGAAACACAATGCGGTGCTCGCTTGCGCTAATGACCCAGATGCCGATCGCTTTGCTGTCGCCGTTCGCACTGAGCCTGGCCAATACCAAATGCTCACGGGCGATCAAGTCGGTGTGCTCTTTGGCCATTATTTGCTCAACCATGCACCTAAAAATCAACAACTCACCGGCACCACTATTGTGTCATCAAGTCTGTTGTCTAAAATCGCCGTTGAATTTGGCACCCAAAGCTATACCACGCTGACAGGCTTTAAATGGCTGATGAACGTCGGTATTGCCATGCACCAAGCTGACAAGCAGTTTTTATTCGCTTATGAAGAGGCGCTCGGCTACACCATAGGTAATTTAGTCTGGGATAAAGACGGCTTATCGGCTTTAGTTGCTTTTGCACAGCTAACGGCTGAGCTAGCCATCAATGGCCAAACCATCTGGGACAAACTAGAACAGATTTATCGCCAACACGGATTTCACCTTAATGCACAAGTCAGTATTGCACTTAAGGCGGATACACCCAATATTGGCGCGTATTTGCGTGAGCACCCACCGATAAACATTGGTGAATATTCAGTGGTATCGACCGATGATTTAAAAAGTCTTCAGCGTACTAGTGCCGACGGCAGCCAACAAACCATTGATTTACCCAGCAGCGATGTATTGATTTATGCCTTAGAAGGAGGAGCACGAGTTATTGTTCGGCCATCTGGCACTGAACCAAAAATTAAATGTTATTACGAAGTGGTGGAAACAATGACGCCAACAGACACTTGGGCGTCAGCAAAAGATCGTGCTGAAAAAGCCATGAGTGCCTTTATAAAAACCCATCAAGCTAGTTTGCCAAGTTAACTGACTCATTAGACTATTAAGCTCAATTAACAACTCGTTTGTTATGCGCCTGTTACTATAGACAGGCGTTTGTTTTTGTTTGTGGTGAATTGTAAACATGATGAATCTATTAAACAATTTTACTAGACCAGAGTGTCATGAGATATGACTGATTGGACTAACCCCCCCTATGTTAAAGCCATCTAAACGTCTGCGAAAATGTTCTATAATGTTACAAAAATTTATTATAACGTTATGACAGGATTGCTAATGTACAAAAGTCTCGTTTCTTTGGCCATTGTTGCCAGTATTTCAACTCCAGCAGCCATCGCTGCAGAGGAAAGTCAAAACCTAGAGCGCATTCAGGTGATTGGCTCTCGGATCGCATTACGCACAGCAACTGACAGTGCAACACCCGTCGATATCATTACCTCAGAACAACTCGAAGCCACTGGTATTACTGAAACCGCTAAGGCACTACAGTTTGCGGCGCCAAGTTATAGCTTTCCGTTTTCGTCCATTACCGATGGCAGTGATGCGGTTCGCCCAGCAAGCTTACGCGGCATGTCACCCGATCACACCTTAGTCTTGGTTAACGGCAAACGTCGCCATGGTTCTGCATTGGTTCACTTAGGCGGTACGTTAGGTAAAGGTGCATCAAACGTTGACTTAAATGCCATTCCGATGACCTCAATTAAGCGAATTGAAATTTTACGTGATGGTGCTTCTGCGCTTTATGGTTCAGATGCCATTGCTGGCGTGATTAATGTGGTCCTTAAAGACAGCGCCGAGGGTGGTAGTATTGCCGCCCACGTTGGCCAAACCTATGAAGGTGATGGTGAGCAAGTTCGATTAGGGATTAACCAAGGGTTTAGTTTCAGTGATGACGGCTTTGTGAACGTCTCTTTAGAAGCGCATCAGAAAAATTCAACTAACCGTGCTGGTCTCGATCCACGGCAGCAATACCCTACTCTAGCGGATGGCAGTCCAGATCCACGTGAAGCGACATTCGATCGAAAAAATCATCACGTCGGCGACAGTGACGTTGATAACTACGGCTTGTTTTTTAATGCGCAACAAGGATTGGATACCCAAGGTAAGCTTTATGCCTTTGGCGGGATCACTAAGCGCAGTTCGACTTCAGGCGCTTTTTATCGTCGCGCGCTTGATTCACGTAACGTAACCGAAGTCTATCCAGACGGATTTTTACCGCAAATTAGTCCAGAGATTATCGATTATTCTTTAGTGACCGGTTATGAGTTTGAACTGGGTCAATGGGAAATCGATACTTCTGCAGGTTATGGCAGTAACAGCTTTGAATACAATGTTGAAAACACCATTAATGCTTCGCTTGGCCCTGATAGCCCAACAAGCTTTGATGCTGGCACCCTGTCGACCAGTGAGTTGAACCTCAATCTAGATGCCTCCAACTATTACGACTTTGTCAATGACTCTGACTTATTAGTGGCCATGGGCGTCACATGGCGCGAAAGTGGTTACCAAATTGAAGCTGGCCAAGAAGAATCCTATATTCAAGGTGATTACCAAGATAAGTCTGGCGGCAGTCAGGGATTTGGTGGCTTTACCAAAGAGTCGGAAGTTGACGAGAGTCGCACCAATCTCGGTCTGTATATTGAACTTGAAAACCAACTCAGTGATGATTTTTATTGGGCTGCAGCGGTTCGCTATGAAGATTATGCCGATTTTGGTAGCAATACCAGTTGGAAATTATCCGGTCGTTATGAGTTAACCGATAATCTGGCGTTACGTTTAACCACTGACACCGGTTTCCGCGCACCCAGTGTGCAACAGCTTTATTTTACCAATGTATCAACCTTCTTTGATCCAGATCCGATCACTGGCGAGTTTGTCCCAAGAGAGTCAGGCACCTTTAACCAGTTATCGCCAGTAAAAGCTGAGCTGGGCATTCCCGATCTTAAAGCAGAAATATCACATTCCTACAGTGCCGGTATCGTTTACACCAGTGAGAATGGTTTTGTTGTGACCTTGGATGCTTATCAAATCAATGTCGATGACCGGATTATTTTATCTGGCGATATCGACAAAGAAAGTTCAGCGGTAATTGCCTCTATCCTTGAGGGCACCAATGCGGACTCCGCGCGATTTTTTATGAATGCTGTTGACACTCAAACCCAAGGCGTTGACTTAGTTGTCACTCAAGGTATTAATCTTGGCGAATATGGCGATTTGAAAGCAAACCTTGCTTACTCTTATAAAGAAACTGAAATTGAGTCGATTAGGTTACCGTCGATTCTCAATGGCTTAGAAGATCAGTTATTTGATCGCATTGAAGTCATTCGCATGACGGAAGCGAATCCAAAAAATACCGCTAATATCGGCTTTACTCATCATTATGATGACTTCAGCACCAATTTACGTTTCAGCTATTTCAGTGACTATACTGTGGGTTATTCATCCAGTGAAGTGCAATATGATGCCAGATGGACTACCGATCTGAGCACGCGTTATCAAGCAACAGATAATCTGGCTGTCACCTTAGGGGCCCAAAATCTGTTTGATACTTATCCAGAAAAACGTCCTGAAGACAATAACTTTAACGGGATATTTGTATACCCGCTCACCAATACCCCATTTGGGTTTAATGGTGGTTATTATTACTTAGATCTACGCTACACCTACTAGACTCATAGTCAGTAACATCGGACTGTATCTCTAAAGGCAACAACGGTATTAAAATAGTCATGATGACTTAGCGCAAAGATTATCGACATAAAGCGTTCAGTCATTCCTAACCTGAAGTTGCCGATAAAATACAAAAAAGCCAATCGAGTTTGATTGGCTTTTTTCATGGCTTAATGTTGCTGTTTTTACTATCGATAGAAATAACATGAGTACCAATAACAGCGACCATCATAGTGCTAACAATAACGCTCAACATAACGCTAATAATAGTGCCTAATAATAGGGTCAATAATAATGCTAACCGGTAGCATTAAACATGATAATGCTATTAGCTCGCAGGTATAACATTACCCAGTTCGTTAGCCTAGATGGTGACTAATCATTTCAATTAGTCACATATAATTTTTCAATATACTCCTTGGCGACCTCATCCCAGGTAAATCGTTGTTTGGCGGCATTGTGCTTCACCTGTTGCCAAGTATCGCTACCCAATAATTGGACCACTTGGTTAAATCGTTCAACCAAGGCCTGACCCTGTGAGGCCAACGTTTCGCCATTAAACACCCAACCACTGACATTATCTTCAACCGTATCGTAAAGCCCACCCACACCATGAACTAAACAAGGTTGTCCTACCCGCATTGCGAGCATTTGACTGATCCCGCAAGGTTCAAATGAACTGGGCATTAAAAATAAACTGCCACATTGATAAAGCTGTTCTGCTAACGCTTCATCATAACCATGTAAAAACAGAAAGTTATCATAACGCGCGGCAGTTGCTTGCATCATTTTAGCGATATGCAAATCGCCGCTGCCTATCATCAGGAAGACACCATCCGGTTGCAGCTTTTTAAGCGATAGCAATATCGCGTCCAACACCGTTTTTGCTGAGGAAAGACCTTGAGGATCGCTAAATGGCTGCAATAAAATCAACACTTTTTGTTCCGTTAACCGGCCGACAGAGGTCAGTAAAAACCGCTCTGTTTCATCCATAATCTGAGCCGGTTTTAGCGCCAATGAGTCGCTCAACAGCCCATGTTTATACTGGCCAATACGCGCTAATGCCATTGCGTCGATAACACTGAGGTTAGTGGCTTTCGCTTGCCATTGAATAACGGTATTTTCGGCTTGGAGCAATAAATCTTCATAGCTGGCTTTATGTGCATCAAAGGCAGAAATGGCCTCATCATAGACGCAGCCATTAATAATCCCGACTAAATTGCCTTGCTGATCTTTAGTCGCTAGATCACTTTCCAATCCTTCGCCACCGAAAAAACCTTTGTGATGATCTGAAGGCTTTAACACCTCTTGCGCATAAGTGGGAGACACTAAATGCACTTTATCGCTCAGCACAATACCCATTCGCATCGGATTAATACAATTGCTGTAGCGAGGATCGAATAAGCTTTCTTTGGCGATAGGGTCTAATTTGTCAATGTATTGTGGAAACCAATGGCCAAACGACGACTCATCACCACTAAAGGGGCGGATCCCTTGTAAAGCCAAATTGTGGATGGTAAACACGCAAGCCAAAGATTTCAATCCTGCAAAATCAACCACGCAACCTCGAAGCATTGCCACCATAGCGCTGTGCCAGTCGTGCAGATGTAATACATCCATGCGCGGCAATATTTCCCGCACTAGACTGGTGGCGACACAGAGGGAAAACAGGGCAAATTTGGTCGCATCTTCGGCAAACGGTCTGTCGACCGAACCGTTGCAGTATACTTGGCCTTGATGATTAAACAGCGGATGATCAAATAGATAAATTTGCGCTATTGAGTCGTCAAACTTATCTTGGTCCACAGTCACTATGGCATCTTTGTGTTGCGGTCTTGGCAACCGATACACGGTAACGGAATGACGTTCACCGGCAAAATCAACCTCAATATCAGCCAAATGTGCAGCACGATATTGTTGGGCTAAAAAACCGTAATTAGGCATAGCAACATCGGCTATCACGCTGCATTGTGCTAACGCTGGCGGTAAATCGCGGATAACATCCGCCATGCCACCAACCTTGGCGCCGTGCAGTGCATCATTTTCTGCTGCCACCAGCAGTACTCGTTTTATACTCACTGAACTCATTAACGATCCTTATTCTTAACCAACAGGTAAACCCAACATTTTACGTGTCACTAAGGTAATACCTTTTTCTGATACCCTAAAGCCCCTCGCTCGGTCATGATCGTGATTATATCCAATCACCATGCCTTCAGGGATAATACAACCTCTATCTAGAATGGCATTTTGGATTTTACAATGCTTTAATACCACCACATCGGGCAATAGCACAGAGTCTTTCACAAACGAATAAGAACATACACGCACTTCGTTAAATAACACACAGCGTTTCACTTTCGCGCCAGAGATAATACAGCCACCAGCGACGATAGAATCTACCGCCATACCGCGCCTATCTTTATCATCAAATACAAATTTAGCCGGAGGAAGTTGCTCCTGATAAGTCCAAATAGGCCATTTAGCATCATACAAATTCAATGGCGGTGTAGGTGCCAATAATTCCATATTCGCTTGAAAAAATGAATCTAAGGTTCCTACATCGCGCCAATAAGCTGGCTCATCAGGGACGGCACTGGAAAAAGGGAACGCAAACACATTGTGTTTTTCAATGATCGCCGGAATAATATCTTTACCAAAATCACGGTCTGATTTTTCGTTGTTGGCATCTTTTTTCAATTGGTCGAACAAAAACTGAGTATTAAACACATAATTGCCCATCGAGGCTAAACACTTTTCCGGATCATTGTGCGTCGGTTTCGGATGAGCCGGCTTTTCTTCAAACCCAATTACCCTATTCGTGTTATCGACCTCCATCACCCCAAAAGCACCAGCGGCTTCAGCTATCGGGGTTTCTAAACAACACACTGTCATATCGGCACCTGATTCAACATGGGCGGCTAACAAGCCTGCATAATCCATGCGGTATATGTGATCGCCCGATAGGATCATCACGTACTTAGGCTTTTCATGACGAATAATGTCGATATTTTGAAATACAGCATCTGCAGTACCCTGATACCAGTTCCCTGATGTTCGCTGTGATGCCGGTAAAATTTCAACCGACTCCCCGAGCTCCTTTTTAAAATGACCCCAGCCACGAGTCACATGTCGAATTAATGAATGTGACTTATATTGTGTCACCACTCCTACTCTACGTATTCCTGAGTTGATACAGTTCGATAGTGGGAAATCGATAATGCGATAATTACCGCCAAAATATAACGCCGGTTTAGCGCGCCTGTCGGTTAATTCATGCAACCGTGAACCTCGACCCCCCGCCAAGATAAGCGCATAGGTATCACGAGTTAAATTACTAATATAACGAACATTACTCATAAGTAGACTCCATTTGGTTATCAAACATAGCCATCAACAAATACTAACTGATCAACGACCTACCTTGTTTTCGGCATTACACCGCCATCCTTGTATTACTTTTTCATCCAGATTTCATCGCGGTAGCCCGCTATTGTGTTGTCGCTTGAGAAACGTCCGCTAGCAGCGGTATTTCGGATACTGATTTTTTGCCAACTATCTTGATCAAGATAGGTCTTTGCCACCTGCTCTTGTGCCAAGCAATAGCTGTCAAAATCCGCGGCGGTCATCCATTGATCATTGGAGTCAAGAACCGAGGCAATAATGTCATCGAAAATACCGGGTTCGACCAAATTAAAATGACCACTTTTTAGCATGCTCATCACTCGGTTAAGGGCTTTTGAATGTTCGATAATATGTTGAGGTTGATAATCAATTCGAGCTTGTGTCACTTGCTTAGCATCTAAGCCGAATAGGAAGAAATTCTCATAGCCGACTTCTTCGAGCATCTCAATATTGGCGCCATCTAATGTGCCAATAGTTAAGGCGCCATTCATCATAAACTTCATGTTGCCAGTGCCTGAGGCTTCTTTACCCGCAGTCGATATTTGCTCAGATAAATCGGTACCCGGACATATTTTTTCCATGGCACTAACATTGTAGTTGGGTAAGAAAGCCATCCGTAACAATGGCGACACCAGAGGATCGGAGTTAACCATATGGGCAACATTATTGGCCAACTTAATGATTTGTTTTGCCATGGCATAACCTGGCGCCGCCTTACCACCAATCAACACACAACGAGGCACCATATCTTGTGTGTCCCCATTGAGGATACGGCGGTATAAATGGATAACATGTAAAATATTCAGTAGCTGGCGTTTGTACTCATGGATACGCTTAACTTGCACATCAAACATCATCAGTGGGTCAAATTCGACGCCGCATTGTTGTTTAACGAATGCCGTTAATGCTTGTTTATTTTCGAACTTTATTTGCGCCCACTCTTTAACAAACGCCTTATCACTGGTAAAAGCATTAAGTGCCGTCAGACGAGATAAATCGTTGATCCATTCATCGCCTAAACGACGGCAAATTAATGAGGATAATTTAGGATTACAATACGCAAGCCAACGCCTAGGAGTAACACCATTGGTTTTGTTATTAAATTTATGAGGCCACAATTGGTAAAAATCCTTAAACAGCCCCTCTTTGAGTAATTGTGTGTGCAAACCGGCCACCCCATTAACAGAAAAACAGGCGACAATCGCTAAATAGGCCATACGAATATGCTGCTCTGGGCCTTCTTCAATAATCGACATATTGGCCAGTTTTTGAATATCTCCCGGCCAATGGTGGGCGACTTGTTCTAAATAGCGCGCATTAATTTCGAAGATTATTTCAACAATCCGTGGCAACATATTTTTCATCATTGGCACTGACCAACGCTCTAATGCTTCGGGCAGTAAAGTATGATTAGTATACGCCATCGATTGGCTGGTGATCGCCCATGCTTCGTCCCAACTCAAGCCATATTGATCAAGTAAAAGCCGCATTAACTCAGGGACCGCAATGCTCGGGTGAGTATCGTTAAGCTGTAACACGTTATGCTCATTAAACTGGCTGAAATCCTCACCAAATTGACTAACGTAACGAGCCAGTAAATCTTGCAAACTGGCTGACGATAAAAAGTATTGTTGCCTCAACCGTAATTCTTTGCCATTAACACTCGCATCATTGGGGTACAACACCATAGTAATTTGTTCAGCCAAATTTTTGGTCGCTACCGCTTCGGCGTAATCGCCTTCGTTAAACTCATCTAAGTCAAACTCATCATTGGCTTCGGCTTTCCATAATCGCAAGGTGTTAATTCGACCATTTTTAAACCCTGGGATCGGCATGTCATAAGGGACGGCTAATACATTTTGGGTCTCGGCCCAAACATGGTGTCGATGTCCAAGCTTATCAAGATAGGTTTCGGTATGACCAAAAAACGGCACGCTAACGATACGGTTGGCGATCCGAACTTCCCATGGATTACCATGACGTAACCAACGATCTGGACGTTCAACTTGATAGCCGTCGACAATTTTTTGTGCAAACATACCGTATTGGTAACGAATACCATAACCGGTCACCGGTAAGTCTAAACTGGCACAGCTGTCTAAAAAGCAAGCTGCTAGTCGTCCAAGTCCGCCATTGCCTAATCCTGCATCTTGCTCAACTTGTTCAAGGTCTTCTAAGTTGGTGGCATAATCGGTCAGTACTTGCTGTGCATCAGCAGTAATGTCTAAACTCAACAATGCATTACCTAAGGCTCGACCCATCAAAAACTCAAGCGATAAGTAAGCCACTTGTTTTTGTTGATATTGATTGTCTTTTATCCGCGTTTGACGCCAGCTATCGAGCATTTGCTCTTTAACGCTGTGCGCCACGGCATTAAAGAGTTCATGTTTTTCATGTTCATCTCGGCATAACCCATAGCGAATATGTCTGGCTAACGATGCCGATAAACTGTCGCAAGGTTCACAAGGCTCGGCGTGTGAGCTGGCCGTTATGTCAGCGGCTTTAGATAATTTAGTAGATAAGGTCTCGGCGTCAGCTTTGGCCTTACTGCTGACCTTACTGCTGGCCTTACTGCTGGCTTTGCTGTTGGCTTTGCTTCGACTCGCACCGGCAGACGCTTTATTAACACTGGCACTGTGTTTCGCTGTAGTCATCAATTGCTCCTGGAAAATTCAAATTCAGTATGAAATAACATTAAACTGCGACTCATTAAGCTAACGTGCTGTCTGACATCAACCACAGGCTCATTGTCTTTTGCTGTAGTCATCAATTGCTCCTGGAAAATTCAAATTCAGTATGAAATAACATTAAACTGCGACTCATTAAGCTAACGTGCTGTCTGGCATCAACCACAGGCTCACTGTCTTTTGCTGTAGTCATCAATTGCTCCTGGAAAATTCAGTATGAAATAACATTAAACTGCGACTCATTAAGCTAACGCGTTGACTGGCATCAACCACAGGCTCACTTTCTTGGGTATGTAATAAACAATGCCAATATCGAAGATGGGGTAATTGCGGCAGGGCAAAGGTATGTGGCAACTCATCGGCATTAATCATCAGCAATAACGCCTCTGTACTTTCCGCAACAGCACCAACGTCTGCATCAGCTAAATTGCCGATTAAAATCACGCTTAAGGTGCGGGTATGATGTTCACACCAATATGATTTCGTCATTGCTTCACCTTGGCGGTTAAACCACGCTAAGCCGTTATCAAATAAGGCTTCCGGTTTATGAATAAACGCTTGATGACACAACATCGGGAAGCGTTTTCGCAAGCTAATCAACTGGGCGGTGAAATTAACTAACGACCAATCTATTTGTTGCCAGTCAAACCAGCCAATAGGATTATCTTGGCAATAGGCATTGTTATTGCCCTGCTGTGTCTGACTGGACTCATCACCTGCCAACAGCATAGGTACGCCCTGAGATAACAATAAACAGGTTAATAAGTTACGTTTTTGTCGGTCTCGAATGGCGTTAATAACCACATCGTCACATTCGCCTTCAATGCCATAATTACTGCTGCAGTTTTCTTGATGACCATCGCGGTTATCTTCACTATTTGCCAAATTGTGGCGTTCGCGGTAGCTGACTAAATCATGCAAACTAAAGCCATCGTGACTGGTGATAAAATTGATGCTGGCTGAGGGTCCACGACCATTATGTTCAAAAAAATCACTCGAGCCGTGAAATCGCTTGGCAAACTCAGGTAATAAGCCACTGTCACCACGCCAGAAACGGCGCATAGCATCACGGTATCGATCATTCCATTCACTGAATGCCACCGGATAATTACCTAACTGATAACCCCCTGGGCCAATGTCCCATGGCTCGGCAATCAACTTTACCTTGCACAACACGGGATCTTGCGTAATAGCATCAAAAAAACCGCTTCCAGGGTCAAAGCCATAGGCCTCTCGGCCCAGACAACTGGCCAAATCAAATCGAAAGCCGTCTACACCCATGACTTCAACCCAATATCGCAATGAGTCCATGACTAACATCAACACTTGGGGATGATTGAGGTTAAAGGTGTTACCACAACCAGTATCATTAATGTTAAAGCGTTTTTCATGGGGCAATAACCGGTAGTAACTGGCATTGTCGATACCGCGAAAACTGTAAGTTGGCCCCAAATGGTTGCCTTCAGCGGTATGGTTAAACACCACATCGAGGATCACTTCAATCCCCGCGGTGTGAAGAGTGGAGACCATTTGCCTAAATTCGGCAATATCACCCTGTCCTGATAAATAAGCCGAATGTGGCGCCATAAACGCAATACTATTATAGCCCCAATAGTTATTGAGGCCTTTTTCAATCAAAAAAGGTTCATCAAAGAAACCATGCACCGGTAATAACTCAACGCAGGTGATGCCTAAATTTTGCAAATAATCAACTACTTGCTGGCTTGCTAACCCAGCAAAGGTACCTTGTTGCTGTAAGCTGACATCAGGATGTTGTTGAGTAAATCCCTTAACGTGGGCCTCAAATATAATGCTCCGAGCCAGACTAATGTTAAGAGGCGCAATCGGAATGTCCTTAACAAATCCACAATCTATGACCTGTGCTTTGGGTAAATATGGTGCGCTATCTTGTGTATCAAACGACAAATCCTCCTTAGTAGCATCAATGTCATAACCATAAAGCGCAGAGTGATATATCAGCGTGCCCACCAACTTTTTCGCGTACGGGTCGAGGAGTAATTTATGATGATTAAAACGATGACCGAGTTCGGGCTGATACGGTCCAAAAACGCGGTAACCATACAGTAATCCCGCTTGAGCATCGGATAGATGGCAGTGCCAAATTTGCCGTGTTTGGTCGCGCATGATGTATTGCGCCACCTCAATTTGCCCCGAGGGGTCAAAGATACACAACACCACTTTGGTGGCGTGCGCTGAGAACAACGAGAAATTAACCCCGTCATCGTCAAGTGTCGCCCCGAGTGGATAAGGATAACCGCTGGTCATATCCATAACATACCCTTGTGAAGTAGAAACCATTATGTGAGCGCCAATTTATGCTGTTGGTTCATCCAGCTCATCTAGCGCAGGGGCCCAGAAACAGCACCCTAACGGTGGCACTGTTATCACGATACTTTGTGGCATGCCTTGCCACGGCGTAGCTTGTGTTTCACAAGCCTCATCATTAACCACATGACTGCCGCCATAATGACGATGGTCACTGTTGAGGATCTCCATATAATTTCGATCGGTCGGAACTCCAATCCTGAAATCGTGATAAACCTGTGGCGACATATTAACCACAATCACCACTGGCTGCTGTTTATCGATGCCAAAACGACAAAACACTAAAATGTTATTGTCAGCATTATTACAGTCGAGCCATTGGAAACCGTCACTATTATGATCGCGTTGATATAACGCAGGGTATTGCTGATAACATTGATTGAGATCGCGCACCCAATCTTGCACACCTTGATGTGGTGAATATGTTAATAAATGCCAGTCGAGGCTCTGGTCATGGTTCCACTCGCTGCGTTGTGCAAACTCATTACCCATGAACAACAGTTTTTTGCCAGGATGCGACCACATAAAGCCGTAATAAGCGCGTAAGGTGGCGAATTTTTGCCAATCATCACCGGGGATTTTATGCAATAACGATCCCTTACCGTGTACCACTTCATCATGACTAAGGGACAAAATAAATTGCTCGGTAAAAGCGTACACTAAGCTAAATGTCAGTTCTCCATGGTGATAGCGTCGAAAAAGGGGATCGCTGCTGATGTAACGCAGCGTGTCGTTCATCCAGCCCATATTCCACTTAAAACCAAAACCTAAGCCGTTATTACTGGTCGCTTGAGTCACGCCTGGCCACGCCGTGGACTCCTCAGCAATCATATTAATCCCGGGGAAGGATTGGTACATGCGCGCATTTAACTCTTGTAAAAAACTGATGGCGTGCAGGTTTTCGCGGCCGCCAAATTCATTGGGGACCCATTGGTCGGCAGTGCGACTGTAATCGAGGTATAGCATTGATGACACGGCATCAAGGCGCAAACCATCAAAATGAAATTCGTCTAGCCAGTAATAGGCATTACTGTATAAAAAGCTGCGCACTTCCGCGCGGCCATAATTATAAATTAACGTGTCCCAGTCGGGATGCTCACCTTTGCGTGGATCTTCATGTTCATATAAGCAACTGCCGTCAAACCTAACAAGTCCATGAGGGTCGCGAGGAAAATGCGCTGGCACCCAATCCAGCAACACGGCAATACCTTGTTGATGGCACTCATCAATAAACGCTTTAAGACCATTCGCGTCACCAAAGCGGTATGTAGGGGCAAATAATCCCACTGGTTGATACCCCCAAGAACCGTCAAACGGATACTCACTGATGGGCATCAATTGTAAATGAGTAAAACCCATTTCTTTAACATACGGCACCAGCTCTGCAATTAACTGTGTATAGTCAGTATAATCTTGGCCGTCATCGCCCGTTCGCCGCCATGAAGCTAATTGCACTTCATAAATTGACATCGGTTGTGCATGAGACTGACTGCTTGCTCTGTCGGTTAACCAGTCACTATCTTGCCAGTCATAGTGTTCTGGTGTTGGAATTTTTGACGCATTATGTGGTGAGGGTTGCATCGCAACCGCATAAGGATCGGATTTAATGATCTCATTGCCGTGCATGTCGCAAATTGCGTATTTATAATGTTGTTCAGGTTCAACATCAGCAATAAAAATATCCCACAAGCCACTGCCTGGATGGTGGCGTAATACATGGCGTTTCTTGTCCCATAAATTAAAATCACCGATCAGCGCCACTTGCTTCGCATTAGGTGCCCAAACACAAAAATGGACACCCGTGACACCATGATGCTGGCGCCAATTAGCCCCTTGAAAGTGATAGGTTTGCAGCTGGCTTCCTTCACCAAAAAGGTACACATCATCTGGATCCAATACACTATCAAATTGATATGGGTCAATGATTAACTGCTCACACAATGGATATTTGACTCGCAATAAATACTGAAACGGCTTAACTCTACGAGCAATTTTACCGGCAAATAACCCTTGTTCATTGACATGCTCAAGGCTGGCCACTTTACGGTGGTCTTTAGCACTCAATACATCAACACTCAGCGCACCTGGCAGTAAGCAACGAACAACCAGTGCTTTTCCGTCATTAATACTGTGCATTCCAAGCAATGAAAACACATCAGTGTATTCACCATTTAATAAGGCAATTTCGCTTCCTGAATGAAAATACGGGGTCGCTACAGTCATAGTCAATGATCCATTATTGGGCGTGTTTATTGGATGAGGAGGTGTCTGAAACGCTATAGTTACTGCGAGTTTGCCGAGCAAACTTTATGGCATCGAGACGTTGCTGTACTTTAGGGCTTTGAGACATTTGCTTAATTGATAATGGTAATCGCCGTTGCCAATTAGGAAACTCTTTCCATGTCCCGGGAATATTCACCCCATGCTTATCGGCGACTAAGTCGCTCAACTGGACGCTGAATAATTGGGCATTGCCCTTCGCAGCCACATGGATCCAAGCCAACATAATGCTATCAAAGTCCAATTGATCCACTGACACTGTCAAAGTAGGTAACTCAAACGCCTGTTCGCGGATAAGTAAATCGACTAACTGCTGCTTCTCAAGCTGACGCTGGACCATTATTTGTTGTAACTTAGCATCAGTTTCAATCAACTCTAGCTCACGCCGTAGCCGTAAATCGGCACCCGTCCACCACGCCGCAAGCGTCGGCACATCATGATTAGCCAGCATCATCAAGCTTTGATACTTGTGGTCTTTTGGCGCCTTAAAGCCATGATGATCTTTACAGAAATAGAATAATTCGTTAGATAAAATGCCCGCATCGTGTAAAAGTGACACAATTTCGGGTGGCACTATGCCTAAATCCTCACCAATGACGATGCAACGAGCACGTTGACTTTCCAGGCAAACAATCGCTAATAAGGTTTTAAGCGGGTAATAGACATAGCTCCCTTGACCTAGTTCTTCATCCAGCGGCCACCACCATAAACGCAGCAGCCCCATGACATGATCAATTCTCAATGCCCCGCAATTTTGCATATTGCTGCGAACCAATTGAATAAAATGACAAAAATTATCCTGCTTTAATTTTACCGGGTCGAATGGCGTTAAGCCCCAATTTTGACCTTGTTCGGCAAATGGATCTGGCGGCGCACCAATACTGGCGTTATCACAAAATAAATCCACATTGGCGCTAACTTCGGCGCCCTGACTCACCGCACCTACGGCCAAATCACGGATCAACCCAATACTCATGCCACACTGTTTGGCATTTAACTGACAAGCTTGTAATTGCTCATTGGCGATAAACTGCAGATACAAATAAAAGCCTGCATCTTGAGTGAAATATTTTGATGCCAACTTCATTTCTGTATCAACAAATTGCATCAACGCCACTCTATCCTGCGCCAAAAATACCAGATAAGCCTTGAACCTAGGGGTTTCTAGCTTAACGTGTTGATAGTTAAATATTTGATACAACTTCTCAAAAGCAGCGTATTTAAGACTTTGAACCTCCTCATAATTAATGAGATGAGCGTGATTAAGTGCGCGCTTTTTTTGTTGCCATTTCTGTGATGATAACTCCCCATTCAACGCTTTATACTCATAAACGGCTTCAATTTGGATGTACAAGGGATTTAACCGACGGCGATCTGTTGGGCTGTATGGACTGGGGTTATTTGGCTGGCTGATGTCTAAAGCATGTAATGGATTAAGCAGAATAAAATCAGCACCGGCCTGAGCCGCGTAATCAATAAGTTCGGCTAAATTACCAAAATCGCCGATCCCCCATTGAGCATCATTACGTAATGCATACAGTTGAGCGTTCAACCCCCAAGATTGTTTACTGCTTGTTGATTTCTGCGCTAAACGCCCTTGATAAGCCATTGCGGGCGCAACCATCAATTGTCCGTGTAAGGTTTCTGTACGGGCAGGATCATTTAAAAACGCTAAGCTAGCCTGGTAGTAGCCTAAATACAGGTTTGATTTATCAAGCAATAATCGATATTGGCAATAGCGCTGGCCGTTAATATAATACTCGCCAGTGATAACACAATCACTCACGTCAGCGTTAACAATAATAGTGTCAACGTTTTCACCGCTGACGGTCACTGCAAAGGCAAATGAATAATGCTCTGGCAGATAGATATCAATATGAGGTTTATCGATAGCACACCATTGGAATTGATGCAGCGGCATCAACCAAGGTAGCACATCAAGTTGCTCGATTCTCGCGGCTATCGGTTGCGCTGATAATTGTTGTTGTGTAAAAGCATTCATGTCAAATGGCTGCTGGCCAGAATCATTATCACCGTGAAGATGATTGTGTTGATGAAGAGATGACGGCAACAACATAGTGGTTAAAATGCCCTGTCTGTCCTTAGTAGGTATATGAACAAGATTACCGAAAAAATCGATAAATTCTGCCCCAACACCTTGCAAATACAGCAACTTCTCCAGTCCCATATTTGTCTTCCTCGTGATAATTAACTGCATTAATTCCAGCAGTTACCATGCCAGTTAATTATAACAAATACAATACAGATTAATGACAATAAAATAATAGAGCTCTTTATTTTAAATCAATCGCTTATCCTAAACAGTCACTATTAAAACGTTTATTTAATACAATTGTTTTAACATTATTGATTGAGCACTAATGGTGCAATATACACAAAATAGTGCACTTAATTAATCCGTCTCATGGGTGATATGCCTCGAGATAGCGCAGCTAATCGAGTCATTATTTCGATACTCATGGCTATGATGCTGACATCGAAAAGTCACCATAACGTTGCCGTCCAATAACTCAATCCATGTAAATATTATGTGGCTCAGTAAGTCGACAATGGACTCAACAGGGTTAAATCATCTTATTAATGTCTGTTAGCTTGGCGTTGTCACTGCTAAGATTGATCATGGTTACTCTAATTGCTGAAACAATAGAGACTTATAATAGGCTTGTTTGAGGTTATATGCGGTGCGTTGTTGGTTATTGAGTGACGCTAATACCGAATGTCAGCTAAAGTAGATCCAACAATTGGAAATACCCAATATCAATGAACAAACACGAATTCACCCTGCGCTATAACTTGCATCGCCTGCGTTCAACCATTACTTCTGCGCCCCAATCGTATCTTGGCCGCCAAGCAGCGGTATTAATCCCTGTGATTGAAATAGAGCAACAACTGCATCTTATGTTAACCCGACGTCCGATGCATTTACGTCACCATCCTGGGCAAATTAGCTTCCCAGGCGGCAAAGTTGAACCTGGTGATATCAATATTATTCATACCGCACTGCGTGAAGCACACGAAGAAATTGGTTTATCCCCAGAAAATGTTGATATTTTAGGTGTGTTCCCTGCCCATAAAACCTTTACCGGTTTTGAGATCACCCCTGTCGTGGCCATAGTCAAACAGCCCTTTGAACTGATGATCGACCCTGGTGAAGTTGATGATTGTTTCTCAGTACCCTTAAGTTTTTTTATTGAGCAGAGTAACCGTCATAAAATGTTTCATTACCGCCATGGCGCATATTATCAAGTGCACTTTATGCCATTTGAAGACAAGTTTATTTGGGGTGTAACAGCAGCAATAATTGACTTATTGTGCCGTCATATAGAAGTAAATTAATAACAGATCATGGACGGTTTGCACCAAAAACCGATTTATCTTCAAAATCAATACAGCTTCGAGCGGTTAATAAGCTCAGCATACATAAGTGGATTTACACTACGTAACGAATATACAAACCCGCTGACAGTGATACCAACAACAACAAGGGTATATTGACCCAAAAACCAATCCGCGTCGTGGTTTTGGCATAAAAGTTAACCAGTAGATTGAGAAAACTGATCCCAGCACACCACCAAATAAGATATTCCAATTTTATGGTTAATTCGGGGTCCCAATGTAATCGCACCGACACCCCTTTACTCAAAAAGTACCCTACCGCGCGATCGGGTCTGGCTTCGCCAAAAATAATCAATGCATAAATGGCTAAACTCCAGCCTAATAACGAAAAGATGGTCAACACCACTTGTATAATACCTAAACGAGACATGCCCTATTCCTTGGTTGACGAGATAATAAAAGGCTAATTCGCCAAATATTTAACCGACTTAGTCAAAAGTATCACAATATTCACCATAGAATAGCGTTTTCAGCTTGAGAAAAGTCACCAGCAAGGTAAGATAAACGCCAAATTTATATTTATATTCGTTATGTTGGAGAATTAAGCAACAATGAGCATTGCATCTGTCGCTTCTGTATTTAAAGCTGAACACGCCATTGGTTCACAAGTCACTGTCCGTGGTTGGGTCAGAACTCGTCGTGATTCAAAAGCGGGGATCTCTTTCTTGGCCGTGTATGACGGTTCATGTTTCGACCCTATTCAAGGTGTCGTACCAAATAGCCTAGCCAATTACAATGACGATGTATTGAAATTGACTGCTGGCTGCTCGGTTATCATGACCGGTGAAGTGGTTGCCTCTCCTGGTGCCGGTCAAGCATTTGAACTACAAGTATCTGAAATCGTGGTCACAGGTTTTGTTGACGATCCAGATACTTACCCAATGTCGGCTAAACGCCACTCTATTGAGCATTTACGTGAACTTGCCCATTTACGTCCTCGCACTAACATTATTGGTGCCGTTGCCCGTGTACGTAACTGTTTATCTCAAGCTATCCATCGTTTCTATCATCAAGAAGGCTTTATTTGGGTATCAACCCCTTTAATCACGGCTTCTGACTGTGAAGGTGCCGGTGAGATGTTCCGCGTGTCGACATTAGACATGGAAAACTTGCCGCGTACTGAAGCCGGTAAAGTTGATTACGACAAAGACTTCTTCGGTAAAGAAGCATTCTTAACCGTATCGGGCCAGTTGAACGCCGAAACGTATGCCTGTGCATTATCTAAAGTGTATACCTTTGGCCCAACGTTCCGTGCTGAAAACTCAAACACCACTCGCCACCTTGCAGAATTTTGGATGGTCGAGCCAGAAGTGGCGTTTGCAACCTTAGACGATGCTGCTGAATTAGCAGAAAAAATGCTTAAGTTCGCTTTTAAAGCAGTACTTGAAGAACGCATGGATGACTTAACCTTCTTTAACGAGCGTGTCGATAAAACGGTTATTGATCGTTTGCAGGCATTCGTCAGCAGCGATTTCGCGCAAGTGGATTACACTGATGCGGTAGAGATTTTGAAAAACTGCGGTAAAAAGTTTGATTTCGCGGTCGAATGGGGCATCGATTTACAGTCTGAACATGAACGTTATTTAGCAGAAGAGCACTTTAAAGCACCGGTAGTCGTTAAAAACTACCCTAAAGACATTAAAGCTTTCTACATGCGCTTAAACGATGACGGTAAGACCGTTGCTGCGATGGACGTACTTGCTCCAGGTATCGGTGAAATCATCGGAGGCGCGCAACGTGAAGAGCGTTTAGACGTATTAGATGCACGTTTAGCTGAAATGGACTTAAGCCAAGAAGATTACTGGTGGTATCGTGACCTTCGCCGTTATGGCACCGTACCTCATTCAGGTTTTGGTTTAGGTTTTGAGCGTTTAGTCTCCTATGTGACGGGTGTGAACAACATCCGTGATGTTATCCCATTCCCACGCGCACCACGCTCAGCCAGTTTCTAATTATCTCGATAATATAAAACTGCATAAACGCGCCAATTGGCGCGTTTTTTATTGACTGTTTGACCTGTTATTTTGACATTTACCCTCTTGCTATCGCCTTTCTACTCAACACATTGACTATCCCTATCTTAATGCGGGCGTCACAAGGTGATGGCCATAAATGAACTTAACATAAATGAACTTAACATAAATGCCACGAGTAAACCCTATACCCATAGCCGTTCTGATAAAGCTTTGTTGTTCATGCTATTTCATTAATAATAAAATCAATCTGGGCAGGTGTTCAGTGAGTAAATAAACGGTTAGAGATGGCTCATAGATAGCGATCTAAATATTAACAATATGAATGCTATCTGAATTATCCCGCGACTAACACTTCGCTCGGATCTCGATTTTTTCGGCCGAATGAGATAAATAAAACAGAAAAAGTCAGCAAATTGCTGACTTTTTGTACCCACTAAATGTTGGCTTTCAATAATAGTCACGGTATTACGTGCGCCACCACTAATGCAAACCGAAACGAAGTTAATCAATTAACTGAAGCATAATCTCATCTGGTTAACTCCCTCGGCCAGATTTAGACATCTTGACATTGATAATGTGACCGTTTGGTTTCAGCTGAATGTATTAACTATTTACAATGATGAGATCGCGTAAATGTTTGACGTCATCACGCACGGCCGCAGCTTGCTCAAACTCTAAGTTCTTAGCATGTTCATGCATTTGTTTTTCCAGTTTATCAATTTGATGACTCAAATCGGCAATGCTGGTGTATTTCGCTCGCTCTTCTGCCACTTCGGCATATTTAGAGTGATTTTTACGGGTACCTTTGCTGAAGTTAGTACCACCCACATCCATCACATCTGTGATACTTTTCACTACCCCTCGCGGTACTATGCCATTGTCAATGTTGTGTTGGTGTTGTTTTTGACGGCGCCGCTCAGTTTCATCCATGGCTTTAGCCATGGAGTTGGTGATGCGATCCGCATATAAAATGACTTTACCGTTAACATTTCGGGCTGCGCGACCTATGGTCTGTATAAGTGAGCGTTCTGAACGTAAAAAGCCTTCTTTATCTGCATCTAAAATGCACACTAATGAGACTTCAGGCAGATCCAGACCTTCACGTAATAAGTTGATTCCGATCAGTACGTCAAAATGCCCTAGACGTAAATCACGAATAATCTCAACTCGCTCAACGGTATCAATATCAGAATGCAGATAACGAACCTTTACCCCATGTTCGTCAAGATATTCGCTGAGGTCTTCTGACATTCGCTTGGTTAATGTGGTGACCAACACACGTTCATTGACCGCCACGCGTTTGTGGATCTCAGACAAGAGATCGTCAACTTGAATTCCCACAGGGCGAACTTCAAGCACAGGATCGAGCAAGCCTGTTGGCCTTACAACCTGCTCAGCTATCTCGCCGGAACTTTTTTCAAGTTCATATAAGCTGGGTGTCGCCGAAACAAAAATGGTTTGCGGCATTAACCGCTCAAATTCTTCAAACATAAGCGGCCGATTATCTAGTGCTGATGGTAATCGAAACCCATACTCCACTAAGTTCATTTTTCGGCTTCTATCGCCTTTATACATGGCCCCAATTTGCGGCACCGTCACATGTGACTCATCGATAATAAGTAAGCCGTCTGCCGGTAAATAATCTAATAAGGTTGGCGGGCCCTCGCCAGTGGATCGGCCTGATAAATAGCGCGAGTAGTTTTCAATCCCTGAGCAATAACCTAACTCGACCATCATTTCAATGTCGTATTGAACGCGCTCAGTGATCCGCTGAGCCTCAATCAGTTTATTGTTATCGAGTAAATATTGACGACGTTCCCGTAGCTCTTGTTTAATTTCTTCTGTCGCCGCAATAATTTTTTCTCGCGGAGTCACGTAATGTGTTTTTGGATAAATTGTGGTGCGAACTATTCGCTTATTAATCTGCCCGGTCAAGGGATCAAATTCGCTTAAGCGTTCTATTTCGTCGTCAAATAATTCAATTCGAATCGCTTCTCGTTCAGATTCTGCTGGAAAAATGTCTATTACTTCACCGCGAACACGATATGTGCCGCGTTTTAATTCAATGTCATTGCGCTTGTATTGTAATTCACTGAGCCGAATGAGAATGTCACGTTGCCCGATAAAATCACCCTGGCGTAAATGCAATAGCATCTTCATGTAGGAATCGGGATCACCCAAACCATATATCGCTGATACTGAGGCAATAAGTACCACGTCTTTACGCTCTAATAACGCTTTAGTGGCCGATAAACGCATTTGCTCAATGTGAGCATTAACCGATGCATCTTTTTCAATAAAGGTATTAGAAGCGGGTACATAAGCTTCTGGTTGATAGTAATCGTAGTAAGACACAAAGTATTCAACGGCGTTGTGTGGAAAAAACTCTTTCATTTCACCATAAAGTTGCGCCGCAAGGGTTTTATTGGGCGCCATAATAATGGTGGGCCTGCCCATTTGCTTGATGACATTGGCTATGGTGTAAGTTTTGCCTGATCCTGTTACGCCTAATAACGTTTGACTCGCAACACCTGATGCTAGGCCATCCACTAATTTTTTTATCGCTGTAGGTTGATCGCCCGCGGGTTCGAACTTGGACTCTAGGGAAAATACTGACTCTGACACAACACGGTTTCCTATTCTATTGAACCGATGATCATATACCTAAACACGAGGAAATGGCGATACATAATCGTACGGTATTAGTGGTAATTTACATCGATAAGCATGGGCATTAATAAACCCTTGACTGAAAAACCTTGGCATCGCGGCTAAAATATTATGAGATGATCTTATTGCGATATAAGATCATTAGCAGTCAGATACCTCCCTCAATATGACAGAATGAACGTCATTTAATGAAAGTAATAAACAACATCATTAGATCAGGCAGAAAGGTCGCTAATACGCCAAAAGATGAGGCTAAAGCTCAATTTAATACACAATCTATATGACAAAGAGATTACAATTTTGCAACTGACAGAACAGTGAGCAAAAAAAGAAGTTGCTTTTTTCATGTTACTGATTAAAAACAACTTAAATTATCGCCAATTAATTGTACCAATTTAAGTCCGACTCAAGTACTACAAGGGATTGCCGCTCATTTACAGTAGAAGTCCACAAGTTTATCCACAGATTTAGTGGATAAGTCAAGAAAGCTCAATACTGCTGCGGGGTAGCGCCCAAATTAATTTCATCAGAGCGTAAGAAAGTTGTGATGAAATTTAATTACATTTGCACATTTATACGAAAGATAGCGACAATAGTTCAACTGTTATTTTAAATCATTAGTTAACTGATAGCTTAACAATGCATTGAAGGTCGATCAACATTGCGATCATATCTCGCCAGCTCAAATATTCATTCAACAACTATCACCCGATCCATCTCGCTTGTCATCATTGGCAACGTTCATGCAATGGCTTTTGAGATAATACCAATACTCGAATAACCCCTCCTCACCCTGGCAGTCAAGTCTGACTCTCTGTTTCGCAATGACATCACAAAGGCCCTCATCAAGTGTGTCGGCGATATATTTAATAATATGACCTTTGGTATCAAACTCCTTGCAATAAGAAAGCATACGCCATGACAAGGCTCTATGGCTCTATTCACCCAAGGTCTTCGTCGACTCAATATGATTAACGGCCACTTTCCCAAAAAAGTGTCGAAAATGAAATCTGTTTATTAACGAAAACGGATATAAACACGTTCGTCTTGCAAAACATATCTGAAAAAGGTCAACGTAAACACCCAGTGATAGACACCAAGATAGGCACCAAATATAAGCGCCCCAGCAGAATATCGTCGTTATCACCTAAAGAATGAATTTTAAGAGTAAGTGATTAATTTTCTTTTCATTGTTCAAAAATCGACATAAATGCCCAAAAGTCGTTCACGATGTGTGTTTGGTAACCAATTAGGCACATAAATGCGTTTTTTTTTATAACTCGAGTTGACTCAGTTACCAGAGCGTTTTACTATGCGCTCCGTTCTCGGCAATACATTGCTAAAAACGCTTCCCCAGTAGTTCAGTTGGTAGAACGGCGGACTGTTAATCCGTATGTCACTGGTTCGAGTCCAGTCTGGGGAGCCATTATTATTGGCAATGTTTTCTTCTGTTAAATCCTAGAGTTTGTTAATCTACTCTTTACTTTCAATATCATAACCTTCCAAATTGCTTCATTTATCCATTTATCTTAGTTATCATCATTTATTTAAGACTGTTTCTTAGTGAAATATCGTTGATTTTTCTATATGAAATAATACCTTAGATTAATAATTAACTAATCTCATTTCTGCTATGATAATATTGATTATAATATAAACTATTTAGATCATTATATTTTTGGTTAACATCTTGTTCGAACCTCTTCAGCACAAAGCTTGTGCCGGACTGAACAAATTTAGCCAAAAACACTCATGGGAATGGATGTTTTATGGGCTTATCGAAATCCTTTCAGCTGGTTCTTTTCCTTGTGTTCGGATTATTAATCTTCCAAATTTACACGGTCGAAAATAACCAAGTACAGGAACAAGGTGAAGTTGCGCGCGCAAGTTATCAACAAAATGTACAAACCATTGATGACTGGCATGGCAGCGGAGAAGCGTTATACCAACGCATGTCTAAAGACTTTTCTTTTCAGTTTTTTCAATATATCCATAATACCGACAGTAATAATAATTTTACCTATGGCAGTTTACTTCGCCCTTCAGACGATTTTGCCAGCCAAGTTTTTGATATTGAATTAGGTCACGTTCAAAACTTTGCCGATGGTCGCTTACAAGTGAGATTGAACACTGCCAGTGTATTGTCACCCAGCTTTAATGACTTAGAACAAACCGCGACCTTATTAATCGCGGCATATATCATTCTGATGCTGTTATTTGCCGCACTCGTGCAGTTACATCGTCGTAGAATCAACTATGCTGCTGAATACATAGCTCATATCCCTGACTTATCATTCCTCGCCATTGAAAAATCACGCTTCCCGGGCGTACTGAAACCATTAGGTAACGCAATAGAAACGTGCCGTGGTCAATTAAAGCTCAGCCTAGACCGGGTGAGTAAAGAAAATGAATTGTTAACCAAAGCCGCTTACCAAGATCCCGTCAGTGGCTTTTCAACGCGCCAACGCTTTACCCAGCATATTGAAGCCATAAGTAAAACGGATAAACAACAATATGGGGTACTGGTTGTGGTTAAGGCGGCTGAACTTGCAAGCGTCAACCAATTACATGGCCGCGCTGCTGGTGATGATTATTTAGCAAAACTGGCAAGCTGCATTCGTAAATCGGCATCAAACCTTGGAGCGAATAAGTGCTTTAGGGTTTCCAGTGGTGATTTTGCTGTTTTCATTGACAGTATTTCCCTAAAAGAGGGTGAGCGATTTTTAGAGCAACTTAAACGTTATCTTGACGAATATGCCCAAAGCACAAAAAGTGACTCTATAGCGCATGCGGGTATGGTGCCCTATCAGCAAGGAAACGAGCCATTAGCATTGATGGCATTAGCTGATACCGCCGTCAGCGTGGCACAAACGCTGGGGCCTAATCGTTACTATCAATTAGAGAAGCTATCGGGTGATGAGCAAGTCGGAACAGACCATTGGAAAATCACCATCGGCGACTTGATTAATCGTCGAAGCGTAAAATTTTATCAGCAACCTATTCAACCCTGTAACAATGCTACTGAAGTTTACCGCGAGTTACTGGCTCGCTTTTATAACGGCGAAGGAAGACATTTACCTACAACCACAGTGATTGCGATGGCTGAACGTTATGGGATGAATATTGAATTAGATAAAATGATTGTCACACAAACCATTAAAATCTTGAGTGAAAACCCGAGTATTTCAGGTCATATGGGAGTGAATATCAGTGCGTCCTCAGCGCTTCAAGGCAGTTTTACGGTTTGGTTAAAAGATATATTGTCTAAACATCGTGGCACCGCAGCTCGATTAGTGTTTGAACTTAATGAATCAGGAATGCAGACCAATTTAGAGTCTAGCCATCAATTTGTTACCGAGATACACAAAGTAGGAGCAAAAATCGCTATCGAGCGCTTTGGTTTAGGCTTTACCTCATTTAAATTTTTCCGTGAAGTACGTCCTGACTTTATCAAGTTAGACAGCAGTTACAGTGACAATATAGAACAAGATAATAATAATAAGTTTTTTATTAGGATGATCGTTGATATCGCAAAACGCATCAGTATCCGCGTCATAGCCACTGGTGTTGAAAAACAGGATGAAAAGCTCACTCTAGAAAAACTCTTAGTGGACGGACTACAAGGATATTATATTGCTAAACCTGAATTGTTGTTGCTTAAACAGTAACAACAAGGTTAATAAAGGGTAAAAAAACACGCTTTTATTCTGAGGTTGAACATTTTATGTTTAACCTTATTTTTTATCCGTTGTTTATCGGCGTCAAACCTAAGATAATACCAACAACTATTGGTCAAAAAATTGTAGCAATGACAGATTACCTTCTCCTGTTAATCGGCACTGTGCTGGTAAACAACTTTGTTCTGGTAAAATTCTTAGGTCTATGCCCTTTTATGGGGGTGTCGAGCAAATTAGCATCAGCAATTGGGATGTCAATGGCCACCACGTTTGTGTTGACCCTAGCGTCTATTCTGAGTTATTTAATTAATGAATTTCTGTTACAACCATTTGATCTCAGTTATTTACGCACCATGAGCTTTATTTTAGTGATTGCCGTCGTGGTGCAATTTACTGAAATGGTGGTGCAAAAAACCAGTGCCTCCTTACATCGCGCGCTGGGCATTTATTTACCATTAATCACCACCAATTGTGCCGTATTAGGCGTCGCTTTACTTAACGTCAATGAAGACCATAATTTTATTCAATCGGCTATATATGGTTTTGGTGCTGCGGTTGGCTTCTCATTAGTGTTAATTTTATTTTCTGCCATGCGTGAGCGATTAGCGGCCGCCGATGTGCCCTTACCTTTTAAAGGTGGTGCAATTGCCATGATCACTGCCGGGTTAATGTCATTAGCCTTTATGGGGTTTGCGGGGCTGGTTACTTAATGATTTCGAGTATATTAATTGCCGTCGCCATACTAACCGCCTTAGCATTGGTGTTTGGCGTCATTTTGGGTTTTGCGTCGAAAAAATTTAAAGTCGAAGGCAACCCTATTGTTGATCAAGTAGAAACCTTGCTACCGCAAACTCAATGTGGTCAATGTGGTTTCCCTGGTTGTCGGCCCTATGCAGAAGCCATCGCTAATGGTGAGAAAATCAATAAATGCCCTCCAGGCGGAACCGCTACCATGGAAAAAATTGCCGAGCTCATGGGGGTAGAACCTGAAGCGTTAGGCGAAGAGGCTCAAGCTAATGTGAAAAAAGTGGCTTACATCCGCGAAGATGAATGCATTGGTTGCACTAAGTGTATCCAAGCCTGCCCAGTTGACGCTATTTTAGGTGCCGGTAAATTAATGCATACCGTTATTGTCAAAGATTGTACTGGCTGTGACTTATGTGTTGAACCTTGCCCTGTCGATTGTATAGATATGATCCCCGTTGAAACCACAATACAAAATTGGGACTGGAAGTTACACGCTATCCCAGTAAACGTGATCGATCCTGAGCAAGAGGAAAAACGGTGCTAACGTTATTAGAGCAATTAGATAAAGGTACTTTGTGGCGCTCTCCTGGCGGGATCCATCCACCTGAACTTAAATCATTATCCAATCAACACAGAATTTTACCTTTACCACTGTCATCGCGATTTGTGGTACCGGTTCCCCTTGTCGGTCAACAGGCCGCACTTAGCATTCGTGTTGGTGACAAGGTATTAAGAGGACAATCAATCACTGAAGGTGCTGGTTTTACCTATTTACCGGTTCACGCGCCTACCTCTGGGACGGTTGTGGCAATAGAAGAACACCATAGTAACCATCCCTCTTTATTACCTGTGTTGAGTTGCATCATCGAAGCTGATGGTCAAGATACTTGGTGTGAACTGGTACCAGGTCAGATTGAACAACTGTCAAAACCGGCTATTCTAGACAAAATCAAACACGCAGGGATTGCAGGCATGGGCGGCGCGGCGTTTCCTAGCCATGTCAAACTCAACCCCGCCAGCGAAATCGATTTAGTCATCATTAATGGTGTGGAATGTGAACCCTATATCAGTGCTGATGATCGATTAATGCGTGAATACAGTGATGAAATCTTAACTGGCATCAGTATTATTGATCATTTACTTAATCCACAGCGCATTATCATCGCCATTGAAGACAACAAACCTGAAGCCGCGCAGGCTATGGAATCGGCTATTCATCGCAGTTCATTGCCCAACGACATGATCCGCGTCACCGTTATTCCAACAAAGTACCCTTCTGGCGGTGAAAAACAACTTATTCAAATTATTACCGGTAAAGAAGTGCCAAGTGGCGCGATTCCAGCCCAACTCGGTATTGTTATGCATAACGTCGGTACCGCCTATGCAATACAAGATGCGGTATTACTAGGTAAACCACTTATTGAACGCGTGGTAACATTAACGGGCGAAAACATCGGTAAACCCGGAAACTATTGGCTTAGAATAGGCACAACCGTAGCCGATGCCCTCAGTCAAGTTAGTTTCAAACCAGAGCGCGCGCAAAAAATCATTGTGGGCGGCCCAATGATGGGATATGCAATAGCCGAACTTGATGTGCCAATATTAAAAGGCACCAACTGTTTGCTAACACCAAGCCAAACAGAAATAGCACCCGATTCAGATGAGAAAGCCTGTATTCGATGTGGTGAGTGCGCTGTCGCTTGCCCGGCATTATTGTTACCACAACAGTTATTCTGGCACGCAAAAGCTGAAGAATACGATAAAGCAGCGAGTTTTAATTTAAAAGACTGCATTGAATGTGGTTGTTGTAGCTATGTCTGTCCAAGTGATATCCCCTTAGTTGAATACTATCGTATCGCTAAGTCGGCGCTGAAAAATACCGCTGAAGAAAAGCTTCAAGCTGAAAAAGCTAAACTTCGTTTTGAAGCTCGCTTACAACGGCTTGAAGATGAAAAAAATGCGCGCGAAGAAAAATCAAAGCAAGCTGCTGCCAAGCGCCAAGCAAATATGAAATCGAGTGATAAAGATGCTGTTGCCGCCGCGATGGCACGTATCGCAGCGAAAAAAGCTCAAGCAAAAGACTCAGTAACGCAAGGTTCCGCTGCCACAAGCCTTGCATCTTCGAGCAATGTAGCAATCGATACCACCGACGTGAAGAAAACAGTCATTAACGCCGCCATTGAACGTGCTAAAGCTAAAAAAGCCGCATTAGCCAATGAGTCAACGCAAACAAACGCCCTCAACACGCCCAGTGGAGCTGAAGTTATCAATGAGTCAGCCCAACCACTAGATGACAAAAAAGCTAAAATTACTGCGGCGGTTGCACGTGCTAAAGCCAAAAAAACTGCATTAGCCAATGGCTCCGCGACAACAAGTACTGCCGATACAAAAAGTACTGCGGTGACTGAACATGCTGTCGTTAGCAAAAAGGAGACTATTACCGATAATGACAACAACACTGCGAGCGAAGATGAAGTAACTCATTCAGCCACCACCCAAGCTGTAGATGACAAAAAAGCTAAAATTACTGCGGCGGTTGCACGTGCTAAAGCCAAAAAAGCCGCATTAGCCAATGGCTCCGCGACAACAAGTACTGCCGATACAAAAAGCACTGTGGTGACTGAACATGCTGTCGTTCGCAAAAATGAGACTATTACCGATAATGACCACAACACTGCGAGCGTAGCTGAAGTAACTCATTCAGCCACCACTCAAGCTGTAGATGACAAAAAAGCTAAAATTGCTGCGGCAGTTGCACGTGCTAAAGCCAAAAAAGCTGCATCAGCCAATGGCTCCGCGACAACAAGTGCTGCCGATACAAAAAGCACTGCGGTGACTGAACATGCTGTCGTTAGCAAAAATGAATCTATTACCGATAATGACAACAACAATGCAAGCGAAGCTGAAGTAACTCATTCGGCCACCACCCAAGCTGTAGATAACAAAAAAGCCAAAATTGCTGCCGCTGTCGCCAAAGCGAAAGCGAAAAAGCTCGCTAACAGTGCTAAGCAAGAGGAACAATAACTATGGCATTTAAAATTGCCTCATCTCCACATGTCAGCACAACATTGCACACTAATAAAGTGATGAAACGTGTCGCGCTATGCCTAATACCGGGTATTGCAGTACAAAGCTATTATTTCGGTTATGGTACTCTTGTACAGTTATTACTTGCCATTACAGTGGCTTATTTAGCTGAATCTGCCGTAATGAAGTTACGAAACAAAAATATTACCGCCACGTTATCTGATAATAGTGCATTGGTTACTGCAAGCTTACTTGCGGTTGCGATTCCGCCTTTAGCACCTTGGTGGCTCATTGTAATAGGCACAGTCTTTGCCATTGTCATCGTTAAGCAGCTTTACGGCGGGCTGGGTAATAACGTCTTTAACCCGGCTATGGCCGCTTACGTTCTATTGTTGATTTCATTCCCAGTGCAAATGACATCATGGGTCGCACCGCAAACGCTCACGCTCAATAGCGCAGATTTAATCAATACTATTAACAGTATTTTTCAATTAAACAGCGTCTATTCGGCAGATTTTTTTCGGCTTGCGATTGACGGCACCACAATGGCAACACCACTGGACACACTTAAGACCGATCTTTCAATGGGCATGACCACGACAGAAAGTTTGGCTAAAATCATCTTCAATGGCAGTGTCGGTGTCGGTTGGTTTTGGGTGAATTTGGCTTACCTTGTAGGTGGGCTAATCATGCTCAAGCTTCATGTTATACGCTGGCACATCAGCGTCTCTATTTTACTGACATTATTTATTTGCGCCAGTGGCGGATTTTTAATCAGTCCGGATACCTTCGTCAGTCCAATGATGCATTTATTTTCCGGTGGTACCATGTTGGCGGCATTTTTTATTGCCACCGACCCAGTCACTGCAGCAGCGAGTCCTCGCGGTCGACTGATATTTGGCGCCATGATAGGCTTACTCATTTACTTAATACGCACCTTTGGTGGCTACCCTGATGCCGTCGCATTTGCCGTATTGTTAGCTAACATGTGCGCACCTTTTATTGATTATTATGTTCGCCCGCGTAGCTATGGTCATCGAGCAGGAAATTAATTATGTCTATTTTAACAACTAACCCGATGATTAAAAATGGCCTGTTACTCGGCCTATTTGCCTTATGTTGCACCGGCCTCGTCGCGTTGGTGAATGCCTTAACCAGTGACACAATATTATTGCAACAGCAAAAACAATTAACCCTAACGCTTAACCAAATTATTCCGACCGAATTACACGATAATGTACTCAGTGAACAATGTATTTTGGTTAATTCTCCGCAGCTATTAGGCACTAAAGCCGATTTGCCGGCCTATCTTGCTTATAAAGGCGAACAACCTGTTGCCATCGCGATTGAAGCCATTGCTCCAGATGGTTATAACGGAGCAATAAAACTCATTATTGGCGTTGATAACACCGGGACAATATTGGGTGTTCGTACCCTTTTCCATCAAGAAACGCCTGGCTTAGGCGATAAAATTGATTTACGAAAGTCTGATTGGGTCACTCATTTCAGCGGCAAACGTTTTACTGGAAATTCAAGCGACTGGAAAGTGAAAAAAGATGGCGGACAATTTGATCAATTTACCGGTGCGACCATTACTCCGCGCGCTTATGTTAAAGCCATTGCAAATGCGATGACATTTGTTGAACAACATCGCCAAGCGCTCTACCAAAGTCATTATGCCTGTGAGGCCAACCATGAGTAATTATCGTGCAATCGCGGCTCAAGGGTTATGGAAGAATAACCCAGGATTAGTCCAACTATTAGGTTTATGTCCGCTGCTTGCTGTGACAGCAACAATCACAAATGCATTAGGTTTGGGGGTTGCCACTCTGTTGGTACTAATTGGATCTAATGTTTTAGTTTCCTTGGTACGCGATATTGTTCCTAAAGAAATTCGTATCCCAGTATTTGTTATGATCATTGCCGCACTTGTCACTTGCGTACAATTACTGATCAACGCTTATGCCTATAATCTATATTTGTCGTTAGGCATTTTTTTACCACTGATTGTGACCAACTGCGTCATCATCGGCCGCGCTGAAGCATTTGCCTCTCGTAACTCTGTAGCCCACTCGGCCTTTGATGGATTAATGATGGGGTTAGGTTTTACTGCTGTACTGGTTGTTTTAGGTGCCAGCCGAGAATTACTCGGTCAAGGGACCCTATTTGGTGGTGCTGATTTATTATTAGGTGATTGGGCGAGTGTGTTAACGATTCATGTGTGGCATGTGGACACACCATTTTTATTGGCGATGTTGCCGCCGGGAGCATTTATAGCGATGGGATTATTAATTGCCCTTAAAAATGTCATCGATAGCCGAGTAAAAGCACAGCAGCCTAAAGCTGAAAGTGTTGGCGTGACGCGTGCTCGGATCACTAAAGTCAACTAACACGACTCCGCGGTTACTCTAAAACGGCCGTTAACTTAACGATGAATTGACCGATTAATATGAATAAAGATAAACGTATCCAAATTCTCAACCGATTAAGAGACAATAACCCTAAGCCTGAAACTGAATTGAACTTTTCAAGCCCATTTGAGTTATTAGTTGCTGTGACATTATCAGCACAAGCGACCGATGTCAGTGTCAATAAAGCGACCAATAAGCTGTTTCCTGTTGCCAATACGCCTCAAGCCATATTTGACTTAGGGGTTGACGGGCTTAAGCAATACATTAAAACCATTGGCCTATACAATAACAAAGCTATTAATGTGATTAACGCCTGTAAAATGCTGCTGGATTTACATAATGGTGCGGTACCAGAAAACAGAGACGCACTAGAAGCTTTACCTGGCGTGGGTCGAAAAACAGCAAACGTCGTTCTCAATACGGCATTTGGCTGGCTAAAAGATAATGAAGGTAGATATTTTATTGCTGTTGATACACATATTCAACGAGTAGCTAATCGCACAGGCTACGCCAAAGGTAAGACTGTTGAAGAAACCGAACAAGCCATCATTAAGAACACCCCTAACAAAACTGAATTTATGTATGATCTACATCACTGGTTAATTTTGCATGGTAGATACACGTGCATAGCACGAAAGCCTCGCTGCGGTTCTTGTATTATCGAAGACTTGTGTGAATTTAAAGAGAAGACTGAAGACTAAAGATTTACTTAACCCATTTATAATCTCATCGTCAGCTATGGTAGGTAATCATTATCATAGCTTGATCTATCTTCACTCTTGCCACGAAGAGTGAGTGGTTCTGTTATTACTTATTTAGTCTTTTCCTGACACTGAAATGAACTTTCGAGATATCCAGAAAAATATTGAAAGTTTGAATTTATCGAATAAAAAGTTAAGGTTAGTAGCTGCCAAAGAGGAGACTCTTTCCTGAATGTAAAACGGATTCAAAATACACTGTTTACATACTAAAGCTGACGTATCAAGTTCTGTTTAAATTTATATTGCAGCCCAGTTTTATTATGCCACTATAATTTTCTACTTATATAAGCACCGATAGGTATGCCAATTAATCAGCCCGTCTCTAAACCAAAAGTAGCACAAACATGACCTCGTGTTCCTGCACCTATTAAGCCCGATTTTTCTGCTGTTTTCTCCAAGCTATTGCGGTCATATGATCACCTGTATGTTAAGCAAATCAAAATTAGACAAAGCAAAAATATTGAACTATTTTTATATCACTGTGAACACCCATGTTCACGAGTCATTAGGAAATACAAAAAATGAAAACAAATTCAATCCAAGGATTATTGTTTTGTGTATTAAGCTTATTCGCTATTCAAAATGTATATGCAGCAGAAGAACCACCTTTTATTGGTGGTGAGTATTGGGAAGTTACAGGGATAAAAATATCCGATGGTGCTGGCCTTAAATATTCGACGTGGCTTGCGGGCGAATGGCGTAAAAACAGCGATTATGCCAAATCTCAAGGCTGGCTAATAGATGCTAAAGTTATTAGTAATGTACACCCCAGAATGGATGAGCCTGACCTTTATCTGGTTCGTGTATTCGAAAACATGGCATCCGTTGCTGAAAATGAAAAGCGTCGTACCACGTATATGGCGTGGGCAAAGAAAAGTATGGAAAAAATGGAATCTGAAAGCGGTAACCGTGCTGAGTTTCGAACCATCATGAGTACTTCATTGCTGCAAGAGATGAAATATCGAGATTAAGACTTAACTGTTACCAAAAAAGTAGGGGGAGCTTCATTACCCTACTTTTTTTATCGAGAAAACAACACTCACACATCACTCATTCACAACAGCAAACAAATCGTCAGCATCTATAAGGCCAAACAAGCTACACATACCCAAATCTCCACCATATAACAACGCCAACTAAACAAAAGGCCTACCGACTATCGTCAATAGAAAGCTTGCCCACTTAATGTTTGCTCTACGCCACAAAACGGATAGTTTCAGATACTAAAAATCTGTGTTTGAAAGAACTATTTAGATAGGATAGAAGAAGAATTGGTGTTGCTACTAGTCACTTTCACAATGAGCATATTTGTCAGTCTTTTAGAGTTAACAACATTTCATTCCAATATATGATGCTAAGCGTCACGATGACCTCAAAGCGGTCGATTTTTGTTATTCGACATAACCTCACCTAACGCTAACATAGAGACGAAAGTGGACGTTATAATATTGAGTTGGTAGTTTGGACTGAAGTAGTTTGATCTATTGATATATATAGGTAAGCAAGAGCAATAGAGCATTTTTCATTTCATTAAGTACAGCAGATAGATGTGGCTCGCTGTGATAACGGCTACTGAATTTAACGGACAATTAGCATCTGAAATCGAGAGTGTAGTGACATCGTTAATTTGACATAGTTAATTTGACATAGTTTGGTAGGCTTTTAAGTCGCAATGAGAGTGATGAGAGTTAGGCTCGCGCTTACAACAAAAATCAGCAATTAAAATTACAGTATCAATGACTGTTTTAGCGATAAACGGAAGTTTTGATATTGCTGCTGTTAACTTCCGTTAAGCACAAAACAACCCAATAGAGTATTCTTTCCATATTAAATATATGCAATAATTATCACCACTTAAAGTTGGCCCACGATTGCGGTCGACACTCATATTTTTAGGTTTGCGAATCGCACTAAGTTTGCTCCTGGCAAAAATCTTGACCAAGTTGAACTGAATATGCTTAAAGTGAAGCCAAGTGAGTTTAAAGTGGATGTAAATCCTTGGTTTATCTACATGGGTGTTACACTTGTTTAGCGCGAAAACCACGTTGTGGCAGCTGTATTATTGAAGACTTATGTGAGTTTAAAGACAAGGTCTATCCAGAAGAATAACCCCAAATCACCTAAGGTGTTTTGGGGTATTTATATCAATGTATTGAATGTTAACTCATCAATTAACATGCAATACATTTATTTAGCGGTGGATCAAATGGGGCTATCTATTTTATGATGGTGCTTAAAACATCGACACAAAAAACGCGCTAAAACAAATTGCGATTACGACAGTCGTGCCTAAGGCCATTTTTAATTCTGTATTCATTGTCTTGCCTCCATATGTGTATAACGAAATAATAACGCTTTTAGGCCAAATGCCCAAAAGATAACATCATAAATGTGAGCCAAAGCAAAATATGATTATTGTCTATTCGAGAACAACTGGCTATCCACTCAAGTAAAACAATGCAACCTCACCTTGTTCGTTTTAAATTTTAATCAATCAGAACTGCAAAACTTTTCATTGTCATCTGAGCTTGTTAAAGTCAGATAAATTTTATAAGAGAGCATATCATGTCGCAATTACTTCATACGATGATCCGTGTAGGCAACCTTGAACGTAGCATTCAATTTTATACCCAAGTCATGGGAATGAAACTACTACGCCAATCTGAAAACCCAGAGTACAAATACACCCTCGCTTTTGTTGGTTTTGGTCAGGAAACAACAGGCCAAGCCGTTATAGAGTTAACTTATAATTGGGGTGTCGATACATATAATTTGGGTAATGGCTTTGGGCATTTAGCCATAGGCGAAGACGATATTTATGCCCGTTGCGAGACGATTGCTGCCGCTGGCGGTAACATTACTCGAGCACCGGGTCCGGTTGCCGGCGGCAAAACTGAAATTGCCTTTGTTGAAGATCCTGACGGATACAAAATTGAGTTAATTCAAAAGAGTTCGGCGACTGAAGCGTTAGGTTAGATCCATCCTTATCACCACAAGTTAAATAGCTAGTCCTGATCATATATCGCTCACCTAGTAAGATTAAAACCAGCGAAAGCTGGTTTTTTTATCTAAAACGATATTGGTCTAATTGCGTATGTTCACTAAAGCAAGTGGATAAGATTGGGCTTATTCGGGCTTAACAAGACTAAAATGATCATAAGCTCTTTGACTCGCAATACGGCCTCTTGGTGTGCGCTGAATAAAGCCTTGCTGAATTAAAAAAGGCTCCAGTACGTCTTCAATCGTTTCTCTATCTTCACCGATGGCCGCCGCGAGGTTATCTAATCCTACAGGGCCACCCATAAATTTATCAATAATGGCAAGCAAGAGTTTACGATCTAAGTAATCAAAACCTTGCTCATCAACATCGAGTAAATCGAGGGCATATTCGGCCACTTTTTGGGTCACTTTGCCATCATGTTTGACTTCAGCATAATCGCGAACCCGGCGTAATAAACGGTTGGCAATTCGCGGGGTGCCGCGTGAGCGCTTGGCTATTTCAATCGCGCCTTGACCATCTATCTCAAGTTCCATCACCTTAGCTGAACGGATCACTATGGTGGTAAGATCTTTCACATTGTAAAATTCTAACCGTAATGGAATACCAAAACGAGCCCGCAATGGTGAGGTTAATGCACCGGCACGCGTGGTAGCGCCAATAAGTGTAAATGGCGGCAAATCTAATTTAATCGAACGCGCAGCAGGACCTTCACCAATCATAATATCAAGTTGGTAGTCTTCCATCGCCGGATAAAGGATCTCTTCGACTACAGGGCTTAGACGATGAATTTCATCGATAAACAGCACATCCCCCTCTTCAAGGTTAGTCAGTAAAGCCGCTAAATCCCCCGCTTTTTCAAGTACAGGGCCAGAAGTGGATTTGATATTCACTCCCATTTCATTGGCTACAATCATCGCCAAGGTTGTTTTACCTAAACCTGGAGGACCAAAAATTAGCATGTGATCAAGTGCTTCGCGACGATTTATCGCTGCTTGAATAAAAATCTTAAGCTGGGCTCGAGTATCATCTTGACCTGTATACTCATCCAACATTTTAGGGCGCATAGCACGATCAATAAGTTCATCTTGACCTTGTTCCTGTGGCTGGATTAGACGATCAGCTTCAATCATTTTTACGTACCCTGTTTATGCATATCATCATATTTATAACATTGATTTTAATGCAGCTTTAATTAACGTTTCAGAACTCATACCTTGTTTAAAAGCCGCAGAAACTGATTTACTGGCTTGTGCTGGTTTATAGCCTAACGATAATAACGCGGAAATGGCATCTTCCTCTGCACTGTCTGCTGTCGGAGCCGGTGTATAATTACTCTGCAACATAAATTCGCGCTCAGAACCCGCTGATGCTTCAAGCAAGCTTTTAAGCTTATCACGCATTTCAATGACTAAGCGTTCAGCGGTTTTCTTACCCACGCCAGGTAGCTTGACTAAGGTGGCAATGTCGTCACGTTCGACACATGAAACAAACTCCGATGCTGTCATACCCGATAAAATGGTTAACGCTAATTTAGGGCCAACGCCGTTGGTTTTAATCAATAAACGAAATAATGCCCGCTCTTGTTTAGTGATAAAGCCATAAAGTAACTGCGCATCTTCACGCACCACAAAATGGGTAAATAACATCGCAGCTTGATTTAACGCTGGCAACTCATAAAAGCTGGTCATGGGCACTTGCAACTCATAACCGACACCATTGACATCGAGCACCACTTCAGGCGCGTGTTTTTCAACTAAAATACCACTTAGACGACCTATCATTTGTATCTTCCATATGTTCTGCTGCTAGCTTTACCACCCATAGCGATAAGGCTTTGATAAGTATGAAAATGGCATATTGCTACCCCTAACGCATCCGCCGCATCGGCTTGTGGTGAAGCAGGTAGTTTAAGTAATTGCTTAATCATATGTTGAACTTGTGTTTTTTGGGCTCGACCCGTCCCTACGACTGCACTTTTTATCTGTGTCGCGCTATATTCAGCAACAGGCAGTCCGGCACATGTTGCCGCGACAATCGCCGCACCTCTTGCTTGACCCAGTTTTAGGGCAGAGTCGGCATTTTTTGCCATAAACACCCGTTCAATGGCGAACTCATCAGGCTGATATTGAGTAATAATTTCGCATAGACCCGCATAAATTTGTTGTAATCGTTGGGGTAAATCATCGGCAGATGTTCGGATACAGCCGCTGCCAAGGTAAATCTGTTGCCGGCCTTGGCATTGGATCACACCATAGCCTGTAATACGGGAGCCGGGATCAACCCCTAAAATAATGGCCATTGATGCCTCATGCGTTGTCTAATACTTGCATAACGTCATCTGAAATATCAGCATTATGATATACCTCTTGTACATCATCATTATCTTCTAAGTTATCGATTAAACGTAAAAACTTTTCAGCGGTGTTAGCATCAAGTTCAGCTTTTAATGACGCAACCATGGTCACTTCAGCATGAACAGAGTCAAAGGACGCGCTATCAAGTGCATCTTTGACTTTGCCAAAGGTATCTGGAGTGGTAAACACATCGATAGAACCATCGTCATGAGTGACAACATCTTCAGCACCCGCCTCTAACGCACTGTCTATTAAGCTATCTTCATCAATATCAGTGTCATAAGAAATAATGCCAGATTTAGTAAACAGATACGCCACTGAACCGTCGGTACCTAAGTTGCCACCAGACTTATTAAACGCATTTCGCACGCCAGAAACAGTACGATTACGATTATCCGTCATGGTTTCAACCATCACAGCAGTCCCTCCGGGGCCATAGCCTTCATAAATAATGGTTTCTAATTGCTGACCATCCATTTCACCGGCACCACGTTTGATTGCGCGTTCAACGGTATCTCGGGTCATATTATTGGATAAGGCTTTATCGACTGCAGCGCGTAATCTGGGATTAGCATCAATATCAGAACCGCCTTCGCGGGCCGCCACATTGAGCTCGCGAATAAATTTGGTGAATAACTTACCGCGTTTAGCATCTTGTGCCGCTTTACGGTGTTTAATATTGTCCCATTTACTGTGTCCTGCCATTATATCTCCTTACTATTTAATAGAATTTTTCAAGTGAAACAGTCTACTTGTCAAAAACGTACCGAGGCAAAAGCCTCGGTATATAGTGCCCATTTAAGAGCGAGCAAATGGCTAACGTTAGCGTTTTACTCTTCTGTTTTAACCTTTTCAACCACAGCAATGCCTAACTCAGCGAGTTGAACTGGGTTAGCAAATCCTGGCGCATTGGTTAACGGACACGCCGCTGTGGTGGTTTTAGGGAAAGCCATCACGTCACGAATTGAGCTTGCCCCTGTCATTAACATAATAATACGATCTAATCCGAAGGCTAAACCAGCATGAGGTGGGGTACCATAACGTAATGCTTCAAGTAAGAATCCGAATTTTTCATTCGCTTCTTCTGCTTCAATGCCTAAAATGCCAAATACTGTGCTTTGCATTTCTGCGTTGTGGATACGTACTGAACCACCCCCTAACTCACAACCATTTAACACCATGTCGTAGGCATCTGAAATTGCCACCGCGGGATCAGCGGCCAATTGTTCAGCACTAATCCCACGAGGGGCGGTAAATGGATGGTGAACGGCGTGGAAACCACCATTAATTTGTTCAAACATTGGGAAGTCAACCACCCATAATGGGCGCCATTCACCTTCAAGTAGCTTGAAATCTTCACCTGCTTTTAAGCGCAGCGCGCCCATGGCTTCTTCCACGACGGTCGCTTTGTCTGCACCAAATAGAATGATATCACCGGTTTGTGCGCCAGTACGGCTAATAATGTCGTTAACGATAGCTTCGGTTAAAAACTTAAGTACTGGAGATTGAATACCTTCGATACCTGCTGCTAAGTCATTTATCTTCATCCACGCTAAGCCTTTAGCGCCATAAATACCAGCATACTTAGTGTAGTCATCAATTTGCTTACGTGATAATGATGCGCCAGTTGGAATACGTAACGCTGCTACGCGGCCTTCTACATCGTTTGCCGGGCCATTAAAAACGGCAAACTCGACATTGTTAACTAAATCGGCAATATCAACTAACTCAAGCGGGTTACGCAAATCGGGTTTATCAGAACCGTAACGTTTCATTGCTTCTGCGTATGACATGCGTGGAAAATCGCCTAAATCAACATTCAATAAATCTTGGAATAAACCGCGCATCATTTGCTCAGTTTTTTCCATGACTTGTTCAGAAGACATAAACGACGTTTCAATATCGATTTGAGTAAATTCAGGCTGGCGATCTGCCCGTAAATCTTCATCACGGAAACATTTTACAATTTGGTAATAGCGATCAAAACCAGACATCATTAGCAGCTGTTTGAACAGCTGTGGTGATTGAGGTAAAGCAAAAAACTGACCTTTATAAGTCCGGCTAGGAACTAAATAGTCACGCGCACCTTCTGGGGTGGCTTTAGTCAAAATAGGCGTTTCGATATCTAAAAAGCCATTGCTGTCTAAAAAGCGACGCACTGAGCTGGTCACTTTTGCACGAAAAATAAGACGCTCGGCCATCTCTGGACGACGTAAATCTAAATAACGGTATTTTAAACGTTGTTCTTCGCTGTTATTTTGGTAATTATCCATGCTCAATGGCAACGGAGCAGAGGCATTAATAATGGTCAATTGCTTACCCAAAATTTCAATTTCGCCAGTCTTCATGTTTGAATTGACTTGGCTTGCTGGACGGGCACTAACAACCCCTTTGACCTGAACACAAAATTCACTGCGCAACGTGCTTGCTATATCAAAAACATCTTTTAGATCTGGGTCATAAACAACCTGCACTAGCCCTTCTCTATCGCGTAAGTCTAAAAATACGACTCCGCCTAAATCTCGACTACGGTTTACCCAACCGACTAAAGTAACTTCTTGACCTAGATGAGACTTATTAACGTCTCCACAATAATGACTGCGCATTGAACTCTATCCTTTATCCACAAAGCGGTATTTTGGAAATCGAAAACCACAAAAACGGCATTATATACCGTGACTCAAACTTATGCATTGAAGTATCAATCAGATTGGGTGAATTAACTAGACCTAGAGCAAATAATCTCGACCGATTGACTGAAAAACCATCAAGGTAAAACTAATTCATTTTGTATTGATGACCGCCGACTTTTTTAGCCTGATACATTAGCTGATCTGATTTCTTCAATAATGAAGCCCCACTATCGGCATCATCAGGGAAGATAGCCACACCGATACTGGCCGAAATAGTGACACTGATATCCTCGATTAATAACGGCTTCTTTAATGCGATTAAGATGTTATCAGCCACTTGACGGGCATTTTCTTTAGCTTCTATGTGATTTAATAACACCACAAACTCATCACCACCAAAACGAGCCACAGTGTCTGATTCTCTTACATGCCGAGTTAATAACACGGCTATGCGTTGTAGTAACTTATCACCCATATGATGACCGTGCTGATCATTTATCGCTTTAAAGCCATCTAAATCAATAAACAACAATGCAAATTTTAATTTATCTCTATGATGAGTCAGTGTTGCTTGCGTTAATCTATCATCAAGTAAACTGCGATTAGGCAGTGCGGTAACATTGTCATGATCTGCCATATACTTAAGCGTTTCTTCAGCTTTAAAGCGCTTTTGGATTTCGACATTTAAGCGTCGATTTGACATCAATATCACGATGGCGATCACAGTGATAATTAACAAACCGATCACCAATAATTTAAACCAACGCTGGTAACGTAATGTGTCACTATTGAGATCTAATGATACCCATTTTTGATACATGTTTTGTTGTTCTGTTTCATCTATAGTCGCAATCGCTCTATCAATCAAAGGAACTAAATTTTTGAGCCCGGGGAATAGACCAATGTGGCTATGCTGCTCGGTAAACTCGGTTAACAACGACATTTTTAAACTCGGATATTGACCACCTTTTAAAGTAGTCGCCAATGTAGCCACTTGTTCAACAAACATATCCGCGCTGTCATTAACCACCGCTTCCGTACCCTGCTTGGTATCTGACACAACCACTAACTTTATTTCTGGGTATTGTTGACGAAGCTGATCCACAATATGGTAGCCATCAACAACAGCCAGTCGTTTACCCGCAATTTGTGAGACATTAAAAATGGGAGGTTGAGTTAACGAAGTGATTATCGCCCAAGGTGACGGCCAATATGCTAATGAGAATGCAAGAGTGTTTGCTCGATCTGATGTTTTAGCCATGCTGGCAACTAAATGAATTTCTCCTTTAACAAGGTCACTGACCATTTTACCAAAATCATCGTAAGCCACTGGGATAATGGTTAAATTGAGTTGTTTAACCAGTAAATTTTTAATGTCTGCATTCACCCCTAAAAACTCACCATTTTTCCCTTGAAATTCCATAGGTGCCCAATTTTTTAGGTAACCCATTTTGATAGCGCCTAAGCTACTTACATATTGCTTTTGTTGAGTTGTTAGTTTTATTTTATTGGCAGAACCTGCAAAAAAACGATCGTCTGGATTAATTAACCATTTACGTTCAATTTGAATTTGTTCTTCGACAGAAATTAAATTAAATCCTGCTTGAATTCGATCCGCTAATCCACTGTCGTCAACACGTGTTAACACATACATATCTGTCGTAAATTCGATATCAGTATATTGTCGAAACTCTGCCCATAATTTATTAGCCAACAAATAATGTGACGTCATGGCGGCAGACGACACAAAACCGCTAATTTCGTCATTGCGACCCGCTTTCACCATACTTTCTAAGGTGTCATAAAAACGTAACTGTGCCTTAGGAAACATTTTTTTTATATCACTAATATACGGTGCTGTAGGAAACACCCCGATGCGCATGGCAATATCTTCAATATGAGTTAATTTCGGGTTTGAACTAAAAAAACGACTTTTGACTGAAATAATATGCCAAGCTTGCTTGAGACCCGTTCGCATATCTTGGCTTTCAGGGTACCCAATGTGAACGTCTGCCACGCCACGTTTGACGTCATCAATACTGCTATTCATGTCGCCTGCAACAAAATCAATTTTGATACCGGTTTTTTCTGACCATAATGTCCATAAGTCAACTAGCATGCCATGTGGAAAACCATCAGCATCGATATCTACGTAGGGTTCGACACCATTTTGCATCGCAATAATCACACCCGATGTTTGTCGATGATAACCTAACCAGTGACGCTCTATTTGCTGGATAACCTCGGCGGGTATTAATTCAAAACCATTATTTATTTTGTTAACAAGCGCCTGATCCCCTTTCACTACTGCCGGTGCAAGGTTGATTTTTTTAATTAAGATACGTGATGAGCTGTAAAAATTTGCCGCGATATCTTGCTCTAGTGCTAAGTTGCGTTGATATCCTTCAATACCGGCGAAAACAAACAACTCTCCGTTAACCGCCGCTTGTAACAATTGTTCACGATTTTGATAACGCTTAAAACTAAGCTTGGGTTCTAATGCTGATAATGTTGCTTCATGGGATGAGCCCGTCACAATACCGACTTGATAGGGAATTAAATCGCTAATTTTCTTTTTACTATTTATAGACTTATGAATGTATAAATAGGTATTTAATGAGGTAAATGATTTAGCAAAATCAAACTTTTTTAACCGTGCTTGGTTTTGAGACATACCAATATGAACATCTGCTTTTTTCTGTTCGAGTTGATTCATTGACTGCTGCCAGTGCCGAGCGACAAATTGCACTTTAGTGTCGGTAATGATTGACCACTCGCGCCATAAATCGACCAAAATACCGGCAGGAGTCCCCCTCTCATCTAAATATTCAAACGGATACGTATCTTCCCCCATAACAATGATCAAGGGTTTATTTTCAACGGGCTTATCGATTTTATCTGAGTGTAATGCTTGCGCAGGTATTGAAAAACACGCAAATACTAATGCTAATATCCAAGGTATAAATTTCAAGTTTTTTCCCTAATACTTTCACTTTTTATACTGTATTCACCGAATAAACGGGTTCATAGTAATTGACTGATAGAACAGCAGAATGTGGTAAAAGATCAATATTGATGATGTTAGCCAAAGGTGGTTGAGAATGGTTTAGCAGACATCTATTGTTATTACTTTGTTATAAGGCTAAATAATATCATTTTTCCAGCTTGTGTCGTGCTAATTTTATGAATAGAAATTAATTTTGAACATATTGTACATAATGCCAGCAAAAATAAGCAGTTTAAGCCTATCTTATTGACATCATCGTGACCTATTTGAAAAAAAACTCATAAATTGCTAGTTAGATACTTGCTGTGGTTCACCATGATTAGCTAAAATACAAACTTAATTTTTTCACATTGCAACTCATGAACTCTCAACAAGATACGATATACGCTAATGCAACAAACCAAATAGCAGATTTTCAATTTGATCAACGTGTTGCAGGTGTATTTAATGACATGATCCGCCGCTCTGTTCCTGGCTATGCACAAATCATCAATACCATTGGTGATTTTGCTAATCGATTTGTCACACCTCAAAGCAATATATACGATCTTGGCAGTTCGTTAGGCTCGGCAACATTAAGTATTCGTCGCCAGATTGAAGGACGAGGATGCCAGATTTATGCGGTAGACAACAGCCAATCAATGATTGAACGTTGTACCGAAAATCTCGCAGCTTATGTAAGTGATATTCAAGTTAACCTGCTGTGCGCTGATATAAGAGATGTAGACATTAATAATGCATCGATGGTAGTGCTAAACTTTACCCTACAATTTTTGCCTACTCACGATCGTGATGCCTTGATAAAACGCATTTATGACGGAATGTTGCCTGGTGGTATATTAGTCATTTCAGAGAAGTTGTTTTTTGAAGATAATCATATACATCAATTACTGGATCAACAGCATTTAGATTTTAAGCGTGCAAATGGGTATAGTGAACTCGAAATAAGTCAAAAACGCAGTGCGTTAGAAAACGTGATGCGCCCAGATAGCTTGAATGTACATGAACAGCGTTTTACTGAAAATGGTTTTTCGCACTTTTCAGTCTGGTTTCAATGTTTTAACTTTGCATCTATGGTAGCGATTAAATGATCAATTTTAGCTCTTTCTACAAAGATATTGCCGATTCAAACCTGCAACATTGGCTGGAAACATTACCGGCAATTTTGGGGCAATGGCAACGAGATCATAAACACGGCAATTTGCCTAAATGGGAAAAGGTTCTCAATAAATTACATTACCCACAACCTGATCAAGTTGATTTTACTAGCAGCGTAACCATTGGCAGTGGAGAACAATTAAGCCCTGGTCAAGTTGAGAAACTGACTAATTTATTAGCCGTTTTTCAGCCGTGGCGCAAAGGGCCTTTTTCAGTACATGGTATCCAAATTGATACTGAATGGCGCAGTGATTGGAAATGGGATCGGGTTAAAGCGTTTATTTCGCCTTTAAATAATCGTACCGTTTTAGATGTGGGCTGTGGAAGTGGTTACCACATGTGGCGGATGTATGGTGCGGGAGCCTCTCGCGTAGTAGGGATAGATCCTTCACCATTATTTTTATGCCAATTTGAAGCCCTAAAACGAATCGCAGGTAATCAGCACCCAGTGCATTTACTGCCTCTTGGCATTGAAGAGTTACCGGCTTTAGATGCCTTTGATACTGTATTTTCAATGGGCGTGCTCTATCACCGTCGCTCACCCATTGATCATTTACTACAATTACGTGACCAACTGCGAGTCGGTGGTGAACTTGTACTTGAAACTCTGGTGATCGATGGCGATGAAAATGCGGTACTGGTTCCACAAGACAGATATGGAAAAATGAACAACGTTTGGTTTTTGCCTTCAGTTGCCGCCTTAATGTTATGGTTACAAAAATGCGAGTTTACCGATATTCGTTGTGTTGACATTGATATCACCTCATTAGCAGAACAACGCAGCACCCAGTGGATGAAAAATGAATCTCTAGTTGATTATCTCGATCCAAATGATGTGAGTTTAACCGTAGAAGGTTATCCTGCGCCTAAAAGGGCGATCATTATTGCGACGAAAAACCAACCTAACCACGATTTAGTATAAATAATACTATTCAACAGGAATTGACATGTTAAAGCAGGTAATTGCTCTATCCGTTGTAGCTGCCCTCATCTCAGGTTGCAGCGTCACTCAAAAACCAATAACACCTCCGCTCACCAATGCTGATTTAAATAGCGGTCTGCAAGTTTCGCAAACCGTTATTATTGATGTAATTAATTCAAATAATAACCAACAGGCAAACGACATTAGCGCGCTTTCTACTGAAATCAGAAAACTGAAGACTCAGGTAAGTACTGCGATGAGACAAAAATCGGAAACCATTATGGTTCAACCACCAATGCCAAAGGCGGCCGAGGTGAAACAATGCCCCGAAAGCATTATGGGTGACAAATTTCTACTCGGTGAAGTCGAAAGTGTCTTTATTGATGAATTGAAAGTCAAGTTTGCGACCCGTATCGATACCGGTGCAGAGTCATCATCTTTAGATGCGCGCAATATTGTATTATTTGAACGAGAAGGCGAACAATGGGTTCGTTTTGACGTAATGACTAATGGTTTTGATCAACCTGGCAATACGTTTGAATCAGAAGTTGAACACTTCATTCGTATTAAACAAGATGTTGATACCGGCAATGATCGTCGTCCCGTTATCCATGCCCATTTAAAAATAGGTAAATATTCCGCTGAAACAGAATTAAACCTAACAGATCGAAGCCACCTAGATTATCCTTTATTACTAGGTCGCAAGTTTATGAAAGACATTGCCATTGTTGATGTGGGCCAAATGTACATTCATGGCAAAGCTAAAAACCAAATTACCACGTTAATTAAGTAGGATCCGTAATGCATTCTCGTAAACCGTTTTACATATTCGTTGTACTGCTGTTTATCGCAGGGATAAGTGCCAGTATTTACCGTGGTATTGAGCACAATGTGCCTTTTTTACCGGGTGAACAAGTGCAAAGTTGGGCCATAGATGCCAAGGTTAGTTTTAATGGTACAAACCAACCCGCTGAAGTTAATTTTTCAATACCTAACGATCCTGCCTTTGACATATTGGTCGAGAATGCTTCGTCATCAGGTTATGGCTTAAACATTTCCGCTGATACCGATAATCGCCGTGCCGTTTGGTCAATTCGTGAAGCTTCAGGCCCACAAGCACTGTATTATCGAGTCACGCTAGTCCCAACAGGCAAACTCAATATTGAAACAGATGAAGAACCCCTTACGCCTGAACCTTATTTATGGCCTGCAACAGAAAAATCAGCAGCAGACCAAATAATTGAAGAAGTATGGATCCGCAGTGCAACAAACTTGTCTTTTGCACAGCAGTTAATGAATTTAATTAATGATAATGATCAAAGCCAAAATATGGCGTTGTTGTTATCAGCCAACACCTCAACAAATTTGTTTGTGCATATGTTGCACTCAAAAGGCGTGCCGGCACGGATCATTAATGGTTTGCAACTCGAAGATCAACGACGTCGTCAGCAGCTCACATCATACGTTCAGATTTATAATGATGGTGAATGGATACTTTTTGACGTTCCAAACAACAAGAAAGGCCGTGATAATACGCTAGTGTTATGGGAATATTCCGGACACTCAGTGCTTGATGTTATGGGGGGGACTAATTCATTAGTGAATTTCTCAATGTTAAAGGATACTCGCTCCGCATTGGCAACCTCTATTGACATGATGATGAATGACGATGCGTGGGACTTTTCCTTGTATCAGTTACCGCTTGAAGAACAAAGCACCTTTAAAGGCATTCTATTAATTCCTATTGGGGTATTAGTGGTGGTTTTCTTGCGCGTCATTGTCGGCATTAAAACATCGGGTACTTTTATGCCGGTATTGATTGCCATGGCCTTTATTCAAACCACCTTATTAACAGGCTTAATTGGTTTCTTACTGATTATAGCCTGTGGATTAATGATCCGTTCCTATCTGTCGACCCTCAACTTACTACTGATCTCCCGAATATCGGCGGTGATTATTGTGGTGATTTTCATTATTGGGTTATTTACCTTAATCTCATTCAAATTAGGCTTAAATGAAGGACTCACTGTAACCTTCTTCCCAATGATCATCCTAGCGTGGACCATTGAGCGTATGTCGATTCTCTGGGAAGAGGAAGGCCCTAAGAAAGTCTTTGTCTCAGGTGGCGGCAGCTTGTTTGTAGCAACATTGGCATACCTAGCCATGGACAATCAAATAGTCCAATATTGGGTCTTTAACTTCTTGGGTATTCATTTAGTGATCTTAGCCTTGGTATTAGTGATGGGCCAGTACACAGGTTACCGTTTAACTGAGCTAAAACGCTTTAAACCATTAGTTGGAGAGCAATAATGAAGTACGCCTGGCCCTGGGAATTGAGCCGTAGCGGTGTACTCAACATGAACAGGCGCAATATTAGCTATATTGGTCGTTACAATCAGCGCAAGTTTTATAAGCGCGTTGATGACAAACTGATTACTAAACAACTTGCGCTGGCTAATGGCATTGCGGTTCCCGATTTAATTGGGGTTGTTCACCAACAACATAAAATCCAAGAAATTCCAGCTATGGTCCTAGACCGTAGCGGTTTTGTGATAAAACCGGCAAAAGGTTCTGGCGGTAAAGGCATTATGGTGATCACCAGAGTGAGCAATGGCTGTTATTACAAGTCCAATGGTCATGAAGTGACGCATAGCGAAATTTATCGTCATGTATCAAATATTTTAAGTGGATTATTTTCACTGGGTGGTAAGCCAGATGTCGCGATTGTAGAAGGGTTAATTGAATTTGATCCGGTGTTTGAAGGCCTAAGCTATGAAGGTGTCCCTGACATCCGCTTAATTGTGTTTAAAGGCTTTCCTGTCATGGGAATGTTACGTTTATCGACTTCAGCATCTGATGGCAAGGCAAACTTACACCAAGGCGCTGTGGGTGTGGGTTTAGATATCGCCACCGGAAACAGTTTACATGCAGTGCAATTTGACTTACCCGTTGATAAACATCCTGATACTCACTTCCCTCTGTCGGACATCACAGTTCCTCATTGGGAAACTTTACTTCATACGGCATCGAGTGCCTATGAAATGTGTGAGTTAGGGTATTTAGGTACTGACATGGTGTTAGATAAAAACAAAGGCCCATTATTACTTGAATTAAATGCTCGCCCAGGTTTAACCATTCAAATTGCCAATGGTAGAGGGATGTTACCTCGACTTAAGCATGTTGAGGCGATGAAAAGCTCAGCAATGTCAGTTGAGGAACGTGTGGCTTATGCTAAAAAGCATTTTTGTAGCAACCCTATTTTTTAATCTATTAGCCACCTCAAACGCGGTGGCGGGTCCATTAGCACTGTTCATTGAACAGTGCTTACAATATCAACCTGACTTAGGACAAGATAGCCTTGTCACTTTTCAGTCGTTTGAACAACAAGCTGTTGAATTTGAAAAACGCACAATTGCGTTAAATAATATCAACGACAGAATTCAATACTACCGCCCTTTTGCCAATGATAACCTCAGTAGACAAGGCTTATTATGGTGCCAACTCCACCTTGCCGATGAATTTTATGCTTTAGCTACAGCCCCGAAAACCCAATCCCTAATCGATCAGTTACAACACCTTGCACCACCTTATAATCAGTTTGCACAACGTTTAGTTGCGATAAAACGGTCGCAATGGACTTTAATCAAAAAGTCAAAACTGCACAGCGCCCAGGCCAGCATTAATCAAGCATTGTCATCGCGGCAATTTACAATGCAATTTAATCAGCAAGATTGTGTATTAACCAATGCAGCCAATACTGATGAAGCAATTAAACATGAAAGTACTACCAATATCGATATTAGTATTGCCAAGTATTTAATTAAACAACCCAATGAACTCTGCAGAAAACAATCTTGGCTCGCCTATCAAGTTCGAACTAAAGACCAACAAGCCCCTGCACTGGCATTGATCCATCAACTGCAACAGCAGCATGCAATGCTTCAAGAATATGGCAATACAGCACAGGCACAGCTGTCATTTCATGGTTTAACCCCTCTATTATTAGAGCAATTTTTAGCCGACCAAACAACCAATCTAAATATCGCGCCATGGAATATTGCCCAAGCTTTAGGCCGTGCCAGTAAATCATCGAACATGGATACGGTAACTGCGAATGCATTTTTACAGCAAATATTGCAAAGCCTTAAGCCTTTAGATCTCAAGTTTGAGCTAATCATTGTAGAAAAATCGACTATAGACAAAGATCCCTCCACTGATGATAGTCAACATAGGGCCTTGAGTGACACGCAAATTATTCGAGTTTGGCATCAACAAAGATTATTGGGTGAGATTTTCACCTACCCACCAGATAAGTTACAATCTGGTGTCAACGTAGACGGTCAGCTGATAAAACAAACTGTGGTTGGTCATCAATTTGGCCAATATGTGCTCAGCTTTCCACAACAATTAACTCGCACAACACAACAACACAAATTAATTAACGCCTTGAGCCAAGCAATAGTATCCTTGGCTCAAGGTGGCCAGTTTTATTTTCTCAACCATCGAGGCCAAAACGCCGATGCCCATGCTATTGCAACGCAATGGTTAGTTCACTACATTAAGCAACAACTTAGCTTGCCATTACGGTCTGAACGTAGCGAACTCGCCGCGAATTACCAGAAACAACTGTGGGTATTTAGAGCAAAAGTCGCGCTGGCATTTTATCAGTATGAAGGTGATTTGAAGGGGACTGATCAAGATATTTGGTTAGGTTATAATCAGCAATTATCAGACAAATTTGAACAAAGTTTTGGCCAGCCATGGCCTAATGCTACTGATGCAATATATAGTTATCAAGCTATTGCTAATGAAGGCATTAATCATTATCTTCCTCTATGGCAAACTGCATTGGCTCAATTAGTCATTGCCCAGACATCCCCTACAATATCGACCAGGGATATATTTAATTTATTAGTTGTCAACGAAACAGATTTAACCTTAAACGATAAACTTGAGCAGCTTATTGGCCCACCGATTGACCCACATTCACTCATCAGGAGATTTAAACATGCTGGTACTACACAAGAGTAAAGCACTCTGGTACTTACTATTGTCAGCTACGTTGTTTAGTAGTGTGGTTTTCGCAACAAAGCCCGTTGAAAAAGTAGCTCATAATTTAACAGCTGAACAAGTTTATCATGGGATTAAAGCCAATTTAGAGACCAATCTTTATTCATTACCCCCACGAGTCCAAGGACATTATGCCATTCGTCAATTCCGTATGACGGGTGAAACCAAATATGCCAACGGTTCATTAATCGACCTACTCACCATTGCTGAACGCCAAGCCTATTATTCCTGTAATCTGGATAAACCAGGTTTTATTAAAAGTGAATCAAAAATTGCAGTGGATAAATTAGGTAACGGCCCACGTGGCCAAGCACGTAAAAAAGCCATCGCCCCCTACCCTAACTTTATGTTGTATAGCAATGTCTTATTACGCTATGCCAGCCGTGTCGATGAGTTTGGCTTTACCGGACCTTGTCATGATTTAATGATAAAAACCCTAAAAAAGGCCAACTTAGCACCCGCGTTAACCGATAAACAGATGATCCAAGCTTGGGCTGCACAATTAATAAACTATGTGTACTGGGCGAAACAAATTGGTGTTGGCGACTATTATGAGGCTTACAAAAAGGCCTTTATTAACACATACCCAAACAGCAAAGATGACCAGCTTGAAAAAGGCCAATACAAAAATAAAATTTATGGCATGACTCACTTTATTTTTTCAGCCAGCGGGTATTATCAATACCCAGTGGATCCAAAAGAACATCAGTGGATTTTAGATTACTTCGAAAAGAATATCGATCGTATTTTAACGGACACTACAGAAGATATTATTACTGAAGTGGGTATTAGTTTCTTGATCACTGGCAATGGTTCAAATCCTGTTGTCGATAAAGTGAAAGAACATGTCATTGCAGCCTACGATCCAAACACTATGATGATCCTATCACCTCATGGTAAAGCGGACTTATCCAGCGGCGAACACAGAAATGTGTTGGCAATGATGTTACTAGATTGGCCTGACACATTACATAAAGGCCCATATTTAAATGATATTGCTAGTACTAAGAAACACCTACCTAAATTAGTTAAACCTAAAGCATCTGCGAGTGATACTAAATTACACTAAATAAGACCTGTATATATTGAAGACAAATGCGCCCCATTTGTCTTGTTTACATAAAAAGATGTTATGGTTTTTTCCTTCAATTTCTGTCACCTGTAAAGAGAACACTTAATGAGCCGAGCAAAATCAACGCTAGAACAATGGCGGATCGTCCAAGCAGTCGTTGATTTTGGAGGCTATGCGCAGGCAGCAGATAAACTCAATAAAAGCCAATCGTCACTCAACCATGCCGTGTCCAAGTTACAGCACCAATTAGGCATTAACCTACTCGAAGTAAAAGGCCGCAAAGCCTATTTAACTGAACAAGGTGAAGTATTACTGCGTCGTTCCCGTCATTTAACTCAATCGGTTGAAGAGCTTGAACAATTAGCCAGCAATTTAGGCCAAGGTTGGGAACCTAACCTGACCATTGCCAGAGAGATTGTTTATCCGATGGACGATCTTGTTGGATCATTAACAGCATTTTTACCTGAAAGTCGCGGCACTCGTGTAACGATTATTGATTCGGTGATTTCAGGCACTCATGAATTAGTAAAAAATAATCAGGTCGATATTGCTATCTGTGCCACCCCCCCTAAAGGCCATATTGCTGAGCCGTTATGTGAATTAAGTTTTGAACTTGTGTGTCATCCCGAGCATCCACTGTCACAACTCGCGTTAATTGAAGATGACAAGCAATTAGCCCAGCACTTGCAAATTGTGATTAAAGATACTGGAATAAATGCCACCAATGATATTGGTTGGTTAAAAGCAGAACAGCGTTGGACCGTATCTAACTTTCATGAAGCAAAAATAATTTTGGCTCGCAATATTGGTTTTTGCTGGATACCCAGTTTTTTAGTCGAACAAGAAATTGCTAATAAACAACTCATCCGATTACATTTGCGCGGCAGTTATCAGCGAAAAATAATGCTTAACTTAGTGATACCGAATCGAGATCAGCAAGGGCCGGCCTGTAAATTATTAGAAAGCTTAATTTTAAAACAACATAATTTACCATTTAATGATTAATTATCAGCAGAAGATATTTTCTTCCCATTAAGTAAGTCTAGATGTCACTTAATCTAGTTAACCTCGGTCGGGATAATAAACGGTTATTAAAAAGCCATTTGTTCAGCTACTTATGTTGCATTGACTTGCAATAGACTCACAATACGCAACATAATCTAACCACTCAGCATGGTAGCTTTTCTAGGCTTAGCGAATGTTAAATTAATACCTGATGAGAGATAGATAAAGGTGGGTATTACACGTAGATTTCGATTTGACGAGCTGAGTTTATTTCAGCCTCATGAGTCCCCTTTACAACCGTTTCATTTGCAACAGTAAGATGGCCCTGCTCTGCTGATAATGGCCGCCTGGAGGATAATAAATTCATATTAGTCTCATCGGCACCAAGGGTGTCATTTATCGTTAAAGTACGGCTATTAGGCGCGATAGGATTGTGGGAATGAGTTATTGACGTGGATCCTGGCTGATTATCTGAGGCCGTAAAAAGGTTACTGGACTCAGAGGTGTTTTGACTTTTTTGTGTAGACCCAGTGTTTTGTTGGCTTTGTTGAATTAACTCTTGGTTTGCATCATTGATGTTTTTTAATGCTTGCGCCGCAACATGAATGTCTGCCATTGACGGTTGCACAGGGGCCATTGCTGCTGCATACACTTTCTGCATTTTACTTAACGTTGCTTGGGAATCGCCATCTACGGTCGACACATCAATATTGACTTCACCATCGACAACATAGCGACGCCCATCTGGGCCTTTTTCATATTGATAACTTGGACTTTGAGCTAAACTGCCACCTATTGCTGCGTGGGCTTGTTCGTGCGTTTTAACCTCGGTATCTCGCTGCGTGAGTTGGTCGATCTGTATTGTTTCAGCTCGCTCTATTTGCTGTTGTTTTGTTGCTACCTTTTGCTCAACTTGGTTTGCTGCGCCCTCATCTTGGGTGTTTGATGCTTGAGGCTCTGCAGTTGCTTTGGAATCATCTAACAATGCAGTTCCCGCAGTGTCATTTATGGGTGTAGCTGAACTGACCGATGGCTTATTAACATGATTAACCGCTGGTTGTTGTGTATTAGCCGTATCACTTTTACTCGTGCTGGTTGATATCCCTGTACCAACTGATGTTGGTGCAACAGCGCCCGGAGCCTGCACTTGAGTTTGTGAACGATTCAATACACCAGCCAGATTGAGTGGGCCACTTTTAAAATTGTAACTGTGGAGTGGATCAGCACCGACGATTTTTTGAGACTGGGTGTCATTTTTGTCTGAGAAACTAGATGAAAAACCCGGCTGAGTATCCGTACTGGGTAAATTAACCTTGAGGTCTTTTGACGCGTTAAATGTCGATGTGGCCGCTGCTTGAATTGAGTTGGAGCTGGATTTAAGCGAACTATTGTTAACCAAACTATTGTTAACCCAATTAGACTGAACGGCTGCAGATTGGGTGTCTATGGATTTAGTTGTTATCGCTTGGGTAGTATTGACTTGAGCGTTATTGACTTGAGCGTTATTGACTTGAGCGTTATTGATTTGAGCGTTATTTGTTTGAGTGCTACTTATTTTAGAACTAGTTGTTTGAGTGCTACTTATTTTAGTGCTACTTACTTGAGAGCCAGTCGTTTGAGCCTCTGGTGAGGATAATGAATTGCGATGGTTTATTTGGGCAGCATTGATAACTGACCCTGTGTTAGCGGAAACCATTAACGCACTCATGATTACACTTGGATATCAATCAAGCTACCAACTGTCTCAGATGCCACTTCAATCACTTTCGAGGATGCTTGAGCTTGATTGGATGATTCAGTCGCAGACACTAAAGCCGCTGTGGTATCTGTTTGTCCAACAGCACGAGAGCTTAATGTCACAGTCTCTTGTGTCGATGAGCTAGGCACCGCCGGTTTTTGTTGATCTGGCATTGCAACAGATGTTGTCGCTTGGGCTAAACCTTGTTGAGCACTTTGCAATCCTTGTACACCTGATGCATACGCTGATTGAACTTGCATAATAACCGCTCCTGATCCTAAAAAGTCGATTTAGTATGGGCTAAATCGACTAATATGTATAGTTTTCAAACACAACTAACCTATATTTTAGCCTTTAACCCAACCCATCTCCCAATCTTTCCATACGGGATTAATCCCCCGTAGTTTCATTTGAGTAACAACTTGTTCAACAGAGCGACTATCACTGATCTCAAATTGGTCAAGCTGACTGTCTGGTATCATGTAACCACCTGGTTGAGTTGAGCTTCCTGCACTCATGTGGGTAATGCCTAAAGGGAGTAAATTATCCCTCAACGACGGTAGCTCGCGAGTCGACAAACTGATTTCAAGCTGCGGATTAAACAATCTAAATGCACAAATCATTTGTACTAAGCCTGCATCGGTTAATTCAACTTTCGGCGTAATACCGCCAGTACAGGGGCGTAAACGAGGTAACGAGATACTGTATCGGTTGCGCCAATAGGTTTTCTCTAAGTAATCTAGATGAAAGCCCATGAGTAATGCATCTAATCGCCAATCATCGAGTCCTAGTAACACCCCTAAGCCAATTTTATCAATCCCCGCTTTTGCCACTCGGTCTGGGGTATCTAAACGGTAAATGAAATCTTGTTTTTTACCGCGAGTATGGTGTTTAGCGTAAGTGTGTGGCCGGTAAGTTTCTTGGTACACCATAACGGCATCGACCCCTAACTGTCCTAGACGTTGATACTGATGAGTATCCAGCGGCTGAACTTCCATCGCCACATAATTAAAAGCCGAGTTAACTATCGGTAACATCGACTCAAAATATCCCATTCCAACTTTGGTTTCATGCTCGCCAGACACCAATAATATCGAATCAAAGCCTCGTTGTTTAATAATCGCCATTTCTGCGGCTAACTCTTCCTGAGTAAGCGTTTTACGCTTGACCTTATTGCTCATACTAAAACCACAATAATCACATTCATTAGCGCACAGGTTAGACAAATACAAAGGCAAAAAAAGACCAATATTGGCACCAAATCGTTGCAGTGTAAGCTGGGCAGCTTGCTGCGCCATGGGTTCAATATATGCCATTGCCGCCGGCGATAATAACGCTAAAAGACTGTCTATATTGCCGCTAGGGTTACGTAACGCTAACTCGACCTCTTTGGCGGTAGTCGAATACAGCTTCATCGATAACGCATCGGGAGCCAATTGCGAAAAGACCGTAGAATACGTCATGTTGAATCTCTCATAATATGAGCTGTCGGGATTGGTACCTTTATTGATAAATCAGTCAAAAAAGCCGTTAATGGGCTTGTCGCATCAGCGTGATGGTTTACTGCGCCTAATCCGGCAAGATATGCTTGTCTTCCGGTAGCAACCGCATCAGCAAAGCATTTGGCCATTTTCTGAGGATAAGCACTACTGGCAATCGCGGTATTAACCAATACTGCAGCGGCGCCCATTTCCATGGCCCTGCAAGCTTGTGATGGCGCGCCAATTCCAGCATCGATTATCACTGGTATAGTGGCTTGTTCGATGATGATGCGTAAAAAGGTTTCCGTCGCTAAGCCTTGGTTGCTGCCAATGGGACTGCCAAGAGGCATGACTGCGGCGCAACCGACTTCTTCTAGTCGCCGACATAACACAGGGTCGGCATGCACATAAGGCATAACAACATAGCCTTGCTCACACAAGTATTGGGCCGCTATCAGTGTTTCAATGGGATCGGGCAGTAGATATTTAGGATCGGGATGAATTTCGAGTTTAATCCATTTAGTACCGAGCATTTCATAAGCAAGCTCAGCGGCAAAAATAGCTTCTTTTGCATTACGCGCCCCAGCAGTATTGGGCAGTAATTTTACCCCCAGACTTTGCAATGGCCCGAGTAAATTATCATGGCCGCGTGTTAAATCGATACGCTTCATGGCCAAAGTCACTAACTGCGACCCCGAACTGGCTATCGCTTGTAACATAGTGTTGTGATCTGAAAACTTTCCCGTTCCGGTAAATAAACGCGACGAGAATTGATGATCGGCTATCGTTAACATTATTAACCTCCAGCAACGGCAGAAAAGACCGTAATATTGTCGTTCGCTTGACACAATACGTGCATCCAACGGCTTCGTGGTACAACACTATCATTGACGACGATGGCAACAGACTGAGTGGGTAAATCACATAAAATCAGTAATTCGGCTAAATTCAAATTAGCCCGAACGATTTGTTCGACCCCATTGAGTTGCAACGTTATCTGAGAATGGCTATCAATATGTGTCATTAGGCTGCTCCGAATGCTGAGTTAATGCCTGCTGATGACACACTTCACAGTCTGGATCTCGAGTCATATTGGCATGCTGCCAGCATAAATCCTTAGCATTAAAACGATGTAAAATACCGTATTGGGTAAAGGTATTACTGATATGTTGTATGCCCACCAGCGCTTGCATACTGGCAATAATACCCACAGCAGGCCCAAGCACGCCTGCTTGGGTACAATTTAGCGCCATGTCCATATCAAGTGGGTATAAACAACGATAGCAACCGCATTGTGAATTTGAGCCTGGGTCTGAATATGGGTCTGAATCTGAGCCTGAACATGAAAAATCAATACAAAACACTTGTCCTTGATAACCACTGATCGCCCCACTAACCAGTGTCAATTGATGCTCAACACACATTAGGTTAATCAGCTGCCTAGCACTGACATTATCAGTGCAGTCAAACACCACGGTTTTACTTATTTGTTGCTTGGCAAGCTTATTAAAATGCTGGGCCGTGACTTTTTCCGCTAGCACATCGATGTTGATCTCAGGGTAAGCAGCACTTAGCACCTTTTTTGCAACCTTGACTTTTGCTTGGCCAATATCTGCGGCCGTGAACAACAGTTGCCTTGGTAAGTTTGATAACTCAACAACATCGTGGTCAATTAACAGCATGTGCTGAACACCTGCTGCCGCGAGGTAATGCGCCACTACATGGCCTAATCCACCAACGCCGACAATCACCACAGCGCTATTCATAATGGCAAGTTGACCCGCTTCCCCTATATTGCTCAGTAACATGGTGCGCGAGTACTGGATATAGTGCCTATCAGATAAAGTGTTCATACGCCCTCCGCAGATAAACTCACTTGCGGTAACGACCGTGTAAGCTGTAGCCATTTGTGATGCAAGGCTAGATAAGCCTTAGCGGGATCTACAGCAGTGGTCACGGCCCTGACAACGGCAGCATCACCCACCCCTGTCTTAGCAATTAACGCAAGGTTACTGAGATTGATTCCGCCAATCGCTACGGTTGGATAATGACGCGAAAATAAGCTGACATAACGAGTCAGCTTATCGACCCCTTGGGGTGCTGATGGCATTTTTTTAGTGGTGGTGGCAAAAATATGCCCGAGGGCAATATAGGATGGTGAATACTGGTGGGCTAACAAGGCTTCAAAATAACTGTGACTGGATAAGCCTAATGCAAGTCCACCATCGGCAATCGCGGTTAAATCTGCACTTGCCATGTCTTCTTGACCTAAGTGAACCCCAAAAGCACCGTGTTTAAGCGCTAATTGCCAATGGTCATTGATAAATAACTGAGCATGAAACTCACGACCCAGTTTAATCGCAGTGATGATATTGTTTTCCAGTGGTAATCGCGGCTGACAGTCTGCATCTGCATCGAGCTTAGTGCGATATTGGATTGTCTTGCAACCGGCTGATAGCAGTTGTTTTAGTATGTTAAGATCATCAACAACAGGATAAATACCTAACGGTTGAAGCAAGCCTGTAAAGCCATGATGAGCCGCGCGCTTAACCGTAAAAGCTTGAGCTAGATTGCCTGATGTGATTAAGTTGATTAACGGCATAACCTCTAGATCATCGGGCCAACCCGTTCGGGCTAACACACCAGCACCTTGCCCAGGACAGAAGCCTAATGCTAAGCCTTTGCTGACATAAGCTTTTGCCAATACGATAGCGTCATGCACCACCAAATCATGGGCGATAAAGCATGCAATAGCAGATGATAATGTACAACCACTGCCATGATTATTGCTCAAGGTTATCCGCGGACTGCTTAATGTAAATGATGCATTATCGTGGGCACTACTGGCGCCCTTTACGGCTTTACTCACATAAATATCTATCGCAAATTGGTGCTGCCAAAGGGCATCACCTCCTTTGGCGAGTACATGGCAGTTAAAGCTATCTGATAACCACTTAGCGTTGTTGATCATCTGCTGTTGCAAAGTGCTAACGGTGTTTATTTCAATAGATGATCTATTAGATGACTCAATAGGCGGTTCAACATCTATCTCATCAGTTCGATGTTGTGCCAAAACTGAATGACGACATAAGCGGCGTAATTCATGTTGATTAGGGGTTAATAAGTCAATTAAGCCAATAAGAGGACTAAAATCGAGATCCATAGGATTAAAGCTAGCACCACTGCTGGCGACCATCACAGGATCAAGTATCACAAACGGCCTAATCTTTCGCGTCATTCGCATTTGAGTCAAACACTCCGCCAATAGGTCTACCTGAGCTTGGGATGCCAACAGTCCGATTTTAATCGCAACTGGCGGTAAGTCAGCCAGTAAACTCGCAAACTGTGCCAATAGCATAGGTTCAGAAACAGGCTCAACCAGGCTTACACTAACGGAGTTTTGCGCGGTTAAGGTGGTTATCACGCTACACCCGTGACACGATAAATCCTGCATGGTTAATAAATCAGCTTGAATACCAGCCCCACCACCACTGTCTGAACCGGCTATAGTCCAAACAATAGGGGGTGTTGGCGTTATGTATTCACTGACTAGAATCGGTGAATTCATAGTGATTATTCAACCTCAGCCGTTAAGTCGATAGCGGCTTTTACAACCGGTTTAACCTCATGATAAATCGCCGATCCAGCGGCTTTAAATTCCGCCGACTTTAGCGCCATCGCCTCAGTTTGGCTCAAGGTTTGAGTTTGAGCTGAATGTTGATCTAGAGGGTGGCTTTGATAAGCGCTAGCTGAAGCAACTTCAATCTTAAGCGCTTGTGCTTGCTCAAGATTGGCGGCATATTCGCGCACTTCATGGGTGATTTTCATTGAACAAAATTTGGGTCCACACATCGAACAAAAATGGGCCACTTTAGCTGACTCTTGCGGTAATGATTCATCGTGATAAGCCCGTGCGGTATCAGGATCAAGACCTAAGTTATATTGGTCTTCCCAGCGAAATTCAAAACGTGCTTTTGATAAGGCGTTATCTCGCACTTGAGCCCCAGGATGTCCCTTGGCCACATCTGCCGCATGGGCAGCAATTTTATACGCGATGAGTCCTTGCTTTACATCATCTTTGTTAGGTAAGCCCAGGTGCTCTTTGGGGGTGACATAACACAACATTGCTACGCCGTACCAGGCCATCATGGCAGCACCAATCCCCGAGGTGAAATGATCATAACCCGGAGCAATATCGGTGGTTTGTGGGCCTAAGGTATAAAATGGCGCTTCGTCACAATGGGCTAATTGTTTTTCCATATTGACTTTAATCAACTGCATCGGCACATGACCAGGGCCTTCAATAATCGTTTGCACGTCATATTGCCATGCAATTTTAACTAACTCACCTAGGGTTTCTAATTCTGCAAATTGGGCTTCATCATTGGCATCTGCAATAGAGCCGGGGCGCATGCCATCGCCTAATGACAACGACACATCATATTGAGCACAAATTTGGCAAATATCGCGAAAATGTTCATATAAGAAACTTTCTTTATGGTGGCTTAAACACCACTTAGCCATAATAGAACCGCCACGCGACACAATACCGGTTAAGCGTTTAGCCGTCATCGGCACATAACGCAGTAACACGCCAGCGTGGATAGTAAAATAATCCACTCCCTGCTCAGCTTGTTCAATTAAGGTATCTCTAAACACTGACCAATTAAGATCTTCAGCAACCCCATTAACCTTTTCTAATGCTTGATAAATGGGGACTGTGCCAATAGGCACTGGAGAATTACGAATAAGCCATTCACGCGTTTCATGAATATAGCGTCCTGTCGATAAGTCCATTACCGTATCTGCGCCCCAACGAGTGGACCACACCAGTTTTTCAACTTCTTCTTCAATTGAAGATGTCACTGCTGAATTGCCAATATTGGCATTCACTTTAACCAAAAAGTTACGCCCAATAATCATAGGTTCAGTTTCTGGGTGATTAATATTAAGCGGAATAATCGCTCGACCTCGAGCCACTTCATCGCGAACAAATTCAGGGGTAATTAACTGGCCGATATGCGCGCCAAAAGCTTCCCCAGGTGCTTTTTGAGTCAGTACACTGTCTGTAACCTCACTGCGAGCCATGTTTTCACGAATGGCAATATACTCCATTTCTGGGGTGATAATGCCTTGGCGAGCATAGTGCATTTGGGTCACACATTTGCCTGTTTTAGCGCGCTTAGGGGCAACGAGAGCATCAAAACGTAAATAATCTACACCATCGTCGGCGAGTCTTTGCTGCGTAAAACCAGAACTTGCTGCGGATAATTGTTCGGTGTCAGCACGTTCATCAATCCAAGCTTGGCGAATTTTAGCCAAACCTTGGCGGACGTTGATATTGGCTCGGGGATCAGAATAAGCACCGGCACAGTCGTACACCATAATAGGCGGATTAGCTTGCTTGATGGGCTCGGCATCGCTGCCACCAATCACGGTATCAGATTGATTAACTTGGCGCATAGCGACATTAATGTCCGCGCGGCTGCCGGGTAAATAGACTTTTTCAGAATTAGGGTGTTGTAACGGTTTAAGGGTATCTATAAATTGTTGAGCGTTAGCTCGAGTTTGACGACGGTTTGGATTTGACATTAGCAACCTCATTATTAAGAGTAGAGTTGCTTGTCTGGAGAGGTGTTGATAGCAGCAGTGAACAATACAAACGCTATTGTTCACGTTAATAATCATATGTAAAAAATAGTAAAATAATAACCTGGCAGGATATCAAAACCGGTAAATAGACCCGGGATTAACCATCACTTACCCTCTTGTTAATACTTTATTTATCTTCCTCAATAATCATGATTATTACGCTTGTTTCCTTCGCAGGTTCTAGCCTGATCAGGTTCAACGGATCCCGAATAAACGGTCTCAGCCATAATGGCACTCCGACAAGATGTCCGCCAGTATAAGCAAACTTGTATCAAAATAACAAGACCTTAATGTGTAAATAGTACCAATATTATCACTTATCGGCGTAGTGGATAGCCTGACTCATGTGTCATTAAAATATTTACTAATTCTATGAAGCAAGTTTAAACAAAGGTGCGACAATATGCCGCATTTATTAAGTTTATTAGCAGGTTATAATTTTTTTCAAATCTCATATGTACCATTAACAGCATTCATCAATGGTACATATCCTTGACCGAAAAAGGTGATCGTTTTGACAAAATCGACTGAGCAAACACTTAATTTATTAAGCAATACTCCTTGGCTTTACTCATCAATCGCATTGGCGATCAGTGTTGCCATTACGCCACAAGTGATAGCTAAGCAGAACACTGCACAAGATAGCTCTCGCATTGAACACGTCACGGTACACGGACAACAAACTGCACATAAAGACCTGTTAGGCTCCGCAGAAAATCTACTCAAAAAACAAGGCGTCGATTTTTCACAAGCGGGTGGCGTATCAGCCTTACCTATTTTAAATGGCATGATGGGCGATCGCATTAAGATACTTATTGATGGCAGCGACATTACCGCATCATGTGCCAATCACATGAATCCGCCGCTCTCCTATGTGTCTGCAAATCAAATCAGTTCTGCACTGGTGGTCGCGGGGGTATCGCCTGTCAGTGCTGGCGGCGATAATATTGCCGGTGTGATAAAAATCAGTAGCTTAAATCCCATTTTTGCGAATAGCGATACGGTCATATGGCACAGCGGTAATGTGGCTGCAGGTTATCGCAGCGCTAGCGACGCCTTTTTAGCCGGTGTCAATGCGACCCTAGCAAGCAAAGAACTCAGTGTTAGTTATCAAGGCTCATTTGAAGATGCAAACAGCTATACCGATGGTCATGGCGATAAAGTATTAGACACGCTATATCAATCACAAAATCATGCCTTAACCGCAGCTTGGCAAGACGATAGCCAACAAATCGCTATTAAACTCACACATCAGCATATTCCTTATCAAGGTTTTGCCAACCAATATATGGACATGACTAACAATAACAGTTATGGCGCTTTAGCCCGCTATCAATTGCAACTCGATAACGAAGGTCTGTTCACGTCCCAAGTCAATTGGCACAGTGTTGAACATGAAATGGGATTTTTTACTGACGAAAAAATCGGCATGATGCCAATGGAAACCACAGGTAAAGATTACAGCTACCAACTGCATTGGCTATTACCCATAAGTTCAGACAGCACCTTGCTGATTGGGCAAGAATATTATGTTTATCAACTTGATGATACTTGGCCTGCTATTAATGGTTCTACCATGATGGGGCCCAATGATTATATCAATATTAATGACGGCAAGCGTCAACGCGCAGCTCTTTATGGTGAATGGCAGCAAACCTTAAATCGTCGTTGGTGGCTGTCGGCTGGTGTACGCTATGAATATGTGTCAACAAGCACAGGTGAAGTACAACCCTACAACACCATGAGCATGATGGGCATGACAAATGTGAATGCTACCGCAGCTAACGAGTTCAATGACCTTTATCGTAAGCGCAATGACAATATTATCGACGCTACCCTGCTTGCGCGTTATCAATTGAGTGATACCGAAGTCATTGAATTAGGCTTAGCGAGAAAGAGCCGCGCGCCTAATTTATATGAACGCTATAGCTGGGGTCAAAGCACCATGGCCACGACTATGATTGGTTGGTACGGTGATGCAAATGGCTATATTGGTAATCCTGATCTTAGCGCCGAAACGGCACATACCTTAAGTGCAGCATACAAGCTGGTACAAGACGATTTAGCTTTTAGTGCAACCGCCTGGTATAGCACCATTAAAGACTATATCGATGCCGATGTGGTAGGTCATTTTAACAAAACCACAATGGCCAATACTCGGCGTAATATTTTACAATTTGCCAATGTTGACGCCACCCTGTTTGGCGCACGTATAGATGCTGAATATCAACTAGCAGAAAACAGCAGTGGTAAGTGGCTAATGGTCGCTAATGTCAGTGCGACTCACGGGGAAAGAAATGACAGTAACGAGCCCTTATATCAAATAAAGCCTTTGCAAACAGAGTTGGCTTTACAGCAAGAACGGGGGGGTTGGCAAAATAGTATTAGCTGGCAATGGGTTGCAAGCAAAGATCGCGTTGATAGTCAGCGTTTAGAAAACTCAACAGACTGTTACTCACGGCTTAACTTAAGCAGCAGTATTCAATGGCAAGATGTGACAATGACCATCGCAGTGAACAACCTACTCGATGACTATTATCAATTGCCGCTGGGCGGTGTCAGTGTTGCACAATACAAAGCAGACAGCAGTAACGGCTTTGAACCAATAGCCGGTGTAGGCCGCTCATTGGAGCTCAATGTTAGTTACGCATTCTAGTTGACACCAGAGGAGCGCTAAAAAAATCAAGTTTACGTTTGGTTAAGTCGTGGCATTCTCATACGTGAGTAACACTTTTTTGAAGCATTGCAAATCTGCTACAAATTTTTAAATGAATGACCCCGCAGAGCTCTGAGTGACAGGCCTCTGCCCATTAATAATGAAGCGAAAAAACCACGAATGGAATTCACTAATGGAATTAAGGCCAAACAATATAAATCACATTGTGGGCCCAACTGAGCTACTGCTGTTGGTGTTAAAACAAAAACGTCGATAGTGATGTAGAGATTTTAGTCTTATTTTGACGGAGCTTATGGGACTACACATTTGTCTTCGATACTTGTGATAGACCGACTATCTCTAATGAAGAGTCCTAACCTTTCACGGAGTGCTAGATAGACACAAAACATATTGTCCATTGTCAGCAGCTAATATTTGGTAAAACAATACTCGTGTTGGCGGCTTAGGTTTTATCGTCTGGGATACTCAAATCAATCTCATCTAAGTCGACGCTTTGAAGAATACTGTCTTTTGGCTTATCTTCATCGCCTCGATTTTTGTTTAACCTTTGTTCTGCCGCTGCCATCGCCTTTGCCAATGTCTGCTTTTTACGCCAAACTATCAAACCAACAACGCCGACTAAAAAGAGTACCCCGTTAATGATAATAATCCAAAACATGGCATTATCCTTGGCCACTTGTTCTTCAATGGCAGCCTGAATGGCCGCTTTTTCAGCCAGCGCTTGGGCTGTTGGCGCAGGCGCAGCCGGTTCGATTAAATTGAAAAACATTTCTGGTAAATTAAGGACGATTTCACGGCCATCGACTGTTGTCGACACCACATAACCTTTAACCCGATAACTACCAAACTTGGTCACTTTAGGTAGATATAAAATTTGATCTGAACTGGTCACTGTTTGCAATGTGATCGGCAGTTTTAACCCGGCAGGCCCCACTAATTCAAACTCAAAATGAGTTTGTGCTAACAAAACAACAGATTCATCAACCGATAATTGTATTTGCCATATGTCTTTTAATGGGTCGCTATTGGGCTCCATTTTGACGTTTATCGGTTGTGGCGAAAGCTCAAAAGGCACCACATATTCGCGTTCGAAAACATCATTTCGAGCAGTGACATTGAGCACATAATGGCCGGTGGGTTGTTGTAAATTAGGGTTGCCGGTAAATATACCATCGTCTGGCACTTCATCTAACTTTTCACCATTGTCTTGATACGCGCCAACAATAATGGTTCCTGTTGCAAAATTATTATCGCTAGCAAGGCGCTCACTGGTAAAACGTGCAGTCCACTCAACCATGTAATCTAAACCCGGCATTCTCATGGTTAACTTATCACCCAAGAGTCTAGCGGTCACTTTCAGCCTTTCCCCTTGATATAGGGGTTGTGGCAAGGGTTGCACCTCAATGTCCAACTTAGAGATTTTTTTGATGGTCGAGCCTTGGACCACATTACCGAGTAACTGCCAAGGCCCTGGCATCGGCTTTTCGATATAAATCATATCGGCAGCAAGACCATCCACCCATTTTACGGTCTGGGGATGACGATTTGAATACCATTTACTGCCATCAGGTAAAATCACCACAACAGGAGCAGAACCATAGGTGCGTTGAATCACCAAGGTTAGATTATCAACCATATGATCGATTCGAAAACGATTTTTAAGTTCTGCAGCTTGGGATGCTATGACCATTGAAGCTTGGGCATAAGGTTGCCAAGCCATGATGAGACCAAGCGAAAATAAACAAGCAATTGCAAGATAACCGGTACGAGTGGCAATCATATAAGGTTGGTTTACCCTCTCCAGAGACATTTACCTGACTTCGCAATGAGATCAAGTCGTTGTTCATGTAATAGTATTTCATCGGCAGACGCACCGACGACTTTAAGATTAAACGCAACTGGATCGATTTTTTTTATTCCGCCAGCTTCATAGCCTGCTTTTTCATTAGACAAATTAAACTTAATTTGTCCACCCGTCATGATTAAGTAAACATCAGCAAGAATTTCTGCATCGAGTAACGCGCCGTGGTACGTACGGCGACCGTTATCGATACCATAACGTCGACACAGTGCATCTAGATTGTTTTTTTGGCCTGGATGTAAACGTTTCGCAATCGCCAAACTGTCTAAAATACTGCAAATATCTTTGGTTTTCGGCCCGATAGGATTGAGTTTCGAAAACTCATGATCCATAAAGCTCACGTCGAAGCTGGCGTTATGAGCCACAATTTCAGCGCCATCGATAAAATCGATGAAATCTTTCGCTATTTGGTGAAACCGCGGTTCGTTAGCAACACGATCATTGCTAATACCGTGAACTTGAATGGCTTCCTCATCAATCGCTTGACCAGGATTAATATATTGGTGATACGTTCGACCCGTTAAGCGACGATTAATAACTTCAACACAACCAATTTCGATAATTCGGTGACCAATATGTATCGGTCCACCGGCTTGGTTCATACCGGTTGTTTCGGTATCGAGAATGACTTGACGACTAGCACTGGAAATTATGTTCATATTTTTTACTCATTCAGCCCTCGCCTTGGTATAAATTGAGTATACTGGCGCGAATATTTCGCTATGGTAACAATTTGATGGCCGAACTCAAACAGCTGAATATCTTTACTGACGGCTCTTGCTTAGGAAATCCCGGACCTGGCGGTTATGGCGTGGTAATGAAATATAAACATCAACACCATGAAATGGCCGATGGGTTCTCATTAACGACCAATAACCGCATGGAGCTTTTAGCCCCGATTATTGCCTTAGAAGCTTTATATGAACCATGTAATATTATTTTAACCAGTGATAGCCAGTACATGCGTCAAGGCATTATGACTTGGATCCATAGTTGGAAGAAAAAGGGTTGGATAACCTCAACCAAACAACCGGTCAAAAATGTCGATTTATGGAAGCGTTTAGATGCGGCCAGTCAATTACACAAAATTGACTGGCACTGGGTAAAAGGCCATGCAGGCCATATTGAAAACGAGCGTTGTGACGTATTGGCTCGAAAAGCCGCCGAAGCTAAGCCTCAACAAGCCGATACGGGTTATAAGCCTGAGTAACGGCTTAACTATGATTTATGTTTTGCTAATATTTTGTCGGTTTTAACAATGGTTTTTTAATACGTTGGGTATGAGTTAATCCAGTGCGGCCTGCTGTTGGTGCGGTTGACCAATTAGGTGCTTTTAGCTTTGATTTATCTTTTATTGGCGTAAGCGGTGTGGTCATTTTTCGAGCCACAATTAAATAGACACTGCCGGTACTGGGCAACCAATTAGCAATACTTTTTTGCCACCATGGTGTTTGTTGAGGTTTGTTGGCTTGATAAGGCATATTGACACCGCTTTGCCCTAATAACGAATGGTACATTAAGCGTTCATCCGCTAAAACTTGATAACCCAGTAATCCGAGCCAATCTTTAACTCTTGATGGCATAAAAAATTGCCCATTCCAAGGTAATTGAGTTTGATATTTTGGCAGGATTTTGCCGATAAAAGCCGGACTGATAGGATTAAACCCAACAATAAAAATATAACCACTGCTAATGAGCACCCGATCGAATTCACGCAAAATTTGATAGGGATCCGATTCAAATTCCAGTAAAAAACAACTTAACACAGCATCAATAGCACTTTGCTGTACCGGTAAATGATGAGGATCGGCCTGAATACTGGCATCCGCACCGTCATAAACACTAAAATGTCGTGAAATATTGCAATGTAGACTGTTTAGCTGGCTGCTTAACGCCCCTGCTTTAAGTAAATGATAGCCAAATATGCGCGGCCACCAAGGTGCTAATTTAGCTTCTATCTCGGCTTGTAACAATTCACCAAAAGGTAAGTCTTGCCAAATATGGGGTTTTAACATGGAGCCCGCCAACTTTAAAAATGTCAGATTTACTGAGTCAACTCTACCATAGCTTATTTAATTTTCAGCTACCGATCATTAATACTGTCTAACATGGCATAATTTAACATTATACCAACATGATTAACGCTGTTATCACTCAGAGTCAATCAAGCTTTTTAGTTCACTCATTGTTGAAATAATAGTGACGCCTTTATCAAACAAGACAACAAAGAAGCGGTTACCTAGGATATAGATGCCTTCAATCCAGTGATGTTGCGACATCACACTAAATGGCCGAAGTGTTACCCGATAACCCATGAATTTGGTATTGTTTCACGATATCCGTTACCCTAACTGATAGTCAATCATCACTTGAGTAAGATCATGCTTAACGTTCATACTATTACTGCATTTAACGATAATTATATTTGGTTAATTCATCAAGAAAACAGTCGCTATGCCTACGTCGTTGACCCTGGCTGTGGTCAAAGTGTTATTGATTATATCTCAACAACAGATCTTAAATTAGTCGGAATTTTAATCACTCATCATCATGCTGATCATACCGGCGGTATTGAAATGTTACAGCAACATTTCAAGCATGCGCTTAATGTATATGGTCCTGATAATGAAAAAATAGCAGCGTTAACTCATCCTCTTAACGTTGGATCACAATCTACTCTCAATGTTCCCCATCTCGATCCAATAACCGTAATGGCGGTTCCTGGACATACGTTAGGACATATTGCTTATTACCTACAAGAAAGCCTGTTTTGTGGTGATACTTTATTTAGCGCGGGCTGCGGACGTTTATTTGAGGGAACCGCGGAACAAATGCTTAAATCACTTTCAATGCTTGCACAGCTGCCCGATAGCACCAAAGTGTATTGTGCCCATGAATATACCGAGGCAAACCTTAAATTTGCGCTACATGTCACACCAAATAATCAACAATTAATTGATTATGTAGACAAGGTCAAACGATTAAGAGCACAAAAAAAACCTACTATTCCGAGCTCAATAGGCATAGAAAAAGCCATCAATCCTTTTTTACGTTGCCATCTACATGAGACTCAGAACGCAATTGCGGCCCAACTAGAAGAAAAAGAAATAGATACTATTCAAGCATTTACACAAATCAGATTATGGAAAAACAACTTTTAAATCAACATGAAAACAGTTTAATAAGACAAGTTAAAATAATTAATCTACAATGCAAAATTGAATTAGCATGACCAAAAAAGTCTTGAAGGCATTTGGTATGTTCCATTTTAATGCCTGAAAACTTGAGGAAGTATATCTTCAAATGAAAGCTAACTTAATTATTATAGCTGGCAGTATGCTGGCTGTAGCGGGGTGCCAAACACTCTACACTTCAGAGCCAAGTTCTGATAGTACAATCCAGACGGTTAAATCTAACGCTAAAAGCAAAAAATCGGCGACGGTATCCCTTAATCAAATTGAAGAACAAGTCGCTGAAGTTAACAACTTATGGTTTAGGATCAGCAATCAAATGCGTTTCCCTATTGTCGATAATACGTTGGTGGATCATTACCGCCAATGGTACATCGATAATCCGCGGCATTTGGAGATTGTGACCCAACGTGCTAAGCCATATCTGTATTACATCGTTGAACAGCTTGAACAACGCAATTTACCCTTAGAGCTCGCATTATTACCGATTATTGAAAGTGGATTTGACCCACTAGCCTACTCTCCAAGTCACGCATCAGGTCTATGGCAATTAACCTCACCGACCGCTATTTCTTTTGGAGTGAAAACCAATTGGTGGTCCGACGGACGCCGTGATATAGCCTCGTCCACAAAAGCGGCTTTAGATTTAATGGAATACCTCTACGCCAAAATGGATCACAATTGGTTATATACCATTGCCGCTTATAATTCTGGTGAAGGCCGAATATTCAATGCAATAAAACATAATCAAGCTCGCGGAAAATCTACCGATTTCTGGTCATTATCTGTTCCACGAGAAACCGCTCACTATGTGCCTCAATTATTAGCATTGGCAGATGTGATTAAACATGCTGACAAATACGGTATCAATTTAATTGCTATCGATAATTCGCCACAAATAGAAGTGGTCAATATTGAAAGCCAATTAGACATTAACTTAGCGGCAGATCTCGCTCAAATAGACATCAATGATTTAAAAGCGATTAATCCGGGTTTAAAGCGCTGGGCAACGGCACCACAAGGGCCACATCAATTGATTGTGCCTAGTGATAAAGCGGCAACCTTTAAACGAGCATTAGCCACTATTGAACCAAACTCTCGCATTAACTGGGTTCGTTATAAAATTAAGTCTGGTGACAGTATCAGCGAAATCGCCGATCAATTTGAGACGACTGCAACGTTAATAAGAAGCAGTAATGGCATTAAAGGCAATAATATTATTGCCGGTAGGTTTTTAATTATTCCTGTTGCAGCAAAAGATCCCGATTTAGCGACGATGATCGCGGACCAAGTGCTGGCTCGCCGAACTGTGGTTAAATCTAGCCCAAATAAACAAGTTTATACCGTTAAATCTGGTGATTCGTTATGGAAAATTGCACAGTCACAACAAGTGAACGTGGCACAATTAGTTAAATGGAATAATCTTAAGAAAAAATCGACATTAACCATAGGTAAATCGTTAGTTATTTTTCCTAATGAAGTCGCCAATAGCAACGCTAGCAATGAGAAAACCGTTAACTATCGAGTCAAATCAGGTGATTCTTTATCGCGTATTGCCCTTAAATACAAGGTTACCGTTGCTGAATTAATCGAATGGAACAGTTTACAAAGCAGTTCCTTGATCCAACCTGGACAAATATTAAAACTGATCATGACCAATAGCTAGTCACTGTAGCGAATGGGGTGATTGTGGTGATCTTAGCTTGAGAATTTGACATAGTGCTGATTTCAAGCCTCACATAAAAAAACGGACAAGTGATAACCTGTCCGTTTTTTTTATGCAGTAAAATGAGGGCAGATAAATGCTAATCTGTTCATCGTGCTCAATGACGTTTTGATGCTTTATCTGCACTGTCCTTACCGCGACTTAAGTACATCTTGCTTACCAAGATAACCAATTGTATATCATAAGCGCTAGTCGCCATCACAAGGCTGTAGTCGTAAAGAAGACCTACAGCCACTAGTATCCAAAGACGATCAATTAAATGCCAAGCTTTTTAAACAATCCTTCTTTTAGCTTTTCTTTGGCTTTGTCGGCCTCATCTTTAAATTGACCTTCTAATAACGCTTTGGTATCAATGCCAAACTTAGGATCTTGGAATGTGCCTTTAATGGTTAATGGAATATCAACACCTTTAAGTGATTCATCAACAGCATCACCTTGACCCGATAAGGAACCCACCACACTGGTGGTTAACGTGTAATCCAAGGCTTCAGTAGCAATGTTTGCCGTACCATTACCTTTTAAACGAATTAACGGTGAAGCCATCGTTAAGTCAGGGTTGTTAACGACAGCATCTTTAAGCGTAAAGCTGCCGGTTAAACTGGTAAAATCGGTTTTTAAGGCTTCTTTTTTATCTGCCGATAAATCACCTTTTAATTTTTGCTGTGCACTGCGGATCATCTGCGGAATATTAACCCCATAGAGCGCGCCATCGGCCACTTCAAACTTACCCACGGCTTCGAGATTTTTTTTCATATTCTCGGGGATCAAACTGCTGCCACTGCCGTTAACGTCAAAGCTCGCTGTACCAGAAATCAAATCCACTTCTGCCGCATCCGTTAATAATGGAAGAATTTGCACGCCAGTCAATTTTTTATCAAACTGATACGTCGGCACCGCTTTACGAGCGTCTAACTTAGCGCTAAGCGCTAGTTTACCTTCATATAAATTGGCAGTGAGCGACGATAAGGTTAATACACCTTTATTAATAGCCAGTTTCATTTGCCAATTTTGCGTCAGCATATTACGGACTTTTATTGATTTAGCGGTCAAGTTTAAGGTTAAATCGATACTCTTTAATGCTGATAAATCAGGTTCTTGGCTCGGCGCAGTGTCGTTTTTCGCCCCTGGCTTGTCGGCCTTGTCTTCTTGCTGTGGCAGTAGTGCATCCACATCAATATCACCAACGTCTAGATTCATCGCAATTTTTGGAATGCTAGTGCCATAGTTGACCTTAACATCACCGGTTGCGGCTAAGTCCATAGCTGATATTTTGGTCAATTGCAGCGCTATGGTTTTGGCATCTAATGCCAGCGTCATTTGTGTAGTGAGCTCTGCGGTAACCGCTTTACCCGGTAAGCTGTCGCCTTGGGCTTTGTGTACCATAGCAAAATCATTAATAGTGACATTCTTTAATGCTTGGTCGACTTTAACTTTACCCTGGCCAGATGATGTTAACTGCATATCAGGAAGCGTCGCAGAAAACTCGTAAGCAAAACCAGCGAATTGACCTAGGCTGAATTGACCTAAGGTAAAGCTTTTTAAGCTGAAGGTCTGGGTGGTATTGCTGGCCATATCAATGAGATTAATATTGGTATTGGTCAGTTCAATGCCGCCAATGTCCAACGTCTGCAACAATTTCGCTTTTGTGTCGCTACTTGCTGTCGCTTTTGGCTTGTCTGCAGTGGTTTTTGCCGCCAATCCATCAAAACTGGTTCTGCCGTCTTTTTGAGTCACTAAATGTAGTGTTAAACCGTCTAGCGTTAATAAATCAACTTCAATCTGTTGGCTAAACAATGGCATCAGTGCCACACTGGCCACTGCCTCATTAACATCAAGCATTGATGCAGGCGTAAACCCATCTGGATTAGATAACGAAATACCCCCGAGCTTTATTCCTAAAGAGGGAAACACACTCCAACTTAAGTCTTGGGTGATTTGTAAGTCGCGGCCAGTTTGTTTCTTTACGGCATCGACAATTTGCGGTTTAACATTATTTAAATCGAAAAACATTGTCAGATAGACTGTCACACTTACCACTAAGGTTAGTACTATCGCTAAAAACCACTTTATTACTTTCATTTTGCTCTTCCTTGTCTGTCGCTATTTTAAGCTAAAATAGTTAAATCCAATGCCTGTCTACTGACAGCAACACCATTTAAATCAGCGTAGATCATCATTCCAGGAAAAATACTGACACCCGCAATCTCAATTTTTACATTGACTTCACCTACGTCTTTTTTATCCGTTTTAATTGGATTAGTGCCTAAAGCTTGCACGCCAATTTGCATGGTGTTGATGGTTCCAGCGTCACGAATACAACCATTAATAATGATACCTTCCCAGCCATTCTTACATGCATTTAGAGCGATCATGTCACCAAGTAGCGCACGTCTGGTTGAGCCACCACCGTCAACAACCAATACTTTTCCTTGCCCATTTTTAGCTAATTCAGATTTTACCTTGGAATTGTCTTCAAAGCATTTTACGGTCACCACTTCACCATAAAATATAGGCTTGGCACCAAAGGATTGCCATGGATTAGACAATAATATTAATTGTTCAGGGTAATGATCGAATAAGTCCGGTAATAGATCTAACATAAGTCCTCCTTGAAAATCTGAATCTTAGATTACTAATTATTAGGCAATTCAACAAGTTTTGTTAACGATACATTATTATACTCAAAAAAGTATTGTTAACTTAGTCTATGAACCTATCCACAAACTAAGTTAAAGAGTGACTTATTCAATAAAAATGAATATAATTTGCAAAAATAACGTAAAAAATCATACTTATGAGTGAAGATTTAAATTTACAACAAATGATGGATGCGTTTGATGAGTTAGACTTCGAACAACGCACCACAACAAACCTTGGAAATGCGCGTAATAAACAGCAAATGACGGCGTATATTGATTCGTTGGACTTTAGTTTGCGCCGCTTATTAATCTTGCAAGATACGGTAAATTCTATTGTTGAACAAAAACAAATAGGCTTACTTAAACAAGAGCATATTCAAACTTACAAAACTAAAATCATTAATCTTTCTCGCAAATACAATATCTCGTATCAAGATGTCATCAATATTATGGTGCAATTATCACGTTAATATTGATGAACTAACTGTGTCAATTTCGTTATAGAATATCACCACCTCAATCGGGCTAATTGAATCAATCAGCCCGATGAGCAAACTGTTATTTTACCTTAAATTGATCCACAAGCTCATGCAACTCAATCGCACCTTGTTCAATATCCATACTGCCATTATTAATGAGCTCATTTTGAGTTCTATTTTCTAATGACATGTCATTAATACGGGTAATATTCATATTGAGCTCTGCTATAACCGTACTTTGCTCTTCTGTCGCAGCGGCGATTTGAACATTCATTTGCGATATTTGCTCAATTGAAGACTTAATATTATCAAGCGCACCAACAACTTGCTGAGCTTCATTGACCGTTTCGGATGATTTTATTTTGGCTCTGGCAACAGAGGCATTAACACTGTTAATGGCACTTCTGATTGCGTCAATGATAAGATTAATTTCACTTGTTGAGGCTTGGGTTCGGCTAGCAAGAGTACGAACTTCATCTGCAACAACCGCAAAACCCCGACCCGCCTCGCCGGCTCTAGCCGCTTCGATAGCGGCATTCAAAGCGAGTAAATTAGTTTGATCGGCAATGCCCACAATCACGTCAAGAATTTGCCCAATTTGACTGGAACTCACTTGTAAGCCTTTTGCAACATCTTCTGTTGTCGCCAACTCATTGGATAGTTCTGAAATTTTTTGCATCGCGTTATCAACAACGGTAGCAGATTTATCTGCTTCAGTGTCAGCATGATGGGTGCTGTCTGCGGCTAATTGTGCATTAGAAGCCACTTCAGATGCGGTCATTGACATTTGATTAATGGCGGTCGCAACATTTGCCGTTTCGGCTTGTACATTGGTCGAAATTTGATTGGCTTGTTGTGCAATGATTGACATGTTTTTGGCTAAACGGCTTGATTCATCAACCGACTGACTCACCGATACAATAACGTTCTGGATTTTATTAATAAATACGTTGAAATGATGCGCAATATGTTTGAGTTCATCATTTCCCTCTTCAGATAAACGTAAGGTCAAATCCCCTTCACCTTTAGCAATATTTTTAAACGCGTTGATGGTTTCCATCATAGGTACAGAGATACTTCGAATAATAAAAAACAGTAGCAAAATGACTGGTAACCAAACTAGCGTGAGTAATATTAAGTATTGGGTAATAAAATGGTTTTTGTCGGCTTGAATATCATCAACATAAATACCTGTACCGATGATCCAGCCCCAAGGTCTAAAACGTTTGACCACGGACATTTTCGGGCTAGCTTGCTCTTGCTGTGGTTTGTTCCACATGTAATCCACCCGGGCAAAATCCTGTTGCTCTGTCCGTTGGATCATCTGTGCAAACAGTTTTACACCGTTTGGGTCTTGCATTGATAACACGTTGGTATCGACAAGTTTCTTGGCAAAAGGATGTTGGATCATCGCCCCTTGAGTATCAATGCTGAAATAATATTCATTGCCCGAATATCTCAACTTATCGATTGCCGCCAAGGCCATGACTTTAGCCTCATCTTCAGTGATGATCCCAGACTGCGCATCTTGATAATATTTGTCTGCTATGGTGGTAGCGACGTCAACCAAAGCATTCAGTTTGGCTTCTTTTTCGTTAATTAACACGTTTTCAACTCGGGTTAATGAAAACCAAAAAACCACAATCGTGGCAATAATAGCTAATGCCAACATCCCCAGTAAACGGTTAGCAATGGTCGTTTTGCGAAAAAACATATTGGTTGGGTTCATATAGGCACCATTTGATTATTATTATTAGGCTGGTTTGATATTAGAATTGGAATTTATGTTGGTTCAGGCTAGGCAACAATAGTAGAAGCCTAAAGTGTACTCAGTCGGTTAATTGTTGTTTACAGGGCAATTACCAATATTTTTTATAAAAATAAATATAATAATCAGTTAGTTACTTTTTATTATCTAGGAGTTACCGTATTCTCCTTGCCCGTTTTTGGGCATGATACCGTGCCGCAGTGGCGAGTTCAATTAGCCGATAGTCGACTATATCACTACTGTCTCGTGACGCTAACCCAACAGATCTAGTGACCTTAACATCAGCAATCGGCCAATCTAGTTGATAACGGTCATTCAATAAAGCATTGGCAATTTCACCACCTTGTTACTCAGACTCCTTCTGCTACAGTCTTATAAATGATTCACCACCACATCGATACTATGACATCGACGGTCAATCAACACACAAAAGGGATCGGACAGAAGGTTTTATGGGCTAAAAGGAAATTAACAGTTCGAGTCACATCAATGGCAAAATCCACTTCACCATTGGCTAACTGTCGCGCTATATCTGTTATCACAAGCCGCCTTAACCCCCATTCCTTTTATGTCGAACTATAACGTCTCAAAAGCCGCGGTGGTGCCGCAGTCAGAAACATTGCACTTAGAGCTTTGCGATGACAATATCAATGTATGCAGATTATGCCCTGTTTTTTAAAACGAATCTTGGCAGTAGTTTACGTACCCAATTACCCCCATGGAAAACTCATGGACAAGCGCTTTGATAAGTCACCGATTAATGCATCGCAAGTGACTGACATAACCTTTAAAGGCGAAAACAATAAGCAGTTTTGGTTACTGACACAATCACAAGGTAATGACCTAAAGGCTTAAAAGTCGATAAACAACAAACCAGAACGATGTGCACCAATGTGATTGATTGTTTTATCGAATTGCACAACGTTGACATTGAGGCCGCTGGTCTTAATCACATAGGAAAAGGCGAAGGGTACACCCTGCGCCAAATTGATGGTTGGAGCCAGCACTATGCTCAAGCTAAAACATGGAATGCACCCTCAGGAAACGTGTTATGGCTTGGTTACAACAGCATAAACCCGCACAAGAAACCATTTGTTTAACCCACAATGACTTTCGGTTTGATAACGTAGTGTTAGACCCCGATAACATAGGCAAGGTAAAAGGAATATTAGACTGGGAGCTTGCCACGCTCGGCAATCCGTTGATGGATTTAGGCAACACCCTAGCCTATTGGGTTGAAGCGGATGATGATTTTTTAGCGCAGATGACCCGCCGCCAACCGACACATCTTGACGGCATGCTAACGCGTCAACAAGTGGTTGCATATTATTGCGATAAAATGGATATCATCATTGATGATTTCCGCTTTTATGCAGTGTTTGCTTTGTTCCGTTTAGCGGGTATTGTGCAACAAATTTATTATCGCTACCTCCACAAGCAAACTCGTAATCCGGCGTTTAAACCGTTTTGGATTTTGTCTCATTATTTAATGTGGCGTTGCAAACGTGCAATGAAACAAAAAGGATAACCATGGCGAACATTTATTTAATCCGTCACGGCCAAGCCAGTTTTGGCGCCCATAATTACGACAACTTGTCGAACTTAGGACGTACCCAAGCTAGGCTCTTGGCTGAACATTTTAATCAACGCACTATTCGCCCAAATCGTGTTATTTGTGGCAACATGACCCGCCATCAACAAACTCGTGATGCGTGCTTAGCCACCTTATCACCCCCCTTTTTACACGACCCATTACAGATCAGTGCAAAGTGGAATGAGTTTAATCATGAAAACGTGATTGCAGTCTATCGCCCAGAATTAGCCAAACCAGAAGCCATGAAGCAGTATCTTCACCAGCAAGCTTCACCTACGAGAGCATTTGTTGAGTTATTTAGCCAAGCCATTTTACAATGGCAACAAGCACCTAATGCTCATGATTACAGCGAATCTTGGCAGCACTTTAGCCAGAGAGTGGCCAGTGGCTTACAACAACTCACCACTCAGACAGAACAAGATGACACGGTATTTGTGTTCACCTCTGGCGGCGTAATAAGTACTGCTATTATGCAGGTTTTATCAATACCAGAAATCCAGTTCTTTAATATCAATAAACAATTAGTTAATTGCAGCGTGACTCAATTACAGCTAAAACAACAACGATTAAGCTTAATCACTATGAATGAGCATAGTTTTTTTGGTGGTGAACAGCGACATTTACACAGTTTGATTTAATAATTAAATCACCTAGAGTTTTATTTACCCAGAGCTGAGGGATCCCCACGAATTTAATAGCATGCTTGTGGATCCTTGATTAAATCTTGTAGCGTCTTGATCCCTGTTTGCCAGTGAGACTTCAGCAGCCTCAAAGACTTATCTTTGTAGGCTCTTAATCCTATAAATTGGTTTGATAAAACATTACGATGTTTGATCGAATTTGCTTGGTATTGCCTATGCTTATCAGCCGCTTTGACTGCCAATCCTAGCAGGTACAATATAAATTGAGATAGACAGGCGATGAGTAGCAATACGCTTAGTTTATGCATAATCCTTGAGCCACTCTCATTCATTTTCAAACCCGTTTTGACATCCCTAAAGCTCTCTTCTATCTGCATCCTTGTCGCATAAATTTTAACGACCCTTTTAGCGGTAGCACTTGAATTACATAGTGATGTCGCTAGTAGCCAAGGCTCTTTTTCTCGTTCTGCACTTGCACGAGACTGTTTACTCCGTCTAGCTTTGTCACCTGTGGCCACTTTATCTTTTCGACCTTTTGCGTTGCGCTTAAAAATAACTAAGCGTGATTTAAAAGACACTTTCTCACCTAACAAGTAAACGCCGAGACTTTTGGCCCTAGCACTTGCTTGAACATAGAGTTGCTTAACGGGATACCAGTCATCCACAAGGCATTTTTTGCAGTGTGTTCGGTTTCTAAATCGACCTACGTAATCCCAGTTAAGCGACAATATTTGCTTAAACCAAGGGATCCGAAAACCTGCGTCAGTAACGATAATAGGCTTGCAGTCATTGGGTAGCATAGCCTTAAGTTGAGTCAGGAAGAGTAAATGGGTTTTAGGCTTCTCTTTTTTGTTTAGTGGATGTATTTCTTCATAAAGTGTCAGTGAACGTCCTCGAGCGGCAAGAGATGCTCGAATGAGAAAATGCTGCTTTCGGTCATCAAGATCTGACCAGTCGATATGAATGATTGGCTGCTTCATTTTACCCACTAACAAATGTGTCATTCGAGTATAGACACACTCGATTTCACGATGAATATTAGCATTACTACAAAGCCTATCTACACGCTTAATCTTATGTTTTTCCTTCGCTTTATTCGTTATGTTACGGCCGAGTCCCGTGATAGAAAGTGGACCACCATTCATTGAGCTTTCAATGGCAGCAAACAAACTAGTACGAAGTGTTTTGTGCATTAATGGGGTGACAAGTGAGAGGCATTTTGATAAAACATGTTTAGCATTCATGGTATTTACTCGTGGTAATATTTGTTTGGCGATAAATTTGATCACCAAATGCCATGAATGTTCCTTTCTTTTTTACTTATCTCTTTATTTATTCAGTTCTTTTTGTGGGGATTCGTCAGCAGAGCCATAAAGATTAAAGACAATCATTAACGACAATCACTATATAAATAACTATTATAAAATAAAAAGAGCAGATGATGAAACGGACAAATATATTGATAACAGGGGCGAGTTCGGGTTTAGGGCGCGGCATGGCAATTGAATTTGCCAAGCAAGACTATAATTTAGCCTTGTGCGCCAGACGAATGGACCGCCTTGAACAATTAAAACAAGAACTATTGGCCATTAACCCTAATATCAAGGTGTTAATTAAGTCCCTTGATGTGAACAACCACCCACAAGTCTTTGAGGTGTTTAGTCAGTTTAAACAAGAGTTAGGACAACTGGACCGTGTTATCGTTAATGCAGGTATGGGCAAAGGGGCTTCAATTGGGACGGGTTTTTTTGAAGCCAACTTACAAACTGCGCAAACCAACTTTATTGCAGCTATTGCCCAATGTGAAGCCGCAATGGCTATATTCCGTGAACAAAATAATGGCCACCTAGTGACCATGTCATCCATCAGTGCAGTACGTGGTTTTAGACGTGCCATGACCGTTTACGCCGCCACCAAAGCAGCCTTAACCTCATTGTCTGAAGGTATGCGCATTGATGTTATGGATACCCCAATAAAAGTCACTTGTGTTCATCCCGGTTTCATTCGCAGTGAAATTAACCAGAAAGTGGAGACAGTCCCCTTTATTGTCGACACTGAGACGGGTTGTAAAGCCTTGGTAAAGGCCATCCAAAAAGAAAAGGCTAATGCCTATGTGCCAAGTTATCCGTGGGCAATGTTACATTGGCTGCTGCGTATTGCTCCGATCAGCATGATCCGTAAAATGAGCTGAGTTTAGCCAAAAATCGCAGCATCGTGATAACAAGCCCAGATGATGCTGCAAAGATTCAATAATTTTCCGAAATCATTAATCAGCACTTATTATTTGAATCCAAGCAATGTTAACCAAGTAAAAATGAGAATTAGGTCGCGGATGCGGATCATCATGCTATAACTAGCTTATATATTCATCTGACACTCTCAGTATAATGGCATTATTTTAGCCACTACCAAAAGGCTTATTACACAGCATTAATCCAACACTATTTAGTCAACAAGGCGTAAAAAAACCAGTAAATTGTTTTGGTAGTCTACCGATACGCAAGCTCACTGAGTAATAGATGACAGATATAACATCGAATTTCGTATTGATCATACAAAAACACTCCGATTTAATAGCCAATAAATCAGTCTGCTATCAAATGATAATCCTAAATCCGCCACAATTGATTATCAATAGAGCGAGACTAAAATTTGATGCTGAATAGAATATATTGGCGGCAGTTTATTTTATTCATAATAGGCTGGTGTAATTAACGTGCCTATTAGTATTCATCCCATAATGGATCAAGATTAATGAAGGGAGCGCAAAGGGCACTATCAGCTCAAGCAACAAGAGCTCATTTTAGATACAATTAAATCTGGCCTAAGTTGCAGAGTGTTAGGGCATTACATGTTGGACAGACACATCAATGAACGTGGATTGATGCAACTATTGCAAGGCTATCAAATTAAGTGATTCTTATGGCGCTGGTAATGCTATCAATCCAAATAGAAACACAACATCACTATTGAATATATTTGTTGAGACAACAAAAATGAGACTAGGCGAAGAGCCTGTTTGGGAAAGTAATGTAGAGCATGTTGCCATTGAAAATGGTAATTAGCGGTAATAAATCAAACCAATAAACTTAACTATGCTGCGACAACTTGTTTAGCTTTACGCAGTGGATGTAAACGATTATGCATCACTTTTATAGTATCAAATTGCACTAATGATTTATTTTCTGATAACTGACAGTATTGCGATAAAATCATCACGGTTGCAGCTTGTAAGCCATTTTCAACCACTAATCCTAATACTTTAGAGTAGCCACAATTAAGTTGAAATAACTTACCCACATCGCAATAAACACATTCATCACTCACGTCAAAAAACCAAGACTTTGGCATTTGCGATTGTAATAAAAAATGGGCGGCGGTGGCATTTAGTGCGGTTTGTACAATACCTGCATCAGAGATATGTAAAACCTTAGGTAAGGTTTCGAGCATGTTAATATAAAATTTTGCGTGTTCAAGGGTAAATTCCTTAGCCGTTAGTGCATCAGGAATTAATAATTTTGTTTTATATGGGGTTAAGAACTCCATCTCGGAACCTAATGAAATACTTAATTGGTTTAAGCTTTCATTGTATTCCCAATGCCAGTCCTTATTTGGCATTAATAACATGACTATTTACACCTAAATGTTAAACACATATTTATAATAGATTATATTTCACGCAATATCAAAATTTAAATAAAAAATATAACATAAATTTCATAGTGTTAGCGCGATCGAACGATCTAAAATTCGATCGCGGCATGATTTTTGATCAATAACCTAGTATTTTAGATGCTATTTTGTACAGTAAGCCCTAGCGATCTGATCAATCAGTTTAGGTCCTTGATAAATAAAACCCGTGTATATCTGCACCATGGCTGAACCCGCGTCAAATTTGGCTAAGGCATCTGCCGCACTATTGATCCCACCCACACCAATGATCGGGATCTTATCTTGTAAATAGATCGATAATTGCTTGATCACTTGAGTTGATAAGTCAGCCAAAGGTTTACCACTCAATCCGCCTGTTTCTTGTGCATTTTTTAAACCGGTAACATTATCTCGGCTTAATGTGGTGTTGGTCGCAATGACACCATCAAACTGATGACTCAACAGTGAATCGGCAATCGCTTTAATTTCGTCTGAGGTCAAGTCAGGAGCAATCTTTAACGCCACAGGTACATATTTACCATGTTTAGCGGCTAACTCAGTTTGTTTGGCTTTAATTGAACTTAATAAGTCATCAAGTAACTCACCGTATTGCATTGAACGTAAACCTGGGGTGTTAGGAGAAGAAATATTAACGGCAATATAACTGGCATATTGATAAACCTTTTCCATGCAGATCAGGTAGTCATCTTTACCCTGTTCTACTGGTGTATCTTTGTTTTTACCTATATTCACACCAACCATAATGTCAGACTTCTTAGCCATCATATTACGAACCAGATTGTCGACACCTTTATTATTAAAACCCATACGATTAATAATCCCTTTGGCAGGTTTTAATCGAAACAAACGTGGTTGATCATTACCAGCTTGCGGACGTGGCGTTACCGTCCCGACTTCAATATGACCAAAGCCCATAGCATGAAAAGCATCAATTGACTCGCCATCTTTATCCATACCTGCAGCTAAACCAATAGGGTTAGGAAAAGTGAGCCCCATACAGGTTACTGGAGCAGATTTAACCTGTTGACGATAAAAACAATTTAACGGATTGTTTCCGGTAATTTTCAAACTGCCAATCGCTAGATTATGAGCTAACTCAGGGTCCATCTGAAACATTACTTTTTGTGCAAGTTTGTAAAACATGTTTTCTCCTAGACCTAAAAAAAACCCCAGCAATCGCCAGGGTTTATTCACATTATAAAAACTACTTCTGACTTTCGCAATGCAAAATCAGTAAGTTCAGTTCTCGTAAGGCGACTGAGAACTTCGCAAATTCATGGGTTTGAGAAACCTTAAAATCCGCTAGCATGTGATACCATCTTTCGAGCAAAGACTTATTTTGTTCAATCCACTGATTAATCACACTATCTGCATCACAAGTATCACTACAAGTCCGTAATACTGCAGAGCTTAAAGCACGTTGCTGCCAATCAAGTTCTTCTCTGAATGCCGCACGGGCAAGTGCTTGCCAATGGTTAGCAACAGGTTGGGCACTGATTTGTTCTAAGAACCAATGTAACTCAACTTTAGCACCGAGTTTGAAGTAAGTTTCTGATACCAGTTCAACTGACTTATTCTCAATTTGAGCAATTTGTGCAATGTCTAACGCAGAGAATAATGTACTCATTTTCACCGCAACTTCTGCGACGGCTTGAGGAACATTTTCGTTGGTCAGCGCATTAATCTCGGCAGACATAACGTTCACTTCAGCCGCTATCATATATTGATCGACATTGGCTTTAAGCTGTTCAAACACGGGCTTAAAGAACGCAACGGTTTGATCAATATTATGAGCGCGATTACGATGACGGATAAACCAACGACACGCACGGCGCATATTACGACGTAACTGATGTAACATTTCACCCTGCACTACTGCAGGTATTACGCCATTCAAATCACTAATTGAAGCGGTTAACTCGTCAAGGCCAAAGATTTCTCGAGCCATAGTATAACAAATTGCCGCTTCAGCAACTGTTGCACCGGTCTCATCTTGCATACGTTGTACAAAATTAAAGCCCATGTCATTAACCAATTCATTGGCTAAAGATGTTGCAATAATTTCACCTCGTAGAGGATGCGCGGTCATTTTGTCAGCGTATTTAGCTTGTAATTTTTTAGGGAAATAAGCGACGAGCAACTTACTTAAAAAAGCATCTTCAGTGATTTCAGGGGTCACTAATTGCTCTTTAAGTACCATCTTAGCGTACGCGACTAATACCGATATTTCAGGACGAGTTAGCGCTCGGCCATTGGCTAAACGTTCAGCTAAATCGTCATCTGTTGGTAAAAATTCAAGTGCACGATCAAGTTTGCCATCTTTTTCAAGATACTGAATAAAACGAATTTGTTCTTTCAACTGCGACACACCATCGACTTGTGTCACTGAAATAGTACGGGTTTGACTTTTACAATCTTGGATCACAATCTCGCTGACTTCGTCGGTCATGTCTTGAAGTAAACGGTTACGCTGTTTAACGGTTAACTCACCTTCTGCCACTAAGGTGTTTAAGAAAATCTTAATGTTAACTTCGTTATCGGAACAATCTACACCGCCAACGTTATCCACAAAGTCAGTGTTCATGCGGCCACCATTAGCGCAATATTCAATACGGCCTAATTGAGTGCAACCTAAGTTACCGCCTTCACCAATGATTTTGGCACTAACTTCTTTACCATTAACCCGTAAAGTATCATTAGCACGGTCGCCGACTTCAGAATGCGATTCTTTGCTCGATTTAACATAGGTACCGATCCCCCCGTTCCAAATCAAATCTACTGGCATTTTCAGTAGTTCTTTCATTAGTTCACTTGGGGTCATGGCGTCTTTGTCAGTGTCTAACATTCGCTTGATTTCTGGCGTCAATTTAATTGACTTGGCAGCACGTAGGAATATCCCACCGCCTTTAGATATCAGTTTCGCGTTGTAGTCTTCCCAGCTTGAGCGAGGTAACACAAACAAACGCTGACGCTCAGCATAGCTTTCTGCAATCTTTGGCGTAGGGTCAATAAAGATGTGCATATGGTTAAATGCAGCAACCAATTGAGTTTGTTCCGATAACAACATGCCGTTACCAAATACGTCACCCGCCATATCACCAATGGCCACACAGCTAAAGGGTGTAGTTTGACAATCTACGCCTATCTCACGGAAATGACGCTTCACTGATTCCCATGCACCACGAGCAGTAATACCCATTTTCTTGTGGTCATAACCGTTACTGCCACCAGAGGCAAACGCATCACCTAACCAGAAGTCATATTCAATCGCAATCTCGTTAGCAATATCGGAGAAGGTCGCGGTGCCTTTGTCGGCTGCAACAACTAAATAAGCATCATCTTCGTCATGGCGAACAACATCGACTGGCGGAACCACTTCACCGTTTTTAATGTTGTCAGAAATATCTAACAACGCACGGATAAAGATGCGGTAACATTGTTGCCCTTCAGTGAAGAATGCCTCACGGCCCCCCTCGGTTGGCAGTTGCTTACAGACAAAGCCACCTTTTGCACCAACAGGGACAATTACGGTGTTTTTCACTTGTTGTGCTTTTACTAAACCGAGTACTTCGGTACGGAAATCTTCACGACGATCTGACCAACGCAAACCACCACGGGCCACTTTACCTCCGCGCAAATGCACACCTTCAACACGAGGTGAATACACGAAAATCTCAAACTTAGGTAACGGCTTAGGCATTTCCGGGATCAAGATTGGCGAAAACTTAAACGAAAGGTAATCTTTTGCTAGGCCATTTGCGGCCGTTTGGTAGAAGTTGGTACGCATTGTGGCGTTAATTAAATCTAAATAACGACGAATAATGCGGTCATCATCCAAGCTTGAAACATCATCAAGTTGTAGGTTCACTTGTTCAAGGAACTTGCTTAACGTCCGGGTTTTTAACTTAGGATTAAACTTACGGATGAACATCTTCACCAATAAGTCCGCTAGTTTAGGATAACGGCTGAAAGTTTCTTCAATATAAGACTGACTAAATGTCGCATCAATTTGACGCATATATTTAGCATAAGCACGTAAAATAGACACTTCACGACCGCTTAAACCTGTTGACAGTACGATACGATTAAAACCGTCATCTTCCAGTTTCTTTTGCCAAACTTGCAACAATGCCGTTTGGAAACGGTCTTGGCTGTCGGCTAGGTTTTCTGTTGCCGCGCCCTGCACTGTCATTAAGAAGTCTAAAATCCAGAATGTCGCACCGTCATTGGTTTTGACTTCATACGGGCGTTCGTTAATCACCCGTAAGCCAAAGTTTTCAAGCATTGGCAATACATCGGACAAGTGAATAGGTTCGTCTTTATGGAACAGTTTTAAGCGAACTTTATTGTTGTTTAACGCCGACTCTTGTGGTTGATAGAACAACATGCCTAACTTGTGATCGTCATCCAATGCTTCTAAATGTTGCATATCGACAACAGCAGAGCTAGGTAATACATCATCTTTATAGCTAGGTGGGAACGTATTTAAATAACGTTTGGTTAAGCCAGTACCGGCTTGTTCCCCAACAGTATTATTTAACGCTGTGTGCAATTTATCATCCCACGAGCGAGCAGCTTCAATAAGATTTTTTTCAATGGCAATCACATCAACATCCATATTGTTATTATCAACTTTGATAATATAGTGAGTTCGAGCCAAGGTTGACTCTGAGAAATAGGTTGTGAACTCAACATCTTCATTACTCTGGAAATGCTGTGCCAGAATGCGTTGAGTATCTTGACGTAATTTAGTGTTGTAACGATCTTTGGACACATACACTAAACACGATAAGAAACGACCATAACCGTCTTTACGCACGAACAGCTTTAATTTATCGCGGTCTTGCATTTCAAGCACGCCATAAGCAATGTCCGATAACTCATCATCTTTCGCTTGAATTAACTCATCGCGAGGTAAGTTCTCAAGGATGTTCATTAACGCTTTGTAATCATGTGAGCGTGGTGCTAGCCCTGAACGGGCCAAGATCCGCTGAACCTTTTCGCGCAGTAATGGGATCTCACGAGGACTCCGGTTATAAAGATTGGAAGCATATAAACCAATGAAGCGATCTTCACCAATGACGTTGCCTTTGTTATCGAAACGTTTAACACCGACATAGTCAACATAAGCCGGACGATGCACACGGCTTTTAGCAGAACTTTTGGTGAGAACGAGTAAGCTTTCATCTAATGCCTCTTTACGAGCAGAATCAGATAAACTTGAGAGTAATAAACCACGCTCACTGTGTGAGGTTTTTGAACGGTTCATTAGTCCTAAGCTAGATTCAATATTAGGAACAAGCTCAACATCGCCTTCAACGCGTTTTAAATCATAATAACGGTAGCCAAGCAAAGTAAAATGGTGGTTGTTCAAATAGTTCAAGAAATCAATCGACTCTTGAAGTTCAGCTTTCTCACCAGGAAACGGACGTGAAGGTAATTGCTTAATAGTCTCGGTTAATGTAGCAGACATTAATTGCCAATCATTGACCGATGCAGTGACATCAGCAAGTACTGTTTGTATTTCTTTTTCGATGGCCTTAATGTCAGCATCACTATTTTGCTTGTCAATTTCGACCAAGAATACCGCCACATTATTGCTACCATCTGTCGCGTCATTCACAAATGACACATCTGTCACCTTGTTATTACCACGCACGACCGCTAATGGCGTATGCAACATCACATGAGCTGTGATGCCCATCCGATTTAACGCCATTGAGAGCGAGTCAACCAAGAAAGGCATATCAAGTTGGATAACCTCAATAATGCTATGAGTTGACTGCCAACCATGTTTGGCTTGGCTAGGATTAAATACACGAATGTGTGTTTTGTCCTGTGCCGTTTTATTCAGTGCATTCCAAAGGCTCACTACGGCACCATACAAATCACTGTCATTACGGGCATTGAGATCGTCTTTTGACATTTGGGCATAGAGGCAGTTAGCAAATTGCTCAACTTGTTTGGCTTGAGAATGAGGGATTTTTGTGTGAATTAAATTGACTACATTTTCCAGTAGTACTGAAGGCATTGCATCTTTCAAGGCCATGGTGCAGATTCCTTAAGCGTCTATGGCAGCGCTCTTATAATTATATGGATGTTTCGGCTTGTTGATTCTGTCGGTCCGAGTCATTTTGTGTATATCACGTCAATAACCGTTTTGTTTAACAAAAGAAACTCATATCTGAGATCTTGTGCAAAGTTTATTACTAAATTGCTGCTATATCGAGGAAAATTTTAGTGGTACATCCTCTATAAATTTAGTAGACAGCATAGATTAGTGTTTAAAATGACATTTAAGTCGTTTGCATAGCGTAACTATGCAAAATAAAAAAGGGAGCTAAGCTCCCTTTTTTATTTAATCATATGTTTTAGCTACTTTTTTCGCCAAAAAATAGCTGAAAGTGCTGGTAGAATAATAATTGCTCCTAACATATTCACTAAAAACATAAATGTAAGCAAAATTCCCATATCCATTTGGAACTTAAGGTCTGAGAAGAACCAAGTACTCACTCCAATGGCTAACGTCAAGCCGGTAAAGATAACCGCACTGCCGCGCTCAACTAATGCTTCAAAATACGCTTGTTGCACCGGCATGCCATTACTGAGTTTATTGGACATCGTCGACAAGATATAAATACCGTAATCGACACCAATACCTACACCCAGTGCAATAACGGGTAAGGTACTGACCGCTAAACCAATATCAAGCATTGTCATTAACGCTTGCGCTAATGTCGATACCACATAAAGCGGGATAATCACCGCAATAGTCGCTTTGAGTGATTTAAAGCTAATTAAGCACAATACAAACACGGCACCGTAAACATATAACATCATGGGTAGCTGAGCTTCGCTCACGGCTTCATTTGTGGCCGCCATGACACCTACTGGACCTGATGCCAGCTTAAATTGTAGTGTGTCAGAGTTAAGCTGTGCGGCAACGGCCTTGACTTTATTAACCACAACCTCAATGGTTTCAGCTTTGTGATCGGTTAAGAACAAGTACACTGGCATCACTGAACAATTACCATTGAGCAAACCTGACGTTGTTGGCACTTGGCCAACAGCCTGCACTAAACTCGCGGTGGTACGAGGTAAAATTTCCCAACGCGGATTACCTTCGTTAAACCCAGCATTCACTTTTTTCGCAATCGACGCCAAACTCGCCGTTGACTCAACCCCAGGTGTATTAGCTACCATCCACTCAAATTGATCAATTTGACTTAACACGGAATAATACGTACAAGCCTCAGGTTTGGCTTCTACAATCACTGACATTACATCGGTTGTAATCGAAAAGTGTTTGGTAATAAAGAAGGTATCTTGGTTATAACGTGAATCTTGATGCAGTGCAGGTGCCCCACCCTGTAAATCACCAATTTTCATTTTTGAAGCTTGCTGAAAACCAACCACATAGAGTATCGCTGTCAAAATCAATACCACTACAGCATATTTAGGGGTAGCAAACTTAGACAGTCCACGCCACATTTTTTCGATTTTTTGACGTTTCTGTGGGTTATCTTGTTTAACCGGTAATTCAAAATATGAAATCACCAAAGGTAACAAAATAAGGTTGGTTAAAATAATGACGGCTACGCCTAATGATGCAGAAATTGCCAACTCTCGAATAATACCGATATCAATGGCTAGTAAGGTTAAAAAGCCGACCGTATCTGATAATAGAGCAACCCCACCGGGCACTAATAAACTGCGAAAAGCCGATGCAGACGCCGCTTTCGTTGTTTGGCCATCAAGCACACGACGACGTACAGCATTGATCATCTGCACCCCGTGGCTGACACCAATGGCAAACACTAAAAATGGCACTAAAATCGACATGGGGTCTAAGCCAAACCCGACCACAGTTAAGAGTCCTAATTGCCAAAATACCGCAACCAAACTACACATTAATGGCAATATGGTTAGCATTATCGATTTTGAGAATAAGTACACCATCACAGCGGTAATGGCAATGGCTATCAAAAAGAACAGCAGAACGCCTTTGGCGCCTTCTGCAACATCCCCTGCCATTTTTGCAAAACCGATGATATGAATCTTAATTTTATCGTTTTCAAACTTGCCACGAAGCTCTTGTTCTAACTGATTAGCAAACGCAATAGTATCAATGGCTTTACCTGTTTGCGGGTCAAACTCCATTAACTGTGCAGATACCATGGCAGAGGTATAATCATTGCCAATGAGTCGGCCAACAATACCGGCTTTTTCGATATTATTACGCACAACGTTAAGACTGTACTCGTCATTACGAAAGTCCGCCGGAATAACCGGACCGCCAGCAAAGCCATCTTCAACGACTTCGGTAAACCGAGTTGAAGGTGAAAAGAGAGACTTAACCTGAGAACGTTCTACGCCCGGAATAAAAAATAATTGATCGTGTACATTTTTCAGTGCATCAAAAAATTCCGGATTGAATATATTGCCACTAGTGTCTTCAACCGCAACCATAATGCTGTTGGCACCACCAAAATCTTTCTGGTGTTTAGTATACGTTTTCATGTAAGTGTGATTGAGAGGGATATTTTTACTAAAAGCCGCATCCATTTTTAATTGGCTGGCTTGATACCCTAAAAAAATAGTAATAAAAATAAACGAAATTATGACCCATTTCCGATTACGGAATAAATGAGATTCAAATCCATTGACCAGTTTTTCTAACATCTTTTCGGCCCTATTATTGTTGTTTTAATTGTCCAATCTAACCCAAGAGTTAATCAAGCTGGAACAGTCCCTTAGAACCGGCAAACCATAACTGGCCTTTACTGTCTTTGGCAATTGCGACAATATTTTCACCTTGACGTCTGGTAACAATGGTTGCTTTACCATCATCGACTGACAACACAATCCCAGCATTTCCGACTAGGTAAAGGTCATTACTGGGTGTAATAAGTGCGCTATTGATTGATGATTGGACAGGTAAATCCACTTGTTGCCATTCTGATAGACTTAAATCCGACCTAAATACATGACCACGAAGCCCCATAACATAGACATCTTCCCCAACCGAAATGGCATTAAACATTGAGCCATCATAGTCGAAATTGGTTTTTGAGAATGTGTGACCATTATCATCCGATACCGCTACCATTCCCTGCTCACCGACAAGCAACAAGCGATTATCTTGCAAACGAATTAAACGGTTAAAATGAGGTAATAAAAACGATCGCTGAGATAAGTAATAGGCTTCATTTTCGGCTTTAAGGTCATTTAAATAGGATACGTCTTCTTCAAAGAGCAATTCTTGGTGATACTCTTCCAGCCATGTTTTACCGCCATCAGCTGTGCGATAAAATAATCCATACGCACCAACCGCAATACCATCAACAGGGCTGTAGAAACGCACATCCATAAAGGGTTTTTCAATGTCAGCAGATTGCATCTGCACAGACCACGTTAATCCACCGTCTTGGGTGTGAATGATGGTTGCATCATGTCCGACGGCCCAACCTTGTTTCTCATCGAAGAAAAAAACTTTGGTTAACTGAGACAATACTGGAGTTGCAACTTGATGCCATTGATTATTCTCTAAGCGCAATACATTACCGCGTTGGCCTACCGCAACAAGTGTGTCGCCCGCATTGGCAATATCAAGTAATAAAGAGGATTGAGCTAAGGGTTGAATTTGAACAGAAAGAGGATCGAGTTGAGCATCTACTGAAGTAGTAAATAAACATGCACTAATCCCAATCGCCACTACACTGCGAAGCATGTTAAACGTCATACAAACTTCCTTTACAATTTATTATAGGGGCGTAAAACGCCCCTTTTTTTATTTATGGCTAATTAACGAATACCTGCACGTCTTAATGCGTCCGGGGTAAAGTTAGCTTCAGAAAGTGATGCATCAAAATTGTACATACGACCTTCATTGTCTAAACCCATCGCTAAATAACGACGTGATTGAAGATCATGGAAGACTTCTAATGTACTCCACAGAGTAGGCACTTCATAATAATTGATACTATGAGCGACACCGACACGATAAAGTTCATCGCGGTTATCGTATATATCCGTTACAGATATTTGCCAAGAATCTTCGTCAATATAAAACACTCGGGTCTTATAGGTATGGCGCATTCCTTCTTTTAATGTTGCTTTCACTTCCCATACGCGATGCTTTTCATAACGTGCATATTCAGGATTAATATGACCAGGTTTTAAAATTTGGTCGTATTTCAATGCATCTGAATGTAAACGATAATCATTATATGGAATGTAAAGTTCTTTTTTACCGACTAACTCCCAGTTATATCGCATTGGAGAACCGTTAAACATATCGAAATCATCGGTTGTTCTCAATCCATCGGACACAGTACCTGGCGTATCAAAAGCTACGTTAGGCGCTTTACGAACGCGACGCTGTCCAGTGTTATAGGTCCAAGCTTGGCGTGGTAACGCTTCTTGATCCATGGTTTCTTTTACCAACAACGCAGTACCGGCTAAACGCGCTGGCTGAGTGACCACCTGCTTAAAGTAGAACAAAGTATTCGTTTCTTTAAGTTTGTCTAGGGTCACTTCAGGGCGAGAATATTCAAATCGAATTGCCTCAGCCGTTTCTACCAATGTATAAGAACCATTAGACATTGGCGCTGCTTGGCTTCGATACGTTTCTACATCAACACCGCGAAAACGTAGAATATGATTCCAAATGACTTCTAGACCGTTAGCAGGGATAGGAAATGGAACACCGATAGTCGCTCCAGTAATACCGTTGCCTTGAGACACTAACTCAGCTCTGGCTGCATTGACTTTGGTCGCATCATAGACATATTGAGGTACTGCAGCAGTACGACGGCTCTCATACACATTCATTATGTAAGTATCTGGATATACTTCAAATAATTCTTTCTGCCCGGGAGATAAAAACTCAGCATATTGCGCTTTATTGGCATTAGTAATTGTAAATAATGCTTTGTCACTCGGGAAAGGATCTGGATGATGCATACCCTTAGTGTACCCAGCAATAGGCTTACTAATACCACCACCCCAAGCAGGAATTGAACCATCAGCATTAGCCGCTTTTTCAGCACCCAAAGGCGTTAATGATGTACCCAATTTGTCTGCATCAGCTTGTGATACTTTCGCCAGCGCAGCAGGTGCACTCAGTGCTATCATCACTGCTGCCGATAATATCGTCAGTTTCTTCATTATAATTATCCTTTTAAATCGAATACTTGACGTTGAAAGAGATGTAATCTCGATCTGTCATGGCATTTGTTGTTCCTACCCCACCAAAGAAGCTGTTGTAAGAAATATCCGCACCCCAACGACTTTGATAATCAAAGTTCACTCCCAGAGCAACAGACTTTCTGCCTTCGGTGAATAAGAACATCGGATCCGGTGTAATACCATCAACATCATGAGAGAAGATAATTCTTGGGTACATGTTCACACCCGCAAAAAAATTGTTAAAGTCAGCTTTAGCCACTAAACGATAACCCCAAGCAAAATCAGTTGGGAATGGGTTGGTCTCTGGGCCATTATGCACAGCCGCAATAATGCCGGTCATTTCTGGATTACCACCAGAACGAGCCGTTCCTGGACCATTTAAACGTAATTCATCAAAATCAGGCATATCATGGACCCATACGCCGCCCACTTCCGCCAACATGGTCAAATTATCTAAACCTAGTGTAGGACCAAACAAGTGAGTAAAGGTCATTTGCGCTTGAGTGGTATCAGTGAGAATGAAACCATCAACCGTTTCACCAGGATCAGGAACATCCAGTTGCGAAATACCATCAAGATCAGGGCGGAGTCCTGCGTTAGCTAATTGCTGAGGCATAGCAGCAAACAATAACTCTACGTCATCTATTTGCAATGGCTCATCAACACGATGGGAAATTTCACCGGCAACGGAAGTGTCACCCACTAAGGTGTTAAAGCTAAAACCATACAATTGGATATCTTCAGGATAGACAATTTGTGACTTAGTAAAGGTTTCCATGCTTAACAACAGCTCGCGGTCAATAACCCCACCACTTTGTGCTAAACGACCATAATCACGACCAATAGCTCCGGCAGTAAAATTAGAGGCTGTACCGCTAATAAGTGGACGACGGCTATGGTAGTTCATGTAATACAAACCAAATTCAGTTTCACCTAGTTCTGGCGAATAATAACCTAACTTGACCCCAAATTGGCCATCATCACTTGGATCTGCAGCATCTTGAACTAAAGCTGTTTTGGTTGAATACGACAACATATAAGCTGCATAAGCCGAATTAAATCCACTCGCTGCCGCCGCGTCATATAGACGTGTGTATTCAGAAATCAGGAAATCTTGGTTGATGTCTGGGTTAGAGTTGAAACCCAATTGCGCATTTTGGTTATAGCCGCCATAACCAGCGAAATCATTGGTTGCAAAGTTTGAACCAGGTGTAGGGATCCAAATGGGTTGCCAATCATATTGATAAAAGGCTTCAAGGTTTAAGTTCTCACTTAAGCCTAACGATGCCCAAACCATACCTTGCGGACGGAATGCTTCTTTAAGCTCTGCACCAGGTGCATTGAGAATATTTAAATCTACAGCATTAATTTCAGCGATACCGTGAGAAATAAGAGTACTTTCACCCCAAGAAACCACTTGGTTACCCACGCGAACACTTAATGGATTTGCACCGTCGTTTAAATTCCAGTTACCGTAAACAAAGGCATCCAATATGCGAACGTCTTTACATTGCACTTCTGATGCTTTGTTGTCTTCACAAGGATCAAACTCTTTACCCGTTAATGGATCATTAAAATCATAATCACCGTCATTTAACTTACGGTCATAATAATACATACCGCGTAAAAAGACGCCGTAGTTTTCATATTTTAAAGACAGCTCATGAAGACCTTTGACGATCTCAGAAGTGGTATCACCTTGTGCATACAGTAAATTACTTAAATCATTGTTGCTTGAATAAGAACCTGGCTGCTCCCAAATCTCCGCTGAGGTATATTTGGTTGAACCAAATGCACCACCAAATGCAGAGTAACCTGACCAATCAAATTGTGGTTGATTCACCTTACCGATTTGGTCATTCCAATCACGGTCTGATACACGCCAGCTGGCGCCGACAGTCCAAGTTGAATCAAAAGTGCCCCGAACATCACCCCAATCAAATGAAACCGCTGAAGCAGAAGTGCTCATCCCCAAACATAATGCCGACACCACCCCCAAAGCGAGAGTCGACCTGTTAAATCTTTTTTTAACAATATTCATTTTAGTTCATCTCCGTAACCTGTTGGATTAGTTGTTATAGGAATTTAACCAACATCTTGTTAGCCCACAGGCAACACTATTGTTACAGCATTTAACTATATTGAGCAAGGTCAAAAAAAAGAAAATGTTTAAGAAAATTAACGCTGTGTGACCAAATATGATCAAATAAAACAGGCCTATATTTGAATTATCAACGACGATAAAATTACAATCATTCCACAATTAATGAAAAAAGTTTATTTTCATAGACTTATAAGTATTCAAGGACGACTACTTAACACATAACTAATGAATCAAACGTTTGAAGTAAATACTCTATAATTTAGTAATTGATTTAAAATGCCCTTCAGGACTCAGGACTAATTTAAACTGTCCGTGGATGCCTTGAAGGGTTAAATAAGGTCTAAAATACTTACCATTTATGTGCAAAACACGACCTTGGTGGTCTCTTACCTGCACTTTTTCTGCAAGTCCTTGGTAATAAGGTAGAAATGCTTCATAACTCACGTTGAGAGAAAACAAAAAATCCATAATTTACTCCATAAAAAAGGAGAGCAAGCTCTCCTTTTTACGATTTCAGGTCACGCGATTATTCACCCTAAATAAGCGTGAATGTCGACCATTATTCTACTAGCGATTTAGTCACTTTTTCATACAAATCTGTCGATAAATCTGGCAGTGATTTTAATTCGACTAAACACTGTTTCATTAATTGTTGGCGCTGTTGATCAAACTTTGCAAACTGAATTAATGGCGTGATCATTCGTGATGCGACTTGTGGGTTTGTTTTATTCAATTTCACTAAAATTTTGGTTAAATAGCGATACCCTTCACCATCGGCACGATGGAATTGATAGGTATTGGCAGCCACAAAAGCGCCAATTAATGAACGAATACGGTTTGGATTTGAAAAACTAAAACTCGGATGTTTGGTCAGCGTTTTAATTTGTTCTATCACCTCATCACTATTGACTAAAGCTTGCAGAGTAAGCCATTTATCCATTACTAATGGGGTTGATTGCCATGTAGACTCAAAGTCGCTGAGTAACATAGGTAAACAGGTTAATTTTGCCGTAGCTGCCGCTTTCAAAGCACCTAAGCTGTCAGTCATGTTACTAGCGGAATAGTATTGTTTTTCAACTAATGATTCATGAGTATCTGTCACTTGGCATAATAATGATAAGGCAATATTTTTAAATGCCCGCGCACCGGCATTATCAACAAGCAATAGCTCTCGATAACGAACCAATAACTCATCTTCACAAGCTGATGCGAGCTCTTCAACAACAAACTCTCTGGCTTTAGCCAATGCATCTAAATCAACATTATCCACCTGCTCTATTAATGCTGAGGCCGAAGGAATAGATAGAATTTCAGCCACTAAGGCTTGATCTATATTGGCGTCTAAAATGACACCTCTGAATGCTTCAATAACACGAGTATCAACCATCATGACTTGCTGCTTTTGCAACTGAGCAACGTTGTTCCATATGGTTTGACTGATTAATTGTACTGATGCTTCCCAGCGAGCCACTTCGCTAGAGGCATAACGCATAAGGTGAACAAGATGGTCAATGCTAAAGTCGTAAACCAGCTTAACGGGTGCCGAAAAGTCTTGTAGTAAAGAGGCTACAGGCGCATTGTCCAGTCCATCAAACACAAATGTTTGGCTAGCTTTAGTCACATCAAGCACTTTATTGACAATTGATTGCCCTGCACTGTCTAATAATTCAACACTGAACGGTATATGAAGTGTTTGCCCCTTAACGCCTTGTGACATTACTTGCTGAGAAACGGTTAAGTGATACTCACCCTTGTCTGCATTAAAACTGTCTTTAACTGTCACCACAGGCGTGCCGGCTTGGCTATACCAACGACGGAATAAGGTTAAATCTTTACCGCTGGCGTCTTGCATAGCATTAACAAAGTCATCACAGGTTACCGCTTGGCCATCATGTCGTTCAAAATAGCATTTCATCCCTGCTTGGAAACCTTCCTCACCTAAAATGGTGTGCATCATACGGATCACTTCAGCCCCTTTGTCGTAAACCGTCACAGTATAGAAATTATTCATTTCAATCACGCTTTCAGGACGAATAGGATGAGACATAGGACCGGCATCTTCGGCAAACTGTTGGTTTTTCATCACTCGGATAGCATGAATTCGATTTACGGCGCGAGAACCCACATCGGAACTAAATTCTTGATCGCGAAAAACCGTTAAGCCTTCTTTTAAACTTAACTGAAACCAATCACGACATGTCACTCGGTTACCGGTCCAGTTATGAAAATACTCATGGGCAACAACAGACTCAATACCATGATAATCGTCATCTGTAGCACTGGCTTTATCCGCCAGAACGAACTTGGTATTAAAGACATTCAAACCTTTATTTTCCATGGCGCCCATATTGAAAAAATCAACGGCAACAATCATATAAATATCAAGGTCGTACTCAAGACCAAAACGGGTTTCATCCCATTTCATCGCTTTTTTCAATGACGCCATTGCGTGGTTAGCTTTATGTAGATTACCTTTATCTACAAATACTTGCAGTTTAACCTCACGTCCAGACAGCGTGATAAAGGTATCATTGAGTAAATCAAAATCTCCTGCCACGAGGGCAAATAAGTAACTTGGTTTTGGAAATGGATCATGCCATTGTACAAAATGACGACCCGAACGTGGCATCTCGCCTTTATCAATTAAATTACCGTTACTTAACAAAAAAGGACATGCTTGTTTATCGGCTTCAATGCGCACGGTATAAATAGCCAGAACATCGGGTCTGTCTAAGAAATAGGTGATCCGGCGAAATCCTTCAGCTTCACATTGGGTGCAATAAGCACCATCTGACATGTAAAGACCTTCAAGACTAGAGTTAGTCTCAGGATCGAGTAAAGTGATGACCTCTAATTCAAATTCTGTCTGTTCTGTGGTGATCGTCAACTGGCTATCATGTTGACGATAATTTGCCGCCACACCGTTAATCTTCACCGAACTAAGTGAAAGTTGTTCACCATCAAGCACTAAATCATGTTGATGATCGCCATTACGGATCACTTTGCTGACAGCAGTGGCTTTAGTGTTTTTACCATCGAGAATAACGTTCAAATCAATATGGGAAATGGTAAAGGCAGGCTTTGCATAATCTTTTAGGTGTTTTTCTTGAGCTTGATTCATACAGGATCCTTGTCGAACAGTACTGAAGCCAGTTTGATGATATTGGGGTGTAAACTTAAAAAATTGGCATCATTATTAATTATTGTGATTAATAAAAAACGCGCCTTAAGCGCGTTTTTTAACAGTTATCATAAATTACTTTAGGCTTGTTTTAGCCATTTTTTCAGCATCGGCCATATCAAGTGTAATATAAGCAGTTTCATCTAAAAAAGCATCAGGTAACTTACTGTCATCGCTCTTTTCTATATCATCTAAAGACTTTACCGCAGCCAAACCATCATGGACTCTACGAGCATTTGCCCGGTCTAGAGCGCGCTTATCATCGTCTTCACGAGAGGCCATACGTTCGCTTTCAACAAGCGATATCGTTTTGTCTTTATGATGTTTTTTAAACTCATTAATATCTTGATAAATATAACTGAACTCAACATCTTTACTGATGCGTTCTTTATGCTTCGCATCAAGATTTTGGATCAACATCGGGGTAATATTTCCTAGCGTGCTGTACTGAGCTACTGGAACTTTATCCCATGGTAAGGCATTTTTCTCTTCTGACTCGCCGTATTCACCAGGCGCTAATGCAGTCGGAAAACTCACATCAGGAGTGACGCCTTTTAACTGAGTACTGCCCCCATTAATACGATAAAATTTAGCTATGGTATATTGCACGTGACCAATCGGTTTTTCATACATGTCATAAATTCGACCTAAACTCTTATGTTGCTGAACGGTTCCTTTACCAAAGGTCGATTCACCCACAATAAGTGCACGGTCATAATCTTGTAAAGCCGCAGCAAAAATCTCTGATGCTGATGCACTATAACGATCAACCATCACAGTTAATGGGCCATTGTATGCACTGACACCATCGTTATCACTATTTTGATTAATACCACCATTGGCATCCCGGATTTGAACCACTGGACCCTTATCAATAAACAAGCCTGTCAGTAATGTTGCTTCCGTTAACGCGCCGCCGCCATTACCACGAAGGTCAATAATAATGCCTTCAACATTGTCTTTTTCAAGTTGAGTAATTTCTTTGGCTACATCTTGGGATAAATTCATATAAAAACCAGGGATCTGGATCACCCCAATTTTACGATCCGCATATTGACCTTCTTTAGGCTCAACCACTTTTGAGGTCGCAGCGCGATCTTCTAAGCGAATTTTATCTCGGGTAATGACCAGTTCAAAAGGCTTAGCATTCGCACCACCTTTTTTCGGTAAAATTTGTAAAACAACTTCACTGCCCTTTGGCCCTTTAATCAGGTCAACAACATCATCTAAACGCCAACCGATAACGTCAACTACATCGCCATCTTTTTGGCCAACACCGACAATTCTATCTTCAGGTGATAACTTTTCACTGTTTGCGGCCGGGCCTCCGGCTACTAAACTTTTGATAACGGTATAGTCATCATCCATTTGTAACACAGCACCAATGCCTTCGAGGCTTAAGTTCATTTCCATTTGGAAACGTTCTGCATTGCGGGGAGATAAATAACTTGTATGAGGTTCAACGCTGCGAGCAAACGCGTTCATCACGGTTTGAAATACGTCTTCACTTTGGGTTTGGCTTAAACGCTTAATGGCATTGTTATAACGCTTCTCGAGCACTTCAACAATGTCAGGCCATTTTTTACCGGTTAACTTTAGGTTTAACGCATCGTATTTAACCCGCTGACGCCAAAGGTCATTAACTTCGGCTTCATCTTTTGGCCAAGCAGCATCTTTGCGATCAAATTCATACGAATCGCCTGCTTTGGTAAAATCAAATTCTTTATCAAGCAAAGACAAGGCGTAAGAAAAACGTTCATAACGACGCTTTTGCACCACATCGTACATCTTAAATGCTGCGCTAATATTGCCTGACTCGAGCATATTATCAAACAGATTTTGATATTGACTAAAGCTAGCAATGTCTGCCGCAGTCAGCACATTACGGCGATAATCAAGCTGCTCAAGGAAGCGAGAATAGATTTGTTCAGAAAATGCATTATCGAGATTAAAACGGTGATAATGCGAGCGAGTAAACAAAGTTGTTACTCGCTTGCTAGCCACTTTATGCTGTGGCTCTTGTGCTAGTTTAGGTAACTCGCTGATTTGAATCGTTGGTGAAATTGCCCATGCCGAAAAGCCGACAAATAAACAGGCAATTGACGCGGCCAAGGTAAGTTTTCGCATCAACAAGTACTCCTTAAATTTTCTATAATAGTATGTGTTCTGCACGTACTTTGATGGATAAACCAGTATCTAACTGAACAAGCACATCTTCTTTATTAATATCAGTCACAACACCGGGTACTGGTGTGGCTCCTAATTTAACATTCACACGTTGCTTTTGTTTCAAATCTTCAAGCTTTGCAGGCACAAGTTTAATGACTGGCGCAACTACTGCAGCTGGACGTTCTTTCTTAACCACTGGGGCTCGTTTAGGCGCAACTTTCTTAGCAGGCTTTTTAGGCGCTAACGCTTGACGCTTGGCTTTGGCTTTCTCTTGGCTTTCTTTCAGTGTAAGAATAGCATGGTCGATGTGTTCTTGTTCTAACTCAGCACATTCATTACCTTCAAGATCGATACGTTTGGCACCCGCTTTAACGCCTTTCAAGTAGCGCCAGCTGCTTGTGTAACGACGAAGCGCTACACGTAATTGTGTTTTACTGACTTTAGAATCATCAGCTAACCGTTCAGCCAAGTCTTGAAACAAACCAATTTTTAATGGTTTAGTTTCGCCTTCAGCAATAAAGCATAAAGGAAAGGTTTCATATAAATACGCTAAAATTGCGTTGGTGTCGGTCAACTTGTCTGTTGATTCCATTTTTACTTCCACGTTAATAAAGGGACTGATTATGCGGCATTAGATTTGCCATGCAGTCGTTCATCTTTCGTTAAACCTTACTGTTAAGGCTCAACGTACAAAATATCACTATCCGCTCGTTTGCTAAAGTCATAGAAACAAACCTTAACAATTTAACCAAACTTACTGTCAGCTTAATCATCGATCATCAGTAAATCCAGCACAAATGCGTACAGCGGCATATTATAAAGCCCGCGACAGCGAATGCGACCATGATTTAATCAAAATTGTTCGCTATTTAACCAAATAGGCAAGTTTCGAAGCTTTTTACCATATATTCTAAACCAATTTGATCATCTTGATCGAATCGATTCAATAATGGGCTGTCGATATCTAACACTGCCACAACCTCATGGCCGTGTCTAACAGGGATCACTATTTCTGAGTTACTGGCAGAATCACATGCTATATGGCCGTCAAATTGATGCACGTCTGCCACTCGTTGGGTTTTATTTTCCGCTGCAGCAGTGCCACATACACCTTTACCCATAATGATACGGGTACAAGCCACTTTACCTTGAAAAGGCCCTAGTACTAATTGCTCACCACGCTTGATATAAAAACCAGCCCAGTTGAGGTCTGCTAAGTTGTCGTTTAGCAACGCTGAAAAATTTGCCATTGCCGCAATTAAATCATCTTCGCCTTCAAGTAAAGCTTGTGCTTGACGATTTAATGTTTGGTAAAATTCGGTTTTCATTTCCATTCCTTAAGCTGACATTCACTCGAAAACAGAGTGATTAACGCCGCTATTCTAGTGGTGTATTTTTAGCCGCAGTCTTTTTGGTTTTAGCTGTAGGAGCGTTTTTAACCTGTACGATGCCTTTTAGCAAGTTAGAAAGCTCATCTTTATTGTTTGCTAGATAAAATGCCAGTTGTTCGCATTTATTTTCATCAAGTCCGAGGTCCGCCTTAATAAGAAACGGCACCAGGTTATCGGAAATATCAAGCATCTTATCGTAGGCATCAGCCTCTTTCTTCGATATAAATGTCATCTTCTCCACCCCTTCTCTGACCACGACAAATTGGGTTATCACTGCCATGATGTAATCCTCACTGTTTTTATATACAGTGCATAGAATCTCACATAGTTAACTTATGATGCAAGTGTTCTGATTATTCTGATATTATCAAACACAGAAAATTGAGATTGTTGAACAACAGACTCATTTATCTGCCAATATAAGGCAAAGCAGAGAGGCTTAACTCTTCGCTACCCAATAATGTGTTTCACAATGGATTAGACTAATTCTTCATGCATGAATTTGATGATCATGATTCTATAACGTTATGCCAATCATGTGATTTGGCGGTGAGAAAACGAGCCTTGCCCTCTAGTGCTAGAGCGCTTTGTCCTCGTTGTCATACTGCTCTTTATGATTCTCCTTATTGTTCTATTAATGGCATGCTGGCGTTATGCATTGCAGCATTAGTTATCTTTATTCCGGCTAATTTATTACCTGTATTAGAAATTCACTTTCTTGGCAGTGTCCGCACGACAACAGTCATGCATGCCGCGGTGACAGTTTGGTCTGAAGGTTATTGGGTTGTCGGCTTAGCCGTCATGGTTGCGGCTGTTATCGCCCCTGGATTATTAATATTGTCGATTCTGACTCAGGTTGTCGTTGTAAAGCTAAAATTACACAGTTCATTTTGGCAAAGAGCGTACACCACATTGTTAAAAAACCATGGCTTAATATCGCAAATGACCATGTTAGAAATTTATGTGATTAGCTTTTTAGTGTCGGCATTCCAATTATCTGATTTTTCAGATGTGTATTTCGGTATGGGTACCTTCTGTTTTACGATGTTGTTTATCATCATTTTATTTTTACAACGTGAATATAACCTAGAACATATGTGGGGCTATGTTGATGACTAATCTTCCTATTGCACCCCCAGATAAACCCACCTTGCTCCCTACCGAATCGGTTGATGAGTTTAAAGACGCGCCGACCGCGAATACTCCCACGCATTTGCAGGGGAAAAAAATGGGCTTATGTTTATGTCCCGTTTGTCGCAAGGTTAATCTGACGACGAGTAGTCATTGTCGACGCTGTTTTAGCCAGTTAAGTAGTCGAAATTATGCCAGCATTCAGCAAAGTTGGGCTTTACTGGTTACCGCAACAATTTTACTTGTTGTCGCCAATATCTACCCAATAACCCTCCTGACAAATCGGGGAGAGGTTACCCATGACACTATTTTTAGTGGTATTAGCCATCTGGTCAAAACGGGCATGTTCCCGATTGCTATTATTGTGTTTACTGCCAGTATATTAGTGCCTTGGCTAAAAATTATTGGTTTGGCCACCTATTTAACGGCTATCAGCTTTAACCTTCCAGTATCAAAAAGAAAATTGATGGTGGGTTTTCATATCATTGAATGGATTGGCCGTTGGTCAATGCTTGATTTATTCGTGATTTCATTAACAGTTGCCCTAGTCAATATGGGGCAACTATTAGACGCAAAACCTGCACCTGCCGCTACCGCGTTTGCGTTAGTCATCTTACTGACTCAACTCGCGGCAAGAGTGTTAGATACTCGTTTACTCTGGGACCGCTTGGAACACACTAATGACACAAATTGAATCGCCTAAAGTTGTGAAGAAAAAATTATTCTCGCCAATATGGTTATTGCCTGTTGTCGCCTTAATATTAGGTGCTTGGTTAGGAGTAAAAAGCATTAATGAGTCCGGCATTGACGTTTTGATCCACTTCCCCAGTGCCGCCGGGATCGATATTGGTAAAACCTTGGTAAAATACCAAGGTTTGTCGGTAGGTAAAGTCACCGACATAGGTATTGATGATGATCTCAGAGGGGTTAACGTCAAAGTGGTAATGGATTATCGCGCCGATCCATTTTTAAACAAAAATACTCTTTTTTGGTTAGTCAAACCCAAAGCGAGTATTACTGGAGTCGAAGGATTAGACACCTTATTTTCAGGCAATTATATTGCCATTCAGCCAGGAGATGGGCGCTCTGCAACCGAATTCGAAGCTGAGCGAGAAGCGCCGGCAATTCTCCCCGGCATTGAAGGGCTCATGATCGAGCTAAAATCACCTCGACTGGGATCTATTGATGTTGGCTCGCCAGTATTTTTCCGTCAAGCGCCTGTCGGCAGTGTGGTCAGCTACCGTCTACACGGCAACAAACAAATTATTATCAGTGCATTTGTTCAAGAACAATATGCTCATTTAGTCAATAAAGACTCCCACTTTTGGAATGTCTCGGGGTTAAAGATTGATGCCTCTTTAGCTGGCATCAAAGTCAGTACCGAAAGTATTGCGTCAATTTTAGCAGGCGGGATCAGTTTTGATAGCGGCACTGATACCGAAAAAGCGGTAAATGGCGATGAATATACCCTGTATGAAGATCAACAAACGGCTCTCGGTGGGATTGATTTTAGCCTAACTGCGGCAAATGGTGAGGATGTCAGCGAAGGGACAGCTATCATCTACCGTGGTATTGCTATTGGTCAAATTGAGAAAAAATCCTTAACGCCAACCGGGGTTCAATTCATTGCTCGAGTTAACTACCAATACAAAGCGTTAATTGCCAAAGATAGTCAGTTTTGGTTAAGTGGTCCCGAAATATCATTAAAAGGTGTCAAACACGTCAGTCGGCTCGTTACGGGAAGTGTGATTAATGTTTTGCCTGGTAGCCAGGCATCAACTGAGGCGATGCAATTTGAACTGGCTTCAGATGCACCAGACTTACTCAGTGAAGACAAAATAGAGCTAACTGTCGTTGCCAATACCCATACTGGTGTCAGTAATGGTGCACAAGTGCGTTATAAACAATTACCTATTGGCCAAATTCTCAGTACTAACATAAGCCAAGATTTTTCAACTGTTGAGTATCATATTGAAATTCTACCTGAATTTAAAAATTTACTCACGAAGGGAAGTTTCTTTGTGCCTGAAAGTGCATTATCCATAAATGCTTCACTAGAAGGCATAAGTGTTAAGACTCGCGATGTAACCACTATGCTTGAAGGGGCCATTAGCTTAATTCCAGGTAATAACAGCGCCCTACTTGCGGTCAATAGTAAATTGAAACTGCATGAATCAATTGAGTCAGCCAAGGCATTATATGCTCAGCAGCAAATGACCCATTTAACCTTGACCAGTATTGATGGGGCAGATTTAGCTGAAGGATCACCTATTTATTATAAAAAAATGCAAATCGGCTCGGTAAGTAAAATTAACTGGTTAGCAAACACAGATAAATTTAACATCGATATTAATATCGACAATAAATTTATTCCACTAATAAAACCCAATACAGTGTTTTGGCGCAACGATGCTGTCGCCATCAATGCCAGTCTCGCGGGCGTTGATATTAATGTCGCCCCACTTAAAGGCGCTATTAACGGCAGTATTACTCTTGGCCACATAGATGACATAGCTGATATTCAACACCGTGAGCCGAATCTGCGCTTGTATGACAAAAAATCATATGCGCTTATGCAGGCTAAGGTCATTAATCTCACCTTACCCGTCAGTGCAAAAATCACTGCCAATGCCGCCATTCGTTTCCAAGGTCATCAAATTGGTGAAGTGACACACGTTAAGCTAAACCAAGATTTAAACACACTTAGTGCAACAGCGTATTTGTTTGGCCAATATGCACACCACTTCAGCGCCAATGACAGTGAATACTTCATTATTGATGCACAGATTTCTTTAGCTGGGATTAATGCACTAGATGCATTATTAACGGGGCCGTATATTGGGGTTATCCCTGGCAAGAGTCTGGAATTAGTTGATACGTTTGTCGCCTTAGCGCACGCTAGTTTTGCAGCCAATGTACCCAAAGATGCAGTAGTATTCCAATTAGTTGATGATCAACTGGGTTCAATTAAAGTGGGGACACCATTATTTTTTCGCGGCATTAACGTCGGCCAAATTGATGGTTATCAGCTAGATGATTCAGGTATTGAAATAACGCTGTTTGCCCATGTCAATGCTGAATATGCTCATTTAATTAACCAAAGCAGCCAGTTTTGGGATGCTTCAGGGATTAAGTTAGATGTCGGATTATTTTCGGGCGCGAAGTTAGAAACGGGATCATTAGAGACCATACTTGCCGGCGGAATAGCATTTGCTACACGTGATGCAACCTCAGACAGTAATAGTATCGATGCCACAAGCCGTTTCCCATTACATGCAAATACGCAAGATGAATGGACACAATGGCGACCTACACAAGCTAAATAAATTCACTCGGGATAATAAACGATTATCAAACAGCCTTTTCTCCGTTGAGGTTAAATAACGATTCAAACACAAAAAGGCCGATAAATTTATCGGCCTTTTTTATCACTGTCCCGTACTAAAATACATTTACACTTTTTATTATTAGCCATAAAACCAATAACACACGCCTATGGCTGCAGTAATACCGGCAATATCAGCAGTTAAACCACATGCCAACGCATGACGGCCATTACGGATCCCGACAGAACCAAAGTAAACGGCCAACACATAAAAAGTCGTTTCGGTACTGCCTTGCAAGATTGCGGCTAATCGGCCAGCAAACGAGTCAACACCATGGTGACTCATGGTTTCTAGCATCATAGCCCGCGCGCCTGAACCACTAAAGGGTTTCATCAATGCCGTTGGCATCGCATCAATAAAGCGCGTATCGGCTCCCAATGCGCTAACGACGCTAGCTAAGAGCTGCAAAGCATAATCTAATGCGCCAGAAGCCCTAAGAAAACCAATCGCTAATAACATCGCCAACAAATAAGGAATAAGCTGGATTGCTTGACTGAACCCCTGCTTTGCACCATCGACAAACTCTTCATACACAGCAATTTTGCGATAACCGGCGACTAAAATAAAACTTAGAATGAGCAATAGCAATATGCCGTTGCCCAAAATCATAGACACTTGGCCTATTGCATCGGCCGATAATGTCACTAAATAAGCCATACCTGCCATGAACACACTCATAATGATGGCAGCATAAGCCAAAATAACACTATTGAATAACGAGATACGTTGCACCAAAGCCACAACCAGCAGCCCCACAACGGTCGAGACACTTGTGGCCAACAAGATAGGCAAAAATATATCAGCAGGATTAGCAGCACCTTGTTGCGCGCGATAGAGAAACACTGTCACTGGGACTAACGTTACCGAGGAGGTATTTAACACTAAAAATAAAATTTGGGCATTGGTTGCAACCGCTTTGACCGGGTTAAGCGTTTGCAGATCATGCATTGCTTTTAAGCCTAAGGGGGTTGCGGCATTATCTAACCCCAGCATATTCGCAGTCAGATTCATGCTAATACTCCCATACGCCACATGGCCACGAGGAACCTCAGGCATCAACTTGGAGAGTAAAGGCTCGAATATACGGGCAAACAAACCCACTACACCGGCCTTTTCACCCACCTGCATAAGGCCCATCCATAACGCTAGCACACCAATCAAGCCAATTGAGATGTCTGCCGCTAATTTGGCACTGGCAAACAAAGCAGTAACCGACTCGCTTAATACATTGACGTTGCCATTTACCAATTGGATCACGATAGACAACGCGGCAATGATAAAAAATACTAACCACACTCTATTTAACACATATATCTCCATAACCCAGTCGGTTTTAATAACCTCAATATACAGTAATCATTGCCGATCAGGGCGTACAATTCCGTGATATGATCGACCCAATCACTGCAAAAATAATTTATCGTTTACTATTATGGTCCAATTAAATACAAACTTTATCAAGCACATTGAGAAAGAGTTACCCGCCCACTTATCTTTAGAAGAGTTTATCGCTTATTGTGATAAACCGCTTCGTCAATCCATTCGGGTTAATACACTAAAAATAAGTACCGTCGCGTTTATCAACATCATGACGCAAGCAGGCTGGCAACTCTCACCGATACCTTGGTGTGAGGACGGATTTTGGATTGAAGGCAAAGATGACATTCAGCTAGGCAATGCCATCGAACATATTCAAGGGCTGTTTTACATCCAGGAAGCCAGCTCTATGCTGCCGCCAACTGCACTCTTTTCAAATGATACCGCACCTGAAATTGTCTTAGACCTTGCTTCAGCTCCTGGCTCTAAAACCACTCAAATAGCAGCCTTAATGAATAACCGTGGCTTATTAGTTGCTAATGAATACTCCGCCAGTCGAGTGAAAGTATTGCATGCCAACGTGCTACGAATGGGCGCAAGCCATACTGCCCTGACCCATTTTGATGGCAGAGTATTTGGTGAGTATTTATTTGAATCGTTTGATACTATTTTATTGGATGCTCCTTGCGGCGGCGAAGGAACGGTTCGTAAAGATCCATTGGCATTAAAACATTGGGATATTGATGATGTTACTGCGATTGGCGAAACCCAAAAAGATCTTATCGAATCTGCATTTTTGGCATTAAAACCTGGTGGGACCTTAGTCTATTCTACTTGCACCCTAAGCCAGTTAGAAAACCAACATATCTGTCTACACTTAAAACAAATATATCCTGATGCGGTTGAATTTATCTCATTGACAGATTTATTTGATGGCGCAGCCCAAGCGTGCACTAAAGAAGGTTTTCTACATGTTTGGCCACAAATTTACGACAGTGAAGGTTTTTTTGTCGCCAAAATCCGCAAAATAGCCTCAGTCGAGCGAGTAAAAAAACAGCCAAAATTACAAAAAAACTTTCCATTTACTCCCGTAAACGAAAAGCAAAAAACGGAGTTAATACAATACTTTCAAAACAACTTCTGTCTCGAGTTACCTAGTGATGACGTGATCATGGTACGTGATGATGAATATTGGTTATTTCCAGCCCAATTTATACCGTTTATTGGCAAAATGCGCTTTCAACGTATTGGAATTAAGCTCGCAGATGCAATGAAAAAAGGCTACAAAGCAAAACATGAAGCCGTTATTGCTTTATCAGCAGCAGCACATAACCCAGCAAAAACCATGGAATTAAGTGCCCCGCAAGCACAAGATTATTTAATGGGTCGTGATATTACCACAACTACTTTTGATCAACCGACACAGCAACATTTAGCCATAATGCCACGAGGTGAGATGTTAGTGAGTTATCACAAGGTCGTACTTGGGGTCGTAAAACACTTAGGCCATAGGCTGAAAAACAATTTACCGCGTGAATTAGTCCGCGACAGGGTTAACGTAAGTCTATGACACACTAATTAACCTCAGCCAGGGTTAATAAAGCATTTACAATCAAAATCTTGCGATAAAAAACAGACCAAAACCAACATTGTTGATTAATTTTTATGCAAAACTCAATAAGTCTGACTATAGTTAATTAATGATTTATTCAGTCTTTGGCATCTTAAGCACTCTTATGATGCCACAGCAGTAGCGCAAGGCTCTTAATCGAGCCATTTCCCTAGGCCCAAAACAACTGGATAGTTTTGGGCCATTTTTTTATCTATTTTTTAATCAATAGATCACATCAATAAACAAAAATACATCAGTATCGTTATGTGTTTTTATACCCATATGATGAATGACGCGATGTCATTGGGGCGCTTAAGCTATTAAGTTCAAACAAGTTGTTGAAATAATGATCTTCCCTTAACAAAGATCAAGCGACTAAGATATGACATACTTGAATGGCTCATTAAAGGCAAGTTTCAACCCTATCTAACGGCTTAGGTCGTGTTGAAGTACGACTGCATGGTCTATTTTGTTGCAAACAAAATAGACCATTGTCTCCTGCCATGGAGGTCAGATGCTGGAGGTAGAGCAACGCAAGCGCCATTGCCGACCTCGGAGCGGATGCAACAAAAACGATGCCTATAATGAGGTTATTGCTCACAAAGCGCAGAATACTCATCGAGTAACCAGTGAATGAGTTAACTCGAATTAGCGTCCGATTAACTTAGCGGCATCTTTAAATAAGTTAAAAAAGTTATCTGTGGTGTACTGAGCTAATTCATCAAACTTTTCACCGCGTAATTGTGCAACAAACTCTGCCACATCACGAACATAAGCCGGTTGATTCTCTCGGCCACGATGTGGCACTGGCGCTAAATAAGGTGAATCGGTTTCTACCAGTAATCTGTCTTTAGGCACTTGGCGAATAACACTGCGAAGCTCACCAGCATTTTTAAAGGTCACAATACCTGAAACAGAAATATAAAAGCCCAAATCAATCGCCGCTTTAGCCATTTCCCAGTTTTCAGTGAAGCAATGTAGCACGCCACCTACTTTGTCGGCGTGGCCTGCTTTTAGCATATTAATGGTATCTTCACGGGCATCACGTGTATGGACAATTAACGGCTTACCCACCTCTACGGCTAGGGCAATTTGTTGTTCGAAACACTGTTGCTGCAACGTTTTTGTGTCATTTGCATAGAAATAATCCAAACCAGTCTCACCAATGGCAACCACTCTAGGATCTTCTGCAAAACGTTTAATGTCTTCAATATTCAAGCCTTCTTGCACATCTAGAGGATGTACGCCAGAAGATAAAAATACATTATCAAAGGCAGACATTTTGTCTCGCATGGCTTCAAAGCCTTGCTGACGGACGTTGACGCACAATAGATAGTCAACGCCTTGGGCTTTGGCATTGTCCATAATGGATTGTAAACTGGCTGAGTCGGGGGCCGCTTTTAAGCGATCAAGGTGACAATGGGAATCAATTAGCATGGGAATTCTTTCGCAAATAAAACTAATACGCAAGAATACCTAGCTACATAGTGCAGGTCAAATCACCAGAGGCAAGTTCGCTCGATAATAATTTTTCAATATGATGTTTATGACTTTCAACATCTGTTTTAATTTTAACCCCAATACCCGCAGGTCGTCCGCCTGATGCGCCTAATGGATTAATCCATACCACAGAGCCTTTAAATTCGTTTATTTGGGTTGCATTAGGTAATCGATACGCAATAGTAAGCTCTTGGCCTAAGAAATGACTTTCTGTAGTCGCAATGAATAAACCGGCAGGCTTAATAAAAGGCATGTAAGCACGATAAAGTTTGTGTAATGTATCGTAGTTAACAACAAGATCGACCATAAATAATTATTTTATTTCCATAAATAGGATAAAAGTCAGTATAACAAAACGTCTTTAATTGGTTAGCTGCCTAAATGCGAGTACATATTGCTGACACAGGGCTTGAGTGTTGACACTCGGCATAGTCTCAAGCTTGTGACACATATTCATAACTCTTCCGGCTAGCTCAATCAGTTTAGCTTGAACAAGCGGATTTAACGACTGAGAACCCGCAGGATCATTTTTTACGCTATTACTTTTTAACACATATTGGCGTAAGTACAAATACAAAACATTAAGTGCATCAACAATCTGTTGCTCAGACACCTTCAATAGACTATTGCTTAGATGACCCGTTTTCAAACTTTGAGCCCAATCTTGGCGAAATGTCAGCAGTTGTTGATAATGCTGACTAGTTAAACTGTTTGCCAGCGCCAGAGGTCCACCAACGACACTAAGACACCATGTAACATCATGGGTTTTTCCCTCAGCATTGGCAGCGGGTAACAACTGCTGTGCAGCTAGCCAGTGGTGGATCTCATGCTTAGTGGGTTCAACAAAATTGAGCGTTTGGCAACGACTCGTAATGGTCGCTAATAGCTGGGCTGATGTATTCGTTTGGAGGATGAGCACAACATCATCGCCGGGTTCTTCAAGGGTTTTCAGTAGTGCATTGGCTGCTGCTAAATTTAATCGCTCGGCATTGACAATTATCGCGACGCGCGCACCACCTTGCTGGGCCGTTTGGGTTAACGCTTGGCATAACTGACGAATTTGATCGACTTTAATTTGAGTGCCATCAGGCTCTATAACATATAAATCAGGATGGTTACCTGCAGCCAGTAGCAAACAACTTTTACATTGGCCACAAGCGCCAACGGGCGTAAGTTGTTGGCAAAGCGCTGTTTGCGCACAAGCCTTAGCGAGCTTATCGCCCCCTAAAGCTTTATCTATTTTGAACAAATGAGCATGACTGCTTCTACCACGGTAATGCTGATCAACAAAACGTTGATGCGACTCGGCTAACCAAGGTAATTGGTCAATGTGATAATCACTCATGTCGCCACATTATCCTTATCGATATTAATCACTGTTCAGCCATAAGCGCCGGCAAATAGTGCTGTAATTGTAAACGAATATCATCATGAACCCGCTCCATTGATTGACTGGCATCAATCACTACTATGCTGTCATCGTAATGGGCTAGTTGTAAATAAGTTCGCCTTGCTCGCTCAAAAAAATCAATAGCTTGTTGTTCAATTCTATCAAGCTTGCCACGACTCGCGGCACGGCTTAATCCAAGTGTAGGGTCAATGTCTAAATATAAAGTAAGATCAGGTTTAAAACCACGTAAACACGCATCACTCACCGCTTTTACTAAGGGCATCAAACCTCGTCCACCACCTTGATAAGCTAATGAAGAGAGATTGTGTCGGTCACCGAGCACCCATTCGCCTGCAGACAAAGCCGGCTTGATCACATTGGCAATTAGCTGCGTTCTGGCAGCATAAATGAGCAAACATTCCGCTTCGTCACACAGTGGATCGGTTTCATCGACAATTTTGACTAAATCGCGCATTTTTTCTGCCAGTGGAGTGCCACCTGGCTCACGAGTGCACACAGGGGCCTGACCAATATGCTGGCTAATAATATCGTTGACTAGGGCTATTGCGCTAGATTTACCTGCCCCTTCTAATCCTTCAATGACAATAAACTTGCCTTGGTATTGACTCATTTTCTGTTTCTCTGAAATTCGTTTACGGCGTTATTATGCGCTCTCAGCGTTGATGAAAACACATGACTGCCATCATTGCGTGACACAAAATACAAGTAATTTACTTTAGCTGGACTTGCTGCTGCAAATAATGATGCCCGACTAGGGGCAGCAATAGGCGTTGGCGGCAACCCATCAATTTTATAAGTGTTAAATGCGGTAGTTTCACGTAAATCTTTACGAGTGATATTGCCTTTATAACGTTCACCCATACCATAAATCACCGTGGGATCAGTTTGTAGGCGCATGCCTTTTTTAAGTCGATTATTAAATACTGCAGACACCCAATCGCGCTCTTCAGGGTTGCCAGTTTCTTTTTCAATAATAGAAGCAATAATCAGCAATTCATACGGCGATGATAAGGCTAAATCAGGATCACGCCCTTCCCATGCTTGCGCTAAGCTTTCCTGCATCATGGTGTAACTGCGATTTAAAATTGTCTGTAAACTATCATCAGCATGATAATGGAATGTTTCGGGATAAAATTTACCCTCGGGCAAACCAGAAGTATCACCATGGTTCAATAAGACTTGATTAAAGGCATCGGTCTCTTGTGCTAAATGCTCAGTGGTGGCCAGTGTTTGTTGCCACTCAGCAATGGTTTTACCTTCGATTAGCGTTAGGCTGAAAACCACTTGTTGGCCTAAATATAAGCGTCTTAATAACGCTTCCAACGTATCGCCGGGGATAATTTGGTATAATCCCGTCTTAATATTGGCGAGTTTAGGTTCAAGTTTAACCAGGTATTTGACTTTCCAGCTATCAATAATCAATGATTGTTGCTCAAGCTGTTGCGCAAGCTTAATCACAGTGGTACCCGGTTCTACCGTCAATGTTTGAATTTCGGTTAACTGTAATGGCTGTTTTTGATAAGTAATTAAGCCGGATATGAGCCAATATCCACTGAGGCAAAACACGACAAAGAAAGGGATAACACTCGCTAATATAAAAATTTTTAACGTTTTAATCATTATGATAAATTCACACTCAGAACGTGCCTGAATCGCGATGTCTGCGTCCAAGGGCTAAATTGAAAATCGTCAATGGCCGATACATCAATAACGCCAAATAAACTGTTCGTTATCAATACATTGTCAGCGGCTTGAATATCACTAAGCTTAAGTTGCGTTGCCATGACTGCTATACCATGGCAAAGCAAAGTATCAATCAGTATTTCACGCATCACTCCGCTTACGCCTGCATGGGTTATTGCTGGGGTAAATATCCGATCATTTTTGACGATAAAAATATTGGCAACAGATGACTCTATCACATTACAATCACAGTCAAACACTAACCAATCTTGGTGTGTGCTAGGTAGAGGTTGAGACTTTATTAGCACCTGTTCCAATCGGTTAAGGTGTTTCATTCCCGCTAAAAGTGGTTGCCTGCCAAGATGAATGGGTGATGATGCTAGCGTAATACCGCTTTGCTGCCAATGATGGTAATGATCAGGAATGGCATGAACTGACACGACTTCAGTCACATTGGTTCTCAAAGGTGCTTGATAGCCACGTCCACCCACTCCGCGCGTCAATATTAACTTGATGCAATGTTGAGGATATTGCTGAGCGAGTTGGTTCAGCTGTTGAATGAGTAAGTCGCTGACACACCACTCAATACCTAAACGCTCACAGCTTTGTTGCAAACGAGACAAGTGCTCGTCAAGAAATAAAATTCCTGCAGGCATATCAGCCGACGCGGTACGCATAGACGCAAACACACCATCGCCATAAGCGACACCACGATCAAATGGATTGATCGTGCCGTCTTCAACGTGATTAACCCAAACCAGCGCCATTATGTATCCTGGCTGATCCGGCTGGCTACGGCTTCTTGCTGATCTTTATATTTGGCACTCTTACGTGTGTTATAAGGGCGAGCAACCGCTGAACTTAAGCGTTCAAAATTGAGCGCTCCTATCGTCATCCCAGGACGAAGCGCCAACGGTAATTTACCACTATTAAAGAATTCTAATACTATTTTGCCTTGCCAACCGGGATCAATACGATGCGCAGTCGCATGCACCATCAAGCCTAAGCGCGCAAGTGAAGAGCGACCATCTAACCAACCCACAATATCTGCTGGTAATGTTACACTTTCATAGGTTACCGCTAAGGCTAATTGACCAGGATGAAGGAAAAAGGCCTCATTCTCGGCAATTTCAATTTTGTCGCTCATAACCCGATCAAGTGCTATTTGCATTTCTGCACTTGGGCCACTTAAATCAATATAAGGTGCGGTATGGTCTTTAAATACCCGAAATTGGCTGCCTAAACGCACATCCACACTCACCCCCGAAATCGCTTCCACACCAGGACGCGGATCGATGTTAATGGTGCCATTATCTAAACATTGCTCAATTTCAATATCGGTTAAACGCATACTGCACTCTCTCCTAGATAAGGCTATTTAGCCAATAAATGCTGAATTCTAGCTTTTAAAATATCAGTTGCGATACGATTTTTACCACCCCGTGGAACGATAATATCGGCATATTGCTTTGACGGCTCAATGAATTGCAAAAACATCGGCCGCACAGTGCGTTTGTACTGTGAAATAACCGTTTCCATTGTTCTGCCACGTTCAGCAACATCACGGGTTAACCGACGTAAAAAACAAATGTCCAATGGCGTATCCATAAACACACTGGCATCGATTAACTCACGTAATTTAGGGGCGGTTAATAATAGAATGCCTTCTACGATAATCACTCTTTTAGGCTGCATGGTGAGCGTCTCGCTGGTACGAGTATGCTCAGTATAGCTATAACAAGGAATGCTAACTGCTTCACCCTGTTTTAGCTGAGTTAAGTGAGTCGCTAACAACTGATGATCTAACGCTTTGGGATGATCGTAATTGGTTTTGACACGATCTTCCATCGTCAAATGACTTTGGTCATGATAATAGGCATCTTCGTTGATCACACCAATCTGATTGGTTCCTAAATCACGGCACAATTCTTCAAAAATTGTTTTAGCAATTAAACTTTTACCTGAAGCCGACGCACCGGCAATCGCAATAATGACACACTGCTGAGAATTCATCTCTTACCTTATTCGTCTTCTGATATGCTAATTTTTACGACTGATTGTACTTGTTGAAGCGCTAATTCAGCTCCAAGCTTACGAGCAATTTCGCGATATATCCCAGACACTTCACTTTCTGGTTCGCTCATCACACTCGGTGTACCATTATCCATGGCTTCACGAATATTAATGTGTAATGGCAGTGAGCCTAATAGTGGCACGTTATAACGCTCAGCTATTTGACTGCCACCATGAGTGCCAAAGGGGTGTTCTTTATGACCACATTCAGGGCAAAGATGAAAACTCATGTTTTCAACAATTCCCAATACAGGAATATTAACTTTATTAAACATGGTAATGCCTTTTTTGGCATCCGCTAAAGCAATATCTTGTGGCGTCGTCACAATGACAGCACCGCTCACTGGCACTTTTTGCGATAGCGTTAATTGAATGTCACCGGTTCCAGGCGGCATATCGATGATTAAATAATCCAGTTCAGGCCATTGTGTTTCATTTAACAGTTGCGCTAGCGCCCCTGCCGCCATTGGACCACGCCATACTGCAGCTTCATCACCACTAAGCATAAAACCGATTGATTGAGCAGAAATGCCATGCACCAACGCCGGGGTCATATGTATGCCATCGGGCGATTCTGGACGAAAATTAGGGATACCCAACATCAGTGGGATAGACGGGCCATAAATATCGGCATCTAAAATGCCCACTTCGGCGCCTTCAGCTTTTAAGGCTAATGCGAGATTAACTGCGGTGGTTGATTTACCCACACCGCCTTTACCAGAAGCTACCGCAATCACTTGCTTTACATTAGGAAGCGGAGGAATAGCAGGGAGTGCTGAATATACCCGCGGCTGAAAATCGATTTCACATTCCACTTCATCAATCGCATCAAGTACAGCTAATTTATTAGTCACAGCCATCACGATGTCGCGGTATTGTGTCATACACGGGTAAGGATAAACTAAGCCCAATTGTAGGCGTTTTCCTTCTATAGACAATGCTGTCACACACCCTGCACTGACTAAGCCTTTGTGTAAATAAGGATCTTCAAATGCTTCTAAAATATCCAACACTGGTGACAATAATTCATCACTTAATTGATAATTTGTATGCGTATTGACCAAAACGGCGACTCCGAACGAGAAATTTGTACAAGTGTATCAGAACTTGGTAAAAAAATAGCGACTAATAAGCTTTTTTACGTCATGTTTTGCTGAAAAAAGTCTGCTAATCAGTTAGTATCAGGCAATATTATTGGTGTAATTTGATATCGAGACAAAATGACAAAATCGCAGCGTAAAATACTGGTCACAAGTGCCCTCCCTTATGCCAATGGCCCAATCCATCTAGGCCACATGCTTGAATATATCCAAACGGATATTTGGTCACGTTTTCAAAAATTACGTGGTCATGAATGCTATTACATTTGTGCCGATGATGCTCATGGCACACCTATTATGCTGAAATCACAGCAAATGGGGATTACACCAGAAGAAATGATTGCTCAAGTTCAAAAAGAGCATCAACAAGATTTCGCCGATTTCAACATTCAATTTGATAATTTCCACACTACTCACAGTGACGAAAATCGTGCACTAGCCAGTGAGATTTATCTAAAATTACGCGACAGCGGTTACATCAAAACCAAAACTATTTCACAATTATTTGACCCTGAAAAGTTAATGTTCTTACCAGACCGTTTTGTCAAAGGCAGCTGTCCTAAATGTAAGTCTGAAGATCAATACGGTGATAACTGTGAAAACTGCGGTGCGACATATAACACCACTGATTTGATCAATCCAAAATCAGCCGTGTCGGGTGCAACGCCCATTATGAAAGACAGCGAACATTTCTTTTTTGACCTGCCTGCATTTGAAGGCATGCTAAAAGAATGGATCCATTCGGGTTCATTGCAACAAGAAATGGCGAATAAACTTAACGAATGGTTTGAGCAAGGCCTAAAGCAATGGGATATTTCACGTGATGCGCCCTACTTTGGTTTTGAAATCCCAGACGCACCCGGTAAATTTTTCTATGTCTGGTTAGACGCTCCCATTGGTTACATGAGTTCGTTTAAAAACTTATGTAACAAGCGTGATGATGTAAATTTTGACGATTTTTGGAGCCTAGACTCAACCGCCGAGGTGTATCACTTTATCGGTAAAGACATTGTTTATTTCCACAGTTTATTCTGGCCTGCAATGTTAGAAGGTGCTGGGTTCCGTAAACCCACCAGTGTTTATGCTCACGGTTACGTCACGGTCAACGGTTCAAAAATGTCTAAATCAAAAGGCACGTTTATTAAAGCGCGTACCTATTTAGACAATTTAGATCCTGAATACCTGCGTTATTACTACGCAGCTAAATTAACTAGCCGTATTGATGATTTGGATTTGAATTTAGAAGACTTTGCCCAGCGAGTTAACTCAGATTTAGTCGGCAAATTGGTTAACCTAGCCTCACGCACGGCCGGTTTTATCGGTAAACGTTTTGAAGGCAAATTAGCCAAGGTTGCAGACAGCAGCTTAAGCGACATATTTTTAGCCAAAAGCGAAACCATTGCTCAATGCTATGAAAACCGTGAATTTGGTAAAGCGATGCGCGAAATCATGGCCTTGGCCGATATGGCTAATGCCTACGTTGCTGATGCGGCGCCTTGGCAATTAGTCAAGCTGGAAGATAAACAAGAAGAAGCCCATCAGGTATGCAGCAATGCATTAAACCTGTTCAGAATTTTGGTTACCTACCTTAAGCCTGTATTGCCTAAACTGGCCGGAAATGTTGAAGACTTTTTACAGTTAACCTTAACATGGGATAATTTAGGCCAAGATCTAGCGGGTCATGAAATCGCGCCATTTAAACCCTTAATGCAGCGTATTGAACCTAAGAGCATTGAAGCTATCATCGATGAGTCTAAAGAAAACTTGCAAGCAACCAATACAGACGCGCCTAAGCAAGCGGTTAATCAATTAGAACTCGATCCTATTAGCCCAGAAATTAGCTTTGATGATTTCGCTAAAATCGATTTACGTATTGCGCGGATCAGCAAAGCGGAACATATCGAGAAAGCCAATAAGTTACTCCGACTTGAATTAGACTTAGGCGGTGAAACCAAGCAAGTATTTGCGGGTATTAAGTCGGCTTATGCACCTGAAGACTTAGTCGGTAAACTGACCGTGATGGTGGCGAACCTTGCGCCGCGCACGATGAAGTTTGGTGATTCTGAAGCCATGGTGTTAGCTGCAGGTCCTGGTGGTAAAGATTTGTTTATTCTAGAACCCCATGAAGGCGCACAGCCGGGGATGCGAGTGAAGTAACACTCAACTAGCCAAACAAAAAAAGACCGCTTTGGCGGTCTTTTTTGTTTGGCTTGATAGTTCATTTGTTATGTTTATTGTATTCACTACTAGAGGTTGATTCGGTCTCTGATTTATAAGCCTCATTCGCTGTTTGCACTTCAAAATCTTCTGCCATTGCCTGCTTTAATCGTTCTTCGTATCGCATAAACAGGTTTAAAAAGTCATTGCTGAACCGCTCACCCTCTGATTCCGTTAACCATTGTGCATATAGACGTTTAGATGCTTCTTTTTCAACCCGTTTATACGTCGACTTTCGCTTACTGACAAAATCGTCAGAATAGCCCAATAAGCGCAATGACGCCGCGCCCACTTCAAGAGCAGAATGATGGGTTTCTGACTCAACAATATCGGCGCCCGCTTCTTTTAATAAATGCCCGTGGCCGCGATCGAATGCCCTCGCAACGATGTTAAGTTTGGGGTAGGTATGATGTAAATATTTCACTAACGCAACACTGCTTTCACGATTATCGATGGCGACAACAAACAAGGAAGCCTGGGCAATACCCGCTGTTGTTAATAAAGCTGGACGGGTAGCATCGCCATAATAGGCTTTAGTATTGATTTTTCTAATCGAGTCAACTTGTGAGGCTTGATGGTCAAGCACCACCGTTTTAATGCCATTGGAAATCAATAATCGATTAACAACTTGGCCAAAACGACCAATACCAGCAATCACCACACAGCCAACCTCGTCAATATTATCTTGGGCGCGTTGATTGGTTTTTTTCTGAAAACGAGGAAAGATCACCTTTTCGAACAAAATGAACAACCCTGGGGTTAAAAACATCGATAACGCGACCACTATCGACAAGGTTTGTGCCAGCTCTGCAGGCAACACATGCTGCTGCACGCTGAAACTTAATAATACAAAGCCAAACTCACCCGCTTGAGCAAGACTTAAGGCAAATAACCAACGATCGCTGCCTTTAATTCGAAAAATTAATGCCAATAAATAAAGTACAATCCCTTTAATTAGCATCACCCCAGAGGTCATTAAGATAATCTCGCTAAAATCGGCAAATAACACCGAAAAATCAATCCCAGCACCCACGGTGATAAAAAACAGTCCTAATAACAATCCTTTAAAAGGCCCAATATTGGACTCTAGTTCATGTTTAAACTCACTATTAGCCAGTACCACGCCCGCCAAAAAGGTGCCTAATGCAGGTGAAATACCAACCAAACTCATTAACGCTGCAATACCAATCACCAACATAAGCGCTGCGGCAATAGATATTTCGCGTACTCCCGAGTCCGCTACCATCCTAAATAATGGCCTACTGAGATAATGCCCACCTAACACCACAGCACCAATAGCTAATACCAGTACAATGGCATATGCCCAACCTGGTAATGAAGCCACGAGACTTAGCTGCTCATGTTGTTCACTCATACTACTAACAGCAGCTTGGGCTTTCTCAACTAACTCAGGTAAGGCTAATAGCGGAATAAAAGCCAACATGGGAATGACGGCTATGTCTTGAAACAACAAGACCGAAAATGCGTTCTTTCCGGCATGGGTTTTATTGAGGCGTTTTTCAGATAAGGTTTGCAACACAATTGCGGTAGATGAAAGGGAAAAAATTAACCCTATGGTTAACGCTGTACTGAGCCCATATCCAGCATAAGTCGCACAGGCCATCACGGCCAAAATAGTCCCCACAACTTGTAAACCACCTAACCCCAATAAACGGTTGCGCATCGCCCATAACATTTTAGGCTCAAGCTCTAACCCAACTAAAAACAACATCATCACCACGCCAAATTCAGCGAAGTGTTGAATCGTGTTGGTTTCACTGCCGACTAAACCGATAATTGGCCCAATAACAACCCCAGCAATGAGGTAGCCGAGTATTGAACCTAATCCTAATTTATTGGCTAAGGGAACAGCAATTACCGCAGCGGTTAAATAAATAAAAGCTTGTAGGAAATACTCGGTCATTTACGGATCCTTAACAAATAAAAGGCAATATAATACATCCATGGTCTTGTCCATCACCCATTATCTAGACTTCGTTTAATGCCAATAGCTAAGTCAATGTTGTCAAAAAACAGCACTAAACATCGGTTATCTACCTAAGACTAAAGCCGGTAACGCAATGAACATCAGCGCCGGCGCAACCAAGCATTACGATATTGTCAAATTACACGGGATTTACAATATCAATAAAATGATGCTCAATATTGAATTTTTCCGCTAAATGCTCACCCAAAGCTTGGATGCCAAATTGTTCTGTCGCATGATGCCCAGCGGCAAAGTAATGTAACCCTTGCTCGATTGCTGCATGGAAAGTCCGCTCTGATACTTCACCACTGATAAATGCATCAACCTCCATTTGCGCCGCATCATCAATATAGTCTTGTGCACCTCCGGTACACCAAGCCAAGGTCGAGATCATTTTGGTTTCATCACCTATGTGCAACGGTTTACGTTTTAATACGCTGCTGAGTAACTCGCTAAATTCGGCAACCGTTAATGGGTGTTCTAAATGACCATGCCATAATAAATCCTGAGCCACAGGCTCGTAGACTCTTGGGCTAATAATGCCTAATTGTTGGGCTAATTGGGCATTATTACCCACACCATGGTGTGCATCTAACGGTAAATGATAGCCAAATAAACTAATGTCATTATCCATTAATGCTTTGATCCGACGATATTTCATGCCAGTGATGACGTCAGGCTCATTTTTCCAAAAAAAACCATGATGAACCAAAATTGCATCAGCGTTGACCTTTATCGCAGCATCAATTAGTGCCTGACAAGCTGTAACTCCGGTGACTATGGTGTGAATGTTCGACTTACCTTCGACTTGCAGCCCATTTGGCGCATAATCTTTAAACGCACTCACGTTTAAAAAAGTATCAAGATAGGACGCCAATTCTTGACGTGAAATAACTGATGTTTGATGATTTTTGGACATAAAACCCCTAAAAATTTAACTAACCTCAGCCAGTAGACAATATAAGGTTATTGATAATGATATTGACCATACGGACTCACACGATATTCATTCATATAATACTGAATGGCGATACCACCAGTTTACCCGAATATGGTCGAACTCGCGAAGCTTATGCAACCTAAAAACGGTTTAAAATACAGATATTTTACGATCTAAATCAATGAGAAACACAAGCCTCTGAGACAGGTAATATTCGTATAGCCTAAAGTTATTTATTTCAATAACGTCCCAATAAACTGTCGATAAAAACGACTTTTTGACTGATAATTCGACAATTTGGGCATGAATTGGACTTTTGATAACTTAACACTTTAAAATTAGTTACAACCTTAATTTAACGTGATAACAAGTAGGTTATTAACTATGACAACATTGACTAAAGAAGAGGTCATCAGCCAATTACAAACGGCACTTGAAAATCAATCTGGCAAACCCGTTTCAATTGAGCAAGCGGGCAGTTGGTATAAAATCGACGGCGCAAAATCAGTGCGTTTTAGCGAACTCGACGCTATGCATGCTAATTTAACGGCATCTTCAGTAAAAAAAGTACCACTGACAACCACGAGCGGATTAGTCGCTGAACCTAGGCGAAAAGAATCGGCAAAAACTGCAGCGAAAAAAACACCGACTAAAAAGGTTCAATCAACCTCAGGTGGATTAACCCCTAAGCAGTTGTGGCGTCAAAAACTCGAAAATACAATCGGTAAGCAAACATTGCCTCAAGGTTTTTAATAAAACGTGGCAATAACAGATAATACTGTATTGCAAAACAGCTATTGACGACTGCGGGTAAAATAACAGAAGCCTAGGCTCCTGTTATTTTACCCGCATTATCACATTGCAAGGTCGACTCTGACATAACCGGTTAAGTAAACCACCCTAACCTCATCTCCTGCAGCAAAACTCATTCCGGGATCCGCATCTTGGATCACCATAACTTGGCTGCCATCTTCTTGCTTTATCATTAGTTCAACTAATTTAGTTTCAAAATAATATTGTTGGTTACCATGCTGACTTCCGATCCCCCCACCGATCAATGCCCCCAAGACAGTGGCAACATCTTGACCGGAACCACCACCAAATTGATGGCCAATAACACCACCGATTAAGGCTCCACCAAAGGTTTTCCAACCACTGTGACTGTCTTCAACCAGCTGTTTTTCACTCACCTGCTTTACCGATTCAATTTGTCCATACAGTACTTTCTCAACGGGGACCGCTTGATTTCGCTCATAAGCAGCTTGGCTTTGGCCAAAAAAAAGGCAAATTGTCAGCAATACTGCAAAAATACTCTTCATACTCACAGTTATGATTTTAAACATGGCTAATTTCCGCTAAGTTAACGATACGATATTACAAATAATATACTCAATTTGAACTCACTGTGTTATTTAAATCAATCCAACGGGTTTCCTTCGCCGGAACAAGCCCTCATTAATCCTAATGGCTTATTAGCCATTGGAGGAGACTTGCAGCCCACCCGCTTAATACAAGCCTATTATCAAGGTATTTTTCCTTGGTTTAATGCCAATGACCCCATTTTATGGTGGTCGCCCGACCCTAGAGCTGTGTTCACGCCGACTCAACCTTTTGGCAGTAAAAGCTTGATTAAGTTTCTTAAAAAATCAACGTGGCGCTATACCATTAATCATGCATTTTTGGACGTAGTAGCGGGATGTGCACAGCCTCGCGATAGCCAAAGTGGCACGTGGATATCGGCAGAAATTCAAATGGCCTATTATGAACTTCATCTTCAAGGGCGCGCTCACTCTATTGAAGTGTGGGATGGCGAACACCTTGTCGGTGGTCTGTATGGTATTCCGGTAGGAGGTATTTTTTGCGGTGAATCGATGTTCCATCGCCAAACTAATGCATCAAAAGCTGCGTTTGCTATACTGAATCAACACTTGGTGAAAAATAATTTCCAGTTAATTGATGCCCAAATAATAAACCCACATTTGCTCAGCCTTGGCGCTAACGCCCTACCAAGACGCAAATTTTTGTCGATACTTCATCAATATCGAGATCAAGCCATTTCAGCGTCAATATGGCACAAACAAGAGGTGTTAATTGAATTCTAAATCGGTCAGCGTCGGCATAAGCCAACCTTTTGATTGCAACTATATTGAAGGCAATAAAGAACAATTGTTGGTCATCCAGGAACCACAAGTTGACGCAGCATTATTTGAACAACTTCTGGCTATGGGGTTTCGTCGTAATGGAAATGCCATTTATAAACCACGTTGCCCAAACTGCCAAGCCTGTCAGTCTATTCGATTGAATGTGAACGATTTTGTGTTATCAAAACGTCAGAAACGCACGTTAAAAAACAACCGAGATTTACATTGGAAAGTCAGCCATACATCACGGCCTGAACATTATATTTTGTACCAGCGTTACATTAATGAACGGCACAGCGATGGACCCATGTTCCCGGCATCACAAAGCCAATATGATGATTTTTTATTATCTGATTGGTTGCCGCCAATGTATATCGAGGTATTTTATCATGAGAAGTTAATTGCAGTCGCGGTCACCGATGATATGGCACAGAGTTATTCGGCGATTTACAGTTACTTCGACCCGGACTATGCTGAACGATCCTTGGGTTCACTGATGATTTTAATTCAATGCCAATTGGCAAAGTCATTGGGTAAGCGATTTTTGTATTTGGGCTATCAAATTGATCAAAATAGGAAAATGAGTTATAAACGCCAATACCGTCCATATCAAATTTTAACAGCACTTGGTTGGCAAGTTGGCGAAAATCTTACACCTCTTTCTCGTTAACGCCCTTTACAGTTCAGGGTTTTTGGGGCATGATACGCCCGATTTTTTCATATTTGAAGGCTAATGGGATAACTAATTAATGGCGAAAGAAGACAACATTGAAATGCAGGGCACTATCCTTGAGACCTTGCCAAATACAATGTTCCGCGTAGAGCTTGAAAATGGACATGTGGTGATAGCCCACATCTCTGGCAAAATGCGCAAAAACTACATCCGTATTTTAACCGGTGACAAAGTCACGGTTCAGTTGACTCCTTATGACTTATCAAAAGGTCGTATCGTCTTCCGCGCACGTTAATCGCTAGCCTCAACAATGTAAAAACCGACTGCCTGTCGGTTTTTTTGTTGTTATACCAAACTGCATAAGTAAAGTGTACTCAGCGCAAAGCAACACGCATCAAACAAAACGAATGTTCAACGTAATGGGTATCCCTTTATCAGAGCATTCAACCAAACATAGTGATGGTTGTAATCCGTTTTGCAGAAGCACCTCATACGCTCCACTGCTATGTTGTATTGATTTAAAAAGGGAATACCCATTTTGCCATCAATACCCATTGAATTGAACAGTGAGTAACGCTCTGAGTTGATGACTTATTTATCAAGAAACGGTATTAGGCGCAATTAACACACATAAAAAAGATGACCCATGGGTCATCTTTTTCAATTGTATCGTTAATGACTACGACACTTTTTCTAACGACTCACAATTGATATTGATCTCACCGTCTTTCACGTCAATGTGCGCGACACCGCCCCTTTCAAGCACGCCAAATAGAATTTCATCGGCTAGTGGGCGTTTAATCAATTCGGTCACCACACGCGACATAGGACGCGCGCCCATCGATTTGTCGTATCCCTTCTCCGCAAGCAAGGTTCGAGCCTCGTCACTGACATCCAAGGTGACATGTTTATCATCAAGTTGTGCCTGTAACTCAACTAAGAACTTATCAACCACTTTGGCGATTACTGTCATATCCAAATGATTAAACCATACGATTGAATCTAATCGATTACGAAACTCAGGTGAAAAGATTTTATTGATTTCAGCTAAGGCATCTTGAGTATGATCTTGCTGTCTAAAGCCAATCGATTTACGAATAGTTTCTTGCACGCCAGCATTGGTTGTCATCACTAACGTCACATTTCTGAAATCAGCTTTACGACCGTTATTGTCAGTTAACGTACCGTGATCCATCACTTGTAATAGCAAGTTGAATACATCAGGGTGCGCCTTTTCAATCTCGTCAAGTAGCACCACACAATGTGGGTTTTTAATCACAGCATCGGTTAACATGCCACCTTGATCGTAACCAACATAACCTGGAGGAGCACCGATTAAACGCGACACAGTGTGGCGTTCCATATACTCAGACATATCAAACCGAATGAGTTTAAGATTGAGACAATTGGCCAATTGGTTGGTGACTTCGGTTTTACCTACCCCTGTCGGGCCGGCAAACATAAAGCTACCCACGGGCTTTTTCTCTGAGCCTAAGCCACTGCGCGACAAGCGAATAGCGGAACTGAGGCTCTCAATAGCCTTGTCCTGCCCAAATACCACCATCTTAAGGTTGCGTTCTAGGTTACGCAGCATATCCTTGTCAGTCGACGATACCGACTTCTCAGGAATACGCGCCAACTTGGCAATGATAGCTTCTATTTCAGCTTGACCAATGGTCTTCTTACGTTTGCTTTGCGGCATCATCACCATGCGCGCACCCGCCTCGTCAATCACATCAATCGCTTTGTCGGGTAAATGACGGTCATTAATGTGTTTTGCCGATAAGATAGCAGCACTGCTGATGGCCGCTTGGGTATAGCGTACACCATGGTATTGTTCGTACTTAGATTTAAGCCCCATCAATATTTTGGTGGTTTCAGCGACAGAAGGCTCATTGATATCAATTTTTTGGAAGCGACGTGCTAAAGCACGGTCTTTTTCAAAAATGCTTTGATATTCTTGGAACGTCGTTGACCCCATGCAACGTAACTTACCACTTGATAACAATGGCTTGAGTAAGTTAGACGCATCCATCACACCGCCAGAAGCGGCGCCAGCACCAATAATGGTATGAATTTCATCAATAAATAAAATAGCATGCTCATCCGCAGCTAATTCTTTTAATAAGCTTTTAAAGCGCTTTTCAAAATCACCACGGTATTTAGTGCCCGCTAATAATGCGCCCAAATCTAACGAATACACGGTCGCATTGGCCATCACTTCAGGCACTTGTTTGTTGACGATGCGATAAGCCAAACCTTCTGCTATAGCCGTTTTACCCACGCCAGCTTCACCCACGAGTAAGGGGTTGTTTTTACGACGACGACAGAGTGTCTGAATCGCACGTTCAATTTCAGCATCACGACCAATTAATGGATCGATAGTACCGTCTTGCGCTAATTGGTTTAAATTAGCCGCAAATTGCGCCAACATGCTACGGTCTTCGGCATTTTCAGATTGATCATCAATGCGTTCTTGATCTTGTGGTTCGCTAGAATCATCTTCTTTACCCATGCCATGAGAAATAAAATTAACCACATCTAAGCGGGTAATCTCACAACGACGCAGTAAATAAACCGCTTGGGATTCTTGCTCACTAAAAATAGCAACCAGCACATTGGCACCAGAAACTTCATTACGACCAGATGATTGCACATGGAAAACCGCACGTTGCAGAACACGTTGAAATCCTAAGGTAGGCTGTGTTTCACGCTCTTCAGTTGATTCGGCAATAATCGGTGTGGTTTGTTGAATGAAATTAGCCACTTCTTCTCGTAAACGATTAACATCCGCCCCACAAGCAACTAATGCTTCATAAGCAGAGGGATTATCAATCAGCGCTAATAATAAATGTTCTACCGTCATGTATTCATGACGTGAATCTCTAGCTTGCTGAAACGCTAGGTTCAAGGTGACTTCCAGGTCTTTGTTCAGCATAAGCACCCCCTAAATTTAACCACAGACTGTGAGATATCGATTTTATACTTTCTCTAACGTACACAGTAACGGATGTTGGTTTTCTCTTGCAAACTGATTTACTTGAAAAACTTTTGTTTCTGCAATTCCAAATGGAAACACACCACACAATCCTTTGCCTTGGTTATGGATTGCTAACATAATATCAACAGCTTGCTGTTCATTTTTCTCAAAGAAACGTTGTAATACTTCTACCACAAAATCCATCGGGGTGTAATCATCATTGTTTAGCACCACGTTATACATATGGGGTGGTTGTAGCTTAGATTCAACCTTTTCTTCAATATGTTCTACACTGCCTATTTTAGCCATTGTTTAATACTAGCCTCTCGTTTGGTTCCCGACCACTTGATATTATTAAATTAATTAAATGTTGCCTTTTTGTTAATTACCGCTTGACATCTTTTCGTACAAATTTCATTCTATTTGTTAGGCGGCGAATAATAGACCGCTGGATAATAAGTTTTACTATCTTACTGGTAAGTAGACAATAGAAGGAAGTGGAAGTATGGCAAACGGAACTGTAAAATGGTTCAACAACGCCAAAGGATTCGGGTTTATTTGCCCTGATCAGGGTGGCGAAGATGTATTTGCGCACTATTCAACTATCGAAATGGAAGGTTATCGTACCTTAAAAGCAGGTCAACCTGTATGCTTCGAAGTTGAAGCTGGTCCCAAAGGAATGCATGCTTCAGCCATCTCGCCAACAAAATAATTGGTGAGACTATAAGACAAAAAGACAGGGATTTTAATCCCTGTCTTTTTTTATTGACTTAAATAACCTCAATGAACAAAAATAAATAATTATTTAACTGCTTGTTAGCCAGCGTTGAGGTTTTTAGTCTCAATTTAGTCAAGATGAGAACTTCAGTTGACGCTATCGCTGTTGATGTCATCACCACGCAATCACCTTGAAGGCGTTACCCGCAGACATTAGCCCTTAAAAAATTGGTTTAATGTGGCACTTGGGCGCATCGCTTGTTCAGCTTTCGCAGCATCTAAACGGTAATAACCGCCTAAATCTACGGCAGGACCTTGTGAACCATTCAACTCCGCAAGGATAACCGTTTCATTTGCAGCCAATGATTTAGCCAATGGTACAAAATACGCAGCCAGCGCTGAATCATCTGTTTGCTCAGTTAATGCTTGTGCCCAATACATCGCTAGGTAGAAGTGGCTACCGCGATTATCAAGTTCACCTACACGACGAGAGGGTGATTTATTGGTGTCAAGGAACTTACCAATAGCCACGTCTAGCGTGTCTGCTAGCACTTGTGCTTTAGGGTTGTTGGTCGTTTGACTTAAGTGCTCTAAAGAAGCCGCTAATGCCAAGAACTCACCTAATGAATCCCAACGTAAATGACCTTCTTTTTCCACTTGTTGTACGTGCTTAGGCGCAGAACCACCCGCACCTGTTTCAAATAAACCACCGCCACTCATTAACGGCACAATAGACAACATTTTCGCACTCGTGCCCAATTCAAGAATTGGGAACAAATCGGTTAAGTAATCACGTAATACATTACCCGTTACCGAAATAGTGTCTTCACCTTTGATGATCCGCTCTAAGGTGAAACGTGTTGCATCTTCTGGTGACATCACCTGAATATCTAAACCAGCTGTTTCTTGCTCTGATAAATATTGAGTCACTTTTTTAATTAACTCAGCATCGTGAGCACGATGACTGTCTAACCAAAATACCGCTGGTGTATTGCTTAAACGTGCACGCTTAACGGCCAGTTTAACCCAGTCACGAATAGGCGCATCTTTCACTTGGCACATACGGTAAATGTCGCCAGTTTCAACGTTATGGCTCATTAATACATCGCCTGCTTGGTTAATCACATTAACCGTACCGGCCGCAATAATTTCAAAGGTTTTGTCGTGGCTACCGTATTCTTCTGCTTTTTGAGCCATTAAGCCCACGTTAGGCACACTGCCCATTGTGGTTGGGTCAAATGCACCGTGCTTTTTGCAGAACGCAATCGTTTCTTGGTAAACACCCGCGTAGCTACGATCTGGGATCATCGCTTTGGTGTCTTGTAACTGGCCATCTGGGCCCCACATTTTCCCTGACGAACGGATTGCGGCTGGCATTGATGCATCAATAATGATGTCACTTGGTACGTGTAAGTTAGTGATGCCTTTATCTGAATCAACCATAGCAAGTGCTGGACGAGCAGCATAAACAGCGGCAATGTCAGCTTCAATTTCACTACGTTTAGCTTCTGGTAAGGTACTTATTTTGGCATACACATCACCAAAGCCGTTATTTACATCAACACCGAGTTCAGCAAATAACGCGCCGTGCTTATCGAAGACGTCTTTAAAGAACACTTTCACGGCAAGACCAAATAATATGGGGTCAGACACTTTCATCATGGTGGCTTTAAGGTGCAAAGATAATAAAACATCTTCTGATTTTGCCGCTTCGATTTCACGAGCATAAAAATCGACTAACGCTTTTTTGCTCATCACTGAAGAATCAATAACTTCGTCAGCCAATAGCGCTAAACCACTCTTAAGCACAACGTCTTTACCGTCTTGTTGGGTCAACACGATATTGACTTTATCTGCTGCGGCTAAGGTTACAGACTGTTCGCTTCCGTAGAAGTCACCTTCGTTCATATGAGCAACGTGAGACTTAGACGCGCTCGACCATTTGCCCATTGAATGGGGGTTTTTCTTGGCGTAGTTTTTCACTGACGTCGGTGCACGGCGATCTGAGTTACCTTCACGTAATACCGGGTTTACTGCACTGCCTTTAATTTTGTCATAGCGGGATTGAGCTTCAACTTCAGCGTCATTTTTAGGCTCATCAGGGTAGTTAGGAATGTCATAGCCTTTTGCTTGAAGTTCAACAATACAGGCTTTTAACTGCGGAACTGAGGCACTGATGTTAGGTAATTTAATAATGTTGGCTTCTGGCTGGTTAGCCAATTCGCCTAATTCTGTTAGCGCATCAGCAATTTTTTGCTCTGAGGTTAATTTTTCAGGGAAGTGAGCAATAACACGAGCTGACAAAGAAATATCACGGGTTTCAACTTTTACGCCTGCTGCATTAGTGAAGGTACGGATAATAGGTAAGAAAGACAGCGTAGCCAGTGCCGGCGCTTCGTCGGTTTCTGTGTATATAATCGTTGGAGTGTTATCTTTCATTTTATTTCCTACATTATTGTAAATTATCAATTTATTCGAATAAATTGTGTAAGCATTTAATGGATTTTCGTTGACAACACACGCGCAAGTAAACCTTGACTTGCAACCTTGGCGCATCTCTTTAGTCTGCCAAGTATGTGAAATCGCCGATCCCATTTATTATTATATTTTGTTCTCAAACCGCTGAGCTTTGGCAGGTAAACCAGATGCCCAAGAATGATAAATTAGCTATAGATCACACTTTTTAGGCGGACATCATAGATCATTCTTAATCATTTTCAAATTCCACTAAGGACGAATACGCAGTAAACTATCATAAATTGATTTATATTCGCTCACTTATCACTCACTCTTATAACCTAGGGATGTTAACCATACCTTTATGTCAAAAATCGGTAAATTCAGTCCATTCAAAAAAACAGCTACAAACAGCGTTAACGCGTCAACCAAATCAGTCAATGTTGTGCCCAGAAGTGCGGCCAGTAATGCAGCCAATAATGCAGCCAATCGCAACAGGATAAAATCGCGGCTGCCACAAAAACCTCGGACTGAAAATCCCGTCATAGTGCTATTTAATAAACCTTTTAATGTGTTGTGCCAATTTACCGATGAAGCGGGGCGCCAAACACTAAAAGACTTTATTCCGGTCCCCGATGTGTATGCAGCAGGACGTTTAGACCGTGATAGTGAAGGTTTACTATTGCTTACCAATGATGGACAGCTGCAAGCAAAGTTGACTCAACCGACTCAAAAAACCTTTAAAACCTATTGGGTTCAAGTTGAAGGGCAACCGTCAGATGAGGCGTTAAATGCTCTTTGCCAAGGCGTGAAGTTGAAAGACGGAATGACTTTGCCTGCAAAAGTCCACGTAATGGACTCGCCTGATATTTGGCCTAGAAACCCGCCAGTGAGAGAGCGAAAAGCCATTCCTACCACTTGGCTTGAAGTACAAATTTGCGAAGGTCGAAATCGCCAAGTTAGGCGTATGACAGCCCATGTCGGTCATCCAACCTTAAGACTAATCCGTTATAAAATAGGTCAATGGTGTCTAGATGATTTACCTAATGGCGAATACAAAGTGATGAGCACCGCTAAATAGCCACAAGCTGAGCATCTTAAAATCAGAGGACATTATGACCGAACGTTATAAACCGAATACCACTGTAGCTTGCGTTATTTACAGCCAAGGCAAATTTTTATTAGTGGAAGAACGCATTGATGGTGCGGTTAAATTTAACCAACCTGCTGGACATCTAGAGCCGAATGAATCGATTATCGATGGGTGCGCTCGTGAAATTGTTGAAGAAACCGGTCTTGAGTTAACACCACAAGCCTTAGTGGGCATTTATCAATTTAGAGCATCTGCAAACTTAGCGTTCGTTCGTTATACCTTTTGTATTGAACTGACCAAGCAACAACACGCTAAACCTCGCGATAATGCCATTACTGATACTCACTGGCTCAGTCTTGCTGAAATCATCGCCCTTGGTAGCCAACTTCGCAGCCCATTAGTGGTAAAAAGTATCGAAGATTTCTTACAACAAGCTGATAAAAACCTTTTACCACAGCACACCCCTTTATCACTGTTCAATGTCGATTATTTTTAGAGCCTTGTCTTAGGCTATTTGCATACGCCTCGAGATAGCCCATTCAGCGAATGCGTGATAGAATATGCGCCGCACAAATGTCATGCTTATTAGGACTCGAGGATCTTTTAAGGTGAATATTGCAGCTGTTTCGGCTATTTATACTAGGCAGAGCTTATGACATGTCGTTGTTGTTCATAAATAAGCCTTAACCTAGTAGAAAGAAGCCCAAAATGCTACCCATAGGGATCGGCTAAACGAGTGCACTTATTGGTAAGCGAAGGTCTTTGTTGTAAGATATTAGCTTACGTAGACAGTTTGCTTTAAGACTTGCAGCGCATTCTTATTTAAACAGCAAAACCGTTTAGATTGAATAGTTTTTGACCATGAAAATCAGCCGGCACTTGACGGTCAACTAATTAATCTCGTCGCAATGTGCATGCAACAACATTCAGGCTCACAACGAACAAAAATCTAGCTCAATCGCCTTGAAACATTGGCATTGCGGCACAATATACATATTATCTATCTTCAAGGTTTTTAGGATTTATGACATCACTTAGCCCTACTTCAAATGGTAAAAAAGTCATTGTCGGCATGTCCGGCGGTGTGGACTCTTCAGTATCAGCTTACTTGTTAATGCAGCAAGGCTATCAAGTTGAAGGTCTGTTTATGAAGAACTGGGAAGAAGACGATACCGATGAATATTGCGCGGCTGCTGATGATTTAAAAGATGCACAATCAGTTTGCGACAAGCTAGGCATTAAAATGCATACCGTCAATTTTGCTGCCGAATACTGGGATAACGTATTTGAATATTTTTTAGCAGAATACAAAGCCGGCCGCACCCCCAACCCCGATATCATGTGCAATAAAGAAATTAAATTTAAAGCCTTTCTTGAATTTGCGGACGATATTTTAGATGCCGATTATATCGCCATGGGCCATTATGTCCGCCGACGTGATAATAGCGATGGCAGCGTAGAAATGCTTCGCGGAGTTGATGGTAATAAAGATCAGAGCTACTTTTTATACACGTTAAGCCACGAACAAGTTGCCCGCAGCTTGTTCCCTGTCGGTGAACTTGAAAAACATCAAGTGCGTGAAATAGCCCAAAAACTGGGATTAATTACCCACGACAAAAAAGACAGCACCGGTATTTGCTTTATCGGTGAACGTAAATTCACTGACTTCTTAGCGACCTATTTACCGGCTCAACCGGGCGATATCGAAAACGCTGAAGGTGAAGTGATTGGGACACATCAAGGATTGATGTACCACACGCTTGGACAACGTAAAGGTTTGGGTATTGGTGGTCTGAAAAATAGTAATGAAGATCCATGGTATGTGGTTGAAAAAGATTTATTACGCAATGTGCTAATTGTCGCACAAGGGGGCAATCACCCTCGCCTGATGTCAACGGGCATGACAGTCAATCAATTGCATTGGGTTGATCGCAAAGGGCCTGAGAATAACTGTCACATAACGGTAAAAACCCGTTATCGTCAACGTGATGTAGCTTGCACACTCGTCTATAATGACTCAGACAATATTACCGTTATGTTTGATGAACCGGTTGCCGCAGTGACCCCTGGGCAATCAGCAGTATTTTTTGATGGTGACATCTGTTTAGGTGGCGGCATAATCGATACCTTAATCCGAGGATAAGCCGTGAGCCAAACTCCAGACAACATCTTGTTTGAACGCACCATGGCCTTCGCTGGTATTTTACAGGCGATTGGCCAGGTCCAGTATTTAGCTCGTCACGGTGAAAGCGATAAAGACGCCCTAGCTGCTACGCTTAATACTATTTTAGTGACAGAGCCAGAATCAACGGCTGATGTTTATCAAGATAAAGCCATTTTAGATAACGGTTATCAACTGATCCAAAATCAACTCGGTGATGGCGGTAACAAAGATGTTGAAACCACTCGTTACTTAGTCGGCGTGTTAGCCCTTGAACGCAAGCTAGCCCATTCACCTAATGGTTTAGGCATGCTAGCGGAACGCATCAATCAAGTGCATCGCCAATTAACCCATTTTGCGATTACTGATGAACAAGTTATTGCCAATTTGGCCAGTATTTACAGCGACATCATCAGTGAATTAGGGCCTAAATTACAAATATCGGGTAATCCCGATTGCTTAAAGCAATCTCTGGTACAACAAAAAATTCGCGCGTTACTGCTTGCAGCCATGCGCAGCGCAGTATTATGGCGCCAATTAGGTGGCAAACGCCGCCATTTAGTGTTTGCCCGTAAATCCATATTTGATACAGCAAAACAAAGCCAAAATAACAATTAATCGAATCACCCTACAACAAAGTTCATCAAGGAGCTTAAAATGGATCTTTCCGCACTAACTGCTATCTCTCCGGTAGACGGTCGTTATGGTAGTAAAACCGCCTCGTTACGAGGGATTTTCAGCGAGTTCGGTCTTACTAAGTACCGTGTTCAAGTTGAAATCAACTGGTTAAAGCTATTGTCTAGCTGCCCAGAGATTGAAGAAGTTCCCCCTTTTAGCGAAGCCGCGTTAGCCTTGTTAGACAGCATCAAGGACAACTTTAGCGAACAAGACGCTCTGCGTGTTAAAGCAATTGAAAGCACCACCAATCACGACGTGAAGGCGGTTGAGTACTTTATTAAAGAACAAATTGCCAACAATGCCGAGTTAGTCGCCATTGATGAATTTGTTCATTTCGCCTGTACCTCCGAAGACATCAACAACTTATCTCATGGATTAATGTTAAAAGAAGCGCGCGAACAAGTGTTAGTGCCGCAATGCCAGCAGATTATTGATGCCATCAAAAAATTAGCTCATGACAATAAAAGCGTGCCGTTAATGTCTCGCACCCATGGGCAACCTGCATCACCATCGACTCTCGGTAAAGAGATGGCTAACGTTGCAGTGCGTTTAGATCGTCAACTAAACCAAATCAACGCTGTTGAGATTATGGGTAAAATTAACGGTGCCGTGGGTAACTATAACGCACATATTTCTGCTTACCCTGAAGTCAACTGGCACGAACTTTCACAACGTTTTGTGACCAGTCTTGGCATTAACTGGAACGCGTATACCACCCAAATTGAGCCACATGATTACATCGCAGAATTATTCGATGCTATTGCTCGTTTTAACACTATTTTAATCGATTTTGATCGTGATATTTGGGGTTATGTTGCATTAGGCCACTTTAAGCAGCGCACTATTGCTGGCGAAATTGGTTCATCAACTATGCCGCACAAAGTCAATCCAATTGATTTTGAAAACTCTGAAGGTAACCTAGGTATCGCTAACGCGCTGATGCAACATTTATCCGCCAAATTACCGGTATCAAGATGGCAACGTGACTTAACGGACTCAACCGTATTACGTAATCTAGGCGTGGGTATGGCGCACTCGTTAATTGCTTATCAAGCGACCTTAAAAGGCATTAGTAAGTTAGAAGTGAATCAAGCACAGCTTTTAGCTGAATTAGATAAAAACTGGGAAGTATTGGCTGAGCCGGTGCAAACCGTTATGCGTCGTTACGGCATTGAAAAGCCGTATGAGAAGTTAAAAGAACTGACTCGTGGTAAGCGTATTGATGCTGCGCAACTTGCCGTGTTTATTGATGGCCTTGAGCTACCTGAACAAGTCAAAACCGACCTAAAAAAAATGACCCCTGCAAACTACATTGGCCGCGCAGAAGCCTTTGTTGATGAGCTAAAATAGTTTTATAAGCTTATGCATATCATTAGCGGTCGCATATGTGACCGCTTTTTTATTGCATTAACCACTGACAATTATCTCGACTGAGGTCAATGATGTACACATTAAATATTGATACCCAAGCCTTTATTAAGCAGCATTGGCAACAAAAACCGCTGGTGATCAAACAAGCTTTTATCGACTTTGAAGATCCTATTGCAGCAGATGAACTTGCAGGTCTTGCCTGTGAAGAAGAAATATCTTCACGAGTTGTGATCACCAAAGGCAATGACTGGGATGTGGTCCAAGGTCCATTTGAAGACTATGACCAATTTGGTGAAGACAACTGGCAGCTATTAGTTCAAGCCGTAAACCATTGGTATCCAGACTCACAACCTTTAGTCGAAGCCTTTCGATTTTTACCCGACTGGCGCTTTGATGACTTAATGGCATCATTTGCCACTCCCGGTGGTGGGGTTGGACCGCATATCGATAACTATGACGTATTTATCATTCAAGGTGATGGCGAACGTCGCTGGAAAGTGGGTGATAAAGGCCAGCACAAGCGTCGCGGCGATAATCCTAACTCACCTTTGGTTGACGATTTCGAACCCATTATCGATGTGATATTGCAAAAAGGCGATGTATTATACATTCCACCAGGATATCCACATTGCGGCGAAACCTTATCGCTAGCCTTATCATACTCAATCGGTTTTAGAGCCCCGAGTCAGCAAGAACTGTTAACCGAATTAGCCGATACCTTGATTGATAGCAACCAAGGTCAGAAGCGTTTCACCTCTTCAGATGAACCGGCACAACCGGGTCTTATCAGCCAGACACACCAAAAAGGGATCATGGATTTGTTGGCGCAATTGGCACAAGATCCGGCCAGCTACCAAACCATGTTAGGTAAATTACTCAGTCAAAGTCGTTTCGAGCTTGATGTTTGTGAAGGTGAAGAGCCATTAACCGCAGCGGATTTATTAGAAGCTGTTGAGCAAGGCGCAATCATTCAACGTATCGGCGGCCTGAAAGTATTACAATTAGAGCAGGACAGCGAACCACGTTTATTTATCAATGGCGACGTTTACGTCTTTGGTGATGCTAGCAATGAAATGCTGCAACTCTTGGCTAACAAGGTGAGGCTTACGCCAGAAGAGGCTAATTTATTCACCGCCAATGCAACAGCTCTTGACGTTCTGACCGGATTACTTAATCAAGGGTTATTCTACTTAGCCGAAGACGAAAGCGAATAATGAGTAGCATATAAGCCACTGATCTTATGATGGCAAGCAAGATGGATCATCATGCTTAGCTGGAGATAACAAAAAAGGCACTAATAGTGCCTTTTTTATCTCTGTTGCTTCAGTTTATTAAGCCCACAGTTTTTCATCTTGGTTCATTTTATATAAACTTTCTGCTCGCGAGATAAGCAATTGCGCAAACTTCAGTTGAGTTGGGTCTTTTGTTACGCCCGATTTATGCAAGTTTTCTGCTTTGAGCTGCCACATCATCGAAAAATGTCTAATCGCATCACGAGCCGTTTCCGCCACTTTCACATCAACATAATCGGATGGCAAATCACCAGACATAACCCAAAAAGTTTGTTTTTTAGGTTGTTTCGATTCCATCTTCCAAATGGCTAAATAGGGCGCAAGATAACGGCTTTCATCAGTAAGCACTTTGTTTGGGATCACGCCCTTTTCAGCCAAAAACCGATTCGCCTTTTGGAATTGAGTGCGCACCCACTCTTGTCTTTGAGCTTCTGGATCTGGCGTTGGCTGTGCCACCTTTTCTACAACTTCTTCAGTCATAATACTTCCTATCTTATTGTTATAATGCAGATTAGAACGAAAACTCACCTGCTCGTTAATCACAAAACAATCTTAATATAGCTTCAAAACAATCACGTAACACAAATTACCTTACGTTTACGTAAGGTGGCAAGCTAAATTGCCACACTAATCACAAAAATAACTCAATCAAGCTTTGTTCAGAGTATCCCTAAATGCTATCGTGCTGCAATAAATATAACAAGCAGTCGTTGGCGCCTTATGTCATCAAGTAACATAAGGGGCGAAAAACTCATTTTTTCAAGCGGAGATGTCACGTGGCAGTTTTTAATCATGTTTCGTTCGATGAACACGAACAAGTGGTCTTTTGTCATGATAAGCAAAGTGGTCTGAAAGGCATTATTGCCATCCATAATACTAACCTAGGTCCTGCCGTGGGTGGTTGTCGTATGTGGAACTATCAATCGGATGATGAAGCCTTAACCGATGTACTACGCTTATCTCGTGGAATGACCTATAAAAATGCATTAGCGGGTCTTGCCATGGGCGGCGGTAAAGCGGTGATCATCGCCGATCCTAAAACAACCGACCGTGAAGCGTTATTTCTTGCATTCGGACGCTTTGTGAACAGTTTAGGTGGTAAATATTATTCTGCTGAAGACGTTGGCGTTTCCACAGCGGATATTATGATAGCCAGCCGTGAAACTGAATTCGTAGCCGGTCTTGAAGGCAAATCAGGTGATCCTTCACCGCAGACGGCATTAGGCACTTATCTGGGCATAAAAGCCGCCGTAAAACATCAACGTGGTATTGATAGCCTAAAAGGGATTAAAGTCTCAGTGCAAGGCGTCGGTCATGTCGGCTATTACTTGTGTAAACACTTACATGATGCCGGCGCTGAGCTGGTTGTCACCGATATTCATCAAGCCTCATTAGACCGAGTCGCCGATGAATTTGGCGCAACTCTTGTTGCTCCGCAAGATATCTACACCCAAGATGTTGATGTGTATGCGCCATGTGCATTAGGTGCCACCCTTAATGACACCACCTTGCCACTATTAAAAGCCACCATCGTTGCCGGTTGTGCCAATAACCAATTAGCAGAAGTGCGCCACGGCGAAAAACTCAAACAAATGGGTATTTTGTACGCCCCAGATTACGTGATTAATGCTGGCGGCATTATCAATGTGTCATTTGAGAAACACTATGACGTAGCCGCCTCTACTGCCAAGGTTGAGCAGATTTACAATACCCTACTGACTATTTTTGAACGTGCTGATAGCGAGAACCGCACTACGGGTTCTGTTGCCGATGAAATGGCTAAAGCTATTATTGATGCCGCGAGATAGTTAATTAGCTTTATATTAGGGCTTTTCAATGCCTTAACATGACTTTATATACCTGATTTTATAGACATGAATTTATAAACAAAGCTAAAAGGAAATGCCTGTGCATTTCCTTTTTTATTGCCTGCCCATTACATTTTTACTTAATGACTGATTCATCAAGTTGCAACAAATCGTTCACCTTAGCGTCAACTAACTGCCCTACCCTAAATCAACACTGACGCAATCTGTGTATTAGGGTGAATGACCGATGATCTCGCACAGCAAAAAAAACCATCAGCACTGCCAACCTTTAGATCACTTAACTCAACAGGGGAAAATCCAGCAGTTTCATGCTCTGTGGATATCGGATGTCCATTTAGGCAGCATTGATTGTAAAGCAGAGTTTTTATTACATTTTTTAAACCATAGTCAAAGTAACTACTTGTATTTAGTTGGCGATATTGTCGATATTTGGGCATTAAAAAAACGCTTCTATTGGCCCAATAGCCACAATAACGTCATCAAAAAAATCCTCGATCTGGCCAGTAACGGCACACAAGTGATCTATATCCCTGGTAATCATGATGAGGCTTTTAAAGCTTATGCAAACAGTCACTTTAGGGGCATTACCCTCGCCAAACAGCATATTCATGAGTCGATTAGCGGCAAACGCTTTTTAATGCTTCATGGCGATCAATTTGACTCACAAGTCTGTGTCAGCAGAGCCTATGCCAAACTAGGTGACCATTTATATGATGTGTTGCTTTGGCTTAATCGCCAATTACATAGGGTAAGAAGTCGCCTAGGGTATCCCTATTGGTCATTAGCCAGCTACATCAAACTCCGCGTCAACAAAGCCCAGCAAGCCGTTAATCAGTACCGTGATGCGGTATTACGCTATTGCGCCAAACAACAGGTCGACATGGTTATCTGTGGTCATATCCACCAGCCAGAGTTATCACAACATACGATTAATGACAGCATCATCACTTACGCTAATGATGGTGATTGGGTTGAAAATTGTACTCTCATTGCAGAAACAGAAATCGGTGATGTGCAGTTACTCAAGTGGGATCAACAAACGTTACAAGCTACAGCAGTAAACACGATTGATTTTTGCAGTTCAGAGGCTAAATCAATCATCACGCCCCAAACACAGCACGTTGCATAAATAAGGCTTAAATATGATATTTACTGTCGATAATGTGGTAGAAAAAAACCTGCCAAATGTGCATAACAAGCCGTGGTTAGCCGTGCCGACTAAAGCCATGTTACGTTACTTGCTTCATGAAAAGCAGTGTAATGACATAGCTAACGAACACGCGCATTTATCCGGTGTCGATTTTGTTGAGCAAATTTTAGCGTGCTTCAATTTCAGTTACAGCGTTCCCAATAACGAAGTGGAAAATATTCCGATTGAAGGTCGAGTGGTGATTTACGCTAACCACCCTATTGGGTCACTTGATGCATTAGCATTGATTAAATTAATTAGCCAAGTTCGTCCGGATATTAAGGTGGTCGCCAACGAGCTGTTAATGGCTATTAAACCGTTACATTCCATTTTATTGCCAGTACGTAACATGACTGGCGGTACACCTAAACAACATTTAAATGAAATCCATCATCATCTTAAAAATGAAGGCGCGATATTGATTTTCCCATCGGGTGAAGTGTCACGTTTACGCCCAACAGGGGTTACTGACTTACATTGGCACAGCGGCTTTTTAAAAATGGCTCGCGCCTGTAATGCCCCCCTTTTACCGATGTTCGTTGACGCAAAAAACTCTGCTACGTTTTATGGCGCCTCAATGATTTACAAGCCATTGGCAACGCTATTACTGATTAAAGAAATGTTCAAACAAATGGATCATGTGATGCCGGTGCGAATTGGCCAACTGATCGCTAAAGAAGTGGTCAGCACTCAAGATTTTCCGCTTAAAACCAAAGTGAATTTGCTTAAAAATCATTTATACCGCATAGGTAAAAATCGCAGTCCATTATTTATCACCCAAAATGCCATTGCCCATCCAGAAAAACGCTGTGAATTACAACAAGCTTTACAACAATGCGAACTATTAGGCAAAACCCAAGACAACAAACAAATCTATTTGTATAAGCATACTCAAAGCAGTGCAGTTATGCGTGAGATTGGTCGGCTTCGTGAAATCGCATTCAGAGCCGTTGGCGAAGGTACCGGTAAACGTCGTGATACCGACAAGTATGATAATCACTATTTTCACATAGTGTTATGGGATAAAGACCAATTAGAGATTGTCGGGGCATACCGTTTTGCCAGTGCCAAAATACTCCATGAAACCATTGGTAAAAATGCCCTGTATAGCCAATCACTATTTGAATACCACGATGCGTTTGCACCCTATTTTGACCAAGGACTCGAACTTGGACGCAGTTTTGTCCAGCCTAAATATTGGGGCCGCCGTAGCTTAGAATATTTGTGGCAAGGTATTGGTGCGTTTTTAATTAAAAATCCGCAGTATCGTTACCTCTTTGGCCCCGTATCGCTAAGCGATAGCTTGCCGGTACCGGCCAAAGAGATGCTGGTATTTTTTTACCAACATCATTTCGCCACTAAACACGTTTTAGCGACTTCATTTAATTCATATCAATTCACCACCGAACGTCAGCATCAATTACACCAGCTATTTAATGGCGATGACTATGCTGAGAATTTTAAAATACTCAAACGGACGCTATCGAATATGGGTGTATCAGTACCGACGTTATTTAAGCAATATGGCGAGCTATGTAACAACCACGGCGTGCAATTTCTCGACTTTGGTATTGATGCTGAATTTGGTGACTGTATCGATGGTTTAGTCTTAGTCGATATTCATCAATTAAAGCCGATTAAATATCAAAAATACTTAGCGGGGCATTTACCCGAAAACAAAATTGCATCTTGACCAAATACAAGCTGCGAACCTGAATAAGTGGTTGTCATTAGGCGTTAAATGATTGTTAAATTTATATTTGTCTGATATAAAAGAATAAATACGTGGAGGATCGCTTATGACAACGTCTACCGAAATGTCGACAGAGACATTAACGAATAATGCGGCCAAACATATCTGCATCGCGGACATCATGACCACTCGAGTGGTTACCATAGATATGGATGACAGACTGACACTTGCCAAAGAAATTTTTGATAATGTTAGCTTCCATCACTTACTGGTGGTTGATAATGAGCAACTGAGTGGCATATTGTCTTATCGAGACTTTTTACGTGCACTCAGTCCCAATATAGGGACCGCAGCCGAGTTAATTCGAGACACAGAAACCCTGCAAAAAAGGGTTCATCAAGTCATGACCCACAATCCATTCACCATTGCCCCCCATTGCGACATCCACCAAGCCAGCAAACTGATTTTAGACCACGATATCGGTTGTTTACCCGTATTAGACAACAACACCATCGTGGGGATTATTACTTGGAAAGATCTATTGAATGCCTATTGCCTTAGGTAAGTGATCACGATTTTATCTGCTAAACCTTATCTAACCTAAAAATACGCTGGCTGCTAAAGTCACACTTTTGGCTGTATATTTGGCCGTGTTTTTAGCCATTTTCACCCAAGTTTTAGCCATTTTAGCCCAAATATTAGCCCGTATACTCTGCCATACTCTGCGTCATTTATCATAAACACCTAATGTTGAAATGTAGACAAAAACCTTTTTTGCAACAAATCCTAAAAAAATAAAAATTATTAAGCTTGCCAACTAGATAGCTTGATTTAGTAAATTGTTCATATTTCTATACTGGAAAATGTCACATTGCTCTGCTTAGATTACACACAGGGCTCGCAACTATCATGCGATAAGGACGGCATTATGACTAAGTTTACTTACCATCTCAATCAAGACAATATTGAGTTACAAGCGAGTAATTGGTGCGGGCTAGAACGGGTATTTATTAATGGCAAGATGGTGTCACGCAAGTTCAACTTTGGTTTGCAAAGCATGCATGATGTCTTGCTTAATAATGGTAATAAATGCCGTTTTCAATTAGTTGTTGATCCACAAACAGAATTAGTATCATGCCGGATCTATAAACAAAACCAGTTGGTGACTATTTTAAAACAGGGTAAAAAACAGCTACAACAAAGCCAGTTACTGATTGAGACGACCTTAGTTATTGTGTTTATAGGCATGCTCAGTTTGTATTGGTTAGGTTAACCAATACAAACTGATAAATGATTAACCTAGGGTAAACTCAAGCTGTACCTTCGACTTTGCGGATGTAGGTTTGCCATCAACAAACTTAGGCGCATAACGCCATTGCGTTAATGCTTCTATCGATTCTCTTTCAAACTGGTACCCGCCTTTGGAGTCAATAATTTCAGGCGATTTAACAAAGCCATGTTCATCAACCGTAAACTCAACTTGCACCCAACCATCTTTACCTCTTTTAGCATATGACCGAGGGTAATTAGGTGGTTTTCTAAATAACGGCGTTTGTTCTTGTTGGTCATCCCATGGGGTCATTTTACCAATGGCAACACAATGCTCAGTGGCTTTATTGCTTTTGCCTTGTTGTTCGTAAAGTGTCACTAACAATGCATGGGCATGAAGTTCATATGGATGACTATAAGGCAATGCTTGATATTGTTTAATCACTTCAAGTAAAAGCGGCGTTGCATCATTTGGGCGGTTCATTGCCGCATAAAGTGCCCCAACTAGATAGGTTGAATTGACGCGTTTAATCGCATTTTCAGGTAGTTTATTGACATAGATATCATTGGCATCCATGACAAAACTTCTCACGGTACGCGTATAATACTCGGTACCCGATAAGCGATGGAACGCAATGAGTTTAACTTCAGCAACCGTTAATAAATTATCCGCTTTTTCAGCGGCGCTGATAGCTTCAAATAAAAGATCTTTAGCATATTTGTCATTTGCAGTCGTTTGAGCTAACCCCACTAACGGATCAATCAGAGCGATATCATTATCAGCAACATTATTGCGATATACCCTCAACGCTGACTCAAATAACTTTTGTGCCTGGAGCGTCGCGGCATCTTCAATAATACGACCATTATGATTTCTCTTTGACTCATTCACTAGGGCATTGGCCCAATTAATGGCTAACTTGCCACTGTCAAGGCTGTCCTTGCCAAATTTAACTTGGCCTAATGCATAGGTTTGTTGTGCATACTTCAGCGTATCTTGGTTGTTATTGCTGTCAATAGACAGATTGTACTGTTGATAAGCTTGTGAAAAACCATCGATATCGGTTGGTACAGCGTAGGCAACATGGGTCATAAAAGCCGCTGCAATTGATAAGCGTAAAATTGTCTTCATCGTCATCTAAATCCTTTTTATTTTTTATCCCTAAGTCTTTCTCTCTAACCATTTACCGCTAAGCAGCGCATTGGTCTCAGTCTATTTTAACAATTTTCAAGCCAGTCTGAATCAATTTTATGACCCACATCAACTTAATGAACATTATTGTAAACAATACGTTGTGAAATATCTATCATTAGGCAAACTGAATATATGACTCATTTATCTTTTATCCCAGCTAGGGTCAATACAGGAGACAAGATGTCAGCCATCGAAAAATTGCTCCATGCTATGCTCAGCAGTTTTAAAGATCTTATTCCCATTATTTTAGTCGTCAGTTTTTTTGAGATATTTGTACTGCATCAAGCGCCAGCAGAACTGGGCTCTATTCTTGTTGGTGTGGTGTTTATTGTGTTGGGACTGACCTTTTTTGTCTTTGGTTTAGAAATGGGTTTATTTCCTATTGGCGAATCTCTAGCTCAAGCGTTAGCGCGAAAAGGCAGTGTGTTTTGGTTAGTCATATTCTCTTTCTCCTTAGGTTTTGGCACCACATTAGCCGAGCCAGCCCTCACGGCAGTGGCAAACGAAGCCGCACAGGTTGCCGCTAACGCTGGCGCGATAGAGTCAAATGAACAAGCCATGAGCTCTTATGCCATGGGATTACGATTAACCGTCGCCATTTCGGTTGGTTTGGCCATTCTGCTTGGCGTGATCCGCATCCTTAAGGGATGGCCAATTCATTATCTTATTATTGGTGGTTACGTGTTGGTGATGATCCTCACCAGCTTTGCGCCCGCCAACATTATCGGCATAGCTTATGATTCTGGCGGCGTCACCACATCGACCATTACAGTGCCTTTAGTGACAGCCCTAGGGGTTGGCCTAGCCAGTGTCATTAAGGGTCGCAACCCAATGATCGATGGTTTTGGGTTAATTGCTTTTGCAAGCCTGAGTCCAATGATTTTTGTGTTGCTGTACGGCATGGTGTTTTTGCAGTGATCGATATAGCTAATAGAACAAGGAGTTCTTTTGCTGAATGAATTGATGACCACCCTATTACTTACCGCCCGTGATGTCATCCCTATTGCGGTGATTTTATTTGGCTTTCAACTTGGCGTGCTTAAACGCCCTATTAGCCAATGGCGTAAAGTATTACTCGGGTTTGTGTATGTCATTATTGGACTTACTTTTTTCTTAGTTGGTTTACAACTTGCTTTATTCCCTATTGGGGAAAGCATGGCAAATCAATTAACCACCAGCGAATTTTTGCATCCCGATGGCGGCAATGCACCGTTTATATGGCAAGACTATTTTTGGGTATATGTATTTGCCGCAGCTATTGGTTTTAGCACCACTATTGCAGAACCGTCATTAATTGCGGTGGCAATCAAAGCCAACCAAGTCTCTGGTGGCACCATAGGAATTCAAGGCTTACGAATGTCGGTGGCATTTGGGGTGTCTATCGGTATTACTTTAGGCTGTTTTCGTATTGTGGTAGGCGATCCCATCCACTATTACATTATGGCCGGTTACGTGGTGGTGGTGATCCAAACCTTTTACGCCCCTAAAATGATTGTGCCATTGGCCTATGACTCAGGAGGCGTAACCACCTCTACCGTCACGGTACCACTTGTGGCCGCGTTAGGGCTTGGACTCGCCACCAATGTCGAAGGTCGTAATCCATTAATTGATGGTTTTGGTTTAATTGCCTTTGCCAGCTTATTTCCAATGATCACTGTTATGGGTTACGCCCAAGTGGTTGATTATTTATCAAAACGAAAAGCCACTAAGGAGTAACCTATGCGCTTTAAATTAATTGTTGCCTTTGTCGACGACGACTGCACCGACAAAGTGCTCGATGCAGCGCGTATTGCCGGAGCCACAGGTGCAACTGTCATTAATCATGCCCGCGGCGAAGGTCTAGAAAAGAAGAAAACCTTTATGGGCTTAACACTCGATGTCCAACGTGATGTTATTTTATGGCTGGTAGAAGAACACATGAGCCGCCATATTTTAGAAACGATTGCTCAAGTCGGCGAATTTGACACCAATTCGGGCAAAGGAATTGCGATTCAAATTGATGTTGAAGATGCGGTTGGTGTTGCCCATCAAGTTGAAAAATTGAGTAAAGATATTGAGGATCAAATATGAGCAACAAACTCCCTATTCGCAATCGCGATGTGATGAATAACCATTACGCTATGATTGACGGAATACACACAGTAGCAGAAGCAATACAAGTGGCCATCAGTAAAAAGGTCAATATTTTAGTGGTGAATAAACGCAATGAACATGACGAATATGGCATGGTACTGATGAGCGATATTGCCCGAAAAGTGTTAGCCAAAGAGAAGTCTCCTGCACGCACCAATATTTACGAAATTATGATAAAGCCAGTGCTGTCATTGTCTGCTGACATGGATGTTCGCTATACCGCACGGCTATTTGAACGCTTTAATATTAACAAAGCACCTGTGATTGAAGCGGGTGAAATTTTAGGTTTTGTCACTTATGACAATATCGTCTTAAAAGGCATGATTGCCGAGTCATAATGCGCGATGTCCATAATGCACAAATCTCATCATTCGAGTTGGTGAATAATAAATTCAATTAAGGTCCGGGTTTTTAACGGTAGATTTTTGTCTTTATATAATAAGTGTATTGGCATCGCATCTGGAGGTATTAATACGCTGACATTTGTCAACAATCCAGCTTGAATTGCCTCTTTCACCACTATCTGTGGCTGTAAAATAATACCCAATCCATCTATCGCGGCTTGGATTAATACCAAGCCACTATTGGACAACAATCTAAAGCTGCGTTTACCAAACAACTGACTATGGGCACCCGCTAATGAAGCACTTTTTGAATAGCTAAAGCCTAAACAATCATGATGAGGTAAATCGTCAATTGACACTATTGGCGGGTGTTGAGCTAAGTAGTGAGGTGAAGCACAAAATACCATTTCATAATTCATAATATGCCTGCCAATTAGCGCGGAGTCATCAAGAGTGCCAATCCTTACCACCACATCAGCATGATCTACCATGGGATCGATTAGATTATTATCAAGCCGTAGCTCCACATCAATTTGCGGATATTGCAGCAAAAATTGATTCACTATCGGTGCCAGCACAATATTGCCAAAACTAACTGGCGCATTAATTCTAATGGTGCCTTTGGGCGTCGAATTCATCGACTGCAGCGTATTTTCAGCTTGCTCAATAGCCATCAAGATTGTCTGGCATTCTTGGTAATAAACGTGGCCCGATTCCGTTAATTCTTGTTGACGAGTAGTACGGTTAATCAGCTTAACCCCAAGGTAGGCCTCTAACTGATTAATGTGTTTACTGACCATAGTCCGGCTGATATTAAATTTATGCGCAGCTGTGCCATAGTTGCCCTGCTCAGCCACATGACTAAACACCTGCATTGCGGTTAATTTATCCACCGAATGTCCTTAATACTTCATTAAACCAGCCTTAATTATAAACCTATAGTGTTTTCTGTAAACACCATCAAGCCATTTTGCCTTACGCAGAACTGGTTTACGATGCCCCATTATTATTAAGGGGTCGATATGGATAACAAACTGGATCAACAAGGCGTGTTTATCACCGCCGAAATTCACATTAAAGACCAAGTGCCATTGGCACAAGGAATCGCAGCTGTCCGTCAATTTTGTGCAGATATGAACAACGAACCAGGCTGCTCACTTGCAATGGCTCTGCAAAATAAAACCAACCCTAAGCAATTTGTGTTTTGAGAACGTTATGATGACCAAGCAGCATTTGATGCCCACTTTGCAGCTGAACATACTCAGGCATTTATCAAATCGGCGTTAACCGATTTAAAGCAAGCATTTGACTATCAACTATTAACGACTGAGGGATAATCAATGTCTGAATCAATTAAGTGGGCAATATTAGGCACCAGTTTTATCTCTGGGGTAATGGCCGATGCGATTAAAGCACAAGGTCAAAGTACAATTTATGGCGTGGCAGGACGCAACACCACAGCATTGGCAGAGTTTGCGACCCAGTATCAAATTCCACATCAATTTACTGATTTTGATGCGTTAATCAACAACCCTGAAGTCGATGTTATATACATTGCCCTGCCAAATCACTTACATCATGAATACGTGGTAAAAGCGGCTAATGCTGGCAAAGCGATTTTATGTGAAAAATCATTGTCAGTAGACATGACAAAAACTGCAAAAAGTCTGGATGCTGTAAAACAAAACAAAGTGTTTTTTCTTGAAGGCTTAATGTACTTAGCTCATCCATTTATGCAACAGCTAAGCAAAACATTAGCCACTGGTGTGATAGGTGAAGTAAAAAGTATCCGCGGCCAATATTGCGCTGCCATTAGCCAGTTTGTTAACCCCGCGAGCCTTGGTGCATTGTTTAACCTAGGTTGTTACCCAGCATCATTAATGCAGTTAGTGATGCAACAGCAATTTGGCACAGAGCAGAGCCAGCAATACCACATTGAAGCGACCGGAAGACGTGGTCAAGACGGTAATATTTGCGAATCGACTGCCATCGTCAGTTACATCAATGGGGTGCAATGTCATCTTCACACCGCTGAAGACTATGGTCTGCACGCAGGCTTTACTATCTTGGGCAGCTTAGGAAGTATTGAGTTCACCTCAAACCCTTGGTTACCAGAATCTCAAGACAATCACTTTACCGTTAGGTTATATGAGCAACAAGCTGAACTAGTAAACGTTGAAGCCAAAGGCAATGGCTTTTACTATCAAGTAGAAGCGGTGCTTAACGCATTAGAAACTAAACAATACACAGTACCTAGACCTTTGGTACAGCTCAGCGACTCTGTTGATATTATGCAAATGCTAACAACATGGCATAAAGCCGCGTTAGAAAGCCGCACTGCAAACCACACCACTGAACGCTAAACATTGGTTTACTCGCTGTTGCTGAATCGTCGATAATTCAGTAACAGCAACGTAAGCGTACTCACTGTGTTCATCACTTAAGTGTATTTTCGATCCTTGTGGTAGCTCGCAGCGAAAAATAAATGCTTGTGATTGATACGCACTGTGAAAATAGACCCCAGACAGATAATTGACCGTAACTGAACAACCCAATTCTTCTTGGCATTCCCGCTGTAATGCTTGATGGATGGTTTCATTAGGGTCAAGTCCACCGCCCGGTAACCCCCAATGCTTATCGCCGTAATTGGCTTTTAATAATAGAACTTGCCCATCATCATTGGTGATCACCGCATGAGAACTGAGCCTAAATAAATCATTAAATGCCATGACGGTGTTCCTGCTAAAAAGAGTGAACAGCTAACGCTACTGAGTAAAAATAATACTAACATTTAAACTAACAATTATAGCCTGCTGTGGTTTAAGTCCGGCTGTGATTTTGATCAGGCTGTGGTTTTAATCAATAGTAGCTTAAATAGGTTAGCACTACTTGCGATGATGAATGCTTTCTGTTCAGAGACAATAAGCATAAGCCTTTCATCGATATGTTTGGCAGACAAAGTCAATTCAACAAGATCAATGTTTGCTCGTAGTGATAAAGGCAGATCACGACTAGCTCGTTTCTGGACAAAAGTGTGTTTAAGATATGGCCTGCGGCCACTAACGTCGTGGCGCTTCGCCCACACCAGACCAAGAGGAAACCAACGGCTGTTCCCTCTTGGAACTCCCAGCCGCCCCGCAACATTTTCTGAAAAGCGAAAAGGTCGCCATGGGGATTGATCTAGCTTTTGACCGCACTTGACTTCGGCCTCAGCCTTATTCGAAAATGCTAACGCTTCCGATGGTACATCCTGTACCGCGAAAGCTAGCGGGCCATCCATGGCCAGCTCACGCTATTTTCTTCAACGGCCTCAAGTTCAAAGCTGAATTTATCCATTTTCAAGCAAGGCATGTAACGCATTTATGGACATTTCCGTGTTACAAAGATCGGACAAAGTTTGGTTTTCAGATAACTTCTAGTATCCCAATTACCTACAAATGCCTGGTCAAAACTACTGAACCACTACAAGATCAAACTTTAATATAAACGCACAATTATTTGTCATAGTGCAACTTGATATTGTAACGTAATCAAGACTTTGAAACTGGATCGATCATAAACGCTAGTTTTTGTGGTTTGTCCTGAAGGGCTCGAATGAAAACAGGTTCGAAATCCGCCATGAGTTATTTTTTATTCAGCTTTTTTAACTAAGAAAATAAATTCCAGAGCTAAAAATTGCTGAATTCATGGCTGAACTTCTCCCTAGTTGAGGGAGAAGTTCTAATGGTTTATATCCATGGAAAACAAAGAATCTTACAAAAATAAAGCTCGTCTTATGAAGCAATTACGTAAAGCCAACACTGAAATGGAACAGAGCCTCAAATCAACAGTTTTTTGGCAAAAGGCTTTTTTCTTCCTATATTCTTAAGTAGATTATTTCAATGCAGAGCGGGGAATAAAATGAGCATCACGGGACGAAAAAAGGAAGATCTGTCTCTAAGCATATTATTTGTTATCGCAATGTTTGTTTCAACAATCGGTTTGATATCCTGCTCCGATAACAAGTCTGACTCATCCGATGCCCCCAAAACGTATAAGACAAAGACGGGTAAAGCGATCATCATATCGGAAACCCACCCGGCCGGTCAGAGCCTTAGCACTATCGAAATCAGTACCAAGGACTTTGAGCACAATTATCCGGCAATATACCAAGACAGGGATCCTATTTCAGAAGTATTTGTAGCCGACCTTGACGGTAACGGTTTTGATGAAATCTACATCATCACAATTTCGTCGGGTTCCGGAAGTTATGGAACAGTATTGGGATTTGCCTCAAATAAAGACAAAAGCCTGTCAATGATCAATTTCCCTGAAATACTAGAAAGGGATGAGAATTTTAAAGGATATATGGGACACGATACCTTCAAGATGGAAGAACAAAAGCTTTTAAGAACTTTTCCCATATATAACGAAGGTGACACCAATCAAAATCCAACCGGCGGAACACGAAAACTGGTTTATGGTCTATATCCGGGAGAAGCGATATGGCAATTAAGGGTCGAGAAATCAGAAACCCTCAATGCCCCATAAAAGGTGGTATTTCAGATGATAAACCGTCCATCTAATAATATGTTGCCCAGAACTTTTCTGGTTCTGATATGCATTGTGATCATAGTAGGTTGCGACGATTTTGAAAGCCAGAGTAAGGCTGAGGCTGACGCACTAGCCCACCCCCCCTTAATAAAACAATACATAGCCATTTTTTGAAGTAACAACATAACCCCCTTCTATTTGAGTTTCGATCACCTTTTATAATTTTCAAAACGCGAGTGCTACGAGGTCAGGGCAACCGCATGAGTGCCCTATTTTTTGAACAGCATGCTTCAGCGATGAATTTTTATCGCTTAAAGACATGTTACTTTCAGTTGATTTACTTTAAATCTAGAACGTTTAATAAACTGCTTATGCTTAAAAAATCATTTGCGAACTAGCCCTGGTTATAAACCAATTTATATTTGTTGATTTCGTATACTTAAATCTTGGCTCAACATTAAAATCATATGTATTACCTTTCTCACGCTCAGCTATCTCCACAAATATTTCTTGGTAGTTACTATCGTCCTGTGGATCAATCAGTGCAAAACGCAAACGAGCATGGATGAAACCAACCTTCTTAGAGGCTGTTTTAAAAGCGGGATTTAGCGAGATGTGTAAAAATTAAACACTAATGCGGTTGCCCTGATTTTACCCACCCCTTTATAAATCTCAATTTTTACACTATAAATATGTGAGTTAATTGTTGGTCATAAGTTTTATAAAAAATTTAGCTCAATAGTTAGAGTAATTTATCTCTATCTCTATCTCTACCTCTCCAACTAATTCAAGATATATTTAACATTTGAGGAAGTATTTTTATGAATAGAAAACTAATTAATGTAATAGTTGTATCAGCGGTTATGGGCTTATCCGTATCTTCTGTTATGGCTGCAGGTGGCGGGGCCGTTATAAAAAGTGACCCTACTAAGCATTTTGATGAAAAAGGAAAAGCGCCTTCGAAGTTCACCATAGAATTGCAAAATGGATTACGTAAAACACTTCCGTTTGAAGATAAGCGTGATTTTGATGAAGCTCAAAAAGGCTTTATAGCTGCACCTGATTATAAGCAAATCATGGCTGAAGCAGGCAACGTTGCTTGGGATATGGGCAGCTACGACTGGTTACTTGATGAAGGTAAAACCTTCGATACAATCAATCCATCGTTACAACGTCAAGCTGTATTGAATATGGCTTATGGTTTATATGAAGTGCTTCCAGGCAAAATATACCAAGTCCGTGGTTATGACTTAGCGAACATTAGTTTTATTAAAGGCGATACAGGCTGGATTGTATTTGACCCGTTAACAGCTAAAGAAACCGCTGCTGCAGCGCTAAAGTTTATTAATGAGCAATTGGGTGAGCGTCCAGTTGTTGCTGTCGTATATTCGCATTCTCATGCGGACCATTTTGGTGGTGTTCGTGGTGTTGTGAATGAAGAAGATGTACAGAGTGGTAAGGTTAAAATTATTGCCCCTGAGGGTTTCATGCACCATGCAATTGCTGAGAATGTGATGGCGGGTAATGCTATGACTCGCCGTATGTTCTTCCAATATGGTGTATTGTTACCGCGCAGTCCGTATGGACACGTCGATCAGTCTATCGGTAAAAATACTGCCGCGGGTAATTTAGGCTTAATTGAGCCTAACGTGACTATTAAGCAAGATTTCACTGATATGACAATTGATGGCGTTAAGATGGTGTTCCAAAGCACGCCAGGGACAGAAGCCCCTGCAGAAATGAACACTTGGTTCCCAGATATGAAAGCATTTTGGGCTGCAGAAAATATTACTGGTACTATCCACAATATTTATACCTTACGTGGCGCATTAGTACGTGATGCATTGGAATGGTCTAAGCAAATTAACGTCTCTTTGTATAAATTTGGACAAGATGCCGAAGTCATGTTTGCTTCACACTCTTGGCCTCGTTGGGGTAACGAACGTATTCAAGAAATAATGCGTACCCAACGTGATACCTATGCCCACCTAAATAACCAGGTGCTACATTTGGCCAACCAAGGTGTGACAGTTAATCAAATTCATAATGTTTATAAGCTTCCTGAAAGCCTACGTCAACAATGGTCTGCACACAGCTATCATGGTTCTGAAGAGCACAATAGCCGCGCAGTATTGAATCGCTATTTAGGTTATTGGGATGCAAACCCTGCGACCTTAATGCCTTTGTCACCTGAAGACTCTGCACCTTTATATGTTGAGATGATGGGCGGTAGCGCTAAGATTATCACTAAAGGAAAGCAGTTGTTTGACCAAGGTAAGTATTTTCATGCAACTGAAATCCTTAACAAGTTAGTCTATGCAGAACCTAAGAACCAACAGGCGAAAGATTTACTAGCCGATGTGTTTGAACAAATTGGTTATCAAAAAGAAAGTCCGAGTGTTCGAAACAGCTTTCTTGCTGCAGCCTATGAGCTTCGTAATGGCATGCCTACAGGTAGCTCTCCAAAGTCTTCAGGTCCTGATATGATCAGAGGTATGTCTACTGGATTATGGCTTGATTTCCTTGGTGTGCGTCTTGATACTGAAAAATCAGCAGGTAAACACTTTATTATTAATTTGGTTACCCCTGATAATGGCGAGAAATACCTTGTCGAGTTAAGTCATTCTGCACTAACTAATATCCAGGGTGTTAATTCTGACAAAGCTGACTTGACCCTTACTATTGATCGTGCTGAATTAAACGATGTGATGATGGGCGCAAAAAGTTTTGATGAGAAAATTAAAGCTGGTAAAGTTAAAATTGATGGTGACCGCAAGGCAATAGATGAGTTAATGGCTTCATTAGTTAACTTCACTATGGCATTTGAGTTACTACCAGGCACTATCGCTAAGTAAGCTAAGTAAGAAAAAGGTTCACCTCTAATTAGGGTGAACCTTTTTTATGTTTCCACGAATCGACGATTGTTCGATTTCTGAGGCAAATTTTTTCAGCTTATTATGTCGAAGGCTCCTGAAACTCAATCGGGTAAGAGTAAACTTTTATAAAAGTAAACTGAAACACTGGCTTCTCTAAAATGTTTATGTTCAAAATGAGTTAGTGCCTGTAAATGGATAAATTCAACTCTGAACTTGAGGCCGTTGAAGAAAATGATGTGAGCTGACCATGGCCTTTCTCGCACATCTGACCTATATGGATATGGGAAATGTCACAATGATGTAGGGAACATCATTGACCATGCCACCGCATGGCGACCGCATGAATGCCTAATTTTTCACCATCTGACTAAAACCAGCACTTAATACCGCCTGTAGCATTGATGTGTTCATCATACATCGCTTTTTTTCCTACAATGCTTAACTTGGTTCGCTCTGCTCGAAGCATATTCAAGCTCGTATGACGTAGGCAAGATAGGTTCTCTGCACCATGGTCTTTGTATATTTGCATGCGTCTTCATTCATGCTGACATCCAAACTCTGAATCGATCCGATTTATGTAGCTACTTTCACCCATTACAAAATGTAGGTCAAGCTTGAGACGCCGATAAACAACTTTGGGGCGTGCGACGTGAGGTCGTATGAAGCGCTGTTCACCGCTTTTGAGTGAACCATCTGTATCACCAGATGAACCTAGGAGCCTGAATAAAGTAGCGGCTCTGACAATGTAATGAAGATTGGTTATAGACCAATCGGGATCTAAATCGTGAGAGAACGATCCTCCTGATAACCACAAATCGGGTGAGTGCTAGGCAGTCAGTATGATGAACATAAGTGAATCCGCGCAAGGTGCGTTATGTGATGAAACAGCGGAAGTGGTTAATACGCTGTAGCCAAAAGGCATGAGAGTTGGAAAGAGATTGCCCCATGCTCTTTCGTGATCGTTAAGCTCTTCGCACTATAGCGGGCATCTAACCTGACATTGCGCGACATACGGAACACGGTAAGCCCATATCGCTCCCTTTGGGAAAGCTGATTTGGCCGATAGTGATGTGGGTATAGGAGGTTGGAAAAAGCAAAGGCTGCATTGTAACGATGCAGATACAGACTTGTGTCTGGTCACGAAAGTGAGCCCACTTCCGACTGGTCTTCCGTTGCAAGATAATTTGAAGAACTTTATTCAAGGAGAAACGCAAATGATGATTTCAACAGAAATTAGTGCCTCTCCTGACAGCGCTCAATGGCAGTCAATAGACTGGAAATCCGTTGAACCGCCTGTATTAAAGCTTCAGATGCGTATTGCAAAGGCAACACGAGAAAGGAAACATGGTAAAGCGAAAGCGTTGCAGTGGATACTGACTCACTCGCGTTCAGCAAAACTTCTTGCTGTTAAGCGTGTATCACAAAATAAAGGCAGTAAAACGCCTGGAATAGACGGTGTTATCTGGAATACAGATACCCGCCGCATGAAAGCAGTAAATCAATTGAGCAGGAAGGCATATCAAGCCAAACCACTCAAGCGTATCTATATCCCCAAAAAGAATGGCAAACTTAGACCTCTTGGTATCCCATGCATGATAGACAGAGCACAACAAGCGCTCCACCTTCTTGCATTAGAGCCTATATCGGAGACGCTTGCCGACCCTAACAGCTATGGATTTAGACCCAATCGTAGCACTGCTGACGCAGTCGATCAGTGCTTCAAATGCTTGGTTCAAAAGAAATCAGCGCAATGGGTTCTTGAGGGAGACATCAAATCCTGCTTCGACAAAATCGGGCATCAATGGCTAATTGATAACATCGCCATCGATAAACGTATGTTGGAACAATGGTTAAAGTCTGGTTTTATGGACAAAGGGCTGTTTTATCGTACTGATGAGGGCACGCCACAAGGAGGAGTTATATCCCCCACCTTGATGCTAATGACTCTTGCTGGACTTGAACAGCGCATAAAGTCTACAGCACTCAAAAAGGGTGCCAGAGCCAACTTTATTGGATACGCCGACGATTTCGTCGTCACCTGCGCGTCAAAGGAAGTGCTCGAGAACGATATCAAACCGTTGATCGCTGATTTCTTAGCGGAAAGAGGCTTAACACTCTCCGAAGAGAAAACGCATATTACCCACATCAGCAATGGTTTTGACTTCTTAGGGTTCAATCATAGGAAGTACAAAGGAAAATTGCTCATTAAACCGAGTAAATCCAACACATTGTTGTTCTTAAGTAACCTGCGCGAACTCATCAAAAAGCACGCAACCATCCCTGTTAACGATCTTATCAAACTGATAAATCCAAAACTAAGGGGGTGGGCGAATTATTATCGACATTGCGTTGCTAAACAAGTATTCGGGTATGTTGGGCACAAACTATTCTATTCGTTATGGCACTGGGCAGTAAGGCGTCACCCAACAAAGTCTAAGACTTGGGTAGCCCTTAAATACTTCATCAACCGAAAAGGCCAATGGTAATTTCACGGTTGGCAGAAGGTCAAGGATATGGATTGCCAATTCAATCTATTCCAAATAGCCAAAGTGCCTATTGAGAGGCATGTGAAAATTCGAAGTGCGGCTATACCATTCGATCCTCAACACCAAGAATACTTGGCTAGGAGAAAATCGAAAAGGCAAGCTCGTAACGCTTGGAATGAACCTACTCTCACTGCTTTATAAGTTGCTGGGTATCAAACGATACTTTTGTGGAGGCTTGAGCCTAGTGCAGTGAAAGTTGCACGCTGGGTTCTTAGGGGGACGGCACTTGGCAACAAGTGTCGTCTACCCGACAATAACGGCTTAGAGCGATCACTCTAAGACGTACCTGGACATAGTCGCGTTAGACTTATTGAACTAGCCGATAGTGATACTCATAAGATTTTGTTGGGGAAGTGAAAATATTTAGCTGACATCCTCACTTCATTAGCTATAACATGCGTTCTGCTCAGTTCGATGACTTCTGTGTTACAAACTATAAAGCTTGAGCTTTCCTAAACAAAGAAAGCTGGGGGCAAATCGAAAACCAGATGACGCTACCCAGAAACAAACTATCACTGAAAACACAAATTAATGACCTGGGCGCACTGGCTGCCCTCAATTACTCCCCCTACCGGTCTGTTAAGGGGGTTAGCTACTGGCCGAACAATATATCAGAAAAAAAACCACCCAATCACTGATTGGGTGGTCCGCTACTGTCCTTCAAGCAAGATCTCCTCTTCAAGCCTATTGACTCCTTTTTATTGTGAATACTATGTATTCTTGCTCGAGAGAATGTCAAAATTGAACCTGAGCTAGACTCACGCTACAAAGCATCGGTCTGGGCACTCGCACTGGCTGACACTTGAGAACAATCGAGTACAAGGGCACCTACTGCAGTTGCCTCCAGCAAGTCTTCCGTTCCCGGCAAATTCTCAAACTGAACCGACAAACTCGAACTGACGACAGAATTTGCTAGGATACTAGCGGAGGATTCAGCCAATGCTTTCGCCTGAGCTGTAATCTTTTCTGTTGCCTCAATAATCTTTTTTGCTGCAGCAGTGGCACTGGCGTAGTCTGTCACAATAGGCAAGGAACCCGAGCCGATAATTGGCAGGTCATACACAAAGCTCAAACTACTTTCTGCTTCAGCCGCTGCCGAAGACTCCGCTATTGCTACTACTAATGATGTAGCAATCGCATTAGCAAATGTCTGAGCAAGCACACCAGTCTGAACGTCGACAAAAGCTGCACTTGCCAAATTCAGTTGTGTCTTGAACGCTTCGATATTCGCGCCCTGCACATAGAATGAAGAGCCACTTCCTGAAACACCGGTCGCTAGTGCAGATGCTTCCGCTGAGCCGTCGCCACTTGCAGCAGCTTCAGACTCAGCAGTTGCCAAGCTCTCCGCAGACGATCTGCTATCTGCAATTGCCGTTACTTCAGCTTCTGAGCCTGCCACAACCGTGATATCGGTTACGACGAGATCAATATCAAAATTAATCCCCTGGAATAGGGTTGCAAGGGCTTCCGCAATCAGCCTCGAAGCAGCAACTGCTTGGGCCGAGCTATCGGCTTCAGCAGCTGACGCTACCAACGCATTCGCCGTAGCAACTTGGACAAAAAGGGTCCCATTCCCCATGTTCGCTGTTAGTTCGAGCTGGTGTACAGCACCATTTTTACCGTGCCGAGTGAGATCAAGTGTCACATCTCCGGTATAAGTGACAGCCAAAGCAGAGCTGGCAAGTGCCATAGATTTTGCCGAAGCGCCACCATCTATATAACTTGCGCCTGCAGCCGCCGAAGCCAAACATAAATCAGCACCAATAACACTGGCCGATATTGTGGTAGTTGTACTGCCATTTGTATTTCCCCCTGGAGGTCCAGCCCACGCACCGGTTGCCAACAGTGAACTGACTACAACAGCAAGCAATTTTTTATTTATTAACTTCATGATCGTCTCTCTTAATTTGTGAATTGAACATTAATTACCGATAAAAGCAGCAAGACGAGACGCTACACAACAACATCGATCCTCCTATAAGATACTTACAAATAGGTCGTGAGATTTTATTGGCATTATTCATGCCATTACATTGTCCTTTTATAATCATTGGAACATTAATATTTATCAGCGACAGTTCCCATGTCTAGATCGCGACCTTTTATGAGGATAGTCACTCCGTTTTGGCTAGTGGGATTAGATTCCGTAAGGTAATGTTACTTATACATATTTATTAAATACCCAGTAATTTTTCAGTACGGTTACAGAGTATAGGCGAATGAAAGGTATTTCGCTGATCCACACTTGAGATAAAATCGTCGATATGCGGACTATTGAACATAAAGAGGATATTTGTTATTTAAGAAATATAGCGGTTATTCATCGAGTCGGACAGACCTATGTTTAATGACATTAAACATATTTCCAGCTTAACTATAGGCTTGTTTATAGTGATACAGTTGATTTGGCCATCAGCTAAAAGCTAATATCACAACGTATAACGGATGTTATGTAATACCATCTAAGCGCTACTGATTACGGATCTATTTAACATATTGTATCTAACACGCAGAACAACCAACCAAAACACAGCTCAAGCAAAAGACGTCCTAAAACTCGTATTTTACATATTACTTAAGTGATTACGGGCTAAAAGCGAAAGGATTATTTTGCACTCTATTCGGGAATCAATATTTCAGCTAATATCAACCTGTAACACCTATTTTATAAATTAATACGTGTAAACGCCCAATTCAAATGGCTTAACCGTATCGAGATTGAGTTTAGCTCATACGGCTTAGACAAATCACCCTAAGTCATTGATGGACATAAACAAGTTTCAATTTCAACCCAGTAGTAAATTTTAGATTAGGATTTTTCATGGAACTATTCAAGATAGTTGCTTTAACTTACCGCTCCCTGTTTATTTGTAAATTAATTGAGGCGACAACTATCCTGACACAGCGGGGAAAGCACTAACAAAGAATGGGACATAAATGATTTACGCCCCCAAACCCACTTTTGGACAGTAACGAGTTGAGCTAATAATAAATGAAGCGATTAAACACTTGGTTATGTCAAAGCTAGGTGTATCAATATTGTCGGCACATACCTTGATGTATGGTGGAGAACGTGGCTTGTACGTTTACCGATAAAATAATTGTCGATGAATTCTCATTGGTTTGTTTAGTCTAAATCAAAACGGTAAACCTAGCTCGCGACTAAGTTTCTCAATCATATTGAAACCACTGTCCGATCATTATTACAAAAGAAATGATAATAAAACGATATTTCCTATAGCCAATTTAATCAGTAGCAACGACGATGTCAGGGGTCTCACTAAAGATCTTAAACTATAGGCTGATTAAACAGTTTTTTTCCTTCAGTTAATAAATGCTGAACGGCGGGATGTTTGATCTTTCGCTCAGGCGATATTAAATAATAATGCTCAGTAATTTCCGTTGTTCTTCCAATAATTTCAACATCAAATTGTTCTATAACATGATTTTCAATGATAGTTGGCGCGCAAAAAACACCGTACCCTGCTTGCCCAAAATATTTGGCCAACACTGAGTCGTCAAATTCACCTATTATTTGGGGTGATATATTTAGTTCATTAAACCAAGAAAGTACACTCAGATGCTGATTAGATCCTTCTCCTGCCGTAAAAAATGGATTACCGTCAAGAGAGTGTGGAAAGTTAACAGCTAACGTTTTAGCAAGATTTTCATGAGCAAAAAAACTAATACCGGATTTACCTACGAGGTGACTGTATGCTTTTAACGAAGAACCTGTTGGCAATGATGTATCACTTAAAACAGCATCAAGTTTATTTAGCGCTAATTCTCCAAGTAATACGTCCAAGCTCGCTTCTTTACACACTAACTTAATAGAGTCGTCCATCGTGTAGACTGCTTTTAATAAATTAAATGAAAACACTTTCGCGATGACATCAGTGACTCCGATGGAAAAACGAAAAAAAAAGTCAGTTGAATGATTTTTCAATGAATGAATCAGTTCATCTCCTAAACTGAATATTTCCTGTGCGTAGCTCAGTGTGATGTGACCCATATCATTAAGCACCAAACGCTTACCTTTTCGGTCAAACAAACTATATCCTAATTGAACTTCTAATAAGTTTAACTGAGCACTAAGCGTTTGTGGCGTAATATGCATGACTTTTGATGCCTGAGCGATACTGCCATGTGTCGCTATCGCATGAAAATACTGCAAGTGATGATAATTAAGCTTTACCATATGATTCCCTAATGTACTTTTCTCTCATCTAATGTTTATCTTCTCAAAATACATTATCAATTTTTTATTGATGAAAAAACAACTAAAATCGACTTTTAATACTATGGTTAATTGGATAAAGTTAAATCATTAGAGAAACTATGGTTAATTGGATAAAGTTAAATCACTAGAGAAAAAGGATTTATATGTTAAAAAATAGTTTCCCCTTCATGGTTTTCGCTTTCTTGGCCGTTCAATTGTTGTCAGTATCACCAGCTAAGGCAGTAGAAGTACTGACGGCTCAAGAACTTTCATCGCACTGCGCACTGTTTAACTCTGAACCAGAAAGCGTTGATGGTCAGTATTGTGTCCGCTATATTCAAGGCTTTATCGATGGTGCAATAGCAACCGATGCAAGAGTCATGCTAAATGCCGAAAGTGCCCTTGCAAGTAAGGAGACCTTCACGGAACGCGCGATTCGCACTCGTATGCCAAACCGTTTAGACCGTTCCAGAGCAGCAGACCTAGCCGGTTTTTGCCTCGGAGATCCGCTGCCATTGCGCGATGTAGTTAACGTTATCGTCGCCGATCTAGCAGCCCAAACAGATAGCAGCGAAGAAAATGAACCGGCGATGGAAGTCGTCTATAAATCATTACTGAAAAACTACCCCTGCAAACTATGAACTTAACTCAAGCCCAGCATACGTTTCAACGCGGCGAAACAAGACTCTCGTCTGTTTTGCTACTTCTGCTTATTTTAGCAATATCTTGGCTTCTGTGGTCGGGACTCTACAAACCACTGGTCATGAGTTTGGGGGCTTTGTCCTGCTTACTCAGCGTTTACTTGGCACATCGTATGGGCTTTTTCCGGCATCATACAGATTTGCTTAGACTTATGCCTCGCCTGCCTGGCTATTGGTTGTGGCTGCTGCGAGAGATTATTATTTCGAGTCTGGACGTAGCCAAGCTGATCCTGAAACCCTCTATGCCTATAAGCCCCACCGTGGTTGTGCTTGAAGCGGAAGCCAGAACGGACGTGGGCCAAGTAATTTTTGGCAATTCCATTACCCTGTCTCCGGGAACCGTCACGTTGGATTTACACGAGGGGAAAGTATTGATTCATTGCCTGACCAGTGAAAGTGCAAGAGAATTACAAAAAGGCGAAGCGAATCGTCGAGTAGCAGCTCTGGAGCCCCGCTAATTATGTATATTGTTGTCTCTATAGCCATTTTGGTGACCATGGTATTGGCCCTAGTGAGAGCACTTAAAGGGCCAAGCGTTTACGATCGCGTACTGGCAGTCAATGTGTTTGGTACCAAGACCGTTTTGTTACTGTCCGTCATTGCATTTCTTTACGGTCGGCCTGATTTTCTTGATCTTGCATTGGCCTACGCTCTGGTCAATATGGTTGGGATTCTTGCAGTATTAAATTTTTTCCAAAATCGTTCCCGAAGAAAATCTGATTCTGAGGCAGAAAATGATTGATGTCGCGCTAGATATTCTGAGTTGGATTCTACTCGTTCTAGGTGGTGCCTGCGTGTTGATCGGCGGCATAGGCGGCCTGCGCCTGCCAAACTTTTACACCAGAATTCATGCCGCCAGTCTTACTGATACCATGGCGACTATCTTAATTTTTGTTGGTATGATTCTACAAGCCGGTTTGTCCCTAGCCGCTATTAAACTGTTTGCTATTATGCTGTTTTTGCTGCTGACTGGCCCAACCGCTACCTATGCGCTGGCCAATGCCGCGCTATTATCCGGTCTCAAGCCAGACGATGGAAGCGCTAGCGACGCACCCAAGGCTAACAACTTACCCAAAGAGGGGGCCGGAGAATGATCTTAATTTTTGCGCTTTTCCTACTGACCCTTCTCGTCATTACCGCTATTGCGATAGTGCGCACCGACGACCTGTTTGTCGCGGTAATGCTGACATCTATATTCAGTTTACTAATGGCGGCCAACTTTTTTATTTTGGACGCTGCTGATGTAGCACTCACAGAAGCCGCGGTGGGTGCTGGAGTGACAACGGTAATCTTCCTTTGTGCATTGGAGCTGACTGGTGATCAGGAAAAAGCTCGAGAGGGAGGTCGGTGGGTAGCTCTAGGTACTGTGAGCGTTCTGGCATTGTTAATCATATACGCCACTTTCGACAAACCACGGCTCGGCGACCCTGATGCCCCAGTGCATCAACATCTAGCGCCTTGGTATCTAGAAAAAACGCCTGAGTATATCGATATTCCCAATGTGGTCACCGCAATCCTTGGCAGCTTTCGAGGCTATGACACGCTGGGCGAGGTGTTTGTTGTTTTCGCTGCTTGTATCGGGGTTTTATTCATCCTTGGTGTGAGCCCTCCACGAAAAAGTCAGCCTGTGACTAAAAAAAGTAGTGGTCTACGCCACCATCTGATCCCCCAAGTAGTCGGCCGACTGCTGATCCCGTTTATCGTGTTATTTGGTCTTTATGTACAATTCCATGGCGAATATGGCCCGGGCGGAGGATTCCAAGCTGGTGCAATTATTGCCACAGGCGTAATCCTTTACGCGCTGCTCGAAGGCGAATCCGAAGCGTTGCGCGCAATACCTCGCGGGGTGCTGTTGGGTATGGTTATAGGCGGTGCATTGCTATATGGCGGCGTGGGTGTGGCTTGCATGTTGATGGGAGGAGCGTTTCTAGATTATTCAGTACTAGCCGCTGACCCTGTGTTTGGGCAACAGCTGGGTATATTAATTATCGAGGCCGGCGTTGGTATGGCGGTTTGTGGTGCACTTCTAGCCATTTTCCATGCGTTCGCTGCCCGTGAGAGATTGTCATGAAACTATTGGAACTACTGGGATACTTCAATTATTGGGTATTTGCTATCATTTTAACGGTGGGACTGTATGCCGTGATTAGCAAAATCAATTTGATAAAAAAACTAATTGGATTATCCATATTTCAATCTGCTGTATTCCTTATGTATATTACTATGGACAAGGTAGAAGGCGGGACAGCCCCCATCATACAAAGCGGTGTAGAAGATCAAATATTTTCAAACCCAGTACCACAAGTACTGATCCTAACAGCCATCGTTGTGGGAGTATCTACCCTCGCATTGGGACTGGCCATTGTGGTACGTATCAGTGAATGTTACGGCACGATAGAAGAAAACGAAATTTTGGACGCCGACTAACTACTATGGACTTATTAGCACACCTTCCTGCTTTACAAGTTGTGGTACCGATGTTATCGGCACCACTTATTGTCTTATTACAACCACGAGGTCTGGCATGGGCGGGGGCAACTGCCGCGGCTTTGGTGAGTTTTGCCATCGCTCTGACGCTTGCCTTAGCTGTTTTAGACGGTCAAACCCTCGAGTACGCCATGGGGGGCTGGCCTGCACCTTATGGTATTGCCTTGTCGGTAGATGCGTTTAGTGCATTGTTATTACTGGTGATCACCGGTGCCGGCGCTACAGCCTTGTTGGCAGCCAGATCAAGCATTGATCAACAGATTGAATCTGAACGTCAGCCACTATTCTACTCAGCATGGTTACTGGTTCTATCTGGACTTGTGGGTATTGTCGTATCAGCAGATGCCTTCAATATTTTTGTCTTCATGGAAATTTCATCGCTGGCCAGCTACATATTAATAGCAGGTGGTCCAGACCGTCGCGCACTTCCTGCCGTTTTCAAATATCTAATGATGGGCACTATAGGCGCAACCTTCTACCTGATTGGTGTGGGTTTAATCTATATGATGACCGGCACACTTAACTTAGCTGATATACAAGATCGCCTCGGTGATGTTACCGATATAAATCCGGTTCTAGTCGCGGCTGGATTCATCACTATTGGTTTGGCTCTTAAAGCTGCAGTGTTTCCTTTGCATGTTTGGGTGCCAAACGCCTATACACACGCACCGCACATGGTGACGGTGTTTCTCGCTGCTTGCGCGACCAAGGTTGCACTGTATGTACTGATCCGATTTGACTATATGGTATTTCAGGCCACGCTTGAGGATCACGAAATTCAGTTCGCATTGTTTGCGATGCCATTGGCCATTCTCGGAATACTTATTGCCTCCGCAGTCGCGATGTTCGAAGGACATCTTAAAAGACTGCTTGCTTCATCATCTATTGCACAAATAGGCTATATTTTGCTTGGTGCTAGCTTTGTCAGCATGGCCGGACTCAGCGCCAGCGCGATGCATCTGTTCAACCATGCGCTGGCAAAAGGAGGCTTGTTCCTCGCGGTTGCTTGTCTAGCTTATAAGTATCGCGACTTGCGCCTAAATCAACTCGGTGGTGCTGCAGCCCGTATGCCTTGGACTTGTGCTGCTTTTGTTGTGTGTGGTTTGAGCTTAATCGGCGTGCCTGGTACTGCGGGATTTATTAGTAAATGGCTACTTATTACCGCAGCTTTGGAAAGCGGACCTTGGGGTTGGGGGCTAGTAGCAATTATTCTCGTCAGTTCCTTGATGGCGGTGGTTTATGTTTGGCGCATCGTTGAAGCACTTTACTTCCAAGTTCCTGTCGACGGAGAAGGCCCAACATCTGAAGCACCAGTACAAATGTTATTAGTTACCGGTTTTATTGCACTACTCAATATATACTTCGGACTGTTTCCACAGGTTCCATTAGAACTCGCAAATAGTGCTGCAGCCCTTCTCTTGGAGGGTTCACAATGACACCAGAAACGACCATATTAGTAGCCATTGGCCTTCCAATAGTAGGAGCTCTGGCTATTTCCCTTGCTGGGCGTATAGGCCCTAATATTCGCGAAGCTGCAACGGCTATTACGTCTGTTTCATTAATCTGGGTGGTATGGGGACTACTTCCGATCCTTATGGATGGAGGACGCCCCTCTATAGAGGTTAGCGAGGTCATGCCAGGGCTCAACATTGCCTTTACTGTTGAACCTCTGGGCATGTTATTCGCGGCATTGGCATCCGGACTTTGGCTAATCAACTCGATATATTCCGTTGGCTACATGCGCGGTAATAAAGAGAAAAACCAAACTAGATTTTTTGTATGCTTCGCGCTAGCTCTTTCAGCCACTATTGGTGTTGCTTTCGCTGGGAATCTATTCACTCTATTTTTATTCTACGAACTATTAACACTCTCGACATACCCTCTGGTTGCACACAAAGGCGATGCAGCTACAATACGTTCGGCAAGAATTTATCTGGGTGTTTTACTCAGTACATCTATTGGTTTGTTCCTTCCTGCAATCATCTGGACTTATACCGTGGCAGGAACGGGCGACTTTACTACAGGCGGGATCCTCGCCGGTAAGTTGAATGACCCAGAAATAGGGTTACTTCTGGCCTTGTTTGTATTCGGTATTGGCAAGGCTGCAGTGATGCCTGTACACAAATGGCTACCGGCGGCTATGGTGGCCCCTACCCCAGTGAGCGCTTTACTGCATGCCGTTGCGGTGGTTAAAGCTGGTGTTTTTGCGATCACCAAGATCATCGTTTATATATTCGGGATTGAATATCTATTTGAATCACCCAGCTCAGAATGGCTTTTATATGTTGCGGCATTTACCATCATTGTAGCGAGTCTAGTTGCAATGCGCCAAACCAACATCAAACGCCTACTAGCCTACTCAACTATTGCCCAGCTATCGTATGTGGTTATGGCCTCAGCCATTCTCAAACCACTCGCAGAGGTTGGCGCCGCCTTACATATGGTGGCGCATGCTTTTGGTAAGATTACTTTGTTCTTTGCTGCAGGCGCAATTTATGTTGCCTCCAAAAAAACCGAAATCCATCAATTACGGGGTATTGGTAGGCGCATGCCATGGACAATGGCAGCGTTTACCATCGGTGCACTGAGTATGATTGGTGTCCCTCCCACCGCGGGATTCGTCTCCAAATGGTATATTTTGGCCGGAGCTTTCGAAGCTAACAATCTAGTGGCAGTATTCACCATCATTGCAAGTACCGTTCTTAATGCCGCTTACTTTTTGCCGATTTTATACCTAGTTTGGTTTGAGCGAGAAAAAGAAGGTGACAAGGAACACGGCGAAGCACCGTTTTTAGCTGTGCTGGCATTGTGTATGACCGCCATACTGACACTCGCTTTCTTTTTATTTAACGGTCCAGTAATTGAACTGGAAAGCCAAGTAGTTAAGGGGCTCGGTTAAAATGAATGACGAAAAACAATTGCACTGGTTAGTGCGACCTTCAACGATTCGTAAGCTCTGGATTGGTTTCAGTGTTGTACTGACCTTGGTGGTACTTGCGCAGACAGTCATATACGTTAAAGGTTATTTCGGCTTTGATGGCTGGTTTGGGTTCGGTGCAGTTTATGGATTTGTCAGTTGTCTGGTGATGGTACTAGTAGCAAAATTATTAGGTCTGTTTCTAAAACGCCCACTAGACTATTACGATGAACCAGAACAAGTTCAAACCTCAGCCCCCAGTCATGACAAGGTAAAGGAGAGCAACAATGACGTTTGAACTTTTCTCTCCAGCATTTATCCTGCTAATAGCTGCTGTTCTAATATGTTTGGTTAAGGGTCACGCGCGAACGGCAGTCATATTAATAGCGCCAATTATTACCCTATGGGCAATATGGCAGATCCCTGATGGTGTTCAGGGTACGGTAAAATTTCTTTCATACAACATTGAACCCCTCGAGGGGAGTCCGCTAAGGCGATTGTTTGCTACTATTTTTGCGATCATGGTCTTTGTAGGAGGTCTTTACTCTTTTCGTATAGCGCGTTGGTATGAACTTGCCGCAGCCTTTGCATACGCTGCAGGTGCTATAGGCGTCTGTTTTGCCGGCGACCTCATTACGATGTTTTTATACTGGGAACTGATGGCGATATTTTCTACCATTGTTGTGTGGTGTGGTGGTACGCCTGGCGCACGAGCCGCGGGGATACGATATGCCATCATGCATCTTCTCGGTGGCGTGGTGCTTAAAGTTGGAATTGAAGGTGTAGTGATAGGTACCGGTTCTATCCAAATTCAACCTATGCTGGCAACAGATTTCAGCACATGGATGATACTTATCGGCATATTGATAAACGCCGCGGCCCCTCCGGTATCAGCTTGGCTTGCCGATGCATACCCTGAATCTACCCCCACAGGCTCAGTGTTCCTGTCGGCATTTACGACCAAAACAGCTGTGCTGGCACTGATATTATTATTCCCAGGCGAACCTGTGCTGATTGGCATAGGTCTATTTATGGTTATGTACGGTATTATTTTCGCCTTATTGGAAAATGATGTACGGCGGATCCTTGCCTATTCCGTGGTTAACCAAGTCGGATTTATGGTTGTTGCCGTAGGCATTGGTACTGAAATGGCTCTTAATGGCGCAACGGCTCATGCTTTTGCACATATTATATATAAAGCGCTACTGTTTATGAGTGCTGGGGTTGTTATATACCGCACAGGGAAAAATAAATGTATGGAGCTGGGTGGTCTATTTCGTACCATGCCACTCACCTGCGTCTGCGGTATTATTGGCGCGCTAGCCATTTCAAGTTTTCCACTGACTTCAGGTTTTACGACAAAAAGCATGATCTCCCAGGCGGCTGTCGATGGAAATTTAGTGTGGGTTTACATGGCATTAACCGCCGCGTCGGCCGGCGTATTTCTTCATGCCGGGATCAAATTCCCATGGTTTGTGTTCTTCCAAAAAGACTCAGGGTTAAGGCCAAAAGATGCGCCATGGAATATGGGGTTGGCGATGGTCATTTTTGCCAGCTTATGCATTTTACTGGGTGTTTTTCCTGAAATGCTTTATGCCCTGCTTCCCTACCCCGTTGACTACCAACCGTACTCGATTGGTAAAGTACTGTTCTACTTGCAGTTGTTGCTATTTTCAGGACTGGCTTTCTTCGTATTATTGCCACTAATGAAACGTACCATGACGATTAGCCTCGACACCGATTGGCTTTGGCGACGTGCGGCCTTTTCATTGGGTAGGTTGATCGAACGAGCGCTTAGCTCACTAGGTGAAGTGGTTACGCAACAACGAAACCGCTTGCAGAAATTCTTACAACGTATGGCAGTTCGTTACCTAGGCCAACCGCATACTGCAGATAGCCAAGAGCGCGGCGTGTTCGCGCGCTCTTGGACCGTGGGCACTACTGTGCTATGGATCGCTGGGTTGCTATCAGCCTACGTGTTGTTGTACTACCTGTAGCAGCAATGGGCAGCAAATTTTTCACTTGACCCCATTTGGCATAGTAATTTCTCAGATCAGATAGTGACTTTTACACGCGTTGAAGATGCGTATTGTGGGGGGCTGGAGGCTAGGGCTAAACATGCCATTACTAACATTTCTGGGTTTTCATAACGAGAAACTTAGGCGGTGTTTTAACACAAATCAATTATAGCAGTACACATAAACATAACACTCAATGGGAAGGTTTTATGGTGCTGAAACGTAGAAAAAGATGCCATTTTCTAGCGACTATCTCAAAATGAACTAGCCAATTATATCCGCTTTACCTTTGGTACTAACCTTACTTTATAAGCTAAGTAAGGTTAGCCATTTTTTTAGATTCATTCTTGTAAATTAATTGATATTGAAACTAACCCCATTGCTCGCATGAGTAAATATATGGCAAACCGATATAAGTATATCGTGAATGAGTAGTCGCTCTAAATTGCTTTGGGGCAGATCTTAGCTAGCCATGCCAACTGAGAGATGGACAAAAGTGGGTTTAAGATATGGCCTAGTGTGGGCGAAGCACCACGACGTTAGTGACCGTAGGCCATAGTGGTAACGCACTATGCGTATATAACACCACGGTGCATTAGCCATTTTTCAATCTCGACAGCAAACAGAATAAGCGAAGAAATAAACAGACAGACAGCAAGATCGACCATTGGTAGAGGCTGGGTATGGAAAATGGTATTTAATGCGGGCGTATAAATCACCACCATCTGTAATAACAACGTCAGCAAAAATGACCCTAGCATTGGTAAATTACTGAATAAACCAATGCGCAAGAATGAAGTGCTCTCGCTGCGAACCGCCAGTGAGTGAAACAACTGTGATACGGTTAATACGGTAAACACCATAGTCTGCCAGTAAACGACATCACGGGAAATAGCCCACGCCATAGTAGCAATGGATATTCCACCAATAAATAACCCAACCCAGAGAATATGCTGCCACATACCATGAGAAAAAATACTTTCCTTTGGAGGACATGGCGCACGATTCATTATATCCGGTTCGGCTGGCTCGGTGGTTAATGCAAGGCCCGGCAGGCCATCGGTCACTAGGTTAATCCACAGGATATGGATCGGCAGTAAAGGAATAGGCAACCCGAAAAATGGTGCTAAGAATAAGGTCAATATTTCACCGGCATTGGAACTCAAAGTATATTTGATAAATTTGCGAATATTATCGAAGGTGCGGCGCCCCGACCGTATCGCTCGAACGATCGAGGAAAAATCATCATCCAGTAATACCATATCCGAAGCTTCGCGAGCTACATCGGTTCCCTTCAGCCCCATGGCCACGCCAATACTCGCCCGCTTCAATGCCGGCGCATCATTGACGCCATCTCCGGTCATAGCGACAAATTCGCCTTTGTCTTGCAACGCTTTGACGATACGTAATTTTTGTTCAGGCGTCACCCTCGCGTACACCCGTATCGAGTCAACTAGGCGGGAGAATTCTTCATCAGGTATTTTAGCGAGTTGATCACCACTTAACATCTTTCTATCATCATCTATAATACCCAGACGTTGTGCTATCGCCATCGCGGTACCTGGATGATCGCCAGTAATCATTACCGGAATAATGCCCGCGGTAAGGCAATCATTCACAGCCTGGGGTACTTCAGGCCGTGGCGGGTCGATCAGCGCCACCAGCCCCAGAAAGGTGAGTTCTCGCTCCACTGTTTCGGCGTCCACTGACTCAGGTAAACAGCTAAATTCACGTTTTGCAAATGCCAGTACACGGTAACCTTTATTCGCTAACTGTGCGGCCTCAGCCAACACGGCCGCGACTTCAAAGGCTGTAACCCCATCATTATTTAAGCCCTGAATACATTGTTGTAGTACCTGTTCCGGCGCACCTTTGATGTACGCAGTCACTAAATCGGCGGTTTGATGCAAGGTTGTCATCTGTTTTCGTTCGCTATCAAACGCAATCACAGCTATACGTGGCGTTGTCAGCTCTAAGATGGACTTGTCAAAACCGGCCATGTGAGCTGCTTCAAACAGCGCCAGTTCGGTCGGTTCACCTGCGGGTTTTCCATCTTTTTCCATGATGTCATTGTTCAGTGCCATGGCTTGGCTCAGCTCAGCCCATGGAATACTGGCTTCTGGCTCAGGCAGTGATCCGCGCTGCTCTCCAGCGGCGAAAAATAACTCAACGGTCATGAGATTTTGTGTCAGAGTACCTGTCTTGTCAGTACAGATATAGGTAACTGAACCTAGGGTCTCCACTGCGGGTAAGTTACGCACTAGCACGTTATGCCGAATCAAGTTACGCGCACCCAGAGCAAGTGAAATGGTCACCACCGCCGGCAGTGCTTCCGGTATCGCGGCAACGCCCAAGCTCACCGAGGTCAAAAACATCAGTAATATGGGCTGTCCTTGCAGCAAGCCTGCAGCAAACACCACCACACATATTGCCAGCACGGCCAAAGCAAGGTAACGGCCAAAACGTGACAATCGCGTTTGCAGCGGTGTTTTGACACTGGCTTCATCTTGTAGCAACCCAGCAATCTGGCCTATCTCGGTTTCCATTCCACTGGCAACCACCACCCCCTTGCCACGTCCACGAGTGATCATGCTGCTCTTAAATACTAGATTAACACGATCACCAATGGCCAACGCGGTATCCGCTAACGGCTCTGTTTGCTTTTCTATTGCGTGCGATTCACCAGTCAATGTTGATTCATCGACCAGCAGCTCTTCCTCTTCCAGTAAGCGCAGATCAGCAGGCACAATATTGCCTGCTTCCAGTATGACAACATCACCCGGCACCAGCTCTGTTGCGCCAAGAGTCACTTGATGACCATCACGTAGTACATAGGCCTCTGGCGCTGCCATTTTTCGCAATGCCGCCACGGCTCGCTCTGCCTTAAATTCCTGTACAGTGCCGATAACCGCATTAAGTAATACAATCACTAAAATGGCAATGGTATCTTGTGGCTCACCGATAAAACCCGAAATCACCGCAGCTACCAGCAACACAATAATCATGAAATCAGAAAACTGTCCGAGTAAAATGTACAGCAGAGAACGTCGTCGTTTTTGGATAATAGCATTATGGCCATATTCAATCAGGCGTTTTTTTGCCTGCTCCGTGGTCAGGCCTGTTAACGAAGAGTTAAGCCGCTGTAGAACATCTGCAAATGGTAAACTGTGCCACTTTACTGATGACATGTTAGTTTCCGACCAATAAGTAAATAAGCGAGGCGGTTATCACCGCCACTAGCAATGCCTGTATGCCACTGCGTAACCACGTCACCCCGGATATCCGGCCAAGAAAAACCCCCAATAAAAAAGTGAGCAACAGGGCCACAAAGATGGCGGCATACAGAGGTGGAATAGGAAGGTTGACGCCGGCAGTTGCCAGCCATAGGGGCGATAATATTAACAGTGAAATGACCAGCGGCGCTAGGCCATTCACCAATGCAATCAACAAGGGTACCCAGCGCGTTGCAATGCCATGCGCACTATGTTGAAGATCACTCATCATTGCCCTCTCCAGTTGCCCCAAAGCATGCTTTCGCTCTGCAGATTCACTGATGTAAGCACTACTAATACCACTAATGCTCAGCGCAATCGCCGCACCCAAACAGACACCAATAATCATTGATAAATCGGCGGGGGTACTGACAAGAAAACCCATGATCAGTCCTAGCATGGTAAGTGCACCATCAAAGCCATTAACAACAAAATAACGACGCACAATCCCCCGCGTACGGGTGATATCTAATAAAAATTTGGCCTGATTTAACAGACTCATAAAATGTTAACCAGCAACCGTTTCATTATGTACTTCAACCTCATCAATACTGTGAAGAGAACCACCCATGTTGCTAATGGCAGATTGAACGCCTTTAAAATCAATCGCGCTACCAAACAGCTCTATTTGAACCGTTTCGGTATTTTCATCCATCTCAAGAACAACCAGTTTTACTTGATAATCGACACCTGTTTCGGCAATGGCCCGAGAAAAATCAAGCGCATTAGGTTGATGAGGTTTGAGTACATCCAGAACAACCCTTTTGACCTTAACCATAAAAAATAGTCCTTTAATCCTTTGTCTTGTTAATTATAGTAAAACTCTCATCAATTTGTCATGGAGCGCCTACTATTTCTGGGTAATTTTGGACCCTAATGTCTTGGTTAACATTTGAAGTCATACTGTCTAATATGCACCATTTATCTAGCAGTGCTACGGTAATCAATATAGGGACTTTTAACTTAGATGACGCTAGCTTTTTATGATGGTATGCAAGCCGCAAAAGATAGGTTTTAATAATGAATGATTTTTCAGAAGCGTTTTAATCAATAATATTCATTCAGCACAAGATGCATCAGCGGAAACGTTAGCATTCTCACTTTTTACAAATAAGATAAACCTAAGACGGTTACAAATGAGGTTAAAAGTGCTGGCTAATCCCATCGCAAAATTTTAGCATCAGCGATTTAAGTAATCTTTATTTTGTCTTCTCCCATTTTGATTGTTTGTAACCACTTCAATCATGGCAAATCGATGCCGTAGTGGAAGGAGACCATCACATCAGGTTAAGTAACTAAGGGAAATGCCGAAACGGCTGAAGAGATCAAAAAGAGGTTAGCTGTAGTTCCCCTTTTGGTCTGTGTATTAGATGTGAGCAAGGGCCACGACTTTAGCGGTCGCAGGCCATAAAAAAATAAATAGCGGCTACTACCCTGAGATATTATTAACTGAACTTATCGACTCTATTTATTGGTTAAATTGATTCACTTTATTCAGTAAGCGCATAAACTCGCTTTGTTCAACATCGGTTAATGCCGCTAAAAAGTGTTGATTAACCCACCCGGCTTCATGAATTAGGTCTTGCTCGAGTGCTTTGCCATTGTCGGTTAAAAATATTTGAAATGCGCGGCGGTTATCCGCTTCTTGGTGACGGGTAACAAATCCCTGGACTTGCAGATGATCAAGCAGACGAGTCATTGTGTAGTTGGCCACATCACAACGCTTAGACAACTCTGTTTGACTTAATCCTTCCTCTTGCCACAACGTAAACAACACCGGCCAAAGTTTACTGTCTAACTCATAGCGCTTTAAACGCGTGTCGAGTTCTTGCTGCAAGGCAATATTAAGATGGGAAATCAGGTAACTTAAACTTTCAAATCGTTTCAAATGATACCTCCTACATCGTCAGTGGGATGTATTGACTGGTTTAAGACTAATGCCAATGCCTTTACAGCAGCTAAATCACACTTGAACTTATTTTTAGATTACCATCTCTATACGTTAAGAAAAGCTATTTTAGTCAAAAGATAAATATTCATTAATGTAACGATAATAGCAGGCGCGATTTAATTGCCCTACTAGGCCCCGTACTACTGGTGCATAAATACCATCGTCTGTCACAGTAATATCAGCAACATCGATGACGGGCATTTGTGTACCTATACTACTGGTAAATATCAGTTTATTTTTTTTATAACCGTCAATAGGATCGGCATGATAATCCACCAGCAATAAGGGATAAGCCTCAACCGATACTTTAACCTTCTCTACGGGAGTGATTAGAAAATACTCGCCTTCGATGCAATGCAAGATACTACTAAACAAGGCCGCAAACTTTGCTGGCAACGGACTGCTTAGATACAGCCAATCACCATTAGCTTGAATATGAAACAGTGTGTCATCACTGCATAACACGACACCTTCAGGTCGAGTATATGAACTTAATGTTTCTGTTTCATCTTCCATAATCGGCCTCTTCTATGATGTCATTAATTTAAGCAATGCTTCTATCGGATGCTGAGGTTTAAAGCCTGCAAAGCGCTTAACTTGGCTGCGACAAGAATATCCAGATACCAATACTTGGCTGTGTTGAGCAATTTTTTCAATGCTCGGCTGCCAAGACATCTCAAACAGTTTTTCAGAACGCTCAACGTTTTCAAGTTCGTGTCCGTAGGTGCCCGCCATACCGCAACACCCCAAATTAACACTGTGTAATTTGGCGCCAAAATGGCTAAAAATGGCTTTCCATTCATTGGCGGTATTCGGTTTCGCTGTCGATTCAGTGCAATGACTGAACCAAGTGTATTGCGGTGCATCTTTTTCTAATGCTGACACTTCACTTCGGGATGCCACAACATCAGTTAACCATTCATTGGCTAACAGCACCTTAAATGGCCCACGACGCTGACCTAAGGCTTCTTTATACTCATCGCGATAACATAATACTAATGCCGGATCTAACCCGACCATCGGCATACCAAGGGCATGAACGCGGTTTAAGAAGTCAGCACTGTTTTGCGCTGTTTTAGCAAACTTGTCCAAAAAGCCTTTAATATGTGTCGGCTTACCATTGGGTTTAAATGGCAGCAATATCGGCTTAAATCCAAGCTTTTCAATTAATTGAATAAAACGGTAAACCAAGCCTGCATCATAAAAACTGTTAAACGGGTCTTGCACCACCAGCACATATTGACTGCGCTGCGCTTCAGGGATGGTATACAAGGAACCCAAATCGTAACCGCGGCTTGAATGTCCGTCTAAGCGCTGTTTTAGTGTAGGCACTGATAGCTTAGGCGCATCGACATAACCAATGACTTTTTTAATCACCCATTTACTCAGCGGGTTTTGCGAGGCTAAGTTTGTCAATTTAGGCATGGCCGCCATCAACGGCAATGAATCTTCGATACCGGCAACTAAATAATCTTTAGCAGGACGTAAATAACGTTTGTAGTAAATATTAAAAAATTGCGCCCTAAATTTCGGCACATCTACTTTGACCGGACATTGACCAGAACAGGCCTTACACGCCAAACAGCCTTTAAGTGACTCCATCACTTCATGGGAGTAATCATAGTCACGTTGGTTGTTTAGGGTATTTTGAATTCGTTGCATCCATCCCAGTGGGGAAGACTTTTCCAAAGCGTCAACATCGACCCCTTCAGCTTCAAGTAAACGCAACCATTCACGCATTAAGCCCGCACGACCTTTAGGTGATTGTACTCTGTCACCGGTGACTTTAAACGACGGGCACATAGGTGAATAACTGCTGTAGTTAAAACACAGACCATTACCATTACAGTTCATCACATCAGGAAACGCGTCACGCACCTGCACTGGGATTTGTCTATCGAAACTGCCGCGTTTAACGCTGTCGACATTAAATAGCAATGGGCCTGACTTAGGCGGCGCCACTAATTTACCAGGATTGAGACGATTATCAGGATCAAACAAACCTTTGATCTGCTCCAGTACGCCATAGAGTTCGTCGCCAAACACGGCTGGGCCATATTCACCGCGAACCCCTTTGCCATGCTCACCCCACATCAGCCCGCCATATTTAAGCGTTAATGCCGCAACTTGATCTGAAATCACTTTGAGTAATTGCTCATCGGCGACATCACACATATCAAGCGCCGGGCGTACATGTAATACGCCCGCATCAACATGACCAAACATACCGTACTGCAAATTATGGCTATCGAGTAGCGCCCGAAATTCCATAATATAGTCAGCTAAGTTTTCTGGTGGTACGGCAGTATCTTCGGCAAAGGCTAATGGTTTACGTGCCCCTTTGGTGGCACCTAATAAGCCAACCGCTTTTTTACGCATTGCATAAATACTGTCGATGTCACTTATGTCGGTAATGATTTGAAAACCGACTAAACCAAATTGGGGTTGACTGAGTTGGCCGCTGAGCATCTCCTCTAATAGCGCGACTTTATGGTTAACCTCATCATCTTCACCGGCAAACTCGACCATATTAAGACCTTCTATGATCTTGTTCGGTACGGCTTTAATTTGCTCAGCAACCGAATGCCAAATAATGTCTTCACGGGCAAGGTTGAGCACTTTGGAGTCGACGGTTTCAACGACGGTCGCTTTGGCCTGTACTAATGATGGCGCATGACGTAACGCGGATTCAAATGAGTCATACTTAATATTCACCATCATCCGAGTTTTAGGTAATGGGGTAAGATTAAGCTTGGTTTCGGTGATCACTGCCAGCGTGCCTTCCGAACCGGTGAGAATACGCGATAAATCAAACTGGCTAAGGTCATCGTTCCACACATGCTTTAAATCATAGCCGGTTAAAAACCGGTTCAGTTTGGGGAAACGCTCAATAATAGTGTCCCGTTTTTGCAAGCATATCGCCGCTATTTGGCTGGCGATGGTATTGCCCAGCTTATTAGCACCAAAGGGTTGTTGATCAACCTTGTTATGGGCAATAGGCGTTGTGGTCAGTACGCTGCCATCAATGAGTACACTGGTCACGCCTAACACGTGATCTGATGTTTTTCCGTAAACTAATGAGCCAGCACCAGAGGCATCGGTATTAACCATACCGCCAATAGTGGCACGATTAGACGTTGATAAATCGGGACTGAAAAATAATCCATGCGGGCGTAAGGCATCATTTAAGGCGTCTTTAATCACCCCAGCTTGTACTCTAGCCCAACCTTCTTCTACATTAATCTCAAGCACTTGGTCTAAATGACGTGACACATCCAAAATTAACCCATGAGTTAACGCCTGACCATTAGTGCCGGTGCCGCCGCCTCGAGCACTAAAAGTGACTTGTTTATATTTTGGTTGCGCCGCTAGCGATAACACTAACTCGACATCTTGTTGATGCAGAGGATAAATAACCGCTTGCGGTAAAAACTGGTATACCGAGTTATCGGTTGCCTGAATAAGCCGCGCACTGTAACGCTTGTCTATTTCACCTTCAAACTCGCTTTGCTCAAGCGCGTCAAGATACTCAAGATAGATAGGTTCTAATGTTTGTTTATGTGATAGCAAAGGTAACATAGAGGACTTATTATTTATTGGCATATACATCCATTATAAACAAAAAAAAGCCGCTAAATAGCGGCTTTTCTAACAAGTTGAAAAAAATACAGGTTAAAGGTTAAATCAAACTGTATTTTTATGCTTATTTATGCGTGTGCTTCAGCTAAATATAACCAAGTGTCAATCACTGTATCTGGGTTAAGAGAAACAGAATCAATACCTTGCTCTACTAACCATGCCGCAAAATCGGGATGGTCTGATGGGCCTTGACCACAAATGCCCACATAAGCACCTTTGGCTTTAGCCGCTTTAATGGCCATAGATAATAATGCTTTAACCGCATCATTACGCTCATCAAACAAGTGGCTGATAATACCAGAGTCACGATCAAGCCCTAATGTTAACTGCGTTAAGTCGTTTGAACCGATAGAGAAACCATCGAAATGTTCAAGGAATTGGTCAGCTAATAGTGCGTTTGACGGTAATTCACACATCATAATGACGCGTAAACCGTCTTTACCGCGCTCTAAACCTTGTTCTTTAAGCAATTCAATCACTTGAGCAGCTTCATTAACAGTACGCACAAATGGGATCATCACTTCAACGTTGGTTAAGCCCATTTGCTTACGAACGCGTTTAATCGCTTCACATTCAAGCGCGAAACAATCGCGGAATGATTCAGAGATATAACGGCTGGCACCGCGAAAGCCCAACATTGGGTTTTCTTCATCTGGCTCGTAGCGATCACCACCGACTAAGTTTGCATACTCGTTAGACTTAAAGTCTGACATACGTACGATCACTTTCTTCGGATAGAACGCCGATGCGATAGTCGCAATACCTTCAACCAGACGTGCAATATAGAATTCAACGGGAGAATCATAACCAGCGATCATCTCATTGATTTCAGTTTGCAGTTCAGCAGTTTGACCGTTGAAATCAAGCAAGGCTTTAGGGTGAATACCAATCATGCGGTTAATGATGAACTCTAAACGCGCTAAACCGACACCTTCGTTAGGTAAACGAGCGAAGTCGAATGCACGGTCAGGATTACCGACGTTCATCATAATTTTCATCGGTAAATCAGGTAATGTATCAACACGGTTAGTGATGATTTCAAAGTCTTGTTTACCTGAATAAATTAAGCCAGTATCGCCTTCAGCGCAAGATACCGTGACAATGTCGCCCGTTTTAATACGGTCAGTGACATCACCACAACCCACAACAGCAGGTACACCTAATTCACGTGCAATGATCGCAGCATGGCAAGTACGGCCGCCACGGTTAGTCACAATCGCGCTCGCGCGCTTCATGATAGGTTCCCAATCAGGGTCTGTCATGTCGGTGACTAATACATCACCAGGTTGAATTTGGTCCATCTCATCAATCGAAGATAATACCTTAGCCACACCGGTACCAATCTTATGACCAATAGCACGGCCTTCACAGATCACGTCACCCCTAGTTTTCAAATGGAAACGTTCAATTAACTGGACATCTTCACGGCTACGGACCGTTTCTGGACGAGCTTGAACGATATACAACTTACCGTCGTTACCGTCTTTTGCCCATTCGATATCCATCGCACGGCCATAATGCTTTTCAATAATCACAGCTTGCTTAGCAAGCTCCATGACTTCTTCATCATTAATAGAGAATATACGACGTTGTTCAGCAGCAACATCTTCAATTTTAACTTGCTTGCCATGTGCAGCATCATCAGAGTAGACCATCTGAATCAACTTACTACCAATATTTCGACGCACAACAGCCTGATGACCTTGCGCTAAAATAGGTTTGTGTACATAGAATTCGTCAGGGTTAACCGCGCCTTGTACAACCATTTCACCTAAACCAAAAGATGAAGTGATAAAGACAACGTCATTGTTACCTGATTCAGTGTCCATGGTGAACATGACACCAGAAGCGGCTTTGTCTGAACGGACCATACGTTGTACGCCAGCAGATAAAGCAACTCCTTGATGTTCGTAACCTTGATGAACACGATAAGAAATTGCACGGTCGTTAAATAGTGAGGCATAAACATGCTTAACAGCCAGCATGACAGCATCAAACCCTTTAACGTTTAAGAATGTTTCTTGTTGGCCGGCAAAAGACGCATCTGGCATATCTTCAGCTGTCGCTGATGAACGCACTGCAAATGACGCTTCTTGAGTTTCGCTCGACAACTGCTCGTAAGCTTCGCGAATGGCAACTTCTAATGCTGGCTGAAATGGGGTGTCGATAACCCATTGTCTGATCTGCGCACCTACTTTTGCCAGCTCAGTAACATCATCAACATCCAATGTTGCCAGAATGTCAAAAATTTTCTGGTTAACTCCACTTTGTTCAAGGAACTCATTGAACGCATGAGAAGTTGTTGCAAAGCCGCCAGGGACCTGAACTCCTGCGTTGGCCAAATTGCTGATCATCTCTCCAAGGGATGCATTTTTTCCGCCAACCTTGTTAACATCACCCATGCCTAATTCTTGATACCAGAGTACATATTGCTGCACAGTTTTATCTCCGCAAGTTTTTATTTCAGTGGCCACTTCACATAAGGGCAATAGCATCTTACACTCCCACACAACAAGCGTAAATCTATAATTTTATTTGTAATTTTATTACTACAAGAGGTCAGAATGACACCAAAAGTATTCTATATTTCAGATGGGACCGCGATCACAGCAGAGGTTTTTGGACATGCGGTACTTTCGCAGTTTCCTTTAGAATTTGAAGCACTTACAATTCCTTTTGTGGAAACGGTTGTGCGAGCTCAAAAAGTTAAGCAACAAATAAATGATTGTTTTATTACAACAGGCGTTAGACCACTTGTGTTTCACTCAATCATTAATCCTGAAATCCGCAATGTTATATTTTCAAGTGAATGTGTCGATTATGACTTTTTGAACACCTTTGTTGCGCCATTAGAACAACACTTAGGTATACAAGCTAAGCCTTTATTACACCGAACCCATGGTAAAAGTAACCACGGTTATGAAACCCGTATCGATGCGATTAACTATACCATGGAAAATGATGACGGTCAGACCATGAAACACATGGATAAAGCCGATATCATTTTATTAGGGGTGTCGCGTTGCGGCAAAACACCCTCAAGCTTATATCTGTCAATGCAGTTTGGTATTAAAGCTGCAAACTACCCATTTACTGAAGATGACATGGATGATCTCAAGTTACCTGAAGCATTGAAACGTAATAAATCAAAATTATTTGGCCTAACAATAGACCCACATCGTTTACATGAAATTCGTCAAAGCCGCATGGAAAACAGTCGATATTCATCATTAAGACAGTGCCGACTTGAAGTAAAAGAAGTCGAGATGATGTATAAAAAAGAGCGTATTCCTTTTGTGAATACTACCAATCATTCCGTAGAAGAAATTGCCACAAAAATTATCGATATAACCGGTTTAGATCGCCACATGTTCTAATTTATAAACAATAAAAAGCACTGTAAAAAAGCTTTTAAACCCGAGTTCACTAGCTTGATTCGGGTGAGTCTTTTACGGCAATCTGTTTTTTAGCCACTAGAATCCGAGGCTAAGCCTCGCATGTTGAACTTCTTTGGGTATATAATCTCGGGCAATATGATGCAGATGCATCTCACGATTTCTCGGTAATATGCATGACAATTAAAACAGATGAACTACGAACTACCCTTTTAAGCAAAGTCATTTCACCCGCGCAACTGGCATCAGAATACCCTTTGACTCAAGATGCTGCTGACTATCTTGTTGCCCAGCGCCGAGAAGTTGAAGCGATTATTGCAGGCGAAGATCAACGCTTATTGGTGATTATTGGCCCTTGCTCAATCCATGACACTAAAGCGGCACTCGAATATGCAGAGCGCTTATCCGCGTTACACCATGAGCTAAAAGATGATTTGTGCATTGTAATGCGAGTCTACTTTGAAAAACCACGAACTATTGTGGGCTGGAAAGGCTTAATTTCTGATCCAGACTTAGACGGCAGCTTTAGCCCAAATAAAGGCTTACGCATCGCACGTGAACTGCTGCAACAGATTACCGAATTAAAACTCCCTATCGCTACGGAGTTTTTAGACATGGTTAACGGTCAATACATTGCAGATCTTATTACCTGGGGTGCTATTGGGGCTCGTACCACTGAAAGCCAAATTCACCGTGAAATGGCTTCAGCGCTATCATGCCCAGTCGGCTTTAAAAATGGAACTGACGGTAACATTAATATCGCTGTTGATGCGGTGCGCGCTGCTCAAGCGCCACACATTTTTTATTCTCCGGATAAAGATGGTGCGATGGCAGTTTACCGTACTCATGGCAATCCATTTGGCCACATTATTTTACGGGGTGGTAAAACACCTAACTATAGTGCAGAAGATATTGAAGTAGCTCGCGCTCAATTAGAGCAAGTGGGCGTGACTCAACGTATGGTGGTAGATTTTAGCCACGGTAACAGTGAGAAACAACATCAAAACCAATTGAAGGTTGCCGATAGCATCATGGCGCAACTGCGTAATGGAAGCACTGCGATAGCCGGTATCATGGCTGAAAGCTTTATGATTGAGGGCAACCAAAAAGTGGTTAAAGGCCAACCATTAGTTTACGGACAAAGTATTACCGATGCCTGTTTACATTGGGCCGATTCTGAAAAGCTGTTACGCGATTTAGCCCAAGCGTCGAAAGAACGTAAAGCCTTACTGGCAAAATAGCGGTCACGTCACAGGCTAGTGACGAACACAATAAAAAGCCAATTACGATCCTCTTTGTATAACGGCTATACTATTATCAATACTTTATATAGTCGTTTCCTAATGCCAACCATTTATGGTTGGCATTTTTATATAATTAATTCAATTTATTACGATCAATAACGTCCTCAGACAGGGATAAATGACAAGTGACAAGTGGCGCAAGGATAATGTACGCAACGCATTGCTGAACCTCCTATTGTATGCTTGAGCGTAACGGATTAATTGACTCAAACCACGCCACTGAGTGACCGACTGAAGGTTGCATTTGCTAACACTAGGATTAAAAATAATCCATAAAACCAACATTCAGCACATATTCGATTATGATTGTCATTAATTTGGAGGCTTAATATTGTCGATAACGCTTATCTTTAACGTAAATAATGATGTTTAATAACCGTGGACAATTATTAACAGATAATCGCGTTAGCTAAAAAACCAATGTCATCATTCCACACACTCCCCCATAAGGATGTTGTTATGCAAAGTTCGTCTCGTAGTGCTGCTATTTTTGGCATATTGATTGCGCTGGGTCTCGGCACACTAGGCGTATTACTTAAACAAGCTATTATTGAATATAAGTTACTCGATCGAAGTGTCACGGTAAAAGGCTTAGCAGAAAATGAATATCCTGCCGACATCGTCATTTGGCCTATTCAATTTACTGCGGCCAATAATAATCTCGATGAACTCTACAAACAGCTTGAAGCCCAAAGCAACCAAGTCGTTAGCTTTTTAGCCGAGCTAAATGTTGCCCCAAAAGAAGTCACGCTCACCGCGCCCACGATTACCGATAAGTTGGCGCAACAATATGGTGGAAATCAACCGATAGAATTACGCTACACGGGGTCACAAACGATTACGGTCTATTCTAACGACATCGAAAAAGTACGCGCTGTTATGCCCAAATTAACTGAACTGGGTAAAATGGGTATTGTCTTTTCTCAAAATAACTATGATGCCCAAGTTGAATATATTTTTAGCCGATTAAATGACGTTAAACCCAAAATGATTGAAGAGTCGACAACCAATGCGCGTTCAGTCGCCAAAAAATTTGCTTCCGACTCGCAAAGTCGATTAGGTAAAATTAAGAAAGCCACTCAGGGGCAATTCAGTATCAGTAATCGTGATAAAAACACGCCTTATATTAAACTGGTACGCGTAGTATCAACCATCGAATATTATTTAGCGGATTAACAACATGAAGCAATTATTCACCTCTTTTCTAATCGGTTTAATGAGCCTAATGAGTGCTCCATTAATGGCGAATGCTCCCGCATCGGTTGAACTTACTCATCCCGCCACTCCCCCAAAAAACCATCAAGTTATTTTTATTGTCAGACATGCTGAAAAACTGGATGGTAAAGATCCGAGTTTGTCCGCACAAGGTCAATTACGGGCGTTACGCTTAGCGAAGGTGTTATCCAGTACACCGCTAACTAAGGTGTTCACCACTGACTATAATCGTACCCGTGAAACTGCGACTGCCGTCAGCCAAGATCAGCAACTCAATCTGAGTGTTTATGACCCTCGCGATATGGCCGTATTCACTCAACAACTATTAACTCAACAAGGAAATATTTTAGTGGTTGGTCACAGTAATACGTCGACAGATTTAGTTGAACGACTCAGCGCAGAAAAACAACGTCCTATCGATGATGCGAGTGAGTTTGATCGTCTGTATATTGTGACGCTCAATCAAAATAAACAAATGGTCTCCTGTGTTTTACTGCGTTATTAATGGGCAAATGTAAGGTCAATACTAATACTAAAGACTAAAGACTAAGCCATGTCACCTGCAGTGCCAATCATGCGGTGGCCAGGTCACTTAAGGGCTAATAAACGGGCTCTATTAAGCTCAATTGGCACAGTGACATCGACATGGCTAAATGCAGTACAGTATAATGCGCCGCTTTTTTCGCTTAATTCTTTGTTAATCTGCATAACATTAGGTAGTTGTATGTCCCTTACTCAAAACCCCGCACAAACCCAAACCGATTTCCCTGATGATATTGCAGCACGGATTGCTCAATCAGAAGCACGCGTTATAAAGGCTATTTTCCCCTCTAATACCAATCACCATAACACCTTATTTGGTGGCGATGCTTTAGCTTGGATGGATGAAACGGCTTTTATCGCCGCCACCCGTTTTTGTCGTAAAACTTTAGTTACCGTCAGTTCTGATCGTATCGATTTTAAAAAAGCGATACCCGCTGGCAGCTTGGCTGAGCTGATTGCAAATGTTATCCATGTTGGTAATACATCACTTAAAGTTGAAGTGAATATTTATGTCGAAGACATGTACAAGGATCATCGTGAACATGCGATACGCGGAGTGTTTACTTTTGTTGCGGTAGATGAAAACAGAAACCCAACCCAAGTGTGGCCGCACAATTAATATGCCCTTTCTAATGCAGCCTAATGGCTGCATTTTTATTTTATTCACTCAACTAAAATTTATCTTTGTACTGTTTTTATTCAAAAAAAAAACCACAATGTGACATAAAGCAATAGAATACTCGATTACTTTTCTGTTACATTGAGTTATCTTCGCGTGCAACATAGAATAAAAAATGCCATGAAGCTCGAAAATTTAAACATCATCATTGCAGATGACCATCCATTATTCCGTAATGCCTTAAGGCTAGCATTGAGTAATACATTTGAACAAACGCAATGGTTTGAGGCTGATAGTGCCGAAGCATTACAAAGGGTTCTTGATGAAAAAGAGAAGCCATTTGACTTAATCTTACTTGACCTACAAATGCCGGGTTCACACGGTTACTCAACACTTATCCACCTTAGAACGCATTATCCTGATATCCCCGTGGTGGTGATCTCTGCCCATGAAGACATCAATACCATAAGCCGATCAGTACATTATGGCAGTAGTGGATTTATCCCTAAGTCGGCTTCGATGGAGTCATTGACTGAAGCGTTAAATGCAGTGTTATATGGTGATATCTGGTTACCCAAAGGCACTCAAATTATCCCCGTTTCTGATGATCCGACTGACAAAATGGCCAACCGATTGTCTGATTTAACTCCGCAACAATATCGGGTGTTACAGATGTTTGCTGAAGGATTACTCAACAAACAAATTGCCTATGATTTTGGGGTGTCAGAGGCCACAATCAAAGCACATGCGACTGCGATATTTCGTAAACTGGGTGTTCGCAATCGCACTCAAGCGGTGATAGCATTGCAACAATTAGCCATGGATAGAATTGATATCTTGTAATGCCTCAATCATTATCGCTACAACAACTGCCTTTTTCACAAGCTTGTGACAATAATAAGCAGCCTATCTTAACCCTATTGGCAAAATGGTTTGCCAATAGGCACCATATACTCGAAATTGGCAGCGGCACGGGCCAGCACAGCGTCTATTTTGCAAAAAACCTTGCCCATCTTCGCTGGCAACCAAGCGATCAACAACAGTATCTTCCAACTCTGCAAACGCGGCTCAATTTGCAAGCCTCCCCAAACTTACAACCCGCCATCACTTTAGATGTAACACAACCTTGGCCACAATTCACACCACACCTTGATGCGATATTCAGTGCTAATACCCTGCATATTATGAGTCAAACGATGGTTGAAGCGTTTTTTGGCGGTATCGGCAGTGTATTGACTCATTCAGGCTCACTGGTCATATATGGTCCGTTTAATTACCAAGGCCAATTTACCAGTGACAGTAATCGACAATTTAATTTACTGCTGCAACAAAATAATCCTCACAGTGGCATCCGCGACATTGAATGGATCGGCCAACTAGCGCTTCAACAAGGGTTAACACTTCAAGAAGACATCGCTATGCCCGCTAATAACCGCATGTTACATTTTATAAAGTAACCAGCTTCATCTTAGTCAAGTAGTCAAGTAGTCAAGTAGTCAAGTAGTCAAGTAATCAACACAATTATCCAAAACGATTGGTGACTTACTGACAAAAAACCTTGTAAGCTATCGACTCTGAGCAACAATACACAAGGACACGCATTATGGGTTTGGTTACCACTAAAAGACATCCCAATGGTCTAGATTACGTCGCTGTCGATACTGCACTTTGCCAAGCACGTATTTTTATACAAGGGGCTCAAATCGATCAATTTACTCCCGCGGGTAAAGAGCCATTATTATGGGTATCAAACGCCGACGATTACCAACCAGGTAATGGTATAAGGGGGGGGATCCCGATTTGCTGGCCATGGTTTGGCATGAGCGACACCCTAGGATTTCCGCAACATGGATTTGCACGTAATAAAATTTGGTCGCTCGAATCCGTTAAGATGCGCGATCAATTAGTTGATTTGATTTTTACCCTACCAGCAGGTGAAATAGATAAGCAGTATTGGCCCCACGATAGCCAAATAAAGGTATTGTTCACCTTAAGCGAAACCTTATCGGTCAGTTTGGTCAATACTAATAATGCACATTATGACGTTACGCTTACTCAAGCATTGCACAGCTATTTTCCCATTGAAAATATTCACCAACTTACCGCAAGTGGCTTTGAAGGCTCACAATACATTGAATTTGGTGAAGGACCGTTTAAACAAGATGACGATGTGGTTCAATTTGACCAAGAAACCGACAGAGTGTATACCAAATTAGCTCATACTCAGGAGTTACACACGCAAAATGGTACTATTGTTGTCAGCCGTGAAAACAGCCAATCGGCGGTGTTATGGAATCCCTGGATTGATAAGTCGTTGCGTTTATCTCGTTTTAATCCCGATGATTACTTAACCATGGTGTGTTTAGAAGCAGCTAATGTGCTAGAAGATTGTGTGTTATTAGCCCCAGGACAGAGTCACACAATGACGACACATATTGGTTGGAAATAACATCACGTAAAAGTTTGTGACAAGTAAGATAGATAAGTCGATATTACGAGCATGCCACAAAATTATTTACCGGCTCACAGGATCAATAATACCGACAAAAAAGCAGCTAAGGCTGCTTTTTTAATATCACGTATCAAATTTTATTATTGATAACATAAGAGAAAAACAACACCTGGCGCAGGACAATTCAATAGCGATTCAGCTTACTGTTTTTGCTCAATCTATCCAAGATTTCTGTTTCTAGGTTTTCGAAAAAGACCAAACCAAAAAGCGGTTTCAAGCAATCCGCCAGCCACAATAAAAGTCACCGCTCCCGTTTGGCTGCCGACGAAATAACTCATCAATGCAAACGCGATCAATGTGATTAACATCAATAATCTGTAGTTCCCTGTCATATTAATTTCTCTTAATCATATAAATGAGCCGCTCAACCTTAGCAATGCCAATGACATTAACTCTTTAATCATTCAGAACCTCTTGGGTTTTTCAGATTAAGGCGCATTGGTGTGATAATGGTGATTCCCTTGCAAAACAATGTAACACAGAGCTAAAATTCTGAGTAACTCCCGTAGGACGGGTTCTAACGCTCTCTATATTGCGCAAAAATGGTGAAGCTATAAAATAACGATGGCAACAACAATTTAACTTATCTAAAAACGTTGACACCCGTTGATTGAACAGCTACTTGATGTAATGGGTATCGCTTCGATAGCCAACGATAGCGTTTAATTAAATCGTAAGTCAACTAAACATACGCCAATAAAAAAGGCAGCCGAGGCTGCCTTTTATGCAATGTAAAAATCAATGTCTAATTAATACATACAAATTTGTACATAATTTATATTATTGATTATCTTGTGCCTTAACAACTGGGTTATCAAGCTTAGCTTCAAAACTGGTTGGCGCGATGAAAGTTAAGCCCGTTGGAATTTCTTCTAACTTCTTACCCGCCATCGTTAAGGCTTCTACATATTCAATCATAGATTCGTTATCAATAAAGCCTGACTTAATAACAGGTGAGAGCTTCTTGGTGTCAAAAATGTCATAACCGTCTTTGCCACCAGCAATGTAAGCATTGGTAGAAATCTTGTAAGCCGTCTCAGGGACAATATCAGCACAATTGCCTGCAACTACGCCGTTAGGACACACTTTTAAGTCTTCAATTTGCTCCCCAACAACGGCTTTGCCATTGAAAGTGAATTGAATATTTGCAAATGTTGGAAACGAACCTGAAGACGTGGTTAGTGAATAATTAATGGTATCTTCAAGTAATTGAGTCACATCACTGCCCTTCAACTCAACAATAGCCAACTCATTACTGAAATAGAGGAGTGAACCAATAACATAACCAGCAGTTAAGTTACCATCAGCGTCACTTTTAATGTCATTACGCACCCCCCCTGTGTTTGTAATTGCCATATCAACACCATAACCCTGTTGATTTAACTTCCAAACCATAGATTCAGCAACATGAGCACCCGCTTCAGAACCTGTTACCGGTAATGAAGCGCCATTGCGCTTAACACCTGGCTGACGGACATGGTCTAACATACCGGTATCAACAGGATCGTTAGCATCAAATACCTGACCAATCACTTTACCTTCAAATTCTTCAATTAGCGGCTTGTAGTCGATATCAATAATGCGACGCAGTAAAGCATCTTCTTCGGTGATAGCAATATTGTTTTGCTCACCAACAAAGGCTTCGGCTGCACTTTGGTCAGCTTCAATCAATGGCTCACGGTTCTCGCCATCATACTTGTGTATAAAGTCATTATCGATTAACAGAGTGTTATTACCTTGACAGGTTTTAACATCACCCTCTTCAAAGGTAACATCTGCTTGACCAATGGCTTGAGCAATAGCACCCGCCTGCACGATACACGTTTTAGTGGTACCATTTGGGTTAGTAACCATCTCAGCATAGCCAGCGATGTTAGACCCCTGACCATTTCCTATATTAGTGAAGTCACCCAATAGAGTATGAGAATGACCACCAACTATAACGTCGACACCGTTGACGCTTTCAGCAATGCGAATGTCTCTATCTAAGCCAATGTGGCTTACCATCACAATCTTATCAACACCCATCTCTTGTAGTGCATCAACAGTCGCTTGAGCAGTTTCGACTTCACCATTAAAAGCTAAATCATCACCAGGAGAAGAAATGGACTTCATGTCTTCTAACACTAGGCCAAACACACCAACTTTGACGTCACCGTATTCTTTAATGATGTAAGGTTTAATATTAGTCACGCCAGACATTTGAGAGTCAGCGCTAGCATCTAAGTTAGCGGCAAGGATTGGAAAGTTTACTTTATTAGCAAACTCAATAAAGGGACCATCACCAAGATCAAACTCGTGGTTACCGATCGCCATCGCATCAAGACCCATTTCACGCAATAAAGTGGCATTACCTGCACCTTTTAACACATTGAAATAGAGCGAACCTTGGAAAGCGTCACCACCGTGTAAAGCGAGAAAAGGCTTATTAGCATCGGCAGCCATAGTTCTGGCATTTTTTAATGCCGTTGCAACACGAGGATAGCCACCAGCAGAAGTGCGAATACTCATATCTTCAGAATTAACTTGAGCGGTAAAATCTAATGATGATGGATCAAAGCTCGAGTGAGTATCGTTGATATGCGCAATGCGTAAATTAAACGTACTGACATCATCGTTGCTATCGTTACAACCTGTTAATGCAACAATAACCGCGGTTGCCAGCAAACCTTTAAACATTGTTTTGTTCATTTAAGACCCCATAATTTTAATAATTTGAATAATTTATTATTTTATACTTGATGAGAGTGTGTTTTTCTTTCGAGGTCAAATATTGACTCGTGATAAAAGAATTTTAATTGCGATTCAAGATGTAACGCTTAATCATTCTAAGCCAGTACCTTGCAACAAAGAGTAAAACGTTTTTAGCCGAACCCAACGGGCAGTATTTGTGGTTTACTGCGACAGCAATAGACCGTGTTAAGACAGAGTAAAGACACTGCATCAACATGGGCTTATCTTAATTAACCACAAGCAACCGTTAAATTTATCTCGAAAGATCAACAGACTCTAAATTTCATCAACATGATAGTAGCAAACATTGCCAAGGTTATGTGACATTTTCATGACGAAGTGTGACAATTTATACAATATTAACAATTAGTTACAACATTTTTAGTTCCAAAAATAGAACAGTGTCATGTTCAGACTGATATTTTAACCGTTAAAAAAAAAGGCTTAGCTGCATTTAAACAACTAAGCCTTTAAATTGGTGTAGATAATTACTCAAAAAGAAGAAACGGTTGATTGTCTTTTAAGTAAAACAACAAACACCTTAAAATAAATGCTTAAGATCACATTAACGTAAAACTTGCTGCAACCATTGACCTATATCTGCCAGTTGATTAGGCAGCACGCTGTGCGGCATTGGGTAAGTTTTCCACGAAGTGCTGTAACCCGCAGCATTTAAGGCATCATTAGCCATTTTGCCTGCAAATAAGGGTACTACATCATCTTGCTCACCGTGGTTATGCCAAATAGGCGTGTTTTGGTTAGCCGCTGATAATTGCTCAGGTAGTTTCTCTCCGCCAGGTAAGTAGCAAGATAACGCCATAATGCCCGCTAGTTTTTGCTCAAAACGCAGACCGGTAAACAAACTCATTACCCCACCTTGGCTAAAACCGGCTAAGACGATTTTATCGGCAGGTATACCACTGTTAATTTGATCAACTATTAACTGCCGGATAGCTTGCTCTGACGCCATAACGCCTTGTATATCGGCGCGTTCATGCAAGTCCATGCTTTTAATGTCGTACCATGAGCGCATCACAAAACCGCCATTAATCGTCACCGCTTGTTCTGGTGCATGGGGGAAAATAAACCGAATACTATGCTGACTATTTAGACCTAACACTGGCACCACGGGGGCAAAACCGGCACCAGAATCACCTAATCCATGTAACCAAATAACACAAGACGTCGCGGGTAATGGCGGTTCAACTACGATTTTATCTAACTGAGCAGGCATATTTATTAATCCTTTCAATACAGTAACAATATTGCTGGCTATCTTACGTTAATTGATTTTTAACATCGAATTATTCACGCTTAATCATCACAAATAATACCGCTACAATGCTATCCACAGCATTTAATCGAACAAAAAGTCCAATTTTTTAATCTTTTATTCGATTTTAGTTGTTATATCATAAGTGAAAATATCTTGAATAGGTGAGCTAAAATGGGCTTATTACAAAATGGCCATTGGGTAGACCAATGGTACGCTACCGAAGAAAATAACGGTGATTTTGTTCGAGAAAATGCTCAATTACGTCATTGGGTGACGGCTAATGGCCAAGCCGGCCCATCAGGAGATGCTGGCTTTAAGGCAGAAGCAAATCGCTACCATCTGTACGTATCACTCGCCTGCCCTTGGGCACATCGAACCCTAATTTTTAGGCAGTTAAAGCAATTACAAGCGCTTATTGATGTCACTGTCGTTGAACCCCATATGCGAGAAAATGGATGGGAATTTGCCAATGCAAATGGATCCCGCATTGGCCGACATATTACCGGGGCACAAGTGGATCCTGTGCATCAAAAGGATTTTTTGTACCAGCTGTATCAGTTTGCCAAACCTCAATATAATGGTCGAGTCACGGTGCCGGTGCTATGGGACAAAAAAACCAACACCATTGTCAGTAATGAATCATCTGAAATCATCAGAATGTTTAACAGTGCCTTCAATCATCTCACGGGGAATGACCTCGATTATTATCCCCAAGCATTGCAACTGCAGATAGATGAACTCAATAACTTCATTTACGATAAGATAAATAATGGGGTGTATCGTAGCGGTTTTGCGACTTCACAAGCGGCTTATGAAGAAGCGTTCAGTGCATTATTTTCGGCATTGGATACCATTGAAACACGCTTAACAGGAACACGCTATTTGTTGGGTGAGCACATAACCGAAGCTGATTGGCGCCTGTTCACCACATTAATCCGGTTTGACAACGTTTATGTCGGTCATTTCAAAACCAACCGAAATACCATTGAAAGCATGCCAAATATTTCTGCTTACTTACGTGATTTATATCAACAACCCGGCATTGCCGCAACGGTCAATATGACCCATATAAAACAGCATTATTACTTCAGTCATCAACATATTAATCCAACTCAAATCGTCCCTATTGGACCAGATATTGACTATTTACGACCACATAACCGTGCGGATCTGACAACTTGAATAATCTAATTAACCTCATATAGGCTAATAAACGCTTATAAAAAAGTGGTTCGAGCCTTTTCTACCTTGTATTGACGTGCTATTGACTCGTCAATACGCCTTGTTAGCTATACAAACAGCAAGCTTGATATTGGCGTATGTTGATTAATTATTGCGCGTGGATCCCGGTGTGATTAAGTAACGCCTCTAATTGCGACGGATTATCGAGTTTGAGACTCCACCTTACCGTCCCTGCATCGGCTACAATCACTAACCCTTGATGGAAACAACTAATATCATCTACTGATGCAGCGAGCACCAATTGACTATCATGAAACCGGCACTGAATTTCATGCACAGTAACAATAATTTTACCCAAAGAAAAATCAATAACCATAATAACTCACTGTAAAAACAAAAATCCCAAGTGTTCACTTGGGATTTATACACCAATTAATTTACGCCTAAATTTAGCATTAACAGTAAATTAAACTCATTAGTGATGATGACCACCTGCACCATGGGCATGGCCATGAGCAATTTCTTCATCTGACGCTTCACGAGCACCGACAATTTCAATGTCGAAGGTTAATTCACGTCCTGATAGAGGATGATTCACATCTACCGTTGCCATAAATTTACCCACTTTGATGATGGTCACTTGACGTTTGCCCTCGTCAGTATTAACAACAGCAGCCATGCCAGGTTTCCATACTTTTGCACCAACAAGATGTTTCACCGATACGCGTTGTTCAGCATCAGCTTGGCGTTCACCATAGGTATCGGCAGCAGGAGGCGTAATGGTGAACTTCTCGCCAATTTGTTTACCATTAATAGCATCTTCGATACCTGGCATCATGTTGTCATGACCATGCAAATATGAAATCGGTTCAAGACCTTCGTTTGATTCAATCACATCGCCTTTTTCATCACGTAGCGAGTAATTAAACTGCACGACCATATCGTCTTTAATGCTCATTATCGTTCCTTAAATCTAAAATTTGCCGAAGCTTAGCAAAAGCGTGCTAATGCATCCACAAAAAAGTGGCCAATAACCTCGTCACTATCGTTTAATACCCAAGGCGGTAAATGTTTGTACGTCAGGGAAACCATCAGCAACAAGCCCTTTTTTCTGTTGAAAGGCTTGCAAACCTAACACTGAATTTCGGCCTAAAATACCATCTGGCTCACCGACATCAAATCCAGCATCATTCAGCTTTTGCTGTAATTTTTTTACCGAGTCTCGGCTTAATCTTGCTTGTTTAGGCACAGCGCGTGTTAATGGTAACGCGCCATTAATGCGGTCGGCTAAATGGCCCACCGCAATGGCATAAAACTCAGAACGATTCCAACGCATAATCACGTTAAAGTTGTCATAACCTAAGAAGGCTGGCCCTGTATGTCCTGCCGGTAAATATAATGCCGCTTGCATGTCTGGTGTAGATAACGGCTGACCATTCGCTTGCGTAATATTAAGCTCATGCCATTTAACGAGTGGTAAGACATGTTTGCCGCCTAAATAAGAAAACGGATAATCATCAGGCAACAACACTTCGCGCCCCCATCGTTCATCGGCTTTCCAACCTAGATGTTGTAAAAAGTTTGCCGCTGACGTCAGTGCATCATCGGTACTATTCCACAGATCAGCAATCCCATCGCCATCGCCATCTACCGCATATTTTCGGTAGTTGGTCGGCATAAATTGAGTGTGCCCCATCGCACCAGCCCATGAACCGACCATTTTCTTATCATCAAAATGATATTGCTGTTTTAGCTTAAGCGCTTGTAGTAACTCACCGGTAAAATAATCACTTCTACGAGGGTCGCACGCCAAGGTTGCCAGTGAGTCGAGCACTGACATGCTGCCTTTGTAACTGCCAAAATTGGTTTCAAGCCCCCAAAAGGCCATAATATATTGGCCTGGAACCCCATACTTTTTTGTTAGCGTGTTTAATAAAGGTTGATGTTTAGCCATTAATTTTCGACCTTGCTCAACTCGCCAAGGGGTCACACGCTTATCAAAATAATCACCAAATGTCGTGGTAAATTCTGGTTGTTGATTGTCTAATTCAATCACTCGTGGCACATACGTTAACTGAGCCACAGTGGTATCAATTATATCTTGTGAAATTCCTGCATCCTTGGCTTTTTGCTGTAATCTGACCACACATTGAGCAAAGTCATCAGCAGGCTCAACCGTATTACTGACCTTTGGTGTTGCCGAAGCCGTACAGGCACTGAGCACAGTACAAGATAAAATGATTGAAGCAACAAACACAGGAACCCGGCTTTTTTTCGTCATGAAACAACACTTAATTAGCACAAAATGAATAATGAATATCGTGACTGATTGCCCATCAGGAAACAAGAGCTGTCATCATTAAAGCCTGTTTATTTATACAAAATTTAATTAACAAACAAAAAAACAGGTTATAACAATAGCAATCATTATATGTTCACTCAGTGCCACTCAAGCTTTTAAGTTCGCGGTATCATGTTGACACAATTATAAATTAAAATATTAAACAACTTAAATACCTGAGTCTCGCCCCAAAGACAGGCTTCAGTATGCTATTTAGACGAGTATGATGTGACATAACGTTGCCTGAAGATAAGAATTACAGCAACGATACCTTCAGTCATGCTATTGGCCAGTGTTGCGCAACATCCCAGTTAAGTGAACAGATAAGAAGTGAATTTACTCTCTAAATATCCACCGAGAATTCACATAATAAAATTTTCATTAATTAAGCCTTTTCCTTATTCATTGAGTCCGTATAATGATTTTAATTCTCACTCATTTAAGCGATTTATCATGACAGAACAGACAGCAGCATTAACAGGCTTTATCGAAAGCGTAAAACAACATCAAGTCTTATGGGGCTTACAAGATGAAACTGGTGAGGGTTGGGTTGTATGTGACTCATCAGAATTTGAAGAAACTGATGTTATGCCACTTTGGTCAAGTGAAACTGCGGCAAAAAGTCACTGCACTGATGAATGGGCTGACTACAATGCCGTGACCATCACTCTGGCTGAATTTTTAGAATACTGGGTAAGTGACTTAAATGATGATGGCGTATTAATTGGTGTTGACTGGGAAGCAGAGCAAGAATGCCTAGAAATCGACCCCATCGTACTGGCTAAAGAATTAGTTGATTTTGAACAAGAATAGTCGACGTTAATTTAATCTTACTACCTAGGCTGTGAGTCATTGAACAGCCTATTGATAATACTGTGCCCATGCCTACTCTGATTGATGTTCCTTTTGACAAACGCCACACTTGTTGGTTTTGCTACGAGCCAAGTAACCATACCTTTGATTACTATAGAATGACTCATACTCCCCATCCCTCTCTAGCCATTCCCGCTTGCAAAGAATGCCATATGTTAGCCAAGAAAAATCTGCTGACCTCTATTTGGGATTGTCGTGATGCGGTGAAAGATAATTTAATGCACCTATATCGCAAAGACTTAGCCATTGGCATTAACTGGACGGAGCAAGAACTCAAAGAATCTGAATTTGATTGTATGATTTTTGGTGGCTTTAAGAAAAGTGCTTGGATGATGTATCAAATCGCCCAAGGTCGTATTAATGCTCGGGGTTGGCCATTAAGTCTTGACGGTGTATTACTCGAGGGGGAAATCGCCGGTAATAGTAGTCAATATCAAACCGGTTTTGAGTTTGACGATATTGTATTTACCTCATTAACCAAAGCCATTAGCCACTATAGCCAAACCTTGTCTTTAGACAGTGGCTTTTTACAGCAGCTCATTACCCTGCTTGGTAAAGCCCAATTTGGTCATGCGGTTAAAATCGCTCGGCTTAATATTGGTGTTACCCCCGGACATCAACGTCTTATTCTTGATGAGTTAATCGAAGATATGGACCAATAAACGACCTAGCGACTAGCCAATATTTAGCCAATAAGAGTACGCAAACGATCTTGGACCACGCGCACTAATAAATCGGGTTGAAATTTAGAGATAAATTCATTACAGCCGACTTTTTCCACCATAGCTTGATTAAAACTACCACTCAGAGAAGTATTGAGTGTAATAAATAACGATGTCATTCTGGGATCATTACGAACTTCGAAGGTCAACTTATAACCATCCATTTCAGGCATTTCTGCATCGGTAATCATCATTAATAATTCATTTGCAACATCACGACCTTCATCCGCCCACGATTGCAGTAATTGCAACGCTTGAAGTCCATCTGACGCCTCAACAATCTCAAGGCCTAGCTGACTTAATGTATCTCTTACTTGCTTACGTGCAGTAGATGAGTCATCAACGATTAATACCTTACGGCCAAGCATTTGCGTCGCTAACGTTTCGTCGAGCACCCCATCGGTTAATTTCACATCGTAATCGATGATCTCAGCCAACACTTTTTCAACATCAATAATAGACACCAAACGCACTTGCCCTTGATCTTCAATTCTTGTTATCGCCGTTAAGTAGTTATCCCCGCCAGCGGTTTTGGGTGGCGGCATAATATCACTCCACGTCATATTAATAATGTTCTCGACATTACCCACTAAAAAGCCCTGCACACTGCGGTTATATTCAGTAATAATCAATTTGCTATCTTCGGTTACCGGCATGGGTGAAAAACCAATCGCTTCACGTAAATTAATCACCGGGATCGAGATCCCTCTGATGTTAGCCACACCATAAATATTAGGATTGCTACCAGGCACTGTATTTAACGGAGGTAAGTTAACTACCTCTTTGACTTTAAATACATTAATAGCAAATAATTGACTTGAACTAATGCGAAATAACAATAATTCTAAACGATTTTCGCCCACTAACTTAGTTCGTTGATCAACCGTATCAAGCACTTTTTCATGAACGACTTCCACCTAATATACAACTTCAAATATTAATAATAATTATACTTAAAAATACCAATAATCGTTGTTAGACCTAGATTTATGTGACCGAAAATGAAAAATTTATTAAACAAGATCAATAACCAACCTCAATACGTACTCTATTTTCTGGGTCAATAAATTCCCATTGTATTAACCATTCAGTTAAGGCTTCAACATGACATTATTTTCCAAAACAATACGCACTTTTAGCATCAGTATTTCTTTACTGGGTTTATCAGCATGTACACTGATTGACAAACCAGTTGATGTCGTCAAACCTTTTGAAATTGAGCAATACATAGGAACTTGGTATGAAATTGCCCGCCTTGATCACTCATTTGAGCGCAACATGTCAAACGTGACCGCGCAGTATAACCAGCAAGGTGACAAGCTTGTGGTTATTAATCGAGGATATAAACAAGATAAGCAACGCTGGGATCAGGCAACAGGCAAAGCATATTTCATTAATGGCGCTAATCAAGGATTGCTAAAAGTCTCTTTTTTCGGACCATTCTATGGTGCATACCAAATCCACGACATCGTTCAAGCCCAAAATGGTCGTTACACAGATGCCCTCGTCATTGGCCCTAATGACAAGTATGCGTGGATTTTATCAAGAACACCCAGCATTGATGCCAGTATTAAACAACGCTTTATGATGAAGTTATCCGCTTTAACGATTGATCCCAATAATCTGATTTGGGTTGATCATACCCCAGAGAAAGATGATCGTTAACCCATATAGAAGCGTATGACAGATCAAATTACCGACTAAGTGTCATATGGAGGCAGCTATGATAATCCCTATTTTCCCATTAACTATTTGCTTATTACCGCAGGGGTATACCCAATTGCGCATTTTTGAACCGAGATATAAACGCTTAGTCTCCGAATCCCTTAAAAGTGGTTTAGGTTTTGGCTTATGCATGTTGGCTGATGATAACAAATCCATCTTACCTATCGGTACATTGACCAAGATAATCGACTTCGAAATGCTTGAAGACGGCTTACTGGGTATCAGTATTCAAGGCCAAAAAACATTTACAATTAACCAAATCAGCGTTGATGATGACGGTTTAAAGCGAGCAGATGTGAGCTTAATTGATTCTTGGCCGAGCGATATTATTGAACAACAAAATGCACAACCACACATTCATCAGATAGATCGTAAAAAAGATAAGCTGCTCAGTAGTACTTTGAAGCAGATTTTGCAGGAATATCCTCAGCATCTTGCTCATTATTCGGAAGAAAAATTTAATGATATAGCTTGGGTATGTCAACGTTGGCTTGAAATTATCCCTCTGAGTTCAAAAGAAAAATATCAGTGTATTAATAGTCATGACCATAGATTAGCTAAATCATTCCTACTCGATATTATAAAATAATCTCAACGAGTGATCTGAACTCTACTACGCAGCGTATAAATTTGTGAATTATGTTTTGTTCAGTTTGAACGAGCTAAGGCATATATAAAGTAAATGCTTAAGCTTAATGACTTATTTATTGGATGCGAGTGAAAATAATGGAAAATGTTCAATCACAAAGCGTACAAATTGGTTATGATAAGAGGTCTCTTGTACAAAGACCCTTAATTAATCGAAATGGTGCTATGAAAACAGACGAACCCAATCCAATAGCAGATGAACTCGCTGCATTAATGATGAAAGTAGCTAACAATCGATGCAAAACCTCTTTTGCTAAGCTTTTTTCACATTTTTCCCCAAAAATTAATTCTTTTGGGGTTCAACGTTTAAGCACACAAGGCTTAGCCATGGACTTAGTACAAGAAACCATGACTCGAGTGTGGACCAAAGCTCATCTATACAACGTTGATAAAGCAGCGGTAAGTACTTGGGTGTTTACCATTATGCGCAATCAATGTTTTGATATGCTTCGTAAAGTACAACATAACCGCGAAGATTCATTCGGTGATGATATTTGGCCTTTATTTGAATCCGATGACGCTGAACATAATGATGAAGATTTTTTGTTATCGGCAACATTATTACAGCACGTGAAAGAGTTACCTCCTCTGCAGCGTCAAGTAGTCCAAGGCATCTATATGCAAGAGCTTACTCAGCAAGAGTTAGCAGACAAACTTAATATTCCAATCGGCACCGTTAAATCTCGGCTTCGACTAGGATTGGAAAAATTAAAAAGTTTTATGGAGAAACATTATGATTAATTACCACCCAGACCCGCATTTATTGTATCTCCATGCTAAAGGCGAACTTCCACTGTCTATGTCGATGGCAATCTCTGCTCACGCCGAATTTTGCCAACATTGCCAACAGCAAATCGATCAAATGACGATTACCTTGTCTGACCAGCAATTTAATACAACTGCGGCACCTCAATCGGTTGATAGCACTGATAATAATCAGCTAGATGCATTGCTTGCCCAGTTCTTGAATTCAACCTTAGATACCTTAGAAGCTGCGCAACCTAATATCGACAAGAGCATTGAAGATAACAGTGTCAGCATTAAAGGTCATCATTACCCACTGCCAAGAGTTTTTCGTAAAAAAATTAACGCTTCTTGGCAAGGTATTGGCAAAGTCAGTCGTTTACGACTCGATACCGGTGAGCCGCAAGCAAGAGCAAGCTTGTTACACATAGCTGCTAATGGTGAGATCCCTGAGCATACTCATAAAGGTGCAGAACTGACCTTACTACTCGCAGGAGAGTTCAGCGACTGTTACAACACTTATAAACCTGGTGATTTTATGTTGCTCGACAAAGAACATCAACATTCTCCTAAAACACTTGAAGGCTGTTTGTGTTATACCATTGTTGATGCCCCTTTATATTTTACTAAAGGCATAAGTAAGTTATTAAATCCAATTGGCGATTTACTTTATTAATCATTGGTTTATTAATTTAAAATCGTAATATCAAATGGGATAAACGGATAAATTCAGCCTATCTTCAGCTTATTAACAGTGAACTTAGCCTTTGTTTTGCTAGCAAGGTATATTGAATCATCAATTGCTGAAGTTCTGGGCCAATGCTACGCAGCTAGAGTCATAGGTGCTGTTTAATAAACGTTTATTATCCCGTTTTAAAGTTCCTTAGCTTAATTTGTTTCAGTAAACAAAATTAAGCTAGGGTGGTTTAAACATGATTAGTGCATAGCTGGGCTTACGTTGTTAACACCGTAAGGTAGAGCATAAGTGATGAGCATGCTCATATCTATTTTTACAAAATGCCCGCATCACAGGCTATTTTAAGTATAAACAACCGCTCAGGAGGCCGTATTGCCCATTTTTTAATCGAAATGAGCTTTAATTTGATTAAAATTTGAAAAAGACTATTGCCATATGCAAACACTCAGTATATTATCCATGCAGATTTAGTTTTCTTGTTAATTTTGGTTGCCTACCTGTAAGTCTGCTCAACTTCACTTCGTAAATAAACCCAAAACAAGCTTATGTTCATCGTTTTTGATTTTCAATTGATCTATGTTGATATGATAATTTCTATCCACGTAATCTTGCTGTCATAAAACTATGTTCAACTTACAAAATTAAGTGCCATTTGTATCAACTGCCTTAAGGTTATGTCACAACATCAATGTTGCAGACACAAAGTAGACCTTAATCAACTATTGACATAACAACACTTGATTAGTGAGTAAAAGATAGGGTAAGTTAAATCTCGAAACATTAATCTTTCGCAACACTAAAAAATGCCAAGGATATTTTATTGAACAATTGTCTCACCTAATGGTGAATATATAAAAAGGAGTGTGACCAATGTCATACAACATGAATGGACACGAAATCTCAGTTAGCTTCCCGGTTAATTCTATTTCGTCAAACAAAAACTCAATTGCTTTTACCGACAGCTTAGGTAAAAACAAAAAGACCTTTTCAAAGCGCATTGAAGCAATGAACTTCATGAAATGGTTAATCTCTGCAAATAAGTAATATCCCTAACGCTAAGCGTTAATCATTTGCTCTGGTATTTAATAAACTCATTTCTCGGTATTCTCCTCTCAATTACCGATGTTTATTAAAACAGAGCAAAATGAATTACTACTTTACGACTACTCCAGTTCAAACCTCAGTCGAATAAGAACAAAAAACCTAACGAAACTCACACAAAACCCATTTTATCAATGAGTTAATTTTCTTAATCGTCATAAATCTGACGAAAATTAGAGCGTGACTACGTTTTCGTTGTCATGAAGCGTTAATCGAATTTGAAAACTTTCGTAGATACCTTGGCAACATCGTTTTATTTCCTAATATCCCACCTTGATGTACATATAAAATAGCAGTATTAGTCAACGTATTAGTCTTCAAATAATGTTGTAATACTAAAAATCCGACAGGGTCATACAACAACTCAAATTCAATTCCAGACTGACATACGGTTTGCCACATATCAAAACAACGCCGCGATAATTTTCCAAAATGATATTTATGCCCATCACTAACAATGTGAGGATAATAAACTTCATCAATTAATTGTGAAAATTGCTGGCGTAAGTAATCATCACCGCCAACCGTGCTGCAGGTTAATACCTCAATAGTAAGTACTGGTGTTAATTGCAATTGAGCCAGCTGTTGTATTAGTTGCTTATTTAAATAAGCTGCCGTGGTGCCGGTACCAGAAGGTAAAAAAACCATGAGCTTAATTTGTTGTCTAATCTGAGCCCACTCAATAATTTCACTAGCAAGCTGCGCAATACCCGTTTCTGCGTATTCACAGCGCCCACCTTCAGGAATACACAGTAGATGTTGTTTATCGGCGTAAGTCGGGGTTGATAGCAGAATGTATTGCACAACATCATCTAAATGCATGCCGGCTATGTTATCGGCATATGGCAACTCAGCAACATTAATAATATTAGCCCCATTTTGTATCGCGGCAGCGTAATTGCCTTGGGGGTGTTGTAGTAAAAAATTGCTGATATGGCTAACGTAATAGTCAAATTGCCAGCCCTGCTGCTTAGCCAGCACCGATAATGAATACAAAGAGTTAGCTTGTGCAGAACCGGCCCCGACTAGGCGGGTTACATATGAATAATCATGATGCAAAAAATGATAAAACTTACGTGCTTTATTACCACTAAAATCAGGATGCAGTAAATCATCCCGCTTAATGTAGATGGTGTGGCCGTCAAAGTTCATCGACTCTACTGGGCTTATCGAAAACATGTCTTATCTCAATCAACTGTAATATGGGTATTTTAACTAAAAAATGATAATTCTCATCGATTCATTTGTATTAATTGTCAGACCTAACAGACACTCAATGTCGAAAATAACATTTAAACAATTAAAATCATAAGCTTATAACAATGGCATGATTCTCGCTTATATTAATTTATATTGACTCTTGATAGGAATGAAAATGTCACTTTTACGCTTAATCTTTAATATTGCTTGGTTTTTAATGGGTGGTTTTGTGATGGGCCTTGCTTGGTGGCTTGTGGGGGTACTGTGCTTTATCAGTATCATTGGCATCCCTTTTGGCAGAGCCTGTTTTGTTATTGGCGAATTAGCTTTTTGGCCATTTGGACAAGAAACGGTTAACCGCAAACACATTTCTGGCCAAGAAGATATTGGTACTGGCACGCTAGGCTTAGTGGGTAATGTGCTATGGTTTTTATGTTTTGGGATTTGGCTCGCTATTGGTCATTTAGTGCATGCATTAGCCTGTTTCATCACCATTATTGGGATCCCTTTTGCGATACAACACATTAAGTTGGCCTTGTTAAGTTTAACCCCTATCGGGCAAACTATTATCGCTAAACCCACTTATTAATAACATGTGAACTGCCGCTATTCTTAATTACCGATAGCCTAATGCTATCGGTTTTTATTTGCCTAATAGCATCGACAACCTTTAATTGCCATTGACGCATTTTGGGCACAAAAAAATTATTCAATCCCTTTAAGGACAGCTCAGACTAAATCGGCGCGATGACTTATAATCGTCTGAGCACTCAATGCTAATATCCCGATTAGTTAATCATCCGCCCTATTCCACCGAGTACTGAACCTTCACCTTGATCTTTACCGCCATTTGAAGGCGCATGAGCAATAATTCTATCAGCCATGCGAGAAAACGGTAAGCTTTGTAACCACACAGTCCCATGACCTTTTAAAGTGGCAAGAAACAGGCCTTCTCCGCCAAATACCATCGACTTTAAAGAGCCCGCACGCTGAATGTCATAATCAATCCCGGGAGTAAATCCAACTAAACAACCCGTATCGACCCGCAAGGTCTCACCATGCAATTCTTTTTTTATCAGTGTCCCACCCGCATGCACAAACGCCATGCCATCACCCTTAAGGCTTTGTAGGATAAATCCTTCACCACCAAAAAAACCGGTTCCTAAGCGCTTATTAAATTTCATGCTCACTTGCGTGCCTAAGGCTGCCGCTAAAAAACTGTCCTTTTGACAGATAAGTTCGCCTTGATGTTGAGCTAAGTCTATCGCCAAAATGGTGCCCGGAAACGGCGCCGCAAAAGCCACTTTTCGTTTCTGCTGGCCTTCATTGGTAAAGTGGGTCATAAAAATACCTTCACCGGAAATAGCCCGTTTCCCCGCACCAAGTAATTTACCAAAAAACCCAGATTCTGGCTCAGAGCCATCACCCATCTTGGCTTCAAAACCAATATCTTCTTCAACATAGGTCATGGCACCCGCTTCAGCAATCACAGACTCATTTGGGTCTAATTCAACTTCAACCAGCTGCATGCTAGAACCAATAATTTCAAAATCTACTTCATGACTTTTCATGCTTATTTTCATTCCCTAAAAATTTATTTAATGTTTGTAATCGCCTAACATCGATAAGGCATTGCTCGATACGTATTATTTAAGGTAACAAAATGATCGGCGATTTAACATAACAATATATCAACATTCTGGATCCACGTTGTATTATCTCTATGTTAGTTAATAGAATTATGCCAATGTTTACCCTAATCCGGCTCCACTTAACCCTGATTGTTGTTGCTGTTGATATCGAGCAAATTCTTGCAGAATAAGCTCGGTAAATAGTTGCCCTGCTCGCCCCAGCGGACGTTCAAGTGTGGACACTAATTGCGGTGTAAAACTAAAGCGGTTACCACCAATAAAATCAATCTCGATCAGTTGCCCTTGATGTAATTCTTCAGCAATTAAAAAATCCGGCATCCAACCAAAACCTAGACCTTTTAGTAAGGCATTTTTTTTCATAATAAAACCTGACAAATAAAATACTTTATCGCCGCCAAACTGCATTTCATCGCGGTCACGTTTACCAGGAGATGAATCTTCAATGGTTAACTCAACATGTTGTTGTAACTCGGGCAAACTAATGCCTTTTAACTGACTTAATGGATGTTGTGATGACGCCACTAGCACGCTGGTAATCGCAGGTAACGGTTTAGGATGATACGAGGGGCCAGTACGATAATCCTTGACCAACATTAAGTCTGCTTGGTCGCGCTCAAAACGATGCTGTACGCCGCCTAAAAACTCCATGTTAAGCTGCACTTTAGTGGGTATATTGTGTTCTGACATGCGCTTAAGCGCGGTCATGATCGGTTCCATCGGTAAAGCACCGTCTATCACTAACTCAAGCTTAGGCTCCCACCCCTGACTAAAACGACTGGCCAGATGTTCAATATTGGCTAAATGCTGCAGTAATCGTTGCCCTTCAGCCAGAATAACCTTGCCTTCGGGGGTTAATTCGGCGCGATAATTATCGCGGTTAAATAATGTGACCCCAAGATGTTGCTCTAATTTTTTAACTTGATAGCTCACCGCCGATTGCGCTTTATGTAATCGCTCAGAAGCTTTCGAAAAACTTCCTTCTTCAACAAGCACTTGCAGTACATTAAAGGCATCAATATCTATTCGCATAAGATTTCCACTGTCTCATTATTCGTACACTAAATGTAAAGTTAACATAACAATCTAATAAATAGATTGAGTTAAGCTTTTTATTATTCTTTTTTTTGTTGATCTTTACCACTAAATTGTTAGTTAGATCACAAATTGATTTACCCAATGCGATTAGGCCATAACAACAATCAATACCAATCGTATTACAGACATCACGACACTCACAGTCGATCCACCATAGGACAACCACATGCCATTCTATGTTAAGCAAGGTCAGATCCCGACCAAACGCCATATTGCCTTCGAAAAAGACAACGGTGAGCTGTATCGTGAAGAATTATTTTCAACTCATGGCTTTTCGAATATTTATTCGAATAAATACCATCACAATATGCCAACCAAAGCGATAAACGTTCAACCTTACTCGCTATCTCATGGTGAACAATGGCAAGACCCACTGATCCAAAATTACAAAATAGACTCGCGCCAAGCCGACTGCCAAGGCAACTTTTTCAGCGCCCGTAATAAAATCTTTTTCAATAATGACGTGGCGATGTATACCGCTAAAGTCACTGAAGACACCAATGCGTTTTATCGCAATGCCTATGCTGACGAAGTGGTGTTTATTCACGAGGGTGAAGGACAACTACTCAGTGAATATGGAGTGATTAACACCCAAAAATGGGATTACCTAATTATTCCTCGCGGGACAACTTACCAGCTGAGATTTAACGATTATCAAAATGTGCGTTTATTTGTTATCGAATCATCGTCCATGGTGGAAGTGCCAAAGCATTTTAGAAACGAATATGGCCAAATGTTGGAGTCTGCTCCTTACTGTGAACGAGACATTCGTACGCCAACCTTGACTGATGCAGTGGTTGAAAAAGGTGAGTTTCCGTTAATGTGTAAATTCGGTGAGCGCTACCAAGAAATGACACTTCAATGGCATCCATTTGACTTAGTCGGCTGGGATGGGTGTGTGTATCCATGGGCATTCAACATTAGCGAATATGCCCCTAAAGTGGGTAAAATTCATTTGCCGCCGTCAGAGCATTTAGTCTTCAGCGCACATAACTTTGTTATTTGTAATTTTGTGCCACGTCCTTATGACTTTCACCCTAAATCGATTCCTGCACCTTATTACCATAACAACATCGACAGCGATGAAGTCTTGTATTACGTCGACGGCGATTTTATGAGCCGCACTGGCATTGAAGCGGGTTACATGACCTTACACCAAAAAGGGGTGCCACATGGGCCTCAACCTGGTCGCACAGAAGCCTCTATCGGCAAAAAAGACACCTACGAATATGCGGTGATGGTCGATACCTTCGCCCCACTAAATTTAACCTCTCATGTTAAAAATTGCATGAGTGATGATTACAACCGCTCTTGGTTAGAAAACTAAGATCACATTTATCTCTACCCCAAGTCACCTAAGAGTGATGACGTGTTGACATAAAATAGAGGAAGACAAAATGGCAAGCGAACTAAACCCACTGGGCCTGTTAGGCATTGAATTCACCGAATTTGCCAGTCCAGATACTGAATATATGCACCAAGTATTTATTGATTTTGGTTTTTCAATGCTAAAAAAAGCCAAAGATAATGACATTGTTTACTATAAACAAAACGACATTAACTTTTTATTGAATAAAGGCCGTGCAGGCTTTTCTGCTCAATTTGCAAAATCTCATGGTCCGGCAATTTGTTCCATGGGTTGGCGCGTTGAAGATGCTAACTTTGCCTTTACAGAAGCGGTAGCTCGTGGTGCAAAACCCGCAGATGATGCCAATAAAGACATGCCATACCCGGCCATTTACGGTATTGGTGACAGCTTAATTTACTTTATCGACACCTTTGGTGAACAAAACAATATTTATCAAACTGACTTTGTCGATTTAGAGCAACCTGTCATCACGCCTGAGAAAGGCTTTATGGAGGTCGACCATTTGACCAACAATGTCTACAAAGGCACCATGGAAAAGTGGGCTAACTTTTATAAAGATATTTTTGGTTTTACCGAGGTACGTTATTTTGATATTAGTGGTGCGCAAACATCGCTTGTGTCTTATGCGCTTCGTTCTCCAGATGGCAGCTTCTGCATTCCAATTAACGAAGGTAAAGGCAATAACAAAAATCAAATTGATGAATATTTGGGTGAATACAATGGCCCTGGCGTTCAACATCTGGCGTTCAGAAGTCGTGATATTGTCGCCTCATTAGATGCAATGGAAGATACCTCAATCCAAACACTGGATATTATTCCTGAATATTACGACACCATTTTTGAGAAGTTGCCACAGGTGACAGAAGATCACGATCGTATCAAGCACCATCAGATTTTGGTTGATGGTGATGAAGATGGGTATTTATTACAAATTTTCACCAAAAACTTATTTGGGCCAATCTTCATTGAAATCATTCAGCGTAAAAATAACCTCGGCTTTGGTGAAGGTAATTTTAAAGCGTTATTTGAATCCATTGAACGCGATCAAATCAAGCGCGGCGTGCTCTAGTTTTTAGACACTCAGTGATACATAAAAACCAGCAAAATGCTGGTTTTTATCATTTTAGCCTATTACACTCTGCCATCTATTTCGTTAACCAAAGAATTTTTCAATGCCAGATTACGCTGTACTCGCCGTTTTTATTCCGACGTTCTTTTTTGTATCAATCACTCCGGGTATGTGCATGACGTTAGCCATGACCCTAGGCATGAGTATTGGCGTGCGAAAAACGTTGTGGATGATGTTGGGTGAATTAGTGGGCGTGGCCTTGGTCGCCATTGCAGCAGTACTTGGGGTTGCCAGCATCATGCTAAATTACCCGCAATTGTTCGACATTCTTAAGTGGGTTGGTGGTGCGTACCTTGGCTACATTGGCATTAATATGTGGCGCGCTAAAGGCAAAATGGCCATCATCACTGGCCTTGAAGTGAAAACCAGTCGCATCAGTTTAATCAGCCAAGGATTTATTACCGCGATTGCCAACCCCAAAGGTTGGGCGTTTATGATTTCGTTATTACCGCCATTTATCAATGTCGATAATGCCGTAGGACCACAACTGGCGGTATTACTCGGTATTATTATGATAACCGAAAGCGTCTCTATGCTAGCTTATGCTAGTGGCGGTAAAAGCTTACGACTATTTCTAAGCCGGGGAGATAACATTCGCTTAATGAACCGTATCGCGGGAAGCTTAATGGTACTTGTTGGGATCTGGTTAGCACTAGGCTAACCCATACTGAACGACTCTATTTATCATTTATCATTAGTCTTATACGGCAGTTGTTCGCACATTTGCTGCATATAAATATCAATGTGTGATTGCTCTTGCTCACAAAAATGGCCAATTGCCTCATTAAAGCCTTCATGGGCAATAAAATGGCTTGAGGTGGTTTTAACCGGGAAAAATCCTCGAGCCACCTTATGTTCACCTTGGGCACCTGCATCAAATACCGCTAATTTGTTGGCGATGGCGTACTCTATTCCTTGGTAGTAACAGGCTTCAAAATGCACCCCATCACATTCGGTTAATGCTCCCCAATAGCGGCCAAATAAATGCGTACCTGAAACAAAGTACAGTGCCGATGCGACTAATTGTCCTTCAATATTTTCAATCATTAATAACCGTATTGACGCTCCCATCGTTGCCGCTATCTGTTCAAAGAAAGCTGGCGATAAATAACCTGTGTGACCAGAACGCTTTAAATAAGTATTTTGATAACAGCGAACAAAACCCTGCCACTGTTCACTAGTGGCCTTGTCGCCATCAACAAAGCGAAACGCTAGCTGTTGTCTTGCTAAGGTTCGCTCTTTGAGGATGTTTTTACGTTTACGAGAGGTTAATGTACCAAGAAAGTCCGTAAAATCAACGTAACCTTGGTTGTGCCAATGAAACTGGCAACCAACCCGTTCCATTACCCCGGCTTGTGTCAACTGTTGCTGTTGATCGGGCGTGGTGAATAAACAATGCCAAGATGACCAATTGTGTTTAATTACCGCTTGCGACAAGTAAGTTTGAATATGGCCAATAAGCTGTTGCTGCTCGAGGGTTGAAAGCTCGGAATTGAAGCCTATACGCTGACCCGTTGTGGGTGTAAATGGAATGCTGCTCACCAGTTTTGGATAATAGTCTATATTATGGCGCTCATACGCTTCAGCCCAAGCCCAATCAAACACATACTCGCCCCAAGAATGAGTTTTAAGATAGAGCGGCATCAATGCCATAACATTATCCGCATCCATCACCATAAGGTGCATAGGTGTCCAGCCCGTTTCGGCGCTAACACATCGGCTCATTTCGAGTGCAGATAAATATTCATAACGTGTAAAAGGATGTTCCACGCCAAAAAAGTCATGCCATACTTTACTGTCTATATCACTAATATTGTTAATAAACTTATATTTATAAACTCGTGCTTGTGTTTTTTTCACCCACACTGTCCCTATTATCAATAATGCTCTAGGCCTAAAAACTCATACCAATTATTGCTCTCATGTGGCATGTTCTATCACAGTATCTTCTCAATACACACCAAGGATTGATCGTGACTCGACTCCCTAAATTAACACCGCTTTTTTTGAGCACCGCATTAACACTGACACTTTGTTATCCTGCGCTTCATATTGCTGACAGCCAAGCAAACGAAACATCCATTTTTAGTGAAATGGCAACGGCTCAGCCAATCTATGCTAAGCATGGCATGGTTTCAAGCCAAGAAGCATTAGCAAGTCAAATTGGCGTTGATATTTTGAAACAAGGAGGTAATGCCGTTGATGCTGCTGTGGCAGTGGCATACGCGCTTGCAGTGACATTACCTCGTGCGGGTAATATTGGTGGTGGCGGTTTTATGCTGGTGCATATAGCGGAGCAAAATAAAACCATTGCCATCGATTACCGTGAAACCGCACCGGCAAAAGCCTATAAAGATATCTTCCTTGATGAGCAAGGCAATGCCGTCGATAAACTCAGTCGTGAACATGGTTTAGCCGTTGGTGTTCCTGGCACCGTGATGGGGATGGAACTTGCGTTAACGCAATATGGCACCATGAGCATGAAACAGGTTATTGCCCCTGCCATGAAGTTAGCCATAGACGGTATTTCGGTAACCTCTGATTTATCAAACTCTCTTAGTGGCCTTAAGTCACGGATCACCCAATGGCCGAGTTCAGCAGAAATTTTCTACCATGCTGACGGTAGTAATTACCAAGTCAATGAGATCTTTAAACAACCAGAATTAGCCCATTCATTATCGTTAATCGCAGAAAAAGGCAGTAAAGGATTTTATCAAGGCGAAACCGCGGAAAAAATTGTTACTGCGGTTACCAATGCCGGCGGCATGATGAGTCTTACGGATCTTGCTAACTATAAAGTCGTTGAACGTGAGCCTGTACGAGGTCATTACCGTGGTTATGAAGTGGTCTCTATGCCACCACCTTCTTCAGGCGGCATTCATATTATCGAAATGCTCAAAGTACTCGAGCAATTCCCCATTGATAAATTAGGCCACAATAGCGCAGATACTTTGCATCTTATGGCCGAAACCATGAAATATGCCTATGCTGATCGTAGTGAGTATTTAGGCGACCCAGATTTTGTCTCAGTCCCCATGAAACAATTGATAAGCCCTGAATACGCTAAAAATATAGCCAGTAAAATATCCATTAATAAAACCACACCCAGCAGCGAAATTAAACCCGGAAAACTGGCTCCATATGAGAGCGATCAAACCACTCACTTTTCGATTATCGATAAATGGGGCAATGCGGTTGCTAATACTTATACCCTTAACTTCAGTTATGGCTCAGGCCTAGTCGCTAAAGGTACGGGTATGTTATTAAACAATGAAATGGATGACTTTTCGGCTAAACCCGGTACACCTAATGGTTATGGGTTAATTGGTGGTGAAGCTAATGCAGTAGAAGGCAATAAACGTCCTCTTAGCTCAATGAGCCCAACGATCGTGATGAAAGATGGTAAGCCATATATTGTCACCGGCAGCCCAGGTGGTTCGCGCATTATTAATATTACCCTACAAATGATCATGAACGTCATCGATCATAAATTGAATATTGCGGAAGCGACAGCCGCTGCGCGTATGCATCATCAATGGCTACCCGACTTTATTTGGGTAGAACATACATTAAATCGCGATACCATTTCATTACTTGAAGCAAAAGGTCACAAAGTCAAAGTAGGAAATGCGATGGGCAGTACCCAATCAATAATGATGACAGAACAAGGTCTTTTTGGGGCGTCAGATCCAAGACGTTCAGGTTCTGCCGCCATCGGTTACTAAAATGCTCAGTATTTACCTATAAAAATGATAGCGGTTTTTATTAATCTAAAGCCGCTATCATTAATGACAAATAACCAGAACAAATAACCAGAACAAATAAGTTATAGCTCAACTCGGTCTTTGTTGGATTAATTTGACTTAAGATAAATAGCTTAATAATAATTTTATGACTCTAACAATCCTATTAATTCTGACCATATATACACTCGCCATGATCAACCATCACTAAAACACAAATATATTGAATAATGACAACGAGTTCGACAATAAAGAAATCTCGAAAGATCTGCGGGTATGAGTCATAAGCATTTTAATGCAGTAAGCATTAGTTTTCATTCGCAGGGTTAAGTGCCGTGGTTGGCTCAATATTAATGGCGTTAGTGATAACGTCGGCTGCAGTTGAATCAGTGGCTGTTGCGACTGCCTCTTTTGGCATAACACTTGATGGGCTTAGCATATACCTAGCTAACCATGCGGTAAGTGGAATAGTCAGTACAATACCGACGCTGCCCGCGAGCGCATGGATAATTGCCAATGCGATAACCGGGGTATTGATAAACTGAGTCAGAGGCATGTCTAAACCCCAAACCATCATAATCGTGGTGAGAGAGCTGCCTGCAAAAGCCAAGATTAACGTATTCGTCATGGTGCCCATGATATCTCTACCAATATTCATACTAGCCCGCATCAACTGAGTTGGTGAGAGTTTTGGGTCGGTAATCCTAAGCTCGTTGTAAGCAGAGGCAATGGAGATGGCTACGTCCATAACCGCACCTAATGCCGATATCATAATGGCGACGAACATTAACCAGCGCACCTGCAGTACTTGATTGGATATATAGATAACATCCTCACCTTTATCTAGGTATATACCCGACAGGTGGGCAAATTCCCCGAAGACTTGCGCCATGATGCCTGCTGCAATAACCCCCAACAAGGTGCCACCCATAGCGCAAAAACTTTTGCGGTTATAACCTGAAACTAAGATAAAATTAACCACGATTTTGATACCCATCAACATAATGGTGATAGGCACCGGATTAAATCCTGCGAAGATGCTAGGTATAAGCACCCCTATAATAAGCGCCGCGGTAAAGTAAAGTGACACGATTGAGTGAAATCCCTCTTTCTTACCAAAGGAGAGTAGTAGCAGTACAAAGGAAAATCCCATCCAATAGATGGCCGTTGAGCGCTTGTGGTTGTAAGCCCAATAGACTTTCTCTCGTCCGGTAATACGGATCATCATGATAAAGACATCACCTTGCTCAACCAGCACGTTGTGTTGGCGGCTAAGAGGATTTTGAATTTCGACTATCTTACCGGTTTCTGGACCTTCTAATATTTCCGCATTAAAGACTTGTTTACCCGTTAATATCGAAGGCACCCTGAGATCGGGTGCCAGTTCGTTGCTCACAACATCGGTCACTCTGGCTTCAACAAAACTCTGCTGCAATGATGATTTTGCTTTAAAGTTTTCACTCAAGCTGGGGGATAAATAAAATATCATAGTTGAGATAAGGGTGATTAGGATGGCAAAGCGGTAGTCTTTTAACATAGGCAGTCTTTCATTAAAAAGCCTCAATAAAGTGAGTATGGTTAATATCAATTCAATTACATTTAGATTTAACAATAGGTTTTGTTAACAAGGACGTTCTTTAAAGCTTATTGCTAAACGTTAATGTATTTCTGTAACTTTTGAAGCGAGTGTTATTTAGAGCTAGAGCGGATAAAGACCCGTTGCCGGGCCTTTATAAATGGCATTTTTAAATTATGGAGCTTCTACACAACCTTCATATACTTTATCTTGATCTGCATTATCCTTGTTAGGATTAGCAAAGTAGCTAGAAGCATCGTTGAAGTTTACTGAGTGAAGGATCCCTGGATATTTAGGGTTTTCTGGATCAATCTTGACACAGATTTCCTTATTCACAAGCTGAGTCCAAAGTGCTTGACCAGCGCCTTTATCAGTACGAGCGAGTGTAATGGCACCATTGGCTTGGTACTGCTTAAACTCCCAGTTGTTGTTGATGTAATCTCCAGCATTAACCGCCTTATTGGTTAGAACGAATCCAGTTAGCATGTCACGAATGGCGTAAGTAGTTTCGTTGACAGAGTCGTAGAATTTATCTTCTCCAGTGTCAGACACCCAACCATATTTCTTCACTTGAGAACCGTAACGGTAACTGTTAAGTGCTAATTTATAAGTTGCATTAGAATCAAATGGCTCACCATTGATTTCAGAAATATCAATGCGGCTACCTTCATTGGTGACCTTATAATTCTCGTCCATGGTGAGTACATCACCAGTGAGATCGACCACGAAGTTAATCTTGCCATCGAACTGATCATAGTTATATGACTTCGCGCCCTTACGGAATGAGACCGTAATGTCACCATCCTTGTATGGGTTGAAATAGCTGTATGACCATTCCATATAGCGTTTTAGATTTTCACCAGTAATATTGACACCTATTAAGGTGTTATCGTACTTGTACAAACGGGTAGAATCTTTCTTAGCGTAATCTTGATCGTCAATAAGGTTTGAACCATCAGAGAATAGCGATGCAGCCGAAATATCAGCGCCTGATTCTTGTAACTGAATCGCGTTGATGAAATCCATTAGCGGGGTATCTTGTACTTTGGCTGTATGGATAGTGGTATAGAGTCTGCCTACCTCGTTATTGATATCTTCATGAACCGCTTCATCAGCGCCGCCACCAGGGGTAAACACACCGACGACTTTACCAATCACTTCCTGCGCGTCAGTTTTAGCCATATCATCGACATATTGATACTGCGCACTTATATCGGTATCTTGCTCAATATTATATGTAGAAATATTCGCGAGTGTGGTATCCACCATCTCCCACTTGCCAGCAGCGTTCTTTTTAAGTTTGATATCAGCTTTGGCTAACGCAGAGCCCCATTTACCGGGTTCGATAATCTTAACGCTGTTTGTGCGATTAGATTCATCATAAACACCCGCAAGGGTTTTATCTTCAGCGGAGTGTTTTCCTTCTGCCGAAATATCTTGAGTAACAATATCGGCCCCAACCTCACTTTTAGTGATACTTTCAATATAGGTTGCGTGCTCGTGGCCTGCGATAATAACATCAAATTGATCTGCCATTGCAGCGGCAATTTTGTAAACGCCAGTGCCGCCACCAGAAGTTCTGCCTAGGTGGAAAGCACCAACAATAACATCAGGGTGGTGCTTTGCTATCAATGTATCAACAGCCGCTTGGGTTGATGCTAATTCTTCATCAAACTTAAGACCTTTGAAGTGATCCGGAGCAGAAGCTTCCCAATTGGGTATATTTGAAGGTGTTAGACCTACAATAGCCACTTTAGCGCCGTCGACTTCAAATACTTGAAAAGAGCGGATGTAATTAGTGCTGCTCTCTTCCCACTTGATGTTGCTTGATACCACGGCACCGTTGAAGTGAGCAAGGTTACGATCAATAAACTCTCTTTCAAAGTTGAATTCGTGGTTGCCAGGAACCCATAAATCATAATCTAAGGCGTTAAGTGTTGAAACAACCGGATGGGTTGGATGATCATTGAATAGCTGTGCAGAGTTACCTTGAACGGTATCACCGATATCAATCAAGATCATGTTGCTGGTTTTGGCTTTTTCTTCTTTAAGTAGAGTGGCTATACGTGTTAGGCCTGCATCTTTGTCTTCACCATCGATAGCATAGTCATAACCAAAGAGACGCCCGTGTAAATCGGATGTCGCAGCGATGGTAATCGTCACTTCACTAACATCTTGAATTGCACTTTTTACGATGATATCGGGTGTATTTGATAACGTCTTACCTTCAGCAACCGTAGACGAAATAGCACTATCTATCGGTTTATCTACGTAAACAATCTCGTCATCACCATTACAAGCGGTTAGTCCAAGTGCAGCAGAAATCACTACCGCTAATACTTTCTTATTTAACATATACATTACTCTTAAATTTGTCATTTAACCCCAGAAGACAATCCCTTCTGCCCTTTGTCAGCCTATTGTAATTATCCGTTTGACGTATTGTTCGCCATAGCTGACTAGTGTTCGAGTATAAGAACGTCACGCTTAAATAACGTGATATAGTGCAAACACTCTAATTAATGGGAGTGGCTGGATCACAATTCTGCAATCCATTTTGGAATATCGGATAAAAACAAAGCAGTAAATATTTTGAATTAGGCATTGACTTAGTCAAACGCCAAATTGAAGAAAAATTGACCATGATTCATGAAAAATCAAGCACTAAAGCACATCCTACCTGCGACAATGCGAATAAATAAGCCTTCGTTGAAGCTGAAGATAACTTACGTGTCGCGGTTGAAATCGAACACAAGAGCACTATCGAGTCCTTAACCCAACCTATTGGCGTTGTTGTGGCAAGCATGTAATGGTTTTTAACCTTGGTACACGATGACCCAAGAGATCAAGTTCTCTCTAATGCTCAAATAACACGAGCGCAGTTCAAGGCCGGAGGACGTTATGTTGAAGGCGATACAAGCCAATAGGTACAAAAAGAGGAAGGTGATCTGTCTTACAAGAACGTGACTTAGCGACAATATCATTTGTCGTGGCATCAAATAATACTGTGCGTTTAGGGCGGATTTTCTGGTACCCGTTCTGACCACATAGTGCTTGAACGACCAGATACCAACCATGATGCATGATCACATGATATGACTAAGCAATCACAACCAAATGCAATTGGCGGATATGATGCTATGGTTGACCCATCAGCTAATTATAACGGGGGTTTTAACACTATCGACAATGCAACTATTACATTAGACATTCGTTTTGAAACCCAAGACAGCGATGTTGCTGACAAGTTTGTTAGTAATAATCAACAAGGCTAAATGGCGAAGTGACCGAAAACGGCTGACGTTTTAGCCAGCTTTGCAATCTATAGGATTGATTTAACCACTGCCTCGGTAGCAAAACGGTCTGTTTAAACCTATAAAAAAGCGCGTTATGCGCCTTTTTATTTTTGTGGCCTCACAACCTAGCCCCAACAACTCTCGTTCAAACAACTATTGTTCAAACAATTTGGCCATTTTTTTAATATGCACTAATGACACTTGATGTTGGTTTCGTTGCGCACAAAGTTGTTGATGCTTATCGTCATTTGGATGTCCCACCAGCACTAGGCTAACCTTATACCCTAACGCTTTCGCAGCCGCCTCGTAAGCCATAAACTCCCACTTCGCGATATTGGTATTATCACAAATAACCATAGGCTCATTACGCGCTAGCGCCTGAATAAATGCCGTTAAATTAGCCTGATGATATTGCGCTAATTTTTGCGGAATAAAGCGATATTTCCCTTGCTGATAAAAATAGCTATCTGTTGAGAACAGGCCATACTGACGGATATGAATCGCCTGTTCAACGCCTTGAGAAACAATAAATTGTTCAACCCAATATGACTTACCACTGCCTGGTAGGCCCCGCATAATAATCACTAACTTGGTTTGGATGGCATCTCCAGCAATCGAATCAATCAACACGTCACTCACTGCCAATCACTTTACCCGCTAAAATATCTTCAACTAGCTGAGGTAAAATCTCACCCGCTTTACCGGTAAAGTGATATTGAAACTGGCTATGACGATCTGCTGGATCTAGATTAACTTCCGCGGTTTGAGCACCTTGATGGTTGGCACTGTCGACAAAGCCTGCCGCCGGATAAACCGTACCAGAGGTGCCAATAGCAATAAATAAATCACAGTGGTCTAACGCATCGTGAATTCTATCCATACCAAAAGGCATTTCCCCAAACCACACAATATGTGGCCGTAAACGTTTAGCAGGAATACAACAAGTGCAACAGTTATCCACACCAAAAGGCTCACGTAATACAAATGTTTGTAATGATTGTGGACAACGGCCTTTTGCTAATTCACCGTGCATATGCAGTAATCGTTTGGACCCAGCTCGCTCATGTAAATCATCAACATTTTGGGTGATCACCAACAGCTCACCCGTAAATTCTGCTTCAAGTTTTACTAATGCCAAATGTGCCGCATTAGGCGCAACCTCGCCACTGTTTAATTGCTGCCTACGGGTATTATAAAACCGCTCGACTAACTCTATATCTCTGGCATAGCCTTCTGGGGTGGCAACATCTTCAATATGATGCTGTTCCCACAAGCCATGTTGATCTCTAAATGTGCTCATACCCGACTCAGCTGAAATACCTGCGCCGGTCAGCACGACAATTTGCCGGTACATTGTTTGTCCTTTATTGTGATGGTGTAACATAGAATGTCATTAACGTTTAATAACCATATCAAAAATACGCTCTCACGTTACAAAATGTTGTCATTCGACGGTCTAAAAATTCACATAAAATTCATTTTGTTGATGCCATAATAATAGCGGATAGCAAAATAGACACAATAATCCCTTAGTATAAGTAAGCTTATTGAGAGATCCTTAACAAATAATATCAACTTAAGTGGGTGTTTTACTAAATAATCTCTATATAGGTTGATAAAGCACCTTAAGAGGTTTATGTTTTTAAACTCAAGACATATAATGATTAGATTATCCACCGATGAACCGATTGGTTCTGCAATCAAGAGATTAGCAATGACAGATGGAAATCAAGCGCTCAAAAAAGCCGGATTAAAAATAACTCTGCCGCGAGTTAAAATTCTAGAACTGATGCAAGAACCAGAAAATCAGCACATCAGTGCAGAAGACTTATATAAAAAGTTACTCGAAATAGGTGAGGAAATTGGCCTTGCTACTGTATACAGAGTATTAAACCAGTTCGATGATGCAGGCATTCTAAATCGTCATCATTTTGAAAGTGGTAAAGCGGTGTTTGAAATGTCAACTCAACAACACCATGACCATTTGGTATGTTTAACATGTGATAAAGTGATTGAGTTTTCTGACGACGTAATTGAACGTCGTCAAGACGAAATCGCCATGCGTCATAATATCAAGCTGACTCACCATAGCTTGTATCTTTATGGTCATTGCACCAATGATACATGTGATCACGCTGACGAATAGTCAATATATAGGCAGCAAAGAAACCAGCAAATTTGCTGGTTTTTTATTGGTTAACATTTATCATAAGCTTCCAAAATTAAGTTAAAGCAACAATGCTAGCCATAAACTAAAACTAAGCACTGATAACAAGGTCGATAATACCACCGTGCTACCTAAGGTTGATTCATGCTGCTTAAGTTCTGTAGCTATCAGATAAGCGTTCACGCCAAGCGGCGAAGCACTCAATAACACCAACATCGCAGTGTTCTGAACCGCTAGCTGAAACACAAAATGCGCCATCATATACACTAACGCTGGCAATAAAATAATTTTCAAGCTGCTTGCCATTAATGCTAAACGCCAATGCTCACCTATTCGATAGAAACTTAAATTAGCGCCTAAAACAAATAATGCACATGCTAATGCAGGTTTGGCTAATAATGCCAAGCCATCATTAAGCTGCTCCCCCAAGTTAAGATTTAAGGCATTCACTAGAATGCCTAGCCCAATACTCATCACCACCGGATTCAGTGCCATGGAACGAGCGAATCGTCGCCATGAAAACCCTTGGCATTGTGCTCGTGCAGCTAAGATAAAAGTCAGCGCGAACAAGGTGGCGCTATGAAAAGTAATGATCATAAATACCTGCCCTATCATAGCTTCACCTAATGCTGCGGTAATAATCGGCAAGCCGACCAACACAGTATTGGAATAACTGGCGCCTAATGCAAATACCGCACTGGCGTCACGTCCTTGCAGTGCTACAGGGCTAAAGTGGCGATTAATGCGATAGCCTATGGCAAACACCAACAGTACGGGTAAATAAAAAGCCAACAACGCAAATGGATCAATACTTTGTGCTAACGGTGCTGCCAGCATATTGATGAATAAAAACGCCGGAATACTGACATAAAAAGTGAATTTGCTAATCCCCGCAATGTGTTCTCTATTAAAAAAAACCGCACGCGTTAACACATAACCTAGAGCCACCATAAAAATCAATGGAAAAATAATACTAACAATGGTCATAAATAACCTCAGCCCGGGATAATAAACGGTTATCAAACAGTTCTTTGTGCAGCTAACTTCCTTGTATTGAGTTGCAATAGACTCGCTATTGACGCAGCCATTAACTGGTAAATTCATCTTGTTAGCAAACAAATGGCAAGTTTGAGTTGGAATATGTGGAGATATTCTGCCTTTTAGCCATTCATCCCATCTCTTAACCCGAATTAAGATTAAGCATGCTTATAAATTTAACTAACAACCAGATAGAGTTAACAAGATAACCGATCATTCAAGGTTAAAAAAGCAACAAAAAAGGCGCCTAAGCGCCTTTTTCAGGAAGATAAAATATTACCAGCCTGTTTTAGTTCGTAGTGCTTTACCGATGTCAGCTAAAGAGCGAACCGTCGTTACACCAGCAGCCTCTAAAGCCGCAAACTTATCAGCAGCAGTACCTTTACCGCCAGCGATTATTGCGCCAGCATGCCCCATACGCTTACCTTCTGGTGCAGTGACACCAGCAATGTAAGACACAACAGGCTTAGTGACGTGTGCTTTGATGTATTCAGCCGCTTCTTCTTCAGCCGTGCCACCGATTTCACCGATCATCACAATCGCTTCTGTCTGTGGATCGTTTTGGAACATTTCCAATACGTCGATGAAGTTAGTACCAGGAATAGGGTCTCCACCAATACCGACACAAGTAGATTGGCCGAAACCTTCATCAGTTGTCTGCTTAACCGCTTCGTACGTTAATGTACCAGAGCGAGAAACAATACCAACTTTACCAGGCTTGTGAATGTGACCAGGCATGATACCAATCTTACATTCACCCGGAGTGATAACACCTGGGCAGTTAGGACCGATCATGCGAACGCCAGTTTCTTCTAGCTTCACTTTCACTTGCAGCATATCAAGTGTAGGGATGCCTTCAGTGATACAAACGATTAGCTCAATACCAGCATCGATGGCTTCAAGGATAGCGTCTTTACAAAATGGTGCCGGCACATAGATAACCGTTGCAGTTGCACCTGTTTGAGCGACTGCATCTTTAACAGTGTTAAATACTGGAAGACCTAGGTGAGTTTGACCACCTTTCCCAGGAGAAACACCGCCAACCATTTGTGTGCCATAGTCAATTGCTTGCTCAGAGTGGAAAGTACCCTGACCACCAGTGAAACCTTGACAGATCACCTTGGTATCTTTGTTAATTAAAACAGACATTATTTGCCCTCCGCAGCTTTAACAACTTGCTCAGCCGCGTCAGTTAGACTTGTTGCCGCGATGATATCAAGACCAGACTTAGCTAATACTTCACGACCTAATTGGGCGTTAGTACCTTCAAGACGAACAACCACTGGCACTTTAACGCCAACTTCTTTGACCGCACCGATAATACCTTCAGCGATCATATCGCAACGCACGATACCACCGAAAATGTTAACTAATACCGCTTTAACATTGCTGTCAGAAAGAATGATCTTAAAGGCTTCAGCAACACGTTCTTTGGTTGCTCCACCGCCAACGTCTAAGAAGTTAGCTGGCTTGCCGCCATGTAAGTTTACGATGTCCATTGTACCCATCGCTAGGCCGGCACCGTTAACCATACAACCTACGTTACCGTCTAAAGCAACATAGTTTAATTCAAATTTAGCCGCGTGCGCTTCACGTGCATCATCTTGTGATGGATCGTGCATTGCTTTGACTTTTGGTTGACGGAATAATGCATTACCGTCGATACCAATCTTGCCATCTAAACAATGAAGGTTACCTTCAGAGGTGATCACCAGTGGATTGATTTCTAATAACGCGAAATCATAGTCGTTAAACATGTTTGCTAGACCCATGAAGATCTTAGTAAACTGCTTCATTTGCGTTGGGTTTAACCCTAACTTGAAACCAAGATCACGAGCTTGATAAGCTTGAGGACCGGTTAGCGGATCAATGATAGCTTTATGAATAAGTTCTGGCGTTTCTTCAGCCACTTTTTCAATTTCAACACCACCTTCAGTCGACGCCATAAACACAACGCGACGGCTGCTTCGGTCAACAACTGCACCTAAGTACAATTCATTGGCAATGTCAGTGCAGCTTTCAACGAGAATTTTAGCCACTGGCTGACCTTTAGCGTCAGTCTGGTAAGTAACTAAGTTCTTGCCTAACCAGTTTTCTGCGAATGCTCTGATTTCGTCTTTACTGCTGGTAACTTTAACGCCACCTGCTTTACCACGGCCGCCAGCGTGTACTTGACACTTAACAACCCATAAATTTCCGCCAATGTGGCCTGCTGCTTCTACTGCTTCTTGAGCAGTATCACAAGCAAAGCCTTCAGAGACTGGTAAACCATATTCGGCAAATAAAGATTTTGCCTGATACTCATGCAAATTCATGATGATCTATCCATATACTTCAAATCAAATCCAACTGGCTCAATATGAGCCAGCGACGAGGTTTTATCTACTGACTTATAGATCAAGTAGCAGACGAGTTGGATCTTCTAAGAAGTCTTTAATCGCGACTAAGAAGCCAACTGACTCACGGCCATCAACAATACGATGATCGTAAGAGAGTGCTAGGTACATCATAGGCAGGATTTCAACCTGACCATTGACTGCCATTGGGCGATCTTTAATGGCATGCATGCCTAAGATTGCGCTTTGTGGCAGGTTCAAAATTGGGGTAGACATAAGCGAGCCAAACACGCCGCCGTTAGTCACGGTGAAGTTACCGCCCGTCATGTCAGCAACAGATAATTTTCCGTCACGGCCTTTAATCGCTAATTCACGTACCGATTTTTCAATTTCAGCTAAGTTCATGGTATCTGTGTCACGCAATACTGGTGTCACCAGACCACGAGGTGTCGATACTGCAATGCTGATATCAAAATAGTTGTGATACACAATGTCATCACCGTCCATAGACGCGTTAACTTCAGGGAAACGTTTTAATGCTTCAGTTACGGCTTTGATATAGAAAGACATAAAGCCTAAACGAATACCATGGCGCTTTTCGAAGATTTCTTGGTACTGTTTACGAATATCCATGATTGGCTTCATGTTAACTTCGTTAAACGTGGTTAACATTGCCGTTGAATTTTTCGCTTCTAAAAGACGTTTCGCGATGGTTTTGCGAAGACGTGACATAGGAACACGCTTCTCACTACGACCTTCTAGTGGTGCTACCGGTGCTACCGGGGCAACAGGCGCAGCTTTAGCCGGTGCTGACTTAAGGAATGCATCAACATCGTCCTTAGTCACACGTCCACCCACACCAGAACCTTTAATTTTACTGGCATCAAGATTATGCTCAGCAATAACACGACGAACCGATGGGCTTAATGCATCATTAGACTCATCAGCAGCAGTTGCGGTAGTTGCGGCGGCAACAGGCGCTGATGCTTCAGCTTTAGTCACTTCTTGACCTGACACCACACCAGCGACAAAGTTAGCAATCACTTGTTCACCTAAAACAGTGTCACCTTCTTGAAATAACAATTCAGAGATTGAACCATCTTCTGGCGCAACCACTTCTAACACAACTTTGTCAGTCTCGATATCGACTAAGTTTTGATCGCGAGTCACCTGCTCACCAGGTTTAACATGCCAAGTAGCAATAGTTGCATCAGCAACAGATTCTGGTAATACGGGTACCTTAATTTCGATACTCATGGAAAACTTCCCTTATATAAATTATCTATTACGACAGTTTTAATGCGCTATTTACTAATGATTCTTGCTGATGTATGTGCAACCCTGGATAACCACATGCTGGCGCAGCAGAAGCTTCACGACCGGCATAAGTTAATTGAGCGCCTGCAGGAATATTAGCCCAGAAATGATGCTGACTACAGTACCATGCACCTTGGTTTTGTGGCTCTTCCTGACACCAAACAAAATCAGTAACATGTTGGTATGTAGCTAATGCCGCACGTAATTCCACATCAGGAAACGGATACAACTGCTCAACACGAATGAGGGCAACATTGTTCACATTCTCTTTGCGACGTTTTTCAAGTAACTCGAAATAGACTTTGCCGCTGCAAAATACAACGCGGTCCACTTGGCTGGCGTCTAAGGTATCAATCTCACCAATGATATTTTGGAAAGTGCCTTGTGCAAGCTCTTCTAAGCTAGAGACAGCTAATGGATGACGCAGTAAAGATTTAGGCGACATAACCACTAACGGACGACGCATTGGGCGCACAACTTGACGACGCAACATGTGATAAACCTGAGCCGGTGTTGATGGCACACACACTTGCATGTTGTGGTTAGCACATAATTGCAAGAAACGCTCTAAACGGGCACTCGAGTGCTCTGGACCTTGACCTTCATATCCATGAGGTAACAGCAACGTCAGACCGCATAAACGGCCCCACTTTTGCTCTCCAGATGATAAGAATTGATCTATCACCACTTGGGCACAGTTGACGAAATCGCCAAACTGCGCTTCCCAGATGTTTAATCCACCCGGTTCAGTAGTCGCGTAACCGTATTCAAATGCCACCACTGATGCTTCAGATAATACCGAGTCAATAATGTCGATTGGCGCTTGTTCATCAGCCACATTACGCAAAGGTAAATAGGTGGTGCCGTCTTTCTGGCTATGTAAAATAGCATGACGATGGAAGAATGTGCCGCGACCAGTGTCTTGACCGGTAATGCGCACACGCTTGTTATCTTCAAGAATCGAGGCATACGCTAAGGTTTCAGCAAACCCCCAATCGAGTAATTTATCACCTTTGGCCATCGCGGTACGATCGGCGTAAATTTTGGCAACACGAGATTGAAGCGTATGATTTTCAGGAATATCGACTAACTTATTAGCTAAGTTTTGTAGACGTTCCATCGACATAGCAGCCGCGTAATCTTCATCCCATTCACGATTAAGATAAGGCGTCCAGTCAACTGTGTTCAACGTCATCGGACGCCATTCTTTCACTACACAATCACCGGCATCTAATGCATCACGGTAATGATTAATTAACCCCGTCACTTCATCGGCTGGAATACTGTTTTCAGCGATTAACTTATCTGCATAGATTTTACGTGGCGTTGGGTGCTTTTTGATTTTAGCGTACATGAGCGGCTGTGTAGCACTAGGCTCATCCGCTTCGTTATGGCCATGACGGCGATAACACACTAAATCAATAACCACATCACGTTTAAACTCATTACGATAATCCACTGCAAGTTGAGAAATAAACGCAACGGCTTCAGGATCATCAGAGTTGACGTGAAAAATTGGCGCCTGAACCATCTTAGCGATGTCAGTACAGTATTCGGTTGAACGTGTATCAGCGTGGTTAGATGTCGTAAAACCAACTTGGTTATTGATGACAATACGAATGCAGCCACCGACTCTGAAACCACGTGTTTGAGACATATTAAATGTCTCTTGAACAATCCCTTGCCCGGTAATTGCTGCATCACCATGAATGGTGATGGGCATCACCTGTAAACCGTCTTTACAGCCACGGCGATCTTGGCGCGCGCGCACAGAACCAATCACCACTGGGTTAACAATTTCTAAATGAGAGGGGTTAAAGGCTAAGGCTAAATGGACATTGCCGCCGGGTGTTTCAAAATCTGATGAAAAACCTTGGTGATATTTTACGTCACCGGAACCGTTAGTGTCGCCATGCTTACCTGCAAACTCGTCAAACAGTTCAGCAGGACGCTTACCTAACACATTAACGAGCACGTTTAGGCGACCACGGTGAGCCATACCGACAACGATTTCTTTGGTACCCGCTTCACCCGCACGGTAAATGATTTCACGCATCATCGGAACCAGTGCATCACCGCCTTCTAAAGAGAAACGCTTAGCGCCAGGGAATTTAGCCCCAAGGTATTTTTCGATACCTTCTGCCGCATTTAACCCTTCAAGAATACGTTTTTTAACATCGTTATCGTACAGGGCTTTACCTAATGTGGGTTCAAGACGTTGCTGGATCCAACGCTTTTCATCAGTATCAGTGATATGCATGTATTCAGCACCAATCGAGCCACAATAAGTGCTCTTTAATGCATGAATAATATCAGCAAGCTTCATGGTCTCACCGCCCAAGGCGAATGACCCGGTATTAAACTGACGCTGCATGTCTTCAACGGTTAAGCCGTGGTAAGCAGGATCTAACTCTTGTACTTGCTCGCGTTTCCACAATCCTAATGGATCTAAATTGGCATTTTGATGGCCACGGAAACGATGGGCATTGATCAGTTGCAGCACTTTGACTTGCTTCGCATCTAACTCAGGATCGCTGACGCTGGTAGCGTTTTTTAAACGACCTTGTAGAGCTAAACTACGAAAATAGTCACGAACTTTAGAATGGGCTATTTCGGGTACTTCTATTGAGGCACCGATAACCGGAGGGAGATTATCAAAAACAAGCTGCCAATCAGCAGACACTGATTGCGGATCTTCTTGATAGGTTTCATACATCTCTTCTACGTAGGTCGAGTTCGAACCACTTAAATATGACGACTCGAGCCAGGCTTTCATGATGCCTTGGTGCATTGTTATTCCTTTCAAACTTGATACACGTACTAGCCATAAACATAACAGTGAGTAACTTAAGTTACATCACACGTAGACTGAAATTATCTTAGCAAGATAACGACAGGAGGTATTGCATAAATACACAAAAGAGCCATCCTCAATTTTGAAGATGGCTCTTAACAGAGCTAATAAGTCAGACTATTTTGCTCTTCTTCATGCATTAAACAGCTCGCTTAAGTAACATTGACTTGATATGACCAATCGCTTTAGTTGGGTTTAATCCTTTAGGACAAACATCAACACAGTTCATAATGCCATGGCAACGGAACACACTGTAAGCATCATCTAGTTCAGATAAACGCTCCTCAGTGGCAGTGTCGCGGCTGTCAATCAAGAAACGATAGGCATGCAATAAACCGGCTGGGCCGATAAATTTATCCGGGTTCCACCAGAAAGATGGACACGAGGTTGAACAACATGCACACAAAATACATTCATATAAACCATCTAAATGAGCACGCTCTTCAGGTGATTGTAAATGTTCACGAGCCGGCGCCTTTTCATCATTGATCAGATAAGGCTTAATTTTTTCGTATTGCTTGTAGAACTGAGTCAGGTCAACGACCAAATCTCGCACTACTGGCATGCCTGGTAAAGGACGGATTTCAATTTTCTTCCCTTTAAAGGTCGATAATGGCGTGATACACGCTAATCCATTTTTACCATTCATGTTAACACCGTCAGAACCACACACACCTTCACGGCATGAACGACGGAACGCAAGCGTTGAGTCTTGTTCTTTCAGTTTAATTAACGCATCTAACACCATCATATCAGTGCCCTCAGGCACGTCTAAGGTGTAATCCTTCATGTAAGGCTTGTTATCTACATCAGGATTATAACGATACAATGCAAATGTTAATTTCATCTTTGCAACTCCTGCCTAATAGGTACGTTTTACCGGTGGAAACGCTTCACGTAATTGAGGTGTCATGTTGACATCACGTTTGCTCATAGCTTGCGTCATTGGGTCATACAAGCTATGACATAACCAGTTGTCATCATCACGATCTAAATAATCTTCACGAGAATGCGCACCACGACTTTCAGTACGGAAGTTAGCCGCATAAGCAGTTGACAGCGCTGTTGCCATTAAATTATCTAATTCTAAGCACTCAATACGTTGAGTATTAAATTCTGTTGAATTGTCAGATAACTTGGCATTTTCAAGACGCTTTTGAATTGCTTGCAGCTGTTCTAAACCTTCAGCCATGGCTTCACCACTGCGGAAAACAGAGAAATTTAACTGCATACACAATTGAAGATCTTTACGGATAACCGCAGGGTCTTCACCGTCTTTGTTGCTTTCCCAACGATTAAGACGAGCAAGTGATGCATCAATTTCTACGTCTGTCGCCGCTTTTGGATCAGGAGTGTCGTCTAATGCTTTGCCTAAATGTTGTCCTGCCGCACGACCAAAGACCACTAAATCAAGCAGTGAGTTACCCCCTAAGCGGTTTGCACCGTGAACAGATACACAGGCAATCTCACCTACGGCAAATAAACCTAATACATCTTGCTCAGTCCCATCGTCATTCTGACGAATAACTTGACCACTCACTTTAGTCGGTAAACCGCCCATCATGTAATGACACGTTGGTAACACAGGAATAGGACCATCAGCAGGATCGATATGAGCAAAGGTACGTGATAATTCACACACTCCAGGAAGACGCGCTTCAAGGGTTTCTTTGCCTAAATGATCAAGCTTAAGTAACAAATGCGGGCCTAAAGGACCGTCTAAACCACGACCTTCACGAATTTCAGTCATCATTGAACGTGCAACCACGTCGCGTGAGGCTAAATCTTTCGCGTTTGGCGCATAACGTTCCATGAAACGTTCGCCATCTTTATTTAATAAGTATCCGCCTTCACCGCGACAACCTTCAGTCACCAAAACACCCGCGCCAGCTATACCCGTTGGGTGGAACTGCCACATTTCCATGTCTTGTAATTGAACGCCAGCACGCGCAGCCATACCCACACCGTCACCAGTATTAATATGAGCATTAGTGGTTGAGGCATAAATACGCCCTGCACCACCGGTTGCTAAAATTGTTGCTTTAGCTTTGAAATAAACAATGTTGCCGGTTTCAATTTCAATCGCGGTACAACCGACCACAACACCATCATTATTTTTAACCAAATCTAAGGCATACCACTCAGAATAAACGTCAGTTTTATGCTTAACATTTTGTTGGTATAAACAATGAAGCAGTGCATGACCCGTTCGGTCAGCGGCTGCTGCAGTCCGAGCGGCTTGCTCTCCACCAAAGTTTCTTGATTGGCCACCAAAAGGACGCTGATAGATTGTGCCGTCTTCGAAACGAGAGAAGGGTAAACCCATTTGCTCAAGTTCGATAATCGCTTCAGGACCCGTTTGACACATAAACTCAATGGCTTCTTGGTCGCCGATAAAATCAGAACCCTTAACCGTATCGTACATGTGCTGTTCCCAATGATCCTCATGAGCATTACCTAATGCTACTGTGATTCCACCTTGAGCAGAAACGGTATGTGAACGAGTTGGGAATACTTTAGATAACAGCGCACAGCTCTTACCTTCTTTAGAAATCTGTAATGCTGCTCGCATACCTGCGCCACCAGCGCCGATTACGATCACATCAAATTCGCGAACTGGAATACTCACTTAAACACCCCACACTATTACAATGCCTGACGCTAAATAACTCAATGCGATCATAACAAAGGTAAACTGTAATACACCACGTAACGCAGTCTGTTTGACGTAATCCGTCAACACTTGCCATACACCAATCCATGCATGGATAAGTAAAGCAATCAGCGTTATAAGGGTAAAGACTTTCATTGGAAGTGAACTAAATAAACCACTCCAAATTTCGAAAGTTAACGGGGCACTACACGCGATAAAACCAACTAAAAAAATAGTATAACAAGCGAGGATCACTGCACTTGCGCGTAATAGAATATAGTCATGAACACCACTGCGTCCAAAACTTGCTGCATTTGTTACCATACCCAAATCCCCGCTATGATAGAAAAGACTACGGCTAACCCAAAAGTAGCCTTAGCTGATGCGACACCCGAAGTTAATTCTTCCCAGCGGCCGGTATCCATGACCAAGTGACGAATGCCACCTAATAAGTGATAACTCAACGCGGTTAGAATGCCCCAAATGATGAACTTCATCACGAAACTATCGAACAAGGATTGTACGCTAGCGAAACCATCTGCTGATGTTAAAGTCGAATTTAACAACCAAAGAAGGATACCAATAGCAAATAGCATGATGACACCGGAAATACGGTGTAGGATTGACGCGATCGCAGTTGCAGGAAAGCGAATCGTCTGCAGGTCTAGATGGACAGGTCTTTGCTTTTTCACGTTCTGCTCACTCCGCTCCATTGAGCATTATTTTTGTTATGTCTCTATTTTTTGCTTAACCATTAATGTTCGCAAAAGATGGAACATTTTTTAAACAAAAAACAGACTACTCTCAAACATCTAATCAATTGAGAAACCACTATTAAGTTAGTAAATTAATCATTCCTAAACTGTGATGTCCGTCGCCCTTAGGGACGCAGGCAAGTATACTCGTGGGGATTGTCAAATACAAACATCACATTATGCAAAATAAGTTTTTTTAATGTTTTTTTAATCTAATCCAAGCACAGAGCGGTTTTCAGCGCATATATACTATGGTCTAACTAATTTAAACGCTTATTTAAATTGATCTGTGATCCCGATCCGCTGTAGAGTAATGACCGCTTAACATGCCGCACTCATATAGAAAAATGAAGTAAGGAGAACGGGGTATGGCTGATAATATAGCCAAATTAGAGTTACCAGGAAACGATTCAATCGACCTACCTATCAAGAAAGGTACTGAAGGTTTTGACGTTATCGACATCAGTACACTTGGGACAAAGGGGTATTTCACCTTCGATCCAGGCTTTTTAGCGACTGCGTCTTGTGAGTCAGCAATTACGTATATCGATGGTGAGCAAGGTATCTTGTTACACCGTGGGTATCCAATTGAGCAACTTGCTACAGAATCGAACTACTTAGATTTATGCTACTTGCTTTTATATGGTGAATTACCGTCCAAAGCTGATTATGAACAATTTGTCTCCACTGTGAAAAATCACACCATGGTGCATGAGCAAATTGCATTCTTTTTCAGAGGCTTCCGCCGTGACGCGCACCCAATGGCAATGCTTTGTGGTGTAACAGGTGCATTATCTGCTTTTTATCAAGATTCTCTTGATGTGAACAATCCAAAGCATCGTGAAATTGCTGCTTATCGCTTAGTGTCGAAAATGCCGACAATTGCAGCAATGTGCTACAAGTACTCAATGGGGCAACCTTTTGTTTATCCACGAAACGATTTAAGTTATGCAGGTAACTTCCTGTCGATGATGTTTGCTACGCCTTGTGAAGCATACAAAGTCAACCCTGTGGTTGAACAAGCAATGGACCGTATTTTTGTACTGCATGCTGATCATGAGCAAAATGCATCTACATCGACCGTTCGTTTAGCCGGTTCTTCAGGTGCTAACCCATTTGCATGTATTGCGGCGGGTATTGCTTCGTTGTGGGGCCCCGCTCATGGTGGTGCTAACGAAGCTTGTTTAGACATGTTAGAAGAAATCGGTTCTGTTGATCGCATTCCTGAATTTATCGAGAGAGCAAAAGACAAGAACGATCCATTCCGTCTAATGGGCTTTGGTCATCGTGTTTATAAGAACTTTGACCCACGTGCTAAAGTGATGCGAGATACCTGTCATGACGTCCTTAAAGAACTGAAAGTGGTTGACCCATTATTAGACGTAGCCATGGAACTTGAGCGTATTGCCCTTGAAGATGAATACTTCATCTCTAAGAAGCTATACCCGAACGTCGATTTCTACTCTGGTATCATCATGAAAGCCATTGGTATTCCTAATAGTATGTTTACAGTGCTGTTCGCATTGTCACGTACTGTTGGTTGGATTTCACATTGGAAAGAAATGTTAGATCAACCAGGACACAAAATCAGCCGTCCACGTCAGTTATACACTGGTGAGTCTGCGCGTGAATTTGTGAGTGTTGATAAGCGTTAATTAGCTGACTTTAGTTGTCAGATAAAAAAGGCGCCTCGGCGCCTTTTTTATTGGTTTTTTTTCAGTACCCACTTGTCGCTAATCGCCGGTACCTATGTTTATGCCTTCTTGAGTCATATACTCTGCAAGTAGCCTGTCTTGCACTTTTTTACTCAGCTTAACCCAATATGAGTTCCAAGCTAATCGACTGCAGCGCTATGCTGACCCAGTTTTATTTGGCGTTAATATCTGTAGCACTAGTTTAAAGCCCTCTATAATAAAAACCAAACCCACTTTGGCCCATGATATACACTCAGAAATACCACTAAAAATACAAACAAAAACTAAAATAACAATAACAATAACAATAACAATAACAATAACAATAACTTAAGGCCGTTAAAAATAATTTAATTGCAGAATAAGTTTGTTGTCAGAGCGAGTGTAATGGCACTATTTCAAAGAACATATTGGCCCTTCCTTTCCAGATCATATAATTAGGCTAAAATATAACCAATACTCAAATTAAGGAGCTAGAATGATCTCACTCTACGTGCGCTTAATCATTTGTTGCGGTTTGTTTACTATTTCAACCTTCTGTTATGGTCAAAATGAGACGGCCTCATCTCCCGATGCCAGCAATCAAAACGTGCCGATTCTAAGGTTTGAAGGCGCTATGGGTCCTGCTGTGAGTGAATATTTGGTCAAAGAAATCACTGCTGCTAATCAACTGCCTGAACGTCAGCGCCCTCCCCTGATAATGATAATTTTGGACACCCCTGGCGGTTTGGTTTCAAGTCTTAGGGATATCAATCAGGCAATATTGGCTTCAACCATTCCCATCGCTTGCCTCGTTGCGCCAACGGGTGCCAGAGCCATGAGTGCAGGCACCTATTTACTCTATGCCTGCCATATTGCGTCTATGGCGCCGGCTACCACCTTAGGGGCAGCAACCCCAGTGCAAATGGGCATGCCTCAGGCCCCTGCTAAACCAGATGATAACTCAGAAGCTCAGCCAAATGATGGCAGCGCGATGGAGCGAAAAATACTAAACGATGCCATCGCCTATATACGCTCATTAGCTCAGTTAAGGGGGCGAAATCAAGCCTGGGCTGAATTGGCGGTCAAGGACGCTGCCACCCTAACCTCAGAAGAGGCACTAGACAGTCAGGTGATAGACCTTATAGCCAAAGATGCGCCAAGTCTGCTGGCAAAACTCAATGGCTGGCCTTTAAAGCAAGAAGGGCAGACCTTAACACTGAACCTAGACCAAGCCACTCTGGTTGAACATCAAAGAGATTGGCGTAACAAGTTTATTGCCACTATTACTAACCCTAACATTGCCTATATTTTGATGTTAATAGGTATTTATGGCCTGATACTGGAATTTTTTAACCCAGGCATAGGCATCGCGGGAGTGGCGGGCGGGATTGCCTTGCTGGTTGCTCTGTACGCATTTCAGCTCCTGCCTATCAACTATGCAGGACTGGGGCTGATGATTTTGGGGATAGTATTATTAATTGCTGAGTCCATGGTGCCAAGCTTTGGGGTCTTCGGCCTAGGCGGTGCTTTGGCGTTCGCTCTTGGCTCCATATTCTTACTGGATACGGAGAGTGAATTCACTATTTCCTTACCTCTTATCGCTGCGGTCACTGTCACTATCACGCTATTTAGCCTCTGGGTGCTGTCGACCCTGTGGAAGAGTCGACATCAAAAACCGGTAAGCGGCGATGACGCCATTTTAGGAGCACAAGCTCACGTTATTGCGGGTTTCGAACGTACAGGATTTGTCCTACTAGAAGGGGAAACTTGGGCGGCAATCTGCGATACCCCCACAAAGGACTCACAGAAAGTACAGGTAATAGCAAGAGATGATCTCACCTTAACAATCAAAGCCCTAAGCGACACAGAGCCTAGCATTGAACCTAAAACAGAGGAAAACACAGATGGAAAATCTAGCCTATAATAGCAACCTTTTTTTCGTTGCCTTGATGTTTCTCATCTTGGTGGTGTTATTTAGTACTTTCAAAATTTTGCTAGAATATCAGCGTGGCGTGATTTTCATGCTAGGACGCTTTTATAAGGTCAAAGGCCCAGGACTTATCATAGTTATACCCTTTATCCAACAGATGGTACGGGTCGATTTACGCACCGTGGTGATGGATGTTCCCACTCAGGATGTGATCAGTCGCGACAACGTCTCGGTTAAGGTCAATGCGGTGATCTATTTTCGGGTTATTGATGCCCAAAAAGCCATTATTAATGTGGAAGATTTCCTGCAAGCCACCTCACAACTGGCTCAGACGACGCTGCGTTCAGTCCTTGGACAACATGAACTCGATGAAATGCTCGCCAACCGAGACATGCTCAACACCGACATTCAGAGTATTTTAGATACTCGCACCGATGGCTGGGGTATAAAAGTCTCCAATGTTGAAATCAAGCACGTAGATCTCAATGAAACTATGGTGCGAGCCATCGCGCGCCAGGCCGAAGCTGAGCGCACCAGACGTGCCAAGGTCATTCATGCATCTGGCGAAATGGAGGCGTCTGCCAAATTGGTCGAAGCCGCTAAGACTTTAGCGATTGAACCAAATGCTATCTTACTGCGTTACCTACAAACCCTGACAGACATTGCCGGAGAAAAGAATTCGACCATACTATTTCCTTTGCCTATGGAACTATTAAAAGGGGTGATGGGTGACGGTAAAACAGAAAAAGCCATCAAGCCAAAGCAGCCAAAGCAGCCAAAGCAGCCAAAGCAGAAAGAATAACTTTTCTCTACCTAGCTAGGACTAAACAATGGCCTAAATAAACAACTCGACACCAACACCAGCGCGCCCTGCTTATGAAACGATTAAATGGTGTGCTCGGGGACGGTAAGACAGAATAATCTGTCTTACCTAGCTAGCACTAAACAAATGGCTAAACAAAGGGCTCACCACCAATACAAGTGCATATCCCTATCGATATTACTAAAAACTCAGCAATTCCTCTGTAATGCTTGAATGGCTGCATTGATATCAAATGTAGACGTCGTCATAAGTCATTTCTTATTGTTTATTTTAAAGAAGTGTCACAAAAAGTTGAACACAACCCATAAGGACTCTCGGTATTAGCCTCTGATGTTCAATTTAGCCAATCACACTACTTTATACAGATTTTGACTACAAATGATGGTTAAAAAGTCCACCTCTGACTCAGTGATTAAGTAAGTCTCTGTTATATGACAACTTTAAATAATGGCACACTTCATGCTTTATAACTAGAAATTAACATTAGTTACAAAAGTTAACGTGACGTAAACACAAACACAGGTAAGACTCTAACAATTACGCCTTAAGTTAATTTTTATAATTTAGCTTTATTCACAAATTTTAACACTAGCAGGTACCCCATGGATAGGTTCATCAGCATGAAGAAAATGGCAATTCCTTTACTTTGTATTGCAGTATTAAGTGGTTGCAGCGGCGAAGCAGAACAAGCAAAAGAAGATGAAAAATTTGCGATTCCGGTTGAAACCGCTGTAGTCACCACAGGCAATGTATCCTCTTTCTACAGCACGACCGCTACACTTGAAGCACCTGAAGAGTCCCATGTGATGAGCCGCATTGCTGGGATCATCGAAAAGATTAACGTTGAAGAAGGCGATCGGGTTACCAAAGGACAAATACTTGCGGTCATTGATGCCAAGCGTCAACGTTATGATTTCAATCGCTCTGAAGCCGAAGTGCAAATTATTCAGCAAGAATTAAATCGTTTAAACAAAATGAACAACAAAGAGTTTATTAGCCAAGATCAAATGGCCAAGCTCGAGTTCAATCTACAAGCGGCGAAAGCACAGCGCGACTTAGCCGAGCTGCAAGTCAAAGAAAGCCAAATCACCTCGCCCATTAATGGCGTTATTGCCGAGCGTTATGTTAAAACGGGCAATATGGCGAAAGAGTTTCAAGAGCTATTTTATGTTGTCAATCAAGACCAACTTCACGGCATATTGCACTTACCAGAACAACAACTTGCCAGTTTACGAGTGGGTCAACAAGCGAGTATTATTCAACAACATCAGGGTACTAAATCCGATATTATCGACGCAAAAGTACTGCGTATTAGTCCCATTGTAGATGCTCAAAGCGGCACCTTTAAAGTGACATTAGCCGTGCCAAATCAAGATGCAAAATTAAAAGCAGGTATGTTTACGCGTGTTGAACTGAAATACGACACTCACCTCGATGTGCTTACCGTGCCTTATAACGCATTAATCAACCAAGACAATACTCAAGCTTTATATGTGATAAAAGACACTAAAGCACAGCGACGCGAAGTCAGCTTGGGCTTTCGTGAAAATAACACTGTTGAAATTTTATTTGGTGTTGAAGCTGGCGAACAAATAGTCATCCGCGGCCAGCAAAATCTTAAAGATCAATCATTGGTAGAGATTATTACCCCACTTAGCTTCGCTGCTATTCGATAACGGAGCTGGATAATGTCGATAATCAATACTTCTGTTAACCGTCCCGTCACGGTGTGGATGTTCATGTTAGCTGTGATGCTGTTTGGTATGGTGGGGTTTTCTCGCCTCGCGGTAAAACTATTACCCGATTTAAGCTATCCCAGCGTGACTATTCGCACTGCCTATGACGGTGCCGCCCCCGTTGAAATTGAACAGCTGGTGTCAAAACCGATTGAAGAAGCCGTTGGTGTGGTTAAAGGCTTACGCAAAATTAGCTCAATTTCTCGTTCAGGCATGTCTGATGTGGTGCTCGAGTTTGAGTGGGGCACCAATATGGACATGGCAAGCCTTGAAGTACGCGAAAAAATCGACACCATTGAGCTGCCATTAGACATAAACAAACCATTACTATTGCGTTTTAACCCCAATCTTGATCCCATCATGCGCTTAGCATTTTCAGTGCCCAATGCAGATGCGGAGCAGTTAAAGCAAATGCGTACCTTTGCAGATGAAGAGTTAAAACGCCGCTTAGAAGCCTTATCTGGTGTTGCCGCAGTGAGGCTCTCTGGAGGGTTAGAGCAAGAAGTTCACATTGAATTAAATCAACGAAGATTAAGCCAGCTCAATCTTAATGCTGACCACATTAAACGCCGAATTAACGAAGAAAACATTAACCTTTCTGCGGGTAAAGTGATCCAGGGCGATAAAGAATATTTAGTCAGAACCTTAAATCAATTCAATTCATTAGATGAATTAGGTCAGGTCATTGTCTATCGAAATGGCCAAACCTTAGTTAGATTGTCTGATATTGCGGTGATCAGCGATGCCTATAAAGAACGCAGTGATATTACCCGTATTGGCGAAGTTGAATCGATTGAACTCGCTATTTATAAAGAAGGTGATGCCAATACCGTTGCAGTGGCGAACAAGCTTCGAACCGAACTCGACAAAATGAACCAAACGGATGAAAGTAATCAATTAGAAATTATTTATGACCAATCTGAATTTATTGAAAGTGCAGTAAATGAAGTTACCTCAGCCGCATTATTTGGCAGCTTGCTGGCCATGCTGGTTATTTACCTGTTTTTACGTGATATTATTGCCACCCTCATAATTTCTATTTCGATCCCCTTTTCGGTTATCGCCACTTTTAATATGATGTATTTTGCCGATATCAGCTTAAACATCATGTCCCTAGGCGGTATTGCGTTAGCCATTGGTTTATTGGTGGACAATGCCATCGTGGTATTAGAGAACATTGACCGTTATAAATCTCAAGGCATGAGTAAAATTGAGGCTGCCGTCACCGGCTGTAAAGAAGTCTCTGGCGCCATTTTTGCTTCAACCCTGACAACACTTGCGGTATTTGTGCCATTAGTGTTTGTCGACGGGATAGCAGGCGCCTTATTTGCCGATCAAGCGCTCACCGTCACCTTTGCCCTACTCGCCTCATTATTTGTTGCCTTAACCGCCATTCCTATGTTGGCTTCACGTCAAGGTTTTACCAGCCTGCCACAACCGGTTGAAGTGACCGCGATGCCTAAACCGACCACCCGTAAAGGATTAATAGCCTATTACTTATTGGCAGTGTTGCAGTTTCCTTTTAAGTTACTGTTTAGCTATTTACCCGCTGGTTTGTTAACCGCAACGATTGTTATAAGCCGTTTTGTTAGTAGCGTTTTTGGCTTGCTGCTAAAACCCATTTGCGCTGGATTTAACGTCCTATATCGTATAGTGGAATCGTTCTATTACCGCGTACTTCGCCATGCCCTGCGGCACCAAGTGTTAACCCTAGTGATCGCTTTAGTGATGACCTTGGCTTCAAGCAGTTTACTGCCTAAGTTAGGTGTAGAATTAATTCCACCGATGAATCAAGGCGAATTTTATGTTGAAATTTTACTGCCTCCTGGTACTGAAGTCAGTGAAACCGATGCCGTATTACAACAGTTAGCCCTAGCGATTAAAGACCGTGACGATGTTAAACACGCCTATAGTCAAGCGGGTAGCGGTGGCTTAATGACATCGGACACCGCCAGAGGCGGTGAAAACTGGGGCCGATTACAAGTGGTGTTAGCGGATCCTTTAGCCTTTAATACGGTTAGTCAGGTACTGCGCAATACCGCAAGAAATATCCCTGAGCTAGAGGCTCAGATTGAACATCCTGAATTATTCAGCTTTAAAACCCCACTTGAAATTGAGTTGTCGGGCTATGATTTGGTTCAACTTAAACAAACCGCGGACCGACTGGTTAATGCCTTGTCAGAATCAGACCGCTTTAGTGACATCAATACCACTCTTCGTGATGGCCAGCCAGAGATCAGCATTCGCTTTGATCATGCCCGCCTCGCAGCGTTAGGCATGGATGCACCGACTGTCGCTAACCGTATTGCTCAACGAGTAGGCGGCACTATTGCCAGCCAGTTCACGGTGCGCGATCGTAAAGTTGATATATTAGTCCGTAGTGAATTAAGTGAACGCGATCAAATCAGCGACATTGAATCGTTAATCATTAACCCAAATAGTGCGCAGCCTATTCCATTAAGTGCCATCGCCACCATTGACTTACAAATTGGTCCTTCGGCAATTAATCGTATCAGTCAACAACGCGTTGCCATCGTGTCATCTAACTTGGCCTACGGTGATTTAAGCGAAGCCGTGCTCCAAGCCCAGCAGATACTGGCTAAACAGCAATTCCCTAGCTCAATTCAAGCCAGGTTCGGCGGCCAAAATGAAGAAATGGAACAATCTTTTGAATCGTTGAAAATAGCCCTCGTTTTGGCCATTTTCTTAGTGTACTTAGTGATGGCAAGCCAGTTTGAATCCTTGCTACACCCGCTATTAATTTTGATTGCAGTGCCGATGGCCGTTGCAGGTAGCATTATTGGCTTATTTATTACCGGCACCCATTTAAGTGTGGTGGTGTTTATTGGCTTAATTATGTTGGCAGGTATTGTGGTCAATAATGCGATTGTATTGGTCGACCGTATCAATCAATTACGCCGAGAAGGCAAGGATAAGTTGAGCGCCATCAATGAAGCTGCGCAATCTCGCTTGCGCCCTATCATGATGACCACGCTGACAACCACCTTAGGTTTATTGCCGATGGCAATAGGTATTGGCGACGGCAGTGAGGTTCGCGCACCGATGGCCATTACAGTAATTTTCGGCTTAAGCATGTCGACTTTACTCACATTATTGGTGATCCCTACCTTATATGCGTTGTTTGACCGTAAACAATATACCCAAAATGACCTTGAGCTTAATACTGCGGAGACGCTAGCATGAGTATCACTCAACTGGCGATAAAGCGCCCTGTCACCACCTGTATGTTTTTCTTAGCTATTATGCTGTTTGGTATGGCGGCCAGTCGGATGCTGCCACTGGAAATGTTTCCGGGCATTGATATTCCGCAAATCGTGGTGCAAGTGCCTTACAAAGGCTCCAGCCCAGCAGAAGTTGAACGCGATATCACCAAGGTGCTGGAGGAATCACTTGCCACCATGAGCGGTATTGAAGAAGTGCGCTCTGATTCAACCCAAGACGGCGCTTTTATTCAGCTCAATATGAAATGGGGTGAAGAAGTGGCCATGAAAAGCCTTGAGGCACGTGAAAAAATAGACTCGGTAAGACATTTATTACCAAAAGATGTTGAACGCGTCATGATCCAACAATTCTCAACCGCCGACATGCCGGTGCTGACAATCCGTATTTCAAGTGATCGCGAGCTCTCTAATGCATTTGATTTACTTGAAAAACAACTTCGTAAGCCACTTGAGCGAGTTGACGGTGTATCCAAAGTCACCCTTTACGGCGTTGAACAAAAGCAGATTGAAATCCGACTTGATGCCGATAAATTAGCGGCATCAAGCCTCAACAGTGTCGATTTACGCACCCGTTTACTGGCGGAAAACTTCGTCATCAGTGCTGGTACACTCAGAGAAAACGCTCGAGTGTACCAAGTCTCGCCCAAAGGCGAATTTACCAGTATCGATGATATTAACAATCTGGTTATTGTGCCGGGTATCCGTTTGCAAGATATTGCGAAGGTGAACTATGCCCTACCTGAAAAAAGAGAAGGCCGACATTTAGATCAAAAATATGCCGTGGGTATTGATGTCTTTAAAGAGTCAGGCGCCAATTTAGTTGAGGTGTCAGATCGTGTCCTAAAAGTCATTGAGCAAGTTAAGCAAGATCAGCAATTTAATGGTATCAAGCTGTTTATCATGGAAGACCAAGCCTATGGCGTTAAGTCGTCACTGAAAGACTTACTGCTGTCCGGATTAATGGGCGCGGTATTGTCATTTGGCGTGCTGTATCTGTTTTTACGTAACCTTAAAATGACCTTAGTGGTTATTTCATCGGTGCCAATTTCATTGTGTATGACATTGGCGGGTATGTACTTTTTAGGCTACAGCTTGAATATTCTGTCGATGATGGGATTATTATTGGCGATCGGCATGTTGATTGACAATGCGGTAGTGGTCACCGAAAGCGTGCTACAAGAAAAACAAGCCGCACACATTGACGACACCTGTCAGAGAAAAGCTAACCAACGAGCCGTGTTAACCGGCGTGGAAAAAGTCTCGTTGGCGGTTTTAGCCGGTACATTAACCACAGCGATTGTGTTTTTACCGAATATTTTTGGCGTTAAAGTACAGCTGACCATCTTTTTAGAACATGTTGCTGTGGCCATTTGTATCTCGCTCGCGGCATCATTATTGGTTGCCAAAACCCTTATCCCACTTATGCTCAATCACTTTCATTTTGAAGTGAAGACCGCTAATGATAATAATCGCTTAGGGCGTTTTTATCAGCGAAGCCTAAGGTGGATTTTAACCCGACCAAAACGTTCTGGGGTTATCGCTTTGGTGATATTAGCTTCAACTGCATTGCCGTTAAGTATGGTGCAACAAGATCAAGGTGATGGTGAAGGTAATGACCGTTTATACATTAATTATCAGTTAGAAGGTCGGCATAATTTAGCGGTCACCGAGGCGATGATTAACAGCATGGAAGCGTATTTATACAGCAACAAAGACGCATTTTACATTGATACTGTTTACAGTTACTACGCCCCACAAGATGCACAATCGACCATTTTATTGCAAAAAGACATTCCCATTGACATGGGCGAGTTAAAGAAAATGATCCGCGAAGGATTTCCTAAGTTTTCGATTGCCACGCCACAATTTGGCTGGGGTAATGAAAATAGCGGCATTCGCGTAACCTTAACCGGACGCTCAGCATCAGAACTTATTCTTTTGAGTGAACAAGTGGTGCCATTACTCGACAACATTGAAGGCTTAGTGGATGTGCGTTCTGAAGTGAATAGTGCCCAACAAGAAGTAGTAGTGGTCATTGACCGAGAAATGGCCGCTCGTCTTGATTTAACCTTAAGCGATATCGCTACAAATATTGCCATTGCATTGCGAGGCTCACAGCTACGGTCATTTCGTCATGATCCTAGCGGCGAACTGCGCATCGAATTGGCCTATGATAAAAGCTGGCAAAATTCGTTAGAAAAACTTAAGCAGTTACCGATTATTCGTCAAGGTGACCGAGTCTATACCCTAGACAGCTTAGCCAAAGCAACCGTGGTGCCTCGATTTGATACTATTCGTCATTTTAACCGCCAAACGGCTTTATCTATTGGCGCAAATCTTGAAGATCTCACCACCGAAGAAGCACAAAAAGAAATTACCCAAGTGATGGACTTGGTGAATTTTCCTAATGGCTACGGCTACTCATTACGCGGTGGCTTTGAACGTCAAGATGAAGACCAGTCAATCATGGCTGTGAATATGATTTTGGCTATTGCGATGATCTATATCGTCATGGCGGCATTATTTGAGTCGCTAGTGTTACCGACGGCTATTATTACCTCAATAATGTTCTCCATTACTGGCGTATTTTGGGCGCTTTGGTTAACCGGTACACCCATGTCGGTGATGTCAATGATTGGCATACTCATCTTAATGGGCATAGTGGTCAATAACGGTATTGTTCTGGTAGACCAAATCAACCAAATGACACCCGATTTAGATAAGCTCAGCAACACGATTATAAGTGTGTGCATAACCCGATTACGTCCGGTATTAATGACCGTCGCGACCACGGTACTGGGGTTGGTTCCATTAGCCTTAGGAGACACCCAAATAGGGGGTGGTGGGCCTCCTTATTCCCCAATGGCCATTGCCATTATTGGTGGTCTCACCTTTTCAACGGTCACTAGCCTGTATTTAGTGCCATTGTGTTACCAAGCCTTGTATATAATGCGCCATAAAGCCGCGATCAGATTAGGTGTAGCCAACACCTTGGCTCACAAACTGTTACCTTGGGCTAATAATGAGTAGCATCTAGGCTGAGCGATTAGGCAACAGGGCACAGTATTGAGCCCTGTATCTGCTGCCACATCTTGTTGTGGTCTGGTTATATGGCCACTAACGTGTCTTTTGCTGAGCCGATAGTGAACACCTGTTCGCTTCGATCTGGGTGCGTGATAGCCGCGATATTAATGTGTTGGCATTAAAAATATTTCACGTACATTGCAGCGCTGCTCTGCTTCAATAGCAAAAAGTACCGCTTCGGCTACATCAACCGGGTCTAATTTATCGGGTTTAGGCTCATCAAAAAATGGGGTGTTGACCATACCAGGAGCAATGGTAGTGCAGCGTCCGCCCCATTGAGCCATTTCTTCGGCCAAGTTCTGGCCAAAGCCATAAGCAAACCATTTACTGGCACCGTAAATCGACCCTTTATGTGACGTACGCCCAGCCACTGAGCTGGTTAAAATAAAATGCCCCTTGGTTTCACGTAAGTGGGCCAGCGTTAACTTGGCCGTCCATAACATGGCTTTGATGTTGATATCGATAAGTTTTGACCACTCATCTGGATCCCCTTGTTCGGTACCCGAAGTGGTTACCCCGGTGCCTGCGTTAGCGAAGGCCACATCGAGTCTGCCAAACTTGTTGATGCCAGCTGTCACGACCTTTTCTAATGCATCAAATTGGGTAGCATCGGCGGCAACGGCTAGGGCATTATCTTCCCCTAGCATGGCCACCAAGTTATCCAATTTCTCTTGTCTGCGGGCAGTCAGTATCACCTTGTGGCCGTTTTTGACTAACGCTTTGGCTGTGGCTTCACCGATACCACTGGATGCACCTGTAATTAATACTATTTTTTGTTTTATCATCTGACGTTCCTGTTACTGTAAAATAAGTTAACACACTCAGTGTGGTGATTTTGTCTATAAATACAAGCCCCAAGCACTGCAGGAGGGTAAATAGTCACTGTGGTTAACCCCTGACAGAGATTAGTTATGCTACATAATCTCCAGTTCAACTCACGGAGCGCTTCGTCAAATGATAGCAAGCGCTATTGAAACACACCGTTGACGCAACATTGCGCCATGGCACAATAAGTGATCAATTTGCTTTGCTAAGCAGTATTAAACACAATAAATAATCACAATAAATAATCACAATGACAGCAATAAAGGGATAGTCATGAAACTAAGATTTCAACGTCAAATTATCGGTCTCAGTGCGTTAACTATGCTCGCGTTAACCCAAACATTAGCCGTTGCTGATGATAAATTCAGTGATGTGATAATTAAATCTCAAAAACTAGACAATAATACTTATATGTTTATCGGCGCCGGTGGCAATATTGGCGTTTCAGCTGGGGAAGACGGCATATTGATCATTGATGACCAATTTGCGCCCTTAGCAGATAAAATTACTGCAGCACTCAAGCAAATTCAACCCGGGGTGCCCAAATACATTGTCAATACTCATTATCATGGCGATCATACTGGCGGCAATGCACATTTTGGTGAAAAAGGCACTATCTTAGCGCATCACAATGTCCTCAAACGCCTCAAAGCTGATAGCCGTTCACCCGCGTCAGCATTACCTGTTATCACTTATGCAGAAAACATCTCAATTCATTTTAACCAAGATACGTTAGAGGTCATCCACCTAGGTCCTGGTCATACTGATGGTGATAGTGTGGTTATTTGGGAAAAGGCCAATATTATTCACATGGGCGATTTATACTTTAAAGATCGTTTTCCCTACATCGATTTAGCGGCTGGAGGTTCAGTGACCGGTTATCGGGAAAACGTCAGCATGATATTAAATCGTTTGGACAACAAGACCAAAGTGATCCCTGGTCATGGTGCGTTAGGCGATAAAAATGCATTGTTAACATTTAAGCATATGCTTGATGACAGCATTAATTGGATGCGGGGTGAAATAGAAATGGGTCACGATTTAGCCACCATCAAAAAACAGGGTGTACCGCCCAAGTACGCCAATTGGGGCTGGGAGTTTATCTCTGCCGATAAGTGGATTGAGACCTTATACCAAGATTTAGCCACAAAACCTTAAATTTGCATCTTAACTCAGCTTATCAGCAAATATCCCCCCTCTGTTTACAGAAAAAGCTTGCGCTTATAGGCAAGCTTTTTCTTCTCAGCATCAAGGTCTTCTACGACGAGATATCCATTCTGTAATCGTTAAAGGTGCTGGCCTGAAATGCTACAACCCGCAATAGACTGGCTTTGCATTTTTGCTGCTAATATTTAGAAAAGGTCTAGCGAAATAATTGAACCATTGCCAGGATGCTAAAACTGCGGCACTTTTTTCATTTCGCTTCCCCACCCACTAAGCGATAACAATGAATGGCTTGGTTAACCCCCTCTTATTGGGTCCAATATCGCGATATAAGCTATGTATAAAGACCAACAAATCTTGTCGATTATCGCCACCCATTTTAGACAAAAAAAGCGCCCCTGAGGGCGCATTAATGACTGAATACTCAATGACTCAGCTTGTACGTTATTCTGTCACCAAAGCTGTTGCACGATTTTCCAATAATACCGGAATACCTTCGGTAATAGGATAGGCTAACTTATCAAACTTGCAGATCAGTTGTTGCGACTCTTTGTCATATTCTAGCTTACCTTTACATACCGGGCAGGCCACAATTTCGAGTAATTTTTTATCAAATGCCATGAGACAGTCCTTTTTTAGTTTGAGCCACTTGCTGTAATTGGCTCAACAATGCGTGATCAAATTCTGAGTTAAGCTTCGCATTTACAGGTAAATACCACCAGTTTGATTGTGCAAAATCGCGACATTTAACCGCATCTTTTTCAGTCATTAATAATGAATGTTGCACAGATAACTCACTTAATTGCTTTTCATCAAAAGCCTGATGGTCTGAAAACTCAACGGTTTTTACTGCTTTATAGCCTAACCGACTAATACTATTAAAGAAACGTTGCGGATTACCAATACCCGCCATAGCAACAAGACTGTGCTGCTGAGTAAATTCATCATGTAGGCTAGTATCGACCTGACAAAGAGGTGCAGGAGCAAGTGTCATCAACACTTCACCATCTTGAGCTGGCCCGCCATTATTGATCACAAAATCAACCGAGCTTAAACGCCCTAAACCTTCTCGCAAAGGCCCTGCAGGCAACAAACAGTGATTACCATAACGTCGCTCACCATCGACTAAGGCAATTTCGATATCACGCCCTAACGCATAATGCTGTAGGCCGTCGTCACTGATAATAACATCCACATCAAAATCAACTAATAACGTCTGTGCCGCAGCAATTCTGTTGGCGCCTACAACCATAGGCACATAAGTGCGAGCGACTATCATAGCGGGTTCATCACCAACATCACTTGCTTTGGCATTGATGTTAACGGCAACAACACCGTCAATATTAACCCCATAACCTCGGCTTATCACACCTGGTTTATAGCCATGTTGGCGTAATAACTCGATTAAATAAATCACTGTTGGGGTTTTACCGCTGCCTCCAGCAGTAATATTGCCCACCACAATCACAGGCACCGGCAACACTTGCGCCTGTTTAAGCCCACACAAAAACAGTCCTCGTCGAATAGAGGATATTAACCAAAATAACCCAGATAACGGCAATAATAACCACTTGGCTGGGTGCCCTTGATACCAAATGCGCTGAATAAGCTGTTGCATCACAAACACCCGATCATTATTGGCTAAACTGCATCTGGTAAAGGTTGGCGTAAATGCCTGCTTGGGCAATTAATTCACTGTGATTACCGCGTTCAACAACTCGACCTTGATCAATAACCAAAATTTCATCGGCGCTTTCAATGGTGGATAAACGATGGGCAATCACAATCGATGTACGGTTATGTCGAAGATTATCGAGGCCTTTTTGAATCGCTTTTTCAGACTCGGTATCCAAAGCCGATGTGGCTTCATCTAAAATTAACACTGGCGCATCACGTAACATAGCACGAGCAATGGCAAGACGTTGACGTTGACCGCCTGAAAGTAACACCCCGTTTTCACCCACTTGGGTGTCTAATCCCAGTGGCAAGGTATCAATAAACTCCATCGCATAAGCCAGTTCAGCGGCATGGACAATCTGCTCTCGAGTCACTTCTCCTGGGTAAGCATAGGCAATATTATTAGCAATAGTGTCATTAAATAAGGTCACTTGTTGCGACACTAAAGCCACTTGATTACGTAATGATTTTAACTGGTAATCGTAAATGCTGGTGTCATCAAGGCGGATATCACCGGTTGACAAGCCACTATAAAAACGGGTAATCAAACTGGCGATGGTCGACTTACCAGAGCCAGAACGTCCGACTAATGCAATGGTTTTACCCGGTTTAACTTCAAAATCAATACTGTTTAAGGCGGACTTTTCTTGGCCTGGATAAGTAAACGTGACATTTTCAAATGTCAGCTTACCTTGAACACGATCAATACTAAACTCACCCGTGTCGGGCTCTGGTTCTGTGTCTAATAATTCAAACACTGTAGTGCAGGCGGCAATGCCTCGTTGAAATTCGGCATTAACACGGGTTAAGTTTTTAATCGGTTGAAGCATGGCTAACATGGCACCTAAAATAGCCGCAAACGTTCCAGCGGTTAAATCCGTTCTCATGCTCTCCCAAGTGGCGGCATACAGTACAAAAGCCAGAGCAAAAGATCCAATCACCATAATGAGCGGTTGGCTAATTGATTGAGCCACCGCTAGCTTCATATTTTGATACCGGTTTTGGTCGTTAACTTTATAAAAACGAGCAACCTCTGTTTTTTGGCCACCAAACACCAACACGTTTTTATGGCCTTTAATCATCTGTTCAGTGGTTGCGGTAACGCCGCCCATTGCAGATTGAATTTGCTTAGAAACCTTACGAAAACGCTTACTGACAATACTGATCACGACGCCCATAATTGGGCCTATCACCAATATGCACAATGATAATTTCCACGAATAGTAGAACATAATGCCTAACATACCGATCGCGGTCATGCTGTCACGGACAATTGAAATCAACGCACTACCGGATGCACGAGCAATTTGTTCGGTATCGTACGTGACACGTGAAATCAAATTACCACTATTTTCGCGATCGATATAACTCACGGGTAAACGCAGATAATGTTCAAAAACTTGTTGGCGCATATCCATGATGAGCTGTGCACTCATGTATGAGACACAATAGGTCGACACAAAGTTAGCCACACCACGTATGCTGAACATGACAATAACCGCAATAGGAGCCATTAACATAATGTCTTTATTGGCGTTAAACCCACCATGTGTCGGTAAGTCGACACCAGCAGCTATCGCTGGAGTTTGGCTGAAACCTTCATCAATAAAAGGCTTAATAAATGCAATAAACGCCGCATCGACTGCGCCATAGGTAATAAGGCCTAGAACAGCCATAATAAACATGGCTTTCATTGGTACTATATAGGCCATCAAACGTTTGAAAACGATCCATATTTCATTTTTAGGTGATGCTGACATTGAATCCAATACTTAACTAGCAAACATAAGTGATATTCTACTCTGCTTTAAGTGACTCACCAAACCTAAACAAACGGTTATACCAAAATGGGGCCATTTTTTGCCGATAAGTGGTGACGTAGTAATCATTATGAGTGAAGCTGATGCTAATTTGGCCCACATGGCCCGTCTGTAATATTTTGCAGTCTCGCTGTTGATACCTGGTTAAAATATCCAATTTAGGAAAGCCATATTGGTTAGAAAAACCAGCAGTAAAAATGGCTAATCGAGGATTAACGTTATCGATAAACGCCGGAGTAGAAGATGTTCGACTACCATGGTGTGGGACTAATAAGATATCGGCTTTAATATCAACATTCGCGGCGACTAATGCCTGTTCTCTAGGGGCTTCAATGTCTCCAGTTAACAATACCGAAGACTGGCCATCAGACAGCTTAACCACGCATGATTGGTTATTATCATTACTCTTGGTCGTTAAATGATTACTGATGAAAGTTAACTGCACGCCACGCCAATGTAACTCACCTTCACAAGCTTGCACTGCGGGTGATGACTCAGGCAAGGTTGAGGCTGAGGTTAAAAAATCGGCTATTAATGTCGCCTGCGGAAATTTATCTAGCAACACATTCAATCCACCAGCATGATCATTATCATCATGGCTCACCACGATATAATCAATATACCTGATGCCTTTGCTCGCCAGAAAAGGCAATATTGCACGCTGCGCATAGCTAAAATCGCCATATGCTGCCCCAGTGTCATAAATAATCCCATGTTGACCTTGTTGCAAAACCACCGCCATACCTTGAGCCACATCAATGACATGAAGTTGCCATGGTGCTGAACGTGATGATGACGATGGCGGAAACAATATCTGGTGAGTCACCAACTTGCTCACGATGATTGGTAGCATGAGCACGGCAACCAAAAGGCGAAAAGCCAGTTTACGGTTGTTAGGCACATAACCCCGAAACATCAACAAGATAATTGCCAAAACAACAAACAGTAATCCCGCCAGTTCCTGTTCAGTTAACGCAAGCTGTTTTAACGGCAAATGATCGCTCAGCTGTAATAACCACGCAAATGGCTCAAGACTTATATTAGCCCACTGAAATATCATCAAGCCAAGGCTTTGCAGTGAAACAAGATCTATGCCCAATAACCACATGACACACAATGCCACTAACCAAAGGCAAAAACTCAGTATTGTTAACGGAATAACCACTAGACTAAACCAAGGTACTAGCAACATATTTAACCAAATACTATGAGGTGAAATCCCACCAAATAATATGCCTTGCAAACCACCTAGGAACAGCGCTAAACGCCATTGAATGGACCACAACACACTCAGTCCATGCAGTATCTTATCCTTTACCTGTTTAGCTTTTTGTATGCATCGTTCGGTCATATCAAATTTAGGAACATCGATACTTTGATTAACGTGATCAGAGCCCAACATAGGTTGTTGATCTACAGTGGTGGATTTTACCGCCAATAAAATGATCACCAAAGCCCCAAACGACAACCATAGCCCAGCACCGAGCGACGCAAAGGGATCGACCAACAGCACAAAAAACAATGCATATACGAGCCGATCCCAATGGTGGCTAAATTGTTTAATCAAGCTGAATATGAGTAACAAAAATAGCATTAATAATGCACGTTGCGTGGCAACAGCAAAACCAGATAAGTAGCCATAACCAAAAGTGAATAATGCAGCAATCACCATTGCGAGTTGAATTTTACCTAAATGTTGCCAAGAAAAAGCATAACGACTCAGCCCGATCATTATGGCGTAAAACAAACCAAAAACGACCGATAAGTGTAAGCCCGAAATTGCAACAAGATGCCCTGCTCCCGTCTGACGCAACTGCTGCCATCGTATTGCGCTTAAACCGCTTTTATCTCCAAAAATCAACGCTTGTAAAATATCCCCCTGAGCAAATTGTGCCAAGGTGGGTGACAATGCATCAATAACCTGTTGACGCACAGACATACTGTGACTGAGCAGTTCGGCTCGTTTAACACGACCTTTAGCGATAATATGCTGACTAATGAACTGCTTTTGTTGATTAAAACCACCTTGGTTTTGGATGCTTGAGATCCCTTTGACCTTGGCACTAAATAGCCATGTCTGGCCAATAACAATTTTATCTGGCTTTTGCCATGTTAATCGGTAGTATCGCTGCACATTATTAAGCGCCAACGCCTCAAAAAAAGCGTCTTGATCAGCTTGATTAATAACGCGCACATCAAAACTAATCCAGTCGCGGTTTTGGTTAACTAGTGATACTATCTGCGCCTTAAACTCAATTTGTTGGGATTTTTCAGCATATTGATGCATAAACAAACAATGAAACAACAGGCTTAGCCAAATGACTGCGAATAAGCAACCAGCCATAAGCGGCCCTTTGCGAAGGCAAAGCACCATAGCCAAAAATAAAATAGGTAACCATCCTATAGGTACCAGCGAAGGCCATAACATCGCTGATAAAGAACAGGCGCAAAAGCCATAGATAAATCGATTCATAATGAATTAGTAAAGACATTAATCGACAAATATGCCAAAAAAATTAATACAAAGATTTATGCCAAAAGCAGAAACACTCCGTGAGCATAAGTATTTACGGGTGTTTGGCAAACTATTGCACAAGCCCAACCTATGGGTGTTAAATCGCAAATCGGCCCCTGGGGCCTTTGCTGTAGGGCTATTTGTGGCTTGGCTCCCTTTGCCATTTCAAATGGTGGTCGCTGCAGGATTTGCCATTCTGTTTAACGTCAACCTTCCCGTTGCTGTCGCCTTAGTGTGGGTGACGAATCCGTTTACTATGCCCATTATGTTTTATGGTGCTTATCTGTTGGGAACCAGAATTCTCGGACATAAAGCGCAGGAATTTCATTTTGAAGCCACCTGGGCATGGATTGAAGCGTCTTTATCGACCATAGGCCCACCTTTTTTAATCGGCAGTTTAGCCTTGGGCATTGTGTCGGCTTTAATTGGCTACGTTGTCATTAAAAGCATGTGGCGCTATTCAATCTTATTTAAATGGCAAAAGCGTAAAGGACAATAGTCTCCAACAGATTGACTAATTTACTCTCATTAAGGCCGCTTCTGCGGCCTTAATAATATGCTAAAGGTATTGATTTACATTTTTCGCCATCAACTTTGCCAAATGGGAAAAACCCAATATCTAAAAATTACCAGCCAAATTAACCTCTATAAACAACATCATCCAAGTCAACCCTTATCTACACAGCTGAGTGCTTCATGGCGAGTTGCGGGTCGACGTCCTTGCCGATCAACAAGGAAGTTATGTAAAAGTGTGACCACTACAAGCCGCAGAAACAGCACTAACGATATCGTTAACCGACCCTAATACTGCCATTAAACGTTCATACACCATTAGGGAATTTGATCCAAAACGTGGCCAACTTAGTTTGGATATTGTTATCAATAGACATGGAGGCCCAGCCACTGATTGGACTCAATCAGCTAAAATGGGTGGTACTGTGGTGATTAATGGCGGGCCAGCTAGCTTATGGTTCCTGTTGAGTCAGGGTACGGTAGGTCCATACAATCAAGTGCAGGGCAAGTAAGCCACTAAAGCTAATAGCAAAAAAAAGTAGCGCGATGGATTCGACTGTTTTGGGCGTATCGGCATAGCAATACCACCAAAGTGGCCACGTAACTAAACTCAGTAGCGTTAACTGCCACATGCAGCGTTTACAACGACCAATTTTTTGTTTAAAAACCGAATCAGTGCATTGGTTACAAGGCATAACCCCCATCCTTATAAGCCATAACTAAGGTGCTTAAACGCGTATTTTGACAATCGAGTTAACCCATGTTTGCTCATCTATGTATAAGCTATCTGCCCGCTAATGCGGTGGCAGGCGCTATTTTGGTTGCTTTCCACGCAGGGTAAATGGTTGCCACTAAACTCATCACTAATCCCATCACCAGCACCAAGACCACATCTTGAGCATGCAATTGCGACGGTAAAAAATCAATAAAATAAATATCTGATGCCAAGAGCTGAATACCCAATAACTGCTCTATTGCAGATGCAATATCACTTAAATAATAAGCAACCACAACACCCAACACACCACCAATGCTACATCCCATCAGCCCATTTAAAGCACCTTGCATAATAAAAATGGCCATAATGGCGCCGCGATGAAGCCCCATGGTCATTAAAATGGCAATTTCAGAGGCTTTATCACGTACGGCCATCACTAAGGTAGACACAATATTAAAACAGGCCACGGCTATCACTAAGGCTAATACCAAATACATCACTAAACGAACAAGCTGAATATCTTGATACAAATGCCCTTGGCTACGAGTCCAATCATTAATGTATAAATATTGCTCTTGGGCAAAACCTAAATCACGAGTGATACTCGCCGCATGAAAGACATTATTGACTTGAATTCGTACCCCAGAAACCGCGGAGCCCAGCTCGAGTAAATCGGCTAAATAATCAAGCGACACATAAGCTTGAGTTGACTCAATCTCACCACCCAAGGTGTACACACCTGAGACAACAAAGCGATGACTCTTGGCCGACGTTAACTTACGGTTATTCGCATCTGGCGTATACATCGCCAGAGTATCACCCACTTTTAAGCCCAATTTAGTCAATAAACTGCGGCCAAGGACAATGTTATTTTCATCACCAGCTAATGTCTGCCAAGTTTCGGCAGACATATAATCAGCAATACTCGACACATCGGACTCATACTCAATATCAACACCATTGACAACTAACCCTTGAAAACCATCGGGTTTTTGTACTAAACCTTGTAAACGAACAAACGGAGCCGTACCTGTAATTTGCGGTATTTTGGCCGCACTTTGTGCAATTTCATGCCAATCGGCAATAGGTTGATTAACGCCAACGAGTTCACCATGAGAGACCACGCCTAATAAGCGGTCTTGTAACTCTTTTTCAAAACCATTCATGGCCGATAGCACCACAATCAACACGCCAACACCTAAGGCAATACCCGCAGTAGACGCAAATGAAATAAAGCCAATAAAGCCATTCGACTGCCTAGCGCGAAAAAAACGCCAGCCAATTGTTAACGGTAACCACTTACTCATTAAACTTGTCCTACAGGCACAGTAGTTACTGAACTCGCCACCTGCAACACCCCGTCTTTCATGGTGAGTTGGCGATCCATTTTCGCGGCTAATTTATGATCATGGGTTACCACCACAAACGCGGTACCAAACTGCTGCGCTAACTCGCGGATCATCAGATAAACATTATCACCACTGCTGGCGTCTAAATTCCCCGTGGGTTCATCGGCTAATACCAACTTTGGTTTGTTTATCAATGCTCTTGCTATTGCAACACGTTGACGTTCACCACCCGATAATTGCGCCGGGATATGGTGTAAACGATGGCCTAGCCCAACACGCTCAAGTAAGTTTTTAGCGTCTATCAAGGCTTGGTTTTTATCCCTGCCTTGAATAAACGCAGGCATCGCGACATTTTCAATCGCGGTAAACTCAGGTAACAGATGATGAAACTGATAAATAAAACCTAAATCTTGATTACGCACTTGTGCCTGACGAGCACTAGACAATTGGTATAAATCTTCACCGTCTAACAATACAGAACCAGATGAGGGCATATCTAAGGTCCCCATAATGTGTAAAAGGGTACTTTTACCCGAACCGGAACTGCCTACAATGGCCAACTGTTCGCCCTTATAAACGGTTAAATCAACACCCGACAGTACTTGGGTAGTCACTTCACCATCATGATAGTGCTTGCTGACATGTAGAACCTGTAATAACGCTTGTTGTGTCTGACTCATTATTCGTATCTCAAAGCTGTAGCAGGTTGAACCCTTGCGGCGGACAACGCGGGATAAAGGGTGGCAAATAAGGTAATAAATAAGGTGCCTAAAATAATAAAACTCAATTGCGCTAATGACAATTGCACCGGCAGAGTCTGACCTACGCCCAATATAGAAATACCAAAAGTGGTTAATATGCCATTCAAATTAAGCGTTAACACTATGCCAGCAATCGCGCCAAGCATTAAGCCTAACAGCGCATTAAGCGAGCCTTGCACAATAAAAATCGTCATCACCGAGGTGGTGGTTAACCCTTGGGTTTTTAACACCGCAACATCGGTGGTTTTATCGACCACCATCATCACCAATGCTGAGACAATATTAAATGCAGCCACGGCCACAATTAAACTGAGCATCAATGACATCATATTTTTTTCCATCTTGACCGCCGCAAATAAATGGCCAAAATCTTGGCGCCAATCACGCGTTTGAATGTCAATGTTTTGCTTAGCAAATCCAGCAACCACTTTTGGCGCTAACGCAGGTGCAGAAAAAGGATCGTTCAAATACACTCGCAGTTCATTAATGGTATTGCTGTCTTTACGCATCAATTTACGCGCATCTTTATAATGCACATACGCCACGCTAGAATCGACTTGCGAGCCCATTTCAAAAACACCGGCAACAGTAAACTTACGCTGGCTAGGCACGGGACCCATCGGCGAATACACCACACCATCACCGCTTAACACCCTAACCTTATCACCCGCTCTCACGTCTAGTTTTCGGGCAAGATCAACGCCAAGTACAATTGAATACTGCCCCGCTTGTAACGTTGAAAACGCATCAGAATAAGTATGAGACGCAATACTCGACAAGGATTGCTCAAGTTCAGGATATACCCCATACATTTGAATGGCATGAATGTTACTGCTCGATTGGATCATGGCCTGGGTTGTCGCACTTGGCACAATGCCACGAATATTTTGTAATAAATATTTATCCGCCAACAGACTTTGGGTACTTTGCTGCCAATCTCTAAATCCCATGTCACTGATCAGAGTCATTTGCGGCACCGCGCCTAAAATGCGGTTTTTTAGCTGGCCTTCTAATCCATTCATCACCGAACTGACGACGATCAATGCAGTCACCCCTAAAAAAATACCTGATACAGCAAAAAAGGTAATAAAAGAGGCAAAAGCATTCGCTTTTCGGGCTCGCCAATAACGGTAGCCGATAAAAAATGAAAATCCTAAATTCATAAAAAAATACTAATCCTGTGCGCCCATTTGGGCGTATTAGTCAGACAATCAGGCTAAATGACACTATGAAAACAACAAGCCAGCGTGTATGACTTGCTAAATCATTAAGTTGGGCACGATAATAGGGCTATTAGTGTGATAAATAAAGAGGCAAACCTTGATACCTGACAGCAATTCTTATTTTAATGTGCCTCACAACTTTAATGTGTACTTAACTTCGTGGGATCCAAGCCACGCTTTACCCACTGATGATGAGCTACGCGACATGCAATCGGTTGGTTTAAAACTGCTCACAGAAGTCAAAAGTCTTGAAGCAAGCTGCCTGTTGCAATTGCGACACTTAGATAATGATGCCAAAGCCGTGGTCGACTTTTTAAAATTACAATCACGCAAGGTCGATTTAGTATTACAACATGTGCTTGAAAAAGAAGTTCAGGATGGTGAGTTATTTACTGGCGATCAATTCGGCGGTAGTGGGATCAGTATTATCTCAACACGACCGTTAACCGCGAATGAGTTCGTTAAAACCCACATCTATTTGCATACTGAGTTAGTCGCATTATTGTGTATTTGCCAAATTAGAACCTGTACAGCAGCAACAAATGACACTGCAGAAACACCTTCTTGGCGTTGTGAACTTGAATTTAGCCAAATACTTGAAGATGATATTGAACAATTAGTCAGAGCAAGTTTGAATGTACAGCAAAAAATGCTCAAAAAACGTAAGCAGAATATCGATAAACAGCGTAGCTGAAGCCTCGCCTTATTATAAGACTTGATCGCAAACGGAACTGAAAAAGATTTTAATGAATTTATATAGTGTACTCACGCCGCCGAGTGTAAAAAAAGGCCAACAAACGCAAACTTTGGCAACCTTGGGTGGGGTCTCGCAAGCCATCACCCTGGCCAATTTAATTAATAATCATGCTGGCACCAGTATTATCGTCACCCATGACACGCCCAGCGCCTTGTCACTTGAGGTGGAGCTGAGTTATTTATTAAACCACATCAATGTGAATGTGTGTTTGTTTCCCGACCGTGAAACCTTGCCCTACGATAGCTTCTCGCCACATCAAGACCTGATTTCACAGCGACTTGAAACGTTGGCCAATATCAATCAAAGCCAACATAATGTGGTTATCGTGCCAGTAAACACCTTAATGGTGCGATTACCGCCAAAGTCGTTTATGACCGCCAATGTTATGGTGTTAAAAAAAGGCGACACTTACGGCTTACAACAGGCTAGGCAACATTTAACTGACACAGGTTATCATCTAGTCGACCAAGTATACGAACATGGTGAGTTTGCCATTCGTGGATCCATTATTGATATTTTCCCGACCGGCTCTTCACAACCATTACGTATAGAACTGTTTGATGATGAAGTCGAATCAATCCGCTTTTTTGATGTTGATACTCAGCGTTCAGGCATGGCACGTGATGCCATCCGTATGTTGCCAGCCAAAGAATTTCCGACCGACAGCCATGCCATTGAAGGCTTTAGGCAACGCTATCGTCGCCGTTTTGAAATCATTTCAAAAGAAGCCGAATCGGTTTATCAACTTGTCAGTCGTAATCTAATGCCTGCAGGCATTGAAAACTATTTACCGCTGTTTTTCGATGACACTGCCAGCCTATTTGATTACTTGCCACAAAACAGTCAACTCATCACCATAGGCGATATTGAAAAAGCCAGCTTATCCCATTTGCATGAAGTCAATGTGCGCTACGAAGACCGACGCGTCGATCCACTAAGACCCTTGTTGGCGCCCAAAGAGCTTTACCTGCTTAATGATGAATTATTTGCGGCATTTAAATCCTTTAATCGTACTCAATTACTGCAGCAATATAGTGCCACCGACACTAATAATGCCGGTGAGCCGCTAGCAGAAGTCGCCCTACCAGCACAGGCCCTTATCGCCAACGTTGAAACCCTGCCCGACATCAATGCCAACCATAAATTAAAGCAGCCACTGATTGCGTTACAAGAATATGGTCAACAACACCCACAGCTCCTATTCAGTGCTGAATCTGAAGGCCGCCGAGAAGCCTTGTTAGACTTGTTTGCTAAGATTGGCATTAACCCCAAACAGTTTGCTCATCTTAACGACTACCTTGCCGCCAAAGACAGTATTGGCTTAATCGTGTCACCTTTAGCGCGGGGTTGTGTGCTAACCGACACCGCAAAAGGTGCTGTGAGTATCATTTGTGAAACCGAACTGTTTGGTCAACGTATTTCGCAACATCGCCGCCGCGAAAAACAAAAGCAAGTTAGCTCAGATGTGTTAGTCAAAAATTTAGCTGAACTTAAAGTCGGCCAACCTATTGTGCATCTTGAACACGGTGTAGCGTTATACCAAGGGTTAGAAACCCTCGATACTGGCGGTTTGATCGCCGAATATTTAAAGCTGGAATATTCCGGTGGTGACAAGCTGTATGTACCAGTGTCATCACTGCATCTTATCAGCCGCTACAATGCCAGTGGCGACGGTAATACTCATCTCAATAAGCTGGGTAACGAAACGTGGACCAAAGCCAAGAACAAAGCTATAGAGCGCATTAGAGATGTGGCCGCGGAGCTGCTCGATGTTTACGCCCGTCGCCAAGCACGTCCTGGCGAGGCAATGAGCATCGATGAGCAAGAATATGCCCAATTCAGTCAAGGCTTCCCATTTGAAGAGACTGTCGACCAAGAAAGCGCCATTCATGCGGTGCTTGAAGACATGCAAGCGCCGTTAGCCATGGACCGCTTAGTCTGTGGTGATGTTGGCTTTGGTAAAACCGAAGTGGCCATGCGCGCAGCATTTGTCGCGGTTAATGCCGGTAAACAAGTGGTGGTGTTAGTACCAACCACCTTGCTTGCCCAACAACACTACGAAAATTTTAAAGACCGTTTTGCAGATTGGCCTATCGTGATTGAAGTGATGTCACGCTTTAGAACCGCCAAAGAGCAAAGCAGTGTAGTCCAGCAACTCGCTGAAGGCAAAGTTGATATTGTTATCGGCACCCATAAGTTACTGTCATCAGAAGCTAACTTCGACAACCTCGGTTTATTGGTTATCGACGAAGAACACCGCTTTGGTGTACGTCAAAAAGAAAAGATTAAATCGCTACGGGCCCATGTCGACATTTTAACCCTCACAGCCACGCCTATCCCGCGGACCTTAAATATGGCCATGTCGGGTATGCGTGATTTATCCATTATCGCCACCCCACCGGCTAAACGTTTAGCCGTAAAAACCTTTGTGCGTGAATATGATAAAGCCACTGCACGAGAAGCTATCTTGCGTGAAATTTTGCGTGGCGGCCAAGTGTATTATCTACACAATAATGTTGAAACCATTGATAAAACGGCGCAAAACATTCGCGACTTAATTCCAGAAGCCCGCGTCGTGGCAGCCCATGGGCAAATGCGCGAACGCGATCTTGAAAAAGTCATGTCCGATTTTTATCATCAACGTTTTAACGTACTGGTCTGTACCACCATTATTGAAACGGGTATCGATGTGCCCAGTGCCAATACCATCATTATCGACCGCGCCGACATGTTAGGTTTAGCGCAGCTTCACCAGCTTCGAGGTCGGGTTGGACGCTCGCACCACCAAGCCTATGCTTATATGATGACACCACATCCTAAGCGTATGACTTCTGATGCACGTAAACGTCTTGAAGCCATTAGTGCGCTTGAAGATCTTGGCGCAGGTTTTTTACTGGCCACCCAAGATTTAGAAATTCGTGGTGCGGGTGAATTACTGGGCGATGAACAAAGTGGCCACATCTCAAAAATTGGTTTCAGCTTGTATATGGAAATGCTTGACTCTGCCGTAAAAGCCCTCAAAGAAGGTAAAGAGCCTTCGTTAGCCTACATGATGAGCGCCAAAGCAGAAATTGATTTACGTATTCCGGCGTTATTGCCAGAAGATTACGTCAGTGATGTCAATATGCGCTTATCATTATATAAGCGTATCGCTAACTGCGAAAGCGACACTATGCTTGATGAGCTTAAAGTCGAATTTATTGACCGCTTTGGTATGTTACCTCAACCCACGCGCAATTTAATGGCGATGACACTGTACAAACATCAAGCAACAGCACTGGGTATTACCAAAATTGAAATGCACGCCAAGGGTGGCAGCGTCGAATTTGGTCAGGAAAATCACGTCGATCCGATGTTTATTATTGGTTTGTTGCAAAACCAACCACAAATCTATCGAATGGACGGGCCAAATAAGTTAAAGTTCAACATTCCTGCTGAGACAAGCAAAGAGCGTCTTGAGTTAATCAACACCTTGCTTGAACAGTTCGCTAAACATCAAATTTTGGAGACAAATAGTGCTTCGTAAAATTGCGATTGCTATCGCCGCTATCATAGCGCTATCCCACAGCGTGTCAGCCCATGCAGAATCATGGTTTGAAGTTGAAGTGTTTGTATTTGAACGCCAACAACCATCAGTTGAAAAATGGCTCAATGCCACGCCGCCCAAACTCAGCAAAGACACTGTGGATATCATTACTCCAGTGATCAGTACCGACATAACTGGGGTTTCAGTTGGCTTAAAGGGTTGTACTTCAACCGACTGGACCAATGACGCCAGTAACTGTAATGATCCTAACATCAGTAAAAGTACGGCAACGCACCCAAGCCAAGTGCCCTTTGATGTCGCAGCAAGCAAGCCACAAACGGCTCACTTAGGTCAAGGACCATTACTGCTGGCTCAGAGCCAAAGTAAATTTAGTGACATAATCCGAACTATCCAACGAGAGCCTTATGTTAAAAGCCTAGTACATTTAACCTGGCAACAAAATATGCAGTCTCGCCGACGTGCTAAGCCAATACGTATTTATGGCGGTAAGGATTTCTCAAAAAGTTTTGAATATCATGGCTTAAGTGTCAAAAAACCATCTCAAACAGAAACTATGCCTAGCACAGACTTAAGTGCCTTAGGTGACTTTTATGAAGCGCCAAAGATTAACCCCGTATGGGAGTTAGACGGCTCGATTAACATTTATCTCAGTCATTACCTTTATATTGAAAGTAATTTGGCTTTGCGTAAACCCACCCAGAAAATGGTTGAATCGAGTCCATTGGCATTTAACGAGTATGCAGCGTTAGATATTGAAGGTAAGAAACAACTGGCACCTTACTTAGAAAGCATTCCGCTGATCCAAAACCGTCGAGTTCGCAGTGGTGAGATCCATTACTTTGATCATCCGCAACTGGGTATTGTGATGCAAATTCGTAAAATGGCCCAACCCACTAATATTAAACCTATTGATTTAACAGAGCGTTCTTCCGCTAGCCAACCGGTACCTTATACCGGTTAATCCATGACGGACTCAAGACTAAAAAACCGGATCATATGATCCGGTTTTTTGATTCATAGCCTAGCTTATTTTATGGTTAACACCCTTTTCTCAGGTTGCTAGTCTTCATGGTGCTCGAGTTCATTATGCTAGGGTAACTGTGCAATTCGAGTGATATCGATCGCCAATTGCTGCGCGGTTTGCCAACGAGTTTGCTGCTCAAGTGCCTGTAAGGTTTGCGCGCTATTACCTGTTAGCGATAATGCGGTATGTGTAGGCTCAGCCATTGGCCAATCAAACTCCGTTAATAGGGCGTTAACGCCAACCGGATCATTGCACACCAAAATCATGTCACAGCCAGCATCCAATGCCGCTTTAGCTCGTCCAAGGTAATCACCAGCAAAACTAGCGCCTTTCATGCCTAAATCATCAGAAAAAATCACCCCATCAAATCCTAATTGTTGGCGTAAAATAGTCTGTAACCAATAGGTCGAAAAACCAGCAGGGTTGGGGTCAATATTGGAATAAACAACATGTGCTGGCATCACGCCTTGCAGGTGCTTTTGGCTTATAAGCTGTTTAAACGGGAGCATATCAAAAGCTTCCACTTGCTCTTTACTGCGCGGATCAACAGGCATCGCAACATGGGAATCGGCGGCAACACTGCCATGACCCGGAAAATGTTTACCCACAGCAGCCATACCGGCCTCATTCATGCCGATAATAAAGTGTTCTGCCAATGCACTAACTTCCTCAGCAAGCGCACTAAAACTGCGTTTACCGATCACTTCACTTATACCATTTACGTCTAAGACAGGTGCAAAACTCAAATCTATATCACAGGCCAACAGCTCTATTGCCATTAGAAAACCACATTCTTTTGCCCATTGTTTAGCTAATGTTAAGTCGCCTTTAGCTGCAGGTAAAATATCACCCATAGCAGGTATTAAGCTAAAGCCCTCACGAAAACGCTGAACCCGGCCACCTTCATGATCAACCGCAATTAATAAACCAGGGCGAATATGACGAACATCCTTAACCAGCTCAATTAATTGACTTTTATTTTCAAAGTTTCGACTGAAGAGTATAATACCGCCCACCTGTGGATGCTGTAACTGCTCAGCTTCTAGCGCAGATATGGTTAAACCTGCAAGATCCATCATTAAATAGCTCAAACCTTTCCCCTAAATATACAGCTGACTATTGCGTCAAGTTAATCAAGTCACATTACACATCAAGTATAAGGTTGGCTAATGTGAAAATAATGCATAAAAAAATCTAATGAACTGTCATTGATTAATCTGTGGGATACTCTAGTGACAATAAGAGATAAACCGCCAACATTACATTTGACGATTATACTCACTTATAACTAAAACAATAAACGACTCAGCAAGGGTTCAATCACATGATTAGCGTATTTGACATGTTCAAAATTGGTATCGGTCCCTCTAGTTCACATACCGTGGGCCCGATGAAGGCCGGTAAAATTTTTATCCAGCATGTCGCAGATATTAATTTATTGGATCAAATTGATGAATTACGAACAGAATTGTTTGGCTCACTAGGCCAAACAGGTAAAGGCCACGGTACAGGTAAAGCAGTGGTTTTAGGCTTAATGGGTCAAGACCCTGAAACCGTTGATACCGAGGCTATCGATGCCATTTTAGAAACAGTATCGACCAGTCAAAAGTTGACCCTCGCAGATGGACGTCAGTTGACATTTACCCGTGAAGCAGGGGTCACCTTCCACAGACGCAAAACCTTACCTGCACATGCCAATGCCATGACCTTATTCGCCTTGTCTAAAGGCGAATGTATTTACCAGCGTACCTATTACTCTGTTGGCGGCGGCTTTATTCTCGATGAAGATGAAATCACTCAACGCAATGCTTCTCCGGCGACACCCATTGAACAAGCACCTTATGACTTCAATAGTGCATTGCAATTACTGCAACTTTGTTGTGACAATGGCTTAAGTATTTCGTCTTTAATGATGGCCAACGAGCAGAGTATTGCATCGGAAGATGAAGTAAAACAAGGTTTGTGGAAAATTTGGCAAACGATGAAAAACTGCGTAGAACGCGGTTATCAGAAAGAAGGTATTTTACCTGGTGGACTAAAATTACGTCGTCGCGCACCTGCGCTTTACCGCCGTTTAAAAGCTGAAGGCCGTAATAATATCGACCCACTGACTGCAATGGACTGGGTTGATTTATTTGCCTTATCGGTTAATGAGCAAAATGCTGCAGGCGATCGAGTCGTGACAGCCCCAACAAACGGGGCAGCAGGGATTATCCCCGCTGTATTGTGTTACTACGACAAGTTTGTGCAAGAAGTTGATATTGATGTGTGTTGCCGTTATTTATTAACCGCAGCCGCTATTGGCATTTTGTACAAGAAAAACGCCTCAATTTCTGGCGCTGAAGTGGGCTGTCAAGGCGAAGTGGGCGTAGCCTGTTCAATGGCTGCAGGGGCGTTGACTGAAATTATGGGCGGAACAGTAGAACATGTTGAAAACGCCGCTGAAATTGGCATGGAACATAACTTAGGCTTAACCTGTGATCCCGTTGGCGGCTTAGTACAAGTCCCTTGTATTGAGCGTAATGCTATGGGCGCAGTAAAGGCGATTAACGCATCACGTATGGCGCTTCGCGGCGATGGTAACCATAAAGTCTCACTGGATAAAGTCATCAAAACCATGATGGATACCGGTAAAGATATGCGCAGCAAATACAAAGAAACCGCGAAAGGTGGTCTTGCGGTGAATATCGTCGAGTGTTAATTAACGCATTAATTTAATCGCGTAATGTGAAATGCCTGTTAGTCACTCTAACAGGCATTTTTTTGTATCTATTAAATGAAAATTTAAGCTCACTAAGTGACTCATTCAACCCTACTATTTTAAACCTGCTATTTAACCAATATCTGTGCGCAATTATCCAAGCCACCAAAAGAGTGTAGCGCACTATTATCGAGTTGATAGATACCCTTTTTTGGTGAACAAAATAGCGGTAAACGGAATTGAACTACAGACCGCATTCTGCCATTGTAGAAAATCATTAAAATGACAACAAGGTTGTAAACTGCGTCAACCCTATCACCCCCATCATCAAGCCAACGTTTGACAATCGAGTTCTTCGCTGAGATGCGATTACGGTTTCTGGTTGCAATCGAACGTAACGCATTTCTGGACAAAAGTGAGTTTGAGGTATTAATTAACTCAGCTTACTTGGTATTGGTTTAGCTTGATTTATAACGTAGCTTCATTTGAACTTATTGCCTGCAGCATGTGAGCTACAGGACGTAGTAAATGTCGCGATCACAGGGATGTGAAAGAGTGACCTTAGTGCAGATGATTAAGCGAGACGCCAGCTCTTGATTTTAAAATCAGCATCCCTGTGGGCTTAACCAAAACATCCCTGTTTTGGATACTCGCTGACTCATCTACACCTGTAATTTAACTCTCTTCGATTTAGCCGCATAGTTGTCTATAGATGAAAGCTAAATAGGAAAAGCTCAAATCTAATTAGCTGACTTATTTTGGGGCAGAAATGATTTACGCACCGTGGTACATTTCTGAACAGAAGCGTGTGAGTGCCTAAGCTCTAACACTCACTATTCGCATTATGATAAGTATGGTGAGTTTAGATTAACTTGTTAGCTTTTTATTTTAAATTTCACAAGGAACTGCATTCAATGCATTTTGTTCTTGTTTTCTTAGGTAATTGACCACTTTCTCTTTAAACGATAAATCGGAATAAAATTGCTTGATTAGGTATTTTGAAGGGATATCAGTCCGTTCCATTAATGGGACAGCTCGACCAGTCGCTATGACGTAAACATGAAAATCATTATAACGTGCCAACATTGGTTCAATAATATTTTTATACAAAGCATTGGCCAACAACGTAGCATAACCTTTATTACGATGCTCTATGACTGTTACGAAGTGAATAATACCCAACTCTTTATAGGTCACACCTTGATGACAAGTGTTTTTGTCAGCACGGGCTTCAAAGTTTTCAAAAAGACTGTACCCTACCAATTCATCATTTACATAAAGTTTAATTATTTCTGCTTGAGTCCCGTTTTGTAATTCCTCGTGTTTATCTAACCAATCAAAAATGTACCACATTTTCATGTCGCCCTGACCCAAGGCGAGTAATTCATTAGTACAAGTTTTGACATTACAGTGTTCAAATCTAAGCATTAATAACCCTTTGAATCTTCGTAAGTTAGTTAAAATCGGCCTGTGAACTTACTTTTATGTAAATAGAGAGCGAAAAATGGGTTAAGCCCCCTAACCCATTTGTGGACAGAAATTACTTAGAATAATAATGCTAAGCCTTCACAAGTATTTTGTGCCGTTTACAGCAATTTTATTATTCAACACCATTAACCGCAGGTGAAGCAATACCATGGATTTTTGAGTTAACGATAAGATGGCGGTCTCTTGATCGTGCAGAGTAAACCATAAATGAGTTTATATTGTTGCCATATTACCCAGACGAAATATGATATTTAATAAACCTCTGCTTAATATTATCGCTACAAACCAGCTATATAATTATTTTGCATTGCAGGTTAAATATCAACATTAGCTGACTCAATCCACTGAATTAATAGGTTCTTTCCATGCCTCTTCCCGTGCATCTTCCCATGCCACCTTCAGTATGACGGGACAGCAGATAATCCGTGCAAGCGCCCTGAGCCTGAGGGCCGCCCTTGTCATTATTGAGCAGGTGTTGGCTCAACATATGCCTTGGTTCCCCAGAGTGGAACAGTCGAAAGGCTGTGTTTGAAACTTCCTGATGTTTCTTTAGTAGAGTAAGATACATACATTAACGTTTGATTGTCAGCATCAAATATTCTTCTAATTTTCATCGTTTTGAAAAAGATACTTTTTGATTTTTTAAATACCACTTCACCTGATTTACTCTTATCTATTTGTGCAATCATATCTTTGGTGATTTCCCCTGTTTGCCTGCAAGAGATAGAGCTATCACTTGGATCTGAAAAACTCAGGTTTTCTTCTATTGAGGCGATGTGACACGTTACACCAGAGACAATATCATCCTTTAAAATGTTTAATTTTATATCTTGCGTAGTAAACATTCCAAGTGAAACATCACCTACTTCGTTGTCAGAACAAGCAGTAAGAAGTGCCGTTAAACATAACGCAGTGAGTATTTTTTTCATCAGTAAACCTTGTAATATTGGAAGTTAATTATCGTCAAAAGAGGCTGGTTTAAAAAATGTTGTTAGGCAATTAAGGGCATACATTAATGGTATGTCTTTAATAATATTCTTTTCATGAAATACCTTTCATGATAAATAGGCCTAAACTGACTTTGCCGATATCAGCGCCACCACCGCTGAGCAACATGCTAGTTCATATTGCGTTCGGCATTATGGTTATCATTGTAACCTATTGACCAAGCTCGTTGCTGACTCAGTATGCTTGTTAACATTCTCTTTTTTAGCATAATGGTCAACCTTTATGCGTTAACTGCACTTTGACTTAGTTAAATGCACTTTGAGCACAACGTGTTAAGCCCGCAGTTACCGAGCCAAAATGATCGCCTACCACCACTTTGGCATTGGGATACACACTAGCAATTTTATCGTATATAGCCGGGCTACGCGCCGTACCGCCTGTTACATACACAATATCAGGAGTGGTTGGCATATCGCAATTTTGTTGCTCCGCTTTAGTGATAGCCGTTTTCATGGCTTGTTTCATTAACGCTTCAACTTTAGCTAAAGGTTCATTGATAGCTTGCTCAAACTGCGCTGCCGTTAATGGTACAAACAGCTCTTTTTCAATAAAATCTAATGAACATTGAATAGTCTCATTGTCCGACAAACTGATTTTAGCGGCTTCAGCTTGGCGTACAACTTGATAACTCATTTGATTTTTTTGTACTTTTTGTAAACGAACTAATAAGTCTGGTTGTTGTGCTTCTTTTATTAACTGCTCGACGAGCTTACGGGAAGGTAAACTAACAAAGTCACGCTGAGCACTAATATCATTGACGGCAACCGCGTTCCAAAAAGGGGTTCTTGGCATAGGTTTACCGTTAATCATTAACGTGTCTGCCCCAAAGCTTGGCATCAATCCGCTCATCGCAAGCGCAATATCTAAATCGTTGCCACCGATGCGTTGGCCAGAATGGCCAAAGCAGTCTAGGCTTCGATCTTGTTGCGCAATGTATGATGGACCCATTTTCACCACAGAACAGTCTGTCGTACCGCCGCCCACATCAACCACTAAAACGGTATTGTCATGGTTAAGATTTGACTCAAAGTCCATGCCAGCGGCTAATGGTTCAAATAAAAACCTCACATCAGTGAAGCCAGAGCGAATTGCGGCAAGGCGTAAAATGGCTTCCGCTTGCAGGTTATTGTCTTCTCCACCTATACCTTGAAAATTAACCGGTCGACCTATCACGGCATGGCTAGCAGACGTAAGCGATTTGGCGTTTAATGCCTTATCGGCTAGGGTTTTAACATGCATCATCATCAAGGTAACTATGTCTTCAAATAAGGCAATCTGCTCTGCTCGCAGGCCATTGGCGCCTAAAAAGGATTTTGGCGAACGGACATAAAAACCTTCTTCAGGCATGTCTAAATAGGCATCAATCGCAGCTTGACCAACAAACACGGCTTGTTCATTAGGCGACAAATCAAGTTCATGGCGCATTTGTTTTGCTCGCATTAATTGCGAACTGCGCAAATGAGAATACTGCGCTTGTAAATTTTCAGGTAAGCCCCAATACACTGCTTCAGCGATCAGCTCGCGATCCATCGCGTACAAGGTTGACGGCATAAAATCTGAGTGCGCTGATAATGGCAATAATGCCACCGTATTATCAACCATCACCCCTATCGCACAGTTAGCACTGCCGTAATCAAATCCAACAAACATTGGCTTACCTTCAGTCGTTCAATTTAAAAAAGCGCCCAAAATAACATAATAATCATCTTAGCTGAACCATTTATCGTGTTTTATCCAAGGGGACACATTGAGGAATAACTCATTCAGGCGTAAAAACCTCATAATATAAGCTTTACAGCATATCTCCCCAGTAATAATTTTAGTTAAATATCGTTTATTCAATATGTTGCATACCAATGTTCTAGCAGATTAAATGGCATCGGCAGCTAAAAATAATCTTATTTCCGACATCGCGATATCTTGGTTATCATTTAAGGCAAGGGTTACACTAAGCCAACGATAAACATGTGCCGTGGATTTTTTAGTCATATTTAGATCCGCTATTGTGCTTAACTCAAGCCGGTTCGGTAAGTGTTGACCCTATCAAATTGATGGTGGATAAATAAACCGTGACGTTAGCGTTAGTCAATAATCAACCATTAGAGAATGATTTATCATGCAATGGCTTAGCCCAAGAGCAAAAAAACTGCCGCGGTTGCAAATTGATTACGATGTTAATGCCGCTCTCACTTCACCAAAAACGAAAAAACCCATCGTGTCCTGATGGGTTTTTTGCTGCTAATGAGTTAACTCATCAAGTTAACCTTTGCTGTTGGCTTTTTCTTGTGTTTTACGCTGAGCTTCTTTTTGCTGACGACGTGCATCAATGACTTGCTTTACATCACTGCCAATATGCGCTTCACCGCGTTGCTTAGCTAATTGCACTTGACGCTCACGCTCAATAAATCGCTGACGTTGTTCTTGAGGAATATTATCGATGCAATGAGGGCAACTCACACCTTGAACATAAGCTTCAGATTGCTTTTCGGCTTCCGTTATTGGCATACGACAAGCATTACACTGATCGTATTGGCCTTTTTCAAGGCTGTGATTAACGGCCACACGGTTGTCAAACACAAAGCATTCACCTTCCCATAAGCTTTGCTGTTGATCCACCTCTTCAAGATATTTTAAAATGCCACCTTCAAGATGATACACCTCATCAAAGCCCTGCTCTTTTAAATAAGCGGTTGATTTCTCACAACGAATACCACCGGTACAAAACATAGCCACTTTTTTATGCTTGCCAGGATCTAAGTTTTGTTTGACGTATTCAGGGAACTCACGGAAAGTCTCGGTTACGGGATTAAGCGCATTTTTAAAGGTACCAATCTTCACTTCATAATCATTACGGGTATCAACCAATACCACTTCAGGATCTGAAATCAGTGCATTCCAGTCTTTGGGCTTAACATAAGTGCCAACGACTTTACGCGGGTCTATACCTTGAACACCCATAGTCACAATTTCTTTTTTAAGTTTTACTTTAGTACGATAAAATGGCATTTCATCATCAAAAGACAGCTTGGTGACGATGTTATTTAAACCTGGTTGTGTGTCTAACCAGACCAATAAATTCTCAATGGCGGATTGGGTGCCAGCAACAGTGCCATTGATCCCTTCTTGGGCAAGTAACAAGGTACCTTTGATGTCGTTTTGTTCCATGACTGTGAGCAATGGCTGACGAACAGCCTCGAAATGAGGTAAGGCGACAAATTTATATAATGCGCATACGGCAATTTGGGGTTGAGACGTTTGTTGGATCATGTCTTGTTTAGCTTCTTGCATAACTGTTGAAACTCCGCTGGCTGGAACTTAATTTCCAGTGCATATAATATAGCCGGCACACTGTGCACAGACTCAAAAAAACGGCCGCAAGTATACCTAAGTCACACTCAAAAAAATACTAAAACAATCCGACGCACCTTTTTTGCTTTGTTGTGAGCATTTTATTTTGGGATTCAGGCCTTAAAAGCGTTACTCTATTAGCCAGACTTAATTTGATATGATCCCTAATGAATTCTGCTATTTTGTACACCTTTCGTCGCTGTCCTTATGCCATGCGGGCACGTATTAGCCTTCATTTGAGCCAACTTAATCCGTTAGTGCGTGAAATTGAACTTAAACATAAACCCGCAGAGATGTTAGCCATTTCGGCCAAAGGCACAGTACCAGTACTTGTCACGACAGATAACCAAGTGATCAGTGAAAGTATTGATATTATGCGCTTTGCATTAACTGAGCACCCAGCACCTGAAACCAACTACTTAACCCCAGCCGAGTATCAGTCACTGCAATATTGGTTAGATAAGCCAGCAACAGAATCGCTCATTAATGCTAACGATAATGAATTTAAACCCTGGTTAGATAAATATAAGTATGCCGACAGATACCCCGAATACAGTCAACTCTGGTATCGACAACAAGCAGAAAACTTTATACAACGTCTAGAAACCTGCTTAAATCAACATCGGTTTTTATGCACAGATACCGTCACATTAGCTGACTTTGCTATTTTTCCATTTATTCGCCAATTTGCTAATGTTGAGCCGATATGGTTTAACAACAACCAATCCCCTAAAGTGAGAGTTTGGTTAACAACGCTAATGAATAGTCCGTTATTTAACGTGACCATGCACAAATATCCATTGTGGTTACCCCAACGAAATGGGATTCAGCTCAAACATTCAATAAATGATGATGGACAACTAATACCTTTGTGCAACAATTAAAAATTATTAATATTTAGTAGTTTACAGACTATTAATCCGTTAATTTTTAAAGTAGATTAAAGATGTTAGCAGTGAATAGCCGTTTAATAACATGGATTACTATTATTTTTACTGCAAATTGAGATTTTAAGTTTACACTTAAATAAGTCATTGCTAGAACGCAAAGGAACATGACATGGATAATATGGATATTACGTTAGTCATAATGCTTATCGCATTACTAATTTTACATATTCACTTTTGCTATCGAGCCTTAATGTCGAAAGCACCTATCGGAAATGCTCAACGTTTTGTCTGGTCGATGCTCAGTTTATTGATGGGACCATTAGGCTATTATGTTTATCAGAACATAATCCCACTTGAATTCTACGAATAGACGCCCTAGCCCTATTTAACCATCCCAGCATCAGCGAGCCACGTGGCTAAATTAAGGCTTATATTATCTGTTACTCCCGCTTATAAATAGCGAGCGAATTGGCGTCCATTTTTTAATGGCTTTGTTGGCGCCGTTACCGCTGGTGTGCCTACATATAAAAAGCCCACTATTTGGTCTTGTGCCGACAAACCTAATTGTTGATGAACATTAGCATCAAAAGCAAAATCGCCTGTACGCCATACTGCACCAAGCCCAATCGAAAATGCAGCTTGCTGCATGGCCATCGTCGCACAACCGGCTGCAATGTGCTGCTCTAAAGCGGGAACGTTATTATGTGCTTGCGTTTTAGCGACCACAGTAATCACCATAGGTGCGCGATAAGGCATATTGCCAACTTTAGCTAAAAAAGCATCATCTGCACCCTTTTTTTTAGCTGCATCAACAAAAATATTCGCCAGTTTAGCCAAACCTTCATCGATTGCGATAATAAACTCCCATGGGGTCAAGGCACCATGGTCGGGTACTCTTGCTGCAGAATCGAGTAACAATGTAAGTTGCTCAGCATTCGGCGCAGGGGCAATAAGACGTGGAGTTGATTGGCGGGTTAGTAGCAGTTGTGTTGCGTCCAAGATACGGTCCTTCTAGATGAGTTCTGATACTAATGTTAACAAATAACCCACTTAATTGGTGGGTTACTTTCAAAACTTTACATCATCTGTGTTAACACCTGTTGAGGAAAATAGCGCTTAAGTATTGTTTAAATAACGACGAGAAATAAAATAATCGACACTGGTGTAACGACCGCCGCCCAGCGCAAAGATGGCAAATAGCATGATCAAGTAGGTAATGGCAAACTCAATACCATTATTGAGAATAACGAAATTACCTGAACTGGTTAACCATTCATAATTACCATGCTGTTGTAAAATCGCTTTTGCTGCAGACAGTTTTTCCGCTGAAGCCAACACTTGCTCATTGGCTAACCACGAACTTGCATCGGCAATAGCTAACCAGCCATTAGGTAAGTGCACCGCAAAAGCGGCTACCACCATGGTTGCCATCATCGGCAGTGCCACAATACGTGTCGCCAAACCAATTAACAGTAAAAAACCACCAAACAACTCTGTGCCTGCAGCCAGAGCAGTCATCACTTCTGGCATCGGTAAGCCTAACCCCCAATCTGGATTACCAAACCAAGCGGCTGTGTCTTCAAAATGTGATAATTTGTTGTAACCAGCCTGCATTAACACTGGTGCTAAATAAATCCTTAACGCTAATGGAGCAAAGCCTTCTGTATGTTTAATCACATTTAAAAACTGTTGATATAATCTACTTAGTGTCTGCATAAATAACCTAGGCTGAAATCGTTGTTGTAGTAATAGACCCGCTGAAGATTAAAAACATTTCAGCTTATGCGATTAACAGCTATAAATATGTATTATTTGTCTAAGTGTAATTCAGTTAAATCTTCTACTAATTCTGCTAATTTTTTGTCGAAGTGCTTACGTTGTTTTTGACTAAACGTTTGATTAAGCGCAATTAACATTGAACCAAATTTACGGGTGTTTTCGGTAACATTATCGCGATACACCTCAGATTTAAGTTCATCTGGCGAGATCATTAATAATTTCATTTGTTGGGTAAAATAATCAGTTTGCTGACGGCGTTTCATCGCTTGTTCAAATTGACTCAACCATTCATGGCGATACTCTAGCCACATATCCAAGGTCGCTAAACGTTGCGTATTGGCTTGATGAATGATGTCTTTTTGCGCATCGGTTATATCACCGGTCCATTCTGATAATTTTTTTGCGATTCTTTTATCTGAGTCGATTATCAACTCGGCTTTATCTTTGCCGGCGTATTCTTCGATTAATTCTTTTTGTTCTTTTTTTAGCTGCGTCAGTACCTGATCAACTTGTTCATCAGATAAGCTCGCCAAAATAGGTAACAGATCAGGCATAACAAAATCGAAAATTCTGGACCAATGGGCCTTCGCCATTGACACTTGTTTAAGCCATAGCTCTGGGGTCATGGTTTGTTGATTCGTTAATGTCGATAATAAAGACAGTTGATCACGATAACGGGGTAATTCTTGTTGGCGATGCCAGACTAAAAACGATTCAATAATAATATCAAATTTGTCTTGCTGCTCTGAGGTTAAGTCTACGTATTCTTCAACCTCCCACTCTATCGCCCAATCCAAAAAGAAATAGCTTATTTTAGTGGAACAGCCGACAAATAATAGGCTACTTAACAGTAGGACAATCAATTTTTTAGACACAGATAATTCCCTTATCGAAATTTACCTTATTTGTACTTTATCAGAGCATATTAGCAAGTAATTAATGTAAAATACTTTGTAAAGTATTGTAAGTATTGTGTAGATTTGTGCGATTCTTTAGCTGCCATTAATAATGCCCACATCGCTGAGAATAACCAAAAACAATTTATTGCAGCAGGTAACGCAGCTTTAGCCGCCGCAACATCTGTGAGGCTCGATATTTGGCAATATTGGATAATCACGTTATCAATTAATTGACTCACTTGGGTTGTCGATAGTTGATGACTGGCTATCACGCTGGCTAAATCGAATAACGGATGACTGGCCACCGCATATTCATAATCAATGCTTAATAGCTTATGCGATACGCTGCCGCCAAGAAGTAAATTGTGCGGGGTTAAATCTCGATGACAAAAAACGGGCAACAAAACACACGCTTCTAACTGCGATAACCAATGCTGAACAAATCCATTTAAGCGTAACAATTGCTGCCAAGCATGATGCCATTGTGGTTCGGTTTGCGTGGTACTTAAAGAATCTAATTGATGCGCATATTGTTGCCATTGCACACTCACGGTAATACTGGTACGAGGCACTGGTAACGCACTAAGTTTACTCAATAATGCGCTTAACAAAGGGACAGCATCAACGGCTAAAACAGGTTTATTTGTTTCCTGCTGGATAGATGCATTACTGTGCATTGCGGAAAATATCGACCAGTCTATGTCGGGTTGATCAATAAACTCACTTAAATACACTTTTTTATCATCACTGACCCAAATTAATGCAGGTGCAATGTTAGCAGCCATCGCGGCTTGCCAACATTCGACTTCAAGCGCCCTATCGCACCAAGTACTGTGGGGTTGATTAACTCTCAATACCTTATCGCCGTCATCGCAAGATAACTTAATGTTAACATTGCTGATCCCGGTGTTGAGGAACGATATTGCAGTACATTGTGCGTTGAGTCTGTGAAACAATGCTACTGGCATCATTTGTTGCATCATTTCAAGCACATTGTTAGGTAGCGATAACAAGGGTTGGGACATCAAATATTTACTCTAGGGAGATTGTATTGTTATTGGCTATACACCAACCACGTCTTGGGCAACGTTATCTTGCTGTATAATATGATGATAATATTTCTTGCGCCACATAATGTAACCCCCAACCGCCATCGCGACGTATAAAACAAACAGACCTGATGTCAACATCAAGCCTTTTTGGAAATAAAGGTAAATAGACACAAAATCAATGACGACCCAATAGAGCCAATTCTCCAGTACTTTTTTTGCCACTAAATAGGTTGTCACTACCGCAAAACAAGTGGTTGCCGCGTCGATATAGGGAAATGCTGCAGAGGTATGATTAGCCATAACATACCCCACCAGTAAAGACACCAAAGATGTGACGCCGATGACAACAGCATGAGTACTCCACGACCAACTGGTAATGTTAAGTTGATGGCTCTCTATATTGTGCTGAGCACTATTATGCTGATTTCGCTGCTGCGAGGACGGCACATGTAACCACAGCCAATAACCATACACCGCCATGCCCATATAATAGATATTGAGTACCGACTCCATTAACAAAGACACATTCCAAAACAATACCGTATAAATGGCGGTGCTAATAAATGCCGCAGACCAACACCAAATATTGGTCCGCATAGCAAGAATTAAGTAAGCCAGTGCCAGCATAACGGCAATGGCTTCCCAGAACGTCATTAATGACGCCTCTCCTAAAACTTGCTGTATTGTTGAGAGTAACTCACTCATTGTGGTTATTCGCTATGAGCAAGGTTGAGCTCACCACCAATAAATTTACACACAAAAACGGCCTTGCCCCATTTTTGGTGAGCGGCCTGCATTTCAACGGCTAGCATCGACATAACATCGCCATACTCACCACACACTTGTGTTGCCATCGCATTAGTGACTCGTTGAATATTGTCATAACTATCCACTCTGCCGATAAACCATTGGATCGGATCGAGATAATTTTCATTAAACGGATACATGCTGATTTCTGCAGTTAACTTCATTGCTATTCCTTAATAAAAACCACTGCAACCGAGGTTACAGCGGCTATAAGCTATTACATAAATTGGATTTCTAGTGTCACACCTAATTGGCGCGGATCACCATAACGAATGTATTGCTTGTCTGCCCAGTCTTGATCTGGCTCGTTGCCAAAGTAAAAACCACGCACGCCATATTGTTCATCAAACAAATTGCGGCCCCATAAATAAGCTGACCACGTCGGCGTTTCATAACCTAGACGTGCGTTATAAATGGTATAGGCTTCTGACTGGGACTCATTGCTGTCCGAATAATAAAACTGGCTTTTACCACTGGCATTAACGTTGGCGAACCAACCAGAGTCAGCGACATACGTCATGCCCGCACTGTAAGTGACATTAGGAGAATGGGCCAGTTCACGACCCGACAAATCAATGGTAGAACCGTATTTATCACTGTATTGATATTGGCCATATTCGGTTTCCAACCAACCAAAGCTACCATAAAATTCAATATTTTCAGTTAAGTACCATTTTGCATCAAGCTCTGCGCCGTAGTTTTTTGAACTGCCAGCGTTTTCGGTAAAAAGAATAAATCGCTGCGGGCTATCAGGGTCTTGTAAAGACGCAGCCACTTGTTGATCTTGGCGATCCATATAAAATAGCGCCACTGTAGAATCGACTTCACCGTCAAACCAACTCGACTTTAAACCCACTTCATAGTTATATAGGATCTCAGTATCGAACTCTTTCTTGTCAGACAATTGGGCAGGTAATGTCATATTAAATCCACCCGCTTTATAACCCCGGGCGATACGAACATAGGCATTATGATCCGCATTAATAACTTTTGATAATGCAATATGGCCCCCCCACATATCTTCTGACGGGGCAAAACCATCCTTATTACTGTCACTGTAATCACTATCACGACGCTCTAATCGTAATCCTGTAGACAATAAATAATCATCGCCTAAATGACTGTCTAACTGACCAAATACTGCATAGTTGGTCGCATCGTAACTTGACTGCAGCACTTCATCTGGATAAGTGTTGTATTCTGAATATAAGTCATTATCTTCTTTCAAATTCATCGCATACACACCCACTAACCAGTCGGTGCTATCTGCCCAAATTCGTCCGCCATTTTTTGACGATAGACGAAACTCTTGAGTTAAGGTTTTGCGGTCACCCTCTTTATCCCAGGTATAATCATAAACACAAGGTTCGGTACCATTAACGACACCATCGGCATCATAAGCCGTACAAGCTTTACTTGCCCAATAATCGGAATTAGCCCAATCGCCATCATAACCATTATGGTGGTTGGTTTGCGCGAATGAGGTTAACGAGGTGAAGTCAAATGTTTGCACACCAGTATAAATAAACTTAATCCCAGCCCCTGTGGTTTTTTGGGTATCGATACCGGGTTGGTCGGTTAAGGTGTTGCTGCGATTATTATCCAATGTCCACACATCATAGCCATTATCAAAATTTGCATGTAACAAGGTTAAATCAACTTGCAGATCGTCAGTAGCATACCAACGTAATTTAGCTCTGGCAGTTAACTCGTCACGTTCATTGGTATCGTCGCGATTAAGATAAAGGTTGTCACGGTAGCCGTTTTGGTTATGTTGCTCTAACGATACTCGATAGAGCAATTTGCCTGAATCATTTAGCGGACCGGAGCTGAAACCAGAAAGAGTAGCAAGATTATCATCACCTAAGCTGACTTTTGCACCATGCTCAAACGATTCAGTGGGGTCATTGCTTTTTAAGTAAATTAATCCGGCTAACGCGTTGGCACCATATTGGGTGCCTTGTGGACCACGTAAGACTTCCACCTGCTGCATGTCGTACATGCTCGACACCATACCAAGGCCAGATAAGTCGATGTCATCGACCACAAAACCAACTGATGAGTTAGGTGCGCCTTGATATTGTTCTTGCTCACCAACGCCGCGAATTTGAAAATATTTAGGACGAGAGCTGCCGCCGGACCAATTAAAGTTAGCGATAGAGTTAAGCACATCTTCGAAATGTTGTGCGCCTTCATCTTCAAGTTGTTGAGCGTCAATGACGGTCACGCTAGAGGGCATTTTATCAAGACTGATATTACTAAAATCAGCATTAACAATAATGACTTCCATTTTTTCATATTCGGGGGTGACGCTTTCGATATCAGCAGTTTTAGCCATAACAATCGGCGAGCTTAACGCTGCAAAAACAGCTAATGCTATGGGTGTCTGGTGTAACGTAGTAGGATTTATCGTGAACATAGGACCTCAAATGATTATTTTGAGATCCGGCAAGAGTAGAGAATAAGAGGTGCACCTAACGATAGTGTGGCCCATTCCTACGCCGGTATAAGCCGGATCAGGTTCTAAGGGTTTGTCATACAGACATCTCAGTTCAGGTTTTACTGAACACCCCTTGGCGATCACGATTATAAACTAACTCCTGTATGATTACACTCGCAAAAATACAATTTGATAACGTAACGATGCAATTTATTAACTACCAGGCTTGGTCACATCACGTAAACCTCTTCAATAACGTCGCGATGATATTAATAAGAGAAGGTTTCACGCACATAAATCTCAAATCGTGTCGCTTGCGCATTGGGGGCAACCGCACTGACTTGTAACTGCTGCTTGCCATGTAATTTAATCGACTTCCAACTGCTTGCTTCATCTTCAACCGTCAATCCACTGGCATCAAACCAAGTGAATTTATATTGTAGGCGCAAGTCAGTACTCGATTGACTTTGAATTAAGGCTGAAGCTTTAATTAAATCAGCGATCATAATAGCTGAAATATCCACCACAGCGACCTCATTAGCAAACGATGAGTTATCAACCCTCACTTGCCCCGCAGAATCCACTGCGATGCCCGCGGTATTATGCGCGCAGGCACTCAATAGCAATGTTGTCGCGATAAACCATAATGAAGCTAGTTTCATACAATATCCCTCTCAAAACCGATGCAATTAAAGCCGTGGCTTAATAAAGATTTAAGGCATGGCTAATCCAATAAAAAATGAGCTCGTGCTGTGGCAATAAGTTGCTTTCGGTTGGTTTGCCAGCAGTTCATGCTTACATTTGCCACACGACGGCCTTGACGGGTAATTTTACATTCAGCAAAGGTATCTTGATGCAAACCTGCGCGTAAATAATCAATTGAAAAATCGACAATTTTAGGCACTTTCTTGGCTTGCATAAATACCATTAGCTGCACAATAGCGGACATTTCCATAAACCCAGCAAGCACCCCTCCGTGTATAGCCGGCAAAATAGGATTACCAATATTGTCATCTTTGGCGGGCAGTCTAAACACCATCTCATCACCAAAACGGGCCACCGACATACCAATAAATTGTGAATATGGTACTTTTTCAAGTAGATAACTATAGTCGTTCAGTTCAATGGCGCGTTTCACCACATCTTGAACATCTAAACGCGCCGGTGTACTTTCGTTGGTTTGATCAATCATGGTTTAACCTCAGGTAAATTCCCCATTAACGCTTGACGAAACGCTTCACCGACCATTTCGGGACTAATGCGCATAAATGAACCCACAGCATGAGCGATAGGTTCATCAATACTGTCTTGATAAGCAATCGCACGGGTAAAAGCCACAGTGGATGAGAGCCGGTAACATTCAGCAAAGGCATAAACCGATTTATGAGGTTCAGCAGGTTTCATGTAATCCACCCGTAAATCCAACGTCGGTGATAATTCTAACGATTGATATTTTTTCAATATGGCGCACACCACTGCAGTGCCGCATGCGGTATCAATGAGTGTGGTGATCACTCCGCCGTGAATAACCCCAGTATCTGGATAACCAATAATATCTTCGCTATAAGGCAACTCAATCTGCACATGATGCTCACTGGCTTCTTGCACGGTTAATCCTAAACGACGACATTGAGCTAATTGGTTTACAAAACGCCTTGCGACTTCGGTTAACGGAAAAAAATCACTGTTAATTTTCATTATCCACAACTCAGCATTGGGCCTAATGGTTTACCACCCAAAAGATGCATATGAATATGATAAACCTCTTGGCCACCATGTTTGTTGCAATTCATGATTAACCGATAACCGTCTTGTGCAATCCCCGCTTCATCGGCAAGTTTGGATGCAACCGTTATCATCCGCCCTAATGCTTTTTCATCAGAGGCTTTAACCTCATTAGTGGTGCTGATTAAATGGTTAGGAATGATGAGAATATGGGTCGGTGCTTGCGGTGCAATATCCCGAAATGCAGTGACTAACTCATCTTGATATAAAATATCAGCTGGAATTTCACGTCGAATAATTTTGCTAAAGATGGTTTCTTCGGCCATTTGGGTGCCCTCATTAAATAACTGCATTGTTGCTATTGATAATACTATCAACTCTTTGATCTATCACTCCAGTAAAAACTAGGTTTATAGCCAATCTTTTACTCAAAATGCGATTCGTTTGCTTAACGTCAGCATTTTTGGCAGCATTGTAGATTATAGCTCAATCGTTTTGATTGTGACTCACCTACTCATTCGGAATTCTTTATGCATTACCATATTCATGCGATCGATCCCAAAGCACACCTATTTGAAGTCACCCTAACGCTAACAAGCGCAAACCCATTTCAAGTTTTCTATTTACCGGCATGGTTACCTGGCAGCTACATGATCCGAGATTTTGCTAAAAATATCATTAACATCGATGCCAAAGAAAACCAACTACCGCTGAGTGTCACTCAATTAGACAAGCAAACTTGGCAATTAAACAACCAAGGTAGTGATATTAGCTTATGTTACCAAATCTACGCTTGGGATTTATCCGTTAGAACGGCTCATCTTGACACCAACCACGGTTTCTTTAATGGCAGCAGTGTGTTTTTAGCGGCAAAAGGGCTTGAGCCACAACCCCATAGCGTCACTATTGCTAAGCCGGCACTCACAGAATTGGCTCATTGGACTCTGGCCACCAGCATGACCAGAACCACAGGTGATCAATTTGGCTTTGGTGATTTTAGCGCACAAAACTATGACGACTTAATCGATCATCCAGTTGAAATGGGCGAACTCACCATCGAGACCTTTTTCGCAGCAGGTGTTCCCCACGATATCGTATTAAGTGGTAAACACCGAGCCAACATGACCCGTTTAGCCAAAGATCTTAGCGCTATTTGTGAATACGAAATCAATCTGTTTGGCACTCCAGCGCCCTTTAAACGCTATGTGTTTATGACCACTGTGTTGGATAATGGTTTTGGTGGCTTAGAACATAAAGCGTCAACTGCGCTAATGTGTTCCCGTAATGATTTACCACAGTCATTAGATGCGCCAGTAGATAAAGGCTACCGCACTTATTTATCACTGTGCAGTCATGAATACTTCCACTCATGGAATGTAAAACGCATTAAACCAGCTGAATTTACCCCGTTTGATTTATCCCAAGAGTCTTACACTGAGCAGTTATGGGCTTATGAGGGCATTACTTCATATTACGATGATTTAATCACCTTTAAGTCTCACTGTATTGATCAAGCCGGTTACCTTACCCTGCTTAGCCAAATTATGACCCGCGTATATCGAGGTCAAGGTCGTTTTAAGCAAACCTTAAAGCAATCAAGTTTTAATGCATGGACCAAGTTTTATAAACAAGATGAAAATGCCGCCAATGCCATTGTCAGCTATTACACCAAAGGCGCACTCTTTGGGTTGTTTTTAGATTTAACCATTCGCACTGAAACTCAGGGGCGTAACAGTTTAGATGATGTAATGCGTCAACTTTGGCAACAATATGGCTTAACCGAAATTGGTACCGATCCACTCAGTCATCAACGAATTGTTGAAACCATACTAGATCGCCCATGTGATGATTTATTTGCTTATTTAAACAACACTCATGATATCCCCTTAAAAGAGTTGCTGGCCCAAGTTGGGGTGGCAATGACGCTACGTGCAAGTGAAGGCAGTGCGGATTTAGGTGGCGGTGATGCAAAAGGCTTTAATATTGGCTTTGGCGCTAAAACAAAAGCAGAGTCATTCGGTTTAAAAGTATTAAGTGTGAACCAATACAGTCCGGCACACCAAGCGGGCTTAAGTGCGGGTGATTTATTGATTGCAGCCGATAACTTGTTAGTGACCAGTCAATTTGAGCAGCAATTGCAAAGCTTGACTATCGGCGAGCAACTCAAGCTACATTGGTTTAGACGTGATGAACTGATGCAAGGACAACTGCCCATTTGTGCCGCCGCTTTAGACACAGTTTCACTCACGATTGACCAACCGAATAAAACGGCACTATGGTTTAGTTAACACCGAAGGTTTAGTTAACACCGAGCATTCGGATCTAACATTGACAAAAAAAGGATATCAATTTGATATCCTTTTTTTTGTCACTCTTTAGCTTTATCTTCGATAAATACATATCATACCAATCCTATTAAATATGTGATCTTTCAGCGGGAATTAGCCAACAAACTATTGCCTTGAGCATCTTCAAGCGTTTTTGCTTGATATTCTTTGACGACTTTGCCGAGATATCACACTCTTACCTCATGCATGTGAGTTTGTGCCCAAGCAATGGCTTGCCCTCGGCTAGAAACACCAATCTTACGGAACGCGCGATATAGATGAGTCTTAATAGTTGATTCACTAACAAAGAGTTGATTCGCAATATCAAGATTGGTGCTACCAGACAATAACGTTTGTAATACCTCACGCTCACGAATAGTCAGTTGATCGCTTTCATCTTCATTATCCATACCCATTAATGATTGAGATAAATCTTGAGGGATCACGCTACGACCTTTGATAATTTCATTCAAACCACCACTTACATCAGCTAAACTCGCATTGGTATAAAACACGCCTGTGGTGGTCGATGGATGAATTAAAAATGTTGCATCAACCTGTTTTGGGAAATTTATAAACACAGTACGCACACCAAAATACTCACGCTCAATAACGCGCTGTAGTTGATATGCTTGTTGAAGATCAATCGTTGCTAAATCGAAAATAACCATTGAATTGGTTTGTGTAGACAATAGTTTCGACATGTTACTTGGTTGGGCTTTAGCTAATTTAACCAAAAACTCTTGTGGCCAGCGAGAATCGAGTAAATCAATTAACAACTGTGACCGCGATACGATCATCCAATTTTCGACTTTAAACATTCCAAACACTCCAGTGGTATGAATAGCAGTGGTATATTGAAACTAAGTCCGTATCAATGTGAATGAGTCTAACAAGTGGATTACTGTATAACAATTAGCCTAAAGGGTGCTTGCGCGCCCTTAGTTAGCCTTTTGTACTACACGCCTTGAACAACAGTAACAGAGTTATCGTCGCAAATTGGGTGACATTAGCAGTATTATCCGCAGCAGTCTGAGCCAAACGGATTAAGTCATTCCACATGATGAAAGCCTGATTGAGTGGAAATAAACTGATTATTGCTACCGAGTTTATTTAGGTTAACCAACAGTTCATCGCCAAGTTGATTTATATTGACTTGATTACCTATTAAAGCTAACTCATCAACATTACTTATATCTTAGCTAAAGCAAAGCTATAAGGATACGAAGATAGGAGGATAGGCATTAAACATCTAAAGTTCTAAAGTTCAAAAGTTCAAATAACAATAAGTTAAATATAGGTAACGTAGACTGATTCGAGATTAAATAGGATCGGGAGAAAGTGTATATCGAAAGTTAAAAATACATCTATTTCCAACCCGTAACTCATTATTATTCCATGTAATAATCCCATGTGATAATGCCATATAATAAGAATGTTTTATTGTGCAGGATGGTTAATTAAACAAACACACTAGCAGGCATAAAAACAACACGATTGAAATCACTTGCCAAAAACGTACAGGATTGCGGGCAATAATGGGAATAAAATCTTTTGCTGTGTGATTAACTCTGGCAGTCGTTAATTGATGAAGTAATTCACAGGTATCCCCTTGACGTAAACTTGGTTCGATATTGAGTGCTTTTTTTAATGCTAAATCGATCCACTCTGGCACCATTGGGTTTAATAGATGCACGCTAACGTATTCTAAACGTGTAAAGTCCTGTCGATTACGACACTTTTCTAATTTGCCTTTAAAAGGTAATTGCCCGGCCAACATTTCAAAGGCAATCACGGCAAGTGAAAATAAATCAGCACGGCCATCAACTTGATAGCCAAGCACCACTTCTGGAGCCGTGTAATCTGCCGTACCCAAAATAGTATCTCGGGTTAACGGACTGCTGATTTCAGCAATGCCTTTAATATAACAAGAACCAAAATCAATAATTTTTACCACTCCATTTCGGGTAATAAAAATATTGTCGGGCTTTAAATCTTGATGCAGGGTTTCACGACGATGAAATGCCCTAACCCCTAATTCGATTTGTTTAAGCAGCAGTAACACATCTTCCACAGGTGCTTTTTTATGTTGCGTTAACCACTCTGCAAGGCTCATTCCGCTTAAGAACTCAGTTAAATAATACAGTGCCGATTTAGTTTTGTGCTGCTCGACCACCTTGACCACATGGGCACTATTAATCCGTTGACCGGTCCAACTTTCTAACATAAATCGCTCTATATAAGCGGCATCGTCTATGTAATTAATCGAGGGGGTTTTCATACAAAAAATTTGACCTTGCTCATTCACCACCCGATAGACTTGGCTACGCTGTGATTGATGAATGATATGGGTCACCTGATAACCATCGAGTTTCATACCAACGCTTAAGGGGGGCGGAAATGGTTGCTGTGATAAACAGTGATACACATCATCGATAGCTTGTTTGGGTAATTGGCTAACACTTAATAGCTGCGCACTTAGATTGTCTTTACTGCCTAAATCGAAAGCCTTTCTAATTAATTTTTGGCAAAACTGTTCACATGTATCATCCGTTAATTGCTGATGCTGTTGACTAAAGGTAGTTAATTTTTTATGTATCTCAAACTCAGTTAATAGATCATGAACCCCATCGGTAGTCAATAAATACAGGTCACCGACGTCGACCGATAAGGTTTTGTAATCAACATCTAATTTAACGTCCATCCCCAATGCACGGGTAAGGTATTGGCTTGATGAGTTAATATTGGTGCTATGATCATGGCTTAATTGTAGTAACTCTCCATCGCGAAAACGGTAAATCCGTGAATCACCCACATGCAGCATATGCACAGAACAAGACTTAAACACCAGCGCACTAAAGGTACACACAAAGCCGCGTCTGGCATCCCGATAATCTTGCCCGAGTCCATACAACCAACGATTCAATGCGGTTAATACTTTAGTACTAGATGTTTGCACGCTCCAGGTCTCAGGAGTGGAATAATAATCGGCTAAAAAATTACTCACACTAATAGCAGAAGCATGTGCTCCCCCCTCCGCAGTGCTAACGCCATCGCTGATCACACTCACAACGCCCTTAGTCATTAATGGCATACCTGAAGGAATACGAATACCTATCGCATCTTCATTTTGTGATTTACGGCCTTTGTCGGAAGCTTGGCCAACAACAAGCTGCAAGGTTGCGGCAAAAGGAAGCGTATCTTCTGTACGATCAAGCGCTTGTTGTAATGACTCTGAAGCCATATAACCCTCGTTTTTTTGATTAACCGCTTTACTTAAACCGCTTGAACACAAGCTATTTGAGCTTTAATGGCAGCGGGTTGCAACTACTTACTTAAGCACCACTAGCTGACACTGATTAATGTCACTTCGCCATTTTCATTCACTTCAGCAATATGACCCTTGGGTTCTTTCATAAAAAATAATGTCACAAAGCCAAATACGGCACTGACTGCAATCACGTAGAAAAACACTTGAGTAGAGACTATCGAGTACACCGTTAAGAAAAATACCGCGCCAACATTACCATAAGCCCCTGTCATGCCGGCTATTTGGCCTGTTAAACGACGTTTAATCAGCGGCACTGCAGCAAATACCGCACCTTCGCCACCTTGGACAAAGAATGAACATGCCATTACAACGGTAACCGCCATTGGTAATGACCATGATGAATCAATTTGTGCCACCGATAAATAACCGATAGCCAAGCCTGCGGTGAGGATTAATAAAGTCGTTTTACGACCAAACCTGTCACTTAACCAGCCACCACCAGGACGAGACATTAAGTTCATAAAGGCATAGCTGGATGCCAACATACCGGCTTGCGCCATCCCCAGGTCAAACGTTTCGGCAAAAAATAACGGTAACATAGACACAACGGCTAACTCAGATCCAAATGTAGTGAAATACAGCACATTTAATACCGCAACTTGCTTAAATTGATACCGTTCAAACTCTGGTACCTCTATTGAATATAAGTGTTTGTTCACTTGATAGGTTTGGTAAAAATCGAACAAGAACACCACCACTAAGCCAAGGTAAATGAGATAAGTTGTCTCTTGAGTAAACATACTCACGCCAGCAGGTGATAACTTCCAACCCAACAATGCCAGCGTGGCATACATAGGCACTTTCATCAGGATCAGCAATACAAAATCACTTTTACTGGTGACTTCTAAACCGCCGCCTTTTTTGGGCTTAAAGTAGGTTGACCCTTTTGGCGTATCAGTGACATTAAAATAATACACAAACGCAAACAACAAGCTCATTAAACCGGTAACCCCAATGGCATAACGCCAGCCGTCAGGACCACCAAAAGCAAGCGCTACTGCGGGTAATGTAAAGGCCGCTGCCGCAGAACCAAAGTTACCCCAACCGCCATAAATACCTTCTGCAGTGCCGAGCTCTTTTGCTGGAAACCATTCGCTTACCATACGAATACCCACCACAAAGCCAGCACCAATAAAACCAATTAGAAAACGCGCTAAGGCGAGTTGCTCAAAAGTATCAGCTACGGCAAACATAAAACAAGGTATAGAACAAATCCCCAACAAGGCAGAATAGGTGATCCTTGGGCCATATTTATCGGTAACCATGCCGATGATGATCCGCGCCGGAATCGTTAATGCCACGTTGAGGATCAATAAGGTTTTAATCTGTGATGTCGTCAGCCCTAAACTGTCGGCAATCACGCTGACTAACGGGGCAGCGTTAAACCACACCACAAAAGTAATAAAAAAGGCCATCCAGCTTAAATGCATGATTTTCATCTTGCCGTGAAATGAAAATAGGTTAAATTTTTCAGCGCTCATATTGGACCCCTTTATGCCTGAGCCAAGACAAAAATATTGCCTTGCTCAGTTTTAATTTCAAATGGTTTAACCACTAGATCATTATTTTCAATACAACGCCCCGAATCCAAACGGTAATGCTGTTTATAAAGCGGCGAAGCCACACACAGCTCTCCATCAATTTCGCAAATCAATCCTCTGGCTAACAAGCTCACGCCGCTAGCGGGATCGACATTATCAAGGGCAAATAAACCGTCTTTATCTAAGTTAAAAATAGCCACTGCACGCCCGGCAACCCAAGCGGCTATTCCCGTGCCTTTTGGCATACTTGCTTCAGTGCACACATTAATCCAAATCATGCTAATTCCTCCACTTGGGCTTGTTCGACATCGTCAGTAATCTCTTTAATGGCAATCGAGCCTGCCCCCGCATCGTTAATGGTAGGGAAACGCTGTTCCCGAATACGCTGATAAGCACTGGTATCCGCTTCAGGAGCATCATTCGGGTTAACAAACTCATTAAAACGCGCCAAAAAAGCAGGTTGCTCAAGGCTGGTTTTCCACTCACATTGGTATGTGGCAGCGATATGATCCATTTGTTGTTCTAGCGCGGCATTAATCCCAAGCGCATCATCAATAACTACCGATTTTAAGTAATCTACTCCCCCTTCTAAAGCGTCCATCCAGGTTGAGGTGCGCTGTAATTTGTCTGCGGTTTTGACATAGAACATCAAAATACGGTCGATGTATTTATACAGGTCTTGGGTGGACAAATCGGTAGCAAACAAATCACCATGACGCGGACGCATGCCGCCATTGCCAGCAACATACAGATTCCATCCTTTATCGGTTGCGATAATACCGATGTCTTTGCTTTGGGCTTCTGCGCACTCACGGGTACAACCCGATACCGCAAATTTCAATTTATGCGGACTGCGCAAGCCTTTGTAACGATTTTCTAAATCGATAGCGAAACCAACCGCGTCTTGTACGCCATAACGGCACCAAGTACTGCCAACACAAGACTTAACCGTTCGCAGAGACTTGCCGTAGGCATGGCCAGTTTCAAAACCAGCATCAATGAGTTTTTGCCAAATTTCAGGTAACTGCGATAGCGTTGCACCAAACATATCAATGCGCTGGCCACCGGTTATTTTGGTATACAGATCATATTCTTGGGCGATTTGGCCCATGGCGATGAGTTTAGTCGGAGTAATTTCGCCCCCTGCAACCCGCGGCACAACAGAGTAAGTGCCGTCTTTTTGGATGTTACCTAAGTAGGCATCATTGGTGTCTTGCAGCTGCACATGACCGCGGTCTTGATTGAGCACATACTGGTTTTGTAAGCTGGCAAAGATAGATGCCGCTGCTGGCTTACAAATATCACAACCATAAGTGTGACCACTTGCTGATGGCTTGCCATGTTGTGTCATTAAGGTATCAAAATCACTGATGCCCTCGACTTGGCAAAGGTGATATAACGCTTGTCTGTCGTGATCGAAATGGGCGCAAATACCGGCATTATAATCGAGCCCAGCGGCTTGTAATGTTTGATCTATAATTTTTTGCACTAACGGCGCACAGCCGCCACAACCTGATGCAGCGCGAGTACATGACTTGATGTCAGCTATTTTATGCTTGCCTGCTGTTACAGACTCAACAATGTCGCCTTTAGTCACTTGATGACAAGAACACACAATAGAGGAGTCTTTTAAATCTGCTTCGTTTTCAGCACCGGCAAGCAATAATTCAACCGCGGAGCCTTCAATCTCATCTTGTGATAAATAAGCATCGAGCAAGCGGCTGTAATCGCTGTTATCGCCAATTAATACCGCACCTTTTAAATATTTACCGGTTTCATCTAACCATAACTTTTTATAAATTCCCGCTTGGTTATCAGATAACTCAACAAATTGTGCATTTTCAAAACCACGGCTTGCGCCAATAGCGGCCACATCAACACCCAGTAACTTCAGCTTGGTGCTCATGTCTGCGCCGGTAAATGACTGAGAAACGCTAGTTGATGTTAATGAGCCAAGATGAGCAGCCACAACCCGCGCCATTTGATAACCTGGGGCCACTAACCCAAATATTTTTTGCTGCCATAATGCACATTCTCCAATGGCATAAACATCGGGCGCAGAGGTTAAACAGTAATCGTCAATTTCAATGCCGCCACGTTCACCAATATTGATATTTGAAACCCGTGCTAATGAATCTTGTGGACGAATACCCGCTGAAAAGACAATCATGTCAGTTTCAAGATAAGACTCATCATTAAAGGTCATTCGATGTAATGCCGTTTCACCGTCGATAATCGCGGTGGTGGCTTTTGAGGTATGCACGCTCACGCCGAGTTGTTCAATTTTGCTACACAATAAATCACCGGCTTTGTCATTTAGCTGAACGGGCATCAATTGTGGTGCAAACTCAACAACGTGGGTTTTCACCCCAAGTTGTTTCATGGCATTGGCGGCTTCTAAGCCTAATAATCCGCCGCCCACAACAACCCCAACGTGACTGTTTTGGGCTGCAGCTTGGATAGCTTCAAGATCTTCAATGGTGCGATACACTAAACACTGAGCGCGATCGTTACCTTGAATAGGCGGCACAAACGGAAATGATCCGGTCGCCAGTACGAGTCGATCATAATGGTAATTACCCCCTTGGGCACTCGTGACCGTTTTAGCGGCAATATCAACCGCGGTGATCGGGGTATTTAAGTGCAGCGAAATTCCCCAATCTTGATAGTCTTGCGCACTGGTTAACATTAACGGATCGGCGCTACCGGTCTCAAAATATTTTGATAATTGCACTCGATCATAGGCTGGACGGGGTTCTTCACCAAACACATGCACATCAAACGTTTTATTGAGCCCTAAACTACACAATTGCTCAATAAAGTGATGACCTACCATGCCATTACCGACCACCACTAACTTGGGTTTTGAGACTGCCATATCCTGCTCCTTCATGCCATGGACCGTAAAAAACAAAATGGCGCCAACTCCGCTTAAAGAGTTGGCGCCATTGCCTGTTACTATTCCGATTTTTTAAATTTTATTGTTTGAACATTAACGGTTTAAAAACCATTATCGACTTTCAGTATCATACTGTGATGTTGCAGGCTCTATGCCAACAAACAAAAAACCATAATCACTTGATTAATATATAATTAAAACTTAGCAGCCTTTGTGCTGAGACGATAATATGTCCGCCTTAGGGATAATCGCACCAAAATGAGGCGCACCATCATTGTTCACCGCTAAAGTATCGACTGCTAACGAAGTATTTTGCTTGCTGACAACGGCAATAATTTGTGCCGACATTTGTGCCACCGACAAGCCTTTTTGCATCGCTTGTTGTTGAATAATGTGGTGTGCTTTAGCTTCATCAAACCCTTGTTGCATTACAATCAACTTTGCTTGGCTGAGCAGTTTTATACTGCGAATTTCATCATCTAACTTTTTAAATTCGGCTAAGGTTTTACTGGCGGCATTAAAACGCGCTTGGGCTAAACTGATCACGCTGGTTAAACGGTTAACGGTCAGCATATCCGGAATAAAAGTGGTGCGCCCACAATCAAGCAAATCGGTTAACGCTGCCTGTTGCCATGTTTTGGCATTGACAACGATCACCATAGGTTTACTCGTTAATGTACGCTGGATCAGCCCCTGAATTTGACTGTGTAATGTCTCGGTTAATACCAACAAGGTATCAAATGTTTGTTGATGTAATTGTTGCTCAACTTGGCTTACCGAAGTCAATACAGTGACATGCCCAAACGCCGCCAAACAAGTCTGATACTGCACCAGATCACAATCGGCCACAGGTACAGCCGCAAAGCTCTGATCGCAATAGATTAAACTGCGCATAACCACTCCTTGTTCCGCCATTGATCTAGTGGATTATCTGTTGTACTAAAACGGTTTGCCCAACATTGTTGACTCAAACTGACGGCTTGCGCTGCTGTAATCGCCGTTGCGTTAATTGAATCTATCGCAGCTGATTGGCGGCTCAGTAATAGCAGCAACGCAGCCAAAGTAGCCTGAATACTGCTAAGTGCTTGCTCGATCATGGTGCGCGACATTAATTCAGTGAGTTTATTGACTGAAAAAGGCTGTTGTTCACGCCATAACAGCGCAAGAATGTCGCTAGACAATTCGGCTTGGCCCACTTTCGCACCAGAAAAACCTTCTAATAATGTGGGGACCGATAAGCTCGATACCACTATAGTGTTTGCTTGTCCGTTGACGACAGTAACCGTGGTCGACACTCTTGGATTACATTCTGTTTCGCCTTGTAAACCTTTAAAAATCGCGACACTGCCGGCATGGTATTCACCTTTTGCAAATAAGATTTCGCATATGCCTTGGTGCAGATTATCTAACCCGGGGTGAAAGTAGCTGCGCAGACTGATCGCTGCATTAGTTGGGTTGATACACCGCGCTGCGGTTTGAATAAGGCTACGAAGACCCAATTCTTGATGCAACTGGCGGCACTCATCTAACACTGGTGCTAAATCACCCGCACATACATAAACAATGTTATCGGATAGCAAGGCTGCATTAGCGCTTTGTGGTGTAGTACAACAAGCAATATTGACTGCCGCTAAGCAAGATTCAACATGGCGGCGATGGGGTAAAGCTTGGCTGTCGCCATGCAACATTACACGCACACCTTGGCTTGCCAGTAGTTTAGCCACCAACAATAACCACGGTAACTGCTCACGCTTACCCGCATACACAGGCCAGTCAATATCAACCGCCAATGTCCCCCAACCAGTATCTAATGTATGACGTAGCCCTGCGACCATCCCAGCAACTTCTTCTGTGGTTTCACCGCGCACGCGCATTAGCATCATGGCACTCGCCATCTGTACCCGGGTGGCTTTTCCTTTAGCAAAACCTTCAAGTAATAAGCTGGCCTCAGCAAATGTTAACGTCCGCGAACCTTTTTCGCCCTTACCCAAGGCTTTAATCAATAACCTAAAATCAAATTCATCGACTGATGTCAGGGTTAACTCACCAATTTTAGGCATATAGCACCTCGCATTCATATTCAGAATGTGGTTGTGACTCTGGCTGTGGTGAAACAAAATCAATATCGTCGAGTAAAGCACTAAGCTGCTGGCCGACACTGACCACTTCACCAATAATGATTAATGTTGGCCCAGAGTCCTTAATAGTCAACGCAGCATCAGCCATAGAGTCAACGGTTGCATAAGTCACAATTTGGTTTGGTCTACCGCCATTGGTAACAAAAGCTACCGGCAAGTTAGCGGCGCATTGGGTATCGAGTAACCCGAGTGAGATGCTTGCCGCTTGTTCTTTACCCATATAAAAAACTAAGGTTGACTGTGCTGTGAGCAATGCTTGCCACTGCGTAGGAGCATTTGCATTATCTGCATCGGTCATTTTTGTGCCGGTGATCAGGGTGACACTTCGAGCCATACCTCGAAAAGTCAGTGGAATACCTGTGCTAGAAGCACAACCTAACGCGGCGGTAACACCGGCAATAAACTGCGAACGGATCCCCTGCTGAGCCAAGTAAAGCGCCTCTTCTGAGCCGCGACCGAAAATATGCGGGTCTCCGCCTTTTAAGCGCACCACTTTAAACCCTTGCTGTGCCAAGCTCAGTAATAACGCATTAATATCTTCTTGCTTAACACTGGGCTGGCCGCAACGTTTACCGACAAAGTGGCGCTGACAAGATGGCGTCACTAAGGTTAAAATATCGCTGCTAACAAGGCTGTCAAACACGAGTGCATCGGCTTGGGCAACAATCCGCGCCGCCTTAATGGTCATCAAATCCAATTGACCACAACCTGCGCCAACAATGGCGACTTCGCCAGCTTGCAGTTCGCTTGTAGGTAATCCATCAGTAAGACAGCCTAAAGAGTTAATTGACTGATGACCTTTTATCATTGCGTCTACGCTATTCATTAGGCAACGTCCTCTTCTACTGCATGTTGATGTTCAATTTCGGTGTACGATAATGCATCCAGCCAACTTTGCTTGGCACACTGCTTTACTTCACTGTGACAACTGCCACATTGACGCCCGCAACCTAATAATGATTGAGTGCTATCTAATGCCTGTTGAAAACTGATGTTGGTTAAACCGTCACCCATCACTTGGTCGTTAAATTGTTGATTGATTTCGTCGTTAATGCTCGCTTCGGTTACCCCTGTACAAGCACAGATTAACGGGCTATTACCGGCTTTAATTTGCTGATGTAGCAACTTCATTAACTGCTTGTCGACAGGCTTGCCAATAAACGCATTCATCTGATTTAAGCCCACATTCACTTGAGTGTGAGACAACACTTTTAATGCCTTAAGTAATCCTTTATCCATATTGCATTGGATATATAAAGGCTGGCCATCTACCGTTAAGGTCCATTTAAGTGAATAGGCTGTCGCTTGATAGGCAAAACCGTCGTTGGTATCTGTAAAACCAATGTGATGACACACTCCGTTCTCCAGCGTTTGTGCAACTTGCCAGCATAGCCCGTGAGCAGAAGAGTCGTGTTGACCAAAAACAACACCTTGCAGCGCAAGTTGAATAGGGCTTAATATCACTGGTTGACACTTAAATCCTGGTTGCTTTGATATTGGATCAACACGGGCATCTAACGCCTGATTCACCCCTTTGGTCATAGAGAACTGCGCCGACCAATGCATCGACATCGATGCCACATTGGCTGGCATATCGTCATCGACAACGGCGCGTGCCACAGTGAAGGCTGACGATAATATGGTCGCATTGGTATCCATTGAGTGCGGGGTCATTGCTGATTGAATTCGTACAAAACCACCTTCGGTTAAGGAGAATTTTTGCAACTGTGATGAATGTAAATGAATAACAGGCTCAGGAATGCTGGCGCGTAAACTGGCGATATGTCCGGTGCGAGTCATGGTATGCCACTGATCGCGACTACGGCCGCTGTTTAATAACAGTGTGTTGTTGGTTAACGACTGCTCTGATGGATTAACAGGCGCTGGCGCGACAAATTGCGCTTTACCACTTGCAGTGGCAAACACACCATCACTGAAAACTCGCCCGCCTCGCTGGCCTATTTGCGTAGCAGAAGCAATAGGCCATTGTGTTGGCAGTAACGCATCATATTGCCCTTTTGATAAGTCGGCTAAGCCAGTTAAATCAAATACTTTGTTAGGAAACTGCTGTTTTACTCGAGCAGACATGGCTGAAAATTCGTTGAAAACACTGGCGTTATCTTCAAAATCAAATCCGTGAAAGCCCATTTTTTTGGCCACTTGGCTCATAGCCCACCAATCAGCTTTAGCTTGACCTTTGGGGGTAATAAACCCACGCTGGCGGGTAATGGTGCGTTCACTGTTGGTCACAGTACCGCATTTTTCTGACCAACCTTGCGCTGGCAATAACACATCAGCAAGCTTGGCGGTATCTGAGTCTGGGCTAATTTCAGATACCACTACAAAGGGGCAATCGGCTAAGGCTTTGGCAATTTTTTCACTATTAGGTAACGACACCACTGGGTTGGTACCCATAATCCAAATCGCTTTAATTTTGCCATCGGCAAGGGCATCAAACATCTCTACTGCTGCTAAGCCTTTTTGTTCGGCTACGCTGTCGGTTTGCCAGAAATCAGCTAATAGCTGACGTTCAGGTGCTGAAAATCCCATATGACAGGCTAACTGGCTCGCTAAACCACCGACTTCACGGCCGCCCATAGCATTAGGTTGTCCGGTTAACGAAAAGAATCCACTGCCTATTTGTCCAATTTGACCTAAGGCAAGATGACAGTTAATCATCGCATTGGTGGTATCTGTGCCTATAGTTGATTGATTCACTCCCTGACAAGATGCGGTAAGTACTTTTTTATGACCCGCCACTAATTGATAAAACTCAGTAAGACGAGTAACAGATACTCCGATTTGATTTGCGAGTTCGGCTAAATTGGCACTTAATTGTTGCGCCTCGGACACAACAGAATCAAAACCCTCGGTGTGTGCTGCAATGTAAGTGTGATCAACACAATTTTGATCGGCTAAATAACCCAGTAAGCCATGAAATAATGCTAAATCGGCACCTGGTGTAATCGCTAAATGTAAATCCGCTTGTTTAGCTGTCGCGGTTGATAGCGGGTCGATAACCACTAAACGGGCATTATTGGTTTTTTTAGCCGCTAATATTCGTTGAAAAAGCACCGGATGAGTCCAAGCAGTGTTAGCACCCACCAGCACGATGACTTCTGCTTGCTCTAGGTCATCAAAGCAAGCTGGCACCACGTCTTCACCAAAAGCGCGTTGCATTGCACTCACCGCTGACGACATACATAAACGAGAGTTAGTATCGATGTTAGCCGTTTTTAAAAAACCTTTGGCGAACTTATTCGCGACATAATAATCTTCAGTGAGTAATTGCCCTGAAAGATAAAGGGCAACAGAGCCGGGGCCATGCTCAGCAATGGTTTGTGCAAAAGTATCAGCAATTAAGGTGCTCGCACTATTCCAATCAAGGGGTTTACCTGAACGATATTTTGGATAACGTAGCACATTGGGCTGATCTAAACTGTCGAGTAAGCGTTCACCTTTAGCACATAAATGACCGTAATTTGCAGGATGATTGATATCACCCACTAATGATAAATCAGCTGTATTTATATCAGTCCAATCCGCTTTGTTCGGTGACACGCTTACGCCACACCCGACACCACAATAAGCACAACTCGATTGGATCTTTGACATACATCTACCCTTTCACCTTGATTATTTCATAGTTAACTACTGCGAAAGCTGTGCCAAAAAATTAACTTACTGATTTACAATAGAAATAAAAACCGTCTAGATTGATAACCGCAATATTTGTGCAACAAAAGTGCAGACCTGCGCACTTTTGTTGCGCATCTATCTGAAAATAAAGGGATTTTAATACCTATAAAGAGGTATTACCTTGTTGTTTCATCCCTTATAAGCAAATCATCAACTCAAGGCATATTGAGGTAGGAATAGTTTTTTCTAGTCAGTTGATACAACGCAGAGGCGTAACCAATAGGAATGCCTGCAAGTCGAGTGGCAACACTGCCTATCTTTTGCTGAATAAATTCATCAGGCTTTAGCCCAAACGGGTAAACAAGCCTCCCTCATCGCCTCGCTAACCAAAAATAATGGCAAGTTATATCTATGACTTGAAATAGACTGATCCCGATCGGTTTACCCCACTCCGTATCCCGGATTGAGGTTAAGTTAGGCTTATTTATGCAGGCAGATGTAAGGTTTTAGTCAGTTATTAGGAGAATAAAAACAAAAATACCGACATAAAGTCGGTATTTTTCAGCTATCAAGATAGCTTATTTTGCAGTACGGCCATCGTCATGACATGTATCACACGTTGGTACTTCGCCTACTTTTGCGTCATGTGGTGCGTGGCAATCGGCACACATTAACATACCATCATGCGGCTTATGGTTATCATCCATTTCAGCAAGAGAACCATGACAACTTTGACATTGTTCAAATTCATATACACCATCTGATGATGGCTCTCCATCAGCGTGACAGTTTTCACAGCCACCCATTTCAACATGAAACTCAGCGAGGGTCTCATCAGCAGCAAATGATGCAGAAGACATCATCATTACCGCGAAACCGGCCGCAAACAATGTACTTAGTAATTTATTGCTCACTTTTCATTCCTCCAATTTTAGTGTGTGCCCGCATTCTTTTTATCTGACGCGGATCATCACACTGCAGTACGACACTTTACTTAAGGGTTTACTCAACAACTTTATTTATAAACAATTCATTAAAACAATTCATAAAACAATCGAAAATTGAATGGTAATATAAACGTAGCTAATCAATCTACTTTAAGCAAAATTAATTTAGATTAGGTAATAATAGCAGCGTTAACATTTTGAATATGTGCGCCACATCATGTAACGCAATGGTTTTTAGTCAACAAACCGACTTGCTACCAATGATAGCTAATGTAGTCATGGTTAATTTAAGTTGGGTTGTCGCCAATAAAAAGCCCCGACTAATGTTGGGGCTATCTTTGAGCTATCGCATTTATAACAATGATTTGTTGATATTAACTGCGAGATTTTTCTAAACGAGCGAGTAAACTAGAAGTATCCCAACGGTTGCCTTTCATCGCCTGAACTTCAGAATAAAACTGATCAACTAATGCCGCGACAGGTAAATGGCTACCATTTCGGCGAGCTTCATCTAGGGCAATGCCTAAGTCTTTTCGCATCCAATCGATAGCAAAGCCGAAATCATATTGACCTTGCCACATAGTCTGATAACGATTCTCCATCTGCCAACTTTGTGCAGCACCTTTACTGATGACCTCAATGACTTTTAAGCCATCTAAACCCGCACTCTTTGCAAAATGAAGTCCTTCAGCTAAGCCTTGAACCACACCCGCAATACAAATTTGATTGACCATTTTAGTCAACTGACCCGAACCTGCAGGTCCAAGCAATTCAGCACAGCGACTATATGCATCAATAACGGGTTTAACCGTATCAAAATCAGCCTGTTCACCGCCCATCATCACGGTTAACACACCATTTTCAGCTCCCGCTTGGCCACCTGAAACAGGCGCATCTAAAAAGCCAATATTTTGAGGGGTCAATTGGGCGGCAATGTCGCGCGCGACATCGGCTGAAGCTGTGGTATGGTCGACCAAAATAGCACCTGCATGCATACCGTGAATGGCGCCTTGATCACCCAATACCACTTGACGTAAATCATCATCATTACCCACACAGGTAAACACAATGTCTTGTCCTTTAGCCGCGGCTTTTGGTGTATCCGCGCGTCGACCGCCATACTGCTCAACCCATTGTTGAGCTTTACTGGCCGTTCGGTTATACACGGTCAAATCGTGACCCTGTTTAACTAAATGTCCCGCCATAGGATACCCCATAACGCCTAACCCAATAAATGCTACCTTGGCCATGATTTGTCCCTTTTATTTATGCTACTGAAGGTTTAACGTGAGCTTCCATTTCGGCGCCAATACGCTTACGCATGTCCATTAAACGTAATGCTGTATCACGTAAATGAATACCGTCGGCTGTCGTTGGGATCCATTCAGGTACCGAGGTGGGTTTGCCTTCATCATCAACCGCCACCATAATCACAATACAATGGGTCGTGAGATAACGCTCTGAATCTTTAGGATCGCCAGCCTTAACATCAATTGCGACATGCATAGATGTGCTGCCGGTATAAATCACTTTACCCGTCACCTCAACAATATGGCCAACGTGAATGGGTTTAACAAAACGAATACCCCCTGCATAGACGGTAATACAATACTTACCACTCCAACCTGCAGCGGTAGCGTAAGCCGCTAAATCGATCCATTTCATTACGGCGCCGCCGTGTACTTTACCGCCGAAATTGACATCTGCAGGCTCAGCCAAAAAACGTAACGTAAGCTTTCTATCTATACCGGCCATAAAACCTCCAAGTCATCGCAGGATGTATCGGAAGTTAACGATACACTTTGTCTTAATCCAAAAAAAGCTTAAACATACAAAAAAAGCGCCATCGGCGCTTTTTATCTATGTCACTATCATTAATTGATTTTTTTAAACAATAATGAACCGTTGGTGCCACCAAAACCAAATGAATTACATAATGCGTAATCAAATTGATGACGACGAGAAGTGTGTGCGACAAAATCTAAATCACAACCTTCATCAGGATTGTCTAAATTAATAGTAGGAGGAATATGCTGATCACGTAATGCCAACAAAGTAATGATTGCTTCAACAGCACCTGCAGCACCGAGTAAATGACCGGTCATTGATTTGGTCGAGCTCACCAATACATCATAGGCATGTGGCCCAAACACAGATTTCACCGCAGCCACTTCGGCTTTATCACCTGCATTCGTTGATGTGCCATGGGCATTGATATAGCCCACTAGCTCTTTTTCAATTTGTGCATCGTTAATGGCATTGACCATAGCCGCCGCAGCACCAGCGCCATCACTCGGTGGTGATGTCATGTGGAATGCATCACCACTCATGCCAAAACCAACCAGCTCGCCGTAAATTTTAGCGCCACGTGCTTTAGCTCGTTCATATTCTTCCATCACAATGACACCTGCACCGTCGCCAATGACAAAACCATCACGGTCTTTGTCCCATGGGCGACTTGCTGCTGTTGGGTCGTCATTACGAGTAGATAATGCTTTAGCTGAGCTAAAACCAGCAACCCCTAATGGGCTAGTGACATCTTCAGCACCACCGGCGACCATAACATCGGCATCACCATAAGCAATAGTCCGAGCGGCAAAACCAATGTTATGCACACCGGTAGTACAAGCTGTGGTAACCGCAAAATTGGGCCCTGTCATACCGTACATAATTGACAAGTGGCCGGCGATCATATTAATAATGGTGCTCGGCACAAAAAAAGGCGACACCTTGCGTGGTCCGCCATTGAGTAATGCCGAATGGCCTTGCTCAATTAACCACATACCGCCCATACCGGCACCAATAGCAACACCCACACGAGCAGGGTTTTCTTGGCTCATCTCTAGGCCAGAGTCTTTTACTGCTTGAATACCTGCAGCTATGCCATATTGGATAAATAAATCCATTTTACGGGCATCTTTTTTCGTTAAATATTGTTCGACGTCAAAATCTTTTACTGAGCCACTGAAACGAGTATTAAAACCACTGGCATCAAATTTGGTAATGGGAGCAATACCACTCTTACCAGCCAGTAAGGCATTCCAACAAGACTCGACATCATTACCTACTGGAGTCACGAGGCCAAGACCTGTGATGACGACACGACGTTTAGACATGATATTCACCTTTAAATAAAATCTGCCACGATGCCATTATTGCGATATAGATAAAGAAGTATAAGGAAGGATGTTCTAATGCAATTAAATGGAACGAGCGTTTACAAATGCTTTAAACAAAAACAGGCGGCATAAATGCCGCCTGTTTTTGTGAATTCTTGATTACTGATTCTTAGAAACGTAATCGATCGCTGCTTGAACAGTAGTGATCTTTTCAGCTTCTTCGTCAGGGATCTCGGTGTCAAACTCTTCTTCTAGAGCCATAACCAATTCAACAGTGTCTAGAGAATCTGCGCCTAAATCGTCTACAAAAGAAGCAGCTGATTTAACGTCTTCTTCTTTAACGCCAAGTTGCTCGATGATGATTTTCTTTACACGTTCTTCGATGTTGCTCATTAGTTTTCTTTCCTATTCAAATTACGCACTTGCGTAAGATTGCGAGTAGTTTATTCGAATTAGATAACAATGCAAGCTTAGATTTTGTGGTCTAACCACAAAAAATAACATTGAATTGTCACTAACACTGACTCAAATGAAGGTAGTTGCCTACCTATCGCTCTTAAACCATGTACATGCCGCCATTCACATGCAATGTTTCGCCTGTGATATAAGCGGCTGAATCCGAGGCCAAAAACAATACTGCATTGGCAATTTCTTGTGCTTGCCCTAATCGTTCCATCGGAACTTGCGACATGATAGCTTGTTGCTGCTCTACTGTCAGCTCATCTGTCATATCTGTCTGAATAAATCCAGGTGCAACAGCATTCACTGTTATTTGACGAGATGCAACCTCTCTTGCAAGAGATTTTGTAAATCCAATCAAACCCGCTTTGGCAGCCGAGTAATTTACTTGGCCTGCATTGCCCATTGTACCCACAACAGAACCGATGCTGATAATACGTCCGAAACGCTTTTTCATCATAGATCGCATTACTGGTTTAGACAATTTAAATAGTGATGTCAAATTAGTGTCAATAATATCTTGCCATTCATCATCTTTCATCCGCATCAATAAATTATCACGGGTAATACCTGCGTTGTTGATGAGAATATCAACTTCACCGGCTTTTTCTTTGATCTGGCTATATAAATCAGCCACTGACTGAGTATCAGTGACATTTAACACCATCCCAAAGCCTTTGTCACCCAAGTATGCTTGGATCGCCGCGGCGCCTTTTTCACTGGTTGCCGTTCCGATAACCATCGCGCCGGCTTGTACTAACGATTCAGCAATCGCTCGGCCAATGCCACGACTGGCCCCCGTCACCAAGGCAACTTTGCCGTCTAAATTAATGCTAAAGCTCATATCAACTCCTTTATTCGACTAATGCTGCAAATGAAGCAACATCATTGACCGCTTGAGCGGATATCGATTTATTAATTCTTTTTGTTAAACCGGTTAATACTTTCCCTGGTCCACACTCTATTAATTTTGTAACACCTTGTGTCGCCATAAATTCAACCGACTCACGCCAACGCACTGGACAATACAATTGACGCACTAAAGCATCTTTAATGGCCTGAGCATTTGTCGGCATTGCCACATCAACATTGTTAACAACATTAATTATAGGTTCAGAGAACGTCACTTCCATTAAGGCTTTGGCTAATTCATCAGCTGCTGGCTTCATTAACGCACAATGTGATGGCACGCTCACTGGCAATGCCACTGTCATTTTAGCACCAGCAGCTTTACATGCAGCAGCAGCGCGTTCAACGGCGGCTTTTTCACCCGCGATAACCACTTGACCTGGACTATTGTAGTTAACAGGGCTCACCACACCGCCTTCAGCAGACTCTGCGCACACTTTGGCAATAGCATCATCATCAAGGCCAATAATGGCATACATCGCGCCAGACCCAGCTGGAACGGCTTGTTGCATTAATTTACCACGAAGCTCAACTAATTTAACTGCATCAGTAAATTCAATCACACCACCGCACACTAACGCAGAGTATTCACCAAGACTGTGACCTGCAAGTAATGAGGGCATGGGCTTGTTCGATGCCTGATATGCGCGCCAGATAGCCACGCTTGCCGTGAGCAATGCAGGCTGGGTTTTATCTGTTTCATTTAAGGTTTCAGCTGGGCCATTGGCAACAAGATCCCATAAATCATAACCTAACGCATCACTTGCTTGGGCAAAGGTTTGCCCAATAATGACATGATTTTGAGCCAATTCAGCTAACATTCCTACGGCCTGTGAACCTTGGCCAGGAAATACAAAAGCAACATTTTCCATCAACGGTTACCTGTATAAAAATAAATTTCAAAATTAAAAACGGATTAGTGCACTGCCCCAAGCAAAACCACCGCCAAATGCTTCGAGTAGTAATAAATGTCCACGCTGGATTCGGCCATCTCTAACGGCTTCGTCAAGCGCTATCGGTACTGATGCAGCAGAGGTATTGCCGTGTTTAGCTAATGTGAGAATGACTTTGTCTAAACTCATGTTAAGTTTCTTTGCTGTTGCCTTGATAATGCGGAAATTAGCTTGATGTGGCACTAACCAGTCAATTTCTGATTTATCGACATTATTAAGGAGCAAGGTTTCGGTGACCACATTAGACAACTGTGTTACCGCCACTTTAAACACATCGTTACCTTTCATCGTCATAAAACCGACAGCTTCAGAACTTTCATTCGATCGAGGTGGGAAAGAACATTTTAATAAGTCCCCCTGGCTCCCATCAGCATAAATATGTGTCGCAATGATACCGGGAGTATCACTGGCACCAATAATCGCAGCGCCCGCACCATCACCAAACAAAATCACAGTGGAGCGGTCAGAAGGATCACACATTCGCGACAACACATCGGAACCAATAACCAGTACTTTTTTAGCGGCACCGGTTTTAACAAATTGATCTGCAACCGATAAAGCATAAATAAAACCAGAACACGCGGCAGCAATATCAAAGGCAGGGATATTTTTGACGCCTAATGAGGCTTGAATTTCGCATGCCGCAGCAGGAAATGCGTTTGAGGCACTTGTGGTTCCACAAACAATCATATCAAGATCACTTGCTTCGAGCCCCGCCATTTCAAGCGCTTTTAATGCCGCTTGATAACCCATTGTTGAAACCGATTCGTCTGTTGCAGCAATACGCCGCTCAGAAATACCGGTTCGATCAACAATCCATTGGTCAGTGGTTTCAACCATTTTTTCGAGATCTTGATTGCTACGAACTTGCACAGGTAGATAGCTACCTGTTCCGAGAATTTTTGTTTGCATATATGAGATCAGCTATTGATGTCTAAAAGAATCGACTCCAAACGATCTTTAATCATTTCAGGAAGACGACGTTTTGCTTCTGTTGCTGCTAAATTTAATGCTTGTAAAAATGCAGCTTCATCCGCGTTACCATGACTCTTTACTACTATTCCGCGCAATCCTATCAGACTTGCACCGTTATAGTGGTCGGGGTTCATCTTACTGAGAACAGCTTGTATACGAGGAGCGATGAGTTTGGAGAGTAAACGAACAAAAAAACCGTCATTTAAGCCGCGTTTTAATTGGTGTACTAACAGTTTTGCAATGCCTTCTGAAGTCTTTAAGGTAATATTGCCGACAAATCCGTCGCAAACAATCACATCCACATTACCTGTGTAAATTTCATCGCCTTCTACAAAGCCAATATAATTAATTTGCTCGGTATGTTGTAGAATTTGACCGGCCTGTTGAACTTGGTCGTTACCCTTAATCGCTTCAATGCCGACATTAAGCAAAGCGACTTTGGGACGGGATTTCTTATGGACAGCTTCACATAATACAGACCCCATAATAGCAAACTGGAATAAGGTATCTGAGTCACAAGATACATTAGCCCCTAAATCCAATAAATAAACCGGTTTTCCGGTCATTGCGGGTAAGCAAGACACAAGTGCAGGTCGATCAATACCCGGTAAGGTTTTTAATAACACCTTAGCCATCGCCATTAATGCGCCCGTGTTACCGGCACTAACGCAAGCAGCGGCTTTGCCGTCGCGCACGAGCTCAAGGGCAATTCTCATAGAACTGTTTTTACGTGAACGCAAAGCATGAATGGGCTTATCGCACATTGTCACGACTTCAGTGGTATGGATTATTTCAATACGGGATAGATCTGTTGAGTGAGCTTGAGGTAGATATTTTTCTATTTCGGTTTGATTACCAACCAAAATAATATTTAAAGATGTGTGAAATTTCAATGCCTGCAAGGCTGCAGGCACTGTCACGTGGGGGCCGTGATCGCCCCCCATCGCATCTAACGCAAGCGTCAGATTTATCATTAGATTAGCAACAAATTACTTGTTGATAACCTTTACACCGCGGTAAAAACCATCAGCAGTCACGTTGTGACGTAGATGTAATTCACCGCTGGTTGCGTCTACTGATAATTGAGCTGTGCTCAATGAATCATGTGAACGACGCATACCACGCTTTGAACGTGATTTTTTATTCTTTTGTACAGCCATTGGACCTGTCTCCTACGATTACTTGCTCTTCAGTTTTTCTAACACTGCAAATGGATTTGCACGCTCCTCATGAGCGGGTTCGATCTCGCCTACAACTACATCTTTCGATCCAGACTTACAATTATTATCATCGTGCATCGGGATGATAGGCATAGCGACTATCAATTCATCTTCAATCAATTGATGCAGACGTAATTCACCAATCTCATTACACTCAATTGGGTCATACGCATCCGGGAGCTCATCGATTTCTGCCTCAGTCTTACAAGGACTAAAACAAAAGTCGACCGTAACCTCAGTAGTAACTTGTGTCATACAACGTTGACATAGCAGAGTGAGCTCCGTCACAGCCTTCCCGCGAAGGTAGACTATCCCCTGTATATCGACGCCACATTCCAACGACACAACTACGTCGGAACAGTCGCCGGTACATAACTCGCTTAATCGCTTTAGTTGCTTACCTAAAATGGTACCTTCATAACGAAGGCCGCTAGAGGCTGCGCGTATAGGATCAATTGAAACCGGTATCTTTACTGTTTGCATAAGGCGCGCATATTATAGTTTGAAAACGCTGGAGTCAAAGAAAATTTCCGTAAAAATACGGTAATCTCACCTAACAATGAACTTTAGGTACTCTTTAATCCGGCATTAGGTTTGAAAGTTGGCAAATTTTACCGAACCCAACTCCATCACACAAGCATTACTCGATAAAAATGATCCATTTGCCTAGATGAATACAGTAAACTGACTAATATTCTGTTATTAGCCTAAAAATAATGAAGAAAAGCCAATGAAATTCAACCTAGTACTTGCATCAACCTCACCTTTTCGTCAGCAATTATTACAAACATTAATGCTGCCTTTTAACTGCGTTAACCCTGATGTTGATGAAACTGCTGCAAAAGATGAAACAGCATTAGCATTAGTCAAACGGTTAGCTGAGCAAAAAGCATTAGCCGGAGCGAACTTAATTGATCAAACATCCGTGCCACAATTAATTATTGGCTCAGATCAAGTTGCGATGATTAATGGTCAGATTATCGGTAAGCCAAATAACATCGAAAATGCGATAGCTCAATTAAGCGCGGCTTCTGGTCAAGCAATCACTTTTTATACCGGTCTAGCTGTATTTAATTGTGATAATCAACGCATGTTGTCGTGTGTTGAACCTTTTACAGTGCACTTTAAATCGTTAACAGAAGCGCAAATTCGCTACTACATCGACAAAGAACAACCATTATATTGTGCAGGTAGTTTTAAAGTAGAGGGGTTGGGAATCGCACTCTTTAGCCGCTTAGAAGGTGATGATCCTAATACTTTAATTGGTCTGCCATTAATTAGGCTTATCGATTTACTGGCACAGCATGGTGTTGATGTACTCAGCCAAGCCCCTCAATGATCAATCAAATAATTTTGGTCTAAAATATTGACCGACATTATTTAACATTTCTGTGCATAAGGATGGATGATTAGGTAAGTGATTAACAAAATGACAGGGCATAAACGCAGAGGTAATTAAAAATTAATTAAGTTAATGAAATACAGCGTCGGCAACACTTATGTGCGACGCTGCTGCATTTCAATTATCAATCATCATAAACACAAGATAGTTAAAGATAATCACGTATCGCAAGTGGCTTATCGACAATCGCGCGCGGATTTAGCGCTTGCAATTTGGATTGATTATGGGCGCCATAACTCACACCAATACTCGCCATACCAGCATTTTTGGCCATGGTTAAGTCATGGATTGAATCGCCAATCATAATGGCTCTATCTGCGGCAACATCAAAATGAGTCAATAACGAAAACAACATCTCAGGATGCGGTTTGCTTTCAGCGTCATCGGCACAGCGCGTCGCATGAAAGTACTGGCCTAAGCCTGTCCGTGCCAATACGTTATCAAGACCCTCTCGCCCTTTACCCGTCGCAACCGCTAATTGATAACCGCCTGCATGTAAACTGCGAATAAGTGATTCAACGCCCTCAAATAAAGGCGTAGGGTGCACATTGGCAACATGATGACGACGATAACAATCAATAATTTGCTCATGGTTTTGATGATCGGCAAATAAAATCGGCATAATTTTAGGTAAAGATAAGCCTATGACATCTCTTATTTGCTGTTCAGACGGGATAGGCAAAATGAGTTCTTGTGCTACATTTTGCATGCAAGACACTATTTTACCAATCGTGTCCATTAGCGTGCCATCCCAATCAAAAATGACCAGTTCATAAGCTTTATGTTGAATATTCAATACCATTCCTTACTTCATTTTCACACCACTGTGGATGTTATATTCTTTTTAATTTTTCAAGTGTGCTAAGTAACACTGGGTCTAAAGGCGCCTTAACTTGCGTGACTTCATTATTCTCAGGATGAGTAAACTTAAGCTCAGCCGCATGTAAAAACAGACGATCTAAGCCTAATGCGCGCATGCTGTCGTCAAATTGTTGCTCGCTGTATTTATCATCACAGGCAATAGAATGACCCGCATATTGACAATGTACCCTAATCTGATGAGTACGCCCTGTCACAGGACTGGCTTTGACCAAGGTACACCCTTGGTATCGCTGCATGATTTTGAAACGCGTTTCCGACTCTTTACCTTCTTTATTAACTCGAACAATACGCTCGCCAGACTTTAAGGTGATTTTTAACAACGGCGCTTTGACCGATTTATCACTTGCTTGCCATTGGCCACGCACCAAGGCTAAATAATCTTTCTGCATGGTTTTACTGCGTAACTGTTCATGCAAATGTTTTAATGCACTGCGTTTTTTAGCAACAAGCAAGACGCCAGAAGTATCTTTATCTAAACGATGCACCAACTCTAAATACTTTTGTTGTGGACGAAGTGAGCGTAAGCCCTCAATCACACCATAATCAACACCACTACCACCATGTACCGCAATGCCGGCAGGCTTATTTAATACAATTAAATGATTATCTTCGTGGATAATGCGATCTTCGAGCTGTGACACTCGAGATAAATTAGGCGAAGGTGCTTTGCGATTATCTTTTTCTGCAACTCGAACCGGCGGTATGCGAACGATGTCATCGATTTGCAATTTGTATTCTGGCTTGATGCGTTTTTTATTCACCCGCACTTCCCCTTTACGCACGATCCTATAAATCATGCTTTTGGGAACACCTTTTAATTTAGTTAGCAAAAAATTATCGATTCGTTGTTCAAAATTATCTTCGTCGATAGTCACGTATTCAACTTGGGGGGTGGTTTCAGTATTCATGATGCGCCATATAGTGGGAACCCTAATAGTGTACCTTATCTGGTAAATGCTTGGCTATTGCCACATCGGACTTGAAATAAATACACGAAAGAATATTGGCTTTTGATTGCTGAAAATAACGATTGTTGCTATATTTGCCCACAGGTTGAGAGTAAACAGTGGATAAAGTGTTCACAACTTTCACCAAATGCGAAACACTAACAGTTAAAAAAATGAACTTAACCGGTAGCAACTCATTGATTTGCAAATTGTATTTACTAAAAAAACGGCAAAACCCGTTTGTACAATTAAACCGTAAGTAATCAATAAATATTTTAATTTAACTGTGGTAAATCGCCCCAAATTCGAACAACATTTTAGCTTGTTATCAAACAAACCGATTCGACTTGGGCATTAACGGATTAAAATACCATAATTTATGGGGTTGGTTGTAACTCAACCAATTCCTTGTTTTTGTAAACATTAGAAAATAAGCCATAAATAGGATGCGACACGCAGAGACTGCGTTTTACAGTAATGAGCACCTAAATTGCCTGGATCTAACCGTGAGGTTATACCGATTAATTCAGGCCCGTAATGCAGAAAAATCGTGTTGTTTGATGACCTCATTTAGAAGAATCACGTCATCATGAAACGTATGTTAATTAATGCAACTCAATCAGAAGAGTTGCGCGTAGCCCTAGTTGATGGGCAAGAACTGTATGATTTAGACATTGAAAGTCCTGGTCACGAACAGAAAAAATCAAATATCTATAAAGGTAAAATCACCCGCGTAGAACCCTCTCTTGAAGCAGCCTTTGTTGACTACGGCGCAGATCGGCACGGCTTTTTACCCCTGAAAGAAATTGGTCGCGAATATTTCCCTAAAGGTTATTCATTCCAAGGCCGTCCTAACATCAAAGAAGTGGTGCATGAAGGCCAAGAAGTCATCGTTCAAATCGACAAAGAAGAACGTGGCAATAAAGGTGCTGCACTGACGACGTTTATCAGTCTTGCGGGTTCTTATTTGGTGTTAATGCCAAACAACCCTCGTGCTGGCGGTATTTCACGACGTATTGAAGGTGATGAGCGTACCGAGCTTAAAGAGGCGATGTCGGAACTTGAAGTGCCTAACGGTATGGGGTTAATCGTCCGTACTGCTGGAGTAGGCAAAGAGTCCACAGAGTTAAAGTGGGACTTAAAAGTACTTCAACATCACTGGGATGCGATTCAAGAAGCCGCTCAAAGTAAAACGGCTCCATTCTTAATTCACCAAGAAAGTAATGTGATTGTTCGTGCCATTCGCGATTATTTACGTCGCGATGTAGGCGAAATTCTTATCGACCACCCGCGCATTTTCGAAGAAGCTAAACTGCATATTGGTTTGGTTCGCCCAGATTTTGTTGAACGCGTGAAACAATACGATTCTGAAGTGCCACTATTTACTCACTTCCAAATCGAATCTCAAATTGAATCAGCTTTCCAACGTGAGGTGCGCTTGCCTTCTGGTGGCTCAATTGTTATCGACCCAACTGAAGCATTAACCTCTATCGATATTAACTCTGCCCGCGCAACAAAAGGCGGCGATATCGAAGAAACAGCTTTAAACACCAACCTAGAAGCAGCAGATGAAATTGCACGTCAATTACGTCTTCGTGACTTAGGTGGTTTGGTGGTTATCGACTTTATCGATATGACACCAGTACGCCATCAGCGTGAAGTTGAAAACCGTTTACGTGATGCCGTACACCATGACCGAGCTCGCGTGCAGTTAGGCCGTATTTCACGATTTGGTTTGATGGAAATGTCACGCCAACGTTTGCGCCCTTCACTTGAAGAGTCCGCAGCACATATATGCCCACGTTGTCATGGCCAAGGCACTATTCGCAGTACCGAATCTTTAGCACTGTCTATTTTGCGTTTAATGGAAGAAGAAGCCATTAAAGAAAACACCACACAAATTGAAGCCATTGTGCCTGTTGATGTGGCGGCATTCTTATTAAATGAAAAACGTAAAACGATCCGTATTACTGAAGAACGCCACCAAGTTGAAGTGTACATCATCCCTGATGCACACATGCAGACTCCGGATTACCGAATGGTTCGTCGCAAAAGTGATGATGAAGTCATTGAGTCAAGCTACAAGCGTGTTGAGCAACCTGCCGCAAATCTGTATGAGCCTCGTAAACTTGAGCGCGCAGCGTCTCCAGAGCCTGCATTAAAAGGCTTCACCGCCCCTCAAAAAGCAGCAGAAGATACCGCAAAACCGGCTGTAAAAGTAACACCTGTAAATACCGCCCCTGTGGCAGCAGCACCTAGTCAGCCAGGATTATTCGCTCGGATGGCCTCAGCGGTTAGTGCCTTGTTTTCTGCTAATGAAGCTGAGGTCAAAGACACCAAAGCGGTACCGCAAACCAAAGAAAATGCGCCGACGAGTAACCGTCGTAACACTCGTCGTAATGACACACGTAACGACAGTACTAGCCGTAATGACAAGCGTAATGACAGTCGTAATGATAGCCGCCGTCAGCGCAATGACAGCGACAAATCAAAAGAAGGCACAGAGGCTCGTCCTCAAAATAAGCGTAATGAACGTAATAGCAGAAACACAGGTCAAGACGACAACGCAAAAAACAAGCCGAGAAATGAAAAAGTTGACAAGCCATTACAAGTCAATGAAACCAAAGTAACAGAATCAAAAGCAACAGAAACTAAAGCAACAGACAGTAAAGTCACTACAGAAAAGTCTCCAAAGCAAGAAGCTGCTCGTGAACGTCGCCAGCGTCGTAACTTACGTCGTAAAGTGCGTATTGAAAGCGAACAGAATGAAGCATTATCAGCAACTGATGTTAATGAATCAAGTGACCAATCAGTCGATGTAATAACATCTGAAGCTAAAGCCGTAGAGTCAAAAGTATCTGAGGATAAAACATCAGAAACGAGACCGCCGCGTAGTCGTCGTCAACCTCGTAAAGAGAAAACTGAACAAACGACTGAAACACCAACAGAGAGCGTTATCACTCAAGCGACTGAAGTAACAAACGTTACGACTACTGAGCCAGTTAACACCGACACGACTGATGTCGTTGAAGGTAAAGCGGAAGCAATTGAAGCCGACGTTAACACTAACAGTGAAACTGTCGTTGCTAACGCTGATGTTGCCAATGAAACGGATGAGTCAAGCACTGACACTGAAGATACCTCATCAGAAAATGAAACCGATGACACCAAAGCTGAAGGGCGTGAAGGTCAACGTCGAAGCCGTCGCAGTCCTCGTCATCTTCGTGCTGCTGGTCAACGTCGTCGTCGTGATGATGAATCCGGTTCAACGCAGCAAGCCGTTTTCACTCCTAATGATGAACTAGAGAAGCAATTAGACGCTGAGCTAAGCAGAAATCAAACCCAGGATAATGCCCCTGTTACTGAGGCTGTTGTTGAAACAGTTAGTACGGCTGTGGAAATGGTGAAGACTGACGCTAACAAGGCTGAAGTGACCAAGGCTGATGTCGAGCCAACGATTGTTGTTGCTGACAAGCCGGAGGCTAAAGAGGAAGCACCTCAAACACCTCCGGTAGTAAAAGCTCCTGAAGTAGCCGAAGATAAAGCGGCCGTTGAAGTTACTAAAACGCCTGTTGCTGTTCCAGCTGAACAAGCGCCAGCCGCCGATACTGCAGAAACAGAGAAAACAACTGCAGTGAGCAGCAAACAAGATAAAGCGGTTGCAGCCAATGCATCAGCGCCAACGGCTAAGCCTGCGGCTATTGTCCGTCAAGCTAAGCCGGCAGAGGCAAAAGAAGTTGCGCCAGCAATAGTTTCTGCTGATGTCGCCACAACAGCAAAAGCACCTGTGAAAACAAGTCGCTTTGGTTCTATGGTGTCATCTGACACGACTAAACCTACCGTAGATGTCCGTGAACAGAAAGCCGTACCTCAAGGACGTACTTATCAAGCACAAGCAACTGAAACCAATGCTCCGAAAGTAGCAATGAATAACAGTGCATCAGCTGATATGACTCGCCCTGGAGAGTAACGCTAAATAGGGCTAACTAAGCCCTATTGTTGATTAAGCCATGCTAAGCATGGCTTTTTTATTGAAAAAAATGTCCCGACCTGAAAGGGTAAACACATTTTCCGGACATAACTGTAATACAAAAAAGGGGCCATTGAATAATCAATGCCCCCTTTTTTTTATCTGTTTATCCCGTTCTTTAAGCACAACAAACCCATTGGTTTATACTTTACGCTTATCAGCAAATTTACTCATGACTTTATCAAATTTAGGCTTAACGACTAACTGACAGTAAGGCTGTTGCCCATGTTTAGCAAAGTAGTCATCGTGATAGCTTTCAGCGGGGTAAAACGTGTCGAACGCACTGATTTCGGTCACTATCGGCCTAGACCAAACTTGTTGTTCCGTTAACCGATTAATAAATCGGTTGGCGGCATCTATTTGAGCACTGTTATGAGTAAAAATTACCGACCGATACTGTGGGCCTTTATCATTACCCTGTTGGTTAAGTGTGGTGGGGTCATGGCTTTCAAATAACACGCTAAGCAGTGTTTCGTATTGAATAACGGCCGAATCGAACTCAATATGAATGACTTCTGCATGCGCTGTTTGACCAGAACACACCGCATCATAATTGGCATCTTTAGCATCACCGCCACAATAACCTGAAGTCGCACTTTGCACGCCATTAAGCTGAGCAAAAATGGCTTCAACACACCAAAAGCAACCCGCACCAAAAGTCGCTTTTTCGTAAGAAGGCGTCGCCAAACTTGATTGAGTTAACTCATCAGTGGATTTAAAAATCATCGACACAGAATTCACACAATGACGAATATTGTTATCCGTTAGGTGTTCACCTTCAAATACATGGCCTAAATGGCCACCACATTGGGCACAGGTAATTTCGGTTCGATGACCATCAGCATCGAGTGTATGCTTTACGGCCCCCTCAATCTCATCATCAAATGCGGGCCAGCCGCAATGTGCATTAAATTTATATTCACTATTATAAAGTGGTGCATCGCATTTTTTACACAAATACACACCTTGAGCATCATGTTCGACAAATTCGCCACTAAAGGGACGTTCAGTGCCCTTTTGCTCGATAACGTACTGTTCAAATTCGGTTAGTTTATTCATTGTCTGCTCTCATTGAGTTTACTTGTCGCTTAAATAAAGAATACGTGAAATCCGCGGCATCAGTTCAATCAAATAATATGATGACACGCAAATAATTGCGACAAAGTGTGACTAAGGTTACCATTAGCGGTGGGTCAACACACTAATAAGAAATACAAAATGAAACTAAATACAATTGATTACCTAGCACCTGATAGTGCTGAGCGTTTTGTTGAATCGCTTCAACAAACAGGCTTTGGTGTATTATCTAACCACCCTATTCAAAAGCAACTTGTCGAAGATATTTATCAAGAATGGTACAACTTTTTTCAGTCTGAACAAAAACATGACTTTTTGTTTACACCTGAAACACACGATGGATTCTTTCCCGCATCGATTTCTGAAACCGCCAAAGGCAATAACGTAAAAGATATCAAAGAATATTATCATGTCTATCCTAGGGGACGTATTCCTGAGTCGTTAAAAGCAAATATTCTTGCCTACTACGAACACGCAAATACATTAGCAACTGAACTACTGAGTTGGATTGAACAATATACCCCAGCTGAAGTAGCTGCTAAATATAGCATTCCATTGCCCGACATGATCGCAAAGAGCCAACAAACATTGTTGCGTATTCTGCATTATCCTCCGATGAAAGGAGATGAGGAAATGGGCGCAATTAGAGCGGCTGCACATGAAGACATAAATTTGATCACTCTGTTGCCAGCTGCCAATGAACCAGGCTTACAAGTTCTCACCAAAGAAGGTGAATGGATAGATGTACCCAGTGATTTTGGTAGTATTATCATTAATATCGGTGACATGCTCCAAGAAGCATCTGGCGGCTATTTTCCATCAACATCCCATAGAGTGATAAACCCTGAAGGGACTGACAAAACTAAATCGCGGATCTCATTACCGCTGTTTTTGCACCCCAATCCAGAAGTGGTGTTATCAGACCGTTATACTGCTGACAGCTATTTAAAGGAAAGATTACGGGAATTAGGCCTTATTTAAGCATTAAGACTTCATTTTACGACGATACTAAGCGCCTTCCGGCGCTTTTTTTATGTATTTAATCGGCTAACGAGGTAGAATATCACTTTTGTATATATTGTATTTATTTTCCGATTTATAAGGCAACATCATGGCAATTCAGTGGTATCCAGGACACATGCACAAAGCACGTAAAGAGATCGAGGAGGCAATGCCTCAAGTGGATCTCGTTATTGAAGTGCTCGATGCACGTATTCCCTACAGCAGTGAAAACCCAATGGTGTCACAACTACGTGGTGATAGACCCTGTATTAAATTACTCAATAAGTCTGATTTAGCGGATCCTGAGGTCACGGCTCAGTGGATTGAATACTTAGAACGTGAACAAGGCGTTCAGGCATCAGCAATCACAACGTTACAACCCGCTATGGTAAGAAGCATTCCAGATCTTTGCCGTAAGCTGGTGCCACACCGTGACATCATGGAAAAAGACATCCGCACCATGATCATGGGCATACCTAACGTCGGTAAATCTACAATTATTAATACCTTAGCGGGTCGCACTATAGCCAAAACAGGTAATGAACCTGCAGTCACAAGACGTCAGCAACGTATTAACTTGCGTAACGGAATCGTACTGTCGGATACTCCGGGCATTTTATGGCCAAAAGTGGACAATGAAGCCAGTAGCTATCGCCTTGCTGTCACTGGTGCAATTAAAGATACCGCAATGGAATACGAAGATGTGGCCATGTTTGCTGCAGGCTATTTCCTTAAAGCCTATCCAGACGAAATTTGCGAACGTTATAAACTTAAATCGCTACCAGCCAGCGATATTGAATTACTTGAAGCTATCAGTCGTTCTCGCGGAGCACTTCGCCCTGGCGCACGAGTTGATTACCATAAAGTATCTGAACTATTACTCCACGAATACCGCTCAGGGAAAATCGGCCTATTAAGCCTTGAAACCCCAGCGATGGCTGAAGTAGAAAAAGAGGAAGTTGCACGTAAATTAGCGGAGAAAGAACTCATTAAACAGCAGAAGATAGAACAAGAGAAACTTAAACGCTCTGGTAAACGTTATAACGATTAAGCACAATAAATGGGTTAGGTCGTCAACTGAATGTCGACCTCGTCATTGAAGAGAACGTTGCTGACGCAATAATACTTCAACGTGAAGCTAGCTTTATCGCCAATGCCATTAAACTGGCTTCAAGCAAATCGATAACCATCTCAAACCCTCTTTCACCACCATAATATGGATCAGGTACTTCTTCGACTAACGAATCACCATAGCTTAACATCAACTGTAATTTATAACGCAAATGGGCAGGACATCGTTCGGTCAAATCAGCTAGATTAGCAAAATCTGCCGCTAGAATTAAATCAAATCGATCAAAGTCGTCATCTAGCACCTGTCGTGCTTTCATTCCCGAAAAATCAAGTCCGCGCTTATTACCAGCAATAATACTGCGCCGGTCAGGAGAATGACCTTGATGATAGGCAATAGTACCAGCAGAATCGATTTCCAGCTGAAGTGGGTAGTGTTTTATTTGCTGCCTAAATACCGCCTCTGCCGTCGGCGAACGGCAAATATTGCCCATACATACAAAGAGGACGGAGTTTACATTTAAAAGATCTTTATCATCCATCATATATAACCGCCATTATCTCCAGTTTCAATTCATCACTGACTCTGGGGCCTATACCTTAAGCGCATTTTTCATCACTTAGCCTTGTTCATTTGAGCTTTACATTAACTCACGGCTCAACATGTCACAGTGGTTGAATGAATATGACATGTTATTGTGACGGCCTTTCTCGTAAAAAGGAGGCAAATCTTGGCGTCCCTTTTTGAGTAAACCCTAGATACTGATAAGTAATTATCGACCCCACCAAGGGTGGATTTTCTCGTTGTTTATCGCTTAGACCACTGCCAACATTAAACACCAATCCTGCGGGCGTTTTTACCACCAGAGCGCCCAGCTTACCTCGATACTTACCTTTTCCTTGAGTATGGCCAATCACCACAGCTTCAGCATCATACTTGGGCTTTAGTTTAATAATATACTCACTACGCCCCACTGCATAATGAGCTTGCTGATAATGTAACATTAACCCTTCCCCACCAGCATTAACAACGCCATCTAGTATCGTAAACAGTGCTTCGGTTGAAGCCACAGTTTCCTGCTTAATAACCTGTAGATGAGTGGAAGCGGTTTGTTCTACCATCATTTTCATCGCAGAATAACGTTCACTAAAGGGCCCAGGATGCTGTGGTAAGTCAAACATCATAAACCTTACCTCCTGCCATTCTTGATCGGGTACTTGTTGACGTCGAACCAATGCAGAAATCTGCTCGAAACGATTTCGACCTAACCATAGTTCACCGTCAATGGCCACATGAGGAAAGCCAAGAGTAAACGACGCAGGTAAAGCCACTTTTCTGCCGCTACGAGTCAGCATGTTACTACCATCCCAATAGCCTCGAACGCCATCTAGTTTTTCACTCACTAAATACTCAGCCACCACTGTGTCTTGTTGATATTGAGTTGCTAACTGAATGGGCGGTGTGGATAAAACTTCACTGTTTGTAGGTAAACAATACAGTGCAACAATCAGCGAAAATAAAAGAGTGGGTATCCTACGCATATGCAATCCTTGCTTTTAATTAAATCCATATAATGTTTATTTCGCTTTCGTTGAAAAATTATGTTGTTCCTCGATAAGTTGTACCTATTGGCCACAAGGCGCTTTCCAAGTCATACCAATAAAAACCTTTAATACATAATCTTACCTGTGATAAAAATCACAAATTCGTACTTATCGAGATCCTATCGACGTTAAATTGAATATATTAAAGCCTAGTACAAACAGCAGAATTATCCAATCAATGCTACAGCCTACTCTGATACCCATTAACCCGTGATGAGGCCATCATGAACTCACTAAAATAGGTGTTTTCTTTTCCCTGCGACACATCATTAAGGTTAAATTAACCTCAACTCAGGCTAAGACGTGGGGTTGGTAAGCTAAGCGCAAACTCTTTAACCTAATTCATATCAAACTTGTCATTTGCTTTACTAACAAAACGGATTGACGCGATAATAGTGTACCTATTGCAAGTCAATTCAACGCAGATACCAAGACAAAGAGCTGTTTGATAACCTTTTATTATTCCAAACTGAGATTAAATTACTACTGGAAGCATATGAACGGAATGTTACAATCTACGCAAATAAAACCCAAAAGATAATTAACAAAATGAAACCAGAGAATAATCACGGTCTAAAACGCGTTTTTCGGGCTACGGGATTTTCAATGAAAGGTCTGATGTCCGCGTGGAAAAATGAAGCGGCATTTAGGCAAGAAACCGTGCTTGCTTGCATAATGTTACCCATTGTACTGTTGATCAACATCAGCACACCTGAGCGTATTTTGCTTATCATGACCGTGTTAATTGTATTGATTGTCGAATTGTTGAACTCAGCTATTGAAGCCGTTGTTGATCGTATTGGTGATGAGATCCACCCTCTCAGTGGTCAGGCAAAAGACATTGCTTCTGCAGCAGTATTTATCAGTTTAGTATTGTGCGCGCTCACCTGGAGCATCATTATTTGGCCATTACTGTTTTAATAACAGCCATGCAAAGATTAATCAGCGCATTTATCAGTTTTCAAAATTGAAATGGCTTGTTCAATATAAGAAATTCTTTCATTTTTGGCCCAATAAGCCGCATACACATGTCGATAGATACATGGTGCATCATCCACGTTATATAAGGCGCCATTGTCTAAAAAAGGTCGAATGAGAGCTTCAGGTAAAAAAGCGCACCCACCATTATTGAGTATAAAATCCAATGCCATACGGGCAGAACTTGTATGCAATACCGGTAAAGGCAACATGGTAAAATCTTGAGCATGAGTAATATTAAACGCGGTACCCCAGTCTACTTTTATATAAGGTAAAGAAGGTGTTTGATCAAGCGTGATCCCCTGTTGTTTGGACACTAAGTACAATTTGATTTGAGCAAGCTTAACTAATGTTACCCCATCAAGCTTTGGCGGATCGAAAGTAATCGCAATGTCTAAGGTGCGCTCAATAAGTTGGCGAGTCATTACCAATGCCGGCAAGACATCAGTTCTTAAGGCCACGCCTTCCAAGCGTAAATGTAATGGTTGTAACAAACCTTGTAAAAATGCATCCCAAATATTATCCCCAGCAGACAAAGCCAACTGGGCACTGTGCTGCTGATTTAAAATAATATCTTGTTTTGCTCTTTCCCAAGCATTAAGCACCGCTTCAGCATGGCCAAGCATTCTTTCGCCTGCGGGGGTTGGCTGAATATTGTTACGCAAACGTTCAAATAGCGCTATACCCAAAATATTTTCTAGCTGTTTTATCCTAAAACTGACAGCGCTTCGGGTTAGGTAAAGATTTTCAGCCGCTTTACCAAAATGCCGAGTGCGAGACACTTCTAAGAAGGTTTTTAATAAATCTGTATCCATAAAATTTGTTTACCATTAGGGACAAAATATTTTGATTTAAAAAATGATAATACTAGCCAATACTCCAGTTGCAAATCTTTATATCTCATAATCTAGAAGGTATTAGCCATGTCTGAGCAATCATTTATCAATGCGAAACAGGGTATTGATGCTAACACCAATGGTCACAGCAACAGTTTCCTATCGACTAAACGTTTCTATGATGATGCAAATTTCCCAAAAGGATTTAAGCGTTGTGGTGATTTTACCAGCAAGGAGGCTGACTTGCTTGAACAACATGGTCAAGCAATGAAAAATTTAGCCGATGGATCACAATTACCTCGTAATGTCGACGAAGACCAATTTATTAGCGTTATACAAGGTACATTACCCGCAACAACACCAATGGAGTTATTGTGGTCTAAGTATTGTCGTCTAGCAAAAGGGAAACCGTTTTATGCGGTTTTAGGGACTATTAACACGCCAGCAAGCGCTAAAGTTGAAATTGAAGTTGAATTTGACGATGTTGAAGAGGATGTTTCTGACACCGATGAGCCAGAATAAATCCTATATTAACGGTTAAAGCAGTCTTTTACAGCCTTAACATTTACGCAACAACAGCTAAAAAGTAGAGTCAATATATTGCTCTATTTTTTTTGCTTTGTCACATAATTGTCACTCACTGCAGTTAACGTCAATGCTCTGGCGCCCCCACTACATCACACTCTGCCGCAGAAACGATTACTTTATGTCTTTAAGATCAAACTACGAACGAAAACATGATTTAGCGCAATAATCCTATACAAATACTTCACATTTAGTAACAAAGTGCTAGTATACCCACTGAAGAATTTGTCCCATTTATTTAACTTAATGTTTATAACTCTGTATTTGATGCCCTGATTTTAGTTATCGGTGCAGAGTAGATTAAGTCATAAATTCGACAGCAGCATTTTATGAGACGTATATCCTGTGACATAGAAAAATAAATGCGGAGTTTCAATGATAAGATCTTTTTTTTGTATAGTGTTATTGATATTCGGGACTCGTGCCGCTTTGGCAGAGACGGATCTATCAACTGATAGCTCAACTGACAATTATACCCTCGATATCGGTATCTTCTATGCTAATTCTGATTCAAACTTCATCGCAACAAGCCCTAAAACAGGCGGGACATTCCCAATTGATTTTGAAGATGAACTTCTACTAGCTGAAGAACAATATTTACCCTACTTTGAATTTACTTTCTCTTTCAACCAACGTCATAGCATTTATATTGATTGGAAATCGTTGGATCGCAAAGCTGACACAGAAACAGTATCGCAAGATTTTATCCTTGAAGATATTGACGGCAAAGATTACCTCATTGAAACTGGCTCGAAACTGAGTACCGAACTCAATATTGATATTCTACGCATTGGTTATGGTTATGACATCTGGCAAGGTACTCATTACGCAGTTGGGGTGTCAGTTGGTTTACATGCCATGTTTATCGAAACAGCCTTTAAAGGCACTATCGGTATTTGCATCCCAGATTCAAGCTTAAGCAGTTTATGCACCAATACGGTAGCCACGCCAGAAGTTGTAGACGAAACGCTCACGGCGCCATTACCAGACATTGGTGTTTACGGCTCTTACGAGTTTTATCCTGGCTGGACATTTGATGCACACGCACAGTATTTTGCCCTCAAATATGATGATGTCGATGGATCATTAGTCGATGTCCGTTTAGGTGTTGAAGCTAAATTTTGTGATAACTGGTCATTAAAACTGGCTTACAACTATTATGATGTCGATGTCACTATCAAAAAGACACGTAATGTCGGTAATATTGAACAACGTACTTTTGATTACAATATTAATTACAGCTTTACCGGCCCAATGTTTGCGGTCTCTTACGTGTTTTAATATCACTCTAGTCCCCCCAAAAGCATCTTAGGATGCTTTTTTTGTGACATCTCTCGTGATAATGCCATAGTAAAAACCCCGTTATTCTTGTTATATTCAACTCAATTGTAGATTTTTTCAAAGTCTTTTCTTAGCCCAGTTCATGAGGCACTTAATGTCGAACACTCTACTGCAAACCGCTGCAGCCAATTTGAAAAAAGCAGTTCCGTTAATGTTAAAATATAGAATACCCACCACGCCAACAAACTACGCGCTTTGGTATGCTTACGTGGGCGAACAGAACCCGTTACTCAACCAAGAGTTAGATATTGCGGTTAAACAGAATCAAACCTGTTCACCAGTAACCAGTGAATTATTATATCGTAAGCATGTGGCGGACCCGGTTGAGCTCAATGTACGCGAAATGCGTAAAAATCTTGATGCGATGGTATGTGAATTATCTCAGTCACTCAAAGACACTAATTCAGACACCGAAACCTTTCAAACCCAAATTGATAAAGATTTTAAAAAATTAAGCAACCTTGAAAACCAAGGCTTCTCGCTTGAACAAGTTATTGGCATTGTCAGAAATATCGTTAAAGAGTCTTCCAGCATCCGTTCTAGTACCGTGAGTTTTACTGAACAACTACAAAAAGCCCAGTCTGAAATAGATACGCTCAAAACACGTTTAGCAGAATCAGAAAAAGACATGCTATTTGATGCCTTAACCAATGTATTAAATCGCCGCGCATTTAACGATGATATTGAAGCGCAAATTAGTTCAGATCCTGCAGGTACCTGCTTGATTTTGATTGATATTGATCACTTTAAAATATTCAACGATAATTTTGGTCATCAACTCGGCGATTTAGTCCTGAAAACGGTTGCGAAACGGACCCAAGAAGCGTGCCGCGACGGAATTAAATTGTACCGCTTTGGTGGTGAAGAGTTTGCCATCATTGTGCCAAGCAGTCAGTTTAGAGTCGCCAGACAACTTGCCGAAGCCATTCGCAGAGCGCTCGAGAAGCTCAGTGTCAAAGACCGACGCAATGACAAAGTCATCGATTCAATAACCGCCTCTTTTGGCGTGGCTGAATGGAAACCAAAACAAAATGTATCTCAATTGATTGGGGCTACAGATACGTTACTTTACGAAGCAAAACGCTTAGGTCGTAACCGCGTGATGCCAATCGCAAACTAACACAACCTCAACTCGGGTTGATAGATGAATTAAGTACGTGACAATCCAAATATTAACCCTGTAACAGATTCTGTGTAACGACCTATTTCGTATCAAACTGGCCATTTGTTTTGCTAACAAGGCATCTTCACCTGTGAATAGCCGTCAATAGTAGGCCAATGGTAGGTCGGTACAAGTTTGATCGCAGAACAAAGGAATGTTTGATAACCGTTTATTATCCAGAATTGAGGTTACTATGGTAATTTAAGATAATGCGCCGCATTTTCGGCTGTGGGATCGGTTAAGTAAGGCACATAGCCCAAAAATGGACCGCGCATCATTTGTTGTAAGCTGTCGAGATTGTCGTCAATAAAAGCCATATCAGCATCCACTTGATTTGCCGCCCATCCTGCTATCGTTAACCCATCTGCTAGCACAGCTTCTTGAGTTAATAACGCATGGTTTAAACAACCTAGTTTCATCCCTACGACTAAAATAATTTCGACGGCAGATGTGGCTTCTGAATTTGGAGTCAATCTCGCTTGTAGCAGCTTGGCTTGCAGTAACGTGATCGTGTCAGACAAATACTCGCCATTACCCAAGGGTAAACGCCAGCCACCAGCACCTTCAATTAATACAAAATCAGCGCTTTGCATCGCTGGGTGATACATAGTCTCAAGCACACTTTGTGCACTTAATGTTTGTTTAGCTTGTTTGGCAGCAATGTGAGGTGCAATAGCCGGTTCAAAGCAAATAGGATTAACCACTTGATAGGCAAAATCCATATTCGATTGTGCCATTAACATCATCGCATCTGGGTTACGCAAGCCATTTTCAGTGTGTTCACATCCTGATGCTATAGGTTTAAAACCACATTTATTGCCTTGGGCTTTAGATAACAATGCCGCTGAAATTAGCGTTTTACCACTGTCGGTGTCGGTGCCTGTCACAAAATACAGCATAGCTTCAGCCTCGTTTCGCGTGAATATACGCAATTTGATAAGTTAATGGTAACCCTTTATTGGTGCGTAGGGTTTCTGCTAACGCCACCCGTTGCTGCCATTGTTGCTTGGTGAGTGCGAGACGTTCTTTGCCAGTACTTTGTTGGTCAAATGACGCCCCAACACCTTTTATTGAATATAGTAAGCTGCGTAAATCATCAAAATAAATGCTGATACTATTAACGTGAATATTAACGCTATACCAGTCATTCGTGGTGGTTTGAGATGAGATAAATGCCGCCTTAAGCGCTGATATGGAATCAAATTGGTTTACTCTAAAACCTAAGTGCTTTAGCTCAGCCAAGCTGCCATCAACAACCACACTAAGATGACATTCGCCGCCGGGTCGTAATACTCGATGAAACTCAGAAAACGCATTGGGTAATGTTTGGCACCACTGCAAGGCTAAATTGGAATAGATGCTGTCAATGGATCCGCTTTGTAAACCCAATGCTTGTGCGTCACTGCAAAGGGGTAAATAATCGGGGTGTTGTTGCACAAGTTGAGCAAGCATCCCATGAGCAATATCAACGGCGACAACCTGTTTTACCTCATTAAAAGCTTTAAAACATGTACCAGGGCCGGCTCCAACATCAAGCAAGGTGCCAAATAAATGCGCTTGTTGTAACAATTGCTGAGCACTCATGCGCTGCAACACATCATGTTGCTTGTAATGAGATGCGGCTATTGAAAACTTTTTTGCAACCGGATTATCTAACGTCATGGAGTTTCTCAAAGATACGATTTATTTAGTCACTGATGGTGGTGCTAATACTGCTTGCCGCGAGGTATTATCATCATGTTGATCAATAAGCTGAGCCACTGCGCTCACGAGCGCACGAATATCACTGCCTTGATGCTGTACATTTAAGGTGATCCGCAAACGCGCCTGATCTTTGGGCACTGTTGGTGAGCGGATCGCACCAACCAAAAAACCTTGTTGTGTTAACTGTTGAGCAATTGTCATCACGCGATGATTATCACCGATCATAATCGGCTGAATAGCTGTGGTCGAAGACGTTATGGCTAATTGTTGCTTCTGTGCAAGATCTCTGAAGAGCGCGATGTTAGCCGTTAATTGTGCCAATAACTGTGGGTGATCTTGTTGCCAATTTATAGCGGTTAATGCCAGATGAGCATTAGCCGGAGACAACGCAGTTGAATAAATATATTCACGAGAAGTCGCGACCAAATAATCAATCACATCTTGTGAGGCTAAAATTGCCGCGCCTTGACAGCCTAGTGCTTTACCAAAGGTGACCACTTGAATATCGACCTTATCGGCATTAACAAATGAGCGAGGTAATACCCCAAAACCATGGGCATCATCGACAATCAACCAAGAGTTATGTTGTTGACATAAGGATGAAAGTTCAGCAATAGGGGCGATGTCTCCATCCATACTAAACACACTTTCGGTAACAACAGCGCTATGAGGGTTACGTGCAATAATGCGCGCTGCACTACTAATATCATTATGTAGAAAACGCCGAATATTACTGCCACTGTCTTTTAAGCCATCGATGACTGAGGCATGTACCAACTTGTCGGCAATAACCGTATCGTCGGCACTAAACAGGGTTTTCATTAACGCGCTGTTGGCGCTAAAACCTGAGCTAAATAGCATACAAGCTTGATGGCCAGTAATCTCACATAGGCGCTGCTCGAGTGCCAAATGGGCTTGGCCATAACCACTCACAAGAGGTGATGCCCGACTGCCGACACCAAACTCTTGTGCTCCAGCATAAAGTGCTTGGGCTAAAGCGGGTTCATGGGCTAAGCCTAAATAATCATTATGGCTAAAATCAATTGTCGCATGTGGCTTGGTTGCCGACACATGTCGTTGGCGTAAAAGGCCCGCGGCCTGCTGCTCAGCCAGCGTATCACTTATCCGCTGGGTTAATGGATGTTGTCCCATAGCAGGTTGGCCTATTAACGTCATATTAGATCACAACGCCGCTGCATCAAAAAACTGCTTGGTCGACTTATCTTGTTTAGCACTGGCTTTGGCTAATAAGGCACTGTCGGTTTCGATGTTGGCTTGTGGGCCTTGTTCGGGATGTAACCCTAAACGACGAAATAAACTCATGTCATCATTTTCTTCCGGATTAGACGTCGTCAACAACTTGCAACCGTAGAAAATTGAATTAGCACCGGCAAAGAAACACATTGATTGCAGTTCATCACTCATGCTTTCACGACCTGCAGACAAGCGCACCCGCGACTTAGGCATAAGAATACGGGCCACTGCAATTGTGCGGACAAACACAAGTGGGTCAAGATCATCAATATTTTCAAACGGCGTTCCAGCCACTTTAACTAACATGTTAATAGGCACTGAATCTGGATGTTGTTCTAAATTAGCCAGTTGTTGTAGTAAACCTGCACGATCAGTGGCGTCTTCGCCCATGCCAACAATCCCGCCCGAACACACTTTCATCCCCGATGCTCGCACATTTGTCAGCGTATCTAAGCGGCTTTGATAAGTGCGAGTGGTGATAACTTCGCCATAATATTCTGGCGAAGTATCCAGGTTATGGTTGTAATAATCTAAACCGGCATCGGCTAATTTGCTGGCTTGTTCTGGCGACAACATGCCTAATGTCATGCAAGTTTCCATGCCTAAGGCACGGACATCTTGTACCATTTGAGTTAAATATGGCATGTCTTTGTCTCGCGGGTTACGCCAAGCGGCGCCCATGCAAAAGCGTGATGCACCAGCAGCTTTAGCGCTTTTAGCCTCAGTTAATACTTTTTCAATTTCAAGTAAACGTTCTTTTTCAAGGCCAGTATCGTAACGCGCGCTTTGTGGACAATATTTACAGTCCTCAGGGCATGCACCAGTTTTAATCGATAAAAGACGACTGATCTGCACTTCGTTAGGGTCAAACATCTCTCGATGAATGCTGTGTGCTTTAAATAATAAATCATTCATAGGCAACGCAAACAATGCTTCAATTTGTGCTTTTTTCCAATCCTGACGAATTTCAGCTAACGACATGGAGCATTCCTTTATTTTTATTTTATGTTGGCTAGGATACCCTGAGCCCGTAAACTGTCAACGCAGTAGCCACTTCACGCTTTACTAGCGGTTAAAAAACGAGCACTTATAACTATGGCACTTTCCGACGTAAACAGCACTATCGATTACGCTTTCGATGCACAACATATTTGGCACCCTTACACCTCTATGACCCAGTCTTTACCTGTATATGGGGTGGTTTCAGCTCAAGGTTGTGAGCTGATTTTAGACAATGGCAAAGTGCTCATTGATGGCACAAGTTCGTGGTGGTCATGTGTGCACGGGTATAGTCATCCGACCATTGTCGCTGCAATGCAACAACAGCTTTCACAGCTTAGTCATGTGATGTTTGGCGGAATAACCCACCAACCCGCCATTGAAGTGTCAAAACGTTTAGTGCAAATGACCAGCGCAAATCTAACCAAAGTATTCTTAGCCGATTCAGGCTCAATTGCGGTAGAAGTCGCATTAAAAATGGCACTGCAATATTGGCAAGGAAGACAACAGCCACAAAAACAACAGATCATGACCGTGAAAAACGGTTATCACGGTGATACCTTTGCCGCAATGAGCGTATGCGATCCAGACGGTGGCATGCACACCATGTTTGGTAATAATGTGACTAAACAAGTATTTATCCCTGCGCCAACGTCTAAGTTTAATGAACTGCTTAATCAAACGGATTTACTCGCTTTAGATGCTGCATTTGCACAACATCACCATGATATTGCCGCCGTGATTATCGAACCCATCATGCAAGGCGCTGGCGGAATGCGTTTTTACTCCCCGGCTTATCTAACTAAACTTCGTCAACTGTGCGATCAATACCATGTACTACTGATCTTAGATGAAATTGCCACCGGATTTGGACGCACAGGCAAACTGTTTGCTTATGAGCATGCCAATATTGAGGCGGATATCATGTGTGTGGGTAAAGCCTTAACCGGCGGCTATATCAGCCTTGCTGCCACCCTGTGCAGTGACGAAGTTGCCAATGGTATTAGTGACTCACCTGCGGGTGTGTTTATGCACGGCCCCACATTTATGGGTAATCCATTAGCGTGCGCCGCGGCAACAGCCAGTTTAGATTTACTGCTTCAAGGTGACTGGCAACAACAAGTTAACGCCATTGAAACCCAACTCAAGCAAGAACTCGCAAGTGCGATTGATTTACCTCAAGTGAACGACGTCCGTGTGCTCGGTGCTGTTGGCATTATTGAAATGATCAATACGGTCAATACAGCCCAATTACAGCAAGCCTTTGTTGAGCTGGGCGTCTGGGTAAGACCGTTTAATAAATATATTTATCTGATGCCGCCCTACACCATCAATGCAGCTCAATTAAGCAAGCTGACTTCGGCGATGATCACCGTCGTAAAAGGCATTGATGCTACGCCAGTAACTGCTCAATTTATTAGTCACGGTTAATCGCATTCAGCTAAATTCTTTTTGTCAATGAGACACGCTTGTATCAGAGACTGAATTAACCTCAACTCGAGATAAGAGATGGGATAATCGGTGGGATAAGAGATGGGATAGATCAATAAAAATGGCGTAGGGTTAAGTCTGTAATATCAAACTTGCCATTTTTTGCTAACGATCTGTTTGATAACCGTTTATTATCCCACCTTGAGTGAGTTACGCCCCACTTAGCGAAAAATCCAATCGTGCCAATAAAGGGGCTTTTTAATGACGTTGTCGCGCAAAACATGCACCCGTTCTCCACTAGCTAATTCATCTTTTACTTGCAACTGCGACACTAAACAATATCCGCACCCTATTTGACCATGTTGACAAAAACGTCAGATATGGACACGCGGCATGTAACAGATATAGGCTGCTTTAAGCCAAAATGACTGCATGTAAAGTGAGTCTACATCTTGTCTGTGTAGTCAAATGATACTGGGTGCACACTGTAATGTTTCGCGTTACTGCCAGCCGAAAAATAGCGTTCAAAAAAGTGTAGCGCCACGCTATTGCCTTATACCATCATCATAGCAAGCCTAAACGTTACGCCTAAATAATTAATATAATTGTAATGTTTACTTTTTAACTAGACTAGAAATTAACGCCCGCAATGCGGCTGGTTTAATCATTTTCGCCATATAGTGATAACCACGTCTTTCGACATCATCAACCAAATCTTTATTGGTATTAGCAGTAATCAAGATCCCAGGTAAATGCTCACCATATCGGCTGCGGATGCCATTCATCGCATCAATACCATTTTGGTCATCATCTAAGTGATAATCCGCTAACATAATGTCTGGGGCAACGCCTTTAAGACCTAATTTAATCCGTGCATCGGCAAGATCTTTGGCACATATAACTTCACATTGCCAACGGCTTAATAACGACTCTAGCCCCGCGAGAATCGCCTCTTCATTGTCGATACACAAGACTTTAATTCCCGCTAAAGGCTGCAATAATGTCGGTAAAGGCTTACTGCTTATTTGACTTATCGTTTTGCCTATTGGCACGGAAATCGAGAATATCGAACCATGACCTAAGGTCGAACTCACATGAATTTGATGATCAAGTACCTTGCTAATCCGATCGGCAATCGCTAATCCTAATCCCAAGCCACTGACATTACGGCTACTGGGATGATTTAGACGTTTAAACTCTTTAAAAATTTCTTGTATATCAAACTCATTAATCCCACAGCCAGTATCTAACACTTGGATCTCGATAAAGTCACCTCGATGACGGCAACCGAATAAGACTTTACCGCCACGAGCATAACGGTAAGCATTGGTTAAAAAATTCTGCAAAACACGCCGTAATAATGATGGATCTGAGTTTACAGTTGCCGTAGAGGGCACCATCGAAAAAGAGATCTGACTGTCACTTGCCATCGCATCAAATTCAACCGACAAACCGTTAATCACCTCCGCAATGGCAAAATCGCGGCGATTAACATCCACCATGCCCGAGTCGAGCTTAGAGATATCTAATAAATCGGTCAATAACTCGCCAGCTATTTTCAACGAACTATTCACATGGGTTAATGTCGTGCGGGCTTCGAGATCCAGATTAGGATATTGTGATAATGAGGCGGTAAATAATCTAGCCGCATTTAATGGCTGCATTAAGTCGTGGCCCACCGCTGCTAAAAAGCGTGTTTTAGACGCGTTAGCCAGCTCTTCCTGTGCTTTGGCTTCAAGTAATTCGCTGTTTGACATAGCCAGCTCATAGGTTCGCTCTTGCACGCGGCTTTCTAATGTTTCATTGGCTTCCAGCAAGGCTTTTTCTTGTAAACGATATTGAGTAATATCAGTAAAAGTCATCACAAAACCGCCGTCAGGCATAGGGTTACCTTGAATTTTAATCACCTTGCCATCTTGGCGTTCACGCTCTGAAGTGTGAGGGGTGCCATTACGCATGTGCTGTACTCGCACTGCGACTTGATCTTCAATATCTCCCGTACCACAAAAACCGCGCGAAGCATTAAACCGCACAATGTCAGCAATAGGCATACCTTGTTGTAAAAATCCTTCTGGATACTGATATAATTCTATATAGCGATAATTCCACGCAACTAAATTAAGATCTTTATCAACCACACTCATGCCTTCGTAAGCGTGTTCAATAGCGCCTCGCAACATATCCTGACTTAAAATAATTTTCGACGATGCTTCATCAACTAAACTAAAGACTTCATCAAGGCCCAAATCTCGGCCTTGCAGCACAGAATCCATCACTAATGAAGCACTTGATGCGCCCAAAACACCCGACAACATGTGTTCGGTGTGGGCGATTAATTCTTCAGGAGCCGTTTTGTACCAACTATCACTTTTAACCGCATCAGCCGAAAAACGGCTAAAGCTCTCATAAGCACGAGTGGGACTCACAAACCGGCTGGCCAAAATTAATAAATCTTGTTGTGAAATAGGCCCTTGACGTTTTTTAGAGTCTTGCTTTGATGACCAAGGCTTTACAAAATTACTCGCTTGAATACGCTCTGCAACGCCGGCTCTAAACCAAATAGAACCCAGTACATAACAAAAGATATTCGCTAACAAGGCGATCAACGTATCACTAACATTTGGGGTTATCGAATTAAGTAAACCAAACTCGCCACCAATCAAACGAGCTTCACCGGCACCTTGAAGTAAAATAAAACACCACAGACTAAAGCCCACAGCAAGACCAAGATAGACGCCGGATCGATTACCATGCTTCCAATATAAACCGCCAACTAATGCAGGCGCTAATTGAGAAAAAGCGCCAAATGACATCATCCCCAAATGTGAAAGTGAATCTCTGTCGGTAAACAGTAAATAACTCAAATAACCAAAACCTAGAATCACTACTATGGATAAACGGCGTACATTTAACAATAATTGAGAAAACTGACTAAAGTTCTTTTCTCTAATTTGCCCGGTTCGCAGTAAAAATGGCACCAGCCATTCATTACTGACCATCACGCTGATGGTAACCACTGCCACAATGACCATTCCTGTTGCCGCAGACAAGCTGCCTAACAAAGCAACAACGGCTAATATCGGTTGGTCGAGCACCAGAGGTAAGTTGATGACATAGGTATCTGCTGACACAGTATCACCCAATATCACTTTGCCAGCTAACGCCAATGGCGCAACAAATAGACCAAACAAAGCCAAATAAATCGGAAAAATCCAACGGGCTTTTTTCAGCACATGTTCGCCACCACACTCAACCACCATCACATGGAACTGTCTTGGCATACACATAAATGCCGCCATACCGACAAAAAGCTCAGGGAGAAACGACTCTAAACGAATATGACTATTTTCAATTAATGCTTTATCAGATGCCTGTTGCCAAATATCACCAAAACCATCAAAAACACCGAAACTAATAACGACACCAACAGAGATAAATGCGGCGAGTTTAACCAATGACTCAAATGCAATCGCCACCATCATCCCCGGATTATGTTCGGTAGCATCTAATTTACGAGTACCAAATAAAATGGCAAAAATGGCTAACAACATGGTGATCAATAATGGCACCGCCACTGGACTCAGCGGGTTATCATCGGGTTGGAATAAATTAAGACTAAATACCATCGCTTTAAGCTGTAAGGCGATATATGGCATGATGCCAAATAATGCAATAAGGGTGACTAATGCAGCCAACAATTGCGACTTTCCATAACGAGCGGCAATAAAGTCGGCAACTGAAGTGATGTTTTGTGCTTTAGACACCACGACCATTTTTCGTAGCATGCCAAACCCAAGGGTGAACACCAATATTGGGCCAACAAAAATAGGTAAAAAAGACCACAAATCATTGGCAGACTGGCCTACTGTGCCTAAGAAACTCCATGAAGAGCAATACACAGCTAAACTGAGTCCATAAATCCATACTTGGACTTTTTGGTTTATTTTACTAAACCACCGCTCTGCGCCCCATGCCAAAATAAACAGTAGAGACACATAACACACCGCAATCACGGCAACGATTAAGGTTAAGTTCATGAAACGTCCGATATCACTTTATTGTTATTAAAAATCTGTTTTATTTTTATCTAAAACATCATGTATTGAACATAAAACAACCTACATAAGAGAATTGTTATAAATGATAGACTAACTCTGCAGCTTTCCTTGTTATATTAACACGTGCAACAGACTAAATATTAAGGATATTTTAAAAATAGACCAAGGTCTAATAGTGCAAACAGCCCGTTGCAGATGATACTTTAACTACGCCATTTTTAGAAAGGGAAGCCCTATGAGCTCGCAGTCTCTTTACAAAGTTCCTAGCGACATAGCGAACAACGCACTGGTTAATAACGATCAATATAAGAAAATGTACCAGGAGTCCATTGTTAATCCAGAAGGTTTCTGGAGAGAGCACGGCAAACGCATTGATTGGATTAAACCTTATACTAAAATCAAGAAAACGTCATTTGATGATCATAACCTATCCATAAATTGGTTTTATGACGGTACGCTCAATGCCTCTGCCAATTGTTTAGATCGTCACCTCGAAGAATACGGCGATAAGCTGGCCATTATTTGGGAGGGCGATGACGCAAACGAACAGCGCAAATTGACTTATGCAGAACTGCATAACGAAGTCTGTAAGTTTGCTAACGCGCTGCGCAGCCAAGGGGTAAATAAAGGCGATATCGTCACTATCTACATGCCTATGGTGCCTGAAGCTGCAGTTGCCATGCTGGCTTGCGCGCGCATTGGTGCAGTTCATTCAGTGGTATTTGGCGGCTTTTCACCAGACTCGATTGCAGCAAGGGTGATTGACGGTAAATCAAAAGTCTTGATTACCGCTGACGAAGGTGTTCGTGCTGGTCGTAAAATCCCTTTAAAACGCAGTGTTGATGAAGCTATATCAAATCCTGATGTAACTTGCGTCGAGAAGGTCATTGTATTTAAGCGAACTGGTGGTGATGTAGATTGGGTTGAAGGCCGAGATGTTTGGTGGCATTCACTCATGGAAGTCGCTTCAGAGTATTGCATACCCGCTGAAATGAACGCCGAAGACCCCCTGTTTTTGCTTTATACCTCTGGCTCTACTGGTAATCCTAAAGGTGTGCTGCATACCACTGGCGGTTATATGGTGTATGCCTCAATGACACACGAATACGTTTTTGACTATAAAGCTGACGAAGTATATTGGTGTACTGCTGATGTGGGTTGGATTACCGGCCATTCTTATATGGTATATGGTCCTTTTGCTAATGCCGCCACGGTATTAATTCATGAGGGCGTACCTAATCATCCTACACCAGCTCGATTAGGTGAAATGATTGACCGCCATAACGTCAATATTCTTTATACCGCGCCAACCTTAATTCGGGCATTAATGGCTGAAGGTAAAGAACCGTTTAACAGTTACAAAGGTGACTCATTGCGGATTATGGGCTCTGTTGGTGAACCAATAAACCCAGAAGCATGGCGTTGGTACCATGAAGTGGTTGGCCATGAAAACTGCCCAATCGTCGATACTTGGTGGCAAACTGAAACGGGTGGCATTTTAATCAGTCCACTACCGGGTGCAACAGATACAAAACCTGGCTCCGCAACGCGACCCTTTTTTGGTGTACAACCGGCACTGGTTGATAACATGGGTGATCTTGTAGAAGGGACGGGTGAAGGTAACTTAGTTATCCTAGATTCGTGGCCAGGACAAATGCGCACCGTTTTTGGTGATCACGACAGATTCGCCCTCACCTACTTCAAAACCTTTCGTGGTATGTATTTTACCGGTGATGGTGCTCGTCGTGATGAAGATGGCTACTATTGGATCACGGGTCGAGTCGATGATGTGATTAACGTTTCAGGACATCGCTTAGGCACCGCAGAAGTTGAAAGTGCGTTAGTGTCCCATGAACTCGTTGCTGAGGCTGCCGTGGTAGGTTACCCCCATGACATTAAAGGCCAAGGTATTTATGCTTATGTCACTTTGACTCGTGGTGTTGAACCGACTGAAGAATTACGTCAAGAGTTACGCCAATGGGTACGTAAAGAAATTGGTGCCCTTGCCACACCGGATCTTATCCAATGGGCCAGTGGTTTACCTAAAACGCGTTCGGGTAAAATTATGCGTCGATTCTTACGTAAAATTGCGGCTAACGAAGTAACCAACTTAGGTGATTCTTCAACATTGGCAGATCCAGCAGTCATAGATACGCTAATTGAATATCGTTTGAACAAAACGGAGTAATTGCTTCAACCATTGTCATTGATCTATCCACCCTGAGAAATCCTGACCAATTTCTCGTTTCGCCCCTCATTTAGAGGGGCTTTTTTTAAACTTAATATGAGATCCCGTCTACGTTACTGTCTCCTAAGTAACTGATCGTCTGTTCGCAATATAACACCGCTGTATGTTTATCGACTTCAGTCAAAGTCAATTCACTTTATGTAATATAGTTATATCAGCCATTGGCTATGTTAAGCTTTATAAAAACCAGATTAATACTATCGATAAATTGAAAGACTCATCCCTCATGCCCGTTAACATCACTTTACGTGATTATCAACAACACTCCGTCGACGCTGCAATTGCCCATTTCAAGCAAAGCCAGCAATCCGCGGTGTTGGTTCTTCCCACTGGCGCGGGTAAAAGTATCGTGATCGCCGAATTAGCGCGTATTGCCAATGGCAACGTACTGGTATTAACTCACGTAAAGGAATTAGTCGCTCAAAATGCACAAAAAGTGGGCTTACTCACACAACAAGCAAATATTTACTCTGCTGGGTTAAATCAAAAAAAAGCCAATGGCAAAACGGTGGTTGCCAGCGTCCAATCTGCCGCTCGGGCTTTGACAAAATTTACACAACCGTTTTCATTAGTCATTATAGATGAGTGCCACCGAGTCAGTAACGAGTCAACTAGCCAATATCAACAACTGCTCACACACCTTAAAGCACGTAATCCCGATATTAAACTACTTGGGTTAACCGCCACGCCTTATCGCCTTGGTGTAGGCTGGATTTATCGACTCCACTACCACGGGAAAGTGGGCAATATAGACACCCCCGTTTTTGATAAATGTATCTTTGAACTGCCAATGCGGCCATTAATTAGCCAAGGATACCTCACCAAACCGATTATTTTCGATGGGCTGAGTGCCCAATATGACTTTAGCGCACTAGCCCCCCATGACAGCGGCGAATATCCGCAAATAGAAATAGACTCCTTGCTTCATCATCAAGGACGAGCAACCACCGCTATTATCAAACAAGTAAAACAACTTGCCGAACTCCGCAAAGGAGTGTTGATTTTTGCTGCCACAGTCAGGCATGCCAATGAAGTAATGGATCTTTTAGATAAAGATGCCGCATTAATTACCGCTCAAACACCTCATGTCGAACGTGATGACATCATTGAACGCTTTAAGGCCCAACAACTCAAGTACATTGTTAACGTTGCCGTGTTAACCACAGGCTTCGATGCACCTCATGTTGACCTTATCGCCATATTACGACCTACTGCTTCAGTTAGCTTATTCCAGCAAATGATTGGCCGAGGTTTACGTTTGGCGCCGGATAAAACAGACTGCTTAATCATTGATTATGCCGCTAATGGCTATGATTTATTTTATCCAGAAGTCGGTCAAGTAAAACCCAATAGCAAATCAGTACCAGTTCAAGTGCATTGTCCTGTGTGTCAATTTGCCAATACCTTTTGGGGGATTGTTGATGGCGATGGCGATATTGTCGAACATTATGGCAGACGCTGCCAAGGATTAATCAATGATCAACAGCAGTGTGATTTTAGATTTAGATCAAAATCCTGTCCTGACTGTGGGGTTGAAAACGATATTGCAGCACGTATTTGCCACAGCTGCCAATCAACCTTGATTGATCCTGATAAACGGTTAAAGCAGGTCCTTAACGCTCAGCATCATCATTTATTTAAATGTCAGCAAATGTTGTTGCACGACCAAGATAGTAAGTTACTTATTCAATATATTGATATTGAAGGTAATGATTTTAAACAAACTTTTAGCTTTGAGACACCTGCGCAACGTAAAGCTTTTTATGCGGTGTTTGTTCTCAGTCATACTCGCACTCCAGGCCTGCGTCATCCTCAATATAACAAGGTAGTAGATGTATTGGCGGATCAAACTCGATTTAGAAAACCTGATTTATTATTGTTGAAGAAAAATAAACATCGCTGGGATTTAGTCGACTCATTTTTTGACTATCAAGGCAAATATAAAATCGATATGAGTTAAAACAAAATTAATTGGGTTGAATTACCATTTGAAAAATACTTATGGTATAAAATGCCCATATCATTAAACAGGAGTCACCATGTTTGTAGTTATTTTTGGCCGCCCAGCTTGTCCATTTTGCGTTCGTGCTGTGGAACTATCAGAAAAGTTAGCCGCACAAAGTGAAGATTTCAAATTTAAATATATCGATATTCATGCTGAAGGTATCACTAAAGCTGATTTATCAAAAAGTGTAGGTAAAACAGTAGAAACCGTTCCACAAATCTTTATTGATGAAAAGCCTATTGGTGGTTGCACCGAATTCGAAGCTTATATTCGTCAAAACAATCTACTCAATTAAGTTTTATTTCTTAAAAGTAACAAGGCAACCTATTTGGTTGCCTTGTTATTATTCGCTCTAATGCTAAATCTAAATGGCATATTTCGCTGAAAACAGAATGCGATTTAAGTCACCATCGAAACCGTCTTCACGCTCATTCAAAGCATACATATATTCAACCCCAAATGTCACTGGCTTTGAAGGTGAGAACAATAAGTTAACATAGCTAGAATAGGCCTCTTTGTTAACTGAGCCACCAGTAAGGGCTACATCATTATCTGCGCTAAAACCTGAGAATGTCACACTAGAACGCCATTGCTCTGACCACCAGTGACGATACGACACAAATCCACCAAAGGATTTAATCGCTTGAATTTCACCGTTTGAATCAAGTACGCCTGCATTGGCATAATTTAGCGCCATGTAACGACCTAGTCCCTCACCGTAAGTAGCCGTAAACTTAAGATCATCTTTACCAACAGGGATAACACCAGCAAAACTGACGCCATAGCCCAGCTCAGAGGTATCGTATACGGTAGTACCGACAACTTGCTCTAAATCTATTTGCCTTACAATCGCAGCAAGCGAAAGTGCAGAACCATTTGCAGTACTAAAGTTATAACGACCGACAACATCAGGTACAACCCCACTACCACTGGTAATTCGACCACCACCACCTAATGGCGTGACTGTCGTTTCGGGATTTTCAATCGAGAATTGCCAATTACCACTGGTATATCTAAGTAGTGATTGTCTAACAAACGGTGTTCCTTCAGCCGCACCAACAAAGTCTAAGTTCTCAGGTAAAGCGCCTGGATTTTGAAAAGTAGTCCACGTTTGTCCTACAGTCCAATTGTCATAACTCATAAATGCATGACGTATGCGTGGAGAATAGCTGTTAGAAACTCGTTCGTTACCATCAGTATGTGTCAAAAAATCCAGTTCAATAAAACCAGTTAGTTTATGCCCTTCAACATCGGTAACGGTTTTAAAATTAAAACGTGACTCACGAGCTTGAAAATCGACAACTTGCTTACCATTTCCAGTTGTCCCGTAAATAGTGCCTGGCACATAAAACTGACGAGACAATGAACCTGAGTCAGGCGCCCCGTTGCCATAATCACTAAACATCACATCTGCTTTAATATAACCACCAAAAGTCATTTCAGTAGCCGCCTGAGCACTCCCACTCATAGCCAATAAAGCGCCAGCAACATAAAGACTTATCTTTTGTTTTTTCATTATTATCTCCCTATTTATATTGTTCTAATCCTAATTAATATGAGCTAATTAACAAGCACGCAACATTAGCAATAAGTCTATGAGACAAAAGTAAACAAGTATTCCCTTAACAATCAAAGCCCACACATTTGCATTATGCGTGTGATAAAAGCTTATAAAAATGCAACAAAGAGATATAGAAAGTCAGCTGATTATGTAAAGTGTTTTATTTGAATTTAATCAGCTATTTAGGAATTAACTCAGAAGTAATAATAAATAGCGGGTAGTGAAGGAAGGGGCCGAAACTTCGACTCATGGATTATAAGCCAACTGCAGCTATTGATTTAACAAAGAGGAACTGAGCTAACGACCCATCTTGGTTTTGCAAGAATTGATATTCTTACTAGAACAAAGCCAACTGTCGGCGTTTAAAAGCCTGTAGAACTAATGGCTAGTTTTAGCCTATGAGAGATGTGTAATGGTTGGATTATCTGGAAGTTTAAATTGGGGAGATATAAAAAAGTGGTGGGTCGTGAAGGATCCGAACCTTCGACCAATGGGTTAAAAGCCAACTGCAGCTATTGATTTAACAAAGAGGAACTGAGCTAACGACCCATCTTGGTTTTGCAAGAATTGATATTCTTACTGGAACAAAAGCCAACTGTCGGCGTTTAAAAGCCTGTAGAACTAATGGCTAGTTTTAGCCTATGAGAGATGTGTAATGGTTGGATTATCTGGAAGTTCAAATTGGGGAGATATAAAAAAGTGGTGGGTCGTGAAGGATCCGAACCTTCGACCAATGGGTTAAAAGCCAACTGCAGCTATTGATTTAACAAAGAGGAACTGAGCTAACGACCCATCTTGGTTTTGCAAGAATTGATATTCTTACTGGAACAAAAGCCAACTGTCGGCGTTTAAAAGCCTGTAGAACTAATGGCTAGTTTTAGCCTATGAGAGATGTGTAATGGTTGGATTATCTGGAAGTTCAAATTGGGGAGATATAAAAAAGTGGTGGGTCGTGAAGGATCCGAACCTTCGACCAATGGGTTAAAAGCCAACTGCAGCTATTGATTTAACAAAGAGGAACTGAGCTAACGACCCATCTTGGTTTTGCAAGAATTGATATTCTTACTGGAACAAAAGCCAACTGTCGGCGTTTAAAAGCCTGTAGAACTAATGGCTAGTTTTAGCCTATGAGAGATGTGTAATGGTTGGATTATCTGGAAGTTCAAATTGGGGAGATATAAAAAAGTGGTGGGTCGTGAAGGATTCGAACCTTCGACCAATTGGTTAAAAGCCAACTGCTCTACCAACTGAGCTAACGACCCATCTTGGTTTTGCAAGAATTGATATTCTTACTGGAGTGAAATAACCCCATCGGTATAACATTTAAATTATTTAGCCACTATCTAAAAAGTGGTGGGTCGTGAAGGATTCGAACCTTCGACCAATTGGTTAAAAGCCAACTGCTCTACCAACTGAGCTAACGACCCATCTTGGTTTTGCAAGAATTGATATTCTTACTGGAGTGAAAAAGCCCCATCGGTATAGCCTTTAAATTATTTAGCCACTATTTAAAAAGTGGTGGGTCGTGAAGGATTCGAACCTTCGACCAATTGGTTAAAAGCCAACTGCTCTACCAACTGAGCTAACGACCCATCTTGATATAGCCTTTAAATTATTTAGCCACTATCTAAAAAGTGGTGGGTCGTGAAGGATTCGAACCTTCGACCAATTGGTTAAAAGCCAACTGCTCTACCAACTGAGCTAACGACCCATCTTGATATAGCCTTTAAATTATTTAGCCACTATCTAAAAAGTGGTGGGTCGTGAAGGATTCGAACCTTCGACCAATTGGTTAAAAGCCAACTGCTCTACCAACTGAGCTAACGACCCATCTTGATATAGCCTTTAAATTATTTAGCCACTATCTAAAAAGTGGTGGGTCGTGAAGGATTCGAACCTTCGACCAATTGGTTAAAAGCCAACTGCTCTACCAACTGAGCTAACGACCCATCTTGATATAGCCTTTAAATTATTTAGCCACTATCTAAAAAGTGGTGGGTCGTGAAGGATTTTTGCAAGAACTGATATTCTTACGGGAACAAAAGCCAACTGTCTCTATTTCAAGACCAACTAAGCTAACGACCCATCTTGGTTTTGCAAGAACTAATATTCTTACGGGAACAAAAGCCAACTGCCTCTATTTCAAGACCCACTGAGCTAACGACCCATCTTGGTAACTAAAAGACCATAACTTAAAACCACAGAGACTGTAGACTAAGTAATTACCTTCTAACACCCCCAAAAGGCTATGCCGTTCTGAGGGCGCCTATAATACCTTTTTCAATTTCTCATGCAAGCGCAAATGTATAATTTCTTGTTGTTTGCATGAAAAACAGACTAAGAGGCGGTTTTTTGGCTTAACTAGCCTTTTAATGCTAATAATTGCTGTTGAGCTAGTCGTGCAGAGGCACTGTCGGCATACTCTTTGATAACTTTGTTATAAAGCGCTTTAGCACCTGCAAGATCATTTTCTTCTTCTGCAATCATGCCAAGTTTGACCAAACTGTCGCCACGCTTATTTGAATCTGCAAATTGACTAACCACTGTGCTAAATGCTTGTTTAGCATCACTGAATTCATTTTTGTTGTACAACAATTGGCCTAACCAATAGTTTGCATTAGCTGCATAATTTGATTCTGGGTATTTGGCTATGAAATTACGAAAAGCAGGGATTGCTTCATCATATTTGCGTTCTTTAAGGACCAAATTCACTGCGGCCTCATAGCTTCCTGTTTCACCCAAAGTTGAACTAGCTGCTGCGACCGAAGTGGCATCCGCTTGAACTGGCGCAGCGGGTGTTGATGACTGAGCAGTAAGATTTGCAATATCTTCATACAGCTGTCGTTGACGCTGTAACATTTGATTCATTTGATAATTTTGTTGCTCAGTAATGCCTCTTAAATCCAACACTTCATTTTGCAATACATCCATACGACGTTGCATCTCAAAATCGCCTTGTTGCTTTGCTTTCATGATGCGCTCTAACCTTGAGACTCTGTCATCATTCGAACCTCCTGCAACATCTTCAACAGGCGCTGGAGCGGCTAAAACAGTTGCCGTTGTGAAGAACATTGCCGCAACTAATATGGCTTGTTTCATTTTTATCTCCTAAAAAAGGCCAACCGATAACGGTTGGCCTTGTTCTTCATACCTTTAGTAAACTAACACACCACGACGGTTTTTACCAAAACCAGTATCGCTACGAGAATAATCTAATGGCTTTTCTTCGCCATAACTGACTACGCTCATTTGGCTAGGCTGTACGCCCATACTCTGCAAATACTTTGCAATCGCTTTGCCACGTCGCTCACCTAGTGCAATGTTGTATTCAGGAGTACCACGTTCATCGGCATGACCTTCGATCAAAACACGAACATTTGGGTTTCCAACTAAATAATTACCGTGTGCTTGAAGAATTTCAGCATTTTCGCTTTGAACTTCACTGCGGTCAAAATCAAAGTAAATGATATTTTGACGACGTAATTCCTGTTCTTTTAAACGCTGCTGTTCTGCAGAACTTAGCACAGGTGCTACACCACCAGTTTCAACACCACCAGCACCATATTCACTACCAGTACCACTCATAGAACCGCTAGCATCAGTTTCCGAGTCTGAAGTTGAACTACAGGCACCCAGTGCCATAAGCGGAACTGCAACCAACATAGCTTTAAACAACTTATTCAGATCCATTTTAAATCCTTATCAATATCTATTTAGAGAAACGGAGACCATGCTGGTGACTTCACCTCGCCCTGGCCGACAGGCAATCTTGCTTTAAATCTGCCATCCATAGAAACAGCAGCTAACACTTGTTTACCTTGATGGGTTGTACCGTAGATAACCATAGTGCCATTAGGGGCAACACTTGGCGATTCATCAAGTTGAGTTGATGAAAGCACCTGCATAAAGCGTGTTGCAAGATCCATTCGAGCAATATGGAACTTACCGTTAGTACGGTTTACAAAAATCATACTACGACCGTCTGGGGTAATTGAACCACCTAGGTTCCATTCTCCTTCAAAAGTCATACGCGAGACTTTATTTGTATCTAAACTTACGCGATATAACTGCGGCTTACCACCACGTTCAGAAGTAAATAAAATTGATTTGCCGTCTGGGAACCAAGAAGGTTCAGTATCAATTGCGTAATGTTCTGTAATGCGTCGAGTTGTCTTGGTAGCAATATCGACGACATAAACTTCTGGCTGACCATCCTTTGACAATGTAACCGCTAACTTTTTCCCATCGGGAGAAAATGCTGGCGCGCCATTAATGCCATCAAAACTACTCACCAGAGTACGAGTTTGGCTATAGATGTCTTGAACAAAAATTTCGGCTTTTCTATTTTCAAAACTCACATAGGCTAAACGACGTCCATCTGGAGACCAAGCCGGTGACATCAATGGCTCTGGTGAACGTAATAACATTTGTTCATTATAACCATCATAATCAGCAATCATAAGATGGTAAGGTGCTTTTTGACCTTGTTTAACCACAACATACGCAATACGAGTTAAAAACGCACCACGGATCCCCGTGAGTTTTTCATAAACAATATCACTTATACGGTGACCATATTGTCTAAATTGGTTTGCACTGATAACGGTTTCACGACTTTCAAGCAATAACTCACTGTTATTCTGAGGCCCTTTTCCCGCTTGAAGCTGTGCTTTGACTAAATCAATCAACTCAAAACTCACTAAGTATTTATCAGCGCCATAGGGTTTAACCGTGCCAACAACAACTGCTTCAGCTTCTACATTAGCCCAGCTCTGAGCCGTAAAACCGTTTACTGAAGAAATAGTTGACTGTGGCAATGCACGCACATCAAGCGTTTTAAATGTACCACTGCGAGCCAAATCAGATGCGACCACATCAGAAATAGATTCTGGAGCAGGCCCTTGTCCTTGCCAAACAAAAGGAACTACGGCAATGGGTCTCGCGGCATCAACCCCTTCAGTAATCACAATCTCTAACGCTGCGCGCGCGGGAGTAGTTAACACTATCAATACCAGTGTTAGCCATTTAGCCAAATTTTTCATGGGACTCCTTTTACTCAATTCCATCATTAAATACCATTGATCTTAATTAAATTCCGGTGAAACAGTTAAATTAATTTCTTTTAATTGCTGATAAACAGCCGGTTCAGGCGATACGGGTAACCGTCCAGCTTTATTTATAGACGCTTTGGCCGCTCGACAAACTACCTGATCACCGTCCAACGTTTGGCTTGTAGTAACAAAGCCATCAGACGCTAAACGAATAAATACCCGGCAGCTTTTACCACGCATTGATTCATCAACTACTAAGTTACGTTGAATAGTGGCAATAATCATGGCTTTATACTTATCGACTTCTGACAACACTTGCCTATTACGCGTTTTAGAAAGCGAGTCTTGTTCTGCAGACATTGCCTCTGCCATTTCACGCTCTTGACGCGCTTTAGTGTCGGCTTCGGCTTTGCGTTTACGCTCAGCTTCTTCTTTGCGTTTACGTTCATCATCAGCTCGTTGACGTTCTTGTTGAGCTTTTTTCGCAGCAGCCTCTTCTTGCTTACGTTTTTCAGACGCTAGCTTGGCGGCATCTTCTGCAACTTTTTGTTCCTGCTCTTTCTGCTTACGCACAACTTCAGCTTTGTCTGCCCGATCTTTTTCAAGCCGTTGTTTTGCCTGAGCCGCTTTCGCCGCATCATTGGCCTTTTGAGTTTCCTGCTCTTTTTGTTTACGCTGGATCTCTAATGTCTTAATTTTGTCTTGCTCGCGTTCACGCTCGCGACGCGCTTCCAATGCTTTACGTTCTAACTCAGCTTGACGTACCTTTTCTTGATTAGCCACATCTTGTTTTTGCTTCTTTAATTGCTCAACTCTATCATTTACTTTCTGTTGATCAATCACAATAGCTTGCATGGCCGGCGCACTTGCCGCTGCAGTTTGCATTTGCTTGGGCTTATCATCAAAACTAATGCCTAGAGCAAGGATGACAATAAACCCAATATGAATACCGGCAGAAATAGAAACGGGTACGGTTAAATCTGATTTTCCAGCCACCTATTTCTCCTTCGGTGAATCAGTCATTAACCCAACGGCTGGCACACCAGCACCTTGCAAACTAATCATTAATTGAATAACGCTTTCATAAGGTATGGTGCGGTCAGCTTTGACTACCACGGGTCTTAATGGTTCAAGCTGAATTAATGCTCCGACTTCCGTAGATACTTGCTCTATGTCCATCGCTTGAGAGTTAGAGCTACTACCAGTATTCAAAAAGTATTGCCCAGCAGCGTCAATTGATGCCACGATTGGAGGCTTACTGTCAGGTGGTAACGATTCCGCATTACCCTGAGGTAATTCTACTTTAACCCCTTGCGAAACAATTGGCGCTGTCACCATAAAAATAATCAACAACACCAACATGACATCGATATAAGGTACAACGTTGATTTCTGCAATTGGACGATGACGTTTACGCTGATACATTAAACGGCTTCCTTCTCGCTATATGCTTGACGTTGCAATATGTTGGAGAATTCTTCCATAAAGTTAGCATAAGTCATTTCAATTTTATCAACTTGCGTTGTAAAACGGTTATAACCAATAACGGCTGGAATAGCAGCAAATAAACCCATTGCCGTTGCAATGAGTGCTTCAGCAATACCCGGTGCAACCATAGCTAACGTGGCATTTTCTACCGAACCCAGTGCGATAAAGGAATTCATAATTCCCCAAACGGTACCAAATAAACCAATGTATGGGCTAGTTGAGCCAATTGTTGCCAATAGAGGCAAATTGTTTTCAAGTTTTTCCATTTCTCGCGACAAACTCACTCGCATTGCTCGAGATGTTCCATCCATAACGGCTTGTGGAGCTTTACTGTTTACTTTACTCAAACGAGTATATTCTTTGAAACCAGCCACAAACATGGCTTCTAAACCAGAGATCGCACTACCACGTGCAATCAATTCTTTATAAAGACGATTTAAATCAACACCAGACCAGAAAGTGTCTTCAAAACGTAATGATTTAACTCTTGCTGAAGTTAATAATTTGTTGCGTTGAAGGATCACGGCCCATGAGGCAATCGATAATGCCAACAAGGTCAGCATAACTAACTTTACCAACACACTGGCTTCTAAAAACAAACCAATAAATGAAATTTCAGCGTGCACTGTCAAACTCCTGAACAATATTTAGGGGAATAGCGCGGGGACGCATACGTGATAAAGATATACACGCAACAACCACTGTCGCTTCACAATAGCAATCACCTTGATGATCAACTAGGCGCTGGTGAAATACCAACGACACTTTTTTTAATTCTATAACCTTGGATTCAACAACTAAATCCTGTTCAAACTTTGCCGCTTTACGAAAATCTATTTCTACATGTTTAACGACAAAAGCAATATCTTCTGCCAACAGTTCTGCTTGGCGAACACCCAGTGCTTTTAACCATTGAGTACGAGCTCGTTCAAAAAATTTTAAGTAATTCGAATGATACACAACACCACCCGCATCGGTATCTTCGTAATAGACTGAAATAGGCCAAACAAACATAATTTGAACATCAATTTTTAGGTTGTAAAAGTTGGCTTACTATACCGAGTACCAACACGCTTGTGAATAATGTACTAAGTGAAAAGCAGACTTTATTTTGCTCAAAATGCGCTTAAACACACGAAAAACCTCAGAAACTGTAAGAGATGAAGCTTTATTAATGTATTTTCCAAAAAAATTAACGACCTATTAAACAAAACATGGCATACAAATAAAACATTTATTGGTGACAACGGCCTAGTTCTAGCCACTTAAAAACCTAAAAAAGCCTTAAAAGCAACGCGGCCAAGGTGAACGTAAACCGCGCACTGCAACTTATCATCCCACGCCCTGTAAAATGTAAACATGAATAAAATATCATCTAATAATATTGGATGCTTACGTTGTCAGTAATCAAGTCTTCAGTGATTCAAGAAGGGAGATTATTCAGCGCGTTTATCACTGGATATGAACTTAGCCTCACAAAGACATTTTCGGAGTTTATTCTGTTTCAGATATAAGTAGCTTGATGATGTTTACCTTGGTTAAGAGCCATATTTATCAACATCAAGAAGATAAACATGCTTTATGTCACAGCAAGATATATTCTATTTGTTAAATAATATTGTTTTAAAATTAACTAATCCGAATAATTATGCATTAAATGTATATAACAAACTAAAAAACCACTATATAAGCCGTTCAGCGTATAAAAACCATATTAAGATCACTAAAAAGCATTAGTTTTACTAATCATAATGCGTATTTTTTCTAGTTTGCCAGATGAGTGTATTCATTCTACTATGACCTTGTTTTCAGGACACATCTGATTTAGATGTTGAAAACCAAGAACGCCAAACTGATGTAACCCAATACTTCAGTTATCCTTAGTTCTTATGTTTGACTTCCTTCCTTAAATTTGTTGATTGCAAATTATTTAGCCCACTTGGATTAAGTGGGTCTTTTTTTGCCTTTTTTTCAGTATCTTCATAAACAAACTTATAAGCGAACAAATTAGAGCATTTCAATTCAAGCCATTTAATGGAGAAAAAATTGAGTCTTTCTAATCAATATGGAGGAAAACGAGACACGCTTGCATCGCTTTACTCGTTAGGCTCTAAAAGAGCAACAATCGTTTGCAAATGACTCTTTTATATTAGTATTAGCTTGGTCTAACGAATGTTGAATGACCGCCGAGTGAGGCCTTATTGATGAGCGTTGATATAATGCCTTAGCGTGGAAAACCCGTTTATTGATTATTATTTATATCTCAATGGTATCGAGAAAAAGAGGCTACTGTGGCGGAATATACATACAACAACTGAATAAATAGATAGCTAATCTTGTTACGGGCTAAATAGGGTCAATACTGCGCTTAGTAGTGCAGTTAATAAGACATTAGGTGGGTTTATATCGGCTTGGTTATTTTAATCACAACTCTGCGGTTCATCTTACGTTCTTCAGCAAGGTCATTGCCAGTAACATGACGTTTTTCGCCATGCCCCTCGGTATGAATACGATCTTTAGTAATACCGCTAGCAATTAAAATATTTTTCACTGAGTCAGCCCGTTTATCTGACACCTTTTGGTTAACCAAGCGCCCACCGTAGCTGTCAGTGTAAGCATCAATAAGAACGAGTTCCACTTCAGAGTCATAAGACAAATAGCGCTGTATTTTTTGTAATTGGTGGGTAGAGAAACGCGTCAGATCGACCCCGCCTTCTTGGTAATGTAATACCGTAAAAGCAATATCATCAAAACTGTAAGGCAGCAAATTAGCTAAACAAGCACGAAACTCACGATATTTACCGCCAAAATTAGCCGACGACAATCCCACTGCAATCTTAGCGTTGTGATTATACCAATCAGCATAGTAAAAAGTGGGTTCCATTCCTTGACTCAATTCATTCAACATCGACCAAGCGGCTTTTTTGGGTACTTCACCATTAAATTGCTTGTTGTAAGTCAGTTGGGTGATTTCTTTGGAATTATGCCCAGGACGCCAACTCGGAGCTCGGCTAATTAATGTTGCCTTGGTCACCGCATCAGGCTTAAGCCACATATCTAAGGTGAAGTTTAAATTCAAATCTTTACCTGCCCTACTGGTAAACACCGCGCGACCATAGTCAGGAATATCATGTTCAAGACGACACTCTATCGGATTACTCTCACCAATGCGCCATGCTGAGTTTTCGAGCGACGCCACGTAGTGCCTCAAATCAGCATTAGCCGTTGAGCAAAGACACAAACTTGCGAGAATTATCAGTTTTCGCCACATAAAAACACCCTATATACCTGATTACATACTTTCTATCGGCCACAAAGTCAGTTCCTTTAGTCAACAATCATGTTTAATCGATGATAAAAACCACAATCAAACATGACACTGAGCTTGAGTTTGCGCATAATACTCGGCCTACATCATTTGCACCGATGAATGATAGCTATTGAGGATAAAGACTGTAATGACTGATATTTGCGACGCTAATAAGTTTAAACACCGCTTTCGTGGTTATTTCCCTGTTGTTATCGATGTCGAAACTGCGGGTTTTAATGCCAATACCGATGCGTTGCTTGAAATTGCCGTCAGCTTATTAAAAATGAATAGTGATGGGGTCATTGAACTTGATAAAACCCTTCATTTTCATATTGAGCCTTTTGAGGGCGCGAACCTAGAGCCTGAATCTTTAGCTTTTAATGGTATCGATCCCACCAACCCACTTCGTGGTGCGGTAGACGAAAAAGTCGCTTTGTTAGAGATTTTTAAAGAAGTCAAAAAAGCCCAAAAGGCAGTAGATTGTCATCGCAGTATTATTGTCGCTCACAATGCCGCTTTTGACTTAGGGTTTGTGAACAAGGCCATAGAACGAAACGGTTTAAAGCGCTCTCCTTTTCATCCTTTTGCGAGCTTTGATACCGCAACACTTGCTGGCCTTGCTATTGGGCACACGGTATTGGCTAAAGCGTGTAAAATGGCTGGCATCGATTTCGACAACAAAGAAGCGCATTCAGCATTATATGATACCGAACGCACCGCCGAATTATTTTGCCTTATCGTCAATCGTTGGAAAGCATTAGGTGGTTGGCCATTAGCCGCTGTGGAAGAGAAGAGCGATCCAGCCAGCGAATAATGGATACTAGGTAACTTCCGCTCGGGATAACAATTGCATCTCAAGCAGGCTATATCGCCCTAGAACGGTCGATAAAAATAGTAATATTACTCAATAAAAAAGCTGCCGAAGCAGCTTTTTTATTGTCTCTAATCCGCTAGATTATAGCTTGTCAGAGTTATCTCTTAAGTATGCTGCGACACCTTCTGTGCTAGCAGTCATGCCTTTTTCGCCTTTTGACCAGCCAGCAGGACAAACTTCACCGTGCTCTTCATGGAACTGAAGAGCGTCGATCATACGGATCATTTCGTCAACGTTACGGCCTAATGGTAAATCGTTAACCACTTGGTGACGAACTTGGCCTTCTTTGTCTACTAAGAAAGAACCACGGAAAGCCACGCCAGCTTCTGGATGCTCAACGTCGTATGCTTTACAAATTTCATGTTTAACGTCAGCAACTAGTGTGTATTTAACTTGGCCAATACCCCCCTTGTCTACTGGAGTGTTACGCCATGCGTTATGAGTGAACTGTGAGTCAATTGAAACACCAATCACTTCAACACCACGCTTGGTGAACTCTTCCATGCGGTGATCAAAAGCAATTAGCTCTGATGGGCATACAAAAGTAAAATCGAGTGGGTAGAAGAAAATAACCGCAGGCTTACCTTTAATTGCGGTAGCGAGGTTAAATGTGTCAACAATCTCACCAGAACCAAGAACGGCTGCTGCGGTAAAATCTGGGGCTGGACGGCCTACTAATACGCTCATTATCTATCTCCATTTAATGGCTTAAACATTCAACAACGGTAAAGCGTTCTTGCTAATTGTGATCTACTTAACAATTGACTATGCCGTTGGGACTTATATCAGAGGTATACCATACATCTAATTTAGCGGACTTATAAGTTATTTCAAATGAAAATGGGTTTACCTGCTGAAAAATAAAACATGCTGACCCACTAAATAATAACTGTCGAATATTACAAAAATGATTTGCTGACATGACCTAGGCAAACATTATCCACAACGGCAAGCAATATTGATTGAAAAATCGGCATAAATAAGTAAAAAGTCGATATACGCTGGACAAATATGCTGTAGACAGTCAAGAATAGCCGCCTCACTTACTTTTATGAAATATAATTATGAATGCGGTTGTTATCGCGGTTTGCTTAATGCTTTTTTTAAGCTTTATTCGAATTAACGTTGTGGTCTCGTTAACCATTAGTGCTGTTGTGGCGGGTTTAGTTGGTGGATTAGATATTCATCAAACAATAGCAGCCTTTAATGACGGACTCGGCGGCGGAGCTCAAATTGCATTAAGTTATGCATTGCTTGGCGCGTTTGCGGCGGCATTGTCACATTCGGGCTTAACAACGTTAATTTCCCATTCAATTATTAAAAAGCTCGGCAAAGAACCCAATAGTGGTAATACTCAAGTGGTACGTTGGTTGTTATTGGTCACAATACTGTTAATGGCTATTTCATCGCAAAATATTTTACCTATTCACATCGCCTTTATTCCGATCCTTATTCCACCATTATTACATGTCATTTCGAAGCTACATATCGACCGCCGTCTTATAGCCTGTATTCTAACGTTCGGCTTGGTCACCACTTATATGATATTACCTATCGGTTTTGGCGGAATTTTCCTCAATGACATCCTTTTAGCAAATTTGAACATTAATGGTTTAAATGCAGTCGGTGAACAAATTCCTAAGGCAATGTTATTACCTGCTATGGGCATGGTTGTTGGTCTACTCACGGCGATATTTATCAGTTACCGCAAACCTAGACAATATATTATTGAACAACCTGTGATAAATGACAGCATTTCAACCACGATTAGCCGAAAAAGTCTGTTGATATCATTATCAGCAATAGTGGTGACTTTAGTGGTTCAATTACAAACTGATTCAATGATATTTGGTGCATTAAGCGGATTTATTATTTTCCGTTTTTCAGGGATTATTAAACATGAAGTGAGTAAAGACCTGTTCGACCAAGGTGTGCATATGATGGCCAACATTGGCTTTATTATGATTGCAGCAGCAGGTTTTGCCGCCGTGCTTAAGTCGACCGGGGAAGTCGGCACACTGGTGACGTCTCTAGGCGACATGATAGGTGACAACAAAGCAATAGCCGCATTATTGATGCTTATTGTTGGCTTATTGATTACCATGGGCATTGGCTCTTCGTTTTCAACCATTCCGATTATCGCCACCATTTATGTACCGTTAGCACTCAGTTTTGGTTTTTCTGTCGCGGCAACCATTGCCCTTGTCGGTACCGCAGCCGCGCTTGGTGACGCAGGTTCGCCAGCATCGGATTCAACGCTAGGTCCCACAGCAGGTCTTAATGCCGATGGGCAACATGATCATATTCGCGACAGCGTGATCCCAACGTTCATTCACTATAATATTCCACTGCTCGTTTTTGGTTGGATTGCTGCGATGGTGCTTTAACATTCAACAGCCGCCTACGGCTTATCAAGATAGAAATAAAAACGGGAGCCTCAATAAAGGCTCCCGTTTTTATGGTCTCGCACATGATGTTAATCATACCGAGCCTGGGTATCTACAATCCGTATAACGAATTATTTGGTACCAAATATCTTATCGCCCGCATCACCTAAACCTGGCAAGATATAACCTTTCTCGTTTAAGCAATCATCAATCGCTGCAGTGTACAATTCAATATCAGGGTGAGCTAGTTCAAGGGCTTTAATGCCTTCAGGCGCAGCAACCAAAACTAAAGCTCTAATTGAAGTACAACCACGTTTTTTCAGCAGGTCGATTGTCGCAATCATTGAACCGCCAGTGGCTAACATTGGGTCAACCACTAAAGCGATACGCTCGTCTACATTACTGACTATTTTTTCAAAATAAGGCACAGGCTGAAGTGTTTCTTCATCACGATAGATACCGACAACAGAAATACGTGCACTGGGAAGATGCTCAAGTACGCCATCCATCATGCCTAAACCCGCACGTAAAATAGGCACTACAGTCACTTTTTTACCTTTAAGTTGCTCAATATTGACCGGACCATTCCAACCATCAATTGTCACCGTTTCCGTTTCAAAATCAGCGGTGGCTTCATAGGTTAATAAACTGCCAACTTCTGTAGCAAGTTCACGAAATCGTTTGGTGCTGATATCCGCTTCACGCATCAAACCGACTTTATGACGAACCAGAGGATGCTTTACTTCAACGACTTTCATTTATTTCTCCTAGATTTCTGACTATTTCAGGCAAATTTGATAAATGTTAGACGATTTATCCTATCTATAAAACATAAAGTTTCAAAATTGCAGTAAATCGTGACCTAAACCAATAAAAATAGGTAATTCATCGTTTTATTTATAGGATAAAGTAAAAACATGACTTTCGACTCGGGACACAAACTGGTAGAATATCGGCGCATAAAATTCCATAAAACGATGTACCCTAGAGGATCCTCCGTGACCACTCCTACCCCCCTAAGTTACAAAGATGCCGGCGTTGATATCGATGCAGGTAATGCGTTAGTAAACAACATTAAATCAGCGGTAAAACGCACTCGTCGTCCAGAAGTTATGGGCAATTTAGGTGGTTTTGGCGCATTGTGCGAATTACCGACTAAATACAAACACCCAGTACTTGTTTCTGGCACTGATGGTGTTGGCACCAAATTAAGATTAGCCATTGATTATAAAAAGCATGACACCGTAGGCGTTGATTTAGTTGCTATGTGTGTCAACGACCTGATTGTTTCAGGTGCTGAACCGCTTTTCTTCCTCGATTACTATGCGACTGGTAAGCTTGACGTTGCAACGGCGACCTCGGTTGTCAGTGGAATCGCAGAAGGTTGTTTCCAATCAGGTTGTGCATTAATCGGTGGCGAAACAGCTGAAATGCCCGGCATGTATGAAGGCGAAGATTACGATCTTGCCGGATTTTGTGTTGGTGTTGTTGAAAAAGCAGATATCATTGATGGTACAAAAGTAAAAGCGGGTGACTCACTCATTGCGCTTGGTTCAAGTGGTCCTCACTCAAACGGTTACTCGTTAATCCGTAAGGTATTAGAAGTCAGCAAAGCGGACCCGCAACAAGATCTTGCTGGTAAGCCGTTAATTGACCATTTACTTGAGCCGACAAAAATTTATGTTAAACCTTTATTGAAACTGATTGAACAATCAGATATTCACGCAATGGCGCACATTACTGGTGGTGGATTCTGGGAAAATATCCCACGAGTACTTCCTGATGATTGTAAAGCTGTGGTAAAGGGTGACTCTTGGCAATGGCCAGTGGTGTTCGATTGGTTAATGACAAACGGCAATATTGCACAACATGAAATGTTCCTAACATTTAACTGTGGTGTAGGTATGGTTATTGCGCTGCCAACAGACAAAGTGGATGCCGCATTAGCATTATTAACCGCAGAAGGCGAAAATGCATGGTTGATAGGTGAAATTGCAACGCGTCAAGGCGACGAAGAGCAAGTGGAGATCATCTAATGACCCAAAGCTGTCGTGTTGTGGTATTGATTTCCGGTAAGGGCAGTAATCTTCAAGCTATCATTGATGGTTGTGACGATAACCTAAAGGCTGACGTTGTTGGTGTGATCAGTAACAAGCCGGATGCTTATGGATTAATTCGCGCTCATCAAAGCGAAATTGATACCAGTTGCGTTATTCCTTATATCAATGAAGTACGCAGCGATTACGATGCCCGTTTATTAAAAACAATAGAGAAATACCAACCAGATCTGATTATTCTTGCGGGTTTTATGCGTATTTTGACCGATGAGTTTGTTCGCCATTTCCTTGGGAAAATGATTAATGTTCATCCATCATTATTGCCTAAGTATACAGGATTACATACACATCAACGTGCTATCGATGCAGGCGACACTGAACATGGCGCTAGTGTGCATTTTGTTATCCCTGAACTCGATGCTGGACCGGTGATATTGCAAGCTAAAGTCCCTATTTACCCTGAAGATGATGCTGAAATATTAGCCAGGCGTGTTCATGAACAAGAACATGCTATTTATCCTCTGGTGGTAAAATGGTTTAGCTTAGGTCGTTTAGCGATGACTGATGGTAAAGCCTATTTGGATAACGAGTTAATTGGTGGATCGGGTTACGCGCCAGATTAATATCAATTAATCCGTGATTAAGCTTTTATATTGATTATAAAAAAACCTCGCCGATGAGCGAGGTTTTTTATACGATACACATTACCGATATTCAGTACTATCGTACCGGTAATGCCATGTCAGCAAACATTTCATCAATCAGTTGTTGATCTCGAAGCCCGACTGCTTTTTCAACCACGTCTCGGGTTAAATGCGGTGCAAAATGTCGCATAAAGTCATACATGTAGCTGCGTAAAAAACTACCACGTCTAAAGCCGATTTTAGTTGTACTATGAGCAAACAGATGACTTGCATCAATCGCCACTAAATCATTATCAACAGCAGGATCGATTGCCATAGAAGCAATCACCCCTACCCCAAGCCCTAAACGTACGTAAGTTTTAAGCACATCGGCACTGGTGGCACTAAATACCACTCGCGGATCGAGATCTGCACGTTTAAATGACTTTTCAATTTCAGACGCTTTATCAAAACCAAAAACATAAGTCACCAATGGAAACTTGGCTAAATCTTCAATGCTAACTTTTGTTGATTGGGAAGCCAGCGGGTGATCACGAGTCACGACAATTGAGCGATTCCAATGATAACAAGGCAGCATAATTAAATCGGTATATAAATGCATAGCTTCTGTCGCAATTGCAAAGTCCGAATCACCTCTAGCGGCTTGCTCACTAATTTGTGAAGGTGTGCCTTGATGCATATGTAAATTCACTTTAGGATAGCGTTTGATGAATTCACCAATAATTTGCGGCAGAGCATATCGAGCCTGAGTGTCCGTAGTAGCAATATTCAATTCGCCCTGATTCGGTTTAGTATATTCTTCAGACACCTTTTTAATACTATCGACCTTGCCTAGTATATCATTAGCTATATCAATAACTTGCTGACCGGCTGGGGTTACATGAGTAAGGTGTTTACCACTACGACCAAATATTTGAATGCCCAATTCATCTTCTAACATTCTGACTTGCTTACTAATCCCAGGTTGTGAAGTATAGAGATTCTCAGCTGTTGATGACACATTTAGGTTGTGTTTCACAACCTCTGCAATATATCTAAGTTGCTGCAGTTTCATGGTTTTATCCTTGATTTAACCGTCACTCATCTGCAAAATATGCAAATAAGAACAAATCGATCGTTGTTTTACATAACAAGAACAATCGTTCAACTATAATAAAACGTTATATGATAAATGAAATGTAATACAAATAGGAATAACGAGCAAGTAAAATCACCTCTTAAATAATTCACTGAGCTTTTGATAAACATTGTGATTCATCTGTTTAATGATTTATCAACAAAACGACTTATTATTCAACGACAGCCGCGATAACATACGCTAAGATATAGAATCATTTTGATGATATTTTGTCAGGACTATTTATTCCAACATCAAAATAACTTTTAGTCATAGCTACTTGGCTATATTTACCATGTAATATGAAAGATAAAATGGAACGTTTATGTCCTTAATTTTGATATTAATTCTTATTGGAGCACTATTATTGCTGATTATCGGCTTTAGTATTGTCCAACAGCAAAAAGAGCGGGCAGAAGCCGAGCGTCGAATAGAAGTTTCTCGTCAGCGCGCCATCATAGATGAAACCGATACCGTCTTATCTAACACTGGCATGACACCATCTTCTAGCCATATCATGTTAGTGCTTTATCGCCGCATTCAAGATGCTTTAGAACAATCTATAGTCCATGCATCAGGCCAATTAAAATCTGATTATGAACGTCGTCTAGCCGACATCAAAATGCAAATAGCCTCAGTGTCTAATTCACCTAGCCAAGTCCCTGCGATTGAGAGCTTTCGTTTACCTGATAATGATAGACAAATTTTAGAATTAGTAAAAACACTAAAAAAACTTAAAGCCATTTTACGTGCGGAACATAATAAGGGAAAAGTTGATCCGTCTATTTTTGCAGAAGAAGAAATACGTATCGACAACCTTCAATTAAGAATAAATGTCGACTCTATGATTAGTAGGGCGCGTGCAGCTTGCTTTATGAAGCAATACGGTTCCAGTAAACAAATGGTCACGAAAGCCTTAAACACGCTACACATAATTAAAGCGCAAACGCCTAATGATCCTTTTATTGCCCGTAAAGTCGATGAAGCGAAACAACTACTGGATGAAATAATGGGCGCTCAAAAACGTAGTGAACCGAGTGCACCAAAACCGAAAAAAGAAGGTGATGATATTGATATGTTGTTTCAGCCGAAAAAGAAATGGTAAATATCTTTGTCGTCATCACAAAAAATAAAGCCTCGTAATGAGGCTTTATTTTTGCACGTAAATTCGATTCAAAATAAGTCTGCGCTACTTTTTAACCACACAAAAAAAACCCGCAGATACAAGGAATTAGCAAAATAATTTAGGTTCGTCAACAAGGTTGTCCACAGAATCTGTGGATAACATTAGTGGAATTAACGATTACTTATGATAACGTAATTACCATAAAACCAATAAGGCAAAGCAATTGCCAATCTGTATTTTTATTTTTATTAAGGTTAGTCTCACTCAACCTGTGTCACTCAACATGGAATGCATAATTAATATATGACATACCAGTTTGACCTCGTCAAGCCATTAGCATCAAAATCATCTCATTAAGCTGCCAATCGAACAAATATTAACTTATTAGCTCTATTTCTAAAAGACGCGACTACCCAGTAGATATTCCATTTTCGAGATCTAACGCAGCTCAGCCAGGCTACTGTATAAAATACCCTTGTCCTATGAGGTCATTCAGCACAGCCCGCCAAAGCTGAAATCTGCCTGTAAAGAGGTACCCATTGCACTTCAACATGGGCTGACTGGTAAACAAATCAGTGAATGCACATCAAAGACCATTACATGGAAAAACTATCAGGCTGCTGAGTTGGGCTCTGACGGATTAAGATCAGAATAGTCGTGTCCTGATAGTGTTATTGTTATTGTTAGTCGTGATGTGAGTGATAGCTCAATACAGCGCCATCATTTCCATAAACACGTTCTATCAGTCATAAAACAAAAAGCAAATTATGATCTGCGCTACAATTGTTCGTGGTGCCATTATTTATATGGACCTTAACCTTGTAACACTTGCCATAAACCGAGATACTGGTTAAAAATAATAATATTAGCTGTTAAAAATTTATGCTTAAAAAAATTACCTTGATAAAACTTCTCCCATTGTGCCTACTCTTCCTTCTCAGTGCATGCGGCCAATCAAATGAGCTAGGCGAACCTCAACTCACACCAGAACAGGTCTCATTAGGTTTCTTCGAAGCTATTTATGTTGATCGTGATGTTGATAAAGCTAAAAAGTTTGTCTCTGTAGATATCTGGGATGTGATTGACCATTACCATATTGCGTCGGCAGTACAACGGAATGTATTAGGTTTATCCATGAAGCAAGTCACAATGTCTATTGATGAAATTGATATCGATTTCTTCCGCAAATTTACCGACGACGTTACCGTAATAGTTAAGATGCAAGGACTAAAAGGTGGCCAAAAATGGATTGACGATCGCACCATTCGTCTCCATAAAAAAGGTAATACTTGGATTATTGTTGAAATATTACCTGAAAAGGGTCGCATTGAAGGTTAATGTTGGAGCGTACTGAGTCGCACATATTGACGACTTTGGTTGAGTGGAGCCATCATCACTCTGTACTGACAATAAAACGCTATGTATTCTTGCTAAAAATTATTGATCCACATTATTGATAGAAACAAACAATGAAAAATAACCAATAAAAAATAGCAGCCTAGGCTGCTATTTTTAGTTTCTGTGTCGAAGTATTTAATGCGAGAACTAAATAGCCTTAGCATTAAGATGCTCATTCAATGGTCTTATTCTTCGTCAGAAGGCAAAGACTCTAACACGTCATCTTTCACTTGATAGTAAGCGTTTTCGTATTCATGAACTTCCATAATCACTCCAATCTTTTAAGTCTTTTTGTAGGTGTAGGCATGTCTTTTTATATACAAAAACACGATGTTGAATCCTAAAAACTGACGACATCTTGTTAATGCTGGGCGGGGATGACATTTACCTTACAGAGAGAAGAGTAACAATCACTTTCTTCTTGGAACGAGTATATCAATAGTCAGATCACATTTAAACCGCAATTACGAAAAACTTTCAGTTCTGTTGTGCGAATAGTCTACATAACACCACGAAATGAAGGAAACACTCACTTTTATGAAAGTTTTTCAAGAAAGTGAACATTAAAAAGGGGGAGATGTCTTGAACTATTGCAGCAATTGCCGACTCTTGTTTTGATAGGATTATGATTCACATCCATTGCATTAGTTGTTTAAGTAAATAGAAATACTCAATTTTTTATGTTTCTGGCATATTTTTAAAATCATGGTTATTCCTTAAGAGATAGGTAACAAAAAAAGTGGAATGCTTGTGTTGATCCTAAAATACGAGTTTCAGGAACAACTATCTTGAAAAACACAACTAAGTGTTCAACATTATGTTGGCCAACAACAGTATCTAGACAGGAATAGTTGTCCAGAACAATTCTTCCTACAATCATATTAGTTAAGTTCAGGATAATATACGGTTATCAAATAGCTTGTTGCCTTACTCTGTGTGTTGCATCGACTCGCTATTGACGTGGGGAAAAGCCTTGTTGTCAAAAACGGGTATGTTTGATATTGCCGACTTGAAATAATCCCGTTTTATCGATTTATCCCATCGCTTATCCAGAGCTGAGGATAGTTACCCAGAAAGCGCCCTATGCCGACTAAGTACTAAATAATTTATCAATTTAGGATAAGCAATAAAAAAAACCGACATCAGCTGAGTGATCTCGGTTGTATTTATGCCGTCATGCGGAAGATCAATTTATCAGATTACACTTGATTGATATAATTCAACACACGCTTTTCTGAAATGGGATAAGCGGTGCCTAACACTTGTGCAAAACATGATACCCGATACTCTTCTATCATCCAGCGAGCTTCAATCAAGGCTTCAGGAACGGGTTGTGAGCGTGGCACTTTGGCCGATTGGGCCGTTAATGCCTGTTGTACTTTAGCAATGCTGTGCATGTGTAAGCGATCTCGCGCGGGGTCAACTGGCAGCTTTTCTAGTCTATTTTCAATAGCTTTCAGATAACGGCCCACATCAGTTAACCGTTGCCAGCCACAGTCGTCCACAAAGCCTTTATAAACGAGGCTATCAAGTTGAGTTTGAATATCGCTCATCGCAAACGCGATATCCAAGCTAATTTTACCTTTCAAACGTTTTTTAATACGTTGATAAATCGTCAAAATTTGCTCTACATTTAGCGCAATAGACTCTGCAGTCGGGTTAAGCTCTTGGCGGACCCAATCTTTTGCTTGTTCAAACTGCTGCTCGTTGCGAATGTCGAGTTGTTTTTGATCTAACAACTGCTGTACAGCAGCATTAATAATATCTTCAATTAATATCTGCACTTGGCCAAACGGATTAAAGTACATCGCCAGCTTGGCCTTATTAGGCAATGCTTGTTGCAAGTGCTTCACTGGCGAAGGGATATTAATCAATAATAATCGGCGCAGTCCGACTCGATGATGGCGTTTAGCTTCATGTTCATCATCAAATAACTTAATCGACACATCGGTTTTATTATCCATTAATGCCGGATACGCTTTGACTTCGTAATTACCTTTTCGCTGTTGATATTGAACCGGTAAATCGCCAAATGACCATGTTGTTATCGCATGTTGCTCGATGCCTTTATCTGCCACTTTACGGATCGCTTTGGCCACAACGCCTTGTAACTGACCTTTCAACGCTTCTAAATCACGTCCTTGAGCGACTAAACGACCTTGATCGTCTTCAATTTTAAAGTTTATTTTAAGGTGTTCTGCCAATTGAGTTAACTCAAAATCATCTGCAGAAATTCTGACACCGCTCATGCGCAGTAATTGTTTACACATGGTATCAAGCATCGATAACTCAAACGGTTTCATTGCTTGATAACATGCCCGGGCATAGTCCGGAGCGGGAACAAAGTTACGCCGCAGATTTTTAGGCAGTGACTTAATCAATGCAATCAGCTTTTCTTCTCGTAATCCTGGAACGAGCCAATCAAAATCACTGTCATCAATTTGATTAATCAGTGCGACAGGAATATGCACAGATACACCATCATCAACACTCGCCGGCTCAAAATGATAACTGACAGTTAAGGCTAAATTACCTTTATGCCATATTTCTGGGAAGTCGAGTGCAGATATATGGTCGGCACTTCGCTGCATTAATAAAGATTGGCTGTAATCAAGTAAGTCAGGTGTTTGTTGACGTGCTGTTTTCCACCAAGCAAAAAATAGCGGCGCGTTATAAATTCCTGGCGGGATCAAGGGTTCATAAAAATCCACCAGCACTTGTTCGTCGACTAAAATATCTCTACGACGAGACTTGTGCTCTAACGCTTCTATGTCATTCAATAGCTTTTGATTATTAACAAAAAAGGCTTCTTTCGTTTGTAACTGCCCTTCTGCTAATGCACTGTGAATAAAGATTTCTCGGGCTTCTATCGGGTCAATAGGGCCATATTGTACTCGACGTCTGTTGACTATCATCAAGCCATACAGTATTTGATTTTCGAGTGCGATCACACTGGCCGCTTTCGCTTCAAAATGGGGCTCGAGATACTGCTTTTTCACTAAATGAGACGCGAGTGATTCTAACCATTCTGGATCAATTTTGGCGCAGCAACGGGCAAACAAACGCGAGGTTTCCGTGAGCTCGGCGGCCATAATCCACTTAGGACCTTTTTTGGCTAATGGCGAGCCGGGGAAAACGAAAAATTTACGGTTACGGGCCCCTAAATACTCATTATTTTCACCTTTAAAACCAACATGGCTTAACAATCCTGATAATAATGCTCTATGTAATTGCTCGTAACTGGGCGCGCTGGCATTAATACGCCATTTCAATTCATGTACTGCTTGTTTTACTTGGGTATACAGATCTTGCCATTCACGTACGCGTAAATACGCGAGATATTCATCACGGCATTGTTTTCTGAACTGACTGGCTGACAACTCATTTTTTTGATCTTTAACGTGATCCCATAACTTCACCCAACTTGCAAAATCAGAGTCTTTATCGGCATAACGCCGATGGCACTCGTCTGCTGCTTGTTTCTTCTCTGTGGGGCGTTCTCGCGGATCTTGGATCGACAAACCGGTAGTAATCACTAATGCTTCGTGTAAACATCCCAATTTATTGGCTTCAATGACCATTCGAGCCAAACGCGGATCGAGGGGGATTTTGGCTAAGTCTTTGCCTAATGGCGTTAAGACTAAGTCATCCCCAGATTTTTTAACCGCTTGTAACTCTTCAAGCAATAAAAAACCGTCTCGAATGTGTTTTTGATCCGGTGGCTGAATAAATGGAAATCCGCCAATATCCCCCAACCCAATCGACAACATATGTAAAATGACCGAGGCAAGATTGGTACGCAAAATTTCAGGATCGGTAAATTCGGGGCGCTGAATAAAATCCATTTCATCGTAAAGTCGAATACAAATACCAGGTCCGACACGGCCACAACGTCCTTGACGCTGATTTGCACTGGCTTGTGAAATGGGTTCTATCGGTAGACGTTGCACTTTAGTACGGTAACTATAACGGCTAATGCGAGCGGTACCGGGATCGATAACATAGCGGATCCCCGGCACGGTTAATGAGGTTTCGGCAACGTTGGTGGCTAATACGATACGGCGGCCAATATGGCTTTTAAAGACTTTAGACTGTTCACCGTAAGAAAGACGAGCGTACAAAGGTAAAACTTCAGTATCGCGATATTGTTGTTTATTGAGTAAATCAGCAGTATCACGAATTTCACGTTCACCATTCATAAATATCAAGATGTCGCCAGGTCCTGCTGCCATTAACTCATCAACGGCACTAAAAATCCCATCACTGACATCTAAATCAACATCGGTATCACGTACTAATGGACGATAACGCGTTTCAACTTCAAAGGTACGTCCAGACACTTCAATAACTGGGGCATTGTTAAAATGTTTTGAAAAACGGTCTACATCGATGGTAGCGGAAGTAATAATGACTTTTAAGTCTGGACGTTTTTTTAATACCTGCTTCAGATACCCCAAAATAAAATCAATGTTTAAGCTTCGTTCATGCGCTTCATCAATAATAATCGCATCGTACTGGTTTAGAAATCGGTCCGAGGTGAGTTCCGCAAGCAAAATACCGTCGGTCATCAGTTTGATATAACTCTTGTCACTCATGGCATCGGCAAAACGAACTTTAAAGCCAACGACATCGCCTAATGGGCTATTAAGTTCTTCAGCAATACGGTTCGCGACACTTCGTGCAGCAAGACGACGTGGTTGAGTATGGCCAATTAAGCCTCGAGTCCCTAAGCCCAGTTCAAGACAGATTTTAGGTAACTGAGTGGTTTTACCTGACCCAGTCTCCCCCGCCACAATCACCACTTGGTTATTGGCAATGGCAGAAGCAATATCATCTCGTTTTTGTGAAACCGGCAGCTCATCGGGATAATCAATAACCGGTCTAGACTGTAAGCGCTGTTGCGCTTTTGCGAAGGCTTGCTGCGCGGCTTCAGTCAACTGCACTAACGTTTGGGATTTTTTTTCAGACTCGGGTTCTTTATTGACTCGATACAAACGACGACGAATTTTAGCCGCGTCGGTTTGATAACAAAGATTGAGATACGCCTTAGATAGCGGGTGAAGGTCCGAATTCAAATCTGATTCCCTTGCTTACATCAAAAAAAGCGATCCTAGCAAGGAAAACAGCAGAATGGTATTGATTTTAACAATTGTTAGACTGGAGATAAGTAACACTGTTGCATATAAATATTCATCGCCTTAAGCACATTGGTCCGATTAATAGTACCAATGACTTTGCCCGCGCTCAATACAGGGTAAATCTTGGGTTTAGGCCCTAACATTTGTTCGGCTAATGCCAATATGCTTTCATCGGGCGTAACCGACAATACAGGGCTTTTCATGCAGTCTTGTACTGTGCTGGTCATGTCACAGTGATAGCTACTTTTTAACATCACAGATAAACAATCTTGTTGAGACAAAAAGCCCACTAATAGCCCAGTATGATCAATAACAGGCGCACCATTTTTCTTACTATCAAGTAGTTTTTCTACTGCAATAGCCAGTGACATATCCGCAGTTAATAATACTGGATGCCTGTCCATATAATCTTTAATTTTTATTGAATCCATATAACCCCCTAAATGCACGCTAATTGACTACGTGCATAATAAATCTCGTCAATCCATTCATAATGAATCAACATTCAAGTACTGACTTAATTTAAGTTTAGTCAATAATGGTCCAGTGGATAGAAAATAAAACCGATTGTATTAATCGGTCTTTATCATCACAGCTAGAATTTATTTGTCACGCCAGATCATAATTGTTGCAGCTTGGCCTTTGCTTCGAGTTGCACGATACATACCTTCGGTATTAAATGGCGTAGCGATATTGCCACGCTGATCAATTGCTATCACGCCTCCAGTTCCACCAGCCGATATTAAGCGTTGATTAATGACTTCATCAGCCGCTTGAATAATCGATACTTGTTGGTATTTAACTTTAGCGCATATGTCACCCGCCACCTGATAACGGATAAAATACTCACCGTGCCCTGTTGCAGATACCGCACAGACGCCATTTTCAGCATAGGTTCCGGCGCCAATGACTGGAGAATCACCAATACGGCCAAAACGTTTTGCTGTCATGCCGCCGGTTGATGTCCCTGCTGCAAGGTTACCTTGCTTATCAAGTGCTACTGCACCCACTGTGCCATATTTATAATTAGCACTTAACTGTTCTACTGACGCCTGATAATCTCCACCGTTATTTTGCTCGGCTTCAATAATACTCGCTTTAGCATCAAGCAACTGTGAATAACGATGTGGGGTATCAAAATGACGGTTAGGCACTAAACTAAATTGTTGTGTTAACGCAAATTCTTCAGCCCCTTGTCCATAAAGCATTACATGAGGTGATTTTTCCATCACCTTTCTCGCTAAATCAATCGGGTTTTTAATATGTTTAACCCCAGCAACCGCACCTGCATTCATAGTGTTACCGTCCATTACTGAGGCATCAAGCTCATGGCCACCATCAAAGGTATAAACAGCACCAACCCCAGCATTAAACAATGGACTATTTTCTAACACATTTATCGCAGCTTGCACCGCATCGAGGCTGTCGCCGCCTTTATCTAACACTTTATATCCAGCATCAACTGCCTGCTTAAGTTTGTTGCGAATGGCTTTCTCTTGCTCAGGGCTTAGACTGGCTGCTGAAATAGTGCCGGCGCCACCATGGATTGCAATAGCAAAAGGTTTATCATCTTTCGCAAAACTGGTATTGGACGTTAAGCTTAAACATAGCGCAATCGTTAAATATAATTTATTCATGTTAGAAAAATCCTTGAAGGTGGTTTATCTTTGTAACCATTTCTGCTTGTAATTTCAATCATATCCTTGCGACTTTTATACTTTGTAGCGACAATGGTCATCATCATAAATTTTGGGGAAGTTAGCTTAACTTGTCGACAAAACGCCTTAAAATTAGCCAATTCCTATTACTTTCGTTGACCTTACTGATGTCAGGCTTTGTGCTGGCCGACGAAAATTGGTTAACAATTAACGTTACCGGCGTGCCGAAAAAAATTGAAAAGAACATTGTTGCTCATTTAGGCACCTTGCCAGATAACGATGTTCAGCGGCGTGCATTTTTATTTACCGTTGACGATAACACCCATAATGCGCTTGAATCCATGGGCTACTACCATGCAATTTTAGATATTGATGTTAAAGAGAATGATAAAGGCCCTTGGGAGTTAAGCCTCAATATAACCCCAGGAGAACCGGTCATTATTCAATGGGTGGATATTCATTTTCAAGGTGACATGCTCCAAGATAATACCTTTTCACTCTGGCTAAACAGTCTAAAAATTAAGCCTGGTGATACCTTAAACCACGGTGTCTATGATTCGATAAAATCACAGTTAATCACGTTAGCGCTGGCAAGAGGATATTTTGATGGTCAATACACCAAATCAGAAATCAACATTAATCGTGACTTAAATACCGCCCAAATTAACCTACAGTTTAATTCTGGTAAGCGCTATTTATTTGGTGATGTTCACTTTGAAGGCAGTACTCTCAATGATGACATTGTTGAATCATTAATTCCTTTTGATACTGATGCGCCTTACGCCACACAGCTATTAACTGAGTTTAATCGCAATTTATTAAACACAGGTTACTTCAGTAACATTAAAGTATTACCACAATTAGATAAAATTGATACGGGGGTAGTTCCCATTAACGTTCAGTTAAGTCCACGCCCTAGTCATCTTATTGGAGTAGGTTTAGGTGCTGATATCGGTAACAGTACTGAAAACAGTGTCGATCCTCGCGTGCGAGTCACTTGGCGCACGCCGCAAATAAATCGCTATGGCCATAATCAAGAAACCAGTGCAGAGTGGTCTCCTGAACGACCTAAAATTTTGACGACTTATACTATTCCATTAACCCACCCTTTGGATGATCAACTAAAAATAAAACTAGGAATATTACGTGACACATATGGTGTCACCCAAGATTATGACGCTGAAAAACGTCAATTTAACAATACCGGTCAACTAGAGTCTAGAAAGTACTTAGTTGGATTAACCCGTCAACGGCGCTCTAAAAGCAATTGGTTACATGGTTATTCAGTTGAGTCTATTAGAGAATTCTATAATCAACTCGATACAGATTTCGACCCACGTTTTTATTTATTGGGTTACAACCTCACAAAAACCGTTCGTGGTGATAATAGCCTCGATCCCAAGTCAGGTTATCGTCAAACTTATAGCCTTGAGTACGCTGATCCTTCCTTAGGCTCCACCATTCGGCTTGTCCGTTTACAAGCCAGATTTAAATGGGTTGATACTCTATTTGATAAGCACAGGTTTGTCGCCAGAATGGACTTAGCGGCCAATATTGTTGATAAACATGATATTAACAATATTCCACCATCGTTACGTTATTTCGCCGGTGGAGACCAAAGTATACGGGGTTACAGTTATCAAGAATTAGGGCCTTATATTGACTATACCAACAGCGAAGGAGGCTTATCTCGACAGGTCGTCGGCGGACGCTATTTAGCCATTGGTAGCGTAGAATATCAATACTATCTTACTCCAACCTGGCGCGTCGCCACCTTTGTCGATGCTGGCAATGCTTTTGATACTCAGCAATTTGAACCCGTGGTATCTGTTGGCGGTGGAGTGCACTGGATATCACCCATTGGTCCAATTAGAATGGACTTAGGTTTTGGCTTAAAAGAAACCGAGACGGTCGCACGTTCATATCGTTTCCATTTAACCATGGGAACAGATTTATGATAGATAAACATACTGAGCAAAGTCTTTTGCAAAATAATGAGCAAAATACTCAATCAGAGGAATCACTCAAGCCAAGTCATAAAAAAGTAAACAGATCAACCAGCCTATCGGCAAGAATTTGGCGCAGTGTTAAGCTTTATACCCGAATACTCATCTATGTCCCTTTGGTGTTATTGATGCTGTTTGCCATCATTATCGGCACCCCATTTGGCAGTAGAATGGGAGTCATACTAGTCAATCAATTTGTCAGCGATGTTGACGTTGAGTATGCCTCTGGCACCTTAAATGGTGAACTCACTTTGCATCACGTGTCATGGTCAATGCCAGGGATCAGTGTCAATGCAGAAAATTTAACATTAGGATGGCTGCCTACCTGTTTGATTAACAGACAAATTTGTGTGACAAATCTCGTTGCATCGAGCATTGATGTAAACATTGTCAGCGATAAAATTCCAGTATCTACAAACGCTAATGAAACAGGTGATATCGAAGACCCTTTTACCGAGCTTGAATTACCCTTTGACATTAGCCTTAGCCACGCCCAATTGGCACACGTTACTGTTGATGTGAATAACATGACATTTTATGCCGATAATTTAACGACTCAAGCCATCTGGAATAGCACAGGACTTGTGGTTGAATCACTCACAAGCCAAGGGCTAATCGTCAATATTCCTGATACAACATCAGCAAGCCAAACCAATCATCAAGCAGATAACAAAGCGACTAATCAAACAGCTGACGCCAAAGCAGCTTCATGGCCACTGGCTAATTTGCCACAAGTATTTATGCCTTTCCCTGTCAATGTTAGGCAATTTAATGCCACTGAAAGTCAGCTCATTATCGGTAAACGTACCGACCATTTTAGCCATATCGCGTTAGCCGCCAGTTTTCGTCAATTTCAACTTGGAATAACCCAACTGGATATTCAACACAATGATGGTGATGTGAGTGTTACGGGGGAAATAGCTTTACTCGACCATTATCCACTCACATTAAAGCTCGTTGCCAATGTCGATAATCTACCTGAATTGCCGGGGCTTAAACAACAACTCCAGCTGGATCTCACCCAAGACTTAAGTCGGTTAAATATCAACGCTATTGCTAAGGGCGATACTCATTTTAATCTTGCCGCTGAAATGAATCTCACCACGGCAACGCTTGATTACCAAGTAACGCTTACCGACGCTGCATTACAGTGGCCGCTAAAAAATCCGCAGTACACCAGCAATATTAGCCGTTTTACCAGTCAAGGTAATATTAAAGACCAAGTGGCGCAGTTTGAAGGGCAACTGACCACGCCTTACCACCCTGCTTTGGCTATTATTGCAGATGTCGTTAATCGTAAGCAAAAACTGACCATTAATAAGCTTAATCTCCAATCAGTTGCTGGCAATATAGATCTGACAGGACAGCTGTCATATCGAGATAAAATAACATGGCAAGCCAATGTGCTTACCGACGCTATTCAATTGCAATACATTGATTATATTAATCAGCAAACCTCCATCAAAAGTAAATTCGGTGGCCGTTTTAACAGCAGTGGTACCATCGCTGATAAACAATGGCAAGTGGCAGTCCAAGATGCGAACTTAACAGGATATTTAAATGGTTATCCATTGAATTTACAAGGTGATATTTCATTAAATCAAGAGCTTGCTATTAATGCGACCAATCTCCAAGCAAATGCACTAGGGGCTCAGTTAGTCATCAATGGCCAAGCCAACAAAGCCTGGAACATCGCTGCCGAACTTAGCGTGCCCGATGTTAGCCAATGGCTAAAAGGTGGCCGCGGTAATATCTTTGCTAAAGTTGATGTAACCGGCAATAGTGCAGACCCAATAGTTGATATTAATGCAAAAATCAGCCAATTCAGTTACCAAGGCAGTAAAATTGACAGCCTTGATTTACGCGCCAATTACCACCCCTATGCGCAGCACAAGTATTGGATTGAACTGCATAATACCAATCTCGTATGGGACAGCTATAAACTGACGGATATCGCATTCTTCAGTGAAGGCAATCAACATCAACAACAAAGTAAGCTCAATACTCAAGGTGATGTGGTCATCAACACTCAAATGACCAGTAGTAGCAATATCGATAAACAACAGTTCAATGCCACATTAACAGAATTCGGGATCAGTAATGCTCTTGGACAATGGCAACAAGATAAACAAATTACTGCCAGTTGGGATCAACTTAATCATCGTGGCAGCGTGGGCCGTTTTTGCTTAGTGCATCCCCACAATAAATTATGTTTAATCAATGATGTTAATTTAGGTCACACTGGCCAAGCCAATATGACATTTACCGGTAACCCAGGTAAATCATTAGCACCGATGTTGTCTAAAAAAATTACCTGGCACGGTGAAGCGGCATTAACCACTCAAGTTAATTGGGCTAAAGGTAAAAAGCCCACTGCCAATGTTCAGTTTACGCTCTTGCCAGGTAACATTAAGCTTAGCCGTACCAAAAATAATACCATTAGCATCGACTACCAGCAGTTATTATTACAAGCCTCTCTCGATGAAAAACAAATTAATACTTCATTAAGTTTTGATTCGTCCGGCATCGCCAGTTGGCAAAGTCAATTGAGTGTCAACATCACTCCTGATCGCACCTTACAAGGTACGATCAATGTTAATGAACTGAATCTGGCTCCTTTTGGAGAGTTCTTCCCTAGGATCGAAACCTTAGAAGGCATTTTATCCAGTCAATTAAGCTTATCCGGCACCCTTATGGATCCTAGTGTATCGGGTAATATTAAACTCAACGACGGTGCATTTTCCTTATCAACCAATCCAACATTGATCGATAAAATCTACTTGTCACTGGCACTAGAAGGCCAACAAGGGCAACTCAATGGCCAATGGCATATGGGTGACGGACAAGTGAGCGCTCAAGGGACCCTCGATTGGCCACAAGGAAAATTTAGTGGTGATATTGATATAAAAGGCACTAATTTAGCTGTTATTCAACCACCTATAGCAATCTTAAATGTCTCTCCAGATATTAATATCACCTTTGATGAGCAACTGTTTGCGATAAAAGGCAACGTCAACGTGCCATCAGGACAAATAAAAATCTCTCAATTAGCAGAAGGAGGCGTTGCAGTATCAAACGATGTGGTATTCAACGATTCCGTTTCTGAAAAAATGGTTAGAACCAGTCCTTACGCCGTTACGGCCGATTTAAATATCAGTGTGGGTAAAAACCTTACCATCGATGGTATGGGTCTTAAGGGGAAGCTAGGAGGTGATCTTGTACTACAGCAGCAAGCTTTTAAGCCTCCCATGCTATTTGGTGATATCAAAGTCAATAAAGGTACCTATAAGTTTATGGGACAAACCTTAAGTATTGATACCGGTGAAGTCCAATTTGTTGGTCCGACAGCATTGCCAAACCTGAATATAGAAGCAACAAGAGACATTAAAGACAGCAATATAACCGCAGGAGTTCGAGTCACTGGCACACCAATGCGTCCAGTTGTCACCTTATTCTCTAACCCCGCGAAAGAGCAAGCTGAGGTGTTATCTTATATTTTGACGGGTAAAGGCTTTACCAGTACAACCAACCAACAAAGCAACTCATTAATGATGGGTGCTGCACTCAGTTTAGGCTCTCAATTTGATGGTGGAGCAATGAATAGCATTGGCAGTACTGCTACGGGGCTGGTTGAAAAATTTGGTTTTTCCAACGTACAACTTGATACCAACGATGATGGTAAAGTGGCCGTGAGTGGTTATGTTGGCGAAGACTTAATGATTAAGTATGGTGTGGGAGTATTTAACCCCGGTTATGAAATGACCGTGCGATATTATTTATTTTCACAATTGTATTTAGAAAGTGTCTCGAGTACCTTAAGTCAATCATTGGATATCTACTATAGTTTCGAAATCGATTAGCGTTTAGCGTTTAGCGTTTAGCGTTTAGCGTAATTATAGAATTTAGCGATAAAATTCAGTCACAAAAAAAGCGCCCTTAGGCGCTTTTTTTCAACTCAGCAATTAAACAAACATGAAGTCGATATGTTCAATCAATTGTTTGAATGCATGACGTTGAATAGCTTTTACACGAACGCTAACTTCTTTACCGTCTATAGAGATGGTTAAATCAGTTGTATAAAAGTCATCATTTGATTGAATATTAATGATGTCTTTGTGTGCAAACTTGATTGATATAGGCTCTTTACCTGGACCATAGATTACTGCAGGAACTTGATCTGCATGACGTAGGCGGCGGCTCGAACCTTTCCCGATTTCTGTGCGGGTTTCTGCATTGATTGTGTAAGACATTAGTCACTCACTTAATAATTAATAAAGTATGAAGGCGTCACCATTTTCGACCAACGATGACTCAAATAAAGCGCGCGGATGTTACCACAGTCACCAACAGCCCACAAGCAGATATATTAACCCCAATGCCTCACGGGGCCACAATCAACATGTACAAATCCATCGCGAGGGTAAAACCCCACCCCACCTAACTTTAGAGAAAGCGCAGCATCTCGTAAATGTTTAGTCGACACACCGGGTAAAGCAATATCCATCGCCATCCCTTTCATGTGGAAACTTTTCTTAGCAACACCGTTACTTCGCGATGCGAGCATTTGATTTGTTTTGGGTGAGCGATAAGCCGAGATAACATTAATTTCATCATGATTATCTAATGTAGTTTGTAATTTATACAAATATTCAAATAATCTTTTATCAATCGGCGCGGCGATATTTTGGCGGTGATCACGTAATACTTGATTAAATTCAATCAGTGTCTCAGATTGATATTGGCCATCAACCCAAAAACTCCCCTGACTTCTTTCACCGGTATGGAGGTTATAAAAACGTAAATCTTTAACACCATGAGTTGAACGACTTGCTTGAGCGGTATTAGGTAACAGAGTTACCACTGCGGCGCCGCTTAAGCCTAATAATAACTGCCGACGAGTTAGGCACTCTACTGTCATTTACACACCACTATAATCTACATCTTCGGGAGTTAACCATGTTATTGAACACAGTTTATGTCTAATTAATTTCTCTATAATTTAATACTGAGAATTGAACACTGATAATTGTTGGTTTTTTGCCCAACTGATGAGTAAATTAAACATTAATGACAATAATTGCAAGTCTGGTCATTTTATCTTGCACAGTAAATGTGCAAATAAAGACTAATCTGTGAGATAGGTCAATGCCTTAGCATAGTGATTAACTTTACTTCATTATTACTGCGTGATCACTTTATCGGTGAAAATAGCATATTGGCCAATCAAACTCACAACGTCAACGGAATCGACATCATAAATATCATCCCGATACTGAGCCACATGTTCATCATCAACCCAAGCTCGCCAGTAAACCAAATGCACAGGTAAAGTAGCAGATAGCGCAAACCACTGAGTTTTATCGTAATTTAATTGCATTCGGTTCCAAATGCGCTTATCAATGATCAAATATCGTGCAAACCAATCCGCTAACAGTTGTACTTTTTCAATCCGCACACACCCCGATGACAAAGCCCGTTGAGATTGGCGATATAATTCAGGATTAGGCGTGTCATGTAGATATACATCTAGATCGTTCTTAAAATGGAATTTATATCGCCCTAGCGAATTAAATGTCCCCGGGCGTTGAACAACCCGATAAGGAAACCGCCCTACGGCAGCCTCCTGCCATTGCTGTGCACTTTTCTCAACTAGGTGACCTTCATAATCAAACACATCAAACTTTTTTTTAGCTAAATAATGGCCGTCTTTATGAATTAGAGGCAACACATCTTTGCGTAATATCTGTCTCGGTACTGTCCAAGTGGGATTAAGTACGATATTTGAAATATTACCCTGCATGACTGGTGTTTGCCTATACGACTTACCCACAATCACTTTCGATTGCAGTACCACTTGATTATCTTCTACTAACACCATGTTGAAAGCGGGAATATTGATCAATAAATATGGTTGAGATAATTGGCTTGAATAAGCGGTTTTTTCCACAAAACTTTTTGCCAATAAGTGGCCGCGCGCTAATGGTGTTTGATTTAACCAAAATAACGTTTTTGGCCCGATAACCGAATCAGGTGTTAAGCCGTGACGGGCTTGAAATCGTTTAACGCTTTGCGCTAGGTCTTCTTTATAGACCACTTCATCCGCAGCATACTCAATAGCGTCGCCTAACAACCATAACCGTTGACGAATCAGTTTAATGCTTTGATGACCATCACCTAGGCGTAACAAACCACCAGGTTCAATAGCTGGCCATGATTGTGTTTGCGATAACCATATAAGTTTACGAAGGTAATTAACAACCCAAAGATAATCATCGACTTCAGGCTCTAAACTAATATTCTTCTCAACAATACTGGCCCCTGAGTTGAGCTTATCAAAAGATAACGGCACATTTTTTTGACGCCAAAAATCAGCGACAGATAACTGAATAATATCGACAGACTCTAGTTGCTCAGATATTGTACCCGCTTGTAGCGTTGTTAAATACTGTTCACGCTCTAATGTCGGTTCTGCAAGATACTGAAGTAAAAGGTTTTGTGTTAAGTTATCAAATTGACTTCGTGCATTCGCCGACAAAAACAGCGAAATAAATAACAGTAGCCATGCTACGCACTTATATCCCCTCACAAAGCCTAAACCACTGTTCATGTTCTTCCCCATCACACTTTTATCTCTACGCTAAGGCATACTCTTATCGCAATCAGCCTATTAATAAAGTTTAAAAATCGATATAACGGACACCGACTATTACTCAATATGGTTTCTTAATCCCATGAATAATGAAAACAACCCTTGTTAACACTCATGGGCACATTTGCAAATGACCATGAGGTGTTAGCCAAACCCGTTAACGATATTACTGCATATAAACAGCATAACGTAATGACTGAGCATACTCTTAAACCACTATTCCAGTATGGCAAATGTTGAGCAGGATTGAATAACAGATACATCTGAGCAACAAAACTTAATACCAAAGCGTTACCTTAGTGTACATATATCAAGCAACATTATAAAAAATAACCAATTAGCATGCGGTTATCATCAAGTTGCTATGAAGGTTAATCCTGAGTTGTTATAAGGGACGTTAGCGTGTACTTAAGCCAGCATTCAGATAATAACTGTGAGACTCTTATGAATAAAAAACAACTCATTCAATCAATGGCAATACAATTGGCCATCCCACAAAACCAAGTTAAGCCGCAATTAGAGCAAATTTTAGCGGTGATTCATCAAGGGCTTACTGAAGGCGAGAAGATTTACATTCCCCAATTTGGCACATTCGAACTGCGTTTTTATTTACCCAAATTAGGGCGTAATCCACAAACAGGTGAAACAATAGACATTGACGGATTTAATCAACCTAGCTTTAAAGCATCACCGGCTTTAAAAACCTTAATCAACACTTAACCGTTAAATCAAGGTGCTAGAGACTATAACTGCAGCAGTAGCGGGAAGACGGTTGAATGCTGGGCTTACTGAAGCCAACGTTAGACATTCAGAGCCTAAGTGCTAGAGTGCTTAGCAGCTAGAGACTATAACTGCAGCATTCAGACCTTACCCGCTCTTATAGCCGCGTAGCGAACTAGCAGGACGAAGTCCGTTCTAGTACCTAGGCTTGTTCGCTTTTATCACTCTCACCATTCAAACGTTTGTTACCATTACAACCAAATTTCCAAATTTCAGACATAAAAAAGCCCCAACTAATGTTGAGGCTTTTTTACACCACTCTCTATTGCTAGAGATTATAATGGTACCCGAGGCCAGACTTGAACTGGCACGCTTATTCAGCGAGGGATTTTAAATCCCTTGTGTCTACCGATTCCACCACTCGGGCAAACTTAGTGTGCTTTGATAGAAAAACATCAACTCACTTAATTTGTTTTACATAAGATAAACTGAGCGGCTTTCGCCTCCCGCTTAACTTGAAGCACACTTTACTGATTTTTTTTGGCCAAGCAACTAAAACATTGATCACATCGAACTGAACGCTTCAAAAAACGCCAATCCGATGTGAAATCCAACAAAACAAAGTGTTTAGCACAGACATCTGATTAGTTGGCTCTCACTGGGGTTAAGCCCTTGCTACGATTAGTCACGGCTTCTTCAATCTCAAAGCCTGCTTCGCTCCACACTTGTGCTTCATCAACATTAAATGATTCTTTAGCCCAAATGGTTGCGGTGTCTAAATTGAAGTTAGCTTTTATCCAACCATCAGATTCAGCAGGTCCAAAGCCCCTTACACGCCAGTTTTGCGCTTGGGTCGAATCAAAGCCGATGGCTTTCCATTGACTAATCTCACGCTCAGACATGCCTTGCCAGCTAGGTACTGATGCACAAGCCACTAAACATAATACTAATAAACCTGACAATAATTTTTTCATACATTCCTGATAATCAACATAAATACCACTGCACATAAACCGTCAAATTACGCATAAGAGATCGTAAATTTTGTGGATCATATCTGAGAATTTTTTTTTGACAAGTAGGATAAGAAAAAATAATTGCCCGTTAAACAAACCACAAAAAAAGGCCGCATCCGCGACCTTATTCACATTAACCTAAATCAAGACATTAGCTACGCTGACGACTTGGTTTTCCATGGTTACCGACCACTTTATGCTTACGCACTGCACGGCGGATTTTAGCGCTTTTAACTTTAGAACGCGCAACACTGTGTTTGTCGGTACCTAAAATTGAACGGGTTTCAGCTTCTAAACCGGCAAGTTTACGTAAGTAGTTTACTTGGTCAATAGTCAGCTCGATCCAGCCACCACGGGGTAAGGTCTTTGGTAATTCAACCATGCCATAGCGCACGCGGATCAAACGGCTGACTTGCACTTCTTGCGATTCCCACAAACGACGGACTTCACGATTACGCCCTTCACTCAGGGTCACATGCCACCATTGGTTGATACCTTCGCCACCAGCAGGTTTGATGCTGTCAAACTTTGCTGGACCATCTTCTAAGGGCACACCATTACGTAGACGCTGTACTGCGACATCTGACACTTCACCAAAGGTACGCACAGCGTATTCACGCTCTACTTCATTCGACGGATGCATTAAACGGTTAGCTAACTCACCATCACAGGTAAATAATAGTAACCCTGAAGTGTTAATGTCTAAACGACCTACCGCAACCCAGCGAGCATCACGCACTTTAGGTAAACGTTCAAACACGGTAGTACGGCCTTCAGGATCTTTGCGCGAACAAATCTCACCTTCAGGTTTATGGTATGCCAGTACACGACAAACAATGTCATCAGCTGATTTTAATGAAATAGCGCGGCCATCGATACGTATTTTGACATCAGCCTCAACACGATCACCTAAACCAGATATTTCACCGTCAACACTAACTCGGCCTGCAGCAATCCATGCCTCCATCTCACGACGGGAGCCATGGCCTGCACGGGCCAAGACTTTCTGCAATTTTTCACTCATTAGCGGACTCTTTAAAGGATTAAATATGAAAAACAAGATGTTAATAACTCTTGTTCCATTATCTTTTTAGGATTGTACCCGCAAGGAGCGCATACAATTTAGAAAAGTGCATCGATTATACGCTGAATGGAGCTGGTGAGCAAAAAATACCAGTGTTTCTCAACTATATCAGTCACGCTTATGCAAAATTGCTGCTTTAAGTGACTTATTAACGAAGAAATGCCGCTGTTAACGAGTCACTTTAATATTAAACACTAGGGCCTAGGCTATACCTGACTAGCTACACCACTAAAGTTACTCGCGACGCAAAACCTAAACCCCAAATGATGGTTATCACCATAGAGCCCAAAAAGGCATCACTGATTAATGGGATCATCCCTAACATAGTGGTGATAGCCGCCATCATCACAGGACGAACACGGCTTACACACGGATCAAGCAGTGCAAATCCAGCGTCCTTACCTTCTTCGCGTTCAAATTGATTTGAGCAACCAATACAATGCCATTTTGATGACTAAGCCAGATAGATTTGATAACTCAAACAACACCCTAAAACTAAGCAGCAAACTCCATATCAATAATCCTGCTGATACGCCAGTAATAGCCAATGGTACAGTGAAGCGGGTAATTAGTGGTTGTCGCACCACATTAAACAGGAACAAGGTGCTTAAAAATATCGCTAAATAGCCTATTGGGATCAAGCTAGAGACAGCCGTTATAGAACAACACAATTCGATTTTATTTCGCTTCGCTAATGGTAAAACCTTTAGCGAAGTGCCACAGGCCTATGATGCTATGCGAGCGGTTAAGGATGATTTATGTACTAACGAGTATTAAATGAGCTTACGAGGCTTCGCTTTTTGGACGAGGTATAGGTTATTTACCGCTGCGTATTTGTCAGCAAGAATTTAAACATGCCAAACGGGTGCGTTTGTTTGCTAAGTGACCACCATATATTAGCGTGTCATTTTTTGTGTATCCATCAAGATGATTTTTAAGCCTCATCGATCAGCGATTTATCGATTATATAGTAAATAATCTACCCGAAAGTGGCCGTTATCAATCACCATAGACACAGCAAAAAGTGTGTCTGTCGCCCACCGGCAATTGATAATAAAATATTATCAGAAGAGACAGCTATTGATTAATGTTGAGTAGCATGATCAGCATCGCGGGAGTTTGGTTCAGCTTGTGCCTCAACCGTATCGCTATTGCCATGATGCTTGTCAGTATGACTGTCCGTTGCAACATGCTTTTCACCTAGGTCCTCCATCTGGACTAGATCAACCGCTTCATTTAGATCAACCGTCTCATCAAGCTCAACAATATCATCAAGCTCAACAATATCATCCATGGCTAACTGGGCTTTTTTAAATAATGCATGTAAAGAATCAACATCCGTTAACGCAGGTAAATCGGCAAGTTTTGTTACATTAAAATAATCAAGAAATGCACTGGTAGTGGCATATAACGCTGGCTTACCGGGCACTTCTTTATGGCCAACCACTTTAATCCACTGGCGATCGACCAAGCTTTTAATAATCTGACTGCTAATAGCAACGCCTCTAATGTATTCAATATCACCACGAGTCACGGGTTGCCGATACGCAATAACGGCCAAGGTTTCAAGTGTAGCCCGCGAATATTTAGGGGCTTTGTCTTGCCACAGTGGTTGTAGATAAGGACTGAGTATTTCTTGAGTTTGGAAGCGATAGCCGCTAGCTACTTTAACCAGTTGTACACCACGTTCTTGATAATCTTGTTGTAATTCATCGAGCGTTTCCTGAATACGCGTCCTCGACACACTAAAATCAGCGAGTACGGTTTCTTTGATGGCTTTTACCGACAACGGCTTAGCTAAGACAAATAAACTGGCTTCTATGAGTTGTTTTAGTTGAATAGGATTAATTGGCTTCATGGATCTCTTCGAATATCGTTAATTAATACGCTTTTACATAAATTGGCGAAAACGGTTCATTTTGCACTAACTCAACTAATAATTCTTTAACCAGCTCCATTAATGCCAAAAAACTCACCACCACACCGGCTCGACCTTCACTCACATCGAACAAGCACTCAAAACCAATGTATTCCGTACTGGATAACTTGGTTAAAATTTGACTCATACGTTCGCGCGTGGATAAGTGTTCGCGCTTAACATGGTGATCTTCGTTGGCATCAATCCGTTTGAGCACTTCCCCAAAGGCACGAGCAATGTCTACAAGTGAAACCTCTGGTGGCACCGTCACCGGTTTAATATCGGGAGCTGCGCTAACAGATGCCTGAAACACATCTCGTTCAATACGCGGTAGCACATCAATATCGGCTGCCGCTTGCTTAATCACCTCATAAGCCTTTAATTGCCTAATGAGTACCACACGGGGATCTTCTTCCTCATCGTCTTCCGTCGCCATTTTGGGCAACAGCAAACGTGACTTAATTTCAGCCAACGTTGCGGCCATGACCAGGTAATCGGCTGCCAGCTCAATCCGCGCTTCGGTGAGGATCTCAATATAGAGTAAATATTGTTGGGTAATTTGTTGGATGGGTAAATCAACCACATCCAATTTTTGTTTGCGGATCAAATAGAGTAACAAATCCAGTGGGCCTTCGAAGGTTTCAAGAAACACTTCTAGGGCTTCCGGCGGAATAAACAAGTCCAATGGCATGCTATCAAGAACTTGACCACGAACCACTGCCAATGGCAGGCTTTGCTGACTGCCTTGCATGTTTATCCTTGACGATTCATCAACGGGGGTTTCCCTCGTTTATTAAAATGTGCTGGTATCGCCAGCGCCTTGACGTAAAATAACCATCTCATCTTCAGACATATCAATTACTGTCGTTTGATTTTCAGGTAAATAACCACCGTGAATAATGCCATCGACTAGATGATCTAAAATATCACGAATATGCTCAGGATCTGACTCGGCAATTTGCTCGTTGGGCATCACCAAACTCGTGGTCATCATAGGTTCATCTAATGCCTCTAGCAACGCCAGCGCAATGACATTATTAGGAACACGAATACCTATGGTGCGTTTTTTGTCACATTGTAAACGACGAGGTACTTCTTTGGTCGCTTTAAAGATAAACGTGTAAGGGCCAGGCGTACAACTTTTCAATAAACGATATGCTTGATTATCAACACGGGCAAAATTGGCCAGTTCAGATAAATCACGGCACATTAATGAAAAGTTTGTATCGTTTTCAATCTGGCGAATACGCGCCATACGCGTCATGGCGTTTTTCTCACCAATCATACAACCTAATGCATAACCCGAGTCTGTTGGATAAACAATGACCCCACCTTGTTTAAGAATCGCTACCACTTGATTAATTAACCGTGCTTGTGGGTTTTCGTCATGGATATAAAAAAATTGACTCATGCTCTTTCCGTCCAATATTGTGATTGCCAAACCCATTCCACACCTTGTGGTTGGAATAAGTTTTTACCTAGCTCGATCCAATTGCTGGGGAAATGAAAGTCGCTCCCCACTGAAGCAAGTAGGTTATTTTGCTTACTTAATGCGATAAGATTATTACGGTCGTCCAACGTTTGTTGGCCTAAAATAACTTCAATCGCATCGCCACCGGCCTCTGCAAATTCACGCACTAAGCGCTTAAGCCATTTGGCCGATAATTTGTAACCGCTAGGGTGAGCTAATACAGCAACGCCACCCGCTTGATGAATATGCTCTATGGCATTGGCCATGTCGCCCCAATTATTGGGTACATAACCTGTTTTACCGCGTGCTAAAAAGCGTTTGAACACGCTCGGCATATCTGATGCGTGGCCATTGTCGGCTAACCATCTAGCATAATGGCCACGACTCAACGCCGCATCGCCAGCAATAGCTTTTGCACCGTCATAGGCGCCTTCTATCCCAGCCTTAGCTAAACGTTCGCCAATTTCTTGGGCGCGCACTTCACGCAATTGCCGTTGGTGAGTTAAAAAACCCAACAATCCAGAGTGAGTAATGTCCAAGTTTAATCCGACGATATGAATATCAAAACTATTCCAACGAGTCGAAATTTCACAACCATTAATTAATAATAATGGTGTGGCATGGGCTTGATTAGCAAGATGCGCTTCTGCTAACCCTGCGACAGTATCATGATCAGTAATTGCAAACATCTCAACGCCTTTTTCAATAGCGCGAGTGAGTAATTCTGTTGGTGTTAATTGACCGTCTGATGCGGTCGTGTGGCTGTGAAGATCGGCCAAGAGAGTCTCTGTAATCATGTGCTTATTGTACAAGAGTAGCGATAAGAATACTGCTTGGATTTATGAATAAATAATGCCAATTGATGAATTCTCTAAGTATAAGTTAGCTGGAGTGCTCAATAAATAAACGAGATTTATCCTGATTGTCATTTTTTGACGACTTTTGAGAAATATTCAATTGACATTAATCTCCAGTTGGGTTTTCCTATAGACATTAAACACAGTTACAACACAGCGATTAACAATGACATACTCTTTAGCTTCATTAAACATTACTTGGTGGTGGCACTTCCCAAATTAACGGGTGGTGTGAAGCTTTGAGCTCATTTTTAAGAGACAAGATTTTACCAGAAAGCCCGCAGAGATGTGGGCTTTTTTGTTATTTGGCTCATTCGATTTTATCACTCGGGTTACACAAGATTAAAGGCCAACAGATGATAAACACAATGACACAGGGAGCGGCCACATAGTGACTACAATCTTGACGACACCAAACCAACTCGCTCAGGTTACGACGCAAAAGCAGACGTTAACCTACCATACGGATCCACTAAAACTTTATCAGCAAGTGACCCATAACGCGCCGCATACCATGCTATTAGAGTCAGCTGAGGTCGAAAGTAAAGACCATTTAAAAAGTATTGTGTTAACCCATGCCGCGATGATGATCCGTTGCGATGGTTATCAACTCACCTTTAGTGCATTGACTCACAATGGCGCCGCGCTGTTAACGCCCATTGCCGGTTTTTTTGGTGATGCACAGCAACAACGCGACAATGAGACACTAATCGTCACGCTGCAAAAGGCCACCGAGTTACAAGACGAAGATGCGCGCTTAAAGTCAACATCTCCGCTTGATGGCTTAAGAATGTTTATCAAACACATTCAAACCAATAATCCGCTACAGTTTGAAGATTTATTTTTAGGGGGCGTATTAGCATATGACTTAATTGATACCGTCGAGCCACTCCCCGCGGCACCCAACGCAAATAATGACTGTCCCGACTACTTATTCTATCTTGCGGAAACACTTATTTTAATTGACCATCAAACCCAACAAGCGGAGATTGTCAGTCATCAATTTGGTCAAGATAACATCATTGCACAACAGCTCGCTCAGCAACTGCAACACGTCATACAACAATGCGCCGAATTAGACGATATTGCTCCCTTTGCGCCAGTAGCAGCCGACGCAGAAGTCAACATCACCGACCAACAATTTAAGCAAACCGTTATTGATTTAAAAGAACACATTGTCGCCGGTGATATTTTTCAAGTGGTGCCATCTCGATGCTTTAGCTTACCTTGTCCTAATACATTAGGGGCTTATCGGGCTTTACGCTTAACCAATCCAAGTCCGTATATGTTCTATTTTAGAGGCCCAGACTTCACTTTATTTGGCGCCTCGCCAGAAAGTGCCTTGAAATATGATGCTGCCAGTAATCAAGTTGAAGTGTATCCCATAGCCGGCACTCGTCAGCGCGGTAAAAATGCCCAAGGTGAGATTGATGTTGACTTAGACAGCCGCATAGAACTTGAGCTGCGTTTAGATAAGAAAGAATTGTCAGAACATTTAATGCTGGTCGATTTAGCCCGTAATGACATAGCCCGCATCAGTCAAAGCGGAAGCCGTAAAGTCACCGAACTATTAAAAGTCGATCGTTACTCGCACGTTATGCATTTAGTTAGCCGCGTCACTGGCCAATTACGTGGAGATTTAGATGCCTTACATGCTTATCAAGCATGTATGAACATGGGCACCTTAGTGGGTGCGCCAAAAGTGCGTGCATCACAATTAGTGCGTCAAGCAGAACAAGCTCGTCGTGGCAGTTATGGCGGCGCAGTCGGTTACCTCAATGGTCTGGGCGACATGGACACCTGCATTGTTATCCGCTCCGCCTTTATTAAACATGATATTGCCCACATACAAGCGGGTGCTGGGGTGGTGTTTGATTCAGATCCACAAGCAGAAGCCGATGAAACGCGTCAAAAAGCCCAAGCGGTGATTTCGGCGATCAAAATGGGAGGTGGACTATGAGCACAACAACCCCACAAGCGACTATGCGGATGAAGTTATATTTACTCGATAATTTTGACTCATTCACCTACAACTTAGTGGATCAATTCCGCAGCCTTGGCTGTGAGGTGATCATTTATCGTAATGATGTTAGTGCCGATTATGTTGCAGAAAAACTGATCAATGAAACCGGTAAAGCCGCATTAGTGCTATCGCCTGGCCCTGGCGCGCCTCACGAAGCAGGCTGCATGATGGAACTCATTGGTAAAGTCGCCGGTAAAGTCCCGATGCTTGGCATTTGTTTAGGTCATCAAGCCATGGTCGAATATTATGGCGGCAAAGTTGAACGCGCGCCGTTTGTGGTCCACGGCAAAGCCAGTCCAACCTTCCATAATGGTGAAGGCGTATTTGCTAATTTACCCTCACCTTTGCCCGTTGCCCGTTACCACAGTTTAGTGGCAACAAAGGTGCCAGACTGCTTGAAAATCATTGCTACCACCGATGAGATGCCAATGGCAATATTGCACCCACAACATCAAGCAATCGGATTTCAATTTCATCCAGAATCGATTTTAACCACTTTAGGTAGCCAGTTACTGACGCAAACATTGGCGTATTTAACCCAAGAGCATACTTTTACCGGAGGCGCATAGTGGATAACCTACAAGCTTTATTCGACCGCCTTTACCAAGGTAGCGCGTTAACTCGCGAACAAATGGCGCAAGTTTTTAGCGCTCTTATCCAAGGTGAGATGCAGCCAGCAGCTATGGCAGGTATGTTGGTGGCGCTTAAAATGCGCGGCGAAACCATTGACGAAATAGCCGGAGCCGCTGATGCTTTACGACAAGCAGCCAAACCATTCCCGCGCAGTGACGCCTCTAAACACAGCGGCATTGTTGATATTGTCGGTACCGGTGGTGATGGCCATAACACCATTAATATTTCAACCACTGCCGCTTTTGTTGCAGCAGCAGCAGGCGCTAAGGTAGCAAAACACGGTAACCGTAGCGTATCAAGTAAGTCTGGTTCATCTGACTTATTGTCCCATTGCGGTATTACGCTCACCATGGCGCCAGATGCGGCAAGCCAGTGTTTAGATAAGCTTGGCTTATGTTTCTTATTTGCGCCCCATTACCATGGCGGGGTTAAACATGCCGTGCCCGTTAGACAAGCCTTAAAAACCCGTACCATTTTTAATGTGCTCGGCCCGTTAATTAACCCTGCAAACCCAGAGTTTATGTTGCTAGGAGTTTACAAACTTGAACTGATTGAGCCTATCGCACACGTGCTTCATGCCCTAGGGGTTAAACGCGCCATGGTGGTGTATGGCAGTGGCTTAGATGAAGTCGCATTGCATGACAATACTCATGTGGCAGAACTAAAAGACGGCGTGGTGCGTACTTACCAACTTAGCCCTGAAGATCTTGGTGTTAACCGCGCAGGTATAGCGCAGTTAACCGGTGGCGAACCGGCTGAAAATGCCTTAATCACCCAAGCCATCTTACAAGGCAAAGGTCTACCCGCTCATCGAGATGCTGTCGCTATTAACGCTGGTTGTGCTTTGTACATCAGCGGCATTTGCGACTCAGTTCAAGCGGGTACTCAGCTAGCACTAGCGACACTTGCCAGTGGTGCAGCCTTTACCTTGTTAACCGAACTAGCTGCCGCGAGCCAAGCTGGAGAAAACCATGAGTAAGCCAGAAAGTAATGTGTTAACCCGCATCATTGAAACTAAAGTGGCGCATATCGCCGCGCTTAAACTGCGTTTTCCAGAAGCCAGTTTACAGCCTAAAATATCTGACCGTAGCTTATATGACGCCCTCAAAGCGCCTAATGCTCAGTTCATTTTTGAATGTAAAAAGGCCAGTCCCTCAAAAGGACTGATCCGTCAAGACTTTGATGTTGAAGCCATCGCAGATATTTATACTCACTACGCCGCTGGCATCTCAGTGCTCACCGATGAACAGTTTTTCCAAGGTGACATGGACTACATTCCCATAGTCCGCGCCAGAGTGACTCAGCCGATTATCTGTAAAGACTTCTTTGTCGACCCTTATCAAGTAAAATTGGCTGCCCACCAAGGTGCTGATGCCATTTTACTCATGCTGTCAGTGCTTGATGATGAACAATATCGTTTATTAGGTAACGAAGCGGCAAAGTATCAATTAGATACCTTAACCGAAGTGAGTAACCAAGCTGAATTGGTTAGAGCCATTGATCTAAATGCACCGATCATTGGTATTAACAACCGTAATTTACGCGACTTAAGCACTGATCTTGCAACCACCGAATTATTAGCTCCGCAGATCCCTGCCGACAGAGTGGTGATTAGCGAATCAGGTATTTACAACCACCAACAAGTCCGCCGCCTAAATCCCTTGGTTGACGGCTACCTTGTTGGTAGTTCAATTATGGCGCAAGACGATATTGATTTAGCTTGCAGACAGCTTATTTTTGGTCACAATAAAGTCTGCGGTTTGACCCAAATTGACGATATTGAAGCAGCAGCCAAAGCAGGTGCAGTATTGGGTGGATTAATTTTTCATTCCAAATCACCAAGAGCGGTTACCCCGGCTCAAGCCAATGATTTAGTAGAACAAATGCAACAGCGTAATATTGGATTAAATATGGTGGGTGTGTTTGTTAATCATCCCATTGCCGATATCGCCTTGTTAGCTCAAACGCTTAATCTTTATGCGGTGCAATTGCACGGCAATGAAACAGAACTTGAAATCAACGAGCTAAGGGTATTACTTGATCATCAGCAACTGAATACTCACATTTGGAAAGCGGTCTCTATTGACAGTAACACCGGCGAGATGAGTGCAAAGCCTGCTGGCGCCGATCGTTATTTATACGACAGCAAGTCAGCACAACAATTTGGCGGTACAGGTCAAACATTCAATTGGCAAACCAGCATCATAGATAAACAACAGGCGATGTTGGCGGGAGGATTAACCCCAAACAATGTTTATCTCGCCAGCCAGCAAGGATTTTATGGGGTCGACCTAAATTCAGGAGTAGAATCTACCCCTGGGCATAAAGACCACCAACAACTGATTGCCGCCTTTGCACAATTACGCCTTAATTAGCGAGCAGTTGCGAACAATTTATTGACATTATTACACTATGATTCACTGGGAAATTTTATGACCAAGCTCAAGCTTAACCCTTATTTCGGCGAATATGGCGGTATGTACGTACCACAAATTTTAGTCCCTGCATTAAAACAACTTGAAACAGCCTTTATCGAAGCGCAACAAGATGAAAGCTTTATCGCTGAATTTACCGACTTGTTAAAAAACTATGCCGGACGCCCAACGGCGCTAACACTTACCCGTAACTTAAGTCCGAACCCTTTGGTGAAAATTTACCTGAAGCGTGAGGATTTGCTTCACGGTGGCGCCCATAAAACCAACCAGGTATTGGGTCAAGCGCTGTTAGCTAAGCGTATGGGCAAAAAAGAAATCATTGCTGAAACAGGCGCAGGACAACACGGCGTAGCCACTGCCCTAGCCTGTGCCCTTTTAGGCTTAAAATGTAGAGTCTATATGGGCGCCAAGGACATTGAACGTCAATCGCCGAATGTTTTTCGGATGAAATTAATGGGCGCTGAAGTTATTCCGGTTACCTCAGGTTCATCAACCCTAAAAGATGCTTGCAACGAAGCCATGCGCGATTGGTCAGGCAGCTATGATAAAGCGCATTACTTGCTGGGTACTGCAGCCGGGCCGCATCCATTCCCGACAATTGTGCGAGAATTCCAACGTATGATCGGTGAAGAAACTAAAAAACAAATTCTTGAAAAAGAAGGTCGCTTACCCGATGCCGTTATTGCTTGCGTTGGCGGCGGTTCAAATGCTATTGGCATGTTTGCCGATTTTATTGATGAACCGTCAGTAGAATTGATTGGTGTGGAACCTGCTGGTAAAGGTCTCGATACCGCTATGCACGGCGCGCCGCTTAAACACGGTAAAACCGGTATTTTCTTTGGGATGAAGTCACCTTTAATGCAAAACAGCGACGGTCAAGTTGAAGAGTCTTATTCTGTTTCTGCCGGGCTTGATTTCCCATCGGTTGGTCCACAACATGCACATTTGAATGCCATTGGTCGTGCACGCTATGAATCAGCAACTGATGATGAAGCACTGGATATGTTCCAAAAACTCGCGCGATGCGAAGGGATTATCCCCGCATTAGAATCTGCCCACGCTCTTGCCTATGCGGTACGCATGGCCGAAGAAGCCACTAAAGAAACGATTTTAGTGGTTAATCTATCTGGGCGTGGCGACAAGGATATATTCACTGTGGCAGATATTTTAGAGGCCAAACAAAAACAACAGGAGAGCGGCAATGAGTAACCGTTATCAAGCAACATTTGCTGCACTAAAAAAACAACACAGAGGCGCGTTTGTTCCTTTTGTCACTATTGGCGATCCGAGCCCTGAATTATCGTTGAAAATTATCCAGACCTTAGTTGATAATGGCGCTGATGCGCTTGAATTAGGCTTTCCTTTTTCAGATCCATTAGCCGATGGCCCCGTCATACAAGGCGCAAATTTACGCTCATTGGCTGCAGGCACTAAACAAAGTGATTGTTTTGACATCATCACCAAAGTACGGGCGCAATACCCAGATCTACCTATCGGATTATTGTTGTATGCCAACTTAGTTTTTGCCAATGGTATCGATGCATTTTATGCCAAAGCACAAGCTGCCGGTGTGGATTCAGTGTTAATTGCCGACGTGCCAGTTGAAGAATCTGAACCCTTTAGTCAAGCTGCAAAAGCACATGCTATTGCGCCAATCTTTATCGCTCCGCCAAATGCTGACTCTGACACCCTAAAACTGGTCAGTGAACAAGGTGAAGGTTATACCTACCTATTATCACGTGCCGGCGTTACGGGTACTGAGTCAAAAGCCGGTGAGCCAATTGAAAATATTCTCACACAACTCGTCGAGTTTAATGCCCCACCGCCACTATTAGGCTTTGGTATTGCCGAACCAGAGCAAGTCCGCGCCGCCATCAAGGCTGGCGCCGCGGGGGCAATTTCAGGTTCTGCGGTGGTTAAAATTATTGCCGCTCATCAACACGATGAAGTCACATTACTAGCAAAAATGGCTGAATTTACCGTTGCAATGAAAGCGGCAACCTAGAAGTATTTATAATTGGTGTTATCAACAAAAACAAAAAAGGCGCTTTAAGCGCCTTTTTTAATGGGTGTTCCCTAACGCAATGGTTAGAGTCACTATCAATCGATTATAGAATGGTCACACCGATTGATACCACTTGGGTGATTAAACCATTTGGTGATTCCACTTCAACAATAAAGACCCCTGTATTAGGTTCATCTTCACCTTTTAGCGTTGTGCTGAACTGACGTCCACCATTGTAGTTAGAACTTGGCCAAGTAAATTCGCTGGTGCTGACAACAGAACCGGCAGAGGTCTTGAATCTCACAATCGAACCGGCGGGCATTTGCTGATTATGCAAGTCAGAGATGGTAAATGTTGCAGTAGCAGAGCCTTTACCAACAATAGTGATACTACCGCCAGTATGAGTTCCAGTGCTATCTGCAATGACAATATTACTTGAGTCCGTAGCAAAAGCAGTACTACCAGACATCACCATGACTAAACTACGACGCACAAATACAGACCGAGAGTCTGATGCAGTAGCACAAGCTGAATGAACAGGTTCAGAGCAAAGCACACCATTATATTTGCGGTCTTTGAGGTCAAATACTCCATTAGCGTTAAAATCAACTAACTCTTCTAACGTACCACCATCCTGACCACCAGACTGTTGCGGATTAAACAACCCATCTTCGTTATAGTCATTAAAGGCATCATTTAAATCAAATAACTGACCAGTTACATCTTTACCGGTTAAAAACGTATCGGCTTCAGTGGCATCAAAACGACCATTACCATTGAGGTCAGGGAATGACTCTTCACCAATAGCCGATGCAGTAATCGTTGCACGGCCACCGTATTTTTGACCGTAAATATTACCATAAACCTCAAGAGTCGAATCATATGCTAACAGCGCACTTGGATTACGGAACATTGCACCCGCACCATTGAGTAACATTTCACCTTCAGGTCGAGGAAGCTGACTTGTCCAAGAGACCGAACACGCACCTTTTACGGTTTGACATGCATCTTCAATAGAGCCACCTTCAGTGGTAAAAGATACTGTCGTCCCATCGGGTACAGGGTTGTTAAACGCATCGGCCATCCGAGCAGTAACCTTGACAATCGTCCCGTCTAGATCCCAACCTTCAGCATTAAGTACTTCAGCCGATAACGAAAAACTGTCTTGGTCAGGAATACCCGTTGATATAATCAACTGACTTGATTGGCTAGAAATAGCAGGGATTGAGCCATTATCTACCGTCGCGGTAACACGCAGTGATGTTGCAACAGTACCGGTAGTGACGACAGTTTGTACCACACCGCTGTTATCGGTTGTGGCTTGCAATGGATCAATTTTGACGCCACCAATAGTGGTGTTGAGTTTAAAAATCACATTTTGGTTGGTAACCACATTGCTATTTTTATCGAGTACTTTAAATTTAACCACTGATGATTCATCACCTCCAGTGCCTAAAATACTAATGTTTTGAGGAGCGGCTGATACAAACACAATACTACCGACATCAGCCTGCAGTACATTAATAGTCCCAGCAGCAGATAAACTTATTCCACCCGCATTGGCTGTTACATTGATTTGATCTTCACCAACACAACCTTCGGCACGATATGTTGAGGTTGCAACCCCATTGCTTGATGAAACTGGAGAACTAATCACGGCTTGCGCTGGACTTTTTGTCGCACATGTTGAAGAGAAGTTCACATCAACAGGTTGGGTAAAAGGATTGCCTTGATCATCTTGAATCAGCACTGAAATCGTTGCAGTCCCACCCGCAGAAAGATCTGTTGCACTAACCGCCGCCACACCTTGAACAAAAGGTGTGCCACTGCCCATGACAACATCGGTCGCACCAACGACAACAATTGTTGAACCGATTTCATTAGTCGAGAGCGATGCCGTGGCTTCTCCAGCGCCTAAAGAACTGCCTGCATAGATATCGACTGTCGCTTTGCCTTGTGCATTGGTGACGGCCGTTTTAACCGGTAAATCACCTATCGGGCTATCAAAGGTCACAATTACCGCCTTAGAAAGCCCACTAACGGTCGCCGTTAATTTGCCTGGTGATAATGTGTTAATCGATTGTATTGCGTTACCGTCTTCATCGGTTAGTACCAATGAGACTTGGGCACCACCACCTGCTACGCCACCGTCACCGGCCATAGTCACGTTAAGCGAATTAGTCTCGCCAGATGTAATGGTCGCACTAATGGTTGCGCCAGTGTTTATTGCCGCAGAATTTAACTGTACAGTAGCAACACCATCAGCATTAGTTGCGACTTCACCCGTACCGGGAGAAAAGGTGCCGTATTCAGCATTATTTAATGAAAAAGAAACTAAAGTGCTAATAGCTGCACCCGTTGAGTCTTTCACTATTGCGGTAATAATCGCAGGTTCAGCAACTGAAATTTGATCATTGTCGATACTTAACGCAATAGATATAGTCGGATCAGGAGTTGTCCCACCTCCGGTTCCATCATCGGTTATACCGCCACCGCCGCCACATGCGACGATAAAAAATGTACATAAAAGTGCTAAATAAACTTTATATGCTGACTTCATTGTCAGGCTCCCTGTTACATTAAGGTAAAACTTAAGAATTATTATAGTTTGTTATAGATTAACAATACGCAGACATCGTGTAACCTTAGCATAACTCTACTATTTTCTTCGCTACTTATCCGCTAAAACTTTCACTTTAAGACCATTTCCTAAGTTATCAATTCCTGCTAGTCTTTAGCGCATTAAATAAAGGCATAAAATAATATGATTAGAAGGAACACTCTGTGAGTAAACAACTTAAGCTCGGGCTCACGAGCAAAATTTTAATAGGTATGGCTGCAGGCATTATTTTAGGCCTGTTGTTAAGGAATGTGTTTCCAGATAGTCAATTCATTGAAGAATACATTACTAATGGTTTTTTACATGTGATCGGCACGATCTTTATTTCGAGTTTAAAAATGCTCGTTGTTCCATTAGTGTTCGTTTCACTAGTGTGTGGAACAAGTTCGTTAAGTGATCCCTCTAAATTAGGTCGCTTAGGAGGCAAAACCATTGCCTTTTATTTATTCACCACAGCAATCGCGCTCTCCATCGCGATTTTAGCCGCGGTAATTATTCACCCTGGTAATGCAAGTCTGGCAAATAATGCGCTAGAATTTACGGTTAAAGATGCACCTAGTTTGTCTGAGGTACTGATTAATATCGTCCCCACAAACCCAATGCGAGCCATGAGCGAAGGCAATATGCTGCAGATCATCATCTTTGCGGTAATTTTTGGATTTGCTATCGCGCATATCGGTGATAAAGGCTCTCGTGTTGCATCATTTTTTAACGATTTAAATGATGTGATCATGCGAGTAGTGACATTAATTATGCAATTGGCGCCTTATGGTGTTTTCGCATTAATGGCCAAACTGAGTTTAACCCTAGGATTAGAAACCTTCGGCAGCGTAGTCAAATACTTCTTCTTAGTGGTAGCAGTGCTATTTATACAAGGGCTTGTTGTTTACCCTACTCTACTAAAACTATTTTCAGGCCTCAGTCCGTTAATGTTTTTGCGTAAAATTCGCAATGTGCAACTGTTTGCATTTAGTACGGCAAGCTCTAATGCAACATTACCCGTTACCATTGAAACCGCCGAACACCGAATGGGTGTCGACAATAAAATTGCCTCTTTTACGCTGCCACTAGGTGCCACACTCAACATGGATGGCACCGCCATTATGCAAGGTGTTGCAACGGTATTTATTGCCCAAGTATATGGTATTGACCTTAGCATCATGGATTATGCCACGGTCGTGCTCACGGCTACACTGGCCTCTATCGGTACGGCGGGTGTGCCTGGTGTAGGCCTTATTATGCTGGCATTGGTATTAAACCAAGTAGGTTTGCCGGTTGAAGGTATTGCCTTGATTATTGGTGTCGACAGAATGCTAGACATGATCCGCACTGCGGTGAATGTAACGGGTGATGCTGTGGCTACCGTCATCATAGCTAAATCTGAGGGTGAATTTAACGAAGAAATATTCAATAATTCACAAGCAGGTAAAAAGTTTGAAGAGCAAGTGCTTAATGACAAAAATTAACGCATAGCTTTCGTTATATAAAAAAGCGCTAATTTAGCGCTTTTTTATTATCTTTTTTCAGCATAAATATGCCATTATCATCAACTTACATTGATATAACGACTAGTGTCGCCTGTTTTAGTTAACCTCAGTTCGAGATAATAGATGGGACATGAGATAAATCAGCAAAAGCTAATTTATGCATAATCCACTCTATCAAACTTGTCATTTGTTTTACTAACTAAGGCCGACTGCAAGTCAATCGCGGAGCGATTTCAAGTCAATGTCACACAAATAGCAGGACAACAAGTTGTTTGATTACCAATTATTGTCCCGAGCTAAGGCTAATTAACAACAAACGGAATAAATATGGACATGACTTTATTGGCAAGTTTAGCGGTTATTCACATTGTGGCATTAATGAGCCCTGGACCAGATTTTGCCATTATCGTCAAAATGGCCACACAGCAAACACGCTTAACCGCGCTTTATTGCGCCCTAGGCATTGCCGTCGCCATCTTAGTTCACACCTTTCTATCTTTGATGGGCATAAGTGTGATGATCCAGCAATCCCATGTTGCCTTTATGGCAGTACAACTGATCGGTAGTAGCTATTTAGCATGGATGGGGTACGGAGCACTCAAATCAGCCCTAACCAGTATCATCAGCAAACGACGTACTGCAGACATATCCATATCACCGACTCAACATAATATGGCGAAGAATACTCGGATGTCGTCGTTAACAGGATTTAAAGTCGGCCTATATACCAACCTACTGAATCCTAAGGCGCTGATCTTTTTTATTACCTTATTTTCAGTATTGATTACGCCGCAAGTCAATGACTCGACAAAAGTAGCCGCGACAATATTATTATTTATCTTGTCATTAGCATGGTTTAGTTTATTAGCGCTCATTTTATCTAAACCTCGGGTACAGCAGAAATTACTTGCAGCCAACAGCATTATTGATTTACTTGTAGGGGTTATTTTTATTGCCGTTGCCGTGACCATTGCTAATAATATTCTCCATCAAATTATTAGCCAATTTTGAACATCATATTGTCGATATAACTTGCACAAGCAGATGACATCTCACATCTAATGAGTAAACGAATTAAGCATTCGCTACGTTACTCGCACATTCATCAGTTGTTAGCGATAACAACATCAAGCCAATCGACTTCATCATGGAATGATTTTAGCAAGCCTGTATACGATTTTGAGGATAACGCAATAATCTACGCGCCAGATAATCCACTACGACGTTTAGCCCCGCAGTGAAAACCAATAATAACAAGGCTCCACTAAAGCGAATTTCAGAAAAATTACTGTCCACATAAAATCCTAACGTCATCACGCCGAGCATACCTAAAATAGCGGTTTCACGGATAATCACTTCAAAACGGTAAAACAACAATCCCATAAAATGGGGGTATATGGTAGGAATAACCAGATAACTATATTGGTCAACCCTTGGCTGATAAGTGAGCGGCACACTAACCTTGTCAGCTTGGCGCGCCATTAAAAAGACCATTAGGCCACTATTATGTAATGCCAACGCGATAATCGCTGGCAACATCGAAGGTCCTAATAACATCATAAACACAAAGGCCAACAAATATTCTGGCAGCGAACGTAATATTAAATTCACAGCACGCATGAGCAGAATAACCGCTTTGGGCATCATTAATCGAGTGTTTAGAGGCAGTAATATCATGGTCAATATATGAGTTAGCCCTAAGGCACAAAAAGCCAGTACTAAGGTAGCAATCATCCCAGGAATGACTTGCTGGCTTATTAAGTTATAACTCCAGTCAAATACCTTCGACAGGTTATCAGGTGTAAACCAGCTTAAGAAGGCTTGCCCTTGCAGCATAGGCGGTAAAACATCAACACTGATAAAACGCCAAATAAGTTGCGCGTCGATAACCGGTATGGGGGGTAAGAAATATACCGCAAGAGGTAAATACAGCCAAAGCATAAGCGGCTTAGCCCAGAAACGTATACTTCCGATTAATAGCACAAATAAGATTAATAACGCACCGCCTTGCTGATAATGCCCTTGGCGAAAAGCCGATTCTAAATAAAAGCCTAGTGTCGGCATGCCAATAAAACCTAATACCGCACTACTGCGAAGCGCACATTCGAAACGGTACCGGATATAATCGACAATCTGCGGATACATGTGCATCCAGCGACCATATATAAATGCCGACAGTTTATCGGTGCCCTTAGGCAGTGAAAATAAGGTATGCATTGGCGCTTGTTGTAAAATATCAGCAAACACACGGGCAAACGTAGCAGCATAAGGAAGCGCAATGGCTAAAATGCCGGTAATGGCTGAAAGACCAAATATTTGTAAAAATATCAACGCCCAAAATATCTCATGAATAGCACGGATAAATGCACACATTGCCGCAATCAAAGGATGTTGATACCACAATGCCAGTGGAAACCCCAATAGCAACCCAATCGTGATCCCAAGCAGCGCAAAACTGATGGTTTGCCACAGAGCATCAAGCAAATACTCTGTCGCAAAAAAGTCAGGATGAATAAAGCCTTGCATCATACGCCCAAGCTCAGTCCAAGGTTCGAGCGCAATGATTTCTGTATCAGCAAAAAACCAACACACAGATACCATCAATAAAAGTAACACAGTGATTTTCTGCCAGTGACCCACAAAAGAGCGGCCACTAAAAGTCATGGTTTTAGGCATAATAGAAGAGGCTGTTACAGAATGATAAAAAGTCGGTTATAAAAAATGTGCTTAGCAACATCGACATGCTCATATTTATGCCACATCATGTTTTGGTACATCAGATAATGCGTAATGCTGAGACAAATAAGCCAGAGATAATTGATCGGCTTTATCATCTAGGGCCACTTTGCCATCGCTGATCACGATAATACGGTCAAAATGTGCTAACGCTAATTCGGCATCATGCAACACACAAATCACACTCTGATGTGTTTGCTTAATCAAGCTTAATAATCGTAAGCCCATTAATGGGTCTAACGCAGAAAAGGGCTCATCACCCATAAATATAGTTTGTTGTTGAAATAACGATCTGGCTAATGCCACACGTTGACGTTGGCCGCCCGACAATTCGCTGACTTTTTGTTGCAGCGGCACCGCTAACTCTAATTGCTGACAAAGAACGGCTATTTGTTGTTGTGGTTTGCTAAATGGCAACAGCAAATTAGCCAAATTATACCAACGAGAATAACGCGCTAACCCACCAATAAACACATTATGATATATCGACAAATTATCAACCAGCCCTTGTGCTTGAGAACACAAACACGTTTGCTCAGACAGTTGTTGATATAAGTAATGCAACAGCGTGGTTTTACCCATGCCAGAAGGGCCTAAAATGGCCACATGCTCATTTGCTTTAAATGACAAGTTAACCTTAGGTAAAATAATTTTCTGGCTATAACCTAAATCAACATCAGTCAACGACAACATTAATCAAGCATTCCGATTGTTTTCGCGACACGCTCAATAGGTTCATAGTCCTTGTTTTGGGCAGGTACAAACGATTGACGCGGAAAGCTGGCTAATAAATCCTTATCCGTCATCCCAATTAAGACTTGGGTTAACTTTTCTTTAAAACCTTCACCAAAGGCATTATCTACACCAGCACGGACAGTCCATTGATAATCGGGATAGCTAGGGCTTTCCCAAATCACCTTAACTTTGCTGGTATCAACCTCACCTTTTTCAACGGCTGTGTCCCACACTTTATAATTAACCGCACCCACTTGGTATACACCGGCTTCAACTTGGCTAATGGTACGACTGTGATCACCCGAGAAGCCAATACGTTTGAAAATCTTTTCAATCGGCTTATCTAAGTTGCGCTCAATAAAATACTGCGGCATTAAACGCCCTGAAGTTGAATCTTTAGAGCCAAATGTAAAGGTATAATCATTGAGTAAAGGGAAACTCTCTGAAGGGGTAATGTCAGTAGAATGATGAGCAATCAAATAACTCTTGAAAGACTGATCTTCAAATCCTTGTGCTATCGCCTCTGAACCGGGCACTAAGCGGCGCGCCTGCACACCCGATAAACCGCCAAACCATGCAAGTTGTACCTGATTATTACGAAAGGCAGTTACTGCAGCTGAGTAAGACTTTACCGGGATATACTTCACGTCCACGCCCAATTGCTCAGACAAATAAACGGCCACTTTATCAAAGCGAGTACGAAGCTGACTTTCATCTTCATCGGGTATAGCAGTAAAGGTAAAGGTTGCACTCAATGCAAACGTCGAAAATAAGCTTAAAAAACTTGCTGATAATAAGTGGGTTAGTTTCATTTCAATCTTGGACGGTAGTTTATCAATGCGGCTATTCTACCGTACCTGATCCTTGATTACATCGAAAAGCGAATTCAATGTGAAAAACATAAGCCAAAATAGCAGTTAAAATAACGCTGATTATTGTCACTATCGCAACAAAACACTATATAAAGGCCACTATAAGCCTTTTCAATACTCAACCAGACCAACTTGTCAGCTAATATCAACACAACAAATTTCAAAATAGTGACGGTTCAACAAGGATCAATTATGCGCATATTAGTCATTAAAGAGGATCCTATTTTGTCACATCACTTACCAGTGCCGTTATCAACTCTGGGTAATCAAGTGCAAGTGGCGCTAACCGTATAAGCCTAAGCACCTAAGCAACTAAGCACCTAAACACCTAAACACCTAAACACCTATCCGTATAAGCATCTAAGCATATAATGCTATCACTCGCTTTACCCGACAGTAATCGCTAACTTAATGGCGCATAAAGCTGCTCGGCACGATTAAACATCACCCACGAAGTGGCAATATACTTATCATTGCTAATGGGCACATTACCACGATGACTATGAGTAAAACCGGCAGGTGCTATCACCATGGTGCCTTTTTTAGGGCTTATTTTTCGTTGCTGATAGTAAAACTCCGTTTGACCCCCCACTTCCACATCATTGAGATAAAACATATATAACACCACCCGATGAAGTGCTTCATTATGGCCATTCTGTGGAAACTGCTCTGAATGCCAATGTGGATAGCCACCAACACCTTGCTGATAATGCTGCACATTGATGGTACCACTGCGATACAGGTACTTAGTTAACGCCGCCGCCCTTGGTTGACCCAATGCCGCAAAATTATCAGGTGTTAAGGTTTGTGGTTGACCGTTTTCATCAGTCACTTGCACTGACACCGCCCCCATTAAAGTTAATGAATACTGAGTAAAATAGTTGCTGATGTGAGTAAACGTCGCCGCTAATAGTTCGTTTTTTAATTCGGCTAAATCATCACAAGCATCTAACATTAAATCACGGCTGCGTTTTTTTTCGGTATCGACACCAGCACCCGTATGGCCAGGACCCACACTCGGATGCGTTTCAAATGCCGCAATTAAGCGATCGCATAAATCATTACTTATCGCATTGGGATATACTTCAATAAAATCCATAGGGAGTAACTATTGTTAATAAATTTATAGTAGTATGCTGCCACGCAATTTAAGTGCCTGTAAAGGGCAATGCATAACATAGCTCATTGTTCTTCAAAGTAACTATCGATTGAATATGAAAAAAAACCAAAAAATCTCTGTTGAACAATTACAAGTTGGTACCTTTATCCGCTTGCCGATTTCCTGGAAAGACCACCCTTTCCTGTTTAGCAGTTTTAAAATTAAAGACGCGGCACAAATCGAACTTATCAAAGGCTTAGGTCTAAAAGATGTTTTTTTTGATCCCGAAAAGAGTGATGTTGAACCTGTAACGTCCCAGAATGCCAACATTCCAAAACCCGACGAGCAGGCCCTAAACGCACTAAAAGAACAAATGATCAGCCAGAAGTCGGCCAAAATAGATGAGCAACAAAAGCTTAAACGAGATTTAAAGAAAACCGAACAACAATTTAATCGCTCAGTGTCGATGATGCGTTCAATGGTCTCTAAAATCAGTAGCCGGCCACTCAATGCGGTCAGTGAAGTGAAAGACCTCATCAGCAACATGACCAACATGCTACTTAATAGCGACAATTTAGCCTTGCATTTAATGGGCGATGCTAAAAATGATGAGCATATTTATCACCATTCACTCAACGTCGCCATGTTAAGTATGTTAACCGCAAAAGAGCTAGGCTGGAGTCGCGAAGAAGTTGAAATTATTGGTATTGGTGGGTTATTTCACGATATAGGTAAATTAAAAGTACCCAGCAATATCCTCAATAAACGACTGGCGCTAACCACACCTGAACAAAATTTTATTAAACAACATCCGCTGATGGGTATTAACTTTTTAAAACTGGCTGACAGTTTTCCGGATGAAGCCAAACCGTTAATCGCTAATCACCACGAGTTTTTAGATGGCAGTGGCTACCCACAAGGGCTCAAAGCCGACAAGTTAGACAAGCTGTCACAGTTGATCGCGGTGGTTAATGAATACGACAACCTGTGTAATGGAACCAACCAAATCAAGGGGAAACCGCCCAGTATCGCCTTGGGGTTGTTGTATAAAAATTATAAAGGTAAATTAAATACTGAATACATTAGTAAACTAATCAAAATATTAGGTGTTTACCCGCCTGGCAGTATTATTGAGTTATCCAGTGGCCAATTTGCGATGGTTATGTCGGTAAATTTACAGAAGCTGTTGTGCCCTAATATTGTGGTTTACGATCAACTGGTACCCAAAGATTTAGCCCCCATCATTAGCTTACAAGATGAAGGCCTGAGTATTGTCCGCAGTCTACCTGCCGCAGCATTGCCTGAAAAAATCCATAAATACTTAAATCCTAGAGAAAAAATTAGCGTAGGTATTGGCCAAAACTAGTGGGCTAGAGAAATAACGCTGTTTTTGTTAATCACTGGCTCATTTCAACGTTGCAAACTAAATAACCTCAACGTGGAATTATAAACGGTTATAAAACAACCTATTTCAGCTCTTATTCTGAGTTGATGTTAAGTATTACGGCTTTCCGTCAGGCCCTTATCTAACAATGAAAGATCAATATAACACCACCATAATATTGAAGTAAGGCGTGGCTTTTGGGGGTTATTGAGTCCAATTAAACAATAATGGTCTTAAGGTCAATTCAGATAACTAAATACCCACTTCCGTTATTTTTGGGTATAAAAAAACCATCAACTGACAACAATTGATGGCGTTAATCTTGTCAGATAGATTGCTGCTATAACCAACCTTTTCGTTTAAAGAAAAAGTACGTTCCCGCCGCGCTGGCAAGCATTAATGCGACCGCCATCGGATAGCCAAATCGCCAATCGAGTTCAGGCAAAATATGAAAGTTCATCCCATAACTGCTGGCAATCAATGTAGGCGGAAGAAACACCACTGCCGATACCGAAAATATCTTAATAATTTTGTTTTGTTGTAAACCACTGAAGCCCATAGCCGCGTCCAACAAGAACTGTAACTTGTCGAAAATAAACTGACTGTGTGGCATCAATGATTCAATATCCGATAACATCTCACGAATATCTTTTAAATTGTCATCCGATAAACTGTCTCGGTAATAACGTTGCATATAACGAAGTGAACGCTGAGTATCCAATAAACTTAACCGAATTTTACCGTTAGAATCTTCTTGCAAGATGATCAGTTTAAACACGTCATCAAGCTCTTCGTCATTAAACACTTGCTCGCCGACATTTTCTAATACGCTGTACACGTCTTCAATTAAGTCAGATAGATAATCCACTTTTAAATTAAACAACTCTAACAATAACCCCTGTGGAGTCGTAATATCCAAGCGGCCTAAACGTAAGTAATTACGTAATAAACGGATAAGACCCACATCTTCTTCACGTAATGTCAGCAAAAAACGTTCACGCAAGTTGAATGACACGTTCACAGCACGTACATCTGAACTCACTCGCTGTGGAAACAACGAGTTAATATGTAAACCATCTTTGTTCTGATAAAAACGCGCTGAGGCTTCAATTTCATTTATATCTTCTTCATCAGGGACTTCTTCAGCAGAAAATAATCTCAACCATTTGCGCTCTTCGTCGTCGGGTTTTAATAAATCTAACCACAAGGTCGACTCGGGCACTTTATCGCCAACCTTCAATTCGGTGGTGATTAATTCTCTATTTTGATAGGCGTATGCAGTGATCATCGCTCCCCCAAAGTCTGTTAGGCCATACAAAGCATAACAAACATAAACACTCAAAAAGTGGCGCTAGTTTACCCAACTACCAATGAATGAAAAGTAAAATGTTCAATAGCGCCAAAAATCGTACCAATTATATAAACAGTTACATAAATTCTAACATCACAGTGATCAGTTCAGACTGACTTACACTGTCTAACTATAAGTAACCTCAACGCTTATCCAGCGATACGGTTAAGTGTATTGAGGTAAATAGTTGGCATACTTTTTACTACTCATTAGCGTAACGCATCGCACCACTCAACGGAAACATCACTCGTGAAGTAATACCTAAAATACCTAACATCAGCCTCAGTTGCTCGCACATTCAACAAAACATAACCCGAGTTAGACTTACATGACTTGGTGTCAGTATCTTCGCTCATAAAAAAGCGCCCAAATAGGGCGCGATTAAAATACATAAACAACATATAACCGGTTAAAATTAACTTAATCGCCTTTTAAACGACGATCCAATTGGTCTTTCAAATTGGCCGGCACACCTTTAATCAAAAGAGTGTCAGATATCGGGTCATAAATAACCCGCTCACCTAAATGCCCACTATCAAAACTCAATGTCACCCCGCCGCCGGTACCTGAAAACTTCTTCAAGCTACGTAAACTGGCTTTATCTGCCGGAAACTCATCATCTAACTCATAACTGCCGCCACAAGCAAAATCGTAAAATGAATCCATACCCGTGTCGGCTAACTCGTCGGCTAAATCTTTTACTTCAATCGCATCCCCTGAATCCGCTCGTTCAGAACAATATTCAAACACTTTATTGCGACACTCTTGGCGTTCATCTTTGGTTAACTCACTGCCCGACACAAAATCTTCAACCGCATGGATCAAGGTTTTGTTTTGCGCTTTGATGTTAACGCCTTCGACACAGCCCATAAAATCTAAAAAGAAGTCAGCCACTTTACGGCCCGCGCGGCCACGAATAAACGAAATATACTTACGAGAGCTTTTATCTGCCTGCCACTCGGTTAAATCAATTCGCGCGGCTAGTTGAATATTGTTTAAATCTAAATGGTTGTTTTGCGACAATTCCATATCATCTAACACCGTCATCGACGACTTCGCGCTTAATAGCGCCACAAACAAATAATCGCTCGTCATGCTGGTGTAGCAAGACATCAATAAAAAACCGCCTTGGCTAAAATCGTACTTGGCCAGTTCTTGCTGTAATAATTGGCTCGCTTGGCCGCTAAATTCAACAAAGCCTAAATCGCCACTGCGATATCCTGTCAGAGCATTAGAAAAAGCATCATTGGCTTCGCCATCATCACCACTGGTACCAAAAAAACCAAACCCCTTACCCGCTTTACCCGTAAAGGTTTGATGTAACTCTTCTAACATGGTTTCAACAGCGTGAGTATTAAACAACGGTTGCGGGCGTAAACGACAGCGCATTTCCCCCTGACTGTCTTGAGAGATTTCGTGAATAATTGCTTGCTCAATCCTAATGCTCATAAGCCTTGTTAATCCTAGTCTGTCGCAGATGATAATTTATGAAAGAATGATATCAGACCAAGCGTGTAAATCGAACAGGGTTTACGATATTCCTTACATAGACCGAATAAAACTTGAGGCGAGCGACGACTAAATCCGTTATTATGTGCAGCTAATTCATTCTTTATTGACGTTTTCTGACTATGGCAATTCAATCTAAATACACAAACACTCAAGTTGAAGCACTTATCAGCGAGCTGCTTGCAGTTCTCGCTAAGCATCAAGCCCCCACCGATTTAAGCCTAATGGTATTAGGTAACTGCGTGACGCATTTACTCGAGCAAAAAGTCCCAGGTGAATCACGTCAAAAAGTCGCGGAGCAATTTGCCAAAGCCTTAACACAGTCGGTTAAGTAATCGACTCAATAAATTTTTATCGCTAAGGCTAACAATCAGTTACACTGAGAATAGTCTTTGATAATAATGCAGGAATACGAGTTAACATGATCGAGCGTAAAAAGCAGCAAATGACGCGTGATAAAGTGTCACGCTTAGTTAATTGGGGTCACTGGTTTGCCTTCTTTAATGGCATATTGGCGATGTTAATTGGCGCTCGATATATTGGCAGTGTGGGCTACCCAGAATCCGTTATTGGTTGGTCATATCTTGCCATCAGTACCATTGGTCACTTTACGTTTTTAGCCTTTATCGTTTACTTAATTTTTATCTTCCCGATTACCTTATTACTCCCTTATTCTAAAATTTTACGCGGTTTTGCTGCATTTATCGCCTCAATGGGATTATATGCTCTGCTGTATGACACTATTATTTATGATGACTACGGCATCCACTTAAGCCCCTTTGCCTTCGATTTAGCCTGGCAAGACCTCAACGCCCTATTACACAGTACCTCATACATTATTACCCCTATTGCTATTGTGGTTGTTGAACTCACGGTTGCCAATTTTTTGTGGAAACGCATCGACAAAATTCAGAAAAAACAATGGGGCAACAAAGTCGTACTGTTTGTTGGTATCTGCTTTGTCAGCAGCCATTTATTGCATATTTGGGCCGATGCTACAAACATAACCGAAATCACCCGTTTTGACGATGCATACCCAGTGTCATACCCTGCAACAGCACGATCATTTATGGAAAACCATGGCATTGACAGCAGCATGCAGTCAACTGAATATCGCAATACTAAATCACGCAATCTGAGCTATCCCATCAGCCCGATGCAATGTACTGCAGACAGCCAGCCAAATATTCTTGTCATTAGCATAGACAGCCTTCGCGCAGACATGGTCGACAAGGTCACCATGCCGTTTTTAAGCCAATACCGTATTCAAAATCAGCGCTTTATGAACCATTATACTGGTGGCACTGACTTTGAAACCAGCATGTTTACCTTAATGTATGGTTTACAAGGCAATTATAGCGATCGTAAAGAGTTTGATAGCACCAGCCCGATCTTAACCAACATTCTTACGCAGCAAGGCTATCAATTGGCTATGTTTGCGCCTAAAAGTGATGAATATATTGCCAATAGTGCCATGTTTAACGATATACACATGCACACCAGTGAAGGTAGAAATGGCAGCGCCGATGCCGACATCAACACTATTAATGCAGTAAATGCATGGCAACTTAACCAAACACAACCGTGGTTTACCCTAGTGAACCTTACTGCACCAAAAGACTACGACACCCCCGTTGGTTTTCTAGGCGTGCAAACCGTTAAACCTCACGTGGCATTAAAGCCGGCACAAAAAGTATTGTTTAATCAATATCGTCAATCACTTAACTTTATTGACCAACAGCTGGCTACTCTACTCGATAACGTCAGTGATGATACCGTCGTGCTGATCACCGGCACTTACGGCCAAGTATTTACCAGCAACACTAATGATGCTCGCAGTAATTTATCGCCAGATAATGTCAACGTGCCACTCATCATTCATTGGCCAAATAGTCACAGTAATAAAATCAACTACCGCACCAGCCATTATGGCATCGCGCCAACCTTGCTTAGCCATGTTTTAGGCTGCACGAACCCAAGCACAGATTACAGCTCGGGCCGCGGTTTACTTGAGCCTAACAATGAAACCTGGGTATATATTGGCGACAGCCGCCGCTTTGCCATTTATCAAAAATCAGAGATAACCGTATTAGATCGTTTCGGCAAATACCGCATCTACGATTTAGACTATAACAAACGCTTGGACAAAAAGTTGAGTGCGCCAGAATTGATCCAAGTGATGCGCGAAGGTCGTAGGCTCTTCAATCAATAGTTAACACTATTGATTGTGTGTGCAATAACCTCAGTGGGCGCATTCACAATCTATAGTCCCTTCATTATCGACCAGATCCTTAATCTTAATGGTATATTTCGATAATGAGTAATCTAGGCTTTTCAGCAAATGGATATTTTATAATCAATTGATAAACGGCTGATAATTAACTACTTGCACTAGTTAATTACAGTTGATAAAGTGCTTATTCACTTAGTCACCCAAAAGCTAATAGACTAACTAAGTGATGTTTTGCAAATCTTGCTGAAGATGAATATTTGACGCATTAACATTGTGAAACACTAGCAAGAAATTCGGTATGTAGCGCAGCCCGGTAGCGCACTGTCATGGGGTGTCAGGGGTCAGGAGTTCAAATCTCCTCATACCGACCAAATCTAAAATAGAAAAGCCTGTATTCATCAACTGTTTACAGGCTTTTTTGTGTCTAAAGACAACTCATGAATACTATTGTCACTTTCAAACTCAGGTCAAAATCAGGTCAAAATCAGGTCAAAATCAGGTCAAACCATCAGCTCTACAATTACACCTTACGTTATTTTCATAATAAGGTTTTCTAATGTCTAAAGTGTAATCTTATTAGGTTGGGTGGCACTTTTAGCTTTTGTTAACGACTTTTGCACTTGTGCTGCCAAGTTTAACGCGTGCCGATTGCAATCTGGCAAACCAGACATAGGCCCAGCGATATACACCTTTTTACGGATCATGTGTTCACCAAATAACGAGTAAAAAAATGGGCTCCTATAAAGGAGCCCAACGGCGAGGATGTAACGAGAGAGGAAGCAAAGCCAGTTACGTAGTAGTATCAAGCATATCTAAATATACCCGTTTTTAAGGGCCGCAAACACGCCATATATGGCGTGTTTTACGCCACATATGGCGTTGAGGTGTTTGGGTTTTCGTGATATGTAAAACCGATATTTCTTAACCTAGATTTAAAAGTTATCGGCTAAGTGAGTTGCTGCAAATAAGAAATGGTGCACAAGCTATCGGCAAACTTATTAATAGAAAAAAGTTAAGCCACTAGGATTTAACATGCTAAATCACATTATGCGAACTATATTTAATTGAGATTAACGCCTAATTAACAGGCTTCAAATTGTTTGCTAAAATGTTTGAGGTACTTAAAACAGCAAGCTGTTTTAAGTACTTGTTTTATTTCTTGTTAGGCATCAATTAGCTCCATGGTTTCAGGATCGACTCTTTCAGGGTCGAAACAAAGTACATTTCCTTCTTGATCATACACAACACCGTCTTTCTGGTTATTCCTTAACCCTTCTTCAACGAGGAGACTTACTGCTTGAGAGTACTCTCTAGAAGAACATTTTAATTCTTTTATTACAGGATGTTGGCCGCCGGGCTTCCATGGTTGCGGAGGTAGTAACTCATGAACTCTTAACGCAAAATCCATGCTCACTTTTACTGCATCTTTACTTTTATTTTCCAATTTACTTGGCCCACTTTCTTGAAATTTGATGGTATCCTTTATTCTCTCAAATCCGTTTAGACTAAATTGGGTAGTAGCTTCCTTACAAAGGTCTATATACAAACTTTTCTTTCTCCAGCCATTACCACTTATTGAGTCTGGTTTAACAGAAACAAAAAACTTCCAAGTAGATACAATTAGCTCTTTAGTGTATTTATCGGTATCCAACTGTGATATATCTTTTGCATTGAAATCAAAAGTATTAAATATTCTTGCGATGGCTATAAAACTAGTTATTTGTCTCCAACGTTTTAAAAATCGTTCTGTAACATTTTTACCAATAGGTCTGATTTCCTCTAAGACTTCATCTGTATACTTAATAACAAATGCTATCTTTGGCCACACAGATAATAACGTTTTATCTGAGAAAACCATTTCATAAGATTCATCCGAACGCATAAACTTTGATTTAAGAATTGTTGCTTTTTGAGGTGACTTCAATATAAGATTTACAAAACCAGAAGCAAGGGATAATGGTGTGATTATTTCTGAAATAGAGTGACCTAAGTTTAAATAATAATTCTTTCTTCTTTCATAAAAATACCCGTTTATTTCAAGAATATCCTCAATATCTCTTTGTATCTTATCTGTAGCATGAAGTGAAGACAATTCTACACTTGTTTGATTATTTGTTGCTCGGATAATCGTATCCCTAATATTCTCATCTTGGGAAACGATTACTTTAATTAAAACAGAGCGATTCTTAGCATCATTATTTCCAGCATTGAAGTGGTTAAATATCGATTCGGTAGTTTGTAAACCATTAACTATCTGAATATCTTGTAACTGAATTGAACCACCGACTAAACTGGCAGACGTTGCTAATATGGTTACACCATTGTTTAACCACCAAAAATCAGGAGACTCTTCATTCTCAAGAGTGTACTTAATATCTTCGTTGACCCTATTGATACCCATGAAGTCCCTAACATTTGAGTCAAATAGGTATCTCCTTAGCTTATTATCATCAGTTACGAAACCATAATAATCTTTTAAATTTGCTAAAAGTACATACCTTTCGCCCCTCGAAAGAACCTCTGAATAGGGTAATTCTAAACAAAAATTTGGTATTTTTCGGTGTAGCTCTACTAACTCAGCACTACCATGAAAATTAAAATCGACATTTACATTACCAAAAAAATCATGGCTAATTGATTTTATTTGTTCAGCCCTAGCAATGATTGATTCACCAACGGTTGCAGAGTTACCTCTAGAGGAATAAGAGTAATTCAAAGAGAAATCACTCATTTTGGCTGATAACTTTCTGTATGCAAATTTTAAATTTTCTCGACAGTTTAATATCGTTTCAGAATATTCACCTTTTAACTCTTCTTTTGCTAATCCAAGATCAAACAATTCAGAAACGCTGGCAACTAAATTATCTAAGGGAGCTTGTTTAAACGTATCATGTAACTTACAAGTAATAATCCAAACCTCGAGCTGTGCGCCAGATTTAGGCCATATAAAAGATTGAGGGTCCACCAGTAGGTGGCCATTCACGAAAATAAAAAATCCATCTATGCCGCCATCATTACGACCATCGACTGACCCACTTTCAATCTCCTCTCTCGACAAATCGAAATCTTTTAATATTTGTTCAAAAGCTAAGTATTCAAAAGCCTCGTCACGACGAGAAGATGGTAACTGTATCTCAACTCTTTCATCAACTATTCCATCAATTAAGAGCACATCATTCTTGGCCATAAATTATCCTTAAATTGGTAACCGTAATATGTAAAGATGCCTAACTTTTAGTATTTATGCGTTGCGCTATTTGCAAGGCATAAATCGCTTGTTGGACTTGGCCGATGCCTAGTCCGGGTTAATTGGTACGCTTTATGCTACAAATAATCGTGGGTGGCCATATTTCGCAGCTTTATGCGGCCTTCAACTTCACAGCAGCGTTAACTTCTAAGAAGTCCGATTCGGCTCTATTTCTACCATTTATTTGATTATTAGTATTCATTATAGATAATAAAAGTTTTAAGTTTTCAGCATTAAATGAACTCAAATATGGTCGAATTAGCTCATCAAAATATGCATCAGACATATTAAAACTCCAACTATTTGAAAAACCCTCGATTATTAATCTATGACAAGAATCTATCCAATCTTGAGTGGTTGAAATTGATAACATATTTTCTATATACTTCACATTTTCCTTGAGTCTATAATCATCACCAAAGTTAATAAGTCTAGGAATTCAGTAACGAGCTGCTTATTAGCAAACCATCCATTAACATTAAATTTATTTCTTAATGAAATTTGCTTTTCCTTTGTTTATAAAATATTGCTGAAAGACGTTTATATTTCGCTTCAAATTTTGCTTTTCCACTTTTTGATTTGCGACTTCGGTTGCTAATTCAGATTTTGCACTTTCGGCTTGTGATGCTTTTTCTATTAACTCTATGTTATTAGCGTTTTGTTTTGCCAAAGCCTCTTCTTTCAGTGTTGCTAATTTTTGTATTCTAAAATTTCCTCGTCTTTATTTTTAATACTTCTTGGTGGAATTGCTGAACTTTCTGTACTGAAGATCTTAGTTCATTACTTTGTTCCAGAGTTAACATCGTTTCACTACTAAATTGATCTCTTCTTAAGGCCCTCACTTTTATTCCATTCTGTATAAATAAAATGAAATCGTTGAAGGATTGGTTGAAGGAGTAAAATAACACCTGTAATTAGCATTGGTATTAATAATGTTGAGTATAAAAACCATCATCTGATGGTGCCATAGCTAATTTAAAATTACTCATTCTTTCATCAAATACTTTTGACCCAAAAATAAAAGGTAAAACTATTAGCCAGTTATATAATATCCATGAAAAAATATAAGTTCCATAAAGAGGACTACTTACCCTTTGATAAAGAGCCGCCTTAAACGAGTTGGTTATTTCTTTAATCATTAATATACCCCGATCCTTGACTGAGACTTGATAAAGCTAACGGGACTGTAGAATAACTCTAACAGTCAAATTCACTTAAAAAATGAGCTCCTCAAATCAATCCTAAGCGCTTTTAAGACACTCGGTAATGCATTTTTGGAAACCATAAAACAGACTGTTTTTCTAAAAAAAGTAATTCTACAGCCTCAACGCCCATATAAAAGGCGGCGCGTCAGCGACGTCCCGCACACGAAGTGGAGCGATTTTTGATGTGTTTGTTATGCATTTACTATGGCGAACATAGCTTTGTGTTCTGCCTCTTTCATTAAGCGAAGCTGATTTATTTTATCTTTCTCTTCATGCATATATTCAACTATATCCCAGCTAGAAATGTGATTTTTTGGGATTTTATATTTTTCCCTGAGTTTTGTAGTTAACTCAGCGGCCATAATCCCAAGCTTGGAGTATTGATATTGCCTTTCTTCAAACCCTTCACTGTAGTCTGGCGGAGATGCCACATGCTCAAACGTACTGTCAATATAGCTCACGGCATCTTTTATGAGATTTGGAAAATAAAGAATCTCATACATTAATTCAGGGGGGAATGATTTCCAGTTTACATCTTCCAGCTGAACGTCAAGCTGTGGAGGAGTTACTTGAACCCTTGAGTACCCCTCAGCATCTGTTTGACCATGATATAAGCCGTTATCACCAACGACAGAAGCGCACCCTTCCATGAAAGAATCAAAGACGCAGATCATTCTGATTGCCAAATACTCCGCTTCTTTTTTTTTCGATCTGTTTTCAGCATACAGTTCTCTGACAACAGAGAATATTGCACTTAGCAAAGAACCAAGAACGATACCAACCAAACCGAAAATATATTTTTCATCCATATTAAATACCGATGGTTCACTTATGCATAAAGTGGAAATACAGAGCCACCCATTTTTTGAAGTATCAACATAACCCCTTTCTATTTGAGTTGCGATCACTTTGTATAATTTTATCATCGAGCAAATTCAACAGGATGGTTTAACAAATTAGCACTCGATGGCCAATTCATCAGTAATATGGTCGATTTAACGCAGCAGGAAAGCTTGATATCAATCAAGTGGAAAGTGGTGTTATGGAGTTAAGAGTTAGCGCTTAGGCACACAACCAACGCTGGCAGTTTGATGCGCCTTGGCGTCGCTTTCGCTCTAGATGCTCACAATATGCTGTTAAGGCAGGTAACGCCCCTACCGCACCTTTGAATAATGACCCAAACTCTGTAGTGATTTTTAACCAGTTCTCGGCAGGTATGTTTAGTCTATTAAGAATAGCTTGGCTGCTTGAACTAATTGCACCCTGTTTATCCTCTCGAATAATTCGCCCGGTATCTTCAACCAGCACAATATAGTCTTTTACACTAAACATTAATCCGTTAGGCATGTTTACACGTTCATTGCCCACAAAAGGAAATAACGCTATTGGTTGTTCACCTTTTTTTGCTGAATTTATTCGACGTTGAATACTGGTGTAGTCTGAGGTTTCTGGTGTGGTGGCCATTTGGGCTCTAATAGGGTTTAAATCGACATAGGCCATACAGCTCAGAACAGCTGCTTCGTCGAGTAACGCCTGGGATTTAAACCGCCCCTCCCACAAATTCATCGGGAATGAATTTGAACAGCTTTAGCTGGCCCGAAGGGTGAGCTCCATGGATGACGGAGAATAAAACCTGCCTGTGCACTTATCTTCTTTATTGGCCTGTCTGGCAATCGGCTCACTCAAAGAGCGCATAAACCAACTGATATCAACCAAGCGTTGTCGATATTGGGTAATGCAATCATTCACGGTGTTATGTTCAAATTCGTTTAAGTCTTCCCCCTTAACAAATTTCTGCGTCAGTAATGTCCCTTTAAAGCCTTTGTGCCACTGAACCAACACGTCTTTATCTGACCAGTGTTTCACTCTAGCGGCATCGACTTTAACGACGACATGTAAATGATTGCTCATCACTGCGTAGGCGCAGATATCAATGGCAAAAATGGTGGCAAGTTCAAGGATGCGTGAATCAACCCATTCACGCCGATGCTCAAAATTCTCACCTGTTGAATTATCGATACCACACAGAAAAGCCTTACGCACCACACGTGAACAGCAGTGATAATAAGGCGTATCTTCTAAACTAACGATTGTTTGTCTTGGTCTGGCCATCTTCAATTACCATTTAGGAAGAGTAAATAAAGCGTAGTTTATTGTTCGTTATTTAGCCGCTTGGGATGGGTGGCCATGTTATTTCCAAATATACCCGTTTTTAAGGGCCGCAAACACGCCATATATGGCGTCTTTTACGCCACATATGGCGTTGAGGTGTTTGGGTTTTCGTGATATGTAAAACCGATAATTTCTAGATTTGATTTAGAAGTTATCGGTTAAGTGATTTGCATTGATTGAACAGTTTTATACATGGCAATGATGTCGGCTATGCAGTGTAACCCTGTGTTTAAAGCCGCATATCAGCGACTACTTGGGCAAGGAAAGCCCAAGAAAGTGGCTATTATTTCATGCGTCCGAAAGATGGTAGTCATCCTTAATTCGATGCTAAGGGATGGCGTCATGTGGGATGAGAATACAGGTAAAAATAAGTTATTGACGCCATAGTCGTTTGTTATATTTTGTTATCACTCTCTTTATTATGAATTTTACTTCGTCCATCTAAATATATGTAGTCTAACTCTTTATCTGTAACAACCCTAGGATCGGAAATATCTAGCATCAAAGTGGTATATTCCGTGACCATTTCTACAAAAGTAGCTTTTCTTTTTAGTAAAGCTACTTCCATATCTACGATTTCCTTTTCTATCACCAACTGACCTTCAGCTGAAATATCACCTTTACCATCTATCTTCGAAGTAAACTTAGAAACACTTAAATTAGTTTTATCTTGTAGAATTGAATACTGGTACCTTTCTTCTAATTCACGTATAAGCAAATCAATATTATCTAAATAACCTTTCCGTTTTTGAGAGAAAACATTAAACCTACTATCTCTCATTTGGATATTGATTGTGATTAATATCGCTATAAATGAAAGTGAGCCAATGAATGTTGATGTAGTACCGCCTAAATAAGAACCAAATGCGCCCCAATCTTTAGGTATAGATGATAATCCACCATCTACATTGAGAGCGTAAAAAACAATTGGGGAACCAGTTACTATAAGCAGTAAAAAAAGTAACAGTAGGTAATGCTTTGAGCTTATATGATTAAAAATGATGAAGCCTCCTCAAAATATAACGTTTTAGTATTTAAAGCTTAATATTGCCACCCGTTATTTTTTCACCGCGCTGCGGCTTAGTTCAACGCTCGCGTAATAGGACGCTGCTTCGCGCGGCCTATCCTTATTTGTTAGGTGCATTTACTTTATCACTCTGCTTTCCATCATTAACTGCTTTCCTTTTCTAGTCAGCCTCCAAAACAAAGCCATACCACCTTGGGTAGTTTTGTTATAAGACGTAGTGATTAGTCCATATGCTTCTAACTGAATCGTGACAGTTTTAAATTTCTGATCATTAATGCTTATAGTCGTTCCGGACTTTCCTTCTCTTTCTAGCAAGCTAGATGCTAATTTGCTTTTAACAATACCGTCATTCGGATTCTCAACAAGATAAGGAGATATAAGAGCAAACAAATCCCTCCATGTTATGGTGGAGGAAAATGAATATTTAGTGCTACCAGAATAACCAGACTGCTTGGTGTAGTAGGAACCATTGATAGTAAATTCAGAATCAATATCTGCAATTCCTTCAATGGCCAAAATTTGTTGGCTACCAAGTTCGTTTACTGCATATTGAAGTTCAGAATTTTCCTTTCTTAGTTTATTAATATCAGAGAGAACGTCTTCATTTGCTACATGATTAGCTCTTACCCAACCAACGGCAGGGTACATCTTTATAGTTTTAGTTAAGCTAAGTGCTACAAGACCTGGAAGCTCAGAACCTGCTTGCCAAAATTTTACCAATCTCCCCGTCATAACTTTGTCTTTAAAAGCTAAGAGTTTTTCTCTAAGTTCTGGGTCCTTCTCCGACTTACCAAAGGGAATGTCGTCTGGATCACCATGAATTAGAGCAACAACTTTAAGGCCTTGTTCAACAGCGTAATTAAATTCTTTTTCGGTATAGCTAATCCCATCATCTGTTGTCGAACCGTAACGCCCACCTATAACAAGTAAATAGTAGTCGCAATCATCGATTACTTTTTTAATAAACTCCCATTGCTCTTCATCAGCAGCAGGAAAGAGCTCCATTCCTGCCGGAATACAGTCCATTTCCATAAGAGCTTGAATCACATGCTGCCTTTCCTCTTTCAAATCAGCATATGTTGAGCTTACAAAAACTTGATACCTTTTATCCATGAGATCTCGTATTTATTGAGTGCACCTAACGCCGCCATAATTTGCTGCTTGAAGCGCAGCGTAAGGCGGTCAAATTGGTGGCCTTGTTAGGCTGATATGTCGGCACCGAACACCCTGATAGATGTTTCAGCATCAATGTCCGGAACTTTTTTTAGTATCTTGCCTGTTACAGACGGTTCGTTAAGGTAACCGATAATGCCGCCTTCCTCTTTTAAAAAACTTTCTTTAAAGCAACCTTTAGCTAAATCGGGTAATTCTTGCATTAATCCCAATAGCTCTTTTAATCCTGCATCTGTAAGCTTAAATGCGTTTTCAGATAAGTGACAAACAACTGCAACATCTTCTTTTTCTATTTTTTTAAATAAATCGTTAATATCACCTTCAACGACACCCGCCTTAGCATCCTTTCGCAACTTCTCAAATATTGGTTTTACCTCAATATTTCGTTGTTCCCATATAGCTAATACTTGATTGTAGTTGTGAAATATTTGCTTGATGCGGGGTAAGTTATTAAAAGCCAATCGATTTTCGGCAACACTCTTAGTGTTTCCAGAAAATGATTTTGTCAGAAAAACCAAGCCTGATACATCAGTGTCTGCTCTTTCGTAATCAAGAACTAATGGCCCGAAAGACATTCCTCTCAGGGGGGTAGAATCTATGGATTCGGAATAATTATCTTTAATCGCTTCTAAGCAGCGAAAGCAACTTTCTGCCTGTAAAAGCAGTTTATTGAGGGCATGAAGCTTTTGCACATGATTATCACGGTTCTGCTTTCTTACTGATGCTGAGTAGCCAGCCCATGCACCCAAAAGTGTAGCTAAAAATGGAGCAACAACAGGAAATACGTAGTCCTTGAAAACATTTTCTGTTGGTTTTAGCGACTCAACAGCCTTAATAAGTAATTCTATTTCCGTCAATGCCTGATTCCCTATATTGCCTAACGCCTTGCTCACCGGCAAGTAAGTTGGTGCTGTTTTTGCTGTCTTTTGTTTTAGCAAAAACCGCGACAACTGTATCGAGTCCTAGTGCAGCAACTTGTTATGTGTGGAATATTTACTCATTCTTACTAATTGAGTCTAATCAAGGATGTTTCCTTCATCATCACGAGAATAATCACTACCGCAAGCACCGCAAGTAACAGGAATGATCTCTACCCATATACCATCGATTTCTTCTTCAAAATTCCCATCGTCTCTCGTATAATTTTCAGCAATATCCTCAACTTCCTCTCGCTGCTCTGGTGTTAATTTAAAATAGCTATCACTGTACTGTTCTGCTTCGACTTTCCCATGACACTGTCTGTCCGAACCATCTGCACAAGGTAGTAATATTGCTTTACTCATCTTCATTCTCCATCTGGGTAATTATCGAATTATTATTCGTTATTCCTTCACAGCCACAAGGCAAACCACATAACGTTTTAGTATTTATGCGTTGCGCTATTTGCAAGGCATAAATCGCTTGTTGGACTTGGCCGATGCCGAGTTCAGGTTAATTGGTACGCTTTATGCTGTAGGGATTTGCTTTTTTTGATGCTGGCTCTGGGCTACAGAGCAGTTTTGAGTCAGTTGATATCGAGTAGTGGGTAAGTTTTTCATTGAAATTCCTTTTCATCGTATTTTCCTATCATACATCTTTAAGCTTGGCTGATTCAATGAGGGTTATACACTCAATTGAAGCCTCTGTTGGCTCCGCGCAGCGGCTTAGTTCAACGCCTTGCTAAGCTGCTGATAATAGTTGGCTAAAATGCGTGAGGAACGAACAGCAGCCAACTGTTAGCAGTCCCTTTAAGCAACTTGATAAGTGTTATTTCTCAGCCAGTATTTTTTTCTTTTCTGTTTCAAATTCTTCCTGACTTAAAACGCCACTATCTAAAAGTTCTTTAATTTTGGTTAAACGATCATATTTATCAGTCGCCGCAAGAGTTGTTTGAGTTGCTTCTTTATCAACACATACAAAAATTATTTCTATTCTTGGAAAGTTGCCAAGGATATATGGTGGTGCCGCAGTGTGTTCTGATACGGTTAACATATTTTTATTACGATCTTTTTTTCGACAAAAATCATCTGCTCTTTTAGTAGCCGAACTTCTAATTCCTGATGTTCCACTAAAACCAGTAGATGCCTGATGAAAAATTCTATATCTTTCCCCTTGAATCTCTTCATCTGAAATATAGAAATCTTTCCCTTCATATACAGCCCCGTCAAAATGTGACGTGCTTTCACTTTCTTTTTGAATTGGCGACATACTTGAGCATGCACTAATAAATAAAAACATTGGAATAAAAAAAATTATATTTTTCATAAACACCTTACAATGATGGGATGGAAACACTTAACGTTTTAGTATTTATGCGTTGCGCCGTTTGCATGGCACAAATCGCTTGTTGGACTTGCCCGATGCCGAGTCTAGGTTAATTGGTACGCTTTATGCTATAGGGATTTGCTTTTTTTGATGTGGGCTCTGGGCTGCGAAGCAATGTTGAATTGATTATGAGGCTTGATTTGTATGTGTTCAATTGCAATTCCCTTGTCATTATGGTGTTCCATCACATCTTTTTTAAGTCTAACTGATTCAATGAGGTTAATACACTCGATTGAGTCAGCATTAGGCTCCGCGCAGCGGCTTAGTTCAACGCCCGGAGCACGGGAAAAATAGGATCGCAGCAGAAATCTTTCCCTGTGCCTGCGCTTGTTAGTTTTAGTTTGCAATGATACGTAGCAGCTGGATACGTTGTTTCAGAACTTTTGCTTCGCACTCTAAAGCGGTTGAATAACTTCCTGTTCCCATATTTGCGCCAGTTGCGCCCAAGTATAAATTACAAAAAGAATTTTTATAATTTTCAAAATCTTGTGAGTTTTTCTGAAAGACTTTTGTTAAATCAGGAGCTACCTTATATTCCTCCTGGCCCACAACAACCGCATTAACCTGTGCCAATACCACTTTCAATTCACTTTTTCGTTCTTCAACAAGGTCAGCTAAACAGCTTTCGACCTGATATTTACTCTTATTTTCCCAACTGCACTCTTCAACTTCTGCGTATGAATTGAATGCCAGTGCAACAAGAGAAAAGCAGATAAATTTTTTCATATAACATCCTGATTGTTATTCTTAAACTAACGCCTCATTAAGAGGCAATAAAATAGTTGGTAAAAATAAGCGAGGAACGAGCAAAAACCAACTATTTTTTGTCCTGCTTTAATGACTAGTTATACAGATATTTTTACCCAACCTTCTCTTGGGCTGTCAGCAACTAGACATTTAATCATATTTATTACTTCATCTCTTGTTACCAATTGACCTTTAATAATAGGCTCATCAGTTAATCGACTTGAGAAAAACCTTACTCCTTCCAGAGTAAGTTTATACATACCTTCAGAGTCTTTATTTAAAGTAGGATAAGGGAATTTTTCTTTTGGCTTGAGGTGAGTACCATAATTACTCATGAACTTCTCTAGTGGGTATTTTTGACCAGACATTAATCCTGTAACCTCCAAGATTGCTTGCATGTATGCACGCATATCTTTGGAGTTAGAACTTGGTGGATTAACTAATTTATTAAGTACTTCCATTTGATAATTCTCCTTCAGCCTGAAATCTGTATAACGTTTTAGTATTTATACATTGCGCTGTTTGCATGGCACAAACCGCTTGTTGGACTTAGCCGTTGCCGAGTCCAGGTTAATTGGTACACTTTAGCTATAATAATTTGCTTTTTTTGATGCTAGCTCTGGGCTGTAGAGCAGTTTTGAATTGATTATGAGGCTTGGTATGTATGTGTTCAATTGCAATTCCCTTGTCATTGTAGTGTTCCATCACATCTTTTTTAAGTCTAACTCATTCAATAAGGTTAATACACACGATTGAATCAGCATTTGGCACTTAGTTCAACGGCGCAAAGCGATGAATGAAAGTTGACTAAGATTGAGTGAAGCGGAACCTAGCCAATGGTAAAAGCACTGCTTAAATGACTTTTTAAAAGTTTAATCACTAACCTGTTTCGATTTTTTTGATGGCGTAGGTATTGCCATTACTTTTTTGACTGCCGATATTACATAATTAAGCGAAAGTCCGATCCCTGCCATACCTGCGACCCCTAGATACTCTCTCCATGAAGAAGGAAGGTTTTTGGAGTCTCCCACTAAGGCTGCGTAAATCATTTCCACACCGCCCAAAATAGCGAATATTGCCAAGAAAACCAATACAATATGGCTTATTTCAAACTCTTTACGTTTATAAAACTCTAAGCTAGCAAATAAAACACAACCTACAATTGATATAGTTATTCCAATGGCCGTACTATCTAAAGACATTATCCAACTCCTTTAGATTCTTTGCCTAAAATGGCTCCCAAAATGCCACCAATGATAGCTCCAACTGGTCCACCGACTGACGCTCCTAAAGCTGCACCGCCAATTAACCCTACAGCCGAAGAAGTATCACCCGTAGCTTTTGTTGAATTAATCAACGTGTTTTGACACTTATGACATGAATAGGACTCTGGTGTTGCCTCATCTGGTATTTCACAAATAGCATTACACTTACTACATTTGTACTTCATAGGTATTCCATTACTCTGAAATTGAAAACAGCTAAAGGCGAATTAGCGTGAATTACGATAAACATTCTGAGAAACTCATAATAACGTAACGCCAGAGTATCTTTAATTATCAATAATTTTAGAAACTTATCAGTTTTACAGTCTAATATCAATCACCATTTAGAGTGGGTGAAACGTTAATTTTTGTATAGCTACAACCTAGTTTCAGTATACATACAGCAGTAACATTTTCATCTTGGAAAATAAAAAGATCGAGGGTGATCAAAAGTTGGTGTTTGAGGGGAGCAAAAGCTATACGATATTCAAAAACACATTTAACGATATATTATTCAATATATTCAGCCGCTTAACTATGCTTTGACAGTATTGAGATTGATTGACTTTAATAGGGTTGATAAAACAACAACATAACCCCCTAAAATTTTCATATGTAGTGAAGCACTGCGCTTGTCCTCCCCCGCAGTGCACCGAGTCAGAAGGACCCATTAAATTTGGACAAGATAATAACAAAGAGACTAACTTGCACTCCTTCAAAGTAGAATTTGAATATCTTTATTTTAATTTTTTTAATTTCAAATGCATAACAGATGATTGATACTGGCATGGATTAAAAGCCATGCCAGGTACGTTTACAGATTAGACTCTTAGTGGAGGAATTATTATTGGGCTAATATTTAAGCGAGCGCATGAAGACTGAAGAATCTCTCTCCAGTAGGGCCATACATGATAGAACACATGTTTTTCCCCAAATTGGTTTATTTCTTCTTCTGATAGCTCACAAGGTGATTCATATTGGGCTATAAATTCTGCTTTTACTTCTAATAAAGGCTTAACAGAGTCTTCATTCTCCAAATCCTCAGGTGACAGAAATCTAATACCAACAACTGTAAACAACTTATAAATCCATTTATCATTGTCGGTTTCTAGGCTTTTGCACATTCTTAAGCCTTTAAGTTCCTGCGAGTTTTCTAAATTATTGTCATCAAAGCTCTCTGAGTCTACATCGTCACGAAGATTTACATATAAACTTTTAAGTATCACAGACTGAATCAATAAATTATCAGCACATTTTTTTATTTCAGGTGTCATCAAGCGACCTTATTTTTTGACCATTCAACATCAAAGGCAAGATAAACATTTGGTACATTCTGTTTTTTAGGGCTTTTAGTCAAAAATAAATGCTTCTCAGATTTAACCCATCCATTTTGACTAGGCTTAGCCTGTTCAACTGGCAATGTGACTTGAGGCTTAAACCCTAATGCAAAGCAGATATCAGAAAATGAACCTAGTGTCATATTTCTAGAACCACTTAATATTTGTGTTACGTAGGATTTTGATTTCCCTAATCTTCTTGCAAGCTCTGCTTTAGAAAGCGACAAATCCTCGAGAATCAAAAGTAAATCTTCAGTCACATTAAATACAAGTTCTTCTCTAGCGAAAGCTTTTTGATCTGCATTACTAAAATCTTTACTTTTAGAATAGAACATATGTTTGGCACTCATTATCATTTCTCCTTACTATTCCAATTAGCATGCACTTTATCAGTATCTCTAGAATCGAGTTTCCCCTTATCTTTATAAGTGTAATGACTAATAAAATACGTGTTTGGATACTTAGTAGATAGCCAGCAATAAGCTCTGACTGGTATCTTCTTAAAAGCGTTAAACTTTCCTTTCCCTTGGGGCAAGTTCCCTTCTTGCGGAAAATTCTCATTGGACATTCTCTTGCCATCAGCCAAACGCTCAATTAGCTGTATAATCGTATTTCTAACAGTTTTCTGCTTCTTATGAGGGGCAACGCTAATCAATGCATCCTCAAAACTGTCCAAGGCTTTATCACAATGCTCAACTGTAAAGTGTGTACCTACATGTTTTTTTTTAAGTTTTGGGCCACTCTTCATGATTCTCAATTATTATAGTTAACATATATGTAAACCTTAACGCAATTACACACCTTTCGATGATTAAATGCAAATTTATTTTTAATTTATCTAGACTACATTCAACTTGTTTAGCAGTTTTCAAACCTTACATGTTGTAAAAAAACAACAATACATATGTATACGTCATATACATAATATTTCTACCTAGTATCTATTCACCCCACCAATCCAATCTCGGCCCTTCTCAACCAATACACATAAGACTTCTTACTATCGAATCCCATCAAGGCCCACTGCCCTTTGCAGATGTAGTGCGCTCTAATGGCCCGTATACATTGCGGTGTTAACCGCTCAATCATCACATCAAACTGTCTAACTTCACGCGGGGGCGTTATCTCGACCACTGCCGAACTACCGTAAACAATCACCTCGCCTAACTTGTCGCACTGGCTTCGGCTTGCAAACTCTTGGCCAAATTCTTGATGGGCCCAATAGTTACCCCAGCGCGTTAACCCATGACGCAACGCCTTCATGTTCAGCGTCACTTGTTGATGCTGCAGCTGCACATTAATCTTCATCATTATTCTTGATCATTAATAATCGCCCTTATTTCATCAATCCCTAACTTAAACACCTGGGCGCATATAGCCGAAACATCATCATACGGCACTCTCACATCACCCCCTTTCCCAACGCTGATAAGTCCGTTCACTTACCCCATAAATCTCGGCCACTTCGGTCTGGGTTAGCCCGCGAATATTCCTGCCTGTTTTCAAAAATTCAAACCCGCGTAATGCCATTTCGCCCCCCAAAACCTCTAATTGCATATTCTTCTAATAATGATGCAGTGATCATCACAGCCACCCACTCGCAGTCATGATTTGACCGTTCTCAACTTCCACAGACGATCTAGGCAATATCTCGGGCGCAACAGAAGAAAACCCACGATAAATTAAATATTGATGATATTGCTCTAACGCTAAACTCATGCCCTTATCCAAGGTCGATTTAACGTACTTACGCAGCAACACAGGTAAGGCATGATTCAGCAAACGTTCACCAATCATCGTATCAACACCTAAGTCAGCAACAATGGTCCTGAACAATCGACGTAAATCATGACTAGTAAAATGTTTAAAGCGGATTTGAGTGTGCCAATCATGAGCACAACGAATGGAAATAGCACCACTGGTGCCAGGGAACAAATAAGCGCGTTTGCCAACATGCTTTAGCTGCCAACATTTATAATGCTGAATAAGTGCCTTAGCTGAATCCGTCATAGGTACACGATGTTCTTCTTTGTTCTTGGCATTACTGGCCGGAATAACCCAATAATCACCTGCAAAATGCTCCCACCGAGCCAAACGGGTTTCGTTAATGCGAGTACCAAACATCATCATCAACACAAACAACATCTGCACCGGCATCACCACTGCACCTAAACGAGTAAACAACTCGACCAAATCTGACTCAAACAAGCGCGTATCCATGGCATCATTCACTTTGATGGAATAAGTCACCCGATAACCAGCTAACGGATTAGCACTAATCAATCTAAGCTTTGAAGCCGCCGCAGTCTTACTTATTTTGTTGGTCATTATGTACATTTTAACTTTATTTATATTTTTAAAATTAAAGAGGGTTGATGTACAAGGTCTCATACCACAGCATAGCCCATGCAGTTCGGACAGTTTGTTAGCTAACGCTATACAAGTCTTTTTCTATCGCTAATTGACTTAGTCAGCTCATTAACCAAGCTTGTTTTTGTGCTTTAGGAGTATCAGGTAATCTGAGTATATAAAATAGCGAACTTAATTATAAAAGTGATCTCAAATCGATTACGCCTCCTCATTTCTTTATTTCTTTATTCCCACCATGACAGCCTCCGCCCTTTAAACATATCAACGCACATAGCGCGCCTTATTTTAAAAACATTATTCAATTAAAAAAATTATTTAAAGATCATTAAAAATATACGGTTTATGTAAACAATCATCCTGAATATGATTACAAGCCCTAGCAACAATGATCCTGACACAGGGAAAAGGTCTAGTTGATTGAAAAATCCGTTGGCAGAAAAGATCTTCGTTATGGAGATCATGAATAAGTTTTCTCGTAAATTTCACTCGTGATGAATGTCACCACTTATAACGTTTTTGCAAACTAGTATTAACCTCTACTCAATAGGAGGTATTTATGCAAAATAGACGTAATTTTTTAAAACTAGGGGCAGGTGCGGTATTAGGCGGCGTAGTCACGGCTATTCCAGGTACTGCTTTAGCAAGTCCATGTGGTGATATTAAATGGGATGAAACTAAAGATATCATCGTAATCGGATCTGGATTTTCTGGATTATCTTCGGCTCTTAACGTTAAACGTACTACCGGAAACTCAGTTCTTGTTTTAGAGAAAATGCAAGTTATCGGAGGTAATTCAGCGGTAAATGGTGGCTGGTTAGCCGTACCTAAAAATCCGATTCAATTGGCGCAAGGTATTACCGACGACGCACCAGCCGAATTGGTTAAGGACCAAATGATTGCCGGTAGAGGAATGGCAAACGAAGCCATGCTCACACAAATTGCCGATCATGCTTTAGATGTATACCAATTGTGTATTGATAGTGGCGTTAAATTTAAAAAGGACTTCAATATTCAAGTTGGGGGCCATAACAAAGCCAGAGCGATGCGAGTTGAGCATGGTACTGGTGGTGATATTACAACCAAACTGTATGAAGTAGGATTGAAAGAAGGCATTGAATATCGTCTACAAAGTTATGTTGAAGACTTTATCATGGATGGTAATGAGATTATTGGTCTCAAAGTTCGTCAGAATTATCGTTTCCCCGATATGACAACGGGCAAGAGTGTTTACATTAAGGCGACAAAAGGGGTAATCATTTCTGCTGGTGGCTACGCTAAAAATGCCCCGCTATGCACTGTCTTTGATCCTTCATTAGACCCAGACTTAGATTGTACTAATGCACCAGGAGCAACCGGTGAAGTGATGTTAACGGCAATGGCTCATGGAGCATTACCTGTTCACTTAGATATGATTCAATCTGGCCACTGGGGTTCACCTGATGAAGGAGGATTTGGTTGGTCAAATGCACTATTGTCAATCGGTTGGCACAAAGGTCTTTCAGCTAGCGTACTTAGCGGTAAGCGTTTTATGAATGAACGAGCGGATCGTAAAACGTGTACCGAAGCGATGTTAAAACAGCGTTATGAAGATAACTCTCCTGCTTACCCGGTAGTATTTTTCAATTATCTAGATCATGCCGATGATGACCGTGTAACGAGATCATTACGAGACAAAATGGCATGGAAAGTCGATAGCCTACAAGAGCTTGCTGAAAAATTCAACATTCCACTCTCTGAATTAAAATCAACGGTTATTAGATTTAATCAACAAGTTAAAACAGGTGTAGATGATGATTTTAATCGTCAAATGGATACTGCTGTTGAGCTAAAAGCCCCCTTTGTTGTGTCTCGCATTTGGCCAAAAGTACATTACTGCATGGGCGGTTTAAGAACCGACATCGGCGGTAGAGTATTTGATGGGAAAACACTGTCTCCAATCAAGAAAATGTATGCCGTTGGCGAGGTAACAGGTGGAATACATGGAAGAGCACGTCTTAGTTCTACATCATGTTTAGAATGCATTGCAATGGGTATTGTCGTTTCAAAAACGATTCAGGCCGACCAAGCTTAAGGAGTATAAAAATGAAAAAGTTGATATTAAGCCTAGTTTTGGGACTGATGGTTAGCAGTGCGTATGCTGGTGACTTGGTTGAAATGCAAAACAACACAGCAGGCCGCACAAATCATCAGTTTATTTATGATGATGGTTGTAAAAGTTGTCATGCAGGATCCGGCAAAACAAGTGCAACGGATCAGGCATGTGTGGAATGTCATGGGACCATAGATAGTATCGAAATAGATACCAGTAAATTAGCCATTGAGGGCGCTAACCCACATAAATCCTTCCATTATAACAAAGGTGCTAGCTGTTTAGCATGTCACGCGGAACATGAGAAAAAAGCCCCTGTGTGCGCAGAGTGCCATCGCAGCTGGTTTCATAAAATGTAATCACCGCTAGTTTAAAAGTGTAATAGCAGCTCGTTATAAAAATAAAATCGCAGCTGCTTTAAAAAATATAATCAATTTGTTACTGAGAATGAATAATGAAAATCACAAAAAGTGTTTTATATCCAATTTGTTTTAGTTTCCTCACGCTGGCGCAAGCTCATGCCGCCGAAATAAACATTAATGACACCCAAATAACTGCTGGCGGTTTTATTAAAGGCAACGCTAGATTTATAAGTGGCGATGCTCCATATAACACAATGTGGATAGGAAGCGGAGCGGCGAGTTCCGAAGATAACTCACGACTTCAATTTAGTGCTCAAGAAAGTCGATTTAATGCAAAAATTAAAAAGGGTGAAGTGAGTGGTTATGTTGAAATAGACTTTGTTGGTTCGGCGCAAGGTAACGGAGTTATTTCAAATTCATATAGCCCTAGATTACGTCACGCTTTTTTAAACTATAAAGATATTACATTCGGCCAAACTTGGTCGACACTAGTGAATACAAGTTCATTTCCCGAAACCGCAGATCTTGGTGGCCCTTTAGTCGGGGAAGCTATGATGCGTCAAACCTTACTGCGCTATCAATATGGTAACTGGAAGTTCGCTCTTGAAAACCCAAATACATATGGCACTTTAGAAGGTGGAACATCTGCTGAAACTAACAATGATTATGTTCCTGATTTCATCGTGCGTAATGATATTAAAGGTGAATGGGGTAATGTGTCTTTCTCTGGATTGATTAGATATTTAGATCCTGACAACACTAAAGAGTTAGCCTTTGGTGGATCTATTTCATCAAGAATTATGACTTTTGGTAAGGATGATTTACGAGTACAAGTTCATTATGGTAATTTAGGCCGTTATGTCGGTACGGTTGCAGCAAAGGATATTGCAAACGGAGAAGTAGAAACAACAACATCTGGAATGATTGCATATAGACATTTCTGGAATAGTGAAATGCGATCTACCTTATTCTATGGTCGCACTGTCACTGATGTTGAAGAGACTGATAGATTTCATTATGGGATTAACTTGTTTACAAACTTAACTAAAGAGTTGGTTATGGGTTTGGAGTTAGGAAGATATGAGGTTTTGGATGATGATAACTCATTCTCTACACACAATACTTGTGCATCAAATTACGCCCAGTTTACGATGCAGTTTAATTTCTAATCTATGCTATTTATCTTAAAAACGCTTAGCTATGCTTAACTAAGAGTGATAATGACTGGCGCTGGAGGTTCCTAATAATTTAGGTGTTCCAGCGTCATTTACCAAGCTATATATTCAATCCGTGCCAAAGATAAACGTCCTCATTTCGCTAATATTTCGCTCTTCTGCATACATCTTGTCTAGATCTGATAATCTTTGCTACAGCAGGTTTATCACGGTATTCGCCTAAAACCTCTCAGCCAAACTAAGTGATAAGCGGCTAATCCAACACACCATAATAATATTTCAGCCAGTATTACGAACATCATATTGTGTATGGGTGCAATCTTCGCGGCAATATTCCCCCAGAGACGGGAGAGGTCAGTAATAATGATGCGATAGTTGATTAGAGTCTGGCAATGACTCAGTGATAACCATCAGAAAATAGAATATAGCTGATGTATTTTAGAGTCTTGTTTTTGAATGAATGGTGTAAGATACAGATATCACCTGAGATATTGGATCTACTCAATTTTTTGGCAAAACTAATTTTTTGGCAGAATTATTTAGTTTAAATAACACTAGGCGTGTCGACTAAATTGAAAATAGACGTAATTATCAATTGCCCTAGTGACTGGCGTTGCTTTGTTAATATTAACGATAGAATCAGAACCTACTAAAATTATATTGTGGGTCAAGGTAACCTAAAGTATTATTTATTTATTGAGTCATATTTAAAAAACATTATATATTTGTCATGGTTAAAGTTTATTTGATATAGAGTTGCAAGCGGCGCAGTCCATTTTATATTGGTAATGTGTATTAAAATATTTTTTAACATCACGTTGTAAATATTCAAAATCATTTTTTGTCAGTGGTACCGTCCAATGGTATTGAGCCATCAGTTTTTCAAGGTGTATATAACAAGTTTTTTTGCGATCAGATAAATATTTTGATTCAATGAGTTCGCTTTCAAATTGGGTTAATGAACCCGTTAAATAGAAGATAATCCCTTGTACGAGTTGACTCGCTTCTTCTGTTGTTGCGTCTAACTCACCAGACTCAATAGCTGAAGCAATTGAGTCTGAGAACCAAAACCAAAATGCATTTATACGTTTTTTAAAACGCTCAACTTTCTCATCACTGGCGAGTTTCCAGATCATAGGATTAACAGAAATGGATCGCAAAGTAGAAAAGCTCTTGCTACGCTCTATTGCTTCAAATGTGAATAAGACTGGTAATAATACTTTTTGGTATTTGGTTAACTCTGGGAATTTTTCAACAAAACCGTGCAGGTGATTTGATGTTGCGTTCCTTAAAAATAAACAAACTAAGATGTCTTCCTTCCCTTTGAAATGCTTATATAATGTCCCTGTTGAACAACTAACATCTTTGGCAAGTTGAGAAAAATTAAAAGACACAATACCTTGTGACTCTATCAGTTTGTCTGCTGCGTTTAGTATATTATTGCACCGAACGATACAGACTTGGTCTGAAGGACATTTCATTTTTTACCCTCGAATATGCTTAGTAACATATTACAGTATGGTCAGGTAATCTTATAGTGGGCATTAGGCATTTGTGATTAACTTCACATCTAAAAAGGTTTACGACCTCGTAGAATTATCCCTTAGTAAATAAATCTCTTTAAGCTAAATTAGAATGTTTCTATTAAAAACAGCAAGAATTGACATCCATATCGTTAAATTTAGATTATATTTTTGTACTTAAAAAAGCGATTTTTATTTGTGTTACACACAAAAATATCAACGAATGTTATTATTATGATACAGAAAAAACATCGTGTTTAGTTTATATTATAAATGTATTATATAAACATTAACTATATCCAGAATTGAATAGCTAATTTAGCAAATTAATAAATAAACTTTATTTTTCGGGGTTTCATACGGTTTGTTATCTTTATTTTATTTATTTCACCTGTCTATTCTCATTTAACGTTGTTTCATAGACTCCTTCCTTGTTACACACTATCGAGTGGGTTGACGCCAAATGGATCGGACCGATTATTCTGCTTAGGCTCTAAAAAGTGACTATTTTATAGACCACTGCATATTGATTTATTTGGAATTAATTCCATAAGTGGATATAGATTACACATGCTCCCCCTGTTGCTGAAGGCTTCAAAAGTCTGGCGCAAATAAGTTGCTAATTATAAAGATTATTTGTATGTTGCCTTCAATTAAAATCACGATTTTCTGGTCTCGTCTGTAATGATTAGCTGAAACCTCTTTGATTTTTTATTTTCATATTATGGGTTGAATATTTATGTTGTTGAAATACAAAATAACGGGGCTATTTACCTCGTTATCTTTTTTTATGGTGTTGCTGGTATCCATCGTTGCTTATCAAAACTTTGCAGAATTCAGCCGCGCGAGTTATCAAGATAAGGTTGAAACACAATCTAAACTGGTGGCTCAGGCATTAGATGAAAAATTAATGCGCTTTTTCGATGTGATTGATTCTGGCACATTCTTTTTCGATGAATATGGCGAACTCGACCTTGAACGAGCAAACCTTACCGTTGAGGAAATAGCCCAGACGATTAATGGTGAAGCGGGGATCTATTTAGGTTTGAAGGATGGCACCCTAATTAGTGACGGTAAGGCTGTCGCTAATTTTAATGCAATCACGGCTAAGCGTGAATGGTTCATAAATATTTTTGCAGGTGAGCGCTACGTCGTGAGCACGTCGTTTGTCGATGTCACTAAAAACGTCGAAGTGTTTGGTCTTTCTGTGCCTATCATGCACCAAGGGAAAATTTCTGGGGTGGTGTTAATCAATATCCCGGTTAAGTTATTCAGTGATTTTGTTGCCTCTCTTAGCAATAACAATCAAATGTTCGTCTACCGCAGCGATGGCTACATAGTATCTAGTGAGGTAAAAGACCATATTGGCAAGAACATATTTGACTTGCGCCCACAATACCGAGCGATATCTGACTCAAATAAGTCGATGACATACTCGGCTCCGGGTTTGGGCGATTACTTTGTCACAAGTCATAAGATGAAAGTCCGTAATTGGACTGTGGCTAGCTATGAAGCAATAGATGTCATCGAAGCTGCTAGCATGAATAATCTATATGATGCTCTTATGTTGATTATGATCTCCCTGATTGTACTCATGATCGTTATTTACCAGATGGTTATTCGCCTTATTTACAAACCTATTGGCGGCGAGCCACTGGAAATATCAAACATGGTTAAGCAAGTGGCAGAGGGAGATTTGAGTATGAATTTATCCTCTTCCGGGCAGGAGGAAGGTATTTATGGCAATGTGATCGCCATGGCACAGAATCTTAGGGCCATTGTCGCCAATATTAATAACACAACAAATGATCTTAATCGCTCTTCTGCTTCGCTTTCATCGTCTGCCCAAACGATGAGTGATGGCTCGAAGGCACAAACAGTCCAGCTTGAGCAGACTTCGACCGCGATGAACGAAATGACCTCCACCGTCGATGAAGTAGCACGAAGTGCACTGCAAGCGGCAGAGTCGGCCCAGGGCGCTAGCGAATATTCTGAGGTTGGAATGAAAGTGGTCGAGGATATGAATGCTAATATCCGTTTACTGGTCAATGAGATGAACGGTGTCACCCATGTCATCGAAAACGTTGAGGCAGAAACGGTCAATATTGGTAGCATTCTCGATGTGATTAAAGGCATTGCCGATCAGACTAATCTTTTGGCTTTAAATGCTGCCATTGAAGCGGCACGTGCCGGTGAACAAGGTCGCGGATTCGCGGTAGTCGCAGATGAAGTTCGAAACCTTGCAAGCCGAACACAAGATAGCGCCAATGAGATCACTATGATGATTGAAAAGCTTCAAACAGAGGCTAAAAAAGCGGTAGATCAAATGGGCAAGAGTACACTGCTCGCTCGACAAACGTCGACCAAGACAGAGGAAGCAAACCTATCCCTGACACAAATCACCACTTCTGTTTCTGTTATTCTTAATATGAATGACCAGATCGCCACAGCATCAGAGCAGCAGACTCAGGTCGCCGCGGAAATTAACCAGAGTGTGCTGGAGATCAATGATTCGGCAAAAGAAACCAATAAGCATGCCGATAGCACTACCGAACTTGCAAATGAGCTGGGCGGAATGGCGAATACTCTAAATGGTATTGTGAGCAAATTTAAGCTTTAAGGCAGACTTAAGTATTCCTCAATGTCATCGAAAGATCATGACTTTTGGTGACATTGAGGGCTATGACATGCTGCCAATATAAGCGTTCACCGAGATTGACTTGACACCATTTTGATGATCAACAAAGCGTTAGCATTTAACTATTGAAGGATGTTTTTTCGGCCTCTATGGTGGCCATGAAAAATAATTTACATAAGTACAGTCGACACTTTCACATATCAGCGAAGCTAACCTGCTCATTCAAGCGCTTTGGGCTGAACCTCGTCAATAGGAAGACCGATTGGCGACGAGTGCCAGACCCCATCAACATCGATTCGAGCAATCACTCAAACTAAAGCCTCAATTTATCGTATCAATTGGCACATTTTAAATTACTGCATTTTGACGCTAACGGTCACTAGCTATTGATCAACAAATTTATTTAGCGCAACACCGTAAAGTAGGTAAGTTTTACGGTTAAAAAATGGCGAATATCATCTTCGGTAATGTCGGCATTGGTGGCTTGTTTAATCCATGCGCTATCGAGAAAACATCATTTATTTACAGCTGTGTTTAATTCAAACTCAAACTCAAATTCAAACTCAAACTCAAATTCAAATTCAAATTCAAATTTTTTGTCGAAAGTCAGGCTGTGTCAATTAGGTCAATGTTATGACTGTTATGACGGTTATGACTTGCCATTTAATGCTGTACTCGTCCGCCGCGTGTAGTCTCTAGTTCACTTTGAAATAGATTGCCCTTCAACATAAAAGCCCAGTGCGATAACTCAACACTGGGCTTAAATGATTACACATAAAATATCAATTTATCGCTTTATGTAACTCCTGATACATTAACTCTCGCATTTTAAATTTCTGAATTTTGCCAGTAACGGTCATGGGGTATTGGTCGACAAACTTGATGTAGCGCGGCACTTTAAAATAGGCGAATTTTTCAGTTAGAAAATGACGAATATCGTCTTCGGTAATGTCGGCATTGGCGCGAACTTTAATCCAGGCGCACACCTCCTCACCATATTTGTCACTTTGCACGCCAAATACGGCGGCGTCTTGCACGTCCTTATGGCTGTAGAGCTTTTCTTCAATTTCACGTGGGTAAATATTCTCGCCGCCGCGGATGATCATGTCTTTAATACGACCCACAATTTGCACATAACCAAGTTCATCCATTTGACCGATATCGCCCGAATGTAACCAGCCAGCACTGTCGATGGTTGCAGCTGTTTTAGCAGGGTCATTCCAATAACCTTGCATAATGCAGTAGCCTCGACTGCACACTTCACCGGGTTGACCAATAGCAACTACGTCGCCAAATTCATTGATGATTTTCACTTCGGTGTGTGGCAATGCTCGGCCAACGGTGAGCACTTGTTTTTCAATGGGAGAATCTATTTCAGTAATGTGGTTTAACGGGCTGCACTCGGTTTGTCCGTAACCAATCAGCACCTCTTTCATGTACATCAGTTCTTGTACTCGTCGCATGACTTCTTCAGGGCAAGTGGCGCCAGCCATAATGCCAGTGCGCAATGAGCTAAGGTCAAACTGGTTAAATTGTGGGTGTTCTAATTCGGCAATAAACATAGTCGGCACGCCATGTAATGCGGTGCAGCGCTCTTGTGCGATGACTTGCAAGGTGATTAGTGGATCAAAAGACTCACTAGGATACACTGCCGCTGAAGCGTAAATAATAGAAGATAAGCTGCCTAATACCATACCAAAACAGTGATATAGCGGCACAGGAATACACAGTTTATCGGCAGGAGTAAGCTTCATTGCCTCTGCCACTAAATAGGCATTATTTAAAATATTATGATGCGAAAGCGTCGCGCCTTTAGGGCTACCTGTGGTGCCTGAGGTAAATTGAATATTAATCGAATCATGGCTGTTGAGTGTATCAGCAATAGCGGCTAACGCCTGTTGGTCATCACGGCTAACATCAACCAGCAAATCGTTAAAATTAAGCATGCCTGGTGTCTTGTCTGTTCCCATGCGGATCACAAACTCAAGTTCGGGTAATGCGCGAGCAGATAAGTGACCTAGATTGTCGCTTAATTCTGGCACTAGCTCATTCAACATTTTCAGGTAATCACTCGACTTAAATTTATCGGCACAAATCACGGCACGGCAACCAACATTACTGAGGGAATATGCTAACTCTTCTGTTCGATAGGCCGGATTAATGCACACCATTACGGCACCAATTTTAGCGGTAGCAAATTGAGTTAAACACCATTCAATATTATTGGGTGACCAGATCCCTACTCTATCCCCAGGTTGAATACCTAGTTTCAATAAGCCTGTGGCAAGTGCGTCAACCTTGGCTTGATACTGGCGATAGTTCCAGCGGATATCTTGATGATGAACGACGACGGCAAGATTATCTGGATAGGTATTAGCAATATCATCAAAATATTGGCCAATGGTGTTTTCAATCAGCGTCGTTGAAGTGGCACCATGATATTCACTTAACGTTAGTGGAAATGTTGCTTGATTTGGCGGGACAAACATTGAAGCCTCCATGGCATTTATTATTATAATGAATATTATGATTAGTCTTATTCAAACTAACCAATACATGGGGTCACTCACAAGTAAAAAACGGCGGTATTAGACTAAAGATTGATGCCGACGGAAGGGATTTGTTACACTGTAGAACGTGAATATTTCAATAATCCATTTTAAGCAGCATTAACCGCTTTAATTAACTACATGATTACATTACAGCCACTGATTAGATCAAAAAAATCAAAAAAAACAATCATAACCACTTGTTTAAATAAACAATTAATTTATAAAACGTTTGATTAAATATCGAATAAACGCCCATATTTTTTCACCTTACCGTCGATAATCTAAAACAATCAATCGCGACATTACTATTATTGCGATGATGTTTAGCTCGATTCGGACACTTTTTGCGTGACAGATAAAGCTTATTGTTTGTCTGCAACATTCAAGCCCAAATGGTGCTTGTCTCTATCGCCATGTACTCAGTAGTGAAGTCGTACTTATCACTATTTATCTCTTATCACTTACAGGATTTTTATGGCATCGGCGGCAACGTTACCAAGTCAACTTAATACTCGCGCCATTTTGCTGGTATTAGCCTTAGGCACATTTATATTGGGATTATCGGAGTTTTCGATGATGCCAATGCTGCCCTTAATCAGCGAAACATTTTCCTCAACACCGTCACATAGCGGTTATGCCATTAGTGCTTACGCAATAGGGGTGGTTGTCGGGGCGCCCATTTTAATGCTAACGACGGCCAATATGAAAAAACGCCATGCCTTGGCTATTTTCCTCACTCTAATGTTTATCGCCAATGGCTTAAGTGCCATGGCAACCTCACTTGAACAGCTGATTGTATTCCGTTTTTTAAGTGGCCTGCCCCATGGCGCTTACTTTGGCGCGGCCATATTATTAGCCGCCGATATTGCCCCACAAGATAAACGCGCCAGCTACATATCCAAAGTGTTTATGGGCTTAACCATAGCCACTATCGTCGGGGTGCCAATTGTCACTTTAGTTGGGCAAAATTTAAGCTGGCGCTATTGCTTGGCGGGTGCATCAGCTCTGGCCTTAGTTGCACTGGCGTGCGTGTATGTAGTGATCCCTAAAATAGAAAACAGCCAGCCGTCAAATTTAATCAATGAATTTGGCGTGTTGAAAAATAAATTGGTCTGGTCAATTCTAGGTATTGTGATTATTGGCTTTGGCGGCGTATTTTGTATTTACACTTATATTGCCGACACCATTTTAGTGGTCACCCAAACGCCGGCATACACAATTTCAATCGCGATGGTGATGTTTGGTATTGGTTGTACATTGGGTAACTATGTATTAGGCAAAGCGGCCGATCGTGCGGCTTTATACACCACAGGCATAGCCTTAATTTGTATGATTATATTTTCCCTTGCCTACGTCGGTGCCAGCCATAACATTTGGCTATTGTATGCGGTGATTTTCTTTATTGGCTGCAGTTTAGGCTTAGCCACCTTAATTCAAACCTTACTGATGGATGTATCACCAAACGGCCACGCCATGATAGGTGCCTTGGTGCAGTGTTCATTTAACATCGCCAATGCCATCGGCCCTTGGGTAGGCGGCATGGTTATCGCACAAGGTGCATTACCCAACGAGACGGGTTATGTTGCGGCGGTACTATTTACTGGCGGCTTCATAATGTGGCTGTTAAGTTATCTGCAAATGAGCAAGAAAAATGCCCAATTGCAGCAATGCCCTGCTTAATCACCTTGTTGCTGAGATTGTAGATCACAGTGTAGATGACATTATCTACTTCATTGGCGATAACATTGTAGATGAAAATGTCATCACCAATATGTTGAATAGGCCAATATAATCCCATTAGAAAATGATTTACCTTGGCGGCTGAATACTCACGCCAAGGTAAAATAATACAACAATGAGAAAGCTTACATTAGCCAATATAAGCAGTTGAAAAGTGTTGTGTTGAAAAGAGTTGTGTTGAAAAAAGTTGCGTTCATAATGCATATCATCAGTCTACATCTCCCACAGCTTGGCTAATTATGGGGAATTTATTGACCGAACAAACAGCAAACCATCTTTGCAAAAACAGCAAAATCCAGTAATAAACCATTAATGATAATGGGCTATAACCTCAGTCACTTCGTATCTAATGCTATTAGCCATCACAAAGAGCCAAACAATGTTTTCATTTTTAAAGCCAGATCCAGTCAAAAAATTACGTAAAAGCTATGATTCAATACTGGAACAAGCCATGCAAGCACAGCGTAAAGGCGATATAAAAACCTATTCTCTGCTAACCGCAGAATCGGAACAGATTTGGGCTAAAATAGTCACACTAGAAGCTGCAAGTAAATAATCGTCACAGTTATTATCTGAATTCGGGAGCCATTACCCACTTATTGGAGATCATTATTTTGGCTCGGGTAATATAGGCTCACTGGAGTCCATAAACGTTAAATAATGTTGCCAAATATTATGAGTGCGCTGCACAGTAAGTTGCAGCATACATCCATGGTACATTGCACCTCTTATAGTCCCATCTCGCCATAACTCATAGATAGCATGACAATAAGACTCTCGATATGGCAGCCAGTCTCGTTGAGACAGATGTAGTGCTTCAAGCGCCTTTGGATAATCATGATATTGCTCATTGGCTTTAGCCATATACTTGTCCAATCTTACTTGTGCATCATCGGCTTGCTGCCTAGCACAGTCATTAATTTCAAGGGTGTTAATCGGATTACTACAGTCAACCGCTACTTCATGGCCTGTTTCTTGATGCACACTTGCTTGATAGTCAGTTTCTTGCGCCCAACCCCCGCCACTTAACACCATAGTGCAACCCAGTAATACTAGGATGATATATTGTTTCATTGATAATACTCCTTACAGTCTTTCAACCTATGTCATATCAAACTTAGCATTTTTTTACTCACAAGGTACATTGACGCGTCAATAGCGTGCCGCTTGCAAATCAACGCAGATAGCAGGACAAAGAGCGTTTTGATGGTCCTTTATTACCCCGAGCAGAGGTAATTAAGTGATCTGTGAACCACAATCAAGAATAGCCATTCATTTAACGTTATGCTGCACAGGTCAACGTCAGCTGTTGCGCTAGTGATTTTCTTAATGATTGCGCGAGTTGTTACGTTAATAATTACATTTGTTATTACTCGTTATTGAGGAGAATTGGCATGTGGTGGCGAGTAACCATTATCAGCTTGGCTTACCTATTATTGGGCGCCCATTTTTTACGCTTTGATCAGCATATATTGGCCATTATCGCCATAAGTTTACCCTTGCTGATGTTTATTAAACATTCATTTGTATACACATTACTCAAGATAGGCTTACTGATCAGCGTGATATTTGTGTGGGCAGTAACCACGTTCAATTTCATCGATATGCGCATTGCACTCGAACAGCCTTGGTTAAGATTGGCCATTATCATGGTATCAGTCATGATATTTACGGTGTTTGCGGCATTTTCAACCAACGGCCTCAATCAAAAATTGCGCCGTTAGTCATAACGTAGGTTATTTATTCGGTTTCAACCATTTATAAATACTGTCTTTGCGGTAAACCAATAGCGCGGCAAATAAAACAATATAGATGCTGGGTTCAATAATCTCTGACTTTACCGACCAATAAAAATGGATCGGTGCCAATATGGCAGCCAGATAAACCCAATTGTGCAATGACTGCCAGCGCTTTCCCAAACGTCGTTTGATAGCATTAGGCGAGGTTAACGCCAGTGATACAATAATAATTAATGTTGCTGCGCCGACTAAGATATAAGGCCGCTTGATCACCTCCTCAAACAATAATCCCCACGCAAACAGCAAATCTAAGCTAATAAAAGCACTAATATGCAATAGTGCGTAAGCACACACATACAAGCCCACCAAACGGCGAGTTTGCATTAGCGCCGCTATCTTAAAACGTTTGGCTATGGGTGAAATCAGTAACGTGGCTAATAAACTATTAATCGCGCCCATACCGGTATAATGAATAATATACTGCACCGGATCGCCACCCGCATTGTCAGTTAACACTAATTTCACCAGATAAAAGGCGGGCAATAAAAAGCTAATATGCAATAACACCTTTAACCAAAACAGTCCTCGAGGACTTATGCGCATTAGTAAAACTTCCTCAGATCGATATTTTTATATAAATCGGCCACTGAATCAGCATAACCATTGAACATTTGGGTCGGAATACGCTTAGCAGAGAATAAGCCGCCTTCTCCGATGCTGCGCTCAGAGGCTTGCGACCAACGAGGATGATCCACCTCTGGGTTTACATTAGCGTAAAAACCATACTCACTTGAGGCCAATTGATTCCAGCTTGTCGGAGGTTGTTTATCCATCACCCGAATACGCACAATAGACTTGATACTTTTAAAACCATATTTCCAAGGCACGACTAAGCGGATTGGAGCACCATTTTGCGGCGGCAACGTTTTACCGTACAAGCCTACCGCTAAAAACGATAAATCATTCATCGCTTCGGCAACCGTTAAGCCTTCAACATAGGGATAATGGATCCCGCCCCCCATTAAGCGACTCTTTTGCCCTGGCATTTGCTCAGGATCAAACAAGGTCTCAAAAGCAATATGAGTTGCATTACTTTGCACGCCGGCTTGTTTGAGTAAACTGGCTAACGAAAAACCCACCCAAGGGACTACCATAGACCACGCTTCAACACAGCGTAGGCGATAAGTGCGTTCTTCCAGAGCAAAACGTGTCGTCAGTTCATTTAAATCTAAGGTGATGGGTTTATCGACCAGGCCGTCAATGGTTAACGTCCAAGGATCAACCTTAAAACCTTGGGCATTGTCATAAGGATCCGACTTACTATTACCAAATTCATAGAAATTATTATGACGAGTGATTTTATCTTCTGGGGTTTTAGGGCTTGGCAATACAAACTTTGCCGGTGTTGCGTATTGTAGGCCTTGAGTAGTAAAGGGATTTTTGGCTTGTTGTTCACCAAATAGATCAAAAATACCCGCCTGAACTTGCCCCGGCAAACTGGCCCCTAACGCCCCTAAACCTAAGGCTTTAACGATATTACGGCGATCATTAAATACCGATTCAGGTGTAACTTGATTATCGGCAAGATGCCAAGGAGCCTGTTTAAGTATGCCTTTAGTAAAGCGTTTATTACCCGCCATAAATCACCTCTTATAAATGTTTGTCGACAGCCTATCGAGACCAAAATCTGCTCTTCATCTCTCAATAGACAGGTTACATTGGTTTTTTATTTCAACGTATTGCTGTTTTTAATTCAACGTACTGATCTTGTTAATTCAACATACTATTAAAAACCGCCAAAAGCAGATTTGGTCATAATTTGTCAGTAAAATAGCACAATAACCGCCGCCATAATGACAGTTGATACGAACTCAAGTTACAGGTAGATTTAAATTTAATCATTAACAACAATATTTCATCCAATCCTTGTTTTGCCCCTTGCAGGCGTTTATTAGCCGTGCGACCCTTAACCATTATCTTCTATCGGTTATTGTTATGCCTTTTGCAGTGTCGTTAACTCCCCCTCAAATTGCAGCTCTGATTGCTGTCGCGTTCCTTGCCTTTTTAATTGGCGCCCTCATCAATCAACGATTAACTCGTAAACGATGGGAGCAGCTAAAACTTCAACATGAACAACAAACACTTCAACAACTTAATGAAGTGCATATTGAGATGTCGAGGTTACAAGATAAACTCGATGATAAAATCGATCACAGTAATCATCTGCAACATAAGATAGAAGAACTGATTGCTCAGCTGTCTCGCGCAGAAACCAAAGCCGATCGGGTTAATGTCGTCGAGCAACAAATGGTCGATAGCCAGCATCGTTTAATGGAATCCCAACTCAATTTAGCCAAGTCGAACGCTGTCCAACAAACCATTTTGGTCAAAGCAGAAACAGAGCAAAAGTCATTACAAGATAAAATTGTTCTACTCGAGTCAGCAGAAGAGCGCCTTAAACTGCAATTTGAAAACCTGGCCAATCGAATTTTTGAAGAGCGCAGTGAAAGCTTTAAACAACAAAATGTCTCACAAATAGACGGCGTAATCGGGCCGTTAAAGCAGCAATTAGAAGGCTTCAGACGTCAAATTCAAGAGTCATATACTCATGAACAATCTGAACGTAGCGCGTTAAAACATCAATTAGATAATTTACGTGATCTTAATTTAAAAATGAGCCAAGACGCCATTAACCTGACTAATGCACTTAAAGGTGACAACAAACAGCAAGGTAATTGGGGCGAAGTCATTTTAGATCGCGTATTACAAGAAAGTGGTTTACGTGAAGGCCATGAGTACCAAACACAACAAGATTTAAAAGACGACAATGGTAAGCGCTTTAAACCTGATGTTATCGTGCATTTACCCGAGCAAAAAGACGTGGTGATCGATGCAAAAATGTCGCTAGTCAGCTATGAACGTTACTTTAATAGCGAAGATAAAGAGATTCGAGATCAAGCCATAAAAGAACACGCACTGTCGATTAGGCAGCACATTAAAGGCCTAAGCCAAAAAGATTATCATAAGCTGCACGGCCTCAAGAGTTTGGACTATGTGCTTATGTTTATCCCAATTGAGCCCGCCTTTTTACTGGCCATTGAATACGATCCAAGCTTAGTCAATTTCGCGCTTGAACAAAATATTATGCTCGTCAGTCCTACCAATTTACTGGTGGCCTTACGCACTATTAATAATATATGGCGTTATGAATATCAAAATCAAAATGCACAAAATATTGCCAAGCAAGCAAGCCGCATTTATGACAAATTATGTGGTTATCTTGAAGATATGGAAAAGCTCGGTCGCGCCTTAGATACGGCAGATAAAAGCTATCAAAGTGCCATGGCAAAATTATCGTCAGGCAAAGGCAATGTCATTAGACAAGCGCATCAGATGCAGCAATTTGGAGTCGACACCAGCAAACAGTTAGACAAACAATTGCTTAACCGTGCACTAGATGAGTCAGCCGAAAACCATCAACAAAATATTTAACGGCTAGCAGGAGTAATTATTAATCTTTATTTAATCAACAAGCCTAATAGTGACAAAACACGTACAACAAACTCTTAACGCAAACACTTATCACAAACACTTAGTAGCAAATGAAATACTGAGGCGGAGATTCACATTTAAATGCGTAACACTTGGGCAAACACTTTTATTACTGGCGCATTATTACTCTGTACATCATTGGCCTTTTTCGGCCAAGCTCATGCATTGACATCGCAACAGCAAAACTATCTCGATGCTCGTCAAGCACTGGATAACAATCAACTCGACAAGTATCAAGCATTACGTCAAAAATTAGCCGATTATCCGTTAACGGTTTACCTCGATTACCACGCTAATATCGATAGCATAGTGCGATCTTCTGGGCAAACGGCACTGAATTCAATTAACCAATTTGATACCACCCCGTTATACAATAATGCACGTTATCGATACCTGCTCCATGCGGGGAACAAACAACATTGGCAAGACTTTCTGGTGATATCCCCAGACACGCCTAATGATGTACGTCTACAGTGTTATTATTACCAAGCACAACTTGATGCAGGTAATAACACTATGGCATACAAGGGGATAGAACGTTTATGGGTTCATGGTTACTCACGTCCCAAAGAATGTGATGCCGTGATTAACCAATGGACTAAAGCGGGCTACCGCACACAAGAACTCCTCTGGGCCCGTATGCTGCTGAGTTTTAATGCAGGGCAATCTAGTTTGCTGAGTTATTTATCGCAAAAAGTCACCCAACATGATGACGAAGCCAAGTTATTATTGTCTGTTTATCGCGATCCCAATCGTTTGCGTCATATGAAAAAATTTGCCAGTTCTAAACCGATCATAGGTGATATTGTCGATGCCGGATTGCGTAAACTGGCACTCAAAGATTTACATCAAGCGATTAAATTATATGTTAAATACCAAAAAACCAATCGTTTCACCGACGTTGAAGGGCGCCAACTTAACCGCTATTTAGTCCGCCGAGCATTAATTAAGCAAGATGAAAAACTGGTGTCACACATTGATACCATGCTGCCCTTAATTAAATCTGATGACCTATACGAAATTCGCTTACGTTGGGCCATTGGTGAGCAAGACTTTACTACCGTAGAGAAGTATTTAGCCTTGCTGAGCGATAAAGGTAAAGCCGATCCGCGCTGGCAATATTGGCAAGCTAAGATGACCTCTCGCCACGACAAAACAGCGGCGATAAAATTACAGTCAAGCTTAAGTGGCCAACGTAATTTTTACGGTTTTAATGCCGCTGAAGCCTTAGGTAAACCTCTGGCGATGAATGATGATAATTTGGCACCCAACCCCGAGTTGCAAGCCAGGTTAAACCAAGACCCAGGGCTTGCTCGCGTGATTGAATTAATGGCCTTAGATAAACAGATTGATGCCCGTAACGAATGGCTCTATTTAATGCGCCGCCACAACAGCGAAATGAAGGCACAATATGGCCTATTGGCCTTAAATAACGGCTGGCATGCTTTTAGTGTCGAATCGAGCATTCAAGGCCAATTATGGAATTCATTAGCCTTACGTTTTCCTAAAGCCGCCAATGATGAATTTGTCAAAGCCAGTAAAAAGTTCACGGTAAACATTGACGAGATCCGGGCGATTTCTCGTCGAGAAAGTGCATTCTATCCTTATGCGACTTCAGGTGTGGGTGCCAGAGGGTTAATGCAATTAATGCCCGCCACCGCCAAGCAAACCGCTACAAAGAACAAAATACGATTTAATGGCATAAAAGACCTGTACGACCCTAAAGTGAACATTATGTTGGGCAGTGCGTATTACAGTGAATTACTTAAACAGTTTGATCAAAATAGGGTGCTCGCAACGGCAGCTTATAATGCCGGTCCCGGGAGTGTTCGACGCTGGTTAAAAGTCTCTAAAGGAAGCTTAGATGTGATGAGCTTTATTGAAACCATTCCATACACTGAAACCCGTGAATATGTGCAAGCGGTGCTCAGTTACAGAATGATTTTTCAACACAAAGATAATCCAAGTTTGGGGATGTTTAGCTCAAAAGAGTTCAGCCATCGTTATTAATAATGACCCGTTTACTCGTCGTTAGTAATAATAGCCGCCACAACGTGGCGGCTATTATTACTTAACACAAGTCGCAGGGGTAACGTATGATCACCATTCTCTGCTGACTCAATAATTGTTGATAATCATTTGCGATTTAACCCATTACGCTTATGCTGATCCGGTAACGAGAAACCATAACGCTAAGCGATAACGACAAACCATCACTAGATACAGTAATCGATAATCAATAATCAACCGATAATGGTTCATGACTAAAAGTTGGAGTTTTCGTGTCGCAATCAAATATCCAAACATTACTCAATCAACTGAGCCAAGTTTTGCTAGGTAAACCTGAGCAAATCAAACTTGCCGTCGCTTGTATCCTCGCCAAAGGTCACTTACTGATTGAAGATTTACCTGGCATGGGTAAAACCAGTTTATCCCAAGGCATTGCCAGCAGTTTAGGCATGAGTTATCAGCGGATCCAATTTACCAGTGATATGTTACCTGCTGATATTCTTGGAGTATCCATCTACAGTAAAGAGCAACAACAGTTTATATTTCACAAAGGCCCGGTGTTTAATCAAATGTTACTGGCTGATGAAATTAACCGCGCTAGCCCTAAAACCCAAAGTGCTTTACTCGAAGCCATGGCAGAACAACAAATTACCATTGATGGGATCACCCACCCACTTAGCTCACCGTTTTTTGTTATTGCGACCCAAAATCCGGTTGACCAAGCGGGTACTTTCCCTTTACCCGAGTCGCAACTTGACCGGTTTATGATGCGGATCTCCATCGGCTATCCCAGCGCCGAAGCCGAGTTAGCCATGTTAAAGTCGCACACCCAAGCCAGTAAACCGGCATCATTATCACAATGTTTAACCCCGCAAGAGCTGATGTTGTTGCAACAACAAGTGGCCCAAGTGTCAGCTTCTGATGCGGTACTTAATTATTTAATTGCCTTGGTGGATTTTTCTCGTCAACACAATACCGCCAACGGTTTATCGCCACGAGCCAGTATCGCCCTATTACAAGCAGCCAAAGCATGGGCCTTTATTCATCAGCGCCAGTACGTGGTACCCGAAGATATTCAGGCGGTATTTGCCTCGGTTGCCGAACATCGCATTCGCAGCAGTAGTCAATTTCAAGGCCAAGCTTTGTCTGACACCATACTCGCCAGCGTCAACCCCATACGTTAACGGTACTGGCTCACATGGCTAAATCGACAACAGCAAAAAAGCATGCTTCACCACATGATGCTAGTGGCGCGTTCAAGCCATCTCGATTAAGTCGCCTAACACCCTCATGGTTGACACAACGCTGGTCAAGATGGATAAGTAAACGTCTGCCACCGCAAAAACAAGTTACCCTCAGCCATAAAGGCATTTTTATCTTACCCAGTGGTTTTGGTCTATTTTGGCTTGGATTGATCGTCTTACTGTATTTATTTGGCACCAATTATCAAAACAACTTAGTGATTGGCTTAAGCTTATTACTCGCCAGTGTGTTCCATACCTGCATTATTTACAGTTACAAAAATTTAGCAGGATTAACCTTCAAGGCCGTCACGCCGCCACATGCCTATGCTGATGACAGTATGCCATTCCCGATCATGTTAACCGGCCATACTCGACAAGATAATCCCGATACCACCCACCAGCAGATTTGCTTGCAATTTAGCCATCAGCGCCATGCTCGCGTGAAGAGAATGCAAGAACAAACCATTGCAACCGTAGTGTTTGAACACACCAAACGCGGTCGATTAAATCCGGGACGGATCAAAGTCTCGTCGTACTTCCCGTTAGGATTATGCCGCGCCTGGTCCTATGTCGACTTAGACATTCATCATGTTATTTTCGCCAAACCAGAAGTGTGTGATATCAAACTGGCAAGCCACATCAGCGACAATGACACACAATATGAACACGGCAAATTGCATCCAGGCGTTGACGACTACAAAGGCTTACGCAGCTATATTCCAGGCGAATCACTCAAACAAGTCGCGTGGAAACAATGGGCTCAAGACAAAGGGATGTTAACCAAAGAATTTGCTGAACCTGAAGGGCTACCTGTGTGGTTAACATTAGCCAATACGTCGGGGAATAACATTGAACACAAGCTCAGTAAATTAGCATGGCAAGTCGATAAGCTAAGCCAATCCCAACAAATATTTGGCTTAATACTGGATGAACATATCATCAACCAGCAAACAGGCGAAGCACACCGAGTGGCCTGCCAAACAGCCATTGGGACTTATCATTTACCCGCGAATATGAATCCAGATTTTAGTCCAAGTCATGTGACAAAGTCGTCAGTAGGTGAGCCATTATGACCGATAACTTTGATACTATTATTAGTCGTAATACCTTATTTTGGTTATTAATCACCAATGTCGCCATCCTCAGTCCCTTGCATGAACAAGCTACGTTATGGAGTCTTGGCATTTGTGCCATTTGCTTTATTTGGCGAGTCGGGATTTTTCTCGGTAAAGTGGCCGCACCACCCAAAATACTGGTGACCGCCTTAGCTATTGGCGCCGCCATTACTCTCGCATTGGTGTCCAGTGAAATAGGGTTACTCAATGCGCTGGTTAACTTATTAATCCTAGGTTATGCGTTAAAATACATTGAAATGCGGGAACTCCGAGACGTTAAAGCCATTGTCTTAGTAGGCTATTTTCTAATCGCGCTGACCTTGCTTGATCAGCAAAGCATGCTTAATACCTTGCACTTGTTGGCGGTAACAGTACTCAATACCGGGGTGTTAATCAGTGTTTACCAGGATAAGTCGAATAAAGCCGCCAACCTCAGTTTTAGCCTTAAATTGGTGCTGCAGAGTTTGCCATTAGCCATCTTGCTATTTGTGGTATTTCCACGATTAAGCCCACTGTGGTTAGTACCGAACATGAAAGCCGCCACAACGGGTTTATCTGATGAAGTCTCCTTTGGTGACATTAGCAAGTTAACCCGCTCTGCTGAATTAGCTTTTCGAGCCGGTTTTGAAAACCCAGACGGCAGTACCTTAGGTCCGGCCAATAAAGATCTCTATTGGCGCACCTTGGTGATGGAAAATTATGATGGCAAAACCTGGCGCCAAGACCCCAGTATTCAGCAGGTACAGCATCAGGCCTATTTTCAACAGCCCGAACGTCAAGCACCTAGCGCTAATGATATGAGTAGGAAAATTAACTATGTGGTCATTAGCGAACCCAGTCATCAAAAATGGTTGTATGGTTTAGATGAAGCGTTTAGCCAAAATGATCTCGTGGTTGAGTTAGCAGATTATCGTTTGTTTTCATTAAGACCTGTCGATCAACGTATGAGCTATCGGGTGACGTCATATCCAGATCTCATTATGGACCCCAAACTCGACCACAATACCAAACTGATAAACCTCACGTTGCCGTCCAATAGCAACCCGAAAACGCGCAAACTCGGCTTACAATTTGCCAAAGATTATCCCGACCCACAGGCGCGCATCAATGCAATGATGAATTACTTTGCTGTGCAAGCCTATTACTACACGTTAAGTCCACCCAGTGTCGGTGCGCAGCAAATAGATGATTTTATGTTTGAAAACCGTGCCGGATTTTGTGCCCATTACGCCTCTGCGCTGGTGTTTATGGCGCGCGCTAGTGGTATTCCAACCAGAATGGTAACGGGTTATCAAGGCGGCGAGTACAATGCTAAAGCGGGTTACTATAGCGTTTATCAATACATGGCCCATGCTTGGACCGAAGTCTGGTTTGAAGGCCTAGGTTGGCAACGCTTTGATCCTACCGCGATGATCGCACCGCAACGGATACTCGATGGTTTTGATGCCACCTTTGACAGCCAAAGCAGCTACTTACAAGACAGTCCTTTTAGTTCTCTGCACATGAAGCAATACCCATGGTTAAACGAGTTGCGTCAACAGCTTGCCAGTGTCGATTATTATTGGAGCGTGTGGGTGCTAGGCTTTGACGAACAACGAAAACAGCAAGTGTTAGCAAGATTATTGGGTGATGTGAGTAGCAGTAAAATCGCTTTATTGATGATTTTCAGCTTTATGATCATCGCGCTGATGATTGCTTACTACGCGGGGTTATTCAATGTTGACCGCCAACAAGACCCGCTTAATAAACGTTATCAGATCATTTGTCAGCGCTTAGCTCAAAAAGGCATCGCCCGCCAACAAGGCCAAGCCCCGTCTGATTACGCCGCAGCGGTTAACGCACATTTAAGCGCCCTATCACCTCAGATAGCCTCTGACTTTACAGCCTTAAGCAATGCCTTTGTGGCACTTAAATATCAACCGCTCACGGTGCAACAAGCACAGCAACGGCAGCAACAATTTAAGCAGTTATACCGTCGATTACGGCTGCGACTTCTGCGCCGCTGATGTTGGGCACAACATCAGCAATCATTCTGATTATTAACGGTTTTGATTGATGAATTCAGACAGAGTCCATAGAATGAATTAATCTCAAATTAGCGGGTTGCCCATGCTTACTTTAATTCAATCTAATCAGATGGAAGTGTTATCTGAACAACTGGCCAAACTATTGGCCATTCCCTTAGATAACGTCAGTTTATTAGCCAGTGAGCATGTGTTAGTTCAAAGTCCAGGAATGTCGACTTGGCTACGCTTAGAGATTGCTAAACACAATGGTATCGCTGCCGCATTATCGTTCCCTTTGCCATCAAGTTTTACCTGGCAGTTGTGCCATGACTTGCTGCCTAATGTGCCAAAAGATAACGCCTTTACCAAAGCCGCCATGACGTGGAAATTGATGGACTTATTACCCAGTCTGTTAGATAACCCAGACTTTAGCCCACTTAAACAGTATTTATCACCTCAAGTTAATAGCACTATTGCCGCATCAACTGATGTTGCTGATACAGATGTAGGTGTAGACGCGAATACTGATACCGATGTTAATACAGCAAATACCCACGCCTTATTGCAACTCAATCAGTCACATGACGCGATTAAGCTGTTTCAATTGTGTGGCCGTATTGCCGATATTTTTGACCAATACTTAGTCTATCGACCCGAGTGGATTTTAGCGTGGGAGCAAAACCAGCCATTATCGAGCCTAGACAATCGCCTTACATTAGATGAAAACCAACAATGGCAACCGATCCTGTGGCGGGCATTAATCGACTATAACCAACACCATTTACACGCCAGCCATTATCATCGCGCCAATTTGCATGCCGACTTAATCGCAACCTTAGCCAATCCAGACACTGACTTATCCATGCTACCCGCACGATTATACGTGTTTGGTATTTCCTCCATGCCGCCGCAAACTCTGGATGTCTTGTATCACTTGGCCAGTCGTATTGACGTTATTATGTTATCACTCAGCCCTTGCCAGCATTATTGGGGCGACATTATTGAACCCAAAACCCGCGCTCGCATGGCACTGCAATACGCCAACAAAAAACAACTCGACCAAGACTGGGAAGACAAGCTAGAAGTGGGTAACCCGATATTGGCCAATAATGGTCAAATGGGCCGTGAGCTACTCGATTTAATGCTTGGCCTACCGCCAGAACATACCGACTTTGGTTACGATTGTTATGTGGAACCCGAGCCCAACAACCTGCTACACGGGGTGCAATACGATATCCTACAAATGGAAACTCTTGGGCAACCATTAGGGCCAAATGCAGATTTATACCAAGATATTCATGCTCGCCGTGAATTATTACCCAGCGATGATTCGATTACGCTGCGCAGTTGCCACAGTGCCCTGCGAGAAGTAGAAACCTTACATGATCACCTTTTAGCGTTACTGTCTAACAACAGTGAGTTAACCCCGAAAGACATCGTGATCATGATGCCCGATGTGGCCGCTTATGCCCCCTATATTGATGCGGTATTTGGCACCGCCAACAGTCAGTATTTTGCCGATAAAAACCCGCAAAAAGGCGACTACTATATTCCCTATGCCATTGCCGACCGAGGCGCGGCGCAAGAGTCACCATTAATTAATAGCTTTTTAAGCCTGTTAAACATCAATCAAAGTCGCTTTGGCCTAACGGACATTATCGGTATTTTAGAAGTGCCAGCCATTTTGCGCCGCTTCCAACTCGATGATGACGAATTGTCATTGATCCGCCGCTGGTTAGATGATGCCAATGTGCGTTGGGGACGCAGTGAACAAACTCGCAGCCAATTAGGCGTGCAACCTTTTGCACAAAACTCATGGGCATTTGGCATTAAGCGTTTAATCCTAGGTTACGCCTTTAACGACGAGGCCGACATTTACCGCGACACCTTAATGGTACAAGGCATTGAAGGTCAGTCATCACAGGCATTAGGTAAACTGCTCAACTTTTTAGAAACCATTGACCGCTATTTTACGTTATTTGCCAGCGACTTCAGTACGACTGAACGCCTCGAGCAATTACAGCAGTTACTAGCCGATTGTTACGACACCGACGATGATGAACGCGAGCAGATTCAAGCCATTCGCGACGCCTTGGTTACCCTCGACACCGAACTTGACAGTGCCGGTCATCAAGGCCAAGTGAATATCGAAGTGTTGAAACAATGGTTTAATCAACGCTTAACGGAATCCCGAGTCGGCCAACGTTATCTTGCCGGCAGCGTCAATTTTTGTACTTTAATGCCCATGCGCTCTATTCCCTTTAAGGTGGTGTGTTTGCTGGGCATGAATGACGGCGTCTATCCACGGGTACAACATCCTGTCGGGTTTGATTTAATGGCCCATTTTGGCCCTAAAAAAGGTGACCGTTCGCGCCGATTAGACGACCGATACCTGTTTTTAGAGGCGTTATTGTCAGCCAGAGAGCAACTGTATATTAGTTATATTGGCCACAGTGAACGCGATAACGCTGAGCGTATTGCGTCGATGTTAGTCTCTGAGTTAGTGGAATATTGCCAACTAAGCTACCTGCCGCAAAAAATGGTGCAGCAGCTTGAACAGCAAGCTGATATCAACCTTGATGACGCCGACAAAGCCGTATTAACCCAGCTCATTCAAGCACAACCATTACAACCTTTTGACGTTAAACTGTTTCGCGACACACAACAAGCTGTCGATAGCTTAAGCAAATTACAACACAGTTTTAATGCCCAATGGTGCCCGCCACCAGCCAATGCGACCATCAATAATCACTTTTTCCAGCAAGCATTACCTTTATCGGTCGAACAAGCCGATGAGGTATTTGCCCACACTCAAATCAATAGTGAAGGGATTAAAGTGGTCGAGCTTGAGTTATCGTCATTAATCCGTTTTTATCGTAATCCGGCGCAATTTTTCTTTAACCGCAGTTTAAAAGTGGATTTGTCGCTCAATATTCAAGCCGATGACAACGACGAACCCTTCAGCTTAAATGCACTCGAGCGCTATTTACTGCAATCAAGAATGCTCGACAATGCCATTGAACACCAACTCGACAGCCCTGATAATGAGTTGCTCAGCAAGCTCAAAACCAGTGGTGAATTACCGATGGCGCCGTTTGATGACTTGTTAATCAGCCAATATTTACGCGATATATCGCCATTGATTAATCGGGTGCAGTTTTTACAAGATCAACAAGCCATGCACACTTTACATGTGGATGTTAACTTTGATCTACTGGTGCAGGATTTACCAGCACAAGAGCATGCACCAAAGGTGCGAGTGAATCTTGTCGGGCGTATTGACGATATTTTGCCTAAAGGTTTAGTTAATTACCGCCCAGGCACCGCCCACGGACGTGATTTTATTCGAGTATATTTACGCCATTTGTGCATCAATGCTATGGCTAATTCGTCAACGTCGGGCTTAGGTAAAAATCAATTTAGTTACCTACTCGACATTGGTCATTTTCATGCCTTTGCACCAATTACTGCCGAGCAAGCCAAAGCGCAATTGATGCGCTTTATCACTGGTTTTATTCAAGGCCAAGCTCAACCCTTGTGTTTTATGCCTAAAACAGCTTTTACCTATGTTGAAACCGAAGGCGATCATGATGAAAAGCTGCTCAAAGCCCAGCAAAAATGGGATGATGGCCAAAATAAATTTGGTGAAGGTCACGATCCACATAACCAGCGGTTATTTCATTTCCCAGACGACTTTGGTGAAGCGACATTTGGCGCGTTAGCCAACCAATTACTGCAGCCCATGTTAAGCCAATATCACAAAGATAAACTGGCGGAATTAGAACCCTTTGTCAGTGGCACAGCAGTAGACATTCAAGCGCAATTCATTTCCAGCGCAGCCCAACAAGGAGCGCAATAATGGAGCCTATTAACGTCGCACCGCTAAATGCCCTCACCTTACCTTTTTCCGGCTCCAGCTTAATTGAAGCCAGTGCGGGTACCGGCAAAACCTATACTATTTCAGGTTTATATTTACGCTTGTTACTCGGTCACGGTGAGCAATCGCCGTTAAGTTGTGAGCAAATTTTGGTAGTCACCTTCACCAACGCCGCCACCGAAGAGCTGCGAGACCGTATTCGCAAACGGATTAACTTAGCGTTTAAGCGTTTTTTAGGCTTAGCCGTTAATGATGACTTTATTGAACAACTTTACCAAGACACCTCAGAGGCTCAGCGCCCAATAGCCTTAAGACGCTTAGATTTAGCCTTAAAGTCGTTAGATGAAGCGGCTATTTTCACCATTCATGCCTTTTGCCAACGGGTGTTGTCCGACATGGCATTTGAATCATCATTGTTATTTGAGTCAGAGTTTACTCTCGATGACAGTGAGTTTTTACACCATGCGGTGCGCGATTTCTGGCGTGAAGTCTGTTATCCATTGCCACCCTTTTTGGCTCAAGCCATTAGTGATGTGTTTGCAGAACCCGATGTTTTAGCCCAAAAGCTGCGACCATTATTAGGTGCCAGCCAAGCTGTGCTATCAAAACAACCACCAGCCTTTGAAAAACTGCAACAACAGCTAAGCCAAAGCATCAGCCGCTTTACCTTACTTTGGCAAAGCCTGCACGACAACACGCTGGAATTATTACAATCGTTACCCTTAAACGGCCAACGTTTTGGTAAAGCCGCCGACGGCTACCCTAAGCTTAGCCAACTGTTTGACAGCGTGACTAACTGGGTTAAATTTGGCCAGGGATTACCGCCATTAAAAGCGCTTGAACAGTTAGCATTGTCCGAGCTAAAGCTCAACAAAGGTGGCGTGATCCCGACGGCAACTGAAGCGCCATTACTGGATCATATTGAGCGTTTACTGGAACTGATTAACGAGCTGATCCCGTCGTTTTTAGTGCGTGCCCGTGAGGGAATACGTCAGCGTTTTGCCGGCCAAAAACAGCAACGCAACTTAATGACCCCAGATGATCTGTTGCTCAGCTTAGCCATGGCGCTAAGCCAAAATCCAATCACCCTCGCCCATGCCATTGCTAAGCGGTTTCCGGTGGCGTTAATTGATGAATTCCAAGACACCGACCCACTGCAATTTACTATTTTCAATCAGGTGTATCAGCAGCCGTTAGCCTCACAACTTGAGTTAACCCCAGATACGTCTGCTAAGGCTCAACAAAATGATACGCCTAAAGGTCACTTAAGCTTATTAATGATTGGCGATCCCAAACAGGCTATTTATGCTTTTCGTGGCGCTGACATTTATACCTATATTGCCGCGCGCCAACAAACTCAAGCGCATTATAATCTTGATACTAATTACCGCTCATCGACTCAGTTAGTTAATGGGGTTAATCAGTTATTCAGCCAACATGACGATCCTTTTATTAGCCAAGCCATTCCTTATGATAGTGTCAAAACACCCTCATCGGCGGCCAATAAACACCTTAGCGAAGCTAAGCCAAATCCCGCAGCACTGCGGATCCGCTTATTAGCAGAAGACGATGTTAACGGCCTAAATAAAACCACCGCAAGGCAGCGCTTAGCCGCTGATGCGGCCAGTGAAATAAAGCGCTTACTCACCGAAGCACAACAAGGGTTATGTAAAGTCCATGCAAGCCTAGATCATCCAGGCGAGCCGTTAATCGCTAAAGATATTGCTATATTAGTGCGCGACCGTAATGAAGCCGCAGTAATGAAAGCCGCGTTATCAGCCCGTAAAATTGGCGCAGTATTTTTAAGCCGGGACAGTGTATTTAACACCATTGAAGCCCGTGAAATGGCGATTCTACTGTACGCATTAGCCACGCCCAAAGATGAACGCGCTATCCGCGCCGCACTCGCCACCGAACTGGTCGGTTTTAATGCCCAACGCATTCATCAATTTAATCAGAATGAAGAGCAACGTCAGCACGTATTAGATCAATTTCTACATTGGCATCAGTTGTGGCAACAGCGCGGCGTAATGCCAGCGCTGCTTAACTTTGCCAGCGAAACCCAACTGATCCACCGCTATTTGTCGCAATCATTAACCTCCGAGGCCATCGATGTTGATGACCAGTACACTAGCATTGACAGTAACTTCAATGATGCTGACGAAGACAACGCAGCAGATTTAAAAGCATCAGGTGAAAGACGCTTAACCGACTTTAGGCATTTAGCCGAATTACTGCAGCAAAAAGCCACTGAACTCGATGGCAGCAGCGCGCTTATTAACTGGTACGAGCAACAACTGATTGGTAACAATGGTGGTGATGAGCAGCAACTGCGCTTAGAAAGCGAACAGAACTTGGTGCAAATTGTCACCATTCATAAGAGTAAGGGCCTAGAGTATCCAGTGTGCTTTGTGCCGTTTGTCAGCTTAGCCCGTGGCAATAAAAAACGCCCAGCACCGATGATGTACCATAAAAATGAGCAGCTTATTTGGGATGTCGACGCCACCGACGAAGGCTGGGAGCAACTGAAACAAGAAACCCTCGCCGAAGATTTACGCCTGCTGTATGTGGCGTTAACTCGACCGGTTTACGTGTGTTATGTGTATATTGCCAACCAAAGCCGCCTGTTAAAGGCTGGGATCAGCAGCCAGTTGCATGAAACCGGTATCGGTTATTTATTGGGTATTACCGACAAGAAAACTGACTTTGCCCTTATTCAAGCCAGAGTGAATGCGATTGCGACCTTACCGGCGATGAGTGTGCAATGTTTAACCAGCGATATTGACGATTCAGTACTCGCAGATATCAATGATAATAATGACGCCTTAATGGCCAAAAAAGTGACTCGAGCAAAGAGCCTAGCTTGGCGGGTCGGCAGTTATTCAGGCTTAGTCAAACATTTGCCACATGAAAGAGTCGCGCCCGGCGCCGATGATGAAGATTTCAGTGATGAGTTAATTCAATTACAGTTGCAAGATGACGTTATCACCGAACCGGTACTGGATCGCTTTAGTTTCGAGCGTGGCGCCAATGCCGGTAGTTTTATGCATCTAGTGTTAGAACTGTTTGATTTCACTCAAGCCGACAACGAACTGCCACCGGCGCTGGCTAAAGCCATGAAACAATATGGTTTTGATGAATCGCTTTGGCATGATCCCTTAACGACTTGGTATCAGCAAATATTAACCGCACCGCTGTTTGACGCCGCACCATTGGCTGCTATAGATAATAGCCAAGCTCAACCCACTTCGGCGGTGACATTGAGCCAATTAGGCATGCAGCAAAAAATGGTCGAAATGGAGTTTTACTTACCGATTTCAACCTTACCAGCAGCGAAACTAAATCACCTTTTGCAGCAGCACGGTTATGTCGGCGGACTCGACTTTGACACCTTAAAAGGCATGCTAAAAGGCTTTATCGATTTAACCTTTGAACACCAAGGACAATTTTATATTGCCGATTATAAGTCCAATCATTTAGGTGATAAATATAGCGATTACACCTACTCGGCAATGTCTAAAGCCATTGATAGTCATCGCTACAATTTACAATACATCCTCTATACCTTGGCGCTGCATCGCTACTTGTCGCTCAGATTACCAGACTATAATTATCAGCAGCATATTGGCGGCTGTTATTATCTGTTTTTACGCGGTATGCATCCACAGCACCCAGGTGCTGGAGTATTTTACGACAAACCACCGCAAGCATTAATCGAACAACTCGACCGCTTATTTTCAGGTCAGACAGACAATAGTGCCCCGGAGACATCATCATGTTAATGCTCAGCCACCCGATCACGCAGTTACTCGACCTTTGGCAACAGCAGCGACTCATTACTGCGCTCGATAGGCATTTTGCGCTAGAGCTGGCCAACATTGAAACCATCAATAACGACCCAAGCATTACCGAAGCACAATCGCAGCTGTTTTTACTCATTTGCGCCTTGCTCAGCCAGCAATTGTCTAATCAGCACAGTTGTTTAGTCGTTGATCAAATTGATTTAGGCAACCCCATGGCAGAAGATAGCCATCGTCACGCTGAGATCAATTGCGCTATCAAACTCAACCATCAACAATTGATTGAGCAAATATGTTTATTCGACGCTGTAGGTCAGCCGGGCGATAACACCCCGATGATTTTTGAGCATGGGCGCTTATATTTAAACAAGTACCATTTCTTTGAAACTCAAGTGGCCGCTAAGTTAACCCAACTGGCCAATCAACCGATTGACATCAACGTTAATAACAGCACCGTCGATAACACCAACCTGCCGCAACTGATCGAGTGCTTATTTACCGCAGAAAACAGCCATAACAGTCAATTTAACTGGCAAAAAATCGCCACTGCCACTGCATTAGTCAAGGCATTAGCGGTGATCACTGGCGGCCCGGGAACCGGTAAAACCACCACAGTGACTAAATTATTACTGTTACTGTTGACCCAATCGGCGCTAACAATCCGTTTGGTCGCGCCCACAGGCAAAGCAGCAGCAAGGCTGAGTGAGTCTATCAAGGCGTCAAAACAGCGTTTATTGCAAGAGCTAACCCAAGTCACCGACCCAGCATTGGCGAAGATATTAATCGATTCGCTAAAACAAATTCCAGAAGACGCCTCAACATTGCATCGATTACTGGGAGTGATCCCCAACTCGCATCAATTTAGGCATCATCAACATAATCCACTGCGGTTAGATTTATTGGTTGTCGATGAGGCATCAATGGTCGACTTACCTATGATGTATAAACTACTTAGTGCCCTGCCGCCTCATGGCCGCTTGATATTACTAGGCGACCAAGACCAATTAGCATCAGTAGAAGCTGGCGCAGTGTTAGCCGATATTTGTGTTGGCTTAAAACAACATTCTAACCAAGCAAACTCATCACCGTGGTCAATGCGCTACAGCGCAGCGCAAGCCAAACTAATTGAGCAATTAACCCAACAAGATGTTAGCCAGTTTATTGATCCACAACCTAAGATTGGTGATAGTTTATGCATGCTGATGCACAGCCATCGTTTTAAAGGCGATCGGGGGATTGGGCTATTAGCGAGTGCGGTCAATCAATCTAATGTGAATGCAATTCGCCAAGTATGGCAGCACGACTATGCTGAATTAAACTGGTTTGAACATCAACATAATGCCCAAGGCGATAACAGCGGCAAACAAGCGTTATTGGCGTTATCGGTACAAGCTTATGGTGAGTATCTGAGTTTGGTACAACAGAATCAACAGGCCATTTTAGCGCAAACAGATTTAGCAGACAGTGTCATAACATTGCCACATTCAGAACAAACCATCATCGACAGCTTCAATCACTATCGGGTGTTGTGCGCCATGCGCGCCGGTGAGTTTGGTGTCGAAGGGATGAATATCGCCATCACCGACAGCCTTAAACAGACCAAACTGATTAATCCACAAAACGAATTCTATTTAGGTCGACCAATCATTATTCAAAGTAACGATTACAACTTAGGCTTATTTAATGGCGACATTGGCTTAATTTTACAAGACAGCACTAAGCCAAGTCGCTTAATGGCTCACTTTGTGATGGCCGATGGCAGCCTGCTTAAAGTGTTACCAGCTCGCTTACCGAGTCACGACACTTGCTATGCCATGACAGTACACAAGAGCCAAGGCAGCGAGTTTGATAGGGTCAGCTTTGTATTACCCCATAAACCCAGCCCCGCCCAATGGCAGCTACTCAGTAAAGAACTGCTTTACACCGCCATCACCCGCGCAAAAAATCATTTCTATTGTTTAGGCACGAATATGATATTTGAAAAAGCCAGTAAACAAGCGACATCGCGAGCATCGGGGTTAGCTTGGAGATTGTGGGGCTGATTGTGGGGCTGATTGTGTGGAGAGCGTTTGCGGGAGTAATTTGGGGGAAGAGTAATGCTACAACGCGTGTTGTTGGGCTAACACGCAGGTTTACTATTCAGACTGGGTTTTTCGTCATACAATCAATCTTTGTAGCGGCAAGTCAAACAGAATGACGGATAACAGCACTTAGACCTACAAAAATAATGGTGGACAACTGAATGATTGAACATCGCTAATCGATTTTATATTAAGTTGATTATTCTACTGTTTATTAGTTTTTGTCGGGCTTGGCCGCGATTTGACTCAATTTATTCCACTTCTATTAAAAAAGGGGCGATTTCCAACCCCTTTTTTTTCATTTTCTAACGGTTGTAGCTCGGATAAGTGTGGTTTGCAGCAAATCACGTTTATTGATTACTTTCTGCCACCCCCTTGTGTCACTTTTATGCTGGTGGTTGCGGTAACGTCGTTGTTGTTGGGGTTTGCATCATCTGCGCTAGCCACTGTGGCCGTCCAGTTAATGGTAGCGGCATAACCAAGGTCAATAATGAAGATTTGAGTGAACGACTCACTTCTGTTGGCACCTAGATCAGTGAATTCAAAAATCCACGGTGAGCCATTGATAGTACGTCCATTTGTCTCTTCGGCGCTTACCGTAACGGTACCGGAAGCAGCGTCTGGCCCTGCATTGGCGATGGACACAATAAATTCTCTGCCCTCTTCCATGCCGTCTATCATGCGCACGGGTACCTGTAGACCGGATTCATTACTAATCGATAAGTCATAGGTGATATTGCTCGAGGCCACGCAAGATATAGGGGTGGCATAATCAAGCGGCATCGGCCAGTTGTGCATGAAATTAATCACGGCGCGAGTATCATCAGCTGATTGGGCAAACCCACCGATATTACCGCCAGTGAAACCAGCAGCAATACCCTCTCCAGTAGTTGAATCGGCCATATCGGCAACACAATGCCCATTTTCAGCAAAATTATTACAGAACACTGCCTCTAGGATAGAGCCCTTTTTGATGAAGAATCGATCTAAATTATCAGGAGTGACGGCCAAATACTCGAAGAAGCCAAAGCTTGTATCGCCAAGTATATAAGCGGGTCTGGGCAGTGATTTAGCCTCACTTGAGAAGTTGTCTAAGCGAGCATACCTATAATCTCCGAAGTCCAAGAAGACTTTAGTGACAGTTTCCATATTACCTTTTACTTCTTCCCTGTAATCCTCATATAGTTTGCCAAGGATAGTGTCATCCACTTCCGTCAGACCAAATATCTGATTGAGATAGACAATCAGATCCACATTAACTTCGCCAGACTTTCCAGACGCTGTACCGATCCCCCTTGCTGCGGTGTTAAGTACATCAACACCTTCAGGTAAACCAACACCTATGTCACCCGTCAGCATCAGTTGCCTGTAGATAGCTAGATTCTGTATTGGCGAGTCGATAGTGCTGGTCACTACTATTGGCGCAGTCGGATCAATGCCATTTTCGACCGTGTTAGCAACTAAACGTCCGGCGGGATCGAGAGTGACACAATCTGCGGTGGACAAGCTCACAATCACGTCGTCTAATTGAGATTCAAATACTGATGAACCCGATCTAGCAACATTTATACGACCAAAATCAACCTCCTGTGTACAGCCCGTGCATTCAGCGGCGACTGCGCAGGAGTATTGATCGATGCTACTAACAACATCTTTTCCACCTATTTTCACCGCGCAACTCGTTGGACACATAGTATCGAAGTCGTTGGACACATTAAAAGCGATGGGTTGTCTACATAATCCCCCCCAGACCTCTAAACCAGTCTCGGGATCGATTACAAGCTGTGGTTCTGTTGGGATGGGAACACCGTTTTCATCCCGATAGAGAATAACTAGCTCCTTATAGTCAGGTGTATCTCCACTTTCACCGTCACTACCGCCTCCACCTCCTCCACCGCCCCTTCCACCACTGGGGGCAGCACTGATATTAGCAGTAATGATTAAGCAGGTAATCAGAAGCAGTGCAATGTAACTTTTCAAGGCAAAAATATATTTTTTCATTTTATAACTCCCTGTCATTTAGATGTATAACAACGATTTGCAAAATACGCATTGGTCCAAACTTATAAGATAATTACGTAATAATATTGTTGTTCAGGAATCATCCTCTTAGTGCTGTCAGCGACCCAATGAGTTAGCGGTAATTATTAAGAATTCGCTCATACCTCTGAGATTACGGCTAAGTTAAAAATATTTGAATCTTGGCTTATAATCCTCAGAATATAATATTTACCGCACATGATAAGATTAGACTGCGTTAAACCGATAAACTAAAAAATAACACCCCAACTTGCTCAAATATTGACCAAGATCAATTTGTGTCCGGTTCGCAAGCGTATCTTAAAACTAGGGTGAAATCGCGAACGTTTTTTGAACAGTATTAGTTTGTTTAATGAGCTGCCATAGTTCATCAAGTCTTCATAGCTTGAACGATTTCTTGTTTTTTGTTTGCAGGTTAAGCGTAGCGTTCAAAAAGCAAGCTCTCATGCGATAGCCCTAACCTTGGAAGTGTGTTAAATGGCGAGGGAGGTTAAAATGAATAAGATTAAGTTTGCAATGACTTTGACAGCAGCATTGATCCTATGTGCTTGTAATAGCGATGATGCTACAGACAAAGGTGAGTTGACTATCGCGATATCAGACGCACCAATGTCAGGTGTTAACGAAGTAGGCATGGTGTTAGATCAGCTTGTTGTGAAAAATCAACAAGGTGAAGAGCAGCGTATTACGTTGCAAAATCGTGAGTTTAATTTACTACAGTATCAAGGAATGGAACGTAATTTGGTGCTGAATAAATTTCAACTCAAAGCAGGTCAATATAATGATGCATATATCAGCATCGTACAAGGTGATGGTAATCAAGGCTCATATATTAATAATGCCCAAGGGCGCTTTGCTCTAGAAGCCGAAGAGGGAAAGTTACCACTTCGAAATTTCCAAGTAACCGCGAACAAGAACTTGGAAATGACAATGGAGATTAATCTCTATAAAGCGTTAACCCAGCAGCAAGATAAATTCCAATTGCGACACCGAGGCGTGTGGTCTGTCGATAATGCAGATATGGGGCATTTACGTGGTGATGTTGATGCTCAGTGGATTGCAGATTGTGAAACTACCTATGTCGATTTGGCTGACAATGGTATTTTTGAGCATCTAGCCTATCTATATCCAGCAAAAGTGACTGAATTATCCATGATGGCCGATATGGGATCGACTCCGCCTGACGGGTTAACTGAGCCGATTTCAGTGGGTCCTGTTTTTCAGGACAACCTAGGTGATTGGCACTTTACAATGGGTTACTTACCGGCTGGCGATTATCATGTGGGATATACGTGCCTAGGTCATCTTGATGATCCTGAAGCAGATAATATTACAGATGGGCCATTTGTAATATTTAAAGATGCTGGCGCAGTTACCGTCGAGGCGGGCACGACAGGGGGACATCTAAATATTATGGATTGCAAAGATTAGTGGCCTGAACCTAAGGACCTATTTATTCATGAATGGGTCCTTTTTAGTTTTAGTTTTGTCAATCCTTATAATCGTGCCACCCATTTTTCTACCCTTGAAACATTCACCCAAAACACTAGATTAAGCAACCCAAGACGTTACCAAAAAATGGGTTGTCGACTGCCAGCACGTCACTGGGTTACCTGCACTACTATTACCGTTCCATTTTTATCGCTATATCACCTAACAACACTCAACACCACTAAATCAATATGATGAATTGGGCGTGCTCTCAGGGTTGATTTCACCGTAAACCTCTTCAGGATCAACATCATTAATCAATAACATTTCCCTAACGGTTTCAATGTGATCTAATATCTTTTTGTAATCATCACCATACTCATATTTAGTGACTTCAATTGATTTAGGCATGTAGATAAACGCAATTTTCAATGCGTTTAAAGCAGGTCCATTCATTTTTTCACTCATTTCCTCACTCATATAAAAAATTCCTCATCTAATTGTTTGGATTTTAAAGCGCCTTATTTAACTTGACCACTTCACGCAGACTTGCGATTGATTGTGTAAGTAAAAACCAGGCGAGTTATGTCGGTCCGCTGGAGTAAAAATAACCATGCTACATTATATGGCCCAACTTTCTCTAGATACCTTTGGCTAGCTTATTAGGCCGCTCTCTCATGGTTAACATCCCGTATTTCAACAAAAGGATTTTGAACCGCGCTACGGGGATACAAATAAAGTCGCTATCCCTCCGAAATACAACATCAGCAAAATAACACTTTCCAAACCAATGTTCCCTAGCCCGTGGCGCTCACGATAGATCAATCCCATGATAAGCACACATGTCATCAGCATCGAGTTGGCGAGCCAGAATTGCTCGGCGCTCGAAATGGCAGCATAAATAGAGCCTTCTCTATAGGCTAAATCCGATGCTGCGATGAATAACGTATCAAATGCATTGCCGCCGATAATATCACCGACAGCCAAGTTTGGCGCGCCCATCCTAACCGCGGTGATGGCGACAACGAGTTCAGGAACTGACGTCGAGACGGCCGTAAACACTCCGCCGACAATGCTGTGTGACAAACCCGTTTTATCCCCAAGAGGTATTGCAAGTTGCGCGAGACCCCAACCAGCCAAGGCGACAATAGCCGCATAGCCGATAAATTGTAGCCAGAGCCTCCAAAGGTGACGGCTGCGATAGCGGTGACCCGCGGGTTCTGATGCAGTGTCTGCCGTCTTTCTCGGAAACCACATCGGCATGTGGTGCATACGGGCCAGCAGATGAACACCAAAAATATATGCAAAGATCACAATCACCGTCGCCGGATGGACGGCGAAGAAGCTGATAGTCGGGAAAGATAACGCTAGCGCATGGATGCTTAGTAAGGTCAGAAGAAAGGCTGACATGAATAGATTTTCAGCGGATGCAGCTGCGTGCTCCAGGTTCGCGCGCTTGTATGCAATATCAGCTAAAGCAAGAAACACGGTTTGTGCCGCTATGCCTCCTAAGCCGTTGCTTACTGCCAGTTCCGCGTATCCCGCGGCAGCGGCTGAAACGGAAGTAGTGATCCCAGACAGCGATGTTGATGCACCAATGAAAACCGCTCCCATAAGTGCTTCACCTAAGCCCGTATTGTGGGCAAGGTCGCGTGCGGTTTTAGTCATCTTGATACCAAACCAACCGATGATAGTTGTGATGCCAGCGAAGGCTGTCACAACAACCGCCAGCGACCAGCTGCCTGGGTCGACTATCATGTGAGTACTCCAAACATCCTGTTAGAACTCAATAATAGCAGTCAACAGCCTTTTTTGAATACCTATGATTGAGGTAAGTTTGCTAGCTTAATAACCCGTTTGGAATAAACACAGACGGCGCCAGTGAATCTGTATTCAAGATAACAATTTAGTCTTCATGGGTTGTTCTTTTTGCAAGGCATAAATCGCTTGTTGGACTTGGCCGATGCTTAATCCAGATTATGCACTTTTACGACTATTCAAACGGGAATAAGATAGATTTCATTCATTAATTACCCTCGAGATGTGTAATCGTCGTGACCAATATGGCAGGTCCAACTCAGCAGAAAGGCTTAATACTAATCAAGTTAAAGAAGTGGTTAGTTTTATAAACTAGTATTTAAGCACAGAGCCAGTGTTGGCTGGATGAGGTCCCTCTGCCGGTGTTTTTCAAGCTCGTTTTCACTCTACACTTTCACCATCTTCGGTTAATGTCAGTAAAGCACCTACTGCATTTTTAAATGAATGGCCAAATTCGGTGATTATTTTCAACCTATTTTCTGCAGGCATATTCAAGTAATAGCAAAATAATAATGAAGATAATGGTGTAATAACGAGGCGGGATTACCGGGACAAAAAGTTAACAAACCAGTTGTGATGCAACTGGTTTTTAGAGCGTAAATCAAGTTAACAGCTCTGATTGAGGCTAACTTATAGCTAACTTATGACGACTTATGTCGTTTCTGCTTGCTTGGCCGCAATATAACTGTCGATAACCCGCTCAAGTAAGTCCAGAGGCATCGCGCCATTTTTTAAGACTGCATCATGAAACTCGCGTAGATCAAACTTATCGCCTAAGCTGTCTTTTGACTTTTGACGCAGCTCTAAAATTTTCATCATACCCACTTTATAAGATGTCGCCTGACCCGGCATTACAATATAGCGCTCAATTTCAGACACCACATCGCGCTCAGCACGGCCGGTATTATTGGCCATATACTCGATAGCCTGCTCTCGGGTCCACTTTTTATGGTGAAGCCCTGTATCGACAACTAACCTTACTGCTCGCAGTAACTCATCCGTAAGACGACCAATATTATCTGCAGGTTTTTTTTGAAACCCTTGCTCATAGGCTAAGCGTTCAGCATAAAGAGCCCAACCTTCGTTGTAGGCGGTAAAAGGGGCAAAACGTCGAATAAGTGGCATACCTTCCAGTTCCATCGCAATAGAAACTTGAAAATGATGCCCCGGGATCCCCTCATGATAGGCTAAGGTTCTCATGCCGTATTTAGGCGTTGTTTTGATATCGTACAAATTAGCGAAGAAGCGTCCTGGACGAGTACCATCCAATGATGGACCTTGGTAATACGCACCTGGTGCTGTTTTCTCTTTAAATTCAGGAATACGGACCACTTCCATTCCCGCTTTAGCGCGAATATTAAATGTCTCACCTAATCCTTGGTCAACTTCATCTAATATTGTTTGATAATCTTTTAGAATTTGTGCGCGGCCTGCATCGGAATCGTCATAATAAAACTCTGGTCTGGCAGAAAACTCATTCATTGCCGCCAAATATCCATTTGAAACATCAACGCCTTCAGCGTCAAAAATGGCCATCATTTCTAGGTGAATACGCGCCACCTCAGACAAGCCCAAGTCATGAATATAATCTGCGCTGTAATCTGTAGTGGTAAAAAATCGCAATGCTAATTTGTACGCTTTATCACCATCAGGCAAACGCCAGTAACCATCGTCAATACCGGCTTTCGTTTTTAAGGTATCAAAGTAATCAATAAACAGGTCATAAGCTGGGTATACCGCATCACGAATAGCGACATCGGTTTGGGCTAAAATAGTTTGTTTATCTTCGTCACTGATGTCCTCAGCTTTATCCATTTTGGTTTGTAATGAGGTATACAGAATATTGTCTGTGGCAGGAGTCGCGATAAAACCGCGCATTTCATCTAACACGCGATCAATAACAAAACGTGGAGGAATGATGCCCATTTGTTCGCGTTTCTTAAGCCCCAATAAATATTGACCAAACTTGCGATTAACTTCTCCTAATCGTGACAAATAATTGTGCGCATCTTCTAGAGTATTCACTTGGTGAGTCGATTCCATAAAGCTTGGAAAAGCGCTTTGAATACCAAACATTTGGTTAGCGGGATAATTATGATATTGATATTTTTTGAACTCATCCAACATATCTAATAAATACAAGGCCACGTCTTTCGACAGTTGTTGATTTTCATCTAAATCAACATTTTGATATTGCATTAACCCCTTACGAAACTCGACCAATTCATCAAACATAGCTTGATCGTTGGCGGGATCAACATTATCTAAGTGAGCGTTATGACCTGTTATGCCTACTGACTCCAGAAAGCCTAATGACGTTAATGTTTCTGGGTCTTTAAAGGCCATTTTGACCAATGCTCGGTCGAGATAAGCCCTAAATAAAAAAGGTTTGTCTGCATACCATTCGTGTGCGGCAAATCCCCCACCCAGTGTCGCTAGTCCTAAGGTACCTATTGCGATCCATTTTAATGATTTCTTAATCATATCCATTCCTTTTGAAATACCTACATGACGAAAATAAGCATGACGATTATTACGTTAATAATGACAGTCGACATTGTTAACAATAAGTTAACACGCAATAGGTGAGCTTGCAGAATTTTGATATTATTTCAGGAATTTAAACAGTAACCGAGTGTAAATACCCAAACAAAATTGAAGCGAGCAAAGTGGACCAACGATGCCATTTCTCTTACGCCTGTTCTTCTAACTGAATAACATCATTTTTTTCAGCTTGGATGACGATAGCCTTTTGTGACTATTTGACGAGGAAAAGCACTAGGCTTAATCAATGACCAGATGAGTGAATCTTTGTTTTATCAAATTTTATTATCTACCTACAGGGTTAAATAATCCTTATTGATAGTCGTAAAATCAGTGAGTTAATGTTATTTTGCTTCGAGCAATGGATTTCTATCGCCTTAAAACAACAGCAATTAAAAGGATTTAACCCCATGAAAAACACGCTAGCGGCCATCACACTGGCACTTTGCTTAATTCCAGCCACCTCTTTTGCCCGCGATGATATTGGTAATTACTCTGTCACCGATGCATTAAGCACAGAGCAAGCAAACAATAAACTTGGCACAGATATAAGCTTTTATTTTGGCGATCAAGTTTATGGCGAACCTCAGCAGCAATTTGGTGAGTTCAGTACTAGCAAAAAAACTAATGCCTTTAATAAATCAGATCTTGAAGCCTGCCATTGGGTATTTTTATCGGCAATGATTACGCTCAAAGAGCGTGCAATTAAAGAGGGCGGTAATGCTGTCATTGGAATAAAATCTAATTATAAAAACAATCTGACTAGCAGCAATGACACTTTCCAATGCGGTGCAGGCACTTTCGTTGCTGGCGTTGCACTGACTGGCAAAGTGGTCAAATTGTAACCCATTAACAGCCAAGCATTCACCGAATTGCTTGGCGAAGTCTCAATATAATGATTATTTAACCTCAACCAGGGCACAGATGTGCGGTTATTTAACCAAAAATAACGTCATCGCGATTAATTTACGGTATGCTTAGCAAAAATGTTTAACAGCAGCCATTAATGCCCACCAATATCATTACTATGTTCCCTGAGTCGACCGATAAGTCAGCGACTCCCCTAGCAATAAACTCTGCAGAACAGCCCGTAGCGGTGACGTGTTCAACTTGCCAAGCCTGTTGCTGCCGTCTTGAAGTGATGCTGATTACTGAAACAGGGGTGCCTGATGAGTATATCGATAACGATTCTTGGGGGGGAGAAGTGATGCTGCGGCTCGATGATGGTTGGTGCGCGGCGTTAGACCGAGACACTATGATGTGTTCGATTTACGAAAAGCGTCCGTTAATATGCCGTGAATTTGAAATGGCTGATTATGAATGTATTATTGAGCGTAAGAAATATTTACCGGAATAAATCAACATGACTAAAATATCATCACTACATGTTGCTGAGCGTAAATCGTGGCACCGAGCCTTCACAGCTTATTTTATTAAAAAATCTGCTCCCAAAGCTGAAATAATGTTAACGCTTGCTTGCACTTTATAGCCGTCGGTCTTTATCATAAGTACAATTTTTCAGGGCGAATAACCTTGCTTGTTCCGGCCCATTTCCAGCTTATATTTTACCTTTTCCAGGAGTAACCATGCCAAAAGTCAATCTGCTGTTATTATACGGCGGTGGCGGTGCTGAACATGATATTTCGCTGATGTCGGCCCGTTTTTTTGAGTCATCTCTGGCTAAGTCAGATAAATTTTCAGTACTTAAATTAGTACTCGACAAGCGCGGACATTATCATACAGAAGACGGTAAATCATGCGATTTAACCAACCGTCGTGAAATCCGTTTTGAAGATGACCGCTCCCCAATATGGCCTGTTGATTATGTTATTCCGTGCATTCATGGTTTTCCCGGTGAGACAGGCGATATCCAATCTTACTTTAATTTAATCCAACTGCCCTACTTTGGTTGTGAGTCAGAAGCATCGAGCAACTGTTTTAATAAAGTCACCGCAAAAATGTGGTTTTCGGCCTTAGGCGTCCCTAATACGCCATACATTTTCTTGCACCAATTAAATGCTGATGCGATTAAACAAACCGAAGCGGCATTTGACAATTGGGGCTCGGTATTCGTGAAAGCGGCCTCGCAAGGTTCATCGGTCGGTTGCTATAAAGTCGATGTGAAAGCTGATATTGCCAACGTGCTACAAGACGCGTTTCGTTATGCCCCTTATGTCGTGGTTGAACAAACGATCCATGCGCGTGAATTAGAAGTGGCCGTTTATGAGTACCAAGGTAATGTGGTGGCAACCTTGCCTGGGGAGATTATTTGTAATACCAATACTTTTTATTCGTTTGAAGAAAAGTACGCCAAAAATAGTCAAGCTCGTACCGACGTAGTGGCAGATAACCTCAGCCCTGAAATCAGTCAGCAAATTCGTGACTATGCGGTAAAAGCATTTAAAGGAATGAAATTACGTCACTTATCGCGCATCGATTTCTTTTTAACCCAAGATAATCAAATCCTCCTAAATGAAATCAATACCTTTCCAGGATTAACGCCTATTTCAATGTTCCCGAAAATGTTGCAAAACCATGGTCACGATTTCACTGAATATTTAATTGATGCGATTGGACAACAGCTTGATTTAACGTAAGCGTTTTACTTAAGTCAGCTCGATAAAATAAACAAAGGCCAGCAAATTGCTGGCCTTTATGATGACATTAACCAATAAGTTAGAACCCTTCTACACCCGCCATATCAGGTAATTCGTGTGCAATCCCCTTATGACAGTCGATACAGGTTTTTTCACCGCTAGCCAGAGACGTTGAATGCATTTGTGATGCACGCGTAGACTGACGAGTGAAATCCATATAATCAAAATTATGGCAGTTTCGACACTCTAACGAATCATTGGCTTTAAGGCGTTTCCATTCATGCTCAGCCAGCTCGCGACGCTTACCTTCAAACTTTTCACGCGTGTTAATCGTACCAAATATTGTACCCCACACTTCCTTAGACGCTTGCATTTTACGGGCAATTTTATCGGTCCAGTTATGTGGTACATGACAATCTGGACACGTTGCACGTACCCCACTGCGGTTAGTAAAGTGAATGGTGCTTTGTAACTCTTTATAGACGTTATTTTCCATCTCATGGCAACTAATACAGAATTGCTCACTGTTGGAGAGTTCTAAAGCAGTGTTAAATCCACCCCAAAAAATTACTCCAGCGATAAACCCGCCGATAGTCAAAAAGCCTAAACTGTAATGGACACTCGGACGACGCAATACTTTCCACACCAGTTTTAGTTGCTCAAACAGTTTTGCAAACATAGTCACTCCTAATGCTTAACCGCGGCTTTCGCTTTAATTAATTGTTCAATATCGATAAAGTCATTTTCAACTAGTAACTTGGCATCTAATTGCGGTGCATGACATTGAGTACAGAAATAACGCCGTGGTGATAGATTAGTTAAGAAGTTATTATCCCGATCCATATAGTGAGTCACACTGACCATTGGCGCGGGTGAGCCACTGGTACGAGAATGACACTGGAGACACTTATTCACTTTAAGATCAATTTGATAACCATCAATTTTATGTGGGATAATCGGTGGTTGCATCGGATAACTACGTACCTGCTTAACATCGTTATTGACCACCTTTTGCATCGCAGGTGGTGTCGGTTCGATATTGATTGGTGCTAAACGTAATGTGTCGATTTTGTCTTCAGGTACGCTGGTAGCCATTACACTTACAGAGAAACCTAATAACGCGATAATCGATAATAATTTACCTGTTTTCATGGTCTGTCTCCTTAAGCCTTAACAATTTTTACGGCACATTTTTTAAAGTCTGTTTGTTTTGACAGTGGATCTGTCGCATCTAACGTTACTTTATTAATGAGTTGGCTGGCATCAAACCAAGGTACAAATACTAAGCCAACTGGCGGCTTATTACGTCCACGGGTTTCAATACGGGTTTTAATCTCACCACGACGAGATATCACTCTAATTTCATCACCACGGCGTAAACCACGCTTTTTAGCATCATCTGGATGCATAAAACACACCGCATCAGGGAAGGCTTTATAAAGCTCAGGGACACGTTGAGTCATCGAACCTGAATGCCAATGTTCAAGCACACGACCGGTAGACAACCAAATATCGTATTCTTCATCTGGCGACTCGGCAGCAGGTTCGTAAGGTAATGCGAAGATAACCGCGCGGCCATCAGGCTTACCATAAAACTCATAGTCGCTACCGGCTTTAACATAAGGATCAGAACCTTCACGGAAACGCCATTTCGTTTCTTTGCCATTAACGACCGGCCAACGTAAACCATGCTCTTTGTGGTACACATCAAAGTCAGCTAAATCGTGACCATGGCCACGGCCAAAGGTAGCGTATTCTTCAAACAAGCCTTTTTGGACATAAAAACCAAAGTGCTTAGCTTCATCATTTAAATATTTTGGATCAGCGTCGGCTAATGGGAATTTATCAACGTTGCCATTTTGATAAAGCACTTCATATAAGGTTTTACCTTTAAATGAAGGGTTAGCCGCTAACACGTCAGCTGGCCATACTTCGTCAGTAGTGAAGCGCTTTGAAAACTCCATTAACTGCCATAAGTCTGACTGTGACTCACCTGGGGCCTTGACCATTTGATGCCAAAATTGGGTACGACGTTCAGCGTTACCATAGGCACCTTCTTTTTCGACCCACATGGCTGTAGGTAAAATCAAATCGGCAGCTTGAGTGGTGACGGTTGGATACGCATCAGACACCACGATGAAGTTTTCTGGATTACGATAACCCGGCAAGCCTTCTTCGTTAATATTGGCGCCCGCTTGGATATTGTTGTTCACTTGAACCCAGTAGCAATTGAGATCGCCGTCTTTTAAGCGACGGTTCTGCTCAACCGCATGATAACCCGGTTTAGGCGGTATAATGCCACTTGGAATATGCCAAATCTCTTCGGCACGCTTTCTGTGCTCAGGGTTAGTCACTACCATGTCCGCAGGTAAACGATGTGAGAATGTGCCCACTTCACGCGCGGTACCACAAGCAGAGGGTTGACCTGTCAATGAGAATGGGCTGTTACCTGGAGTCGAAATTTTACCCACTAGCAAGTGAATATTATAAATCAGGTTATTACACCACACACCACGAGTATGTTGGTTAAAGCCCATGGTCCAGAATGAGGTGACTTTACGGTTAGGATCAGCATAAAGCTCAGCCAATTCGATGAGCTTATGTTCTGGTACACCCGATAACTTACTGACTGATTCAACATCGTAATCGGCAACATATTTGGCAAATTCGTCAAAAGTCATCGGCGTAGAATCACCTGCCGTCGCTACGTTTTTGGCCTTCTTCTCCAATGGATGCGTTGGGCGTAAACCATAACCAATGTCAGTGGTTCCCTTACGGAAGTTCACGTGTTTGTTGACAAAATCTTTATTCACTTTGTCATGTTGAATAATGTAATTGGCAATAAAGTTTAGCATCGCCAAATCGGTTTGTGGGGTGAACACTATGGATAAATCAGAAAGATCAAATGAACGATGTTCAAAGGTAGACAATACCGCCACCTTAACGTGTGGCGCACTTAGACGACGATCGGTAATACGAGTCCACAAAATAGGATGCATTTCGGCCATGTTTGAGCCCCAAAGCACAAACGCATCGGCCGCTTCCATATCATCATAACAACCCATTGGCTCATCAATACCGAAGGTGCGCATAAAGCCACCGACCGCAGATGCCATACAATGACGGGCGTTAGGATCGATATTGTTCGAGCCAAAACCGGCTTTCATTAACTTAACCGCGGCATAGCCTTCCCATACGGTCCACTGACCTGAACCAAACATACCAACCGCTGTTGGGCCTTTGGCTTTTATGGTGGCTTTCCAACGTTCAGCCATAGTATCGAATGCTTTCTCCCATGTAATAGGAGTAAATTCACCATGTTTGTCATACTTGCCGTCCGTCATGCGTAACATTGGCGTTTGCAGACGATCACGTCCATACATAATTTTAGACAGGAAATAACCTTTAATGCAGTTTAAGCCGCGGTTAACTTCACTTTTAGGATCGCCATGAGTGGCAACGACTTTACCATCGCGAGTGGCAACCATGACGGAACAACCTGTGCCACAAAAACGACAAGGGGCTTTGTTCCATTCTAATTTGGTTTGTTTAGAGCTAGTGATCAGATTACTTGCGCTCGTTGGTAACGCTAAGCCCGCAACACTTGCCGCTGCGATAGCGGCATTGGCTTTCATAAAATCGCGTCTATTCATATTCATACTTCACCTTCTTCAAGCTCTTCACTTTGGTGATACACCATGGTGGCAGTCAACACACCCGGAATAGCATTAATCGTTGATATATCATCCATCAAGGATCTTTGGCTCGGGCCTTCAACGACGACGACTAATTTAACGTCATTATTGGCTGATAACTCAGCATTCTCGATCGCCATAATTTGCTGTCTTACGTCAGCCATTTTATCTGGGTGTACTTGGACAATTAGGCTGGTTACGTGCAGTTCATTGCTCATATATCGCTCTCATATTGTTTATATTTTGAGGATTAACCCGCGCCTGGCGGCCCGGTTAAAATTTGGCTAAACCAGATGCTAAATCCAAGTGCGCTAACCAGTAACACAGATAAAATGGGGGCTAAAAAAACAGTCAAAAAGATAAAAATCTTTAACTCCAGACCCTTTTTGCTTTCGGTATCATTACTCATGGACCCTCCAAGAGTGGGGGATTAAAAGCAACAAATTATCATCACTTTGCTGCTTCATCATTAGGACTCGTGAGAATTTTAGCGCTAATCAAAGAACAAACTATATACTCACAAATTGGTAAAACGAGGTTAATATGATCTAGATCATCAATTTACATAAATCATTATCAAGTTGAGGGTTATTAAGCATAAATATTGATTAAATAAAGACTTACTTACCGATGTTATGACCAACTTCACCCTTTACTAACATTGAGTATAAGACACAATGATACGCTTCCCGCGATTAAAGGTTAGGTAATGGTTGATAGCCGGGGTTTGAAATGTGCGCTGAGGCGTTAGTGCTTGAATAAACAAATCTTAGTTGCAGGGATCCTTAATTGACTAAACAAGACTCCCTATCGCTAGCAGAATTTAACCGTCGCGATGTTGTTGAATTGCGCAAGAGAGGACTGAAATGACACTTGTTGTAACATGGCGGCTCGGGTATTGATTATGTAAATGAATAATCACAGCTTAAGATTATAAATGCAGCTCTAAACCGAGTTAAAGATAAATATTCAATCTTGGTTCAAAAAAAACACCCTAGCCAACTCCCTTGAAAAACAACGCCCCCAGGACTTTCACTTTGCTCGGATGACGGGGTTTTCTCGCCAAATTAAATAAAAAAACCGATACTCAGTATCGGTTTGATATGTTCGTCAGCATAAATCGATTAATTAAGGCGATAACGCAGTACTTTTAATGATTTTTGCTCATCAATATCGGCAAAAACTTGCGGATTAGCAATTCGCTCAACATAAGTTAATGTTGGCGCAGTGCTAGCCACTTGTTGCATCAAAAAATCACAACCTAGCTCGGGCGCATTTAAACATAACAACACTTCACCTTGTGGAGCGAGTAAATCAGGCAGGCGTTTTAGTAGCCGATCATAATCTTTAGTGGCGACAAAACTGCCGCGTTGATTACTGGGTGGATCGGCCACAATCAAGTCATAAGGGCCAAGCTTGGTTAGCTTACCCCAAGATTTAAAAATATCATGGCCTAAATAACGCGCCCCAGCAGGTAAGTCATTTAATACATGGTTTTGCTTACCAATGCTTAACGCTCCTTTACTCATGTCCATGTTAACCACTTCATCTGCGCCGCCTTGCAAAGCGACTACCGAAAAACCGCAGGTATATGCAAATAAATTTAACACTTTTTTATGTTTAGCATGCTGCTTGACCCAAGCTCGGCCGTTGGCCATATCTAAAAACAAACCGTGGTTTTGTCCGCGCAAAAGATGCACTAAAAAATGCGCGCCATTTTCGCTGACCACGTGCTGTTCAGGTACTTGTCCATACAACAATTCACTCAAGGTTTGGCCACCTTGGCGATATTGGTAGACCAAATTAAGTGGCTCATTTGGGCGTTGTTGTTGCCAAAATTTCACGATTTCAGTCACTAATTCATCGAGTTGCTCGCTTTCGAGCATTTTAAAACTGGTGAGTAATAACACCGGTTTGTACCAATCTAAACACAGATGCTCATCGCCTTCATATAACCCTCCACGACCGTGAAATAAGCGGCAAACATCATCACCTAGGGTCAAACTGGGTAGTACTTGTAAAAAACGCTTCATAGACTCTCTTACTTTATCAGCTTATACAATCGATAGGATCAGGCATCAGTGGTTGATGACTTGGCTTTGGCAGCATTGTCGTTATCGTTATCATTTTCAGCGGCATTGCCAATATCATTGCCAACACCCTTACTTGATTCTGTTTCAGTCGCGGCTAAAGTGTCAACTTCATCATTACTCGCAGATCCACTGAGCGTTTCCTCAACATCATCCGATAATAAAATAGCCAGCCAACTACCCGATTGACTCGACTCAAGACCAATTTTAACAATCATGGTCAATGGCACTGACAACAACATCCCAACAGAGCCAAGCAACCAACCCCAAAAAATTAATGATAAAAAAACCACTAAGGTAGACAGTCCTAGGCCACGTCCCATAAAACGTGGTTCAACCACATTGCCCATCACCATATTGGTACCCACATACAGTAAACCGGTAATACCCGCAGCACCCGGGCCCATTTGGATAAAAGCCAATAACACGGCTGGGATGGCGGCAATAATGGACCCAATATTAGGAATATAGTTAAACAGAAAAGCAATCACCGCCCACAACAACGCATAGTCAACCCCAATGATGCTCAAGCCAATGCCTATCACAATCGCAGTGGCTATACTGACTAAGGTTTTTATCACCATGTATTGATTAACCGAATGTAAAAACTTATCGATTTGCTGGAGTCGCATATCGGGGTCATCTAACGCTAAATGGAATTTTTTAGGTAACGATTGTGCTTCAAATAACATAAACACTATGGTCAGAATGATCAGAAATAAATTAGCCATGACATTGCCGACCCCAGAGAGCATGTTGGTGGTCATGGATAACGCCATACCAGGGTCAAAGTAGTCGAGCACTTTTTGCTTAGATATCTGAATATTAAAGCTTTGCAGTTTTTCAAGCACCCAAGCAAATTGCTCAATTAATTGCTGACGGTACAACGGCATTTGCTGGGAAAATTCATTCACTGAACTGCCAACTAAACTGGCCAGCCACAGTCCCATTAACACAATAAAACCCATTAATAAGATGATCGACAGCCATTTAGGAATATGAAAACGCGACATCAATCGAATGGCAGGATTACAAATCACTGCTAAAAATGCAGATAAGACAAAAGGCACCACGATAGGGCTGGCCGTTTTAATCCCTGCTAAAATAATCACCACGCAGGCCATTACCACAAAACTGCGAACAGCCATGGGGGATTGTTGTATTCCTTTCATAGGGTGAAAAATCCTTATTGTTGCTTATTAAAATGATTCTATATGCTAAGCTAAACCCAGTAACATATTGCAATCTAAGTTAAAAATTATTGTCTATTCATATTCAGCTGATGCCAATATTGGCATTCAACCACTTTCAGGGACTTACTGACATAATATGAAACCAGAAACTGCCATTATACGCATTAAAAACTTACGTTTACGTACTTTTATTGGTATCAAAGAAGAAGAAATTAATAATCAACAGGATGTTATCATCAACGTGGTGATCCATTATTGTGCCGATAAAGCCCGCAACAGTAACAACGTAGCAGATGCATTGAATTATCGCACTATTACTAAAAAAATCATTGCCTTGATTGAGAATAACCGATTTTCTTTATTAGAAAACTTAACGCATCAAACCCTCTCTATTGCCAGTGAACATGATTGGGTTGAATTTGCCAGTGTTGAAATCGATAAACCCCATGCACTGCGCTTTGCAGACTCAGTGTCGATGGAATTATGCTACCAAAAACCGCAGTAGCAGCTATGTTACTCGCAGAATTTGTGATCATTTTTTAAGCTTATCATCGTATATAGCAACATTGAGTAAAGGGGGATTTACATGAGAATACTAATAACAGGCGCAACAGGATTTGTGGGTAAACAATTAGTCAAATCGCTTGGCGAGCACCAGCTGATCATATTGACGCGAAATGTTAGTAACGGAAAAAGTCTTCTTGGCAGCCATCATCAATACTGGCAAACCCTTGCAGACAAACCAGATCTTAACGATATTGATGCAGTAATAAACCTTGCAGGCGAACCTATAGTCAATAAACGTTGGAGCAACAAGCAAAAAAAACTGATCTGCGACAGCCGTTGGGACATCACTTCGGCCTTAACTCAGCTTATCCGTAAAAGCACCAATCCACCGCATACGTTTATTAGCGCCTCAGCCATCGGTTACTATGGCCGACAAGGCAACACACCTATTGATGAAACCAGTGGTTTTAATGCTGAATTTAGCCATGATATATGCCAGGAATGGGAAAACATTGCCCTTCAAGCTCAATCGCAACATACCAGAGTGTGTATTACGCGTATTGGTATTGTACTCGGCAAAAATGGCGGCGCATTGGCAAAAATGTTACCCCCATTCAAGCTTGGTTTAGGCGGCCCAATAGGTAATGGTGAGCAAGGGATGAGTTGGATCCACATCGATGATTTAATTAGATTATTGTGCTACTTACTCAGCAATCCAAACTTAAAAGGCATCTATAATGCAACCGCGCCTCAGCCTGTTAGCAATGCAGAATTTGCTAAAGCATTAGGCAGTGCATTAAATCGTCCCGCCAAAATAACCACGCCACCATTAGCACTAAGGCTGGCAATGGGTGAAATGTCAGAATTACTCACTACAGGTCAATTTGTATTGCCAAAACGCACTTTAGCGGCAGGCTTTGGGTTTCAATACCGCGACATCAACAGTGCATTACAACAAGTGATTAACTAGTTTCTATAGTAATGGCTAAACCCATTGTTTAATTTTATCGATAATAGGACCATAGCGTCGAGCGAGTGGTCGATGTTTTTTATAAATGACGAACAATGGTTCACTCACGACTACATGAGCTGTTTGCTCAGTGGCAAAAGATGCAATTCGAATATGCTCTGGTTGCGCAAAATGATCTACAGCAAATTGTGGTAACACAGCAAATGCTAATCCTTTGGCTACCGGCACCAGAATTTGGTTCAGTTGATTAACGTAACTTCGGATCGGCACCTGCATCGCTAACGCTTGTTTATCGGAAAAATACTGCTGGGTTATTTGCGACCAATAATGCATGCCGTCGGGGTGGCTGACCATGCCAAGGGCCATTAACTGTTCAAAGGTGACCGATTGATATGAGCACGACTCAGGTAATACCAAACACAATGCTTGTGTGGCTAATGGGGTGACGACCAAATCGTCCATATTAATCGACTGAGTGATAATGCCGACATCAATGGTATTGGCCATTACACTATCGATGATGCGGTGATTGGGCGCCGCTTCCAGTGAGATTTGTAATTGCTTATGCGGTAACTGGTAGTCAATTAGATGTGGATATAACAATAACGCCATCGATCCAGAACAAGCTAAACGACACTCACCAATGTATTCATCATCCACCGCTAATTGTGACAGAACTTGCCGTTGTTGTTGCTGCCAAACCAATGCTCGTTGATATAAAATAATCCCCGCCTCGGTTAGCTCAAAGCTTTTCCCTATTCGGATAAGCAAATCAACACCCACCTGCTGTTCAAGCTTTTTAATGTGCTGACTGACACCGGGTTGAGTCATAAAAAGCTGCTCGGCGGTGTGAGTGAAATGCCCTACTTCCACGAGTTTAATGAAGGTGGTTAACCATTGTTGATTTAACATATCGGGCCTCTATTTTACACCAAATACTTGATTACTATCGACAATGAATATCCTTTGTGTAAATGCTAACGTCACTGCTGATAATGAACATTGATAATAAAATGATAATAACAAAAAATTATCAATTTAAGTATTTTTAATAACTTATAACTAGCACACCATCTCATATAGTAACGCTATTAACTCGGGCGGTATAACGGACAACACGACTGCATTGTTAAGAAATTAAGAGGTTAAGAGGTTAAGGTGAGTGATACATATCCAAGTCGTTTTTCACATATTGGCATTTTAGTTACGGATATAGACGCTGAAGTTACATTTTTATACTGAAGTATAAAACCTGTATCACCTCGTTGAAAAATCAATATTTAATTGATTTAAAGTGAATAGTCTAACGAATGACAAAATAAGGCATTCCCTCCGTCCATGGAGGTCAGATGCAGGAGGTTGAACAACGCAGGACCCGTTGCCGAACAACATTATGACTTTAAGTCTTCATCTTGATTAAAACAACTTGAATTCCCGCTGCATGACCCGCTAGTTAATACGATTAGTTTTTGCAATCCTCACCAACGCTTATAAAAGTCATTTTTTAAAATGTCAAACTTTAGAGTGACTTGACTGAGCCTAATTCCTTACTATTATTAAAAAGTTCAAAAAACAAACGATTTAATTAATTATAAAAAAGGAAAATAAAATGAAAAGAATATTAATTACATTAGCTTGCGTTGTGTTTAGTTCTACATTATTTGCCAAAGATAGATTAGAAATTTACGAAGATTACGATCTAGGTACCGAAATTATGGTAATCACTACCGTTAAAGTGGACCCTAATATGTCTGATGTATATTTGGCCGGTCTGAGTGGAAGTTGGGTTAAAGCGGTTAAAATTGAAAAAGAGCTAGGCTTTATCAAAGACTGGAAAATCTATGCTAGTGACTTGCCCGTGAGTGGTGATTTTAATATGTTATTAGTAGTGACTATGGCTAATGGCGCAGACATAGAGCCTAACAAAAAGAAGTATGAAGCGTTCATGAAGAAGTGGAGTGAGGCGGATCAAAAAATGTCTAACGAAATTTCAGCAAAATACCCTGAAGTGAGGACGTTAACGGGTGAATATCGCATGCGTGAGATCATGATGAAATAATTAATAAAGCGCTTTTTTGCGGAGAAGCTAAAGGGCGCTGAATTAAAAATCAAGGCCAATGGCAACTAACGCCGCTGAATTTAAATGGCCAACGTTAAGAGCTTTATCTGATCCAGCGCTTTGACTATATTTATATCCCACTGGAACTTTTGGTAGAAGGACTCGAGTATATTTGCTGTAAATTCAATTTTTATGTTGCGATTTCAATCCCTATAATGTTTTGCGAGTTCGATACGAGTGATATTTAAATTAGGTTTTAATGCGATTGCCTGTTTTAAACTTGCCGCCGTGTCAACATATCTGCCCGATAGTAACAAAGTTCTTCCAAGGTTATGGTATGGGATATTTAGAATGGATAGCTAAAGCATGTTGATAACACTTGATTGCTATCGACAATGAATACCCTTTGTGTCAGTGCTAACGTCACTGTTAATAAAAATGATGAGAAAAATTTATTATTTTACGTATCTTTAATCATTCATGGCCACCACATAATCTTATGCACTCACGTTATCAACTCGTGCGGCATAACAGGCAACACAGCGGTATTAAGCGGTTAAATTGAATAAAAATATCTAAGTAGTTTTTCACATATTGGTATTTCAGTTACGGATGTAGACGCTGAAGCTTAATTTTATATTGAAGTATAAAAACGGTTTATAACCTCATTAAAAATAAATGGTTGACGCATTTAAAGCCAATAGCCTAACGGATTACAAATTTTAGGTTAAGTTTACTCACTGATTAATATCGAAGGTTATTGGCATTGGCACCCATTAAGGTTATGACTAAGCAGACCTATATTAAAATAAAAAGACCACCTAAAATGGCGGTCTTTTTCATTATATAATCTGTAATAAATTATATGCTCGCTCACACAAAGTTATGCATGAACCTTAAATCCCCTCACATTCCTATAGTGAATAAATACGCTTTATTTATAAGCACCATCTGCATAAGTCAACTCATAACTGTGGCTGTAAATTTCCAAAATATTACCAAAAGGGTCTTCCATGTAAATCATACGATATGGTTTTTCACCTGGATAATAGTAACGAGGAGCCTTCATACGCTTTTTACCACCCGCAGCAACAATCTTCTCTGCTAGTCCTTCTACATCGGGGTCTTGTACGCAGAAATGGAAGATACCCGTTTTCCAATATTCGAAGTTGTTTTCTGGGTTCTGTTGGTTTTTAAATTCAAAAAGTTCAAAACCAATACGGTCACCCGTTGATAGATGAGCAATACGGAAGTGCTCCCAACCGGCACCAAATACGTCAGTACACATTTCACCGATTGCCGATCCATCTTCAACAATCTCCGTAGGCTCCATAATGATGTACCATCCTAGCGTTTCTGTATAAAACTTAACGGCGGCTTCTAAGTCTGGTACTGATATACCAATGTGGCTAAATGTACGAGGATAAACCATGTTATGACTTCCTTACTATTGGGTGGTTAGTTTCAATAAAGAAAGTATAACTATTATTTTTTGTAGCGATAAATTTTCAATTAGTATTATTTTAATAATTTTATATTATCAAAAACACCTGCGATGATGGGGGGGGGTCAATAAAAAAGCGACTAGTTAAGGTATTCTAATCGAGATCTGTAAATATCTACTGGGATAAATCTATCAACAAACTCATAAAATTATCTATTAATCGTACCTTATTTGATTATAGGCTCTTAGCCTAAGCAGTGGCATATTTAGTCTGTTAAGATTTATTTTTAATAATTTAGCGGGTAAATCTGGAATGGTTTACACCCGAATTCAGGTTATGCAATCGCTTGGTGGGGATACAGATTATCTGACAGAGGCGTAATATGACTGCAGAGTCATTTATCACCAAATGAGCGAATTTCCACATCGGTTAAATAACGCCACTCCCCTGCTGCTACATCGGCACTCACAGCACCAATACTTTCACGATGAAGAGACAACACTTTATTACCAATAGCAGCAAACATACGCTTTACTTGATGAAACTTGCCTTCCGTTAAAGTCAGCAATACTTCTTGAGGTGTGATAATGAGCAAATGCGCCGGTAATGTCAGCTCTTGTTCCCCTTGCAAAGCAATGCCTTGTAAAAAAGACTCACAAGCATCTGCGGCTATCGGCTTAGCTAATTTAACCCGGTAAACTTTATGGCATTGTCCAGACGGAGATGTGATAGCAAATGTCCAACGACCATCATCGGTAATAAGCACTAATCCGGTTGTGTCGGCATCTAATCGTCCGGCAATGTGCAACTCAGATGGGCGTTCGACGTCAATTAACGAAAATAACGACGGATAGACACCATCGACATTCGAACAAAGAGTATTGGCTGGTTTATTGATTAACATATAACGAGAAGCTCGAGCTGCAAGCTTTTGACCGTTTAAGCTAACTTCATTATTTTCATGAACCTGAACAGCTTCATTCCTAACAACCACACCATTAACCAACACCTCACCACTATGAATTAGTTGGATCGCGTCATACCTTAATAACTCAGTACTTTTACAAATAAATCGATCAAGACGCATAAATAACCTTAACGTGGGATAATCATTTTTTATCAGCTACTTGAGGGGAATATGCCACAGACGTCAAGTGCTGTTTGTATTATTAGGGGGTAATAGCAAACACATTACTCAAGTAAAAAAGCGTCAATAAATGTAGCACCGACACTTAACGCAAACCCCATAAACATCATTGCAATAAAAAACCCTTTGTGAGAAAAATTGCTTCCTTTAAATACCAAGTACGATTTACTGATGGTGTTACCGAGTAAAATTAACAACAATAAATTCATTAAATCAATATCCTGTGGATTCATAGACCATTCGGTCATCACAGATACAAGAATGGCATGAGCTTCAAAAAATGACACAAGCAAAGTACTGATCCCTCGCGAGAGACCAAGTTCACTGCCTATAAAATGCATGGCGTAAACAAGTCCGAGGATAAAAATAGATAGCTTAGCAACATTTTTCCAATTTATCGGATGATCAATTAATAGCTCAATATCAACTGTAGGTTGTCCTGATTGCTTGCTTAAAAAAAGTAAATTGGATTGAATCTGCACATATATAATCGCCGTAATAAAAAACAATAATTGCGTGACAAAGGGGATATAAAAAGTAAAAGGTAATTGATCTGCCAAAAAAAAGATAATAAATAGGCATTCCAGTAACATAGAACATAAGGCAAACAACAATGTCAGTAGCAAGTCACGTTCACTTGTTGTTGCAAATTTTTTATCATTCAATATTTGTAAAAAAACTGCCGTGCTGGAAATAAATCCCCCCAGAAAGCCCTGTAACTGGAAGCGACTTCGCTTTGCTAGTAAGTGAAAACTAAAAAAGCTGAATAACTCTAGACAGGCAACTAAAGGAACAATTTTTAATAGAGGAACGTAGGCCGCCACCACAAACAAAGCCGCCAACATGGTCATGTCAAACCATATATGTTTGTCTTTAAAATGATATGAGAGTGGTGTTTTATGCTCCATCGACAATATTTGCCCCTAAAACTAAGTATCATGGTGGACTAAGTCATAAATAATTCAGCTCTTTACACTGTTTTATCACGAGATTAACCACTACACTCCCTGTGATCGGCACCGAGATCTAATCAATATAACGTAATTATACATCAAGCCAACTTAAAAACGATTAAGTGGTTAAACAAGTGCTTGCCTGATTAATAATCCGAAGCTAATGTGACCCGTTATACTTTACAACACCGCTTGGAGGGTGAGGTAATATTGAGGTCCAACGAGCGTCATCGGTAATAAGTACTAAGCCGGTAGTATCTGCATCTAACCGCCCAGCAATATGTCATTGTGATAATTGCTCAATATCCACTAAAGAAAAAAATGTCGAATATACGCCATCGACATTAGAACAAAGGGCATTAGCAGACTTATTGACCATTAATATCGAAAAGGCCGGCAGGTCAGCTTATTGCCATCCAATTTAATATGATTATTTTCATGAACTTGAGTTACCTCATCTAATACCACAGGCTCATTAAAGCAGACCTTTGCTTGATGAATACAGCACACGCCTTGTTGCAAAGATAATTCAGCACTTTTACACCCAAATCGGTCAAGGCGCATCAACCTTTCCACAGTGAATAAAAAAATTTGCTTAAGGCTAATTTTCTGTCGCACATTTACCTTAACGCACTAATCTAAACTGAATCGACTAACGTATTAGTCTGCAAACCCAATCAAAACTTTGAAAAGCAATGCTACCACCTCAAGATACCTCAAGAATTATTGAAATGGCTTGGGAAGACCGTACCCCATTTGAAGCCATTGAACACCTTTACGGCTTAAGCGAGTCCAATGTGATCAAACTGATGCGCCTAGCGCTTAAACCTAATAGTTTTAAGTTATGGCGATCACGTGTCAGTGGCCGTAAAACCAAACACCTTAAATTACGTCCTCTAGGCATTGATAGAGGTTATTGTCCTACACAATACAAACCAAGACAAAAAAAGTAACCCGACTAACGAAGAAAAAAGGAGATGAATCATCATCTCCTTTTTTGGGGTCAACCTAACCGGCTTTGAGCATGTCACTACAGGACATATTGAGTAACTGCCTACAGCGCCAAATACCTAATATCGACACAATTGCCGCCCCCGCAACAGGGGCTAATACCCACCATGGCCAATGCATATAAACCACCAGATCAAACACTTGGGTTTTTAACATAAACAAGGCAAACTCGGCCACAATCACCGCCAACAAGCCAGCAATAGCACCGAGTATGGCAAACTCAAATCCCGTTGAAGCGCGTAGCAGCCAACCGGAGGCGCCAAAAGTACGCAACACGGCGAGCTCTCGCTGCCGAGTGGCCATTCCCGCCTCCGTTTGCGCTACCAACACTAAAGCACTGGCCAGTAACACTAATACCAACACCAAAGACAACGACAATGACACTTGCTCAATGATTTGTCGTAACTGCCGAACAATCGCCCCAACATCGATAATCGATACCGTGGGGAATTGTTGAATTAACTGCAATACCACTTGATTTGCGCTAAGCAGGCTTCCATCGGCCGCCAATTGCGCATCATTTAGATGAAAGCTTGCCATAGAAGTATAAGCAAACGGCGCGAGTGCTTCAGGGGTAAAAATCATGAAGAAATTGGGTTGTAAGGTTTCCCAATGCACTTGCCTGATACTGGCAACCTTAACCGAAAATGATTGATTATCGATGAGGTAAGTTAGTGTATCCCCCATTACAATGCCGAGTCGATCTGCCACACCAGACTCGACCGACACATCATCGCCAGCGCGGTTAAATGCGCCTTCGAGTAAGGTATTATTCGGCGGTAAGGTTTCACGATAGGTTAAATTAAGTTCGCGTGAAATCCCCACACGCCCTTCAACACCGTTCTCTGCCTGCTTACCTGAAATCAATTCCTCGTCGTTAATGTGAGTCAGTCGCCCACGAACCACAGGATAAATATCGGTTGCTTTAATATGATTGAGGGTTAAAAAGTCATCAAGTGGCTTAGCATCTTCTGGCGCAATATTGACTAAAAAGTAATTGGGGGCATTTTCAGGTAACTGTTTCTGCCATTCATTGAGTAAATCTTGGCGCAACGCTAATATGGTTAATAGCAATACCAGTGCACTGCTAAAACCAACCAACTGTACTGCGTTTTGCCGCGCACGACGGCGAAGTCCGGCTAAAGCCAATTGAAAAGGATTAGTGGTTTTCATGCCAATGCCATGACCAAAGCGGATCATCACAAACCCCAGCACACTCAATAAGACTCCCAACAACATCACCGCGAGTACCACCGTCATGGTCAACGCTAAACTTCTTGAATATAAATAACCCAACAAGGCCATCGCAGCCAAGCTTAATAACAGATGCAACCACATGCCTAGCTGCAAGCCTTCTAATTGACGTTGCAATACCCTTAAAGGCGGAATGGCCAATAAACGCATTAATGGATATGCCGAAAACATAAATGCGCTGATCAATCCCGTGCTAACCCCTAATAATATGGGGCGGAAATACGGGGGTGAGTAAGCGGCGATTTCGGCCGGTAAAAAAGCGGTGATCCCAAGGTCGAGCAATACCCCGCCCAGCAAACCAAGGACAATACCCAATAGTGTTACTAACGACAAATGCAGTCCAAATAATACTCGAATTTGCTGACCCGAAGCACCAAAGGTTTTTAGCATGGCCACTACGTCATAATGACGCTGACAATAACGCTGGGCGGCAATGCCAATCGCGGCACACGCTAAAGCAATGCCGAGTAGACTGGCGAGCAACAGAAAGCGCTCAGCACGCTGCACTGCTGAGGCAATAGGAGAATCTCCCGATTGCACATCCACCCAGCGCTGGCTGTTATTCAGTAGAGGTTTGGCTTGCTGTTCAAACGCCACTAGTTGTTCAGCATTACCGGTAAATTGGTATAAATAAGTCACCCTGCTGCCCGGTTGGATAATGCCTGTTGCCGCCACATCATCTAAACGGATAAGTAACACCGGCGAGGAGGCAAACGGATTAAAGCCAGCATCAGGTAAACGGCTAATCTCTTCTGTAAGCGATAACTCACTATTGCCCAATTCAATGGTTTGTGGGAAGCCAAGCAAACCACCTAAACGGTTTTCATACCACGCTTGACCCGTTTGTGGCAGTGCTCTAGTGATACCGTTACTCAGCTCTATATCGCCTTTTAACGGATAACCATCACCTACCGCTTTTACCGTGACTAACTGAAACTTATCGCCCGAATACACCATCGAGTTAAATTGCATGTTCGTGACGTGAGCCAGCCCTATTTTATCTGCCAGTGTCAGCAATTGTGGGTCAAGTTCAACCGGCGAATCAATAATACGATCGGCGGCAATAAAGTTAGCGGCTTCGCCATTAATGGCCACTTGTAAACGCTCACTCACCCGCGCAAGGCCCGTTACTGATAACACCGCTAACGTAATGGCCAATACAATAAGCATTAATTGCCCTTGAGCCAGTTCTCGTTTAAACAATCGCCACGCAATTTGCCATTCCATTAATTAACCTCCGCTAAAGGCTGTGAATGCTTATGTTCGGTCACACTGGTATCTAAATAGGGTTCTGACAAATGACCATTTTCCATTACTAATTGCCGAGCACAACGTTTGGCCAAATGTAAATCATGGGTCACCAGCACAAGCGTAGTATCACTCTCTTGATTGAGGGCAAATAACATATCAGCGATTTTATCACCGTTAACACTGTCTAAATTACCTGTCGGTTCATCTGCAAACAGGACTTTGGGTTCACAAATAAACGCCCGTGCGATGGCGACACGTTGCTGCTCCCCACCGGACAATTGTTTGGGTAAATGATTTAATCGATGAGATAAACCGACTCGGTCGAGCATCGATTGGGCTTTTTGGTTGGCATCTTTCACCCCAGCAAGCTCAGCAGGTAACATCACGTTTTCTAGGGCCGTTAACGTATCGACCAACATAAATGACTGAAAGATAAAACTGACTTTTTGTTTACGTAGCGCAGCTTTTTGCTCTTCATTTAAGCCTGATAATGCTACGCCATCTAATACAATTTCACCTGAGGTAGGCGTATCTAACGCCGCAAGTAATCCCAATAGTGTCGACTTACCTGAACCTGATGGTCCCAAAATGGCTATACTGTCTCCTTGCTTGACTTCTATATTAATGCCGTTGAGGATAGTCAACTCTCCCTCTTGGGTCACGACAGTTTTATTGAGGTTAGTTACAGTAATGGCACTGATATTTCGATCGATATTATTAGACATACAATCCTTCTTATATTCGTCACTTAAACGCGTACTTACTAGCGTGCTTTTAGTGATAATGATGTGCGCACCAACCTATGCTGCCACGATTCTGATATTAGGTGATAGTTTAAGTGCAGGCTATGGTATGGCAGAAAACCAAGGCTGGGTACAATTACTCCGTGATGAACTGCCAAACGCCCACATTATTAACGGTTCGGTGAGTGGTGAAACCACCGCGGGTGGATTACGTAGACTCCCGAGTTTACTGGGGTCAAGCCAACCCGATCTAATTATAATTGCGTTAGGAGGCAATGATGGCCTGCGTGGTTTTCCACCCGATAAATTGAAATCAAATCTTACAAAAATCATTAACCTATCCCAGCAACATGGCGCCAAAGTCTTACTGACTGAAATCATGGTGCCACCCAATTACGGTCCCCGATATACCAACTCTTTTACTCAGGCTTACCATCAATTAGCCGAAGAATACGCGATTAAGCTGATACCGTTTTTTATGCAAGATATCGCCATCGATAAAACATTAATGCAACGCGACGGCATTCATCCTAATGAACAGGCTCAACCGATGATTACGCAGTGGATGTTACCTTGGATCACTCAGGCACTAGTAGAGTAAATCGCTCAGTTTGTTTGACTTTAGCTCAAAATGTTAAAAATTTTTTAATAAAGTGATCGAAAGTCATTTTAATTTAAGCTCCAATGTTTAAAATGAGTACAGCTAGCACATTAGATAACCATGAATAATTAACAGTGCATAAATAACAATAAATAAATAACGATAAACTTTAGACAACAACTAAGGCAATAAGGAAATAATATGTCCGTCAGTCGTCAAAAAAAAGTATACTTGCCAACCGCAACACGTAAGAATCAATACATTACCATTGGTTTCCCGTTAACCGATGAATATCTTAACGCATACAGTGATTTAGAAAATTGTTACGATGAATTCAGTAAATTAGTTTATCAATTAGCTGAAAAACAAGAATTGTACAACGTCCACGTTGTCACCACCGACAAATTACCTATGGTACGCTTCCACAACGAAGCCTATTGCTTAAACTCAGAAGAGCAATTACGTTTTTTCTATAATCCAGCCCATCATGAAGCAAACAGTTTGCACAGCGTTGCAGGTTTTCGAGCCAGAAAGCTCAGAATTGTATTTTTAGCCACAGGTAAAGATCTTCGTAGCCATTCAGCTGAATTCCATTCTCATGTGCAAAAATTTATTGCTGAGTTAAAACCGTTATTACCCGTCAAAGATGTACCGATTAAAGTGCGTGACCACCAGCATCTTTCATATGACTTTTTTGCAAAATCCAAGGGGCTCAAAGAAACATACGGCTATAAATTACGCGCAGTAGACAGCCGCTATCATCGTCGTCACTGCGAGCTACCAGACGATGTGAGCACGCTTAATTATGTCACCATTAACATTCCGGTTGAGCGTCGTATCAAAAAGCAATTACTTGCAAATGATACAACTGATTTTTCAAGTCTGTATAAAAATTTATGCGATAAGTTTTTCAAAGCGACAAGCAGTAAGCAGTTAAATCGTGTTGCTGTTGTTGCTAACGGTAAGTTACCACTTGTACGTAATAGTAAGTATGAGCAATTAACCAGCACCAACGAGTTTCAGATGATCGGGTTTGACCCTCACACTGAATCACCTGAACCTATTTGCCACTGGGATGCCAATAAGCTTGTAGATGCTTTCCGGTTTGTCATTGTAGCGGGTAAAAGTGATGAAACAGACGAAGGTTATGGCCGCTTCATGAACCAAGTAGAAGACGCTTTACGTCTCTTTACTAATGAGCTAGACATCGATAAAGAACATGCAGATGTTATTTTACGTTTTCATCAACACATCAGTTACAAAGCCTAATCATATTGAGGTTTTTCTAGCATAAAAAAACGACAGCATGAGCTGTCGTTTTTTGATCTATCCAATCACTCACAATGTAATGCTACACCGACTGGTTACGCTCAGCTAAACGATTCATCACGGTATTTACTGATAATGATGCACCATGGGCAATTTTATCAGCCAGCTTTTTCTTCATTTGATACTTTATTTTGATCACTTGATGGGTCTTAACTAAAGTTAAAATCACATCATCACTGGTAGATACTTCATCAATTAACCCTAAATCAATGGCTTGTTGTCCATACCAATGTTCGCCTGTTGCCACTTTGGCAATGTCCATATTGGGACGGTAACGGCCAACAAACTCTTTAAATAATACATGAGTTTCTTCGAGTTCTTGTTGGAACTTAGCTCTGCCTTCATCGGTATTCTCACCAAAAATGGTTAAAGTACGCTTAAAGTCACCGGCAGTGTGCTGCTCATAGTCAATATCATGCTTTTTAAGCAAGCGATTAAAGTTAGGAACCTGTGCCACTACGCCAATAGAACCGACAATCGCAAAAGGAGCGGCATACACCTTGTTTGCCACACACGCCATCATGTAACCCCCACTCGCCGCCACTTTATCCACGCAGATAGACAACAAAATATTAGCTTGACGCAAGCGATCTAATTGGCTTGAAGCTAGACCATATCCATGAACCATACCGCCACCACTTTCAACATTCACCAACACTTGGTCATCTTTATCAGCAATGGTTAGAATAGCGGTGACTTCTTCACGTAATGACGCGACTTCATTGGCATCAATACTGCCTTTAAAATCAATAACGAACACTTTGCCTTTGGTTAAAGCTTGTTTTTCAGCGGCTTTTTCGTCTGCTTTCACTTGCTTTTCATAGGCTTTAAATTGCTTTTTAGGCAGTAACTCTTCTTTTAACTGGTGCTTAAGTTGCAGCAGCTCATCTGAAATATCAGTCAGTCTTAACTCACCTTTATCAGATTTGTTTTTCATGCTGCTAGCCAGTACAAATATTACTACCGCTAAAATAGCGACAACAATTGTTACCGCTTTTGCTAAAAACAGGCCGTATTCATATAAAAATTCCAAATTTCGCTCCATACAGGGATGACAATCTGCAGTATTTTAACAGCAATAACCAATAAGTAGACAATAAAAAACCCAGCTAATTGCTGGGTTTTTTAAGATATTACATACTAATTAGTAAGCATTAGTTACAACTTTGGATCACATCACTATTATTCACAACAATCGTTGCTTGTCCTAAACCAGCTGTTTTTGCAAAACCGGCTACTTGAGACTGCATTTCAACAGTAGCTTGCATTGCCATACCATCTGTTGCAGGTGTCTCACCAGGACTCACAATCGAACTGTGATGACCTTTAGAAAAACGTACCGCACCAGAACCAGGCGTTGTTGTATCAACACAATCTAGGCTTAACGAAGCTATTAATGGTTCAGTACCCGACAATGGGAAACCTTCAACACTATTAGGTAAGGTTTGGTCTGGTAAATTACCAGCACCATCACCGACAATCTCGATCAGGTGCACAGGTAAACCGGTAGACGCTAATTTCTCACCATGGTTAATCGGGTCTGCTGAATCAATAGCAGTTTGCACGGCAAACGCAAAGGTAGGAATAAAGCCAGCATAAACCGCCTGCACTAATGCTGCATATTCTGGGGTACCAGGCTCATAACCTGCTGTATTAGCCGCCGTCACAAGATCCATGAAAGTGCTAGAGGCAGTAATGTTACTAAACAACACTGGCCCAAACGCCGCAGATCCAGCAAAAGCACCCGCTAAACCACCCGATGGCGCCACTAACGATGCTGCATTAATTGCATAAGCGTTAGGTAAAGCATCACCCGTCATAGGATTAACTAATCCGGTACTCGCATAGGTTGAGAATGTGGTACCCACAATGCCACCTAAACTCAAACCTTGAGCACTGATTTTAGATACATCAAATACTTGAGGTTGATTTGCCGCAGCGAGTTGTTGCGCCATTCCAGTCAATAATAATCTTAAACCTAAATGGTCTAAGGTTGCTTGACGGAAGTTATCACGCACTGTCAGTGTGCTTGAAATATTGACAAACACTAATGGGTTACCACTGGTAAACGCATCAGGTGTACCCACTACCGGACCAAATGAAGGATCTGTAGCAGATATTTCATAAATGCCGTCTTTGTCTAAATCAAATGAGCGAGCACCGTGTAATGGCATATCTATCGCGATAGTGGCAACACCAGCAGCAGCGTAAGTGCCGGCATAAGCAAGCGCCATTTCTTTACCGCCGCCTAAACCATGCAGCGCAATCGTTGTTGGCCAACCACTGGTTGGTGGTACAAACGTGCCCCCTTGAGCAGCAGTAAATGCGGCAAGCTTAGCCGCATTGGGTAAGGTAATTTGAACTGAAACAGTTTCATAACCTTGGATAGCCGGAATAGGATTAAACTTAGTTAAATGTTTAGTGGTGTCAGCAGCAGTACCATCGTCAAGTTTCCACTGTTTACCTGCAAGCAGTGCTGGGTTGCTTAACGCGGCTTGAGGGTCTACACCGTTGTCAGATGCTTGGGCAAAATAATTAGCTTGGCTTAATGTACCGGCCTGTAGTGCTAATAATACTGATACCGGGCTGTCGCCTTGAGCAAACCAGCGACCATTGGGGGCTGTTGGGGCACCATCGATGATTGGAATAGTACAAGTTGCAGATGAACAATCACCGTAAATAGGCAGTTTAATTTTTGCAGTGTAAAGATCGGCCATGTCAGCAACAACATAAGCAGCACCGGCTGCTGGCGTTAACCCTACAGCTTGTGCAACTGTTAATCCTGTTGACGTAGGTAATTGCACAAATGCTGGAGTGTAAGCTGGGTTAGACGCCATCAATAATTTAGTGGTTTCATACACATCAGCTACGGACTGAGTAGTAAATAAGCCTGAAAAACTAATCGATTCAGGGTCAACGCCATGTGTTGCAGCAACGCCTTTCTCATAACTGTTAACGAGATACTGGAGCATTTTTTGTTGTTCTGTTTCAAGCTGCTGAGTTTCAAAATCTAACTTTAACAGACCATATGTTGTAGACGGAGCAATACCACGGCCTAACGAATCTTGAATAAGATCGGTAGTCACATAGATATATGACTGGCCAGCTTTTAATGGTTTAAGCGGTACGATGGCAACTTTATTGCCTGATGCTTTTGATACAAAGTCAACGCCAAATTGAAGCTCTTCACCCACTTTACAGGCAGAAACTGAAGGTGCTGATTGACACTCAGCATCACTTGATAATGCTCCGCCCACCGTCGCTTCGAACATACGCACCGCACCCGGTTGAAACACAGAGGCTGCATCCAACGTTAACGCATTGCCCTGTAAATCATTAGCAAGTTCGACAGTAATTGAAATTGGTGAACTAGTTGACCATCCATCTAATGCACCTAATGCGATTTGAGGATCAGTATAGTTACCGCTGGCTTCGCCAGGGATAGATAATGTGCCATCAGTGGTTCCACTGAAGAGTAAGTCGTTTGGTAATGGTACTTTGCTATTAGCAGGATCAAACTGCATATGTGAAACAGGCACTAACGGCTCAGCATTCGCTACGGCTTCGTTAAAACTGTCACCACCACATGCTGTTAAGCCAAGAGCAGATGTTATTGCAACACCCAAAATGAGTCTTTTCATCTTTTTTCCCCAAATCTTGTTTTAATAATTTTTTTTCCCCAAAAACTAGTCACAATAAGTCCAATCATGCGACCATAAGGACTTATGTTAGTCCTTAACTATTCTCAAGTTAACGTAAAATTATTGAGTTAGCTACAAGTTTGTTACATACGTATGACCTATTGGCATACAATTATTAATCATTTGTTTCAAACGGTCGTTTATTTTTTATCCGGTACTAGATTTGACGGGCGATTGCGCTAAGAGGAAATAATCAATCATGTTGGAATATCAAGCTGCAAAAGATTTACTCAATAACAAAACAATCTTAGTTACGGGCGCTGGAGACGGTATTGGTCGTGCAGCATCAATCGAATTTGCCAAACACGGCGCAACGGTAATTTTGCTCGGTAAGACCGTTAAAAAACTCGAAAACGTATACGATGAAATAGTTAATGCCGGTTATCCAAAACCAGCCATTGTGCCGTTAGATATGAAAGGCGCGACCGAACAGAATTATATTGATATGGCAGACACCATTGCTGAGCAGTTTGGTCATTTAGATGGTTTATTGCATAACGCATCTCAGTTGGGGGCATTAGGCCCATTTGAGCATATTGATTTAACCTCTCTTGAAACCATTTTAAAGGTCAATGTCACGGCTCAAGCCATCATGACCAAGTCATTATTGCCTATAATGCGTAAAGCCGAGCATGCTTCAATTGTGTTTACTTCAAGCGGTGTTGGACGTAAAGGTCGTGCTTATTGGGGACCTTATGCTTTTTCTAAATTTGCCACCGAAGGCATGATGCAAGTATTAGCCGATGAGTGTGATAACACTTCGGTACGAGTTAATAGTATTAATCCTGGCGCAACTCGCACTGAAATGCGGGCAAAGGCTTATCCTGGTGAAGATCCAAAAACCCTAAAAACAGCACAAGAAATTATGCCTAGTTATTTATTTTTGATGGGCAATGGCTCTATCGACACAAATGGCCAAGCATTAAATGCTCAGTAAGTAATGCAGCGTCGAAAAAAAACGGAAGCAATTGCTTCCGTTTTAGTTTTAATTCTAATTTTTAATAACAGTCTCGTTTAGAAACTCATATTCTCGGTATTCTGGCTCACTAGCTTATCGCCAATACCTGTCACCATGGTTAACTGTTGTAAATCGGTGAATTTGCCATTTTTGGTTCGATAATCAACTATCGCTTTTGCTTTCGCTTGACCAATACCTTTGAGGGCTTGTAATTCCTCAACACTGGCATTATTGATATTGACCTTTTGCATATCAGTTGATTTTTTTTCAATCGCTTTTGTCACTTTCTGTGTAGGTTCTGCCATTGTGTTTGCCGTTTCTGCGGCGTAAGAATGACTGCTTAACAAACAGCATAAACCCATAAATATTGCAGTTAATGTCAATGGTGATTTCATGTAGATTCTCCTTTCTTTCCTTAATTTGCCGGTATGCGTCCTTCTCCATTACCAAGCTCGAACGATTCGGAACGCGTAGGGTTTCCGGATCGGAGGCTAACTGTAGTCAATAAACTCACATTGTACAAAAAAAACACATATTTTATTCGTTCTTATCAACAGGCTGAGTTTGTTTCGATTTGTTTTTGGACGTCATTGACGAGGTAAACTGCTTTAATTCACCCAGTAAATGCTGATGAACGTGGGATAATTTAGGCTTATTGTGTTTATTAAATGCAATAGGGCGACACAAACTCATAGCTTGATAACCGAGTCTTGCGGTAAGTAAACCGCCACCGAGCCCCTGTGCAATTCGGGCAGATAACTTGCCGGTCATTTCCACCGATAATAATTGGGTCCCTAAATCGGTAATCACCTCAGTGCTCCCCGCGTAAATAAGATTAACCACAATGCTACGAATAAGCTTTATCCGACTCCAATAACCTAACTCAATCGCATAAATAGCAGCGACTTCATTGATCATTTTTTGATTACGCCACAAAATAATAGCCATATCCAGCGCGGCTAAGGGACTGGCTGCTAATAATAAAGCCGACTCTGCAGCAAAACGATTAACTCGCTTTTTAGCGAGTAGATCACGTTCAGACAACACAATATCTTCAAATAATACAACGATTTCAGCATCATTATGTTCATGACTACAGGCTTGTAGATATTGTTGCTTTGCCTCGTTATTAGGGTATTTGGCTAATATTGGTGCCAGAAATTGTTTAGCTTCACCCATTTGCATGCTTTGCGACAACCGTTCAGCTTTCGCTTGATGGTCACTCACCTTTTTAAGATTAACTAATTTACGCCATTCTTTAAGGGTCAACACCATCGCCCATACACTAACAATGGATAACACTGTTGCATAAAAACCAAATAACCACGGACTTTGCTGAAGAGAGTCAATTAACCCCATCACGGTCTGGACTATGACGAATAACACCAAACCAATAATCGATAATCTTGCCAATAGTGACCAACGCTTGGGTGTTGCAGGTTTAATGCTGTCTTCCATTGAGGCTGGTAATTCTATTAAGGATTTCTCACAAATAAAGTCAATGTCTTCAAACGGTTTAGCGGGCTTAATAGGATCCGCTTTGGAATGCGCCTCTTGAGTCACGATTAAGTCTGACTCCGTAAATATTTGCGATTTCTTTATCGGCGAACTATGTGTAGATTCATTCATAACTAAGGCCCAAATTATTGCTCAAAATAAATCCATTAAGACAATTTATCGCCTAATAGGAACTCTAAAAGGTGATCGAGACGAATGTGTTCAAATTGCGGATTGTGATCATGAATATGACTTAAATTAGGCGGCAGAAAAGCACTAAAACTAAATCCTTGTTGTTGCCAAAATTCTGCATCAGGTAATGATGCCGGAACATCGCCAGGATATAAGGTCACTTTCTTGCCATCAAGCCCAGTCCCTTTTACCACTTCTTGTTGAACACCATCAATATTGACCATCCCATGTTGGGTGGCCTTAATCGCACTTATTGCCATGGTTTCAACTTCACTGCCTTCAAAATTGGCATAGTGCTGGCTTTGTTGTAGCATTGCGGTTAACAAACTGAGCACATGACTCTGTTGATCACGGGTCACTCTGTCTACTTGGCTAGCAGCAAATAAAACTTTATCAATCCGCGGTGAAAACAGACGTTTTATTAAACTCGACTGACCAAATTGAAAGCTCTCCATAATGCTGTTAAGTGCACGGCCCATGTCATTAAATTGCGCCTGACCATGATTAAGCGCATTTAAACAATCAACTAATACCAATTGGCGATCAAATCGAGAAAAGTAGTCACGATAAAAGGGCTTAACGACTTGTGATACGTACTGTTCATAACGCCGTTTAAGTACGTGATAATTTGAATCACTTGAGCTTGCAGATAATTCCGAATGCTGAATTGGGCTCAAGGTAATCAATGGAAAGAATGTCAGTAACGGGGTATTTTCATATTCACCCGGTAATAACATGCGCCCTGGTTGGGCGTGATAAAACCCCTGTTGCCGAACCAAATCAACCAATAAGGTTTGATACAGATCAGCAATGTGCTTAAGTTGTTGTTCATCCGCTAATAGGCTTAAGTCTAACTGCTCTACTGCCTGATTAAATGCCGCAAATAAAGGTGAATGGCTTAAACATGTCACGGTGGCCTGTTGCGACAAACACCAATGGGTAAAGTCTTGTTTAAGCATAGGTAAATCAAGTAACCACTCACCAGGATAATCAACGATATCGACATACAAGGTTGCGGTATCCGTCAACTTTGCTAACAAGCCTTGTTGTGGCTGATACTTAATCGCCAAGCGTAATTCAGTAATATTTTTGGTTGAAGCGGGCCAATAGGGAGGCGACGAGCTTAATGCATTTATTGCACCTTGATAATCAAAACTGGCAATATCTAAATCAGGTTGCATGGCACGGTTGACGGCAATTAATCGACCTTCGCGCGCCACTTGCCATAATGGTAAAGGATTGTGCTTGGCCCCTTTCCCGGCATGCAATAATTGGTTAACTAATCCGCTGATAAAAGCCGTTTTACCTGCACCTGATAATCCAGTCACAGCTAACCTAACATGACGGTCGGTACTACGATGAACCAAAGATTGCGCGGTTTGAGTGACGTGAAACAAGGAACGATCTAAAAATCTCATGATGGCTGATGGCTCCCCAAAAACACGGGCGGAAAACCGCCCATTAGTAGGATTAAAGACTATTTATTTGGCGTTTAAGATCAAAGTTGTCTGAAGTGACATGTTCTTCGAGTCGTCGTAAACGGACTTCTAATCCATTAAATTGACGATTAACATCAAACAACGCTTGCTTTGCAGGTTCACCCGCTTGCCAAACTTTCTTTTTAACTTCAATATCTTTGTGCTGATCTCTGTGTTGTAAGTTCTGTGGCTTAATATCTAATATCATCCATAAGGCAATATAAATAACAAACACAAATCCTGATCCACCGAGTAAGAATATCGACACAGCGATGACACGTACTAGCCATGTTTCAAAGTTAAAATAATCAGCGATACCTGAACACACCCCAGCCACTTTACCACTTTTGGGGTTGCGGTATAAAGTACGACCATTAGCTGAGCTCATGTTTTGCTCTCCATTCTGGTGATTCAGTATCTAAAATCGCTTCTAATGTTTCGATGCGACTACTCATTTTCTCAGCTTTAGCAATTAAACCATTAAGCTGATTAAATTCTTCCTCAGTGAGTCCCTGGCTCACTTGTCGCTTACTGCGATAATGAAGAACCAACCAGATAGGTGCCACAATCACCATAAAGATGATAATTGGTGCAATAAGAAGATCCATATCCATAACTCACCTCTGAATAAATTTATGCTTTAGATTTAGGTTGTGCTTTTGCACTCATTTTTGCTTTTAATGCTGCTAATTCGTCATTGACAGAGTCTTCTGCTTCTAATGCTGCAAACTCGTCAGCAAGAACGTTCTTTTTACCTAAATCATATGATTCTACCTGTGCTTCAATCCCTTCAACTCGACGCTCATATTGTTCAAACTTCATCATCGCATCATCGATTTTGCTTGAATCAAGCTGCTTTTTTACTTCTAAACGTGAAGTGGCAGTTTGCTTACGCATAATGATGGTTTTTTGACGAGCACGGGCATCATTCAATTTTTCTTGAAGTTGGGCGATTTCATCTTTTAAACGAGCAACATGTTCTTCAACAACTTGCAGTTCCATTTCAAGAGCTTGCAGTAAACCAACTGTTTTTTGTTTTTCACTCAAAGCAGCTTTGGCTAAGTCTTCACGATCTTTGGATAACGCTAACTCAGCTTTATTCTGCCAATCTTGAACTTGCTCTTGAACACGAGCAATCCGGCGAAGTAATTCTTTTTTCTCAGCCAATACTTTCGCTGAGGTTGAACGTACTTCAACAATAGTGTCTTCCATTTCTTGAATGATAAGACGGACCATTTTTTCTGGATCTTCGGCTTTATCAAGTATTGAGCTGATATTTGAATTAACGATATCAGCGAAGCGAGAGAAAATTCCCATAATGTGTTCCTCAAAATTAACGTGGATGTCGCAGTAAGTAATACACATTACGTGCCAATATTTACAAGTTAAATAATATCATACACTTAAACAAATATTTAACTTTTGCTTTCTTTTAACACTCAAGCCATTTATTATGATTTTCACCAATTATTAGTCTAAATCACTAACAATTTTGCGAGTAGCTAACTGTGAGTAAACAATTTCAGCAAAATAATCTCATCGGCCAATCTAATGCATTACTTGAAGTATTAGAACATGTGTCTAAAGTCGCGCCATTATCCAAGCCTGTGCTCATTATTGGTGAGCGCGGCACTGGCAAAGAATTAATTGCAGAACGACTACACTACTTATCTCCTCGTTGGGATCAAAGCTTTATTAAACTTAATTGTTCTTCACTAAGTGAAAATTTACTCGAAACTGAGCTTTTTGGCCATGAGTCTGGTGCATTTACTGGCGCAAAAGGTCGACACGAAGGTCGTTTTGAACGCGCTGATGGTGGAACACTCTTTTTAGATGAACTCGCAAACACCTCAGGATTAATCCAAGAAAAGTTATTACGTGTCATCGAATATGGTGAATTTGAACGAGTGGGTGGCAGTAAAACAGTTCAATCTGATGTTCGGCTTATTTGTGCCGCCAATGAAGATTTACCTACCTTGGCAGAAAATGGTGAATTTAGAGCTGATTTACTCGACCGTTTAGCCTTTGATGTAATCACCTTACCTCCATTAAGACATAGAACCGAAGATATCATGACATTAGCAGAATATTTTGCTATTGGCATGGCGAGACAATTATCACTGGAATATTTTGGCGGTTTTAGTCCGCTGGCGATAGAACAATTAATGATGCACAGCTGGCCAGGGAACATCCGTGAATTAAAAAATGTCGTCGAGCGAAGTGTTTATCGCGAAGGGACTGATGGCCAAGAAATTGATCATATTATTTTAGACCCTTTTGCATCACCCTACCGTCCAGTAAATAGAGTCAAAACCCGAGAACGTCAAGCTATGCAGATTGAACATGCCACTGCCTCTGTTGCTGAGCCCATTGAGTCCCGTATTAACACCGACACATCAGCCGTATTGAGTAGCATCGAATTTCCAATAGATTTTAAAGAATACACCGAAAACAGTGAAATAGAATTATTGCAACGCGCATTGGCTGAAGGCCTGTATAATCAGAAAAAAACCGCCGATTTATTAGGCTTAAGCTATCATCAACTTCGTGGTATTTTGAAAAAGTACAACTTACTCGATAAGAGCTGAATGAAGCTTGGATATGCTCATTGCCCCAATGCAATGAACACTGTTAAAATAACCACTCAAAATCAATAAAATATGATCACACCATGCCAGTTATAGTAAAACGTTGGTACCAGCTGATGTCTCTATGTCTATCCAGCGTTATGTTGGCTGCATGCGGACAAGCACAATTACCTTCTGGTCTCGTATATTGTAGCGAAGGTAACCCCGAAAGTTTTAACCCCCAGCTTGTCACATCTGGCACCACTATTGATGCCACTTCACATCAGATTTACAGCAGGTTGGTGAATTACAGCCAAGAAAAAGCCGAGATGACTCCCGGCTTAGCAACATCATGGCAAATCTCCGATGATGGGTTACGTTATCTATTTACCTTGCGAGAGCATGTTAGCTTTCATAAGACGCGGCACTTTGCCCCTACAAGAGATTTTAATGCCGACGACGTGTTATTTTCATTTAACCGTATAATTGACCCCTTGCACCCATATCATTTAGTCAGCAGAACCGGTTATCCATTTTTTCAAAGCATAGGTTTTGCTGATTTAATAGGTAAAATTGAAAAAGTAAACGATTACCAAGTTATCTTTCATTTAGTGCGTAAAGATGCTTCTTTTTTGTCTAATCTCGCCACTGATTTTGCCGTAGTGTTATCGGCAGAATATGGTTATCAACTTTTAGCCCAGGGCAAGCCTGAAGATATTGATTATTACGCTGTAGGCACAGGACCTTTTCAGCTCAGTCAGTATGTTAAAAATGAATATATTCGCTATAAAAAGAATCCAGTCTATTGGGGACCCACGGTTGAGATAGACCAATTAGTGTTTGATATTACCCCAAGAAGCACCGCGCGCATTGCCAAATTAATCACCGGTGACTGCAGTGTTTCAGCATTGCCCAAAGCGGGTGAGCTTGCAGTACTTAACCAACATAAGGATATTATTGTCGATACCAAACCCGGACTGAACGTGGCATTTTGGGCATTTAACACCCAAAAGCCGCCATTAGATGATGTTAGGGTAAGGCGAGCGCTTGCACATGCTATCGATAAGAATAATATTTTAGACGTGGTATATAATGATACCGCCGTAGAGGCTACAGGGGTTTTGCCTCCAGCATCATGGGCTTATTCGAAAAATTTATCGCCTAATGAATATAACCCTGAAAAAGCCAAAGCATTACTGCAACAAGCAGGCGTATCCAATTTATCCATTAATGTGTGGGCCATGCCTGTGGCGCGGATTTATAATCCTAGCGCACTGAAAACAGCGGAGCTTATTCAGGCAGATTTAGCCCGTATTGGGGTAAAACTTAATATCATTAGCTATGATTGGAGCGTGTTCACCCAGAAGTTAGCCAGTTCTAATTATGATTCCGTTCTCATTGGTTGGAATGCTGATAATAGCGATCCCGATAACTTTTTTACCCCGTTATTAAGCTGCGCAGCATTAGCCTCTAACAATAATCGCTCTCGCTGGTGCCAAAAAGACTTTGAACACTTATTAACCCAAGCCCAAAGTGTCTCAACTCAACCAGAACGTAAAGTTTTTTATCAAACCGCCGAAGCGATTATCAGCGATCAAGTTCCTATGGTGACACTTGCTCACGCTAAAAAAGTGGTCTTGAAAAAGAACAATATTACTAGCATGCAAATTAGATCTTATGGCGGCATTTCATTTGCCGGAACAACCAAAACAAAAGAGGAAAACCAATAAATGTGGCGTTACCTCTTTAGGCGCATAACGCTGTTTATGGCCACATCACTGTTAATGATAGCAGTGCTATTTATGGCATCGGGACAATTTCCTGTCAGTAAAACTTACTCGCTGTCGGGGATTCAGTACCCAACGATTGAGCAAAAACAGCAAATTGAACAAGATTATCAATTAAACGATAATCAATTATTGCAGTTTACTGCCTATTTACGCCAGCGTTTGTCGGGTAACTTAGGGATATCCAGTAACTCGCAGCAAGAGGTTTCAGAGGAACTGGCTTCAGTATTGCCTGCGTCATTTGAGCTGTCGTTATTTTCAGGTTTTATTGCGGTGTTCTTTGGGGTTCCCATAGGTATTCTGGCTGCCTTAAGCAATAATAAAGCGCTTCAACATAGTATTTTAGCGGTCACTTTAACGGGTTATTCTATCCCGGTATTTTGGCTGGGGTTAACCCTATCTATGTGGTTTGGAGTCAATTTAGGCTGGTTGCCGATTTCAGGCCAAATTAATTTACTTTATGAAATCGAACCAGTCACGGGCTTCATGTTAATAGATACCTTATTATCTGATTCTGCTTATCGCATTCCGGCATTTCATGATGCTTTACTGCACTTGATATTACCCGCAGTCACTTTAGCGGTACTTCCCTTTACATTGGTGGTGAGGATCACTCGACAAGCCATTTTAAATGTAATGAATAAAACCTATATTCGAGCCGCTGAAGCGCGAGGTTTACATACAGCTAAAATACTGTTGCGCCATGCATTACCCAACGCCTTAATTCCAGTGCTAAAAAGTATTGGTTTAATGCTGGGATCGTTTGCCAGCTATGGCATCGTGGTTGAAGTTATCTTTTCGTGGCCAGGTGTAGGCAGCTGGTTAGTTTCGGGCATTTATCAGCGTGATTATACCGTCATTCAAGCAGGCATTTTATCTGTCTCATTATTAATCATTTTCTTGAGCATTTTGATTGATTTGCTTCATACCGCAATCAATCCAATGAGCAGAAAGGAATTGTATGCCTCGAATTAAAATTTACCAAGAAGATCATATTGCCTCACCGATGTGGCGAATGTGGAAAACGTTTTCGGCTAATCCATTTGCCGTAATCGGTCTATGGGCCGTCATATTTTTATTAATATTAACTATTTTCGCCCCGATCATCGCGCCTTATTCGGCCGAGATGCAAGACCAACAAGTATTACTATTGCCGCCATCATGGGATCCTGCCGGTTCAGTAGAACACTTTCTTGGGACTGACGATCTTGGACGAGATATTTTTAGCCGCATCTTACACGGCGTACAATTAACCTTTGGTATGTCACTACTTATTGTGGCGGCTTCGCTGTTTTTTGGCTTTATTATTGGTTCGCTTTCAGGAATGATGCGCGGTATTAAGTCGAGTATTCTGGGTCACTTATTAGATGCACTCCTCTCTATTCCTTCATTATTAATGGCCATTTTAGTGGTCGCTGTTATGGGGCCAGGACTTAATAATGTGTTTTGGGGCGTGGGGATCGCGATGGTTCCACAATTTGTCCGTGTTATTCATCAAGCCGTTCATGAAGAGCTGCAAAAACAATATGTCACTGCAGCAAAACTAGACGGTGCCAACTCATTGCAAGTTTTTTGGTATGTGATTATGCCCAACGTATGGGATGTGGTGATTATTCAGGTCACGATGGCAATCTCTGCGGCGATATTAGATATCGCTGCACTCGGTTTTTTAAACCTCGGAGCTCAGGCACCGAGTCCAGAGTGGGGTGCAATGGTCGCACAAGGGCTTGATAATTTACTGCTCGCACCTTGGACCGTAAGTATCCCTGGTATCGCCATTTTGTTTACCGTGTTATCGGTTAACTTAGTTGGTGATGGTTTACGTTCTGCGCTTGCACCGATAAGAAACTAACTTATGCCTTTACTCGATATTCGTAATCTCACGATTGAACTAGATACCCCCGAGGGCATGGTAAAAGTGCTCGAAAAAGTCAGTTTGACAATCAACCCAGGTGAAATTCATGGGCTGGTTGGCGAATCAGGCTCTGGGCGCAGTTTGTTAGCCAAAGCGATTCTGGGGGTGTTGGGTCCTAATTGGCATATTATTGCCGATCGTATGATGTGGGATGGAAAAAACTTATTGGAAATGAATGCCAAACAACGGCGTTGCCTAATGGGCAGCGAAATGGCGATGATTTTCCAAGATCCTTCAGGCAGTTTAGATCCGGTTAAAACCATTGGTAGTCAATTAATTGAAGCTATGGTGCCCAATAAAAATATTCCTTTTTGGCGACGAAGTCATGCGACCTATTTAAACGCGCAAAAATGGCTCCACAAAGTGGGTATTAAAAAACCCAAAATGCTGATGAAATGCTATCCATGGGAATTGTCTGAAGGCGAATGCCAAAAAGTCATGATTGCAATGGCTGTCGCCAATCATCCCAAACTACTCATTGCCGATGAGCCAACCAACTCTATGGAGCTTAATACTCAAGCGCAGATTTTTAGATTATTATCACAACTCAATCAACTGCAAAATGTGTCCATTTTATTGGTCAGTCATGAGCTCGAAACCATGGTGCATTGGTGTGACAACTTAACCATTCTGTACAGTGGTCAGGTTATGGAATCAGGACCCGTTAACGAAATGGTGGCCATGCCCTATCATCCTTACACGCGGGCATTATTAAAAAACCTACCTGATCATACTAAAAAAATGCGTCACAAAGCTAACTTACCCACACTGCAAGGGTCGGCACCGTCTCTGCAACATTTACCCGCGGGTTGTCGACTCGGCCCACGTTGCCCTGAAGCGCAGCGAACTTGTGTAAAACAGCCTAAACTTGAACATATTAAAGACCGCTATTTTGCCTGCCATTTCCCTTATAAAAGTGAGCAAGAAGATGACGACACCATTGCTTAAAGTGACTGAGTTAAGTAAGCAATACTTAACCGGTTATAAGCGTTTTAAACCTCAATATTATCAGGCATTGTCTCCAGTTTCATTTGAACTCGAACGCGGTGAAACACTGGCAATTGTGGGAACAGTGGGATCAGGCAAAAGTACCCTTGCCCGAATTTTAGTCGGTGCAGAGCAACGTAGTGGCGGCGAAATATTTTTTGAAGGTGAAACCTTAGAAACGCATAATTTAAAGCAGCGATGTCGGTTAATTAGAATGATTTTCCAAGATCCAACCACCTCGCTAAATCCACGTTTATCCATTGGTAACTTGCTTAAAGAACCGTTGCGATTTAATACACAATTAAATTCAACGGAACGTAAAGCCTTGGTCATTGAAACCTTAAGAAAAGTCGGCTTATTGCCCGAGCACGCAGACTTTTATCCGCACATGATTTCAGAAGGCCAAAAGCAGCGTGTCGCCGTTGCGCGGGCATTAATGCTTAATCCCAAAATTATTATTGCAGATGAAGCGCTGACAGCACTGGATTTATCGGTTCGATCTCAAATTATTAATCTGCTATTAAAACTCCAAAAAGAGATGGGTTTATCCTATATTTTCGTTTCACATAATCTCAATATTATCCGTCATGTAAGTGATAAAATTATGGTACTGCAAAATGGTCATATGGTTGAAAAATCCACCACTGAGGCCTTGTTTACCGCACCACAGCATGAATACACCCAGCGACTCATTAAAGAGCAAAGTCAATTTATGCAAAAGCGCTAAACTGCTCCAACCACTATGGTTTTGAGACCTTTTTAGCAAAAATCAGTGCCATTTAGTCGCCGAACTATTTATCCTAGAGCCAATGTTAAAGGAAGAAGCTTAAATATGATTATTAAACCTAAAATTCGTGGCTTTATTTGTACCACGACTCATCCTGTTGGCTGCGAAGCGAACGTAAAAGAACAAATCGAACTAATTAAAGCCAAAGGCAAAATGGCTAATGGGCCTAAAAAAGTACTGGTTGTCGGTTCTTCAAGTGGCTATGGCCTATCTTCTCGTATCGCCTCAGCATTTGGTAGCGACGCCGCCACCATCGGGGTGTTTTTCGAAAAACCAAGTTCTGAAACTAAGCCCGGTACTGCCGGTTGGTACAACACAGCGGCATTTGACAAGTTTGCCAAAGCAGAAGGCCTGTATTCAAAAAGCATTAACTGTGATGCATTCAGCCATCAAGCAAAGCAACAAGTTATTGAGCTTATCAAGCAAGATTTAGGTCAAATCGACATGGTGGTTTACTCACTGGCTTCTCCAGTTCGTAAATTGCCAGACACCGGTGAAGTTATCCGTTCATCACTTAAACCAATTGGCCAAACGTATACTGCCACGGCTGTTGATACCAACAAAAACACCATTATTGATACCTCTGTAGAGCCTGCTACTGAGCAAGAAATTGCTGACACCATCACGGTAATGGGCGGCCAAGATTGGGAACTATGGATGAGTGCGCTAAGCGAAGCTGGCGTATTAGCTGACAATTGCAAAACGGTTGCTTATAGCTACATTGGTACCGAATTGACTTGGCCTATTTATTGGCATGGTGCCTTGGGTAAAGCCAAAATGGATTTAGACCGCGCAGCTCACGCCCTTGACAGCAAATTATCAGTTACTGGTGGCTCAGCTAACGTTGCGGTGTTAAAAAGTGTGGTGACACAAGCGAGCTCAGCAATTCCCGTAATGCCACTTTACATCGCGATGGTATTTAAGAAAATGCGTCAAGAAGGCTTACATGAAGGCTGTATTGAACAAATCTACCGCTTATTCAGTGAACGCCTATACCGTGTTGATGGCCAAACACCAGCTGTTGACAGCGAAAATCGCTTACGCCTTGATGATTGGGAACTTCGCGAAGAAATTCAGCAGCATTGCCGTGATTTATGGCCGCTAGTCACCACTGAAAACTTAAGTGAATTAACTGACTACGATGAATACAAACAAGAGTTTTTAAAACTGTTCGGCTTTGGTATTGATGGTATTGATTATGAAGCCGACGTTGATCCGAGTGTCACGTTTGATGTGATTGAGCTATAGCATAAGTGAACTGGAAGCATAAGTGAACTAGAAGCTCAGTTATAGCACGTTAACGTAAAAAGCCGTAATGCCCTGCATTACGGCTTTTTTATGACTCCAGTCCCGCCCTGAAAGATGTTTACTATTTTTAAGCCGGGCACACAAAAAAATGCCCAAATCTCGTCGTTGCCCTCACCTTTAATTGCCATTCACCCATATCGGTCTCGTTTTTAGCTTTTTGGGCTATCGTGGCTAGATTACCCTGTCTGGAATGACATGATTCAATAACCTCATACGGATAGTAGTGATGACTCACAAGTAATAAACTCCCTTTATAACTGCTCTTTGAGGGTTGAAGCCAGCATTAGATCGCTATATTAATAGTGAATGAGTGAATATTTATTGACCATGGTCAGCCCGTGATGGCTTATGGTTTGAGGTTAAACAATCGGTAAATAAATCAGTACTTGTTGTGAGTCATGCAGTTGTTTTGGCTGAGGGTCACCAAACTCATTATCAGCAATCACGATCCGCTCTAAAAATAAGGGGAAATCTCTTAGGGTAACATCATTCGCATTAACCCAATCGCGATACAGGTAGCCTATTGCCGCCGTAATACCATTATCATCACCATTGTATTTAATCCTCGCACATCGTCCCTGAGGGATTGATTTGAGCTTAATCTGACTCGATTCTAACGCTAAAGGGTTCAACCTTGCTTGTGTCTCGGTATTTAACGATACTCCAATATCAATTCGATATTGCGTTTTAGCAGATAACACCGAGCTTGAGTAAAGCAAATTAAAGGTTCTACAGCTTGTAGGAGACAAAGCAAACTGTCGACGCCATTCAATAAATCGCGCAATGGTTTGAGGTAATAAAGCCGGATCACCATGATGTTCCATCACCGCTAATGCTTGCGTATCAAACGATACAATATCAACGGAGTGAGGTTGCTTCTCTTGCTGACTAACATCTGCTTGAAACGATTTAAGCGGTTGTTGCTTAGCAAAAAAGTTGCCCCAATCAGGCGCTTGTTGGAATGATTGAGGGCTTTGACCAATACTGCGAGTAAACGATTCGATAAAGTGCTGTTCGTTACGATAGGCCAATTTAGCCGCGATTGTAGTCAGAGAAACTTGCTTGCCAAAACCTAATAAATGAGCGGCTTCTAGGCTTTTTAGTAATTCGACATAGGCGTCAATGGAGATATGATACAGCGCATAAAATAGCGCTTCAAAATGGCTTTGTGGTATATCGGCAATATCAGCTAACATCCCCAGGTCAAACGGCTCATGTAAGTGCTGATCTAAATAGGCTAATGATCGCTCAAATGCCTGATCAAGTCTGTGGCTCATGTCTTCTCCTTTTGGGTGTAAGTCATCACATCCCGATCGCTATCAGAACCTAACTAATTTAAATTAACTTGTTGCTTGTGCGCAGGCAATAATACCTACTCTTTAGCCATTGTTTAGCCAAAGTTTAACCAAAATTGGAATAATGAAATTAATCAACTAATTGAATATCTAAGCCTTCTAACAAACTCAAGGCTTCAAATCGGCTGAATATGGCTTGTTTAACCTCATTACGGGTGATGTCAATGTGATAATTGCTTGCATCGGTAAAATTAGCACCGCTTAAATTAGTATGACTAAATTGGCTTAAAGTAAAATCTGTCCGTCGCAAATCGGCTTTGCTTAAATTGGCTTCTCTAAAATCAACATCGTGGGCACGACAATCTACCAATGTTATCTCGGGTAAATGAAGCGAGTAAAAGTTACTGCCATCGAGTAAACATTGCTCAAATTTAATGCTGGTTTGAGTCATAAATTGCGGCCACTGAGCTTTAGTCCAGTCAATACCTATCGCCTTACAGTCGCGAAAAATAACATCATCAAACTCAGTGGCGACGACAGATAACACGCTTAAATTACATTGACTAAAGACACATTCAATAAACTGGCAGTGATTGAAATCACTCTGACTCAAATCACATTGAATAAACTGACATCGCTCAAATATAACCCGCTTAATCTGCAAGACTCCCTGCTTGATAAGCTCAAACGTCTCATCGCAATAATGCGATAACTCAAATCGCTCAATATCATCTCCGCTGGTTAATGGTTTCATGCCTATATTACCTTTAAAAAAAAGACCTAGGCTAGCCTAGGTCTTTTGTTATTACTTACTATTAAAATGACTTAATTAGTCAGCAACAGGATACTCAATTTCAGCAACCGCTTTTAGTGAGGTGATCACAGCACGGTAATCAGCTTCACTGTATTGAGGCGCGATACGTTGTTTAAGCGTATTGATCAGCTTGTCATTGATGCCTTCTGCTTCATTGACTTTATCAACAACAATAACCGCATAACCAGTAGCTAATGATGCAGTGTCAATAGTGACACTGTTTTCAGCAGGAGCAGCAATCTTAAAGGCTTTGTTGGTAATGGCTTGGTCGATGTCTTGATTGAAACGACCTAATTTAGGCAAGGCGGTTAAGGTTGCACCGGTTAAGGTGTTATTACCCGCTTTTAACTGCGCCATATATTCAGCGGCTTTATCACGCGCACCGTCATTGGCTTTATCTTGCTTCAAACGTTCAACAACACCCGCTTTAACATCAACTAAGCTGATGATGCCTGCTGTTTGATGTGTTTTTATGCGAATCACCACAACATGGTTTGGCGCAAGTTCAATCACATCGCTGTTCATGCCACTGGCTAACACTTGGTCAGAAAACGCCGCTTTGATAAGCTCTGGGGTGTTAAATTTAGCAGGTACGTCGTCACGAGAAAATAACTGAGTTGTTTGTACTTTCGCATTAACAGCTTGCGCGGTTTCAGCTAAAGAATCAGGGATTTCGTAACTGGTATCAGCCAGCTTAGTTTGTAAGCTATAGTATACATCTAGCGCTTTCTTTTGTTGCAGCTGTGCTACTATTTTGGCTTTAACGTCGTCAAACGATGTCGCTTGGCTGGCTTGTAAATCAAGTAGCTTAATAATGTGATAGCCAAACTCACTTTTTACAATTGACGAGACTTGATCTTTTTGTAATCCAAAAAGTGCTTCATCAAATGCCAGATCCATTACACCTTGTTCAAACCAATCTAGCTTACCACCTTGTTGAGCGCTAAGCTGGTCATCAGAATCAGTTTTTGCCACTTCAGCAAAATCTTCACCCGCTATTAACTTGGCTTCAATGGCGTCAGCTTTGGCTTTATCTGCACTGTCGTCATCGGTTGCGGCAACAAAAATATGCGCAGCAAGACGTTTTTCAGCCGTTTTATATTGTGCTTTGTTATCGGCGTAATAAGCTTTTACTTCTTCATCAGAGGTTTCACTGTTTTTAGCCATTTCATCAGCATTCAATTCAACATACTCAAGACTGACTTTTTCAGGGCTCATATATTGCGATAAATTAGCATCGTAATAGCTTTGCACTTCTTCATCAGACACCGACACACTTGATAAAAAAGGTGTTGAATCGACCACTAAGTAGCGGATATCACGGGTTTGGCCTTGAACTTGTGCAAGCTGCTTAGCTTCGCCATCCAAAACAAACTCACTGCCCACTAGTGCGGTGAGTAACTGACGACGAGTCATATCAACACGCATCATGTTTCTAAAACTTGTGGTTTGATAGCCTAACTGACGCAATACTGCTAGGTAGCGTTCATTGTCAAATTGACCATCAGTTTGAAATGCAGGTTCTTCGATAATCGCTTGTTTGATTTGCTCATCAGATACACGTAAGCCCAATTTATAAGCAGCTTGATCAATGAGTTTATCAGCAATTAAACGATCTAATACACCTTGTTTAATGCCGTTCATGTAAGAGTCATCAGCCGCTAATGCGGTAAACATTTCGCCAAGCTGTTCCTCAATACGAGAGCGTTCATTTTGAAAAGCTTGTTCTAGATCGTTGGCGGCGATTGCGTCACCATTAACAACTGCAGCAGGTACACCCGTGTTTGAGCCTAAATAACTGCTCACACCGGCAAAAGCAAAAGAAAGTATCACAAGGACTAGAATTGTTTTAGCAACAATCCCCTGTGATCCTTCACGAATTTTTTCTAACATCTGAATTCTCGCTTGTTGCGATTAATAAAATAAAAAGGCGCATCACCTTGTGGCTGCGCCTTATTGTAAATTATATGGAGTTATCAGACGCTACCACGGGTAAAACCCAATACTCCCAACATGTATTATGCCGCGCATATTACAGGTTGCTTTTCGTAAAAAGCACCGCCTAAGCAGTGCTTACTTTACGAATGCCTTACAAAGGCCACGTTGTTAATAATTAATTAACAGCGTCTTTTAGCGCTTTGCCAGCTTTGAACGCAGGAATGTTCGCAGCAGCAATTTTAATTTCTTTACCCGTTTGTGGGTTACGGCCAGTACGTTCAGCACGTTGACGTACTTCAAAAGTACCAAAACCAACTAGAGAAATCTTATCGCCATCTTTAAGACCTTCAGTTACCGCAGCGATAAAAGAATCCAGTGCGCGGCCAGCAGCAGCTTTAGAAATATCAGCACCAGATGCGATTTTCTCGATTAGTTCAGATTTGTTCATGTCATCCCCTTGAATGTTATTGTCGCGCCGCAACCAAATCTATGCTTAGAGCGGTCTGCGGAGGCTTTATTTTATAAGTTTGATAACACACCAAACTTAGTACGAAAACCAAAAAATGAAATTGGATACAGCTCTACGTCAGATGCCCCAAGGGCTTGGTGCGACTGACTCTCCACCGACCTAGGCTACCACAGGTCAGCGCTTTGTTAAGCCCCTTTTTTCATTTTTTTTATGCTCTGTAGCAACTTTTTAACTAACAAGCTATTTTTTGACCACTTCAAAGCCTTCAACTGGTCGTTCAAGCGCCAATTTCAACACTTCATCTATCCAACGTACTGGATGAATGGTTAAATCTGCAATCACATTGGCTGGAATTTCTTCCAGATCTCGTTCATTTTCTTGAGGAATTAATACGTGTTTAATTCCGCCGCGATGCGCTGCTAATAGCTTTTCTTTTAAGCCACCAATGGGCAATACTTCACCACGTAAGGTGATTTCACCTGTCATAGCAACATCACTGCGCACTGGGTTACCCGTTAAGCTAGACACTAACGCGGTACACATTGCTGCACCGGCTGAAGGACCGTCTTTTGGTGTCGCGCCTTCTGGTACGTGCACATGAATATCACGTTTTTCATAAAAGTCGTTATTGATGCCTAAATTTTCTGCGCGAGCGCGTACAACCGTCATTGCTGCTTGAATAGACTCTTTCATCACATCGCCCAGCGAACCGGTATAGGTTAATTTACCTTTACCTGCTACTGAGGTGGCTTCGATGGTTAACAAATCGCCGCCGACTTGAGTCCATGCAAGGCCAGTCACTTGACCAATTTGGTTGTTCGATTCTGCTTTGCCAAAATCAAAACGTTGTACACCTAGAAATGACTTTAAATTATCTTGGTTAACGTCAATCACTTTGACCGTTTTATCAAGCAGAATGTGCTTAACTACTTTTCGACAAATCTTCGACAATTCGCGTTCTAATGAACGCACACCCGCTTCACGAGTGTAATAACGAATAATGCCTAAAATAGCGCTGTCGTCGACATTGATTTCTTTTGCTTTAAGGCCGTTACGTTCAATTTGCTTACTCAATAAATGTTTCTTAGCAATATTAAGCTTTTCATCTTCGGTATAACCAGCTAAACGAATAACTTCCATACGGTCAAGCAAAGGGCCTGGAATATCCATTGAGTTTGACGTGGCAACGAACATCACATCAGACAAGTCGTAATCGACTTCGAGGTAATGATCGTTAAACGTTGCATTTTGTTCTGGATCGAGTACTTCTAATAGCGCTGACGATGGATCGCCACGCATATCGGAACTCATTTTGTCGATTTCATCGAGTAAGAACAATGGGTTTTTAACGCCTACTTTGGCCATCTTTTGAATGACTTTACCTGGCATAGAACCAATGTAAGTACGGCGATGACCGCGAATTTCTGCTTCATCACGCACGCCGCCTAATGCAACGCGAACATACTTACGACCAGTAGCCCTAGCGATAGATTGACCTAACGAGGTTTTCCCCACGCCTGGAGGTCCTACTAAGCACAAAATGGGCCCTTTAAGCTGCCTAACTCGGCTTTGTACTGCTAAATACTCAAGAATACGTTCTTTGACTTTTTCAAGCCCATGATGGTCTGCGTCAAGTACTTCTTGTGCTTTGGCCAAGTCACGCTTAATTTTAGAGCGTTGTTTCCAAGGCACCGCAGTCATCCAGTCAACGTAGCTGCGCACAACAGTGGCTTCAGCTGACATTGGTGACATCATTTTGAGCTTATTCAACTCAGCAATGGCTTTTTCTTTTGCGTCGTTTGGCATGCCAGCGTCTTCAATCTTACGCGCCAACACTTCAAATTCATCATGGCTTTCGTCAATGTCGCCTAACTCTTTTTGAATGGCTTTCATTTGCTCATTCAAATAGTATTCGCGCTGACTTTTTTCCATCTGTTTTTTAACACGGGTACGAATACGTTTTTCAACTTGAAGCAAGTCAATTTCCGATTCCATCATTGCCATCAGGTATTCAAGACGCTCACCGACATTGATCATCTCTAGCACAGATTGCTTGTCTTCAAGCTTCAATGGCATATGTGCAGCCATGGTATCAGCTAAACGAGCGGCTTCATCAATACCTGACAATGACGTTAATACTTCAGGTGGGATTTTTTTATTTAGCTTAATGTAGCCTTCAAATTGGCCAATCGCACTGCGAACTAGCACTTCTTCCTCTTTGTCACTTAACTGTTGTGACTCGAGGTATTCTGCTGTTGCAGTAAAAAATGCCTCTTCTTGGGTGTATTGCTTGATTTTGGCTCGTTGACCACCTTCAACTAATACTTTAACCGTGCCATCTGGTAATTTAAGCAACTGTAAAATAGAGGCTACCGTACCAATATCAAAAATATCGTCTTTGGTCGGTTCGTCAAGATCAGCGTCTCGCTGAGCGACTAATAAAATTTGCTTGTCTTGTTCCATTGCCGATTCAAGGCAACGAATTGATTTTTCCCGTCCTACGAATAGCGGAATTACCATATGTGGGTATACCACCACATCTCGCAGTGGTAATACGGGGAGTTCGATATGCGCTTCACGCTCTTTAGTCATGGCTCGATTCCGTTTAATGAAATAGACTTAATAATAATTATATTGGGGTAATGTTATCAGTTTCAATGGGCAATACGAAAAAAGGAGCCCAATGGACTCCTTATTTATCAACTTACTTGCTATCAGAGCAATTATTGCTCGCCTGAAGCAACCTGTGTCTCTGTATTTTCGTAAATCAAAATAGGAACTGATTCACCTTTCACTACTGATTCATCAATAACCGCTTTGATCACGCCTTCAGTCGATGGAATATCGTACATGGTATCGAGCAAGATGCTTTCAACAATAGAACGTAATCCACGGGCACCGGTTTTACGTGACATGGCTTTATGAGCAATAGCTTGTAATGCATCATCACGAAATTCAAGCTCGACATTTTCCATCTCAAATAATGCACTGTATTGCTTAGTTAATGCATTTTTAGGCTCAGATAGAATCTGTACTAATGCCGCTTCATCTAACTCGGTTAGCGTAGCAACAACAGGTAGACGACCAACAAATTCAGGGATTAACCCAAACTTCACTAAATCACCAGGCTCTACTTTGCTAAGGATCTGTGAAATAGTCGCTTTATCTGCTTCGCCTTTTACTTCTGCACCAAAGCCAATTCCAGTCCCTGTGTGTGCACGTTGCTCAATGACTTTTTCAAGTCCAGCGAATGCTCCACCACAGATAAACAGAATTTTAGACGTATCCACTTGCAAGAATTCTTGTTGTGGATGCTTTCGTCCGCCTTGTGGCGGAATTGAAGCAACAGTGCCTTCAATTAACTTAAGCAACGCCTGCTGAACACCCTCACCCGACACATCACGAGTAATTGAAGGGTTGTCTGATTTACGACTGATTTTGTCAATCTCATCAATATAGACGATGCCACGCTCGGCTTTCTCAACGTCGTAATCACACTTTTGCAGTAGCTTCTGAATGATGTTTTCAACATCTTCACCCACATAACCAGCTTCGGTTAATGTGGTTGCATCAGCCATAGCAAAAGGGACATTCAGTGAGCGTGCAAGTGTTTCAGCTAATAATGTTTTACCGCTACCGGTTGGGCCTAATAGTAAAATGTTACTTTTACCAAGTTCAACACCATCTTTCATTGCGCCATTACGTAAACGCTTATAATGATTATATACCGCTACGGCTAACACTTTTTTAGCTTGATCCTGACCTATTACGTAGTCATCAAGATGTTTGCGTAACTCATGGGGTGTCGGCAACTTGTCTTCATCACGCTTAGGAGAAATCTCTTTGATTTCTTCACGGATGATGTCGTTACACAAATCAACACACTCATCACATACATAAACTGATGGACCAGCAATGAGTTTTCTCACTTCATGCTGACTTTTTCCGCAAAAAGAGCAGTACAGCAATTTGCCGCTGTCACCGTTATTTTTGTTATCGACCATTATTCTACCTCTGTTTACAACTTAAGCTAACCTAAGCCCTGCTTGCAGATACTTATCATAACCACATTGATGACCGAACGTCTCTCAATACAGAATACCTTAATGTAACTAAAAAATCAGCTACCCGTTTTAGCCGCGACTTGTTAGTAATGAATCGACAATACCATATTCAACAGCTTGTGTAGCACTCATAAAGTTGTCACGGTCAGTATCACGCTCTAACACTTCTAGCGGCTGGCCAGTATGATCAGCTAATATTTGGTTTAATTTATTCTTGATGCCTAGGATTTCCTTAGCATGAATTGCTATGTCTGATGCCTGACCTTGGAAACCACCTAATGGCTGATGGATCATCACTCGTGAGTTCGGTAAGCAATGACGTTTACCTTTAGCGCCACCGGCTAATAAGAAGGCGCCCATACTCGCAGCTTGGCCAATACATACAGTGCTCACATTAGGCTTAATGAACTGCATAGTGTCATAAATAGCCATGCCTGCCGTTACGGAACCGCCGGGAGAGTTAATGTATAAATAAATATCTTTATCTGGGCTTTCTGACTCAAGGAATAATAGTTGAGCAACAATGAGGTTAGCCATGTGTTCTTCGACTTGGCCAACTAAAAAGATGACTCGCTCTTTTAATAGACGAGAGTATATATCATAAGAACGTTCACCTTTCGCTGTTTGTTCAACAACCATAGGTACAAGCGCATTGAGTACTGATTCTGGTGCTTTATGCATTATTCATTTCCCTAAAATAAAAATGGCCCGCATGAGGAACCTCATACGAGCCATTATAAATGGCGAACGGCTTGTTAAGTCAAGCTTAGCTTACGCTCGTCCGGTAGCCTTGTTCATAAATTCTTCAAAAGCGACGTCTTTAACGGTTACTTTTGCTGATGTTAACAAAGCTTCAACAGCTTGCTCTTCAAGCGCTACATTGCGCATGTTTTGCATAAGTTCTTTATTTGAGTTGTAGTATGACACAACTTCTGACGGATCTTCATACGCTGAAGCCATAGATTCGATCAATGTATTGACACGATCATCTTCAGCTTTTAGCTCATTGGTCTTAATCACTTCGCCTAATAGCAAACCAATCTTAACACGACGCTCAGCTTGTTCTGTGAAAAGTTCAGCCGGAAGTTCTGGCATATTTTCAGTTTGGTCACCAAAACGTTGCATTGCTTGTTGACGAAGTACATTCACTTCACCCTCTACAAGTGCTTTAGGAATGGTAATGTCATTTGCTGCAAGTAAGCCAGTAATGACCTGCTCTTTCACATTCGCTTTTAACGCTTGCTCTAGTTCGCGAGTCATGTTTTTACGAATTTCAGTCTTAAGTGCGTCTAAGCCACCTTCCGCAATACCAAACAAAGAGGCAAACTCATCATTCACTTCTGGTAGATTAGCCGCTTGAACTTCAGTTAAGGTAATAACGAACTTAGCCGCTTTACCTTTCAAGTTTTCAGCATGGTAATCTTCAGGGAAAGTCACTTCGATTTCGAATTCGTCACCGGTTTTATGGCCTACGATACCGGTTTCAAAACCAGGGATCATACGGTTGCTGCCTAATTGAAGTTCGAAATCATCAGCTTTTCCGCCTTCGAATTCTTCACCATCAATAGTACCAATAAAGTTCATTTTAACTTTATCGTCAGCAACTGCTTCACGTTCAACCGCAGCGAAAGTAGCGTGCTGCTTACGTAACGTTTCAATCATAGTGTCTACGTTTGCATCATTTACTTCAGCTTTAGGCTGTTCAACGGCAATGTTATCTAAGCCAGTTAGTACCACTTCTGGATAAATTTCAAACGTAGCAACGAACTCAAATGTTTCGCCTTCAGTTGTACCAGGAGTAAATACTGGTGCACCCGCTGGGTTCAACTTTTCAGCCACAACCGCTTCAATAAAGTTGCGTTGCATCACTTCACCAGTGATGTCTTGACGAATGGCTTTACCATAACGCTTGTTGATTTCGCCGATAGGTACTTTACCTGGGCGGAAACCTGGAAGACGAGCACGCTTTGCTTCGCGCAATACATTGTCTTTAACCAATTTCTCGATTTGCTCAGCAGGTACAGAAATAGTTAGGCGGCGCTCTAGGCCTTGAGTTGTTTCAACAGAAACTTGCATTGTTTTACCTCGAAATATGTCTAACGTTCTTTGTAATGGTCGACAACTCAACCATTAGATATTCGTTTCTTGACCACGGGTTTAGCTCTGACACCCAGCACAGCGATATTAATGATGCTGAAGACGCTGTTGGTGCAGTTAGCTTATTTTTGATATTTATCAAGACGCGACATTATAGCTACCGTTTTTAACAGAGTCGAGCCTGAAAAGGTCGATTTACGTGATAAAAAAGCCGACTTGTGATCAATTTTGATGTGTTTGCACGTTTAATGTGCGAAATGAGATTGTTGACTTAGGTTGATAATGCTCTGCAGCAAAATAATTATCGTGACCAAAACAAACATAACGACAACCCATAAAGGGTCTTTATACGATAGTTTGAGTTAATCAGAAAAAATGGGGTGACTGATGGGGCTCGAACCCACGACAACCGGAATCACAATCCGGGACTCTACCAACTGAGCTACAATCACCACTGAAATGGTGCACCCGGCAGGATTCGAACCTGCGACCACCCGCTTAGAAGGCGGGTGCTCTATCCAACTGAGCTACGGGCGCATGGTCACAGCTAAACGCTGTATCCTGTCTGGCTGAACAAGTTTACTTGTTCTGTTACTCACTATGATAGCAAATAACATTTAATTTGGTCGGTGATAGAGGATTCGAACCTCTGACCCTCTCGTCCCAAACGAGATGCGCTACCGGGCTGCGCTAATCACCGAAAATCTAGTTTTGTATTCGAGTTTTATATTATCGATAAACAATAACAAGGTTGTCTCGAGAACGGAGCGCATATTAACGAGTCACCTTGCTATCGTCAACGATTTTTTTACCCCTAAATGCTATATGCCGAATTTAGCAGCAAAAACTATGATTAGTATCATAGCGCGAATAGTTTATTCACTGTATTTTCCTCGTCTAGCAAATGACACTCTTCAATACGCCTGCTAGAATAACCGCCGATCGACAATTGACTTCAACACCCGCGCCACTCAAAGGAAACTCAACAGCCATGACTGCTCAAATTATTGACGGTAAAGCCATTGCACAATCTATCCGCACCACACTAAAACAAAAAGTAGCAGTACGTAGACAAGCTGGATTTCGCGCGCCAGGACTTGCGGTTCTTTTAGTGGGCAGTGATGCCGCATCTCAAGTTTATGTTGGCAGTAAACGCAGAGCTTGTGAGGAAGTCGGTTTTGAATCGCAATCGTTTGACCTCGACATCAACACTACTGAAGCAGAACTATTAGCTCTAATCGACCAGTGTAATGCTAATCCAAGCATTGATGGGATCCTTGTACAACTTCCTCTACCTGATCATATTGATGATTCAAAGGTCATTGAACGTATACGTCCAGATAAAGACGTTGATGGCTTCCATCCCTATAATGTCGGCCGTTTAGCACAACGCATTCCAGTGCTACGTTCATGTACCCCTATGGGCATTATGACCTTAATCAAATCAACCGGTGTCGATACTTATGGTCTAGATGCTACCGTGGTGGGTGCATCAAATATTGTCGGTCGTCCAATGACACTGGAATTATTATTAGCCGGTTGTACCACCACAACCTGTCACCGTTTTACTAAAAACTTAGAACAAAAAGTCCGTCAGGCCGATCTGTTGGTTGTTGCTGTGGGTAAACCAGGGTTTATTCCTGGCGAATGGATAAAACCCGGCGCGATTGTTATTGATGTTGGTATCACTCGTTTGGATAATGGCCGCCTAGTGGGTGATGTTGAATTTGATATTGCCGCTAAAAATGCGGCATTTATTACCCCGGTTCCTGGCGGAGTTGGCCCGATGACCATTGCCAGTTTGCTTGAAAATACTTTATACGCTTGCGAGCACTACCATAGTTAACATCGTGCAGCTCTATGACAAAAAGCCTGTATTTGCAGGTTTTTTGTTACACAGCAACACGACTATTTAAGCTCCATATCATCCCAAGATTGCTTCTTTCGATATATCGTAGAGGGGCTGATATCTAACATAGCTGCCGCTTTTGGGATATTGCCTTCGCAAAGTTCAATTGCGGTTTCAATCGTTCGCTTCTCAGTTTTCCATAAGGCTTCAATCACGACCGTATTGATGTCACTTAATGGCGTATTATCAAGAGTGCTGTTTTCAGGTTGTGCAGAACTTGTCGGCGCAGTTTGCATAACGGCAACGGTTTGATTAACGCCATACACACTAGGAGCCTGAACCAGATTTGATAACGGTTTGCTGGTTTGCGAGGGTAACATGGCTACTTCGACTTCATCGGCATTGTTCAATACCACAATTTGGCGAACAATATTCTGTAGCTGTCGGACATTGCCAGGCCAAGCATACAGTTGAAGTTGCTTTTGAGCTGCAGCGCTGAAGCCTTTAAAGTTTTTTTGTTCTTCTTTCGCGTATTGTTTTAACAGTTTATTGGCAATTAATAAAATATCTTTACCGCGCTGATTGAGTGGAGGCAACTCAATCGGGATAACATGCAATCGATAATACAGGTCTTCTCTAAACAAGCCTTCTTGCACTTGTTGCCAAGGATCTTTATTGGTGGCGCTGATAAACCTCACATCGACCTTTTCATCTTTACTTCCCCCCACTCGACGAAATACTCCGGTTTGAATAAAGCGCAGTAACTTGCTTTGTAGTTCAAGCTCCATTTCGCAGATTTCATCAAGAAAGAATGTACCACCATCAGCTTGTGTTGCAGCCCCATCTCGCTGACTCACCGCCCCAGTAAAAGCGCCTTTGGTATGACCAAAAATCTGACTCTCGATCAACTCTTTTGGGATAGAAGCACAATTGAGTGCGATGAATGATTTATGCTTGCGATTACCCACATTATGAATAGCTTGTGCACAGACCTCTTTGCCAGTACCGCTTTCACCAAAAATAAACACCGAAGCCTTACTATTAGCGACGCAATCAATCGTTTTATACACGGTTTGCATGGCTAATGACTCACCTATAAACCCTTGATAGTTGGCTTTGGGTAGGCTGTTTTCATACTGTGTAACCAGTTTAACTAATTGCCTTTGCTTCAACGCGTTACGTAACGTTATCGCTAAACGTTTACTGTCAAATGGCTTAACTAAAAAATCAAACGCGCCGGACCGCATAGCATCTACAGCAATATCAATAGTACCGTGAGCGGTGATCATTATCACTGTAATATCTGGATGGCTTTCATTCACCTGAGCAAGGATATCCATTCCAGACATATCAGGCAGTTTGATGTCTAGAATAAGTATATCTGGCGGTTGACGATGTATTTCTGTTAGCGCATCTTCACCATAATGCACTAAAGTGACATCGGCACCTTCGCTGTATAAGTATTCGGTATAAAGCGCCCCTAAAGATATACTGTCTTCGACTAAAACGACTCGAAATCCCATAATGATCCTTCAGTTGTTGAAATGAATCTTCAATCATCTAATTGATAAATTTGTTTAATTACATCAACACTTTGATTTGCTATGACAATAGTCTGTTCTAATAATTCTGCTATGGGATCCCTGCCCTCTCTTGAAGCCACTTCTAACGTTTTAGCAGCTTCATACAATGCTGCAGCCCCAAAACTACCAGAACTGCTTTTTAGGGTATGAGCTTCATCTTCAATTCGACTCATGTCACCGTCAGGTCCTAGTCTTTGTAATGTTTCTATTCTCATTTGTACTTCTTGGCAAAAGACCTTTAGCATCTTCTTTAAGGTTTTTTCGCCAATAACATCGACTAAATTAGCTATTACATCAAAATTTAATAGGCCAATGTTCATCTTAGTCTCTTGCAATGTATTGCTTTGGACAGCAGCTATATCATTGTTTGGCGACAGTGATAAAGGTAAATTCATGTTAATGTCTTCCTCAGATTGTTCCTCTGAGGGACAATCAACACTATGCGGTAATTCAAGCGCCATCTTTTGCTGCAAAGTTATTTCGACTTGATCTTCTGGCTCATCGCGTGTTGATGTTTGCGCTTTATTAACCCACTTAGCGACACCGTCGATCAAATCTTTGCTATTGACCGGTTTACCAATAAAATCAAGCATTCCTGCCTGAGTACACGCCTCTAACTCTTCTTTGAATACATTGGCTGTCATCGCCAGAATAATTTGTTTAGGTTTTTGCTGTAAAATAAGGCTTGTCGCCTCTAACCCATCCATTTCTGGCATACGAATATCCATTAAAATGATGTCATAGTCAGTTTTAAGCGCCATGTTAACCGCTTCTACACCATTGTTAGCATAATCAATATTAGCCCCCTGTTTAGTCAACATCGTTCCTGCAACCATTTGATTTGCAGGACTGTCTTCAGCCAAGAGGATTTTACAGTGTTGAGGAAATGAAACATTATCTCGCTGTTGCGATTCAAGTTTGGTTTCTTGGGTTGATCCGCTGATTAGATTTAGCAACATCGCGCGACTAAGGGGTTTGTTAACGACTTGCTCTATGCCCATTTCATTTAATAGTTGCGACACTTGAGTATTCACTCCAGTGCTCAATGCAGCTAAAATACCTTGTGGCAATAAAAAGTCATTATGTAAAATTTTCAATAACTTTCTATCAACCGACATAATGTATGAATCATCGAGTAAAATGAGGTCAAACCGTCCCCGAACTCGCGATAGTTTAAAAACGTTAGCGACATCATTTATATACGTTGTTTTTACACCGTATTCTATATACTGTTTTTTTACCAATTTGCACAATTGCTTATCAGGGTGAATAATCAGCACTCGAGAATGTTCAGGTAATTTTGCATAATGATTTATTGCTTTGGTACTTTTATCTAGCGTCACAAACAAATTGAATCGGCTGCCTTTACCAAGTTCACTTTCCACCGAGATATCACCATCCATCATCCGTACCAATTCGGCACAAATCGCTAACCCTAAACCCGTCCCCTTATAATTAGTGGTATGGGTGTCGTGAACTTGGGAAAATTCAACAAATAGCTTTGCTTGAGCATCCACACTGATACCAATACCTTGATCTGATATTGAACAACATAGCTCAACACGTTCTTTATGACTATCTGGTATCCACATTTCTACAGTAATACAACCTGAATTTGAAAACTTAATCGCATTGTCAACCAGGTTATGGATCACTTGACGAAGCCGCTGAGGATCACCGACTAAACGCTGTGGAACATTGCGATTAATATAACTGGCAAGATGTACGCCTTTTTCTAATGCTTTATTGGCAAGGATCTGCAGCACCTGAGCTACTAGGTTATCGGGTTCAAACTCATGAGACTCAAGCACCATTTGCCCTGCTTCAATTTTAGAAAAATCTAAAATATCGTTAATGGTGTTTAATAGCGCATCGCCCGCTTCTTTAGCCGTTGTAGCATAAGTTCGTTGCTCTTTTTGAAGCGATGACCCCAAGAGTAACTCAACGCTACCCAGCACGGCATTTAATGGAGAGCGGATTTCATGACTCATGGTGGCTAAAAAGCGTGATTTAGCTTTACTGCCTGCTTCAGCTTGCTCTTTGGCAAGTCGCAACTCTTCTTCTTTTGATTTTTGCTCAGAAATATCCCGTACAAATGCGGTAAATAAAACATCATCTCCCAGCTGAATAGGTATGACCCTTAACTCAATGGGAAACTCTTTACCATCTTTATTGTGGGCGGGTACCTCAATCCGTTTGTGCAACACCGCCCCTTTGGCCGTTTGCCGATAATGTTCCATACCTTTTCGATGAGCTTGTTGCAATGCCTTAGGAATAATTAAATCTTCTAAGTATTTACCTAACACTTCTTCGCGGGAATAACCAAAAAGCTTAATCGCTGCTGGATTAAATTCTTCTACACTACCGGTAATATCAATAGTAATTAATGCATCTTGGCTTGCCTCAAGCGTCGCCAGTAAAATTGACTGGCTTCGTTCAGCCGCTTTCTGATTAAGCTTTATTGCAGTAAGATCTTTAATAAATCCCAAAAATAAAATGTTGTTATCAATGACCATTTTAGACACTGACAACTCAATAGGAAATTGATGTCCGTCTTTGTGTTCAGCAATCAACTCTCTGCCGGTACCGATTATCTTAGCTTCAGCCCCGTCAAGGTAACGCTTTATATAGTGGCCATGCATTTCTCGATCGGCTATTGGCATCAGTATAGAAACATTTTCACCCACCAGCTCCTCGTTACTATAGCCAAAAAGACGGGTCACAGATTTATTCACTTCAGTAATCAAGCCGTTAACATCAATGATAACAAATCCGTCCGCAGCTGATTCTAAAATAGTATTTAATCTGACGTTTGCTCCCGTTAAGGCATGAGCTCTTGAATCAATATTTTGTACCATTTGATTAAAAGCAGTGGTGGTTTGAGCAATTTCATCTTTACCGACAAGCGGTATTTGCACCCCGGTTTTACCTTGCAAAATAAGTTTTGAGGCTATTTGTAATTGCATCAGATTACGAGTCAAATACACAACTAATAACCAAGAAAATAGTGCGGCGAGGAGTATTCCAACAGCCGCAATAGATAAAAGCCGGCTAGAAGCTTGAATTAAAAAGGCATCAAATCCAGAGCGGTCAAATCCGATTTGAACAGCCCCAATATCAAGCCCATCCTTAATTATTGGCCTGGTTATATCAAAAATATTGTTTTGTTCATCAATTTGGCCTACTTCATCAACGCCCCATATAACATTGCTGGACTCTTTGTGCATTGCGACGATAAGTTGATTATTTTTAAAAATATAAACGTAGCTGACTTCTTGTTTGTGACTAAGCTCTTTGGCTAGCTCTCTTAAGGTGGTTTTATTCAACTCATTTAGCGCATCTTTAGCCGCTACCGAAAATAAGCTCGTGGTTAGGCTCGCTCGTTTCTCAATTTCAGACTGGTTAGATTGTTTGAGGTAATCAATACTGGTGTAGACCAAAATAAATAGCAATATGGCTTCAATCAGTACCACTCCTATAATCGTTTTCAATCGAAAAGACAAATTCCCTCTCCCTTACGGACCAGCAAATAACGTTGATAAACGTCTTATACAATTACTATGGATGAGGCTATTGCATTTTGCAATAACGACATTGCAAATTGAAAATTGAAAACAGGTATAGCAAATAAATTTTCACAAGATCATGTTTTAAAAGTTATTTGAAGAATGGAATAGTTATTGCTTGTAGTTATTGATTGTAGTTATGGGTTAATAGTGGAATTAACACCGAAGACACAGTGTGAAGGTTGATCAGTAAACCTTCAAAGGTCAACATTGGAGTAAAACATGAATCTGGCTAAGTTAACACACACTATCAATATACTGCTCGCAGAAGACTCGACAAGCGAAAGACTGTTTATCGCAAGTCTGTTGGAATTGCTGCAGGTTGAAGATTGCAACATCGTATTGCATCAGTGTATCGACGGGCAACAAGCCTTATCCTTGTGTGAAAATCACCCCATTGATTTACTCATCAGCGACTGGCGTATGCCTAAATTAACTGGGATTGCCGTCTGTAAATTATTGAAACAAACTGATTCACCTCCTTACATACTGTTACTTACCGGTAATAATGCAACTGATGACCTCATTTATGCATTAGAGTCTGGAGCAGATGATTATTTAGCTAAGCCTTTTGAACCCAAAGTGCTAAAGATGCGTGTCATCGCCGCTATTCGTCTGATTAAGGCACAACAGATAATGAAAGCACAAAATAATGCACTTAATCAGGCATTTCATAAAACACAAAAATTACTTGATCAGAAAAAATATGAATTGAAGCAAGCCGCTCAATTGCAACATGCATTATTACCTGACAAACGATTCATCTTAGAAAATTGGCAAGTGAATCATTATTTCGCTGCAGCAAATGAGTTGGCCGGTGACATGTTTCAATGCTTTACTATTGACGACCAATGGATCGGATTTTTCTTAATCGATGTGTCAGGTCACGGCGCGGGGGCCGCAATGCAAAGTTTCGCCCTGGCACAATCATTAAACCCAAGTCGAGTAGATTGGCATCAATCTCCAGCAGTACTAATGGATTACATTAATCAGGTTTTTTCAGACCCCTGCCAGCACGGTCAATTTGCCACGATGATAATAGGAAAAATCAACAGTAAAAGTGGCCAATATGAAATGTGCAATGCCGGTCACCCACAGCCCTTTCTCATCAGCCAACATCGCTGTGAGTCACTCGACATCCCTTCGAGTTTACCCATTGGTATTGATGAAAACACTCAATATATCGACTGCCAAGGTCACTTAGCTGATGATGAACATCTAATGATTTTTTCTGATGGTATTTATGAAATTAACCATCCGAAGTTGGGTATGTTTGGTCTTGAACGGCTCAAAACATTATGCATTGTCAACCACGCAATTAGTGGTGATGCGATGATCCATCGTATTCGTCATGCATTGTCAATGTGGCAACAAGGTGAAGCACAAGACGACATGTCACTTATGTTGTTTTCCAACAGACTGTGGCACCAGAAAAAGTCTGTTGAACACCAAAAAAGCCATAACCAGCAAAGCCATCAGGCAAACAAAGCGGTTAATTCATCGGGATCCATAAGTGATAAAATGCCATAAGGAGCGCATTATGAATAGTTTACAATTAAACTTAACGCCTCAAATTATTGAGCAGCAGCAATTTTGTATCGAACTAGAACAATTTATGCTGAACAACCAAGTATGTGATAAACAGCGTTTTAAAGTCATTACCTGTACGTTAGAAGGCGTCAATAATATCCTTCAACACACAAGCTGTGATGCTGCCAACATTACCTTATTAATGCACTGTAATACCGATAGCGTCATCGTCGACTTACTTGATAATGCTCTTTATACCGAATTACCCGCTTTGATTGATTGTCCTGATCAAAATGAGGAACATGGTCGGGGTTTATGGATAATGTATAGTTGGATGGATCAGGTGTGGAATCAACCCACAGTATTAGGCAGCCACCTAAGGATGAGTTTATTAAGAAACTAACCCACTTACAGACAGAAATAACGATTACGAACCCTTATAAAAGCAGTAAATTAGTCCAGCTTACTGCTTTTTAAAATCTTCGCTGCACGTCAGAACTGACTTATCACTAAAAATAACCCCCTCCGGCATGCACCAATGCATTGCAATCTGCAAAGTCTCACCCTCAATTTGCAAAAAACACTCTCGAATACATACAATCAATTGAAATTAAACAATAAAATAACTGGCACATATACTGCAATATCTTTTAGTAATTAAAGATATTCTCAGCCGATGATATAAAAATCAATGATTGATAATACCAATATTCACTTTGTTACATGATAAATCAGAGGGCGACATTATGAACTTCGAATTAAAAGCACAACAACACGCGAGTGTAGTTCGCTTACCAAGAAAAATGGTAATGGCACAAACGCCAACATATAGAGCCGCTATTTTAGAATACATCAACAAGGGTAATACTCGACTGGTCTTCGACATGAGCCAGCTTGAATACATTGACTCAAGTGGGCTTTCAGTTTTGATTTCTGCACGTAAAAATACCATGCATTATCAAGGGAATATTGTGTTGTTAAATCCAAATTCCAGCGTGAGAGCATTAATTGAGTTAACTCGGTTGCATCATATTATGGATATTTATGAATCTGAAGAGCAAGCGCTTGATGGGCTGCATGAAGATACGCCTTTAAAAGAAATGACCCGCTAGTGTCAATACGGGCAGATTATTGGGCTTTACTTATTAAGGAATTTATCATGACAAACTTATCCCACGTTACGCTCATTGGATTATTTTGCGTAAGTGTTTCAGCTTGCGTCACCCCCAATAGACCAGCAAGCGAAGATATTTGCCAGTTAACGACCTCAAGTGAATGCCACTATTTTGGTCAGCACACGCCTTATGATCGACAGATCAGTGCCCAACGTCCAAATAATCTTAAATTGGGCTTAATTGAAAACGTGCCAATCAATAATCCATACATTAATGCAAACAGCCATTTGCTCACTAAAGAAGGTGTTAAGGCGCAACACCTTGCCCCGGGCTTAATTGACTCGCAATGGCAAAAAGCCCAACTGAAATTGTCGGTGGGTGACAAATTAGATATTAATATTTTAAACGGTGAAGATTTCAGTAAAGCCGTTGAAATTGATGCCGATGGCAATATCTACCTGCCATTCATTCAAAGTGTATCAGCAAAAAACCTCACCTTAATACAATTGAACGATGCCATCAGGCATCAATTGATCATTGAAAAACTGATGCAACCTGCTGCTATCCGTATCAGCATTGTGCCCATCAGTTGGGCCCCGATTAATATCACCACTTCTGGCGCGGTATATGAACCTGGTCAGCACATGATTAATAAAAAACAACCCATTGAAACTAAAGATGACGGAAGTGATTTTTCTGGTGATCAAGCCACTGAGCGAAGCATTGATGCAGCGCTTCGTTCTTCTGGAGGTATTCGTCCAGATGCCGATTTAACGGCGGTGAATGTTATTCGTGATAATCGGATATACCGCATCGACTTAACAGGTGTTTTAACCGGCGAATCGATTCAAGAGTTTACCTTAATGGCAGGGGACAAAGTGTATGTCCCCTCAACAAACCAATTCAATGACGAATTGGCTAGACCATCGCCGATTACAACACCGGGTATTCGAGTATTTATGTCTAACTTAACCCAACCAGCAAGTTCAAACAGCCAATCAGCAGTAGACAGAGAAGCCACCCGATTCCCTTACGGTACACGCTTACTCCATGGCGCCATTGCAGCCAACTGTGTCGGCGGCGCGCAATCAACCAATGCCAGTCGTTACATATTATTAGTGACTAAAAATCCATTATCGAATCAGATGGATGTAGTCGAACGTTCGATTGATGGGTTAATACAGCAATCTTGGAAAAATAATATGAACCCAGTGTTATTACCGGGTGATGGCATTGCCTGTTATGACTCAAGAATGACCAACTTCCGTGAACTTGCACGTAGCCTAACCGACGTCATTATTCCAAGCAGCTTAATTGGCTGGTTATAAGGAGCATGTCATGGATAATGTTATTGAAGACAAAAACCAGCAAAAAAGGGCACACAATAACAATGAAGCTGATTATCAAATCAATGATGCCAAAGATAATAGCTTAAGCGAATTGGCTTACTTATTTTGGATAAAACGGGCAGCATTGGAAGGCAGTAAACTCACCCCCAAAGCACGTAAGCGTTTATATCTTAAAACGGCAATGATGAGCTTATTAATTATCTGGATCATGACGTCGATATTACTGGTGATTAAACCCACCTCTTACGTGTCAAAGTGGATATTAATCTTACCCGGTAATGGTGCTGGAGCATTAGTTAACCTAGATAGCGTAGGCCAAGCAACCAGCTCATCTAGCTCACCTTATTTGAGTTCGGCAATTGATCCTCGAGAAAATTATAAAGCCATATCTAGCAGTGATATGTTAATGACTCAGGCGGCAAAACAATTAAAAATGTCCGTTGCACAACTCGGTAAGCCAAAGCTTACGTTACCCAGCCAAACGGGTCTAATGGAATTTAGCGTTAAAGGCGGTACAGCTCAAGAAGCGCAAGATAAAGGTTGGGCATTATATCGTTCATTACAACAGCTGCTCAGCGACCTTCGTACCGATGAAGTGAATCTTCGAGATAGTGGCATTAGTCAAGGTTTAGCTGGCTACAATAGCAAAGTAAAAAAGACTCAAGATGCTATTTTAGCCTTTCAGTCAGAACGTGGTTTAGTATCACTTGATCAGTTTAAAGAACTCGCATTAACCATTGAGCGATTACGCCATGGTCGGGTCAATATGCTGTCTACATTAACCGGAATTGAAGCGGAAGAACAAAGTCTACATCAACATTTAGGAACATCATCTGATGAGGCCGCAGCTCTGTTAAAGCTGCATAATGATAAGCTCTTTCAGCAGCTATTAATGGCTTACAATGACACCATGGGCCAACAACATGCCCTATCCGCTCATTATGGAACTAATCATCCACAAATAACCAGTTTACGTGCCGAAGAAACTAAACTACAAACGGCCTTAGAAGCGCGTATAACGTTATTATTAAGACAAAAACAGCGTATACAACAAACCAAGCTACTGAATATACTGATGTTAAAAGACATTGATGGCCGCGCAGAGTTAATGGGGCAACTGATACAACTAAGGGCTAAACATCTTGGCTTAAAGCAACAACTTAGCACATTGGATGAACAAATTGTACACTGGGAAATCCGTTTAGACTTGTCTAATGATGATGCCGCAAAACTAGAAGATTTACATCGAGCTCATCAACTGGCCACCGCGGTAATGACCTCTGCTGTAGCCAAAATGGATGTAGGTAAAGCGGATATTTTTACTGCCTATCCGTTATTGCAATTATTGTCGCCACCTTCATTTGCTTCTAAAGCAGATAATTTGGCGACCATGTTATTACTTGTTGCGGCCTTTTGCGCATCGTTTATGGCAATAATAGGACTGAGTATTTTATGGATCCGCAAACCGTTACTCCGCAAAATGCTGACGAAAGAATCGTCTACAAAGCCATAGTCTACAGCTATTTGTTTTGGCTAGTGGGAGCCCTTTATATTATCGCTCCGGTTATTGCTTGGATTTTATTTTGTCGCTTACTGGTCAAAAAGCTGTCTTATCAACCCGCAAGTACCATCAGCTTAACGCTGTATATTTGGTTATTAGGTATGTGGGTGATGTTAATCGCCCTTATTGTTGGCCATCTTGAACAGGGCTTGGGCATAGCCAAATTAATAAAGTCGAGTATAGGCTGGGCTAAGGGATGGGCTTTATTGGCTATTTTTCCTGTAATTGGTTGTTTAGACATTAGGCCGCAAGTTATTTACCGAGCGTGTTGTCAAGTCTGCAAACATACCGTTATATTGCTGCCGATATTTGTACTGGCATGGCTACTTAAATTACCCAGTACCTTATATGTTTCCCCATTAAGTATTATTGGTGGCCCAGGGCCTGAGTTTTTCTCATTAAGCTTATATGAGATAGATCCTGGCAGTGGGATCCCGCGCTGGCGTTTATTTACACCTTGGGCTCCCGCATTAGGGATGTTGGGCAATTTATATTTTATTTTTGCACTTCAAGAGTCTTCTCGTCGTTGGAAACGTTGGGGGGTTATTGGCAGTTTACTTATGGTGCTAATGTCTCAATCTCGGCTGGCCTTAATTTGCTATATGGCCTTATTTGGCTACTTCTCGATGCTAAAATTTGTCCGTACCCCACTCCTGTACTTTATATTATGCCCTATCATTTTAGCGACTGGATTTGTTGGTGAATCCATTCTGAATAAAATAACCATGACTATTGCTGCGGTGAAAGGAGCCAGAGCAGACTCCACTCGGGTTCGACAGTCCTTAGCTGATATTGCTGTTGAACGATGGTGGAACGAAGCGGTTATGTTTGGTCATGGTATTGTTGAGCGAGGACCGCATATGGTGGAGTTTATGCCAATTGGTTCTCACCATACTTGGTATGGGCTATTATTTGTCAAAGGTTTGGTGGGGGCTATAGCACTGGCTATTCCCATGCTAGTGACATTTGTGGTGTTATTGCTGAGGATTTTTACCCACCCATTGGCAAAAGTAGGCATGGCGATACTGATGCTGTTAATGCTATACACTTTTGGTGAAAACTTAGAAATTCTCGCTTATCTATTTTGGCCTGGGTTGATCATTTTGGGCAAAGCGCTTATTGATCCACCGACCGCGCCATCGCACCTTGTTGACACCAAGCAGTAAATCAATTTCATCAAGGTCATTTACTCATCAAGTCTATCACTTAGCGATATTCGTTAAGTGAACTACTCTGCGACTTTCGCTCCGCTCGGATCACAGGGTTTTCTCGACAGATTCAACAAATAAAGCTTACGCCCTCCAGACTATCGAACGTTGCATTTTGCTTTTGCAATCTGCAACACGACCTTTCACAAATCGCCTTTCTCAATTAAAAAAACAAATAAACCATATAAAACAATGCATTAAAATATGGCACAATTTATGTATCAATCCCTACGAGGCATAGCATCTATGCAGTAAATTACCCTGGGATTAATATGAAAAACTGGCACGTTAATAAGTTATATCAATCAAGCCAACTCATAAATCAAGGCTTTGCGGGGTTGGGGAAAAGTATGATGTGGCTTGGTTCTGCGCAATTTAGTGGCCGGATGATCCGCTTAGTTTCCAGTGTTATTTTAGCGCGTTTATTAATGCCCGAAATTTTTGGCCAAGCAGCAATCGTACTCACCCTATTTGAACTCATTTGCACCGCCACTCGCCGTATTACCTCAGCGGCATTAATTCGCATGGATGATCAAACCTTTTCCGACCACTTTAACAGTGCAAACTGGGTCAATGTCATCGTCTGCATCATTGCCTTTTTGCTTATGGTGGCGATTAGTTTTCCATTAGCGAACTACTACCAATCTCCTCAATTGGTTATGCCTATCGCGCTAATGGCGACGAGCTTTTTATTTCTACCAATGGGTATGCAGTATGCAACATTAAATTTGCGTAGAAATAATATGCGTATTGTGGGCAGAGCTAATTTATGGCAGACCCTAATAGATGCGTTTTTAACGGCCACATTGGCATTATTAGGCTTTGGAATTTGGGCCATTATTTTACCCAAAGTTCTGGTTATTTTTATTTGGATTGCGATCCATCGTTATCAAAATCCTCTTCCTCAAACGCTGTCTACTTCGAACACCTTTAGGGACATCAACTTGGTTAAAATAACCTCGTTGTTAGCTTTTGGTATTCCGGTGAGCTTAAGCGATCTCACCACCACCCTTAGACAAAATATCGATTACTTGCTAATTGGTTTCTTTATGGGGGTAGAGACACTCGGAGTGTACTTTTTTGCTTATAACATCAGTTTAGGGATCAGCCTTGGCTTAATACAAAGTTTTGGCACCGCGTTTTACAGTCACCTTTGTCAACGCAGTTCTTTACAGCGCGATCTTTGTGCTAAATATCTCAGCAGCATTGCTGCCATTATGGCGATAACCATCCCGATAATTTTATTACAAAGCCTGTTATCACATTGGTATGTGCCCATGGTCTATGGCGATAAATGGCTCGCAACGGATGCTGTGAGTGTATTCCTGTTTTTGTGTCTGAGTGGTTTAGCAAGGCCATTAGGCGAAGCCGCTAGTCAATTATTGCTCGTTAATGGCTTAAGCCAAGTCAATTTGAAAATCAACCTATTACTAACCGCTCTATATGCCGTGGTCATCAGTATTGCTTGTCAATATAGCCTCGTTGCCGTAGCTCAAACAGTAATGGTCACCTATCTCATCACGTTACCGCTAGTGAGTATTTATAGCTATCAAAGAGTGTTTAAAAGCACTCTCCAATTAAGCCCTGTAGGAGAATCATCATGAGCCCTAAAATCTCTGTAATCATGCCCGTTTATAATGTGCAGAAATTTGTAAAACAAGCCATTGAATCTGTTTTAAGTCAAACATTTACTGATTTTGAACTTATCATCATTAATGACTGTGCGACGGACAATAGTCTGAGAATTTGTCAGAAAATAATCGATCCTCGTATCCGTATCATTAATCATATTGAAAACAAAGGACTGGCAGCTGCTCGTAATACCGGAATTCGTCATGCTTTAGGTAAATACGTCGCCTTTATTGACTCCGATGACATGTGGCATACAGAAAAACTGCAGCGTCACTGCACCCATTTAGACGAAAACCCTAAGGTGGGGATCAGCTTTTCACGTTCAAGCTTTATGAACTATGAGGGCAAAACGATTGATTTTTACCAAATGCCACAGTTAACTAATATTGATGCTGCACATTTACTTTGCCGTAATCCGGTTGGTAATGGCTCAGCACCCGTTATCCGTCGCGAAACGTTGGATGATATTCGTTTTCAAGCGGTATACAAATATGAGTTGTACTCATGTTATTTTGATGAAAAATTTCGTCAATCTGAAGATATCGAATGTTGGCTGCGTATTGTGGCAACCACTAAGTGGAAAATGGAAGGATTGCCGCAACCGTTAACTTATTATCGACTTAACCATGGCGGATTATCCGCTAACTTACTAAAGCAGCTTGCCTCTTGGGAGCAAATGATCAACAAGGCAAGATATTTTGCTCCTAAACTATTAAAACGTCATGAAAATGTTGCACGAGCTTATCAGTTACGTTATTTAGCTCGTCAAGCAATAAGAATGAAAGATGGCAAAATGGCAGCCAAATTAGCCACCCAAGCATTGCAAACGTCACCTAAAATTCTAATCGATGAAATGGGCAGGACAATTAGCACTGTGAGTGCCGCTTATTTACAATGGATACTGCCGGCAATTTGCTACCATTGGTGTGAAAGTGTAGGACATAAAATCATTGGTTTAATCCAAAAATACAAGATTATCCGTGACGGCGTGTCATCCGCGTTCTTATAACAAGGTTCATTCAAGCAATATCATCTGATTGCAAGCTGCTTTGCAAACTGCAATCAGGTGAAACAAACCCAAAAAAATCAAAATAAACCTATACAAATCAACATTATAAATAGTGGCACGATTTAAGCATTATCTAGATAACTCATTAGGAAACTCACCGAGTTTCCTATCCGTACCACAATGGTTATCGAGGTGGCTTATGCGCACTCACATCAAAAACATTTCATGGTCAGTCAGAATAGTTGAATCAATTATCAGCTTGATATTACTACTCTTGGTCAGTCCGTTGTTATTATTAAAAGCTTGTTACTTGAAATATCAGCACGCTCAAGCGATTGAAGTGGTCTATTTACACAGCGGCAATGAAAAACCTATCGCGTTATTACAATTTATTCAGCCGCAATGGTCCTATTGGTTAGGCCTCATTAATGTGATTAAAGGTGAGCTTGGCTTTGTGGGTTGTCAATATCAATATGAGGTATTGGAATATCAAGACTATATAGTCCGTCCAGGTTTAATGTCCTTTAGCCAAATGCACTCAAGAATGGGTATTGCCTATGACAAGTTTACCATTGACCCGAAATTAAATGCCTCAGTGAGCCGCTATATATTAACAACCCTTCGTTGCTTAATAGGTTATACCTTGTCATCAAAGATGGTTTGCACTAGCCAGACCCATTTTACCTTACTCAAAGTGGCGATTAGTAACGTCACCATGAAACAAGCCATTGATAGCTTATTAACCAGTGGCCGAAGCCGTAACTGTGACGCTTTCGCATTCGTCAATACAGACTGCATGAATATTGCCCATACCAATATTGAGTATCGCCAAGTATTAAATCAAACCAAGCAGGTTTTTGCTGACGGCAGTGGTTTGCGCTTAGCCTGTAAATACAACCACATTGTGCTTAAAGATAATGTTAATGGCACCGATATGTTTCCACGCTTATGTGAACAAGCAGCCAAAAATGGCACATCTATTTATTTTTTAGGTGCTAAACCTGGCGTAGCAGAAAAAGCCGCGGCGAACATGACAAAACGTTATCCCCAATTACGCATTGCCGGCATACAAGATGGCTATTTTAAAGCTCATCAAACTGAGGACGTCATTAAGCATATTAATCAGTCTGATAGCGGAATTTTATTGGTCGCTATGGGGGCTCCTACTCAAGAGATGTGGATAGCTAATCATCAGCATCAGTTGAATGTGGGAGCAGCCGTTGGTGTCGGAGGGTTATTCGACTTTTATGCTGATGCGGTCACTCGTGCACCTTTGGCACTCCGTCAAATGGGAATGGAATGGACTTGGCGGTTAATGCAAGAGCCTAAGAGAATGTGGCGTCGATATATTATTGGCAACCCATTGTTTGTTCTGCGGGTATTAATTGATTTGATCGCGCAGCGATTACTAGCGCATAAGAGTGCAAACAAAGCCACATTGCAATTTGCATCAACGCCGTCTCAAAATGCAAATCCGTTGGTTGCGACATCGATAAACGTCAACCTTTTAGACGCTACCACACAGCGAAAATCATGGGGTAAACAACGATGGTTTTTCAGCAAAATAAAGTTAAACCAAATCAGCAAAAGGCTATTGGATATTAGTGCGTCGGCTAGCTTATTGCTGATGCTGTCTCCGCTTTTATTACTCACGGCTTGTGCGATACGACTTGAATCAAAAGGCAATGTATTTTTTAGCCAAACCCGTGCAGGACAAGACAATCAACCGTTTACTATGTTTAAGTTTCGTTCAATGTTTACCGATGCAGAAGCTAGATTGGGTAAATTAACTGCACAGAATGATATGCAAGGTGGGGTGCTGTTTAAGATGAAATCTGATCCTAGGATCACTCACATCGGCGCTTGGATCCGTAAGCTATCAATTGACGAATTACCACAACTTTGGAACGTCTTTAAAGGCGATATGTCATTAGTTGGCCCGCGTCCTGCATTACCCAGTGAAGTGAACCAATATCAGTTATCAGATAGACGAAGATTAATGGTTAAACCCGGTATTACCTGTATTTGGCAAGTATCTGGCCGATCTCACATTCCATTCGACAAACAGGTTGAACTTGATGTTGATTATATCTACCAACAATCACTGATAAAAGACATTAAGTTATTATTTAAGACCATTCCGGCAGTTATTTTCGCCCGGGGTGCATACTAGGAGTAAGGATATGCAAGCCATTATTTTTGCCAACCGTTCAGCGACCGAACTGGCACCATTGAATCGTCAATACTGTGCTGCGTTATTACCCGTGGCCAACAAAGCAATAATTGACTATACCCTTGAAGATCTTGCTCAAGCGGGTATTACCCGTGCAAAATTAGTCATCGCCAATAATGCTGCAGAAATTGAATCCCATGTTGCTAACGGTGCTAGATGGAATTTAACTATCGAATATTTTTTAAGCAAACCAGAAGAAGATATTGAATCAGTATTAAAACGGATGAAATTAGACCCTAATCAGTCTCTATTAGTCGTGAGGGGTGATATTGTTCGCACACCTTGTATTAGACGTTTTGTTGAATTTGCCAAGCAGGTTAAACAAGCATTTGTGCTAGCCTCAATGAGCGATCTAAACCCTGGACTATTAATGCTACCCGAAGGCCGCTTACATGGGCACAATTTAAATTGGCCATTAGCCGCTCCCCAAAAAGATAACGATAAAACCATTAATCAAGTCTTACACGGTATGGCTTTCCATCTAGACAGCATCGACAATTTTGTTGCCGCAAACCATTATATTATTAAACATGCCGACACCTTTGGCTTAAAAGGCCGTAGAGTTGATTCCGCGCAAAAAAATAACCAACTTAGAATTGAACATCAAACACAGCACCCTAGTTTTGCAAACCAAAAAACTTACGGCAACATTGGAGCCAATACCTATTTAAATAATCAGGTAAAATGTCACGGTGCGATCGTGATCGGCCAGCATTGTTATATCGATAATAGCGAATTAAGCAATAGTATCGTATTACCCAATACATACATTGGTAATAACCTTAATGTTAGCAATCAAATTGTATCTCAAGATTACATTATCGATATTGCCAAAAACACTTGGGTTAAAGTCAACGATCCTAGTCTTGTTTCTACATGTCATCTCAAGGTAAAGAAATTAACCAAGGTGTCATTTATCACCCGATTAGTGGCGGCATTGTTAATTCTATTAACCCTACCGATTATGTTAATCAGTTTACTGGTAGCTTGTATTCAACGGCCTAAACATCCCATTAAACGGATTTGCGTCAGTAATAATCAGCAACAGCTTATCTCTTTGATTGAAATCGCCATCAACGCTCCGGTGCTGGCAAAGTTGCCACAATTGTGGCTCGTCGTTAAAGGTGAGCTATTGCTCTTTGGCGCAAGTTCTCTGGGTCACCAACATGCACGTTATGGTGTATTTGGTCCGGTACAAATCCTACTGAATGATACGACCCCACAGGAAGAAATAGAATTGGTTGAAATGGAGTTTCAACCATTAAGTCAACTAGGTTACCTGCGTCGATTATGGCAAATAACCCACTCAATCAATGCTCGTTAATTCATATATCAAGACTTGAGGTATTCCATGAAAACTATCATTACTTACGGCACGTTTGATTTATTTCATTTTGGACACGTGAGGTTGTTTAAACGCTTAAAAAAGCTTGGTGATAAGCTAATTGTGGGGGTATCCACCGACGAATTTAATGCGCTTAAAGGTAAGGCCGCGTTTTTCAATTTTCAACAACGACAAGAAATTGTCGCAGCCTGTAAATATGTTGATGAGGTGATAGCTGAAAACGATTGGCGCCAGAAAAGGAATGATATTATTCGGCTAAATGCTGACATCTTTGCTATTGGTGATGACTGGAAAGGTAAATTTGATGATTTATCTGATATCTGTAACGTATTTTATCTTGAACGCACGCAACAAATTTCAACGACAGAAATTAAGAATAATCTTGCCAACAGAGTGATTCCAGATCCAATAAATCATCCCGTTAGCGCTAATATTGCATAAGGAATTAACATGTTATTTAGCTATGTTGATCAATGTATTAGATTACTCATCACTCAAACGCTTTATTGTTTGTCAGGTTTGATACCGAAGCAACATAAAGCGGTCATGGGCTGCTATAAAAACAAGTTTGCAGATAATAGCAAATACTTGTTTCTCCATTGGCAAAGACAACAAACCATTACCGCGATTTGGATATCGGGTGATAAAGCACTCATTAAGCAGTTAACACAACAAGGCTATTTAGCTTATTATCGTTGGTCTTTAATGGGCGTTTTTCATGCATTAACGGCTAAATACTATATTTATAATAGTTATATTGGTGATATTAATCAGTACTTTGCTAAGGGTGCTATTAAAATTAATTTATGGCATGGTTCACCATTAAAACAAATCGAATTTGATATCAGTAATGGACCGTTACACTCGGTTTATCATCCATCGACATGGGCGCAAAAATTAAATGCTAAAGCCTTGTATCATCAACAGTACGTCAAACCCGATTTCATGCTTGCTGCCAGTGATACGGTGAAAGGGCTTTTTCGCACTGGCTTTAAAATGACAGACGAGCAGTTTCTCTGTTGTGGTAATCCTCGTACCGATTATCATCGTTATTATCAAATCAATAATCATCAAACACCATTTACTAATCAAGAGGTTAAACACGTTATTCTTTACGCGCCGTCATGGCGAGATTCAAGCTTAACCAATGACAATAATAACATTTATGCTGAGGCCATTAATTTTAAAGCCTTGTCAACACAATTGATCGATCAAAACCAAATACTATTACTGCGATTACATCCAAATGAAGTGCATTTTGCGGCTGAACTGGATCAATACCCTAATATCATCAATATTACCGAATGGGACGACATATACGGTATTATCAACAAAATAGATTTACTGATCACTGACTACTCATCGATTTACATTGATGCATTACAATACAAATGCGATATCGCTTTTTTTCCATTTGATAAGGCGCACTATCACAGCGAATGCAGAAGTGAATATTCTTATGTAGCGAAACTTCCTGCTGCTGGGCCCAGTGTTTATAACTTTGCCGAGTTGCAAAATATGCTCAAACACATGGCCGTCAATGCTGAACCCTCATTAAATGTAGCCGACTCATCAAGACAAGCGTTTTGTAGTCCACAAACAAGACAAGTATTAACTAATACATTTTGGCAACATTCAACCAATGCATTAGATTGCTTAGATGAACTGGTAAAACAAGGTCAACACGAAGCAATAAAAAAGCCCGCATAAATGCAGGCTAAAGGATCATTTCAATGTCAGACTTACTTTTTACGCCATGTGGTGCCGCTTGGTCCGTCTTCTAAGATCACACCTAGTTGATTGAGGCGATCGCGGGCGACATCAGCTGCGGGCCAATCTTTTTCGGTGCGGGCGCGGTTACGCTCGACAATAAGCGCTTCAATTTCTGCCACTTCATCATCACTGCCCTCACCTTTAAAGAAAGCATCTGGTGTTTGGCTCATAATTCCCAGCACATCCGCTAATTGCTTCAAACGCACACCTAATGCAGAGGCGGCAGTCATATCGGTTATTTTAAGACGGTTAATTTCACGTACCATCTCAAATAAAACCGAATACGCTTCAGGCGTATTAAAGTCATCATCCATTGCCAACTTGAACTTGGCCACAAACGCTTCAGCAGGAGCTGCGTCGACGGTTAAGTCTAAGTCTTTAATCGCCGTGTATAAACGCTCTAATGCTGAACGAGCTTGCTTTAAATTATCTTCAGAATAATTTAACTGGCTGCGATAATGACCGGATAATAAAAAGTAACGTACCGTTTCAGGATCATAATGCTTAAGCACATCACGAATGGTAAAAAAGTTGTCTAATGATTTAGACATTTTTTCACGGTCAACCATCACCATTCCGGTGTGGATCCAATAATTTACATAAGGCGTATCGTGGGCACAGCAAGACTGAGCAATTTCATTTTCATGATGAGGAAACTGTAAATCAGAGCCGCCACCATGAATATCAAAATGTGATCCCAAATGTTTACTGTTCATGGCTGAACATTCAATATGCCAACCAGGACGACCAGGTCCCCAAGGTGATTCCCATGTCGGCTCACCGGGTTTTGACATTTTCCATAACACAAAATCCATCGGATTATGTTTGGCATTATCAATTTCAACTCGAGCACCCGCTTGAAGTTGATCAAGGTTTTGACCTGACAACTGGCCATACTCAGGAAACGAGGCAACACTAAATAAGACATCGCCATTACTGGCGACATAGGCATGTTTTCGGTCCAGTAAACGCTCAACCATATCGATAATTTCTTCAATATGTAACGTTGCCCGAGGCTCAAAATCAGGTCGCATCATATTTAATGCGTCAAAATCTTTATGCATTTCGGCAATCAAGCGCTCAGTAAGTGACTCACAAGATTCATTGTTTTCAGCTGCCCGTTTGATGATTTTATCATCAACATCGGTAATATTACGCTGAAAATTCACCTCATAACCTAGGTAACGTAAATAACGTACTATCATGTCAAACGAAACAAAGGTACGCCCATGACCAATATGACATAAATCGTAAATGGTCACGCCACAGACGTACATTCCGATTTTACCTGGATTTATTGGTATAAATTCTTGTTTATCACGGCTAATACTATTGTAAATCTTTAACATCGAATGGTCTCTTTTACACTAATTTATAACGGGAAATATTAATTCAGATTCTACCATGATGTCACCTGTTTTGAACAATGCACTTTAAGCGGCACTTAAGATAAGTTAGAATCGCGCAAATCAATTTTTTCAAGTGAGATAACATGATTACTTTACATACCAATTTCGGCGATATTACTTTGCAACTAAATGCAGAAAAAGCGCCTATCACTGCCGCTAACTTTATGCAGTATGTTGAAGATGGCTTTTTTGACGGTACGATTTTCCACCGTGTTATTGACGGTTTTATGGTCCAAGGTGGTGGTTTCACTGAAGAGATGAGCCAAAAAAGTGTTAAAGCATCAATCAAAAACGAAGCTAACAATGGCTTATCTAACCGTAAAGGCACAGTTGCAATGGCGAGAACGTCTGATCCGCATTCAGCAACGGCACAATTTTTCTTTAACGTAAATGATAATACCTTCCTTGATTTTAAATCAGAAACCTCTCAAGGCTGGGGTTACTGTGTCTTTGGTGAAGTCGTTGAAGGCTTAGATATTATTGAAAAAATCAAGAATGTTGCAACCGGTAACAATGGCATGCATCAAGATGTGCCATTAGAAGCCATTGTGATCAAAAGCGTTAGCGTTAAAGCGTAATTGTGAAAAAAACAATCTTTGTGGGCGATTTGCACTTGAGTGTTGATCGCCCCGATATTACTCAAGCCTTTGTGTATTTTCTAAACCATGGTTTAGACAATACTGAAGCGCTTTATATCATCGGCGATCTATTCGAAGTGTGGATGGGTGATGATATTGCAGAACCCTTTAGTGTTGCCATCGCGGAGGCAATCAAAACGGTATCAGACACCCTACCAGTGTACTTTATTCATGGTAACCGTGATTTTATGGTTGGCAAACAATTTTGCCAACGCGCAGGTATGAAAATATTGCCTGAGGTGTATTGTATCAACTTGTACGGTGTTAACACCGTGATTTTGCATGGTGATAGCCTTTGTACACTTGATATTGCTTATCAGCGATTCAGACGCTTTCGAAGTTTTGGACTTGTTCGCTGGGTTTACGCCCACTTACCTAAAAAGACCCGCTTAAACATTGCCGCTAAAATTCGTCAAACAAGTGTGCAAGACAATCAGCACAAACACCACGAAATTATGGATGTTGAGCCAAGCGCGGTCACAGCACTACTAGCAAGTACTGGCTGCCAACGAATGATCCATGGTCATACACATCGGCCCGCGATTCATCAGCTCACAGCTCAAGAACAACGTGTGGTGGTCGGTGATTGGTATACTCAAGGCAGCGTGCTAAATGTCAGTGATAAAGGTTGTGAGTTAGTAACATTACCCTTTTCCGCAACAAACTAGGCTCACTTGAAGGTATCAGAATTGATATCAACTGTGAGTCTTGGTTTATATAGCGCCATTATTGATTATTGATTATTGATTATTGAGGCGGTATTCCACTGTGGAAACGAAACTCTGTATCTACTGACAAAATTAACTGCATTTCTTTTTCTCGAAAATAATTAATTCGTACACTAATATCTTTACCTGCTACAACCTCAGCAAGAGCTAAATAATCCTGATAATGCCGAGCTTCTGAACGAAGTAATGAAGTGTAAAACTTAGCCAAGTCATCATCTAAGTGCGGCGCAAGCTTGGCAAATCGCTCACACGAACGCGCCTCAATAAACGCACCAATAATCAACTTATCAATCATGGTCTCAGGCTCATGAGTTCGGACATGAGAAATTAATTGTTTGGCATAACGGCCTGCGCGAATATTACGGTAGTCAATACCGCGTGCAGACATAATTTGCAGGACTTGTTCAAAATGATGAAACTCTTCTTTGGTAAGGCGCACCATTTTACTCATTAAGTCAGCACTATTGGTTAAGTCTTTGTTGGCGACTAATTCACTGGTGATATCATTTTTTTTACTATCACGAGCCAAAAATGCTTGCACATTACGGTCTGGTTGATAGATAAAATCCTCATAGGGTTTTGCCCAAGCCTTTAATAGATGTGAACTAATTTTATCAATCGCATATTTGCGGATCATTAAAATAGCCGTTTGAGCAGCCTTAAGCTCGCAGTTGCAATGGTCGATCAACAGTGGCGTTAATTGTTCAGGTTGTTTTGCTTGTTCAAGCCAACTGTTTGGGGTCTCACAACCTAGAAAGTCATAAATAGGGACCAGTAATTGCTGCATAAGATGGATAATCCTTTCAAAAAAACTAAGGTTATTTTACCTATATAACGATCTTTTCTGAAGTCAAAAACGTAATACCACTTGACGAAAGTCTATTTATGTTTAATAAATAAGCTAAGCAGCTTATTTTAACGATTTTGTAACAGATGCAATCGATCACCTTAAATGATGACTCTACATTGGGATAGAGTCATAACTTAACAACATAGATGTTGGCAATGGAACCATCTCAGTGTGATGCCAACACAATAACGCCTGTTGATAAGTAGATGTGGACTGATTAAGGCGGTGGGTAAAGAGCTGTAGTCAGTTCGTCGTTGTTTGGCGAACTAGGTCAAAAAATGCTAAACAAGGATAACTATAATGGTATTGAATCACTTAATGGGACTGTACACTCATCCGAAACAAGAGTGGCAAAAAATTGAAAAAAATCATGAAGCGCTAAAAAGCAGTTTGAGCCATATACTGCTTATCGCACTTATCCCGGCAATTTGTGCTTATTTTGCAACGGCACACATTGGTTGGAATCCTGGCGTTGGAGAACCGTTATTTCTTACATCACAAAGCGCATTACTGATGTCAATTGCGATGTATTTTGGTTTAATTATTGGCGTTTTGGCGCTTGCTTATTTAGCCTTTTGGATGGGTAGGACGTTTGATGCAGATCCAACCTATACACAAGCTCTTGAATTAGCGTCCTATACTGCGACGCCCCTGTTTATGGTCGGTCTAGCCGCACTCTACCCTGTACTATGGTTCATTATGGTCATCGGACTAATTGGCTTATCCTATTCGGTTTATCTTCTGTATGCAGGTGTTCCTATTATTATGAATATCCCTGAAGAAAAAGGCTTTATTTATGCAAGCTCAGTAGTGACCGCTGGTCTGGTGTTATTAGTCGCACTGATGGCAAGTAGTGTGATTTTATGGAGTATTGGCTTAGGCCCAATGATGCAATAATTTATTGGTAACTTATTATGAGTTATTGATTATTGATTATTGATTATTGATTATTGAAAAAATGATATAAAAAAGGCGCATTCAGCGCCTTTTTTTTACTAATGACCTTGATTACGCAAAAGTATCTCGTAACGGTACGGTTAAGTTAAACACTAAATGTTCAGCGCTAGAATCTTTACTGTCAGCACAGAAATAACCTTCACGTTCAAACTGGTAGGTTTTTTCAGCCGATGCATTGCCCAAACTAGGTTCAACCAGTCCCTTGACCACAGTAAGTGAATTGGGGTTAAGGACTTCATCGACCGTTTCAAAAGCCGCAGGATTTACATTGGTAAATAGACGTTCATACAAACGAAACTCAGCAGGTTTCGCTGTTGATGCCTCAACCCAATGAATAACCCCTTTTACTTTACGACCGTCAGCAGGATTTTTGCCTAAAGTATCTGCATCATAGGTACAATAAACCGTTGTGATATTACCATCAGCGTCTTTATCACACCGATCAGCTTTGATAATATAAGCATTACGTAAACGGACTTCTTTACCTAAAACCAGTCGTTTAAAATGCTTATTTGCCTCTTCTTTAAAATCTGCGACGTCAATAAATAGCTCACGCCCAAATGTCAGCTCACGAGTTCCCATGGTTTCATTGTTTGGATGAGCAGCAGCAATAATGGTTTCGGTTTCAGTATTCGAATAGTTTTCAATGACGACTTTTATCGGTCTTAACACTGCCATTGCTCGAGGAGCATGCTCATTAAGCTCTTCACGGATACAGGCATCTAACATGCCTACTTCAACCAAATTATCTTGCTTGGTGACGCCAATACGTGAGCAAAACTCACGAATAGATGCAGCCGTATAACCACGACGACGCAAGCCCGCAATCGTTGGCATTCTTGGGTCATCCCAACCGGTGACGAGTTTACGTACGACTAGATCATTCAACTTACGCTTAGACATCAGAGTATATTCAAGATTCAAACGCGAAAACTCATACTGACGCGTACGATCCGGGATGTTAAAATCGTCTAAATGATCCAAGACCCAATCGTATAAACGACGATTATCTTGAAACTCTAACGTACAAATTGAATGAGTAATATTTTCAATCGCATCTGAAACACAATGGGTAAAATCGTACATAGGATAAATGCACCATTTATCCCCCGTTTGATGATGATGGGCAAAACGTATACGGTAAATAATAGGATCACGCATACACATAAAAGGCGATGCCATATCGATTTTGGCGCGCAGTGCACATTCGCCTTCTTTGAATTCACCTTTGCGCATTTTTTCAAACAGCGTGAGGTTTTCTTCAATACTGGTATCACGATAAGGACTGTTTTTACCCGGTTCTTTTAATGAACCCCGGTATTCTCTTGTTTGCTCACCATTTAAAAAACAAACGTAAGCAAGCCCTTTATTAATTAACTCAACAGCATACTGGTGTAACTGCTCAAAATAATTCGATGAATAACGGATATCGCCAGACCATTCAAAGCCCAACCAGCGCACGTCTTCCTGAATAGAATTAACATAATTGATGTCTTCTTTTTCAGGATTTGTATCATCAAAACGTAAGTTACACTGACCTTGATAATCTTTGGCAATACCAAAATTTAAGCAAATAGATTTAGCATGTCCAATATGTAAATACCCGTTAGGCTCTGGTGGGAAACGAGTATGTACTTGGCTATGCTTACCGCTTTTTAGGTCTTCGTCTATGATATTACGAATGAAGTTACTTGGACGTACTTCGGTGTCCACATGACTCATGGAATTCCTCTTGGCGCACAATGGCAATATGAATAAAAATAGATGATCCTACAGAACTTAAGTAGTTACAACTACTAGGATCGAAAAAGTTAACCTTATAAAGCAAATAAACCCAGCAAAGCTGGGTTTATGGTTTAAATCAAACAGGATTAGGGTTAACTATTCCGTGATAATGCGTATTCCAGGAATAATTTGTTGGGCTTTTCTACCTTTTTTATTTAACCAGAGATAAAACCCAATCAATGCCACAACAAAGAAACAGATCCAACTGGCCGACTGCAGCGGATGTTGAGTAAAGGTCGCGCCTTGGTAAACCACGGTCGCCGAACCATAGGCGAGTGAAAACGTCCAAATTGCAGCAAAACGAGCCCATTTAGCACCAAACTCATGAACCAAGGCCCCCATAGCGGCCACACAAGGCGTATAAAGCAAGATGAATAACAAGTATGAAAATGCCGCTATCTGACTTTTAAAGCCTGTTTGAAGCGCACTGAATGTGGAGGAATCAACAGACAATGCCATCGCAGCTTCATCTAAATCAGTAATACCCGCTATTGCAATTGATAATGGGTCACCTGGCTCTATGCCTAATAAATTTGCCGGAACGGTGGCTAAGCCGATTTTGACGCTATCCCAAATAGACACAAGTTCTACGTCATCACCATCGACGGTGCTGTATAAACTATTTAACGTCCCAACTACAGCTTCTTTAGCAAAAATGCCGGTAATAATACCCACTGTTGCCGCCCAGTTATCTTGCTCAATCCCCATTGGACTAAAAAAGGGTGTGATTTGTTGACTCGCAGCGCTGAGTAATGATTCTTTACTATCTTCATGCCCAAAAGAGCCATCAGTACCAATAGCATTAACAAAGTTAAGCAGCGTCACCACAATAATGATGGTTTTACCCGCGCCCATAATAAAGCTTTTAGTTCGCTTAGTTGTGCGAGAGAACACCGCTTTAGATTTAGGCATTTCGTAACTTGGTAGCTCCATAACAACGGCACTGCTTGTACCTGGCAATACCGTTTTACGCAGTAATAAACCAGTACCAATCGCAGCAAAAATACCAATGATATAAAGTAAAAACACCAAGTTTTGACCCGACTGTGGAAAGAATGCGGCTGCGAATAACGCATAAACAGGCAAGCGAGCACTACAAGACATAAACGGTGCCATCATACCTGTCACGATCCGCTCACGCTCACTGCCTAAGGTTCTCGTTGCCATAATGGCAGGAACGGAACAGCCAAAACCAACAATCATCGGCACAAAGGCTTTGCCCGGCAAACCAATACGGCGCATTAAACCATCAACGACAAAGGCTGCACGAGCCATGTAACCAGACCCTTCAAGTACCGAGAGGGCTAAAAATAACGCTGCAATAACCGGTATAAACGTCGCGACAGTTTGAATACCTTGGCCAACACCGCCAGCTAAAATCGTCACTAGCCAATCAGGTGAGCCCATTGACGACAGCAAAGCCCCAAAATGATCAACAAAAATGGCACCCGCGGTAATATCAAACAAGTCAATAAATGCATTACCTACGTTAATACTGAATAAAAACATCAGATACATAACAAACAAGAAGATTGGGATGCCCAAAACGGGGTGCAACACCACCTTGTCGAGTCTATCAGTGGCACTAACGTGTGTACCTTGACTGACTGAAGCTTCAAACACCTGTTGCACAAAATCGTAACGTGTCGTCGCGATCATAATATCAATATCTTCACCAGCTTGCTCTACCCGCTGGGTACATTGTTGTACCGTGTCGTGTAATTGCGTTTCACTGGTACCACAGCCATTTCCATGACTGTTGGCTAAAATAGCAAGGGCTTGTCCGCGGCTTAACTCAACAAGACCTTGGCTGTCATTTTGCTTCTGTAAAGCTGTGACACTTGCCTCGATATCAGCATGATACTGCAGTAATAACGATGATGTTGTGTCGCCTTTTTTCAATAATGCCAATAATTCAGTCTGTAGATGTTCAACATCGGCTTGCTTACGTGAGCAAATTGTGACGACTGGACAACCAAGTCGTGCCGACATGTCATCTGCATTAATATTGATCCCCAGCTTTTTAGCTGCGTCAATTTTGTTAATGACAACAATAACCGGAATACCTAACTCACGTAATTGAGTGGTTAAATACAGATGACGCTCAACGTTTGTGGCATCAACTAAGTTGATAATGGCGTCCACTTGTTGATTTGAAAGATAGGCCTGGGCGATTTGTTCATCTAATGAACAATCGCAGCTATTACCTGCGGGTAATAAATCATATATGCCGGGTAAATCGGTAAGAAAAACATCAGTACCAGAGTAACTAAGCTTACCGGTTTTCTTTTCTACGGTTACACCTGACCAATTGCCAACCTGCTGGCTTGCACCTGTAAGTGCATTAAAAAGAGTCGATTTACCTGCATTGGGGTTACCCACGGTGACACAGTGAAATTGTTTAGTCATTTTTTAGAACTACCTCGATAATATCGGCTAAATCACAACGCATACATAATTTACTGCCACGTAAATCTAACTCAACACCCGAGCCCATAGGGGCTCGACGTATAAAATGAAAACGAGTGTTGGGTGTAATGCCCATAGATAACAATTTACGTTTGACAGTTTGCGGTAACGTTAATTGACCGATTTCAGAGATAATCGCCTGATCACCAGGCTTAAGTTCACTCAGCTTCATGTAACACTACCTTCAACTACATTAATAACGTTAAAATTTTATATGAACTGAAACAGTTAAACTCAAATCTAGATCAAAGTTTCACTTGTTAACGAGAATTGTTTTCAGTTGTATTACGCATTATGTGACAAATGCCCGTTAGAATATAGTACAACGAAGATTTTATTTTAACTTGCAAGCCAGAATGAGAAAAAAGGGCTACTCTCTTTGTGCTGTTAGTAATCCCATGCAGCAGTCATCTGACCATATTCCATCAATGCAGCTATTCTGTCTTAATGTTCCCTCAAGAATAAAACCAACCTTCTCTAGTACCTTACGTGATGCGGTATTTTCTTGAGCACAAATACCAATGTATTTATGCATACTAAATTGTAACGCCCCCCAATCCGTTAAGGCTTGCAGGCTTTCACTTGCAAACCCTAAACCTTGCTGTTCTGGTGCTACAAGGTAGCCTACTTCGGCGCGTCTTAATTCTGCATCGTCGCATCTAAAACCAATAAGCCCCACAAATTCATTGGTGTCGATCCGTTCAATAACGAGAGATAACCAGTCTCCAGATCCAAATTGCCATATCGCTTTGCGCTGCTCAAATTTAGCAACAATTTCCGATTCAGATTCAATACTTCGGATATGTTGATTGATACCCTTATCACGATGTAAGCGTAGAAAATGCTCCCAATCTTTACTTTGTAAATGTCGCAATTTCAAGCGCTCACTATAAAGATTTATTTGCATACATCCTCTCTTAGTTCATTAATAAAAATGGCAGCCTAGGCTGCCATTCGATATCACATAATCACTACGCGCTAGCTGCGGCTAGTGACTTCAAGTAAATGAAAACCAAATTGAGTTTTTACCGGACCTTGAACCGTATTTAATGGCGCGCTAAACACCACTTCATCAAATTCTTTAACCATCATTCCAGGACCAAAAGAACCTAAATCACCACCTTGCGCCCCAGATGGACAAGAAGAGTTTGCCTTAGCAATCTCGGCAAAGTCTGCACCAGCTTCGATCTGTTGCTTGAGTGATTCGCATTGATCTTGGGTGCTTACGAGTAGGTGTCTAGCCGTTGCTTGTACCATAATATCGCTCCTAAAAATGTAATATTAAATAAAAATAACACTAACATAACGACAAGGTGATGACATAATTAAGTCACCACATCTGTTCGTCATTTATTTTGCTGATTCAGCTTTAATCCAATCGGCAATTTTGTTTTCCATCACGGCCATCGGTAATGATCCTGATGTTAACAATTGGTCATGAAAACCTTTAAGATCAAATTTGTCACCAAGGGCTTTTTCTGCATCGGCACGTAATCTTAAAATAGTCAGTTGGCCCACTTTATATGACAAAGCTTGACCAGGAATAGCCATGTAACGCTCCACTTCAGCAATGATATCCGACTCCGCCATAGGCGAATTGTCCTTCATATATTGAATTGCTTGCTCACGACTCCAACCTTTTGCATGAAGCCCCGTATCAACCACTAATCGCATTGCCCGTAACATTTCATCTGATAATTTACCAAAGTACTGATATGGATCGCTAAATACGCCCATCTCAACACCTAAGTATTCTGCATACAGTGCCCAGCCTTCTTCAAATGCGGTATAACCCTGGAAACGTTGAAATTGTGGAACATCGGTTAACTCTTGCTTAATCGAAATCTGAAAATGATGACCAGGGGCTGCTTCATGCAAAGAAAGGGTTGTCATACCCCATTTAGGTTGTGCTTTTAAGTTGTAGGTATTGATATAAAAAGTACCCGGGCGAGAGCCATCCACTGCAGGTGATTCATACGATGCACCAGCGGCAGATTTTTCGCGGAAACTTTCCACAGGTTTTACAATATAATCCGCTTTGGGCATCACATTGAAATACTCTGGTAAAACCTGATTAATATGATCTTTAATCGTCATATAACCATCAATAAGATCTTGTTTGTCACTAAAAAAATACTTTTGTTCTGACGATAAAGAAGCAAAAAAAGCGCTTAAATCGCCTTTAAAACCAACTTGCTCTCTTACCGTGTCCATTTCAGTTAAAATACGAGCCACTTCAGACAAACCAATTTGGTGGATCTCATCCACGGATAGGGTTGTTGTGGTGTGGCTATTGGCTAAATGTTGATACCAGTCTTTACCATTTGGCAATCCCCACCAACCATCTGAAGCACGAGAGTTCGGCAAATAGACATTCTTCACATAGTCACGTAACTGAGTCAATGCAGGTAATAACTCAGTATTGATAAGTTGTGTATATTCGATAGTTAATGCTGATTTTTGTGCGTTTGTAAAATCGTCAGGTAGCAAGGTTATTGGCGAATAAAAAAAGCTACTTTCTGCATCTGCAACAAGTTGGGCATCTAACTGAGGAATAATGCGTTCGACAAGCACTCGAGGTAATACCACTTTACTGGCAATACCTTCATCCATCCGCTGCTGTGCAAGCTTAGTCCAGTTAATAAAACCCCGTAATCGTAATAACCAATTCTGGTAATCTTTAACAGTCTTAAATGGTTGAGCACTCTCACCGCTTCCCAGCTGCACCATGGTAAATACTGTGCTAGAAAACTGATTAATAGGTAAGAAATACTCTGGATAGGTTTCGCCTATAAGCGCCATGTTACGATCATAAATGAACATGTCGTAACTCAATTTAAGTGAAGCAGGAAGCTTCTCAACATCAATGGTTTTAGCTTGGCTAAAGTAATGACTATTCAAGTCATGACGGGCCGCTAAGTACTCTTCAGTTAATGCACCACCAAATTGGTCATTATAATCGTTAACCCCAACAAAGGTGGCATAAATGGGTTCAAGCTTTAACTGAGCATTAAAAAAATCATCAACCATCGCTAAATACTGCTCTGAAGCAGATTGAGGCATAACGGCGGCGCTAGACTCTGAGGTCTTTTCAGACGTAGAAGAAACCGTCGAGCCTTCTGAACAACCTTGAGTGGCCAATAGTAAGGACACCGTTAACGCCAACAATGTTTTATTCATTATTATTATTCCTTAACACAAATTAACTCACGCCTTGTTACCCTAATAGAGTCAAAGGCTTAATATTAGTGGTCTGATTTATCCCATTGCAGCGATTCAATCTAAATGAAAAAGTCTTAAAATCGACAAGTTACAACCATTGTATCTTTGGCTAGCTTTACAAGAAACAAAACTTCAACAAAAAACACACAAACTAACAATTAATAGTACCCTAACGTCGCTCGGTAGATTTCACGCTGTAATATTCAACCTATTCACACAATAAAATAAGCGGGCCAAAAAAATGACTCTATTATTTTTACTAGCTAATAAAAAAGCCCCTAAAAGGGGCTTTTTAAATCAAGCTTAGATTAAAGTGTTACGTTGTGAATACGGGCTTTTTCTTTGATGTAAGAAATATAGCTCTTAGCACTACGTTCAGTCTTTTCATCTTTTGCGGCAAGTAGTGCACGCTGATAAGCAGACTTGTACTTTTTAAGGCTTAAGTATGATAAAGCTAACTCAAATTGAGCTTCGCCAGGATTATCAATGCCTGCATCAAGTGCTTTTTTAAGCACAGGAATGGCATCTAGATACTTTTGGTCTAAAGAAAGGATGCGACCTTGTTTTAAAAACAAATCACCCTCGTTGTTAACAGCAGCTGCTTTACCATAATAGTAAGCGGCTTCTTTTAACTCTTTAGCATTATGATAAAAACCAGCAAGTGTTGAAAAACTCTTCTCGTTTTCAGCAATAAGGCCTGACTTCATGTGCTTTTCAAAAATCGTAGCAGCTTTATAAGGCGCGCCTTTTTGAGCTAACAATTGAGTCAAACGAGTAATGTTACTGTCTGTCTCTAAAAAGCCATTCTTGTATGCCAAATCGTATGTTGCGAGTGATTTATCATAGTTTTCAGTCATCAAGTAAAATTGAGCCAACTGAACCCAGAGACGTTTATCGTCTTGGAACAACGGCACCATAGTTTCTAATACTTTTACGGCTTCATTGTACTTTTTCTGGTTAAAGTAAGCAGTTAACTTCATCTGATACAGACCTTTATCAGGTGTTTCAGATAAAGATAATCCCTTATCAGCAACTTGAAGCACTTTATTCCATTCTTTTAACTCAGTGTGGGCAATACCAATTCTGCGATACATTTGCGCATCAGAGTTACAGGTAAAGTCCATCCACTTATAATAATATGGAATTGCTTCTTTAAACTTTTTTTCTTGTAGTAACAAATCAGCATACAAACGCATTGTTGCAGCATGATCGGTACCACCAAGAATGTCAGCATCTACAGCAGTCTTTAAAAACTTGATAGCTGTTTTCATCTGACCTTTTTCAGCATAGAAGTTACCTAACATACGATCGACATACGCTTTGTCGAAATCGTTTCTAGCATTAGCTTCAAGCAAAATTGCAATTGCTTCGTCTAAATTACCTTCTGTATACGCTTTAAAAGATTTTTGAACTTTTTTTGCAGCGCTATCGCCCACAGCACGAGATTGACGGGTGTCAATTTCACACTTTTCAGCAGCAACTACAGAGTTAGACAGCAATGCACTTCCACAGACTGAAAGTAATAACACTGTAGCGATACTAGTAACTTTACGCATTATCTACCTCCCTTTCTCTAGTGTGAAGTCAAGCTGTACTTTCATACCCGTTTGTTTTAATGGCTTACCATCAACAATCTTTGGCTTGTATTTCCATTTTTTCAATGCACGAATTGCTTCACGATCGAATAAACGTCTAGGTTCAGCCTTGATAATAGAAACATCATCGACACCACCGAGTTCGTTGATTGTAAAGCTAAGTTGAACCCAACCCTCTTTACCATCACGAGCAGCAGCAATCGGATACTGAGGCTCAATACGAACAATAGGGGTAGCATCACCATCGCGGGTCATCATGTTACCGAGTTTAAAACCAGTACTGGGCCCACCAGATTCTATACCACCCATATTGAACGCCATATTGGTATCAATATTAGATGATGTATCAGGCGGAGTAGTATCCGGCTTAGGCGGCTGCTCCGGTGGTGGAGGTGGCTTAGGTGTAACCCTTGGTTTTTTCTGTGCCTTCGAATCCTGTTTATCCATCGTAATTTCAATAACAGGGGTTTCCTCTGAGTCAGCGTTGCGTTGTGCACCACCACCGACCAGAAAAGCCATGAAAGCAAACAGCCCAAAAGTCACTGCAGCACCAATGATTATTGATACGAGTGCTCTTAGCATATTAGTCATTCCCCGCTGATACTGAAATTTTGTCAATACCGGCCGCTTTAACGTTATCAAGTACTTTAACGACTAAACCATGTAAAGAGTCTTTGTCTGCTTGAATCAATACAGCTGCTTCAGGTGCTTCAGCTAACATACGCTCTACGTTAGCCGTTACACGTTCGATATCAACCTGACGGTTTTCCATCATAATGACACCATTTTTGCTGATGCCAATAAAGATGTTTGCCGATGGTTTAGACGTAGCCTGTGACGCTTTCGGCTTGTTGTAGTCTAAGCCTGATGGCTTAACAAACGATGTTGTTACAATGAAGAAAATCAGCATGATAAACACGATGTCTAGCATCGGAGTCATATCAATTTGCGCTTCCTCTTCCATAGTGGAATGCTTCTTACGTGCCATGTTCAATCTCTCTCTAATGGTGAGGCATGCTGTCTTTTAGCTTTTCTAAACTGATTCTCATTTTTGAGTCTAAACGCGTGCTAAAGAACACACCCGATAGCGCCGCAACCATTCCTGCCATTGTCGGCATTGTAGCCATAGAGATACCAGCAGCCATTAAACGAGCATTACTCGTCCCCTGAATTGCCATCACATCGAATACTGAAATCATACCGGTTACAGTACCTAATAAACCAATCATTGGACAAATGGCTACTAAGGTTTTGATTAACAGCATACGTGCATTCAAATCTTGTCTCGCTTGGGATATCCAAGCTTCACGGATACGGTGAGCATGCCAAGAAGTTGTCTCTTCTCTTGCTTCCCAAGAGGCTATAACGGCTTGATGTTGTTTTGGTGATATCCAATTTAGATACCAATAACGCTCAAGCATTAACACCCACATCAGGAATAGCACTGCTGCAACCAACCAGAGGACATCGCCTCCCGAGGCCATGAAGCCCCTGACGGAATCCCATACGTCCATCAGGATTAGCATCATTAGTCAGCCCTCTTCTCAGCATGTTCTGCAATAATACCAGCACTTTGCTCTTCAAGAATTTGAACGATAGACTTACTACGAGCAACTACGATTGCGTGTAACAGCATTAGAGGCAATGCAGCAATAAGACCTTGAACAGTAGTAATAAGCGCCATAGAAATACCACCAGCCATCAATTTAGGGTCACCAGTACCGAATAATTGAATAGATTGGAAGGTTGCGATCATACCGGTAACCGTACCCAATAGACCCATCATAGGAGCAATAGCCGCAATCACTTTGATAATTGAAATACGCGCTTCTAAAGCGGGTGTTTCTTTTAAGATAGCTTCATCAAGTTTGAGTTCAAGCGTTTCAACATCAACGTCTTTATTCGATTGATATACTTTTAAGATACGGCCTAGAGGATTGTTGCCAGGGTTTTCGATGCTCTTACGCTGACGATTAACTTTACCGCCAACAAGAGTCAGAGTCACTAAACGCTCAACAGCAATTAACGCACCGATTGCTAACAAGGTAAGAATGATATAACCAATAGTACCACCGGCTTCTAAACGATCTTCTATACTAGCTTTATTAGTAAAGATGTTTAATAACACGCCGCGGGCCGGATCGATATAAAAAGGAGCGACACCTGAAGTGGTGTTCTCCCACGAATCAACAGCGCTCACTTGGTAGCCTTCAGGCTGCTGTGATAATTGCTGAATTAAACCAAGATCAGGTTTGTAAACAACATATTTACCTTCGGCCGTTAAGTTAAAAGGACCGACGCGGTGAATAGCAGTATTCACTACGCTACCGTCAATGGCCGTAACATCACCATCGAATTTAACAACTTTACCTGACTCAACCATTTCAAATAATTGTGCTTCCCAAAATTGCTCTAACTCTTCAATTTTAGGCAGTGATTTACGTGCACCTAGTTCAGCAATAAAAGTATCGCGACCAGGGTACTGAGCACTGATGTTAGACGCGGCTAGCTTACCAGAAAAATCACCGGCTTCGCCTTTAACAACACCAAACATCTCACCCAAGTCACCTTGAGCAGTTTTTAAGTCTTCTTCTAACTGAGCAATTTTACGCTCGTTATCTAAGAAGGCTTGGTTTAAATCTTTACCGCGTTGCTTTTCAGCAGATAAAGCATCTTTTTCACGTTTAAGCAATGCGGCTTTATCACCACGCTCAGCCTGAAACTCTTTTTCACGCTTAACGTTTGACTTACCTTCGCTAGCTCGGTCTGCTTTAACTTGTTGTAACAATTGGTCGATAGTTTTTGGTGCATCTGCAGCATAAACCATACCAGCTGTTAAAGAGAAAGTTGCAGCCAGTAGCACTGATGTAATTAACTTCTTCATTATTGTGCAGTCTCCGCAGCAGGAATTGGTAATGCGAATAGGTCTAATGCGCCTTGCTTACGAGCAATACGAATACCTTTCGTGATGTCGCGTAGATAGCTGTCTTCTAACTTATTCCAGGTTTTCGCATCAGCATCATACATCCATGCTATTTTCTGATCTAAACTCTGGGCATAGAGAGCAACACGGCCTAAATTAAAGAAATCAACTAAGACTTCTTTGCCGTCTAGGTCTAGCTTACCTGTATGAACTGCAACAAAATTACCATACTCACGCTCAATGCTATAAGCATCAAGTATTAGACGATATTTCTCTGCCAATGTAACTTCTGCGGTATTAAGAATATCTTTTAGATTTTCAACTCGGTTATGACGAACTTCCGAATTAAAAGGTAAATCTAAATTAACAAACTGCTCTAAAGCATCGACCATTTTAAACATTAATGGCACAACACCCTGGCGAAGTTTATCTACGCCGTTGATATCAGTCTGGATTAAATCAAGTGAATTTTGTTGATCAGCTACTAAGCCCGCAACGTAATCATTGTATGATGTCAGTGATTCACGCTCATCAGCAACGTTGCTATACTCAAAAAGCATGTCTTGTGCTTGGTCGAAATATTTGTCGACTTTCTTTTGTGACGCAGCTGATGCAGCATTAAGACTGCTATCGGCTTTTTGAACCTCAGCGAGAGGGCCTGCAACAACGAAGTTGCTACCAGCTAAAGCCAGAGCGCCAACAAGTGCAGTAGCGATTTTTGTTCTATTGCTTACCTTGGACATAGTTCCCAACCAATTTGAAGTGAATTAAAAAGTTCAACTCTGCAAAATAACCTTGATCTAAAATTGTTAATCAATGTTACTTCAACTAAGTACGTCTTTTTCTTGTGATTGTTAGTTTTTCTTCCCTTTTCTACACCGGTTAAAGTGTAGACCCGCTGGCATCATTTCACAAAATGTCGACCTATGTCAACATTTACAAAGTTTAAAAACTACTGGAAAGAACAGTTAAAGCGGTCAATGTTGACGAAGGGTTAATAATCAAACGTCTTTAACATAAATGCGTGATAATTTAATGCTAATATAAAAATATTATTTGTTTTCATTCAGTTAGTTACAAAAATACGGCAACACAACTTTACCTTCTATTTATCTATTTTCTAATTGATAAATAAATTTTGTAGCATGTAAATACCAACTTAAAACTTCATTTTGTTCACTTTTAAGTACTTTAAGTTCATTTAACATCATATTGTTTTGGTAGAGTTTATCGACAAAGATTGCCAATTTAGATTCATCAAAAGAAGCATTGATCAATTCAGTTAATCGTAGTCTTAACGTTTCCATTTGTATTGTAATAAATTCAATAAATTGCAATTTTTTTGTAACAGGCCAAAATAAGCCGGCCTTAAAAAATTCAGCCACAAAACGCATTAAATCAGAATCCTGGGCAGCGGCTTCATCGAAAACGACTAACAATTTAATCAAATGATTAATTTCTGCTCTAATATCTTCACATTTAGGGTCTTTCTTAATTCGCTCAACATCTTTTTGACTAGTGATATTGCCCATGGCATTGGCCATTTTAGTTAAACAATTAATCAGTAAATTAACTTCTTCTTTTTCTATTAAGGTTAAAATCTTTCTATTTCGGTTAAGGATCATTGAACGGCTATGATGAAAAACAATGCCAAACTGACCGCCATCTTTTAACACTCTAGTCGCTTCTTCAAGTGACTTTTCAACGTTTGAATACTCAAAACCAAATTGAGATATATAAAGGTCAACAGAATTTGATTCAAGAGGGAGTTGTTCACAGCGAGTATTAGACATTAAGGCTATGTCGATTTTATGGCCGTTTTGATTTTCCGAGTTAACTAAACTGACTTCAGCTAAATCTACACCAATCACTTTACCGGTTAACTCACTGGTTAATAATCCGTCACGCAATAAAAGAGGTAAAGAGCCATTACCCGTGCCAACATCGACTACCAAAAAATCTTCATTTAGACCATTAAATATCGGTTGCCAAACACTTTTCAATATCCCTTCATAATTACCTGATATTGCCTCACCGAATGAAGTTGTGTGTCCTTGTTGCCAATATTCACTCCAGTGATTATTCATTTGATCTCCTCAATTAATCACAACATATTGCTAAATAACCTCAACTCGAGATGGGAGATGAGGTAAATCGATAACAACGGGTTTATTTCAAGTCCACAATATCAAACTTGCCATTAGTTTTGCTAATAAGCCACATTTATGTGTTAATCGCGTGTCGATGACAAGTCAAAGCAACGCAGACCGCAGGACAAAGAGCGGTTTAAACATCGTTTATTATCCTAGCTGAGGGTTCATAATAGACTAAATAAAAAGGCTCCCGAAGGAGCCTTTCTTGTATCTAATTAATGAGCTATTAGAATTTAGAACTTAAGAGTATAACTTGCACGATATTCACGACCGTAGTTGTTATACAGATCAGCGTTATCGTATGTACCAAAAGAGCTCAACACTGGATCTTCATCTGTTAGGTTATTGATGCCTAACAGTAGTGAACCATAGTTACCCGCATCATACACATAACTTAGATTGTGGATTAACCAAGAATCTAAGTTACCTGTGTCATCATCTTCATAAGTAGAAGCTGTGTAGCTCATGTTCCAAGATACACGATGGTCACCCATGCTGTAGTTAGTGGTAAAGTTAGACTTATAGTCTGGTGAACCATTCCAACCAGCCGTATCAATCGCTTCACCGCCAGCTTCAACTTCTTCGATGTATTCTAGCACGAAGCTGTTGTTCCAGTTAAAGCCAATATCACCAATTGCTGTTTCAAACTTCGCGTTTAACGCGACATCTATACCAGTAATCTCTAACTTGTCAGTGTTACCGTAACCAGTACCAATTTCTAAAGCACGACCTAATGAACCATCCGTAGTTGGAGCACGGTTAACATAGAAAGTTTCATTTTCTTCAAGCGTACCCGCAGCAATACCACGCATTACGTTGGTGTTAGTACGTTGACTGATTACATCATCAATATTGAGGTTAAAGTAATCAACCTTAATACCGATGTCATCAATGATATCCCATGCTACACCAAAGTTGATGTATTCTGACGTTTCTGGACCTAGGGTATCGTTAGCACGAATGTAAGTATCGTACTGTTTTTCGCTACAATCGGCATCAGAAGTACCTGATTGTTGACAGAATGGATAATCTTTACCACTTTCAGCGCTGAATGTGGTTGCCGCATATAACTGATCTAATGCTGGAGCACGGAACGCTTCAGAGTACGACGCACGTACGACAACGTTTTCCAGTGCTTGCCAGCGAACAGAGGCCTTAGGCGCAAAGTTATTACCAAAATCACTGTAATCATCGTAGCGAGCCGCAAGGTTTAATTCAACGTCATCTGTTATCGGTAGAACCGCTTCATAGAACATTGCCCATACTTGACGATCGCCGCCTGCAGAGTTACCCGCGCTACCACCAATCAAGCCAGCTTCTGACTGAGCGTCATACACTTCACTATACTGTTGGTCAAAATATTCCATACCGACATAATGTGCAACGGCACCAGCAGGTAATTCAAACGCATCAAAACCAAGACCTGCACTGTACTGATCAAATGTGGCACGACCTTGAGTTAAGGTTGTAGCTTTCATATTATTGATGCCAGCTTCAGAACCTAAATCAATATCATTTGCTTGGTTATAAGCAAGACCGGCATAGCTTAAGTAGTACTCACCGATAGACTTGTTATCGGCGATATTGTGATGGTAGTAAACTTCCCACTCAGCATCGTTTAGTGCACTGATAGTACCGCGTAAACCGGTAAGGTAATCTTGGTTATAATCGTCTACGTTACCATCACGAGTACCAATACCAACCCAACGGAAGTAACCAGTAGTTTCCTCACCATATGGGTTATGCGGGTTGTCTGCAGCCATGCTATTCCAAGCTGCAGCTGGAGGCGCATAACGACCAAACGAGTTACCTTGAGTTACCATAACACGGCCAAACCATTCTACGTCTTCAGCAATTTCATAGTTAGCATCAACATAGACTGTATTACGCTCTGTAGAGGCTTTGTTATAAGAAACGTTAGCAAACGCATACATACAGTAAGTAGAACCAGCTCCACCCCAATCGTTGTCTGCTTTAACAGTTTGGAATACATTTGAACCGTATTCTGATTCTAAGTCATCACATAATAGTGATGCTTGAGTAGTAGAGAAATCAGGTGCCGCAACTGTTGCGCCATAGATACTCCAACCAGCAGTTTCTTCATAGGCTTGGATTTCACCATCACCATTGAAGTCTGTCATGCTTGCTGCCGTATATGGACGGTCTGCGTCAGAGATCCCTTTACGGTCTTGGTGGTCAAATGAGAAAGTAATGTTACCTTTGTCCATTTGATAACCAGCGACAACCGAGAATTCTTTACTTGTCAAACCACCGTCTTGGTCACGTGAGCCACCACCAACGTTGAATTCAATACCTTGATAGTTCTTTTTCATGATGATGTTAACAACACCAGCAATCGCGTCAGAACCATAAGTAGAAGATGCACCGTCAGTTAAAATTTCAATACGTTCTACTGCGGCCATTGGGATAGCGTTCAAGTTAGCAGATGCACCACCTAGTGTTGGTGAACCTGGGAAACGCTTACCATCGATAAGTACTAGGGTACGGCTTGAACCAGCGCCACGTAAGTTGATCGTTGCTTGCGATTGTGCAGAACTACCTGAACGCTCAGAGAATGAACCGAAAGAGTTTAAGTTACTGTTACGAAGTGCGTCAGCAACTGTAAAGTTACCTTCCATCTTCATATCTTCAGTTGTAATAACGGTAACTGGCGAAGCGCCTTCAAGGTCAGAACGCTTAATACGTGAACCAGTTACCTCGATACGTTCTACTTTTGCGCCATCTTCAGCAGCAAAAGCTACTGGTGCAGCGAATGCAGTTGCAGTTGCAGCTACACCACCGATCAGTGCTAAGCGCACTGATTTAGCTAATACGTTCTTATGCATTGTCTATCTCCCTGGACTTTTATGTCTTTCTTATAATATTGACGACCATTTTAGGTGTCTATCGAATGAGGGCTTGCAACGAATTGACTACAAACACTCAATTGCAGGTGCAATAAAATCACATTTAATACAACTAATCAACATTTGAAACACCATAAGCGCAAAAGTTAATCAGATGTAACAACTAAAGCTGTTAATAAATATGAACAGCTAGTTTTTATCAATTTAAACAACAACTTGAAATAAATCATGTTCAAATAAAATAAATATCCAAATCCAAATAAAAACCTAACATCATGTTTTGCTTTTGATTTATTCGAAGTTGATATTTTTATTATTATGGCGAACATAAAAATGTTAACTGTTCATAATAGGGATAAGTAGCAGTTGTTTAACATTTTGTATCCGGCGGGATCTATCATGACTTTAGATAGTCAGATTTCAGCTATCAAACGATGCTTAACCCCCCTGTACTTAATAAATTGTTAATTAATACAAAGAAAAAGACAGCTCATTTTATCTCGCGCTAAAAGACATAAAGTAGAGGCTTAGGTTAGTAAACTTAAAGCAATATGAGTTGATTATTTACCAGTGAGTCAAAGCTATGTCCACACAGTTGCAAAATAGGCTCTGCGATGGGTTTAATTTGTTTACTAATGTAATATTCATAATCAATATTTTGTGTCTTTGCTTCAATGGCTTGGGCACCAGTAAGAGTCATGATGTAGCGGATTTGTTGACCTTTTCGAGTAACGTTGACGTCGCCTAAAATTTCACCAAGCTGTTTAGCCGCTTTTACATGGGGTGATGATTTAGCGGTATAATCTTCAACGTTGCGTCTTAAGCGCTTTTTAAAAATGAGTTCATCGTCTCTGGCACCATTGTTAATGGCCGCGATCTCATTGCTCAGGTAATCAATGATATCCTCACCTTTGAAAAACAGTTCATACAAATGATATTGCATCCTACGCGCTATCGGGCTCCAATCACTTCTCACCTGCTCCATGCCTTTAAAAGTCAGCTTCAATTGTTGCTCATCATTGAACACCGCACCGACATAACGCTTTTTGCTGCCTTCATCTGAGCCCCTAAGCGTGGGCATAATAAACTGTTCAAAATGTGTTTCAAATTCGAGTTCTAGATAACTGCTTAATTGGTATTCTTGTGCGCACCAATCAAGCCAACGTTGAGTAATTGATACCGACAGGTGTTTACCGACGGCTTGAATATCTTTGATGCCATGATTATTCCCTAACCACACAAATGTGGAATCAGTATCACCATAAATCACCTGATAGCCGCATTCTTCTATCCATTGTTTGGTCAGTTTCATTATTTGATGACCGCGCATGGTAATAGAACTGGCTAATTTTGCATCATGAAATACGCAGCCTCGAGAGCCAAGCACGCCATATAATGAATTCATAATAATTTTTATCGCTTGCGATAAAGGGGCATTTTTATCACGTTTAGCCCGCTCTCTTTGTTCTGCAAGGCTGGCGACTAATGCCGGTAAAATGGGCTTGTCCCGGCTAAATTTAGCGCCTAAATAGCCATCCACGGCGGTGGTATCATTATGTAAATTTGTCGCATGTAACCCTTCGACTAAGCCTTTAGGATCGATAAGGAATGTTCTGATAATCGACGGATACAGGCTTTTAAAGTCTAATACTAAGACATCTTTATAATAACCCGGGATAGAGGACATCACATAGCCGCCAGGGCTTTCTAACCCTTCACTTGCGGGGAATGCTGGTGCCACAAAGCCACTTCGATGTAAGTGTGGTAGATACAAATGATAAAATGCCGCAATCGATGCGCCAACGCGGCCAAACTCCAAGCCGGTTAACTTAGCGCGTTCAAGTGCAAAATCTAATAGCTGGGTTTTTTCAAAAATATCCCACACTAAGCGACAATCAGTCATGTTATAAAAAGCCAGTGCATTTTTATCTTGCTCAAACAAATGAGTAATTTGTTGACCACGATTTTCAACATGGTCAATGGCTTTACCTTCAGCCAATAATTGCCGCGAAACCGTCTCTAACGAAAAGCTATCAAATTGATAAAACGCGGCTTTAAGCCAATCAATACCATCTAAGACTACACGCCCAGGTAGAGATAATGTCTCAGGTCGATATTTGTCGGCCACTTTCCAACTCAGTTCGCTATTACCTCGGCCTATGATTAATGGAATTTGATGTAAAACACAGCGTTTGAACAACAAGGCTAAATCAAAGGTCACCACAGCCCAGCCGATAATAATATCGGGATCATAGTCGCTAAACCACGCAATTAATCGATGGATAAGTTCAACTTCATCCTTAACCCAAATGATAAAGTCATGACACTCTGGTTGTGGTTCGCCCACCATAAACACGCATTGATAATCGGCACCATACAAACCAACCGAATAGAGTTCGCCGGCAAAACTGCACTCAAAATCCAACGAAATCATCTTCAACGGTATCGAGGCAAGTGGGTTTGTGGGCATTTTTCTGGCACGATTAATCGATAACACTGGAATGGTTGAAGCGGGATTAACCTCTTGATAATGCCCTATGCATTCAATATCTAAGGCGATAAAACGCTCAATAAGGTAGCGTTGCTCAGGCCTTATATCGGCTTCAAATAAACTAATACCGACATCATTAGCAATGCGACTGAGTAATTTTAATTGCGTATTTGACTTAAGATACAAGGCACTAATGGGCTCATGGGCAAAGCTCATCAGTGATATCGATTGCGCTTTAAGCGCAAAACCGACGGTGTTAATTAATTGATTGACATCTTGTTGACGGCAAAAACATATCACCTCACTGTGATAAAGTTCTGCTAAGACAGGACCCTGAGCGGTTTTGATATAATACTGGAGGACTAATTGCCCATGACGATAAATGGCATGGCGAGTTAATACTTGTCCCATCACATTGGTATAAGTAGGTTGATGATTTGTCGGCTTCACTACGGGTTTGAATTCCTGCACAAGTTTACTCAATTTGATTTATTACTTCGTGGCATGCTAATTCACTGTTATTATGTACAGCATAATTCAGTCTATGTAGAAATCATACTTCCTATGCTAGCGGATAATATAAAAAGTCAAATTCGCACCATTTATAAAGAAATTGCCGCATCTATGCCGCAATTTCGTTCTCGTCGCGAACAAAACTATATGGTAGCGGAAATATCTAAAACTTTAGCAGGTGAGTATGACAAAGACCGTCGTATTATTGTGGTTGAGGCGGGTACGGGTATTGGTAAATCCTTGTCCTATATATTAGGCACGATACCTTTAGCTATCGCCAGTAAAAAGAAAGTCTGCATTGCCAGTGCAACCGTAGCACTTCAAGAACAATTACTGCATAAGGATCTGCCTTATTTTTTACAACAATCAGGTATTGAGTTTAAGTTTGGTTTAGTCAAAGGTCGTCAACGCTATGTGTGTTTAGCCAAACTTGAAGCCATGATTGGTGCACAAGACAGCTCACAAATAGCCATGTGGCAAACTAAACCCGATCAGAGTCAAATTAATGAATTACAAAAATTACATCAAGATTTTCATCAAAAACGCTGGAATGGCGAAATAGATACCTTAGAGCATCCTATTCCTGATTTTTTATGGCAACAAATTTGTTGTGATAAGCACAGTTGCCATCGTCAAGTGTCGGCTCACCATAATTGTCCGTTTCATAAAGCCCGTGAAGATGTCGACACTTGGGATGTATTAATTGTTAACCACAGCCTGCTATTTGCCGATTTAGAGCTCGGCGGTGGCGTCATTTTACCTGAACCAGAAGACATGTTTTATGTCATCGACGAAGCTCATCACCTGCCCCTTGTTGCCAGAGATTTCTCCAGTGCGCAAGCGACACTGCGGGGAGCATGCGATTGGTTAGATAAGGCATCAAAAACCTGTTCAAAATTACAAAATCAACTTAAAACCACCCATATTATCGCTCCAGTTCAAGCGATGCTCGATCACGCCACAGAATTAACCAATTTACTGACCCAAGTTGCTCATTATTGTGATACTCAACCCCAGCTATTTGCCAATCCTGAATCTAGGCTTCGTTTTGAACACGGTAAGTTACCGCAATCATTATTAATACAGGCAGAAAATCTTGCCACGGCATCCGGCGCCGCGGTAAAGCAATTTAATAAAGTGGTCTCAGTCTTAAATGAAGCCATCAAAGATGGTGAGGTGCCTAAACATCAGTCGGAAGGGTTATTGTCTGAAACCGGCTTCATCTTACAAAGGCTAGATAACTTACATAAGCTATGGAAGATGATGGCCAAAGAAGACAGCAAAAAAGGCGCGCCTATGGCACGTTGGGCGGAGTTAATTACCGGCAAACAACAAGATTATTTATTTTGTTCATCACCCATAGAAGTCGGCTTTATGCTTGAATCCATGTTATGGCAAAAGGCTGCTGGAGTGGTATTGTGCAGTGCCACGCTGCGGGCGTTAAATAGCTTCAACCATTTTGCCCACCAAGTCGGATTATCAATCAACGATGGCAGTCGCTTTTTAGCCTTACTATCGCCTTTTGACTATGAGAATAATGCAACCTTATTCATTCCTCAAATGGTTAATGAACCTACCAACGATAATTACACCGCCGAACTGGCACAACATATTGTGACATTAATCGATGGTGAAATGGCCACCTTAGTGCTGTTTGCATCATATTGGCAAATGGACAAAGTGGTTGAATTCGTCGAAGGTAAAATCCCTAAGGACCAGCTTTTTGTTCAGGGTGCAATCCCGCGCCAGCAAATATTAACGCAGCACAAAAAACGTTGTGATGAGGGGCTACCCAGTGTTATTTTCGGCACAGGCAGTTTTTCTGAGGGCCTTGATTTACCGGGAGACTATTTAACAAACTTGATCATCACCAAGCTCCCGTTTGCGGTTCCTACATCACCGGTAGAACAAGCTCACGCCGAATATGTAAAAGTAAAAGGCGGTAACCCATTTTTACAGCTGACAATTCCCGATGCTTCACGTAAATTAGTCCAAAGTTGTGGCCGACTGTTACGAAATGAGCAAGATTATGGCCGAGTGACCATTTTAGACCGTCGTTTGGTCACTAAACGTTATGGCAAATCATTAATTGATGCCCTTCCTCCTTTTAGACGTGTTATCGAATAGGTATTGAGTTGGATTTATTATTAGACCCTAGCCATTGGGCTGTATTAGCGGTCATAGGTATTATTGCTGGTTTTATCGACGCCATAGTTGGCGGTGGTGGGCTTCTTTCTATTCCGGCATTGCTGACCGTCGGTATTCCACCACATTTAGCCTTAGGGACCAATAAACTTGCTGCTTGTTTTGGGTCTCTTACCTCAAGTTACACCTTTTATAAACAACATTTATTTACCCCTGCATTATGGAAAGCGTGCTTTTTTGCCACACTGATAGGATCTATTGCAGGTTGTGGGTTAGTGTTTCTTATTGATGCTAAATGGTTAGAAAAAATATTGCCATTGCTGATTATTAGTATCGCGATTTACACCTTAATTAACCCCAAAGCCATGGGCGAAAAAAATATAACTGTCCCCAAATCTCGCTCGCCAAAGTACAAACAGATTAGCCAAGGATTTCTTTTGGGTGGATACGATGGTTTTGCAGGGCCTGGTATTGGTGCTTTTTGGACGGTAACATCTATTTCACTGCATAAGCTCCCTCTACTTCACAGTTGTGGCTTAGCGCGAGTGATGACAGCAGTGAGTAACATTACAGCATTAATTATCTTTGCCTCAGTGGGGCAAGTGCAATGGATGCTTGGCTTGTGGATGGGTATATGTATGATGGCGGGGTCATTTATCGGCGCAAGAAGCGCGATTCGATTCGGAATACCTTTTATTAAACCAATATTTATTATTATGGTATTGTCGATAGCAGTCCATCTTACGTGGAGTGCATGGGTATGAACACCCAACAATTAGTCTCAATGTTAAAACAGCAGCTCGTGCAGCTTGAACAAGATGCCTTAATTCATGACCAAAATTTGGCACCTTCTCAACGTCAATCATTAAAAGATATTGAACGTTTTAACAGTCAGTTATTTGCCCAACAAGGTGCTCAACTAAGCCCTTGCATTACACAATTACGTAAAGATATCAAACAACTCGAAAAGCAACTTTTCCTTAAATTGGGTAGCAATGTTATCCAACTCAGTTGCGATCGGATTCAAGACCGATTTAGTGCGTTACGCAGAGCATTGCTTACCACTGACATCAATCTTAAATCCGAACAACAGCGTAAAGCCAGTAATCGGGCTCGATATGCTAAAAAACAACAACAAACAATACAAGACAGTGGCTTTGGTTGGATCGCCAGTAATGTGATGCAAAACAGCCATCAACTCTATGCAGAACTCAATAAACATTTAAATTGGGCAAAAAAAATAGAGCAAAAAATACAACAATTGGAAGCAAATCTTGAATTCTGTCATAGTGATGACAAGATAAAATTGCAAAATGATATCCTATCAACGCATCGTCGTTTAGGAAAATGTAAACAAGCAACCAGTTATATAGAAGAGCGTATTCAACTTTTTGAACGGCCTCGACAAATTCACCCACGTTAAGGAGAAACAATGAAATCTTTATTTACCACTAGTGCGCTTTTGGCATTGTTATCGTCATCATCTGTTCTAGCCGCTAATTTGACTATTCCCATGTCTTTTGAGTATCTAGCGCTTGATGGTACAGAGGTTGAAACCAGTATGTTTAACCACCAATCAGATTTAGCGTTAACCAATGGCACCCATAAAATTGCTATTCGTTATTATGATGTGGTTGATGATTCCTTTAGTGATAGCCAAACCTTTGTAAAATCAACACCTTTAATTTTAACGTTAATGGTGGATGGCGATCATCAATACCTGTTGCAGGCTGCTGAAGGCAAGGTGATCAAAAATCCAAAAGCGTTCGCAAAAAAACCACAAATCAGCATTACTCGTCAAGACAATGGGTCGGTTACTTACAGTGTCAAACAGACTGATTTTACTGACGAATCATTTATGACGAGTCTATTTCAAAGTAAAAAACAACATGATATTGAAACCTTATCGGCTTCAGCAACGAGTAACGCTAGCCAATCGGTACAAACATTACCGGTAATCGCAGACGTTGCAACAGCGACGATGAGCGCCCCCGTTGTCACTCCAGTACCGGCAGCAACGGCGCAGAAACCGAGTCCGGCAAAAGCCGAACAAATGCTGCAGTATTGGTGGTTACAAGCCGACGATAAAACGCGGAAAGAATTTATGGGCTGGGCAATCAAGCAACTCTAATCTTAATGTCTATCCCTTTTGTATATCACGCCAGCTATTCACAGCTGGCGTTGCCTAGTACCCATCGTTTTCCAACGACCAAATATCATAATTTATACCAGCATGCGCTCAAACATCACTTGTTGATTGAGCAATGTCGTCATACTCCGATGCCAATGACCAAAGAGGCCCTTTTTCGCGTACATTGCCCGCAGTATGTAGAACAATTTATCAATGGCACCTTAGATCACAAAGCCCAAAGGCGCATTGGTTTCCCGTGGAGTACAGCATTAGTCACCCGTACTTTACACGCGGTAAATGGTACCCGTTTGTGTGCCGACTTAGCGCTTGAACATGGAATAGCAATTCATTTAACCGGTGGTTATCATCATGCTCACTATAATTATGGTAGTGGCTTTTGCATTTTTAATGACTTGGTTATCGCAGCTAGATCAGCCATTGACTCCGGAAAGATAGATAAAGTACTCATTTTTGATTGCGATGTTCATCAAGGCGATGGAACGGCGACCCTCACTCAAGGCTGCCCAGACATCATTAGCTGCTCGATCCACTGTGCTCAAAATTTCCCGTCCCGAAAACAGCAATCTGACCACGATATCGATCTCGATAAAGGCTGTACCGATAAACGCTATCTTGAACACATTCAACAAATATTACCTTACTTGATCCGTCTCCATCAGCCAGATCTGATCATCTATGATGCGGGAGTCGATATCCATCAACATGATGACCTCGGATATTTCGCTATTTCAAACCAAGGTATTCTCGCTCGAGATAAACAGGTAATATCAATAGCAAAAATGCATAACATCCCTCTTGCAGCGGTCATAGGGGGAGGCTATAGTCGTAATGAGGCAGAATTAACTCATCGCCATAGCCAATTATTAATTGCTGCAAATGAATCATGGTGACGACTGCATTAAGCCGTGCCAATCAAAAAATGCACCACAGAGTTAACCTCAATACTCTCGACATTAACACTCATGTCGATACATCAAACCGTCTCAATGGAGCGTAATAATGCAATTAGAGATCCGAAACTATTATGAAGTTCTATTAATGGAAACACTCAGAGATGAAGGCTTAATGGAAGAATTGCCAGAAGAGTACTTGGCAGACTTATGCTGTGTCACATTGAATCAATTACCCGTTAGGTACATTCGCCATTTAGTTGATACGTATTTCTTCGAAAATTATCAAGAACTACAGCAGATGAAAACCGAAATAAATGAAGCACTCGAACGGTCAAGGCAATTCCTCAAAATGAATTTGCAAAAACGCTTAAAAGAAGAAGCCGCAGCACTCGCGGGCGAACAGCCACGATAATCTAACATGTATTAATCGATGTAGAACTGAGCATTAATCATAAAAAAATCAACACTTAATAACTATAATTATTATTTAGACTCAATATGGGCATCATTCGTTTAATCAATGGATTTATAAATAGCAGATTACGAGTATTAACGTTTGAACGATTTGGTGATTTGGTGATTTGGTGATTTGGTGAAAAATGACACGGGGAGTATTGGAGGCTCCCCTAGAGCCGACACCCCGGCACACGAGTCACTTGCTGCGGTTGCTCCCTTCCAGGTCTGGCCGAGTTCACAAGTTATCGTTGCGGGGGGACCCTAGGGTCACCATTGACTTCTGGATCATAAAATATAAAGCTTATGTCTCAGAACGGGGAGATTATCCCCTAACCTATTGGCTTGATCAAGCCTTTATCTTAATTAGTTCTCAATCCTCCACCTAACTGCACAATACTTAACCTCAACCAGAGATAATAGCGGGGGTAAATAGGTAAAGGACAAAATATTTTATATCAAACTTGCCTGATTGTTTGCTAATAGAGTCAATTAACACATCAATAGCCGGTATTTTACAGTTGAATGTAAGGGCGTTAGCAGGACAATGGTTTTTGATAATCATTTTTTGATAATGGTTTTTCATTCCGATCTGCGGTTACTTAGCTAAAACGAACACCCAATAACTTATTCGCAAGTGAGTCAACCGCGCACATTAGCATTTTGGGCATGATGCCACTTTGTGTCTCAATACAGGCTTAATTCTTACCAAGCCGCGTTACTCACAAAGGAATAGTCAGATCTTAGTCACAACTCTACACATAATTCAATGAGTAAGTAGTCAAGGTTAGCTAACATAAGATTGAAATAAAATCCGCACACATCTATCTGATAGTGACATGCGAGATAACAAAAAATGCAGGGAATACATGATGAAGACAAGAATAGTTAGTCCCGCTGCAAAAGCGGTATTGAGTGCAGGGCTTATAGCTTTAGCGCTATCGGGTTGTGGAGGCAGTGATGGTACCAATGGCGAAGATGCTCCAGATGGTATTATTGGTGTCAATATTGATGCAACATCAACGTTAAACGCGACATTTACCGACGCCACTGTCGTCGATGGAAAAGTCAATGTTGCCTTTACCCTTAGAAATGCCAATGGTGTTGCTGTATTAGGGCTAACAAAAGATCACGATCTTCGTTTTGGCATGGCTCAATTAACTCCTGTACTGGAAATGGTCGGTGCTGATGGTGCTAAGGTTGAAGTCGACCGCGGCTATCAATGGCAGTCTTATATCAATACAACAAAGCAACCTAATGCCAGTTGGATCCCTGATGGTGAAACCAATATCTCTCCATCTGATCAATATCAGGCTGAGGTTGAGGCAGCATCAAAATGTGCTGACTGTTTAGTCGATAATCAAGATGGCTCTTACTCATACACTTTTCAAACTAATATTGCTCAAGTTACCGAGCCAATTAGTATCTCTTACCAAGCTGATGACACTCAACGTATTACCTTAGAATTAAAGCAGCCATTAATCACTGCAAATGCCCATTACGACTTTCAACCTTCAAGCGGATTAACTGAAGGTATTACGTCACGTGATGTGGTATCGATTGAAGCTTGTTATACCTGCCATCAACCAGAAAGCTTAGCGTTACACGGTGGTCGTAGAATCGATCTTGAAAACTGTGCTTCTTGTCATACGGCAACATCGGGCGATCCTGAAACCGGTAACAGTGTCGATTTTACCTATATGATCCATGCTATTCATAAGGGCCAAGATCGCGTGACCAGCACTGCCGATGGCGATGTAGCAGCACCATACAAAGTGATTGGTTATGGCGGCGGATTACACAATTACGGTAAGGTCATGTACCCACAAAAACCCGCAGCTGATTGCAGTGCATGTCACGTAGAAGGGACTAATGCACCTAAAGATGCCGCGCTGTTTAATGCCAATAAAAGTGATACCGCTTGTATTGCATGCCACACAGAGTTAGCGACTCAGCACCATGTTGGTGCCGGCACAAATTGTACTTCATGCCATGTTGAAGAAGGCTATGGTCGCAGTGCAAAAGAAGCTCATGGCGATGTGATGAAAGCCTATAGCGAAACCCAAACCATGAAAGTGGTCTTTAGCGATGTTACTGTGACTACTGACAACAAGTTCAGCACTAACGTCAGCTTTACTGATGCCAGTGATCAGGTCATCCCGGCTGAGTTTATCGACCAAAGCAGCCGAGTGGTGATGGCATGGGACAGCGACAAAAACTACCCCGCTTATAGCGATGCCAGTTACCGTAATCGTCGTCTTAGATTAAGCGAAGGTACCGCCAACACAGACAATAGCTGGACCCTGGTTTGGGATAGCGTCTCCTTACCGACCGATTACGTCGGCAAAACCTTTGAACTATGGTCTGCGGTTAAAGCCTGTTATAACCATGGTGGTTACGGTAGACCTGAAGTGAAATTGACCGCGTGCAGTACCGATGATGTCCAAACAGTGGAAATCAAAAGTAGCCCATATCATTTCGTTATGGCAGCAAGCGCTGTAGACAATAGCCAAACCACAGCCGCGCGTCGAAACATTATCAATACCCAAAGCTGCCAAGGTTGTCACAACCAAGAAGTCTATCACTATGACAATGGTGTTAATTGCCAAACCTGTCATACCGCTGATAAGACCCTTAGGAGTGATGACACGTACCCTGGTGGCAAAAAATCGACCAGTTTTGCCTTTAAAGCACACGGTGCTGAAGGCCATTACCTCAAGCATGCCGGGGTTAAGTCTGGCACTGTGTTAAAAAGCGACTGTAAAACCTGCCATACTGCAGATGGGATCGAACTTGGTAGAGCCACTGACAGAGTGTGGCGATATGGCGACCTCGAAACTGGTGCAGATATTTGGGTGTCATCAGATACTGGAGCGTGTTTAAGTTGTCACCAAAAGTATCTTACTGACGCCGCCGAGTCTCATATTGAGATAAATGGCGGTATTATTGATGGGATCAGTGAAGGCGATGTTCGTAATCGTGCATCGGAAATATGCTCAACCTGTCATACAGTAGATCGCGTCACTAAAACACACGGTTTTTAACCCTAAAATGTAAATAAAATTATCGTTTTATCTTCAAAAGACCTTAGTGTATTACTAAGGTCTTTTTTTTTGTACCAACAATAACCCTCAATATACTCTGTATTTTATATACCTCTTTATTAATAGGCTGATCGCCATCACACAATTACGTTCGCTTTAAAGACGAGTAGCTGTTTGTAACGTAATCTTAGTGTTGGGAAAATTAATTCCAACGTCAACTTAACTGAATAAGATAATTGCAGAACATACTGCCAGTAAGTTAGACGGATGACCTTTGCAGGGAAAAAATGATGAATAAAAAATACACAAAAATGGCATTATTACTTGCTATGTCAGCATCAATGACAATGGTAGGTTGTGGCAGTGGCGATGATGGTGAAGCAGGTAATCCAGGCAACCCTAGTGGCGAGCCGGCTGCAGCGATTAACACGCTAAACTTAGATATAACCAAAGTCACTTATCAAGACGGCAAACCGACGATTGAAGTATTTGCGACAAATGAACAAGACCTCCCAGTAGCTGGCCTTAAAGATTTTGAAGTTAAAAAAGTCGTTCAGCTCATTCCTGTTGGCGCAAGTGGCGCGGGTAATTCAGCCCAATGGCAATTTATTGGTTCAGAAAAAACCTTTACCGATCATGGTAATGGAAATTATAGCTTTAATGTCAATGTTGAAGGCTTTAATTCAGAGCTGACACAGCGTTATAACATCATAGCAAGTGCATCCACCTTGCAAGATGGCGTTACCGGTGTGCCGCGTACTGAAATTACCGAAGATTTTGACGGTGAAGGCTTCGAAGCTAAATACACCAAAAACATTGTTAGCGGAGCCACTTGTAATACCTGCCATGCAAAGGGTGAAAGCATTTATCATAGCTACACTGATTTAGAAACCTGTACATCGTGCCATACCAACGAACTGGCCATTGAAAAAGACAAGGTTCAAGATGAGTTTAGTCATTTGATCCATAATGTTCACAACAATGCCAAAATGTATGGTCGCAACATGGACAAGAGTGCTGAAACAGCACATGCCATAGTGCAAGATAATTGCACCACTTGTCATGTCGACTCTGAACAACTTAGCGAATCAAGTAACTGGACTCGTATTCCTACCATGGAAACCTGTTCAAGTTGCCATACCGACATTGACTTTAAAATCGGTCAAGGTCACTCACAACAAGTTGATAATTCAAATTGTGTTGCGTGCCATAATGCTAACTGGACAGAAGAGTTACACACTACGGCTTATACTCAGAAAAAAGCATTCATCGATTTATATGGCATGACAGCCACATTGACCGCCAATAAAGCCAGCCCAGATGACAAATCAGCGACCCTATCGGTAACCATTTTAGATGCCAACGGTACGGCCATTGACGCAACAAGCTTAGTCAGCAAAATTCAACGCGTTGAAACCATTACGAACGTCGGACCTAACTTCCCAATTATGGGATATAAAGCTAGCCCAGGTAGCGGCTTAGCCAAAATCAGTAAAGACTTTATCACAGCGGGTCTGTTACAAACTGATGTAGTGATTGAATCCGGTAACTTGGTCTATAACATTGCATCACTGCCATTTGGCGCAGGCGACACAGATACCGCCTTTAGCTTTATTGGTCTTGAAATGTGTAACGACGGTATCCAAGCCATCGATTGCGCTGACGGCGTAGCGACCACCAGCATGAAAGCCGAATTCACAGTAGGTACTTTCTCTGGTAATGCGCCTAGCTATCGTCACATTGACTCTGTCAATTTTGGCTCGTGTGATAATTGTCATGGCGACACCTTTGAGTTGCATAAAGGTCACCATGCAGGCTTTGTGATGACCGAACAATTGGCTCGCGAACTTAATGGCGAACTCACTGTCGGTTTGGATGCTTGTGTGGTTTGTCACACACCTGACGGCACCTATGCTTCCGGTGCAAATCAAGGTGCAATTGAAATGAAATTGCACAGTGTTCATGGCGAGCAAGGCATTATCAAAGACTGTACCCAGTGTCACAATGACTTTAATCTTGATGCATTCAGAGTTAAAGGTGCACTAGCCACATCTGCTGGCCTTTATACAACACCAATCACTGCGACGTGTGCTTCTTGTCACGGCTTTGAAGCTATTCAACAACATGCTGAAAATCAGGGCGCGGTTGTTAATGGTAACTATCAAGAAGCCAATGATGCCGCGCAGCTAGAAACCTGTTTATTCTGCCACGCACCTACCATTGAAAACCACACACAAGTGAAACTTTAATTTGTTCATTGAGAGAGAAGCCCTGCTTCTCTCTCATGTTATGACTTATGTTATTAACCAATGACCATTTAAATGGACAAATTAGGAAGTCTACTTATGAAGACCACACATCAAATTAATACAATATTTTTAGCCCTACTCTGCCTCACCGCGTCGCTGTTGGTGTCGAATCCTGTACAGGCAGCAAAATGGGATGCCAACATGACGCCGGCCGAAGTTGAAGCCACGTTAGATAAAAAATTCGCCGAAGGAAAATACTCAACTAAAGGCGCTGACACTTGCTTAATGTGTCATAAAAGATCAGAAAAAGTCATGGCCATCTTTAAGGGTGCGCACGGCTCAATTGACTCGTCAAAAAGCCCAATGGCAGGATTACAGTGCGAAGCTTGTCACGGTCCATTAGGATCACATAATCGGGGTGGTAAAGAGCCTATGATTACATTTGGCCCAACGTCTACACTCGCCGCAGATAAGCAAAACAGTGTGTGCATGAGTTGTCACCTCGACGACAAACGTGTTGCATGGGACAGTAGCCATCACGCCAATGCTGATGTGGCATGTGCATCTTGTCATAGCGTGCACGCTGAACACGACCCTATATTGTCAAAGCAAACTGAAGTGGAAGTGTGTACCAGTTGTCACACCAGACAAAAAGCCGACATGAATAAACGTTCAAGTCATCCAATGAAATGGAATCAAATGACCTGTAGCGACTGTCATAACGCCCATGGCAGTATGAGTGACGCAGACCTTGTTCAACCCACTGTGAATGAAACCTGTTATTCATGTCACGCAGAGAAACGCGGCCCAAAGCTGTGGGAGCATGCACCCGTCACCGAAAATTGCGTCAATTGCCATAATCCTCACGGTTCGGTAAACGACGCCATGCTCAAAACGCGCGCGCCACAACTGTGCCAGCAATGTCATGCGAGTGACAATCATACAAGCAATGCTTATCTAGGCAACACCGACATGGGTTCAACGGTAAATGGTAATGCCTTTACTGGCGGGCGTAGCTGCTTGAATTGTCACAGCCAAGTACATGGTTCAAACCATCCGTCTGGTAAGTTACTGCAGCGCTAAGGAGCTAATACTATGAACACTAAATTAAACATCATCACCTTAGCGTTACTCACTAGCACCAGCTTTAGCCTTATGGCTGATGGTTATGGCCTAGCAAATGCTAAAACCGACAGTATTAAATATGATGCTTGGAATTGTAAGGCTTGTGCCGTCGAAACAGGTACCACAGGAACTGTCGGTGTTGGTATTGGTTACAACAGCGAAGACGATATTCAATCAGCTAACGCATTTAATAGCAGTAATCAAACCGCGGGTAAAGTTGATGCCGATATCAAGTATCGAGGTGACAATGGCTACCAAGCAAAAGTTGTCGCAAATAACATGGGCATGGACAACGGTCGAATGGAGATTGATGCCGGTAAACTTGGATTATATCGCCTCAATCTAGGCTATCGGTCCATTGCAACTTATCAAAGCAACAATGCATTGAGCCCTTATCAAAATATCGGCAGCGATAACCTGACACTAGCGGGTGATTGGGTAACCGCGGGTGCAAGTTCAGACATGCCAATGTTATATAACAGTTTAACCCCATTTGAACTGTCACTAAAACGTGAACTGGCTAGTCTAGGCTTTGAATATCAAACCGAATCATTATTCAAAACCTACGTCAATTTTCAGCGCGAAGAGAAAACTGGAACCAAAATTGCCTCAGGCAGTTTCTTCAATCAATCTATGATGCTGGCAGAGCCGGTTGATTACACCACAGACATCTTAAACGCCGGGATTAAACTGCGCGGTGATAATTGGTTTACCAGCTTAAACTACAGTGGTTCTGTGTTTAGTAATAACCACCAACAGCTTGGCTTTGACAGTGCCTTTAATCCCACTTTTGGGGCTCAAACCCGAGGTTACATTGCACTCGACCCCGATAACGAAGCCCATACTATTTCACTAATGGGCCAATATAACGATTCCATCACTAGCTTGAGTGGTCGCTTACGCTTAGGCCAAATGACCCAAGATCAGCAATTAACCAGCTTAGGTTATAGCTATTCATTACCAGCTGACAGTATTGATGCCAAAGTCGACATCGCCGGCATGACATTGAAAGCGGTAACCAAACTGAGTCGTGCATGGCGTCTGACTGGCAGTTATGATTATAACGACAGAGAAAACAATACCCAAATTGAGCAGTGGACTCAAATTAGTATTAACGATTTAACCGGCAAAGTGGTGTACAACACCCCTTATGATCACACTTCCCATCGAGCCAAATTATCAACCGACTATCGTATTAGTCATGATATTAAGCTTGATGCAGGTTATGACTTCAGACGAGACGAGCGCAGTAATCAAGGCAGAGAAACCACTGACGACAATAACGTTTGGGCGCGTTTACGCCTTAATAGTTTTGATATGTGGGATATGTGGCTTAAAGGTAGTTTCAGCAAAAGAGATGGTTCTGAATATCTAGCATCTGAATCGTCATCATCAGAGCAAAATCCACTGCTACGCCGCTATTACATTGCCGACCGCGACCGCACCCAAGTTGAAGCACGCATTAACCACACACCTATAGATAACTTGAACATAGATTTTGGTGTACGCTACGCGTTTGATGACTATACCGACACTCAAATTGGCTTAACTGAATCAAAAGACACCAACTATGATATTAATGTTAACTACATGATTAGTAATGATATTAATCTAAATACATTTTATAACCATCAAATCATAAAATCAGCTCAATCTGGTAGTGCTAATGTTAGTATCGCCACTTGGCAAGCCGATATTGAAGACACGGTCGATGTCGTTGGTGCTGGCTTAAGTTACAATAATTTAATGGATAGTCGTTTACGCCTAGGATTAGATTATACCTACTCTGACTCAGACAGTACTACCCAAGTCAGACAAGGTGTTAGTGGTGACTACGGTGACTATTTTGCCAAAGTACATAACATTAATGTCTATGCACAATATCAAGCGACAGACAAAATGTCCTTACGCATAGACTACAAAATGGAAAAGTACCTTGATAATGACGATGCCAATGATATCGAACCTGATACCATTTGGAACGTGATGAGTTTAGGCAACTTACAGCATGATTATACTGCACACATGATTATGCTTAACGTCCGTTATACTCTGTAAGTGAAATAACCGTCCTATAACGGGTTCACTTACACTACACATTACGCCAACCTTATCCAGGTTGGCGTTTTTATATCACTTCAGATAATCCATGGATGGGAAAATGTTCGCGAATACTTGATTGAATAAAAACTTGCCACCAGGCCTTTGGTTAACATTGTATTAACAAAGTGCATGACTTGATATTGTGTTTGGGCAAACGAATTTTGACCACTTTTTATTCCTGCTTATCTTTCTTGTTCTTCATCTCTATTACCTCGCCTTTATCTCACAAGATGCGCCCTTCTTTTTACTTTTTGAACACATTTGTGGGTTAACAGCCTCCCAATACCTGACCAACATCAGGTATCATTCAGTACTGATATTTATTGCTTAGAGAACTTCATGTTTCAGATTGATACCCAAGTTGCGGCTAAAATTGTCAACCGGACCATGAAAATTATTGGCCATAATATCAATGTCATGAATGCTCAAGCTGTTATATTGGGATCGGGCGAAGTCGATCGAATTGGCACCGTACATGAGGGCGCATTATTGGCTATCAGCCAAAATCGCAACGTTGAGATCAGTCAAACTATTGCCTCAAACCTACAAGGGGTAAAGCCTGGGCTTAATTTACCATTGCATTATCAAGGTCAAGTTGTCGGCGTTATCGGTATTACGGGCGAACCAGGCACATTAAGTCATTATGGCGAGCTGCTTAAAATGACCGCTGAAATGATTGTCGAGCAAGCTAATTTGCAAGAACAACTACAATGGCAAAATCGTCAAAAAGAAGAGTTTATTTCACAGCTTATTCATGCCACCGAACAAGACTTACCTTCATTAAAGCAATGGGCATTACAATTAGGTATCGATTTGAGCTTACCTCGAGTGGCCGCTATCATCGAACTCGACAGTAATAACCCCATGTACCAACAAGATAATCAAGCGTTAAAACAAGTACTGTCTTTATTACAGCATCCTGTACGAGATAATTTAATTGCGATGACTTCGTTAACCCAATTAGTTATTTTAAAACCCGCGTTTTTAGACGGTAAACAATTTGACCCTGAACTTGAAAATCAACGCATCAACAAATTACTCAAACGCTTGCCAGCAAACATGCAACTGAGCCTACATATTTCATTAGGCCATTATTTCAATGGTGATTTAGGCATCAGTTACTCTTACCGCACCGCCAAAGAAACCATGGATATTGGCAAAAAATTACACCCAACAAAAAGTAAATATTTATACCAGGATTACAGCTTACAGGTGCTTTTATCAGGCTTACGTCAACACTGGCGAGGTAATGCGCTTGCCGGACCCTACCTGAAACTCATTGAAGTGGACAAGAATCAACAATTGCAAAAAACACTCACCGCTTATCTTGAACATATGGGTGACATACAAACCTGTGCTAACAGTTTGTTTATACATCGAAATACATTACGTTATCGATTAGATAAAATTCAAACCATCACCAATATCGATTTACACAGTTTTAATGGATTACTGAGTCTCTATTTAGGTCAACTCATCCATCAGCCCAACACTTAACTGTGCATTAGCACAAAAAATGTCTCTTATAATGCATTTATCAGTGCGGATGAATAAAGTAATTTATCGGTAATAGTCTACTATGATGGGTCACTAAACCATTCCAATAAAAAAAATAACGAGTATTCTATGGGACTAATATTGATCTTACTCGGCGTGATTGCGTTCATCGTCATCGCCACTTCTACATTCAAACTACACCCTTTTTTAACCCTTATTTTAGCGTCGTTTCTAACGGCGTTTGCCTATGGCTTACCCAGCAATGAAATAGCGAAAACCATCACTGGCGGTTTTGGTGGCATTTTAGGCTATATCGGATTAGTCATTGTATTAGGTACCATTATTGGTACTATTCTCGAAAAAAGCGGCGCGGCAATTACCATGGCAGATGTTGTCATTAAACTGTTTGGCCAGCGCTTTCCAACCCTAACCATGTCAATGATTGGTTATTTGGTGTCGATCCCGGTTTTCTGTGATTCAGGTTTTGTTATTTTAAATTCATTGAAACAATCGATGGCTAACCGTATGAAAGTGTCGCAAGTAGCCATGAGTGTCGCGCTAGCAACGGGATTATATGCCACTCACACCTTTGTGCCACCCACCCCGGGCCCTATCGCAGCGGCGGGCAATCTAGGGCTTGAGTCACAACTAGGACTGGTCATTGCTGTCGGTGTGTTTGTTGCTGCTATAGCCGCTTTTGCAGGTATGCTATGGGCTAACCGTTTTGCCAACGAACAACCTGACGGCGAAGGTGCTGAAGAACTTAATGCACAACTACCAGACTTTGACGATCTGAAGCAGACATACGGCGAATTACCCAGCCCCCTTAAAGCATTTGCGCCTATTTTTGTGCCTATTATTTTTATCTGTTTAGGAACAGTGGCTAACTTCCCTTCAAAACCGCTTGATGAACAGGGGTTATTTAATTTATTAGTCTTTTTAGGACAACCTGTTAACGCGTTAATGATTGGCTTATTTTTATCTTTACCTCTGCTAAAGAGTAACCAGAAAATCAAAGAATTTAGCGAACGTATTAGCCAAGGCTTAGTGGTATCCGCGCCTATTTTATTGATCACCGGTGCTGGCGGTGCATTTGGCGCAGTATTAAAAGCCACTGAAATTGGTGCATTTTTAGGCAGCAGTTTATCGGCTTTGGGCGTCGGTATTTTTATGCCCTTTATCGTTGCTGCCGCGCTAAAATCAGCGCAAGGTTCATCCACTGTCGCATTAGTTGCAACATCTGCATTAGTGGCACCATTATTAGGCGATATTGGTTTAGCCTCCGAAATGGGCCGCGTACTCACGGTAATGGCCATTGGTGCAGGCGCAATGACCGTATCTCATGCTAATGACAGTTTCTTCTGGGTTGTTACTCAGTTTAGTCATATGAGTGTCAAGCAAGCTTACCGAGCCCAAACAATGGCAACCTTGGTCCAAGGGATCACGGCAATGATCACTGTTTACCTGCTAAGCTTATTTTTACTGTAACTTACTAAATAGAGCCTTCTATGAAAATCGTTATTGCACCTGATTCATTTAAAGAAAGCTTAAGCGCGCTTGAAGTGGCCAATGCCATTGAACAAGGCTTTAAGCTTATCTTCCCTGATGCACAGTATTGTAAAGTGCCAATGGCCGATGGCGGTGAAGGCACGGTACAAGCTATGGTCGATGCCACACAAGGGCAAATTATTAACCTAACAGTAACAGGCCCTTTAGGATCACCTGTTAACGCATTTTATGGCGTGTTAGGACAACTTAACGAGACTGGAAACCAAACCGCTATTATCGAAATGGCCGCCGCCTCTGGTTTACACCATGTGCCGTTAACCCAACGTAATCCGTTGTTGACCACCAGTTTTGGTACGGGTGAGTTAATTGCCGATGCATTAAACCGTGGGATCAGGCACATTATCCTCGGCCTTGGCGGCAGCGCGACTAATGATGCTGGCGCAGGAATGATGCAAGCCTTAGGCGTAAAACTAAGCGATATAGCTATGACGCCATTACCTTTTGGGGGCGCTGCGCTGACCACATTGCATCATGTAGATGTTCAATTGCTCCATCCTGCTATTAAGGATTGTGTTATCGAAGTCGCGTGTGATGTCGATAACCCGTTATGCGGACCTCGAGGTGCTAGTGCGATTTTTGGTCCTCAAAAAGGGGCGACTACAGAGATGATTGAGCAACTCGACCAAGCGCTAAGCCATTTTGCACACACCATAACCCAACAGCTGAGCCAATCCATTGATGCTCATTGCCGCTTACATCCAGGTGCCGGCGCTGCTGGAGGCATGGGGTTTGGTGTAATGACAATCTTAAACGCAACCTTAAAACCTGGGGTCGATATCGTCACTAAGAGCGTTAAACTGGCACAATATTGTCACAATGCCGACTTAGTCATTACGGGTGAAGGCCGCATTGACGGTCAAACAGTATTTGGTAAAACCCCAATGGGAGTATTGAATATCGCTAAGCAACAAAATGTTCCCGTTATTGGTATTTCCGGATGTCTTGGCCCAAATGCAGATGCTATTTTAGCCCAAGGCATGCATGCTATTTTCCCGATCATCCCTGCGCTACAACCATTAGAACAAGTCTTGTCTGAAGCACAAGTTAATCTCACTAATACTGCCCGTAATATTGCTGCTATTTTATCGCTTTCATTTACTAAAAAGTAATCATATACGGCACAAATACCCACAGGTGTTTGTGCCGTATATGCAATGCTAACATGCTGTACCCTAGGGACTACTGACCTCTGCAGGTCCATTTTGCGGCGGCTTTGCAAGGTATTAACGCAGCGTCACTAAAGAGGCACACATTACCTAGCGATTTAAACACGTATACCACGAACCGAATTCGACCACAAAAATTAAGACGCTGCGAGAATTTATTGAACTTAATCATCAGCAATAACACGATAAATACTTGAAGCGTAACCAGCCATACAGTAAAGTTAGCACCCTCATTTCATCCTGAAGGTGCGGCGTTAATCGTAAAGCATCAGTCAACGCTAACAGGATGGAGTTTTCATCATTACGGCAAGCAAAATGACTTCGAAAATCCCCCGTAAAGCAAGCGCTTCAGAAGACAGTTTACTGCGCATTTTTACCGCGCCTGAAGCTTCAACCTCGACGTTGAGCATTATTGAGCAGAAATTGTCACAAGACCTTGCTGGTTTTTTAGGCAACAGCATCGCCGCACTGGAAAAGCCTCTTTCAGAAATTGAAACCGATTTTAACGCTTATCAGATCCCCTCCGAGCCTAAATTTGTCTCTGATTATGCAGACGAAATCATGCAAAATTTAGTCGCGCATTCAGTCCATACCGCGGCGCCCAGTTTTATTGGTCATATGACCTCAGCATTACCTTATTTTGTGTTGCCGCTGTCGAAGATCATGGTGGGACTGAACCAAAATCTGGTTAAAATCGAGACATCAAAAGCTTTTACTCCGTTAGAGCGCCAAGTATTAGGCATGATGCATCATTTGGTGTATCAACAATCAGATGATTTTTATCATCAATGGATGCACAGCGCTAATCATTCGCTCGGGGCATTTTGCTCAGGGGGCACCGTTGCTAACATTACCGCACTGTGGATTGCCCGAAACCGCTTATTACAACCTAGCGGCGAATTTAAAGGCATTACTCGTGAAGGAATGACTAAAGCACTTCGCTTTTATGGCTATGATGACCTTGCCATTTTAGTGTCCGATCGGGGGCATTATTCTTTGGGTAAGAGCGCAGACTTATTAGGTATTGGCCGAGATAATATCATTAGCATCGCAACGGATGAACATCATAAGGTCGATGTTGTCGCGATGCGTGAGACCGCGGCTAAACTGGCACAGCAGAATATTAAAGTGATGGCTATTGTGGGCGTAGCCGGCACGACCGAAACCGGTAATGTGGATCCCTTAACAGAATTGGCCGCTTTGTCCCGCGAATTAAATTGTCACTTCCATGTTGATGCAGCATGGGGCGGCGCCAGTTTATTATCCAACAAATATCGTCACCTGCTTAACGGCATTGAGTTAGCAGACTCCGTCACTATCGACGCCCATAAACAAATGTACGTCCCTATGGGTGCGGGTATGGTGTTATTTAAAGACCCTGAACTGGCCAACGCCATTGTCCATCATGCTGAATATATCTTACGAGTAGGTTCAAAAGATTTAGGCAGTCATACGCTTGAAGGCTCACGTCCTGGTATGGCAATGCTAGTACATGCATGCCTACAGATTATTGGTAGAGATGGTTATGAGATCCTCATTAATAATAGCCTAGAAAAAGCCCGTTATTTTGCCTCAATCATCGACCGTCATGTCGATTTTGAGTTAGTCACTGCGCCTGAGTTATGTTTGCTGACCTATCGTTATGTTCCAAAATCAGTACAAGCAATACTGACAAAGGCAATATCGAACAATGACACCGAATTGGTGCTAAAAATTAACGAGCTACTGGATGGATTAACCCAATTTATTCAAAAGTATCAACGCGAACAAGGCAAATCATTTGTGTCCCGGACGCGGATTAAACCGGCAAAATACTTCCGCCAACAAACGACAGTATTTAGAGTGGTACTGGCCAACCCGCTAACCAGCCATCAAATTTTACATGATGTACTGACAGAACAAGTTGAGATAGCCGCATTAGACAGCGAATACTTACCCCAGTTGTTGGCGTTATAGCGCTGACTTATCTATAACCATGATTTTTATAGGGTCGATTTAACTTGATGTTTATCTACAGGTAAGAGAGAAGATCTGTTTGTCAGTTGCGATGCATATCGCTCTTGTTTTCTTTTCGTTTCCATACGCGTTTTCTAGGTCGATAGCTAAGCGGAATTCGAAACGACCGTCTTCATATCGATACGTCTCGTTACTTTCACTTCTGAGAAGCGGGAAGTCGACGCCGTAAGAAGATGAACGTTTGATAGCCACACGACATATTCGTTACGCGTATTTCATGCCTTCATTCTTCATTCTTTATTCTTTATTCTGCTCAAGTGGAACCGGACACCTTACTGTGTGATTTTTCATAGCTGATTGGTGTTAAATCACCAAGTGTTGTGTGCAAGCGTTAATGGTTGTAATAGCGTATATATTCCTCAACATCTCGCTTCATGGATCCTCGAGTCAAATGCACTACATTTAACAGCCATTCATGCTTCACACTGCCAAAGAATAGCTCTACAACAGCATTATCTAAACAGGCTCCAACACTATTCATCGAAGATATAAATCCAACATCTTTCTTTATACTTTTCGATGAGACCCCGATAATGTCACTTATCGGGATTAACAGGACAGGAATTTATGGGTTGCTATTGATCTTCCATCCAATCAATATTCGGTAGTGCATCCAAATGCTGGCCATAACGTATTTCGTTAAAAGAGGAACCATTTTTCATGACATCGAAAACTTCGATAGCCAACGCGCACGCCATCCATTGAATCGCTTCTTCACGCGGTGTACCTGTCATGACTAAACGCATCAAGGTTTCTTTTACCTTTTTGGGTTCACTGTCGGCGATTTGATTTTCGACTACTTCAATTAGTGTTTCTTCAGTCATGTAACTGTCTTGCTGCTTATCCATTATAACGACTCTGTTAAGTACTTAGCGCCATTATGCCGGAAGCATGGTGCAAGCAATAGATTAAACTCCGAATTATTCGAGCCTTGCAGTCAATAACGTAAATTTAGGGCAGAGTAAGATTTATCTGTGCTCATAATCTGATTGGATTTTGTACGCCGCAATGCATTTTTATTGAGCTGACAATATCATCGACTAACACTTAAAGGTCGGATAAGCGGCACCTGTTACCAAGTGCCGCTCTCCTAAGAACCGTACGTGCAACTTTCACTGCATACGGCTCAAGCCTCCACTAAGGCGTACTATGTTACCCGGTAACCACAGGGGTTACCTTTGCAATACTCACTCGAAGCTTTGATACTTTCTGCTCCATGACTTTCCAATCTTTGGATTATCGTTGAGCAAAGCAAGGAGAGGCACTAACTTCAATCGAAGTCATCATTTGCGTTTCTCCATTAACAAAGTTCTTTTAATTTTCTTGCAACGGGAGACCAGCTGGAAGTGGGCTCACTTTCGTGCCAGACACAAGGTCTGTATCTGCATCATTACAATGCAGCATTGGCTTTCTCCAGCCTCCTTTACCTGCACCACTATCGGCTATCTTCACAGATAACTTTCCCAATGGAAGCGATTCAGGCTTACCGTGTTCCGTATGAAGCGTAATGTCAGTTTAGATGCCCACTCTAGTGCGAAGAGCTATATGATCACGAAAGAGCATTGCCCAATCTCTTTCCAGCTCTCGTTGCCTTTTTGGCCACAGCGTATAAACCACTTCCGCTGCTTCTCGTATAACGCACCTTTCGTGGATTCACATATGTTCATCATACTGACTCCCTAGCACTCACCCGATTGTGGTTATCAGGAAGAACGTCCTCTCACGATTCTGTTCCCGTCCAATGGACTTCGTTACATTGTCTGGCTCGCTACTTTATTCAGAGCCATAGGGTCATCTGGTGATACAGATGGTTCACTCTTATCGTGGTGAACAACGCTTCATACGACTTCACGTCGGGCAAAAAAGAGTTAGCTTTATTGATTTGAAAATTAACAAATTCAGCTCAGAGTTTGAGATCGTTGAAGACTCTTTGCAACTAAATTGGTGAGCCGGGCAAGGCGTCTGGCTGACATTCTGTGGCCACATCAAACAGAAGTCTCGCTCTGACTAACTTAAACCAGAGAACCTAACTACTCCGAATCACCCGCTCTTATAGTCGCGTAGCGAACTAGCAGGACGAAGTCCGCCCTAGTATCTAGGCACAACACGCCGCAAACAGAAGTCTCGCCGTGACTCACTGAAACCAGAGAACCTAACTACTATCCGAATCACCCGCTCTTATAGCCGCGTAGCGAACTAGCAGGACGAAGTCCGCTCTAGTATCTAGGCTCGTTCGCTTTTATCGCTCTCAGCGTTGCTAACGTTTGTTACCATTGACGATCAAATTTCAGACATAAAAAAGCCCTAACTAATGTTGAGGCTTTTTTGCACCATTCTTTATTACAAAGAATTACGTATGTAAATGATGGTACCCGAGGCCGGACTTGAACTGACACGCCTGATGCTCAACAAGAGCGTGAGGGATTTCATCTTTATTCTTTATCACTAAATTTCAGACATAAAAAAGCCCCAACTAATGTTGAGGCTTTTTTACACCATACTTACGTATGTAAATGATGGTACCCGAGGCCGGACTTGAACCGGCACGCTTATTCAGCGAGGGATTTTAAATCCCTTGTGTCTACCGATTCCACCACTCGGGCAAAGTGTTGTTTTAACCGTTACTAAAAGTAACCATTAAAATTTTGTGGAGGCGCGACCCGGAGTCGAACCGAGATAGACGGATTTGCAATCCGTAGCATAGCCATTCTGCCATCGCGCCATACTTATACCAAATTCTAATCCATCGGATAAGATAAGAAATTGGAGCGACATATCGGGTTCGAACCGATGACCTATACCTTGGCAAGGTATCGCTCTACCAACTGAGCTAATGTCGCATTTCAATCGTTTTAATGCTTTATTGTATATGTAAGAAAGGTATCGTCTTTCAACTTATCTTATCGAACTAATACTATAGAGATGTGTTAGTTAACAAAAACCTAAGCCTTACTGTTAACTCGTCACTTGTCTACGGGGAGGCATTTTACCGAATTAACCTCGAGTGTCAATTGTTGATTTACGCAATTATGACTGTTTGCGCACTAAATAATCTTATTGAAGTATTATTATGCTATTCAGCAGTTAAATCATTCCAAGCTGCTGAAATATAACTTATCATCGACCAGAACGTCAGTGCGGCCGCAATATAAAACAACCCAAAGGCAACATCGGTTAGCAAAGGCGTCGGTTTCCAAATTAATCCAGTAATGGCAACCATTTGCGCGGCAGTTTTATATTTACCAATCCAAGAAACGGCTACCACACCACGTTTGCCAATTTCGGCCATCCATTCACGTAATGCAGAAATCACAATCTCTCGGCCAATCATAAACAATGCAGCTAAGGTTAAATACATATTATCATTTTGCTGAACCAACAACACTAATGCTGTCGACACCATGACTTTATCGGCAACAGGATCTAAAAAAGCGCCAAATCGGGTTAGCTGACCTAGTTTGCGAGCGGCATAACCGTCTAACCAATCGGTCAGTGCAGCCAACCAAAAAATAAATGCTGAAACAAATGGTGCCCATGAGTAAGGTAAATAGAAAACGGCTATGAAAACGGGCAACAAAGCAATACGAAATAATGTCAGTGCAATAGGTAAATTAAACGGCATAAAAAGACCAAATTGTCAGAAGCAGCGCCAATTTTGCCTTAAATTTAGCCCCCTCGCAATGTATCATGGATTGTTTGTGCCATTTCTAAGCTAATTCCGGGTACTTTTGTCAATTCAGTCACGCTAGCGCCTTTGACTTCTTGTATTCCACCCAAATGTTGCAACAAGGCTTTACGCCTCTTAGGACCCACTCCGGCGATAGATTCTAATGTAGAGGTGTTACGTGTTTTCTGGCGTTTATTACGATGTCCGGCAATCGCAAATCGATGTGACTCATCACGGATGTGTAACATTAAATGAAATGCAGGCGAATCACTCGGGAGTTCAAAGGTTTGTTCACTGCCACCAACGGTGAAGGTTTCGAGTCCGGCTTTGCGCCCTTCGCCTTTGGTCACACAAATGAGTAATGGCGGATGATCAATATTGACACACTTCTCATCAACAATAGTTTGCGCCACTCTTAATTGGCCGATGCCACCATCGATAAAGACCAAGTCAGGTACTTTGCCATTGTTATCAATTTTATCGAATCGACGGCTTATCGCTTGCTCCATAGCAGCATAATCATCGCCACCGGTAATTCCGGTAATATTATAACGGCGATAATCGGCTTTATGCGGCCCTTCTCGATTAAACACCACACACGAGGCCACAGTACTTTCGCCCATAGTGTGGCTAATATCAAAACACTCCATCCGCTTAATAGGCTCATTAAGCTCAAGTGCTTCTTCAAGTAATAGGAACCGTTGTTCAACGGTATTTTTATGGGACAATCTCGTGGCAACAGCATTACTGGCATTAGTCATGGCTAAGCGTAAAAAATTGGCCCGATCACCACGCACTTGCGTTTTTAATTCAAACTTTTTATCTAGTGCTTGTTCAATAGAGGCTTGCAACTCTTTTATGCCGTCAAAGTGATGACTGAGGATGACTTCTTTGGGAATGGTACGTTGGATATCGGCATTGAGATAAAACTGGCCTAAAAATGACGACAACACCTCTTCGATTGCAGTTTCTGCAGGTACAGAAGGATAATAACTGCGACTGCCAAAGATTTTGCCGTCGCGGATAAACAATAGGTGAAAACACGCAATACCAGAGGCATAGTCGACGCCAATGACATCCATATCCCCTTTCTGATTCGATACTTCCTGCTGCTCTGCAACCCGCCTTAAAGCGGTGATTTGGTCGCGATATTGTGCCGCGCGTTCGTATTCCATATCAATGGCAGCAATTTCCATTTTTGCCACCAATTGCGATATCACTTGCTTGTCTTTACCGCGTAAAAATAGACTGGCTAATTTAACCTGCTCGCTGTATTCCTCATCACTGACAATTCCGACACAAGGCGCACTACAACGATCTAATTGATATTGTAAACAAGGGCGAGATCGCGATTTGTAGTACAAATCATCGCATTGGCGGATAGGAAACAATTTTTGCATTAAATGCAAACTCTCGCGCACTGCACCACCATTAGGGTAAGGGCCAAAGTAATGACCTTTTTCACGTTTGGGACCACGGTGATATGCCAATCGAGGATGTTTATGGCCACTTAACAAAATATACGGGTACGATTTATCATCACGAAGCAGTACGTTGTATTTGGGCATGTACTGTTTGATATAATCGTTTTCAAGCAATAACGCATCGGTTTCGCTATGGGTAACGGTCACATCAATATGATCGATATGCGATACCAATGCTTGGGTTTTAATGTTGGGTATATTGACTCGAAAATAGGAGCTAAGACGTTTTTTAAGATCTTTGGCCTTACCAACATAAATAACCTGTTGGCGCTTATCGTACATACGATAAACCCCAGGCGCTGAGGTAACATTTTTTAAAAAGGATTTGGCGTTAAAACCACTGGACATGATTAAAGCTACTTAATGCGTTGCGAGGAATAACGTATTCCCGACTAAAATGAACCTGTATCGAGCATTTTGTAACGGATAGCTAAACGGGTCAACTCAACATCTCCGCCGATCCCAAGCTTAGCAAATAACCGATAACGATAGCTGTTGACGGTTTTCGGGCTTAAATTTAATTTTTCAGAAATATCATTAACTTTCTCGCCATTGGTTATCATCATCATGATTTGCAACTCACGTTCAGATAAACTGCTAAATGGGTTCTCATCAGAGTGGTTAAATTGACTGAGAGCCATTTGCTGGGCGATTTCTGACGACAAGTAACGTTGACCTCGAGCTACTTGAGTAATAGCGCGTAATACTTCAGGTGAAGTAGACCCTTTGGTTAAATACCCAGAGGCACCCGCCTGCATCACTTTTGTCGGAAATGGATCTTCAGTTTGTACAGTTAATACAATAATTTTTGCATCGGGCTGGTATCGCAAAATTTTACGAGTAGCTTCTAATCCCCCCATACCTGGCATATTCATGTCCATTAAAATGACATCTGCTTCATTCTGTCGAGACCACTGTACCGCGGTTTCTCCATCAGGTGCTTCACCGATGACTTTAATACCACGCTCATCTTCCAAAATACGACGGATCCCCGTTCTCACGAGTTCATGGTCATCAACCAAATATACAGATATCACGTTAACCCACCTATTATTATGCGTAATTTATTTTTGGATTTTAGGGCCATTTTTTATATATAAAACATTTATAGGCAAAATAATATGCCAAAATATTATGCTAAAACTGCGCTGGTAAAATTGCATATTTTACCCATCTACCTTTGATGCCTAAATTTAACATCTTTACATTTACAGACACAAGTAAAGTCATGGTTGAACGTGAAATATGTATATAAAATATCCAGCACGGTTTCCTTAACATTGCCATTTAATCTTTTAAATCATTCACCTTGCAACGTGACAATAATGGTGCGCGAACAAGCATGATCGCGATGATCGCATAAATATAAACCTTGCCAAAGGCCAAGATTCAGGTGCCCGTTAGTAATAGGGATAGTCTGACTAACACCTATCAACGTCGACTTAATATGAGCAGGCATATCATCAGCACCTTCATCTGTATGCTGGAAGTATGCCGCACCTTCTGGTGCGAGTACATTAAAATACCGCTCCATATCGCCACGAACAGTGGGATCTGCATTTTCGTTAATCGCTAGTGATGCAGAGGTATGCTGAATAAACACATGTAATAATCCAACATTTATGGATCTCAGCTCGGGCAGCTGTGTGATCACTTCGTCGGTAATTAAATGAAATCCTCGCCGCTGTGTCTTAAGAGTCAATTCTCGTTGTAACCACATCAAATGGATCCTTTTTTGATTTTAACGCACAACGTATCGTCAAGCGAAGTGCGAAGCATACATCAGAGTAGTATTAAGTCTGAAACGATTTGGGCTCATTGTCAGATAATTTACTTAACCTCTCATCGAGTTCAAAGATGAGGCATATAAGCAAAATATGAATATTTCACCGGTTCCATATCAAACTTGCCATTCTTTTGCTCACAAAGCGTCTTCATGTGTTAATAACTTTTACAGTCGACTCAACATGGGTATTGATGAAAAATGCAGACATACATAGCATAGAACGTTTGATTTTAATCAACGTATCATGGCAGATTGAAGCCGATTCAGCAGCGGGCAAGCAATATCTGACGGTATAACTGAAGAGTTCAGGACATTCTTTGGTGGAGTAACGGCAAAAAATTAGCCGTAATAGTGCTTAACGGAGCGATAAAATAACACAATGGTAATGACTTCACTGATTTGAAGACGCAAAGTTTATTTCGCAGTTTACCCCCAGCAGACACAAGGTGTTTTGCCAAGCGAGAAGAAAGCGCAACAATGGGTGATCCATTGTTAAATCAGGACAAGCGAACCCATCAACTTTTTTCTGTTATAGCTGTTCGCGTTGTATGGCCTGTTTAGCAATAGAACCCACAATCAATGTGGAATGGGACCTAATAGCGACGAATGGATCAACCCATTCCACACTCTTGTTTTAATACATAAATTTTTAGACCGCGCCACTCACAGTAATGGCTTAAACCGCTCTGAGGTGAGCTAAAACAGTAACGCAAATAAGGGCGCGGTGATAACCATGGCAATACCGGTAAAAATCATGGTTAAACTGGCGATAACCCCTTCTTCCCGACCAATTTGATTCGCTTTAGCCGCTCCAGCGCCATGTGCAGATGCCCCTAAAGAAATCCCCCTCGCTAAGCTGCTTTGTATCTTAGCCGCTTTAAAAAGGGGCTCACAAATCAGCATTCCCATAATACCTGTGACTAACACTAACATTGCGGTTAATTCCGGTATGCCACCAAATGCACTTGTTGCTTCTATGGCAAACGGGGTTGATACCGATCTTACGATTAAACTACGAGAAAGCGCTGACGGCATATTGGTGAAATGGATAATCAACCATGAGGATCCAACGCCTAAACATAACCCAGCCATTACCCCAAGGCTTATCGTTAACGGATAACGTTTGATTAGTAGCCGTTCACGATAAATGGGCACCGCAAATGCAATCGTGGCAGGTGCCAGTAAAGCGGGCAGCCAATGGGTAAATTGAAAGTAATCGACCAGTGGAATTTGAAATATAACCACGGTCAACAAAATAATCGTCGGGGCCATGATAATGGGGGCAAACCAAACCCGTTGTTGGCGTAAATAAAGCCGCTTACTGAGGTAATATCCTGCCAATGTGAGTAATAAACACAAAGCGCCTAATAATGAATCGTTCATTGTTGCTACCCATTAAATTCAATTTGAAAGAGCGGTTACTTAAGGTGTGAGCGCTGTGAGGAAATGGTGTTTAGACGTTGTTTACGTTCAAACTTAAATAACTTGTCAACGATAACAGCCGTACCTAATAGCACACTGGTACTGGCCAGTAACATGCACATAATCAACTCAGCACCATAGTTTTCTAGTATTGATTTATATTTGGTAACCGCGACAACGGGCGGAATGAAAAATAAAAGTAAGTCGCCAATTAACCATGCCGAGCCTTGGTTGACGACTTTTTCGGGTAGCCATTGGCAAGATAATAATATCAATAATACGCCTAAGCCAATAACGCTTCCTGGAATAACAGAATGAACCGAGTGAGCCGCCCACTGACATAGCCAAGCAAATAAACATAGACCACTCACTTGGACGATTAAGGTTGTTTTGCCCTTCAAAAAGGCGCTATGGGTATTTAATGGAGATAACATTTCGTTTCAAATATCGATTTTTTAGTTGATATTGAGAGTTTACGCTTGCTCAAATGATAAAAAAAATGAATATTAATGATTAACTTCATTCCTTTTGGTTATGCACAGAGTTCTTAAAGCACTGCACTATTTCACCGAAGTTGTTAACGCTGGCGGTTTCGCTAAAGCTTGTCATTCGGTTTATGGATAACATGTGAGCAACGGTGATCATAAGACGAGTCATCTAAACTGACGACTGTTTGTCTTGGTCTGGCCATCATTCATTGCCAGCAAGTTAATAAAGGTAACAAAAAACCAAAACAGTGGTTAAAAGTTCACCGATAATTGTGGTTGGCAATATAATGTCAACTTGATTGACCCATCGCGGTCACCATCTGTGTGGTCGCATAGACATGCGGCTTCTCACCCCGTAAAATACGCCGCTGTTGTAAAAGCAGTCCCCTTTCGTTAACCCGAGTTATTTCAGTGAATAAAAAAATCGAACTACTTGCCCCTGGCGGCGATATTGAAGCCATTAAAGCAGCCATTGTTGCTGGCGCAGATGCGGTTTATTTTGGTTTAGATAACTTCAATGCAAGAAATCGAGCGATAAATGTCAGCTTTGATGAGCTCAACCCTCTACTTGCATTAGCACACAAGCACGATTGTCAGATGTATCTCACCCTGAATATCATCATTATTGAAACGGAAATTCCGGCGTTATTTAGGCTGTTAAACCGCCTAGTGAATACTGATATAGACGGCGTTATCGTTCAAGATTTGGGGTTGTTCTACATTCTTGGTCATTACTTTCCGAGCTTAGACATTCATGCTTCGACTCAGGTCACTACTCACAATAGTGGCCAAATCGAGTTTTTACATCAATTAGGCTCGAGCAGAACCAATCTTTCACGCGAGTTAACCCTTGACGAGATCCGCGACCTAACTCAAGTGTCGCACGCCTTGAATATGGCGACGGAGGTTTTTGTACACGGTTCAAACTGCATCAGTTTCTCAGGGCTTTGCTATATCAGCTCCGTTCATGGCGGTAATTCAGGCAACCGAGGACGTTGTAGCCAACCCTGCCGCGACGCCTATCAACCTGCAAAAGCGGCTAAAGAATTCCCTCTCAACATGAAAGATAACTCTGCTTATCACCAATTTACTGAGCTTGTTGAGGCTGGAGTAGATTCACTCAAAATTGAAGGTCGGATCAAGAAGCCTCATTATGTGTACACTGTGGTGAATACTTGGCGTAAGCAATTACAGCGATACGAGCAAAACCAACCACTTGTTGATGAAAAAATTAATTTATATCAAGTTTTTAATCGTGATTTTACCGATGGTTATCTCAATAACAATATCAATAAAGATATGTTTATTGATAACCCGCGTGACAATAGTAACGATTATTTTATCCAACTTACCAATGCAAAAAGCACGGTCGAAATCGATGCGGTGAAGCAGAAAATTTACGACGATAAAACAGATATTATCCAGACGCTAGATAAACTAACGAGCAGCATGGTCATAGATAAAATCCCGCTTGAGTTTACGTTTATCACCCAAGAAAATGGTCAGCTTGACGTCGATGTTACTGCTGATGATAAAGGCTTTTCCATTCGCGTTGACACCCATAAACAACCGGCATCCCATTCGATTGACCAAGCAACATTAACCAAACGCTTCAGCAGTTTCAATAATGATAAGTACCGGATTGAACAACTTGATTTTGAACGTTTCACTGATGGCACCAACCTGTCGTATAAGTTGATAACTGAACTTAAACGCCAAATTGAACACAAATTAAATGGTGGCAAAACACTCATTGAAGACGTTCAAGTACCCAGTATTGTTTTAGAATCTAACGCCAGCTCAAAGGAAGTCCGCGCAGCAAAGCTGGTAGTATTGATTGCAAGTGACAAAGACATTGAACTGGGTGAAATCGCTGACATTTGCTATTACCTAATACCCGAAAAGATAGGCAAGCACTTCAATCGGCTGGTTAAATTGTTTAACGACAATCCAAATCTGGTTCCTTGGTTTCCATCAATCCTTATTGGCGATGACTTCTCCCAAGCCGTTGCCCTGCTTAAAGCCGTCAAGCCTAAACATATTGTGGCTAATAATACTGGTATCGGGTTTGAAGCATTTAAAGCCAATATTGACTGGATAGCAGGCCCCCAACTCAACCTGAGTAACTCGTTTAGTCTTGAAGCGCTAAAACGGACTTTTCATTGTAGCGGCGCTTTTATCTCGAACGAACTCGCACGAAAGCAAATCAGATCGATTAAATGCCCAGAAGCTTTCGAGCTACATTACAGCATTTATCATCCCACATTATTAATGACCAGCCGCCAGTGTTTTTTCCACCAAGTCACCGGTTGTAAAAAAGATAAAATAGATAACCAGTGCCTGCCGAAGTGCGCTAAGCATGCATCAATCATCAATCTGAAGGACCATGCTTTTATTATTGATAAACAAAAGGGTTCACACAATAGTTTATACAACAATCACAACTTCCTGAATTTGGATATTGTCGCTGACTTGGCCGGCAAGTTCACTAGCCTGTTGGTGGATTTACGAGATATTAAAACATCCACACAGATCAATGGGTCAAAAGCTGATTTTATCGAGGCATTACGCAGATTGATTGCAGGTGATCAAGCAGCAATTGAGAGGATTACGGAGCAGGTACAACCCACCATATCAAATCAGTACACCAAAGGGATCTAGTTGAAAGATGTGTTATTGGGTGTACGGGATCTAATTTAGTGTGACTTTTCCGATTAGATAGGACTCAGTCTAATGCTAAATATTTTTACGCTTGAGCAAAACGCCAATTGACTAGACTCTTGCCCGTCTGAGTCATCCCTTCTTTGCGTTTGAATGGGTTCCAAAGCATCACCCACAGCAATTTCAAACCCGTAGAGCATTTCGATGAGCTCTTCTAACGCATGATTCTAATGCAAGATTCTAACGCAATATTGTGTCTAATGATGCTCACTTGTGATGCCACATCAGTTAACGGCTGGCGCCAGCATAACTCACCCATAGAGCGTATATAGCTGACTATCAACCTGCAGTTTATAGGATGGTGATGGATACTTTTATCAATGTTGTTATAAGAGCGATGAGAATAAGGCGAAGACAACGAGGCTTCCTCGGTGTTGGCTAGCATCCCACACCTTGGCACAATATAAGACCATCATTCATTACCTACAAGTCAATAAAGGTAACTAAAGACAAGAGTAATGGTTAAATGTTGACCAGAATTCTTGGGCGACTGGGTTTTAATCCCGTTGAGTGTCAACACACTAGATGTAACGATTTCAAACAAGGATATTACAAGTGAGATTTATATAGTTGCGGGGTTTTACATTGGCTGATATTTCAACTACAAATAAATATTCTTAATTAGTCAATCATATTGATTAATCGCTACACAGATCAAGGTTACACTGTAAATCATTGACTTTTATTTCGTTTTTTTATTATGTATGCGAAAATAATTACACGATTCAGATGGTTCTCCATCTCCATTCACATTCTAAATTCAGCTACCAAATGGCTGTATTTATTTCCGTTTTTCAATTTAATTCAACAACAGTATTAGCACTCAATATGAAGTCATATTCACTAAAGAAAAAGATATTGTTATCGGTTGTCCTCGCCCTTGCGGTTGTCATTGGACTGCTATCGTGGCACAGCTATTCCACCCAAAAAACCTTGTTACTGCAAAGTAGTGTTGATCAGGTAAACCAATCTGGTAAACAACAAGCGATGCGAATTGGAGAATGGTTGGCTGATCGCCAACGAGTCATCTCTTCTGTCGCCACTAAGGTCGAAGGTGATGCGCTCAATGCCTTGCAGCAAGCACAAATCTCCGGCGATTTTCAGCTGGCCTATTTCGGTAACAGCAATGGCGTCATGGTCGACGCAGATCCGAGCATTGATCGTACCGGCTACGATCCTAGATCCCGTCCTTGGTACCGTCAAACGCAACAAGCAGGCGGGCCAATTATGACCAAGCCTTACATGGGTGTGGCCATTAAAGTACCGATCGTCACTATGGCTCAACCGACCCGCAATGGCGTTGTCGGTGGTGATTTATCGATTGCCAGTTTAGTGGATAGCGTCAACGAAATGTCGCTGCCAGCCAACGGCTATGCCATCATGATGCATAAAGACGGTACCGTAATTGCCTATAAAGATTCAAGTAAATTGATGGGCAAAGTTACCGATATTGACGCTCAGCTAAACAGTCAATTAATCCAATCGAGCCGCCAGTCAGGTCAATTTGCTTCAGCTTATTTTGACTCTGAAGGCCGAGATAAACTGCTATGGGGTGTTGAGATCCCTAACACCGATTGGCAACTCGTTTTTGTACTCGACAAACTAACTCTAGAAGCACCACTGACCAGTTTAATGTTAACCCAATTAGGGCTGGCTATATTAGTATTAATTATCAGTGTGCTAGCGATTTCATGGTTATTAAGCCTGTTACTTGGGCCATTAAGCCGAGTGTCTCAAGCCTTATCACGCATCGCTGACGGCAATGGTGATTTAACCCAACGCATCACAGTCGACAGTCAAGATGAAGTCGGCGTGCTAGCAGACAGCTTTAACCGCTTTGTGAGCAGTCAACATCAACTGATCAGCCATATTCGTCAACTGGCGACCGAACTGAATTTAGATGCAGAGCAGAGTCTGCTCACAAACCAATCTAGTGTCGATGAACTACAACGCCAACAACAAGAAGTGGCAATGGTTGCCACTGCAGTTACCGAAATGTCGAGCGCAACTCAGGAAATTGCTACTAATGCTGAAAGTACAGCCGCGGCGGCGCAGCAATCAGCCCAAAGCAGTACTCAAGGTAAAGCTTTGGTCGATAAAACCCGCACCACCATTAATTCATTAGCATCGGAAGTTGATGAAAACACGACAGTGATGGGTGAATTAAGCGTTCATGCACAAGCAATTTCTGGCATTTTAACTACGATTCAGGGGATTGCAGAGCAAACTAACTTATTGGCACTCAATGCGGCCATTGAAGCTGCACGTGCTGGTGAACAAGGTCGAGGTTTTGCTGTCGTTGCAGATGAAGTGCGAGTGTTATCCCACCGAACTCAAGACTCTACCGCAGAGATTTATACCACTATCGAAACCTTGCAAAATACCACGAAACAAGCAGTTAACTTGATGGATAGTAGTAAGGGATTGGCGAGTAACAGTGTTGATGATGTTAACGCTGCAGCACAAGCTATCGAAGAGATCACCCAAGCGGTGAATGTGATTTCTGACATGGCGGGACAAATTGCCATAGCAGCAGAAGAGCAAACACAGGTGACGAGCGAAATAACGAAGAATACAGTCGCGATAAAAGATGTCACCGATCAGATCACCTCATCGGCTATGACCCATCTAAACCAAGCTAAAATGCTCAAAGACCGTGCAACAGATTTGAGCAAGAAAGTCGCCACCTTCATTTTGTAAGCCTGCGTTATTGGCCTAGTGCAGGCTTATTACTAAGCAAGAGCATCCTGCCTAATGCCAGTTAATACCTGGATAAGTCTTTTGAGGTAAAAGTGAGTTAGCTTTGCCTCAAAGATTTACCACAATAAAACTCAATCATCATAGCCTAACGCCCCTTAGTAATCGGCTAACACGATAATTTTTATGTCCATACGATATTGCTATAGATAATGCTAGATCGGCACAGCCGACGGCTGGGCTACTATATGCCCACAGGCTTCAAACTGTTTCATATTATCGATAAAGATATGCCACAAAGAATAAGCTTTAAACGCTTAGCCATATAGCCTGTGTTTGCTAACACGGAACGCTTTGCCGCCTTTACACCCCAGTGTTGACAATATTGACTCAGGGCTTGCTATGACCCTAGCTTACCGTAAAAAAAAGTAATCAAAATATTTGCTTATGTTAAGCCCGTTTTCTGCGGGAATATTGAGCCGTCTATACTACTCAGGCTACGGTGACTGAGCGCACCACGCTTGTTTTTGCTTTTTAAAAAGAAATGACCGAATTCACATCTATGCTCTTTCGCCAAACAGAAATGTGGCGGATGGAGGGTGTTGTTAAAAATAGGAACCCAAGTATCTCGTGTTCAATATAAAATTAGTCGTTTAATTTCGATTGGTTGGTAGGTAGGTTAATCTAACATAAAACCCACAATTGCTTACTTAAATTCCCTTATTGCTGAATCAGAAAAATGTCAATTAAATCAATTCCTATATTGTTTTAAATATAAATTCGCTTGTTTCGTAAATGAAATTTTAGTGTTTAATATTTAGCCAGCGAGGCTGGGCAGCCATATTATTGACATGCACAGTATTTAGCCTTATCTGCATCGACGGTTATGACTACATGCATGTGATTACTCCCTGTTCATTATAAAGAGTGCATAAGCATAAATATCAATGGTAAAGATGGTGGCAAGCTCTAGTATGCGAGAATCACCCCATTCCCGCCGATGCTCAAAATTATCACCTGTCGAGCTGTCAATGCCACACAGAAAAGCTTTTCGCACCACACGCGAACAACCGTGATAATAAGGCGTATCTTCTAAACTAACGATTTTTTGTCTTGGTCTGGCCATGTTAATTGACCCACATCATACTCAGCAAGTCTGCGTGGGATCCATTGCGGCTTATGAACTGGCGCGGGGGTTGGGGGCCCGTCGCGTCAGGTCTGCTGAATTTGCCACGACAGGCAGTAAACTCAGGTGGTAGAGATGCACTGGGCCAAGTAGGGCGCAGTTCGGCTCGCCGGGTGGGCGGCCACGGCATGGGGCGTGCCGGCGACCACTATGCTGCCTCCCTTGTCACCGCCTGCGGGGCCGATGTCGATAACCCAATCGGCGGCGGCAACCACGTCCATATCATGTTCGACCACGATCACGGTATTGCCGGCATCGACGAGCCGGTTGAGCTGGGTGAGCAGCAGTAGCACGTCGGCAGGATGCAGCCCGGTTGTGGGCTCGTCGAGAACGTACAGCGTATGCCCGCGGCGTGCCCGCTGCAGCTCGGTCGCGAGCTTGATGCGCTGCGCCTCGCCTCCGGAAAGCTCGGTGGCGGGTTGGCCTAGTCGCAGGTAGCCGAGCCCCACCTCACTAAGGGTCTTAAGGCTACGCAACGCCGAGGGCACATCGGCGAGAAACACCATTGCCGCATCCACGGTAAGCCCCAGCACCTCGGCTATATTCTTGTTACAGTATGTCACCTCGAGGGTCTCAGGGTTGTACCGCGTGCCGTCGCAATCGGGACAGGGCGTGTAACTGCCAGGCAAAAAAAGCAGACCGACCGCCACAAATCCCTCGCCAAGGCAAGTCTCGCAGCGGCCGCCCGGCACGTTGAACGAGAACCGGCTGGCACCGAACTTTCGGCTCCGAGCCTCGGGGGTAGCGGCGAATGTGGTGCGCACGGCATCGAACAGGCCGGTATAGGTGGCGAGGTTGGATCGCGGTGTACGACCGATCGGTTTCTGGTCAACGCGCACCAGTCGATCGATAAGATCCGCCCCGGTGATCGCCTCAACCGTGGTGATTTCGACGGGTTTAGGCTCGGGTTGATCATCCTTATCCTTGATCGCCGAGGCAGTGGATGCGATCCCAGCACTGGGGTCCAGATCAGGATGAAGGTGCAGGCCAACGGCCTCGGCGAGTACCTGACTCACTAGAGTGGACTTGCCTGAGCCCGAGACACCCGTGACCGCGGTCAGTATGCCGAGCGGAAACTCAGCGTCGAGGCCGCGTAGATTATGGCGGGTTATCCCCGTCAGGCCAAGCCAGCCGAGCGGTTGTCGCAGCTCGCGTGCGGCCGGAACGGGGCGCTCGCTTGCAAAGAGAAATTTTCGCGTGATCGAGGCGGGTACCTCTTTGAGTCCCGCCGTCGGTCCGCTGTAGAGGACCTCTCCGCCCTGCTCTCCCGCACGCGGGCCGACGTCGATGACCCAGTCGGCGCGGCGCACCACATCCATATTGTGTTCCACGATAAAAACTGAGTTACCGCTAGATTTGAGCTCGTCGAGTACGGAGAGGAGCGGCTCGGCATCAGCCGGGTGCAGCCCAGCGGAGGGCTCGTCGAGTACGTAGATTACGCCGAAGAGCCCAGAGCGCAGCTGGGTGGCAATGCGCAGTCGCTGCATTTCACCAGGAGATAGAGTGGGTGTTGCACGGCCTAGACTCAGGTATCCGAGGCCTAGATCGAGCAGCACGACGAGGCGGCGAGTGAGATCATTGGTGATAGTCGCACCCGGGGTATTGGCAGCCGCCGGACGGTCAAGCACGCGGCGGAGCTCGATGAGCGACAAGCTGTTGAGCTCGGCTATGGTGCGGCCGTTAAAGGTAACGGCGAGTGCTTCGCTGCGCAGTCCGCTGCCCGCGCATATTAGGCACGGCCCAGATTCGACATATTTCAGTACACGGTTACGCACCGAAGCGCTTTTTGAATCGGCGAGCGTGTGCATCACGTAACTTTGCACGCTCCAGAACTTTCCCTTGTAGGGCCGGGGCCGTTCCCGCTCCGGCATGATGTCGACCACGGGTTGTTCCTCGGTGAACAGGATCCAATCGCGATCGGCGCGGGACAGCTGATTCCAAGGTATGTCCACGTCATGGCCGAGCGCAGTCAGAATGTCGCGCAGGTTCCTACCCTGCCACGCTCCAGGCCAAGCCGTGACGGCGCCTTCGCGGATACTCAGTGAAGGGTCGAGCACCAGCGATGCCTCGGTGACGGTGTGTGCGGTTCCGAGTCCCTGGCATTTAGGGCAGGCGCCCATGGCGGTGTTGGGTGAGAAGGAGTCCGACTCGAGGCGCAAAGCCCCATCAGGGTAGATTCCTGTTCGGGAATAAAGCATCCGCAGGGAGTTCGATAGGGTGGTGACTGTGCCTACGCTTGAGCGTGAGTTGGGTGTACCTCGGCGCTGCTGCAGTGCGACGGCTGGCGGCAATCCAGTAATTTCGTCCACCTGAGGCGTATGGCCTTGCTGGATCAGACGCCGGGCGTACGGCGCGACGGACTCGAAGAAACGTCGCTGGGCCTCAGCGAAAATGGTGCCAAAGGCCAAGGAGGATTTGCCGGAGCCGGACACCCCAGTGAAGGCGACTATCGAATCCCGGGGCAGATCAACGTCGACGTTCTGCAGGTTGTTCTCTCGGGCGCCGCGCACGCAAACGAAACCCGTGGGTATGGAGTGCGAAACTGATGTTGGTGTAGGGGTGTGGCTACTGAAAGTGTCAACTGGCAAATTAAGACTGCCGCTATTCTTTCCTTTGTTCATTCTAAAAGACCCCTTAGGTTAATTCTTGTCTATATGTGCAGGATATGATGGGACGTGCAGAATATGATTGCTTCTACTGGCATTAATGTGGAGTTTTCAGCCTATGTTGCCATTTATTTCATGGCACAATAGTAACAATAATCAAGCCATATATGGTCTAGTTTACTCAGTCAGGGTGAACAGAGCTCATGATATGCTCTTAACCAAGAGCATAAGATCACTATCTCAATTAAAATATGCCACCCATTTTTAAGGTAACACATAACTCCTTTCGTTTTGAGTTGCCAACACCTACTATCATTTTCTAAACGAACAGATTCAACCGCATGATTTAAAAAATGTTCACTCAATAGCCACAAAATGACTCATTAGCTAGAATCAATACAACAGAAAAGCTTGATATCAATCAAGTAGAAAATGGTTTTGTGGGATTAAGACGTGATTGTTTATGCACACTGCCAGCGCTGGCAGTTGGCTGTACTTTGTCGTCGTTTTCGGTCCAAATGCTAGCAATGTCTGTTAATGCAGGCAAAGCCCCCCTACCGCACCTTTGAATAACCCGTCAAATTCAGTGGTGATTTTTAACCAGTTTTCAGGAGCAATGTTTAATCTATTAAGAATATTTTGGTTACCCGCACTAATGGCGCCATGTTTATCCTCTCGAATAATCCTGCCTATATCTTCGACCAGTTCAATGTAGTCTTTTACACTAAACATTAACCCATTAGGCATGTTTAAGTGCTCATTACCCACAAAAAGTAACAACTCTGTTGGTTGCTCGCCTTTTATGGCTGAATTGATTCGACGTTGAATACTGATGTAATCAGAGGTTTCAGGGGTTGCGGCCATCTTGGCACGGATAGGCCTTTCTATTAAAAATGGTCAACATAAGCCATACAGCTCAGAACAGCTGCTTCGTCGAGTAACACCTGAGATTTAAACCGCCCTCATCGGGAATGAATTTGAACAGCTTTAGCTGGCCCGAAGGGAGAGCGCCATGAATGGCGGCGAATAGAATCTGCCTGTGCACTTACCTTCTTTGTTAGCCATTCGAGCAATCGGCTCGCTCAAGGAGCGCATAAACCAACTGATATCAATTAACATAATTCATTCATCGGCTGTTTGACGCTCAAATTGGTTAAGGTCTTCCCCTTTGACATACTTATGAGTTAATAATTTGTCTTTAAAGCCTTTATGCCACTGCATAAGTACATCTTTATCTGACCAGTGTTTAGCCTTGTCTGCATCGACTTTAATCACCACATGCAAATGGTTACTCCCGGCTTATTAACAAGAATGCATAAGCACAAATATCAATGGCAAAGATGATAGACAGCTCAATAATGAGAGTAGCCATCCATTCTGTACGATGCTCAAAATTATCACCTGTCGAGCTGTCAATGCCACACAGAAAAGCTTTACGCACCACACGCAAACAACGGTGATAGTAAGGCGTATATTCTAAGCTAACGATAGTTTGTCTTGGTCTGGCCATCTTCAATTACTATTTTTAAAGGGTAAATAAAGCGAAGGTTATTGTTTGATATTTAGCCAACAATCGGGGGGGGGGGGGGGGAAGGCATGTTAAATCCGCAGAAAGGTTTTAGCAAAACCCCATGTTTACATTAACCATTGCTGAGGCCGAGCAACGGCTTGAACTTGAATACGAAAAACTATTGCAGCTGTGAAACTCTCAATGACTAGAGTACAAACACGATAACGAAAAAGTCACACACCATATTGGGGAAATTCGCAAAAAAAACGCTGAGCAAGCGCTCAGCGTTTTTTTATTGTGTACCTCTTTATAACTCCTCTACATTAGGCGTTAGAAGGATACTCGTGCACCTAACGCATAACGGCTGCCGTACTGACGAGCAAATAGGAACTGCTCTTCAAATCGACCGTAGCCTTGCTCAACTTCATTGTTAATATTGATCCCTTCCAAGAATACCGTTAGATATTCGTTAACATCATAGTTGATACTCGCATCAAGCTGACCAAAATCTTTGGCATACTGTGGCGGCGCATCAGCAGAACCCTGAGATTGGCCCACACCGATCAGATAGCGATCACGCCAAGCGTAAGTGAACTTCACCGATAGCCCATCCTTCTCATAGAAAGCTTGGAAGTTAGCTGAATTACCTAAGCCTTCAAGCGGTTGTTGCTGCGCTAAGCTGTAAGGGTCAAACTCAACATCGCCTTCGACAAATGTGCCATTGACTCCAAGACCAAAGCCCGACTCACCAAATACATGTTGTAACGCTAATTCAATCCCTTGTACTGATTTTCTAGTACTGTTTACTGGACTGGTTAGATCCCAGACAATTAGAGGATCAGAGTCTAATGCCGCAATCTGACCATCTGCATTACCATAACCATTGGCAATCATTTGCTCGAAAATAGTATTTTCATTGACAGCGGTGCCTGCAGTCTCTAGCTGGGTAATAGTCTCAAGATAACGCGGACTATTATAGACATCGTTCAAACCGTCAATAGTCACTTGTGACGTCGAGCGCGAGACAAAGTTATCTACATCCTTATGGAATAGACCAATGGCCGCATAACTGGCATCGGCATAGTAATATTCTAAAGACAGATCTAAGTTAAACGATTCCAAAGGGAGAAGACCAGGATTACCACTTCCTCCACGGCGAGCACCAATTTTAGGGCTACCACTTAGGCTTCTGCCAGCAACCATGTCACCCAGTAACGGACGTGCAATAGTTTTACCTGCCGAAAAACGAACCACAACGTCTTGCATCACCTCGGCGTCAATGTCCAGCATAGGCAGCCAAACATCATAATCGCCGGTTTGGGTGAAATAGTTATCATCTCCACCATCCACATACTTCATGATCCATTCTGTAGGACTCGCCCAAACAACTTGCTCTTCAACCCTTTGTTTAACCGTGCTCGATGTATCCGTTTGTTCATATCTCAGACCCAGATTTACGTTCACAGCAACATCACCAATGTCAAAACCCCATTGGGTTGTCAAATATAGCGCCAGACTTTCCTCTTCCACTAGGCTTGAGCTATCAATCCCGTCCATATAGGGGTCGATTGAGTAGTAATTATCACCCGCGACCTCCGGGGTAATGTAAGCCAGTTGACGTGCAATAGCCTCATCAAAACTAAAGGTATAATAGTAGTCAGGATTTATGCTCCCCCCCCCTAGAGCGTCTAATAGGCCTGAAGCATCATTAAGCTGAAACATGCCATCAGGGAAGATCTCTGTGTAAGATGGATTAAAACCTGGGCCACCACGCAAGCCACTCCATGCAGTCGTGCCGGACATAGACTGCTTAGTGTAAGAGGCGCCAAAATCAACTTTAACTAAATAATCAGTAAAATCAGGGTACCAGTTAGTATTAAACTGAGCCTGCTGAATATCACTCTCACCTGGAGAATGAATAAACTGACTAAAATTAGAGTCAATCTCACCAGGATCTAGTTGGTTAGTCCCATTATTCCAGTTGATCAAATAATGGGGAATATCGCCAGTACGGTAGTCATAAACCTTAGAGGTCAACTGATCCGAACCTAAGATAATCTGACCAGCGCTGCCCAATCCTTTATCGGCACCGTTATCGATCTTATTCGATGAATCGTGATAGTCGAAGGCAAAGCGCCAATTGTCATTAGCACTCCAATCAAGATTTAAACCAATACTGTCGGCTTTAACTTCTGTGGTGTTGCGCTCGGCAGTAAATGAGCCATCGCCACCACGGGTCTGCGAATAAACCCCAGTCCCATTCTCATCGATTTCATAGGCAATGAGCGGTGAACCATCTGTTGAAGAGTTCCAAATACCCCAGCCATAACCATTGGTCGCAGTTAGTGCACGGGTGCCTGTATAATCAGCGGTGATCACTAGACTATCAATAGGGCTATATTGCAGTGACACCATGCCATTGGTACGTTCGCGTTCAACATCATTGATACTGAAATTCATGTCCCTTGGCATAAAAAATGGTGCAATGTCATTGCCATCGGCATCTTTGAAATGTGCTATGGGGTTGCCATCCGCATCCGTTTGGCGGTGGTCTATGCCCTGACTCCCCGAAAGAACCGGCAAACGGCTATTATCAGTTTGGGCAATCCACCCCTGAACATTGGCTGTTTGCTGACGAAAATCACGTTCCTGCTGTGATATCGATACCATGATGCCAAAATCGTCATCGAGAAAGGTATTGCTGTAAACAGCCGCTAGTTCAGGGGTAATATCATCTCCCAGCTCATTGGACTCATCATAAATCCCTTTAGCAGATAGGTTAAAAGATTGCCCCGGATTATCTAACGGCTTTTGGGTAACGATGTTTACGGTAGCACCAAGTCCACCTGTCGGCGTTTCAGCACGAGCCGTTTTAACCACTTCAAGTGTTTTAACCCCTTCGGATGATAGGTTTTCTAAATTGTATGAACGAGTGTAGCCTGTACCAGGCATCTGTCTGCCATTTACGGTGATCAGGTTGTATTCAGGGCCAAAACCACGCACGGTGATCTGACTACCTTCCCCATTAGCACGGCTGACGGTCACCCCTGTGATACGTTGCAATGACTCTGCAAGGTTGGTATCTGGAAATTTACCTAACTCCTCAGAAGAGATCGCATCTACCACACCATTTGAGCCACGCTTAATATCCATGGAGCGGTATAGGCTTCCCTTTATTCCTCGAACCTCAATCACTTCGATTGTTGATTCATCAATCGCAGGTACTTCCTCTGCTGCGAAAGCACTGGGGACGATTGCTATGCCCATAATAGCGGCCAAGGCGGCTGACAATCTATTGAGTCTGAATTTTTGTTCGCACATAAATGCCTCATTATTCTTTGAATTGAAACAGTCTTATTCCACTGGTTTTATTTGATTGAGCACTGTCACCTCATCAATCAAGGCGTACCTATGATGGCGTTATCAAGTCTGAATACCGCGCCATTTCCTGTGCCCCAAGAAGGGAAGACCATCAAGACATCAATTGCACTGGAATCAAGTCCAGCATCCGCTAGTGTTTGAAGTGGAAAAGTGTACGTCTGCCATTGACCAACAACCGGATTGATCCCTTCAAGACTACCTGACAAGCTAAGCTCCGCTGAAGTGCTTGCATCACCAGATTCGATCTTGAATTTCCATTCCGCGCTCGGGTCGCTTGGTGCACTGACTACTTTCATCTCAAAGCGAACCACTCCCGTAGAGACGGCAGCACTGGCATCGTAGTAAACCCCGTCGTCAGCGAAAAGGCCGACGACGGTTGGTTGCTCACCAATCACATATTCTGCGACGGCGCCATGCTCATTGTCGTCAGACACGACTTCAGGAGTACTGCCTGCACAACAATCCCAAATCGACCAAGCATCGGCAATTTGATCGACAAACAGCGTTAAACTATCAGTAGAAGGGCCGTCTGCACCGGGTTGTGAGATTTTTACATTATCGATACGATATACGGTGCCCTCACCCAGCCCCCAAGCTGGGAACACCATCAACACATCAATCGCGCTGATATCAAGGCCTGCTGCCGCTAGATCCACTAAGGGGAAACTGAATGATTGCCAATCCGCACTGGGAGTAAGTCCTTCAACACTCGCGGTTAACGCCAATTCAGCGGCCGAATCACCATTATTTGATTCCACCTTGAACAACCAAGGTGCATCCGCGGTATTCGGAGCATTGACCACTTTAAGATCGAACTGGATCAAACCTTTTTCGTATATAGCGGTGGCATCAAACGCAGTGCCAGAACCACCAAACTCGGTGCGATTGGTATAACCCATCACTGTCGGTGCACTGCCAATGGTAAACTCCGACACTATTCCATGTTCCGCATCATCGGATACGACTGAAGGCGTAGAGCCTCCGCAACAATCCCACATTGGCCAATCAGGGTTTTCGTTATCGGTAAAGACCACCAAAGAGGGCAGACTTGAATTAGGTCGAGCAATCTTGACTTCATCCATTAGATACTCGGCACCATTGCCGCTTCCCCATGCAGGGAACACCATCAACACATCGATAGCAGATAGATCCAGACCTTTGGACGCTAACAAAGAAAGCGAAAAGCTATAAGTCTGCCATTGGCCTACCGTTGGGGCGAGTCCTTCAGTGCTATCAGTAATGGGCAACTCCACAGCTGTTGCACCTTCATTACTTTCTAACTTCACTGACCATGTGGCATCGGCCGTTGCGGGCGCACTAACCAACTTCATGGCAAAACTTAGCACACCAGTTGATTCTATAGGCGAGGCATCAAAAGGACTTGGCACACCTGCAGGATCAGTGATAAACGCTGAACGACTGATAAACCCATTAACCGTTGGGGTTTCTCCCACCACAAAACGATACACATCACCTTTGTCTGCATCGTCGACTAAATCTGGGGTTGAACCACCACAACAATCCCACGCGGCCCAGTTTGGGTTTGGCGTACTGTCAAAGATGAGTAAATCCTTTGCCACACCATCCGATGGAGGCGTTGGCACGGGCGCCTTACCTTCAACCAAGGCATCATCAAGATTATCGTAACCAGGGCGAACAGTTTCACAACCTTTGCCAGTATCTGGGTTAGAAACACACTGATAAACCCTAACATAATCAACTAAATACTTGTTTTCACTATTAAAGGCGGTCTCATCAATGCCGGTTTCATTCACCGATGCTGGCCAGTCGCCACCCACGGCAAAGTTGAGCATCAGATGGAATTTTTCATCAAAGGGCTGATTGCTCCAAGTTAAATTCAAGTCCCCGCTAGATTGGTCATAATACTCGGTATACCACCCCTTATACGCTAAACCAACGGGCTGCTCTTTGGCGTTATATCTAAGTTCTGAACGACGTTGAGTCGCATACAAATAATCATCCACATACCAGCGAATTTCACCTTGCTGCCATTCAATTGAGTAGGTATGAAAATCATCAGCAGGATTAATATTGTCAGGCAGGGTATAAGCTTTGCCCGATTGATCATTTTTGGGCCATTCACGACCGTAGTGAAGCGTACCGTATACGTGTGCCTCTGGATTACCTTCGGCATCTTTAGCCTTCAGGTTAACCGCTTCTACAATATCGATTTCGCCACTTCTTGGCCAAATACCGTAAACATTTTCAGATGGCAACATCCAAAATGCTGGCCAACTGCCCTGTCCTACTGGCAACTTGGCACGCATCTCGATACGTCCATACAGAAAGTCAGCCTTCCCTTTAGTAGAAAGTCGCGCAGAAGTGTAAGGTTTTTCGGCCCCCTCAGCGGCTTTTAAAGCTGCGATGTTAAGGATGCCATCTGCAACCCAAGAGTTTTCAGGAGCATCGGTGTAGCATTGTGCTTCTTGATTTCCGCCACCCGCACAGTCGATCTCATGGGACCACTTAGCCGCATCAATACTGGTACCGCTAAACTCATCGCTCCATACCATTTCCCAGCCCGTAGCAGGGCCTGAGATATTCACCTTGTCCAAATTTGTGGAAGTATTAGTATCTCCCCCACACCCCTGTATAGCCAACGCTAAGATACCAAGGGACAAATATTTGGTCGTACCAGAACTTTTTTTCATCAATTAAGTCCAACCTACTGTTTATTATAAGATTAATTAAGTTTTCATGTCGTGATTATTCTTAATTCTGACACTCAAACCCAAAATGTAAGCGCTTACTTTTGTCCATGTTAGTTATTAATTTGTAAAAATCAATAAGAATTATGTTGCTTGTGAGTTAAATCCTTTCCCTGCCACAATAAAATGTTGATGTAAATTAGACTAACAACTAAAAAAAGTTAGACCTGCATTTAAAGGGCAATCATCCACGACATAGCCCTAGGACTCACCAAGCAAAAAAATGGTCAGCCAATCAATTTGAACCTTGATCAAGTGTATTGACAGCGATTTAGGGCGGCTTCCAACTCATGATTTAAGCCAAAGACAATATCCTGAACAAGCTCATAGAAAATGCTTAGATCGACTGAGCTTAGAAAAGAGTAACTAGGCTAAACAGCTTGATGCTGCATGTGTAATTGCGTAAGAGGTTAGGTTGATGCGACAAATCTATAAAAAACATATTGGAACAACGACTTGATATACCGTCTTAAACGACGCACCAAAGCCATTGCTGAGAGTGTAAAAATAACTGTGTAAGTGGCATTCAGATCTGATCCAATACTTTTGGACACCACGCTAGGTGAGTAAAATGACTTATCAAGGTAAATATGACAACCCAAAAGACCCGCAAGACCCATCCCCCCTGAATTTAAAGCCGAAACCCTGAAGTTGAACGTGTTGGTATTGCAGAAGCTGCACGACAACTAAAAATCTATGAGTCGCAACTCTACAACTGGCGCTCGGCGATTGATAAAAAATCCAGTATCAGTAAGTGTGAAGCGAGCAAGCCGCTCAAATCATGAAACTTAAACACCAGCTGGCCGAGCAAGCAGAGGATTTAGCTATCCTAAAAAGTCGGCCGACTACTTCGCGAAAAATCAACAATAAGCCGATTCGAATTGATGCTTGAACACCAGCATCAATTCCGTCTCAAAGCAATGGCGCGGGTGCTGAGTGTCACGCCAAGTAGGTATTATGCCGGGCGAAAATCAGGTCAAGAATCAAGTGAACGATTGCAAAAAAGGTACTGCAGAGATGACAATATTTAAGCCATTTTTGACCTACGTAAAGCACGTTATGGAGCAGTCGATTTAGTTGAAGATTGTGCATGCTGGCGTAAAAACCATTATTAACAGCTTGGAAAAGCAAATTTAGTAGCTAAAGCAGCACGTAAGGTCAAGACTGACAGCAACCATCAGCTTCCCGTGGCAGAAAACCTGCTGGAGCAGAACTTTGACGCGACTGGCGCGAGTCAGAAATGGGTCGGCGATATCACGTACCTAATCACCAGCGAAGGCTGGCTGTATCTGGCGGTGATTATCGATGTCTATTCACGAGCCGTGATTGGCTGTTAGATGAGCCAGCGCATGACGGCGCAGTTACCCTGTGATGCGTTGAATATGGCCTTGTTTCGCCGAGGGTTCCCCAAGAACGTGATAGTTCATCGCGACATAGGCAGCCAGTATTGTTCGCATGTATATCGAGATCTGATCATAAAACATAAGCTTACTCAAAGCATGAACCGCAAGGCCTGCTGCTGGAAAAATGCCTGCGCGGTCAGTTTGTTTCATTCTAGATAGCGGCCTAATGGCTGATTTTTGTTTTGAGATAATAAATGATGTTAACGCTTCTTCTAACGCTATTGCAGGCATTGATTGAGCGATAGCGGTAGTTTCGCGATGTTGAGACAATTTAGTGTCTCTAATGGGGATGGCATGACGTTTTGGCGTGATGTTGATCGTAACATCAGAGTCATCATCAAACTGGGCTCTAAGGCTGTTAATCACCTCATCGACATAACGGATAAAGTCATTGATACGGGTTGTATGGTCAATAGACTTGATAATTTTCTTGAGTGTGCCTGCAACATTAAGATTACGGCTGATTATTAGGGATATAGCGCTTCAGCTCTATCACGAGTCAGCAGCGACACTTTTACATCAAAGGGGAAGCCCTTATCGCGTAACGATTTGGCTAAACAGATACGTGTAAAGTTTACGTTATTTGGCGCTCTACTTATGTAAAAAGCAGATACATTGTCTGAGTCAATCCTTATGGAGAGCTCCTCAAACGCTAGAAATAAAAAGCCTCATCATTTCTGATGGCCTTTGTCTTGAATCTTGAGGAGGGATAGCTTGCTTGTAACAAAGAGGAACCCTTGGGTTCAAAGTCCTATCTTCGCCCAAACAAAAAGGCCTTATCTTTTCTGATGGCCTTTGTCTTGAATCTTGCGGAGGGATAGCTTGCTTGTAATAAAGAGGAACCCTTGGGTTCAAAGTCCTATCTTTCGTCCAAACAAAAAGGCTCATCATTTCTGATGGCCTTTGTCTTGAATCTTGCGGAGGGATAGCTTGCTTGTAACAAAGAGGAACCCTTGGGTTCAAAGTCCTATCTTCGCCCAAACAAAAAGGCCTTATCATTTCTGATGGCCTTTGTCTTGAATCTTGAGGAGGGATAGCTTGCTTGTAACAAAGAGGAACCCTTGGGTTCAAAGTCCTATCTTTCGCCCAAACAAAAAGGCCTTATCATTTCGATAAGGCCTTTTTGTTGAATGTGGCGGAGGGATAGGGATTTGAACCCTAGAACGGGATAAACCGTTGCCGGTTTTCAAGACCGGTGCATTCGACCACTCTGCCATCCCTCCGAACGGGCTGAATAATATAAGTAACGCGTTTGGTTGTAAACCATAAATTTAAAAAAAACATCTGAATGCATAGCATTTAATCAGCATGTTCATATTTTTGTCATCATTGAAGCATTATTTAATATCGCCGAGGTCCGTTGGGTGACTTTTGTAGACTGAAATCACCTCAATAATCATGAGATGACCTCTAAGGGTGGAATCTGCTAAGGCTTTACGGCGCTTTATGCTAATATCATTGCATTATTTCTCGTTGTCGCAGCTAAATTACCACTATATGAATTCAACGTTACTGCCTAGTGCCAAACTCGCTCCTCAATATCATTTACCTGATCCATCGACTTCAGCTTTTTTTCCAAGTCATATATTACTTGGCCAAGAACGCGTTGTTGATACCTTCAAACTAATGAGTAAAATTGATTCGCAACATTTATTTCTTGCTGATTTTTTGGGTGTCGATAGACCACTATTTATCGATGCGTTGGTTACCCAAGCGAATACGCCTTCAAACCATTACCTTGTTGCCACTAAAAAGCCGCAAGAAGATGGAGATATTCAGTTTAAATGGCAGCAAACACTCCCCCCTGAACATGTGGGTATTATTGCCAAACAAGAGTCGCTTTGTTGTTATTTACAAGGAACGATTCGCCGGGCAGATCTGCTCGGGAAAATGATTAAAACGGATAAATCCAGCGTGTATAAACCTGGTGCATTGGCGACAAATCATTTTGTGTTTATTTGCTTAACGTCATTATGGCAGCGTGAAAGCTTGTGGGATTTGTTGATGCAAATTATCCATGATGGTTTTTATCGTATCAATAATGAGTTAACCCCGATCCCACTTAATTGTAAGATTGTGCTTGTGGGCTCTGGGTTATCGTATAGTCAGCTTCGTGTTGAAGATCGCAACTTTAATCGTCACTTCCCGTTACTGGCTGAAATGAGCAATGAAGTCGATTTGACACAGCATCCTGAATCTTCATATGTGCAGTGGCTGAACGTTCTTGCCCATGCTGAATCGGTTGAGTTAGAGCTATCAAGTTTATTACCGTTATTTTGGTATAGCTCTCGTTTGGTTGAACATCAGCAACGTTTGAGCTTAAGTATGTTGGAGTTTAGGCAGCTATTAGGACAAGCAAAAGCTTATTCTGGTCAATCTGTATTAAATGCTTCTGCGATAGCGAAAGCACTCGAAAAATTAAAGTTCCGTCACAATAGCTCTGAAGTATATTCGGCTCAAAGTTTTGATGACAATTTTATAAATCTGCCCACTAAAGGCGCTATGGTAGGCCAAATTAATGCCCTGACTGTTATAGATACAGGCGATTATACCTACGGTGAACCAGCAAGAATTACCTCGTCTGTTCATTACGGTGACGGTGAAGTAGCAGATATTGAACGTAAATCAGAGCTGGGTGGAAATATTCATGCAAAAGGCATGATGATCCTCTCGGCTTGCTTGTACCGTATTTTTGGCCGTGATGCGCCTCTACATCTCAATGCTAATATTGTGTTTGAGCAGTCTTATCAAGAAATCGACGGTGATAGCGCTTCACTCGCTGAGTATTGCTGTTTAATGTCTGCCATAGCAGAACAGCCCATTATCCAAAGTTTAGCGGTAACGGGCGCATTAGATCAGTTTGGCAATGTACAAGCTATTGGTGGTGTGAATGAAAAAATTGAAGGTTTCTTTAATTTATGTCAACGTCGGGGCTTAACAGGTGAACAAGGTGTTATTATGCCTAAAGCCAATGTATTACAGCTTAATCTCGAACCTGTTGTAATTGAAGCCATTGATACAGGATTATTTCATATCCATGCTATTGAGCATATGGATCAAGCGGTTGAACTACTGATGCAAATGCCTGCTGGAGTCGCCAATGAAGAGAACGACTTTGCTGAAAATACGCTGTACGGATTAGTACAACAGCGTTTAGATAAATTAGCAGGACAAGATGATGACGACGTGGAATTGAACTTTTTTGCTAAATTGTTAGCTCGATTACGGATTATTTAGTGATCGGAGTTGTTTAGCTTACACGTGTTCGCTATCTTATTGGGATTATCAATCAATTAAGTGGTACCGATTTAAATGGAAAAAGCTAATAGTTTCACTAAAGAGCAACTTGTCGCATGTGGTCATGGCAACCTTTTAGGGCCAAATAGACCACGTTTACCTGTCGACAATATGTTGATGATTGATCGTATCATTACCATTAATCAAGATGGCGGTGTATATGGTAAAGGTGAAATTGTTGCCGAACTCGATATCACCCCAGATCTTTGGTTTTTTGATTGTCACTTTATCACTGACCCAGTAATGCCTGGTTGTTTAGGCCTGGATGCGATGTGGCAACTTGTCGGTTTCTTCCTAGGCTGGGAAGGCGCTGAAGGGAAAGGTCGTGCATTAGGTGTCGGTGACGTGAAATTTACCGGACAAGTTTTGCCCGATGCAAAGAAAGTCACTTACAAGCTTAATATTAAACGTAAGATTCACCGCAAACTGGTGATGGGTATTGCAGATGCCACGATGGAAGTCGATGGCCGTCAAATATATTCAGCAACTGATTTAAAAGTGGGTATTTTCAGCGACACATCAACATTCTAAATACACTCGCTTATGTGGTGACAGCGTTAATTTACGTTATTCAATGCCCTCCGACATTCGTCGTGAGGGCATTTTGTTAAGTGTTGCTCGTTAAGTTAAGTGTTACTTATTAAATAGGCCATTAAGACGGCCATCAATACCTTCACGCCACCCGCCTAACCATTGAGACCGTGAATCCAGATTCGAATGGGGACAAATCTCCTTAGAACGCCCTCCTACTCCGGCTTGAAATCCTTTTGAAAATGCTCTGTCTAAACGATCTCTTTTCTGTCTTTTCATGCATACGTCCTCTTCAGTGACAGGCTTCTGTTTGACATGATGAAGCTGAAGCCTTAAACATAGGAATAGAACGTTTTTCGACCAAAATCAATTAAAAATAACCTCATTTCAATGCTTTTTTATTAAAGTATTGAGAATTAAGTTAAAAAAAATCGAGGAATTTATCCTCGATTTTCTGTGTTTCTAGACTACCCCATGTTTGAGGTGCTAGATGACTGTGATTACCGTAAGCCTATTTTTTCACTCGGCGACGTAACCATAATAATGGCAAGGTGAATAACCAAGCAAAACTGGCCGCACCTTTGCGTACATAAGCCTCTTCTTCAACGGCATCCGATGTGGTACACGCTTCACCAGAAGTTGGCTTCAAAATCACCATTCGCGGCAAATACGCTGTCACTGGGTCGCCGTTACCGTCTAGTTCAAATAACGGTAGGTTATTTTCACCGACAAGCACATTACCAGTAATGGCATCTGTTTGATATTGTGGTTTACGAATAAACGCCGTACCTACGATAGTGCCGTCTTCATTAATATTATTAGCTTCAACGACTTGAATGTCGGTGTTGTAGTTTAGAATTTCACCGGTGCCGTCTTGAATACTCACTTGATGACGAGCCCACTCTCCATCAGTATTCTGTTCGTAGCCTTTAGAACCGCAGGTAAGGCGATCATTTAAATTAACAAACTCACTGGTGTTATTGTCAAATAAGAACCCCACTTTTGGACGAGGCGTTTCTTTGTCGTAAGTGGATTCAATATAACCGACAACTTGACCTTTATTATTGATATCTTTAGGTTTGCTACTTAAATCCGACAATGTGGTTTGGAAGTCATTCGGCGTAACAATTCCTTGTTCTGGATTATTGGTATCTAACGTGAAGAATTTATCACGTAAATAACCACCAATATATTTGCGATAACTGCCCACTAACATACCATCATTGTTAATATCATATGCGATAGAGCTAGTGACGTCGTCATCCATATCTACCCAATTATATTGATATTCACCGTTGGCATTCTTTTTCCAGTAAGCAGCATCAAAATATAATTTATCGGTATTATCATCACGATAAACATGAGAGCGTCCAGCAACATCACCGTTACTGTTCACACCCAATGCTTGGGCAGTATAAATTAGCGTCGAATTTGCTGCAGGGGTTAAGCCTAACGGTAATTGAGTCCGCTCAGGTACACCATCAACATCAATATTATTTAAATCCCACACTAAAGCGCGTGTTTGATAAAGAATGTCACGACGGCTGTTAGTGTCTGGATACTGAGAATCTTGAATACAAACAGCGAGTGGCGTAGGATTATCTGCATCGGTGTCTTCTGCGCTTGTAATACAGCTATCTACATATTTAACACTTGATGACACTAATGCGGTACTACCATAACCGACAACAAGGTTATTATCGTTTACGTCCGCTGCTACTGATGAACCGCCTAACTCAACGGTCGCAGCGCTAGTATCACCGTCTTGTAGACGTTCATAGGTAGTGTAAGGAGGAAGCAATGAATATTCGACGTCATCTTTCACTGCGATAGCGCGCAGTTCAAAATCACGATAATACCAAAGCTCTTGGGTGGTACTGGTTCCTTCATAAGCTAAGGTTTTTTCTACGCCAGTATAAGCACCTACTTTAGTGCCATTACTGTTAAGGCCATAGAAGAAGCTATCAATTGAATTAACAATGACTTCACCATTACTGTCTTCGTCAGTAGGATTAGTCGTACCAGCTAGGCTATAAAATGAAGGTTTCCAAGCGCCTTCAGCGGCATTTGCACTGGTAGTGACGGTGAAGTTATTTGCTTCTATTGGCTTTAATACTGAATAGGTAATTTCTTCTGCATCAGAAATACCATCTTCAACATCAATGATGCCGCCTTCAATGTCTTCGGTGCTAAGTTTCTTTTTACCTTTTGAAATACCGACAACTTCATCTTCACTGTTCACCGCCATGGCATAGCCATTACGTGTACCGTTAATGGTGCCATTTAGGTTGAAATCTTCAATATTAACAATCTCATATACTGGCGCAGCTTGAACTGTTCCAATGACACTTAATACACCTATCGCAACAAGGGATAAGGCTTTATCAAACTTTAACTTCATGTAACTATTCCTGTTTTATTATGCTTTACTTCAGTGACTCAAGCTCTTCCCATCGCTCAAAGCAAACGTCTAAATTTTGTTCTTTTTCTGCCAACAACTGCAGTGCTTTATTAACCGAATCCTGCGGTTGATTATAAAAATCAGCACCACCTACGGCTAACTGCATTTGCGCAATTTCTTGCTCGAGCTGTTCCATTTGGCCCGGAAGCGTATCTAATTCTTGTTGCAATTTATAAGACAGTTTTTTGACTGTTTTCTCAGGGATGTTTACAGACTTTGTTTCAACCACTGCTGCAGGTTGGACAACATTACTGGCAACTGGTTCCTCAGAATAAAATTTTGCGCCTTGAGCCACCGCATCTTGATAACCACCAACATATTCGGCCCACTGACCATTACCTGCAAACCACCAGCTACTGGTAACAGTATTGTCAATAAATGCTCTATCGTGACTGACTATGAGTAATGTGCCTTCAAAATCAGCAAGTAGTGACTCTAACAACTCTAGGGTCTCAATATCAAGATCGTTTGTTGGTTCATCTAGAATAATTAGATTTGCTGGACGTAATAATAATCTCGCCAATAACAAACGATTCTTTTCACCACCAGAAAGTGCTTTGACCGGCGTACGGGCACGCATGGGTGAAAACAAGAAATCTTGTAGATAACTCAGAATATGACGATCTTGGCCATTAATAGTGACGGTACTTTTACCCTCACCCACGTTTTCTTCTACAGTTTTCTCAGGATCAAGCGCTTCACGATACTGGTCAAAATAGGCAACGTCTAACTTAGTGCCGACTTTAATTTCGCCAGACTGAGGTTGTAACTTTTCAATCAACAGTTTGATTAATGTCGATTTACCACAACCGTTTGGACCAATTAATGCTATACGATCGCCACGCATTACCGTAGTACTGAAGTTTTTAACTAAATTTTTATCCGGTAAATTATAGTTAATATCTTTAATATCAAAGACTAACTTTCCAGAACGATCGGCGTCAGACACGGCCATTTTGGCGTTACCTAGACGATTTAAACGCTCGCTACGTTCAGTTCGTAATGCTTTTAGCGCTCGAACACGACCTTCATTTCGAGTACGACGAGCCTTAACACCCTGACGGATCCAGGTTTCTTCATCAGCAAGTTTTTTATCGAAATGAGCGTTTTTCTCGGCTTCTACCCGTAACCATTCTTGCTTACCATCTAAATATGCTTGGTAGTTACCTGGAAACGAAATGACCACACCACGATCTAAATCGACAATACGTGTTGCCATTCGTTGAATAAAGCCACGGTCATGGCTTACAAACACGATTGCGCCTTTAAAGCTTAATAAGAATTGCTCTAACCACTCAATGGTATCGATATCTAAATGGTTAGTAGGTTCGTCAAGCAGCAGTAAATCAGGGTTAACAACGAGTGCGCGAGCTAATGCCACTTTACGCTGCCAACCGCCAGACAACTCATTCAATGGCTGATCGGGATCTAAGCCTAATAACTGACAGTTTTGAATAATACGCGAATCTAATTGCCAACCGTCATTGTGATCTAACACTTCTTGCAGACGCTGCATTTGATTGAGCATACGATCCATCTGCTCAGGATTAGCTTCTGCAACATCATGAGATAATTGATGATACTTTTCTAAAGCTTCACCAATTTCTTTAAGACCCGCCGCGATATAAGCGTAAACAGTTCCGGTTTCTGCTTTAGGTGGGTCTTGTTGTAAACGACTAACATTAACGTCATTTGTAATATTAAACTCACCATCATCAAGTAATACATCACCTGATAGCACTTTCATTAAACTTGATTTACCGGCGCCGTTACGACCGACGATACACACGCGCTCACCAGGTTCAATGGTAAAGTCTGCATTTAGCAGCAAAGGAATGTAACCGTAGGCTAACGAGCCATTATTAATCCGTACCAGACTCAATCTAAACTCCTAAAAATTCTTGTAATTGTGCGGCATCGAAAGGCCAGAATAACTCACGCTCTCCCTGTACAAATACAGGAATGCTCATGCTATAACGCTCTGTAAGTGATGCGTTATCACAAATATCGATGTGCTGATAATGTATTGCGGTTTGCTCAACCAGTGCTTGGGCTATATCACACAGATGGCAACCCTCTGTGTGATAAAGCACATAAGCTACTGCACTATTTTTTTGCATGAGTCAGTAGCCACACATTATGGATATGTGGATTACGTTTATAATCCAGCGGTAAACATAGATGGTCGATATTAGTCACGTCGATACCCGCTTGGTTCAACGTTTCGATATCCATTTTAAATTTACGCTTGTTATTTGAAAAAACAAGTTCGCCATTTGGAGACAGTAGTTTAATTAATCCGCCTAACATCTCTGCATGATCCCGTTGTACATCCCAACTGTCTTCCATGCGTTTTGAATTTGAAAACGTAGGAGGATCAATAAAAATAAGGTCAAACTTCTGTTGACTGTTGTCTTTAATCCACTGTAAGCAGTCTGCTTGAATAAAGTCATATTGCTTACCAGACAATCCATTTAAGGCGAAGTTTTCTTTAGCCCAATTGATGTAGGTATTAGACATGTCGATTGTAGTGACCGATTTAGCCCCGCCAATCGCAGCATGTACAGATGCAGAACCAGTATAAGCGAATAAGTTAAGGACATTTTTGCCCTTTGATTTATCACCGACCAATTTACGTGTAACACGATGATCAAGGAACAAACCAGTATCTAAATAACCGGTTAAGTTAAGCTTGAATTTAGCACCATATTCTTGAGTGATAACTTCCAATTTACGCTCGTCAATCTTTTGATACTGATTGGCTCCTTTCTGACGTTCGCGGGTTTTTAAGGTAATGCGATCGGGATGGATACCTAATGCGCCTGGCAATGCTAATAGCACGTCACTAAGACGACGTTTAGTCACTGCTTCTGGAATGGTTGCTGGAGCTGAATACTCTTGAATAACCACATAATCGACATACTTATCAATCGCAACGTTATACTCTGGTAAATCTGCATCATATAAACGGTAACTGTCGATGCGCTCTTTTTTAGCCCATTTTTCAAACTGTTTAATATTCTTTTTAATACGATTAGCAAATGCTGGGGCGATATCAGTAATATCAGCACCTTCTGGCAATACAGGCACATCTCGACGAGTGCTGTTTGCGTGTAAGGTATAAATGTTAAAAGCACATTCTAATGCACCGTTGAACATTTTCATTTGCTTATCCGCTTTTAATTTAAGCGATGAAATCAGCTCTATGTCGCTACATAACATGGCAATTTTCCAGCCACCAAACTCTTTCTTAAACTTATCACCTAACTGGTAATAGAGTTGTAAAAGTTCAGTGACATTTCCCAAACGCTCACCATAGGGTGGGTTCGAAATTAAAAAGCCTTCACTTACGGGAGGCATCACATCCAGCGCATCTGAAACACTAAATTCAATTAATTCAGCTACGCCAGCATTTTCAGCATTACGTTGAGCAATAGAAATCAAGTGCGGTGCTATGTCTGATCCGTAAAATTTGAGTTTACAACGTGTTTTACCCAAGGTTGCACGCGCTTGAGCTTCGTCAAAAATAACCTGCCACATGGCTTTATTGTGGCTCTGCCAATTTTCAAAACCAAATTTTTCACGTTTAAGTCCAGGAGCAATGTCTGCAGCCATTAATGCAGCTTCAATCAATATCGTACCGCTACCACAAAATGGGTCAAGCACAGTAATTGGATTTGCTTGCCAGCCACTACGTACCAACATATTGGCAGCAAGGTTTTCTTTTAATGGTGCCTCACCTGTTGTTGAACGGTATCCGCGTTGATGTAATGAAGCGCCAGAGAAATTCATTGAAATAGTTAGTTGACCATTACGGTAATGAGCATCAATTTTAAAATCTGGATTAACACGTTCAACATCCGGACGCGCTGTACCATCATCGCGAAAGCGATCAACAACAGCATCTTTAATTTTCAGCGCACCAAATTGAGTGTTATTAATAAAACCACCCGTGCCATGAAAATCAATACTGAAGGTTTTTTTATGGGAAAAATGCGATGGCCAATCAATACAGTATGCTGCGTTATAAAGTTGCTCAGCAGAATCACAAGCTCCTTTATAGATCACTAATACGATACGACTCGCTAGGCGAGTCCATAATGTAATTCGATAAGCCAGTTCTAGTGGAGCACAAAAATACACTCCAGCAACACTTTCTTTAACGTCGGTTGCGCCAAACTCTTTAAGTTCAGAAGCAAGGCTATATTCGAACCCCTTTGGGGCTGCAGCAAAAAAATTAAACATGTATTAGTCAGTCATCGGTTACGCAAAATTCAGTGCAACATTATACCTGCACAAACACATAACCCCAATGACTTATCGAAATGGGCTGCAAAATTCGCTTATTTTAGGGTTAATTTCTCAATATCGTACGATAAAGCAGTGACTCGCTTATTTTACCAGCAAATAAAAGACTACCCCTAGATTTTACTTGCAAATATAAACGGGGATCGCTATAGTTCGCCCCGCTTTGAAGCAGACAGTTAAACGCGCTAACTAGCAAGTTTAACATGACAGATTGAAGCAGTATTTATCGGACGCGGGATGGAGCAGTTGGTAGCTCGTCGGGCTCATAACCCGAAGGTCGTAGGTTCAAGTCCTACTCCCGCAACCATTTCTTTAATCAATAGAATAAAAACAATTGATAGCGTTTATCGGACGCGGGATGGAGCAGTTGGTAGCTCGTCGGGCTCATAACCCGAAGGTCGTAGGTTCAAGTCCTACTCCCGCAACCATTTCTTTAGTCAATAGAATTAAAATAATTGATAGCGTTGTCAGATGCATAATGGAACAATTGCTAGATCGTCGGGCTCAGCTTTTTATAAATAAAGAGTCGAAGGTTGTAGTTTTTTATCAAGTCCTACTCCCGCAACCATTTTTATCGTTATTCCTCTTTTTAAAACCTCCTAGCTTTACCTAACTTATTTTAAATTAATGTATTTTATAATCCATTTAGTTATAAAAAGCAGTTAATATCTCGTCGGGCTCAGCTATTCATAACCCACTGGCGAAGTTCGTACGTATCAGAAGTAAGCAATCCAACTCCTACAGTCATTTTCCTGACTTTTAATCTGCTCGCTTTATTTATCTAATCAAAATCACTATGAATGTTCATGCTTAGAGCAAAACACAGCAGTTAATATCTCATCTGACTCAATACTCATACTTTTTAGAGGCTTACTAGAAATCCCTGAATCTTGTTGTTGACTAAATATGGCTGTTCAGCGAAGATTATGTGTATTCCAGCTGCAATAATCACTATCTCAGCATTAGGTAAATGATCTTGTAGAAAAGGAGCGTACCTCAAAGATTAATACCACATCTAACAGGTTTGTCTATTTAGTGTAAATGACCCACCACTATGCGAGATCACTCACGTTATTTAACGCATTACCTTCAGGGTGATCCAGTAAGTTAAGTGCTAAGCAATTATTAAAGCAAAACAGTTGCTGCTCCCAGACAACACGAGTACAGCCTGAACCATGCAAAAATATTAACGTCATACTTAGTCTCTCTGCCCTAATGTGTCATAGTTGATGTTGGCAACTTTGACTGCCACCAGCTAAGCATTCCTCCCTCAAGTTGATAAACATCCTCAAACCCGAACTGGTTAAGTTTTCTAACGCCTGGGATGCTACGATGGGCTGATAGACATATCACGACGGTGGTTATTTCTTGTGATAGATCAAGCTGTTTTATCGTGTCAATTGAAAGCTTTGTTATGGGCAGATTTAACGAGCCTTCGATATGTGACTTATTCCATTCCATTTTCGATCGTACATCTACAATCTGAATATCATTTGTCTTAAGACGCTTATACACCTCTTCGGCGTTCATTTCTGACACATTTCCAAACGGTAACCACTGAGATAAACTCGTTAATATCGACATCTATATATTCCTAAAAAGGCTTCATTCTGAACCATTAAGTCTTACGAAGTCATCAATCTAATGACGGTTACTTGACCTTTAGCACAAACCTCACTATTCGCATTTAAGGGCGCTTCGACGGTTGTTTTCCTACACACAACTTCTACCACTTAAGTTCATAATTCAAGATTTTATCAATGAATGTTCCACATTTAAACCGCGTCTAAAAATCTAACATTAGCAAATAACCACGTTCTCGAGTTTCTATTTGGCATGTTTATGCTATTGCGCTTAATATCATGTCAATCAATTAACAAGGCCAATAAACACCGCTGCTTTGTCTATGTGACTTGGTAACCCTTAGCGTCAGTGAATTTTTACCTTAAAACGCTTAAATAAAAATGCCGGATGATTTCTCATCCGGCATTTATTGTATTCTCAGGAAAATTACTTTAACCAATGCTTCACTTTGGTTCGATTGTTATTATCGCGGCTTTGTCTAATCAGCTCATCACCAGCATCCATTTGGGTCATTTTTGCAAGGCGATCATAAAGCAGTACATTCACTGATGCGGCTAAATTCATGCAGCCAACGGTTGGTACGTAAACTACCGCGGTTGCTGCATCAATCAATTGCTGAGGAATAGTGCCGTCTTCTGGACCAAAAATATAAAATGCATTTTCGGGATGAGTAAATAAAGGCAATGGCGTTGCCCCAACGACGAGATCAACACACACAATCGTTGCTCCGTCAGGCACGCTATCGAGTAATGACTCGACGCCGACCAAAGGAATGCGCTTTGCAGCATCTTTAGTGTCCACATCGTATTGAGCATCACCCGACTTAGCGGCCAATTCGTAACGTTTACCGGTATAGCAAACATTATCGACCCGATAACAGCCTGCAGCACGCATGATGCCACCGACATTGACTGGGGTTTTAGGATTAACTAATCCAATTGTCACTCTCGTTTGAATATTTGCCATAAAGCAGATTAATCTTTTCCGGTTATGCCGCTTGAACCACAATACGTTGACGTAATTGCAGCCATGCAGCTTCTACTAATGAAAAATCGTGTTCTTCTAACTCTTCATTTGCCAAGGCTAAGCATTTCACCAACTTGAGATCCAGAGCTGGTAGATCTTGTTCTGTTTCCACTTCTAATTCGGCTAATACTACCGCTATGTGACCTTGTAAATACCCACACGCAAATAATGCATCATCGTCGCTATTGCTAACACTGTCTTCCATCCAAGACTCTAATGCGGCATCGTACAGTTCTAACATGGTTTAGTTCTCCACTAAATCTGGGTTGGCAACCTGGTACATCACGTAATCATGGTAGCCAGTGACTATTTTGTAATAGCCTGTGAGTGCTTTGTCTAATTCAGGGTCGCCACTATCCACAATTAATGGCCTGCCTTCAAGTGCTTTAAGCTTAGTTTTTGTGGCTAAGATTAAAATATTGTCTTTTCCTATGCGTTTTATTAATTCTGGCGATAATTGTTGGTTACCGCGGCCCAATATGTGACCTTGACCACCAATTAAGGTTATCACCAATTTAGCAGGACAAGATTCTGTATCATTTGTGAGTTCAAGTAATTGCTTAGCAGTAACATCGCTGGCAATTAGCGCTTTATGTTGAATGACATCGACACCCAACAAGGTATTATCAATGCCTAAGTCTTCCATAACCGCCGCAACGGTACTACCTGAACCCATGATATAAAGCTCATCTTCCATTGACTCGATAATGTCAGCGGCAATATCAGCTAACACGAGTTCATCAACTTCTTTGCCACCCATTTTTACCGCTTGAATATATCTAGGCTCAGCAGGAACCATCATTTCGCCAAAGCGTTTGGCTCTGACAGTGCCTTGCCTAAACGCAACTTCATCAATATCCATTACATCGGCAGACATTAAACTGACTAACTCACCTTTTAACAACATGCTCACCACGAGCCCTGAAGCATGAGGCGTAATGCCATAAACACCTGAATGAATTTTGACTCCGGCAGGAACGCCTAATACAGGTAGCTTGTCTTCAACCACGGCAGAAATATCGCGAGCCGTGCCATCCCCCCCCGCAAAAAGCAGTAAATCTAACTGTTGTTCAAGTAAATAAGTTACCGCTTGCTGGGTATCTAGCGAAGATGTCGTTGCACTACAGGTATACACAACATCTGTTTGAAACCCCATTTGACGACACAAATCTGCACCCATGTCGCCCGATGCAGTGATAATATCAATCGTGTCAGCAAAAGGTAGCACTACCGCTAAGGCTTGTTGCATCCGCTGCTGCGCTTTAGGTATGGCTCCTTTGGCAATGGCATCATTAGCAACACCATCAGAGCCTTTTAAACCGACACTCCCACCTAATCCTGCCAGTGGATTAATAATTACCCCTAAGCGAAAACGTTTCACGTCGACTCCTTGCTGTTGCGACAACACAATTTGAGATTAACTTTGTAGTGCGTTTGCGGATGCTGCGCCATTAATATTTGGGATCATCATAACCGCAAGCATTGATAAAAAAGCACAACCTGCTGCAAATATCCAAACCCACATAATTTGACTACCATCCCCCCAAATAATGCCACTTATCCATGTGCCTAATGCGCCGCCCACACCAAAACTGACACTGGCATATAATGCTTGTCCTGTGCTGCGATGACTGACATTAAAGTGTCGATGAATAAAATGGATTGAGGCCGCATGCACTAAACCAAAGGTAAATGCATGCAATAATTGGCTGATTATCAATAATGAAACGTATTCAACGCCAAAGGCTAAAAGTAGCCAGCGAATAACCGTCAGTAAAATACTCACCACGAGTAATACTCGGATACCGTATTGGCGAATAAGGCGAGATGAATAAAAGAAGATAACGATTTCGGCTAGAACGCCTAAGGCAACCAGCAAACCCGCGATGGTCTCAGAGTAGCCAACCTGTTTTAGATACAATACAAAAAAGCCATAAAATGGTCCGACACTCATCTGGAGTAACATTGCAGACAACATAAACCACACTAATGAGGCATCAAGCTTGAGCTTAGGTCGTTCGGACTTATTGACGACAACGCTGCGGTTAGCAGGCAAAGGTAACGAACACGCAAACAAACCTAAAAACAATATCATGCCCATATAGGGCAACACTTCAGGGCCCCAATAATCAATGGCAAGACCACCACTGATCACCAACACGATATAACCCACACTGCCCCAACTGCGAATAGCGCCATAACGCTCAGCTTTGTCACCTAGCGTTTCTAAGGTAATCACTTCTAGCTGAGCTAAAATCGCATTCCAAAAAAACGTGTATATCGCCAGACTAATCGCTAAATAGACAAAGCTGCCATCAAAGAAAAAACTGATATAGGTGATCGCCGCGGCACAAGAACCTAATTTAATCAGTTCTGAACGCATGCCAGTTCGATCAGCAACCGCCGCCCACACATTAGGTGCGACAATGCGAGTAGCCATTAATATCGCCAACAAAAAACCTATCTCTTGGGCATTGAAGCCTCGACTGTCAAAGAAAACCCCCAAATAGGGGACCATGATGCCAAGAATAGAAAAGAAAAAGAAATAACAAGCACTGAGCCAGCGTAAATCCGGCTCAGGACATATAACTGAGGACATTAGCGCATTCCGATAACGGGCGTTTGGCTGGTCACATCGTGGTTTTGAGCACGATGTCTTAATAAATGATCCATTAACACGATAGCAAGCATCGCTTCAGCAATGGGTACGGCACGAATTCCGACACAAGGATCATGACGACCTTTGGTGATCATCTCAATCGTTTCACCTTGTACTGTCATGCTTTGACCAGGCACACTAATGCTTGAGGTCGGCTTTAGCGCAATATGAGCCACAACAGGTTGACCGGATGAAATCCCCCCCAGAACTCCGCCAGCATGGTTCGACGCAAATCCTTGTGGTGACATTAAGTCGCGACCTTCAGAGCCTTTTTGAGTGACAACCCCAAAGCCATCGCCCACTTCAACGCCCTTCACTGCATTAATGCCCATTAGTGCATGGGCAATGTCAGCATCGAGGCGATCAAATACTGGTTCACCTAACCCCACAGGTACGCCAGTTGCCACCACAGTTATCTTGGCACCAATCGAATCACCAGATTTACGTAAACCACGCATATACTCGTCCAATGCTTGTAATTTACTGGCATCAGGAAAGAAAAATGCATTTTGTTCAATTTGAGTTAAATCGATGGTCTCGGCGCAAATTGGCCCTAATTGAGCAAGATAGCCGTGGATTTCAATGCCATGAACTTGTTTAAGGTATTTTTTAGCAACCGCACCGGCAGCAACGCGCATTGCGGTTTCACGCGCAGACGAGCGACCGCCGCCACGGTAATCACGCATGCCATACTTTTGCTGATAGGTATAATCGGCATGACCAGGACGGAACGTGTCTTTTATGTCGGAATAGTCTTGGCTGCGTTGATCGGTATTATCAATCAACAAACCAATAGAGGTGCCAGTGGTTTTACCTTCAAAGACGCCTGACAGAATTCTCACTTCATCGGCTTCACGCCGGGCAGTAGTGTAGCGTGACGTGCCAGGACGACGACGGTCTAAATCACGTTGCATATCTTCAACGGTTAACTCAAGCCCTGGAGGACAACCATCAATGATACAACCTAGAGCAACACCATGGCTTTCACCAAATGTTGTCACAACAAAGTTTTGGCCAATACTATTTCCTGACATGCGCGTTAACTACCTCTATTAATTATTCACGTTATTGAGTGCTATTTTTGTCGCTAATGTTATCGCGATTATTCACCATCTTTGTAGATGGCGAAAAGTGTTTCATTTTCAACTAGCTGATCACGAGTTAATACAAACACACCATCACCGCCAAATTCAAAATCAACCCAAGTAAACGGCATATCAGGATATTGCTCAATCAAATGCACCATTGAATTACCCACCTCAACCACAAGTAAACCGGTTTCGGTCAAATAATCTGCCGCATTCGCCAGAATGCGTTTGGTTAAATCTAAGCCATCATTACCAGACGCTAACCCAATCTCAGGTTCATGATGATACTCTTGAGGCATATCGCCAATATCTTCAGCATCAACATATGGAGGGTTAGATACAATTAAATCGTAATGAGGACCTTTCGGGATCGCCGAAAATAAATCGGATTGAATCGGGAAAACACGTTCTAACACACCCAAAGACTCAACATTAATCTGGGCCACTTCAAGTGCATCTTCACTAATATCTAAGGCGTCAACTTCAGCATCTTCAAACGCATAGGCACAAGCAATGGCAATACAAGCACTGCCGGTACATAAATCCATAATGCGATTAACAGGTTTATTATATAACCAAGGGCTAAATTTATAATTGATCATTTCTGCTATCGGTGAGCGTGGTACAAGTACGCGCTCATCAACATAAAATTCGAGTCCGGCAAAATTGGCTTTATTGGTCAAATACGGAACCGGTAAACGTTCACGTACACGGCGAATAATCAATTCAACGATTTTGTGTTTTTCGCTACTGGTTAAATTACTTAAAATAACCTGCTGGCCGATTTCTTCGGGTAAATGTAGAGCATCAAAAACCAATGCAATCGCTTCGTCCCAGGCATTATCCGTTCCGTGGCCATAATAAATGTTAGCATCATTAAAACGACTGACAGCCCAACGCAACATATCAGCTATGGTACGTAACTCAGTGACAGCTTCATCTACAAAGATCTTATCCAAAACACACTCCTTAAAAATTCTTCTCAGCTATTGTAACTGATGTCTATTAAGATGACCTAAAATTCAATACAATACGCCGATGAAAGACAATAATTATGTAGACTTATCGCTGTTTAGTACATTAATCGATGGTATCAAACCACTAAAACAAGATACCCACTACTTTAAACAGCCTGTCAAACCCAAACAACAGTTCGAAATAAAAGAACGTCAGATCCATGTTGACAGTTATTTTTCGGATACATATCAGCCGCTTCTGCCGATTAATGGTCCTATGCGTTGGATTAATGCCAATACAGATAAGCTTGAATTAAAACGTTTAAGACGTGGTGACTATTCACCTGACCTACTGCTTGATTTACACGGGATGCGTCAAGCTGAAGCCAAACTTGAATTAGCAGCACTTATCCAGGCATGCGTTAAGCAAAGCACAATATGTTGTTGTGTCATGCACGGCTATGGTATGGGGATTTTAAAGCAGCAAACACCAATGTGGTTAGCGCAACATCCAAACGTAAAAGCATTCCATCAAGCGCCAAAAGAATGGGGTGGCGATGCAGCGTTATTGGTATTAATTGATATTGGTGAGCAACCTCACCGACGTTAATTCGAGGTAATAAGCGCAAAAAGTGTTAGTAAAGGTAAGTGCTGACTTACCTTTTTATGAGTACACATGATTACAACCAATATTGCCATTACACAATAACTTGATGTGGTGCAGTCATAGCCACAAAACTAGAGTGCTGGCCATGCATGTCAATGTGAGCCACCGCAGACGTAGCAAACAACGGTGGCTCAATACCTGCCACAAGTTCACTAACCATAAAGCCTAAAATAGGCATATGTGCAATAACCAATACATTATCCGCTTTATATTGCTCTGCATAAGCAAGCACAATATCAACAGTCATTTTGGCATCTCCAGAGGGAGTGACATCATCAAGCACTAACCACTTACGGGGATCGGATAGGTGTTTACTGACTTCTTGCCATGTTTGTTGTGCACGTAAATAAGGACTCACAATAACCAAATCAAAATGGCTAACCTGTTTTGCTAACCAATTAGCCATAAAACCTGTGTGAATACGGCCAATATCAGTTAACTTTCGTTCCCTGTCTGACGGTGCATCAAAACCCGCTTCACCATGGCGCATCAAAAATAGCTGCATACTTCTCTCGTGATGTTTTTATTATCATTCTTAGCCAATTGTAGCGTTAATCAGCGCAACAACAAACCTAGAATTGAGCTTATTTCGATAAACTTTAGTCGATAATCGAATAAAACAAGCCAAGGTAATTTGCTAAAAAGTAATAACAAGATCAATATATAACAAGTTATCTTTTCTGGAGTCTCCTCTTGCCTGAATTTCCAGCAGTTTATAAAAGCCAAAATGATCATCGTCAGTACCAATATCGAGTGTTAGACAATCAACTTCGAGTATTATTGGTTGAAGATATGCAATCGAATCAAGCTGCAGCGTCAATGGCTGTCAGTGTTGGTCATTTTGACGATCCCGTTGAACGGCCTGGTATGGCGCATTTTCTTGAGCATATGTTGTTTTTAGGCACAGAAAAATATCCAGACTCAGGTGAATACCATGCTTATATTAATCAACATGGTGGAAACAATAATGCGTGGACAGGCACAGAACAAACTAACTTTTTTTATAGCATTAATGCAGAAGCTTTAGAAGGTTCGTTAGACCGGTTTAGTCAATTTTTCATTGCTCCCAAGTTTGATTTAGAGTTAGTGGATAGAGAAAGGCAGGCAATAGAATCGGAGTTTAGTTTAAAATTAAAAGATGACATTCGTCGAGTCTACCAAGTTCAAAAAGAAACCGTTAACCCAAAACATCCGTTTTCAAAATTCTCTGTGGGTAACCAAGCGACATTAGCAGGTAAACAAGCAGACATTCGGGATGAACTGCTGGCTTTTTATCAGCAACATTACAGTGCTAATATTATGACGTTGTGCGTTGTAGCGCCTCGTCCTATCGCAGAACTCGACACCATCGTTAGACAATATTTTTCAAAAATACTCAATAGAAATGTAAGTAAACACTATCCTTCTGAAGCACTGATAACCGAGGTTCAGCAACAAACACATATACAAATTGTACCGTTGAAAGATCAAAAACGACTCAGTATTTGCTTTTCACTCCCAGAGATAGACCAATTTTATAAACGTAAACCTCTCACCTTTATTAGCCACTTACTCGGTAATGAAAGTCCGGGGAGTTTATTGTCTTATTTAAAAGGACACGGATTAGCCAACCATTTATCTGCTGGCGGTGGCATAAATGGCTACAATTTCAAAGATTATTCGATCAGCATACAGCTAACCGACAAGGGATTTACTGAACTAAATGAAGTGGTCTCTTGTGTCTTTGAATATATCGAACTGATAAAGCAACAAGGTGTTCAAGCATGGCGTTACCAAGAACGTGCCAATCTACTTGATACTGCCTTTCGTTTCCAAGAACAGATCAAAACCTTGGATTTAGCGAGTCATCTCAGCATCAACATGCACCATTACGATATTGAAAACATTATTTATGGCGACTATCGCATGGATGAGATGCTTGAGGATGAAACAAAACACCTCCTTTCATTGATGTCGGCGACCAATATGCGTCTCCTCACGGTAGCAAAAGAGTCTCAGGTCGATAATCAAGCCCAATGGTACGACACCCCTTACCAAGTTAGGCCATTACAAGCTCAACAAATAAAAAAATGGTCTACGGTTTCAATAAGAGAAGATCTTAAACTACCTGAAAAAAATCCGTTTATTGTCTCGGATCCACAAGCTCGAGCAAACAAAAGTAATACACCAGTACCCACTATTGTTGCTGAAGGTGAAGGTTACCGTATTTGGCATAAAAAAGATGATGAGTTCAATGTCCCTAAAGGGCATTTATACTTATCATTAGATTCCGATCAAGCTAGCTCAACGCCAAGACAGGCAGCATTAACAAGACTGTACGTCGAAATGCTTATCGATTACCTGACAGAACCAACATATCAAGCAGAGGTTGCTGGCCTTAACTACAATATCTACCCCCACCAAGGGGGCATTACCCTCCATTTAACCGGCTTTACTGGTAACCAAGAAAAGCTATTAACCTTAATAATCAAAAAAGCACGCGAGCGTAATTTTACCGAGCAGCGCTTTAACATGATTAAAAAACAGATATTACGCAGTTGGAATAATGTTGCTCAAGCTAAGCCAATATCACAATTATTTACCAGCTTAACGGTCACACTACAAAAAAGCAGTTTTGAACCGACAACAATGGCTGAAGAACTCACGCTACTGACCCTTGATGATTTGCATAATCATGTTAGCGCATTTTACAAAAAGATTTATCTTGAAGGATTAGTTTTCGGGGATTGGCTCGTTGAAGAAGCTCAGCTACTCGCCAAGCGTTTGCAGCATTTATTATCTTTGGTAACAAAGCCAAGCGCTGAAGCATCTCGCGAACTTATCAATCTCGATAAAAGAGGCTCATTGCTTCGCGAAAAAACCATGGATCACCAAGACAGCGCGATTATTGTTTACTATCAGTCTCGTATGGCAACACCTGATCGTATGGCATTATTTAGCCTACTAAACCATACAATGTCATCAACCTTTTTCCATGAGTTACGCACTAAACAACAATTAGGCTACATGGTAGGAACAGGCTACTTGCCATTAAACCGACATCCAGGGATGATTTTCTATGTTCAATCCCCCACTACAGGTCCAAGACAACTACTCGAAGCCATAGATGAGTTCATCGCCGACTTTAATTATGCCGTGATGCAAATAACCAATCAACAATGGGAAAGTACTAAACGAGGCATGATAGGTCAAATAATGGAGCACGATACTAACCTAAAAACACGCAGCCAACGCTATTGGGTGAGCTTAGGAAACCGTGATTATGAATTTAATCAACGTGAGATGGTCGTGGCTGAAGTAGAAAAGCTCACAAGAGCAGATTTGATTAAGTTTATGGTGGCTCACATGCGCAGTAAAGATTGTGACCGCTTAGTCCTGTTTAACAGCGGTAAACAACATCACAGTCAAGCGAGCCTGCGTTCAAATAATATGATTGTAGACTTAAAAACGTTTAAACAACAGACGGATAAATTTAAGTTTTAGTAAATGTCTACGGCAGAAAGGTTCAGAAAAGAGACAGCGATTACGGTTACAAAATAGTCGCTACCAATATTAACGGTGCAAAATACTAAATAAAACGTTAATATCCCATAAGCTATTGATTAAAAGGCGACTTTTAGACAATGCTATCGTAATTTTTAGGTAATATCCTATCAATCACACCTTTTTTGTTAACATGCTTTTGACAAAGGCTCAGGTTTCTGAAAAAGTAGACAATTCATCAACTTCTTTGCGGCATCGAAAGAGAATAAGTATAAAAATTATGCCTAAAATTTTATTGTTAATCTGTATTTATTTTATTTGTAGCTTTGGCGTAACAGCCATTGAAGCTGACAACACCGAATCAAATTTTGATATTCTACTCAATCATACCAATTATGGTGTTGCCGATGGTTTATCACAAGATACCGTTACCGCCATTGTAGAAGACAAAGAGGGCTACGTTTGGGTTGGTACCATCAATGGCTTAAACCGTTTTGATGGTAACGAGTTTAAACAGTTCTATGCTGGTGACGATGCAAAGTCTCTCCCCAGTTCTTTTATCCGCAATTTGCTTATAGATGATAATGGCGTGCTGTTAGTTGGGACGGATAAAGGTCTCGTTCAATTTGATAAAGAAACAGAGTCATTCAGTAGAAACAGTATTTCTACTCAAATTGGTGATCAAGCCATTTGGTCAATATCAAAACAAGATGATAAAATTTTCATTGGTTTAAATAATAAGTTTTTGTCTTATGACTATAAAAGTTTAAAAGTTAACTACTCATTCGAAAACAACACAATAAAAGAGATTAAGAATATAGTTATTCTTAACAAAGAAATATATAAGAAATTATGAAGAATTTATTTTCTATAACAGACAATACGTTGACAAAATATTATCTAACACAAATGATTTGGCCTAATAAATAAAAAGTAGTAACGACTACTAAAGATGGTGTTTTGATATTTCTAATAGTATAAAGAAAATATCAAACCTAAAATTAACAAACATAAGCACCAATATACGAAACAAAACGGTATCTATTAACGAGAATGAGATTTATTCATTAAGCTACAATAAAAATTTATAGCAAAAATAGGTCAGCTAAACATTGAGAAAAGAAACTTAAAAACATTTATCAAAGAAAAACAATAATATATATCAAACTATAACGATGGATTTATAGTAATAGCTCACAATGCAAATTACATTAATAGAATAAATATAAAAAGAAAGTGTATGGTCTATATCTTCAAATAATGAGAAAATTTACTTAATAGGCGATAATAGTTTATTAAATATTTACAACAAAATCTACACTTCATAAAAAGAAAAAGTTAATGTCCCTCATGGTCCAAAATCTATATTAGTTGACCAAGAAAACCTTTTTATCGGGACTTCTTCTGGTTTATATATGAAAAATCTAACATCCGGCATTGAAAAGAAGTTAATCAACGAGAATGTATTTAATATAAAAAAATATAATGATTTCCTATATGTATCTACATTCACTGGGAATATATATAAAATGGAAGTTAATGGCGAGATTGTGGAAGTTATTTATACAAAATCTAGTTATCCTGTTTATGACACCTTACTGATAAATAACTCACTATGGATAGCATCTCAAAATGGATTGCTTCGATATAAAAATGATAAAATAGAGTCATTTTTTGACGACGATTTCGTATTCAACTTACTTGAGGTTGATGGTGATATATATTTTGGAACAAGAAATTCAGTATATTTAATAGAAAACAGTGAAGATTTAGAAATATCAAAAGCATCAAAAATATTAAGTAGAAATAAAATAATATACTCGTTAACTAAATTAAATAATAAAATAATCGCAGCCTCCAATCGAGAAGTTAACATCATCGATCTTTCTGATAAAGTTAACTATACATTAGGAACGAACAATGGATCATCGGAGGATTACAACACTCAAGCATCGCTAGTTTTAGATGATAGGTTATTATTAGGCAGCAGTAATGGAGTAAGCTTAATTAACCCAAATAATATTGTAAAAAAATTAGATGAAGAACAAGTAAAGACTATCAACTTCCAAGAACTTCTTTTATTTAATACTCCAACAAATATCGGAGATGGCATTCTTAAAAAGCCATTAAATGATCAAAATAAAATAACATTAAAGCATTCTGACTATCCATTTACTATTAAATTTAATATCTTAGGAGATCTAAGTTTTAATTATGAGTTTTTTTACTACTTAGAAAATCTTGAGGAAAACTGGCTGCCAACAAATGGTAATAATACTGTAACATATACCAATTTATCTGCAGGAGAATATGAGTTCAAAGTTTATGCGGTAAATAAACTATCAGGTAAAAAATCAGATATCAGAAGCTTATCTATATTAATTACTCCTCCTTGGTGGTTATCAAGACAAGCTAAATTAGTATATGGTTTATTAACTCTTATTATAATTTTACTATCATTCAAAGCAATTATCCGTCGTCGACAAATTCAGAAACAAATAGCCCAGAGTGAAGAGCGGTTAAAGCTGTCTTTATGGGGTAGTGGCGATGAAATGTGGGACTGGGATATTGAAAGTGGCAAAATCTACCGTTCTAACATTTGGGGTTCTTTAGACTTCCCTCAAGATGGTCGCCGCTCGGGTAATGCTGACGAAGAAAGTAATATCCACCCTCTCGATAGAGATAGAGTCACAAAAGCGTTAAACGATCATTTTAATGCGATAACCGACCATTTTGAAATTGCTTATCGTGTTAAAGCGCGTAACCAGCAATGGATATGGATATTAGACAGAGCCAAAATAGTTGAACGCGATCAAAAAGATCAGCCGCTGCGGATGACGGGCACCATTAAAGATATCAATAATATTAAACAAGCAGAAGAGCAATTACGCTTGTTCGCTAGAGCAATTGAGAATATCTCTGAAGGGATGTTTATTCTCGATGAGAAGTATCAATTTGTTGAAGTCAATAATGCCTGTTGTGAACTAACAGCCTCTACAAAAGAGAAGTTTGTCCATGAAATACTCAATTTCACTCGCTATCCAGCAAGTTATTCTGAACAAATAAGAAATTTACTAAAACAACAAGGTCGTTGGAGCGGTGAAATTGAAGCAAGTAAAGGCAAAGACGGTTTCTTCTTAATCGAGCTGACAATCGACGCCATATACAATGAGCAAGGCGAAACAAGTCATTACGTTGGCGTGTTTTCCGATATTACCCGCCGTAAACAGCAAGAAGAAGAGCTCAGAAAACTGACTAATAATGACTTACTTACCGGGCTGCCTAATCGTTCTAGTTTACAAGTGACCTTAAGCAACTTAGTCAAAAAAGACATTCATCACACCTTAATGGTACTCGATTTAGATAACTTTAAGCGTATCAATGATTCTTTAGGCCATCAAATTGGTGATGATTTATTGATTGGTGTTGCTGAGCGAATTCAGTCAACCATTCCAAAACATGCCAGCTTATACCGTCTCGGTGGTGATGAATTTGCTTTACTCGTCGATCAACTCCCAGATATAGGTTCTTGTGCCGCCATAGCTACCCAAGTCATTAACTGTCTAAAACCCGTCTTCACTGTTAATAATGACTCGCTAGTATTAGGTATTAGTATCGGCATTGTGCTTTATCCTGAAGATGAGCAAAACGAGCAAGCCTTATTGCGTAAAGCGGACATCGCCATGTATCACGCTAAGTCAGGGGGTGGTAACCGCTATCAGTTCTATTCAGAATCATTAAACCAAAATGCTTTACGCCAACTGGAAATCGAAAGTTTAATTCGGGAAGCACTAAAAGATGATTTATTTGAAGTCTATTACCAACCTAAAGTCGATGTAAAAAAAGATCGCCTCACTGGAATGGAAGCGTTAGTGAGATTAAATCACCCTAAATTAGGCCTGATAGGACCGAATGAATTTATTCCACTTGCTGAAGAAAACGGCCTGATAGTTGAAATTGGTGATGTTGTAATGCGAAAAGCCTGTTTTGCTGCGCAGAAATGGTTGGAACTAGGACTATTTAGTGGTCGCGTTGCGGTCAATTTGTCATCAAAACAATTTGCACTTCCTGATTTACTATTACGCATAGAGTCTATTTTACGCCTCACAAAGCTACCGGCTGAACACTTAGAACTGGAAATCACTGAAAGCACTGTCATCAAAAACCCAGAGCAAGCCATTAAAGTGATGCAACAATTGGCAAAAATGGGTATTAGCCTCGCTCTTGACGATTTTGGTACCGGTTACTCTTCTTTATCATATTTAAAACGATTCCCTATCAACTGTTTAAAAATTGATAAAACCTTTGTTGATGATATTGATAAATCAGACCGCGACCTCAAGATGGTCGATTCTATTATTACCATTGCCCATAATATGGGGTTGACGGTCGTTGGTGAAGGTGTAGAACAAACCTCACAACTCAACATTTTAAAAGCACTTAACTGTGAAGAAATTCAGGGGTATATATACAGTAAGCCTATCAAAGAAGCAGACTTTGAGTTAATGCTCACTGCAGACAAACTCAAATTTGACACTCTAAACGGCAGGTTAATTAAAAAATAAATCATCTCCTCATATATTTGGCATGACAAATGCATTTCTAGGTTCAGTTGTAAAAATAATATTGTTATTTAACCCTGAGCTTGAATTACCAAATATAAGAGAGATTAAAATGATTAAAGGAATAATTACTGTAGCAGTTTTATCGGCATTATCTATTGGTAGCTTTGCAATGGAAAATGGACTTGAAACTAAATCAGCCAAAAATTTAACTATAAAAGTTATCGAGCAGAACAATGATTTAGAAACAGCTGGCATTCCATACATCAAAGTACTCGATACCCAAACAGCTGGCATTCCATACATCAAAGTACTCGATACCCAAATAGCCGGTATTCCATACATCAAAGTTCTCGATACCCAAACAGCTGGTATTCCATACATCAAAGTACTCGATACCCAAATAGCCGGTATTCCATACATCAATACCCAAATAGCCGGTATTCCATACATCAAAGTACTCGATACCCAAATAGCCGGTATTCCATACATCAAAGTACTCGATACCCAAATAGCCGGTATTCCATACATCAAAGTACTCGATACCCAAATAGCCGGTATTCCATACATCAAAGTTCTCGATACCCAAACAGCTGGTATTCCATACATTAAAGTTCTTGACACTCAAACAGCTTAAGGAGAATCCTATGTTTACTTCTCTAAAAATTGCACTTGGTTTAGCAAAACCAGCTCGTAAGAAAGTAAAATTACCTGAAGGTCTAAACCACCTCGAAGTGATCCAAGCTAAAGCGTGGTGGAAGTAGTCGGTATAGTACTGACGGATGGTTCACCATCAGCCACAAAAAAGGAGCATTAGCTCCTTTTTTGTTGAGTTTCTGACGCAGACTACATAGGCTTAGCCGTCCATTCTATATCGACCATGTCGACATACTTTCATATCAGCCAAGCGTTAGTGCCTGCTAAACATAGGTGAGTGGCCCTAGAATACAGCCTATGCATCACCAATACTTTATTTATATTCCATATTGATAAGCAGCAAACTAAATAAAAAAACCACAACTAATACTCGATAAAACTAGTATGAATAACTAAACTGCATTATCACTGAACCTCAAATAACTCAGTTAATCTAATCCCTGCCTATACACCATTTCGACGCTTATTTAACTTGTAAGTGATGATATTAACATCACATTACCCGTGCGATGACAGCTTAATGGCGGCATCTGATCCCATGATCAAATAACGTTATCATACTTAAGAATGTGTACTATACCGAAAAGAAGTAACGTATCGATTAAAAAACAGGCAAAAGTATGCCTTTAACAAATAAAAAAGCGGCAAGTTATTGCCGCTTTTTTATTACAATGTGATAACTAAAAAGCTATCTATACAACAAAGAGTTTACTTTGTGTAGAACAGACTTCCATCCTTGGCCATTTTGACTAACGTATCACACGGTGAGAAACGCTCACCGTAGAGTGATTGATAACCTTGTAATGTCGCCACTAAGTTACTTGCACCTAATGTGTCAATGTAACGGAACGGGCCACCTAAGAATGGCGGAAAACCAATACCAAATATCGCACCGATATCACCGTCTCGAGCAGAAGCAATGATCCCCTCTTCAAGACAACGAACGGCCTCATTGAGCATTTGAATAGTACAACGCTCAGCCACATTTTTTGCTTCTTTATCTGAAGCAATTGAAATATCGAGCACTTTGTAAACTGACTCATCAACTGATTTAGCTTTTTTCGCTTTAGGACCATATTGGTAGAAACCTTTGCCATTCTTGCGACCTTTACGATCGTCGGCGAGTAACTTCTCAAATGCAGCAGGTGCTTTAAAACGTGCGCCTAACTCTTTTTCTAAAATAGGCGAAATTTTGCCGCCAACGTCAATACCCACTTCATCCAGTAAAGTCATTGGACCGACAGGAAAGCCAAACTTCACTAACGAGCCGTCTAAATGCTCTATTCGTTGGCCTTCGAGTAATAACTGCGCCGCTTCATTCATGTATAGCGCTAAAATCCGGTTAACATAAAAACCAGCACCATCTTGTACCACAATAGGCGTTTTACCTTGCTTACGAGCAAAAGCCACGGTCGTTGCAATGGTTTCAGGTGACGTTGTTTTATGCGCAATAACTTCAACCAACGGCATTTTTTCTACTGGAGAGAAGTAATGTAGACCAATGACATTTTCAGGACGGCTTGCTGCTTCGGCAATTTGTCCAATCGGCAGAGATGAAGTGTTGGATGCGAAAATGGTGTTTTCACCGCACTCACGTTCAACATCTTTCACCATCTGATGTTTCAATGCGAGGTCTTCAAATACTGCTTCTACAACGATATCAGCATCTTTAATGCCTTTATACTCAGTGGTTGTGGTCATTAACGCCATTAACTTGTCGCGGGCCGCAGGCGTCATATGGCGACGTTTAACCCCTTTATCTAATAGCTTGTAAGCATAAGCTAAGGCATTACTCAAACCTTGTTCAGAGATATCTTTCACTCGAGCGGGGATTTTAGCCTTCGTTGTGGTCACAGACGCAATACCGCCGCCCATTAAGCCACCACCTAATACCATCACTTTTTTGACTTTACGAGGTACAGCGCCTTCAGCGCCAGTCTCTTTTTTCATCTCGGTAGTAGCAAAAAAGAGTCCTCTCAGTGCGGCTGATTCTTTAGACATCACCAAATTAGCAAAATGAGTCGCTTCGACCTCAAGACCTTTCACCATACCTTTACTCATACCTTGGCGAACACTGTCTATGATCTTAGTCGGAGCAGGATAATTACCTTGAGTCTTCTTTAACACTTGCTTACGCGCTTGATCAAAAATGATGTCGCGCGTAAATGATGTTGATTCTAAAAACTGATTAATTTTAGATTGCACCACTGGCTTAATGGCTTTTTTGCCTTTTTTAGCCAGCTCGATTGCGGTTTCTAATAAAATTGAATTAGGTACGACATCATTCACTAAGCCCATTTTTAACGCTTGTTTAGGGCGAATTTGCTTACCGGTTAACATCATATCAAGTGCTGTAGTAATACCGACTAAACGAGGCAAACGCTGGGTACCACCCGTGCCAGGCAGCAAACCCAGTTGTACTTCGGGCAAACCTAGCATGGTTTTTTTATCATCACTGCATACCCGTAAATGACATGCTAGCGCTAACTCTAAGCCACCGCCTAAACAAGCACCATGTATCGCAGCAACAACCGGAATAGATAATCCTTCAAGTTCAGAAAATAGCACATGACCTTGTTGTGATAATGCCTTAGCATCTTGCTCACTCTTACATGCCGCGAGCATGCTAATGTCAGCACCAGCAACAAATGAATCCGCTTTACCAGAGATAATGACTAAACCTGTAATGCTTGGATCAGCTTTAACTTCAGCTAAAATTTCTGTAATTTCAGGCCCAAATTCCGCCCTTAAGGTGTTCATGGTTTCGCCAGGAACATCCATGGTTAAAATCGCAATACCATCATCACGACGAGCTAAATTAAATGTCTTTTCCATGCTCATTACTCCACCTCTAAAATCATTGCTACGCCTAAACCACCCGCTGCACAAGCCGTTGTCAAACCTGTACCACCACCACGACGCTTAAGCTCACGACAGACTTGGGTGATCAATCGAGTACCGGTTGCCGCAAAAGGATGGCCATAAGCCAATGAACCACCTAATACGTTAAATTTACTCATGTCGATTTCACCAATGGCACGATCTCGACCTAATTTTTCTTGGGCAAACTTTTTAGAAGCAAACATTTGCATGTTCGCTAATGTCTGCGCTGCAAACGCTTCATGCATTTCAATCAGGGTTAAATCCTCTAATTCCATACCCGCACGTTTTAATGCTAAAGGTGTGGCATACGATGGACCCATCAACATATCTTGCCAAACATCAATAGCAGTAAACGCGTAACTCTTAATGTAACCCATTGGCTGATAGCCTAAGGCTTTGGCACGACCTTCGCTCATTAAAATGATTGCAGAGGCACCATCAGTTAATGGCGTACTGTTCGCCGCTGTTACCGTGCCGTGTTGACGGTCAAAGGCTGGGCGCAATTTGGCATAAGACTCTAATACTGAGTCTTCACGAATATTATTATCGCGATCAATAAATTGTTTGTACGGAGGAATATGAGCGGTCATGACTTCATCGCGCAGATAACCTGAATTCCACGCTTCTGTCGCCAATGTATGCGAGCGGTGCGCTAATGCATCTTGATCAGCACGGCTAATATGATAGGTTTTAGCCATTTGCTCTGCAGTTTGTCCCATCGATAAACCAGTTGAATACTCAGCAACAGCTGGCGGTACTGGCATAAGATCTTTCAGGCCTAAACGACGTGCAATAGCAAACTTTTGCTTGAAAGTACGCGCTTTATTTAAGTCGACAAAGGCATGTGCCAGCTTTTTTGACACACCAATCGGTAATACTGACGACGAATCAGAACCACCCGCTAAACCGATTTCAATGTTACCCGTCATAATTGACTCAGCCACATTGACGGCAGATTGAAAACTAGTCGCACAAGCTCGGGTCACCGAATAGGCATCAGTTGACACATTCATTCCCGTACCGAGTACAATTTCACGGGCTATGTTTGGCGCTGCGGGCATTTGTACCACTTGGCCATAAACAAGTTGTTCAATTAATTGAGGGTCGATTTCAGAGCGAGACAGCAACTCATTTACCACCATTTTGCCCATATCCAGCGCAGATACGCCATGAAAAGCGGTTGCTTGTTTCGCAAATGGTGTTCTTAAACCGGCAACAATCGCAATGCGTTCACCCCGGGAATTCGTTACCTGTTGTCTATCACTCATGTGCCACCCTCTATTATTGTTAGTTCATCTCGGCTCGGCCGGTAAGTTTCTATTTTGTTAGATAGTCTGGTCAGACCATCAAAGCGTGATCTAAGTCTAACTTTTTATTGCATGGTTTTAAACAGGCGTTTATAACTATCTGCTTCATTAATAGTTAAAATGTGTTAATCCTACTAGCCAAAAACCAATAGAATTCATAACATAGGTTTTAATAACCCCAATGCAAACTAAATAAATTGAGTACCGCTATGTCGTTAAGTCGTTTCCACTCACTACGAACCTATTTAGATACTGTAGTGTTAGGCCAACCCGTATTAACTGAAAACTTGCTGATCGCACTTATCGCCAACGGACATTTATTAGTTGAAGGACCGCCAGGTTTAGCTAAAACCCGTGCAGTAAAAGCATTATGCGATGGCGTAGAAGGCGAGTTTCACCGTATTCAGTTCACTCCAGATTTACTGCCAGCTGATTTAACCGGTACCGATATTTATCGTCAGCAAACGGGTACATTTGAATTTGAAGCGGGGCCAATCTTCCATAATCTTATTTTAGCGGATGAAATTAACCGTGCCCCAGCTAAAGTACAATCTGCTTTATTAGAAGCCATGGCCGAAGGTCAAGTTACCGTCGGTAAACACAGCTATCCATTACCGCCGCTATTTTTAGTCATGGCGACACAAAACCCACTTGAAAACGAAGGCACTTACCCGCTACCAGAGGCACAATTAGATCGTTTTTTAATGCATCTTAATCTTGATTATCCTAGCGCTGAAACAGAATGCGAAATCTTACGCCAATCGCGTAAAGAGGCCAAAACACATCAATTGCCGACCATTGAGCCTGTCGCTCAAGCCGACGTATTTGCCGCCCGGGATCAGGCATTAGAGATTTATTTAGCTGAACCGTTAGAGAAATACATTGTTGAAATTGTTATGGCCACTCGCCAACCAGCAAGGTACAGCACTGATTTAGCCAAATGGCTTGAATATGGTGTCAGCCCTCGAGCCACGATTTCATTAGAACGTTGTGCAAGAGCACGTGCTTGGTTGCATGAACGCGACTTTGTCTCGCCAGAAGATATTCAAGCGGTTGCACCCAATGTTTTACGTCATCGTTTATTGCTCAGTTATCAAGCACAAGCGGAAGGTGTCACTGCAGATCAGGTGATTGATCACATTCTTAGCCAAGTTGCCGTACCGTAAATATTACAATACGGACACCAACGATTAAACATGATTAGATTATGATGAACCAAACTAATTCATTACCACTTTACAGTGATGGTATGAGCTTAAACGAGCAGGAACTTATTGCTTGTCAAAGCTTATCGCGCGCGATACCCGATCGCCCATCGCGGGCTAAAGCAACATTATCGGGTCACAGAAACAGCCAGATAAAAGGCCGCGGGATGGAGTTTGCCGAAGTACGTCATTACCAAAATGGTGATGATGTTCGTACTATCGACTGGCGAGTAACGGCTCGTACAGGCGTCGCGCACACCAAGCTTTTTGTTGAAGAACGTGAACGCCCTATTCTGTTGTTAATTGACTTAAGCCACAGTGCATATTTTGGCTCCCAGCTACTATTACAATCAGTTCAAGTGGCCCATTTAGCCACAACCTTAGGTTGGAATGCCATTAACCATGGCGATAGACTCGGGGCATTAATTGCTAGTGAAAGTACTCATTTAGAACTCAAACCGCGAAGCCGTCGCCAAGGGATTTTACAGTTAACCTCAGGACTTATTAATGTTCATCAACAGCAATTAAGCCAAATTAATCAATTGTCATCGGATCCAGGTCACATGTTTAAAGCCTGCCAACGGTTGCAACGTATTGCCAAACCGGGATCACTTATTTGGATCATCACCGACGGCCAAAATATTAACCAACAATGTTTAGCGCCCTTAACTGAATTATCGCGTCACTGTGATATCGGCGCGTTTGTGGTCACCGACCCATTAAGACAAGGGACCTTAGCGTTACCCAAACAATTTGCCTTACCTGTTCGTGATGGCCAACAACAACTAACCTTAACACGGCAAAGTTATGAGGCTTGGTTAGCGGATCAACAAGCACAGCAGCAACAATTTCTTGCCTTAATGAATTTGATCAAAGTACAACCCAAATTCATTGATGCTGCCAAACCTCTCAGTGCACAATTGGATATTTTACGTTAAATGACCACTCAGAATTTACCAACACAACCAATGCCAATCGATACTAAAGCATCCGCTTTAGGGCAATTGCAAGATATTGCGTTACCCGATCCTATTAGCGCTATGCCTATTGCACTAGGATATTGGATAATCGCGGTAGTATTTGTCGCCTTAGCGAGTTGGCTGAGTTACCGTTTTTACAAGCAACATCAATATCATGCACCACGAAAAATAGCGCTGGCGCTGCTAGAAAATTATAATATTGACGATGATGCCTTTGCTGCACAAGTCAATAGCTTACTCAAACGCACTGCACTAACCTATTTACCACGCGAGCACCTCGCCAAACTCAATGGTCAACCTTGGTTTGATTGGTTAGATACTCGTCTCGCGCCTGGGCAACAACATAAAATCGGTCCATTATTAGTTAAGCGTCATCAAGCGAGTGGCTTAGATCAAACCGAAAATGCACAATTACACCGTTTAGCAAAAGGCTGGCTAAGCAATAAACGTCCTTTTAGTGATGCGACCTTAACATCCAACCATACCCATCAGGAGGCCTAATGTTAGCATTTTACTGGCCATGGTTATTAATCTTACTGCCGTTGCCGTTGTTAATTAAGCGCATCAATTTAACCAATGTCGGCGGACATTTACAATTACCCGGCATCACCACTACGGTTACAAAAACAAACTCAATAAGCCATAAAGGCGGCCGTAAACGTTATTGGTTAATGTGGATATGTCTATTGTTAGCGGTAGCTAGGCCACAATGGCTAGGCGATCCAATTGAATTACCTTCAAAAGGTCGTGACTTAATGATAGCGGTCGATTTATCAGGCAGCATGCAAATTGAAGACATGGTAATAAACAATCAAACAGTGGACCGATTTACCCTGATACAACATGTCCTAAGTGACTTTATCGAACGCCGTAAAGGTGATCGACTCGGACTGATTTTATTTGCTGACCATGCTTATTTACAAGCACCACTGACCCTAGACCGTCGCTCTGTGGCCACATTTCTAGACGATGCACAAATAGGTTTAGTCGGTAAGCAAACCGCTATCGGTGAAGCTATCGCGCTGGCGGTTAAACGCTTTGATAAAGTAGATGAAAGTAACCGTGTACTGATTTTACTCACGGACGGTTCTAATAATGCCGGCAATATTGAACCCGATATTGCCGCCCAAATTGCCGCTAAACGTAATATCACCATTTACACTATTGGTGTTGGCGCAGAAATCTTAGAACGGCGAACTATTTTTGGCAAAGAGCGCATTAACCCATCAATGGACTTAGACGAAGTCCAACTCAAAAAATTAGCCAACATGACCAAAGGTCGTTACTTTAGAGCCCGAAACAGTGAAGAACTAGAAAGCATTTATCAAGAAATAGACAAGTTAGAACCTGTGAGTCGAGATCAATTGAGCTACCGCCCCAAAAGTGAATTATTTTATTGGCCGTTATTAATGTCATTATTAATCAGTTTTTTAATCAGCTTGCAACAGCAATGGCCTGCTCAGTTAGTGCCTAAAACAAACGCTAATAAAGAGGCGAAAAAGTAATGGTTCATTTTATTCGCCCAGAGTGGCTAATCGGGTTTATTCCGGTGGTGATATTAAGTGCATTATTTTGGCGTAAACATAGCCAGCAATCTGCATGGAAGCAGTATATTGCTCCGCATTTAAGTCAGTTGCTGATCACTCAAACAGTCGATAAAACTCATCAACCTAAATGGCTATTAATTGCCTGTTGGATGATTGCAGTGATCGCGCTTGCAGGACCGGCATTGAATAAACAAAGCCTGCCAGTATTTGCTACCGAGCAAGGACGAGTGCTCATTATGGATATGTCCCAGTCCATGTATGCCACTGACTTAAGCCCGAACCGCTTGTCCTATGCTAAATTTAGAGCGACCGATTTACTCAACGAATTAAAAGAAGGCGAAACCGGGCTGATTGCCTATGCAGGTGATGCTTACACTATTAGTCCGTTAACCCGAGACAGTGGCACCATTTTAAATTTACTGCCTACATTATCACCCGATATTATGCCGACCAAAGGCTCAAACTTAACGGCAGCATTATCACTAGCAGAAAAGCTGCTGGCTCAAGGGGGCCATGTCAGTGGTGATATCATTGTTATGACCGATGGCATTTCTGCACAACAATATGATCAAGCCACAAATGCACTCAACGGCCGTTATCGTTTATCAATCATGGCTTTTGGCAGTAAGCAAGGCGCACCCATTCGTTTAGCTGACGGCCAATTACTGCGTGATAATAGTAACGAAGTGGTAGTGACTAAAACCGATTATGTTTTGTTGCAACAACTTGTGCAACAACATCAAGGGATCCTTGTGCCAGCCCAAACCGATGGCAGCGATGTCACAACGTTAACCCACTGGCTAACGTCAGAAGGCGATGCAACCGAAACTGAACTTGTTGGTGAAACCTGGCAAGATCTGGGGCCATATCTTGCCATGTTATTAATTATTCCGATGTTAATGAGTTTTAGACAAGGATTGCTCACTCTAATATTGAATCCATTACTATTACTTGGCACCTTAATGAGCTTAAGTGCCGTCAATAGCCAACCTGCACAAGCCTCAATCTGGCAAGACTTATGGAAAACCCAAGATCAACAAGCACAATCAGCGTTTGAGCAAGGTGAATTTACCCAAGCCGCTGAAACATTCGAGAACCCACAATGGCAAGCCTCTGCGCAATACAAAGCCGGTAATTATCAACAAGCACTAGCAGGATTTGAGCAAGATAACAGTGCAAACGGATTGTATAATCAAGGTAATGCACTGATGCAGCTTAACAATTATCAAGAAGCGATTAACCGTTATCAACAAGCCCTAGAGGTACGTTCTCCATTTGCTGAAGCACAGCAAAACCTTGAGCTGGCTAAAAAAAGACGAGAGCAACAAAAACAATCTGATCAGTCAAATCAAGACCCATCAGGTGATGGCCAACAGTCAGATGACTCAAAGTCTGACCCATCAAATTCAGACAAATCTAAGCAAGACTCTAATTCGTCGTCCTCTGAACAGTCACGATCAAATCAGCAAAACGATGAGCAAAATAATCAACAAAGCGATGAGCAGAAACAGAACCCGTCACAAAACGAGACTGGAAGCGATCAAGCAGAACCATCGCAAGGCAAGTCAGAGGAAAGTACAGATCAACCGTCTGATCCTCAGCAGCAACAAAGTGATAAACAAGACAACAGCGACAATAGCCAAGCAGCTGGTGAGCAAGCTAATTCAGAACCTTCACAGAGTAATAGCCAATCTCAGCAAAGTGATAAAAAACCGAGCGATGACAAATCACTGAGTAACGAAGCCAGCATGCAAGCAGAGTCAGGCCAAGCACAAAATCAGCCTACCGAAAAACAACCATTGAGTGCATCATCTACAGAGGAAAGTACAACAGATAAGCCAGCAAGTGATTCTGCTGAAGTGGTATCGGCTTCGCAAATGAACCAAGATGATTTACCTGCTGACATGCAGCGTGCATTACGTGCCATTAATGAAGACCCACAAGTGTTGATCCGCAACAAAATGCAACTTGAATACCAAAAACGTCGTCAAAATAGCCAACCTACCAAGGATAATGAACAGTGGTAATTAGAACCTTTTTTAGCCTATTGCTATTCATCATTGCAGCCCCCGTCTTTGCACTTAGCCAAGTGCAAGCAACCGTAGACCGTAACCCGGTTGTTGCTGGTGAATACCTAGTACTCGATGTTATTGCCGATGATGATCTCAATGCCGGCGCATTAGATACCTCGGTATTGCTCAATGACTTTATTGTCGGCAGAACCAGTGTTGGCCGTAGCACCAAAATGATTAATTTTGACACCAGCAAAGAAACCCGCTGGCAGATATTATTGTCACCTAAATCATTAGGTAATGTCACCATACCTGCTTTCAATATCACTGGCGTTAGCTCTCAACCCATCACTCTAAAAGTGATACCACAAGGTGCTCAGCCAAGTGAAGTACAAAATGTGTTTATTGATGTTGACACCCCTGCATCCGACGCCTATGTCGGGCAATTAATCACTTATAAAGTAAAATTATACCTTGCAGTAGAATTACAGCGCGGAGTGTTAAGTGCCCCCGTGATTGAAGGGGCGCAAGTCAAGCAAATCGGTGATGACAAAGACGGCAGCGAAATTGTCGAGGGTCGTCGCTTTAGAGTGATTGAGCGCACCTACGGTATTATTGCCGATCTTCCAGGCGAGTTGGTGATTAATGGCGCGAGTTTTTCAGGCGATGTGTTAGTGGAAGCAGCAAGACGTGATGGTATGTTTGGTTTTAACGAAAGTCGTCCAATACAAACTGAAGCACAAAGGCAAGTCATTCAAATCAACCCAACGCCACCAAGCTATCAAGGAAAATGGTTGGTCAGTGATATTGCGGTGTTAAAAGAAACCTGGCCAGATAATATCAGCGAATTTGAAGTGGGCAGCCCGATCACTCGCACTATCAGTTTAATCGCTTCCAATACCGATAACACCAGCTTACCTGATATCGACATTCCGCTTGCTGAGGGATTAAAGGCGTACCCAGAAAAGCCGTTACGACAAACTTTTGTACGTGATAATCAAGTGGTATCTCAATACAGTTTAACCACTGCCATTGTGCCAACAAAACCAGGCACCTATACCCTACCCGAGATACGTGTTCCTTGGTGGAATCCGCATCTTAAAAAACAACAATTTGCCACGCTTCCTGCTCGCACCATTAATGTGATTGGCAGCACTGTTACCCCGACAAATATTCCATCAACAGCTCGTTTTACCGAGAATGAATCCGCAGGTTATTGGCCTTATATAAGCGCAATATTGGCAGTACTTTGGATAATCACCCTCATATTATGGCGTAAAGCCGTGATAGCAAACGTTGCCATTAGTGATGAAACACCCAAACGTAAAAAAATACCTACAACAAATGCGACAACGGGATTAAATGCCATTATTCATGCCTGTGATCGTAATGACAGCAGTGGTGCAATAAAGGCCGTACAACAATATTTTAGTCAGTGCTTAGGTCAACCTATGAGTTTGACCCAAATAAGCAGACTATCAACACAGCTTGCGTTTGCCATTCATAAATTACAAGCTGATAGATACAGTAGCCAACCACAAGCAATGGACAAAAAAACGCTAATGGATGCGATTTTAGCGTATCAGCAACCATCCATTGCCTATAAAAAATCGTTAATTGCAGAGCTTAACCCCTAGTATCAAAAGGCTAGGTAGCAGGTGAATTCTGCTATTTAGCTTGCTATTAAGCCATCCCCTTTTTAAGCTGTTACATATTATTAACTCAAAAAAGTTAAAAAATGTTTGATTACCTGCGAAAGAAAAAGTCCGAACCCGCGGTCTTATCTGAGATGCTAACAAAACAACGACGATACGATAGCCTTGTCAGGGCCCTTCATACCGACATTTTTCGCTACGCCTTTTGGTTATGTGGTGATAAACATGTCGCCGAAGATATTACTCAAGAAACGTTCTTAAGAGCGTGGCGAGCATTGGACTCTTTAAATGACGATAAAGCCGCTAAAGCATGGTTAATTACCATTTTAAGACGGGAAAATGCCAGACGTTTTGAGCGTAAACAATTTAACTACAGCGACGTGGAACAAGAATTACTTGAAGATGTTCGCTCAACAAGTCATGAAGAAGATACTGAACAGTATTGGTTACGTCGTCAAATAGGTAAACTCGATATCGAATACCGAGAACCTCTGTTATTGCAGCTGATCGGCGGGTTTAGTGGTGATGAAATTGCCACCATGCTCGAGCTCAATCGAAATACGGTAATGACACGTTTATTTAGAGCCAGAAACCAGTTAAAAGACGCTCTCGAAGCACCTGAGGTAAGAGGTCAATCAAATGGATGATCTACAGTTTCGTCGCCAAGCATATGGTGACCCCAATAATCAGTCCGATGAATTTTTAGCTCATTTAGCTGAAAATAAAGACGATGCTAAATTTGTCAAAGACCTAAAAGCTTTTGACCATAAACTCATCCAAGCACTCAATATTAGCGTACCTAATGATTTGGCTGATAAATTGATTTTACGACAGCAATTGAGTCAACATCAAAAGAGTAAAAAACACTCTCGTTATATGATGGCAATGGCTGCATCGGTCGCATTTATTGTGGGTGTCAGCTTTAGTTTATTGCGCTTTACGCCCGTAAACTTAGGCGAAAACTCGTTGGCTCATGTTCACCATGAAACCAAAGCATTAATCATGGAACAAGATATTGGTTTTAATGACGTAAACTTTAAACTAGCCAGTTTAGATGGATTACGTGATTCGAAGTTTATCCAACAACCTGGGCGCGTTTTTTACACCTCATATTGTGACTTCCAAGGTGTCAAATCATTGCACTTGGTGATGGCCGACGAGCACGGAAACAAGGTCACCTTGTTCATTGTTCCCATAGAAAGCCGTATTGTGTTAGAAGAAGCTTTTGCTGATAACCAATATAAAGGCAAAAGTTTTCAAACAGCTGATGCCTATATGGTCTTGGTTGGAGAACCCGCTTCGGATCTTGATTTTATCAAAAAAGAAGTTGAAAGCACCTTTATTTAAATGATATTGATGACAATCTAAAATCCGCTACTTCATTGAATAGCGGATTTTTTTACACTTGAATAATTCAAGGTGTGAACTATATTTAACTTCTACAAGCATGTTGGCCATAAAAATAATTAATTGGAAGCCATATGGAAATTCAAACACCGATCCTCATTACCTTTATCGGATACTTGGCTTTAATGATGGGCATTGGTTACTGGGCCTACCGTAAAACCGATACTGTCGATGATTACATTCTCGGTGGTCGAAAAATGGGCCCCGCGGTAACCGCTCTGAGTGTGGGTGCATCAGATATGTCAGGTTGGTTATTACTTGGTTTACCCGGTGCCGTATATTTAAGCGGATTAGGCGAAGCATGGATTGGTTTTGGATTAGTGTTTGGCGCTTGGCTTAATTGGCTATTTGTCGCCAAACGTTTGCGTATTTATACCCAAGTTGCCAATAATTCTTTAACGTTACCCGATTTTTTTGAAAACCGTTTTAATGACTCTCATGGGCTATTAAAATCGATCTCAGCGTTAACTATCATCATATTCTTCACCTTCTACGCATCTTCAGGCATGGTGGGCGGCGCGATATTATTTGAACAGGTATTTGGTCTCGATTATACCGTCGCCTTAATAATCGGCTCATTTATTATTGTTTCATATACCTTTGTGGGGGGATTCTTTGCCGTTAGTTGGACAGACTTCTTTCAAGGTTGCTTAATGTTAATAGCATTAATCATCGTGCCAATATCTATCTTTAGTCAACCAGATACACAAGCAGGTCTTGAAAAAATTGATCCAGCCATGTTGTCATTTATTAATGAAAACACCACGGTTATTGGACTTGTCTCTCTACTGGCCTGGGGATTAGGTTATTCCGGTCAACCGCATATTTTGTCTCGTTTTATGGCTATCGGCAACCCGAATGATTTAGTGCTTTCCCGACGTATCGCGATGACTTGGATGATATTATCGCTAATGGGTGCCTTAGCCACAGGTATTGCTGGCAGTCTTTACTTTGCTGCCGATCCACTTGAGAACTCAGAAACGGTATTTATTTATTTAGCTCATGTGGCCTTTAATCCTTGGATTGGCGGTTTACTCATTGCGGCTATTTTATCTGCCATCATGAGCACGATTGATTCACAACTATTAGTCTGTTCCAGTGTGATCACAGAAGATTTTTATCTTAAATGGTTGCGTCCCCAAGCCAGCAGTAAAGAATTAATGCTAGTAGGAAGAATTGGCGTTATCGCTATCGCATTAGTGGCTGGAGTGGTTGCATTCAATCCTGAAAGCAGTGTTTTAGGGCTCGTCAGTTATGCATGGGCGGGGTTTGGAGCTGCATTTGGCCCCGTGGTGTTATTATCGCTTTTTTGGCAGAACTATAGTCGGAATGGTGCGATTTCAACCATTTTGGTGGGTGCGATAACGGTAGTGATATGGAAACAAATGACTGGCGGTATTTTTGATTTATATGAAATCGTACCTGGATTTATTTTTGCAATGTTAATTGGCGTCATCGTCAGTAAAGTATCACCACCAACACAAAAAACTATCGCCGACTTTACGGCTTTTCGTGAATCATTAAAATCATAGTACTTTTATGTCGTTCACTGATCTTGATAACTCAGCGTCTCTCCCTCAGAGGTTGAGTTATTCACTACCGTAATGGCGTTAAGTTACCAAAAAATTCAAAAAAAGATGACGTTACGTCATATTAAGCCGATTATGGTTAATCGTTATTTGTTTGATTTAACATCATTCAGTATAAATAAACGTTAATTGACATCTCCCCGCCTATTAATTGTCGTATTAATACTGACGATAATTTACCTATACTGTCATGCTATCAAACACCTACTTCACCATTAAAAATAACAATTAACATAACATTAACAACAACTAACATCTGGTCGGAGTTGTCACATTGTTCACATTTACCTAAAATGCCCTAATTTTTAACCGTCAAATATCTGAAATGAATAAACTTTGTACCAAAACGGTAATAATAAATGGGAAATCATAATGAATAAGTTCCACAAAACCCTTATTGCTCTGGCTGTAGGCTTAATTAGTACCCAAGCATCCGCAGCCGGTTTCCAGTTAAATAGCCAATCAGCTACCGGTATCGGTCGTGCTATGGCTGGAGATGCGGTTATTGCTGACAATGCATCTGTCTTATCTCGTAACCCTGCAGCAATGGCTCTTTTTGATGAAACCGCGTTATCTTTGGGCATCATTTATGCTGATATCGATGTATCGGTATCGGATGCTGAAGGAAATTTTGACGGACAAGGTGTTGATTTTGGTAGTGAACATCATGCTGCAGAAGCAAAAGTCATCCCCAATTTTTACTACATCAACCCAATTAACGATAAAATGGCTTTCGGTGTTGCCGTATTCAGTAACTATGGCACCGGCACCGATTTAGGCGACTTGGCAAACAGAACCCCTACTATTAACGGCAATGCTGTACCGCTGCCCCCGCCGGTAGATTTATTGGGTAACACCGAAGTGGTTACCATTAACTTCAACACCAGTATGTCTTATCGTGTGAATGATGAGTTCAGTTTTGGTTTTGGTATTGATGCAGTTTATGGCAGCGGAACTCTGACACGTACAAGCGAAAACCCACAGGTTGGTAACTTAGTTGATGTTGATGCTGATGGCTGGGCTTTGGGTGGGATTGTGGGCGTGATTTATGAAGTTAACCCGGATAACCGCTTTGGTCTAAGCTATCGTATTAGCCCAAAACTGTCCGCCAAAGGTGATGTAAACTACGTTTACTCTCAATACAATGAAATAGATATTCCTATCGCTGATATTGCTCAGTTTGCCGGTTTCCACCAGCTAACGGATAAATTTGCCGTGCATTATACTGCTCAATGGACTAATTGGAGTGCATTCGACAAAATCGTGGTTAAAGACGGTTCAAATGGTGTCGACCAAGCAGACTTAAAAGAATATCACTGGAAAGACTCGTGGTTCCTAAGTTTAGGTGCAACCTATAACCTCACTCAAGATTGGACTCTACGGGCTGGTATCGCAACAGATCAAGGCGTAGTTAATCAGCATTCATCTTTATCTATCCCTGATTCTGATCGTACTTGGTATACCGCGGGTGTCAGTTACGATTTAAATCAAAAATCGAGCGTTGATTTAGGCATTGCTTTTGTCCGAGGAGAAGATGTTACTGTATTAGAAAATAGCAATCTTCTTGCTCAAGTGCCTGGCTACAACAGTGAGATTTCAGCACAAACCCGATCTAATGCTATTTATTACTCAGTACAATATAACTACAGTTTTTAATTAGCAGTACTCAATTATTACTATTTAATCATTAGTCTTTACTGTTTTTTTCGTCCACTCACCACAGACTAAAGAACAGCATCACCCTTTTAAACTAAGTCGCCTTCATCTTAAATTGGCGGCTTTTTTTATAGCTGTTATATCACTGAGTTCTAATTTATAAAGTTTTATAATATATCGGTTGCGTAACAGGCGAAAGTCCATTAGAATTTTCTTATAGACTTCCGAATAGGCTATCAATATGTCTCGCTTATCCAATTATTTATTCCTTGGTGCCATACTCACCACAATAGTTTTACCCAGCGCAGCCCAAGCCTCTGATGTTGATACATTAAAGCTGGTGTATTCCGAACAATATCAACCGCGATTATACGATGCGAAAATTGAAGCCATTAAAGCTGCAACTGTGTCTGCGCAAACCTCGGGACGGATCATGAATATCCATTTTGATGTTAATGACCTAGTTCCACAAGGCGCGGCTTTATTGGAAATTACCAATAAAGAACAAGGGGCTGGATTAGCAGGGGCTGAAGCTGAACTCGCCAAAGCAGAAGCGTTAAACACTGAAGCTCAAGCACAGTATATTCGTTATAAAGCATTATTCCCCAAAGGGGCGATATCAAAAGGTGCAATGGATGAAGCCACTGCCAAAGCCAAATCCAGCAAACAAGCTATTAGCGCCGCTCAAGCACAATTAGTAAAAGCTAAAGAAGGTTTGAGTTACACCGTAGTGAGCGCACCTTTCCGTGGCCGAATGACCCACCGCTTCGTTGAACAAGGTGAAACCATATCCTACGGCCAAGCTTTATTCTCCGGTTATGATACTCAGCACCTTAGAGCGGTATTTCAAATTCCCCAACAAGATGTTGCTCAGGTGCAACAACAAGATCAAGTTACTATTCAATTATTAAACGGCGATGAAATCACTTCGAATGATATCCAAGTGTATCAATTTGCCGATCCTCTGACACACCAACATCAAGTTAGAGTCAATCTTGATGTCAGTAATATGCAAGATGTCATCGTGGGTCAATGGACCAAAGTAATAGTAAACTTTCCAAGCAGAACGAGTTTGATGATCCCATTATCGGCCATACACCAAGTCAGTGACTTAACCTCTGTGTATCGCAAAAATGCGGGGGAAATAGTGCTTAACCAAGTACGTATAGGCCGAATAGATCGTCAACATAATACTGCTGAAGTATTATCAGGGCTACTGGAAGGCGATGAAATTGTTATCGATGCTGGACGATATTTAATTATGTCCTCAGCAGCGAAAGGTCAGGAGTAAACCTGATGACAACACCAACTGAATCAATGAAACTCGGCATTTCAGGCTCTATAGCAAAGGCATTTCAACACAGTGCTATTACTCCATTACTGGCTATTTTAGGTTTATTACTCGGCCTTTTTGCAGTGATTATTACCCCCAAAGAAGAAGAGCCGCAAATTGATGTCACTTTTGCAGATGTGTTTATCCCCTACCCAGGTGCTACACCAACGGAAGTTGAAAACCAGGTCACCTTGCCTGCAGAACGGATCATTTCTCAAATAAAAGGCATTGATACCCTTTACTCATTTTCTCAGCCCGATGGCGCGCTCATTATCGCTATTTTTGACGTCGGCGTTCCACGAGATGAAGCCGTGGTTAATTTATACAATCAACTGTATTCAAACCGCGATAAGTTTAATCATGCGGCGGGCATTGGTGAGCCGTTAATCAAACCTAGAGGTATTGACGATGTACCTATCGTAGGATTAACACTTTGGTCTCAAGACCCTAACATAACCGCAGAACAGCTTACCTTAGTTGCATTAGGCCTAGAAACCGAACTAAAACGAATACCGGGTACTCGAGAGATTTATAGCCAAGGTAGCCACGAAATGGTGTTAAATGTGCGTATCGATCCTGTCAAGATGAACAGTTTCGGCGTGACGTTCAATGATATTAGTGCGGCTTTGCAAGATAATAACCAACTGTCTACAGTCGGCTCGATGACGCAGTTTAATCAAGAAATAAAACTGCAAACTGGGCAGTTTTTACAGACGCCTGATGATGTCGATAATCTGCTGATTAAAGTTAATCAGAGTGATACAACAACGGATAATAGTCCATTTCCCCGCGCAGTATATTTATCCGATATCGCCGATGTGAGTCTTAAAAGTGATATCCCAAAACAACACGTTTGGCATGTAACCGATAAGGGAACTTACCCTGCTGTAACTATCGCCATTGGCAAACAGGCCGGGCAAAACGCTGTCGACATTGCTGATGCCGTGTTAGCTAAAATCGATGCCGTCGATAACGTATTAATTCCCGATAATGTCAATGTCGCTATCTCCCGTAACTACGGTAAAACCGCCGGAGATAAATCGAATACCCTTCTGTTTAAATTGATTTTTGCCACTTCGGCAGTGGTACTCTTAGTATTGTTCACCATGGGGTTACGTGAATCCGCCGTCGTCGGCGTTGCCATTATCATTACCCTAGCCATTACCTTGTTTGCCTCTTGGGCATGGGGGTTTACCTTAAACCGTATTTCATTATTTGCACTTATTTTCTCCATCGGCATCTTGGTCGATGATGCCATCGTGGTGGTAGAGAATATTCATCGGCATATGGCAATGAGTGATAAACCCATTAGCGAACTTATCCCTATTGCCGTTGATGAAGTCGGTGGGCCAACCATATTAGCTACCTTTACTGTTATCGCCGCCCTATTACCAATGGCATTCGTATCAGGACTCATGGGCCCATACATGAGCCCTATCCCGATTAATGCCAGTATGGGAATGATTATTTCGTTATTAATCGCGTTTATTATGACCCCATGGCTAAGCAGTAAGTTGTTAAAACCTCACAAAAAATCACATAGCTCAAATAATGCACCGACTGATACTGGCGTACCAGTAGAAGAAGACAATCGATTAACACGTCTATTTACGCGAATAATGAGTCCTTTTTTACTCGGCGAGCATGCTCCAAAAGCACGTAAAGGTCTGGCTTTAGGGATCATTTTATTGATTGGCTTCGCTATTGCCTTGCCCGCTATGCAAGCTGTAGTGTTAAAAATGCTGCCTTTTGATAATAAGTCAGAGTTTCAGGTAATGGTCGACATGCCTGAAGGCACACCAGTAGAACAAACTCAAAGAGTACTGCAAGATCTCAGTCAATATCTTACCTCTGTTGAAGAAATCAAGCATTTACAGTTATACGCAGGCACCCATGCCCCGATGAATTTTAATGGCTTAGTACGTCATTACTTTTTACGCAGCAGCCAAGAGCTCGGTGAAATTCAAGTCAATCTGGTTGATAAAAAACATCGAGACCGCGACAGCCATACCATAGCTTCATCAGTACGCGAGCCGCTACAACAAATTGGTCTACGCTATCAAGCCAATATCAAAATTGTTGAAGTACCACCTGGACCACCCGTTTGGTCACCCATCGTTGCTGAGGTCTATGCGCCCAACACTGAGTTACGCGAGCAAGCAGCCAATGACTTATTACAGCGTTTTAGAGACACCGAACACGTTGTTGATATGGATATCTATTTGCCTGCGCAACAACAAAAGTGGCAAGTGGTTATTGACCGTAATAAAGCCCGTTTATTGGGAGTGTCTTACGCCAGTATCGTCGACACCATTAGCACCGCCGTTGATGGCAAGGATGTCAGTTATTTGCACCAAGCACAGTTAACACATCCCACACCAATTAGATTACAACTTGATGAAGCCGCTAAAATTGACCTAAAGCAAGTACTGTTATTACGTTTACCGAGTCAGTCAGGTGAAACAGTACCACTGACAGAGTTGGTTGAGGTGCAACAACAAGTGATTAATGCACCTATTGTTCATAAAAATATGGTGCCAATGATCATGGTCATTGCCGATATGGCTGGACCAACAGATAGTCCACTTTACGGCATGTTTGATATGGTCAGTCAAATTAATCAACAAAATGAACAAGGTGACTCAAGTTATCCTATTAAACAAAATCTGGTGAATCAGCCAGACGGATTAACCGACGTTTCCATTTTGTGGGACGGTGAATGGAAAATCACCTATGAAACGTTCCGTGATATGGGCATTGCATACGCCGTCGGTATGATTGCGATTTACTTACTCGTTGTGGGTCAATTTAAATCTTATATCGTGCCGTTAATCATCATGGCGCCAATTCCATTAACCATTATCGGGGTTATGCCTGGACACGCTTTGTTAGGCGCACAATTTACTGCACCGTCAATGATAGGCATGATTGCATTAGCAGGCATTATTGTTCGAAACTCTATTTTACTGGTTGATTTCATTAATCAACAAACGGCTGCGGGAGTGCCCTTAGAGCGAGCCGTGATCCACTCAGGTGCGGTAAGGGCAAAGCCGATTATGTTGACTGCATTAGCGGCAATAATTGGCGCATTATTCATTATTGATGACCCTATTTTTAACGGTTTAGCCATCAGTTTAATTTTTGGAATTTTTATCTCAACCATTTTAACGTTAGTGGTGATCCCTGTATTGTATTTTTCGGTGATGAAAAATAAACTCGTTATCACAGCTAAGTAACAAGATTATGTTGTTAACTGGGCAACGCCCAATAAGGAGCTCGATATGTCAGTAGAGAGAAGTGTTATGGCCTTTGCAGGCTTCATGGTTTTATTATCCATTGTGTTAACCGCAACCGTCAGTCCACATTTTGTATGGCTAACCGTGTTTGTAGGCGCTAATCTATTCCAGAGTGCCTTCACAGGCTTTTGTCCTGCGGCAATGGTCATGAAAAAATTTGGGATCAAAACCGCAGCTGAAATAGCCTTAAATAAATAACAAGGAAATTATTGTGTTTAAAAAATCTATGCTGCTGTCTGTTAAAATCATATCGGCGCTATTAGTCATGTTATCGGCAGCAATAATGCCAACTTGGGCAACAGAGCAAGATCCTAGCGTTGCATGGGAAAAAATAGATCGCGGTGTCACGTTAATTGATGTTCGCACTGTTGAAGAGTTTGCTGCGGGGCATATTGACGGTGCGATTAACATTCCATTTGATCAAATAGTGCCAGAACTTGCAAAACTTAACTTGGCCAAAGATACTGACCTTGTATTGTATTGCCGTAGCGGTCGCCGTAGTGGTATTGCACAGGAATCATTAGTAAAACAAGGTTACAGCAACACCTATAACGCTGGCGGTTTCGACACTTTGATGTCATCACGATAATCTTAGCAACCAGCTAAATCAACCAAGTCTAAAACCACAGGTTTATTACTGTGGTTTTAAGTTCAAGAATCTAATGGCTTGCCTTGCTAACCCCCTAGTATCAATACACTCTGTTTTATCAGTATCGTTCCATATTCATCATTCCGCAAAGTATTGTTTACACTTAGTATTAGTTAATTATTTATTAGCATATACAGCTTTATCTATTCACTTTTAAGTTAAACGGATTATAACATTAACTCTATTATAATTAGATAGATAACGTTATATTTTAGGGCGGAAATATGATTTTAAATTCAAATATAACAAATAAGTATTCACATAGTAGAGTTTAAGATACTCGTTTACTAACGACACCAATTAACATCTTGTTTACATGTACCGAAAAAGTGATTACCTTTTATACAGATAGGCAGAATAAGCTTATCAATAAAACATAATTATAAAAGACATTACGTCACCCTCGTAACATGGAAGATAATATGAAAAAGCATAAAAACCCAGCTGTCGTGCTTAGCATGACAGCACTCGCGTTAGCCATTTCAACTCAAATCAATGCTGCTCCGACCCCCTTGCAACTCTCTGCAACTAACCAACAAATTGAACAACAATCTCCGTTACCAAAACGTTATATTGTTAAGTTTAGAAATGACAACGCAGCGCAAACATTCAGCAACAGTTCTGCAGTACAAAATGTGGACGTGCAATCAGAAACAAATAGCATGTCTTATGAGCCTCGCTCAAATGAAGTCTTCAGTCAATTTCGCGCCTTGAACAGCGTAAAAGCGCGAGAAATGAAACGCGTTGGTCGTAGCAATAGTTATTCGGTCAAACTCGACTCGCCTTCTATTAATGCATTGCGTTTACGCCAAGATGTTGAATATGTTGAAGAGGATTCACCACGTAGACTACTTGCAGAAACAACACCTTGGGGACAAACCTTTGTTGGCGCGACAGTACTCAGTGACAGCCAAGCAGGTAATCGCACTATTTGTATTATCGACTCTGGCTACGATCGTAGCCACAACGATTTAAATGCAAACAACGTTACGGGAACCAATAACTCAGGTACAGGGAACTGGTATCAACCAGGTAACAATAATGCCCATGGAACCCATGTGGCAGGTACTATTGCGGCAATTGCAAATAACGAAGGTGTGGTCGGGGTTATGCCTAACCAAAATGCCAATATTCATGTGGTAAAAGTGTTTAACGAAGCAGGCTGGGGTTACTCATCATCACTCGTGGCCGCTATCGATACGTGTGTCAATTCAGGTGGCGCCAATGTAGTCACAATGAGTTTAGGTGGCAGCGGTTCAACTACTACTGAGCGTAATTCATTGAATACTCATTATAATAATGGGGTATTATTAATTGCAGCAGCAGGCAACGCAGGAGACAGTAGTTACAGCTATCCAGCATCTTACGACGGTGTGATGTCGGTGGCAGCGGTTGATAGCAATCTGGATCATGCCGCGTTTTCACAATATACAGATCAAGTTGAAATATCCGGCCCCGGTGAAGCGATTCTTTCAACCGTAACGGTTGGTGAAGGACGTTTGGCCGATATCACCATTGGTGCTCAGTCGTATTTTAGTAATGGCGTAGTGCCGCATAACCGTCTGACACCATCTGGAAGCAGTTACACTGCTGCACCTATTAACGCAAGTGCAACGGCCACACTGGCAGAATGTACCGTGAGTGGTACTAGTGTTAACTGCGGTAATATGAGTAACAAAATCTGTTTAGTCGAGCGAGTCGGCAATCAAGGCTCAAGCTATCCAGAAATAAACTCAACCAAAGCCTGTAAAGATGCTGGGGCAGCTGGGATCATTGTTTACAGTAATAGTGCGTTACCTGGCTTACAAAATCCATTTCTGGTTGATGCAAATAGTGACATTACAGTGCCTTCAGTTTCTATCGATCGGACAACAGGGCTTGCTCTTAAAACCAAGTTGGGGCAATCAACCACGGTGAGCAACCAAGGGAACCGAGATTATGCATATTATAATGGTACTTCAATGGCAACGCCGCATGTTTCAGGTGTCGCCACATTAGTGTGGAGTTATCATCCAGAATGTAGCGCTAGCCAAGTGCGTGCTGCACTCAATGCAACCGCAGATGACTTAAGCGTTGCGGGTCGTGATAACCAAACAGGTTACGGGATGATTAATGCCGTTGCAGCAAAAGCTTATCTAGACGAATCATGTAATGGTCCAACCGATCCGGGAACCGGATCTGGAGACAGTGTACTTGAAAAAGGCGCTGTTAAAACCGGTTTAGCTGGTGCAAAAAGTGATGAACTATATTTCTCGTTAGATGTGCCAACAGGTGCAAAAGACTTAAGCTTTACCATGAGTGGTGGTACAGGCGATGCTGACTTGTATGTGCAGTATGGCGCATCACCTACCAGCAGCAGTTACGACTGTCGTCCTTGGAAAAGTGGTAATGCAGAGTCTTGCCCAATTGCGACGCCTCAATCTGGTACTTATTATGTGATGGTACAAGGTTACAGTGCATTTAGCGGTGTCAGTTTAGTCGCTAATTACACTGCTGGTAATACGAGTGGTGGTAACACTGGAGGTCCAGCAAGCTACACTAATACGGGTAATTATACTATTCCAGATAATAATACTACTGGCATAGTCAGCCCTATTAATGTTAACCGCACTGGCGATTCAGGAACGGTATCGGTGTCTATCGGGATTATTCATACTTATATCGGTGATTTAAAAATCCAGTTAGTTAGCCCTACAGGTCAAACGGTTGTTCTTCATAACAACACAGGTGGCGGAACCGATAACCTAACCCAGACTTACACAGCTAATATGGCAGGTGTTGAATCAAGTGGTATATGGACATTAAAAGCCGTTGATAATGCAAACCAAGACAGCGGATATATCGACACTTGGAGCTTAAGCTTTCAATAATATATTCAATTGAACGCAAAAATAGCCACGTGATGTGGCTATTTTTATTATTTATAGATTAAACATGAGGCTGCGGTGATTGCAACACTGATGGCTGCTGACTATTCGAAATAACTTCAAATATTGAAGCAAATGAATTGGGCGTACTCACATCGACAGCAAGTTTTAATCGCCGAGCAATATCATTAGCAGACAACACACCACAGATAGCATGGTTTACACGGTCTAATACTAAACAATGTTGCTGTCCCGCAGATTTTAATGTTTCTATCACATCGCCAATTCTTGCATAACTTAAATCTTCATAATCAATCGCTTTAAGGTCTTCTTTAGGGATCATAAAATCCGCTACACTTAATTGCTCACGTTGATGCCCGGCTGCAACACGTTTTAATATCTCTTGATTATGTAAAGACTCAAAACTGATTAAACCTATAAATCGATCTGCATTATCAATCACTAATTTAAGACGAACATGAGATTTCTGCATTAAATGTTCAACGTTAACAGCGGATGTATTTGATTCAATAACCAGCGGAGTCACTTTCTTAAAGTCAGTGAACACATTTAGCGCTGAAGATAGTACTGATATATCTTCATGAACATCAGGAGAGGTTAATTCATCAATTTTTTCTACTGGGTATAGGGCTAACTTCTTCACAATAACATCCTTAATCAACAATCATCAAGAAACAAAAAACCATATATATTAATCAGTTATATATTTTCATGATGTCCACTACATGAATTAATTATCTGCCTGTGTTTTTATTAGTACAAGACCCTTTTGATTAAATTTAATTAACTTTTGCTAAATTAAGGTTAAATTCACTTTTTTGTGGTCTTAAATATGATAACGACCACCATGTGCAATCTCGATCATTTTAAGGTTTCAGGCTCGATTAATACGCTATTGTTTGCATCCGACAACCATATTTGTCCCTCACTAATGCTCACTTGCAATGTCATATTTCGATTAACAAATACATCCATTTGTTTCACTGCATCTTCTGGAAGATTAATTACAGCTAAATTATCGTAACGGGTAAACGCTTGTTGGTTCTGTTGCCACCAAATCGGTACACTTCTGCCACCGTAAGTATAAAGAATGACTTGTTTTGAGCGACCACAGGCTTTTCTGAGCCACTTCTCATCAGCTTGGCCAAACTCAACCCAAAGATCGATTTCACCCGTTAGATTTTTATCCCAAAGTTCTGCTTCATCATCAACACTTAACCCTTTGCTGAACACTAATGACTCAGAGGCATTTAAGGCGAACGCCAATAAACGAACCATCATACGGGTATCCGTTTCAGAGGGATGTTGCGCTAAGGTAAATTGATGATCGGCATAATAATGACGATCCATATCTGCTATCTGCAGTAATACTTTAAAAACGGTAGCTTTAGCGGCCATAAAGGGTTCCAACTAACATAAAAAAACCGAGTCTACTACAAAGTAGACTCGGCATAATAGGACATCGTACTTATCGGGTTAAATAGCGCCAGGGCGTAAATGTTTAGCCATGGGAAAATGCGCACTTAACTGGGCAACTTTTGCAACAGAAGACACTATTAACATACGACTTCCATGTTCATATTGATGGGTAATATCACTTAATAATGGTAGCGTTTCTCTGCTTGCATCACGCCTTAATAACTCATTAAACTCGCTGTCAAGCGGGTTATCACTGAAGACAACGTCTAACGTCTGTAGCAAGGGCATTGCTGCGATAGGCAATAAATGTGCTGGCGTATCCTCAGTTAATAGAATAATGTCACCTTTAACGCTAAAATCTTGAAAAGCGTTATGGAAACGCTGCTCGGTTAACGTATCAAATTTATCTTGGTTAGTGGTAAAAAATCGTTCCCAAAACAAACGTCTATCTTTACCTGCAAGTAATTTATCTTGAACTTCCTCTCGCTTGCTGGCAACAAAATCAAATAAAGGCGTTAACGATGACGGTAACATCGTTTCGAGTCGTGAACGGATAGTTCGAGCAAAAACTGGCGCGGCGCCAGCGGTACTGATGGCAACGACTAACCGGCCTCTATCCACTATTGAAGGTGTAATAAATCTGCAAAACTTAGGATTATCGACTACATTGACCCAAATGCCACGCTCAGTCGCTAATTCTGCGTACTCCATATTCAACTGCTCATCGGCAGTGGCGAGGTAAATGATATCGACGTTGGCAATATCATCACGGCACACTTCACGACGAGACAACTGGATCCGAGCTTGGGTATGATAGTTTTCAATGTCATTAGCGACCACAGGCGCTATTACATGAATATGAGCATCAGTACGAGACAGCAAATCCAATTTACGCGTGGCGACCTCACCAGCGCCAACGACTAAAACCTGTAGACCTTGAGTATCCACAAACAATGGGAAATATTGCATTAATCTACTCAGTCTTCAACAATAGGAAATTGATGTTGGATCCAAGCGCGGTACCCACCAATCATTGAAGCGACTTGTGTATAGCCCATAAGTTGTAGATTATAGGCCGATAACGCTGCACGTTGACCCGCGCCGCAATAAAGCAATAACGGGGTGTTTTTGTCAGGAAAACGATGCTCTATATCGCGTTCAATAATGCCGCGGCTCAAGTGTTTGGCATTGGGTAAATGTCCTTGCAGCCACTCGTTATCTTCTCGTACATCAATTAATAGCCATTGATCTTGTTGTTGATATTGTTCAATGGTTAACAAGGTGACATGAGGCATAACAGAATCGACCAAACTGGCGAATGCTGGGGTTGCTTGCATAAGGTTTCCTTAAATTAAGTAAAGTCACTCATTAGCGACAAATTAGCACTACATACGTCATAAACCTAAAAGTGGTTTACTCACTAGTTTAAGAAAAAAATAATCTTATACAAGCGCTTATTCGTTATGCATTTCACTTTGTTGCGAACTACATTGCCAGCACAATTCAAAACTTCCTTCGTTTATTTCGTGGCATTGAACACATTGCCATTGAGGCTGTTCGATATCATGTGCATCCAGTAACGTTTGTGCCGCGACAAGTTGACTGTCTGCTACCCATAACTCAACCGTCTGCATTTCAATCGGCAAACCTCCTACACCACCAATGAGAGCTTCACCTTTAAGATCAACGTCTATTCCGCTGGTTTCCAGTAGCCCTTTCCATGTGTGAGCCTGTAATAAATTACCACCGGCCAATAATACTTTTCGTTGTTCCATGCGTTATCCACCGTGATTGCTCTTGCTGGCAAATTAATTTCATCCTACTGCCTCAATCAAAATCTGTCGAGTACTGTTTATAAATTGGACATTTATCATAAACAATGATTATCTTAACGCTGTATGAGTCATTCGCACTCAATAACATCATTAATGGGATGCTAGATGACAAAAATAGTCTTAAAAGGTATCTTTCAAATCACTGCTTGGAATGAATCTGCTTATGCAGAACATGACGATAGCAGCAAACAAACCATTGCAGAAATTGCCCAAACTTACTCTGGTGATATCAGTGGTGCTGCACAGAACCGCTTTGTGATGTCGTATCAAAAAGATGGCTCTGCGGTATTTGTAGGGATAGAGCACTTAACCATAAATACCCCCGAGATAGCGGGTACATTAGTATTACAACATGATGGATTATTTTCACAAGGCGTTGCACAAAGCCAATTTAGCGTAATAGCGGACTCGGGGACCCATAACCTGCAACACTATCTTGGCCACGGAGAGTTTACCTCAACCGAAAATGGTCAAGCTGATTACACCATCACCCTATATCATGACTAAGGTAACCATTTCTCGTTTAGACACTGATGTCGGCACGTTTAGAACCACGGTCAAGCTCACGCCATCAGGATTGCTTTTTAGCACCGTTGACATACTAGGCTGTGATGGGTGGGAAGCATTGATAATCGATCCACACACGCTGTGGTACAAAACGTTAGTCGCTGCCTGTGAAGTTCATTTAAGCCAACAAAGAAATAACCTGGTCATAAAAAAATAAACCCCAGCAAAGCCAGGGTTTATTTTTAGTGATTGATATTAATCATGCCTATTAAGGCATCATTGCAGGTTGATCTGCACCTTCTTTTTCAATCTCTACAGGTAACATATGCTCACGATTGATACCCAATTTAACGGCTAAATAACTGGCCACGAAAATCGATGAGTATGTACCAACAAAAATACCTAATAACAATGCCGTCGCAAAGCCATGGATCATTGTGCCGCCTTTTAAGAACAGCGCAATAACGGTAACTAATGTAGTACCTGTGGTTATCACTGTACGACTCATGGTCTGAGTGATTGAGGTATTCACAACCTCTATAGGGCTACCTTTACGCATTTTAAGGAAGTTTTCACGGATACGGTCATACACCACGATAGTATCGTTAAGTGAGTAACCCACAACGGTCAATAAACCTGCCAATACAGTCAAGTCAAACTCAAGCTGTAATACCGAAAACACCCCTAAAGTCACAATAACGTCATGGGCTAACGCCGCAACAGAACCTGCGGCTAAACGCCATTCAAAACGAAATGATACGTAGATAAGAATACAAATAAGCGCAACAATAACAGCTAAGCCACCCTGCTCTGCTAATTGCTTACCCACTTGTGGTCCAACAAACTCAACTCGCTTTTGAATTACAGCAGAATCAATAGTTTGAGCAGCTGCTAATACTGCTGCTACTTGCACATCACTTTTTAAGGTCTCTCTTACCGGTAAACGAACCAATATATCGCGGCTTGAACCAAAGTTCTGTACTACCGCCCCTTCAGCTTCCGCTGAAGTCATCTTCGCGCGTAAAGCACTCAAGTCAACAGGAGCTGAAAACTCCATTTCAACAACAGTACCACCGGTAAAGTCTAATCCCCAGTTAATGCCTTGGACACCCAGCGACACAAAGGAGGCTATCACTAAGATCATCGACATCACACTGATAGGCATTGCATGACGAAGGAAGTCGACGGTGTTCTTTACTGAAAATATCTTAAACATATTCAACTTCTCCTTTAGATAGACAATGACTTAACGCGTTTACCACCCCAAACCGCATTCACGATTGAGCGTGTGCCAATAATGGCTGTAAACATCGAAGTCGCGATACCTATCATTAAGGTAACAGCAAAGCCTTTAACCGCACCGGTACCAACAGCAAATAAAATTAACGCTGTCATAAAGGTAGTAATGTTGGCATCGGCAATGGTTGAAAACGCATTACCATAACCTTCATGGATGGCTTGTTGTACACTGCGGCCGTTTAGGAGTTCTTCACGGATACGTTCAAAAATAAGTACGTTGCCGTCTACTGCCATCCCCACCGTTAATACCATGCCAGCAATACCAGGTAAGGTTAACACCGCACCAGGGATCATCGACATCACACCAACAACCATGATTAAGTTAGCCATCAATGCCAAGTTGGCAATAAAGCCAAACGCACGGTAGTAAATCATCATGAATATAAGCACAACAACCATGCCCCAAACCATTGCTTGAACACCGTTTTGGATGTTTTCAGCGCCTAAGCTTGGACCAATCGTTCTTTCTTCTACGATAGTAATAGGAGCAATAAGCGCTCCGGCACGTAACAGTAACGCTAAGCTCTGTGATTCAGAGTGCTCAAGACCCGTAATCACAAAATTACGACCTAAACGAGCCTGGATCGTGGCAACCGAAATGACCTCTTCAATCCTAGTCATTTTCACTGTGCCATCAGGATTACGTGTACCACTATCTTTATATTCGATAAACAATGTAGCCATTGGCTTACCGATATTGTCTTTGGTGACGTTCGAGAAAATCGAGCCGCCTTCGGCGTCAAGATTAATCGCAACCTGTGGACGGCTGTATTGGTCAAAAGTCGGTTGCGCGCCAGTGATATGATCGCCAGTGAGCATGACTTCTTTCTTCAATACGGCAATCCCGCCTTCACGACGTTTGTACACTTCTGCTCCGGCAGGTACACGACCATTTGCCGCGGCACTTACATCCGCCTTGTCGTCAACCATACGAAATTCAATCGATGCTGTAGCACCTAAAATTTCTTTTGCACGAGCAGTGTCTTGTACACCTGGCAGTTCAACAATAATGCGCTCTGCGCCTTGACGTTGTACGACAGGCTCAGCGACACCAAGCTCGTTGACACGGTTACGAAGGATGGTCATGTTTTGCTTCAGTGCTTCTTCCTTAATTTGCGTAAGGTAGGCATCACTCATGGTAGCAAGAAGCATAAACTCATCGCCGCTACTCGCATCGGTATAGGTCATGTCATTGCTGCGGATTTTTAAAAAATCCTCAGCTTCGACAACCGTTTCAGCATCACGAAACTTAATCGCAATCCCTTTCGGGGTTTTACGAATACCGGCGTAACGAATTTTCTCTTCACGAAGCTGACTGCGAAAATCAGCTATTTTAGCCGCTTCCATTTTGCGGACCGCCTCGCCCATGTCCACTTCCATTAAGAAATGAACACCACCGCGCAAGTCTAAACCTAGCTTCATTGGCGACCCACCAACAGCTTCAAGCCATGCTGGGGTTGCCGGTGCTAAATTTAACGCAACGGTATATTTCTGACCAAGTAGTTCAGCGATAGCCTCTTTCGCCACCAACTGCTGCTCAGGATTTTGTACGCGAACTAATAACTGACCATTTTCAAGCTCGGCGCGCTTTACGGCAATATCCTGACTCTCTAATAGATCAACGACAGTCGTTTGTGTCGATACAGTGACTTCAGCGCCGCGAGTCGCGACGATCTGTACTGCATGATCTTCACCAAACAAATTTGGAATTGCATAAAAACTACCAACGGCGATGATAAGCATCACCATGATGTTTTTCCACATTGGGTATTTATTTAACACACCATAGCCCTCTTGGCTTATAACGACTGAATAGAACCTTTAGGCAATACCGCTGCGATGTAATCCTTTTTAATTGTGATTTGGTTATTATCATTAATGGCTAATAACACATAATCACTTTCATCAGCGATTTTGGTCACTTTACCAAGAATGCCACCACTGGTTAACACTTCATCACCTTTTGAAATCGACGCCATTAGGTTTTTGTGTTCTTTAACACGCTTTGACTGTGGACGGAAAATCATAAAGTAAAAAATTAATCCAAACATGACGAGCATGAAAATTAATTGCATGGTTTCGCCACCGGCTATTCCACTTATTGGACTTGCATATGCATTTGAAATAAACATAGTTCTCTCTTCTTATTAGCTAAAATTAATCGATTAACTCAGGTACTTCACGACCTAGACTGGTGTAGAACTCCTTAACAAAGGCGTCTAATGTACCTGTCTCAATTGCGCCGCGCAAACCTTCCATCAAAATTTGATAATAACGTAAATTGTGAATGGTGTTTAAACGCGCACCTAAAATTTCATTACAACGATCTAAATGGTACAAATAAGCACGTGAATAGTTTTTACAAGTGTAACAATCGCACTTAGTGTCTAATGGTGATGTATCATCACGATGGCGTGCATTGCGAATTTTAATCACACCTTCACTGGTAAATAAATGGCCATTACGGGCATTACGCGTTGGCATCACACAGTCAAACATATCGACGCCACGACGAACACCTTCCACTAAGTCTTCAGGTTTACCTACACCCATTAGATAGCGAGGTTTGTCAGCTGGAATTTGCGGGCAAACATGCTCTAAAATACGGTGCATATCAGCTTTAGGCTCGCCCACAGCCAAGCCACCAACGGCATAGCCATCAAAACCTATGTCTAAAAGACCCTTTACACTCTCATCACGTAAATCTTCGAATACCCCACCTTGAATAATGCCAAACAAAGAGTTTGGATTTTCTAAGCGGTCAAATTCATCACGCGAGCGTTTTGCCCAACGCAGTGACATTTGCATCGACTTACGCGCTTCGTCATGTGTTGCAGGATATGGGGTACATTCATCAAAAATCATTACCACGTCAGAACCTAAAGAATTCTGAATTTGCATTGATTTTTCTGGATCTAAAAAAATCTTTTCACCATTAATTGGTGAGCGGAAATGGACACCTTCTTCAGTGATTTTACGGATGTCGCCCAAACTAAACACTTGGAATCCACCTGAGTCCGTTAGAATAGGACGCTGCCAATTCATAAAGTCGTGCAAGTCACCGTGCTTACGCATGATCTCTTCACCAGGACGTAACCATAAATGGAAGGTGTTACCCAATAAAATATCGGCACCGGTAGCACGCACTTCTTCAGGCGTCATCCCTTTTACCGTACCGTAAGTTCCCACTGGCATAAATGCAGGCGTTTCAACAGTGCCACGATCAAAAATAAGACGTCCGCGACGAGCACGACCATCTGTTGTATCTAATTCAAATTTCATAAATCACCTTGCCAGATAAACAGTCTGACTCGTTTAGTTTCTATAGTAATGAGGGCGAATTTTAGCACTTCAAGGTTACTGACACATTAAATCAAAAAAACGCCCACTACTGTGGGCGAGTATTTTAAATCAAATTCGTTGCTTAGGGGGCTTTTTTCGTCACAAACATTGCATCACCGTAGCTAAAAAAGCGGTATTTTTGCGTAATCGCATGCTGATAGGCGTTCATCACTTCATCAAAACCGGCAAAAGCACTTAATAGCATGATTAATGTCGACTCAGGCAAATGAAAATTGGTCACCATGGCATCGACTATTTTAAATTGAAAGCCAGGGTAAATAAAAATATCGGTATCACCACTGAAGGCTTTTAGTGGACCATCGCCACTGGCACGAGCTGCACTTTCAAGTGAACGAACAGACGTCGTGCCAACGGCAACCACACGATAGCCGTTGGCTTTAGTTTGCGCAATGAGGTCAACGACATCTTGAGGAACGTTTGCCCATTCTGAATGCATCTTGTGCTCCAGAATATTATCGACCCGAACTGGTTGAAAGGTACCCGCGCCAACATGTAATGTCACAAAAGCAATATTGACGCCTTTAGCTTTTAGTTCAGCCAGCATAGCGTCGTCAAAGTGCAAGCCTGCGGTCGGTGCTGCAACAGCGCCTGGTGTTTGGTTATATACCGTTTGATAACGCTCTTTATCAGCATCTTCATCTGGACGATCAATATAAGGCGGTAGAGGCATATGACCGACGTCTTCAAGCACTTCTAATACGGTTTTATCAGAAAGTAACTCAAGTTCAAATAAGGCATCGTGACGCGCCAACATTTTCATCTGGTATCCGCCGTCTAAATCGATAAGTGTATCAACTTTAGGGGATTTAGAGCTGCGAACATGGGCTAAAATACGTTTATCGTCCAGCATACGTTCAACGAGGATCTCAAGCTTACCGCCAGTGGACTTTTGGCCAAATAAACGCGCTGGTATGACTCGAGTGTTATTAAACACCATCAAGTCACCAGGATTGATCATATTGAGTAAATCAGTAAATTTTTTGTCAACAAGCTCACCGTTTTCGCCACTTAGCGTGAGTAAACGCGAGGCATTGCGTTGTGCTGTCGGATAGCGAGCAATCAGCTCATCTGGTAGGTCGAATGAAAAATCTGCAACACGCATAGTATTATCTCAACAGTAAAAACGGCCGCTAGTCTATGGCGAGCAAAGGTTAAGATCAAGTTTACTGATTATGTTGTCGGCTTTTGCTCTATGATCTCAGTGTCGAGATCATCGCGAGTAATCGGATCTGACTTAGCAGCGTAAAAGATTTCATTCGATTTATATGAATGCACTTCATAACGCATGTCGATGTATACTTTATTTCTTTTGGTCGCTGTAGACCTGCCCAATAATTTTTTAATCCAATCTTTCATCATCCTTGATCCCTATAATTAATCCTATACCCTTTAAAAGCACTTACCTCTAGCCGTCACAACGAGAAATGCTCAATACTCAATGACATTTTTCGATAAAGCGTTATCATTAGGTCCACACACTCGCCACTTCGTAACGCTTTGTTACAATCGGTTAGTATCATACTGTAAAATAATAAAATTAGAAGTACAATTTATGAACTTTTTAGCTCACTTACATTTAGCCGACATCAGCAATACTCACCTAGTCGCTAATTTGTCGGGCGATTTCGCAAAAGGTAATATACAGCAACATCCAAAACATCTGCAACAAGGGATATGGCTTCATCGTCAGATAGACCAAGTTACTGACAGTCATGAAATTATTATCGACTTACTCAAGTTATTCCCTAAAACCTCACGCCGCGTTGCACCGATACTGGTTGATTTAGTCTTTGATCATTACTTAGCGTTTTATTGGGAAGAGTATCATCACCAGCCATTGGATGAATTTTGCCAAAAAGCATACCATCAACTTAGCACGACACCTGAATTACCCCCGACATTACAGGCAATTGCGCCACAAATTATTGAGCAAGATTGGTTAAGTAGTTACCAAACAAGGCAAGGATTAGATCAAGCGATTAAAGGTGTGAGTCGTCGCTTATCAAAACCGGAACTGTTTGATCATGCCATTAACGATATTGATAAGATTTATATTGATATTGAAATTGCATTTAGAACCTTTTATCCGCAATTAATGGCCTATAGCAAAGTTTATAGTCGTAAAACTCCGGCTGAATATTTACCTTAACACTGAGCAATAATGGAGTTAATTAAGTATGACATCATGGTTAACTAACCTAAAATCCACACTCACATCCGGGCGGTTTTGGCTAACTAGCCTTCGCGATATAATACTCATCGCAGTGGTATTGTTCACGCTTGCCAGTTATTTACAACGAGATATGCGAACAGGTATCGCCACGCCAATTCAAGCCCACACGATAGCCAACAAACCCATATCATTGTTTACCTCAACCTCTGCTAACACGCAAATAAATATCAGACCGATGAATACCAACAATAAACCCACCTTGATCTATTTTTGGGGTACTTGGTGTCCGGTGTGCAAAGTGACCTCTCCTATGGTCAACTCGGTTAATCTTAATCAAGATTATCAGGTCATTTCCATTGCGGTAGCTTCAGGATCTGATGTTGAAATTAGTCGCTTTATGCAACAACATCATTATGATTTTGAAGTGATCAATCAACAATACCAACCTCAGGCTGCGTTATTAAGCCAACAATGGGGTGCAATGGCTTTACCCGCTATTTATATCATTGATACCAACAATAATATCCGTTTTGTTACCTCAGGCGTGACCAGCGGTTGGGGAATGTCATTGCGCTTGTGGTTAGCGACTTGGTCACCCGCCTTTAGTTAAACGCCTCTGTTCAACTGGACAATTGATTTTTTGTTATGAGTAAAACTTTGTTAGTATTCGCGGCGGTAGTATTGGCGACGTTAATTTTTCGTAATACGAATACCTGAATCTGACTCAATTAAAGAGAATAACCCATAATGCACATCTTTACATATCAACCTCCTTCGATCCCATGGTTGGACATACGCTATAAAGACCGTGACATTATCGTCATCAATAAACCTTCAGGCCTATTATCAAATCCAGGACGTTCACCTGACACACACGATACGGCAATCACTCGCTTGCAACAAAGCTATCCTGAAGCCATTCTGATCCATCGCTTAGATTGTGACACTTCTGGGATCATGATTTTTGCTCGAACTAAAAAAGCAGAATCGCATTTAAAAATTCAATTTCAAAATCGCCAAGCTAAAAAAGTGTATATTGCCGAAGTCATGGGCTACGTCAATGAACAACAAGGCAAAGTAAACGTCTCCATTGGGCCTAATCCTGATTCGCCACCATTCCAAATGCTCACCGACTCTGGCAAAGCTGCGTTGACCTACTTCCAAGTGCTTGAACATAGGCCACAGTCAACCTTGATGGAACTGAAACCGCACACAGGTCGCACTCACCAACTTAGGGTTCATATGCTGTCGCTTGGTCATGCCATTTTAGGTGATGAGTTTTATGGCGATATGGAGACAATTAATGCCAGTACGCGCTTAAATTTACATGCGCAATTGCTAACGATTACCCACCCTTACAGCCAAGTCGAGATGACTTTCTTTAGTCAGCATCCATTTTAATTCGCAGCTAATTAAATAAAAAAAATGCCGACACAATCGCGTCGGCATTTCTTCAATCAATATATCTTTACAATATTAGCCGGCTTGAGAGGCCTCTTTTGCTTCAGCAGCTTCACACGCTGCAGCAGTAAAGATCACATCAGTAGAACTATTTAATGCGGTTTCTGCAGAATCTTGGATCACACCAATGATAAATCCGACAGCCACAACTTGCATCGCAACATCATTAGAAATACCAAACAAGCTACACGCCAGTGGGATTAATAATAGCGAACCGCCCGCAACACCTGAAGCACCGCAAGCTGAAACAGAAGCCATCAAACTCAATAACAATGCCGTCATAAAATCAACTTCGATACCTAAAGTATGAGCTGCAGCTAAGGTTAATACCGTAATGGTGATAGCAGCGCCGCCCATATTGATGGTGGCACCTAATGGAATCGATACCGAATAAGTGTCTTTATGCAGTTTTAGCTCTTCACACAAGGCCATATTGACCGGGATATTGGCAGCACTTGAACGAGTAAAAAATGCCGTAACACCACTGCCACGTAAACACTTAAACACTAAGGGATAAGGGTTACGTTTGATTTTGGCATAAACGATAATGGGGTTAACAACCAAGGCAATAAATAACATAGAGCCCACGAGTACCATGAGTAACTGGCCGTAACCGGCTAGTGCTTCAAAACCTGTTTCGGCAAACGTAGCAGCCACTAAGCCAAAAATACCTATCGGCGCTAACCGGATCACAAAGCGGACAATATTTGATACAGCGTCACTGACATCTGAAAGCATTTGCTTGGTGCTGTCACTGGCATGATGCATGGTTATCCCTAAGCCTGCTCCCCATACTAAAATACCAATATAATTACCCGTTACTAATGCGTTAACTGGATTATCGACAATTTTAAATAATAAGGTATTAATAACTTCGCCAATCCCTTGAGGAGGATTTGAGCCTTCAATGCCTGCGGTTAACAGTAAGGTGGTTGGAAACGCAAAACTGAATAATACCGCCGTTAATGCGGCAGCAAAGGTACCCAGAAGATATAACATAATAATCGGGCGCATATTGGTTTGACTATTTTTCTTTTGATTGGCAATCGATGATGCAACCAGAACAAAAACCAGAATCGGCGCAATGGCTTTCAGTGCCCCCACAAAGAGTGAGCCCAGAAAAGCCACATTATTGGCACCCGTTGTTGAAATACTTGCCAGAATCACGCCCAAAATGATCCCGCTGATAATTTGTAGCACAAGGCTACCGCTAGCGATACGAGCTAACAGTGATTTTTTTTGATTCATTGTTTAACCTATGATTATTATATTTATGGCTTTTTATGATCAAGATTTTGCTTATCTTTAAAAAGGAAACATCACAATACTGGTAACATCCACATTAACCACCTTACAACATATAGTGATATAACACGTATGCTACGATACTCATGACATTATCGATAATAACAATGCTATTACTAAAAACACCCTGCTCATTTTACTTATTAATGTGCAATTAACTCACACTCAATAAATACACTTCAATCAATTCGTTTTCAGGGATAGCACTCCCTCATTAACGGTTAAGCATTACCTTATGAACATCGAATATACTGACACTGTAAAAGCCTTATAGCTGTATATCAGGATGGTGTGTAATAAGTCTAGTCTTGATGCCAAATGAGTAAAAAAATTCAACCATCGTTCGCAAAGTAAACGTTAATTTAATGGTTGCACTTTTTTTGATGCTAAATTGTTATCAATGTTAAAAGCCATGAAAGACTAACAGTGAAACAACTATTAAATATTAAGCAGACTGCAATGCATGAGCGCCTCTAAGCATCGCTTCAATTAACTCTTGAGCATCAAACTTAGTTAATGCCTCATTGGCTCCGACCTGTTTAGCTTGGCTGACACTAATTTCGCTGGATAATGATGTATGTAAAATTATGTACGCGTGTTCAATTTCGGGATTATTTTTAACCTCAAAGGCTAATTCATAACCATCAAGACCAGGCATTTCAATATCACTCACCAGTAAATCAATTGGTTTTCGGTCTGTAGCGGCTTGTTGCATAATATCTAGTGCGTCGCGACCATCTGCCGTCACTTGATAGGCAATGTTAATCGAGTCTAGTGCATCAGACAGCTGTTTACGGGCCACTTTTGAGTCATCCACCAGTAAAATTTGTAATGGTGTTAATTTTTCACGTTGAACATCGGTTAATATGGCTCGATTACGAAGAGGATCATCAGGAAAGATTTTTGATAGTAACAATTCGACATCCAGTAATTGAACTAACTGATCATCAAAACGAGTTACACCGGTTAGAAAGGCATTTTTACCTAAGTTGCTGGAAGGCGCCTCGATATTACGCCAGTTACACTCAATAATTTTATCGATTGAACGCACAAGAAAACCTATCACCATTCGCTGGCAATCAGTAATAATGATGTGGCAATCTTTACGCTCTTGTTCGGTCACAGGTTTATAACCAATGGCAGCAGCCATATCGATAACCGGAATAGTTATCCCCCGAATAGTGGCTGCACCCATAATGGAAGAGTGGGAGTGCAGAATTTTATTTAAAGGAGTAAACGGCACAAGTTCACGAATTTTTAAAGTACCTAAAGCAAACAGTTGTGTTTGATTTAACTTAAAAAGCAATAGACCCTGCGATTGATTCGCTTTGCTCGTTTTCGGACTCATCACTACCCCTTCATCTGAAGACTGAAATAAGCTTCACTATAGCATTTATCGTCAGAATATAGACTAACTTTAGCCAGCTATTTTATCTGCAAATATCATTATAAATCACAAAATTAGCAATTCATCCGATAATCAATGCAGCTATTACTAGACGATATTCGATTTACACTCAATCAAGCCCCACTGTTGGTAAAAGAGATATCGCTTACTCGCAATGTAAAACAGGCTTGTAGTATTTAATGCTCTTTTCTCGGCAAACAGTCAGTGTAACGGGCATAGTCGATAATGGTTGAAATGTTCCGACTACAATGTAAATCATCACGGCCACTGTAATAAGCTTTACTGCCGATGAATATCGGATAGAGGGCTGAATATAACATTCGAGAATGTGGAGATGTTCGGTAAAAACAACAAAGGGAGTCAATTGATTTAATCAGTTACAGCTCCAATCAATTGTCTCCCTAGTACTATGAGGTCTAAAACTATGAGGTTAAAACTCAAATAAATCAGTTCGAAGCGGCTTGCAGTTCGTAAAGCACGTCATAAACAAATTGATCCCAGCCTTCAGCATCAAACGCTAACCCGCAGGCATTTCTGACTTGGCTAACAGCATGCAAAGGGGCGGCACCGTTTTCCATCAAATAATAAGCCATCACCATTTGAGTACGATTAATTCCCGAACTGCAGTGCAATAATATTGGCTTTTGCTCACTTTCACATTCACGAATGAATGCTAATACCTGAGGTAATACCTCAGCACAAATGGCTAAATCTTGTGGTTTAGGTGGCATATTATCAGGTAAATTAAACACTTTATGACGCAAGCCTAATTCTGCCATAGCATCGACATCACAACCTTCACCATTATTTAATGATGCGATAGCAGCAAAACCAGCTTGCTTTAATTCAGCTAAGTCCCATGCATCTTTGTTTGGACCACTACGGCCTGCGACTTGCTTATCAACTAACCAAAAAATATCTTTCATATTACCTACTACTAATCAGATTTCTTAGCCCAAATACCAATATTAACGGAGGCTACTTTTTTGCGCTTTTTTTTACCACTACCTTCTGGCTTAGCCATTGGTTTAGGTTGTTCGAGTACGGTTTCAGGCACAACATCATCAGCCTCAAATCCGTTAACTTGTTCACGTTCAAGGCGAATTTTGTTTTTCTTCTCGATTACAGAGAAGTGATGATACTCGTCATGAGACAATAAGGTCAACGCTAAACCAATTTCTCCCGCACGTCCACTGCGACCAATTCGATGCATATAATCTGCTGGACTGCGCGGTAAGTCAAAATTAATTACCACAGGTAATTTTTCAATATCGAGACCCCGGGCAGCAATGTCTGTCGCAATGAGTACTTGAATCTCACCCGCTTTAAAACCGTCTAATACCCGGCTTCGCGCGCCTTGGGCTTTATCACCATGAAAGACTTCTGCAGTGATACCACGTTTAGCTAATTTTTCAGCTAAATGATTACAACTATTTTTGGCATTAACAAAGATCAATACTTGGCGCCATTGATGTTGTTGTAGCAAGTGTGCAAGTAATGCCGTCTTTTTTTCACGGTTAACCGTCATTACACGCTGCACTAAGGTACTCGTCTCAGCGCTTTGTAATTGTATTTCAAGAGGATCCACTAACAACGCTTGCGTTAATTGGCGAACTTCATCAGGAAAAGTCGCTGAAAACAATAACGTTTGTTTTTGCTTAGGGAGGAAGTTGAGTACTTGAGTCAGTTCTTCAGTAAAACCAAGGCTTAGCATACGGTCAGCTTCATCAAGCACCAACGTTGACACTTGAGACAACCTGAGTGCATTAGAAGAGACTAAATCGAGTAAACGGCCTGGGGTTGCCACTACCACATCCGCGCCGCCACGCAATGCTAACATTTGAGTGTTAACCGATACGCCACCAAATGCAGCAACCACTTTAATGTCACCATTTAAATGAACCGCATAGGATTTAAAGCTGTCAGCAACTTGCTTGGCTAATTCCCGTGTGGGTACCAAGACTAATGCACTCACAAAATTACCTTTAGCAGATGATCTTGCCCGACGATTCATTAATTGATGTAAAATCGGCAGAGCAAAAGCCGCTGTTTTACCTGAGCCTGTATTCGCACCCGCCAGTAAGTCTTTACCGGTTAGCGTACTGGGAATGGTTTCAGCTTGGATTGGTGTAGGCTGAATATAATTAAGCTCAGCTAATCTTGCCAACAATGGGGTTTGCAGGCCAAATTCAGCAAAAGTCGTGACTAAAGAAGCTTGGGTCATGTATCAAATGCGCTCAAAAAAAGGTTATCAATCGGTCATTTTAACGTACTTTGGCGCAGCAGTCAGATAAATCAGTTAATTTCGTCAATCCCTTCTAGGTCGAGTAGCCATTGCTTCATGTCGAGCCCATAAGCATAACCTGTTAGCTTACCACCTTTGCCTATCACCCGATGACATGGGACGATAATGGCAATTGGATTAGCACCATTTGCGGCCCCCACAGCTCTAACGGCTTTAGGTCGCCCAATAGTATTAGCGATATCACTGTAACTGCAACGCTGACCGAATGTTAATTGACTCAATGCTTGCCAAACCTCTTGTTGAAACACTGTCCCTTTCGGCGCTAAGGCCACATCAAATTGTTGCCTTTGCTTAGCGAAATACTCAGCTAACTGGAACACAGTTTCATCAATGTGTCGCTGAGCCTGTAACAGTAAAGCTTGAGCATGCACTATGTCACTTTGCTGCAATGTAACTTGAGTTTGAATTTCTACTGTTGAACTTATTTGAACGAGATCCTCAACCTGTAAATGCGTTAACCCATGCTCAGAGGCTTTAAGCGAGAGTAAACCAACAGGACTTGTCACTAAAGCGTGAAGCTTAGGTAAGGCAAATTGGGGCATAATATTATCCTTTTTTTGCAATAACAGGATCGTTATCCCAAAGCTGAAATGTTAAGTAACTGCCCCACGGTGATGCTTGTTTTGCGATCTCAGCGGCAATATTTAGGTATGATTTAGGTGTTTCAATGGCTTTACCCGATTGCTCATGTAACGCATGCAGGCGATTTTTAATGACTAAGTCAGAGCTCAAAAAAACATCAGGATCGCTCAAGCCTCGCATGTTAGCGTAAGCAACTGTCCACGGGCCAATACCTTTTACCGCAAGCCAATCATCAGGCATAGAATCTGGGTGTTGATGCACAAATTCCCCCAAGGCATTTAAGGCTAATTTTCGCGCACCAGGCATGTTAAGTTCATCTAATAATGCCGTAGCAATAGTTTCTGGCGTCGGAAATAATCGCCAAGTTTTACCATCAATTACCAGTGAGGTACCATAATGCTCGACCAGCAAATTTAATAATTTAGTCGCTTGCAGGACACTCACTTGTTGCCCTAAAACGGCTCGACAAGCAGCTTCAAACACACTGCCCGCGGCAGGAATACGCAAACCACTATCAATTTTGGCACCTAATTCGATGATGGGTAATAATGCCTGCTGGATTATATCCATGTCGGCATTTAAATCGAACATGCGACGAAGTTGCAACACTATATCGTGTAAAAACTTAATATCATTGGCATCAACTAAGTAAATACTCACATCAAGTTGGGGTTTATCTTTATGAGGTGAAATGTAAAAAAAACCCTCCACGCCATCAAATGAAAACGTTCGACCATAACGGCCAGTAATATCATCAATGACTTCCATATTGTCGACTTGGCGAAAGACATAAAAAGCCAACATCTTCGCCCAATTGAGGGGTGGTCTGTAGGCTAATGTTATTGGTTTAATATAAGTACTCACTTGGTTATCTTTGTGAGGGTGAATAACATTCGTTGAGGACCGACTTTTCTGGCGTAAATCACTTGGGGTTAATCGTAATTCTTGTTTAAATATTTCATTAAACCGCCTGATGCTATTAAAACCCGCAGCCATGGCAACTTCAGTCATCGATAATGGTGTTTGGTGCAATAACTGTTTGGCAAACATCAACTGTTGGTACAACGCAAAGCGTTTAGGGGATTTACCCAATCCTTGGCTAAAGAGTTTATTCAAATACCGACTGCTAATACCTAGTTTCTCTGCCAGCTTGACCACAGTTCCTGGATTGTCGCCTTTTAAAAAGCCTTGCTCAATCAACTTTATTGCCCGCATTAACGTTGTTTGAGTCCCTAACCACGCAAATGAGCTTGGTGCACTATCTGGTCGACATCGAAGGCAAGGCCTCAATCCAGCATTAGCTGCTTTTACAGCAGAATCAAAGTAACGCACATTTTTCTCATAAGGCGCAGGCGCGGGACAAATTGATCGACAATAGATACCTGTAGTTAGCACCCCAGTAAAAAATTGACCATCAAAGCGAGCGTCACGACTTAATCTAGCCTGCCGGCAAATCTGTGCTGCAACATTACAATCGCTGTGGATCTGTACCATTAGTCTCGCTAGCCTCTTTACGTTAATCAGGTTCAATCGAAAACTGAACCATTTTCCCTGCACTGCGTACTTAAGTGATTACTTTACCGAAACACAACCACCACGACTAGCGGAAAACGGAACTCAATCGTTTCGTATCATGTAACAATTTAACCGATTACATTTGGCCATTTTACGTTATCCTAGTCAGCAGAACTATCACCATGAAGTTAGAGCATTAGATGTTTAAATTTTTTGAATCATTGACCCAAGCATTACCACAAGAAGAACCGAGTCAGCCACCCAATACCTTATATGCATTTTGCCGCCATTATACCCGCGGATTTGGTAGGCCATTAATTATCATGTCGGTGCTTACGGCGGTGCTGGCGATGTTGGAGGTATCACTGTTTGGCTTTATGGGCAAATTAGTCGATTGGTTAGTGACCAAAAACCCGCAAACTTTGTGGCAAGATGAAAGCACGACGTTAATTACCATGTCGGTGGTTGTCTTAGTGGTCATTCCTGTGATTGTTTGGCTACATTCGTCTATCGTGCACCAGACGCTTTTGGGTAACTTCCCCATGGCCATTCGCTGGCAAGCGCATCGTTATTTACTCAAACAGAGTATTTCTTTCTATCAAGATGACTTTGCTGGACGAATAGCCACAAAGGTCATGCAAACCTCGCTTGCGGTACGTGAAACGGTAATGAAATTGCTGGACGTACTGATGTATATTTTAGTGTATTTCACTTCTATGCTTGTCATGATTGCCGCTGCTGATGTGCGCTTAGTGTTACCCATGCTCCTATGGTTGGCTGCTTATATCTTGATTCAATGGAAATTAGTGCCAAAGCTAAAAGCAATATCCACAGAACAAGCCGATGCTCGTTCAACGATGACAGGGCGTATTGTTGACAGTTATACCAACATTTCAACCGTAAAACTGTTCTCACATACCACCCAAGAAGCCGACTATGCCCAAGATAGTATGACGCGTTTCTTAAAAACCGTTTATGGCCAAATGCGTTTGGTGACGATAATTAATGTTTTGGTACAAATCATCAATTACCTTTTAGCATTTACCATCACCGCAGTGTCTATTTGGTTATGGGCTGACAGTGCGATTACGGTTGGCGCCATTGCCATAGCCGTGAGTTTAGCGTTGCGTTTAAATGGCATGTCACAGTGGATCATGTGGGAAATCAGCTCACTTTTTGAAAATATTGGCACGGCGACCGATGGTATGAACACGCTATCTAAACCCATTGCTATCCAAGATAAACCCGACGCCAAAGACATTGTTGTTAATCAAGGTAAAATAGACTTTAATCAAGTTTGTTTTCATTATGGCGAGAAAACGGGCGTTATTGAGCAGCTAAACCTGAACATTAAAGCGGGTGAAAAAGTCGGTCTGGTTGGACGTTCAGGCGCAGGAAAGTCGACCTTAGTGAACTTACTAATGCGTTTCCATGATGTGGAAAAAGGTGAAATACTCATTGATAATCAACCAATAACGGATATTCGCCAAGATTCATTACGTGCCAATATTGGTATGGTGACTCAGGATACGTCGTTATTGCACCGTTCAATTCGTGAAAATATCTTGTACGGCGATCCCCATGCAAGTGATGAACAATTAATGGCGGCAATCACTCAAGCACAAGCGGCAGAGTTTATTGAAAATTTAACTGACCCATTTGGTAATAAAGGTCTTGACGCTCAAGTTGGCGAACGTGGAGTCAAACTCTCAGGTGGTCAACGTCAACGAATTGCCATTGCACGTGTCTTATTAAAAAACGCGCCGATTTTATTGCTTGATGAGGCAACCTCAGCACTCGATTCTGAAGTTGAAGCAGCGATTCAAGAATCCTTTTATAAATTAATGGAAGGCAAAACCGTGATAGCAATAGCGCATCGACTGTCAACGATTGCGGCTATGGATAGACTCATTGTATTGGATCAAGGCTGTGTTGTTGAACAAGGAACCCATCAAGAGCTCATTAATGCCAGCGGCATCTATGCGCAACTCTGGGCCCATCAAACTGGAGGGTTTTTAGGGTTAGATTAATTAAGTACTTAAATTATTAAAATAAACTAATATGAGCCACTCAACTTTGAGTGGTTTTTTATTGCGGTTTGCCGAGATAACCCAATCCAACAAAAACATCTACATTAAAGACTTAGCAAATAGAAAATTTATTGATATACAAAAAATCGTAAAGCTTAGGGGGTTTATTAGATGCAGCGAGATAATGTGATGAGATTAACAGTAAAGCTATATGGTGGTCGCTACTGGGCTCGAACCAGTGACCCCCTCCTTGTAAGGGAGGTGCTCTCCCAGCTGAGCTAAGCGACCTGGGATATAACGCAAAATCTAAATTGATATGGTGGTCGCTACTGGGCTCGAACCAGTGACCCCCTCCTTGTAAGGGAGGTGCTCTCCCAGCTGAGCTAAGCGACCTGGGATATCAATCTATTCTTGTAAAAAAGCGTGTAAAATATGGTGGTCGCTACTGGGCTCGAACCAGTGACCCCCTCCTTGTAAGGGAGGTGCTCTCCCAGCTGAGCTAAGCGACCTGGGATATTTTACTTTCAAGTCCACCACTCTATGAGAGAAATGGTGGTCGCTACTGGGCTCGAACCAGTGACCCCCTCCTTGTAAGGGAGGTGCTCTCCCAGCTGAGCTAAGCGACCTGGGACTCTAACAGTTTAGTTAATTATATGGTGGTCGCTACTGGGCTCGAACCAGTGACCCCCTCCTTGTAAGGGAGGTGCTCTCCCAGCTGAGCTAAGCGACCTGGGATATAATTAACAACATTGACTTCATAAATAAAATCATGGTGGTCGATACTGGGCTCGAACCAGTGACCCCCTCCTTGTAAGGGAGGTGCTCTCCCAGCTGAGCTAATCGACCTCGCTGTGTGGGGCAGTATTATAGGGAGCGAGCAAAGCCTGTCAACGCTTTTTATTTAAAAAAATGTCAGTCGAGCTAAAATTGTTCGCTTTGATGCTTTGTTAAACAAGAGATTGAGTTTAATAATAAAGAAAATTCAAAAACCGCCTCAGGTTTGCGCGTCCGCCATTTCAACTACTCAGTTAGACTGTTAGAATGACGCTACATTTTTTTGTTTGTCTTTTTATAGACGTTTATAAATAGGTTAGTGTCCGATTATGACAACTAAGACGCGTTTTGCCCCAAGTCCAACAGGGTTTCTTCATGTAGGTGGTGCCCGTACTGCTCTGTATTCATGGTTACACGCACGTGCTAATAATGGTGAATTCGTACTGCGTATTGAAGACACAGACATTGAACGTTCAACTCAAGAAGCCTGTGATGCTATTCTTGATGGTATGAACTGGTTAGGTTTGACTTGGGATGAGGGTCCTTATTATCAGACTAAGCGTTTTGATCGTTACAACGAAATTATTGAGCAAATGCTAGATAATGGCTCTGCGTACAAATGCTATTGCACACGTGAACGTGTTGAAAAAATGCGTGAAGAGCAATCGGCACAGGGTTTACAACAAAAATACGACGGTTGCTGTCGAAACCTTGCTCCTCGTGATACTGACGAGCCTTTTGTTGTTCGCTTTAAAAACCCCGTCGAAGGCAGTGTGATATTTGATGATCACGTTCGTGGGCGCATCGAAATTTCAAATGATATGCTTGATGATTTAATCATTAAGCGCACCGATGGTGTTCCTACTTACAACTTCTGTGTTGTCGTTGATGACTGGGATATGGGCATTACTTGCGTTGTTCGTGGTGAAGATCATATCAATAATACTCCACGCCAAATCAACATCCTTAAAGCACTAGGTGCTCCAATTCCTGAATATGCCCATGTATCGATGATTTTAGGTGACGATGGTGCCAAGTTATCTAAGCGTCATGGTGCTGTAGGTGTGATGCAATATCGTGATGATGGTTATTTACCTGAAGCACTATTAAATTATCTTGTTCGTTTAGGTTGGTCACATGGCGATCAAGAAGTATTTTCAATGGAAGAGTTGAAAACGCTGTTTAAATTAGATGATATCAATAAGGCGGCTTCTGCTTTTAATACCGATAAGCTAATTTGGTTAAATCAGCATTATATAAAGTCACTTGATCCTGTTTATGTAGCAACACATTTACAGTGGCACATGGATGACCAAAAAATTGATATCAGTAATGGCCCTGCGTTAACGGAAATTGTGACTGCATTATCTGAACGCGCTAAAACATTAAAAGAGTTAGCCGCTTCTAGTCGCTATTTCTATGAAGATTTTAGCGATTTCGACGAAGCACAAGCTAAAAAGCACTTACGAGGTGTGGCACTAGAGCCTTTAACATTGTTCAATCAAAAGTTATCTGAACTAAATGATTGGAGTGTAGAGAATATTCATCACGCTATCGAAGCCACTGCCACGGAACTTGATGTTGGTATGGGTAAAGTTGGCATGCCGTTACGTGTTGCGGTTACAGGCGCAGGACAGTCTCCAGCGTTAGATTTAACCTTGTTCTTAATCGGAAAAGAAAGATCTGCGCAAAGAATATCCAAAGCGATTGAATTTGTAGCAAATAGAATAAATTCCTAAAAAACGAGTTGACACTTTTGGGTATGCTGCATAGAATGCGCCTCGCAGTTGAGACATGATGTCAGGTTATTCTGGTAGCATATTCAAAAGCATTAAGTAAGAGGGGCTATAGCTCAGCTGGGAGAGCGCTTCGCTGGCAGTGAAGAGGTCCACGGTTCGATCCCGTGTAGCTCCACCACTTACTTGTTCATCTTTAATTAGATAATTAGCATTAATGTTTAGCCTACAGACATTGGTGAGTATTCACTCGATACAGAGTATAACGTATCAACTGTGTCCCATTCGTCTAGAGGCCTAGGACACCGCCCTTTCACGGCGGTAACAGGGGTTCGAATCCCCTATGGGATACCATATTTAAGATGGTTGAACATAATTCGAAAGAGTTGTTTGATGATCTATAAAGCGTTGATGTTTAGCCTACAGACATTGACGAGTATTCACTCGATACAGAGTATAACGTATCAACTGTGTCCCATTCGTCTAGAAATAGCGCTTAGGACATCGCCCACTTTGGTTTATAAAGAGTCGGCGGTAACAGGGGTTCGGATCCTTAGGGTTTTGAATTTCAATATAGGTAATTAAGCGTTGGTGTTTAGCCTACAGACACCAATGAGTATTCACTCGATACAGAGTATAACGTATCAACTGTGTCCCATTCGTCTAGAGGCCTAGGACACCGCCCTTTCACGGCGGTAACAGGGGTTCGAATCCCCTATGGGATACCATATTTAAGATGGTTGAACATAATTCGAAAGAGTTGTTTGATGATCTATAAAGCGTTGATGTTTAGCCTACAGACATTGACGAGTATTCACTCGATACAGAGTATAACGTATCAACTGTGTCCCATTCGTCTAGAAATAGCGCTTAGGACATCGCCCACTTTGGTTTATAAAGAGTCGGCGGTAACAGGGGTTCGGATCCTTAGGGTTTTGAATTTCAATATAGGTAATTAAGCGTTGGTGTTTAGCCTACAGACACCAATGAGTATTCACTCGATACAGAGTTTAACGTATCAACTGTGTCCCATTCGTCTAGAGGCCTAGGACACCGCCCTTTCACGGCGGTAACAGGGGTTCGAATCCCCTATGGGATACCATATTTAAGATGGTTGAACATAATTCGAAAGAGTTGTTTGATGATCTATAAAGCGTTGATGTTTAGCCTACAGACATTGACGAGTATTCACTCGATACAGAGTATAACGTATCAACTGTGTCCCATTCGTCTAGAAATAGCGCTTAGGACATCGCCCACTTTGGTTTATAAAGAGTCGGCGGTAACAGGGGTTCGGATCCTTAGGGTTTTGAATTTCAATATAGGTAATTAAGCGTTGGTGTTTAGCCTACAGACACCAATGAGTATTCACTCGATACAGAGTTTAACGTATCAACTGTGTCCCATTCGTCTAGAGGCCTAGGACACCGCCCTTTCACGGCGGTAACAGGGGTTCGAATCCCCTATGGGATACCATATTTAAGATGGTTGAACATAATTCGAAAGAGTTGTTTGATGATCTATAAAGCGTTGATGTTTAGCCTACAGACATTGACGAGTATTCACTCGATACAGAGTATAACGTATCAACTGTGTCCCATTCGTCTAGAAATAGCGCTTAGGACATCGCCCACTTTGGTTTATAAAGAGTCGGCGGTAACAGGGGTTCGGATCCTTAGGGTTTTGAATTTCAATATAGGTAATTAAGCGTTGGTGTTTAGCCTACAGACACCAATGAGTATTCACTCGATACAGAGTTTAACGTATCAACTGTGTCCCATTCGTCTAGAGGCCTAGGACACCGCCCTTTCACGGCGGTAACAGGGGTTCGAATCCCCTATGGGATACCATATTTAAGATGGTTGAACATAATTCGAAAGAGTTGTTTGATGATCTATAAAGCGTTGATGTTTAGCCTACAGACATTGACGAGTATTCACTCGATACAGAGTATAACGTATCAACTGTGTCCCATTCGTCTAGAAGGGGTTCGAATCCCCTATGGGATACCATATTCAAATTTTAGTTATATTAGCTAGAATTTGGGGCTATAGCTCAGCTGGGAGAGCGCTTCGCTGGCAGTGAAGAGGTCCACGGTTCGATCCCGTGTAGCTCCACCAAATATTTGGTAACTAATGCATATTCAGTATATGACATTAATAAAACACCACCTTCGGGTGGTTTTTTATTACCTTATAATTCTCTTTATTTAATCCATTTAAACTCATATTTTTCGGCCACCACTACCCTATAACATCACCATCAACGCTAACGTATGACTTTCCAACCATGACCATCTCTCGCTGCGTGACAATCCTCACACAAAATAACTTCCCACATAGCTATATAAATTAAAGCTATTACACCTCAATTAGTTACATATTAATAACATACGGCCAGATGCTTGCTTCTTATTATCTATCCTCATAAGTATTTATGGCGTACTTGTTCTAGAGCAAGTCAGCTCCTTGAGGAAAATATAACCCTAAAAAAAGGAAGCTAATTATCATAAAAAAATCAACAATCACCTTTTACACCGCCACTAAAGTCAATGGCTAAGCTAGCAACTATTGCTTCAGTTTTCGCGGCGAGTTTTAATGTTTTTGCTAAAACGATAGAAATTACTTTTTCGCATCTCGTGGCCGAGAGCACGCCAAAAGGACAAATAGCACTTAAGTTTAAAGAATTGATAGAACAGCGTTTACCCGGTGAGTAAGTTGTTAAAGTATTTTTTAACTTACCGCTAATTGGCTGGGCATTGCTATATATGATATTAATATGCCGCAACTCGATGGTTTGAGTTTATTGCAACAACAGAAACAGCAAGACGTTGAATTGCCAGTGGTACTATTCACCGGTCTGGTGATATGGCTATGGTCGTAGACGCTCAAAAAATGGCGCTTACGACTTTATCGAGAGTTAATCGGCTTTGGAAACATCAATAACTTGCTTTTGATGTTTCCCTAAGCGCCAAATAGTAACAAGGAGCAACACCAAAAGACTCATAGAGCCCACTACCACGCCATTCCATTCAGCTTTATGCCAAAACAGCATTAAATATGGCCCACCTAAAGATGCACCAAGATAATAGCAACATAAATACAACGACGTCGCTTTAGCACGATGACTCGTGGCACGAATAGCCACAAACGAATTACAACAGCTGTGAGTTAAGAAAAAACCGCAAGCGGTAATCAAAAAGCCGGCCACAATCGCAGTCAAGGTATCCACCAAGGTTAATAATGTGCCTGCAACCATTAGGCATAATGCCACTCTAAATAACGGCATTGACCCATATCGTACAATCCATTTAGCCGACAGCCACGCAGCAAAGGTGCCACTCAGGTAGCATAGAAAGATTAATGTGGCTTGAAAACGACTGAGTCCATAAGGTTCGGCCATAATATGTAACTGAATAAAGCTAAACTGATTAACCATCATCATAAATGCTAAGCCGCCAATTATATAAGCCAAACGCATTTGAGTATCAGATAAATGAAACATAAAACCATTAAAATCTTGTTTGGCTTTGCGGCGCCAATTAATTTTTTCCTTTATAACAGAAGGTTTAATCTCCCTACGTGGCAATAAGTATGTAACAAACGCAACCCCCATGAGTGTCACAATAAAAATTAATCCCATTGAAGATTGCCACGATAAATATTGGGCCATTAACCCGCCCAATAATCGACCCGCAATGCCACCAATGCTGTTTGCCATTATGTACACAGCAGCCGCTTTAAGCATAAAAACTGGATCTAACTGCTCTTTAAAATAGGCCATTGAAATAGCAGGCACTGCTGCTAATAATATCCCTTGCAGTAATCTAACCCACACTAAAGCATCAAAGCTTTGTGCAAAAACCAATAAAATATTTGATGCTGCCAGCAACCATAAGCTCATAACAATGGGCACTAAGCGTCCAATTCTATCGGATAACAAAGCATAGAAAAGTAACGAGAAAGCTAAGGTAAAGCTAGTCACAGACAACACTAACGTGGCTTGTGCGCCCGACACATCAAAATGCTCCGCAATAGACGGCAGCATACCTTGCAATGTGTACAAGTTAATGTAAATCACCATAGAAGCTAAGCACAACGCCCAAATTAGGCGCGTTTCAGCATGGGAGCGCAACGTTGGCGTAAACTCTGTCATAGACCACCTAAACAACAAAATAGGGCAGGAAAAAGATTATTACCCGCCGAGTATATTAATCAATGGCGGGGATAAGAGTTTGTGAGCAAGGTTACGAAGCGGCTATTTAACGCGTTTCATTAACACTTGAGTGGTAAATTGACCGTTGTTGATCACACGGAACTTATCATAGGTCTGAAAAATCGCATTACCTTGGTAAGTGATCATCGCCACCACACCATAATCGACACCACGACTAATTAGCCCTGCTGGTAAGCTAAATTTAAACGGAACAGGCACTCTGGCAATATCAAAGTTTTTTTGAGCAATTATGGCCCCTGGGGTATTGAAATCAATTAATGCAATATTGATTTTACAACCCTTTGGCAAGGTAATTTTTTCTGCATATCCTGCATAACCATTAACAATAATGGGTTTTTCAGGCTCGATTGTCGTACATCCATGTAACATCATAGCAATCAAAGCGACAACCGCTAATTGTATGCCTTTGTTAATTATTATCATATTAGCGTCCTACTTGGTCATCCTGAGTAAACCTTCCTGTGTGGCAGAAGCCACAAGACGTCCTCGCTGATCAAAAAACTGCCCTTTCACAAATCCACGTCCACCACCAGCATTAGGGCTATCAATACAGTATAGGAGCCATTCTCCCATATTAAATGGACGATGGAACCACATAGCATGATCAATGGTGGCCATACGCATGCCTGGGGTTAAAAATGACACACCGTGCGGTTGAGTTGCCGTCATTAAAAAATTAAAATCCGATGCATAAGCTAATAAATATTCTTGAATGCTGTGGTCCGATGGAATTTGCCCATTGGCACGCAACCATACATACCGTTTAGGCTCTGTGGCACTTGGCGCAATAGGATGAACGGGGTGAACTAAACGCATTTCAATCGGAGAATCTGCCATAAATTTTTCGAGCATTTTCGCAGGTACTTTATCACGCATGGTCATCGCGAGTTCTTGCTGATTCAATAAACCTTCAGGTCCTGGCACATCAGGCATGAGATCTTGATGTTCAAAGCCTTCTTCGACTGTTTGGAACGAACATATCATGTAAAAAATGGGTCGACCTTTCTGAATAGCCTTCACACTACGCGCACTAAAACTGCCTCCATCACGCATATTTTCAACATCATAAATTATCGGTAACTTTTCATCACCGGCACGCAAAAAGTATGAATGTAAAGAATGTGCATGGCGATCTTCGCTAACCGTTTGTTTTGCAGCACTTAACGCTTGTCCCATCACTTGGCCCCCAAACACATGCCCGAAGCCTAAATCTTGACTTTGACCACGAAACAAGCCTAATTCAATTTGCTCAAGTGACAACAATGACAATAAATCGTTTAATACCTGACTCATAACACCTTCTTTACGACATGGATTAACGTTAAGGTTACCTTAGTTAAGCTTATGTTTTCTAGCTTATTCTATGGTAATTGTTGTATTTCAGCTATCTTATGACAAATCGCAAAAGAGTGATGCAACGCAAAGATTCATATCTGCACCGTAATTGAATTTTTGGTATGCTATTAACATGACTAATCAACACTGCGTTTCACAATATTATGCAACCTAGCTCAATGCAATCATGGTTTATTGCTATTCGTCCTCGAACGCTCCCTGCGGCAATTGGTCCATTATTAATCGGAAACATGCTGGCAATTGGACTCGAACACTTTAGCTTACTCATCGCGTTTACCTCAATGCTATGTGCCGTATTATTACAAATTTCAGTTAATCTCGCTAATGACTACTTTGACTTTAAAAATGGTATTGACACTGAAGAGCGTATCGGACCTTTAAGAGTGACTCAAAGTGGTATCCTAGCGCCCTCATCAGTTCGAAATGCCATGATAGGATGCTTGATCACATCATTATTAGTCGGTTCATTATTAATACTTCACGGAGGATGGCCTATTGCCATTCTTGCTGCAGCCTCTATTTTAGGCGCGTTATGTTATAGCGGCGGTCCCTATCCACTTGCCTCACATGGATTAGGCGAAATAGCAGCATTTGTTTTTTTTGGTTTAGTGGCCGTTGTTGGCAGTTACTATTTACAAGCAGGAACTACCACCATAACAGCATGGTTACTCGGTTGTGCCATTGGCTTTTTTAATGCTGCCATCATGCTGGTCAATAACACTAGAGATATTTCAACCGACACCAAAGCAGGTAAAAACACCCTTGCGGTAAGAATTGGTGAAGCACAGGCTAAAGTGCTATATCAAAGTTTTGTCTACTTACCTTTTGGTATCATTATCGCGGGATTTTTATTAGGTTCATTGGATGGATTACCGGTATTGTTATCGGGAGCCTCGTTAATCATTGCGCGTAATCTCAGCCGCGAATTTCACGAGAATTCTGGTGAAGCATTGAATCCGATATTGGGACAAACCGCTAAATTAACTATGATTTTCAGCGTGCTGTTTAGCGTTGGATTGTACTTTTCACTAACCTGAATGTCCTATTTGTTAAATGTCATCTATCACTTAACGTCCTGAATAATTAAAAAGGCGCCTCATTATAAAATCAGGCGCCTTTTTAAAGTGTGAAGGTCATTACACTTTAGATAAAGTACGCTGCTTCGCACTCCAATCTAAATGGTATTTCTCACCCGCTGGCTTATCAGTACGTTCAAAAGTATGTGAGCCGAAAAAATCACGTTGGCCTTGTAGTAAGTTCGCTGGTAACGTTTCACTGCGGTAACTGTCATAATATGCAATCGCCGAACTAATACATGGTGCTGGAATGCCTTGCATAACAGCGGCCGCAACGGTTTTACGCCAGTTAAGCTGCTTCTGTGACAAGGTTTGACTAAAAGTATCGGCCATCAATAAGTTTGTAAGACTTACATCTTCTTGATAAGCCTGAGTAATTGACTGCAAAAACGTCGCGCGAATAATACAGCCTGCACGCCATATTTTAGCAATTTCAGCAAAATCTAAAGCCCAATTTTGCTCTTTTGCTGTCATCGCCATGAGCTCAAATCCCTGAGCATAACAACAGACTTTAGCGCAATATAAAGCATCTTCAAGATTGGCAATAAATTCCGTTTTCTCTGCACCACTAAAACTAACGGGAGCTGGACCCGCTAGCGTTGTGCTTAGCTGCATACGCAAGTTTTTTTGAGTACTGACAGCACGAGCATATACCGCTTCTGCAATCGTTGGCGCCGGACAACCAATTTGCAAGCTGCTCACTGCCGTCCATAAACCAGTGCCTTTTTGACCTGCTTTATCAAGGATCATTTCAACTAATGGCTTACCCGTTAGCGGATCGGCTTGTTGCAAGACTTCAGCGCTAATGCCCATAAGGTAACTGTTAAGAATACCTTTATTCCAGCCATTGAAAATGTCACCGACATCATGAGCTGACATGCCTAAACCATCGCTAAGCAATTGATAGGCTTCGCAAATAAGCTGCATATCCGCATATTCAATACCGTTATGAACCATTTTAACGTAATGACCAGAACCTGCAGGACCTATATACGCAGTACAAGGCTCACCTTCGGTGACCGGATTACCCGGCTCAAAACGTTCTATAGGTAAACCAGTTGTTGAATCAACTTTAGCGGCAATCGCTTTCCAAATAGGTTCAACATAACGCCATGCTTTTTCATCGCCACTAGGCATTAATGAAGGGCCAAAACGCGCGCCAACCTCACCACCTGAAACAGCCGAACTGAAAAAGATAAACTGTCCTTTATAGCGAGACTCTCGCTCTACTGTGTCAGTCCAAAGACTATTACCCGTATCAATAACGATATCATTGGCTTCAATACCAGCTTCGATTAACGATTTACAGACTCCGTCAACAGGCGCTCCTGCAGGCACAGATAATACAATGACTCGAGGCTCAACTAAATTAGCAAGCATTTCTGTAAGATTATTACAAGCTTGCATGCGCGGTGCCGTACCCGCTTTACGCTCATTTTCTTCTTGAGCCACAGCTGCGTTGACTTTTGGAGTATCTAAATCGAAAACTGCAACATGGTAGCCGTTGTCAGCAATGTTTAATGCGAGGTTCTTGCCCATAACACCAAGGCCGATAACGCCGACGTGTGATTGTTGGATGTGGTTATTCATTAGTGTAGTTCCCACAGGTCACAGAGATTAATCGCGTAGTGCGAATCCATTTGGTTGGCAATTATAGCGATTCTTGTAACTAAATTACCAGTAACAAAATGCGGAAACGCTGTTTTTTACAATGTATGCTCAATTTAATTAACAGATTGCTACAATAGAAAAATCAGAAACACCATTGGCGTTTCTGATTTTTTATTAGTCGAATACAATGTCGACGCGCTACTGAAGCTAAAATAAAATGACTAAAAAGTATACTAGCAGGTCGACTAACACCGCTGTGCCTGAGTAATGGTCTCATTACAAGGGATGAGTACCACTGAAAGCTCTGAACTAAGATTTAGTCAACTCAGTCGTTAACGCATTGGCATAACCCATTTTAGTGAGTGCATTACGTACTATGTCTAAGGTTTGTGGATCTTCAATGGTGGCCGGCATGGTGTAGTCTTGATTGTCAGCAATTTTACGCATTGTGGCTCGCAATATTTTTCCTGAACGGGTTTTAGGTAATTTTTGTACTGCACTCACTAGCCTAAAAGAAGCCACGGGGCCAATTTCATGGCGTACCAGTGCAAGCAACTCTTTATACAATGCTTCATCTGACAAGGTAACGCCGTTTTTAAGCACCACCAACCCAAGAGGCACTTGGCCTTTTAGTTTATCTTGCACACCAATCACCGCCGCCTCGGCTACCGCCTCATGTTGGCAAAGTACTTCTTCAAATCGGCCTGTTGATAAACGATGTCCTGCGACATTAATAATGTCGTCGATGCGACTCATAATGTACAAATAGCCATCTTCATCTATGTAGCCAGCATCACCAGTTAAGTAATATCCAGGATACATAGATAAGTAACTGTCAATATAACGTTTATCGTTTTGCCACAAGGTCGTTAATGTGCCAGGAGGTAATGGCTGCTTTATCACCACATTGCCGCTTTCATTGGGTGCCACTTGTTGCCCCATCGCATCGAGGATCTCCACTTGATAACCCGGCACGGCACGCGCTGGCGATCCCGGTTTAATTTCTATCGGATCGGTTCCCATCAAGTTTGCCGCTACTGGCCAACCTGTTTCAGTTTGCCACCAATGATCAATCACAGGTTTACCTAAATGATGCTGACTCCAATTTAAGGTGTCTGGATCACAGCGCTCACCCGCTAAATACATTTGCTTGAGGCAGCTTAAATCAAATTTCTTAATGAAGTCGCCTTCAGGGTCTTCGCGTTTAATGGCTCTAATGGCAGTCGGTGCAGTAAAAAAGCTGCGAACTTGCTTTTGTTCGATAATCCGCCAAAAGGCGCCAGCATCAGGAGTACCAATGGGCTTACCTTCATACATAACGGTGGTGGCACCTACCAATAGCGGTCCATAAACAATATATGAATGCCCTACCACCCAGCCAACATCCGATGCAGCCCAAAACACATCACCGACACCTGTGTCGTAAATGTGTTTCATCGACCACGCCAATGCAACTGCATGACCGCCATTATCACGCACCACCCCTTTTGGTTGTCCTGTCGTGCCTGAGGTATACAGCACATACAATGGGTCAGTTGCATCCAGCGATACACAATCAGCATCAGGCGCATCCACCAGCGCATTGTACCAATCAAGATCGCGGGGCGAGAGTAATTCAGCCTTGTATTCAGTACGATTTAAAATAATACAGTGATCGACTTGGTGGCTAGCTTGAGCTAAAGCATCATCTAGTAGCGGTTTATAAGGCACCACACCTGAAGGTTCGATACCGCATGAAGCAGACAAAATCAATTTTGGCTTGGCATCATTAATCCGCGTAGACAACTCATTGGCCGCAAAACCACCAAAGACCACTGAATGAATCGCGCCAATACGCGCACACGCCAACATGGCATAGGCCGTTTCTGGCACCATGGGCATGTAAATCACCACACGGTCACCTTTCTTTACACCCAGCGAGACCATTAAGCCCGCCAGTCTTTTGACCTGCGCCAGTACCGATTGATAACTAACGGAATATTCATGTTGCGTCACAGGGCTAATATAATGGATCGCTGTTTGTTCGCCTCTGCCAGCTAACACATGACGGTCTACCGCATTAAAACAGGTATTCATCTTGCCATCGGCAAACCAGCGATAAAAAGGTTTTTGACTGTCGTCTAATACCGTTTTAGGAGTAAGATCCCAACTGATGGCTTCGGCGGCTTGTAACCAGAATACTTCGGGTTCGGCTATCGATTGTGCGTGCATTGATAGTCCTAAATCAGCCATATCGCTCTCCGTTAATCAACTTGTATTACAATGATTATGAGCAGAATTCATTAAATTGCCCTATTAGACAAAAGGATAATAGCCACGATAATCAATAAGAAAACCGTTAGACCCATCCAAGTGTTTAGCTTAAGGTTGAGCGTTCAAGTTATTAACATAAAAATAAATATAACAACTAGTTAGGGCTCTTCAATCGATAGAGTGGAAAGCAAAAATAACACTTTAACTGTCGGTAATATATCGAAAAAAGCCATGCAAACTTTACCTTTACGTAAACTTCATATATCTTGCATCAAAAGAAACACTTTTGGTGACATGATGAGCACAACCCATAGCCCTCAATCAACGTATTCAATCAGTGACTTATCAAAAGAATTTGATATCACCACCCGCAGTATTCGTTTTTACGAAGACCAAGGTTTGATTAAACCTAAGCGTCGCGGACAAACCCGTATATACAGCCTGAAAGACCGAGTGCGGTTAAAACTCATTTTACGCGGCAAACGCCTCGGTTTTTCGTTAGCAGAAACGCGTCGTCTATTTGAACTTTACGATGCAGATAAAAGTAGCTCAACGCAGCTCAACACCATGCTTGACTTAGTTAATGAAAAAAAATCGGCTCTACAACAGCAAATGGACGACATTAAAGTGGTGCTAATGGAGCTGAATTCGGCCGAGCAGCAATGCCGAGTCGCGTTAGAAGACAATAGCCTCAAAAAGAGCAAGTAAGCCAATTAGCGACATAATACTGATAATAATAAAAGGCTTACTCAATTAAGTCTAACGTAATACTCCACTGCCAAAAACGCATATAAGCGTTGGTAGATAATGTTTTGCCAGATAATAATAAATTCAACAGGACACATGCATATGAGCGACTTATATACCAGCCTAAACTTTGGTTTAGGTGAAGACGTAGACATGTTACGTGATGCCGTTCGTGGTTTTGCCGCTAACGAGATTGCCCCAATGGCCGCCCAAGTCGATATCGACAACGCCTTCCCTAATCAATTATGGCCAGTGCTTGGCGATATGGGGCTATTAGGCGTAACCGTTGATGAGCAATATGGTGGCGCCAACATGGGCTATCTTGCCCATGTCGTTGCGATGGAAGAAATTTCACGCGCATCGGCATCCATCGGCCTAAGTTATGGTGCTCACTCAAACTTGTGTGTTAACCAAATTAACCGTAATGGAAATGACACTCAAAAAACAAAATATTTGCCTAAACTGATCAGTGGAGAGAATATTGGCGCCTTAGCTATGAGCGAACCTAATGCCGGTTCAGATGTGGTGTCAATGAAGCTACATGCCCGTAAAGAAGGCGATCGCTATATTCTGAATGGCAACAAAATGTGGATAACTAACGGCCCAGACGCTCACACCTATGTTATTTATGCTAAAACAGATTTAGACAAGGGTGCACATGGCATTACCGCGTTTATTGTTGAACGCGATTCTAAAGGTTTCAGTCAGGCACAAAAACTCGACAAATTGGGTATGCGCGGGTCAAACACCTGTGAATTGGTGTTTGAAGACTGTGAGGTACCAGAAGAAAACATCTTAGGCGGCCTCAATAACGGCATTAAAGTGTTAATGAGTGGCCTTGATTACGAACGAGTTGTGTTATCTGGCGGTCCATTAGGCATTATGTCAGCGTGTATGGACATCGTCATACCTTACATTCATGAGCGTGAACAATTTGGCAAATCGATTGGTCAATTCCAATTAGTGCAAGGTAAGTTAGCCGATATGTACACTGGCATGAATGCCGCAAAGGCTTATGTTTACAGCGTGGCCAAGTCTTGTGACCGTGGTGAAGCGACTCGTAAAGATGCAGCAGGTGCCATTTTATACAGCGCAGAGCTTGCGACTAAAATGGCCTTAGATGCAATTCAACTTCTTGGCGGCAATGGTTATGTTAACGAGTATGCCACTGGTCGTTTACTGCGTGATGCCAAGCTTTACGAAATTGGCGCGGGCACCTCAGAAATTCGTCGCATGTTAATTGGCCGCGAATTATTTAACGAGTCAAAGTAAGCAACATTTGCCCTCTGTAGGGCGACATCTTCAACGTGTCATGTCGCCCTTATCAAGCCCCCTATTTTTTGCTTCATTAAGGACATAGAAATGACGCAACTGAGCAGCCGCATCAATCCTCGCAGTGACGAATTTAAAACCAAGTCAGACAGCATGGCGTTATTAGTCAACGATCTCCAACAAAAGCTGGCAAAAATCGAACAAGGCGGTGGCCCTGTTGCCCTTGAACGTCACTTGTCGCGAGGTAAATTATTGCCTCGTCAACGCGTTGAAAAGCTACTCGATCCCGGGTCACCCTTCTTAGAGTTATCGCAATTTGCCGCCTACGAAGTCTATGACGAAGAAGTGCCTGCAGCCGGCGTTATCGCTGGTATCGGCCGTGTCAGTGGTGTTGAATGCATGATCATCGCCAACGATGCCACAGTAAAAGGCGGTACTTATTATCCTATCACCGTGAAAAAGCATTTACGGGCCCAAGACATTGCCAGTCGCTGTCACTTACCGTGTATTTACCTAGTTGATTCTGGGGGCGCCAATTTACCCCGCCAAGATGAAGTGTTTCCAGACCGCGATCATTTCGGCCGAATTTTCTATAACCAAGCACAAATGTCAGCTAAAGGTATTCCGCAAATTGCGGTGGTAATGGGTTTATGTACCGCGGGCGGCGCGTATGTGCCAGCGATGGCAGATGAATCTATTATTGTTAAAGATCAAGGCACCATCTTTTTAGCGGGTCCGCCACTAGTGAAAGCGGCAACCGGAGAAGAAGTCAGTGCAGAAGAGCTCGGCGGCGCAGATGTTCACACTAAAATATCTGGTGTTGCGGATCACTTGGCGCAAAATGACGACCACGCACTCGAGCTTGCTCGCCGAGCTGTACTGCGTTTGAATCACCAAAAACACATCAAAAGCTTATTAAGTCCAGCTAAGCCGCCACAATTTGATATCCATGAATTGTACGGCATTGTCGGTACCGACCTTAAAAAGCCGTTCGATGTAAAAGAAGTGATTGCCCGTGTGGTTGACGATTCTGACTTTGACGAATTTAAAGCCAACTACGGCGCAACCTTAGTGTGCGGGTTTGCTCGCATCCATGGTTATCCGGTAGGAATTGTGGCTAATAACGGCATTCTTTTTTCCGAGTCGGCGCAAAAAGGCGCTCACTTCATTGAACTGTGTTGCCAACGTAAAATCCCATTATTGTTCTTACAAAATATCACCGGTTTTATGGTGGGTAAAAAGTACGAACATGAAGGCATTGCCAAGCACGGCGCCAAAATGGTCACTGCGGTATCTTGTGCCAATGTACCTAAATTTACTGTAATTATCGGTGGCAGTTATGGCGCCGGTAACTACGGCATGTGCGGCCGCGCATTTGAACCCACCATGATGTGGATGTGGCCTAACGCCCGTATTTCAGTGATGGGCGGCGAACAAGCTGCGGGTGTATTAGCCACCGTGCGCCGTGACGGTTTAGCCCGTAAAGGGGTTGAATGGTCTGCAGAAGATGAACAAGCTTTCCGTAAACCCATTGTTGAACAATACGAAAAAGAAGGTCATCCGTATCATGCCAGCGCCCGTCTTTGGGATGATGGCATTATTGACCCAGCACAAACTCGTGACGTTGTCGGATTAGCTTTATCGGCAGCGTTAAATGCTCCTATTGAAGACACCCGTTTTGGGGTGTTTCGCATGTAACTCATGCGGTTAATTCAACTAACTAGGAGTAAGTACAATGTTATCAAACCAATATAAACACATTGAATGTGGTGTAGCGCAAGGCGTTGCACAGCTCACCTTAAACCGGGCCGAAGTTCACAATGCTTTTGATGAAGTGATGATCAGCGAAATGATCAACGCCATCGAAACCTTTGCCAGTGACAGTCAATGCAATATGCTCATTTTACGTGCCAATGGCAAAAACTTCAGTGCAGGTGCAGACCTAAACTGGATGCGTAAACAAGCAAAAATGGACGTTGGCCAAAACCTTGCTGACGCCCATGAGCTTGCCAAGCTGATGCATGTACTGGACAAGTTTCCCAAACCAACCATAGCCCTCGTTCAAGGTGCCGCCTTTGGTGGTGCATTAGGGCTGATTTGTTGCTGCGACATTGCCATTGCCACTGCTCGCGCTAGCTTCTGTTTAAGCGAAGTGAAACTCGGTCTTATTCCCGCAGTAATAAGTCCGTATGTGTTGCGCGCCATGGGTAACCGCCAATCTCGTCGCTTTATGCTGACCGCAGAACGTTTTAGTGCCGATGTAGCCTTAACCCATCAAGTGGTCCACGAGATCAATGATGATTTAGACGCCGCTGCTGCGCCATTTATTGCCGCGTTTAATGCCAACAGTCCACAAGGCATGGCATGGGTAAAAACCTTAGTATCACGATTAGAAGATGGCGTGATCGACGACGCTACGCTCAATTTCACCAGCGAGCAGATTGCTCGAATTCGAGTATCAGATGAAGGTCAAGAAGGTCTTAATGCCTTTTTTGAAAAAAGACCCCCAGCATGGCAAACCGCCAAATCTGATCCACAAGGAGCCCAATAATGTTTACCAAATTACTGATCGCAAACCGTGGTGAAATTGCTTGTCGTATTATTAAAACGGCCCAAACCATGGGGGTACGCACCATTGCTTTGTATTCTGACGCCGACAAAGACGCCCGTCATGTGGCCATGGCAGATGAGTCGTTTTACTTAGGTGGTAGTGCCCCTGCTGACTCGTATTTAAAAGCCGATTTAATTATCGAGATTGCAAAAAAGTCAGGCGCAGAAGCCATCCATCCTGGTTATGGTTTTCTGTCTGAAAATGCCGATTTCGCCCGCAAATGTGAACAAAATGGCATCGCCTTTGTTGGTCCAGGTAGTGACGCGATTGATGCTATGGGCAGTAAAAGTGCCGCTAAAGAAATCATGTCTAAGGCCAATGTACCGCTAGTGCCGGGTTATCATGGTGAAGATCAAACTGACGCTACCTTGATTGCCGAAGCTAAAGCCGTTGGCTTTCCGCTATTAATTAAAGCGGCTTATGGTGGCGGCGGAAAAGGTATGCGCATCGTCGAAAACGACGGCGAAATCCTTGCAGCGATTAACTCCGCACGCCGTGAAGCCAGCTCGTCATTTGGTAACGATAAACTCTTGATGGAACGCTACTTACGTCAACCTCGCCATGTTGAAGTACAAGTGTTTGCCGACAGTCAAGGTAATGCCATTTACTTATCCGATCGAGACTGCTCCATTCAACGTCGCCATCAAAAAGTCGTTGAAGAGGCGCCTGCACCGGGTTTATCAGATGATTTACGCGCCCAGATGGGTAATGCCGCGGTTGCCGCCGCTAAGGCGATTGATTACGTCGGTGCCGGTACGGTTGAGTTTTTACTTGATACCGACAACAGCTTTTACTTTATGGAAATGAATACCCGTTTACAGGTCGAACACCCCGTCACCGAAATGGTCACCGGCCAAGATCTTGTCAAATGGCAGCTTCTTGTGGCCAGTGGCAATGAATTACCGCTTCGCCAAGATGAAGTGCGTATTCATGGTCATTCATTTGAAGTGCGTATTTACGCTGAAGATCCCCAAAACGAATTTTTACCCGCCAGCGGTAAGCTCAACTTTTTGCGTGAACCTGAGCAAAATCGCCATGTGCGTATCGACTCGGGCATTCGTGAAAACGATGTCATCAGTAACTTTTATGACCCAATGATCGCCAAATTGATTGTGTGGGATGAGTCGCGACCAAGCGCACTGCAACGCTTAGTACATGCGCTTGAGTCATACCAAATAAGTGGCCTTAAACATAACATCGAGTTTTTAGCCAACATAGCTGAACACCCAGCCTTTGCTGCTGCAGACTTCTGTACTGACTTTATTGAACGTTATGGCGACACCTTAATTGGTGATGCGGCCATTGAAGCCGATACCGCATTAGCCCTAGCAGGGCTTTTTCAAGTACTGTCACGTAAGCATGCGGCTAAAGCATTGGCAATTAATAGCGCTGACCCATACTCACCGTGGGGCTTAGTGAGCGGCTTTAGATTAAACAGCTCCAGCGTACATCGGGTGTCGTTATTAACCGATGCCGCAGCCGATGTTCAGCAACATGATTTGTTACTCACCGCCGTTGGCGAGCAATATCAACTGTGTTTACACGACCAAGTACTGACGTTAGCGGGTGAGCTGAAAGCCGATTTACTCTTAGCAGAAATTAACGGCCATAAAAGTAAAATCCCAGTAAGCCATCAAGGTGATGACTTCACCCTGTTCTTACCGTCAGGCAGTTACCACTTTAAAGCAATCTTGGCACAAGTGGCCGAGGACGTGGTTAACCATGCAGATAAACTTAAAGCGCCAATGAATGGCACCGTGGTGACCCATTTAGTGGAAGTGGGCGATGAAGTCAAAGCAGGCCAGGGTTTGCTCGTAATGGAAGCGATGAAAATGGAATACACCATTGAAGCGCCGTTTGATGGCGTAGTCAGTGAATTTTACTTCCAAAGCGGCGAGCTTGTCAGCGATGGTGCCCAACTGTTAAATGTTGAGCCATTAGTGAATGAAACCAGCGTCGAGGAAGCATAAATGCTGCCCACTAAAGTGAGCGTTTTTGAAGTCGGCGCCCGTGATGGTTTGCAAAATGAAACGCCGGTAACAACCGCAGACAAGCTGACACTGATTGAGCAACTAGCCGATGCGGGTATTAAGCGTATTGAAGCTGGCAGCTTTGTGTCGCCTAAGTGGGTGCCACAAATGGCCGACTCGGATGCGGTATTTCAGCAACTTAAACGTCAAATTAATCGCCGCCTTGGCGTGGTTTACAGTGCATTAACGCCTAACTTAAAAGGCTTTGAACTGGCGCTCGCTGCTGGCGCTGATGAAGTGGCCATTTTTGGCGCGGCATCAGAAACCTTTAGCCAAAAAAATATTAATTGCTCCATTGATGAGTCAATAGAGCGCTTTATTCCGCTGATTGAAACTGCCAAAAAGCACAATATTGCCGTGCGCGGTTATGTGTCTTGTGTACTCGGTTGCCCATACGAAGGCCATATTAACGTCAGTGAAGTCGCTAGAGTATCTGAAATCCTTTATAAGATGGGTTGCTACGAAATATCCCTTGGCGACACCATTGGCGTTGGCACACCAAACCAAGCCCGTAAAATGGTCGAAGCCGTTGCTAATGTGGTACCCGTGGATAAATTAGCCCTGCATTTTCATGACACTTACGGTCAGGCACTTGCCAATATACTCGCCTGCCTTGAAACAGGTGTCAGCGTGTTTGACGCTTCGGTAGCCGGCCTTGGAGGCTGCCCTTACGCCAAAGGTGCATCGGGTAATTTAGCCACAGAAGATCTTGTTTACATGCTCCATGGCATGGGCATAGAAACGGGCATAGACTTAACAAAACTTGCACTAGCTGGCGACACTATTAGTCGCGCATTGGGGCGCACTAATGGGTCCAAAGTAGCAAATGCAATCAGAGCATAATCACATATACTGAAAATAGTTGGCACGACATAACGCTGGCAGTTGATATAAATATAACCATAAGGACAACAAGATGGCAGGATTCAATAAAGTCGTCCACAGCTATGAAGAAGCACTAGCAGGATTAAAAGATGACATGACCATTATGGTCGGCGGCTTTGGTTTGTGTGGCATCCCAGAAGGGTTAATTAACCACATGGTTAAATTGGGCGTTAAAGGCTTAACGGCAATATCAAACAACGCCGGTGTCGATGACTTTGGTTTAGGGCTATTACTGAAACAACACCAAATTTCGACCATGATCGCTTCTTACGTGGGTGAAAACGCCACTTTTGAACAACAAATGTTATCGGGTGAGCTCAACGTTATATTAACTCCGCAAGGCACACTAGCTGAAAAAATTCGTGCTGGCGGCGCTGGCATACCTGCGTTTTTTACCGCCACAGGTTACGGCACGCCCATTGCTGATGGTAAAGAAACCCGTGAAATCAAAGGTCGTCACTACGTATTAGAAGAATCACTTAGCGCTGATTTTGCCTTAGTGCGAGCGTGGAAAGCCGATACTATGGGTAACTTGGTGTTTCGCAAAACCGCCGCTAACTTCAATCCGATGATGGCCACCGCGGGTAAAATTACCGTAGTTGAAGCAGAAGAAATTGTTCAACCTGGCGAGCTCGATCCAGACCACATTCATACACCGGGTATTTATGTCGATCGCGTGATCAAAGCCAGCTTTGAAAAACGTATCGAGCAACGCACAGTCAAAACAGCACCCGCTGCGGCAAAATAAGGGAGATAACACCATGGCATTGACCAGAGAACAACTCGCCCAGCGCGTAGCAAAAGAATTACAAGATGGCTTTTACGTTAACCTAGGCATTGGCATCCCTACCCTTGTAGCTAACTATATTCCTGATGGCATACAAGTGATGTTGCAGTCAGAAAATGGTTTGTTGGGGATGGGCGAGTTTCCTACTGAAGACAATATAGATGCAGACCTTATCAACGCTGGTAAGCAAACGGTGACAGCGGTAAAAGGGGCTTCATTTTTTTCATCAGCAGAAAGCTTCGCCATGATCCGTGGCGGCCATGTCGACCTCACCGTATTGGGTGCATTTGAAGTGGATATTAACGGCTCAATTGCCTCATGGATGATCCCCGGAAAACTGATTAAAGGTATGGGCGGCGCGATGGATTTAGTCGCCGGTGCTGACAATATTATTGTCACCATGATGCACGCAGACAAATACGGCAACTCTAAACTATTGTCAAAATGCGAGTTACCGCTAACCGGTTACGGCTGTATTAAACGGGTGATGACCGATTTAGCTTTTATGGAAATTAAAGAAGGTGCGTTCCATTTACTTGAGCGCGCGCCCGGCGTTACCGTTGAAGAAATTGTGGCCAAAACCGCTGGTAAGTTAATCGTCCCAGCACACGTACCTGAAATGACGTTTTAATTAAGCGTAAACGGTCAATATCAACAAAGCCCGCGACTCTTGATATACTCAATGATACGGGCTTTGTTTATTATAGAAAATGAACCGCTCAGTAACAGAGATCAGATCTGACGGCGGGTATGGCGGTAAATGTGTACACTAAGCGACTAGGTTAAAGGTGCAAGCAATTGATCATCCGCAGGAATAATCAATACATTTGTTCGCATGCGGCCCAAAACTGATTCGGCAGTATTGCCTATAATATGTCCTAAAACCCCCTGTCGTTGCCGCGCACCAATCACAAAGTATTGACTCTTCAGTCTACAGGCTAACTCATATAAACACAGCTCTGGTTCACCAGCAATGATATGCACGGATCCAGGATCCATATTAAATTTAGCTATCTGTTTTTGATGGTCTTTATAGGCCTTTTTCACCAGGGCATCACAATCAAGTAAATCCATATCGCGCAATACTTTGGGCACTCTAAGAATATAGGCTAAATGCAATTGAGCCCCCGTAGCCTTGGCAAGTTGCTTACCATAAGCCGCCACAACGCTATTGAGCTGTTGTTTAATGGGATCATGGGTAGCGAGATCGACAGCCATCAGAATAGTATTGCTTTTATGGAGCGGATTATCCGTTAACAATAACAACGGGATCCGAGTATGGCGTATTAATTGCCAATCTGTAGGTAAGTAATGATCGGCATGATGCACCGCCTTTACCATAAGGTCGAATCCATGACGGATCGAATGATGACAAGCATGTTCAAATAAATATTTGCTCCACACCATGTGTACCGGAACATCCTCATCATTGAGCGCCGCTAAGTGCTGCTTTAAGTCGGTTTGGCGTTGATCCATTAACTGCTTTTGAGCAACGCTGACTAAACGAGGATTATAGCTTTCAGCACCGCTGAAATAGGCATAAGTATAAGCAAAGACTTCCGCCGTTTTGTTCAGTTGCTTAGCCAGTTGCAATCCGCTGGCGACCGCGTCGGTATGTGCCTGTTCCATTTGAGCAATAATAAACACTTTGTCCATTTAAATCTCCTTATACAAGCTAATTTTTACTGTGTAAAACGCTTGAAAAAAACTCAATTCACGTCATTAAACAAGCATCTATCGGTAAGCTTAATAAAGCTGACGAGCAGGCTTCCCCAACTAATTATCACGCTAATATTCCACTAGCAAAAATGAGGTTAAAAAACTGAGCAAAACGAGAGCAAGTAACTATCTTTAGAGTAGCCAATAAATTATCACTCTAATATTCCACCAGCAAAAATGAGGTTAAAAAACTGAGCAAAACGTGAACAAGTCACTATTTTCAGATTAGCCAATAGCGTAAGTTTGTGCTTAAGTATCGGTACAAAAGTTGATCGAAATCAACTTTTGTAAAGCAATATGAATCAATTATATATTAACCAACTTAGGGGAGAGATATGGCAATAGACAACTTTGTTATGTCACTCATTCTGGTTGCTGGTAGAGTTTTGGATGAACTTAGTAACCGACAGAGGGGCCAATCGTAGTCGGATAAATCACAGCAAGATTAATACTCCAATTGAACGCTTTTTTTGAAGTCGAAAATAAGAAAGGATACCGACGTGTGGTTGTACCCATTTTTAGGAAGCAGATAAAAGGTCAACATTACAGTGAAACCAAGCTCCTCAATATGATTGCGGGCTGATGTCAAATTAATCTACATGGTTATATTGGAATGCTCCAAAAACCTTGGCCAATAATTGTTGACCACTACCTTTGGAGTTTCCCTTTAATACACTGTGATGACCTCAAATGGTGGAATCGTAAAAATGTGCTTATTGGATGACTAACACTCTGAATATAAAATCTTTTTAGCGTGTATTACATTGAAGTAACGGAGTTTGCGATGATGAAATAAGCCATTAAATACGATAATATTCGTCACTCGGAGTTGTAATAAAATTGATCCAGCTGAGCAGAAACGCTCTGCAGTGCGCTAGGTTCCGTTACATAAATGTAGGCAAATAGTGCTTCTATCAATAACGAGAAGTAACTAAATTAAAAAAGCCTTCTCGTCATTTAATGATGTAAATAGAACCGGCAGCGTTCTTTTCTGGTGGAGTCCAACGGTAATCATTCAGAAATACGACTAACTAGACGGGATCACTCCTACACTTTGGTGGAGCACGATAAAACGAATAAACGAGCATTTTCCAAAGCATATTTAGTGAATTAGCAGATTATAGATTGGCTGCTGTCGCTGGTTAGGAGAAATAGGAGTTGCCCCTAGTAATGATGCCGTATATGGGTGTATTACATTATACGACGAAATGGTTCTAGGAGATAAGGGATGAGGGATGAGTAGATTATCAAGTAAAAGCTGGTTTAACGATTTGATGAATATTCATTTTCCAATAGCATGGTTTCGCGTGGTTGCTTTTGCCTTTATGTGGGTGATGCTCACTGAGGGGTCAGTCAACTCATGGTTGGTTGGCGCTCCGGTAGTGCTCGTTGCTACGTTGATAAGTATGGTACTGGTGTCTCCTTTTTCCTGCTCGGTGATTCACTCTGTACGCTTCATACCTTTTTTTATTTGGAACTCCCTTCGTGGTGGTGCCGATGTCGCGTGGTGCGCATTAAATCCAAAAATACCCATAGCCCCGGGCCTAATTGATTTTCCCTTACATCTGCCACCGGGAATATCCCGTGTATTTATGGTTAATACGGTCAGTCTGTTACCTGGTACATTAAGTGTCAATTTGGGAAAAAACCATTTAAAAGTTCATGTGCTTGATACACGAAAAAATGTGTTGTCGGAACTAATGACGTTAGAAAAAATAGTGGCCAAAATGTTCAAGATCTCTTTGCAAGATGCTAAAGAAGATAAATGCAATCAAGATATTTAAAGACAGACGTTTCCAGTTGGAACCAATGACATTTGCGCACAAGAGCTGGAGAGTAGCGTCACTTTGGCCGAGAATAATCAGGCCTGCTTAATGGTAGTTAACGAAGCGCCATACATTAATGTGAAGAGTTGGGATGTCTGATGGTGGCACAGGCTTAGCCGATTTGCAGCCGCAATGGTTAGTATACACAAACAACGACTAGAAGCATTCGTCGATCAATTAGCTAAACGGATTAAGATCGAAACTAAGGTGTTCGTTGGTATTCCTTTCTTGAAAGTCATACGTGATATGGTGCAAAACGGCCACGATATAGTGATAGTAGTACCTGAATATCAAAATTGGTTAGCACGGTTGTTTGACAGTGACGATATGCATATTTTGCCCAAGTGCCTATGTACAGTTTGGTTAATCAAGTCGTGCCAAAGACCCACAGAGTCACCCTAGTCTATGTCGATGACACTTATCTACAACCGGAGAGGGAATTTCGGCATAAACTAAATTGTCAGTATTCTGGCTCTGGCCGATGCTGCCGAGTGGCATATCGTGCATGCATTAACTATATTTTGAAATGTATCCATACGTTATGGCAATTAAAGCGTTATAGGAAAGAGAAATTAACGCCTGTGTCCAGCATGTTGGGCACAACACGAGGCTATTCTGAATAATCTAGTGTGCGAGGTAAGCGTCAATATGGTGCAGAATACTTTTAACTATCTTAACCCCAAAACCCATCTTGTAAAGGAAGCGGTTTGTAAACAAATACCTGCGCTGGCTAGGCGTATCGATGCCGATCTTGTTGTTATGGGAAATACTGCAAAATCAATCCTGAATCAAAAAGATTGCTTCCTACTCGCGGTCAAACCACTGGGCCTTAAAACCCCGGTTATATTGGACGATTAAATCACTATGCAAACTCTATATATCTCACTGGCTTTGTTCCTCTTGCTGAATCTCATTGTTGGAATGTGGCGAGTGTTGCGTGGCCCCACTGAAGCGGATCGCATGTTGACGGCTCAGTTGTTCGGCACCACATCAGTGGCTGTAATGTTATTACTAGCTCAGGCGACGGATAAACCAGCCCTTCATGATGTGGCGTTGGTATTAGCCTTACTTGCGGCGGTAACCGCGGTAACCTTTGTCCGGCGAGTCTGGGGCGATAGGGAGACAAAGCATGACACCCATTAATGTCCTCTCCAGCATACTGCTCTTCACTGGGGGCGTCTTCTTCCTAGCAGGCACTCTGGGTTTATTGCGGTTTCCAGATGTATACACTCGCTTGCATGCCTTGACCAAAGCCGACAACGTGGGTCTGGGTCTGGTGGTCGCAGGATTGGCTGTTCAGGCACAAAGCTGGTTCATCGTTGGGAAACTGCTGCTTATCTGGGCGTTCGTTATGCTCGCTAGCGCAACCACGTCCCATTTGATTGCAAGACGTGCATTGCAGCGAGGTATCAAGCCTTGGAAACGTTAAACCTGCTTTACTGGGGCTTTGATAGCCTGTTGGGAATGAGCTTGTTTTACCTAGCCTGGCAGGCACTCGCCAGCCCGGATATGTTCAAGTCGATTGTGCTGTTTATCAATTTTGGATTGTTAATGGCTTTAGCTTGGGTAAGGCTTAATGCTCCTGATCTTGCCCTGGCTGAGGCGGCTATTGGTGCTGGCCTGACTGGCGCCCTGTTGCTGGCGGCGTTTGCGCGGCTTAAGGATCCCTGCGTCGATGTGTCTGATGGTGAGGAAGGTCAGAAAATTATTCCACATAATTCGATTGAGGGAGAAACAAATGGGGAGTAAAAAGATACTGGATAACCCGAATCAGTTCGAACCTGATATGAATAACATTTCACTGATAGACACTGGCGGCATTATGACTCCCCTTCCCCTTGTCAGCGACTTCAGTGTTGTTTCCTTTTATAAACTGCAATCCAGTCAAAGTCTGGCGGCAGCGCAAAACTAGGAGAGATAATATGGATACCAAGCCTTGGTTGTTGTTGCCGTTATTGCTGGCGCTCGGTGTTGTTCTCAGTTATGCCGTATTGTCTATACCTGAACCTGCGCAAGATCTGCCAACATTGCTGGCCGACAGCATCACGATCAGTGGCGCGCACAATCCTGTGAGTGCGGTGCTTCTGAATTTTCGCGGTTACGATACTTTGCTGGAAATGGCAGTATTGCTGGCAGCTCTGCTTGGCGTGTGGTCTTTGGGCGATATGCCGGCTTATCGCGGATCAGACCCGGACCTGATTCTGGACATCATGTCACGTCAGCTGGTTCCCGTGTTTATTTTAGTCGCCGGGTACCTGCTGTGGACAGGCGCCGATGCGCCGGGGGGAGCCTTTCAAGCAGGTGCTCTTCTGGGAGCGGCTGGTGTACTGCTTCGGATTTGCGGATGGAGGATAGACAACCGTTACTCAGGGCTTCCGTTGAGAGTACTTTTAGTCTTGGGTCTAGGTATGTTTATCATGGCCGGTACGGGGGCGTTGCTGATCGGAGACGAATTCTTACAATATCCACCAACTTTGGCCAGTGAACTGATGTTGATGATCGAATCGGCGGCTACCCTTTCCATCGGTGCAACACTGGCGGCACTGTTCCTCGGTGGGCGGCCGAAGGGGGAAGACAAGTGAGCCATATTTACCTCTATGCACTACTTGGGTTGGGTTTGCTCGTTTTGGGCCTGCACGCTTTAATCGTTTATGCTAATTTGCTGCGCAAAATACTGGCTATCAATGTGATGTGCACCGGGGTGTTTCTGGTTTTGGTATCATTGGCTTCACGTAATAATGATGTCCAACCAGATCCTGTGCCTCATGCCATGGTGATTACCGGTATCGTGGTTGCCGTGTCAGCGACTGCGCTGGCACTCATTTTGATGCTAAGGATAAAAAAGGCAATCGGAAAAATCGAACTCGTGGACAGAGATTGTGAATGATATCTTGGTGTCTGGGACCGAGAAAATATCGGCCATGTCATATTGTCTCAATGATTGAGTGCCATGCAGACTTCACAACCAAATATTGCAGTACAGCAAGAAAGGACTACCAGACAAATTAGTCGAATTTTTATGCTTCAGGCCTGCGATCCACTCGATGGTATATGGCCATATTTGGAACTGGCAGGCCCCGGCTTGTTGAGCTGTCGGGGTTCGTAAAAGAGTTCTGCAGTAATTTAAGGACAGGCTCTGAACACTAAAAAGAACGAGACCGCTGCATGGCGTTAATATTGGAGCAAGTTCCGTGGATTGTGATGCCGATCATCTTCCCCTTAATAGGGAGTATGCTTTGCTTCCTGTTTCCGGCAAAAGCTAAATCACTGAGCCTGCTGACTTCGCTGGTTATTTTGACATGTGTGACTGGGCTCGGTTGGCAACTCAAAGCTCTAGGATCGCTGCGCTACCCCATAGGTGGCTGGGGGGCGCCATTGGGCATCGATCTTTACGCAGATGGTCTGAGTCTGCTAATGCTACTGATGGCGGCGCTAGTAGGTCTAGGTATCAGCATCTATTCCAGCAGTTATTTCAGTCGCGATAAAGCGAACCATTTTTGGCCGTTGTGGTTACTCCTGTGCGGGGCGCTCAATGCACTATTTCTGTCAGCTGATATCTTCAATCTCTATGTCACATTGGAATTACTGGGATTAACGGCGGTAGCTCTTGTGGCGTTAGCCGGTAGCGCCAACGCTCTGATCTCAGCCATGCGTTATCTATTGGTCAGCCTACTGGGCTCCTTGTTCTATCTGTTGGGCGTTGCCCTTATCTACCACAGTGTTGGTAGTCTGGACATCGCAATAATAGCACAACGAGTAGAACCGTCGCCTGCGGTGTGGGCGGCAGTGGGATTGATAAGTACCGGCCTACTGCTCAAAACCGCTCTTTTCCCAATGCATTTTTGGTTGCCGCCCGCCCATGCTTCAGCCCCAGCCCCCGTGAGTGCGCTCATGTCCGCATTGGTGGTGAAAGCTTCCTTCTATATTTTGCTACGCATGTGGCTGGAGTTCTTTCAAACGCAGGGTGGTTCATTCGCTAATTTGCTGGGACTGCTTGGCGCCGCGGCCGTCCTTTGGGGCGGAATCCAAGCGCTACGCCAGACACGCTTAAAATTACTTATTGCCTACTCGACAGTATCGCAGCTGGGCTATCTGTTTCTGGCTTTTCCGCTGGGGACTAGCCTTGCCTGGAAGGGGGCGCTATATATGTTGTTTTCCCATGCCATGGCTAAGGCGGCGATGTTCATGGCTGCGGGTAATATTCAGTTTTTTGGGGGGCATGACCGCATAGCGGAACTCGGACCTATAACCCAACGCTTGCCGTTGACATTGACGGCATTCGCCCTAGCAGGTATCAGTATTATGGGGCTACCGCCCAGCGGGGGGTTCATTGGCAAGTGGTTATTACTGCAGGCATCAATAGAATCAGGACAGTGGTGGTGGGGAATTATTCTGCTCCTTGGTGGATTTCTGGCCGCTGGCTATGTGTTCAAAGTCATTGGCCATGTTTTCACCCATGACGAGCCGACAAGCCAAGCTGGAAAGCTGCCGGCCACGATGGAGTGGAGCGCTTTGGGGTTGGCTTTAATAGCAGTGCTCTTGGGCATATTCACTTACTGGCCGTTGGCAATGTTAGAAATGGGTTCCCCTATTGGCACAGGATATAGTGGATGAATTGGAATACGGCTCTGCCCTTGTTGATCCTTGCCAGCTCTTTCTTGCCGGGACTGATAATATTCTGTTTACCCGAGGATCGTGTCGTCACCCGCACAATGCTTAATCTGGCAGGTGCGCTATTTAAGATTGTGCTGGTCGGGGGAATGTTTTGGGGCATGTTACATGGCTATCATTTTGAGGCTCGCCTAGCCCTCTTGCCAGGACTCGATTTGGTTCTGCGTTCCGGTCCATTGGCGATGCTTTTCGTGACACTTTCTTCCGGACTGTGGCTGGTCACTACCGTTTATGCAATTGGATATCTGGAGGAGTCACCTCATCGCAGCCGCTTTTTTGGCTTCTTCAGTCTGTGTGTCACTGCCACTACAGGTGTTGCCCTTGCGGGGAATTTGATTACCTTCCTGTTGTTTTATGAACTACTGACCCTGTGTACTTACCCGCTGATTGTCCACCGCGGAACTGACATAGCACGCCAGGCCGGCAGAAATTACCTAATTTATACTATCATTGGGGGGGCATTGCTGCTGCTGTCATCTGTGTGGCTCTATACGCTTGCTGGCACCCTAGAGTTTACCGATCGCGGATTCCTATCTGGTCTTGATGCCTCTTTGCACCCAACGCTGATGATAATCTTCGGCTTGTTGATTGCCGGCTTGGGTGTAAAAGCGGCTTTGATCCCCTTGCATGGCTGGCTACCTCAGGCCATGGTTGCCCCTGCGCCCGTAAGTGCGCTGCTGCATGCCGTTGCTGTGGTAAAGGCGGGCGCATTTGGCATAATACGGGTTGTTTATGAAGTATATGGCATTGAGTTCGCTAACAGTTTGGGGCTAACCTTGCCCCTAGCGACACTGGCTGCTGCGACCATAATTTATGGCTCGCTGCGTGCCTTATTTCAGGACGAACTTAAACGTCGACTCGCATTTTCTACCGTCAGCCAAGTGTCCTATATCGTGCTAGGCATAGCGCTTGCCAGTCCTATCGCGACGCTGGGAGGTCTGATCCATCTAGTGCATCAGGGGGTGCAAAAAATCACCCTTTTTATGTGCGCAGGTAACCTCGCCGAGACCTTAGGAATTCATAAAATCAGCGAGATGAACGGGGTTGGACGTCGGATGCCTTGGACCATGGCGGCATTCACCATTGGCGCCTTCGGTATGATAGGTGCGCCGCCGCTCGCAGGTTTTTTTAGCAAATGGTATCTAGGGCTGGGGGCATTGGACGCTGGGCAAGGCTGGGTGATATATGTTCTGGCGGTAAGTAGTGTCCTCAACGCAGCCTACTTTTTACCCATATTGTATACTGCTTGGTTCAAGACCCCTCCCGATAACTGGCCGGCCGAACGATCTTTTGGAAATAAAGAGACCGCTTGGACATTACTTCTCCCCCCCGTGGTTACCGCGCTGTTGACATTGGCTTTGGGGCTTCTGGCGTCTGCACCGTTTAACCTATTGGAATGGACTCGATTAATTGTAAGTCGAGGATTTGCCTAATGAACGCCATAGTGAGTGTATTCCTACTTTTATCCGCACTAGGCTTGCCGCTGCTGTTGGCGTTCCCTGCACTGCACACTCACCTACCCAGGCCGATACATATGGCGCTGTTGCCAGCTGTTATGCTCGTGTTTATCCCTGTGGATTTTGCTATTGAACTGCCCTGGTTTTGGCAGGGCGCTGGCTTGGGTGTCGACGCGCTATCCCGCTGGTGGCTGGCTATGTCGGTGGTGGTGTGGGGCGTTGGAGCAGCCTTTTTCCCTACGCCAGCCAAACGTAATATCTATAATCCACAGACTAGTTTATTGCTATTATTTATGGTGGGGCAGATTGGCGCAGTGCTGGCGACGGATATGATGGTCTTCTTCAGCTTTACGACTCTGATGAGCTACTCGTGTATTGGCCTCTTGCTTGCTCATGGTGATGAAACTACGCGCCGCGCTGGGCGGATATATTTGGTGCTACTGATCCTGGCAGACATCCTGCTATTCGAGGCCATGATGATGGCCACAGCAACAACACAATATCTGGACTTCGCCACCTTAGCCAAAGCAATGACGCTATCAAAGTCATCCTCTTTTTATCTATCGATGGTCATTGTCGGCATCGCCCTCAAGGTAGGAGTGTGGCCATTACATCGATGGCTATCTCTGTCCTATTACTCGGTTCGGCCGGCGATGGCGCTGCTATTGTGGCTCGGCCCCGTCGCCACTGGCTTGCTTTGTGGCCTGCGTTGGTTGCCGTTGGGTGAACTAACCGCACCCATGGCTGGGGCCGTGCTGATAGCTATCGGCTTTGCGACAATCCTTTATGCCATGCTGTCGGTTTTGTGGGTTCAATGGAAACAGCGACTTATCTGTGTTTTCTTCATTTCGACGGGAGGCTTTGTTATAGGCTTGGGGATGGGGTTGATAGAACCTGCCCTATGGAACCAATATGGAGACTCGGCCCATGTCATCGTTGCCTCTCTAGGATGGGGGCTGGCATTGATGACCGCAGGGTTAGAATGGTTCAAGGATAGAGGGGAAACATCCGCATCGAGCAATGAGAACCTCACGGAATTGACTGTAGAGCGCTGGTTTGATGCCTTCATTCGTTGGGGAAGGTGGATGGGAAACGAGACGTTGCCAGAACTGCGTGCTTCATGGTTTGCCAGATGGAAGGGATTCTGGCAAAAGCGAGGCTGGCAAAACGCGTTCGACACCGGTGAATACTTTTTGCAGCGTTGGTCAATTGCGACCACTCTATTGTTACTCTTAGTTCTTGTGATTCTGGTTCTTTTGCTGCTGGATGCTATGTAGACTCAGTGAGATAAGTTACTTAATAGAACATAATAAAATTGGCTTAAATCCCGAAGTATCCCCACGAATTGAATAACATGCTTGTGGATCCTTGATTAAATCTTGCAACGTCTTAACTCCTGCTAGCCAGTGAGATTTCAGCCGCTTCAAATACTTATATTTTTAGGATCTTAAGCTTCAACATTATTTTGATAGATTAATTTAACCCATCTGTTATCCCATCTGTTATCCCATCTGTTATTCCATCTGTTATTCCATGTTGAGCTTATATAGACCGGACAAATCCCACTTTGTATCCGCTTGCTGTATATAAAAACGCTTTTATTAGTACTGATCTTTCCAAGCCCAAGTAAGGTATTAACATAGAGGTAAGCAACAGAGAGATTAAAGAGTAAATAAATCGTTACAGCTTCGCCAAAAAGATAAGTTTACCCTGATGTAAAAAACTGAGTTTTTACTCGAATTTGCGTATGTTAGATAAGCATACATAATCTGATTCGACCAGTAGCAATGGTTACGACTTATTACCGAGACCAAACTTAAATATAACATAACCAAGGAACGACCTTATGCCAATTTACCAAGCTCCTCTTCGTGATTATCAATTCATTCTGTCTGAACTGCTTAATGTTTATCAGCAAACTGATTTACGCGGCTTTGATGAATTAGACACAGATCTCACTGATGCAATTTTACAAGGTGTCGCCGACTTCACTACCGACATCATGTTGCCTCTCAATGCTAGTGGTGACTTGGAAGGTTGTAAACTGGTCGATGGCAAGGTCATTACCCCTTCTGGTTTTAAGCAAGCTTATAAGCAATATGTAGAAGATGGTTGGGCCACATTAACTTGCGATCCTGAGTTTGGCGGCCAAGGTCTGCCAGAAGTTATTGGCACATTTGCTACCGAAATGAAAACGGCTACTAACATGGCTTTTGCTATGTATCCAGGGTTAACCCATGGTGCTTATTCGGCTATTCATGTGCACGGCAGTGATGCATTAAAGCAAAAGTACTTAGCCAAGCTAGTCAGTGGCGAGTGGACCGGCACCATGAACTTAACCGAGTCCCATGCTGGTACCGATTTAGCTTTACTTCGCACCAAGGCTGTCCCAGCCGGTGATGAGCTTTTTGCCATTAGTGGTGAGAAAATCTTTATATCATCGGGTGATCATGATCTAGCCGAAAATATTATTCACTTAGTATTAGCTCGCCTGCCTGATGCGCCAGAAGGCGTTAAAGGGATTTCGTTATTCGCAGTGCCTAAGTTTTTAATCAATGCCGATGGCAGCCTAGGCGAAGCAAACACTCTGAGTGCGACAGGCCTTGAACATAAAATGGGAATTCACGGCAACTCGACTTGTGTAATGCATTTTGACGGCGCAATAGGCGAATTAGTTGGCGCAGCGCATCAAGGCTTAAAAGCCATGTTCACCATGATGAACCAAGCGCGTTTAGGTGTCGGTATTCAAGGTTTAGGCGTATCCGATATTGCTTACCAAAATGCATTGGTCTATGCCAAAGATCGTATTCAAGGCCGCGCCTTAAGTGGTGTTAAACAACCTGAGAAAGCCGCAGACTCTTTGTTAGTGCATGGTGACATTCGACGTATGTTGTTATCACAAAAGTCTTTCAATGAAGGTACACGTGCGCTAATGGGCCAACAGGCGTTATGGCTTGACCAAGTAGAACGTCATGCAGACCCTGAAAAAGCTAAACAAGCTAATGCACTTGCCGCCTTGTTTACGCCTATTGTTAAAGGCTTTGTCACCGACCAAGGCTTTAAAGCTTGTGTTGATGCCCAGCAGGTTTATGGCGGGCATGGGTATATTAATGAATGGGGTATGGAGCAGTATGTGCGTGATATTCGTATTGCGATGATTTACGAAGGCACAAATGGCGTACAGGCCCTCGATTTAGTTGGCCGAAAACTACTGAGCGACAAAGGCGCAGCATTAACGTTATGGTCGGGCATGGTGAAACAGTTAATTCAAGAAAACGCTAGCAACGAAGCCATGAAGCCTTATATTGCAGGGTTAATGGATGCGGCGGGCGATCTTGAAAAAGCCACTGGCTTTATAGTGCAATCAGCCAGCAAAAACCCAGACCTTATTGGCGCAGCATCAATGCCGTATATGCAACTCTTTGGTATTACCGCACTCGCTTGGATGTGGACCCGTGTGGCGGCAACATCATTGGCCGCATTAGAGGCTGGCACTGAAGAAGCCGAGTTTTATCAAGCTAAGCTTAATACTGCAAAATTCTTCATGAGCTACTGGGGCAGCCAAACTCGCAGCCTACGCAAACAAATTGAGTCTAGCAGCGCCGATATTGTCGATTTCGCAGAAGCCGACTTTTAATCACGGTATGATGCTGTCAAAACAACCGTAAAAAATCCTAAAAAAAACCGCTTCAATATCCATTGAAGCGGTTTTTATTTTATTCTGTCGCAGTAATTAAGTGTTAATCCCACAAAAATTCGCGAAAATGTTTACGGCAAACCGACTCGTAACTTTCATTACCGCCAATCTCAACTTGCTCACCTTCGCGCATTGGATTACCTTCATGATCAAGGCGAACCACCATGTTGGCTTTACGGCCACAATGACAAATGGTTTTCAGTTCGACTAGCTTGTCTGCCCACGCTAATAAGTAATGACTACCCGTAAACAATTCACCTTGAAAATCATTGCGCAAGCCATAACATAACACCGGGATATCGAGGTTATCTACAACATGTGTTATCTGCCTGACTTGGGCTTTACTTAAAAACTGACATTCATCAATCAATACACAGTGAATTTTTTGCTCATGATTCGAAGTCGAAATTAACTCAGTTAAATTATCGGTGCTACCGAAGACCTGTGCCTCAGTTTCAATACCAATACGCGATGCCACTTTACCAACACCATAACGATTATCTATTGATGCCGTCATCACTAACGTGTGCATACCGCGCTCACGATAATTATAAGAAGACTGCAGTAATGAAGTTGATTTACCGGCATTCATCGCCGAATAGTAAAAATACAGTTGCGCCAAAGTTAAGCGTCCTAATGTTTAGCCAGATAATATCGTCCATATTACCTTTTCTAGCATCGTAATGAAAAACAAAAATGGCGTATTCGTTACCCATACGCCATTTTTCAATGCGACACAAAGTGAGACCATTCAGCTGAACAAGACCATCATTTACAAAAAGCAGCCTTATTCATATCGCGCATTTTCTAGCCCAAAAGCGCAGGATCACAATACTGATCACAAATAATATCGAGCAACAAACAAGCCCGGCCATTAATGAACCGGTAAAACCAAGTACGATATAACCCACTAAACTAATCAAGGCCGCAATAAGTGCATAAGGCAACTGAGTCACAACATGGTCAATATGATGGCAACTGGCTCCGGTTGATGACAAAATCGTGGTGTCTGAAATAGGCGAACAATGATCACCAAATACAGCACCAGAAAGCACCGCTGCCAGCATAGGTAACATCATTGTGCTATCACTGCCCATCGCCATATCGGCCGCTATCGGTAGCATAATGCCAAAGGTGCCCCAACTCGTTCCGGTTGAAAATGCGGTAATGCCAGCTAATAAAAATAACATTGCTGGTAACAAAGCAAATGGAATGTTGTCAGTAGCCAAACTGGCCATGTACTTACCGGTTTCAAGCTGACCAATTACGCTGGAAATAGTCCAAGCAAATAATAAAATGTAAATTGCAGGTAGCATTGAACGTGCACCAACAGACATTCCTTTGAACAGCATAGACAGCTCAACTTTCTGCTGGAACGCTAACAATATGGTGACAATCAATCCCACTAAAGATCCAAAAAATAGAGAAAAACTGACGTCTGTATTTTCGAATGCGCCTAACACACTAAACACTTGGTCTTTGGCTACTAATGCCTCAGCGCCACTGGAAACCATAAAGTAAACGGTCGCAAACACTAATATGGCGATAGGTAAAAACAACCCAATCACTTTACCGGTGTCAGCTTCCGGTAAATCGGTCACGGCGCCAGGTGGCTTGCCTTTTGATTCATCAAATAAGTTACCTCGAAGTGCATTAAATTCATGCTGGCGCATTGGACCCACATCTAAGCCAAAAATCGCCACACACACTAATAACAGTAACGAGAACAACGCATAAAAGTTCATTGGGATCATTTGAATGAACACACTTAGATGACCAGAATCAGCAAAACCATGCGCCGTTAAAATACCGCCAATGAGCGCAATAATATATGCCCCCCAGCTCGATACAGGAGAAATAACGCAAATAGGAGCTGCAGTAGAGTCAAGAATATAGGCGAGTTTAGCGCGTGAAATATGATATCTGTCTGTAATAGGTCGAGAAATAGAACCCACAACTAAACTGTTGAAGTAATCATCAATAAAGACTACACAACCGAGAAAAATGGTCATTAACTTAGCATCACGCTTATTACGAATGCGCAGTTTAGCCCAATCGGCAAACGCTCGAGCCGATCCACTCACGGTGATCAGCGCAGTGATCATCCCAAGTACAATTAGAAACCCTAGAATATAGACATTCCATGAACTCAGCTCACCGTCTTTCCAGACAAGCTGGCTAGCGGTTTGCACGATATACTCACCCGTTCCAACCAGCGAAAACTGAGTGAGTAATAAGGCACCAAAAATAATACCTAAACCTAAGGATAATAAAACTTTACGGGTTAAAATGGCTAACGCAATTGCCACAAGAGGAGGCAATACAGAAAGAGCCGAATCGGCATAACTTGTCATCATAATAGTTAATTTATGTCTTCGTTGGATACGAATGAAGCAACACTAGAAATAAGACTAAGCATACACAGAAAGCATATGCACAACTTACTAGTAGCACTCCACAGCAATACCCATTTAATATGAATATCATTATTTTTATCTTATCGATAAAAAACACCATGACAGTGCAGTCCCTTTCAAGAACTGCCCCAACAAATGCGCTTGATAGACCCATTTGCTTCGGCATTGCATCCTTTTATGTTGAATTATTGGCATCACCCAATTCAACATGACTTTTATGCAACGCACCTCTACTTTTGTTGTTTGTACTTAAAGCTCATTACAAACAGCGCGGACATACAACCATAAGTAGCCTATGCAATACCAGCAAAAAAACACTTAACGGAAGTGCAAATAACAATAACACCAACTTAAACCACAACCTCATAGCATTAATGTAACGTTTTTACATAAAACACACGCTAGCCTAACGGGCACAGAAATAGCAACGGCATACAAGCGTCGACATTTGAACGGAAACCTCTTTTCAAGATCAGGATAGATCCAAAAGTAATCCAATAAAAAAGGTTTCTACCTTAGTGAGTAGAAACCTTTTAGAATCGATCGACAAGACGCTCAATAACACTTCTACATCAGTAGCCATTGCTGACTAGATCAACTCGCATCTCTCTAATTTAAGCCCGATTATACGAGATTATTCAGTGCTGGTACCGCTTCAAATAAATCGGCAACCAGTCCATAATCAGCCACTTGAAAAATAGGTGCTTCTGGATCTTTATTAATCGCTACAATCACTTTTGAATCTTTCATACCGGCAAGATGTTGAATCGCACCAGAAATACCTACCGCAATATACAAGTCAGGTGCGACAATCTTACCCGTTTGACCCACTTGTAAATCGTTTGGCACAAAACCAGCATCCACAGCCGCACGAGATGCGCCAACAGCCGCGCCTAGTTTATCTGCCAATTGCTCTAATAAAGCAAAGTTCTCACCGTTACCCATGCCACGGCCACCAGACACAATAATGCCTGCATTACCGAGTTCAGGACGGACTGATTCAGTTAACGATTGAGATACAAATTCAGTGCGGGCATCAATTGCTTGGCTTAAGTTTATCGCTTCAGCACTGCCTGTTGAGACCGCAGCATCAAAGGCACTTGAGCGCACAGTCATGACTTTCTTAGCATCCAAGCTCTGTACTGTAGCAAGTGCATTACCAGCATAAATAGGGCGTACAAAAGTGTCACTGCTTACCACTTCAATCACTTCAGAAATCTGAGCAACGTCTAATAATGCTGCCACACGCGGTAAGGTATCTTTACCTACGCTCGAAGCCGCAGCCAAAATGTATTCGTAATCCGCCGCTATTTCAACGACCAGTTTTGAAACATTTTCAGCTAATTGAGCACCATATAATGCCGCATCTGCTACTAAGACTTTACTCACACCCGCTAAACTTTGTGCTGCACTTACCGCGGCAGAACAATCAACACCAGCAACCAATACATGAATATCACCACCAATGGCTGCAGCAGCGCTAACCACTTTAGCCGTATCAGTTTTCAGACTGATATTATCGTGTTCTGCTAATACTAAAATGGTCATATTAGATCACCTTCGCTTCATTTTTTAACTTATCAACTAACTCTTCAACAGAAGACACCATGATGCCTGCTTTACGCTCAACAGGAGGCGTAACGCTTAGTACCGTTTGATGTGTCTTTAAGCTCACACCAAGATCTGCTACCGTCATTATCTCTAATGGCTTACGCTTAGCCTTCATAATATTAGGTAATGAAGCATAACGAGGCTCATTCAAACGTAAGTCAACCGTAACAATCGCAGGTAATGGCATTTTTAAGGTTTGTAACCCACCATCTACCTCACGGATAACCGTAACAATATCACCCTCAACGTTGACTTCTGATGCAAATGTTGCTTGTGGCATATCAGTTAAAGCCGCTAACATTTGTCCAGTTTGATTGTTATCGCCATCAATTGACTGCTTACCAAAAATAATTAATTGCGCTTGCTCTTTTTCTTGCACCGCTTTTAAAAGCTTTGCTATAGACAACGGCACTAGCTCTTCATCGGTTTCAATATGAATCGCTCGGTCTGCACCTAATGCCATTGCTGTTCTTAATTGTTCTTGCACCGCTTTAGAACCAACACTCACTACCACAACTTCAGTAGCAATACCGGCTTCTTTTAAGCGAACAGCCTCTTCTATCGCAATTTCGCAAAATGGGTTTAACGCCATTTTAAGGTTTGTCATATCAACACTTGTGTTGTCAGCTTTTACTCTGACCTTCACATTGGAGTCGACTACGCGTTTAACTGGCACCAATACTTTCATAGGGTTTCCTTCCTACACCTTCAATGCATTTGGACAACACATTGGCGTTTGCCAATGCAAGATGGGTTAACTTTACGTCCTGTTAACGTGAACGTCAATCAAAGTCAAACGCTTGTTTACATATTTTTTGTTGTTATGGTGGCAATCAAACTAAACAAACAGAGTTGAATTAGGGCTTAATGAGAACGCTGAGTTAAATTTTATTTCATAAACAGATAATTTAATTTGATTCAATGCCAAATAGTTTCTATTATTACATCTATATTCAGTATTTATTTAGCTGTATTGGTAATAATTAGACAAATAATCTGATTTATATCTGATTTAGATTAAGAATAACGACTAAATAAACCATCAGTGGCACTGAAACGTTAATAACTTTATATCTTATAACTGTTTATTTTATAAATCAATCATTAGGAAACTACATATCATGAGTGACTTTTACACATATTAACCCACGGTCGCCGTTTTAAAGCTGCAGTAAAAGAATTGTCGCTTGATGATTTGCGTGAAGCCGCTGCAAAATTAGAAAAAATTATTGCCGAACGTCAAGAAGAAGAGAAATTAGAACTCGAAGCTAATGCTGAGCGTAATGCACGTATTGCTGAAATTCTTGCCCAAATTCAAAACAGTGGTTTATCAATTGAAGATTTAGGTGAAGTTACCTCTTCAGCTAAAACGTCGACCAAAAAACGTGCACCACGTCCACCAAAATATCAAATCACCATTGATGACAAATTAATTCAATGGACTGGTCAAGGGCGTATGCCAACCGTATTCAAACAACAAGTTGATAGCGGAAAGAACATGGCTGAATTTTTAATTCCTGGTATGGAATAATTTTTCTGACTTAATGGTTAACAACACAATTACCCCTTAAATTTGAAAAGAGCTTACTTCGGTAAGCTCTTTTTTTATGGCCTTTAATCGCTTTATCATCGCCATCAGACAAGGTAAACTCACCCTTGTTGATCCATTTCCCATTAATAGAAGGTTACGGCTATGACTTTTCCTCTTAAACCTATTTTTATTGTCTCCGGTATCACATTATTATTGAGTGCTTGTGCAAGTGATTACACATTCAAAAGTAATTTAGACAGTAAAAATATCAATGATTACTTTAAAGCCAGTGATGTCCAATTATACGAAGGTAACCAACTACCAAAAGGACCGTTTGCAGTATTAGGCTTAGTTGAAGGTGAAGCCTGTCAAGAAAGCAGTCAAGATGCACCGCCACAAATGGCCGTTGCACGTACTAATGCTAGAAGAGCAGCAGCCGATTTGGGCGCTAATGGATTCGTGGTTAAAAGTTGCTTTATTCTTGCAGAAGCGGACACCAGTTGTTTTAGTCGTGCACTATGCGTAGGTCAAGCCATTAAAACGCCTACAGAAAAATAATAACTCAATATAATATATTGGTAGCCTATAAATGATGAGTGCCCATATAATACTCATCAAGATTTTTTATATTTTATGTCTGATTTCCTTTTTATGTTTAATCCAGGTATTGCATGACACAAGGTAACGATCAACACGGTCAAACAGATCCTATAAATAACAGATCTCGCGTTCCATTTAGCAGCCAATTAAATGCTGTTGCAATATGCCGAACACCTTATAAACAAAAGTTTGGTATTCCGCGTCAGCCCGGCTTAGTCGATGTGGTTGGTTATATTGAATTTGAACCTGCTTTTAATCACATTGATGCCGTCAGAGGGATAGAACAAAACTCGCACTTATGGTTATTATTTTGTTTCCATGAAAATATAGCACAAGGCTGGAAAACGATGGTACGCCCTCCCCGTTTAGGTGGTAATGAAAAATTGGGCGTATTTGCCACACGTTCAACGTTTCGCCCCAATGGTATTGGCCAGTCAGTGGTCAAACTCCATGGCGTGGTTCAACGCAAAGGTAAAGTCTGTTTAATAATATCGGGGATGGATTTATTAGACGGTACTCCCATCATTGATATTAAACCGTATATTCCTTTTTCTGATGCCATTGTCGATGCAAAAAGCGGCATAGCCCAAGATGCTCCCGTACTTATTGCGGTAACTTATACCGCAATAGCGCTGACACAAATAGCTCAATATGCTGCTATAGAACAATACCAAGGCTTAGCCGAATTAATTAACGGGGTATTATCTCAAGACCCGCGACCCGCTTATAAAAAAAATAAAGATGACCCCAAATTATATCAAGTTGCATTGTACGATTTAGATATTTTTTGGCATATCACTTCTCAAGGTATCGAAGTATTAGAGCTTAAACCGACCAAAGTGACATTATTAAAGGATTAAGCCAATGACAGACATTGATTACCAAGCTCAACACAAAAAACGTTTGTCATGGATGCCATGGCTGTATTTTTCGCTTAAAGCAAAACATTTAACATGGGCAAAGCCCTGGCAAGATGACATTCAGCAGCGGTTGCGTCAGCTTGAAACTATTCATATTGGTGAACAATGCTTTATAGCGCCACAAGCTCAGCTTTTTGCCGAACCCGGTAGAGACATCAGCATTGGAGATCAATGCATGATTGCCGCCGATGTGTTTATGCATGGTCCAATTACCCTAGGCAATGAAGTGGCCATTAATCATGGCTGTAGTTTAGATGGCGGCCGCAACGGCATCAAAATTGGCAGCCAAACCCGCATTGCTAATAACGTGACTATTTATGCCTTTAATCATGGCATGTCACCCGAAACACCCGTTTATCAACAACCCGCAACATCAAAAGGTGTCGTGATTGGCCAAGATGTATGGATTGGCGCTCAAGCAGGCATTGTTGACGGTGTGACCATTGGGGATCATGCTGTTATTGGTATGGGCTGCATTGTCACAAAAGATGTTCCACACTTCGCCATTGTTGCTGGTAATCCTGCCCGAGTCATTGGTGATAGGCGTAAAAAATAACCTCCACTTGAAATAGAAGATGAGATAAATCGATAAAACGGATTGACTTCAAGTCTGCAATATCAAACTTTCCATTTGTTTACCAACAAGGCGCATTGATGCGTCAATAGCGTGCCTATGGCATTTTAATGTATAAGAGAATACAAAACAGATAGCAGGACAAAGAGTGGTTTGATAACCGTTTATTATCCGGCGCGGAAGTTAAATAATAATATCCCGCCATTAAAGCACCACAAAGCCTACTTTTGAGTCGAATTAGCAGGTGACATCATTGAAGCAGGTGCTAAAATGATGCTCATTCATAGTAACTATTTTGGACATTGGGAATGCGAGTTAGCAAGTACCTGCTTTCAACACAAAAAGAAACCCCTGCAAATGCAGAGGTGGTTAGTCATCAGTTAATGTTACGTGCCGGTATGATCCGTCGTAATGCTTCAGGTCTCTACACTTGGCTACCGTCAGGTTTACGTGTATTACGTAAAGTTGAAGCTATTGTTCGTGAAGAAATGAACAAAACAGGCGCTATCGAAATATTAATGCCGTTAGTACAACCTGCTGATCTATGGGTTGAAACAGGCCGTTGGGACAAATTTGGTCCTGAGTTATTGCGTTTCCAAGACCGTAATAATCGTGACTTTGTATTGGGACCAACCCATGAAGAAGTGATCACCGATTTAGTCCGTAAAGAGCTAAACTCATACAAACAGCTGCCGTTAACACTATACCAAGTACAAACCAAATTCCGTGATGAAGTACGTCCACGTTTTGGCGTCATGCGCGCGCGCGAATTTTTGATGAAAGATGCCTATTCTTTCCATTTAGATCAACAAACCATGGACAGTACTTACCATGCAATGCATACCGCATACAGCAATATACTGACTCGTATGGGCTTATCGTTCCGCCCTGTACTAGCTGATACGGGCTCTATTGGTGGCAGCATGTCGCATGAATTCCATGTGCTCGCAAGCAGTGGTGAAGATTTAATCGCTTATTCAACGGGCAGCGACTATGCCGCTAACATTGAAAAAGCTGAATCACCTATGCCAACCCAAACACGCGCAGAGCCAACTGAAGCAATGACGTTGGTCGCGACACCTAACGCAAAAACAATTGCCGAATTGGTTGAGCAATTTAATGTCGTCATCACCCAAACAGTTAAAACCTTAATTGTTAAAGGCGCGACTGAAGAAGCACCATTGGTGGCATTAGTTATCCGTGGCGATCATGAACTTAACGAAGTCAAAGCCGACAAACTTGAATTAGTAGCATCGCCATTTGAATTTGCATCAGAAGCTGAAATTCGAGATGCCGTTGGCGCAGGTCCTGGTTCTATAGGACCTGTCGGCTTAACTATGCCGATTATTGTTGATCACAGTGTTACTGTGATGAGCGATTTTGCCGCGGGTGCTAACGCTGAAGATAAGCATTATTTCGGTATCAACTGGGAGCGAGATTTCCCTTTAGCAACCGCTGCTGACATTCGTAATGTGGTTGAAGGTGAACCTACCCCAGATGGCCTTGGTACTTATGCAATGGCTCGTGGTATTGAAGTCGGCCATATTTTCCAGTTAGGAACAAGTTACTCTACATCAATGAATGCCACAGTGTTAGATGAAAACGGTAAAGCACAGGTGTTGTTGATGGGTTGTTATGGTGTCGGCGTGAGCCGTATTGTGGCTGCTGCCATTGAGCAAAACAACGATGATCGCGGCATTATTTGGCCAGAAGCAATTGCACCATTCTCGGTGGGTATTTTACCCATGAATATGCATAAATCCCATCGTGTTGCTGACATCGCTGAAAAACTTTACCAAGACTTAGCGGATGCCGGTATTGAAGTATTAATGGATGATCGTAAAGAACGTCCTGGTGTTATGTTTGCTGATATGGAATTAATCGGCTTACCCCATGTTGTGGTTATTGGCGACCGCAATATCGATGCAGGCGTATTTGAGTACAAAAATCGTCGTACTGGTGAGAAACAAGATATCCCATTTGATGAGATTGTAGCGTTTTTAACCAAGGCAGCTAAAGGTTAACCCTTAATAATTCACAACAATACATTTTAAAAACGCACTTTATGGTGCGTTTTTTTATTGCTTCTAGAAAAACAGATGATACCTTTTTGATCAGTAATATTTAATGTTCAATGCTTACTCATAGACTGCTTACTCGCAATAAGATGAGAAACAGACAATAAATAGCATAGTCGACTTATTGGTAACTGGTGTAAACTCGAAAAAGAATTCATACTAAAAATAAGTACATTTAAAACGTTAAGGATAGATATTGTCAGTATCAACAGCATTAGTTTTAGGTGGCGGTGGGGCAAGAGCTGCGTATCAAATAGGCGTATTGAAAGCGCTAGTGCAGTTTTACCCACGCAACCATAATGTCCCATTTGATATCATTTGCGGGACATCGGCAGGAGCCATTAACGCAACATCTCTGGCAACCCACGCATCTTGCTTTCATTTGGGCATAAAAAAACTGGATTGGGTGTGGCGTCATTTTGAAACCCATAAAGTCTATCGGGCTTCCATCCCCCAAGTGTTAAGACATTTGGGGCGAATGGCAATCAAAGGCTTACAAGACGATAAGGTGAGTACGGACGCAGCAAGCCTACTTGATAATCAACCATTACGTGAATTATTGGATAAACTTATCGATTTTAAAAGAATCGACCGCAACATCAGTAACAATGCACTCAAGGCGATAAGTGTCGACGCCTCGAGTTATAACAATTCACGATCATATAGTTTTTATCAGGGCAATAAACACATTGAAAATTGGCAAAGTGCTAAACGAAGTGGTATTCGCAGCTTATTAAATACTGAGCATTTACTTGCAAGCTCTGCTATCCCGATGGTCTTTCCATCAATTAAACTTAATCAGGCTTATTATTGCGATGGGTCAGTCCATCAACTCTCTCCCTTATCAAGTCCGGTCCACCTTGGTGCCAATAAAATATTTGTTATTAATTTAGAAAGTCCACACAAAAATTTCCCTATCGAGTTTGAACATCATCCTAAAACAGCAACAATAGGAGGACATTTATTAGACACGATTTTTTCGGATACATTAAACAGTGATTTAGAAAGGTTACAGAAAGGAAATCAAACGTTGTCATTCATGTCGAAAGAAGGACGTGACTCATTAAATCTTCGCCATATAGAGACATTGGTCATAAAGCCCAGTCAAGATCTCAGCCGAATTGCGGATCGATTTTATGATGATATGCCATTTGCAATCAAAACCTTATTGAAGTTTTTTGGCATTAATCGACAGTCAGATTCAAGTATCGTCTCATATCTATTATTCGAAAAAAGCTATACCACAACCTTGATTGATTTGGGTTATCAAGATGCAATGGATAGAATAGATGAGATAAAACAATTTTTTGATATCCCGACTAAAGTTTAACCATTAAGGCGCAAAATCTATGCGTTAGCTATATTTTAACGCTTGGATCGATTGATGATAAAATCACGAGTACACTCTGGTCACCTATTATCAAGTAATCCTCATGATACTGGTTTAACTTGAGTTAAATAGCCATTTAAAAATAATCTATTAAAAACAACAATTTAAAAACAACCATTTAAAATAGTATCACCTACTCTAGAAAATCCTTTTGTAGATTTTTTATCATTGAATGTAGACACATAACACCAAAACTGCCGAGGATCATATGCACGACAATTTTGTATCTAAAGGGGGCTTAGATGAAAAATTTATGCTTAGTACTCGGATGGGTAATCTTAGGCTGCAGCCAACCAACTAGACAATCTCACGATTGATATAGCAACAAGCTGCAAAGCAACCTTGCAATGGCAGGTGTTTATCGTGGCATGTTCCCTTGCCCAAACTCGAACTTACATGCACCATCCACACCATAGGTTTAGATAGCGATCCTCATCCCTATCGAGGTAAAGGCACCTTCAAATAGGATCAAACGAGTAATATTATCATTTAGATCGCGAGCATATTTATCGAGTCTATTCAGATCACTTCTATTTATTAGATGTGAAATTTCAGCGAATTAAAGGCCCTGATGCAGAGCGATATAGCCTTGATATAATTGAAGGCTTAGGTAAATAACACCCATAACAAATCTGCTTAATTGATTTTAGCTGTGCTAAAATTCATTTATGAGTCACTTAAAGAAAGATTGATGAGAAAAGGTATTTTATTAGCTGGAGGTTCAGGCACTCGACTATTTCCTATCACCCAAGTTGTCTGTAAACAGTTATTACCCGTTTACGATAAACCTATGGTTTATTATCCGCTATGCACATTGATGCAGGCTGGTATTACAGAGATTTTGCTTATTTGCACGCCTACCGATCTGCCTCTTTTTAAATCACTGCTGCACAATGGCCATCAATGGGGTATTAACATTGAATTTGCAACACAAGCAAAGCCTGAAGGACTCGCACAAGCACTCATTATTGCTGAACCTTTTTTGAATGGTAGTCCTTGTGCAATGATTTTAGGGGATAATTTATTTTATGGCCATCAATTACAACACACTCTACAATCAACTAATAAAATATCATCTGCCACCGTCTTTGGTTATCACGTTGCTAATCCACAAGCTTATGGTGTTATTGAGTTTGATAAACATAATCAAGTACTTTCTATTACAGAAAAGCCCGCTAAACCCAAATCAAATTTTGCCATGCCAGGGCTGTATTTTTTCGACAACAAGGCAAGCTATTACGCTAAGCAAGTCTTCCCCTCTGAAAGAGGAGAACTCGAAATAGTGGATGTGATAAATCAATATCTTGATAATAATAATCTTCAAGTCAATATCTTAGGCCGAGGAACCGCTTGGCTAGACACTGGTACACCCGATGCCATGGCAGAAGCGACACAATACATAGCTGCAATAGAAAAACGCCAAGGTTTAAAAGTGTCCTGCCCTGAGGAAATAGCCTATTCGATGGGATTAATTGATCAATTACAACTCAAAAAACTGGCTAAGCCACTGTTAAAAAGTGGTTATGGTGAATACTTACTGTCTCTATTAAATAAGAATTTTCCAGATGAAATGGATTAACACTCAACTCAAAGACGTGATGATTTTTAGCCCACGTAAGTTCATTGATGAGCGTGGATTCTTTATGGAAACGTTACGCCAAAATACCTTTAGTGACGCGTTTACCCAAAACAACTTAGATGTTCCTCAACTAGTCCAAGAAAATCAATCGCGTTCTATTAATAATGTCTTACGTGGACTTCACTTCCAGCAACACTTCCCTCAAGGTAAATTAATCCGGGTAGCAAGAGGAAGCATCTTTGACGTTGCTGTCGATATTCGTCAAGGGTCTACAACCTATGGTAAGTGGATAGGCCAAGAAATCTCAGACGAAAATGGCTATCAAATGTGGATCCCTGCGGGATTTGCTCATGGCTTTTACGTATTGTCTGACATCGCTGATGTTATTTATAAATGTTCACAATATTATCGACCAGATGATGATCAAACCATCGCATGGAATGATCCCGTGCTCAATATTCAATGGCCATTAAAACAGCACCTTGCTCCTCTCGTCTCAGACAAAGATAACCCGATGCTAAACCCTAAGGTTATCTCATTTGGCCTAAAACAATGACACACAGAAACGAACAAGCACTCGCAATACTGATTACTGGTGGTTGTGGATTTATTGGATCGGCACTAATCAGATTTATCATTAATTTTACCCATCACAGTGTCATTAATATCGATAAGCTGACATATGCAGCGGATCCCAGCAGCCTTAAAATGCTAAACCAAAGTCAACGATACCATTTCATCGAAGGCGATATCTGTGATGCTCAATTATTAACCCAAGTATTTAATCGGTTTCAACCCGACGCCGTCATGCATTTAGCGGCAGAGACTCATGTTGATCGATCCATTTCAGGTCCTGCAGAATTTATTCAGACTAATATAGTCGGTACTTATCAACTTTTAGAAGCCAGCAGACAATTTTATAATGGTTTATTGAGCGCTAAGGCTGCACGATTTCGCTTCCATCATATTTCGACTGATGAGGTATTTGGTGACTTACCCGGCACAGGCTTTTTCAATGAGCAAAGTGCTTATGCACCCAGCTCACCTTACTCAGCAAGTAAAGCATCAAGCGATCATCTAGTCAAAGCCTGGTATCGAACCTATGGTTTACCCATTTTAATCAGTTATTGTTCTAATAATTATGGCCCATACCAACATCCAGAAAAACTGATCCCATTGACCATTACCCGCGCTATAGCGGGTGAGCAAATTCCTATCTATGGTAATGGTCTACAAATTCGAGACTGGCTTTATGTCGATGATCATGTTGAAGCTTTACTGACAATATTAACCTTAGGCAACGTGGGTGAAACCTATACGGTAGGCGGCAATAATGAGCAAACTAATATTGAGGTAGTGAGGTCGATTTGCGCACACCTTAGCCAATTACTCCCGGATCATCGCCTTGCTAGTGGCAATGGCTTTACCTCACTCATTGAGCATATTGAAGATAGACCCGGACATGATCGTCGCTATGCCATTGATGCCAGTAAATTGGCCACAACATTGAATTGGACACCTAAACATACCTTCTTTAATGGCTTATACCGCACTGTCCAATGGTATTTGGCTCACGTTCAATGAAAATATTAACCTTTGGTCAAACAGGTCAACTAGCCCGAGCCTTAAAACGTACTCAGCCTAATACGCTGGAACTGATCCAGCTCAGCCACCAACAAGTTGATATTACTCAGCCACAACGTATTGACGAAGCATTGGCTTATTATCGACCCAATATCATCATTAACTGCGCAGCCTATACCAACGTCGAAAAAGCCGAAATTAACCCTGAGTCCGCGATAAAAACCAATGCATTAGCCGTTGAGTATATCGCTAAAGCGGCTAGTGCTTATGGGATTAAACTGATCCAATTGTCAACAGATTATGTATTCGATGGCGGCTCATCGACACCTTATTTGGTGACACAAAAACCAGCGGCTATTAATACTTATGGGCAATCAAAATTACTCGCAGAAGCAACACTACTGAGCTACCAATCTGATCTATTTTGCATTGTACGTACCTCTTGGCTTTACCATCATACTGGCAATAATTTTCTGACCACTATGCTGAAGTTAATGTCACAGACGCATAATCAGGCAGCCATAGGCTCAAGTAAAGAAAACCCGATTAATATTGTTAATGACCAAACCGGCAGCCCGACAATGGTTGATGATCTTGCGCGTTTTTTGTGGAAACTGTGTTTACAAAAACAATGGTCAGCTATTTACCATTGGAGTGATGCTGGCATATGCACTTGGTATGAGTTTGCACAAGCGATAAAAACACAAGCGATAGGGTTAGGCTTATTACGTCAACCGATTTATTTACAGCCTATAACATCAGAACAATATGCTTCAATCGTCAATAGGCCAGTATTTAGTGCGCTAGATAGCGATTTATCACACACCATTGCCACACAAAACCCCTGGCAACAACAATTATCCCTATGCCTAAATGAACTCAAACACAGCAAAGAATGTTTATTTGTCGCCAAAAATTGAATTGTCATTTCTACGTGCAATAATTTTTACCATCAAGGATTAAATATTTCGCTTTAGCTTATTATTAACTTTAGGTAAAAAAGGGGTTGTACCAAAAAAGGTACAGTTATCTGGAATGTTAAAAATGTCACACTCATTTGAATTTGATGAAGACGATGCGCCATGGGGCGATAACATCGAGGGAAAGGGAAAACCAAAATCGAAAAAAGTAAAACAACGCCGCCGAGATACCAAGCGAGGCTACTTTGACGATAATCCAGAAATGGAGTTAGCGCCTCCTAAGTGGAAATAATTTAACCGCATTGTCTCATCGAGTTTAAAAAGCAAGTTACCTGTAACTTGCTTTTTTATTATCAAAAAATGACCTTGAGAGACTCAAGAGCATTTAAATGACCTCAACTTGGAATAAGATATAGGCTAAACCGATAGCAATAAGTCTCTTTCAAGTCAGGCTATATTAAAAGTGTCATTTGTTTTACCCGCAAGGCGAATTGAAGCTAAATAACAGCATACGTGATAATCGTCGAGGCGCTGGACAACGTTAACCAAAGGCTAGCCCAATGTTGACTCAGTGCATTTTGATGTAAGCAATACCGCACCTTTACAGATACAATATGGTGGCCAATCCCAAGAAGGTAAAAAAACCTACCACGTCGGTGACAGTGGTGAGAATGACCGATCCTGATAATGCCGCATCTTGATTAAAACGTTGTAAGATCATTGGCACCATAACACCCGCAATAGCCGCAACCGCCATATTAATTAAGATGGCACAACCAATTACAATGCCCATTATCGTATCGTTAAACCACCACCCGGCAACAATACCAATGACAATCGACCACAACATGCCGTTAAGTGCACCGATCCCGAGTTCGTTTTTCATCAACGACATCACGTTACCGGCAGAAATCTGCCCCATTGCCATACCGCGGATCATCAGTGTTAACGATTGGCTACCTGCAATACCGCCCATTGAAGCCACAATAGGCATCAATACCGCTAATGCCACCACTTGCGACAACACATTTTCAAATAATCCAATGGTCGCAGAAGCTAAAAAAGCAGTGAGTAAGTTAATCCCTAACCACACTGCACGACGTTTTGCTCCCACCATAATAGGAGCAAACAAATCGTCGTGTTCATCCATACCTGCGGTTGCCATTAATTGTGCTTCGTAATGCTCACGCACTAGGGCTGTAGCCGTTCTCAGTGTCATTCGGCCAATCAATATACCGTCATCATCGACAACCGGTAATTCAAGCTCACGACTATGCTCAATGGCTTCGGCCGCTTCGATCAAAGATGAGTCGGCAGAGATAACCCGGCTGTCTTCCCATATTAATACCTGTAATTGGGTATCAAGATCGGTCGTTTTAAAAACATCATAACGACGCACTGTCCCTAGATATTTATCGTTATTATCCACCAAAAAAAGGTGGTCATTACAATCTAAATCAATTCGACGAAAAAAACGTTGCCCTTGCGCGACCGTAGACGTAAGACTTAACGCCAACATTTGGTGATCAGCATAACGACCGATTTCATTATCAGAATATTGATCATACAGTTCGAAGTGCTTGCGCTGACGTTCCCCCATCTGTGCTAATGCACGATCGGTAATATTGTCTGGTAACGTATCACTCCACTCGATAAGATCTTCGGGACTTAATTGCGAAAAGAGTAGGTCTAACTCCTCGTCTGGCATTTTTTTCACTATGCCTAAACGAGGATCTGCACGCATTAAGTTTAAAACGTCAACACGCTCTTCTACATCAACTTGCTGCCAACGATCATAACGCTCATCCAGCGGTAACGATTCTAAAAGTAAAGCAATTGTACCTGGTTCAGCTTCAGTCAAAATCTCACTGAACATTTCGGCCTGCTCATCACCCTCGGCTTCCGTTAATAAATGTACCACGTGACTGACATCAGCTTGTGGCTGCGAATTGGAGTCGATTTCATCTTCAGAGTTAAGTTCGTTCTTCAATTCATTCATAAGCCCGTCCTTAATCCTTGATAGTAAATTATGCGCAAACTATATTGAAATTAGTATTTATAAGCAAATAGATAAATTAAGTTGTGCGCAACTAAATTGCCAGCCAACCATATTTATATTATAGTTTACTTTTCATATAAAGGAGCTTCACATGACCGCTGCAATTTACCCTATTATCGTAAAAGACATTCAAGGCAAAGACGTTGTTATGGAGCACTTTAAAGATAAAGTTATGCTCATTGTTAACACGGCAAGTAAATGCGGATTTACACCGCAATACAAAGGTCTTGAAGCCTTATATCAACAATATAAAGATCGTGGTTTAGTTATTTTGGGGTTTCCTTGTAATCAATTCGGTAAGCAAGAGCAAGGTAATGAAGACGAGATCAGCCAATTTTGTGAACTCAACTTTGGGGTTACGTTTCCGCTATTCAGTAAAATTGATGTTAATGGTGCTAATAGTCACCCCTTGTACCAACACCTTAAAAAGTCTGCCAAAGGCCTTTTGGCTAGTGAGTCTATCAAATGGAACTTCACTAAGTTCTTAGTCGATAAACAAGGAAATGTTATTGAACGTTATTCGCCAACCACTAAGCCAGAAGACCTTAACGCTATTATTGAAAAGCTGCTAAGTTAGCCGAGGCTTTTACCTGTAATCGAATACCGTTAATCCATAATGTATGCGAGTTTGCTTTGGGCGATTGATGTCATGTTAATCGCCTTACTTTACTTCTTGGGGCATAGGCGGACGCTCCATGACCATGTTAAGTCAATAACATTTCCATTTAACGATATGCCCGAATTGAACATGCTCAAATTAAATACGCTCAAACCACAAAAAACACATTACAAAACACATCAAAACACATCAAAACACATCAAAACACATCAAAACTTAAGTTTATGATAAATATGCAATATAAAATAAACATCATTATTTGGCTAAAAAAATACATTTATATTGAACTTTTAAACCACCACGTACTCAAACTTAGTAACAGTGATATTCACTTTTGTTCATCATCTCCCTGGGACTTCTAGCGCGGTCCCCTTGATCGCTAAGTCGATCGATAGGCAATTATTTGATTGCCTTTTTTTATGTCTATAGATTTGATCGCATATTTACCATTTATTGAACTTTCTAGAGGCGTTGTGCCACTATTTGTGTCTTACTTATAATAACTTACCTCAACAGGGGCTCATAACCCGTTATCAAACAGCGCTTTTCCCCGCGGTCGAAGTTGTATCGACTTGCAATAGATCTTGTTAACAAAAGACATGGAAAGTTTAATATTACAGACTTGAAATAGACCCTTTTTTAACAAGTTATCCGATCGCCTTTCAGAATTGAGATTAAGTAGGACTTGTTAAGTGTCATCACGACACACTAACAATCGATAACTAAGTAGAAAACATACTGTACATCTCGATTAACACCCGTGTATATCGAACCACTTTCGACCATCAAAGATGAACAAATCCTCACAATTAATGACGTTTAAATTTAGTACATCATTTAATGAACTTTTCCAAATAGCCCTAGTCATAGTATATGTAGCAAGTAAGAACACGAACTCACTAAACGTCTTCCTCCAACGGTTTAGTGTGTATTCAAAGCTCTTATTTACTTGCCACTACAGTTTATGTTTATTGTTCATCATCATCCCTATTTGGGGAGTGTTAACACGCTAGCGCACCGTTATTCACAACCCACAAAGAACGACTTAGGCAACCACATTGGTTGCCCTTTTTTTAGGCTCATTTTGTGAATTCTCTTTACGTATTGGTATAAACCAAGCCAAAAGTCATCATCGACGGCTACCATAACCAACCGCAGGCCCCATTTGCACTCGGGAAAAACCAACAGGTTGAATGTAGACATTATGATCTTAGTATAACGATTAACAACGTATTGTTATTAATAATTATTTAATAAGATTAATGCGTATTCCATAAGACTCGTGATTATTTTTAGCTCAATATATTTTAGCTTGATAAAATTTATTCAAAAAAATCATTTTATGGGTGAACTTTCCTGATAACGCCCAGTCTGATTAATTGTATGAGTAAGTATGTAAGGAATAAAA